>CAVYKS010000001.1:0-575564 GCA_963769145.1 uncultured Actinomycetota bacterium
GCCGGTCTCGCACCGTTTTTAATCGCTTTGAAAAGATTCTCCTGCTATTATCTGAGTTTCGGTTTTCACAGAGGGGGATATAACCATGCGCAAAATTGCAGCTATAGCGATTGGCACGTTTCTCATGGCGGTCAGCGCATTCGGTCAGGCGGGCGGCGTAGCCAGTATCTCGGGAACGGTCCACGATCCATCCGGCTCGGTGGTCGCAAACGGGAAGGTCGTGGTTTCGAGCGCCTCGAAAGGCGAGATCCGCTCGGTCGAGACCAACGATGCGGGCGTTTTCACCGCTCCGGCGCTCGTTCCAGGCCCAGGCTATGAGTTGACCATTACGGCCCCCGGGTTTGCTCAATACGAACTGAAAGACATCGATCTGCAGGTCGGCCAGAATCTCGACATGAACGTCAGTCTCGCGGTCGCGCAGAGCACCACACGGTGGAGGTTTCCGTCGGCGGCCGAACTGATCGACGATCAGAAAACCGACGTCTCTCAAGTGGTCGGCGAGCAGCAGATCGACGAGCTGCCGATCAACGGCCGGCGCGTCGACTCGTTCGTGCTGCTGACGCCGGGCGTCACCAACGACGCCACCTTCGGCCTGCTGAGCTTCCGCGGCGTGGCCGGCAACAACTCCTTCCTGCTGGATGGCAACGACAACACCGAGCAGTTCTACGACGAGAACGCCGGCCGCACCCGCATCCAGTCGCAGATCTCGCAGGACGCGGTGCAGGAGTTTCAGGTGGTCTCCGACGACTACTCGGCCGAATACGGCCGCGCCATGGGCGGCGTGGTCAACACCGTGACCAAGAGCGGCACCAACGCATTGCACGGCGCGGGCTTCTATTACTTCCGCAGCACCGGCTTCGACGCCAGGGATCCCTTTCGCCGCCTTCAATCCCGCCGAGAAGCGCGTCGAGGGCGGCGGCACGGTTGGCGGCCCGATCATCAAGAACAAGCTGTTTTACTTCCTCGAACTTCGATCTCACGTATCGTCAGTTCCCGATGGTGGACAGCTATGTGCAGGCCGGTGTAATCAACACCGCGACCCAGACGTGGATCGGCTGCGCTGCTGCCCGCCACGCCCGCGCAGTGCAACGCCATCAACGCCCTGCTGCCGCGCTTCTTCGGCCAGATTCCCCGCACCGACGATAACGACCTGGGTTTCGGCCGAATGGACTACCACCTGAACGACAAGAACACCTTCATCGGCGGAATTCAATTTCCTGCGCTGGTGGTCGCCGAACGGAATTCAGACCGGCCTTTCTTCCACCAGCGGCGCCGGCATCACCGGCAACGGCGACGATTCGGTCCGCGTCCGCAACGGCAAGTTCGGCTGGACCTGTGTTCCCACCAGCAACATCGTCAACGTCTTCCGCTTCGGCTGGGATACCGACCGCCAGGCCGATTCGTTCGACCAGGCCGAGCTGGGCGGCGGTCTCGGCTATCTCGATGTTTCCGTGGCCGGCGTGCAGCTTGGACCGGCCAACTTATCTGCCGCGCGTGGAGCCCAGCGAAACCCGCTACGAGTTCGCCGACGATGTCACCTGGATCAAAGGCAACCACACCATCAAGTTCGGCTTCAACTGCTGCACCACCGAAGACTACAACTACTTCATCAGCAATGCATTCGGATCCTACACCTACCTGACGCCGACGGCCTTCGCGCAGGACTACAGCAGGCAACACCACGGGCGCGAAGAACTGGACCGCTTACTCGCAGACCTTCGGCAATCCCGTCGCCGACTACACGATCAGCGAATTTGCCTGGTATGCGCAGGATCAGTGGAAGGTCACGCCCAAGCTCACGGTGAACTTGGGAGTCCGCTGGGATAAGTCGCATGTTCCGAACTTCCCGGTGGTCAATCCCGATTGTCCGCAAACCGGCTACATCCACACGCCCATCCGACAACTTCGCGCCGCGCATCGGCACTCGCTTACCGCGTCAACGACAAGACCGTGATGCGCGGCGGCTACGGCATGTTTTACGCGCGCATGCTCGGCGGCCTGATCGACAATCTGTGGACGACGAACGGCATCTACCAGATCGCCGATTCGTTCAGCGCCACCAATCCGACCCAACTCGCCGTCGGCCCCGTCTTTCCCGAACGCTCTGCCCGCGGCGCCCACCGGAGCGGCGCGTCGGCGCCGCGACGATCCAGTTCGCCGCGCCCAATCTCAAGACGCCGTACTCGCAGCAGGCGCAACCTCACGGTGTCAGCGCGAACTGGCGAAGGACATGGTGTTGAGCGTTTCCGGCATCTGGAGCCGCGGCGTCAACCTGTTGGGCGTTACGGACCTGAACGTCGGCTGCGACCACCAATTACACCTACACCATCGAAGACGCCAACGGCAAACAGACCGGCAACTTCACGACGCCGCATCTACACAACGCCGCGTCCCAACACGAAGTACGGCGCGGTCTACGAGGTCACGAACGGCATCAACAGCTACTACGACGCGCTGGCCGTGACCTTGAAAAGCGCTTTTCGCACGGCTTCCAGTCGCTCGCTCTCCTACACCTGGTCGCATGAAATCGACGAAGGCCAGGGCGGCGGCTCCAGCGCCATCTTCTTCAGTCGCTCAGTTCCTACACGTACAACGGCAACTACGGCTTCGAGCGCGGCAGCGGAACTCTCGATCAGCGGCACCGCTTTGTCTACTCTTTCGTCTGGGCGCCGAAGATCCCCCAGCGGACAACGCGTTCCTGAAGTATGTCGCCGACGGCTGGCAGCTTTCGGGCATCATGACGCTGGCTGCGGGAAGGCCCACAGGCAGCCCGACGATTCGCGTCGTGTCCGCGCCCACGCTGGCTTCGGGCAGCATCCTTTCCACCAGCACCATCGATGGATTCAGCGGCGGCAACACGCGCGTTCCCTTCCTGCCGGTGAACAGCCTCTATACACCTGCCTTTTATCGCGCCGATCTCCGCATCACCAAGGCGATTCCGCTAGACACGGAAAAAGTGAAGGCTGTCTCATCTTCGAAGCCTTCAACGTCAGCAACACCTGGTCTCCCACGTCCCTGTTCTCGCAGGCATACACCGCGACCAAGGGAGTGCTTCAGGCGACTCCAACGGCCTTCGGCTATGGCAGCGCCGACGGCGGCTTCCCCGATGGAACACAGGCGCGGCGCATGCAGATCAGCGCGCGCGTGACGTTCTAGAGCGGTTTCGTGGATAATATAAGGAGCTCTGGAGGATCTTCCGTCGGCGAGAAGGATGGCGCGAGCCTACTCAGGTGATCTGCGTCGAAAGTTTCTGGAAGCGCACGAGCAGGGAGAAGGGAGCTTGGCCGAACTTGCTGAGCGCTTTCATGTCAGTGAAGGCTGGGCCGAGAAAATCCCCTCCACGCTGCGCCGGACAGGGAAGATGGAAAGACCGGTGGGTGGTAAGCGTGGCCCAAAGAGCCGGCTGAGTCCGGAGGCGGCGGAGTATCTGCGATCCCGGGTGAAAGAGCAACCGGATCGGACGCTGGCAGAGTTGCAGGAAGATGTGCGACGCCACAAAAGCATCACGATCGGGATTACCCAACTTTGGGTAGCGCTGAGGCGGATGGGGCTGCGTCTCAAAAAAAGTCACTCCACGCCGCCGAGCAGGACAGCGAGCGAGTCAAAGCACAACGCCAGTTCTGGCAGCAGGAAGCGCGACAAATCGATCCGGCGCAGCTCATCTTCGTTGACGAGAGTGGCGTCACCACGGAAATGACGCGGCGTTATGGACGTGCGTTGAACGGCGCGCGCGTCGAAGAAGGAGTTCCTGCCGGACACTGACCGTGCTGGGAGCAATCAGTGTTTCCGGATGGGTGGCTACAATGTTGATCGAAGCACCCACCGACGGCGATGTCTTCCGGGCTTATCTCGAACATGTCCTGTGTCCGCAGTTGAAGCCCGGTCAACTGGTCGTCATGGACAATCTGGGAGCCCATAAAGTGGATGGTATCCGGGAACTCATTGAACAGACCGGCGCCGCGCTCTGTTACTTGCCTCCCTACTCGCCGGACTTCAACCCGATCGAAAAATGCTGGGCACAAGTCAAACAGAAGCTGCGCGCGCTCAAGACCCGTTCCGTCCCCGCTCTCCAGCACGCTCTCCCCGAAGCTCTCTCCACCGTTTCTTCCCAAAATGCCGCCAACTACTTCCGCCATTGCGGCTACGCCCTATGATTATTCCGAAAATGCTCTAGGCGATTGGCGCTGAGCGGCATCCCCTGCCGCTCAGCGCCATCGGATCGCTCCCAGCAGGTTAGAGTAGTCGTCGGTCCAAACCCTCGCACCGGGCTTCATCGGCGCCGGATTCCAGCGCGTATCCCGGGCAAGGCCGCCGAGATCGCTCGTCTTCCGCGCCATCACCAGCCATTTGGACGGTAGTCTCCCGCCATCCATCTCGAGTTGCGACACCGCCGTATCGTCCCGCACCAGCGAGACAAGCCCGGCGTCGCGCGCCTGGGTTCCCAGAGTCGGCGCCAGATCGAGGTAAAGGTTGCTGATGTGGAACGCGAGCACGCCGCTCGGCGCGAGCTTCTTCAGATAGAGTTGCAATGCCTCGCGCGTTAACAGATGAATCGGGATGGTATCGCCGCTGAATGCGTCGAGGACGATCAGCGAGTGGCCGCCGTCCGCTGCTCCGCGCAGTGATAATCGGGCATCGCCCGTCAAGATCCGCGCTTCGGGCGCACATTGGCCGAGGAACGTGAAGAATCGCGGGTTAGTCGCAATCCGTTCGACCGATGGATCGATTTCGTAAAATGTCAGGGCCTGGCCGGGTTGCATGTAACAAGCCATCGCTCCGGCGCCGAGCCCGACAATCGCGACGTTGCCGGCCGGCAATTCGGCGAACACCTGACCGATCGGTCCGGCCTTCGTGTAGTACGACAGCGGCTCCCGGCTGCGCGTTTCCTCCAGGCTCTGAACGCCATGGATTGTGCCGCCGTGAAACAGATACCGGAACCGGTTCGCATTGTCGTTCGTTACACGGGAAACGCCGAAAAAGCTACGCTCCGTGTGAAGGACCCGGCCAAACGGGCCAGTAGGTGGCGCTCGCCAGCAGAAGCGCCGCCAGGCCCAGGGCAAAGCGGAGCCGGCGCTTTCCGAAGCTCAGGCACCACAGGACGGAGTAACCGAAAATCAGGCTGTTCACCAACATACCCGGTTTCAGACCCAGGCGCCGCACACCCACAATCACAGCCGCCATGGACAATCCAAGAATGGCGGGAAGCAGCCGATCCGCAATTCGTGTATGCCCCGAATTCTCCTTTTCCCCGCTATCGGGGGCAGGCCGCACGAGTGTCGCGAGAAAGAGCACCAGGGGAAACTCCACCACACTGCTGAAGATCACCGCGCGACCAGCGAGTTAAAGATGCCGCCGAGCGCTCCGCCCACTGAAATCCACAGATAGAACTCGGTCAGGCGGCCGATCCCCGGCCGGCTGCGCGCAAGTTCCCCGTGGCAAACCATCGCGACGGCGAAGAGCACCAGGAGATAGATCGTCAGCAAGACCGCAACCGGAAGCCTCGTCTTCGCGATGGTGGGAATGAGCGCGATCAGGATCAGAAACGGCAGCCTCCGATTCACCATTTCATGCGAGATTGGCGGCTTGCGTGCAAAAACCAGTACGAAACTCAGGAGATAAAGAGCCAGGGGCAGCACCCAGAAGAAGGGAATGGCCGGCACGTCGGTGGTCAAGGCAGTGGTCGCTCCGAGCATCAGGCTCGACGGGACAAAAGCCAGAGCCACCCAACGCGCCCGAGTTCTCCAGCCTGGCCGATCGCGGACCGGGGCCGTGTCTTGTGTGGTCGACGCTTCAACGGGATTCCTCCGCCAAACCATGGCGGCGCAAAATACCGTCATCGCGAGTAACCCCATAAACCCCAGGCTCCAAAAGCGCGTTTGCGTGCTGAGTGGGAGAAGCGGCTCAAACAACACCGGGTAGCCCAGCAAGCCCAACAGGCTTCCGGCGTTACTGGCCGCGTAGAGAAATAAGGATCTTCGGCGGACTTGTGGCTCGTTCCCGCGAACCACTTTTGGAGTATGGGCGTGCTCGCCGCCAGGGCAAAAAATGGCAGTCCGACGGTCGCTGCCAGCGTAATCAGTATCCACCGTACAGGATTTTCCAGTGCCGCCGGGGCCCGGCTCGGCGTGATATAGAGAGGCAGCACCAGCAGCGCCGCTGCCACCACCGCGACATGAACCGCGATTTGTGTGCGCCTCCCCATCCACCGCATGGCGGCGTGCGCGTACAAATATCCGGCCAGCAATGCTGCCTGAAAGAAGACCATGCAAGTTTTCCAGACGGCCGGCGTGCCGCCAAGGAGGGGAGCAGCATCCTCGCGAGCATTGGCTCCACCATGAACAGCAGCGCCGCGCTGGCGAACATCGAAAGAGCGAAGAGGATAGGCCATCAGCGCGTGCTTGCCGGCATCGGCGATCGGTACATCCTTGGTGACGCCGTGCAGGGTCAGCGCGCCGACGGCGGAAAAGCCGGCCGCGGTCTTGGTGATGGACTTGGTGATGTAGTGCGCTGTCGGATAGTGAGCGACATCGAAGACGTCCTTGCCCCGTATGGTCGTATCGCGGTCCTTGTCGTTAGAATCGACCGAATTCATGTCGATCTGCACATCGATTCGAGAGCTTGCAAGCGCCTCGGGCGCAAAGTCGACGTTGGCGGTGAACTTGTGAAACACACCCTTGAACTCGGCGCCCGCTTGAATGCCAATGAACTCCAAGCGGCTCTGATCCGTGTCAGAAGTAAAGCTCGTGACCGCTGCGGCGGCCCCGCGCACCCAACAGCATTGCGGCTATCCCGGCAAGACAGAGATTTCTCATGTTCGCTTCTCCGATTTTGTAAATGGCAGCATGCGCTTGAGCACATCATCCTTATTCCAAAACTGATGCTTGAGCGCCGCGAGAATGTGCAGCACCGCGACGCAAATAGCAGCCAGCTCAAAGTATCGTGCGTCGACTTAAGTAAATTGAAGGCTGCTTCGTTCGGTCCGATTAGATTGGGCCAGGTGAATTGGTGGAACCAACTGACCGAGTAGTTTTTCGCGGAGGACATCAGCCACCCCGTCAAGGGCATAACGAACAGCAAGACATAGAAAAGAACGTGGGTTGCTCGGGCGAGCTTTTTTTCGACAGTGGTCATATGCGCCGGCAATTCCGGAGGGTGATTGAATAGCCGCCAGAGCAGCCGCAGCACCGCCAACGTCAGAATGGTCATGCCGAAGCTTTTGTGCCAATCGAGGCGCTCGAGCTTGCGCCCCCCCAGCGGCAAAAACTGCGCCGTCCAACCCAGCGTGAATTGAACCACGATGAGCGCTGCGATCAGCCAATGAAATCCTTGTGCGACCGCACTGTAGCGGATCGGGGGGATTTGATTTGGCATCAGGCGTCTCCGGCGGCAAACTGTAGCCTAGTCTAGCAAGCCGGAGGGGCCCCGATAGATGTTCAATCGGATTGCCGTCGCTGTTCTGGTGCTGAGTGTGTCGGCATGTGCCGCGCGGCATCCGCGGCCGGTCGCGCCGCCGTTGCGCGCTCCGCTAGGCCTGCAGTCGCTTCCTGTGCCCGGCGAATACCCAATCGATTCCGGCGGCTCTGAATTGAGGCTGTTGGTGTATCGAGCGGGGCCCCTGGGTAATCTTGGTCATAACCACGTCATGGTCAACCGGGCGGTAACAGGCGTCGTGCGAATCGGCGCCGGCGTGTCGACGTCGTCATTTTCGCTCCGCATGCGCGCCGATGGTTTCGAGATCGACGATGCGCAATCGCGCAGTGAGGAAGGCAGCGATTTTCCGGGCGACATCGCGGAAGACGCCGAAGGCGGGTACCCGCCGCAACATGCTGAGCAGTGCAGTGCTCAATGCTGCTGAATTTCCCGATATCACCGTGAAGAGCATGTCGCTCAGCGGGCGCGTTGGATGCGTTGAACGCGGATTTGGAAATCGCGCGGCAGGAAACAGCTCGAGAATATCGGTGCCGCTTCACCTTGCAAGGCGATGCGCATCACTTCATTGCGGCAGGATCGATGGAACTGCGGCAAACGGCTCTGGGCCTCGTTCCCTACAGCCTGATGCACGGCGCCTTGCAGGTGCAGGATGCCATGCAGTTGAAGTTCAAGATTACGGTGGTGACGAACTAGTCAGAAGAATCGGCGTTCCTTCGGGCGCCACCAGCACCGCCGCCGGCACCGATGCGCAATCCCGGCGGCAATTCGCCATTCGGCACAATGCCTTTGTCGGCAAGATGAGCCAGAGTTCCGCCCACATCGTCGACTTCGAATCTCAACGTTGCACGCCGCAAATCGGCCGGGTGGTACAGGCCGAGATCGATGAAATCGCTGGTGCAGGCGATATGCGGCAGGCGATCGCCGGGTTCCTCCATGCCGACGAAACCAAAGTCTTCCCAGTAAGCCTTTGCCAACTCGCGATCCGGCGCCGGCACGGCGATCTCAAGAAAATAGCCGCAACGCGAAGTATCGTTGGCAAGGCGTTTGCTGGGTGAAAACGTGCGCGCTTCGACCAGGCGCACCAACTGTCCCGAAGGATCGAGCCAGCCGACTTCATTGAACACATCGTTGCCCAGATGACGAAACTCGAATTCGATCCCCTTCTGCTCGAGGGCGTCCAGGTGCTTGAGCAAATCGGGTTTCACGAAGGTCAACGACGGCGCGGGGATGGGTTCTTGATGCAGCCCCAGACAGATTCGTCCATCCGTGACCACGGCATAAGGGTGCGGCCACGCATCACCCACCTCGGCGGAAGAAAAGCCAAGGCCTAGGTAAAAATCCAATGAGGCCTGAATGTCCGGCGCGGCGAGCGAAAACTCGAGGAAGCGTCCCAGCACGGCGCCGCTAACTCACTCCGCCGATGCAGACGTATTTGATTTCGGTGTAATCCAAAATTCCGTACTTCGGAACCCTCGCGGCCAATTCCCGATTCCTTGACGCCGCCGAATGGCGCCACTTCAGTCGAGATGATGCCGGTGTTCAATCCGACGATTCCGTACTCAATGGCTTCGGAAACTCTCCAGCTTCTCGCAAGATCGCGCGTATAAAGATAGGCGGCCAAGCCGAATTCCGTGTCATTGGCCATCGCGATCGCCTGCGCCTCGCTTTCAAATTTGAACAAGCGGCGCCACCGGGCCGAAGGTTTCCTCGCGCGCCACGAGCATCTTTGGCGTGACGTCCGTGAGAATGGTGGGTTCGAAGAATGAGCCGCCGAGCGCATGGCGCTTGCCGCCCAGGGCGACTTTGGCACCCTTGGCCAACGCATCCGCAATGTGTTCTTCGACTTTCGTCACCGCTTTGGCATCGATCAACGGCCCTTGGTCGGTGACGCCCTCGAAGCCCATCGCCCACGCGCAGTTGCGCGACCGCGGACTTCAGGCGCTTGGCGAATTCGTCGTAAACACCCGCTTGAATCAAGAGCCGATTGGCGCAAACACAGGTTTGGCCGGTATTTCGATACTTGCTGGCCATGGCTCCCTGGACTGCGGCATCCAAATCGGCATCGTCGAATACGATAAAAGGCGCGTTGCCGCCCAGCTCGAGCGACAGTTTCTTGACCGTGCCCGCGCATTGCGCCATGAGCTTCTTGCCCACTTCGGTCGAGCCGGTGAATGTCAGTTTCCTCACCGTCGGGTTGCTGGTCATTTCCCCGCCGATCGCCGCGGCGCTGCCGGTGATCATGTTGAATACGCCCTTCGGGATGCCTGCGCGGTGGGCAAGTTCCGCCAAGGCAAGCGCCGAATAGGGGGTTTGCGTGGCGGGCTTGCAAACCAGCGTGCAGCCCGCGGCCAGAGCGGGTCCGGCCTTGCGTGTAATCATCGCGCTCGGAAAATTCCAAGGCGTGATGGCTGCGACCACGCCGACCGGTTGGCGCAAAACCATGATGCGCTTGTCGCCTTGATGACCCGGAATGATGTCGCCATACAAGCGCTTGGCTTCCTCGCCGAACCATTCGATAAACGAGGCGGCGTAAGCGATTTCCGTTTTGGACTCGGCCAGCGGTTTGCCCTGTTCCGCGGTCATCAGCGTCGCAAGGTCCTCCTGATTCTCCATCATCAGATCGAACCAGCGGCGCATGATGATGGCACGCTCTTTGGCGGTGCGCGCCCTCCATGCGGGCAACGCCGCCGCAGCCGCCGCAATCGCGCGCCGTGTTTCTGCCGCACCCATGTTGGGAATGGATCCCAGTTTTTTCAATGTCGCGGGATTTGTCACGTCCAAGGTGGCGCCATTGTCCGCGGCGCTCCAAGCGCCGTCGATGAAGCACAGCTCGCGCAGCAGTGTCGGGTCTTTAAGCTTAATGGACATACGTCTCAACCGACGTGGCGATGGAAGAATTCCAGACTGCGCTCCAGCGCCATCTTTGCGCTCGTCGGCTCGAAGCTTGCGCGGTCGGTGCAATTGAAACCGTGATCCGCCGGATACAAGATAGAAAATACCATCAGGCACGGCAACCTTGATCTTCTCGACCGCCGACAAGGCGGAATGTGCGCGTCTTGTTCGCCGAAATGGAACATGATCGGACAACGCGGTTTCTCTGCGCTGTATTTGTTCGATCCCGCCGCCGTAGTATGCAACCGCGGCGGCAACCTTGAGCCGCGCCGCGGCCAAGTAGGCCATGGTGCCGCCCCAGCAATAACCGACGACAGCCCACTTTGACTAGCTAGCGTTAAGCCGATTGACTGCGGCCTTGCACGTCAAGCATGACCTGCTCGTTTTGCAATTGCTGCATGTAACCGTAACCCTCTTGCCATATCGGTGTAGGGCACATCGACATTGCGTTCCACACGGTCGAACAGGGCCGGCGCGATCGCCGTGAATCCGGCTGCAGCGTACTGGTCTGCGACCGCCCGGATGTGGCGCGTGACGCCGAAAATTTCTTGAATGACGACAATTCCGCCGCGCGGGGTTGCCGCAGGGCTCGACGATGTACGCGGCCAACCGATGGCCGTCGCAGGCGCTCAATTCAATATTCTGTCCCATATGCTTAGCTCCAGGTGGGCCTCGAGGATAGCGCGTTCAAATGTCCACGCTCAAGCAAGCTCAGCGTTCGAGAATCGCGGTCACGCCCATGCCGCCCGCGGTGCAAATCGAGATCAACCCGCGCTTGGCCTTGGCTTCATCGAGAATTTTCGCCAGCGTGGCGACGATTCGCGCGCCGGTCGCCGCGAACGGATGGCCGATGGCGAGGCTGCCTCCCTTCACATTCAATTTCGATCGGTCGATCGTGCCCAGAGCGCCCGGCAACTGCAGTTTGTCGCGGCAATACGCCGGGTCGGTCCAGGCCTTCAAAGTGCATAACACCTGTCCGGCAAAGGCCTCGTGTATTTCGTAGAAGTCGAAGTCCTGAAGCTTCAAATTCGCATCGTTCAGCATTCGAGGAACCGCATAGGCGGGCGCCATGAGCAGTCCTTCTTTCTTTTCGATGTAGTCGACCGCCGCGACCTTGCCATAGCTCAAATAAGCCAGCACCGGAAGATTGCGCTCGCGAGCCCACGCTTCGGAGGCCAACAACACCGCGGAGGCGCCATCGGTCATGGGCGTGGAATTTCCCGCGGTCAAGGTGCCGGCCCCGGAAAAATCGAAGGCGGGCTGCAGTTTCGCGAGTTTTTCCAGCGTGGTAGTCGGCGCGGATATTGTTGTCCTGGGTCAATCCCAGATACTCGATGACCAAGTCCTTGTAGAAACCTTGCAGCGTAAGCGGCGGCGGCCTTTTGATGGCTTTCCAAGGCCAGCTGGTCTTGTTCCGCGCGCGTGATGCCCCACGTTTTGACCATGAGCTCCGTGCTCTCGCCCATGGACAAACCCGTGCGCGGCTCCGTCACCCCGGGCAGTACCGGCCGGAAATGCCTCGGGCGCAATCCGAACCAGGGCTTCACCCTGGCGGCCGCCGTCTTGCCGCGATAACTGCGCAGCAGGAGTTGCTGAAAGCTTCTCGGGTAGACCACGGGAGGATCGCTCACCGTGTCGACCCCTCCGGCGATGGCGCAATCGATCTGCCCCAGCGCAATTTTGTTGCCCAACAAGATCGCCGCCTCCAGGCTGGTGCCGCAGGCGCGCTGCAAGTCCAGTCCCGGCGTTTCCGCCGCGAGCCCGCACCCAAGCACCGACTCCCGCGTCAAATTCCACTGACTGGAATGCTTCATCACGGCGCCGGCCGCAACATCATCGACGCGCTGCCCGCGCAAGCCAAATCGCTCGACCACGCCGCGCAGTGCGGCAATCAACATCTCTTGATTCCCGACCTGCGCGTAGGCGCCGTTGCCGCGTGCAAACGGGATACGTGCGCCGCCGACAATCGCGACACGTCGCGGACTTGCTCCCACCAACATAGCTGCCTCCCTAAAGCGATAAGTACGCGAATTATGAACCTACCCGCCAGCATATAATCCATGCATGAGCGGATTTTCTCCCAAGGCGGTGTGCGGAATTGCGTTTTTTGCGCTTGCCGGGTGCGGTGCGCCGTCCGCAGCCACCCGCGCCGCAGCAGCCCGCGCCGGCGCAAGAGCCGCCGCCGCCGACCGAGTCAGCTGAATCGAATAGTCGAGCGCTACTGGGACGAGCGTTATGCCGACCGAGAACGTCATTTCGCCGCAATTTCTTGCGGATTCCTTGAATATCGAGCGCCGCTATCTTGCGGAATTGCTCGGCGTTTCGCGCGACACCCTGGATGCGCCGTCGAGGTTGACGTACGACATTTTTCGCCGGCGGCGCGAGATCGGCATCGAGGCCTTTACCTTCCCCGACGAGTTGCTGCCCATCAATCCATTCGGTGGAATGACGCAGCAATTCGCGGCGCAGGCTGCGGAACTGGCGCAGCATCCCGCCGCAGCCGCAGGCGAGTATGATAACTGGCTGACGCGCATCGACGATTACGTGCTTTGGACGCAGCAAGCCACCGCCAACATGCGCGCAGGGATGCGCCGCGGCTATACCTCGCCGCGCTCGGTGATCGACGCGGATGCTTCCGATCCTCGAGCGTCTTGGCGTGGATGACTCCGCCAATGTGTTCTATGCGCCGCTGCGATCCATGCCGGCGAGCATCAAGGATCCGGAGCGCGCCCGGCTAACCCGAGACTTGAGCCGCGCGATTGCCGCAGAAATTGCTGCCCGCCAATCGCGCCTTGCATGATTTTCTGCAAAAGGAATACCTGCCGCGCGCGCGAACCGGTCTGGCTTTGTCGGAACTGCCGCTGGGCCGAGAGTGGTACGCTTTTTTGGTCAAAAAAGCGACCAGCACGCGCGCTCTCGCCGGATGAGATCGGCCGCATTGGCGCGGCCGAGGTCGAGCGCCTCGGGCCGCCGCTGCCACGCGAGGCGGCGCCCGTTGCCGGCGAGTGGACTGTTGAATGCCTACAAAGAGCTGGAGACCCAAGTTCAGACTGCGCTGCCTGCGGCATTTACCGAGATTCCGAAGTCGGATCTTGAGATTCAGAGCGTGGAGTGGCTGCCGCGGCCTGCCGCATCATTGTACTACCAGCGGCGGTCCACCCGGCGCGGGCATTTTGTTCGTGAATACCGGCAGCGGGGCGCAGACGGCGGTTTCAATCGCCGGTTTTCTGCAGCTGGGCTTGCCAGGCGAGTATTTTCAAATCGCCCTTCAACAGGAGCGAGCAGAGTTGCCTCGATTCCGCCGCTTCGGCTCGGAGGCTGCCTTTACGGCAGGTTGGGGTCTTTACGCCGCCTCGCTCGGCGACACGTTAGGCCTGTACAGCGACGAATCCGCCAAACTGGATGCGGCGTCGATAGAAAGACGTTGTGCGGTTGATTTGGTGGTCGACACAGGTTTGCATGCGAAAGGCTGGACGAGAGGTCAGGCTTTTGACTATCTTCGCAGCCATCTTGGAGTCGCTGATGTCGACGCCCAATCTCTGGTTGACGGGTACGGGGCCAGCCCCGCCGAGGCGTTGGCGTGCGTGGGCGCGATGAGGTTTCGCGCCTTGCGTGCGCTAGCCCAGCAACGCCTTGGCGCGCCGCTTCGATCTTCGAGAATTTCATTCGCAGATTCTGCAGGGCGGTGCGATGCCGCTGGACATTCTCGAGGCAGAAATGAAAGGTTGGATGGACGAGTCGAAATGAAGGCTTTTCCCGAAAACAACCGCCTGGCGGCGATTTGGTTCGAACAGTACGTATTAGCCGGAGTCAGACTACCTGGTGCGCAGCCTATTCATTTTTGCAGTTTTGCTTTCGACAGGCGCCCGAGCCGCGAATATTGCCGCCGAAGCCTCTGCCGGCAACGATATCGCAATCTCGGTGTCATTGGACCCGGCCGAACAGAGCGGCAGCGCCAGCGCCACGGTGAGGATTCACGCGAACCGCGAAACCGTGTGGTCGCTGATCACGAGCTGCCCGGAGTCGTTGCGGATGGTGCCCGGGCTCGAAGTCTGCGACGTGTTGGAGAGCGCGCCGGATCAGTCCTGGCAAAAAATTCGCCACGTCATGAATTATTCCTGGTACGTGCCGAAATTAACCTATGTGATCCGCGCGACCTACGATCGACCCGCGAAGGTATCAATCGAACGCGTATCCGGGGACCTTCGAACGCTGCGCGGCTCCTGGGAGCTGCAGAGCGACGGCGACTTTACGATCGCGCACTATACGGTCGACTTAGCGCCCGGCTTCTGGGTGCCGAACTGGATCGTGCGGACGGTGCTGCGAAAAGACTTGCCCAAAATGCTGCGTGCGTTGCGCTCCCGTGCTGAAGCCATGCCCAAACACAAATCCTGAAGCTAGGCGCACGGCGCGCAGCGCTGTGCTGATCGCTTGCATCGCGGTTCTCGCGCTCAGCGCCTGCGAGCGCGAGCCTGAATCGCCGCCAATGCGGGTGAAGCGGGTATTTCACCTCAACCCTTATGAGAAGGACTTCGGCTATTCGCAAGCCGTTTTGGTCGACAAAACGCTGTATATTTCCGGCTCGGTGGCCGCGGATCAGAGCGGGCGGCTGGTTTCGCCCGGCGATATGGCCGGGCAAATGCGTGCCGCCTATTCCAATATACGCCGCACCCTTGCGGCGCACGGAGCCGACTTCGAAGAAGTTGTCAAAGAGACGATTTACACGACGGATATGGACGCATTGCTGAAAGCCTCGGATCTGCGCTTTGAGTTCTACAACAAGGAGCGGCTACCGACCATATCCTGGGTGCAGGTGCAGCGCTTGGTGGATCCCGGATTTCTCGTACAGATCGAAGTAATCGCCGAACTGCCGTAAGTATGAACCGGGGATAACGTTGCGCAACGTGGTGGACAAAAGCTTCGAGAGGCGTCTCGCGGGGCTGATCAATTCGGGTGAAAAAGCGATACTGCGCGGCGGCCGCAAGGGCGTCGAGAAAGAGTCATTGCGCGTGTCGCCGGACGGCCTCATCGCCCAGACCCGCCATCCGCAAGCATTGGGAGCGCCGCTCACCAATGAACATATCACAACGGATTTCTCCGAGTCGCTGATCGAATTGGTCACGCCGCCGTTCGGCGAGACCTGGGAACTGTTGCAATTCCTTTGCGATATACATCAGTTCGTGTACCGCCACCTGAACGACGAGTTGCTATGGGCGACGAGCATGCCCTGTGCGATCAACGGCGATGCGAGCATTCCGCTGGCGCAGTTCGGCAGCTCAAATGTCGGGCTCATGAAGACGGTCTATCGCCACGGCTTAGGTATGCGCTACGGGCGCATCATGCAGGCGATTTCCGGCGTGCATTTCAACTACTCATTCAGTCCGAAATTATGGGGTGTGCTCGAGGCGGTCAATCAATCCAAGCGGCCGTCGCAGGAGTTCATTTCCGACCAGTATTTCGGCGTGCTGCGCAATTACCGCCGTTATGGTTGGCTGGTGCTGTACTTGTTCGGCACCTCGCCCGCCGTGTCGAACAGCTTTTTCGCAGGACGCGACAACACGCTGCCCGTGCTCGATGCCGACACGGTGCACGAGCCTTACGGCACATCGCTGCGCATGAGCGACATCGGCTACCGCAACAAGAATCAATCGACCTTGAGCGTATCGGTAAATAGTTTATCCGAGTACGTACGCGATCTTTCGCGCGCGATCGGCACGCCATACCCGCCATACGAAAAGCTCGGCGTCAAACTGAACGGCGTGTACCGGCAACTCAACGCCAACATTTTGCAGATCGAAAATGAGTACTACAGTTTCATTCGCCCGAAGCGCATCGCACGCTCGGGCGAGCGGCCGACCAAAGCGCTGCATCGTGCCGGCGTGGAATACGTCGAGGTCCGAGCGCTTGACGTGAGCGCATTCGACCCGGTCGGCGTCAATCAGAACAAGCTGCGCTTCCTGGAAGCGTTTCTGGCGCTGTGCTTGCTGCGCGAAAGCGCGCCGATCGGCGCGAGCGAACAATCTGCGCTGGACGCGAATCATCTCTTGGTAGCAAGGCGCGGCCGGGAACCGAAGCTACAGTTGCGCCGCGAAGGGCGCAGCATTGCCATGACCGATTGGGCCCGAGAACTTCTCGATTCGATGCAAGGACTGTGCGAAATGCTTGATCATGGCGAGGCCGCGCGGCCCTATTCTTCGGCGCTCGAGCAACAACGCGCCAAGATAGATGATGTGGAGCGAACTCCCTCGGCGCGCCTGCTGGCCGAGATGCGGCAAACCGGCGAGACTTTTTTCCAGTTGGCGCTGCGAATGTCAAAACTTCACAAAGACTACTTTCTCGGACTGTATCCGCCCAACAAGAACCGGCTGGGTGAATTCGCAACCGAGGCGCGCGATTCGCTCGAAGCGCAACACGGCATCGAGGCCGCCGACAGCACCGATTTCGACACCTATCTCGCGCATTATTTAGCCGATTGATCCATTTTTTGACATAATGCGCGCCAGCCGCGGCGACTTCCCCGTTTCGAAAAAATCGCCCCAGATCATTGAGCGGATGACGCCGGGCCGGTACGGTGACGCGCATGAGCACTGCCACAGGGCTTTCCACAGAAGATCTACCCAACTCGCCCCATGCGAGTCAGTTGCGGGCCGGGTTCCCGTGGCTCACCTTCGAGGGCGAACTCGAGGCCGAGTTCAGACGCAGAAATCTCGAAGAGAATCTGCTGCACTCGCGCGTTAACCTGTGTCTCGCGATCCTCATCGCCATCGCATTTTCAGCGATGGACGCGATGATCTTGGGACCGCAACTCGATCGCATCCCGAGCCGCATTCAGATTCTCGTGATCATTCCGATCCTGCTCATTGGTCTCGCGTGCAGCTTCTCGCCGCAACGTCACCGCATTCACGCGCCTCTTACCATCGTCATCATGACGATCTTTGGCTTGAGCGTGGCGGCAATCCAAATCATTGCCTCGCGCGGCGGCATTTCGCTGCTGATTCCGTGTTTGATTCTCAGCATCGTATTCATCTACTTCATGAGCGGGCTGATTTTCTACCACGCGGTCGCGGCCAACGCTATCGTGATGCTGGCCTACCTTGCCGCGGGCATCGTGCTGGAATTGCCGGGCCGTGAGTTCAGCTACAGTGCCATGGCCATCGTCGCCGCCAACCTGTTCTGCGCGTCGGTCACCTACATGCACGAGAAGACCAGCCGCTTACGTTTCCTGGAGGCATGCCTGCTGCGCGAAATGGTTGCGCGCGACGGTCTGACCGGCATCCAGAACCGCCGCATGTTCGATCAGCACATTGTGCGTGTCTGGCAGCAAGCGGTGCGCGAAGAGGAGCGCATCGCGGTGCTGCTTGCCGACGTCGACTGCTTCAAGGATTACAACGACCGTTATGGCCACCAGGCCGGAGATGAGTGCTTACGCGCGGTCGCGGTATCCTTGAGCCAGTGTGCGCGGCGGCCGCTGGATTTCGTTGCGCGCTACGGCGGCGAGGAATTTGCAATCGTGCTGTATGAGGCGAGCCGCGAATATGTCGCCGAGGTGCTGACGCGCATACAACGCTCCATTGCCGAGCTGAACATTCCTCACGAGGCGTCAAAAGTCGCCAGCCGCCTGACGCTAAGCATCGGTGCGGCATTTATATTGCCCGCTGCAAACCGAACCCTGGAAGGGTTGATTCAACTCGCCGACGAAGCCCTGTACTGCGCCAAAGAAGAGGGCAGAAATCGCGTGATCGTGATGGAAGCCGAGTACGCCACCATGAGAACCGGACGTTTCGAAAAGCGCCGTCATCACGTCGACGCCTAGTACTGGTGCGCAGCCTCACCGATAAATTGCGATCCGCGTCTCTTCGCCGGCTTTTCTACAGGCGCGAAACATCCCTTCGGAATTGAATTCCATCGCGATCTCTCCCTGCGCATCGATTGCGATCACACCGCCTTCGCCGCCGAGGGCGGCGAGCTCCCCGAAAATCACTTCGCGCGCCGCCGCACCGACCCCGCGGCCGCCAAAGCGCATTCGTGCGCAGATATCGTGAGCAACGGCGGCGCGGATGAATATCTCGCCGTGTCCCGTGGCCGACACAGCACATGCGCGGTCATCGGCATAGGTGCCGGCGCCAATGATGGGCGAATCACCGATGCGCTGAAAGCGCTTGCCGGTCATGCCGCCGGTGGAAGTCGCCGCGGCCAGGTGGCCGAGGGAATCCAGCGCCACCGCACCGACCGTGCCGACATGCGAAATGGTGTGCCCGGATAGTCCGGTTTCTCCGCTGCGAATTCGTTCCAATTGCTGCCAACGTTCGGCGGTGGAGAAATAAGTTTCCGCGACGAAGGAAAAGCCCTGGTTCGACGCGAACTCCTCGGCGCCGGCACCGGCCAACATGACATGCTCGGATCTTTCCATCACCGCTCGCGCGAGCTCCACCGGATTGCGGATGCGCGTGAGGCCGCATACCGCGCCGGCCTTCAAAGTGCGCCCCTCCATGATCGAGGCGTCCAATTCATTGCGGCCGTCGAGGGTGAACACCGAGCCGCGACCGGCATTGAACAGCGGATTGTCTTCGAGCAGTACCACCGCGCGTGTGACCGCATCCAGGCTGCTGCCGCCGTCGTGCAGCACTGCGAAACCCGCATCGATCGCCTCGCCTAAGGCCGCCCGATAATTGCGTTCCGCGTCGCCGTTCATCTCAGCGCGCGGCAAGGTTCCGGCGCCGCCGTGAATTGCTATGCCAAACATCGCTTAATCTCCTTGCTGCTCTGGTACCCTCACCACGAGCCCCTCGAGATTTGCCGTGATATGAATCTGGCAGCTCAGTCGGCTATTGTCGCGCGGTTGCCAGGCGCTCTCGAGCGTGCCTTCTTCCATTTCCTCGCGCGTTGGGAGTGTCGGCAGCCACGCCGCATCGACATAGACATGGCAAGTGCCGCATGCGCAGGCGCCGCCGCACAGCGCGAGAATACCCTTTACACTGTTTTGTTTGGCCGCCTCCATCAAGGTAATGCCCATAGGCGCGTCTATCTCGTGCCGGAAGCCATCCGGCTCAATGAAGGTGATGCGGGGCATCGAGTTCGTCGCGGATCAACAACAGGCGGCGCGCGAAGCCGGCATGCCGTAGTGTATCGTAGAGATCACGTGTACCCCCAACGGAATCGTAATAGTATTACCCAGACTGCCCCCGACCGGAGTCTAGAATGAAATTGATTACCGCCATCATCAAACCCTTCAAGCTGGATGACGTGCGCGCGGCACTGTCCGAAATCGGCGTTTCCGGCATGACCGTGACAGAAGTCAAGGGTTTCGGGCGGCAACGCGGACATACTGAGCTGTACCGCGGCGCGGAGTACGTCGTGGACTTCGTGCCGAAGACCCGCATCGAAGTCGCGGTCAAAAACGAACTGGTCGATCAAGTAATGGAGGCCATCGTGGGTGCGTCGAAAACAGGGAAGGTGGGTGATGGCAAGATATTTGTTACTGACATCCTGCGGGTTTTGCGCATTCGCACCGGCGAGAGCGACAACGCCGCCCTCTAGGCCCTCGGTCGAATGAGACTAGTCGGCGGCGGATGCCTGATTGCATTCACCGTCCTCGCGGCAGGGACTGCGCAACCGGTATTCGCGGCGAAGCTTACCGACACGGAACACACTAGGATCGATGAGCCGCGTCCGGCTGATGTGCCGAGCGATGCTGCACTCGAAGCGGCGGGGGCGATCATCGGTCGGGTGGAAATCGCCACTCGCAATATTTTCGATGAAAGCGATCCGCGTGAAGCAAACGGCCTGTTTCGGCTCGCCGACCACCTTCATGTCCGCACCAAGCATGCAACCATCCAGGCACAGCTGTTGTTCGCAAGCGGCGATAAATATCTCGCGCGCAAGCTCGCGGAGACCGAACGGGTGCTGCGCTTGCTGCCCTATGTGTATGACGCACGCATCGTGCCGGTGCACTATGGAGACGGCAAAGTCGATATCCGGGTCATCACCAAGGATGTCTGGACCTTAAGCCCGGGCTATTTCCTTCGGTCGATCCGGTGGCACCAACGACACCAAATTCAATCTGCAGGACACGAATTTTCTGGGTTGGGGAAAGACCCTGCAGATTTCCCGCGGCAGTACCGTGGACCGTACCAGCGACACTGTCGCCTGGATGGATCCCAATGTGCTCGGATCGCGCTGGACCTCGGCACTTGCCTACTCCGATTCGAGCGATGGGTCGCAGCGGTCGGTATTGGTAACGCACCCCTTCTATTCGCTGGATGCTCCGTGGAGCACGAAAATCTCCGCAATCTCCTTTGATCGCACGATCTCGCGCTACAACCTCGGCAATATCGTCGACCAATTCAGTGACGGCGAAACCTCCTATGAGTTGAGCGGCGGTGTTTCAGACGGCCTGATCGACGGTTGGATCAAGCGTTGGACTTTCGGCATGCGCTACGACCGCAACTTGTTCTTGCCGGCGCCGATTACGACGTTGCCGGCAAAAATATTGCCGCCCGATCGTACTCTGTCCTACCCCTTCACAGGATTCGATATTCTGCAGGACGCGTACAAAAAGGTCGGCGACGAGAATCAAATCGGACGCGCCGAAGACCTGTATTTCGGCACCGAAGTCAGCGGCGAGATCGGATATTCAAGCGGCATCTTTGCTGCGGACCGCGATGCCGTCATGTTGACGGCGAAGGCGCTGCATGGCTTCGACTTGCCCTACGAGCAGCAGTTGTTTCTCACCAGCGATTTTTCTTCGCGCTTGGAGCAGGGCCACGCGCGAAATTTGATTGCGGACGCCGGCGCTAAATATTACTGGCGCTGGCGCGAAGACTGGCTGCTGTACGCGGCATTCTCCGCAACCACAACCCATGAGCTGGACCCGGACATGCAGCTGCTGCTCGGCGGCGACAACGGTCTGCGCGGCTATCCGCTGCGCTTCGAATCCGGCACTTCCCGCGCGCTGTTTACGGTTGAGCAGCGAGTATTCACCGATTGGTTTCCATTTCGCCTGGTTCGCGTGGGCGGCGCCGTGTTCGCGGATGTGGGGCGCACCTGGGGCACCGGCGTCATCGGCAACAGCGATCCGGGGCTGCTGAAGGACGTCGGCTTCGGGCTGCGCCTGGGCAATACCCGCTCAGGACTGGGGAACGTGCTGCACATTGATTTTGCGTTTCCCTTGAGCGATGTGGCGGGAATTCAGAAATTCCAGTTTTTGGTGCAGACGATGCAGAGCTTTTAGGAGGAATCCTAGGGCTCTGGGTCCTTCGCGGCCTTGCGCCGCCTCGAGAAAAGCCACACAGCCGCGCCACATACGGCGAAGTTCAGCACCCACCACCACAGCTGGCGGCTGCTGTTCTTGTCGTCCAATGGCCCGGACGTCGATCCAATATCCAACGTGCCCTTGAGGCTAGCCTTTGCCGCGCCTTGGGTGATTTGAAAGTCCACTGCCGCGGCGCCGGGCAGGGCGAGGTCGTGCGTTTGCAGGGAATAGCTGCCGTCGGCTTCCGCGGTCGTCGGGCGCACCGTGCCGCGCAGCGTCACCGTGACCATTGCATCCCGCAGCGGTGCATTGTCGGCCTGGCGGGTGATATGAATGACCATCTTGTCGTCGTGGACCACACCCACGGCCAATAGATCGTTCGAGCGTGCTTCTACACGCGATATCGCCGCGGCGTCAGCTGCGCAGACAGCGGTTGCCCATGCACAGAACACGATCCAAAGCGGAAAGCTTCTCAAAGCATTAAACCCATGACACCCAGGATGGCGCCGGCCAGCCCCGCGAGCACGCCGAAGATCGGAAAGAACACCTTGCGCGCCAAAAAATACAAGGAGCACAACACCAGTCCCAGCTCCAGCAGTCCCTCGCCGATGTCAAAGAACAGCGCACGGTGTTCTTCTTTTTCGGTTTCCTGATCTTTCGTCTTTGCATCATCTTGAATCTTTTCCGCGTCCGCGGCGTATTTGGCACGCGCGGCCTCGAGCTTTCGCGCCACAGGCTCGGTCTTGGTGGGATCGGCGCCCAAGCTCGCCATGAGCGAGAGCGCCACCTCTTCGGTGTTTTCGCGGATTTTCTTGGCTTGGTAGTAGCTCCACTGATCGTTCGCCTCGGTGCGGTGAATGACCGCATCCGTGTGCGCGCGGTGCGAAGCGATCGTGACCACCGACAATAGGATGCCGACGACACCCACTAAAATACCGACGCGTCGAGTATTGGGGTCGGCGGCGTGTTCCGGCGTTACTTCAAGTTCAGGCATGATGTGCAAATATCCTCAAATTTTCTCTAGATCCTTCGAAAGCGGGGCTTCCCTAGCGGTCGAATCCGTACCAAGCTGCATGTTTTACATGCCACCGTGGTTCTTATGCTTGCCTTAGGCAAATATAGCCGGCAAATTTTAGCGCAAAACGCCGGGCGCGACTTCGATAGGTTGATGATGAAACTGGCGTTGCTGAGGAAGGATCCCTTCTCCTTCTTTCGCGGCACCAATCCGCTTTTTCTGCAGTTTCTGCCCCGCAGCCATGCCTTGTTGCGCGCGCCCTGCGTTCTGATCTGCGGCGATCTGCATCTTGAAAATTTCGGCGCCTTCAAAGGCGACAATCGCCTGTGCTACTTCGATATGAACGATTTTGACGAAGCCTGTCTTGCGCCCTTCACGCTCGATATCGTGCGCTTTGTCGCCAGCATCAAAGTGGCGGCCCACGGCCTGGGTCTTAAGCCCGCGCAGAGCCGGCTGTTGGTGCGTCGCTTTTTCAAGGCGTACCTGCACAGTATCAGCGACGGCAAGCCGCGCTGGGTGGAGCGCTCGCTGGCGCAAGGCGTGTTTCGCGCTTTGCTGCGCCGTGCGATGAACCGCACGCGCCGCGAGCTTTTGGCGCGGTTTACCAAGCTAAAAGGCGGCGAGCGGCGGATTCGCAACGACGGCATGCGGGCATTGCGCATTGACGCCGCCGAGCGTCCGCGGCTGCGGGGCTTGCTTGCAATATTTGCGCTTCGCGGCGCGGGCCGATCCTTTTTCAAGCTTCTCGATGCCGCGCGCCGCATCGCGGGCTGCGGCAGCTTGGGGTTGGCGCGTTACATACTCCTGGTCCGCGGCCGCGGATCCCCTGATCAGAATTTCGCACTCGATCTAAAATTTGCGGCGCCCTCTGCGGTGGCCGAGTGGCTCGCGCAACCGCAACCGCAGTGGCCCAGCGAGGCGGCGCGCGTAGTGTCCATCCAGCGCGTGATGCAGGCGATCTCTCCGGCGCTGCTGCGCGCGGTGCGTTTCGACAATCAATATTATGTCCTCAAAGAATTACAGCCCAGCGTCGACCGGCTGGATCTCGCGCAATGGCGCTCCAAACCGCGCCGCATCCTACAAGCAGTCGAAGGCATGGGGCACGTCGCGGCGTGGGCGCATCTGCGCGGCTGCGGCCATTACGGCGCGGCATCGTCGGAAACGCTGCAGGCGTATGCGGCAACCAAACGTTGGCCGAGCAGCGTCGATCGCTTGGCGAGCCGCGCCGCGCGCCGCATTCATCGCGCCTGGCAGATCTACTGCAAGGATAGCGACTCCGGCGCCATCGCCGCGGCACTTGCCAAAATCAAGCCGCGGTGATGGGCAGGCACCGATGGTGTTGTTTTGTCACCAATTGGCAACACGTTTGACATAGCGCAGTAAAATCTAATTAAAAATCCTTAACTATTGGATTTATCTACGGTATCGCCTATCATAGTGCCGACGAAGCGGTTCGTGTTTATTACCAGCGTTACTTACTAGCAACACTGGAAGACACAAACAAGGTCGAACGTTTTGGCACTTTTGTGCGGCGTATCTGCCACTAACGGACGTGTAAGGTCTAATCCTTGCACCTGTTCCACTCGAATTCCCCGGCTAGTCCGGGGACTCTTTTTTCTAAATCCACCGTTTTGAGCGCGGAATCGCTTAAATTCCTACGCTGAGGAATCTGCAATGCCAAAACTGGAGGCATCGCATTGATGATGATCAAAGACGGTTTTACGGACTCGATCGGCAACACGCCGCTGATCCGCCTGCGGCACTTGAGCGACGAGACGGGCTGCGAAATCCTAGGAAAGGCCGAGTTTATGAACCCCGGCGGCTCGGTCAAGGATCGCGCGGCAAAATGGATCGTATTGGAGGCCGAGCGCCGGGGCATCTTGAAGCCGGGCGGCACTGTCGTCGAGGGTACCGCCGGCAATACCGGAATCGGGCTGGCGCACGTCTGCAACGCACTAGGCTATAAGTGCGTAATCGTCATGCCGGACAATCAGGCTGCCGAGAAGTATCGAATCATCGAGGCGCTGGGCGCGGAACTGCGCAAGGTCGCGGCGGTGCCCTACAGCAATCCCAACCAATACCAGAAGGTCGCAGGGCGCCTGGCGCAAGAGATACCCGATGCCATCTGGTCCAATCAATTCGACAACACCGCTAATCGTGACGCGCATTTCGAGTCGACCGGGCCGGAGATTTGGCGCGATACAGGCGGCAAGATCGACGCATTCTGTGCGGCAACCGGTACGGGCGGCACTCTGGCCGGTACGGCGAGGTATTTGAAATCCAAATCCAATGCCGTGCGCATTGTGCTCGTGGACCCGCCGGGCAGCGCGCTGTATTGCTACATCAAAGATGGCGAGCTCAAATCCGACGGCGGATCGTCCATCACCGAGGGCATCGGCACCGGACGCGTAACGGCAAATCTGGAAGGCGCGCCGATCGATGATGCGCTGCGCATTACCGATGCACAGACCATGCACTTCGTGTATCGGTTGCTGCGCGAAGAGGGGTTGCTGCTCGGCAGTACCTCGGGAATCAATGTAGCCGCCGCGGTCACGCTTGCCAAGCAGATGGGCCGCGGCCACACCATTGTCACCGTGCTGTGCGACGGCGGCGCGAAGTATCAATCGCGATTGTTCAACAAAGACTGGATTGCTGAGCGCGGCTTCGCCGAAGCAATCGCCTGATCGCGCCGACTTTTAAGATGCTACCGCGGCAAACGTGACCAATCCTTAAGGCGAATCGATGAAATTCCAGCAATTGCGCTATCTCGTCGCAGTTCACGAAAATGGACTGAACATCACGGCCGCCGCGCGGCAATTGCACACTTCGCAGCCGGGCGTCAGCCGCCAGCTCAAGTTGCTGGAGGAGGAGCTTGGATTCCAAATGTTCGAGCGTGAGGGTCGCGCGCTCACGCGCACGACCGCCGCGGGCGAGGAAATCATTTCGCGGGCCAGCAGTATCCTGCGCGAGATGCAGAATATTCGGCGCACCTCGGCCGAGTTGCGCAAAGCCGACGGCGGCACCCTGTCGATTGCCACCACGCACACTCAGGCGCGCTACGTGCTGCCGCGGGTTATAGGCGCATTTCGCAGCATATATCCCAAGGTGCGCCTGCATCTGCACCAGGGTACATCCGAGCAGATTGCGGAAATGGTTGCGCGCGACCGGGTTGACTTCGCGATCGCCACGGGCTCGGAAGAATTATTCCCGCACTTGATCCGCTTGCCGGTATATCACTGGCATCGTGCGGTAGTGGTGCCGCGCGAACATCCTCTGGCCTCCGCCGGCAAGCTCACGCTCAAAAAATTGGCCGAGTACCCGATCGTGACCTACGTTTTTAGTTTCTCCGGGCGCTCCTCGCTGCCGGCATTGTTCGAAACCGCCGGACTGTCGCTGGATGTGGCATTGACGGCGCGCGATTCGGACGTCATCAAGACCTATGTCCGCATCGGTCTCGGGGTCGGCATCTTGGCGCGCCTGGCGGTTGATCCAGTCGCCGACAGCGATTTGATTGTGCTCGACGCCGCGCATTTGTTCGAGGGCCACACCACGTGGATCGGATTTCGTCGCAGCGCGCTGCTGCGCGCCTATATGTATGAATTCATCGAGTTGTTGGCGCCGCATCTGCCGCGTAAGCTCGTGCGGGAAGTCGAAAAGCTGGAGACGCAGGAAGACGGCGATCGGATCTTGAAGGATCTGGTCATTCCGCTGCGCGATGTTCCGTAGTAGGTGCCGGGCGCGGCCCTGCTGCCATAAGGGTTGGAGATACGCAGCAGCGGCGACATGAGCTTATGACTGCCGATCCTTGTCAGTCATTGCCGATCCTTGTCAATCCGCGCATCAGTTCCTTCTGTAATAGGTAAAAAGCGTGATTTGCTTGGCAGAGCGAAATCGAGGTTCGGCGCAGCATCCTGGGGTAACTCAAAGGGCCCCCATTTGGCAAAAGATCTCACGGAAGTATCGGTCGCGGCGGACACCTACCATGTCTCGCCTGAGCCAATGCTTTTGATCGCGGATTTGCACGGCGCTCTGGCGCTATGCCTGCACGATGAAGGGCGCGGCGTGGGCGGCTTGCTGCACCTAAAATTCATGGGCGGAACTGGACGGCCGAGCGATGTGACGGACAACACATTGAGTTCCGTCTTGGTGGTGCTCGACAAATTCAAGCGCGCCGTCCTCGGCAATTCGGCTCGCCGCGATGAGGTGCAGGCCCGGATACTGGCACATGCACTACCGCCCACCGATGCCGGCGAGCCGAGCGCGTCGCTGGTCGATCTAATCCAGGCCGATCTTGCGGATGGCAAGATTGCCTGCGGATCGCAAACCATGCGCCGCACAGAAGGTGTACGCGTGTGTTTCCAACCCTTCGAAGGTCGCGTTTGGATCTGCGGCCCGAACGATCTGCGATCGGCAGGCCGCGCACATCACTCCGTAAGCTGATTTCGTTATAAGATTCCCCTTAGGTTTAAGGGGGTTCGCGATGCGCGTCGCACTTCTTGCGGCAGTGGTATTCATCAGCGCTTGTGCGACCGAGGAGCTGCGCTTGGCGCCGCCGTCCGGTGTGGATTTCAGCGGCCATTGGAAGCTCGATGCGGCCGATAGCGACGATCCCATGCATTTGCTGCAGATCGCCAACGCCCAAGCCGTTGCGGCCGTGGACAACACTGCCAATGCCGGGCGAGGTCGCGGCGGCCGTGGCCATGGCGGCCAAGGCACCGGGTATCCGGCCCCGATGCCGCCCGCAATACCCTCGGTTGGCGCGCTGGCGGAAGCGTCCCGATTCCCCGGGAAACAGCTCGAGATCAAGCAAACGAACGGCGTCCTCACGTTCACCTCTTCGGGTCAGACGCGTGTGTGTCAGCCCGGCAGTGCCAAGAAAACGCGACCGCATCACTATGACGCTTCAGACCGGGACGCGCCCTTGCCTGCGGCGCGCGATACGCCGCCGCCGAAGTGCGGCTGGTTCGAGAAGACTTTGATCGTCCGCAGCAGCGAGCAGGCCGAGGACCGTCCCCCCTATGAGGAGCACTACAGCATTTCCGAAGATGGTCAGCGGCTGGTCGAGGAAGTGAACTTTAGGGAGGCACATTCGAGTGGATTCACGATGTCCCGTGTTTGGGATCGATCGCCGCAATAAAAAAGCCGGGCATATGACCCGGCCTTTAAGTCCCCATGCCTCTCGCGGCGCTTTTTTACGAGCGCTCGGCGGTGATCGGTCTTTTTGTGTCCCTCAAGTCCAATTGCGTCCGAGCAACACTCTAGCTGCGCTCTGTCACTGAAGCTAGCCCTATTGCAAAGAAGTGTAAAAATTAATGTAGCATTAAAGCCACAATTGTGGGACGACTCCAGAGGCTTCGCCAAGTTCAAGTATCCTAAACGCACGAGAACTATCAATCGGAGGCGAGTATCCCTTGGCAAAGCACCCGAAACTGACCATGCCGGCGGACGCCGTGCAAACTCGACGTGCGTACTTTGATTGTCGTTTCGGGCAACTGCACGTACGCACTGCGTTTCCGGCAACCGGAGGTTTCGGCGAACAAGTGACGCTGTTTTGCTTGCACGCCGATCAGAGCTCCAGCCGCGCTTTCACTCGGTTTTTACCCGAGATTGCCGAGGTACGTTCGGTGTATGCGCCGGACCTGCCGGACTTGGCGAATCCGATCCCTCGCCAACCTCAAGCTTTGCCGAGGCGGCCGGCGCCATATCCGATCTTGCGGACGATTTGCGGCTGCGTCAGATCGACCTGTTGGGCATTCACAGCGGCTCTCGCGCGGCACTGGATCTTGCGGTGGCGAGACCCGCTCTCGTGCGGCGCTTGGTTTTGGTGGGACTGGCCGCCGCAGGCATTCCGGCGATCAAGCAACCGGCGCTCATCATGCGTACGCGGCTCGAAACGGCCGACGATATTGCGAAGCTCAGAATCGCGGTGCCAAATGGCAAGTTTGTCGATATCGATGATTATGCGAATGACCTGTTCGCCGCCGCGCCGAAGACTTGGCCAAGCAAATTGGCGCGTTTTTGAGCGAGACCTGAAGGCAACGCCCGTGCGGCTCAACAAGTACATCAGCGAAACGGGGATGTGTTCGCGGCGCGAGGCGGACAAGTGGATCGAGGCGGGCCGCGTGACCTTGAACGGCCAACCCGCCTCGTTGGGCGCCCAAGTGGCGGACGGCGACGCCGTCTGCGTAGACGGCGATTTATCGGCGTGAAAAAGCACCAGGTCTATATCGCGCTCAACAAGCCTGTCGGCATCATTTGCACCACTGAGGCCCACATAGAAGACAACATCATCGATCATGTGGGGTACCCCGAGCGGATTTTTCCCGTGGGCCGGCTGGATCGCGACTCCGAAGGACTGATCCTGCTGACCAACAACGGTGATATCGTGAATGAAATCTTACGCTCGGAGAATAATCACGAAAAGGAATACCTGGTGACCGTCGATCGCCCCATCACGGAGCTGTCGCTGCGCATGATGGCGGACGGCGTCAAGATCATGGGCGAAGTGACCAAGCCCAGCCAAGTCGCGCGGCTGGATGCACAGTCGTTTCGAATCATTCTCACTCAAGGGCTAAACCGCCAAATCCGTCGCATGTGTTCGGCGCTCGGTTACAAAGCACAGCGCCTGCAGCGCGTACGCATTATGAATATTCAGTTGGGAAAAATGCAGCCCGGCCAGTGGCGTCACCTGACTGCTGCGGAAGTTGCGGGCTTGATGGGCTAGTGGGGCCGCAGCGTGGCGGACGGAAGGCCGTCCGACCACTGCCGCCCGCATCTGACGCGCCAATCGGGATCCTCGGCCCGATCAGCCAGCCACCGATAAAAGTCGCGGCCTTGATTGGTCCAATACGAATGGCTGAATAGCACGCCGCCGGTGCTCGACCTCACGGTGAACCGACGGCGAAAGCCAAAGCTGGCAATGCCGCGCGTGCAGCTGATTTGCGGCGAGTTCTCCGCCAACGCATATTGATTCGGGCCGACTTGCAGCCGCAGACGTCCGCCCTGTCCGTAAATACAGATATTGGGTCCAGAAGGTCGAATCAACGCGATGCCATGAACGAGCGCGGGAGGCATGTCGCAGGCAGTCCACGTTCCGCCGAGGGCGTGCCACTGAAGCACCATGCTTTGGCGGCGAAAATCGATGACCGAAATAGTGGTGGCGTTATTATCCACGGCCACGCATTCAATCACACCTTACGGTCATTTTGCCGGAGTGTCGGCAAACGCGCTTTCCACGACTCCGGCCGTGAGGATCTGCGGCAGTACCACGGGCTCAGCCGCGGCGGATTTACCGTTGTAAACCAAGTACAGCGGCACACCGGCGCGTCCGAACGCCGCCAGGGCTTTTGTGATGGCCGGATCGCGATTGGTCCAATCGCCTTTCATCAGCGTGACCTTCTTGTTGCGAAAAATCTCTTGCACGGCAGCATCAGAAAATGCATTGCGTTCGTTGACGAGGCAGGTTAGGCACCAGCTCGCCGTGAAATTGACCAACAGAGGCCGGCCCGCCGCGCTGAGTTCTGCAACGCGCGCTGCACTGTAGGGCTGCCACTCATCGGCACCCGGCCGCACTCGCGCGGATTCCCCCGCGGCAGCGGCGGCGACGTCTGCGAAGCGAATCGGCAGAAATATGGCCAGCAACAATGAAATCACCGCGGTGGCGATGACGGCAATCCTGCCGCCGCCGGCAGTGGAACGGGACTTTTGGAAGGACCAGGCCGCCAGCGCCACCAAGATGCTGCCCGCCAGCGCCGCACCCAGGCCAAACGGCGAAGTCTCCTGTGCGACCACCCAGAGCAGCCACGCAGCCGTCGCGTAGACCGGGAAAGCGAACACTTGCTTCAGTGTGTCCATCCACGCACCCGGCTTAGGCAGCGCGCGGCGCATCCAGGGTGCGAATGACAGCAGCACGAAGGGCAGTGAAATCCCGACGCCCAACGCCGCAAAGATGCACAGCGCATGGAAAGGTGCTTGCGTCAGCGCGGCGCCCACCGCCGGCGCCATGAATGGCGCGGAGCAAGGCGTCGCCACCAAGGTGGCCAGCACGCCCGTGAAGAACGAAGCGCTGTAGCTATCACCTTGCGTAAGATTGTCGCCGACGCCGGCGAGACCTCCGCCCACTTCGAACACGCCGGATAAATTGAGGCCTACCGCGAACAACAGATAAACCAACAAGGTAACAAACAGGGGCGATTGCAGTTGAAAGCCCCAGCCCAATTGCTCGCCGCCGGCGCGCAGCACAAGAAGAACTCCCGCGAGACACAGCATGGAAATGATCACGCCGGCGGCAAACACGAGGCCTTTGGCGCGCACCGTCGCGGGATGTTTCTTCGCCTGTTCCATGACGTTGAGGGCCTTGATGGACAGCACCGGAAAAACGCAGGGCATGAGATTCAATATCAAGCCGCCCAACACGGCGAACAACAGCAGCGTCGGCAGCGAATGCTCAGGTTCCTTGTTTGACTGCGCCAGGGGTGCGAAACGCGGACCTGCCTTGACATCGGCCGCGCCGGCGCCGGAAAAATCCGCCGCAATCTCGATGGGAACGGTGTCGGTTTGAGTCGCGTTCAGCGTCGTCACCACCAGCACGCCGCGGATCGCGCCCGCTTTGGGCGGCTGATACCCAACCTTCATCGCGAGATCAACGGCATCCTTGGTGCGCGTCAGCGTCTGAGCCGCCGCGTACTCGATGCCGCCTTCATCGTAGGGGTAGAACGCCAGCGAGGTGATCTGAGATAGGGTAGCGCCCCACTCGCGGCCCAACGTGATGATGAGCGTGTCGCCCTGAATTCGCGCGGAAGTCGGCGCCGGCTGCGCACTCGGTAACTCGCCGCGCGCGGCGGTGAACAGCGTGGCTGAGGCCGGGTCGACGCCACCGGCCTGGGCGCTCACGGGCAGGGTCAACTGCAAATTCGCATCTTCGGGAATGCAGACATCGGAGCACACCAGCCAACTCGCCTTGGCCGCGAGCGATACGGGCGTGCCCGCCTTCAAGTCCGACGGCGCCGTAATGGGCACCATGTGCACGGCATGCTTGGCATAACCGTAATTGACGAGGGGTGCGATCTCAAAGCGATGCGGTGTGGTCCAGACGATATTGCCGGCAACAAATCCCGGCGGTAACTGCCAGACAAGCTTTGTCGGTTCGCCGGAATCGCCCGGATTGCGCCAATAGGTATGCCAGCCGTCGCGGATATCGAGTTCGAGGGCAACCCAGAATGTCTGGCCCGGCCCAACCGCGGCGACCTCGCTGACCAGGCGTGCTTTGACATTGTCGGTGGCGACCGTGTTTCCGGAAAGCGCAAAAGCTGCAGGGGACGCAATAGCCAAGGCGAAGAGCCAAATTTTCAGTGCGCGCATGGCCCTATGTTACCGAATTAATGCTCGATACGAGTGCAGGGCCCGCGAGGGGTGTGGACCGTCTCACAGTATGGACCGGCTGGAAGCCGCACCCCGGTTGTCGCAGCGCCTGAACAATCACGTCTGGTTCAACGAGAAGACCTGCAACCGGTGTTTTCGTTCAAAATTCGCGCGGCGCATAGCCGCAGGTTTTGCGGCCCGCGACAAGCTCGCTGCCTGGCATTGCGCGCTGCTCACCCCAGTGCTGAGGTCGTCACCATCGCCGGCGCCGGTCACATGCTGCACATTGAGCGTCCCGAAGCCGTCGCGCCTGTGATAGAAGCATTCTTGGAAGCTCACTAGGAGCCTGTTCGAGATGATTCGCCGCATTTATCCCACGCGATTTGGCCAGCTGCACTTGCGCAGCCATGACGGCAAGGGTGTGCCGCTGGTACTGCTGCATATGTCGCCGCGTTCGGGCGCGATGTGGGAAGCGTTTCAAGAAAAACTCGAAAGACCTACGCACGCGCCCGATCGGTTGGGCTACGGTTATTCCGATGCGCCGCCGTGGGCGTTGTCCTTGGAACAATATTCACAGGCGACGGTGGATGGCCTCAAGGCCGCTGGAATGCAGGGCCAAATAGACCTGCTTGGCATACACACCGGCTCCATCGAGGCAATCGAGATCGCGCACCAGCTGGGCTCGCAAGTGCGGCGCGTCATCGTGGTCGGCATGCCGCTCTTTACCGCAGAGGAGCAGCAACGCCAGATGGAGAAATACAGCGAGCAGCCTTTGCGCCCGGCCGCGGAGGGCGGCCATGTGCTCGGAGCATGGCGTGGCGGTCTCGCGCTGCGCCACCCGCCGTATGATCTTGGCGACGCTCATCATCGGTTCATCGAGCATGTGCTTGCGGCAAACCCGGGCGCAGCATTTCGCGCGGCGTGCGGCTACGCCATCGACAAAAAACTCAAAGGACTGAAATCGCCCCTGACCGTGTTCGCCCCGCATGACGACATCATCGAACAGACCCTGCGCGTCAAACCGCTGCTGAAGCCGAGCGCAAACTATGTCGATCTGCCAGACCTCGGTCTCGATTTATTCCACGCGGCAACGGATCGAATGGTGACCCTGGTCAATCGCCACACGCCGGCGCATTAGCGTTGTCATCTCCCATGGACGTTACCAAGATACCCGCGCCCGCCACGCCGGCCGGCCGCACGCCAACGGCGCTGTCCGCGGAACAGGGCCCGCAATCACCGCCAAACGCCGCGCCGATCGCGGATCGCGCCGACATTCGGCCGCTCGACATTCCCGCGGCTCTGCAGATCCTGCTGGCGGAGGTTCGCGCCGCTTTCGAATTGCTGGCAATCGCGATGGATTCAAATGCAGGCGAGGCGCCAAATAGCCCACCGCAAGCAGCCCGCGCGCTTCTGCAAATGCTTCTCGGTGCGATACCGGACGAGAGCGCGGGCATGCCGGCATGGAACGCCGTGCTGGCGCGAGTCGAGACGGCGCTACAAACCGGCCTGGATCGCGGCATCGAAGCGATCAGCGTGTGGCGCGATGTACCCGCGAGCGTCGTCGATGCGGCGAAGCAGGCGCGCACGCTGGTTTTCTCGACACTGGGCGATGATGCGCAAAATCCGGCCTCGCTGCGGCCCGAATGGGCGGGACTGGCGCCGCAGTTCGAGCGCTTTTGGCGCCGTCGACCGCAAAGCACGCCGGTACTTAACCGATCCTGATTATTCCTCGGGAGGTCCCGGTGATGCCAGCGAACAACGAAATTAGAAATGTGGTGGCAAATCCGGCCCGCCATGATTCCAATATTGAAGCGCATCGGTTTGATTTTAGTGTTTCTGTGGTTTATGTTCGGGGCTGCCGCGCATTTCTCGCTCACCGAGGTGGAAATGCGCATCGTGCCGCCTGTCATACCGTGGCCTCGGGCCGCGGTGCTGATCAGCGGCGTGTTCGAATTGTTGGGCGCGGTCGGTATTTTGATACCCGCGACGCGACGCGCCGCCGGCATTGGACTTTTTTTACTTACCATTGCGGTGACGCCGGCCAACGTCTACATGCTGCAGCACGCCGAGCTGTTCAACGTTCCGCGTTGGGCGCTCATCGTTCGACTGCCATTCCAAGTGGTGCTGCTCGCGCTGATCCTTTGGAGTACGTGGACGGCGCGCCCTCGAATCGCGGTCAGCGTCGACAGCTAGCCCGCTATATCTTAGGATCGCGGCATGCAGAGCGCACTCAAATTGACCGGTTTGTCGGGGAACGAAATCTACTGCATGCGTCTCAAGGGCCTCATCCCGAGCGGCGTCGTGATCGGCAACAGCATCCAGTCGATGGGGTTTCTCGGCGGAGTTCGCTCGGCGTTCCGCGGCATCGTGGGCGGCGAAATTCCCGATGTGACGCAGATGATTCATGAAGGCCGGGCGGCGGCGTTTAAGCGCATGCGCGCGGAAGCCGATCGCGAACAGGTCCACGGCGTGGTCGGCGTTACCTCCGAACTTCGCGGCCTCAGCGGCAATTCGGAATTCTTGTTCGTCGGGTCGGGCGTCCGGGGCGGCCCCGGTACGGCGCTATTCACCAGCGCCGGCGATGCGCAGGAACTGTATTGCCACATGGATGCCGGCTACGACCCAAGGAATTCGTTTTCGGCAACATTGCCTATTCAGTGGGCGCCGTCGGCGGCATCGCCGGAACGTTGAAGACGCTGGTACGCGGCGAGATCAAAGAATTCAGCGATGTGTTCAATGAGACCCGCCATCACGCGCTCGACCGGCTGGTCATGCATGCGAAAACCGTCGGAGCCAATGCCGTCGTCGGCGTGCGCACCAATGTGCTGCACTTTGCCGGATTCCATGAGATGTACATGGCCGGTACCGCCGCATTTCATCCATCGCTGCCGCCCGAAACCCGCGGCTCGCCCGTTTCCAGCGATCTTACCGGCGAGGAGCTTTGGGGCATGACGCAGCTGGGATACGCGCCGATCAAGCTCCTCATCTCGACTTCCGTGTATTCGCTCGGCGCGATCGGCGGAATCAGAGCGGCATTTCAGAGCCTGGTAAGGGGCGAACTCGGCGATTTGACGGCGCTGATCTACGAGGCCCGCGAGCAAGTTTTCGATCGACTAAACAGGGAGGCGACGGCGCTGGGCGCGGAAGAAGTGGTCGGCATCAAGACCTACATCGTCGAACTCGGATCCAGCTTGGTCGAGATCTTTGCGGTCGGCACGGCGGTCCGCAAACTCCAAGGCATGACGGTAAAAACAGCGGCGCTGCCGGCGCAGGCCATCATCCGCGACAAGGACACCTGGATGAACGGCGCCAGCGGCCTCGAAATTCAATCGTTCCGCGCCGGCGGTTGAGCGAGAATCCATCATGACCCGCCTAAGCACGGAGCAGCCGCTCAAAACTGCAGTGCTTATGCAGTGCGGCATATGTTCACGGTCACCGGCGTTTTTCTCGCCGCAGCGAGTGCCGCTACCGCCGGAGGCGTGACAGCGTATCTGCCAATGAACCTCGAGCCGGAAATCGAGCGGCAGATCGAACGGGTCCTGATCCTGGCGGATGAACCCATCCTGAAGCGTCCATTCTCCGTCGAGCTGGTGAAATTGGCATTGCCGCAGGCATGCCAGGTGGACAAACCGCTATGCGCCAAAGTGGGCAAGTATCTCGAACGCTATTCGCGCGACTACGCGGTGTCGCACGCCAGTGCCACAGGATCCGTGGCGCACGCCAAGGATGGCGTGACCCTGCCGAATCAGCACGGAATGCCGGCCGACAGCGATTACGAGTTATCGATGCTTGCCTATGCGCAGCCAACCGATTATTTCTTGGTCAGCGCCGGCGCGATTGCATACAGCGGCCGCGGGGTGCCGACGGGCTCCATGGCAAGCTTGGGCACCAATTGGGCGCAGCTGGACTTCGGTTATCGCGATCATTGGCTTTCGCCCATGACCGACAGCAGTTCGATCATGAGCACCGAGGCACCGACCACACCATCAGTGACACTTTCAAACTATGAACCTCTGACGCGCCTGGGATTCCAATATGAGTTCTTTCTCAGCCGCTTATCGTCCCAGCAAATTATCTATAACGGCAACGTAGCGGTCGGCGACGCCCCGCTTATTCGGCGCGCAGTTGTCGATCGAGCCCTTCAGCGGCTGGTCGCTTGGGGTCAATCGGTTGTTGGAATACGGCGGCGGCGGCGGACTGCCGTCATCGTATCGATTTCTGGCGCGTGATTTCCTCGAGCCGAGCGGGACGTCCCAGAACCAGGGAAATCAACAAGCGTCCTATATCAGCCGTTTTATCGTGCCAAGCAGATGCCGTTCGCGGTGTATTTTCAATATGCGGGAGAGGACAATTCCGATGGCGGCAGCTATCTGCTTGGGCAGCCCGGCGATTTCCGCCGGCATCGATTTCCCGCGCATTTTTCGCTACTTCGACGCTACCTACGAGATTTCCGAATGGTCGAATATCTGGTACGTCCACAGCATATTTCAGAGCGGCATGACGAATGATCGCCTCGTATTGGGCAATTGGGGCGCCGATCAGCGCAACTTCGGCGATGGCGTGGGTGCGAGAAGCCAGATGCTGCGGGTGGGTTGGGAGCCGCCATTCGGCGGTTATCTGGAAGCCCGCGCGCGTACCCTGCAAAATCAAACCTATTATGGCGGCGACAATCGAACCTTCGTGCCTACGCCAGGCGCGTTTCCCTACTTCCACTACTACGATTTCACCTTGCGCTATTCACGCCCCTGGAACGGCGTGGTCGTCGGCGCCGAGGCCATGGGAGGGCGGGACGTCGATGGCAGCGGATTTTCGCGATTCTCCGGCTTCGTTCGCTACGGCGGCGATGAACACAGCCGCGACGCGGGCGAATATGCCGATGAAAATTCTTCGGAACACGATACGGATCGCCACGGTGCGCAAGTCTTCGTCGATGCAGGTGTCAATGCAAACAAGGTGCGCACGGATTTGGACAAAGGAATACCGATTACGACATCGCAGTTGGCCTATGCTCCGCACTTCGGTCTCGGCGCGCGGCGCGCCGTATCCGCAAGCAATGACCTTGGCGTGCGCGCAGAAATTGACCAGGTCGACGGCCATCTTCTCATTGGATTACGGCCGCTCGATTATCGGCACCGATTTGACGGACCCTTTGCGATAAATGTGTTCGGCGGCGTCGCGCGCTACAATGTCGAAACGCCGGCGACCTCGCTGTATGCCGGCGTCGGCGGCCAATGGCGGGATGTCTTGCCGAGCTGGGATTTGAATTTGGACTTCCGCTACGCGCAAAATCTGGCGCGCGATCATGTATTGGCCAGCGATGTACAGGGCGTTCGCCCGGAGACCTTCTATAAAATAGAGAGCGCAACGCTGTATCTCTCCCGACATTTTTGAGTGAGAAACCCCTACCTAAAGCGGCTCTCGAGACGATTGCGCAGTCGCTGGCGGACAAAATCATTGGGCGAGCATGCGATCGCCGTCGTTGCCGAGACGAAAAATGGCCGCTTGTGCGTGCACGCTGGCGATTTCAACGTTTCGCGCTCCTTGCTCGAGAATGGAGAATATGACTGGCCGCAGATAAGCTGGTTGAGGCAGCTGCTCGACGCCAAGTCGCGCGTGGTGTTCGCCGGCGCGCATATTGGCGCCGTGCTCATACCGCTGGCGCGCATCTGCGGAACGCGTTCGATCGTCGCCTACGAGCCAAGCCCGCGCAACTTTCGGCTGCTGAGCATGAATTTGGCGCTGAACGAGATCGAAGGAGTGGTTGCAATCAACGCGGCCCTAGGGAGTCGAGCAGGAAAAATCCAATTCACCGAAAACAGCATCAACACTGGCAACAGCCGGGTCGCACCCGCCGACGGCGAGATCACAGTAACCTTGGACACGCTCGATCGGTCAATGCCCGCGGATTGGCCCTCGATCGATCTTATCGTCATGGATACCGAGGGTAGCGAGGTGGCAGTCATGCGCGGAGCGCAAATGATTTTGGCCAGGACAAAAAATCTCTATGTTGAATTCTCGCCGGAACAGCTGCGCGAGCAAAGCAGCAGCGCGATCGAGTTCGTTGAAACGGTCGAAAAATATTTCAAGTCCGCTTACGTGTTCGGCGCTCCAATCGTGTTCCTCGGACCTGAAAAATTTGCTGAGCACTTCAAGGGCTTGCAGCATCACCGCAGCCTGTTGTTGAATGTGCTCTTCACGCAGGATCTTGCCCCAAATCCGCAGCGAATGAGCTCGCCGCGCGATACTTAAGTTCAGCGCCGGCTGCCTGCGGCACGCTCTGTCCTTGCCTGGTCTAGCCTGTTACAGGGCCTGCACTTACTCTGGTACCGCAAAACGGTACTGGGAGCCATTCCGCCGGACCTATTTGCCGTATTGTTCGGCGGTGCCACCGCTGTTTGGCTGACGTTTCGCCTGGTCTCGCGTAATGTCGGGGTTACGATGCAAGCGGGCGTTGCAGCAATCTGCATGGCGACCGTGACCTTGGGTGTTACGCATCGCATGCGGACGTTCGAGCACTGAAGGAATTCGAAGCCGATGGAACACAAAGAACATCACGACCACGATCACCACCATGATCATGCGCATGAGCACACGCATGAGCACATACACGGCCACGCGCATGTGATCCCGCCCGACGGGGTCAATCTTCGCATGGGAATCGCTGTGGCCCTCAATCTGGTGTTTGTAGTCGTAGAAGGCGGCTTCGGGTTCATGTCCAACTCGGTGGCATTAATTGCTGACGCAGGTCACAACCTAAGCGACGTCCTGGGCCTGGTCTGTGCCTGGGGGGCATTGATGCTGGGCCGCCGACCGCCGGGGGCCAAGTTCACCTACGGTCTGGGACGCTCTTCCGTGTTGGCCGCGCTTGCGAATGCGGTACTGCTGCTCTTGGCCTGCGGGGCTATTGCCTGGGAGGCGGCAAGCCGCCTCGGATCACCGCCGCCGGTGGCGGGGCGGACCGTCATGATCGTCGCCGCGATCGGCATTGCGCTCAATGGCATCAGCGCGTGGATGCTTCATGCCGGCAGTCGTGGCGATCTCAATCGGCGCAGCGCCTACCTTCATATGCTCAGCGATGCCGTCGTATCGGCCGGCGTGGTGCTGTCAGGCTTGCTCATCGTTTGGTCGGGCTGGAGCTTGATAGATCCGATCGTCAGCCTGGTGATCGTGGCGGTGATTTTGGTCAGCACTTGGCGGCTATTGCGGGATTCATTGACTCTGTCGCTCGATGGCGTCCCCGCCAGCGTGAATTCATCGGCCGTGATGTCCTATCTCGCCGATCAGCGCGGAGTAACCGACGTCCACGATTTACACATCTGGGCGCTGAGCACCACCAGCGTTGCCTTGACCGCGCACCTGGTCGTGCCGGACCCGGGCGCGGAAGATGCGCTCTTGACCTCGCTCACCCCGGATCTTAAGCGCCGCTTTCAAATCCAGCACGCCACCTTGCAGATCGAAAGGGATCGTTGCGAGCACGGATGTGAGGACGAGGCTGCGGCTTAAGGCGTGGTCGGCCCTATTTCCTCGGCCGGCCGTAGTGCGCCACGAATACCGCCTTACCCAGCAGGTGCTCTTGCGCGATCGAGGTGACCATTGCACCGCTGGACTCGGCGGGTACGGGCAGCTTCGCCACGTTCAACGCGTAGATCGTGAATACATAACGGTGCGGGGGATCGCCCTCTGCGGGGCAGGGGCCGTGATACGCGTCTTCACCCAGATCGGATCGGCCCTGCAGCGTCCCCGCCGGCAGGGCGCTGCTGTGTTCCGCACCCGCACCCTTGGGCAAGTTCGTGGTCGCTTTCGGCAGGTCGTAGACCACCCAGTGCCACCATCCCGACGGCGTGCTGCGCTCGTCGCGATCGAACAGTGTCAGGACAAAGCTCTGGGTTCCCGCCGGCGCCCCGGTCCAATGCAATTCCGGCGACAGGTTTCCTCCTGAACAACCGAAGGCCTTGGCGGTGTAAATCATGGGAACGCTGACGCTGAGTTGCGGATCGGAACTCGACAGCACAAATTTCGATGCCGGTGCGGCGGGAGTCGCCGGCGCGATCGAGCCCGTGAGCAGGCAGGCCATCGCAAGTAGCCCAGATCGAGACAAAAGGCCCTGTTTTCTGTCGACCATAATTCTCTCGTTGCCGCGCGCCGTCGCAATATGGTTCAAATATAGACGCGACGCTCCTCGCCAAACAAGTAGTGCGATACTGGCTAGGCGATCGGCTGCCGGCGGATCTGCGCGGCCATCCGCTCGAATACGGGCGTCAATAGACGCCGCAGCAGATAAATGCAAAACGGTGCGATCAAGATCCAAGCAAGCGCCGCATGAAATATGGCGTCGCGCAGCACCACAATCGTTTGCCACACTCCGTGGGATAGCAGGGCAAGCCCGGCCTTGAGCGAAACGACTTGCCGCGGCGCGCCCAGTATCCATTCGCCGAGGCGCACGAAGGGGATGATCAGCAACAGCTGCGTCGGCGCCATCGCAGCCTGCACCAGCTGAATCGCCGGCAAATTCAAGCGAAAGATCACCGCGATGAAGGCACAGAGGATTGTAGAGACGCCCAGAATGGGAATGTTGCCGACCACGATGGCGATGGCGATGCACAGCGCGAGCCGGCGCGGCGATAGGCCGGCCCGCAGCAGCGCCAGCAGCGGTTCCGTAGGCCTGGGTGTCAGCCGGTAGTTCAAAGGCATGAGTCAAACCGCAGGAAAATGTCGGAAAACAGCATTCTCAGGCGTAGCGCGAGACAGTGCAAAGCCGTTACAGTCTGGCAAGGAGATCATTCATGTCCAATGAAAGCGCGATCCGTCGCGACGTCGGCGCCATCGCACTGATGTTCACGGGCTTGGGTTCCATCATCGGCTCTGGCTGGCTGTTTGGCGCGTGGCGCGCTGCCCAGTTGGCGGGCCCCGGAGCGGTCTATGCCTGGGTCATCGGTGCCGTGGTCATCATGTTCGTCGCATTTACCTACGCTGAGCTGGGCGCCATGTTTCCAGAGTCGGGCGGCGCGGTGCGCTACGGGCACTATTCGCACGGCACGCTGGTGGGTTTCGTGGCGGGTTGGGCGGCGTGGATCGCCATTGTTTCCGTGATCCCTGTGGAGGCCGAGGCCTCCGTGCAGTATATGAGCTCGTGGCACTGGGCTTGGGCTCATTCCCTGTACCTGCATGCTGCGAATGGACAGGGAGAATTGAGCAAGCCAGGGCTGTGGATTGCTGCCGTGCTGGTGGTGATCTATTTTCTCGTGAACTTCTGGAGCGTGAAGATATTCGCGAACACCAACAGCGCCATTACTTTTTTCAAGCTCATCGTGCCAGCGGCAACCGCGGTCGCCCTCATTTGCAGCGGTTTTCACCCGCAGAATTTTCAAATCGGCGTGCATGGCGGACCCCATGTCGGTAACTTGGCGGCGATTCTTACCGCGGTCGCAACCAGCGGCATCGTATTCAGTTACAACGGTTTCCAAAGTCCGGTGAACCTGGCAGGTGAGGCGCGCCATCCGGGGCGCAGCGTGCCGTTCGCGATTTTCGGCTCCATCGCCTTGAGTACGGTCGTATACTTGATGTTGCAAGTAGCCTTCTTAGGGTCCGTGGCGCCGGATCATCTCGGCGAGGGATGGGCGGCGCTGGAATACAGTTCGCCGTTCGCACAATTGGCCCTCGCCCTGAATCTCAATTGGCTGGCGCTGCTGCTTTACGCGGATGCATTCGTCAGCCCCAGCGGCACGGGCAGCACCTACACGGCCACGACTGCACGCATGATCTACGCCATGGAGCGCAGCGGCACGGTCCCTGAGGTGCTCGGCCGGGTCCACTCGAAATATGGCATTCCGCGGCCGGCGATGTGGTTCAATTTGCTGGTGTCCTTCATTTTCCTGTTCTTCTTTCGAGGCTGGGGCAAGCTCGCGGCGGTTATTTCAGTGGCCACGATCATTACTTACCTGGTGGTGCCGATCAGCGTCATGGTGCTGCGACGTACCGCGCCCAATTTGCATCGCCCGCTGCGCGTGCCGGGCTTACCCGTGCTCGCGCCCATGGCCTTCGTGCTCTCCACGTTGATGCTGTTCTGGGCGCGCTGGCCGCACACTGGTCAGATCATGCTGCTGTTGATTTTGCCCCTGCCGGTGTATCTGTACTATCAAGCCAAGGGCAATTGGCGCGATTTCGGCAGGCAGCTGCGCGCATCGTGGTGGCTTCTCGCGTATCTCATTGCCATCACGATTTTATCGTGGGCGGGCAGCAAGGAGTTCGAGGGCCAGGATTATATCGGCTACGGCTGGGATCAGCTGTGCGTCGCCGTCACCTCGCTGGCCTTCTATTTCTGGGGAGTGCGCAGCGGCTGGCGCACGCCTGCGGTGATCGCCGTCGAGAAAGACGCCGCCGAAATGGCGGCAGTGAAGTCCTAGGAGCCAGCCTCCCAAGCCTGCAGCAGCTCCTTGGCCGCGCTCTGTCCCGCACGCAGATAGATTGAACGCTTGGGACGGGCCATCACCCGCTGCACCATGGGCACGAAGAATTCCAGCGGCAGGGTGGCGTAGTTCGCATCGAACGCATTTTGATCGTGGCGCTCGCAGAACAGCGCCGTGCGCTCGAAATTCGGATGGCCGCGAAACTGCTCGCGCATGTTTCGATCCAGCCCCAGATAATGGAAGAAGTAGTAGCCCTGGAAGATGCCGTGATGCTGCAGCAGCCACCAGTTCTCCTCGGAGACGAACGGCTTGAGTATTGTCGCGGCGAGTTCGGCGTGATTGGTGGAAGCCAGGATATCGCCCATGTCGTGCAGCAAGGCGCACACCACATATTCCTCGTCCATGCGATCGCGATAGGCCAGCGATGCCGATTGCAGCGAATGTTCCAGCCGATCCACGGAAAAGCCGCCGCAATCCCCTTTGAGCATCTGCAGGTGAGCGAGCACACGATTCGCAAGCTCGCCATTGAAGGCGTTCGCGGCGATTGCGATTTTTTGCCAATCGGCCTGCGTGCTCTCGGACATCGCCACGAAAGCTGGCGCGGTCCATCTCGCAATGATCCGACATACTTGCTCACTCCTTCCGGGCTATTCGCAGATTATATCAGCGCAGGCCGGCGGCGCTCGTCAGGTACACCGCGAAGGTACCTAACCAGTGGCCGCCCTCGTAGTGTTCGCCGGTAACGGCCGGTAAAGCGGCGTCTCGATGCTGCGCGGCGACTTCGAGAAGCACGGGGATTCGCCGATCGTTCTTCGGCAATCCGTGCGCAATTCCTTCGAGCATCCACGCGCGGCTCAAGTTCAATCCGTCAATGTGGGCGAGCTTAGGATCGGAACGGTCGGTCACCACGCCGGGTTGCAGCCAACCGCCGCCGCTACCTTGGGGGATGCTGGGCAGAAACCCCGACAACCAAGCCGCGAAAGACTTGGCATCAAGGACTCGGCGCATGAAGTCCGCCTCGGCGAGGCAGGGCGAGAGGAAATCCTCGCCAGAGGGCTCATAGCTCAAAGGACAATGCGATCCTTGATATAGAATCGTTGCGCTGCATCGTTCAGCAGCGCACGCATCTCTTCATCTGCGGCCACTCCAGCCCAATCCCATATCAACCCGAATGAGAAGGCGGTCTGGTCGTGTTCGCCGATGCGGATCGGATAGTGCAACTTCGGCAGCCAGGCCTTGATGCGAGACGCCGCTTCGGTTTCAAGGGGCTGCAAGCGTTGCGGACCATTGTCTTGCCTGTGGATCGTTCCATTCGCGCAATTCTGCGGATAGCTGCAGCAGCCATGCAAGCCCGTAGGGCCGCTCGAATGAGGCGCGGCCCGGATGCCTGAGATAATTCAACTCGCCCGTGATGTTTTGCGGCGTGAAGCTGCGCGCAAGTTCGCTTCGGGCCCGTGCGGCAAAAGGCGCTTCCGGCATCAAACGCAGCAGTCTTACCAGCAACCAATGCCCGTGGACATCCGAGTGCCAGTCGTAGCATCCGTAGAAGGCGGGCGTCAATTCGCGCGGAGGATGCGCGTCCGCATCGCGGTCCATGCTTAGACTGATGTGATTGGGGTATTCATCGTGCAAGCACTTGAGCGCCAGACCCGCGAAACGCGCCGCTGCGGCGGGATCCATCGCGATAGCGGCGCTCGTACTTGCCGTTGCAGCAAAGCTCGGCGAGGACAGGCTCAATAAAGTTGCAATTAGCGCTAGCTGACGCATGCAGGGCTTCCTTCGAGTAATGGCAGATGCGGATCTTAACGCGGCCGGGCGCGGCGTGTGGCTTGGGCCGTGTACGGGTCGTCGGGCCAGTAATGTTTGGGGTATCGGCCCTTCAGATCCTTTTTTACGTCGTGGTACCCGCGATTCCAAAAGCTCATCAGATCCTTGGTAATCTGCACCGGCCGGCCGGCCGGCGACAGCAACTTGAGCACCAGCGCCAGCTTGCCGCCCGCCACCGTCGGCGTCGCGGTCAACCCGAACAATTCCTGGAGCCGTACCGATAAGCTCGGATTCTCGCCATCCAGATAGTCAATCGGGATGCGCGAGCCGCTCGGAACGATGAAATGAGTCGGGGCCTCCCGCTCCAAGATGTTCGCTTGGGCGTGCGTCAGGAAAGAGCGTAGCGCGTTTCCCAAGTCCAGACTCGCAAAGTGTTCGCGCCGCGTGAATCCCATGATCCACGGCGGCGCCCACTCCTCGATGTCCTGTTCGAGTGCCTCATCACCGAGGTCGGGCCAAGGCGCAGGGCCGGTGATCTGGTATTGCGCGCATGAGCGTGACGCGCGCGCGCCACTGACGCAGCTCTTTCGTCCACGGCAACCCGGCTATGCCGATCTGCTTGAGCCCCAAGAGCCCGGCCTGCTGCAGAGCGTCGGGATCGGGGTCACGCATCTCGGACGATGCCAAAAGCAAAGCGCCCCAGCCGCCGTTCGCGTTTGGCGCTCACCGCGCCTAAGCGATCATCCCAGCGGATCTGCGCTGATTCACCAATCAGCGCGCCAAAATGCGCATTCAAATCGTCGAGCTCTATGGGCGCGGCGAGAAATATTCGCGCCTCGCGCTCTGCGCCGTCGAGCTCAGCCGCCACGATGAACTCCGACTTCGCGAGCGCCTGCGCTTCGGCAAAGTGGGCGCCGCGGCCATTCGCCAGCAGATACCGGCCGCCAGCGCCGCGGCTCTGTGCGATGCGATCCGGATAGGCCCACGCCAACAGGATTCCGGTCGCATGGTGCGGATCGGCCGAGTCGCGTGAATCGCGCGCCAAGTCCCTTTGCCAGTTGCCGGCAGTGCGCTGCGCTTGCAAGCGGGCGCGAGCATCCACCGTGACACCTGCGGGCAAGTCGCGTTGATCGTCGCGCAGCACGGCGATCCGCAGCCGCAAATCGGCGTCGCGCGCGTTTGCATTGGCGCGCAGGATGTCGCGCTCGCTCAAGATCGCGGCGAGGTCGCAAGCAAGTCGCTCTGCGCCGAGCACTTGGGCCTTGATTCGCATGTGTGCGAGACGCGGATGCATCCCCAATTTGGCGAGGGTGCGGCCGTGCGCGGTGATTCGCGCCGCTGCATCGATGGCCTCGAGCCGTTGCAGCAAATCTCTCGCTTGGGCGAGCGGCGCAGCGGGCGGGGGGTCGAGCCACGCGAGGCTGCCGGCATCCGTCGCGCCCCAGCAGGCCAGTTCCAACGCCAGCGGCGCGAGATCGGCATGCAGAATTTCCGGCGGCGTCTGCGGACTCAAGGAGGCATGCGCGCCTTCCGACCAAAGGCGGTAACAATCTCCTGCGCTCAAACGGCCGGCGCGGCCGCGACGCTGATCCGCCGCTGCTTGCGACACTTTCCCCGTCACCAGTCGACTCATGCCCGTGGTGGGATCGAATTCCGAGTAGCGCCGCATACCTGAATCAATGACAACGCGAATGCCTTCAATGGTGAGGCTGGTTTCAGCAATGCTCGTAGCCAGCACGACTTTGCGCTGTGCCGGGAGCCGATGGTGCGAGTGCCGCATCCTGGTCCGCTCCTTCAAGCTCACCATAGAGCGGCATGACTCGAACGCTGCGATCGAGATCGGACTCCTGCAATGTGCGCTGCACGCGGCGGATTTCAGCGGCACCTGGCAAGAAGCACAGAATGTCTCCTGCATGTTCGTGCAGCACTGTGCGCACCAGCTGTGACATCTGCAGTTCAAGATGAGTCTCATTGCGCCGTGGCACATAGTGCGTCGTGACTTCAAAGCTGCGTCCCTGCGCCGAGACGATCGGTGCGTCGTCAAGCAGCCGCACGAGGGGTTTCAAATCAAGCGTGGCTGACATCACCAGCAGCCGCAGATCTTCTCGCAGGTTCTCGCGGCTCTCGATGCAAAGCGCGAGTCCTAGGTCGGCATTCAGGCTGCGCTCATGAAACTCATCGAAGATCACGCAGCCTAAGCCTGCGAGCGCGGAGTCCTCTTGCAGCATGCGGGTCAGAATGCCTTCCGTGACCACTTCGATGCGCGTCTCACGGCCGACGCGAGTCTCCAGGCGCGTACGAAATCCAACCGTGCGGCCGATGGGTTCTCCCAAGAGCGCTGCCATGCGCATGGCCACTGCGCGCGCAGCGATGCGGCGCGGTTCGAGCATCAAGATCTTTTGACCCTTGAGCCAGGGAGCTTGCAATAACGCGATCGGAACGAGGGTGCTTTTACCGGCGCCTGGCGGAGCCTCGAGGAGCACGGCGGGGCGCGAAATCAGTGCCTCATGGAGCGCCGGAAGGGCCTCTTTGATGGGCAGGTCGGGTAAGGGCGGTGTTCTCACGGGCGAAGTACGATAACCCAACGGCATGCGGGGCTGGGGACCCCCCGCATGTTAAGATGCGCGCCGTCGGGCCTGTAGCTCAGTTGGTTAGAGCAGGGGACTCATCAATAAATGGTGCCTTCGCATCGCAAGGTGCGAAGTGGACGGGATGAATTCAGGGAAACCTGACCAGCTTCGAAGCTGATGGCAACCCTGAGCCAAGCCGGCGGTGCACCGCCGGAAGGTGCAGAGACTACCTGAGCGCGTTTAAGCCGCGCTTAATGACAGGCTAGAGCGTCCCGCACCCCACCGGGGTGAAGAGATAGTCCACTCCCTCCGGAAACGGCGGGGCTTAAGTGAATCCCTTGGTCCTCGGTTCGAGTCCGAGCGGGCCCACTAATTCGAGACCTCGCGCATCAGTTGGTAGGTAAAGCTGACTTCCTGGCCGAAGGCCGCGATGCCGATGCGTTCGTCGCGACCATGCGCGCGTCCGTCATCCAGATCGTCGAACATGCCGTCGATGCCGTAACTGGGCATGCCGACGAGACGCGTGTACTTGCTGTCGCTCGCACCGGCGCCCATCTGCGGAAGGATTACGACGTTCGGCCAGAGCTGATGAGACACTTTCTCGACCATCGGCAAGATGTTGCCGGAGAGCGGCGACTCAGGGCTTGGAGTCGCCGGTGTGATGACACTGATCTTGATGGTCGGATCGTCGAGCACGCGCGCCAGCGTATCCCGCACTGAGTCCTGCGACTCGCCGGGGATGATCCGGCACTGTAAGGTCGCCCGGGCGCGCTGGGGCAGCGCGTTCTGAGCGTGACCACCGTCAATCTGGGTCGCGGTGCAGGTGGTTCGCAGCAGGATATTCGTCTCTACCACGGCCGACAGCCGCTCGAGTGCGGCCGGATCGGGCGGCGTTTTCGCCACCGCGAGCATGTCGGACCGGGTCGAGCCCGTCTCGATGGCCGCCCGTCGCTCGAAATACTGCCGGGTCGTGGCGGTGAGATGCGCAGGAAACCGAAACTTCGAGAGCCGCGCCAAGCCGTCGCTCAATCGGTAGATCGGATTATCGGCAGTTGGCCGCGAACTGTGCCCGCCCTTGTCGGTGACTTCCGCCTCAAACGCCATCGACATCTTTTCGCTGGTCTGGACGCCGACATAGAGCCGCCGGCCTCCCTTCATGCCCGCTTCGCCGCCGTCCGGGTTTATCACAAGATCGGCATCCACAAGCTCGCGGTGTTCACTCAGGAGCCAGTCGACGCCGTTGCGTTCACCGCCCGACTCCTCGTCTGCGGTGAAGGCGACGACGATGTCCCGCTTCGGAATAAAACCTTCGCTCTTCATGCGTAGCAGTGCAGCGAGGACGGCCGCGTCCTGTCCCTTCATGTCTATTGTGCCGCGCCCGTACAGCCACCCGCTATCCTCAGTCAGGTGAAACGGATCGCGCGTCCAGTCTTCCGGATTCGCCGCGACCACGTCGAGATGGCACAGATACAGAACCGGTTTACCTCTTCCGCTGCCGTGGAGGCGGGCAACGACATTGCCGGCGCGCGGGTGGTCCGCCGGTATGAGCAGCCGTGCGTCCGCAGGGGCAAAGCCGGCTGCGAGCAGCCGCGCCTGTACCTTGCGTGCCAGTTCCGTCGTGCCGACGTCGTGCGTCGAACGAGTGTCGATCAGTTCGCGAAGAATCTCACGCGCAAGCGTCGGCTCGCGGGCTTCCGGCGCCGCCGGCGCCGCCGCGCCGATTATCGCGGACGCAATGAGGAGAGATCCGATAACGCCCTTCGCAGCGGAAAGGCGCTCTTGGCGGCGCAGGTAATAGAGCATCGGCAGGACTCCTCGGAGGTGTGGGCGCGGTGATTATGCCTGCCAAACGCGCGAGACAGCGAGGTTGCCACTAATTTCGTCCGACTGTGGCGGGTTTTGGGTAGCATTCCGGTCTAAATGAACACTACCGAAGAGGGGATACCATGAAGATACAAAAGCTGCGGTCAACCGCATTAGTTCTGATGGGCAGCATTCTCGGGTTCGCCGCAGGGACCGCTCAGGCCGACATAACCATCGAACGCACCATCTCCGTCGACGGCATCGGCGCAATGGCGTTCGCGAACATGTCGGGTAACTCTAAAACCAGCATCTCCGGCGACAAATCGCGCAGCGACAGTGATATGAAGATGCAGTCGAAGATCATCGGTTTTCTGGCGCGCAACGCCGTCGGGCCGAGCGCCGAGATCGTGCTCCTCGATCAGGACAAGCTCTATCACGTGAACATGAACAAGAAGGAATACACCGAGACGACCTTCGAGCAGCTCCGCGCGCAGATGCAGAAAATGTCGGATCAGATGAACTCCAGCGAGGACAAGAGACAGCCCTCCGCGGTCGATCAATCCAAGTGCGTGTGGTTGCCGGCCAAAGTCGACGTCTCTAAGAGCGGCGAGAAGGCGCAATTTGCCGGTTACGATGCGCAACGCGTGACTGTCACGGCCACTCAACCTTGCCAGGACAAGGAAACAGGGGCGATTTGCGAGATCGCATTGGTTTTGGATCAGTGGACTTCGACTGACTTCACGGAAAGCAACGAAGCCAGAAAATTCTACAGCGCATACGCCGCCAAGATGGGCATCGACCTGTCGAGCTCCCAAGACGTGGCGGAAAGAGCCAAGGCCCTATTCAGTCAATACAAGGGCGTCTGGACGGAAGTCGCGGCCAAGATGCAGAGTGTGAAAGGCTATCCCGTGAAGAGCAGCTTCACGCTCGGAATCGGTGGCCCGCAATGCAAGGATTCAAATTCGCAACAGGCGCAAACGAGCCAAACTGATAACAGTTCGCCGAGCAACAGCTCACCCAGCCCCAGCGGAATTGCGGGCGCAATGGTCGGCAAACTCGGCGGTCTGTTCCAAAGGAAGAAGGACAGTGCAGATGCGCCCGCCGCACCGCCCGCACCCGCTGTCGCGCCCGTTGCGATGCCGCCAGGCGATGTGGCTTTGATGACGGTGTCATCGCAGCTGGTGTCTGTGTCGACAAATACTGTGAGCGCAGATGTGTTCACCGTGCCGGCCGGTTTTAAGAAAATTGAAGCCAAGACTCGATGATAGTCGTGGTGTGAGGGCGCTTGCATCGGGGGTGGAGTCCGGGCCTTTACAGGGCGTTTTGTCAGCTCCTAGCTCAAAACGGCGGTCTCATCGCCCATTTCCCGGTTTCTTTGTCGACATAGAAAAAGGCCATCGGTATGTCGTTGTATATGCTGGCGCCAATGTTGGCGACGCATGATTTTCTCCTCGATTGGTCGCTTAAACGACGCCCATCCCGAGGACCCGGGATACGTCGGTCAACAAGCCGAATGCCGTGGTCTTATCCATTCCGCCGGCCAGAACGTAACCTCGGCCGCCCGCCTCGACTGCCAGCCCGTGTGCGGTTCGAGACACTTCAGCGCGATGCGCCATGCCCATTGCTTGAGCGCGTGGAGTTTCTATCAGGAGGTTCGGCACCCCGACTTCTTCATCGGTGAGGCCGTTCTTGATGATCAGGCGGTGGATGTCAGCCTTGCCGAAGGTTTTCCCATTGCTTTGAATTGACTCGCCGGTGACTCGGAAGGTACTGGGGCTGCGATACTCGATCGGCCGCAGGTCGTGGGTCCAGCCCCACCACACCGCCGCCCCTCCGCCGGCGATTCCGATAAATCCAAGCAGGTGTTCGGAAGAAAAAAAGGACAGGCCGAGCAGTACCATCAGGCCGCCCATGATTACGATAAACATGAAACGCTTTTGAGGAGCGGGGACCACGCTGAACACCACCGCATTCCCTTCCTGTCGCTTTTGATACTCAGAGGCGCTCATTGCTTGGTTTCCTTCAGATTCAGAGGTTGGCTTGTTATCCCAGGCCGAATTCGACGGCTATGGGTGTAGACGCAGCTCACGCTTAAACGTCAGGCCTCGTCCCTGCATCCTGACAAAGTGGGACAAAACCACGTCTTAAGTCATGCGCGCTATTTCGCACCGGAGTTGGCTCCATTACGCTAGGCCAAAGGCGCCTCGGAAGGTGTCTCGCCGGCGGGTGTACGTTGGAAAAAGTGATATTTATGAATGCTTGCCGTGAAGGCGGCCGGCAGATTGAAGGCGCCTTGCGGTCGCTGGATCGGACGTACTTTGGGTTGCTACACCGCGATTGTCTGCGTGCTATGCGCGACCCCGATGCCGCACGAGATTTGGTCCAGGAGACCTTTATCAAGGTTTGGCAGCGTTGCGCGACCTTTCGGGGCGAGTCGGAACTACTGCCGTGGATCCGCTCAATCTGCCGACGCGCGATTCTTGACCGGCTGCGTCAGCCACAAAGAGAAGTGCCGCTGGAGCTGGAAGCTGAAATGACACCGGAAATTCAGGCAAGGGTGGCGGAACTGTCTATCGAACAAGTGCCCGCGGCGGAAGATGTAGTCAAACAACGGGAGCTGGCGGCGTGCTTTGAACGCTGCTGGGACAAATTTATGCACGCGTCGCCCGAACACGCCTTGGTCATCTCCTGGATTGCGGAAGACAACCTGACACACGCGCAAATAGCGGCGCTGCTTGGACGCTCGCCGGGAGCGACGCGCGAGTTCATTTCACAGTGCCGCAAACGGGCACGCTTATACCTGGCCGACTGGTATGCGCTGGCATTCTTGGAAGGATAGCGATCGATGCGTGACGACGACGACATTTGGTTCGATTCCCTGGCCGGGGGAGCGGCTGGTGAGCCGGAGAAGGCTGCCACAGTCGCGCGCGCCGTTCGGGCGGCAATCCTGACTCGGATCACCGCCGACCAATCTCCCGTAGCCGGCCAGGACGGTCGACGCGAGAACGAACTCATCGCCCGCGCACGAGCAGAGGGCCTGCTGCCGCCGGCTCGAACAACGCACCACCGACTTTTGCCGGCATTTCTCGCGGCGGCGACCATTGCGGGGCTTGCAGTGACAGTAACCTTGCAAATGCGCTCCGAATTACCCGCTCCGGTGACTCGCGGTTCGACTTCCGGCATCGCGCGAATCCGCAGTGAGCATCCGAAAGAATTGCAGCAGCAATTGATTCGTGAGCTCAAGTCGGTGGGTGTGCAAGCTCGGGGCTACGAATCGTTCGGCCGACCGGGCATCGATGCCGACGTGCCAATTCCACTGGCCGCCGCGGTGCGCGCAATCCTGGCGCGCCACGGCATCTCGCCGCCGCAAGACAATGTGCTGCAGTTGGAAATCGACGCCACAACTCCGTGAGCGTGCGCACTCACAACGTCGGGGTTGGGCTCATCGCAGGGATTTTGCTGCTGAGCGCGCCGGCCCAGGCGATTACTTTGCCTGCCAGCTGCGCGGTATCCAAGACGCCGGACACATCAAATGCTCCTCTCGCGAAATTGCGCAAACGGCTTTTGGAGGTCAACGAGTCCGATCCCGACGCTGCGATTCAATTGATGTGCGACACCATTCCGCGCGTGGCGCACGAGAAGGGCGAGCATTCAGCGGACCTCGCCTGGTGGGTCGCCTCGCTCGCAACTCCGCTGATTGCGTACAAGGACAAGTTTCAGGAGGCGATACCGCTGTTGCAATTTGCCGAGCCCATCCTTGAGCGGCAACCAAATCGATACGCGGCCGAGATTGCCGATATCAACGTCGCTTACGCGTGGATTTTTCTTAGAGAAGGGCGATTGGCGGAGTCGGCTGCCGCGTGGCAAAAGGCATTGAACGCTCGAGAGCGCGCTCCGGGCCTTCGGCAGATCGAGCTGCAAAAAGCGCTGGTGGGACTCGCGCAGGTGCGCGCTGCGCTGCGCGATTTTCGCGCGGCTCACGAGGCGGTAGCCCGAGCCAATGGTATCTTGATCGCCAATCATGCGACGGTGAGCGAAGCCGGTGCAGCGATCGAAAATATCGAAGCTAATCTCGATTTGCGCGAGGAGGCCTACGAACGCGCGCGGACCCACGCCGAAGCCCAAATCGCGATTGAAAAACAACTGCAAGGCGGCGCGCCGCAGCTTGTCACAGCGTATGTGCTTCTCGGCACCATCGATCAGCGCCAGGATGATTTCGATGCCGCGGAAGCCGCGCTGCGCGAGGCGATTCGACTGTCCGAATCCGAGAAAGGGCCGCTGCAACGGCACTATTTGACCGCGCTCAACCAAATGGCAGTCATGCTGATCGAGCGGGACCGGGCTTTGGAAGCGCTGCCGTTTGCGCAGCGCGCTCTGGAAGTGGCCGAGTCGACTCTCGGCAAGGATGCGCCCAAATTGGTGGGAGTGTTGCGGACTCGGGCCGAGGCCGGTCGCGCGCTTGGCGATCTGCCGGCGGCATTGCATCTTTATCAACGCGCGGAACTGATCGTCGAACAAAGCCGCGCCAATATCGAGCGCCAGGTATTGGTGGCGCACTATCGCGGGCTCGGCAATTTGCAATTGGAACTCGGGGACCCTCAGGCAGCTCGCGCCGCGCTGAACGCGGGGATTGATGCCGCGAGCGATGATCCAACTTTGACGGTGGAACGTGGCTATCTCTTGCTGGCACTGGCGCGCGCGACGGACGCTGCGGATCCCGATCGCACTCGGCGGCTCGAACAAGCACTGGCGTTGTTTCAGGCGCGCCTGCCCAAGGCACATCCCGTCAATTTACAGGTGGTCAATGAGCTATGCGCGGTGGAAGTCGCGGCGCGCGCTGAACCGGCTCCCCGTTGCAAAGAAGCGGGCGAGTGGGCGTCGAGCGCCCACGATGTGGAACCCACACTGCGCAGCGCCGTGTATCAAAATGAAAGTGCGTTGGATGAAGTCCGCGGAGACTCAAACGGCGCGTACGTGCAGGCGCTGAAAAGCGTGGCGGCCGCGGAGGCCGTGGGTACGCCGGACCCTCTATGGCGCGCCTACTTCAGCTTCGCCGCGGCCAGCGCGGCGCGTCAGGATACGACTCTGGCGATCTTCTTTGGCAAGCAAGCGGTGAGTCAGATCGAACGCCTGCGCGGCGATTTCAAGCGCAGCGATTGGGACATGCGGCGGACATTTTTGATCGACAAGGTATCGGTGTACCGGGCAGTAGCGGATTGGCTGATGGAAGCCGGCCGTATCGACGAAGGCTTGGAGGTGCTCAAGCTTCTCAAGGGCCAGGAACTCTACGACTTTCAGCTAAGGGGACCCACGGCCTCGACTGATCTGCATGTTGACCTCACGAGGGAAGAGCAAGCGTTGCGGGAGCGTTACGCTGAGGCGCTGACCGCGGCGGGTGAGCGCGGCGAGGAATTCGAACGCTTGTCGCGCCTGCTCGAAGTGGATCGCCTGACCCCCGCCGAACGTACCCGGCTAGAACAAATGCTGCGCAACGACGTCGGCATGGACGAAGCCCGCAGAAGGCAAATTCAAGCCGTGTTGACTCCCCGCGGAACTACTCAAGCCCCCGCCGATGTTCGTGAACACAGCCTTCAGGCCGCAGGCCTCTCGAGCGAGCTGCACAGTGCCGGACCCGACGCGGCATTCGCAGTGTTCTTGCTGACTCAAAACCATTTGCGAGTCTTGGTCGCCACGGCCAAGCAACAGATTGAATACCAAGTGTCCGTCAATGCCGCAGACCTGCAAAAGGAGATCGGACACTTTCTAGAGGCATTGAACCAGCGATCGGATATTGCGGCGGCATCTCGCGCTTTGTATACGACCCTGGCGAAGCCTTTCGATGTCGCGGCCCGGGCGGCCGGCGCCAAACGCTTGGTGTTGTGGCTGGACGGTGCGTTGCGCTATGTACCGTTCGCCGCCTTGAACGATGGCCGCCACTATCTGATCGAGAAGTATGCGCTGCAAATTTACTCCGTGCCCGAGCGTCGCGGTGACCCGTGGACTCGAAGCTCGCCGCACTCGCTCAAGGTTCGAGGCCTGGGCGTCGCGCAAGCGGTGCCGGGATTCGACGCGCTGCCGGCGATGGCCGATGAGTTGTGCGATGTGGTGCGGGGCCCCATAACCGGATTGACGCAACGCGGCTCGGCTTGCACCGCGATGTCGGTCGGAAATGGCGCGCTACCCGGTCTGGGATTTGCCGACGCCGCCTTCACAGAGGCACGTTTCAAATCAGTGCTGCAAGATACCGGCGACTACTCCATTTTGCACATCGGTACGCACTTTAGTCTGCGGCCCGGAAATGTGATGCGCTCGTTCCTGGTACTGGGGGATGGCTCACGCTTGAGCCTCGACTCGATCAGCAAGTTGAGTTTTTCAGGCATCGATCTTGTGACGCTGTCCGCATGCCAGACAGCGCTCGGCGGGGCGGTGAGTGACGATGGCCGTGAGATCGAGGGGTTGAGTGTGATCGTGCAACGCGCGGGCGCGCGGCAAGTGATCGCAAGCCTCTGGCAGGTCGAGGACAAGAGCACAGCCTTATTGATGCACCGGCTCTACGGTCATTTGGCCAGCTCCGGAGTGGACGCCGCACGCGCCCTGCAACAGGCGCAGCTAGAGCTTCTCACCTTGACCATCGACGGCCGTCGGCCATATGAACACCCCTTCTATTGGGCTGGGTTCGTCGCATCCCGGCAATGAAGAGCGTAACGGGGATTCTAGGTGGTTCCCGGAGTCGAAGGAATTCGAGCGCGTTTCCCCAAGATGGAACAAGTGCCACGCGACGCGCACGCTGTGCGACGCCGGTGCTGCGCGAGGTGGAGCGCTAAATATTGCGAATCGCGACCACGGGAGAGATTGACGCTGCGCGCAGGGCAGGCCAGAGAACGGCGATCTGTCCCAGCAGCAAAACGATGACCGCGGCGACTATGGTCGAGCCGACATCAAGGCGCGCCAATTCGAATTTGCCAGCCATCAAAATGTTCAGGGTCAGCGCCAGAAAGATTCCCAAAACCGCACCCGCCGTGGCAATCATGAGATTCTCGGTTTGAAAGTAGCGCAGGATGGCGGTGCGCGAGGCTCCCATTGCCCGGCGAATGCCGATCTGCCGCCGCCTCTGCGACACCCAGAAGCTCGTGACGCCAACGATCCCGAATGCAGTCACGGTCAGCAGCACACGCTCACAACGCCGAGAATGACGGCGAGACCGCGATCGTCGCGATAGGCGCGCTGCCGGGTTTCGGCCATGGTGCGTGTCCTGTTGATTCGCCCGCGATCGATGGCCAACAGTTGCTTCTGTGCGCTCTTCATCGCTGCTTGAATCTGACCGGGCTTTGCCCGCACAACATAGTACGAGTACCGTTCAACAAAGAGGTATGGCTGAAGCATGGCGTATTCAACCTTTTTGTTCGTGATTGAAGCCCAGGGCTGCTGCAATCGCTCGACGATGCCGATGATGGGCGCTTTCTGCTTGTAAGTGGCAAGATAAATTGACTTGCCCAATGCGTCGCCATTCGGAAATAGTTTTGTAGCCAATGCTTCGCTGACAATAATCGCGGCGGGCGGCTTGCCCTCCATGTAGTTGCGCTGGGCGATTTCCGCCGCATCGAAGTTCCTGCCCGCAACGAGATTGAGGCCCAAGGTCGATAGGCCGTGCTCATCGGCAAAGTAGAGTGCGCCGTTGGTCACCCAGTGCGCGTCACCGGCTTCGAACGAAAGTCCGTCGTCCCAGCCGCCATTGGAAAGCGGATAGGAGTTGGAGGCATAGGCGTCAACAATCTCAGGCAGCGCGCGCAGTGCGGCCAAATCCGCCTGCACTTTGGCCGCCAGGCCCGGCGGATTCCCCACCCATTGGTTGGCCATGGTGAATATGTCCTGTTCCTGCAAGCCCGTCGGCCGTTCGCTGGAACGCAGGCGCTGCTGAATGAGAAACAGGCTATTGCACAGAATGGCCAAGGTGATGGCCGTCTGGACGACGATCACGATGGCGCCGACTTTATTGCGGCGCATGGCAGAAAGAATAGGGTGCAGTTCCATGGACATTCCTTTTGTCCATGGTTGGAGGACCGCAAGGGCCGTATCGTTTAGACGGCCAACCTCAATGCGTGGGCGCGGATATGAGATCGCAAAACTTAGCCATGTCGATGTTGCCGCCGGAAACGACTGCGACAATCGGTCCCGGTCCGGCCTTTCCGGTCAGCGCCGCCGCCAGCGATAACGATCCTGCGCCTTCCGCGACGACCCGCGCCTTCTCCGCCAAAATGCGCATTGCCTCCTTGGTCTGCTCCAGGCTGACGACGATTGCGCCGTCAACCACCGGCTTGAGGCGCTCCCACATACGCGGGAAGAGACTTTGGCCGCCTGCGCCGTCTACGAACGAGGCCTTCCAGTCCTTGAACACTTGCGGCGAGCCCATTGAAAACGACAGCGCTGTGGGCGCGGCCGTTTCGGGTTCCACCCCCCAAACCTTGATTGCCGGTTTCAACGCTTTCAAGGCACTGCCCACCCCGGTAATGAGCCCGCCGCCGCCGATGGCGGCAATCACGGCGACCGTGTCGGGTGCGTCTTCGAGAATCTCGAATCCCATGGTGCTGTGGCCTGCAATGAAGTTCTGGTCATCGAAGGGATGCACAAACGTTCCCGTCACTCCAGGATAGGCGCGATCACCGAGGGCGCGCCACGCGGCGTCGTAGGGCACCGGCACAAGTTTCGCGCCGAGAGCTCGCATCCGGTCGATCTTTGCCGTCGGCGCGGTCTCGATCGCAACCACCGTGCACGGGACGCCCGCCAGTCTGGCGGCGTATGCGACGCCCTGACCTGCGTTGCCCGCACTGATCGTCCACACTCCCAACTTTCGTTCAGCCTCCGAGAGCATCGCTACGGCATTGACAGCACCTCGAAGTTTGTAGGAGTTCGTGGCCTGCAAATTCTCGAGCTTGAGGCGGATGTCGGGGAATTTCGGCCCCAGGTCGAGACGCACAAGCGGCGTGCGCACGATGCTGCCGGCAATTCTGCGCCGCGCATCCTGCATTTCGGCCAATGTTAACGGCCGGACCGCGTCGAGCGTCTTGAACACAGCTACTTCCTGATGGTTTTGTTGGGTTTGAATATTACGCCGGTCGAATGATGGAGGCGCGCGTGATCTCAAGATAAGCGCTGATTGCAGCTGCGCCGCCGCGGGAATCCGCCACACCAATGTAGCCATCGGGGCGGATTAAGTATGTCGCGTTGCGCTTGAGACCCGCCTGCCTCATGCCCGCATTCCACCGGAAAGAGTGCAGCGGAATTTTTCGAGCGTCAGCAAGCGCCTGCAAGTCAGGAGCGGCGTCACCGTACACGTGTATTTGCCAATCCATCGATGTCAACGCAGCGAAGTTGTGCGCCTCGTCCTGACCGGTCTTCACCCACGGCAATCGATCGCCGCCATGCAATTTCCCCGCTTGGCCGCGGCTTAAGGGGCTGTTGCGGTAGTTCACCGCGATTTGCGAGACCGTGCGAAAGATGAATCTACGTATGGCGGGAAGACGGAATAACCCGGGCGCGAGAGCCGGAATGGCTTTGGTGCGCACGAAGCGGGCGAAAGCGCTGTCGCTGATTACTGCGGTGAATGCGCGATCCGTGGTCTCGACCAATCGCCGCGCGAATGCAATTCGTTCCGGCTCGTAGCTATCAAGCAGCGTGGAACTTCGCGGTTCCTTGAGCGAGGCGGCCAGTTTCCAAGCGAGATTGACCGCATCGCCGATGCCCGTGTTCATTCCTTGGCCGCCGACCGGGCTATGGATATGCGCGGCGTCGCCCAACAGGAATGCGCGGCCTTTGCGAAATTGCTGCGCGACGCGATGATGAACGCGATAGGTTGAAAACCAGTTGACGTCTTTCACTTCTATCTGAAGATTCCGCATGGCTCGGCCTTGCACATCTTCAAACCTAAGATGCTCATGGTCCTTTGCCGCGTCGTCGCGGACCGAACCGATCAGACGCGCTCTGCCGGTCTGCCGCAGCGGAAACACCGCGAGGAAGTCCGCATCATCCAGGTCGACGTGCAGTTCGCCATTCATCGGGGGTCCGGCGGCGTCGATATCCGCAACATAGAACAAATGGTCGTAGGTGCCACCGGGAAATCCCGCGCCGAGCACCTCCCGCACTCGGGAGCGCGCGCCATCGCAGCCCGCGAGATACGCATAACTGCGGACTGCCTCAGAGCCCGCTTTGCGCAATGTCGCGCGAATTTCGCCGCCGCGCTCCTCGAAATCGGCTAGTTCTACCCGGCGCTCGATTTCTATGCCGAGCGCGCCAAGGTGCTTGATCAGCAATGCCTCATGCTCGTCCTGCGGAAAAATAATGGGAAATGGGAAAGGGGTGAGACCTTGTCCCAGATCCTCGAGCGGAATGCGGGCGGCAGGCTTCGCCTTGACCCAAAGATTCACAGCGGGGACCTTGTGGCCGTGGTCAACCACGGCTTGAGCGAGTCCGAATTGCTGATAGAACTCAAGCGTGCGCCCTTGAACAGCCAACGCGCGCGATGTGGTACCGGAAGCCGCGAGCTTGTCGATGATTCTGACGCTAACCCCGAACCGGGTGAGCCATAGGGCCAGCACCAAGCCTGTCGGACCTGCACCAACGATAAGCACATTCGCTTGCTGGGGGTTGTCGATTTAGCTAACTCGGAAAAATCGTAGGGCAGCGCGAGATTTCGCTTTGGCAGCCTCCGCTTCGCGATTTCTCGCAGGTGCGTTGGTTTGCAGCGAGTCGAGCAGCCGGCGCGACGCGGCTTCGATTTCGTCAATCGCACCGAGGAAAGCCGGCTCATTGGCCTTGGACGGAGTGTGAAAACCGGTTACCTTCCGCACGAATTGCAGAGAGGCCGCGCGAATCTCGTCGTCGGTCACGGGAGGGCTAAAGTTGAACAGGGTTTTGATGTTGCGGCACATGAGGCCGGAAATAATCCGCGCCAGCCGCTTTGTTTGTCAAGCGTCCAAGATTGCGCCCAACAGGCCAAAAATATGGGCCGCGGCGGACAGCGAGCCGATCACAATCACCTTCAAGTGGGCGTGCCCCGGGTCGTAAATCGTTTCGACGCGCAGCGCGGACCCATCATTGCGCGGCGTTTTCACGGCGCTGCGAAGATGATCGGCAACTCGAAGCGCTGTGGTTTCGGTCACGGCATCCATTTGTACGACGCTTGAGGCCTCGGCGCGCCGACGCCGCGCAACGGCGTCGCGTGTTCTGCTGGCCCCGACAATCGCTTCGAGCTCTTCGCGCGCGATGCGATACTGCTTGCCGAGTCGAATTGCCTTGAGGCGCCCGCTGCGCACCTGGGCGCGCACGGTTCTCACGTGAAGCCCGAGCCGCTCGGCGACCTGATCAAGTGAATAAAAACAGGGTTCTGCGCTCATCGGCGTAAAATGCCAAAAACTTCCCTATAAGTCAATATCGAGAGTGCATATAGGGATGTTTAGGTAATTACTATCGGATGCTCGCCATGAGGCGAAATAACAATTAGGCTGCTAGCCGACGAGCCGCCGAGGATGAATTTTGTACCTTCCCGCGCATTTCAACGAAACCCGCCCTGAGGTCATGCACGCGTTGATGCGCTTGCACCCGCTCTGCACCCTGGTGACACAGTGCGACTTTGGGCTTGTGGCCAATCATGTGCCGATGCAAACGCTCGATGAACCTAAGCCGCTAGGGTGTATCCGCGGACACATCGCGCGAGCCAATCCGCTATGGCGGGACTATCGCGCGGAGACACAGGCACTTGCCATCTTTCAGGGTCCGCAGGTTTACATTTCACCGTCTTTTCTATCCCTCCAAGGCTGAAACGGGTGAGGTCGTGCCGACGTGGAATTACGCCGTGGTGCACGCCGGCGGCACGCTGCGCTTCATCCACGATGCCGGCTGGCTGCGCGATTTCGTCGCTGGACTGACGGCGACACACGAAGCGCCGAGATCCATGCCTTGGAAGATCGACGATGCACCCACACCTTACATCGATAAGATGCTGAGCCTGATTGTCGGCTTCGAGTTTTCGATTGCCTCGCTGTCAGGCAAGTGGAAGTTGAGTCAAAATCGCTCGCAAGTTGATCGGGAAGGCGTGATGCGCAATTTACAGAACGCCGATGATGCGGACTCGCATGAATTGGCGGCGATGCTTGCGGCCTTGGAGCGTGGACCGGAAGCGCCGACCGATCGATGAAGTGGTCTGTTCTCGATCAGTCCCCCTCCTCGGCGGGAAGCGCTCAGGACGTCGCGATCCGCGAATCGATCGCGCTCGCGCGATACTGCGATGCATTGGGCTATGAGCGCTACTGGGTTTCGGAGCATCACAACAGCGCCAGTATTGTCGGCACAGCCCCCGAGATTCTGATCGCAGCAGTCGCCGCGACAACACAGCGGATTCGCGTGGGCAGTGCTGGGGTCATGCTGCCGCATTACTCTGCGCTTAAAGTGGCCGAACAATTCCGCGTGCTCGAGGCAATCGCTCCCGGCCGCATCGATCTCGGAGTGGGGCGCGCACCGGGATCGGATGGGTTGACCGCCCATGCCCTCAATCCTCATTCAGCCGGCGCGGAGGAATTTCCGCGGCAGGTGCAGGATCTCCAGCATTGGGTGTCGGGAATCGAGCTTCCTGCGGGTCATCCGTATCGCAATATCATGGCGCTTCCAAAGAGCAGCAGCAGTCCGCAATTGTGGATATTGGGGAGCTCGGATTACGGCGCGCAGCTGGCCGCACATTTTGGGCTACCCTATGCGTACGCCTATTTCTTCACGGAAGGCGCCGGTGCCGAAGAGGCTCTGAACTTATATCGCAGGAACTATCGGCCTACCGAGCGCTATCCGCGCCCACAGGCGACGATCTGCGTCTGGGCGCTGGCCGCCGACACCGAAACCGAGGCGCGGCGCCTGCTTAAGACCCGAGAGTACTGGCGCGCGGGATTTGAGAAAGGCTTGAGGCTGCCGCTCGAATCCCCGGAACAGGCCGCTGCCTATCCTTATAGCGACGCGGAACGCATCATGATCGACAAACTTCGCGCCAAGGCGTTGGTGGGAGATGCCGTCCAAGTTGCCAGATAAGCTGAACGCGTTGGCGCGTAAACTCGAACTGGACGAGATTGTGATCAACACCTGGACTTTTGATGCGGCCGCGCGGCGACATTCGTATCAGCTATTGGCGGACGCATTCGGTTTAGTGTCCATGGCAGGGTAGACCCAATGAGTACAATTCAATCCTCAAGCGTCATGCGAACTTCACGGCTCGATTTACGTGAACTGGATTTCGGCGACGCCGAATTCATTTTGGAGCTGTTGAACGAGGCCGGATTCATCCGCTTCATCGGCGACAAGGGGGTCAGGACGCTGGCGAATTCTCGCGACTATATTCAGCAGGGACCGATGGACAGCTACGCGCGCAATGGCTTCGGCTTGTATGCCGCCTGTTTGCGCGATGCGACACCGATCGGGATTTGCGGCCTGGTCAAGCGCGAGGGACTGAAGGATCCAGACGTGGGATTCGCGTTTCTGTCGCGATACTGGTCTTCGGGGTATGCCGTCGAATCCGCGGCCGCGGTTCTCGCTCACGCCAGCGACACGCTGCGTCTCAAGCGGGTGGTGGCGATCACTTCTCCCGATAATTGGTCGTCAATCGCGGTTTTGGAAAAAATAGGCCTGAAGTATCGAGCGCATGATTCGTCTGGTCGACAACAGTCCCGAGCTCAAGCTGTTCGGCAGCAAACAACTGATACCGGGCGTTTACTAATTGAAGTTTCGCGGAGATCCTCATGCATCCTTTCCCGCACCACTACACTGTCAACGCCGCCGTCCGCCCAGACGGCGATGTACCGCTGTCCACGGAGGGCGTTCGCGTCATCGAATCCTCGCCGCCGAAAGAATTCGATGGGCCCGGCAATCAGTGGTCGCCCGAAGGATTGCTGACCGCGTCCGTGGCGGACTGTTTTGTCCTAGGCTTTAGGGCCATTGCCACCGCGTCGAAATTCTCGTGGCAGCGACTCGAGGCGCGCACTCAGGGAACATTGGACCGGATCGAAGGCAAGATGCGCTTCACACGCTTCGACACGCATGCCAAGCTGCATGTTGCGGCGGGCGCTGATGTTGAGCGGGCAAAAAAACTTTTGGAAAAAGCGGAGAGCAGCTGCCTGGTCTCCAACTCACTCAACAGTGAGAGGCATTTGACCATCGAAGTGGTGACCGGCTGAATAACACCTGTCCCCATGGATTCCCTTATTGCCGCCGCAGCGCGCGCCCTCGCAACTGGCGACGCGCTCGGCGCACTTAAACAGGTTGCGTTGCGCGACGATCCACCGGCGCTGGCGCTGCGCGGCATCGCCATGGCGCAGCTCGGCGAGCACCCGCTCGCCCGAGCGCTCCTGCGGCGCGCCGCCCGCGGTTTCGGCGCCCACGAGGAACGCGCGCGTGCCCGCTGCGTCGTCGCCGAGGCCGAGGTGGCGCTGGCCATGCGCGACCTCGGCGGCTCGACCCGCGCTCTGGCCGTGGCGGCATCAACGCTGGAGGCGCGTGCCGATCGTGCCAACGCGCTTCAGGCACGGCTGATCGCGGCTCGCCGACTATTGCTGCTCGGTCGATTTGACAGGGCTAGGGCCGCGCTGGCCATGCTCGATGTGCGTGGCCTGCCTCCCTCGCTGCGGGCAATAGCCGAGCTGACCGCGGCTGAGCTTGAACTACGCTCGCTGCGCGCCGGACCGGCGCTGGCCGGGTTCGCGCGCGCGCAAGAGGCGCTCGCTCGTGCGCAAAATGCTGCCAATCGCGCAGGCGTACCGGCACTCCTGGCCGAAGTGGCGGAGATGCGCGCCGCACTCGATCGTCCCGCAGCCCGGCGCCTCACCGACGGTGGCGAGCAGGCGCTTCGTTTGCAAGAGGTCGCGGCACTCTTCGATTCGGGCGCGTTGGTGGTCGACGCATGCTCTCGCGGGCTTCGATGCGGTGCCGTGTGGCGGCCGCTGGCGCAGCGGCCTGTGCTGTTCGCGTTGGCGCGCGCGCTCGCCGAGGCGTGGCCTGGCGAGGTCGATCGGCAAGCCTTGATCTCGCGGGCGTTCGGCACGCGTCGCCCTAACGAGTCGCACCGAGCGCGTCTGCGAGTCGAGATCGGCCGATTGCGTGCGCTGATCGCTTCGCTGGCGCGCATTGAGGCCACTGCGCGAGGCTTCGTCCTGCGGCCCTGCGGGGCGGGCACCGTCGTGCTGGCGCCGCCAATCGACGGCGATCAAGGGTCGCTGGTGGCGCTGCTCTCCGATGGCGAAGCCTGGTCGACTTCGGCCCTGGCGCTGGCGCTTGGCGCCAGCCAGCGCACGGTTCAGCGTTCGCTCGTCGAACTCGAGGCTGCCAGACGCGTGCACTCGATTGGGCAGGCGCGGGCGCGGCGCTGGCTGTCGCCGCCGTTGGCAGGATTCACGACAATCTTGTTACTCCCTGCCGCACTGCCGTTCGAATAGAGTTGTGAAGCGCCGCTAAATCGAGGCACGTCACGAGGAGCTAGAAATGACCCCAAAATCAGCAAAGGTCCGACCCCAGGAACAGGCGCGTGACGCCGAGATCGTGCGCGAGTATGGCCCCTTCGCCGGCGGCGACCGCGTCCATGGCGTCACTCACGACGGCCGCCAGGTGTGGGCCGCCATCGGCGCCCGGCTCGTTGCTTTCGACCCCGAGAGCGGCGAGACGACCCGCATGCTCGACCGCGCCTGCGACGCTGGCACCGCCTTTGACGGCACATACCTTTATCAGATCGCCGAGACGCGCATCGACAAGATCGATCCCACCACCGGCGAGGTGGTGGCGTCGATTCCTGCGCCCGGGAGTGGCAGCGATTCAGGGCTGGCGTGGGCCGAGGGCAGTCTGTGGGTAGGACAGTATCGAGACCGCAAAATCCATCAGATCGATCCCAACACCGGCGCCGTCAAGCGTACGATTGAGTCGAATCGCTTCGTCACCGGCGTGACTTGGGTAGACGGCGAGCTGTGGCACGGGACCTGGCAGGGGGACCAGAGCGATATTCGTCGAATCAACCCGGATACCGGCGCAGTGCTCGAGCGGCTCGAAATGCCTTCCGGCACCGGCGTCAGCGGACTCGAGTCCGACGGGGCAGAGCTTTTTTATTGCGGTGGTGGATCGAGCGGAAAAGTTCGCGCGGTCCGGCGTCCGCGATTGCGGCGTGCGCGATAGGTGAAAAAATAAGCGCCCCTCTTTTTTTTCGTGATGCTGTTGCGATCAGTCATCCATCAAGAAGCTGCGCAGCTGCTCGCTGCGGCTGGGATGACGCAGCTTGCGCAGCGCCTTGGCTTCTATCTGGCGGATCCGCTCGCGGGTGACGTCAAACTGCTTGCCGACTTCCTCAAGCGTGTGATCGGTATTCATGTCGATGCCGAAACGCATGCGCAGGACCTTGGCTTCGCGCGGCGTCAGCTGCGCCAGTACCGAATGCGTGGTTTCGCGCAGGCTTTCCGTGGTCGCCGAATCGATCGGCGAGGATACCGAGGTGTCCTCGATGAAATCGCCCAAGTGCGAATCCTCGTCATCGCCAATGGGCGTCTCCATGGAGATCGGTTCCTTGGCGATCTTCAGCACCTTGCGAACCTTGTCTTCGGGCATTTCCATGCGCACCGCAAGTTCTTCCGGCGTCGGCTCGCGTCCCATTTCCTGCAGCATCTGGCGCGAGATGCGGTTCAGCTTGTTGATGGTTTCGATCATGTGCACCGGAATACGGATGGTGCGCGCCTGGTCGGCGATCGAGCGGGTGATTGCCTGACGAATCCACCAGGTCGCATAGGTCGAGAACTTGTAGCCGCGCCGGTATTCGAATTTGTCGACGGCCTTCATCAGGCCGATGTTGCCTTCCTGAATCAGGTCCAGGAACTGCAGGCCGCGATTGGTGTACTTTTTGGCGATCGAAATCACCAAGCGCAGGTTGGCCTCGACCATTTCCTTCTTCGCGCGCCGCGCCTTCGCTTCGCCGATGGAAACCTCGCGGTTGATTTCCTTGATCTCGTTGATGAGGACGTGGAACAGACCTTCCAGATCCTTGAGCTTGTTCTGGCGCCGCTCGATCTCGTCCTTGAATTTTGCGAGTGGTCCCGAATAGCGCTTCTTCGCCTTGATGTGCTTGTCGAGCCAGCGCGTGCTGGTTTCGTTCTTCGGGAAGGTCGAAATGAAATCCTTGCGCGGCATGCCGGCCTGCTTGATGCAAAGGAACATGATTTCCTTTTCGAGCAGGCGCACTTCGGTCACATGCTGGCGCAGATTGTCGATCAACTGATCGAACATCTTCGGCGAGAGCTTCAGCTCCATCAATTCGCCGCAGATCTTCTTGCGAATTTTCAGGGTCTTCGGATCCTTCGATCCGAGCTTGTCGAGCGCATTCAAGAATTGATGATGCACCTTCGCGATCGAGCTGAAGCGCTTCGCGGCTTCCTCCGGATCCGGGCCGGTATCGATGGCCTCCTCTTCCTCATCGCCATCCGCCTCGTCATCGTCGTTCGCGGCTTCTTCGCGCTCCAGCGCCATCATCTTCGGATTCTGCGGCTGCGCGATTTCGTCCGGCGCATTCGGATCGACAAAGCCGACGATGACATCGACCAGACGCATCTGCCCGGCCTTGACGGTTTCGTAGTGCCGCAGCAGCAGGTCGTACGTGCCCGGGTAGCTGCCGAGCGCAATCTTGACGGCTTCAAGGCCTTCTTCGATGCGCTTGGCGATGCGAATTTCGCCTTCGCGAGTCAGCAGTTCGACCGTGCCCATTTCACGCATGTACATGCGCACCGGATCGGTGGTGCGGCCGAATTCGGCGTCCAAGATTGGCGAGCGCCGCGGTGGCTTCTTCGACCGCTTCCTCATCGGGAGCGGCGGTGGCGTCGGTCAGCAGCAACGATTCGGCATCCGGTGCCTTTTCGTACACCGGAATACCCATGTCGTTGATCATGTTGACGATGTCTTCGATCTGTTCCGGATCGACGATCTCGCTCGGCAGATGATCGTTGACTTCAGCGTAGGTGAGGTAGCCCTGTTCCTTGCCGCGCGCGATCAACAATTTCAATTGCGACTGACGCTCGTCCGCGATTTGCGTCGCCGTGCCTGCTGGCGCTTTTTTGATCAAGGTGGACGCCTCGTGTAGAGGTATGGACATTTTAAAATGCAAGCCGAGCAGTATACGATTTTGGCCATTCCGTAGCCAGCTTTTGCTTGCAGCATCAGGAGGGCGCCCGGGAGCGGCCCTTGGACTTGAGAAGACTGCTTAATTCGGCCTTTTCATCGTAATTCAAGCCCAATTCCTCCGCTTTTTTCAATAATTCATCCATTCGGCGCCCCGGACCGTATTCCTCAAGCAGCTTTTCGACCGCCATCTTCAGTTCCTTAGCCGCCGCAGCCGTATCCGCGACCAAGGGGTCCTGCATGGCCAGCGTCGGTCAGCCGTTCGTATTCGGGGCGATCCCGCCAGCGCTCCAGCAGCATCGCCGTGGTGGGCGAGGCGGCCGACGTGGCCTGCTCCAGCAGCTCCTTGAGCACGGCAACCCCGGGCATATCGATGCTGCGTCGAGCAGCTCCGGATCCTCGATGGCGCCCGCCGCCGCCGGGTGGTGCAGCACCAGGGTGATGGCCTGGGTCAGCAAATTACCGCGCCCGGCGCTGATTCGACCGCGCGCCGAACCACGGGTTCCGAGCTGTTGCGCGCTGGCGCTTATGGTCGCGCCCGGCGAAGAATTCCTTGAGTTTGTCCGCCGGCATGCTGACCTCGCGCGGCAAGCCGGTCAGCCAGCATTTCCCGGTAAATGCCCTCCGGCATGCGCGCAAACAAGGGCTCCGCCAGGGCTTTGAGCTTGGCGCGGCCGTCGACATGATCCAGATCGACGTCGGCGATCAGCTGCTGCACCAGGTATTCGGACAACGGCAGGGACTCCTTCATGCGCGTTCTCGAATGCCTCCGCGCCTTCTTCTGCGACCAGCGTGTCCGGGTCGTGGCCTTCGGGCAGGAACATGAATTTCAGTTCACGTCCGTCGCGCGCCAGGGGCAGCGCATTTTCGAGCGCGCGCCAGGCCGCCTTGCCGGCCGGCGCGATCGCCGTCGAAGCAGAACACCACTTCACTGGTGATGCTGGAAGATTTTGTTCAGATGCTCCTGGGTGGTCGCCGTGCCGAGGGTGGCCACCGCATAGGTGATGCCCGCCTGATGCAGGCGAACCACATCCATGTAGCCCTCGACGATCAGCAGGCGTTTGAAATCGCCGCGCGCCTGGCGCGCTTCGTACAGTCCGTACAGCTCGCGGCCCTTGTGAAACAGCGGCGTTTCAGGCGAATTCATGTATTTGGGTTCGCCTTGATCGATCACGCGGCCGCCGAAGCCGATGACCCGGCCGCGCGAATCGCGGATCGGAAACATGAGCCGGTCGCGAAACCGGTCGTAAAAACCGCTGGTTTGCTCGCCGCTGCGCTCGAGGATGAGGCCCGCCTGCAGCAGCCGGCGCCGCTCCTCCTCGTGGGCGCCAAAGCGATTGAGCAGCGCGTCCCAGGCATCCGGCGCATAGCCCAAGGCGAAATTGCCGCTGGTTTTCGCGTCGATGCCGCGTCCCTGCACATAGTCCTGCGCGCGCGCGTTGTCCGCCAAGTTCTGCTCGAAAAAGCGCGCCGCGCGCAGCATCAGGTCGTACAGATCGGCGCTGCCGGGGTCGTGCGGGGCTTTGCGCCTCGCGCGGCAATTCGAGGCCGGCGCGCTGCGCCAGATCCGCCACGGCATCGAGAAAGTCCATCTTCTCGTATTGCATGAGAAAGCCGATGACGGTGCCGTGCGCGCCGCAGCCAAAGCAGTGATAAAACTGCTTGTCCGGCGCTGACCGAGAACGACGGCGATTTCTCGTTATGAAACGGGCAGCAGGCTTTGTATTCGCGGCCGGCTTTTTTCAGCGGCACGCGCGCACTGATGATTTCGACGATGTCGGAGCGGGAGACGAGTTCGTCGAGAAACGAGTCTGGAATACGGCCGGTCATGGACCGCCGATGCGCAGGTCAGACCGCCGAGCTTGGCTTTGATCTTTGCCCCGACCGCGCCCATATCGGCCCGGCCTTGCGCCTTGGCCTTGATGATGGCCCATCACCTTGCCCATGTCCTTGATGCTGGCGGCGCCGGTGGCGGCGATCGCTTCATTGATCAGAGCATCGATTTCGGCGTCGCTCAACGCGGCGGGCATGTAGCCCTGCAGCAGGGTGATTTCCGCGCTTTCCTTGTCGACCAGGTCCTGGCGGTTGCCGGCCTTGAACTGCACCAGCGATTCTTTGCGCTGCTTGATCATTTTCTCGAGGACGGAGAGGACCTGCGCGTCATCGAGGGTGATGCGCTCGTCGACTTCGCGCTGTTTGATGGCGGAGGTGATCATGCGAATAACGCCGAGCCGCTCCTTTTCGCCGGAGCGCATCGCCGCCTTCATATCATCGGTAATTCGCTCTTTGAGGGACCATCCGTGACGGACGTTCCCTAGTAGGAGGGTCGGGACGGGGCGGCCGGCGGCGGGCTGGCGGGTTGTCCCGTGCCGCGCATATTCTCCCGCGACAGGCGCTTCAAATGCCGTTTTACCGCGGCGGCCTTTTTTCGCTTACGTTCCTGGGTCGGCTTCTCGTAGAATTCACGGCGCCGCAGCTCGGTGAGAACGCCCGCCTTTTCACAGGCACGCTTGAAGCGACGCAGGGCGGCGTCAAAATATTCATTCTCACGAACACGAACGCTGGGCATTCAAACCTCAAAAGTTGGTGGCAGCGGCCGCCTAAGGATTCGGCGACAGGGGGGCGCATTCTAAAGTGCGCCCCCACAAAAGGCAAAAATATGCGCGTTTTAGGCATCGAGAGCTCCTGCGACGAGACCGCGGTCGCCGTTTACGACGGGGCGCGGGGGCTTTTGTCACATCGGCTTCACAGCCAGATCGCCCTGCATCAGGCCTACGGCGGGGTGGTGCCGGAACTGGCCTCCCGGGACCATGTCGCCGACTGTTGCCTCTGGTCAGGGAAGCGCTCGCCGAGGCCGCGTCGGATCGGCGAATCGATCGACGGGGTCGCCTACACGGCAGGGCCCGGGCTGATCGGCGCACTGCTGGTGGGCGCCGGCTTCGCGGCCGGCTTGGCTCAGGCTTGGGGTAAGCCCGCGCTGGGCATCCATCACTTGGAGGGCCATCTGCTGGCGCCGCTGCTGGAGCCCGATGCCGCCGGCTTTCCCTTCCTGGCGCTGCTGGTGTCGGGCGGCCATACGCAGCTCGTCGATGTCGCGGCCCTCGGGCGCTACCGGATACTCGGCGAAACCCTGGACGATGCGGCGGGCGAGGCCTTCGACAAGACCGCGAAACTGCTCGGTCTGCCTTACCCGGGCGGCGCCGCGCTGGCCGCGCTGGCGGAACACGGCCGCAGCGGGCGCTTCGCGTTTCCCGCGTCCCATGCTGGACCGGCCCGGGCTCGATTTCAGTTTCAGTGGCCTGAAGACCGCGGCCCTAGTAGCCTTGCGCGGCCGGGATCTCGATGAGGCGAGCGCGCCGATATGGCCCGCGGTTTCCAGGAAGCGCGTGGTCGAGACGCTGGCAGAGAAATGCCGTCGCGCGCTTGCAGAGCACCGGTCATCGGCGTCTGGTGATCGCCGGCGGCGTGGGCGCGAATCGGCGCTTGCGCGAACGGCTGGCGGCGGTGGTGCGAGAAGCGGGCGCGCAACTGTATTTCCCGCGTACCGAGTTTTGCACCGACAATGGCGCCATGATTGCGCTGGCGGGATGCCTGCGCTTGGCGGCGGGATGCGTGCCGGCAGAGCCCATGGGTGCCCGCGCCAATTGGGAGCTGGGCGATGGCGGACCAGCAGGGGTTAATCGAAGGGGATCCCGATGGACAAAATATTCATTCATGCGCTGAAAACCGAAGCCATCATCGGGATCTTCGACTGGGAGAGGCAGGTCAAGCAGACCGTCCTCGTCGACCTGGAATTCAGCGCCAACATCCGCAAGGCCGCGCTTTCGGATTCCATCGACGACACGCTGAACTACAAGCGGGTCGCGAAGCGGGTACTGGCGTTCATCGACGAGCTCCAATTTCACCTGGTGGAAACCCTGGCGGAGCATGTGGCCATGCTGTTGCTGGAGGAATTCGGCCTGGAGTGGGTGCGCATCGCATTGAGCAAGCCGGGCGCGATTCGCAACTCGCGCGATGTGGGCGTCATCATCGAACGGACTCGGGCGGATCTCGACAGCTGGCGCACGCAAGCGGCGGCAAAGGAAGCGTCAAGCCTAGATGCTGCGCCCGCCGTCCACGGCGATGATCTGGCCGGTGATGTAGGGCGCATCCTTGGCCAGGAACAGCGCGGTGCGCGCAATATCCTGCGGCGATCCATGGCGCTTGAGCGCGGTCTTGTCGATGATTTCCTGCTTCAGTCGCATCATCCATGCCGCCTTCCGGCCAGAGCACGGGTCCCGGCGCGATGCCGTTGACGCGGATTTCGGGCCCGAGTTCGCGCGCCAGCGACTTGGTGAGCATCGGCAAGTCCCGCTTTGGCCGCGCTATAGACCGGATGGCCTTTGAGCGGCCTTAGCGCATGGATGTCCAGCATATTGATGATCAAGCCGCGCGCGCCTCGCAGGCTGGGCGCGGCCGCCTGCGACAGAAACAGCGGCGCCTTCAAATTGCTGCCGATCAGATCATCCCATTGCGGCGGCGTGATCTGCCCACCGGCGTCGGGTAGAAGCTCGACGCATTGTTGATCAGTACGTCCAGGCGCCCGAATTCCAGCAGCGTGGCGGCGACGAGTTTTTCCGGCGCTTCCGGCGTTCAGAAGATGCGCGGCAAAGATGGCGGCCGAGTGCGCGCGCAGCTTGTTGAAATCGTCCGCCAAGGCGATGGCCGCGGCGGCCGAGGAGCGATAATGAATCAGCACGTTCGCGCCGGCGGCATGCAGGGTGCGCGCGATCTCCGCGCCGACGCGGCGCGCGCCGCCGGTGATCAGGACGACCTGATCGCGCAGGGCAAAATTTTCTTAAGCGGAGCTCATGCAGCAGCAACGATACCTCAATGGCTGGCGCAGCGTGAACTAAGCCGTAAGACGACGCGGCGCAGCGGGCACTGCGCGCTCGTCGCGCGAGCACCTACAGCGACTGATCGCCGCAGGCGGCTGGCTCGAGTTTCGAGCGATACATGGATCTGGCGCTGTATGCGCCGGGATTGGGCTACTACAGCGGCGGCGCGCGAGAAACTCGGGCCGGGCGGCGACTTCATGACCGCGCCGGAAATCTCCCGGCTGTTCGGCGCCTGCGTGGCCGTGCAGTGCGCCGAGATTCTGCCGCAGCTTAAGCTCGGGCCGTGATTCTGGAAATCGGCGCCGGCACCGGCCGCTTGGCGGCGGATGTCCTCGCGCGCCTCGACCGCTCGGTCAGCTGCCGGCGCAGTATTTGATTCTCGAGGTCAGCGCGGATTTGCGCGAGCGGCAGCGGCAGCATCTTGACGCAAAGCGTCTGCCGCAGCTGCTTGGATCGCGTCCGTTGGCTCGATGCGCCGCCGGAGGAGTCTTCGACGGCATCGTGCTCGCCAACGAAGTGCTGGATGCATTGCCGGTGGCGCGCTTTCGCTGGACTGCGGACGCGGTCGAGGAACTGGGGGTCGAGATCGCGCGACGCGCGGCGAATTCGCGTGGCGCGCGGCCGGCCCGCGACGCGGCGCTGGCGGAAGATTTGTCGCGACATTGGCGCGCGAGCCGGCGGCGCCTGGGATGACGGATACGTGTCCGAGTATTGCCCGCGGCTGGTCGCTTGGACCCGCGCGCGTCACGCAGTCGCTGCGCCGGGGCGCCGCGTCTGTGGTTCGACTATGGCTTGCCGCGCGCGCAATACTATTTGCCGGAGCGGCACGATGGCACCCTGCTATGCCATTTCCGACACCGTGCGCACGACGATCCGTTCTTCGGATCCCGGGCTTGCAGGACATCACCGCCTGGGTGGATTTCACGCGCCTCGCCGAGGCGTCGCGCGCGTGCGGTTTCGAGCTGGCGGGATTTACGACGCAGGCGCATTTTCTCGCGGGCTACGGCATCGATCAGGAGATGCACTGGCTCGCCGGCGAGCGATGAGAAAGCATTTGCGCGGCTTGCCAATCAGGCGCGCCAGCTGATGATGCCTGGTGAAATGGGCGAGCGCTTCAAGGTCATGGCGCTGGCTGCGCGGCCTGGACATGCCGCTCTGCGGTTTCGCGTTGCGCGATCTGCGGCATTCGCTCTAACGCTGACCGGCACATCGGCTCCATTGCCTGGTCGGACGCGCAGAAATCAGTTCCGTGACGGCGCGCAGCCGCCGCTGGTCGATGCGTTCGGCAATCAATGGACCCGCCTGGTCCGCGATATCCTCGGCGGTGGGTTTGACCGCCGCCGCCGCATCGCGTGCCGCCTGCAGATATTCGCGCTGCGGATAAGGGCTTGCTTCCAATCCCAAGCGGCCGCGCGAATCCGCCTCGCAGGCGAGCAGCGCTTGCGCAAAGCGCTCCGGCCGGCGGAACGCGTCGGTCTTTTCCAGGATGTCCACCACCGTGCTGGCACGCAGCTCAAACGCGCGGTGCACATTGCCGTGATAGCGCGCCACGATGACGCGAGTTCGCGGTAGTCGGCTGGTAGCCGCAGCCGTCGCACAGGGCCTCGATCAGCGCCACGCTGCGCTCCTCGTGCCCTTGATGGCCGGGCCATTCGCGCGTGCGGCGTCGCGCCCTTGCCGAGATCGTGTACCAACGCGGCAAAGCGCACCTTCGTGTCGGCGCTCAGGCGCACCGCTTGATCGAGCACCATCAAGGTGTGCACGCCGGTGTCGATTTCGGGATGCCATTGTGCGGGTTGCGGCACGCCGAACAGCGCGTCGATCTCCGGAAAAATGATCTTCAAGGCGCCGCAATCGCGCAGCACCGGAAAAATGCGCTGGCGCCGGATTCGCGCAGCGCCTTCTCGGTTTCCTGCCACACCCGCTCGGCGACCAGCGCGTCGACTTCGCCGCGCTCGACCATGGCGCGCATCAGTTCCAGGGTTTCGGGCGCCACTGTGAAAACCCAACGGCGCGAAGCGCGCGGCGAAGCGCGCCACCCGCAGCACTCGAACCGGATCTTCGACGAAGGCAGGCGACACATGGCGCAGCACGCGGGCCTTCAAGATCGCCCTGGCCGCCGAAAGGGTCGATGAGAGTGCCGTCCGCCGGCCTGCGCGATGGCATTGATGGTCAGGTCGCGGCGCGCGAGGTCCTGCTCGAGACGTGACTTCCGGGCCCGAATTCGACCGCGAAGCCGCGATAGCCGGGCGGCCACTTTCGCTCGAGCCGCGCCAGCGCATATTCCTCGTGGGTATCAGGGTGCAGGAACACCGGAAAGTCCCGGCCCACCTCGCGATAATTGCTGACGCAGCAGCTCCTCGCGGGTGCCGCCGACCACCACCCAGTCGCGTTCCTTCACCGGCAAGCCCGAGCAGGCGTCTCGAACGGCGCCGCCAACCAGATACACTTGCATGCGTGAATATTAACAGCATCGCCGCCGCAGTCCGCGCTGCTGCTGGCGATCGCGTTGATCGCCGGCTTGAGCGGCGGCTGCTATCTGCTGCAAAGCGCCGAGGGCCAGTTGTCGCTCATGTCGAAGCGCAAGCCCATCGCCCGCGTCATCGACGAACCCGGCACGCCGCCGACGCTGCGCACGCAACTTGAGGCGGTGACCGCGATCCGCGATTTCGCGAGCCGCGAGCTCGGCCTGCCGGACAACGGCAGCTATCGAAAGCTACGCCGATATCGGCCGTCCCTACGTGGTCTGGAATGTGGTTGCGGCGCCGGAATTTTCCGTCGAGCCCGAAGAGTGGTGCTATCCCGATCGTCGGGTGCGTGGCCTACCGCGGCTATTTCGTCGAGGCGCAGGGCGCGGCGATTTGCCGCCGGCCTGCACGCGCAAGGATTCGACGTCGTGGTCGGCGGCGTCGCGGCGTACTCCACGCTTGGGACACTTTGACGACCCGATTTTGAGCACGATGGTGGGTTGGGACGATGTGGAACTGGCGGCCATCATTTTTCACGAACTGACCCATCAGCTGCTGTACGTCCGCAATGACGCCTCGTTCAACGAGGCGCTGGCGACCACGGTGGAGGAGGAGGGCGTGCGGCGCTGGCTTTTGCGACGGCCGCGAACAGGACCTGGCGGAGCATCTGCTGCAGCAAAAGCGCTACCTGCAAGTGATCGCGCTGATGAGCGAACACGCGGAACGGCTGCGCAGCCTCTATGCCTCCGGGCCTGCCGCCGCCGCTGATGCGCGAGCGCAAGCGTGAAGCATTCGAAGCGCTGCGCGAATCCTATGCCGCTCTGCGCGAGCAGTGGGGCGGTCATGCGCCGTTCGACGCCTGGTTCGCGCAGGACATCAACAATGCGCACCTGGCATCGATTGCCACCTACTTCGCCTGCGTGCCCGGCTTCGAACGGGAGCTGCAGGCAGCAGGCGGCAACCTGCCTGCCTTCTACCGCCGCGTGCGCGAGCTGGCGAACCACAGCGGGATCTTCTGGTGTGCGGAACATCGGCAAGCCCGTAGAATCCCAGCGAGAATTGAATCGCCACTACGATGGCGGATACGATGGCTACCGCGAGAAGGCCCTGCACCAGTCTTGCGACAAGGAATAAATCGTTCATGATATGTGCTCCGTTGAAGTTTGATCCCACGGTGCATAGGTTGACCGCGCGCCAATTCCGAACAAATTCGATCCCTGATCAAGAGTTAAGGAAAGCTTAAAAGTGCCATCCGCGTACGACCGATTGCCGCTGGGATCCTTGCGGGTATTCGAGGCGGTGGCCGCGCACTTGAGTTTTTCGGAAGCCGCCGATGCGCTAAATGTCACGCCGGCGGCCGTCAGCCAGCAGATCAAAACGCTGGAGGCGTATATCCAAGTGCCGTTGTTCAGGCGCAGTGGGCGGCGCGTGGAAATCACCGAAGAGGGGCGGAACTGCTGCCCGCGGTCCGGTCAGGACTGGAGAAACTCGAGTCGGCCCTGCAGCAGATGAAGCATCACCGCCGTGCGGGACCATTGCAAATCAGCTTGCTGTCCTCATTCTTGCAAATCTGGCTGCTGCCGCGGATCCGCTCCTTTCGCCGCAAGTACCCTGATGTCGAATTGCGCTTTCATACCTCGCGCGAATCTGGTGGATTTCTCGCGTTCCGAGAATCACATTGCGATTCGCTTCGGCCGCGGCAACTACCCCAACATGCACAGCGAGAAATTGCTCGACGATTGGCTGGTGCCGGTTGCGAGTCCGGATCTCATCAAGCAGCACGGCATGATCGAGCGCGGCGCTCCCTTGAGCAAATACCCGCTGCTCGAGAGCGGCGATGAGCCGTGGCACATTTGGGCGCAGGCGGATCGAGGAGGCCGCATGGCATTCGAGGGCGCCGAGCATCGAAGACTCCGCCGGCTTGCTGGCTGCGGCAGAAGAGGGATTGGGTTATGCGCTCGGACGCTGGACGCTGGTGACGCGCGCGCTGCAGAAAGGCACGCTCAAGCTCGCAGGCACGGGTGCATTGTCATACGCGTCGGCCTATCACTTCGTGTGTCCGAAAAGTTTCCTGACTCTTCCCAAGGTGGCGCAGTTTCGCGAATGGATCTTCGCAGCGGCAAAGGCTTTCCCGGCGACCGCCCGGGAGAGATGAGAGCGCGCGCTAAGGGGGGTTGCGTTTAAGGCGCGGACTTGGCGCGGCCCGCCGCGGCGCGATTCTGGCTCAAGCGGCGCATTGTCCTCTTGCGCGCCCAGGAAAAGCCGCGCGGATGCGCCCATGGATTTAGGCTTGATGCCGAGTTTCGCGAAGCCGTCCTCGCTGCACACGCTGTCGACGCTGAGCGAATTGTAGTTGTCGCCGGAGAAGGGACGGCCGGGAACGAAATTCATGAAGAAAGCTTGGAGCGCGCCCGATAAGATTCGGCAGGCCGATGATCCAGCGGCGCCGACCGGTCAATTTCGCCACCCAGATCGACAATTTCCTTCAAAGTGTAAATCTGCGGGCCGCCGAGTTCAAAGGTTTGACGGCTGGTTGCGCCGCCGTGCAGGCAGCGCAGCAGCGCGTCCACCATATCGTCCACCCATAGCGGCTGAAATCGCGCGTTCGGCCTGGCAAGAGGAAAGACAAAGGGGATCGCGGCCAGCAATCCCGCAAAGCGATTCAGAAACGAATCGCCGGGACCGAACATCACCGATGGGTGAAAAATGGTCCAATCCACCGCGCTCTGATCGCGGATCAGCTTTTCCGCTTCGCCCTTGGAACGCAGGTAGTAGCTCGGCGCATCCGGCGCGGCCTTCAAGGCCGACACCTGCAGCAGCCGCGCGACGCCCGCGGACCGGGCCGCCAGCAAGACATGCGCGGGTCAGTTCGACATGGGCGCGGCCGAAAGCCGGCGCCGCTGAACCCGCGCTCATTCAGGATACCGATGAGATTGATCACGACGTCCTTGCCGCGAAAGCGCTCGCTCAGCTGCGGTTCCTGATACACATCGCAGTTCTCCAGCGTCAGGCCGGGCAGCACCAGCAGATGTTTATGCTGTTCGCGATCTCGCGACAGCACGGTGACTTGATGGCCGTCCTTGATCAAGCGGGCGACCAGCCGGGTGCCTAAAAAGCCGGTGCCACCGAGAACGACGATGGGCAAGAGGCGCATGCGTCAGCGAACGGGCAGCAGAATTATTTCGCTGCCGCGGCGAACCTTGAGCACCAACACGGATGCGCCCTTGACGGCCTCGCGAAACGATTTCAATTCGTAACCGGCGTTCGACCCACACCGACGATGACATCATTGGCGCGAATTCCCGCCTGGGCCGCCGCGCTGCGCCTCCTGCACTTTATTCACCAGAACGCCGCCGCCGTCCGGCGCATCCGCCAAGTCGGCGCCGTCGAGCCCTCGATTGATGTCGGCGGCACTCGCGGATTCTACCTCCGCCCGTTCGGCGATCAAGGCCGTGACCTTGCGCGGCTTGCCGTCGCGCAGCAGCCCCAGTTCGACTTTATCGCCGACATGCAGCATGCCGATGGCATTGCGCAACTCGCCCGAGCTCTTCATGGTGACGCCGTTGAGCGAGGTAATGATGTCGCCGGTTTTGATGCCCGCGCGTTCCGCGGCCGATCCTTGTGCGACGCCGGCCACCAATGCGCCGGTCGTCTCGGTTAGGCCGAATTCCTTGGCGATGTCCGCGTTGACGCTATAAAGCTGAACGCCGAGCACGCCGCGTTTCACCTGCCCGTATTTGATGAGTTGGTCCATGACGCCTGCGGACCATGTTGACCGGGATCGCGAAACCGATACCGATGTTGCCGCCGGTGCGCGACAAAATAGCGGAATTGATGCCTACCAACTCGCCGCGCAGATTCACCAACGCGCCGCCTGAGTTCCCGGGATTGATGGACGCGTCGGTTTGGATGAAATCCTCATAGCCGCCGGCGTCCGGATTGATGCCGCTGCGCCCCAGCGCGCTGACGATTCCGGCGGTGACGGTGTGCTGCAATCCGAACGGGTTGCCGATGGCGACCACGTAGTCGCCGACCTCGAGCTTGCCCGAATCACCGAGCGGCATGGCGGTAAGATTCGGCTGCTTTGCCTGCAGTACCGCGACATCGGCGCCCTCATCGCTGCCGATGACTTTGGCGCTGAAAGTGCGGTTGTCGAGCAGCGTAATGGTGATCTCGTTGGCGTTCTCGACCACGTGATGATTGGTGATGATGTAGCCGTTCTTCGCGTCGACGATGACGCCCGAACCTGCGCTTTGGAATTGGCGTTCACGCGGCTTCGAATCCTGCGGAGTGTCGAAAAATCGCCGGAAAAATGGGTCGTCCAAAAGCGGATTGGTGGCCGGACTGCTCCTTGATGGTCCCGCGCGTGGCAATGTTCACGACCGAGGGCGAGATGCGCTTGACCATGGGCGCCAGCGTCGGCATGGGAGTGGCATCGGCGGCGGGAACTGCGGCGAACGCCTGCGCACCGATCGCAGACGCTGTGAGCGCGGCTGCTGCAAACTTGAGACGAAGATTCATGCGCGGTCCTTCGGTGTGCCTCATTGCCGGCAGGTTATGCGAGGCCGGACTTCAAGTCCGGCCTCCTCGCCAGTATCGAGGCGATATTACACGGAAGGACGCGTGCCAAAAAATCGGGTGCCAAATTTCCTGTGAATCGAAACTCGCGCGTGTGTTGTGGAAATTGGCCGCTTGAGTCGCATTTCAACTCGGGCGAGCGCGCGCCGGCAAAATTGGCGGACCTAGGGCGGGCGGCGAAAAAGTGTGACGCAGTTCAAAGTCAATGGAACATAATGTGGATAACGTGTGCAAACACAATATCTTGCGATTTGCACTTCTTCCTCTTGACCTGCGGCTCTGAAAGTGTAATCAGGCAATTTCTGCGGACAATCCGTTAATATATTGATATATAAGTGTTTTTTTGGCCAAAAATACTGCAAAAAAAGTCTTGACGATGATTGCCATCGCGCCGTACCCTCTCGCCTCAAACACAAGATGTTGTGTTCGGAACGGTCCCTCGAGTCCCCATCGGTCTGTTGTTAAGTCACCAACGATTTTTTTTCGCGCGAACACCGCGATTGTGTTCAGTTTTAGCTCGATAATTATAACGGAGCGGCGTAAGTACCCATGAATACGGTGGTCAAAATACAGCCCAAAGATGTCGGCAGCATTCCTTATCAAGAAGCCTCCTTCGACATCTGGGATAAGAAGTATCGGCTGACCTCGAAGGATGGTTCGCCCATCGATAAATCGATGGACGATACGTATAAGCGAGTCGCGCGCGCGCTTGCCGATGTGGAAGGCGAACCCGGCCGGGAGCAGTGGTACGAGTCATTCCTGTGGGCCTTGCGTCATGGCGCGATTCCCGCCGGCCGGGTGACTTCGAATGCCGGCGCGCTCGAACACAAGCCCGCGACCTCGACGATCAATTGCACCGTCTCGGGGACGATCCGCGATTCGATGGACGACATCCTGCAGAAAGTCCACGAAGCGGGCCTCACGCTGAAAGCCGGTTGCGGCATCGGCTATGAATTCTCGACTTTGAGGCCGCGCGGCGCGTACGTGTCGGGCGCGGGCGCGTATACCTCCGGTCCGCTGTCGTTCATGGATATCTACGACAAGATGTGTTTCACCGTGTCCTCGGCCGGCGGCCGGCGCGGCGCGCAAATGGGCACGTTCGATATCGGCCATCCCGACGCGCTGGAATTCATTCGCGCCAAACGCGAAAACGGCCGCTTGCGGCAGTTCAATTTGTCGCTGCTGGTCACCGACGAATTCATGAAAGCCGTGAAGAGCGACGGCGAGTGGACGCTGGCGTTTCCCTTGGGAAACCAGGAATTCGAGGCAGAGCGCCCGGATCTCTCCGACACCACGAAGTTCGTGTGGCGCGAGTGGCCCTACACCCAGGGCTATGTCGCGAACGAGGAGGGGCTGGTCGCCTGCAAGATCTACAAGACTTTGCCGGCGCGGCGCGTGTGGGACGTGATCATGACCTCCACGTACGATTTTGCCGAACCGGGTTTCATCCTCATCGACAAGGTGAACGAGATGAACAACAACTGGTGGACGGAAAATGTCCGCGCCACCAATCCTTGCGGGGAGCAACCGCTGCCTGCCTACGGCTCATGCCTCTTGGGCTCGGTGAATCTCACGAAATTCGTGGTCGACCCGTTCACCGAAGATGCCCGCTTCGACTGGGAATCCTATCGCAAGGTCGTGAAGGTATTCACGCGCATGCTGGACAATGTGGTCGAGGTCAACGGCTTGCCCTTGGCGCAGCAACGCGACGAAATCATGCGCAAGCGCCGCCATGGCATGGGGTTCTTAGGATTAGGTTCGACCATCACCATGCTGTGCATGAAGTACGGGTCGAAGAAGTCGGTGGCCTTTACGCAGAACGTTTCGCGCGAGATGGCGGTGGCGGGATGGGAAGCGGCGCTGGATCTGGCGCAAGGAGAAAGGACCGGCGCCGATCATGAACGAGGAGTTCACGGTCACGCGCGAGATGCTGCGCAAACGGCCTGAAATGGTCAAGGACGGCTGGCGGGTCGGTGCACGCGTGGCAGGAAGGGTGCTGCACGCGCGCTATAGCCGCTACATGCAGCGCATCGCGGAAGCATCGCCGGAGTTGGTCGATGAACTCGCCGAAGTCGGCGCGCGCTTCACGCATCATACTTCGATCGCGCCGACCGGCACCATTTCCTTGTCGCTCGCCAACAATGCCTCCAATGGCATCGAGCCCTCCTTCGCGCATCACTATTTCCGCAACGTGTTGCGCGAAGGCAAGAAATCCAAGGAAAAGGTCGATGTCTTTTCCTTCGAGTTGCTGGCTTACCGCGAATTGATCAATTCGCGCGCCATGCCGAATTCGCAACTTCCCGCCGAGAAGCTGCCCGACTATTTCATCGCCGCGGATGACATCGGCCCGAAGGAACATGTGGATATTCAGGCGGCGGCGCAGCTGTGGATCGACTCTTCGATATCCAAGACCGCCAATGTGCCCACCGACTACAAGTACGAGGATTTCAAGAATATCTATATGTACGCCTACGACCAGGGGCTCAAGGGCTGCACGACATTCCGCTTCAATCCGGAAGCCTTCCAGGGTGTTTTGGTCAAAGAGGACGACTTGAAGAACACCACGTATGTCTTCACCTTGGAGGATGGGACGGAGGTCGAGGCGCGAGGCGATCAGGAGATCGAATACGACGGTGAAATGCATACCGCCGCGAATCTCTTCGATGCGCTGAAAGAAGGCTATTACGGGAAGTTCTGAGCATGGCTCACATCAAAATCGGCAAGAAGATCGCCAAGTACCGCGTGCAGAAACCGGAAGCGAAGGAAGCGCCCGCGGCCGCGCAAAGACGCACCGAAAACCCAGGACAACGTCATATGGATGCACGAGAAGCTCGAGCGCCCCGAAGTCCTGATCGGCTCGACTTATAAAATTAAGACGCCAGTCTCCGACCACGCGATGTACGTCACCATCAACGACATCGTGCTCAATGAAGGCACGCCGCATGAGCAGCGGCGCCCGTTCGAGGTCTTCATCAATTCGAAGAATCTCGATCATTTCCAATGGATCGTGGCGCTGACACGAGTTATTTCCGCGGTATTTCGCAAGGGCGGCGATACCACGTTCTTGGTCGACGAGCTCAAGGCGGTATTCGATCCGAAGGGCGGCTACTGGCAACCGGGCGGCAAATTCATGCCCTCGACCATCGCGGAATTGGGCTATGTCATCGAGCGGCACCTACAGTCGATCGGCTTGCTGAAAAAGCCGGAACTCGATGTCCATCAGCAAAAATTGGTGGAGGCAAAGCGCGCGGAGTTCGAGGCCCGCACCAAACAGACCGATGCTTTTTCAAAATCGCACTTTCCGGAAGGCGCGCAGCTGTGCGCGAAATGCAGCACCGCTGCGGTGGTGATGATGGATGGTTGCAATACCTGCTTGAATTGCGGCGATTCCAAATGCGGATAGATTAACGCGAAAGGATTAGGCTCCCGCGTGACTTCCCCGGCGACCAAGAAGCAATACGACGTCATCGTCGTCGGCTCCGGCGCCGCGGGCGGCCAAACCGCCTATACCTTGAGCATGGAAGGCGTCAAAGTGCTCATGCTGGAAGCGGGCCGCAAATACGTGCCGGAGCAGGAAACGCCGATGTTTCAGACGCCGGATCAGGCCCCCTTGCGCGGCGCCTCGACCCCGGAAAAAGCCTTCGGATTCTACGACGCCACGATCGACGGCGGCTGGACGGTTCCCGGCGAGCCGTATGTGCAGTCCACGGAGCGATCCGCACGGGCACTTCGCCTGGTGGCGCTCGCGCATGCTCGGCGGCCGCACCAACCACTGGGGCCGCATCTCGTTGCGCAACGGGCCTTACGATTTCAAGCCCCACGCCCGCGACGGCTTGGGGTTCGACTGGCCCATCTCCTACGAGGATATGGCGCCCTACTACGACAAAGTAGAGCGGCTCATCGGCGTGTACGGCACCTCCGAGGGACTGGAGAACACGCCCAATTCCTCGCCAGGCTGTCTCCTGCCGCCGCCCGCGCCCTTGGTCAGCGATTATCTGGTGCAGCAGCGCGCGCGGCGCTTCGGGATTCCCATCGTCCCAGGCCATCGCGCGGTTCTTACGCAGCAGCTCGATTTCAAGCGCTCGCCGGCGCTCTTGCATCCAGGCAACTTGAAGGCGCAGAAAATAATTGCGCAGCATATGCAGCAGCGCGCGGCCTGCATCTGGGCCACCGACTGCGGTCGCGGCTGCTCGATCCGGGCGAATTATCAGTCGACTACCGTGCATCTGCCGCCGGCGCTCGCGACCGGGAACCTCGACATCGTGTGCAACGCCATGGTCAGCCAAGTGGTGCTGGGCCGCAACGGGCTCGCCAAGGGCGTGAAGTACATCGATAAGGTCAGCGGCGCGGAACATCAGGCAGCGCGCGGGTAGTCGTGCTCGCGGCGAGCGCCTGCGAGACGGCGAGAATTCTGCTCAATTCGAAGAGTGCACTGTTCCCGAACGGCCTCGCCAATTCCAGCGGCAAGGTCGGGCGCTACATCATGGACACCGTCGGCGCCGCTTGAGCGGCCAGATCCCGCTGCTCGAATCGCTGCCGCCGCAAAACGAGGATGGCGCCAGCGGCCACGCGTTTTACGCGCCTTGGTGGGGATATCAGGATCAGCAGAACGGCAAGCTGGATTTCGCGCGCGGCTATCACATCGAATTCGGCGGCGGCCGGCGCATGCCGGGCGCCGGCACCTTGCATGGGATTGAGCGCTTCACCGGCGGCAGCTATGGCAAGAAGCTCAAAGAGGACGCGCGCCGCTACTATGGCTCGTTCGTGGGCTTCGCCGGGCGCGGCGAAATGATCCCGAACGAAAATTCCTACTGCGAGATCGATCCCAAGGTTAAGGACAAATGGGGCATTCCGGTGCTGCGCTTTCACTGGAAATGGTCCGAGCACGAGACGCGCCAAGCCGCGCACATGCAGAAGACTTTTGCGGACATCGTCGAGGCGATGGGCGGACGCGTGACGGGCAAGGTCCAAACCGATGGCGCCGAAGCGATCGCGCCCGGCGGCTTCATCATCCACGAAGTCGGCGGCGCAATCATGGGCGCGAATCGCCAATCATCCGTGACCAATGGGTGGTGCCAGACCTGGGACGTCAAGAATCTGTTTTTGACCGATGGCGCGGTGTTCGCCTCCAATGCGGACAAGAATCCAACCCTGACCATCATGGCGTTGGCGTGGCGCTCGGCCGATCACATTGCCGATAGGATGCGGAGGAAGGAGTTGTGACGGATCGGCGCACTACGATCAAGTGGATGCTTAGCGTGGCGGCCTCGATGCCGCTGCTACATCTGCGCGGCTGGGGCCAGGAGGTGACTGCGTGGCCCGCGGTACGCGGCTACGGCGGCGATCCGGACCTCAGCAAGCTTTACCGTCCCGGCGATGTCTGGCCGCTGACGCTGTCCGCGGCGCAGCGGCGCACCGCCAAAGCGCTTTGCAATGTCATTCTGCCCGACGATGGACGCTCGCCCGATGCGGACAGCGTGGGCGTGGCGGATTTCATCGACGAATGGGTGAGCGCGCCCTATCCGCGCCAGCTTGCAGATCGTCCCGTGGTACTGGAGGGCTTGGCCTGGATGGATGCCGAGGCCCTATTGCGCTTCGAAAAATACTTTGCGGAACTCGATGAATCGCAACAACACGCGATATGCGACGACATTTGCTATGAGCCCAATGCCAAGCCGAAGTTTGCGCGGGCCGCGGCGTTCTTCGCCCGCTACCGCGATCTGACCGTGGGCGCCTTCTACTCGACTCCGGCCGGTTGGAAGGACATCGGCTATATCGGCAACGTTCCGCTGACCGAAATTCGAGGGACCTCCGGCGGAATTGCTGCAAAAACTTGGGTTGGGCTCGGACCAGAAATGAGCGTCAATTCGAACCATCACGCGCCCGGGCGGCTCGGCGTGGGATTCGTCGGTTCCGGCTTCAATGCGCGGTTCCATATGCAGGGTTTCCAAGCCGTGCGTGACGCGGAGGTGCGCGGGGTGTGGAGTCCGAATCTCGAGCACGCCAGCTCGGCGGCGGCGCTGGCGCGCCATCTCGACATCGGCGCGGCCAAAGCCTACGCCTCGATCCGCGACATGGTGGCGGATCCTGCGATTGATGCGCTGTGGCTCACCGGACCCAACCACATGCGGCTCGAGAACATGGAAGAGATCGTCCACGCCATCGAAGGCGGCGTGGGCACCTTGCGGGGCATTGCCTGCGAGAAGCCGCTGGCGCGAAATGTCACTGAAGCCAAGCGCATGCTGGAACTGGTCAAGCGCAGCGGCGCCGCGCATGGCTATTTGGAAAATCAAGGTATTCGCGCCGCAGATCGAAACCGGCCGCTCGAGAATCTGGGCGCGCGGCGCGGCGGCTACCGGCCGGCCCTATCTGGCACGCGCCTCCGAGGAACATAGCGGACCGCATGCGCCTTGGTTCTGGCGCGGAGAGCTGCAGGGCGGCGGCGTGCTCAACGACATGATGTGCCACTCGGTCCTGCTGGTGCGCCATTTGCTGACCCAGCCGGGGGCCGCGCGTGCCTCGGTGCGGCCGGTTCGCATCACCGGTCACATCGCCAGCCTGAAATGGTCGAAGGGCCCGTATCCCGCGAAGCTCTGCAGCTTTATATGGCCGGGAGGTCGACTACACCAAGCGGCCGTCCGAAGACTTTGCCAGCGTGAGCATCGAGTTTGCGACCCCCGAGGGCCAGATCTTGATCGGCGAGGCATCGACCTCGTGGAGTTTCGTGGGCGCGGGGCTGCGGCTGTCCGCGGAGCTCTTGGGCCCGGAGTACTCGATGTCCTGGAATACGCTGGACAGCGGGCTGAATCTGTTTTTTTCGCGCGAGGTCCGCGGCGCGACCGGCGAGGATCTGGTCGAGAAGCAAAATGCGGAGATCGGATCGATGCCGGTGGTGGCGAGCGAGGCTGCCGCTTACGGCTATGAAAGCGAGGACCGGCATTTCGTGCGCGCATTTCTCGGCAAGGAAGCGCCGCGCTTAACCTTCGAGGACGGACTGGAGGTAGTATCGCTGCTGATGGCCGCTTATATGAGCGCCGAGCAGGGTAAGACGCTGGATTTTCCACCGCCTGGCCTCGATTCATTTGTTCCTGCGGTCGCCCGCGGAGAGTGGAGATCAGCATGATCCATGGCCGAAATGTCGGAAAGGCGGCACTGCTCGTGGGTGCGTGGTTGCTGGCAACAGGGGCTGGCGGCATGGCGAGCGCACAAGGGACGGCGCCGGGGGCAAAGTGGCACACGCTGTTCGACGGGAAAATGCTCGATACCTTTCGCGGCTGGCGCTCGGAAGGTATGCCGGAAGGTTGGCATGTACTCGACGGTACCCTTGCCAAGGAAGGCGACGTTGACGATCTGGTGACCAAGGAGCAATTCGGCAATTTCGAGCTCGAGCTCGAATGGAAAATCGGCAAGGGCGGCAATAGCGGGGTTTTCTATCGCGCCACGCGCGAATACGACCACATTTATTGGAGCGGCCCGGAGTATCAACTCCTCGATGACGCCAACGCGCCCGATGGCCGCAGCCGGCTCACGGCAGCCGCGGCGGCGTACGCGCTGTACGGTCCTCCCGCCGGTGTGGTCAAACCGTTCGGCGAGTGGAACAAGACGCGCATCCTGGTCAGCGGCGATCACGTCGAGCATTGGCTGAATGGCCAAAAAGTCGTCGAATACGACTTCGGCAGTCCCGACTGGAAGGCCAAGGTCGCGGCAAGCAAGTTCGCGAAGTATCCCAACTACGGATTAGCCAAGAAAGGCTACATCGGCATTCAGGGCGATCACCCCGGTTCCTTGGAATTGCGCCGCATCCGCATCCGCGAACTGCCATGACCCAGGCGCGGCTCGCGCTGATGATGTTCCTGGAGTACTTCATCTGGGGCGTGTGGTTCGTGACCATGGGCACCTATCTCGGGCAGACGTTGCATTTCACCGATTCCCATATCGGCCTGAGCTACGGCGCGACGGCGATCGGTGCGTTGCTTTCGCCCTTCTTCATCGGCATCGTCGCGGATCGCTGGTTCGCCAGCGAGAAACTGCTCGCAGCGTTGCAGCTCATCGGCGCCGCGCTGATGTGGATGGTGTCGCAGCAGACGGCGTTCGCGAGGTTCTATCCGCTGCTGATTCTCTACGCTCTGTGCTACATGCCGACGCTGTCCTTGACCAATTCCATCGCCTTCCACCACCTCAAAGAATCCAGCAGCTTTCCCTACGTTCGCGTGCTCGGCTCGATCGGTTGGATCGTTGCGGGGGTTCTGGTCGGCAAGAGCCTGCATGCCGACGCCTTGGTTCTGCCGATGCAAATCTCCGCCGGGGCATCGCTTTGCATGGCCCTGTATGCGCTGCTGTTGCCGCACACGCCGCCGCAGGCCGCGCGCGGCAAATTCAGCTTGCGCGACGCCTTAGGATTGGACGCGCTGCAATTGCTCAAGAAACGCGACTTCCTGATTTTCGTGATCGGCTCATTCCTGCTGTGCATTCCGCTGCAGTTCTACTACACCTTTGCCAACCCGTTTTTGAACGAGATCAAGGTGCCGGAGGCGGCCTTCATTCAAACCTTCGGCCAGATGTCCGAGGTGTTTTTCATGCTGTTGCTGGCTTACCTGCTGCGCCGCTTCGGCATCAAAGTCATCATGCTGGTCGGCATGATGGCGTGGGCGCTGCGCTATTTCGCGTTCGCCAACGGCAACGCGGGCAGCGCCATGGGGCTGATCTACACGGGCATCCTGCTGCACGGCGTGTGCTACGACTTCTTCTTCGTCGGCGGTCAGGTGTACACCGACCAGCGTGCCGGAGAAACCATACGCGCCGCGGCGCAAGGCTTGATCAATTTCGTGACCAATGGCCTAGGATACTTTGTCGGTGCTTTCGTCTCCGGCACCATCGTGAATCGCCATGCCGTCAGCCATGCAAGTTGCAGCGATGCGGCCGCCGCCGCGCGTTCCTGCCTGCAGGTGACGCATGATTGGCAGGCGATCTGGCCGATTCCCGCCGCGGCCGCCCTCGGGATCTTTGTGGTGTTCGGTCTGGTTTTTCGGCCCGGCGCGGAATCGTAAAGACAGCGCAGTAGCCGCCTAGAGTTTGTCGATTTGTTTGAACTGAAGTCGAAACGCACTCATTGGTTCAGCTTAGCGCTGCTCATCGCGCCGTTCATCTGCTGCACGCCGCTGCGGGCCGATACGTCCGATGCGTTTGCCTATCCCTCGGAACTCGAGCCCGATGTGCGCTTTTGGATTCGTGTCTACACCGAGGTCACAACCGATCAAGGCCTATTGCACGACGACTGGTATTTAGGATTAGTTTACGAGGTGCTGCGCTTCGATCCGTCCGATTCGCCGCGGCAGCGCGAGCGCATCGTCGAGCAGGCCAAGGCGCGCTATGCGGCCCTGCTGCGGCGCTTCGCAGCGGGCGATACCGAAAACCTCACGCCGCATGAGCGCCGCATTCTGCATGCGTTCGGCGACAAGACCACGCCGGCGGAGTACCGCGAGGCGATCGAGCGGATTCGTTTTCAGCTGGGACAGGCTGACCGCTTTCACGAAGGTCTGATCCGGGCGCAGGCGTACGAGGCCGGCATTTCCCGCGTTCTCGCCGACCGCGGCGTGCCTGCGGAAATCGGCGCGCTGCCGCACGTCGAATCGTCGTTCAACCCGGCTGCATATTCGCGCGTGGGCGCCGCCGGCCTGTGGCAATTCATGCCAGGCACGGCTCGGCGCTATATGCGTGTGGACGGTGTGGTGGATCAGCGCCTGGATCCTTATAGCGCCACTGAGGCAGCGGCCAATCTGATGCTCTACAACTACCGGTTGCTCGGCAGCTGGCCCCTGGCGGTCACCGCCTACAACCACGGACCCGGCGGTTTGAAGCGCGCGCAGGATGAACTCGGCACCAGCAATATCGCGGTGATTGTGAAGCATTATCAGGGAGCCACGTTTGGATTCGCTTCGAGGAATTTCTACGTGGCATTTCTCGCGGCACTCGAGGTCGATCGCAACGCGGAGAGATATTTCGGTCCCCTCACGCATCTGCCGGAAACGCAGAGTACCTTGGTTACGTTGCCGGACTACGTTGCGGTTGATGCACTAGCCCGGGCCTTCAAGGCCGATTTGGGCGCGCTGCGCGTGCTAAATCCAGCACTGCGGCCCCCCGTCTGGAACAAAGCACGCCTGGTACCGCGCGGCTACGCAATGCGCATACCGGGCTCGCCGCCGCCCGCCGACATTGCCGCGGCTTGGGCGCGGCTGCCCCCGGCGGAACGCTTTGTGGCGCAAAGGAACGACGGCGCACACCGGATCCGGCGCGGCGAGACGCTGGCAAGCATAGCAGCGGCCAGCGGAGTCACGCTGAATCGCCTGCTCGCGGCCAACGGCTTGAGCGCCTCGCGCGAAGTGGCGCGCGGCGAGACTGTGCGTATCCCCATGCCGGCATCGCGTGCCGACAGCTCAGCGCCGGCGATCGCAGCCGCAGCCGTCGCGGCCGCCGCACCGACCGCCGCCGCACTATTGTCCGCCGCCGCGCCGGCTGCGCCCGTTGAAGCCGCCGCTGCGCCCGCCACGGCCGCGCCTGCGCTCGCGCGGCAGCCCCCGCCCAGGGAGCCGGTTTCGCAGAGTCAGGCAGAAAGTACTGCGCTGTTGCCGGCCGCTTCACCTTCGGGCAACGGCGACAACACGGATTACAGCGTCGGCGCGGACAACACCGTGGTGGTGCAAGCGGCGGAAACCCTCGGGCATTTCGCCGATTGGTCCAAAGTCAGTTCAGCTTCGCTGCGCACTCTCAACAAGCTGCATAAGAACGCCATGGTGACGCTGGGTCACAAGGTAAAGCTGGATCTGTCGCAGGTCAGTGCCGCGCAATTCGAGATGCTGCGGCGCGATTACCATCGGCAATTGCAGGAAAGCTTTTTTGCCACCCACAGAATCTCAGGCACGGAAAACTACGTGGTGAAGAAAGGCGAATCGCTTTGGATCATCGCGCAACAGCATGCGGACTTGCCGGTATGGCTGGTCGCCGAATACAACCCCGATGTGGACTTCGGCGAGGTTCGACCCGGCGCGACGATTGCCTTGCCGCGGGTCGAGGCCATCAATCGTCAGTGATGCCGCGCGAATGCAAGTAGTTGGTCAGCGTTTCACGCGTGTCGCCGGAGGCCACGAAATTCACGACGGAATCGTCCGCCGCGCGAACGTTGAGTTCCAGCTTCTCGCTGCCCGCCATTTGCTTGAGCATTTCCACTGTCAGCTCGAAAAAAGCAGTTTGGCCCCAGGATGCGACGGGTTGATAGGCGCCTCGGCCCAATTGCGGCGCATCGATCGGGGTCAGCACGCGGGTGCCGTTATCAAGAACGACCGTCAGGGCCGCGTTCGAGCGAATGTCGGCAATTGGCCGATCGGTGCCGGGTGCGATGTGCACCCACAGCCCGTAGACGATCGATCCGCTGCGATCCCATTCAACCGGACCCAGGTAGGCAAAGCTCAACCGCTTGCCGAGATTGGTGATGACGCGCAGACCCCCCTGCCTAAGGCTCGGCACCAGCTCGATCGGTTCCTTGAGCGAGCCGACGGTCATGGCAGTGCGATCGTCCAAGTACTCGACCGGCTTAATGGCGGACGGAGTGCCGCAGGCAGAGAGCAGCACGAGAGTTAAGAAAATGGCAACCGCAGGCAGACGCATGGTGCCAAGTATACCGGGACGTGAGCTAGAGCCGATTATTGAGTGGCGCGTACCAGGTATACTTTTGCGGATGGTTATGCGAATTGGCCGGTTTTCGGCGCTAAGTGCGTGGATGTGTCTGGTGATGGCGACGGGTGCGCTCTGTAGCGGCTACGCTGTCTCCTCGGAAATCGAGCTCGCTGATCGAGTCGTGGTCCATAAATCCGAGCACAAGCTGTACTTGTATAACGGCGAGCACCTGATGGGCGTGTACAAGGTGGCGCTCGGCCTGAGCCCGGTCGGGCAGAAGGAACGGGAGCGGGACTTCAGAACGCCCGAGGGTCATTACTACCTCGCGCGGCGCAACACCCGCAGCGACTACTTTCTAGCCATTCAAGTGTCTTATCCAAATAAAGAGGATGAGCTGCGAGCCCACAAGAAGGGCTGGGCTCCGGGGGGCTCCATCATGATCCATGGTTTCCCCAACTCGCCGCACCATCCTTCGGCGTATTATGAGTCGAATGACTGGACCGATGGCTGCATAGCTCTCTCGAACTCCGACATGGTCGAAGTGTGGATGCGCACGCAGGACAATATTCCGATCGATATTTACCCCTAAAAAAGGTGCTGCGTGGAAGCCTCGATTCTATCGTCTGACATGGTGGATGCGCGGGTGGCCCCCAAAGGCAGCTTGGAGCACCTCTCCCAGCAGGAGATCGCGAAACTGCTGGATTCCGGCCAGGGCGGTCTATACCCCTTGTTTCGCAAGTGCGCGCTGGCGGTCTTAAATTCCGGCAGCGAGATCGACGATGCGCGGGTCATCTTCGAGAAGTACCGCGATTTCGATTTGCGCATCGTGCGCCAGGCTTGGGGTATCAAGCTCGAGATCAAGAATGCTCCGGCCGCAGCGTTCGTCGACGGCGTGATGATCCGCGGCTTAAAGGACCATTTGTTCGCCGTGCTGCGCGATGTGGTGTTCATATCAAACGAGATCATTGAAAGCGGCCGCTTCGATTTGGGCTCCTCTGCAAGCATTACCAACGCCGTGTTTCACATTTTACGGAATGCGCGAGTATTGGAATTGCAGGTGCGGCCGAACCTGGTTGTCTGCTGGGGCGGCCATTCGATTCGCCGTTTCGAATACGACTACACAAAAAAGGTGGGCTACGAGCTGGGGCTGCGCAGTTTGGACGTCTGCACGGGCTGCGGCCCCGGTGCGATGAAAGGCCCCATGAAGGGCGCCACCATTGGGCATTCCAAGCAGCGCATCACCGATGGCCGCTACTTAGGGATCACCGAACCCGGAATCATTGCGGCTGAGCCGCCCAATCCCATCGTGAGCCAGTTGGTCATCATGCCGGACATCGAAAAGCGCCTGGAAGCATTTGTACGCCTGGGGCACGGCATCGTCATCTTCCCGGGCGGCGCGGGCACGGCCGAAGAGATTTTGTACCTACTCGGCATCCTGCTCGATCCGGCCAATCAGAAGCTGCCGTTTCCCGTGGTGTTCACCGGTCCTGCGGACAGTGCCGAGTATTTTCAGCAGATCCATAACTTCATCGGTGCGACGCTGGGAGCCGCCGCGCAGGCGCGCTACAAAGTGATCATCGACGATCCGGCCGGGGTGGCGCGCGCGATGGTGCTGGGAATGGCGGAGGTGCGCGACTACCGCCGCCAGGCGAGCGATTCCTACGGCTTCAATTGGCTGCTGAAAATCCCGCTGGAGTTCCAAAAGCCGTTCGAAGTCACGCATGCCTCGATGCGCGCGTTGCGCCTGTCGCTCGATCAAGCTGTGCACGAACGCGCCGCGAATTTGCGCCGCGCCTTCTCCGGCATCGTCGCCGGCAACATCAAGGAGTACGGGGTCAGTGCGATCGAGCGCTACGGACCCTTCGAGCTGGCCGGTGAGCCCGCCATCATGGAGCCGCTCGACAAGCTGCTGCGCTCGTTCGTAGCGCAGGGCCGCATGAAGTTCACCGGCGCCGAATACCAGCCTTGCTACCGACTCGTGGCATGAAGGAAACACTGCGTATTCGCTATGGTTTCGACCTGCCGGACGGGTCGAAAAAAGCACGTCGATCTGCGCTTCGATCCAACGAATTTCCGGCTGACCAATGAAGTACCGGCCGAGCCGCCGTTTTGGACCGAATTGAAGTTCAGTCAATGCGCGAACTGTCCCTTGAGCAGCGAAGAACATCCGCATTGTCCCTCGGCGCTGCACATGGCGCCGGCGGTCGAGTTGCTGAAGGAGCTGGTTTCGTTCGATACCGTGGGCGTGACGGTCACGCAGGCCGAACGCACGGTGCACGCGGAAACCTCGGCGCAGCAAGCCTTGAGTTCGGTGCTGGGCTTGATCATGGCGACCTCGGGCTGTCCCTGGACGGACCGGCTGCGTCCGATGGCGCGATTCCATCTTGCCTTTGCCAGCGAAGCGGAAACGGTGTATCGAAGCGTCTGTATGTTTCTGCTGGCGCGCTACCTTACGGGCGCGGGCGATGCTTCAGGGTTTGCGGGGCTCAAGCACTTGTATGAAAATTTGCACGTCGTGAATCGCGATATGTCACGCCGCTTGGGCGCTGCGACCAGAACGGATCCCGCGCGCAACGCCATGGCGCTGCTGGATTCATACACGACGCTGTTGCCCGCGGCGCTCGAGTCCCAGCTTACGGAGCTGAAGCCGCTTTTCGATGGCTGGCAAGGAGTCCCAAATTCATCCATTTAACTTACCGCGACACATCGTGAGATGCGCATCCCAATGCGCGTCGCCATCGCACGACAGTGCCGGCTCGTCGTGACACAGTTCCTGTCGAGGAGCGGGCGCGACACTTACTGTCGTTCCCATCGTCAGAGGCAAACGAGATGAGCGAACTCAAAAATCCGACTCGATACACCGGGGTGGACCGCAGGGCTCCGCGCGGTGACGGAGCCGTCGCCAAAACGGGCGGTCGCCACGCTGCGATCACCAATAGTCTGTACAACTGGCACAGCTATAAGAATTGGGCCGAGAAAGCCCGCGGTAATTTCGACGAGAAGAAATAGCGCAAAGTCGCGCGCCGCGCGGCTCATGCCGTGACCGGCGAGACGCCTGCGTTTGGATGCGCCGCCGCCTCTTTTGCCTTGTCTTCCTTGGCCTTGAGCCACGCCAACATCGGCTGCCAATCCTCCAAGTCCTGTTCCACCACGTAGCGTTTCATTTCGTGAATACCCATGCCTTGCTCCGCCGCGCGCACGTAATTTTGCGAGTCGCGCAAGGTGGCGATGACGGGTATGCGCAAAGTCTCGAGAAAGCGCATCAGCGACTGGTAAATCACGGTGTTGCGTTTGACGCGATTTGCGACCACGCCAATGCGATATTCATCGCGCCGCACCTTGGCGATCAGCAGCAGATCGGCAATGCATTTCGAGCAGGCATGAATATCGATGTCGGAAGGCAGCACCGGCACGATGATTGCATCGGCACTCTTGGTCATATCGGGCATTTCTTGCGCCGGCACCGCAGCGGGCGTATCGACGATGACATGCGCCGAGTCGGGCGGTATGCGCATTTGCCAGGCGCGCGTCATGCGCGAATTGCGCTCGAATGCCGCGACGCCGTGAATGAAGGGCTGATCGGGCTTGCGCTTTTTTAGCCAACGGCTGCTGGAAGCCTGAGGGTCGTTATCTTGCAACAGCGGACGGTCGCCAGAAATCGCAAAATAGCTGGCGAGATTGGTGGCTATCGTCGTTTTACCCGAGCCCCCTTTAGGGTTCAGGACGAGAATGCGCTGCATGTGCGTAGAGCGTACGCAGCCCCAGGCACCGTGGCAAGCCGATGTCCGGCTCAAGGTTGTGATCGCACTCACGGTTAGCTGTAAGCCATGCACTTAGACTTTGCCAGATGGAATGGGTGCTGCAAGCGATCGATGAAGTCGACGATGCCGTCGGTGCATTGCGACTATTCGCAATGGGCTGGAGCGAGGAAATCGGTCTGATGGTTGCCAGCGGCGCCGCGACCTGTGCGGTGTGCGCTGCGTTGCTGCGCGGCGTCGCCTGAACGCTCCGCCTTCGACAAATTCCATTATGATGCCGTCCATGGCATCCATAACACTTTCCCAAAATCGCGTCTGCTGGCTTGCGTGCGCGCTGAATGCGGCTTGCAGCGGCAAATCCGAGGCGCCGCCGAGCGCCGGCACCTAATTTAAGTCCCGTGACTTCCCTGCAGAAAGTCACGCTCAAGCCCGGCACCGGCGCCGCCATCGGCGGCGGACAAATCGCCGTGGTCCAGTATACCGGCTGGCTGTACGAGGCGGGCGCCACGGATCATAAGGGCAAGCAATTCGACAGCTCGCTGCACGCGCCGCGAGCCCTTTAAGTTTCCTCTGGACACCGGCTCCGTGATCAAGGGCTGGGATCAGGGCGTCGTCGGCATGAAGGTCGGCGAGAGCCGCCGGCTCATCATTCCGCCGGAGCTGGCCTACGGCGACGGCGGCGCGGGCGGCGTGATTCCGCCTGGCGCGACTTTGGTCTTCGACGTCGAGCTCGTCGGAATCGAATAGGCGCGGCCGGCGAGGCAATTTGAAGCGGCCGAGCTGCCTCAGCCGCTCCTCAAAAGCCAAAATCAATCAGTTCACGAATTCCTTCAGCGTCTTGAGCGCGGCAATGCGCACTTTCTTGCTCGCCGGCTTGGCCTTGAACATCATTTTTTCGCCATTGAAAGGATTCACGCCCTCGCGTGCCTTCGTGGCGGGCTTCTTGACGACTTTCATCTTCAAAAGCCCGGGCAACGTGAACAAGCCGTGACTTCGCAGACTCTTCTTGATTGCGCCCCCAAGCGAGTCAAACACGGCTCCGACCTGCTTCTTAGAGAGCTCTGTTTCCTTCGAAATGGTAGCGAGAATTTCAGACTTGGTCGGTGCTGCATTCTTTTTCGCCATATTAAATCTCCTGCTTATGTTTTGCGCGAGCGGGCATTCGCTGCCCAAGGGCGGAATTGCCCACAAAAATCAACTCGGCGCCGAAAATAACATAGAAAAAAGCCGATGTTTAGCGCAATTGCGAAAAAAGATTTTTATCGTCGATGCAATTCGCCCTGGTTTTTCAGGCTTCCGCGCCTCCAAGGCGCAGTATTCGACACGCAACAACTCGCTTCGTTCACTGTGATATCAGGCATGTACGAGCCGATGTTCAACGCAGTAGCACCAGCAGCGCGCCGATCGCGATCGAAACCCAGAGGAAGGAAAAATCAATTTGTCCGATGGGCGGAATAATGCGGCGCACGCGGTTTAAGATCGGTTCGCACAGCTGAGCCAGCAGGCGCACGCCCGGAGCGTAGCCGCTTGGCGACACAAAACTGGTCAACCAGTACAGCAACATCGCGAATAGATAGATTCGCAGCACCAAGCCCACCAGATCCAGCAGCGTGATGCGCAGGAACACGAGCGCATCGCCGACGCCTCCGCCGGCCAGGGCCAGCATGATGAAGCGTGCGCGCCGGCCACCAGCGAGCACGGCGACAACGGTGGCGGTATCGATCTTGCCGATGGGCGGCAGCAGCTTGCGAAGAGGTAATATCAGCCAGTTCGTCACGCGCACGATGGCATCAGCCATCGGATCTCGAAAATCGGCGCGCACCAATTGAAACAGCAGCCGCAGCACGAAGGCCAGCAGCAGCAGCCACAGCAGCATATCGACGATGTATCTGATCGCTTCCATATGAAAAGCCTAAGGGCCGCCGAATTCGGCGGCGAGTTCGGCAGAACGGCGGTCGGCCGCGGCCACCGCGTGCGCGACGATAGCACGAAGGCCGGCGCCATTAAGAACCTCGAGCGCCGCAGCGGTTGTCCCGCCCTTCGAGGTCACTTGCTCGCGCAAAGTGGCCAAGGAATCGGTGGATTGGCGCGCCATTTGCGCGGCTCCAAACGCCGTTTCCAGCGTCAAGCGGTGCGCGATGTCGCTCGGCAGGCCGCGCTCATGCGCCGCCGCCTCGAGCGCTTCCATGAACAAAAAGAAGTAGGCAGGACCGCTGCCGGAAACCGCCGTGACGGTATCCATTTGCGATTCGTGCTCCACCCACACGGTCGCGCTCACGGCTCCCATCAGATCTTCAGCCAGTGCGCGGTAGGCGGCGCCCACACTTGCGGGAGCATAAAGACCCGTAGCGCCGAAGCCGTTGAGCGCCGGGCGGTTCGGCATGGTGCGAATCACGGGTACCTGGGGTCCGAACCAGCGGGCGAGAGATGCGTGGGGGATGCCCGCCGCAACCGATACCACCAAGGGGCGGCTTGCCTTCAGATGCGGCGCCAACCCGAGCGCGACGGCGCGCATGAGCTGCGGCTTGACGGCGAGCATCACCACTTCGGCCCCCGCCACTGCGGCCGCGTTGTCCGCCGCGGTCTCCACCGCGTAATCGCGCACCAACCGCTGCAGCTGATCCTGGCTGGGATCGGCAACCACCATCCGCTTGGGCGGAAGCCCGCGTTTGGTCAGGCCGCTGATCAGCGCGGCCGCCATGTTGCCGCCGCCGATGAAGGCCAGTCTTCTTATGTTGTTCATGCGAAATCCCCTAGGCTAGGAGCTGTCTCTGGTATTCGGGAGCTGCTTGGCTTACCGGGCGCCGAAAAGCGCCGTGCCGATGCGTATCAGCGTGGCTCCTTCGGCGATGGCGGACTCGAAATCTCCGCTCATGCCCATGGACAGTGTATCGAGCTTGAGGCCGCCGGCGTTCAGATCCTCAAGCGCCTTCTTAAGTCGCGCAAACACGGCACGCTCGGCGGCGGCGTTGGGCTGCGGCGGCGGCACGCACATCAAGCCGCGCAGCTTGAGTCGCGGCAAGCCGGCCATGGCGGTCGCAAGCTCGAGCAACGCATCCGGCGCCACGCCACCCTTGGTGGGCTCGGGCACGAGCGCCACTTGAATGCATACATTGAGCGGTGGGGCATGAAAGGGCCGTTGCTCCGACAGCCGCCGTGCCACGCTGAAGCGATCGACGCTCTGCACCCAGTCGAAGCGTTCGGCGATGGCGCGGGTCTTGTTGGACTGGATGCCGCCGATGAAATGCCAGTTGAGCTTCAAGTCGGCAAGCAGGTCCATCTTGGACAGAGCCTCCTGCAGATAGTTTTCGCCGAAATCCGTGACGCCGGCGGTGGCGGCCAGGCGCACCGATTCGGCAGTCTTGGCCTTGGTAACTGCAACCAAAGTGACCGATTCGGGGTCCCGCCCGGCGGCAATGGCGGCACTACGTATCCGAGACCGGACGTGGTTCACATGAAGCGTCAAATTCTGCGGACCAATTAACATATTGGGTGACAACACCCTCTTATATACTGCTGGTGGCTAAGCCTAGTCGAATTAGGAGCCGTAAATGGCGGTTGATATCGCGCAGCTTCTCGCCTTTGCGGTGAAGAACAACGCGTCGGACTTGCATTTGTCGGCGGGCGTCCCTCCGATGATTCGCGTGGACGGCGACATGAAACGCGTCAACATGCCGGCCCTGGTGCACAAAGAAGTGCACAGCATGGTGTACGACATCATGAACGACAAGCAGCGCAAGGCGTTCGAGGAGTTCTACGAAACCGACTTTTCGTTCGAAATTCCCAAACTGGCTCGCTTCCGCGTCAACGCATTCAACCAAAATCGCGGTGCCGGGGCGGTATTTCGCAATATTCCATCCACTATTCTGTCCTTGGACGAACTGAACGCGCCAAAGACTTTCAAAGATTTATGCATGCTGCCCGCGCGGTCTCGTGCTGGTGACCGGGCCGACCGGATCGGGCAAGTCGACGACACTCGCCGGCATGGTCAATCACTGCAACGACAACCGCCCGGATCACATTATAACCATCGAGGATCCGATCGAGTTCGTGCATGAAAGCAAACGTTGCCTGGTCAATCAGCGCGAAGTCCATCGCGACACGTTGGGATTCAGCGAGGCGCTGCGTTCCGCGCTGCGCGAAGATCCGGACATCGTGCTGGTGGGCGAAATGCGCGACCTGGAAACCATTCGCCTGGCGCTCACGGCGGCGGAAACCGGCCACTTGGTGTTCGGCACCTTGCATACGAGCTCGGCGGCGAAGACCATCGACCGTATCGTCGACGTGTTCCCGGCAGCGGAAAAAGACATGGTCCGCGCCATGATGTCCGAGAGCTTGCGTGCGGTGATCTCGCAGACCTTGATGAAGCGCGTCGGCGGCGGCCGTATTGCGGCGCACGAAATCATGATCGGCACGCCTGCCATCAGAAACTTGATTCGCGAGGGCAAAATTGCCCAAATGTATTCGGCCATCCAGACCGGCCAGGGCCAGGGAATGCAGACTCTCGATCAGTGTTTGCAGGAATTGGTGACCAAAGGGCGTTGTCAGCCGCGAGGAAGCGAAGTACAAGGCGCAGAACAAGGACAGCATTTAAATGGAACGCGAACAAGCCATACGTTTAATGCAAGATCTGCTGCGGCGCATGGTCGAGAAGAAGGGCTCGGATCTGTTCATTACCGCCGGTTTTCCGCCCGCCATCAAGGTCGACGGCGAAATCAGGCCGCAATCGGACCGTTCATTGAGCCCCGAGCAGAGTGCCGGCATGGTCCGCGCCATCATGAACGACCGGCAAACCAAAGAATTCGACGGCACCAAGGAATGCAATTTCGCCATCGCACCACCCGGCATCGGGCGCTTCCGCGTCAGCGCCTTCATACAGCAAGGCTTTACCGGCGCGGTGCTGCGCACCATCAACGCCAAGATTCCGACCCTCGAAGAGCTGGAGTTGCCGCCCGATTCTCAAGGAAGTCGTGCTCTCCAAGCGCGGCTTCGTGATTCTGGTGGGCGGCACCGGTTCGGGTAAGTCGACGTCGCTGGCCGCGATGGTCGGTTATCGCAACGAGAAGACCCGCGGCCACATCGTCACCATCGAAGATCCCGTGGAATACGTGCATGCGCACAAGGGTTGCGTGGTGACGCACCGCGAGGTCGGCGTCGACTGCGAGAGCTGGCATCTGGCCCTCAAGAACACGCTGCGCCAGGCACCGGATGTCATCCTGATCGGCGAAATTCGCGATCGCGAGACCATGGAATACGGCATCCAATTCGCCGAGACCGGCCACTTGGTGCTGGCAACCCTGCACGCCAACAGCTCCAACCAGGCGCTCGACCGCATCATCAATTTCTTTCCCGAGGAGCGGCGCGAGCAGCTGCTCATGGACTTGTCGCTGAATATCCGCGCGCTCATTTCGCAGCGCTTGATCCCGCGCGAAGCCGGCTCCGGGCGCATTGCGGCCATGGAAATCATGCTGGCCTCGCCGCTGATTTCGGATTTGATTTTCAAGGGCGAGGTCACCAAGATCAAGGACGTCATGTCGCGCTCCAACCGGCTCGGCATGAAGACCTTCGATCAAGCGTTGTTCGATCTGTACGAGGCGGGATTGATTTCCTACGAGGATGCGTTGCGCAATGCGGATTCGAAGAACGAATTGCGGCTGCGCGTGAAGCTGGAAAGCAAGCGCGAGATGAAGAATCCGGAAGAGGGCGGCCAGTCGCTGCAAATCGTCGAGGAAGAAGAAGGACAGGTGTTCTAGTGCAATGCCAGGCGTCGCACATGAGCGCGACCCGCATTCCGGCTCAGGTGATGAACACCAAGCCGCTGTTCAAGCTGATGGTCGAGAAGAAGGCATCGGACCTGTTTTTTACCTGCAACGCGCCGGTCAAGATCAAAATCGAAGGCAAGATTTTCCCGGTCAACAAGCAGGTATTGACGCCCGAAACGGTGCGCCAGGCGGCGCTCTGGGCCTCATGACGCAGGATCAGATCGAGCATTTCAACGAAGAGCTCGAAATCGATTTCGCGATCTCCGAAATCGGCTTGGGCCGATTTCGCGTCAACGTGTTCTATCAGCGCGGCTACCCGGCCATGGTGCTGCGTTACATCACCGCCGAAATGCCGAAGCTCGAAGATCTCGGCATGCCCGACATCTACAAAGATCTGGTGATGCTGAAGCGAGGTTTGATCCTCATGGTCGGCGCCGCCGGCGCCGGCAAGTCGACCACGCTGGCAGCGATGATCAATTTCCGCAACGAAACCTCATCCGACCACATTCTGACCATCGAGGATCCGATCGAATTCTTGCACAGCAACAAGAAATCCATCATCAATCAACGGGAAGTCGGCCTGGACACCAAAAGCTTTGCGCGCGCTTTGCGCAGCGCGGTGCGTGCCGCGCCCGACGTGATTCTGGTCGGCGAAATTCGCGACCGCGAAACCATGGAGGCGGCCATTGCGCTCGCCGGAACAGGGCATCTTTGCATCGCCACCCTGCACGCCAATAACTGCGCGGAAACCCTCGATCGCATCATCAATATGTTTCCGCGCGATCAGCACAATCAGATTTTCCTGGACCTATCGCAGTACCTGCGCGCCATTCTGTCGCAGCGCCTGGTGTTCGCGAAGACCGGAACACGGGTGGCGGCATGCGAGGTCATGGTCAACACGCCCCACATTTCGGAGCTCATCAAGCAGGGCGACGTGATCGGCGTGAAGGAAGCGATCCGTACCGGCACGGAGCGCGGCATGCTGAGTTTCGACAGCGCGCTCTACAACCTGGTGCGCGAAGGCCGAATCGAGCTCGAAGAGGCGTTGTCGAGCGCCGATTCACGTACCAATCTCGAAGCCAAGATCAACTTCGGCTAGGAACGGTTCCGTCGCGCACCTCGCGGCAGGCCGTCAAATTGCTTTCGAACAGCCGGCTCGAAATATCCCACCCTGACTTGAGCGCCCGCGCCCGGCATGCGCCGGGATCCAGTGTGAGCGCGCGCCGCGCGGCGCGCGGCCGAGATCATCTTCCAAGGCGCCCGTGACACCGTCCTCGATGACATCGATGGGGCCGGTGACCGGATAGGCGGCGACCGGGACCCCGCACGCCATCGCCTCCAGATTGACCAGGCCGAAGGTATCGGTGCGGCTCGGGAAACACCATGACGTCGGCGGCGGCGAGATAACCCGCCAGCTCATCGCCGAATTTGTAACCGGTGAAAGTCGCGCACGGATACTGCTGCTGCAGTCGCGCACGCTCGGGGCCGTCGCCGATCACGATTTTGCTGCCGTCCCAGGGCATGCCTAAGAAAGCGTCGATATTTTTTTCGATCGCGACGCGCCCGACATAGGCGGCGATGGGACGCGGCAGAGCGAGAAAGTCCTTGGGCTGAGGCCGGAATTTTTCGGTGTCCACACCGCGCGGCCAGTGCGCCAGATTTTTGAAGCCCCGCGCGGCCAAGTCGGCGCGCATCGATGGCGTGCTCACCATGCAGCGCACGGCGGCGCCGTGAAATCGGCGCAACGCCGCGTACGAGACGCTCAAGGGAATGGGGAAACGCGCACGCAGATATTGTGGAAACTGCGTGTGATACGAGGTGGTGAAGCGCAAGCCCCACCGAAGGCAGAAACGCCGCGCGCTCAGGCCCAAGGGACCTTCGGTGGCAATGTGCAGCGCCTGCGGATTGAAGGCGGGAATGTCGCTCTCGACCTTTTTGTAGGGAAACAGCGACAGGCGGACCTCAGGATAAGTCGGGCAGGCAACGCTGCGAAAATCCTTTGGCGTGAGCATCCGGACCTCGTGGCCGAAGCGGCCCAACCAGGCGGCGGTCTGGCCAAGGTGCTGACGACACCGTTGGTCTGCGGAAACCACGCATCGGTGACGATCATGATCCTCATGAGGCATCACAATGGCAGCCCAGGATGACGATACGATGACGACTTGGGTCACTATTTTGACGTAATCTCACCGGAAACGGGGCTATGTCATCGCCGTGTAACGAAAATCCTATATTTGCTTCATGGGCAGATTCATTGAAGCAATCCCAAGGAATCCAACATGCAAAGTTTTTTGGCCGAACTACGAACCCAGCGCTGGGACGATCATCGCTACTACCATCACAGCCGCATCAATCAGTCCTTGCACCTTTTGAGTGCAATCAGCTTCATCATTGCGTACATCACGATGTTTTTCGATCCCGTGAAGTCCGCCTTGATCGGTTGGCTGGTATCCATGGTCAGCCGCCAGTCCGGTCACTTCTTTTTCGAGCCCAAGGGTTACGATCGAGTCAATCACGCGAGCCACGAGCACAAGGAAGAAATCAAAGTCGGCTACAACCTCAAGCGCAAGGTGATCCTGCATGCCGTCTGGGCGCTCGTGCCGCTGGTGTTGTGGCTGGATCCGACCTTCTTCGGCTTTTTCACCGCTCACACCAGCGGCGAGGGGTTCGTGCGCCACGTCGGCGAAATCTGGCTGATTCGTGGGTGCCGGCGCGCTGCTGTTTCGAATGATTCAGCTGTTTTTCATCAAGGGCATCCAGACCGGCCTGGTATGGGCCACCAAGATTCTGACCGATCCATTTAACGATGCGATCATTTACGCCAAGGCGCCGCTTTACTTGATGCGCGGCGAATTGATCGATCCTATGGCCGAAGTCGAACCCGAAGCCCATCGCGCCTGAAGCATCGAAGGCCGACTTCGCCGTTCGGTGTCTCGACGACGCCTTCGGAGGGCTGGATACGTTCGCAGAGACCGACATCAGGCTGCTGCGCACCGATACTCCGGACGCACCCGGCAATTTCGAGGCCGAGGCTCGCCTTCGGGTGACCGTGAAAGACTCCGACCAACGCAAAGCAGGGCGCCGTTTCTTCAACGCAGTCGCAGAGTTCGGTCTCGGGACTTTCCCCGGCATGTACGTTGAGCGTGCCGAACGCTCGGCCAGCGCCTATGGCGTCTACTGGCCCGCGCTGGTACCTGTCGATGTCTTGGACCCCGCGGTGGTATTCCAGGATGGGCGGCGGCTGACCGTGCCGCGCCCGCCCACCGAGCGGTACGAGGCGCATAACAGCGATTCGCCGGCCGGCACCACGGGCGAGCGACGATGGTGAAAAGCCGTTTCCGCCCCGTTGGGCCTGTGATCGGCGCGCGATCCGGGACAAGGGTGGCGACGCCAATATCGGATTCGGGCGCGCTCGGACGAGGCATACGAGTGGTTGCGAGGCTACCTCGATGAAGGGCGGCTGCGCAGCCTGCTGGCCGAGGCCGCCGGGTTGAGCATTGATTGATACGAGCTGCCCAACCTGCGGGCAATCAATTTTGTCGTACGCGGTCTACTCGGCGACGGGGTCGCCGCGACAACACGCCCGGATCCGCAGGCCAAAGGACTGGCCGAAGTATGTGCGTTCGCGTTTCGTCGATGTTCCGCGGGCACTCCTGCCGGACGATTACGCGGTCGCCGACAACGCGCCAGAGAAGGTAGCAGCTGAATGAGTATTGCCATGAACAAGGCGTGGACGCCCCTTACAGCCGAGAATGTCGCTTTGGTACCCGCATCGGTCGGTGTCTTCGAAGTGTCCGACGCGAATGGCGTCATCGCGATCGACTTCGCGGGCGGCAGGAGCCTGTTCGGTCTGCGAGGTGCGACTTCGAGGAATGGCTCGAGAAGCAACCGACGCTGTCGTTTCGATACGAGCGGACCAATGCCTACATTTCGCGCTATCGCGAACTTGTACAGGTATTCACGAACGAATTCAGTGAGCCCCCTGGGAATCTCGGCAGGCGCAGACGCCCCGACCGGACGCATTCGACTGAATTCACACTGAAGGAGCAACCATGGGTTTTGTCATCACCGACGAGCAACGAACTCTGATCGAAAATGTGCGGCGGTTCGTCCGCACAGAGATCATTCCGTTGGAATTGGAAGTCGATCCCGACCAGAGCGAAGTGAGTAAGCCGGTCCTGGACCGGCTCACCGCCAAGACGAAACAGATGGGTTTGTACAACCTCGACGTGCCGGAAGAGTTCGGCGGGTAGGTGCGGACACCGTGACCCGCACGTTGCTGGCCATGGAGATGGCGCAGCATCGCGCCCTTGCACTCCCCGTGCTATGCCGCATTCGGCCAGCAGGACATGGCACAGCTGTACGAGGCGACCGACGCGCAGAAGGAAAAATATCTGCACCCGATCCTGCGCGGCGAGAAGAAGTCGTTCTTCGCGCTCACCGAACTGTCGTCTGGTGGAAGCGACCCCGCCCGGTCGATTCAGACCCGGCGAAGCAGGACGGCTCGGACTGGGTCATCAACGGCAGCAAGGTGTTCATCAGCGGCGCCGACACGGCTGACTTCGGGCTGGTCTTCGCGCGCACCGGCGACCCGGACTCCGGGCGCGATGGCATCACATGCTTCATCGTTGATGCGGATACTCCCGGGTTCTCCGTCCGACGAGTTATCCACACGCTGCGCTCCGGCCACTACCCGACCGAGCTGTCGTTCGAGGATGTTCGAGTGCCTGCCGAGAATGTGCTCGGTGAAAGTCGGTGGGGGTTTCGCGCTGGCGAATGGGCGTCTCACCAAGAACCGCATTCCCTATGCCGCCGGCTGTGTGGGCGTGGCGATGGCGGCACACCGCATGGCGGTGGAGTACGCCGGCACCCGCTCGGTCTTCGGTGCGAAACTCGCTGACCACGAGGGTATCCAGTGGATGCTCGTCGACAACGAGATCGATCTGCGATCGGCGTCCTTCATCGTGCTGGACGCGGCGGAACGTGCCGACAGTGGGCAGCCGTTCCGCACCGAAGTGGCCATCGCCAAGATTGTCGCCACCGAAGCAGCGGGCCGGGTGGTAGACCGTGCCATCCAGATTCACGGTGGGTATGGGGTGGCGAAAGATCTTCCGCTCGAGCGTTGGTATCGCGAACTGCGGATCCGGCGGATCCGGAGAAGGCACGACAGAGACCCAGAAGATGATTGTCAGCCGCGATATGCTGCGCAACCGCTACAAGGGCCTGCTCGAGCGATGATTCTGGGTGCGCGATGACAACGGACGAACAGCGGGTACGGGCCCTGCTGGATATGGTCGGCCTGAAGGTCGATGCCGACGAACTGGCATCCATTGCAAACGACTATCCCGTGCTGCGGGACCAGGTCGACCAACTACACCGAACTGCGACCGATGGCATCGCCCGCGACACATTCATTCCTAAGGCGTATCCCACAGGCACGGCTGATGTCCCGGGCCCGCGGGGTACCGCGACGACGATCGAGGCAGCTGCCCTATATCGCTGCGCGACGGATCCAGTTCGGCAGTCGAACTCGTGGCCGAGGTGTTTGCGCGTATTGATCGCCGTGACGGGACGCTCGGGGCCTATGTCAGCACGTTCCGGGAGACGGCGTTCGAGGCGGCGGACCGTGCGGATCGAGAGTTGGCCGCCGGCAACGACCGTGGTCCGCTCCACGGGATTCCCATCAACGTCAAGGACGTCATCGCGACGGTCGAAGGGCCCACCCGGGCGAACAGTCTTGTCCCGCCCCCGCACTGGCAGGGCGATCGCGACGCGGCGGTCGTGGCCCGGCTGAGGGAGGCGGGAACGATCGTCGTGGGCAAAGACCACGACGAACGAGTTCGCACTCGCACCGAACGATCCCTCCAAAGGCTTTCCGATGCCACGCAATGCGTGGTCCGCGGATCGTTACGCTGGTGGGTCGAGTTCCGGTTCGGCCGTCGCGGTCGCGTCGGGCATGGCTCTCGGAGGAGTCGGGACCGACACGTCGGGCTCGATCAGACATCCTGCCGCGCTGAACGGCGTGACCGGGCTGAAAGTGAGCTTCGGGCGCGTTCCGATCGGCGGCGAGCGATACCGCTCGCCCCGTCTCTCGACACGGTCGGGCCGATCGCGCGGTCCGCGCGGGACTGCGCGCTGCTGCTGCAGGTCATGGCAGGCCACGACCCGAGCGACCCCGAATCGAGCAGGCAGCCGGTCCCGCGATACATCGAGGCGATGGACGGTGTTGTCCGTGGCCTGCGGATCGGCTGGCCGAAGCACTACTTCTTCAGCGAGGGAAACGTCTCCGACCCGGTCAGGCGCGGGGTCACCGCGGCCATCGCGGGATTGCGCGAAGGCAGGCGCGGCCATATCGGAGGTGAGCCTGCCCACCGCCGATATGGCGAGGATCGCGAACAACATCGTGCTGCTGAGCGAGGCATCGGCGTATCACCGTGACAACTCGCTGACGCGGTGGACCGACTACGGGGGCTATCTGCGGGGACTGCTCGCTCGCGGTGGCCGTTCACCGCGGCAGACTACGTCCAGGCGAAGAAGATCGCGGCTATGTTCCGGTGAGAGGTGTCCGAGGTGATGCGTGCCTGCGACGTGCTCGTTTTGCCGACCATGCCGACCGGTGCGCGGCTATTGGACGAGACCGACCCCACGATGATGAATCGCTGGTCGAGCGCATCCTTCACGTCACAGTGGAACCTCGCGGGCCTCCCGGCGTGCGCCGTTCCGGTTGGCTTCGACAACGTCGGCATGCCCGTCTCGATGCAGATCATCGGACGGCCGTTCGACGAGGCCACCGTTTTGCGGGTCGCCGACGCCCACCAACGATCGACGAGCTTCCACCTGGTGGTTCCGGCCGCTCCCGGCGATCAGCCTGCCAATCGTCACACCGATATCCGGCCCTGATCAGGATCGGGCATCACATCCAGCAGTGTCGCACAAAGGAGTCCAACACATGGCTGACAACCCTGCTTCCGGCGCCGGTCGCCAAGTAGCCACGAGCCCCCACGGGCCTGATGACGAGATCGGCCGGCGAATCCTGATGAGCCCGGAATCCCGCGCCGCCGTCATGAGCAACATCGACGCCACCCAGATGTTCGATCTGTCCGTGGACTACTTCATCGGCATGCCGTCATGGCAGATGATCGGTGACCCGCCGTACCAGATGTGGATGACGCACACGCCACACGGCAATGTGGTTGAGGGTTTGCCGACCATCTCACGGGAGATGACGGAGTACATCAGCTACTCCGGCGACGCGATGATGATGTATACGCACACCGGCACCCACATCGACACGCTCAACCACTACGGCTACAACGGGCGCATCTACAACAATTTCACCTAGCAGAACATTTGGGCAGCCGGGCTGGCAGGTTTCGGGTGCTGACAAGATGCCGCCGATCGTGGCTCGTGGCATCCTGCTCGACTTCGCCGGCCTGGCACGGCGTCGACATGCTCCCGGATCGGCACGGTGTCACTCCCGAGGAGGTCGACGAGTGCCTCGCCCACCAAGGCGTCGACATCCAGCTCGGCGACGTCGTACTGGTCAGAACGGGCAGGATGCGGGAGTGGCCGGACGCCGTGAAGTGGGGTGACAGCCGCCCGGCTTGACGCGCGCCGCGGCGGTTCACCTTGTCGAAAAGGGCGCGATGATCGTCGGATCCGACACCATGTGCGTGGAGCAGGGACCGTCGACCGACCAGGACAACTACACGCCTGTGCATACCTACCTGCTGGCCGAGGCGGGTGCGCCTCTGATCGAGGTGCTCCAGCTGGAAGAGCTGGCCGCGGCGAAGGTCTACGAATTCGGGTTCTTCGCGGGCGTGTCTGCGCATCGCGTGGAGCTACTCGGTCGCCGCTGCGCCCATGGGCATTTCCGTACCGGAAAGTGTGAGCCCAACCGGACTGGCCGCGGCGACGCGAATCAAGAACAAACAGAGTCGAACGTAAGAGTCAAGAAGCCAAGCACAGTTAAGGAGATGTCATGCGAGATGCTGTGATTGTCGCGGCCACCCGGTCGCCGATCGGCAGGCGGGCAGGAGCGCTCGGGAGTTCACCCTGCGGATTTGTCCGCGCGAGTGCTCTCGTGCTCGCCGAACGCGCGCCGCTGGATCCCGCGGTAGTCGACGATGTGATCTGGGGCTGCGTCAGCCAGGTCGGTGAGCAGACGTTCGATATCGCGCGTACTTCGTTGTTGTCGGCGGGATGGCCGGAGTCGGTTCCCGGCACCACGGTTGACCGCCAGCGTGGCTCGTCCCAGCAGGCCATTCACTTCGCCGCCGCAGGGGTCATCGCGGGACATTACGACGTGGTCGTCGCCGGCGGAGTCGAGTCGATGTCGCGGGTCCCGATGGGGACCGCTGCCGGTGCCCAGTCCCCGCTCGGTGACTTGTACACGAAGCGATACGGCGACGACATGCCGAACCAGGGCCTCGGAGCTGAGCAGATAGCTCGCAAGTGGTCGCTCAGCCGCGCTCAACTCGACGCCTACTCGGAGCGGTCTCACCACCGGGCCGCGGCCGCAGTGGCCAGCGGAGCCTTCGACTCGCAGATCGCCGCGATCGAGACACCGGATGGTGTAGTGCGAGCAGATGAGGGAGTGCGGCCGGACTGCTCGGCCGAAACATTGGCCGGGCTGCGCACTCCGTTTTAGGGAGGTGTCATCAGTGCCGGCAACAGCTCTCAGATCAGCGATGGTGCCGCTGCCGTATTGATTACCACCTCGGACATCGCGAAGTCGCATGGATGTACGCCACTCGCGCGGATTCACACGGCCGTGGTGGTGGGCAGCGAACCGACCATCATGCTCACAGGGCCGATCCCCGCGACGGCGAAAGTGCTTGCGAAGGCGAACTTGGGGATCACGGATATCGGTGCGTTCGAGGTGAACGAGGCGTTCGCCTCGGTGGCGCTCGCATGGCAGGCCGAGTACAAGTGCCCAGAACGCTCAATCCGCTCGGTGGTGCGATCGCGCTGGGGCATCCGCTCGGAGGATCCGGCGCACGCATCACCACCACTCTGATCAACCACATGAAGGACCGCGGAATCCGCTATGGACTCCAGACCATGTGCGAGGGTGGTGGTCAGGCGAACGCGACGATTTTCGAGCTCGTCGAATAGGTATCTGTGCGGCCCGATGGTTCAGTCGAGGTCGGGTGAGACTCGATCTCGGCCACGGTCGGTGAGGTGCTCGGTCCCCTGCGGAGAGGGATACAGCCTTGCACTGAGCGGACCACCGCCGTGGGCCGGGGGCGGAGCACCGTCGCCGTGCGGATGTGGGTTCAACGCCGGTTCTGCTCAGCAAGCGGTGTGCCGCAATACTTTTCGCGAACAATTTCGCCATGCCGTGGCATCGCCGCGTAGCGGAAAGGGCTGTATTCAGGAAGGTCCGCGCGGGTAGTGGGCCCGGTGGCAACGCCAAGCAGATCGTTTGGAGACGGCCCCATTCGCTCTAGGACCAACGGAACGGCGGCGATCGTCGTATCGACACCGGGACGTGGGTGAGTTCGCGACGAGAATGGGTCGGAAGATGTCGACGTAGCTGGCGTGGCCGCACTTAGTCGAACGATATGCCCGCCAGGCTGCACGGAAGGGATACCGGGCGAGGTCTACGAGATGGAGTGACACTGCCCGCGAACCAGTAAGTTTCGAGATGTCGTCGTGACACCGGTACTGTGGTGAATTCGCGACGAGAATGTGGTGATCGGCGCGCCGGCGGAACTGCTGATGTGGACGTTCGGGCGGACCGGCGCGGCCGGCGTTAAGCTCGAAGGCGCCGAGGCCGATCTGGCGGCGCTCACGCAAGCACGGTGGGGAATCTGAACCGGAGGGGTTGGCATGGCTGATGTGCTCGGGATCGACATCGGCGGCACGGGCATCAAGGCAGCCCCTGTCGATATCAGGGCAGGAAAGCTCGCCGCTGAGCGAGTCAAGCTGCCGACACCGCATCCGCCGACACCCGACGCGATCGCCGAGGTGATCACGACCCTGGTCGGCAAGTTCAGCGCGACCGGGCCGGTCGGCATCACCTTTCCCGGCGTGGTGGCCCGGGGCCTCATCCGCACCGCGCACAACCTCGACCCGGCCTGGGTCGGGGTCAATGCCACTGAGTTTCTCGGCAAGGCGGTCGGACGGCCGGTCTGCGTGCTTAACGACGCCGACGCCGCCGGCATCGCGGAGATGGCGTTCGGCGCTGGCCACGGTCACGACGGCACCGTGCTGTTGCTCACGTTTGGCACCGGTATCGGCAGCGCGCTGTTCTATGACGGGGCGCTGATCCCGAATACGGAGTTCGGCCACATCGAGATTCACGGTGAGGATGCCGAGAAGCGCGCGTCTGAGCACGCCCGCGAGATCGGCGATCTGAGCTGGGGCAAGTGGGCCGACCGGGTGGACACCTACCTGGACAAGATGGAGGCACTCCTGTCCCCCGACCTGATCATCATCGGGGGCGGCATCAGCAAGAAGTCGGACAAGTTCCTGCCGAGGCTGTCGTCGCAGGTGCCGGTGGTGCCGGCCGCCCTGCTGAACGACGCGGGCATCGTGGGAGCCGCTATGACCGCTGGCCAGAATGCCACGGCGGCTTAACGGGGCCGCCACGCCTCGACTCGTTAGGCGAACCTGCCGGCGAGTCCGCCCGGAAATCGACTATCTCGGGTAATTCGGTCGCTGGATAGTTTTTGTTCAATAATTGGTACTAAACGCTTCGCCGCACCGATCTTCATGCTTCATTCCGCGGCAGCGGGGACATCACCGCAACCACAGCAGCTATTCATTCTCCCGACCGAGTGGCCACGCCGTCCGGTTCCGGCCTCCGCGACCCGCAGGCCGGTCGCTAGTTAAAGCCTCGCCTCGTGCACTGGTTGCGGGAGTTGCGCCCGGTCGCCTGTCGGGCTAGGCCGCCCGAGGGCAGGTGAGGCGGGTGCGGGGAGCAACGTCGTCCCATTGTTGCTGCTAGACCTCGCTTCCGGCGACAACGTCGTCCCTCCGTTGCTGCTGGCCGGGCTGTTGCAGAATCGGGCGCGGGTACGCGGTGTGTCTTTTGTGCGTGTTCGTGGTTATCTGTCATAATTATGGTATGGCGAAAGGGTACCGGGAAGTGCCGCGGGACCAGCTGTACCTGCTGCCGCCGGACCGGCGGGACTGGCTTGCGGCCGATCATCCGGTCTGGCTGGTGATCACCGTGGTGACGGACCACCTGGACACCAGCGCGTTCCACGCGTTCCGGCGGACCGGCGGGGCGGGGGCGGCGGGGTATGACCCGGACATGCTGGTGACGCTGCTGGTGTGGGCGTACGCGAACCGGGTGACGTCGTCGCGGCGGATCGAGCAGCTGTGCCAGACCGACGCGGCGTTCATGGTGATCTGCGCGGGGAACCACCCGGATCACGTGACGATCGCCCGGTTCCGGGCGCAGGCCGGGACGGCGATGGCCGGGCTGTTCGCTGAGGTGCTGGGGCTGTGCGCGCGGCTGGGCATGGGCAAGCTGGGCGTGGTGGCCCTGGACGGCACCAAGGTCGCCGCTTCCGCGTCGAAGTCGGCGAACCGGTCGCTGGCCCGGCTGCGGGACCTGGCCGCCGAGACGGTGGCCGAGCACGCGGCCGCCGACGCGGCCGAGGACGCGGCGTACGGGGCCGGGCGGCGCGGCGACGAGGTGCCCGGGCAGGTGGCCAGCCCGCAGTCGCGGGCCGGCCGGAAGGCCAGGGCCGGGCGGATAGCCCGGGCGCTGGCCGAGATGGAAGCCGAAGCCGAGGCCGGGGAGAAAGCCGAGCGGGAGGAGCAGGCCGCCAAGACCGGGACGTTCCGGGAGCGCAAAGCGGCCGGGCAGCCGACCGGCCGCGCCCCGGCCGGGTCCGAGGCCGGGCTGGCGCAGGAGAAAGTCGATGCCGAGATCGCCAGGCAGCAGGCCAGGATCGATGACTGGCACGCCCGCCAGGCCGCCCGCGCCGCCGCCGGGCAGAAGAAGATGACCGGCCCGCCCCCGGCCCCGGCCGCCGGGTACTGCCGGGTCCGGGAAGCCGAAGCCGAACGGGACGCCGCCCGCGACCGGGACGCCGCCCGCCAGGCCGCCCGCGACGCCCAGCGCGCAACCCGGTCCCGGAACATCACCGACCCTGACTCCCGGCTCATGCCCGTCCGCGGCGGCGGGTTCATCCAGGGCTACAACACCCAGAACGTCACCAGCGAAGACGGCCTGATCATCGCCACCGAAGTCACCGGCACCCCCGGCGACGTCACCTGGTTCGAGCCCATGGCCGCCAAGGCAGAAGCCGCCGCCGAATACATCGCCGCCCGCCAGCCCCCCGCCACCACCGCACCCGACACCACCAGCAGCGACACCACCAGCACCGCCGCACCCGGCACCAGCTGCACATGCGGCACCACCGCACCCGGCACCGGCAGCACCGCCGCAGCACCCGGCACCGGCAGCACCGGCACCGCCGCACCCGCCACCAGCAGCAGCGACAGCACCGGCTGCACGTGCGGCACCTGCGGCCGGTGCCTCATCCGCCTGTTCCTCACCGACGCCGGCTACAAATCCGAGCACAACATGACCTGCCCCGGACCGGACCGGCTCATCGCCGTCGGCAAGCACCGCGACCTCGAACACGCCGCCCGCGACCCCGGCGCCCCCGCCGGGCCCGGCGAACCCGACGGCCCCGCCACCGCCGCCATGGCCGAACGCCTCAAAACCCCCGAAGGCATCACCGCCTACCGCCAGCGCGGCCACATCGCCGAAACCCCCCACGGCAACATCAAGCACAACCTCGGCTTCCGCCAGTTCAGCCTCCGCGGCACACCCAAAGTCACCGCCGAATGGAACCTCATCACCAGCGTCCACAACCTCCTGACCGCCATCAGCGCCGGCCAGCTCACCACCCAGGCACTCACCGCCCTCTGAACCAGCCCGGCCACACCCGGCCCCTGGCCCCAGCCACCCACCGCCCCGAAACAAGCCCAAACCCAAGCCCGCCACCGCCCCGCCCCGCCACCCAATCCCGCAACAGCCCGTGGCACGACAACTCCGGGGCGACGTTGCGGTTCGCCCGGGCGAACCGACAGCAACGCAGGGACAACGTTGCTGTCCGGGCCGGGGGTGCCGCCGCGGATTACGCGCCCATATCGGGGCAACTCCGCCAGATCATGAAAACGGGTTCTGGGATCGACGGCAGCTCGGCGTCAGCGGGTGGCGCCGACACCGACCAGTGGGAGCAGGTCGGTGATCGAGTCGATGATGTGGGGGGCTCCAGCCTGCTCAAGTTCTTCTCTGGTGCTCGAGCCAGTCAGCACGCCAGCGACCACGCCGGCGCCGGCCCGAATGCCCGACTCGATGTCACTTGCCGTGTCGCCAACCACCGCGAGCTCGCAGACCGCGCCGCCGCGCAATCTGAGCAGGGCGGTCAACGGCAGATCGGGCCACGGCCGTCCCCGGCCGACGTCGGCTGGCGACAGCGCCAGGTCGATGAGCGGCCGCCAGCCGAGCGAGTCGAGCAGCGCGTCCCTGGTGGCGGCCGAGAATCCGGTCGCCAGGCAAACCTTCATACCGGCCGCGCGGAGCGCGACCAGCGTCTCGGTCGCGCCGGGGATCGGCGCGACCGACCCGGCCTTGACCGAGTCGGCGTAGGCGATCTCGAAGGCGCTGTTTGCCTCCTGGGCGTCTGCCTCGTTGTCAAGTATCCGCCTGAACACCTCGATCTTGGGCTGGCCCATCGTCTCGTGCACTATGCGATTCGCCTGCTCGTAACCTCGGGCACCGGGCCGTAGCCCGAAGCGTTCCATAGCCGCGGCGAACGCGGCCACGATGCAGCCCTCGTCGGTGACGGTCGTGCCCGCGAGGTCCAGGCAGGCGACGCTAATCCTGCTCATCAAAACTGAGCCCGGCCGCCCGGCTGCCGGTCACGCAGCGCGCCGAAGAACACCAGCGCGGCCGGGACCAGGCAAGCGGCCAGCGGCCAGAAGACGATAGCCGACCAGAGGACTGTCGAGGTGTCCGCGCCAAGCACCGGAGGCGGGTGCAAGATCGTACCGTGGTGGCTGGTCAGCAACTGGGCGTTGAAGTGGGACAACCCGAGATTCTGGCCAACCCAGCGCGCCGCCCAGCCGGCCAGCACCCCACCGCCGAGCACGGCTGCCATCGGGATCGGGCCATACCTGCGCACGGCGAGCCGGTAGCTGGCGATGCCGATGATCAGCCCGCCGACCACGGCGATCAGGCAATACCAGGCATCGGCGGCGATGAAGGCTGTCGTCTCGGCGTTGATGACGTCAGCCGAACCCTTGCCGGTTACGACGTAAGCTGGCCGGGGCGCGATGGCACTCCAGATCAGTCCGCCGAGCAGCCCGGCAATGGCGCTGCCGAGCAACACGCCGCCGGCGGCCGCCAGCGCGCCGGTGCCCGACGCCGACGGTTCCCTACCGGGCATCAGGTTGCCTGGGTGGTAGGGATAAGCGCTCTCACTAGTCTTCGACATGTCGCCGAACAGCGTACGTGACGGAACGAGTCCCCCAGCCACCCGGCACGGTGTCCACAGAAATACTCCGCGATCAGCGCGCCGCGAGCGGGGGGAAAGCACCGTCGATCACGGCCTGGTATGCCTGGCGCACGTCGGCAAGGTCAGCTGGCTCGTCGACCGAGGAAACCGCCAGCCGCTCGATCATCGACGCCTGCCTGGCGAGGAAGTCCCGCTCCTGCTGAACCTCGGCCCGCTGGATGATCTTGGCGAGCGCGTCGAGTTGGCGGATCATGATCGCCGGCATGCCGCGGCCGGCCTGCCTGACCTTCTCGAACGACCGCTCCACCAGCCGCTGGTAGGTCGGCTCGGTGGTGATGGCCCGCACCTTGCCGGTGTGATCGCTGTAGACGTGCACGGGCTGCCAGTTGCCCGTCACCTTGTACAGGCTGTCGCCGATCCAGTCGATGCAGGTCATCGCCGTGAACGTGTCGTTAACCGCCGGCGACAGGGCGCGCAGCGCGATCTCGACTAGCTGGTCAAGGCCGAACGAGACGTCCTGGGCCAGCGTCCGGTACGGCCCGGTGACGTGCGACCGGGCCAGCTCACGGGCCACGACGTCGGCCTTGGCGGCTGGCCAGACGGTCGCGTACGGGTGTCCTTGGACGAGGAAGTGCCCGGGCCGGTGCAGCATCTGGATCACCACGTCGGCGCCCGAGGCGATCCGCACCAGCGTCCGCCGGTCGATGAACTGCAGGTAGCCGCTGCGCGGCGCGGCGAGGTGGCCGCCCGCTCCGCCAAGCGCCGCCAGCGTCGCCGCCGCGCTCGGCGCCGCCTTCGTCGCCGCCGCGTTGCCGGCCTGGGTCTCGATCGCCTTCGCCAGGTCTCCGGCGATGCCGGCGATGACCTGCGGCAGCTGGATCTGGATGGCGATGTGGTGGATGAAGTAGATCAGCACCCCGAGGTCGATCACCAGCAGGGCGAGCGTCACCGTGATCGAGATGTGCGGCACGAAGTTGCCGCGGCTCTCCTGGCCGATCGAGCCGAGCGCCAGCATCGCGTAGACGAACGTGCCGACGAACGTGCCGAGCGTGACCTGGGTACCGGGATCGCGGATGAAGTTGCGCAGCATCCGCGGCCCGAACTGGGTGGAGGTCAGCGTCAGCGCGACGATCACGATCGAGAAGACGACGCCGACCACCGTGATGATCGCGGCGGCGACGGTCGTGAGGATCTGCCTGGCCGCGTCCGGCGAGCCGCTGAGCGCCCAGGACGGGAGGCGGAAGTCGCCGTCGAACGCGGCCCGGTCAAGCGCGTAGGTGATGACGAACAGCACCACCGCGGCGACGACCTCGATCAGCGGGACGAACCACAGATTCGTGCGCAGTTCCTCGCGCAGCGACTCGCGGTCCAGCCTGCGCCAGAGCCGCGCCGCATGGTGCCGCCTCTCACCCTACGCAGGCCGGGCCGAGCAGCTGCTTCAGGTCAGCGACCAGCGACGGCGACGGCCGCACCCGCAGCTTGTCGTCGAGCCGCAGCACCTTGGTCCGGTCGCCGCTCTGCAGCCGCAGGTGCACCTCCTTCGGCCCCGGGTGGGTGCGCAGGACCTCCCGGAGCCGGTCGACGACGGGCGGCACGCAGCGCGACTCAAGGATCGACACCACGAAAGGGCCGGACTGTCCGCTGGCAAGTCCGCGGGCTTCACCTCCATCGCGACCAGCTTCGGCACCTCCTCACGCCGGTCGAGCCTTCCCTTGACGATCACGATCGCGTCCTCGACCACCAGGTGCATGCACGTCTGGTAGGTCGCGGGGAAGAACAGCACCTCGATCGCGCCTTCGAGGTCTTCCAGCGTCGCCGCCGCCCAGGAGGCTCCCTGCCTGGTCACCTTGCGCGTGACGCCGGACAGGATTCCGCCGAGCGTGACGATCTGGCCGTCAGCGCGGTCGCCGCGCGAACTCCGCTCCGGCTCGTCGTTGGCGCTGAGCAGCTGGGCGACCGAGCAGTCGGTCTCCGCGGCCAGCGCGTGCTCGATCCCGAGCAGCGGGTGGTCGGAGACGTACAGCCCGAGCATCTCCCGCTCGAAGCCGAGCAGGGTCGGCTTCTCCCACTCGCCGTCGGGCACCGGGATGTCGAAGGCCACATCGTCCTCGGGTCGTCGCCGAACAGCGAGTCCTGGCCGATCGCCTCGTTGCGCTTGACGTCGATCACCGCGTCGATCGCCTGCTCGTGGATCATCAGCAGGCCGCGGCGCGGGTGGCCGAGCGAGTCGAACGAGCCGGCCTTGATCAGCGACTCGATGACCCGCTTGTTGCAGACGTTGACCGGCACCTTGCGCAGGAAGTCAGAGAAGCTGGTGAAGGCTGCCCTTGCTCAGCCTCGCCTCGACGATCGACTCGACGACCGCCGCACCGACGTTGCGCACCGCCGCCATGCCGAACCTGATGTCGGTGCCGACCGGGGTGAACAGCGCCGTCGAGGAGTTCACGTCGGGCGGCAGCACCTTGATCCCCATCCGGCGGCACTCGCTCAGGTACAGCGCGGACTTGTCCTTGTCGCCGGCCACCGAGGTGAGCAGGGCGGCCATGTACTCGGCGGGGAAGTTCGCCTTGAGGTAGGCCGTCCAGTAGGCGACCAGGCCGTAGCTGGCGGTATGCGCCTTGTTGAAGGCGTAGTCGGAGAACGGGACGAGAATGTCCCAGATAGCCTTGATCGCTCCATCGGAGTAGCCGTTGGCCCGCATCCCGCTCGCGAACGGCTCGAACTCCTTGTCCAGGATCTCCTTCTTCTTCTTGCCCATCGCCTTGCGCAGCAGGTCCGCCTTGCCCACCGAGTACCCGGCCAGCTTCTGCGCGATGAGCAGCACCTGCTCCTGATAGACGATCAGGCCGTAGGTGTCGTCGAGGATGTCGGCCAGCGGCTCGGCCAGCTCGGGGTGGATCGGCACGACCGGCTTGCGCCCGGTCTTGCGGTCGGCGTAGTCGTTGTGCGCGTTGGCGCCCATCGGACCCGGCCGGTACAGCGCGTTCACGGCCGAGATGTCGTCGAACCGGTCCGGCCGCATGGACCGCAGCAGCGCCCGCATCGGGCCGCCTTCGAGCTGGAACACCCCGAGCGTGTCACCGCGGCCAGCAGGTCGTAGGTCGGCTTGTCGTCCAGCGCCAGGTGTTCAAGGTCGATCGTGACGCCCTTGTTCGCCTTGATCCCGGCCAGCGCGTCGTCGAGGATGGTCAGGTTGCGCAGGCCGAGGAAGTCCATCTTGAGCAGGCCGAGATCTTCGCAGCTCGGGTAGTCGAACTGGGTGATGATCGCGCCGTCGGCCTGCGCGCTTCCAGATCGGGATGTGGTCGAGCAGCGGTTCGCTGCTCATGATCACCCCGGCCGCGTGCACGCCCGCCTGCCTGATCAGGCCCTCGAGCCCGCGCGCGGTCTCCAGCACCTGCTTGACCTCGGGCTCGGCCTCGTACAGGGCCCGGATCTCGCCTGCCTCGCCGTACCTCGGATGGTCGGGGTCGAAGACGCCGGACAGCGGGATGTCCTTGCCGAGCACCATCGGCGGGAACGCCTTGGTGATCCGGTCGCCGAGCGCGTAGGGGAAGCCGAGCACCCGGGCCGAGTCCTTGACCGCCGCCTTGGCCTTGATCGTGCCGTAGGTGATGATCTGGGCGACCCGGTCATCGCCGTACTTCTCGGTCACGTACCTGATCACATCGCCGCGCCGGCGCTCGTCGAAGTCGATGTCGATGTCCGGCATCGAGACGCGCTCGGGGTTCAGGAACCGCTCGAACATCAGCCCGAACGCGATCGGGTCCAGGTCGGTGATGCCCATCGCGTACGAGACGATCGACCCGGCCGCCGAGCCGCGGCCCGGGCCGACCCGGATCCCGTTGCCGCTTGGCCCACATGATGAAGTCGGCGACGACCAGGAAGTAGCCGCAGAACCCCATCTGCTCGATGATGCCCATCTCGTACTCGGCCCGCTTGCGCCGCTCGTCGTCGTAGCCGCCGGGGAACCGGCGGTCCATCCCGGCCACGACTTCCTTGCGGAACCAGCTGACCTCGCGTCTCGCCCTCGGGCAGCGGGAAGTCGGGCATCAGGTTCGCCTTGGTGAACTCGACGTTGGCCCGCTCGGCGATCAGCAGCGTGTTGTCGCAGCCCGACTGCCAGTCCTCGTCGTCGCTGATCGCCGCGCATCTCGCGCCGGGCTCTTGACGTAGTAGCCGTTCCCCTCGAACTTGAACCGGTTCGGGTCGGCCATGTTGGTGCCGGTCTGCACGCACAGCAGCACCTCGTGCGCCTGCGCGTCTTCGGGGCGGGTGTAGTGCAGGTCATTGGTCACCACGAACGGCAGCGCCAGGTCCTTGGCGATCCGACGGAGCCCGTCCAGCGAACGGCGCTCGACCTCCAGGTCATGCCCCATCAGCTCGACGAAGAAATTATCCGGCCCGAAGATGTCGCGGAACTTGGCCGCTGCCGCCAGGGCCTGGTCGTACTGGCCGAGCCTGAGCCTGGTCTGCACCTCGCCGCCCGGGCAGCCGGTGGTGGCGATCAAGCCCTTCGGTGTACCTGGAGAGCAGTTCGCGGTCCATCCTCGGCTGGCGGAAGTAGCCCTCGATCGAGGCCAGCGACGACAGCCTGAACAGGTTGTGCATGCCCTCGCGTGGTCTCGGCCAGCAGCGTCATGTGGGTGTAGGCGCCCGCGCCGGAGACGTCGTCGTCTCGCTGCGCTGGCGTGCCCCACCGCACCGGCTGCTTGTGGCCGCGGTGCTCGGGCGCTACGTAAGCCTCGGTGCCGATGATCGGCTTGACGCCCGCGGCCTTGGCCTTCTTGTAGAAGTCGTAGGCGCCGTAGACGTTGCCGTGGTCGGTCATCGCGATCGCCGACATGCCCGGCCTGTTGCATTGCTCGAACAGGTCATCGAGCCGGGCTGCACCGTCCAGCATCGAGTACTCAGTGTGAACATGCAGATGCGCGAATCCCCGTCCGTCCACCGCCAGCCACTAGATGCCGCACGATAACCCCAGACATGCCCAGTAAGCCGAGCGCCGGGACGGCGCCAGCCGACTCGCCGGGGGCATCTGACGCGAGACTCGCGTGTCCGAGAGCAATTCCAGGCTTGGCGGCCGCAGATCGGCCGGATAGTCGCTGGTGAACTCGACCCAGCGGCCATCGTCGGGGTGAGCGAACCCGAGACTGTTCGCGTGCAGCCACTGCCTGGCGATGCCGAGCCTGGCCGCGAGTACCGGGTCGGCGCCGTAGAGCCGGTCACCGACGCACGGGTGCCTGACCGCTGCCATGTGCACCCGGATCTGGTGCGTCCGGCCGGTCTCGAGCTTGACCTCGATCAGGCTCGCCGCCCGGAACGCCTCGAGGGTGTCGTAGTGCGTGATCGACGGCCGGCCATCGGCGATCACGGCGAACCGGCCATCGCCGGACGGATGCCGCGCGATCGGCGCGTCGATGGTGCCGCGCAGCGGATCGGGGTGGCCCTGCACGAGCGCGTGGTAGCGCTTGTCGACCTCGCGGTCCCTGAACGCCTGCTTGAGCACGCTGTAAGCGTGCTCGCTCTTGGCGACGACCATCAGGCCGGTCGTGTTGGCGTCAAGCCGGTGCACGATGCCCTGGCGCTCGGCGGCACCGCTGGTGGCGATCTGGTGGCCGCCGGCGAGCAGGCCCTGCAGGACCGTCGGGCCAGTCCAGCCGGGAGTCGGGTGGGCGGCGACGCCGGCCGGCTTGTCCACGACGATGATGTCGGCGTCCTCGTAGCTGACGACCAGGCCGGGCACCGGCTCAGGCATCGGCTGCGGCGCGGCGAGCGCGGGCAGCGTGACATCGAGCCACTCGCCGGCGGGCACGCGCTCCGATTTGCCGGCCGGGCGGCCGCCGATGAGCACGGCGCCCTCGCCGATGAGTTCGGCCGCCTTGGTCCTGGACAGGCCGAACATCCTGCGCGATCGCCGCGTCGAGGCGTTCGCCGTCCAGGCCTTCTGGAACCGGCACCCGTCGATGGGCGGAGTTCACCCTCGGCCGCCTGGCCGGCTGGCAGCCTTAGAGCCGTCGATATGCACGCCGCGCATCGCCAGCAGCACCGCCAGCACGCCGCCGCACACGATCGAGGAGTCGGCCAGGTTGAACACCGGCCAGTGCGGCAGCTAGATCCAGTCCACCACATGACCCCGGAACGGCCCGGGATAGCGCAGCAGCCGGTCGGTCAGGTTGCCGGTCGCTCCGCCGAGCAGCAGGCCGAGCGAGACCGCCCACGGCAGCGCTCCGGATGCGCCGCGAGGCGCGCAGGATGAACACGATGACGCCGACAGCGATCGCCGTGAAAACGACGGTCACCGACGGCCCGATGCTGAACGCCGCCCCTGGGTTCCGGGAAACGATCAGCGTCAGGAAGCCGCCGAGCAGCCGGATCGGAGGCCGGTCGGAGAGCGTGGCCACCACGATCGTCTTGCTGACGATGTCGGCGGCCAGCACCGCGACGGCGACAGCGAGCAGCACACCAACCCGGCGCTGGTCCTGGATCTGGCCTTGGCGCTGGTCCTGGATCTCGCCGAGCGGGCGCGGCTGCGTTGGGCTGGAGCTAGGTTCGGCCGCCGACGGTGGGCCCGCTTCAGGAATAGCCATGTCCGTCGCGGCTTCCTTTCCGGTCAGCGACGTTCCTCCCGCTGCTTGCAGCTCACGCACAGCGTCGCCCGCGGGAAGGCTTGCAGCCTAGCCTTGCCGATCGGCTCGCCGCACGAGTCGCACGAACCGTAGGTGCTGGCCTCGATCCTAGCCAGCGCTCGTTCGGTCTGGGCGAGCAACTCACGGGCGTTGTAAGTCAGCGCCAGCTCGTGCTCGCGCTCGTAGGCCTTCGCGCCCACGTCGGCCTGATCATCGCCGGCGTCGCTGACCGCGTCCCCAAGCCGGTCAGCGATGTCGGACTCGGCCCTGTCTATTTCCACCTGCAGCTCGGCGGCTTCAGCCGCGAGTTGATCCCTGACTTCGGTGATCTCCGCCTCGGTCCAGCGTTCCTCACCTTCACGGATCGGAAAACCTGCAGCGTCCGACTGTGCGGCTGCGGTCATCCTCCGCCTCCCTCGGCGCTGAGCAGACGAATGATCTTGGGTGACAGGTGTCACCGGAGGATAAGTGGTGACCGGGGCGATTCGCAAACACGACCCCGCCGTGAGTTGCCATCGGTGGCCGCCGTGTGTACTGCATACACCCAGGGCGTCCCGCTACCGGACTGAGCACGTAAGGGGTCTGGCTTGCCCGGCCCTAATAGTGTCAGCCCAGGCTGCTAGCGAGCTACAGCAACGGCCCAACGCTGCGGTTCGGCCGCAGTGGCCAACTACAGCAACATTTGTCCCGGCGGGCCGGCGTCGGTGCGAGAGCGTAAATGTCGCGGAGCTTGCCCGCCGTGTGGCGCTGGGGTGGTTCGGGTGGCTGGGTGGCGGGTGCGGCGGCGTCAGCCGGTGAACCCGCGCGGTGGATTCGGGCATTCATCGCGTCCGCGGCGCCAGCCAGCGCGATGGATTCGGCAATTCAGCCGGGAAAACAGGGGTGAATACGGCAACTCATCGGGGCCCTTGACCTGCCGGAGCCGATGGATCCGGGAATCCATCGCGGCCGCCGCCCGAACCGCGCTCCGCCGCCCCACCTGAGGCCAATCTACGAACCAACCACCCAACGCTGCACGCCCAACTGCAGTTGATCTTGGCGGGGTCGGGGCGGGCAGCGCTGAGAGCAACGATGCTCCCTGAGTTGCTGCTGGCTACCTTTCTGAACCGCAACGCCGACCCGCCGTTGTCGTTGCACGGGCTGTTGCGGGATTGGGTGGCGGGGCGGGGCGGTGGCGGGCTTGGGTTTGGGCTTGTTTCGGGGCGGTGGGTGGCTGGGGCCAGGGGCCGGGTGTGGCCGGGCTGGTTCAGAGGGCGGTGAGTGCCTGGGTGGTGAGCTGGCCGGCGCTGATGGCGGTCAGGAGGTTGTGGACGCTGGTGATGAGGTTCCATTCGGCGGTGACTTTGGGTGTGCCGCGGAGGCTGAACTGGCGGAAGCCGAGGTTGTGCTTGATGTTGCCGTGGGGGGTTTCGGCGATGTGGCCGCGCTGGCGGTAGGCGGTGATGCCTTCGGGGGTTTTGAGGCGTTCGGCCATGGCGGCGGTGGCGGGGCCGTCGGGTTCGCCGGGCCCGGCGGGGGCGCCGGGGTCGCGGGCGGCGTGTTCGAGGTCGCGGTGCTTGCCGACGGCGATGAGCCGGTCCGGTCCGGGGCAGGTCATGTTGTGCTCGGATTTGTAGCCGGCGTCGGTGAGGAACAGGCGGATGAGGCACCGGCCGCAGGTGCCGCACGTGCAGCCGGTGCTGTCGCTGCTGCTGGTGGCGGGTGCGGCGGTGCCGGTGCTGCCGGTGCCGGGTGCTGCGGCGGTGCTGCCGGTGCCGGGTGCGGTGGTGCCGCATGTGCAGCTGGTGCCGGGTGCGGCGGTGCTGGTGGTGTCGCTGCTGGTGGTGTCGGGTGCGGTGGTGGCGGGGGGCTGGCGGGCGGCGATGTATTCGGCGGCGGCTTCTGCCTTGGCGGCCATGGGCTCGAACCAGGTGACGTCGCCGGGGGTGCCGGTGACTTCGGTGGCGATGATCAGGCCGTCTTCGCTGGTGACGTTCTGGGTGTTGTAGCCCTGGATGAACCCGCCGCCGCGGACGGGCATGAGCCGGGAGTCAGGGTCGGTGATGTTCCGGGACCGGGTTGCGCGCTGGGCGTCGCGGGCGGCCTGGCGGGCGGCGTCCCGGTCGCGGGCGGCGTCCCGTTCGGCTTCGGCTTCCCGGACCCGGCAGTACCCGGCGGCCGGGGCCGGGGGCGGGCCGGTCATCTTCTTCTGCCCGGCGGCGGCGCGGGCGGCCTGGCGGGCGTGCCAGTCATCGATCCTGGCCTGCTGCCTGGCGATCTCGGCATCGACTTTCTCCTGCGCCAGCCCGGCCTCGGACCCGGCCGGGGCGCGGCCGGTCGGCTGCCCGGCCGCTTTGCGCTCCCGGAACGTCCCGGTCTTGGCGGCCTGCTCCTCCCGCTCGGCTTTCTCCCCGGCCTCGGCTTCGGCTTCCATCTCGGCCAGCGCCCGGGCTATCCGCCCGGCCCTGGCCTTCCGGCCGGCCCGCGACTGCGGGCTGGCCACCTGCCCGGGCACCTCGTCGCCGCGCCGCCCGGCCCCGTACGCCGCGTCCTCGGCCGCGTCGGCGGCCGCGTGCTCGGCCACCGTCTCGGCGGCCAGGTCCCGCAGCCGGGCCAGCGACCGGTTCGCCGACTTCGACGCGGAAGCGGCGACCTTGGTGCCGTCCAGGGCCACCACGCCCAGCTTGCCCATGCCCAGCCGCGCGCACAAACCCAGCACCTCAGCGAACAGCCCGGCCATCGCCGTCCCGGCCTGCGCCCGGAACCGGGCGATCGTCACGTGATCCGGGTGGTTCCCCGCGCAGATCACCATGAACGCCGCGTCGGTCTGGCACAGCTGCTCGATCCGCCGCGACGACGTCACCCGGTTCGCGTACGCCCACACCAGCAGCGTCACCAGCATGTCCGGGTCATACCCCGCCGCCCCCGCCCCGCCGGTCCGCCGGAACGCGTGGAACGCGCTGGTGTCCAGGTGGTCCGTCACCACGGTGATCACCAGCCAGACCGGATGATCGGCCGCAAGCCAGTCCCGCCGGTCCGGCGGCAGCAGGTACAGCTGGTCCCGCGGCACTTCCCGGTACCCTTTCGCCATACCATAATTATGACAGATAACCACGAACACGCACAAAAGACACACCGCGTACCCGCGCCCGATTCTGCAACAGCCCGTGCAGCGACAGCTTAGGGACATCGTTGCGGTTAGATTCCGGTCGCCAGCAGCAACGTCGCGACGACGTTGCTGCCGCTCACTCCCGAAGGACCGCACCCACGCCCAACGCTGCTGCTGACCTGGCCTGCTCCCGAGGCAGCCAAACACGCTAGGTCATCCATGATCTCGACAAAGTATCCTCCGCAATCAGCGTGCCAACTCTCCGACAAAGAAACGATCGTCCGCGAAACAAGCACCGATTTCCGCGATGACCTCGCGCATTCCCTGACCGCACCTGACGCACAGGCCAACCCATCACGGCCAACCGCGTTCTCGGCTGGACGCAACTTCCGACTGGGCGGCATTCCCGGCTGGGACGCATTCCCGTGCCATGACCAGCGATGCGCCTCGGACAGGGTACGGCGTTCGGTGTCCTGCACTAGGGTGATCCCTGCGCGGCACCACGCGGGGACGGATGCCGGGACAGCCAGCGGGGGCGGTGGACTACCAATGCGGGCAACAGGCCAGCATGCCGAAAACCATGCCGAAAAAGAAGATCGCCGCGCTCCCGACCTGCCAGCCATCGAGCGAGAGGTCGCGGCCCGCTGGGCCGAGATCGACGTCGCGGCCAAGACTCTCGCCCGGACGCAAGCACAGGATTCCGGCCGCCCGGTGTGGTCTTGCTACGCGCAGCCATCGCCGACGGCCGGCGTGCCCGACCTCGCCTACGCGCGTGCCAGAACCATCAGCGACTTGTACTCGCGCTTCAAGACCATGCAAGGCATGGCGGTCCCCCGAGGCCACGGCTGGGACTGCCACGGCCTCGGCGTCGAGGTTGCCGTAGCCCGCGAACTAGGACTATCCGAACCGCGGCAATCCCCACCGCGTCTAGCCGATCCCCGTCCACCCGATCCACGACTACCCGATCTCGGACTATCCGAACCGCGAATACCCGATTCCCGATTTTCCCATTTCGGATTGTCCGAAATCGGAAAAACGCGAGTCGGGAAGGTCGGGGGGATCGGCGAGGTCGGGGGGATCGGCGAGGTCGAGGAGTATGGGGTCGGGGGGATCGGCGAGATCGAGGAGTATGGGGTCGGGCGGTTCGTCGCTCGGTGCCGGGAGTCGGCGCTTCGGCATGCGACCGCGTTCGCCTCGGTGGCTGAGCGGATGGGATGCCTGACAGACCCGCGCCAGATTTTCCGCACTATGGACCCCAGCTATATCGAGTCGGTCTGGTGGTCACTCAAACAGATCTTCGATGCCGGCCTGCTCATCAAGGACTACCGGATCGGCCGGTATTGCCCACGCTGCCGTACACCGCTGGCCGAACACGAGGTGCGCGGGCGGCATGTGTTCAGGAAGGTCGCCGGCCCGGCCGTGATCGTCCGACTGCGGATCGATCGGCTGCCTGATAACGCCTGCCCGCAACTGTCCGGCGCGGACCTGCTTGCCTGGACAGGTACGCCGTGGATGCTGGCGGCCAATACAGGCGTGGCTGTGCATCCGCAGGGATGCTACGTGATCGCCAGGCGAGCAGGTCATGGCGACAAGGTTGTACTGGCCGAGGCGCGTTTCGCTCGGGTGCTCGGTGACGGTTGGCACGTCGTCACGACGATCAGCGGATCGGAGTTGGCCGGGGTCACCTACCGGCAGCCGTTCAAGTCGCCCGGGGCTGGCGACGGCGACGCCTGCCTTGTTATAGCCGATCGCAGTGTACGGACCGAGGCCGGAACGGGCATCGTTCAGCTTGCGGCGGCCTACGGTGGCGGTGCGCTGCCGCCATGGCCCGGCGGCGCCCTCGATCCAATCGGCGCGGACGGCCGCTTCGGTCCGGGAGTGGGCTCGCTGGCCGGGCGGTTCTTCGCTGAGGCCGATCCCGCCGTGGCGGCTGACCTGTCTGATCGCGGGTTGCTGTTCGCGGCTGCGCCGTACCGCAGAACTCAGCCGCACTGCTGGCGGTGCGGAACGCCGTTGCTGACCCGAGCCATGCCGGCCTGGTTTATCAGAACGTCAGCGATCCATGACCAACTGAGCGAGCAAGATGACCGGATCATTTGGGTGCCCGACTCGCGCGACAGACAGCCCGCCGGGCGGGACGCGGACTGGGCCGTCGGCCGCACGAGGTACTGGGGGGTGCCGCTGCCGATCTGGGAATGCACGCGCGGCCACTTGACCTGCGTCGGATCCATGACTGAGCTGTCCGAACTGGCTGGAAGCGACCTAATCAGCATCGACCCGCATAGGCCGGTCATCGACGAGATCGCCATCCGGTGCCGGGACTGCGGCGCTCAGGCACGTCGGGTCACCGAGACGCTGGACGCCAGCTATGACGCTGGCGCGATGCCGTTCGCGCAGTACGGATCGCCGCTGCGGGGATCCGGCAGGTTCGCTAGCGCTTGCCCGGCCAAACTCGCCGTCGAAAGCGGAGGTGACACCAGCAACTGGTGCGACGCAATGATGATTATTGGCGCGTTGTGTGCTGGTCAGGTTCCGTTCCAGGCGGCGATTCGTCCTGGCCGCCTGCTCGACGAACGCGGTCGCCCGATTACCGGCAGGCAGGGCAATCTGGCCGAGCCGACCGCGTTGATCGAACGCTATGGCGCGGACGCCATGAGGTGGCACTTCGCTTCCATGGCGCTGCGGCCGACCGGCGTCGGGGCACCGGACACCGCTATCAGCCGCCTCGGACGGCAGGTGCTCGGCGCCTATCTGGGCAGCGTCCGTTTCTTCCTGGAGCGCGCCGGCTCGTCCGAGCGGCCGAGGCCGTGGCGGTTGGAGCAAGGCGCTGTACCACCAGCGCCGCGGTCGGTGCTAGATCGCTGGCTGCTCAGCGAGGTGCATTCGGCTGTGGGTACGGTGACGGCGGCGCTCGAGACCTTCCGGTCCGATGTGGCTGCACAGCGCATCAGGCGACTCATCGGCTGCCTGTCGGGATGGTATGTGCCGCTGTCACGCCGAAGGCTCGCCGACTGGGCCGCCGCGAATCAGGACGTGACGGCCCTAGCGGCGCTGGGGACGCTCTACCACTGCCTGGCGGTGCTGACCAGGATGATGGCACCGATCGCACCGTTTGCCAGCGATCATGGGTGGTACCTGATCAGGGATCAGGACGAGCCAGTTTCCGTTCACCTCGCGACCTGGCCGGATCGGCTGACGACGCTTGTCGATGAACGGCTGAACGAGCAGATGGCTCAGGTCCGATCAATCGTCGGCCTTGGCAAGGCCGCACGCGCTGCCGCGTCGGTCGGGGCCTGGCAGCCATTAGCGACCGCTCAGCTGTTCTGCGATGGTAGCGGCGCGTTCACGCCGGAACTGCTGACGCTCATCGCCGAGGAGTTGAACGTTAAGACCGTGCAGCCGGTGGTCGTTGGGCCCGGGGATAGTACGGCGAACTGGCTGGTCGTCAGCAGGCGAGCCGGGACCGTGGCTCTCGATCTAGCGATCACGCCTGAACTATGGCGAGAAGGCCTCGCCAGGAAGTCGATCAGAGCGATAAAGAACGCACGCCGACAGGGTGGCCTGCACTTCACCGACCGCATCGCGCTGTGCTGGTCCACGAACGACGACGAAGTCGGCGCAGCACTAACTGAGTTCAGTCCGATGATTAGTCAGGCAGTTCTGGCAACCGAGTACCGCCGTCTGACTCCGGGCCGCGAGCCGGATGCTGACGCGATCGAGTACTCAAGTCCCGATGTCGGCGCCGCGTTCTGGCTGACTTCGCTCGGCTCCGGCTCCGATCGCCGTTCTCCCACCGCGTAGGCCGGCGCGGTGTTTAGGCCGCGATCGTCAACTCATACAAGTTGGGCTTCTGCGACAGATTCTCAAAACCGGCACCGAAGAAGGAGTTAGTTGAGGTTGGTCGGTGGGTTTCAGGTCGCGGCTGTCTGGTCGGGTTTGCATGCCTTGCAAGGGACATACCCGCCGCTGGTCGCCCCGTCGAGGGTCATCACCTCAAGGTCCTCTGGTGCGAGGAACCTGATCAAGATGCACTCCTGCGCGTGGTATCTGGCGATGCCCGGGACAACGCGCACGGAGATGGACTTGGCATCATCGCGTAGCGCAGACTTGGGTTCCTGCTCCTTGGCCTGGGCGGGTGGGGCGCCATCGGTGGCGGCCGGTTTGGCTGAGTCTGGTGGTGCCGTCTTCGGCACGATGGGCTCGGCTGGCTTGGGCCCGCTAGCGCCGACTGGCGGACTCGCTGATGGAGTCTTGACCGAGGCTTCCGAGGATGCGGGCGATTCAGCGGACGGTTTCGCTGACGAGGCTGACGGGGCGCTTCGTATCTCGGTGGGTCGGTCGGCTGCGCGTGTGAAGTTGAAGCGTGGTGGATCGGCGGCCTTGGGCGGCGCGGCCGGTGGAGACTCGGTCTTAGGCCTGCTGGGAGGCTGGGCCGACTCATCGGATTTGTCGGACTTAGAGGAGCCTCCGCTGCTCAGGCTGGAGGCGACCGGGCTTGGCTTCGGTTGCCCGACACTGTCGGCGGGGCGCGTCACGGACGGGCTGCCCGACGGACGCACGCCGGACGGTCCCGTGCTCGCCGAGCCGACAACAGATGGGGCCCCGTCGGACGGACTGGCGCCCGACGATCCGGCGCCCGACGACCCCGTGCCTGGCTGGCCAATGACAGAGGGCTCGGCGCCCGCCCGGCTAGTGCCGCTCGACGCTGGCGTTGCGCCGGTCGGCGACGTACCTGATGAACCTGCGGGCGCGTCGCCCGGTTTGGTATCTGATGACGGTGTCCCTGAGGTGTCAGCAGGGGGACGTCCGCCGGCAGCGCCAACGCGTTCGCGGCCGGGCTCGCCTGCTGATCTGCTGCGATCGCCGAACAGCGGGTCTGCCTTCGTGCGACTGGGGTCAGAACGCCGCGCGGCGACGCGCGCGCCAAACAGCGGGTCGGCGTCGACCTGCGCGGGCGAGGGCTTAGCAGTGCCCGAGCGGTCTGGCTCAGGGCGTCCGGGCCGATCCGGACCTTCGGGCCGCTCTAGCTGGTCGGACCGTCCCATGCGGTCAGGCCGGCCAGGCTGCTCAAGCCGTTCGCGGCGATCCAGCCGCTCGGGCCTCTCAGCACGCTCGGGCTTCTCAGCACGCTCGGGCCTTCCCGCACGGTCGGTCCGTTCCGCGTGCTCGACGTTCTTCGGTCGAGCGCTCGCACTGACCGCTCGATCGGCGTCCGGAGACACTGGCGCTACAGGCGCACCAACCTCTGCACCACTGGCCTGAGCGATCGACGCAGGAGGCGCAGCCGCTTCGGTCGGCTCAGGCCCACCAGGCCTCTCGGGCCCACCAGGCCTCTCGGGCACCCCGGACCGTTCGACCATGCCGGGTCGTTCGGGCGCATCGGACTTGCGCTTGCCAGCTGACCGGCCGCCTTCGGGCCCAGCCACGCCAGCCTGATCGCCGACGCCGTTCGCCGCCCGGCCACGTCGAGATCCGCGATCACCGTGAGCCGCGTGCGATGCGGGCATCCTCGTCTTGTTCGTCCTCACGGGCGGCACCCCGGCCGGCACCCCTCCTCCAGGCGTCGCAGCCGCAGCCTTGACGGCCACACCAGCCTCGTCGCCACGAGCACCGTTGCGAACTTCACCGGCCAGCGGCGGCCCGACCGGCACCGGACGCGCAGCCGTTGGACGCACCGCTGCCGCTGGACGCACCGCCGGAGCAGGACCGGCCGAGCGCGACGAGGCTCCAGCGACGGCGACCGCCGACTCTACGCCGACCGCCGACTCTACGCCGGCTAGCGACGACGCCGACTGGGCACCGAAGATCTCACGTCGCCAGATCACGACGACGAGCAGCAGCATCAGCGCTGCCAGCGCTGCCACGCCGATCGACACCATGACAAGCAACAGGCTGCCAGCGACGGCACCCGTCGCTAGCAGCCCGATTGCTATCAGCACGACCGAGAAGACGATGCCGAAGCGGATCACGGCCGAACTCCACTCGCCAGACTAAATAGCCAGATTAAGCCGACAGGCTACGATCGTCTGCTAGCGACGGTCGTGCTGGCTGGTGTCGGCCGGGTGGTAGCCACCGTTGTGGACCACAGGCTCTGACATCCCGGCGAATGAACCCGTCGGTGTGGACGGTCCGCTGCTGCGCATGTCCATCCGAGCGCCCATGCCCACAGGCACGGCCGGCTGCGGGCCGGTGGCAGCGACGGCCGGGAACACACCGCTGTCGGCGGCACCAGCCTCAAGGTCACGAAGCTGTCCTTCGAGGTATGCCTTCAGCCTGCTGCGGTACTCGCGTTCAAACGCACGCAGGTCGTCGACCCGGCGCTCAAGCTCCTCGCGGGACTGGACCAGGGAACCCATCGCCTGGCGGTGCCGCTCCTGGGCGTCGCGCTCAAGCGCCTCGGCACGCGCCCTAGCGTCGCAGGTGATCTGCTCAGCCTGCCTGCGCGCCTTGGTCAGCACATCGTCAGCCTCGCGCCGGGCGCGGCTCAGCGTCTCGTCAGCCTCGCGCCGCGCGTCGGCGATCGCCTGGTCTGCGGTCTGCTGCGCCAGCGCCAGCACCCGGGCGGCCGTGTCCATGTTGTCCTCGGCCGACGACCTCGTCATTGGCATCGGCTCGGGCCGACGCTCCGGCTCAACCCGCAACGGCTCACTGGGCATCAAGTCGGGGCCGTCCATATGCGGCGAGTTCAGCGGGCTGCCCATCTTGCCGCCACGCAGAACCTCAGCAAGCTTGGCGCGAAGCTCCTCGTTTTCCTGGATCAGCCGGTCGAGTTCTGCCTCAACCTCGTCCAGGAAAGCGTCCACCTCTTCCTCGTCGTATCCAGGCCGCAACCTGGTCGTGCTGAACTGCTTGTTCCGCACATCCGCGGGCGTCAGTGGCATGTCTGTGTCTCCTTGGCGCTTAGTCCCCTACCGGGCAGGCTACCTGATCAAGTTCGCTACAACCTGCCTACGACCGATAGCAACACGATGATCACTAGAAACAACAGCGTGTAGCTGAGGTCTAGTGCAACACTACCTAGCCGCAGGGGCCGAATGTAGCGCCTTAGCAATCTCAGTGGCGGATCAGTTGCTGTGTAGATGACCTCCGCGACCTTCACCAGGCCGCCGGTGGGCGTCCAGGACCGGCTGAAGTTCTGGAGCACATCAATGATCAGGCGCCCGACGAGGAGCACCAGGTACAACGCGAGCACATAGTAGAGCACTACCTTGAGTATGGTCACCGATCCGCCCAGTCCTTACTGATCGGGCAGGCCGGACGCCTGCCACATCGGTGCCAAGCTATGCAGCGAACTCACATCTGCCTAACTGTGGTGGCTAACTGCCAGGTCTAACTCTGGTTGAAGAAGTCCCGCTCCGCGATCCTCGCCTTGTCCTCCGCGGTGACCTCGACGTTCGCCGGAGAGAGCAAGAACACCTTGTTGGTGACTCGCTCGATCGAGCCGCGGAGCCCGAAGATCAGTCCGGCCGAGAAGTCCACGAGGCGTTTGGCGTCGCTATCGACCATCTCGGTCAGGTTCATGATAACCGGCGTGCCCTCGCGAAAATGCTCGCCGATTGTACGGGCTTCGTTGTACGTGCGCGGGTGCAGCGTCGTGATTCTGGCTAGGTCAGTGGCCTGGACGTGCTCGGCGACCGGGCCGCGACGATCCGCGCGGGCGCGGCCGTCCGACCCGTTGTCGCTGCCGTAGACCGCCTGACCGTCGCCCGGATCGGCGTGCTCGGTGTACTCGGTCACGTAGTCGGCATAGTCGTCGCCGTCGCCGTACTCGGCCGGGTATGGATCGTCGTAGCGATGGTCGTCCTCTACCAGGCCGAGATAGACCGCCATCTTGCGCATCGCGCTGGCCATCGTCAGTCCTCCGTGGTGCTAATGGTGCAGCCCAGCTCGCGCCGCGTGCTACGCGTCGGACATTACCTGACGAAGGGCGGCCGGCCGCCGAGCAACGCCGTACCGACCCGCACGTGTGTCGCGCCTTCTGCTACAGCGTCGTCCAGGTCGCCGCTCATGCCAGCGGAAATCATCCTTGCGCCGGAATGGACGGCCCTGACCTCATCGGCCATTGTCCTAAGCCTGCGAAATGCCGGTCCCGGTGGCGCCCCGAGCGGCGCCACCGCCATCACGCCGCCAAGCACCAGCGAGTCCTGCCCGGCGATCGCATCGGCCAAGGCCAGCACGTCGGCCGGCCGCGCGCCACCCCGGCCCTGGTCATCCGGGCTCTCGTCGACGCTGCGCACCGCGCTGGCGACGTCGGGATCGAGATCGACCTGGATCAGGCAGCTGATCCGCCGCCCCGCTGAGGCTGCTCGCGAGCCGAGCGCGCGGACCAGCCTGGTCCGGTCCACTGAGTGCACCACGTCGGCGTACCTGACCACGCTGGCCACCTTGTTGACCTGCAACTGGCCGACGAAGTGCCAGCGAGGCCGCACGCCGAGCGCGGCCGTTTCCGCTGCCTTGGGAGCGGCCTCCTGATCGCGGTTCTCGCCGACGTCGGTGACCCCGAGCGAGGCGAGCAAGGCCACATCTGAGGCGGGGAACGTCTTGGTGATGGCGATCAACGTCACGTCACTGGCTGGCCGACCAGCGGCCTGGCAGGCCTCCGCGATCCTGACCCGCACCGCCGCCAGGCGGCCGGTGAGTTCGGCCAGGCGGTCGGCAACCTCGCCCCGCCGGTTAGCTTCGCCAGCCGCGCCGCTCGTCACGGCTTCATCATGCCGTGAGCCAGATCAGGCCGGCGAACCGCCCGGTAGCGCCGTCCCGGCGGTAGGAGTAAAGCTCAGCGGACTCGGCGGTGCACCGCAGGTCATCGGCTATCGCGGAGACGCCGGCGTCGGCTAGCTGAGCGTGCAGACCCGCTCGCAGGTCGAGGCCCGGCGTGCCCTTTCTCGTGACGCACGCCGCCGCCTGGACGGACGCCGCCACCTCGTCACGCATCCGCACGGGCACCTCGTAGCAGCGACCGCAGATCGAGGGCCCGACCAGAGCGTGCACGCGAGCCGGGTCGGCGCCGGCCGCGACCATCGTCGCCAGCAGCGCTGGAACGACGCCGGCAGCCATACCAGGACGGCCCGCGTGGGCGGCGCCAATCAGCCGGGCCTGCGGATCGGCGAGCAGCACCGGGGCGCAGTCAGCGACATTCACCGCGAGCGCGATCTGCGTCGACGCGGTAAAGATGGCGTCCGCCTCGGGACTGCCACGGGCAGGCTCGCCCGGCGCGGCCTGAGCCACATCCGCCCCGTGCACCTGCCGCATCCAGGCCAGGCCACTCGGACCCTCGCCTACCGCCCGCAGCACGACCTGGCGATTCGACTCGACCGCCACCGGGTCATCACCAACCGACTGGCTCAGGTTCAACGCGGCGAACCGGCCTCCGCTAACCCCGCCATGCCTGGCCGTGAACAGCGCTCGGACCCCGTCGCAGAACTCAGCGCGCCGCATGCCGGGGACCGGTGCTGACGTCCACGTGGGCGACCAGCCGGGCGTCAAGGTCGGCGACCAAGGCGACGAGCTCACTTCAGGAAGTCAGGCACGTCGAGTTCGTCGTCCTCTTCGAACACAACCGACCTCCGCTTGGTGCTCGGCGTATCACCGCGATTGACCTGGGCCAGCCCATCGCGCTCCGGCGGCAACCCCGCGCTAGCACCCGGCCCCGGACCATGACGCGGACCGTCGAAGTCTCCAGCAGGTCCTGGCTCGCCGTCCGGCAGCCTGGGCGAAGGCACGGCCTCAGGCATCTGATCGGCCGACGCCGACGACGCGGCCGAAGACGCCGACGGCGAGCCACTCAACCCCGGCAGCCCAGCCGACTCCGCCGCCCCTGCCGCGGCCGGCGTGTCCTTGAGCGCGGGCAGGGTCACCGGCCGCCACGGTGCGCCGAACGCGTCAGAACCCTGCGAAGGCTGGTATGCGGCCATCGGCCGGGTCGACCTGGCCTGCCCGTTCTGCGTCTCGTCGAATCCGGCCGCGATAACGGTGACCCGCACCTCGTCACCGAGCGCGTCGTCGATGACCGCGCCGAAGATGATGTTCGCGTCCGGGGCGGCAGAGTTCGCCACAAGCTGCGCGGCCTCGTTGATCTCGAACAGGCCGAGGTCCGACCCGCCCTGGATAGACAGCAAGACCCCGTGCGCTCCGTCGATGCTGGCCTCGAGCAACGGGCTCGAAATCGCCATCTCGGCCGCGGCCACCGCCCGGTCGTCACCACGCGACGAGCCGATGCCCATCAGCGCCGAGCCAGCACCCGACATCACGGACTTGACGTCGGCGAAGTCGAGGTTGATCAGGCCAGGCGTGGTTATCAGGTCGGTGATGCCCTGGACACCGGAGAGCAGCACCTGGTCCGCGGCCTTGAACGCGTCGAGCACGCTCACGTGCCGGTCAGAGATGGACAGCAGCCTGTCGTTCGGAATGACGATCAGGGTGTCGACCTCGCTGCGCAGCCGCTCGATGCCTGTATCGGCCTGGGTGGCCCGGCGCTTGCCCTCAAAACCGAACGGCCTGGTCACGACGCCAATCGTGAGCGCGCCGAGCGACCGGGCGACCTGCGCGACCACGGGAGCGCCGCCAGTGCCAGTGCCGCCGCCCTCCCCGGCGGTCACGAACACCATGTCGGCGCCCTTGAGTACCTCTTCGATTTCCTCGCGGTGATCCTCGGCCGCCCTGGCCCCAACGTCGGGGTTGGCTCCCGCGCCCAGACCCCTGGTGAGGTCCCTGCCGACGTCAAGCTTGACATCGGCATCGCTCATCAGCAGAGCCTGAGCGTCGGTGTTGATCGCGATGAACTCAACGCCTTTGAGGCCCTCTTCGATCATTCGGTTGACGGCATTGACCCCGCCGCCACCAATGCCGACGACCTTGATGACCGCGAGATAATTCTGCGGTGCTGCCACGGAGGACCTTCACTCTCAGGTTGAGATTTAGAGTTATGTCAAGCTGTCAATTGATAGGGACAGTAGAGTTGCCCCACCTGGGTGGTCAACTAACCTCGCCGTGACCTTCCTAACCTGTTGCCTTTAGTAACTCTCAAATCACGCCTAGTACGCCGCCCAGGTCATGATCGACGACGCAAGTCACCCGCGAGCTACCCGCCAGTCGGCCATCCGGTGATCGCCGATCCCGGGTCACTCACGTCGAAGTAGGTGGCCTTGGTTCGAAGCAAGATCGCGACCTCTGCGGCCTTCGCCGCTGCCCTCGTGGCGTCGCCCCAGATGACCGTGACGCGCGGCCTGAGGACCAAGACGACGCGCGGTCCAGGACGGATCCGCACGGTCGCGACCCGGTACCGCAACCAGGCCGGCAACCGCCGAACCACAGCGCCGGCCGCCAGCACCCCAGCGTCGGCGCGCAGCTCGGCCACTGGTTCGGCTGGCGCCTTGAGCAGCACGAGCCCAGCCCGCGAACCGGCCGCCGGGCCAAGGATCACCCCGTAGGAGTCCATGACGTCGTAGCCCTGCCCGTCCCGCACCAGAAAGGTCGGCGTGCGCGGCACGGCGCTGATCACTATCGAATCCGGCCAGGACCGCCGTACCCGCGCCGACTGCACCTGGGTCATGCGCTCGACCCGGCGGGCGACCTCGGTCGTGTCCACCCGGATCAGCGGCGTTCCGACCTTCACCCCGGCGGCGGCGATCACCTGCTGGCGCGAAATCGTCCCCGCGCCGATGACCCGCACCGACCGCACGACGAAGAAGCTAGAGCCGAGCAGCGCCCAGGCCACTCCCCCGATCAGCGCGACGACCGCCACCACGAAGAACGAGGTTTTCCACGGATCGGGACGCCGCCGACTGACGGCCGCGCCAGCGTCCGCCACCGGCGTGGCCGCGGCCGAGATGACGGTCGCGCTCACAGCTCACCCCCGTCCCCGCGCCGCAACGCGGCCACGATCAGCGGGCCTAGCTTGGTCACATCGCCCGCACCCATCGTGAGCACGACGTCTCCGGGCTTGGCGACATCGGCGATCTCGGCGGGCACGGCCGCGAAATCCAGGCAGAACGACGCCCTCCCGCCGGGCACCGCACCGGCTACCAGCGCACCGGTTACGCCGGGCTCGGGATCCTCCCTGGCCGCGTAGACATCGAGCACGAACACCTCATCGGCGGCGGCGAGCGCCCGGCCGAACTCCTCAGCGAAGATCCTGGTGCGACTGAACAGGTGCGGCTGGAAGATCGCGATGACCCGGCCACCCGCGGCCAGGTCGCGAGCGGCGGCGAGGTCGACGGCTAGCTCGGTGGGATGGTGCGCGTAGCTATCGAGTACGCGCACCCCGGCCACCTCGCCCTTGGGTTCCATCCGCCGCATGGCGCCGAGGTAGCCGGCAAGGCCGGCCCGCACGTCGTCGCGGTCAAAGCCAAGCTCCACCGCCAGCGCGAACGCCGCCGCCGCATTCTTCGCGTTGTGCCGCCCCGGCACGGCAATCTCAAGCTCGACCACCTCGTCGCTGCCGCGCGCGAGCGCGAATTCGGTGGCCATTCCGTTGGGCCGAACGCTGGTCAGCTGGTAATCGGCATCCTCGGATTCGCCGTAGCTCACCAGCCGCAACGGCCGCCCAGCGGCCGAGGCCGACGCCGAGGCCGACGCAGTGAGCCTGCGCGCTCCGGCGTCGTCGGCGTCGGTCACCAGCAGCCCGCCGGCGGTTATCTTCGCGGCGAACGCGGCGAACGCCTTCTCGATCTCGGCCAGGCTGCCGTAGTTGTCCAGGTGATCAGCTTCGACGCCGGTCACCACCGCGGCGTCGGGCGCCAGCATCAGGAACGAGCCATCGCTCTCGTCAGCCTCGGCCACGAACGCGGTGCCGGTGCCGTCGGCCGCCCCCACACCGGTCTGCGCCAGGATCCCGCCGATCACATAGCTGGGGTCGGCCCCGCACTCGCGCAGCACCGTAGTGATCATCGACGTGGTCGTGGTCTTCCCGTGCGTCCCGGCCACGGCGATCCCCTGCCGGCCGATCATCAGGCTGGCCAGCGCGGCGGCCCGGTGCAGCACCCGGATCCCGCGTTCGCGAGCCGCGACTAGCTCAGCGTTGTCGGCCCTGATCGCCGAGGAGACGACTAGGGTGTCGGCCTGCGCCAGATGCGCGACGCTGTGCCCGACCGACACCCGCGCGCCCAGTTCGGCCAGCTCGTCAAGTTGCGGCGATGCGGCCGAGTCGCACCCGGACACCAGCACTCCCCTGGCCAGCATGATCCGCGCGATCCCCGACATGCCCGCGCCGCCGATCGCGACGAAGTGCACTCGCCCAAGATCGGAAAGCGGCACCGGCTCGACCGGCGTTACCAGCCCCATCAACGCCCCCTATGCGAGCCGCGATGCCTGTTACCACGCGGCCCAGCCGCAGGCGCGCCGACCGGCCCAGGGGGCCTGCGAGCATTAGCCGAATCAACCAGCTCAAGCACTCGCGCGGCCAGAACCTGATCGGCGTTCGGGTGACCCATGCTGGCCGCCGCGCGCGACATCGACGAGACCAGCTCGTGGTCGAGCAGCACCGGCAGCAGCACACTGTGTATCCAGTCCGGGCCCAGCGCAGCGTCGTCCACGATCAGCCCGCCGCCCGCGCGCTCCACCGGCAGCGCGTTGAGCCGCTGCTCGCCGTTGCCGTGCGGCAGCGGCACGTAGGCGGCAGGCAAGCCGACGGCGGTCAGCTCAGCGCAGGTCATCGCGCCAGCCCGGCACAGCGCGAAGTCAGCGGCCGCGTACGCCAGATCCATCCGGTCGAGATACTCGATCACCACGTACGGCACCTCACCGCCGGGCCCGTTCGGCGCCCCGCCCGAGCGCGGTCCCACGATATGCAGCACCTGCACGCCGACCGACAGGATCGACGGGGCGGCGGCCAGCACCGCCCGGTTCAGCGAGGCGGCGCCCTGCGAGCCGCCGGTCACCAGCAACACCGGCAGGTCCGGCCGCAGGCCGAAGTGCACGCGGGCCTTATCGCTCATCGCCAGCCGGTCAAGGCTGGCGATCTCGCGCCTGATCGGGATCCCGGCCAGCCGGGCGTGCGGCAACCTGGTGCCTGGCTGGCCGATGAACACGTGCCTGGTCAGCCGGGCCCCGATCCGGTTGGCCAGCCCCGGCCTCGGGTTGGCCTCGTGCACGACGATCGACAGCCCGCGCCGTTTCGCCGCCAGGTAGCCGGGCGTGGCGACGTAGCCGCCGAAGCCGATCAGCACGCTGGCCTCGGCCCGGTCGAGCGCGGCCGCGGTCGCTGCGACCGCCCCGAGCATCCGGCCAGGAACAGAAAGCAACTCCTTGCTGATCTTCCTGGGCAGCGGCACCGCCGGTATCAGCTCGAGTGCGTATCCGCGAGCCGGGATTACCCGCGTTTCCAGGCCGCGCTCGGTCCCCAGGCAGGTGATACGGATGCTGGGATCGGCTCGGCGAAGCTCATCAGCCAGGGCCATCGCCGGCTCGATGTGCCCGCCAGTACCGCCGCCCGCGATGACCACGCTGCGCACCACTACACCTCGCTCCGTCTGGGACCGACTCGTCTACCCGGACTAGGCCCGCGCACACCAGGCGGCGGGCGCTGTTGCCGGCCGGGCCTGGTCGCCGAGACCGCTTCCCTGGCCCCAGGTTCTCGCTTAGCCAGTGACAACAGCACGCCGATCGCCGCCATCGTGACGAGCAGCGAGGACAGGCCCTGCGAGATCAGCGGCAGCGGCACCCCGGTGATCGGCAGCAAACCGACCACCGCGCAGATGTTGACCAGCGCCTGGGCCACGATCCAGATCGTGATGCCCGCGGCCACGAGCCGGGTGAACGGCTCGGTCATCCGCCGTGCCACCCGCAATCCCGCATAGGCGAACCCGCCGTACAAGAACACCACGCAGAAGGTGCCGATCAGCCCGAGTTCCTCGCCGAGGATCGCGAAGATGAAGTCGCTGCTCGAGTTCGGCACCCAGCCCCACTTCTGCATGCTCTCGCCGAGCCCGACTCCGAACAGCCCGCCCGAGCCGATCGCCCACTGACCCTGGATGGCCTGCTGGTTAGTTCCGGTCGGATCGCTGCTCTGGTTGATGAAGCCGGTCAGCCTGACCGCCCGGTAGGGCTTCACCACGATAAGCATGAGCAACGCGAAAATGATCAACGCGAGCATGCCGGCGAACACCCGGGCCGGCGTTCCGAGCACCCAGAGCAGCGTCAGCAAAATGATCAGTAGCACGAGCGTCGTGCCGAGGTCGTCGCCGAGCATAACCAGCAGGCAGAGCATGGCGGCACCCGGCAGCAGCGGCATCAGCAGCGTGCGCGCGTCGGCCAGCGCCTTAAGCTCGTCTCGGCGTGCGAGCAGGTCAGCGCCCCACAGCAGCAACGCCAGCTTCGCGAACTCCGACGGCTGGATCAAAATGCCGGCCACCGAGATCCACCGCTCAGCGCCGTTGACCGACGTGCCGACAGCCAGCACGAGCACGAGCCCGCCGATCGCCGCCCACAGCAGCGGCCGGGCGACAGCGCGGAACACCTTCGGCGGCGTCCGCGACAGCACCCAGATCATGGGCAGCCCGACCAGCGCCCCGATCACCTGCTTGACGAACACGCTGTACGGCGACTGGCCCTGGACAAGCTGACTGGCCGACGACGTGGACAAGACCATCACCAGGCCGATCGCCAGCAGCAACCCGGTGCTGCCGACGATCAGGTGATACGAGGCGAGCGGCCGGTCAAGGATCGTGTCCCTTGCTCGCCTCCGGACCTTGGCGTTGATCATGAGGCGGCCGCCAGGCGCCTGACCGCGTCGGCGAACGCGTCACCGCGCGCCGGGTAGTCGCGGAACATGTCGAACGATTGCGCAGCCGGGGCGAGCAGCACAGTGTCACCCGGTTCGGCCAGCCGGGCGGCGGCCATCACGACAAGTTCCATGATCCCAGTGTGCGGACCTGTGACCTCAACAACGGGCACATCCGGAGCGTGTCGCCCGAGCGCCGCCGCGATCTTGGCCCGGTCGGCGCCGAGTAGCACGACGCCGCGCAATCTGGGCGCGGCCGTGCCGATGAGCTGGTCGAGGTCGCGTTCCGCGCCGCGCAGCAGTCCGCCGGCCACCCACACGACTTGGTCGTACGCGGCGAGCGAGGCAGCCGCGGCGTGCGGGTTGGTCGCCTTGGAGTCGTCGACGTAGTCGACTCCGGCGACGTTGCCTACCAGCGTGATCCGGTGCGGCTCCGGCCGAAATGCCCGCAGCCCGGCGCTAACCGCCTCCGGCGGCGCTCCATAAGACCTGGCCAGGGCGGCTGCCGCGAGCGCGTTCGCAATGTTGTGCGGCGCAGGCGGCCTGATTTCAGATGAGGAAAGAATTGCGTCCGTGGCCTCCGGCCCGCCCCGAGCCAAGTCGCCGACCTCCGCGAGCGGCACCGGCTTGCCCCCGGGGCCGAACGCCGCGTCTACCAGCGCGTCGCCCACCACGCCAAGCTGCCCGGCGGCCGGCTCTCGATGCGTGAACATAACGACTCGCCCGGCCCGGTCGTTCCGCGCCGCCTCCCGGGTCAGCCGAGCCGACCATGCGTCGTCGGCGTTGCCGATCGCGACCGCGCCGGACACAAAGATCTTCGCCTTGTCGGCCGCGTACGACTCGAAGCTACCGTGCCAGTCCAGGTGGTGCGCCGCGACGTTGAGCAGCGCCGCCGCCTGCGGCGCGATCGTCGAACTCCAGTGCAGCTGGAAGCTGGACAGCTCGACGGCCACGACCTCATAGGGCTCGGGCTCGGTCACCACGTCCATCAGCGAGGTCCCTACGTTCCCGGCGGCGATGCTGCGGTAACCGGCGGCGGCGAGCATCAGCGCCAGCATCCGCACCGTGGTCGTCTTGCCGTTGGTGCCGGTCACCGCGAGCCAGCGTTGGGCCGCACCGCGGTGTTCAGCACCACGGTGTTCAGCACCACGGGGCAACGTCGGCCGCAACCGCCAGGCCAGCTCCACGTCACCGATCACATCGATGCCGGCCGCGGCCGCGGCGACCAGCAGCGGGGCGTCCGGCTGCCAGCCCGGCGAGGTGACGACCAGGCCGGTACCGTCCGGCAGCGTGGTCGCCGCCTCGTCGCCGAGCAGCACGCGCACCCCGGCGTCGGCGAGCTCGTGGGCGATCTTGCCGCGCTCCGCGTCGTCGCGCGAGTCGACGGCGGTCACCTTGGCACCCAGCCTGGCCAGCACTTTCGCGGCCGGCGGCCCGGAGACACCGAGGCCAGCTACGCAGACACTGAGCCCGCGCAGCGCGCTCGCTACGTCGGCAGCCACTGCAGCCACTCGATGTAGAACAACCCGAGGCCAAGGCCGACGAACAGTCCGGCGATCAGCCAGAACCTGATCACGATCGTGGTTTCCGCCCAGCCGAGCAGTTCGAAGTGATGTTGCAGCGGCGCCATCCGGAACACTCGTTTGCCGGTCATCTTGAACGAGCCGACCTGGATGATCACGGACATCGCGATGATCACGAACAGGCCACCGAGTATCACGAGCAGCAACTGGGTCTCGGTGGTCACGGCGAGGCCGGCCAGGACGCCGCCGAGCGCCAGCGACCCGGTGTCGCCCATGAAGATCTTGGCCGGCGGCGCGTTCCACCACAGGAAGCCGAAGCAGGCGCCGAGCACGGCAGCCGACACGACCGCCAGGTCGAGCGGGTCCCTGATCAGGTAGCAGTTCGGGCTGAGCAGCACGGTGCAGTCGTTGCGCAGCTGCCAGTTCGCGATCAGCACGTAGGCGGCCAGCACCAGGATCGCCGAGCCCGTCGCCAGGCCGTCGAGGCCGTCGGTGAGGTTCACCGCGTTGGACGTCCCGGCGATCATGATGACGATCCAGATCACGAAAGGCAGCACGCCCAGCGTGGGGCCGAACTCGCGCAGGAACGATAGCTGGGGGTCGGCCGGCGTCAGCCCGACCTTGTCCGCGTGCTTGATCACCTCGACCGCGAAGATGGCGCCGACCACGGCCTGGCCTGCGAGCTTCGCCCCGCTGCGCAGGCCGAGGCTGGTCTGGCGGTAGATCTTGATGAAGTCGTCGATGAAGCCGACAACCCCAAGGCCGGTCATCAGGCCGAGCACGAGCAGACCGGAGGTCGACATGCTCTGCCTAGTGATCACGTCCGCGACCAGGTAGCCGACCAGCGTGGCGATCACGATCACCGTGCCGCCCATCGTCGGGGTGCCGCGTCTTGGTCTTGTGCGTGGCCGGCCCTTCCTCCCGGATTTGCTGGCCGTAACCGTGCCGCTTGAACACATTGATCGCCAGCGGCGTGCCGAAAAGCGCGAGAACCATGGAGACCGAGGCCGCCACGATGATGGTCTTCACTGGCTGGCCTCCATTGCCGGGGGGTTAGGGGGGTCGTCCCCCCTGGCCGGTACCGCCGGGGGGTTAGGGGTGGTCAGCGCGAGCGCCACGGCCTGCAGCCCAGCTGCTCTCGACGCTTTGACAAGCACCACGTCACCTGGCCTAAGCCGCGCAGAGATGGCGGCCAGGGCGGATTGGTCGTCGGGGACGGCGACCAGCTCGCCGGTGAAGCCCGGATCTGATTTCGCGCCGGTCAGGATTGGCGTTGCTTCCTCGCCTACCGCGATGATCCCGGCCAGCCCGGTCTTCGCCGCGATCACGCCAGCCTGCTCATGAAACGCATCCGACCGCTCGCCAAGCTCGGCCATCCGGCCAAGCACAGCATAGGCACGCCGGCCTGATGCGATGACGCGGACGGCGTCCAGCGCGGCCGTCAGTGCCTCGGGGCTCGAGTTGTACGCGTCATTGATGACGATGACCCCGTCGGCCCGCTCGGTGACTTCCATCCGCCAATGGCTTGTGGCGACCGCCTGGGAAAGCCCGGCGGCGATGGCGTCAACCGTCATGCCAAGCTCGCCGGCCAGCGCCGCGGCGGCGAGCGCGTTGGTGACGTTGTGCGCTCCGGACAGAGTCAGCGCGACCTGTGCTGACCCCGCCGGGCTGGTCAGCGTGAACCTCGGCCTGCCCAGCCGGTCAAGCTCGACGTCGCTGGCCCGTACGTCGGCGTCGGCCGACCGCCCGAATGTCACCACCCGCGCGGCCGTGACCCGGGCCATCGCCGCGACCAGCGGGTCATCGGCGTTCAGCAGCGCGACCCCGCCGGCCGGCAGGGCTGCGGGCAGCTCGGACTTGGCCTGGCGCGATCTGGTCGATGCCGGCGTACTCACCCGCATGCGCGTTGCCGACGCACAGCACGACGCCGAGGCTGGGCGGCGAGATCTGGCACAGCGCCGCGATGTGGCCAGGACCCCGGGCCGACATCTCCGCGATCAGGTACCTGGTGTCCTCGTCGGCCCGCAGCACGGTGAGCGGGTGGCCGATTTCGTTGTTGAACGAGTTCTGCGGCGATACCGTCGGCCCGAGCCTGGCGATCAACTGGGCGACGAGGTCTTTGGTCGTCGTCTTCCCGGCCGAACCGGTGATGCCGGCGATCGTCAGGTCGGGCAGCCGATCCACCAGCGCCCGGGCCAGCCGGGCCAGCGCCGCCGGGACGTCGGCCACGATCAGCGACGCAGCCCCGGTCGGCCTGGTGCTGAGCACCAGCGCCGCGCCCCCGGCGACCGCCTGGCCAGCGAATTCGTGCCCGTCCGCTCGCTCACCCGGCAGCGCGGCGAACAGCGCGCCCGGCGCCGCCTGGCGCGAGTCGATCACCACCGGCCCGGTCACGGCCAGCGAGGGGTCGGCGACCTGATCGAGCGCGCCCCCAGTGATCCGCGCGATCTCCTCGATCGAGAACCCGATCACGCGTCGCCCCCTGGTCCAAGACCCCCTGGCTAGAAGATGCTGTGGTCGAAGATCGGGGGGCCGGAGTTCGGACAGTACCTGGCCGGCGACCTCGCGGTCGTCGAACGGGATTACCTCGCCGGCCACGTACTGCCCGCGCTCGTGCCCCTTGCCCGCGATCAGCACTACGTCTCCCTTGCGCGGCGCCGCCGATCGCCATCGCGATCGCCGCCGCCCGATCGGGCTCGATGATCACGTGCGCCCGGTCGGGCGCGGGTACGGTGAGCGCCCCGGCCAGCATCTCGGACAAGATCTCCAGCGGGTCTTCCGACCTCGGGTTGTCGCTGGTCAAGATCGCGACGTCGGCAAGCTCGGCCGCGGCGGCACCCATCAGCGGCCGCTTGGCCTTGTCCCGGTCGCCGCCGCAGCCGAGCACGATCCGCAGGTTCCCCGCGGTCACCGGCCGCAGCGCCGACAGCACGGCCTGGACGGCGCCGGGCTTGTGTGAGTAGTCGACGAGCACGGTGAAGTCCCCGCTCGGGCTCGACCCGCTCGAGGCGGCCAGGCACGCCCGGGCACGCGGCCACGCCAGCCACGGCGGCGTCAAGGCCGACGCCGACCTCGACCAGCGCGACGATCGCGCCAAGCGCATTGGCGACGTTGAACGGACCGGCCAGCGCGGTCGAAGCATCAGCCTCAACCCCGCCAGGGCCGATCACGCGGAACGTGGAGCCGTCGGCACCGCACCGGACGTCGGCCGCCCGCCAGTCGGCGACCGAACGCCCGATCGCCGAGAACGTGGTAACCGGGATCTGGGTGCGGCCAAGCAGCAGCCGACCGTGTTCGTCGTCGATGTTGACCACGCCGGACCTGGCGTAGCGAGGCGTGAACAACGCTCGGCCTTGGCGGCGAAGTAGCTCGCCATATCCGGGTGGAAGTCCAGGTGGTCCTGGGACAGGTTGGTGAACACGGCGACCTCGTAGGACGTGCCGCCTACCCGGCCATAGCGCCAGCGCGTGGCTGGAGACCTCCATGACGGCCGCGGTCACCCGCCGCTCGGCCATGACCGCGAGCAGCGCCTGCAGTTCGGTCGCTTCCGGGCGTGGTCAGCTTGCTGGGCTCGGCCTGCCCGCCGATCCTGGTCTCGATCCCGCCGATCAGCCCGGTCAGGTGTCCGGCGTGGCTGAACCCGGACTCGATCAGGTAGGTGCGTCGTGGTCTTGCCGCTGGTCCCGGTCACCCCGATCAGCAGCAGTCGGCCCGATGGGTTGCCGTAGATCCACGAGGCGACCTCGCCCAGCCGGGCGCGCGGGTCGGAGACAACGAAGACCGGCAGCCCGCTGCGGATCGCCCGGTCCCGGCCCGCCTGGTCGGTCAGCACCGCGACCGCGCCAGCGGACGCTGCCTGCTCGCAGAACTCGGCGCCATGGTGCCTGCTGCCGGCGAGCGCGGCGTACAGGTCACCCCGGTCGCACGGCGGCCGAGTCATGGGTGATCCCGGTAACCCCGCGCAGTTCGTTATGGATGAAAGACGTTTCTCGTCCTTCACCGTCAGGCCGTCGCAAGCCGAGCAGCGCGGCAAGCCCGGTGAGTGAGCGCACCGGGACATATCGAGGGCGAAGAGCCGCTGGCACGGGCAGAGATTACCTCTCTTCACGGCACCGTGAGTGGGACGTACGGGACATGACCGTGGTCAGGTGGAATCTTCATCGTGGCCAGCGCGAACTTCATTACCGCGTTGAACACCGGGCCTGCTACCTCAATGCCGAAATAACTGCCGTTGCGCGGATCCTGGATGTTGACGGCGACGACCAGATTGTTGCTGCGCGTCGCCGGGGCGATGCCGATGAAGCTCGAGCCGTATCGCCGTTGCCCTGCTCCTGGGCGGTGCCGGTCTTCGCCGCCACCGTGTAGCCAGGAACGAGACCCCAGGGCTCGCCGCCCCGGTCGTAGACGAGCGGCACCTGCTCGAGCGCCGAGATCAGCTCGGCAGCGGTCTCTGGCCGAGATCACCCGGTACCTGCGCGCCGGCTTGCGTCGGCGATGTACTTGCCGGAGCGGTCGCCGTGCGCCCCGCTACGATCGTCGGCGGCACCCGGACGCCGCCGTTGGCGATCGTCGCGTATACGCTGGCCATCTGCATGGCGGTGACGCCGACGCTCTGGCCGAACGAGATCTGGTAGCGCTCGTTGCGGTAGTCGCCGGTCCACTGCGATGGCCGGGCGAAGCAGGCCCGGGCTCTCGCCGGGCAGGTCCGAGCCCGGTGTAGAGCCGAGGCCGAACGCGCGGAATTCGGCGTACTGCTCGGCCGGCGTGACGTGGTCGGCGACCTGGACCATGCCGTCGTTGAGCGAGTGCGCGATGATCCCGGCGATCGTGTACCGCTGGGTCGGGTGCGGCTCGGCGTCGTGGTACCAGGCGCCGTGCCAGAAGATCGCGTCCGGCACGACGTAGCTGGTCAGCGGCGTCTGCCCGGCGTACTGGAACGCGGCCGCCGCGGTGATCACCTTGGCGGTGCTGCCGGGCGCGAACACGCTCGCCACAGCGGATGTCCTCGTCTGCGCGAGGCTGGCGATCGGCTTGCCCGGGTTGAACGTCGGGTACTGCGCCAAGGCCAGGATCTTCGGCCGGTGCTCGGCTGGATGACGATGACCGAGCAGTTCTTCGCCTTGGTGGCGCGCGACCTGAAGCGCGCACTCGTGCTCGGCCTCCCACTGGATGTCGGCCTGGATGGTCAGCCGCAGGCCGCTCGACGGCACCGCCTTCCTGATCGTGGACTCGGTGCCGGGAATCGCGTTATCCGAGTTGTCGACCTCCTCGAGCCTGCAGGCCGCTTCGCCCGGTGAGCAGCGCGTTGTACCGTCTCTTCCAGGCCCGCCTCACCGGTCATCACGCCGGTATTCGGGTTGGTGTTCACGAATCCGAGCAGCCCGGCGGCCAGGTAGCCGCCGGGATAGCCCGGGCGTAGGTGGGGATCAGCGGGACGCCGGGCCAGGCCCAGCTTGGTGATCGCGTTCGCGGTCGAGCGACGTCGACCGACTTGGAGAGCACGACGTAGTCGGGCGAGCTTGGATGCCTGAGCAGGCTGCAAGATACCGACGGGCGCATCCGCAGCGGGCCAGCCAGCTTCGCCGCCGCCTTGGCCAAGCCGATCGACCCTTAAGCTGCGGCGGGTCGGCGTTGACCTCATCGGTCTGCACGGTCATCGCGAGCACAGTTCCGTCGCTGCTGCTGATCGCGCCGCGGACGGCGGGGATCGGAATGGTCGCCATTCGCTCCTTCTGGCTGAGCATCCGGCAGCTTGCCCGACTCAAGGCCCTGCAGCTGGATCAGCCTGCCGACGATCAGCGAGATCGCGAACGCGAAGGACAGCAGCGTGACATTCAGCCGCCGGAGCGAACTCGTCCGCTTGAGTGGCCGCCTCCGTGGCGGCCTTGGCGCCGGTCCGGGGCCAAGCGGACCGCCCGGGCGCCGATGGATTCCCGAATTCATACCCGATTTCCCGGATGAATTCCCGAATCCATCGCGCGGGCGGGGCGGGGCGATGCGATGGATTGCCGAATCCACCGCAGGTGGCCGGCCGGGCGGCGGCGGTCCGGGCGGGCGCTGCCCTCCGCTGCCGGGCGTAGAGGGCGACCCTAGCGGCCGGGGCGCCGCCGGTCGCGGTCCGGCCGGCTGGGGTCCCGCCGGCCGCGGTCCGGCCTTCTGGGGTCCCGTCGGCCGGCGGCGGCGGCCAGCCGGTGGCCCGACCCGATCAGCGCGCTGGCCTGGCCTGTCGCTCCCCCGTCGCGACGTCACTGCCCTGGCCCAGCCGAGGTTGGCTTCTTGGCCACCAGCTTGGTGCCCGAGTGCCTGGCACGTGCCCGAGGCGCCGGCGCGGCGGGCCAGCCCGCCGCTATCCTCGCCGCCAGTGCCGCCGCGGCGGCTCCTCTCGGTGCCTGGATAGTCTTCGTGTTCAGGTTGATGAAGGTCAGCTCAGGGTCTGGTCGCATGCCCAGCAGCCGTGCTTCCTTGGCTATCGTCGACGCCGAACGCGCTGCAGCGACCTGCTGTTGCAGTTCCTGGACCTGCTCGGTACCGACGGCGTTCAGCTTCTGCAACTTCGTGATCTCGATCGAGTTCGCCGCGAGCGTGGTGTTCACGACGAGCAGGCAGACAAGCCCGCCGCCGAGCAGGCCGAGCAGGAGCAGCACGAACGACGTGCGCCGCACCCGGCCGGCCTGGCTAACGCCGCGTGCCGCCAGACGGTCAGCCTGGACGCGGCGCGCGGCTGTCGCCCGTCGCTGCGGTTCCGGTTGGTCGGCAATGGTCCTGACCGGTCGGCCAGACCGGCCAGGGCCTGGCGGCCGGACCGGGCTAGTCGGCCGCACCGGACTCTTCGGCGGCTGAGCGGGCCAGCCAGGCCTCGGCCGACGACCCGGCCTGGTCGGCCGCCTAGCGTCGGGCTCAGCCGACGGAGCGGCAGGCCGAGTCGGAGTCAAGACGTCGTTCATATATCTCCCCGCTCGCATATCAGGGCGCCCTTACGCGCCGTCATGCTGCGTTGCCCGCTTCATGCTGCCCTTATTCGTTCGGCCGCCCGGAGCTTGGCCGAGGCGGCCCGCGGGTTGGCTGTGAGTTCCGCTTGTCCCGGCTGTTCGGCGCCCGAGACGAGCAGCCGGAACTGCGGGCGAGCTGAGGCTAGCGGCACCGGCAGGCCGAGCGGCGTGCTGTCGGTCGATCGCTTGACGAACTCTCGCTTGACGATCCGGTCCTCAAGCGAGTGGTAAGCGAGCACGACGATCCGGCCGCCGACCGCGACGGCGTCAAGCGCGGCGGGCACAGCGCGCCGCAGCGCGGCCAAGCTCGTCGTTGACCTCGATGCGCAGCGCCTGGAAGGTGCGCTTCGCCGGGTTGCCGCCAGTGCGCCTGAGCCGGCGCGGGGATCGAGTTCTTGACGATCTCGGCCAGCCGGGACGTGGAAGTTAGAGCGGCTCCCGCGGACGCTCGCGCACCAACGCGTCGGCAATCCGCCGGGCAAATCGTTCCTCCCCGTATTCGCGGAAGAACGCGCGCCAGTCTCGCGGCGCGGGTAGGTATTGACCACCTCGGCCGCGGTCAGCCCGCTCTCGCGAGTCCATCCGCATGTCGAGCGGCGCGTCATTGGCGTAAGAGAAACCCCTGGCCGGGTCGTCAAGCTGGGGCGATGACACCCCGAGGTCGAACAGGACTGCCCTGCACGCTGCGCCGTCCAAGGCCCGCCAGTATCTCGGGGATCTGGTCGTAGGCGGCGTGCACCAGCGTGACCCGGCGCACGTCGGCGCCGAGCAGCCGGCGTCGACTCCTCGATCGCGGTCTGGTCAGCGTCGATGCCGATCACGCTGAGGCCGGGGTGGTCGGCCAGCAGCGCGATCGTGTGGCCGGCCCGGCCGAGAGTAGCGTCGACGAGAACGGCTCCGGTGGCGCGAGTGCGGGATGCGAGCAGTTCGCGCACCCGGTCGAGCATGACCGGTACATGTCCGGCCGCAGCCGTGTTCATCGAGCCCCTCCTCTCGGTCGCTACGTGCTCGGAGTGCCCGGCCAGGTCGCCATCCGCGCCGTGCTGGCCCGGGGACACCCCTGAACCCCTGCGGAAGTGATCGGCTCGCTGCCGCCTGGCGCCGGGGAAGTGGCGTCAGCCGACGAGCCGTCCGGCGCGGGTGGAGACCTCGCCGGGCACTGGTTTACAGAACCCCTGGCAGCACCTCCTGCGACGCGTCAGAGAAGGCGTCCTCCTGCTCGGCCAGATAGGCCTCCCAGGCGGTGGCGTCCCAGATCTCAAGTCTGGTATTGGCGCCGATCACCACGCAGTCACGCTGCAGCGCCGCGTAGTCACGAAGCGAGGGCGGGATCGTGATCCTGCCCTGCTTGTCGGGCACCTCGTCGGACGCGCTCGCGAAGAAGACGCGGCTGTAGTCACGCACTGCCTTAGCCGTCACCGGCGCCTCGCGCAGGGCTTCGGTGATGCGGCCGAACTCGGCCTGCGGGAACACGTAGAGGCAGCGCTCCTGACCTTTGGTCAGCACTAGCCCCTCCGCCAGTTCGTCGCGGTACTTCGCAGGCAGGAACAGCCGGCCCTTCTCATCCAGCCGGGGAGTGTGAGTGCCGAGAAACACTGGCCCTCACCTCCGCTGTCCCTCACCCTCTGTCCCCCACCTGCGCGGCAACCGCGCGGGCAGCGGGGCCCTTTGTCTCCCCACCGCGCACCACTGTACTCCACAATCCTCCACCGTCAATCACCTGATGGCCCGAGAACGGGCTAGTGGCTCCACAAACCCGAAGGTCAGCAGCGGTGGAGGAGAGTGGAGCAAGGGGTTAGCCGACCGGCCGTGAACCTGATCTGTGAAAATCACGTACAACCAGGGGGCGCAGGGGACGTGACTATCTAGGCACGCTGCAGGGAAGCTTGTTATGCAGTGATTTCCAATCTGTTGTTACTTCGACGCATCACGCCACGTACTGTCAAGGCGGCACGGAATGGTCATCGCTGGCGTCGCGGCACGACTGCCGCGACCCCCGTAAGCCAACGGGAACCATGACTGCCGCATTCGCTATGGACTCACCTGGCGGCCCGCGGCTAGGTACAAGGAGGACGAGTGTCAGCTCAGACCGGGCACCCGGAGCAAACGCTTGACCAGCTGATCCCGATTGCTCACCGGATCGGCGAGACGATCAATTCGGTCGTCGTGGGCAAGCCGGAGACGGTCAGGCTCGCCATGACGGTGTTGCTCGCCGAGGGCCACGCGCTGATCGAAGACGTTCCTGGTGTAGGCAAGACGCTGATGGCCAAAGCGCTGGCCAGGTCGATCGACTGCTCGGTCAGGCGCGTTCAGTTCACGCCTGACTTGCTGCCGAGCGACATCACCGGGGTCAGCGCCTACAACCAGGAGTTGCGGGAGTTCGAGTTCAAGCCGGGGCCAATCTTCGCCAACCTGGTGCTCGGCGACGAGATCAACCGGGCATCTCCCAAGACGCAGTCGGCGTTGCTGGAGTCGATGGAAGAGCGGCAGGTCACCGTCGACGGCACTACGTATTCGCTCGAACCTCCGTTCATGGTGATCGCGACGCAGAACCCGATCGAGATGGAGGGCACCTATCCGCTGCCTGAGGCGCAGCGAGACAGGTTCACCGCCAGGATCTCGATCGGCTACCCAGACCCGGTCGCCGAACTGGCGATGCTCGACGCGCACGGATCACATTCGCCGCTTGATGACCTCAAGCCAGCCGCGCACGCCAGCGACGTGCGCGCGCTGATCGCCGCCGTGCGCAAGGTGCACGTCGCCGACCAGGTGCGGCAGTACATCATCGACCTGGTCAACGCGACCCGGTCAGCGTCATCGCTGCGCCTCGGCGCTTCTCCGCGCGCCGCGCTGCACTTGCTGCGGGCCAGCCGTGCCTTCGCCGCGCTTGAGGACAGGAATTTCGTGATACCCGACGACGTGCAAGCGCTGGCCGCTGCCGGTGCTCGCGCACCGGCTGCTGCCCACCGCCGAGGCGGTCGTCGGCCGGGATCTGCCCGAGCAAGTGCTCGCCAGAATCGTCGAGCGGGTGCCCGCTGCCCGGCCGGTAGCGCCGGCACCGACCAGCACTGCCTGGCCGACGAGCCGGAAAGCGACGTACATTGGCAGAGCAAGCAGAAGGAGGCGACGATGCGGTCGGTTCTCGCCTGGTTCACCGTCCGCGGCGCGTCGTTCCTCACCGCCGGCATCGTCGGCGTGCTCGCCGGCGCTGGTACTCGGCAGCGACGCGATGGTCAGCGTGGGCGCCCTGCTCATCTGCCTGCCGCTGTTCTCCGCGCTGACCGCCCGCCGCGCGCGTTATCAGTTGCGCTGCGACCGCCACGATCACCCCGGCCACGGGTGGCGCCAGGCCAGCCGGCCAAGGTCACGGTGCGGCTGGAGAACGTCAGCCGGATATCGACGGGCCTGCTGCTCGCCGAGGAGACCATCCCCTACTCGCTCGGCGCGCGGCCCCGCTACGTGGTGAACGGCATCGAGCGAGGCGGGACGCGCGAGGTCAGCTATCAGCTTCGGTCTGACGTGCGCGGCAAGTTCGCCGTCGGACCGATGCGGATAAGGATCGCCGACGTCTTCGGCCTGGTCGAGCTGACCGCCAACTTCGCCAGCCAGAACACGCTCACCGTGACGCCCAAGGTGGTGCCGCTGATCAGCGCCATCGGTCAACGGTAGCTGGTCGAGCGACGGCGACGGCCGGACCAGGATGACCGCCGCGGTCGGCGACGACGACGTGATCCCCCGCGCCTACCGCAACGGCGACGAACTGCGCCGGGTGCACTGGCGGTCGACGGCCAGGTACGGCGAACTGATGGTGCGCAGGGAAGAGCAGCGCTGGCAGGACCGCGCGGTGCTGCTACTCGACTCGCGGCGCAGCGCGCACACTGGCTCGGGCCCGAGTTCGTCGTTCGAGTTCGCGGTGAGCGCCGCGGCGTCGGTCGGCGTCCATCTGGCCAGGCAGGGCTTGGACGGGCACCTGCTGACCGACAGCTGGCCCGCTGGCCGGGTCGTCGATGTTCGAAGACGTGCTGCTCGACGCGCTCTCCGTGGTCAGCCAGTCCCGAAACCACGACTTCGCCCGGACGAGCGCCGCGCTGAGCACCATCGAAGGCGGCCTGCTCGTTCTGATCGCCGGGCGGCTGTCCGCGCGACCAGGCCAGGGAGATCGCGGCCGCCCGCCGGGAGGGCAGGCAGGGCATCGCCCTGCTACTGGCCACGTCCACCTGGGCCAGCCAGCCCGATCGGAGCCAGGCCGATGGCCAGGCCGGCGCCAGCCCAGTGGACGGCAACGGCCGTCCGGCCGCCGAGCTTGCGGTTTCGCCCGCTGGCAACGGCGCGCCACCGCGCGGCCTGCCGCCAGCCGAGACTGCCGCCGCCGAGGCAGTGCTGCGGGCGGCCGGGTGGCGCGTCATCACGGTCGATGCGACCACACCGCTTGCTGTCGCCTGGCAGCACTTGCCAAGGGTCGGCTCCTACGCCGCGTACGGCGGCAACCTGCCTGATCTGGGGGTAGTAACCCGATGAACCACCGGCTGACCGTCGCCGCCGCAGTCGCGGTCATTCTCGCTTCGATTTCGGAATGGGTGCTGATCAGGGGAGGCGGCTGGCTGGCCGCCTCGATCGGCGCCGTCATCGTCGTAGCGCTCGCCGGCACGCTGACCAGGCTGGCGCCGACGCAGGCGGCGATCGGCGCGACCGTGCTCGCCGCAGTGGCCAGCGCGCCGCTGCTCTTCGACTCCTCGCTGCTGCTCAAGGCGGCTGGCTTGATCATCATCGGCTGCTGTGCGGCCAGCGCGACGCGGGTTCGGGTGTTGCGGCCGGTCGCCGACCTGGTGACCTACCTCGCGGCCCTGCTGCTCTACCTCAACCTCACGCTGTCCAACGCCAAGTCGTTCGCGCTGCTGATCCCGACCGCCAGGTCGCTGCATCACCTGGTGACGCTGGTGAACCGAGGCGGTCTGGCGGCGAAGAACACGCCGCCGGTACAGGGCTCCGCCGGCGTCATCCTGCTCGCGGCCGCCAGCATCGGGCTTGCCGCGATCGTGGTCGACGTAATCGCCGTCCGACTGCGCAAGCCAGCCATCGCCGGGCTGCCGCTGCTCGTGATCTACATGGCGCCGATAGCGACCGCGGCCAAGAGCGGCGGGCCGAGCAGCATCATCACATTCCTGCTCGCCGCGATCGGCTACCTCGGCTCTGCTTGCCTCGGACGGCAGACACCGGCTACGCGGCTGGGGCCGCATCGTCACAGTCTGGCATTACGCGGAGCGAGGACGAACGGCTCGGCGGGGCAGACATCCGCGGCTTGGCCGCGACCGGACGGAGGATCGGCCTCGCCGCGCGTCTGCGCGGCGATCGTGGCGCCGCTGCTGCTGCCCAGCCTGAACCTGCACCGGCTGTTCGGGGACCACGGCGGCGGCCCTAAGATCGTCCCCGCCGGGTTGCCGAACCCGGTCGACCAGATGCACGCCCTGCTGACGGAGTCGACCACCGCACCAGTGCTGTCCTACACGTCGACCTCAGCCAGCGGCGAGTACCTGCAGGTGTATGTGCTCAACTACGTCGCCGGCAAGGGCGAATGGAAGATCGTGACACCAAACCGGACCCTCACGATCGGCCAAAAGGCACTGCTCGCGCCGCCTGGCGTCGCCTCGAACACGGCTGGTCACGCAGGCGTCCACCACGATCAAGCTTGACCACCTCGTCGGCTCCTCGACGGGCTACAACTTCCCCGTGTTCTTCCTGCCGCTCCCCTACTGGCCGACTCAGATCGGCGTGACCGGCACGTGGAGCGAGACTTACGACACGCTGATGGTGTACTCGGGCAATGCCGACCACTCGGGCATGCAGTACACGGCGACCAACGGCCAGCCGGTGCTGACGACGGCGATCGAGAACTCGACCCAGCCGATACCGGCTGCGATCAGGAAGTCCTACCTGGGCTTCAACACATCGGTGACCCCGCAGCTAACTGCGATCGCCCGGGCCATCACCAAGGGAGCGACGACGCCGTTCCAGAAGGCCGTCAAGCTGGAGAATTACTTCCAGTCCAACCAGTTCACCTACAACCTGCACGCCCCTAGCCTGCCGAATACCGCGCAGGGGCTGCTCGACTTCCTGACCGTGAGCAGGCAGGGCTTCTGCGAGCAGTTCGCCTTCGCGATGGCGGTGCTGGCGCGCCTCGTCGGCATCCCCTCGCGGATCGCGATCGGGTACACCGGAGGCACTGAACACTCAGGGCACGTCTGGAAAGTGACAACCGCCGACGCCCATTCCTGGCCCGAGCTTTACTTCCCGCAGGCCGGCTGGCTGAGATTCGAGCCAACGCCGGGCGGTCCGCACGGCCAGGGCACGGCGAGTCCGCCATCCTACGTGAGCTCCTCAGCGGGCAGCAGCAACGGCGGCAGTAACATTCCGCCCATTACCTCCAAGCCCGGCCAGATCACCGGCGTGGAGCGTGGTGGCCCGCACGTCAAGGCACCGCCGCCGGACCAGGTCGGCCCTGTCCCGCCAGCCAGGCTGCCGGCCGCGCGCTCGCACGCGCCGATCGGCCAGATCCTGCTCGCCCTGCTCGCGCTGCTGATAGTGGCGGCTATCATCCCTGGAACCGCTCGCATCGTCGGCCGCCGGCGACGCTGGCGCGCCGCGGTGGGCGACTCGGGTCTGGCCAGCGCCGCCTGGCAGGAAGTTTGCGCCGACCTGGACGATTTCGGCCTGACCCACCGACTCAGCGAGTCACCGCGAGCCACCGCCAGGCGGATCAGCGTCGACGCGAACATCGATGAGACCGCCAGGCAAGCGATCAGCCGCATCGCCACCGTGGTGGAACGATGCCGGTACGCGCCAGTCCCGGCATCCGCCGACGGCATCAAGGCCGACGTGATCGAGGTTCGCCGCTCGCTGGCCCGGAGTTCAGGCATCCTCCAGCGGCTGCGCGCCCGACTGATGCCAGCGTCCGTGATCGGCCCGCTGTTCGCCACCGCGAGGCTCAACGTAGGCCAGCGAACCGGATGGATCCCCACCCCAACCCACAGCTAGCCCAACAGCCCGCACACCCAACTACAGCAACGGCCCAACGCGGCGGTTCGGAAACTCGCCTGCGCCTGCTAGTTGCCTCGGCCCTCCTGGCGCCGACGCCAGCGCTCTTCGAGCCGGTCGCCGAACCCCGTACCGGTTCGCTTGCCGCTCTTGCCTTCTCTGGCTTTGCGCTTTGGTCCGCGATCCTTGCGATCCTTGATCGATGCCCGGCCAGTCGGCAGGCCGTTCATTCGCCGGTAGCTGATCGCGGCCCAGTAACACGAGCCGAGCATCACGATGAAGCCAAGCACGCTGACCGCGATGAACGACGTTGAGACGCCCACCGGCAGCAGGGCCAAGCCGATCGCGAAGCCGACCATCGCGTAGATGAGCCGACGTCGATAGTGCACTTGCGGATCAGCCGCCCGCACCGCCTTAGCGAATCGCGGGTGCTCGGCGTAGAGCGCCTGCTCGATCTGCTCGAGCTGACGCTGCTCGTGCTCGGAAAGCGGCACGGTGCCTCCCAATAACTCGCGCCGGCCGGACGGATGACGATAGCCTTGCGGCCTGGCTCTCCCCAGAATACGAGTGCCGGAGTGTTCTGCGGAAGGGGACGCCCGAGCAGGCGGTCAAGCAGGCGGTAGACATCGGCATCTGACCTGCAGCGGAAGTCGATATGGGCCACTGCAGACACATAATCACCTCTAGTTGCGCCCAAAGCTCCGAGATCGACGGGCCGATCGATACCAGATCAGGAACGATCTTTGTGGCCATCCGGACGAATCAGCGAGCCGGGAGCGACCGCACCAGAGCCGAATCTCTTAGTAATCTGCTCCATCGCGGTCTCCGCCTCGCGCCAGGAATCCGGCCGCTCGTCGAGCGCGAGCTGAATGCCGGTGTCAGTCGCCTTCGTGAGCCCTGTCGCCCGCACGCCGACTAGCCGCAGCAGCACGCCGGAGGCCAAGCCGGACGCGGCGTAGAGCTCACAGGCGGTGGCGTAGATTCGCTGGGCCACGTCCGTGGGCTCGCGCAGCGTGCGGGACCTCGTGATCGTGGTGAAATCGGCCCGTCTGAGCTTGACCGAGATGGTGCGGGCAGCGAGCCGAGATGACCGCAAGCTCCGCGCCGTCCGCCCGGAAAGTCGTAGCAACTCGCGCCTGATCAGCTCGGGGTCGCCGATATCGGTCGCGAAGGTCTCCTCAGCTCCCACGCTCTTGTCGTGGCTCTCAGGAACGACCTTGCGCTCATCTCGCCCCCACGCTAGCGCCGCTAGGTGGGCCGCCGTCGCCCGGCCAAGCTCTCGCTCAAGCGTGTCGACCGGCGCGTGCGCTAGTTCGGCTACTGTCCGCAGACCGAGCCGGGCGAGTACCTTGCCCGTGCGCTCGCCGACGCCCCACAACGCCGACACCGGCAGCGGGTGCAGGAAATCAAGCACCCCGTCGGCCGGGATGACGAGCAGCCCATCCGGCTTGCAATGCACCGAGGCAAGTTTCGCTACGAACTTGGTGGTCGCGATGCCGACAGAGCAGGTGATGCCAAGCTGCTCGCGCACCTGCTGCCGGATCATGGCGCCAATTGCGGCGGGCCGGCCAAGCAACCGGACCGCACCAGCCACGTTGAGGAACGCCTCATCCAGCGACAGCGGCTCCACCGCCGGGGTCACGCTCCGAAAGATCGCCATGACTTCCTTGGATACCGCGCCGTAGAGCTGATGCCTCGGACTGACGAAAACAGCGTGCGGGCACAGTCGCTGAGCCCGGCTGGCCGGCATCGCAGACCGAACACCGAACGCCCGCGCGATGTAATTGGCGGACAGGACCACGCCACGGCCCTGCGTGTGCGCCACGATGACCGGCTTGCTAGCTATCTCTGGACGATCCCTGATCTCGACGCTCGCGTAGAACGCGTCCATATCGATATGCAAGATGCCGCAGCCGGCGTCGTCAGGCCCCGTGGTGTCAGGCCCCGTGGTGTCAGGCCCCGTGGTGTCAAGCTCAGCCACCTACCCGACTGTAGCGGCGGCTACTGACAATTCACATCGTCGGCAGCGTCATCGACGATGGTGGGCTTGATCTCGAGCAGCCGCGCCAGCAGCCCGTTGACGAAAGCAGGAGAGGCGTCGGTGGACAGATTCTGAGCCAGCAGCACGGCCTCGCTGATCGCGACCGGCTCCGGCACATCTTTCGCCCACAGAATTTCGTACGCGCCGATGCGCAAGATGTTCCTGTCGACGGCCGGCATCCGGTCAAGCGCCCATCCGTGCGAATGCTCGGCGAGCAGCTCATCGATCAGGTCACGGTGAGCCTGAACTCCCCTGACGAGTTCGGCGGCGTAGCTGGTCACAGGCGGATCGGCATGAATCATCCTGCTCTCCAGAACGCTGAGCGGCGACTCGCGTCTCATCTCAGCTTCAAACAGAATGTCCAGCGCCCGCTTGCGCGCCTTACTGCGCGCGCTCACGCCCGGCCGAGGTAGTCGCCGGTGCGCGTATCTACTCGGATCTTCTCGCCAGTCGTGATGAACAGCGGCACCTGGATTTGCGCGCCGGTCTCAAGCGTGGCGGGCTTGGTGCCTCCGGTCGACCGGTCGCCCTGCAGCCCCGGGTCGGTCTGGCTCACCGTCAACTCGACCGCGGCGGGCAGCTCGACATAGAGCGGCGCGCCGTCGTTGAACGCAACCGTGACCGTCTGCTCCTCAAGCAGGTAGTTCGCGGCGTCACCGACAGTTTCTGACGGGATCCTCGGCTGGTCGTAGTCCTGCGTGTCCATGAAGACGAACTGGTCGGCCTCCCGGTACAGGTACTGCATTTCGCGCTTGTCGACGTTGGCGACGTCGACCTTGACCCCAGCGTTGAAGGTCCGGTCCACGACCTTGCCCGACATCACGTTCTTCAGCTTGGTCCGCACGAACGCGCCGCCCTTGCCCGGCTTGACGTGCTGGAATTCCACGACACTCCAGAGCTGGCCGTCGATGTTCAAGGTCATGCCGTTCTTAAGGTCGTTCGTGGTGGCCACGTTGGTTGCATCTCCTGCATACGGACGGGTACCGCTGCGCCGTGGCCCGGTAGGCCGATCGAACGCGCCTAGAAGACGAGCAGTTCCCTGGTGATGGTAGTGAGCGCCTCCGCCGAACCCGCCGCCCCGGTACCTGCGCGGACCACGAGCGTGTCTTCGATCCTGACGCCGCCCGCACCAGCCAGGTAAATCCCGGGTTCGATGGTGATAGGAACCCGGTCCGCTAGTGTACCGGTCTTGTCCTGGCGCAGCCACGGTGCCTCATGGATCTCAAGACCCACCCCATGTCCGAGACCATGGGTGAAATTTCCTCCATAACCAGCGCCCTCGACGAGGTTACGTGCTGCCGCGTCGACGTCGGCGACGTCGGCACCGGCCGATGCGGCAGCTATTCCCACCTCTTGGGCCAGGGCGACCACCCCGTAGATTTCGCGCTGCCAGGCCTGCGGCTCGCCGATCGCCACGGTTCTGGTCATATCAGCGTGGTAACCGGCGAACTTGGCGCCGCAGTCGATGGTGATCAGGTCACCACGCTCGAACGGCCGGTCCCCCGGGACATGATGCGGGATCGCGCCGTTCGGGCCGGACGCGACGATGCTGCCAAACGCGGGCCCCTCCGCGCCTAGGTCCACCATGGCGCGCTCAAGCGCGACGGCGAAGTCGCGCTCGGTCACGCCGGGCCGCAACCGGTCGAGCACGGCAGTGAACGCCTGACCGGTGATCTCACACGCCCTGGCAAGCAATGCCAGCTCAGCTTCATCCTTGACGATCCGCAAGTCATCGATCGCCCCATCCATCGGCACAAGCTCAAGACCCGGTCCGCAGTGGCCGACCACCTCGTCGCCGTCTGGGCGGGTCAGCGCGCGATAACGCTGCACCGTCATCACCCGGTCCTCGAAGGCGATCGTGCGCAGTCCGGCGCCCAGCGCGCGGGAGACCAGAGCGCCTTCGACGTCGCGCTGGATCAGCAACTCGAGATCAGCACAGTCCCGTTCGGCCGTGCCGGCATATCTGGAATCCGTGCACAGCACCGACGGCCCGTCAGCGGGCACAAGCACGGCGGCGTTGGAGCTGACCAAGCCGGTCAGGTACCTGATGTTGACGCCGCTGGTGACCAGCGCGGCATCCGCGCCGACGGCCTTGATCTGGTGCTGCGCGCGGGTTCGGCGGGCGCCGTGCATCTCTGGCATACCTGAACTGTAACGGCCGCCTGCCGACGAGTGATCGGCCAGGAGCGGCTGGGCCAGATAAGGTGACATCGGGCGCTAAGAGGTGGTGCGATGGCTGACCCGCTGGTGCTGCTCTACCGAGCGGACTGGACCCAATGGTCCTTGTCCGCAAAGGTCATCAGGCGGCGCAACCGGCGCTTGTCCGCTCTGTTCAGCGACCAGCTCGCGAGCGACATGCGGCGACGCTCTGGCGGCATGATCAGTTTCATGGGATCAGCCCTATCGGCCTCGAAGCCAGCCAGAGGTGACCACGCACCGGACGAATGGGCACAGACGACAGAATGCCTGCTGCTCGCGCCAGGCGGCCAGTACCGGTTCGAGCCCGGTGACGGCCAGCAGCCCACCGACCGCGGCTACGGCAAAGATGAAGAAGAAGAAGACGATGAGGTGCGGCTCATTGTCAGCGACGGCGAGTCCTGCTGGGTGATCCGGCGCACGGAAGCGGAGCAGTCAGTCGCTGATCGAGCGCATCCTCCGTTCTCTGCGATCGTGAAGCCGACCTGGCTGATGTGCCAGCTGCAACTCAGCACGACTGGCACGACCGAGGTGGCCGGGCGCACCGCACTCCAGGTGCGCGGCACGCCCAGGCCGCCGGCCGACCGCTGGGCCTTGCTCACCGCGCTAGTGGACCAAGTCGACATGGTCATCGACGCCGAACTCGGCCTCGTACTGCGCTATGAGTCCGTGTTCGATGGACAGCCGTTCTCCTCGCTCGAACTCGCTGACCTCGTGATCAACCCGGCCGCCGCGGCCGACCCGGCCAGCTTCAGGCCGGGCGACGGAATCGACGTCGAGCAAAACGACATCGGCCCGCCAGAATCTCACCGCTACTGGCGCGGCGGCGACTATGAGCCGGACACTCAGATCGACATGGGCCGGATGGCGCTCCGCATGGCACGGGGCGCGGTGTACCTGGCCGCCAGGCAACTGGCCCGGCCCGAGACGGCCGCTCCTGCGCCGCCAGACGGTCCTGACCAGGACGCCGAAGCTGAGATGCCGGCCGCGCCGCCGGCCCAGGGCCGGCGGCAGCAACGCCGGGCTCGGGCGGGCCGGTCTCGGATACCGTGCTCAGCTTGATCACCCATTCCGGCCTGGCGCCTTTGACGCTGACCGCTCAGGTGCACCACTGGCTCGACGGCGCCCTGGCCAGGCGCAGCGTGCCAGCGCTGGCTGTCGGCGGGACCATGCACGATGTACCCTTCGCGAGCGGGTTCTCGGGCGCGGAGGAGGATAGCTACTTCCGTTTGCGCGACTCGCATCGCACCGCCAAGCTGACACTGGCTATGCCAGATCACTACCGGATCGATTTTGAGCGCGAGGATCGTCCGGGGCACCCGCTGACCATGGCCTGCGACGGCGAGCGGCTGCGCAAGGTCTACCACAACCGAGTCGTCGTCAGCCCGCCGCTCCCGCTACCGACCGACTTCGTCAGGCTCGTCGACCCAGCCTGGCTGCTGCGCAACTGGCCGCTCAGCGAGGCCGGCGAGCAAATCGTTGACGGGCGACGGGCGATCCAGCTGATAGCCGAGCGACCGCGGGTACGCGCCGACCGCCGGTCAAGCTGGTCCGACCACGCCGCCCTGATCGCGCTCGCGATCGATGCCGAGCTCGGCATCGTGCTACGGCAAGTGTCCTACTTCGACAACAAGCCGGTGAGCAGGTACGAACTGCGCGACGTACAACCCCGCGCGGCCATCGACATCGCCGAGTTCGGTCGGGGAATCGCTCCTGACCGGCCCGTCATCCACACGAGTGGCGAGCCGATCGGCGACCTCGACCTGCCACCATCGGCCAGGGCAGTCGGCCAGGCGACCACTGAGTTGGCCAACGGCGCGCGGTCCGCGTTCGGCTGGCTGGCGAATCAGGCCCGCAAGGTCTCGGGCAGTTAGCCGACATCGTCGCCGATGATGACGCCGCCGCCTCTGCTCCAGGTCAGGTAGCGCCACGACAGGTTGACCAGCGCGGAGATCCTGTTCCTATTGCCGAGCAGGTAGATCAGGTGCAGCCCGAGCCAGGCCAACCAGGCGAGCGTACCCCGCACCCGGATCTTGCTCGGCAGATCGACAACGGCCGACCGATGACCGATCGTCGCCATCAGGCCCTTGTCCTTGTAGCTGAACGGCTGAGTCGCCCGGCCAGATTGGATCCGCCGGATCTGTTCGGCCACGTGCCGGCCTTGCTGGATGGCTGGCTGCGCCAACTGCGGCAGCGGCTGCCTATCGATGATCCCAATGTCGCCGGCCGCGAAGATCCGCTCGTGACCGCTGACCATAAGATCCGGCCCGGTCAGCACCCGGCCGCCGCGCCCAATCGGCAAACCAAGCTTGCCGAGCCACTCGGGCCCGGCGATCCCAGCCGCCCAAACGGTCATGTCGCTGGAGAGCCTAGATCCGTCGGAAAGCACCACGCTGCTGGAGTCCACCCGCTCGATCTTGGTGTCCAGCCGGACATCGACGCCGCGCTTGATCAGCTCACGTTGGGCGTACTCGCGCAGGCGCGGGCTGAACGGCCCGAGCAGCACGGGGCCAAGCTCGACGAGCGTCACGCAGATTCGCTTGGGGTCAATGGCGGGGAACGACGCGGGCAGCGCGATGTTCCTCAGCTCGGCGAGGGTCCCGGCCATCTCCACCCCGGTCGCGCCACCGCCCACGATCGTGATGCCGAGATCGTCTTCGTTACCGGCGACGCTCAGCTTTTCAAGCTCGGCCATCAGCCGATCGCGCAGGATAATCGCGTCGTGCCTGGTGTACAGGCTGAAGCTGTGTTCTTCCGCGCCCTCCACGCCGAAGAACGCGGCGCTGACGCCAGTCGCGATCACCAGGTAGTCGTAGTCGAGCACCGCGCCGTCGGCGAGAAGCACCTGGCGCGCGTCGGTGTTGACGTCGGTGACCTCGCCCTTGCGGAACTCCGTGTGAGTCTTGTGCGCGGCTGTCCAGGTCGGATACGCGACGTCGGCGGAGGTCAGCCCGGCGGTGGCCACCTGGTAGAGCAGCGGCTGGAACGTGCTGTAGGAGTTGCGGTCCACGAGGGTAACCCGCATTCCGGCACTCGCGAGGTGGGTGAGCGCGGTGAGACCGGCAAACCCAGACCCAACGATCACGACGCGCGGGGCGTCTTCGGCCATACCCGGACTGTACCCAGCAGATGCCCCACCCCAACAACCGGACCGCTCCGACGGCACCATTCACGGGCCAGGCGGGCCGGGCACGCCAGCCGGGCCGGGCACGGACTGAGCTCCGTGCTGCCGGGGTAGGTGATCAGCGGGGCCTTAACCCGTGGCAAGCCGGCGCTCAGGACGACTTATCATCAGTTTGCGCGCCGCAAAGCGGGTCAAAACGGTCAGATTAGTGACCAAAACCGATGATAAGTCAGTACCACCCCGACCGACCCGGAGCGATCGCCCGGTCGCACAGGTCAGCTCGGACGAGGTCAGGACCACTCGTCGCCCGGTGCCCTTGGGTGAACACCAGATACACCACCCGAAGCACCGCGTTCAGCCGACCCGGCAGATGCTGCGGCGGTCAGGCTGCCATCTCCTTGATTTGCTCTATCAGCGCTACCCGCTCCGCGTGCGTGTGCGCTAGCGGCGCGACGTTCAGCGTCGTAACGCCAGACTCCCGGTAGGCTTCGAGCCGCTCGGCGACCTGCGACTTAGCTCCGATCAGGGAAATCCCCTCCAGCAGCGACCTAGGCACCAGCGCGGCCGCCTCGTCCTTGCGGCCGTCCAGGTAGGCATCCTGGATCGCGATCGCCTCGTCGGCGTAACCGTAGTCCGACGCCAGTTTCGTGTAGAAGTTCTGCCCGCGCGCCCCCATGCCACCGATGTACAGCGCCATCACCGGCCTGCTCAGGTCGACCAGGTCGGCTACGCCATCGCCGATCGCGAGCGTCGCCTGGGCGATCACGTCAAGCGGCGGCAGCGAGGGGTCACGCTTGGCCTTGCCGGCCCGCACCGCCGACCCCCAGATCCCGGCCGCCTTCTCAGGGAAGTAGAAGATCGGCTGCCAGCCCTCGGCCAGTTGGGCCGCCATCTCGGTGTTCTTCGGCCCGACCGCGGCGACGAAGATCGGGATCCGGTCCCTGACCGGGTGGTTGATGATCTTCAGCGCCTTGCCGAGACCGGTGCCCTGGCCGGGCGGGAGAGGAATCTTGTAGTTCTTGCCCTCGTAGACCAGTCGCTCGCGCCGCCACACCGCCCGGCAGATCTCGATGGTCTCCCGGGTGCGGCCAACCGGGGCGTCATAGCGCACCCCGTGCCACCCCTCGATCACCTGCGGCCCAGAGACTCCGATCCCCAGGTTGAACCGACCGTTCGACACGTAGTCCAGCCCGGCTGCCGTCATCGCGGTCAGCGTCGGAGTCCTCGTGTAGAGCTGCATGATCCCCGAGGCGAGTTGCAGCCGCTCGGTCTTGGCCGCCACGTAGCCAAGCTGGCTGACCGCGTCGTAGCTGTACGCCTCGGGCACGAAGACAATGTCGAGGCCGGCCTTCTCGTAGTCGGCTAGCTCGGCGACGGTCTCGGCGAACCCGCCCGAGTAGTTCAGTGACATTCCGATACGCAACGTGACCTCGATCCCCTGGCGAACCGTCCGGATCAAACCGCCGTCCGGATCAAAGCATCGTAACTGGCGAGTAACTCAGGCACTACTGGCCCGCGCATCGGCGTCGGCACTGGCATCGGCCAGCAGACTGGCCACCGCGCGAAGCGCGAGTTGATACGACCTGAACCCGAACCCGGCGATAGTCCCGTCCGCGACGCCGGCCACCACGGAGTTATGCCGGAATTCCTCCCTGGCTGCCGGGTTCGACAGGTGGACCTCGACCAACGGCGCCGTTCGCATCGCCAGGGCATCGGCCAGGCCGTACGAGTAGTGCGTGAACGCGGCCGGATTCAGCACGATCGGCAGCCGCTTATCGGCGGCCTCATGAACCCACGCGATTATTTCTGCTTCATCGTTTGTCTGGCGGAAGTCCGTGGCCAGGCCAAGCTCGGCCGCCGTGGCGGCACAGGCCTTGGCTAGGTCCTCCAGCGTCCCGGTCCCATAGACGTCTGGTTCGCGGGAACCGAGCCGGGAGAGGTTCGGCCCGTTGAGCACCAGCACAGTCGGCATCGTCACATCCCCTCGTAAGCAAGGGCGAGCAGCTGCTCGGGCGGATCGTCGAGTATTCCGGGCCGAGCCAGGCCGTCGAGCACCACGAACCGCAGCCGACCTCCCCTGGCCTTCTTGTCGACACCCATCGTGTCCCTCAGTTGCTCCCACGACGCGGCACCGCTGTACCTGACCGGCAGGCCGACGGCGGCCAGGATCTCGCCGTGCCGCTTGGCGGTCGCTTCATCGAGCCGACCCGACAGCCGGCCGACCGACGCGGCGAACATCATCCCCACCGCGACCGCCTCCCCATGCGGCATCGCGAACTGCTCGGCTCGCTCGATCGCGTGGCCGAGCGTGTGCCCGTAGTTGAGCGTCTCGCGCCGTCCGGCCTCCGCCTCCCGCAGGTCGGCGGTCACCACGTCGGCTTTCATCCGGATCGCTCGCTCGATCAGTTCGCGCTCGTGCGGACCGCCTGGCGCGGCCGCGGCGGCCGGATCAGCCTCAATCAGGTCGAGTATCACCGGGTCGGCGATGAATCCGGCCTTGATCACCTCGGCCAGGCCACTCACGTACTCACGGCGCGGCAACGTCGCGAGGGCACTCAGGTCGGCCAGTACTCCAGCCGGCGGGTGGAACGCACCGACCAGGTTCTTCCCGGCAGCGATGTTGATCCCCGTCTTGCCGCCGATCGCCGCGTCCACGATGCTGAGCAGCGTCGTCGGCACCATCACTGCTGGCAGGCCGCGCAACCACGTCGCCGCCACGAACCCAGCAAGGTCAGTCACGGCGCCCCCACCCAACCCGATTATCGCGTCGGAACGGGATGTTTTGAGTGCTGCCAGCCTGGACCAGAGTTTCGTCGCCACCGTGATGTCCTTGGCCGGTTCGCCGGCTGGCACGGTTTCGGTATGGACTGTGTGACCGGCGGCTGTCAGGGCTTCGCGGGCTGGTCCGACCAGATGCTCGAGTCCGTCAGCGTGGATGACCACAACCGTGCGCGGCCGCTCGCCAACCAGGCGTGGTAGCTCGCCCATGATGTCGGTGCCGACGAGCACGTCGTAGGGGCGTTCCCCACCTACCCTGATGCTGGTCGAGCTCATGGCTGGAGTCCTCCTCGCAGCGTGGGCCCCTAGCTGTCGCTCTGGCGGCAGCGTGGGCCCCTAGCTGTCGCGGGCATCGGCGTGAAGGCGATGGGCGATTTCGGCGGCTAGCTGGTCTGGGGATTGGGTGTCGGTGAGGATCGTGATCCAGGCTAGCTTTTGGTAGATCGGGAGCCGCTGGTCGAGCAGTGCCTTGAGCGTCGCTCGCGGGTTGCGCAGGAGCAGCGGGCGGGCCTGGGCGAGGCCGACTCGCTGGGCTGCCGCGGCGAAACCGGTCTCCAAGTACACGACCGGCCGCCCGGCCAGCCGCTCTTGCGTCCGCTCATCGAGCACGGCACCGCCGCCGACCGCGACGACGCCGTTCGCTGTCTGGAGAGTCCGGGCGACTGCTTCGCGTTCCATGTCGCGGAACGCCGGCTCGCCGTCCTCTACGAAAATGTCGCCAACCGGCTTGCCAGCCACCGCCTCGACCTCGGCGTCGGTGTCGGTAAAGCTGACCCCGAGCCTTGCCGCGAGCAGAGCGCCGACCGTGCTCTTGCCAGCGCCGGGTGGGCCGATCAGGATCGCTCGTGGCTCAGTTGGTTCGGTCATCGGATTACCAAGGTCTCCAGGTAGCTGGCGAGGTTTCTGCGAGTCTCTGCCACGCTATCGCCGCCGAACTTCTCAAGCGCGGCGTCAGCGATCACGAGCGCGGCCATGGCCTCGGCTACCACGCCAGCGGCCGGAACGGCGGTGACGTCGCTGCGCTGGTTAATCGCCTTGGCGGGTTCACCAGTACGGACGTCGACGGTCGCGAGGGCGCGGGGCACGGTCGAGATCGGCTTCATCGCTACCCGGACCCTGACCGGCTCGCCTGTGCTCATCCCGCCCTCGATGCCGCCGGCCCGGTTGGTCAGCCGACGCAGTGCTGGCCCTGGGGGACGACCCCCCGGAACCCCCCGCTGGGTCGGCCCAGGGGAGCGACCCCCCGGGCCGCCCTCGGTGAACTCGATCTCGTCGTGCGCCTGCGAGCCACGCCTAGACGCGGTCAGGAAGCCGTCGCCAATTTCAACGCCTTTCATCGCGTGGATGCTCATCATCGCGCCGGCGAGCCGTCCGTCGAGCCGCCGGTCCCAGTGCACGTGGCTGCCCAAGCCGGGTGGCAGTCCGTGGATGACAACCTCGACGATGCCGCCGAGCGTGTCACCGTCCTTACGGGCCGACTCGATTTCGGCTACCAGTTTTTCGCTTGTCGCGGGGTCGAGGCAGCGGACCGGGTCAGCGTCAATGATCGCCAGGTCGCTCGGGCCCGGCAGCGTTCCCTGCGGGGTGCTGACCGTGCCGATCGAGACGACGTGACTGAGGATCTCGGCACCGAGCGCCTGCCGCAGAAACCTCCTGGCCAGTTCGCCAAGCGCGACCCTAGCCGCGGTCTCCCGGGCGCTGGCCCGTTCGAGGATCGGGCGGGCATCATCGTAACCGTACTTCTGCATGCCGACTAGGTCAGCGTGGCCCGGCCTTGGCCTGGTCAGCGGCTCGTTCCGCGCCTGGCTCGCCAGTTCTTCCGCCGCGACCGGATCCGCCGACATCACGGTTGTCCACTTGGGCCACTCGGTGTTGCCGATACGGATTGCCACCGGGCCACCGAGGGTCAGCCCGTGCCTGACGCCACCGGTCAGTTCGGCCTCGTCCTGCTCGAACTTCATCCTGGCGCCCCGGCCGTACCCGGCCCGGCGCCGGGCGAGCGCCGCCGCCACGTCGGTCGTGGTGATCTCGACTCCGGCCGGGACGCCGTCGCAGATCGCGACTAGCGCCTGGCCGTGCGACTCCCCAGCGGTCAACCAGCGCAGCATGTTGCCGATCCTCCCACGGCAAGACGCCCGCCCGTGCCGTCGATGGGCCCGGCTCCCTCGCAGCGGCGCATCCGCGCGATCTAGCCGACGTCTTGGTGGTCGCCCAGCCAAATCGCGACGCCTCGTTTAAGCCGACCGCCCAGACGCGCCATCACGGCGGAGGCGACCTCGGCGCCAAGCTCGGCGACCTGACGCCCGCCGCGCGCAGCCGCTTGCTCAGTCAGCACCAGCACGATCGCCAGGTCGTGGCCGGCGTCGTCCGGCTGGAGTTCAAAGGAGGCTACATCGAACTGGTTGGCGAGCGCAGAGGCCACGATCTCGTGCACGTCGGGATCGCTGAACGGCAGCGGCGCGACCTCACCCCTGGCGAGCGCCGCGAGCCTGGCTCCCTCGACAGCGAAGGGCACCGGTCCGGCCACATCGATCACAACGGCGCACGAGTCGGCGCAGGCCGACTGCCAGACAGCTGCGGCGGTCACCGGAACCGGTCGCGCGTCCGGCTGCCAGCGGGTCAACGACTCCAGGCTGGTGAAGGCTGGAACAGCACGGCGACCGTCGATCCCGACGAGCGTCGGCATGGCCATATCGCTGGCTTTTTCGCCCTGGATCGCTGGCCTGGCCAGGGTGCCTTCGACGGCTGCGGATGCGTCGGACTCGGCGACCGCGGGCCGCGCCGGCTCGATCTGCTCGGCGAGCACCGCCACCACCGGCACGAGGAGCCGACTGTTCGCAAGCGCGGTCAGGACCGCGTGCTCGGCCCCGTGACCAGCGGCGAAGTCCGCAAGCGCGGTCACGACCTCCTGATCGGCCGAGCCGTCGTCGTTCCTGAACGACGGGCTACCCCCGGTGATGCCCAGCATGGCGTCAACTGTAATGAAGGCAGCACCAGGGCAACCCTGGCAGGAGGGCCGTGTGGCCGCATTCCGGCATCTTAATCTAGTCGCGACGGCCCGGACGTATCAGACACTAGTACTCTGGCGCCCGGCGGCCAGTGCGGGCGCGGGTCGGGCCTGCGATGAAGCTGTGCCGGGTTCTCGCCGGAAGTTAAGTACGCAACTTGCGATTTGAGAGTTTCATAGAACTGCACCAGTATTCAGATCACAGGGGAGCGAGTGCGGAACATCCCTCAGGCACCGCCGATCATCGGCGCGGGAACGATGCTGCAGAAGCCGATCCCGCCGCGGCTTGTTGAGCCCTACCTGACCGGACGCCGTGCCGTAATCGCCGGATTCGTCTACCGGCTGGCTGATTGTTCCTTTGCTGACCCCGCGGACTTCTACAACGCCCTCGATCTGGGCTATGACGGCTCAGAGTTCCGCCCCGACATGCCCGAGGTCTACGTGCTGCGATGGGCGGCTGCGGCGCCGGAAGCCTACCTAGTCCCTTATTCTGTCGATAGAGGTGGAGATTGGACCGGTAAACCACCATTTACCGGAACCGGTTACACGTCATGGCCGAGCCATCCGATACCCGAGTTCTACGTCGACTTGATGCCGATTCCTGTCGGGACCGAAATCTACCGAATTACGCCCGGCAACGAAGACTTCATCGCCCGTTATGACGGACAGGTGTGGCTGCGGCCTGCGGAGGGGACTTGACGATGCGATACCGAATCCTGGCCAGCTTTCAGGGAGCACCGTACGAGGCTGGAGTTGGGCCAGACGAGGCCGACGTCGTGCTCTTCGCCGCCTGCCCGCCTCCGGAGAATCTGCGGTTCGAGCCCGCCACCGGCCATTGGCGCAAGCGAGTCAGCCGAACCGAGGTTCAGACGCTGTATGAGTCCAGGCCGATCGGGATGTTCCGCGGCGAGCGCTGCATCGTTCTCGATGACCTCAGCGACCGCCTGCACATCGTCTACCTAGGCCACGACGCCGTGCGAGCCGCCCAGCTTGGCTACTGGGAAGTCGACCGTGGCGTCTTCGAGCTAGTCACGCCCAGACACGAAGTCACCGACATCGTCGAACAGCGTCGGCCGCTACCGATTCGCAGCGATAGCGGGCAGCACTCCAAGCCTGGACATGTGCCATCTGGGCGGCCCGACGACTACAGCGAGAGCTATCAAAGCGGCCAGCTTGGCGACGACGCCGAGTACCGGCCTTACTCGGGCGCTGACCCGTTGTCTGGGTACGCGAGTGGCGGCCAGGACCAGCTCGGAGTGGGGTCGCAGCCTTTCGAGTCGCAGCCTTTCGAGTCGCAGCCTTTTGATCAGCGCAACAGCAGTCTCGACGGGCTGCCAGGTTTTGGGCAAGACCGGTCACTGGGCGGGTCAGGCCGCTCTGGGCCGAGTGCGCTGAGGCCTGCCGACCAGTCAAGCGTCGCCATTCCCCCCGCTGCTGAGGCCCCGCTGCCGCTTGAGGCTCAGGCGCTCAGGGCAACGTCGAGCGCAGTCCGCCGAGGACAGAAAGGCAGCCAGTCGCGGCAGCCATCAGACGGGAGATCCGCCCGGCGCCCGCAGCCCGCGGTCGTCCCACCGGTCGAGCCTCCCGCCGCTCCGCCACCGCCGACCGCCACGGCGCCGGTGGCCGAACTTTCCCAGCCGACGGTTACGCCACCGACGCAGGCCACCGCGACCGAACTGCTACCGCAGGCAGTCACACCCCCTATGCGGCCTTACGTCGCCGAGACCCAGCCACCGACGGCCGCGCCACCAGCCCAGCCCCCACCAGCCCAGTCCCCACCAGCCCAGCCCCCACCAGCCCAGCCGTCCGTCGATATGACCCCGCAACCGGTGGTTCAGACCCCGCGAAATCACGCGCCAGATCCTCTGGTTCAGCAACCCTCAGCCGAGGTCAGCCAGCCGCTGCCTGCGCCGGTCAAAGCACCGGAGATGCTCAGCAAGGCGGCCATGCTGAGCCACGCGGCGGCCACGGCCGCCCGCCAGACCGCGGCCGCCAGCAGACAGCCCGACCCCGCGATCACGGACCAACCCGCACCGATCCCTGACGTCGCAACTAACACCGGCCCGATCCCAACCGTGGCGACCCTAGCCGCGCCAACTCATGCGACCAAGCAACGGCCGGAGGAAGGACCAGACTCGCCCGCGCCCGGCCACCTCGCGCCCGGCCACCTCGCGTCCCACCACCTCGCGCCCGACAATGCGGCACCGCCAACCACATCTGAAGCCACCGTCATCGTAAGCGCGCTGACCGACACCCCCGCTCGCCCGAACTCCGGAGCCGACGTACCTGCCAGCGCATCTCCGCCCGCCATCCAACCCGCTGTCGCTCCGCCCGACATCGTTCACCCCCCGGCTGAAGCCACGGGCCAGAGCCAGGCGTCGACAACCGATCAGGAAGACTCCGCACCGTCCGCGCCTACGAAGCCTCAAACCGAGCCCGCTCAAGTGCCGCCCGCGCCTGAATCGATGATTGGCGTACCAGCCGGGCTCGATCACCTAACCGATCACGCGGGTCCCGTAACCGATCACGCTGCTCCCGCAGCCGACGCGTCGCTACCCGCACTCGATCACGGGCACGATCACCAGCACGAGACCGCCACGACCATTGCGGCTCAGGTGGGCGACCCGCCGGCACCCGGCCATCCATCTACGGTCAGCCCACTGACCGGCATTTCCGATCCGCCGAGCGTCGCACCCCCCGCCTCGACCGCGACGGTGCCGTCGTGGACGCCGCAGGGACCAGTTCAGCCGCAGGCACCCGTCGAGCCGGAGACGTCGCAGTCAGCGCCTAGGCAGGTTCCTGAGGACCGCCACGGGCCCAATCCGCAGCAGACGGGCCCAGGCGAGCCGCCAAGCTACGACGCCCTGACATCGTCTCCGCGACCGCAGGACCTCGCCCCTGACCAGATCGGCCACTACGCACCGTTCGTGCCGGATCAGCCCTTCCCGCACAACGGGACCACGACCGCCAATGGCACCGCCTCGACAGTCGGGCTCGGCGTGATCCAGCACTCGCCGATCCCTCAGCCAGACCCCCCACCCCAGCCGACCCCGGCACCCCAGCCGCCCGCCCCAACCCAACCGGCCCCCCCGCCGCAGCAGACCGTGCCGCACCAGCAAAGCCTCCCGCCCCAGCCGCAGTCCACCGACACGCCGACGCCGATGGCCGAACCCGAGGCAGATCAGGCCGCTGGCCCGACCCGCCGCCGCCGGGCCACCAAGCGCCGCCTCCCGACCCAGAAGATCTTCTCCGATCTCGCTACTCAGGCTGCCATCCCTGCGGCAGCGTATGCGATCGGGGAAGACGTCGACGGCGCCATGTGCCTCGTGCGCACCGATGAGGGCTTCGAGGTATTCAACGCGGCGGGCGGGGCACGGCACGAGGTACGGGTCTTTCAGGATGAGGAATCCGCGTACTTCTACTTGTTCGGCGTGCTCGTCGCTGAGTCGGTTAGGACAGGTGCTCTGGTACCACGCGACTAGTGTCCTGAGTCAGAAGTTCGTCATAACCGCCGAAGCCGTGATCTTGGAAGATTGAGTCCGGTATGCGCTCAGCTTTCCAAGATCATGGCAACGCCGCTGATTGCCGGCGAACTGGATCCGGGCCTGGGCACAGACCGGAACCGCTGGCCGCCCGACGCCTGCTGCCGACGTATTAACAACTCGAGACACTAGGAACCTCTGGCCGCGCGAACGCGCGCCGGGACCTGGTCGACCCCGCCCGGCCACGGTCACTACGCAGGATCGCCGTTCGTAGCGCGGAGGATGGGCGTCGTCCCGGGACAGGGACGCGTGATCGTGGAATATTGACGTTTGGCGAGTTCAAGTGTCGTTGCGACAGTGCCGGTATATGGCGCCCTTTCGTGCTCACCTTGGGAGCGGATGCCGGATGGTCCGAGGCACGCGGGGCCGGCGGATTCGGTGATGATCATGATCCGGGCGGTTGTCGTGGAGCCCTTGGCCCGAAACCGGGTGAATGCCCGGATCCGCCTCGTGACCTTGGGCTGGACCGTGATCGCGGCAGATCAAGTTGCCGGGCCGGGCCGGGCCGGGCCGGGGCAGCCTCGCACTAGCCGGGTCGGCATGCGGCCGGCATCCCGCAGACGCCATTATTGGACGCATGAACAAGCCGCACGCGGTTCCGCTCACCGGAGCGCAGTACGAGATTCAGGCTGGCGATTACCGCGCATGGGTGACCGAACTTGGTGCCGGATTGCGCAAGCTCACCCATCAAGGCAGGGCGCTGATCACCGATTACGAGCCCGAAGAACTGCCGCCGCACAGCGCTGGCCAACTCCTCGCGCCGTGGCCGAACAGGATCGACGGCGGCAAGTATCAGTTCGGCGGCTCGACGTTCCAGCTTGAACTCAGCGAACCCGCCCGCGGCACCGCGATCCACGGCCTGACGCGCTGGACCAACTGGAAGCCAGCCGCGCACATCTCAGACGAGATCACGCTCATGCACCTGCTGCTAGGGCGTCCCGGCTATCCGTTCTGCCTCGAACTGTCAGTCACCTACCGCCTCGACGCGACCGACGGCCTCCAGATCTCTGTCACGGCGACGAACGTCGGCCCGCACCCAGCGCCGTACGGCAACGGTTTCCATCCGTACCTGACGACGGGCGCGGCGCTGATCGACGGCTGCGAGCTCGAAGTCCCCGCCGCACAGTGGCTGCCAACCGACGACCGGGGCATACCGACCGGCCCGGCGAAGGATGTCACAGGCTCGGCGTTCGACTTCCGGTCGCGGCACCCGATCGCTGACACCAAGCTCGATAACGCACTCACCGGGCTATCCAGGGACGAGACCGGACGAGCGTGGGCACGGCTAGCCGACAACAACCTCGAGATCGGCCTTTGGGCTGGCCCCGGCTATGACTGGCTGCAAGTGTTCACCGGTGATGCGCTCGAACCCGAACACCGCCGACGCGCGCTGGCCATCGAGCCGATGACCTGCCCGCCGAATTCTTTCCTCACCGGAGACGACTTGCTGACGCTGGCGCCAGCCGACAGTGTCACGCACACCTGGGGCATCACGGTTCTTTAAACCTGATACTCAACGCAACCCTCCGGGTCGATCAGGTCGCCAATCCGCCTCAGGTCTTCCTCGGTATCAAGATCGTCTGGACGGCCGATGTCACCGCATTCGACGATCGTGATCAAGTCCTTGTGCGCATCTAGGAACCCTCGCGCGCCGAGGTCAGCCTCGGCGGCCGCCGCGACATCGGTCCAGTACCGCCTGGGAATCAGCACGGGGTTACGCCGTTTGCCGCCATAGCCGGCCGCGATCAGGCCTTGGCCTTCGGCATGGGCGGCGATAAGCCTGCGGACTGCCTCGGCACCGATCAACGGCTGATCAACTAGCGCGACGACTACGGCCACGCTGTCGGCGGGAAGGATCGCGAGACCAGTTCGCAGCGAGGAACCCATCCCGCTCCGCCAATCCGCGTTGTGCACCGTCACCACTCCGGGCACGCTCAGCGTGACCGCCCCGGTGACAACGATCACCGGATCGGCACCGCCGTCGCGCAGCAACTCGATGCCACGCTCCACTAGCGTCCGGCCGCCGATGCTGACCAGCGCCTTGGGCCGGCCAAGCCGCCGCCCCTCCCCCGCCGCAAGCAGCAACCCTGCTATCCCGGAACCCGCCAGTTCGCCGGTCGCATCCTCAGCCGCACGTCGCACGAGAGCAGCCTACGACGCGGTCACGTCGCCAGCCTCAAGGTGGATAAGCGAACCCACCCCAGCCACGGCGGATTCGCGGTGCGATGGATCCCCGAATTCATACCCGATTTTCCAGCTGGATCCCCGAATTCATCCCGCGGGTTGGGCCCGAGCATGCGATGGAATCCCGAATCCATCGCACCGGTTGGGCGGTTCGGCGCGAATGGATTGCCGGATCCATCGCAGGCTTGAGCGGTGCGAGCAGTGTGAGAGGGGGCTGAGCCGCCCAGGGGCTGGGTAGGCGGTCAGGCGTCGGCGCGGGCGTCTTCGGCCGGCTCGTGAGGCGCGTTGTGGTGGATGCGGCCGTTGGTGAGGGTCAGCGGCTGGCCTGAGCCGCCCCACCTGAGCTGGATCAACTCAGCGGCGACCGCGACCGCCGTCTCCTCAGGAGTCCGGGCGCCGAGGTCGAGTCCGACCGGCGACCTGAGCCTGGCTAGCTCCTCTTCCGTCATGCCGACTTCGCGTAGTCGCTCAAGCCGGTCCAGATGCGTTCGTCTGCTGCCCATCGCTCCGATGTAGGCCGCTGGCACCCGAAGCGCGACTTCTAGCACGGGGACGTCGAACTTGGGATCGTGGGTGAGCACGCAGATGACCGTCCGCTCGTCGGTGGTGATCCCGGTGAGGTAGCGGTGCGGCCAGTCGGTTACGACCTCGTCGGCGTCGGGGAACCTAGCGCTAGTCGCGAAGACCGGCCTGGCGTCGCAAACCGTGACCCGGTAGCCAAGGAACTTGCCGATTCTCGCGACGGCCGCGGCGAAGTCGATGGCTCCGAACACCAGCATCCTCGGCGGGGGCGCGAACGACTGCACGAACACCGACAGATCGTCCAGACGCCGCTCGCCCTCCGGGCCGTACTTGCGCACCGCCGTCAGGCCCTGCGCCAGCATCCCCCTAGCGTCGTCGTCGACCGCCTGGTCAAGCCGGTCACCCGCGCCGAGCGTGCCAGAGGCGTGCGGGGCCTGGTCTGCGGGCCAGATCACCCGCCGGGCGCCGACCTGACCAGGACCAGCGATCACGGTGGCGACGGCGACGGGCTGCCGCAACCTGACCGCGTCAGCGACTTCGCCGAATTGCGGGTAGCTGTCCTTGCTGATCCGTTCGACGAAGATGTCAATGATGCCGCCGCAGGTCAGGCCGACGCTGAAGGCGGTATCGTCGCTGACGCCGTACCGTTGCAGCACCGCGTTGCCGTTCGCCGACACCTGGCCGCACAGTTCGTAGACCGCGCCTTCGACGCACCCACCTGACACGCTGCCGACGACTTCGCCGCCCGCGGAGACGGCGAGCGCGGCCCCAGGCTCACGCGGCGCGCTGCTGAACGTTTGCACAACGGTCGCCAGCCCGAAGGTCTCACCCGCATCCCACCACTTGCCGATCTGGTCAAGGATGTCACGCACGATCTGTCACCTTGGGCCCCTCGTACTAGCGATAGCCCCACAGTACGTGCCTGGTGACACCGCTCGCGAGGCCAGATAATCAATGGGTTAATTGCTGGCCCGACGCCCGATCCGATTCCTGACGCTGAAGAAGACGAACAGCACGCACCCAAGGTAGGCCACGTAGACGACCGCCTGCAGCACGGTCGGGCTCTGCGCGTAGCCGAAGAACGAATGCGCGATGTCGCCAATCGCGCTGTCCTCGCTCAGGATGCTGCCGGTGTGCCACAGCGGCCGGATGGCGACCGGCAGCCAGCCAAGTTCCTGCAGGTTCTGCACCGCGTCGACAAGCAGGCCGGCCGCGAACACCATCAGCAAGGTTCCGACGATCGTAAAGAATCGCCCGATGTTGATCCGGTGACCAAGCCGGTACATGAAGAACGCGATGCCGAGCGCGATCGCGAGGCCGATCAGCGCGCCAGCGAGCAATCCGGCCGGCTGGGTGGTGGAGAACGCGATCGCGAGTGTGAACACGACGGTCTCCAGCCCTTCCCTGCCGACGGCCTGGAACGACAGCAAAGCCAGCCCGGTTCTCGCGCCGCGGCTCATCGCGGAATCCACCTGAGCCTGCAACTCGTTCTTCAGACCGCGGGCGTGCGAGCGCATCCAGAACGTCATGTACGTCAGCACCACGGCGGCCAGCAGATAGGTCGCTGTCTCGAAGATCGTCTGCACCCGAGAGCCTGCGTAGGTCTTGATCGTGAAGTACGCGATCAAGCCACCCACGCCCGCCAGGATGAACGCGGCCCCAACCCCGGCCAGCACGTCCCTGAAATAGCGGCGCTGACCGGTCCGGTCTAGATACGCGAGCAGGATCGCGACGATCATGCTGGCCTCTACGCCTTCACGCAAGAAGATCACCAACGTGGCGAGCATGGGCAGCGGTCCTCCGGGGACGTCGAGGCGATACAATCAAGTTAGGATAACCTAACCTAACTTGATCCACCTCAGGTAGTTCCCCACGATCGCGGAAAGCTAACTTCGCTGTTTCGTGAAAGGTCCGTGATCGCAAACCTCGCGCAGCACCAGCGCCGTGTCCAGGGCCGCGATGACGGCGTCCCAGCCCTTGTCTTCCTGGCTGCCTGGTCCACCGCAGCGCTCGATGGCCTGGTCGAGCGTGTCGCAGGTCAGCACTCCGTTGCCGACCGGCGTGCCGGTATCGATCGCGACCCTGGTCAACCCGTACGTCACCGCGTCGCAGACGTAGTCGAAGTGCGGCGTGCCACCCCTGATCACCGCACCAAGGCAGGCCACCGCGTCGCTGTTGCGTGCCAACGCGGCGGCCACGACCGGCAACTCGACCGCCCCGGCCACCCGGAAAACCGCGGGCGCGTCGATCCCGCACGCCTTGGCCGCTGCGACCGCCCGGTCTACCAGCATGTCGGTGACGTCGGCGTTCCAGCGCGTCGCGACGATCCCTAGCCGCAAGCCGACCGCCTCTACCGGCTCGGCGCCCGGTCGCCCGCCGCCGCTCACTGCGCGCTCGCAGCAGGCCGTGTCGGGTCAGCACGCTGTATCTGCCCTGGGGGACGACCCCCCGGATCCCCCCGCTCGGAAAGCTCGATCAGGTGACCGAGCCGGTCCCGCTTGGCGATCAGGTACCGCAGGTTGTGCGGCGTGGCCTTGACTGGGAGCGACACCGTGCCGGTCACCTTGAGCCCGAAGTCGGCCAGTCCCTTGATCTTGTCCGGGTTGTTGGTCAGCAGCCGCAGCGACCTGACACCCAGGTCGGCGAGCATCTGCGCACCCGTCGAGTACTCGCGCGCGTCCACAGGAAAGCCCAGCTCGGTGTTCGCGTCGACCGTGTCGGCGCCGCCGTCCTGCAACTGGTAGGCGCGTAGCTTGCTGACCAGGCCGATGCCGCGTCCCTCGTGCCCGCGCAAATAGAGCACGATGCCACTGCCCTCGGCAGCGATCGCGGCCATGGCCGCGTTGAGCTGGGTACCGCAGTCGCACCGCTGCGAACCGAAGACGTCACCGGTCAGGCACTCAGAATGCATCCGCACAAGCACCGCGGGGGCCGGGGGCTCCGGGGGTAGTCCCTCTGAAGAGCGGAGCGGGGGGTCGTCCCCCCTGACCGGCACCGCCAGCCCTGACCCGGGCCCTATGTCGCCGAGCACGAGCGCGAGATGCTCGGTGCCGTCCATCGAATTCAGGTACCCAATCGCCCGCCACTGCCCGTACTGGTTAGGCACCATGGTCTCCACTACCCTGGTGACCATCCGCTCTCGGTGCCTGCGGTACTCGATGAGCTGGGCGATGGAGATAAGGGCCAGTCCGTGCTCGTCGGCGAACACGCGTAGCCCGGGCAGCCTCATCATCGTGCCGTCGTCGTTGACCACCTCCGCGAGCACGCCCGCCGGCGACAGGCCAGCCAGCCGCGCGAGGTCCACAGCGGCCTCAGTGTGCCCAGGGCGCCGCAACACGCCGCCAGGCGTGTACCGAAGCGGGAACACGTGTCCGGGCCGGACAAGCTCGTACGGCTCGGTCGCCGAGTCCACCAGCCGCCTGACCGTCCTGGCGCGGTCGGCCGCCGAGATTCCCGTGGTCACGCCGTCCCTGGCGTCCACGCTCACCGTGAACGCGGTTCGCATCCGCTCGTTGTTCTGGGCGGTCATCAGCGGCAACTGGAGCCGGTCGAGTTCTTCGCCGAGCATCGGCACGCAGATCACGCCACTGGTGCGCCTGATCGTGAACGCGAGCAGCGCGGGCGTTGCCTTGCTCGCGGCGAAGATGATGTCGCCCTCGTTCTCCCTGTCGGCGTCGTCCACGACGATCACCGCCCGCCCGGCCGCGATGTCAGCGATCGCACGCGCCACGTCGTCGAGCACGACACCGTCGACCGTCATCGCGCACCGCCGGCTAGCAACCGCTCTACGTACTTGGCGATCACGTCGACTTCGATGTTGACCACGTCGCCGACAGCGCTCGTGCCGAGCGTGGTCCTGGCGAGCGTCTCAGGAATCAGGCTCACTTCGAACCAGCCTTCGTCCCCGGCTTCGGACGCCAAGGGACTGAGCTCGGAGACTCTGCTGGCCAGGGGGGACGACCCCCCTAGCCCCCCCGCCGAGCTGAGCTCGGAGACGGTAAGGCTGACGCCGTCGACCGCCACCGAACCTTTTTTCGCTATATAACGCAACAGCTCAGGCCGACCTGAGATCCGGAGAACATGCCAGCGGTCCGCCGGTCGGCTTTCGATGATCACGCCGGTGCCGTCGACATGACCCTGGACGATGTGGCCGTCAAGACGCCCGCCGGCCTGAACCGGCAGCTCCAGGTTGACCGCACCGCCCGGGATCAGCGCGCCGAGGCTGGTCCTGGCCAGCGTCTCGCCGATCACGTCGGCGGTGAACTGGCCGTCCGCCGCCGCCGTGACGGTCACGCACACACCGCTGACCGCGATCGAACTGCCCGGCGTGATCGCCCCGGTGACAAGCGGGCCCAGCACCGTCAGCCTGGCCGAGTCGGCAAGCCGGTCAAGCTCAGTGACCGTGCCGAGTTCTTCAACGATTCCCGTGAACATCTGCGCCTCTTCTCGAACCTGACTCACTCCCAGGCTCCGGGGGCGCGCGATAGACGCACCATCGCGGCCGACGGATCGCGAGGATGCCGACCGCGAGCGTGCTGCCTCCCATCCGGACTTTAACCGTCGGTACCGGAATTGCACCGGTTCAACCGGCCGATGGCCTCGGCCGGGTCGCGGACTGTCACCGCCGGTTCGGAGTTACACCGACCCCGGAGCACGCTTAACAACGCAAACCAGTATGCCATGACCGCTATTCCGGTCAGGCGAGAGATTGCCGTTCGCCAGTCCTCACGCCTGGCGCGGCGCGCCCCGGCGCGACAGTACATCGACGGTCGCCGCCGCGAGTAGCACCGCCGCAACCACGACGTCAATCCACTGGCTCTGCACGCCGAGCAGGTAGAGGCCGTTGTAAATGCCACCGATGACGAGGCCGCCTAGCACGCCGTGGATGGTCTTGCCCCGGCCGCCGAACAGGCTGGTGCCGCCGATGACGGCGGCGGCCACCGCCAGCAGTACGTAGCTGTTGGCGGTCTTGATGATGTTAGTGGTCAGCGAGACCTGCCACGAGGCGAACAATACGCCGGCGATCCCAGCGGTCAGGGCGGCGAGGACGAAGCCCCAGGTTCGGACGGCGGGTAGCTTGACCCCGGCTCGCCGAGCCGCCTCGGCGTTGCCGCCGATGGCGTACACGTAGCGGCCGAAGCGAGTCCGCTGCAGCAGGACCGTCGAGGCGGCGAGCACGACAAGGACGATCGGAATGATATAGGGAACCCCCTCGATCGTCCCCGAATGGGCTCGGTTGACATTGCAGATGGCGACGAGCGCGATTCCCGCCACCGCTATGAGGACGATCTTCATCGCGGTGAGGCTGCCCGGCGGAGTCTCCAGGCCGGCCCGGCGCTTGCGGACATCCCGCAGCCAGAGCCAGGTGCCAGCGGCTCCGACCAGCACGGCCAGCAAGATCCAGCCAACCACCGGGTCGAACTGTCCATAGAAGATGTCGTAAAGGACGAGCTCGTTGGTGGACCGGGAGTTGCCGATGCTGACGAGCGCCCCCCCGAGGAAGATGATCGCGAGCCCCTCCAGGATCAGCAGCCCGCCGAGAGTGACTATGAACGACGGCATCTTCAGCCGGGCCACGAGCGACCCCTGGATGGCACCGAACGCGGAGCATGCGAGCAACGCCACTATGACCGCCGCCCACCACGGCCAGCCCTGGCCGGTCGGCTGCACAAGCTCCGCGACCACGACGCTGCTGAGCGCCATCACCAAGCCGACCGAGAGGTCGATCTCTCCAAGGAGCAGGGCGAAGATCTCAGCCATCGCCAGCACCATGTACACGGTGCTCTGCTCGAAGAGGTTGACCAGGTTCAGCGCCGACAGGAACTGCGAGTTCGCGACCTGGAAGCTGACGCCGACCACCACGATGGCCAAGACGACCGGCAGGACACCGCTGTTGCCACCGCGGACCCGGAGCCACCAGGCCCGGAGGTACTGGCCTAGCGACTGGGCGAGGAGCTCGGGTGGGACGTCGGCCTCGGCGGCCTCAGGGGCCGCGGTGAGGTCAACCACCATCCCGGCGTCCGCCGTTCCGCTCGGTGCCTCTCCCGAGTCCGCGGTCACGGGGAACTCAGACACGGGTCACGCTCCCGCTCCCGCGCCGCGACGACACGTCAACCAGCACTGCGGCTAGAAGCACACCACCCGGCACGATGTATTCCAACGGCGTGGCCAATGTACCCAAGTTGAGAAGGGACACGCCGTAGGCAATGCCGCCGATAAGGAGGCCGCCGAGAACACCGTGGACTGCCTTACCCCGGCCGCCGAAGAGACTGACCCCGCCGATGACGGCGGCGGCGACCGCGTACAGGACGAGCTGACCGGGGTCGGCCGTATTGGTGCTGTACTCACCGAAGGAAAAGGAACCGAGCAGGATGCCGCCGAGGCCAGCGGTCGCCGAGCACAACGCGAACGCCCAGGTGCGGATGCCGGCGAGGCTGACCCCGGCGCGGCGGGCCGCCTCGGCGTTGCCTCCGATGGCATAGAGGTAGCGGCCGAAGCGGGTCCGCTGGAGCAGGAGCGTCCAAGCGCCAAGGACGACAAGGACGATCGGGATCACCCACGGAACCCCCTCCACCGTCACGTTGGGGGTGCCGCGATTCACGGCGCAGATAAGTACCACAGCTAGCCCAACCAGCGCCATCACGGCGATTCTGATTGCTATCAGGCTGGCTGGGGGGGTCACCAGGCCTTGGCGCCGCCTCGCGGCCGCGCGTAGCCAGATGACCGTGCCGGCGGCCCCGACCACCACCGCCAGGGCTACCCAGCCGACAGCGGGGGCGATAATCCCCTGGACCATGTCATAGATGACGCGCTGGTTGGGCACCGCCGAGCTGACGCTCACCGTACCATTGGCCCCGCCGAGTACGACGACGAGGATTCCCGAGAATAGAAGGAACCCACCCAGGCTCACGACGAAGGACGGGATCTTGAGCCGAGCAGTCAACGTCCCTTGGAGCGCACCGATGACGCCGCAGCAAACGAGCGCGGCGAGCACCGCTGCCCACCACGGCCAGCCGGGGCCAGGCTGCTGGACTAGCTTGAAGGCGATCACTCCGCCGACGAGCGCGACCGCGCCGACCGAGAGGTCGATCTCGCCGAGGAGCAGGACTACGGTCTCAGCCATCGCCAGCATCATGTACACGGTGCTACGCCCGAAGATGTAGACGAGGTTGCTCGGCCGCAGGAAGGCGTGCTCGGGTGTGACGATCTCGAAGGTAACGGCGACCAACACCATGGCCAGGACCACGGGCAGGACACCGCTGTTGCCAGTGCGGACACCGAGCGACCAGGCCCGCAGGTACTGACCTAGCGACTGGGCGACGAGCTCGGGCGGGACGTCGGCCTCGGCGACCTCAGTGGCAGCGGTGAGGTCAACCACCATGCTGGCGTCCGCCGTCCCGGTCTGGGTCTCGCCAGGGTCCGCGGTCACGGGGATTTCCCGATCCGGGCCATCGGCTCAGCCCTCGCCACTGGCGGATCCGGCGGGCTCGAACGGCCGCCCGCTGGAGCCACCCGTCGTCATGTACTCCACCACGCTCTGCCGGTCGAAGTCGGCGGCCGGCCCCTCGGCCACCATCCGCCCCAGGTGCAGCACCGCGATCCGGTCCGCGACCTCGAAGACGTCGTTTAGGTTGTGGGAGATCACCATCACCGCCAACCCGCGGTTCCGGAGCCGTTTGACCAGGTCCAGCACTATCCGGGTCTGCACCACCCCGAGGGCCGCGGTGGGCTCGTCAAGCAGCACCAACTTGGAATTCCACATCACCGCCTTGGCCACCGCCACCGCCTGCCGCTGACCTCCCGAGAGCGAGGCCACTGGCTGCCGGATCGACCGCACCGTGGTTACGCGAAGCGTGCTCAGGGTCTCCGCCGCCTCCCCCTCCATCGAGTCCTCGTCGAGCAAGCCGCGGCGCAGGCGCTCCCGGCCGAGGAACATGTTCTGGACGATGTCAAGGTTGTCGGCCAGCGCCAGATCCTGGTAGACGGTCTCGATCCCCAGCGCGGAGGCGTCCCTGGTGCTCCGAATGTGCACCGGTCGCTCCTCGAAATAGATCTGACCACCGTCCGGCTGGTGCACGCCGGCGATGCAGCGCGTGAGCACAGATTTTCCGGCGCCGTTGTCTCCACACAGGCCGGTCACCTGGCCGGCGGGCAGGTCCAGATTCACCCCGTAGAGCGCCTGCACCGGCCCGAAGTGTTTGTCGATGCCCCGCAGCCTCAGCAGGGGCTCCAGCCCGTCCCCGCCGCGGTTCGCGCCATCCGGGGCCTCGTTCGTCTCAGTCACCTTGAAGACCTGTCAGTAGCCTTGCCGATAGTGGGCTCTCGCCGCTTTGGTATCCCGGCAGCCGCAGAGCATTGCCGCGCTCCTCCCGTCCGCCGTTCCCGTCGGTCCGAGTTGGCGGACCCGCCATTGTGGAGGGTCCGCCAACCCGGCTGGGGAAGAGCGGTCGACGAGAAGCCCCGTCGAGGTTCTTTAGGTCAGACGGTCACTGAATCCCGTCCGCAGTACACAGGGTCGGACCCGCGATTGCGCAGATGGTCGAGGCGGGATCGAAGCCGTCCTTGACCACTGTCGCCTCCATATTGGCCTTGTTCACCCACACCGGGGTCAGCAGGGACGCCGGCTCGGTGATGGTGGAGTCGGCCGGGTCGGTGGTCTTCCCGTTCAGCAGGGCCGCCGGCGGCTTGTCGCCGGCCAGCAGGACCGTAGCCAGGGCCACGGCGTCCTGGGCCTCCTTGTAGACCGCCTTGTACACGGAGCCGCACTGGTAGCCCTCGAGGATCCAGGCCATGCCCTGGGCCGTGGCATCCTGTCCGGTGGTCGGCACCTTTTCTGGCTTGACGCCGTCGCCCTTGAGGTCAGTGATCACCGCGTTGGAGAGCCCGTCATTGGCCTCGATCGTCGCGTTGATCGCCTTGTGAGCGGTGAACTCCTGCTGGAAGATGGTGCCGCCCTTGGTGTTGTCCCACCCAGGGGCGAAGTTCTCGCCAACCAGCTTGTAGCCGAGGCTGTTAGTCGCGCCCGCGCTGACCGTCTTGGCTTCCTGACCCCAGACGACCTTGTTGTAACCCGACGCAAAGGAGATCGCGTTGGGGTCGGTGTCCTCGCCGCCGTTCAGGACGAAAACCTGAGGCTTGGGAACTTTCCAGGCCGCAACGCAGGCCTCGAAGCCCTGGCCGATCAACTGACCCACGAGCTCGTTGTCGAAGCTGACGTAGTAGGTGTTGGTGCCCTGGAAGGTGGCGCGGTCATAGCTGATCAGGGTGACGCCCTTGGACTCGGCCAGCTTCGCGATCGCCACGCCGGTCGGGCCATCGAGCGGGTCCATCACAAGGACCTTGGCGCCCAGGTTGATGTCGGCGGTGGCATCGTCGAGCTCGGTCGCGTCGCTGCCCTGTGCGTTGTCGATCCGGTACTGCGCCTGGGTATACCCGGCGTCGGCAAAGGCGTCGTTCAAGTACGGCTGGTCGAAGTTGACATACCGCGTCGATGACGTGGTGTCGGGCAGGATCACCCCCACCTGCAGGGTGCTGGCTCCCTTGGTCGCGAACGCGGTCAGGGGCTTTAGCTGGGACATCGTCGACGCGATGTCAACGTTAAAGGAACTAATGCTCAGCCCCGCTGGAATCGTGTTCTTACCGCTCGACGACGCTCCGGTCGACGAGGTCGACGACGAGCTGCACGCCGCCGCTACCAGGCTGACTGCCGCCGCCAGACCCACCCAGCCCACTGCGCGGAGGCGTCGAACCGTGCCATGGCCTTGCGAAAGGGAGGGCGGACCTCCCTCACTTCTGTTGCTAAGTCCCATCTTGCATACCCCTTTCGCCTGAATACACCTGAATGACCGATGCAGGTCACTATACAGCATATATGTCCCTTCAGTAACAACCCTCCAGTAACTGGTCCGGACTTTCTGAATCTTCTGGACATTAGTACCAAGGCAGGAAGTCTCGCTAGCGGGGGCGTCCAGCGGCAACGCATGCCATCGGATCTCAAAGGAGAAATTTGTCCACTGGTGCCCTGCTTGCCACCCCAGACCCTAGATCTTGGCGCAGAAACATGGCGTTAACGTTTGTCATGCCTCGTTAAAAATCCGTTAACGCGCGAGGCCCGACTAGTCCGATATATGCAGGCTCGTCGGCGTGCGCACAGCTAGCTAGTCAGATGCCAGCCGGTAGCCAGCTCTTGGCTGAGTCAGGATCAGCGGCGGACCGCCGTCATCTTCGAGCTTGGCGCGCAGCCTGCGCACGTAGACGCGAACGTACTCGGTCTCCGTCTCGTAGCCGTGACCCCACACCCGGCGCAACAGGTGCGCGTGGGTCAGCAACTTGCCGCGGTTCGTGACGAGCTCCCTCAACAGCGCGAACTCGGTCGGCGTGAGGTGAACCCGATCGCCCTGCCTGAACACTTCCTCCTTGGCCAGGTCGATCCGCAGCTCACCGATCACGATCAGCTGCGGCACCATGTCGCTTGGCGCCTGCGGCCTGGTGCGCCGCAGCGTGGCGGTGATCCTGGCGAGCAGCTCTTCGATGCTGAACGGCTTGGTCATGTAGTCGTCCGCGCCCATATTGAGCGCCGTCACCTTGTCACGCTCGCCGCCCCGTGCCGACACGACGATGATCGCGACGCCTGACCGCTCGCGCATCTGCCTGCACAACTCGAAGCCGTCGACCTCAGGCAGCATCAAGTCGAGCAGCACGATGTCGGGCGCTTCGGTGTCGAGCAACTGCAGCGCGCGCGATCCGTCGGAGGAGACCACCGTGTCGAATCCGCGCACGGCCAGATTGGACCTGATCAGGTCGACGATGTTCGGATCGTCTTCGACCACGAGCGCGCGTGTCCTAGCGACGTGCTCGGCCACGCCCGACCGCCTCCTTCCGCAACCACTGCCCGGAGTCCGAGCCGGCCGCTGGTCCGGTGCCAGCACGCGGCTCAGCTCCAGGCAGCGGCCCCACCCCGTCCTCGATCGGAAGCGTGACGGAGAAGCTCGCGCCAACGGCTGATGGCTTCACTTCGAGCGTGCCGCCATGCGCCGGTCACGATACCCCGCGTGATCGACAAGCCGAGGCCCGCGCCCCCTGTCTTGCTGCTCCGCAGCCGCCTTGGCTCGAACGGCGCGACGGCGATGTCGGACGGCAAGCCGACGCCTTCGTCTGCTGACGGTGATCGATACCCGAGCGCGCTGAGCGGGTTGCGCGAGCACGGTGACCGGCGTGCCAGGCGGGTTGTGCCCGATCGCGTTCGCCAGCAGGTTGACGAACACCTGCTCGAGCCGGTCATGGTCGGCCCAGATCACCGGCAGGTCAGGTGCGCAGTCGATGCGCACCATGCGCCTGCCGTCTGGCGGCAGGCATGCCGCCGCCGCCTCGAGCACCAGCTCGATGTCGCACCAGTCCGGCTGCAGCCGCAGGATGCCAAGCTCGATCGCGGAGAAGTCGAGCAGGTCGTCAACAAGGCGGCCAAGCCTTGCCGACTCGGCTGCGATCCTGGTCAGGAAGCGCTGCTGCGACTCGGCGTCCCAGGTGACGTCGGGCTGCAGCAGGCTAGAGGCGTAACCGCGGATCGCTGTCAATGGCGTACGCAACTCGTGGCTGAGCCTGGACAGGAAGTCGCGCTGCAGTTCCTGTGACCGGCGCAACGCCGTCGCCTCCTGCTGCGCGAGCCCCGCCTGCTCGCGCTCGAGCGCCAGCCTGAGCGAGTGCGCGGCGTCCTCGACCAGGACAGTTGCCGCCGCGGTCGGCGGATCCCGCTCGCCAGCGAGCGAGCAGGACACTGCGCCCGCCAGGTGCGGTGAAGGTCACGGCGAGATTCCACTGACCGTCGTCGCAGCTGACCCACTGAGCCGTGCCGTCCTGCGCCCGGTCTGTCGCCCGCGGCGAGATCAGCCGAGCCGCACACAGTTCTGCCGCTTCCGCCCGGCCAGGACCAGCTGGCGACGCGCTTCCGCGGCATTGCGGCTCACCGCCGTCCGGGCAGGTCATCAACGTCACCTCGGCGGCCCGCAAGCCGCGGCACAGTGACTGGAGTGCGAGCGGGATCCCTTCGCTGACAGGGATCGGACCAGCCAGCGTCTCAAGTACCTCCCTGATCGTCTCGAGTACCCGGTTGCGCTCCGTCACCTCGTCAAGCAACTGGTCCCGCTCGATCGCGCTTGCCGCATAACCGGCGTAGACGGTAACTAGCTCAAGCTGATCGCGCTCTGGCTGGCCAGGCGTGTCGTCGAACCCCGTGATGACGCCGGCCAGCCCATCCCTCGCCAGCACGGGCACCGACCAGGAGCTGGCGACCCCGGTGGCAGCCGCGAGCCCATTGAAGGGCGCCCAGTCGGCCTGCGCGTTCTCGGCGATCACCGTCCGCTCGGTCGCGGCGGCCCGCCCAGCGGGGCCGCCGCTCGCTCCGATCGGCAGCCTCGCCCAGCGGTCGAGCAGAGCGTCCGGCAGTCCCAGCGAAGCGGCGCAGGCCAGCTCGCCTCCAGCGGCGAGGTGTATGCACAACCGCTCAGAACGAAGCGCCGCGCCCAGAGCCGACAAGATCAGCGACAGGCTCGACGAGGGGTCGGCCGCCACCAGCTTTCCGGTCAGCCCGTGCAACCTGGTGAGCTGGCGTCGTGCTGAGGAGTCAACTTCCTGACCGGATAGCAGCGCGATGACCTCGTCCGGGTGGACCACCGCCGGGTCCACCTCAGCCACAATCCTGCCGTGCCTGAGCACTACTATGCGGCTGGCCAGCCTGAACATCAGGTCAAGATCATGACATGCGATCACTACCGTGGTCTGATGCCGCACCGCGGCGATGAGCTCTTCGAACTGAGCTGCGTGCTTGATGCTCAGCGACTTCGTCGGCTCGTCGAGTAGCAGCAGCGGCGGCCTGTTGGCCATCGCCCTGGCGATCGCCACGAGCTGGCGTTGGCCGCCGGACAGCGACCGAACGCTGCGCGTAGTGTCCGGTAGCGGCATACCGAGCGCGGCTACCACAGCGGACGCATCGGCGTGCATCCTGACATCGGAGAGCAGCTGGCGGCGGCGTTCCCTGCCGAGCATCAGGTTCGACGCGATGTCGAGGTTGTCGCAGAGCGACAGGTCCTGCCAGACCACGCCGACGCCGCGGCTGGCAACCGCGAGCGGATCAGCGGGCAACGGCCTGCCACGAAAGAGGATCTCACCGCTCGACGGCTTGATATCGCCGCCGAGCGCACGCAGGAGGGTCGTCTTACCTGCGCCGCTCTCCCCCGCCAGCGCGATGACCTCGCCCGGCACGATCGACAGATCGACACCGTCAAGCGCGCGCACCGGACCGAAGGTGACGGCCAGTCGTGAGATCGAGATGAGCGAAGGCTCCGGCGCAGCCGCGTCCACTTCGTCGGCGACAAGCGGCGGGGCCACAGTGGAGTCAGGCAAAGCCGTCATACCCACAATTGTGCAACTTGCACCGCCGTCGCGGACTCACCAGGCGCAGGTCAGGGCAGCTTCCAGTCGACTTCCGCGCTGCCGAGGCCGTCAAGCAGCCGGTTCGCGCGGCTGAACGGACGCGAACCGAAGAACCCATGGTCGGCCGACATCGGGCTCGGATGCGCCGATTCCACCAGCGGGACGCCTCTGAGCAGCGGCGCAAGGTTGCGGGCATCCCGGCCCCACAAGATCGCGACCAACGAGGCCGGGCGCGCGGCGAGCGCCTTGATCGCCTGCTCGGTAACCGCCTCCCAGCCTTTGCCGCGATGTGAGCCTGGCTTGCCCGGCTGAACCGTCAGGACTCTGTTGAGCAGCAGCACGCCACGTTCGGTCCACGGCGTCAGGTCGCCGTTGGCGGGCGTCGGGTGGCCTAGATCGTCGCTGTACTCGCGGAAGATGTTAACCAGGCTGCGCGGGAGCGGCCGGACCGTCGGTGCTACGGAGAAGCTAAGCCCGACCGGGTGGCCTGGCGTCGGGTATGGGTCCTGACCGACGATCAGCACCTTCACCTCGTCGAGCGGCTGCTTGAACGCTCTGAGCACGTGATCGCCGGCCGGCAGGTAAGCACGTCCTGCGGTTATTTCTGCGCGCAGGAAATCGCCGGCCTCGGCGATCTTGTCGGTCACGGGCGCGAGTGCTTGCGCCCAGCCTGGGTCGATGATTTCTTCGAGCGGCCGTCGGGTCACGGCGAAACACTGTAGTGCAATTCACGCCGACGCCACGCCATTCCGGCAAGCCAGCGACTCCAGGGAAGCCGCCGCGGCCACTCTTCAGCGGGCGCGGCCGACCGATGCCAATCCTCCACGCGTCACCCCCCATCCCCCGACCATGCCGATCCCCCACTTCTTCAGAACCGATCCTCCACTTCTTCAGACTGGTGGCTGGCAGAGACCGCTCCTCAAGGGGGTGGTGCGTCTCCCGGACGACAGCCGCGGGTCGACGTTGTTGCGGGTGATCTCGGGTGGGCCGGACATCAGGCGGGTGGGCGCGGTCAGTTCGGGTGCGGCCCGGGTCGCGCAGTCGGGCCGTGCACCGCGTCCGATGGATTCCCGAATTCATCGGCTCCAGCCAGTCCAGCGCTGCGATGGATTCCCGAATTCACACCCGTTTTCCCTGCTCGATGTGGCAATCCATCGCAGGGCTGGCGTGCGGCGGCCAGCTGGATGTGGCAATGCATCGCGGGGGCAGGCTTGCGGCGGCCAGCTGGATGCGACAATCCATCGCGGGATGGTCACGAAGCGGCCAGCAGCGGCCTTCCGCGATCAGGATCTGACCCGGGATCGTGGAGTAACGCCGTCACAGGGCGCAGCCACGACTCCGTGATAGCGCCGTGGTCCGTGATAGCGCCGTGGTCCGTGATCGCGGAATCTCGCCGCGCGGGTTGCGGGCTCCGTTGCGCTGATCCGCCGCCAGGTCCATCGGTGAAATGTCCGCCGCGAGCAGGAGTCGCCTCGGCGGTAACTTTGCGGCCTCACGGAAGCTCAGCGTCCGTTCGGCTAACCTGGCCGACCTCGTTTCCGGGTCAGCCGCCGAGACCTCGGCGATCCGGCGGGACAGGAAGTAACGCTCGGCGGGATTGTCGGCTATTTCGAGCGCTGCCAAGTAGGCGCTCTTGGCCTCGGCGAAGCGCCCAAGGCGCCTGAGCAGATCGGCTTTGGCCGCTGGCAGGTAGTGGTAGCCGTCGAGCCGACCGTCGGCTTCGAGTTTGGCGATATCGTCGAGCGCAGCCAGCGGCCCGCTGACCATGGCGACGACCACGGCTCGGTTCAGCTCGACAACAGGTGATGACCAGGCGACCAGCAGCCTGTCATACAAGACCAGGAGCTGCGGCCAGTCGGTCTGCGGGTAGCTGTCGGCTTCGGCGTGCACGGCCGCAATGGCGGCCTGCAGAGCGAACCGGCCGGGCCGACCGCCGCGCAGCGACTCGACGACGAGCGCCGAGCCGTCAGCGATCTTCGCCTGGTCCCACGCTGACCGATCCTGCTGCTCCAGCAGCAGCAAATTGCCCTGAGCGTCGGTCCTGGTGGCTCGCCTAGCATCGGTGATAAGCATCAACGCAAGCAGCCCAGCCACCTCGCGCTCATCGGGCATGAGCTTACGCAGTATTCGCGCGAGCGCGATCGCGCGGTCGACAAGGTCGGGGCGCACCAGGTCAGGGCCGTCAGGCGCGGTGTGCCCGGTGGTGAACACCAAGTGCACGACCGTCAGCACCGCGTCAAGCCGGTCGGGCAACTCGGCGGTCTCTGGCACCCGGTAGGCGATCCTGGCCGCGGAGATCTTCTTCTTTGCCCTGGTGACCCTGGCGGCCATGGTCGGCTCGGTAACCAGGAACGCCTTGGCAATCTCGGCCGTGCTCAGCCCGCAGACCAGCCGCAGCGTCAGCGCGACCTGCGCCTCTCTGGCCAGCGCCGGATGGCAGCAGGTGAAGACCAGTCGCAGCCTGTCATCGCCGACGGCCAGATCCCCATCGACCGCGTCGGTCTCAGGCCCGCGGCACTGCTCAGGTATCAGCAGCGGCAACTTTGCGCGCAACGTGCGGTCCCGGCGGAGCGTGTCGAGCGCCCGGTGCCGAGCGGCCGTGGTCAGCCACGCGCCGGGGTTGCGTGGCACGCCCTGCCGCGCCCAAGCGTCAAGGGCAGACACGTAGGCGTCCTGCACGCATTCCTCGGCCGCGTCGAGATCACGGGTCACCCGCGCCGTGGCGGCAAGCACGAACCCCCACTCACGCCGGTGCGCCTCGGCGACGGCGGCGCGGATCGCATTGCGGTCCGACGCCGCCGCGCCGCTGTCTGGAGCCATCGCCGGTCAGTCAGCCGCCGGAGGTGTCCATGACCGGACGCACCTCCACGCCCCCGAACGGCGCGGGGCACAACTTGGCGATTTCGATCGCGTGGTCGAGGTCACGGGCCTCAATCAGGTAGAAGCCGCCGAGCGCTTCCTTCGTCTCGGCAAACGGGCCGTCGGTCACCACATCGTTCCTGATCGATGTCGCCGTGGTGGTCGGCTCGAGCGCGTCGCCGCCGAGAATCTTGCCGCCCTTCTCGCCAACCTGACCGGCGAACCGGCCGTGCGCCTCCGCCGCCGTCTGCCAGGCCTCCTCGCCACCGTTCGCGTAACCGCTCTCGGCCTCGTATATCAAGATCGCGTATTGAGCCATGGTCATCTCCTTTGAGTTCTCTTTGGTCCCCCACGCCACTTCCGACGAACGAACGGCCGGGAATTCGACAGGTTCTGCGTAGAATCAGAAGTTGCGCCGGTAGGCGGCGTCAGCCGTCGCCCGCAGGTACTTGACCGCGGCCGCCGGGTCGTGCGCGCCGAACACGGCTGTGCCGGCCACGAATACGTCGGCCCCGGCCTCAGCACAGCGCCCGATGGTCTCCTCGGTCACGCCGCCATCGACCTGCAGCCAGATCTCGCCGCCGTGCTTGGAAATCAGCTCGCGGATCCTGGCGATTTTCGGCAGAACGAGGTCGAGGAAGTGCTGCCCGCCGAAGCCAGGCTCGACAGTCATAGCGAGCACCATGTCGACCTCGGGCAGCAGATCGGCGTACGACTCGATCGAAGTGGCCGGGTTCAGCGCGAGCCCGGCCCGCGCCCCATGGGACCTGATCGCCCGCAGCGTCCGCACCGGCGCCGTGGTGGCCTCGGCGTGGATCGTGACATTTTGAGCGCCCGCCGCCGCGTAATCCAACGCCCAGCGGTCGGGTTCTGAAATCATCAGATGGCAATCCAGCGGCAGGACAGTGCGCTTGAGCAACGCCTCAACGACGGGTAGGCCGATCGTGAGATTCGGGACGAAGTGCCCATCCATCACGTCGACATGGAGCCAGTCCGCCGCTCCGGCGACCTTCGCCGCTTCGTCGGCGAGGCGCGCGAAATCGGCGGCGAGCACGCTTGGCGATATCTGCATGGTCATGACATCCAAAGTCTACGAGTCCAGGTGCGGGACGGAACAGTGTCATACCCCCTCGCTATGTTCGATCGCGTGTTCGGATGCCGAATAAAGGAGGTTGCGTGCTACTGACTGATACACCGGAGCGCCTGCTTGACCGAGTACGCAAACTGCTCGCGCAAGCAGAGGACGACGCGGTCACTCCGGCCGAAGCGCAGGCGTTTACGGCCAAGGCCGCCGAGCTTATGGCCAAGTACGGCATCGACAGGGCGCTGATCGCGGCTGACCAGCCGGATACTGATCAGCCCGCCAACCGGATTCTGGACATCGACAACCCGTGGGCCAGAGAGAAGGCACACCTGCTGTGCGGCCTTGCGTCCGCGCTGCGCTGCCAGTGCATCCTGCTTGGCAGCAGGCCAGGAAACAGGGTGCACATCTTCGGCTTCGGCTCTGACATCGAGCGAACCGACGTGCTCTACACCTCGGTTCTCATCCAGATGGCACACGGCTTGGCCGGGGCGCGGGTGCCTGAGTGGAGCAGCAGCCCGCGGGCCTGGCGGCGAAGCTGGCTGCTCGGCTTCGCTACCGCTGTGATCGCGCGAGTGCGGCAGGCGGAGCACGGCGCGATGGTCGCGGCGACCGCACACGGCAAGAGCGAGTCGGACCGCACCGCGCTAGTTCTCGCTGACCGCTCGCTGGTGATACGAAAGCAGGTCGAGCAGGTCTATCCAATCACTCGTAAGGCACGGGTGACCTACAGCGGCAGCGGATACCGGGATGGCTACGAGCGCGGCCAGCGGGCTGACATCGGAGGCAGCCGCCTGAGCCGGACCAGAGGCCGGGCGCTAACCGGCTAGGCGCAGCAGCGCCACGAAGATCGCATCGGTGCCATGCCGGTGCGGCCAGAACTGAGCGTACTTCGCATACGGCTCGCGGCACTGCAGGTCGGGGACAGCGGACAGGACCGCCGGGGCGTCGAGCACCTCGAGGTGGCCGCGACTTACGATCACATCAGCCAGGACGTCCCTGGTCTCGGCCAGATGCGGCGAGCACGTGACGTAGCCGATGACGGCACCGGGTCTGGCGGCGTCGACAGCGCAGGCGAGCAGGCTTCGCTGGAGCCGGCCGAGCGCCAGCACGTCGGCGGGACCACGCCGCCACCGCGCCTCTGGCCTGCGCCGCAGGCTTCCCAGGCCAGAGCAGGGCAGATCAGCGAGTACCCGGTCAAATGATCCGGGCAGCCAGGGCGGGACAAGGCAGTCAGCCGTCACCACGGCGGCGGTGCCAACCGCGTGAGCGGTCAGCCCCGCGCGAATCGCGTGCAAGGCCAGCACTGCACGGTGGTGATGCACATCGGCGGCGACCAGCGTCGCTCCACGTTCGGCCGCGAGCCCGGCGAGCAGCCGCGCCTTGCCGCCCGGTCCCGCGCACAGGTCGAGCCAGCGCTGCCCGCTGACCGACGCGGACGTGACCGCGCTCGCGAGCGCGACGGCGGCTAGCTGGCTCGCCTCGTCCTGCACGCCGGCCTGGCCGCGAGCGACCGCATCGATCGAGCCAGGGTCACCACCCTGGCTGTACGCGCCGTACGGCGACCACCGGGCCGCCGTCGCGCCCGCGGCGACGAGGTCGGCGGGATCGGCCTGGCCCGGTACAACCGCCAAGTGCACAGCGGGTCGCGCGTTGTCAGCGGCGAGCGCGGCCTCGGTCTGGCGGAGGCCACCGGGAGGCGCTTCGCCGAGAGCCTCAGCGAACGCCTCAACGATCCAGCGCGGGTGACTGTGCCTGACCGCCAGGTGCCCGACCGGGTCAGCCGACCGGTCAGGGGCGACGATGCCGATCCAGGACTCGAAGTCTCTCGGCGCGATCCGGCGAAGCACGGCGTTGACGAAACCCGCTGGCTTGCGGCCAGCAACCTGGACAGCAAGATCCACGGTGGTCGCGACGGCGGCATGCGGTTTGATCCGTGTGCCGAGCAACTGGTGCACGCCTAGCCTGAGTGCGTCGAGCACGCCGACATCGATCCGATCAAGATCGCGGTCGGCGCAGACGCCAATGATCGCGTCGTAGCTGCCCCGGTGCCGCAGCACGCCGTAGACAAGCTCGGTGGCAAGCGCCGCGTCCTTGCCGTGCAACCCGGACTCGCGGAGCGCGGCGGCGAGCTGCAGGTTCGCGTACGCGTCTTTAGTGCTCACCGCGGCGAGTACTCGGTAGGCGACGAGCCGTACCTGGTCAGCCGGCTGCCTGGTCCTCCGTTGCTGGCCGACGGGCTGACTCATCAGCTGAGCACCAGCGGCAGTCCGGTGTTGGCTATGCCGCGAGCCCAGTCCGCGGCCGGCATCCGCCGCTTGCCATCCTGCTGCACGTCGCCGAGTTGAACCGGCATCGAACCGGTGCCAACCATGACTCCCGACGCGGTCACATTGATCTCGCCAGGACTCAGGCCGCCTTGCCCGGTCAGCCTGGTGACCGGCCAGACCTTGAGGTTGCGGTCGTTGAACGTGGTCCAGGCACCGGGCGCCGGCGTGCAGGCTCGGACCAGCCGGTCAACGGCGAGCGCGGGCTTGGCCCAGCTCACCCTGGCGTCGGCCTTGGTCAGCCGGGGCGCAAGGGATATCCCATCGGGAGGCTGAGGCTCAGCTCGCAACTCGCCAGACTCGATTCCGTCCAGAGTGGCCACGAGCAGGTCGGCCCCCGCCACGCTGAGCCTGCCAAGCAGGTCGCCAGCGGTATCCGAGGCACCGACCGTCTCGGTGACCACTCCGTAGACGGGGCCGGCGTCAAGCTCGGCGACCAGCCTGAAGGTCGTCGCTCCAGTGATCTCGTCGCCCTGCAGGATCGCGTGCTGCACCGGAGCGGCACCGCGCCACGAGGGCAGCAGCGAGAAATGCAAGTTCACCCAGCCATGTGGTGGGATCGCCAGCCCCGCGCGCGGGATCAGGCCGCCGTAGGCGGTGATCGGACAGCAATCTGGCGCTATCTCGGCCAGCCTGGCGAGGAAGGCCGGATCGGAGGGCCTGGGCGGACGCAACACCTCCAGGCCCGCCTGCGCGGCGTGCTGCGCGATGGGGCTGGCCGCGACCTTCCGCCCGCGTCCAGCGGCCGCGTCTGGCCTGGTCACCACTGCGGCTACGGTGTGCTTGGAATCGAGCAGCGCGGCGAGCGACGGCACGGCGGCCTGCGGGGTACCTGCGAAGACCAGGCGCATCGGCTACAAGGCCTTGCCGTGGGTGAGGTGCGGCGAGATCTTGACCGGCGGGATCTGCTCACCCCACCATTCGGCGCTTCTGATCTCCTTCATCGCGAGCTTTCGCTGCTCAGGGTCGAGCCTGTCGATGAACAGGACGCCATCGAGATGATCGGTCTCATGCTGTACGCACCTAGCGAGCAACCCGCTTCCTTCGAGCGTGACCGGCTCACCGTGGCTGTCGAAGCCCTTCGCGACCACGCCGAATGACCGCTTGGTAGGGAACGCCAACCCAGGGAAGGACAAGCAACCCTCGTCGTCGGTGTCCTCGTCGCCGGAAAGGTCGAGGTTGGGATTGATCAGGTGACCAAGCACGTCATCGACGAAGTACGTGAAAACCCGCAGGCCGACACCTATCTGCGGAGCCGCGAGGCCAAGACCAGGTGCGTCCTGCATGGTCTCGGTGAGGTCCGCGACCAGCCTGCGCAACTCGGCGTCGAAATCAGTCACCGGCTCGGCGGGCGTGCGAAGCACGGGATCGCCGAATAGGCGGATCGGCTTGATACTCACCGGCACTCCTTCATGCGCTCAATCCCGGCGTCGGCCAATCCCAGCGTCGGCACCCGGCCAGGGGAATCAATCCAGTCTACGAAGCCAGCGTCGCTAGCGAGATCAGTCAGTGCTCGCCGCGGGAGACCGCGCCTTGAAGGCGGCCTTCCGCGCCGCCCGTGCCACGCTGGGATCTGGATGGTGGTCGCTCAGGGCGGTCAGCAGGCCGGTGACACCCGGATGGCTGACCTGCCAGAGCCCAGCCACGATCTCCACTTGATCTTCGGCGGGCAGGCTCGGCAGCAGTTCGGCGACCACATCGGCCGGAGCGGCTTCCTCCAGCAAGCCAGCGCCGAGGTCAACGAGCAGCCAGGTCCGGTCCTCCGGCTCAAGCCGCACATTCTCACCGTGTTCGAGCAGCCAGACCGCAGCGTGCGCGCGCAGCAACGGGTGGTCGATGGCAGCCCGCACCTCCTCGCGCGCGGCGACACCGATGCGATCGAGCACCGCGAATGCCGCGCCGCGCTGCCCGGGCGACCCGTTGGCAGCGGCCTCGATGAGCTCGGCGGCGGCCTCGGACGCCTCGCGTGAGGCCAGCCACGTGATGATCTCGCCCTCACCATCCTCGGCGTCGCAGTTCGCCAGCGCCGCCAGCAGGCCCTGAGCATCGTATTTGGTCGCGACGCCAAGCACGGGGACGTGCCAGCCCTGCGCGCCGAGCCTGCGGTGCACACCCCAGGTTCCGAGCGGCGAGAGAGCGACCGTCAGGCTGCCGTCGGCTTCTTCGGTTCCCAGTTCTACGACGCAAAGATCGGCGAGCGTCTCAAGCGCCACCGACAACGCAGCTCCGTGGTCGGTCGCCGGGCCGGTCGCGCCTTGAGAGTCCGCGGTCGCGCCGTCGGCGCGTGTCGCGACGGACCTGCTCGCTCCCGCGGCGTTGGCGTAAGCGTCGAATAGCCCGTCAATGCCGACCGGGCCGCCGACCGTATACAGGGCGGTGGCGATGCCATCGAGTTCTTCTGAGGCGAGTATGACGGCCAGGGCCGTATCCCAGACCTCAAGTACCGCCTCGGCTGAGCCGCTGCCGAGTACAGCCGCCAAGCCGTTGTCTCGCGGTTTAAGCTCGGCGGCCTCCTTGTGCGCACCGACCACCTGCCACGCCGCGACCACCTCGCGCGGCGCGAGGTCAAGCGCCGTGGCCGCGATCAGCGCCTGCTCAGGTGCAAGCTCGCGGTGGGCGTCGAAATCACCCATCGCTGCCGCCCACTCGTCCAGGTCGCGCGCCGCACGCAATAGCGGCGCGACCCTAGCCAAGTTGGCGAGGTCGTCTCGTGGCGCGAGCCGCACAGTGGGTAGCTTAGGTGCCCCGTGGGCTGCTGTGTCATCTGTCCAGCCAATGAGATCGGCCGGACTGATCGCGACAGCGCCGCTGGACGGGCTGTGGGTGCGTCTTCCCGAACTTGCCACTCAAGCACCTTACGGCCTGCGCGGTAGTGCGTCAGATCAGCTCGGCTGGGTCAAGCTCAAGCCGGACCAGTCCCGCGTCCTTGCGCGCCGTTCGATCTGCCAGCCCAGCGCGCAGCGCCAGGGCCATGTCAGTCCCGGCCGAAAAGGGTGCCCTGACCAGGAATCGCACGGTCGGCGGGACTGGTTCCCCGCCGGTGTCCCTGCCGTCGGGCCGGACGTCGACGGGCCCGAGGATGTCGCTGCCAGCGGGCAGCGCAATTGCGTCGAGCAGATCGATGACAGCGTCGGCTTGACCGGTGAGCGAGGCCATCCTGGCGGTCGGTGGGAAGCGCAGCTCCGCCCGCTCAGCAAGCTCACGCCGGGCGTGCCCGGCGGCATCCCAGCGGATCAGCGCCTGCACCACCGGTACTGTCGGGTCGGCGACCAGCACGACCTTGCCGCCTGCCGGGCCGGGACGAACCAGCGCGGCGGCGTTCATCCAGCGCCGCAGCGACTCCTCCGCCGCACGCAAGCTCGGGCGGCCGAGCAGAGCCCAGCCGTCGAGCAGGATCGCCGCCGAGTATCCGCCGTCAGCTGACGGCTCCGCGCCGGGAGTAGCGATGACGAGCGCGCTTTCCTTAGCCACCCGATCCAGTACGGTCGCGCCGCTTGACGTTCGGACCGCAACCCCAGGAAAGGCGCGGCCAAGCTCTTCCGCCGTCCTCCTGGCCCCGGTCACCAGCGCGCGCAAGCCAGCGTTGCCGCACGTGGCGCACGTCTGCTTGACCTCAAGCCCGCACCAGCCGCAGCGGATCGGCTGGCTCCGGCCAGTGATCGCGACCGGCCCGGCGCAAGCCGCGCAGCGAACTCGCTCGCCGCATCGCTGGCAGGCAACCGCCGCCACGTAGCCTCGCCTGGGCACCTGGAAGAGCACCGGGCCGATGGCAAGGGCGTCCCGCGCGGTCCGCAGCGCAAGGCTAGGCATCCGCGCGGTCCGGGCCGCCTCGTCCCTGGCCAGTTCGGCGTCGTCGCCCGCGGTGCGGATCAGCGGCGCGTGTTGCCTGATGGCCTGACGGTCGGCGACCAGAGCCTTGGCCCAGCCGGTCGCCAGTAGCTGCTCGGCCTCGGCAGTCCGGGCGAACCCGCCGATCAGGGCCGCGGCCGCTGATCGGTGAGCCCGGATCAGCAGCACATCCCTGGCGTGCGGATACGGCGCTCGCGGTTCGGCGTGCAGGTCGTCGCCGTCATCCCAGATAGCGACCAGGCCGAGGTCCGCCACTGGCGCGAACATCGCTGACCGGGTGCCGACGACGATCTTGATCTCACCTCTCAGCACCGCCAGCCACCGCCGGTATCGCATCGCCGGCCCAAGCTGGGCCGCCAGGCTGACGAACGCCGCGTCACCCACCGTTGCCGACATCGCGGCTTGGACCGCCGCCAGATCGCGGGCATCGGGCACGATGACGAGAACGCCCCGGCCGGCCGCGTGGACCGCAGCGGCGGCCTCGGCGATTTCCGCGGGCCAACACTGACCTGGCAGCGCTGACCAGACCGCCCGCGGCACCCGGCCGTTCGCGAGCGCGGCCAGGAAGGACTTACCGGTCGGGTAGCGCGCCCACAGGCCGGCGTCGGGCGGTGGCTGGCGAGCGTGGCTCTCAGCCCCCACCGTCCTGGTGGACGCCGCCACCTCGGCCGCCGCGTACCTGGGCGGAATCGCGAGCCGGAGCACGTCGGCCATCGTCCCGCCGTAGCGGTCGGCCACCGCACGGGCGAGCCCGGCGATCTCGCCGGTCAGCACGGGCTCGGACGAAACCACCTTGTGCAAGAACGCGATTGTGCCGCTGTGCTCGCTGACCGACGCCCGCTCGACCAGGTAGCCGGCGATCAGCCGCCCAGAGAACCTGACCTTGACGCGGCAACCGGGCACAGCCGACTGCGCCATCGACTCGGGTACGAGGTAGTCGAACAGCCGGTCCAGGTGCGGCAAGGCGACGTCAACCGCAACCCGGGCGACCGGCAAGTCTGTGCTGGCCCGGGGGGGCGACCCCCCGGAACCCCCCGCTTGTCGGGACGCCTTTGGGCGCCGCCTTCCCTCCTCACTCGTCGCTAGCGCTCCTCACTCGTCAGTCCAGGCGGCACCGCGCCCCGACGGGCTGGCCCGGGGGGGCGTGCTGGCCCGGGGGGACACCCCCCGGAGCCCCCCAATTGTCGGGACGCGACGGGCGCGGGGGGACGACTCCGGCCCCCCGGCGGCGCTAGCCGCTGGCGTCACAGACCGACGGCCGCCCGGAGGGCTTCGGTCTTCTGGGTGCTCTCCCACGGGAAGCCGACGTCCTCGCGGCCGAAGTGCCCATAGGTCGCCGTCTGCGCGTAGATCGGGCGGAGCAGGTCAAGATCGCGGATGATCGCCGCGGGCCGCAGGTCGAACACCTCAAGCACGGCGTCCTGTATTTGCTCAAGCGGCACTCGCTCGCTGCCGAAGCACTCTACGAACAACCCGACCGGCTTAGCCTTGCCGATCGCGTAGGCGACCTGCGTCTCGCAGCGGTCGGCGATTCCGGCGGCCACGACGTTCTTCGCGACCCAGCGCATCGCGTATGCGCCGCTCCTGTCCACCTTGGACGGATCCTTCCCGGAGAACGCGCCGCCGCCGTGCCGCGCCATGCCGCCGTACGTGTCGATGATGATCTTGCGGCCGGTCAGGCCGGCGTCGCCCATAGGACCGCCGACCTCGAACCTCCCGGTCGGGTTGACCAGCAGCCGGTAGTTGGCGCAGTCCAGGTCCAGTTCGGCGACAACGGGCTTAACGACCAGGTCCATGACGTCGGGCGCAAGCATCGCCTTGAGGTCGATCGCCGGAGCGTGCTGGGTGGAGACCACAATCGTGTCCAGCCTGACCGGCTCATCGGCGACGTACTCGATCGTCACCTGGGTCTTGCCGTCCGGCCGGATGTACGGTATCTCGCCGTTGCGGCGGACCTCGGCGAGCCGCCGCGACAGCCGGTGGGCGAGCATGATCGGCAACGGCATCAACTCCGGGGTCTCCCGGCAGGCGTAGCCGAACATCAGGCCCTGGTCACCCGCACCCTGGCGGTCGAGTTCGTCGTCGCCCTCGCCCTCGCGGTGCTCGTAGGCGTGCGTGACGCCCTGCGCGATGTCGGGCGACTGCGATCCGATGGAGACCGACACACCGCACGACGCGCCATCGAACCCCTTGGCCGACGAGTCGTAGCCGATCTCAAGAATCTTGTCCCTGATCAGACCGGGGATATCGACGTAAGTCTCGGTGGTCACCTCTCCGGCGACGTGCACCTGACCTGTGGTAATCAGCGTCTCTACGGCAACCCGGCTGTACGGATCGCCCTTGAGCATCGCGTCGAGGATGGCGTCACTGATCTGATCGGCCATCTTGTCGGGATGACCCTCAGTCACCGACTCAGAGGTAAACAGGCGACGAGCCACGTGGCACCTTTCCTCGCAGTGGAATCTCGCCGAATTTTAGCCGGGTTCAACTGACGAAGGGCCGGCGACCGGCAAGCATCGCATGAACAGGTGGCTCGCGGTCAGCCCAACCTGGCCGCGACGAGGTCCCAGATCACGTCGGCAAGCACTTCTTTCGGACCGCGCGGCACGGAGGTCCGCTGGCCGTCTGACCCGAGTATCTCGGCCGCGTTGTCGGTCGTGCCGAAGGCGAGCCCGTTGCCGACCTGGTTCATCACGATCAGGTCGCATCCCTTGGCGGCAAGCTTGACCTCGCCGTTCGCGATCAGGTCGGTCGTCTCCGCACCAAAGCCAACGATCACCTGTCCTGGACGACGCGCAGTGGTGGAGAGCTCCCGCAAGATGTCCGGGTTCTCGATCAGCTCGATGGGGTCGGGCAACCCGCCGGTTTTTTTCAGCTTATTGGCACTTCTGGCGGCCGGCCGGTAGTCGGCGACCGCCGCGGCCATGACGACCGCGTCAGCGTCTTCGGCGGCGGTAAGCACCGCATCGCGCATCTGACAGGCCGACGTCACGCCGATCACGCGCGTGCCCGCCGGGTCGGCGAGCCCGGTATTCGCCGCGACCAGAGTGACGCTGGCGCCGCGGACGGCCGCGGCGGCCGCGATCGCATAGCCCTGGCGGCCCGATGACCAGTTTCCGATGAACCGAACCGGGTCGAGTTCCTCTCGGGTACCGCCGGCCGACACGACCACGCGGCGTGCGGCCAGATCGGGAACGGCGGCGGCAGCGCCTCTGCGCAGCACGCTGAGCGCGGCCGCGTACAGCTCGGCAGGCTCGGGCAGGCGGCCAGGACCACTGTCGGCGCCGGTCAGCCGACCGGAAGCAGGCTCGAGGACGATCGTCCCGCGTTCACGAAGGGTGGCCACGTTCGCGACGGTCGCCGCGTGCTGCCACATCTCGGTGTGCATAGCTGGCGCGAACACGACCGGGCAGCGTGCCGTAAGCAGCACATTGCCGAGCAGATCGGGCGCCAGGCCAGCGGCCGCGCGGGCCAGCACGTCAGCGGTCGCTGGGGCCACGAAGACCAGGTCAGCCTCCTGGCCGATGCGGACGTGGGGTACGTCGGACACGTGTTCCCACGTTGTGGTGGCAACTGGATGGCCGGACAGCGCCTCCCAGGTGACCGCACCGACGAAGCGAAGCGAATCCTGGGTCGGTACTACCTGGACGGCATGACCTGCCTCAGCGAACAGCCTGACCAGTTGACAGATCTTGTAGGCGGCAATGCCGGCGCCTACACCAACTACTATCCGCATCAGCGCCTACCAGCGCGGACGTCAGGCCGGCGGGATTTCTTGCGGCTCGGCGTGCAGCATTCCTTCGCTGATCTCTCGCAGCGCGATCGAAAGCGGCTTCTCCTGGACACGCGTCTCCACCAGCGGACCGACGTACTCAAGCAGACCCTCGCCGAGCTGGGCGTAGTAAGCGTTGATCTGCCTGGCGCGCTTGGACGCCATGATCACGAGCCCGTACTTGCTGTCCACCACGTCGAGCAGCTCGTCGATGGGCGGATTGATAATTCCCTCGAGCCCTGGGGTACCTGCCACAGTCTGCCTTCCTGATCTCATGCCGACAACCTGACCGGCTGGGCCGTCACCAAGGCTACCAGCTGAGCGCAGACGTCCTTGACGGATGTATTGACAAGCGTGATATCGAACTCGTTCTCGGCGTGCAACTCATCTTTGGCCGCATCCAGCCGCTGACTGATCACCTCGGCGGGTTCAGTGCCGCGCGCGGTGAGCCTTCGGACAAGCTCTTCCCACGATGGCGGAGCGAGAAAGACCAGTAGCGCTCCCGGCACCGCGGCACGAACTTGCCTCGCCCCGACCACGTCGACCTCGAGGAGGGTCGGAATACCCGCTTCGAGTCGCTCGGCGACCGGTGCCCTGGGGGTGCCGTAGAAATTGCCGGTATAACGCGCCCATTCGAGCAATTCGCCCGCGGCGGCCATTTCCTTGAACTCCGGCTCGGTGACGAAATAGTACTCGCGGCCGTTGACTTCGCCGGGCCGAGGAAACCTAGTGGTGACCGAGATGGAAAGCCACACTTCGGGGTTATGCCGCCTGATCGCTTCAACGACCGTACTCTTGCCGACGGCAGAGGGACCAGACAGCACCGTTAGCCAAGCCGCGCGATGCTTCGCCGCCAGATCCGCCGCTCCCCCATTCGGCTGCATGCCTCTAGCCTCACCCGGTCTTACCTGGTCGCGCAAGCCGGCCCGGGCGGGCGGGCGCGCGGGGACGGAGTCCTCACATTCCGATCCTGGCCGAGAACTCGGATCAGTCACGGATGCGCGTCCTCCGTCTCCGCGCGTTGCGCCCGCAGCAGGTCTCAAACCTCGCGGAACTCGTTTTCAAGCGCCATCCGCTGGTTGGCGCCAAGCCCGCGAACACGCCGCGACTCGGCTATGCCGAGTCGCTCCATGATCTGCTTGGCGCGGACCTTACCCACACCAGGCATTGACTCAAGTAGTGCCGACACCTTCATCTTGCCAACGACATCATCTGTCTGGCCCTCTTTGAGTACTTGAGGCAAGGTGGTGGACGCGTGCTTGAGCCTGTTCTTGATCTCAGCACGCTCCTTACGAGCCTTAGCCGCCTTCTCAAGGGCCGCGGCCCGCTGCTCTGGGGTCAGGGGAGGAAGAGCCACGCGTGGTCACCTCGGGTTTCGTATCGAAAAACTCTGTTCGCGAGGGGAAACTAGCGAAGTTCAGCTCGCCGGGACAACACAAACCTCCGTTTGGGACGTCACAATTTATCCAATATTACCTAGCGAACACGAGTACGTACTTACCGTAAGTCTTCCTTGTTAGCCGCCCTATGAAAAGGATCGCCCACCGCACCACTAGTAACAACAGTCTCGAATTTCCCATATACCCCACAGTTCCCAAGCATCCCAACCGCACCATCTTCCAGGGCTTGCGAGCCCAGGTGGCGGATGTCCCAGCCCGCCCCATGCCTCCTTGCCAGCCTGCGTCGCGCCTTCTGGCCAGCCTGCGTCGCGCCCTCTTCCAAGCCCGACCTCGCGCCCCATCACCAGCCCGCCCCGTAACTGCCGCTATGGCGCAATGCCGCTTACCCGTAACTTGATCTTGGGCACGAACAGCAGCAACGTTCCCACGCTGTTGTCGCCTGCCACCACAGCCGACAACAGCAACCATCCCACGCTGTCCACGCGCGGGCACCGGGCCGGGCGGAGGCGGAAGGCGGGGGTGGCGGGAGGCGGAGGGCGGGGGTGGCGGGAGGCGGAGGGCGGGGGTGGCGGAGGGCTGCGGGGACAGGTAAGGCGCGGGGCCGGCGGGCTGCGTGGGCCGGGCCAACGCGGGCTCTGAGTCGGTACCGCCGAAGCAGCCGACGTCGCCGTGGCGCCGCGGCTCGCCACCCCTGCCTCCTCCGCCTCCTCCCCCAGCCTCCCCGACCTCCGGACCTCCGGACCTTCAAGGCTTCCCGGCCGACGAGGTCAAGGCCAGGCAGGTGGCTAACCCGTGCGATGGATTCCCGGATTCACACCCGGTTTCCCTGATGAATTGCCGGATACATCGCGAGGGAGCGGGCTGGATGGTGCGGTGAATTGCCGAATTCACCTCGCATTCGGGGGAACAGCGCTAGGTGGATGAGCGGATCCGCCCCCCAGAAATGAGGGTGAATTCGCTCATCCACCAACCGCCTGGGCTGGGCGGGGCGTGCGGGGCGGGGCGGGACGGGCGTCAACGAGTCGCTGGGGCAGCCGGACGGCGGAGGTCGGCGGCTAGGGCGGCGGAGGCGGCGCCTGGGTCGGCGGCCGTAGTAATCGGGCGACCGATCACCAGCAGGTCGGCACCGTCGCGCAGCGCTTGCTGCGGGGTGGCGACGCGGGCCTGGTCATCGTTCGCCTGGCCAGTGAGCCGAACGCCCGGGGTTATCAACGTGATGTCCGGCCCGACCTCGGCGCGCACCGCGGCGACCTCCCTGGGCGAGCACACAAGCCCGCGCGCGCCCGCGCGCACCGCGAGGCTGGCCAGCCTGCAGGCCGCGTCGGAAACCGGGCCAGCCAGCCCGATGAGGTTCAGATCGGCATCATCGAGCGAGGTGAGGACGGTCACCCCGACGATCATGGTGTCCGGCAGTGCCTGCACCGCGGCCTTGATGGCGGCCGGGCCGGCCGCCGCGTGCACGGTCAGCAGGTCGGGACGCAACTTGGCCACGCCCCGCGCGGCACCGCCGACGGTGGCGGGAATGTCGTGCAGCTTGAGGTCGAGGAACACATCGACGCCGCGGGCGCCGCGCACCGACGCCACCACCTCAGGCCCGTACCGCAGGTATAGCTCAAGGCCGATCTTCAGGGTGCTGACATAGGGACTGACCTGGGCCGCCCACTCGGCGGCGGTATCCAGGTCAGGCGCGTCGAGCGCGACAGCGATCGGGGCACGGCTCGTCATGTTCGCTCCCTATTCCTCTGCGCGGCACCGATAACCTCAGAAATCCTGCCGACGCCACGCCTGGCCAGTTCCTCGTCAAGCTCGCGCAGGATCCTGGTGCACGCCGTCGGGTCATGGAAAATCGCGGTGCCTACGCTCACCATGGACGCTCCGGCGAGCATCAGCTCGAGTGCATCCCTGCCCGTCATTACGCCGCCCATTCCGATAATCGGCACGTCCGGAAGCGCGGCTCTGACCTGCCAGATGCACCGCACGGCGATCGGCCTGATCGCCGGGCCCGACAGGCCGCCGGTCAGCCCGGCCAGCACCGGACGCATCGCCTCGGTGTCGATCGTCATCCCAAGCAGCGTGTTGATCATCGAGAGTCCGTCGGCGCCCGCCGACACGCACGACCGGGCGATCGCCACGATATCGGTGACGTCGGGCGAGAGCTTGGCGAACACCGGCAGATCACGCCTGGTCCGGGCGCGCACCGCCTCAATCACCGCGCCAGCGTCGACCGGGTCGCAGGCGAACACCTGTCCTCGGTGCTCCACGTTCGGGCACGAGATGTTCACCTCAAGCGCGGTCACGCCGGCCGCGTCGGACAACCGGGCGGCAAGCTCGGCGTACTCGTCGACGGTGCTGCCCGCGATCGACACCACGGCGCGAGCCCCGCGCGACAGCAGCCACGGCAGGTCGCGTTGCAGGAACGCGTCGATACCGGGACCCTGCAGGCCAATCGAGTTCAGCATCCCGCTGCTCGTCTCGGCCATCCGAGGGGTGGGCCGCCCAGCCCTAGGCGCGAGCATCACCGACTTGGTGACGACCGCCCCGATCTTGGACATGTCGGCGAACTGAGCAAGCTCCCGCCCCGAGCTCGCGCAGCCGGAAGCGGTCAGAATCGGGTTGGGCAGCTCGGTGTTGCCGAGCCGCACCCGCAGGTCAGGTGCCATCGACCCGCCTAGAACCGGCAGCCACCCCACCGGTGGCGACGCGCCGCATTTTCGGCTCCCAGCCAGGAGCACCGAACGCGTCGAACGGGATCGTGCCCACTTCGTCCCACCGGACCTGCTCGCCCCGGAACACCGGCCCGTCCACGCACGACCTGACCATCCTGGTGATCCCGTCGCTACCGACCACGGGCAGCACGCACGTCATGCAGACGCCGACGCCGCAGGCCATCGCCTCCTCCACGGCCACCTGAACCGGAATGTCGTACCGGCGGGCCAGCGCCGTCACCTGGCGCAGCATCGGCATCGGCCCGCACGCGTAGATTACGTCTGTCCTGGCCTCATGGATGACTTGCCCGAGCATGTCGGTCACGATCCCGCGCACACCCAGCGACCCGTCGACCGTCGTGATCGTTGCTGACCGGCCAGTACGCCGGGCGGTCAGCGCACCGAACACCTTGTCGCCGCTGGCGGCGCCGAGCAGGAAGTCGACCGAACAGTTCCGCTCGCGCAACCGGTCGGCCAGCGCGAACAGCGGCGCGCTGCCATAACCGCCGCCGACCAATAGGCAACTGACCGGGTCTCGCGGGACGGGGAAGGGGCGCCCGAGCGGCCCCGCCAGATCGAGCGCGTCCCGCGCCCGGCGCTCGGCCAGCCACCGGGTACCGCGGCCCCCGGCGGCGAAGACGAACTCGACCGTACCGCCGTGGTCAGGGCGAACATCATGGATAGAGAAAGCCCTGCGCAGCAGCATCGACGTGTCAGGCCCGCCAACCGCCACCGCAACGAACTGACCTGGCTTGAACCGGGCCGCGATACCCGGAGCGACGATCGTGATCGCGTGGTAGGCGTCGACCTGGCGAACGGTCAGCACCGTGCCGCGCACCTGCATCGGGCCAGACTCAGACTCGTGTTCGGCGGCGGTCATGAGCGTGCCTGCCCTCGAATCTTCGCCGCGTGCTGTTGCAGTGACCGCACGCCCACCTCGTTCCGCATGATGGCCTCGATTCCCTGGACGATCGCGGCGAGCCCGGCCATCGTCGTCACGCAGGGCAAGCCACGACGTACCGCCGCGGTCCTGATCTCATAGCCGTCCCGGCGCGGGCCGGGCTGGCCCGGCCAGCCGAACGGCGTATTGATCACCAGGTCGACTTGACCACCGAGTATCCGCTCGACGATCGTCGGCTCGCCGTCCGCACCACGGCCGTCACTATGCTTGCGCACGATCGTCGCATGAACCCCGTTTCTGCGCAGAACCTCGGCGGTCCCGCGCGTCGCCCAGATCTCGAAACCCAGGTCGGCCAGGCGTTTGACCGGAAAGATCATGGCGCGCTTGTCCTTGCTTGCCACCGAGACGAACGCTCGTCCCTTAACCGGCAGCGCGCCGTAGGCGGCGGCCTGAGACTTCGCGTAGGCGGTGCCGAATAGCTCGTCAATGCCCATGACCTCGCCGGTCGAACGCATCTCGGGGCCGAGCAGGGTGTCCACGCCTGCTCCGGTCTCATCGGCGAACCGGGCGAACGGCAGCACCGCCTCCTTGACCGCGATCGGCGCGTCGAGCGGCAGCGTCCCGCCGTCACCGTAAGGCGCGAGCAGGCCCTCGGCGCGAAGCTCGGCGACAGTTGCCCCGAGCATGATCCGGGTCGCGGCCTTGGCCAGCGGGACGGCGGTCGCCTTCGACACGAACGGCACGGTCCTGGACGCGCGCGGGTTGGCCTCGAGCACGTAGAGCACCCCGCCAGCGAGCGCGTACTGGACGTTCAGCAGCCCGCGCACGCCAACGCCGCGGGCGATCGCCTCGGTGGAAGCGCGGACGGCGTCGACGTATTCATGCCCGAGCGTGATCGGGGGTAGCGCGCAAGCCGAGTCGCCGGAGTGTATCCCGGCCTCCTCGATGTGCTCCATTACGCCGCCCAGATACAGCTCATGGCCGTCGAACAACGCGTCGACGTCGATCTCGATCGCGTCGTCGAGGAACCGGTCGATCAGCACTGGATGCTGTGTTGCTCCCGCCCGCCCAACCTGGGTGGCTCGGCGCATGTAGGCGTGCAGCGTCGGCTCGTCGTAGACGATCTCCATGCCGCGGCCACCGAGCACGTAGGAGGGCCGTACCAGCACCGGGTAGCCGATTTCGGTGGCGATCGCGGCCGCTTCGTCGACCGACATGGCCGTACCGTGCCGGGGTGCGAGCAGCCCGGCGGCGGCGAGGACGGCGCTGAACTCGGACCGGTCCTCAGCTAGGTGAATCGCCCCGGGAGAGGTGCCGAGGATCGGCACCCCAGCCGCCTCGAGGGCGCGAGCGAGCCTGAGCGGGGTCTGCCCTCCGAGCGAGACGATGACCCCGGCCACCGGCCCGGCGCCCTGCTCGGCGGCGACCACCTCGAGCACGTCCTCCAAGGTCAGCGGCTCGAAATAGAGCCGGTCCGAGGTGTCGTAGTCAGTGGAGACCGTCTCGGGGTTGCAGTTCACCATCACGGTCTCGAACCCGGCCTGCGACGCCGCGAAGCACGCGTGCACGCAGGCGTAATCGAACTCGATGCCCTGGCCGATCCGGTTCGGCCCGCTGCCGAGGATGATCACCCGGGGCCGGTCAGAGGCCGGAACCTCGGTCCCGACGTCATAGCTCGAATACAGGTAGGGAGTAGTCGCGGCGAACTCGGCGGCGCACGTGTCCACCGTGTGGTAGACCGGCCGGATCCCGAGCGAGTGCCGCCGGGCCCGGACCGCAGCCTCGGTCAGGCCGGTAAGCTCGCCGATCTGCGTGTCGGAGAAGCCCGCGGACTTCGCCGTGGCCAGACCAGCCTCATCCAGCGATGGCCCGGCCCGCGCAATTCTTTGCGAAACAAGCTCGATGGTTTTGATCTGCTCGATGAACCACGGGTCGATGCCCGATGCCGCGGCGAGTTCGGCCACGGACGCGCCCGCGCGCAGCGCCTGGTGCAGCGTCGACATCCGGCCGTCGTGCGGCACCGCGCAGCGTGCGAGCAGCGTGACGCGGTCGCCCGGAGGCGAGTCCCAGCGAAGCGGCGCCGAGCGCTGTTCGAGCGAGCGGAGCGCCTTCTGCAGCGCCTCGGGAAACGACCGGCCGATCGCCATCGCCTCCCCGACCGACTTCATGTGGGTGGTGAGCTCCTGGTCGGCGCCAGGGAACTTCTCGAACGCGAACCTAGGGACCTTGACCACGACGTAGTCAAGGGCCGGCTCGAAGCTGGCCGGGGTCAGGCCGGTGATGTCGTTGCGGATCTCGTCGAGCGTGTAGCCGATCGCGAGCCTGGCCGCGATCTTGGCGATCGGGAAGCCGGTGGCCTTCGAGGCAAGGGCGCTTGACCGGGATACGCGGGGGTTCAGCTCGATGACGACCATCCGGCCGGTCCGCGGGTGCACGGCGAACTGGATGTTGCAGCCGCCGGTGTCCACGCCGACCGCCCGGAGCACGGCGATCGCCAGGTCGCGCATCCGCTGGTACTCCCGGTCGGTGAGCGTCATCGCGGGGGCGACGGTCACCGAGTCGCCGGTGTGCACGCCCATCGGGTCGACGTTCTCGATCGAGCAGACGACCACGACGTTGTCGCGCCCGTCGCGCATCAGCTCGAGTTCGTACTCCTTCCAGCCCAGGATCGACTCCTCAAGCAGCACCTCGGTGATCGGGCTCGCGTCGAGGCCCGCACTGGCGATCCGGCGCAGTTCGGCGTGGTCTTTCGCGATCCCAGACCCGGTGCCGCCAAGCGTGAACGACGGCCTGACCACGATCGGGAGGCCAAGCTCGGCGACGGCGGCCTGGCATTCGGCCAGGCTGTGGCAGATCGTGCTGCGGGGCACCTCGCCGCCGAGGCCGGTCACGATTTCCTTGAACCGGCTGCGGTCCTCACCGGCCCTGATCGCCTCGATGTCGGCCCCGATGAGTTCGACCCCGTACTTGGCCAGGACTCCTTGCTCGTGGAGCGCGACGGCGGCGTTCAGCGCCGTCTGGCCGCCAAGCGTGGGCAGGAGAGCGTCTGGCCGCTCGACCGCGATGACCTTCTCCAAGATTTCGAGCGAGATCGGCTCGACGTAGGTGGCGTCGGCGAATTCGGGATCGGTCATGATCGTCGCCGGGTTGGAGTTGACCAGGCTGACCCTGATCCCTTCCTCGCGCAGCACCCGGCAGGCCTGCGTACCCGAGTAGTCGAACTCGCAGGCCTGGCCGATGACGATCGGCCCCGACCCGATTACGAGCACCGAGTTCAGGTCGTTTCGCTTAGGCACCGTCGCTCCCCTGGCGCCGGTTTGCGCGATCGCGCCCCCGCCCCCGCTCCATCAGCTCGCAGAACTCATCGAACAGTCCGCGTGCGTCGTGCGGCCCTGGTGCCGCCTCGGGGTGGTACTGGACGGCGAACGCCGGCGCGTCGAGCAGCCGCAGTCCCTCGACGACGCCATCGTTGAGGTTCACGTGGGTAACCTCGGCGAGACCAAACTCGGTGTCGAACCGGCGCCCGGGCCCCTGCTCGGGCATCTCGATGGCGAAGCCGTGATTGTGGCTGGTGATGTGCACCTGGCCGGTGCGCAGATCTTGCACTGGCTGGTTCACCCCCCGGTGGCCGAACCGCAGCTTGTACGTCGGAAGCCCGAGCGCCCGGCCGAGCACCTGGCTGCCCAGGCAGATCCCGAACACCGGAACACCCGCCGCCAGCACGCCGCGCAGCGCCCGCACCGCGTAGCCGCAGGCCGCCGGGTCGCCAGGGCCGTTGGAGAAGAACACCCCGTCGGGGCTGGTCGCCAGGATCTGCTCGGCGGCGGCAGTCGCGGGCAGTACGTGCACCTCGCAGCCCAGGCGCGCCATAGCCGCCGGGGTCGCCGCCTTGATGCCAAGGTCCACGGCCGCGACCCGGTACCTGACCGGGGTCCCCTCGGGCGGCCCGACGAGGTAAGGCGACGGCGTGGTCACCACCCGGGCTAGGTCGGCGCCAACCATGGCGGGACTCTGCCGGACGCGTTCGGCCAGGTGATCAGGGTCAGTTGCGAGCGTGCTGATCGCTGCTCGCATCGCCCCGCGCTCGCGTAGGTGCAGGGTCAGCGCCCTGGTGCCCGTGATCGCGATCGCGGTGATACCCCGGTCGGCAAGCTCGGCGTCGAGCGTCCGCGCCGACCGCCAGTTCGACGCGATCGGGGACAGGTCCCTGATCACGAAGCCGCTCACCCAGATCGCGCGGGACTCGTTGTCCTCATCGTTGATGCCGGTGTTCCCGATGTGCGGCGCCGTCATCGTCACGATCTGGCGGCAGTACGACGGGTCGGTCAGTGTCTCCTGATAGCCCGTCATCCCCGTGTTGAACACAGCCTCGCCAAACGTCTCGCCCCTGGCCCCAAACCCAGTACCCAGAAACGTCATCCCGTCCTCGAGCACGAGCAACGCATCCGGACCGTCCCCCGATATGCGATTATCCATTTTCGGATTATCGCATATCGAATTATCCGTCATCGGACTAGCCTGCCGTCTAGGACGGTCGGCCGGCCGCGCAGGAACGTCGCGACCACCTGGCCTGGCAGCTTCATGCCGGCGAACGGCGTGTTCCCGCTGCGCGACAAGTGCGACGCCGGGTCCACGACGCTAACGTGCGCGGGGTCGTAGAGCACCAGGTTCGCCGGTGATCCGGGCGCCACCGGGCAGCCGTGCCACCCGGCCCTAGACGCGCCGTTCAGCCTGCCAATCGCGGCGGGCCTGACCGACATCCGGTCGGCCACTTGCGACCAATCGAGCAGGCCGGTGCTGACCATTGCCTCCTGCACCACCCGCAGTGCCGTCTCCAACCCCGTCATGCCGAAAGAAGCGACGGACCACTCAGTCTCCTTCGACTCCATGGGGTGCGGGGCATGGTCAGTGGCCACGCAGTCGATGGTGCCGTCGGCCAGGCCCTGCCGCAGCGCGGCGACATCGGTAGCTGTGCGCAGCGGCGGGTTGACCTTGTAGACCGGGTCGTAGCCGGTGGCGAGGTCGTCGGTCAGCAGCAGATGATGCGGGGTGACCTCGGCCGTCACCTGCCAGCCTTTGGACTTGGCCCAGCGGATGATCTCCACCGAGCCGGCGGTCGAGACGTGGCAGATGTGCAACGCCGAGCCGACGTGGGCCGCGAGCAGGCAGTCCCTGGCGATGATCGCCTCCTCGGCGACCGCGGGCCATCCGGCGAGGCCGAGTCTGGCCGAGACCTCGCCTTCGTTGACCTGCGCCCCTTCGGTCAGCCTGGGCTCTTGGGCGTGCTGTGCGATCACGCCGTCGAACGCCTTGACGTACTCCAGCGCCCTGCGCATGAGCGTCGCGTCCGCGACGCACCGGCCGTCGTCGGAGAACACCCGCACTGTGGCCGCCGACTCCGCCATCGCACCGAGTTCGGCAAGCTGCGTGCCGTGCAAGCCCGCGGTCACGGCGCCGACTGGCTGGACGTCGCAGTGGCCGGCCTTCCCGGCCGAGCCGCCAGACTTGCTCGACCACGCCGGCCGTGTCTGCCACTGGCTCGGTGTTGGCCATCGCGTGCACGACCGTGTACCCGCCGGCGGCCGCGGCGGCAGTGCCGCTCTCGACGGTCTCTGCGTCCTCCCGGCCGGGCTCGCGCAGATGGGTGTGCAAGTCGACCAGGCCAGGCAACGCGATCAGCCCGTCAGCCTCGTACACGGCCAACTCGCCATCTGCGCCGGCAACCCCGCGGCTTGCCTGGCCGGCCTTGACTACCTCGATGATCTGGGAGCCTTCGATCACGATGTCGACCGGCTCGCCGCCGAGTGGCCTGACGCCTCTGATCAGCCAGTCCGTCCTGGCCTCCGCGCCCGCGGCGCCGCTCGCGGCGCTCATAGCGCTGCCTCGACTCGCTCGCCGGCCGCGGACACTCTTCGGACCGGTGCCGCTGGTTCGGCCGCACTCGAACCACCGAGCAGCAGGTACAAGACGGCCATCCGTACCGAGACCCCGTTGGTGACCTGCTCGACAATGGTCGACCTGGGTGAATCGGCGACTTCGGCGGCGATCTCGACGCCCCGGTTCATCGGGCCCGGGTGCATCACGATCGCGTGCCCAGGCAACAGCGCCATCCGATCGCAATCGAGACCGTACCTGCGGCTGTACTCGCGCACGCTGGGGAAATACGCCTGCGCCATGCGCTCGTGCTGCACTCGCAGCATCATCACCACGTCGCAGGACGGCAGCACGGCTGAGAAGTCATAGCTGACCCGGCACGGCCACGAGCCGACCGCGACCGGCAGCAACGTCGGCGGCGCGACCAAGGTGACCTCGGCGCCCAACGTCCGCAGCAGCCAGACGTTCGACCGGGCGACCCGACTGTGCAGCACGTCACCGACAATCGCTACTCGCAGGCCATCGATCTTGCCTAGCCTGCGCCGCATCGTGAACGCGTCGAGCAGGGCCTGGGTCGGATGCTCGTGGGTGCCGTCGCCCGCGTTGACGACGCTGCCGGTCACCCACTCGGCCAGCCGGTGCGGCGCACCCGAAGCGCTGTGCCTGATCACGACGGCATCGGCGCCCATGGCCTGCAGCGTGAGCGCGGTGTCCTTGAGGCTCTCGCCCTTCGCGACGCTCGAGCCTTTGGCGGAGAAGTTGATCACGTCGGCCGACAGCCGCTTGGCCGCCGCCTCGAACGAGATTCGCGTCCTGGTCGAGTCCTCGTAGAAGAGGTTCACGACGGTACGGCCGCGCAGCGTGGGCAGCTTCGGTATCGGCCGTTCGGCTAGCCGGGCGAGTTCCTCCGCCGTGTCGAGTATCGCGACGGCATCACCCGCGGTCAGGTCGGCCGCCGAGATCAGGTGCCTGTTCACCGCGCCACCCGCCCGGCCGGCGCGGTCTGCGCGCCCCGTTCGCCGACCAGTAGCGTCACCGAGTCGACCCCGTCCGTCTCGGTAAGCAGCACCTTGACGACCTCCCGCTTTGAGGTCGGCAGGTTCTTGCCAACGTAGTCCGGCCTGATCGGCAGCTCTCGGTGGCCGCGATCGACCAGCACCGCTAGCTGCACCGCCCGCGGCCGGCCGATGTCGCCGAGCGCGTCGAGCGCCGCCCGGACCGTGCGGCCGGAGAACAACACGTCGTCGACCAGGATCACGATCTTGCCGTCTATGCCGGACGCGGGCACCTCGGTGGGACCGAGTGCCCTGGCCGGCCGCAACCGCAGGTCGTCCCGGTACAAGGTGATATCGAGGGAACCGGCGGGGACGTCGATCCCTTCGGTCTGGGCGAGCCTCGCCGCGAGCCGCCGCGCCAGCGGTACGCCCCGGGTCGGTATTCCGAGCAGCACGACATCGTGTCCGCCGTCGGTGCGCTCGAGGATTTCGTGCCCGATCCTGGCCAGCGCCCGCCGGATCTCCTCAGATCCGAGGACGGACTTTCCGGCGCGAACGAGAGTTTGCTGGTCCGCAGATTGCTGGTCCGCAGGTTGCTGAGTGGTCCCAGGCATCAATAGACCCCCTTCCCCGCCTCACGGGACGGGCCTTAAAGGACGTCGAACGCACTCAATCTACCAGCATGTCCGCCGACAACCCCGACCGAACCGCCGCACGCCTCAGCATTCAGCCGCCGCCGCGACCCCGACCCGATCCTCGTCCGCGTAGCGGCCAGCTAGCGAGCACCGTGTGATGTTAGTTACATTTATGGCCCTAAAGCAGGCAAGGGACACGACCTGCTTCGGCCGCTTGGACGACGTCACCGCAGGCCCAGAGCGCTCGCCATGACTCGGGTCAGCGCCCAGACTCGTCCCGGTGACCCGTCTTCCCGGTTGCTATAGCACGCGTAAGTTGAACCAGTTTTTGCCGTTCGGCTTGACCTTGTCGTGCTCTCGGCCTACCGTCACTGTCCGTAACCACCTCTCACCCCCACTGTGTAAGGCCAGGGAACCCGACCATGCCATCTGATTACGCGAAGACGCTTGGCGCTCGCCTGCGCGCCATCCGCACCCAGCAAGGGTTGTCCTTGCATGGCGTGGAAGAAAAATCCCGCGGCCGTTGGAAGGCTGTAGTCGTTGGCTCTTATGAGCGCGGCGACCGGTCAGTGACCGTGCAAAAACTTGCCGAACTGGCCGATTTCTATGGAGTCCCCGTTTCTGAACTGCTGCCCGGCGACGCCGCACCAGGTGTGCTGACCCCTGCCCCCAAGCTGGTCATCGACCTCGAGCGGATGGCGCAGCTACCGAGGGAGCAAGCCGGGCCGCTCGCCCGTTATGTGGCGACCATTCAGAGCCAGCGAGGTGACTACAACGGCCGGGTTCTTTCCATTCGCCAGGAAGACCTTCGCTCGCTGGCGGTCATCTACGACAAGACGCCAACCGATCTGACCGAGGAATTGATTAGCTGGGGCATTCTCGACTCCGCCGCGCGCGGCGCGGTCGAACCCACCTGACCTGGCCACATACCCGGATCCGAACCTCACGCCGTAGGCTCGGCCGACCCGACCCGACCCGACCCGACCCGACCCGACCCGCAGCCCTGAGCCGTTGCCGCTGCCGATCACATCGCCGCCGGCAGCGGCAGCAGGGACTGAGCAGGCACACCAAGCGCGCTTTCGGCGAGCGATACGAACGTCGCGGCGTCGCGCAGCAACTCGTCAGCTTCCCGGGCGGACACAGCACGCGGCAAGCCAGCTTCCGCGGCCGCGCGCTTGCCAGCGCCAGCGGCGAAGAACGCCGCCCACTCGCTGAGCGTGGGCTCGACCCGTGGCAACATCTCCCACACGCTCTGCGGCCGCTTCTTCCTAGGCGCGGCCGGCTCAGCCCGCGCCGCCACGATCGCGGCGGCCGCGCGCAACGCGGCGAGGTGCGCGCCTACATAACGACCGCCGACTGACGGGTCGCATTCGGCGGCGGCGAGGCCCTGACGTGCCGACTCAAGCAGCGCCAGCGCCGACGGGGCTACCCTGCACCGCAACCGATCCGGGTGAATCTGCGCGGGAGTACTCATGGCCAGGTCCTCCATTCCGTCGCGGGCGGCCAGGCGGGGCGCTTCCCCACACCGCGCCTGGCCGAATCCCGGTAGCCAGAGGGGTTGGGCTCCCGGGCATTCCCACAGCTATATTCGAACATAGATTCGGTCTGCTGTCCAACTCTTTGCTGTTACGTTCGAAGTTATCGAATGGGTCTGACAGTCAATGGCCGACAGTCGCCCCGAACGCTGGCGGCAGGTCGCGTAGGCTGAAGGAAATGGCTACAGCCACCATGCTCAGAGAGCTAACCAGCACGCAGTTCCTCGGCCAGGTGGACTCGTATCTAGCGATCTACGAGGACGCGATGGACGCAGATCCGTCGTTGTTGCCTGGCCGGCGCGAACTCATGCGCAGGCACGCCAAGTCCCCCGCGTTCCGCGCCTTGCAGGCCCATGACGCTGGCGTGGGGCGGGTCGTCGGCTTCGCCTACGGGTTCCACGGCGAAGGCGGCCAGTGGTGGTATGACGCCGTGTGGAACGCGCTCGCAGGCACAGTCGGTGTGGGTTATGCCGCGACCTGGCTAGCCGACTGCCTGGAAGTCGCCGAGTTGCACGTCTACAAGCGGTATCAGCGCGCGGGCATCGGCACGAGCATGCTGATGACGCTGACGAGCGGGCGCTCCGAGCGAACCGCGGTGCTCTCAACGCCCGACCGCGACACGACGGCCCGCCGACTGTACCGCCGACTCGGCTTCACCGAGCTGCTGACTGGCTACAACTTCCCCGGCGGCAGCCCGCCCTACATCGTGATGGGCGCCGAACTGCCGTTGCGCGACCCAGCGCCAGCCGCCTGGCCCTTGTCGGCTAGCCCGAGCATCTCGTAAATCTCGGTGGTCGCCCGCGAGGTGTTGAGCGTATAGAAGTGCAGGCCGGGCACGCCCTCGTCGAGCAGGCGCTGGCACATGCCGGCCGCGTACTCCACGCCGATCTTGCGGATCGCCGCGCGGTCGTCGGCATGCTCGTGCAGCCGGTCGGCCAGGTCGCGCGGGAACTTGGCACCAGAGAGCAGCACGATGCGCTCGATCATCGGCACGCTGGTGATCGGCATGATCCCGGCGATCACTGGCACCGAGCATCCGCGCCGCGCAACCTCTTCGGCGAACCACAGGTAGTCCTCGACGTCGAAGAACATCTGCGTGATAGCGAAGTCCGCACCGGCCGCGCACTTGTCGACGAAGAAGCCGACGTCGGACTGCCTGCTCGGAGCCCTGCTGTGACCTTCCGGAAAAGCCGCGACCCCGACGCAGAACTCGCCGGACTGCCTGACTAGCCGCACGAGCTCGGCGGCGTGCCGGAAGCCCTGCGAGTGTGCCACCCACTCCGCGTTCGGGTCGCCTGGCGGGTCGCCACGCAGCGCGAGCACGTTCTGCACGCCGACCGCCGCGTAGGAGCCGATGACGTGACGAAGCTCAGCGACGGAGTGGCTAACCGCCGTTAGGTGGCCGACCGGGGTCAGCGTCGTCTCCTCGGCGATCCGGCCGGTGACGCGCACTGTTCGGTCCCTGGTCGAGCCGCCCGCACCGTAGGTGACCGACACGAACGTCGGCCGCAGCGGCTCAAGCCGCCTGATCGCCAGCCATAGCTGCCGCTCGTCAGCATCGGTCTTTGGCGGCATGAATTCGAAGGAGAACGATCGGGCGCCAGCGGAGAGCAGGTCCCTGATCAACGGCGCCTGACGCAGCGCGGGTGCGGCCATCGGCCTAGGTTAGCCCGTCGCCCTCAAGTCCTGCTAAGGTCGCGCATGGCGAGCAGCCCTGGCGACCTGGTCAGAATCCGGTCACAAGTCGGCACGGCGCTTGATGACTTCATCGGACGGCAGCGGGCGAGTCTGGCCGAAATCAGCGCAGACCTCGGTGCGTGCGCGGACGCGCTGACCGAGCTACTGGCGGGCGGCAAGAGGCTGCGCGCTGCTTTCTGCTATTGGGGTTGGCGCGCGTGCGGGGGTGCCGACACGCCAGCCATCTTCGCTGCCGCGGGCGCGCTGGAACTGCTGCACGCGAGTGCGCTCGTGCACGATGACGTGATGGATGCCAGCGAAACCCGGCGCGGTCAGCCGTCTGTGCACAGGCGACTGGCCACCTCGCACCGAGCGGCCGGATGGCAGGGTTCTCCCGACCGGTTTGGTGCGGGCGGCGCGATTCTAGTCGGTGACCTGCTGCTGGCCTGGGCCGATGAGATGCTGCGGGCCAGCGGTCTGCCGCCAGCCTCGGTCTGGCGCGGCCTGGCTGTGTTCGACGCGATGCGCACCGAGGTGTTCGCTGGGCAGTTCCTCGACCTCGTCGGACAGGCATCAGCAAGCTCGGCGGTCGACAGCGCGCTGCGCGTCGTCACCTATAAGTCGGCCAAGTACACGGTGGAACGTCCGCTGCAACTCGGTGCCGCCCTTGCCGCCCTCGACGTAGGCTCGGCTCCGGCCGATGGCGGCTGCCAAGAAGCCGTCAGCACCGCGTTCAGCGGATACGGGATACCGCTCGGGATCGCGTTCCAGCTTCGCGACGACATACTCGGCGTGTTCGGCGACCCAGCCAAGACCGGCAAGCCGGTGACCGACGACCTGAGGGAAGGCAAGCGCACGGTCATGCTGGCCATCGCCAGGGAGCGGGCAAACCCTGGCCAACGCCAGTTGCTTGACCGCTGCATCGGGGACCCGCACCTCTCGCAGTCAGCGGCCGAGCAGGTCCGAGCCGCCATCACCAGCACCGGAGCGATGGCCGCGTGCGAGCGGATGATCAGCGTCAACCTCAAGCAGGCGCTCACTGCCCTAGAGTCCGCCCCGATCACGAAGGAGTCGAAGTCAGCCCTCGCCGACCTCGCCATCGCCGCGACATCCCGCACCGACTGACCGTCTTCGCACCAGCCCTCGTATCTCCTGGCCACCTCTCCGTGCCGCCTCTTCGCCAGGGCGGCGTTAGCTCCGTTGCTGCCTGTTGCCTGCTTGCTGCCTGCTGTCCTCCCCGATCCGCAACGCTGGCCCGTTGCTGTCGTTGGCGGCCTGACAACTGCGGCCCCAACTACGGCGTTGAACGGTTGGCCGGTAAATCGGTAAATAGGCCCCAGGTGGAGGGGTTGGGGTTAGGCGGCGGGTGAGTTTCTTCGGTGGCGGGTTGATGGTGTCGATGGTGACATGGTAATCAAGGCCTTCTTGATCGCCCGGAAGCCGGAATGTCCCATTTGGAATAGTTCTGCCGTCCGGTCCGGCGCAGCGGTGGCCGTCCGGGCGTCACCCGCCCTGCGGGCGGGTGACGGTGAGTTTCCACGATCATGAAACTGCGATTACCACGGAACCTCAGCCGCGATATCCGACAGCCAGACTCCGCGATCATGACCCGAACCATGATCATGGAAACAAAACCGCGGCGCCCCGCCGCGGGTCCAGCCCGCCAGCCGGTCACGACGTCAACGGACACCCCGCGGCACCACCCCACCCCGCCACCCAGGTACCACCCAGCGCCAGACGGCGGGAAACCCCGCACCATTTACACCTTCGCACCAGCGTCGGCTCGCCGACACCAGTGGTTGCTGTAGCCGGGTGTGCAGCGTTGAACCCTTGCTGTAGTTGGCCGCCCGGCCTGACCAGCGGCGTCGAGCCGTTGCTGCTGTTTCTGGCCGGTGGATGCGAGTGCCGGGCGGTCAGAGGGCCTGGAGCCGGGCGGCTAGCCTAGCGGCGGCCACGCCGGGGTCGTCGGCCTCGGTGATCGCGCGGACGACAACCGCCCGGCGAGCCCCGGCCTCGATCACGTCGCCGATCGTTGTTTCATCGATGCCGCCGATCGCGAACCATGGCCTGGTAGCAGCCAATCCAGCAACGTAGCTGATCAGGCCAAGCCCAGCCGCCGGGCGGCCCGGCTTCGTCGGAGTCACCCAGACCGGGCCGGCGCAGAAGTAGTCGGCGTAAGGATCGGCCGCCGCCGCGTCCGCCTGGGGCTGGCTGTGGGTGGACAGCCCGATGACCGGGGCATCGCCAATGAGGTGCCGCGCGACGGCCGACGGCAGGTCGTCCTGGCCGACGTGCAGCACGTCGGCCCCGGCGGCGTAGGCGACATCGGCACGATCGTTGACCGCGAGCAGAGCACCATGCCGGTCGCAGGCCCGGCGGAAGACATCGAGCAGCCGCAACTCGTCAGCCGCCTCAAGGCCTTTCTGCCTGAGTTGCACGATGTCCACGCCTGCGCCGAGCACGCGGTCGAGGAAGCCGCTCAGGTCACCTTGGCGCTGCCTGCCGTCCGTGCACAGGTATAGCAGCGCCGAGGCCAGCCTGCTGCGTAGTGCCGTGCCGTCGCGGTCGCTCTGGCTGGGATTCGCCACGCAGTCATCTTGCCATCGGCGCATGCGCCATCGCGGCAGGGCGTTCCCTCTATTCGCGATGTGAGCCGGTGCCGCTGGTCAGAACGCCAGCGCCTGCGCCCGCCGGTTGACCTCGCTGCACCTGTGTGCTGCGATCGCCTCGATCGGTCTGCCGGGCAGCGAGTCGTCCGATGTGAACAACCAGCGCATTGCCTCGACGTCGGTGAACCCGCAATCGAAGAGCAACGTCAGCGTGCCGTGCAGGCCGCGCACGATCTGGTCGCCGTCGAGGAAGGCGGCCGGCACGCCAAACGAGCCATCTGGCCGCTGCGCTCCGAGCAATTTGCGGTCTCGTAGTAGCTGCTTGATCCGGCTTACCGGCAAGGACAACCGGTCGGCAACCTCGGGGACAGTAAGCCATTCGCCGACGTTAGCGTCGACAGGGGGGTCGATCTGTGCCACGTCCACATCCTTTCCCCATCATGACCAGCAGCCAAACCACGGAAAGACACCAGTTCACAGACGACGCGTGAAGCCGCTGATAGTCCTAGACCACTCACAGCACGCCCAGCGTCCAGCCCAGCCGACCAAACCTGGCTTAAATGATCTATATCCGAACAATCCAACCATGCGAACCGCCCCAAACCCGGTAACCCGAGATCAGATAATCCTAAACCAGATAGTCCGAAATTGGAAAATCGCAAAATGGAAAAGCTGATTGCGGAGTGATCTGGGTCGTGAGGGGCGGTGGCTCTGGCCGGTGGGCGGGGAGTGGGAGGGGCGGGGGGCGGCCCGGGCAAGGGCGGCGGATGGCGCGGACGGGGCGGATGGGGTGGATGGGGCGGCCGGTCAGCACCGGCCAGGCCATCGGGGGCGGGTGGTGTGACTGCGAGCAGGGGTCCTGCTAGGAAAGCAGCGACGTCCTTGGACTCGAACGATCGGCAGGCAGCGAGCGGCGGGACCCGGCCGACAGTTGAACGCCGGGAGGCGGTCAGGTCAGCGCGGCGGAACGGATCTGGATGGCTGGGTCGGCCAGCTTGTCGGGATCGACCGGCGCAGCTGACTCGATCAGGCGTCGGCCTTGCACGAGATCCTTAGGCAGATCGACGGTCAGCACGGCGACTAGCCTGCCGCTGGCCGGCCTGTCGTCTGCTGGCCTGTCACGGGCCGGCTTGTCATTGGCCAACTTGCTGGCGGCCAGCCAGCAGGCCGCCCAGCGCGGACCGGTCGGGTCGCCGCGCCAGATCAGGCAGTCGGCGGCGGTGTGGTGCCCGACGTACTGGAGCATCCGGCCGAACTGCTCTGACCAGAAGTACGGCACCGGGTCGTAACTGCGGGTATCGCCGAGCAAATTGGCCGCGAGCACGGCCGGTGCCCGCAGCGCGCCGTCCCAGTGCTCTGTGCGCAGCCTGCGGCCGAACCTGGTCGACCAGAACGAGGCACAGTCGCCGACCGCGTAGACGCCGGTCATCGAAGAGCGAAGTTGCTCGTCGACGGCGACGCCGTTATCGATCGCTATGCCGGACGAATCGAGCCAGCCAATGTCCGGCTTGACGCCGACAGCGGTGACGAGCTCATCAGCGGGTAGCCAGCCGCCGCCGGCCAAGCTAAGCCCGCCGTCCCGCACCGACTCGACCGCGCAGCCGAGCAGCAACTCGACGCCCGCTTGCTCGTACCACGGGACGGTGAGCGCGCCGACATCGGTGCCGATCGCGGCGGCGAGCGGGGCAGGGCCCGCTTCGACGACGCTGACCCGGCAGCCTTTGCGGGCCGCCGCCGTGGCCAGTTCGGCCCCAATCCACCCGGCGCCAACGATGGCCAGCCTGCGACCTGGCAAGAGCAGGTCCCGCAACGTGAGCGCGTCATCGATCGACCGCAGAAACCGCTGCTTGCCCGGCCCCGGCAGCCCGATCGGCCGTGCCCCAGTGGCGATCACCAGGCGATCGAAGTCATACTCAGCCTGGTCAGTGCGCAGGGTGCCAGGAGCGACCTGTTCGGCCCGTTCGCCCAGTTTGATCCGCGCGCCCAACGACTTGAGATCGGTGCGCAGCGTAGTGTCGTCGACCGCGCCTGCCATCAGTTGCTTGGATAGCGGCGGTCGATCGTAAGGCGGCCGGGCCTCGGCGCCGATCAAGGTCAGTGAGCCCTGATAGCCAGCCGAACGCAGTTCTTCGACGGTGCGCAGACCAGCCAGCCCTCCGCCGACCACCACAATTTCCTCAGCAACCACCAGCCGACCCTACCGGGCGATGTCCTACCGCGAGCTAGTGCGACCGGCGCGACCGTGATCAGCACATCCGGCCTGGCGGATGCGACCGCTTGGGTGGTTCGGGGCGGCCGGGTGGCTGGTGCCGCGGCGTCAGCCGGCGCGGTGGATTCGGGCATTCATCGCGTCCGCGGCGTCAGCCGGTGCGATGGATTCGGCAATTCAGCCGGGAAAACAGGGGTGGATATGGCAACCCATCGCGGCCCTTGACCTGCCGGAGCCGATGAATCCGGCAATCCATCGCGCCACGCTGCCCGCGCCACGCTGCCCGCGCCACGCTGCCCGCGCCACGCTGCCCGCCTAACCCCCCAACCAGCCCCCACCCGAGGTCAATTACTGACCAACCATCCCACGCCCGCCTGCGCCACCGCATTCGGACGACCCGGGGCTGAACATTCGGTCACGCGGCGGCTGCGCGAAAGCGGACCGTTCGCGGACTTTGAACCACGGTTCATCCGGCTAAGCTAGAGATCAGACGCGCGGGAGTCCGGTGCCGACCGGGCTGAGAGGGCGGCTGCGGAGCCGCCGACCGCCGAACCTGATCCGGGTCATGCCGGCGAAGGGAGCGCACGGCACGTGAACGAAGCGCACGGCACGTGAACGACACGCACGGCACCGCCGACGTCACGGCGGATGTCCTCATCATCGGCGGCGGGGTGATTGGCCTTGCCATCGGCTGGCGCGCCGCGCAGCGTGGGCTGCGGGTCGCGGTGGCTGATCCCGATCCCGGCCGGGGCGCCTCGCATGCCGCCGCCGGGATGCTGACCCCGATCGCCGAGGCCGCCTACGCCGAACGCGAGCTGTTCGAACTCGGGCAGCAGTCGCTGGCTCGTTACCCCGGCTTCGTCGCCGAACTAGCCGATGAGACCGGCCTAGCGGTCGGATTCCGGCAGACAGGCACGCTGCTCGTCGGCTACGACGCCGACGATGTGGCCGCGATCAACGAGCACGCGATCTTGCGCGAGACGTTCGGCGTGCCCAGCCAGCGGCTATCCGGCCGTGAGTGCCGCAAGGCCGAGCCGCTGCTCGGCCCATCGATCAGCGGCGGGCTGTTGGTGGACGACGACGCCTCGGTCGACCCGCGGCTGCTGACCGAAGCCCTGCTCGCCGCCATACAGAAAGCCGGCGCCATTCACCTGCGCGAGCGCGCCGTCCGGCTGCTGACAGCGGGCGGCAACCCGGCGGGCGGCAACCCGGCTGGCAGCAACCCGGCGGGCAGCAACCCGGCTGGCAGCAGCCGGGCGGCGGGCGCCGAGCTTGCCGATGGCAGCACCGTCAGCGCGGGCCAGGTAGTGCTCAGCGCCGGCTGGGCATCGGCGTCGCTCGCGGGATTGCCGGACGGGGCTGCGCCGCCGGTGCGGCCGGTCAAGGGTCAGATCGTGCGGCTCCGGCCGACGCCGGCCACGCTCGCGGCCGGATTCCCGCCTGCTCTGATCAACAGAACGGTGCGCGGCCTGACCCAGGGCAGCTCGGTCTACCTGGTGCCGAGGGACAGCGGCGAACTCGTGATCGGCGCCACCCAGGAGGAAATGGGGCCGGACACGACCGTCACGGCTGGAGGCGTCTGGCAGCTACTGCGCGACGCGCGCGCGATCGTGCCGGGCATTACCGAACTTGAGCTCACCGAAGCGGTGGCTGGGCTACGGCCTGGCACCCCGGACAACGCGCCGGTGCTCGGCGCTTCCGACCTGCCAGGTCTCGTCATTGCCACCGGCCATTTCCGTAGCGGCGTGCTGCTGGCCCCGGTCACCGCTGACTTGATCGCCGACCTGCTGGTCACCGGCACGCCCGCCGCCGCTGCCGGGCCATTCCGGCCCCAGCGCTTCACCCAGCGGGGGCGTGAGAAGTGATGGGGACGTGAGAAGTGATGGAGATAGTGATCAACGGCACCGCTCATCAAGTGCCCGACAAAACTCCGCTCGACCGGGTCGTAGCCCTGATCTCGCAGTCCACTACCGGGATCGCGGTCGCGGTCAATGGTGACGTGGTGAGCCGGCCGTCCTGGCCGCAGGTCAGGCTGGCGCACGGAGACCAGATCGAGGTGCTGACCGCGGTGCAGGGAGGCTGACATGGCTGACATGACCGAACTGCTAACCACGGGGCCGCTGACCGATGACCCGCTGCTACTCGCCGGGGAGAAGTTCGGTTCCCGCCTGATCATGGGAACCGGCGGCGCCCCGAGTCTTGACGTGCTCGGCCGCGCGCTCGCCGCCTCGGGTACCGAATTGACGACGGTGGCCATGCGCCGGGTCGACCCGGCCGCCCGAGGATCGGTACTCGACGTGCTTGCGACTCACGGCATCAGGGTGCTGCCGAATACGGCTGGCTGCTTCACCGCGGCCGAGGCGGTACGAACCGCGAGGCTCGCCGCGGAAGCCCTCGGCACGAACTGGGTCAAACTCGAGGTGATCGCCGACGAGGTCACGCTGCTACCCGACCCGGTCGAACTGCTCGACGCCGCCGAGCAGCTAGTCGCCCTCGGCTTTAGTGTCTTGCCTTATACGAACGACGACCCGGTGCTGGCCAAGCGGCTTGAACAGGCGGGATGCGCGGCGGTGATGCCGCTAGGCGCGCCGATCGGGTCAGGTCTTGGCATCAGGAACCCGCACAACATCGAGCTGATGGTGGCTGCGTCCTCGGTGCCAGTGATACTGGACGCCGGCATCGGCACCGCCAGCGACGCCGCGCTGGCGATGGAGCTTGGCTGCTCGGCTGTGCTGCTCGCCACGGCGGTCACCCGGGCGCGAGATCCTGAGCTGATGGCAGCGGCGATGCGATCAGCCGTTATCGCTGGCAGGCTCGCGTACCGGGCCGGACGGATTCCGCGCCGTCTGTTCGCTACCGCGTCGTCGCCGCCGGCCGAGCGTTAGCGGCCCCTGATCGGCCGATCAGTAACCGGTTCAGGCGAGGGGACCTGCCCCTACACTGTTGCCGATGGATACCGCCGTTTCGCCACCTGTGGGCCAGCTGCTCGGCGGCCGGTACCACGTTGGGTCACGCGTCGCTCGCGGTGGCATGGCAACGGTGTACCTGGCCACCGACACCAGGCTCGACCGCGTCGTAGCGCTCAAGATCGCTCATCCGGAGCTGTCGGACGACGCGGAGTTCGTACGGAGGTTCATCGGCGAGGCCCGTTCGGCCGCGCGGTTGTCGAGCCCGAACGTGGTCGGCGTCTACGACCAGGGCTCCGACGGACGACTGCATTACATCGCGATGGAGTACGTGGCGGGCAAAACTCTGCGTCAGCTCCTGAACGAGCGCGGCAGGCTCAGCCCGCACGAGGCGCTCGACATCATGACAGGGGTACTGAGCGGCCTAGCCGCCGCGCACCAGGCGGGCCTGGCTCATCGCGACGTCAAGCCGGAGAACGTGCTGCTCACTCCGGCGGGCGAGGTCAAGGTGGCCGACTTCGGGCTGGCCAGGTCCGTCGCCGGGGCGGTGCAAACCAAGGGCGGCATGATCATCGGGACGGCTGGCTATCTGGCCCCTGAGCAGGTCTCAGGCGGCGCGTCGGACGCCCGCACCGACGTTTACGCGGCCGGCATCATGTTGTTCGAACTGCTGACTGGCGGTCAGCCGCACCGGGGCGAGAGCCCGCTCGCGGTGGCCTACAAGCATGTGCACGAGGTCGTGCCGGTGCCCTCCAGCCTGCTGCCCGGCCTTGCCCCGGCTCTGGACGCCCTGGTGGCGATGGCGACGAGCCGGGATCCCGATCTGCGACCAGCTAACGCCGGGCAGTTCCTGCGGGCGATCGAGGAGGTGCAGCGCGGTTACGGACCGGTCGGCACCGGGCCGCAGCGCGCCGGACACCCGTATCAAGATCCGGTCGGCGCCAGGCCGTTCGACCGCGACCCTTACGACGACCATCCCAGTCACCCGGGCCACGGCCGATTCGGCTCGCCGTCTGGCGCAGGAGCCGTCGGCGCGTCCGCGCTGCCCTCACTGACCCCGCAGTCGGCCTCGATCGGGCCGGTCGGGCCCGACGACCACCTGTCAGCGGTCAACCACACGCTCGTGGTCCCGGCAGGCAACGCGTTCAGCGACTATGACAGCAGCTACCGCGGTCACCGGGCGGTCAGGCGACGGGCGCGGGCCGAGCCATGGCTGCACGGGCTGTTGTTCAGCAAGCGCCTGCTGTACCTGATCGGCGCGCTCGGCGTTGTCCTGGCTATCGGCCTGACCGCCTGGTGGCTCAGCTCGGGCCGCTACGCGAAGGTTCCGGCGATGCGCGGCGTCGCAGTGGCCGCCGCGACGGCCGACCTGCGCAACCTCGGGCTGCAGGTCCAGATCGGCAAGTCCGAGCACTCCGCACTGCCCAAGGGCGACGTCATCACGTCGAGCCCCAAAACCGGAGCGAAAGTCACCGGCGGCTCAATGGTCACGCTCACGGTCTCTCTCGGCCCGTTGATGATCTCGGTGCCCAACGTAACCGGGCAGCCGCTCGCCCAGGCTGAGCTAGCGCTCAAACAGGCTCATCTGACCCCAGGCCAGGTGCTCAAGGCAACGTCAACCTCGGTGCCGGTCGGCAATGTGATCAGCACGACGCCGACGGCCTACACCGACTGGCCGCAGGACAAGCCGGTCAACCTGACGATCAGCGAAGGCCCTGGGCTAGCGAACTTTGTCGGCCAGCCGGTGCAGGCAGCGGTCACGGCGGGCCAGTCCGGTGGGTTCACGATCAACCAGGTGCAGGTCAAGAGCGACCAACCGGCCGGAACGGTGCTGAGCCAGTCGCCGCGAGCAGACACTCCGATCACGGCAGGCGAGGTCGTCACCGTCCGCGTCTCGCAAGGCCCGCCGGCCGTCCCTGTGCCCGACGTCCAGGGTTTCCCGTTGCAACTGGCGATCAAGACGCTGCAGCAGGCCGGTTTCCAGGTCCAGGTGAATCAGGGCCTCGGCAGCCGGGTGGTGAGCTACAGCCCAACCGGAGCCCAGCCCAAGGGCACCACGATCACGCTGGACGTAGGCCTGTTCAGCGGCGGCAACGGCAACTGACCGACGTCACAGCGCAGGCCCCTCGCCTGGCTGCTCCTGGTAGGAGTAGCGCTGCTCTTGCCAGGGATCGGCGTTGTTGTGGTAACCACGCTCTTCCCAGAAACCGCGCCGGTCGCCGACCATGTACTCGATCGCCCGCACCCATTTGACGCTCTTCCAGCCGTACCGGGACGGCACTACCAGCCTGACCGGGTGACCTTGCTCGGGGCTAAGCTCGCGGCCGTCCCGGTGGGTGGCGAGCAGTGTGTCGGGAGCGGCGAACGCGTCGAGCGGCAAGTTAGCGCCGTATCCGAAGTTCGCCCACACCATCACGTGCGTGACCGCCGCAGCCGGCGGGACGGCGGTGAGCAGGTCCACGACGGAGACCCCGGCCCAGGTGATGCCGAGTATCGAGAACTTGGTGACGCAGTGGAAGTCGGCGATCAACTCGGTGTGCGGCAGCGACCAGAAACCTTCCCAGTTCCAGGTGTGCCCCTCGCCCGACTCGGTAGCGCCGTAGACCTGGAGGTCCCAGGTCGACGGGTCGAATCCAGGCACCGGTCCGTAATGCAGCACCGGCATCGCCGCCTGGACGTGCTGGCCCGGCGGTAGCCGGCAGCGCTCTTTTCCAGGAGGCTCGGCTTGCTGAGGTGTCCAGGTCGGCGAGCCCGGGCGCGGGCACGGTACGCCGGCCGCCTCATGCCCACGCGCAGTGGCGTCGGGCTGCCTCATATCCGGCTGACCTGTCCCTTCTCTCATCGAACCAACATTAGGTCCGCGATCAGTAAAGCCTCGCCCGTGTTCTGACCAGCCATCTTTTCACGCAAGGCTAGGCACCGCGTTGAGCGACCGCCCGTCGGGGCGGCACCCGAGTGCGCTAGGCTAGCCAGCGTGGGTTCTGCGCACTGGTTTTTTTATGGCTACTCACCCGGTCCCGGGGAGCTAGCCCGCTAGGCGCTGCACAAACGCACAGGCGGAAGAAACTCCAAGCCCCCGGCCGGAATGGCCGGGGGCTTTGGTCATTATGGAAGGCAAGGAGGACGAGATGGTAATCGTGATGACCCCCGAAGCGACTCAGACGGACATCGACTCTGTCGTGAAGGTAGTCAGGTCGGCAGGTGGAGAAGCGTTCGTCAGTCGCGGTGTGTCACGGACGATTATCGGGCTCGTCGGCGATGTCGAGCATTTCGGCTCGCTGAACCTCCGCAGCCGCGCCGGCGTCAGCGACGTCATCCGCGTCTCCGTCCCCTACAAGCTGGTCAGCCGTGAGCATCACCCGGAGCGATCGGTCATCCGGGTCGCCGGGGTTCCAATTGGCCCTGGCACGATGACGTTGATCGCCGGCCCGTGCAGCGTCGAGACACCCGAGCAGACCGTTGCCGCCGCGATGATGGCCAAAGCAGCGGGCGCCTCCCTGCTGCGCGGCGGCGCGTTCAAGCCGCGCACGTCGCCCTACGCCTTCCAGGGACTCGGCGAAGCCGGCCTGAAGATCCTGGCTGACGTGCGGGCCGAAGTCGGGCTGCCGGTGGTCACCGAGGTCGTCGACCCCAGCGACGTCGATCTGATCTGCGCCCACGCCGACATGCTCCAGGTCGGCACCAGGAACATGCAGAACTTCGCGCTGCTCCAGGCGGTCGGCTCGGCCGGCAAGCCGGTCATGCTCAAGCGAGGCATGAACTCGACGATCGAGGAATGGCTGATGGCCGCCGAGTACATCGCGCAGCGCGGCAACCTCGACATCGTGCTGTGCGAGCGAGGAATCCGCACGTTCGAGACTGCCACCCGAAACACGCTCGACATCAGCGCCGTGCCGGTCGCGCAGCGCCTGTCGCACTTGCCGGTGATCGTCGACCCGTCGCACTCCGGCGGGCGCAGGGACCTCGTGCTGCCGCTGAGCAGGGCGGCGATCGCGGTCGGGGCCGACGGAATCATCGTGGACGTGCACCCAGAGCCCGCCAAGGCCCTGTGTGACGGCGACCAGGCACTAACGGGCCCCGACATCGCCGAGCTCGCCGACCTAGTGCGGACGCTGCCCAGCCTGCTCGGACGCACGCTGGCCGATGTTCCGCAGACAGCCGTGGTCGGCGCACTCTAAGCCCGACCTGGTAGTCCGTCAGCCGGGCCGGTACTCCTGGGCCGCGCGGGCAAGGTCGGCCGCGAGCTCGTCGACGTCGAACCTGGCCTCGATCTTGTGCAGATCGGCGATCCGCGCTTTGGTCTCGACCTGCCGCGGCAGCAGCAGCGAGCAGCAATCCTGATCCGGTAGCTCGGACAGCGTCAGCGTGCTGATCTTGCGGGCCTGCTCCATGATCTCGGTCTTGTCCAGGCCGATCAGGGGCCGCAGGATCGGCAGGCTGACCGCCTCGTCGAGCGCGGTGATGTTCGCCAGCGTCTGGCTGCTCACCTGGCCGAGCGAGTCGCCGGTCACCAGCGCCGCCGCCCGGACCCTGGCCGCCATCGCCTGGGCGGTCTTGAGCATCAGCCGTCGCTGGGCCATGATCTGGAGCCGGCCCGATCCCGACGATGCCAGGCGCTGCTGCGCGCGGCCGAACGCGATCACGAACAGCCGCGACCCGTGTTGATACCGGTCAAGCTGGCGGACTAGCCCGTAGGCCTTGTAGACCGACTCAGGCCCGGTCAGCGGCATGCCAGAGAAGTGCAGGTAGCTGCAGTACAGTCCCCGGCGCATCATCCGGTAGGCCGCCACCGGCGAGTCGATGCCGCCGGAGATCAGCACGAGACCGCGTCCGCTCATCCCGACTGGCAGGCCACCTTGACCGGCGCAGCCGTCAGCGTAGACGAAGACTTCGGACTGATCGACCTCCAGGTAGATGGTGAAGTCGGGTCGCCTCAGGTTCACCGGATTGCCGTAGAGCGCTTGCACGCGGCTGCCGATCGTGACCGCAAGCTCGGCTGAGGTCAGCGCGAAGCGCTTGTCCCGGCGCTTGGCCCGGACCGCGAACGAGCCCGTCCGGCCTTTCGCGAGGTCGGCCGCGGCCTCGATCGCCGCCTGCGGATCTTTGGCCACGCGCGAAGCGCGGCAGATCCTGACCACGCCCATCATGGCCTGCATCCGGTCGGCGATCTGGTCGGCGGCGGCCTGCGCCGACAGACCAGGGCGGAGCGAGGCCGGGCTCAGCACGATCACGCCGTCGCGTTGCCACAGCCGCAGGCCGACGCCAAGGTCGGCGATGGCCAGCCTGATATTGTTCTGCAACAACCGCTCGAATTGCTGCCTGTTCCTGCCTTTGAGCACGATTTCGCCGAGCTTGAGCAGCACGCAAGGTTCCGGGGTGAAGCGCTGCAGGTCAGCGGCCGGGGCTGCGGCGGGCAAAGCGGTCATGCTTAGAGTCTGACAGGTCTTGGAGAGCCTCGGTCCCAAGGCGGGCTCGCATCCCGGGCAGAACGGCCGCCAGCGCGTCGGTCAGCGCCTGGACATCGGCTTCTGGGAGATCGCCGAGCAGGCCGGCGATCCGCTCGGCGTTGCGCTTCCGGCGCGCGACCATCGCAGCCCGGCCCTCGTCGGTCAGCTTGACCAGAGCGGCCCGCCCGTCGGCGGGGTCGGCACCGCGCGCTACCAGGCCGCGCTGTTCGAGACGCTGCACTAGCTGGGTCATCGACGGCTGAGAAACCCCCTGCGCCGCCGCCAGCACGGTGATCCGCTGCGGACCCTGGCGATCGAGCGAGCTAAGCGTCGCCACCGCGGTCAGGCTCAGGTCGCGGTTACCAGAAACGCCCTTGACAACAAGTGCGACGAGATCAAGCAAATCGCTCGCCGGACGGCTGAGATCCATATGAGCATTTATAGAGCATGCCTGCGAGCGGGCGGTCGTCAGCGGACCGCGCAGAGCAGGCGGTTGTCGCCGCGCTGCCAGAGCGTGCCGACCTCAGCGAACCCGGCCGACCACAACGCGTCCACATGCACCGCCAGCCGCCCGGATGGCGAGCCGTGATGCTCGGGTGCCGCGTACCGCCGTTCGCGCTCAGCGACGAGACCAGCCAGCTCCGGATCGGCCTTGGCCGCCTGCCACCAGGCCTTCCAGTCCTCGGCCTGACCTGCTCGCCCCGCGGTCAGGCGCCGCTCCTCGCGCTCGTTCAGCGCCCGGCCGAGCCTGGTCAAGGTTGGAGCGGTGACCTCGTCCTCGGCTAGGTGATCGCCGTTGAGCAGCAGCCCGCCTGGCCGCAGCACCGCGGCCACCTCGGCGTACATCGCGGCTAGTCCTTCCGGAGACAGCCAGTGCAGCGCGGTGGTGCTGACCGCGGCGTCGACCGGTCGATCCAGCCCCAGCGTGGCCGACCAACCGGGCACCTGCAGGTCGGCCTCGACGAAGCGGAGGTTGCAGGCCGGCTGGGCTGCCTGACCAAGTCCGAGCAAGAGCGGATCGGCATCGACCCCGACCACGACGGCACCTGGGATCGCCGACGCCAGCCGGATGCCCAGCGAACCCGGGCCACAGCCCAGGTCGATGACCAGCGGATCATTCCGGCCGGCCGACTCGGCGACGGCGTCGATCAGGGCCACGAAGCGTTCCTCCCGATCTGGCAGGTAGACCTCCTGCTGCGCGTCCCAGCGATCGATCCACGCGCGGGCCGTCGGCCCGTCGACAGCTACCGTCATCGCGATCAGGCTCCCGTTCACTTCGTAACTGACTATCCTTACTTAGACAGTCATCACGATAACGACGAGGGACGTGACTGGTCAAGTGAACTTCAGCAGTCACATCGATGCGGTAGTGACGGTCGCCGTCCGGCTAGTCAACGCGCTGACTCCAGGCGACAGCCACGGACGGGTTTATCTGCCGCCGGAAGGCGCCGCGCTCGCCGTTCTCGCGACCGACGCACTCAGGTTCGGGCGGCCCGACACCCGGGACGTCACCCCGGTGGAGGCGGCTGAGCTTGGCGACTTCGCCTGGGCGCTGCGCCTGGTGTTCGCCGACGTCGCCGCCGGGCGGCTCGACCAGGCCGCCGATCAGGTCAACGGCCTGCTCGCCGAGACCGGGGCCCGGCCAATGCTGGACAAGCACGACGACGAGCCCTGGCACCTGCACTTTCACGGCGCCAGCGACAGGCTGACGACTGGCTGGAAGGCTGGTTGCGCGACCGGGCTGGCCGTCGTCCTGGGCAGCGACCTGTACGGCCGACTCGGCGTCTGTACAGCCGAACGCTGCGACCGCGTCTACGTCGACACGTCGAAAAACGGCACGCGCAGGTTCTGTTCGACCGCGTGCCAGAACAGGGTGAAGGCGGCCGCGTTTCGTGCTCGTCATTCCTGACCGAGGTCTAGCCAGACCGAGCCGCGATGGTAGGTGAAAAACTCCGGGGGATACTTTATGCAGCCAAAAGGCAGTTCTGGGCCCCGAGTTAGCCGAAGAAGACCTCGGCCTCGGCGTAGCGCTCCGGTGGAACGAGCTTGAGTTCGGTAACAGCCTCGATGAGCGGAACACGGACGATCTCGGTCCCCCGCAGCGCGACCATCATGCCGGACGCGCCATCAGCCACGGCCCTGATCGCGTGGATCCCGAACCTGGTCGCGAGCACGCGATCGAAGGCGGTCGGGGTCCCGCCGCGCTGGATGTGACCGAGCACTGTGGCGCGGGCCTCCTTGCCGGTCCGCCGCTCGATCTCCGCGGCGAGCAGTTGGCCGACGCCACCAAGCCTGGCGTGCCCGAACGAGTCCAACTTCTCGTCGTCCACCTGGGCGGACTCCTTCTGGTGCGCGCCCTCAGCCACGACGACGATCGGCGCGTACCTGGTCTCGAACCGCTGCCGAACGTATTCGCAGACCTCGTCGAGATCGAACGGGTACTCAGGGATCAAGATCACGTTGGCGCCGCCCGCTATGCCAGCGTGCAGCGCGATCCAGCCGGCGTTGCGGCCCATCACCTCGACGATCAGCGCCCGGTGGTGGCTCTCCGCCGTCGTGTGCAGCCGGTCGATCGCCTCCGTCGCGATGTTCACCGCGGTGTCGAAGCCGAATGTGTAGTCGGTGGCGCCGAGATCGTTGTCGATGGTCTTGGGCACGCCAACGACCTTGAGTCCAGCTTGGGACAGCCGACTGGCCACGCCCAGGGTGTCCTCGCCGCCGATGGCGATCAGCGCGTCAACGCCGAGGCTGGCCAGGTTCTCGGTGACCCGCTGCAGGCCGGTCTTCCCGTCTTGGGTGGCCGAGTCGGCGAGCGGATTGGTCCGGGATGAGCCGAGGATCGTCCCGCCGCGCGGGAGTATGCCCCGCACGGACTGAACATCGAGCTGCTGCGTGTCGGCTTCCAGCGGACCGCGCCAGCCATCCCGGAAGCCGACGAACTCAAAGCCGTGATCGAAGGCGCCGGTCCGCACGATCGCGCGGATGACCGCGTTCAGGCCTGGGCAATCTCCTCCGCCGGTGAGTACTCCGACTCGCATCCGGGCTCCTTCCATCGTTCGCCGCGTGCCCCCGTCACACTAGTCCCATGAGCGTCCTAGCAATCGACGCCGGCACGACCGGCGTCACTGCCCTAATTGTGGCCGCTAATGGCAGCGTGACGAGTAGCGGTTACGCGGAGTTCAGTCAGTATTTTCCCGAACCTGGCTGGGTGGAGCAGGCGCCCGCCGGTATCTGGGACGCCGCGCTGGAAGCCTGCGCCGCGGCGCTCGCCGCCCACGGGAATGCCGACCCGATCGCTTGCGTCGGCATCACTAACCAACGCGAGACGGCCGTTCTCTGGGACCGCTCCACGCTGGTCGCGCCGCACCGGGCGATCGTCTGGCAAGACCGCCGGACGGCCAGGATCTGCGCCGAGCTTCACGACGCCGGGCATGAGGACCGGGTCGCCGAGCTTACCGGGCTGCGGCTCGATCCGTACTTCACCGCGACGAAGCTCACGTGGCTGGCCGCGAACGCGGCGCCGGTCTGGGCCGAGGTCGCCAGCGGGGCGGTCGCCGTCGGGACGGTGGACTCATACCTGATCGCTCGGCTGACCGGCGGCAAGCGGCATGTCACCGACGCGTCGAACGCCTCCCGGACGTTGCTGTTCGATATCAATACCGGACGGTGGTCGCCGGAACTTTGCGAGTTGTTCGGGGTACCGGCCAGCGCGCTACCCGAGGTGGTCGCGTCGACTGGAGAGATCGCGTCGACCGATCCCGAGTCGTTTCTGGGGCTGTCGGTGCCGATCGCCGGGGTAGCTGGCGATCAGCAGGCGGCGTTGTTCGGACAGGCTTGCTACACACCGGGTTCGTCGAAATGCACCTACGGAACGGGCTCGTTCTTGCTGACGAATACCGGCTCTCGGCTGATCCGCTCGCGCGCCGGACTGCTGACGACGGTCGCGTGGATGGACGCTGCCGGCACACTCACCTACGCACTCGAAGGCGCGGTGTTCGTGACCGGCGCCGCGATCCAGTGGCTCCGGGACGGCCTCGGTGTGATCCACAGCGCGAGTGACAGCGAAGAACTCGCGCGGTCGGTCGATGATTCCGGCGGGGTGGTGTTCGTGCCCGCGCTGACCGGGCTCGGGGCACCGGACTGGGATCCGGACGCCAGAGGTGCGATATTCGGTCTGACCAGGGGCGTGACGAAGGCGCATCTGGCCCGGGCGACTCTCGAAGCAATCGCGTTCGAGGTGCGCGACGTCGTGGACGTGATGACAGCCGAGACCGGGGGGCGGGTCGGGGCGGAGGCAGAGGCCGCGCCGTTGCGGGTCGACGGCGGGGCGTCGGCTAACAACCTGCTGATGCAGATCCAGGCCGATCAGCTTCAGGTGCCGGTGGAGCGACCCGTGGTCGCGGAGACGACGGGCTTGGGCGCCGCGTTCCTGGCTGGGCTAGCCACTGGTGTCTGGTCGTCGACGGACGAACTCGCCGCCACCTGGCAACTCGACCGGCGCTTCGAACCCGCCGAACCTGACCCGGACGACGCGGCCCACCGGCGCTGGCGGGAAGGAGTCCGCCGATCGCTGCGCTGGGCCAGCGACGACGCTGAGCCCGCGCCCCGCTGAGCCCGCGCCCCGGTCGGTGGCGGCCAGCGCAGAGGCTCAGGGGCTGTGTTCGGGGGTAGGTGACGTTGTAGCAATGCGTGCGACGTGAACGCTCACGGTGCCGTCGCCGGTGCCAAGCGGCGTGCCAACGGCCGCGTTGCCGTCTACGCGGTCCTCGGCCCCAGCGACCTCACTCTGATTAACGCAGATCGCCTCAACCTCGTTGGCCGCATCAGCGTCGGCGCCAACCTCGGCGTCACCGCCGGCCTCGGCCCCCTTAGCCGGAGCGGGCGACGAGGGCTTGCTGCGGGACTTGTGGCGCTGGGCGTACTCGTCGACGTACTCCTGGCCGGACAGCTTCATGATCTCGTAGATGATCTCGTCGGTGACGGCCCTGAGCACGATCCTGTCGGTCTCCAAGCCGTAGTACCTGGAGAAATCGAGCACGGGGCCGAACCGTACGCCCGGCCTGATCGTCAGCCTGGGCGTGATCCGCCCCGGCGGCTGGAACTCGAAGCCGCCGATCATCGCGCACGGGATCACCGGCACGCGGGCCTCAAGGGCGAGCCGGGCCACGCCGGTCTTGCCGCGAAAGAGACGGCCGTCCGGGGTCCTCGTCCCTTCCGGGTAGATCCCCAGCAGGTTGCCGCCGGCCAGCACGCGTAGGCCGGTGGCCAGCGCCCGCTCGCTCGCCTCGCCCCCTGATCGGTCGACCGGGATCTGACCGACGCCGCTGAAGAACGCCCGGCTGAACAGGCCCTTGATGCCCCGCCCGGTGAAGTACTCGGACTTCGCGAGGAACACCACCTTGCGCGGCAGTGGCAGCGGAGCGAAGAAGTGATCGGAGAACGATAGGTGATTGCTGGCGATGATGGCTGGCCCTGTCCTCGGTACGAATTCGGTCCCCTCTGCCCACGGCCGGAACAGCAGCCGCAGAAACGGGTCCAGAATCGCCTTGACCACCCAGTAGAACATCGTCCCATGATCCCATGCCTGCCTGGCCGTGCGAACCTTCCAGCCACGACGATCCGTTATGTAACTAGGCGGGCGGCGGCAGGCGGTTCTGCTACCCGGCCAGCGCTGCGGAACATCGGCCGACATGCGACGATTCGGGAACGATGAGTTCATGCCGTCCGGGGAGGAACGACAAGCATGCCAGTGCTGCCAGGCGCGGAGGCCTATAGCCATGAGGGCGGATCGACCGGTGTGCTGCTCTGCCACGGATTTACCGGCAGCCCGCAGTCGATGCGGCCGTGGGGTGAGTTCCTCGCCGAGGCTGGGCTGACCGTCAGCTTGCCGCGACTGCCGGGGCACGGCACCACCTGGCAGGAGATGGCCGAACCCGCTGGGAAGACTGGTACGCCGAGGTCGACCGCGCCTTTGACGAACTGCGCGCGGCTACCGACGAGATCTTCGTCATGGGCTTGTCGATGGGCGGCTGCCTCGCGCTCCGGCTCGCCGAGCTTCGCGGCCAGGCGATCAGCGGGCTGGTGCTTGTTAACCCCTCAGTGACAGCAGAAACAAAGCTGTTCCTGCTAGCGCCCATCCTGAAGCTGGTCGTTCCCTCGCTCAAAGGGGTGGCCAGCGACATCAAGAAGCCCGGCGTGACCGAACTCGGTTACGACCGGGTGCCGACAAAGGCCGCCGCGACCTTGCCTGGGCTGTGGCAAGTCACGACCAAACACCTGGACCAGGTCAGCCAGCCGGTGCTGGTCTACCAGAGCACGACCGACCACGTCGTCGGTCCGGCCAACATCGACATCCTGCGCAAGGCGCTCCCGGCGGGTCAGCTTGAGATCAGGGAGTGCCCGGATAGCTACCACGTAGCGACGCTCGACAACGATGCCGACGCGATCTTCGCAGGAAGCCTGGAATTCGTTCGATCACACAGTCATGCGGGAAAGGAATGACAGGATGGATGACGATGGAAATTCGCCGCAGGCTGGCAAGCCCCGGCGGGCGACGATGCGGGGGGCACCGTGGGGCGCGACGTAGGTAGGGACGAGGGTCGCGAGCAGGCTGAGTGGCGCGACCTGGTGGCCCGGCTCGAGCTGCAGGCCCCGATCAACCCGGCGGAAGCGCCGTGGCCTGATCGCGAGAACCTGCGCGCCAAAGCCCAGCCCGGCACCTCAGCCGGGACCGGTGCCGCCCGCGCGGACACCGGCCAGTCGGCCGCTGAGGACGCGGCCGCCAACCCAGCCGACGCCAACCCAGCCGACGCCAACCCGGCCGACGCCAACAGGCCCGACGACGCGGGCACGGAAGCCACCGCGACGCAAGACGCCAGCCACGATGACATCGATCACGGGACTGGCGACCACGGCCAGCGCGGGCCGGCCGATCGCAGCCGGGTTATCAGGCCAGCCGGGTCCACCCGGATCGACGGGCCGACGGGCGAACCTTCCGACGAGACCAGCACCGCCGAGACCAGCACGGTCGAGACCAGCACGGTCGAGACCGTTGCCGACGCCTCGTCGGCCCGGGCGCCGGGCGGGCTTGACGAACCAACGCTCGGCGGTCCGCGCGACTATGAGCTTGACAAACCGCGCGATGACGACCTCGACGAGCTCTGGGACGACCGGTACATCCCGCCGCCGCTGCCGCCCCAGCCAAAGCTCGATCCGGTCGCCAAGGGCGCTTGGCTCGCGTTGTTCGGCGGGCCCGGCTACCTTCTCCTGGCTTCGCTGCTGAGCTGGCAGATCACCGGCTGGGCCGCGCTGGCATCGGTGATCGCGTTCGTTACCGGGTTCGTCGTGCTTGTGTTCAGGCTCGGTGACGGACCATCGAAGCGCGACGGGCCCGACCAGGGCGCCGTCGTCTGACCTGTCCGCACCGACCCGCTCTCGCGATCGACGCCTACCTTTGCCTAGCCAGATCGGCCGCGCCGATCAGCCCGGCCAGAGGTCCAAGCTCGGCGAGCACGATCGCCGCGTGCGGCCGGAAGTGACTGCCGGTGAGCCCGTCGGCGAAAGCCAGCCGGACCCGATCGAGGAACAGGTCCCCAGCGTCCGACACACCGCCGCCAAGCACGAAGCAGCCGGGGTCTAGTATCGCCGCCAGGTCGGCGAGCCCGGCGCCAAGCCAGCCGCCGATGATCTCGAAACAGCGCAGCGCCGCGGCGTCGCCCTCGCGGGCCGCGGTCATCACCTCGGGGCCGGTGATGCCCTCCGGCTTGCCGCCGGCGAGTTGCAGCAGCCGGACCGCCGCTCCCGGGGAGCGCCGGGCGAATTCCCGCGCCTCGGCCACCAAGGCGCTGCCGCTCGCGTACTGCTCCCAGCAGCCCCGGTTGCCGCAGCCGCACAGGCGGCCATCCGGCACCACCCGGTAGTGCCCCGGCTCACCCGCCATCCCCCAACGACCGCGGTAGACCTCGCCGTTGAACACGACGCCGCCGCCTATGCCGGTACCGATCGTTATCAAGATGACATGATCATGACCCCGGCCGGCGCCGAGCTTGGTCTCCGCCCACGCGGCGGCGTTCGCGTCGTTCTCCACGATGACCGGCTTGCCCGTGCGCTCCTCGACCTGACGCGCGACCGGCTCCTCCCGCCAGGCAAGATTGGGCGCGAACATAACCCCGGACCGGCTCTCCTCGACGAAGCCAGCCGCGCCAATGCCGACCGCCGCGACGTCATGTCTGGTCAGCAGTTCGGACACGGCTTCGCTGAGCACGTCGATGGTCCCAGACGCGTTAGCGGCCGGAGTCGGCCGCTTGACCATCTCGATTATTGAGCCCTTCTCATCGACAACGCCGGCGTAGATCTTTGTGCCACCGACGTCAACCCCGATGGTCAGGCTCATGATCAGGCTCTTTCCCTGGATCGCTGGAAGCCGGATCGCCTGCGGCCCCGTTCGCGCTCTCCGGCTGGCTACCCTCGGTCGGGCGGTAGGACAATATCGCGTCAAGTCCGACCAGCGCGTCGCGGGCCGCTCCGACCAGCACGTCGGCCGCGCCAGCCAGCCCAGGACCCGCGCCCTTCGGGGCGGCGTCGGCCGGAGCCGCGGCCCCACGGCCGCCGCCTTGAGCCTGCGCCTGCGCCATCCGCCTGGCGGCACGGCAGATCGGACACCACGCGCACTCGGGCGGCTGGTCGGCCGCGTCAGGCGGCTCAGTGGTCGCGGTTGCCCACACATCCCCCTTGTCGTTGTCCTGGCCGCGGAACGCCTTCTTGACCTGGCCGCCCAGTTCGTCGCGCATGTTACGGGCGCTCGACCTGATCAGCCACCGCTGTACCTCGTTCGCCAGGTCGGCGGCGCGACGCTCCCACGACTCGCCCGATCCCCCGGACCAGCCGGACCGCTGCTTTCCCTGGCCATTGCCCTGGTCGGATGGTTCACTCACTTGCCGTCACCACTCTCGTCCGCCACCTTCTGGGCTCGGGTACGCAACCCCTTGAGCGCGGTGTCGATGATCGTCTTTTCCGCCCGGCGTTTCATTACCCCGAGCATCGGCACGAGCAGCCCTACCGCAAGCTCGTACGTCACCTTCGTGCCACCGCCCGGGTGCTCCGCGAGCAGGTAGGCGCCATTCATGTCCGAAATCATGCTGCCACGCTCGACGAGGACCCATCTGACTTCTTCGTCGCCGCGCCACGTATAGCCAAGCACGTACTTGTCCCTGATGATTCCGGCGTCGAGCGTGAACCGCACCTGGGCCGGGCGCCCGTCTGCGTCGGTCTGCACGACTTCCGCGGCCCGCACGCCAGAAGCCCACTGCGGATAGGCGGCGAAATCGGCGATCACGGCCATGATCACAGGCCTCGGCACGTCGATCGTGAGGCTGGAGCTCGTCTTGTCGGCCATGTTTGCAGAGCGTACCGCCCACTTGGACGAGCCCGACAGGCCAGCGTCGCTCTGTCACCACTCCAGCACGTACGGTGTGCCGCTGGCCCTGAAGTGCCCAACGTTGACACACCGGGTGCGGCCGATCACCACGCTCGTGACCAAGGGCTGATGCACGTGGCCGAACAGCAGGTACCGTGGCTGCGTCCGCCGCACCGCGTCGAGCAGCGCCTGGCTGCCACGCTCCATTCGCCTCGCCACCGTGTCGAACAACAGCTCAGGTATGTCGGGCGGAATATGCGAGCAGAGCACGTCGACAGCACCGACCGCCTCGACCTTCGCCGCGAACACATCGTCGTCGATCTCATTCGGCGTCCGGTACACGGTGCGCAGCCCACCGCCAACAAACCCGAACGTGAGCCCGCCGATCTCGACCCGCTCCCCGTCCAGCACCCGATGACCATCGCGCAGGTGGTCGGCCCACATCCGCGGGATGTCGACGTTGCCGTAGGTCAGGAACGCAGGGCTAGGCATGGCAGCGAACAACTCGGCGTACTGCGCGGTCACCGCCTCGTTGATCTTGGTCGCCGGGTCGCCGCCGACCTGTGCCCACAGCCGCGACGACATCTCGCGCGCCGCGTCGAACTGCTGCGCGGTGCGCAGGCTGATGAACTCGGCGGCGTTCTCCGGCCCGAACAGGTCTGCGAAGATTCCCTGGGAATGGTCGGCGTAGTCCAAGAACAGCAGGAGATCGCCCAGGCAGATAAGCGCGTCGGCGCCGTCACCAGCCCGCCGTAGCGCATCGCTCCGACCGTGCACATCACTGACCACATGCAGGCGCATTGACCAACAGTAAGCCTGCGCATTCCAGGGTAGGTTCGGTGCATGCGCGAGTTCAGCCTTCCCGCCCTCGTGGACATACCGGCCACGGCGACCCTCACCGACGTCGTCTTCGACACCGCCTCGAAGACGCCAGAAGTGACTGTGATGCGCCGGCCGGACTCCGAAGGAAATTGGGCGCAAATTACGGCCCAGCAATTCCGCGACGAGATACGGGCTCTCGCTAAGGGGCTGATCGCGGCCGACATCGGGCCTGGCGACCGGGTCGGCCTGATGTCGCGCACCAGTTACACCTGGACGGTCATCGACTACGCGATCTGGGCGGCCGGCGCGGTCACCGTGCCGGTCTACGAGACATCGTCGCGCGAGCAGGTCGAATGGATCCTTTCTGACTCCGGCGCGATCGCGGTCTTCGCCGAGACGGCGGCCCACGCGGCGACGATCGCCGACGTCCAGCCCAGCCTCACCGACCTTGGATGCGTCTGGCCGATCAGCACCGCTATCGCCGAACTGACCGAGGCGGGCAGCGGGGTCAGCGACGACCAGCTAGCGCAGCGAATGGCCGCGAGGTCGGCCGACGACCTAGCGACGATCATCTACACCTCGGGCACCACCGGCCGACCCAAAGGCTGCGAGCTTGTCCACCGTAACCTCCTCGCGGGCGCCCGCAACGCGGTGCTCGGAGCGCTCGCCGAGATCTTCAACGTCCCTGGCAGCTCCACGCTTCTGTTCCTGCCGCTGGCTCACTCGTTCGCCCGGATCATCCAGGTCGGCTGCCTCGAGGCAGGCGGCATCCTGATGCACTGGCCAGACTCATCGACCGTCGCCAAGGGCCTGCCGCAGACCAGCCCCACGTTCCTGCTCGCGGTACCGCGAGTATTCGAGAAGGTGTTCAACTCGGCGCAGCAGCAGGCCTCGGAGAGCGGGTACAAGAGCAAGATCTTCGCCGCCGCGGCCGACACCGCGATCGCCTACAGCCGGTCGCTGTCTGGCGAGCCGGGTTCCTCAGCGGACGGCGGGGCGTCCGGGCAGGGCCCGGGGCTACGGCTCAAGCACGCGCTGTTTGACCGGCTCGTCTACGGCAAGCTCAGGGCGGCGGTCGGCGGGCACGTGAGTTACGCGATATCCGGCGGCGCGCCGCTCGGCGACCGGCTTGGCCATTTCTTCCGAGGTGCGGGCATCACCGTGCTTGAGGGCTACGGCCTGACCGAGACGTCGGCGGCCGCGTTCGTGAACCGGGCCAGCCGCAACAAGATCGGCACCGTGGGCTTGCCACTGCCCGGCGTGAGCGTGCGGATCGCCGAGGACGGCGAGATCCTGATCTCCGGCCCGATCGTGTTCCGAGGCTACTGGCGCAACCCGACGGCAACCGCCGAGGTGCTCGACGCCGACGGCTGGCTGCACACCGGTGACATCGGCTCGCTCGACGCCGAAGGCTTCCTGCGCGTAACCGGCCGCAAGAAGGAACTGATCGTGACCGCCGGCGGCAAGAACGTGGCCCCGGCCGTGCTCGAAGACCGGCTCCGGGCTCATCCGCTGATCAGCCAGACCATGGTGGTCGGCGACAACCGCCCGTTTATCGCCTGCCTGGTCACGCTCGACGCCGAGGCGCTCGATCACTGGAAGCAGGCCCACGGCAAGCCAGGCGACGCCACGGTGGCCGACCTCGCCGCCGACCCAGAGCTACTGGCCGAAATCCAGGCCGCCGTAGACGACGCTAACAAGGCCGTGTCCAGGGCCGAGTCGATCAGGAAATTCAAGGTGATCGCCTCCGATTTCACCGAGGCAAGCGGTCACCTGACCCCGTCGCTCAAGGTCAAGCGAAGCATCGTCGCCAAGGACTACGCGGCCGACATCGAGGCCCTCTATAGCGAGCCCGCCCGGCCCAGCTAGTCAGGAACTCCTAGCGAGCCGACAAGATCTCGTCGAGCCGCCGCGAAACAAGATCCCAGCGCCACTCGCGGTCCACCCAGGCCAGGCCCTTGTCGCCCATGGTCGCCGCGCCAAGGGAGTCGGTGAGCAGGCCGATCAGGCGTTCGACCAGGCTGGTCACGTCGCCTCCGGCGACTACATAGCCGGTTTCGCCGGGCAATATGGCGTCCGGTGCACCACCGGAGTCCCCGCCGATCACCGGCAAGCCGGTGGCCGACGCCTCCAGGTAGACGATGCCGAGTCCTTCGACGTCCAGCCCAGCCCGCCTGGTGCGGCACGGCATCGCAAAGATGGTGCCCGCGTCGTAGTAGGCGGGCAGGTCATCGGCCGACACTGACCCGGCGAAGATCACCGATTCGATGACGCCCAGCCGCCGCGCCAGGTTCGCCAGCTTGCGTCGGTACGGGCCGCCGCCGACGATCAGCAGCACCGGGCCGGTCCCAGCGGAGTCGCTCATAGCGGCGCGCACCTGAGGCCAGGCCCGGATCAGGGTGTCCTGCCCCTTGCGCCGCACCAGCCTGGAGACACAGAGGACCACCTGTGCCTGCGCCGAAATACCTAGCCGCTCCCTGATCGCCGCGCCGCCAGCACCTGGGCAAAAAGCCCGGTTGTCGACACCAGGCGCCAGCCTGACCATCCTGGCGGCAGCCGGCCGTGACATCGCCCGCGCGAGCCTGATCCTGGTGTATTCACCGAGGTAGGTCACCACATCCGCGTAATCGCCAATTTTCCGCAACAAACTACGCGCGCCGGGCAGCGTGGCCCAGGCTGCCTCGTGCCCGTGAGTCAATGCGACTACCCTGGTGGCGCCCGCCTTGCGCAAGCCTGGCGCAAGCAACCCGAGCGGTGCGGCTGCGCCGAACAGCACGGTGTCGCAGCCGTGCTCGATCAGCAGTTCCCTGGCGCGCCTGGCCACGGCGGGGATCGGCAGCATCAGCGAAGTCCGGTGTCGCACTACCCGGAACGGTTGCTTCGCATCGAACTGCGCGGCCCCGGGCCAGGCGGGCGCGTAGACGACGACGCCATCATGCGGCAGGCCCGTCGCCAGCGCGTGCACGAACGACTGAATGCCACCGCTACGCGGCGGAAAGTCGTTCGTGACGATCAGCACCTTGGGCATGAAGCCGAAGCTTATCCTGCGCCGTTATGGCCGGACCGCGCCGTCCAGCTCTTGCAGGTACCAGCCGGCGAGCGCGACCTTCTCGACAACCTGCCCAGGTATCGGCGCGTCGATCAGCTCGTTGCCACCGACGTACATGCCGACGTGCGAATTCCCGGCGAACCCAAGGATGTCGCCCGGCTCAAGATTGGCCGTGGTGAACGCGCCCGACGAGGTGTGCAGCGAGACCGGCGGCAAATCGGCCATCTGGTCGTAGCTGACCCTCGGGATCGAGATCCCGGCATGCTGCCACGCCGCCAGCATCAGGCCGGAGCAGTCGTAGCCGCTGTTGCACGGGCCGGTCGCGCCGAAGACGTAAGGGCAGCCCAGCGCGTTGTAGGCGAACTGAACGGCGGAGTCGGCCTGGCTGCCGGTGGGGCCCTTGTACGGGGTCTTCTTGCCGCCGCTCGAACCGCCACTACCGCCAGGTGCCGCCCCGGTCTTCTGCGTCGGGCTCAGCTCGGCGAGCAGCGTCAGTTCCTGGTTCTTGAGCGTGTTCAGCGCGCCGATCCGCTTGCCAAGAGAGTGCTTGAGCTGCAGAATCCCCGACGTGGTACGACTGGCCGCCTGCTGGGCGTTCAGCAACTGGTGGCTGGCCGCGAGGTACTGACTGATCTGCGCGCTGTCCACGGCCGACAGCTCGCTAAGTATCGACGACTCATTGAGTACCTGCTGCGGCGTGCTCGTAGTCAGCAGCGCGATCGGACTGTTGACGTCGCCCTGCTCAAAGGCGACCGCGGCGATCCGGTCGATTTGCTTGCGCATCAAGTCGAAGGTCGCCTGGTACCGCTTGGTCTCGCGGTTGAGCAAGCTGAGCCGCTGGCGAGCCAGGGTGAGCTGCTGCTGGACCTCGTCGTACTCCTGGCCGAGCCTGGCCGCCTTGCTGTTGATCACAGAAAGCTGATGCTCGACGTCAGCCACACTCGGCTGGGGAACCGCGGTTGCCGCCCCGGGGATGCTGATCAGGGCCGTGGCGCTGGCAACGCTGGCTGCGATCAGCCAGCCTCGGGTGATGACCTTGGGAACTGACAGCGGACTGCGCACGCGCTAGACACGCTCCTTCTCCCACGCTTGCCTGCCGAGTTAACTCACGGGATTCGGGGAGTTGTGGCAAGTGAGGCAGCCATCCGTCGGCCCGAACTAGGCACCCGCGGCCCGAACCGGGCTAAGAACTCGGTAGTGGCCAATCACCGCCGCTATCGATGCGGCTGCCGAGCGATCGGCTCGATCCAAGACATTAGTAAAGCTTGGGTGCTGCATTCAACCACTTCGCGAACTCTCGCATCATCCATATGCCGGACTGGCGGCTGATCAGGCGGCGGTCAGGCGTCCTCACGCGACCAGCTAGCCCGCGCGGCAGCCGCGTGCTGTCAGTGCCTGGCCGTAGCGTGACATCGTGACGATCCAACTGCGGCTCCCGCGGCCGGCGTTGCGCCGATCGGTATCTGGTCTGTGGAAGAGTCGCCGGTCGGGCCTGGGCCGGATTCGGCTGAACCCTGCCCGCCTACGGGCCGATGGGCGCGGGCCAGGCGGGCTCGGCTTCCTCGACCGGGTGCCCACTGGCCTGCTGACCGGCGCCGACCTTGTGGTCGTGGATGTGGAGACGACCGGCTGGCTGGCCGACTCGGCGAGCATCACCGAGATCGGTGCGGTCAGGCTGGCCAGCGACCAGCCGGTCAGGGAGTTCAGCGCGCTGGTCAATCCCGGCACGCCAATCCCGCCCGACATCACGACGCTCACCGGCATCACTGACGATATGGTCGCCGACGCGCCGCCGATTGGCGAGGTGCTGCCGCGTTTCATCGAGTTCGCCCACGGCAGCGTGATGGTGGCGCACAACGCGCCTTTCGATCTTGGTTTCCTGACCGCGGCCTGCGCGGACAACGGCGTCGACTGGCCTCCGTGCGCGGTCATCGACACCGCCGTGCTCGCCCGCCTGGTGCTCAGGCCCGGCGCGGTGCCCGATCACAAGCTGACGACACTCGCCAAATACTTCGGCACCAGGACGGACCCGTGCCACCGAGCGCTCGCCGACGCCCAGGCGACCGCTGGCGTGCTCGGCGGCCTGCTGTCGCTAGCCCGTTCCGGCGGTGGCCCGGTCGCTGCTAGATGACGGACACTCAGCCGCTACGATTGCGCGTCAGCGCAGGAAATGGCTCCCGCGATCCAGGAGGCGGCGATGGTCACAGCGATAGTCCTGATCAAGGCCGACGTCACGCGTATCCCAGAGACCGCGGAGGCCATCGCCCAAATCACCGAAGTCAGCGAGGTCTACTCGGTGACCGGAGAGTTCGACCTGGTCGCGATGGTCCGCGTGCGCGGCCACGACGAACTCGGCGACGTCATACCCGGTCGGCTGAATCGAGTCTCTGGCGTGACCCACACCGAGACGCACATCGCGTTCCGCGCCTACTCACGGCACGACCTCGACGCCGCCTTCTCGATCGGCTACCCCGACCAGTCCTGACCCCCATCACCCAGGCACCCGCTACTAGGTGCTCGGGCGCAACCGGCGGCTGGCCTCGATCCAGCGGTCGAGCAGCGCGGCCGCCGCCCCCGAATCGATCACGCTCGCCGCTCGGGCGTAGCTATCAGCCAAGGCTCCGGGCAATTCGGCCGGCGCGGGCACGCCCGCGTCAGCTACGAGGGCCGCGGCGGCGTTAAGCAATACGGTCGCTCGCACTGGGCCTTGCTCGCCGGCCAGCACGGCGCGGACGACGTCGGCGTTGTGCGGGGGATCTCCGCCCCGCAGGTCATCAGGGGTACAGCGGGGAATCCCGATGTCGGCCGGATCGAACCTGGACTCGGCGACCTCGCCGCCCCGGACCGCCCACACGGTCGAAGGACCGGTCGTGGTCAGTTCGTCCAAGCCGTCGTCGCCGTGGAAGACCAGCGCCGAGCATCCCCGGGCGGCCAGCACCCCGGCGAGCACCGGGCCCATCCGCGGATCGGCTACGCCGACGGCCTGCGCCTGCGGCCTCGCCGGATTGGCGACCGGTCCGAGGAAGTTGAACACCGTCGGCACACCGAGTTCGCGGCGCGGGCCCGCGGTGTGCCGCAGCGCCGGGTGATACAGCGGCGCGAACAAGAACACCACGCCGGTCTCCTGCGCCAGCTTCTCGGTGGCGGACGGCGGCAGGTCGATGACAACGCCGAGCGCCTCGAGCACATCGGCTGTGCCGCAGGCGGACGAAGCGGCCCTGTTACCGTGCTTGACCATCCTGACGCCCGCCGCGGCGGCCACAATCGTGGCCATCGTCGAGATGTTCACGGTCCTAGCCCAGTCACCGCCGGTGCCAACCAAATCCACCAGGCGGCCCGGGATGTTCAGCGGTGCGGCGTGGGCCAGCATCGCGCTGGCCATTCCGTCGACCTCGGCCGGGGTCTCGCCCTTCATCCGCATGGCGATGCCAAAGCCGGCGATCTGGGCGGGCGTCGCCGCGCCGTCCATGATCTCGCTCATCGCCCAGGCCGCGGCCTGCGCTGGCAACGACTCACCCTTGACAAGCTGGCCGATCAAACCAGCCCACGACGGCGTCTGTTCCATAGCAAGTCCTTGTGCTCAGGGTGGCCTAGGCAGGCGCGGCGGTGCCGGCTCGCTGCCGCATGAGGCCAGCCAGGGCCTGCGCCAGTGCCGCCGGGTCGATTGGGTGGCTCACGACCGCGTCAGCGCGCGACCAGGTGGCAAGCCACCCGTCGTCGACCCGGCCGATGATGAGCAGCACGGGCGGGCAGTCGAAGACCTCGTCCTTGGCCTGACGGCAGACGCCCATGCCGCCCGACGGCTGTGCCTCGCCATCAAGCACCATGACATCTACCCCGCCGGCATCGAGCAGTCTGATCAGCGCCGGATGGGTGGCGACCTCAATCAGCTCAACGTCGGGCACATCGGGCGCGGGACGGCGGCCGACGGCCAGGCGTACCCGCGCGCGGGTGTCCGCATCATGGCTATACACGACAACTTTCATAACTGGATGCTACCGACCTAGGGGGTCGCGACGCGTTCCCCTACCGAGTGTCGTAATAATGAAGCCGTGACGACAGCACAAGACGCGCGCGTGGTGCCACGGACGCCCGCGAGCAGGCCCAATCTAGTCAGCGTAGGGACGATCGTTTGGTTGTCCTCCGAGCTGATGTTCTTCGCGGCTCTTTTCGCGATGTACTTCACCATCAAATCGGTGGATACCGCGCTCGGCAAGCCATGGCCGGGCGCGACGCTCAACTACCCGCTGGCCACGACGAACACGATCGTGCTGATCCTGTCCAGCGTGACCTGCCAGCTCGGGGTGTTCGCCGTGGAGCGCGGCCAGATCAAACGGCTCGGCCCGATCTGGAACGTAGCTCGATGGGGCTTGCGCGAATGGTACGTGCTGTCATTCCTGATGGGCCTGTACTTCGTGCTCGGCCAGGGCTATGAGTACCTGGACCTGATCTTCAAACAGCACCTCACGCTGTCGTCGAGCGGCTACGGTTCTGTGTTCTTCCTCACAACCGGCTTCCACGGGCTCCATGTCTCCGGCGGTCTCGTCGCCTTTCTGTTCCTGCTCGGGCGCACCTACGCGGCCAAGCGGTTCACTCATGAGCAGCAGGTCAGCGCCATCGTGGTGTCGTATTACTGGCACTTCGTCGACGTCGTGTGGATCGGCCTGTTCACCACCATCTACCTGCTACCGCTCACCGGAAAATAGGGATCGCAGTGACACCGATGACCGCAAGGCGACGGCACCCGCTAGCCGGCTACGCCGTCGTTCTGACCGGGCTGCTGCTGGCCGGCGTCGGTTACGCCGTCGTCACCGGGGCGGGAGCGGCCTCCGCGTCCGCGCCGGGCATCACGCAAGATGCCCAGATCGCTCAGGGCCAGGCGATCTTCCGCGCCGAGTGCGCGACCTGCCACGGACAGTTCGCGCAGGGCACGCCCGGCGTAGCGCCGAGCCTCATCGGTGTCGGTGCGGCCGCCGTCGACTTCCAGGTCAGCACGGGGCGGATGCCGGCCAAGGAACCCGTAGCGGAGAACGGCAACAAGCCACCCGAGCTGAACACACTGCAGATTCACGCGCTCGCCGCTTACATCGAGTCGCTGGGCGGCGGACCTCGCGTGCCGTCGGCACTCCAGGTCAGCCAGGTCGGCGCCAACGCGGGCTTCGGCCAGCAGCTCTTCACCGCCGACTGCGCGCAATGTCACAACTTCGACGGCGCCGGAGGTGCCCTTACCTACGGCAAGTACGCGCCGCCGCTGACGAAGTCCACTCCCACCCAGATCTTCGAGGCCATGCTGACCGGACCAGAAGCGATGCCGGTCTTCAACAACACCACGATCACCCCGCGGGAAAAGCGCGACATCATCGCCTACATCGTGCAGACCAGGGAGGAGCCGAACCCGGGCGGGTTCAGCCTTGGCCGGGTCGGCCCGGTCACCGAAGGCCTGGTGGCTTTCCTCGGGCTACTGCTCTTCATGGTGTTCGCGGCCATGTGGATCACTGCGAAGCACAGGAAGACTCCCAATGAGTGACGTGACGCCTCGCCACGGGCACGGCGACAACGAACCAGAGAACCCCGCACACGGGTCACAGCACGGCGACGCTGACGGCGGCTCCGCTGACGGCGGCTCCGCCGAACCCGAGGGCGCGCCGCGCCGGGTGATCGGCACACCGTCACCGGCTCAGTCCCGGATGCTGCTCGCTGAGACCTCGACTGGCTCGACCGCGGGCGTGCCCGTCGTGCGCGAGCGCGAGCTTCCCGCCGACCCCGAGAACCTTGACGACGCCAAGCGAGCCGAGCGGATCGTGGCCGCCTGCTTCATACTCGCGATGCTGGCCGGGTTCGGGTTCATCGCCGCCTATGTGATCTTCGGCGTGCACTCGGTCACCAAGGTCTGGCACTCGAACCTGGCGCTCGGCCTGACCATGGGCCTGACGTTCCTGCTGCTCGGCGTCGGCGCCACGATCTGGGTGCGGCGCCTCATGCCGGACGTGGAACTGTCCGAGCAGCGGCACCCCCAGCGGTCACCTGAAGCGGACCGGGAAGCGTTCGTCGAGACCTTCGAAGAGGGCGCGGACGCCAGCCAGTTCGTCAAGCGGCCGATTCTGCGCCGCACGCTGATTGCCGCCACCGTTCCGGTCGCCCTCGCGCCAGTCGTCCTGCTGCGCGACCTCGGCCCGCTGCCCGGCGCCAAGCTGGATCACACGGTCTGGCGGCCCGGCATGCGGCTGCTGAACTACGGCGCCAACACCCCGATCAGGCCGGGCGATTTCAGTTCGCCTGGCGGCATGATCACGGTGGTCCCTGACGGCTTCCAGGACGACTTCAACGCACTGGCCAAGGCCGCGTGCATCATCATCAAGTTCGCCCCTGGCCAGGTTAGCTATACCTCCGGGTCGGTCAATCACCAGGTGGACGGCCTGACGGTGCAGAACTGGACGGTCGACAACATCGTCTGCTACTCCAAGATCTGCACCCACGTCGGCTGCCCGGCGGCGCTATACGAGCAGACCACCCACCACATTCTGTGCCCCTGCCACCAGTCGACCTTCGACGCGGCGCGCGGCGCTCAGGTAATCTTCGGACCGGCGACCCGGGCCCTCCCGCAGTTGCCGATGACGGTGGACTCCGAGGGTTTCCTAGTGGCCAGGGGTGACTTCACCGAACCAGTGGGCCCGAGTTTTTGGGAACGGGGAAATTCGTCATGAGTATCGACAAAGCCCTGGGCAGTACCGGCAACTGGCTGGACGAGCGGTTCCACGGCGCCAAGGGTGTGCGCACCCTGTTCAGGAAGATCTTCCCCGACCACTGGACGTTCCTGCTCGGCGAGATCGCGCTGTACTCGTTCATCATCTTGCTGCTAACCGGCACGTTCCTCGCGTTGTTCTTCAATCCGAGCATGACCGAGGTCGTCTATCACGGGTCCTATCTGAAGCTCCACGGCGTGCACATGAGCGAGGCGTACGCCTCGACGCTGAACATCAGCTTCGACGTCCGCGGTGGCCTGCTGATGCGGCAGATCCACCACTGGGCCGCCGACCTCTTCGTCGCCGCGATCATGGCGCACATGATTCGCATCTTCTTCACCGGTGCCTACCGCAAGCCGCGCGAGGTCAACTGGCTGATCGGCATCGTGCTGTTCACACTGGCACTGCTTGAGGGCCTCTTCGGCTACTCGCTGCCCGACGACCTGCTGTCAGGGGCGGCCTGCGGATCACCCAGGGCGTGCTGCAGTCGATCCCACTGGTCGGCACCTATCTGTCGTTCTTCCTGTTCGGCGGAGAATATCCGGGCACCGACATCATCCCGCGCATGTATATATTGCACGTGCTGCTGATTCCTGGTCTTTTCCTAGCGCTCATCGGCGCGCATTTGTTCATCATGTTCCATCAAAAGCACACCCAGATGCCCGGAAAGGGCCGCACCAACGAGAACGTGGTCGGTGCGCCCACTTACCCGTACTTTATGGCCAAGACCGGCGCGTTCTTCTTCTTCACGTTCGCAGCGCTCGCGCTGGCGGCGACGCTCGCGCAGATCAACCCGATCTGGCTGTACGGACCCTACAACCCACTAGCGATCTCGGCGGGCTCGCAGCCAGACTTCTACATGGGCTTTCTTGAAGGCTCGCTGCGTATGATGCCCGCCTGGCAGTGGGTGGTATTTGGGCATACATTCGCCTTCAATGTATTTATTCCGGCGCTGGTGCCGCTCGGGATCGTGCTGACAGGAGCGGCGCTCTGGCCGTTCCTCGAACAGTGGATCACCGGCGACAGACGCGAGCATCATCTGAATGACCGCCCGCGCAACGCCCCCACCAGGACCGCGCTCGGCATCGCGATGATCTCTTTCTACGGCGTGCTATGGCTCGAAGGCGCCAACGACGTCCTCGCCGACCATTTCGACGTGCCGTTGTATACGATCACCGAAATTTCCAGAGTCGCCATTTTCGCGGTGCCGATTGTAGCGTATTTCGTCACCAAGCGTATCTGCCTCGGCCTGCAGCATAAGGATGCTCATCTGCTTGAGCACGGCGTGGAAACCGGCATCATCAGGCAACTGCCGTCCGGTGAATTCATCGAAGAGACCAGGCCACTCGATGAAGAGATGTACGCCAAGATCGCCAGGCCAGAGCCACTACCGTTGCCGCCCGGCGAGAGCAACGCCCGCGCCGAGGTTCCGGCCCCGGGCATGCGTGGCGGACTCGGCCGGGTGCGGGTCAGGCTGAACAAGATCGTCACCGAAAGTATCCCGGTCAACGGTACCGGAGCCAACGGCCACGGTGCGATCGACCACGGCGCCATCGACCACGGCGCCATCGACCACGGGCCGAACGGCCATGGTGCCCACGCCGACGAAGAGCATGCCGCCCTAGGCACCGGATCAGAAGAACCGCCCGATCACCACTGACGCTCGCGCTCCCGCTCCCGCATCCTGTGTGGGACGCGCTAGCGCGGTCATCAGGATCTTCGGCCCGGCACCAGGCAAATGCATCCTCCGACCCACTCGGATTCCCGAGTCCATCGTGCTGACGGACCATCCCGACGCGATGGATTGCCACATCCATCGCGCTTCTCGGACTCCGGACTGCGATGGATTGCCGAATTCATCGCGCGGGGACAGGTCCGGGACAGGTCCCGGAGCGGACATCGCCTAGGTACTGCTGGGCGAGGGTGCCGCTAGCTTACGGGTCGGGTGGGGACCAGAGAGGATCGGGGATCTCGAAGCCGAGGTCGCTCCCCCACGTGTTGCGGTAGGCGACCTCGTGGGCCGGCCGCCTCGGAGCGACGCCCCAGCGCCCGGTCGGGTAGCCGAACGACACACAGCACGCCTGCTCCCAGCCACGATCGGCAGGAACGCCAAGTATCTCCAGCGTCTGGGCGTTACGGAAGGCAAGGATTGTCGTCAGCGCGCTGCCCACTCCCTCGGCCCGTGCCGCGAGCTGAGCGCTCCACACCGCCGGAAAGATCGATCCGCCGCTGCGGTCGTTCCTGGTGAACGCGAACAGGTAGAGCGGAACAGCCTCGAAGTGGTCAGCGAGGTACTGCGCCGACTTTGTCACCTTGAGCAAGGACACGCTGACCGGATCGTCCGGGTTAGCCTCCGCCCGCGCGATCCGCTCAGCGTAAGGCCCGGACCATAGCTCAGCCGCGCACTCCCGGTAGAGCGGCCCGAGCTTGTCCTTGACCTCCGGCGAGTCGACCAGGATGAACCGCCAGTTCTGCGAGTTGCCACCGCTGGGGGCCCTGATAGCCGTGTCCAGGATCTTCGCCTGCACGGACTCTGGTATCGGATCGGGCCGAACCCGGCGCATCGCTCTCGTCGTATACAGCGCCTCGTAGACGTCCACTGACCCTCCCGGAGCCCACCCACCGCCTAGAACCAACCCACCGACTAGTGAGCGTAGTTGCCGCGGTAATACTCGAAGACGAAGCCGATCACGCTGAGCAGGATGGCGAGCATGCCCATCAGGAACAGCCACCAGCCGATGGCCACACCGACCGCGGCGAGCGCGCCGGACAGCCCGACGAACAGCGGCCACCAGCTATGCGGGCTGAAGAACCCAAGCTCGCCAGTGCCTTGCTCGATCTCGCCCTGAGGGTTGTCCTCAGGCCGCTCAGGCAGCCGCCGACCGGTGAACAGCAGGTAGAACCCGATCAAGAACGCCAGAGCAACCGAGAGCGCGAGCGCGGTGCTGCCGGTCGGATCATGTGACAGGTTCCAGTAGAAGATGTCAGCCACGCCGAAGAAGATCGCGCAGCCAAGGAACAGCCAGCCTTCGACCCTCATGCCGCTACTCCCTCACCCAAGCTCGTGCCGCTCAATGACTGGTTCCGATTCCGAGTGCCTTGCGCTCGGCCGGATCCCGCCCAGCCCTGATCTCCGGATGGTGCAGATCGAATGCGGGCCGCTCTGACCTGATACGCGGGATCGAGGTGAAGTTGTGCCGAGGCGGCGGGCAGGAGGTCGCCCACTCCAGCGAGTTGGAGTAGCCCCACGGGTCGTCGACTTCGACCTTCTCGCCGTGCTTCCAGGTGATGTAGATGTTGTAGAAGAAGAACAGGTTGGACACGCCCAAGATAAGCGCGCCAACCGAGGAGATCTGGTTCAGCGTCGTGGCGAGGTGCGGCAGGAACGCGTAGTTCGCCTCCCGCCTTGGCTGCCCCATCAGGCCGAGCCAGTGCTGCACCAGGAACGTCATGTTGAAGCCAATGAAGACGAACCAGAAGTGCCAGACGCCCAGTCGGTTGTTCAGCATCTTGCCGGTCCACTTCGGCCACCAGAAGTAGAACCCAGAGAACATCGTGAACACCACGGTGCCGAACAGCACGTAGTGGAAGTGCGCCACCACGAAATAGGTGTCGCTGACCGCGAAATCCAACGGCGGCGACGCCAGGATGATCCCGGTGAGCCCACCGAACAGGAACACGATCATGAAGCCAAGCGAGAACAGCATCGGCGTCTCAAGCGTTATCTGGCCCCGCCAGATCGTACCGAGCCAGTTGAAGAACTTCACCCCGGTCGGTATCGCGATCAGGTACGTCATGAACGAGAAGAACGGCAGCAGCACCGCGCCCGTGGTGAACATGTGGTGCGCCCACACCGTCATCGACAGGCCCGCGATCGCGATCGTGGCGGCCACTAGGCCCTTGTAGCCGAACAGTGGCTTGCGGCTAAAGACCGGGAGCACTTCGGTGGCGATGCCGAAGAACGGCAACGCCACGATATAGACCTCCGGATGGCCGAAGAACCAGAACAAGTGCTGCCACAAGATCGCCCCGCCGCTGGACGCGTTGAACACCTGCGCGCCAAACTTACGGTCGATCTCAAGCACAAGTAGGGCGGCGGCGAGGACCGGGAAGGCGAGCAGCACCAGGATCGATGTCAGAAGGGCATTCCAGGTGAAAATTGGCATCCGGAACATCGTCATACCAGGCGCACGCATGCAGAAGATGGTCGTGACGAAGTTGACTCCGGAGAGGATCGTTCCCAGGCCTGACAGTGTCAGGCCCATGATCCACATGTCCGCGCCCACGCCGGGCGAGTACAGCGCGCTGGTCAGCGGCGAGTAGGCGTACCAGCCGAACGCCGCGGCGCCGCCTGGGGTCAGGAAGCTGAGCAACAGGATCAGGCCGCCGAAAGCGAACATGTAGTAGCTGAGCAGGTTCAGCCTGGGGAACGCCACGTCAGGCGAACCGATCTGGAGCGGCATGATCTCGTTGGCCAAGCCGACGAACAGCGGGGTCGCGAACAGCAGCAGCATGATCGTGCCGTGCATGGTGAACAACTCGTTGTACTGCTGATCGCTCACAAGCGTGTTGTTCGGCTCGAGTAGCTGGGCGCGGATTATCAGCGCCATCGACCCGCCGGCCAGGAAGAAGAAGAATGAGGTGATCAGGTACAGGTGCCCGATGATCTTATGGTCGGTCGAGGACAACCAGTCGGCCAGCAGCGAACCCTTGCTGTAGCCGGCCGGTGCGGCGACGACCTCGCCCTGTGCCGTAACCGCGGTCACTGAGCACCCCCGCTCTGCTGCGTCTGCTGGCTATGGACCCACGCTTTGAACTGAGCCGGCGAGACGATCTTGACGGTAAAGAGCATGCGGCTGTGGTATACGCCGCAGAGTTCAGTGCACCGGCCGATAAATGTCCCTGTCTTGGTCGCCGTCACCGCGAAGTGGTTGGCGAAGCCAGGAACGACGTCGCGCTTGAACTCGAATGGCACGATCCAGAACGCGTGGATCACGTCGATCGACGTCAGATTAAATTGCACGGTCTCGCCAGTGGGAATTTCCAGCACGGGCAGATGCTGCACCGTGGCGGTCGGACTCCACATCGCGCCGGTCTCGGTCACCGGCTGCGAGGTGCCGTTCTGGCTGGTGACCCTGAATTGCGGGTACTGGAACTCCCAGCTCCACTGGAACCCAGTGACGTTCACTGTCAGGGCTGGATGCTTCGGCAGCCTGTCGATGTAGTTCTCATCCCGGGCGGTGAAGTAGAACAGCACGCCGACCATGATGAACGGCAGCACCGTGTACAAGATCTCGATCGGCAAGTTGTAGCGGACCTGCTGCGGGAGTTGCTGATTGCCCCGCTTGCGGTGGAAGATAATCGCCCACAGAATGCCGCCCCAGACGACGATCCCGACCGCCCAGGCCGCGATCCACGAGCCTTGCCACATGTGCAGGATCACTGTGCCCTGCTGGGTGACCGGGACAGGGAAGCCCTGGCGGGTAAACGCGTTGGACTGGCAGCCAGCGGTGACCATGGCCAGTCCGAACAGCACGGCGGTAAGCGGCAGCCAGCGCTTTGGTCGTCGTTGGGAACTCACAGATTGCCTTTCCGGCGGGAGGTCCGCCGACATGCGAGCCGGTTTGCCTGTCCTACAGGCTGTCGTGCAAACAGTATCGTGTCACCCGGGGGGCGACCCCCCGGACCCCCCGATGCGGGGGCGCTTTGGGGCGCCGCCTTCCCTCGTCGCTTAGTCGCTGCGCTCCCTCGCTCCTCAGTCCAGGCGGCACCGCGCCCCCGCGAGTCACACCTGCCGCTAATACGCTCGGGTTGTGGTCTACTTTGATGCCGCGTCGGCGGAGCCGATCGCTCCGGAGGCTAAGGCCGCGCTGCTCGCCGCGCTGGACGACGGGTGGGCGGATCCCGCGCGACTGCATCGGGAAGGGCGCCGGGCGCGGCTGCTGCTAGATCAGGCCAGGGAGCTGATCGCCGTGCTCCTAGGCTGCCGCGCCGACGAGTTGTCGTTCACCGGCTCGGGAACCCAAGCCGCCCACCTGGCCGTGCTCGGCGCGGTGGAGGCGCGCCGGTCGCCTACCCGAGGCCCCGGGCATGTCGTGGTCAGCGCCGTCGAGCACTCTAGCGTGCTGAACGCCGCCGTCCGCGCGGAGGACGCGGGCTCGGCGGTGACGATCATCGGTGTGGATCACGCTGGCCGAGTCGATATCGCGGCGTTCGCGCAGGCCCTGCGGCGCGAGCGTACCGTGCTCGGCTGCCTGCAGTCGGCCAACCACGAGGTCGGCACGATTCAGCCCGTCGCCGACGCTGCCGCCGCCTGTCAGGCCGCAGGAGTCCCGCTATTTGTCGACCTGGCCGCGTCGGCCGGACGGATGCCACCGCCCGACGGATGGTCACTGCTGGCGGCGAGCGGACACAAGTTCGGCGGACCCCCTGGGGTAGGTCTGCTTGCCGTTCGCAAGGCGGTGCGCTGGAAGTCGCCGCTGCCCGCTGATAACCGGGAAGGCCGCCGCGTTCCCGGCTTCCCCAACCTTCCGGCCATCGCCGCTACGGCGGCCGCGCTCGAGGCCGCCGACGTGAACCGGCAGGCAACCGACGCCGTGCTGCGCAGGCTCACCAGCCAGCTCAGAAATCAACTGCCCGGACTCGTGCCCGACTGCGTGGTGCACGGCGACCCGGACCGGCGCCTTCCCCACATCGTCACGTTTTCCTGCCTGTACATCGACGGCGAGGCTCTGGTGATCGAGCTTGATCGGGCTGGCTTCGCCGTCTCTTCCGGCAGCGCCTGCGCGTCCGACACCGAGCAGCCCAGCCACGTGCTCGCCGCCATGGGCGCACTTACGCACGGAAACGTCAGGGTTTCGCTGCCCAGGGACACGACAGAAGAGTCAGTGTCCGCATTCCTCGCCGCTCTGCCAGATATCGTGAGCCGATTGCGCGGCTCGATCGGCCGCGTCGAGCAGAGCGGGATCAAGTAAGCATGCCGCCTGGGAGGTGGTCTGTGACATCGCCGCGTGACGCGGAGCCGTGCGGTGCGGCGAACGGGCCCGTACTCCAGATCGACGCACTCGGCAAGAAGTGCCCGCTGCCGATCATCATGCTGGCCCAGCGGATCGGCGAGGTCCCGATCGGAAACGTGGTCGAAGTGCTTGCCGATGACCCGGCAACCAAGACCGACGTCCCCGCCTGGTGCGGCCTTAAATCCCACGAGTTCCTAGGCGCCACCGACCTAACGCCCACCCCGGGCTGGTCCTACCACATCCGCCGCAGCTACTAGCCGCGCCAAGCCCACGACAGCGTCAAGCGCGGTTTAGTTTCCACGATCAAGCTTCCGGTCATGATCACGGAGTCCTGCCGTCATATGGCGCGGCTGGGGTTCCGCGGTAATCGCGATTCCATGATCGTGGAGGCTCACCGTCACCTGCCCGCCTTGTTGATGCGGCCCGGACGGTAGGCGGCGCACCGGACCGGCGATAAAACTATCCCAGTTGGGACATTTTACCTTGCTGGGGATGCGGCCCCTCCGGTGCGCGGTGTTGGACCGTGGGCGCCGTTGCCTCCAGGCGGGGGCAGCGCACCTATTTGCCCGGTGTGCCCGATTCGGGGTCGACGGGGGCGAAGCGGCCGGCGAACCGCGGGTCGTCCTGCCACCACAGTCGCTGCCCGGGGGTCGCTCCTCCGGGCAGATACGGCAGCTCGGGTTCGGCGGCCGCGATCTGCTCGCTCCCCCACGCCGCGCTGGCGGCCTCGCCGGCGTCAAGCTCGGCGTCTACGACTCTGGCGTGCGACTCGTCCTCCCTGATCATGGCGATCAGCACCGCGGCGAGGAATGGCAGCCCGATGATGTCGCCGAGCACCCAGAGCGCGCCGCCACCGATGACCTGATCGGAGGCCAGCGAGGGACCCCACGGCCTGGCCAGAGCGTGGTAGTAGCCCCCGGCGATCAGCGAGTGGTCGGCGATCACGGACAGCCCGAGCGCGGCGTCGCCGACCACCTCGGCCGCGGTGACCCACAGCGCCACCAGGTACGGGTACTCCCTCGGCACCGGGTCGATGCGCAACAGCGTCCAGAAGAACACCAGCCCAGGAAGCACGAGCACCAGGTAGGTCAGTTCCCTGACGCCTCGGCTGTGGAATCCGGCGCCGAACCAGGGCGAAAAATAGAGCACGAAGGGCGTCAGTACGAGCACGAGCGCGGTGATCGCGGGGAAGGTAACCACCCGGGCGACCCGGCCGGTCGCCACCGCCTCGATCCGCCGCCCAAGCCGGGGCGAGGCCGCGATCGCGAGCGATAGCGGCCGGCCGAGCATGACGAACAGCGGTACCCCGAGCAGCAGCAGCACGGTCTGGAACGCCCGCACATAGAACAGCACCGCCCAGTAAACGGACAGGAATGAACTGGTCGCGATGAATGCCAGGCCGGCCCCGCCCAGGCAGAACGCGACGATCCGGCCAGTCGGCCAGCCGCCGCCGGCCTGGCGCACTCGGCGGACGCCGAGTGCGTAAAGCCCGCACATCACGACAAGCACCGCGAGCGCGTAAGGGTCGACAGCCCACGAGGTCAGGGCTCGCACCGGCGTCAGCGCGGGCGGACCGTGATACCCCGAAGCTAGCGCGACGACCATGCCCGCCACGGTACCAACCCCGGGGCCCGGACCGTCGCCGGAGGCGAGCGGGTAGAAATGGAGAGTGCCGAAAATCGCAGGACTGCACCATATTCAGCTCGCCATCCCCGCTGGCCAGGAGGAAGTCTGCAGGCAATTTTGGGGCGGGACGCTCGGGCTGACCGAACTCGCTAAGCCAGCCGGCCTAGCCGACCGTGGCGGGTGCTGGTTCGCAGGCGGCGGCCTGGAGGTGCATCTCGGAGTCGAGGCCGACTTCGCCCCGGCCCGCAAGGCTCATCCCGGCATCGTCGTAACTGGCCTGGCCGAACTCGCCGCCGCGCTTGAGGGGACCGGCGCCCCGGTAACCTGGGATACGGAGCTTGACGGCCACGACCGCTTTTACAGCGCCGATCCGTTCGGCAACCGGCTGGAGTTTTTGCAGCCCAAACCGCCCGGCTAGGCAGCCGCCACCCGGCTCAGATCAGGTGCTTAGCGATCTCTCCCGCCGCTTCGTCACCGTAAGCGACGGCGAATCTCGTGGTCAGCGGTTCGGGCTGGAGCAGGTATTCCTGCGTGCCAGTGGTCTCAAGCGCATGCACCGCGACGATGTTGCCAAGCTGCGCCGCTCGCTCAAGCGATAGGCCCCAGGAGATGGCCGCCAAGAATCCGGAGCGGAAAGCATCCCCGGCCCCTGTCGGCTCCTTCGCCACGACGTCCGGCACGGCGGGAACCATGATCGGCGGCTGTCCGGCCTGGTCGACCCGGGCTCCGCTGACTGCCGAGCGTGGTCACCTGCACGCCGACGTGTTCGGTGAGCTCGGCCGGCGTTCCAGCCGGTCTTGTGCTGGGTGAGCGTTGCCTCGTACTCGTTGCAGAACAGGTAGTCGGCACCGGTAATCAGCGATCTGACCTGCTCGCCGTCGAGCCGGGCGAGCTGCCATGAGGTGTCAGCCGCGAACGGGATCTGGCTGGTGACGCACTGCTTGGTGAAGGCCTGCATCGCGTCCGGGTCGCTGGCACCGATCAGCACGAGGTCAACCTGGCCCGCTAGCTCGCCCAGGTCGATGTTCCTGTCCTCGGTCATCGCGCCCGGGTAGAACGAGGCGATCTGATTCATGTCGAGGTCGGTGGTGCCGACGAACCTGGCTGTGTGCTGGTGGTCCGACTCGCGCACCCCGTCAGTGTCCACCCCGTGCTGTTTGAGCCACTCGCGGTATTCGCCGAAGTCGCTGCCGACCGTCCCGACGAGCAGCGGCTGGAGGCCAAGGCAGCCAAGCCCGAAGGCGATGTTCGCCGCCACGCCGCCGCGCCTGATCACGAGCGTGTCCACCAGGAACGACAGCGCGACCTTGTCGAGCTTGTCGGGCATCAACTGCTCAACGAACTTGCCAGGGAACGTCATCAGATGGTCAGTCGCGATCGACCCGGTCACTGCAATGCGCACGGCTATCCCTTTGACGACGGATCTTCTGCTGACGGTCCCCGCGTGGAGGGGTCACCTAGTGGAAGGAGTCACCGCAAGCGCAAGAACCGGACGCGTTCGGGTTGTCGATCGTGAAGCCCTGCTTCTCGATCGTGTCGACGAAGTCGATGGTGGCGCCGGTCAGGTAGGGACCGCTCATCTTGTCGGTGACTACTTCGACGCTCGCCGAACGCGCTAACGATGTCGCCGTCGATCTGACGCTCGTCAAAGTACAACTGGTAGCGCAGGCCAGAACAGCCACCAGGCTGCACGGCGATCCGCAGCCTGAGGTCGTCGCGGCCCTCCTGGGCCAGCAGCGTGCTGACCTTGGCGGCGGCCACCTCGGTGAGGATGACGCCCTGAGCCGTCACATCGTTCTGAACTGTCATCTGGTTAGCTCCCGCAGGTAGCGCCCGCGCGGGGCGCGATTGTCGTCGCTGTCTTCCAACGATATGCCTACCGCGCTCATTCCCCGTGCCGCCGCCCGGAGCTTGCCGGGGGCGATGAACTCGGGGGAAACAGACAGCATATGCTGAAGGTATCGTCAAGTCGACGATAAGTGTGCTATCGTCAGATCGACGATAAGAGTTCGAGCACGTGGGGGCCCTATGTCAAGCGCTGCGAGCCAGGTCACCATCGCAACTCGGAGCGATCGCGCGGGCGTCGCGACGGCGTCGCCGCGAGATCGTCAGCTACCGCTGCTGGTACTAGGCCACGCGGCCGACCCGCACTCAGAGCGCGGCGTGTCATGCACCGGCGAACTGCCGGCACCGTCGGACCCGGCCCTGGTGCGACCGGGCCGAGCGGGCCCGCGCCGCTCTCGGTGACCGCGCGTTCGTGCTCGGCCATCACTACCAGCGCGACGAGGTGATCAGGTTCGCCGACGTGACCGGCGACTCGTTCAAGCTGGCCCGCGATGCGGCGGCCGAAGCCGGCCGCCGAGTTCGTGATCTTCTGCGGCGTGCACTTCATGGCCGAGTCCGCCGACATCCTGACCTCGGCTTCGCAGCAGGTCATTCTGCCCGACCTGGCCGCTGGCTGCTCGATGGCCGACATGGCGACCTACAACCAGGTCGAGGAGTGCTGGGAGACGCTCGAGGACCTGGGCATCGCCGACGCGGTCGTCCCGGTCACCTACATGAACTCCTCGGCGGACATCAAGGCGTTCACCGGCCGCCACGGCGGCACCGTCTGCACGTCGTCGAACGCCAAGCGCGCGCTGACCTGGGCGCTGGCGAGTCGGAGGAGGCGGGCGAGAAGGTGCTGTTCCTGCCCGACCAGCACCTCGGCCGCAACACCGCCGTGCTCGAGCTCGGCCTGAGCCTCGGCGACTGCGTGGTCTGGGATCCGCGCCAGGCCTACGGCGGCTCTCGACCCTGACGCGCTCCGCCGGGCCACCATGATCTTGTGGAAGGGGCACTGCTCGGTGCACGGCCGGTTCCGGGCCGCCAACGTCGCCGATGCGCGACACCGGATACCCGGCGTCAACGTGATCGTCCATCCCGAGTGCGTGCACGAGGTCGTGCTCGCCGCCGACTACATCGGCTCGACCGAGAAGATCATCTCCACCATCGAGCAGGCGCCAGCCGGATCGGCCTGGGCCGTCGGCACCGAGCTGAACCTGGTGCAGCGACTCGCGCAGAACAACCCCGACAAGACGATCGTCTTCCTCGACAAGACGGTCTGCTTCTGCTCCACGATGAACAGGATCGACCTGCCGCACCTGGTATGGGCGATGGAGTCGCTGGCCGACGGCCAGCGTCGTCAACCAGATCACGGTCGACCCTCAGACCGCCGCTCAGGCCAGGGCGGCCCTCGACCAGATGCTCGCCCTCCCCTAGCCGACCCAGCCAGTCCCGGTCCACGCTAGAGCCCGGGCGCACCCCAGAGCGGGAACCAGCGGCCGAGGTCGGACTCGATCTTGAGGTCGTCGCCGAGCACGCCGCGTATCCGCAGCTCGGCGGCGTTGTCCCTGCGCTCTCCCTGCTTGCGGCGCGAACGGATAGAACGTGCCGCGCTTGTACAGGTAGACCAGGCCGAGCCGGCTGCCCGACGAGCTGTCGGAAGCCCAGGATCGTGCATAGTAGCTGCGGTCCGAATCCGCTGCCTTCCAGCGAGGAGTTCACCGCGTGCAGGTCGGTGACGAGCCCTTCGATGTCGTCGGTCGCGTGCGTGCACACCACCCAGGTGATAGCCGTAAGAGTCGGCGCTGAGCCTGATCGGGGCCTTGCTCTCGCCCATGCTGAGCAGGTCGGTGACGTCCTTCTCGATATCGGCGAACGCCTTGCCCTCGACCTCGCGGAAGCAGACCGATCCGATACCGGTCGGCGTGAAGTCCGTCGCCGCCTGCAGCGTGATCGCCGCGGACGGCAGCGCGAACAACTCGTCCAGATTCGGCGGCACCGGCTTCGTGCGGCCGAGCAGCGAGTCGAGGAACCCCACCGGCGCGACCCCTTACCTGCTGTTGAGCTGCTTGGAGATCTCGTCGAGCGCCTTGAGCCGCTTTTCGAGCGGCGGGTGCGTGGAGAACAGCGTGGACAGGTTCATCTCGCCACGGCGAGCGGACAAGCGCCGGCGCGAAATAGAACGCGTTGAGCGGCTCGGCGGCGCGCAGGTCCCTGGTCGGTATCCGGGCTATTTCGCCGCTGACCTTCACCAGCGCGCTGGCCAGCGCCGATGGCTGGCCGGTAAGCAGTGCGCCTGACCGGTCGGCGGACAGCTCGCGGTACCGGGAAAGCAGCCGGATCAGCAGGAAGCTGATCGCGTAGACAACGATGCCGACGGCCATCACGAGAAAGATGACGGGAATGGTGTTCTGGTCGTTGCCGCCGCCCCGGCCGCGGTCACGGCCGCCGCCACCGAACAACTCCGAGTAGAACGCGAACCTGACCAGCAGGCCAGCCACGATGCCGAGGAACGAGGCGATCGTCATCACCGCGACGTCCTTGTGCGCCACGTGCGACATCTCGTGCGCCAGCACGCCCTCCAGCTCGTTCCTGTCCAGCCTGGCGAGCAGTCCCTGGGTCACGCAGACCACGGCGACCTTGCTGCTGCGGCCGGTGGCGAACGCGTTCGGCATGTCCGCTGGCGCGATCGCCACCCTGGGCTTGGGCATGTCGGCGAGCGCGCACAGCCGGTCGATCACGCCGTGCAATTCCGGCGCCTGCTGCGGCGTCACGAGCTGGGCGCCGGCCGTAGCCAGCGCGATCTTGTCTGACCAGTAGTAGGAGCCGAAAGAGACGGCCACGCCGAGCCAGAACAGCGATGAAAATGATGCCGCCGCTGCGACACGCTCGTGAAGTTGGCCAGCAGCAGCACGATGGCGAGTATGAATGCGGTGAAGACCAAGCCGAGCAGGAACAAGGTCACGCCCATCCGCGCGATCAGACCTCTGTCGGTCGCGTAGCGAGTGCGTAGCCATCGGCGCCGCCTCCGTTTCATCCCAGCAGCCTCAAGCATGCTTACTTCATTACACCGGTCAGTCTGGCAAACCCGCCTGAACGCCAGCTGCGGGTCAGGCCTGAACGCGCGCTGCAGCCTGCCCGCAAGTGGTTCACCCGGGGATCAGCCCGCCGTCAGCGAGCAGCTCATGTACTTCTTCAATCGTGGCACCCTCGCGCGGCAAGATCAGATCTGAGGGCTCGATCGCGTCGTGCGGCAAGGCCTCACCGAGTGACCTCGCCCGGGAGAGCAGGGCGTGCAGAGCCGGCGCGAATGCCTCCTGGTCGTGCCGCTCGACCGCGGCTTCGAGCGTCTCGTCGAGTCGGTTCAGCTCTTCTACGGCGGCGTCGTCCAGCTTTAGCTGGCCCTCGCCCATGATCCGGACGATCATTGGCCCTCTCCTGACCGTGGCTGCTCCGCCGGGAAGCTCGTCGCTCCGCCTGGAACCGCGTCATTCACCTGGCCACCGCCCGCAAGCTCCTTCGGCGCGCTTCCGCCGGTAAGCTCGGCCTTCATCCTGGCAAGCTCGTTGTCAACGCTGCCGCCAGCGCCCATCCGGTCGAGCTCGGCCTGGATGTCGTCGTTGGCGAGTGCCGCCAAGCGCGTCGCTCAGCGCGCCCGACGCCATCAACTCGTCAATCGCTCCGGCTCGCGCCTGCATCTGCGCGGTCTTGTCCTCGGCGCGCTGGATCGCCAGGCCGACGTCGCTCATCTCCTCGGAGATGCCGGTGAAGACCTCGTTGATCCTGGTCGTCGCCTCGGCGGCGGTGTAGGTGGCCTTGATGGTCTCCTTCCTCACCCGGAAGGCATCCACCTTGGCCTGCAGCCGCTGGCTGGCCGCGGTCAGCTTCTCCTCCTCGCCCTGCAACGAGGCGTACTGAGCCTGCAAGTCGTTGAGCTGACCGGGACGCTGGCCTTCCGCGTCAGCGCCTCCCTGGCCAGGTCCTCACGGCCGGCCGCCAGGGCGTCGCGCGCCTGCCGGTCCAGCTTGTCGGTCTGCTGCTGAAGCTGGTTCATCTGCAACTCGACCCGCTTGCGTGAGGTCGCGACATCCGCGACACCGCGACGCACCTTTTGCAGTAGTTCAAGCTGGGTTTGATAGGAATAATCCAGGGTTTCCCGCGGATCCTCGTACTTGTCGAGCGCCTTATTGGCCTTCGCCCTGAAGATCGTTGAGACCCGCTTCATCACGCCCATAAGCGCGGCCCATCCCCTCGTCGGAGTTCTTCCGCAGATGCCGGATTCCCAGCCTATGACCTCCTGGCTAGCCCGTCATCATGGCAGCCTGCCAATGCACGCTACCTGCTCCGCGCAAGGTACCTGACGACGGCGTCAGAACTGTGTTCTGGGTGGTTCGTCCGGCCGTGCCGGTAGGCTGTCAAGGTGTTGCGACGACGGTCAAGTGGCGCTACGGCAGCCGACGACAGCGATCAGGTGAGCCCGGCTGCCGACGCTGGCAGTCAAGCAGGCGGGCAAGGGCAGGCCAACGCCCAAGCGGAGCGAGGTAGAGCGAGCACGGCGACAGCCCTATACGGCGCCGCCGACCGACCGCAAGGCGGCCACCTCCCAGCGGCGAGACCAGAGGCGGGCCGAGCAGAGGCGCCGGATGGACGCCATGAAGCGGGGCGAGGAGTGGGCGATACCCGCCAAGGACAAAGGCCCGGTCCGCGCGCTCGCCAGGGATTACATCGACTCGCGCCGGTTCATCGTGAGCGAGTACATCTTGTTCGGCGTGTTCGCGCTCATCTTCATCATCTTCGCGCTCGGGTCGTCGAAGAACTCGGCCGTTGTGCTCTACGTCGAGCTTGGCATCGTCGGTGTGATCGCGGTCGAGAGTCTCTTCTACGGGACGATGGTGAGCCGCCTAGCCAAGCAGCGCCTGCCAGGCGAAAGCACTCGCGGCATCGTCTGGTACGTCGCCAAGCGCAGCCTGCGCCTGCGCGTGTCAAGAATCCCGCCGCCCAGAGTGCAGCGCGGCGCGTCAATCTGATCAAGTAGCTGGCACCGTTGCCCCCGCATCGGAAGGTGGGTTCATGGAGTTCCGTCATCTGGGCCGGAGCGGCCTGAAGATCAGCGAGATCGCGTTTGGCAACTGGATAACGCACGGCTCGCAGGTCGCCGAGGACGCCGCCAGGGCCTGCGTCGCCGCCGCGCTCGATGAAGGAATCACCACATTCGACACCGCCGACGTCTACGCGGGCACCGCCGCCGAGTCTGTGCTCGGCCGCGCACTGCACGGCGTACGGCGCGAGTCGGTCGAGATCTTCACGAAGGTCTTCTGGCCGACAGGGTCGGGTGCCAACGACCGCGGCCTGTCGCGCAAGCACATCATGGAGTCCGTGCACGCGTCGTTGCGGCGGCTGGGCACCGACTATCTCGACCTGTACCAAGCGCACAGGTACGACCACGCGACCCCGCTCGAAGAGACCTTGCGCGCGTTCGATGACCTAGTCCGCCAGGGCAAGGTGCTGTACGTCGGCGTCTCCGAGTGGCGCGCTGAGGAGATCGCGCACGCGCTGCAGATCGCAGAGCAGATGGGTCTGGACCGGATCATCTCGAATCAGCCGCAGTACAACATGATCTGGCGGGTCATCGAGTCTGAGGTGATACCGCTCTGCGAGCGCGAGGGGATCGGCCAGATCGTCTGGTCTCCGATCGCCCAGGGCGTGCTGAGCGGCAAGTACCTGCCAGGCGCCGAGCCGCCTGCCGGGCTCGCGGGCCACCGACGAACGCGGCTCATCGTTCATCAGCGGATACCTGACCGACAATCTGCTTACGACTGTCCAGCAGCTTCGCCCGATCGCCGACGAGGCAGGGCTGACCATGTCCCAACTAGCGATCGCGTGGACCCTGCAGAACCCCGCGATCAGCGCCGCGATCATCGGCGCGACCAGGCCAGAGCACGTGCACGAGAACGTCAAGGCGGCCGGTGTCAAGCTCGACCCTGCGCTCATGGCGAAGATCGACGAAATCATCGGAGCTGAGGTAGTCAGCGACCCGGCGCAGACAGCCAGCCCGGCGCAGCGACCCTGACCAGCAGCCAGACGAGCTAGTCCTGGCGGATGCAGGCTCATCGGGCCGTACTCGCGGCGGCTATCTTCGAGCAGGCTGACCTGGTCGACGCCCGAGTCGAGCAGGCCGCGCCAGTGCTCGCCGAGCCACGTCTCGGCGTCACCCTGGCTGCCGAAGGTCTCCTTCGGCAAACCCCGGGCGGCGGCCAAAGTTCCGTCTGCCTTCTCGTACTGCCACGTCCAGGTCATGGAAGCAGGGTAGGGGTTGTGCTCACTGCAGGCCGATCCGACCTGCCGCGATCGCCAGCACAGCCAGGCAAGCACAGCCTTACTCACGCGCTACTTGACCGTAATTCGGCGTTGAGGCTGGATTCAGGCTGCGAACATGGCCAGGTAGCGCACTGAAACTGTTAAGTTCTAATCCCAGACTTCCTGCGGCGGATGCCCCACGTCCGCGATGCTCGATCCAGCAGATCAAGGTGGTGTACGACATTGGCGCGCGTTGTCGTCATTGGTGACCTCATGACCGACACCGTCGCTCACGCGATGCTGCCACTAGCCAAGGCCAGCGATACGCCTGCCACGGTGACCATGCACGGCGGCGGCTCGGGCGCGAATATCGCGGCGTGGCTGGCTGTGGACGGCTCCGAGGTCGCGTTCGTAGGTCGGCGCGGGGCAGACATCGCCGGGCGCAACAGAGATATGGAACTGATGGGCTACGGCGTCGACGCCAGGCTTGTCATGGACCCGGAGCGGCCAACCGGGACCTGCGTGGTCATGGTGACCCACAAGGGCGATCAGACGATGCTGTCCGACCCTGGCGCCAACGCGGCCTTGTCCCCCGACGATCTGCCCAAGGATCTCTTTACTCCCGGCTGTCACCTGCACGTCTCCGGTTACACACTGCTGAACACCGGCTCCCGTCAGGCAACCCTGGCCGCCATCTCGATGGCCAGGCGGGCCGGCATGACGATCTCGGTCGACGGCGCCTCGTCGGCACCGCTTGAGCGGGCCGGGGCCGAGCCCTTCCTCCAGATGACCAACGGCGCGACCCTGCTGTTCGTTAACGCCGAGCAGGGCCGCGTGCTCACCGGCCGACCTGAGCCCGAGCAGGCCGCTCGGGTACTCAACGCCTGGTACCCGCACGTGGTGATGAAACTGGCTGCCCAAGGCGCCTTGTACTACGCCAACGGGAGGCCAGATCCCGTTCGGGTGTCCGCGCCGCCAATCGAGCGGATCGTCGACCGCACCGGTGCGGGCGACGCGTTCTGCGCCGGCTTCCTGCCGTCCTGGCTGGACAAGAAGCCGCCGGGAGAGGCACTGACCAGCGGCTGCCGCCTAGCCGCGATGGCCATGGGCCTCGTAGGCGCCCGTCCCCTGCTCTAGCCACTGAGTTGCGCTGTCGTGACCGGCTGGCGGGCTGGACCCGGGGGTGGGCGAACGCGGTTTTGCTTCCGTGATCATGGTTCGGGTCATGATCGCGGAGTCTGGCTGTCATATATCGCGGCTGAGACTCCGCGGTAATCACGATTTCATGATCGTGGAAACTGGCCGTCGCCCGCCCGCCGGGCGGGTGCCGCCCGGACGGCCGCCGCTGCCCCGGACCGGGCGGTGAAACCATCCCAGATGGGACATTCCGGCTTCCGCACGGTCTGTGCCGCTCCTGGGGTCGCCAGTCAACGACAGCAACCGCGCCGCGGACCGGCAGCCTCCCGGCCGCCCGGCACAAATGACCGGCCCGCCGCAGGCCGACTCGCCGCAGGCCCGCCGCAGGCCGGCCCGCCGCTGCCGGCAACACCATTGGCCAACGAGGCCACGCTGTCCCGGCTAGCCCTGCGATCGTGATCATACTTGGGTCGTGACTGATTACCTCGACACGCTCTTCTCGCTCGTCGGCCGGGTCGCGGTGGTGACCGGCGGCAGTTCGGGCATAGGCAGGGCGATGGCCAGGGCGCTCGCCGGAGCCGGCGCCAGCGTCGTGCTGCTTGCCAGGAACGCGGCGGCGCTGGAGGCGTCAGTTGCCGAACTCAAGTCCGCGGGCGCTAGCGCCGCCCGCGTCAGCGTCGATCTGGCCGACCTGGGCGCGATCGGGCAGGCGGCCAGCCAGGTCAGCGAGATCTTCGGTGAGCCCGACATCCTGGTGAACGCGGCCGGGATCAATCCGCGACCGCCGCTTCCGCTGATCACCGCCGACGACTGGGACCGCTGCCTGGCAGTGAACTTGACCGCCCCGTTCCTGCTCGGCCAGCGACTCGGTCCCGCGATGGCGGCACGCGGCTGGGGCCGGATCATCAACGTGGCCTCGCAGCAGGCCTTCAGGGCGTTCGCCAACAGCGGTGCCTACGGCGTGTCCAAGGGTGGCCTGATGTCGCTCACCAGGTCGCAAGCCGAGGAGTGGTCTCGCTCAGGCGTGTGCTGCAACGCGATCGTGCCCGGGTTCGTGGCCACGCCGATGACCGCCCCGGTGGCTTCGGACCCGGTTCGCTCGGCCGCGCTCGCCGCCCGCACGATGATCGGCCGCAACGGACTGCCCGCCGACTTCGAAGGAGCGACGGTCTTCCTCGCCAGCCAAGCCGGGGCCTACGTCACCGGCCAGTCGATCTTCGTAGACGGCGGCTTCTCCGCCACCTAGGCTGGAAACGAAGATCAACTCACGTTCACTGGCTCAGTAGCCCATGTGGGCGTGGTAATTCGCGCTGCCGACGCCGATCAGGATGCCGAGCGCCACGCCGCCAAGCACTCCGAGCACGCCGAGCACGATTCCGGTGAGCGCGAGCCCGCGACCGGACTCGCCGCGCCGCTGGATCTGGACGAGCGACAAGGCGCCGAAGATCAGCGCCATCACGGCGGCGATGAACCCGGGCACGAGCAACAGGAACCACAGCAGGAACTGAGCCAACCCGCACACCAGCGCGGCGATCGACATACTGTTGACCCGCGCCACCGGCGGGGCCATCGGGTAGCCGGTCTGGTATCCGCCTGCCTGCTGGCCCGGGCCGGGATTGCCGGGGTACCCCGGATAGCCAGGCGTCTGCTGATACCCAGGCGTCGGCTGGTCTGGCTGCACATGCATGTTCGGCGCATCTTGCCGGTCCTGATCAGACGGATGGTCAGGGAATCCCATCACCCCTCCTTCCGGATGATTACGAACCGTAGCTGTTCGACTACCCACGACAGCCGCCCTCGAACCAGCGGCGGACCGTCGCCGAACCGGCAGCGGCGCGCCGGGCCCGCATGCCGCGCCGGCGGTCAGACACACGCGGCAGAATGTCGGCATGGCACGCACCAGGACAACTCAGTCGCCTCCCGACGACTTCGAAGAGAACATCGTCGATATCGACGTCACCGACGAGATGCGAGGCAGCTATCTCGAGTACGCCTACTCGGTGATCTACCAGCGCGCGCTTCCCGACGCGCGGGACGGCCTGAAGCCAGTGCAGCGCCGGATCCTGTACCAGATGTCCGAGATGGGCCTGCGGCCTGACCGGGCCCACGTCAAATGCGCCCGGGTGGTCGGCGAGGTGATGGGGCGGCTGCACCCGCACGGTGACGGCGCCATCTACGACGCGCTAGCCCGGATGGCGCAACCGTTCGCGATGCGGCTGCCGCTGATCGACGGGCACGGCAACTTCGGCTCGCTCGGCGGTGACGACCCCCCGGCGGCTATGCGGTACACCGAGGCGCGGCTGGCACCGCCCGCCCTGGAGATGACTACCTCGCTGGATGAGAACACGGTCGACTTCATACCGAACTACGACGGCACCGAGACACAACCCGAGGTGCTGCCAGCCGGCCTGCCAAACCTGCTGGTCAACGGCGCGGCCGGGATCGCGGTCGGGATGGCGACCAACATGGCGCCGCACAACCTCGGCGAGGTGGTGGCGGCCGCCAGGCATTTGATCGCCAACCCGGACGCCACGCTCGACGAGCTGATGCGGTTCGTACCCGGGCCCGACCTGCCGACGGGCGGCAAGATTGTCGGACTGGACGGCGTCAGGGATGCCTACGAGACTGGCCGCGGCATCTTCCGCACCCGGGCCGCCGCCAGAACCGAGCAGCTCACCCCGCGCCGCAGCGGCATCGTGGTCACCGAACTGCCCTACGGCGTAGGCCCCGAGAAGGTGATCACCAGGATCAAGGACCTGGTCCAGGCCAAGAAGCTGCAAGGGATCGCCGACGTCAAGGATCTGACCGACCGGCACAAGGGCCTGCGCCTGGTGATCGAGGTCCGCAGCGGGTTCCATCCCGAGGCTCTGCTCGAACAGCTTTACCGGTTGACGCCGATGGAAGAGACGTTCGGCATCAACAACGTCGCGCTGGTGGACGGCCAGCCCCGCGTCCTCGGCCTGCGCGAACTGCTGCAGATCTACACCGATCACCGGATCGACGTGGTCAGGCGCCGCACCGAGTTCAGGCGCGGCAAGCGCCAGGATCGGCTGCACCTCGTCGACGGCCTGATCATCGCGCTGCTGAACATCGACGAAGTCATCGCTGTGATCAGGACCAGCGACGATGCGGCCGCCGCCAAGGAGCGGCTGATGAGCATCTTCGACCTGTCCGCGATCCAGGCGCAGTACATACTCGACACCCCGCTGCGGCGGCTGACCAAGTACGACAAGCTCGAACTCGAGCGCGAGCAGCAGACTCTCGCCGACGAAATCGCCGAACTGACCGCGATACTCGAGTCCGACCAGAAGCTGCGCGAGCTGGTCTCGTCCGAGCTCGCCGCCGTCGCCGAGAAGTACGGCACCCCCCGCCGCACGGTGCTGCTCGAAGGCAGCGGCGCGCAGAAGACCGCCGCCGTGCCGCTCGAAGTGGCCGACGACCCGTGCATTGTGCTGTTGTCATCGGCAGGCCTGCTGGCCCGGACCGCCGTCCGCAAGCCGGAGACTGGCCAGCAGGAGCTGATCGAAGAAAGTCCTGAGGCGGAAAGAAACCAGCGGTCGGCCCCCGCCGCCAGACCGGCTCGGCCCGGCGGCCAGTCAGCCGGATCCAGGTCGGCCCACGACGTGATCGTCTCGGCGGTGCCGTCAACGGCGCGCGGCACGATCGGCGTGCTGACCTCCCGCGGCAGGCTGATCAGGCTCGGGGTACTCGAACTGCCCGCGCTGCCGCCAACCGCGCACTCACCTGGCCTCTCCGGCGGCGCCCCGGTCACCGAGTTCGTCGCGACCGAGCGCGGCGAGAGCGTCGTTGCGATCGTGGCGGCTGATCCGGCGGCCAACGGAGCGGGGGGCGGGCTGGCTATTGGCACCGCGCAGGGGGTGGTCAAGCGGGTCACGCCGGACTACCCGCAGAACTCGACCGAGTTCGACGTCATCGCGCTGAAAGACGGCGACCGAGTGGTCGGTGCGGTTCACCTCGAATCGGAAGAGCAGGATCTGGTCTTCATCACCAGCGACGCCCAGCTGCTCAGGTTCGGCGCGAACTCCGTCCGGCCGCAAGGCCGGGCCGCGGGCGGCATGGCGGGCATCAGGCTGGCCCCCAGCGCCTCGGTGATCTGGTTCGGCACCGTGGACCCGAACGCCAGCGAGGACGACTCATCCGGCGCCGAGCCGGTTGTCGTCACCGTGGCCGGCAGCGCGGGCGCGCTGCCGGGAACCAATGCGGCCGGCGTGAAAGTGACGCCGTACGCCGAGTACCCGCCGAAGGGCCGCGCCACCGGCGGCGTGCGCTGTCACAGGCTCCTCAAGGGCGAAGACGCCCTGGTACTCGCCTGGGCCGGACCTGGACCGGCCCGTGCCGCGACCGCGGCTGGCACCCCGGTGCCGCTGCCGCCGCCGCACGGCCGACGCGACGGCTCAGGCGAACGCGTACGCGAGCCGATCGCCGCGGTCGGAGGAGCGGCAGCGCCATAGCGTGCTCTTGAGCACATTACTAGCGCAGGCTCGGCTGATCTCCAGCTAACCAGGCCATTCTCGAAGGCGGCGGGCCCTTCGGGGCCCGCCGCCAAGCTCGGTATCCACGAGCGAGAAGTAGCCGCCTCCGGATGCAACGAAAGTGTCCGCCAGGCCGTCTAATTCACGAAGGAAAGTCCAACCACCGCATCACACGTAGCCGCCAGCGGGCGACTACCCACACCACATACCAAAGCCGGATGGCCCTGGTAGCGACGACCGGGGCCCAGGCGGGAGGTGACCAGCGAAACGCGACGGCCACCTCCCGCAGAAAGGTTGTTGTCTTTACCCGAGGCGGTCGGCGACCAGGGCAGCGAACCGGTCGAGGCCGACTTCTATCTCGTCGCCGGAAAGCTGGCTGCAGGCGAGCCTGGCTTGGCGGGCCCCGCCGGTTCCCCCGTAGAAGTGGCTCATCGGAGTCCACAGCACTCCGTGCTCGCGGGCCGAGTACTCCATCAACTTGTCGTCGGCCGCGAACGGCAGCGTGACCACCGCGAAAAATCCACCGGTCGGCGAGTTCCAGGTCACCTTTTCGGCCGGATCGGCGTCGGCCGGGAACAGGCTCGCCAGTCCCGCCAGCAACTGACGCATATTGCCCAGGTAGACGGCGGTCTCCCGGTCGTTGGCCTTAGCCAGGCTGAACCCGCTGAGCAACAGCTTGCCGGCGATGACCGCCTGGCTTACCGCTGAGGTGTTGACGGTAAGCATGCTCTTGATCATCGATAGGTAGTCGGCGAGCAGTTTTGCGTTCCCGTCGTCATCGCGGACCCGCTGGTCGGCGATGACGAACCCGACTCGCGCTCCGGGGAAACAGACCTTGGCGAACGAGCCGATGTAGATCACCTGCCGGCTGGGGTCGAGTGCTTTAAGCGTCGGCAGGTGCGGGCCAGAGTGGAACGTGCCGTACGGGTTGTCCTCGATCAGCAGGATGCCCTCGCGCGCCGCGACCTCAAGCAGCTCGCGCCGCATCGGCACCGTCATGCTCACGCCCGACGGGTTGGCGAAGTCGGGCATCACGTAGCAGGCCCTCGCCCGCAGACCGGCCGCGCGCGCCCGCCGCGCCTGGCCGACCAGATCCTCCACATCGATGCCGTCTTCTCCGCCGCGCACCGGCCAGACTGGCATGTCGGCCAGGCGAGCGGCGCCGGTGAGCCCGACGTAGCTCGGCGAGACCGCCAGCAGCACGTCGCGCTCGTCCGCGCGCAACGCCCTGATCACGGCGAACATGCCTTCCTGGAAGCCGACCGTGACCATGATCGCATCGGCATCGACCGTGATGCCTTCGTCTACCTCCAGATACCTGGCGACCAGCTCGGCGATGATTCCCTTGGTCCGGCCGTACTGGAACAGCGTCCGGTTCACCTGCGGCGGGCTATAGCCAAGCTCGTCAGTCAAGTACTCGCAGAACGCGTCGACGTAGCGGTGGATGAGCGCCACGTCGAAGAACTGCTCGCAGGGGCGTCCAGAGGCGAAGGAGATCGCGTCCGGGTACTTGCTCGCTATCTCGTTCAGGAAGTTCATCGACTCAAGTGCCGGGTCGAGCAACGAGGCATGCAACGTCGAGGCGGCCAAGTCAGCCGCAGGTTCCAGCCTAATTGTCATCAATCGCCTTCTTTCGTCGCTACGTGCCGCCTCACCGGGCGTGCGCCTCGAGGTATCGCCGCCGCAGTTCCTTCTTGTCGACCTTGCCCTGGCGGGTCAGCGGTAGCCCATCTGCGAACTCAACACTGCGCGGTCATTCGCTTTCCTCACGATCTACCCCAACCGTAACGGAAATGGATCGTGCCGTCAGTCGGTAGTTTTCCGGTCGACGCGAAGGTAATCCTGAGGCAAGCTTGGCTCGCCCGAAGGCCGAGCCGATCCTTATCCCGTGTATGCCGCCTTGCGCGCACGGGCCCCGGTCTACCGGCGCGGTAGCGTCGCCTATCTGTGGCAATACGACGCCCACGAAGACGTTTTCCACAGTCGCCACGCGCCTTGTTTTCGTCAGGCGCCTTGACCGGGACGCTGGATCGGTGTCAAAGGTCAAGGAAATCGCGGAAGTTCAAGCCGGAGTGATATCCCGTAGCCAGGCGCTGAGCTGCGGTATGCCGCCTTCGGCTATCGGGCGTATGGTGCGAAGCGGTCGATGGCAGTCGCTACAGCGCGGTGTCTATTCGGTGTATACGGGCACACCACCGAGGCAGGCCACGCTCTGGGCAGCGGTGCACTTAGGCGGACCTGGCGCGGCGTTGAGCCATCAGACAGCCGCGGAATTGTTCAAAATCACAGATCAGCGGGCTGCGCTGATCCACATAACGATTCCTGCTTCCAGGCGGGCGGTCGCCGCGCCTGGGATCGCGGTCCACCGTTCGAGCCGACTCTCCGGGGCGACCCACCCTGTTCTGCTTCCACCACGGACGCGACTTGAGGAAACCGTTCTCGATCTCGTCGACACGGCCGCGACCTTCGATGCGGCGTTTAATGTCGTCGCAAGCGCGTGTCAGCGCAGATTGACCACGTCGGCGAAGATCGGGCAGGCTTTGCGATCGCGGACAAGGGTGCGCTGGCGCGGCGAACTCGTCGAGGCTCTTGGCCTGATCAGTGCCGGTGCCCATTCCCTGCTGGAGTACCGCTACGTCCACCTAGTCGAACGACCACACGGCCTGCCGACAGCGACCCGCCAAGCGAAGATTTCCGCCGACGACCAGAACCGCTACCTCGACAATCTCTACCAGGACTACAACGTGTGCGTGGAACTTGACGGCTTGCAGGCGCATCCCGAAGACCAGCGCTGGCACGATCTGCGCCGCATCAACTCGATACTTGAGCACGGCATCACGACCCTCCGATATGGCTGGATAGACGTCAATCACTATTCATGCGCGACCGCCGCTCAGATCGGCGCCGTCCTACACCGCCAAGGCTGGCCGGACACCATCCATCCGTGCGGACGATGCCGTGTCCCATGATCTTGGAAGATTCGGTCCGGTATGCGGACTCAATCTTCCAAGATCATGGGGTTGGCCACGCCTTCGAGAGGGCGGCGGCAGCAGTGGCGACCGCTTCTCTGGCGGTGTCCAGAATGCCGATCATGGTGAAGAAGCCGTGCATCATGCCGTCGTAGCGGATGATCTCGGCTGGGACGCCGGCCTCGGCAAGTCGTTTGGCGTACATCTCGGACTCGTCCCTGAGCGGGTCGAGTTCCGCGGTGATCACGGTCGCCGGGGGAAGGCCCGACAGGTCGGCGGCGCGGAGCGGCGAGGCCAAGGGGTTCATCCGGTCTTCCTCGGAACCGAGGTACATGCCCCAATACCACTTAATGGCGTTCACGTTGAAAAAATGCTCGTCGGTAATCTCGCGCATGGATTCGGTGTCGGCGGCGGCGTCGGTGTTGGGGTAGATCAGCAACTGGTGGATCAGGTGCGGGGTGCCGCGGTCCCTGGACAGGAGGGACACGGCCGCGGCTAGATTTCCGCCCGAGCTATCGCCGCCGACGGCGATTGCCTGGGGGTCTATTCCGAGTTCGTCGGAATGCTCGGCGACCCAGAGTGTGCCCTGGTAGCAATCTTCGACCGCCGCCGGAAACTTGTTCTCTGGTGCCAGCCGGTAGCTGACCGCGATGCTCACGCACCCGGCCCGGTTCGTGATCATCCGGCAGACGGCATCTGAGGTGTCGAGCGTGCCGAGACTCCAGCCGCCGCCGAAGAAGTACACCAAGGCCGGAGCGGTCGTATCGACCTGCGGCCGGTAGATGCGCGCGGCGAGGTCTCCGGCCTCGCCTGGGATCACGAAGTCGCGTATTTCGGCCACCGGCTCGAGCGGTCCCGCCGTGGTGATCGCTCCCTTGACGTCCCTGGCCCGCGCTTCGGCGATCGGCAGCGTGTACAGGTTGGGTATCCGCTCGGCAGCAAGCCGGTCCCTGATCGCCTGCACCTGGGGATGAAACGGCATCGGACTTCTCCCATCTACCTTGGCACAGCTACTTCGGCACAACCTCGTGACGGCCGAGTCGCCTGATCGCCTCGGCGGCGGATATCGCGATGGCCTCCGTTCTCGCGCCCGCCTCGGTGAACGCGGTCACGATCGCCGTGGGTGGCCGGCGAGTAACCTCGCTGCCTCGCCCTCGGTGAGGCAGTAGGGGTCCGCCGCTTCCGCGGGGTATTCGGCTGGGCGCAATGGCCTACTCGTCACTCACGCAGATTACGACGCGGTCATATGGCAATCAACAGGTGCTGTTCGGGCATCTGTAACTCTCACTAGGGTGGCGCCGGGCCGGCTCGACGCTGCTGTGTCGCGAATGCTCGCGCTGCACCCGCGTGCCCGTGGCCGGGGCCGGTGGCGGCGGGGTGGCGTAGCTGGTGACCAGGTCGGCCGGTCTTTCAGCACGAGTTCGACGTCGTCATGGCCGAGCACGAAGTAGGCGAGGTCGCCGCTGGGCAGCCGGATCGAAAGGAAAGACCTCAGGCGCATCCTCCGTCGTCATCCCCCATACTGGTTGGATCGACCAAGCTGGCTAGGGTGCACCGATCGACTGCGGCTTGACCTGATGAGCCGATTGTGTAACTCTCACGGCAAAAGGCGCGTGTAGTCCGTTGATCATTGGCTCTGTAAGGGATGATTCATGTCCGCCTTGGGCAACGACTGGGTGGACCGCGAGTTGCTCGCCGGATCTGACGGCGATGTGTGCCTGCATTTCGGCAGCCCGGTAACTAGGAAAGAACTTCGCCAGCTAGTCGAGTCTCAGCAAGCGCGACTCGCGGAAGCCGGCCTGGCGGTCGGCGGCACAGTATCGCTGCACCTCCCGCCGTCGCTCGGCTACGTGGCGTCCCTCTTGGCCTCGTGGCGGATAGGCGCTCAGGTCAGCCTGCTCGACCACCGGTTGTCGCGCGCCGAGGTCGATCGGGCACTGGACCGGCTGGCACCCCAGGTAGTCGTCGAACCGCAAGACGTCTCGAGCGCGCCGATGAGCGGCTACGCGACGCTGGTCGCCGCGCCGACGGCACGGCCAGGAGGGATTCCGGCGAAGACGCCGCACGCGCTCGTCCAGCTCAGCTCGGGATCGACCGGACCGTCGAAGGTCATCGCCCGCACCAGCGGCGATCTGCTGGACGAACTTGGCCGGTACGCCAAGCTGGACGACTACCCCAAACCCGGCACAGCCATCGTCTTGCTCGCCTCGATCGTGCACGTGCTTGGGCTCGTCGGCGGCCTGCTGCACAGCCTGCACGCCGGAGTTGAGCTGGCATTCCCCGACCGGCTTACGGCCGACGGGATCAGGGCGGCGGTTGCTTTCAGCGATAAACCGACGATGCTGCTCGGCGTGCCGTTCCATGCCGAGCTGCTGACCGCCGATCCGAGGCCGATACCGTCACTGACCCGGATGGTCGTGGCCGGCGAGCTGACCAGGCCGTGGGTGCCAGCGGCGTTCACGACGGGGTACGGGGTGCCGCTCGGCAGCATGTACGGGATGACCGAACTCGGGGTCATCGCGACGGACCTGTCGGGACGGCTCGCCCCGTCGGTCGCCGCGGCGCCAGGCGTGCGGTTGCGGGTGCAGGACGGCGAACTGCTCGTCGCGATGGCCGCGTCGCCGTACGTCGGGCTGATCGACGAGACCCGCTGGGTCGACGGCTGGCTGCACACGCGTGATGCCGCCACGATGGATGAGCGGACCGGATTGGTCACCATTCTCGGGCGGCTTGACTCGCAGGTGTCGATCGGAGGGCTGAAGGTCGACCTGACCGAGGTGGAGCAGACGATCGGCGCGCTGCCCGAGGTCGCCGCCTGCGTGGTGAGCTTCGATGGGGCGATCGAGGCCTACCTGATGCTGCGGGACGGCTGCGATCTGGCAGCGGTGCGGGCGGGAATCGCCGAGCAACTGGCGGCGTATAAACAGCCGCGGCTGATTTACGTGCTGGCTGAACTGCCACGTACGGCAACAGGAAAGAACGTCAGGGATCGCGCTGTCTTGCGCGCGGCTGCGGAGGCCGCGCCAGCGGGGTCGCCGTGACACACCGGCACGCGAGCTGGCCGAGAATGTCTGCCGTCCTGTCGGCGGCCAGGTGACTGATACAACAGAACGGAGTCATCACATGGACGACGACATTCGCGAGTTCGTGCTCGGTACGCTCACGGACATGAACTACGACGTCGGCGACGCGACCGGGGACATTGATCTCGGGCCGACCGGGCTCGACCTTGAGTCGCTGGCCGTAGCTGAGCTCGCGGTGCTCGTCGAGGACCACTTTGGCGTCGCCTTCTCCGACGAGGACGCCGAAGAACTCGCGTTAATGACGCTCGATGAGTTCATCGCCGCAGTCGCGAGCAGGATCGCGGTTCCCGCTGGCGAGATACAAGAATGAGCGAGCCTGCGGCACCAGACCGCGAGGAAGTCATCACGATGCTGGCCTCCTTCGGCCAGCGTTCATCCGATGAGGTACCCGAGCAGATCGGCTCGCTGGAGCTGACCTGGCTCATCACCAAGGTCGAGACGCGCTACGGGGTCACGCTCGACTTGAGCGATGACACCTTGGCCAAGATGACGACGGTGTCAAGCGCGGTCACGGCGCTTGCCGACCTGCTTGCCGGTGCGGAGCATGTCTAGCGACGTCGTCGTCACCGGCCTGGGTGTGACCTGCGCGTTCGGTCGTGGTGACGGGTCCCTGCTCGACGGCTTGTTGTCGGGGCGGTCGGCGTTCAGGCAGGCCAGCCGGTTCGACACCAAGCGGTGCCGGGTCGAGGTGGCCGCCGAGCTGCCGGGCCAGCCCAAACTAGGCGTCGAGCTTGGCGCCGTGATCGAGCAAGCCTGCCAGCGGGCCGGCCTCGACAGCGGCGACCGGGCGGCCGCAGAGCTGCTTCTGGCGCTGCACACCGATCAGGACGCCGCCCGAGATCCGGCGGCTGGCGATGTGGTCGGGGCGGTCCCCGCCGAAGTGGCCGCGGCGACCGGAGTGCGCTACCCGGCGAGGATCTACTCAAGCGCGTGCGTGGCGGCCAGTTCGGCGATCGCTGACGCCGCCGCCCTGATCAGATCGCAGCACACCGCGCAGGTGATCGTTGCCGCCGGCTACCTGGTCGACAACGACAGCTTCTGGCTCTTCGACGCTGGCCGCGCGCTCGCTGCCGACGGTCAGGTCAGGCCCTTCAGCGCGGGTCGGCAGGGACTGCTGCTCGGCGACGGCGTCGCGGCCGTGGTGCTGGAGAGCGCGGCGACCGCCGCCGGCCGGGGCGCCGAACCGCTGGCTCGTCTGGCCGGCTGGGGTCGGGCGGGTGACGCTTACCACGTATGCCAGCCGCGCCCGGACGGCACCGGGCTCGCCCGGGCGATCACCGCCGCGCTGGGCCGGGCCAAGGTGAAAGCCGACGACATCGGCTACATCAACGCCAATGGCTCGGGCACCACGTTCTCCGACGCCTCAGAAGCGGCCGCCATCCACCTGGCCCTGGGGGCGGCGGCCGGCACGGTCCCGGTCAGCTCGACCAAATCGATACACGGGCACGCGCTCGAAGCATCCGCGCTTTTAGAGTTCGTGGTCACCGTGCTCGCCCTGCGGGCCGGGCGGCTGCCGGTGAACGCCGGATTCCTCGCGTCCGACCCGGAATGTCAGCTAAACCTCGTGCTCGACGCCCCGATGCAGGCCACGCCCCGGTACGCGCTGAGCCTGAACTCCGCCTTCGGCGGCGCGAACACCGCCCTGCTGGTGGCGGCCGCATGAGCGAGACGTCATGACGACCGTGCTGCTGGCACGGGCGCGGTGGCCAGAAATCGAGGCTGGTAGCACCGCCGATGACCTGCCTGCTGTCGCCGGGTTCATCGACTCGGCTTTCAGCCCGCTCGTCGCCGCGGTCGCCGAACTCTGCCTGTCCGGCTTCTTCGGCGCACCGCCCGCAGCTTTAGCCCGGGGCGATCGCACCGCGGTCGTGCTAGCCAGCGCGACCGGCGACCTCGTCACGGCCGCAGCGGTCGCCAGCGCCGTGCAGGCGGGCAAGCGGGTGCCGCCGCTGTTGTTCTACCAGTCGAACCCGAACGCGGTCGTCGGCTACATCGCCGCGCGGTGGGGCCTGTCCGGGCCGGTGGTGTGCACCATTCCTGGGAGACAACTCTCCGGATGCGTAGACGCCGGTTCGCGGGCGCTGGCGGAAGCGCGGGCAAGCGCCAGCGTCCTGATCGACGACGGCGACGCTGACGCCGCGCTCGTCATCGCCGCCAATGCCTACCTCAGCGGAGCCGCCGACGGCGTCGCCGAGCTGATCGGCCCCGCCTCCTGGTTCCGACCGGAATCCGTGCCGGCGAAGGGGTGATCATGCCAGCCAAGAGCATTCGCGCCCAGCTCGCAGCCGATCCGGACGTGGGAGCGGGGAACGTCCTGACCACGCTGGCCGAGCTTGACGCCGGGCTGGACGAGCCGTTGCTTACCTTCGACACCGACGTCGACGACACACCGGCGTGGCAGCCGCTCACGCTGCGGCAGGTGCACCGGCTTGTCGCCGCCCGCACAGCCGCGCTGCACGAGGCTGGTGTCGCCAGGCGCGATCCGGTGGCCGTCTGCGCGCCCACTGCCGCCGACACGGCGCTGACCTTCCTCGCCCTCGCCCGGATCGGTGCCATTCCGGTGCTGATCAACCCGAGCCTGGCCGCGGACCTGGCGGTTAAGTACGTCAGCGGGCTCAACGCCGTCGGGCTGATCACCGACCCTGAGCACGGGGCCGAGTTGCCGGAGTCGTCCACCGGGGTGCGGCTGATCGCCGACTTCGCCGCGCTCGCAGCCGGTGATCCCGACGCGGCACCGGCGCCGCACCGGTTCCACCCGACCGATCCCGTCGTGGTGACCCACTCCTCGGGTACGACAGGGCTACCCAAGGCGGTCGCGCACTCTCATCAGAGCCTTTACGCAGGCGTAAGGTACCGGCTCAGACTGCCGCGACCGCAGGGCACCGAGCGGATGCTGAGCGCGTTGCCCTGCCCGCACACCGCTGGCCTGATCATCTTGAACCTCGCCATGAGCTACGGCAGCGAGGTCGCGATGCTGTCGGCCCAGACCGGTCCTGGCGTGTTGAGCGCGATCGGCCAGTGGCGGCCGCGGGCGGTGGTCGGCTTCTCCACGACCTGGCCCGACCTGGTGAAGGCTGACCTGTCCAAGCACGATCTCAGCTCGGTCGCGCTGTGGTGGAATACCGGGGACTGCGCGCACGAGGCGCACATCAGGCGACTGGTCGCCTGCGGCACCAGGCAGACGGTAACGGCGCGCGGCCGCGAACTGGTGCCCGGGTCCGTGTTCGTCGATGGCCTCGGGTCAAGCGAGATGGGCCACTCGCATTTTTTCATCGCGCATTCACCGCGGACCAACCGCTACAACAGGTGCATCGGCAAGGTGCACAGCTTCGCCGAGGCAGCGGTGTTCGGCCCGGACGGTCAGCCGCTGCCGCCGGGCGAGGTCGGTGAGCTTGGCACCAAGTCGGCCACGCTCAGCCTTGGCTACTGGAATGACTCGGGGGCCACATTCCGTACCCGGCATAACGGCTACTTCCTCACCGGTGACCTGGTGTACCGGGACGCCGACGGTTACTTCTACCATCTGGACCGCAAGGCCGACGCCACCGATCTCGGCGACGGGCGGTTCATCTACTCATCGGCTTGCGAAGAGCGGATCCTGGCCAGCTGCCCTGACGTATTCGACTGCACGATCGTGGCGGTTCGGGAAGGCGACACCGTACGCACCGACGTGCTGCTGCAACTGCGGGCCGGCGCCGATCCCGTTATTGACCGGACGCAGGAGATCCGCGCCGCGCTCGAACCGCATGTCGCAGTCACGTTGCGGCATGTGATTGGTATTGACGACGACAAGGTGCCGCTCACCCCGACCGGCAAGGTGCGCAAGTTCGTGCTGCGCCAGCGGCACCGGCAAGGCGCGACCCAGTGAGCGGCGGCGTTGCGGGCAAGGGCCCGGCAAGCAGGGACACCGCCGAGATCACCGGCATCGGGGTGGTCACACCAGTCGGCAGCGACGTCGACGGGTTCTTCGAGGCGCTCTGCAAAGGGCAGTCGGGGTTGCAGCGGCCGCCAGAAGGGCATCCGGCTGGGCCCGACCTCAAGGTCGCCGGCATCGCACCGGCGATCGACGCGGTCAGCGTGCTGCCGCCGAAGGAGACCAGGGTCATCGACCGGTTCGTGCTGCTCGGCATGCTCGCCGCCGACCGGGCGCTCGCGGATGCCGGGCTTGAGGTTGGCAAGGATGCAGATCCTTACCGGGTCGCGGTGATCGCGGGTACGGGCGGGGGCGGGTTCGAGACCTTCGAACGGTTCAGCAGGGCCAGGTTCAGCCGAGGCCGGGCCGCGGTCAGCCCTTACTTGCTACCCGGCGTGCTGTCGAACATGGCGGCCGCGCGGATCGCGATCAAACACGGCATCCGCGGCTACAGTTCAGCGGTCGTGACCGCGTGCGCGGCCGGGGCGCAAGCGATCGCCGAGGCCTACCGGCTGATCAACGACGGCAGCGCCGACGTGGTCATCTGCGGCGGCACCGAGTCGCCATTACACCCGACGATCGTCGCGGCGTTCGGCAACGCCAGGACGCTGGCCACGGGCTGGGCCAATCCGACCGAGGCAAGCAGGCCGTTCGACCGGCGGAGGAACGGGTTCGTGCTCGGTGAGGGCGCCGCGATCATGGTCGTCGAGCGGTCGAGCCACGCGGACGCCCGCGGCGCCAAGTCCTATGCCAGCCTGATCGGCTGGGGGGCGACGACCGACGCTCACCACCCGACCACTCCCCAGCCGGATGGGCAAGGTGCCGCGGCCTGCATGGGCCAGGCGATAGCCAGGGCGGGGATCGCGCCCCGGGAGATCGGGTACGTGAACGCCCACGGCACAAGCACAAAACTCGGCGATATCGCCGAGGTCAAGGCCATTCGCGCCGTTTTCGGCGCCAACAGCCCGCCGGTCAGCTCGATCAAGGCCGTGACCGGCCACATGCTCGGAGCCTCGGGCGCGGCCGAGGCGGTCGCCAGCGCGCTCGCGGTCAGCCGCGGCGTGCTGCCGCCCACGCACAACCTTGACGAACCAGACCCCGAGTGCGATCTTGACCATGTCCGGCATAACGGCAGAGTCGTTCACGTTGGGAGCGTTCTGTCCAATTCTTTCGCTTTCGGTGGCCATAACGTCAGCCTTGTATTCGGGCCGGCGGGAACGGCGCGCAGCAGAGGAGCTACGCGATGAAGATCGACGGATTCGATCACGTCGAGTACTACGTGAGCGATCTGGGCAAAGCCGTCGCGGCGTTCTGCGACGGCTATGGCTTCCGCTTAGCCGGCCGATCATCGGCCTCAAGCGGACGCCATTGCGCACTTCTCAGGCAGGGGAAGATCAGGGTGCTGCTGACCGCACCCGGTGCACAAGGCGACGGCGACTCGGTCGCGGATTACTTATCGAAGCATGGCGACGGAGTCGCCGTAATCGCGTTCTCCACCGGAGACCTCACGCAGGCGTTCGCCGACGTCATCGCCGCCGGAGGGAACCCGCTCACCAGTCCCGTGTTCGCGACACTAGGCGATGAAAGGGTCGGCACCGCACTCGTCTCCGGCTTCGGTGACGTAGCGCACAAACTGGTCGAACGGACCGACCCCGACGGCGAGTTCGCTCCAGGTTTTATCAACATGGAGCCCCGCGAACTAGGCCGTCCGTCTGACCCAGCGGCGATGCTCGAGGTGCTCGACCACGTAGCGGTCTGCCTGCCGGCCGGCACCCTCGACCGCACCGTTGAGTTCTACCGAAACGTTTTCGGCCTGACCCAGATCTACGACGAACGGATCGAGGTCGGTGCCCAGGCGATGCTCTCCAAGGTTGTCCAGGACCACGACTCCCGGGTTACCTTCACGCTGATCGAGCCCGACACGAAGCGCGAGCCTGGCCAGATCGACGAGTTCTTGCGGGCGCATGACGGCGCCGGGGTTCAGCACCTGGCGTTCAGGACATCGGACATCGCTACCGCCCTGCGGACGATCTCCGCTCGTGGGGTTGAGTTCCTGGTCGCCCCGGCCGGCTACTACCAGGCACTTGAGGGGCGCCTCGGCAAGCTAGCCATACCGCTGGGTGAATTGCGCGAGCTCAACGTGCTCGCGGACAGGGATCGGTGGGGGCAGATGTTCCAGATCTTCGCAAGGTCCACCCACCCGCGGCGCACCTTCTTCATCGAGCTGATCGAACGTCAGGGCGCGCTGACGTTCGGCAGCCGCAATATCAGGGCGCTCTACGAAGCAGTCGAGGACTCCCGTACGGGCATCCGGCACTGAGACTTGTCACTGGATCGGATCGAAAGGCGCAACGATGACCACGACGACCCCGTTCGCTTTGACGCAAGCCGAGCTTGAGCTGCTGCCGACTGACACCGAGGTCGAGCACTACCAGCGACATGGCTGGTACTTAACCCGCAAGCTGTTCAGCGACGATGAGATCGACGCGCTGGTGGAGGCGAGCGACAACTTCTACGCCGGGCACCGCGACCGGTCGCTGCCCAAGCGGCCGCCGAACCTGGCGTACTGGGAGCCGTCGCACGGCCCCGTGCAGCGGCACAACGATTACGTGCACTACGAGTCCGACGCGATCGGCGCGATCCTGCGCAAGCCGTTAGTCGGCGCGGTGGCCGCGAAGCTGGCTAGCACGACGCAAATCCGGGTGTTCCAGGCCACGATGATCTACAAGCCGCCGAACCCGGCCGAGGTTACCAACGTGGTGCCGTGGCACGCCGACCGACACTACTGGCAGACCTGCGCCTCAGAACGCATGCTCACGGCGTTCATACCGTTCCACGACTGCGGCGAGCAGATGGGCACGATCACGATGATCGATGGCAGTCATCTGTGGCAGGACATTCCAGGCGACGACTCGACCAGGCACTTCGCGCAGCGCGACCGCACCGAGCTTGAGGACTTGCTGGCCCAGACCGCCGAGTTCAACGGCGGCGAAGTCAGCAAGATCCCCATGGTGATACCCAAGGGTCACATGAGCTTCCACCACTGCCGGATCTACCACGGCAGCGGGCACAACCGGAGCACCATGCCGAGGCGGGCGATCTCACTGCACATGCAGGATGCCGAGAATCACTGGCGGCTCTATCAGAAGGCTGACGGCAGCGAGGTTGTCTACAACAACGACGTGATGGTGCGCGCGACCGAGGCTGGCACCCCTGATTACTCCGATCCTGAGTACTGCCCGGTGATCTGGCAGTGCTAGCTCCCGATCCGGTCGTGACCGTCGATCCGGCGGGGCTGTATCGGACGATGCGACTGATCAGGGCGTTCGAGGAGCGCGCGCTGCGGATGGTGAAGGCCGGCGAGATCGTCGGCGGCATCCATCCGTACATCGGCGAAGAGGCGGTCGCGGTCGGCGTCTGCGCGGCGCTGCGCCGGGACGACCTGATCACCAGCACCCATCGCGGCCACGGCCACGTGCTGGCCAAGGGATCCGATCCCAGCCGGATGCTCGCCGAGCTGTGCGGTCGGGAGACCGGCCTCAATAAAGGACGCGGCGGGTCGATGCACGCCGCTGACGTCAGCGTTGGCATTCTCGGCGCGAACGCGATCGTGGGCGGCGCCGCCCCGATCGCGGCCGGGGCCGCCTGGGCCGCAAAGCGATCGGGTTCAGATCGGGTGATCGCCACCTTCTTCGGCGACGGCGCGCTGAACCAAGGGGTGCTGCTTGAAACCATGAACATCGCCGCGCTCTGGCGGTTGCCGATGATCTTCGTCTGCGAGAACAACGGCTACGCCACCACGATGGCGATGGCCGACGCCGTGGCGGGCAGCGCGGCAGGCCGCGCGGCGGCATTCGGGCTGCCAAGCGTCACCGTCGACGGGATGGACGTGGAGGCCGTGTACGCGGCGGCGGCGCGGGCAGTCGCGGCAGCTCGCGGCGGCGACGGGCCTACCCTGATCGAGGCCCTGACCTACCGGTACGGACCGCACCATACGATCGAACTCCGCCTCCGGCTCCACTACCGGAGCGAGGAGGAAGTCGAGCGATGGCGGCAGCGCGATCCGCTCGACATCCAGGGCGCGAGAATCCCCGCGCCGGTGCGGGAGCAGATCGACGCCGAGATCACTGACCTCATCGAGTCCGCGCGCGAGTTCGCGATCGGAAGCCCGCACCCCGACCCAAAGGACGCGCTCGGGTACCTGTACGCAAGCGGCATGACGGGACGGAGCGGGACTGTCGATGGCTAAGCTCTCCTACGCCAAAGCGCTGAACCGAGCGCTCGCCCACGAACTCGAGCGTGACCCTTCCGTGTGCGTTTTCGGCGAGGACGTGGCGGCCGGGATCGCGCTGCTCACGCTCGGGCTGGCTGAGCGCTTCGGGCCGGACCGCGTCATCGACACCCCGATCTCCGAGCAAGCCTTCACCTCGATGGCAACGGGTGCGGCCCTGTGCGGCATGCGTCCGGTGATCGAGTTTCAGATACCGTCGCTGCTGTTCCTCGTCTTCGAGCAGATCGCCAACCAGGCCCACAAGTTCTCACTGATGACCGGCGGCCAGGTCAAGGTGCCGGTCACCTACGTGGTGCCAAGCTCAGGTTCCCGGGAAGGCTGGGCCGGCCAGCACTCGGACCATCCGTACAGCTTGTTCGCCCACGTGGGGCTCAAGACCATCGTGCCAGCGACGCCCTCTGACGCCTACGGGCTGCTGATCTCGGCGATCAGGGACGACGATCCGACGGTGATGTTCGCCCCGGCGCTGGCGATGGGCATCCGCGAGGACGTGACGACCGAGCTTGTGCCGGTGCCGATCGGGTCGGCCCGGATACACCGGCCCGGCACGGACGTGACCGTCGTCGCGCTTGGTCATCTCGTGACCGACGCGCTCGCCGTCGCAGAGGAACTGGCCAGCGAGATCTCGGTCGAAGTGTTCGACCCTCGGACGGTGTACCCATTGGATTGGACCGCGCTCGCCGACTCGGTGAGCCGGACCGGGCGGCTGGTGGTAATCGACGACTCCAACCGGTTCTGCGGATTCGGCGCCGAAGTGGCCGCCACCGCCGCCGAGGAGATGCGCCTGATCGCGCCGCCCAGACGGATCGGCCGACCCGAGGGCGCCGTGCTGCCGTTCGCGCTCGCGCTCGACCGGGCGGTCCAGCCGAACCGAGATCAGCTCGCCGCCGCGATCAGGGCAGTCATGAAGTAACATCCGCGCACCGACCATCGCCGCGACTTCAGTCCAGCGCGGCCCGAAGGCGAGGGCCGTGGAAGGAGAGCTGCCGGTCAGGTGTCGATTCTGCTTGGGTCTAGTTCGGCGGCGCTGTCGACGATGAAATCGCGGCGGGGGGCGACCTCGCCGCCCATCAGCAGATCGAAGATCCCCACGGCCGCCGCCGCGTCCGCGATCTTGATCCGGCGCAACGTGCGCTTGCGCGGGTCCATGGTGGTCTCGGCAAGCTGCGACGCGTCCATCTCGCCGAGGCCCTTGTACCGCTGGGGCTGGTCCTTCCAGCGCTGGCCCTTGCGCTCAAGCTCAAGCAGAGTGCGGTTCAACTCGGCGTCCGAGTAGGTGTAGATGTACTTGTCCACACCCTTCTTCGGGTTGCTTAGCTCGATCCGGTGCAGCGGCGGGACCGCTGCGAACACGCGGCCCGCGTCAACCATCGGACGCATGTACCGGTAGAACAGGGTCAGCAGCAGGCACCTGATGTGAGCACCGTCGACGTCGGCGTCGCTCATCAAGATCACCCGCTGGTACCTGGCCGCCTCCAGGTCGAAGGCGTTGCCTGAGCCAGCGCCGAGCACCTGGATGATCGCGGCGCACTCGGCGTTCTTGAGCATGTCGGACAGAGACGCCTTCTGCACGTTCAAGATCTTGCCCCTGATCGGCAGCAGCGCCTGGAACTCGGAGTCGCGGGCGAGCTTGGCGGTTCCTAGGGCCGAGTCGCCCTCGACGATGAAGATCTCGCTCCTATCGTCGGCCGACCGGCAGTCGACCAGCTTGGCCGGCAGCGCCGAGCTAGCCAGCGCTGACTTACGTCGCTGGTTTTCTCTGTGCTCGCGCGCCGCGATCCTGGCCTTAGCCGCCGCGGCGACTTTCTCAAGCACCGCCTTGGCCTGGACCTTGCTGCCGCGTACTCGACCCTCAAGGAAGTTCGCCAGCTCGGTGCTGACGACCTGGCCCACGATCCGCGCGGCGGCCGGCGTCCCGAGTACTTCCTTGGTCTGGCCCTCGAACTGGGGCTCGGGCAGCCGCACCGAAACCACTGCGGTCAGGCCTTCGAGCACGTCTTCCTTGATCACCGACTCGTCGCCGACCTTAAGCAGCCTGGCGTTTCTCAGCTGATCGTTGACGGTCTTGACCAGCGCCCGCTCGAAGCCCGTGACGTGGGTCCCGCCCTTTGGGGTGGCGATCACGTTGACGAACGAGCGAGTAATCGTTTCGTAGCCGCTGTCCCAGCGCAACGCTATGTCGACCGCGAGATTGCGCTCCACCTCGGTCGGCGTCAGGTGACCGAGGTCGTCGAGCACCGGCACGGTCTCGGTGAACTGACCATCGCCGGTCAGCCTGAGCACCTCAGTGACAGGAGTACCGGTGGACAGATGCACGCAGTACTCACTGATGCCGCCGCTGAAGCTGAACTCGACGGTCTTCGGCCCGCCGTCCGAACCTTCGACCCGCTCGTCGGTGATCGAGATCGACAGGTCAGGCACCAGGTAGGCGGTCTGCCTCGCCCGCTCGATGAGCGGCTCGAACGAAAGCTCCGCTCCGGGGACAAAGATCTGGCGATCCGGCCAGAACCTGATCCTCGTCCCGGTCCTGTTCTTCGGCACCCTAGCGAGCTTGCGCAGCCCTGAGCTGCGGATGAACTTAGCTTCGGGTCCGTCGCCCGCGAACTCACCGGGAACGCCGCGGCGGAAGCTGCCGAGCCACTCATAGCCCTCACGGTCGACCCTGACGTCGAGACGCCCGGATAGCGCGTTGACGACCGAGGCGCCGACCCCGTGCAGGCCGCCGGACGCGGTGTATGAGCTGCCACCGAACTTGCCGCCGGCGTGCAACCTGGTCATCACAAGCTCGACGCCATTGAGCCCGGTCTTGGGCTCGACGTCCACCGGGATGCCCCGGCCGTTGTCATGCACCTCGGCGGAGTGATCAGCATGCAGGATCACGTCGATCTTGGTGCAGCTAGCGTTCAGCGCCTCGTCGACCGCGTTGTCGATGATCTCCCACAGGCAGTGCAGCATGCCCCGGCCATCGGTCGACCCGATGTACATGCCCGGTCGCTTGCGGACGGCCTCAAGGCCTTCAAGAACCGTCAGGTGTCGCGCCGAGTATCCATCGACCAGGCTGGCCGATAGCGGCGCTTCGCGCAGGGCGGCGGTCACAGCGCTTCTCCCAGTTGCGCGCTCCCAGCTCCGCGCCGAAAAATTTCCTACCCAAAGGATAGCGAGCCATGCGGACAGCGCGCGCCTGCCGCGCCGTTCGCACAGTCGACTACCTGGGGCAACTTGCTCTTTGGCCGCTTGTCGTATAAAGATCTTTCCAGCGATCAGTAATGTGTTCGCCCACGGCGTACTGCTGGCCGGCATGGGATGACACCAGACGGGCTACGTGTTGTCATGCGTAGAGATCGCAGGTTGTTTAAAACCGTCGGCAACCCGTCGGCGGGAATCGGGCAAGGGAGGCGGACATGACCGGAGCGATGGCCCCTACGAAGCCGCTGAATGCCAACGACCTGTGCGACCGGTGCGGAGCCCCTGCGTACGTGCGGGTCATCCTTCCCGGTTCGGCCGAACTGCTGTTCTGCGCGCACCACAACCGTCAGCACGCACCAGCGCTCGCGAAGATAGCCGTCGAGATCCACGACGAGACCGCGAGGCTGACCGCCAAGCCAACCGAGGACTCAGCCGGAAGCCGCTAGCGCCTAGCCCGAGGGCCAAGATCAAGCAAAACACAGACGGCCCCGCCATCAGATCTGATGGCGGGGCCGTCTCATGCTTCGGGCGAGCGCTCAGTCCAGGTAGTCGCGCAGCACCTGGGACCTGGACGGGTGACGGAGCTTGGACATGGTCTTGGACTCGATCTGCCTGATCCGCTCCCTGGTGACGCCGTAGACCTTGCCGATCTCATCTAGCGTCTTGGGCTGGCCGTCAGTCAGGCCAAACCGCATCGACACCACCCCGGCCTCGCGCTCGGACAGTGTGTCGAGCACCGAGTGCAACTGTTCTTGCAGCAGCGTGAAACTGACTGCCTCGCCGGGCTGAATCGCCTCGGAGTCCTCGATCAGGTCGCCAAACTCGCTGTCCCCGTCCTCGCCGAGCGGGGTGTGCAGCGAGATCGGCTCGCGTCCATATTTCTGAACCTCGATGACCTTCTCCGGCGTCATGTCGAGCTCAGCCGCCAGTTCCTCAGGCGTCGGCTCCCGACCCAGGTCCTGCAGCATCTGCCGCTGCACCCGAGCGAGCTTGTTGATCACCTCGACCATATGCACCGGAATGCGGATCGTGCGGGCCTGGTCAGCCATCGCGCGGGTGATCGCCTGCCTGATCCACCAGGTGGCGTACGTGGAAAACTTGTAGCCCTTGGTGTAGTCGAACTTCTCCACCGCCCTGATCAGGCCCAGATTGCCCTCCTGGATCAGGTCGAGGAACAGCATGCCACGGCCTGTGTAGCGCTTGGCCAGCGAGACCACGAGCCGCAAGTTCGCCTCAAGCAGGTGGTTCTTAGCCCGGCGGCCATCTTCGGCGATCCAGTTCAAGTCCTCGCGCACGTCAGGTGGCAGTGACCGGCCGCCGTCGGCCAGTTTCTCCTCGGCGAACAGGCCAGCCTCGATCCGCTTGGCCAGTTCCACCTCCTGCTCGGCGTTGAGCAGCGGAACTTTGCCGATCTGCTTGAGGTAGTCCTTGACCGGGTCCGACGTCGCACCGGCCACGGCAACCTGCGCCGCCGGAAGGTCCTCGTCGTCATCGCCGTAGACGAACGCCTCGTCGTCTGTCTCTTCTGTGACGGTGGTAACCGTGACGCCGACGGCGACTACGCCGACGGGTGCCTTCACCGCCCCGTTCGTATCGTCTTGTTCGGCCTCCTCGCCTTCCTCTGGCTCATCCTCACCGCTGGGCTCGGCTAGGCCTATGCCCAGGTCAGCGATCGGGTCATCGCCGTCCGCATCGTCGCCTTCGAGACCGGACAGATCCTCAAGGTCAACGTCTAGATCCGCGACGTCGGCGAGATCGGGCTCGCCATCAAGGTCGCCTACGTCGGCGAGGTCAGGTTCGCCGTCAAGATCGGAGTCAACATCAAGATCGGTCGCTTCCGCCAGGTTCACGTCACCTTCCAGGTCAGCGAGTCCGGCGAGACCGCTCTCGCCATCTAGGCCGGATCCCTTGCCATGAACACCATTCGCCCGGTCAGCCGCGCGTGCCCGCGGTCTGGCCGGGTGCCTGGGCCCACTGGCGTGGGGATAGCTTGATCTACTAGATTATCCGCTCCGCCGGAGGAGATCGTCCGGCCAGCGCGCTTCTTCTTCGCGCGCCTAGCCGACTTGCGCGAGCCCGCCGCTGACCGTTGCTGACCGCTTTGGGCCCCAGCGGCAGCGGTGTTGCCTTTGCGCGCCTCCGGCACGGTGCTGGTTTTGCGCGCCTCCGGCACGGCGGTGCGTCCGGCACGGTGTCGCGACCAGCGCCACGCGCGCCTCCGGCACGGTGTTGCCTTGGCGCGCCTCCGGCGTACCGCCGGAATCGGCTGGCTCTACCCGGGATTGCTGCGGAACGCGAGCGCCTCGACCCGTCGCCGTTGGCTGCCTCCGCGCCGCGGAGCTTGCAGTGCCTGCCACCGCGGTCACCCCTTCCTTCGCTGGCCGATAAGTCGCCATGCCTCAGTGTTACTCACAGACGACACCGACACACTCCTGCGATCATCTGGTAGCGAATAGACGCTACCCCCAGGTCAGTGCTTCTTTGACCGGCGGCGAAGTCCCCACTCCACCGCACCTGGCAACTGGCACGACCTGTACCGCTCCCGTCCCCCACCTTAGGCGGAGTTGGGAGGTAGGTCTGCCACTCCAACTCCACCTCCCCCGATATCTCTGCGAAGCGTACCCACAACTGGCGGCGCTTGATCGTGCTCGCCCGCCCTTAGCCGCGCGTTCGACCACGCCCGCCCCCACCACTGATACTTTTGGGCATCTGCACTACGAGCACGGTAACGTCGTCGTCTTGCTCGTAGCCAGCGAGCATTCGTTCGACCAGGTAGTCGATCAGCTTGTCAGGATCCTCAGCTACCCCAGCCGGCGCTTGGGCGGCGACGGCGACCAACTCGTCGAGCCCGGCGTCGAGCCCGCGCTTGCGGTTCTCCACCAGCCCGTCGGAGTAGAGCACGGCGGTGTGACCGCGGGGCAGCTTGAACGGGTACTGCCGCCTTGGGCTCGCCCAGCCGAGCGGCGTGCCCGCCTCTTCCTGGTCGAGCGTCGGCGCGACACCAGGGCCGAGCAGCAGCGGGGGCAGGTGGCCGGCGTTGCCAGCCACGCCTTCGCCAGTCTCCGGGTCGATGACCAGATAACAAACGGTGGTGACCTGCTCATCGAGTTCGGTGGCCAGGAAGAGCCGGTCAAGGCCGGCCAGCACGGCCGCCGGACGCGGATCGGTCAGCGCCAGCGCCCGCAGCGCGTTGCGGACCCGGCCCATCCCGGCGGCCGCAGTCAGGCCCTTGCCCATAACGTCGCCGGCGGCCACCGCCAGCTTGCCGTCCGGTAGCCGGAACGCGTCGTACCAGTCGCCACCCACCTCGATCGACAGCGGCTTGTACGACGCACGCAAAGCGATACCAGGCACGTCCGGCAGATTGTCTGGCAGCAGACTTCGCTGCAGGGTCTCAGCCGTCGTGTGCTCGCGCTCGTAGAGCATGGCCCGCTCAAGCGCGAGCGCGCACTGGCCGGCTAGAGCCTCAAGGAACACCCGTTCCTCGTCGGTAATCTGCCTGCGGCCGGTGAACGAGAACTGCAGCGCCCCTAGCGGCACGCTTGACGTTGTCAGCGGCAAGCCGACCCAGGCCCGCTCATCACTGTGCCGCAGGAACAGGTCAGTCGTCGAATCGACCTCGAAATGGCGGCGCAGGCTTTCCGGGCTGTCGAGTATCAGCGGCCGCCGCAACGCCACCGCGGCCGTCATCACACTGGGCAGATCCAGCGGGATTTCACCAGTCAACTCGCCTGTCCCGGCGATGCGACCAGTTCGGCCTGACCGACCAGAGCGAGCGGAACCGGTCGAGGCCGAAGCGCCCGACACCACGTCGGAACTGATGATTCGCAGCCGCAGCCGGTCTTTGTCAACGAGGGCCACGGCCGACCTGTCCGCGCCGATGGCCGACCGGCCGACCTCGGTGATGACACTCACGACTTCTTGCACCGACAGCGCTTCGGCGAGCAGCGAGGTGGCCTGCTGCAGCCGGGAGGTACGCAGCGCCGCCGCTGACAACTGCTCGGTGAGGCGACCTCGCATCTCGTCAGCCTCGCGCTGGCTGGTCACATCCGTACTGGCACCCATCCACTCGACAATCGAGCCATCGCGTTCGATCGGCACCGCCCTGACGTCGTAATGCCGGTAAGAGCCGGTCTTGGTGCGAACCCGGTAGCTGCCGTCGAAAATCGTGCCCGTCTTGATACAGCTAAGCCAATCCCGCTCGATCCGGTCCCGGTCGTCGACATGAATGGCCGCCAGCCAGCCGTCGGTGAGGTATTCGTCCACCGACTGACCGGTTATCCATCGCCATTCCGGCGAGTCCTCGCTGACCTGACCGGACGGATCGGTCATCCAGACCACCTGATTGCCAGCTTGCACCAGCGAGCGGTAGCGCTCGTTGGTCCTGCGCATGGCATCGGCGGCTTCCGCGTCGGCGGTGAGGTCGATGGCGATCATGGTGACGCCCGTGGTGGCGCCGGCCGAATCCTGTGCTGGGTACCACGACAGCGCGAGCCTGCGGCTCGCCAAGCCATCGGCCTGGCCGTTGCCGCTCACCACGATGGGATCGGCCGCCACGGCCGGACGCGGCACCGAGATGCGATCGGCCACCACGCCACCCGCTTGATCAACGCCCGCGAGTTCGTCGATGCTAGGCCCGAGCCCCGCCGCCATGATCCGGTTGAGCACCGGCCTGCCGGTCGCGAGGACGCTGCGCACCGCCGCCTGCGCCGTCGCGGCAACGGCTGGTGGCCACACCCGGTCGAGCGCATGGCCAAGTTGGTCGGCGAGCGTGCCTCCGGTCATTTCGGCCAGCGAACTGCTGACCCTGCGCAACCGCAGATCGGGGTCGATGAAGGCGAAACCCACTGGCGCCTCGGCGACCAGCGCCTCAAGCATCGCCGAGTCATACGAGTCGGCGCCGGGGCGCGGCCGTCCGGCCTGCGGCACGGATGTCGAGGCGCTCATGGTGGCCACCTCGCATACCAGCAAGCACTCAAGGGACGATCCCTCCCAGCGACGTCCAACACAAGAAGGCTAGCGGCATCAGGCCCTGTAGACCTGCCGTCCGCAGCGGAAGTCAGATGGCTTCATTACCTGGCACAAGGTGAACCGCGGACAGCCCGCACCCGCAGCTGCGCACCTGGCTAGACCCCCGTTCAGGCACCGCGCCTGCTCCAAGGCCTCTCAGAGTAGCGCTAATGACATTTTAGCCTGGTCATAGGCCAGTTAGAGGTCGTTACCCGAACTGGTCGCGCAAGCCGTCGCCTAGGACATTGAACCCGATGACGACCGCGATGATCGCGATGCCGGCCGGGTAAATCTCCCACCAGTAGCCCGCGTAGATCGACTGAACGCCCGTGGCGATCATATCGCCCCAGTCCGATGCGGGCGGTTGCACGCCGAGGCCTAGATAGCTAAGCGTCGCCAGCACCAGGATGGCGTCGGCGATCTGGAATGACACGTTGACCGTGATCAACCCACGTGCATTCGGAGCGATGTGCCTGAAGATGGCGCGGGTGCGTCCACCGCCCATGCCGCGCATAGCCTGGACGAACTCCCTGCTGCGCAACGTCAGCGCCGTGCCGCGTACCAGCCTCGCCGTGCTCAGCCAGGAGGTGGCGGCGATCACGACGATGAGCGCAGCAGGACTCGGATGGTAGATCGCCGTCAGAAAGAGCAGCAGCACGATCACCGGGATGGCGATACCGGCGTCGACCACTCGCATCATCACCGCGTCGACCGCCCCGCCCAGATATCCGGCTACAGCGCCCCACACCGAACCGATGAGCACCGCGAGCAGGCCGGAAGATACGCCCACCTCGAACGAGACCTGGCCGCCGGTCATCAGCTTGCCAAGCACGTCCACGCCGTAGCTGTCAGTGCCGAGCGGGTGCGCGCCACCAGGAGGCCGGTTGCTCAGCGCCAGGTTCACGTGCACCAGGTCAGGCCGGTAGAACGCAGGGCCGAGGAAGCAGAAAGCGGCCATCACCCCGATGATCGCCAGACCAGCCACAGCCATCGGGCTGACCGTCGCGGAGCGACGCCTGCCCGCCGATCCAGTCCTCGCCTGGTGACCGCCTCTCCCGCTGACCGAAGATCGCGACAAATCCGGCAGGCGAAACGAACCGAACCTGGTCGGCGGCGCAGCGTGACGTCCTCTCATCGCCGGGCGAACCGGGAGAATCTAACGCGCGGGTCAGCGATCACGTAGCCGACATCAGCGAGCATTGAACCGACCACCGCGCCGATCCCGATCACCAAGATGAATCCCAGCAACACAGGAAAGTCGTGCTTGAGCGCCGCCTGCCAGAGCCTCCAGCCCATTCCCTGGATGTTGAACAGGCTCTCCACGATCAGCGCGCCGCCGAAGATCTGCGGCAGGCTCAGGCCGGCCAGCGTGATCACCGGGATCAGCGAGTTGCGCAGCACATGCCTGAGAAGAACCCGGCGTCGCCCGGCGCCCGCGCCCCTGGCGGTCCGCACGTAGTCGCTGGCCAGGCTCTCTACGGCGGCGGCCCGCGCGTACCGGGCGAACACCGCGCCGGTGAAGACCGCCAGCGTGACGACCGGCAACGTGAGGTCACGCCAGTCCGTGATCACCCCGACGATGCCTGGCGCTTGCGGCCCTTCCGCTCCGAACCAGTGCAGCCTGACCGCGAACACCAAGATCAGAATCGAGCCAAGGAAGAAAGACGGCATACCGTAGCCAAGGTAGGAAAGGCCGCGCACTGCCACGTCGGCTACCGAGCCGCGGACGACGGCCTGCGCCAAGCCGACCGGAACCGCCACGATGATCGCCAGCACGGTCGCGGTCAGCGTCAGCGCTAGCGTTCTGCTCAGGCTGCTCGCGAGCAGTGACCCGACGCTGCTGCCCTGCACGTAGGAGAAGCCGAGGTTGCCGTGCAGCACCTGACCGAGCCAGGCGAGGTACTGCACCGCCGCCGGGCTGCTGAGCCCGTAGTCGCGGCGAAGCGCGACGGCGCTGGCGCCAGTCAGCGACGGGTCGGGGCCGAGCAATGCGCGTTCTGGCCCGCCAGGCAGCAGCCAGCGAAACGCGAACACGACCACGGTCACCAGCAGCAGCACGACCAGTGCCTGGAACGAGCGCCTGATCAAGTACGTGATCACTGGCTGCGGTCGCCCAGGCCGACCCGCCAGCGCCCAGCCGGACGCTGGCTACGAACATCGCTCAATGCACGTAATACCAGTCTTCCGGGGTGAGCGCCAGCGTCGGGCTCTGCGGCCCGATGTGCAGCGAGTTGATGCTCTCGAGCAGGTAAGCGGGCGCCGTTGGCTGCAGGACGACAGGAAGCCGCTGGGTGAGCCAGTCCTGCCAGAAATACATCGTCTGCAGGAACTTCGACGTGCTCGTAGCGTGAAGCGTCTGCTGGATGTAACCGTCATTGGTCGGGTTGCTGTAGTGGCCGAGGTTGCCGATCGAGCCAGTACCGAACAACTCGTCACCGGTCGGCAAGTAGTCAGGCACGTAGCTCCAGCCTTCGCCCCAGTCGGCGAGCTCCCATGGGCAGGGCGACAGGCCTTTCGGCCCGCAGTCACCGATCACGGTGCCGAGGACATCGTCGAACGAGCCGCTTTTCAACGTGATCTTCATGCCGACCAATGACGCGTTCGACTCGAGCTGGAGCACCGCCGACTGCACCCAGGCGTTGCCCGAGGCAAACAGCATCGCGAAATTAAGCTTCGCTCCCGGTTTTACGCCCCGGCCGCACTGGTTCTTGCCAGAACCGGGGTCGGTGCACTGGGATACGCCGCGAGTGTTCAGCGTCCAGCCGTGATCGCGCAGCAGGGTTTGTGCCTTCGACAGGTTGAACGGGAACGGGTCGCCCTTCTTGGCCTCCGTGCTCAGGAACTCAGTCTGCGGTGAGTCACCAACCGGGCCTGTTGATATCTTGCCGTAGCCGTGCAGCGCGCCCTGGATGATCGCCGCCTGGTTGACCAGCAGCTGGAACGCCTCCCTGAAGTACTGCTGGTTGAAGATGGCGACCTGCGGATCGGCGGGATCGAAGTTGTACGGGATGTAGGACAGGCCCCAGGTGTACACCGGATGCAGGGAGTAACCTCCCACCGGGTTCTGCCCCACCGCCTGACCTGGCTGCGGCAGGGGAGCATCGACAGTGGGCAGGTATCCGACGTCGATCGTGTTGCTGCCGCCGGCTTGGAGTTGGTTGAACTCTGCTTGTTCGGTGGTGAACGGTATCTCACGGAACGTGGCGACGTGATCCTTCTGCTGCAGCGGCAGTGAGTAGCTGGAGTTATAACTGAACGTCAGCACGCCGGCCGTGGTGTAGCCGGTCAACTTCCACGGTCCGTCGACCACCTTCCATAGCGGCGAGGTGGTCCAGGTGGCGCTATTGGCCGCGGCGGCGGACAGGTAGTCGTAGACGGCCTTGCAATCGCTGGGGTTGTCGCTGCAGTGGCTCGGCGAGTTAGCACCGGTCACATCCCAGGCCTGCGGCATCGGCGTGAACTGGCTGAGCTCGTTATACGTGAACCACAGCGGCGAGAACTTGCCCTTGACCGTTATCTGCACTTCGTACTGGCCGACCGCGCGGGCGGCCGTGATGTTGTCAGGAAAGCCTCCCGGCACGTAGCCGCCATAAGCTGCCTTCGTCGGCGCATTCCTCGACATGTTGATCCAGAACATGAGGTCTTTGGCGGTGATCAGCTCGCCGTTGGACCAGTGCAGGTTGGGCTTCAGCCTGATCGTGACCACCTGGCCGGTGTACTGCGGCTTGAAGGCCAGGCTGAGCTTCTCGTTCAGGTAGGGCAGGGCCTGGTCGCCGAACCAGTAGAGCGGCCTGTACAGGAAATACTGCAAGTTGTCGAGATTGACAATCGTGAAATCCGATCCCCCCGCGAACGGGAAGATAAAGTTCGGCTTGACGTTCGCGGGCAGCGCGTATGTTACGAGGCCACCGTTCCTTGGCGTGTCTCCCGCGCCCGATTTGTTGTGCGTGCCGCATCCCGCGGCGGCCACCGCAAGCGTCAGCAGGCCGACACAGCCGAGCGCGACCCGGCGCCTGGCCACGCTGGCGAATCGGGCCCGGAACGCGATCGCTGTCTCGTGCCGCTGAGCGCGTCGCATAGCCGCAACTCCTTCGCTATCTACTGGTCCGCAGCCGACCGGATCGCCCGGCATGCTCCCCCGGACATGAATTATGTCTTATCTGCCGAAAGATCGCTGGTGCTTCGCCTAGGCCCGCTGCCGGGGTCAGGCTCCGGCTGGGACACCGGAGGTGACTGTCCGACAGCATACTTGCCCGCCTGAGGCAGTTGCCGGGCTACGGCATGATCTGAGCCGCCAGCGCCATGCTTACCCCGGTTCCGCGCCCGCGCGTCCTGGTCGGCGTTGTCGGTGGCGGCAGGTAGCCTTACCGAAGCGCTGCCATTCCGGGCGGCGCGCCGTGCTTAAGCGTGGCATCGCAGGATGCGGATCTGAAAAGCTAGGAATGTGAGCCAGCCGAGCCGACACGCCGAATCCTCAGGCGGATCAAGTCGTCCAGGCTCAGCCGGGCGGTTGGGCCGCGCCGCGCCGCCCAACGCCCTTTTCGCGGAGATGCTCCGCGCCGCGAGGGAGTTGCTCGCGGTGCGCAGCCCGCTGGACGCCGAGCTCATGGTCAGCGAGATGCTCGGCACATGGTGGCGTCAGCCGCCTAAGTCGGGAAGCCGGACTCGTCCCCGCAGGCGCGCCGACATCGAGGAACTCGTCGGCGAGGGTCTTGTCGACTACGCGGGCGAGCAGGGCAGCCCGGCCGCGCTCGCGTTGCTGTCCGGCATCGCGTGCCTCGGCACGCCCAGACAGGCGATCAAGGCCGAACGGGCCGCGCTGGCGCTGATGGAACGCGGGGTGGCCAGGCCAGCCTGGGCCGAGCACGCCGGCGCCGTGGCCGCCGCCGACTGCTACATCAAGTCCGACGCCTACCGCGACATGGACGAGGTGATCTGCCTCTTCAGCTACGCGGGCAGGGAAGAGCACGCTCTGGTCGTGATGGTGGACTACAACGCCGGCGGGATGCTCCGCGATGGCTGGGTCACCTCCCAGGTGGCCGCCTTGCTACAGCGCTGCGAGGAGCTCTCGGGCCCGCCCGACGGGTCGGCTGAGGCACTCTTCCGAAAGGTTGCCTCGCCCACCGCCAGGAAGCTGCTTGAGTCCGCGCTGCAGGTGACCGAAAATCTGGCCGACCCTGCGGTCAGCAAATCTTTCCCCTCCTATCACGCGTTTATCAGGGCGCGTATCCGCACGTTGCCGCCGGCCGGCTCGAAGGTGACCGCGCTCGGCGGGCCGGCGGTGCTGACCGCGCGTCGGCCCTCCTGGCGGCGCGACCGGCGGGCGATGCTGGTCGCCGAGTTTCTTGCCTCCGACGATGCCGGGGACCTGTCTGACACCGAGGCCGCGAGCAGATGCGCCGACCTTATCGTGGATTACGGCTGCGACCAGGACTTCGGTCGGCCGCTGCGAGTCAGTCCGGCGAAGATGGAGACGTTCCTGCTCGACTGGCTGCCGCGCAAGGTGATGCTGGCCAAGTCCGAGCAGCACGCTATGCCGCACGTGTTGCTTTCCTGGGCCCGGTGGGCTGGCGCCAAGTCCGGGCTGGACGCCGACGCGATCGGCAAGACGCTCGAATCGGTGTTCAACAGCATGTCGACGTTCACCAAGGTCTACCGCGACCCGTCGTCCTTCGGGCTGAAGCCGGGACTGGTCGCCCGGCTGCTGCCCGACCGGGATCTGGAGGCACTGCCGCGCCGAGCATTCGCGTTCGGGGTGCTCGAGGGGACCTTCCACGGCACGAATCTCGCCGTTCTTGATCCCGCCCACGATGAGGACCGCCGGATCCTGCTGGCCGCCGATCACGACGACCGGCCGGGCCGTCGGCCGAGCGCCGAACATCTCGATGAGCATCTGGCGCTCGTCGAGCGGCTGTGGCGCGGCGATCCTCCCGAGCTGTGGGAGGCCGCGCAGCGCTTGCTTGATCTTGGTCTGAGCCGGCACGACGTAGTGCACGCGCTGATGGACGCGGTCGGCGAGGCAGGCCAGAACGCCAACGCGATCAGGGCGGCGCTCGCCGACCTGCCGCCAGAGCCGATCGGCTGACATTGACGCCCGATCCGCCGGTTACCGACCTGAACGCCGATCTCGGCGAGTCGTTCGGTGCCTGGCAGCTAGGCGATGACGCAGGCCTGATGCAGGTCATCACCAGCGCGAACGTGGCCTGCGGCTTTCACGCCGGGGACCCGCTTACATTGCGCAAGACCTGCGCTATGGCCGTGGCCGCGGGCGTCACGATCGGCGCGCAGGTGTCCTACCGCGACCTGGCCGGCTTCGGCCGCCGGGAGATGGCAGTGCCGGCCGACGAACTGGCCGCCGAGTTGCTTTATCAGATCGCCGCGCTGGACGGGCTGGCAAGAACCGAAGGGGCGCGGGTCAGGTACGTCAAGCCGCACGGCGCGCTGTACCACCGGGTCAGGAAGGATAAGACACAGGCAGCGGCGTTGGTGGAGGCGATCCGCGCGTACGACCCGGCGCTGCCGCTGCTGACCCAGTCAAGCGGTCACGCTGCTGAGATGGCGGCCGCTGCCGGGCTCAGCGTGGTGGCCGAGGCGTTCGCCGACCGTGGTTATGCCGCTGACGGCTCGCTCGTGCCACGCGGACAGCCCGGAGCGCTGCGCACCGATCCCGCCGAGGTCGCCCGCAGGGCAGTCACCATGGTGACGCGAGGAATCGTCGAAACCAGCGACGGGATCACGGTGCCGGTCCGGGCTCGATCGCTCTGCGTGCATGGCGACACCCCCGGCGCTGTCGCGCTCGCGACCTCGGTGCGGCAAGCGCTGGAACAGGCCGGGGTGCGGCTCGCGCCGTTCGCGTGAGCGTATCCGGGCACCGGGGATGATCAGGGCAACGGCGGCTGGTGACACCGGGTTGCTGCTCGACACCGACCTACCCCCGGCCTGGCTGGCCGCCGCGATCGAGCGAGCCCGCCTGCCTGGCGTCGTAGACGTTATTCCCGGCGCCGCGGCCGTGCTCGTGCTGACTGAGCCGGGCGCGGTCGGCCGAACCGGTCTAGCGACCAAGATCGCGGCGCTCCCCATGGCCGAACCCGTGGGCAATATGACCTCGGTCATTGAGATCCCGGTGTACTACGACGGGCCCGACCTCGACGACGTAGCGCGCCTGTCCGGCCTATCGGTGGCTGAGGTCATCGAGGCGCACGCGACCGGGTCGTACACCGTGGGGTGGCTCGGGTTTTGCCCGGGATTTGGCTACCTGACCGGGCTCGACGAGCGCCTCTGCGGGGTTCCGCGGCTGGACACACCCCGAAGCGCGGTACCGGCCGGCTCAGTGGCGATCGCCGCCGGGCTCGCCGCCGTCTACCCGTCGGCTTCGCCGGGCGGCTGGCGATTGCTCGGTCGCACCACCGTGCGCATGTGGGATCAGGCTCGCGACCCGGCCGCGTTGCTGGCGCCCGGCAGGCACGTCAGGTTCGTCCGGGTGTCTGAACGTGAGGTCGGCCGCTCCCCCGAGCCGGGCGTCGCGGCGCCGAGGATGGCCGTGAGGGCTCCAGCGCGGGCAGCCGCGTCCTGGCTGGAGGTGATCAAGCCGGGGCCGCTCGCCACTGTGCAGGATCTGGGCAGGCGCGGGCAGGGGGCGAGCGGGGTGCCGCCCTCTGGCGCCGCTGACCAGGTCAGCCTCATCGCCGCCAACCGCCTGGTCGGCAATCCGGACGACTCGGCCTGCGTTGAGCTGACTCTCGGCCGGGCGGCGTTTCGCTGTCACGGCGACCTGGCGGCGGCAGTGGCGGGGGCGCCGGCCGCGGTGACCGTCGATGCTGGTGCGGGCGGTGACGGTGGAGGTGACGGTGGCGGTGGCCGCACGCCGGTCGAGTTCGGCGCGCCCTTCTTTGCCGCCGACGGCGACATCGTGCGCGTCGGCGCGCCTTCAGCAGGCCTGCGCTGCTACGTCGCGGTGGCTGGCGGACTCGCCGTACCCGTCGTGCTCGGCAGCCGCTCGTCAGACCTGCTCTCCGGACTTGGCGGCGGTCCGCTCCGGCCGGGTGCCGTGCTACCGGTCGGCACCGACCGCGCCGCTCCGGCCCGCGCGGACTCAAGTGCCACCCCGGCCCGCGCGGACTCAAGTGCCACCCCGGCCCGCGCGGACTCAAGTGCCACCCCGGCCCGCGCGGACTCAAGTGCCACCCCGGCCCGCGCGGACTCAAGTGCCACCCCGGCCCGCGCGGACTCAAGTGCCACCCCGGCCCGCGCGGGCGAGGTGCCGAGAACAGGGACGCCCGTGATCGAGCGCGGCGAGGTGGCTCAGCTGCGCGTGATCGCCGGGCCGAGGCTTGAGTGGTTCGCCGCTGACGCGCTTGACCGGCTCTGCGCTGGCGTCTACACGGTGAAGCCCGCCAGCAACAGGACGGGGTTGCGCCTAGACGGCGAGCCGATGCGCCGGTCGAGCTACGCCGAGTTGCCGAGCGAGGGCCTTGTGACCGGATCCTTGCAGGTACCGCCCGACGGCCTGCCGATCCTGCATCTGGCCGACCACCCAACTGTGGGCGGTTACCCGGTGATCGCCGTCGTCGCCAGCGCCGATATCGGACAAGCCGCCCAACTACGCCCAGGCGACCGCCTCCGCTTCACCAGACCCCCGGTCTAGCCGCCTGCCCCGCCCCGGCTTCATGCGATGGAATCGGCAACCCATCGCGGCGAACCGCCCGACTGGTGCGATGGATGTGGCTATCCACCTGGCAAAACGGGTATGAATTCCGCAATTCATCGCGGCGTTCGGCGGGTCGGAGCCGATGAATTCGGGCATCCATCGCACCGTCAGGCACCCCACGTGGCCCGGGGCGACTGCCTCAGCCGGCGATGCCGCGGTAAGCCGCTTCTAGGTCGGCGGCGGCGATCGTGGTGAGGTCGGCGGCGCTGGCGATCTCACCTAGCTGGGCAACACGCAGGTCGCGGGACGCGCAGGCGCGCTCGTACAGCGATCTCGCGTACCTGCCATTGCCAAGCTCGTCGATGCGCCCCTGTTCGCAGGCTCGGGTCAGGATCTCCGTCAGCACCGGCATCGCGTCGGGCGCGAACACGTCACCCGCCTGGTCGGCGAAGATTTTGGCGATCCTGACCAGTTCGTCGGGTTCGTAGCTGGGAAACCCGACTCTGACGCTGAACCTGGACGCCAGGCCCGGGTTGGTACGCAGGAACCTGCTCATGTCGTCGGTGTAGCCTGCCAGCACGATGACCAGCCGGTCCCGGTCGTCCTCGGCTCGCTTGAGCAGCGTCGCGACCGCCTCGGCGCCGAACGCGTCGCCGCCCGAATAGCCGTCGTTGTACAGCGAGTAAGCCTCATCGACGAACAGCACGCCGCCGAGCGCCGAGTCGACCAGCTTGTTGGTCTTGATGGCCGTCGACCCTAGATGGTCACCTACCAGGTCGGCCCGGTGCGCCTCGACTACACCCGGACGTACCAGCAGCCCAAGCGCGGCGAAGATCCTGGCGAGAATCCTCGCGACCGTAGTCTTGCCGGTGCCGGGCGGACCGGTGAATACGAAGTGCCGAACCGGCGGCTGGCTGGTCAGGCCGTGCGCGTCGCGCAGCCTGGCAACCCGGAGCTGCGCCGCGATCTCGTGCACCTGCCGCTTGACTGGATCTAGTCCGACGAGGCCATCTAGCTCAGCCAGCGCGCTCTCCAGCGTTGGTGTCTCGTCATAGCCGCGATAGCGCGAGGTCAGCTCGGCGTAGGCGTGCTCGAAGTCGCTGGCGCGCAGCGTGATCAGGTCGGCCGGCGCGGGATCACCTGATCCGCCCATCACCCGGACGTCCCTCGCCTGCCCCGACCGCTCAAGCAGCGAACGGACGAACCTCCCGTTGCCAAGCTCGTCGGCGAGCCGACGGCGCCCGACCTCTTCGAACATCCGCCACAGCACCGAGCGGGCCTGCGGGTCGATGATCTCACCGCGCCGGGCGACCGACAGGTCGGCCAGTTGCAACAACTCGGCCGGCGAATAGCCGCCGAACTTGATCCTGACCGCGAACCGCGACGTCAGGCCAGGGTTGCTGGCTAGGAACGTCTCCATCTGCCGCTCATAGCCAGCGAGGATGATGACCAGCCGGTCCCTGTCGTCTTCGGCGCGCTTGAGCAGCACCTGGACAGCCTCGTTGCCGAATCTGTCGCTCTGCCCGTCACCCTCGTTGACCAGGCTGTAGGCCTCGTCGATGATCAGCACGCCACCGAGCGCCGAATCGATCAGATCATTGGCCTTGATCGCGGTCGCGCCAAGGTACTCACCGACGAGGTCGCTGCGTTGCGCCTCGATCACGATCGGCGCGTCGAGCAGGCCAAATGCGTAAAAGACCTTGGCGACGATCCGGGCGACGGCCGTCTTCCCAGTTCCTGGCGGGCCAAGAAAGACAAAGTGCTGCATCGGCTTCTCTGCGCCGATGCCCGCTAGCGCTCGCCTGCGGGCCGCCTCGATCGAGGCGGCGATCGACCTGACCTGATCCTTGACCGCGGTCAGCCCGATCATCGCGTCAAGCTCGGCCATGGCCTCCTCGACCGTGATCACTGGCTGATCCGACGCTGACCGGTCGCCCCGATCGCCGGCGGTCGGACTCACCATCTGGCCGACCGGGCTGATCTGCCCGGTGCGTCCGGCCGTCACGATCCGGCCGTCAAGGTCGACAGCAGGTCTGCTACCGGCCGGCGGCCTGCCCGGCCGAGCCTGACCCCCGGCGCCGGCGAGGCCGCCAAAGCCACCCGCCGGAACAGAGCCGGGGTAGCCCGCGCCGGCCTGGCCAGCTGACCATGGCGGCATGATCGGCCCACCGCCCCGAACCTGCGGCGATCGGCCGGCCTGCTTGCTGTCCTGCCACGCCTTCGCGAGCCGCCAGCCGAGCACCACGAAGGCGATGAACCAGGCCAGACCTGAGCTAATGAGCGCACCAGAATGGAGCAACCGAAACAACCCGATGCCAGGAAGCAACGCCAAGAGCAGCGTCCAGGCGACCGTCCGGCACGGCACGTACCAGCGGCCGAGCGCGCCCGCGTGGGCCGCGAAGGCTGCCACGATCGGCAACAGGAATAGGGCGTACCGAGGCTCGGCTACGGCGCTGCGCGCGAGTCCGGAGACCAGCGCGACGCCCACGATCGTCACCGATGCGGTGGCCCAGAGCGACCTACTGCCAGAAATAATCGCATAAGGCGCGAAAACTATGGCTATCGGAAATCCGATCACACAGCACACGACCACAAGCAGGAGCTTGAGCGGCAGTGGCGCCGCATCGTAGGTATGCCGGAGACGATCCAGCCTGTCGCGGACCGGCCCACGGCCGGGCGCGGACAGTGACCCGTCCGTTGGCGGCATCTTGCTCCCTTGCACCGCTTACTTGTATAGCGCATTCATGAGCGCATCTAGCGTTACACATTCAGATGAGGCTCAAATCTGGCAACGCCATGCCTATTCTCGCCTATAGCGTCGACTCTGGCATCGGCCCACCTCTGTTTCGCTGCAACTGACCGGCTAAGGTCAAGTGCGGGAACGCGGGTCAGGCGCCGCGGGTCAGGCGCTAGGAGGACGCCATGGAGCGGATCGAAGCCAAGCTACTGATACCTGGCAGCGGTGAGCCAGTGCGCGACGGCGTGGTGGTGCTCGACGGAGCCGCGCTGAGTTACGCAGGTCCCGCAGGCGGTGCGCCGGCAACGCCTGACGCGCAGGTGCACACGGTGACGACCGTTATGCCCGGAATGTGGGACTGTCACGGTCACTTCATGGGCATGCGCCATCTCGATCTTGGCAAGCTCCCGCTCGAGCCGGCGCCGCTCCGGGCCGCGCGCTGTGTGCACGACCTCGCCAACGCGCTGGACGCCGGCATCACCTCGGTTCGCGAAGTCGGTGGCCTCGGCATCTATCTGGCCCGGGCGATCGCCGAAGGCACGATTGACGGCCCGACGATCTACCCCGCTGGCTGCATCCTGAGCACCACGGGCGGTCATGCCGACCTTCACTCCTACCCGCTGGCGTGGATGAACGACTTCAGCCACCATTTCGGCGACCTCCGGCTCGCCGATGGCGAAGCCGAATGCATGCGCGCCGTGCGCGAGCAGTTGCGAAGCAACGCCAAGGTCATCAAGGTCTGCGCCTCCGGCGGGGTGATGTCCGAAGTCGACGACCCGATCCACCAGCAGTTCACGGTCGCCGAGTTGCGGGTCATCGTCGAGGTCGCCGGCATGGCGGACCGCGTGGTGGCTGCGCACTGTCACGGCAAGCCGGGCATCATGGCCGCGATCGAGGCCGGAGTCAAGACCATCGAGCACGGCACCTACGCCGACGACGAGGCGTGCCAGGCGATGCTGGAAACCGGCACCATCTTGGTGCCGACTCGGACGATCGTCGCGGACATACTCGCCCACCTCGACTCGGTCCCCGACTACGCGGCGGCCAAACTGGCCGCCCTAGCGCAGACCCACAGCGAGGCGGTGGAACGGGCCATCGACCACGGCGTCACGATCGCGATGGGCACCGACATCGCGATCACCGGCCGCGACAACCCCAACTCCTGGGGCAACAACGGCACCGAGGTCGTGCACTTGGTCAAGCTCGGCATGACGCCACTGCAGGCGATCGAGGCAGCGACCGCGACCGCTCCGGCCACGGTCGGACCCCAGGCGGCCCGCAGCGGCGAACTCAAAGCGGGTTACGACGCCGACGTGATCACGCTCGACGCCGACCCGCTGGTGGATATCTCGATACTTGCCCAGCCTGAGCACATCACGGGCGTCTGGACCGGCGGCCGGCGAGTAAAAGGCTAGAACGCTCAGCCTAAAAAGTCGCGGCCACGCACGGCGACACCATTGCGGAATGCTGGCAATCGTGGCGTGGCTAAGTCACCATTGCTGAGTAACGCGTGGTCGTGGTTTATCCGATTCTCTGAATAAAACACCGGAGAAGGGTTTCCGCGCCAACATTGCGACTATCTCAGCAAAAGGGGACGGCTAAATGACCAGGCTGGCTAGCGCGCGGCGAGCAAGTGTCGGCTGGGCTGCGGGCGCGGTCGCGACAGTGGCGGCGACGCTCCTGCTGACTAGCTCAGCCTCGGCGGCGATGCCCGCCGGCCCGATGCCGGCCAAGGTCCGCGCCATGCAGATCCTGTTCGGAATGGTCCGGGTGTTCGCGTCGCCGAGCACCCACGCCCCGGTCAAGGGCAAGCTCATCGGCACGGGCACCGCAGTCAGCGTCGACTGCTGGACCAGTGGCACCGACTACAAGGGCCTGGAGATCTGGTATCAGATCTCCACGCCGGTCGCTGGCTACATGCCCGCGTTCAACGTGGCGGCGCATTTCACCCCGGCAACGGGTGTACCTCACTGCCTGGTGCCCGCATTCAGGAGACAGTATTACGCGCTGGAAGCCAGCCTGCACATTCGCACGGCGCCATCGATCGGCGCCACGATTTCCGGCTACCTGGCCAAGGTCGGCAGCATGGTCATCATCAACTGCTATGTGTCTGGCTCACTCATATTCGGCGACCGCGTCTGGTATCACGCGGTGTCTCCGGCGGCCGGCTATGTGACCGGTCGCTTCCTGAACACTGGCGGCGACCCGGCACCGGCCGTCCCACGCTGCTGATCACGACCTCAAGCATCGCGGAACCTCAGCATGAGCCCGCCCGCCACCATCGCGGTCGTCGCCCAGACGGCGAGCACAGCGAGCCCCTCCCACGGCCCGATCGGCAGCTTGGCCAGTCCCTTCGTCGCCTGGATCGCAAGCCCGGCATTCGTCGGCGCGTAGCGTTCGAAACGGCGTTCCCAATGCGGGTTGAGGAGCAGCCCGCCGACGATCGGGACGACGTAAACCAAGCCGAGAACGACGGTGATCGCGACTCCCGAGTCGCGCACCGCAGTCGCGACGCCCAGGCTCAGCAGCCCGATCAGCGCCAGGTAGAGCACCGAGCCGACGGCCGCCCGCAGTGTCGGCCCGTAGTACAGCGACAACGGCACGAGGTTAGCCGGATGGGTAAAGCCGTTGTGCGGCAGGAAGAACCAGCCCGCTAGCAGCGACCCGAGAACCGAGACAGCGCCGGTTACCAGCACCAGGACCGACACGGTGACGGCCTTGGCGGCAAGCATGACCAGCCGACGCGGCATCGCGGCTATCGTCGCGCGGATCATCCCCGTGCTGTACTCGCCGGTCATCACCAAAACGGCGAGTACAGCGACGATCGCCTGCCCGAGCATCACCCCGGTAAGGCTGGTCTTCGTGGTGTCGGCACCGCACGACGCCGGGCACTTGACGATCTCGACCGTGAGCGTGCTCACCCCGACGGTCAGCAGCACGGCCGTGGCCAGCAGCAACGCCGTGCTCCGGACCGTCCAGAGTTTCGTCCACTCTGCCCGCACCGCGTCCGACAGCGCCTCAAACACCGGGGCTTCGAGCGTCTCAGGCAGTCCGGCCTGACTCATGCGTCCCTCCGGCGTACCACGAAGATAGCGACGCCGAGAGCGGCCAGCGCCCACGCACACAGCACGGCGAACCCCGTCCATGGCGCCAGCGGATAGCAGTTGTTATACGGCAGGCAGGCGTGGGTCACCTGCGAGTAGTGCACGTTCCCCTGCTGCAGCCCGAAGCCGGCCGCCGGGGTCAGCCGCAGCACCCAATCCGCCGGCCCCTGCGGCAGCACCGTCCCCAGCACCACAGGAAAAATGAGCACAAGTACTCCCGCGGCTATAGCGCCGGTGCTGCGTCGCAGCAGTGCGCCTGCGGCAAGGGTCAGGACCGCGCCCACCGCCAGCAGCGCGGCGGTGCCGACCACGATCTGCAACCCGACGCCGCTGGTGAGCGCTCGGACCGGGTAGATCGAGGCGGGCCAGCCCCCGGAGACCAGTTTGTGCTCGGCTATCGGGAACGCGATGGCGGCGCCGATCAGGCCAGCCACGAAGGTGACAACGCCGATGACGATCGCCTTCGCGACCAGGACGCGACCGCGTCTTGGGCTCGCGATGAACGTCGTACGCACCAGGCCGCGCCGGTACTCGGAAGTAATGAACAACGCCCCCAGCGCGATCACGATGATCAGCCCGATGGCCGAGGCCTTGTAGCTGACCCCGATCGGGTCGACGATCGGCGCGTAAGGCGCTATGTCCCCGGAGCCGGTCAGCGCGACCGATCCGTCGCCCGCGCTGCCGCGCGCCTGTCCGCCGGCCGGGCCTGGCTTCCTGCATTTTGGCCCGGTTCCCTGGCCGCAGATGCGTCCGTTCAGCGCCGGCCCCGGAGCGCCGCCCACCCGCGTGACCCGCCAGCCCGCGCTGGCCAGCCCGCCAGCGAGCGCGATCCGGTCGAAGGTCGCGGTCGCGCTGGTCTCGTACTGCACCCCGTTGTTGCTCGCGAACCCCTGCCGGTTGGGGAGGTCGAACGGCGACGCCACGAAGACTCCAGCCTCGGCCGTCGCTGCCAACCCGGTCAGCCGCGCGGATCCGACTTTGGACCAATGCGCGCCATCAGCGGAGTCGTAGCCGGTGATCGTGTCCCCTGACCGGGTCAGCCTGACCCAACGCGGCGATCCGACGGAGACCGATCCGGCCAGTCCAGCGACATCGCCAGTGAAGTCGTACTGGAATCGCACGCCGTAATCCGGCGTGACCATGATCGCGGCGTAGGGCGAACCCGGCTTGGTGCTGGCCTTGATGATGACTCCGGCCTTAGCCCACGGCTGGGGCTGCGAGCTATCCGGCGGGAGCGGCCCGCCTGGAAAAAGCTGGAGTACCCGCCCGGTCAGCGAGGTGACCCGCGCGGTGATGCTACCGTCCGCGCCGATCGGATGATGCTCGAAGTAGAACGAGTCGACGACGGCCAGCCCGCCCGGCCCGATTGGCAGATTCGGGATGGAGTTGTTGTCCTTCGCCGTGCCAGCGAGCGCGACGATAGGCAACCCGACACCGATAGCGGCGGCGATAATGGCCACCACCCAGCCGCGCACCGTGCGGAACTTAGTCCACTCCGACCGCAGTAGCTGGCCAAAGCCGTCGCGCCCGGCGGGCTGGCCGGACCGGTACGGGGCGATCGTCGCGGAGTTACTCCCGCGCGCCTCCGGCACGACGCTCATCGCGCGACCTCCGGTGTCGCGCTGGCGCGGTATTCGACCGCGCCCCTGGTCAGCTCCATATACGCCTCTTCAAGCGTGGCTCGGTGCGCCGCGACCTCGGAGAACGCCACCGAGGCCTGTCCGAGCAGGGCCACCACCTGCTCGGCGCTAAGCCCGTGCACGGTGAGCGTGTCGCGCTCGGTAGAGGCGACCGTACCCCCGGCGCGCGCGAGCACCGTCATCGCCTCGGAACGCGCCGTCGTGCGCAGCCGCACCCGGTCGCCGGAGGCGGCAGCGAGCAGATCGCGAACGCTGGTATCGGCGATCAGCTTTCCCCGGCCGATGACGACCAGGTGATCCGCGGTGTCCTGCAACTCGCTCATCAAGTGACTGGACACCAGGACCGCCCGGCCCTGGGCCGCCAATTCGGCGAGATGGCCGCGCATCCACACGATGCCCTCGGGATCAAGCCCGTTGAATGGTTCGTCCAGAATCAGCACCGGCGGGTCGCCGAGCATCGCCGCCGCGAGCCCGAGCCGCTGCCGCATGCCGAGTGAGTAACCGCCGGCCTTCCTCCTGACCGCCTTTTCCAGCCCCGCCTGCCCGATGACTTCATCGACCCGGCTGGCCGGGAGGCCCTGCGAGCGGGCCAGCCAGAGCAGGTGGTTGCGGCCACTCCGGCCGGGTTGCAGCGCGCCCGCGTCCAGCAGCGCGCCGACCTGGTTCATCGGATGCCGCAAGCTGCGGTACGGCCGTCCGCCGACGAGCGCCTGGCCCCCGTCCGGCGTATCCAGGCCGAGTATGACCCGCATCGTGGTCGACTTGCCCGCCCCATTCGGCCCCACGAATCCGGTGACCTGACCGGCCATGACGTTGAACGTCATCTCGTCAAGCGCCAGCGTCGGGCCGAAACTCTTGCGCAGCCCGTTCACTTCGATCATCGCTTTCATGCATTGCAGACTAGAAAAATTGACGCAACCGATCGTCACGCCAGAGCGCGGTCTTTGCCCTCCCCTGGACAGGGGACGCCAAGCCGGTGCCAGTCCCACTCAAGAGGGACGAAGAATTGCTCGGCAGCGACAACAATGACTTAACGTGGGCCGCGTGAATCACCGGCTAGACGGTCTGTCCGCGACGGCGCGGCGGACCGCCTCGATCCGCCGCGCCCCGGCAGCGGCGACCGTCGTGCTCGCGATCGCCGGCGCGGCCCAGGCGACCGCCTGGGCCGCGAGCCAGGCGGCAATCAACCGCCAGGTCAACGGCGCGGAACTTGAGATAGCGCTCGTGCTGCCTAGCCTGGCGACAACGATGCCGCTCGGCCTGCTGTGGGCACAGCCCGCGATCGCCAGCACGGTGGTCACCACCGCGTGCGTGCTGTCGCTGCTCATCTTCCACACGCTGACCATCGCCGGCACGATCGTCGCGCTCGTCTTGCTGTACCGCCTCGGGCGGTACAGCAAGACGCAGCCGCTCGCGGTCGGCCTCGCCACGCTGTTCCTGCCGCTGGCTCTGCTTGGGCAAGCGCACCCATCGGTCCATTTCTACTCCGTGTTGCTCGCCTCGCTGGGCCAGGCGATGGCTTGGGCCGGGATCGCGCTCCGGGCCCGCGCCGAGGCAACCGAGCACAGCGCCGCCCGACGGGTCATTGCGGACTCCTTGCTCGAGCACACCGCCCGCGGCGAACGGGCCCGGATCTCCCGCGAACTGCACGACGTCGTCGCGCATCACATCTCGATGATCGCGGTACAGGCCGAGACCGCCCGGCTGACCACCCCTGGCCTGCCTGCCACCGGCGCGCAGCGGTTTTCATCGATCGGCGACACCGCACGCGCCGCCTTGACCGAGATGCGGCGACTGCTCGGAGTGCTGCGCGAGGACACCGGCGTCCGCCCGGCCGACCTGCGCCGACCGCAGCCACGCCTGCACCAGCTCAACGAGCTGATCGACGAGGCGCGTGAGGCGGCGGATACGACGACTCGCCTGATCGTGCGCGGCTCACCGGTGACACTCGATCCCGGCGTCGAGCTCGCCGCCTTCCGCATCGTCCAGGAGGCCCTCACGAACTCGCGCCGGCACGCGCCAGGCGCCGCTGTCGACGTCGAATTGCACTATGCCCCAAGTGAGTTGCGGGTCAGCGTGCGCGACAACGGCCCTGGCCCGCCGAACGCGCCGACCCACGAAGAGTCACAACCAGCGAGCCACGGTCTGCTCGGCATGCGAGAGCGGGCAGCGGCCGTAGGCGGCTCACTACGCACCGGCCGGGATGTGAGCGGCGGCTTCATCGTCGAGGCGTCCTTGCCGGCCATCGAGGCGATCATTCCGCTGCCAAACCGCTCCGAGGTTGACGACCTGTCTTCCGGACCAGCCGAGGCGGCCGGATGACCGCTCCCCCAGCGCCAATCAAGATCGTCGTAGCCGACGACCACGAGGTGGTGCGCACAGGATTCGCCGCACTGCTCGAAACCCAGCAGGATTTCACCGTCGTTGGCACCGCGGCCGACGGGAACGAGGCGGTGCGAGTCTGCCGTGAGCGGCGCCCCGATGTGGTGCTCATGGACGTCCGTATGCCGGGAATGGACGGCATCGAGGCCACCAGGCAAGTCGCCGGCGCGGCGGGCCAGATTCCGCGCGTGCTCATCCTCACCACATTCGACCTGGACGAGTACGTCTACGACGCACTACGGGCCGGTGCCAGCGGTTTCTTGCTCAAGGACGTCACGGCGGAACGCCTCTTCGACGCTGTCCGCGTCATAGCCGGAGGCGAGGCTCTGCTCGCGCCGACCGTAACCCGCCGCCTGATCAGCGAGTTCGCGAAAATGCAGCCGGACCACCCAGGCAAACCCAAACCGGCGCTCGATTCCCTCACCCCTCGTGAGACCGAAGTGCTCATGCTGCTCGCCGAAGGCCTGTCCAACCCAGAGATCGCGGCCAGGCTCGTCGTCACCGAGGAAACGGTCAAGACCCACGTCAGCCGCATCCTGGCCAAGCTAGGCCTCCGCGACCGCACCCAAGCCGTCGTCACCGCCTACGAATCCGGCCTGGTAATCCCCCGCTCCCGCACCGACCAGCAATGGAACATACCGTGATCGACCCTCATTCGAGGGGCTGGCGGGAGATGCCGGATGGTTCACGTCCGGCGAGCAGCCAGCCTCCCGCTGCGGCGATGACCGGCAGCCCGACAAGGATGAGGATGAGGTCCAGCGCGGGGACGTGGTTCAGCCGTTCGCTGAGCTGGCTTCTGAAGTAGGCGAGTGCGGCGAGGTAGGCGACGACGGTGCCAGTCAGGGCGCCGAGCAGGCCGAGGGCCGCGGCGGTGGCGGCGGTGATGCCGCGGCGGGTCTTGCTGGTGGCCCCGGTGGCGGTGAGGATCCTCAGGTCTGGTGCGGTTTCACCGCGGACCAGCCCGACGGTCAGTGCCAGCACGCCAAGGGCCAGCAGGATGCCCGCTTCGGTGGCCCAGGCATCGAGCTGGGACAGCGACGGGTTGTCGTTCTTGGTCTGGATTATGAGCCCGAGCGCTTCGGCGCGCTGGCGGATGCCGTTGATCTGTGCGGCGGTGAGCGGCTGCCGGGTCTGGATGAGCCAGGCGGCTGGGTAGGGATGCAGCCGGTATCTGCGGACGGCGTAGCTCGTGAGGACAAGATTCGGGGCCGCCAGGTCGGCCGGCAGTCCGGGCAGCGTCTGGATGGACGGCCTGGCGATGCAGCGAGCTGGCGGGCAGGCGTTGCTGAACGTGCAGCCGAATGGAAGCTGCAGGGCGGGGGCCCTCGCGAGGCCGGCGTGGGCCGTGAGCAAGATGGCGCCGGATTGGACTTGGCTGGCCTTGATGCCGTAGTGGGCGAGCAACACGGGGGTGGCAACATACGGCTGGCCGACGTCGGTGCCTCCGCTGGTGGTCTGGAGCAGCAGCCCGGTTGTCGCTTCCAGGGCCAGCACGTTCCTGGTCCCCAGGGAGGCGGCTATGGCGTCCGCGCCAGCCTGGTCGCGACGCAGCGCGGCGGCGGCCGGGTGCTCACCGGGGGAGGCGCACAGGTCCCGGGTGAGCCCAGCGGACGCGGCACCGGCAGGCGTGTAGATGACGACCTGGTTCGATGGCAGGTTCGGCCCGAAGTAGTCGACGGCGCTGGAGTAGCGGGCGGCGGCAAACAGGCAGATCGTCACCGCGATCAGGACGGTGACGCTGATCGCCGACAAGGCCGCGCCCGAGCGTGCCCGATACCGGGCCAGGTCACGGAGGGCGAGGCGGACGGCGACGGGCGCGCGTTTCCCCATGATCGCCAGGACGCCGATGCACAGCGGGCCAGTGAGCACGCTGCCTAGCCCAACCGCCACCAGTCCGCCGATCAGGTGCAACGTATCGTTCAGGCCGGTGGCTCCCCAGCCGCCGGCATAGGCGAGCAGGTAGGCGCCGCCCGCGAGCAAAGCCAGCCCCGGAATCGCCGTCCGGCGTGCTGGCTGGGGGCTGGGCGCCCGGCCGAACAGGGCGGCGGCAACAGGGATGCGAGCTATCGCACCCGCCGGACGGCGGGCCGCCCTCATTGCGGTCAGCACGGCGAAAGCCATGACAACGACGATCACCTGCCACGGAAGGTTCAGCATGTCGATGCGGTGGCCCGCGCTGGCCTGCAGGTGCGGCGCGTAGGCGAACCACGCCAGCAAGCCCGTCACCGCTCCGGTGAGGGTTGCGATCACGCCGACGACCGCACCGTCGGCGACCATGACGAGCCTGACATGCCCGTCGGTGGCGCCCAGGGCGCTGACCATCCCGAGCGCCCGGATCCGACGCTGCGCCAGCACCGTGAAGCCGGCCACCGCGATCATCCCCACGAACAGCAGCCCGAAGATCGCCAGGACGAGCACGACTACCGCCGGGCTGAACCCGCTCCCTCCTGGAGGCGGCGTCTGGAGCGTCGCCTGTCGGGGAAGGCGGAAGGCGGTCACCAGTGCAGGGGTGGCGTCGAAAAGAACGGTGACGGAATCCGGGGCCGGCAGCTGACCCGGGGCAACGAGAGCGAACTCATCAAGCAGGTTGTCGGGGTTCTCCACCAGACCGGTGACCTGCCAGGCGCGGCCGGCGGCATGCCACTGTCCCCCCGTGCTGACGTCATAGAGGGAGGCCACCTGCGGTGTCAGCGCGACCTGGCCAGGCCCGGCCGGGTACCGGCCCGTGATCAGGGACAGCGTGGAGTGGCCGAACGGGCCGTCCCGGTCCTCGGCCCGCAGCGTGACTGGGGTCACCGAACCCGTGGCGAGGTTCTCCTGCTCCACGACCTGAACCGGCCTGGCCGGCGGCGTGCGATGCGCCGTCCCGCGAGCGGCACCCGCAGAGCTGAAATAAGAGGTGACCGAGGCGATGTCGGCCACAAGACGCGGGGTGCTGCCGTGGAGGGTGATCGCGTATTGTGCGCCGCCGAAGCTGGCGTCCTTCGGTGGCGGCGTGCTCGTGGCGATGCCCGCGCCGAAGATGGTGGCCGCCACCGCGATGGTGATCAGGGCGAGGATGAGCAACTGCTGGCGCCACTCGCGGCGGAACAGCCGCCAGGCCCAGCGAGCGGTCGCGCGCCGGGCGGGGGCACCGCCGTTGACCGGCCGCCGCCGGGCTGCTGTCTTAGGTGCTATCGCGGTCACCGGTTGCCGTCCAGAGACGGCTCGCGGTGCGCGGGGGCTTTGTTGTTGGCCTGGCTGACGAGATGACCGTCTCTGATGGAGACGATCCGGGTAGCCCATGCCGCCAGGTGCGCCTCGTGGGTGACGACAACGGCGGCGACGCCCCGGTCGCAGGCGGCCCTGATGAGTTCCATGACCGCTTCGCCGCTGGCCGAGTCGAGCGCGCCGGAGGGCTCGTCGGCGAGCAGCAACTGCCGTTCGCCGACGACGGCGCGGGCGATCGAGACCCGCTGGCGTTCGCCGCCCGATAGCTGGTCCGGGTAATGACCGGCCCGGCTGGCCAGGCCGAGTTGTTCCAGAGTGGCCATCCCCGCTGCCCGTGCCCTTCGCGCCGGGACGCCGTCGAGTTCCAGCGGGAGCGACACGTTCTCAGCCGCGGTGAGCCCAGCGAGCAGGTTGTAGTCCTGGAAGACATAGCCGATGACGCGGCGCCGCAGGCGCGCCCTTCCGTTACGGGACATGCGGGAAAGCGATGTCCCGCCGACGAGCACCTCGCCCTCGTCCGGCTCCTCCAGGCCGCCGGCGATGGTCAGCAGGGTCGACTTGCCCGCCCCGCTCGGCCCCATCGCCGCCACCATCGTGCCGGGCTCCACCGAAAGGGTGGCATGGGCGAGAGCCTTTACCGCCGCCGAGCCTTCGCCGAATGACTTCGAGACATTCACAAGCTCAAGAACCGTCATGGCACCAAGCGTGCGGCGGGCGCAAGGCCGGAATCGATGGGCCGCATACCCGGATCGAAGGTTCGGTTAGCCCCACCACCGGCCCCGTGCGGGCACGAAGGCCATTCGCATCGCCTTTGCGTATGGTTGCCGGTGTGAGCCGCATGGTGGGCGATGAGCTGGGCCAGGATAGGGCAGGCCCGGACTGGCGGGGTCAGCTCCGGACCGTGGCCGGCAATGGCGTCATCGCCTCCGCCCGCGCGCTGGCCCTGTGCGGACTGCCGCTGGCCGGGGCAGGGCTGGTGCTGGGGCTGGCCGCGCCGCTGGCCTTCGCCGGGCTCGGTGCCGGGTTCCTGCTGAAAGCTCCCCCGTGGATGCCGCCAGCCCTGCGGATAGCTCCGTTCGCCGGGCTCGCCGTCAGCCTGCTGCTGCTCCCGTCCATCCTGGTGGCCGTGCGGCGGCTGGCGAACGAGGCTAGGCGGCTAGCCGGAGCGTGGTGCGGCGTGCCGGTCGCCGGGCGGTACCGCCCGGAGCCCGACGGCGGGAAAGCAAGCAGGCCGGCTCGGCTGGGATGGCTGCTGGCCGACCCGGCGACCTGGCGCGATGTGGCTTGGACCACGCTGAACGCGGGCGCAGGCTGGCTGCTGGCCGCACCCGCCGCGCTCGCGGCCTATGGCCTGATCGGCCTGGCCGCTGGCAGCGTTGTACCCCAGGTCGCACTCCCGCCCCCCGGTCTGCTGAAGAACACGCCCGCCGCCCTGTTTCCGGCAGGCATTGCGCTCGCAGCACTTGGCCTGCTGGCGGCCCCATGGCTGCTCCGCGGCTACGGCCGGGTAGCCCGCTTGCTGCTCGCGCCGCCCAGGCAGGCCGAGATAGAGCGCCTAGCCGAAGCACGCGCCCAGGCGGTCATCGCCGCCGAAGCCGAGCGCCGCCGCATCGAACGGGATCTCCACGACGGGTTCCAGCCGCTGCTGGTGTCGCTGGCGGTCGATCTCGGCATCGCCGAGGCCCGGTTCGGGAAAGACCCCGACAGCGCCCGCGAGCTCCTTGCGCGTGCTCACCGGGATGCCAAGACCGCGATCGAGGAACTGCGCGGCCTCGTGCGGGGCATCCACCCATCGGTACTCGACGGACGCGGACTCGACGCCGCCCTCTCGGCCCTCATCGCCAGCAGTCCGGTCCCGGTCAGCTTGCACATCGACCTCACCCAGCGCCCCGACCCGATCCATGAGGCAGCCGCCTACTACGTCGCCGCCGAGGCCATCACCAACATCACCAAGCACGCCGGCGCCCGCACCGCCACGGTCACCGTCGGGGCCGACGAGCATAACCTGCGCGTCGTGATCGAAGACGACGGCAGCGGCGGCGCCCGCCCGGAACCGGGCGGCGGCCTGGCCGGCCTCGCCGCGCGGATCAGGTCCATCGACGGCACTTTCACCGTTTCCAGCCCACCCGGCGGCCCGACCCGGGTCGAGGCGGTGATCCCATGCGAGCGGTGATCGCCGATGACAGCGTCCTGATGCGCGAGGGCATCACCCGCATCCTCGCCGAGGGTGACATCGAAGTCGCCGCGGGGGTCGGCGACGCCCCGTCCCTACTGGCAGCCGTCGAGAACTGCAAGCCAGACCTGGCCATTGTCGACGTCCGGATGCCTCCCGCCTACATCGACGAGGGGCTGCGCGCGGCCATCGAGATCCGGCGCCGCTGGCCAGCAGTCGCCCTGGTAGTGCTCTCGCAGTTCGTTGAGGAACGCTACGCCAGCGAACTCCTCGCCGACAACACCGACAAGATCGGGTACCTCCTCAAAGACCGGATATCCGACGTCGGGCAGTTCATCGAAGCACTCCAGCGTGTCGCGGACGGCGGCACGGCGCTCGACCCGCAAGTCGTCCGCCAGCTCCTGGCCCGCAGCCGCAAAGCTGACCCGCTCCAGCGGCTCACGCCGCGGGAGACAGACGTGCTCGCGCTCATGGCCGAGGGCCGGTCGAACACCGCCATAGCCGACAGCCTCGTGATCTCGGCTCGCGCTGTCGAAAAACACATTGCCAGCATCTTCGTCAAACTCGACCTTCCGCCCGACACCGGGCAGTACCACCGGCGCGTCATGGCAGTCGTGCGATACCTGAACTCCTAGCGGACTTGCTCGCTCATCAGCCCGGAGTGATATCGACGGAGCAGGCGAGCAGCACACCCTCCAGAGTTCCGATCACCACGCGGCCGGGGCCGGCAACGGCCAGTGACAGCGGGATGACGCACCGGCCGTCTAGTCTCACTTCGTGACGGGCGCGCACCGCACCGTCTGCGGCACGCAGGACGACGAGGTCCCCCGAGTTGAAGGCGACGTAGACGTGGTCACCGTCCGTATCCAGGTCCGTGGCCTGGACGTTAGCGGTGAAAACCCACAGCGGTTCGCCTGAGGGGTAGGCGCGACAGGCCACGAATGAGTTGCCCGGCAGCAGTCCGCGAGCATCGTGAACAGCGCCCGCATGGACCATGACGGGTCCGGCGCCGCCGCTGAGGTAGGCACCAGGACCGCCGCACAGGTGACGGCCTCGCGACTTGTCCCACTCCAGCGGGAAGAGCCGCCGGACGGCTCCGGACGGCGGGTCAACCGCCACCACCCACTTGTCCTCCCAGGGCTTGCTCGCGCTGCCCTGGAGGAAGAGCAGGTCCGGCGCGTACCGGATGGCGAAGTAGTGATTGAACAGGTCGTACCGGCCGAGTTGGATGATCGCCGGCCGAAGGCCGCGCGGGGACCATAGGGTGACCGGGCCTACCGAGGGATTGCGGACCGGCTCGGCATCACGCAACGCCCACCAGCCGTCAGTCCGTACCGTCATCACTGCTTCAGAGCCGATGCCCCACGTCGCCAGCGCCTCCCCATTTTCTAGGCCGACTTCGGTTACCGAACTCGGCTCTGTTACCCACGTCCGCCCGGTCTGCGACCACCTGCGTGCCACCTGAGTCAGCGTGAAGGCAGTTTTGCCCTCAGGTGACAGGTGCACCTGACAGCCCGTGCCCTCAGCCGGTAGCCGCCACTCGGCTTCATCCGAGTCCGGCGACCAGCATTCCAGGGCCACGTCTTCCAGCGCGCCGAGAATCCGGCCGTCCAGGAGAGCGCGTACCGCCCACACCGCCCTGCGCGGTTCCCATGTCACGCCGCGCTCACGGCAAAACCGCTCCACAAGAGCGACCGCGGCACCAGGATCAGATATCTCGCCATCTGGCGCGGAAACCTCGTCGCGCGGGTATTTCAGCATTCCATCGAAGGCACTGTCCCAATCGTCCCGTCGAATGGAGCAGGCAACCGACGCCGTGCCCAGCCGTTCCTCGTCCTCGTCGCTGATGACAGCGAGCACGAGGTCAAGCGTCTGCTCATCACGCCAGGTGATCCTCCGCACCTCGCGTGGCCATTCGAGCAGCGACACCACGCTGCCCGTAACCAAGTCCAGGAAGAGCAACTCACCCTCGTAGAGGTAACCCCCGTCATAACACCCCGTGCCAATCGTGACGATCGGAAGCGTCGGGTGAAAGGCGATCGCCTTCGCGGGCCAGCGCGTCGGCACCAGGTGGAGGCAGACGAGGCCGTCATAAACGGCAAGGCGATACGCGCGTCTTGCTCCCCGGGAGACATCCTGGCCGTGCCACTGCAGCGGGCCAAGGTCTCCGCCGGCAACGATCAGTGCCCCATCCGGCGCTAGCTCAGCGATGAGCGGATTGCCGATCTCGCGGAACGGTCCCGCACCGAACACCCGGTCAACCCGGATCGGAGACGCGCTCACCAGACCGGGCACCTGGTCACGGTAGAGCGCCTCCGTGGCCCCGGCCGACGTCGAAGCTGCGTAAGAAAGGTCCCAAGCAACTTACTAAACGACCTAACCTTCGTGTCAGTTAGCATGTTTAGCGGGTTACTTTAGTTGGTTTCCGGCCGTCGCTGGTGCCTGGCGGCCCGGTAGGCGTTCACGGCCTTGCGCGAGCTGCGCCAGACCCCATCAGCCCCCTGCACCGCATCGAGTCTTCCGCGTTGCGCTGCCCGGCGCAGTGCCCCGGATGGCGTGGTGGCCTAGGTTCGGGTGCGGATCTGGGCGGCCGCCCGCAGCGTGGGCCCCTAATAAGCCATAGCGACAGCCTGGGGCCCACGGCGTCTGGGGAACGAGCCTCATTCCGAGCTGGAGTCGGACGGTTGCCCATGGTTAGCTGCAGCCACTGGTGGAGCCGCAGCCTTCGCAGACGTAGCAGCTACCCGCTGGGCGCATCTTGGTCCCGCAAGTGAGGCATAGCGGGGCGTCGGCGACCCGGCCCTGGTGGGACTCGATCAGCTCGGTCGAGCTTCGCGGTATGGCTGGTGAGTCAGCCCCGCCAGTTCGTTCGGCTTGAATGTCCTGAGCCTTTCCGGCGGGTCGTGCTGCGGCCTTCGGTTCCTCGCGCGGGGCAGACTGCGCCAGTTCCTCTGGGTCGACTTCCTCGGTGTCGGCGGCCCGCTCGGTGCCGTCGAGGGCTGCGGTGCGTTCGGCCACGGACAAGATGCCAAGCTCGGCGCGCTGGTCATAGGGCAGGTGGTCGAGGGCCAGACGGCGGAAGATGTAGTCCATCACCGAGCTGACCATCCGGATGTCGGGGTCATCGGTGATCCCAGCCGGCTCGAACCGCATGTTGGTGAACTTGCTGACCCAGGTCTCCAGCGGTATGCCGTACTGCAGGCCGACCGAGATCGCGATCGAGAACGCGTCCATCACGCCGGCCAGCGTCGAGCCCTGCTTGCCGAGCTTGAGGAACACCTCGCCGACCCCGTCGTCCGGGTACGTCGACGCGGTCATGTAGCCCTCGGAGCCGGCCACAGAGAACCGGGTTACCCTGGCCGAACGCTGCTTCGGCAGGCGGCGTCGGACCGGACGCTGGTCGTGAGCGGGCGCGCCGGCTGCCTCCACCGCTGGCATGGCCGGAACGGCTGCTTCCGGCTTGCGCTTGGTCGCTGACAGCGGTTGGCCGACCTTGCAGTTGTCGCGGTAGATCGCCAGCGCCTTGAGGCCCAGCTTCCAGCCCTCGAAGTAGATCTTCTCGATGTCCTGAATTGTGGCGGTCTCTGGAAGGTTCACGGTGTTGTGGTTGACGATGCCGTTGGCGACGAACGCGTGCGTCTGGGGCACTGAAAGGTCGTAAACCTCGGCTTCTCCAGCATCAGCCACGGACTCCACCGGCGAGAAGTGCAGGTTCCCCTCGACTAGCTGGCGCAGCCACTCCGGCAGCCGAACCCCAGGCAGCGTGGAGATCCGCTCGATCGTCGTCCTAGTCACCTGCTTCGTGCGGTCGTCGAGCAGGAAAGTGAACGCCCTACGCCAGCTCGCCTCATCACCGTCACCGCATCGCGGCGGGATCAGATCGTAGAGTTCCCTGCCGGCCACGCCTGGTACGACGTCTGCCGTTCCTGATCTGAAGTTCATCTGGAGGTACCTGGAGGCGCTAGCTGCCTTGTCCGGTTCGATGAACGGCACCAGGCTGACCATCAGTTGGCCCTGGGTTCCTGCCGCATACACCTCGTCGTAATACTTGTCGTAATCCTTGTTGTACTTGCGGACGCGGCCGGTCATCACGTCGAGATTCGTCATGACTGCCTGCAAATCGTCGAGCAGCTTCGGGCTGTCCAGGCAGATCGCCCACTTGGGAGCCGTGGCCATAGTGACGTACGCGTCCAGAGCTAGGCCCTGCAGGAAGGCGAGCACCATCTCGCGAGGCGAGCGAAGTACTGCGTCCGGAATGCGCTTGCTTGATGAACCCGAGCCGCAGCCGAGGGCAGTCATGAACTCGACCGCGGCCTTCGATGAAACTACGGCTGTCGGACACTTACCTGGGTCGGCCGTGATCCGTGCTTTCAGGCCAAACAGCGATTGCCAGGCCCGACGCACGCGCTCAAGCACCGCAGGCACGGAGTTCGTGATGACTATCGTCCAAGTGCTGCGGGTTATATGCCCTTCTGACGCGTAGGCACCAAGCAAGAAAGCGAGTTCCGAGCTCATATGACCCGGCAGAACGATCCGCTTCTGATTGCCATGCGGCGGCGAGGTAACCAAAGCGGACAGGTCCGCGGGCGCCGAGGCCCAGAGTTCCGCACCATACTGAATGGCGACGCTGTCACCTGCTTCGATCTCACCGAGCGTTTTCCAGGTAAGTCCGCCCTGGCCAGCGACGAGCAGGCGATGCGGCAAAGTGCCGGTGATCGTGTGGCCGGACCTGAGACGGACCTGGCGCACGGGTCGGACGCCCCCGTAGTAGAAGGCATCGGCCTTCCTGTCTCCGTCGAGTGAGGAGATCACCAAGCGCTCCTCGCGGAAAGTGTCTTCATCTTCTCCGTGATGCAGGCTGCTGATCCTGATCAGGCCTTCTGACGAAGCCACCAGAGTGTCCCCGGTCACGCACTTGGATATGGCCCCCGATAGGGCGGGCTGGACCGCGGCCATCATCCGGACGTGACCCATCGGGCTGATCGCGCGTTCGCCCATCGCGCAGTCGAACACCTCGTAGTGCTCGGGCCGCAGGCCAGGAGCGTCCACCACGTTGCCGTGCTCGGCGATGTATTCGACGATCGCCTCTGCTTGCTCATGCTGGTAACCGAGGTTCTTCAAGGCGCGGGGGACGGTTTGATTGACGATCTGCATGGAGCCGCCGCCGACCAGCTTCTTGAACTTGACCAGCGCGAGGTCAGGCTCGACACCAGTGGTGTCACAGTCCATCATCAACCCAATTGTCCCAGTTGGAGCGAGTAGGCTGGCTTGGGCGTTTCTATACCCATTTGCCTCACCGAGGCGCAGGCAGTTGTCCCAGGCTTGGTTCGCGGCGGTGAGGATCTCAGCGTCGTGGCCGACCGGCGCGGTCATCGCCTTACTAGCTGCCGCGTGCTTGGCCATGACCCGCTTGTGTGCGCTGGCGTTGCGCGCGTAGCCCTCGTACGGTCCGACCACCTTGGCCAATTCGGCCGAGTGCTTGTAGGCGGTGCCGGTCATCAGCGAGGTGATAGCGGCGGCGATCGCCCGGCCGCCTTCTGAGTCGTAGGCGTGACCGGTCGCCATCAGCAGCGCGCCCAGGTTGGCGTAGCCGATGCCAAGCTGTCGGTAAGCCCTTGTCGTCGTCGTGATCTTCTCGGTCGGGAAGTCGGCGAAGCAGATCGAGATGTCCATCGCCGTGATGATCAACTCAGTGATCTGGGCGAACCGCTCGATGTCGAACGTGTCATCGTCGCGCAGGAATTTCAGCAAGTTGATGCTGGCCAAGTTGCATGACGAATTATCCAAATGTACATATTCACTACATGGGTTACTTGCAGTGATTCGTCCGGATTCTGGGCAGGTGTGCCAGCCATTGATAGTGTCGTCGTACTGAATTCCTGGGTCGGCGCATTCCCACGCGGCCTGTGCCATCTGCCGGAACAGGTCCTTGGCCCTGACCGTCTTCATCGGGACGCCGGTCTGGCGGGCGACTAGGTCGAAGTCGCTATTTTGCTCGACAGCCTGCATGAACTCGTCAGAAACCCGCACCGAGTTGTTCGCGTTCTGGTACTGGACGCTGACGATGTCCTTGCCGCCCAGGTCCATGTCGAACCCAGCGTCACGCAGGACCCTGACCTTTGCTTCTTCCTTGGCCTTGGTCTCGATGAACTCCTCGACATCCGGGTGGTCGACGTCGAGGACGACCATTTTCGCGGCCCTGCGGGTGGCGCCACCGGACTTAATAGTCCCGGCTGACGCGTCGGCACCGCGCATGAACGAGACCGGACCGCTGGCCGTGCCGCCTGAGGCGAGAAGCTCGCGGCTGGAGCGGATTCTCGACAGGTTGACGCCTGCTCCCGAACCCCCCTTGAATATCAGTCCCTCTTCCCGATACCACTCAAGAATTGATTCCATCGTGTCATCGACGGAAAGGATAAAGCACGCTGATACCTGCCACGGCGACGAAGTCCCGACGTTGAACCAGACCGGAGAGTTAAAGCTAAAGACCTGGTGAACGAGGGCATGGGTCAGCTCATGCTCGAAGATCTCGGCGTCCTTCTCGCTGGCGAAATAGCCGTGCTTGCGGCCAGCGTCACCGTATGTGCTGACCACCCGGTCGATCAGCTGTTTGAGGCTCCACTCGCGCTGCGGGCTGCCGACGGCACCGCGGAAGTACTTGGTGGTGACGATGTTCGCGGCGTTGACCGACCAGAAGTCGGGGAACTCCACGCCGTGCTGCTCGAAGTTGATCGAGCCGTCTCGCCAGTTGGTCATCACGACATCGCGGCGTTCCCAGGTCAACTCGTCGTAGGGGTGCACCCCGTCGCGGGTGTAGATGCGGCGGATCTCAAGACCGGTGCGAGCCCCCTTGCTGTTCTGCGTCGATGACCCGCTCGCCGTCTCGGCCATACTTCCCCCTTCAAAAGTCAGGTTTCCGTTATGTCGATTTCCGATGATCTTCATTACTGTCTGGATCTGTCCGGATGGGGACCGGCGGCTAAGCCCCGTCTGGATTGTGGGGCGGCCAGCCTGGCACCAGTTCGGCGTCGGTCGCCAGCCACTCGCGGTCTTGACCACGCGACGCTTCATCGCGGGCCGAGCGCAGTGCCGTAATCTCGGCCTCGAAGTCCGCCAGCGACTCAAACCCGCGGTACACCGAGGCGAATCGCAGGTAGGCGACCTCGTCGAGGGCGCGCAGTGGGCCGAGTATGGCCAGGCCAACCTCTTGCGAGGGCACCTCGCCCAGCCCGCGCGACCTGATGACCTCTTCGACCCTCTGGGCCAAGATGGCAAGCTGATCGTCGGTGACCGGCCTGCCCTGGCAAGCCCGGCGCACGCCGCGGACGATTTTTTCCCGGTTGAACGGCTCGGTGGCACCGCTCCGCTTGGCCACCATGAGGATCACGGTCTCCTGCGTGGTGAACCGGCGCCCGCATTCCGGGCAAGACCGGCGGCGGCGGATTGCAGCACCCTCTTCGGCCGTGCGGCTGTCGATGACCCTGCTATCCGGATACCGGCAATAGGGGCAGTACACGCGATCATCACCCCCTGCTCCCGGTGAACGCGGCCAACCTACCGTTACCTAGCCTTGGTTGATCACAAGCTGTGGAAAAACTACAGGCTTGTAAGTACTAGATATTGTGGTCCAAGGCCCGGCGATCCGCAAGTCGCTCACAGCACTAGTTAGCTTAGAACGGCCCTCTGACAGTCCCGGTGGGCCGGTGTTCCAGCGTCAGCCGCAGCTAGCGACCCCAGCGTTCGACAACCCCCGGCTGGCAGCAAACCCGAAATGTTCGCCTGGCGCCGGCGTGTCGGGCGTCGACACAAGCAAAGTGCGACGCCGACCCAGAGTTTGTGGCTGGCCAGCAGGACGACAACTATCCATGATCGGGCCGGTGATCGCGGAATGTCGCCGTCGTAGGGAGGCTGTCGGATGACTTTCCCTTGATCGCTGTCAAGCGCATTGCGTTACATCGTGGTACAGGGTGTAAATGTCACCTTTCGCCGAAGTCGATCTTGAGGTAACCGCAACGTCGTCCCGCCGTGGCGGTAGATCCTGAGTTCCAGCGACAACGTCGGGGAGAGCGGTTGAACAGCAACGTCGTCCCAGCGTTGCTGCCGGGCTGCGGTAACAGCGGCCCAGGGTCTGGGTGCCGGTGCTGGCCCGAACAGCGACTCAGGCGCCTACTGTCCCGTCGACACCCTCACGCAGGAGGTCCGCGTGCCCGTTATGGCGGCCGTACTCCAGGAGCACATGCACCATCACCATCCGCAGCGACACGTCTTCACCCCATCGTGGCTGATGCCCGGCCAGGTCCAGGGATCCGGCCTCCCGCTCAATGCGGCGCGAGTTCCCGACCTCCGCCTCCCAGGCCGCGAACGCCTCAGCCCTGGTCGACGCGCTCGCGTCGTACGCCGCCTGGAAGTCGATCTCCACGGACCAGACCATTGGCGCATCATTGTCCTCGAACACCCGCCGGAACCAGGCACGCTCCACCTCCGCCATATGCCGCACCAGGCCAAGCAGCGAAAGCGTCGACGGCGGCATCGACCGCTGCCGCAGCTCCACATCGGTGAGCCCGTCGCACTTCATGGCGAGGGTCGCACGGTGGTAATCAAGGAAGGCCCGCAGCATGTCGCGCTCGCTGCCAAAGCTGGGCGGACCCACCCGATTGTCGGCGGTCACCGGTCGTCCTCCTCGCCCGTGCCTGTGTATAGGCCAGAACCTACCCCGGCCGGTCGTCCCAGATGATAGGCGGCCCGGGCACCTGTGGCCTCGGCGGCGCGGGCGCGGCGGCTGACCGCGCGGGCACGGGCTGCGGTTGGAGACGGGCCGGACAATGCGGTGCCTTACGGCTTTTCGGTAACGAAGGTGAACAATGTCCCAGCCGTCGGCACCTCAGCCTGGCGCGGCCCATCGCGCCGGTGGGTGCCAACGGCAATGAGCCGGTCGGTGTCGAGCGCGTCGAACGCCACCTCGGCGAACCCGCTCGCCCGGAACCACTCCCTGATCCTTGACGTCAGGTCCGGCGGGCGGCGGTGCCTAGTCCAGATGACCGTCGCGCCCGGTTTGCACAAGCCCGACGCGGCGGACACAGTGCGCTCGATATCGCCATCGCTCACATTGCCGAAGATCCCGCACAACATCAGCACATCCGCCGGCAACGCGTCGGCGAAACCGGCGACCGTTCCGGCGTCCGCCTGGCGGACTTCTATCTGCCGCAGCAGGTCGGCCTCGGCGGCCTGGCGCTTGACCACTTCGACGTTGCGATCATCGGCCTCCACCAGCAGAGCACGGACCTCATCGCGTCGCCGATGGCCGGGCAGCACCCCGATCACATCGTGTCCCTGCCCGGCGCACAAGCTCAGCAGCCGCACCGGCCCAGGCGGGCACCGGTCGATCGCCTCGCCGAGCCTCCGCTTGACGCATTCCAGCCGGACGCTGAGCGCCGACGCCGGGTCCTCATAGTCGCGATGCCATTCCACCCAATCCCGCACAGGGTCCATCCTGCGCCAGCAGATCGGCCTTCCCGCCCACGACTCGCCGTGGGCGATCGTGGCGTCGCCCGGGTGAGGGCGAGAATTGCGGCGTGAGCCATCCGTTGCTTGATCCGGTGATTGTCGCTGTGATTGAACGGGCGGCGTCGGTTCATCGCGGCCGTCCGTGGAGCGCTACCGGGTTCACTGACCGGAGCGCGCGGGCGGCGCATCCGAGCGGGATCCTGCACGGCGCTCCGTTCAGCGTGTTCGCCAAGCTGACCTCTGCGGCGGACGGCCGCGAGCAGTTCGCAGCCGAACTCCAAGGACTGGAACTGATCAGCCGGCTCGCCGCGGTGCGAACGCCCACGCCGGTCTCGACCGGGATCGTCAGCGCTGGAGAGCGTGCGAGCCCGGGAAGACGACCGCCCGCAACCCCCGGATCAGATGGCTGGCTGATGCTGTCCGAGGCACTGCCCGAGCGCACGGGCGCTGCTCGGACGGCTGACGACTTCCGCTCGATCGGTTACAGCCTTGCCGCGCTGCATGAGGTGAAGGCGGAGCGATTCGGCCTTACTGAATTCGATGGCTACTTCGGACCACTCCCCCACGACAATCGCCCCGCGGCTTCTCATCGCTGGCCCGACTTCTACGTCGAGCGGCGGGTGGAGCCATTGCTGGGGCTCGCGGTTGACTCCGGCGATCTGCCCGCCGACCTAGCCGACGGCGTGGAGCGCCTGATCGGCCGGTTCCGGACCACCGATGACCTCGGCGGCCCGGAACCGCGACCGAGCCTGTTGCATGGCGACGCGCAGCAGAACAACTTCATCTGCGCACCGGACGGTGCGGTCGTTATCGACGCGGCGCCGTATTTCGGTCATCCGGAGATCGACCTTGCCTCGATTGACTACTTTGAGCCAATATCGCCGGTTGTGTTCGAGGCGTATCAGGAGATAAGGCCGATCGACGTCGGCTTCGTCGATCGACGTGAGCTGTGGAGAATTTTCTGCTATCTAGCCGTGATCGCGGTGGACGGGCGGAACCCGCTTGGCCGCCAGTTCATTGGGCGCCTCGCCGACGCACTGCGCCGGTACGGCTGAACCGGCCGGTCCGGAGAGCCGCTAGGTGATTCGCACCACCAGGTCCTGGGTGACCACGTACTGTCCGGCTGGCGTGCCCACCCCGTTGTCCGCGGAGATCGTGAGCCGGTAGGTCTGACCTTGGGCCGACCGCGCCGGGATGCCAGTCAGGACCACGGTGCCAGGGCCGACTCTGGCGTGCAGGCCAGGTGGCAGCGCGCCGTCCAGTCCTATCACCGCGATCGGGAAGGCCCTGGTGCGCACCTGGAACCGAACACTGCTGCCAGCGCGGAAACTGATCCGCGCGCCGGTGGTGAACTGCGGCCTGTCGTAGGCATACTCGGTGACCGTGCCGTCATAGTTGTTGACGATCCACACCGTGTCACTGACCGGGTCGACGGCGACGGCAACAGGCTGATCGCCCGTGGCCAGGTTACGCGCGACCGAGTCGGTGCCGTCGCTGACCAGGGTGACCTGGTCAGCGCCGTTGTCGGCCACCCAGACCGTGCTGGTCGCCGGGTCGGCGGCGATGCCGTCAGCGACGTTGGGATACCGCTCTGCCCTCGGCACCGCGACGTTGGCCAGGACCTTCCGGCTTGCCGTGCCGACAGCGATGGCGTAGCTGAAGTACCCGGCACCGTCGTAGAAGTCGCCCGCCACCCAGGCCACCGCGGTCACCGGGTCGACCGCTATCGCGTTCAGCGAGTTCGCCGTCGGGCCGGGCTTGACCTTGATGGCGGCGATCACCGACCTGGTCGCTTCGCTGATCTCGAGCACGCCGTCGCCGAGTTTGCCAACCCAGACGATGCCGCGACTCGCGTCAATGGCCACGCTCACCGGAATCGAATCCGGCCCGATACGAACGGTCGCGACCACGCTGCGCCGGACTTCGCTGATCGCCGAGATGCTGCGTGAATTGGTGTTGGCGACCCAGACCGTGCCGGTGCGCGGATCGGCGGCGATCCCGAACGGCACGAGCCCTACCTTGATGGTCGCGACGACCTTCCCGCTGGCCTCGCTGATTTCGGCCACGAGATTGTCCGCGGCCGGCTTGCCGACTGGGCCAAGGCAGGTGACCCAGACCGTTCCGGTCTTGGGATCAGCGGCGACGTCGACGGGGCTCGCGGGTACCTCGATGGTCGCGACGACGGTTCGGCGGCTTTCGCTTATCTCGGAGACCGTGTTGTCGAGACTGTTGACGACCCAGACCGTGCCGCTGGTCTGGTCGACAGCGACCGAGGTGGGCAGACGGCCGACGTCGATTGTGGTCTGGTCGCCGACTTGGCGCGTCGCGTCAGCCGCTGACCGGGCTATGGGTTTGGCGACGGCAGCGGGCTTAGCGACGGCCGCCCTAGCCGGTGCCTGCGCGATGCCGGGCAGCGCGTTCAGCGCCAGCGACAAAACGGCAAGCGACAAGGCGGCGGTAACCCCGCTGAGGCGAACTCGACTGGCACGCATCTCTCTCACAGTAGCGGGTTACCGGAAAGTACCGCCATTTCAGTGTTCGGCGAACCCGCTAGTGGGGGCGTATAAAGGGGACTCTCGGCCATGCGGAGCGAACCTGCGAGCGGGAGGCGTACGGGTCACTTTGCGCGACGTGCGGGCCTGGGCGCTTTCTCCTCGAGCGGCTGAGCGATCAGCGGTACAACTGGATCGATGCGCGGATGGAAAGTCTCGGATGAGCCGAGGCCAGAGAATTCCTCATCGACGCCTGGCGAATGGGTACCCAAGCGAGTGGCGGTCGAACATCTTGGCGACGAGCACGCCGTTCCCGCTGACGCCGGTCAGCTTCTGGGCACCCAGAGCACCTGGCCGACATTGATCGCGGTGCTGCTGAGCGAGTTCAACTCGACGATCTGCGGGATGATTACGCGCGGATCGCTACCGGGGTCGACCTTGGCGGCGATGCCCCACAGCGTCTGACCGGACCTGACTACCACCCGGGAGACGCCTCCACCGGCCAGCCGCGCGGGCCCGGCGATGCCTGATGCCTGAGCCTGACCAGCGACAGCGAGCCAGATCAGTCCGGCAACGCCCGCTACCGCGATGGCGACCAGTGTCCAGACCACGATCCGTCCCCGCCTCGTCAGCCGGATCGGCGCGGGCCGACTTGAGGCGGGCCGACTTGAGGCGGCGGTTCGCAGCGGACCAGCTGGCGGCACCGCTGGCTGCGAATCGGTGTCCGATCGCCGCTTGGGGTAAGGGGTGCGCAACCGCAGTTCGGTGATCTGCGGCCGGACCCTGGCGTCGAGTTTCGCCTCGGCGGCGCTTGTCATGCTCATTGCGTGCCCTCCTGCCAGACGAACGACTGTTCGACGTAACCCTGTTCGATCGACGGAACGTTCGATCGAACGAAGGTACGACATAGGTATACCGCAGGGTTCCGACACTTTCGACAACTGTCGAACAGATGTTTGATGTCGTCAGTGCGAAGCGCTAGCGTCGGCAATGACACTCAGCGATAAGCACTGGATAGGCCACGACCCCTGGGAGGCAGAGCATGACCGATGATCCATACGACGACACCCCGCCAGATGACAGGCGCCCAGGCGACCGGCTTCCACATCAGGCCGATGATGACCGGCCTCGGAGCAGGCCAGGCCGCAAGCCGAGAGGAAGCGTTCCCGTTCCCGTTCCTGACCTGCCTGACCAGCCCGATCCTGATCACGTCCTGACCTGGCGACAGCGCAAGGTGCTCCAGGTCATCAGGGAATCAGTGCAGCGCCGCGGCTACCCGCCGTCGATGCGGGAGATCGGCGAGGCGGTCGGGCTGACCAGCACATCGAGCGTGTCGTATCAGTTGTCGACCCTGCAGAATAAGGGCTACCTGCGCCGCGACGCCGGCCTGCCGCGCACGGTTGAGGTCAGGCTGCCCGGGCATCCGGCGGTCCGACCCGAACCTGATTTCGATGTCGAAGCCGACATGCCCATGGACATCACGTCGCAAGAAGCGGCCTATGTCCCCGTGGTCGGCCGGATCGCGGCCGGCGGACCGATACTTGCCGAAGAGTCGATCGAGGACATTTTCCCGCTGCCGAGGCAACTGGTCGGCGAAGGCACGCTGTTCCTGCTGAAGGTTGTCGGTGACTCGATGATGAACGCCGGCATCGTGGACGGCGATTGGGTCGTGGTCAGGCAGCAGCCGGTGGCGGAGAATGGCGACATTATCGCGGCGATGATTGAAGGCGAAGCGACCGTCAAGACCTTCAAGCGGTCAGGCAGCCATGTCTGGCTGATGCCGCACAACCCGGCCTACACCCCGATTCCCGGCGACGAGGCCGAGATATTGGGCAAGGTCGTGGCGGTTCTGCGCCGGGTGTGAGGATCGTCCCCGAGTTAGTCGCCCTCGGGGACGATGTTCACCACCTTCGGCGGCCGGACGATTACCCTCAGGGCGCCGCGTCCAGCCAGAGCCCGTACGACGCCAGGCGCAGCCAGCGCCCGCTCGCGCAGTTCGTCCTCACTGATGGATGGCGGGACAGTCAGCCGGTCCCGCACCTTGCCGCTTACCTGGATGATGCAGGTGACTTCGTCCTGCACTAGCAGCGCAGGGTCGGCGGCTGGCCATCCGGCCAGCGCCACCGACGGCGGATGGCCCAGGATCTCCCAGCACTCCTCGGCCGTGTACGGCGCGAACAGCGACAGCAGCACCGTCAGCGTCTGCGCCGCCTCACGCACGGCCGGATCGCCAGCGCCCGGGCCGGAGTCGATCGCTCGCCTGGCAGCGGTCGCCAGCTCCATCAACCTCGCCACGGCCACGTTCAGCCTGGTCGACTCGATCAGCCTGGTCACCTCGTCGATGGTCTTGTGCGTCACCTTGCGCAGGTCGCCGTTCCCGGTGGCTGGGTCGGCCGCGGTCGTACCCGCTGCCGCCCGGCCGACGTCGGTCGCGATCCGCATCACCCGGCCCAGGAACTTCACCGAAGCCTCTGGCCGGACGTCGGCCCAGTCGATGTCATCCTCGGGCGGGCTCGCGAACAGCATCGTCAGCCTGATCGCGTCAACGCCGTGCGCGGCCAGTTGCTCGCCCAAATCGACGCCGTTGCCCAGCGACTTGGACATCGCCTTGCCCTGGTTGATCACCTGGCCCTGGTTGACCAGCGCCAGGAACGGCTCGCCGAAGTCGACCATGCCCATGTCATGCAGCACCTTGACGACGAACCGGCTGTACAGCAGGTGCAAGATCGCGTGCTCGACGCCGCCGACGTACAGGTCGACCGGGCACCAGCGGCGCACCGCCTCGACCTCGAACGGCCCGAACTCGTAGTGCGGCGAGCAATACCGCAGGAAGTACCAGGACGAGTCGACGAACGTGTCCATCGTGTCGGTGTCCCGCCGCGCCGGGCCGGCGCACTTGGGGCACTGGGTGTTCACCCAGTCCGATGCGGCGGCCAGCGGCGAGACGCCCTTAGGCGCCAGGTCCCCGCCCCGCAGGTCCGGCAGCAGCACCGGCAGCTGGTCGTCGGGCACCGGGACCTCGCCGCAGCCGTCGCAGTACACGATCGGTATCGGCGCGCCCCAGAACCGCTGCCTGGACACCAGCCAGTCACGCAGGCGATAGGTTACCGCGGCCCGGCCCGCATCGCGTTCGGCCAGGATCTGGGTTATCGCGGCGATCGCCGCCGCCTTGTCCATCCCGTCCAGCGGACCGGAGTTGACCAGCGCACCGTCGCCCGGCGTCGCCTTCCAGGTCTGCGCCGGATCGGCCTGGTCGGTCTCAACCACGACGCGCACCGGCAAGCCGAATGCCCGGGCGAAGTCCAGGTCGCGCTGGTCGTGCGCGGGCACGGCCATGATCGCGCCGGTGCCGTAGTCGGGCAGCACGTAGTCAGCCGCCCAGACCGGAATCCGTTCGTCGTTAACCGGGTTGACCGCGTGCCGGCCCAGGAACACCCCGGTCTTGGGCCGGTCGGCCGACTGCCGCTCGATGTCGGTCAGCTTGCTGACCTGGCGCAGATAGCTCTCCAGCTCGCCGCGGTGCTCGGGCGCGCACAGCTCAGCGGCCAGCGGCGAGTCGGCGGCTACTACGAAGAACGTCGCGCCGTACAGCGTGTCTGGCCTGGTGGTAAACACGGTGACCGGCTCGGCCCGGCCCTCGATGACGAACCGGACCTCGGCGCCCTCGCTGCGGCCAATCCAGTTGCGCTGCATCAGCAGCACCCGGTCGGGCCACTTGTCCTCGATCGGGGCCATGTCGGCCAGCAGACGGTCAGCGTACTCGGTGATCTTGAAGTACCACTGAGTCAGCACCCGCCTGACAACTTCGGCCCCGCAGCGCTCGCAGTGGCCGTTAATTACCTGCTCGTTGGCCAGCACCGTCTGGTCCACGGGGCACCAGTTGACGTAGCCGTCGCCACGGTAGGCCAGCCCGCGCTCGAACAGCCGCAGGAATAGCCATTGCGTCCACCGGTAGTACTCCGGATCGCAGGTGTGCAGCCGCCTGGTCCAGTCGAACGACAGCGCGTACCGGCGGAAGGACGCGGCCTGGGTCTCGATGTTCTTGTAGGTCCAGTCGGCCGGGTGGCTGTTGTCCCTGATCGCCGCGTTCTCCGCAGGCAGGCCGAACGCGTCCCACCCGATCGGGTGCAGCACGTTGTGCCCGCGCAGGAAGTAGTAGCGCGCGACCGCGTCGGCCACCGCGTAGGCCTCGGCATGGCCCATGTGCAGGTCACCCGACGGATAGGGGAACATGTCAAGCACGTACGTTCGCGGCCGGGGATCGGCGTGGTCATCGCCGGCCTGGAACAACCCCATGGCGTCCCAGATGGCCTGCCACTTGGATTGGACCGACTTCGGATCCCACTTGTCGGCAGACTGGTCGGCTGCAGCCGTCTGCGGGTGACCGGCGCTGGTCACCTCTGCGCTGGGTGACGCTGTCATTGTGTCCTCACGAATGTCCGCGACCAGATGATCACTTGGCGTCTGGTCAACCTAGGCTGGAAAACAAAAAACCCCTCGATCCACGAGGGGTAGCCGCGCCACCTAAGACGGATCGGCGCGGCTAAGTAAGGAGCAGGCTGGTTCGACGCACGGGGACATGATAACCCACCCCGACCACCCAGTGCCATCAAGTATCAGGGCCGACCCGCCAGCCCTGATACGACTTATCCGGCCAACGTCGCACCGGGGAATGTAGCTTGACCCGTTCGGCGCTGGCCCTGATAATGGCGTCTCGGTCGGCCGGGCTGCTGCGTTGGTCGTTCGGGGTACTTGGTCCTGCGGCCCGCCGACCTGGGCAAACGGGGGTTTGCGCGGAACCTCGCGACAGGCGGGACTCCCGCGCGGCACCACATTCGGGGGAATGATGGAAATTCGCAGTCATACGTCGGTAGCCATTGTCGGACTGGCCTGTCGTTACCCCGATGCCGATGACGTCGCCGGGCTCTTTGAGGTGATCATCCACCGAAGGCGCGCGTTCCGCCGGATTCCGCCGGGCCGGCTCGATCTGGCTGACTACTACAGCTCTGACCCGAGAACGCCGGACGGGACTTACAGCACGCGGGCCGCGCTGATCGAAGGCTGGCGGTTCGACCGGGCCGCCTTCGGCATCTCACAGGCCGCCTACCTGAGCGCTGAACCAGCGCACTGGCTAGCGATGGAAACGGCCGCCAGGGCGCTCGCAGGGGCCGGCTTTCCCGCGGGTGCCGGACTACCCGCCGACCGGACCGGCGTCTTCATCGGCGGCCCACCGGGCGGCGACATCCAGACGGCGGCGCTGCGGTTGCGCTGGCCCTACTCACGCCAGGTCATCGCCGATGCGCTGGCGGCGGCACGCGCACCAGCCGATCTTGGCAACCGGGTACTCGCAGCCGCGGCGACGCGCTACCTCGCGCCGTTCCCGCCGGTCGGAGTCGACACTCTGATTGGCGCTGGCCCGGGCCCGATCACCGCCGCGATCTGCGATCAGTTCGGGTTCGGCGGAGGCGGGTTCGGCATCGACGCGGGCGCCGCCTCATCGCTCGCGGCGGTGGCGTCGGCGTGCTCGGCGCTGGCGGCCGGTGAAGTCGACGCGGCCATCGCAGGCGGCGTCGACGTCAGCCTCGATCCGCTGAATCTCGTCGGGCTCGCCCAAACCGGCGCGCTGGCCACCGGGGACATGCGGATCTACGACCAGAACCCGACCGGCTTCTTGCCCGGTGAGGGCTGCGGGATGGTTCTGCTCATGCGGACGGCCGACGCGATAGCGGCCGATCTGCCGGTCTACGCCGAGATAGTTGGCTGCGGTATCGCCTCGGCTGGCCATCATCGGCGCTCCGGCGCCGATCCCGGCGCAATGCTGCTCGCCCTGCGCCGCGCGTACGAAAGCGCCCGGATCGACCCGGCGGACGTGGCTCTTATCGAAGGCTGCGGCACCGGCGTCGGCCCTGTCGACGAGGCCGAACTGACCGCGCTGGCGATGCTGCGATCAGGAGCGAAACGGCCTGCCAGCATCGGCGCGGTGACCGCCAACATCGGCAACACCGGGGCGGCGGCCGGGACGGCCGGCCTGATCAAGGCCGTGCTCGCGACAGCCAACGGCGTGCTGCCCCCCACAGCCGGCGTCGGGACGCCGCACCATATCCTGCGCGACGGCGGCGGAGGACTGCGGACGACGACCGCGCCGCAACCCTGGCCGGAGCACCCAGGTCCCAGGTACGCCGGGGTCAGCGCCCGCAGTCTAGACGGCCTGACCGCGCACGTCGTGCTGCGCGGCACTGCTGACGCCAAACCCATCACGTCCGTCGCAGCGGCACTCTCCCCGGCCAACCGAGGGACCGCGAGGCCGGTCAGCATCCAGGTCGGCCTAGACCGGCCGTCAGCATTTCTCGTGCACGCGCCCGACCGGCGCGCGCTGATAGCGATCTTGTCGAGGATCACCGACATGGCACCGTGGCTATCCGACGCGGAACTGCGCGACCTCGCCTGCCAGCTTGCTATCGAGGCGGCCGATCAGGGCCGGGTGAAGGTAGCGATCGTCGCGACCAGGCAGGAGCAGCTAGCCCGGCTGGCCAACGAGGCGATCACGATCGTGCCGAAACTCACCAACGGCCTGGTCAGCACGAGACCGGGAATCTTCGCCGCCGACGACGCCGACGGGCACGTCACCTTGCTGCTCGCAGACCGGCCGCAGAACCCAGCGCAGGATCAGCTTCGCCGCGCTCTCATCGTGCTGCGCCGACTCGACGAACTCGGCGCCCAGCCAGCCGCCGCGGTGGGACACGGCGTCGGCGAACTGGCCGGCCTGGTCTGGGCCGGCTGCATCGGCGCAGCCGACGCCAGGACGCTGAACGGCCTGCGCGCCGCCGCGCTCACCCCACCGGTGACCGCCGCCCCGGGCAACCTGAGCAAGGCGATCGATGAATTCGCCGGATTCGAGTTCGGGGCGCCGCGGTGCCGGCTTTATTCCGGCTGCACCGGCACCGAGCTGACCAGCGCCGACCAGATCGCTGGCAGCCTCAGCACGGAATTGCTGCTAGCCCTGGGGGGCGACCCCCCGGCACCCCCCGATTGTCGGGGGCCGTCAGCCCGCGTAGACACCGACCCCCCGGAACGTTCTGCCGAGGAGCGGCTGGCGGCCGCCGTGCGGCTTGGTGCCGCCGACGCCAGCTTGTTGCTCCAGACCGGGCGGGACCGGGACCTGACCAGGGCGATCGGGCGACTCGGGGCTGGTCAGCCTGGTCCCGGTCAGCGCCGCAAGATCGCGGTCGTCTGCATAGACGGCGACCCGGCCGATGATGGGTGCATGTCCCGCGCGGCCGCCGCGCTGTTCGCGGCTGGAGCGCTGACCAAGGCAGACCTGTTGTACGCCGGCAGCCAGGCGCGGCCGATCGACATCTGGCGAGAGCCGGTGTTCATCACCCATCCGTGCCAGGCCGCAGTGGATATCCCAGGCGTGCTGCCCCAGCCAAGTCGTGCTAGCCCCGGAACCCCCCGCCGTGCTGGCCCTGGGGGACACTCTGCTTCCCGGGAGACGCCCCCGAACCCCCGATGGCCCGGAACCCCCCGCCGTGCTGTCGCGCCTACCCGCCAACCGGGCTCGGCCTCAGTCACCGATCCAGCGCCGGTCGGACCGACGACGGGCGAGCCAACTACAGGCGAGCCCGAGGTGGCCGGCGTGGCGCCGTGGTTCCGCTGCTACGCCGAACAGGTCGCCGAACCAGTCGGCTCGATCACGATCCCGGCCGACGGGCCCTGGCGGATCTACACCGGCGGACGCAATTCTTTGCGCAATGAGGTTGTCGAGCTTTTCGGACACGAGCCGTCGGCCGACCGTACGCTCGCGGTGCTCGGCCGGCCGTTCGACGCGGCGGCAGTCGAGGCGGCCCTGCTCGCCGCCCAGGACGCGATCGGCACGGGGCGGCTTCTCGCGATCAGCCCGCACCCAGGCTGGGCTGGCTTCTGGGCAACCCTGCGGGCCGAACACCCGGCGACCGGCATCACGACGGTACGCGCGGAACTGGATCACGCCGGCTTGCGCGCCGCCAGCCGGGTCGGCGCTGCGGCTGGTGAGTACCGCGAGTTGACGATCGAGGCCAACGGCTCGGTCCGTGAGCTTGTGATGGCGCCGACCGACTGGCGGCGGGCGGACAGCTTCCCGTTCGGCCCGGACGACGTCGTCATGATCAGCCGCCGCGCGGGAACCGCCGGGCTGGCGCTCGCCCAGGTGCTCGCCTGCTGCGGCGCCGCCGTCGTGGTCGTCGGCCAGGACGACCCGACTCGAAGCGACGCGGTTATCGCCCCGCTCGAACAACTACGGCAAGCCGGCGCCGCGATCAGCTACGAAATCGTCAACCCGGCCAGCGCCGCGGCGCTCGACGCGGCCGTCCACCGTATCGAACGCAGACTCGGCCCGGTGACGGCCGTCGCGCACGCCGCGAGGACCGGCCCGCCGCGTGCCGTCGCCAGCTTGACCGCCGCGGATCTGCGCGCCCAGGCGGTTGACGAGACCAAGCTGCTCGACCGGCTCGTCACAACCGCCCGCGGGCACGATCGCGCGCTCAGGTTCATCATCACCTTCGGCCCGGTCGCGGGCCGATACGGGCTTGCCGAGGGTCCCGCAGCGGCAGTCGCCGCCGGTGCACTCGCCGATTATGGTGAAAGACTTGCGGCCGCCAGTCCCGGCTGCCGCGCGCTGCATGTCGACTGGAGCGCTGCGACACCCACCGCGCTGGGGGCCAGGTTGTTGCTCAACGCGCTCGGTTCGGGCGCCGAACTCCCCAGTCGGCTAGCCGTCCACGGCCGCTTCGCGAAGCAGGCGCCGAGGCCGATCGCGCTCGCGAGCAGGGCCGACCCCGCCGGCGGCCGGTTCACCGAGCGAGTGCTTGTGCACTACCCGCGCGTCGAACTGGTCGCTGAAGCGGTCATCGACACCAGCACCGATCCTTATCTGACCGACTACGTGGTCGATGGCGCGAGCTTGCTGCCGCCGACGATCGCAATCGAGGCGATGGCGCAGGCGGCCTTGGCGCTGGCGGGCGTTCCGCTACGGTCGGCGACTGACGTGTCGATGGCAGCCCCGGTCGTACTGTCGGGACAGCACCCGACCGCGGTGATCCGGCTCTGCGCGCTCGCGGTCGACAATTCGGTGAATGTGATCCTGCGGTGCGACAGCACCGACTTCGCGGTCGATCATTTCCGCGCCACGTTTCGGCAGGCGGCCGCTGAGGTCGGGCCGGGGCCGGTCGACGGCCCGCACGCAGGCGGGCAGCCGACGGGAGTCGTGAAGGCCGATGACCTTTATGGGCCGGTGCTGTTCCAGACTGGGCGGTTCGAGCGCCTGACCACCGTGCGATTCGACGGCTCTCGCGTCGCGACGGCGCTCGTCGACGGCGCCTGTGGGCAGCCGTGGTTCGCGGTTCCTGGGCGATCGCCGGCGCACGAGGCCGACCTGGTAACCGGCAGCGCGGCGGTGACCGACGCGGCGCTGCAACTCGCCCAGGTGTGCGTGCCGCACCGAAGGATGATGTTCGGCGGCTGCGGGTCGGTCACGTTCACCGGGCGTGACCGCGCGGGCATCGTCGAGCTGCGCGCCGCCCAGGTCGGTGCCGCTGCCACGGCGGCGCTCGTGCCCCGGCCGCGAACTGCCGAGCAGGAAGTGCCTGATCCCGGCCTCGGCGGGCCGGTGGAGACGGCCTGGGATGTCAACGCGATCGACGCCGACGGTCAGCCGGTCGTCTGCTTCCGCGGGCTAGTGATGAGGGACGCCGGTCCGCTGCCGCGCACGAGCCCGTGGCCGGTCGCACTGGCCGGCTGCTTCATTGAGCGGGCGGCGGCCGAGCTTGGCCTTGGACCTGGCCTGGAAGTCAGACTCGATCGCCGATCGGCCGCCTCCCGCCAGCGGGCCGCGGACGGGTGGGTGCGGACGTCAGCGGTGAACGTCGGGCCGCCCGGGCTGATCTTGCGGGTCCGAGCGCAGCGGCAGGCGTCCTGCGGCTGGCGGACCGTCAAGCCGGCCAGCCGCAAGGTCGGCGGCTCGCGGTCGGCCGGTCACGCCGCCCGCTGGCTCGCTGTGATCGACGACCAGCAAGCGCGGCTCGGCTCGGCTGGACCGCCCGGCGCTAGCTGGGCCCGGGCCATGGCGCTCGCGTCGTGCGCTGGTCCGGCCGCGGACCCTGGAAACCTAGCCGTCGAGGTACGGTCGGTCGCGGGCACGCAGTGGCTGCTCGCCCGGGCCGACTCCACCTCCCTGGCCTGCGCGGTCATCGAGGTGGCCGGGGCCGCTCAGCCGGTGGCGATCGCGATCATGACCGGTGCCCTGGATCGGACCCTCGACCAGGCTTTGGCAGCTCAAGGTAGCTCGGGACGCCGAGCGCTTCGCTGACGTCGGCCTCGCTGATCGGCCCGGGCCGGAGAATTTCGGTAACCTCGCCGGTCAGCCGGACCAGCGTGGAGCCAGCGCTGTACCTGATGGCCTCGTCGTCCTCGACGATGTAGATCGTCTCCTCAGGGGGCCAGTTCAGCGTGTCGAGATCGAGCTTCCTCACCGAAACCGGCCCGGTGCCGGTCACGTTCAAGCTGGTGGCAGTCAGAGGCACGCCGACCTCGGCGATCACCTGGAGCGTGGCTGGGTGATCGGGCACCCTGATCCCGACCGTCCCGTTGACCGCGACGAGCGTGTCGGGAAGCGCGGGCGTCTTCGCGACGACGACCGAGAGCGGACCGGGCGTCAAGGCGCCGAGCAACCGGAGGGCGGCTGGCGTGAGCACGCCGACCGAACTGGCCATCGCTACTGACGCACACGCGACGTGCATGACCTGAGACCGGTCGCGCTGTTTCACCGCGAACGCACGCTCGATCGCGGGCATCGAATTGGCGATCGCCGCGAGCATGTATCCGGTCTCCGTCGGCAAAACGGCGAGCGAACCACGCCGCAAGCTGTCGGCGATCCTGGCCGCCTCGCTCAGCGATAGCATTCCGCTCGCCGAGTGCGGTCTGATGAATTCGAACACCGCGTCATGCTAGCGTGACGGCCGTGCAGGTCTTCGATTGCCTTGAGGAGGACACCCGTTCTCAGGGCATAGCAGCGGCCGTTTCCGCGATCTTCAGCCAGAACCTGATCGTCATGCCGACCGATACTTCCTACGCTCTGGCGGGCTACGCGTTCGGCGAGGCACCGGCAACGAAAATGCGGACGGCGAAAGGCATCGGCGAAACGACGCCGCTTCAAGTGCTGATCAGCGACAAGCAGGTACTCGACGGGATATCGATGCAGGCGCCCGACCACGCCAGAATGCTGGCCGAGGCGTTCTGGCCTGGGCCGATGACCCTGATCGTGCCGGCCTCGCCATCGCTGCGCTGGCACGTCGGCGGCGACGAAAGGGTCGTCCAGGTCCGCGTACCCGATCAGGAAGCCGCCGTTGAACTGCTGAGCCGGACCGGCCCGCTGCTGGCCTCCGCCGCCCGGGGGGTGAGCACCGGCATTGTCGAAGGACTCGATTCCATCGGGGACCTCGAGGAGCACACGGATGTGTTCCTCAATAGCGGCATCATCGCTCCGGCCGTGTTGTCCACGGTGGTGGATTGCACCGGTGCCGACGCCACCGTGCTGCGCAAGGGCAAGATCACCGTCGGCCAGATCGTCGACGTGCTCGGCTACATGCCCAGAGTGATCTCCTGAGGTCGTTGTCTCATGAGTGCACTCCTGTGCCACTCGCAGGGTGCCGCCGCGGGTTAACGTCTGTCACCATGGAGATTGACGTGATCTGACCCGAAAGGCGGCCATAGTGACTACGCCTGCATCGCTCCCGACCCCGGTCATCGGTGACCTCGATTTGTCGCAGAACGAGTTCTGGACGCTCTCACTTGCCGACCGGCAGACGGCGTTCGCGAAGCTGCGCGAGCTGGACTCACCGCCGTACTTCGCTGATCCGGAGACGCCGTTCACCGCCGCCGAGGGCACGGGGTATTACGCCTTCGTCAAGCACGCGGATGTGGTCGAGGCGAGTCGCCACCCGGACATCTTCTCGTCGGCCAGAGGCGCGACCAGCCTGGTCGACCTGCCGCCGGAGTTCAACGAGTATTTCGGCTCGATGATCAACATGGACGATCCGAGGCACGCCCGGCTGCGACGGATCGTATCGCGAGCGTTCACCCCGAAGATGATCAAGAAGTTCGAAGAGGACGTGCAGCTCACCGCCGAGGCGATCGTCGACGACCTGCTGAAGGTCGGGGCCTGCGACTTCGTCCAGCACGTCTCGACCCGGCTGCCGCTGAAGATCATCTGCCAGATGATGGGGATCGGCGACGAGCACTACGACATGGTGCTACGCAACACCAACACGATCTTGGCTGGCGGCGACCCCGAGTTCCTGAGCGAGGACATGGACGAGGCCATCGGGCAGATTCTCACCGCCGGCGGTGACCTGTCCGGCCTGGTCACGAATCTGTCCGCCGCTCGGCAGGAAGACCCAGCCGACGACCTGATCACGGCGCTGGCGACCGCTAACGTCGACGGCGAACTGCTCACGCCGGCCGAGTTGTCATCTTTCTTCATCTTGCTCGTGGTGGCGGGGAACGAGACTACCCGCAACGCGATCTCGCACGGGCTCATGCTGCTGACCGAACATCCCGACCAGCGTGAATTGCTCCTAGCCGACTTCGAAGGAAGGATCGCGGGCACCGTCGAGGAGATCGTCAGGTACGTCTCCCCCGTTATCTGGATGCGGCGCTCTCTCACTCGCGACGCGGTCGTCAATGGCAACCAATACCGCGAAGGCGACAAGGTCGCGCTCATGTACTGGGCGGCCAACCGCGACGAGTCGGTCTTCGCCGACCCGGAGCGCTTCGACATCCTGCGCACACCTAACCCGCATGTCGGTTTCGGCGGTGCGGGACCGCACTTCTGCCTCGGGGCCCACCTGGCTCGCCGCGAGATCACCGTGATGCTGCGCGAACTGCTCCAGCGGGTACCCGCCATTAGGGCATCGGGTGAGCCGGATCGGCTGCTGTCCAGCTTCATCAATGGCATCAAGCACCTGCCGTGCGAGCTTGGCTGAGCCCCACCCGGCACAATTGGCCACGAATTACCCGGTCGCAGTGCGTTACACCAGAGGCCAATCTTGTAACTCCCTGTAATCTTCCCTGGTTACGTGTATAACTAGAACCTCAGACGGCGCGTTTCTGGCCGTCGGGGGGAATGGGGGAAGCCGCACGTTGCGGAGGGGGGCCTTCGTCCGGGGGACGCGGTGCCGTCCTGGCTCGCAGCCAGGACCTGGCACGCGCCGTTGACGGGGCCGCGACGAGCGGCAGGGTCATTGTCCTGCGGATGGCGCCGTACGGGGGCGCGGCTCCGTCCGCAGGACAAGATCCAGCGACGACTCGCCGATCCGCCTCCTCCAAGCAGCCCAAGCGTAGGTGAATTCCCGAATCCACCGCAGCCCGGCCGCCCTGCCGATGCGATGGATGCCCGAATTCACACCGGTTTTCCCAGCTGAATTGCCGAATCCATCGCACGGGCTAAGGTCGCGAGCGCGATGGATGCCCGAATTCATCGCGCGGGCTGGTTCGCGCGGGCAGCGTTGTTGGGCACCGACGCGGGGCGGGGGCGGCCGGGGAACGGCGGGCGGACGGGGAACGGCGGGCGGGCGGGGAACGGCGGGCGGGCGGGCGCGGAACGGGCGGTTAGGCGGCGGTGAGGATCTGCGGGCCGTCTGGGGTGACGGCGATGGTGTGTTCGACATGGGCGGCGCGGCTGCCGTCGGCGGACCGGATCGTCCAGCCGTCGGTGTCGATCACGTACTTGTCATCGCCGCCCGCGAGGAACCATGGCTCGATCGCGATCACCAGGCCAGGGCTGAGCTTGAGGCCACGGCCGGCCTTACCCTCGTTGGGTACCGACGGTGATTCGTGCATCGAACGGCCGACACCGTGGCCGCCGAAGTCCGTGCTGATGCCGTAGCCGCCGGCTCTGCCTACCGACCCGATTGCCGCCGAGATGTCACCAATCCTGGCCCCGTTAACCGCAGCCGCTATGCCTGCCTGCAGCGCGGCGGTCGCCGTGTCGATCAGCCGGGCATCCGCAGCACTGGGCTCGCCGATGGTGAACGAGATCGCGGCGTCAGCCGCCCAGCCGTCGAGCACGGCGCCGCAATCGATGCTCACTAGGTCGCCGCGCGACAGTTTGCGGCGACCTGGAATGCCGTGCAGCGCCGCGTCGTTCACCGACGTGCAGATGACCGCGGGGTACGGTACCGGCGCGAATCTGGGCTGGTAGCCGAGGAACGGCGACGTTGCGCCGTGCTCGGCGAGCACGGATCTGGCCACTTGATCAAGCTCGGACAGGCGGACGCCGGGCTTGGCGTGGTCGCGGACCGCGGATAGCGCCCGCGCCACAATTCGCCCGGCCGCCCTGACGGCGTTGACTTCACCAGGGGTCTTGATTTCCACCATGTCCGCTTGGCTCCGCTAGGGCTTGGCTTTGCTGAGCTAACTAGGTTAGGGCAAGGCGCTGATTTGGCTCGCCAGCGCGAAGTCTGCCTCGGTCAGGCCACCGGCGGAGTGGGTAGACAGCGTCAACGTGACCCGGTTCCAGCTAATCGCGATGTCCGGGTGATGGTTGGCGGCCTGAGCTAGATGCGCCACCGCGCCGACATAGATCATCGCGTCGCGGAAGTCACCGAGCTTGATCGTGCGGGTAATCGCGTCGCCCGAGCGTTCCCAGCCAGCGGCTTGGCTGAGTCCAGCGGCGATCTCATCTTCGGTTAGCAGGCTCATCGTTCTATCGTCGCAGCTTCAGTGGCAAGTACGCGAGCACGTCGCCTCGGCGAGGTGGAGCAGCGCGGCGCAGCAAGGCCCGCAGCGATAGGCTTGGCGCGCATCGTCCGTCAGGTCGGCCGGCTCGGTCGGCCTTCCGCTAAGCCGGCCGACGAGCCGGAAAGCTCGCTCACACATCCGCGCCTCAGGAGTCGCACATGCCCGACCCGCAGCACGCGACGCCCCGGCGCACCCCGCTAGCCGGGGTGCACGAGGAACTCGGGGCGGCCATGACCGACTTCGCTGGCTGGCAGATGCCGCTGCGCTACCGCAGTGAGATCGCCGAGCACAACGCGGTGCGAACCGCGGCCGGCCTATTCGACCTGTCGCACATGGGCGAATTGCTGGTGACCGGCCAGGAGGCGGCAGCGGCGCTCGACTACGCGCTTGTAAGCGAGATATCGGCGATTCGCCCCGGACGCGCCAAGTACACCATGATCACCGACGCCGACGGCGGGGTGATCGACGACCTCATCGTGTACCGGCTAGGCGATGAGGCGTTCCTCGTCGTCGCCAACGCGGCGAACGCTGTCACGGTCGCGACCGAACTCACCGAGCGCGCGACCGGCCGGGCAGCCGTGGTCGAAGACCGGACCGAGGACTACGCGCTTATCGCGATCCAGGGCCCGCGATCAGCCGAAATCCTGGCCTCGCTGACCGAAACAGACCTGCCGAGCCTCAAGTACTACGCCAGCTACCAGGCGCAGGTGGCTGGCCGCGTCGTGCTGCTAGCCAGGACCGGCTACACCGGCGAGGACGGCTTCGAGATATTCGCCGCGCCGCAGGACGCACCCGGGCTCTGGGCGGCGCTCACGGAGGCAGGACAGGGCGCCGGCCTGATTCCCGCCGGTCTCGCCGCCCGGGATTCGCTGCGGCTCGAGGCGGGCATGCCGCTCTATGGCAACGAGTTGTCCAGACAGACCACACCCTACGACGCCGGTCTTGGCTGGGTGGTCAAGCTGGGCAAGGCCAGCGATTTCGTCGGCAGGAAGGCACTGGCGGCTAAGGCGAACACGGCGCCGGACCGGCTTTTGGCCGGGCTCGTCAGCCAGACCAGGCGGGTGCCACGGCACGGTTACACGGTGCTGTGGGAAGGAAAGCCGAGCGGCACGGTTACCAGCGGGGCGCACTCCCCTACGCTCGGCAAGCCGATAGCCATGGCCTACCTAGACGCCGACACTGCGGCCGCAGCCGCCGCCGGCGACACCGCCGACCGGCTGGCCTTCGACATCAGAGGTAGCGCCGAGCCGGCCACCATGATAAAGCTGCCGTTCTACTCCAGGCCAGAACGGGCCTGAGCCCTAACTAGCACCTATCGCGCTGAAAACGCCAGCCACCGGCTATCCGCGCTGGCCAGAGAAGGGATGGCACGATGAGCGTTCCTGAAGAACTCCACTACACCGCCGAACACGAATGGGTGTCGATCAGCGACTCGACTGCCCGGGTCGGCATCACCGACTACGCCCAGCGCGCGCTCGGCGATGTGGTGTACGTGTCAGCGCCAGCGCCAGGATCGCGAGTCACGGCCGGCGATCCGTGCGGCGAGGTCGAGTCGACTAAGTCCGTCAGCGACATCTACTGCCCGGCCGACGGCGAGGTAACCGAGGTCAACCCTGAGGTTGATGAGGATCCTGGCCTGGTCAACTCCGATCCCTACGGTGCGGGCTGGCTGTTCAAGATCAAGCTCGACTCCGACGACCAGCTCCCGCCCGGCCTGCTCTCGGCCGCCGAGTACAGCGCGCTGATCAAGGACGAGGAGAAGTGACGGTCGTGCCGGAGGCGCGCGAGTGAGCACCGTGCCGGAGGCGCGCGAGTGAGCACCGTGCCGGAGGCGCGCCTATGAGCGACGCTGCTGATGACCTGAAGCGATTCAACGCGGCAAGCTCCCAGCTTGAGGCGCCGTTCGCGGTCGTCGACCTTGAGGCGCTGCGAGCCAACGCCGCTGACATGGCCCGGCGGGCTGGCGGCACCCCGATCAGGCTTGCCAGCAAGTCGGTGCGCTGCCGGGCGCTGATCGCGGACACCCTCGCGCTGGACGGCTTCCGCGGGATACTCGCGTTCACCCTGCCGGAGGCTTTGTGGCTGGTCGAATGCCAGGCCAGCGACGACATCGTGGTGGCTTACCCGACGGCGGACCGGGTCGCTCTGTCCAAGCTAGCCAGCCAGCAAGCGCCCGCGATGGCGATCACCGTGATGGTGGACAGCATCGATCACATTGACATGATCGCCAGGGCAATCGCGATGGTGACCGACCCGCATCCGGTCAAGGTCGCGATCGACATCGACGCGGGCTATCAGGCGTTCGGCGGTCGGCTGCGGGCCGGCGCGCGGCGGTCGCCGATCCGGACACCCGGTCAGGCGGCCACGCTGGCCCAGGCGATCAAGGCCCGGCCTGGGCTGCGCCTAGCCGGGCTGATGGCCTACGAAGCCCAGATCGCCGGGGTCGGCGACAACCCAACGGGCCGGCAGGCCTACGCCAAGGTCATCCAGGCCATGCAGAAAAGATCAGCGGCCGAGTTGGCCAAGCGCCGGGCCGCGATCGTGGCCGCCATCGGTGAGGCAGCGCGGCTGGACTTCGTGAACGGCGGCGGCACCGGCTCGATCGCGACCACCGCAGGCGAGCCGGCCGTCACCGAGATCGGAGCTGGGTCTGGGCTGTACCAGCCCGGCCTGTTCGACGCCTATCGCGCGTTCCGCGGCAGGCCGGCCGCGCTGTTCGCGCTGCCGGTGGTGCGCAGGCCAGGACCCGGCGTGGTCACCGTGCTCGGCGGCGGCTATCTGGCCTCGGGCCCGGCGGACGCGGCCAGGCTGCCGCGACCCTACCTGCCGACCGGACTGCGGCTGGACAAGAACGAGGGTGCGGGCGAAGTCCAAACACCATTGCTCGGACCAGCGGCCGACAGCCTGCGGATCGGCGATCTGGTCTGGTTCAGGCACGCGAAGGCCGGCGAGTTGTGCGAGCGATTCAACGAGCTGCACCTGATCGACGGCGACGGGGTTGCCAGGACGGTGCCGACCTACCGCGGCGAAGGCAAGGCGTTCCTCTAGCAGGACGTTCCGTCGTGCATGGGGTGGTATGCGCGGCTCGTTGCCGAACAGCGTGGGCCCCGGGCTGTCGCTATGGCAGCAGCGTGGGACCCTAGCTGTTGCTGGCCGGGCCTGGGCCCGGGTCGGCCGAGTCGATGCCGTGTCGCGTGAGCAGGTCCTTTAGCCGGTCCACCTCGGAACTCAACGACGATAGCCTCGCCTCAAGCATGTCAAGCCTGGTGTCCAGCCCGGCGATCTGGCCACGGTCCCTTCGGCCCGGCCAGCCTCCCTTTGCCACTCGGATCGGCGGCGGCTCGCCTGACCGGCCCCGGCGCATCATGATCACCTGCTCCCTGACGCGCTGGGTGTCGGCACCAAGCTCGGTGAGCACTGCGACTGCGACACCGTCACCCTCGGTGCCTATCCCGAGCAGGATGTGCTCGGTGCCGATGTAGTCGTCCCCAATCCTCATCGCCTCGCGCAGCGCCAGCTCAAGTACCTTCTTCGCGCGAGGAGTGAAGGGGATGTGAGCGCCCGAGGGTTGCGGCGGCAGGGCACTGCGATCGGCGATCTCGCCGACCCGCATCCGCACGACGTCGAGGCTGATGCCGAGGCTCTGGAGCGCCTCGGCCGCCTTGCCTTGGCCTTCCCTGAGCAGGCCAAGCAGCAGGTGCTCGGTGCCGATGTAGCTGTGATTGAGTAGCCTGGCCTCTTCCTGGGCCTCGACCACGACCCGGCGGGCCCTGTCGGTAAATCGCTCGAACATCGCCGACCACGCTTCCTGATAACGGCTTCTCCACCCAAAAGCCAGGATAGGTGCCGTTATCAAGGTCGATCAGCGGCGTCGTCCCCAAATCCGGTAGATGATGATCCCGGTTACCGCCAGCCCGACCGCCGCCGCGGCAAGCTGGACCTCGGGTTTGCGCAGTTCCTCGGTCGCCCGCTCGCGCAGACGCCGGACGTTGCTGGCCGGGCTCACCCGGTCCGCGAGCGTGTCGATAGTTCGAGCCAGGCTCTGCCTGGTTCGTTCGATCTCGGCGACGATGTCTTCGGAGTCGCGTTTGGCTACCCGCCCGTTCGAGGTGACCGTGCCGGTCAACGCGTTTTTGCCATTCGCCGCGCCGGTTGGGCGTAGCTGCGCCTGGTTGTCCGGATCCGCCATCAGAGGTATCCCCTTCCCGGCGAGCCGCGATCGCGCCTAGCCTGCTCCAAGTGTCCCAGGAGGACTAGGTGCACCGCAGTTGTACCCCGCTTGTTACAACGCTAGTCGGGCCCAAGCCGCGGGCGGTGGCCAAGGGCCACCGCCCGCGGGCGGTTGTGAGCGGTTGTGAGCGGTTAGCTAGCTGTGGTTGGCCAGCCGGTGAGCGGCTCGGATGGTCTCCAGGCAGCCTATAAGCAGGGCGCCGACATGCCTGATCCTGTGGTTCCCGAACTCCGCCCCGTCCAGCGCGTTCTTGATCGCGATGGCGATCCGGTCGCGGGTGACCTCAAGATCCCGAAGTGCGTGCACCACGCCGAGGTAGGTCGCATCGCCAGCGCTACTGCTGTTGATGGCGGCCGTGTCAGCGGCGAGCGTAAAGGCGCCGAACCGGCCAACACTGGAGTCGAGCTGCTTGTAGCACGCACCGAGGAGCGTGACGCCCCGCCCGCGCAGCGCCCGGTTCGGGTGCGAGACGACCTGGCTGATCACCCGGCCGTCGTGCACGTAGTCGTCACGCAAGCCGGCAACGTACAGGATCGTCGGCCTGATGTCGGTCTCATCGGTCCAAGGGCCCTTCAAGTGGGTCTGGAAGACCTCGATCTGGCCGCTGTCGGCCCCAGCCGAGCTCGGGCCGTCGCCCGGGGCGTTGCCGTCCAAGCCGAGGTGCCTGATCCCAGGCCCGGCGAGGCCGACGTAGTTGGTGTTGATCTCAGCCGCGTAGTCACCGTGGTCCCAGGCGAAATCGGTGTCCTGGGTGACGCACGGTCCGCCGCAGCTCGAACTTCCGTTCGACAGGAAGTAGTCGGGCTTGGCGAACATCGCGAACGTCGGCGTTCGCCGCGGGTCGGCGTTGACCATGTGGAGTATGGCCTCTTCCGTCGGGTCGGCGAGGAAGTTGTCGATCGTCTGGTTGGTGCCTGTGTACGGGTTGTTGTTGGTGAGGCCCGCCACCAGGTGTTCGAGCGTGCGTACCGAGGAGGTGTCCGGCGATGGCTGGCCGGTCACGTAGAACTCGGGCGCGGTGTCGTTCTCCAGGGTGAACGGCGTGCTGTTGCCGGCCGCGGTGAGCAGGCCGTTGATGTTGCCGCTCAGCTCGCCGAACGAGCCGGCCGGGTAGGTGCACGGCACGTCGGGGGTAACGGTGTCGCCGCTGACCTTGGCGCCGTCACAGTTCGCCGGAGTCGGCTGGATGGCCCGGCCGACGTTGGCGCCGACCTCGTGGTCGCCCTCGTCCGAGCTGACGACGAACAGCGTGTTCTTCGCGGTGATCCCGTCGGCGGCCAGACGCTGGAAGAACGTGCCGAACGCCTGGTTGTAGTACTGCCCCTGGGCGATGTAGCAGGCGCTACCGCTGCCAAGCGCCGCGGGAGCGTGGAAGCATGGCTGGCCCGGGCCGGACAGGCCGGTAATGCTCTCGTTGCCGTGGATGTCGGACATGTACATGTTGACCACCGGCACGCCGTTCTCCAGCATGTCGGCGGCGTACGCGAGCGACTGCGAGGCGTTGATGCCGCCGAAGCCGGGGAAGCCCGGGTGGTTGGCCAGGAACGCGCCGTCGATCTCGCCGCCATTCAAGTCGACCAGGTTGCCTCCGGAGTTGGTCACCTGGAACCCGTTGTGCGTGAGGTTCGGCGTGCCAGCGCCGAGCTGCGGTGCCACGTACCGGTGGCCGAGCAGTTCGGAGAAGCCATGGTATCCGCCCGGCTGATCCGGCAGCAGGTCGGCGACCTCCGTGTGCGACGGGGTGGCCTGACCGAACTTCACCGCCTGCGCGTCCGCGCAGAAGGAGCTGTGCTTGGCGCAGTGGACCGCGATGCCGACGTAGTCGGCGGTTTCCGGGTCCTTGAACGAGTCAGGGTCGGCCTTGAGCTGGTTCTCCTCAGGGGAGTTCGGGCCGAACAGGTCGGCGATGTCCGGCGTCGTGTTCTCCAGGTCCTGGTTCGCCGTGGCGACCTCGCCGACGTTGCAGCCGGCCTTGGTGAACGGCACCCACGGCGCCGGCGCCACCTTGTTCGGCGTGACCGTGTGGTGCGCGGTGGCCGGAGGCACTGGCGAGTACACCATGTTCGGGTTGGTGTCACGGCCGGCCGCTGTCCCGTTGGGGATCGCGTCGGTCCAGTATGCGAACACCGAAGCCGAGGTGGTGGTCCCGTCGGTGTTGTAGGACCGGTTGCTGTTGGCGATGGGGTCGCCATGCCGGTCGCCGTACAGGCCGGTAGCCGTCGTCAGCAGGTCATCACCGGTGTGCGCGATCAGCGGCGTGTGGTTATTGGTGAGCATCGCGCCGTTGCTCTCGATGAAGTTGAGCAGGTTCGGCATCATCTCAAGGTCGGACGGCACATTCGGGTTGTCGCGGTAATAGTGGACGTTGTCGAAGCCGATCTGAACGATGTGCTTGATGCCATTGGCGAGATGGCAGCTGTTCCCGTTCCGGTGATGGTGCCCTGCGAGCTTGGCCTTGGCCGCGTAGGCGGCAGGTGATACCGCCCCGGCGATGGCCAGCGAGCTGGCGATCATCGCGCCCACGGCCGCGGTGGCCGTGACGGCCCCCACTCAGCCGGCGGCCGCTATGGTGCAGCATTCGCATCCGATCCTCCTCGTGTGCCGCTTCCCGGCCGGTGCCGGAGCGGTCCGGCAGGTCACGTTAAGTGCCGGAGTCAAACTCAAGGCGACAGGGTGGCAACAGGCAGGCCAATCCTTGCACGTCCGATCTCGGCACTTTTCGTCACAGGCATCCTGTCCTAACACCGTCAGTCAATCCATAGTTTCCGTCGATTCTTCGCTCGAAGACCTGATCAGCCACGATGCGTTCGGTGGTCAGGGCGGTTCGCCTTAAGATCGACAGGTGAGCACTGAGGCGGTGATATTCGACTGGGGCGGCACGCTGACGCCGTGGCACACGATCGACCACGTGGCGCTCTGGCAGGCAGTCTGCAGGCCGCACTTTCCCGATGATCATGAACGCCTGGCCGCGGCGGCGTACGACGCCGAGATGCGAGCGTGGGAGATGGCGAGGTCTCACCGGCGCAGCTCGACCATCTTCAAGGTGCTCGATCAGGCCGGAATTGAGCCAACCGATGGGCTGCTCGCCAGTTACCTGCAGGAGTGGGCGCCGCACACGTTCACCGACCCGGCGGCCGCCGCGATGCTCGATCACCTGCGGTCGAGGAACGTCAAGATCGGCGTGCTCTCCAACACGCTCTGGCCACGTGAGTGGCACGATGAATTTTTCCGCAGAGATGGTGTGCTGAACCTCATCGACAGCACCGTGTACAGCAGCGAGATTGACTGGACCAAACCGCATCGCGAAGCGTTCATCGCGGCGATGACCGCGGTCGGCGTGACCGACCCGGCCCGGTGCGTGTTCGTCGGCGACCGGCCGTGGGATGACATCCACGGGGCGAAGAGCATCGGCATGCGAGCGGTCCTTGTCCCGCATTCGCAGGTGCCGCCGTTCGACGGCACCAGTCCCGACGCCGTGATCAGCGGCCTGGCCGAGCTGCCCGCGCTGATCGAGTCCTGGCCAGCCGGCTAACCCAGCCGGCTAACCCAGCCGCCTAACCCAGTCGACTAACCCAGCCGGTTAGCCGTCGCCGACCGCCTCCCTGGCCGCCCAGCTGAACACTCCGGACGCCATCGTCGAGGTCGACGCCTGCGCGAGAGCGGTGAACACGTCGTGCTTGACCCGCGCGACACCCTCGTCACCGGGCGCGGCCAGCCAGGCGAGTTCGGCGAGATGCCCGGCGAGCCTGAACTGCCCGTCGTCGGCGAGAGCCCGCGCCCGCTGTGCCAGCGCCGTCGCTCCCCCGGCCAGCGCCGCGATCTCGGTCGCGAGCGCCCGGTCGGGGGCTGGCTTCAAGGTGGCCGGGTTGCCGTCCCACCAGCCTCCGTACAGCCGCCACACGTTACGGACGATGAACTCGGGCTCGTCGTAGACCGGGCGAAGGTACGGCCGGTCGATCAGGTGCGCCGGCGCGATGACGTTGTGTATGGCGTCGTCCAGCCGGCCGCCGCTGTTCATGATCGCGAGCGTCTGGTCCACCAGCGAGTCGAGCAGATCGGCCGCGTCGGTCAGCGCCTGCCTGATCCGGTCCGCGCCGATGATCGGCACTCCGTGGCCGGGCAGCAGGTACTCGGCATCGAGCGCGATCATCCGGCGCAGCGCGGCGGCCCATTCCATCGGGTAGCGCTGCACCTTCTGCGGGTTACCCGCGTTCGGCGAGGCCCAGATGAACATGTCGCCGCAGCAGAGCACCCGGCGATCGGCCAGCCAGGTAACGGTGTGGTCGTCGGTCTCGCCTTTCTCGTGCCGCAGCGCGAACACGATGCCGCCGACTTCTACGGTCAGTTCGACGGCGTAGGTGCGATCCGGATACCGGTACTCAACCGGCCAGCGCAACCCGCGGGCGAACTGACCGAACTGCCGCTGGTTGATCACCTCGTTGTAACCGGCCGTCATGATGTACCGGTCGAACCGGGCTGGCAGTGCCTCGTGCGCGATCACCTGAGGTGACGGCCAGCCGCGCTCGGCCGATTCGGCTTCCCAGACCGGTACGCCGAATACGTGGTCGATGTGCCCGTGGCTGTACACCGCGGTGTTCAGCCGCCCGCCCGACCATCGCCGCAGTTCCTCATGGACCGCCTTGGCCACGAACGCGCTACCGGTATCGACGAGCACCAGCCCGTCGCCGGTCCGCACCGCCGTGACGTTAGCGAACGACGGCACGAACGCGACGCCGTCGCAGACCTCGGCAAGGCCGCCGACATTGCCAACCGGGTGGAATTGCGCGGTCGAGACCTCACCGCGCCAGAGCCGTTCGGCTAGTTCGAGTACGTCAGACATGGGTGGCTAGCCTCCCGCCGCAGGAAAAACGCTGGGCCGGCCTGCGGCCAGGCCGACCCAGCGTCCCATGATTCGCGCCAGAAAACTAGCGCACTAGCCAGCGGTGAACCTACGCGTTCACGCTCATTTCCGCCAGTTCACGCTGAACCATTGCCTCGTGCTCAGCCTCGTCCTTGCGCGCGTCGCGCGGCCGCCACCGGCCGCGCAGGATCGGGATGCTGAGCAGGAACAGAATGATGCCGTCGAAGCAGATCCAGTACCAGGTCCGCCACTGGCTGGGTGACTGCGTCGAAGCCGCCTGGACCGCGGCTGCGTGCGCGGTCATGAAGGCCGTGATCGGCGCCGGGATAGCCGCGAGCTGGCCAAGCACCTTGGCGTTCGGGCTCACCAGCGCGATCGCCGCCGGCGGCACCGCCGCCAGCGCGGTGAGCTGGGCTTTGAACGGGGTGAGCTGCTGCAGCTGCGGCGCGACTGCGATGACGCCGTTGATCGCCGCCTTGTTGGCTGAGATCGTGGCGAGTATCGCCAGGCCCTTGTTCCCGCCGCCGGCCGCCTTGAGCGCGGCCACCTGCAGGTTCGCCGGTATGGACGCCGGGTTCTTGAAGGTGGCGAGCTTGGTGAACAGCGCCGGGTGAGCGGCGAGCACAGCCAGCTCGGGCGCGAACTTGTTCGCATTGGCGATCTGGGTCGGGTACTTCTGCGCGATCGCGACGATCGGAGCGTGCGTCGAGGCGAATGCGAACTGGGACTTATACTTCGTCGCCGCCGCGATCACTTCGGGGTGAGATCCAGCGAAGGTAAATGCCGGGTACTTGGCAGCGTAAGCCTGGACCGTGCCGCCGTAGTTGACTATCGGCGTCACCGACGTGATCACGTGCGGGATGACCAGGAACGCGACGAAAATCACCACGCGGATGATCCAGCCCCAGATGGCCAGGCCGGTCGCGGTCAGCGCCGGGTTGCGCGCCTCGACGGTCTCGGTGAAGCTCGCCATCCACGGGGTGTAGGCGATGCCGAGCCCGAGTGACAGCGTCGCGATGATCAGCGCCATCGTGTAGTAGCTGGGATGGTGGCCGGCCTGGTTCAGGTAGACGATTGTCATCACCGCAGCGAGCACGCCGCCGATTATCATGAACGGTTTGCGCACCCGGAACTTGTCCGAGATCCAGCCGATCCCGATCACCGCGATGACGTTGAAGCCCCAGTTCCAGTTGCCGAGGCCATTGGCCTGCTTGAGCGAGAAGCCGAAAATCGACTGGAAGTAGATGACCGCGAAACCGACCGCCGTGTAATAGATCAGCAGCATGACCGACACGGCGATCGCCGAGACCACGATGTCGGGCTTGAGAAGCTGGCGGAACGGGTTCTTCAGCGCGGCGCCGATGTCGATGCCCTTCGCCCGCGCTTCGATCAGCGCCCGGTCCCGCAGCGTGACCATGAGCTGGTCGCGCAGGGCCGGTGACAGCTCGCGCAGCCCGATCAGCGCGATCACGAACACCACGATGCCGGCGATACCGCAGATGATGTACTCGTGAGTCCAGAAGCTGATGGCGGGATTGGCCGGGATCGTCAGGCTGCCGACTTCGGCGACGATCAGGCTGCCGAGCACCGGGCCTGAGGTCCAGAAGCCCATCGCGGTCGCCCGGCCGACCTGCGGCGAGAAGTCGCGGATCAGCGCGGGCGTGGCCACCAGGCAGATGCCTTCGACGACACCGACGACCCAGCCCTCGACCGTGAAGGCCCACTTATTGGGCGCCGATGGCAGGATGAAAGCCACGAACACGGCGGTGAACAGCAGCCCGAACACCACCAGGTTGGCGCGACCCAACCGGTCGGTGAGCCCGGCGAACAGCGAGCCGAACGCACCGATCAGGTTGCCGAACGCCAGGGTCGTGACGAAGAACGTAAAACTCATGTTGAAGTGGGGCAGAATCAGCGTGGACACTGACCCGCCGACGTAGAGCTCGTAGTACAGCATCACGGTGGCCAGAACCGTGAGCGCCAGGTACAGAACCCGGAGCCGAGTCTCGGGATAGTTGTTGAGCTGGCGGCGCCATAGGAAGGACAGCCCGCCGCCTCGGCTGGAGACCAATTCTTCTGCGGTCGCACTCATGTGGACCTCACCCAATGTCGATACGGATCGCGCCAGGCAGTCCTAGGCGTCGAGGTCAAGATATCTGCACTATCTGTGCAAGTTCAATACTTCGTGCTGGTCCGGTACGTGCCGATGTACCGCGCGCCAATCTGGAGAGACGCGCCCGCCGCGCCCTCGATCGCGCGCTGATGTCCGATCGCGTGAAGATCGCCCTAGTATGCCAGCTTGAATCCCGCTTGGTTGAACAAGGCGGCAAACGTGTTGCGCAGTAGTTCACGCGCCCGCAGCGGGCTGAGGCCTAGGTCGCTGCGCAGCGATTCCCAGAACGCCCAGATGCTGATTGCGTGCAGCGCCTCGACGAGTTGATCTCGCTGCTTGCCCGCTAGCTGTTCAAACTCGGGCGCGAACACAACCTCAAGCTCAGCCCGGCCCGCCGCGGTCTTCTTGTTCCGGTCGGATCGAAGCTCTGCTGACGAGGGCGCATGAATTCTGGCGGCCCGCCAGGTCGGCGTCATCTCCTCGAGAATGCGCGCCCGCTGGCTGACGAACACCTCGACCCGGTCGGCCAGCGGCTGGTCCGGCTCGATTTTGCGGACCAGCGACCTGAGTATCTCGCTGTCCCGGCGGACGGCTTCAACAAGCAGCGCCTCCATGTCGGTGAACTGCTGCCAGACGGTGCGCAGCGAGACCCCAGCCCGCTCGGCTATCCGGGGCGCCGTCGGACGCAGGTCGCCTTCGTAGTGCAGTGCCCGCATCGCGTTGATGATCGCGCGCTTGGTGCGGTGCGAGCGGGCCGCCCGGCCGTCAATCGGCTCGACGTCATCGTCAAGCTGGTCAAGGTAGCTGATCGAGTCGTCGGCCGGCTGCGCAGCGTGATTACGTACTGCGTGACTAAGAACTGCCTCTTTCAACAACGCGGGCTCCGAGTGCTCTCACCGAGGCGTTGCCTCATCAAACGGACGCGGTCACGCCGGCCGCAGGCGCAGGCCAATTCCCGACGTGTACCAGGTCATACTAATGCCGCCGCCAAAATACGGGCTGTGCGACTTCAATCAGCCCAGGTCACCGCCGTCGGCCAGGTCGGCCACGGCGGCGTGCACCTGCGGGCGGGCGCGCTCGGTCACCTCCGCGTCACCTCGCCGCCATCAAACCCGGGTCCGACGTTCACGACCGTGCACATAATGGGTCTCATGCTTACACGACGCACCTTTCTGCAGCTAATGGGCGCCTCCGGTGTCGCGCTCACCGGATCGGAACTACTGTCTCAGGCCGTCGCGAACGCCGCGCCAGCGCGTTTCCCGCACGGGTCGCACGGCGTCAAGCACGTGGTGATCCTGATGATGGAGAACCGGTCGTTCGACCACTTCCTTGGCTGGCTGCCGGGCGCCGACGGCCGCCACGACCTTACGTTCCTGTCCCCCGACGGCAACTTCTACCCGAACTACCCGCTCGCCCCTGACTTCCAGGGCTGCGGCTACAGCGACCCCGACCATAGCTGGGAAGGCTGGCTGATCCAGCACAACTTCGGCAAGATGGACGGCTTCCTGCAGCGGCCGACGGCGCCAGGGAACCTTCCCGGGGTGACGCTGGCGCAGGCGAACACGTTCCCGATCGGGTTCTACACCAACCGCCACCACGACGGGCGGCCAAAGGACACCCCCGACCTCCCCGTAATCGGCGCCCTGGCCGAGCGCTACACCGTACTTGACCGCTATTTCTGCTCGTTCGCCGGCGAGACGTTCCCCAACCGGTTCTATCAGCACGCCGCGCAGACCGACCGCGATCACAACACCGCCGTCACCAGCAAGCTCCCGACGATCTGGGACCAGCTTTCCCCGATCCCGAACACCCAGGGCGTCCCGACCGGCGGCTACTTTTTCCGTGACTTGCCGTTCCTTGGCCTGTGGGGCGCCAAGTACTTCGCGTTCTGGCACATGTTCGCCGACAGCGACGTTGACGCGGCCGGCATCCCGCTGCAGACCAAGTCGTTCATCGACACGGTCGCGGCTGGAGACCTGCCGAACGTCAGCTTCCTCGACCCCGCGTTCGACACCGAAGGCAACGGCACCTCCGGTGACGACCATCCGCTCGCTGACATTCGCATCGGCGAGAGGTTCATCGCCGACACCTACCACGCCCTCGCGAACGCCGGTTACCTGGACGACACGGTCTTCTTGATCAACTTCGATGAGTGGGGCGGGTTCTACGACCACGTGCGGCCGCCGAAGGTTATCGACGACACCAACCCGGCCAACGTCGACCACACCGGCGATGGCACGACGCCGACCGATGGTCAGCTAATCCCCGACTACACCCAGCTTGGCTTCCGGGTACCTGCAATCGTGGTGTCGAACCTCGCCCGCCGCCGGGTCGTCCACGATGGCCCGTTCGAGCACACCTCCGCGCTGGCCCTGATCGAGTCCACATTCGGCCTGAACCCGCTGACCGCCAGGGACGCCAACGCTCGCAACCTCGGCGAAGTGCTTGAGGATCGGCCACACCACCACCGGGTCGATCCCGACGACATCCCGACCAGCGACGAGGTACCCGGTCCGGCCACCGGCGCGGCCGCCGTGTGCAGCGCAGCGAGCGTCCAGTCGGTCTCGCCCAAGCCTGTCCGCCGCCACGAAGGCGACCACAGCGAGCTAGTGCACCCTCTGGCCCGCTCCGGCTGGCCGACCGGCTCAGGAATGGCCGACTTCGGCAAGGAGTTCAAGAAGCGCAACAGCTAACCCGATTCAGGTACCGAACGAATGGCCGTCGGTATCGCCGTGTGGCCGCAGGCAGCAAGCTGCCTGCGGCCACACGCCCGCGTCCCGTTAGTTGCCTGACACTGGCTTCACGAACTCAATGGTGCCGCCCCTGCGGCGAGCACCCATGCCGCCAAGCAGCGTGAGCGAGGCCGTATTTGAGTCGTCAATCTCGGCGCTGACCTCGACCTGCCCGCGCTCGTGCAACACGGCGAATGCCCGTGCCAGCAGCGCCTTGGCCACCCCACGCCGCCGATACGGCGGCAGCACCGCGATCAGCCCGAGCCTGGACCTGCTTCGCCCGACCCAGACCCTGGCGAGGCCCATGTAGCTGCCGCTGGTGGTGTCGGCCGCGACCAGGTACGTGGCCGGGTCGAAGTCCGGGCCGAACGTCTCCTCGTGGAAGTCACCCGGGTCCCACACCCATCCGTCGTTACCCGGCACGTCGGCCTTCAGCGCCTCGTCGAGCAGCCGGAGGTCGTCTTCGTCGGCCTTCTCGGCCGAGATAATCACGGTGTCGTCGGGAACTAGTACGTCGCTGAACCCGGTGCTGACGGGGTCGGTGGGGATCATGAAAATGCCTTCTCGCCTGTTCTGGGTGAATCCGAGCCGGGCGAACCGGGCCGCCGCCTCCTGATCGGCCTCGTCGGCGGTTGCGTACAGATCGCCTCCGGTGTTGTCGGCCACGGCAGCGAGCAGCGGCCCGTACGCGTCGGCCCGGCAGTCGTCGAAGAACACGAACCAGCGGTTGTCTGGACGCAAAAACGCGGTGACCGCGCCGACCATTTTGGCGCCTTCGACGCATTCGTCGAGCGCCCGCCAGGTCAGCCCTGGCGAAGCTCGGACCACTCGCAGCGATGAGTTCACGACCACGGACGCTAACACTCAGCCACCTCAAGTCACCACCGGTTAACCAATCAGTACTGATAATGGAACGCATGCGCCGACCCAGAGCTCGCCGAGCCAACCACGACTTCGTCGTGATCAATGTCGGCGGGTCCTGATCCGACGCCACTCAGCGCATGCTGATCTTGAAGATCCGCGGCGTCGTCCCGGCGTTGCTGCTCCAGCCCCGGCCTCGCCGCGCTATGTCCCGGCACTACGTCTCGGGCCTGCCTCGGTCATGGGGTTTCGCGGGCACCGAGCCACGTTACTGCCGCGACTCCAGCCGCGAAGACGGCGGCCGCGCACAACGCCGCGCCCAAGTCAAGCGGCGGACGTGCTGGCCAGATCCACGGCGAGGTGAGCGTGGGCGGATGCCAGTCCGAATAGAGCCCATAGGTTCCGACGATCATGTAGACAACCGGTCCGGACCAGGCCAGGGCGCCGCCGAGTAGCGCCGCGCTCAGCAAGCCGATGCCGGCCAGCGCCGGCGACGTTACGCGCCACATCGGCGATGCCACCGGCCAGGTGAGCGCCGACGCTGACGATGGTAAACGCGCCAATGGCGGCCACCGTCATCGCGATCGTACTGCCCAGGCGGAGCAACGGGAGCCAGCGGCCGGTCGCCCGCTCAGGCTCCCCGAACGGGCTTCCCATCATCACGCCGATGGCGGCCCCGCAGCCGGACTCGAGGATCAGCGGAAGCTGCAAGGCACCGTAGCTATCCCACGACCAGTGCAGCGCGATGCGCAATGTCAGCGCGCAAGCAGCAACCGTCGCCAGGGCGGCGGTCACCCGGCGGCTGGCCAGATGCAGCCGCACCAGGCGAAACGCAACCCGAACCGCTGGCCCCGTGGTTGCTGGCCCCGTGGTTGCTGGCCCCGTGGTTGCTGGCACGGTCATGGTAGCTGCGCCAGCGTGATCCGGCCCGCCCGGAGCGCGGTCAGGTGCGCGGTGAGCCAGGCGTGCCGGACGGCGGCCGCCAGCGCGGCGAACCGGCTGGCCGCCGCGCCTACGGCCAGGCCAGGTCGCGGGACCCGCGCGACGCCGGCGTCGAAGGCCAGGGCGGCGGCGACCGCCTGCTGAGCCTGGGTCTCGCCGCTGCTCGACTGATCGACAAGGTTCCCGATCAGGTCGGTGGCGACCGCCCGCCTGATCTGACTGACGAACTGCGCGATGGACATCCCAATGCCCGGCTCGCCAGGAAGCTGACCGGGCAGCACCAGGTCGTACTGCCCTGGCCCGGCGCGCGACCCATCCTTGATCACGACACCGGCGCCGCTCGGCAGGAAGCCCGAGGTCAGCGGGCCTTCGTAGAACGGTGCACCCTGACCTACGCTCGCGGGGGTGCCGGGCAGCCCGGCGACCTCCGCGAGCACCGTCGCTAGTGCCTGCCTGACGTCGGGCAGGTAGGCCGCGTAAGCCGGGTTCAGGCAGATTGGCACGGCCGCGTGATCGCAGACCGGTGTGTACGGGACCGGCCGGTCGTTGGCGGCGTCGTGGAGCGCCGGGATCACCAGCATGCCGTGCGGGTCAGGCCGGGCGGTGCCCGCGAGCCCGGCGGCGGCGAACACGGCCGCGAGGCCGCCAGCGGTCAAGCCCGCCGCGATCCGCCGGATCCGACGGCCGCATCGAGTCGTCGCGCAGGCCGAGCGCGCCAAGCGCCGCCAGCGCGACGCCGACCAGGCAGATCACCTGGGCGATCGACAGATCGGGCAGGTAGTGGTAGTAGGTCGCGATGCCCGAGTCAGGTCCGATGTACGGCGATCCGGCGACGGTCGGTGAGACCTGCCATTGGGGCGCCCGGGGCTGTGCGCTGAACCCGAGCGCGAAGAACACGCCAACGGTGACGATCGGGACCGTGAACCGGCTAGGGAACCAGGCCCCAGCGGCGAAGCCGACGGCGGACAGCGCCGGAATGCCCACCGCGCCGACGATGGCCGGCCACCACAGCGGACCGCCCCAGGTGGCCTGCCGGGCGGTAGCCACGTACAGGACGCCCACGCAGCAGCAGTACGCGACCAGCGCCCAGCCGGTCACCGCGGCCCAAGTTGCGATCTGCGCCGTCCAGCGCGGCCTGGGCACCGTGCCGATCAGGTCCGTAAGCTGCCGCCTGCCCTCGCGGGACCCCATCCAGGCGGCCGCGCCGACGACCGGCGGCGCGAAGTCGAGCAAGGCGCCGTGCTGCATGGTCATCGCCCGCAGGTTCCACATCGCCGGCTGCGCCATGCTCTCGCGGAACGCGTTGTAATAGAACAAGGCGCCAGCGACCGGCACCATCCACAACATCGCGCTGCGACGCAACTCAAGCCTGAGCAGCCGGCCGGCCGCCGCAAGCCAGCGCCGCCAGGCAACCCCCTGGCCGCCAGTCCGGCCAGCTACCTGGCCCGAATAGGCGGTCATGCCCGCGCCGCCGCGAGCACCGCGCTGTACCCGCGTTCCAGCGGGGCATCGCCGATCACGTGCCCCTCGCCCCGGGCGGTCAGCTCGTCGGGCGTGCCGTGGAAGACCAGCTTCCAGCGTCCATCAGCGCGACCTCACCGCACGCCGCACCGACATCCTCGACCAGGTGAGTGCTGACCACGACGGTGGCGCGCGCGCCAAGCTCGCGTAGCAGCGACCGGAACGCGACCCGCTGCTCAGGATCCAGGCCAGCGGTCGGCTCGTCAAGCAGCAGCAACTCAGGCTCGTTGACGATCGCCTGGGCGATCCCGACCCGGCGGAGCATTCCTCCGGAGAGCGTGCGCAGCTTGGCCCGCGCTTTGCCGCCAAGCTCGACTCGCTCGATCGCGGTCGCCACGGCACCAGGCACCTGCCGGGGCGGCATCTCCTTGAGCAACGCGAAATACTCGACGAACTCAGCCACGGTGAATCCCGGGTAATACCCGAGGCTCTGCGGAAGATAGCCGAGCCTGCGCCTGATATCCCGCCGGGCGGCGTACACGCCTGGATCCCGGTCGAGCAGCCGCATGCTGCCCGAACTCGGCGTGATCACGGTGGCCATCATCCGCAGCAGCGTTGTCTTGCCCGCACCGTTTGGCCCGAGCAGCCCGAACACGCCGGCGCCGGTGCGCAGGCTCACCCCCGCGACCGCGCGGGTCCGGCCGAATTGGCGAGTCACATCGGCGATCTCGATGTTCACGACGATCCTTTCCGCACGCGCGGAGCGCATAGCACGGTAATGCCGCAGCAAGCGGCGAGGGTCAGATAGAGAGCGGCCCGCGGGGCCGTGTACGTGACCGCCGCGGTGAATCGTCCGTCCGCCGCGCGCCAGGACAGCACCATGATCGTCCAGCCGCCCAGCCCGGCCGCGACGCCGACGTTCGCCGACCTGGCCATCGTCGCGGCGGCCAGCGCCAGCGCCGACACCAATGTCATCGGGACAAGCCAGCCGAACGTGAGCGCGGCCGCGATCCCGGAAGCCGCCGACGCCGCCAGGCCGAGAAGCGCATAGACGCCGAACACGACGACCGCGCGCACGAGCAGCACCATCCGGTCGCTGATCGCCATGCTGGCCGAAAGCTCCCAGGCCGGGTCAATGCCGGGACCGTAGGCGTAGCCGATCCCAACGGCTGCGACCCCCGGCGCCACCAGGGACACGATCGGCTGGCCGGTGCCGAACGTCGCCGCCGCTCCGGTGCCAAGCACGGCGATGCTCGCGAGCAGCCAAGGCACTAGCAGCGACGGGGTGGTCAGCAGGGCCCTGGCAAGGCCAGGCGAGCGCAGCAACGCCGCGGCCGCCCGCTCGAACCGCCCCGGCCGACGACGCCAGACCTCACCGGCCACGCCGATCCACACTCGGCCCAGGTCCACATCGGGCGGACCGCCGTGCTGCGGATGCGCGTCGGTCATCGCGCGTCTCCCTTCATCACCTTGCGGCCCAGTTCTGCCGGGCCGCCGACTGCCAGCGCGGCGCGCAGCCGTTTCCTCGCGCGGTGGGCTCGGCTCTTCACGGTGCCCGGCGGGACGCCGGTCATCTCGGCGACCTCAGCGACCGGCCGGTCTTCGACGTAGAGCAACCGCCATACCTCGCGCTCGGTTGTTCCCGGCGGTCCGAGCGAGGCGACAGCGCGCTCTAGGTCGGTCCGGACAGCGACGGTGTCGGCGAAGTCGGCGTCCGGCCATTCGCCGACCGCGGTCTGGTCGGACGCCGTAATCGAGCCGGGTCCGCGCCGACGCAGCAGCAGCGCCGCCTGCCGCCTGGCGATCCCCCATAGCCACCCGCCGGCCGCGCCGTCCGGCCGATAGCCGACCGCGCCGCGCCAGACCGCGATGAAGGTTTCCTGGATGACGTCTTCCACGTCGGCGGCCGGCAGCACGACACGCAACCGGGTGGCCAGCCAAGGGGCATGCCGGGAGAACAACGCCCGCAGTGCGCTGTCGTCTCCAGTCGCCACAAGAGCGATGAGCCCGTCGTCGTTCATCGCATCTCTATTGCGGTCTGAGGGGGAACGGTTCACGACGTGGCACAGACTATGTGGCGTGGAAACTCAGCGGTCCGGGGCCGGGCGCCGGTTCGGCCAGCAGTTCGGCGCTGATCCGGCCGGGATCTGGCAAGCGCCGGGCCGGGTGAACCTGATCGGCGAGCACACCGACTACAACGACGGGTTCGCGCTTCCTTTCGCGATCGACGCGACGGTCAGCGTGGCGGCGGCCAGCCGCGACGACGACCTGATGGTGCTGACGTCCTGTCAGGAGCCCGGTGGAGAGGTCACGGTCGCGCTGGCCGACCTGGCGCCCGGTTCGGTGCCGGGCTGGGCCGCCTACCCGGCCGGAGTGGCCTGGGCATTTCGTGCGGCCGGTCACCAACTGGGCGGCGTCAGCCTCGCCGTCGACGCCGATCTCGCGGTCGGCTCCGGGTTGTCGTCGTCAGCGGCCCTCGAGTGCGCGGCCGCGCTGGCCATGACCGACCTCTACCAGGTCACCGTCTCGCGGACGGACGTCGCCAAGCTCGCCCGGCTGGCCGAGAACGAGTTCGTCGGCGCGCCCACCGGCATCATGGACCAGATCGCTGTCATGTTCGCCGAGGCCGGGCACGTGCTGCTGCTCGACTGCCGGACCGCGGCGACGACCCAGATACCGTTCGACCCCGCGACCGCCGGGCTGACCATCGTGATCATCGACACCAGGGCCAGGCACGAACTGACCGACGGCGGCTACGCGACCCGGCGGGCCGCGTGCGAGCAGGCCGCCCGCCTGCTCGGCGTCCCGGCGCTGCGCGACATCGCCGACGTCGGTGTGCTCGACCGGCTTGGCGACCCGTTGCTCCGGCGCCGGGCTAGGCACGTGGTGACCGAGAACACCCGGGTGCTCCGCACTGTCGAGTTGCTGCGAGCCGGCCAGCTCGCCGACCTCGGCCCGCTGCTGACCGCCTCGCACGTTTCGCTGCGGGATGACTTCGAGGTGTCCTGGCCCGAGGCCGACGTGGCGGTCGAGGCCACGGCCGGCGCCGGAGCACTGGGCGCGCGGATGACCGGCGGCGGATTCGGCGGCTCCCTGATCGCGCTCGTCCCAGCCGACCAGGTCGACGTCGTCACCGACGCCGTGACCCGAGCATTCGCCGCCCGTGGATGGCGTCCGCCCGCGTTCAGCACCGCCGTCCCGTCGCCCGCCGCCACCAGAATCCGCTGACCCCGCCCACCCCAGCAAGCCGTGATCTTGGAAGATTGAGTCCGATATCCGCACTCGATCTTCCAAGATCACGGCAACGGCATGGGGGTTGCTGGCTGAGCCAGGTCGCGCAGGCGCTGGGCGGCGGCTTCTGGGTTCACGTCGTTGGCGAAAGCGCCCATTCCTGACTCTGAGCCGGCCAGATACTTCAGCTTCCCAGGCGCTCGCCTGATCGTGAACATCTCCAGATGCAAGGCGAACTGCTCGCGGCCATGCCGGACCGGCGCCTGGTGCCAGCCGGAGATGTAGGGCGTGGGCGCGTCGAACAGCCGGTCGAACCGGCGCAGCAAGTCGAGGTAGATGACGCTGAACTCGGCCTTAGCCTCCTCGGTCAGCGCGGCCAGGTCGGGAACCCGCCGGTGCGGGTAGATGTGTACCTCGTACGGCCAGCGCGCCGCGTACGGCACGAACGCCGTCCAGTGCGCGCCCTCGAGCACGACCCGGCACGCCTGCGCCCGTTCGGTCGCGAGCACGTCGTCGAAGAGGTTGCGGCCGGTGGCCCGCCGGTGATCGGCGACTGCTCGGAGCATGCGCGAGGTCCGGGGGGTGACGTACGGGTAGGCGTAGATCTGGCCGTGCGGATGGGCGAGCGTGACGCCGATCTCCTGGCCACGGTTCTCGAAGCAGAAGACCTGCTCGACTCCGGGCAGCGCGGCAAGCTCGGCCGACCGGTCAAGCCAGGCAGCCATCACCGTCGCGGCGTGCGCCGGGGCCAGATCCGCGAACGAGGCGTCGTGATCGGCGGAAAAGCAGATGACCTCGCACCGCCCTGCGGGCGGGTCACCGGCCGGCAGGGTCGGAAACCGGTTCTCGAACACCACGACCTCGTACTCCGGCGCCGGAATCTCGGTCAGCCGGGTGGCCGAGGACGGGCAGAGCGGGCACTCGTCGTCGGCGGGCCGGAAAGTCCGCTCCTGCCGGTGGCTGGCGATGACTACCCACTCGTCGAGCAGCCGGTCACAGCGCGCCTGGGAGTCCAGATGCACCGGAGGCAGTACGCGACGGTCCGGGTAGTCGGCTGGCCGAGCGGGTATCGCGCCGAAGTAGCTGAGTTCGCGGCCATCAGCCAGCGTGATCGTCGTCTTGCGTACCAGCGGATCCGCCCCCTGGTTAATTAGCACTTTCCAGCAATTGTTTCAGGCTCCGGTAGGCGCTCGTGATGTTACGCCGCACCATGGCCCGCATCGGCACCTCGGCGACTCTGAAGAACCCGCCCGGATCTCCCCCGGCGGTCTCCTTCACAAGACACGTCCGGTCGCCCGTGGGATCGACCTCACGGGTGATCGTGAGCGGGAACGACGAGCCCGGCAGCGAAGTGATCGTGACGAGGCGACCTTCGTCAAGCGCGGTCACCTCGAACGAGGTGCGCACGTCCTTGCCGAGAAACCTGGCTACCTGCTCGTACCGGGAGCCGGGGCGGATCGGCGGGTCGGTGATCCATGTGCACGACCGCATGTTGGGAAGCCACTCCGGGTTGTGCGATGCGTTCACCATGTATTCCCACGCGACCGATGGCGCGCAGTTGATCTCAATCTGGACTACGACTGGCTTCATGGCGTGCCTTTCTCTGTGCTAGTTTGGCGCGCCTCCGGCACGACGTTAGTTTGGCGCGCCTCCGGCACGACGTTAGTTTGGCAGGGAGCTTTCCACGTCACGGCACTCGTCCGGGTGCCCTGACGTTCATGCCGGGCACAGTTGATCTTGCTGAGCGGGGCGCTGACCCCCTGTCGTCCCTGAGTTGCTGCTGACTGCCTTTCTAAACCATAGGAGCATCGTTGCGGTCCGATCCTGGCCGCCGACAACAGCGTCGGGACGACGTAGTCACTCAAGTCAACGGCATTGCGTCCTCACGGCGGGTCGGGACCGAAAGATGGGGCGATTGCCCCACGCGAGGATCGGCGGCCGCGGGTCATGCTCGGTGTCGACCGACTAACCAGGAGGGCATTGACCATGACCACCGCAGGAGAGCGTTTCGCGCAGGCTGTCGCCGCTAAGGACGGCACCGCGCTGCGCACAGCGCTGGCCGGAGAGATCGATTTCCAGGCGCTCACGCCTGGGCGAACCTGGCAGGCAGCGACGGCGACGCAGGTCGCCGACGACATCGTCTTCGGCCGATGGTTCGGCGACGATGCGGAAATCATCGAACTGTGCTCGGTCGTTCCCGGCCAGGTGGCTGACCGCGGCCACGTCAGCTACCGGTTCGCAGCAGGCTGGCCAGCGCCCGGTTCGCGGTTCCCGTCTTGGCGTAGATGTGCTCGACGTGGTGGCTGGCGGTCCTTCGGGAGATGACCAGCTGCTCGGCGATTTCCTTGTTGGACAGGCCGCGAGCCAGCAAGCGGAGCACCTCCACCTCGCGGCTGGTCAGCCCGGCCGGCCGGTCCGCCCGGCGGGTGACCCGGTGGCCAGCCGCGGCGAGCACCGCTGCGACCACGTCACCGTCCAGGCCGGCCCTGGCCTCCGCTCGCAGCATGGCCGCGGCCTCATCGGGGGCGCTGGCTGGGCGGTGCGGGCGAGGGCTCGGTGCGCGACTGGTAGAAATCGGCGGCGGCCAGCACCCGCCCCTCGGGTATCAGCGCACCGCCGGAAAGGCCGCTTGGGTATCCGGACCCGTCCAGCCGCTCATGGTGCTGGACAGCGAGCGGCGCGAGCGCGGCCGAGCAGGCGAGTACCCGCTCGGTGAGGTAGGGGTGCAAACGCACTCGCTCGGTCTCGGCCGGGCTTAGCTGGCCAGGCTTGTCCCAGATGGTGTTCGGGACGCCCAGGCGACCGAGGTCGTGCACGAGGCCGGCCCGGCATACCGTCCTGGCCACCTGTTCAGGCAGGCCGAGACCGGCGGCGGCAGGCCAAGCCGTGCGGCCAGGCTGTCGGCCGCCAGCCAGTGGTTCTCCAGCATCGCCTCGGCCGCCTTGCGGCCAGCGGCCAGGAAGGCGACGCCGAGCCGGGCGCGCTCGCGCGCCGACAGCCCCGCGCCCAGGTGGCGCAGCATGAACAGCGGGCCGGAGGTAGGGGTGACGAAATCGACGTGGCGGAAATCACTCTTCAGCGCGGTGTCGTCTCCGAACCACTTGGCTTGCTCATAGGCAGCTCCATCGGCTGGCCCAGGCCCAGGTCGGTGGCGAGCGACAAGACCGCGAGCAGTTCAGCCAGCCGCACACCTGACCGGGCCGCTCCGTCTGCCATGACGACGAATATAGGCTGCTCAGGACGCTCGCCGCACGGTGGTTGTGCGGCCCTCCTGGCTGACGCGCAGGACCGGCGATCCGTTTTCCTGCGCGAACGAGACCTCGCAGTCCAGCCCCGGCAGGCGATAGCGGCCGGCGGCGAGCGGGTCAGCTGGATCGCGTGGCCGCCGGCGAAGGTGAAGATCAGCCTCTCGCCGTCGGCCTCGATGTCGACAGAGCCGCCGTCGGGCAGCGGATACCGGCCTGTGACCTCGGGCGGCCCCAACCTCTCCGGCGGCTCTGTGCTCTCGGGCGCATCTGATGCCGGCGCGTACTTGCGCTGCGCGGCGGCCAGGATGCTCAAAATCACCTCGGGGGCGCCGTCAGAGTTGGCCATCACGGCGACGGCCGCTCCCGCGTCGGGCCAGGCGAACGAGAAGCAGCAGTAGCCGATGTTGCTGCCGGTGTGGCCAAAGCGCAGCCGACCGCCTGACGTGCGAAGCTCGGTGCCTAGTCCCATGCCGTCGGGTACCTCCGGGGTCAGCATCTGTTGGGCCAGGTCCTGGCTGACCAAAGACGACTCACCGGCGGCGGCCCTGGCGATCTCAAGCTCCAGCCGGGTAAGGTCGGCCGGTGTCGTCCATAGCCCGGCGCCCGCCATCTCGGGCAGCACCCGCCATCCGCCGGTGACCGGCGTGCCCGGGGTGAAGTGCCCAAGCGCGACCAGCCCAGGCCGCGTCGCCGGGAACTGCTGGCTGTAACTGCTGTCTGCCATTCCGACCGGCTCAAGCACAAGCGTGCGCATCAACTCGTCAAACGGCGTCTTCGTGACGTCGACCATGAGTTGCTGCAGCACCGCGTAGTGGCTGCCCGAGTACCGGAACTGGCTGCCGGGCAGCAGGGCGGGGCGAACCGGCTGGGTGTTAGCTGGTGGTTCGCCGCGCAGTACCTGCACCAAGGTGGGCGTTGGCTCACCCGCGCCGTACCCCCGGAACCAGTTGTAGGACAGGCCCGCCGTATGCGCGAGTAGCTGCCGCACCGTGACACGCGGCCGCCACCCGATTTTCGTGGCTGGTAGCTGCCAGGACGTCAGGTAATCGGCGATATCGCCATCGGTGTCGATGACACCGTCATCAGCCAGGCGCGCCGCCCCGAACGCCGCGACATGCTTGCTGATCGAGCACGCCTGGAACATCGTGTGCGAGGTGACTGCCGCGCCGTGCCCGGCGGTCGCGGTCCCGGCGGTCGCGGTCCCGGCGGTCGTGGTCCCGGAGGTGGTGGTCCCGAAGCCAGCGCACCACATCTCGCTGGCAGGGCCGGCGACCGCGATGCTGATCGCCGGGACGCGGTACGTCGCCATGAGTTCGGCCAGATCAGCCGTATCAGGCGTCAGCCGCTCAGAATTGCCGTGCCGATCCAGGCGGGTGAGCTCGCGGCTCCATTCCCGCTGATAACTGGTTTTCGTCATAGCGCTATCGTGCCTAAGTGTTCACGTTAACGAAGCCATCGCCGGGCGCGCTGGCACGGCTGGTCGCTCAGCAGGGCAAATACGAGCTGACCTACGCCGAGCACGGCGCGACGGCGGGCGACATGCCGCCTGGGTACCACCACGACGGGTGGGAGACTAGTCTTGGCGATTTCAGCCAGGACAAGTTCGACCGCCTAGCCGATGCGCTGCTGCACTGGCGGGTCCAGTTTGGCAGCGGACTGACGATCTTTCCTGACGAGCCGGTCCGGCCTGACCTTACGTTCGCGCTCTGGTTCCGCTTGCCGGCCGGCTGCTACGCGACGGCGGCCGGCCGGGTCGTCTACCTGACCAGCGAGCCGGATCGCTGCGGCTTCGCCTACGGAACCCTGCCAGGCCATCCCGAGCAGGGCGAGGAGGCATTCCACCTGGTGCGGCAGGATGATCAGCTGCTGTTCAAGGTCCGCGCGTTCTCTAGGCCCCGGCACCCGCTAGCCAGGCTCGGCGCGCCGGTCAGCCGTCTATTGCAGCGCCGGATGAACGAGGCGTACCTCAAGACGATGCGCGAGGCCTCCGGGTGAGCCGTGGCGGAGTGATGCGGTGAAGGTCGTCGTCGCTGGCGGCAGCGGCGCGCTTGGCCGCCGGATATGCGCCGACCTGTCAGGGCGCGGCCATGACGTGGTTGTGCTGACCCGCGTGCCTGACCCGGAGGCGGCGGTTCGCCAGGTCTCCTGGGACGGTAAGACCGTCGGCTCCTGGGCCACCGAACTGGCCGGAGCAGCGCTGATCAACCTCTGCGGCGCCCTCGTGGACCGGCCGCCGACCGCCGTGAACATCGACTGGCTGACCCGCAGCCGAGTGGAGCCGACCAGCGCGCTGGTGGCGGCCGCCGCCGGGCTCGGCGCACCGCCGGTCGCATGGATTCAGATGAGCACGCTGGCGATCTACGGCGACGCGGGTGACGCAGTGCTCGATGAGAGCAAGCCGCCAGCGGACGGGCCCGCGCAGATGCCAGGCGTGGCGCGGCCGTGGGAGCAGGCGGCGGCGGGCGCGAGCACGGAACGGCTGGTGACGCTGCGTACCGGCGTGGTACTCGACCCGCTTAGCCCGGCCCTCAAGCGGCTGGCCGGGCTGGTCCGTCTCGGCCTCGGCGGCCGGATCGCCTCGGGCCGACAGTGGGTGAGTTGGCTCCACTTCGCCGACTTCCAGGCGATCGTCCGGGCCTGCCTGGACAATCGGTCGCTGACCGGCATCGTGCACGCCACTAGCCCGAACCCGGTCACCAACGCCGATCTGATGCGCGAACTGCGGCGGGTACTGCGCCGCCCGCCGGCACCACCGACGCCGACCTGGCTGCTCCGCGCTGGCGCGGTCGCCTTGCGATCTGACCCGGCCCTGGCGCTGACCGGCCGGCGATGCGTACCGCGAGTGCTCGAATCCGCCGGTTTCGAGTTCACCTATCCAGACCTGGAGCCAGCCCTGCGCAACCTGCTCGAAACTGGCGCCTAGAGGGATGCGGTCACCTGATCGGCGACCGGGCGCCGCTCGGGCCTGGCCGGTCGCGGCGGGTCGAGCAGCCAGTCGACGTCGACCTCCTCGCCGCCCACGTTCGCGGTGTCCCAGGAGTCGCTGACCAGCAGGGTGTGCAACAACGGCCCGGGCCTGGCCCGCAAGTGAGCCTCCAGCGTCTCGTCGTCGGGCAGGCCGTCGAGCCGTGCCGCCAGGCGGCCGCGGGTCTGCGTCAGCCGCTGCATCAGCGCGGTGAAGTCGGCCTCCGGGTCGTACGCCCCCTGGTCCCCTTCGGCGATCCCGCGGGCGATGATGTCCTTGATCGGGCGCGCGGTCCCCTCCTCGTCGGTCGTCACCATCTGCCGCCAAGCCCGGCTCTTGTGGCGGTATTGCAGCATCGACATCACCGCCTCGTGGCGCACGAAGTCGGCGTCGCGCAGGCTATCCACCCGCCGCTGCGCCGCCAGGCAGCGCGACAGCGAGATAGCCGACGCCAGCCCGCTGTTGAGGCCGCGGCCCGGCCAGAAGTGGATCGCGTTCGCCGCGTCGCCGAGCAGGAACCCGAACGTGCCCGGCGAGGTCGCGGTCCTCGGATACAACTGGCTGCTGAACCGCGGTCGCTGGACCATGTCGAGCCGGAACCCGGTCACCGCGGTCAGGTTCTCTGGCCGGACGCCGAATAGCCCCAGCCCTTCTTCCACCCGCGCCCAGAACGCCGAGCCCTTCAGCAGCGCGGGCAGGAACAGGGCGTGGTGCAGGCCGCAGAAGAACTCGCCCGCGGCCTTGACCTCCAGCAGGCAAGGGCCCGCCTGAATGCACTCGGTAAAGACCTGCCTGACCGGGTCGATCCCGATCACTTCCTTGGCTTCGGAATCGGTCAGCCGCATATTCAGAAAGCCTTCGCCACGCAGTGAGTTCAGCAGGAAGCGGTTCTGCGTGACGGTCAGCAAGACGGCCATCGGGTCGGGCAGGTCGGATTTGACCCGCAGGCCCAGCACCATGTCGCTCACCTGGGTGCCGTCAAGGCCGTACAGCAACGGATCGGCGGTGCCGAACTTGGCGGAGAAGTACTCGAACGTGCGCGACCGGCCGCCTTCGCAGATCGCGAGCACGTGCTGGCTAGCGATGTCGCTCTGGGCAGCGGCCGCGTCGAACGACTCGGGGATGAGCTCGATGTGCTCGGGCTTGTCGTTCGCGATCGCGAGAAGCTGGTCCTCGACGTACGCGATCCTGACGTTGCGCGGCCCGAGGTCCTCGATCGAATCAGGGCCTTTCGGCCACATCTCGGTATAGAGGCCTGGCACGAACAACCGCTCCTGGACCTCGGACGGAAGCTTCAGGTACTGGCGGCTCTGAATGGTGACCACCTGCTGACGCCGGATATTGCCCTGGTCAGGACGCTTCCAGACGATCTTGCCCGCGTCGCGCTGCCAGCGGCCGTCGTACAGCTTGATGGCTACCCGGCTGCCCATGAGATGGTCGAGCAGCAACGCGAGGCTGAGGCCGACCGGCCCGCCGCCGGTGATGGTGACGCGCAGGACCGGCGCGGGTGCCTTCGCTGGCACATCGCTGGCTCGCATCGTGGCCGTCTGGACCGTCAAACGGTCATCGGGTGTCTCGAACCGGAAGATCTCGTCGCCAATGGTGATCTCATCACCAGGCTGGAGCACGCGCTCGGTGACCGGCGCGCCATTCACCCATGTGCCGTTGCTGCTGCCGCAGTCGCGAACCACATAGCGGCCGTCCAGCAGGCGCACCTCCGCGTGCACTCTCGAAGCCGCCGGGTTGGCGAGGACGACGTCGTTCTCGTCGCCGCGGCCGAAGGTGATCGGCTTGTCGCCAAGCGCGATCCGCTTGCCAGTCAGATCACCGGCTACCCCTGTCAGCGCAGCTATCATCGCGTCGGCTCCCCGCACATGCGGCCGGCGCCGCAGCGCCGACTCCTCCACCATGCCAGAGAGGCCATTGTGGCACCGCCGACCTGCGGGACAAACTACCTGACTTTGATCGTCGTCCGACGAGGCAGAGATATCGAAGCTCGCGGCGTCCCGCACCAGCGCAGCACCGCCCTCCGCGCTGTTCCGCTACCGTCGTTGTCATATCAGACACGCCCGCGGCCGACCCGGTTGCATCGTGTTCGCGCCTGGAGGAACGGCGATGGCCGCACATAAGTATGACCTCGTGATCGTGGGTGCCGGCAGCGGCAACATGCTGCCGTCGGAGGAATTCGGCGACTGGCGGGTCGCGGTGATCGAGACAGACAGGTTCGGGGGCACTTGCCTCAACCGGGGATGCATCCCGTCGAAGATGTTTGTCTATACGGCCGATGTCGCGCGAGCCGTTCAGCACGCGGACCGGTACGGGATCAAGGCCAAATGGGGCGGGGCAGACTGGCCCGCGATTCGGGACCGGGTGTTCAAACGCATCGATCCCCTGCACGAGCGAGCCGTCGCCTACCGGCGCCGCAGCGGCATGGATGTATTCGTTGGCGAGGCCAGTTTCACCGGGCCAATGCGGCTCAAGGTCGGTGATGACGAGATCAGCGCCGACCGGTTCGTGCTGGCCGCGGGATCGCGCCCGACCGTGCCTGCCATTCCCGGCCTCGCCGATGTGCGCCACTGCACCTCCGACAGCGTGATGAGGCTTGACGCGCTGCCCAAGTCAATGGTGGTACTTGGCGGCGGCTATATCGCGGCTGAGATGAGCCACATCTTCGGTGCGCTCGGCACCAAGATCACGATCGTAGCGCGCGGCCAGCATTTGCTGTCCCAGCACGACGTCGACATCAGGACCCGGTTCACCGAGGTTTACCAGAGTCAGTTCGACGTGCGGCTAGGCGCGCGGGTCAAGCGGGTGTCAGCGACCAGGCGCGGCGTCCATGTCGAACTCGGCACCACCGACGGTCCGCAGGTGGCCGACGGCGAGGTCCTGCTGGTGGCGACGGGGCGGACGCCGAACTCCGACCGGCTCAACGTCGCGGCGGCCGGGCTTGAGGTCGACGAGCACGGGCACGTCCGCACCGACGACACCTACGCCACCAATGTGCCCGGAATCTGGGCCTTCGGCGACCTGGCCAACCACTTCCAGCTTAAGCACATGGCCAACGCCGAGGCCCGGCTGATCAGGCACAACCTGCTGCATCCGGACAAGCCCCTCAAGCTGCCGTTCACGATCGTCCCTTCGGCCGTGTTCGCCGACCCGCAGATCGCGTCGGTGGGCGTGACCGAGCAGGCGCTGCGCGCGAGCGGTCAGCCCTACGTCGCCGCCACCCGCGCCTACAGCGCGACCGCCTACGGCTGGGCGCTGGAGGACACCACTAGCTTCGTGAAGGTGCTCGCCGATCCGGCCACCCGCCTCCTGCTCGGCGCCCACATCATCGGTCCGCAAGCGGCAACGCTGATCCAGCCCTTGATTCAGGCCATGTGCCTGCGAAACACCGTCGACCAAGTGGCATCCCAGGTTCTCTACATTCACCCGGCACTCACCGAGGCATTCGAGCAGGCACTGCTCGAACTGTGACCAGGATGACTGGTCCGATTTACCGGCTCGATTCAGAATGACCGCGCGGCGCGGTGAGGGTGGCGAGGACGTACCGGAGGTAGGCCTCCTGGTCGGCCCGGCCCTGGGGAAGGGCACCAGGCGCGGATCGGGCTAGCTCGGTGTGACCGAGATGGGCGCTGTAGGCGAGCAGCGATCGATAACGTGCCTCGCGCGCGGTGAAGCCAATGTCGCGGAACAGAGCGGCGGTGTACTCGATCCGGTGCTCGGTGATCCGGGTGAGCACGGGCGCGACGGCCGGGTGATCGGCCGTGGCAATCAGCGCCACGTATACCGAGTCGGTCTCGGCCAGCGCGGTGACCCGCCTGATCAGCAGCCGCAGTCGGTGCACCGGATTGGCGGCAACCCTGGTGTTCTCAGCGGTAACCGAGGCCGTGTACTGCTCCTCCCAGTGCGCTAGCGCGGCGGTGAGCAACGCGTCCCGGTTCTCGAAGTGCCAGTAGAAACTGCCCTTGCTGGCCCCGAGCCGCGATGCGAGTGGCTCGACCGCCACGGCGGCGAGACCACCCTCGGCGATCGCCGCCAGCGCGGCGGTGATCCAATCCAGCCGGGATAGCCGCCGTCGGGTACTTGCGCTCGCACTAGTCACAACCATACGCTACCGTACAGAAAACCATACGCTACCGTATGGTTGCTCGACTGGAGGACATCATGACTCGTTACGACTGGCAAGGCAGCAACTCCTCGATCGAACAGCTCAAGACGGCCATCGAGCCCGTTCGGCGTGAAGTGACTAGCCATCCCCTGTACAACAAGCTCAATTCCATGGACGCCGTGGTGACGTTCATGGAACACCACGTGTTCGCGGTCTGGGACTTCATGTCCTTACTGAAGACCCTGCAGCGCAACCTGACCTGCGTTCAGGTGCCATGGATTCCGAGCGGAGCCACTTCAAGCCGGAGGCTGATCAACGACATCGTGCTGGTCGAAGAAAGCGACGAGCGAGGAGTTGAGTTCATCAGCCACTTCGAGCTTTACCTGGAGGGCATGCGGCAAGCAGGTGCTGACACCGGGCCTATCGACACCTTCATCGACCTGCTGCGCCAGGGGCGGGCTGTCCTGCCGTCGCTGAAGGAAGCAGGGGCACCCGAGCCTGCCGCCGACTTTGTCGCCACGACCTGGGAGTTCATCGAGCACGGAGCCCTGCACTGCCAGGCCGCGGCCTTCGCCTTTGGCCGGGAGGATCTCATCCCTGACATGTTCGACCAGGTCGCCGCTTTGGACAGCGAGCTTGGCGGGCTTTCGGTGTTCGTCGACTACCTCAGGCGCCACATCCAGGTCGACAGCGAAGAGCACACCCCGATGGCGATGCAGATGCTGGCCGAACTGTGTCGCGATGACAGCGCACGACTGGCCGAGTGCGAGGAAACAATAGCGACCGCACTGGCCGCCCGAATCCGGCTATGGGACGGCATTCTCGCCGTGATCCCCTAACGCGGTGACGGTCCTCTGGGCCGGGGTTGAGGGAGCGTTATCTCTGGGGCCGGTGCCGACGTCCAACTGGCATCCGGCCCCTGAAAATTGGCGCGCCGGAGCCGGGGCGTCGAACACCTGAGCGAGACCTCCCATCGCGCCGGGGAATCTTGGGAAGAAGTTGGCCTGTCGGCAACCAAGAGCGGGGGCTCAATCGTTGCCACTGTGTGCGAGCGCGTCACCTCAGGTTCCGATGGCTTCCTTGACGCGGACTGAACCTCAGGCGTTGGCCAAACGTGTGATCGGAAGAAAGATCCGACGATGGCTGCAGGGCGCTGTCCGCACGCCGAGCAAAGAGGTCTGAGATGCGCAACCTGGCATCCGCCAACAGCACGGCCCTGGACTTCGTGAATGGCGCAGCCGCATACGATCCAACGGCGGTGCCGGACGTGGCCATCAGGGATGACTCTAGTTCCGCCTTGATCATGAAGTTTGACACCCTGACGCCGGTCGCCGGTCCCTATGCGAGTTCGGCCAACAGCGTTCGAGGGATAGTTGGCGGAGGGCTTCCGTGGACACTCGAGATCGGATCGGGCTCGCTCAGCCGCGATGGTCATCTCCTCGTGCGGATACGCGGACTGGTCCTCGCCAGCCAGCCAGCGGTGCCGGTCTCCTTGCGTGGCACGAATCCGTTTCCGGCCTTCCGGGTCGTGGTCAGCTGCCTGAGCATCGGCGCTGATGGCACCGCGTCCATCGCGAACGTCAGCACGGGCGACTTTGAGGCCAACCCGTGCGGCAACGCCGACATCGACGCGAGGGTGAGCCTTCCGCAGCCCTGCATCGCGCCGATCCTGCTGGTAACTGGCCCAGGTGGGGCGGAGCGGTGGTTCGCGGTGACCGGAAGGTGAGTAAAAGCTCGGACTCTGGCCTGGGTCTCCTACCTGACAGCTGGATCAGGGCACATGGGCCGACCATTTTCCTGGCTGGACGGCGCTTCGCCGATGGGGACGATAGCCCGGTCGATGAGGCCCAGCGCATCGGCAGCGGTAAGCGCTTCCATCCGGTTGCGGACACCGAGCTTCCGGAAGAGCCGAGCCTGGGTGTTCTCCACTGTCTTAGCCGCTATGCCTAGCGTGCGGGCAGTCTGCCGGATTGTGTGGCCGCGGGCTATGGAGCCTAGGATGTCGTACTCCCGCCCCGTGAGCTTGGGCATCGTCGGAGATGGCGTCGGTGCCCACTTCAGCAGCACGCCGGCGTATCCCCAGCTCATCACCATCAAGCCTTGCGCAACGGCGTTCAAGGTGGGGGTTAGCCCGGTCGTGACGTCGGACATCGCGACCACGCCACTGGCCTGGCGGGCCAAGCCGTCCGCGATGGCAAGCTGCTCTGGAACGTCACGGTTGCGGATGAGCACGGTGGGAGCGCCCAGCGCAATGGTCACCGACCAGTCCTCGGGCTCGGGATCAACAAGCACGACGACGATGGCACCGCGTTGCCACCACACCCAGTGATCGCGGATGAGCTCTTCCCGCTGCATCACGACGACAAGCGGTATCCGTTCGGAAATCAAAAGCTGCGCTACCTCATCCCGGCTCTTGCTAGCCGGGCCGAGTAATACCGCAAGCAAGGTACGCCCTTGTTCGCCAGCGTGCTGCTGCGGAACCGGCCCCCGGCGAGGCAGCGTCGGGGGCGGGCCAGGCTGAAGCAATCCAAGCCAGATCGCCTTCGCCACCGCGTGACTCTGGTTGCCCACCCCGAGCTTCTCGTAGATGCTCCGCTTACGGTTCTCCACCGTGCGCGGTCGCAGCTCAAGCAGCGTTGCGATCTCGGATGCGGTATGACCAGCACTCATCAGGAAGACGATCATCATCTCCCGCTGAGTTAGGAGTGGCGGGACGGCGGCGGGCGGGATCTTGCCGATGGCCGACATGCGGGTCTCCGTAATGACGCCTCCGATGCGGTCCCTGCGAGCGGAGGCAGCGATAGTGGGAACGTCCGCCCCCCGGCGGCAAGCGTAGCGCGTGAATGTGGGGGTCGATCGGGGCAGATGTGGCGCGGCAGCAAGTCGCGCCCGGCCGGGCCGGGGAGGCTATTTTTTCCGCAATCCACATCAAAGTGTGTCAAGACGGACTCGAAGTGCATATCTACCGGCGGAAACCCGCGACACGAGCCACGAACGCTGCTCGGCGTAGGCATCGACCACGAGCGTCGCAGGCAGGGAGAGCGCGCAGAAGCCTCGGTGAAGGTGCAGACGCAGGCTGCGTCGCGACGGACACCTCAAGTTCAAAACCTGCGCCCCGCTTGCTTTCCTCCTTCGAGCCTCATTCAAGCAAATTCGGAACATTCGCGAGCCTGATCGAGTAGATACAACCACGACGGCCTCCGAACGGTGCGGATGGACACGCCGAGGCCTGCTCACGGTCTCGGACGGCAAAGGTGGAACTGGCGGGTAACTTTCTAACATGTAGGTTAGAACAGCCTCAGAGCAGTTACCAGGGACGAATCCCCCCTAGGGGACAAATGGCGTCGAGACTGTAAGCCCTAGCTAACAGGTACGGGGACGAAGACGGTGGTCTCGTCAAAAGCGTCGCTGCGGATCGTAATCTGCACCTGCCATTGTCCGGTAAGAGTCAGCGCAACCGCCTGGCTGACGTACGCGCCTGGACCGTCTGGCTTGACCGGAACGGGCAGCGGTCCTAGGTGCTGGGTCGGCATATAGACGGCGACCTGGAGTTGCGCGGGCCGGTACGGCTTTCCTCCGCTGCCGGTGACCGACACCTTGATCTGGTTGGGTCCAAGCGCGGCCGGCGTCACCGTAATGCTGACTTCGCCGCGCCCGCCAGCACCGCCGGTGTTGAACGCGACGGTTCCGCTTCTGGGCTCGGTGAAACTTTCCCGCGCGGTGGCTGTGTTGACCAGCACAGCGGTGACGGCCAGGATCGCCGAAGCGATGAGCGCCTCGGCGACGACCGACCAGCGCAGCCTGCGCAGTGTCACTGCCGCCCGACCGGGGTCGTCTTGCGACCCGCCGTTGGACGAGCCGTTGGATTTGCCGTTGGACGAGCCGTTCAGCGAGCCATCGGACGAGCCGTTCAGCAGGCCGTGGGACAAGCCGTTGGATGAGCCGTTGGAGGACCCGTTGCCACCGCCACCGCCACCGTGGCCGGGCCGGCTGATGATGCCCGGAATACCCTGACCGAGCCTGGCGCCGACGCTCACCTTCGGCAGTCCCGCGGTGACGAATTCCACCAGGGAAACCGGCGCCTCCGATGCCGGGGCTCGCAGCGAGGCGATACGGACGCGAGCCACGTAGCCGAGCGCGATGAGCACGCACATTGCTCCGATCTTTATCAGCAGCAAGCGGCCGTAGGTTGTGTCGAACAACGCTGGCAAGGTACCGACGCCGCGCCAAGCCTGGTAGGTGCCGGTGAGCAGGATGGCGCCGACACAGCCGAGCGCGATCGGCGAGAACCGCTCGACTGCCTGCACGATCTCTGCCGTCGCCGCGCGCCCCTTGCGGCTGGCCGGACTGCCCGCCGGTCCTGGCCCAGACGCCACCGACCGACGAAGCACGATCGTGGCAAGCATGGTCAGCCCGCCCAGCCAAAGGCCCACTGAGGTGAGGTGGATGGTGTCCGACGCCAGCGCCAGCGGCACCTGGATGCCTTGCCCGGCGTGATCGGCGGCGGCCCAGGTAGCCGCGAGGGCGGCCGCCAGTACTCCCCACGTCACCGACGCCTTGACCGACACCCGCCGGCCTTCGACCCGCAGGTTACCGAGGATCGAGGTGAAGACGAAGAGCGCGACGATGACCAGGAGCAACCGCACGCCAAGGGACCGGCCGTAACGGCTGTACAGGGTGGCATGCAGCACATTGGGCCAGAACACCTTGTTCACGCCCGTCCCGGCGCCGTAGACACCCTGCAACAGCACCGCTCCGAGGACGGAGCCCGCGAGCCCGCTCCACGCGCCCATGGTCAGCCGCAGTACAAGCGGGCTCGAGGCTCCGGCTGGCCAGCACCAGAGCACGAACGCGACCGCGCCGATCAGCAGCGCGAAGCAGCAGAACGCGACAAACCGCACAACGCCGAACGCCGTGCCGATCAGCGGGCTGCCCCCCTGGTTGAGGGCGGCTGGGTTGACCGTGGTGCTGCTCGGCGCGCCGATCGAGAACGTGAACGCGCCCTGAACCGGGTGCGAGTCAGCGGAGATCACGTGCCAGCCGACCGTGTAGGTGCCCTTGCCAAGGCCCGGCTTCAGGTTAATGGCGATCTGGTCCGGCGTGCTGCCGTGCGTTGTGCCGCCCGTGTCGACGCGGCTGCCCGTCGGCGAGAAAACCTCCAGGCTGGTGGGACTCACTCCAACCGCTTCGTCGAACGTCGCGGTTACCCGAGTCGGCGCGTGCGGCACGATCGAGCCATCGGCCGGGGTTGTGGCCTCAAGCCGAGCGTGGGCCCAGGCAGAAGGTGGCCCGGCCAGCAAGCCGAACCCGGCAATGAACAGCGTTGCCACCAGGTAAGCGATTCTCCGGGCCACCTCAGCCACCTCCAGAAACTAATAAAGCTGCCTTAGCGCTGCCTTAGGCTGAAGGTCAGCCTCGGCGGCGCCCCTGAGGCTGCCGACTGGATGCCTTCGCGCTCCCGGACGCCTTGGTACCAGCGAGCATCCGATCGCTGGCCTTCTCACGCGCTGTCTCGGTCCGGGCTGCAGGCGTCGGCGTACTGGCGCGAACTCCGGCCTCCTCCACAGGCCGGCGGCCCCGCCGCATCACCATCAGCGCTAGCAGCAATGCCAGCAAGCCCACGACGAGGCCCGCTATCCCGAGCACACGGGAAAGGCCGTCGGTGCCAGAGCCAGAGGTAGCGGCGGCGGGAGCGGCACCGGTGTGAGCCGTGGTTACCGGTGCCTTGGACGTGGTGAGCGTGACTATGGGCGCGGGATGCGCTGGGTCGGCCTGACCGGGCGTTGACAGGTCGATCCAGCGGACGACATCTCCATTGGAGTACGTCTGGATCGCCTTGAATACCACCTGGCTTTCGCCGGTGGGCATCGGGTCAGCGGAAATCTGGAAGCTCTGGAATTGTCCGGGCAGGATCTTCCCGCCCGTCCAGATGACCTCGGAGACCGCTTGGCTGAACGACCCGTCGTCGGTAACAAGCGGCTTGGCCAGCGTGACGGTCTTGACCGTGAAGGTCCAGCCGGGAACGGGCTGGACGAGGAACTGGGCGATCGGGTGATCGGTCGGGATCTGAATGTCAACCTTGACGGTGTCGGCCTTCGATTCCTCGTTCGGGACGTGGAAGGTCAGCACGGTAGTTGACCCGGCAGGCACCGAGTTAGGGCTCACCGTGATGTGGGCCAGCGCTGGCCCGGCGAACAAGAGCATCGCCGCCGCCGTCGCGGCGCCGACGACCGTGGCCCGGCGCAGCGGTGCGGGCACGCGGAACGAACTTCGAATGGACGAGCGCAATGGACATGTCATCTCCTTAATAGGTCGTCTGGGTCGATTAACGGGCGTGCTGCCGTCCCGGACCACGAGGGCCCGGGACGGCAGCGGTACGGCTATCTACCTAGCTATAGCCGCTGGAGCGTCGTCCCGCTTACGGCGGTACTCGGTCCGTTGGCCGGGAGCACCCGGAGGATGCCCCAGGCACCGGACCGCCATATCGGATCGCGGCCGATGTTGTACTCGTAGTCACCGGTGGCACCGGTGGCCCCGCCGGCCGCGTTGATGTAGGCGTCGAACGTCTCGCCAGTGACCAGGGTTCTGGCCTCGATCATCTGCGCGCCCGTAATCCCGTGGTCAAGCGGGAACTCATGACCAGAGACCTGGAAAGCGATCACGTTGTCACCGGCAGCGTCGGCGACTCGCCAGATGATCGGGTCACCGGCGAACGCCTCGAACAACGGCGTGGTCGGGTCATTCCCGCCATTGACGCTGTCGCTCTTGCCTTCCCAGAGACACGCGGAGTCGGCTCCGTTTTCACCGGCACCGCAGAGTCCGTGCTGATCATCCCCTTCCAGGTTGAGTGATCGACTGCTCGTTGTAGTCGGTATAGGAGTGGTCGGAGTCGAGGTAGTAGTCCATGATGCTGTGGCTGAGCAACGGCTCCCGGTCGCTGAACATCGTCGCGTACTCCCGGAAGGCCGTGCCGTCGGGCCGGAAGATGTCCGCGAAGACTCCAGACTGGAGTGGTTGCCCGGTGAACGGGTCATCCCAGGTCGAGCCCTTGGGCTCGGCGATGACCATTGCGTAGGCACCCTGCCGCCACGACGACTCGTTGGCCGTGTTGAGCGCCAGGTTGGTGCCCAACTCCCTGTCGACGTAGTAGACGTAGGTGCGCTGACCGCCCGGAGCCACGCTCGAGTCGGGGTCGTACCCGACCGCGCCGCCGAACGATGTCTGCGGGTTGTAGAGGACATTGCCGACGTTGAATCCGGCCCTGGTCGGGCCTGATCCCCAACTCCAGGTCCAGTTGTCGGTCGGCAGGTCGTTGTGCAGCGTCACCTTGAGGCAGTCGCCCGCGTCGGCGCGGATGACTAGCGGCACGGCCGGCTTGGTCCCGGCCAGGATGCCTGCCTCGTCACTGGTCAGCGAGTACATCGTGGCCCAGGAGCCGGCGGGTTGTCCGGCTGCGGCGTTGTCGCTCTCGCCCGGCATGGCCCGTGTCGAAGGTGATGCCCGGTCCGCCGCGTTAAGGCTGGTTTGGCTGTTGAAGATCGACACGTTGTAGCTGCGGGTCGGTGCGCGTGCTCGGGCAGATGGAGCCACTGTCGGCCGGAGCCGCTGGCGGTGCCTTGCCCGTGAAGGTGAGCGTCGGGAACCCTGGCCCGGACGGTGGCGCCGTCCGGTCGGGCAGCGGCTCCAGGGCGTTCGCCCCGGAGGTGTGCAGCGTGTTCATCACCCGGAAGATGCCCCAGGCACCGCTCTCCAGCGACAGGCTGCGTCCGCTGTAGTAGAGGAAGTCACCTGCGTGGTTGCCCGCGTTGAAGACGTAGTCCATCTTCTCCGAGATTCCGGCCGTGCCGGCGTCGGTCAGCACGCCGTTGGCGTTGAACCGCTCTTCGGCGAACCGGTGGCCGGTGACTCGGATGTCGCCGACGTTCTCGTCCAGGCCGACTTGCCGGATCACCACCGGGTCGCCCACGTAGGCTTTCAGTAGCGGTGTCGCCGGATCACCATGGGCCACCGACGAGAACACGTACGGATCGTTGGACGTGCCGATGATTGCCGCAGAACACCTGATCAGATGGATTCTGCGGGCTCTTCGTGGGCCGTGAAGCCCATGGTGTAGTTGCCCACCCCGTCAGGGACGCTGACGTCCGGTCCATGGGGCGTTGTTGGGGTCTGGAGGCGTTGGGATCGCGGTCGATCAGCGGCGCCGCGAGCAGGTTGAAGCTGGACATCTCGCAGCCTTGCGGGGAGCCGTCGCTCCTGATCCCTTCGTGCTCCCACAGCACGTACTCGCGGAAGTCGCCCTGCTCACCAAAGCCAACCGAGCCCTTGGTGTAGATGTCGGCGATCGGGCCGCTGTCGATCGGCGCCCCGGTCACCGGGTCGTGGAAGGTTGAGCCCGCGGGCTCGATGATGTGGGCACCGAACAGGCCGTGGCCCCACGAGTGCAGCGCGTCCACGTGGTCGTGGAAGAAGACCGTACCGTTGTCGACGTCGCTGTACCAGCGGTACTGCACGAACTCGACTCCGGTCCGCTCACCCGACGCGTGGGCGTTCTGCCAGTGGCGAGCCCAGCGTCAGCGTGTTGCCGTTGATCGCCGTGATCTTGTTGACGACCTCGGTGTCCGGGTTGCCCTGGCCGACCTCGATGCTGATACCCGGGCGCAGCCCTGTGGTGCTGGCCACCGTGATCGAAGTCGCTCCGGCCGCCGCCGCCGCAGTCAGCGTCGTCTCCCCTGGCACCCCGAAGTCGGGCCTCATGGACTGCTCGAAGGAGAAGCCCGTGATCACGCCGTCCGAGGCTTGCGGGTCGAACTGCACGAAGTGGATGTGGATGTTGACCTTCTGGAACGTGTTGACCAGAGGGTCATTGGCCTCCGGTGGATTGTTTGTCGCGTTGGTCAGGGTCACGGCGATGCAGTCGCCCACATCGGACCTGATGGCCAGCGGGGTCGGCGCCATGGTGCCGTTCAATGTCGCCGCGACGTGCTGGTTGAGTACGAAGATCTCGCCCTTGGGATCGACCGCCGGCGGAATCTTGTTCCCGTTGGCGTCTACCCCGCCGTTCGTCTCGGTGATGGGGACGGTGATGGCGGTGATGTTGTAGTGCCGGAGCGGAGCATTCGCCGGGCACAGGCCGTCAGGTCTCGTGGACGTGACATTCGGCCCGAGCCACGGTGCCCCGCTATGCCCATTGGGCGAGAACGGCGGTCTCATGGCCGAGGTGAGGCTGCAGCAGCGGCCACGCATATCGGCCGTTGCTCGGATCGAACATGATCGGGTCTCGCTGACCTGGGTTCGGTGGTGTGTAGTCAGGCCAGGAGAACGTCGACTCAGGCTCGCCCAGGTAGACCGGAGCGGTCGCAGGGCCGCCCTTGGTCCAGTTCCATACCGTCGCGTCCTCTGCGTTGAACGGGACGCCCTGCGGCGGGAGTTGGCCCTCGACCAGGCTCTCGAGCGAGACCTGCGTGTTCGGGTTGGTCAGGTTCGATTGATCGACGACAGTCTTGCCCTCGATGACCTTGCCGATCAGGCCAGCCGAGGTGACCGCCGCCGGCTTCGCCGTGCGGCCAGGTATCGTCGCCAGGCTCGACTGCTGGGTGTCGAAGACGCGGATGAAGCCCAGCATCCCGGCGTCGTAGTGCGCCGCGATGTGGCAGTGGTACAGGAAGTCGCCAGCCGCCTGCTGGCAGCCTCCTGCGCCGCACTCGGTCTCAAGGTCGTAGGACTCGCCCGGCTCGATGGTCTGCGAGTCGAGCCTGATCGAGGCCTTCGTCACGGGCGGGAACTTCTCGAGCCCGCCAGCGATGTCCGGGTTAGCTGCCCCTGGGTTGCGCAGCCAGCGGATGGCGCCACCGTGCTCGTGGAAGACGTGGCCCATCTCCGAGCCGGCGTTGGTCAGGAGGATCTTGTAGGGGTCACCGACATAAGCCTCCGGCCGGGGCGTGGCCATGTCACCGTTGGCGTACGAGCCGTAGTCCTGCGACTCATCGGGAGAAAGGCCATGCTCCACCTGGGTAAGCTCACGCTCGAAGAAGCACTCGCTCCGGTAGTTGATCGCCTTGCTGCAGGGCCGGTAGCCCGAGGTGAAGGGGTCGACCACAGGAAGCTCGCAGGCGCCGTCAGGCCCCACGACTTCGTCGAACTTGGTCTGGCAGGTCGTGCCGGCCTGCTCCTCGATCTGGCGGTAGCCCTCGTTGCCGACCTCGTGGAATATCAGGTTGAATTCGCGGAAGCTGGGCGCCGGACGGCAGTCTTGATGACGGCGTCCCACCCGCTGGCTCAGGGCTGCAGGGTGTGCGGGTCCAGCCACTGAGAACCGACAGGCTCCGAGACCAGGACGCCGAACAGGCCGTGGACCTGCGACATGGTGGTAGTCACCGGTCGAGTGGAATACGTGCGCGCCGTAGCCCAGAGCCGGGTCCATGTAGACGGTCGTAGCTGACCGTCTTGCCCGGGGCCGCGGTGTTGTCCGCGTTCTTGCCCACGTCGCTGGACACCTGGTCGGCATTGCCGACGGCTGGCAGGCCGTCGACGTTCCAGGCCAGGTTCTGTGGCGCGCGTGTGGGACAGCGACCCGGCGCAGTCGGCCACGACTCTCGTGGACCCGTCCGGGTTGGTCGCCGTCACGGGAGTGCACGGCTCCGACGCCTGGGAAGGCGCCGACTGGTCGAATGACTCCAGCCCGAAGGTGGTAGCGTTGGTGAAGTTGACGGTCACGCAGTCGCCCATGTGCGCGCGAAGCACCAGCGGCTGGATGGCGTCATTGCCTTGCAGGCCGCTCGACACTGTCCCGGCGGCATCCTCCGCTCGCACCGCGGCGATGTTGCTGTTGAGCACGTACATCATCGCGTTCGGGTCGTTGTCCCGAACTTGTTCAGGATCATCGTCATGTTGATCGCTGAGACATTGAACGTGTCGTGCGGCGCCGTGGCGCACGGGTTGCTGGAGCCTCCGCTGGAGGCCGTCGGCGTTGCCGCTTTGGGCCATGGAGGCGACCGCGACTCCGCTCGACGCCCCGTACACGCCCAGCAGGGCGAGTGCGGACACGATGTAGACGAAGCGCGGCAGGCGCGCCCGAAGGCGTCGCCTCCTCGGCCTCCACGGCGCTCTCGCTGGCCTGGAGATAGCCGATCAGGACCATGGCCAGGAACAGCAGCGGCAGGCCCGCGACCTGGCCGAGCAGCGCGCTGGCCAGACCGTTGAGCAACTGGCCGCCGATACCAGCGCCAGCCCCGAGCGCGCCACCCGCGAGGGCGGTGCTCGCCGAAGGCATCAGCAGCATGGCTGGCGTCAGCAGCGCCGTGAAGATGAGCGACACGATCGCGGCCTTGTTCAGCGCCGCGGCCGGGCCAGGTCTATCCAGGCCCATGCGGGACGCGAGCCGCAGGCCGAGGAAGACCGCGATAACGGCTACTGGCGCCGCTATCAGGATGCCCTGCAGCCCCTTGGCCCGTGCCTCCCGCGGTCTGGCCGAAGATCGTATTGACCAGAGACAGGAAGCCGACCACGCCGGCGCTCAGCACGAGCGCCAGCGTGAACACACCGCGCCATCGAGATCGATGGCGGGTGCTGTTGGTCGAAGCTGGCATAAAATGTTTTCCTCTCTTGATTTACCTTCTTCCTTGTGCGGGCTGACCAGCTCTGGATGCCGATCAGCTGGCTACTGGCGCGATGTGTGCGCTGGTGTCTGTCGCGCTACATCCCGACCATCGAGCCGGCGGTGCCGACGTGGAGCGGGATGGTCATAAGGTGACCGTTGTGCTCCCACTCGAGTCTGAGCGCACCGTGCTGCGCGGAAGGGAGATCGAAGTACAGGTCGACGGTCGACTGGAAGCCCGGATCGAGTCTTGCTGCCAGCACGGAGCCTCGAATCGCGGCGTTGTCAAGCGGCGGCCAGCTCTGCTTACCAGTCCCGAGCAGGCGGAACTCGACCAGTCCGTACACCTGCGGCTTGTCGCTGATATTCCGCAGGTAGAACTCGACGCGGAGCCGTTTCTCGCCCACGGTCTGCATGCCGGGCATCTCGCTGGCGGGCATCTGGAAAGCGTTTGGGTCGGTCTTCGTTCCCGGGGTTGGTCATGTCGTCCTGCATCCAGACCACCTGGTTCACGGTGAGCCCCATGCCGCCTTGCTCCGGGCCGGCGTGAGCGCTGGCGAGCGCGTGCTGGCCAAGTGCGGAGCCGAAGACCAGCCAGCCGATCACCGCCATGAGAATCGCCAGCGGCACCGGTACCCAGCGAAGGCCAGGCATCCTTTCAGCCGCTGCCGGCGCCTTCCGTGACCGCCTCTTCCCGTCAGCGCCCCGAGTCCGATCACGCGCCATGGCATCCGCCCTTGCTCAACGGCGGCGGCAAGCCGCCCTTTTCCTCGACATTCATCTGTGCGATCCGCATCGCGGTCCTTCCTGTTGCAAAAATCGGCGCACGCCTTTCTGAGAGGTAAGTTACGTCTGACGCGAACGTATCGCCGAAAGCAACCTGATGACATGACGAACTACCCCTGAGGGCTAAATACCCCTAAGGGAAAATAGCCGCCTACCGAAGGTGCGCATATAGAAGGCGGGGCGGCCGTGCGTTACCGCACGACCGCCCCCTGTAATCTGACAACTACTTGACGTTAAATTGGCCCGCTAGTCCGTCACCATGTAGGGCCGCATCATCTCGTTGTCTTCGTGGTCGAGTATGTGGCAGTGCACCAGGTAGCCAGGGCCCTTGGTGGGATCGAACGAGTACAGGTTCTGTCCGGGCCGGACGCCTGCGATGGCCGTCGCCTGCGGTGCCCAGCGGATGACGTACCGGTTGACGAACCCGGGGAACACCTTGGCCACGTCCTTCCAGCCCGCCTCGTTGGGGTTGGGCGGGATGGGAGACCCGGCAAAGAACGGGCTGAAGGCGGGGTTGCCGCCGATCGCGCCGTCGGCGTTCGCGGTGAAGTAGGCACCGGGCGGCCCGTAGCCAGGAATGATCGTGCCCGGCTCGTAGACCACCGGGCCCCAGGTGCCGTCGGCCGTCTCGCCGTTGAACGTGCCGCCCGGGAAGGCGGCCCCCCACGTGTCCAGATAGGTCGGCTGTCCGGTGTTGGGGTCGATGACAACCGGCTGCCGGTTGAGGAGCTGGAACTGGATGAGGTGGATGTGGATCGGGTGGGCGTCCACCGTGGTGTTGAGGAACTCCCAGACCTCGGTCGATCCGACCCGCGGCAACTCGGTGCTCCAGATGCCCTGACCGGACTGGTCCACGACCGAGCCGGGAATGGGGGTGAAGCTGCCGCCGTCGCGCTTGCCGTTCCACTTGGTGTTGTTGATCAGGTCCTCGACCGGCGTTCCCGCGGTGTTGCCGCCGAAGCCGTTCGGGTCTTCGAACTCGAACAGCACGAGCTGACGGGTCAAGTTCGGCTTGACGCCCGCCGCCAGAGTGCCCGTGGCCGGGTTGACCAGCCGGACGATGACCGGCTCCTGGTTCCGGCCGCCGCGCAACGGCCTACCGCTGGCGGGGTTGTAGGTGTTGTCCTGGCTGGACAGCGGCAGGCTGACCTTGAACTGCATGACCTGGCGGGTCGGGTCGGCCGGATCGAGGGGCGTCCCGCTGGGGAACGGGACCTGCCCGTCGTTGGACCAGGTGAAGGTCTTGCCCTTCTGGCCGGCGAAGTCGATGATGATGTCCGCGCGCTCCGACGGCGCCAGGAACAGCCGCGTCGTGGGGTGCGGGTCGTCGTTGTTGACCGGCTCAGGAAGCCCGAGTAGCTGGACCGGGGTGTCGAGCAGGCCGCCGTCGGTGCCGATCTGCCACATGGCCGGGCCGGTCGCGCCGCTCGACGCGTCGACGAGGCCCATGCGGACGAACCGCGCGTTGCTGCCGTTGACGACCCTGAACCGGTACCGGCGCGGCTCGACGGCCAGGAACGGCCAGGTCCGCCCGTTGACACACATGGTGTCGCCGAAGAACTCAGGAATCCAGAACGGGTGGATCTGCGGGTTGCTCGGCGGGCCGTCGACCAGCGACGGGTCGTCGTTGCTGTCGGGGAAGTAAAGCTGCCCGTTGGTGTCGAACTGACGATCCTGGATCATCAGCTCGATCTCCTGGTTGCCGGCCGGCAGCCCGAGCGGGTTGTTCGCAAGCCCGGTGTCGAACTGGTCCCTGATGAAGTAGAACGCGGCCAGCCCGGAGAAGACGTTGATGCCGGGTGATCCCGAGCGCGTGGTCGTGGAACCACAGCGTCGTGGACTGCTGGCCGTTTGGGTAGAAGTAGACGGCGGCGTTCGAATTGGTTGGCTGGGCGGTGAAGTACCCAGGGCCGTGCAGCCCGTTGTTGGTGAACCAGGCCTCAGGAGCTCCGTCCGAGGTCGACTGATCCTCGGCGCCGTGCAGGTGGACGACGGTCGGGATCGGGCCGGTGTACGGCGTGAACACACCGTGGCCGGCGTTGAGCGGGTCGGCCCAGTGGATGGTCTGGTCGATGGTCAGGTAGCTGCGCAGCACCGGGTTAGCCGGCAGGGCATTCACGTACTTGATCGTGGTCGGGGTGCCCTTCTTGGCTTCCACCGTGACGCCCGGCCACTGCGACCGTGGGTCGTCATCGAGGGGCGAATTCGCATAACCCCACAGGTACGTGCCTCTCCTGAACGGGCTCGCCAGCGAGGAGTAGAACGAGTCAGGAAGCACATTCTGCTGGAACTCGTTCATGACCGCCAAGACCGACGAACAATTGACCCGCCTGCCCACGAACGTCGGCAACGGCGTGACGAACTGCGTCACGCTGGCGCCGGGCAGCGCGGTCTGCGGTACCTGGACCGACGCGCTCGCACCCGGCAGTATCAGGTTCGTGCCGCCGAAACGGATGGCAGCACCCGCTCCGGCCAGCGCCCCTATCTTGAAGAGGTCTCTGCGGCCAAGCCCTAAAGGCTTATCCATATGTGGGTCCTTCCTCTGGGTTGCTTCCTTTGGCTGGTGCGCTCAGGGACCCGTTGCGCGATCGTCGCGTGAGCCACAGCAGCCCCGCGAATGTCACTGGAAGTGCAAGTGCCTGACCGGCCAGCCCGTCCTGGGCGGCGGTCGCAAGCTGGTAGCCAAACGGGGTCGGCACCACCTGGTCGGTGACCGTGGCTATGTGGGCGTGGGCGTGGTGGTGTTCGCGTATGACGGTGAAGACACCTCGGTAAGTCACCAGCGTGTCGGCCTGGTTGGCCACGCCCTGCAAGAACAAGCCGACCCCGAACGCCAGCGCCACGGCGCCGACGCTGACCGCCACAGCGGCGATGACATCCGTCTCCGCGCCCAGTCGGCCCATCAGCCGGCGAGCGACCCGCTGCGCGACGCAGACCGCGGCTGCGGCGAGCGGAATCGACATCAGCAGATAGAGCACACCGTTGCCGAGCCAGGACGCGGCCGGCGGGGGCGTCGCGCCGTGCTCGTGACCGGCGTGACCGGCGTGCGCGGCGGCGGCCACTACCACCGGGCCGGGCGCCAGGCTGTTGATCGCGTAGTGGCCGAACCAGGCCGGCACCAGCAGCACGGCGAGCACGAGCGTGACCAGGCAAGCTTGGACGAACACATCCCATCGGCCGGTCATCCGGAGGCCCAGCTTGTCGCCAAGCCACCCGGCGACCCAAAGAGCGACCGCCGCGAACGGCACCGCGAGGATCACGTCGCCGATCCAGTGCGCGGTCTGAGTGGTCGGCGACGCGGCTAACGTGGCCGGCGTCGTGTGCAGAACCTGATCCAGCGCGATCACCGCGCAGCAGATCACGATGGCCAGCCACACAATGCCTCCGGAGCGAGACCGGCGCGCGGGCTGGGCGGAAAGGCGCGGCTCGGCTGGCCGGAGGTCCGCAGACGTCATATCCGCTCCTCAGGCTCCAAAGGGACACTCAGGCGAAGGGCAGGAATAACAACTTGGCGGCTTGTTAAAGGATCTAAACAGCGCTAGAAATCGCGGTCAATAGGAACGCCAAAGATTGGCTCGGCCAGTGGCTGGCGAGCCCAGATAATGGCCCGGAGAACGAGGTGCAATAAGGCGGTAAACCCCCTAGTGGAATTCACTTATACCCAGGTAAGTGGCACTGGAAGCAGCCGCCTCGAACCGGATGGCCGTCGCTACCTGCTGGTAACGCCAATTTCCACTAGTGGATATTGCCAGGCCCCGCCAGCTAGGCCTGGGCTAGCCGGAACTGCCGTACTGGACCGGCACAGCCAGTTCCTGGACCCGGGTCCACGATGCACTGGCCTGGCCGACGGCCCAGATGGTGATGACGCTGCCTGCCGCGGCGATAGCCTCGATCGTCGCGCCCGGGCCGCTCGCGACGATCTGGGTCCGGGCGGGAAGTTGGGGCAGAGGCCGCCAAGCTGCCCCAGGTGCGGGCTCGATCAGTCCAGCGCGACCGGAGAGCACGACGGCGAGGGTCCCGCCGCGTCCGGATGAAGCGGAAACCAAATTCGCGCCTCGGAGGGGCTGAGGCGATGAGAGCACCCAGTCGCTCGTCACGTTGCCGTTGGTCGCGGACCAGGCAGCCGTCAACACGCTGCCTGGCCCGGCGCCCGTGACGAGGAGCGCGGTGGTGCGACCGCCCACGCTGGTCATGGTCAGCACGCTGACCGGCCGACCCGCTGCCGCGAGCAGGGTCGCGGACCCGGCTGCCTGCCACCCGCGCCCGGTGAACGCGAAGATTGGCACGGTGCCTGGGCGACCGCAAACCCCTCCGAGCAGCGGTTCGCCGGCCGAGGAAAACGCGACGGAGGTGAGATTCCGCAGCCCGCAGGCACGGCCTGCGATAGTCCGACTCACCGCCTGGTAGGTCGTGAGCAGAGTCCAGGTGGCACCGCGGTTGCTGCTTTGCTCGACCGCGCCGCTGGCAAGGAGTGCCAGCATATGCCCGGTCGCGGAGTCGGCGGCCAGGGAGCCGGGAGTACTAGCCAGGTCGGCGTCCAAGACACCTGCTGACCATCGGAGGCCCAGGTCAGTGGTGACGGCGAGCGGCGTGAAGGTCAGGTCCTGGCTGGGCCGGAACGCGGCGGTCAGCTTCTGGGTGCCTGCTGCGGCGATGATTATGCCCCCATTGCTGGCTACACCAGGCGGAGTGACCAGCCGCCAATTGCGGCTTGTCCCCGGTCGCCTGAGAAGCTGCCAGAAGTTGTCATGCTTGGCCGCCGATCCTCCGGCGACCGCCACCGCCCAGGTGCCTGCGGCGTTGGTGAAAGCAGTGGCCAGTGACAGCGACGCGGGCCGGGCCACCCCGTCGGCTCTGACGTGGTGAGGGGCCGTCCCGCACCCCGCGGGGAGCAAGACCAAGCCGACCAAGCCGACCAAGATGGCACGACCGGCTGGCCGGGTCATCGCAGCGCCTGCCGGACAGCATCGGCGAAGAGGACGGCGAAGGATGACCGGGTAGCGGTAGTGCCAGGACCTGGGTCAGCGTTGATGTCCTCGCGGATGCGACCTTGGGCGTCGATGACGAACGCGATGTCGTTGTGCAAGGTCATGGCGCCTGCGGGCGGATCCTGAGCGACCATGCCGTAGTCCGCCCAAACCCGCTGCAACTGGGCAACGGACCCGGTCAGAAATCGCCAGTTCGGCACCGTGCTGAGTCCTTCCTGACGATCGAACGCGCGCAGCACCGGGATCGAGCGATAGGACGGGGATAGCACGATGCCGATCACCGCGACCCGGGCCGAGTCCCCCCGCAGCAGCGCGGCGGCCTGGCGGAATTCCTGGGCGATGAGCGGGCAGTCGGACGTGCACACCGGATCGAAGAAACCCAGGAGCACCACCTTGCCGCGCAGGTTAGCCAGGGTGACGGTCTGGCCGCTCTGGTCGGTCAGGCCGAACCTGGGTGCCGCCATGCGCAACGGCGCTGTGGCTCCCGTGATCGCTTGCGCCAGTATCGGGTCGGCGTTCGGATTGGCTTGCGCGACCGTCATCGGGGCGGCGCCGAGTACTACCAAGCCGACCGCACCGACGGCGACAATCGACCGGAAATCTGCCGTGGCGAGCCCGCTGCGCAGGTTCGCTGGACGGAGCGCCTCTCGCCACCCGGCAGGAGCTCGAGCGATGTCGGCGGTTGCCTCAGCGGCTGTCGGCGGTATCCGGCTGACAGCGAGATAGCCGCCAGTGGCCAGCAAAATCATCGGGATCATGCTGTTGGGGTCGGTGCCGAGCCCGCCGAAGAATCCGAAGTCTTCGATCAGCACCCAGTCCGCGAGGCACAGCACCGTGAACGCGATCAACGCGGGCCTGATCAGCCGGGACCGCCCGGCAAGGAACGCGCCGCCGAGCATCGCAAGCGCGATCACGGCGACCAGATTTACCGCGAAGCCATGCGCTTCGTCGAATGAGGTAAACGCCGTGACCAACGATGCCAGGAACCTCGGCTGCTGGGTTTGTGCCATCGCCTGGGCCATCCCGGCCAGGGTGCCTGGCCGTCCGGCGATGGCACCTTGCCAGAACCCCCGTCCAGGCCAAGCCTGAAGAACCGCCATGCCGATCAGGAACAAGCCGGTTCCGGCTAGTATCCCTCGGCCAAGACGCGGCGAACACCAGGCCCGCTCGGGCAACGAGATCAGCCCGCCCGCCACGCAGTAGACCAGCACCGCCCCAGGCGCACCGAACAGCCAGGTCAAGCCGGGGGCGAAGATTCCGCCCAATGACTCACCGAATACCCACACCACCAGCGCCCACCCGGCACTGACCAGACCGGCCAGCGCGGACATGCGGCCGCGAGGCGCGGCGAGCAGCCAGACGCCGATGCCTACCTGAATCCACACCGCTGCGGCCCCGGCCTGGAGCGGATGGTAGGACCAGGTCGTGCCCGCCCAGTTCACGATCGCCTGCACCCAGTGCGGAGACGTCGCCGCCGTCGGCTCGATGACCGCGGATGGCAACCCAATCGCCATCTTCGGCTGTGCCTGCAAGACTCCGTCGAATACCCACAGGATGCCGAATCCGACTCGCAGCACCTGCCGCCCGGCCGCCTCCGCATCGGCTGGCCCGGTATTGTGCCGCGTAGGCGGTTCGCTGGTGCCGACTCGCGGCCGGGCCCGTACCGTGACCCAGACCATGCCGATCGTCACGAAGATCAGCACGGCGATCAGTCCCTGGTGCAGCAGTGCCGTCATGAAGGCCGACACCACCGCAGGGTCGCTGACCTTGATCCCTGAGTTCATCCCTGGCATGACGGCACCCCCTCTATCACTGAACTCTCGGGCCGCCTCCAGGGCCGGGCGGCCGGCCGCGTGACGCCAAACCGGCGGAGCCGCACGCTGTTGGTCACCACGAACGCCGACGACAACGCCATCGCCGCGCCGGCGATCAGCGGGTTGCAGAACCCGGCAGCAGCCACGGGGATCGCGGCGATGTTGTACCCGAACGCCCACCCGAGGTTCTGGCGAATCGTCCGCATGGTCGCCCTGGCCAGCATCAGGGCGTCGGGTACCGCCCGCAGGTCATCTCGCAACACGATAATGTCCGCCGCGCTGATCGCAACGTCTGTTCCGGTGCCCAGCGCCAAGCCCAGGTCAGCCGCAACCAGCGCCGGTCCGTCATTCACCCCGTCGCCAACCATGGCCACTGACCGGCCCTGCGCCCGCAACCCGGCCACCACGTCCGCCTTGGTGCCCGGCAGCGCCTCGGCGATCACCTCATCGACCCCAGTCACCGCCGCCACCGCCGCCGCGGCCGCCGCGGTGTCCCCGGTCAGCAGCACGGTGCGCAAGCCAAGCTGCCGAAGCCGCGCGACAGCCGCGGCCGCCGACTCTTTGACCGCGTCGCCCACCGCGAACGCACCGCGAGCTGTCCCGTTCCAGCCCGCCAGCACCATAGTCCGCCCCTCCCGCTCCCAGCCAGCAGCAGCCGCCGCGAACTCCCCCGGCACAGCGAAACCGCGATCGGTCAGCAACCGTGCCCGGCCGACGATCACCTCACGGCCATCGACGACACCCAGGGCACCCCGCCCGGGAAGATTCACGAATCTCTCGGCCTGCGGCAGCTCACCGCATTCGCGCCTGGCCAGCGCGGCGATCGCGGCGGCGACTGGGTGCCCGGACGCCTGCTCGACCGCGCCCGCATACCTGAGCATGTCCGCCCGGGTAGACCCGCCGGCCACATCCACCGCGAAGACCGCCATCGACCCGGTCGTGACCGTGCCGGTCTTGTCCAGCAACACCGTGTCTGCCCGCTTCGACGATTCCAGCGCTCTATACCCTTTGACGAAGATCCCCAGCTCGGCACCCCGCCCGCAGGCCACCATCAGCGCGGCGGGCGTCGCCAGCCCCAGCGCACACGGGCAGGCGATGATCAGCACGGCCAGCGCGGCGCTGAACGCGAGTTCCGCCGAACTTCCCGCCACCAGCCACCCGGCGAGCGTCACGGCCGACAACACCAGCACCGCGGGAACGAACACCCCAGAAATCTTGTCAGCAACCCGCTGCGCCGAGGCCTTCTCCGACTGCATGCGATCCACCAGCGCGATCAGATGCGCTAGCTGAGTGTCACTGCCAACCCGGTCAGCCCGCACGATGAGGCGGCCCGCCACCGCCAGCGTCCCGGCCGTCACCACGTCGCCCGGGCCAGCATCACACGGCATGGCCTCACCGGTCATCATGCTCCGGTCCACCGCCGACTGCCCCGACAGCACCGTCCCGTCCGCCGCGATCCGCTCACCCGGCCGCACCACGAACACCTCGCCCGGCATCAGCCGCGACGCCGGCATCCGCCGTTCGGTCCCGTCCGCCGACAGTACGCACACATCGGACGCGCCCGCCGCGGCCAGCTCCCGCATCGCCTCACCCGCGGTGCGGCGCGCCCGCGCTTCGTAGAATCGGCCTGCCAGCAAGAACGTCGTGACCGAGGCGGCGACCTCAAGGTAAATCCCGCCCCCCGACGCATGCCTTAGCTCATTCCAGGCGCTCACCCGCACCGAGCCCCGGTCCAGCACGAACATCGCGTACACCGACCATCCGCAGGCCGCCGTTACACCTAGCGATACCAGCGTGTCCATCGAGCACCCGCCATGCCTGGCGTTCGCCACAGCCGCCCGGTGAAACGGCCACGCAGCCCATCCCACCACCGGCGCCGCCAGCCCCAGAAGCACCCACTGCCACCCAGCAAACCGATACGCCGGAAACAACGACAACAACACCGACACGTCACTCAGCGGGACGAAGAACACCGCCGCCACCACTAGCCTGCGGCGCAGATACGCAGCCGCCTGCGCATCCGGCGTCGCCGCCGCCAGCAGTTGCGCTCCGAAACCCGCCTGCTCGACGGCAGCCACCAGGTCACCGGCACCCATCCCGGCCGGGACCATCGCGCTGGCTTTCTCGGTGACCAGGTTCACCGAAGCCACCACTCCAGGCAACGCGTTCAGCCGCTTTTCTACCCGCGCCGCGCACGACGCGCATGTCATCCCTTGGATCGACAGCTCAACCTGGTCGAAGGATGCCGCCCCGCCGCGTGCCGACAACATGGTGGCTTCGATCCTCTCGTCGACCTTACGGGAATTCAAGCACCGGGAAAGCATCCCGACAATGCCGATGATAAATTTCTCATGAATCCCAGAAGGCTATATACCCCGGCTGGGTTTGCTAATTACCCGGGAGGGGTTTCCGGCCCGCAGACAGCGCGCGGCACCGAAGACGCGTACATGCGGCTCGAAGAATACGCCGTTCCCTGGCGGGCCTCTCCGCGATTTTCATTGCGAAGGTCAATGGGTGACCTGGCGATCAGATTTCTAGTTATGCGGTCCTTCGCTCGCCTTTCAGGATGCCGTCCCGCCGCGCGTCGTCGTCGCGCTGGCTAGCGCGTGTTCTTGCTGACCACTATCGCGGCGGCTGTCGCGGTCACGGCGACGCAGGTGACCGCGGTGATGAAGGCCAGGTGGGCGCTGGTTGCCCAGATCCCGTCCGGTATTCCCAAGATGATGGCCAGGCCGATGGCCCAGATCCCGGTCAGCGCGGTCGGCACCCAGCGGCCGGTCAGCAGGGCGCAGCACGGCCCGGTGATCACGAGGCCGACGAGCACGACGTGCCCGGCTGCTCCGTCGATGCCGGCAGCGAGCGCCGACAGCAGCAGGCTCAGCCCCCAGAGCCGTCCCACCGACCAGCCGGGAAGCAATGCGGCCCGCCTGGAAAGCGATACCCGCAGCCGCGCCAGCAGCCTCAGGCGCACTGCCCAGGCACGGCGTGCTGCCCGGGCGACCCTTCCGTGTCGCGCGATCCGGCACGCCACCCGGTCCGACCAGGCGGCGGGTGCTAGCAGCGCGATGGTACTGACGGCCAGCACGACCGCGAGCGGCAGGCCGCCCGCCAGCCTGTATCCGCTGGCTAGCACCGAGCAAGCGAACACGGCGTAGCCGCCGATGATCAAACTCCCTGTCCGGCGCCCTAGGCCGCGATACCTGATTGCGAGCACGATCGAGGCAGCGGTCAGGGTCAGGTACCACCCGGTTACCAGTCCAGCCTGAGCTGAGATGACGCTGAGTCCGGTCAGCGCCGCGGGGAGGAACAGCCCCAGGACGACGTTCAGTGCGTTGCTGTTCAGCGCGGTGCTTAGGGTCGCGGCCCCGCGACCGCGGCGGGCCAGGTACACCGCGGCGACCGCGTTCGGCAAGCTGGTCACCGCGGCCAGCACGAGCCCCCCGATAACGATCTCCGGGACCGCATAACGCTGACCGGCCGCGACCGCCGCTCGTTCCATCACCACGCTCGCCACGACCACCACGACCAGCGCCGCGACGGCGACGGCCCAATCGGGACAGCGGCCACGCGCCGGCTGGACCAGACCCTCAAGCTCCCGCTCCTCATCGCGCACCGCCGCGTCCACCCAGCGGGCCCAACGGGGCGGCATCCGGACACCAGGCAGGCTCTTACCGCGCGTGGCAATCAGGATCACGTACATCGCCACACCAGCCGCCCCCAGGACCAGCCCAGCCGCGGCCGGCAGCCAGCCAGCGACCACCCCGGCTGAAACAACCGCCACCCACACCGCCACCGCACCGCCGAGCACCACTACATTCCGGTGCAGTTCGATCCGCCCGGCCACGACCGCGCTCAAGCCCAGCAACGCCGCCAGATTGAACACATTCGACCCGAGTACCACCCCGGCGCCGACCCGCTGATCGTGGCTGATCATCGCGCTCACCGCGGCTGTGACTTCCGGCGCGTCCGCCGCCAGTGCGGCGACGATGCCGAGCACCGCCTCCGGCATCCGCAGGCGGCCACCAAGCCTCTCGATCCGTGATATCAGAACCCAGCTTGCGCCCAGGCTGACCGCCGAGCCGACGACGAACACCGCAACCCCAAGCATCAGCGCTCCTAGCCAACGTATCCCTGCCAGGACACCCGAGCAGTATCCTGACGCCGACCAGCGCTTCCCGGCTCACCTGCAACAGAGTCTAAGACGCCGGCGCTTGCCAGCGACACGGCATGCGGCAAGAGCGCAGTCTGCGGTTCCGGGTCTTGATGCGGAAGACGATAAGGCCGGCGGCCGCGAAGGCGGCGGTCCAGGCGAGGCCTAGGGCGAGGTGGCTCCACAGCGCGGTGCGGGCGAACGCGCCGCCGACCGCGAATTGCATCGGACCGAAGGAAGGGAACCATTCCAGGACGGGTTTTGTTGGCCATCTATCTCGGCTATCAGCGCCCGCCGTCGGGCCGTCGCCTCGTCCACCACCCGCCTGCCCGCCGCCGCCCCGCCGCGCACGAGGAGCGTCAAGCCGGCGGCAGCGCCTGATCGAACCAGACCACCTTGCCGTCAATTGTCCGGCTGGCGCCCCAGCGCCTGGCCAGGCTGCTCACCAGGTGCAGGCCCCGGCCGACCTCATCGCTACCGCTAGCCGAGCGAAGCACCGGGAGGTGGTGGTCATCGTCCTTGACTTCGCACAGCAGGACGTCGGTGCGCATCAGCCGCAGCTCGATCGGCCGGGAGGTGTACCGGACAGCATTGGTGACCAGTTCGCTGGCGAGCAGTTCGGTCACATCAGCGCAGGCAGTGAGGCCCCAGTCGGCCAGCGTCCGCCGTACTAGCCGCCGAACCAGGCGCGGGGTGCTGGGCTGCGGCTGGAGCAGCCACTGGGCGATGTCGCTGCTCGGGATCCCGTGCAGGCGAGCAATCAACAGGGCGACATCATCCCCGCTGTCCCTGCTGTGCAGCGTCCGCATCAAGATCTCGCAGAGCTCGTCCGGCGTGGCGTCCGGCTCCGCGAGGTCGCAGAGAGCAGCCAGCCCTGTTCCGATGTCCCGGCCTCGCATCTCCACCAGCCCGTCGGTGCACATCACGAGCAGGTCTCCGTCGGCCGTCTTGAACTCCATAGGCTCGAACGGCACCCCGCCGACGCCGATTGGCGCTCCGGCCGGAAGCCGCGTCAGCAGCTCCGCCTGCCCGCCATGATGGACGAGAACCGGCGGGATATGACCGGCGTTGGCGATCATGCAGGTCTGGGCGACCGGGTCGTACACCGCGTAGACGCAGGTGGCCAGGTGGTCGTCATCGAGCCGACGGGCGATGTCATCCAGGTGGCGCAGCACCTGCTCGGGAGGAAGGTCCACGGCCGCGAGCGTCTGAACGGACGTTCGCAGATGCCCCATGATCGCCGCCGACCGGATGCCATGGCCCATGACATCGCCGACAACAAGTGCGACCCGGCTGCCCGGCAGCGCGATGGCATCGAACCAGTCGCCTCCGACCTGGGTGTCTGCGCTGCTGGGCAGGTATCTGTAAGCGATCTCCACTCCCGCGAGGCGCGGTGGCCTGGTGGGCAGCATGCTGAGCTGAATGGCGCTGGCTATCGCCGCCTCGCTCTGGTACCGGCAGGCGCTGTCGATGCCCTGGCTGGCCTGCGCCGCCAGCAGTGTCGCGGTCAGGACATCGATCTCGCCGAACGGCGGCCGGACGGGACTGCGGAGCAGGATCGCGCAACCGAGTATTCGCGCGCCCACGCTGAGCGGTATCGCGAGTAATGAGTGGTCACTCACCAGCGGTTCCAGGTGGCCGTGGCGGTGCGTGCGGGCCATTTCGCGCGCCAGCTCGGCGCCGATACGCGGCACGACGAACGCCTCCCCCGACGCTATTGCCTGCCAGGCCGGGCTGCCCGGGCTCATCACCAGCACCTCGCCCTCGGGCACGAGGTGAGCCCACCGCGCGTGCTCAGCGTCGTGGGCGACGGCTACCCGGCGGAACGCTCCGCTGGCCCGCGGGCGACCGTCCGGATCCTCGGCACCGGGACCCTCGTCCGAGAGCAGCCGGTCCAGCAGGTGAACCGTCGCGAAGTCCGCCAGCAACGGCACCGTAGCCTGGCCAAGCGCTCTGACCGTCTCCTCAAGGCCGAGGCTGCCCCCGATCTTGGCGGCGGCGGCATGCAGCGATGACAGGTGGTCGCGTACCGCGTGAGCGCCATCCTCGCGTGATTTGCGGGTCAACCTAGGCGGCGGCAATTCACGAACACCTGGATCTCGGGTCCGGCCTCGGTGCTCGCGGGAGCATAGGAGATCGAGCGCTCCTCCTCAATGGAGAAGCGGGCGTCGCGCAGTACCGATCGCAACTCATCAGTGAGGTAACCGGTGGCCAGAATCCTGGCCCCGAGGAAGAGGATGGGGAAGTCGTCCACGTCGGACTCGACCATGGCGAGCGAGAATAGGCCGCCGGGCACGAGCGCGGCGCGCACCATTCCCAGCACCGGCGGAATGATCGCGCGTGGTAAATTCAGCAAGGAGAAGAAGGCAACCGCGGCATCATAGGGCCCGGGCAGGCTGTCCAACTCCGTGACGTTCAGCTCGACGAAGCTCGCTTCGGGGACGTTTCGGCGGGCCAGCGCCAGCATGGCCGGCGAGATATCCACTCCCGTCACCTCGCAGCCGCCATCCGCGAGCTGCCGTGCCGACGGCAGCCCGGTGCCACATCCGATATCCAGCACCCTGGCGCCTGGCCGCAACCGCGCGAGCAGCCAGTCGCCGCAGGCAAGCTGACCGTCCTTGTGCGGAAACGCCTCGTCGTAGCGGTCGCTGATCCGGTCGAAGGCCGCGGCCTGCCCCGCCTCACGGGTCGACCAGTCAGCCGGGAGGCTGAGCTGCGGACTACTGAACGATCCGCCGATCATTCGTGCGTCACATCCCTCGCGATCGTAGCGAAGTGCTGCTGCGGTGCTCGTTCCATCTTCTCAGATTCCTGACACTATGCACGAATGATCTGTTAACTGCCTATGATGATCTACATTGATTTTCAAAAATCGCTCGGGGTACGGTCTATCTACTCATCACGACGCTTACCGTCACGGCTCAGCTACGAAGGAGTGGCAATGGTGCCCGAATCGACCCGGCGTAACTTCCTGGGAGGAATCGTCGCTGGCGCCCTGATCACCGGATTCGACCCGGTGACCCGCAAGTGGGTGACGGATCGCGCGAAACATCAGTCGTTCATCGGTGTACCAAAGCTCAAGGGTCAGCTCCTCTTCGATCTAGCGGATCGCTCGGCTGACGCGGACGACTTCGGCCATCTCGTGCATCGGCTGCCGCGGGCCGTCCTCCGGCCGGGCGACATCGACGACATCGCGGTCATGCTGCGGTTCTGCCACGCTCACCGGATACCGGCAGCCCCCCGCGGGCAGGCCCACGCGACCAACGGGCAAGCCCAGGTGGCCGGCGGACTCGTCATCGAGACCGCCACGCTGAATGCCATCGAAGTAGGGCAGGGACAGGTCACGGTGGAGGCTGGCGCCCGGTGGAGTGCCGTCCTGCAAGCCACGCTACCGAGCGGCCTGACCCCGCCGGTGCTGACCGACTACCTGGAGCTGTCGGTTGGCGGCACGCTGTCGGTCGGCGGTGTCGGCGGCGCGTCCCAGCACTTCGGGGCCCAAGTCGACAACGTCCTTGAGCTTGAAGTGGTCACGGGGACGGGGGAACGGGCGGTCTGCTCCCCGACCCGGCGGCCTGATCTTTACCACGCGGTCCTGGCCGGTCTAGGCCAATGTGCCGTGCTGGTCCGCGCCACGCTGGCGCTGCGGCCCGCCCCATCATCGGTGCGGCACTACATCTTGTTCTACCCGTCCTTCGACGCGCTCGCCGCCGACCAGCGACGAGTGCTGGCAGACGGACGGTTTTCCTTCCTCGAAGGGGAAGCACAGGCCCCACCCGATGGTTCCCCTGGCTGGCAGTTCTTCCTTGAGGCCGGGGCATATTTCGACGGCACTCCGCCCGATGACCAGGCGCTGATCGGCGACCTCAACTTCCTGCCGGGAACGCAGCAGATCGACGATCTCGGCTACTTCGACTTCCTCAACCGGCTGGCACCGATCGTTGCCTTCCTTGAGTCCACCGGGGAGTGGTTTGATCCGCACCCGTGGTGGAACGTCTTCGTACCTGGCAGCGTTGCCGACGAGTTCGTGACGTCGGTCATGGGCGGGCTCACGCTGGCCGACATCGGAGCGAGCGGCGTCATCCTCGTGTACCCGCTGCATCGCGCCGCGCTGAACGCGCCGTTGCTGCGCCTTCCTGACGGGGACACGTTCTTCTTGTTCTCCGTGCTGAGGACCGCCGCGCCGGACACCGGGGCGATCGGCGCCGATGCGATGATCAAGGCTAACAAGGCTTTGTTCGACCAGGTCAGGAAGCTGGGCGGGTTCCAGTACCCGATCGGGACGATCCCCATGACGCCGGAAGACTGGCGGGTTCATTTCGGCCCGGAATGGCCCTTCTTCGCAGCCGCCAGGCACCGTTTCGACCCGGGCGGCATACTGACCCCAGGCCAGGGAATCTTCCCTCCGCAGCGCAAGTAGCTGAATTCGACAGTCACCGCAGCAGCGTCCGGGCTGACCCGATCCCGCGGTCAGGTGCCCCGCGAGCCCAGGAGGTCCTGCCACAGCGTCACCGCGTTGGCGTCTGGATCTTGCAGTCGGAGCAGTGCGATCACCCCAGGCTTCACCGCCGCTTCGGGAATATCAGCCCAGTGCGTCAAGAGCCGCGACCGTTCGGCAGCCAGGTCAGCAACACCGAGGGCCAGCGTGCCATGGCCAGCGGACCTGGGGTCAATCGTGATGCGGAAAGTTACCTCGGGATCGCGGTGCAGCCGCCATTCGCACTGCTCGGCCGCCGGGCGCAGGTCGGGTTCCCGGCCGATGAGCGTGCTGTAATATGCCTCGGCCCGGACCAGGTCACTCACGCCGAGGTCCAGAACGGCACCCGCGAAATTCAGAGCCACCCCACCATTATCGCAAAAGCGAACTCTTCAGCGCGACTCCGCTCACCCGGACTCTGACCTCGGCAAACCAGCGAGCCTAACGTCCCACCATGCGAACCGCCCGATCCTCATCGAAGGTGAGCCGCTTGCGGTTCTGGCGGGGATCGCCGGCGCGCTCAGTAACAGTCACATGCGCCAGCTCGCCGAAGACCACGGCCAGACGGGCGGCGCATCGACCACAGAGAAGCGTCTTGACTCCTCTTCGACCACCTGTTGTTATATCTAATAAGAAAGTTTCCTAATTGTTTCAGGCCAAGGCTCAGAGACAGGGACGCTAGCTCCATCCAACGAGTCCCCCGTTCCCGCCTGACCCCTTGGTCGAAGGGATCAGCCGATCAATATGGGCAAACCAAGAACCCCAGTGAAATCGTGGTCAGCCGCGCTCGCCTTAGCTACCGTCGTCGGATCTGGCGGCCTCGCGCTCGCCACGGCCAGACCGGCCGCCGCGGCCGGCTCGGCCTTCCCGGCCCACTTCGCCGCGCCGTACCTCCAGATCGCCTCATCGGATGCCGGGGACATGGCCGCCGACGAGGCCGCGACCGGCCTGAAGGACTACACGCTGGCTTTCCTTATCCCGCTGTCCGGCTGCACGCCGGAATGGGAGGACGACGGCTCGGGAGTAGGTGCCTTCGCCTCACAGATCAGTGCCATCCAGGCTTCGGGCGGCAACGTCATCATCTCCTTCGGCGGCGCGGCCGGCGGTGAGCTCGCGCAGACCTGCACGAACGTCTCGCAGCTCACCGCCGCCTACCAGAACGTGGTGAACACCTATGGCGTCACCCGGCTGGACTTCGACATCGAGGGCAGCGTACTGGGTGACACCGCCGCCACCTCACGGCGCGATCAGGCTCTCGCCGCGCTGCAAGCGCAGGACCCGGCGGTGCAGGTCGACTTCACCCTGGCGGTCTCCCCCCAGGGGCTGCCCACCGGCACCGGCTCGGAGTACGCACTGTTGCAGGACGCCCAGGCCAAGGGGGTGAAGGTGACGGTCGTGAACATCATGACGATGGACTTCGGCAATGGCCAGAACGCTCTCGCCGATGCGGAGTCCGCCGCCCAGGGAACGGCGGGCCAACTCTCGGGCCTGTACGGAATCTCCACCTCGGCGGCGTACAAGATGATGGGCCTGACGCCGATCGCCGGCCAGAACGACGATAACGAATTCTTCTCCACCGGCAACGCCTCGACGCTGGAGGGCTTCGCCGCGTCCAACGGCGTCGGGGAACTGTCCTTCTGGGAGGTCGACGGCTACGACAAGCCGGCCGGCTATCAGTACTCGTCGATCTTCAACCAGATCACCGGGAGCAGCGGCGGCGGCCCAGCCACGGGATCGATCATCGGGTACCAGGGCTTGTGCCTGGATGACCGCGCGGCCAGCACCACGAACTTCAACCCGATCCAGGTGTACACCTGCAACGGAACCAACGCACAGCAATGGACCGTCGAGTCCAACAACACACTGCAGGTACTCGGCAAGTGCCTGGACGTCAACGCAGCCGGCACGGCCAACGGCACCACCGTCGACCTCTATGACTGCAACGGCACCGGAGCACAGACCTGGGTACCGCAATCAAACGGCGCGCTGCTGAACCCCAACTCCGGCAAATGCCTCGACGACACCGGCTTCGGCGGCGCCGGCACCCAGGCTCAGATCTGGTCCTGCACCGGCAACACCAACCAGCACTGGACCCTGCCGTGAAGCGGCGGCTTCTCAGTGGCCTCGCGGTGGTAGCCCTCCTGTCCGGTCTCGGCGCGGCCGTTACTCAACACGCGCGGGCCGCGACCGCCGGGGCTACCGGCCCGATCATCGGGTACCAGGGCTTGTGCCTGGACGACCGCGCGGCCAGCACCACGAACTTCAACCCGATCGAGGTGTACACCTGCAACGGAACCAACGCACAGCAATGGACCGTCGAGTCCAACAACACACTGCAGGTACTCGGCAAGTGCCTGGACGTCAACGCAGCCGGCACGGCCAACGGCACCACCGTCGACCTCTATGACTGCAACGGCACCGGAGCACAGACCTGGGTACCGCAATCAAACGGCGCGCTGCTGAACCCCAACTCCGGCAAATGCCTCGACGACACCGGCTTCGGCGGCGCCGGCACCCAGGCTCAGATCTGGTCCTGCACCGGCAACACCAACCAGCACTGGACCCTGCCCGCCGGAACGCCCACGGGCAACGCGCCGGATCTCGGCCCGAACGTCTACGTGTTCAGCACCTCGATGTCGACCACAACGATCCAGAACGATATCAACCAGGTCTACGCAACACAGCAGTCGAACCAGTTCGGCACGCAACGCTACGAGCTCATGTTCGAACCCGGTAGCTACAACGTCACCGTTCCGGTCGGCTTCTACACCGAGGTCGTCGGCCTCGGGCAGAGTCCGTCCCAAACGGTGATCACCGGTGGCGGGATCTTCGCCAACGCCGCCTGGAACGGCGGCAACGCGACCGAGAATTTCTGGCGCGGCGTAGAGAACATCACCATCGACCCGTCGTCCGGCAGCACCGAGTGGGCCATCTCGCAGGCCGATCCGATGCGCCGGGTAGACATCGACGGCAACCTGGTGCTCGACGACGATACCTCCGGCAACACCACGAGCAACTGGTCCTCCGGCGGCTTCATCAGCGACTCGATCGTTACCGGCCAGGTGAACTCCGGTACCCAGCAGCAGTTCCTGATGCGTAACGACCAGCTGGGCAGCTGGACCGGCTCGAACTGGAACATGGTGTTCGTGGGTAGCACCGGAGTCCCGGCCCAGAGCTTCCCGAACCCGCCGTACACGAAGGTGAACCAGACCCCGGTCATCGACGAGAAGCCGTACCTGTACATCGACTCCTCCGGGAACTGGGATGTGTTCGTGCCCTCGAACAGGACGAACTCGCAGGGCGTCTCCTGGGCGAACGGGAACACGCCGGGAACTTCGCTGTCGCTCAGCGATTTCTACATCGCGACGCCCAGCAGCACGGTCGCCCAGATCAACGCCGCCCTAGCGGGCGGACAGGACCTGCTGTTCACTCCCGGCGTCTACCAGATCAACGGCACCATCGACGTTACCAATCCCGACACCGTGGTGCTCGGTCTCGGCCTAGCCACCCTGGTGTCCAACGGCGGCGCCACGATCCTGCAGACCGCTGACGTCAGCGGCATCCGCATCGGCGGACTGATCTTCGACGCTGGCACCACGAACAGCTCTGTCCTAGTCCAGATCGGCCCGTCCGGATCCAGCGCCAGCCACGCATCGGACCCAACCGTCCTGTCCGACGTCTTCGCCCGCATCGGCGGAGCCACCGTCGGCTCGGCCACGCAGACGTTGCAGATCAACAGCGACAATGTCGTCGGCGACGACCTGTGGCTGTGGCGCGCGGATCACGGCAACAACGGCACCGTCGGCTGGACGACCAACACCGCCGCCAACGGCCTGACCGTCAACGGCGCCGACGTCACCATGTACGGACTCGCGGTCGAGCACTACCAGGCGGTGCAGGTCCAGTGGAACGGCAACAGCGGAGCCGATTACTTCTACCAGAGCGAGATGCCCTATGACCCGCCCAGCCAGTCCGCCTGGATGGACGGGTCCTCCGACGGCTATCCATCGATAGCGGTCGCCAGCAGCGTGACCGGCTTCCAGGCCTACGGCCTGGGCGTGTACTGCTTCTTCCACGTGAACCCGAGTGTGGTCAGCGCGAACGCGCTGACGTCGCCGACCTCGCCCGGAGTCCAGTGGAACGATATGGTCACCGTCTCGCTAGGCGGCACCGGAACCATCGAGCACATTATTAACGGCAACGGTGCCACGGCCGAGTCGGGCAGCACAGTGGCCAACCTGACCAGCTACAACTGAGCGGAGAGTGTCCGAGGGTTGTAAACCCTCGGACACATGCTCCGGCCCCCTAACGAAGCTGATCAAGGATCAGCGAGCAGGCGGGCCGACGCGTGGGCCGAAGGTACCACTAGGCACGCGCCTGAAGATAACTCGCTGGCGTGTCGCGGCGGCAACGCCGGCCCCGGCGATGCCGCCGGCTCCCGGTTCGAACGACAGCGCCGGCCCGGCGCCGCTGGCAGGCCGCGCAGGTTATCAGCACGCGGGTTTCGCTTGCGGGGCGTGCCTTCCGGGCCGCGGCGGCGGCCGGTGCCCTGGTGACCGCGTGAGCTCCTGGCCCGGCCCGGCGCAAAGACCGCGGAACAGCGCGGGCCCCTGGCTGCCGCCAGACTCCGGCAGCCCGGAACAGCGTGGGACCCTGGCTGTCGCTCTGGCGCAATGCCGGGAACTTAAGGCGGGCTGGGTGGCTGGTTTCCGGTGTGTTCGGGGCTGGTCAGCGGTGGTGCGTGCGGCTGGCCGGGCCGGGCTGGCCGGGTCCTCTGCGCCGGGCCGGCCCGGTCCATCCGGGACGTTTCATCCGCCGGTCCGGCGCAGCGCCGGCCCTCCGGCCGCATCAGGCCCCGCGCACAGATGACGGCGAGGCTCCGCGATCATGAAAAGGCGGTTACCGCGGAGTCTCAGCCGCGACATACGACAGCCAGACTCCGCGATCATGACCGGAACCTTGATCACGGAAACAAAGCCGCGCCTCTCGGTGACCACCCCGAGCCCGGGATGAGATTCCGCAGGCCAGCCGATCACGGACCGCTGCCGCGCGCGGTCGCCGATCTGGGGTGATCGGGGCAGCCGCTCGCGCCGGGCCCGGGACGCAGTCCGGTACAGGGCAGATTGCCGGGAATGTTCAGCCGGCCGCGCAGCTTAAGTTCCTGGCATTGCGCTCTGGCGGCAGCGTGGGCCCCTTGCTGTTGTTGGCCTCCTCCCCGAGCTCGCAGCGTGGGCCCCTAACTGTCGCTCTGGCGGCAGCGTGGGCCCCTTGCTGTCGTTGGCTTCCTCCCGAGCTCGCAGCGTGGGCCCCTAACTGTCCCGCCCCCGCCCCCGCCGCGCCGCGCCGGGCCGGGCCGGGTCTGCGCCGCCAGCCAGCTCCGGCCCGCCGCCAGCCCAGCCGCCCGGGGTTCTTTATCACATCACGTCACCCGCGCCGTCACCACCACCCCGCCCGGCCGCACCACTCACAACACCGCTGAGCAGCCCAAACACCCCCCGAACCCGCCACCCAGCCCGCCTTAACTTCCCGGCATTGCGCTATGGCAGCGTCGTGGGCCCCTAGCTGCTGCCGGGCTCCCGGCGGACGTCAGATCAGCCGGATAGACCGGTGGATCAGTCGCACATCTGCTGCGACCGTGGCCGGGCATGGCCGGAAAGGCCCCAGGAGCGGCTCTCGAAATCGCCGCGCTGCTCCCGGCCGCCCGAGCCGCAGAGACGGTCTGCACCGCAACGGCGGCTCCGTGGCTTATGACGCTTTGGTGCCCCCGCCCGCGTCAGGGAGGGACCAGATCCGGAACTCTAGCTTCTCGGCGCTGCTCGACCTCGTTCCTTTCGGGCCCGCACCCGAGTTCGGCCTTGTATTTAGCGAAAGCGACTATCTCTTCGACCTCTTCGAGGTCCACTGCATGCAGCCAGCTCAGAGAAGTCACCGTTCCAAGCGCAGGGTAACTGGTTATGCCTCTAAGCAGTTCATCTGTCACTCCAACTGGAATAACGCCGTGGTCACTAACCGTGATCGCCTCAAGATCGGCCACGCGGCCTGCGCGGGCGAAGTGGCTTAGTGCCGTGCTGTCGAAGGCGCACGAGGTGGCCGCGCAGCGGTTCGAACAACGACAATTTCAGGAAGCGACCGAGATGATGCAACTGGCCGATCTGATGACGCGCAGGCTGGAGTGGGCGAAGGGCAGCCTGCCGCGGTCTTACACTCAGGCGCTGGTGACGATCTACGCCCATGCTGTCATCTATGCCCTGGACGGAATCGAGAAGAGCCTGTGCCAGCTCGCCCGCGTCCCGTGCCTGTCCGACACCGCTCGCGACGGCATCGCCGCCGCTCACCAGGCCTTCACGGCCGCGCTCCCCGATGTCCGCCTCGTCCGGGACTCCGCCCACCAGCTCGAAGACCGCGCACGCGGCATGGCCCGGAACGGCCGGGAACTCGACTACCAGCCGATCGCGCATGACGCGATCAACGCGCCCGCCGGCCACCACGTGCTCATGATGTCCGCGCTCAGCGGCACTCAGTCGGCTATACCACTAGCGACGGCCATTACCGCGAAGTCGAGATCAGCCCCGCATCGGTCGAGTCCGCGCAGGCAGCCATCCAGCAGGCCATCGACGCGCTGCCGTGGAAAAAGTGGTCCCGCACCACCCCAGGATGATCCCGCCGTTCCCACGGCCGGGGACGTCACCGCGGCGGTCAGCCGGTCATGATGACCCGGCGCAGATAGCCGCGAATGTCAGACCCCGCTATTAGGCTCCCCGCCATGCGAGAGCTCATTGATGCCCTGGTCCGGTCTGCCGAACGAGAGGGCATGGAACTCTACGGAGTGCACATCTACCGCCGAGGTGCCGAGCCGGTCGAACGCAGGCTCCGCTCGGACGACCGAGTCGACGTGCACTCGGTCTCGAAGACCTTTACGTCCGTAGCGCTTGGCATCGCCGAAGCCGAAGGCCGCCTCGCCCTGGATGACCCCGCCCTCAAGTACTACCCCGAGCTAGCCGACTCTGCCGCGCCCCGCCTGGACCAGGTCACGCTCCGGCACTTGCTCATGATGACGTCCGGCAGCCCGCACTCCTGGGACGCCGACGACCCCGTCGTGGTCCCGGACCTAGCCGCTGACTTCTTCGCGACCCCGCTCGCGCACGAGCCCGGCACGCATTTCAGGTACACCGACATCGGCCCGTACATAGCGGCCCGCGCCCTGCGCGCCGCGACCGGCGCCAACGTCCGCGACTACCTGGTGCCGCGCCTCTTCACCCCGCTGGCCATCCACAACCCCCAGTGGCACACCTGCCCCCTCGGCCACCCGGTAGCGTCGAGCGCCCTCTACCTGAGGACGTCCGAACTAGCCCGCCTCGGCCGCCTCCTGCTCGACGAGGGCCGCCACGAAGGCCGCCAGTTGGTCCCCGCCGAATACTGCGCACGAATCGCGACAGAAACCGTCCCGGCCGTCAAGGACCCGGCAGACGAAGGCTTCCGCCTCTCGGACAGTTACGGCCTCGGCGTCTGGTGCACCCCCGGGGAAACAACGTACAAAATGGCAGGCCTCTACGGCCAGCTCTGCATAATCTCCCCGGATAAGGAAGCGGTGGTAACCGTAACCGCCCACGTGGAAGGGGGCTCCCACCAGCGAACCTCTATAACAGCCCTGATAGACGAAGAGATCGTAGCCCGCCTATAAAGGCAAGCGTTCCTCGGATGAAAAAGAATGGCGGCTCGCAGCCCACGGAGCGGCAGGCCCGGTCCGCGACCTCGCCGCCGCCCGGTCCGGACCCCACGACCAGCGCGCCGCCAGCCCCGGCGACTACCAGCCACCACGACACAGGGCAAGAGAATCGGCAGGCCGAAGCCAACGCCGTCGCCGCTCAGATCGCCAGCAAAGAGGCCGCGATCAGCCGGTACCACGCCGCATTCGAGAACGGCACCATGGACGACACCACCGCCGGACCCCGCCTCGCCCAGCTCACCACCGAACTCACCCAGCTCCGCGCCCGCCACGCCGACCTCACCGACCTCACCGACGCCTCGCGGCCGAGCCAGCACCACCGCCGCTCGCCACCCTCGACTACCAGATACCAGGACCCGCCACCCCCATCCCCGGACACCACACGGAAGACGAAGGGGCAGCGGTTCGCACAATGCAACAACAGGTGGGGCCGGTGGGATTCGAACCCACACTGGCAGGATCCTAAATCCTGTGCCTCTGCCATTGGGCTACGGCCCCGGAGCGGGAACTATCTTAGGCGCCTAGGTCCTTGCGCAGCCTGGCCACGTGGCCGGTGGCCTTGACCGCGTAGTACGCGCGCTCGATCTTGCCGTCGGCGTCGATTACGAACGTCGACCTGATCACGCCGACCGACGTCTTGCCGTACAGCATCTTCTCGCCGTACGCACCGTAGGCCTTGAGTACGCCAAGGTCGGGGTCGGAGAGCAACGGAAAGGTCAGAGTATCCCGATCGCGAAACTTAGCCAGTTTCGCCGGTGTATCCGGCGAGATGCCGAGTACCGCGTAGCCCGCGTCGGACAGATCGCGCTTGCTGTCGCGGAAGTCGCAGGCCTGCTTCGTGCAGCCCGGCGTCATCGCGGCCGGGTAGAAGTAGATGATCACCCGCTGTCCGTGCAGCGAGGACAAGGCGACCTCATGGCCGTCCGCGTCGGGCAGCGTGAAGTCAGGCGCGGCATCGCCAGGCTCTAGGCGCGTGTCGGTCATAGCACATCCTTCCCGTTCGCCACTACCGTACCGGCTGGCCGGGGCATCACGGGCGCAAAGCTTTCATTTAAGAAATAACTTGCACAATACAATGCCAATAGTTACGATCAGCTATCCATTCGAGTTCGATGTCGCGGCAGTCTTGACACTATGCTGCTAGCCTTCCCCTCATGACTTTGCCATCAGCCCATTCTGTAATTCGCTATAATTGCACATTCCGCCGCCCGCCTTGGGCCGGAGCTGCGGTGGTGACGCTAGCCGTCGTGGTGCTGGCGATCGCAGGCTGCTCATCCGGGGGCAAGGGCAAAGCAACTGGTAAGGGCACCGAAGCCATCCCAAGCGAATCCAAGACTGTCACCACGGCGCTTGATCTGGCAGCGACCGCATCGGCGAAGGTGAATTCGCTGACGGCAAATCTTGCCGTGCACTCCAGCGGTGCGGGAGCGGGCGACCTGACCGGAACAGTTGACATCGAGCTCAAGCCGGCGAAAATTATCAAAGCGGTATTCAACCTAGCCACGCCGAAATCGCCAGTCATCCAGCTCGACGAGATACTCACCGGGAACGCCGTCTATTTCAAGGACCCGGCCTTCACGAAAGCCGCGGGCAAGCCCTGGGTCGAGGCTGACATCTCAAAGCTCTCGTCGAAGGTCGGGGTCAGCCTCGGCTCGCTGCTGCAGAACCTGGAAAGCAGCAACCCGCTGGACCAGACCACGCTCTTCAGCGTCTCGCGGAACGCCCGCGTGGTCGGCTCGAGCATCATCCGCGGCGTGCCGACGGTTGAGTACGCGGGAACTTACGAGCCGACCGTAGCCCTCGCCGACCTGAGTCCCAAAGCCCGCAAGCTGCTCGGGCCAACGTTGCGGTCGATCGGTCCCAACCCGGTCCAGTTCGAGGTGTGGGTCGACGCCAATCACATCGTGCGGCAGGCGCAGGACACCGCCAATGTGCATGGCCAGATCGTGACGACGAACCTCATCGTGACGTCGATCAACAAGCGGATGCACGTCGCGCTGCCGGCCCCGAACGAGATCGCGTCCCTCCCCAAAATCTGACCCTGCCCAAATCTGACCCCGCCTAAGATCTGACCTGATCGGCGATCGCGGGCACCAGACCGCGGAGCGCGTGGCCCCGGTGGCTGATCGCGTCCTTGTCAGCCGCGCTCAGCTCACCGGTCGTATGCGACTCGCCGTCAGGAACGAAGATGGGGTCGTAGCCGAACCCGTTGGTTCCCCTGGGCTCGCGGATCAGCGTGCCAGCCACCATGCCTTCGCTGACGAATTCCTCGCCGGTGGGCAGCACGAGCGCGGCGACACAGAGGAAGTGAGCACCGCGCCGTTCGCCGGGCACGTCGCTGAGCTGGTCGATCAGCAACCGCAGGTTCGCCGCCTCGTCGCCGTGCCGCCCAGCCCAGCGTGCCGACAACACGCCCGGCATGCCGTTAAGTGCGTCCGCACACAGGCCCGAGTCGTCCGCGACGGCCGGCAGGCCGGTGAACTTGGCGATGGCAACAGCCTTGAGCAGCGCGTTCTCGGTGAACGTGGCACCGGTCTCGGCCACGTCGGGCGCGCCGGGAAACTGGTCAAGCCCGACCAGTTCGACGGCGACGCTGCTGGCGGCCAGAATCCTGGTCAGCTCGATGACCTTGTGCTGGTTCGCCGTGGCCAGCACCAGCCTCGGCCAGTCGGTCACGGGGATGCGAGTGCTTTCTGCTGCAACTGCGTGAGTTCCGCGCAACCGGCCACCGCCAGGTCGAGGAGAGCGTCAAGCAGCTCGCGGTCGAACGGGTCGCGCTCGGCGGTCCCCTGCACCTCGACGAACTTGCCGTCACCGGTGCAGACGACGTTCATATCCGTCTCCGCCACGACGTCTTCGTCGTAGCACAGGTCGAGCCGCGGTTCGCCGTCGACGATGCCGACGCTGACAGCCGCGACCGAGGTCGGCAGCGGGCTACCCCTGAGTCGCTTCCGCCCGGCCAGCCAGGACATCGCGTCGGCGAGCGCCACGTAACCGCCGGTGATCGCGGCCGTCCTGGTGCCTCCGTCGGCCTGCAGGACGTCGCAGTCGATCATGATCGAGTTCTCGCCGAGCGCCTTCAAGTCGATGCAAGCCCGAAGAGACCGGCCGATGAGGCGGGAGATCTCGTGCGTCCGGCCGCCGATCCGGCCCTTCACCGACTCGCGGTCACCGCGGGTGTTCGTCGATCGCGGCAGCATCGCGTACTCGGCCGTGATCCAGCCGAGGCCACTGCCCCGCCGCCACCTTGGCACTTCCTCAAGGACGCTGGCCGCGCAGAGCACGCGGGTGGAGCCGAACTCCACGAGCACTGATCCCTCAGCGTGCTCAAGCCAGCCTCTGGTGATCTTTATGTCACGTAGTTGGTCAACGCGACGGCCGTCAGGTCGGGGCATGCGGGCTAGCGTAGTCCGAACCTGGCGCTGGTCACGCCGCCGCCCTGTCCGGCGCTCCGGCTTCGATCCAGTCACAGACCGCGCGCACCCCGTCGGCCAGCGTGATCTTCGCCCGCCAGCCGATGTCGCGCCACGCCAGCTCGACGGCCAGGGCGCTGCGCTGCAACTCCCCTGGTCTGGGCGCGGCCAGCGTCGGTTCGACCGGCTTGCCGGTGACGTCGCCGATGACCTTGGCCAGTTCGAGCACGCTGACCTCGATGCCGGTGCCGATGTTCCAGGTCCCCGGCCGGCGCCGGTCGGCGGCCGCTAGAAACGCCGCTACGGCGTCCCCGACATAGACATAGTCGCGCGTCTGGGTACCGTCACCAAAGATTGTCGGACGGACGCCGGCTAGTACCTGGGAGCAGAAAATTGGTACCACGCCGGACTCGCCGGTTGGGTCCTGCCGCGGGCCGTACACGTTAGCTAGCCGCAGCACCGTATGCGAGCACTCATGGAGCCTGTTGTACAGCCCGACGTACTGCTCGGCGCAGTACTTGCCGATGCCGTAAGGCGACTCCGGCAGCGGCAGCACGTCCTCGAGCGAGGGTATCGGCGCGTCCCGGCCGTATAGCGCGCCGCCCGTTGAGCAGAACAGCACCCGCGCGTCGACCATGCGCGCCGCCTCGAGCACGTTGATCGTGCCGACCACGTTCGCCTGGGCATCGGCGGCCGGCTGGACCACCGACGTGCGCACGTCTATCTGGGCGGCCAGGTGGCAGATCAGCTCGGGCCTGACCGACCCGACAATCTCAGCGAGTGATCCCGCGTCGGTGACGCTCGCCTTGTGCACGCTCGCCCGGCTGTCGAGCCGGGCATTGCGGCCAGAGGAAAGGTCATCTATTACCGTCAGATCATCGCCTCTGGCCGCGAATGCGTCAGCGACGTGCGATCCGATGAAGCCGGCTCCGCCGGTAACGATTACCCGCATGTCACGGCAGTCTATTGGGGCGCTGATCCGGCAGGCGCGTTAGCCACTGCTCGACCGGCTCTCTTTTATTGCCGGGCCGTGAACTACGCCGCCAGGCCGTGCCAGCGAGATCGTCCCTCGATAAGCGGACTCCGCCTGGGCCATGACTTCCTCCGAGCTATTCCATGGCACCAGGTGGGTCAAGATCAGCTCACCCGCACCCGCGCGGGACGCGTGCTCGCCCGCCTCCCGCGCGGTCAGGTGCACGTCAGGCGGCAGCCCTTCGGCGTCAACGAACGAAGCCTCGCACAGGAGCACGTCGGCACCATCGGCCAGTCGCACGAGTTCTTCCGATGGCCCGGTATCCGCCGAGTAAGCGACCGTATAGCCGTTATGTTCAAGCCGGAAGCCGAAAGTCTCGACCGGGTGGTTGACCCGATCGACGGTAACTCGCAACGGGCCGATTTCGATAATTCCTGGTGTCAGCGCGATGAAATCAAATCTCTCGCCGATGGAGGCCATCGGCGAGGGCGTCTCGATCTCGGTGGCGCGATCCAGCCTGGCCCGCGCACCGGCCGGACCGTAGACCGGAATCGGAGCCAGCCTGCCTGCCGGATGATAGGTGCGGAACACCTGATAGGCGCACATATCGACGCAGTGGTCCGCGTGCAGATGGGACAGGCACACCGCGTCGATCCGGTCAAGGCGGGCGTAGCGTTGCAAGGAACCGAGCGCACCGTTGCCTAGGTCGATCACCAAGCGGAACCCATCGGCCTCGACTAGGTAGCACGATGCCGCACTGTCCGGTCCGGGGTAACTGCCGGAGCATCCCACGATCGTCAGGTCCATGGCGCTTAGCATCTACCCAGAACGTTGAAAAGACGGCATGATCCCTGCAAGACCGGATGGCGACGGGAGGATTCATTGGGGGAGCAGGCGACCAGATCGCCGCAGTTGATACCACGCGCGCTCGCCGAGCCGACTGATCCGGTCACTAAAACCTGGATCGGGACGCTGGGGCTGGCCAGCCTGGCTATGTGGATGGCCTCGATTACGCCGCTGCAGGTGCTGCTTCCCAACCAGCTCCAGAACATCGACCCCAAAGGCAAATACCTCGCTCTCGGCCTAGTGTCCGCCTTCGGAGCGGTCTCCTCGCTGCTAGCTACGCCGATCGCCGGCGCGTTCTCTGACCGGACGACGCACGCCTGGAGCATCGGCCGGATGAACGGCCGACGGCACCGCTGGACGCTGATCATGGCGCTGCTCGCTGCCATCTGCCTTGCCCTCATAGCCTTCCAGAACACCGTGGTCGGCGTCGCGGTCCTATGGGTACTGTTCAGCGCGTTCCAGAACGGCGAGTACGCCAGCCTCAGCGCCGCCGTCCCCGACCACGTGCCGGTGAACCAGCGAGCGACGGTGGCCGGCTGGATCGGCATGCCGCAGGCGCTCGGGCTAGTGGTCGGCACCGCCTTGGTGGTCTACGCGTTCACCGGCCAGGTCGGCGGCTACCTGGCGCTGGCGATCCCGATGGTGCTGCTCACGCTGCCGTTCGTGCTGTTCACGCCGGACTACGCGCTCCCGCCTGAGGACCGGGCGCCGATGTCGCTCCGCACGCTGCTCAGTTCGTACTGGGTGGATCCGAAGCGGCACCCCGACTTCGGCTGGGCCTGGCTCACCAGGTTCCTCGCCTCGCTGTCCATCGGCATGGGAACGCTGTACCTGCTGTACTTCCTGCGGGCGAAAGTGACCCACACCCGCGCGTCGCAAGACCTGTTCATCCTGATCGTGATCTACACCGTGCTCGTGATCATCACCGCGATCGTAGGCGGAGTGATCTCGGACCGGATCGGCAAGCGCAAGATGCTCGTGACCGTATCCGGCATCTTGATGGGATTTGCCGCCCTCGTGCTCACCTTCGACGAGACCTGGGGCGGCGCGCTCGTAGCGGCGGTGCTGTTCGGCGCGGGTTTCGGCGCCTACCTCGCGGTCGATCAGGCGCTGATCACCCAGGTGCTGCCAGCCGCCGCCGACCGAGCCAAAGACCTCGGCATCATCAACATCGCGATCGTCGGGCCTGCCGCCGTCGCGGGAGCGCTCTCGGCCGGATTGGTTTCCCTAGGCGGCTACCCGCTGCTGTACGCCGCGACCGCGGTCGTGGCCGCGATCGGCTCGATCCTGGTCTGGCGGATCAAGAGCGTGCCGTAGCCCAAACCCACCCCAACCCAGCATCCAGTTTCCGTGATCGCAGTTACATGATCATGGGCGCGGGTCCACCCGCGCGATGGATTCCCGAATTCATACCCGATTTCCTGGATGAATTGCCACATTCATCGCGGAGGGGAGGCGCCCGGGTCGGGTGGGTTAGGAGGCTGGCTTCGACTTGACGCGGCCGCGGCCTACTCGGGCGATCTGGCGGCTCTGGGCGACCAGGTTCCCGGCCGAATCCCAGACCTCGGCCTCCTCGTCGAACCAGCCTCCGCTGACCTGCCTGCACTTGGCCTGGACCGCGAGCAGTCCTGGCGCGGGCACTAGCCGCATGTGCATGGTCAGTTCCACGGTGGGTGCCCAGCCGGTCGCGCCGAGCCCGAACACCACCGGCGGCATCCCGTCAACCGCCAGCGCGAGCATCAGCGCGTCGGGGTCGCGATCCTCGCGCAGCTTGAAGTACCCGCGCATCTCCGGCGCACCCGACGGCTCGCCGAACCGCCAGCCGGTCACGGCCGGGTCTAGCAGCATCGAGACCTGGGCCGCGTACCCGGCTATGCCGTCGTCGCTAAAAGTGCCTGACCACTCACCAAGGTTCACGCACGCGTCCGGCGGCGGTATCTCGGGCGCGCTCCCGGTCCAGCTGAGTTCAGCGCCATCCATCACCTGTGCCGAATCCGGCCTGCTCACCGGCACCGTCCCGGTGGTAACCGTGGTCTCCAGCACCGCCTCGCCGTCCTGCACGAGCGTGGCCCGCGCGGTGGCGGCGGTGCGGCCGGTCTTGAGCCAGGTCACCGCTATCTCCGCCGGGTGCAGGCGCGCGACCCTGAGGTAGTGCGCGCTGGTCGCGATCGGATGCGGGAGCGGCGAGCAGTCGAGCACGGCGCGCAGCACGGTGGCCAGCATCACGCCGCCGTTGATCACCGGCGGTGTGGCGTTGCCGGGCGCGATCAGCGCGAACCGCTGGTCGGGATGTGCGGTGTAGCGTCCGTCCGCGGTTCGAGTGACCGCGGTGGCCTCATCGAAGATCGTCATGCCCAAAGTTCACTTTCCAGCCTCGACTCGGCCTCATCGAGCGTGCCGCTGTAGGCACCGGTCGACAGGTATTTCCAGCCGCCGTCGGCGATCAGCAGGACAACCTGCGCCCGCTCACCCGCCTCGTGTGCCCTGGTCGCGATCGACAGCCCGGCGTGCAGCACACAGCCAGCTGAGATGCCAGCGAAGATGCCTTCATCGTTGACAAGCTGCCTGGTCCGGCGCAGCGCGTCGGCGGCGGACACCGAAAACCGCGCGGTCAGCACCGAGTCGTCGTAGAGCTCAGGCACGAACCCCTCATCCATGTTGCGCAGTCCGTAGACGAGTTCGCCGTATCGCGGCTCGGCGGCCACGATCTTGACGTCCGGCACGTGCTCGCGCAGGAACCGGCCCGTCCCCATCAGCGTGCCCGTCGTGCCAAGGCCGGCCACGAAATGCGTGATCTCGGGCAGGTCAGCCAGGATTTCCGGCCCAGTGGTCTCGTAATGCGCCAGCGCGTTGGCCTCGTTGCCGTATTGGTACAACATCACCCAGCTCGGGTTCTCTGAGGCCATCCGCTTCGCTACCCGGACCGCCTCGTTCGAGCCGCCCGCGGCCGGACTGTACACGATCGAGGCGCCGTACATTCGCAGCAACTGCGTCCGCTCGGCCGAGGTGTTCTCCGGCATTACGCAGATGAGCTTGTAACCGCGCAGCCGGCAGATCATGGCCAGTGAAATGCCGGTGTTACCCGACGTCGGCTCGAGCACGGTGCTGCCGCGGCACAGCCGACCTTCGCGCTCGGCGGCGAGCACCATCGCCAGCGCGACGCGGTCCTTCACCGAGCCGGTCGGGTTCTTGTCCTCGAGCTTGGCCCACAGCCGCGCGCTCGGGCCGGGAGACAGATTCGGCAGACCTACCAGCGGCGTGCCGCCGACCGTCTCGAGCAGCGAGTCGTAACGGCTCAGCGCATGCCGCCAGCGACAGCGGGGAGCACGGTGAGCGTGTCACCGTCCTTGACAGTGGCGGTCAGCCCGCCGAGGAACCGCACGTCCTCGTCGTTGAGGTATACGTTGACGAACCGGCGCAGACCAGCGTCGTCGACCAGGCGGTCTCGGAGCCCAGCGTGCCTGCTGTCGAGGTCGGCGAGCAACTCCTCCAGCGTGTCGCCAGCGCCCTGGACCGCCTTCGCGCCACCGGTCAGCGGGCGCAAGATCGTTGGGATCCGGACTTCGATCGCCATCAGTAACTCTCCAGATATCGCGGGGCAGCGGATGTGTCGTGCCGGAGGCGCGCCAGGGCAACTCCGCCAAGAGGCGCGCCAAGGCAACTCCGCCAAAGGGAAACTCGCCTCAGGTCCCGATCATTCCGCAGACTCCCAGCCCGCCACCGGGCCCGTCGGTGACCTTGACCTCTTCCTCGGTGACCACGCCGTCGATGATCCGAAACGACCTGATCTCCTCCCGATCCGGCTCGGCGGTCGAGACCAGCAGGTAGTGCGCTTGCGGCTCGCCCGCGTAGGAGATGTCGGTGCGTGACGGATAGGCCTGCGTCGCAGTGTGCGAGTGATAGATCACCACGGCCTCCTCGTCCCGTTCGTCCATCTCGCGCCAGACCCGCAAGTGCTCCATCGAGTCGAATTCGTAAAACGTCGGTGACCGCGCCGCGTTGGTCATCGCGATGAACCGCTCGGGCCGGTCGCTGCCGGCCGGCCCGGCGATCACGCCGCAGGCCTCATCCGGGTGATCGGCCCTGGCATGCGCGACGATCAGGTCAACGAGCATGCGCGCAATCGTCAGCATGGGCGCCAGAGTAACCGCTTGTCAGGACAGCGCCGCGACCAGGCTCCCCTGGATGTAGGCCAGCCACTGATAGACCTGCACGTAGGCGAAACGCGGGTCATCGGCATCGACATCGGTGTCCAGAGCGTCGTAGTCGTCAGTGACGCCGAGCCTGACCCCGAGCGCAAGCCGAACGTCGTTGAGAGATCTGAGCCACGCCTCGGCCTGATCCGAGGTCAGCCTGATCTTCCCGCCGCTCGGCGGCAGCGTGTCCAGCAAGGTCTGAGCGCACTCCACTTTGCCCGACCGCAGCCCGGTCTCGGTGAACCGGCGGAACTCCCCGGCCGCGTCCGGGTCGTCACGATAGGCATCGGGTAGCAGCCTGGCGAGCACAGGATCGTCAGGCACTTCTGAGTCATCAAACCCGCCGTCGCTCATCCCGACGAACGCCGCGAGCTCGTCGGCGTCGGGAGCTGGCGGATCAGGCTGGACTAGTTCCACAACCTGCTCGACCAGATCTCTGATAATGGCGGCCTCCGGCCGGGCAAATCGGGCAGTCACCCCGTCCGAGCTGCGGCGAAATCCCGCCATCTCCTCCTCCGGATCCAGATCGGTCACGTGTCGTGGCTCACCGTCGCCCATAGGCCGTAGCCGTGGAGGGTCTCCGCATTCCGCTCCATCGCTTCTCTGGCCCCGGCAGCGACCACGGCCTTGCCCTTGTGGTGCACGTCGAGCATGAGCTTCTCGGCCTTGGGCTTGGCGTACCCGAACACCCGCTGGAACACGTAGGTCACGTAGTCCATCAGATTCACCGGGTCGTTCCAGACGATCGTGAGCCACGGCAGATCGACGACCGCCTGCTCATCGGTCTGCGGCCTGGTTAGTTCAACCGGTGCGACGCTCACTTTGATGCCACCTCCCTCTACCCAGTGTCCCACTCCTTATGCTGCCCAGGTGACCACCACGGGGTTGCTGACAGATCACTACGAGCTGACCATGATCCGCGCGGCGATCGAGGGTGGCACGGCGCGGCGCCGGGCGGTGTTCGAGATGTTCGCCCGCCAGCTTCCAGCCGGACGCAGATACGGCGTGGTAGCCGGGACCGGCCGGTTCCTCGACGCGCTCGCCCAGTTCAGGTTCGAGGCGGAGGAACTTTCCTTCCTGCGCGGCGGCGGCATCATCGACGAGCCGACGGCGGCCTTCCTGGCCAGCTACCGGTTCAGCGGCAACATCTGGGGCTACGCCGAGGGCGAGTGCTACTTCCCCGGCTCACCGATCCTGATCGTGGAAAGCACGTTCGCCGAGGCCGTGGTGCTGGAGACGCTGGCCTTGTCCATCTTCAACCACGACTGCGCGATCGCCTCGGCAGCCGCGCGGATGGTCACGGCGGCGGGAGGACGTCCGATCATCGAGATGGGCTCGCGCCGCACCCACGAGATCGCCGCGATAGCCGCCGCCAGGGCCGCCTACCTGACCGGCTTCGCCTGCACCTCCAACCTGCGCGCCGGGCTTGACTATGGCGTGCCGACGGCGGGAACGAGCGCGCACGCGTTCACGATGGTGCACGACAACGAAAGGCAGGCGTTCGGCGTCCAGCTTGAGGCACTGGGCGTGGACACCACCTTGCTCGTCGACACCTACGACGTGCCCACCGCGGTCAGGACAGCGGTGGAGCTGGCGGGCTCGGCGCTCGGCGCGGTCAGGATCGACAGCGGCGACGTCGCCAAGGTGGCCACTGGCGTGCGCACCCAACTCGACTCCCTCGGCGCCACCGCCACCAAGATCATCGTCACCGGTGACCTGGACGAATTCGCGATCGCCGACCTAGCGACGGCGCCGGTCGACGGTTACGGAGTGGGCACCGCGCTGGTGACCGGATCCGGCGCGCCCACCGCTTCGCTGGTTTACAAGCTCGTCGCGAGATCGGCCGACTCCCCGCTCGATCTAGTGCCGGTCACCAAGCGATCGGTGGGCAAACCGACCAAGGGCGGTCGCAAGTGGGCAGCGCGCCGCCGTGATACCCAGGGCACCGCTACCGAGGAACTGGTCAGCCTCGACCCCCCACCCGACCGGCCTGACCTCCGGCCCCTGCTGCGCGAACTCGTCCGGGACGGTGACATAGCCGACGCCGAGCCGCTGGCGACCGCCAGCGACAGGCACCGTCGCGTCCTTGCCGAACTCCCGGCGACCGCCCGTCACCTCAGCCCGAGCGGTCCGGCGATTCCGACTAAGTTCGACTCATTCGGCGCCTTCAGGCAGTGACTCGAAGATTTCCTTGCACTCAGGGCAGACCGGAAACCGTTTCGGGTCGCGGTTAGGTACCCAGACCTTGCCGCACAGGGCGACCACAGGCGTGCCGTTCACCGCGCTGTCCATGATCTTGTCCTTCAGGACATAATGCGCGAACCGCTCATGATCGCCATCACCGGTCGACAGGTCCGGCTTGATGTCAGGTACTACCTCGGTCACGCAAGTCAGCTTACGCCGCCAGGGCCAGGTCAGTTGAGCACTGGGTCATCCGGATAGGTGGCGAGCAGCGCCATCTCCCCGCCCTGCCGCCGGAGCACGGCCGGGTAGAGCCGGTCAGGATCGGCGGCGAACGCGTCCTCGGGCAGCCCGTCGAGCACCAGCCAGGCACCCGCGTCTATCTCGGCCTCGAGTTGTCCCACACCCCAGCCCGCGTACCCCGCGAACACCCGCAGCGAGCTGATCCCGCCCGCCAGCAACTGCGGCGGCGCCCCCAGGTCGACCAGCCCGATCCTGGACATCAGCTTCGACCCCGATAGCGAGCGCCAGCCGATCGGCTCGTCGGTCCCTTTGGGCAGCGCGAGCGCGAGCGCGCTGTCCGGTGAGACCGGCCCGCCCTGGAACAGCACGCTGGGCCCAGTGACGAGATCTGTCCACGGCTCGAGTACCTGCCGGACCGGGATTTCGCTCGGCCGGTTGAGCACCACGCCGAGAGTGCCCTCCGCCGGGTCGTCCTCCACGATCAGCACGATCGTGCGCCGGAAGTTGGCGTCCCCGAGCATCGGTGTCGCGGCGAGCAGCTGACCTGCGCGCGATTCGGACTCCATAGCAATAATGATGCGCCACGCGGCCGGAAGGTTGCACCGGGGACCCGGGTCAGCGGGGTGAAGATTCAGAACAGCAGACTGGACAGCCTTCCCCTGGCCTTGGTGACCCGCGGATCGCGCGGCGGCATGATCTCGAACAGGCTCAGCAAATGCAGCCGCGCCTTGTCCCGGTCGGCGCCGACGGTCCGGCCGATGAGCCCGAGCATCCGGTCGAAAGCCTCGTCGATCTGCCCGTTCGCCAGCTCGACGTCCGCCGCGCTGGCCTGCGCCTCCGGATCGTCGGGCCGCTCGGTCGCGGCTCGGGCGACCTTCGCCGGGTCGTAGGAGTTCACCCGCCGGAACAGCTCGACCTGGGCCAGCCACGCCTTCGCCAAGGGGTGCCCAGGCGCGTCGCCGAGCACCTGCTCAAGCGCGTTCGCGGCCCCGTTCAAGTCCCCGTTGTCCATCGCGTCCTGCGCGGCCTTGAACCGAGGATCGGACAGCATCTCCTCTTCCGGGCCCAGCGGCCCGCGGCCCATCCGGCCTGGTCCGGCGGCGGCTGCCGCACTTGCGGCGGCACCCGCCTCGGCGTTCGCGGCGCCGTTCTGCCCCCCGGGCAACCCAAGCTGCTGTGCGACCGTCAGGATCTGGCCGATCCAGGCCTTCACCTGAGCCTCGGGCTGCACACCGAGGAAGGCGTCGACTAGCTGCCCGCCGATCACCGCGACGACCATGGGAATCGACTGCACCTGCAGCGCGGCGCCGAGCTGCGGGTTGGCGTCGACGTCGACCTTGGCGAGTATCCACGCACCGGCCGCCTCGTCCGCGAGCTTTTCAAGCACCGGGCCGAGTTGCTTGCACGGCTCGCACCAGTCCGCCCACAGGTCGATAATCACCGGCACGCTCTGTGACCTGGCCACGACGTCGGTGTTGAAAGTCGCGTCGGTGACCTCGATCACGAACGCCGATTCGCCAGCCCCGGGCGACTGAGCCGCCTGCTGCTTGCGCTTGGCTGCGGTCTGCCTGGCGCCAAGGTCGACGGCGCCTTGCAAAGAGAAGTTTCGCGGCTGTTGCATGTCTCCATCCTGCCGTATCGCTCTGAGCGTTCACTCCCTCAGCGGCCGGCCAACGTCTAGAACGCCGGTGATTCGAAGTAAGTGCCCCATTCAGCCTTGAGCGCACCGCAGATTTCGCCCAGCGTGGCCTCGGCCATGGCGGCGTCGATCATCGGCGGAATCATGTTCGCACCCGACTTGGCCGCTTCGAGCAGCGCGGTCAGGCTGGCGTCCACCGCCGCGGCGTCCCTGGCCGACCGGCGGTCAGCGAGCGCACGCACCTGGGCGACCTCGACCTCATGGCTGACCCGGAGAATCTCCACGGGAGACTCGACCGTCTCGGTGTGACAGTTAACCCCGACGATCCTTTTCTCCCCCTTCTCCAGTTGCTGTTGATAGCGGAAGGATGCTTCTGCTATCTCCGCCATGAACCAACCTTCCTCGATCCCCCGCAGAATGCCGCTGGTCATCGAGCCATCGGTGCTCATGGCGCGGATCTTGGCGAAAATCTCCTCGGCCTCCGCCTCAAGCCGGTCGGTCAGCGCCTCGACGTACCAGGAGCCGCCCAGCGGGTCGGCGACGTTGACCACGCCGGTTTCCTCCATGATCACCTGCTGGGTGCGCAGCGCGATCTCGGCCGCTTTCGCGCTTGGCAGCGCGAGCACCTCGTCGAGCGCGTTGGTGTGCAGCGAGTTCGTGCCGCCGAGCACGGCCGCCAGCGCTTCGATCGCGGTCCTGACCACGTTGTTGTCGGGCTGCTGTGCGGTCAGCGACACGCCGGCCGTCTGGGTGTGGAACCGCAGCCACTGGCCGCGCTCGGTCTTGGCCCCGTAGACGTCGCGCATCCACCGGGCCCAGATCCGCCGCGCGGCCCGGAACTTCGCGATCTCCTCGAAGAAGTCGATATGCGCGTCGAAGAAGAACGACAGCCCGGGCCCGAACACGTCGATATCGAGCCCTCGGGACAGGCCAAGCTCGGCATAGCCAAAACCATCAGCCAAGGTGAAAGCAAGCTCTTGCGCCGCTGTCGATCCGGCCTCCCTGATGTGGTACCCAGATACCGACAGCGGCTTGTAGGCCGGGATCTCGGCGGCGCAGTACTCCATCAGGTCGCCGATCAGCCGCAGATGCGGCTCCGGCGGGAACAGCCACTCCTTCTGGGCGATGTACTCCTTGAAGATGTCGGTCTGCAACGTGCCGTTCAGCGCGCCGATGTCGGCGCCCTGCCGCTTGGCCGCGGCCAGGTACATGCAGAACACCGGCACCGCGGGACCGCTGATCGTCATCGACGTGGTGATGTCGGCCAGCGGTATTCCGCCGAACAGCACGTCCATGTCGGCCGCCGAGTCGATCGCCACGCCGCAGTGCCCGACCTCGCCCGCTGACTTGGGGTCGTCGGAGTCGCGCCCCATCAGCGTCGGCATGTCGAACGCCACCGACAGGCCGCCGCCGCCAGCCTTGAGCAGCATCTTGTACCGCTCGTTGGTCTGCACCGCGTTGCCGAAGCCGGAGAACTGCCTGATCGTCCACGTCCGGCCGCGGTAGCCGCCCGGGTAGAGCCCGCGGGTGAACGGGTACTCCCCTGGCCAGCCGATCCGCTCGAAGTCCGGCACGACGCCGCCTTCCGGCGGCCCGTAGACGGGCTCTGTGACCAGGCCGGACAGCGTGGTGAAGTCGGCGTCACGTACCCGTGACTTCTCATACCGCCGCTGCCAGCGGGACCGGCCGTCATCTGATGCGTTCATCGCCTGACCTCCGCAGCGATACGAGGACGCCTTATTAGTAGGACGTCCTAGTAATTCTAAGCAACGACTTCCAACCATCCGGGCCGCTGCGCCGTCTTGTAGGTAGACACGGTGCCTATCTGTGGCAGGTGGCTTGGTCTAGCCCGCGGCGAAATGTGTGGTAAAACGAATGCGGAATCTGACCACCGGTGAGGTGGCAACCCTTCGTCCGTCATGGGCCGTGCCGTCACTGCCGGCGGCCAGTCAGGGAACGTCAGTGGCCAGGCTGCGATCAGGTGACCGTGAGGCCGCCGAGGAGCTATTCAACGCGTGCTACCCGCGCCTGGCTGGATGGTGCAGGCGGCTGGTCGACGATGACGAGACCGCGCACGAAATCGCCTCAGAGGCCTTCACCAGGCTGCTATCGAGATGGTCCAAACTGGACAACCCGCAAAGTTACCTGTACATGATCGCAACGAACCTGATCAGAGATCACTGGCGCAAGACGAGTCGGGAGCGCCGAGCGCTCAAGACCATGACCGCGGCCGTACCCAGCGAACCCGCCTGGCACCAGGTACAGGACGTCGACGTCCGCGCGCTGATCGAGCAGTTGCCGCCAAGACTGCGCAGCGCCTTCCTGCTGCACTACTACGCCGGTTTCGGAGTCAAGGAGGTCGCGTCCATGCTCGGGCGGCCCGAGGGAACAGTCAAGGCCGATCTGCATCACGCGCGGGCCAAGCTCAAGGCCGCGGTAGGTGAGCCCGCATGAGCGATCCATTCGACCCGATCGAGGACTGGCTCGGCACCGACATCGAGTTGCTCCCCCCTCCTGGTGGTGCGTTCGAGCAGGTTCACCGGCGCGCCCGTCGACGCAAGACAGTCGTCGCGATGACCGCGGCGGCTGGCGCGGCCGTAGCCATCGCCGCGGCGGCCACATTGCCGCAACTGGCCTCGGCGTTGCAGTCCGGTCAGGGCACTCCGGACAGATTCAAGCCGGCGGCCTCGTCATCGCAGTCGTCCCAGCCTGGCCACCACAAGCCGGTCTCGCCGACGCCGAGCCGTTCGCCGAAGGCCGGCCACGGCAGCGCGGGACAGACCGGATCACACCAGTCCATCACCAGCGCGAACCTGCCGCCGACGGCAGGCATCTCCCCGTCATCGATCACCTTCGTCAACGACGGGGCGGTCGGCGCGGTGATCGGCGAGACGACGACAGGATGCCCCGCCGGCTGTGAGGCAGTCGCGGCGACACCCGACTACGGCCAGTCGTGGTTCATGGCGGACGCTCCGCCGGCCGGGCCGCCGAACGGCGATTCGGGCGTCAGCCAGATCAGGTTCCTTGAGCCAAGGAACGGCTGGGCGTACGGGCCTGGCCTGTTCGTCACCCACGATGGCGGTACCACCTGGATCAAGGCCAGCGGTGTGTCCGGGCGGGTCATCGACCTAGCGACCGTCAACGGCTCGGCATACGCCGTCGTCGCGTCGTGCACCGGCACCGGAACCGACTTCGCGAGTGGTTGCACGAGCTTCGCCCTGTACACCTCGCCGTATTACTCCAATGCGTTCCAGCCGGTGGCGGGAGCGTCGGGCAAGGGCCTCGTCGAGCCCGGAGGGCTCCAGCTCACCAACGGGAACGGGTACCTGCTCGCCGGGCACACGTTGTACTCCGGTTCGCCCAGCGGCGGGCCCTGGCAGGCCGTCACGATTAGCTCGGGCACCGTGCGCGTGCCCGCCTGCCTTGCGGCCAGGGGCCACAGCGTGGCACCGGGTGAGTCCGGCTTGCTCGCACCGAGTGCCACGAGCGAGGTGTACCTGCTCTGCCAGCCCGCTGGCGGAGGAGGTGGCTCGCTGTACACATCGACGGACGCGGGCGCGTCCTGGCAGCCTGATGGCCAGGTCAAGGCGCAGGGAACGGGCACGTCACTCGCGGTCGCCCCCGGCAGCGGCACGCTCGTGCTGGCGACAAGCTCCGGCATCTACTACTCGCCCGATGCTCATCACTGGCACCGGGCGGGCCTATCGGTCCAGTCGGTCCAGGCACCGGCCAACGGGTTCAGCTACGTCGGCATGACAACCCAGCAGAACGGCGTCGCCATGCCCGCCGACCCAACGTCGCGATCGATCTACGTCACCAACGACGGCGGCCTGACCTGGCACCCAAAGCGCATCACCGGGGCTACTTCGTGAAGTCGCCCGCCGCCACCCGGAGGCGTTCTAGGAGGGCGAACAGGTCGTCTAGGTTGGCGGCGTCGTAGCCGGTCAGGCCGAACTCGGCGGTCATCAGGTCGGCCGTGGCCGCGTCGACGATGCCGCGGCCCGCCTGGGTGATCTCGGCGAGCGTGCCGCGCCGGTCGGCTGGGTTGGGTCGCCTGACTACGAGCTTGGCTTGTTCCAGCCGGTTGATGGTGTTCGTGACGCTGGTCGGATGCACCATCAGCCGTTCGCCGATCAGCCGAAGGGGCAGTGCTCCCGTGCGGCTGAAGCTCAGCAGCACCAGCGCCTCGTACCGAGCGAAGGTCAGGCCGAACGGGCGCAGCAGCCCGTCAAGCTCAGCGATCAGGATCTGCTGCGCACGCATGATCGAGGTGACCGCTGCCATCGCCTTCGCGTCGCCGAACCGGGACTGCCAGATGGTCGCGGCCCGGTCGATCGGGTCGAACGGCAGATCCAACGGCTTGCGCACAACCAAAAGCTACCGGGCCGGGCACCCAAACCCGGCCCCATGAGGCTGCTAGCGCAACCCGCCCGTCACGTCTTGGACACACCTGATTACGGCAAGTTATATTCCCTCCTTAGGTAATGACGTGACCGAGGCGGAACCGAGGGGGCGATATGCGGTCCGGTCACGCCGCGACGGCTATCACCCCGGTGCTGTTGGCCGGCGTTGGCGCACGGGACGCAACCGGCTACGCGATCCGGCTGGCCACCTTCCGGCTCGAACCATCCGAGCTTGGCCGCGCGGTGCTCGGCATAGTGACGCCGCACTCGGCGGCATCGGCCGCCATCGCCCGGCTGCTGTCCGGTCGGCTCGCGCCCGCCTACGGCGAGCTGCACGTACTCGGTCACGACCTGAGCACCCAGAAGGGACGAGCAGCGGTCCGCTCCAAGACCGGGCTCGCGAGCCGCAACACCAGGGTCTGGCCGACGGTGACCGTGCGCAGGCACGTCGAGCAAGCGGTCCGGCGTTCGGCCTCGCCCTGCGCGGATCGCAGACTTCTGGTCGCGGCGATACTCGACCGACTGGCGCTGATGCCGTGGGCCGACGTTCAGCTTCGGGCGGCACCTGACCTCGTCGCCCGGCGAGCCCGACTCGCGGCGGCGTGCGTGCACGAGCCCAGCCTGCTGATCATCGACGGGCTGTTCGATAACCTCGAGGTCAGGGACCGGGCCATCCTCGCCGGCGTGGTCACCGAGTTCTCGCGGGACATCCCGATCGTCGCTATCGAACGGGACGCCGACTCGCTGCTGCTGTTCTGCGACCAGGTGATCGTGCTGTCCGACGGGATCCTGCTCGGCCGCGCCGCGGCACCGGCCTGCCAAACGGCGCCGCCGGCCGATCGCTTGCAGATCACATCGTTGAATTCCACCGGGCCAGCGCACGACCGAGCCCTACCGTAGGCTGCGTACATGGATTGGAATTTGTACCGCTGCGGTCGTATCGGGCATATCACTTATGCCCCGGACGAGTCCGCGCTTCGCGAGTACATGCATGCCACCGCGACCGCCGGGGTGCTCTGGCGATGCTTGCGCTGCGGTACGTTCGTCCACGGCGACCCGACCGAAGAAGGCCCGGCGACCACGGCGCCGGTGGTCAAGCGCGGCAAGGAAATCAGGAGCGAGCTGATCCTGCGGGTGTTCGCGGTCGAGCGATTCATCCGCTTTCTGCTGTTCGGCGGTGTCGCTTACCTGATCTGGCAGTTCGGGCACTCCAAGCAGTCCATCGAGCACACATTCAACCGGGACCTGCCGATCGTCCGCAGCACGTTCAACCAGCTCGGCTTCGACATCAGCCACGCCAAGCTGCTGCTCGACGTCCGCAAGATCTTTCACTTCAGCCCGAACACCCTCAACCTGGTGGCGGCCGGCGTCGCGGCGTTCGCGGTCGTCGAGCTGATCGAGGGCATTGGCCTGTGGCTATCCAAGCGCTGGGGCGAGTACTTCGCCATGGTCGTCACGTCGCTCGGGCTGCCCTATGAGGTTTGGGAACTCACGAACAAGGTGAGCTGGTTCAAGCTGGCTCTGTTCGTCATCAACCTGGCGCTGGTGCTCTACTTGGTCCTCACCAAGCGGCTGTTCGGCGTCCGCGGCGGCCGCCACGCCTTCGAGGCACGGCTGCGCAGTGACTCGGTCTTCGAAGAGGCCGCCGAGGAGGCGCGGGCCAAGGCCGACAAGGAAGCCGAGGCACAGGCCGAGGCCGCAGCGGAGGCCGAGGCGCGGGCAGAGGTTGAAGGCGAAGCCGAGCCGAGGGCCAAGGTTGCCCGGGAGGCCGAGGCCGAGGCCGAGGCCGAGGCTAAAGCCGAGTCTTCGGCCAGCTAGTTTGGCCCGATGACCGGTCAACTGCTGCGCGGGCTGCTCGATGACGCGTCCTTGTTCCCGCCCGCCAGCCTCACGATGCCGGCCGCCGTCGCGGCGCACCGACGCCACCTGGCCGCCTGGTACGGCCCGCTCTGCGGACCGTTCGTCTGCGCCGAGACCAGGCTCGCCGACCTGCGCACCGCGCTGACCACCGCCAACAGCACCGCGATCGACATTTCGCTGGTGGTCACCGGCGGGGCGAAGGCGGTCACGGCGGCCCTCGACGATGTGGCGGCCGACCCGCGGATCAGGCTGCGCGCGGTCGAGGTGCCCGCGGCGAAAGATGGCGACCCGGCGCAGGCAGTCACGGCAGTCGTTACCGCCCTCGACACCACCCCGCTGGCAGCGGCCGCGGGCTACGTCGAGATTCCGCTACGCGCCCTCGCCGATCCAGCTACCGCCGACTCGCTGCTCGCGATCACCGATACCCACGGCTACCGGCCGAAGCTGCGAACCGGCGGGATCACCGCCGAGGCCTTTCCCGACGAAAGCACGCTGGCGAGTTGCCTGGTGGCGATCATCGACAGGCGTACGCCGTTCAAGTGCACGGCGGGACTGCATCACGCGATCAGGCACACCGCTGCCGACACGGGGTTCGAGCACCACGGCTTCCTCAACGTGCTGCTGGCCGTCGCAGCGGCCTCGCGCGGCGCGAGTGCCGAGGAGGTCGCTGACCTGCTCGCGCAGCGAGACGGCCCGACGGTGGCGGCGCAGATTGCCAGGCTCGACGATGACGCTATCGCAGACAGCAGGTACCTGTTCATTTCGTTCGGAACGTGTAGCACCGACGAACCAGTCGCCGATCTAGTCGCTCTCGGTCTGCTTAAGGCCGAAGGCGCGGGGGGCGCGGGGGGCGCGGGGGGTCGTCCCCCCGCAGGCCAGCACTGACCCGATCCTGAAGGAGGTTGTCGATGGCACTGCCCAAAGCGTGCGACTGGCTGGAAGTTCCGGACGGGCACCCGTTCGGGCTGGCGACGTTGCCGTACGGGTCGTTCAGCAACGTGCACCATCCCGCTCGCCGGTGCGTCGGCGTAGCCATCGGCGAGCGGGTACTCGACCTGACCGAGGCGGTCGAGCGGCTGTTGCCTGGGCGGGCGGCCGAGTTCAGCGGAGGCAACCTCAACGCCTTCCTGGCGGCGGGCGATTCGGCCTGGGCCCAGGTCAGGGCGGCCGTGGTGACGTGGCTGTCGCAGGATCACTTCCGCAGCGCGATCGAGGATCTGCTCGTGCCCACGGCGGATGTGACCATGCACCTGCCGTTCACTGTCGCCGATTACGTCGACTTCTACGCCTCTGAGCAGCACGCGACCAACGTCGGCAGGATCTTCCGCCCAGACGGCGACCCGCTCATGCCGAACTGGCGGCACCTGCCGGTCGGCTACCACGGCCGCGCGGGCACCGTCGTGGTCTCCGGGACACCGATCCGGCGCCCGTGCGGCCAGTTCAAGCCCGCCGCCGCCGACGGGCCACTGTTCGGCGAGTGTCGCAGGCTGGACTTCGAGGCCGAGCTTGGCTTCGTGGTCGGCGTCGACAGCGTGATCGGCGAGCGAGTGCCCGCTAGCCGGTTCGCCGAGCACGTCTTCGGCGTCTGCCTGGTGAACGACTGGTCGGCGCGGGACATTCAGGGCTGGGAGTCGGCGCCGCTCGGGCCATTTCTCGGAAAATCCTTTGGCACAACGATATCCCCGTGGATAGTGCCGCTCGCCGCCCTCGATCACGCGCGGGTGAGTCCGCCGAGCCTGGCTACCGCGCTGGCCGATTACCTCGCCGACTCAGGCGACTGGGGATTCGACATCGACGTCGAAGTCAGGATCAACGGGCATGTGGTGAGCCGGCCGCCGTACTCGACGATGTTCTGGAGCCCGGCTCAGATGCTCGCGCACATGACCGTGAATGGCGCCAGCCTACGCACGGGCGATTTGTTTGCCTCCGGCACCATTAGCGGGCCGGAACCTGATCAGTACGGCTCGCTGATCGAACTGGCCTGGGCTGGCCGCAAACCGCTCACGCTGCCGGACGGCACCAGCCGCGGCTGGCTGGAAGACGGTGACGAGGTGGTGATCACCGCGTCGGCCACGGGGCCGGATGGAGCCAGAATCGGGTTCGGCGACGCGCACGGGCAGATTCTTCCCGCTTGGATGCCTGAACCCGGCCTGCCGTAGATCGGCCCGTCATCGCCCTAGCTGACGACTACGATGGCGGGTAGCTGATGGTTGGGGGGAAGAGACCATGTCAGGGCAGCACATGTCAGGGCAGCAGGAGCCATGGGGCGAGCTTGATCAGTTCGATCAACTCGACCCCCGCGATAGCACCCTGGACTTGTCTGGCCTGATCAGCCGCTTGAATAGCGGCTCGCTAGGAAATGGCAACAATGGTCGCGGCAATGGCAATGGTGCCAAGAACGGGGCTGGTGACCACGGGGCTGGTGACCACGGGGCTGGTGACCACGGGGTTAGTAACACTGCGCCGTACCGGAGACCGTCGCATCGTGCTCCGACGCCGCCCGACGAAGTTCCGCCGACGTTGGCGGCACCGTCTCAGCTTCCGCCGGTTATGCCCGTTCGCGGCGCGCACGCGGCCGTGACGGTCAGGACCGAGCAGCCCGGCACCCAGCAGCCCGGCACCCAGCAGCCCGGCACCGAGCAGCCCGGCATGGGCGAGCAACCGATTGGCGCGAACGGCCACGGCGGCCATGCCGCGCCTCGGCATTCGTATCAGGCTCCGCAGCCCGCCGTCCCGCCGAGAGTCGATGTCCCAGCGTCGGCCCAGACCGTCGTACGGCCGCGATACCTGACGCCACCAGAGGTCGCGACGCCCGATATCTTGACGCCACCGCCCGGGAACTCGCCACCCCCCGAGGTCTTGACACCGCCCGCGATCTTGACACCGCCCGCGATCTTGACACCGCTCGTGGAAACTTCGCCGACCAAGGCTGCCTCGGTCGGGGCCGAGCCTGAGCCGAGGCCCGGGCCCCAGACGAGTCCTAAGTCTGAGCCGAATCCTTCGCTCGACACCAATCCTGCGCTTGCGCCGAGTCCCGCGCTCGAGACCAGTCCGGTGGCTCTGGCCGGTCCTGTGGCTGAGTCCGCCGTGCCCACCGCGAGGCCAACGCGGCCTGCGCCGGGGTCGCTCGCCGAACTCCGGCAGCGGCTTGAGCACCTGCCGTACGGGCATCCGTCGTCGCCTTATCATGTCGACGGCGAACGCAAGCCGCCTCCGCCTCGGCTTAAGCACCTGGAACTCGCGCCGCCGACGCCGAGCAGGCTCGCGCCGACGCCGAGCAGGCTCACGCCGACGTTGACCCCGCCGCCCGTGGTCAACGAAGAGCCGGTAGCCGCGACCGTCGTTGCCATCGAACCCAACAGCTCGCAGATTCCGCCCCCAGCGTCCCCCGCTCTCGCACCGCCGTTGACGCCGCCGCTGACGCCGCCGTTGACGCCGCCGCTGACGCAAGATCAGCTAAGGATCGCTGATGACGCATACGACCGGTTCCGGGCCGCGGAAGGCAGGAGCCTGTTCGGCAGTTACGGCAGCACTGGACTCACTACCATCCTGCGGGATATCACGGCCGGGCTCGAATACGGCGAGTTGGCACCGGATACCGAACAGACTTCGCTGCTCGAGCCTGATGCGTTCAAGGCTAGGTTCGCCGCGATGCTGGCCCGCTACCCAGATCGTTCGGCTGAGCTGCTGGCCCGCCGGATACCAGGCGCGATTTCGTACTCGTTCGTATTCGACGCTGAACGGTACTCGGCCGGTATCTGGATGGTCCAGGACACGCTGTCGGCGAGCGGATTCCAGTTGCTCGGCCGACGGAACGACTGGAACAGCGCGGCGAACAAGTGCGTCGCTACCATCTGGCACGACCCAGCCAGCGGCTTGCCATTTGAGGTGAAGTTCCACACCATTGCCAGCATCGAGGCGCAAGATCTGGCCCGATCGTCCACGACCTTGATCAGCGATCCGCGCGTGCCGCCAACCGAAGCGGCAAACCTGAAGTCCGACCTGTCCGCCGCGTGGGCCGCCCTGCCCACCCCGCCGGGCCTGACGCAGATCGCCGACTTCCGCAGGGACAGCGGTCCGCCCCCACCGGTCAGCACTACGAACCCCTAACCCTTGATCTGCCATCTGCCCATCGGCCCGGTGAGCAACGCCCACAGTTTGCCTGCCGTGCGGTGCTGGGTGGTTCGTGGTGGCTGGGTGGCTGGTGCCGCAGGGGTCAGCTGGCGCGATGGATTCGGGCATTCATCGCGTCCGGGGCGTCAGCCGGCGCGATGAATTCGGCAATCCAGCCGGGAAAACGGGGGTGGATTCGGCAACTCATCGCGGCCCTTGACCTGCCTTGACCTGCCGGAGCCGGATGAATCCGGGAATCCATCGCGGCCACCGCCGGACACCACCGACACCGCGCCCTATCCCAAGCCCTATTTACAGACCAGCGGTCCAAGGGTGCGGCGCTGTTGCCCGGGCAGACCGCACAACTACGGCAACTGCCTAACGCTGCGGTTGGGCCGCAATGGCCAACTACAGCAACTTCCCAACTCCGTTGCTGACCCGGCCTGCTTCCAGGGCTGCCAACAGCAGTAATCGGACAACTCACCCAAAAGGGTGCATCCTTGGTCGTTGCGGCGGCGCTACTAGGCCTTAGCTTTTAGTTTGCCCATCACCGTGGGCGGCTATCTGATCGAAGTACTCCTTGATCAGTTGTCGCTGCCTATCACTGACCTGCTGGAAGTGCTGGGTCAGAGCGTCCTCGCCGATGGCTTCGGCGGTGAGGTAGAGATCCTTAATCTGATCCATCTTGGACGCACTGGGTACCTTAGGCGGCCTCGGCGCCTTGAGCGGACTGGATGCCTGCGCCGAATTGGGATTGTGCTCAGACTGGGGTACCCGGCGGGGCAGCGAGGGCGGGCGCTCGATGGGTTCGAATGGGTCGCGCATCCTCGCCTCCTGCGCGACCGACTCTGGCACACGGTCAGGCAAGATCACCGGCAACGGCGCGGTGTCGTCGTCTGGGCTGACCATCGCCGCGTTGCCGTCGATCGGACCAACGGCGGGCGGGTCGGCGGGCGGGTCGGCGGGCGGACTCGGCGTCTGCTCATAGTGCGGAAGCGGCGTCAGCGGCGGTGGCTTGACCATTCCCGAAGGGCTCGCCGCTCCAGCCGAAGGCTGGGTTTCGGCAGCCTGCGTCCCGACGGCGCTCTCGACAGCCTGGCTCTCGACAGCCTGGCTCTCGACAGCCTGGCTCTCGACGGCCTGAGCGACGATGGCCTGGCCGTCCACTGCCGCGGCTTGGGCTTGGCCGGTCGACGAACTCGTCACGGCACCGGCCTCAGGGACGGGCTCAGCCGCCGTAATGTTTTCGGCTACGTTGACGGGTTCTGGTTCAGCGACGGATGCACTTGGCCCGGCGGGCAGTGCTGCGGGGGGTCTGGGGCGTTGGGCCGGGGGCGGCTCTGGCCTGTCCGCAGACGCAGGGTCGGGCCAGACAGAAGAACCAGGCGGCCGACCCGGGACTTGGGTGTCGGACCACGGGCCGGCTTGTCGGTACCCATCTGGCGCGTATCCGTCGTGTGGCGGGCGTTGCTCAGGCTGGCCGGGATACCCGCGGCCGGGCGGGTCAAATGGGCTGTGCGGGCCTACGTACGGCCCATTCGGCCCGAAGTCGCGGTAGCTGTCCGGCGGTGGCTGCCAGCCGGGCCGGAATCGGTCATCGGCTGGGCGCTGCGGGTATCCCGCCGGCCTCGCGTACCCATCGTCTGGCCGGTGGTAGTCCGGCGGCCCATAGTCATCACGCCGCCGGTAACCGCCGCCGCCCGGATAACCGCCGTTCGGCGGATAGGCACCGCCTCGGTCCGGAACTGGTGGCCCATAGCCGTAGCCGTCGGCTGGGCGGTATCCATCGCCACGACGCCCATTACGGGGTCCGGGCCGATCACGCGGGTCGTAGCCGACCGGGCGGTAGTGCTCGGCTGGTGGTCGACGTCCATCACCGGGATACCCGCCCGCGCGATACCCGCGATCGGGGCCGTCGCCGCCTGGGCCGTAGCCGTCACCAGCACCGTGACCGTTGCCAGCGCCGTGACCGTTGCCAGCGCCGTGACCGTTGCCAGCGCCGGGGCGGTAACTAGGGCCGGGACCGTAACCGGGGCCCGGACCGTAACCAGGGCCGGGACCGTAACCGGGGCCCGGACCGTAACCAGGGCCCGGACCGTAACCAGGGCCCGGACCATAACCAGCGCCCGGACCTCCTGGTCCCTGACCTCCGGGCGCGTAACCGGAGCCTGCGCCGTAGGCGCCCGCGTCAGGTCCGAAGCTGTCGCGCTGTCCGTGACCGGGGCCCGGGCGGTAGTCGTCACGGGGCCGGTCGTCGTTTCGCGGACGGTGGTCGCCCAGTCCCGGCGCACGGGCTTCACCTCGGTAGCCGTCGCCCCGGCCATACGCATCGGCTGGGATCGCCCCACCATCGGGCCCGTAACCCTGGCCTGCCTCGTAGCCAGCCGCCGGGCGGTAACCCTGGGCCGGGCCGTAGCCGGGAGCAGGACCGTAGCCGGGGGTCGGGCCGTAGCCGGGGGTCGGGCCGTAGCCGGGAGCAGGGCCGTATCCGGGAGCATCCTCGTAGCCAGGACCTGGTCCTGGGCCAGGGCCGTAATCAGGGCCGAGACCGTAGCCGTCGGTCCGGTGGTCGGGCTGGCGATAGCCGCCACCCGGTGGGTATCCGTCGCCCCGTGGCCGGCGTTCGTCTCGCTGACGGTGCTGCTGACCGCGCTCGTACCCGTCGGCGAACCCGGAACCGGGATCACCAGGAGGCGCGTAGCCAGGAACCGGTCCATAGCCGCTCTGCTGTCCGGCCATCTGGTCGCGCGGCGGCTGGCCGCCGGGCCCTCGTCCTGTCGGGCGGCCTGGCGGCGGAACTGGCCGACCGACGAGAGGGTCAGCCGGTCGACCGGAGAAACTGCCATCCATAGCGCTCTGCCGAGACAGCCTGCGCCGGTCGTCGGGTCGGATCTGCGGGCTCCAGCCCGGGCGATCGGGGCCGAACTCGGGCAGCGGTTCTGGCCCAGACCAGACTCGGTGAACCTTGGGCTCGGGCTCTGGGGGTCTGTCTTGTTCGTATCGTGGCCGTTGCTGCTGGCCTGCCCAGATCCGCTCGGCCTCCGGTTCGTGCCAGGCCGACCCTGCTTGGCCGAACTGCTGAGCGTGGGACTGCTGAGCATGGGATGGCGGACCCTGGGGATTCAAAGGATGCTGAGGCGGCGATTGCTGGGGCGGCGATTGCTGAGGTTGCTGCTGTACCGGAGGCGGCTGCGCTGGCTGAGTGGCCGAAGGGTGCGACGGCTCGGATGCCGACGGCTGTTGCGCTGCCGGCTGTTGCGCTGGCGGCCGTTGCGCTGGCGGCCGTTGCGCTGGCGGCCGTTGCGCTGGCGGCTGGACTTCACCGGAGAAACCGCCTTGAACCCCGCCCTGGTCCCGCCATACCTGGCCAGCCTGATCCGAGGTCGGCCTGCCCGCTCGCGAAACCGTCGGCCGCACCGACTGCACACCGCGGAACGGCGTGAGCCATTGATCGGCGTCCAAGTCGTCATTGGCGTCGGTCGCGCCGTGCGACATTAGCTCGGACCGGGAGTCGTGACCCTCGTCGAGCAACTGGCCGTTGCCGTCCAGGTCATCCTGCCCTGACTTTCGCCGGCCTCTTCGTGCCCCGGCCATAGCTAGACGAACCCCCCGTGCGCAGACCAGCCCAACCAAACCGGCAAGGCCGCCCGCACCGACAAGACCAGTACCTCCGCTTAGCTGGCTCCTGCCGCGACCCGCTGGTACCTCGCCTGATGCTGCGAGTCCAGACGAGAGGTCACGAACAACGCCCCGCCAGTCAGGGTCAGGCTGTTAACCGTCTAACGATGTCATGCACCAAGGCCTGCCGCAACCGATCCGCCAGACGGGGACGGGACTGTTACAGGCGGCATGATTGAGTGAGCAGTGACGACAGTGACAGGGTTAACGATATCAACCGAATCAGTCTGACCTGGCGATGGCAGGTGGACTAACGTTGTCGACAAATGTGCGGCCCGAGGCAGGATGCCCGCAGACCTGCGGCTCGCAGATGCGATTGCCAGGAGGGAACTTATGACGAATCAGGTTAAATACGTCCTCCAAGAATCGGACATGCCGCGGCAGTGGTACAACATCATCCCCGACCTGTCCGCGCCGCCGCCTCCGCCGCTGCACCCGGGCACCCGTGAACCAATCGGACCGGACGCCCTAGCGCCGCTGTTCCCGATGGCGCTGATCCTGCAGGAGGTTTCCGGAGACCGACACATAACGATTCCTGAGCCGGTGCTCGACGTTTACCGGCTATGGCGGCCGACGCCGCTGTACCGGGCCCGGCGGCTGGAGAAGGACCTTGGCACGCCGGCCAGGATCTACTACAAGTACGAAGGCGTGAGCCCGGCCGGATCACACAAGCCGAACACCGCCGTGCCGCAGGCCTACTACAACGCCGAAGAGGGCGTCAGGAAGCTGACCACGGAGACCGGCGCTGGCCAGTGGGGCACCGCGCTGTCGTTCGCCTGCGCGCTGTACGGCATCGACCTCGAAGTCTGGATGGTGCGCTCGTCTTACGATCAGAAGCCGTATCGCAAGATCTTGATGGAGACCTACGGCGCGACCGTGCACCCCAGTCCGTCCGATCTGACCAACGCGGGCCGCGCGGTGCTCGCGGCGAACCCGGATTCCACCGGCAGCCTGGGCATCGCGATCAGCGAGGCCGTCGAGGTGGCGGCCAGCAACGAGGACACCAGGTATTCGCTCGGAAGCGTGCTCAACCACGTGCTGATGCACCAGACCGTCATCGGCGAGGAGGCGATCAAGCAGCTCGCGCAGGCCGGGGACACTCCGGACGTGATCGTGGGCTGCACCGGCGGCGGTTCGAACTTCGGCGGGCTGGCGTTCCCGTTCCTGCGGGAGAAGCTAGCAGGCCGGATGAACCCGGTGATCCGAGCGGTCGAGCCGGCTGCTTGCCCGTCGTTCACCAAGGGCACGTATGCCTACGACTTCGGCGACACAGCCGGTTTCACCCCGCTGCTCAAGATGCACACGCTAGGACACGACTTCATCCCGGACCCGATCCACGCGGGTGGCCTGCGGTACCACGGGATGTCGCCGTTGCTCTCGCACATCTACGAACTCGGGCTGATCGAGGCGGTGGCCAAGCCGCAGTCTGAGTGTTTCGCCGCCGGACTGCGGTTCGCCCGCACCGAAGGCATCGTTCCCGCGCCTGAACCCACGCACGCAGTAGCCGCCTGCATTGAAGAGGCTCTGCGCTGCAAGGAGACCGGCGAGGAGAAGGTCATCCTGACCGCCTTGTGCGGCCACGGCCTGCTCGACCTGCAGGCCTACGGCGACTACATGTCCGGGGCGATGACCGATCTCGCTCTGTCTGACGCCGCGTTGTCCGAGGCTCTCGCCGGCCTGCCCGTGGGCGTCTGACTGCCAGCAGATACAACAGCGCCAGCCGGGTACGGTGATCCGCACCCGGCTGGCGCTGGCCCCCCCGGGCCTTGTGGGCGACTACGCAGGCTAACTAGTCAGTGGTAGCGCATAGCCGGGACACTAGCTCCACTTAGCGCCGGGGTTATCGGGGTGGCTCCCTAGTATTTTCGGCAGCTACCCCGAAGACTCCCGTGCCGGTCTGGTGTGGAGTCAGGCAAGCCTCGATGATGCCTACAAGCTCGAGTATTCCTTCGAATGGTTCGGCGACGGACGACCCGGGCCTTCGCACGCTGCCTTCCAGCCGGCCAGTGTTCGCCTGACGCACGTCGAGGATGATGCGCAAGCGATCGCTCCCCCTATTTGCGGTCCACGCGGATGCCGTCAGCGTAGGTTCGGCGGCGGGAGCGCACATCGGGGACAACCCCCCGGTTTTTTCTCTGGCTACCCCCGGATATCAGCCGTTCCGGTACTGATCGAGCAGCGCGATCAGGTCCCCGCGTCTGGAAACGTTGAGCTTGTCGTACGCGTGACTCAGGTGGCTTTCGACAGTCTTCCTTGACAGGAACATCCGGTCAGCTATCTCCTGGTTCGTCAGCCGCTCGCAAACCAGCAGCGCGATGTCGTGCTCCCGCCGGGTCAGCGTGGTGAACGGGTCAGGCTCGTCGTGCAGCCCGATCCCCCATTCCGCCGCCTGGGCGTCCGCCAGCAGGAGATAGGCGTTCGCGCCGATCGCGATGAACTGCCGCCGCGCGGCTCGCAGCGCGCGTTCGGCCGCCGCCCGCCGTCCGGCGGCCGCCTGGCAGCGCGCCACCAGCAAGTCGATCCTGGCCGTCTCGAGCGGCAGGCCAACCGCTTCGGCGAACTCGCGCGCCATCGCACACTCGGCCACTGCTTTGTCATACTGACCGCGCGCGAACGCGATCTGAGCCGCGACCCGCGTCGCGCTCATCAGGGCCGAGTGCCTGCCGAAACGGGCGGGCCCGGCGAAAAATCGCCCAAGCTCGGACTCGGCATCATCGGCCTGGCCAAGCTGAGCCAGCGCGTCGGCCTTGACCGGCCCGAACAGGTGCGTCCCCGGCTCCTTGGAGTCATAGTGCGCCTCGATCTGGGTGGCCGCGGCGAGCAGCCGCGTCGCGTCCCCGTGCGCCTGCGCGATCGCGGCCTTGGCGGCACCAGCGAGCGCCAAACCCGCCGCGGTCCCGACCATCTGCGCCCACTGACCGGAAAATATAGGACCTCAGCTGGGCGCGCGGCAGCGCCGGCGGAGCCGGCTCTTGCGCGGCTCGCCGGTGATGCGGGGTTCGTGTCCGGCTAGGCGGCTGCGGTGAGGGTGACGGTGTAGCCGAGGGCTTCGAGCTGGCGGACGTGGTTGCGGGTTTTCTTGTGCTTGTCGGTCCGGTTCTGGTAGTGGTCCGGGCCGAGTTCGCGGTAGCGGGCGTCGCGGTCGTGCAGGAGGTGCCAGATGATGACGGCGATGGATCTGGCGGTGGCGGCCTGGGCTATGGCCGGGCCGCGGCGGCGGGCGATGCGGGCGTGCCGCTCGCCGAGGAAGGTGGCGGTGCCGGCGGCGCCGGCGGCGGCCTGGCCGAGGTAGCCGCGCAGGCAGGTGTTCCCGGGTTTCTTGCCGTACCGGGTGCGGGTGCCGGACTGGATGGTGCGGGGGCACCACCCGATCCAGGACACCAGGTGATCGGGGCTGGGGAACCGGGTCATGTCCAGGCCGGTCTCGGAGATGATCGAGCGGGCCAGTTCCACGGTGATGCCGGGGACCTCATCCAGGCGGGCATCGGCGGGCAGCGCGGCCGCGCCGGGGCTGGTGCCGGCGGCCGGGCCGGTGACGCCGTCGCTGTCAGCTCCCCAGGCTTCGGGGATCGAGGCGAGCTGCTCGCTGATCAGGATGTCCAGCCGGGTGACCTGCCGGTCCAGGAAGTCGATCTGGTCCAGCAGCATCCGGGCGATCTCGCCATGATGATCCTGGAACCGGCCGTCCAGCGCCGCGACGAGGGCGTCGTGCTTGGCCCGCATCCGGGTGCGGGCCAGCCTGGCCAGGACCTGCGGGTCCCGCTCCCCGCCGATCAGGGCCTCGAGCATGTCCCGCACCGATCTGGTGGTCATCTTCGACGCCACCGCCGAGACCTTGATCAGGGCGTCCTCGAGGAGTTTCTCCAGCCGCTGCCAGTACCGGGTCCGGTCCTGCACCAGCCGGGTCCGGGTCCGGGCGTACTGCCGCAGCGCCCGGATCCCCTCGGGCGGCACGAAACTAGCGCGGAGCAGCCCCATCTCGGTCAGCCGGGCCAGCCAGATCGCGTCCAGCTTGTCCGTCTTCGGCCGGCCGGGCAGGTTCTTCGCCTGGCTCGCGTTCACCAGCTGCACGTCCAGCCCGGCCGCCTCGAACAGGTAGAACCAGATCCGCCAGTAATCCGACGTCGACTCCAAAGTCACCTTCTCGATCCCCAGGCCGGCCAGCTCGGCGGCCAGCGCCATCACCGCGCCCGCCGTCGCCGCCACCGTCCAGCACCTGGACAGCCGCCGGCCGGACCGGTCCGGCAGCCGGGTGCACACCACCCCGTCCTTCTTCGCCACGTCCACAGCGGCCACCCGCTCATAAACCCGTTCATGCACTTCATCTGCGATCACCTGCGGCTTGCCCACCGCGGCCTCCTACACTCGAACCGAAGGGATAACCAGCGGGCTGCCCGGGGGCCCCGGTCATCTGGCTGCAATCGCCGGAATACTGACCGTCGTGCTCAAGGCAACAAGAAACGACCCTCAGGTCAAGGCCCCGGCGCCAGGCTTATCAACGGGCTCGCGTCCCAAAGTGCGCCGGCGTCACGGGCAGCCCGCCCCCATCCTCCCGCCCCCGCCCGCACCCCCGCACCCGCACCCGCCACCACGACGCAGTCACCCCGCACCCGCCCGCACCCGGCCCCATTTTCCCGCAGCGCGACTATCCCCCCGGATGAGACGGCTTATCAGACTCAGAGGCGTGATGCTCGGCCTCTGTCCACTCCGCTCGGGCGGCGTGCGGGTAGCAGGCCAGCGCGTGCAGGATCGGATAGTCCCAGAAGCGGTCGTTGTCCACCGCGTTGCCGACCGCGAGATCCGTGAGAAGCACGGCGTCGGCGAGCCGGCCGCGCCGGTACTCGACCTCACCGAGGAAACCGATCGCCTGGCTCGCCCGCAGCGCCTCGCCGCGGGTGGCCCGGTTCACCATCGCGTGCAGATCGCTTGCCGCGCCGTGGAGGTCGTCGCTCCACAGCCTGATGATGCCGCGTGCGGCCAGACCGTCCAGGCCAGAGCGGGCGCCAGGCTCAGCGACGTCGTTGAGCAAGGTCAGCGCTTCGGTGCCATCCCCGGCCAGGCTCATCCCGACGGTCTTAGCCAGCCAGGCGAACCCGCTCACCCAAGGCTCGTAGGACCCCGCCTCCACGGCGGCGTTGCCGTAGGTGACCATCTGCGGGTAAGAGAGCGTCACGATGCCGATGATCGCTAGCTGGGTGGCGATCCTGGCGGCTAGGTCACAGGGGGCGCCGTCCGGCGCAGGCTCCCCCCGCTCGAGCGCGCCGAGAGCACCGGTCAGCAGCGCGATCGCTTCGTCGACCCGCCCGGCGAGCAGGGACTGGTAACCCACGACGTAGTCGCGCCACGGATCGGCGGGCGCTCGCGCCAGCTCGGCTTCATACTCGCGGGCGGCAATCGCCTTGCCGGCCACAAGCAGCGCCTCGACCGAGGTCAGCAGCAGGCCAAGCCGGTCTGGTCCTGGTGCCGTGCAGTCAAGCGCCCGGTGCAAGTAGAACGAGGCGCTCGGAATGTCGTGCGCCACCATCCGGGCCATCGCGGCCGTCACCAGATCGGCGGCAAGCTGTTCATCGACGCCGTCGGCCGCGTCGATGCGATGCTGCAGCGCGGCCGAACCGCCAAGCGCCGCGCACCTGGAGTGCAGATGAGCCCGCGTCCGGTTACTCAGGTCGTGATAGATGGCCTCACGGATCAGAACTTGCGGGAAGGCAAGCTCGCGACCTCGGGTCCCGGCCACTTCGACGAGGAAGCCAGCTTCGATCGCCTCGGTGATCTGCTCGCCCGGAGCCTCCGCCCCGGTGACAGATCGCAACGCCGCGACGCTGAACCGCAACCCGAGCACCGCCGCCGCCGCGACCAGCTCCCTGGTCCGCCGGTCACAGGTAGCCAGCTTCGAGGTGATGGCAAGCGCCTGATCGCGCGGCGCGGGAAGCGGTCCGATGTCGGTGACGATCGGATGGCTGGAGAGCAGGTTGAGCAAGGCCAGCGCGTGGTCGGGGTTGCCGCCGGTGCTCTCGTGCAGCCGCGCCGCGCCTTCCGGCGTCAGCCCAGGATGTCCGTTAGCGACCGCGAGCAGCAGCAGGTCCTCCGGCGGCAGTCCGTCAAGCTGGAAATGCGAACCGCGTTCGCCTTCAAGCAATTGCCGCCAGGTCTTCGACAAGCCGAACTTCCCTGTCTGACTGGGCAGTAATGGCTTGTCGCCGCTGGTACGAAAGGCCAGCAACAACATAATCGGATCGGATCGCAGCCGCCGGATCGCGTACTGCAACGCTTCCATGGAAAGGTCGTCGGCCCACTGAGCGTCATCGACGACAACGACCGTGTTGCCAGCCAGCTGGAGTCGCCCGGCCAGCCAGTGGCCGATCAGCATGGGATTGCCCTGCGGATCCAGCTCGGTGACGCGGTCGTCTGGGCCGACGCCAGAAACCTGACCGGCGATGTCCTCGAAGACCCCCCAAGGCGGACGCGGCTCGGCCTCAAGCCCGTTTACCCTGATCACGGTCGATTTGACGGCAGACAGCAGTTCGTCGATCAGCGCCGTCTTGCCAATGCCGGCATCACCCTCGATGACGACGACACGCGCCGACCCGTCACGGGCCGACCTCCAAGCGTCACGCAGATTCGCAATCTCGTCAGCCCGGCCGGCGAATCTGATCGCGGTCGGCCGACGGCGGGAACCGTGCGACATCGCCCTCCCCTACGATCAACCGGCTTAAGTCTAGCTATTACCGGAATCTCGGAGCAGAGTAAAGCCGAACAAATTGAATCCGAGGTTAGCCCGGGGTTTAGCGAGCACTTATCATCGGTTTTGGTTCGTAGTTTTGTCCAACTTGCCAGGTTTGGAACGACCCAAACCGATGATAAAGTCCGCGGTGACCGGGGTTTGCTACGCGCTCGCCCCCAAATGCGCTCCGCCAAAAGCGCCCAAGACGTGTCTCGAACCCGTGGTTGCCCGAACTGCTGTGCCAGACACGAGCAGACTGTCAGACCCTCTCGATAACATTGGCGGAAAGAATAGTTCACGCTGGTGTTGCTGGAGGTGCCGATGCCGTTCCCGCCGCCTGGGGCGTTGAATGAGCCCGGGTTACCCGACGAGTTCCCCGAATTGGAGGAGCCGTCAGAAGCTGAGCTGCTGGGGCTCTGGCCTGATCCGTTCGCTGGTCCGCCGGACGGGGAGGACGAGTGGCTAGGCGGTCTGAGCGTGCCCGAACTGGACGCGCTAGCCGAGCAGTGGACCGCCGGGCACGCCGATCCGCCGGGCCGATGACCGCCGGGCCGATGACCGCCGGGCCGATGACCGCCGGGCCGATGACCGCCGGGCCAGGCGGCAGCCGCGCCAGCGCCGGACGCGGTGGGGGCCGGGTTTGCTCGGGATCTGCCGAGTGAGCCGGCAACCGGCTTCGCGGCGGGCGGTCCGCTCGATCGGCTCGCGCCGGGCCCGGGGCTCGCCGCGTTCGCGGCCGATGCGTTCGACGAGGGCTTCGCCAAGTTGTCTGACGACGAATTGGTCGGCGTGCTGGTAGCAGCGAGGCGGCTGGAGTCGTGGCAGGCCGCGATGGAGTTCACCGCCGTGGCCGAGTTGGACAAGCGCCGCCGAGCGGCGGCGCGGCGTCCCGAGTCCTCGCGGGTGCACGACCAGGTGAATGCGGAGCTGGCGGCGGCCCTAGTGCTAACCGGGCGATCGGCGGATGCGCTGCTGGACCTATCGCGCGGCCTCGTCCGACTGCCGCCCGTACTAGCAGGCCTGGCTGCCGGCAAAATCGATCGGGAGCGGGCGGCAGTGTTCGTGGCCGAACTGGCGGTACTGGACGCCAAGGCCGCCGCGGCGGTCGCGATGGCGTTCCTTGGCCTGGCCGGGCAGATGACGACCGGTCAGCTTCGGTCGGCGTTGCGATCGATGGTCTTGACCTTGAACCCGGACGCCGCGAAGGAGCGGGCCGAGAGAGGGCGTCGTCAGGCCCGGGTCGAGGTCTGGCCGGAAGGGTCGGGCAACTCTGGGTTGGCCGGGCGGGAGTTGCCGCAGGCCGACGTGCTTGCCGCCGATCAGCGCATCACTGCGATTGCTCGCGCTCTCAAGGACGCTGGTGCCGCCGGTGATCTAGATGAGCTCAGGGCGGCGGTGCTCTGCGCGCTGATCATCGGTCGTGACCCAGCAACGTTGCTGCCCGGGGATAAAGACCCCGACCTGGCGGCGATGACCGGCACGATCAACCTCACGATGCCGGCTTCGGCCTGGCTCGAAGAATCCGACGCCCCTGGCGAGGTCGCCGGATTCGGGCCGATCGACGCCGACACCTGCCGTGATCTGGCCGAGCGGCTCGCGACCAGCCCGGACACGCCCTGGTGCCTGACCTTGACCGATCCGGACGGCCGCGCCGTCGCGCACGGCTGCGCCAGGGCCGGACCGGGAGCCTGGCAGGCATGGGTCGCCGGGATCCGCCTCAACTGGCTCGAAAGGGACCGGTGCGGACACGCGCGGCGGGTCAAGTCCTACCGAGCCGGCCGGACCCTGCGGCACCTGATCAACATCCGGCACCGCACTTGCGGCTTCCCGGGCTGCTGCCGGCCTGCGGCCCGCTGCGACGCCGACCACACCGTGCCCTACGACCAGGGCGGCGCAACGTGCGAGTGCAATATGGCTCCGCTGTGCAGACAACACCACAAAACGAAACAAACCCAAGGATGGCACCTCGCCCAGCCCGAGCCAGGTGTCCTGGTCTGGACCACACCGCACGGTCGGAGCTACACCGTCAAACCGGACAGTTACCCGGTGTAGTTCTGATCGGCTTGCTCACGTCGGCGTCGGCACAGCCGGGTCAAACTGCCGGCCGTCCTGTGTGTGCTCACTGTAGCCGGGGCTTGTCCGGAGTCGTTACGGCAATGGCTCGCCGCCGCTAGAGCGCCAGTCAGCGACCCTGACTATCGTCTCCAGATAGGCAAGAACGAACGGCCCGTATCGGTCGAGCAATCCGTGCACCGTCGCCACCCACGATCGACGCGCTTCGCCCCCGTGGTCAACCCGGAACTGCTCAAGATCAACGGCGAGCTTGACCGTGGAAACGCCAGCCCCGCGCACGCCAGCCCCGCCAACGCCAGCCCCGCGCACGCCGACCCCGCACACGCCAGCCCCGCCAACGCCGACCTGAGGCCCGTCAAGACCCGAGGGCATCGACCAGACCACGCCCGACTCGAGCCCGAACAACCCATCGCCAACCGAATTCGGATCGCGCACACGCACCCGCAGCCGCCCGTGGTGCGCCAGCACCAGATAGCGCACCAGGTCGCGATCGGCCTTGGTATCCACCAGCCCGCGCAACGGCCCGTCGATCAGCAGCAGTGACGCCAGTTCGTGGCGGAACGCCACGTCTCCCGCGAACACCAGCGGTGCGTTCACGCCGGACTTGGCCCACGGTCGGCCGGCGGAGACGCGCTCGGAGTCGGTCTCACCGGCGAGCGCGCACAGGGCGTCCTGCCAGATCGGGTGAGCCTTGCCGGCGTCGTGCAGGTACGCGGCACAGACGACGGCCGCCCGCGCGGCGTCGGGCAACGCTGGCTCGATCGCCGCGAGCAATCCGGCCGCCTGATCACGGGTCTGCTCGCTGTGCTGCCGCAGTGACACCCAGTGGGAGACGATCGGCTCGGCCTGCGTATCAACCGCCGGGCAATCAAGTACTGGCCCAGAAGAACCCGGATCAAAGCCAAGTACCGGATCGTAGCCGCCGTCCGCCGCCGCTATCAGCAAGAGCTCGCCCGGTGCTATCCGCTCTCCGGACGTGACCGCCAGCCAGCGGCCCTGCGTCCGGTCCATTCGCCAGACCGGGACTCGCGCCGCGAGCGCGGCGATCTGGGTCAGCGGTGCCCGGCACCGCCACTCATCGGAAGGCAGCCGAGCGTCGGACGGCGGGCACCCCTGGCCCTCCCAGGTAGACCAGGCAAGCTGCGCCTCAAGATCTTCGGCGTCCCGCAGATAGCACTCAACGTCGACGTCGGACTCGGTGTCGAATAGTTCGACGAACTCGGTGCGGCCCAGTACGGTGCGGCCAAGCACGGTGCGGCCAAGCACGGTGCGGCCAAGCACGGTGCGGCCAAGTTCAGCCACCGCCGCCGCCACCGCCGGGGCCGGGGCCGGGGCCGGGGCCTTACCCAGACCCGCCAGTCGCTCGCTCGTGACCGCCTGGCCTTCGAGTTCGCGAAGCCCGGCGACCGACGCGGCCACATCGGCCTCTTCATAAGGCCGGGAGTTCTCTGGTGCTACCCAGCACAACTCCGCGTCCTCGCCGCGACATTGCCCCGCTCGAAGGGCAAGGGACAGCCCAGGCGCCGCCTCCGTAGCTACCAGGGCGGCGTCCAGTGCCAGCCCGGCCTCGACTACCTGCGTCGCGACCACGACCTGGCCTTCGCAGGCGATCCCGCCGGCAAGGATACGAGTCAATTCCAGGCGCTCCCGGCCGCGAAACTGAGTGTGCACGAGGACGCAAGGCGCCGGACTGCTACCGACCAGCGCCGTGTACACCTGCCTGGCGGCGGCGACGGTGTTCGTCACGATCAGCGTCCGGGTACCCGGCCGGTGCCGGGCAACCGAGGCGGCGGCGATTCCGCGGTAGTCCCCCGGCGCGACGGCCAACTGCCGCACCACGCACGTCGCCCCCTGCCCTCGCGAGACGCAGCTTATTTCGAACGGCTCGGCCGACCCAGACCCGGCCGACCCAGACCCGGCCGACCCAGACAAGGACCGGGCAAGCTGGTGGATCGTGCTCACCGCCACGGGACACAAGCTGGCCTCGTCAAAGACCCAGTGAGCGCCGTTGGTCGTCAGCGCGAAGTCGATCGAGCGGGTGATCGCGCTGATCCCGTAGCCACGGTTCAGCGCCTTGGACACCAGCGCATCGGTCGTGCCGATCACGATGGCTGGACGGTGCATGTCCCGCCGCCACTGCGGGCCGGGCAGCGCGGCCAATCCCCCGATCGAAACCATGACCACATGCAACGCGATCTGGTCGGCCAAACCGAGCTCGGTCAGCCAGGCGGCGACCTGCGCTGCCGTCGGCTCCACGAGGCTGCGCGGTGGGAGCGCGTAGATCAGCCGGCGCGGCGATCGCGGCGTTCCATTCCGCAACCCTCGGAGCCAGTCGAGGACTACAGTCTGGCCACCGCTACTCACTGGCCTCGTCACTAGCCTCGTCACTAGCCTCGCCAGCCGCGAGCAGGTCGAGTATCTGCTGGCCGTACTTGGCGAGCTTGGCCTCACCGACGCCGCTGACGTTGCTCAGGTCGGCCAGCGTCGACGGCGAGTCCGCGGCGATCTGGCGCAGCGTCGCGTCGTGGAAGATCACGTACGCGGGCACTGCCTGCTCCTTGGCGGCACCCGCACGCCAGGCCCGCAACCGCTCGAACACCCCGGCGGCCGGGGTGGAAAGCTCAGCGGTAACGACCGATCGGACGGGCTTCTCCGACCTGGCCTTGGGCACCCGCGGCGGTTCGCGGCGCAGCGGAACCTGCCGTTTCCCAGCCAGCACGTCACCGCTAGCGTCGGTGAGCGCCAGCGTCCCGTAGTCCCCCTCGACGGTGAGCAACCGCTGCGCTAGCAACTGCCGCACGACGCCACGCCATTCACCTTCCGTCAGCTCACTGCCAATTCCGAATACGGAGAGTGACACGTGGTCATTTTCAATAACTTTAGGCGTTTTCTTGCCGAGCAAGATATCGATGACCTGGCCAGCGCCGAACCGCTGGCCCCGCTCCCGGCGCAGGCGCACCACCGTAGACAGCAACTTCTGCGCGGCGATCGTGCCGTCCCAGGTCTGCGCCGGGGTCAGGCAGGTGTCGCAGTTGCCGCAGGTGACCGGCCCGGTCTCGCCGAAGTAGCCGAGCAACTGGGTCCGGCGGCACTCGACGGTCTCGCACAGTGCCAGCATCGCGTCCAGGTGGGCAGACTGGCGGCGGCGGTGGGCGAGGTCTCCCTCCGACTGATCGATCAACCGCCGCTGCAAAACGACGTCAGCCAGGCCGTAGCCGAGCCAGGCGGTCGCGGGCAGGCCGTCGCGGCCAGCCCGCCCAGTCTCCTGGTAGTAGCCCTCGACCGACTTCGGCAGGTCAAGGTGCGCGACGAACCGGACATCGGGCTTGTCGATGCCCAGGCCGAACGCGATCGTGGCGACCATTACGAGCCCGTCCTCGCGCAGGAACCTGGCCTGGTTGGCGGTGCGGATCCGGGCGTCAAGTCCGGCGTGGTACGGGAGCGCGGTGATCCCGTTGCGCTGCAGGAATTCGGCGGTCTTCTCCACCGACGCCCTGGACAGGCAGTAGACGATGCCGGCATCCCCCGCGTGCTCGCCGCGCAGCAGACCGAGCAGTTGCCGGGTCGGCTCGGATTTGGGCTCGATGCGGTACCTGATGTTCGGCCGGTCGAAGCTGGCCACGAAGTGGCGCGCGGACTCCAGGTTCAGCCGGGCGGCGATCTCGTTCCTGGTCGCCGCCGTCGCTGTCGCGGTCAACGCGATCCTCGGAACGTCGGGCCAGCGCTCGTGCAGCGCCGACAACTCCAGGTAGTCGGGCCGAAAGTCGTGACCCCACTGCGCGACGCAGTGCGCCTCGTCGATTGCGAACACGGAGATCTTGCCCCGGTCGAGCAACCTGAGCGCGGACTCGGCGCGCAGCCGTTCGGGTGCCAGGTACAGCACGTCAAGCTCGCCGGCCAGGAAATCGGCTTCCATCTCCCTGCGCTGACGCGGGTCCTGGGTCGAGTTCAGGAAACCGGCGCGGACGCCGAGCGCACGGAGAGCGTCGACCTGGTCGGCCATGAGCGCGATAAGCGGCGAGATCACCACTCCGGTCCCTGGCCTGACCAGGGCCGGGATCTGGTAGCAGAGCGACTTGCCGCCACCGGTCGGCATCAGCACGAGCGCGTCGCCGCCGCCGATGACGTGCTCGATGATCTCCTGCTGCGCACCGCGGAACGAGTCGTACCCGAACACCCGGTGGAGCACGGAGATCGCAGGGGCCTCCGACTCGACAATCACCGGGCCAGTCTAGGAGCAGCTGCCGTCATCCGTAGGTGGGCTCGACCGATGCGGCGGCGAGGACAGTGACGGCGCGGAAGCACCTAATCGCCTCCGCCATGGTCGGCAGGGTAAACGCCACGGTACGCGGCCCGGCTACGCGCACTCCCGGGATCGCTGTGCTGGCACCGACCGGCTGCGTCGCATCGAAGTCAACCTCGTAGGTGAACGGCCCGGCCGGGCGCTCCGGCGCGGTCATCGACCCCAGTCCAGCGGCCGCGGCCTGCCGTATCTGCTCGGAAGTCAGGACCGGCGGCAGGCAAATCGCCGTGTACCTGTCCACGCACCGCTTCACCGCGACCCGGCGCGCACCCGGTGCCCAGCCGGCCGCGTCGACGCAGGTCAGATCGTCGCCTGTCACCAGCACGACCGGCACGCCGAACTCGGCGGCGAGCATCGCGTTCATCCGGCCCTCGCTGGCCGGACTGCCATTGATCCGCACGCCGAGCACGGTCTGGCCCAGATAGGTGTGCGAGAGCACGCCCTGCTCCCCGGCGCCCGCGTGGTAACCGACGAACGCCGCAGCATCGACGCCAGCGTCGATGCCTTCCATCATGCCGAAAATTTTGTGGGTGCCGATGATCGCGACCGCACGCGGGTCGAGGTCACCAATCAGCAAATTCCTCTTATTGGCGTGCGCCTCGTTGACGATCACCTCGTCGGCGCCGGCGGCGCAGAACCCGTCGACCGCGGCGTTGACGTCCCCAGTGAGGAAGGCCCGGAAGTACTCCCAGCGCGCCGATCCGGGCTTGACGTCGTCGGGGCAGGTGACCCCGGTCACTCCCTCCATATCGGCGGAAATGAGAACGCGCATGTTCGCTGCCTTCCTGACGCGGAGTTCCCGGTCACCATATGTCCGAATCTTTGGCCTGACACGGCGACGGCTTAATTCGCCGGTACTCGCTCTGGCCCCGGACCCGGCGCATACTGCCTGACGTGACTCAGCTACGGAAAGTAGTTTCTAGGTGGCCCTATGTAATCGCAGCCGTCGGGGCGGGCGCCTTGCTCGCGCTGGCGGTGGTGGCGACTGGCCCGGTGCCGCCTTCTCCGGCCGCCGCCCGAGCCGGAGTGACGAAGACAGTCAGGGTGACGAAGACAGTCAGGGTGACGAAGACAGTCAGGGTGACAAACCTGCGCAGCGGGGGTCCTGGCTCGCTGCGCGCCGCCATTCACGTCGCGAACGCCCGGCCCAGGCGCACCCTCACCGTCATCGACTTCTCCGTCGCGGGGGTCATCAAGCTGATCCGCCGCCTCCCGGCCATAGCCAGGCCGACAGTGATCGCCGGCACATTGGCGCCTGGCTATCGGCGCGGCGGGCCGCCGGTCGTCGAGATCGACTGCGATCACAACGCGGGCCTGCGGTTCACAGGGGGCTCGGCCGGCTCGCAGTTGCTCGGCATCGCCGTCGACGACGCCAGTGGCGATGGCGTCAGCCTGGCCGCTAGCTCGATCACGATCAACGCCGACTACCTCGGGCTGGACCTGGCCGGGCGCCCGTTCGGCAACCACGGCAACGGCCTGTACGCCTCACCGGCGTCGTCGCGGAACTTCATCGGGCTGAATCCGGGCGGCGCAACCGGCGTGGTCGCGAACGTCATCTCAGGAAACGACCGGAACGGCATCGACCTGGCTGGCTCGTCGGGCAACACGCTGGTCTCCAACCGCATCGGCACCAATCCGGCTGGCACGGCCACGATCGGCAACCACGGCAACGGGCTGGCACTGACCCGGGGGGCCGACCGCAACGAGATCGGCGGCACCGACTTCACCAACCCGGCCACCGGGCAGGTGAACGACCCGACCGGCGACAAGGGCACGGTCAGCCCAGTCTTCGTGGTACCGCCGCTCGGCAACCTGATCTCAGGCAACCACCGGACTGGCGTGGCGATCGGAGCGCGCTCGGCCGGCAACGTGCTGAACGGCAACTTTGTCGGCACCACGGCCGACGGCGACGCGGCGCTGGGCAACTGGGGCGACGGGGTGTCGATCGATCACTCCGGCCGCAATTCGCTGGTCGGCTGCCGGTTCGTGAACAACCCGTTCGTCTACTACAACGTGATCAGCGCGAACGGCGGCGACGGCTTGAGGGTAACCGACGCGGCCGGCACGGTCGTGCAGGGCAACTTCTTCGGCGTCGGCGCCAACAACACCGCGGTGCTCGGCAATCGGCGCAGCGGCATCGCGATCGGTGGCACGTCGGTCAACACCCAGGTGGGAGGCGTGATCCCGCTCGGCAATGTGTCGTCTGGCAACGGGGCGAACGGCATCGCGGTCACCGGGCGAGTGCACGGGTTCGTGACGTTCAACACCTTCGGCGGGCTGCTCGCGTTCAAGGGCGCCGCACCCAATCACGGGGACGGGCTGCTGATCACGGCGACCGGCGGCGACAACCTGGCCCGCACCAACGTGTTCTCCGGCAACGACAAGAACGGCATCGAGCTGGCCGGGAACGCGCGGGGTGTGACCGTCGATCCGGACATCGCCGGGATGGACACCGAAGGCACGGCTGCGCTGCCCAACCACCGTGACGGCGTGCTGATCGACGGCACCGCGCACGGCAACGTGATCGGCGGCACGCTGCGGTCGGTGATCAGGGAGAACACGTTTTCCGGCAATCTGAGTTACGGCCTAGCGATCGTGGGCCGCGCGCACGGCAACCGGGTGTTCACCAGCTTCATCGGAACCGACATCAAGGGCCTCAGCGCGTTCGGCAATCACCGGGGCGGCGTGCTAATCGGCGGCCTGGCCTACCGGAACGTCATCGGCACGCTCCGGCCCGATCTCCGGCCGGTCAGCGTGATCAGCGGGAACCTCGGCAACGGCGTGACGCTGCTGCCCGGCACCAGGCTCAACCGGGTGATCGGCAACCTCATCGGCCTGAGCCGGCTGCGGCAGCCATTGCCCAACAAGGGGCGGCCAGTTGTCAACCACGGGCACCGGAACACCATCCGGGCGAATCGTATTCTGGCCGCATGATCGACAAGTCAATGATCGACCGGGCCCGGCTAGCCGACCTCACGGCACGAGAACGAGCCCAGTACGCGGTCGGCCACCCGGCCTCGATGCGCGCGTTCGATGCGGCCGGCCAGCACCTGCTCGGCGGGGTGCCGATGACCTGGATGCGGATGTGGCCGGGCGGGTTTCCGCTGTACCTGGCGACCGCGCACGGCGCCCGGTTGACGGACATCGACGGGAACATCTTCGCCGACTTCAGTCTTGGCGACACCGGCGCGATGGCCGGTCACTCCCCCGCGCAGGTCCAGGCGGTCGTGGCCGAACGCTACGGCGAGCTGGGCGGCGCCACCGCGATGCTCCCCACGGTCGACGCCGAATGGGTGGCCGCCGAACTGTGCCGCCGGTTCGGGCCGCAGCACTGGAGTTTCACGCTCACAGCCACCGACGCGAACCGGTGGGCGCTGCGAATCGCCCGGCAAATTACCGGGCGGCCCAAGGTCGCGGTGTTCAGCTACTGCTATCACGGTAGCGTCGACGAGTCGTTCGTGATCGCGACGCCGCAGGGACCGCGCAGCAGGCCGGGTAACACCGGTGCGCCGGTCGACCCCGTGGCCACCTCCCGGGTGGCCGAATTCAACGACATCGACGCGCTCGAACGCGAACTCCGCGCTGGCGACGTGGCGGCGCTGCTGATGGAGCCCGCGATGACCAACATCGGCATCGTGCTGCCCGACCCCGGCTACCTGGCCGCGGTCAGGCTGCTGACCAGGCAGTACGGGACGTTGCTGATCAACGACGAGACGCACACGTTTAGCGCCGGGCCGGGTGGCTGCACCCGCGCGTGGAACCTGCACCCGGACATCGTGACAATCGGAAAGTCGATCGGCGGCGGGATCCCGACCGGGGCCTTCGGACTATCCGCCGCGCTGGCCGAGCAGATCATGGCCGACGAGTCCGCTGACCTGATCGACGCCGGCGGGATCGGCGGCACGCTGGCGGGTAACGCGCTGTCGGTGATCGCGATGCGCGCGACGCTCGAGCATGTGCTCACCGACGACGCGTTCGCGGTGATGATCGCCCTGGCCGACCGGTACACCACTGGCATCAATCGAGTAATCGATCACCGCGCGCTGCCGTGGAACATCGTCCAGCTCGGCGCCCGCGCGGAGTACCGGTTCTGCCCGCGGCCGCCGCGCAGCGGCGCGGAAAGCCACGCCGCCGCCGACCCGTTGCTGGATGAGTACCTGCACCTCTACCTGGCCAACCGCGGCGTGCTGCTCACGCCGTTTCACAACATGGCGCTGATGTGCCCGGCGACCACCGATGCCGACGTCGACGCGCACGTCGCGCTGTTCGCCGGGGCGGCCGATGATCTGATTGGGTGAGCACATGACGATAGGGCTCTCCCGCGAGGCGGAACGGGACCTGGCCAAGCAGCTCTTCAACCAGACGTGGCAGCTCATTGACACCCAGGACCGCACCGAAGAGCAAAACCGGCTGATGCTCGTCACGGCCTGCGCGTCCTTCCTGCACTGGGACGCCATCGGGACCGAGGAAAACCGGGCGATCGCCGACTGGCAGATCGGTCACGTGGCCAGCCTGCTCGGCTACGGCGACCTCTCGCTAGCCCACGCGACATCGGCGCTCGAACGGGTCCAGGCCGCCGGGCTGCCGGACTGGCTGCACGCCTCCGCGCTCGAAGGCATGGCCCGGGCGCACGCGGCGGCAGGCAGCCAAGCCGAGCGCGACTCCTACCTCAAGCAGGCGATCGAGGCCGTGGCCGCGGTCACCGACGCGGAGGAGCGCGAGCTGATCTCCAACCAGATCGCCACCGTCCCGCACGCGGCGCCCGGCTAGGTACCGCTTCCGGCCGGGCGGCTCGCGGTGAACAGGGCCTGGTCGTAGTGGATCCGCTCGATCGGCTGCCCGGCCTTGGTGAGCACGTTGATCGTCTGTGCGACCATGGCGGCCGGGCCGGCCACGTACACCTCGCACTCGGCGTTGGGCAGATACCTAGCGGCGACCTGGCCGACGTCGCCTTGCATGCCGCGATAGCCCTGGAGCGCCGAGACCACCGGGTACACCCGCAGCCACTGGTAGGTCTCGGTGAGCCGCCACAACTCCTTGAGGTCGTACAACTCAGCTTCGCTGCGGGCGCCGCAGAACAGCAGTACGTGCCGGCGGCTGCGCAAGCGCGCCTCATCGATGGCGATTTGCTCGGCGATGGCCTTGAGGGGCGCGAGACCAGTACCGCCAGCCACGCAGATCAGGTCGCGCTTGCCAGCGGCACGCAGCGACATGCCGCCGACCGCCGGGCCAAGCGTGAGCCGGTCGCCGACCCTGGTGTGGTCTACCAGCGCGCTGCTCACCCAGCCCCCGGGTATCGCTTTGATATGGAACCTGAGCAGGCCGTCCTCGCGCGGGCGGCAGGCGATCGAGTACGGGCGCCACACTCGCGGCCAGCGCTCGGTCTGCACGCTCACGTGCTGCCCGGCTTGGTACGGCAGCCACTGGTCGGGCTCGACGGTCAGTACGGCGATGTGGTCGGTGCGCCTGTCGTGGGCGACGACCTCGGCGGTCCAGTACGCGGGCGCGGCGGCACCGGCTTCCTGGGCGGCTTGGATCATCAGCCGGGCCGCCGCCCCGTAGGTGTCCATCCAGGCCTGCTCGGCGAGCGGGGTGAAGGCCGGTCCAGCGAAGGCCCGGAGCGTCGCGATCAGGGCCCGGCCGACCGCCGGGTACATCGCCGGCTCAACGCTGTACTTGCGGTGATCGACGCCAAGCTGGCCGAGGTAGTCCGCCAGCTCGGCTGGCTGGGTCAGACATTTCATGATTTTGGTGAGCGCGATGAAAAGGCGGTCCCGCTGGGTGTCCATCGCCGGCGGGAACAGGTCGCGCAACTCGGGATTGGCGGCGAACAGCCAGCCGTAGAAGTAGGCGGCGGCCTCGTCACCGGCCGCGGCTATACGCGCGAACGTATCGGTGACCGCGGTCAGCACCTGATCGGCATCGTGTCCGGTCAGCTCCCTCAAGCCTCCCCTCCCGGCCAGATAACATGGCTGGGCCCACTTGGAGCACTGTCCTATCACGCCATGTCGTCGCCTGCCCGGAAATGACAGGAGCGGTTCGTTGCGTTTTGCGATTAAGACCCGGCCCGAGCACCAGACCTGGACGGAAATACGCGAGCTATGGCTCGCGGCTGACAAGATCGAGCTATTCGAATCGGCGTGGAACTGGGACCACTTCTACCCGCTCACCGGCGACCTGACCGGCCCTAACTTCGAGGGCTGGACGATGCTGGCGGCCATGGCCGAGGCGACGAGGCGGATCAGGATCGGCTGCCAGGTGTCCGCGATGCCCTACCGGCATCCGGCCGTGCTCGCTAACATGGCGGCCACCATCGACATCATCTCGGCCGGGCGGCTTGAACTGGGGCTCGGCGCGGGCTGGAACCAGATGGAGTGCGACGCCTACGGAATCGATTTGCCGCCGCTGCGAGAGCGATTCGACCGGTTCGACGAGGGCGTCGAGGCGATCGTCAAGCTGCTGAGCCAGACCACGACGACGTTTGAAGGCCGCTACGTCGTGCTCACCGACGCGCGCTGCGAGCCCAAGCCGGTGCAGCGGCCGCATCCCCCGATCGCGATCGGCGGGCGCGGCAAGAAGCGCACGCTGCGCACGACGGCCCGGTGGGCGCAGCACTGGAACGCGATCACCACGAGCCCGCAGGAATGGCGCGAACTGAAGGACGTGCTCATCGGGCACTGCGCCGACCTGGGCCGCGATCCGGCCGAAATCACCTGCTCGGTGAACGTGCGACTGGACTCGGCGGAGGATTTCGACGCGGTCGTCGCCTCCGCGGCCGCCTATCGCGACGCCGGCGCCGACATGGCCGTGGTTGGGTTGCCTGAGGGTGCGCCGCCTTCGATTCTTGAGCCGCTGGCCGACCGGCTCGCCCCGCTTGCCTGAGGCGGCCCGCATGACCGAGGTCGTGGACATCTACACCGACGGCGCCTGCAGCGGCAATCCTGGTCCGGGCGGGTGGGGAGCACTGCTCAGTTACCGATCGCGCGTCAAAGAGATCTGCGGCGGTGAGGCGTCGGGCACCACCAACAACCGGATGGAGCTGATGGCGGCGATCGCCGCGCTCGAGACGCTCACCCGCCCCTCGGTCGTCCGGTTGCACACCGACAGCGTCTACGTGCGCAGCGGGATCACCTCGTGGATGGCGAAGTGGAAGCGCAACGGCTGGCGGACAGCGGACCGCAAGCAGGTGAAGAACGCCGACCTGTGGCAGCGGCTTGACGCCGCCGCCCAGCGGCATCAGGTCGAGTGGCTGTGGGTGAAGGGGCACGCGGGCGACCCCGGCAACGAGCGGGCCGACGCCCTCGCCAACCAGGGCATGCGCGACGCCGTCGCGGCAGGGACTAGCTCGGGGGCTAGCTCTCCTCGATGACGGAGGCCAGGATCCCGACGCCGGTCACCAGCGCGGGCACGTCCGACTCGGCGTAGCTGAGCCGGAGGTACGGCGCGGGCGGCTCACCGGGGAACGACATCCGGCCCGGACCCACGATCAGGCCGGCCGTGGCGGCACGCGCCACGACATCGGGCTCTGAGCAGGACTCTGGCAGCCGCAGCCACACGTGCACGCCGCCGGCCGGCACGACCCAAGGCTCGCAGCGCGGCAACTGGGCGGTGATGGCGGCAATCAGCGCGTCGCGGCGATCCCGGAGCGCCCGCCGCAGGCTCCCCAGGTGCCGCGACCAGCCAGGGGCGGTCAGGACGTCGAGCGCGATCTGCTGCAGCACGGGCGCGACGAACAGGTCGTCGCTGATCCGGCCGCGGCGCAGCCTGACCAGCGCCGGACCACGCGCGACGAGCCCGGCGACCCGCAGTCCTGGCGCGATCGGCTTGCTGACCGACCGCAGGTAGATCACGTGCCCGTTGTCGTCGGAGCCGATGAGCGGCGGCGGCGAGGGAGGACCTAGGTCAAAGTCGCGCATCCAGTCATCCTCGATCAGGAAGGCGCCGCGGGTGGCAACGGCGTCGAGCACCGCCTGACGGCGGTCCCTGCGCAGCACCGTTCCGGCTGGATTGGAGTACCTGGGCTGCAGATAGACCAGCTTCGCGCTGGTCCGCGCCAGCGCGTCGGACAGCGCGTCGGGCTGCACGCCGTCGCGGTCGCCTGGCACAGGCACCAGCCGGAGACCGGCGGCGCTCGCCGCAACCAACGCGCCAACGTAGGTGGGCGACTCGATGATGACCGGGTCGCCAGGCGCGGCGAGGTGCCGGAACGCGGCCGACAGCGCGGCCTGGCCGCCTGGCGTGATGAGGACGTTCTGCGCGGTCAGCGCCGCGCCGGTCTCGGCCGCGAAGTGCGCGCGCAGTTCAGTCAGCCCCTGGGCAGGCAGCCGGTTCCACGCCTGCGGGCGGCGCGCCGCCCTCGTCGCGGCGGCCGCGAGCAGGCCGAGTGGCTGCAGCCGTTCGTCGAGGAAGCCGCTCGCCATCGGGATCGCGTCGGCTGGAGACGGGGTCACCATCCATTCCAAGTCAGCGCCGAGACCGGCCCTGGTACCGAGCGCCAGCGTCTGCCACGTCACGTCGGCGGGCGCGGTCGCGACCCGGCGCGACGCGGTATAGGTACCGCTGCCCGGGCGGGTCTCGACTAGCCCGCGCCTGGTCAGGTCGGCGAGCACCCGCCGCACCGTGGCCGGGCCTAGCCGGTAGCGCTGCTGAAGCTCCCGATAGGACGGGAGTCGGCTGTCTGGTGGAAGTGCATAGATCAGCTGCTCCAGTCCGGTCCGCGCCGAGCCCGAATTGCTATCATCGTTCATGAGAGACAATAGAAGCACTACTGGATCGGTCTCGAAAGCGGGACCGCTGGCGCTCGGCGCGCTCGGCGTCGTCTGCTTCAGCCTCACGTTCCCGGCGACCACAGCGGCCGAGCGATCTTTCAGCCCCCTTGTCGTGGGAGCGGGCCGGTCAGTGATCGCCGCCGCCCTAGCCGCGGCAATCCTCGCCTGGCGGCGCGAGCGGCTGCTGCCGCCGCGCGAGATCATCGGCCCTATTCTGGCGGTCGCTGTGAACGCCGGCATCGGATTCGGGCTGCTCTCAGCCCTGGCGCTACGCCAAGTGGATAGCGTGCACGTGGCGGTCATCGCCGGGCTCATCCCGGCTGCCACGGCCGGGATGGCCGCGTGGCGGGCGGGCGAGCGACCGAGCGGCGGCTACTGGGCCGCGCTCGCGTTGGGGCTCGCCGCCGTGATCAGCTTCGCCGTGATTCAGGGCGGCGGCCGGATCCGCGCCGCCGACCTGCTCATACTCGTCGCGATCGGGGTCGCCGGGGTCGGCTACGCCGAAGGCGGCATACTCGCCAGGGAGTACGCCGGCTGGCGGATCATTTGCTGGGCGGTGATCGTCGCGCTTCCGATCAGCCTGCCGGTCACAGCGGTCGCGTTGATCGTCGCGCCGCCTTCGCACGTCATCGCTAGCGCAGTCGCCGGGTTCGGTTACGTTGGCACCGTGTCCGTGTGCCTCGGGTTCTTCGCCTGGTATCAAGCCATGGCGCGCGGCGGCGTCGCTACGATCGGCAAGCTCCAGCTCGCCCAGCCCGCGCTCACGTTTGGCTGGTCGGCGCTGCTGCTTGGCGAGCGCGTCACTTGGCTGAGCGGTGCCGCGGCTGCCGTGGTGATCGCTGCCGCCGCGATCGGCAGAAACGCCAGGTCAGCGCCCCGATGTGACTCCGGTGTCAGCTCTGGTGAGGCTCATGATTACCATCGGCCACTTCTGCGGGCAGAATGATCCCATGCAACCTTTGCATTACCGTGCGATAGGGCTGGTGTCCGCCGCAGCAATGCTGACTGTCGGGGCGGCGCTCGCTGGATGCAGCAGCAACTCGAGTTCGTCACCCGTGCCCCCGGCATCGACAGGCTCGACCGCCCCATCGTCTTCCTCATCTAGCTCGGCCCCCACCACCTCGTCCGAGCCCACGTCTGGCGCCGCGGCAACCCAGGCGATCGAGACGAACTGGGCGAAGTTCTTCAACGCCAAGACACCGATACCGCAGCGGATCGCCCTGCTCGAGAACGGGCAACAGTTCGCGCCGGTAATCAACGCGCAGGCTGGTTCGTCGCTGGCCAAGCTCGCCACGGCGAAGGTCACGCACGTGACGCTGACCGGCACCAGCCAGGCTTCGGTGACCTACAGCATCCTCGTCGGCGGCAAGACCGGGCTGGGCGGCCAGTCCGGAGTGGCCGTCTACCAGGACGGCGTGTGGAAGGTCGGCGACAGCAGCTTCTGCGGGCTGCTCAAACTCGAGAACGCCGGCAGTTCCAAGGGACTGCCCGCTGGCTGCAAGGGCTAGCAGTGACTGAGGCGGCGGTCACCGCCACCGGCGCGCCGGCGCAGGTGCAGCGGCGTTCGATCGCGCTCGCGACTTTGTGCACGGTCCTGTTCCTGACCTTCCTGGACACCACGATCGTCAGCGTCGCCCTAGCCAGCATCCAGACCACGCTCGCGGCCGGCGTCTCGTCGCTGCAATGGGTGGTCGGCGCCTACGCGCTGACCTTCGCCAGCGCGATGCTGATCTTCGGCATGATCGGCGACCAGTTCGGGCGCAAGAAGGTCATGCTGGTCGGGGTCGGCGTCTACTGCTTCGGCGCCCTGCTGTGCGCGCTGGCGATGAACATTTCCAAGAGCGACGCGCTCGCGCTGCTGCTGGCCGGCCGGGCTGTGATGGGGCTCGGCGCGGCGGCTAGCGAGCCTGGCACGCTGTCGATGCTGCGCCACATCTACACCGACTACCGGGAAAGGAACCGCGCGCTCGGGGTGTGGGCGGCGGTGTCTGGTCTGTCACTGGCGCTCGGTCCGGTCATCGGCGGCGGCCTGGTCGGCGTCTGGGACTGGCGCGCGATCTTCTGGTTCGACGTGACGTTCGGGCTGGCCGCGTTCGTCGCCGGGGTCGTGTTCTTGCCAGAGAACTCCGATCCTGATCCGAGGCGCATCGACATCGCGGGTGGCGTGTTCGGCGCGGCCGCGCTGGCCGCGCTGATCTTCGCGGTCATCGACGCCGAAACCGCCGGATTCTCATCGACCGGCGTGATCGCGCTGCTGTGCGTCAGCGCCGTGGCGGCCGTGGCGTTCCTGTGGCGGGAGAGCCGGGCCGCGCATCCGTTGCTCGATGTCAGGTTCCTCAAGGTAGCGAGGTTCTCCACGCCGAACATCGTCGCGTTCTGCACGTACTTCGCGACCTTCGCGATCTTCTTCTTCACGGCGCTGTACCTGGTCGAGGTGGCTGGCTTCAACGGTTACCAGATCGCCGAGGTCTTCCTGCCGATGACGGTGCTGATGATCGCGGCGTCGGTGTTCGCCGGCCGGTGGGCGACGGTCATCGGCACCCGGTGGCTGCTAGTGGGCGGCTGCACGATGTTCGCCGTCGGCCTAGTGGCCACCAACGCGGTGATCAGCCCCAACCCGCCGTTCTTCCCGATCGCCGCGTCGCTGACGCTGGCCGGGATCGGCATCGGCACCTGCGTCGTCCCGATCACCTCGTCGGTGCTGACCGCTGTGCCGCCCGAGCGGTCCGGCATGGCCGCTTCGTCCACGAACACGAGCCGCGAGGTCGGCGCCGTGATCGGGGTCGCCGTGCTCGGCTCGCTGGTCTACGGACGGCTGCAGACCGACCTGGTGGCCAGACTAAACCAGCTTGGCATCCCGAAAGCCCTCCAGCAGGTCGTGATCCAGGGCGTGGAAACCGGCGCGGCGCCGTCCAACGGCAACTCTTCGTCGCAAGCGCCGGCGGGTGAGGGCAAGCTGGTCCAAGAGGTCATTCACGCCGCCTACTCGGCCTTTCAATCGGGCCTGCACGTCGCCCTGTACCTGTCGGCCGGCCTGATGGCCGGGGTAGCGATCCTGGCGCTGGTCACCCTGCAAGGCCGACCGGGCCAGGAGCCCGAGGAGCAGACCACACCCGCCATGGAAACCCACTAAACGTGGGTGGATTCGCGCATCCACCCGCCTAGGTCCAGCGGCGGCCGTTCCAGCGGAGAGTCAGGGTCCTGGTGCCCCCGTAGCCGACCGCCCAGGCGTTTCGCGGCGACGTGGCGGTGACGCCGGACAGCGTGCAGTAGCTGGCCGGACAGGGGCTGGCCACCCGCCGCCAGGTCGTGCCGTTCCAGTGCAAAATCAGCGGCTTGGTGCCCGCGATGCCCACGGCCCAGGCGTTGCGTGCGGAGGTGGCGGCTACAGCTGACAGCGCGCTGAATCCCGGGCTCGGGCTCGGCTCCCGCCTCCAGGACCGGCCGTTCCAGTGCTCGATCAGCGTCTTGCCTGTGTCCGTAGTACCGCCGACCGCCCAGGCGTTGGCTGGCCCGGTCACGGCGACTCCGTAGAGCACCGGCGAGCCGGCCATGCTCGGGCTCGGCGTGCGCCGCCACTCGCGGCCGCCCCAGTGCAAGATCAGCGTCGATGACCCGCTCGAACCGACGGCCCACGCGTTCTGGACCGATCCTGACGCGACGGCCTCCAGGTAACTGCCGGACGACGACGGGCTCGGGCTCGGCACCCGGTGCCACGACCGGCCGTTCCAATGCATGATCACGGTCCATGTCGAGTTGCCGCCGACCGCCCAGACGTTGCGCGCGGTCACCGTCGCGACCCCGGAGATGCTGGTGCCGCCGCTTGGATTCGGCGAGGGCACCCGCCGCCAGCCCGCGCTGGTCAGCCGCTCGGACAACGGGCCGCTACCGATGCCGATCGAGCCGACCGCCCAGACGCCGCGGGCGGAACTCGCCGAAATCCCGACCAGCCTCGAGTAGGAGGCAGGCAGCCGGCTCGAGACTCGCCGCCACGAATGGCCGTTCCAGTGCGCGATCAGGATGTTGGTAGAGGTGGACCCGACGGCCCACGCGTTTGCCGCCGACGTACTGGTCACTGCGGCCAGTACGCCGTTCACCGCGAGTCTGGTGGCCTGCGCTGCCGCAGCGGCGGGTACCGGCGTAGCCACGAGCGCGACGCCCAGCGCCGAGGCTGTCAGGGCCAGTCTGGTTCGCATGCCGCGGCATCCCTTCTGGCGAGCCTTGCCTGTCGATTATGACTCAGCTACGCCGGACTGGCGGCGCTACTATGCTCGGCGCAATGATCCGTCGCCACGCCCTCGTCCTGGCTGCCACCGCCCTCCTGCTCTCGGCCTGCAGCTCAGGAACGCCCGACGCCGGTCAGGCGACGACCCCAGCATCCACGGCGAAACATTCGCGCTCAGCGTCGCCCAGCCCGACTCCGAAGCCCGCGAGCCACCGGTTGCGGCCGCTGCCGGTCGCGCCCGGCCAGGCTTCGCTGCCGCAGACGATGGCGCATCCGAAGATCCGCGGGCGGGCGTTCCACGCGATGATGATCGACTTGTGGCTGGCGGTCAGGACCGGCAAGCCGTCGCTGGGCCGGATGGCGTTCTTCCCGGTCGACGCCTACAAGCAGGTCAAGGCCATCGTCGATCCGGCCGCCGACTGGCAGAGCAGGCTGTGGGACGACTTCGTGCTCGACGTCAAGGCCGCCCACGCACTGCTCGGCCCGCGCGCCAAGCAGGCCAAGCTGGTCACGATGCTGGTAGCAGGCTCCCAGGCCGCGTGGATCAATCCCGGCGGGTGCGCCAACAGGATCGGCTACTGGCACGTCGCCGAGTCCCGGGTGGTGTACCGGCTGCACGGCCAGGAGCGCTCGTTCGGCGTCGCGTCGCTGATCTCCTGGCGCGGGGTCTGGTACGTCGTCCACTTCGGCGGCGTGGTGCGCCCGGCCGTCGGCATGGTCGACACCCCGGAAACCGGACCAGGTGCGGTCGGCCCCCAGGGCGGCTGCTAGGTACGCAGCGCCAGTAAGCAACCCGACCTGTCGGCTCGCGGCTGGTCCCCGGGTGGCAAGACGCGGGTTTTGCTTCCGTGATCATGGTTCGGGTCATGATCGCGGAGTCTGGCTGTCGTATATCGCGGCTGGGGTTCCGCGGTAATCGCGATTCCATGATCGTGGAGACTCACCGTCGCCTGCCTACGGGGCCGGTGCCGCCCGGGCGGCCACCGCTGCGCCGGACCGGCAGCTTCCGGCCGCCGCTGCACACCAAATGACACCCAGCTACAGAAACTCTCCAACGCCGCAGTCCGGTCGGTCCTAGAGGACCTGGGGCATTACCTGTTCGGCGACTAGCTCCAGGTGCTCGAGGTCGGTCAGGTCGAGCACCTGCAGGTACGCGCGCTGGGTACCGATTTCGGCGAACTGGCCGAGCTTGTCGACGATCTCGGCGGGGGTACCGGCCAGGCCGTTCTCTCGCATCTCGTCGGCCTGGCGGCCGATCGCGGCGGCTCGGCGGTCAATCTCGGCCTGGTCGCGGCCGCAGCACACCACCTGGGCGATCGAGTAGACCATCGAGTCGGCCGGTCGGCCTGCTGCGCTGACCGCCGTACGCACTCTTTCAAAAGCTGCCTGTGTTCCTGCCACCCGGTCGAATCCCGCGTTGTACTCATCGGCATAGGCGGCGGCGATGCGAGGTGTCCGCTTTTGCCCGCCACCGCCGATGATCACCGGTGGCCTGGGGGCCTGGGCCGGTTTTGGCAGCCCTGGCGAATCGGTCACGGTGTAGTGCTTGCCGGTGAAGGAGAAGCGTTCGCCCACGGGGGTGGTCCACAGGCCGGTGATGACCGCCAGTTGCTCTTCCAGCATCCCGAACCGGTCGCCGAGCGGCGGGAACGGGATTGCGTACGCGTCGTGTTCGGCGTCGAACCAGCCGGCGCCGATGCCGAGCTCGACCCGGCCGCCGCTCATCTGGTCGGCCTGCGCGACCGCTATAGCGAGCGGGCCCGGGTAGCGGAAGGTGACCGGGGAGACCAGCGTGCCGAGCCTGATCCGCTGGGTCTCCACGGCCAGCGCGCCGAGCGTGAGCCAGGCGTCGGTCGGGCCGGGCAGCCCTCCGCCATCGCCCATGTTCAGATAGTGATCGGACCGGAAGAAGCCGTCGAAGCCGAGGTACTCGGTGGCCTTGGCGACATTCAGCAGGGTCTGGTAGTCGGCGCCTTGTTGTGGTTCGGTGAAGATCCGCAGTTGCATAGCCGCATCTTCCCGCACTGGTCGCGGGTGGCGCTCAGCCGGGCGGGGTTCAGCCGAGGCGGGTTCAGCCGGGCGGGCGCTCCAGGGTCGCCAGGCATTCGACGTGGTGCGTCATCGGGAAGGCGTCGAACGCCCGCAGGTCGGCTAGCTGCCAGCCGCGGCGCGCGAACACGGCCAGATCGCGGGCGAGCGTGGCGGGATCGCAGGACACGTATGCGACCGAGCGCAGCACCGGCCCGGAGCAGAGGGCGTCGATGAGCACCTGGCCGGCTCCGGTGCGCGGCGGATCGAGCACGGCGACGCTGACGTCGGACAAGCCGATCTTGCCGACAACCTCAGCGGCGTCGCCGGCATGCACCCTCGCCCAGGGCGTGTTGCGCAGGTTGAACCTGGCGTCGCGGACCGCCTGCCGGTCCTGCTCGACCGCGATCACCCCGCCTGTGCTGCCTACCGCTGTGGCCAGCACGCCGGCGAACAGGCCCGCGCCGCAGTACAGGTCGAGCGCCGTCTCGCCCGGCCGCGGCGAAAGCGCGGCGAGCACTGCGAACGCGAGCGTGTCAGCGGCCTGCGGATGCACCTGCCAGAATCCGCTCGCGGACACCCGCCAATCCCGGCCAACCGCCCGTTGGATCAGGTACCGCGGGCCCGAATCACGACTCGGGCCGCCCTGCACCATGATCGTTCGTTGTCCGGCGAGCGGGGCAACGGCGACATCGACTGCGCGGGCGCCAGGCCATGACTGCCTGGTCACCTCCGCCTCGGTCACCAGCGGATGCGCGATCAGGCAGTCGCCGACCGCGACGACCTGGGCCGACCGGTGCTTGTGCAGGCCCGGCCGTCCGTCGCCGCCGATCGCGAACCTGACCCGGGTGCGCCAGCCTAGGCCACTCTCCTCACCGGGCATCGGTGCCACGGTCACCTCGCGGTCGATCCCGGCGATCCGGCGCAGTTGCTGGCTGACGACCCGCCCTTTGAACGCACGCTGGGCGGCCAGGCTGGCGTGCTGCCAGTCGCAGCCGCCGCAACCGCCAGGTCGGGCGTGCGGGCAGGGCGGCCCGACCCGTTCGGCGGCCGGGTCAAGCACCTCTATCGCGTCGGCGCGCGCGAGCCGCGAGGTGACCTGGGTGATCACGGCCCGAACGCGTTCGCCGGGCAGCGCGTGCCGGACTAGCACGACGAAGCGGGGGTCGATGGGGGGTCGTCCCTCTTGGCCAGCACCGCTGGAAGTTACTGCCTCAAGCGGCGTATCCCGAGGGTCAGCCCGGGCGACACACCAGCCTCCGTGCAGCACCTCGCCGACGAGCAAGTCAACCGCATCCCCCACGAGCACGGGTGGCGTCATCTGATCGGTCACCTCACCATGGTGCCGCCCCTTGCCCAGTGCCGCGTACCATCATCTCCGTAGACAGGGGAAGGGCGGTCATGCACATCGTGATCATGGGGTGCGGCCGGGTGGGATCGACCCTCGCGCACATCCTTGAAGACCTCGGCCACACCGTGGCCGTCATCGACCAGGATGTGGAAGGCTTCCGCAGGCTACGGCCTGGGTTCAAGGGCTCCAAAGTCACCGGTGTCGGGTTCGATCGGGACGTGCTGATCGAGGCGGGGATCGAGAAGGCTGACGCGTTCGCCGCAGTCAGCAGCGGAGACAACTCGAACGTGATCGCCGCGCGAGTGGCCAGGGAGTCGTTCGGCGTCCAGCGCGTCGCCGCCCGGATCTATGACCCGCGGCGAGCCGAGGTCTACCAACGGCTCGGCATCCCGACGGTAGCGACGGTCAGGTGGACGGCCGACCAGATGCTGCGCAGGCTGCTGCCCGAGGGGGTGGCCACATTGTGGCGCGACCCGACCGGCTCCATCGTGCTCGCCGAGCTTACGTGCTGCGAGGACTGGCTGAGCGAGAAGGTGAGCACGCTTGAGTCGGCGGCTCACGCGCGGATCGCTTTCATCTCCAGGCTTGGCCAGGCGCTGGTGCCAGGGCCCAATACCGTGCTGCAGCAGGGCGATGTGCTGCATGTCATCGCCAAGGAAGAGGACCTGAATCAGATCGCGTCAGTGTTCGCCAAGCCGACCGCGCCTGGGAAGGGGAGCCACTGATGCGGGTCGCGATCGCCGGGGCCGGCGCCGTTGGCAGGTCCATCGCTAAGGAGTTGCTCGAGAACGGGCACGAGGTGCTGCTGATCGACAAGAACTCCAGGGCGATCAAGGTCTACAGCGTACCGAGGGCTGAGTGGCTGCTCGCCGACGCGTGCGAGATCAGCTCGCTCGATGACGCGTCGCTGGAGCGGTGCAACGTGGTCATCGCCGCGACCGGGGATGACAAGGTCAACCTGGTGGTTTCGCTGCTCGCCAAGACCGAGTACGGGGTGCCTCGGGTGGTCGCGCGAATCAACCATCCCAACAACGAATGGCTGTTCAACGAGTCATGGGGGGTCGACGTCGCCGTCTCCACGCCGAGGCTACTGTCCGCGCTGGTGGAAGAGGCGGTCAGCGTGGGCGACCTGGTCCGGCTGATGACGTTCCGGCAGAGCGCGGCCAGCCTCGTCGAGATGACCATGCCCGATGACGCGCCGCTTGCCGGTCAGCGGATCGGAGCGATCGCCTGGCCGGCCGACACGGCGCTGGTCGCGATCTTGCGGGACGGCCGGGTTATCGTGCCGAACAGCGACGACCCGCTCGAAGCCGGCGACGAACTGTTGTTCGTGACCAGCGAGGATGTCGAAGCCGAGCTCGGCGAGCTGCTCGCTACCGGGTCTCGGTTATCTCTGGGCCGCGGGTGAATGGGTCGGGCAGCTGCCAGTCGGGGTACTCGGCCTCCATTTGCTCCTCAAGCGCGCGGCGGGCTTCCTCGGGCAGGCGGATCTCAAGCTGCTCGCGGGGTGGCGCCGGGTAGTCGCCGCGCACCACGACCACGTCGCCGAACAGCGTGTTGAAGGGAGCGCCCAGCAGCTGGTCGGAGGCGGCCGGGCCGGAAATCACCCCGCGCAAGAACCAGCGAGGGCCGTCGAAGCCAAGGAACCTGACCGGCTGAGGCTCGGCCGGCTCGCCTTCGGCGCTGATCGGCACCTGGGCGACCAGTTCGGTGCCGTACGGCCCGTACGTCTCGGCGCAGGTGCCGCCTGACTCGGCGATGTTCGCCGCGATCTCGTGCCTGACCTCGTCCCACAGCCCGCCACTGCGGGGTGCGGCGAACGCTTGCAGCTGCATGCCGCTTTCCTCGTGCACGACGGCTACCCACGCCCCCTGTTCCTCGGCGACGTTGATCTGCACGTCAAAGCCGTCATGCAGAGGGATGAGCAGACTGCCGCAGTCAACTCGTTCAGCGGCTGGGAAGTTGTCGGCGATGTCCCAGGGTCCGCTTCCGCCCGCACCCGTCAGGTAGGCCTCGTCACCCTCGGCCTGGTCGCCCTCGGCCTCGTCGGCCTGTGCGCCTAGCCCAGCTATCCCGGTGTGGTCATCGCCTTCACGGCGGCGACGTCGCAACACGCGTCCGCTCCTGCCTTGTAGATTGCCTTGGTCAGTGCAGCTTGCTTGGTCAGTGCGGGCTGCTCGAACCGAATCCGCCGGTGCTCCTGCTTGATCCAGGTAGCTCGGTCACCTCGTGGAAGACAGGGCACTCGACTCGCTGGATCACCAGCTGGGCGATCCGGTCCCCGCGCGTGAAGCGGACCGGACTGCTCCTATCAGTATTGAACATGATCACCTTGATCTCCCCACGGTACCCCGCGTCAACCGTCCCCGGCGTGTTGACCAGCGTCACGCCATAGTCGGCGGCCAGACCGGACCGAGGGTGGACAAAGGCCGCGTAGCCGTCGGGCAACGCTATCGCCAGGCCGGTGGGGACCATAACCCGCTCCCCGGGCCTGAGCTCGACGTCAATTGCCGTATAGAGGTCGACGCCCGCGTCGCCGGGATGTGATCTGGTCGGCAGCGGCAAGCCGGTATCGATGCGCTTGACCAGCACGTCGACCCCGGTCGGGATACCGGGCCGGGCGCCGGGCCGGGCGCCGGTCACGCCGGCTTGCCTTGCTTCGGCGCGCGGGGTCTCCCGCCGCGGGGTCTCCGGCCGCCCCGCTCGGATGGGGAGTCGCGTCGCCTTGGCTCCTGGTTACTGCGCCACGCTGCCGACACGACGGCGGCGGTTGGAACCGCCACGATCGCACCGGGAATGCCAGCCACGATTCCGCCGATGGCGAGCACGATGATGATCTCAAGCGGATGCAGCCGGACCGCCCGTCCGATCACCAGAGGCTGGAGCAGATGGCTCTCAATCTGATTCTCCAGCAGAAAGACGGCCAGCAGGATGACCGCCGCGATCCAGCCTTGTGTGGCCAACGTGATCAAGATCGCCAGCGCGCCCACGACCAGGATGCCGACCAACGGCACGTAGGCGGCGATGAACACCAGGATCGCGATCGGCATGATCAAGGGCACTCCGAGCAGCCAGAGCGCGACTCCTATCAGCACCGCGTGGATCAGGGCGATGATCGTGGTGCCGTGGATGTACCTGACTAGCGCCTGCCAGGCCGCCCCGCTCGCCCGGTCAGACCGCTCGATCGCCTCCGGCCCCGCGCCCCGGAACCTGCTGAATCCCCTGATCAGCCTCGCCCAGAGCATGGCGCCGTCTTTTAGCAAGAAGAACGTTATGAAGATGGTCAAGACCAGGCCGGCCAGCACCTCGAGGAAGTACTTGCCGCCGGTGAGCACGGTGCCGGCTACGACTGTCTTGTGCTGCGCGAGGTAGTTGACCAGCTTGCTGGTGAGCTGGTCGAGGCGGGCGCTGTTCAGCCGGAACGGCGGGCGGGACAGGTCGCGCAGCACCTGGTGCACGGTCTGGAGTACCTCGGTGTGGAGCCGGGGGTAGCCGGACTGAACCTGATTGGTGATCAACACTCCGACGCCGGTGAGCACCGCGATCGCGATCAGCAGCGTCACCCAGGTCGCGGCGAGTCGCGGCAGGCCGAACCGGACCAGGCGGCTGGCCAGCGGCTGCAGCAGCGCGCACAGCAGCACGGCAGCGATGAACGGCAGCACGAGCAGCCGCAGCGCGACGACCGCCTTGAACGTGAGGTAGACGACCGCGCCGACGAGCAGGATCCGCCACGCCCAGGCGGCCGCGTTCTTCAGCGGCGCCGGCACGTGGGTGTCGGCCGCCTGCAAGATGGCTGGTCCGAGTCGCCGGCCGTCGCCGTCCGAGGGGCCTGCGCTGTCGTTGCCGGCACCCGGCTCGTGGGCGGCGGCTTGGGGAAGGGCTTGGGCGGATGCCGGGCCGGGCTCCGGAGTGGGCTCGGTCGCCGAGGTGGTGGCCGACGTCGTAGCCCCGGAGTCACCGGACAGCCGGCTGCGGATCTGGGCCTGCGAACGCCTGGTGCGTTCAGCGGCGGCCGTACGTATCCGGCTGGCCAGGCCGCGGGCCGATTCGGCCGTTCGTTCGCCGTCCGTGCTCATCCCTCCATGTAACCAACTAACGTGTGGTAATGCTTCTCTACCGCGAACGCCTCCACGTGCCAATCTCCTGGTGGCTGGTGGGAGCGACGTGCGTGCTCATCCTAGGAACCACGCTTGCGGCAGGTCTGAGCGTAGTCATCGGAATAGCGATCTACCTCGTTATGGGTGGCCTACTCGTGATCGCGTTCACCGCGTGGGGATCGGTGACCGTGCGAGTGACCGACAGCGAACTGTCCGCCGGCTCGGCCCGGCTGTCAATTGACCAGGTCAGCGACGTGTCGGCGCTCGATCAGGCGCAGAGCACCGCCTTGCGCGGGCCAAGGGCCGATGTCACGGCCTTCATGCTCATCCGGCCCTACCTCGCCAACTCGGTCTACGTGGCCGTCGCCGGGCGACCGGCTGACCCGCCTTACCTTCTGATCGGCACCCGGCGCCCAGCCGACCTGACCGCAGCGATCACGGCCGCGATCTCGGCCGCCGCGTCGAAGGCCGGGCGGTCGGCCGCTCACCAGGACGCGTGCGATGATTGATGATCCTGACGATCACGCGGCTGAGATGAACGACGTCGAACCGGTCGATGCCGCTCATCAGCGGAAGGACGGCAATGCCTGGTAAGGGCGCTGACTACGGCGGCAAGGCGATCAACGCGCTGGCTGGAGCCGCCGCGGCTTTTGTCGCGCGCAAGGCGATCACGTTCGCTTGGACTAAGATCACCGGCAAGCAGCCGCCCGACCAAGACGAGGATCGGAAGGTCGCCATGGGCGAGGCGCTTGCCTGGGCGTTCGTAGTCGGGGCAGGCGTCGGCGTGGCCAGGGTGCTCGCGACCAGGCTGGCCAGTCGTCAGTCGGGACGGCAGCTGACCGCCCCGGCTGACGCCGATAGCTAGGCTGATCCGGTGCATTCCAAGGACCGGTCCAGGCTCACTTTCAAGATTGGCTACGCGTTCAGGCATCCTGGCAAGATCGCCAGCTACGCCAAGCGCCGCGGTCGCGACGCCTGGCTGCGCGTGAGATCACCTGACCACATCAGCTACTACCGCGCGGTGATGCGATCGGACGCCGGGCGAAGCCGCGACGCAGCGGTCGGCAGCCATACTCGCGACTCCTGGCTTGAGCTCGGCAAGCTGCAATTCGACTACGCGGTGAGCCACGGGCTCAAGCCCGACATGCGGATGCTGGAAATCGGCTGCGGCAACCTGCGCGCTGGCCGACTCTTCATCGACTACCTGGAGCCGGGCAACTACTACGGTGTCGACATCTCGCCCGACATCCTGCTCGCCGCCCAGGACACCATCGCCGAACAGGGCATCGCGGCCAAGCTGCCGCACCTGACGCTGGTGACCGATTTGCGGCTGCAGTTCCTGCCCGATGCCGGTTTCGACTTCGTGCACGCGCACAGCGTGTTCTCGCACTCGCCGATCGAGGTGATCGACGAGTGCTTCGCCCACGTCGGCCGGATCATGACCGCCGACGGGTTCTTCGACTTCACCTTCGACCGCACCGAGGGCGCCGAACACCACGTACTACATGAGGACTTCTATTACCGGACGCAAACACTGATTGAACTCGCCGCCAAGCATGGTCTTGATGCGACTTTTATGGATGACTGGGAGTCCACCGGGCACGATCAGTCCAAGATCCGGATTACCAAGCCGTTGCCGCGCTAACCGGGAGGGCACCGATGGCCGCGCCACAAGTCCTCGCAATCGTGCTGGCTGGCGGGGCAGGCAAGCGGCTTGCTCCGCTGACCGATGACCGAGCCAAGCCAGCGGTGCCATTTGGCGGCTTGTACCGGCTGATCGACTTCGTGCTGTCCAACCTCGTCAACGCGGGCTGCCGGCGCATCTGCGTGCTCACCCAGTACAAGAGCCACAGCCTGGACCGGCACGTCACCACGACGTGGCGGCTGAGCAGCCTGCTTGGCAACTACGTGACTCCGGTACCAGCGCAACAGCGGCTCGGTCCGCACTGGTACACCGGCTCAGCCGACGCGATCTATCAGTCGCTGAACCTGATCTTCGATGACCAGCCCGACATCGTGGCCGTCTTCGGCGCCGACCACGTGTACCGGATGGACATGATGCAGATGATCTCGCAGCACCGGGCCAACAAGGCCGGGGTGACGGTCGCCGCGATCCCGGTGCCGCGTGCCGAAGCCAGCGAGTTCGGGATCGTCAAAACAGCAAGGGACGGGCGGAGCATCGAGGCCTTCCTCGAGAAGCCGGCGGATCCGCCCGGCCTCGCGAGCGACCCGGAGATGTCCTACGCGTCGATGGGCAACTACATCTTCGACACCGACGTGCTCGTCGACGCGCTACGCAAGGACGCCATCGACGACGAGAGCAGGCACGACATGGGCGGCGACATCGTGCCGATGCTGGTCGCGGAAGGCGCGGCGCAGGCCTACAACTTCATGGAGAACGAGGTTCCCGGCGCCGAACCGCGCGACGTCGGCTACTGGCGCGACGTCGGAACGCTCGATTCGTACTTCGAGGCGCACCTGGACCTCTGCGCCGTGCACCCAATCTTCAACCTCTACAACGACCAGTGGCCGATCCTGACTCACATCCCGTCCCAGCCTCCGGCTAAGTTCGTGCACGACAGCGGTGACCGGGTCGGCCGGGCGATCAACAGCGTGGTCAGCAATGGCGTGGTCGTCTCAGGCGGCCTCGTGCTCGATTCCGTGCTCTCGCCCGGAGTGCGGGTCAATAGCTGGTCGCGCGTGGAGCGGGCCGTAATTATGCACAACACCAAGATCGGCAGGTACGCGGTCGTCCAGAACGCGATCTTGGATAAGAACGTCGTGGTGCCGGACGGCGCCGTGGTCGGCGTGGACAAGGATCACGACCGCGCTCGCGGTTTCGGTGTCTCGGCCGGCGGCGTGACCGTCGTCGGCAAGGGCCAGGTTGTGAGCCCTTGACGGCCGATGCGTTCCGCAAGCTCAACGTCGCATTGCTGACCAGGGAGTACCCGCCCGAGGTGTACGGTGGGGCTGGAGTGCACGTCGAGTACCTGGCCCGTGAACTGCGCGACCTGGTCAACCTGACCGTCCACTGCCAGGGCGCGGACCGCCCCGGGGCGATCGCACACCAGCCATGGAAACTGCTCGACGGCGCGAACGCCGCGCTGGCCACTATCACAACCGACCTCGCGATGGCTGCGGCCACCGACTCGGCCGACATCGTGCACAGCCACACCTGGTACGCCAACCTGGCCGGTCACCTCGCCGCAACCCTGCACTCGATCCCGCACGTGATGACCGTGCATTCACTCGAGCCACTGCGCCCGTGGAAGGCCGAGCAGCTCGGCGGCGGCTACGCGCTGTCCTCCTGGTGCGAGCGAGTAGCGATCGAGTCAGCGACCGCCGTCATCGCCGTGTCCAACGGCATGCGCGCCGACGTCCTCGCCACCTACCCCGACGTCGACCCCGACCGGGTACACGTCATACGCAACGGCATCGACACCGTTCAGTACACGCCCGACGAGGGCACCGACGTCCTAGCGAAGCACGGCATCGACCCCGGCTGCCCGACCGTCGTCTACGTCGGCCGGATCACCAGGCAAAAAGGCCTGCCGATCCTGCTCAGAGCCGCCGAACTACTCGACCCCGCCGTCCAGCTTGTGCTGTGCGCCGGGCAACCGGACACCGCCGAACTAGGCGCCCAGGTCACCGCCATGGTCGAGCACCTGCGCGAGACCAGGTCAGGCGTGATCTGGCTCTACGGCATGCTGCCGAAGCCCGAAATCATCCAGATCCTGAGCCACGCGACGGTGTTCGCCTGCCCATCGGAGTACGAGCCGCTCGGCATCGTCAACCTTGAGGCTATGGCCTGCGGCGCGGCGGTGGTTGCCTCGAACGTAGGCGGCATCCCCGAGGTAGTGGCCGACGCCCAGACCGGCCTCCTGGTGCCGCCCGGCGCCCCCGAAGTCCTAGCCGCCGCGATCTCGTCCCTGGTCAGCGACCCAGCCCGGGCCGCCGCCATGGGCCAGCTAGGCCGCCAACGAGTAGCCGCCGAGTTCAGCTGGGCCAGCGTAGCCGCCCAAACCGCCGCCCTCTACACCTCCTTGGCCCGCACCACCCCCGCGCACCCCGCCGCCCTCCCCGCCTAACTCGATCCACCCACCGCGCCACCCCACCGCCAGCCCACCCACAGCCTAGGGCGCGGCCTAGTCTCCGTGACCACCACGAAATTCATGATCATGGAAGGTTGTCGCCGCTCGCGTGGGCTGGCGGGTGTGTCATATACGATCTCAAATAGGAGATTCCGGCCACCGCCTGGCCATGCGGCACGAGGATGAACTGGCTTGCCGCTAGCTAGCGATGTCTTGGTGGACGTTTTACGACTTTTGTGAGATTAATCCAACTACCCATCCGCAGAGCAGGCCACTGCCTCGGTGGGCCGCGCTTCCGACCGCAGCGTGGGCCCCTTGCTGTCGTTGGCCATCCGGCCAACTCGCAGCGTGGGGCCCTAGCTGTCGTCATAGCGACGTCGTGGGCCCCTTGCTGTCCTGGCCATCCGACCCAAACCGCTGCGTGGGCCCGTTGCTGCTGTTGCCGAGCGGCACCGTGCGGCCGTACTGCACGACAAAGGCCGCTACTCGGTTAAGATATATCTCGGTTGGATTGGGATTGCCGGGTGGAGGAACAGTTGATGACGTCGTCGGATCAGCCCAGGTCAGTGCCGCCCAGGTCAGTGCCGCCCAGGTCAGTGCCGCCCAGGTCAGTGCCGCCCAGGTCAGTGCCGCCCAGGTCAGTGCCGCCCAGGTCAGTACCGGTCCCGGCGCCCGCCAGGCCCGGCACCGACCTCACCCCCGGCACCGACGTCGGAGTCGGCAGCGGCGGGGTAGCGATGCTGGCGTCCAACGCTGAGCGGGACGCGGTCGCGCAGCGGCTGCAGGTCGCGTTCGCCGAGCAACGACTGACCGATGACGAGCTCGATCACCGCATCCGGGCGGCGCTCACCGCTAGGACCACAACCGAGCTGGCTCAGCTGACCGCCGACCTGCCAGCACCAGCCCCGAGCACCGGGCCGGTCCAACCAATGGCGGGCCACCAGCCAGGCAGGTTCGCGGTCGCCTACAAGGGTTCGATCACCCGATCCGGTCGCTGGCCGGTACCCAGGCATCTGCTGTTCGGCGTCTACAAGGGCGGCGGCCGGATCGACCTGCGAGCCGCGGAGCTGACCGCGCCGGTCACCACGATCCGCGCCATCGCCTATAAGTCGAACACCGAAATCGTGGTGCCGCCCGGCGTGCGCATCGAAGCCGGCGGACTCGGCGTCTCAGCCGAGACCGAGCCCAACGAGCTAACCGAGCCCACCGCGAACGCGCCAGTAGTGCGCATCAAGGGCCTCGGTTACAAGGGGACGATCTTGGTGACCACCAGGACGCCCGCTTCCGGCTCGGCCCAGCTACCGCCGGGCCCGCTCAGGTAACCGAGCCCGCTCAGGTAATCGAGCCCGCAGCGGCGCCGGTCACCTGGTCAGCGCCCCACTTGGCTAGTTCGGCGTCCAGGTCGAGCGGGGCGATCATGCCTCCGCTCGCCGTTTCGCGTTCCCACGCCTGCGCGGGTACTCGCCACATCACCTCGAACTCGATCCCGCTCGGGTCCTTGGCATACAGCGACTTAGATACCTTGTGGTCGCTCGCCCCGACCAGTGCGCCCCGCTCGACCAGCCGTGACCTGATATCGGCCAACTCGGCCAGCGTGCCGACCTCCCAGGCCAGGTGATACAGGCCGAGGTAGGGCTCACTCGGGGCCTTAGCGCCGGGAACCGCGAAGAGGCCGAGGTCGTGGTCGTTAGCCGACTGCGCCGACCGCAAGAACGCGGCGCGTCCCGGGATCTCGGTCCGCACCTCGAAGCCGAGCGCGTAGGTGTAGAAGTCGACGGACGCGGCGAGGTCGCCCACGTACAGAACTGCGTGATTCAGACGACGTACAGACATGGTTAGCACAATGCGCCAGCCCCGGATCACATTCCCGGCTTGGACTCCGTCACCAGCCCGTTCCGCTGCGCTACTACGAAATGGTCGCTGATGAGCACGACCCGCCGGTCCGCCGCGTCAAGCAGCGACGCGGCGATGCAGGCGCGGTAACCGCCGGCGCAGTGCACCCAGACCTCGCCACCCGGCACCTCGTCGATCCGGGCTTCAAGCTCGTGCAACGGTATGTGGACGGCCTCATCAATGCGCGCCGTATCCCACTCGCCGTCCCTGCGAACGTCAAGCAGCACGACCCGCCCCTGCTCCCGCGCCTTGGAGTACCCGGCGAAGTCGGTCACCTCGTAGCTCGCCAGCGGCTCACCGGCCGCCCAGTCATCCGGCGTGCCGGTGGCGGCCGCCTCGATCCGGTCGATCCCGATCCTGACCAGCTCGCGCTGGGCGGCGACGATGTCCTCCTCGGTGGTCCCGATCAAGGTCAGCGGCGCTCCCCATGGGATCAGCCAGCCCAGGTACGTCACCATGGAGTCGCTCAGCTCGAACTGGCGCGCGCCGCGCAGGTGCCCGGCCGCGAACACGACCCTTGACCGCAGGTCAACAACCCACTCCCCCGCATCGATCCGGCGGCGTAGCTCACCACGCTCAGCCCGCCGCGGCGGCGACAGGTCCGGAAGCACCGGTCCGCCTGAGTTCGCTGGTCCCATGTGCGCGTAGTAAGCCGGGCAGGCGTCGAGCCCGGCGAGCATCGAGCGGACGAACTCCGGCTCAGCCATCCTGAGCGCCGGATTGACCCCTAGCTCGGCGCCGATGGTCGTCGCCGAGCCCTTGGTCGCCGACGCCGAGCAGAAGCTGCCGAAGCCGTGCGTCGCATAGACCATAGCGGTACCGGGCAACTCAGCCGCCAGCCGCCGAGCCGACCGGTGCTGCGCCCGCGCCAGTTCCGCGCTGTACGCGGGTCCGAGCAGGTCAGTGCGCCCGGTCGAGCCGTTCAGCAGCGAACCGCCGCTGAAAACCGCGATCGCTTCATCGCCGGAGGAGCCGGAGGAGCCGGAGGAATCGCCGCGGGAAAGCACGTACGACAGGTGGTTGAAAGTATGGCCCGGCGTAGCGACTACCCGCAGGAGCATCTCGCCGACCATGATCTGGTCACCGTCGCCGATCCTGACCCGGTCAAACCCGACGTCGTCCGCGCCGTTGACGTGATAGTCAGCGGCGACCGCTTTCGCCAGCGCCAGGCCGCCGGTCACATAGTCGTTGTGAATGTGCGTTTCGAACACGTGCGTGATCGGCGCGCCATACGAATCGGCCAGCGCCAGCACCCGGTCGATGTCCCGCTGCGGATCGATCACGAGCGCCACGGACCCGTCGGTGGCCAGGTAACTCCGGTCCCCGAGCGACGGGGTCTCGAGACATGCGATCTCAATCATCGCGGGCACGTTCCCTTCAGCGCTGACCGCCAAACTAGCGCGCACCGTTAACCAGGCACAGCATCGTAAGCAGCGGCAATAGGCCCGGTGTAGATGCCACGTGGACGAATAGGTGTATTACGCGCATACTCTTCGATCGCGTGGGCTAGCCATCCAGCCGCCCGCGCCACCGCGAAGATCATCTCGCCCGCCCCAGGGATCATGTCGCCGACCGTGGCGAGCGTGGCGAGCGCGAAGTCAATGTTGGGCGCCGGCAGCGCGCGCTTGCGCGCTTCGGTTATTACCGCATCAGCGACAGCGATGTACTCAGAGTCCGGCGCGGCCTGGCGAATGAGATTCATGACGAAAACAGCGCGCGGGTCGCTGTCCTCATAAACGAAGTGGCCGAAGCCGGGGATTCGCTCGCCGCGCCTCAGCAGGTCACCAACCGACCGCACCGCGTCCGCTGGCTGTCCGGCCGCCCGGAGCATGGTCTCGGCCCCGAACGACGCGCCGCCATGCAGTGCGCCGCCCACGGCGCCGAGGCCGGTCGCCACCACCGCGTAGGGGTCGGCGCGCACCGAGGCCGCGACCCGCGCGGCGAGCGTCGAGGCGGCCAGTTCGTGGTCGGCCAGCAGCACGAGCGAGGCTCTGAGCACATCGAGCAGGCCGGGCGAAGGCGGCGTCGGGCAGAGCCGGCTGATCAGCCTCGTGGCGATCGTGGTTCCGCCGATTCCAGGCCCGACTTGCGGCATGCACTCGACCATGCCGGCGATGAGACAGCGGCCAGCCGCCATCACGGCGGGCCGGTCGAGATGCAACCGGAGGGGATCGGCCGCAGCCATCGCGGGCACGATCACAGCAAGCCGCTCGAGCGGCAAGCTTCCCGCTGGCAGGGCCGCCTGAGCGGCGCTGCCAGCTGCCACCGCCTCGTCGGTCGCCCGCCAGAGCAGCCCGGCGACAAACGCGCTCTGGCCAGGTCCGGGAAGCGAGCCGGTCCATAGCAGGTGGGCGACATCCTCAAGATCCGCGTGTCCGGCTAGGTCCATGGCGTTGATGCCGCGGAACCACAGCGTGTCATCGATGATCTCGGTCAGCGCCGTCTCGATCACAAGCTCTTTCGGACCAGAACCGCCTCGTGGCCGACCCCGCCGCGCCAGCGCCTCTACCTCGGCGGCGTTGAACATGCTCGATCGCGAGCCCGCTACCTTTCGCCGGCTGAGCACGCCGCGGCTGACGTAGGAGTACAGGCTCGCTTCCTTGATGCCGAGCCGTCGAGCTGCCTCGGCTGTCCCGATCCACTCCGCCAATGACCCTCCCTCCGCTGCTCTCATGATACTTATATTGAGTATAATCAATATTGACAACTAGGTCACTCAAGTACAGATAATCAATCTCCGGACTAACCTCGGGACGCTGCCAACGGAGGTATGCCATGCCAGCGGTTCGCTTTCTTGACGTCACCAATCGCGACGGCGTGCAGACAGCGCGTACCGGCTTGTCCAAGTTCGGCAAGACGATGGTCAACTTCTACCTGGGCAAACTGGGGGTAGCTCAATCCGAGATCGGGTTCCCGTTCCTGTTCCACGAGGTGCCCTACGTCAGGGCCAATGTCGCCCTGGCGCAGGCCGGGGCGTTCGGCGACCTCCGGCTGTCCGGCTGGTGCCGCGCGGTGACCGGCGACGTCGAGCGTGCGCTGCCGCTCGGCCTGCGGCACTACAACCTGTCGATCTCGACGTCGGACCAGATGATCGAGCACAAGTTCCGCGGTCGGCTAGACCGGGCGGCGATCATCGCCGAGACGATCGCCGCGGTGCGAACGGCCAAAGAGGGCGGTGCGCAGACCATCGGCGTCAACGCCGAGGACGGCTCGCGCACCGACACCGGCTTCCTGACCGAGTTCGCGCTGGCCGCCAAGGAGGCCGGCGCCGACCGGCTTCGGTACTGCGACACGATCGGCGGTGACTCGCCGCACCGGATCAGGGAACGCTTCGCCCGGCTAGCCACGGCGACCGGGATCCCGGTCGAGACGCACTGCCACAACGACCTCGGCATGGCCGTCGCCAACTCGGTGTCGGGCGCGCTCGGTGACCTCGACGCTGGCCAGGACGCGTGGGTGAACACCTGCGTCAACGGAATCGGCGAGCGCTCCGGCAACGCCGATCTGCTGTCGTGCATCCTGGCGTTCCAGCACGCTTTCGGCGTCACCGAACAGGTGGAGATCGCCGACAAGATCGACCTGACCTGGGCCCGCCGGTTCGGACTGTGGGCGAGCTACGCGTTCGGCCAGCCGCTACCGCCCAATCAGCCGGGCACTGGGCGGAACGCGTTCGCGCACGAGTCCGGAATCCACGCCGATGGCGCGCTCAAGGACCGGCACAACTACGAGCTTTACGACGACGACACGCTCGGGCCGTTCCCGCATGACTGGCACGCGCGCCCCGGCCGGGTCGTGCTGACCGGAGAATACGGTGGGATGGCGGGATTCCGGCACGTCATGGACGGCCTGTCGATCGACGCCACCAAGGACGAGGAACTAATCTTCCAGCTCGTGCAGCTCTGCGCGGCGACCACGAGCAAGCCGCTCACCGACGACGAGCTAGCCCTGATCGCCGCCTACCCGCACGAACTAGCGCTGTTGTATCCAGGCCAGCTCGGCTGAATCAGATCGACCCCTAACGACCGATCTGCTTGCGCTGGCGCATACGGCGGATCCTGGCTCGCTGGTTCGAGTCCAACATCATGTAGCCGACCACAGGCACGGCCAGCGCGGCCAGAATAACCAGGATCGGCACCCACGGGCTGACCCCGGCGATCAACAAGATGATCCCGACGACGATCCCAGCGATGGCCAGCTGCCACTTACGCGACATAACCGGACTCCTCTTCCCTTCGGGATCTCTATGTCCCGCCACCATCACGGTAGCGCGCTATCTGCGCACTCGTGACACCTGCGGTGCGAGATGATGGGGGACAGACTCTCGGGAGGATCACCATGACGCTGGCAATGCCGATCGAGCCCGCGGCCAACGAACTGCTGACTCGCGACCCGTTCGCGCTGCTGCTCGCGATGATGCTTGATCAGCAGGTGCCGTTTGAGAAGGCGTTCGGCTCGCCGTATGAGCTGTCACAGCGGCTCGGGCACGAACCGGCGGCGCAGGAAGTCGCTGACTTCGACCCGGACGCGCTCGCCGACGTGTTCGCGCAGCGACCGGCGTTGCACAGGTTCCCGCGCGCGATGGCAGCGCGGGCACAAGAGCTCGGCAAGATCATCGCTGACCGCTACGACGGGGACGCCAGCGCCGTGTGGACCACAGCGGCCGACGCCACCGAACTTCGCCGCAGGCTGGCCGAACTCCCAGGCTTCGGCGCTTACAAGGCGCAGATCACGATCGCGCTGCTGGGCAAGCAACTCGGCGTGCAGCCACGGGGCTGGCGTGAGGCGGCCGGCCACTTCGGCGAGGAGGGATCGCACTACTCCGTCGCCGACATCCGGGACGACGACTCGCTCGCCGCCGTCCGTTCTTACAAGAAGGCGATGAAGGCCAAGCAGCGCGAGAGCGCGGCGTCGGCTGGCTAGCACCACCCCTGCGACGCCGCCTCGCGGCGCGCTGTCAGGGCCAGGTATTGTCTGCCGTTATGCCAGCCGATCCGCCTCCTGCCGGCCAATCCGCCCGCGTGCACGTGCTCCACGACGGCTATCTGCGTACGGCGGCCGACGGCCAGCACGTCGGCGGCACGGTCACATTGATCATGGAGGGCGACACGGTCGTGATCGTGGACCCAGGCATGGTCTCATCGCGAGAAGCGCTGCTCACCGCGCTCGCGTCGCACGGCGTTGCGGCCGATGCGGTGACCGACGTGGTGTTCAGCCACCATCATCCTGACCACACCGTCAACACGGCGCTGTTCCCCGCCGCGCGCATTCACGATCACTGGGCGATCTACATCGGCGACCTGTGGCACAGCCGCGACGCCGAAGGCGCCGAACTGAGCCCATCGATCAAGCTGCTGGCTACCCCAGGCCACACCGACCAGGACATCAGCACAGTCGCCACGACGGCGGACGAGGTGTACGTCTGCACTCACGCCTGGTGGGGGGCCGACGGCCCGGCCGACGACCCGTTCAGTCCCGACCAGGCGAAGCTGTCGGCGAGCAGGCAGCGGATACTCGACATCGCGACCGTCATCATCCCCGGCCATGGCCCAAGCTTCCGCCCCGACGAAAACACCCCGCGCTAGGCCTCGCCCCCGGGGGCTAGACGGCGTCGCCCTTGAGGGAGAACGAGCGCAGGCGGGTCGCGGCAAGCGCTAGTGCCAGGACCATCACGACGACGCCCATGATGATCGCCGTGTTCAGCGTCAGGTGCGCGTGCAGCGCCGACTCGTGCGCGACCGAGTTCGCGATGCCGAGCGCGAACTGATCCACCGACAGCAGCCGCACGCCGCCGACTAGGTTGCCGAGCAGGCCCTCCCAGACCAGCAAGTACAGGAGGCCGACGGCGATCGCCCTGGTCGTGACCACGGACAGCATCACGAACAGCGCGTTGTACACGATCGACGCCGCGATGGCACCGAGCAGCAGCCCGACGGCCAGCTTGCTTCCCGGCCCGGTCGCGATCGCGCCGGCCAGGTACTCGCCGAGCGCGGCGAACATCACCGTGATGATCGTGGCCGCGACGAACTTGGTCAGCACCAGCGTTGACCGGCGGATCGGCGTGGCCAGCAGGCTGATCACGCTGCTGTCATCAATCTCGGCGCCGAGCACGCTGGTGCCGATGATCAGCGCGGTCAGCGGCACGACGACGGTGAAGCCGAACACGCCGAGGAACTCGGGCGGCCACACCGGACTCTTGGCCTTGAGGCTCAGCAAACCACTGACAGCGATCATGATGATCGGGGCGATCGCGAAGATCAGCGCCCGCTTCCGGCCCATGGTCGCCCTGATCGTCAGCCGGAGCACGACCGGGTTAATCACTTCTGGCATTGGCTCGATCCTCTTTCGGGGTCAAGGGTTCGGGGCTCAGGGGGCGACCAGATAGCTGAACACGCTTTCCAGCGACTCATCAGCCGGCAACAGTTCGCGCAACCGCACACCGTTGTCCCGGCTCACGCCGGCCAGTTCCCTGGTGAACGTGCCGTAGTCGGCCGCGCGGACAGACAGCCCGCGCGGCGTCACCTCGACGCCGGTGACCGCCTCGCTGGTGATCAAGGCTCTGGCGAGCACCCGGTCGTCCGACGAGCGCACCACGAAGACGTGCGGCCGGCTGGTCATCAGCCGCCGGATCGCGCGGAAGTCGCCTGAGGCGGCAAGCCGGCCGCCGATGATGACCTGGATGGTGCCGGACAGCCGCTCGACCTCTTCGAGGATGTGCGAGCTGAACAAGATCACCCGGCCCTGCGCACCCATTCGATCGAGCAGTTCCATCATCTGCAGCCGCTGCCTGGGGTCCATCCCGTTGAACGGCTCATCGAGCACGATCACTTGCGGGTCGTGCACAAGCGCGGCGGCGACCTTGATCCGCTGCACCATGCCCTTGGAGTACGTGCCGATCCTGCGGTCGGCGTCCGGCTCCATTTCCACGATGCCGATCGCCCGGCGCGCCGCGGCCGCCGGGTCAGGCAGTTTGTGCAGCTTGGCTATAGCGGTCACGAAGTCGGTGCCGGACAGGAACGTGTAGACGGTGTCCTTGTCCAGCACCAGCCCGACCTTGCTGAGCAGGGCGGTGTTGTGCCAGCTTGGTTCGCCGGCGACGGTCAGTTCGCCACGCGACGGCTCGAGCAGCCCCGCGATCATGTGCACGATCGTGGACTTGCCTGCGCCGTTCGGGCCGAGCAGCCCAGTGACGCCCGGGCCGATCGTCATCGTCACGTCGTTGACCGCCACGACGTTGCCGTACCAGCGGGATACCTCGCGGAGCGCGATCTCGGTCATGCCACACCGACCTTCCTGTACCGGACGACGAGGCCGCCGATGCCGAGCGCGAGGAACACGAAGAACATCAGCACGTACAGCGCCCCGTCGCCGCCTGGGTTCGGGACGATCCCGAGTGTCGTGCCGCCCAGCCACTGCCGAGCGCCGTCCAGCACGGTGAACGGGCTGATCAGGCCGGCCAGCTTGGAGAGCCCCTCGCCGCCGCCTCCTGGCTGCTGGCCGATGTTCACCAGCAGGGTGGCGAGCGTCAGCGACAGGAAGAAGAAGATCGCGACCGCCCCGGTCGCGTAGGCGCGGCGCCCGCTGAACGAGGCGAACAGCAACCCGAGCACGCCGAGCACCAGCGCCCAGGCCACGCCGAGCAGCAAGCCCGGGATCAGCGCCTTGGTCTCGTGCCAGATCTGCGTTCCGGTGTGCAACTGGGTGGCCGTGCCCAGGTAGAGCAGCAGCAGCGGGACCTCGATCATCACCAGCAGCGCGGCGAAGAACGCGATCATCTTGGCGACCGGGTAGTCGATCCGCTTGATCGGCCGGGCGAAGTACAGCGGCAGGCAGTGGCTCCGCAGATCACGGGAGACCAGGTCGGGCGCCTGGGCGGCGATGAACACGATCAGCACGAAGATCCGCAACTGCGGTACGTACACGTCGTAGCTGATCGGCCGGGTGTGCTGGCTGTTCAGCGCCACGACGACCGCGCTGATCACCGCGGGCAGGCAGATCGCCACGAACGTGAGCACGGGCACGATCTTCGCCTTGACGCCGCGGCCGAAGCCGAACGCGCTGCGCAGGCTGTGCCAGGTCAGGGCCCGGACGATCTGGGCCCGCCCCAGCCTTTGGCCCTCATAGGACTGGTATCCGATGTTGTGGATCACGCCGGCGGTGCCGACGCTGCCGGCCCTGCCAACGCTGCCGACACTGTCAGCGGACATCGGCTGCTCCCTTCGCCTCGAACGCGACCGCTTCGCTGCCCATGTCGCTGAACAATTCCTCAAGCCGGTGCCTGCGCTGCTCAAGCCGGTTGAGCGGCAGCCCCAGGTCGGCGACCGCGTCCCGGACGACGTCGCAGCTTGACTCGCCGTCCATCTGAACGAGCAGCCCGCGCTGGTAGCTGACCGGACGCAGGCCCCGGCTGGTCAGTTCGGCGACCAGCAGGTCACTGCCCTCATCGACCTCGATCAGCAGGAACTGGCTCGACGTCGTGAACGAGCTAATCGTGTCGGCGCGCAAGAGCTTGCCGCCGTCGAGCGCGACCAGGTGGTCGCAGATCTGCTCGATCTCGCCGAGCAAGTGCGAGGCGACCAGGATCGAGATGCCGAACTCGGTGCCGATCCGCGCGATCAGGTCGAGCATCGCCGAACGGCCGGCCGGGTCAAGGCCGTTGGTCGGCTCGTCGAGCAGCAGCAGGCGCGGGTCGCCGACCAGCGCCTGAGCCAGCTTGACCCGCTGCTTCATGCCGGTCGAGTACGTGCCGATCTGCCGGTACCGCTCCTCGTAGAGGCCGACGTGCCGAAGTGAGTCGGCGGCTCGTTCCTTGGCCGCGGTGACCGGCAAGCCGGACATCCGGCCAAGATGCGTCACGAACTCGGTGGCGGTAACGTCGGGCGGCAGGCAGTCATGCTCAGGCATATAGCCGGTGTGCGTCCTGATCGCGCTGCCTTGGGACGCGGAATCGTAGCCGAGCACTGACGCGGTTCCGCTGGTAACGGGCAGCAGCCCAAGCAAGATCTTGATCAGGGTCGATTTCCCCGCGCCATTAGCTCCGACCAACGCGGTAATGCCGGCGGGCACGGCAACGGTGAGTTCATCGAGCGCGCACACCGACACGCCATAGCGCTTCGTCAGCTTGCTAGCTGCGATCACCGGCTGCTGCGCCGTGTCCGTGGCTGAGTTTGTAGCTGTATGGGTGGTCACTTACGCAACTCTCCTAGCCTCGCCTAGTCCGTGTCATCAGCCGACAGGCTGATCCGGCTTACTCCGCGAGTACCATTTTCACGACATGCCGGATCAGATCAGAGCCCGCGTCGTGGTCACCGCGCTGCTCATTTTGCTGACGGTTGCCGGAATCCGCGCCATTGGCCCGGCCGGTGACTGGGCTCACCCTGCCGGTCCCGTGCTGGCCGTGGGCCTGCTGCTGGAGGCGGCGTTCGTCGCGATGTACGTCGGGCTGCGCTGGCGGCACGCACCGTCAGCGGCCGAACTAGCAGGCAAGCTGAACAAGATAATCTCGGCCGCGCTGGTGGCCTGCGCGATCGGCGTGCTGCTCGGGATCATCCTGTTCGAGTCTCACTTCAAGCCCGGCCAGCCCCGCCAGATACCGGGCCGGGTGAGGCTGCCGCATGGCCCGCCGTCGATCCCGGTCAGCACGATCCCGAATCCCTCGCTGCCGCTGCAGGACGTGCTGATCGCGATCCTGATCGCCGCGCTGATCGCGTTCCTGCTTATCGCCTGGCGCCGCCGCCACCGAGCGCGGCTCCGCCTCGCGGAACTCTCCGACATCGACATCGACGAGGCGGCCGACGACCTAGCCCGCGCCGTCGAGTCGGGCCGGGTCGCGTTGCGCGAACTCGATGACGCCAGAGCCGCGATCATCGCCTGCTACGTCGCGATGGAGACCAGCCTGGAGGAGGCGGGCGCCGCCCGGGGCGCCGCCGAGACCCCGGACGAACTGCTGGTCAGGACCGTGACCGCCGACCTGGTGCCGCAGATGCCCGCCGCGCTGCTGACCGAACTGTTCTACGAGGCGCGCTACTCGACGCACCACATGCCGATATCGCAGCGCGACCAGGCCGAGCGCGCGCTCGCCGACATCGCCACCGCGCTGCCTGCTGGGGAGCGAACGTGACGCCGCCGGCCAGCCAGGCCCGATGGAACACCGCCCGGCGGGAGCTGTCGGTGGCCGCCGGCCTGGTCATCGCGCTGACCGGCGGCGCCTGGATTCTGCTCGGCGCGGCTACCGCCGGCATCGTCGCGCTGATCTGCGTCGTGGTCGCGCTGATCGTCATGCGGACGCTGGTCCCCCCGCCCGTCGCGCCGCCGGCGCCGGCCGATCCCGCGTACGACGCCCCGACGCTGTCGTTCTCCGGGTACTGGCGTACCCAATTCGAGCTGAACGCCGCGCACCAAGTCGCTGAGCGCCTGGGACCTGAACACCCGGCGCAGACTGCAGAACCTGCTTGCCGCCCGGCTGGCCGAACGGCACGGCATCAGCCTGACCGCAGAACCAGAGGCCGCCAAGGCGGCGCTCATCGGTGCCAGTCGCAGAACCGACCTGTGGTACTGGATCGACCCGCAGCGTCCAACTCCCGCCGACGCCAGCTCACGGCCGGGCATCCCGCCAAGGACGCTCGCCGCCCTGATTCAACGACTGGAGCAGTTGTGACCGATCAGAGCCTGACCCCCGAGGCGACCGCACAGCGCTGCGCCGCCGTGCTCGACGAACTGGAACGCGCGATCATCGGCCAGCGCCGCGCACTCGAACTGGTGCTGACCGGAATCCTGGCGAGCAGCCACATCCTGCTCGAAGACCTTCCTGGCCTGGGCAAGACGCTGACCGCCAGGTCGTTCGCGCGGGTGCTCGGCCTTGACTTCGCCAGGATCCAGTTCACCCCCGACCTGCTGCCGTCCGATGTCGTCGGCGCGCCGCTGTACGACCAGCGCAACGGCGAGATGGTGTTCCGGCCTGGCCCGGTGTTCACCCAACTGCTGCTCGCCGACGAGATCAACAGGACCCCGCCGAAGACCCAGGCCGCACTGCTCGAGGCGATGGGCGAGGCCCAGGTGAGCGTGGACGGACAGACCAGGGCGTTGCCAACCCCGTTCATCGTGCTGGCCACGGCGAACCCGATCGAGTACGAGGGCACCTATGACCTGCCCGAGGCTCAGCTCGACCGGTTCGGCATGCGGCTGCGGTTCGGCTACCTGCATAGCGACGACGAGGTGGCGATGCTGCAGCGCCGGATCGACCGAGCCGCCGCCGAAGTCACGCTGACCCCGGTCAGCAGCCCGGCCGAACTGCTCGCTATGCGCCGCTCGCTCGAACTCGTCGAGGTGACGCCTGACCTGCTCCACTACGTTGTCGCACTGATCGGCGCGACGAGGGCGCACCCGCAGATCCAGGTCGGCGCCAGCCCGCGCGGCGGCCTGTTCATCCTGCAACTAGCCCGCGCCCACGCGGTGCTGCGCGGCCGCGACTACGTGGTGCCAGACGACGTCAAGGCCGTCGGCGTGCCCGCTCTCGGCCACCGGATCACGCTGCGACCCGAGCTGTGGGCCCGCAAGGTAAGCCCCGACGACGTCATCACCCGGGTCCTGGCCGGCGTCCCGGTACCCCGGACCGACCCGGTAGCTCCCGTTTCGGGCTAGCAGTGAGTTCATTGGCAGGAAAAAAGGTCAGGCTGACCGCCGGCCGCCACCACGAGCTGGCGATTACGTGGCAGCTCTCAGGCCACGCGCGGCGGCTGGCAACGCTCGCCACGACCGGACTGCTGCTCGCGGTGATCACCAGGCGCGCCGAATTCGCCGGCCTGGCCGCACCCGCGCTGCTGCTGCTAATCGGCTACCAAGCCGACCGGCCGTCCCGCATCGACGCGGAGGTAGCGACCGCCGTCGAGCTGATGATCGAAGGCGACGACGGCGCGGTGCTGCTCAGGCTCACCGGTCTTGGCGTCCACCACTCCGCCGTCCGGCTGCGGCCGGCTCCATGGATCATCGGCGGCGACGCCGAGCTTGGCGAGGACGGCTGGTACCGGGTGCCGTTCGTGCCGCAGCGCTGGGGTCTGCGGCCGGTGGGCACCATCGAGGTGACGATCAACGACCGATGGCGGCTCGCCGAGTGCCAGCTGACCCTTAACGTGCCACCGGTCATTTGTCACCCGCAAGCCGGCCGTGCTCGACTCGCTGGTCGTGCTCAGCAAGCTGCCCGCCCGGCTCGGCGAGCACACCTCACGACGGCCAGGCGATGGAATCGAGTTCGCCGGGGTGCGCGAGTTCGTGCCCGGCGACAGGCAGCGGCGGATCAACTGGCCGGCTACCACCAGGCGCGGCACGCTGCAGCTCAATACCTTCACCGCCGAACGAGCCCAGAGCGTCGTCGTGCTGATGGACGTGAGCACTGACGTCGGCGAGCCGATGCGGAGCTCGGCCGATCTTGCCGTCAGGGCAGCGGCCGGCACGGCGACCCGGTACCTGGCGGCCAGGGACCGGGTCGGCCTGATCAGCTTCGGCCGCCAGTTGCAATGGATCGCGCCGGCCGCTGGGCGGCGGCAGGCCGACCGGATCATGAACCTGATCATGACCGGCTGGACCAGCGGCCACCCGCTTGAGATGGTGTCCTCGCTGCCGCATACGGCGCTGCCGCCGGGCGCTTTGATCATTGTGTTCAGCCCGCTGCTCAGCCTGCGGCTGGTGGAGGCGCTGCGCGAATTGCGCGAGCGTGGTTTCGCGACGATCGTGGTCGACGTGCTGCTTGTCCAGCCCCGCGCCGGGCGTCGGGCGGTACCGGGCGGTGGCCGATCTGGCCCGGCGGATCTGGCGGATGGAGCAGGAGGCGATCAGGTTCTCGCTGCGCGAGATCGGCATCCCGGTCGTTGCCTGGGACGGACAGTCGCCGCTCGATGAGCCGCTCGCCCCGTACACCAGGCGTCCCGTGGTGAACTAGTCAGGACAGTGGTGAACTAATGAGAACCGCGAGATTGCTGCTAGCGGTGGGCTTGCTCGTCGCCGGGATGCTCACCTGGGCCGCGCTGCCGATGGCCGGGGCCCATTCTGGAGCCAAGCCGGCACTCATCGCGGCGATCTGCTGCGCTGTGCTCGGGCTGACCCGGCTCGGCATCGCTGGTTTCGGAATCGGTTCCACCAGGCCTGACAAGGCTCTCGTGCGGCCGAGCGACGAGTTGCTGGTGTCAGGACCTGAACGGCTGTGGCGGCAGGCGGTGAACGTGCTGGCGAGCGTGCCGTGGCCGCAACTGGTAATCGTCGCGGTGCTCGGCCTTGAGGCGCTCCATCCGCGCAGGCCGTGGCACACCGCCGTGCTCGGCGTCGTGCTGCTTGGCTACCTGGTGGCGCTGCATCTAGCCGAGAGCGGTGCCCGGCTAGCTGTGTTTCGGCCCCAATTGCCGTTGATCGCGGCGGGTATCGGACTGGCCGCGCTTTCCGTGGCGGCTGCCGCGCTGCCCTCGAGCGCCTCCGGATCAGGCTCGGGCTGGCTGGCAGTGCTCGCCGCCATCGCGGCGGTCGTAGCCGCCGCTCTGGCGCTACCTGTATAAGCGGCCGGGCTCGCCTGCCGGCTGCTGCGACGGCTGCTCGAACGGCCAGGCGGTGTAGCTAGCACCCGGCCGACTGCCAGAACGCGGCTTGCCACCGCGGTTGCGGCTCCTGACCTCGCTGAGCCAGGTAAACGTGGCCACCGCGAGCAGAGCGAGCGCGCCGGCGGCCCGGGCGGCATTCAGCCAGTGCCAGCGCTGCGCCCAGAAGATCAGCGCGTCCCAACCGAAGTGCACCACGATCAGCGGTATCACGCTGCCGGTGCGCAGGAACAGCCAGGCGAACACGGCCGCCCAGACCGCGATCCCGATAACACCGGGGCCGTAGTAATCGTGGTAGGAGCAGCGCAGCAGCACCGCGACCGCCAGGATTTCCAGCAGCGGCCGGCCTGCCTGCCTGAGCGTGGTGACCACGAACGCGAGCACAACGGTCTCTTCGACAACGCCTGCGGCCAGTGACGCCGCGGTGGCGTACACCAGGTACCCGTTGTCTTGCCGGACCGGCTGGACGAGATGACCGGTGGCGAGGGAGGTGGTGATCGCGCCTCCGACCGCCAGGATCACGATCGCCCAGACCCCCATGCGGAAGGCTGGGATGATCGCCGCGCCGCCGTTCGCCTTGGCCGGCAGCCCGAGGCCGAGCGTGCGGGGGGTGATGCCGCGTCTGCTCGACAGCAACACGGTGACGGCGACGGCCAGCGCCGTGGTCGTCACCTCGCTGATCGCCGCCGGGGTGAAGACGGCCCAGCTTCCCGAGGGCGCCGGATACCTGTGGGCCAGGACCTCGGCGCCCGCCGCGATGCCGGCCGCGAAGAAAGCTGCGAACACCGCGAGTACCTCAAGGTAGGCGCGACGCGCCGAGATCGGCCCGGCTGGCGGCGGTTTCTGGATCGACCACCAGTGCGGTCTGGCCGGCCTCCCGACCGGCTCCGGCCAGCCCTGCTCAGCGATCACCGGGGTTGTCTCAGGCGTTGTTTGAGGCTGTGTTGTCGGAGGCTGCGGGTCCGCCGACTCCGGATTCGCGGAGCCGGCGCTCACCCATTCAGTGCTCATCTGCCGCCGCACTCATCTGCCGCCGTACTCATCTACCGCCGTACTCATCTACCTGCCGCATACCCCTGCATGCCGCGCGCATTCGCCCCCGCGTAGAGCATCCCCTCGTCCCTAGTGACCGCGCTAATCCGGCCGAGTGACCAGGCGGGCGACACGTTGACCTCGTGACCGCGGTCGCGGAGCGAGCCGATCACCGCATCGGAATGCAGCACCTCGATGGTCAGCGACTTCGGGGAGGCACCTCTCGGGTAGAACGACGAGGGGAAGTGGTCGGTGTGGAAGGCCGGGGCGTCGATCGCCTCCTGCAGGTTCATGCCAAAGACTACGTGGTTGAGGAAGAACCCCATGGTCCATTGATCTTGCTGGTCGCCCCCTGGGGTACCGAACGCCATGTAAGGTTCTCCGCCGCGCAGCACCAAGCCGGGTGACAGCGTCGTGCGAGGCCGCCGGCCCGGCGCGAGCGAACTGGCGAAACCCGGGGTCAGCGCGAACATCTGCGCCCTGGTGCCGAGGCAGAAGCCGAGGCCAGGGACGATCGGCGAACTTTGCAGCCAGCCGCCGCTCGGAGTCGCCGAGACCAGGTTGCCGAACCGATCGGCGACGTCGAGGTGACAGGTGTCGCCTGGACCGAGCGCGGCCGAGGCGAGCGTCGGGTCGCCGGTGGTGGCGTCCAGCATGCCGTTGCCCGCGGCCAGCCCGAAGGCGGCGAGCGCGTAGCCGGGCAGCATGCCCCGCCGTCCGTCCGGCGAACCCGGTACGAAATCCGCCCGCGCGACGTCGCCTACCAGCGCCCGGCGAGCCCGGACGTAGTCGGCGGCGAGCAGGCCGGAGAGCGGCACGTCGGTCGCCCGCGGGTCCCCGTACCAGGCCTCCCTGTCGGCGAAGGCAAGCTTGGCGCACTCGGTCACGGTGTGGATCAGGTCGGCGCTCCCCGCGCCCATCCCGGCTAGGTCGAAGCCGTCGAGCAGGCTGAGTTGCTGCAAGAACACCGGGCCCTGCCCCCACGGTCCGGTCTTGCAGACGGTAACCCCGGCGAAGTCGAACGTGACCGGGGACTCCACACTCGACCGCCAGCCAGCTATGTCGGCGCCGGTCAGCAGCCCCCGGTTGGGGTGGCCGGTGACGTCCATTACCTCGGCCTGCCCGACGTAGTCATCGATCGCCTCGGCGACGAAACCCTCGTACCACGCGCGCCTGGCCGCCTCGATCTGGGCCTCGCGCTCGCTGCTCGCGGCCTCCGCCTCGGCGAGGATCCTGCTGTAGGTGGCGGCAAGCGCGGTATTGGCGAACCTGCTGCCCGGAGCGGGCGCTCCCCCGCTGAGGTACACCTCCGCCGAGGTCGGCCAGTGCTCGGCGAACGTCGGCGCCATCGCCTCGATCGTGCGGCTCGCGTTGGCGAGCAGCGGATGCCCGTCGGCGGCGTAGTCGATGGCGTAGCGCATCACGTCCCGCAGCCGGCAGGTGCCGAACCTGGCGAGCAGCAGCATCCAGGTACCGAAGGCCGCTGGCACGGTCGCGGCGAGCAGCCCGTTGCCCGGGACGAGGTCGATCCCGAGCGAGGTGAAGGCGGCGATCGTCGCCGCCGCGGGCGCGGTGCCCTGACCGTCGAGCACGAAGGTCTCGCCGGTCGCCGAACTGTGCCCGATCACCGGCACCTCGCCGCCCGGCCCGTTCAGGTGCGGCTCGACGACCTGAAGCACCAGGCCGGTAGCCACCGCAGCGTCGAAAGCGTTTCCGCCTGCCTCGAGCACGGCCATCCCGGCGGCCGACGCCAGCCAATGCGTCGAGGCCACCATCCCAAATGTGCCTGCTAGCTGCGGTCTTGTGGTGAACTGTTGGTTGAGCGCCACGCCACTCCGATCCCTGCGTTCCGACTGTAAATACGAGCTACCTTGGGCATACCCGCACACATCGCTCTCAGTCTTTCGACTGCGAAACTACCCTAAAAAGGACTATTGCTAAATGACTATCTCAGCATCCGCAGCACGCCGACTACTCGCCCTGACCGCGCTCGGCCCGGTTGCGGCGGTCGCTGCCGCCTGCGGGACGTCATCTAGCAATAGTTCGCCAACCGCTACGGTGACTGTCACTGCGGGGTCCAGCTCCTCGCCCAGCACGCCGGCCACATCGCCGAGCACGACAACGTCGGCCGGCCCGGCCGAGTGCACAACCGCCATGCTGCGCGTGAAGGTCGGCTCAAGCAACGGCGCGGCCGGGACCATCTACTACAACATCGACTTCGCCAACGTCGGAACCGGCACCTGCTTCGTGGCCGGCTATCCCGGCGTTTCCTTGGTCAGCGCGGCCAGCAACGCGGGCAGCCAGGTCGGCGCCGACGCCAAGCGTGACGCCGTCACCCCGGTCAGGCAGATCATCCTGGCTCCTGGGCAGACCGCGCACGCCGTCCTCGGCGTCGCCGAGGCAGGGAACTTTCCCGCGGGCAAGTGCAACCCGGTGACCGCGCACTGGCTCAAGGTCTTCCCGCCCGACCAGACCGTGGCGGCGTACGCGTCGTTCACCACGCAGACCTGCGCGTCGACCTCGGTACCGACGATGCGCATCACGACGATAAGCGCCGGAGCCTGAGACGGGACATCATCCTTTGCGCCCCCGGGCCGGGATGCAGTCTGATAATTTTTCCCAAAAATCTCCAAAAAGGGACTATTACCAATGACTATCTCAGCATTAAGCGCCCGGCACCTGCTCGGGCTGGCTGTGCTCCTACCCGTAGCGGCAGCGACCACCGCGTGCGCAGCGTCAACGAGTGTTGGCTCGCCGCACGCCACGGTGCCGGTGCGGGCTATCCCGTCCGCCAGCATCACCCAGGCCGGTCCGCCCGCGTGCGCCGCCGCCGCGTTGCACGTCAAGCTCGGTGCTAGCAGCCACGTGGCTAGCAACCACGTGGCTAGCAACCACGTGGCCAAGACCACGTACCGCAACCTCGACTTCACCAACGTCGGCAGCGCTACCTGCTCTTTGCAGGGGTACCCAGCCGTCGCGTTGGTCAGCGCGGGCAGCGGCGCGGGCAACCTGATCGGCGGCTACGCCAAGCCCGACGCGGTGACGCCATCGAAGCAGATCGTGCTCACGGCCGGGCAGACCGCGCACGCCCAGCTCGGTCACACCGAACCGGCCAACACCCCGAGCTGCCATCCGGTGACCGCGCACTGGCTCAGGGTTTACCTGCCACACCAGACCACGCCCGCGTACCTGCCGTTCACCACCCGGACCTGCGCGGCGCTCGCGGCGCTGACGATGTATATCAGCACCTTTGTCGCCGGAGCCTGATACGAGACATCACATCGGCCGACTAGCCTGGCGGGCACGGTGAGCGACACCAATAGCCCGCCAGGCGGTGGCCTGCGCCCCGGAGCCGTCATCGCTGGCTACCGGCTAGAAGAACGCATCGGCCGCGGTGGCATGGCGGTCGTGTTCCGGGCGGTTGACGAGCGTCTCGGCCGGCCGGTCGCGCTGAAGGTGCTGTCCCCCGGGCTCACGGCGGATAACGCGTTCCGGGTCAGGTTCATCAACGAGTCGCGCGCCGCCGCCGCGGTCGAGCATCCGCACATCATCCCGGTCTATGAGGCCGGCGAAGTGGCGGGCATGCTGTTCATCGCGATGCGCTACGTGCGGGGCGGCGACGCGCGATCACTGCTGCGGAGGATTGGGCCGCTTCCCGCCGACCGGGCCTGGGCCATCATCAACCAGGTCGCCGCGGCGCTGGACGCCGCGCACCAGCGGGGGCTTGTGCACCGCGATGTCAAGCCAGCCAACATGCTGCTCGACGTGAGCAGTGGCCTGGCCGGGACCGAACTCACTGACCACGTGTACCTCACCGACTTCGGCATCAGCAAGCGGGCGGAGTCCGTCGGCCTTACGATCACCGGCCAGATCGTCGGAACGCTCGACTACACGGCTCCCGAGCAGATCGAGGGCCGCGAGGTAGACGGCCGGGCCGACTTGTACTCGCTGGCGTGCTCGGCGTTCGAACTGCTCGGCGGCACCCCGCCGTTCCGGCGCAACCAGGGCCCGGCGCTGCTCTACGCCCACGTGTCTACGCCGCCGCCGCCGCTGACCGGGACCAGGCCCGACTTGCCCGGCGCCGTTGACCGGGTGATCGCCAAGGCCATGGCCAAAGCCGCGGCGCAGCGGTACCAAAGTGGTGCCGAGTTCGCCACCGACCTCGGCCGCGCGCTAAGGCTGATCGCTGGCCGGGTCGAAGCGGTCGGCCATGGACTGATGCCGCCGGTCGCCACCACTCGGGTGCATCCAAGGCCGCGGCAGCCGGTCGAGCCAGCCGAGCCGATCAAGCACGCCGAACCCGCCAAGCAAGCCGAGCCGGTTAGGCCGGTGAAGCCGACCATGCCGCCTGGTGGCCTGGCCAGGCCACCAGGCACCGAACCGCCGACGAGAAAGCGTGATCGGTAAACAACGTCGGCCTTAACGCATGCATTAATGCCGGCTATCTTTCGGCTCAAACAACCATTGTCGCGTGCGCTGCGTCATTACTAATGCGGGGCTGACTGTAATGATGCCTAAAACTCCTTGGAGTAGCGCATGCCTAACATATGCCCGCCTGTCCGGGTGGTCTTGCCCGCGCTGCGCGCTTGCGCGCTCGTCGGGCTGATCTGCGGCGTCGCGGCCGGCTGCGGCCTGCAGGCAGCTCGCCAGGCGAGCGGGCACCACAAAGCCGCGGGCTGGAGCAAGAGCGGCGGGGGCAAAGGCTCAGGCACGGTCGTGAGCGATGCCTGCACGACAGAGCGCGTGGTGGTCACGCTTGACGTCAAGTCGGCCGGGGTCGCCGCGGGCACCTCGCTGATGCCGCTGGATATCACCAACGTCGGAACGGCCACCTGCCGACTCGCCGGCTTCGCCTTCGTCGCGTTCGCGACCGGCAGATCTGGCGGCCAGGTGGGCGCCGCTTCGACGGCCGACCGCAGCGTGGCGGCGAAAACGTTGCTGCTCGGCGCGGGACAGACGGCGCATCTTTGGCTCAAGATCGCCCAGGCCGCGGACCTGCCGGCGGCGCAGTGCCGGCCCCGGGCCGTCGCCGGGCTGCGGGTAAGGCTGCCCGGCCAGGAGACGGCCGTCTTCATCGCGCACCAGTTCATGACCTGCGCCAAACGGGTGCACGGCACCGACATCTTGACCGTCGAGCCATTCCAGGCCGGCCGCGCTCACTTGGGCACGGCCCAGTAAACAGGCCGGGCGCCGACCCGGCCTTTCGACACGGGGGAGTACGCAGTGATGAGAATGGGGACCCGCAAGGGCGGCACGCTGCTCGCGGCGACGATCGTCGGCGCCGCGGCGATAGCGTTGCCGGCCTCGGCCATGGCCTCCTCAGGCGGTCAGAGCGGGCCGGCCGTGCACCGGATAGCGCCGTGCCGGGCCGACAGCACCCAGATCTGGCTCGGTCTCGGCAACGGCGGCGGGGCGGCCGGCACGATCTTCTACCCGCTTGAGTTCAGCAATGTCGGCCGCCGGACGTGCACGCTCTTCGGCTTCCCCGGCGCGTCGGCGGTGATCAACGGCAGGCAAGTCGGTTTCGCGGCGATCCGCATCGGCCGTAAGCACCTCGTAGTGCTGCGCCCAGGTCAGACCGCGCACGCGATTCTCGGCATCGTCGAGGCGGGCAACATCGCCGGCTGTCACATCCGGAACGGCGCCAGCCTGAAGGTGTTCGCGCCCAACCAGCGAGGGTTCACTATCATTCCGGCATTTACCTTCACGGCTTGTTCAAACCGGAGCGTGCTACGGATCCAGTCGGTGCATTTCGGCGTCGGCATTCCGGGATTCACCACGTCCTGAGCGGCGGATGCGCGAACGCCCTGACGCGGCTCGCGGCGAGGCGGCGCGAGCTTCGGGTACTGGTGCGGGACTGACCGGCACCGATAGGTTGCGGCCTATGGCTGAGATCAACCCGAGGCTGCGCGCCGTCTTCGATATGTCGGTTTCCGAGGTACGCGAGTACTCCGGCAGGCACGAGTACGACGGCAAGATCCAGGACCTCTCCCCCGCTGGCGTCAGCGCCTGTCTGCGGCAGCTAGCTGCGGCGGAAGCCGAATCAGCGGGCGCGGGACGGGTGGCCGACGAGCACGATGAGGCGCAGCTGCGCGTCTTCGCCGATGCCGCCAAGGTCACATTCGCCGACCTAGAGCAGTACCGGAGCAATCCGATCTTCCACGTTTCCAACATGGACCTGGCCTGCTACGACCGCGAGTACGCGCCGGCCCAAGTGCGCGCGAGCGCCCGAGCCGAGCACCTCGCCGCCTGGCCAGACGCCGTCGACATGGCGATCTCATCGCTCGACCGGGTACCCGCCCCGGTGGCAACCGCACTCCGAGGCGCGGTCCGCGGCCTGGCCGCCGGCGCCGCTTCCGAGGGTGACGAGCGATCCAAGGCGGCCGCGCTCGCGGCGCACGAGAGACTGGTGAGCCACATCGACCACGCGGCCACCCACGGGCAACCCGATGCGGCGATCGGCAGCGCCGCGCTCACCAGGTTGATGGGCAGCAGTGAAGGCATCGACCTTGACCTGGGCCGGCTCGCGGAGCGCGCAGACACCGAACGCGACCGACTTTCCGCGCGGCTCGCGGAAAGCTGTGCGCAGATCGATCCAGGTCGGCCAGCCATGGACGTCGCGCGCGAACTCGTGCGCACCCATCCCGATGCCGACGGGGTGATCGAAGCCGCGAAGGTGTGGACCGAGCGGGTCATCGACTTCACCAGGCAAGCGAATCTGGTCCCCTATCAGGACGGCGAGTGCCTGGTGGCGCTTGCCCCCGAGTCCCGTCGCTGGGCGATGGCGATGATGGCCACGGCGGCTCCCGGCGAGCCAGAAGCGGCCTCGATGTACTACATCACCCCGCCCGACCCAAGCTGGCCCGAGCATGAGGCGCAGGAGTGGCTCGAAGTATTCAGCGACACGACGCTGCCGGGAATCACCGCGCACGAGGTCGCACCGGGCCACTTCTCGCACGGCCGGGCCATCTTGCGCGCGCCAACCGAGATCAGGCGCACGCTGCACTCCATGGCGTTCGTCGAAGGCTGGGCGCACTACGCGGAGGAGGTCTGCGTCGAGGAGGGGTTCTGCGCCGACGACCCTCGCTTCGCGATCGGAGTCTGGCTCGAAGCGCTGGTCCGGGTGACCAGGCTCGCTTGCGCGATTGGCCTCCATACGGCCGGAATGACCGTAAGCGATTGCGCCGCGCGGTTCGAGTCCGATACGCACTTGCTCGGCCAGGCCGCCCAAGCCGAGGCGACCAGGGCGACGTTCGACCCGACCTACGGCCGTTACACCTGGGGCAAGCTGGAAATCATGGATCTGCGCGAGGCGGCCAGGAAGGCGTGGGGCGGGGAGTTCTCGCTGCTGAGGTTCCACACGGCGATGCTCGATCTGGGTTCACCACCGCTTGGTCTGCTCGGCACAGCTATCCAGCGGGGCTGACGGCCGGCAGGCCGGCGTTGGCGGCGGGCGGCCGGCGTTGGCGGCGGGCCGGCGGTGCGGTGCGGGCGGCCGGCGGCGGTGGCGGCGGGCCGGCGGCCGGTAGGGTTCGAGCATGACGGACTTGGACAACCTCGACGCGCTCTCCTCCCGCGAGCTGCATGACCTGGCCGTGCACCGGGCCAGGCATCATCTCGATGTCGGGTTCCTATGGGAGTTGCTGCGCGCCCTGCCCGCGGGCGAGGCAATCGCGGGCCACCCCGACCACGCGCAAGCGGACGCGCTCAAGCTCTCCGCGCTGATCGGAGACGCGATCGACGCCGACAACAGCAGCATCGAGGACGCACTGCGCCCGCTCTACCTGGACTACCTCACCAAGCACCGCGCCGACCTCCCAGCCCTCCCCCGCGACCGATCATCCGGCCACTAGGCGGTTCGAGATACGTCGGCGAAGCCGGACCCGGGGGCATCTCGATCTGACCGCCCACCGCAGCCCTTTTCAGCGGCACCATTCGGCAGTGTCGGCGGTTCCAAGTGATCAAGTCGGCGGTACTAACTGATCAAGTCGGCGGTGCTAACTGATCAAGTCGGCGGCTCCGAGTGATCACGGATACTTGCGCCGTCACGCTGGAGAGTCTTGGCGTCTTGGAGCATTTTGCCTATCACACGCACAAGGCTCCGTAAAGCTACGATTTTCCGCGATCTCGGCGAAAACGCTCTGCGGCCAGCGCGCCCAAAGATATGCCACCCGATGAATGCCCGAATCCATCGCGGTGATCGCCGCCTCCCGTGCGATGGATCCCCGAATTCATCCCGCAGGCTAGGCCCAAGCGTGCGATGGATACCCGAATTCATACCCGATTTCCCGGATGGATCCCCGAATCCATCGCGGGTCGGGCCGTCACCCGTGCGATGGATCCCCGAATTCATCGCACGGGCTGGCCTGTGCCACCAATCTGCCCAACTCTCCCGCAAGACGCCTGAACCCTGGCCGGTTGGTGACTGGCCAGGGTCTAGGCGGGCTGGGTCTAGGCGGGCTGCGCTAGACGGGCTGGGTCTAGATGGGCTGGGTCTAGATGGGACCAGGTCTAGGCGGCGGGCTAAGGGCGGCTCAGGGCTTCAGGACTGCCTCGATCTCAAAGTGCAGGTCGACCTTGTCGGCGACTACTACGCCGCCACCTTCGATCGCCGCGTTCCAGGTCACGCCGAAGTCGGCTCGGTTGATCTGGCCGGTGGCGGTGAAGCCTGCCCTGGTGCCGCCGTACGCGTCCGGACCGAAGCCGTTGAGTTCCAGCTTCAGCGGCACGCTGCGGGTCACGCCCTTGAGCGTCAACTCGCCGTCGAGCACGTAGTCATCGCCATCGGCGCGCAGGCCGGCGACCGGTAGGTCATCCCCGGGTGGTTGTCGGTGTCGAAGAAGTCAGGCGAGCGCAGATGGCCGTCACGCTGCTCACTGCCGGTCTCGATCGAAGCCAGGTCGATCTCGGCGGTCACCGACGAGTCGAGCGGGTTCTCCGCGGTCACGAGTTCGCCCGCGAACTTGGTGAACTTCCCGCGAACCTTGCTCACCATCATATGCCGCACCGAGAAGCCAACCTCCGAGTGCAGCGGGTCGATGGTCCAGGTACCAGCCACGTAGCCGGGGATCGTCCCGGTCAGGGTCTGTGTCATGTCTATCTCCGGTGGTTGCTAGGCGTTGGTCGCTACGTTTGTTGAACAAGCAACTACTAGCAAGTGTTCCCAGACTTGTCAAATGTTCAACTAGATAAGTAACCTGGTCTTGTGGAGACGACGACACGCTGGCTGACGGCGGAGGAACAGCGCACCTGGCGCATGTTCCTAACCGCGTGCCAGTCGCTGTTCGCCGCGATCGACGCGCAACTGCTACACGAGTCCGGGCTGCCGCACGGCTACTACGAGATCTTGGTGCACTTGTCTGAGGCGCCGGGCCGGGCGCTCAGGATGACTCAGCTGGCGACAGCGTCGACGTACAGCAAGAGCCGCCTCTCGCACGCCGTGTCCAGGCTCGAACAACGCGGCTGGGTGATACGGCAGGACTGCCCGACCGACCGCCGCGGCCAGATCGCCCAGTTGACCGACGAAGGCTACGCCGTGCTCGAGGCCGCCGCGCCCGGCCACGTTGCGCAGGTGAGGCGCGCGCTCATCGACGCGCTGACGCCCGAGCAAGTCGGCCAACTGCACGAGATAAGCGCCGCCATGGCCGCGGCCGCCGCATCAACGTGCGCGTCGGTCCGCCCTGCCGAAGACAGCGAAGACGCCGAAGATGCTCCGGAAAGCTGCGGCCGCTTTAGTTGCGGCGACGACTAGCCCGACCCGGGCGCCCGGCCTGGCGGGGGTGGGCGGGCGGCCTGGGCGGGCGGCTGGGCCCGGCGGCTAGGCACGGCCGCCGCAGGCGAGCGGCCCGCCAGGGACTATCCTCCTTAGCGCGGTACTCGTGCACCGCTTTGCTCAGCCTCAGGCGTCGGTGCCGCCAACGAAAGGCCAAGATGTCCGCGCACAACCCGAAAGGGCGACGGTTCGCAGCGCTGACCCGCACGCTCACCGGATCGATCGCGATCGTCGCGGCAGCATCCGGCTGCGCACAGCACCACGTCGCCGTGGCACCAATCAAGATCGCCAGTGCCTACGTCATGCAGTCGGACGGCGTCAACGCGATGGCCGCCTACCTGGTGATCGCGAACTCGGGCCCAGCCGATCGCCTGCTGAGCGTGCACAGCAGCGCGGGCGGACAGGTATTCATGGTCGGTCCGAACACGCGCGGGCCATCGCCCACGTCAGCGCTCAGCGACCTCGCGGTCGCCGGGCACAGCCTCACCAGACTCGACCCCAGCGGATACCACCTCGAGATTGTCCACTCGGGGCGGCTGCATCAGGGTACCGACCTGACGCTGACCTTGGTGTTCGCCCACGCGGGCACGATGGCCGTGCCAGCGCAAGTGAACAACCCGGCAAACAACACCGGCGGCTACTTCGGCCCGTGACCCGCGCCGCCGGTGGTTCGCCGAACGCGTAATGCTGTGATCCGCACTTGAGGGGGCCCATTGTTGCCTGACAGCGACTTGCGATATATCGTCTTGCTGTCGGCAGTTGGGCCGACGGGCACCTGGAGGATCTGATGGCGGCAGAGTCGGGCGTCAGGATCGGCGACACCGAGCGCGAAACAGTGGCCACCAACCTGCGCGAACACTACGCGCGCGGGCGGCTCACGCTGGAGGAGTTCCAGCAGCGGCTTGATGCTACCTTCGCTGCCAAGACCGACACCGACCTGGCCAAGATCACCAGGGACCTCCCGCACACCGACCCGTATGCGCCGCCCTGGCCGCCCTCGCAGCGGTACAGCCCGCCCGTGCCCAACTATCAGGTGGACGTCGGCCAGGGCCAGCGCTCTCAGCGTCCAGGCAGCCGGGCGCTCTCCTTCCTCTGGGCCTGCATGGCCCTGTGCGTACTGGGAGTCGTGCTGATCGCCAGCTTCAGGTGGCTGCCGTTCGCGTTGCCCAAGACGCTGATTATCTTGCTCGCCATCCTGGCCTTCTGCCGCCGGATCTTCCGCGGGATCGGCGGCCGCCGCCGCTAGTAGCCCGGTCGAGCCTGGTGGCTATCTCTTGCGGCTATGGTGATGATTTCGTCACTGGCCAGGTCGATCGGGCCGCCTAGGTGCGGTCAGGTACCCGCAACGGCACCAGCAAGTAGCGGAAAGCCGGCACGTTCTCACCCTCGGCGCTGCCATCGGCCGATCCCTCGGCCACCCAAGTGATCAGCGCCGGCTTGGCCGGGGTGTTGAAATGCAGCCTGATCCGGCCAGCCGTCGGTCGATTGGCCGCCCTGCGCGGCCGCACCGGCCGATCCCGACGCCGACGCCTGCTCCGCGCCGCCAACTGCGGCAGCCGCCACGAGCCCGTCGAGCAAATAGGGCGGGCTGAAAGCGATCGCTGGCTGATTGCCCACGAACTCGACGCCCACCTTCTCGGCCGCGCGCGCCCTGCCCTCGGCATGCGCCTCGATCACCACCTCGCCGTCGGCGAACGACAGGCGCACCGGGCCGGTCCTCTCGGTCACCAACGCCGCGCGCCTGACCGCCTCAATCATCGGCCCGGCCGGCAGGTCAGCGTGGCAGGCGAACTCGCCAGCGAATCGGCTCTCGTACTTGATGAACTCGCCGCCGATCAGCCGCGCGGTCAGCCGCCGATGTCCCGACTCGAAGCTGATCAGGCCCTCGGCCGGGTGCGGCTGGTCGCCAGCCGCGTCACCGCTCCGCGGCTTTCGAGCCGACCCGCCCGCGCCCGCCCTGGTGCGGTCGGTGCTGAACGCCAGCGTGACCGGTACCCCGGCGGTCATCATGCGCGTCGCCTCGACCATGATCTTGGCAGGCACCAGCGCGATCGCCCTGACCTCGGGGTCGGCTGGCGCGAACGGCACCACCCTCGCCGCTAGCCGGTACCGGTCGGTCGCGGCCAAGGTCAGCGAGTCACCGTCGATGTCCAGGCAGACGGCGGTCAGCATCGGGAGCGTGTCGTCCCGGCTGGCCGACGACGCCACCTGCGCCACGGATGCCGCGAGCACGCCACCGTCGAGCGCGCCAACCGGCGGCGGTGAGTCCGGCAATGCCGGGTACTCCTCCATCGGCAGGCACACCAGCCCGAACTCGGCGGCACCACAGACCAAGCTCAGCACGTCGGCGTCCTGGCCGAACTCCACCGGGCGGGCAGGCAGGCTCCTAGTGATCTCGGCGAGCAGCCGACCAGGCACCAAGGCCGTGCCCGGCTCGCTGACCTCGGCCTCGACCGTGCAGCGCGCCGACACTTCATAGTCGAAGCAGGACAGGGTAAGGCCGTCGTCCGAAACCTCCACCAGCATGCAAGACAGCAGCGGAACTACCGGGCGGGATGGCAGCGCGCGCGAGACAAATGCCACCGCCTCGCCAAGCGCGTCCCGTCCGACCCTGAACCTCATATCCGTCCCCTGCCCTGTCTGTCCCTGCCCTGTCCGTCCCTGCCATATCCCGTCCGTGGCAGCCGCCTGACTTCTCATCAAATTCTCGCATTCGCCACTGACAGTCATCAGGTGCGCGCAGATTATCAACACGCGGGTTTCGTTGTGCGGCACGTGCCTTTCCGGACCGCAGCGGCGGCCCGATGCTCGTCCCGACGACCGCCTGGCTCCTGGCTGGTCTGGCCTGCCGGGCGGCGGAGCAGCGTGGGCCCCTAGCTGCCGCCGGGCTCTCGCCGCCCGGAACAGCGTGGGACCCTTGCTGTCGCCATAGCAGCAACGTGGGCCCCTAGCTGCTGCCGGGCTCTCGGTGGCCGCCTATCACATCAGAGCAACCCGGGCTGGGAACTCCGATTTATTGAAAGACGGCCACCAGCGACAGCAACGTCGTCCCGGCACTGCTGTTGCAAGGCCAGGACGACGTTGCCCTCGGCTACCGCTGTCTCAGACCAGGCCAGGAGGCGCCGCGGCGAGCGTGGTCTCGATGGCCTTGGCGAGCGCGCGGGCGGTTTCCACGGTCAACTCGACCGCGACCCGGGCTGACGGGCCTTGGCCGACATTGCGGAAGTCGATGTTGAGGGTGTGATCGGCGGGCGCGTGCACGGGATGATCGAAGTAGACATTAACCTCGTCAAGGCCGAACCAGCCGGCCGCGCCCTTGCCGCTACCGGTCGCCTGAAAGCTCTCGGTGAGATAGGTGCACATACGCGATCGCCTCTCAGTCAGCCAGGTGCTTACCGAAGAACTCCCAAACCTTGGCCCAGCCCTCGTTAGCCGCGTCGACGCGGTAAGCCGGGCGGTCGACGGAGAAGAACGCGTGTCCCGCCCCGGTGAACGTGTGGAACTCGTGCGGCTTGCCGAAGCTATCAAGTACCGCGGAAAGCTCGGCGGTCTCCGCTGGCGTCGGGAACTGGTCGTCCGCGCCGAACAAGCCGAGCAGCGGGCAGGACAGGTCCTTGGACAGTCCGATCAGTGGCTTCATGCTCGCCGGGGCCTGCTCAGGCACGTGCACCACCGCGCCGCCGTAACAGTCGACGGCGGCCTGCAAAGGCAGGCTGCAGGCGGACAGGAACGACTGCCTGCCGCCTGAGCAGTAGCCGATGACGCCGATCTTGCCGTTGCAACCGGGCTGCCCGCGCAGATACTCAGCCGCACCGGCGACGTCACCCACCAGTTGCTCATCGGCGACACCGCCCTTGGCCCGGGCGGCCGCCGCCGCGTCGTCAGGGCTGGCGTCGGGCGCGTCGCGATAGTAAAGATTCGGCATAACGGCCAGGTAACCATGCGCGGCGAACTTCCGCGCGATCTCCTTGGTCGACGTGTCATAGCCGGGCATGTGGTGGATCACCACAACACCGCCGAAGGATTCCGCGTCTCCTGGCCGGGCCACATACGCCTCGATCTGGTCGCTATTGTGACCAGCGATCATAATCGTCTCTGCGCTGAGCGATTCCTTCATATAATCGTGCTCCTTTGTCCAGTGTTGGGCAACGTCATGCGATTCTGCTGGTAAGGATGCTGCTGGGGCGGGAAGATAGACGTTGGTCCTTCCGAGGTTCTGGGGGGCCGATATCCGGGGGAAAGGCGCTACGATGAGTTCGGCCTCCTATGGACTGGTACTCATATTTCTCGGGGCAGGCTTCGCGCTAGGCTGGTACGCTAATCGCGCTTACGCGGCTCACGGTGACGTCAAGTCGACCAAGGCGAAAATACCAGGATATAGAAAATCGCGGCACCGCAATGGTTTTATTACCGCTCTTCTGGCGTTCGTGATTGGCGTCGTAGTGCTCGGCCTCCTGCACCCGCATAGGTGACGCGGGCGACGTTCAGCCCGCAGGTCAGGCGGGCAGTTCGATCGACTGCGGGAAGCGGAACATATCGGTCGGATCGACGGCCACCTTGATCCGCTGCAGCCGTGGGTAGTTGCCACCGTAGTAGGCGTGCTGCCAGTCTGCTAGGTCGGGGTCGGCATAGTTCTGGTAGGCTTGGCGGCTTGCGTACGGCCGCATCGCCGCGTGGAACTCCGCTAGCCAGGTTCGCTGGCTAGCGACCGCCGCACCAGCCGCGCCAGCGTCTTCGGTGCCAGGCTGCGGGGTCCACGTGGTGCTGTACTGAGCCAGGAACAGCGCATCGCGGTGCACGAAGGCCGTCTCGCCAGGTCCAACCCGGTTGATCGCGCCGCCGAAGGCATCGAATGCCACTCCTCCCGCAGCACCTTGTGCCCCAGTGACCTGACCCATCAGTTGCACCCGATCGATCAGGGTCCTGATCCCGGCGGGCGGCAGCGGCCGGGTAAAAAAGTCGGACTTGGCGTATTCCGGGGGTCTGCCCAGCAAACCCGCCGGATTCTGTGACGGCAGATGACATTGCGCGACGGACTGCGACGAGCAGCCGGCTTCGACCAGCATGGCTGTCAGATAAGGTTCGCTTTGCACGAAAGTACTACTGGGAGCCGCGCCGACCGCCGAGTACAGCCGCCCAAGCAACTCCTGCGCCTGTGCGATCCCGCCCGCGTAGGTACCGCCGACGCTGATCTGCGGCAAGGCACCGCCCGAGGCCGCGCTCAGATGCATGTTGGACCACAGTTCATCGGGCGCCGCCGGAGCCCACCGCTGCCAGGCGGCTACTACTTGCGCCGCCGCCGACCACGGCCATTGCAGGTAGAACAGGACCAGGTCGGGCGCCGGATGGGTGCGGAAGGTGAATGCGGTCACGATGCCGAAACTGCCGCCGCCACCACCGCGGCAGGCCCAGAACAGGTCTGGCTGGCTGTCAGCGTCGCACTCCCTGACCACGCCGTCGGCCGTGACGATCTCAAGGCCGACCACGTTGTCGCAAGTCAGGCCGAACAGACGGCCGACGACGCCGACCCCGCCGCCGAGCGCCAGGCCAGCGACGCCGACGGTCGGGCACGATCCGCCTGGCACCGCCTGACCGTAAGCGGCCAGCCGGTCATAGAGGTCGATAAGCAGCGTGCCCGCGCCGACCCGCGCCCTCCGCGCGGCGACGTCGACGCTCACCTGCGACATCATGCTGACGTCGATGACAAGGCCCGTTGTGGTCGACCAGCCCCCATAGCTGTGCCCGCCGGACCGGGCGGCTAGCGGGATGCCGAATTTGCGCGCGAACGCCAGGCAGGCGCTGACCTCGGCCGGCACAGCGCAGTAAGCAATGGCGGCTGGCCTGCTGGCGTCGAACTTCGGGTCGAACAGCAGCCTCGCGCCGTCGTAGCCAAGGTCCCCTCGACGCACCAGCCGACCGCGCGACAACTCACCGCGCAGCGCCTCCCAGTCGGCCTGGCCAGGCCGTCGCCGACTAGCAACCGGCGACCGGCTCGGCGTTCCCGACCGCTGGCTAGGAGCGGCTGGCGGCGAACCTACCCGCGGCGAGTGATGGCCGCTGAGAACCTCGGCCACCGCGGCGACCACGCCGGCCCGGCTCCTACCGCCAGCCCAGCAAGCAGCAAGAACTTGCGCCGGTCTGGTCCGTAGGGACGCCCAGGGTATGCCGTCATCGCTGTCCCGCCCAAATCGTCGTCGGTACTCATCACCACCATGAGACCGACTTAGCGGCCGAACGGTTGGATTAAACGGACACGTGGTCACGCCAGGAGTGGCGCGGCTCATAGCCGAGCATGGTGCGGGCACGGTCGATGGACAACAGCGTGGCAAACTCTCCGACGGGGCCAGTCAGCGGAACGTCGGGGAACACCGACGCCATCAGGTCGGCCGACGGCTGGTTCATCACCGTGTCCGCCGCCGCGATGATAAACGGCGGGCTCCCGGCGACCGCCTGCTCATCCGCCTCAAGAGCAAGGCGGCATGACAGCGCCACGTCCCGCTCGTCGACATACCCCCACAGGTTCCACTTCCGTCCCCGCGGATCGTCCCAGAAGGACGGGAACTCGTGGTAATACTCCGGCGACCAGATGTTGGAAAACCGCAAAGCCACGAAGGGAATCCCGGACCACTGCGCGAAGTGCCCGGCGATCGTCTCGGTGGCTACCTTCGACAAGGCGTACGTGGAGGTGGGCACCGGGTAGTGGTCCTCGTCCACTGGCGCGTACCGGGGCGGCACGTCGAACGGCAGCCCTAGCGTCGTCTCACTCGACGCCCACACCACCCTGGACACTCCCAGCGTGGCCGCGGCCTGGAACACATTGAAGTTCATCGTGATGTTCGCGTTGAACGTGACCGCCGAGGTCGTCAGACCGGGCGCCGGGATGTTGGCAAGATGCACGATGGCGGACGCACCGCTCAGTGCCTCCACCGCTTGGCCGTAGTCGGTCAGATCCGCGCGGAGCACGTCGTCCTCGCCGAACCTGGCGACGATGTCGGTCGCCGCCACGTCGTACCCGTGCTCTCGCAGTTCCCGGACTACGGCCTTGCCGGCCAGCCCATTTGCCCCGGTCACGCAAATCCGCTGCGTCATCACGATCCTTTCCCGTTGCCAGCCATCTCCGACCGATATTGGCACATAGCCGGACGTTGACCGTGCGGTAACGAATGACTGCGTTTCGCCGAGCCCTTCTGCCGGTATCCCTATCTGGACCCGTCAGCGTGCTGATCCGGAGGAGACTTCGATGGCTGCGGCCCGTACTGAAAGCGACAAGATGCGGGTGGCGGTACTGGGGACCGGCATCATGGGCTCGGCGATGGCGCGGAACCTGATGTCCGCCGGGCTGGCCGCAACGGTGTGGGATCGGTCGCCGTCGACGGCTGATCTGCTGGCTAAGGCCGGGGCGCTGGCGGCGGCGTCGCCGGCCGAGGCGGCCCGGGATGCGCAGGTCGTGATCACGATGCTCCCGACCGCTGAGGTGGTGACCTCGGTGATCTTCGGCCAGGGTGTCGCGCAGGCAATGTCGCAGGGCGCGGTGTGGGCGCAGATGGGGACGATCGGGCTGGCGGCGACGACCGAGATCGGCAGCCGGCTCGGGCAGCTGCGGCCGGACGTCATGTTCGTGGACGCGCCTGTATCGGGCAGCAAGGGCCCGGCCGAGGCCGGTGAGCTGCTCATCCTGGCGTCGGGCCCGCCTTCCGCCGCGGCAGCAGTGCGGCCGGCCTTCTCCGCGATCGGCCGCAAGACCGTGTGGCTAGGCCAGGCCGGCCAGGGCAGCCGGATGAAGCTCGTGGTCAACGCTTACATGTCCATCCTGATCGAGGGCGTGGCTGAGGCACTGGAACTGGCTGGGCGGCTGGGCATTGATGACGCCCAGCTGGCCGAGGCTATCGAGGGCGGCCCGCTAGACGCCCCGATCGCGGACGCCAAGCTGCACAAGATGGAGCAGGGCGAGTTCGCTCCCGAGTTCCCGCTGGAGTGGGCGCTCAAAGACGTCGACCTGGCGATCCAGGCCGCAGGCGATGACGGCCTGCCGCTGCTGCACGCGCTGTCCCGCCAGTGGCGTGCTGCCGTGGACGCGGGCCACGGCAGGCAGGACATCAGCGCCGCCCGCCTAGCCCTCGGCCGCCACCGCCCCTAACGCGCCGGGCGGGAAAGATCAGCCTCGATCCTGGTGAGGCGGAGTCTCGGTCCGGGGCGGCGCAATGAAAGCGGCCGAATGCCACTCGATGGGCCTGCCGCCGGGGTAGAAGCGAGGCTTATAGCCATCAGCGCTAGGAGCGCGAGCCGAAATCGCAATACGAGGCGCGGGGTCTTCGTTGGAGCGACCGGCCGGCCGGGGAGCTCCCCTGCGGCAGCCGTGGCGTGGCGGGACGCCATCGGCGCGGAGCCGCTAGAACGGCTGCGGGACCTGCTGCTGGCGGCTGTCGACGCCGAGCATCAGGACCTTGACTACCGGGCCGTGACCGTGGGGGATCTCGACGTCTTCTCGACTGACGGGTGCCTGACCCAGGTGCCGGATACCCCGGCGAACCGGGACGCGTTCGGGTCGGCGGGCACCGCCGACGATTCCTCCCGGTACCCGCAAGTAAGAGAGGTGCGGTTCAGCAACGCCTCCACCCGCGCCATCGTGGCGGTGACCTCCGGGCCATCCGGCGCCGCGGCCGGCTGCGGGCGGGAGAAAGGAGAAGTCGAGCAGGTCCTGCTGGACAAGGCCCTGGACAAATACCCGCAGATATTTACTGACCGCCGGATATGGGTCCTCGACCGTAACTTCCCGGGAATACCCGTCACGCCGAGCAGACCTGCATCGGCGAGCAGGTCGGCATCGATTAGTGATCCGGCGCCGCCAAGTCCGCCATCGGCGCCGACCCGTGATTCGAACACCTTAGGACGTCTGCCGATGGCAACCGCGATGATGCCTGACTGATGTTAGTGGGAGTTCCGTATGAAGGCGGTGGCCAGGCCTTCGATGGTGTCGGCTGGCAGCGCGCCCGTGAGCGCGCTTTGCGCCCATCTGATCCCCACCCCCCGCGCGCGGCCGAATTGACCTGACAGCAGGCCGATGCCCTCCAGCGCAGTATTGGCTATCCGGGGGTCTTCATGGCTGAGCAAGTGGGTCAAGGCATCAGATACTTTGCTGGGATCGCTCGTGCGCATCAGGCGGATCACGTCAGCTGCGTCCTTGTATGACTCGCGACCAGGTTTCGACTCGGATGCGCGATCGCGGATCTTGTAAGCCTTGGCGACCAGTAGTGCAGCGGGACCTGCCACCCTCATCCGTACGGATCGAGGATCTTCTGCTTCGAGGCTGTTGATCAGCATGACCTCATTGTCTGCTAGGGCAAGCTCAATGCCGGGGACTTTCCGGGTAGCCATCTTGTCGTGTGGAGGGATCAGCCCACTTCGGCGGGAACTACCCGGATCTGAGAACTGGCTCGGTATCAGCAGGTCAACCGGTATGGTGATCGGCGTGTTATCGATCTTAATCGTGCGGAACCCGGTCCCGGGTTGCCGACGGGAACCATTGGAATCCAACTCGAATCCGGCATTGCGCATCGCATCCTGAAGACGCGGGTCGGCGCTGAGCCTGTCCCGATCTATGCTATGTCGGCGTCGGCGGTGAAGATCGCCACGGGAATGTCCGCGTTTCCTGAATGAAGGTAGACGGCCTGAGCGCCAACGAGGATAAGTGCCTCGCTCTGCTCAGCCAGCGCATCCGTGGCATCTAGCAGTACGCGGCGGGCCGCGACGAAAACCTGCTGTTCATCAATGCCGGGCGGTAGCTTGGACATTTGCCTCCTCGCGGTCAGGAAACGTTCTGTGTGTACCTTATACCGCACGGTCCGCTAGCTCGCTCAGATTTCGGGCGCGCCATTCACTAACATACATATCCATATAGTCGAGCAATGCATCGCCCTCGGCGGGCATGCGGCCGGTGCCGCTCAGGCAGTCGATTGCGAGTTGGCTCAGCGCCACGTACGGCACTCTGCTTACCATTCTCGTGCGGTCGAAGACAACAGTATTAGGCGGCCGGAGGAGCAGGACGTCAGCACCGGTTTCTGTACGAAGCAATCCGAGGGCGCCAGCGATCTGGTCTAGCGGTCCGTTCTGGCGAGGATCGGCAGGAACATAGATCATGAGCTGGCCTCCGATGGTGGCCGGGGGGATGACTTCTCGGACGGCGAATGGTCCGGTGACTGCTAGCCGCCCAAGGTGGTTGAGGGACGGAAGCTTCTCGCGTAGACGCTCCAGCACACGACTCGGTCCGGATGGTGCCAGAGTGCCGACATATGGATTTGCCTTCAGCAGTTCGTACTGACTGGCTCGGGCACGAATGAGCTGCCGCCAGTCGACGGCTACGACCATACGACCCGCGCGAGTGATGAGCGTTTCCTCCTCCAGCGCATCGAGGAGCCTGGATATGTATGACAGGCTCACCCCGGACGCGCCAGCAAGCTCGGTAGCGCGATAGGGCGGCGTGGCATCGACGAGAAACCTCACAAGGCCGGCCTGGGCACCGCGGAGTTGCTGAACGTGGCGCCTAGCCGAGTGATCCGGATTCTGTTTTGCGCCTTCGAGGCGGACGATGACGGCCGACTGGCTGAGGCGCAACGATACATTGCCGGTCAGGTCGAGGTAGTTGTAGCCGAGTTCCAGCAGTGCCTCACGCGTCCTCGGGCTCAGCCAGGGTGCTACGACAAGAACTGCTGAGCTGCCGATCAGGCTATGCATCAGCGCGACCTTAGCCTGGAACTCGCTGCGTGCCCGCAAGGGAGACAGGTCCGTGCGTGCGGCCACGAAAACCTGGCTCATGCCCCCGCCGGAGTTTTGCGGCGGCTGTACATAGACGATCTTCTCGCCTGGTGGTCCCGGATCCGGGGTGCGTCGCCCTTCTGGTACAGGCCGGTTAGGTTCGACCACTTGCCAGGGATCCCCCAGGATCGTCCGGAACATCTGTAGCCCGGCCTCTAGTATTTCCGCCTCGTCCATGAGTCCACTCTAGTAGGAAAATCCGAAAGTTGTAAGTTCGACGCAAGTTTTCTCAGAACCCTAACTTGTCGACTACCTGCAAGTTAGGGTTCTGAGCAAGTTCCGCTGGACCGGCTGATTGCCGGTCTGATGCAAGTCGGGCAATTGCGAAACATTGCACACAGCTCTAGCAGAGCAGCAAGTCGCCGGGCCCCTCGCTAGCTTAGGTTCATATATGCAACGCCGTTCGCGGTGTGCGTGCTGCTGCGAAGAAACTGGGACCGGTCCGCCGGCTGAACGGTGCGGGTGGCGTGGCCGGTGAACTTTGGTGGGCCCCTGGTGAGATCATCGGGTGGTGGGGTCTGCGGTGATGACCTGGGCTGAGGTGGCCGGCCGGCTGGCGGCTGCGCGCGCCTACTGGATCGGAACTACGATGCCGTCTGGTGCCCCGCATGCCGCGCCGGTCTGGGGGCGCGGTCGCAGACGGCACGTTGTACTTGTACACCGAGCGGCGAACCGTCAAGGCCCGAAATATCGCCGCCAGCCCGCAGGTGGTGGTGCACCTGGAAAGTGGCGAAGACGTGCTGATCGTGCGCGGGCGGGCCGAAGACCTGGGCCCGCCGTCTGGTGTCCCGCACGTGATCGCGGCACTGACCGCCAAATACTCCCAGCCGTCCGACCGGCAGTACCTGCCCGACGCCGACCCTGACTTCTGGTCTGCATAGTCGGTCTAGATCGTGCTGCGGGCGGCGATCTGGCTAGATCGTGCTGCGGGCGGCGATCTGGCAAAGCTCGGGCAGCCTGGCCTCGGCTTCGCGGGCCGCGATCCGCACGCCGGCCCAGGCCAGCGCAAGGCCGTAGCCGGCGGAGCAGACGATAAGCACCGGTGTCCTGACTGCCGTTGGCGCCGTGCTGGTGAACGCGGCCGCGACTAGGACCGGGGTGACCGCGACGCCAACGCCAGCCAGGTTGGCGAGTACGCCGCCGAAGGTGTACGAGCCGTATCCGGGGGCGGCCTGGCGCATGGGGCTGCCGGTTCGCTTGGTCATCGGATAGGCAAGGGTGGCGGTGAGGATGTTGCTCAGGCCAAGGGCCGCGCCCAGGCCAGCCAGGGCCACCGCGGTGGCCGCTACACCCAGCATCGGATGCCTGACCGCCGCGGCCAGGCCCCAGCAGATCGCAACGAGCAGCGGTGCCGCGATCACGGCGAGGGCGAGGTTCTGGCCCGAGAAGTAGGCCCGGAACGAGCGGCGGCTGGCGAGCGCGAGGGCCTCGATGACGAAGGGCGGGCCGGTCAGGCCGACCGAGTTGGCGTGGAAGTACCCGACGAACACGGCGCCTACGGCGGCGCTGCCGATCACGACGGCGGGATGCTGGTGCGGGCCAAAGATGGTGCTGGCGGAGACCACTACCATGATGACCGCGGTCATGGCCCAATAGGCGAGTGACGTGGGCTCGCGGCGCTGGTAGATCCAGAATCGGGCGGCCACGGCGCCGCGCAGGCCGTACCGGGCCAGCCGCAGCGCAGTGCCGCGGATCTGCGATGACCCGGTCGAGGTGTCGGCGGTGACCAGGGCGTGGCTCAGTGAGCGTATCCACAGCCAGCCCAGCACTATGATGACGGCGGCCAGCAGAGCCAGCCGCGCCAGCGCGGTGCCGGGATGGCCGTCGGAGGCGTCCTGAATCGCGTGCGCGGCCAGGCCGGGCGGCAGCCAGCGCATCCACGCGTCGACGCTGGCGAAGCTCGCGGCGGTGATCCCGCCATGGGCCGCCGCATTGGGTATCACCTGGCCCAGCAGCTCGACCAGAGCGAATATCGGGATGAACAGGAAGACCGCGAGGTCCTTGCCGCGGCGCGAGCGCAGCATTCCGGCCATGCTGGTGGTCACGAGCCGGGCCAGCGCGATGCAGAACAGCACCTGCATGGGTACCGCGACGAGGGCGACGAGCACGCCGATCCCACCGCGGGCCAGCCCCACAGTCACCCCGAGCAGGGCGAGCAGGTTGGCCAGCGGCCAGGCGCCGGCGGCCGAGGCGGCCAGCAGCCCGGCGGCGAGCGGGCGGGTCCGCAGCGGATACAGCTGCAACGCGGCCGGGTCCAACGTGCCGTCCAGGCCGAAAGACATGATCGGGGCGATCAGCCAGCCGAACGCGAACACGGTGAAGACGACCGTGGTCAGGTCAACCGACGCGCTCAGGCCGCGGAACAGGGCAAGGACATAGAAGCCGCCAACCGCGACCACGAGGGCAAAGAACGTGCTGATGATGAACGTGGTTCCGGCGGCCGTGGACGAGCGCAGCGCGTTCGTCAGCAGCCGCAGCTTCAGCTGGACGAGGAGCCAAGCCATGACAACCCCTCCTCCTCGGTGGACCGCGGGCCGACCAGGTCGATGAACGCCTGCTGCAAGGTCTTGCCGCCCCGCACCTGCGCCGTGGTGCCTGTCACCACGATCTTGCCCTTGTCGATGATGGACACGTGGTCGCAGACCTGCTCGACTAGCTCCATGACGTGGCTGGAGAACAGCACCGTCGAGCCGGAGCCGACCAGCCGCGTCAGCAGCCGGCGGATTACGTCGGCGGAGACCGGATCCACGCCCTCCAGCGGCTCGTCCAGGAACAGCACCGACGGGTTGTGGATCAGCGCGCAGCCCAGCGCAGCCTTCTTGCGCATCCCGGTGGAATAGTCAGCGACCAGCCGCTTGGCATCAGCAGCCAGATCCAGCACGTCCAGCAGCTGCGCCGCCCGTGAGCGCGCCTGCGCGGCGGGCAGGCCGCGCAGCCGCCCGGCGTACTCCAGCATCTCCGCACCGCTCAGCCGCTCGAACAGCCTGGCTTCGGCCGGAACTACCCCGATGACCGCCTTGACGGCAACCGGGTCCGCCCACACATCCAGCCCGTTGATAACGACCTGGCCGGCATCGGGCCGCAGCAGCCCGGTCATCATCGACAGTGACGTGGTTTTCCCGGCCCCGTTCGGCCCGACCAGTCCGGCGAGAGAGCCGGCCGCGATCTCGAGGTCGACCCCGGCTACCGCCTCCTTTTCGCCGAAACTCTTGCGCAGCCCGCGCACCTCGATAACTGGCTCACCCATCTCCTGCCTCCTTCGGCTACGGGCCGACGGTACCGGGGAGCTTTCCGCCCCTGGCTCCGAGCTTGTAGGCGATGATCAGTTGCTTGTCGTTCTTAGGTACCTGAACGCCGGCTCCGACGAGGACATAGTCGCCGTCGACGGCGACCGGCGCATTGGAGCCGGAGGACAGCGGCGTCTTCAGCAAGATCGCGCCGGTGGCCGTGTTGAACGCGTACAGGTAACCGCTGTAGGTCGTGGTGAACACGACGTCGTTGGTGACCGTGGCAGCGCCGTACGGCGTCGACGGGAGCTTGTCGTCCCAGATGACCTTTCCGGTGTCCTGGTTGACCGCGACCATCTCGCCTGTCGCCGCGCCGATGGACGCCGCGAAGGTCTTGGAGCTCTCCGCGACGCCGTGGACGGTGATGGGAAACCCGAGGTCGTTGACCGCGGCGAACACCGTGGCGCCGTTAGTCGCCAGTTGGGTCTCGATGCCACCGAATGCGCCCGGCTCCAGGACGAACTTGGCGGGCAGCGCGATGTGGCTGGTCGGGGTGGAGTTCTCGGTGAGCAGCCCGTCTTTGTCGTGCCCGGAGTGGACACCGACCGGAAGCTTCCACAGCAGCTTGCCGGTCTGCGCGCTCAGCTCGATCAAGATGCCTGCCTTGCCGCCATCGACAACCACCGGCTTCCCATTGGCAGTGGTGAGCACCGGCGAATTCTGCAAGTCCCAGTCGTAAAGATCGTGGGGGGTGAGCTGGTAGTACCAGAGGAGCTTGCCGGTCGGGCTCAGCTTCACGACCGAGTCGGTGTACAGGTCAGGGCCCGGCCGGCTGGTCCCCCACGGATAGCCGCTTGGCCACCTGCCCTCGCCGATCGGGCCGGGGTTCGCGATGCCGATGTAGAGGTTTCCCTGGGCGTCGAACGATGGCGGATCCCACAAGCCGCCGCCGGAGTTGATGGTCGGGTTGCCCCACAGGTCCTGCACTTCGTCGAAGGACCACTCCGGCGCGCCGGTCCTGGCGTTCAGCGCCCACAAGATCCCCTTGGCGCCGCCGAGATATGTGCCGACGGTCGGGTTGACCGGCACCGTCGACACGTACACAGTGCCGTCGTTGTACCCAGGCGCCATGTCGATGCCTTCGTGGTTGTTGCCGATCAGCGTTCGGCTCCACAACTGCTTGCCGGTGGCCGCCGACAACGCGACCACCGCGTGATTCGTCGCCGCGTACACTGTTCCGCCGACCACGTTGACACCGTCGGGGCCGCCATTGGGCGAGCTGTAGTTGTGCGTCCACAGGACTTTGCCGGTGGCGAGCTTGATCGCCATCACGTTCGACTCCATGTCCTGCAGGTAGACCACGCCGTTCACGACGACCGGCGTGGTCGAGTAACCGTCGGTTACCCCAGCGGCACTCGCGTCACCGGTCGACTCGATCGGCACGCACCAGGCCACGCCAAGCTGGGCGACATTCGATGCGGTGATCGCGCTCGCGACATCGCGCGTGTTGTGCATGTCGCCGCCCGGCAGCGTCCAGGCCGCCGCGACTCCCGGACGGGCTGAATTGACCGGCACAGCGCTCGCCGCACCCGTCTCCTTACCAGAACAACTCGGCACACTCGCCTGTGGCGTGCTGCCCGAACAGCCGGCGACCACGAGGCTCGCGGCAGCCAGCGCGGTCACCCCGGCAACTCCGGTCCGCGTTACTAAACACTTCATCTGCTGCTCTCCCATGCTGGCTGCGGCCGGACGCGCCCCGCGTGACCGGCAGTCGCCGCGGCATTAAACTGATATCAGTATGATACACATGTGCTATCGAGCACGTCAAGGGGAGGTGGCTCAGACGCGCAGCACTGGTCGACCGACCGGGGTGTTGGGCGGGCTCGGGCGGGGGATATTCGCGCTCGTGCGTTCCTCTTCCCCCGCCCGCAAGGAGTCCATATTTTTCGCAATGAGGACAGGAGTATCGGATGACGACGAAAGCAGCCTTCTCACCTGAGCAATGGGAAGCAGTGCTTGAGGGCCCGCCAAGCGCCGGCATGATCGTGGCTACCGCCGCCCGCGGAGGGACGATCCGCGAGTCCATCGCACTGTCAAAGGCCTACATCGAAGCGCGCTCCCAGCACGGGGAGAGCGAACTCCTCGACGAGATCGTCGCGGCGAAGCCTGAGATAGACCACACAAAGTTCCATTCGGCCGGAGAACTCAGGGATAACGGACTAGAGCACATCCGAGGCGCTGTCACACTGCTCGGCAGCAAAGCGACGTCCGAAGAACTCGACGGCTACCGACGCTTCGTCCTGGCCCTCGCGAACAAGGTCGCGGCAGCACACCGCGAGGAAGGGCGCGGCGTAAGCCCAGGCGAGACCGAGGCCATCGAGGAGATCGCAGCGGCCCTGGGCACGACCAGTCCATGATCATCGCTCTCCTCCACGCTAAGGCGTCGCTTCGCTCGCGGAAAGTGGGCCCATCCCTAGCGGAGGAGGTCGCGCCCGGGCACCGTGGGACCCTTACTGTCGCTATGACGACCTCGCGGGCCCCTAGCTGTCCAGCGGATACCGGGCGGGCGGCGGTACCTGCTCTGGCTTCTAGCGCGGATGCCTGCGCGCATACAGCTGGAGCCCTGTCCAGTGCCCGTTGACCAAGACGAAATTGCGGCTCAGGTAAGCCCTGAGCGCAGGCGTCCAGGCGATCCTCCGCAGGTTGAACTGAGTCAGCAGTACGTATTGCGCGGCGCCGAACGCCCGCATCCACACGTCGGCCACCGCGCGGATCGCGCCCGCCGCCTCGGCACTGCGCCCGCCGAGCGCGTAGCTAGCCCCGAATCCGTCCACCACTGGGAGGCAACCGGGAGCGGATGTGACAAACCTATCCGCGGAGATAAGCACTGACGCCTGGTCCGACACGACGCATGCCCCCGCAGGGATGACCCGGGTGATCGCGGTGATCGCCGCGCCGAAGGTGGGTGTCGGGATGGCCTCAGCCCGAGGCGCGGCAATCGGCAGGACAACGATCACGAGCGCGGCGACGGCGGCGGCGGCACGCGGCAGCCACTCGGGCCGAGGTAGCGACTGCTGGCGCGGTCGCGATTCCAGGTCGGCCTCTGAATCTTCCTTCGGTTCTTCCTCCGGGTGATTCGCGTTGTCGATGAACCGCGCGGCCGGCAGAGCGAAGGCCATCGCGAGGAACGGCACGAGGAAAGCAGGATAGTGATAGTAGAAATCGTCCGGCACCAGGAAGGCCACGGCCACGAGCGCGGCTACTGCTATAGCGAACCACTCCAGTACGGACGGCCACTGGCGAGTGGCCAGCGACGCCGCAAGCAGCGCTCCGCCGAGTCCTGCCACTACGATCACGGCCACCAGTTCCACGAGGGCCTTGGACGGGTGCACGTTGGCCAAGCCGACCATCTGCTGTATCCGGAACAACACATGGATTCGCGCGCTGGGGCGAACGACCTGCGCCTGCACCACGTCGTGGTAGAACCGCCCCGGCGCCAGCGCCGCGAACGGCAGCACGGGGACGAGGAAGCCGGCCGCGACGCCGACTAGGTAGCGCACGACCTGGTGCCGCTTGGCTAGCAAGATGACGAGAAGGACCGCCGCCGGGATGACAGCCCACAGCTTGATGGCGCCGGCGAATCCGAACGCCACACCGCTCCACATCAGCCTGCGGTTGCTGGCCAGCGCATCACCGTCGAACGCCAGAGCCACTCCGGCCAGGCAGAACAGCACGAGCCACGGCTCAAGCAGCACGGTGTGTGCCGCCTCCACGCTCCCTGGAAAGATCGCGATGAGCCCGCACGTCGCGATCACGGCGAAGAGTCCGCGGTGACGGACGATCAGCCCGCCGAAAACCACGCCGCCAGCGCTGGCCAGAACGGTGAGAATCCGCCCCACGCCGATCGCCCCGGCTGTGCCGATCAGCCTGGACAACAGCGCGGCCGGCAGCATCAGCAGCGTGATCCCTGGAGGCTGTACGGTGACGAAATCCCGGTATGGCAGCACGCCGTGAACCAGGAGAACGGAAGTCCCGAAATCCGCCCCCTCGTCATAATCACCAACGCCCAGCAAGTGACCCGGCCGGACAAGCTGATAGACCCGAAGCGCCAGCGCCAAGATCGTGGCCACTGTGATGACCGCGACTACCGGCGTGAACTTAAATGACAGCCGTGCTGCCTTCGGTTGGCTGGTGCTCGGGGACTCCGGATCCTCGACCGATAGCCCGACGGGCGTTCCGCTCAAAGCCGGCTACCTCCCGTATCCTTCGTGGATTCCCGACAAGGCGCCCACGCTCCGCCAACAGATCTTACGCGCCATAGCTGGACCGATTGGCCGTATCGATGGCATACAGGCTCAACTAGTCTCTCCGCTAGTCCCTCCGCGCGGCTCGTCGAAGCCGCCGGCCCGGGCTGCCGACATCAGCCCTCACCGGCCGAACCGGCCACCACCCCGCTACTGTGTACTAATGGGCGGATTCCTGGACCAACTGTCGTGGCGTCTGGTCGGGCCTCACCGTGGCGGGCGGGTAGTGGCAGTCGCGGGTCATCCCTCGGAGCGCTCCACCTTCTACTTCGGCTCGACCGGCGGTGGTGTCTGGCGCACGACCGACGCGGGCATCACCTGGCGCAATCTGTCCGACGGGTTCTTCCGCCGGTCGGCGGTAGGCGCGATCGCCCTGGCTCCCTCCGAGCCAAGCGTTATCTACGTGGGCATGGGGGAAAGCACGATCCGCAATAACGCCTCCTCCGGCGACGGCGTCTACCGCTCGGTGAACGGAGGGCTGACCTGGAACCATCTGGGCCTGGAGGCGACGCGCCACATCGCCAGCGTGCGCGTCGATCCGACCAACGCCGGCATCGCCTACGTCGCCGCCCTCGGCCACGCCCACGGCCCCAATCCCGAGCGCGGCATCTACCGCACCCGCGACGGCGGTGCCAGCTGGGAGCTGGTCTTGCACCGCGGCGAGGACGCGGGGGCAGCCGACCTGTGCATCGACCCGCGCAACCCGCGGATCCTCTACGCGACTTTGTGGCAGGGGCGCCGACTGCCCTGGCGCCTGGACAGCGGCGGGCCGGGGAGTGGCCTGTGGCGGTCCGCCGACGGCGGCGACACCTGGGAGGACCTGAGCCGACGGCCGGGTATGCCCAAGGGGGTCATGGGCCGGGCCGGGGTGACAGCCTCCGGGGCCCGGCCGGGCCGGGTCTGGTGCATCGTGGAGGCACAGGACGGTGCTGTCTTCCGATCCGACGACTACGGGGACCACTGGGAGCGCCTCTCCGAGCAGCCAGATCTGCGCCGACGGGCCTGGTACTACAGCCGAGTCATCGCCGATCCCGTCGACGCGGAGACGGTGTGGGCGCTCAACGTGCAGTGCTGGCGCTCACCGGACGCGGGCAAGGTCTTCTCCGCCTTCCCGGTCCAGCACGGCGACTGCCACGACCTGTGGATCGACCCTGCCGACGCCCAGCACATGATCCTAGGAGACGACGGCGGCGCAAGCGTGACGCTGAACGGCGGCGAGAGCTGGTCCTCGCTCTACAACCAGCCCACCGCCGAGCTCTACCATGTGACCACTGACACCCGGGAGCCTTACCGCATCTACGCCGCCCAGCAGGACAACACCACCATCGCCTTCCCCAGCCACTCCCGCTGGGGAGCCATCACCCAGCTGGACACCACTCATGTGGGCGGCGGCGAGAGCGGCTACATCGCGGTCCGGCCCGATAACCCCGACATCGTCTTCGCCGGCAACTTCAAGGGCCTGATCACGCGCCACGATCAAAGCACCGGCGAGAGCCGTCCGATCGGTGTCTGGCCGGAGGAAACCGCGGCGGCGGGCGAGACCCGTTACCGGTTCAACTGGACCTCGCCGATCCTGCTGTCCCCGCACGATCCGAGCATCCTCTACCAGGCCGGTAACCACGTCTTCCGGTCCACCGACGAAGGCCAGACCTGGGAACCGATCAGTCCCGACCTGAGCCGCGCCGACGCCGAGAAACTCGGCTCCTCGGGCGGGCTCACCCCCGACAACAGCGGCGCCGAGTACTACTGCACCGTCTTCGCGCTGGCCGAGTCGCCGCTCGCGCCGGGCCAGCTCTGGGCCGGGACCGACGACGGCCGGATCCACCTGACCCGTGACGGCGGCCGGTCCTGGACCGAGATCACGCCGCCCGACCTGCCCCGCTGGGCGACGGTGCGCATGATCGACGCCTCACCCCACGAGGCCGGCACCGCCTACGTGGCCGCCGAGGCCCACAAGCTGGACGACTTCGGTCCCTACTTGTGGCGGACGCGGGATTTCGGCGCCAGCTGGGAGCGGCTGGACCGGGGTCTGGACGAAGACGAGTACTGTCACGTGCTGCGCGCGGACCCGGCCCGCCGCGGCCTGCTCCTGTGCGGCACCGAACTGGGCCTGCTGGTTTCCTTCGACGACGGGGCAAGCTGGCAGCGCTGCCACGGCGAGCTGCCGCGGGTCCCGGTGCATGACTTCGTCTTCAAAGGCGATGACCTCGTGGTGGCCACCCACGGCCGCTCGATCTGGGTTCTGGAGGACTTGCCCGCATTGCGCCAGCACCGGCCCGAGCTGGAAGCGGCGCCGCTGCACCTGTACCAGCCCCGCCGGGCCGTCCGCTGGCTCACCGACCGGGGGTTTCCCGCGAAGGGCGAGGCGCGCCGCTCCTACTCCCTTTTGGGACCGGTGGTGGTTGCCTATGACAAGCGACAGCTCCCGGGCCGGACCGAGACCGTGGACGTACCGGTGGGGGTCGGCCGGAACCCCACCGACGGGGTGGCGGTGCTGTACCGGCTCGCCGATCCCGGCGACACCGAGCTGAGGCTTACGTTCCGCGACTCCGACGGCCGGGAGGTCCGGACGCTGACAGCGCGGCCGGGAGACGAGGACCGCAAGCCGGACAAGGGCAAGCCCAAGGACCCGGTGCCGCCCCGGCAAGAGGGCCTGAACCGCTTCGTCTGGGACGGCCGGCACGGGCCCGGCACCCAGATCGAGATCGATCCGCCGGAGGACGGGGACGCGGCCAACCTGGGTCCGGCGGTGCCACCAGGTCGATACACGGTGCGCCTGGAGCTGGGCGGTCAGGCGGCCGAGTCCGGGTTCGAGATCGCCGCTGATCCGCGTAGCCGTTACACGCCGGAGCAGGTCGCCGCCCAGTACGAGCTCAATCTGCGGCTCTGGAGTCTGCTGTCCGACCTGTACGACGGCGTGAACCGGGCGCGGCGGGCGCGCTCGGAGGCCGGCGATAGCGAGTCCGATCTCCAGCTGCGGCAGGAGCTGGAGGCGGTGGAGTCGGACCTGATCGCGGACGGCGGCGGCAAGCGCTCCATCCACGTCCACCGGGCCGCCCTGGACACCCGCCTGGTGCGCCTTCGCCAGGTGGTCGGCGCGGCGCCACCAAACGCCCCGGCGGTAGAGCTGGCGGACCAGGTTCAGGCCCAGCTAGAGCAAGCGCTGGCGCGGTTGTCGGACTTGCTGGAAACTGATCAGCTTCGTTTCGAAAAATAGCGCACACCGGTTCCTTGACTCTGCCCGCCGGTCAGGCTTCAGGGTGGGTCCGGTGAGCGAGCTGCTGGCAATCGGTGAGTTCTCGGCCCGGTGCGGGCTGTCGGTCAAGGTCCTGCGCACCTACGCGGCTGAGGGGCTGCTTATCCCCGCTGCGGTCGACGCCTGGTCGGGGTACCGGTACTACGCCTGGCACCAGCTACCCACGGCCCGCCTGATCCTGCAGCTGCGCCGGGCCGGGATCGCGCTGCGGGAGATCGGCGAGTTCCTGCAAAACCCGGACGAAGGCCGGCTGCGCGCCTGGGAACGCGACCTGGACCGGGACGTTACCAACCGCAAGCGCGCGCTCGCGGCCGCCCGCCGGCAACTCGGCATGCTCGCCACCGCCCCGCCCAACCCCACCTGCCCCCAAGGAGGCACCGCCATGACCACGCTCACCGCTGGCTCGGCCTGCGACACCGGAACTGTGCGCGACACCAACCAAGACGCGCTCCTGATCAGTTCCCCGCTGTTCGCGGTAGCCGACGGGATCGGCGCATCCCCGGCCGGGGAGACCGCAAGCCGCCTGGCCCTGGACACCCTCAAAACACACTTCACCAGCGCGCCCACCGCCTCCGGGCTAGCCGGGGCCGCACGTGCCGCCAGCACGGCCATCTGGAACAAGGCCGGATCCGACCCATCGCTAGAAGGCATGGCAACCACCCTCACCGCTCTGGCCGTCCTCAGCACCGGCGAACAGGCACAACTCGCGGTGGCCAGCGTCGGCGACTCCCGCGCATACCTGTTCAGCGGCGGGCAACTGCATCAGCTCACCCGCGACCACAGCGTCGTGCAAGCACTTACCGACGCCGGGGAGCTCACCCCAGATCAAGCGCGCACCCACCCCAGACGCAGCCTGCTCACCCGCGCCCTCGGCATCGCGCCAGACATCGACGCCGATATCCACCTGCCCGCCGTGCCGGGGACAGCGCGGCTGCTGCTGTGCACCGACGGGCTCACCGCCCACGCCGCAAACCACCAAATCGCCGAGGTTCTGGCTAGTGCCGCCGAACCCGGCCAGGCGGCGGCGCGGCTCGTCCAGCTCGCGAACGACAACGGCGGCAGTGACAACACCGCCGTCATCGTCATCGACCTGGATGCAGACCAGAACGCATCCTGACCCGCCTGCCCGTCGGCTCGCGGCAGCGTCGGGTACGTGGGCCCTCGGGGATCTGACTGTCTACCGGATCGCAAAATCACCGGAAGCAGGTGACAGCCGCTCACCTTGACGGCCGGTAGCTTCGGGCGTACTCGATCAGCCAGTAGCCACCTCGCCGATCGGTACCAGCACAACATCGATCGGAGAATTAACCCGTGTCCCGCATCTTCATCACCGGCTCCGCTGACGGGCTCGGTCGCGCCGCCGCCGATCAGGTAAACGACATCGGCCGGATGGACACTGTCATCCACAACGCCGCGGTCTTCCTCGAGCCATCCCGCTCCATGACCGCCGAGGGTCACGCGAAGACTCTCACGGTGAATGCCCTGGCGCCCTACATACTCACTGCGCTGATCGACCGCCCGGATCGGGTCATCTACCTCAGCAGCGGAATGCATTACGGCGGTGCCGGGTCCCTGCGGGACATCGACTGAACCGCCCGGCGCTGGGATGCCGCACAGGCGTACTCCGAGAGCAAGCTCCACGTCACCGCGCTCGCCCTCACCCTCGCGCGCGTGTGGCCGGACGTATTCAGCAACGCCGTCGATCCGGGCTGGATACCGACCAAGATGGGCGGCGCCGCGGCAACCGGCGATCTGGAAATGGGCTATCTCACGCAGACATGGCTTGCCGTTAGCAACGACCCGGCCGCGACAGTGAGCGGCGGCTACTGGTACCACCGGCAGCGACAGGAGCCCGCCTCAGAAGCCTGTGACCCCGCTTTCCAGGACCAGCTGATGAACCGGCTCGCCGCCCTGACCGGTTTCGCGCTCCTTTAGCATCGCGCTTGCGTCCGGCCAGATTCCGGGCTAGCCATAACTTGAATCGTCAAGTCACTGCTATCCTGGGGCAGTGACCGGGCGAGCGCAGCGTGACGGCGGGGAACCGCCGGTGACGTGGCTGACTGACGCGGAACTTGACTCGTGGCTGTCAGTGGTGCGGCTGATGACCTGGCTTCCCTGGTCGATCGATCAGCAACTGCGACGCGACTCGAACCTTGGGATGGTGGAGTACCAGGTCCTGGCCATGCTTTCCGCTAGCCCGGGACGGACCAAGCGGCTGAGTTCGCTGGCCGAAGTCACTAACGCGTCCCTGTCCAGGCTGTCGCACCTGTTCAACCGCCTCGAGCAGCGCGGCCTGGTGCGCCGCGAGCCCGATCCCGCTGACGGGCGATTCACCAACGGCATCCTGACCGACAAGGGCCTCCAGGTGCTCGGCCGCGCGGCACCCGGACACGTCGCGCACGTGCGGTCCCTGGTCATCGACGTCCTGTCCGCTGAGCAGCTACGACGCCTCGGCCACGACGCCGACCGCATAGTCGCGCACATCGACACATCAGGAATCAACTAGGCCCGCCGGGATAACCCCCGCGAGCTGAACAGGGCTACGGCATACTGGCCGGGGTGAGAGCGGTAGTGCTGGCGGACACGCACGCTCCCCGCCGGTGGCGTCGCTGCCCGGCCGCCCTGGCGGCGTATCTGGACGGCGCCGACCTGATTTTGCACGCCGGCGATGCCTGCACCGCGGACGTGCTCGACGAACTGGCCGGTTACGCTCCCGTACGGGCGGTGCTGGGCAACAATGACGGCCCGGACGTCGCCGCCTGGGGCGCTCCGGAGTCCGACGAATTCGAGCTCGCCGGGCTGGCGGTGGCGATGGTGCATGACAGCGGCCCGGCCGCGGGCCGGCTGGCCCGGCTGCGGCGCCGGTTCCCGGCCGCGCGGCTGGTCATATTCGGCCACTCGCACATACCGCTCGACCAGGCCGCCGAAGACCTGCGGATCTTCAACCCAGGGTCGCCGACCGACCGCCGCCGGCAGCCGGCGGGTACCTTCGGCCTGCTGCGCATCGACGACGGCATCCTGGTCCAAGCACGCATCATGACCGTGGACAACTAACCTGCACGGACGCTGCCGGCCTGCCCAGCAGCTGGCGAGCGCGACGAGACGCCCGACGCACTGGGTGCAAGCGGAAAAGCCCGCCCGGCAATACCGGTGACAAATTTCTCATGAAGTCGGCAGGGATATACCCGGTGGGGGTTTCTGTTTACTTCGCTGCCGAGGATCAGCAATACCCCGCCCGGGTTTGGTCATTACCCTGTAGGGGTTTGCGACGACGGGTTTTCTTTAAGAGTATTAGCCCCTAGGGGCACTTCGTCAATGTCGTCCGCCCGCGTTCGGGGATAGCGTTCGGGTCGAACATATATATCCCGTAAGAAAGGCGTGACATTACCGAGCCCATTTCTGGCGGTGGTGCTGTCCGACGAGCCCGTTCCATTCACTTCGCGAATCCCAGAGGCCGCCCCAGGCCGCTGCGAGGAGTTAACCGCTCGCGCGCCGCGCACTGGCTGACCTGGCTAAAGCGACCGATACAGGAGATGAAAATGTCTATTGCGCTCTCTTCGCTAAGACCACTCGCGCGTGTCCGCCCCATCCGCCGGGCCGCCATCGCCGGCGCCGCAACGGCGGCGGCGATGCTCGTGTTCGCCGGACCTGCGCTGGCCCACATCACGGTGAGCCCCACCTCGGTGCCTGCCGGGTCAACCCAGGTGCTGACCTTCCACGTCCCGAACGAGGAATCGAAGGCCGACACCGTCAAGGTTGACATCCAGATCCCGACCGATCACCCGATCGCCCAATTCCTCGTCCAGCCCATCCCCGGCTGGACCTTCACGGTCAAGACCGTCACGCTGGCCAAGCCGCTCGTCACCGACGACGGGTCGTTCAGCCAAGCGGTCTCCGAGGTCATCTGGACGGGCGGCAAGATCCTGCCCGGACAATTCCAGAGCTTCACGATCTCCGCTGACCCGATGCCCACGGGCGTCAGCCAACTGGTATTCAAGGCGATCCAGACCTACTCCAACGGCGACGTCGTCCGGTGGATCGATGTGTCCCAGCCCGGTCAGCCGGCCCCCGATCATCCCGCGCCCGCACTGACCCTCACCACAGCCAACGCGTCGGCGGGCACGGCCAGCAAGACCGGCGCGGCCAGCGTCGGCACCGCCTCCGCTGCCTCCGGCAGCGACGGCACGGCCCGCTGGCTGGCGGTTGCCGGCCTGCTGGTCGCCTTGCTGGCCAGCCTGCTGGCGCTGACGGCAGCCCGGTCGGCCAGGCGGCTGACCGCCGGAATCGTAGCCCCGGCAGGCACCACGGCAACGACTGACCGGACCGGCGCAACCAAGGAGCAAGCCGGCGAGCAGGTACCCGCCGGCACGAAGGCGTCCGCAGGGCGTTCTTCGACCCGCCGCCGAGGCTGACGCTGGGCGCACAGCAGCTCAATCCTCCCTGGAAGCGGTGGTGTCGTCGTGGTGGCCGAGAATCTCGGTCATCACGACGGTCACCCGGTCGCCGACCAGTCCCCTGGCGACCCGCGGTCGAACGGATGGGGAGTCAGGAGATCCAGGGCGCCGTGAACGTGCCCGTGTCGTTGAGGATCGCGGTCCAGTCGTCGCCGGCCCAGATGTTGCTGATCTTGCGGTGGCTTAGGCGGTAAACATCGACGCCGTCCCACTGGACGTGGCGTCCGCTCGCGGGGATGCCGAGAATGGCGCCGTCCTGCGTGCCGCTTACGACTACGCGGACCACGACCTGGTCGCCTTGGCCGAAGATGTCTTCGATGGTGACGTGCGCGTCGGGGAACGCGGCGACTACGCCGGCGAACAGCCCGGCAACGTTGGCGCTGCCCGTGACCGTGCCCACGGTGCCGCCGGACCACTGCATGTCGGGGTTCAGGTAGTTGGCGGCGTGGTCGCCGTTGTGCTCGTTGATGACGTCCTGCAGGAATGCCTCTACCACCTGCTCGTTGGCCCTTACGCTCGCGTGGCCGCTCAACGGCGCCGTTGCCGCCCGGGTGCTGTGCTCGGGGGCGGCCGTCGCCGCGTTCGCGGCGGCGGCGACTCCCAGGCTGGCGGCAGCAAGTGCTGCGGCCACGGCAACGCGGTGCAATTTCCTCATGACAATCTCCTTCGTGCTCGGTCCTCAAGACCTTTAGCTCATTGGATGCGCGCGGTGGTCAGCTGGCGGCCGCTTCCGCGGCCACGGCAGCGGCGAAGTCGGGGTAGACCCCCATCTGGGCCAGCATGATGTTCATCGAGACGTAGCAGTTGAACGTCTCGATCTTGCCGTTGCGCAGGTAGAAGAAGTCGGCCGTCGGGATGCTGACTTTGGCCCCGGTGGGCGCTACCTGCCCGGAGGGTGTCTGCAGCGGGCCGAGGAACGTTCCCTGAATCAAGAGCTCGGCCACCACCAGGTCGCCGCTGACGTGCACCCGGAGCAGATCGCGGTGAACGTCGGGGAGCAAGTTCGCCATCGAGGTCACCACGTCGCCGAGCCTGTCGCCGGCGTAGCTTTCCCCGGCGGCGATGTTGTTGAAGACCCCGTCCTCGGTGAAAGCGTTGCGCCAGCCCTCGAGATCAAGGACGTCGCCTTCGGCCGTCCGGTACGCCGCGCGGACGATTTCTTCGTTCTTCGTCATGGCCCTCCTCCATCACTTGACCGTTCAAGTGAATGAATCGTAGGCCGAGATGACTTGAATCGTCAAGTCACTGCATCCTGGGGCAGTGACCGGGCGAGCGCAGCGTAACGGCGGGAACCGCCGGTGACGTGGCGGCTTCCCTGGTCGATCGATCAGTAACTTATCCTGGTGGTCGCCGTGCTATGTCGACCATGCGGCTATTAATTGCCGTTAGTGCCCGCAGCGTGGTGAGCCGCCGAAGGATGGCGAGGCTCTGTGCGTACGCCTGCTCCGCTCTAGCCATTTCTCCGCGGGCCTTCGCCACATCACCGACTTCACCGTACGCCACTGCGCCTGCGGATAACCCTCCGCGACCGCATCGACGAGCGCCTTGACAGCTTCCCACGGCGGTGTGCGCACGCCGGCGAGATAAGGGTCGACGGCACCCGACCAGCCGGGTACCTGCGTCCGCAGGAGAGCTTGCGAAGTTGACCGTTAATGATAGTACTTGTTAGCGGATGCCCGTCATGCACCGCAGCACCCGGGGCCTGCTGAGGCTGGCCCCGGGTGCGGCTTTCCTGGACCTGCGCAACGAAAGGCACAGGTCCGCTCCATGATCTCGATGCGGGCCTCAGCGCGCGAACGACGCGCCGTCGAGCGAGGTGAGGCACTGGGCCTCGGCAAAGCTGCTCTCAGCCTGCACCGCGACGGCGCCGTCTGGCTGAATGTCCAGCCGTCCGTTACCGCCATCGCAGAGGTCCACCGGAATGTAGACATCCTTAGCCGGCCGGAATCCCTTGGGCAGGATGAAAGGACTGGCGCTCGTCCCGCCGGTGCGGATGGCGCCGGTAAAGCGCACGATCCCTGAGACGCTGCGCACGGCGGCCTTAGCGGTGCCGGATGGCGCGTTGATCCAGCCTGCCTTGAGCTTTAGTGCCGTGAACGACTTCGGCGACAGCGCGAAGGCGGCTCCGTCCAGCGAGGTCCCGCACTGAACGGCCCAGACGCCTTCCTCGGACCGCACTGTCACCACGCCCTTGGCCGTGATGTGCAGCCGCCCGATGCTGCCGGTGCACACGTTGATCAGGACGTTGACACTCCGGCTGGGCCGGAGCCTGGCCGGCAGCGTGAACGCGGCCGGCTTGGTGCCGGCCGTTCGGATTTCTCCCTCGAAATGAACGATCCCGCCGATCAGGCGAGCCGCGGCCTTCCGGTAAAAGCTGCCGAACTCGGTCCAGCCGGGCTGGAGCTTGAGCACGGTGAACGATTTCGCCGAGAGCGCGAACGAGACCCCGTCGAGCGAGGTGAAGCACGTAGCGTCCGAGTTCGCTCCCGCGGAAATTACCTGGGTCACGCCGGACGGGGCTATGTTGAGCTCTCCCTTCGCGGCGTTGCACATGTCCACCGGGACGTTGACATACTTCGACGGGCGGAAACCGGGCGGCAGGACGAAGGCGACATTATTAGTGCTGCTGCTGCTCGTCGAGATAGCGCCCTTGAAGTACACGACCCCGGAGACGTCAGCGACGGCCGGCCTGGCCGAGCCGAAGGCGTAGGTGCCCCAGCCGTGCAGCAGCGTGAGCTTGGTGAAGGCCGCACCCGGCGTGGCGACCGCGCCGACCGCCGGCTGCGGCAGCGCGACCGCTCCGGTGAGCACAGCGGCCGCGGCGAAAAGTAGCGGCCGCCACGGCCCGGCGGCCCGGTGCCGCCCGCGAATGCTGGTCACGATGCCGGCTACCGCCCGGCCATGGTTCTGGCGTGCGAACACGATGCCTCCTCGAAAATGCTGCGAGCCCGCATCGGCCCGCCTGAGCACATTTGTAGTCCGCCCGCCCCTAGCCAGCCTGAGTACCGACTACTCATCTTTCACCACGCGACTCCCCCACCCCGCCCGGCGGCGACAGCTACCGGGCTCAAGATCCCCGCAGGGAGAGTGTTTGGCGGCCTGTTCAAGCTGTCCCGCGAGGAGGCTCGCCGCCGAATAGCGCGCCCGCGTGGCTGCCGCTGGTGTAGACGTTGGTCTCGACGGGTGCGCCGTAAGAGGCTGTCGGGTGACTTTCCCTTGATCGCTGTCAAGCGCACTGCGTTACGTCGTGGCTGCCGGGCGCTTCCCCGTAACACGACAGCCCCCGTCCGGAGTCACCCGACAGCCTCGTCAGGCGTACAGGCGGCGTGGCGTGATAATCAGGGCTTCGGAGTACAGGGAGCCGAACTGGGATGCCGTACCGAATAGGGCCCCGATCGTGCGCGGCTACCACTATCTCCTGCTCAATCCACGACCGGCCCAGGCCGAGCGGGTTCCTGCGGTCACCGGCTTGCGAAGAACTGCCCGGTTGCTCAAGACCTCGGCCTGGTTGCTGGGCCAAGCCGGGCCGCTATGTCAGCTACCGCGTCAAGGCGGCCGTCGGCCACGGTTATCACCAGCTCGTAGGCCTGGTCATTGGTCAAGGTCAGGCTCCTGCCGTTGAGGCCGTAGAAGGCGATCACCGGCGGCCAGCGCCAGCCGCTTGTTCCCGTCGACCAGCGCGTGAATGCGGGCCAGCGAGTGCAGCAGTGCCGCAGCCTTCTCGTTCAGGCAGTCGCTGCCGGGAAGGTCGAGTCGCTCCCGGGCAACTGGTGCTGGCCGCTGGAAGTGGCTGACTCGGAATTAGATCTGGCCGATGATCTCCGCGCGCCTGGCCTGGTACTCGGAGTCGGTCAAAATCCCTTTATCGTGCAACTGCCTGAGCTGGGCGAGCCTGTCTTCGGCAGTGCCGGAGCCGTCCGCCGTCACCGGCGAGCCCATGACGGCGGACGCCGAGAGCCCCATCGAGGCTTGCACCCGCATCGTCTCGGCCTGCTGCCTGAGTATCGCGGCCTCGGCCTGCCTGTCGAGTCTGACCTCGCCGGTCTTGAAGTTGACCTCGACGGCCATCGGCTCTCCGACGGCGTGCACGAAGAACCCGGCCATCCCGACCGTCGCCCGCAGCACCCCGCCTTTCCTGTCCTGCACCTCGACGACGTAGTCATGCTCCTGGCGGGACCGGGCCATCGTGGACTTCGTCGCCCCAGGCGGCGCATCAGCAGACTCGACGATCGTTCCCCGTATCTTCTCCCACCTACCGCGCATGATCTTCGTCCCCATCCTGCTCGTGCCGGCCTTGCCGGGGCCGGCCTGCGGCGGCTCACTCCCCGTCGTCATTAGGGTCATCCATCTCCCGCCACGGGGTCTCCGTTGAGATCGGTGTAGGGGTTCTCGTAGCCGGTCCCCGAGGCGCCTTCCGCATGTGGATCATCCGGCAGGCCATCACCTCCGAGAAACTCCTTCAGCCGAGCCAGGGCCGCGGCGCGTTGCTGCCAACCCGGCGGGGCCGCCTCGGCTCGGGGTCCGCGGCTTTCAGGCGCGGCCGCGGGGCGTGTCTGTTCGTCCAAGATCTGCACCTGCCGTTGGAGATCGACCGCCTGGATGGTCACCGTGCCTTTGACATCCTCCGCAGCGCTGTCACCGGCTGTGTCCGCGGCGATCACCGCCGCTTCCGCCTGCAGCCTGTCCTCATCCAGGGCGGCAAGCGCAGCAGGCTGTTTCGCCGGGATGAGGCAGAAGGCGGCCTCCACGGCCTTGTTGTAGGCGGCAACCTCTTCCTGGGCAGTGCGCAAGCATCCGGCGTAGACCCCGACGGCAGATGCGATCCGGTCCAGGCGGGACACGGTGCCGCCCACGCTCTGCGCCAGGCTGCCCGTGAACGCCGAGTACCCCTCAGCCGCGCTGCCCGTCCAGCTCGCCCTGCTCTTAATGCCGGCGGTCACGCGGACGGTGCTCGACGCGAGAGCGCCGATCTGCTCCGCCGCCGATGCGAGCGTAGACGCATAGCTTTCCAGGGCATCCGGATCCCCCGGCGGCACCGGCAGCAGCACGCCGCTCACTGGCCGCCTCCAATCCTGGAGACAGACCCGACGCATGCCTGCTCGGTCCGGTCGTAGACGCTGGCGGCCGCCGCGAGGCTCTCGCCGACGTGCCGGTACGCGGCGCCAAGATCGAGGAAAGCCTTGGCGCTGCTTTCCGCAGCGGACGTTAGGGCCGCCGCGAGTCCCGCGTGCCCCGATGCCGACCCCGCCATCCCGGTGATGGCCTGGACTACATCGGAAGCGGTCGATTCAACACAGGACACAAGGCCCGCTACCTGCTGGCCGCCCGTAGATAGTACGTCCGGTTTAACGGTGAAACCCTGGCCCACGAAAACCTCCTCACAAGGAATCCGACCCTAGGGCTCAATCGTAAAGTTCAACGGCAACAACACCATGCCGAACGGATCATCCCGTTCCTCCCCGGCAGCACGCGGCCTGCCATGCGCCCAGATGCCTATGCGATTGAAGAGAGAACCAGGCAGACCACATTACAAGCCAGTGATTTCCCAGACCGGGAGAATAGAGTACTTTCAGCCATGGCTGGCTCCTGATCCTATCGAGGCTGTCGCGTAACTCGTTCACGCGCCGGACCATGATCGCGGAAGGCCGCTGCCGGTCCCCCGCGACCCGGCGCGATGAATTGCCGCATCCAGCCGCCCGGCGCACGCCGACCTGCGATGGATTGCCAGATCCACCCGGCACCCGCGCGACCGGCCGCGCGATGAATTGCCACATCCAGCCTGGAAAACAGGTATGAATACGGCAACCCACCGCACCCCCCGGGCACGAGCCACCACGGCGAACCCCCGCGCCAGCTCCCCGCGCTCAGCGCCCCCGCGGCCCGCAGACGCCTCCCAGCGATGCGCCCTCGTTGTGTGCTACCTCCATGCTGAGCAGTTAGCCGCCGAGACAGGCCAGAGGCTCGCGGTACTGTCCGGCAGGGCGGCGGCAGGGCTGAACGTGTTGCTGTAATGCGCCGAATATGATCGTCGTAGACGACGGCGACGGCAAACTAGTACATTGGCAGTCTGCATCCCGGCGTAAGTGATTTCATACCATTTCACCGGATGTGGTGTTCGGCGTCGGCCCAAGAACAGAGCCTAGTGCCGGACGGGTCCTTACTCACTGATTCAATGCCGCTCAGGACGCTCATATGAGAGTTAAGTCGCCCACGATCACGCTGCTGACCGGCGCGGGCCTTGGCATTGTCCTGCTTGTTGCCAGCATGCTGGCAACCGCTCATGCCGCCGCGCCGTCCGCCCCGGCGCCCATTCGGTCTCCGGCTCACACCGAAGACGCCGGCTCGCCGCAGGCGTCGCCTGCGCGGACGAGCTCTGCACCTGCGAAGGCGCCGATCCGCGCTACCTACGTCGCACAGGTGCACGGGGGTGGCGCGGCGATTGCGATCTCGGTCAGCGGCGAGCGGGCCAGCGCCTACGTCTGCAAGGGATCAGTCATCGAGGCGCGTCTCAGCGGCGCCGCGGCCGGCGGAAACCTGACCCTGACCGGTCGCGACCACGCTCAGCTTCGTGCGACGTACAACTTGAGGAAGGCAGCCGGCGACGTTCTGGCCAACGGCATCCGCTACACGTTCTCGGCACCAGCATCGCGGAAATCTTCCGCCGGGCATGAGTCCGTTCGCTCCCGGTGCGAAGGTGAGAGCCGGGTTGGGACAGGTGCCGGACAGGATGGCGGCCACGGCGGCGGTGGCGGCCACGGCGGCGGTGGCGGTGACTGACGATCCCATGCCAGCTAAACGGAGACGAACATGACAGCACAGCCGGAAGCTTCCGCTCCGCTGCCACCGGAGCGCGCCGCATCGGGCGCGGCCAAGCTAGTGGTGCCCTGCCTGATCGGCGCACTGGTCGCGCTGACGCTGGGTGTCTTCGGGCGTCTGCATCACCCGACCGGCATAGCGATCAATATCGCGGGATTCTCAAGCGTTGGCTCGGTAAAGGCCTGGCTGGCCACGATCGCAACTGTGTTCGCGCTGATCCAGGTCGGCTCGGCGCTCGTGATCTACGGAAAGATCCCGCGCGTGAGCGCGCCGGCCTGGATCGGCGGCCTGCATCGATGGTCAGGCCGGATCGCATTTCTCGTGGCTGTTCCTGTCGCGGTGCAGTGTCTCTACGCGCTCGGATTTCAGACCTACAGCGCCCGGGTGCTCATTCACTCGATTCTCGGCTGCCTGTTCTTCGGCTCCTTTACCGTCAAGATGCTGATCTTGCCCAAGCGTGATATGCCATCGTGGCTGCTGCCCACCGTGGGCGCGCTAGTGTTCACGGCGCTGACCGGAGTGTGGCTCACATCCGCCTACTGGTTCTTCTCCACCTTCGGCATCAAGCGCTGAGGAGTCACATCATGCCAGAGCCCGGAGTTCCCGCCGCCAGCCGCCGCGCCGTGCTGACCTGTGCCGGCGCCGCCTGCGCCGCCGCGCTGGCTGGATGCGCTCGCTACAGCTCCAACGGCGGGATCGACGGCGGCCAGTCCGCCCCGAGCAGCCCCGAGCCTGGGCGCTCGGACGGGTCCGGCGTACTGGCCACGACCGCGGAGATCCCCGTCGGCGGCGGCAAGATCCTTACCGCAAAGAAGATCGTCATCACCCAGCCGCGGGCCGGCTCCTTCGATGCCTTCACAGCGATCTGCACTCATCTGGGCTGCACAGTCAACACCGTGGCCGGCGGAACGATCGACTGCCCGTGTCATGGAAGCAAATTCAGCATCTCCGACGGCTCGGTCATCAACGGCCCGGCTACCGCGCCCCTTGCCCGAATCAACATCAAGGTTCAGGGCAACTCAATCGCCCAGGCCTGACACCGGTGATTCTCCGGCCACACTCATCCGGGCCGCGGGCAGCTCGCGCCCAGCAGTTGGGTCTCGGCGTGCTTGCGGGACCGTTGCCCGTCCGGCGGCAGCAGTCCGGGTTCAGGTAGTAAGCGATCAGGTCAGCGCCGGGCCTCAAATTCTGCGGAACCGCGGTGTGAGCCCCGGTCAGCAGCCCATTGCGATGCGGATGTCGCCTGACTTCTCGTCGACGACGAGGAACGTCCCATCGGCCCGCATGGCCAGGCCCTGGGCGGCCTTGATGCCGGTGACCAGGGTGCTGACCGTCCCTGACGACAAGGTGATGGCGCTCATCGTCCCGCCTCCGTTGTCCGCCACATATGCGATGCCATTGCCGACGACGACGTCATCGGTGGACGCGAAGTGCGCCGCCGCAGTCACCGTCCCCGTCATGGGGTTTACCAGGTCGAGGCCCGGCGGATTCTCGACGGAGACGAGCAGCGTGCCATCGCCGACCGGCGTCGCGTCGACAGGACGACCCAGCCCGGTAGCGACGGTCACGGGACCGCCGCTGAAGGGCGGCAGGGGCACCGTATCCAGGTTGCCCTGGGCCGCATCGGGGAGAAGGAGCATCCCTGGCTCCACGCCGATGCCATCGACGCCGAGGCCGTTGGGCGTGAGCTGCACCCACAGCTTGCTCGCGCCAGTCGTCGTGTCGAAGACGACAACCTGGTCGCTCTTCTGGTTGGCCAGCGCCATCGCCGACGAGGACAGCTGGACCATGCCCTCGGGGTCCTGCTGGTCCGCGAAGACGTGAACCACCGTGCCTGCCGGGCTCAGCTCGGTCACATCGTGGCCGCCCACGTTACTCACCCAGACGTTGCCGTTGCTGTCGACCATGACATCATCGGCCTTCTGGACGCGGGCGAACAGCGGCAGCGAACTGAAGCTGCGCGGCGCCGGGCAAACAGCCTGGCCGAGGGGACCGGTGCGCGCCGCCGCGGCCACCCGAGGTGCGGCGCACGAGATCGGTGACAAGCCGAGCCCCGCCAAGGCGAGCAGGACCGCGGCCCTGGACCGCCCGCGTGTGACCATCCTCACGACACCGCCCTCCAGCACTCATCGCCCGCTTCCAGCACCGGCACGGTCACGACGGCATCGGCCTCCACCAACTCGGCGCTGCGCCGTGCGTCGGCCACGAGCCGGGACGCGTTGCGACGCCGACCCTTGCCACTGAGGTACACACGCACCCGACCGAAGTGAAGGTGACGCCCGAACAGGGCTGCAGCGGGGTTGGTACCTGGTCAGCCGCAGGAGAAATCGTCGCCAGCCGGCGTGACGTCCGTGGTGTACAGGGCCGGACCGCCGGTGCAGCTATACGTGACGGCACCGCTGCCTGTGGCCACTTTCTCCCAGCCGACACCGGTGACGTACTTTGAAATGGAGAGGTTCAACGGGAGTTCGTAGGAGCACCCGTTCCAGTACCAGTAACCCTGGGCGTAGACCTCTAGTGGTGACGGGAGCACGCCGTAGTCGCTGAATCGCATGGCGCTACCCAGGCAGCCCGGCGGGAGCGCGGAGGCGGACGGGGCGGTCGCGGCCATGCCTCCGGCCACGCCGCCCAGTACCACGGCAACGGCGGCAATCCGGGTTAACAGATGAGACCTCATGACTGACCTCCTTGGGCAGCGGGACTGCCGGGCGGAAACCGGGCGTCTCAATTATCTTTACTGCAGGCACTGCCGCCTGTCGATGAGCAGATTCCACCAGATGTGAGCGCCTGGGCCGCAAGTAGCGTGCAGTAGCCAGGGGGACTCGCGGTGCGAGACGCGACGATGGCCGGTATCTCGATCGGGCGCCACGAGGGTGACCAGGTGGCCGGAGCATGGACTACCTCGATCCGCTGCGGCAAAGTGGCGCCGGTGCGGCTGCGGTCAACCGGATCAGCGTGCTGGGCGTCATGTTGCTGGGAATCATTGCTTAATTACTTCCGGCCGGCCATCGGCGCGGTCCGGGATGGGGTGAGGGACAGGATGAGACGACGCCAGGTACTGGTATTTGCGGCGGGCGGGAGGTGCGGGGCCGCTGGCGGCCCTGGGCGCGGCGAGCGCCTGGGCTGGGGCGACCGCTCGCTGGTCGCGTTCGCCGCTGTCATGGTGCTGGCGTCGCTGCTGGTGCTGGCGGCCGGGCAGGCCCGCGGGCTGGCGCGGCAACCAGGTCCCGGGGGGGTCATCTCCACGATCGCGGGTGGTGTGGGTGGCCCTGGCCGCCCCACCTCGCTGGCGGTGCAGGCCTGCGGGGTTCAGGCGGCGTCCGGGTCGTTGTATGTCGGGGACTTCTTCACGGTCCGCCGGATCAGCGAGGCGACCGGGACTCTGGCCACGGTCGCGGGAAACAACGCGGCCGGGCCTGTTGGTGATGGCAGGGCCGCCATCGACACCGCGATCGGTAACGGCGCCGATATGACGATCCAGGCGTGCGGGGCGAACCTTGACGGTGCGGGGAACCTGGTGATCACTGACGGCGGCCGGGTACGGGTGGTCGCGGCCGCCACCGGCACCTTCTACGGCCAGGCGATGACCGCCGGCGACATGTACACCGTGGCCTGACAGGCAGACATCGAGCGCAGTGACCAGCCCGGCGATGGCGGGCCGGCCGTCAAGGCCTATCTCTTCGACGCAGTCGGCGTTTCCTTCGACCGGAACGGGAACCTGCTGATCGCCGACTCCGGCTTGCCGCGCGGGTGCAATGATTGCGAGGCGCTCGGCGCGCTGGTGCGGGTGGTGGCAGCCAGGACCGGCACGTTCTACGGCCAGGCGATGACCGTCGGTGATATCTACACGGTGGTCGGCACCGGGGGGCCCACCGAACCCGGCGGTTTCGAGCCTGGTCACCCACGGCCACCCAGCCCGGTGCGGTCGGCTGCGTCACTGAATCTAGCCGAGCGGTTTGTCCGGACTCCGGGTTCTTTGCGGGACGGCGATCGCGGCGGCGATGGGAAGCGCGGCGCCGATCAGGATGGTGGTGGTGATCGTGGCGCGCGCTAGCAGGAGCCCGGCTGCTGCGTAACCGGCGGCGCCGCCGAGGCTGCTGGCGGATGCCAGCCAGGCGAAGCTCCCGACCCGGTTAGCGATGGTGCCCGCCATGCTGAAGCTGGTTGTCAGGGCCGAGACAGCAGGCGCGCAGGCGAGCCCAGCGACGAACATGAGCGGGTAGAGCCATCCCAAATCCTGGCCCGCCGTGACGGTCGCGAAGCCACCGGTCAGCAGCAGGAGCAGCACGCGCAGCTGACCGGCCGCCGTGCCGGGCCAGTCCCTGCTGCCGTAGACGAGGCCGCCAGCCACGCTCCCGATGGCCCACACGGCAAGAACCGTGCCCGCGGAGGCCGGATGACCCAGGCGCACGACCCTCGCGGTCGCCGCGACCTCGAGGAACCCGATCGCAGCCGTCTGGGCTGCGGCGATGAGCAGCCAAGGGGCGAGCAGCCCAGCCTGCCGACTGCCAGGACGGCCAGCCGCAACGGCCGCCGGCACCGGCTGCCGGGCGCCGCGCCTAACCGCGAGCGTGACGGACACAGAGGCCGCCAGGACCAGGCCGCCCGCAACAAACAGGGCATCGGCGGTCCGGCCGAGCGCCACGGCTGCCGACACCAGGGCAGGCCCGGCGACGAACAGCAACTCAGTGGCGATCGCGTCCAGGCTGAACGCGGCAGCACGGTCACGCTCCGCTGCCAGGCGAGCGACGATCGCGGCCCGCAAGGCAGAAGTCAGCGGCGGCACGCTCATCCCCGCGATGACAACGGCGATCCACGACACGGCCGGTGACGCCGTGACTGCCAGAAGAACGAGGCTCGCCGCGTTGACCGCACCCGCACCCACCAGGACCTGGCTGCCGTGCCGGTCCGCCAGACGCGCGGTGATCGGACCGCCGGCAACGCAAGCGATGCCGAACACCCCGACCGCGATTCCTGCAGCTGCGAAGCTGCCTGTCCGCTGGCGAAACAAAAGCAGCACAGCCAGCGGCATCATCGTCTGCGCCATCCGCCCGATCAGGGTTCCGGCGAAGGCCCACCGGACCGGGCGCACTGACCATACCGGCCAGTACCGGCGGTATCCCAGCCGAACAGACGGCGCGGCCTGGTCAGCCACCGCGGGGCGCCCTGGCCGGGAGTTCCTGCGGAAATCCCCGGATGCTTAGCCGGACCGGCCTGGCACCCGCCGGCCGCTCCTGCCGCACACGCTCCACATGCTCCCTGGTGACGGCCTCGACCGCGGCCCCCCACTCCTGCAGCTGCCCGGCCGACATCACGGAGGTGCGCGTGTGCACCGTGACCGCGTGCCGCCATTGGGCCAGTTCAGCGGGTTCGCGTTCCAGGAAGGCGGCGAACAGCTCAAGGTCGCGCCGGGCGGTCACCTGCATGGCTGCCGTCCTGGCCTGTTCATCAACGCCGGTTCCAGGACCCGGCGGAGTATCGATCTCATCGGCCACCCGGCGCCACGGACGCTCCCGCCCGTCCGCACCCGGCCCAGCGGCCCTGACCACCAGCCCCTGACCGGCCAGGACGCCCAGATGATACGAACACGACTTCGTCGACGTCCCGAGCTGCCGGGCGCACTCCGCCGCAGTCAGCACCTCATGCACCCGCAGCAAGTCGAGCAGGTCAAGCCTGGCCGGATGGGCCAGCGCCCGCAGAGCGGCCACGCCCGGCAGAGATACGGAAGACATGTTCTGCAGTTTAGCTTGATGTCTCCGGTCACAAGCCACCGGTGGTTGGGGCTGAAGCCGACGGCACCGACGCCAAGGCTGCCGGCGTGCGGGTCGGTCAAGGTTCCGGCAGGCGTGATCGGCCTGGAACGCCGGCGCGGTACCGGCGTACCCGTGGTGACATCGGAGAACGACGCGGTCTGGAGCCGCTGACCAGTTCCGCGGTCGTTCTGCCGGCCGGCGCTCGCGGCGTGGCGGCGGCTGACGGCGTAGTTAGCAGCAGTGCAGGCCGAGAGTCTGGCTCGCCCTGAGCAGGCCGCTGAAGTAGTTGCCGATCATCCAGACGTTGGCCGGGGATGTGGCGGACACGCCGACGAGCACGTTGTCGTGCGAGGGGCCGCCTGGGTCCGGGCTCGGGACCTGCTTCCAGGTCTTGCCGTTCCAGTGCAGGACCAGGGTCTGCTCGACTCCCAATCCATGGGTGCCCACAGCCCAGGTGCTGGCGGCAGAGATCGCGCTGATCCCGTTGAGGCCGTTGGAGTTGACGGTGCCCCCAGGGTTCGGGCTTGGGACGACTTTCCAGGCAGAGCCGTTCCAGCGCTCGATCAGGGTCTGGCCTGTATCACCGTTGCTGCTACTGCCCGCTGCCCACGCGTCGCGGGCGGACAAGGCGGTCACCGCGTTGAGCACGTTGCCTTCGGAGGACACGTCCGGGCTCTTTACGTGCTTCCAAGCTGCGCCGTTCCAGTGCAGGACCAGGGTGTGCTGCGAGCCGATGCCATACCAGCCCACAGCCCAGGCGCTGGCAGGCGAGGCGGCGGACACGCCGGTCAGGACACTGGCGCCCCGGCGGCCGCCCGGGTTCGGGCTCGCCACGACCTTGCACGCCACGCGATCGCAGTGCAGGACCAGAGTGCGCATAGCGCTGCCGACGGAGTAGCTGCCGGCCACCCAGGCACCGGCTGATGAGGTCGCGGACACGCTGTCAAGGAAGCGGTCGCCAGCCGGGCCGCCCGGGTCCGGGCTCGGCACGACCTTCCAGGACGAGCCGTTCCAGTGCTCGACCAGCGTCTGGCCGACGGTACCGCTGGAAGAACTGCCCACCGCCCAGACGCTGGAGGAAGAGACAGCGGACACGGCCGCCAGCACGTTATCGCGCGACGGGCCACCCGGGTCCGGGCTCTGCACGACCTTCCAGGACGAGCCGTTCCAGTGCAGGATCAGGGACTGGCTGGCGGTGCCGTTGAAGTAGCTGCCCACCGCCCAGGCATTGCAAGACGACAGCGCCACCACGCCGTCGAGCCCGTCTCCGTTCGAACCACCCAGGTTCGGAGGCTGGACACCCGTCACGGCCACGCACGCCGGAGCCAAAGCTCCGGCCTGTGCGATTCCGGCGAGCCCCGGAATCAGCAGCATCGAGGCGGTCATGGCACCAATTGCCTGAATGGCTAAGCGCGGCCGGCGCGTCATTGGCTCCCCCTTCCCGGGGATAGCCGGGTCAGAAGCATCCCACCCCGCGAATCCCAGGTCAAGGAATCGGCACCGCCGGGAAACGACCGCCGTCGTGAATGACGCGTAACACCATCAGGCTGGGGCATTCAGCAGTTTCGATACCTGACGCACTCGGAGGCCACCGGTCACCGTGTGCCGCTGTCGTTGGCCGGAGAGGGGCCACCGGTCACGAGGTCAAGCTCGACGCGGGCGGCTGGGATACGTTCTTGCTCACGGGCGAGCAGGGCCAGCGCGCGGGTATCGGCCGCGGTAGGCCTGCTTAGGTCCAGGGCTCGCGGCCACAGGCGGGCATAGCGGACGGCCGCGATCTCGGCTGCGTACACAAGTGCCTGGCTCAGAAAGTAGAGCAGGGCGAACATGCCAGCCACGGTGGCGAAGCTGCCGTAGACGGGCCCGGCCCTGGTGACCAGCCGGGCCAGCAGCGGCGCTCCGACATTGAGCACCACCGTCACGGCGGCCGCACCCAAGATGGCGCCCGGCCACAGGGCCCGGACCGGCGCGGGCCGTGCCAGCAGCAGCCTCGCGCCAAGCAGCAAAACCGCGAAGACGACGAGAGCCGAGCCGAGGACGGCCGCGGCCCGCTGCACGCCTGGGACGCCTGGCAGGGCGGTACTCAGCACTGTGAGCGCGCCGACCGCCACGGTCCCGAGCAGCAGCAGCGCCAGCATCGCGAACACCCGGATATACCGAGGCACAAACCCGGCGCGGAGCCGGTGCGGGACCGCTGCGATATGGTTCAGCGTCTGGTAGGCGGAGAACACGACACCGGTTCCGGAGAACAGCAAGCCGAGCAGGCCCGCGGCGAACGGAATTGCCAACGCCGGCAAGGTGGTCACGGAGTGCTCAACGGTGGATCGCAGCGCCTGCGGCACGATCGCGGTAATGAGTCGCTGGCGCAGGACCGGGTGACCGGCCAGCACCCGTGACAGCGCCGCCACCGCCAGCAGCAGCAACGGGAAGATGCTCAAGAATCCGTAGTACGTGATGAGGGCAGCCTCGCGGCCGCCCTCATCGTCCCCGTACTTCTTCGCCACCGCGAAGGGAAATCCCAGCACGCTGTGCCTGCACTGCAGCCGGTCTGCCCAGGCTATAACCCGGTTCACCCAGGCGCTCAAGCCCGCGAAACTCATGGGCTCAACCTCCCCTTGCCGCCGCCATCTCCTGCCAGTTCATCATGGCTAGGCCCCGGACTCATGCCGGCGGCGTGCCGTCGGTCCTTCAGCGCCGAGCCGGAGAACCCGCCGCCTAACACGCCTGCATCGCGTCATGTTCGCCGACCCCGCGGGCATCATCGTCGCTCTGGCCGAGCAGATCGGCTGACGCACCGGAGGCTAGTGATAGCCGGTCGCCCGGAAGCACCCTCGGACGTGATCGTTGACCATGCCGACGTTCTGCATGAACGCGTACACGCTGGTGGGGCCGACGAAGCGGTATCCCTGCGCCTTGAGCAGCTTGGCAAGCTCCTTGGCCTGTGGCGTGGACGAGGGGATGTCGGCGATGGCGCGCGGCGCGGCATTGCGGGCTTCCTGATAGGACTTCGCGAGCGCCGGCAGGCTGGGCGACGCCGACGTCATCACCCTCGCGTTGTCGACGGTCGACTGGATCTTGGCGCGATTGCGGATGATCGATGGGTCCTGGACCAGCCGGTCGACGTCAGGGTCTGTCATCGCGGCGACCTTGGCGACGTCGAAGTCGTGGAACGCCTTCCGGAAGGCGTCACGTTTGCCGAAAACGACCGACCAGCTCAGCCCGGCCTCGAACACGCCCAGGGTGAGTGCCTCGAACATGGCAGGCCCGTCATACGTGGCGGTGCCCCAGACCTCGTCGTGGTAGTGGCTGAATGCGGTGCCGCCCGCTCCGGCCCAGGCGCACCGCGCGACTCCGTCGTGGCCGATGATCACGTCGTTCATCAAGTTCCCGCTCCCCGAGAGCACTGACCTGAACTAGCACGTACCCTCCGGCGAGACATCCGATGTGGTGACGCGTGCCCTCCGATGCCCGGAGCGCGAACAGCGCCACGCCGGGCAACACCTGCGCCTGTATGAAGCGCTGGTCCCGGGTGCCAGATGGTTCGCGGGGGTATAAGAGATGGCGCTGCTCGGCGCGCTGTCGCACCGCGAGATGCCCGCGCGCGGCTGGACGGCCTTGATGGGCATCCTGAGTGTCGTAGCCGGCATCGTGATCCTTTCCTATCCGGGTATCTCGGTGGTGGCTCTGGCGGTAGTCCTAGGCATCTGGCTACTGCTGCTCGGGATGATGGAAATCACGACCGCAGTCCAGATCCGCTCGTTGCGTGGCCGAACCTGACGCACACCGGCCAAGTGCGGCCAGGCCAGCCTCAACTGCCCAGAAGGCCGGCGGCCGCACCGGTCCGGTGTCCCGCCTCCGCGGTCAGGCAAGGCAATACGGAAGTCGCTGCTCCGTTCGCGCTCGTCCTCCCAGCACGCCTCGGCGGGGAGTTCCGGCCGGAATGGCATCCTGATGCTGTCTTCTGATTACGGAGGGTGTTCAATACAGGGGGATGGCTGGCAGGCCGGGACCTGTTTCGGGGGTGGGATGTGGCGGGGGCGGCTGGCCTCGGGCGGCGGGCCGCCGTTGCCGCGGCTGTGGCGGCGGCGGTGACGGCGGCGGCGCTGGCGGTGGCGCTGATGGCGGCAGCAGGTAACCGGGCGGACGGCCGCAGGCTGTCAGCGCAGCTCGTGCCCGCGGCCGGGGCGGCGGTCGGGCTGGGCAACCTGTACACCGCTGAGTCCGGCGCGCTGCGTGATTATGTCACGACCGGGCGGGCCAGGCCGCTGGCCGAGTTCCGGGATGCGGCTGCCGATTTCCCGGGGCAGCTGGCGCGGGTGGCCGGCCTGGTGCGCGGCTACCCGGCGATCCCGGCCCCGGCGGCCGCGGCGGGGTCGGCGCTGCGGGCGTGGCGGGGCCGGGTCGCCGGGCCGCAGCTGGCAGCCGCGGCGCGGGGTGACTTCGCGGCGGCGCGGGCGCTGCAGGGAGATCTCGCCGTGACGCGGCCGTACTCGCTGGCGGTCCGGGCCCGGCTGGCGGCGCTGCAGGAGGCGATCACCGCGCAGCAGCAGCGGGTGACCAGACGGCTGCTGGCCGGGCAGCAGGTCCTGATCTGGGCGCTGATCGCGGTGGCCGCGGTAGTCGCGGTGATAGCAGCCGGGGGCGTGATAGCGGTGCGGCGGTGGCTGCTGCGCCCGTTCAAGGCCCTGAGCGCGGCAGCCGACCAGGTCGCGGCCGGACGATACGGCACCCGGGTGCCCGCGGCCGGCCCGGCCGAGCTGGCCGACCTGGGCCGCAGCGCCGAGCAGATGCGGGCCCGGCTGGTGACGGCGCTGGCCGGCGCCGAGCACGCCGAGGCCAGGTTCCGGCGGCTGTTCGACGCGGCACCGGACGCCGTGCTCACGGTCGGCGGTGACGGCACCATCGTGATGGCCAACGCCCGGGCCGAGAAGATGTTCGGCTACGAACCCGCCGGGCTGGCCGGGCAGGACGCCGCGGCCGTGCTGCCGGCCGCGGCGGACACGCTGCCCGGCTACCTCGCCGGCCCGGGACCCGAGCCCGTGACCGGGCGGACTACCACGGCGGTGACCAGGGACGGCCGCCAGTTCCCGGTCGAGGCGACCGTGACCACGCTGCCCAGCGGGAACGGGCTGACCGGGCTGATCTCGCTGCGCGACATCACCGAGCGGCTCGCCGCCCAGGCCGAGGCCGACCGGCTCCGCGCCGAAGCGGACGCCGAACGGTACCAGCGGCGGCTCGAGCAGTCCCAGCGGCTGGAAAGCCTCGGCCAGCTCGTCGGCGGCGTCGCCCACGACTTCAACAACATGCTCAACATCATCACCGGCTACGCCAGCCTCATCGCCGAGCAGCTCGCCGCCCCCGATCCGGCCGGCCCGGACGAGCGGGACACGGCACTGACCTACGTCGGCCAGGTCCAGGACGCGGCCCAGCGGGCCGTCGCGCTGACCCGCCAGCTGCTCGCCTTCGCCCGCCGCGACGTCACCCGCCCGCAGGTGCTGGACCTCAACGCGGTCATCGGCAGCGTCGAGCACCTGCTGCGCCGGACCCTGGGCGAGCAGATCGAGCTGGTCACCAGCCCCGCCCAGGGCCTGTGGCCGGTCCTGGCCGACCCGGGCCAGCTCGACCAGGTCCTGGTCAACCTCGCAGTGAACGCCAGCGACGCGATGCCCGGCGGCGGCAAGCTCACCATCGACACCGCCAACGTCACCGTCGACGACGCGTACGCCGCCGCCCGCCCCGGCCTGACACCGGGCCGGTACGCCCGACTGCGCGTCTCCGACACCGGCACCGGGATGGACGCCGAGACCGCCGCCCGCGTGTTCGAGCCGTTCTACACCACCAAACCCGCCGGCAAGGGCACCGGCCTCGGCCTGGCCGCCGTGCACGGCATCATCACCGGCGCCGGCGGCTACGCCAGCCTGTACTCCGAACCCGGCATCGGCACCACCGTCACCACCCTCCTCCCCGCCACCAGCCAGCAAGCCCAGCCCGCCCCCGCACCCCCCACTGCCGCCAGCGGCGGCAACGGCGAGTCCGTCCTGGTCGCCGAGGACGAACCAGCCCTCGCCGATCTCGTCCGCCGCATCCTGACCCGCAACGGCTACCGCATCCACGCCGCCACCAGCCCCGACGCCGCCCTGGCCCACGCCAGCGACCTGGACCAGCCCATCAGCCTGCTGCTCACCGACGCCGTCATGCCCGGCATGCTCGGCAACGAACTCGCCGCCCGGGTCCGCGCCCTGCGCCCCGGCCTGCCCGTCCTGTACATGTCCGGCTACGCCCAGCCCATCCTGGACACCCACGGCGCCCTGGACCCCGACGTCGACCTGCTCGAAAAACCCTTCTCAGAAACAGCACTCCTCACCCGGGTACACGATGTCCTCAACCCCCAGCCCCCGCCGCCAGCCCCCTAACCCAGTCACAGCCAAACCCCGCCAGCCCGCCGTTCACCACCGATCCCCCAGCCCGTCAGGGGAACAGCACCCCCGGCCGAAAAGCGGGCCAGTCGCAGGTCGACGCGGCGTTCGGCTTCGTCGTCGGTGATGCCGGGAAAGCCGGTGCGGACGCTGGCGCGGGCGTAGTCCCGGGTTCGCGAGCCGAGATTGGCGTGCGCGTTCTCGTTGTTCGGTCCAGGCGCAATGCCTCGCACACACACGATCGGGCCGCGGTCCGTGCCCACCGCCCGCGGCACGCCGGCCGCACGAGGCTGCTGTAGCCTGTCAGTGACGGGCTAAGCACTTTAAGTAATGTGCACGATGGGGTGTGTCAGCTGAAATCAGGTCAGGCGATACCAGAGCGACCTGAGGCAGGCGGTTGAGAAGGAGCCTTGAGAAGGAGCCCTGATGAGCCAGGCCCTGCTGTACATCGAAGACGACGAGAGCAACATCGCCCTGGTTCAGGCCCTGCTCAGGCGCCGTCCTGGGATCGCGCTGCACGTGGCCATGAACGGCCGTGACGGCGTCAGCGCCGCCGCGGACGTGCGGCCGGGCCTGATCCTGCTCGACAATCGCCTCCCCGACGCGACCGGCAGCGAGGTCCTGCAAGAACTCGCGTCCGCATCCGATACCGCTGCGATCCCCGTGGTCGTCCTCAGCGGCGACTCCGATGAGGTCATCGGTGAGCTGCTGGCCCGCGGCGCCGCCGAGGCGGTCCCGAAGCCGTTCAATCTGCACCAGTTCATCGGCATAGTCGACCGCTACCTGCCCTGACGAGCCCATCGCGGCCGCCCGGCTCGGCGGACGCCCTGCCGCCGAGCGCCCTCGCCAGTCCGTCGAGCGCAGTCAGCTCGGCGTCGAGGCCGCTGGCGTCAAGTCCGTCCGCTGCCTCGCAGCCGATCGCGAGGCCGATCGCAAAGCTGGGCCCATGAACGTCAGCAGTACCGGTGCCGGGCTCGCCGTCGGGCAGGTGACCGACCGGGTACAGCTAGTACCTTGATTGCCGCGGCGGTTCCGTCGGCGGCAACCAGGCCATAGCGCAGCAAGATGATCCGGTCAGCGTAGGAGTCGGCTTCCTGGAGATACTGGGTCGCGAACAGCATGGTGCGGCGGCGGGCCTGCTGGGCTGGCCCCCGGCTGCGGCGAGGCGGGCCAGATCAAGACGGTCGAGCCGGGTGAACACCCTGCCCTCGTCATTTCAGATTCCGGCGGCGGCCTCCAAGAACCCGAATTTCCGGGCGCCGGGATTCAGCAATCATCTTCTGCACTTGTTCTGCACTTGCGGCTGGTGGGTCAGTCTCAGGCCGAGTGCCCCGCCGTTATAGAAGCATCTGGCCACGGCAGTTCCACGTCCGGGGCAACCGATTGCCTGTCCGGGCACATTGAAGGGTTATGAGACACCCACGAAAGGCGGGCCGCCGGTGAGACGTTCACGCCGCGACGCCGAATTCACCGACTTTGTTGCTGCCCGGCTGCCGGCCTTGCGCCGGGTCGCCTACCGCCGTCACCCTGGCCGGCTGCGCCGGCCTCGGCCGCCAGGCCTGGACCCTGCCGCCCGGCCCGCTCTCTCCCGCCCTCCCCGGGCAATGCCTGACCAAGTTTCCCGCCACCGCCAGCCATCCGGCCCAGGCGCAGCTCACCCGCTGCCGGCACGCCTCGGACCAGAACTGGGCCCTGACGCCCGCAGGCACCATCACCTTCGCCAGCCTGTGCCTGGACACCGGCCCCAGCCCCGCACCCGGCACCCTCGTCACCGTCACCCCCTGCCGCGCCGGAGCAGGCCAGGACTGGCAGCCCCTGCCCGCACTCGCTCCCACCCCCACCACCAGCGCCAGCACCACTGGCACCATCGGCACGTTCCTGATCAACCCAGCCACCGGCCTGTGCCTCAATGCGCCCGCCACCACAACCGCACCACCGCTGACCCTCGCCTACTGCGCAGCCAGCTACCCCCGCCAGACCTGGCACACCAGCTGACCCGGCCAGGAACCCGGCCCATGCTGCAGTCACTCGGCGTCAGCGCGGACGCCGTCGCCGTATACCACGCCCTGGTCGCCGAACCTGAGGCCCGTTGGGCCGACCTGGCGGCACGATCCGGGCTCGCCGAACGCGAGTTCGACGAAGCCGTTGCACAGCTTGCCCGCCTCGGTTTCATCGAGCCGACCGACCCCGGCCCGTCTGCCAAGCCGGTTCCGCGGCTTGCCGATCCTGAACTTGCTTTCTCCGCCAGCCAGCGGGAGGCGCTCCACGTCGCGCGACAATTCATGGCCGGAGCACTCGACGAGTGCCTCATCGCCCTCCCGGGTCCGGCAGGCACCCTCGGCCAGACTTGCCGCAGCTTGCCGACCTCGCGGCGCGCGGCGCCCGCCTGGCGATCGTCGGCGCCAACGCTGCCCGGTCATCGCCAGGCAGAGCGAGCCTCGTTAGGCCGGCAACGGCGTCGCGCTATAAGGTTTGGCTTGGCTGCCAGCCGGGCCACCAGTTGGGGAATCGACCGGGATCCATGCCGGCTGACGCCGGTGGTTAGCGGGCCTGGTCGGCCAGCGCGTCGGGGAGGGCGGGGGTGACATCGGTATGGCCGAAGCCGTTTCCCTTGAACAGCAACGCCTCTCCGCTGGTTTTCGCCAAAGCGTAGGCGAAGCAGTCCCCGAAGTTCAGCCTGGCCTTGTGACCGCTGCCTCGTCCGAAGTCACGATACGCTTCCCTGGCGATGCGAGCCTGATTGAAAGTCACCGCCTCGACCCGCAGCTCCGCGGCTTCGACCAGCTCATCGAAACGACGGCTGGCGACCGGATCCCGGCTCGCGTCGATCACTACCGCGCTCTCCAGGTAGTTAGCCGCAGAAATCCGCCGGACCTGTGCTTTCTCGATAGCCAGCGCCATGTCGCCGGCGTCCTCCTCGGCCCGCAGGATCGCGATGAGGGCTGAGGTATCGATGATCATGCGGGGAGCCCGCGCTCGTCGTACAGCAGATCGCCATGATCGGCGCTGCGGTACGGCTCGCGGAGCCGCCGGGCGGTATCCGCGCCGATCGCCAGCAGCCGGTCAGCCAGTCCTGCTTCGCGCAGGCGCTGGACTCGCTCCAGGCGCTCGCGAACTGCGATGGTCACCGCCATCGTCTGTGTCTCACCTGTCAGCGCAGCCAGCTCCTGCACCAGCTCGTGGGTCTCGGCGTTCTTGATGTTAAGGCTCACCATCTACCCTTCTACCCTATGTCAGCTACCAGGGTAGCATCGAAGGATTTCCCGAACTCTATCGGAGCGTGCGACGGGCGGTTGAGCAGACTGTGCTGAAGGACGCCGGGCTCAGCCATGAGTTCCGGGTGGCGATGCTGCGGTTGTGCCAGGAGCGCCTCGGGCGCGGCGATGTCAGCGTGGCCGAGCGGGAGACTGTCATCGGATGGCTTCGCGGAGAGCGAATACCCGCCGGCGAGCTGCGCAAGCTATCGCTGCATGCCAAGGTGGCCAGGCACAACGCCAGATCGCTCTTGCTTTCGTCGACCCGCTGGCTCCGCATGGCAGGCCACGCCGGCCTGGTGCTGCAGATGGACCTGACGCGCCTGGCGGTGAGCCGCCGCCCGCCTGCGGGCCTGCGCGACGGCTACTACTACTCCAAGGCCGGTTCGCGACCGCCGGCGGACCAACCCTTACTCGACCCTGGTCCAAATCGGCGTGCGGCCGGAGGTTGTGGCATGACGACCATGGCCGTCGGTGCGGGCCCGGCCGTCGCTGGGCGCCGCGCCATTGAGGCACTGCGGGCCGGCGTGCCCAGCCGGGACGCGGTCGCCGCGACCGGCAGCGGCCAGGCCGCCATCGAGGACCGCTTCACATCGCTCCTCCGGGCCGTGCCGGCCGGTAACCCGGCCGGCTTGCTCCTCGGCGGGAGGTTCGGCTCCGGCAAGAGCCACCTCCTCAAGCACCTCGCACGGCTCGCCCTGGATGCGGGCTTCACCGTCAGCAGGGTGGTGATCAGCAAGGAGACGCCGCTCCATGACACAGCGAAGGTGTTCGCGGCCGCGGCCGAATCCGCCGTCATGGCCGGCCGCCCGCGGCCCGCCATGACCGGGAGATGCAGCTCCTGACGCCACCAGACGAGGCCGAACTCACTCAGGCGTACGCCCGGCTGAAGGAGCTGCACGGCGAGGTGTTCGGGTGGCTGCCACCCGATGTCACCGGGCTTGAGCGGCTCGGCGCTACCCGGATGCGCCAGTACGTCCGTACCTGGATTAATGAATGGGATCTCCTGCGGCTCGATCCATGCTACCGACCGGACACTGAGGTGATCGACATCTCGTCCGACTACCGGGAGGATCCCAACCTGGATACGAGCGAGGACGTCGCCGTTCCTGACTCATAGCCCAGTTGTCAACGCGCGACCAGGTAGAGGACCGAGAAAACCGTCGGCTGCAGCGCCCCGAGACCCGGCTGTCCGCGTTCGGGGTCACACCGACCCCGCGGCGCGAACCACCCGGCGCTGCGAACGCACAATGGAAAGCACGCTCAGCGTCACGATTCCGATCGTGAACCACCAGCTATAGCGGGAGATGGCGTGGGCAGCGACGACCGCGTCGTGACCTAGCGTGTACCCCAGCCCGGCGAGAAGGCCGATCCAGAGCAGAGAGCCGATCAGATCCAGGATGAGGAACGTGACGAGCCTCATCCCGGCCCAGCCGGCTACGGCATAGATGATTGCCCGGGGGATGGGCAGGAAGGAGCTGACCACAACGGCTGGCCAGGTGAACTTGCGGCCGGCCCGCTGGGCGCGCGCCAGGTGCCGGGCAACTCGCCGGCTCCCGGGCAGGGCCATGATGAACCGCTCGCCCCACAGCCGTCCCGCCCACCAGTACAGGGCGTCGGACTTCATCAGTCCTGGAATCGCGGCGAGCACCACTACGGTCAGCGTTCCGTCCCCGGCCCTGGCGAACGCGGCGGCCGAGATGATGGATTCGGTGCCGCCATTGAGCAGTTCAGCCACCACCGGGTGGGTGCCGACCAGCGACACCCGCAGCGGCAGCAGGGCCCAGTAGAACAGGCCGCTGAGCACGATGCCCAGCCAGCAGAGGATGTCGGCCGTCCGCGGTTTCCCTTGCCAGGGCAGCCGCGGGTCGCCCTGCGGATCGGCCTGACCGGGCGCCGCAGCCGCCGCGCGCTTTGCGGCGTGGGCCGGTTCGGACCCGGGAACGCTCATAAAGCCAGCTCCATGACGTTGGTTGCACCCCGGGCATCGGCTCGCCGGACAAGCCACTCCCGAACCCAGCCCACCCTATGACCCACCACCGCAGCCAAGCGAACCGTGTGCGGTTAAAAACCCCACGCTGATTTCTTTAAAAATGGCGGGAGTTCAATACACTTGACGCTGTCGCCAAGGCCCGGAGGGGGAGCCTGATGTCTGACGACGCTCACGAGATCAAGCTCGAGCTTGAGCCGACTTCGGTCGCCGAGTGGGATGCCGAAGGCCTGGCGTTCGGTGATTTGTCGGACGCGCCGGGCAAGGCGACGGTAGACGAAGCCAAGGCAATGTTCGACGCGGTCACGCTCACCTTTCCGAAGGTGTGCCTGACCAGGGATCTGATCGGATACGCGGCTGATCGCCAGACACCGCTTGGCGAGGCGATTGTCGCTGACGGGCAGCGTTTCGACTTCTACCTGATGGAGCTGACGGTCAGCATCCTGATTCCTGAGCCGCGCAGGCTCGCCCGGCTCCGGCTCAGCCTCGAGGCAACGCCGACGGCGCCGACCCAGGAGCCAGTCATCGCCTACGACATGTTCCCGACCGACCAATGGCATGCAGTCACCCACGATGTCGGTTCGGTCTCCCTCGACGTCGCCAAGGCGCTGACGTTCGTGTGCCCGGTCGTCGGCGACGCGCTGGGCTTGAAGCTGACGGTGCCGATCAAGTGGACCAGCCAATATGTCGCGATCCGCAGCTCGGACCGGCTCAGCAACCCGGCTGTCTGGGACGTGCAGGACCAGGCCATCGCTCACGGCTTTACCGGGTACGTGATCTGGCGGACAGCGAAGGGAACGACGCTGAACGTTGCGGCGCGGCTGGCTGGCGAGCTGAGATCGACCACGCTCGGGCGGCTGCGCAAGGCTCAGTTCCTTACCGACCGGCAGGAATACCTGGTACCGAGCTGAGGGCTGCCAGTGTTCCGTCGCGCTGGCCAGGTGCCGCTATCGGTCGCTCAGCGGCAGGCCGTAGACGCGGTGCTCGGCGAGCTGGCCGCGGCCGGATTCCACCGCCCCGCGCTGGCTTCCAGACTCGCCGAGCTGGCCGCACCGATCAGCGGGGCTTTCGCCAGTCCAGCCGATCAGACTCTGCTGCTCGATCTTGTGGAGGCGCTGACGCAGTGGTACCGGCTAACCGGTTACTGGCTCTCCTGGATCGCGCAGTACGTCATGCTCCAGGCGGCGTCGCTGTCGTTTCCCCGCGCCTGCCTGCTCTTCGGCCGGTCGCAGCTCGGGCACGCCGCGGAGGATCTCGGCGTCGATCCCATCGAGCAGGGTTATGCCGTGCTCGTGCGCAATTCCGGCAGCTACGGGGCCGAGGCGACAGCGCAGGCTGGCACCGTGTTGCGGCTGGCGCTCAGCTCGGCGTACCGGGTGCTGGCACGCACCGCGCAGCCGGGCGACTACCAGGACGTCAATCCCATCGCGGATAACCCGTACGTCGCCCTGACGTCGCTCGACCTCGCTGCCGCCTTCGCGGGGCTGCCGGTCACCTTTCCGTACACGCAAGCGCAGCTCGACGACGTCATCGAGCGGTGCTCGGGCGACGACGACCTGTTCGGCCGGATCGTAGCCCGCAGGCATCTCGGCTACCTGGCGGCCGGGGCCGGTGACCTGGAATCGGCGGCACGGCACTTCGCGACCGCTCTCGCTGAGGCCAGGGCAGCCGGCCTGGACGCGGAGATCGGCCACTTGCTGCGCTCGCTCGGCCACGCCCAATCCGGGCTCGGCGACATCCCGGATGCCCTCCGTACCTTGTCCGACGCCGTTCGGCACGACACGCACCCGATCCACAGCTACTGGCGGGCCATGGACCTGCGGATGCTCGGCACCGTCTGGGCCAAGGTCGCGGGCGGCGCGGCCGGGCCGGCGGACGCGCCGACAGCGATGCGCAACGCCACCGAGGCGTACCGGGCCGGCCGGGAGCTCTGCAAGCCCACGCCCGGCTGCACCGCTACTTGCCAGTGTCCAGGATGTCGGCGCTCCAGCTGGCGAGATCGTCGGCTGACAACGCGGTCCAGGTCGCGGCCCACCTCGCCGAGGCCGCCGACGTCATCGGCGAGTGCGAGCTCAACTCTCCGGCCGAAGCGCTCGATGCGCTGATCGAACTGAACGAGCTCCAATCCGTAGGCGCGGCCGAGTCGTCCACCGTGCTGGCCGACCGCGAGGTCTTTCAGCGCCGGTACCGGAACGCGTCTGAGCGGGATGTCGCCGGCTATCTCGACGCGCTGCCCGCCGAACAGCCATGCAGGCACCGATATGCCGCGTTCCGGCTCAAGGTGGCGAGCAGCCATCTGCAAAGGCACGAACGACGTCCAGCCCGCCGTCCACTGCCCCCGCCACACCTCGCCCAGCCCGAGCTGCCAGGGCCGGTAGCCGACATTCGCGCTGTCTGGGTTCGGGCCGAAACGCGCGTCGAAGTCACCCTGCCCGATCATCAGGTCACGCCCGGTGATCTCCGGGACCGCCCGGGTGACCGCGTCATAAGGGTCGTCACCGTGGCTGAGGTAGGCATTCTCGGCGGTGAAGTACGGCAGCGAATGGCCCAGCACCTGCCCGTCCCGGGTCAGCGCCGACCAGCACGGCACGTTGGCCGCCCTGAGCACGGCGCGCAGGAAACCCGTAGTGCCCCAGCAGCCGGCCGTCCAGTGCTGGACGCCGAGGGCGGGCTGCCGGCTGTCCACGGTGCCGTCCAGGATGGCGGTCATCGGCGGCCAGCCACGGTACTGCCAGACCGCCTCCATGTCGGCCGCGGTCGCAGCGCCAGCGAAGTGGGTGAGGTAGTCGCGGCACCACTCCAGGATCAGGCCGGTGCTGTCATCGCGCCGGTCCACGATCAGTCCGTTGCCGGCCAGGAACGCCAGCGCCACGTCCGGTGGCCCCGGCGTCACCCGGAACCGGGAGCTGTCCAGATGGTATTTGCCGTTGACCAGATGGAACATCGGCGCGCTCGACAGCAGCCTGAGCAGGTCCTCATCGGCGTAATCGTCAAGCCGCCACGTGAACCGGCCGCAGATATCCATCGCCAGGCTGTGCGCCGTCCACGCCCGGTAGACCTGCCAGCCATCCGGCGCGGAAAACGCTGTATCCGGCGCGGCGCCATCGGCGAGAACCACGACGTTCGGCGGCACCGGGTTCACCGCCGGCGCGCCGCCATCCAGATACAAGTTGACCGCCGCAGACAGATCCTGCTGACGGCTGCCCGGCCAGGACGTGAACGGCCGCACACCACCGCTGTCCTGCCACAAGATCGCGTCACAAACCCGCGCATGCCCGGCCAGCCACGCTCCAACGTCCATAAAGGTCTCCCTCCGGTAGCACGGGCCGCGCCGAGGCAGATTGCCAGCACGGGCAACCGAGCTATCGGATCCGCAATGTCAATGACAGTAAGGCGCGGTCACCCGCGCTGTCACTAACACCGCCGCCAAGACATCAACGTCACCAAGAACCAGATGACCCGCATGCCCCGATCCGCGTAACCGCCGCCATCACCGGCCAGGCCGGCTGATCCAGAATTGACATTCTGGGCGCTGTCAGTTGTGCCGGGCCTTGAGCCCGTCGTTTTGCTCCGCGCGCGGCGGGGGGCGAAGCCGGCGGGTGACTTCCCGGATGTGCAGCCGGTCGTGTGCTGCGGCCGCGGGCCAGGTGGCTGCGCAGCGGACGATGCCGGCGCCCGGGAGACCACCGCCGCCGAGATCCTCGCCCTCCAGAGAAGGCATGGGCACACGCTGCCGATAGCCATTACCTCTAGCCTGGCCCGGGCTAGGCATTTGCGTGCGCGAACGGCGCGGCGCCGCGGCGGGCAGTTCCCGATCATGTCCTCGCGGACGGGCATCAGCCGACGGCGATCGGACATGGCTGGCCGCCGCAATTATTTGCGGATGGCTGCCCATGACCTTCGGGCCGGTGTCAGCGGCCCGCTGCCCCCTCATCTTGCCATGTCCCGGCAAGGGGGGGTGCGCCTTCCTGCGTCGGCCGGCTGAACTCCGGACCGGACGTCCTCGTATCTGCTTGCCGACCTGACAAACAGCAAACAAGAAGGAGGCACGCCATGAAGCGATGGCGGATAGGGGCAGCGGTCGCCGGACTCGGGACGGCCGTGGCCCTCGTTGTAGCCCCGAGCGCAGCGGCGACCAGCCGGCCCACAACCGGGCTGGTCACCGTTACCGTCAACCCGCACGGCCACGGCCAGGGCCCGCTGCCCAGTGCCTTTATCGGCCTGTCCTACGAGTCCTACGATCTGAACTCCGGCCTGTTCACGGACGCGGGGAACCTCCCGGCGCTGCTGCGGAACTTCGGGCCGGGCGTGCTGCGCTTTGGCGGCAACTCGGTGGACCAGGGCTACGCGGGCATCTCATCGGGTGCGGTCCGGGCCCTGGCCACGCTCGCGAGGAAGACCGGCTGGAAGGTGCTCTACTCCGAGAACCTGGACAGATTCAGCGCGTCCCGCGTCCGGGCCGACGCCCGCCGGGTGACCGACGGACTCGGGAAGCGCCTGCTGGCGATCGCGTGCGGCAACGAGCCCGAGGACTTCGCGGGCCGGGTCCGTCCCTCGGACTACACCGAGAGCGATTACCTCGCCACCGACGTGCCCCGCTGTCGCCGGGCTGTCGCCTCGGGCGCGCCGCGGGCACCGTTCGCCGGGCCTGACACCTTCAGGCTGAGCGGCGGTCCTGGCGACTGGTCCATCCCGTGGCTGACCTCCTACGCACGCGCGGCCCGGGCGGGCCAGGTCCGCGCCTTGTCTCTGCTGACGCAGCACTTTTACGCGATGAGCAACTGCGGAGGTCACTCAGGCGGCCTGGCTACCTTGATCTCAAAGCCGATTGAGGCCAAGGAGCGGGGCGATCTCGACGTGGTCAGGCATGCTGCCGCCACCGCCGGCGTCCCCTACGCGATCGACGAGAGCAACTCGGCGTCCTGCGGCGGGATCCCCCGGGTGAGCGACGCCTACGTATCTGCCCTGTGGGCGGCCGACTGGCTGCTGCTCGCGGCAGAGGCGCGCGCCAAGGGCGTGTACTTCCAAGGCGGGCTTGACCGAAACTGCGCGGGATACACCCCCCTCTGCGAGGTGGGGAACCACCGGTATGAGGCCACGCCCGTCTACTACGGAATGCTGTTCGCGCACCTCATGGGCACCGGCGAGGCCTTCGCCACGCCTCTGACCATCAGCGGTACCACCAGCGCGCACGTCGTCACGCACGCGGTGGTGAACTCGGCGGGCCGGATCCGCGTGATGGTCGAGAACCTCGGTAGTTCCCCGATCGAGGTGCTCCTGAAAGCCCCGGGCGCGGTCGGCGAAGCTAGCACTTGGAGCCTGACCGGGCCGTCGCTGGGGGCTAGGTCGGGAGAGCGGATCCAGGGCACAGCCGTCCGTGCCGACGGCACCTTCCGGCCCCATGCTCCCAGTCACGTTACCTGCCAGGCCGGCCGCTGCAGGCTGACCCTGCCTGCCCACAGCGCCAAGATCGTGCTGCTCCCGAGGTAGCGAGCGCGCCAGCATCCGCCGGTGCAGCACCGACCGGCCTGAGTTGACCCACTCGACAGCGCGGAAGGCATCATCTCGACCCCGGGGGGGGCGGTGAACTTCGCCAACCCCGCCTGGCGCGGTTTCGACGTCCGCGGCGGCCTGGAAGCCCGGCTCGGCCTGGCGGTGATCTACAACAACGACGCGAACGCCTCGTCCATGTATGCCCACCACGTTCACTTCGGGCACCAGGCCGCCCGGCGTTCCTCGGTTGCCCTGATCGTGGGAACCGGGCTTGGCGGCGGCGTAGTCGAGAGCGGGCGGGTGGTACGGGGGGCGGCCGGGATGGCCGGCGAGTTCGGGCACATGCAGATCCCGATGGACGGGCTGCTGGCGCCGGGGCAGCCGGTGCCGGTCTGCAACTGCGGGCTGGCCGCGGACGGGGAAAGCGTCGCGTCGCTGACAGGCATCGAGAAGAACCTGCTGCCGTACTGGCTGACCCGCTTCCCTGACCACCCGCTGCACGCGGCAGGCTCGGCCCGGCAGGCGGCGATCCAGATGCGCGGCCATGCTGCCGCCGGGGACGCGATGGCCCTGGAGATCTTCCGGCAGCAGGCAATCGCCCTTGGCCGGCTGTTCACCATCGCGGCGAACTTCACCGACCCTGACGCCTATTTCCTCGGCGGTGGCGTGGTCGAGACCACGCCGAGTTTCTGCGACTGGTTCCTGGCCACCGTCAGCGAGAACACCGACCTGCGCGCCGAACAGCGACCCTTGGTGACCTTCGCGCTGGTGCCGGACCTGGACATGGCCGGCGCCCGCGGTGCCGCCCTCGCCGGCGCCGATGCGCTCGGCTGGCCCCCTCCCGGGCTGCCCAGGCCGTAGCCGGGCCCGAGTACTTGTCCGGGTTCCACCTGAGGGCACCCACCGCACGTCACCCGAACCGGTCGAGCCACCCGCGGCCACGGAGCGCAGGTTCCCTATCTTGGCATGCTCCGCCAGCGCAGCGACGACCCGCCCGGCGTGCTATACCGCCGCCAGTCGGAATGGAGCCACAATGATTCGCTCCCGCGGCGACGCGCCGTGACCTCGGGCCGACTTCCCGAGGGTTAGCGCAGCCGGGACGGTCGCGCTGTCCCGGCTTGTTGGTGCGCTGTCAGGCCGCTCGTGCTGTGTGCGCCATGGCGGGGATCACGGCGGTGCCGACGGTCAGGTGCATGATGGCAAGCCCGGCGGCGGCCGCGGTGGTCGTCGCTGTGGCCAGCGGCAGTGCCAGCGACGCGGCCAGCGCCGTTAGCGCGATGGTGGTCCAGAGGGGCCGGGCATGGAGGATGCGCCGCTCCAGCCGGGCGATCAGCAGCCAGCCGAGCATGGAGGCAGCCACGGTGATGCCGATGACCTGCCCGGCCGTGATCGTCTGGATGTGGCCGGTGCCGAAGCGGACGTTCAGGCCGATGCCCAGCAGCGGGACTTCCACGATCCAGGCGAGGGCAGCGGCCAGTGCGCCGGCTGCGGTGCACAGCGCGCGGGTGCGGCCCTGCTTGAGGTCCGGTACGGCGGGGGCGGTGGTGGAAAGCATGTGCGTACTCCGTCGTGTGGCTCGCGGCGCCCGGTTGCGCCGCTGATCACGAGGCTCTCCCGAGCTGAGGCAATCGGGCATCGTCTTGCTGGCGTCCGGCGAGCTGCCGCACTTGCGGCAGCGGGTACTCCCAGCGCAGTAGCTCGTCCGCCTGCGCAGCGACGATGGCGCCGGCCTGCTGCCGGCAATACGCTCCTTGTGATGGGCATCAAAAGCGCGGTCAGCCTGCCGTTGCGCTGGCGGAGCGCTGCGGGCGTGGCGCTGGTGACAGTACTGGCCGTGGTCGGCGCCTACGTCGAGGCCAACCCGGCGCACCGTTACGGTGGCCTGCACCTGGCCAACCATCCGCCGCTGGCCGCCTATCTGCTGCTGGCGGTGCCATCCATCGCCCTGATCTGGCGGAACAGCCGTCCGGTCGGGGTGCTCGGGCTCGCCGTGGGCGGCGCGGTCGGATGGGCGACGCTCGGCCAGATCGACGGGGCCGCCCTCGTTCCGGTCATCGTCGGGGTGTACTGGGTCGCGCTGACCAGGCCGCGGCGCATCGCAGTTGCCGCCGGGCTCGCGGGGGCGGCGGCCATCTTCGTGACCGAGGGGCTGCTCGGGCCGTTCGGCTGGCTCGGAGGCCCGAACGCCACCATGTGGCCGGAACTGCTCGCGGCCGGCGCGGTCGGCGCGTACGTGACAGCGCGCCGCCAGTGGCTGGCCGCCGAACATGACCGCGCGGCGCGGGCCGAGCAGGCCCGTGAGGAGGAAACCCGCAGGCGCGTCGACGCTGAGCGGATGCGGATCGCGCGCGAGCTGCACGACGTGGTCGCGCATTCGATGGCGATGATCAACATCCAGGCCACGGCGGCGGGCATGCAGCTAGCCGCCGATCCCGCGAGCGCAGCCGAGGCGATCCAGGCGATCCGCGGGGCCAGCAAGTCCGGGCTGCGCGAGCTGCGGGCCATACTTGAGGTGCTGCGGCAAGTCGACAGCGGGAGCCCGGCGGTGCCGGTGCCGGACCTGCGTGCCATCGCCGCGCTCGTCGAGGCGACCAGCGCTGCTGGCACCCCGACCACGCTGGAGTCGGCCGAGCCGCCAGTGCCGCTGCCGCCGCCGGTAGCGCTCGCCGCCTACCGCATCGTGCAGGAATCGCTCACCAACGTGGTGCGTCACGCGGGCCGGGTCGCCGCGACCGTGGGCCTGCGGCAAGACGGCGGATACCTGCACGTAGACGTGGTCAACGAGGGCGGGGCCGCGCCCGCGGCCTTCAATGACGGGACCGGGGCGGGACTGGCCGGAATGCGGGAACGGGCGATCGCTCTGGGCGGCACCCTCGATGCCGGGCCGCGTCCCGGCGGCGGGTTCGCCGTCCGCGCCCGGCTGCCGGTGACGGCGGCCGCCCCGGCCCGAGGACCGCAGGCCCCGCGCGCGCGGGCAGTTGCGAGCCGGCCGTGATCAGGGTCCTGCTCGCCGACGACCAGGCCCTCGTCCGGGCCGGCTTGCGGGTGCTGGCCGGCTCAGCGCCCGACATCGAGATCGTCGGGGAAGCCGCCGACGGGGCGGCCGCGGTCGATCTGGCTCGCTCGCTGCGGGCCGACGTCGTGCTGATGGACATCCGCATGCCCGGCACCGACGGGCTGGAGGCGACCCGGCAGATCGCTGCCGACCCCGACCTGAGCGGCGTGCGCGTCATCATCCTCACCACCTTCGAGGTGGACGAGTATGTCTTCGAGGCGATCCGCGCGGGGGCGAGCGGCTTCCTGGTCAAAGACACCGAGCCGGAGGATCTCGTCACCGCGATCCGAGTGGTCGCCCGCGGTGACGCCCTGCTGTCGCCGAGCGTCACCCGCACGCTGATCTCCAGCATCGCCGGGCGTGGCCCGGCCCAGCCAGTCAACGCTTCGGTACTGTCAGTGCTCACCGACCGGGAGCGGGAGGTTCTCGCCCGGGTCGCTGCCGGCATGAGCAATGACGAGATCGCCGCGGCCCTGTTCATGAGCCCGCTGACCGCCAAGACCCACGTCAACCGGATGATGGCCAAGCTCGGTGCGAGAGACCGGGCCCAGTTGGTCGTGATCGCCTACGAGACCGGCCTGGTCCGGGCAGGCCTGTCCTGACACCCCGCCCGCCAGCCCGGCGATTCCCGCCGGCCGTGACCGCGCCAAGGCCATCAACGGCGCCGAGTACGTCGTCGATGGCGGCACCCTCCCCACCACCTGACCGGCCCGCCAGAAGGCAGAAAGCCATGAGCAACGCCAGTGAACTCATCGACCGCTACTTTGACCTCGCGCCGCGACTCGACGCTGACGCCTCGCGGCCGACAGGCGCATCACCGCCCTCACCATCCGCCCCTGACCAGACCCTTCCCTGCCTTGTCCGCAAACCAGCAATCCCGCAGCTCAGGAAATTATCCCGGCCGTGCCTGCCGGGTTTCGGCTGCTTGTCATGACTGATCACTGCCGTGGGCGCTGATCTGCCCTGGTCGCGCCTATGACGGCGGCCTGGCGGCTCCAGCGATCCGGCCGTGCCCCCCTCGGATTCCCGAGGAGGGACCACGATACTGACGCTGCCCAGCCGAGCCCGCTCACCGCCCGGCACGCCACCCCGCAAGACCTCGCCGCGCTGCTGACCGGGGCAGCAGGCCCGGAAGATGGACATCGTCGCTCCGCCTTCGGCGCTGCGGTCAGCCTATGAGCTTGTCGGAAACGAGATCCCGGCAAGTGAGACAAAGCTGAACTCTGCGCCGCCAGGAGGTGGCAGGAACGGGCAGACCTGCCCATTGTGGAGCACCTGGATCGTTCCGATGGCGTCCCCGAGATTGACGGTTATGTCGAGTTGAGTACTTGCCGGCCGGGCGGCCTTCGGCAGCGTTGTCATGCAGGTGTAAGGACCGGTCGACTTGCTTGCGGTGCCGTCCAGGTACACGACCCCATCGTTGACCCCGTACCGCAAGGTCCCGTGCCAGTGCTTGCCGAGTGGCAGTGCATGCATCGTGATTGTCGTCGTGCCGGCAGGGATCGCCGTCGAGGCGTAGCCGACGCCGCCTCCCACGGCGAAGACCAACGCGGCGAGCGAGATCGCGATCGCCGGGGACTGCGAGATCAGTGACCGGATACTCCGCATTCTGTTCTCCATTTCGGCCGGTTCCATCGGTGCGGGATACGACCGAGCGGCGACCCGCGAGCTCCGATGTCTTCATCCATTACTGACGCGCTGAGGCAGTCGGCAGGTAGCGGTCCGATAGCGCGGCTGCGCCGGCCGCAGTTGTCGCTCGTGTCGCACATCATGATCACCAATGGCGCGGCGGCCTCGATGACGCGCAGGTCCAGTTCGAATTCGTCGTCAGTCATGCCGACTGCGGGCTCCGCGGCGGTCATGCTCGCAGCGCCGCTTGCTGCGTTGGATATCCCACTCAAGGTGCTGGCCTGGGAGGACAGGAACCGAGCGGTATCAGTGAGTTACAACTCACCGGGGTTTCCGGTCAACCGGCACCACCTCCAGGGCGAACTGTGATCCGGAGCACTCGGACACTCTGAGCCGCGGCCGCGACCTTCGCTGCTCGTACCGGATTGGTGGGAGGCTCGCCCGCGGCCGCGATCTTCTCGCCGACCTGATTCCCGCTTACGAGGCTGTACCTAGCGCCCAAGTGTTCCGAACCCTCATCACCCGAAACCAGCCATGCTTACTGGGATAGGCGGGAGCGAAGATCGGCGCGCCTGCAGCTGTCAGCAATTTCGCCATCTGCCACTGACCGCCGCCTACGTCGACTGCGAAGCCATTCCTGACGAATCCGCCGTTCGCGCTGAACCCGCAGAAATAATTGTGGAGTGACCAGCAAGCCGTTCAGCACGTATAATGGCGCCAGCCGAGAGCACGACCTACGTTGGCTTTCCGGGCGTGACGTCCTTCCTGCCATGGACTTGTGTCATTGGTATCTAGTCGAGACGGTTCCTCATCACTGCCAAAGGGGTTACGAGTTGCCGCCATTGCCGGTAAATCCGCAGAGCTGGGACGAGGAGCAGAAGAACTTGCGCCGGACGGAAGTCCGCACGATCGAGGAAGGTTCTCGTACCCAAAGGTTGATTATTTGGATCCAGGGTGCCGCGCTTGCGCTAGCGTTGGTTGCTTCCCTGGCCGCGGCCTACGCGGCGTACGAGGCAGGGCAGGCCGTTAAAGTTTCTGCAGAGAATAATGCTCAGCAAGCGGCAGAGAGCCAGCTGACGACGGCGGTCACCGCGATCGGAGGGGAAACGCCCGCCCAACGCGTGGCCGGCCTGACGCTTCTGCGCAGAAATATTGCAACGCGGGTTAGCGCTGCTGAAGCAACCTCGGATACCCTGACCCGCCAGGACGCGTACGATGCATATGTGACTTCTCTGAGCGTACTCGCTACCTATGTGCGAGGCAACAGTGCTTTGGGCGGTCCAGCCGACACGACAGTTTCACCCTCGTTTGGTCTTGGTTACGGAATTCTCGAGACCCCGCAGCCAATTGACATAGCGTACGCGACCGATGAGCTGGAACTCCTACTGGGAATGACCAAGGAGATCACAGTCATACATCCCGGAAGGCCGCCAGCAATCGACCTTTCGTACGACGAACTATACCACCTGTCGTTGAGAGGAATTAATTTCGGATGGCTCTCGGCAGCATACATGCTGCATATCGACATGAGGATGACCAACCTAGCCATGTCCCGATGGAGTGGGACTTCATTTCTGGTACACGCTTTTCTCCAGTGCGCTGACCTAAGCGGAGCAGATTTCCGTGGCGCTAACCTCACTGGGGCTGACTTGCGCGGCGCGAATGTTAGCGGCGCGAATTTTGAAGGCGCGATCATCAGAGATGTTAAGACAGATGGCGTGTTCGGCAGGGCAAGGGGCCTGCGGGTGACGCATCCAGCGGCGTCATGGAATCAGGAAAGCTGCGCCGCCAATAAGAATTACTGGGATCTCCCGAAGCATCTGTAAGCCCGTATAGTTCAATACCTGCGGGCTTGGACTACGCGGTGATGAGCGGGCGAGTCTTTCAGCTAGCCTCTTCCTCCAGCGCGGCCATGTGAAAGGCAAGCTGCAGCACGATCGCGCGGATCACGCTGGCGCGGTCATGGTATATCGTGCCGTCCCGGCGCTCGACGCTGATCGCGCCAGCGGTCCCCACCGCGGCGAACCGTTCCCTGAGCCAGTCCCGGTCGGTCCGCCGACCCTCTTCTGAGCCCGTGCAGTCCCGGCGCTGGGTCATGACCGGTCCGCTCTGGACGGGCCGGACTGTCGTAGGCTCTCGGCATGCTTGCCGCCCCGTCCGGCGACGCCGCGGCCTGAATTGAGGAGGCCTATGGCTGTCCGATACCAGCTCGTCATCAACTGCGTCGGCCACCCCGAGCCGCTGGCCCGCTTCTGGGCCGAGGCCCTGGGCTACGTGCTGGAGCAGCCGCCGGCCGACTTCGCCACCTGGGATGACTGGCGGCGCGACATCGGACTGCCCGAGTCCTGGCTCGGCCGGGGGACGGATTGCATCATCGATCCGGATGGCGCCGGACCCCGCATCTGGATCCAGGTCGTGCCCGACCGCAAGACCACTTGCAATCGGCTTCACATCGATGTCCACGCCAGCGGCGGGCGAGACCTCCCGATCGAGACGCGCAAGAAGCGCGTGGATGCGGAGGCCCTGCGGTTGTGTGATCTCGGCGCCACGCTGCTCAGCGACCTGAGCGAGGAACTCAAGGACGGCGTGGACCACTACGCGGTCGCGCTGAAGGACCCCGAGGGCAACGAGTTCGACATCAACTGACGGTCGCCCCGGCGCTATCGCCGCCCTTTCCCGGGCTCGGGGTCCGGGCAGGCCGGGGTTGAAGGTTGCCTGCCCTGCGGCGCCCGCGACGCGCAATTGAGGTAGCCGAAGCTGTCCGGATCGCCGACCCCGTCGCATGGCTGCGGTCTCCAGCCGCGATCCATACGGCCAGCGCCGCTGCCGGGTCAGTCAAGGCCGGCTGAACCTTGCGTGCGCCGGTTGCGTACCTCCATGCGAATTCGGGACAGCTAAGCGCAAGAGGGTGGTGGCTGGATTGGTCATGCGGCGGGTGGCCGGGGTGGTGTGCGCGGGGGTGGTGCCAGTGCTGGGCGGGCAGGCCGCGCTAGCGGCGGTGCCCTAACACGATCGCGGGGACCACAACCCACCGGGTGCACGTGGGCAGCGCCGGCGGGGTCACCGTGCCCCCCCCAGAGCGTGGTCATCTGCGCGGTCTGCAAGTGAGTACCCAAAGCACGAGATTTACGACGGCATATTTCTGCAGCCAAATGACAAGCCGGTGAGGTGATCGTTTCATGGGCGACAGAGACATCCCGGCCGCGCCGCCGCGCGCGACCGACATCTACGCTCTGGGCTGGGACCGTGAAGAAAGCATGCGGTTGCGTCAGCAGACCGCGGAACTGCGGCCCTACAGCAGCAGGCTGCTCGACCGGACAGGGCTATGCGGCGGCCAGGCCGCGATCGATCTGCGCTGCGGGCCGAGCGGCATCATCGACCTGCTCGCCGGGCGGATCGCCTCCGGTGGCCGGGTCGTCGGCCTGGACGCTGACCCGGTGCACGTGACCATGGCCCGGCAGTTCGCCGCTGAGCGCGGGCTGGGCAACGTCGAAGTCGTGGAGGGCGACGACGCCAGGCACACCGGGCTGCCACCAGATTCCTTTGACCTCGTGCACGCCCGCACCCTGCTCGTAACCATCCCCGACCCCGCCGAAGTCGTCGCCGAGATGACGCGGCTGGCCAGGCCAGGCGGCTGGGTGGCCGGTCTAGAGGCCGACGGCGAGCACTCGCTGTGTTATCCGGCGCATCCGGCCTGGGATCGGCTGTGCGAGATCTTCCGCACCGCGTTCAGCCGCAGCGAACACCTCGCTGATCCAGCCACGCTGGTAATGCCGTTCATCTACTTCCTGACCTGGGGCCGCAAGCCCGGCAAATAGCCACACGCACCTCATCCACAAGATGCAACCCCCGCTGCCCCGGCGCAGGCGTCTTGCGGCCACAGCACCGCGACCTAACGATGAGGCGAAGCTGAGGCGAACTAACCTGGCAGGCCGAGCGCGCTGGCCGCGACGGTGAGCGCCGCGATGTGGCCGTCCGCGCCCCCGAGCCGGGCACCCATCGTGTTGACGGTGACGTGCGAGGCCCCGGCCGCCTGCCAGCGCCCGGCGTCATCGGCGAGGCCGTCCGCGCGGTCCTCGCCCCATCTCACGCTTCCTTCCATGCCGATCCGGGCCGGGTCGCGGCCCGCCTCCTTCGCGGCCTGGCCGATGATCTCCCTGGCCTCCTCCAGCCGCGGGCCGGGCGGCACCTGCGGGAACCAGCCGTCGCCCAGCTGGCCGACTCTGACGTAGGCGGGCCGCGACTGGGCGCCGAACCAGACCGGGATCGGCCGCTGCACGGGCAGCGGCGACAAGCCCGCGCCCGTCACCTTCTCATAGCTGCCCGCGAACGTGACCGACTGCTCGGTCCACAGCCGCCGCAGCAGCGCCACCTGCTCACTCATCCGGCGCCCGCGGTCGCCGAAGTCCTTGCCCAGCGCCTCATACTCCACCGCGTTCCAGCCGAGCCCGACGCCGAGCCGGAACTTGCCGCCGGTTAGCAAGTCCACCTCGGCCGCTTGCTTCGCCACCAGCGCAGTCTGCCGCTGAGGCAAGATTATGACGCCGGTGACCAGCTCCAGCGACGTTAGCGCCGCCAGATAGCCGAAGAGCACAAACGGCTCGTGGAAAGTCGTTGCGACGTCATAAGGACCGTCCCAGTCCCTGTGCACCGCCGGATCAGCGCCTAGCACGTGATCATAGGCAAGCACATGGGAGAATCCGAGCCCGTCAACCGCCAGCGCATAAGCACGGACAGCGCCGACATCACCGCCGATCTCGGTCTGCGGGAACACGACGCCGATATCCACGCCCGGCAGCCTACCGCGACAAGCCCGCCATGCAGCCTCGCCCAGCCCGCGAGGCCAGAAGCCCGGCCAGCCCGTGCATCACTGCCGGCTGCCGCCGTTTCGCGAGGAGTTACTGGCTTGCTGCATCCCGCCGGGCGGATGCGGCGAGCCGGCTGGCGAGCGCGGCGACGAGGTCGCGGAGCTGGTCAGGCCGCTGGACGGCGAACGGCAGGTCGAGCGAGGCGAGCAGCGGGGGCAGCCAGTCGACCCGTTCCGCGTGCAGCTCGACGCGGAACCAGCGGCCGGTCTGCGGGTCGGGGCCGCCCGCCGCCGGCATTTCCTCGACGGTCGCGACGCTGGCGGGGAGCTGGGCGCGGATCTGCTCGATCGTGCCTTGGATGGTCAGGGTCACTTTATGCCGGTACGGGGTCGTGGCCAGCGCGGACAGGACGTGCTGCGCCGGGTCGAATCCGATGGGCGGCTCGAACGAGCCGGGCAGGGTCCTGGCGTCGGCGATGCGATCGAGCCGCAGCGTCCGGTCCTTGCCGATGCCGGGATCCGCGCCGGTCACGTACCAGCGGCCGGAGTGGGCGACGAGCCCGTACGGGTGCAGGGTGCGTTCGCTGCGCCGGCCGTCGCGAGCGGTGTACCGGATCGAGATCGGCCGGTGATGGTGCACTGCGTCGGCGACCGAGAGCAGGACCCCGGTGTCGGGGGCCGGAGCCTGGCCGGGCGGGGTGGTGAAGGCGAGCGAACCGAGCACGGCGTCGAGCCCATGAGGGGCGGCATCCGGTAGCCGGAGCCGAGCCGGTACCCGCCGTAGCGGCCCCGCACCGACTCGACCGGCACGTCGAGGTCGATCAGGTGGTCCGCGTACCGCCGCACGGTGCGCTCGTCGACGCCCAGCGGCCGGCCAGCTCGGCCACCGTCCGGACGCCGCCGGGCTGCAGCAGCTCCACCCCGACCGGCACGGTGACCGTGAAATCGGGCAGCACAACAGGCTTTCGCATTTCAGGGAGGTGGTCAGAGGCAGGACCCGGGGTCCTGGCCGCCGTCTCCGATGATCTCGAAGAGCATGCGCCGAAGGGTCTGGGTGTTCTCCCGGCTGAAACCGGTCAGTGCCGCCGCCTCAGCGCGCGCACACGCGGTGGCGACTTTCTTGCGCAGGTCGCTCCCGGCTTCGGTTATCTCCGGAATGCGGGCACGCCGGTCGCCTGGGTCGCCGCGCCGGATGATCAGGCCCTGCCGCTCAAGCCGGTCCAGTCCGCTCATCAAGGTGGTCTTGTCCAGGCCGAGCGACCGTCCCAGCTCGATCTGGGTTAGCCCGGGGTTAAGGTCGAGAGCGCTCAGGATGATGTAGTCGCGCAGCTGGATTCCGTGTTTGTCTGCTTGCTCGCTGGTCGCGTTCCGCATGCGCTGCGCTGCGCGGTGCAGCAGCCACGTGATCCCGGAGTCCGCCGAGGGCGCGAAGAGGGCCACGTCCGTGCCTTCAGCGCGTGTTCCCGGCGAGCCCGGATACCGGGGAGGCTGCGGGCCGGGCAGGCAGCACGGGAATCCCGTCGTAGGCACTCACGTCGTGAGCGGGGACGACCTGCATCAGGCCCGCGAGGGACGCGACCCGGAGCAGGCCCTGGCGTACCTGGCCGGGGTCGGTGTCGGCCAGCTTGCGCATCAGCAGCGGCCGCTCGGCCAGCTGGCGGACGCCCTCGAGCTGCCAGGTCAGGTCGCCGATGAAGGCGTAGCGCTTGCCGCCCGGCGGCGTGACGAAGACGATCACCGAGCCTGTCGTGTGCCCCCCGGCCAGGGCAACGACCACCGACCCGTCTCCGTGCACGTCGTAGGTCGACGGGAAGCCGAGATAGGGCGCCTCGCGGAATTCGTACCGCCGGATCTCGTGGCCTTCTGAGACGGTCCGGAACACGGCGCCGTCACGGGCTTGTGCCGCATGCTGAAGCTCGCCCGCGTTAGTCCAGATGGGCACCTGCAGCTGGTCCAGGCCGCTCACGTGATCCCAGTGGGAATGGGTGATCAGCACTCCGCGCAGCCTGCCGCGGTCATAGCCACTGGCGTCGAGTTGCTCGCTTGCCGTGCCGGCCGCCTGGTACGGAGTTCGCGCGAACCAGGGCTGCGCGCGAACATGAGCTGCGACATCGGAGCCGAAGCCCGCATCGATCAGCAGGTCACCTTGCGGATGCGTGACCAGGATCGCCGTCGCGGCGAAGCGGCGCTTGTCGCGGAACGAGCCGCCCTTGAACACGAAGACCGCCCTGGTCTCGTCGGTGCCCGTCGGCAGCTGCCAGATCGCCATGCCCGGCGGTGGCGCTGCCCCCGGGAGCGGTCCCTGCCAGGCAGCGGGCATGCTGAGAGCGCCCATGGCTCGGATCGTATGGTGTCAGATAATCTGAGTCAAGACGATCGAATCGCGGAGATCGGCAACTGTGTGACTCAACCGGCCGATCACCGGACCCATCCCTGCCTCGCTGGCCATCCCCGCCAGCGCCGCCCGCGCCGTCAGCAACGACATCCCGCATGCTCTTTTCCTTATTGTCCTTTCGGGCTCCGGTTAGCCATCCGATTCAAGAACCTACCCATGGCGGCCGTGCCGCGCGGACTGTGCTGACGACGTGGGCGCCGAGGCTAGCCCTTGGGCGGGTCCGCCGGGATTATGGCTACGTCGGCCAGTGCTACCTCGTTACCCCGGCTATCGACATAGCCAACGTGTACCGGCAGGTCAGTACCGCGGGTCCGGCGCAGTACGCTCGGACCATCGGGGTGTGGCAGGTACTTGTCGCCCCACTGCTGCAGGGCGCTGAGGACCACCCGGAGTTCCATTCCGGCTGGGTGCGCCGGTAGGAGAACCGCGGCCTCGCACCGGGCTCCTGGTAGGGCTCGCGTTCCATCAACCCGTACTCCACCGGCGTTGACAGCCGGTCCGAAAGCATGTCCGGGGCGACGCCCAGCCGGTCACGGAATTCCGCGAACTTCGTCGCGCCCAGGAACGCGTCGCGCAGGATAAGGAAAGTCCACCGTTCGCCGAGCACGCCGAGGCTTCGCGCGATCGAGCAATCGGAGTCCGGAACCTTCCCCATGTCTTCATCCTACCCTGCATTGTTTTCTCCTACTCAGCTATGCTAGGTTGTGAAAACCTACTCAGGAAGACGCACGGAACAGCATGGTCGCCGCTACCAGCATCAATGGGCAGTCACAGGCAACGGCACGGCTATTTCTGCGGAGCTATGGCAACGGCAGCACAACCGCCGACCGGGGCATCCGGGGCACTGACCCGAGATAACTACGATTTAGGGAGCCTGCATGACCGTCTCGTTTCATCTCAGCCCGGAGCAGGAGCAGCTCAAGCTCGGTGCCCGCCAGTTCGCCGAAGAGCACCTGCGCCCGCTAGCCGCCGAGGTCCGCAAGGAACCCGACCCGCTCAGGAGGGCACTGTTAGCGCGTCCAGTGTTCGAAAGGGCGGTCGCTGCGGGATTCCTTAAGGGACTCATCCCAGTGCCGTTCGGCGGCGCAGCCGCAGGCGGAGTCAAGGCCGGCATTCTCATCGAAGAGTGGGCCTGCCCCAGCCCTGACTTCGTGGTTTCGCTAGCCGGACCGCTGCTCGCGCTCGCGCCTGTCTACGAAGCGGGCACGCCGGAGCAGATCCGGCGCTTTACCGCCCCGTTCCTGGCCGACCACGGCGCTCGGTGCCCGCCATGGCGTTCAGCGAACCCGACGGCACCGCCAACTGGCCGCGCCACCGCCAACCCAGGGCCTGCGCACGACCGCGGTGCCCGACGGCGATTGGTGGGTCATCAACGGCCGCAAGGCATGGGCATCCATCTGGCCGGCTGGGATGGCAACGGCCCCGACGTGATGACGATCATCTGCCGCACCCCTCGGCGGGGTGTCTGTTCTCGTGGCCGAACGCGAGCACCTGGCCGGCCATATCGAGGTGGAAGAGCACTATGACCTCGCCAGCCTGAAAGGCTGCATGACCTCGCGGATCGGCCTGCACGATGTGCGCGTCCCGCGGTCGAACATCCTGGGCGCCGAGGGGCAGGGCATCCAGCTCACCTACAACGCGTTCTGGGCCAGCGGCGCGTCGATCGGCATTTTCGCTGTCGCGGCGATGCGGCAGGCGTTCGACGTGGCCTATAACTATGCGCTGACCGAGAAACGGGGCGGCGCGGTGCCGATCATCGCCCACCAGTCCGTGGCCGATGCTCTCGCCGACGCCAAGAGCCGGATCGAGGCCGTCAGGCTCTCGCCTGGCGTGCGCTTGATGCCGTGATCGCGCAGGAGGCGGCGGGCCCAGAACTGGCCCTGCACGCGAAGGTCTTCGGCTCGGAAATGGGAGTCGAGGTCATCACCCGGCTCATGAACGTCGTCGGCGTCCAGGCCTACGACACCAGCTTCCCGCTGATGGCCTGCCTGTCCGATGCTCTGGCTTATCCGGTTATCGAGGGCAGCAATACCGGCATCCGCCGCCGCCAGCTCCAGGACCTGTTCCGCACCCCCAGATACAACCCGCTCAGCGCCTCCGGAATGGCCTGAGCAGCAGGTTGCAGGTCGGCGGCTCACAAGCCTCGCTGGTACTAACTCAGCGCTCGTTCATAAAAGCTTGGCAGGTTCCTTGTACTTGTCCCAGACCCGGCCAGCTGCTCACCCTGACCCGCACGGAAACAACGCAAGACGATGAAAGGAGGCGTGGCAGATGCTGAGGGAATATTTACGGCAGATGATGCCGGATGCGCAGGCGGTTCGCTGCGCTGCCCGCTATGACGATACGTTGCGTGTTCTCGCGGGAATACCTTGCGCGGCCGATATCCGGTCCCTCCTGGTAGACGGCGTCGGGATCGTCGCCCGCGACGCGCGGTCTGTCGATCATTCCCGGCACCCTGTTCCCGCTGACGGGCTATCACCTCGCCCTGGCGGGGGCGGAAGCTTCCGCATGCCAGGCTATAGGAGTGCGTATCCTGCGGTCGCGGGAGCCGCGGCCGGGCGGCAGTCTCACGCTCTGGCCAGATTATGCCCTGAACCCCCGGGCAGGCGTTGCTGCCAGGCCTATGACGAGAGTTCTGGGGGCCCGCGATCTGGAGGGCTGGATCTGTGGGCAAGGTGCGATGATTTCGACCCGGCCCTGTCCTGGTGCGAGAGCCCGGCTGCCTATTGCCTGCCACGCTCCTTCCATCGGCCGGTGCATCGGCTGACGAGAATCCGTCAGCGGAATCTTCCGGCTATGTTCGCAAGGCCGATCTGATCAGAAGGCTCTCGGACCTGGCGGGCGAGGCCGGTTATAAGCCACGGCCGGCGGGCGTAAGCCTTTCTTTTATCAGGCAGGCTCATCTGACTGGTTCCGGGAGTGAGCTGTGGCGGAAGGCAGCTCGTGAATGGCGCATGCGGGGCCGCCTGTCGGAGCAGGTGCTGATGATGTCAGCGCTGGCGATGCGGCCTGCGATCCATCATCGCGAGGCTGCCACGCTGCTGGACGACATCTGGACCATGCGCGGGTACTACGGTGACATGGGAGCCGGGGAGATCACCGCGCAGGCCAGCGGGATCCCGGGGCGCAGGCCCTCGCTGAGACGCCGGCGGCAGGCGAAATTGATTGCGTCTGGCGGAGGCGTACGCTGGCGAACGGGATTGCCATCGGCTCTGGAATCTCCTGCGGACAGCGTCGATGAATCTGGAGTGCGGTTCAGGGCGGGAAGTTATGAGGGTGGTCAGCATGGACGACCGGACGGCCGTCCGGTTCCTGTCGCTTGATACCTGCGTACCGTTCCTTGTCAGGCCTGACGTGGCTTGCCGGGATATGGCGGACTCGGCGCTGTCGCAAGTCCTTGGCGGTACAGGTGATGTGGCGGACGATGTCTGGTCAGGCGAATGGGCCAACGGGTTGCTGGTAGCGCTCGGGTCATCGGCACCCGAATTCGGCGTGAAGTCGATCCGGCCGGTCTTAGCGGATATCGATACCCGGTACCTGGAGTGCCTGATCCGGCGGCGTTATGCTCCGCTTGCGCAGATGGCTCTGTGCGTACCTGTCTGGCAGGCTCTGAACGGCAGGCATATGCTCATCGAGCGAGCCGCGCTCCAGGGTGCGGGCCCTGACTGGGCGTGGCCTGAAGAGCTAATCAAGCTTGCCGTCGGCGAGATCAGGGATGTTGCCGGGTGTAAATCCTTCAAGCGGTCCAGGGAATA
>CAVYKS010000002.1:0-33917 GCA_963769145.1 uncultured Actinomycetota bacterium
CCGAGGTGGACACAATCCGGCGACGCGGACGTCACTCAAAAGCTAATGCGACAGACCTTATCATCTGCCCACAATGCTCACCATCGATCGAAACGACGAAGCGATATTAGCCACGACTATCCGTAATATCCCCAATGCCAAGAACCATCCAATTTGCGCGCATTCTGGCATTAACGTCCGTATCCGTCGAGTCTGCCCGCTAGTCATCAGCCGGAATTACCCACCATCTTGGCCCGCACCTCGCGCGCGCCGTAGGTGTCTAAGCGCCAGTCGGAGCAATGAGATCCGATCGGAGCCTGGCGTCGCATTGACGACTTCCAACCATCCAAGGTGCGGCCCAGAAAGAACTTCGCGCGGGAAGTCCACCTTGAGGCAATTCTGTACCTGGCAGCCAATCCGGTGATGGTGGTAGTTTTGCCCGAGTAATTGAGTCTATGTTCACTACCGGTTCGTTCTCAGCCCGGATGCGTAGCTGCAACTCAGCGGTAGCGATGAGCCACCATTGAAACTGCCGATGTATAGGGTCGGCGAGGGCGGAGCGGATGACCGGGCTCGAAAGGCGAGCCGCTTGGAAGGCCGCCTGAGTCAGACTGCGCGGTGGCTGTACGAACGGAGCCTCGTCGCCGGTGATGACGACGGCCGTCGGCTCCTCTGGAAGTTCGTTGGACTCTACCGAGCGTGATCTGTACTGTCTGCGGAGTGAACTCGGCATTCAAGTGATCCTTTACTCCGCCGAAGAACTCAGAGGTTTCGATGATGAGCAACTCCTTGCCGGTCCGTGTTCTAAACTCATCAAGAAGAGAAGGCCATGGCCGTCTCTCAACCCCTGGACCAGCCTGCTCATACCAATCTTCCTTGACGTCTCTGGATACGAACATGATCCGGCGAGAAGTATTAGGCTCACGGGCGTGAGAAATGAATTCCTCCCAGAGGAGGAAGTCGCCAGCTGCGCGAAGCTCGGTGGTCTTGCCTTGGTCGGAGAATCCAGGTGGAATCTCATTTGGGTAACGAAAATCGCTCGCGTGCTGAACTCGCTCCTTAATTTTCTCGGCAGATGGAGCCGGAGCAATCTGATCTCCGTAAAGCTCGGCGATTTGCGGCAGGATCGGATCGGACCCAAATCTAATATCGTTCAGCTTTATGTCCTGATCCTCGCGTAGCTTCTTCACATGGTCGCGGAGGCGCAGCAGCCAGGAATCAAGCAATCGCAGCAATTCAGGTTGAGTAATGAGTTCATCAAGCGCGGTCTGGCTCTGTTCGTCGGCCGCATACGTACTCAACAGCGTCTTGACTTGATCGCGGGATCCTTCAATATCTCGCCAGGCCTCGTTAAATGCTCGATCGATCTCCGCTCGGGCGCGCTTCAATGTCTCAAGTCGATCGAAAATTACACCGGAACGCCCTCGCACGAACTCAATTCCAACCTGGTAGGGTAGCCAGATCCGACTCGACACCAGTCGCAGAGCGACCAAGAGTTCGTCCCTGGCGCCGGGAGTATAACGATAAAGGTCAAGAAGCACGTTGGTGTCTAGAACGATGATGCCATCTGTGAAGAATGCTTTTCGCTCTTCGCTGGAGTGGCCGCTGTCGGGCAGAATCCAAGCCCGGTATTGGTGAAGCATCGGGTAGTCTGATTTGTCGGCTGGACCTACTGTCGAAGCTGGTTTATCTCCGAGATCTTCAGAAAAGGTCATCGATCCAAATTGGGTGTTTGAGAACGTCTGGCTGTTCAGTAACAAACTTTTGTCGGCTTGTTACCGGTTCGCTAATTCTAGCGCGGTGTTGAAGCAAGAGTCGAGTGTCGCTTGGTGGTCGTCTTGGTTGCCGGTCTAGGCAAGAGCGCCCGACAGTCTACGCCTGGTAGTCATTATGAGTATTAATGTCCCTAAAGTCGCATTCTGGGTGCCAGAGTTTAGGCACTACCGAACGAATCCGCGCTCGTCCATTCCAGCGCGACCGTCCGAGTGTCGTCAACTGTACCGCCCGATCGAACGTCTGCAAGAGTATCGAGCCGATTGACTGTCACCTCATGGTCGGGCCAGATAGCCTTGCGCAAGTGCGAGTCTGAACTAGCCCGCACCGCGCGGATGGCCTGCAGTGCTCTTGAATCGGCGACGTCCATGAACAGGCACTCGCTGGCCGAGGGCAAGTGGATTGGCTTTGAGCTTCACTACCAGTCAGCCGATCGTGCGTAAGGTTGTGGACGGTCCGCCTCTGCACCTTCGAAGAAGGTGCCGTCCACAGCATAGCCTTTCGCGGCTTCCGCCTGCTCATCTGCTAAGTCCCAGACATCGACGCGCTGCGACCTCGCTGGCAGCCGGTATTCTCAAGACGCCAGGGTGGGCCGCCGACGTCCGCCGGGCCTCAGGCGAGTGGCGGCAATTGGCATATTCGGCTCCTGCGCAGCAGCGCCCACACACTCGGCGACAAATTGCAGCATCAGACATGGCAGTGGGCGCTGTCCAGGAAGGCCGATGACGGAACATTACCCTGCAGCAACGCCATCGCTAGCGCATACGGTCGACACGAGCCGTGGAGCCGATTCGTCAAGAACGCTGGTCAAGCGGGGCGTCTTCTGCCATAGAGCTGTGCCCATTGAACCCACTATTCGACTTGGTAATCAATCTGGTCTAGGAGAGCTTGTTTCTCCGCCGGAAGGAGCTCGCGGTCATTCTTTATAAGATTTGCGACTATCGCATGGGCGAAGCTCATAGTGATACTTAGGCTGCCGAGGGTGTAGTAGTCGTGGTCACTTTCCCTGGAGGTCTGGATGTCCAACCCCAACTCACGAAGTTCGCGCAAGCGGCGCTCGGTGTGAACAGAGTCGCCTGTGACGATGCGGAGCAAGGCGGCTTGGACCGGGGTGCCTTGGTGTTGTAGGAGGATCCCGAAGAGTTCCTCATGTACGCGGCTTCCATACGGAACCTTCAGATAACGGTCAGGGATCTGGCCTGCGTAGCGATCACTAATTGCGGTTTGTAGCTGTTTCCGGAAGATGCTGAAGGACTTATTAGGCTCGGTTAGGTCGACGCGGATGACGGCTTGCATGGACTCCGCCAGGAGCCTCTTTGCGTAGAGGTAGGAGTCAAGCAGGTCCTGTGTCGAGGTCCCGGACTTGAGCTGGTCTAGGAGATGGGTTACGGCCAATTCGGTGACTTCGCTGAGGTCGCTGCTCTCCCTCGCGGGATTCCGCAGTACGGCCGATCTCGTCGACCGTGGTGGCCGTGATGGGGGCATCCAGGAAGTCACTGACCCCCTCGAAGAATGCCCTAGACTCTATGATCATCAGTTCAGCACCCGTCCGGGCACGGAACTCATCAATCAGGGAAGGCCACGGCCGCAGCGGCTCGGTGGCAGATCGCGCAGGTTGGTACCAGTCGGCTTTCGTATCACCCGAAACGAACAAGACCCGGCCCTGTCCGGGTTGGGCCTGGACGTGGCTGATCATCTCCTCCCAGATGAGATAGTCGCCTGCGGCCTGGATTGGAGTCGGCTTATCTGCGTCCAGATAGCCCGGTGGGATCTTGTTTGGATAGCGGTAACCGAGCGCATGCTCGATGTGCCTGCGTAGCTCAGTGGCGTCCGGTTGAGGGGCGAACCGGCTCTCGTACAGGGCCGCCACCTCCGGAAGGATGGGATCGTAGCCGTTGACAATGTCCTTGAGCTTGATGTCCTGGGAGTTCTTCAGATTCGTCGATGCGCTCGTTGAGCTTGTCCCGCCAAGGTTCCATAAGTTGCTTGAAACCCTCCTCGTTGATCAGCTCATCGAGCTCAGCTTGGCCGTGCTCATCGGCTGCGAACCGGTCTAGCAAACCCTTGACCTCGTCCAATGCCTCTTGGACACTCTTCCACGCCTCCCGGAAAGGCCGGTCGAGCTGCGATTTGGCTTTCTGGAGCTTCTCAGTACGGTCTGCGACTACGCCCCGCCTGCCGCGGATGAACTCCGAGCCAACCCTATAAGGCAGCCAGAGGCGCAGCTTGACGAGACGAAGCGCCGCAAGAACCTGATTCCGGGCTCCTGACGTGTAGCGGTAAAGGTCAAGTAGCACATTGGTGTCCAGCACGATCAAGGCGTCGGTGAAAAAGGCCCGGTGATCGCCGTCCGCTCCACTGCTCTGTGACTCGATCCATGCATGGTGCTGCTGTAGAAACGTTGGCGGACTGTTCGGTCCGTTAGCCACGCTAAGCCCCTAGATCAATTCTGGGAAGCGTTTCGCCGCGCCTGCTGAACACATAAGGCCTAACGGCCATCTGCGATCTTGGTCGCCCGAACGCCTTGAACCGCGACGCATCGCTCAAGGCGGCCGACCGCGTCCGCTCCTATGACTCTGACGCGAAGCCGCGTTTAAGCCATTGGTCAACTTCGCGAAGCTAGCTGATTGTCGGAAGTTGCAGCTGGAATGCATCGTGTCGCGGGTGGGCTTCTTGGCCGGTGAAGGCCTTGAACTCGCCTAGGCGGTACTCCCTCCTGCCAGCGTGCGTTCGTTCCTCGATTTCGAAGTCGCGCTTCAGATGGTTGATGTGCCGCTCTAGCGTGTGCTGGTCAAACTTGCCAAGCAGCGCCTGGAAGAGTTCCTCGATACTCATGTACCTGTTCGTGTCCCGCAGGACGTGGTAGACGGGATCGTGCACGGGCTTGACGCCCTCGATAAGCATGCGTGGCTCGGTCTCGTGGTTCAGCGCTATGCGGATCGATATGCCGATTGCCTCTGCCATGGGAGGCGGGAAGGCGTTCCCGATCTGGCGGTATATAGCTGTCTTACGGCCGCAGAACTCCCAAGAGAATCGCTCATCGTCCCAGCCTTGGATGCGGGCGACCATCCTCCAAGTCAGCTTGGGTTTGAAGTCGATCGGGGCGTCCGGCGCGGGGGCTTCGTCGGCGATTCCCCAGCCGTCTACCCCGATCTCTGCCCAAGCGGCCTTGGCGCGTGTGGGACCCAGGTCAGCGCCACCGTGTTTCTTCGAGCCTCCGACGATCGTTGGCGCGATCTTGTTGGCCTTGTCCCGCCACGCCTCGGCGCCACGCCAGCCCTTTACGGCCATCAGGTCATAGAGCAATTCTCCGACGGTAGGGGGCTTGCCCGGTGAAGGGGCAGGCCATTCAAAATAGGCGAAATCCTCTGGGCGCATGGCTACGAGCACGAAGCGTGGGCGCAGCTGCGACACACCAAGTCCGATGCTTGGAGCAGTTTCCAGTCCGGCGACGTATCCCATTTTGTGAAGATCATCCAGGACAGCTTGACGGTAGGCCGTGAACCGGCTCATGCTCAGCCCGCGCACGTTCTCCAAGAGCAACGCCCTCGGCTGGATCACGTTGCACAGCTTGACCGCCCAGGCAAACAGGTCCCGAGTGTCAGTGGCTCCAAGCTGCCTGGCCTGCGACTGTGAACGGAGGGCACGGCACGCCGCCTGCAAGGAGGTCGACCCCGTGATAGTCAGCCGGATCCCAGATCTTCAGGTCGGCGACATCACCGGGCTCGGCAACTTTCCACCCAGGCCGATTCCTTCGCAAGCGTATCGCATGCGGTGGGATCGAGTTCCACCGCGAGTTCGTGCTCAAAGCCTGCCTTCTCCAAGCCGAGAGCCTGTCCTCCGGCCCCGGCGCAGATCTCAACCACCCTAGGCTGGTTCACCACACAGACCTCCTGCGGTGCTTGAGTCCCGGGCGGGGAAGCAGTCATGAGCAGTATCTATCTCTCACGCGAGTGGCTCCAACGGCGCATCGATGGCGCAATCGGCAGGATCGTGTCGGAGGCATGTGGCCGCGAACCCGACCACCAGCGACGGCCGGACCCTGACCTGCCTTGATGGTCAACGAGATCCACCGGAGCACGCCGTGTTCTAGCGTCGGCCCATCCCACAGCGCACTATCTGCACTGGGGCCACGATCGCGCCGTCGAGTGGATGGAAGCCGGTATCGTGTTCGGCGGTAGCAGGTGCATAGCCGATGTCATGCCGCCATGGGCACAGATCAATAGGTCAGGATCCCTTGGTAAGGTAGGCGCGACCCTTCCGCCATCAGATCCAGACCGTCGCAACTACTGCCACGTCATGATCTCCCGAACAATGCCGCCCAGCGCGGTCCAGGCGCGGAGGTAGGCGGTCACGGCGCTGGCGGGCATCTGGGACAGGTCGATGCCACCGCCGCGGCTGGCGGTGAGCAGGTCACGGGTGGAGGCGAAGCCGGGCCGGTGGGGCCAGCCGGCGGTCAGCGCGTGTACGGCGCGCAGCGTGGCCGCCACGGCGGGCCAGTCGTCTTCGCCGGGGTGTGCCCTCAAGCCAGATCTGCACGACTATGCCATCGATGTGACGGCGCCCGTCCAGGGCTGGTATTGCCACCGGGACGCGCAGCCTGTGGCCGGCCAGGTGGCCCAGCAGCGGGATCTCCCAGTCCTGGCCTGGCCGCGGCCGGACCTTCGGGCTGCGAGCCGCCGCTGCGCGATTCGGATCCCCAGCACCGCATTGCGGTTCCCGCCGCCGAGCGGGCCGAGCACCTCGGCCCGGCCCCACAGCGCGAGATTCTCGTCCATCCGGTCATCGTAGGACTGGCTCACGGCCTGATCCTGCCCTCCGCCGGTTCCCCGGCGCCTGGCATTCGCCGCGACTGCCAGCTCGCGGTCCCAGGCCCTGCCGGGTCGGCTTCAAGGTAATCCCGGGCGTCACAAGATCACTCGCAACCTGAGACCCGACCTCTCAACATTCGGCTGGGCAGGACACGGAAGGCTGTCCGGCTTGCAGCGGACCGCACGGGCCGACGGGCGCGATCACCGCCGCCGGGCCGATCCAAGATCGCGTTACGGTCCGACATCCCCTCCATGCCCATCTTCGCTTCATCCGTTTCCGCCTTTCCTGTTTCTGGTTTCTGATCTTGAATCGTGATCTTGGCACTCTCGGATCATGATCAACCCCAACTGCACACCCATGCACCATCTGATGATCATGGTCAGTTCTGCCCGCCCGGCGCGGGCCGGGGGCTGCCGGTAGTGGCGGTAGTGGCGACGCTGACCAAGGGCTATGACCTGGACTACGTGTGGCGGCAGGCCGGCCCCGTCGACGCGGGCAAGAGCGCGGCCGACTATTACATCCAGGCGTCCGAGACCGGTGGCGAGCCGCCGGGCCGGTGGTGGGGCCCGGGTGCGGCGGCGCTGGGGCTCGCCCATGGGCAGGTGGTCGAGCGGGAGCCGTACAACCTGCTGTTCGGGGAGCGCAAGGCCCCTGATGGCACCCGGCTCGGCCGGCCTCCGGGCGGCGGGAAGGAAACCGGGCGGGTCTTTGAGCAGCTGATGGCGGCGGAGCCGCATGCCACAGCCGAGCGGAGAAGGGAGCTGAGGGTGGAGGCTGCTTCGCGGGCACGGCGGTCTCCGCTGTATTTCGACCTGACGGTCTCGTTCTCCAAGTCGATCTCGGTCTTCCACGCCTCGCTGGGTGAGAACGCGCGGCTGGCCCGCCAGGCCGGGGACAGGGACGGCGCGGATTACTGGGCCGGGCTGATCGGCGAGGTCGACGACATGATCTGGCGGGCGGTGCATACCGGGTTTGGGTACTTCCAGCGGGAAGCCGGGTACACCCGCACCGGGTCGCACGCGCACCGGGCCGGTGAGCGGGAGACCGGGCAGTGGCACGAAGCCGACCTCGTAGTGGCGCATTGGCTGCAGCACACCTCCCGGGACGGTGACATGCAGTTGCATGTCCATTCCCAGATCGCCCACGCTGCCCTTACCGTGGCGGACGGGAAGTGGCGGGCACCGGATTCGTACGGGTACAACGAGCATGTCGGCGCGGTGGCGGCGGTCGTGTCCCAGCACCTGGAAGAGGCGCTGACGGCGCGGTTCGGGGTGGAGTGGGTGCCGCGCGACGACGGGCACGGGTTCGAGATCGCCGGGATCAGCGGCCAGATGATGCGCGTGTTTTCCTCGCGCCGGGAGAGCATCACCCGCGATCTGCGTGTCCGGGCGCGTGAGTTCACGTCCCGCTACGGGCGCGCGCCGTCGCAGCGTGAGCTTGCGCGGCTGGCGCAGGCCAGCAACTTCGCCACCCGCGCGCCGAAAGCACACGCAGCGCCCGGCCCTGACACACTGCACGCCGGCTGGAACGACCGCCTGGAACGCGCGCTCGGCGTGCGGCTCGCATCGGTGGCGCCGTCGGTGTGGGGTGAACGGCGCTCCGCACGCGGCCTGCGTGACGCCGGGCCCGGGCTGAGCCCGGTCGCGGTACGGCGGGCGGCGCAGTCGGCGCTGGCGGTGGCGCAGCGGGATAAGAGCGCGTTCACCCGCGCTGATCTGGTGAAATTCCTGGGCCGGGTGCTGCCCCGCACCGGAATGGACCCGGATGCGGCGGCCGGCCTTCTGGAGAGCATCGCAGACCAGGCGCTGGCCGGCGCGTTCGGGCAGGTGACCAGCCTGGAAGCGCCGGAAGCCGTGCAGCCCCCGGCAGCGCTGGTGCGCGCGGACGGACGCAGCGTGTACCAGCGGCACGGCGGCGTGAAATACGCCACCCGCCTGCAACTCTCGGCCGAAGAACAGCTCGTGGCGGAGGCGCAGGCGGTCGGCGCTCCGGCGATGACCCGCGGGCAGGCTGCGCGGGCACTGGGAGCCAGCGTCACGCAGCTCAGCGAAGCACTCACGCAATCGTCAAGGACAAGCTGATCAAAGTCGTCGCCGAACGCGAAGCCGGCCTCAAGACCAGCGGGAGCTATACGGTGGGCGACGCCGTGCGGGACTGGCTAGCCAGGGGCCTGAAAGGCCGTGATCCTGAGACGATCAGGACCAACCGCATCCTGGTTGAGCACCACCTTCTGCCGCTGATCGGCGGGACCAAGCTCACCGAGTTGACGGCCGACGATGTTGACAACTGGCTCGAAGGCCGCTCCGACAAGCTCGCGACCATCAGCCTGCAAAGGCTGCATGCGAACCTCAAGCGCGCTATCCGGCAGGCTCAGGCCAGGGACAGAGTGCTGCGCAACGTCGCCGAACTGGTCAGCACTCCCAAGGGGACAGGCGGAAGGCCAAGCAAGGCCATGACGTTCGAGCAAGCCACGACCATGCTGGAGCACGCCACGCAGTCTCGCTGGTACGCCTACGTGGTGGTGAGCCTGCTCACCGGCATACGCACCGAGGAAGCCCGCGCACTGCGCTGGAGTCACGTCGTCGCCTGGGTGGAAGACGACAACGAGTGGCAACCAGTCACCGAGGTCGGCTTCGACCACAAGAAGTTCGCGATCTACGTCTGGCGTTCGGTCCGTGCCAGCGGCGACACCAAGACCAGCAGGTCACGGCGCACGCTGGAGCTGCCCGACCAGGCAGCAAAGGCTCTGAAGGAGCAACGGACGCGCCAGATCCAAGAGCGGCTAGCCGCAGGTCCGCTCTGGCACGAGCATGGCCTGGTGTTCACCAGCCAGACCGGCCAGCCATTTGACGACGCCAACGTCCGCCGGGCGTTCCGCTCGATCACCAAGCGGGCCGGGCTCGGCACCAACTGGACGCCACGCGAGCTGCGGCACTCCTTCGTGTCGATCATGAGCGACAACGGCGTGCCGATTGAGACGATCGCCGATCTCGTCGGGCACGCCAGCACAGCGGTGACCGAGACGGTCTACCGGCACCAGCTCAAGCCGGTGATCACACGCGGAGCCGAGACTATGAACACCATCTTCGCCGAGCACCCGGAATCGAAGTCCGCGTGACGTACTGGCTCCCCGTTTGGCTCCCGCCGACCCCAAACAGCCCGACAGGGGCGAGCGAGGGAAGCACCAAAACCAGGACTGACCTGCCGGAACTCTTGAGCCGCCTGTCGGAATCGAACCGACGACCTGTTCATTACGAGTGAACCGCTCTGCCGACTGAGCTAAGGCGGCGTGCCGTGTCACCAACGGCAGCGCGGATGAGTCTACCGGTCGCCGCCACCTTCGCGCGCGGGACTATGCATGGCTTCGTACTCCTGGCGTGATCCGCACACGCTCGCCCGAGGGCAGGCGCAGCGCTGGCCGGTCTCGGCGAGCTTCACGATCACCTGATCGGCCGGAACGCTATATCCCACAACCGTCCCGCTCCCCCCAGGCGAGTCGACCTCGGCGCCGAGCCTAGGCGCGCGCGCCTTGAAGTCCAGGTAGAGCGGGTGCTCGTACTTGAGGCAGCACATCAGCCGCCCGCACGCGCCGGCGATGCGCATCGGGTTGACCGGCAGGTCCTGGTCCTTGGCCATCCTGATGGTCACCGGCTCGAACTCGCGCAGGAACGTGGCGCAGCACAAGTCCCGCCCGCAAGGCCCGATCCCGCCCTGCAGCTTGGCCTCCTCCCTCGGCCCGACCTGGCGCAGTTCGACCCTGACCCGCAGCCTAGTGGCGAGCTCCCTGGCCAGCGCCCGAAAGTCCACCCGGTCAGGCGCGCCGAAGTAGATGACAAATTGCCCGGCGTCGGCCAGGTAGTCGGCCGCGATGATCTTCATCGGCAGCTTGTGCTCGCGGGCCAGCCGCTTGGCGAGCACCCGCGCCTCAGCCCGCCTGGTCCGGTTCGACTCGTCCCGCTCCAGGTCAGCCTCGGTAGCCAGGCCCGCGCAGACCGACAACCCGTCGATGTCGTCGTCGATCCACTGCGGCGCCCAGATGCACTCGGCGACCTCTGGGCCAGTCTCGGTGGGCACGAGTACCTTGTCGCCGACGGCGGGCCGCCACCGCCCCGGATCCAGGTAGTGCAGACGGCCCGATCGCTTGAAGCTCACTGCCATCATCATGCCCACGGACTTCACATTACGGCCAGGTAACGGAAATGCGCACCATCCGAGACGGCTCCTTCTTCATTTTCAAATAATCGCAGGGCCCGATGCCGTCCATCCGACCCGCGGTCTCCGGCCCGCTCACCAGGAGCCTTCACCGCCAGCGACCGTCGCGAGGTGGCCCGCGCCGCACGGCGAGCCGTAGTCGTACGTGTGCATGTCGTCTAGGCCGCCGTTGACGGCATTCAGCACGACCGTGTTGTAGTCGCAGGCCGATCGCGGCAGGGTGCCGATGAAGAACGTCCCGCCCCTGACCCGGAACAGCCGCGGCGCGGGTATCGAGGCGGACAGGTGAACCTTGTACGGGCCCGGGTTCGCCACGTAGCCGTAGACCAGGCTGGTGTGGCCGGCGTCCAGCAACTCGAACTCGGCCGGGTTGGGTGCCCCCGGGCACATGCCGTACCACCGGCCGTTGACGACGAGCCCGCCGTTCTCGACGCTGACCACTCCGGCCGGTCCTCGACTCGCCCACAGAGCCCACGGCAACCCGCCGATGGTTCCGGTCGCGATCCGCACGGACGAGCGCGTCATGGTGGCCGCCGAGTTCCCCGAGTCGGCGTTCGTCGGCACTGGCGAGCACTGATCCTGGTCGTTAGCCAGGTTGCCGCCGCCGCCACCGGTTCGGCCCGGGCAGGTGCCGAAGTAGGTGCAGGCCGGCGCTAGGCCCAAACCGGCCATCGTCCATTGCTGCTGGCCCGATCCCCACTCCCCGTCACTGCCTGTGATGTTGACGACGCGGCCGGGCTGGCAACTGCCGAAACCGAGTTGGTGCATAGAGCTATCCGAGGCGGTGCGGGCGCGGGTGAGCATGACCTTGTACGAGCACGCCGACTGCGGGAGCGCGCCGATGAAGAACGACGCGCCTTTGAGCGGGACGTCCTGCGGCGATGGCAGCACGTGACCGCCCGAGGTGAGCTTCACCTGAGCCCTGCCTGGGTAGGCGACGAAGCCGTAGTCGATGCCGTGCGGGCCGAGGTTCGCCAGCTCCGTCTCGAACACGTTCGGGAAGCCCGGGCACAGCCCGTACCAGCGGTTGTTCAGCACGACGCCGCCGTCTTCAAGCGCGGTCGGCTCGGCGACCCCCTTCTTCCCCCAAACACTCCAGGACATCCCGTCCACCGTGCCGGAAGCCAACTCCGTCGACGCGCTGGTGAACTTCGCGGCCGGCTGACCCGATGTCGCCGGCGTCACCCTCGGACCGCAAGTTGACTGCTCCGCCGCACCGCCACCACCACCACCGGACCCGCCCAGGCCGAAGCCGCCCATTGTCCATTGATCTTGGCCCGACCCCCATTCGCCGTCGCTGCCGGTTATCCGCACCACCTGGCCGGCCTGGCAGCTGCCGAAGCCGACCTGGTGCATCGAGCTGTCCGCGGCCGTCCGCGCGTGGGTGAGCATCTCCTTGTACGCGCACGCGGACTTGGGCAACGAGCCGATAAAGAACGACGCGTCCTTGAGCGGCACGTCCTGCGGCGATGGCAGCTCGTGACCGCCCGAGGTGAGCTGTACCTGAGCCTTGCCGGGGAAGGCTACGTACCCGTAGTCAATGCCGTGCGGGCCAAGGTTCGCCAACTCCATCTCAAAGGCGTTCGCGAATCCCGCGCACATCCCGTACCAGCGGCCGTTCAGCACGACGCCGCCGTCCTCGAGCGCGGCGGGTCCGGCGACACCCTTCTTCGCCCAGACGCTCCACGACATCCCGTCCACCGATCCAGTGGCAAGCTTCGTCGCCCCGCTCGTGAATCTCGCGGCGGGCTGGCCAGACGATTCCGGCGTCACCGTGGGACTGCAGTTAGATTCCATGCCGCGGCCCGCCTGGCTGGCTCGCCCATCCGGTCGAGCCTGTGGCTTGGTCGGGCAACCGGTCTTGTTCGCCGCGTCGCAGGTCGCCGAGTCGATCATCGAAATGCTGCTGCCGCCGGTGTTGACCACGTACACGGTGTGCGTCACCGGGTCGACGGCGATCCGCCGGGGGCTGGAACCGGCTGGGAACGCCGGTGGCGTCGCGGTACAGCTCGCCGTCGTGGACGCGTTGCAGGTTCCGGTATTGATCATGGAAACGGTATCCGAGCCCGCGTTGGTCGCGTAGAGGGTGTTGGCGGAGGTGACGAGCGCGTTGCCGCGCGGGTCGCTGCCGATCGCCACCGTCGCGTGATGGGCCGCGCAACCCGCCGTGTCGGCCCCGTCGCAGGTATTCAGGTCGACCACGGTCACCGTGCCCTGCTCGCCGCTGATGTAGACGGTGTGGTTCGCGTCGTCGACCGCTATGCCCGCGGGTCCGCCAGCGCTGATCTGCGCGGGAGCGTGCGCGCAGCCGGTGACGTTGGTGGCGTCGCACGTCGCGCCGTTGATCACCGCGACGCTGTTGTTCAGCCCGACGTACACGGTGTTGGTCACGGCGTCCACTGCGATCGGGAACGCCCCAGCTCCCGCCTTCGCGGTGACCGGAGCTTTGCCGCAGCCGCGGGTGTCGGTGGCGTCGCAGTTGACGCCGTCGATCACCGAGACGGTCCCAGATCCAGTGTTCGCGACGTAGATCGTGTTCGTCACCTCGTTGACGGCAAGGAACTCGGGCCCGTTGCCGACCGCGATCAGCGGTGGCCGGCGCAGGCAGCCGCTGTTGTTCGTGGCGTTGCAGGTGGCGGCGTTGATCACGGCCACCGTGTTCGAGTTGGCGTTGACGGCATACACGGTGTGGGTCGCCTCGTCAACGGCCACGCCAATCGGATCGCTGCCGCCGGTGCTCACCTGCCTGGTGCCTCCGCAACCCGACCGCCGTGACGCGTTGCAGGTCGCGGTGTTGATCATCGTCAGTCCGTCGGTCCCGCCGCCGGACACATAGATCGTGCCGCTGGCGGCGTCGAACGCGATCCCGGTGGGAAACCCGCCCACTGTCACGGTCGGGGCAGCCGCAACCGACGCGGAGGACCCTGAACCCCCGTGGACCAGGCGCGGCACGATCGCCGCCGCGGCGACTACGGCGACCACGGCGGTGGCGGCGGCGATCGAAGCCAGCCACCGGTCTCTGGTCATCCGACCGCCCGCCGAAGCGCCGGTAAACATCCGCATGCGGCTGGCTCGCGGCGGCGTGTCCGGAGCCGTCAGCGGCCGCAATATCTCCTCAGGCACAGAACCAGCCGCCCGGCGCAGCGCTTCGGTGATGAGCTGCTCTGTCTTGCTCATGAGTCTTCTCCGAGTTTCTTGGCGAGCGCGGCCAGACCACGTGACGCGGCGGATTTGACGCCGCCAGTGCCGATCCCGAGCGTGGCGGCGATCTCGGCCTCTGACAGGCCCATGTAGTAGCGCAGCACGAGCACCTCACGACGCCGGCTAGGCAACTGCGCCAGCGCCAGGAGCACCCGGCGACAGTCCTCGGCCCTGATGACCTCGGATTCCGCCGACTCATGCGTCGATGGCTCGGCGCGGCTGCCAAGCGGGTCCTGGCCGGTGCCATTGCCCACCGCCCACGGTGGTACGGCTCCCATATCGATGCCTAGCCGCGCGGCGACCGCGCGGCGCCGATAGACGGAACGGCAGCCATTCAGCACGCTGGCCCTCAGATAGGCGAGCTCGTTGCGCGCGTGGATGGTCGGCTGGGCATGAATGCGGGCGAAGACGTCCTGCACCACGTCTTCCGCGGTCGGCAGGTCGCGCACCATCAGGACGGCTAGGCGCACGAGTTCGCCGTGATGCTGCCGGAACAGGCTGGCCAGATCGGCGCCAGTGCTGGCTGGCTCCACTGAGCCACGCGCGATCGACGGAATGGTCACATTAGCTTGACGCTCGAACTTCGCCGTGGTTGCTCACCTGTACCCGAACGACATCGTGGGCCTAGATGTCGCCCAGGCAGCAGCGTGGGCCCGTTGCTGCCGTCAGTCAACAGCAACCACTGGTGTCGACGAGCCGACGCTGGTGCCGGGGTAAGCCGACGCTGGTGCGGGGTATAAGCCGACGCTGGCGCGGGGGTGTAAATGGTGCGGGGGTGCAAGTGGTGCGGGGGTGCAAGTGGCGCGGGGGTGCAAGTGGTGCGGGGGTGCAAGTGGCGCGGGGGTGCAAGTGGCGCGGGGGTGCAAGTGGTGCGGGGGTTTCCCGCCGTTTGGGGCTGGGGTGGCTCCAGGGAGGCAGGGTGGCTGGTGCCACGGGTTGTGCGCTGGCGTCGTGACCAACTGGCGGGCTGGACCCGGGGTTGCGACGACGGTGCGGTTCCGTGATCATGCTTGCGGTCATGATCGTGGAGTGTGGCTGTCGTATATCGCGGCTGGGATTCCGCGGTAACCGCAATTCCATGATCACGGAAGCTGGCCGTCAGCCTACCCGCGTAGCGGATGCCGCCCGGACGGCCGTCCGGGCACGGGCTGAGGAAAGAACCGTACCAGAGTGGAACATTTTGGCGATGGAGTGCGGCGGCGGCCCACAGGACCCTGGACCCGCTGCTGTGGCCGGCTCCTGCGTTGGACAGTTGCCGTAGTTGGAGTGCGGCGCTGGTTGGCTCCTCGATGCTGCTGTTGCCGAGCCTGGCGGATGTGCGGCGTTGACCCGTTGCTGAGCGCTCGGTGGGAAGGAGTTACCGGGGGTCGGTGGCGGAGCAAAGGGCGAGCGTCAGCTCTTCGACGGCTAGCAGCGGCGCGACGCTCGCGGCCAGTCGCTCCCGGCACGTCATAATCGACTCGATGCGCCGGACGGTCTTGGCCTGCGTGCTGGCGTCGGCGACGGCCCGCAGGTCGCGCTCCTTGCTGGCGTTGGCCAGTTCAACGTCGGCGCCCAGCTGGATGGCCAGCACGTCCCGGTAGAACGCCGCTAGGTCGAGCAGCGCGAGGTCCAGCGCGTCGCGCTTGATCCTGGTCGCGCGGGACTTCTGCCGGTCCTCGAGTTCCTTGAGCGCGCCGGCGGCGCCCCTGACGGCGGTGGCCACGCCTTTGCCGGTCGAGCCCTCGCCGAACGCCTTCCTGAGGGCGTCGCGCTCGGGTGTGTCGAGTTCTTCGGTGGTCGCCGCCGCTTCCGCCTCGGCCGCCTTGACGAGATCCGCGGCGGCGGCGAACGCCTCGCCGACGCTGGTCACCCGCAGCGGTATGGCGAGCACGTCGGCTCGGTGGCTGGCGGTCTGCTGGTCGGTCGCCAGCCTGCGCGCCCGGCCGATGTGGCCGAGCGACGCCCTGGCGGCATCCAGCGCCGTGCCCTGAGCTACTCCCTCGCGCTCCAGGATCGCCGCTACGGCGTCCGTTGGCGGGGTCCGCAACGTGATCAGCCTGCACCTAGATCTGATCGTGGTGGGCAGATCAGCGGCCGACGGGGCGCACAACAGCCAGACGGTACGCGGCGGCGGCTCTTCGATGGCCTTGAGTAGCGCGTTGGCCGCCTGCTCGGTAGCCCGGTCGGCGTCCTCGAACAGCACGATCCGCCAGCCGCCGTACACCGGCGACGCCGCCGCTTTGAGCACCAGGTCCCTGGTCTGCTTGACCCCGTAGGACAGTCCGTCGGGCCTGACCAGCAGCAGGTCTGGGTGCGTGCCCGCGGCGACCTGGCGGCAGGAGGGGCACTGGCCGCAGCCTTGCTGACCGCACAGCAGCGCTGCCGAGAACGCCCGCGCGGCGACGGAGCGCCCGGAGCCGGGCGGGCCGGTGAACAGCCAGGCGTGGGTGAGCCCGCCGGTCACCGCCGCGCGTAGCTGCTCGACGACGTCCTCTTGGCCGGCCAGGGCGTCGAAGGCCGCCGTCATTCGCGAATCACCGGGATCGAGCCCGTGATCTCCTCGGCCCGCTCGGGAACGGGGTCGGGCAGCAGTTCGCGCACGGCGCCCTGGATCGCGCGGCTGAGCTGGCGGCTGTCCGTCGTCGCGTCCAGCACGAGGTAGCGGTGCGGGTCACTGTCGGCGAGCGCGCGGAACGTGCTGCGCACCCGGTCGTGGAACTCGGCGGGCTCGGCCTCGAGCCGGTCAGCCGACCGGGCGCGGCGGCCGAGACCTTCGGTCGGCGACAGGTCGAGCAGGAAGGTCAAGTCGGGCGTCAGGCCGCCGGTGGCTAGCTCGTTAACCTGCTGTACCGCGGCGGTGGGCAGCCGCCGCCCGCCAGCCTGGTACGCGAGCGAGGAGTCCACAAACCGGTCGGTGACCACAATCGTGCCGCGCGCGAGCGCGGGTTCGATCACCGAGGCCACGTGCTCGGCCCGATCGGCCGCGTACATCATCACCTCGGCCCACGGCGACAACCCGGTATGGGTGGTATCGAGTAGCAGCGCGCGCAACCGCATACCGATCTTGGTCGCGCCCGGCTCGTGCGTAGCGAGCACGTCATAGCCGTTCTCCCGGAGCCAGATCGCGAGCAGCCTAGCCTGAGTCGACTTGCCCGCGCCCTCGCCGCCCTCGAAAGCGAGCAGCAATCCGCGGCCGGCCCGACCGGCCTCGGCCTGCGCGCTCGGCCGGGTGGAAGCGGGCTTGCGCGGCGGCGCTGGCAGCGGCTTGCCCCGCAGCGCGGCGATCAAGTCAGGCAGCAGCGGAACGCCGGCCCGGTCGTCCATCTGGCGGTATGAGGTCATGCCGAGCAGGAACGCCACGGCGGCGGCGAGCAGCAGCACGAAGTTGATGCCGACCGAGGCGTACTTAATGTGCCCGAAGGCGATCTGAGGCGAGCCCGAGATCGCCTTGACCAGGGCGGAAAATCCGGCAGCGACCAGTCCGGAGAACGCGATCACCGCGAACATCACCACGCGGATGGCCGACTGCAGGAACGCGAAGGTCCGGCCGCGCGTCTCGTCGTCCACCTCGCTGCCGATCACCGTGTAGCCGGTGGTGTAGGCGGCGCCGGCGGTGATGCCGAGAACGATCACCAGGACGACGACGACGGGCAGGTTGGGTATCAGCGCGATCAGGGCCAGCGGCACGCCGGCGACCGCGATCGCCAGCCCGAACAGCCGCCGTTTGCTGAAGTCGCTCAGCACCTTCACGCCAACCGACATGCCGACGGCCAGGCCGAGGAACATCGCCGCGAACACGAACCCCCAACCGGTCGGGCCGCCGTTCAGCGTGCTGCTGACGTAGCCGTAGCCGAGCCCGACGACAACCCCGGCCCCGGCGAACGCCCCGAGCATGCCGATCGTGATGCCGCGAACGGTCCGGTTCTGGCCGACGAACCGCCAGCCTTCCCAGATCGACTTGGCCACGGACGGCACCGAGATCGCCTCGCTGCCACTGTGGCGGCGAGGCAGGTTGTGCAGCGAGTAGACAGTAAGCGCCGAGATCACGAACGTCGCCGTGTTGAAGTAGAGCGACAGCGCCACCTGGCCGTTGCCGGCGCCTCCGAAGTAGCGGATTTCCCGGCCGAGCCCCTGGCTGATGGCCTGCAGCACGACGAAGAACAGCGCGGCCACCGGCGCGGTGCCGTACGTGGTCAGCAGGCTGAGCCCATTGGCTTCGTCGAGCTTTTCGCGCGGCACCAGGTTCGGGATCGACGCGTCCTTGGCCGGAGTCCAGAACAACGAAGCGCAGCAGGCGAGGAACTGAGCGACGTAGACCCAGGTCAGCTTCGGGGCGAATCCGACGACGAGGTTGATCGGGATCGACAGGTACAGCACCGCCCTGACCACGTCGCCGACGATCATGTTGATCCGCCGGTCGAGCCGGTCGGCGACGGCGCCGGCGAGCGGGCCGAACAACAAGTAGGGCAGCAGCGAGGTAATCCAGACGCCGCCGACCGCTACGCTGCCGGTCGTCGCGTTGCCGCCGGTGAATACCCCGCTGTGGGCGTGGGCCGAGTTCCCGGTCAGCGAGTAGGCCAAGGCAGAAAGCGCGAGCAGGCTGAGCCAGTCCCCCAGGCTGGACAGCGAGGTTGCGATCCAGATCCGCCTGAAAGGCTTGATCGACAGCACCCCATCGTGGCGCTGCCCCAAATGGGATCTAAGGCTCATAGTGCAAGGCTATCGATAGTACGCGTTTGGACGAAGCCAGTGGCCGCTAGCTACCTGATCGCGGCTTCTTAGCCGCGGTGTCTTGGCCGCGGTCGTCTTAGCCCCTGTCGTCTTCGCCGCGGTCGTCTTAGCCGCGGTCGTCTTCGTGCGGCTCGTGGTCGACCGGCCGCCGCTCGCGCGGGCTCGCTTGGGCGACGGTGCGGCGGCCCGGCGTTCGGCCAGCAGCTCGATCGCTCGCTGCAGCGTGATCGCCTCCGGCAGCGTCGCCCTTGCGCAGCGAAGCGTTCGTCTCGCCGTCGGTCACGTACGGGCCGAACCTGCCCTCGCGCAGCACGATCGGCTTGCCGCTGGCGGTGTCCTCGCCAAGCTCGCGCAGGGGCGGCGCAGCGGCCGCCCCCGCCGCCCGGCCGCGCTGCTTCGGCTGGGCGAAGATCTCTTTCGCCTGGTCGAGCGTCAGCGTGAACAGCTGATCGTCGGACTCCAGCGACCGGCTGTCGTTCCCCTTCTTCGCGTAGGGGCCGTACCGGCCGTTCTGAACGGTGACCGGCTCGCCGTCGATCTCGCCGACCGTGCGCGGCAGCGTCAGCAGCCGCAAGGCTTCGTCCAGCGTGACGCTATCGAGGTCCATGGTCTTGAGCAGGGACGCGGTCCGTCGGCTTGGTCGGAGGCTGGCGCGTCCTCGGCCAGCACCTCGGTCACGTACGGCCCGAACCGGCCGGCCCGGGCGACCACGGTCAGCCCGCTGTCCGGGTCAGTGCCAAGAATCTTGTCGCCGCTCGGCTGGGAGAATAGCTCGCGGGCGTACTCGGCGGTCAGCTCGTCCGGGGCGGTGCCCTCGGGTATGTTCACCCGCTGGCCGTCCTGCTCCAGATAAGGCCCGTACCGGCCGACCCTGATCACGATGTCGGTGCCCGCCAGCGGGAACGAGCTGACGTCCCTGGCGTCGATGTCGCCGAGGTCGCTGACCAGGTCCTTGAGCCCTTCCTCGCCGTCGGCGCCGAAGTAGAACCGGCGCAGCCACGGCACCCGGCCGGACTGGCCGGTCGCGATCTCGTCGAGCGCGTCCTCCATCCGGGCGGTGAACTCGTAGTCGACCAGGTGCGTGAAATGCCGCTCAAGCAGCGTGATCACCGCGAACGCGACGAACGACGGCACCAGCGCCGTGCCCTTCTTGAACACGTAGCCGCGGTCCAGGATCGTGCCGATGATCGTCGCGTAAGTCGACGGCCGGCCGATGTCCCGGTCTTCAAGCTCCTTGATCAGCGAGGCCTCGGTGTACCTGGCTGGCGCCCTGGTCGAGTGCTCGGCCGCGTCGAGTCGCAGGGTGTTGAGCGGGTCAGACTCGGCGAGCGGGGGCAACCTGCGTTCGCGGTCGTCGCGGTCGGTGCCGTCGGCCTCTTCGACATCCTCGACGTAGGCCTTGAGGAAGCCGTAGAAGGTGATCACCTTGCCGGAGGCGCCGAACTCGGCCTGCTCGCCCGCGCTGGAGCGACCAGCCACCCGGACCGAGACGGACTCGCCGGTCGCGTCCTTCATCTGGGACGCGACCGTGCGCTTCCAGACCAGCTCGTACAGCCGCAGTTCGTCGCCGGACAGCCCGGAGCGGGCCGGGGTGCGGAACGCGTCGCCAGCGGGCCTGATCGCCTCGTGGGCTTCCTGAGCGCTCTTGACCTTGCTGCGTATAGACCCGCGGCTGTTCGGGGACGTAGTCGTCGCCGTACAGCTCGCGGGCCTGGGCGCGGGCCGCCGTGATGGCGGTCTGGGAGAGCGTGACCGAGTCGGTCCGCATATAGGTAATGTGACCGTTCTCGTACAGTCGTTGCGCCACTTGCATCGTGTACTTAGCGGAGAATCCGAGCTTCCGCGATGCTTCCTGCTGCAGCGTCGTGGTACGGAACGGCGCATACGGCGACCGCCGATACGGCTTGCGTTCTACCGATTTGACGGCGAAAGCAGAGCTCCGCAGCCGGTCCGCGAGCCCGGCGGCGGCCGTCTCCGTCCAGAGTGCAGGATCGACGCGCCGTCTCCGCCCGCCCCCGAATGCGCTGCCGCCGACCGTAGCTCACCGGTCGGGGCGAAGTCGCGGCCCTGGGCGATCCGGCGGCCGTCGAGCGCGACCAGCGTCGCGGTGAACGAGTTGACGTCCTCGCTGTCGGCTGGCTTCTTGACCGGCGCGAACTCGGCCTCCAGGTCCCAGTACCGAGCGGGGTGGAACGCGATCCGCTCGCGCTCGCGGTCGACGACCAGGCGGACGGCGACCGACTGCACCCGGCCGGCCGAAAGCTGCGGCATGACCTTCTTCCACAGCACGGGCGAGACTTCGTAGCCGTAGAGCCGGTCGAGCACCCGGCGGGTCTGGTAAGCCTCGACCCGGCCGTTGTCGATGTCGCGCGGGCTCGCGACGGCGGCGGCGATGGCCTCCGGCGTGATCTCGTGGAAGACCATCCGCCTGGCCGGGACCTTGGGCTTCAGCTCTTCGACCAGGTGCCAGGCGATTGCCTCGCCTTCGCGGTCTTCATCGGTGGCTAGCAGTAGTTCGTCGGCGTCCTTGAGTAGCTGCTTGAGCTTGCTGACCTGCTGCCGCTTGTCGGCATTGACCACGTACAGGGGTTCGAAATCGGCGTCGATGTTGACCCCGAGCCTGGCCCATGGCTCCTTCTTGAGCCGGTCGGGGATGTCGGCGGCGCTGCCCGGCATGTCCCTGATGTGGCCGATGCTGGACTCGACGACGTAGTCCTTGCCGAGGTACCCGGCGATCGTACGGGCCTTGGCAGGCGACTCCACGATGACGAGCCGCCGCCGGGCACCGTTGGCCGAGGGCACCGAGGCGGCCTTGGCCCGGCGGGATCTGGCGGGCTGTGCCCCTTTGGCTGCACCGCGTGGTGTCGGACCAGTCTTTGCTGCCACGCTTATCTCTACCTCACATCTCTGCGTCGCCAGGAGGCTACCGCAGGCGGCTGATTGACTCCGAGAGTCCGATCAGATCACTCATCGGTGACACCGAACGAATCTTCGTGGTAGCAGATTCCCCAACGCCGATTGAATCATCGCTCTCTACGCGCACAATAAGGGTGATGGCGGAGTACTCCTACCTCGTGTTGAACTTGCCGCGCGGAACGTCGAGCGACGTAGCGCGGCGAATTCTTACCGACCACGCCGAGTACGGCGACTGGGAACTCGCCAAGATGCGCCTCTTCGCGGACGGCAGTCGCAAGGCTACGTTGCGCCGCCGGATCATCCGGCCGACCAAGACCGCCGTCGGGCCCCGGCTAACCTGGCGGTAGCTGGGCTGCGCTAGTTCGGCGTTCCACGTGGAACGGTGACCTGTTACCTCGCGTTGGTGAATCTGGCGGTGCAGGCGGCTGGCGGTGCGGCATGCCGGGGCGCACGCCTGTGGCTCTGTGACTCCTTCGCTGACCCGACCAGCCGGTGCTTGCTGCGGTAACCCCTGGTCGGGGAGCCAGAGGCGGAGTCGGGGCGGGCGGCCCGGCCGGGTGCCACAGTGGTCTCCGGGTCGTTCGCCGGCGTGGATTCGTCGCCGGCGGCCGAGCAGGACGGCGAATGCTCGTCGACGTCATCGCGGAGCATCTGTAGCAGCAAGAGGTCCACGCGCTGCCTTATCCGTGAGCGCGAACTGATGGGCGCCGCCGTCCCAGCGTGACGCCGCCTTCGCCCCTGGGTCAGCCTGACCGCGCGGCTCCAGAGATTCGCGAGGCGCCCTGGCAGCTTCAGCGGCCTCGGTGACTTCATCACTACGAACGCGAGCACCATCGCCGACGCGCCGAGCGCGAAGCCGTAGAGGGAAGCCGATCCAAATGCCGGCATCGGGCCGGCGGCGATACCCGAGGTCAGCGAGGCGTGCGCCGTCGAGGAGTGCGCCATCGCGTAAGCCGCCCAGGTGTTCATCCCGTACTCCTAGTTCGTCCCCCGAACCCAGTTCAGGTGTTGTCCGCCCCTGTTGTCCGCGTTGTCCGTCGTTGCCCGCCGTTGTCCGCCCTGGCCCCGCAGCCGCCCCAGCACCCGCGCCGCCCCTCGCCGCCACGGCAACGTCGTCCCGGAGTTGCTGCCGGCCAGCGGAAGTCAACGACAACGTCGGCCCTGAGTTGTCGCTGTAACAGCAAGAGAGGGTCGACGTTGCTGTGCAGTTTGGGTGCCTGACAGCAACGTCGAGCCGACGTTGCTGTTTCCCGATGCGAGCCGACGAGCGCGCGTCCGCGGAAACGACCCTTGCCCGGCCCGATGTCCTGTTTGTAAGTTGTCGGTGAGCGCGACTGAGCCACGAGCGGCAGCCGCGCTGCGTGCTAGTGCTGTTTCCTTGCGGCTAAGGCTCCGGTCCGGTTACGGCGGCCACGACTGGTTGCGATCGACTCCCAGCCGTGGCCGCCGGAGCGGAACCCTTCCCGCTGCCGGGCACGAGGATCAAGCAGCCGGACTGCCCGGCCGGCGCACAAGGCGCAGCGCCACCTGGCCACGCGCGCATGGCCGAGCGACGGCCCACCGGGGCCCTGGAGCTGTTCCGGCAGCACAGCCAACCCTCCTCGTCGGAAAAACCGGCCAAGTACGAGACTGCTGACCGGGAACGTAGTGGAAGGGATGCGCCCCCGAAGTCAGCCCCGCACGTTTAGTAACCGTAGCACTACTCACGGTTGGCACAAGGGCAAATAGTCAAACAGCACTGCGGTTCCTGACTAATCCTTAGTGATCACGCCGAGGGTTTCGAGCAGCCATTTAGGCGGCTAGCTGCGAAGACCCTGTTCCGGGTAGATCAGCCGGGCCCGGTCAGGCGGCTCAGCAAAGATCAATGAAGCGATCGAGCACGGTGGTGCCGAACTTGAGCGCGTCGACCGGCACCCGCTCGTCGACCCCGTGGAACATGCCAGCGAAGTCAAGGTCGGCAGGCAGTCGCAGCGGCGTGAACCCGAAGCACCGAATACCGAGCCTGCTGAAGGACTTAGCGTCGGTGCCGCCGGACAAGCAGTAAGGAACAACCTTGCCTTCTGGGTCGGCGTCCAGCAGCGCGGCGGTCATCGCGTCGCACAAGGCCCCGTCGAACGTGGTCTCGACCGCGGTCTTGTGGTTCACGAAGTCGCGCCGGACGCCCGGTCCGAGTAGCTGATCGATCTCGGCAAAGAACTCATCTTCATGACCAGGCAGGAACCGGCCGTCGACCTGGGCGGTGGCGGTCTGGGGAACCACGTTCACCTTGTAGCCGGCGGCCAGGACGGAAGGGTTGGCCGTGTTGGTCAACGTCGCACCGACCATGCGGGCGATCGGGCCTATCTTGGCGAGTGCAGCCGCTGGTTCATTTCTGCTGAAGGAAATCCCGAGAGCGTCGCAGGCAGCCTCCAGGAAGGCCTCGACCGACGGGGTCAGCCGAACGGGCCACTCGTGCCGCCCGATCCGCGCGATGGTCTCGGCTAGCTCGGTGACCGCGTTGTCCGGGTGGAGCATCGAGCCGTGGCCGGCGGTGCCCCGCGCGGTCAGCGCGCATCCAGGCGATGCCCTTCTCCGCGGTCTGCAGGAGGTAGAGGCGCTGGCCGCCGATCGTGATACTAAAGCCGCCAACCTCGCCGATCGCCTCGGTGACGCCGTCGAACAGCTCGGGGTGATGATCGACCAGCCAGCTAGCGCCGTAGTCGCCACCGGCCTCTTCGTCGGCCAGGAACGCCAGCAGGATGTCACGCGGCGGTGTGCGCCCCTCGCGCAGCCGCTGGCGCACAACGGCCAGCATCATCGCGTCCATGTCCTTCATGTCGACCGCGCCGCGGCCCCAGACGCATCCGTCCTTGACGTCGCCGGACAGCGGATGGACCTGCCAGTCAGCGGCGTCGGCGGGGACCACATCGAGATGGCCGTGGATCAGGAGAGCTGGCCTGGACGGGTCCAGGCCAGGGATCCGGGCGAAGACGCTGGTGCGGTTCTTGTGTGAGTCGAGCAGGGTCGGCTCTAGACCGACCTCGGCGAGCAACCCGGCAACGTGTTCGGCGGCCTCGCGCTCGCCCGGGCCGGTGTTGTCTCCCGCGTTGAAGCTGTCGATCCTGATCAGGTCGCTCGCCAGACCCGCGACCTCCTGCTGCGCTGTGATGGTGGTCATATCGTCATAGTGTCACCGGAGGTGGCGCGCGTGTGCTCCGTGGTGGGCTGGCCGCGGGCGTGAGTTGGCGCTGTGTTCACTTGGCGGCTGGCTGCGCCTCGCACCGGGTGCCGTGATTTGCTATCGTGATGCGGCTGGGTTGGCCCGCAGGGCCGCAGCCAGCGTCCGGGTGGCGGAATAGGCAGACGCGCTAGCTTGAGGTGCTAGTGCCCCAAAAGGGCATGGGGGTTCAAGTCCCCCCTCGGACACGTTCTTACGTACATGGAATCCAGTGGTCTGGCCTGGACTATTACTATTCTTTCTCCTGGTTGGTACATGAGTCTTACACCAAGCTGGCCGTAGATCTCGGTTTTGTCGGCTGGGTCTGCTTCGTTGAGCACGCTGATGATGTCGTGCAGTGCGGTGACCATGGCGTCTATCTCCTCTCGGGTCATCCGCCTGGGCTTCGGGCTCTTGGTCAGCCTGGCTTCGGCGAGGGTGCGCTTGGCTTGGACTTCGGCCATCCACGAGGCGACGATTGCGGGGTCGGCGCCGGCTTCTAGGGCGGCTCGATGCTGGCGTAGCTTGGCGTCGCAGTCGGCGATGTCCTGGCGGGCTTGATCGGCTGCCTGATCGTGTTGCGGGTCTTCTTGGGCCCGGGCGAGTTCGGTGATCGTGTCAGAGAGCAGCGGCGGGCTGAACTTGGTGGCTAGCCAGCGGTCCAGTTGCGGGATGAGCTGGTCTTCGCGGAGGTAGACGGCGCGGGGGTGGTCGATCTTGTTCTTGGCGGCGTACTCGCGCAGGAAGACGCACCGGTAGTAGGGCGCTTCGTTGTTCCAGCTTCCTTGCATGCGTCGGCCGCAGATGCCGCAGAACAGGATGCCGCGCAGGGAGTACGGGTGCGGGGATCGGCGCGGGCCGCGCTCGGCGGCCTTGCTCTTGGCCGCGAGCATGGCCTGAGCGCGGCTGAACGTGTCGGTTCCGATGATCGGCGGGTGGACTACCTGATCTGAGTAGATCCACTGGCCGGCTTCGTTCCACCGCATCTTGGTGGTGTGGCCGAGCGCGACGTCGTGGACGTCGATGAGGACTTCGTCTTTGCGCTGCTTGTTCCAGACCTGGCGGCCGGTATAGCGGGGGTTGATCAAGATGGCGCGGACGGCGCTGTGGGACCAGGCCAGGCCGCATCGGTGCGGGTTGCGCTTGGGGTCGTGCGCGGACGGGCTCGGGATGCCTTCGGCGGTCAGCTTCTCGGCGATGGCCGAGAAGCCGTGGCCGGCCAGGAAGTAGTAGAAGATCATGGCGACGGCTTCGGCTGCGGGCTGGTCGATGGCAAGCGTGTGCAGCCGCTTGCCGTCAGCGGCCTTGGCCGGGTTCGGGTGCGGGCCGGCGTCGGCGAGCTTGTAGCCGTAGGGCGGGCGTCCGCCGAGGAAGCGGCCTTCGATCTGGGCTTGGGCGGCCATCGCGGTGCGGACGCGGATCTTGATGCGGTTGCGTTCGCCTTTGGAGACGCCGCCGAAGACGGACATGATCAGGTCGTGCGCTTCGTTGTCGGGGTCGATCGGGCCGCCGATCTCGGGCACCCACAGCGGCACGCCGTAGTGGGCGAAGAGCGGGAACGTGTTGCCGAACTGGTTGCCGTAGAACGCCCGCTGCGGTTCTCCGACGACCACGCCTTCAAAGCCGCGGTTGGGGTCGGCCAGGGCGGCTAGGAGGCGGCTGGCTTCCGGCCGGCGTTGCGGCGGGATCGAGCGGGACTTGTCGATGTCGAAGAACTCTTCGACGATGTGGCCGCCGTGCGGCTCGATGAGGCTGCGGGCTGCGGGTGAGCTGCCAGCCACGGGACGACTCGGGATCTTGGTTGTCCTCGGTGGACACGCGGCCCCAGAACGCTAAGGCCTTGGTCTGATCGGTCATCGGTTCTCCCTTTCGTGTCGGGGTCCGCTGCGCGGACCAGGATTCGCAGCAGCGCGCGGGCGGCTGCCGGGGTGAGCCTCGGCGGCTCATCCGGCAGGATCACCTGAACCGTCTGGGCGTCGTCGGTGCTCTGGCTTGTGCACCTGGACGCCCGGTTTGGCGCTGCTCCGGGCCTGCGATCGTACGGCTGCCGGACGTCGTTTGGGAGGGGCTGAGCAGGGCTTTTTGCGGCGCGGCACAATGCCTGGGCGGCATGCCGCTCATTGATCTGCCGCCGTTCGTGCCGCTGCCGTTGCCGTCCGGCTCGGATCTCGGCCTGCCGCAGCCGTTCGGCGGCAATGGCGGCGAATTCGGGGTTGAGGTCTATGCCGGTGAACCGGCGACCGAGGGCGAGCGCGGCAACGCCGGTCGTGCCGATGCCGCAGAACGGATCGAGGACCATGCCGCCCGGCTTGCATCCGGCCTTGATGCATCTGCGTCGGGAACTCGGGCGGGAACGCGGCGAAGTGCGGGCCCACGGTAGGGACGCGTGGGGATCGACCACATGTCGCCGGGGTTGCGGCCGTTGGGGTGGCGTCGGCGTGCGGCTGTGCGTGCCGAACCGGCGGGCGCCGATGATTTGCCGGGTATGCGGGCCGTACTTTGCGGCGGGCGACTGGCGGTGCGGGTCGCTGGTCGCTGCACGCGCGCCGCCGAGTGTCGCCGGCTGGCTCGCGCGGTGCCGGGCTGGCCGGGCTCGTGGCGTGCGGTACGCGGATCGGGTCGAGGTCGAACCAGTAGTGCCGGGACTTGACGAGCAGGAAGATCAGTTCGTAGCGGCAGTTGAGCCGGTCGCGAGACGGATTCGGGCATGGCGTTGGGCTTGTGCCAGACGATCGCGTTGCGGATGATCCACCCGTCGTCTTGCAGGGCGAGGGCGACCCGCCAGGGCAGGCCAAGCAGGTTCTTGGTGCCAAGACCGTGGCGTCTGCCGTCCGGTGAGCGCGGCACCGACGTAGGCATGGAGTCCGTGCGGGGTGCCGCTGCCGGCTGAGTAGGAGTCGCCGAGGTTAAGCCAGCAGGTGCCGTCGTCGGCCAGGACGCGGCGGGCTTCGGCTGAACACTGCGCGCAGGGTGGCGATGTAGGCGGCTGGGTCTGGTTCGTGGCCGTACTGGCCGGTGATGCCGTAGTCGCGTTTGGCCCAGTACGGCGGGCTGGTCACGATGCAGTCGGCCGAGCGTCGGGCATCGCGGCGAGGATGTCGAGTGCGTCGCCGACGTGGAGCGTGGCGTTGGGTCGCTGTAGTGTAGATCGTGGCGATCACCTTCCTTTCCGGGGTTCGTTCGCGGGCGGCTCCTGTCGCCTGGTCGCTGGCTGGCGGTTGTTGCTTGTCTTTGTCTACGTCTATGCCTCAGCGCCTTAACGTGCAGACGCGCGCGAGGCGTGCGACGTAGACAATGCGCGAGCGACTGTCACAGTGCGTCGCCGTCTGGTCTGCGGTGCGCCAGACTCCGCGGCTGGACCTGGATCGCGCGGCCTGGCGTCGAGTTCGTGCAGCCGGTGGTAGACCCAGCGGCGGCTCATGCCGGTGGCGGCCATCAGGTCGGCGAACTGGTGATCCCGTCGTCGGGGGCGATGACAGAGCGCGACCCACAGCATCGCGTCCGGCGCTCTCCGGGCTCGTCTCGGGTCCTGGACGTCGTCGTCCCCGGTCGGCGGCAGGGCCGGCGCGTCTGGGGCCGCTTGGGCGCGATGGTCGAGGGCAGCTGTGATACTCATCCAGTGCGGGCCGAGTGGCGCGTGCTCGGCGGCCGTGTCGGCAACGGCCTCGTCGGTGAGCAGGTAGGCGCGGGCGCGGCGCGGTGATGTCGTGCTCGGGTGCGGAGATCAGGAACTTGCCGGGCGCGTTGAGCGTGTGCGGCGTGCCATCCGGCGGTCGAGCATGCCCTGGCCGAGGATCAGGTCAACGTCGCGCCGCTCGCGGACGCGGAAGCAGATCCGGACGTCCATCTGCGAGCGCAGCGCGCCCTGCCCATCGCCTTCTGCGTCGGCCGTTGGGTCGCGGCGATGAGCGTGACGGCGACGGCGCGTCCGCGCCGCGCGATCGAGTCCGCATCGGCTGTCGCGTCGGGGGCGGTCTCGGCCAGCTCGGCGTACTCATCGACGATGATGACCAGCGCGGGCATCGCTGGCTGACGGCTCCCAGACGCGCTGGCCGGTCGCGGCCAGGTAGCTCGGCGCGGGCTTCGAGGATGGCGACGGCGTCGGCCAGCAGCGCGCGGGCCTCGGCGGGCGTCGTGGCTAGCCGGTCGATGCACGACGCCCACGGGCCGAGTTCCATGCCGCGCTTGAGGTCAATCGCCCAGATCACCACGTCCGGGCAGGCGGTCAGGTTGCCCATCAGGACGTTCAGGCCCGCCGCTCTTGCCTGACCCGGACACCCCGCCGAGACAGGCATGGCGGCGCAGGAACAGCACCTTGGCCGGGGCGGCGTCTTCGAACGGGCCGAGGTCGATCGGCTCGGTGATCGAGGCGACCGATGGTCCTGGCCAGGTGATCGCGTCGGCGTGCGGGTCGTAGTCAAGCACTCGCAACTCAAAGCGGTTGGCCAGGTCGTCGGTCGTGGGTAGACGCGGACGGCGCCGCGGATGCGTGCCGAGGGCCGACTCGATCGCTGGGAGCCTGGCCGATCACGTCGTCGATCGTCTGGCCACGGGCGAGCGCGAATCTTGCCCGCCAGCCCCAGACATCGACCACGGCCGACATGACCCGTGACCCGCCCAGTCCGAGCGTGTGCGAGATCTCTGGCCAGGCGGCGAGCTGCCGTTCGACCCGGACCCTGGCCCGCCGCCGCCGGTGCGCCCACCACGGGACGGCCAGCACCAGACCGGCCACGAGCAGCACTGTCGGCAACGGCCTCATATCCGGCCCGACAGCCGTAGCTACCGCCAGCCATGCGCCAGATGTGACGACGACCAGCGCTGCATACCAGCGCTCGGCAGACGTGACCAAGCCGACTCGGGCTCCCGTGATGATGGCCAGGACTGCCGTTGCGGCTGCCGCCACTGCGATCATCGGCCACCAGTGCGAATAGCTGCGGTGCAACAGCCAGGCGGACCCGAAGGCAGTCAGCGCGACAGTGGCCGGGGTGAGTTCAGAGCGGTAGCGCCACAGCCATCGGCCGATGACGACTATGGCGATCTCGGGTAGCGGGTCGCCGGGGTTCACGATCGCGATCGGGTCCAGGCCGTAGCGGCGGAGCCGCCGCGCGTGCCTACGCATCCGGTATCGGGATTGGCCCGGCGGTCATGGCTGACGCCGATCGGTGAGTTGACTTTGTGCCTGGAGTTCGTCGCGGATGTAGTACAGCGGGTCGGGCTCGCCGTCGTCGGCAGCGGCTAGCGTCGCCCGGGCGGCGGCGACCAGGTCCTGGTAGCGGTAGAGCATCAGCAGGACCAGGCCGGCGTACCGGACGATCTCCGACCGGGTGACCGGCCTGATCTGCTCTGGCTGGCGACCATGTGCCCGGACACTTTCTCCCAAATTCATCGCCGACCCGAGAGAACGGCGATGAGGCTTGCCACCACGTTGCGGATGGCCGGGGCCGCTCCGGTAGCGGCAATGAGGAAGCCGAACAGGAAGCAGACCAGCGCGTGGGCGAATTTCAGGCCGGCGTAGCGGTGCATGATCCAGACGGCAACGCCGAGGACCAGGACCAGGGAGATCGATACGGTCACGCATCTGCCCTCGCCCGGTCGGTGGCGTAGCTGTCGTCTTGGCGGGTCGGGTTTGGTGGCTGGGTGCGCAGGCCGGTGAAGCGCCGTGCCTGCCTGGCCGCGAAGGTTGGTGCTGACCGGTGGAGTGCGGCGCGGTCTTCGCGGCGGATGCCCAGGCACATAACGATGAAGGCGGTGAACGCGGCGATGGCCACGCCGGCGCTGAGGGCGATGATCAGCATCAGGACTCACCACCTGGCGTCATCGGCTCGCCGGGCGAGCGACGGCTTTGCGCAGCCGATCGGTTCTTGCGCCTGATTTGCTTGCGGCGGGTCCAGGTGGCTCGGTCGAGGCACTTGCGGCATCGGGAGTTCGGGCCGTCGGCGCGGGCTCCGCAGCGGCAGGTTCGTGAGCCAGAGTCGAGCAGGCCCGTGATCGGGCGGGGAGTGCTCGGCTGCTGTTCGTTGTTCGGGCTGGCCGCTCCGGGTTGTGGCGTTAAGCGGGACTCCGGGCGGTCGGCGGCGGTGTTCGCGTCGCCTCGGGCGGTGTGGGTTCGTGCTGCTGGGTAATGCCGTCTTCGCGGCTGATGTGCGGTACGCATGTTCAGAGATTGCGGTTTGAGGCCTGGACGCCAACACAGCGCGGAAGGACATGTCGAAGACGTCTCGACGCGCGGCGAACGTCCTGAGCCGTCCTATCGGCTAGTGGCCGTGACCTGCATGTATGCACGTCGCGGGAGGTGTGACAGGGACGTCTTCAAGACGTCCGGGTGCGTCCGTGCCCCGTCCCGGCAGGTGCGCCTAGCGTGAGCGCATGAGCCAATCCGAATGGGCCGCGCAGATAGCCCGCAAGTTCCTGGAGCGCCAACTGCCCGTGCGCTGGGCACACACGCAACGTGTCGCCGCCCAGGCGCGCACGCTCAGCCCGATCCTCGGCGCAGACGCGGACCAGTTCGAAGCGGCGGCCTGGCTCCATGACATCGGCTACTCGCCCGAGCTGGCAGTGACCGGCTTTCATCCGCTCGACGGCGCGCGTTTCCTCCGGGCCGAAGGCGCTGACGAGCGTGGTCTGCTTGCTGGTCGCGCATCACACGTGCGCGATCGTCGAAGCCGGCAAGCGCGGGCTCGCCGCCGAGCTGGCGGCGGAGTTCGAGCCGGCCTCGGCCTGATCTGGATGAAGCGCTGATCTACTGCGACATGACCGGCGGGCCGGACGGCACCGTGATGACCGTTGACGCGCGCCTGGCCGAGATCTTCTCCCGGTACGCGGCCGACCATCCGGTGACTCACGCGATCAGGCAGTCGGCGCCGACGCTCGTTGACTCGGTGCATGTCGTTCAGGCGCGGATGGCGCTGGCTACGCGGCGGCTGCAGCCTTGCCGCCGCTGTCGGGTGAGGTCAGCCCAGATACGGCCGGCTCGTCAGAACTGAGGAAGCGCTCGATGCGCATCCGCATGGACCGGTCCATCGGGCGGTCGGTGACCTGCGCGGCGTCGATCCAGTGAACCTCGGTGCTCTCGCTGCTGGGCGTTGGGTTCCGCCGATGGCGCGTGCGGTCAGCACGATCGAGAATTCCTGCCGGGCTTCGCCGTCGCTGGTGTAGAGGATGACGTGCTTCGGGTCGGTGTAGATGCCGACTAGCCCTGTGATCTCGCAGTCGATCGCCGGTCTCTTCGTGCGTCTCCCGTATGGCGGCCTGGGTCAGTGACTCGCCGAGTTCGATGCCGCCGCCGGGGATTGCCCAGTTGTCGTTGTCGGAGCGCTTGATCATCAAGATTTGCCCGGCGTCGTTTGTGACGACGACGTTGACGGACGGGACGAGGCTGTTGGCTGCGGGTGCGCCGGGGTCGTCGTAGTAGTCGATGCGCCGGGCCATCTGCTAGTCCTCGGTGACCGGTACGGCGGAGTTCCACACGTGCTCGAAGCTCTCCAGATACGTAGCGGTCATCTCCCCGCCGGCGACTTTCCGAAGGTGCAGCGCGGGAGCGCTGTAGGCCGGCATCCCGTAGACGTGCATGTTGACTAGCAGCTGGTTGTCGGATCGGTAGATCGAGTTGTAGAGAACCGTCCGGTGAAGGCGAACCTCGGCGCTCTTGATTGCCCGGAGCGGCCGGTAATTCACGAGCGCGTTGCGGACCTTCGCCGCCATCGCCTCGCCGATCTCCTCGTCATGCCCGCGCTCGGCAACCTCGGGACTATCCGGTTCTCCGAGCAGTACGCGGACCCGTACGCCGGACTTGGCCTTAGCGATCAGGAGCCGCTGAGCGCTGGCGTCCTCGGCCAGGAACATGCCGGCGTAGACCAAGATCCCGATCTCGCTGGTCGCGGCTTCAAACAGCCGGATCCAGGTGTCGCGGGGCACGTCAGACCGGTGCGGGTAGATTGCGATGACTTCGCTTTCGGAGGCGGCCGAGACTTGGAGGGTTATGCAAAACCCGGTAGTTAATTAATTCATAACGGTTTCTCGCCTGATTATTAAGTAAGTTCCCGACACGCCCCGCCGATACGAGACAACGGCTTCTCCGGCCGATAGAAAGGAGGTTCTCACACCAAACTCTTCCTAGCAGGAGAAGCCGTTGCGGTTCGAGCGTATGTCAGGACTGGACGAAGAGCAACTCAGCGAGCTGGAATACCTCGTGGCCGGGCTTCTCGAAGATCCATGGGATAAAGACGAAGGACGCCCCCGCGAACTGACTTTGCGCGAGGCGCTGATCGTCTCCTGCGGATACCTGCGACAGAATATCATCGAGGACGTCTGGGCCGATATCTTTGACGTCGCGCAGTCGACGATATCGCGGTACATCACGCTCCTGACGCCATTGATCGAGAAAGCCACGGACGGGGACCGGCCGACGGCAGAGGATGCAGCCGAGGCCACCAGGGACGTGATCGCACTGGTAGACGGCACGCTGTGGCCGTGCTGGTCCTGGCACGGCGAAAGCAAGCTATGGTCCGGGAAATACAAGACCACAGGCCACGGCTCGCTGATTGTCACGAATCTCCGGGGCCGCATCACATTTGTTTCCGAGCCGGTGACCGGAAACCAGCACGACATGGCTAAGCTGAAGGGATCGGAAGTCGAGAAGATCCTGGAAAAGGCGGGCGGGGTCTTCGGTGACAAGGGATTCATCGGCACCGGTTACATCACCACTCCTATCCGCAAGCCGGAATGCCGCGACCTATTGCAATGGGAGCACGAATGGAACAAGCAAGTGAGTTCGTTCCGTGCGCCAGTCGAGCGAGCCGTCGCCACCTTGAAGGCCTGGCGGATCCTCTTCACCGATTACCGCCGGCCGCTAAAGACCTTCAAGTCATCATTCCACGCCGCAATCGGGCTCTATTTCTTCAAAGAGAGTTTTGGATAACCCTCTTGATCTGGTGACAGGGCTTGGGGCCACAGATAGCGTTCTTCGACGCCGAGACGAACGGCGATCGCGTAGCGGTGCCGGCGGTAAGGGTTGCGTCCGCCTATCCACCGCTCAACGGTTTTATGGTCGACGCCAAGATGTTCCGCCAGTGCGGCAGGCGTCAGCCCGTTCTCAAATAGCGCTGCGCGCAACCGT
>CAVYKS010000003.1:0-2475703 GCA_963769145.1 uncultured Actinomycetota bacterium
ACCACCCCCCCGCCGCCCGCCGCGTAATCGTGGTAAATCAGCCCCGCGAACACCCCCGCCGCCGACCCGCGCAGCCCCCCCGGGTCAATCCCCGCGTCCTCCAGCGCCTCCCACGACGTCTCCAGCAGCAGCCGCTGCTGCGGATCCATCACCAAAGCCTCCCGCGGGCTGATCCCGAAGAAACCCGCGTCAAAATCCCCCGCCCCCGCCAGGAACCCCCCCACCCCCGCATAACTCTTGCCCGCCGCACCCCGCTCAGGATCGAACACGTCCTCCGCCCACCCCCGGTCCACGGGAAACCCCGACAACCCCACACCACCCGACGCCACCAGCTCCCACAACTCCTCCGCGCTGCCCACACCCCCCGGGAACCGGCAGCCCATCCCCACGATCACTATCCGGTCCTCACCCGCACCCCTCACCACACCCGCCGCGCCCCCCGCGCCCGCGGCGCCGGCGGCGCTCCCGGCTTCGCCCAGCAGCCCGGCCAGCACGTGATCCGCCAAGGTGTCGGGGGTGGGGTAGTCGAAGACCAGGGCGGCGGGCAGCCGCAGCCCGGTCACGGCGGCGAGCCGGTTGCGCAGCTCGACCGCGGTCAGCGAGTCAAAGCCCAGGTCACGGAACGGGCGGGCGGCGTCGGCGTCGTCCAGGGCGGCCATGCCCAGGACCGCGGCGGCCTGGGCGCCGATGACCTGCCGCAGCGCCGTCTTCTGCTCGGCGGCCGGCAGCGCCGCCAGCCGCGCGGCCAGGCTCCCGTGCCCGGCCGCGGGCGCCGCCGCCGCCGCGGCAGCAGCGCGGCGGGCGGCCAGGGCGGACAGCAGCGGGGGCAGGCCCTCCCGGCCCCGCAGCCCGGCCGGGTCCAGCCCGGCCGGCACCAGCGCCGGGCGCCCGGCCGCGGCGGCGGCGTCCAGCAGGGCCAGGCCCTCGGCATCAGCCAGGGGCCGTATCCCCTGCCCGGCCAGCCGCCGCCGGTCCGCACCGGTCAGCCGCCCGGCCATGCCCTGCTCCCATGACCCCCACGCCAGCGACAGCGCGGGCAGCCCCAGCCGGGCCCGGTGCGCGGCCAGCGCGTCAAGGAACGTGTTGCCCGCCGCGTAGTTCCCCTGCCCCGCACTGCCCAGCACCCCGGCAGCCGAGGAGAACAGCACGAAAGAATCCAGGTCCATCCCCGCCGTCAGCTCGTGCAGGTACCACGCCCCGTCAGCCTTCGGCCGCATCACCGCATCGACCCGCCCGGCCGTCAGCGACCCGGTCACCCCGTCATCGAGCACCCCCGCCGCGTGGACCACCCCGCGCAGCGGCAGCGCCGCCGGGACCCCGCCGATCACCCCGGCCAGGTCGCCGCGGCGGGCCGCATCGCAGGCACTGACCTGCACGCCGGCACCCGCCCCGGCCAGCCGCGCGGCCAGCGCCGCCGTCCCGGCAGCGGCCGGCCCGGACCGGGAGGCCAGCACCAGGTGCCGGCCGGTCCCGGAGGCGGCCAGGTGCCCGGCGACCAGCCGGCCCAGGCCGCCGGACGCGCCGGTGACCAGCACGCTGCCCTCCCGCGCAGGCGCCGGGATGGTCAGCACCACCTTGCCGGCATGCCGGGCCTGGGCCAGGAACCGGAACGCCTCCGCCGCCTGCCGCACATCCCAGCACGCCGCCGGCAACGGCACCAGCACCCCCGACGCGAACAGCCCGCCCAGCTCCGCCAGCATCACCGCGACCTGATCGGGCCCCGCATCAGCCAGCAAGTCAAACGCCTGATAGGAAACCCCGGACCCCGCCCGCACCTGAGCCGGGTCACGGACATCGGTCTTGCCCATCTCCACGAACCGGCCCCCCGGGACCGTCAGCCGCAGCGACGCGTCCACGAACTCCCCCGCCAGCGAGTCCAGCACCACATCCATCCCCCGCCCGCCCGACACCGCCCGGAACTCCTGCTCGAACGACGTCGTGCGGGACGAGGCCCGGTGCGCCTCATCCAGCCCCAGCCCGGCCAGCACCAGGTGCTTAGGCAAGCTCGCCGTCCCGAACACCTCCGCGCCCAGATGCCGGGCCAGCTGCACCGCCGCCATCCCCACCCCGCCCGCCGCCGCGTGCACCAGCACCCTCTCCCCGGCCCGCAGCCCGGCCAGCGTCACCAGCGCATGCCACGCAGTCAGGAACACCACCGGCGCCGCCGCCGCCTGCACCAGCGACCACCCCGCCGGCACCGGGACCACCAGCCGCGCGTCAGTCACCGCCACCGGCCCGAACGCCCCGCTGAACAACCCCATCACCATGTCCCCGGCCGCCAGCCCGGCCACCCCCGGGCCCGTCTCCACCACGAACCCGGCACCCTCCAGCCCCAGCAGGCCCGCATCACCGGGATACATCCCCAGCACATTCAGCACATCCCGGAAATTCACCCCCGCCGCCCGCACCGCCACCCGCACCTGCCCCGCACCCAGCGGCACCAGCCCGTCAGCGGCCTCCTCCAGCACCAGGCCCTCAACCGTCCCCGCCGTCCCGACGCCCAGCCGCCACCCCGCCGCCGCCGGCACCGCCAGCCCCGCCCGCGCCCGGGCCAGCCGCGGCACCCGCAGCTGCCCGCCCCGCACCGCGAACTCCGGCTCCCCAAGCCCCGCCCCCGCGATGACCAGCGCACCGGACCCGGCCAGCACGTCCGCGTCACCCAGCACCAGCCGCCCCGGATTCTCCGCCGCCGCCGACCGCACCAGCCCCCACACCGGCGACCCCGCCAGGTCAACCCCAGCCTCAGGACCCGCATCCACCGCCCGCCCGGTCACCACCACCAGCCGCCACCCCGCCAGCAACGGCTCAGCCAGCCACCCCTGCACCACCCCCAGCACCCGCCCCGCCAGCACCCGCCCCGCCGCCGCCGGATCACCCTCACCCGGCCGCGCGCACCACACCGCCAGACCAGCCTGCCCGGCCAGCCCGGACCGGACCGCGTCCGCCAGGACAGCCACATCCGGGTAGCTGACCGCGCCCCGCACCGCCAGGCCCGCATCCTCCCCCACCACCGCCACCAGAGCGCATTCCTGGCTGCTGGCCGCCGGCCCGGCGGCCTCCTGCCCGGTGCGGGCGGGCACCCACTCCACCTGGAACAGCGCCTCCGCCGCAACGGCAGGGCCGACGGGCAGGGGCCGCAGCACCAGCCCGGCCACCGAGGCGACCGGCTGGCCGGCCGCGTCGGCCAGGGTCACCGACACGCCCTCTGCCCCGGCGGGAGCGATCCGGGCCCGCACGGCCGCCGCCCCGGCCGCCTGCACGCTCACGTCCGTGAACGCGAACGGCACCCTCACCGGCCCGCCGCCATCAGCGGACCCGGCGAGGAGCACATGCAGCGCGGAATCCAGCAGCGCGGGGTGCACGGCGAACCCGGCCGGGGTGATGCCCTCGGCCAGCCCGACCTCGGCGAACAGCTCCTCCCCCCGCCTCCACGCCGCCCGCAGCCCGCGGAACGCCGGACCATACTCATACCCCGCCCGGGCCAGCCCGGGGTAGAACCCGTCCAGGTCAACCGGCACCGCCCCGGCCGGGGGCCACTGCCGCTCCCACCCCGCATCCGGCTGCCCGGCCGGCTGGGCGGCCAGCACCCCGGCCGCATGCCGCACCCACTCCCCGCCCTCATTCGCGCGGGAGTAGATGGCGACCTCGCGGCGGCCGTCCCCGGCGGCCGCCCCGGCCATGACCTGCACCGCTACCCCACCACGGGCCGGGATGGGCAGCGGCGCCTCGATGAGCAGCTCCTCCACACAAGCGCAGCCGGCCGCCGCCGCGGCCCGCATGGCCATCTCGGCCAGCGCCGTCCCCGGCACCAGCACCCGCCCGGCGACCACGTGACCGGCCAGCCACGGCTGCCCGGCCAGCGACAGCCGCCCGGTCAGCACCAGGCTCCCGGCGGCGGGCAGCTCGACCGCCGCCCCCAGCAGCGGGTGCCCGGCTGGTTCCTGCCCGAGCCCGGCGGCGTCGGCGGCCGGTGCCGGGGCCATCCAGTAGCGGCGGTGGCAGAACGCGCGCGGCGGCAGGGACACCCGCCGCCCGCCGCCCAGCACCGCGGCCCAGTCCACCCTCACCCCGCGCGCCCACGCCCCGGCCACCGCGGTCACCGCCGTGACCGCCTCGTCGCGGTCGCGGCGCAGCACCGGCAGCCACGCCTCCGCCTCCGCCGCCTCCGGGTCACCGCAGGCCGGGCCGATCCCGGACAAGATCCCGTCCGGGCCCGCCTCGATGAACGTCCGCACCCCCGCCCCGCGCAGCGCACCCACCGCATCGGCGAACCGCACCGGCTCCCGCACGTGCCGCACCCAGTACCCCGGGTCACACACCTCCGCCGCCGTCAGCGGCTGCCCGGTCAGCGCCGAGACCACCGCCAGCCCCGGCTCCCGGTAAGTCACCGACCGGGCCACCGCCGCGAACTCCTCCAGCATCGGGCCCATCAGCGGGCTGTGGAACGCATGCGACACCCGCAGCGCCCGGGCCCGCACCCCCCGCCCGGCGAACACCCCGGCCGCCTGCTCCACCCCGGCCCCGTCACCGGAGATCACCACCGACGACGGCCCGTTGACCGCGGAGATGACCACACCGGGACAGCCGGCCAGCACCTGGGCTACCTCCTCTTCCGGGGCGGCGACAGCGGTCATCGCCCCGCCGGCCGGCAGCGCCTGCATCAGCCGCCCGCGCGCGGCGACCAGCGCGCACGCATCCTCCAGCGACCACACCCCCGCCGCGTACGCCGCCGCCAGCTCACCGACCGAGTACCCCGCCACCGCATCCGGGGCAATCCCCCACGACCGCAGCAAGGCGAACAGCGCCGCCTCCACCGCGAACAGCCCCGCCTGCGTCCACACCGTCTCATCCAGCCCAGGCGACCGCCCGGCGACCACGCCGGCGACCGTCCCCCCCAGGCCGGCCAGGTGCCGGTCCAGCACCGCGCACACCGCATCGAACGCCTCCGCGAACACCGGGTAAGCCCGGTACAAGCCCGCACCCATCCCCGGCCGCTGAGCACCCTGCCCGGTAAAGACCACCGCCGCCTTCCCCGCACTGCCCGCCACCCCCCGCACCAGCCCGGGAGCATCGGCACCGGCCGCCAGGCCGGCCAGCGCCGCCGCCGGCTCCGCCGCACTGCCGCCGACAGCCGCCGCGCGGTGCTCCAGGGCGGACCGGGTCGCCGCCAGCGACCACCCCACGTCCGCCCCGTCCAGCCCCGGCCGGGCCGCCACGAACGCCGCCAGCCGGCCCGCCTGCGCCGCCAGCCCCTCCGCCGACCGCCCCGACACCACCCACGCCACCGGCCGCCCGTCGCCGCCATCCGCAGCAGGCACCGCGTCATCGCCGCTGGCAGGGGCCTGCTCGAGGATGACGTGGGCGTTGGTGCCGCTGAACCCGAACGAGGACACCCCCGCCCGCCGCGGACGCCCCGCATCCGGCCACGGGGTGGACTGGGTGACCACCCGCACCGCCCCGGCATCCCAGTCGACCCGGCTAGAAGGCGCGTCCACGTGCAAGGTAGCCGGGACCGTGCCATGGGCCATCGCCGCGACCATCTTGATCACCCCGGCCACCCCCGCTGCCGCCTGGGTATGGCCGATATTGGACTTCACCGACCCCAGCAGCACCGGCCGGCCCGGATCACGGCCCTGCCCGTAAGCCGCCAGCAGCGCCTGCGCCTCGATCGGGTCCCCCAGCCGCGTCCCCGTCCCGTGCCCCTCGACCACGTCCACATCCGGCCCCGACAGCCCCGCGCTGGCCAGAGCCGCCCGGATCACCCGCTGCTGCGACGGCCCGTTCGGCGCGGTCAGCCCGTTGCTCGCCCCGTCCTGGTTCACCGCGCTGCCCGCCACCACCGCCAGCACCCGGTGCCCGAGACGTCGCGCGTCACCCAGCCGCTCCAGCACCACCACCCCCACCCCCTCGCCCCACCCCGTCCCGTCGGCGGCGTCGGCGTAGGCCTTGCACCGGCCGTCGGCGGCCAGGCCGTCCTGGCGGGAGAAATCCACGAACGTCGCCGGCGTCGCCATCACCGTCACCCCGCCCGCCAGAGCCAGCGAGCACTCCCCGGACCGCAGCGCCTGGCACGCCAGGTGCAACGCCACCAGCGACGACGAGCACGCCGTGTCCACCGTCACCGCCGGGCCCTCCAGCCCCAGCGCGTACGACACCCGCCCCGACGCCACGCCCCCCGAACCGCCCGTCAGCAGGTACCCCTCCGCATCCGACGGCACCACCCCCCCGCCGCCCGCCGCGTAATCGTGGTAAATCAGCCCCGCGAACACCCCCGCCGCCGACCCGCGCAGCCCCCCCGGGTCAATCCCCGCGTCCTCCAGCGCCTCCCACGACGTCTCCAGCAGCAGCCGCTGCTGCGGATCCATCACCAAAGCCTCCCGCGGGCTGATCCCGAAGAAACCCGCGTCAAAATCCCCCGCCCCCGCCAGGAACCCCCCCACCCCCGCATAACTCTTGCCCGCCGCACCCCGCTCAGGATCGAACACGTCCTCCGCCCACCCCCGGTCCACGGGAAACCCCGACAACCCCACACCACCCGACGCCACCAGCTCCCACAACTCCTCCGCGCTGCCCACACCCCCCGGGAACCGGCAGCCCATCCCCACGATCACTATCCGGTCCTCACCCGCACCCCTCACCACACCCGCCGCGCCCCCCGCCGCACCATCCGCCTCGTCGAGCAACCGCGCCCGCACATGAGCGGCCAGCGCGTCCGGGGTGGGATAGTCGAACACCACCGCCGGAGGCAGTCGCAGTTCCGTCACCGCGGCGAGCCGGTTGCGCAGCTCCACTGCGGTCAGGGAGTCGAAGCCCAGCTCACGGAACGGACGGGCGGCGTCGGCGTCCTCCAGCCTCGGAGTGCCCAGGACCGCGGCGGCCTGGGCCAGCACCAAGCTCCGAACCGTCGCATCCCGGTCGGCGGGCGGCAGTGCGGCCAGCCTGGCCGCAAGTCCGCCCCGGGTGCCCGCACCGTCACTGACCTGGTCGGCAACGCGGCGTCCGGGCAGGCCCGCCGGGCCGGAGAGCAGCGGCGGCAGTTCCCGGCGCGCGGCCAGTTCCAGCCGGGCAGGTACCAGCAGCGGGCGCCCGACGCCGGCGGCGGCCTCCAGGAGGGCCAGGCCCTCGGCGTCGGACAGGGGCCGTATCCCCTGCCCGGCCAGCCGCCGGCGGTCCGCACCGGTCAGCCGCCCGGCCATGCCCTGCTCCCATGACCCCCACGCCAGCGACAGCGCGGGCAGCCCCAGCCTGGCCCGGTAGCCCGCCAGCGCGTCAAGGAACGTGTTGCCCGCCGCGTAGTTGCCCTGCCCCGGGCCGCCCCAGACTCCGATGACCGAGGAGAACAGCACGAAGGCGTCCAGGTCGAGCCCGGCGGTGAGCTCGTGCAGGTGCCAGGCGGCATCGGCTTTCGGCCGCATCACCGCGTCCACCCGGGCCGGGGTCAGCGACCCGGTCACCCCGTCATCGAGCACCCCCGCCGCGTGCACTACCGCGCGCAGCGGCAGCGCCGCCGGGACCCCGCCGATCACCCCGGCCAGGTCGCCGCGGCGGGCCGCATCGCAGGCACTGACCTGCACGCCGGCACCCGCCCCGGCCAGCCGCGCGGCCAGCGCCGCCGTCCCGGCAGCGGCCGGCCCGGACCGGGAGGCCAGCACCAGGTGCCGGCCGGTCCCGGAGGCGGCCAGGTGCCCGGCGACCAGCCGGCCCAGGCCGCCGGACGCGCCGGTGACCAGCACGCTGCCCTCCCGCGCAGGCGCCGGGATGGTCAGCACCACCTTGCCGGCATGCCGGGCCTGGGCCAGGAACCGGAACGCCTCCGCCGCCTGCCGCACATCCCAGCACGCCGCCGGCAACGGCACCAGCACCCCCGACGCGAACAGCCCGCCCAGCTCCGCCAGCATCACCGCGACCTGATCGGGCCCCGCATCAGCCAGCAAGTCAAACGCCTGATAGGAAACCCCGGACCCCGCCCGCACCTGAGCCGGGTCACGGACATCGGTCTTGCCCATCTCCACGAACCGGCCCCCCGGGACCGTCAGCCGCAGCGACGCGTCCACGAACTCCCCCGCCAGCGAGTCCAGCACCACATCCATCCCCCGCCCGCCCGACACCGCCCGGAACTCCTGCTCGAACGACGTCGTGCGGGACGAGGCCCGGTGCGCCTCATCCAGCCCCAGCCCGGCCAGCACCAGGTGCTTAGGCAAGCTCGCCGTCCCGAACACCTCCGCGCCCAGATGCCGGGCCAGCTGCACCGCCGCCATCCCCACCCCGCCCGCCGCCGCGTGCACCAGCACCCTCTCCCCGGCCCGCAGCCCGGCCAGCGTCACCAGCGCATGCCACGCAGTCAGGAACACCACCGGCGCCGCCGCCGCCTGCACCAGCGACCACCCCGCCGGCACCGGGACCACCAGCCGCGCGTCAGTCACCGCCACCGGCCCGAACGCCCCGCTGAACAACCCCATCACCATGTCCCCGGCCGCCAGCCCGGCCACCCCCGGGCCCGTCTCCACCACGAACCCGGCACCCTCCAGCCCCAGCAGGCCCGCATCACCGGGATACATCCCCAGCACATTCAGCACATCCCGGAAATTCACCCCCGCCGCCCGCACCGCCACCCGCACCTGCCCCGCACCCAGCGGCACCAGCCCGTCAGCGGCCTCCTCCAGCACCAGGCCCTCAACCGTCCCCGCCGTCCCGACGCCCAGCCGCCACCCCGCCGCCGCCGGCACCGCCAGCCCCGCCCGCGCCCGGGCCAGCCGCGGCACCCGCAGCTGCCCGCCCCGCACCGCGAACTCCGGCTCCCCAAGCCCCGCCCCCGCGATGACCAGCGCACCGGACCCGGCCAGCACGTCCGCGTCACCCAGCACCAGCCGCCCCGGATTCTCCGCCGCCGCCGACCGCACCAGCCCCCACACCGGCGACCCCGCCAGGTCAACCCCAGCCTCAGGACCCGCATCCACCGCCCGCCCGGTCACCACCACCAGCCGCCACCCCGCCAGCAACGGCTCAGCCAGCCACCCCTGCACCACCCCCAGCACCCGCCCCGCCAGCACCCGCCCCGCCGCCGCCGGATCACCCTCACCCGGCCGCGCGCACCACACCGCCAGACCAGCCTGCCCGGCCAGCCCGGACCGGACCGCGTCCGCCAGGACAGCCACATCCGGGTAGCTGACCGCGCCCCGCACCGCCAGGCCCGCATCCTCCCCCACCACCGCCACCAGACCGCGCTGGCTTCCGGCTCCCGAGCCAGCACCCTCCTGGCCGACCTCCCGCTGCCCGGCACGCGCCGGGATCCAGTCGATCTGGAACAGGGCATCCGCAGCCGCCGCGCTCCCACCGGGTAGTGGCCGCAGCACCAACTGGGCAACCGACGCGATGGGCTGCCCGACGGCGTCAAACAGGGTGACCGAGACCGCTTCTGGCCCGGCGGGGGCGATCCGTACCCGGGCCGACGCCGCGCCGACGGCGACCACCGCCACGCCGGTGAACGCAAACGGCACCAGCAACGGCCCGCCGCGCTCCGCGCTCCGGGCGATGAGGGCGTGCAGAGCGGCGTCCAGCAGCGCCGGGTGGACGGCGAACCCGGCCGGGGAAGTGCCCTCAGCCAGCGCTACCTCAGCGAACAGTTCTTCCCCGCGCTGCCAGGCGGACCGCAGACCGCAGAACGCCGGACCGTACTCATACCCCGCCTGGGCCAGCGCCGGGTAGAACCCCGCCAGGTTCACCGGCACCGCTCCGGTCGGTGGCCACTGTGCGTCCCCCGCGTCCGAGATGCCGTCGCCAGCCGTCCCGGCCAGCATCCCGGCCGCGTGCCGCACCCACGCCGCCTCGCCGTCCGGCCGGGAGTACACCGCTACCTCGCGGCGGCCGTCATCCCCGGGCGGGCCGGCCATGACCTGCACCGCGGTCCCGCCCCTGGCCGGAATGGTCAGCGGCGCCTCGATCACCAGCTCCTCCACCCGCCCGCAGCCGGTCGCGGCGGCGGCCCGCACCGCCATCTCCGCCAGAGCCGTCCCCGGCACCAGCACCCGCCCGGCGATCACGTGATCAGCCAGCCACGGTTGTACGGCCGACGACACCCGCCCCGTCAAGACCAGGCCGCCCGTCGCCGGCAATGCCACGGCCGCGCCAAGCAGCGGGTGCCCGGCCATTTCAAGACCTAGCCCAGCCGCATCCGCCCCGCTCCCCGGCAGCCAGTACCGTTTCCGCTGGAACGCGTACGTCGGCAGGTCCACCCGCCGCCCGGTGCCCAGCACCGCGGGCCAGTCCACCGGCACCCCGCGGACCCATGCCGCAGCCACGGCGGTCACGGCCGCCCGCGGCTCGTCGTGGCCGCGGCGCAGCACCGGCAGCCACGCTTCGTGCTCCGCTGGCTCCGCGTCGGTCGCCGGCCCCATCCCGGAGAGCACCCCGTCCGGACCAGCCTCGATAAACGTCCGCACCCCGGCCGCGCGCAGCGCCGCTACCGCGCCGGAAAACCGCACCGGCTCCCGCACGTGCCGCACCCAGTACCCCGGGTCGGTGATCTCCTGCGCGGTAGCTGGCCGTCCCGTCAGCGCCGACACGAGCGCCAGCTCCGGTTCCCGGTAGGCGACCGTCCGGGCCACCGCCGCGAACTCCTCCAGCATCGGGTCCATCAGCGGGCTGTGGAAGGCATGCGACACCCGCAGCCGCCGAGTCCGTACCCCCCGTCCAGCGAACGCCGCCGCCGCCTGCTCCACCCCGGTCCCGTCCCCGGAGATCACCACCGACGCCGGGCCGTTGACCGCGGAGATCACCACCCCCGGGTACCCGGCCAGCTCCGCCCCGACCTCCGTCTCCCCGGCTGCGATCGCGGCCATGGCCCCGCCCGCCGGCAGCGCCTGCATCAGCCGCCCGCGCGCCGCGACCATGGCGCAGGCATCCTCCAGCGACCACACCCCCGCCGCGTATGCCGCCGCCAGCTCACCGACCGAGTAGCCGCCGACCACCTCCGGCGTGATCCCCCACGACCGCAGCAGCGCGAACATCGCCGCCTCCACCGCGAACAGCCCCGCCTGCGTCCACACCGTCTCATCAAGAGCTGGGACCCGCCCGGCGATCACCTCCGCCACCGGTCCGCCCAGGTGCCCGTCCAGCACGGCGCATACCTCGTCGAACGCCTCCGCGAAGACCGGGTAAGCCTGGCACAGGCCCGCGCCCATCCCGGCCCGCTGAGAACCTTGTCCGGTGAAGACCACCGCGACCTTTCCCGCGGCGTTCGCTACCCCCCGCACCACGCCAGCGCCGTCTTCCCCGGCCGCGAGCTCACCCAGCGCCGCCGTCAGCTCTTCCCAGTTCCCGCCGACGGCCACGCCGCGGTAAGCGAACGCCGACCGGGTCGTGGCCAGCGACCACCCCGCATCCGTCGGCGCCAGCCCCGGACGCGCCGCCACCCACTGCGTCAGCCGCATCGCTTGGTTCTGCAGGCCCTCCGCCGACCGCCCCGACACGGGCCACACCACGGGCCGCGCCACCGGGGGCTCCGCAGCCGTGGAGCCCGCGAGACCGGGCTCGGCGGCGATGCCGCCGCCGTCCAGATCGGGGGCCTGCTCAAGAACGACGTGCGCGTTGGTGCCGCTGATTCCGAAGGAGGACACCGCGGCCCGCCGGGGACGGCCGGTGTCGGGCCAGGAGGTGGCCTCGGTCACCACTTGTACCGCCCCGGCGTCCCAGTCCACCCGGGAGGAAGGCACGTCCACGTGCAGGGTGGCCGGGACGGTGCCGCGGGCCATGGCCTGGATCATCTTGATGACCCCGGCCACCCCGGCCGCCGCCTGAGTATGGCCGATGTTGGACTTCACCGACCCCAGCAGCACCGGCCGCTCCGGATCACGGCCCTGCCCGTAGGTCGCCAGCAGCGCCTGCGCCTCGATCGGGTCCCCCAGCCGCGTCCCCGTCCCGTGCCCCTCGACCACGTCCACATCCGATCCCGACAGCCCCGCGCTGGCCAGAGCCGCCCGGATCACCCGCTGCTGCGACGGCCCGTTCGGCGCCGTCAGCCCGTTCGACGCCCCGTCCTGGTTCACCGCCGACCCCGCCACCACCGCCAGCACCCGGTGCCCGAGGCGGCGTGCGTCACTGAGCCGCTCCAGCACCAGAACACCGACCCCCTCGCTCCACCCGGTCCCGTCGGCGGCGTCGGCATAGGGCTTGCACCGGCCGTCGGCGGCCAGGCCGCCCTGGCGGGAGAAATCCACGAACGTCGCCGGCGTCGCCATCACCGTCACCCCGCCCGCCAGAGCCAGCGAGCACTCCCCGGACCGCAGCGCCTGGCACGCCAGGTGCAGCGCCACCAGCGATGAGGAGCACGCCGTGTCCACCGTCACCGCCGGGCCCTCCAGGCCCAACGTGTACGACACCCGGCCCGACACGACAGCCCCGGACCCAACCCGGTACCCCTCCGCGTCCGCCGCGTCCGCGCCGTAATCGTGGTACATCAGCCCGGCGAACACCCCGGTCGCCGACTCGCGCAGTGACTCGGGGTCGATCCCCGCGTCCTCCAGCGCCTCCCATGATGTCTCCAGCAGCAGCCGCTGCTGCGGGTCCATCGCCAAAGCTTCCCGGGGACTGATCCCGAAGAATGCCGCGTCGAAGTCCCCCGCACCGGCCAGGAACCCGCCGACACCCGTGTAGCTCTTGCCCGCCGCACCCCGCTCAGGATCGAAAACGTCCTCCGCCCACCCCCGGTCGGCCGGGAATTCCGACAGCCCCTCCCCACCGGAAGCCACCAGCTCCCACAGTTCCTCCGCACTGCCCACGCCTCCTGGGAACCGGCAGCCTGTCCCCACGATCACCAGCCGGTCATCACCCACGCCCGGCACCATCGCGCCCGCGCCCGCCGCACTCTCCGCCCTGCCGGCGGTCTCGCCCAGGACACTCGCCAGCACATGAGCGGCCAGCGCGTCCGGCGTGGGGTAATCGAAGATCACCGAGGGGGGCAGCCGCAGCCCGTGGGCCGTGTTGAGCCGGTCTCGCAGCTCGACGCCGCTGAGGGAGTCGAAGCCCAGCTCACGGAACGAGCGGGCGGCAGCGTCGTCGTCCAAGAAGGACAGGCCGAGTACCGCGGCGGCCTGGGCCAGCACTATTTTCCGTGCCACCTCATCGCGCGCAGCGGGCGGGAGCGCCGCGAGCCGGGCGGCCAGGCTGCCGGACCCGGCCGCAGGCACCGTGACGGCGGCGGAGCGGCCGGCGGCCAGTCCGGTCGCGTCGCCTGCCGAACCGGATGCCAGCCAGTACCGCTGCCGCTGAAACGCGTACGTCGGCAGCTCCACCAGCCGCCCGCCCCCCAGCGCCGCAGCCCAGTCCACCCCCACCCCGCGCACGAACACCCCGCCCAAAGCGCCCAGCAGCCGCCTCGCGCCGCCGTCGTCACGGCGCAGCGTCCCGCTCACCACCGTCGTCGGCCCACCCACCGCGGCCGCGCCGGCGTCGTCCAGGGTCGCGGTGATCGCGGTGGCCAGCACCGGGTGCGGGGACACCTCGACGAACACCGAGTGCCCGGCCCCGGCCAGCACCCGCACCGCCCGCTCGAACTCCACCGGCGAACGCAGGCTCGAGTACCAGTACCCCACGTCCAGCTCCGGGCCCCGCACCAATTCCCCCGTCACCGCCGACACCATCGCGACCGCCCCCGCCCGCGGCGTGATCCCCCCCAACGCACCGAGGATCTCCTCCCGCAGCCCCTCCACCTGCGCGCTGTGCGAGGCGTAGTCCACCGGCAGCACCCGCGCCCGCACCCCATCCGCCGCGCACTGCGCCGCCAACTCCTCCACCGCACCCGGCTCACCGGAGACCACCACCTGCGACGGGCCGTTCACCGCCGCCACCGACACTCGCCCCCCGAACGCCGCGACCCGCTCCCGCACCGCCCCGGCCGCCTCCGCCACCGACGCCATCGCGCCCCGCCCCGCGAGCGCACCCAGCGCACGGCTGCGCAACGCCACCACCCGCGCCCCGTCCTCCAGCGACAAGATCCCCGCCACCGTCGCCGCCGCGATCTCACCCTGCGAGTGACCCGCCACCGCATCCGGGGAGACCCCCACCGCCTCCCACACCGCCGCCAGCGACACCATCACCGCCCACAACGCCGGCTGCACCACATCAGCCCGCTCCAGGCCCGGCGCGCCTTCCGCCCCGCCGATCACGTCGAGCAGGTCCCAGTCCACATACGGCGCCAGCGCCGCCGAGCACTGCGTCAGCCGGTCAGCGAACACCGGGCAGCACTCCGCCAGCTCCCGCCCCATCCCCGCCCACTGACCACCCTGACCAGGGAACACGAACACCACCCGGCCCGCCCCGCCCGGCACCGCCACCCCGGACACCACCTCCGCACCCGGCTCACCCACCGCCACCAGACCAAGCCCCGCCGCCAGCTCAGCCAGGTCCGCCCCCAGCACCACCGCCCGGTGCTCGAACACCGACCGGCTACTCGCCAGCGACCACGCCACATCCCCCGCCGCCAGCCCCGGACGGCCCGCCACGAACCCCGCCAGCCGCCCGGCCTGCGCCGCCAGACCCTCCGCCGACCGCCCCGACACCACCCACGCCGTCGCCCCGGACGTCAGCAGCGGCCGCGTGTCGTCCGCGGCCGCGCCTGCCTTGTCGTCGGGATCGGGGGCCTGCTCGAGAATGGCGTGCGCGTTGGTCCCGCTGATCCCGAATGAGGAAACGCCGGCCCGCCGGGCGCGCCCGGTGCCGGGCCACCGCGTAGCCTCGGTCAGCAGCGACACCCCGGCAGCAGGCCAGTCGACCTGCGTCATGGGCTCGTCGAGGTGGAGTGACCTGGGCAGCACGCCGTGCCGCAGCGCCATCACCATCTTGATCACTCCGGTGACGCCGGCCGCTGCCAGGGTGTGCCCGATGTTGGACTTGACCGAACCGACCAGCAGCGGGCGTTCCGCGCGGCGTCCCTGGCCGTAGGCGTCGATCAGGGCCTGCACCTCGACCCGGTCGCCGAGCGGTGTGCCGGTGCCGTGTGCCTCCACCGCGTCGACATCGTCTGGTGCCAGGCCGGCCGTGGCCAGGGCGTCGCGGATGGCCGTGTGCTGGGCCATCTGGTTCGGCGCGGTCAGGCTCCTACTTTTGCCGTCGGAACTGACCGCCGAGCCGCGGACCAGGGCCATGACCTGATGCCCGTTCCGCAGTGCGGCGGACAGCGGCTCCAGCACGATGAGGCCGACGCCCTCGGACCATACGGTTCCGTCGGCGGCCGCGGAGAACGGCTGGCACCGGCCAGCCGGGGACAGCACGCGCAGCCCGCTGTAAGCCACGAAGTTCCCCGGCGTCGCCATGACGGAAACGCCGCCGGCGATCGCCAGGGAGCATTCACCGCGCAGCAGGGCCTGGGCGGCCAGGTGGATGGCCACCAGCGAGCTTGAGGCCGACGTGTCCACCGTGACGGCCGGCCCGTGCAGTCCCAGCGAGTAAGCAATCCGCCCTGACATCACGCTGGTCGTCGTGCCGGTGAGCAGATAACCTTCCAGGCCGTCCGGCGCCGCGTAAAGCCGGGGCCCGTACTCGCGCGACTCGGCACCGATGAACACGCCGGTGCGGGTGCCCTTGACGGCGGCCGGGTCAATGGCCGCGCGTTCGAGCACCTCCCACGCCGCTTCGAGCAGCAGGCGCTGCTGCGGATCCATCGACAGGGCTTCGCGCGGCGAGATGCCGAAGAAGGCCGGATCAAAGTCGGCGGCCCCCTCAAGGAAGCCGCCCCGTTTGACATATGTTTTTCCGGGACTGTCGGGGTCCGGGTCATAGAGGGATTCGACGTCCCAGCCCCGGTCTTCTGGGAAGTCCCCGATGACTTCCCGCTCGTCGGCCACCACCTGCCACAGGTCCTCGGGCGAGTAAATCCCACCGGGGTACCGGCAGCTCATGCCGATAATCGCCAGGGGGCCAATGGCATCGTACTCCTGCTGGAATTCGCTCATGCGGCGCTTCAAACTCCGGGAGAAAAACCTGATTCACGGGACGGAAGCACCACCCTCCGTTGTGGATATGAAGGATCTTGGAATTTAATCCAGAACGGAGGATGGTTACGCGTTTAAGACGGACTAATTCTGATCAGCAGCGTGCCCTGCCACAAGGTATTGTCCAGATCCCGGATTAGGCATTTAGCGAGAGCTGGCTTATCGGACATCAGATCCTCCTAGCGCGGTTCCTTATAAATTGCGGACACGCTATGCGGCGGGCTGATCGCGCCGGTTTCACTCTAAGCCTTGGCGGTCAACGGCGGAATTGCGGCAGTTGAACGCCCTGGCGCTCAGCCCCTGAGCGGAAAGTTCCGCCTTTTGGTCGAACATTGTCGAGCCGTGGCAGCTAGGCCCGCAGCCACGGCTGTTTCAAGATCGTTCTAGGTCGGCGCTGGCCGCCTCGGCTGACGTCATTTGCGTTCTGTGATGACGCCGGACTGTGGTTGGGGCGGGGAAAGCGGCCGACCGGACAGCGTGGCCTCGCTGCTGTCGTCATAGCGACAGCGCGGGATAGTTGCTGTTCCTGGCCCCAGGCGGGCCACCGCAGCGAAGGAACCCTGCTGCTGCCTCGTCCGAGATCAACTTAAGGTAAGCGGGCATTGCGCCCTGCCAGCATCCCCGGGCCGACGTTGTCGCTGGAAACGGGCGTAAAACAGCATCGTGGGGCCGACGTTGCTGTTCAGCGCCGACCGCGGTCGCGTCGGGTTGGGCTGGCGTTCAGGCGACACTCGGAATGTCACGTATTCAGAGAATAGCAGTCCGGATGGCATTAAACGATCTTGAAACGGCCGTGGGCCCCGCAGCGTTTCCTAGGCTTCGCCCGCCTCGGTGGCCGCGGCGATCGGGTCGGCGAGCTCAATATGCAGCTGCCGGGCCAGTGCCGCCGGACTCGGGCAGTCGAAGATAAGCGTGACGGGCAGATACAGCCCGGTCGCGGCGGTGAGCCGCTTGCGCAGCTCGAGCCCAGTCAGGGACTCGACCCCCTGCTCAATGAATGTCAGGGTGACGTCGACTCCCTCCGGTGAGGGGTGCCCGAGCACCTCGGCCAAGTGCCGGCGGATTAGGTCTTGCAGCTCTTGTTCCTGCTCGGCCCGGGGCAGGCGGGCCAGCCGCTGGACGAGTTCAGCGGCCGCTTCCGTCTGCTGCGGCCCGCCGGGGTCGGCCTCAGCGAGTGCCTGGCGGACCTCGGGCAGGCTCTCGATCAGCGGACTCGGGCGACGCAGCGTGAACGTCGGGGCGAACCGGGCCCAGTCCACGTCCGCGACCGTCAGCTGCGTTTCCCCGCCGTCCAGAGCCTGGCCGAGCGCCCGGACCGCGAGCTCCGGGTCCATCGCCATTAGCCCGTACCGTTCAAGCTGGGCGCCGCCCTCGCCGGAGCCCATGCCGCCGCCGCCCCACAGGCCCCAGGCGACCGAGGTCGCCGCCAGGCCACGGGACCGCCGGGCGCTGGCCAGCCCGTCCAGGTAGGCGTTCGCCGCCGCGTACGCCGGCTGCATGCTGCTGCCCCAGGTCGCGGCAGCGGACGAGAACATGACGAACGCGTCCAGGTCAGTCCCTTCAGTCACCTCGTCAAGCAGCGCCGCGCCTCCCGCCTTGGCCGCGAGCACCGCAACCAGTTCGGGCAGCGTCGTGTCGGCGATCGCGGTTGACTGCACGGCCCCGGCGGCGTGCACCACTGCCGTCAGCGGCGGCCCGCTGCGCCCGATCCAGTCCACCAGCCCGGCCAGCGGCGCCCGCCGGGCGCTGTCGCAGGCCGCCACGGTCACCCCAGTGCCCGCCGTCGCCAGCGCGGCCGCCGTCGTGGCCACTCCCGCCGCCGCCGGGCCAGACCGGGAGGCCAGCACCACCCGCGGCGCGGCGCGGCCCGCCAGCCAGCGGGCCACGTGCCCGCCGATCGCCCCGGTGCCTCCGGTGACCAGCGCGGTGCCGTGCGGCGCCCACGCCGGGCCGCCACGCTGGGCGGGCGCCCGCTCGAGCCGCCGTCCCAAGATCCCGGCCGCCCGGATCGCGACCTGGTCCTCGCCGCACCCGGCGAGGACCGTGACCAGATGTTTCGCGGCCCGCTCGTCCAGCGCCCGCGGCAGGTCGACCAGGCCGCCCCACCAGTTCGGGTGCTCAATGCCCGCGACCCGGCCCATGCCCCAGGCCTGCGTCTGGACCGGGCTGGTCACCGCTTCCCGCTCGCCCGCGGCCACCGCGCCGCTGGTGACCACCCACAACCGTGCCTTGGTCTTGATGGCGCCAAGCGCCTGCAGCAGTGCCTGTGTGGCGGCCAGCCCTTCGGTCACCCCAGGGAATTCGGCTGGCGGGGCCTCCTGCAGAGCCAGCAGCGACAACACCCCGGCCACGCTGCGGGCCGCCGTGCCGTCCGCGGCCGTTCCCGCGTGCATGGCCTGCTCGATCCGCTCAGCCAAGGCGGCTATGAGTGCCCGGTTCGCGATGGCGGCGCCCGCCTCGATAACCATCACCTGGGCGCCGTGCGCCGTCATGGCCGCTGCGCAGGCGCGGGCCAGGTCCGTGCAGCCAGCCCCGTGCGGGGCTAGCACCACCCAGGCGCCGTCAAGCGCCGCCGGGCCCGGCTCGGTCACCGGCGCCCACGAGATCTGGTACCGCCACCGCTCGGCCTCGGCGCGCTTCCGTTCCTTGCGCCGCCAGGACGCCAGGGCCGGCACTACCTCGCCGAGCCACGGCTGTCCGGTGACATCCAGGGTCTCGGCCACCGCCTGAAGGTCACCGTCGTCGACCGCCGCCCAGAACCGCGTTTCCGCCGCCGAACCCGGGCCGGTGCCGCCGACCGCGGAGATGGCCTGCGCCATCGCGCCCGAGATGGCGGCGACATTCGGCCAGTACCGGCGCCGCTGGAACGCGTAGGTCGGCAGGTCAACCACCTGCCCGCCGCCGAGCACCGCGGGCCAGTCCACCGCCACTCCGCCCACGTGCACCTCGGCCAGCGAGGCCAGCAGCCGCTCAGGGCCGCCCTCGTCCCGGCGCAACGTCCCGCTCACGACCGACCCGGCGCCAGCGCTGCTGTCCGCCGCGTCCTCCAGCGTCTCGGTGACCGCCGTGACTAGCACCGGGTGCGGGGACGCCTCGACGAACACCCAGTGCCCGGCCTCGGCCAGCACCCGCACCGCCCGGTCGAACTCCACCGGCGCCCGCAGACTGGCATACCAGTACCCGGCATCCAGCTCCGGCCCGGCCAGGAACTCCCCGGTCATCGCCGACACCATCGGGACCCGGCCAGGACGAGGGGCGATCCCGGCGAGCGCGTCCAAGATCTCCGGCCGCAGCTGCTCTACCTGGGCGCAGTGCGAGGCATAGCTCACCGGCAGGATCCGCGATCGCAGCCCCGCGGCCGCGCACTCCCCGGCGAACTCTTCGACCGCGGTCACTCCTCCTGACACCACGGTGGCCTCAGGGCTGTTGACTACCGCCAGCGACAGCCGGTCTCCAAACGCGGACAGCATCTCCCGCACCCGCGGGGCCGACGCGGCGACCGAGATCATCGCGCCTTGCCCGGCTACCGCCACGAGCGCCTGGCTGCGCAGCGTCACTACCTTCGCGGCGTCCTCCAGTGACAGCATGCCGGCCACCACTGCGGCCGCGATCTCTCCCTGGCTGTGCCCGACGACGGCGTCCGGAGTTACTCCGGCCGCCTGCCATACCGCGGCCAGCGACACCATCACCGCCCACAAGACCGGTTGCACCACGTCGACCCGCTCCAGGTCAGGAGCACCTTCTGCGTCCGCGATTACCTCGAGCAGGTCCCAGTCCACGTACCGGGCCAACGCCGCCGAGCACTCCGCCAGGCGCGCGGCGAACACCGGGCAGCACCCAGCCAGCACCCGGCCCATCCCCGCCCACTGCGATCCCTGACCCGGGAACACGAACACCACCCGGCCCAGCCCCCTGGCCGCCGCGACATCCGACATCACCCCAGGCGCGGACACGCCCCCGGCCACCGCGGCCAGCCCGGCAGCCAGTTCCCCCAGGTCCCGGCCGACGACCACCGCCCGGTACCGGAACGCCGACCGCGTCCGCACCAGCGACCAGGCTACGTCCCCGGGTGCCAGACCCGGGCGGGCCGCCACATGCGCCGCCAGCCGCTCCGCCTGTGCCGCCAGCCCCGCCGCGGAACGCCCGGACACCACCCACGGCACCGTCTCCGAGACCAGCACCGGCGCTGCCGGCTGGTCATCGCCCTCGTCTACCGGGGCGGCGTCCCCGGCAGGCGGCTCCTCGAGGATGACGTGGGCGTTGGTCCCGCTGAGGCCGAAGCCGGAGACCGCGGCGCGGCGGGGCTGGCCGCCAGACGGCCAGGCCACCGGCTCAGTCAGGAGCCGCACCAGGCCGGACTCCCAGTCGATGTGCGGGGAAGGGTCGTCCGCGTGCAGCGTGCGCGGCAACTGCTGGTGCTGCAGGGCCAGCACCATCTTGATCAGGCCGGCCACGCCCGCGGCGGCCTGAGTGTGCCCGATGTTCGATTTCACCGATCCCAGCCACAGCGGACGGTCGTGGCCGCGGTTGCGGCCATAGGTGGCCAAAAGCGCCCCCGCCTCAATCGGGTCGCCAAGCTCGGTGCCTGTCCCGTGCGCCTCCACCGCGTCCACCTGGTCCGGCGACAGCCCGGCGCTGGCCAACGCGGCCCGGATCACCCGCTGCTGCGACGGCCCGTTCGGCGCGGTCAGCCCGTTGGACGCGCCGTCCTGGTTCACCGCGCTGCCGGCCACCACGGCCAGCACCCGGTGCCCGAGCCGCCGCGCATCGGACAGCCGTTCCACCACCAGCACGCCCGCGCCCTCGGACTGGCCCATCCCGTCGGCCGCGGCGCCGAATGCCTTGCAGCGGCCGTCTGCCGCCTGGCCATGCTGCCGGGGAGCGCCGAGCCCGAATCCCTCTGCGGCGGCCATGATGGTCACGCCGCCGGCCAGCGCGAGGGAGCATTCTCCGGCCCGCAGCGCCTGGCAGGCCAGGTGCAAAGTCACCAGCGACGACGAGCAGGCGGTATCCACCGTGACCGCCGGGCCCTCAAGGCCAAGGGTGTACGACACCCGGCCGGACAGCACGCTGCCCGCGTTGCCGGTGGTCACGTGCCCGAGTCCCTGGTCCTCCGGGACGACGCCAACTTTGGCTGCCAGCGAGATGGTGCCCGCGTACCCGGAGGAGTAGCCGCCGATGAAGACCCCGGTCCGCGACCCGCGCAGCGATCGCGGGTCAATGCCGGCCCGCTCCAGGGCCTCCCAACTGGCCTCGAGCATCACCCGCTGCTGGGGGTCCATCGCCAGCGCTTCCCGCGGGCTGATCCCGAAGAACTCCGCGTCGAACTCGGGCACGTCGTAAACGAACCCGCCTTCACGCACGTATTCGAGTTCATCCTGTCCGTCTTGTGCTTCCTGGCCACCCTGGGGCTGGAACAGCGGGTCGTACTGCGCGCCAAGCTCCCAGCCTCGGTCGGTGGGGAACCTCGAGACCGCGTCGGCGCCCGCCGCAAGCAGTTGCCACATTTCCTCGGGGCTGCGCACGCCGCCGGGGTAGCGGCAGCCCATCGCCACGATCGCTATCGGCTCGCCTGCGGGTGCCGCGGTGGCGGGCGGCGTGGAGGGGGAGGCGGGGGCGGCCGCAGGAGGGGTGGTCGCGGCCGTCTCTTCCCCGGCCTGGTCGCCGAGTACCTCCTCGCGCAGGAAGGTCGCCAGGGCAGCGGGAGTGGGATAGTCGAACAGCAGCGTGGACGGCAGCCGCAGCCCGGTCCCGATGCTCATCCGCTGCCGCATCTCCAGCGTGGTCAGCGAGTCGAAGCCCAGGTCGGCGAACGCCCGGTCGGCCGCTACCGCCGTCGCCGAGGCATACCCGAGTACGTCGGCCGCCTGGGCCTGGATCAGCTCGGTCACCCGTCGTTCCTGCTCGGCCCGGCCCAGGCCGGCCAGTTGCCGCGCCAACTCTCCGCCGACGGGCAGTTCAGCGCCGTCGCCGGCCGCGGCGGCCGCCTGGGCAGCGGCCTGAACCTCGGGCAGCTCACGCACGAAGGGCTGCTGGGCGGCACCGGGAGCGGCAACGAACTGGGGCCAGTTCACGTCCATGACCGCCAGCAGGCTGTCATTGCCGGCCAGGGCGTGCCCGAGCGCGAGAACGGCCAGCCGCGGGTCCATCGGCGGCTGCGGGGCACGGGCAAGCCGCTGGCGGACCGCCTCACTGGACCGGGCCACGCCTTCGCCTGCCCACGGCCCGTAGGCCATGGCCAGGCCAGCGCGGCCGGCCGCCGCCCGCCGCTGCGCCAGCCCGTCAAGGAAGGCGTTCGCCGCCGCGTAGTTGCCCTGCCCGGGACCGCCGAATGTCCCGGCGATCGAGGAGAACAGCACGAAGGCGTCCAGGTCGAGGTCGGCGGTCAGCTCGTCGAGGTGGGCCGCGCCGCCTGCCTTGGAGGCAAGCACCGACTCCAGCCGGTCCGGGCCAAGTCCGCTCAGGATGCCGTCGTCGAGGACGCCGGCGGTGTGCAGCACGGACGACAGCGGCGGGTCGCCGACCGCGATCCTCCTCAGCAGCCCGGCCACCTGCCCCCGGTCGGCGATGTCGCACCCGATTACCTCGGCCCGCGCGCCGACGGCGGCCAGCTTCGCGGCCAGCCCCGCTGCGCCCGGCGCGGCCGGGCCGGACCGGGAGGTCAGGACGATCCGCTGGGCGCCGCGCCCGGCCGCGAACCAGGCCACGTGCCCGCCGATCGCGCCGGTACCACCGGTGACCAGGACCGTCCCGCGCGGGCGCCAGCCGGACCGCTCCCGGTCGGACAGCGGGGCCCGGGCGAGCCGCCCGCCCATGATCCCGGCCGGGCGGATGGCGACCTGGTCCTCCTCGCACCCGGCCAGCACCGCCCGCAGCCGGGCCGCGGCCCGGCCATCCAGCAGCGGTGGAAGATCGATGAGGCCGCCCCAGATGTCGGGGTGCTCCAGCCGGGCGGCCCGGATTAGCCCCCACGCCATCGTCTGCCTGGGGCTAAGCAGTTCCTCGCCGGGCGCGACGGCGATCGCCCCGCGGGTCGCTACCCACAGGGGCGCGCCGACCGCGGCGTCATCCAGCGCCTGGATCAGGATCAGGGTGGCGGCGAGGCCCGCAGGCACCGCCGGGTAATCCGGCAACGGCGCCTCATCCAGCGCCAGCAGCGACAGCACCCCCGCGGGGCGGCCGACGATCTCGGTGAGTACCTGGCTGACCTGCCTGGTCAGCCCGGCCCGGTCCGCCGTCACGGTCTCGGCGGTCACCGTCGTTACCTGGGCCCCGCCGTCCCGCAGGGCCTGTACCCACTGGACGGCCAGGTCTCCGGCTGACCCGTCAGGAAGGACCGCCAGCCATGTCCCGGCGAGCGGCGCCGGGTCGGGGTCGGGCACGGAGGCCCAGGTGATGCGGTAGCGCCAGGTCTCGCTGACCGAACGGTCCAGCTCCCGCCGCCGCCAGGCGGCCAGCTGCGGCAGCACCTCGCTGAACGGCCGCTGGCCGTCCACGGCAAGGGTGCCGGCCAGCGCGTCGAGGTCGCCGCCCTCGACCGCGGCCCAGAACCGGGCTTCGGCCTCGGTCCCCGCCCCGTCACCGCCCATCGGCGTCGCCCTGGACGGCTGGTACGTTCCGTCCGGCCAGTAGCGCTGACGCTGGAACGCGTACGTCGGCAGCTCCACCCTCTGCCCGCCGGCGAGCACCGCCGTCCAGTCCACCGCCACCCCGCGTGCCCACGCCCGCGCCATGACCCCCAGCAGCTGCGGGGCCGCGCTCGTGTCCCGGTTCAGCGTCCCGCTGCACACCGGCTCGAAACCGACATCGCCGTCCTCGATCGTCTCCGCGACCGCCGCCTCCAGCGTCGGATGCGGCGACACCTCGATGAACGTCCCGTGCCCGTCGGCAGCCAGCCCTCGCACCGCGTCAGCGAACATGACCGTGTTCCGCACGTTCGTGAACCAGTACCCCGCGTCCAGCTCGGTCCCGTCCACCCACCGACCCAGCGCCGTCGAGTACAGGCGCGCTCGCCCCTCGCGCGGCGCGATTCCGGCCAGCTCCCGCGTCAGCAGCGGCTCCAGGCTCGCGACCCGCGGCGAGTGCGCCACGAAGTCGGTCTCGGGAACCCGCCAGCGCATCACCTTCAGCGCCGCCAGCTCCGCCTCGAACTCACTAAGCGCCTCCGGCTCACCCGACACCACCACCTGCGCCGGGCTGTTCACCGCCGCGATCGACAGCCACTCGCCCCACCGCCCCGCCAGCTCCCGCACCCTCTGCTCGGGCATCACTACCGACACCATTCCGCCGGCATCATCAAGACCCGACAAAGCCCGGCTCCGCACCGTCACCACCCGCGCGGAGTCATCCAGGCTCAACACCCCCGCGACGGTCGCGGCCGCGACCTCCCCCTGGGAATGACCGACCACCGCGTCCGGGGTCACCCCGGCCGCCTCCCACACCGCCGCCAGCGACACCATCACCGCCCACAGCGCCGGCTGCACCACATCGGCCCGCTCCAGACCCGGCGCGCCGTCCGCTCCCGCGATGACGTCGAGCAGGTCCCAGTCCACATACGGGGCCAGTGCCGCTCCGCACTTGCCCAGCCGATCCGCGAACACCGGGCAGCAGCCCGCCAGCTCTCGGCCCATCCCGGCCCACTGCGCCCCCTGACCCGGGAACACGAAAACCACCTTGCCCGCGTCCCGCGCTACGAACGCCTCCGCCGTGCCCGACGTACGCCCAGCCGCCAGCGTGTCCAGGCCCGCCGCCAGCTCGTCCTTGCCGGTGCCGATCGCCACCGCCCGGTGCTCGAACACCGACCTGGTCGTCGCCAGCGACCACGCCACGTCCGCCGCGCCCAGCTCCGGCCTTCCGGCCACGTGCGCCGCCAGGCGCCCGGCTTGCGCCGCAAGACCCTCCGCCGACCGTCCCGAAAGCAACCACGGCACCGCAGCGGAAACCAGCGGGCCCGCGGCCACCGCCGTCGTGACCTCGTCTTCGCTCTCTCCCGGGCCGACCGTCTCCGGGTCGTCCTCCGGCTGGCCCGCATCGCCGGCGGCGGGGGCCTCCGCCAAGATGACGTGGGCGTTGGTGCCGCTCATCCCGAAGGAGGACACCCCGGCCCGGCGGGGACGCTCGCCGGCGGACCAGGCCACCGGCTCCGACAACAGCCGCACCGACTCCGACTCCCAGTCGATGTACGGGGAAGGCTCGTGTGCGTGCAAGGTCTGCGGCAGCACCTGGTGCTGGAGGGCGAGCACCATTTTGATCACCCCGGCGATCCCCGCCGCCTGCTGCGTGTGCCCGATGTTCGACTTGACCGACCCCAGCCACAGCGGACGGTCCTCCGCCCGGCCCGCGCCATAAGCCGCCTGGAGTGCCTGGACCTCGATCGGGTCGCCCAGCGGGGTGCCCGACCCGTGGGACTCCACCGCGTCCACCTCATCGGCGCTGAGCCCCGCGGCGGCCAGCGCGGCCCGGATGACCCGCTGCTGTGACGGGCCGTTCGGCGCGGTCAGCCCGTTGGACGCACCGTCCTGGTTCACCGCCGATCCGGCCACCACGGCCAGCACCTGGTGACCGTTGCGGCGTGCGTCGGACAGCCGCTCAAGCACGAGCATGCCTGCGCCCTCGGCGATGCCCATCCCGTCGGCATCGGCGGAAAACGCCTTGCACCGCCCATCGGCGGCTAGCGCCCGCTGCCGGGACATGATCACGAACACGGTGGGGGTGGGCACGACCATCACGCCGCCGGCCAGCGCCAGGGAGCATTCCCCGGCCCGCAGCGCATTGCAGGCCAGGTGCAGCGCCACCATCGCCGACGAGCAGGCGGTGTCCACCGTCACCGCCGGGCCTTCCAGGCCGAGCAGGTACGACACCCGACCCGAGGTCACGCTTCCCGCCGTGCCGGTCCCGAGGTGCCCTTCGCTCTCCTCCGGCATGCCGTCCCAGCCGAAGCCGTATCCTACCGGGGCCATGCCCACGAACACCCCGGTGCGGCTGCCGTGCAGCGACGCGGGGACGATCCCGGCCCGCTCCAGGGCCTCCCAGCTGGTCTCCAGCACCAGCCGCTGCTGGGGGTCCATCGCCAGCGCCTCACGCGGGCTAATCCCGAAGAACCCGGGGTCGAAGTCGGCCGCGTCGTAGAGGAAGGCGCCCTGGCGCACGTACGTCGTCCCCTGGCTGTCCGGGTCCGGGTCGTAGAGTCCCTCGATGTCCCAGCCCCGGTCGGCGGGGAACCCGGCGACCGCGTCGCCGCCCGACGCAAGCAGCTGCCACAGCTCCTCCGGGTCGCGCACCCCGCCCGGGAACCGGCAGCCCATCGCCACGATTGCCACCGGCTCATCGGCCGGAACAGACCTGGCCGTCACCGCGGCCCCGGCCGCCCCAGCCGGGACGGCGGCTACCTGGGAGCGGAGGAACTCGGCCACCGACTTCGGGTTGGGGTAGTCGAACAGCATCGTCGCCGACAGCTTCAGCCCGGTCGCGGCGCTGAGCCGGTTGCGTAGCTGGACCGCGGTCAGGGAGTCGAAGCCCATCTCCTGGAACGCTCGCCCGGCCTCGACCGCGGCCGGGCTGGCGTGCCCGAGTACCGCGGCGGCCTCGGTCCGGACCAGGTTGACCAGCATCCGGTCCTGCTCGGCCGGCGGCAGGCCGGCCAGCTGGCGGGCCAGCGCGGTCCCGTCGCCCGGCCCTGTGTCACCGTCGGCGTCGGCCAGGGCCTGGCGGACCTCGGGCAGGTCGCCGATCAGCGGACTCGGCCGCAGGAGCGTGAATGCGGCCGTGAACCGCGCCCAGTCCACATCAGCGACCGTGACCGTGCTTTCCGCAGCGTCAAGCACCTGCCCGAGCGCTCGGGTGGCCAGCTCGGGGTTCATGACCGACACGCCACGGCGGCGCAGGAAATCGGCGGCCGCGTCGTCGGTCATCCCGCCGGGCCACGCGCCCCAGGCGATCGCGGTGGCGGGCAGGCCCCGGCCCCGGCGGTTGTCGGCCAGGGCGTCGAGGAACGCGTTCCCCGCGGAGTAGCCCGGCTGGCTGCCGCTGCCCCAGGTCGAGGCGATCGAGGAGAACAGCACGAACGCCTCCAGCTCAAGGCCGGCGGTCAGCTCGTCAAGCAGCGCCGCGCCGCCTGCCTTGGCCGCAAGCACCGCGCCCAGGTCCGCCGCCGTGGTCCGCTCGACCGGGGCACTAGTGATCACCCCCGCGGTGTGCAGCACCGACGACAGCCGCGGCCCGCCGGCCGCGATCCTCCTCAGCAGCCCGGCCACCTGGCCCCGGTCGGCGATGTCGCAGGCGGCCACCTCGGCGCTCGTCCCGGCGGCGGCCAGCGCGGCGGCCAGCCCCGCCGCTCCCGGCGCGGCCGGGCCGGACCGGGACGCAAGCACCGTCCGCCGGGTGCCGCGCCCGGCCGCCCACCGAGCGACGCGCCCGGCGATGCCTCCGGTTCCGCCGGTGACCAGCACGGTCCCCGACGGGACCCAGGGCCGGCTCACCCGCGGCAGCCCTGCCCGGGCCAGCCGCCGTCCCATGATCCCGGCCGGACGGATCGCGACCTGGTCCTCCCCGCACCCGGCCAGCACCGCCCGCAGCCGCGCCGCGGCCCGCGCGTCCAGCACGCGCGGCAAGTCGGCCAGGCCGCCCCACCGGCCGGGGTGCTCAAGGCCCGCGACCCGGCCCAGGCCCCATGTCATGCCCTGCGCCGGGCCTGGCACTTCTTCACCTGTTTCGGTGGCGACCGCCCCGGACGTCAGCGCCCACAGCGGTGCGCCGATCCCGGCGTCGCCAAGCGCCTGCACTAGCGCCACGGTGGCGGCAAGACCGGCCGGCACGACGGGGTAATCCGGCAGCGGTGCCTCGTCGAGCGCCAGCAGCGACACCACTCCCGCAGGCGCGTCACCGGTCCCGGCCAGCGCCGAGCCGATCAGCTCCGCCAGCCCGGCCCGGTCCGCCGTCCCCGCCTCGGCCGTCACCGTCACGACCCGGGCGCCGCCGTCCTCAAGCGCCCGCGCGCACCAGGCCGCCCGATCTTCGCCCGCCGCCTGCGCCACGATTAGCCAGGTACCGGCCAGTTGCACCGGGTCGGGGTCGGGGACCGGAATCCAGACGACCCGGTAGCGCCAGCTCTCGATCACCGACCGGTCCTGCTCGCGCCGCCGCCAAGCGGCTAGCCGCGGCAGCACCTCGCTGAACGGCCACTGTCCGTCGACGGCGATGGTCCCGGCCACCGCGGCCAGGTCGCCGCCCTCGACCGCGGCCCAGAACCGGGCCTCGGCCTCGGTCCCGGCGCCGTCCCCGCCGACCGCCGCGCCGAGCCGCAGCGTCCCGGCCGGCCAGTAGCGTTGCCGCTGGAACGCGTATGTCGGCAGCTCCACCACCCGGCCGCGGCCGAGCACCGCCGCCCAGTCCACCGTCACCCCGCGGGTGAATGCCGTCGCCAGCCCGGTCAGGACGGCCTGGGCCGCGCCGGCCTCCCGGTTCAGTGTCCCGGTCACCACCACGGCGGCCAGGCCAGCGTTCTCGACCGTCTCAGTGACCGCGGCGGTCAGTACCGGGTGGGGCGACACCTCGATGAAGGTGCCGTGCTCGCCGGCGGCCAGTTCTCTGACGGCGTCGGCGAACCGGACGGTCTGCCGCACGTTGGCGTACCAGTACCCTGCGTCAAGCTCCGTGCCCTCGACCCACCGGCTCAGCGCGGTGGAGAACAGCCGCACCGGTCCCGGCTGCGGCGCTATCGCCGCCAGCTCCCGGGTCAGCAGCGGCTCAAGCTCCGCTACCCGCGGCGAGTGGGCCACGAAATCAGTGGCCGGGATCGGCCAGCGCAGTATGTGCCGCTTGGCCAGCTCGGTCTCGAGCTCGCCCAGCGCCTGCGCCTCGCCGGAGACGACGACCGTCGCCGGGCCGTTGACCGCTGCGATCGCCAGTCGTCCGTTCCACTGGCCGGCCAGCTCCCGCGCCGCCGCCTCGGGCATTACCACCGAGACCATCCCGCCGGCATCGCCGAGACCGGACAGCGCCCGGCTGCGCACCGCGACCACCTGCGCCGCGTCGCCCAGGCTGAGCATCCCCGCGACCGTCGCGGCCGCGACCTCGCCCTGGCTGTGGCCCACCACCGCGTCCGGGGTGACCCCGGCCGCCTGCCACACCGCGGCGAGCGACACCATGATCGCCCACAGGACCGGCTGCACCACGTCGGCCCGGTCGAGCCCCGGGGCGCCGTCGGCCCCGGCGATGACCCCAAGCAGGTCCCAGTCCACGTGCGGGGCCAGCGCCTGACCGCACTCGGCCAGCCGGCTGGCGAACACCGGGCAGCATTCGGCCAGTTCCCGCCCCATCCCGGCCCATTGCGTTCCCTGCCCAGGGAACACGAACACCGTCTTGCCCGCATCCTCCGCTGACCCGCTCGCTACCGTCGCAAGCGCGGGCGAAGTCTGGCCGGCCGCCAGCGCGCGCAGCCCGGCGGACAGCTCTTCCTGGTCGGTGCCGACCGCTACCGCCCGGTGCTCGAACACCGACCGGGCCGTCGCCAGCGACCACGCCACGTCCGCGGGGTCAACGTCCGTATGCGCCGCCACGTGCACCGCCAGCCGCCCCGCCTGCCCGGCCAGCCCTTCCGCCGACCGCCCCGACACCACCCACGGCACCACCCCGGCCACCAGCGGCACCGCCGCCGCTTCGGCTGCTACGGCGGAAGGCTCGGCCGCGAGGGCTGGGCCGGCCTCCCGGGGCGCCTGCTCGATGATCACGTGGACGTTGGTACCGCTCTGCCCGAACGCGGACACGCCGCCCCGGCGGGGACGCTCCCCGTCCGGCCAGGCCACCGGCTCGGTCAGCAGCCGCACCGTCCCCGACTCCCAGTCGATGTGCGGGGAGGGCTCGTCGGCGTGCAGCGTGCGCGGCAGTTCCTGGTGCTGCAGGGCCAGCACCATCTTGATCAGCCCGGCCGCCCCCGCCGCCTGCTGCGGGTGACCGATGTTCGACTTCACCGAACCCAGCCACAACGGGCGGCCTTCCTGGCGGTTCTGCCCGTAGGTCGCCAGCAGGGCCTGCGCCTCGATCGGGTCGCCAAGCGGCGTCCCGGTCCCGTGCGCCTCCACCGCGTCGACCTGGTCGGCCGACAGCCCGGCGCTGGCCAGGGCCGCCCGGATGACCCGCTGCTGCGACAGCCCGTTCGGCGCGGTCAGCCCGTTGGACGCACCGTCCTGGTTCACCGCCGACCCGGCCACCACGGCCAGGACCTGGTGCCCGTTGCGGCGCGCGTCGGACAACCGCTCAAGCACGAGCATGCCCGCGCCCTCCGACATACCCATCCCGTCGGCGGCGGCCCCGAACGCCTTGCACCGCCCGTCGGCGGCCAGCCCCCGCTGCCGGGATGACAGCACGAACACGGTCGGGGTGGCCATGACCGTCACCCCGCCGGCCAGCGCCAGGGTGCACTCCCGGCCCCGCAGCGCCTGGCAGGCCAAGTGCAGCGCCACCAGCGCCGACGAGCAGGCGGTGTCCACCGTCACCGCCGGGCCTTCAAGCCCAAGCAGGTAGGACACCCGCCCCGACATCACGCTTCCCGCGGTCCCGGTCCCCAGGTGCCCTTCCGCCTCATCGGGGAGGCCCGACCAGCCGTACCCTGATGGCGCCGCGCCCACGAACACCCCGGTGCGGCTGCCGCGCAGCGACGCGGGGACGATCCCGGCCCGCTCCAGCGCCTCCCAGCTGGTCTCAAGCACCAGCCGTTGCTGGGGGTCCATCGCCAGCGCTTCCCGCGGGCTGATCCCGAAGAACCCAGCGTCGAAGTCGCCCGCGTCATGCATGAACCCGCCGTGGCGCGCGTAGGAGGTACCCGGATGGTCGGGGTCCGGGTCATAGAGGCCTTCGGTATCCCACCCGCGGTCGGCCGGGAACCCGGCCACCGCGTCGGTGCCGATCGCCAGCAGCTGCCACATGTCTTCCGGGGTCCGCACTCCGCCAGGGAACCGGCAGCCGACCGCCACCACCGCTACCGGCTCCTGCTGGCCTGCCTCGAATTTCCGCAAGCGCTCGCGAGCCGCGTGCAGGTCAACCGTTACCCGCTTTAGGAAGAACCGGAGCTTATCGTCGTCGCTCACTGGCGTCACCTCACCAAGTCGCTCGCTTGCATCGCCGCATCGGAAACCAACACGGCTTATTCGGGTCCATAAATTCCGAGCTCTTTTCCAAGGAAGTCGAAGACTTCGTCGTCCGATGAAGATCCGATCTTCTCGGCCAGCGCGGCTCCGGTTTCGGTCAAGGCATCCTCGGCCTGTTCCCGGCTCTGTCTCCATTTCGACACCACGGCCTCGAGCCTGGCGGTAATCCAGTCCGACTCGGCATCCACCGCGGTCGTCCCGTCGAGCATTGATTCCAGCTTGTCGAGTTCCGTGAGCAGCGCCAGTGGCGCACCCGTTTCGTCAGCGGCGATGAGTGTCCGCAAATGCCCAGCCAGTGCGGCGGGATCGGGGTAGTCGAACATCAGCGTGACAGGCAGCCGCAGCCCGGTGGCGGCATTGAGCCGGTTGCGCAGCTCGACGGCGGTCAGGGAGTCGACGCCCAGTTCGCTGAATGTCCGCCCGGCTTCAAGGGCGGCCGGGCTGGCGTGGCCGAGCACCGTCGCGGCCTCGGTCCTGACCAGGTTCACCATCACCCGGTCCTGCTCCGCCGGGGACAAGCCCGCGAGCTGCCCGGCCAGGGCGGCTCCGTCACCCGGGCCGACCTCAGCCTCGGCGGCGGCGAGGGCCTCGCCGACCTCGGGCAGGTCACCGATCAGCGGGCTGGGCCGGGCCACAGTGAACGCGGCGGCGAACCGCGCCCAGTCCATGTCGGCGACGGTGACCGGGCCCTCGGCGGCGTCGAGCGCCTGGGCCAGCGCCCCGACCGCTCGCTGCGGGTCCATCGCGAGCACCCCGCGGCGGCGCAGGTAGTCGGCGCTCTCGGCGTCGGTCATGCCACCGCCGCCCCAGGCGCCCCAGGCGACTGAGGTGGCCGGCAGGCCCCGGCCCCGGCGGCGGTCGGTCAGGGCGTCGAGGAACGCGTTCGCCGCCGCGTACCCTACCTGCCCGCCGCTGCCCCAGGTCGCCGCGATCGAGGAAAACACCACGAACGCGTCCAGCTCCAGGCCGACGGTCAGCTCGTCAAGCAGGGCCGCCCCGGCCTTCTTGGCGGTCAGCAGGGTGCCCAGGTGCGCCGTCGTGGTTTCATCGATCGGGATGTGGTGCACCACCCCGGCGGTATGCAGCACCGATGACAGCGGCGGTCCGTCCGCCGCGATCCTCCTCAGCAGCCCGGTCACCTGCCCGCGGTCGGAAATATCGCAGGCGATGACCCCGGCGCTGGTTCCGGCGCCGGCCAACCCGGAGGCCAGCGTCGCCGCGCCGGGCGCGCCCGGTCCGGAACGGGACGCCAGCACCATCCGCCGGGCGCCGCGCCCGGCGGCGAACCGGGCCACGTGCCCGGCAACCGCCCCGGTCCCGCCGGTGACAAGTATCGTCCCCGACGGCGTCCACGGCCGACCCTCTCGCGGCAGGCCCGCGCGGCCAAGCCGCCGGCCCATGATGCCGACCGGGCGGATCGCGACCTGGTCTTCCGCGCACCCGGCCAGCACCGCCCGCAGCCGTGCTGCGGCCCGGTCGTCCAGCACGCGCGGCAGGTCCGCTAGGCCGCCCCAGCGGCCGGGGTGCTCAAGGCCCGCGACCCGGCCAAGTCCCCATGCCATGCCCTGCACCGGGCTGGTCACCTGGTCGCCCGGCCCGGTCGTGACCGCCCCGGATGTCAGCACCCATAGCGGCCCACCCGTCTCGGCGTCGCCGAGGGCCTGGACCAAGGCGAGCGTGGCGGCCAGACCGGCGGGCACTGCAGGCTGATCGGGCAGCGGTGCCTCGTCTAGCGCCAACAGCGATATCACCCCGGCGAGAGGCTCTTCCCTCCCGGCCAGCGCCTGGCCGATCAGCTCCGCCAGCCCGGCCCGGTTGGCCTGCCCGGCTTCGGCGCTCACCGTTACCACCTGGGCGCCGCCGTCTTCCAGTGCCCGCGCGCACCAGTCCGCAAGGTCTCCGCCCGGGCCCGCCGCGCCAGTCCCGGCCGGGTCCGCGCTCGTCCCAGCGAGGGCTACGACCAGCCAGCACCCGGTCAGCCGGGCTGGCTCGGGATCGGGCACGGGGACCCAGGTGATGCGGTAGCGCCAGCTCTCGGCGACCGAACGGTCCTGCTCCCGCCGTCGCCAGGCGGCCAGCTCGGGCAGGATCTCGCTGAAGGGACGCTGCGCGTCGACGGCCAGCGTCCCGGCCACCGCGGCCAGGTCGCCGCCTTCTACCGCGCCCCAGAAGCGGGCCTCGGCCTCGGTCCCGGCCCCGTCCCCGCCGGCGACGGCAGCGCCGAGCCGCAGGGTGCCGGACGGCCAGTACCGCTGTCGCTGGAACGCATACGTCGGCAGCTCCACTACCCGGCCGCTACCAAGCACGGCCGCCCAGTTCACCCCGATCCCGTGCACGTAGGCCCCAGCCAGCCCGGCGAGCACCGCCCGAGTCGCCGACTGCCCGGGTCGCAGCACCGGTACGAACGCCGCCGGGTCGTCGGCGGTTGCGCCGAGCGCTTCTGGGCCCATCGCCGACAACGTCCCGTCCGGGCCGATCTCCACGAACACGCTGATCCCCTCGGCCGCCAGGGCAGTGACCGCGTCGGCGAACCGGACCGGCTGCCGGGCCTGCTCCGCCCAGTACCCGGGCCCGGGCTCGGCCATCAGCTCTCCGCTGACCCCGCACGCCCATGGCACCCTCGGCGACTGATGAGCCAGCCCTGCCGCGACCTCCCGTAGCTCCGCAAGCACCGGGTCCATCCGGGCCGAGTGGAACGCGTGACTGACCCGCAGCGCCTTGACCCGTCGCCCGGCGGCCTTGAACTTCTCGGCGACCTGGGTGACGGCCGCAGCGTCACCAGAAATCACGACCGAGGACGGGCCGTTCACAGCGGCTACCGATACCCCGGCCACGCCGGCCAGCGCCGCGGTGATCTCTTCTTCTGTCGCCTCTACCGCGGTCATCACCCCACCGCCGGGCAGTGCCTGCATCAGCCGCCCCCGTACCGCGACCAGCGTGCACGCATCCGGCAGGGACAGCACTCCGGCGGCGTACGACGCCGCGATCTCCCCCACCGAATGCCCCGCCACCGCGCTGGGCCGGATCCCGGCCGCCGCCAGCAGCGCCACCAGGCCGGCCTGCACCGCGAACAGGCCGGCCTGCGCGAACACCGTCTGGTCGGCCCGCTCGTCGGGTCCCTTCGCCAGCACTACCTCCGCCACCGGCAGCCCCAGCTCCGCCTCCAGCAGACCGCACGCCTCATCAAACGCCGCCGCGAACGCCGGGCTCGACGCGTGCAGCTCCCGGCCCATCCCCGCCCGCTGCGACCCCTGCCCCGCGAACACAAAGCCGACCTGAGCCGCCGCCGGCGCCAGCCCGCTGACCACCGCGGCCGAGGACTGCCCCGCCGCCGCCGCGCCAAGGCCGACCGTCAGCTCCTCCCGGTCCGCGCCCAGCACTACCGCCCGGTACTCGAACACCGACCGGGTGCCTGCCAGCGACCACGCCACGTCCGCCGGGTCCAGGCCGGGACGGGCTATTAGATGCGCGGCCAGCCGTCCCGCCTGCGCCGCCAGGCCGGCTGCCGACCGGCCTGACACCACCCACGGCAGCACACCGGCCACCAGCGGGCTCCTGGGCAGCGCGGGACCGGCCACGGCCTCGGCGCCCCTCTCGCCCGCGTCGGCATCGGGCGCGGGCGTCTCCTCCGCCGTCGCCGGGGCCTCTTCGAGGATCAAGTGCACGTTGGTGCCGCTGATCCCGAACGCCGAGACCGCGGCGCGGCGGGGCTGCCCAGCGGCGGGCCACGCGACTGGCTCGGTGAGCAGCCGAACCGTTCCGGAATCCCAGTCGATGTGCGGCGAGGGCTCGTGGGCGTGCAGCGTCCGCGGCAACTCCTCGTGCTGCAGGGCCAGCACCATCTTGATTACCCCGGCCGCCCCGGCGGCGGCCTGGGTGTGTCCGAGGTTGGACTTGACCGACCCCAGCCACAGCGGCCGGTCCTCGCGCCGGCCTTGCCCGTAGGTCGCCAGCAGCGCATGCGCCTCGATCGGGTCGCCCAGCTCGGTCCCGGTCCCGTGCGCTTCCACCGCGTCCACCTGGTCTGCGGTTAGGCCCGCGCTGGCTAGCGCGGCGCGGATCACCCGCTGCTGCGCCGGGCCGTTCGGCGCGGTCAGCCCGTTGCTGGCGCCGTCCTGGTTCACCGCGATGCCTCGCACTACCGCTAGCACCTGATGTCCGTGGCGGCGCGCGTCGGCCAGCCGCTCCACCACGAGAACGCCCGCGCCTTCCGACTGGCCCATCCCGTCCGCCGTGGCACCGAACGCCTTGCACCGCCCGTCGGCCGATTGTCCCGGCGGCCGCCTACCGCCTATCCCGAACATCTGCTGGTTCGCCATGATCGTCACCCCGCCGGCCAGCGCCAGCGAGCACTCACCGGCCCGCAGTGCCTGGCAGGCCATGTGCAGCGCGACCAGCGCCGATGAGCAGGCGGTGTCCACCGTCACCGCCGGACCCTCAAGCCCCAGCGTGTACGACACCCGGCCGGACAGCACACTGCCCGCGTTCCCGCTCACCTCCTGCGGTTGCGGCCCTTGCTCGGCCGGTCCGCGTGCCCCGAGAGCAGCCAAGCTCAGGCTGATCCCGTACCCGGAGGAATACCCGCCGACGAAGACCCCGGTCCGGGTACCGCGCAGCGACCGCGGGTCGATCCCGGTCCGCTCCAGCGCCTCCCAGCAGGTCTCCAGCATCAGCCGCTGCTGGGGGTCTATCACCAGCGCCTCCCGCGGGCTGATCCCGAAGAACCCCGGGTCGAACTCGGCCGCGTCGTAGACGAACCCCCCCTCGCGCACGTAGTCGGTCCCTGTCTGGCCGGCCAGCGCTTCCAGGTCCCAGCCCCGGTCGGCGGGGAACGCTGAGATCGCGTCGGCGCCGGCGGACAGCAGCTGCCACAATTCCTCAGGGCTGCGTACCCCGCCGGGATAGCGGCAGCTCATCGCCACGATCGCGACCGGCTCATCGGCGACCGCCGGGGCCGTTCCGGCCGTGGGGGCGGCCGGTTCCGCCGCCAAGTCACCGACCAGCTCGCCGCGCAGGAAGCTGGCCAACGCCATCGGGGTCGGGTAGTCGAACAGGAGAGTGGACGGCAGCCGCAGCCCGCTTCCGATGATCATCCGCTGCCGCATCTCCAGCGTGGTGAGCGAGTCGAAGCCCAGGTCGGCGAAGGCCCGGTCGGCGGCCACCGCCGCCGGCGAGGCGTGCCCGAGGATCTCGGCGGCCTGGCCCTGGATCAGCTCGGTTAGCATCCGCTCCTGCTCGGTCAGGCTCATCCCGGCCAGCTGACGGGCCAGTTCTCCCCCGATAGGCATCTCGGCGGCGTTCCCCGACGACGCCGCCTGGGCCGCGGCCTGGATCTCGGGCAGGTCCCGCACGAACGGCTGCTCGACGGCCCCGGGGGCGGCCGCGAGCTGGGGCCAGTTCGGGTTCATCACGGCCAGCAGGCTGTCACGGCCGGCCATCGCCTGGTCCAGCGCCAGCACCGCCAGCCGCGGGTCCATCGGCGGCTGCGGCCCGCGCTCCAGCCGCTGGCGCACCGCCTCACTGGACCGTGCCACGCCTTCGCCCGCCCACGGCCCGTACGCGACCGACAGGCCCGCCCGGCCCGCTGCCGCCCGCTGCTGGGCGAGCCCGTCAAGGAACGCGTTCGCCGCCGCGTAGTTGCCTTGACCCGAGGCGCCGAACATCGCGGCGATCGAGGAGAACAGCACGAAGGCGTCGAGGTCCAGGTCCGCGGTCAGCTCATCCAGGTGCGCCGCCCCGGAGGCCTTGGCCGCCAGCACCGACGCCAGCCGGTCCGGGCCCAGCCCGTCAAGCAGCCCGTCGTCGAGAATCCCCGCGGTGTGCATGACCGATGACAGCGGCGGGCCGTCCGCCGCGATCCGGGCCAGCAGCCCGGCCACCTGGCCCCGGTCCGCGATATCGCACCCGGTCACCTCGACCCGCGCACCGGCGGCGGCGAGCTCGGCGGCCAGCCCCGCGGCGTTCGGCGCAACCGGACCGGACCGTGAGGTCAGCGCCATCCGCGGCGCGCCGCGGCGGGCCGCCCAGCGGGCCACGTGCCCGGCGATCGCACCGGTGCCGCCAGTGACCAGCACGGTCCCGGACGGGGTCCAGGCAGGCCGGTCCCGGCCGGGCAGCGGGGCATGGACGAGCCGCCGTCCCATGATCCCGGGCGGGCGGATCGCGATCTGGTCTTCCCCGCACCCGGCCAGCACCGCCCGCAGCCGCAGGGCGGCCCGCTCATCCAGCACCGCCGGCAGATCCGCAAGTCCGCCGAAGCGCTCGGGGTACTCAAGGCCCGCCGCCCGCGCCAGCCCGCAGATCATCGCCTGCACCGGGCTGGGCAGTTGCTCATCGGGTCCGGTCGCAACCGCCCCGCGTGTCGCCGTCCACAGCGGCGCGTCCGTCCCGGCGTCGCTCAGCGCCTGCACCAGCGCCAACGTGGCGGCCAGCCCCGTCGGCACCACCGGATGCTCAGGCAGCGGTGCCTCATCCAGCGCCAACAGCGAGAGCACCCCGGCGGGCGGCTCGTCCGCCTCGGCCAGCGCCTGGCTGATCTGCTCGGCCAGCGTGGTCCGGTCCGCGGTCCCGGCAGCCTCGGTGATGATCACCCGGGCGCCGCCGTCTTCCATCGCCCGCACGCACCACTCCGCCAGGTCCGCAGCGGTCCCCACCGGGATAACCGCCAGCCAGGTCCCGGTCAGCGGGGCCAAGTCAGGGTCGGGTACTGGCACCCAGGAGATGCGGTAACGCCAGCTCTCGGCCACCGACCGGTCCTGCTCGCGCCGTCGCCAGGCCGCTAGCTGCGGCAGCACCTCGCCGAACGGGCGCTGCCCGTCCACGGCCAGCGTCTCGGCCAGCGCCACCAGGTCGCCGCCCTCGACCGCGGCCCAGAACCGCGCCTCAGCCTCGACCCCGGACCCGTCCCCGCCCGCGACCACCGCGCCGAGCCGCACCGTGCCGGACGGCCAGTACCGCTGCCGCTGGAACGCGTACGTCGGCAGGTCCACTACCTCGCCGCGGCCGAGCACAGCCGCCCAGTCCACCGCGACCCCGCGTGCCCACGCCCGGCCGAGCACGGACATGATCTGTGGCGCCGCGCTGGTCTCCCGGTTCAGCGACCCGCTGACCACCGGGACAAAAGCCGCCCCGGCATCCTCAATCGTCTCCGCGACCGCCGCCTCCAGCGTTGGGTGCGGGGAAACCTCGATATAGGTACCGAATCCGTCGGCGGCCAGCTCCCGGACCGCGTCAGCGAACCGGACCGTGTGCCGCACGTTGGCGTACCAGTACCCGGCGTCCAGCTCCGGCCCCTCCATCCACCGGCCAAGAGCGGTAGACAGCAACCGCGTCCGCCCCGGGCCAGGCTGTATCCCGGCGAGGTCCCGGGCCAGCGTCTCCTCCACCCGGGCGACCTGGGGGGAGTGCGCCACGAAACCGGTCTCCGGAACCCGCCAGCGCATGACATGCCGCGCCGCCAGCTCCGTCTCGAACTCGGACAGCGCCTCCAGCTCGCCGGAGACCACCGTGCTCGCCGGGCTGTTCACCGCCGCGACAGAAAGCCGCTCGCCCCAGCGGCGCAGCAGCTCGCGGACCGCCGCCTCGGGCATGACCACCGACACCATTCCGCCGGCGTCGCCAAGACCGGACAGGATCCGGCTGCGCACCGCGACCACCCGCGCCGCGTCTTCCAGCGACAGCATCCCCGCCACCGTTGCCGCGGCGACCTCGCCCTGGGAATGGCCGATTACCGCTTCCGGGTGCACCCCGGCGGCTTCCCAGACGGCCGCAAGGGAGACCATCACCGCCCACAGCACCGGCTGGACCACATCAGCCCGCTCCAGGGCCGGAGCGTCCTGCGCTCCGTTGATCACATCGAGGAGGTCCCAGGTCACGTGCGGGACCAGCGCCTGACCGCACTGCGCCAGCCGACTGGCGAACACCGGGCAGCAACCCAGCAACTCACGGCCCATCCCGGTCCACTGGGCCCCCTGCCCCGGGAACACGAACGCCACCCGGCCCGCGTCCCCCGCCACGAACGCCGACACCGCCTCCGACCGCTGCCCCGTCGCCAGCGCGCCCAGCCCGGCGACCAAGTCGTCCCGGTCCCGGCCGACCGCTACCGCCCGGTGCTCGAACACCGACCGGGTGGCCGCCAGCGACCAGGCCACATCACCCGGGTCCAGCCCGGGACGGGCCGTCACCTGCGCGGCCAGCCGTCTCGCCTGCCCCGCCAGCCCCGCCGCCGACCGGCCCGACACCACCCACGGCACCGCGCCGGAAACCAGCGGCAACCTGGGCTCCGCAGGCTCCCCGGCCGCGTCCGTCTCCGTCTCGTCCCCAGCGGCGGGAACCTCGGCGGCTTCTTCCAAGATCACGTGGGCGTTGGTGCCGCTCATGCCGAACGCGGAGACCCCCGCCCGGCGGGGCTGTCCGCCGGCGGGCCAGGGTACCGGCTCGGTCAGCAGCCGCACCGCCCCCGACTCCCAGTCGATGTACGGCGAGGGCTCATCGGCGTGCAGCGTACCGGGCAGCTCCTCGTGCTGCAGCGCCAGCACCATCTTGATCACCCCGGCGACCCCCGCCGCCTGCTGGGCGTGCCCGATGTTGGACTTCACGGAGCCCAGCCACAGCGGCCGGCCCTCCGGGCGGTCCTGCCCGTAGGTCGCTAGCAGCGCCTGGGCCTCGATCGGGTCGCCCAGCGGGGTGCCCGACCCGTGCGCCTCCACCGCGTCCACCTCACTGGGGGACAGCCCCGCGGAGGCCAGCGCGGCCCGGATGACTCGCTGCTGCGACGGCCCGTTCGGCGCGGTCAGCCCGTTCGAGGCGCCGTCCTGGTTCACCGCGCTGCCGCGCACCACCGCCAGCACCGGGTGGCCGTTACGCTGCGCGTCCGACAGCCGCTCGAGCACCAGCATGCCGGCGCCCTCGGCGATGCCCATCCCGTCGGCTGCCGCTCCGAACGCCTTGCACCGTCCGTCCGGCGACAGCGCCCGCTGCCGGGACATCACGACGAATACCACCGGGCTGGGCACCACCATCACACCGCCGGCCAGGGCCAGGGAACACTCCCCGGCCCGGATCGCCTGGCAGGCCAGGTGCAGCGCCACCAGCGCGGAGGAGCAGGCGGTGTCCACCGTCACCGCCGGACCCTCCAGGCCCAGCAGGTACGACACCCGGCCCGAGGTCACGCTCCCGGCGGTCCCGGTCCCCAGGTGGCCCTCCACCTCTTCCGGCAGACCGCTCAAGCCGTAGCCTGTTGGTGCCGCTCCGACGAACACGCCGGTGCGTGAGCCGCGCAGCGATGCCGGGACGATACCCGCTCGCTCAAGCGCTTCCCAGCTGGTTTCCAGCACCAGCCGCTGCTGGGGGTCCATCGCCAGCGCTTCCCTGGGGCTGATCCCGAAGAACCCGGGATCGAACTCGGTCGCGTCGTGCACGAACCCGCCCCGCCGCACGTACGAGGTGCCGGGATGATCAGGGTCCGGGTCATAGAAGCTCTCCATATCCCAGCCCCGGTCGGCCGGGAACCCCGCCACCGCGTCGGTCACCGCCGCCAAAAGCTGCCACAGGTCCTCCGGGTCGCGCACGCCGCCCGCGAACCGGCAGCCGATCGCGACTATCGCCACCGGCTCATCCGCCGACGCCGGCGTGACCGTCACCGCGCCTGGCTGGGCCGGGGCGCCTGCTACCTGCGAGCGCAGGTAATCCGCCACCGCGACCGGCGTGGGGTAGTCGAACAGAGTCGTGGCCGACAGCCGCAGCCCGGTCACCGCGCTGAGCCTGTTGCGCAGCTCGACGGCAGTCAGCGAGTCGAAGCCCATGTCCCGGAACGCCCGCCCTGGCTCCACCGCCCCCGGGCCGTCGTGCCCCAGCGCGGCCGCCGCCTCGGCCCGGACCAGGCCGACCAGCACCCGGTCTTGCTGCGCCTCCGGCAATCCGGCTAGCCGCCGCGCCAGCACTGTCACGTCACCAGGACCGTCATCTTCGCCGACGTCGGCCAGGGCCTGGACAACCTCGGGCAGGTCGCCGATCAGCCGGCTCGGCCGCAGCAGCGTGAACGTGGCGGCGAACCGCGCCCAGTCCACGTCCGCGACCGTCAGCACCGTCTCGCCAGCGGCCAGGGCCTCTCCCAACCCGCCGACCGCAAGGTCCGGATCCATCACCAGTACTCCGCGCCGGCGCAGTTGCGCGGCGCCTTCGTCATCGGTCATGCCGCCGCCGCCCCAGGCGCCCCAGGCGACGGAGGTGGCGGCTAGGCCCCGGCCGCGGCGGTTCTCCGCCAGGGCGTCAAGGAACGCGTTCCCGGCCGCGTATCCCGCCTGCCAGCCGCTGCCCCAGGTCGACGCGATCGAGGAGAACATCACGAACGCGTCCAGGTCCAGGCCCGCCGTCAGCTCGTCCAGCAGCGCCGCCCCGGCGGCCTTCGCCGCCAGCACCGCGTCAAGGTCCGCCACCGTCTGCTGCTCAAACGCGATGTCGCGGACCAGCCCGGCGGTGTGCAGCACAGACGACAGCGGCGGCCCGCCGGCCGCGATCCAGTCCAGCAGCCCGGCCGCGGGCGCCCGCTGGGCCATGTCGCACCCGATCACCTCGACCTTGGCGCCGGCGGCGGCCAGTTCGGCGGCCAGGCCTGCGGCGCGGGGAGCGGCCGGGCCCGACCTGGAGGCCAGCACTATCCGTGCCGCGCCGCGCCCGGCCGCCCACCGGGCGACGCGCCCGGCGATTGCCCCGGTTCCCCCGGTGACCAGCACGGTCCCCGACGGACGCCATTCACTCCGGTCCCGGCCCGGCTGCCCGGCGCGGGCCAGCCGCCGTCCGGTGATTCCGGCCGGGCGGATCGCGACCTGGTCCTCCCCGCACCCGGCCAGCACCGCCCTCAGCCGCACCGCCGCCCGCTCGTCCAGCACCGCCGGCACGTCGACAAGGCCGCCCCACCGCTCCGGATTCTCAAGACCCGCCACCCGCCCAAGACCGCACGCCATGCCCTGCACCGGCCTAGCCAGCGTCTCGCCCGCACCGGTCGCGACCGCGCCCTGGGTCAGCACCCACAGCGGCGCGCGCACCCCGGCATCGCCCAGCGCGTGGACCAGGGCCAGCGTCCCCGCCAGCCCCGCCGGCACCACCGGGTAGGCGGGCAGCGGCGCCTCATCCAGCGCCAGCAGCGATATCACCCCGGCGAGCGGGCCGTCCTCGTCCGCCAGCGCCTGGGCGATCAGCCCGGCCAGCCCGGCCCGGTCCACCGCGGCGGCGGTCTCGGCCACGATCACGCGGGCGCCGCCGTCCTCTAGCGCCCGCGCGCACCAGCCCGCCGCCTCCGCTCCCGCGCCGTCGGGGACCACGGCCAGCCAGGTCCCCGTCAGCGGTACCGGGTCGGGGTCAGCCACCGGCACCCATGTGATGCGGTAGCGCCAGCCCTCGGTGACCGAGCGGTCCTGCTCCCGCCGCCGCCACGCGGCTAGCTGCGGCAGCGCCTCGTTGAAGGGACGTTCCCCGTCGACGGCCAGGGTCCCGGCCAGCGCCGTCAGGTCGCCGCCTTCGACCGCGGCCCAGAACCGGGCCTCGGCCTCGGTCCCGGAGCCGTCACCGCCGGCCGCCGCGGTGGCGGTGGCGGTGAGCCGCAGCGTGCCCGACGGCCAGTACCGCTGCCGCTGGAACGCGTACGTCGGCAGCTCCACGGCTTGCCCGGTGCCCAGCACCGCGGTCCAGTCCACCTTCACCCCGCGCACGTGCATCCAGGCAAGTGCGCCCAGCAGCGCCCGGGCCCCAGCGGCCTCCCGGGTCAGCGTCCCGCTGACCGCCGGCTCAACGCCGGCCCCGGCCTCCTCGATCGTCTCGGTGACCGCGCCGGTCAGCACCGGGTGCGGTGACACCTCGATATAGATGCCGTACCCGGCCCGCGCCAGCTCGCCGACCGCCCCGGCGAACTGGACCGTCTGCCGCACGTTGGCGTACCAGTACCCCGCGTCCAGCTCCGCCCCGTCCGCCCAGCCGCACGAGACGGTGGAAAACAGCCGCACCCGCCCCGGGCCCGGCTGGATGCCGCCCAGTTCCCGGCCCAGCGTCTCCTCCAGGCCAGCCACCCGCGGCGAGTGCGCCACGAAATCGCTGGCCGGCACCGGCCAGCGCAGCACCCGCCGCGCCGCCAGCTCCGCCTCGAACCCGGCCAGCGCCGCCGCGTCACCCGAGACCACGACCTGCGCCGGGCCGTTCACCGCCGCGATCGCCAGCCGCCCGTCCCACCGGCCCAGCAGATCCCGCACCGCCACCTCGGGCATCACCACCGACACCATCCCGCCGGCATCGCCCAGGCCCGACAGCGCCCGGCTGCGCACCGCCACCACCAGCGCCGCGTCTTCCACCGACAGCATCCCCGCCACCGTCGCCGCCGCGATCTCGCCCTGCGAATGGCCGACCACCGCATCGGGGTGCACCCCGGCCGCCTCCCACACCGCCGCCAACGACACCATCACCGCCCACAGCACCGGCTGCACCACCTCCGCCGCCTCCAGCGCCGGGGCCCCTTCCGCCCCGGTGATGACCTCCAGCAGGTCCCAGTCCACATGCGGGGACAGCGCCGCCGAGCACTCCGCCAGCCGGCGGCGAACACCGGGCAGCAGCCCAGCAGCTCCCGCCCCATCCCCGCCCACTGCGCGCCCTGACCCGGGAACACGAACACCACCTTGCCCGCGTTCCCCGCTAGTCCCGACACCACCGTCGCCGACGTCGCCGAAGGCTGCCCGGCCGCCACCGCGCCCAGCCCGGCCGCCAGCTCTGCCGCGTCCGCGCCCAGCACCACCGCCCGGTGCTCGAACACCGACCTGCTGGTCGCCAGCGACCACGCCACATCCGCCGCGCCCAGCTCCGGACGCGCCGCCGCGTGCGCCGCCAGCCGCCCCGCCTGCGCCGCCAGCCCCTCGGCTGACCGGCCTGACACCACCCACGGCACCACGCCGGAAACCAGCGGCTCCGCCGGCGCCGCAGCCGCGTCACCGGACGGATCGGCCGCCTGCCCCGCCGTGTCATCACCGGCAGCGGGGGCTTCCTCCAAGATCACGTGCGCGTTGGTGCCGCTGATCCCGAACCCGGACACTCCTGCCCGGCGGGGGCGCCCGTCCGCCGTCGGCCACGGCAGCGGCTCGGTCAGCAGCCGCAGCGCCCCCGACGACCAGTCGACGTGCGGCGAAGGCTCGTCGGCATGCAGCGTCCTGGGCAGTTCCTGGTGCTGCAGCGCAAGCACCATCTTGATCACCCCGGCCACCCCCGCCGCCTGCTGGGCGTGCCCGATGTTGGACTTCACCGACCCCAGCCACAGCGGCCGCTCCGGATCCCGGTCCTGCCCGTAAGTCGCCAGCAGCGCCTGCGCCTCGATCGGGTCCCCCAGCGGCGTGCCCGACCCGTGCGCCTCCACCGCGTCCACGTCACGCGGGGATACCCCGGCGGAGGCCAGCGCGGCCCGGATCACCCGCTGCTGCGACGGCCCGTTCGGCGCCGTCAGGCCGTTCGACGCGCCGTCCTGGTTCACCGCCGACCCGCGCACCACCGCCAGCACCCGGTGCCCGTTGCGGCGCGCATCCGACAAACGCTCGAGCACCAGCATGCCCACGCCCTCGGCCATGCCCATCCCGTCGGCCGCTGCCCCGAACGCCTTGCACCGCCCGTCAGCCGCCAGCGCCCGCTGCCGGCTTGACAGCACGAACACCGCCGGGGTCGCCATCACCATCACCGCGCCGGCCAGCGCCAGCGAGCACTCCCCGGCCCTGATCGCCTGGCAGGCCAGGTGCAGCGCCACCAGCGCCGACGAGCAGGCGGTGTCCACCGTCACCGCCGGGCCCTCCAGGCCGAGCAGGTACGACACCCGACCGGACAGCACGCTGGTCGCGGTGCCTGTCGTCAGGTGTCCTTCCGCCTCCTGCGGCAGGCCCAGCCAGCCGTACCCTGACGACGTCGCCCCGACGAACACCCCGGTCCGTGACCCGCGCAGCGACCGCGGGTCGATCCCGCCCCGCTCCAGCGCCTCCCAGCTCGTCTCCAGCAGCAGCCGCTGCTGGGGGTCCATCGCCAGCGCCTCCCGCGGGCTGATCCCGAAGAACCCAGCGTCAAACTCGCCCGCGCCGTATACGAACCCGCCCTCGCGCGTATATGAGGTGCCGGGATGATCGGGGTCCGGATGGTACATGCCTTCGCCGTCCCAGCCCCGGTCGGCGGGGAACGCAGAGATCGCGTCGGTGCCCGCCGCCAGCAGCTGCCACAGCTCCTCGGGGCTGCGCGCCCCGCCGGGGAACCGGCAGCCCATCGCCACGATCGCCACCGGCTCCCTCTCGCCTGCTTCCATTTTCCGCAGGCGCCTACGGGTTTCCTTTAGCTCGGCGGCCGTCTTCTTGAGGTAGTCGAAGAGTTTTTCTTGACTCTCCATTAAAAACCCCTAACTATTTCAGTCAAAGCCCGAGCTCGTTATCAAGGAAGTTGAATAGTTCGTCCGGTGTCGCCGAGTCAAGCTCGATTTCACTATCGGCCTGGACCTCACCTTGAGCTTCGATCCAGTTCGACAGCATGACCTGCAGGCGCCTGGTGATATCTGTGCGCATATCGACATTGGCGGCTATGCGGGAGAGGCTGGACTCAAGCTGGTCAAGCTCAGTGAATACCGGCGTTGCGGTAGCCGATTCACCGTGAGTCATTTCCGCCTGCAGGTAACGGGCCAGCACGACAGGGGTCGGGTAGTCGAACAGCAGCGTGGACGGCAGCCGCAGCCCGGTCCCGATGCTCAGCCGCTGCCGCATGTCCAGCGAGGTCAGCGAGTCGAAGCCGAGGTCGGTGAAGGCCCGGTCGGCGGTTACCGCCGCCGCCGAGGAGTAGCCGAGCACCTCGGCGGCCTGGGCCTGGATCAGCTCGGCCAGCATCCGCTCCTGCTCGTCCCGGCCCATCCCGGCGAGCTGGCGGGCCAGCTCTCCTCCGATGGGCAGGTCCGCGGTGCCGCCGCCGGCGGCGGCCCGGGCCGCGGCGATCTCGGGCAGGTCCCGCACCAGCGGCAGGTCTGCCGCGCCGGGGATGGCCGCGAACCGGGCCCAGTCCATGTCCGCGACCGTCAGCAGGCTGTCGCGGCCGGCCATCGCCTGGCCGAGCGCCAGCACCGCCAGCCGCGGGTCCATCGGCGGCTGCGGCCCGCGGCCCAGCCGCTGGCGCACCGCCTCGCTGGAGCCGGCCAGGCCCGCGCCGGCCCACGGCCCCCAGGCGACCGACAGGCCCGCCCGGCCCGCCGCCGCCCGCCGCTGGGCCAGCCCGTCCAGGAACGCGTTCGCCGCCGCGTAGTTCCCCTGCCCCTGGCCGCCGAACGTCGCCGCGGCGGAGGAGAACAGCACGAAGGCGTCCAGGTCAAGGCCTGCCGTCAGCTCGTCCAGGTGGGCCGCGCCGGCCGCCTTGGCCGCCAGCACCGACGACAGCCGGTCCGGGCCCAGCCCGTCCAGCAGCCCGTCGTCAAGGACCGCGGCGGTGTGCAGCACCGATGACAGCGGCGGCCCGCCGGCCGCGATCCGGCCCAGCAGCCCGGCCACCTGGCCGCGGTCGGCGATATCGCAGGCGCTCACCTCGACGCCCGCGCCTGCCGCGGCCAGCCCGGCGGCCAGCCCCGCCGCTCCCGGCGCGGCCGGGCCGGACCGGGACGCCAGCGCTATCCGCGGCGCCCCGCACCCGGCCGCCCACCGGGCGACGTGCCCGCCGAGCGCCCCGGTCCCGCCGGTGACCAGCACCGTCCCCGACGGCCGCCACGGCCGGCCCTCGCGCGGCAGCGGCGCCCGGGCCAGCCGCCGGGCCATGATCCCGGCCGGGCGGATCGCGACCTGGTCCTCCCCGCACCCGGCCAGCACCGCCCGCGCCCGCACCGCCGCCCGCTCGTCCAGCACCGCCGGCACGTCGACAAGCCCGCCCCACCGCTCCGGGATGCTCCAGGCCGGCCACCCGGCCCAGCCCCCACGTCATCTGCTGCACCGGGCTGGCCAGGCTCGCCCGCCCCGGCCGCGACCGCCCCGCGGGTCACCACCCACAGCGGCGCGCCCGCCCCGGCATCGCCCAGCGCCTGCACCAGGGCCAGCGTCCCGGCCAGCCCCGCCGGCACCACCGCCAGCCCGGGCAGCGGCGCCTCATCCAGCGCCAGCAAAGACACCACCCCGGCCAGCGGGCCGTCCTCGTCCGCCAGCGCCTGGGCGATCAGCCCGGCCAGCCCGGCCCGGTCCGCCCCGGCAGCGGCCTGCGCCACCACCACCCGCGCGCCGCCGTCCTCCAGCGCCCGCACGCACCAGCCCGCCGCCTCCGCGCCCGTCCCAACGGGAATAACCGCCAGCCACGCCCCGGCCAGCGGCACCGGGTCCGGCTCAGCCACCGGCACCCACGCGATCCGGTAACGCCAGCTCCCGGTCACCGAACGGTCCTGCTCCCGCCGCCGCCACGCCGCCAGCTCCGGCAGCACCTCGCCGAACGGCCGCTGCCCGTCCACCGCCAGCGCCCCGGCCAGCGCCGTCACATCACCGCCCTCCACCGCAGCCCAGAACCGGGCCTCAGCCTCAACGCTCGACCCGTCACCCCCCGACACCGCCGGCACCCCCAGCCGCACCACCCCCGACGGCCAGAACCGCTGCCGCTGGAACGCATACGTCGGCAGCTCCACCCGCCGCCCCGCGCCCACCACCCGCGCCCAGTCCACCCCCACACCACGCACATACACCCCGGCCAGAGCGGCTAGCACCGCCCGGGCCGCGTCCTGCCCCGGCCGCAGCACCGGCACGAACGCAGCAGCGTTACCGCAGTCACCGCCGAGCGCGTCTGGGCCCATCGCCGACAGCGTCCCGTCCGGCCCGACCTCCACGAACACCGTCACGCCGCCGGCCGCCAGCGCGGCGACCGCGTCGGCGAACCGCACCGGCCGCCGCGCCTGCTCCGCCCAGTACCCCGGCCCCGGCTCAACCGCCAGCTCCCCGCTCACCCCGCACGCCCACGGCACCCGCGGCGCTCGGTGCGCCAGCCCCTGTGCCACCTCGCCCAGCTCATCCAGCACCGGGTCCATCCGCGCCGAGTGGAACGCATGACTGACCCGCAGCGCCTTCACCCGCCGCCCCGCAGCCCGGAACCCCTCCGCGACCCGGCCCACGGCCGCCGCATCTCCCGAGACCACCACCGACGACGGGCCGTTCACCGCCGCCACCGCCACCCCCGCCACCCCCGCCAGCGCCGCCGCGACCTCCTCCTCCGACGCCTCCACCGCCGTCATCGCCCCGCCGCCCGGCAGCGCCTGCATCAGCCGCCCCCGAGCCGCCACCAGCGCGCACGCATCCTCCAGCGACAGCACCCCCGCGGCAAACGCCGCAGCAATCTCCCCTACCGAATGTCCCGCCACCGCAGCCGGCCGCACCCCCGCCGCCGCAAGCAAAGCCACCAGGCCCGCCTGCACCGCGAACAAACCCGCCTGCGCGAACACCGTCTGGTCGGCCCGCTCATCGGCTCCCTCGCCCAAGACCACCTCCGCGACCGGCAGCCCCAGCTCCGCCTCCAGCAGCGCGCACGCCGCATCGAACGCCGCCGCGAACACCGGGCTGGACGCGTGCAGCTCCCGCCCCATCCCGGCCCGCTGCGACCCCTGACCCGCGAACACGAAACCGACCTTGCCCGTACCCCCCGCCATCCCGGACACCAACCCGGGCAACGGTTGCCCCGCCGCCACCCGGCCCAGCCCGGTTCCCAGCTCACCCGCGTCCGCCCCCAGCACCACCGCCCGGTGCTCGAACACCGACCGGGTAGTCGCCAGCGACCACGCCACATCCGCGGGCTGCCGATCCGGCCGCGCCGCCGCGAACGCGGCCAGCCGCCCCGCCTGCGCCGCCAGCGCCGCCGCCGACCGCCCCGACACCACCCACGGCACCACCCCTGACGTCACCAGCGGCGCGGCCGACGTCGAGGCGGTCCCTGGACTGTCCGTCTCCTCGAGCGGCGGAGCCTCCTCCACAATGACGTGCGCGTTGGTCCCGCTGATCCCGAACGAGGACACCCCGGCCCGGCGGGGACGCCCGCCGGCGGCGGGCCAGGGCACCGGCTCGGTCAGCAGCCGCACCGCCCCCGACTCCCAGTCGATGTGCGGCGAGGGCTCGTCGGCGTGCAGCGTGCGGGGCAGCTCCTGGTGCCGCAGGGCCAGCACCATCTTGATCACCCCGGCCACCCCCGCCGCCGCCTGGGTGTGCCCGAGGTTGGACTTCACCGAGCCCAGCCACAGCGGCCGGTCCGGATCCCGGTCGTGCCCGTAGGTCGCCAGCAGCGCCTGGGCCTCGATCGGGTCGCCCAGCGGCGTCCCGGTGCCGTGCGCCTCGATGGCGTCCACCGCATCGGGGGACAGCCCCGCGGAGGCCAGCGCGGCCCGGATCACCCGCTGCTGCGACGGCCCGTTCGGCGCGGTCAGCCCGTTCGAGGCGCCGTCCTGGTTCACCGCGCTGCCGCGCACCACCGCCAGCACCGGGTGGCCGTTACGCTGCGCGTCCGACAGCCGCTCGAGCACCAGCACCCCGGCGCCCTCCGCTTGTCCCATGCCGTCGGCCGCGGCGCCGAACGCCTTGCACCGCCCGTCGGCTGAGTGCAGCGGCTGCCGGGCGCCGCCCAGTCCGAACCCTTGCGGGCTCGCCATGATCGTCACTCCACCGGCCAGGGCCATGGAGCACTCACCGGACCGCAGCGCCTGCGCCGCCAGGTGCACCGCTACCAGCGACGACGAGCAGGCGGTGTCCACCGTCACCGCCGGGCCCTCCAGGCCGAGCAGGTACGACACCCGCCCGGACAGCACGCTGCCGGCGTTACCGGTCATTTCCTGCGGCTCCGGCACCCATCCGGGTCCCGCCGCCTCGCCGACCGCCAGCCTCAGGCTGATCGCGTAACCGGAGGTGTATCCGCCGATGAACACGCCGGTACGCGTTCCGCGTAGCGACCGCGGGTCGATCCCGCCCCGCTCCAGCGCCTCCCAGCTCGTCTCCAGCAGCATCCGTTGCTGCGGGTCCATCGCCAGCGCTTCCCTGGGGCTGATCCCGAAGAAGCCCGCGTCGAACTCGGCCGCGTCGTAGACGAAGCCGCCCTCGCGCACGCAGCCCGCTTGGTCGGCCTCGGGACCGTCGAGCGCCTCGGTGTCCCAGTCCCGGTCGGCGGGGAACGCAGAGATCGCGTCGGCACCCGCCGCCAGCAGCCGCCACAGCTCCTCGGGGCTGCGCGCCCCGCCGGGGAACCGGCAGCCCATCGCCACGACCGCCACCGGCTCGTCCAAGGCCGCCGGGACCGCCGGGACCGCCGGCGTTGCGGCGGCTAGATCCCCCAGCAACTCGCCGCGCAGGTAACGGGCCAGCACGACAGGGGTCGGGTAGTCGAACAGCAGCGTGGACGGCAGCCGCAGCCCGGTCCCGATGCTCATCCGCTGCCGCATGTCCAGCGAGGTCAGCGAGTCGAAGCCGAGGTCGGTGAAGGCCCGGTCGGCGGTTACCGCCGCCGCCGAGGAGTAGCCGAGAACCTCGGCTGCCTGGGCCCGGATCAGCTCGGCCAGCATCCGCTCCTGCTCGTCCCGGCCCATCCCGGCGAGCTGGCGGGCCAGCTCTCCTCCGATGGGCAGGTCCGCGGTGCCGCCGCCGGCGGCGGCCCGGGCCGCGGCGATCTCGGGCAGGTCCCGCACCAGCGGCAGGTCTGCCGCGCCGGGGATGGCCGCGAACCGGGCCCAGTTCATGTCCGCGACCGTCAGCAGGCTGTCGCGGCCGGCCATCGCCTGGCCGAGCGCCAGCACCGCCAGCCGCGGGTCCATCGGCGGCTGCGGCCCGCGGCCCAGCCGCTGGCGCACCGCCTCGCTGGAGCCGGCCAGGCCCGCGCCGGCCCACGGCCCCCAGGCGACCGACAGGCCCGCCCGGCCCGCCGCCGCCCGCCGCTGGGCCAGCCCGTCCAGGAACGCGTTCGCCGCCGCGTAGTTCCCCTGCCCCTGGCCGCCGAACGTCGCCGCGGCGGCGGAGAACAGCACGAAGGCGTCCAGGTCAAGGCCTGCCGTCAGCTCGTCCAGGTGGGCCGCGCCGGCCGCCTTGGCCGCCAGCACCGACGACAGCCGGTCCGGGCCCAGCCCGTCCAGCAGCCCGTCGTCAAGGACCGCGGCGGTGTGCAGCACCGATGACAGCGGCGGCCCGCCGGCCGCGATCCGGCCCAGCAGCCCGGCCACCTGGCCGCGGTCGGCGATATCGCCGGCGCTCACCTCGACGCCCGCGCCTGCCGCGGCCAGCCCGGCGGCCAGCCCCGCCGCTCCCGGCGCGGCCGGGCCGGACCGGGACGCCAGCGCTATCCGCGGCGCCCCGCACCCGGCCGCCCACCGGGCGACGTGCCCGCCGATCGCCCCGGTCCCGCCGGTGACCAGCACCGTCCCCGACGGCCGCCACGGCCGGCCCTCGCGCGGCAGCGGCGCCCGGGCCAGCCGCCGGGCCATGATCCCGGCCGGGCGGATCGCGACCTGGTCCTCCCCGCACCCGGCCAGCACCGCCCGCGCCCGCACCGCCGCCCGCTCGTCCAGCACCGCCGGCACGTCGACAAGCCCGCCCCACCGGTCCGGGAGCTCAAGGCCCGCCACCCGGCCCAGCCCCCACGTCATCTGCTGCACCGGGCTGGCCAGGCTCGCCCGCCCCGGCCGCGACCGCCCCGCGGGTCACCACCCACAGCGGCGCGCCCGCCCCGGCATCGCCCAGCGCCTGCACCAGGGCCAGCGTCCCGGCCAGCCCCGCCGGCACCACCGCCAGCCCGGGCAGCGGCGCCTCATCCAGCGCCAGCAACGACACCACCCCGGCCAGCGGGCCGTCCTCGTCCGCCAGCGCCTGGGCGATCAGCCCGGCCAGCCCGGCCCGGTCCGCCCCGGCAGCGGCCTGCGCCACCACCACCCGCGCGCCGCCGTCCTCCAGCGCCCGCACGCACCAGCCCGCCGCCTCCGCGCCCGTCCCAACGGGAATAACCGCCAGCCACGCCCCGGCCAGCGGCACCGGGTCCGGCTCAGCCACCGGCACCCACGCGATCCGGTACCGCCAGCTCCCGGTCACCGAACGGTCCTGCTCCCGCCGCCGCCACGCCGCCAGCTCCGGCAGCACCTCGCCGAACGGCCGCTGCCCGTCCACCGCCAGCGCCCCGGCCAGCGCCGTCACATCACCGCCCTCCACCGCCGCCCAGAACCGGGCCTCAGCCTCAACGCTCGACCCGTCACCCCCCGACACCGCCGGCACCCCCAGCCGCACCACCCCCGACGGCCAGAACCGCTGCCGCTGGAACGCATACGTCGGCAGCTCCACCCGCCGCCCCGCGCCCAGCACCCGCGCCCAGTCCACCCCCACACCACGCACATACACCCCGGCCAAAGCAGACAAGAGCCGCCCGGCGCCGCCGTCGTCACGGCGCAGCGTCCCGGTCACCACTGCCTCACGCCCGTCCCAGGTGGCCGTGTCCGTGTCCTCTAGGGTCTGGGTGATCGCGGTGGTCAGCACCGGGTGGGGGGACACCTCGACGAACACCCCGTGCCCGCCCCCGGCCAGCACCCGCACCGCCCGGTCGAATTCCACCGGCGAACGCAGGCTCGCGTACCAGTACCCCGGGTCCAGTTCCGTGCCCCCTACGTACTCCCCCGTCACCGCCGACACCATCGGGACGGTCCCCGCCCGCGGCGTGATCCCGTCCAGCACGCGGAGGATCTCTTCCCGCAACTCCTCCACCTGGGCGCTGTGCGAGGCGTAGTCCACCGGCAGCACCCGTGCCCGCACCTCGGCCGCCGCACACTGCGCCACCAACTCCTCCAGCGCACCCGGCTCACCGGAGACCACCGTCGCTGCCGGGCCGTTCACCGCCGCCACCGACACCCGGTCCCCGAACCCCGCGATCCGCTCCCGCACCGCTCCGGCCGGCTCGGACACCGACGCCATCCCGCCCCGCCCTGCCAGCGCACCCAGCGCCCGGCTGCGCAGCGCCACCACCCTCGCGCCGTCTTCCAGGCTCAAGGTCCCTGCCACCGTCGCCGCCGCGATCTCACCCTGGCTGTGCCCGGCCACCGCGTCCGGCACCACCCCGGCTGCCTCCCACACCGCCGCCAGCGCGACCATCACCGCCCACAGCACCGGCTGCACCACGTCCACCCGGTCCAGGCCCGGCACTCCGTCCGCCCCGCCGATCACTTCCTCAAGCGACCAGTCGACATATGGAGCCAGCGCCGCCTCGCACTCCGCCAGCCTCGCCGCGAACACCGGCGAGGCGGCGGCCAGCTCCCGTCCCATCCCCGCCCACTGACCACCCTGGCCAGGGAACACGAACACCACCCGGCCAGCGCCGCCCGGCGGCGCCGACCCGGTCACCACCCCCGCGCCCGGCTCACCCGCCGCCACCGTCGTCAGCCCGGCCGCCAGTTCCTCCGCGCTGCCGCCGATAATGACGGCCCGGTGCTCGAAGACCGACCGGGTACTCGCCAGCGACCACGCCGCATCCGCCGCCGCCAGCCCAGGGCGGGCTGCCACGTGCGCCGTGAGCCGCCCCGCCTGCGCCGCCAGCCCCGCCGCCGACCGGCCCGACACCACCCACGGCAGCACGGCAGAGACCAGCGGCGCCGTCGGCGCGGGGCCAGCCGTCTCCGGATCATCCCCGGCCTGGATTTCGTCCTCGCCCGCAGCGGCCTCTTCGAGGATCACGTGGGCGTTGGTGCCGCTCATGCCGAACGAGGACACCGCGGCCCGCCGGGGACGGCCGCCGGCCGCGGGCCATGACACCGGCTCGGTCAGCAGCCGCACCGCCCCCGACTCCCAGTCGATGTACGGCGACGGCTCCTCCGCGTGCAGCGTCCTGGGCAGTTCCTCATGCTGCAGCGCCAGCACCATCTTGATCACCCCGGACACCCCCGCGGCCTGCTGCGGGTGCCCGATGTTGGACTTGACCGAGCCCAGCCATAGCGGTCGGCCCTCCGGGCGGTCCTGGCCGTACGTCGCCAGCAGCGCCTGCGCCTCGATCGGGTCGCCCAGCGGCGTCCCTGTCCCGTGCGCCTCGACGGCGTCCACCGCATCGGGAGCGAGCCCGGCGCTGGCCAGCGCGGCCCGGATCACCCGCTGCTGCGACGGGCCGTTCGGCGCGGTCAGCCCGTTCGACGCGCCGTCCTGGTTCACCGCCGACCCGCGCACCACCGCCAGCACCTGGTGGCCGTTGCGCCGCGCGTCCGACAAGCGCTCGAGTACCAGCATGCCGGCGCCCTCGGCGATGCCCATCCCGTCGGCCGCTGCCCCGAACGACTTGCACCGTCCGTCCACCGCCAACTGCCGCTGCCGGGACATCACGACGAACATCGCCGGGCTCGCTACGACCATCACGCCGCCGGCCAGGGCCAGTGAGCACTCACCGGCCCGCAGCGCCTGCGCCGCCAGGTGCAGCGCCACCAGCGACGACGAGCAGGCGGTGTCCACCGTCACCGCCGGCCCCTCCAGGCCCAGCAGGTACGACACCCGGCCCGAGGTCACGCTCCCCGCGGTCCCGGTCCCCAGGTGCCCCTGCACCTCCTCCGGCAGGTTCCCGACCCAGCCGTACTCTGACGCCGCCGCTCCGACGAACACGCCGGTCCGCGAGCCGCGCAGCGACGCCGGGACGATCCCGCCCCGCTCCAGCGCCTCCCAGCTGGTTTCCAGAACCAGCCGTTGCTGCGGGTCCATCGCCAGCGCTTCCCTGGGGCTGATCCCGAAGAACCCGGGATCGAACTCGGCCGCGTCGTGCATGAACCCGCCCTGCCGCACGTACGAGGTCCCCGTATGGTCCGGGTCCGGGTCATACACGCCCTCGGTGTCCCAGCCCCGGTCGGCCGGGAACCCGGCGACCGCGTCGGTGCCTGCCGCCAGCAGCTGCCACAGCTCCTCCGGGCCGCGGACCCCGCCGGGGAGGCGGCAGCCCATCCCCACGATCGCCACCGGCTCGTCAGCCGCCGGAACCCCCGCTCCTGTCACGACGGCCGCAGCCGCCCCGTCCGGGGCGCCGGCCACCTGCGAGCACAGGAACTCCGCCGCCGCGACCGGCGTGGGGTAGTCGAACAGCGTCGTGGCCGCCAGCCTCAGCCCGGTCGCCGCGTTGAGCCGGTTACGCAGCTCGACAGCGGTCAGCGAGTCGAAGCCCATCTCGCGGAACGCCCGCCCGGGCTCCACCGCCCAGGGACCCTCGTGACCCAGCGCGGCCGCCGCTTCCACCTGCACCAGGCCCACCAGCACCCGCTCCTGCTCCGCCCGCGACAACCCGGCCAGCTGCCCCGCCAGCACCGACACGTCACCCTGCCCGTCACCGTCACCGTCACCGTCGCGGGCGCCGGCCAGCGCCTGGACGACCTCGGGCAGGTCACCGATCAGCGGGCTCGGCCGCAGCAGCGTGAACGCGGCGGCAAACCGCGCCCAGTCCACATCCGCGACCGTAACGAGCCCCTCCCCGGCATCCACCGCCTCTCCCAGCGCCTGCACCGCCAGGTCCGGGTCTATCTTGAGCGAGCCGCGCCGGCGCAGTTGCTCGGCGGACTCGTCATCGGCCATCCCGCCGCCACCCCAGACACCCCAGGCGACGGAGGTGGCGGCCAGGCCCCGGCCGCGGCGATTCTCGGCCAGGGCGTCAAGGAACGCGTTCCCGGCCGCGTATCCCGCCTGCCAGCCGCTGCCCCAGGTCGACGAGATCGAGGAGAACATCACGAACGCGTCCAGGTCCAGGCCGGCCGTCAGCTCGTCCAGCAGCGCCGCCCCGGTGGCCTTGCCCGCCAGCACCGTGTCCAGATCCATCACCGTCTGCTGCTCAAACGCGATATTGAGCTTCACCCCGGCGGTGTGCAGTATCGACGACAACGGGGGACCGCCAGCCGCGATCCGGTCCAGCAGCCCGGCTGTCTCACCGCGGCTTGCGATATCGCCGGCGATCACTTCGACGCCCGCGCCTGCCGCGGCCAGCCCGGCGGCCAGGGCCGCCGCGCCCGGCGCGGCCGGGCCTGACCGGGAGGTCAGCACTATCCGTGCCGCGCCGCGCCCGGCCGCCCACCGGGCGACGCGCCCGGCGATTGCCCCGGTTCCCCCGGTGACCAGCACGGTCCCCGACGGCCGCCACGTCCGGCCCGCGCGCGGCTGCCCGGCGCGGGCCAGCCGCCGTCCGGTGATCCCGGCCGGGCGGATCGCGACATGGTCCTCCCCGCACCCGGCCAGCACCGCCCTCAGCCGCACCGCTGCCCGCTCGTCCAGCACCGCCGGCACGTCGACAAGGCCGCCCCACCGCTCCGGATTCTCAAGACCCGCCACCCGCCCAAGACCGCACGCCATGCCCTGCACCGGCCTAGCCAGCGTCTCGCCCGCACCGGTCGCGACCGCGCCCTGGGTCAGCACCCACAGCGGCGCGCGCACCCCGGCATCGCCCAGCGCGTGGACCAGGGCCAGCGTCCCGGCCAGCCCGGCGGGCACTGCCCGGCGCTCAGGCAACGGCGCCTCATCCAGCGCCAGCAGCGATATCACCCCGGCGAGCGGGCCGCCGTCTTCAGCCGAGGCGATCAGTCCGGCCAGCGCGGCCTCGTCCGCCCCGGCGGCGGTCTCGGCCACGATCACGCGGGCGCCGCCGTCCTCCAGCGCCCGCGCGCACCAGCCCGCCACGCCCGCGCTCGTCGCAACGGGAATAATCGCCAGCCAGGTCCCGGTCAGCGGGACCGGGTCGGGGTCAGCCACCGGCACCCACGTGATGCGGTAACGCCAGCTCCCGGTCACCGAACGGTTCCGCTCCCGCCGCCGCCACGCCGCCAGCTCCGGCATGACCTCGCTGAACGGCCGCTGCCCGTCAACGGCCAGGGTCCCGGCCAGCGCCGCCAGGTCACCGCCCTCGACCGCAGCCCAGAACCGCGCCTCGGCCTCGGCCCCGGCGCCGTCACCGCCCGCCACCGCGGCCATGCCGGTGGCGGTGAGCCGCAGCGTGCCCGACGGCCAGTACCGCTGCCGCTGGAAGGCATACGTCGGCAGCCCCACCAGCCGCCCGCCGCCCAGCACCGCGGCCCAGTCCACCCCGATCCCGTGCACGTACGCCCAGGCCAGCGCGGCCAGTAGCGCCCGCGCCCCGGCGTCCTCGCGGGTCAGCGTCCCGCCAGCCGCCGCCGTGGCGCCCGCCTCCTCCGTCGTCTCGGTGACGGCAGCCGAAAGCACCGGGTGCGGGGAGATCTCGATAAATGTGCCGGACCCGTCGGCCGCCAGTTCCCTGACCGCGTCCGCGAACCGTACGGTCTGCCGCACGTTGGCGTACCAGTATCCAGGGTCCAGTTCCGGCCCCTCCACCCACCGGCAGGACACCGTGGACATCAGCCGCACCCGCCCCGCCTGCGGCCGGATCCCGGCCAGCTCCCGGGCCAGCAGGCCCTCAAGCTCCGCCACCCGCCGCGAGTGCGGCACGAAATCGGTGGCCGGCAACGGCCAGCGCAGCACCCGCCGCGCCGCGAGCTCGGCCTCGAACTCAACCAGCGCCTCGGCCTCACCGGAGACCACCACCTGCGCCGGGGCGTTGACCGCTGCGACCGCCAGCCGCCCGTCCCACCGGCTCAGCAGCTCACGCACCGCCGCCTCGGGCATCACCACCGACACCATCCGGCCGGCATCGCCGAGGCCGGACAGGGCTCGGCCGCGGACCGTGATCACTTGGGCGGCGTCTGCCAGCGACAGCATCCCCGCCACGGTCGCAGCGGCGATCTCCCCCTGGGAATGACCCATCACGGCATCCGGGACCACCCCGGCCGCCTCCCACACGGCCGCCAGCGACACCATCACCGCCCACAAGACCGGCTGCGTAACATCAGCCCGGTCCAAGCCGGGAGCGCCGTCCGCCCCGTTGATCACATCGAGCAAGTCCCAGTCCACGTACGGGGCCAGCGCCGCCCGGCACTGCGCCAGGCGGTCAGCGAACACCGGGCAGCACCCCGCCAGCTCCCGCCCCATCCCCGCCCATTGCGCCCCTTGACCGGGGAACACGAACGCCACCTGGCCCGCGTCACCCGCCACCCCCGACACCGCGCCCGCCCCCGGCCGGCCTGCCGTCAGCGCGCCCAGTCCCGCCGCCAGCTCCGCCGCGTCCGCGCCCAGCACCACCGCCCGGTGCTCGAACACCGACCGGCTGGTCGCCAGCGACCACGCCACATCCCCCGCACCCAGGCCCGGACCGGCCATCACGTGTGCCGCCAGCCGACCCGCCTGCGCCGCCAGACCGTCCGCCGAGCGGCCCGACACCAGCCACGGCACCACACCGGAAACCAGCGGCACCGCAGGCGCTGCCGGCAGGATCCCTCCCGCCGTTACCTCCCCCGCGCCGGCCGTCCCCGGACCGTCGTCCTGCGCCTGGCCCGCGTCCCCGGCCGCTGGCGCCTCCTCCAGGATCACGTGAGCGTTAGTACCGCTCTGCCCGAACGCGGACACCCCGGCCCGGCGAGGACGACCGTCGGCCGCGGCCCAGGCCACCGGCTCGGTCAGCAGCCGCACCGCCCCCGACGACCAGTCGATGTACGGCGAGGGCTCGTCGGCGTGCAAGGTCCGCGGCAGTTCCTGGTGCTGCAGGGCCAGCAGCATCTTGATCACCCCGGCCATCCCCGCCGCCTGCTGGGTGTGCCCGATGTTGGCCTTGACCGACCCCAGCCACAGCGGCCGCTCTGGATCCCGGTCCTGCCCGTAAGTCGCCAGCAGCGCCTGCGCCTCGATCGGGTCCCCCAGCGGCGTGCCCGACCCGTGCGCCTCCACCGCGTCCACCTGGTCAGCCGACAGCCCCGCGCTGGCCAGCGCCGCGCGGATGACCCGCTGCTGCGACGGGCCGTTCGGCGCGGTCAGCCCGTTCGACGCACCGTCCTGGTTCACCGCCGACCCGCGCACCACCGCCAGCACCCGGTGCCCGTTACGCCGCGCGTCCGACAGCCGCTCCAGCACGACCATGCCGGCGCCCTCCGACATGCCCATCCCGTCGGCCGCCGCCCCGAACGCCTTGCACCGCCCGTCGGCCGCCAGCGCCCGCTGCCGGCTTGCGAGCACGAACACCGCAGGAGTCGCCATCACCATCACGCCGCCGGCCAGCGCCAGCGAGCACTCACCGGCCCGGATTGCCTGGCAGGCCAGGTGCAGCGCGACCAGTGCCGAGGAGCAGGCGGTGTCCACCGTCACCGCCGGGCCCTCCAGGCCGAGCAGGTAGGACACCCGCCCGGAGGCCACGCTCCCCGCGGTCCCCGTGTTCAGGTGACCTTCCACCTCTTCGGGCATGCCTGTCCAGCCGAAGCCGTAGCCCATCGGCGCCATTCCCACGAACACCCCGGTCCGCGACCCGCGCAGGGACCCGGGGACGATCCCGCCCCGCTCCAGCGCCTCCCAGCTTGTCTCCAGCACCAGCCGCTGCTGCGGGTCCATCGCCAGGGCTTCCCTGGGGCTGATCCCGAAGAACCCGGGATCGAATTCCGCCGCGTCGTATACGAATGCTCCGCCCCGCACGTACGAGGTGCCTGGATGATCGGGGTCCGGGTCATACAGCCCTTCGGCGTCCCAGCCCCGGTCGGCCGGGAACGTTCCGACCGCGTCGGTGCCCGCTGACAGCAATTGCCACAGTTCCTCCGGGCCGCGCGCCCCGCCGGGGAACCGGCAGCCCATCGCCACGACCGCCACCGGTTCGTCGGCGGCCGCCACCAGGGTCGCCGGGACCACCGGATCGGCCACGGTCAGGTCGCCGAGCAGTTCGCCGCGCAGGAAAGCCGCGAGCGTCATCGGGGTCGGATAGTCGAACAGCAACGTGGGCGGCAGCAGCAGCCCTGTCACGACGTTAATCCGCTGGCGCATTTCCAGCGTGGTCAGCGAGTCGAAGCCCAGGTCGGCGAAGGCGCGGTCAGCGGCCACCGCGGCCGCCGAGGCGTGCCCTAGGGCCTCGGCGGCCTGGGCCTTGATCAGCTCGGTCAGTGTCCGTTCCTGCTCGGGCCGGCCCAACCCGGCCAACTGCCGCGCTAGCTCTCCCCGGCCTGGTGCCTCGCCGGCGTTCGCCGCGGCGGCCGCGGCCTTGATCTCGGGCACGTCCCGCACAAACGGTAGCTGGGCGGCGCCCGGGACGGCCGCGAACTGAGCCCAGTTCATGTCCATGACCGTCAGCAGGCTGTCGCGGCCGGTCATCGCCTGGTCCAGCGCCAGCACCGCCAGCCGCGGGTCCATCGGCGGCTGCGGCCCGCGTTCCACCCGCTGGCGCACCGCCTCACTTGAGGCGGACAGGCCCTCGCCGGCCCACGGCCCCCAGGCCACCGACAGGCCTGCCTGGCCTGCCGCTGCCCGGCGCTGGGCCAGCCCGTCCAGGAACGCGTTCGCCGCCGCGTAGTTGCCCTGCCCCGGCACGCCGAACGTCGCGGCGACCGAGGAGAACAGCACGAACGCGTCCAGGTCCAGGCCCGCGGTCAGCTCGTCCAGGTGCGCGGCCCCGGCCGCCTTGGCCGCCAGCACGGATTCCAGCCGGTCCGGGCCCAGCCCGTCCACCAGCCCGTCGTCGATAGTCCCGGCGGCGTGTATGACCGCGGTCAGTGGCGGCCCGGCAGCCGCGATCCGGGTCAGCAGCCCGGCCACCGGCGGCCGCTGCGCCATGTCGCATCCGATCAACTCGACCCGTGCGCCGGCTGCGGCCAGCTCGGCGGCCAGCCCCACCGCTCCCTGCGCGGCCGGGCCGGACCGAGACGCCAGCACCATCCGCGGCGCGCCGCGCCGGGCCGCCCACCGGGCCACGTGCCCGGCAACCGCCCCGGTGCCGCCGGTGACCAGCACCGTCCCTGACGGGACCCACGACTGGCCGTCGCGCGGCAGTCCGGCGCGGTCCAGCCGCCGGGCCATGATCCCGGCCGGGCGGATCGCGACCTGGTCCTCGCCGCACCCGCTCAGCACTGCCCGCAGCCGCACCGCCGTCCGCTCGTCCAGCACCGCCGGCACATCGACAAGACCGCCCCACCGCTCGGAGTGCTCAAGCCCGGCCGCCTGACCAAGCCCCCACGCCATGCCCTGCACCGGGCTGGGCAGGTCCTCGCCTGGCCCGGTGGCGACCGCACCGCGGGTGGCCGTCCACAGCGGCGCGCCGATACCGGCATCGCCAAGCGCCTGCACCAGGGCTAGCGTCCCGGCCAGCCCGGCGGGCACTGCCGGGTAGGCGGGCAGCGGGGCCTCGGCCAGCGCCAGCAGCGATATCACCCCGGCGAGCACGGCGCGGGTCCCGTCCAGCGCCTGGCTGAGCTGGCCGACCAGCGCGGCCCGGTCCGCCGTCCAGGCCGCCTTGGTGACGATCACGCGGGCGCCGCCGTCTTCCAGCGCCCGCACGCACCAGCCCGCTGCGTCCGCGCCCGTCCCCACGGGGGCCACGAGCAGCCAGGTCCCGGTCAGCGGCACCGGCTCCGGATCGGCCACCAGCGCCCAGGTGATGCGGTACCGCCAGGCCCCGGTGACCGACCGGTCCTGTTCCCGCCGCCGCCAGGCCGCCAGTTCCGGCAGCACCTCGCCGAACGGCCGCTGCCCGTCCACCGCCAGCGTCCCGGCCAGCGTTGTCAGATCGCCGCCCTCCACCGCGGCCCAGAACCGCGCCTCGGCCTCGGTCCCCGCGCCGTCACCGCCCGCCGCAGCAGCGGAGAGCCGCAGCGTCGCGGCCGACCAGAACCGCTGGCGCTGGAACGCGTACGTCGGCAGTTCCACCATCCGCCCGCTGCCGCACACCGCCGCCCAGTCCACCGTCACGCCGCGCGCGTGAGCCCGGGCCAGGGCGGCCAGCAGCGCCCGAGGTCCGCTGTCCTCCCGGCTCACCGTCCCGCTGGCCGCGGCCTGCCCGGCCTCCTCGGCCGTCTCGGTCACCGCCGCCGTCAGCACCGGCTGCGGAGACACCTCGATGAAGGTTCCGTACCCGGCTTGCACCAGCTCCCGGACCGCGTCGGCGAACCGCACCGTCTGCCGCACGTTGGCAAACCAGTACCCGGCATCCAGCTCGGTCCCCTCCACCCACCGGCCCGAGACCGTCGACAGCAGCCGTACCCGCCCCGTGGCGGGCCGGATCTCGGCCAGCTCCCGGCTCAGCAGCCCCTCCAGCTCCGCGACCCGCGGCGAATGCGCCACGAAGTCGCTGGCCGGCACCGGCCACCGCAGCACCCGCCGCGCCGCCAGCTCCGCCTCGAACTCACCCAGCGCCCCCGGCTCACCCGAGACCACCACCTGCGCCGGCCCGTTCACCGCCGCGACCGCCAGCCGCTCCCCCCACCGACCGAGCAACTCCCGCACCGCCGCCTCGGGCATCACCACCGACACCATTCCGCCCCGGATGTCCAGGCCCGATAGCGCCCGGCCCCGGACCGCCACCACCCGCGCCGCATCCTCCAGGCTCAGCATCCCGGCCACCGTCGCGGCCGCGATCTCCCCCTGCGAGTGGCCCACCACCGCATCGGGAACCACTCCGGCCGCCTCCCACACCGCCGCCAGCGACACCATCACCGCCCATAGCGCCGGCTGCACCACCTCCGCCGCCTCCAGCGGCGGCGCTCCCTCCGCGCCGGCCAGGACCTCGCGCAGCGACCAGTCCACATGAGGGGCCAGCGCCGCCCCGCAGTCCGCCAGCTGGGCCGCGAACACCGGGCAGCACCCCGCCAGTTCCCGCCCCATCCCTGCCCACTGCGCTCCCTGGCCCGGGAACACCCACACCACCTTGCCCGCATTCCCCACCACCCCAGTCGCGACCGAATCCGGCGCCTGCCCAGCCGCGAACGCGCCAAGGGCGGCCCCCAGCTCCGCGGTGTCGGCGCCAAGCACCACCGCCCGGTGCTCGAACAACGACCGGGCCGTCGCCAGCGACCACGCCACATCCGCCGCACTGAGTTCCGGACGCGCCGCCACGTGCGCCGCTAGCCGCCCCGCCTGTCCCGCCAGCCCTGCCGCCGACCGCCCCGACACCACCCACGGCACCACACCGGAAACCAGCGGCGGCACAGGCGCCGCGGCCCCGTCGCCAAGCGGCTCAGCCGCCTGCTCCGGCACCTCAGCACCGGCGTCGGGGGCTTCCTCCAAGATGGCGTGCGCGTTGGTGCCGCTCATCCCGAACGCGGACACCCCAGCCCGGCGGGGACGCCCGTCAGCCGCCGGCCAGGGCACCGGCTCGGTCAGCAGCCGCACCGCCCCCGACGACCAGTCCACATGCGGCGAGGGCTCCTCGGCGTGCAGGGAGCGGGGCAGTTCCTGGTGCTGCAGCGCCAGCACCATCTTGATCAGCCCGGCCGCGCCCGCCGCCTGCTGCGGATGGCCGATGTTGGACTTTACCGAGCCCAGCCACAGCGGGCGGTCCTCCGGCCGGTCCTGCCCGTAGGTAGCCAGCAGCGCCTGCGCCTCGATCGGGTCGCCCAGCGGCGTCCCGGTGCCGTGCGCCTCTACCGCGTCCACCTGGTCAGCCGACAGCCCGGCGCTGGCCAGCGCGGCCCGGATCACCCGCTGCTGCGACGGCCCGTTCGGCGCGGTCAGCCCGTTCGACGCGCCGTCCTGGTTCACCGCCGACCCGCGCACCACCGCCAGCACCCGGTGCCCGTTGCGGCGCGCATCCGACAAACGCTCGAGCACCAGCATGCCGGCGCCCTCGGAGATGCCCATCCCGTCGGCACCGGCACCGAACGCCTTGCACCGCCCGTCCGCCGACAGCGCCCGCTGCCGGGACATCAGCACGAACACCGCCGGGGTGGCCACCACCATCACCCCGCCCGCCAGCGCCAGCGAGCACTCACCGGCCCGCAGCGCCTGGCAGGCCAGGTGCATCGCCACCATCGCCGACGAGCACGCGGTGTCCACCGTCACCGCCGGGCCCTCCAGGCCAAGCAGGTACGACACCCGGCCCGACGTCACGCTCCCGGCCGTTCCTGTCGTGAGGTGCCCAGCCGATTCCTCGGGCATGCCCTCCCAGCCGTACCCCGACGCGGCCGCGCCGACGAACACGCCGGTCCGCGACCCGCGCAATGACGCCGGAACGATACCCGCCCGCTCTAGCGCCTCCCAGCTGGTCTCAAGCACCAGCCGCTGCTGCGGGTCCATCGCCAGCGCTTCCCGCGGGCTGATCCCGAAGAACCCGGGATCAAAGTCACCCGCACCGTGCACGAACCCGCCCTGGCGCACGTATGAAGTCCCGGGATGATCCGGGTTCGGGTCATACAGGTTCTCAGTGTCCCAGCCGCGGTCGGCCGGGAACCCGACCACCGCGTCGGTGCCCGCTGCCAGCAGCTGCCACAGGTCCTCCGGGCCGTGAACCCCGCCCGCGAACCGGCAGCCCATCGCGACGATCGCCACCGGCTCGTCAACCGCGGGGCGTCCCGCCGCTGTCACCGCGGCCGCCCCGGCCGGGTTATCCGCCACCTGCGAGCGCAGGAATTCCGCCACCGCCACCGGGCTTGGGTAGTCGAAGAGCGTCGTGGCAGGCAGCTTCAGCCCGGTGGCGGTGCTGAGCCGGTTGCGCAGCTCGACGGCGGTCAGGGAGTCGAAGCCCAGGTCGCTGAATGCCCGGTTGGACTCAAGGGCAGCGGGGCTGTCGTGGCCGAGCACCGCGGCGGCCTCGGTCCGGACCAGATCCACCAGCACCCGGTCCTGCTCGGCCAAGGGCAGGCCGGCCAGCTGGCGGGCCAGCGCGGTAGTGTCACCCGCCCGGGTAGCGGCGACGCCAGCGGCGTCGACGAGGGCCTGGCGCACCTCGGGCAGGTCGCTGAGCAGCGGACTGGGCCGCACCACCGTGAACGCGGGCGTGAACCGCGCCCAGTCCACGTCCGCGACGGTGATCACCGGCCCCTCGGCGGCCTCCAGGATCTGGCTAAGCACCCTGATCGCCGGCTGCGGGTCCATCAGCGCCATCCCGCGGCGGAGCAGGAACCTGGCGGCCGCTTCGTCGGTCATGCCGCCGCCACCCCACACGCCCCAGGCGATCGAGGTGGCGGGCAGGCCCCGGCCCCGGCGGTTCTCGGCCAGTGCGTCAAGGAACGCGTTCGCCGCGGCGTAGCCTGCCTCCCAGCCGCTGCCCCAGGTCGCGGCGGCCGAGGAGAACAGCACGAAGTCGTCTAGGTCAAGTCCGGCGGTCAGCTCGTCCAGGTGCGCCGCCCCGGCCGCCTTGGCCGCCAGCCCTGCGGCCAGGTCCGCCACCGTGTGCTGGTCAAGCGCGTTGAAGCGGATCACCCCGGCGGCATGCAGTACCGACGACAGCGGCAGGCCCCCGGCCGTGATCCGGGCCAGCAGGCCGGCCACCTGCGGCCGCTCTGCCATGTCGCACCCGGTCACCTCGACCCGTGCCCCGGCGGCGGCCAGTTCGGCGGCCAGCGCCGCCGCGCCCGGCGCGGCCGGCCCGGACCGGGACGCCAGCACCATCCGCGCCGCCCCGCGCCCGGCGACCCACCGAGCCACGTGCCCGGCGATCGCGCCGGTCCCGCCGGTGATCAGCACGGTCCCCGACGGCGCCCACCCCTGGCCCTCATGCGGCTGCCTGGCCCTGGTCATCCGCCGGGCCACCACCCCGGACGGCCGGATCGCGACCTGGTCTTCCGCAGACCCGGTGAGCACCGCGCGCAGCCGGGCAGCAGCGCGCTCGTCCAAGGCGGGCGGCAGGTCGGCCAGCCCGCCGAAGCGCTCGGGAAGCTCAAGCCCGGCGACCCGGCCAAGTCCCCACGTCATGGCCTGCAGCGGGCTGGGCAGCTCTTCCCCCGGCCCGGCAGCGACCGCTCCTGAGGTAAGCAGCCACAGCGGCGCATCGACCCGGATGTCGTTCAGTGCCTGGACCAAGGCCAGGGTGGCCGCCAGGCCGGCCGGCACCACGGGGTAGTCACGCAGCGGCCCCTCATCCAGCGCCAGCAGGGATATCACCCCGGCAAGCGCATCGCCGGTCTCGTCCAGCGCCTGGGTGAGCTGGCCGGCCAGCGCGGCCCGGTCCGCCGTCCCGGCGGCGGCCTCGGTGACGATCACCCGGGTGCCGCCGTCTTCCAGCGCCCGCACGCACCAGCCCGCCGTATCCACTCCTGACCCGGCGGGGACCACGACCAGCCAGGTCCCGGTAAGCGGCACCGGGTCCTGGTCGGGCACTGGCACCCAGCCGATTCGGTAACGCCACCCGGCGGTGACCGACCGGTCCAGCTCCCGCCGTCGCCACGCCGCTAGCTGCGGCAGCACCTCACTGAACGGCCACTGCCCGTCCACCGCCAGCGCCCCGGCCAGCGCGGCCAGGTCTCCGCCCTTGACCGCGGCCCAGAACCACGCCTCGGCCTCAGTTCCGGTCCCGTCGCCGCCGGCGGCGATCCGCCGTAGCGTGCCGGACGGCCAGTACCGCTGCCGCTGGAACGCGTAGGTGGGCAGGTCTACCGGCTGTCCGTTGCCCAGCACCGCCGTCCAGTCCACCCGTATCCCGCGCACGTGCACCCCGGCCAGGGCGGCCAGCAATGCCCGCGCCCCGGCGTCCTCCCTGGTCACCGTCGCCGTAACGGCCGCGACCGAGCCGGCCTCCTCGGCGGTCTCGGTGACCGCGGCCAGCAGCACCGGATGCGGGGAAACCTCGATAAAGGTGCCGAAGCCCGCCTGGGTCAGCTCCCGGACCGCGTCGGCGAACCGCACCGTCTGCCGGACGTTGGCGTACCAGTACCCCGCATCCAGCTCCGTCCCCTCCACCCACCGGCCGAGCGCGGTTGACAGCAGCCGCACCCGCCCCGGGCCCGGCTGGATCCCGGCCAGCTCCCGGCCCAGCAGTCCCTCCAGCTCCGCGACCCGCGGCGAGTGCGCCACGAAGTCGCTGGCCGGCACCGGCCAGCGCAGCACCCGCCGCGCCGCCAGCTCCGCCTCGAACTCACCCAGCGCCGCGAGCTCACCGGAGACCACGACCTGCGCCGGGCCGTTCACCGCCGCCACCGCTAGCCGCTCGCCCCACCGGCCCGCCAGCTCGCGGACCACCGGCTCAGGCATGACGACCGAGACCATCCCGCCCGTGTCACCAAGACCGGACAGCGCCCGGCTGCGCACCGCGACTACCCGCGCGGCGTCCTCCAGCGACAGCATCCCCGCCACGGTCGCGGCGGCGATCTCGCCCTGGGAGTGCCCGATCACCGCGTCAGGGACGACCCCGGCGGCGTCCCATACCGCCGCCAGCGACACCATCACCGCCCACAGGACCGGCTGCACCACGTCGGCCCGCTCCAAGCCGGGAGCGCCGTCCGTCCCGCTGATCACATCGAGCAAGTCCCAGTCCACGTGCGGGGCCAGCGCCGCCCCGCACTCGGCCAGCCGGTCGGCGAACACCGGGCAGCACCCGGCCAGCTCCCGACCCATCCCGGCCCACTGCGCTCCCTGGCCCGGGAACACGAACACCAGCTTGCCCGCGTCACCCGTCACCCCGGTCGCGACCGCGTCCGACGCCTGGCCAGCGGCGAGCGCGCCAAGGGCCGCCGCCAGCTCCGCGGCATTCGCGCCAAGCACCACCGCCCGATGCTCGAACACCGACCGGGTGGTCGCCAGCGACCACGCCACATCCGCCGGGTCCAGGCCGGGCTGCCGCGCGAGGTGCGCCGCCAGCCGACCCGCCTGCGCCGCCAGCCCCTCCGCCGACCGCCCGGACACCACCCACGGCACCGCACCTGCCACCAGCGGCGCCGCAGCTTCGACGGCCACGGCCGGCGCTGCTACGTCGTCTCCATCCTCGCCATCTGCCGCCCCGGCGGCCGGGTCATGCGCAACGGCGGCGGGCGCCTCCTCGAGGATCACGTGCGCGTTGGTGCCGCTGATCCCGAACGCGGACACCCCGGCCCGGCGGGGACGCCCGTCAGCCACCGGCCAGGGCACCGGCTCGGTCAGCAGCCGCACCGCCCCCGACGACCAGTCCACATGCGGCGAGGGCTCCTCCGCGTGCAGGGAGCGGGGCAGTTCCTGGTGCTGCAGCGCCAGCACCATCTTGATCAACCCGGCCGCGCCCGCGGCCGCCTGGGTGTGCCCGATGTTGGACTTCACCGACCCGAGCCACAGCGGGCGGTCCTCCGGCCGGTCCTGCCCGTAGGTGGCCAGCAGCGCCTGCGCCTCGATCGGGTCGCCGAGCACCGTCCCCGACCCGTGTCCCTCGACCGCGTCTACCGAATCGGCAGGCAGTCCCGCGTTCGCCAGCGCGGCCCGGAGCACCCGCTCCTGTGACGGCCCGTTCGGCGCCGTCAGCCCGTTGGACGCCCCGTCCTGGTTCACCGCCGACCCGCGCACCACCGCCAGTACCCGGTGCCCGTTGCGGCGGGCATCCGACAGCCGCTCCGCCACCAGCATGCCCGCGCCCTCGGACCAGCCCGAGCCGTCCGCGCCGGCGCCGAACGACTTGCACCGCCCGTCGGGCGACAGCGCCCGCTTGCGGGAGAAACCGACGAACACGGCCGGGGTCGGCATCACCGACACCCCGCCGACCAGCGCCAGCGAGCACTCCCCGGACCGCAGCGACTGGCACGCGAGGTGCATCGCCACCAGCACCGACGAGCACGCGGTGTCAACCGTCACCGCCGGACCCTCCAGGCCGAAGGTAAAGGCGATCCGGCCAGACAGCACGCTGGTGGCGACACCGGTCATCAGCGGCCCTTCGGCCCCCTCGACCTCGTCAGGCAGATCGGTGCCGTATCCCGCCGCCCACGTCCCGGCGAATACCCCCGTCTGCGACCCCCGCAGCGACCGGGGCTCGATGGCGGCCTGCTCCAGCGCCTCCCAGCTGCTCTCAAGCAGCAGCCGCTGCTGGGGGTCCATCGTCAGCGCCTCGCGCGGGCTGATCCCGAAGAACCCCGCGTCGAACTCAGCCGCCTCATGCACGAACCCGCCATGGCGCACGTAGGAGGTCCCAGGATGATCTGGGTCCGGGTCGTACAGCTCCTCAAGATCCCAGCCCCGGTCGGCCGGGAACCCCGAGATCGCGTCGGTCCCCTCCGCTACGAGCTGCCACAGCTCTTCAGGGCTGCCCACCCCGCCAGGGAACCGGCAGCCCATTCCCACGATCGCGATAGGCTCCTGGCTTCGCTCCTCAATCTCATGCAGCCGTCGCCTTGCCTGGCGCAGATTAGCGGTGACCAGCTTGAGGTAATCGCGGAGCTTATCTTCGTTAGACATTTATTTCATTTTCCCGATCGCGAGGCATGCTGTTACTCTGCGGGCGTTAGTAAACCGGGCGCGAATGCAGGCTCAGAAGGACCCACTCAAGCGCCGGTACAGCTAGTAAGGGCAGCGGCCAGGCCGGGCGTCGGGTCGCTAGTCATCCGGTCATCGGGCCGTTTACTCGGCCAGGTCCTGCGCCGGTTGAGCCTGGACGCTCAGGCCGGGCGCGCTAAGATCTGGCACGCTTTTCACCGCGGCCAGCGCCAATTCGATTCCCTCGGCCAGCGACGGGGATACCGTGTCATCGAAATCAACTTTCGTGACTTTAACGTCAGGGTTCGTCGGATGCGAATCGGTAGTGAAAACCGGGTCAGCGCACGCCGCTTCCTCGAGAATGACCGTTTCGCTGTCAGTTATCTCCCGGCTCAGCACAAGCGAGAACCTATATCCCACAGTCCGCCACCTCTCGATTTTAGGAGGTAATTTCCGAGAACCACGGTAAGATATCATCGGATGCAGATTAGCCCGGTTGGGCAGATTTACCGGCAATAGCACGGTAACCAGATCTTCCTGGTGGTGCAACCTCGGCAACATCCGTTCAACTGAGGAATCGAACTAGCTGTACATCGGTCGCGGGCGGGCACTATACAGCCGGCCGCCCGCCGACAGAACCAGCAGGGTTGAACGGTGCCCCTTGGCCCGTTGCCCAGCCATCTCTACGATATGGGTTTATCCGGCACAGAACACACGGCGCAGACCGCAAAGGCAGATCATAAAGAAGGTGACAAGATGGGCAGCGAGCCGATGCTGGCCGCCGAGAAATTGGTGAAAACGTACGGTCGAAAGAGAGCGCTCAACGATTTTACGCTGGACGTCGCGGCGGGCGAGATCGTCGGCCTGGTCGGCGCTAACGGCGCCGGGAAGACGACGTTCATCGAGATTGTCGCCGGTCTGGTCCGCCCCGAGGCGGGCAGCGTCACGATCGGGAACCTCGACGCCGTCAAGAACCCGCGGGCAGCGCACAAGCTGCTGGGCGTGTGCCCGCAGGAGACCGCGCTGTACCCGTCGGTCACGGTGGCCAGGCACCTGCGGCTCTTCGGCGCGCTCGCCGGTCTGCACCGCACCGCGCTGCGCCGAGCGGTCGACGACATCGCCCAGCTCATGCAGCTCACCGAGGTGCTGGACAAGCCGACCGAGTTGTTGTCAGGCGGCCAGCGCAAGCGCGCGCAGGCAGCGACCGCGCTGGTCGCGGAGCGACCGCTGCTGCTGCTGGACGAGCCAACCGTAGGCGCCGACCCGCAGACCCGCAGCGCCCTGCTCGATGTTGTCGCCGCGCGCGCCGCGGCAGGGGCCGCGGTCGTTTACACCACCCACTACCTGCCCGAGCTCGCCGAACTGGGCGCCACCGTGGCGTTCGTGGATGCGGGCCACGTCACCGCCCGGGGCAGCCAGGCCGAGCTCAGCCTCGACGAGCTGTTCCTGGTAGCGGTCGAAGGAGCGTCATGACCACGCAGGAAGCGACGGGCTGGGCGAGCCCGTCACCACGATGGGCGGCAGCCACGCGCGCTGCCGCGCTTATCCAGATCAATTTCCGCCTCATCACCAGGGAGCCTGGCGCGGTCCTCAGCCGCCTGATCCAGCCGATCGTCATGATCACGCTGTTGCGACCGCTCTATGACGCCGCGCTGGCCAAGTACGGCCCGCAGGCCGGCACCTCGCAGGTGGTCACCGGGATGCTCGTGATGTTCTCGTTGCTGGCCCTGTCGCTGTCGGCGGCGACGATACTGCTCGAACGGATCCAGCGCACCTGGGACCGTATCCGGGCCACGCCCGCACTGCCGATTGAGATGCTCACCGGCAAGGCGGTCCCCGCCTTCGCGCTGCTCGCGGTGCAGCAGACCGTGGTGATCTGCTTCGGCGTGCTCGCATTTGGCCTGCACGTCAGCAACCCGGGCCTGCTCGCGACGGCGATCACCTGCTGGGCGCTGGCTCTGATGGGTATCGGCGCGGCGCTCGGCGCCTGCGTGCGTACCTTCAGCGAGCTCAACGCGGGCTACGACGTGGGCGGCCTAGTGCTGTCCGCACTCGGCGGCGCCCTCGTGCCGCTAGCCCAGCTGCCCCACTGGGCCCGGGCGATAGCGCCGGCCTCACCGGGGTACTGGGCGATGTCCGCACTGCGGTCGGCGATGCTGGGCCATCCGGAAGAGATGTTCCGCGCGGCCGGCGTCCTGCTCGCGATCGCGGCCGGGACCGGCGCCCTCGCCGTCTGGCGCATCTCCCGCGGCTGGCCCCGCTCCCGGCTCATGTAACAACCATTAGGAACTCAGGCTGGGACCGCGCCGCGGTCCCAGCCTCACTCGCCTCAGGCCCGTGCTCAGACCAGCGACGCTCAGACCTCCAGCGACTCGTAGTTGTCGTCCGCGACGACCTCGGCCGGGCGTTGCCGGGACGGCCACCAGGCGCGCTCGCCGATGGTAAGCAGGGCTGCCGGGACCAGCACCGTGCGCACGAGCAGGGTGTCGAGCAGGACGCCGATGGCCACGGCGCTCCCGACTTCGGTGAGGTAGACCGTGGGCTGCGGGATAAGGGCGGCGAAGGTGCCAGCGAGGACAATGCCGGCGGCGGTGATGACCCCTCCGGTGACGCTGAGCCCGCGCAGGGTGCCCCGGCGAATGCCAAGCTGCCCGGATTCCTCGCGGATTCTGGCGGTCAGGAAGATGTTGTAGTCGACGCCGAGTGCTACCAGGAACACAAAGATGTATATCGGGACCTGCGACTCGATACCTGAATAGCCAAGGCCGTAGCGCCACAGCAGGTCGGACAGCCCGAACGAGGCCGCGAAGCTTAGCGCGCTGGTGAGGACCAGCACGAGCGGGGCAACGACCGCCCGCAAGAGCAGGATGATGATGGCCAGGATTACGACCAGGATCAACGGGATGAGCACGAGGGCGTCGCGGTGGGAGGCCTGGGTGATGTCGTACTGCACGGCCGGATCCCCGCCAAGCAGCGCCCCCGGCGCATCCTGGGCCAGCCGCTCGCGCAGGCCGACGGTCACCGCTTGCCCGGTCGCCCCGTGCGCCAAGCCGGACGTGATGACCAGGTAGCTGGCATACCCCTCGACCGGGCCCTGCGGCTCGACCTTGGCCACGCCCGGGGTGGCCCGCGCCGCCGCTACGGCGGGTATCGCCTGGCTGGGCGGGGCCAGGATCATCAGCGGATCCAGGAGGCCGGCCGGGAAGTGCACACCGACTAGCTGCGCGCCGACCACGCTGCCCGGGTCTCCCTTGACCTGGCTGAGGTTGCTGTTGTCGATCCGCAGGGCGACCAGCCCGACGCAGGCCGCGCCGAGCAAGAGCACCGCGGCGAGCGCGGTCCTGACCGGATGACGGGCAACCCGGGTGCCGATGCCTGACCACAGCCGCGACTCCCCGGCCCCGCCCTGCCCGGTGCGGGGGACCCGCGGCCAGAACGCCATCGGGCCCAGGACGAGCAGCAGCGCGGGCAGGAACGTCGTCTGGGCCAGCAGGGCCGATACGATGCCCACGGCACCGACCGGGCCCAGCCCGTGGAGCGAGGCCGACCGCGCGGCCAGCAGGCAGATCATGGCGGCGGTCACCGTGGCCGACGAGGCCACCAGGGTCGGCAGGGTGCGGCGCAGCGCCACGGCCATCGCGTCCTCGGGCAGGCCGTGACGGCTGAGTTCCTCCCGGTACCGGTGCACCAGCAGCAGCGCGTAATCGCTTGCGGCGCCGAAGACCAGCACGATGAGGATCGAGGCCGACAGCGAGCTGACGGTCAGCCCGGCGTTGGCCAGGCCATGAGCGCTGGCCTGGGCCGCGACGATGGCCGCCACCGCGCCGAGCAGGGGGAAGAACCACAGCAGGACGCTGCCGTAGACCACGAAGAACACCAGCGCCACGATCACTACCGCGGTCAGTTCCAAGTCGGTGGTGCTCGGGGTCCCGGTGTCCGCGGTTATCGCGGCCGACCCGGTCACCTCCACCTGAAGGCCGTCGCCCGCACGCCCGGCCGGCCCGCTTACCGCCGCGCGGATTGCCCGCACCCCGTCAGTGTCGGCGCTGCCCTGGCTGCTCGCCGGCGCAGTGATGTTCACGTAGAAGTACGCGGCCTGCCCGTCAGCCGACCGCTGCACCGGACTAGGCGCGCTCAGCCGCCGCGTCAGCTTCGTCAACTGCCCGGCGGCGGACCTGGCCGAGCTGATCGCGGTCAGGTCCGCGGCCGTCAGGCCATTGCCGCGGGCGAACACCACAAAAGCGGTGTCGGTCTGCGGCCGGCCCGGGCCACGCTGCGAGGCCTGCTTGAGCAGCAAGTTGATCACGCGCGTGGAGGACGCCGAGGCAGGCAGGTTGGCCGCGTTGCTGTTGTCGGTCACGTTGGACAGGGCGTTGGCGATCGGAAAAAGGAAAACAACGGCGATCAACCAGCCGATCATCACCGGCCAGCGCAGCCGATGCAGCGTCCTGGCGAATCCGCTGTCTGAGACCGGCCGCTTCGCACCGCGGTCAGTGGACATTATGACGGCTCCTTCGCGTCGGTTGCCTCTGCGCTTGGCGGGGAGAGCAAGGCATCCGCCCGCCAGAGTTCCCTCCGTCCAGTATGAGCCGCACCCGCCATTACCCGGCTATCAAACCCAAATAGATGCGCGCTGGCCGGGTTCAGGACTCCTGACATTAAGGGCTGGCGCTAAGGCGTTTCTGGTGGGCTGATCTGCGGTTTTCGGCGGGTCGGTCCTCTCTCGCGTCGCCCGGTGCGTGAGAAGACCGCTGCAAGCATGATCGAAATCTGGGTGGCCTGACGATCTCCGTGACGCAGGGCATGGCTGGTGGACTGCCCCGGGGCGCGGCTAGGTTCCGTGATCATGGTTCCGGTCATTACTACGGAGCCTGGCTGTCATATATCGCGGCTGAGACTCCGCGGTAACCGCGATTCCATGATCGCGGAAGCCCGCCGTCACCGGCCGGCCGGGGCGGATGCCGCCCGGACGGGCACCGCAGCGCTGGGCAGCGGGTACGGCTCATTGGGAGTGAGCCTTGCTGATGGCTTGTGGTGGATGTTGCCGGTGGTGCGCTAAACCTCGATCGGCAACTCGGCCCGGCCAGCTATTCCGAGTTTGCGGTATATATGTGTCAGGTGCTGTTCAACGGTGCTGACGGTAATGTATAGCTTGCTCGCGATCTGGCCGTTGCGGTAGCCGTACGAGGCCAGCCTGGCCACTCGTTGCTCGGCCTCGCTGAGCTGAGTCAGCAATCCGGTATCGGCTCCGTCACCCGGTTCGCGCTTGTCCGTGTCTATTCGGCCGAGCGCGGTCTGCGGTAGCTGGGCGCCGCAGCGCTCCGCCAGCGTCCACGCCTGACGGGCCGCCCACTGCGCGCGGCCGTGTTCACCGAGCGCCAGGTGCGCGTTGCTCAGCTCGGTAAACGTGCGTGCCAGCTCAAGCTGAGCACCCGAGTCCCTCAAGATCTCGGCCGATTCCCTGAGCATCGCGACCCGCTTGGTCCGATGACTGGTGACGGCAAGGACCCGCAGGGAGATGCCGCGGGTACGCGGGAAACGGGTCTGCGCCTGCTCAAGCTGGGCCTGGGAAAGCTCCCTGGCCTGCCCGTTATCGCCTAGCGCGAGCTGCGCCTCGGCGGCCTTGATCCGCCACGGGACGAGGCCGGGCAGGTCAAGTCCCCAGCTGTTCATCCGGTTACCGCAGTCCGTGAAATCCGCCAGCGCGGCCTGCGGCCTCCCGGTAGCCAGAAAATACTCGCCTCTGGCCGACAGGTACAGCAGCCCGTAGATGGTGCCGAACATGGCCTCAGGGACGGGCGTCCGCAGGCATTTCGCCGCGACTTCAGGCTCATGGCTGGCGCTGGCGGCCAGCAGCAAGCTGGAAAGCGGGTTGCCGACCGCCACGCCCCAGGCCTTCCAGGTCAGCGAGCTCAGTGCGGCTCGGGCCTGGGCCCGCGCGGCGGGGACGTTTCCCCGCCGTGTCTCGATCATGGCCGACAGGGCCATCAGCACCGCGTGCCAGAGCGGGTTTCCGTCTGGCGAATCGGACTCCAGCAGCAGCATGCCGCACCACGAGGCGGCCCGGTCCAGCATGTCTTCGCAGATGAGGGTCATCAGCGCTGCGGTGACCGAGGCGAGCGTGGGGTCGCTGCAGCCGCGCTCGGCCAAGATCTTCTCCGCCCGGGTGATCGCCGCGTCGCCATCATCTTTGACGTCTGACAGCGGCCGGCTGAGCGGCGACGGCAGACGGACGGCCGGCGAGGCGACCTTCGCATCCCACACCGTGCGGCGCGCCGGGGTGACCGCATCCGGGTAGAGGAACTCCCGCGGCGACCAGAAACCGGGGTGCCGTGACGTAGCTGACGGGCTGAGATCGGCGTTTGCGGATCCGAGGTCCAGCACGGCGAGTATCTCCGCCACGCTGTCGGTATGGCCTGCCCAAAGCAGATAGTAGGCCAGTTCGCCCAGGCAGTCACGGTGGAGCAGGCCGGCCCGGGCATCACCGACTAGGTCCATCAGGTGCCGGGCAGCGCGTTCAGGATCGATCAGCCATTCCGCGCGGGCGAGGGAAAACCTGATCGCGGCGCGCTGCTGGCCGTTGACCGCTTCCCGCCTCGCCCGTCGCAGGTAGTCGATGGCCTGGCTGGTCTCGCCGTCGGCGAGAGCCTGGTCCGCGGCCGCTTGAAGGGCTGCCAGCGCCCACCGGGTCCGGCCCGGGTTAGCGACCATCAGGTGCCTGGCCAGGACGGCCGGTGAGGCTCCGATCTGGTACAGCGCGCGGGCGGCGCGTCCGTGCATGGCCGCCCGCTCTTCGGCGGTCATCTGGCCTAGCACCGCCTCCCGGGCCTGCTCATGCCGGAAGCGGACCGACTCGAGCAGGCCCGACGCGGTCAGCGCCGCTATTGCCTGCGTGGCTGACTCGAGGCTGACGGCGAGCATCTCGGCCAGCAGGCTGAGCCGGACGTCCGCGCCGAGGATGGCCACGGCCTGGCCCAGTTCTACCGTCCCCGGCTCGTGCCGGTGCAGGCAAGTCACGACCGCCGAACGAAAAGCCGGGCCTGCCACTAGCTCGGCCAGCGACCCGTCCGCTGCGACCCCGAAGTCCTCCCCCAAGGCATTCACCAGCAGCGGATTGCCGCCGGTCATGGCATGGCATGGCGAAGTCAGCCGCGCAGCGTTCTCGGCCCCGACGTGCTGAGCCAGCAGCTGGGCCACGCTGGCTGGTGGCAGCGGAGCGAGCGCGACCGACCAGCAACTGCCCTGGCGGATTAGCTCGGCATGGAGCTGCCGGTCGGCGGGAAGCGTTTCCGCGCATTCGGTCAGCACGATGAGAATGGGCGAATTGCCGGCCCGGCGAGCGAAGTAAGACAGGCACTGCAGGGACTCGATGTCCGCGTACTGCATGTCGTCCACCGCGATCACCACCGGCCGGTCACGCGATAGGCCCGCCAGGACCTCCAGGAGGCTGTCGAACATGCGGGCCAGCATGGGGCTAACGGCCTGCGGATCGCGTTCGGCCGGCTGGCCGGCCGCGGCCCTGCCCGCTAGCACCTGGGCAACCTGGGAGGTGGCCGCGGCGATCCGCGCGGTGGCCGCGGCGGGCAGTTGGCGGCCACCAAAGAGCTGAGCAAGAACGGCCAGCGGAAGGCCGCGCTCGGCCCGCGACGCGACCGCTTCCAGGAAGATCGCATCCGCCGCCGCGGCCCGCTCGGCCACAACGCGCAGCAAAGCCGTCTTTCCGCTGGCGACCGGACCGCGGATGACCGCTACGGGAGCCCGGCGCGCCGCATGGTCACGGAACAGGGCATCGACGGCTTCGATCTCCTCGTCCCGTCCGATGAGCATCATGGCTCTCCCGGCGGCGGCGAACGTCTCACCCTCAGCCAGAGGTACGGGAAACCGGAAGCGCGCACAGCACGATTCTTAGCTCCTATCGAGCGAAAAGGTCAATGCAGCATAGGTCACCGCGGCAAAGCGGGTGTTCAACTGCGCCGGCGGTCAGTCGAACGGCCGTGTTCAATTAACCGCATCAAATCCAATGCGTTATGGTTTATGGCGAGCAAGCCCCGCGGAGTTGGCAGCTAGATCTAGCGCGGCCACCGTCGGACGGAGCCGAACCGTTGTCGCGCTGCCGACTGCCGCAAACAGGTCGGAGGTAGGTTACGGAATGGCTACGGGCAAGCTGTTAAATTTCGATCCCGATCGCGGTTACGGTTTTGTCGCGGCGGATGACGGCGGCGAAGATATCTTCCTGCACGCATCGGTGTTCGACGGGGATCCGGTCGACCTAGTGGCCGGGCTTCCCCTTGAGTTCGAGGTAATGTCGGGCGACAGGGGCCGGAAGGCTTTTGCCGCGCGCTTGGCGCAACGGTCGGTGGCGGCGGTGCAGGAAACGGAAGATGACCAACTGTGCGATGCGCTCTCCCGGGCTGAATACGGAGCGGAGCTCACCGAACTACTGCTGAGGACTATACCGGTACTAACGGGCGCGCAGATCCTGGAAGTCAGGCAGGGCCTGCTTGAATCCGCTCTGATGCACGGGTGGATCGACGCCTGATCAACACAAACCGCGTGGATGCTGCGGTCATGTCATTAGTTACATGACCCCGACATTCACGCTTTGTGCTGCGCTTTTGCATGAGCGGGCACGGGAATGCGGAAGAGGGAGCAGTCGATGAGTGTGCAGGCGGAGCAAAGCGTGCAGACGAAACAAGAGCAAGAGACATTTCGGTTCGAGGCCGAAGTGGTCCAGATCCTGGACCTGATGGTCCACTCGCTCTACAGCAACAAGGAAATCTTCCTGCGGGAATTGATCTCGAACGCGTCGGATGCCATCGACCGGCTGCGGCTGGAACTGCTTGCGCAGGCCGAGGTGCCAGAAGACGAGGGGCCACTGCAGATCCGGGTCAGTTTCGACCCCGGCGAACGCACGATCACCGTGGCTGACAACGGGATCGGGATGAGCCGTCAGGAGGTGATCGAGAACATCGGGACCATCGCCAGGTCCGGTACGCGTGAGTTCCTGCACGCGCTGGCCAGCGATATGCGCAAGGACGCGACCCTCATCGGCCAGTTCGGCGTGGGCTTCTACTCCTCGTTCGTCGTGGCGGAGCGCGTGACCCTGACCACCCGCCGGGCGGGGCTGGCCGCCGACGAGGCTGTCCGCTGGGAGTCTGACGGCCGGGGTGAGTTCACGCTCGAGCCGGCCGAATGCCCGTCTCGCGGCACCACGATCGTCCTCGAGCTCCGTCCGGGCGAGGACGAACTGCTGAGCAGCTACCGGCTGCGCTCGATCATCCAGAAGTATTCGGACCACATCAGCCTGCCGGTTGTCATGCCGGAAGAAAAGCAGGCCGGGGAGGCGGCGCCTGGGTCCGCCGAGCCGGTCGTCAACCAGGCGTCCGCGCTGTGGGCCCGGGCCAAGAGCGAGCTCAGCGAGGCCGACTATCACGGTTTCTACCGGCACGTCGCCAATGACTTCACCGATCCGCTGACCTGGGTCCACAGCAAGATCGAAGGAGCCTACGAGTACACGCTGCTGCTGTTCATCCCGTCGCAGGCGCCTTACGACCTGTGGATCCCGCAGCCGGGACGCGGGGTCAAGCTGCACATCCGGCGAGTGTTCGTGCTCGAGGACAACGGCCAGCTGATGCCGCAGTACTTGCGGTTCGTGCGTGGCGTGATTGACTCAAGCGACCTGCCGCTGAACATCTCGAGGGAACTGCTGCAGGGCAGCCGCGTGGTCGACCACATCCGCACCAACGCGGTGAAGAAGGTGCTGAAGCTACTGGCCGAGCTGGCCGAGAACGAGCCGGAAAAGTACACCGCCTTCTGGAAGGAATTCGGCACCATCCTCAAGGAGGGCATAACCGACGACTTCGTCAACCGGGACGAGATCGCCAAGCTGCTGCGCTTCACCTCGACCAAGTCCAGTACGGAGGAGGCCGACGTTTCCTTCACCGACTACATCGGCCGGATGAAGGAGGGCCAGCAGGACATCTACTACCTGCTGGCGCCGAGCCTGGCCGCCGCGTCAGCCAGCCCGCACCTGGAAGCGTTCAGGAAGAAGGGCGTGGAAGTCCTGCTCCTGGGCGACGACGTGGACAACTGGATGATCAGCAACCTGCGCGAGTTCGCCGGCAAGCGGCTGCAGTCGGTCGCCCAGGGCACCGCAGACCTGGGACCGCTGGAGGACCAGGCCGAAGCTGAGGCCAAGAAGCAGGCTAGCACGGTACTTTCTGGCCTGGTCAGCCAGCTGACGGCGGTCTTGGCCGCTCAGGTCCACAGCGTGCGCGTGACCAGCCGACTGACCGCTTCCCCGGCCTGCATCGTGGCCAACGAACCGGAAGATGAGAACAGCCTCGCCCACCGGCTGCGAGGCTCGGGCCTGCCCATACAGCCAGTGCTCGAGATCAACCCGCAGCATCCGCTGGTACAGCGGCTCAACCGCGAGCCGGCCGATCCGCGGCTGGCCGAATGGGCCTACGTTCTCTACAGCCAGGCCGTGCTAACCCTCGGTGCGCGCATCGAAGAGCCCGCCGCCTTCGTCACCCGGCTGAACGACCTGCTGGTGACTTTGACGGAACAGACCGACGGAGTGACGGAAACCGGGTCGCCGGGCGAAGGCACCGAACCGGGACCGCACGGCGCTGCGGAATGAGGAGCGGAGCCGGTGCGCGGGAAAGCGCGTCTGTCCCGCGCACCGGCAATCTGCTCCTCGGCGCCGCGCCGCCCTGTCTAGCCCGTGGTGATGACGTGCCTGGCGCCCAGTTCGGGCGAGGTAAGCGTCATGGTGGTGGGCCCGTCGCGCCGGTCTGTCACCAGGTGCAGGCGCTGGATGTCGTGGCCCCCGGTGTCCGGCGTGAGGCGGGAAAGGCACGCGCAGGCATCGTCGGTGAAGCCCGCGAACCGATAGGCGATGTCCATCATCCGGTTGCGGCTGGTCGGCCGAAAGTCGGCCGCCAGGTGGGCGCCGGCCCGGGCCGACTGGTCGACCAGCCAGTTGAGGATCACCGCGCCGGCGCCGAATGACACCACCCGGCACGAGGTCGCGAGCAGCTTGAGGCGCCACACCGCTGGGTGATACTCGAGCAGCATGACGCCGACCGCGCCGTGCGGACCGAACCGGTCCGTCAGCGTCACCGTCAGCACCTCGTGGCTCGGGTCGGCCAGCAGATCACGTAGCACAGCATCGGGATAGTGCACGCCGGTGGCGTTCATCTGGCTGGTGCGCAGGGTGAGTTCCTCGACCCGGGACAGGTCGTCCTCGTCGGCCCGCTTGATGGCCATCACCAGGTCAAGCGAGCGGAGGAAGTCCTCGTCGGGGCCGGAGAAGGACTCCCGCTCCGAGTCGCGCCGGAAGCTGGCCTGGTACATCTGACGGCGCCGCCTGGCGTCTACGGTCACCACCGCCGGGCTGAATTCCGGCCGGCCGGGCAGCGACGTCGCCTGGTCCGCGGTATAGCAGCGGACCTCGGCGGCGCCGAAACCGACCTCGGCGATCTCAGTGGGCTGATCATCGATGAAGGCGATGGTGTTGATCGCGAAGTTCAGTTCCTCGGCGATATGACGCACCGCATCGGACTTGCGCCCCCAGCTGATCTGGGGGTGCACAAAGTATTCCGCCATTCCCAGCTCCTCGACGCGCTGCCAGGCCATGTCGTGATCGTTCTTGCTGGCAATCGACTGCAGGATGCCGCGGGAATCGAGCGTGACGATCACGTCCCTGATCTCATCGGGCAGCTTAACGTCGCCGTCTTCAAGCAACGTGCCCTGCCACAGGGTATTGTCGAGGTCCCAGACCAGGCACTTCACGATAATCGGCTGGTCATGCTCAGGCATGGAATTGATTCTCCTAACGACCGGGATTCCTGTTCAGGCAGGACTGGATACGGTGGTCACCGCGTGCTGGGCCAGGATTAGCTGGCAGATCTCGTTGCTCCCCTCGATGAGCTCCATCAGCTTCGCGTCGCGGTACGCGCGGGCTACCGGATGACCGTCCTGCGCACCGGCCGAAGCGAGCACCTGCACCGCCCGGGCGGCGCTCTTGGCGGCCTGCATGGCGCAGACGTACTTGGCCAGGACGGCGGCGATGACCATGTCCGGCGAACCGGAGTCCCAGCGCCGGCTGGCGTGCTCGCACACCTGGGTCGCGACCTGCTCAGCGACCAGCAGCTCGGCCAGGTGACGGGCCACGAGCTGGTGCTGCGCGAGCGGCTTGCCCGACTGCCGCCGTTGCCGGGCGTGGTCGGTTGCCGCGCTCAGGCACGCCCGGATGATTCCGGTGCAGCCCCACGCGATCGATATCCGGCCGTACGACAGCGCCGTGGTGAACAGCAGCGACAGGGACTGGCCACCGCCGCCGAGGACCGAAGACGCGGGGAGCCGCACGTGATCCAAATGGACATCGGAATGCCCGGCGGCGCGGCAGCCCAGCGGGCTGCTCACCGGTTCTATCCGTACGCCCGGTGCGGACGCGGGCACCGCCACGAAGGCTGCGTCATCGTCCTGCAGGCCCAGGACCAGCAGCATGTCGGCGTACCGAGACCCGGTTATCCACTTCTTCTGTCCGTCCACGATGACCGAATCGCCGCACCGCGTGATCCGGGTCTGCATAGCGGACAGGTCACTACCTGCGTCCGGCTCACTGAACGCGACCGCCGCAAGCTGCCCGCCGGTAAGGTCGGCGAGATACTGACGCCGCTGGTGACGGTCGCCGAACCGCTGGATCGTCCAGGCCGCGATGCCCTGGGACGTCATGATGCTCCGCAGGGAGCTGCACAGGCTGCCCACGAAGGCGGTCAGTTCACCGTTTTCCTGGCTGCTAGCGCCCAGACCGCCGTAAGCGGCGGGAACCTCGGCGCACAGGACGCCCATCGCACCGAGCTTATGCAGCACGTCCGAGGGAATTTCCATGGCCAGATCCCATTCATCGGCCCGCTGACCAACGACCTCAGCGATGAACTGCTGCTCGTCGTCCAGTGGCCTACCCATTATCGGCCGCCGATATGTTCGCGCGAAGTCTCAGCACCAAGGCCTCCTCGATGCTGCTGTGCTCACCAGACCTGCTGTCTGCACGACAGACATGAGACGCCCTTTCTTCAGTCGTGAATTCTCGTGTCGATGTTTCCTCTGACTGAAGTCTGGACTGCCGCCACGCTCTATCCAACCCCTATCGATCGCCGATAGCCCCGGCTATCGGTGACCGATAGCGTCCCGAAAGCCAGGTGAGCATGCGCTGGCCGCATACGGATTTGGTACTGGTCGTCGCGGCGGCGGAGTATAACACTTATTCGCTCAGCGACGTGCACGGTCTATGTTGAACGCGTTCAACCGTGCGCGTCCCGATTTTGGTATCAAGGGCAACCACGCCGTGCGCTCAAGACGCTAAACGCCAGTTACCGCCGACGTGACTACGTCGGCGGTAACTGGCGATCCTGGGCTAATTTTCCGTTGTGATGTCCGGCAACCTCGATGCCATCAGACGGACGCGGCGGCCGCCTCGACTAGGTCCGCGTCCTCGCTGGACTTCTTGGCGGCGGGCTTCTTGGCCGTACGTTTCTTGGCGGCGGGCTTCTCTTCTGCCGCCGCTTCCAACTTCTCCTCGGCCAACACTTCCGGCTTCTCCCCCACTACCACGGTCGGGCTGTTCTCCTCGCGGAACGCGGGCTGAGCCGGGACGGTCAGGCCGGGCACGCTGAGCTCCGACACCTTCTTCACCGAATCGAGAGCCGCTTGGATCGCCTCCTCGAGCGACGGGGAGACGGTGTCATCGAAATCCATCTTAGTGACCGGCACGTCAGCATTAGTCGGAAGCGTGTCGGACCCGAAGAGCGGGACCGCACTATTCGCCCCGAGCAGGACGGCCGATTCGTCGTCCGTAATCTCTCGGCTGAGAACCAGTGTGAACTTGAAACCCACAGACCGTCACCTTTCGAGTGTCGCCGAATATTTTGCGAGGACTGGCGGCTAGAAATCATCGGCGAACCGATTTACTTGCCCATAACGACGTTAACTGCACTGCCCGGTTCACGGCAACCCGTTCGACGTAGGGCTTAATGGCTGCTTGAACTGTCAGGAAAGCGGCGGTAACGTGCATGGTTCTCACACGTTACCGCCGCTTTAAGCCGCTAGAAATCCGCGCGCTGCGAATCAGCCGTGCCTGGCCCCGTTCCCGTTCACCGTGACGACGATCACGGTGGCGATCAGGCCGTCACTGACCAGCCAGTGGCCGTTGAAGCCGGTGAGGATGGCCCCGTTCACGACCGGGCCGTCGACCAGGAGCCGGGCAGTAAAGGTCTGGTTGACCGGGTCGATGGTAACGGACGCATCTTCGAAGCCGAGCCAGCGGCGGGTCAGGGGAAACCATGCCTTGTAGACCGACTCCTTGGCGCAGAACAGTATCCGGTCCCAGCACACTTCCGGCCGGGCGGCAGCCAGCGCGGCCAGGCTGGCCTCCTCGCGACCGTAGGCGATGGCTCCGAGGACTCCGGGTGGCAAGGCGTCGTGCGGTTCGGCGTCCAAGCCGATCGTTACGACGTCGCACGCGCGAGCGACGGCCGAAGCCCGGTCAGCCGGCGCAGTGCGTGATGCTCCCGACGACACCCGGTGGCCACTGCGGCGCGCCGCGCAAGCCGGGCACGATCGGCACCGGCGGAAGGCCGAGTTTAGCCAGGGCCGCCCGGGCGCAGGCGCGGGCCGTGGCGAACTCGCGGCGCCTCTTGTCCACGGCTTTCGCGATGGCCGCCTCTTCGTCGGGGAACAGCGTGACGTCCGGCACGTCGCAGAAAGCCTCTTCTGCCATCACCTCGGGCGGCAGGATGTCCCCGATCACGGCTGCCTGCCCTCGGCCGCGACGGCGGGCAGGATCTGCCGCGGCAGGCCGGGATGACCGGCCCGATGCCGCCATTCCCGCGGGTAGCCAAGCGAGACCTCTTCGAACCGGACACCGTGGTGCCAGGTCACCCTGGGGATGTGCAGGTGCCCGTAGACCACCGCGGCAGCGTGATAGCGCACGTGCCAGTCATGCGTGATGGTTGTACCGCACCACTGGGCGAACTGCGGGTAGCGCAGTACCCGGGTGGGATCGCGAACCAGGGGGTAATGGTTCATGAAGACCACAGGTAGCGCGGGATCCAGGGCAGCGAGCCGACGCGTGGTCGCTTCGATCCTGGCCCAGCACCAAGCCTCCCGGCTCGGGTACGGATCGGGATGCAGCAGCGCTTCGTCGCTGCAGACGACACCGGTCTCGTAGGCGCGGGCTAGGCCCTCTTCTTTCGTGTGTGCGCCGATAGGCCGGAAGCTGTAGTCGTACAGCAGGAACAGCGGCACGATCGTGGCCGGGCCGCCTGGCCCGGTCCAGACCGGATAGGGGTCTTCCGGCGTGATCACGCCCAGGCTGCGGCACTGGTCCACCAGGTGCCGGTAGCGGCTCTCGCCGCGCAGCTTGAGCGGATCGGCGGGGTGCGTCCAGAGGTCGTGGTTACCAGGGGTCCATACGATCCGGGCGAACCGTGCGCTGAGGGTCCTTAGCGCCCACTCGATATCCGGCGACAACTCGCCGACGTCACCGGCCAGCAAAAGCCAGTCCTCATCGGACTCCGGGCGCAGCTCCTCCACGATCTTGCGGTTCTCTGGGAAGGCGACGTGAAGGTCACTGAGCGCGAGCAGCCTAGGCGATGTCGGCATAGGCACAAGGTAACAACGAACCCGGCGGCCAAATAGATCAGGAAGTTCAACTGCGGACGGGGGCTACTTGTACGCCGGCAATCAGCCGCCGGCCTTTGCCCAGGCACCGGCATCTTCAACGGGAGCTTCCAATACGTAAAGGCCGGCCCCGCGCTATAGCGCTCATCTTGCCGCTTCTTGCCTGCAGCTGAGCTGGTTCGCGAACTGCCCCCACTCCTCGCTCATGGTGGCAGCCGTCTGGCGGACCTCTTCGAGCCAGCGTTCGGGTACCGCGTCGACGAACTCCCGCCACTCGTCGGGATGCATGGCATGCTGGGTCATCCAGCGCAGGAAGGCACGGCCTCCGTCGGTGTACCGCAGGGCCGGGTCCCCGGCCAGCTTGCCGACAACCGCCGACCAGGCCAGCCGTGGGACGGTACCTGTCGTTGCCCGGACCCGGATGTTCGTCACGTTCGCGGATCCGGGCAGGGCCGCCACCGGAGTCTGCGCCCCGCGCACGCTCGGCTCAGCCAGCTCAACGTCGCAACGGATCTTTTCCCGCACGTCGTGGGCGGTGCCGAGCGACACGTCCGTCGCTCTCGCAATCTGCCTGACCGACGCCTCCGGGTGAGCACGAACGTATTCGGCCGCACGAAGCCTTGCTTCCCCGGCTGCGATCGGGCGGCGCTTCCCGTCACGCCCCAGCCGCTTGCCGTCGAACTGCGCACCGGCAACCGAGCTGTTCCTGAGCGAGGCAACTGACTTTCCGCTGAGCCCGGCGATCCCGGCAACCTTGCGATCGGACCAGTCCGGGTGCGCGCCCAGTATGCGCTTCGCGCTTGAGATGCGGTCGGCCCTTGTCAGCGGCAGTCCGTGCAGCGTGTTCGACTTGACTGCGAGAACGAGCGCCTTCTCATCGGGGCAGTCGACGATGCGCGCCCGGATGGCCCGCTCGCCGCGCAGTTTCGCCACCTCGACCCGGTGCATCCCGTCGATGATGCGCATGCCGCGCCGCTGCACCAGGATCGGCGGCAGCTGGACGGATCCAGCCGCATCGGCCAGCAGCCGGACGTGGGCCGCATCCGTTCCGGCCATGCGCAGGTGGAATTCAGGCACGAGGGAGTCCACCGGGACGCTGACCTCGGGAAGTTGCTCGACCGCTCGCATCAGGGCAGCGCTCATCAGGTCGAACGCGGTACCCGCCGACGCGGCGTCGCTCGCTTCCGTAGTCGGCCCGAGATCCGTATCCGCTGTCATCAGCGTTGTCATCGTAACCTCACTGAACCGTTTCGCAGCAGTAGGACGTCAGCGAATTCCGGCCGGTATAGCCATCAGACGTGATTGACCAGACTATGTTCGTCGATTTCCGTCTTTCCTGCACTCTAAAACGTCAGCTGGGGCAAAACAATTATCCTGCCCCTAAGGATACCGGAATCTCTTGCATGCACCCATAGAAGCACGCCGTGTACAACTTTCGATACCACCCTTAGTACAAGCAAATCCCTGCAGCCGAAGGTGATGCAACTAGCTGCGGGCATCGCGTTCTTAGTACGCCGAATTGCATTATGAATTGATGCGGCAACTTACGGTAGAACACCCCGGACTAAGCCAAACGGCATTGGGCCACAATATCCGGCCCGGCGGAGCGGCTACCCCGTGATCCGCTGATCCACGAGTAATGCCGGACGAATTGCGGCAAGTCAGGTGACGCAAGCGCGTGCTCGGCCTGCCCGGCGAATAGTAGCTCGAACTTCCCGATCAGGGCCGATAGCGACCGGAAGTCGGCGATGAGGTGGTGGACCACGACCAGCAGCACGGGGTCAAGCGCTGTGCGGCGGTAGAGGCGAACGCGCAGCAGCGGACCGTTTTGAAAGGACTCACACGCCTCGCGCTCGAGACGCTCGGCCAGCTCCGCGTCGCTGAGCTTGCCGACATCGATCTCTCGCAGCCATCCCTGCGCCGCACTCCCGGCCATCCACTGGCGGGGGGCTATGTCGTCGGGGGCATGCAGCCGGCCGCTAGCTGCCGGGCGCGTCACGAGCGCGCCGACCGCGCTGTCCAGAAACTCGGTATTGAACTCACCGCGGATGCGCAGCGCGATCGCAGTGCCACGCTCACCCGCGGTCAGCTCAACGTCCCGCATGAACCACAGTGACCGGTCCGCGGGCAGGACCTCGTACAACGTCGGGGCCCCGTCGCTGGCGAGCAGTTCATCCAGCCGGTACGCGAGTTCGGAGGGGCTGGTGGCCTTAGACAGGTCCGCCAGGGTGAGGTGTACGCCTAGGTCAGTCTCCAGCGAATACCGGATGTTGATCATGGCGTGGGTGTCGGCGCCCAGCGGGAGCAGCGTGGCGTCCTTCCCCTGCTCCGCTGCCCCCGCCCGGCGGGCAGAGGCGAGGAGCCGGCGGAGGTATTCGCGCAGCAGATCCAGCCGGGCGGCGGGCGGCAGCGCGAGCAGTGCTTGCCTTCCCAGCCGTAGCAGGTCGCTGCCCTCGGCCCGCTCGGCGAGCACGCTACGGCTCAGCTCAGGGAGCCTTCCCAGTTCGAACCGGGTCGCGCAGAGGCGCCGCTGCACCCGGCCACCCGACATCGTCGGGAGCACGTCTGGCGGCAGCAGGGCAACCGTGTGAACCTGGAGGCAGTGTTCCGCGGCCACGGCGGCACGGATCGTCGCGGCCACCTGGCCGACATCGAGGCGGCCGGCTGGCCGGCTGACTTCCGTCACGATGACGAGCTGCTCCTCGCCGCCGCCAGTGACCGTGAACGCCGCACTCTGGCCATGGCGCACTACTGGGCTGCTCTGCTGCACGGTGAGCTCGATGTCCTGCGGATCGTAGTCACGGCCGCGGATGACGATGACGTCCTCCACCCTGCCCGCGACGTACAGCCGGTGGTCGATTTCTCGGCGCACTATCGCCCTCCCGCCGGCATATCACACTGAAGGTACGGGACCTAGCTCAGAGTTCCTGCGAATGGTTTTCTTTAGTGCCAAAGTAAGTGGAGTATGAATACGGAGACAGCGTGACATGAACCTGGAAAAGGCGAGACTCGTCATCCATCCTGAACATGATAGATATTTCGGGATAGGCGCTGGCGGTACCGAGCCTGGCGAAATAACCATCGCTGTCGAAGACGATTTTGTAGAGGCCGCGCTCCAGGTGCCTGGAACGCCATTCCTGGATGCAGCCGTCGCCATTGGTCTCCGCGTCCGCTACCGTTATCCACGAATTCCCGGTAACGGATGACAGGCGGGCGCGGACTCCGGCGGCTGGTTTCCCATACGCACCGTCGACCACTTTCGTAGCGATCCGCACCTCACACCTGCCCGTAGCTCAACTTGCAGCTCACGTGCGCGTAAGCTACTGCCGACACCTGTGTGCTCATGTCTGCACCAACGTCCCTTCCAGCTCATGCACCGCGCCCGACAGCCTACGTCGGCGTGGTACGGCTTCTCAAAGCTTCACGGATACCTCTATCGGTTGGCCTTCCTTTGCCGATAAGGCGGCGAAGGCGCCCCTCAATAGCTTGCTTATAACGCCACAACGGCGAAGGCCATGCAACACGAAGGATCGGAACAATGAGCAGACACCACCAAAAACCGCGGACCATGAGCAGGGACGCTAGCGGCTGGCAACTCAGGCGCGTCCTTGGCTCGATCGGCACCGTGATCGTCATATGCGGGATCGCCACCCTCTTCACTACTGTCCCGGCCATCGACAGCGCGCCCGCGGCTCAGTCGGCGCAAGGGGTGACGGTAAGCCCAGGCGAGAACAACTGGGGCTGACCGTCAGGTCTTCGGCATTGACCTACCGGTGCCCCGGCTGGACTCGATGGAAACCCTAGACTGGCCGGTCGGCACTCGGCTTGGCCTGCAAGATGGCCGCCGCCCGCGACGCGGCGGATGCGGCGCTTGAATGACCCTGAGCAGAGTACGCGTTGCTTAGCAGGAGCAGCACCTGCGCTTCATAGAGCGGCGCGTGAATCCCGTGGAACGCCTGCACCGCCTGCTGCCCGGCCTGCACCGCTTCATCCAGGTCCCCGAGCGCGAGAGCAAGCTCGCACAGCCCGACCAGTGCTCGCGCCTGGGCCAGCCGCTCGCCAACGCCGTCGGCGAGGTTCAGGGCGCGTTGCAGCGCCTGCTCCGCCTCGACATAACTGCCTTGCCGCAGGTGCGCCACGCCCATGCCGTGCAGGATGTATGCCTCTCCGATGGGATCGCCGACGTCCCGGATCATCGTCAGTGCGAGCTCGAACCTTTCCACGGCCCGAGCTGGCTCGCCTTCCAGCAGCAAGGCCTCGCCCATCCGGTGCAGCACCTGTGCCTCGATCCTCCCGCAGTGCGCGATGCGGCACATGTGCAGCGCGTCGGAAAGCAGTTCCTTCGCCCGTTCGGGATCGTCGAGCTCCAACTTGACCTGGGCCAGGCTCTGCAGCACGTAGGCAGAGCCGATGTGATCCTCGGTGCGCCGGAAAATCGACAGCGCCTCCTCGTACCGCCTGGCGGCGGAGTCGAGCTGTCCGCTAAGCCGGTCGATGAACGCTATGTGCCTGATCACGAGAGCCGTGCCGTGCTCGTCAGCGGCGTCGCGGAACAGTTTCGCCGCCTCGTCCAGTTCCTGGCGCGCCTGGTCGAATCGCTGCTGGGTCATGTGCAGCGTCCCCGTAGTGTAGAGCATCGCCGCCTGGCCGCGGATCAGGTCCGCCTTCCTGGTGGCGGCAAGCGCTACCGTGTGGGTTTCCGTCCAGTCGTCGAGATAGGTCCTTGAATCGAACAGCGTGACCGCGCAGGACGCCAACCCCCAGCACAGCTCGGCCGATCCTGCCTGCGCGGCCTGCCGCACCCCGCAGACCAGAGTGGTCCGTTCCCGGTCGAACCAGGCCAGCGGATCGCTGACTAGCTGATCCACTACGTGGCCGGGCAGCGGCCAGCGGGCCGCGTCGTTCTGTATCCGCAGGTAGTCGCCGCTGTAGTAACGGACGCGGGCCGCCTCAGCGAGGAAGAGCAGGGCACCGAGTGCGCGGTCGAGCGCCTCCTGCCGGTCTGCGACCGAGTCCTCGGCGGCGAGGCGCTCGCGCGCGAACACCCGGATCAGGTCGTGATACCGGTATTGGCTGTACGGCCCGGAGCCGCCATCGATAGGGTCGATCAGCTGCGCGCTGACCAGGTCGTCGAGCAGGTCCTCGGCATCGGGGAGCGCCTCATCGAGCAGGGCCGCGCACAGCCAGCCAGAGAAGACCGGCATGTCGAGCAAGGCGAGCCTGCGGAACAGCCGCCTGGCGTCGTTGCTCGCGGCGTCGTAGGTGAGCAAGATGCTCGACCGAATGCCCATGTCGCCGTGCCTGAGTTCGTCCAGGCGTCGGGTCTCGTCAGCCAGACGCTCAGCCAGGCGCCGGATACTCCAGTGCGGGCGGGCGACAAGCCGTGCCCCGGCGATGCGCAGCGCGAGCGGGAGGTGACCGCAGTGCTCGGCGACCGCCAGGGCCGCCTCCGTCTGCGTGTGCACGCGTTCATCGCCGACGATGCGCGCGAGCAGGTTGAGCGACTTGTCGGCGTCGAAGATATCGACTTCGAGACGGAGCGCGCCGGCCAGCCCGGCGAGCCTGCCTCGGCTCGTGACGATTAGCGCGGCGTTCCCCCTCCCCGGCAGCAGCGGCAGGACCTGGCTCTCGGCCGCAGCGTTGTCCAGCACCACCAAGACCTTCCGGTCGCCGACGAGGTTGCGGTACAGCTCGGCCCTTTCGTCCAGGCCCTCAGGGACCTGCGTACCCGGTATGCCAAGCACCCGCAGGAAGCGCTCGAGCACTTGTATTGGCTGCACCGGATGCGAAGTCCCGCCGTGCAGGTCGGCGTAAAGCTGGCCGTCGGGGAAATGGCTGGTCATACCGTGTGCCGCGTGCAGCGCAATGCTGGTCTTGCCTATTCCGCCCTTGCCCACGACGACCACGATCGGCGCCACGAGACGGGGCCCGTGATCACCCGACGGGATCAGATAACCGTAGATCTGAGCGATTTCATTTTCACGGCCGGTAAAGTCAGCAATGTCAGCCGCCAGCAAATTTGGAACTTGCTCCTTGACCTGATGAACTGCAGTTCGCGCAGGAGCCGCAGGCACATCGAGGCCCGGGTCAGACGCTAGGATGGACTGCTCGAGCTGCTGCAGACGCTCGCTTGGCTCGATTCCCAGCTCGTCGATCATGACCCGCCGGGTGACCCGGTAAACCTGCAGGGACTCCGCGACCCGGCCGCAGCGGTACAGCGCGAGCATCAACTGGCCGCGCGGGCGTTCCCGTAGTGGGTACTGCGCCGCCAGTTCGCCGAGCTCGCCCACGATCTCATGGTGCCTGCCCACCTCAAGCTCGAGTTCGATGCGATCCTCGTAAGCGACAATCCGCTGTTCGTCGAGTCGGCTCACCGCCGCCTGTACGAGTTGGCTGTATATACCATCAAGCGCGGGTCCTCGCCATAGCCTGAGTGCGTCACGGTAGCGGGCGATCGCCAAGTCCGGCTTGCGCTCCACGCGCGCGTTTCGGGCGGCGGTAACGAGCTCATCGAACCGCAGCGAGTCGAGCTGTCCAGGCTCTACCTGGATAACATAGCCGCGATCATGGGTCGTGATGATTCCCTGGTGCCCGTGCGCGGCGAAGATGCGACGCAGCGATGAAATGCTGATCTGGGCTTGAGCGCGGCATGTCGGCGGCAGATTCTCGCCATAGATGGCCTCGATCAGCCGGTCCATGGTAACAACTTTGTTCGAGTTTAAGAGAAGAGTAGCAAGAACGACCTGCTGCCGAAGTCCGCCCAGCTCAAGCCGTCTGGTACCCACCATGACCTCAAGCGGCCCGAGTATGCCAAAAATCACATAAAACTCCCGAATACCCGCCTTACGTTCAAGTATAGTCATCTGGGACTACCGTCGCTACCTGCTTGGCGATCGGGGCCTGTCCGCCGTGAGCGTCCGCGCCTACCTGGCCATGGCCAGACTGTTCCTGGGCCAGCTGGACCAGTCAGGCGGGCTGGACCTGGAAAGCTCACAGCCGGGCAGGTGACGAGGTTCGCCGTCGGGCAGTGCGGCCAGCGGCCGGTGGCGTCGACCACGCCACCACGCCGACATGTCGATCAACGCCTAGTCACCCTGGTCTCACGAGGCAGCAGAGTACTAGAATTCCGACCACAACAAGGATCCCGGCAACGCTGAAGCCGCATGGCTGCTTATGGTCAGGCAGGCACGGCGCCGACCGGGAGGGCAAGTGCGTTCTCGCCGGGTAACGACAGCAGATCGCCGCCGCCAGGGGAGCCCGTGACCGGAGACTTGCCGACCCCGCCCAGGGAAGCCGATGCTCAACACGAGCGGTTCGCCGAACTCATCATTACCGAGCGCGACACGATGCTCACCGCGTACGCGAGTAGTGTCAGCCCGGTCGTCACGGACCCCTGGACGCACAAGCAGGTGATGCGCCACGCCGCAGAGGTCATCGCCGACGTCGCGGCGGTCGTGGCGGGAAACTTGACCCGGCCGAGGGATCACGGCGAATTCCTCGCCCTACTTATCGGGGAGGGGCAAGCCGACAGCCGCCTGTGCCCCGCGGATCTGCTGCGAGCCGTGACGGTCTTCTTCGAGGTGACCGTCCGATCCCTGGGCAGCCACGTCAGGTCCGACCCGAGCCTGCTCCCGTGCTTCGTCACCGCCGTCATCGCCCTGAACGAGAGCATCGGGCGGCAGGTCAACGAAGGGCCTCACGCTTACGCCAGCCTGTTGCTGGAGCGCGTCGACCAAGCGCACACGGAGGAGCGGCGGCGCATCGCGCGGGACCTCCATGACCAGCTCGGCGAGAGCATGAGCGTCGCCCTTCGCCAGTTCGAGCTCTTCGAGCTCGACCGCGAGCGTGAACTGGCCGCCGCAAGCGCCGGGGCCACGTCCGCGCGGGACAGGCCCGTGCGCGGGACAGCGGCGCCGGAGCCGTCCGCGCGGGGCGCGTCCGTGCGCGAGGCGATCACCGAGACCATGCGCAGGCTCCGGGTGGTAAGTTCCGACCTGCGCCAGGAAGCGGTGCGCAGCCTGGAGAACTCGCTGGTCATGTATCTCGACTCGGTGTCAAGCGAAACCGATGTGCGGTTGCGGGTAAGCGGCAACGAAAGCTGGGTGCCACCCGCCGTCATCGGAGAGGCATTTCTGATCATCCGCGAGGCGATCCGCAATGCGCTCACCCACGGGGACCCGAGAACGCTGTTGATCGATATCATTCTCGCTCCCCACGAACTGCACGCATGGGTGGAGGACGACGGCTGCGGGTTCCTGGTCAGCGCGGTGTCCGCGGGCATCGGGCTCAGCTCGATGCGCGAGCGTGCCGCCCTGCTCAACGGGCGGCTGACCGTGGCGAGCACGCTAGGACAGGGAACCCAGATGGAGCTTCTCATACCGCTTCCCGGGACACATGATGCGCGACGAGAATGACCAAACGACCATCCTCATGGTCGATGACCACGCTCTCGTCCGCCAAGGGCTGCGCAAGCTCCTGGAGACGCAAGAAGACCTGCGGGTGGTGGGCGAGGCCGACGGGGCCGACGAGGCGGTGACGCTGGCCGCGGAGGCAGAACCGGACATCGTTCTACTCGACGTGGAGATCCCCGGCGGGGAAGTCACCGAGACGGTGCGGCGGATAGCGGAACGCTCCCCTCGCTCACGGATCATCATCCTGAGCATGCACGAGGGGCCCGAACTGGTGCAGGCAACGCTCGCGGCGGGCATCCGGGCCTACCTGCTGAAGTCCGTTCAGTGGCAAGAACTGGTGGTCGCCATCCGCGCCGTGCACGCGGATGACACCCGGATCATCCTGGGCGTTTCCCAGGAGAGCCTGCAGGCCGCCCGGCATAGGCCCGGGCAGACTGCCCGGCACAGGCCGGAGCAGGGGGAGCTCTCGGACCGGGAACGTGAGGTGCTCGGCCTGGTCGCCCAGGCCCTCAGCAATGGCCAGATCGCCTCTCGTCTCGGACTGACTGAGGCGACGGTCAAGCGCCATCTCCGGAACATCTTCATCAAGCTCGGAGCGGTATCCCGCCTCGACGCGGTTAACAAGGTGAGGGAACAGCGACAGCGAGCCGAGAGCACCGAGGCCCGGCCACTGGACCGGCAGTTATCGAGTGGGCCTTTGTCTTAGTCCGCGGGTTCGGGGTTCAAGTTATGCGTGCCCGAGGTCGCGCGTGGTGAGCGAGCTGGTCGAGGAGGTCTGGCACGCAGGGATGCCGGAGACATAGCTACTGGTTGTGTTCGATCTGTCCCCGCCGTGACGTGCGTGGCCGGTGCCGGGGTGACAGGAACCGGCCGCTGAGACGCGGCAGGCGGCGGCCACGGACAACTCGATGGCCAGCGGACACCGCCGTTCCCGGGGTAAAGAGGGTGTTGCGACACGAGGTCGCACGTGGGTGAGTGAGCTAGTCGAGGAGGTCTGGCTGATGCCAGGGACGTAGCTACGGGTTGTGCTCGACCTGTCCCCGCCGTGACGTGCGTGGCCGGTCCCTGACCGGCCGGGTTCGAAGCATCGCGGAAAAGCCCAAGGGCCGCCGTCCCAGCCAGGGTGGCCACAGGTGAGGGGAAAGACCGGTATAGGGCGACTACCAGGAAACTCTTGCTGATGCCTCGTCAGATACGCACTCCGGGCTGGGTTGTATTGCCGGGGTGGCAGGGACCGGCCGCTGAGAGGCGGCAGGCGGCGGCCGCGGACGCCTCGACGGCCAGTGAGCACCGTTGTCCCCGGGGTAGAGAGAGCGACCCGGCCGGTCTGGGTCTCACGCGTGCGGAACGTGGAAACCTCGTCAGGGTCCGTCGTGCAGGCGCGGGTATGCGCAGGCGCGGCGGTAGGCCGATCGTAAGAGGGGCGGAAGCCCGCTGGCGGGACAGGGTGACTGAGAAGCGAATGCCGGCGTCCGAAAGGAGGCAGGAAAGCGAGTGCCGCAGGACCGGGTCTCCTCCCGGATGGTGCTCGTATAACTGGCCGGATAGCGAGCCGTGTGCTCGTGCCCGCAAGGGTGCTGACGCAGTCAGGTGAGTCTTTGGAGCGAAGCGAGCGGAAATGCCGGAGCTAATGGGCGCGTTGGGCACCTCGGTGAACGGACCTGCGGGCCTGCCCTCGTTCGATGGCGACGCCTGGGATCGTGTGGACTGGCGGCGTCAGGAGGAGCAGGTACGGCGGCTGCGCGGGCGGATCTTCAAGGCGGCACAGGACGGTGACTGGCCTGCGGCCAGGAACCTTCAGAAGCTGATGCTGCGGAGCTGGGCTAATACGCTATGTAGCGTTCGGCAGGTGACGCAGCGCAATACGGGCCGCCGGACTGCGGGTATCGACGGGCTGGTCGCGCTGACCAGCCAGGCACGGGCCGAGATGGCGGTGCAGGTGCACGCCAGCATCGGCTCGCATAAGCCTTCCCCGGTCCGGCGGGTGTACATTCCGAAAGCCAGTGATAAGGCAAAAATGCGTCCGCTCGGAATTCCGGTAATCGCGGACCGGTGTCATCAGGCACGGGTACGTAACGCGCTGGAACCCGAGTGGGAGGCCCGCTTCGAACCCCGAGCGTATGGGTTCCGGCCGGGCCGCGGCTGTCATGACGCGATAGAATCTTTGTACAACACCCTGCACGGGAAGTCAAAGCGGGCGTGGATTCTTGATGCCGATCTGGCGGCTGCGTTCGACAAGATCAGCCACGAGCACCTGCTGGAAATGCTCGGCGGTTTTCCCGCGAAAGCGATGATCGCCGGGTGGCTGAAAGCGGGTATTTTCGAGGCTGGGAAAGGGTTCGCCCCGACTTGGGAAGGAACCCCCCAAGGGGGTGTCATTTCACCCTTGCTATTGAATATCGCATTGCACGGGCTGGAGGAGGCCGCAGGCGTCCGTTACTATGCCGGTACTTATGCCGGAAGGGTCAGGAACGGATGCCCGGCGCTCACGAGGTACGCTGATGACCTGGTGGTATGCTGTCATTCCAGGCAGCAGGCCGAGGAGGTCAAGGCGCGGCTTGCCAGGTGGCTGGAGCCGAGGGGGCTGGCGTTCAATGAAGCCAAGACCCGGATCGTCCCCCTGTCTGAGGGGTTCGGTTTTCTCGGATTCAATCTCCGCCGCTATCCCAACGGCAAGCTGCTCATCAAGCCGGGTGCCACGGCCATCAAGAGGCTCCGGGAACGGCTAGCGAAGGAGTTCCGCGCGCTCCGCGGGTCCAACGTCGCAGCAGTACTGGCGAAAATCGTCCCGATTACACGGGGATGGGTCGCCTATTATCGGACGGTGGTGTCGGCCAGAGTGTTCGCTGACCTGACCGACTACCTGTGGAGGCTCACGTATAAGTGGGCGTGCCGGAGTCACTCGAACAAGCCGAAACGCTGGATTGTCGGCCGGTATTTCCGGAAGTTCGAAAAGTTCAGGGCCGACCGGTGGGTGTTCGGCGATAAAGACACGGGCGCCTACCTGCCGAAGCCGTCCTGGACTGAGATCACGCGGCACACCCTGGTCAAAGGCGGGGCATCACCCGATGATCCCGCCCTGGCCGGGTACTGGGCGCAGCGCCGCCGCAAGGTCAAGCCCCCGCTGGACTCTTACACCGTGCGCCTGCTGTCCAGGCAGGACGGGCGGTGCAACCTGTGCGGGGAGAACCTGCTGACCCCTGACCAGCCGCCCCAGTCCCCTCAGGGCTGGGAGCAATGGTTCTTGTGGGTCGCCAAGCAGGCGATCACGGCGGACTACCTGGTTCATTACGACACACCCAGCGCCGCGCGCAAATACCGGACACACCTCGTGCACGCTACCTGCCGCCGGAGCAAGCACCCGCCCCGGCTGGCAGGGAACACCGTGGTACAGCAGAACACCTGAGCCGCCCTAGCGGCTTGCTTGGGCCGTGTGCGCGGAGACGCGCATGCACGGTCCTGAAGGGGCCCTGGTGCAGCAATGCACCAGGGCTACCTGGCCCCAGCCCGGTCCGGGTCTCACGCGTGCGGAACGTGCTATGGGTCCGCATCCCAAGCACGGGTACGCGCAGGCGGTGCGGTAAGCCGAGATCGGCCTCAACGACCGTCAAGCGCCATGGCGACGTCTGTGCTGCTGAAACAGCCGGTCAGGGCACAATGCCGCTTGGCTTGACAGTTGATCTTGGGTGGGAGCAGCAGTGCTCCCGCGCTGTGGTGGCCTGCCTGCGGCCGGGAACAGCAACTATCCCGCGCTGTCGCTATAACGACAGCGACGAGGCCACGCTGTCCGGCGGGCCGGCGGCGCTGGCCAGCGCGGTGCCGCTGGTCGCGGCCGGAGCGGCGGCCGGGCTCGGCCGGCTGCGGGAGCGCCACCGTCGTCTGCCCTAAGCCTCCGCAACTCCCGGAGCCAGCGACAACGCCGGCCCGATGATGCTATTGGGGCACTCTGCAAGCCCTTAGCGTATTTTGATCATGTTCGTGACCTGCCTGTTCGTGCTCGCAGGCAACCGGAGGTGACCGTTTTGCCCGGGGCCCGGTCCGGCAGCGGGTCAGCTCCGGGAAGACGGCCCGCGGCCGGGAACGGTACCAGAACAGCAACTCCGGGACGACGTAGCTGCTGGAATCGGGGCTGAGCAGCAACGCCGGGACGACGTCGCGGATCTTCAAGATCCTTTTAGGGTAAGCGGCATTGGGTCAGTGCCCGAGGGGAAGGCGCGAGCTGGCCGTGCTGGCCGACGGGCGGAAGGCGCCGCGCGTGACCGGTCCTGATCGGGATGTTCTGTGCGGGGCAGCCGGACGGGTGCAGTCGCGCCCGAACTGCTGCTTATCGCGGGCACTGGCCTCCCAGCTGCAATGTTCCCGGCGGGATTTCGCTATGTGACGCGGAGAGGGCCACCGGGTTGGAGCCGGAGCGCTACTGACCACCGCAAGATGCGGAACAACGCACGGTCAGGCGCGCACTGCTCACGGCGTTATTACGCCAGAAGCCACCTCACGGCGAGTTCGAGCACGTCTGCGTGGCTGCGTGCGCCGTGATCGGCGACCATGAAGTGGTTGCCGACCACTAGTGAGAAGGCGAGCGTGCTGCGGGCCTCGACCTGCTCCTCATCGGGGCAGAGGGCGCCGAACAGCCGGCGCAGGTAGTCCATGCGCCGGTTGTCGACGCGCCGGAGGCGCTCGGCGACCGCCTGGTCGCGCCGGGACCAGTCGCGGATTGCTAGGTCGATCGGCAGCAACTCGCTGGAGAAGGTGAGCGCGCCCGCCAGCCTTAGCCTGGCCCTGACGTCGCCGCCATGGCGCTCGACGCGCTCCAGCACCTCATCAATGCTCATCCGCTCCCACGTGTCGAGCATCTCGTCGAGCAGCGCGTTCCGGTCGGCGAAATGCCCGTAGAAGCCACCCTTGGTCACGCCGAGCGCCTGCGCCAAGGCCTCGACCCGGACGGCGTCCGGGCCGCCGGCCGCAAGGGCCCGCAAGCCTTCCTCGATCCACCTGCCACGGGGCGTCCGGGTGATGGCGGCCATGGCCTCTCATTATCAGTCCGGGAGTTGACGGCACCGCTGGCGGTGCTACATTCATGTATACGGTAGCGTATATATGGAGGTTGCCCGCATGCGGCTCGCGAACACCGCGCACGCCTCCCGGCCCTGGCGACCCGGACTTCGCTGCCGTCCCCTTCACCTCGCTGTACCTGACCGGCGACGAGTGGGCTGCGGAGATCGTCAACCGGACCGTTCACGGGGGTCATGCACATCGGCTGGGTTCCAGATGGGCCGGCGGCTACCGCGGCCAGATGGCCGTCCGCGCCAGGTACTTCAGTTGAGGAGGGCATCAACGTGACGGCGGGTACAGACAGCCATCCGAACGACCCGCACGTGGAGGCACCGGGCAGAGTGCGGCAGGTCACACTGCCGTCGGCCGCCCGAGCGCTCAGCACGCTTTCCCACGTCGACTACGAGGACGCCTTCCTCATCGAAACCGGCCCGGCTCAGGACCGTACGGGCGAGCAATGGGCCCGGGCAATCCTTGAAGGCGCTCCGGTGAGCACGCGAGAAGCGCTCTCGATGGGATGGTCTACGCTCGGGCTGCGGCTCGGTGCAACTCAGTCTGACCGACTTGTGCTGGGCTGGGAGGTCCGTCGCAGCACCCCGGACGTGGCGCTCCTTGGAGCCAGCGGCCGACTCGGGTTGTCAGGCGAACTGCTCTTCGAACGCCAGCAGCAGACGCTGCTCTTCGCCACCTTCGTACAACTGGACAACTCCGTCGCACGCGAATTGTGGGCCGGAATCGCGGCCCGGCACCGACAGGTCGTGCGGGACCTCCTCGAGCAGGCCAACAGCTCGGAACGGCCCCCGCGCCAGCCATGACGTCGAACCCCTCGGTGAACTGGCGGATGCCCACCTTGATCACGTCACTAATACGTACAGGCGGCGCATCAAATCGTGACCGCTGCTGAGCGGCACGCAGAGAAGCCCCGCCGGCTGGCTGCAGGCAGGGCTCTTCGCGAGGATCTCTGACAGAAGATCGTCAGGTGGTGAAGACGACGGTCACCACGGACGCGGTGGCGCTCTGGGCCGTGGCGGTGATGGTTCCGACGGCGTCGCGGAACGCGCCGGTCCCTCCGGTTACCTTGCCGGTGGCGATCGGCGACGTGCTGGAGGCGCTGCGGAGCCTGCCGTAGATAACGCCGCCATCCACAGCGACAGCCGCGTCAATCCTCAATTCTCCCGAGACCGGGTTCGTCGTAAAGTGCAGCACAGCGAAGCCGATCAGCTGGCCAGATGTGCTGAAGTCCTCATCGGTCGCAGCCAAGGAGGTCGGGGAATACACGACCGCATTCTGCTCGACAGTTACAAACGTCAGGATTTGCTGAGCGCTATGGGCGCTGGCGGCGGTGGTGGTAAGCAGCAATCCAGCGCTACTGACCAAAGCTGCCGCGCCGATTCCGGCGATAAGTTTGCGGACCTTCATGAGCCAGTCTCCCTATCTTCCCTGCTTCGTGCTGATCACAGGCGCACCTGGCCACCATCATGTGGTAACGCTTACCTGATATTCCCTAGTTCTGCTCACCGAATTTTCCCCACCTCGGGCGACAGGCCGTGCCACGGACTTCGGAATTCCCCCGAGGTAGGCCTGATGCATAAGTTGCGAGCCCATTATCAAGTTGTCGTGGAATTCCCGCGCATCTGACCGGGATGCTCCGGGCCGCTGAGGTCACGTCGCGTCGGTCACCGGCCGCAGTGCCACCGACTCGATCGAGGCCACCGGGGCGCCCGTGGCGCCCGCGAGCAGCACCGTGACCGTTTCCGGGCCGATCGCGGTCAGCCGCACCCGCAGCGCGGTGACCCCGGCGGCGTGCAGGCAGACGCCCTGCCAGGAGAAGGGCGCCACCATCCGGCTGTGGTCAGCGTCCGGCCGCAGAGAAGCGGCCTGCAGCGCCGCGTCGAACAGCGCCGGGTGCAGGCCGAACCGGTCCGCGTCGGCACAGGCCTGGTCGGGCAGGGCCACCTCGGCGAATATTTCGGTGTTCCTGAGCCAGGCCGCGCGCATGAACTGGGAGGTCGGCCCGAAGTCATAGCCACGCCTGGTCATCTCGGCGTAAAAGCGGTCCACGGCGACCGGTTGAGCACCAGGCGGAGGCCACGTCGCCAGGTCCGAGGGCACAACGGCGGGCGGGACGAGCGTGCCCGTCGCGTACTGGGTCCACATGCCACCGTCGTCTCCGGCCGGGCGAGCGTGGAGCGTGACGGGCCGCGAGCCCGAGGCATCCGCCGCGCCCACAACGATCTGGACCTGGATCTGTTCGTGGCGAGGCACGACCAGCGGAGCGCGCATAGTCAGATCGGCGATCTGACCACAGCCAAGCTCGGCACCGGCCCGGATCACGACCTCCACCAGCGCCGTGCCCGACACGACGGCTGCGCCCGGCACGGCGCGGCCGGCGAGCCACGGATGTGTGCGCAGCGACCAGCGGGCCGTCGCCACCATCTCATCGCCCGTGGCCAGCTTCACCACCGCGGCGAGCAGCGGATGATCCGGAGCGGTCAGCCCGGCGCGAGACACCACGCCCGCCAGGTCCGCGGGCCTCGGCCAGTAGGGCTGGTGCTGGAAGGGGTAGGTGGGCAGGGGAACGCGGCGGGGGGTGCCGGTGCTGGCAGTGGCGTAGAAGGTGTCCCAGTCGGTGGCGGCACCGTGGGCCCAGGCACTGGCCAGGGAGGTGACGAAGCGGTCCAGGCCGCCCCGGCCGCGGTGCGAGGTGACGATGACAGCGGCGGGCGCCCCGGCGGCCTTGATGGTTTCCGCTAGCCCGGCGGCCAGCACCGGATCGGGGCTGACCTCGATGAAAACCCGGTACCCGGCCGTGATCAAGGCCCGGACGGCCTGGTCGAACCGCGCCGTGCCGCGCAGGTTGCCCAGCCAGTAGGCGCCGTCCAGCCCCGCGGTATCGATCAGCTCCCCGGTCACCGCGGAACCGAACGAGACGCCGGACGTCCACGGCGTGACCGCGGCCAGCGCGGCGGGCAGCTCACGGTACGCGAGATCTCCCTGACCAGAAGGCTCGGCCAGGACCCGGCTGCGCCACGCCACGACCGCGGCCGCGTCCGGCAGCGACAGCGCCCCCGCCACGCACGCCGCGGCGACCTCCCCCGCCCCATGCCCCGCCACCGCCGCGGGCCGCACCCCGTGAGCCCGCCACAACCCCGCCAGCGACACCATCACCGCGAACAGCGCCGGCCCGGCCACATCGGCCCGCTCCAGCGGCGGCGCACCCGGCACCTCGCCCAGCACATCCAGCAGCGACCAGCCCACATGCGGGGCCAGCGCCGCCGCGCACGCCGCCAGCTGCCCGGCGAACACCGGGGAAGACTCGCCCAGCCCCACCGCCATCCCAGCCCACTGCGCCCCCCGGCCGGGAAACACGAACACCGCCCCCGGCGTCCCCCGCCCCTCAGCCCCGCCCCGCACCACCCCCGGCGCCTCCCGCCCGCCCGCCAGCGCGTCCAGGCCAGCCAGGAACCCCTCCGCATCCCGCGCGACCACCCCCGCACGGCACCCCATCGCCGACCGCGTCACCGCCAGCGAATACCCCACATCCACCACCCCCGCCCCGCCCCCCGCCGCCCGCACATGCGCCGCCAGCCGCCGCGCCTGATCAGCCACCCCCGCCGCACTGCGCGCCGACACCACCCACGGCGTTGGCCCCGGGGAAGCCATCCCCCCCAGACCCCCCCTGCTCACCGCAGAGCCGACCGCCCCCGCAGGCGGCTGCTCCACGATCACGTGCGCGTTCGTCCCGCTGAACCCGAACGAGGACACCCCCGCCCGCCGCGGCCGGCCCGCCTCCGGCCACGGCACCGCCTCGGTGACCAGCCCCACCGACCCCGCCAGCCAGTCCACCCGCGACAACGGCGCATCCACGTGCAACGTCGCCGGCACCACCCCGTGCGCCATCGCCAGCACCATCTTGATCACCCCGGCCACCCCCGCCGCCGCCTGCGCATGACCGACATTCGACTTCACCGACCCCAAAAGCAGCGGCCGGCCCCGCGGCCGGTCCTGCCCGTACGTCGCGATCAGCGCCTGCACCTCAACCCGATCCCCCGCCGCCGTCCCCAGCCCATGCCCCTCCACCACATCCACATCCGCCGCGCCCAGCCCCGACGCCGCCAGCGCCCGCCGGATCACCCGCTGCTGCGACAACCCATTCGGCACCGTCAGCCCACTCACCCCCGCCAACCCGCCCGCCGCCCCCAGCCCGCCCGGCGCCCCGTTCTGCATCACCGCGCTGCCCCGCACCACCGCCAGCACCGGATGCCCCCCGCGCCGCGCATCCGAAAGCCGCTCCAGCACCAGCACCCCCACCCCCTCCCCCAACCCCACCCCGTCAGCACCCTCCGCATACGCCTTGCACCGGCCATCACCCGCCAGCACCCCCAACCGCGAAAACTCCACGAACGGACCCGGCACCGCCATCACCGTCACCCCGCCCGCCAACGCCAGCGAACACTCCCCGCCCCGCAGCGACTGCACCGCCAGATGCAACGCCACCAGCGACGACGAACACGCCGCATCCACCGACACCGCCGGACCCTCCAACCCCAGCAAAAACGAAACACCACCCGAGATCGCGCCGCCCGCCGCACCCAGACCAACCAGCCCCCCCGCCCCCCCGACCTCCCCGGAACCCGACGCCGAACCCCCCGCATACGCGTGACCCATCGCCCCCGCGAACACCCCGGCATCAGTGCCGCGCACCGACACCGGATCAATCCCAGCCCGCTCCAGCGCCTCCCACGCCGCCTCCAGCAACAGCCGCTGCTGCGGATCCATCGCCACCGCCTCCCGCGCCGAAATCCCGAAAAACCCCGCATCAAACCCCGCCGCCTCGGTGAGGAAGCCGGCTTCGCGAGCGTAGGTCGTCCCTTCCTGCCCGGGCTCAGGATCGTAGATGGCGTCCATATCCCAGCCCCGATGCGGCGGCGCGGCCCCGACCGCGTCGCCGCGGCGCACGAGCAGGTCCCACAAGTCCTCTGGCGAGTCCACGCCGCCGGGATAACGGCACGCCATAGCGACGATCGCGATCGCCTCGTCGGCGAGCGAGGGAGATTGGGGCGCGACCGCAGCTAGCGTCCCGGAGTCACCGAGCAGACACGCGCGCAGATGCCCGGCCACCGCGGCGGTGCTCGGGTAGTCGACGAGCAGGGTGGCCGACAGGCGGGCGCCCGTCACCGCCATGAGCCTGATGCGTACTTCCAGCGCCGTCAGGGAGTCGAAGCCTAGCTCCTGGAACGCGCGGTTGGCCTCGACGGCGTCTGGTGCGGCGAGACCCAGAACCCCGGCGACCTCAGCCCGCACCACGTCGAGCAGCAGCCGGTCCTGCTCCGCCGGGGTCAGGCCACGCAGCCGGTCGGACAGCGCGCCGGCCGATCTCATACGCCTGACGGCCAGCGCGCGATGGATCTCCGGAAGGTCGCTGATCAGCGGGCTGAGCCGGATCGCGGTCTGCGCGGCGGCATACGATTCCCAGTTGACGTTGGTCACTATCAGGTGGGTCGCGTCGGCGGCCACGGCCCGCTGCAACGCGGCGATCGCGGCCTCTGGTGCCATCGGCGTCATCCCGTTGCGGCGCATCCGTTCGCCCAGGACGGCGTTTCCGACGGCCAGCCCGGCACCCGCCCACGGGCCCCACGAAAGCGACGTCGCGACCAGGCCGTCGGCGCGGCGGCGTTCGGCCAGCGCATCGAGGAAGGCGTTTGCCGCGGCGTAGTTGGCCTGTCCGGCGTTGCCCAGCGAGCTGGACACCGAGGAGAATAGAACGAACATCGCCAGGTCGTGGCCGCGGGTCAGCTCGTCCAGATTGATCGCCGCCGCCACCTTGGGGAGCATGACGGTTTCAAAACGCGGCAGCGTCAGGGACGACAAAACCCCGTCGTCCAGGACACTCGCGGCATGCACAACCCCGGTCAGCGGCGCGTCGGCCGGGATCTGGGCCAACACTTGCTCCAGCGCCACCCGGTCGGCAGCGTCGCACGCGGCGAACGTAACCCGCGCGCCCATCGCTTCCAGCTCATGCTGAAGCTCCACTGTCCCCGGCGCGGCAGGTCCCTGCCTGCTGATCAGCACCAAGTGCTCGGCACCGACGCCGGCCAGCCACCGGGCCGCCCGCGCGCCCAGCGCGCCGGTACCACCCGTCACCAGCACCGTTCCGCGCGCAGACCAGTCATTGACGCTGGGGATCAGGACGTCCCGCACCAGCCGCCGGGCGAACATGCCGGCCGGGCGAACGGCGACCTGATCCTCACAGCCATGGGCTAGGACGTGGGCGAGCCGCGACACCACCTGGCGGTTCACTACGGAAGGCAGGTCGACCAGGCCTCCCCAGGACCGCGGAGCTTCCAGGGCGACGACGCGGCCCAGACCCCAGGTCATGGCCTGGCCTGGGCTGGCCAGGGTGTCAAGCCGGGTGGCCGACACAGCGCCGCGGGTGAGGCACCAGAGCGGTACCTCGACACCGGCCGCTTCCAAGGCCAGCAGCAAGTGGGTGGTCCCGGCCAAGCCGCGTGGGATCACCGGATGTTCCGGGTGCGGTATTTCGTCCACGGCCAGCAGGGACAGCACACCGCTTGCGGGCTTGGCCATGGCGTCGCTGACCCGCTCCGCGGCCACCGTCGGATCGTCGCTCCCGGACAAGGCCAGCCGCTCGGTCTGCAGGCCCAGGCGCGCCAGGCCATCTAGGATCCCGTTGGTCCAATCGTCTTCGGGGGCGTCGGCGGGCAGCACGACCAGCCAGCGGCCCGGGGGCACCGACATGGTGCCGCAGGTAATCCGGGTCCATGTCGTCCGGTACAGCCAGCTGTCGACAGCGCTAGCGGTCCTGCGCCGCCGGTACCAGGACGACAGGCCAGGCAGCAGGGCGCTCAGCGACGACCGGGCCTCGGCCGGAGCCAGCCAGTAGGGCTGGTGCTGGAAGGGGTAGGTGGGCAGGGGAACGCGGCGGGGGGTGCCGGTGCTGGCAGTGGCGTAGAAGGTGTCCCAGTCGGTGGCGGCACCGTGGGCCCAGGCACTGGCCAGGGAGGTGACGAAGCGGTCCAGGCCGCCCCGGCCGCGGTGCGAGGTGACGATGACAGCGGCGGGCGCCCCGGCGGCCTTGATGGTTTCCGCTAGCCCGGCGGCCAGCACCGGATCGGGGCTGACCTCGATGAAAACCCGGTACCCGGCCGTGATCAAGGCCCGGACGGCCTGGTCGAACCGCGCCGTGCCGCGCAGGTTGCCCAGCCAGTAGGCGCCGTCCAGCCCCGCGGTATCGATCAGCTCCCCGGTCACCGCGGAACCGAACGAGACGCCGGACGTCCACGGCGTGACCGCGGCCAGCGCGGCGGGCAGCTCACGGTACGCGAGATCTCCCTGACCAGAAGGCTCGGCCAGGACCCGGCTGCGCCACGCCACGACCGCGGCCGCGTCCGGCAGCGACAGCGCCCCCGCCACGCACGCCGCGGCGACCTCCCCCGCCCCATGCCCCGCCACCGCCGCGGGCCGCACCCCGTGAGCCCGCCACAACCCCGCCAGCGACACCATCACCGCGAACAGCGCCGGCCCGGCCACATCGGCCCGCTCCAGCGGCGGCGCACCCGGCACCTCGCCCAGCACATCCAGCAGCGACCAGCCCACATGCGGGGCCAGCGCCGCCGCGCACGCCGCCAGCTGCCCGGCGAACACCGGGGAAGACTCGCCCAGCCCCACCGCCATCCCAGCCCACTGCGCCCCCCGGCCGGGAAACACGAACACCGCCCCCGGCGTCCCCCGCCCCTCAGCCCCGCCCCGCACCACCCCCGGCGCCTCCCGCCCGCCCGCCAGCGCGTCCAGGCCAGCCAGGAACCCCTCCGCATCCCGCGCGACCACCCCCGCACGGCACCCCATCGCCGACCGCGTCACCGCCAGCGAATACCCCACATCCACCACCCCCGCCCCGCCCCCCGCCGCCCGCACATGCGCCGCCAGCCGCCGCGCCTGATCAGCCACCCCCGCCGCACTGCGCGCCGACACCACCCACGGCGTTGGCCCCGGGGAAGCCATCCCCCCCAGACCCCCCCTGCTCACCGCAGAGCCGACCGCCCCCGCAGGCGGCTGCTCCACGATCACGTGCGCGTTCGTCCCGCTGAACCCGAACGAGGACACCCCCGCCCGCCGCGGCCGGCCCGCCTCCGGCCACGGCACCGCCTCGGTGACCAGCCCCACCGACCCCGCCAGCCAGTCCACCCGCGACAACGGCGCATCCACGTGCAACGTCGCCGGCACCACCCCGTGCGCCATCGCCAGCACCATCTTGATCACCCCGGCCACCCCCGCCGCCGCCTGCGCATGACCGACATTCGACTTCACCGACCCCAAAAGCAGCGGCCGGCCCCGCGGCCGGTCCTGCCCGTACGTCGCGATCAGCGCCTGCACCTCAACCCGATCCCCCGCCGCCGTCCCCAGCCCATGCCCCTCCACCACATCCACATCCGCCGCGCCCAGCCCCGACGCCGCCAGCGCCCGCCGGATCACCCGCTGCTGCGACAACCCATTCGGCACCGTCAGCCCACTCACCCCCGCCAACCCGCCCGCCGCCCCCAGCCCGCCCGGCGCCCCGTTCTGCATCACCGCGCTGCCCCGCACCACCGCCAGCACCGGATGCCCCCCGCGCCGCGCATCCGAAAGCCGCTCCAGCACCAGCACCCCCACCCCCTCCCCCAACCCCACCCCGTCAGCACCCTCCGCATACGCCTTGCACCGGCCATCACCCGCCAGCACCCCCAACCGCGAAAACTCCACGAACGGACCCGGCACCGCCATCACCGTCACCCCGCCCGCCAACGCCAGCGAACACTCCCCGCCCCGCAGCGACTGCACCGCCAGATGCAACGCCACCAGCGACGACGAACACGCCGCATCCACCGACACCGCCGGACCCTCCAACCCCAGCAAAAACGAAACACCACCCGAGATCGCGCCGCCCGCCGCACCCAGACCAACCAGCCCCCCCGCCCCCCCGACCTCCCCGGAACCCGACGCCGAACCCCCCGCATACGCGTGACCCATCGCCCCCGCGAACACCCCGGCATCAGTGCCGCGCACCGACACCGGATCAATCCCAGCCCGCTCCAGCGCCTCCCACGCCGCCTCCAGCAACAGCCGCTGCTGCGGATCCATCGCCACCGCCTCCCGCGCCGAAATCCCGAAAAACCCCGCATCAAACCCCGCCGCCTCATGCAAGAACCCCCCCGCCCGCGCACACGAAGTCCCCGCATGATCAGGATCATCGTCGAAAAGCAAATTCAGATCCCAGCCCCGCTCCGTAGGAAAACTAGTAATGGCATCCGTACGCCTGAGGACTAGGTCCCACAGCTGTTCCGGAGTGCTGACACCGCCCGGGTATCGGCACGCCATCCCCACGATCACCACCGGATCCGCACTGGCCACCCCCGCGACCGGCGCCGCCGCCTCAACGGGTGCCACAACCAGGTAATCATCGCCGCGGACCGGCACGTTCGCTCCTAGGAGATCGGGTGAGAAGTCGGGCGACCGCGCGTCACCGAGACTGCCGCAAGATTACGAAATTCAGCAGCAGAGTGAGGCTAAGAGAAAGCACGCCAGGAAATCCTTAAGGTTCTGCCGTGCCGCATTTCTGCGCCGCGGCTAACCGGTCCTCGCCCGTAGAACGCGCCAAGATAAATCCCCAGAATATTTTCTGGAACAACTAGGTGTTTACAAGTCCCGTTCGACTTAGCCTTTGGCAAATGAGCATACCGATGATCGCGACAGACGCCGTGCATACTATGTCAAATCAGGCACCCGGCGGTGCACCGGACTCGGTTCTTGAGGCTTTCGCGCAGGTCAGTTCCATCCGCGCCCGCGGAGCCAGGACCTTCGAGGCTGAAATCAGCCGTGAGTGGACAATCGCATCCAAGCCCAACGGCGGATACCTTCTGGCTCTCCTGGGACGTGCCGCGTTGGCCCTGAACGGTTCCGGCGACGTGGTCGCGGCCAGCGCGCACTACTTGCGTTCCCCCGCTCCAGGGCCGGTCCAGATTGAGGGCGAACTGTTGCGCCGCGGTCGCTCGATCAGTCAGGTCCGCGCGCGGATAAGCCAGGGCGGCCACCTATGTGTCGAGGCGCTGATGAGCACCAGTCAGCTGGCCCCGTCCACAGCGCCCTGCTGGGACACCGGCATACCGGATGTTCAGGTCGTTCCTTTCGACGACGGCATCCGCCTGAAGCCAGTCACACCGGACGGATCCAGAGTCGCGATGTTTGATCAGGTCGAGGTGCGTCTTGACCCGGAATGGAGCGGGGTCATGAATGGTCGTCCGAGCGGTCGGGGGGAACTGCGCGGCTGGCTTAAGCTTCCTCTCCAGGAAAACTTCGACCCGGTATCACTGCTGTATGCGGTCGATGCGCTTCCGCCTCCCACGTTCGACACTGATTTCATCGAAATGGTGTCCACAGCTGAGCTGACTGTGTATGTCCGCGCTATCCCCGCCCCAGGTCCGGTACGGATCGTGACCCGCGCCCGGCTCATCGACACGCAGTGGGTCGACCATACGTGCGACGTCTGGGACGGAACCGGGCGACTGGTCGCACAGGCTACGCAGCTGGCCAAGAGGCCGCTGGGCTGACGCTCCCTACGCCAAGGCCGCTTGCGGCCCCCTGGCCAGGGGTGGTTTCCTGGCCAGGGACGACATCTCCCTCGTGCTTCTCCGCCAGGCGCAGTACGGGGCTTCTACGGTGCGGGTATCCGGGGCCGCAGGACGACGCGTGCGCCGTTGGCCGGCAGGGGGGTGATGAGGTGGGTGCGTACCTTCTCGGGCCGCGGATCGACCCGGTCGAGCTCGTACCGGCTCAGCACCTCGCGGAGCACGGCCTTCATCTCGAGCTCCGCAACGGAGGGGCCGAGACAGCGGATGCGGCCGCCGCCGTAGGGGATCCACGTGTAGATGCCGGGCTTGGCGCCGAGGAAGCGCTCGGGACGGAACGCGTACGGATCCGGGTACAGGGCGGGATTGCGGTGCAGCAGGTAGGCGCTGGCCCACAGCAGCATCCCGGGCTCGTAACGCACGCCGCCGATTTCGACCGGCTTCATGACCTGGCGGAGGATGATCTGGGGGACCGACGGCCGCAGGCGCAGCAGTTCCTGGATCGTCGCCATGAGGTAGGTTTCCCCGCCGTCGGCGATCTCAGCCAGCAGCCGGCCGCGAGCCGCGTGCTCGCGGCTTAGGTACTCAAACGCCCAGGTGAGAGCCGCAGCGGTGGTCTCGGTGCCGGCGAGGAACATGGTCATGATCTCGTCGCGGAGCTCCTGGGCGGGCAGCGGCGAGCCGTCGTCGCCGGTCACGCCGAGGAGCCCGGACAGCAAGTCGTCGCCGGACTCGCCCAACGTCCTGCGCTCCTGCACGGCCTGGGCGATCAGCGCGTTCGCCTGCTCCCGGAGCTTCAGGAAGTGGTCCAGGCCCAGCGGCCGCATCGCCCTGAGCAGCCGCACCTTCGCGGGCGACATCCGGAAGATCATCAGCGTCGAAGCGATCTTGTAGTTGAACTCCGTCATCTGCTCCAGTACGTCGATGAGCTCATCGGTGCACTTCGGCGGCTCCGCGCCGAAGACCACCTCGCGGATAATGTTGACCGCGAGGTGGTGGATGAGCGGGTACAGCGATACGGCCTTGCCCTGCGGCCAGCTGGCGACCTCCCGCCTGGTCATGTCGGTGACGGACGCGCTGATGCGCTGCAGCGCCGTGCCGTGCACGCTCTGCATGGTGTGCCTGCGCCTGATCTTGTGCTCGTCCTCGTCGAGCCAGGCGAGCCCGGAGTGGCCGATGAAGTTCTCGAGCCTGGCGGAGCCGTTGCCGGTGTGCAGGACGTCGTCGGGAGCCAGGAACATCTGCTTCACGTCCTCGGGATCCGAGATCACGTGCAGCGGCCGGGCCGGAATGCTGACGCGCAACACGAAACGACTGCCGTAGCGCTCGCGGCACTGCTCGATGAACCCCGCCGGACGGTTCCAGTACGAGAGCAGCTGAAACAGCACCGGCATCCGCGGCCCGGGCAGCGAGGCGGCCGGGATGACGGCCGGCGAAGCCGAAGCGGCCGGCTCCGGCCCCATCGCGGCGGGGCCGACCGGGCACCGACCGCCCGACGCGACCTCACCGGCGTCTTCGGCAGCCTCACGGCCCTGAGGATCAGCGTCAGTTATCTCCGGAACACTCATTCTTGCCGCCCTTTCGCCAGAACGCGATGTTGACAATTCCTTACGTACTCGCCCGATGACATCACTCCGCAGAACACGCCTATCTGAGCCCTACGCGTCTTGAGACCGGCACCACGTGCCGGGCGAAGAGCAGCTCGCGCAGGACGTCGTCGCCGCCCTCGACGATGGACACGTAGCGGGCATCGCGCAGTAGCTTCTGCACCAGCGACTCGCGGGTATAGCCGAGACCGCCGAACATCTCCGATGCGGCCGAGACGATCTGCCAGCTGGCCTGGCCGCAGAACAGCTTCGTCGTCATCGCCGCCTTCATCGTGCCCTGCCGCAGGAACTCATCGGCGGCGTCGGGCCGTGCGTTGATCGCGTCGTACTCCCGCGCCGCCGCCAGGCACTGGTTGGTCATCACATCGATCTGCATCTCGATCTGGCCGAGACGACCCGCGAATACGGCGTTCGAGACCAGCTGCGTGCCCTTGACCTGCTTGGTACGCGCGTAGTCCATGCACAGGTCGCGGGCACGCCTGGCGATGCCGACCGCGGTGGTGGCGATCAGGATCCGGCTGGCATTCAGGCCGGCCTCCAACTGCCGCAGGCCGTTTCCCCGCAACACGTTCGCGACCGGCACCCGGACACCGGCCAGCGCCACCTCGTACGTCCCGGACGACCGCAGGCCGACGACGTCCCACCGCTTGCGTACCTCGATGCCGGAGGTATCCCGCGGCACCACCACGGCCAGGTAGTCGTCCGGTTTCTCCGCCGACCGTGCTATGACGACGAGGAACTGCGCGAAGCCGGTGTTCGTGGAGAATGCCTTGAGCCCGTCGAGCACGAGCCAGTCACCGTCCCGACGTGCCGTGGTAGTGATACGAGCCAGCTCGCTCCCGGCCTCGTGCTCGCTGCCCAGCGTGGCGGCAAAGCCGTTGCCGGCCACCAGCGGGTTGAGATACTGCTCGCGGAGATCTTCGCTACCGAAGAGGGTCACCATGCTCGTGGTCAGCACCGACACGAACAGGGTGAAGGCCACGCCGGCGTCTCCGTACGCGAGGGCGTTGACGATGCGGGTGCTCTCTTCGAGATTCAGGCCAAGGCCACCGTGCTCCTTGGGCAGCCACCAGTTCGTCAGGCCGGTGCCCGCGAACCGGGCATACAGCGGCAGCGGCATCTCTGTCAGCGCATCCAGCTCGTGCTCGTTGCCGACCAGTTCATCGCGGACGAAGCGGCGCACGGCACGCAGGTGCTCGGGCTCAGTCATCACGGTTGTCCGTCCTCGCTCACCATAAGATCCCTCACTGCGTCATAGCTGGTTGTTGATAAACTGATATATGTCCTCATCGGAGGTGAGGTCGAGTGCGGTCAGCGAGTCTTCACCGTCCTGCGCCTCGCCAAGACGCGCCGCCGCCGCCTTGAGCATGGCCAGCACCCGGTCTCGCTCATCCGCCCGGGCGTCGGCACTGCCGAGGTACGCGGTTACCTGATCGAGTGCGTCCCGGAGTACCTGATCCGGAGCCGGGGCCAGCTCGCGCAGCAGGTAGTCCGACAGCCCGTTCACCGTAGGTTGGTTGAACACCAGCGTGGCCGGCAGCCGCAGGCCGGTTTCGGCACTAAGGCTGTTGCGCAGCTCCACTCCGGTGAGCGAGTCCAGGCCAAGCTCGCTGAACGCTACGTTCATGCCGACGGCGGCGGCCGTGCCATGCCCGAGCGCGGCAGCGACATGCGCGCGGACCAGATGCCGCACGATCGAGGCGGCGCTATCCCGGTCCGTCCGGGCCAGCCGGCCGGCGAGGTCAACAACCACCGGAGCCTGCCGGGCCGCCACGGTCTCGATGGGGTCCACGCCGACCGGCGTCGCCTGACGGCGCGGGCGCACCAAGTCCCGCAGGATTGCGGGAACCTCGCTGCCGCCCTCGGCCCGGGTGCGCACCCCGCCGAGGTCCCAGCGCACGGCAAGCACTGGCCCAGTAGCGGCCAGTGCCGCGTCCAGCATAGCCAGCCCTTGTTCGGCCGGGAGCTCCGCGAGGCCTGCCCCTGCCAGCCTGGCCCGGTCTCTGGCGGATAGCCCGGCGGTCATACCGGTAGGCAGCGACCACAGTCCCCAGCCGATCGAGACCCCAGGCAGCCCGAGGCCGGCGCGGTGCCGCGCCAGCGCGTCCAGGAAAGCGTTCGCCGCGGCGTAGCCGGCCTGACCGGGAGTGCCTAGCACGCTGGCGGCCGAGGAGAACATCACGAACGCGGACAACGGCAGGCCCGCGGTTAGCTCATGTAGCAGCCACCCGGCGTCCGCCTTCGGCCGCAGTACCGCTTCGACGCGTTCGGGGGACAGTCCCTCGATGATCCCGTCGTCTAGCACCCCCGCACCGTGCACGACGCCGACAAGCGGGCGGGCGGCCGGGACGGAGGCTAGCAGAGCGGCGACCGCATCGCGGTCAGCGACGTCACAGGCGCCGACCCGGACAGTCGCGCCCCGGCGCTCCAGCTCGGTGACGAGTTCAGCCGACCCGACGGCCGAAGGGCCGCGACGGGAGACGAGCAGCAGATCCCGGACGCCATGCCGCTCGACCAGGTGGGTGGCCACCAGGGCACCCAGCCCGCCGGTGCCACCGGTTATCAGCACCGTACCGGTGGTCAAGTCGGGCGGCGTGCCCTCGGCGTCCCACCCAGCGGCGACCCGTGGCACAAGCACCGCGCCGTCGCGGACCGCGCACTCTGGCTCGCCAGCGCCCAGAGCGGCGGCCACGAGCCGCCACGTGCCAGGCCCGCCGTCCGTGACGTCAGCGAGCGCGAACTCGCCAGGGTGCTCGGCCATGGCCGAGCGCAGCAGGCCACACGCGGGTGCGGATGCCATCGCATCCGGGTCGGCGAGCACGAGCAGCCTTGAGTCCCCGCGATCACCAGTGACCCACTGCTGCACCACGTCCAGCAGCTCGCACAGGCCCTCGTGCAAGGCATATAGCGGATCATCGGCTACGCCCTGTGGGTCCGGCCGGTACGGCAGTACCACGACATCGGGCAGGCTGCCTAGCTCCGCGACGGAGGCCAGCTCGTAGCAGAGCGTCACACCGATCCCGTCCGCGCGAATGGCGTCGGCGATCACCTCGGCATGCGGATCCGTACCAATAACCACCCATTGCCGACCGACCGCGTCGGCCGGGAGCAGCGGGGTTCGCATCCAGCTCAGCTGCTGCAGGCTGGTACCGGGGACGGTCCCGGCCACCCCCCGCGCAGGCCGAAGGCTCAGCGCGGTCACGCTGCCCAGCACCCGGCCGTCCCCGTCTGCGATCGCCAGCGCGACATCGCCATCTGTCCGTCGGCTGATCCGGACTCGCAGCGTGTCCGTGGCGGTCCCGGCCAGCCGCACACCTGACCAGGAGAACGGCAGCAGCAGCCCTTCGCCGACGTCCATGGCGTCGAGCACCAAGATATGCATTGCCGCGTCCAGAAGCGCTGGGTGCGCGACAAATCCGTCTGTCGGCAGCGATGACGCGAGCCGCACCTCGACGTATCGGTCAGGGCCGGCGGACCAGGCAGCCACCAGATTACGGAAAGCCGGGCCGTACTCATAGCCGGCCTCTGCCAGCCGCTCGTATGCTCCAGCCAGGTCGACCGGCTCAGCGTCTGCTGGGGGCCAGCTCAGCGGCATGGACGGTACCAGTGTGGTCGGGCCGAGCACCCCGGTGGCATGCCGTGTCCACTCCGCACCCGCTTTTCCGGCCGACCGGGAGTGCACCGCCAGCGATCGCCTACCTTGATCATCCTCGGCTCCGGCCGAGAGTTGCATCTCTACCGCCTCAGACTCCGGCAGTGCGAGCGGGGCATGGAGCGTGAGGTCGTCGACGCCGACCGCGCCGCACACGGCGGCGGCCCGCAGCGCCAGCTCCACCAGGACTGTGCCGGGAAGGAGCACCGTTCCGGCGATCGAATGGTCCGCTAGCCACGGGCTGCGGGTCCTGGACAGCCGCCCGGTCAGCACGAGCCCGCCGGAGTCCGCGATCTCCACCGTAGCGTCCAGTAACGGGTACGCTGCCTTGCCCGTCGTGTCGTCGAGCCAGTATCGCTGGCGCTGGAACGCGTATGTGGGGAGGTCGATCCGGCGTGCGCCGTTGCCGCTATAGAAGGCGGCCAAGTTCACCGGCGCGCCGGAGACGTGGGCGCGGGCGAGGAAGGCGGCGAAGGCCTCCGGCTCGGACACAGACGCGCGCAACGCGACGGCGAACACGCTGTCGTCGTCCTCGTCATCAACGCACTGGCGCGCGAGCCCGGTCAGTACCCCGTCGGGCCCGAGCTCGAAGAATCGGGTCACCCCCTGCCCGCGCACGGTGCGGATGCCGTCCATAAACCGCACCGCCCGCCGGGCATGTTCCACCCAGTACCCCGGATCCGTCAGTTCCGACGACACCACGTGCCCGGTCAGGTTCGATACCACCGGGATCCGCGGCTCTGCGAACCGCAATCGCCGCGCGACGCGTCCGAACTCCTCCAGCATCGGCTCCATGCGCCGGGAGTGGAATGCGTGACTGACCCGCAGCCGGGTCGTCTTATGGTCCTGCCACCGTGGCAGCCACTCCTGGAGCGCATCGGCGTCCCCCGACACCACCGCTGCGTGCGGCCCGTTCACTGCCGCGATCGACAGCCGCCCGGCGAATCCGGCCAGCGAGTCGGCCAGGTCCTTCTCCCCGGCCGCCACCGCCACCATCGCGCCCCCGGGCGGCAGGCTGCCCATCAGCCGTCCACGCGCCGCTACCAGCGTGCACGCATCCGGCAGCGACAGAACCCCAGCTACATGCGCCGCGGCCAGCTCGCCCACCGAATGCCCCAGCAGCACATCCGGCCGCATGTCCAGCGATTCCACTAGCCGGAACAGCGCCACCTCTACCGCGAACAGCGCCACCTGCGTGAACTCCGTCGAGTCCAGCAGCCTGGCCGCTGCCGACTCCGGAGTGGCCCACAACACCTCTTTGAGCGGCCGGTCAAGCAGCGGATCCAGCACCTCGCACACCTCATCCAGTGCCTGCGTGAACCGCGGGAAGACCGCTGCCAGCTGCGCGCCCATCCCCGCCCGCTGAGCGCCCTGGCCGCTGAACAAGAACGCCGTCTTACCGCCGGTCGCCCGGCCTCGCATGACGCCTGCGGCAGGCTGCCCCTCAGCCAGCGCGTCGAGCCCTGCCAGCAGCCCCTGACGATCAGTCGCTACCAGCGCCCCCCGCCATTGCATCTGCGCTCGCGTACTCGCCTCTGAAAAACCGACATCCACCAGCCGCTGTTCCGGACGTGACGCTAGAAACGACCGCAGCCGTCCTGCCTGCTCCCGCAAACCCGCCTCGCTCCGGGCTGATATCACCACGGGCACCGCCGGCGACCCGGCCAGGTCGTCTACCCTTGCCTCGCCCGTCCCTGTGTCATGCGCGGGTGCCTCCTCCAAAATCACGTGTGCATTCGTCCCGCTGATCCCGAATGACGACACCGCCGCCCGCCGCGGCCTCTCCCCCGGCTGCCATTCCACGGCCTCGGTGAGCAGCCTGACCTGCCCTGTCTCCCAGTCCACATGCGGATTCCGCGTATCCGCGTGCAGAGTCCTCGGGAGTACGCCGTGCAGCATGGCCAGCACCATCTTCATAACACCCGCCACCCCTGCGGCAGCTTGCGTGTGGCCGATGTTCGACTTGAGCGATCCCAGCCACAATGGCCCATCGTGCGCCCCGCGGTCCTGGCCGTACGTGGCTAGCAGCGAATTGGCCTCAATCGGGTCACCGAGCACGGTCCCCGTGCCGTGCGCCTCCACGGCGTCCACATCCGACGGCTCCAGCCCGGCATCAGTCAGAGCGGACCGGATCACCCGCTGCTGCGCTTCGCCGTTCGGAGCAGTCAGGCCGTTGCTCGCACCGTCGCTGTTGACCGCCACGCCACGGATGAGACCCAGTACTGGGTGCCCGCTGTGGCGTGCGTCGCCCAGTCGTTCCAGGACAAGCACGCCCGCGCCTTCGGCGAACGCGGTTCCATCCGCCGCCGCAGAGAACGCCTTGACCCGGCCGTCCGCGGATAGCCCGCCCTGCCGGGTGAACTCCATCAGGATGCCGGGATTCGCCATGAGCGTCGCGCCGCCCGCGACGGCCAGCGTGCACTCGCCGCGGCGCAGCGCTTCAGTGGCCAGTTGCACGGCTACCAGGGACGACGAGCAGGCGGTGTCCACCGTCAGCGCCGGACCCTGGAATCCGAACGTGTAGGCAATCCGCCCAGACGCCATGCTGAGCGCCGTGCCGGTAAGGAGGTGGCCATCACCGGCTCCCGTCTGGCGGTGCAGGGGCGGACCATAGTCCGCGGCCATCGCGCCGATGAAGACACCGACCGGTGAGCCGTCCAGTGACGCCGGGTCAATGCCGGCCCGTTCCAGCGTCTCCCAAGTCGTCTCGAGAAGCAGCCGTTGCTGCGGGTCCATCGCCAGCGCCTCACGCGGGCTAAGGCCGAAGAACGCCGCGTCGAACTCGTCGGCGTCATGCAGGAACCCACCGTACTGGGAAGCGCAGGCGCCCGGCTCTCCCGCTGTGCCAAGCAGCGAGTCGAGATCCCAGCCACGGTTGACCGGGAGGGCGGAGATCGCATCGGCACCACTGGTCAGGAGCTCCCACAGCTCCTCAGGCGAGCTGACACCACCAGGAAAGCGACAGCCCATCGCGACGATCGCGATCGGCTCGGTGCGGATGTCAGGTGCTGGCCTGCTGTGCGGCCCGCTTACGTCGGAGGTATTGGGGCTGGCCAGCTCATGCAAATGCTGGGCAAGCCTGGCAGGGGTCGGGAAGTCAAATATGACCGTGGTCGGCAGCCGCAGCCCGGTCGCGTGCTTCAGCCGGTTGCGCAGGTCAACCGCGCCCCTCGAAGTAAGTCCGAGTTCCTTGAACGTCCGCGACGGGTGGACCCCAATGACGTCGCGGTAGCCGAGCACAGCGTCAACAGCGCCGTTCACCACTTCCCGTAGCCCGGTGCGGGAAGTGGTGAACGCTGACGCGGCCTCGGCGGCGACGGGCGCCGCTGCCGCCGCCGGTCGCGCCGCAGGCACGCCAGATAGCCAGTACCGTTCACGCTGGAACGCGTATGTCGGCAGGTCCGCCAGCAGCGCGCCGTGCGATGACCCGAAAGAGACGTCGGCGCCGCCGATCCAGGCCGCGGCCAGACTTCGCCGGAACGTGTCCAGCGTGTTGCCTTCACGGTGCAGCGTGCCGACCACGGTGATGTCGGTCCCGATGTCCTCCGCCGTCTCCTCGATGCTTTCCGTCAGCACCGGGTGGGGACCGCACTCGACAAACAGACCGCAGCCCCGCGCGAGCGCCAGGCGGGTCGCCGCGGCGAAGCGGACCGGCTGACGCAGGTTACGGAACCAGTAGTCCGCATCCAGCCCGGCGGTGTCCATTGGCTCGCCGGTCACCGAAGACACAAACACCGCTGCTGCGGAAACCGGCCGTATCGGACCGAGTTCGGCGCGGATCTGGTCCCGCACGCCATCCACCGCGGCGGAGTGGGACGCGTAACCGACCGGCAGCATCTTGGTCCGGTAGCCATCGGCGGCCAGCGCCTCTCCGAGCAGGGCCAGCGCGGCCGCATCGCCCGAGACGACGACCGATCCCGGCCCGTTCTCCGCCGCCAGTGTGACCCCGGTTCCCATCCTGGCGGCGACCACGTCGGCGGGCGCGCCAACCGACAGCATGCCGCCCGCGGGCAGAGCGCGAAGCGCGCGGCTGCGCAGCGCCACAACGCGGGCGGCATCATCGAGCGTCAGCCCGCCGATGACCGCCGCAGCTGCAATCTCGCCCTGCGAGTGGCCGATCACGAGGTCAGGCTCAAGTCCCCGACTGCGCCACAGCTCGGCGAGCGAGACCATGACCGCCCACAGCGCTGGCTGCACTACGTCCACGCGGTGCAGGCCTGGGGCGCCAGGTGCCTGCGTTAGCACGTCGAGCAGGTCGAAGTCGACGAACGGAGCGAGCGCCGTGCCGCATTCCGCAGCCCGTCCCGCGAACGCCGGCTCCGCGGCGAGCAGTTCGCGGGCCATGCCCGGCCACTGCGAGCCCTGCCCGCTGAACACCAGCGCGCTCCGTCCGGGCACCGCCCTGCCCGTCACCACGCTTTTGTCCGGCAGGCCCCCGGCAAGCGCGGCGAGACCGGCGAGCATGGCGGGTTCGTCAGCACCCAGCAGCACCGCACGGTGCTTAAAGCGGGTCCTGGTGCGGAGGAGGGATAGCGCCACATCGGCGGGCTCAAGGCCGGGATTAGAGACGAGGTAGTCGGACAGCGCGGCAGCCTGTGCCCGCAGCGCCCGGACGTCCCGGCCGGACAGAACCCAGGGCACGCTGGCCGGCGGTGTGCAGGGACGCCCGGATGGCCGACCAGGGGGAGGCGAGGCGAGCACTAGATGGCAGTTCGTGCCGCCCACGCCGAACGAACTGACCCCGGCCACCAGCCGATCACCGTCAGATGGCCAACGCCGCGTCTCTCGTACCACTTCCAGGCGCAGGTCGGCGAGCGGGATCGCCGGGCTAGGTGCCTCAAAGTTCAAGCTGGGCGACAGCATCCGATTCGCGATAGACAGCGCGGTCTTGACGAAGCCGGCTATGCCGGCCGCGCCCTCGAGGTGACCAATGTTGGTTTTCACCGAGCCGACGAGCAGCGGGGCGCTGGCCGGATGGGCGGCACCAAGCACTGCCCCGAGAGCGCTCGCCTCGATCGGGTCGCCCACCCGGGTACCGGTCCCGTGCAGTTCGACGTACTGCAGCTCACCAGGCTCGACACCGGCCCGCTGGCAGGCTCGCCGCAGCAGCTCCTGCTGAGCTGATCCGCTCGGCACAGTCAGCCCGTCGCCACCGCCATCGTTGTTGACCGCGCCGCCGAGCACGATGCAGTGCACGTGATCACCGTCAGCGATCGCGGACGAGAGCAGCTTGAGCACGACGAAGGCACCACCTTCGCCCCGGACGTATCCGTTGGCGCGGCGGTCGAAGGTCCAGCAACGGCCATCAGGCGATAGCGCGCCGAAATCGCCGATCGACTCGGTGGTCTCAGGAAGCAGCATGACGTTGACTCCGCCGGCGAGAGCGAGCACGGCCTCACCGCGGCGAAGCTGCTCGCATGCCAGGTGGACCGCTAGCAGCGAGGAGCACTGACCGGCGTCCACGGTTAGGCTGGCACCGCGCAGGCCAAGGAGGTAGGAGACCCTATTCGCGAGCATGCTGCGATGGACGCCCGTAAACGTAAGCGGCCCGGCGCCGAGGCGGTCGTGCAGCATCGCGTAGTCGCCGTTGATCACGCCGGCAATGACAGCCGTTTCGCTGTCTCGCAGTGAAGCTGGCACGATGTGCGCCCGCTCCAGCGCCTCCCAAGCCAGCTCAAGCGCAAGCCGCTGCTGCGGATCCATGGCCGCCGCCTCGTTTGGGGAGATGTCGAAGAATCCACCATCAAAGAGATCGACATGCGCGAGGAAGCCACCACGGCGGTACCCGGTGGCGCCTTCTCGCGGCCACCGGTCCGCCGGCACCTCCACCACCGCATCGGTGCCTGTCCGCAGCAGCTGCCAGAACTCGTCAGGATCGCCGGCCCCAGGGAACCGGCAGGACATTCCAACCACAGCGACGGGCTCTTGGACCCCATCTCTATGACTATCATCAAACATCGCCAGTGCACCTGACCGTATCGCTATTTAAACCCGGCTCGCCAGTTCGCTCTATTCCAGCAAATAAAACCTGTCACGCGTCCGTCGGGATTTAGGAACATCCGGTTCTCCCACGGCTTTATGCGCTATGCCACTAACCCGCCGAAACCTGAGGCGGCCAGGGTCTTGCCTGCCCTTGCCCGCAGGAGCAGGACATTCATGAGCCCGGCTTCCGGGCTGCTGACGAAAACGACGGGCCGGGCCGCATTGTCCATCACAATGCCTCCAACAGCTGATCACGTGCGGGCGGACGGCGGTTAGCCGGTATGTGCTTTACCCTCGCAGCCGCCTATTTATGGTGTCAATAAAGGGTGTCTAGAAGTCGGCAAAACCCTAGTTTTCTGGCCGTCTGCCTCATGCAAAGTTCACGTTTGCAGCCGGTTGGCATAATGTGCTTGGTGTCTTGTAGGGATTTCACGAGAGCAGGGACACTAGCCTTGACGTACGGCGCGTCGATTTTGGTCCGTAGCCCGGACGGCGGACGGGCCTCGCCGAGGCGTGATCCAGCTCATTCCTTAAGCCACCTCTCGGTCGCTTCCGCCGTCGCCACGGCCGCGGCCTCGATCAGGGCGAAGTGATCAGCGGCCACTTCGACCTGGTCGTCGCTGATGTCCCACGCGGGCCAGCTGGAGGCGTCACCGCCCGCACCGAGCGGCTCGCCCGCCCGGATCAGCAAGGTCGGGGCGGCGGTCGGCTCCGGGCGGCGCTCAGCCAGCAGGCGCATGTAGGCGCCCATAGCGAGCCAGTCGGCGTCGTCGATGGAGCTGGCCCCGTGCTCCCGCGCGAGGATTTCCGTCATCACCTGGGAGAAGACGCGGTTGTTCTCCTCCTCGCCCTCGGGCGTGGGGGTATCGATCATGACGAGGCCGGCCGGCGCGGCGTCTGCCGCCGCGAGGCGAGCGGCAATGGAGTGCGCGATGACGCCTCCGATGGAGTAGCCGACCAGGACCAAGGGAGCGCCGGCTGTGGCCTGGCGGATGGAGTCCGCCAGGACCTCGATGGCGGCGTCCCAGGATCCCGGCACCGCGTCGGTGCCGCGGAACCCCGGAAGCGAGCAGGCCAAGACATCCCGCGCGCCCTCGAAGTGGCCGGCGAACCGCATGAACTGATGAGGGCCCGAGCCGACCATGAAGGAGGGTACGCAGATGAGCGTCGGCCGTCCGCTCCCCGAGGCGAGTCGGACGACATGCCCGTCGTCATCACGGAGTTCGGCGGACGACGCGAAGGCGGGGCGGAACCGGGAGGCCTCGGTCAGCAGCGGCAACGCGGAGACGATCGACCCCTGGGCGTGAGCGTGGCGAAGTAGGCCGCTGAACGTTCCGCAGCCGCCCGTGTTCAGGCCGGCGCGCTCATCGGCGTGCCGCGGGGTGGCATCGGTGGCTCCGCCGATCTCGGTACCCAGGAACTGGGCGACGGCGGTGGGGGTGGGGTAGTCGAAGATCAGGGTGGTGGGCAGCCGCAGGCCGGTGGTGTGGGCGAGCCGGTTGCGGAGTTCCACGGCCGCCAGCGAGTCGAACCCGAGTTCCTTGAACGCCCGGCCGGGATCGACCGCCGCCGCGGAGTCGTGGCCGAGCACGGCGGCGACCTGCGCTTGCACGAACTCGAGGGTGAGGCGTTCCCGGTCCGGCGCAGGCACGCCGGCCAGCCGCTGGGCCAGTGACCCGCCCGCGGCCTGGACCCGGCGGACCGGGGCCCGCACCAGGCCGCGCATCAGCGCCGGCAGCAGCCCGGCCCGGGCCTGGGCCCGCAACGCGGCCAGGTCCAGCCGCACCGGGACCAGCAGCGCCGCATCCAGCCGCTGCGCCTGGTCGAACAGGTCCAGCCCCAGGCCGGCGGAAAGCGCGCCGATCCCCATCCGTTCCAGCCGCCCCAGCTGCGCCTGCCCCAGGCCGCCGGTCATCCCGGTGGCCTGGGCCCACAGCCCCCACGCCAGCGACACAGCCGGCCGGCCCGCCGCGCGGCGCCGGGCCGCGAGCGCGTCCAGCCCCGCGTTCGCCGCCGCGTAATTCCCCTGCCCCGGGCTCCCGATCAGCGCCGCCACCGAGGAGAACAGCACGAACGCCGACAGCTCCATCCCCGCCGTCAGCTCATCCAGGTGCACCGCCGCATCCACCTTCGGCCGCATCACCCGCTCCACCTGCCCCGCCGTCAGCGACCCGACCAGCCCGTCATCGAGCACCCCCGCGGCGTGCACCACCGCGGTCAGCGGACGCTCCAGCGACCCGATCAGCTCCGCGACCTGGTCCCGTTCGGCCACATCGCAAGCCGCCACCCGCACCCCGGCGCCCAGCCCCTCCAGCTCCGCCACCAGCTCCGCGGCCCCGTCCGCGGCCAGGCCACGCCGGCTCACCAGCAGCAGCCGCCGCGCCCCGTGCACCTTGGCCAGGTGCCGGGCAACCAGCGCCCCCAGGCCACCGGTACCGCCGGTGATCAGCACCGTCCCGTCCGAATCCAGCGGCACCGGCACCGTCAGCACCACCTTGCCGGTATTACGGCCCTCCCGCAGGAACCGGAACGCCTCCGCCCCCCGCCGCACATCCCAGGTCCGCACCGGCGCGCACGCCAGAACTCCCTGCCCGAACAAGGCCATCACCTCGGCCAGCATCTCGGCCATCCGCCCCGGCCCCGCCTCGAACAGGTCATAAGACCGGTACCGCACCCCCGGGCGCTCCCGCGCGACCGCCTGCGGGTCACGAATGTCGGCCTTGCCCATCTCGATGAACCGGCCGCCGCGCGGCAGCAGCTCCAGCGACGCGTCCACGAACTCCCCGGCCAGCGCGTCCAGCACCACATCCACGCCCTGTCCCCCGGTCACCGCCAGGAACGCGTCCCGGAAACCCACATCCCGCGAGGACGCGATCCGCTCCGCCGGCACGCCCAGGCCCCGCACCGCACCCCACTTGGCCGGGCTCGCCGTCGCGAACACCTCCGCGCCCAGATGCCGGGCCAGCTGCACCGCCGCCATCCCCACCCCGCCCGCGGCCGCATGAATCAGCACCCGATCCCCCGGGCCCACCCCCGCCAAGTCCACCAGCCCGTACCAGGCAGTCAGGAACGCCACCGGCACCGCCGCCGCCGCCGCGAACGACCAGCCCGCCGGCATCGGCACCAGCAACCGCCGGTCCGCCACCCCCACCGGGCCGAACGACTCCGCCACCAGCCCCAGCACCCGGTCACCCGGCCACAAGTCACAAACCCCCGAACCAACCTCCAGCACCACCCCGGCCGCCTCGCTGCCCAGCGGCGCGTCACCGGGATACAGCCCCAGCGCAATCAGCACGTCCCGGAAATTCACCCCCGCGGCCCGCACCCCCACCCGCACCTCACCGGCACCCAGCGGCCGGCCCCCTCCCGACGGGACCACCACCAGATCCTCCAGCGACCCCTTCCGCGGAGCCGACAGCCGCCACGCCGCCCCCGCAGGCACCGCAAACACCCCGGCCGGCCTCAGCCGCGGAACCAGCAACCGGCCCCCCCGCACCGCCAGCTGCGGCTCATCCAGCCCCGCCAGCCCAGCCCACCCAAACCCGACCCCATCACCATCCACGTCCACGTCCACGTCCACGTCCACGTCCACCAGCGTGAACCGCCCCGGATACTCAGACTGCGCCGACCGGACCAGCCCCCACACCGGCGCCACCGCCACATCCGGCCCCTCATCACCAACCGCAACCGCCCGCCGCGTCACCACCACCAGCCGCGCCCCGCCCAGCCGCTCACTAGCCAGCCACCCCTGCACCAGGATGCGTGCCGCGAGCACGTGACCCGCCGACGGGCCAACATGGTCCGTCGACGGCCTGGTGATCGCGACGACGACGTCCGGGACTGCCGCCCCCCCGGCCAGCGCCCGCTCCAGCTCGTCCAAGTCCGCGTAACGATGCGCCGCGGTGCCGCCATCTCTGTCCAGCACCGCGACCAGGGCTGGTCCGGCGCTGTCCGCGGCCGCGACCTCAGTCCATTCCACAGTGAACAGCGACCCGCGGCCCGCCCGCGACGCGCTCTCAAGCTGCGCCTGATCCACGAGCCGGTGGGTCAGCATCCGCACGCTCGCGACCAGCGCGCCACCCTCGTCAGCGAGATCGATCCGCGCCGACCCGCCTTCCGACTCGCCGAGAAACGGGTCCGACCCGATCCGGACCCGTACCCGCGAGACGCCCTTGCGTCCCAGCCGTACTCCGGCCCAGGAGAACGGCATTTCGACGCCCGACCCCTCGTCTGTGTCCAGCAGCGCGCCGTGCAGGGCGGCGTCGAATAGTGCCGGGTGGATACCGAACCCGGGCGCCGGGCCGGCCGCGTCCGGCAGCGCGACCTCCGTGTAGATCTCGTCACCGTCGCGCCAGGCGGCGCGGAGGCCCTGGAAGGCGGGGCCGTAGTCGTAGCCGATGCCAGTCAGGTGCGCGTACAGCCCGTCGACCGCGAGCGGCTCCGCCCCAGCCGGCGGCCACGCCGCAGGCCACCGCCAGGCCAGCGGCTCGGTTTCTCCGGCCAGCCACCCGCGCCCGTGACAGGTCGCCTCGCGCTGCTCGTCCTGACCGCGGGTCTCGGGGCGGGTGTAGATGGCGATGGGGCGGCGCCCGTTGCCGGGTTCGCCGACGGTGACCTGGAGCCAGACGCTGGCGGCTTCGGGCAGGATCAGCGGCGCCTCGATGATCAGCTCGTCCAGGACCGGGCTGCCGACGTGCCGGCCGGCGGCCAGCGCGAGCTCGACCAGCGCGGTGCCGGGCATCACCACGTTGCCGAACAGGACATGATCTTGCGCCCACGGAGCGGTGTCCAGCGAGACGCGGCCGGTGAGCAGCCACTCGTCCCGGTCGCCGACCTGGACCGCGGCGGCCAGCAGCGGGTGATCCAGCCGCCCGAGCCCGGCCGCCGCGGGGTCGCCAGCCGCAGCCGGGGGCGTGAGCCAGTACCGTTCCCGCTGGAAGGCGTAGGTGGGCAGGTCCACCTGCCGGGCCCCGGTCCCGGCGTAGAACGCCGGCCAGTCGACGCCGGCCCCGGCGATGTGCGCCTGGCCCACGAACCCGGCGAACGCGGCCGGCTCAGGCTGGCGAGCCCGCAGCGCCGGGACGAGCACCACGCCGTCCTGGCCGTCTAGGACCTCGCGGGCCAGCGCGGTCAGCGACCCGCCCGGGCCAAGCTCGAAGAACCGGGTCACGCCCTGGGCACGCAGCGCCCGGACCCCGTCCGCGAACCGGACCGCCTCCCGCACATGCCGCACCCAGTACCCCGGATCAGCCAGCTCCGCCGACACCACCGCCCCGGTCACGTTCGACACCACCGGGATCCGCGGCGAACTGAAGCTCAGCCCTCCCGCGACCCGGGCGAACTCCGCCAGCATCGGCTCCATCAGGTAGGAGTGGAACGCGTGACTAACCCGCAGCCGGGTGACCTTCCGCCCGTCCCACCGCGGCAGCCATTCCTCCAGCGCGCCCGCGTGACCCGACACGACCACCGCCGCCGGGCCGTTCACCGCCGCGACCGACAGCCGCCCCGCGTAGCCGGCCAGCGACCCGGCGACCTCATCCTCGCCCGCCTGCACCGCGGCCATCGCCCCGCCGGCCGGCAGCGCGCCCATCAGCTGACCCCGCGCCGCCACCAGCGCGCACGCATCGGCCAGCGACAGCACCCCCGCCACATGCGCCGCGGCGATCTCCCCCACCGAATGCCCGACCAGGTAATCCGGGCGCATCCCCAGCGACTCGACCAGCCGGAACAGCGCCACCTCCACCGCGAACAACCCCGCCTGCGTGAACCGCGTGACATCCAGCAGCCCAGCTTCCCGGGACCCCTCCGGAGCCGCCAGCAGCTCCCCGAGCGGCCGGCCCAGCCGCGGATCCAGGACCGCGCACACTTCCTCCAGCGCCCCGGCGAACACCGGGAACGCTTCCGCCAGCCCCGCGCCCATCCCCGGCCGCTGCGCCCCCTGCCCGGAGAACAAGAACGCCGTCTTCCCCGCCACCACCGGGCCGGTGAACAACCCCGCAGCCGGCTCGCCCGCCGCCAGCCCGGCCAGCCCCGCCAGCAGCCCCTCCCGGTCAGCCCCCACCACCACCGCGCGCCGTTCCAGCTGCGCCCGGGCCGTCGCCGCCGAGAACCCCACATCCGCCAGTCCCAGCTCCGGCCGGGCCACCAGGTGCGCCCGCAGCGCCGGCCTGCGCCCGCAACGCCACCTCACCCCGCCCCGACACCAGCACCGGCACGGGCAGAGCGATCCCGCCCCCGCGCGCGGGAGAACCACCCATCCCCCCGTCATCCTCCTGGCCCCCCGGGGGAGCTTCCTCCAAGATGACGTGCGCGTTGGTGCCGGAGACCCCGAACGAGGACACCCCGGCCCGCCGCGGCCGCGGCCCGCCCGCCGGCCACTGCTCCGCCTGGGTCAGCAGCGCGACCCCGCCGCCTTCCCAGTCCACATGCGGCGACGGCGCATCCACGTGCAACGTGGCCGGCAGCACCTCATGCCGCATCGCCTGCACCATCTTGATCACCCCGGCCACCCCCGACGCCGCCGAGGTATGCCCGATATTCGACTTCACCGACCCCAGCCGCACCGGACGATCCTGCGGCCGGTCCTGCCCGTAGGTGGCCAGCAGCGCCCGCGCCTCAATCGGATCACCCAGCCGCGTTCCCGTCCCGTGCCCCTCCACCGCATCCACATCACCCGGGCTCAGCCCCGCGCTGGCCAGCGCCGCCCGGATCACCCGCTCCTGCGACGGGCCGTTCGGCGCCGTCAGGCCGTTCGACGCCCCGTCCTGATTCACCGCGCTGCCCCGCACCAGCCCCAGCACCCGGTGCCCGCGCCGCCGCGCATCTGACACACGCTCCAGCACCACCAGCCCCACCCCGTCAGAAAACCCCGTCCCGTCCGCCCCCGCCGCATACGACTTACACCGCCCATCCGGCGCCAGCCCCCGCTGCCGGGAGAACTCCACCAGCAAGAACGGCCCCGCCATCACCGTCACCCCGCCCGCCAAAGCCAGCGAGCACTCCCCCGCCCGCAGCGCCTGCGACGCCAGATGCAACGCCACCAACGACGAACTGCACGCCGTATCCACCGACACCGCAGGACCCTCAAGCCCCAAGCTGTACGCCACCCGCCCGGAGATGACGCTGGCGGTCATGCCGGTCAGCCGGAACCCCTCCTGCTCCGGCGTCATCGACCCGCCGTAATCCGACGTCACCGCACCGCAGAACACCCCGGTGTCGCTGCCGCGCAGCGAGCCCGGGTCGATCCCGGCGTCCTCCAGCGCCTCCCACGACGCCTCCAGCAACAGCCGCTGCTGCGGGTCCATGGCCAGCGCCTCCCGCGGCCCGATCCCGAAGAAACCCGCGTCGAAGTCGCCGGCCCCGGCCAGGAACCCGCCGCCGCGCGCGTACAGCGTGCCGGGATGATCCGGGTCAGGGTCATACAGCCGCTCCAGGTCCCAGCCGCGATCTTCCGGCAGCCCGCAGACCGCGTCACGCCCGGCCGCCACCAGCTCCCACAGATCACCCGGTGACCCCACCCCGCCCGGATACCGGCAGCTCATCCCCACGATCGCCAGCGGTTCATCCGCCGCCGCCCGCCGCCGGGTCGCCGCCCGGGCGGCCGGTTCCAGGTCGCCTGACCCGCTCACCTCAGCCAGCATGAACCGCGTGATCGCGGCCGGCGTCGGATAGTCGAAGACCAAGGTCGCCGGCAACCGCAGCCCGGTGACCTGACTCAGCCGGTTACGCAGCTCAACCCCGGCCAGCGAGTCGAACCCGAGCTCCTTGAACGTCCGGCCGGGATCAACCGCGGCAGCGGAGGCGTGCCCCAGCACGGCCGCGGCCTGAGCCCGCACCAGGTCAAGCACCACACCGTCACGGTCCGCAGCCGGAACCCCGCCCAGCCGCTGCGCCAGCGACCCGCCCGCAACCTGCCCGCGACGGGCCGGAACCCGGACCAGCCCGGAAAGCAACGGCGGAAGCAGCCCAGCCCGCGCCTGAACACGCAACACGGCCAGGTCCAGCCGCACCGGCACCACCAGAGCCTGATCGAACATGGCCGCATCCAGCCGCTGAGCCTGGTCGAACAACTCCAGGCCGGCTGCGGCCGACAGCGGCTCCAGACCCATCCGCGCTAGCCGCGCGAGCTGGGCCTCTTCCAGACTGCTGGTCATCCCGGTCGCGTCGGCCCACAGCCCCCACGCCAGCGAGGTCGCCGGTCGGCCCGCCGAACGCCGCCGGGCCGCCAACGCGTCCAGGCCCGCGTTCGCCGCCGCGTAATTCCCCTGTCCCGGGCTCCCGATCAGCGCCGCCACCGAGGAGAACAGCACGAACGCCGACAGGTCCATCCCCGCCGTCAGCTCATCCAGGTACAGCGCCGCATCCAGCTTCGGGCGCATCACCCGCTCGACTTGCTCCGCCGTCAGCGACTCCAGCAGCCCGTCATCGAGCACCCCGGCGGCGTGCACCACCGCGGTCAGCGGACGCTCCAGCGACTCGATCAGCTCCGCGACCTGGTCGCGTTCAGCCACATCGCAGGCCGCCACCCGCACCCGGACCCCCAGCCCTTCCAGCTCGTCCGCCAGCTCACTCGCACCGTCGGCCGCCAGCCCGCGACGGCTAACCAGCAGCAGCCGCCGCACGCCACGGGTCGCGACCAGGTGGCGGGCGACGATCGCGCCCAGGCCGCCGGTGCCGCCGGTGATCAGCACCGTTCCGTCCTGATCCAGCGGCCGTGGCTCGCGGGACGCCGCCTCGTCCGCACGGGCGAGGCTCGGCGCGAGCACACGGCCAGCGCGCACGGCCAGTTGCGGTTCGCCCGAGGCGGCCAGCAGACCCCAGTCAGGGTCGCCGTCATTGACGTCGACGAGCACGAACCGGCCCGGATGCTCGGACTGCGCGGAGCGGATCAGCCCCCACACTGGCGCCACCGCCACGTCCGGCGCCTCGCCGCCGACCGCGATTCCGCCCCGTGTCACAACCACTAGCCGTGCCCCAGCCAGGGACTCGCCGGCCAGCCACCGCTGCAGCAGCCCGAGCGTACGCTCCGCGGCAGCCCGCGCCGCCTTCGCCGCCCGCGCCGCTTCCCCCGCCTCCGCGTCATCCGCCGCGGCGGTGCTGCCGATCGCGACCACGACCGTATCCGGGACCGCCGCACCTTCAGCCAGCGCCCGTTCCAGCGCGTCCAGATCCGCGTAACGCTCGCCAGCGCCAGCGACACCGTCACCGAGCAACACGACTCGTGCCGGGCCCGCGGCACTGGCGCCCGTGACCTCGGCCCACTCCACCGTGAACAGCGACCCGCTCCCCGGCCGCTGCTGCGCATTGGAGAGCTGGGCCGCCTCGACCGGGCGGACGACAATGGACCTGACCGATACGACCGCGGCGCCGCAATCGTCGGCCGCGTCCAGCCGCACCGCGAACTCACCGGTTGCCACGACCCGAACCCGCAGCCGCGAAGTGCCCAGACGCTCAAGCTGCGCGCCGGACCAGCTGAACGGCATCACGGCCCGGCTGCCCTCGCCGCCGGTCAACAGGGTCGCGCCGCTCTGCAGGGCGGCGTCGAATAGTGCCGGGTGGATACCGAACCCGGGCGCCGGGCCGGCCGCGTCCGGCAGCGCGACCTCCGTGTAGATCTCGTCACCGTCGCGCCAGGCGGCGCGGAGGCCCTGGAAGGCGGGGCCGTAGTCGTAGCCGATGCCAGTCAGGTGCGCGTACAGCCCGTCGACCGCGAGCGGCTCCGCCCCAGCCGGCGGCCACGCCGCAGGCCACCGCCAGGCCAGCGGCTCGGTTTCTCCGGCCAGCCACCCGCGCCCGTGACAGGTCGCCTCGCGCTGCTCGTCCTGACCGCGGGTCTCGGGGCGGGTGTAGATGGCGATGGGGCGGCGCCCGTTGCCGGGTTCGCCGACGGTGACCTGGAGCCAGACGCTGGCGGCTTCGGGCAGGATCAGCGGCGCCTCGATGATCAGCTCGTCCAGGACCGGGCTGCCGACGTGCCGGCCGGCGGCCAGCGCGAGCTCGACCAGCGCGGTGCCGGGCATCACCACGTTGCCGAACAGGACATGATCTTGCGCCCACGGAGCGGTGTCCAGCGAGACGCGGCCGGTGAGCAGCCACTCGTCCCGGTCGCCGACCTGGACCGCGGCGGCCAGCAGCGGGTGATCCAGCCGCCCGAGCCCGGCCGCCGCGGGGTCGCCAGCCGCAGCCGGGGGCGTGAGCCAGTACCGTTCCCGCTGGAAGGCGTAGGTGGGCAGGTCCACCTGCCGGGCCCCGGTCCCGGCGTAGAACGCCGGCCAGTCGACGCCGGCCCCGGCGATGTGCGCCTGGCCCACGAACCCGGCGAACGCGGCCGGCTCAGGCTGGCGAGCCCGCAGCGCCGGGACGAGCACCACGCCGTCCTGGCCGTCTAGGACCTCGCGGGCCAGCGCGGTCAGCGACCCGCCCGGGCCAAGCTCGAAGAACCGGGTCACGCCCTGGGCACGCAGCGCCCGGACCCCGTCCGCGAACCGGACCGCCTCCCGCACATGCCGCACCCAGTACCCCGGATCAGCCAGCTCCGCCGACACCACCGCCCCGGTCACGTTCGACACCACCGGGATCCGCGGCGAACTGAAGCTCAGCCCTCCCGCGACCCGGGCGAACTCCGCCAGCATCGGCTCCATCAGGTAGGAGTGGAACGCGTGACTAACCCGCAGCCGGGTGACCTTCCGCCCGTCCCACCGCGGCAGCCATTCCTCCAGCGCGCCCGCGTGACCCGACACGACCACCGCCGCCGGGCCGTTCACCGCCGCGACCGACAGCCGCCCCGCGTCGCCGGCCAGCGACCCGGCGACCTCATCCTCGCCCGCCTGCACCGCGGCCATCGCCCCGCCGGCCGGCAGCGCGCCCATCAGCTGACCCCGCGCCGCCACCAGCGCGCACGCATCGGCCAGCGACAGCACCCCCGCCACATGCGCCGCGGCGATCTCCCCCACCGAATGCCCGACCAGGTAATCCGGGCGCATCCCCAGCGACTCGACCAGCCGGAACAGCGCCACCTCCACCGCGAACAACCCCGCCTGCGTGAACCGCGTGACATCCAGCAGCCCAGCTTCCCGGGACCCCTCCGGAGCCGCCAGCAGCTCCCCGAGCGGCAGGCCCAGCCGCGGATCCAGGACCGCGCACACTTCCTCCAGCGCCCCGGCGAACACCGGGAACGCTTCCGCCAGCCCCGCGCCCATCCCCGGCCGCTGCGCCCCCTGCCCGGAGAACAAGAACGCCGTCTTCCCCGCCACCACCGGGCCGGTGAACAACCCCGCAGCCGGCTCGCCCGCCGCCAGCCCGGCCAGCCCCGCCAGCAGCCCCTCCCGGTCAGCCCCCACCACCACCGCGCGCCGTTCCAGCTGCGCCCGGGCCGTCGCCGCCGAGAACCCCACATCCGCCAGTCCCAGCTCCGGCCGGGCCACCAGGTGCGCCCGCAGCCGGCCGGCCTGCGCCCGCAACGCCACCTCACCCCGCCCCGACACCAGCACCGGCACGGGCAGAGCGATCCCGCCCCCGCGCGCGGGAGAACCACCCATCCCCCCGTCATCCTCCTGGCCCCCCGGGGGAGCTTCCTCCAAGATGACGTGCGCGTTGGTGCCGGAGACCCCGAACGAGGACACCCCGGCCCGCCGCGGCCGCGGCCCGCCCGCCGGCCACTGCTCCGCCTGGGTCAGCAGCGCGACCCCGCCGCCTTCCCAGTCCACATGCGGCGACGGCGCATCCACGTGCAACGTCGCCGGCAGCACCTCATGCCGCATCGCCTGCACCATCTTGATCACCCCGGCCACCCCCGACGCCGCCGAGGTATGCCCGATATTCGACTTCACCGACCCCAGCCGCACCGGACGATCCTGCGGCCGGTCCTGCCCGTAGGTGGCCAGCAGCGCCCGCGCCTCAATCGGATCACCCAGCCGCGTTCCCGTCCCGTGCCCCTCCACCGCATCCACATCACCCGGGCTCAGCCCCGCGCTGGCCAGCGCCGCCCGGATCACCCGCTCCTGCGACGGGCCGTTCGGCGCCGTCAGGCCGTTCGACGCCCCGTCCTGATTCACCGCGCTGCCCCGCACCAGCCCCAGCACCCGGTGCCCGCGCCGCCGCGCATCTGACACACGCTCCAGCACCACCAGCCCCACCCCGTCAGAAAACCCCGTCCCGTCCGCCCCCGCCGCATACGACTTACACCGCCCATCCGGCGCCAGCCCCCGCTGCCGGGAGAACTCCACCAGCAAGAACGGCCCCGCCATCACCGTCACCCCGCCCGCCAAAGCCAGCGAGCACTCCCCCGCCCGCAGCGCCTGCGACGCCAGATGCAACGCCACCAACGACGAACTGCACGCCGTATCCACCGACACCGCAGGACCCTCAAGCCCCAAGCTGTACGCCACCCGCCCGGAGATGACGCTGGCGGTCATGCCGGTCAGCCGGAACCCCTCCTGCTCCGGCGTCATCGACCCGCCGTAATCCGACGTCACCGCACCGCAGAACACCCCGGTGTCGCTGCCGCGCAGCGAGCCCGGGTCGATCCCGGCGTCCTCCAGCGCCTCCCACGACGCCTCCAGCAACAGCCGCTGCTGCGGGTCCATGGCCAGCGCCTCCCGCGGCCCGATCCCGAAGAAACCCGCGTCGAAGTCGCCGGCCCCGGCCAGGAACCCGCCGCCGCGCGCGTACAGCGTGCCGGGATGATCCGGGTCAGGGTCATACAGCCGCTCCAGGTCCCAGCCGCGATCTTCCGGCAGCCCGCAGACCGCGTCACGCCCGGCCGCCACCAGCTCCCACAGATCACCCGGTGACCCCACCCCGCCCGGATACCGGCAGCTCATCCCCACGATCGCCAGCGGTTCATCCGCCGCCGCCCGCCGCCGGGTCGCCGCCCGGGCGGCCGGTTCCAGGTCGCCTGACCCGCTCACCTCAGCCAGCATGAACCGCGTGATCGCGGCCGGCGTCGGATAGTCGAAGACCAAGGTCGCCGGCAACCGCAGCCCGGTGACCTGACTCAGCCGGTTACGCAGCTCAACCCCGGCCAGCGAGTCGAACCCGAGCTCCTTGAACGTCCGGCCGGGATCAACCGCGGCAGCGGAGGCGTGCCCCAGCACGGCCGCGGCCTGAGCCCGCACCAGGTCAAGCACCACACCGTCACGGTCCGCAGCCGGAACCCCGCCCAGCCGCTGCGCCAGCGACCCGCCCGCAACCTGCCCGCGACGGGCCGGAACCCGGACCAGCCCGGAAAGCAACGGCGGAAGCAGCCCAGCCCGCGCCTGAACACGCAACACGGCCAGGTCCAGCCGCACCGGCACCACCAGAGCCTGATCGAACATGGCCGCATCCAGCCGCTGAGCCTGGTCGAACAACTCCAGCCCCAGCCCGGTCGGCAGGGCATCTATCCCCATCCGCTTGATCCGGGCGAGATCGCTCTCGTCAAGCCCCCCCGCCATACCGCCCGCATCGGCCCACAGCCCCCACGCCAGCGAGCTGCCGACCAGCCCTTGCGCCCGTCTATTGTGTGCGAGCGCGTCGAGGACCGCGTTGGCCGCCGCGTAGCTGGCCTGTCCCGGGCTGCCGACCAGCGCCGCCACCGAGGAGAACAGCACGAACGCCGACAGGTCCATCCCCGCCGTCAGCTCATCCAGGCACAGCGCACCGCGGACCTTGGGCCGCATGACCCGATCAAGCTGCTGCGCCGTCAGCGACTCGATCACGCCGTCATCCAGCACTCCCGCCGCGTGGATGACCGCTGTCAGCGGATACTCCAGCGCCCCCAGCAGCCGGGCCAGCTCGTCGCGGTCCGCCACATCGCACGCCGCGACCTGGGCCTGGCAGCCAAGTGCCGCAAGGTCCCGCACCAGCTCCGCAACTCCCGCCGTAGCCGGACCGCGGCGGCTGACCAGCAGCAGCCGCTTAACGCCGTAGGCTCCGCGAGCCTCCGCCAGGTGCCGAGCGAACACCGCTCCCAGCCCGGTCGTACCACCGGTGATCAGGACCGTCCCGTCCGGATCCAGCGGCCGGAGCGCCGCGGTCGTCGCCGGCGCCCGCTCTAGCCGCGGGGCCAGCAGCCGCCCTCCGCGCACCGCTATCTGGGGCTCACCCAGCCCGGCCAGCGCGCCCCAGTCAAGATCGTCGTGGTCTCCGTCCAGGTCGACGAGCCCGAACCGGCCCGGATGCTCGGACTGGGCGCTGCGTACCATTCCCCACACCGGCGCCTGGACCAGATCAGAGGTTTGCGGGTTCTCGCCGCCTACTGCGACCCCTATCCCGCGCCGCGTGATCACCACCAGCCGAACGTCAGCCAGTGCCGGGCTCGCGAGCCACCGCTGCAGCAGCTCGAGCGTGGACTCCGCGACGGCCCGCGCCGAGTCCGCCACATCACCGCCCGGCACCGTAACCGGGACCCCGGCCAGCACCACGTCGGGGACTGCCGCGCCCCCGGCCAGCGCCTGCTCCAGCTCATCGGTATCGGCATAGCGAACCGCTATGCCGACGATGTCGTCACCGAGCACCGCCACCATTGACGGCCCCGCGTCGGTTCCGGCAGCGACCTCGGTCCAGCCGATAGTGAACAGCGACGACCCTCGACCCGGCCGCTGCGCGTCGGCCAGCTGGGCCGGATCGACGGGGCGGGCGACGATGGACCGGGCCGACACGACCGCGGCACCGGAATCGTCGGCCGCGTCCAGCCGCACCGCGGAATCACCGGCCGAGACGACGCGGACGCGCAGCCGCGAGGCGCCCGGACGGGCGAGTCGCACGCCCGCCCAGCTGAACGGCATCTTGTGCTGACTGCCGTCGGCCAGCAGGGTCGCGCCGCTCTGCAGCGCGGCGTCGAGCAGGGCCGGGTGAAGGCCGAACTCCCGAGCGGTGCCGACGAGATCATCGGGCAGCACCACGTCGGCGTAGATTGCGCTGTCGTCACACCAAGCCGAGCGCAGCCCGTGGAAGGCTGGTCCGTAGTCGTACCCGATGTCGGCCAGCCGGGCGTAGAGGGCGTCGACCGCGAGCGGCTCGGCGTCCTCCGGCGGCCACAGGGCCGGCCAGTCGGTGACGGGCTCCGCGCCGGCGGTCAGCGCGCCTCGCGCGTGGCACGTCGTCTCGCGCTGCTCGTCCGGCCTGCCGTCCTGCGGACGGGTGTAGATGGCGATCGCGCGGCGACCGTCCTGGTCTTGCTCCCCGACGGTGACCTGCAGCTGCACGGCCGCGCCGGCATCGACGATCAGCGGGGCCTGCAAGACGAGTTCGTCGATGACGGGGCTGCCGGTGTGGCGGCCCGCGGTCAGGGCGAGCTCGACCAGGGCGGTGCCGGGGACCACGATGTTGCCCAGGAGCACGTGGTCGGCGACCCAGGGCTGGGTGTCGGTGGACAGGCGACCGGTGAGCAGCCATTCGTCGCGGTCGCCGACCCGGACGGCGGCGGTGAGCAGGGGATGGCCGGTCCGGCCGAGCCCGGCCGCGGCCGGGTCGCCAGCCTCGCCGCAGGGAGACAGCCAGTACCGTTCCCGCTGGAAGGCGTAGGTGGGCAGGTCCACCTGCCGGGCCCCGGTCCCGGCGTAGAACGCCGGCCAGTCGACGCCGGCCCCGGCGATGTGCGCCTGGCCCACGAACCCGGCGAACGCGGCCGGCTCAGGCTGGCGAGCCCGCAGCGCCGGGACGAGCACCACGCCGTCCTGGCCGTCTAGGACCTCGCGGGCCAGCGCGGTCAGCGACCCGCCCGGGCCAAGCTCGAAGAACCGGGTCACGCCCTGGGCACGCAGCGCCCGGACCCCGTCCGCGAACCGGACCGCCTCCCGCACATGCCGCACCCAGTACCCCGGATCAGCCAGCTCCGCCGACACCACCGCCCCGGTCACGTTCGACACCACCGGGATCCGCGGCGAACTGAAGCTCAGCCCTCCCGCGACCCGGGCGAACTCCGCCAGCATCGGCTCCATCAGGTAGGAGTGGAACGCGTGACTAACCCGCAGCCGGGTGACCTTCCGCCCGTCCCACCGCGGCAGCCATTCCTCCAGCGCGCCCGCGTGACCCGACACGACCACCGCCGCCGGGCCGTTCACCGCCGCGACCGACAGCCGCCCCGCGTAGCCGGCCAGCGACCCGGCGACCTCATCCTCGCCCGCCTGCACCGCGGCCATCGCCCCGCCGGCCGGCAGCGCGCCCATCAGCTGACCCCGCGCCGCCACCAGCGCGCACGCATCGGCCAGCGACAGCACCCCCGCCACATGCGCCGCGGCGATCTCCCCCACCGAATGCCCGACCAGGTAATCCGGGCGCATCCCCAGCGACTCGACCAGCCGGAACAGCGCCACCTCCACCGCGAACAACCCCGCCTGCGTGAACCGCGTGACATCCAGCAGCCCAGCTTCCCGGGACCCCTCCGGAGCCGCCAGCAGCTCCCCGAGCGGCCGGCCCAGCCGCGGATCCAGGACCGCGCACACTTCCTCCAGCGCCCCGGCGAACACCGGGAACGCTTCCGCCAGCCCCGCGCCCATCCCCGGCCGCTGCGCCCCCTGCCCGGAGAACAAGAACGCCGTCTTCCCCGCCACCACCGGGCCGGTGAACAACCCCGCAGCCGGCTCGCCCGCCGCCAGCCCGGCCAGCCCCGCCAGCAGCCCCTCCCGGTCAGCCCCCACCACCACCGCGCGCCGTTCCAGCTGCGCCCGGGCCGTCGCCGCCGAGAACCCCACATCCGCCAGTCCCAGCTCCGGCCGGGCCACCAGGTGCGCCCGCAGCCGGCCGGCCTGCGCCCGCAACGCCACCTCACCCCGCCCCGACACCAGCACCGGCACGACCGGCAGCACCCGAAGTTCCCCGCCATCGTGGACCGGCGCCTGTGCCGGCGCCTCTTCCAAGATCACGTGCGCGTTGGTCCCGCTGATCCCGAACGAGGACACCCCGACCCGCCGCGGCCGCTCCGGCGAGGCCGACCACGGCTCAGCCCGCGTCAGCAGGCTCACCCGACCTGCGTCCCAGTCCACGTGCGGCGACGGCGCGTCCACGTGCAAGGTGGCGGGCAGCAGCTCGTGCCGCATCGCCTGCACCATCTTGATCACCCCGGCCACCCCCGACGCCGCCGAGGTATGCCCGATATTCGACTTCACCGACCCCAGCCGCACCGGACGATCCTGCGGCCGGTCCTGCCCGTAGGTGGCCAGCAGCGCCCGCGCCTCAATCGGGTCGCCCAGCTTCGTCCCGGTCCCGTGCCCCTCCACAGCGTCGATGTCGGCCGGGGACAACCCGGCGCTGGCCAGCGCGGCCCGGATTACGCGCTCCTGCGACGGGCCGTTCGGCGCCGTCAGGCCGTTCGACGCTCCGTCCTGGTTCACCGCGCTGCCCCGCACCACTCCCAGCACCCGGTGCCCGCGGCGCCGCGCCTCGGACAGCCGTTCCAGCACTAGGAGACCCATCCCGTCACTGAACCCGGTCCCGTCCGCCGCCGCCGCGTAGGCCTTGCACCGGCCATCGGGCGCCAGGCCCCGCTGCCGGGAGAACTCCACCAGCAAGAACGGCCCCGCCAGCACCGTCACCCCGCCTGCCAGCGCCAGCGAGCACTCCCCGCCCCGCAGCGACTGCACTGCCAGGTGCAATGCCACCAGCGACGACGAGCACGCCGTGTCCACCGAAACCGCCGGCCCCTCGAGACCCAGGCTGTACGCGACACGGCCCGACGCCACGCTGGTGGTGCCACCGGTCAGGCGGAGCCCTTCGGCCCCGGGCCGGCCGCCGGCCTCCGCCGTCCCGTAGGGCAACGGTGCGACGCCGCAGAACACCCCGGTGTCGCTTCCGCGCAGCGAGGTCGGGTCGATCCCGGCGTCCTCAAGCGCCTCCCACGCCCCCTCGAGCATCAGCCGCTGCTGCGGGTCCATGGCCAGCGCCTCCCGCGGGCTCACCCCGAAGAACTCCGCGTCGAAGTCACCTACGCCGTCGACGAACCCGCCCCCGCGCGCGTAGATCGTGCCGGGATGATCCGGGTCCGGATCATAGAGGTGCTCCAGGTCCCAGCCGCGGTCCTCCGGCAGCCCCGACACCGCGTCGCGGCCCGCTGCCACCAGCTCCCACAAGCGGGCCGGCGAGACCGCCCCGCCGGGATACCGGCAGCTCATGCCGACGATCGCCACCGGCTCGGTGGACTGAGCCAGGAGCCGCCGGCTCTGCTGCCGCAGGCGCTCGGTTTCCCTGACCGACCTGCGGAGGGCCTCGACAAGGTCTTTCTGATCGGCGGCGGCCATGCCTATCTCCCCATGCCCGGCCGCGCACCCGCGACCACGTTCTGGACTGTTCTCATCAAGCCGCGTCCTCTTGGGTCATCCGGATCAGGGCGGCGGCGTCCATGTCGTCGATCGACGCATCGACCTCGCTTGTCGGCGGGTCGGCGTCCGGCTCGCCGTGGGCCAGCTCAAGAAGCGTGTCGAGCAGCCCCGCCGTGCGCAGGCGCCCGATCGGGATCGACGCCAGCGCGCCGCGGATCGCGTCCTCCTCCGACTGCCGGTGGCCGTCCGTCGCGGCGCCCGGCATGGCGACCGGGATCAGGAACTGGGCGACGGCGGTGGGGGTGGGGTAGTCGAAGATCAGGGTGGTGGGCAGCCGCAGGCCGGTGGTGTGGGCGAGCCGGTTGCGGAGTTCCACGGCCGCCAGCGAGTCGAACCCGAGTTCCTTGAACGCCCGGCCGGGATCGACCGCCGCCGCGGAGTCGTGGCCGAGCACGGCGGCGACCTGCGCTTGCACGAACTCGAGGGTGAGGCGTTCCCGGTCCGGCGCAGGCACGCCGGCCAGCCGCTGGGCCAGTGACCCGCCCGCGGCCTGGACCCGGCGGACCGGGGCCCGCACCAGGCCGCGCATCAGCGCCGGCAGCAGCCCGGCCCGGGCCTGGGCCCGCAACGCGGCCAGGTCCAGCCGCACCGGGACCAGCAGCGCCGCATCCAGCCGCTGCGCCTGGTCGAACAGGTCCAGCCCCAGGCCGGCGGAAAGCGCGCCGATCCCCATCCGTTCCAGCCGCCCCAGCTGCGCCTGCCCCAGGCCGCCGGTCATCCCGGTGGCCTGGGCCCACAGCCCCCACGCCAGCGACACAGGCCGGCCCGCCGCGCGGCGCCGGGCCGCGAGCGCGTCCAGCCCCGCGTTCGCCGCCGCGTAATTCCCCTGCCCCGGGCTCCCGATCAGCGCCGCCACCGAGGAGAACAGCACGAACGCCGACAGCTCCATCCCCGCCGTCAGCTCATCCAGGTGCACCGCCGCATCCACCTTCGGCCGCATCACCCGCTCCACCTGCCCCGCCGTCAGCGACCCGACCAGCCCGTCATCGAGCACCCCCGCGGCGTGCACCACCGCGGTCAGCGGACGCTCCAGCGACCCGATCAGCTCCGCGACCTGGTCCCGTTCGGCCACATCGCAAGCCGCCACCCGCACCCCGGCGCCCAGCCCCTCCAGCTCCGCCACCAGCTCCGCGGCCCCGTCCGCGGCCAGGCCACGCCGGCTCACCAGCAGCAGCCGCCGCGCCCCGTGCACCTTGGCCAGGTGCCGGGCAACCAGCGCCCCCAGGCCACCGGTACCGCCGGTGATCAGCACCGTCCCGTCCGAATCCAGCGGCACCGGCACCGTCAGCACCACCTTGCCGGTATTACGGCCCTCCCGCAGGAACCGGAACGCCTCCGCCCCCCGCCGCACATCCCAGGTCCGCACCGGCGCGCACGCCAGAACTCCCTGCCCGAACAAGGCCATCACCTCGGCCAGCATCTCGGCCATCCGCCCCGGCCCCGCCTCGAACAGGTCATAAGACCGGTACCGCACCCCCGGGCGCTCCCGCGCGACCGCCTGCGGGTCACGAATGTCGGCCTTGCCCATCTCGATGAACCGGCCGCCGCGCGGCAGCAGCTCCAGCGACGCGTCCACGAACTCCCCGGCCAGCGCGTCCAGCACCACATCCACGCCCTGTCCCCCGGTCACCGCCAGGAACGCGTCCCGGAAACCCACATCCCGCGAGGACGCGATCCGCTCCGCCGGCACGCCCAGGCCCCGCACCGCACCCCACTTGGCCGGGCTCGCCGTCGCGAACACCTCCGCGCCCAGATGCCGGGCCAGCTGCACCGCCGCCATCCCCACCCCGCCCGCGGCCGCATGAATCAGCACCCGATCCCCCGGGCCCACCCCCGCCAAGTCCACCAGCCCGTACCAGGCAGTCAGGAACGCCACCGGCACCGCCGCCGCCGCCGCGAACGACCAGCCCGCCGGCATCGGCACCAGCAACCGCCGGTCCGCCACCCCCACCGGGCCGAACGACTCCGCCACCAGCCCCAGCACCCGGTCACCCGGCCACAAGTCACAAACCCCCGAACCAACCTCCAGCACCACCCCGGCCGCCTCGCTGCCCAGCGGCGCGTCACCGGGATACAGCCCCAGCGCAATCAGCACGTCCCGGAAATTCACCCCCGCGGCCCGCACCCCCACCCGCACCTCACCGGCACCCAGCGGCCGGCCCCCTCCCGACGGGACCACCACCAGATCCTCCAGCGACCCCTTCCGCGGAGCCGACAGCCGCCACGCCGCCCCCGCAGGCACCGCAAACACCCCGGCCGGCCTCAGCCGCGGAACCAGCAACCGGCCCCCCCGCACCGCCAGCTGCGGCTCATCCAGCCCCGCCAGCCCAGCCCACCCAAACCCGACCCCATCACCATCCACGTCCACGTCCACGTCCACGTCCACGTCCACCAGCGTGAACCGCCCCGGATACTCAGACTGCGCCGACCGGACCAGCCCCCACACCGGCGCCACCGCCACATCCGGCCCCTCATCACCAACCGCAACCGCCCGCCGCGTCACCACCACCAGCCGCGCCCCGCCCAGCCGCTCACTAGCCAGCCACCCCTGCACCAGCCTCAGCACGTCCTGGGCCACCGCGCGCGCCGCCTGCGCCACGTCGCCGGCCCGCGCCGAGGCCTGAACCCCGGCCAGGACGACCTCTGGCACCGGCGCGCCCTCAGCCAGCGCCCGCTCCAGCGCATCAAGGTCCGGATAGCAATCTCCCGGCCCGGCCACGCCCGTTCCGAGCACCGCGACACGACCGGGTTGGTCCGACCCGGCGGCGACCGCGGCCCACTCCACCGTGAACAGCGACCCGTTCCCCGCCCGCCCGGCTCCCTCAACCTGCGCCTGATCCACCGGCCGGAACGTCAGCTCGTGCACGCCCGCGACCAGTCCGCCGTGCTCGTCGGCGATGTCGACACGCACCGACCCGCTTCCCGGCCGGCCCGTCGGGGTGATCCGGACCCGGGCCCGCGACAGACCTTCCCGCCCCAGCCAGACCCCCGACCAGGAAAACGGCAGCTCAATCGCCGACGCCTCGCTTCGATCCAGCAGGACACCGTGCAGCGCGGCGTCCAGCAGCGCCGGGTGGATGCCGAACCCTGACCCACTAGGCCCAGCCCTCCCGGCCTCTTCCGGCAGCGCGACCTCGGCGTACACGCTCTGGCCGTCTCGCCAGGCCGCGCCCAGCCCCTGGAAGACCGGCCCGTACTCATACCCCGCGCCGGCCAGCCGCGGGTACAGTCCCTCGAGCGCGACCGGCTCGGCGCCCGGCGGCGGCCACGCGGCCGGGAACGGCACGGCCGACTGCTCCGCGTCGGCCACCAGCACACCCCGCCCGTGACAGGTCACCCCACCCGAAACGTCCGGCGCGTCCTGCCCGGCCCCTTCCAGCTGGGAGTACACCGCGACCGCACGACGGCCGACGGAGTCCGCCTCGGCTACCGTGATCTGCACCTGCCGGGCCGTGTCATCGTCAAGGATCAGCGGCGTCTGCAGGACCAGCTCCTGGACCACCAGGCAGCCCGCAGCCCGGCCCGCCGCCAGCGCCAGCTCCACCAGCGCCGCCCCCGGCACGATCACCACCCCGAGCACCGCATGATCCCGCAGCCACGGCTGAGCATCCTGTGACACCCGTCCGGTAAAGACCCACTCGTCCCGGTCTCCCACCCGTACGGCGGCAGCCAGCAGCGGATGCTCCATCCGCCCGAGCCCGGCCGCGGCCAGATTTCCGGCCCCGGCCCCTGGCGACGGCCAGTAACGCTGCCGCTGGAACGCATACGTCGGCAACGGCACCGGTCGCGCCCCGCTGCCCGTATAGAACGCTTCCCAGTCCACGGCCACCCCAGTCACGTGCGCCTCGGCCAGCGACATCGTGAACCGCTCCAGGCCGCCCTGGTCGCGGCGCAGCGAGCCGACCACCCCGACCGGGCCCGCGCCTTCTACCGCCTGGACAATCTCCTGCACCGCCATCGTCAGCACCGGATGCGGTGATATCTCGACGAAGCAGGCTACGCCGTTACCCGCCAGCGCCCGGACCGCCGACTCGAACCCCACCTGCCCGCGCAGGTTCCGGTACCAGTAGCCGGCGTCCAGCCCGGCGGTATCGGTGGACCGGCCCTCCGACGCCGAGTAGAACGGGATCCGGCCCGACCGCGGCGCAACCGGCGCCAGCAGCTCGAGTAGCTCAGCCTCGACCGCCTCGATTTGGAGCGAATGCGAGGCATAATTCACCGGCACCCGCCGGGCCCGCACCCTGTCCCGCTCCCAGGCGGCCAGCAGTTCATCCAGCACACCCGGCTCCCCCGACACCACCACCGCGGCCGGGCCGTTCACCGCCGCGACCGACACTCGCCCCCCATAGGGCTCGAGCTGCTCCCGCACCTTCGCCGCCGGCAACGCCACCGACACCATCGCGCCTTGCCCGGCCAGCCGCTCACCCACCACCCGGCTGCGCAGCGCCACCACCCGGGCCGCGTCATCCAGTGACAACCCGCCCGCCACGTAGGCCGCCGCGATCTCACCCTGCGAATGCCCCAGCACCACCGCCGGCTCCACCCCGAACGACCGCCACAAGGCCGCCAGCGCGACCATCACCGCGAACAGCACCGGCTGCACCACATCCACCCGGTCCAGTGACGGTGCCCCGGATGCCCCGCGCAGTACGTCTTCCAGCCGCCAGTCCGCGTGACGCGACAGCGCCTCACCGCAGGCCGCGATCTCCTGCGCGAATACCGGCGAGGACTCCAGCAGCTCCACCGCCATCCGCTCCCACTGCGCCCCCTGCCCGGGGAACACGAACGCCACCTTGCCCCCGGCGACCTGCCCCTGGACCACATCCGCCATCGGATCGCCCGCCGACAACCCCGCCAGCCCCGCCAGCAACCCGCCCCGGTCAGCGGACATCACCGCGGCGCGATGCTCCAGATGCGCCCGCGTCGTGGCCAGCGACAAACCAGCATCCAGCAGCGAGACCTCCGGCCGGGCGATCAGGTACGCCCGAAGCCGGTCCGCCTGCGCCCGCAACGCGTCCTCACCGCGCGCCGACAACACCACCGGTACTACACCGCCAATACCTCGGCCCGCCAGACCAGCCACAGACGCCGCGACCCCCTCCTGCGCAGGCGCCTCCTCCACGATCAGGTGGGCGTTGGTACCGCTAACCCCGAACGAGGACACGCCCGCCCGCCGCGGCCGCTGGTCCAAGGCCGGCCAGCATTCCGCCTCGGCCAGCAGCTTGACCTGGCCCGCGTCCCAGTCCACGTGCGGCGAGGGGGCATCCAAGTGCAGCGTGCGCGGCAGCATCCCGTGCCGCATCGCCAGCACCATCTTGATCACCCCGGCCACCCCCGCGGCGGCCTGCGTGTGCCCGATGTTGGACTTGATCGACCCGAGTCGCAGCGGGCCGCAGGCCCGGTTCTGCCCGTAGGTCGCCAGCAGCGCCTCCGCCTCGATCGGGTCTCCGAGCCGGGTCCCGGTCCCGTGGCCCTCCACCACGTCAACATCCGCGGCGGACAGCCCCGCGCTGACCAGCGCCGCCCGGATCAGCCTCTCCTGCGACGGGCCGTTCGGCGCGGTCAGCCCGTTGCTGGCCCCGTCCTGGTTCACCGCGCTGCCCCGCACCACCGCCAGCACCTGGTGGCCATGACGCCGTGCATCGGTCAGCCGTTCCAGCACCAGCAGTCCGATTCCCTCGGCCCAGGCCACGCCGTCGGCGGCGGCCGCATAAGACTTGCACCGCCCATCCGGTGAAACCCCGCGCTGGCGGCTGAACTCGATGAAGACGTTCGGCCGGGCCAGGATCGTCACCCCGCCCGCTAGCGCCAGCGAGCACTCCCCGACCCGCAGCGCCTGTCCCGCCAGGTGTAGCGCCACCAGCGACGACGAGCACGCCGTGTCCACCGACACCGCCGGACCCTCGAACCCGAACGTATAGCTGAGGCGGCCCGACGCGACGCTGCCCGCGGAGGCGATCGTCAGGTAGCCCTCGATCTCGTGACGCCGGTCGCTCATCCCCGCCACGAACCCGTAGTCCTGGTACATCACACCGCAGAAAACGCCAGTATCGCTGCCGCGCAGCGCCGTCGGGTCGATCCCGGCGTCCTCGAACGCCTCCCACCCCACCTCGAGCATCAGCCGCTGCTGCGGGTCCATGGCGAGCGCCTCACGCGGGCCGATCCCGAAAAACCCGGCGTCGAAGTCGCCGGCCCCGGCCACGAAGCCACCTCCGCGCGTGTAGGCCGTGCCGGGGTGATCGGGGTCGGGATCGTAGAGATGCTCGACGTCCCAGCCGCGATCGCTTGGGAACTCCGAGGTCCCCGGGCGCCCCTCGGCCACGAGTTCCCACAGGTCGGCCGGGGACGTCACACCCCCCGGGTAGCGGCAGCTCATCCCGACGATGGCCAGCGGCTCGGTGGCCCGGTCTTCAAGCTCCCGCAGACGTCCTCGGGTCTCGTTGAGGTCGACGGCCATCCGCTTCAGGTACCGGACGAGCTTGTCCTGCTGTGCTTCGCTGGTTTCAATGCTCATAGCGATGTCCCTTAGGTGGTCCATCTACAGACCAGCCACGGCGGGGATGATCTTGTTGGCGATTACCTCGATCGGGGTGACGTCCCACACGTTCCCCACCATGCCGATCGCGGTCTGGAAGCCGAGCTCGGCGAGGCGGCTGAGCTGGTCGGTGACCTCGGCCACCTTCTCGCCGTGGGTGCCGACGTCGAAGGCGAAGTAGCAGGTCTTGCTGATCTCGTCGTAGTCGCGGCCCTCGGCCTCGCAGTGCGCGCGTAGCACGTCCAGCTTGTGGCGCAGGTCAGGGGCGAGGAACAGATTGCACGCGTCGGCGTACCTGGCCACTAGGCGGAGCGTCTTCTTCGCTCCGTTGCCGCCGATCATGATCGGCGGGTGCGGCCTAGTCAGCGCCTGCGGTGAGTTCAGCGGGCGTTCCAGCTGATAGTGCTGGCCCCGGTAGGGGCTATCGTCGCCGCGCCACATCCGCAGGCATATCTGCAGGGTTTCCTCCAGCCGCTCGAACCGCTCGGCTACCGACGGAAACGGGATGCCGAGGCCGCGCGACTCCTCGTCAAACCACGCGGCGCCGATACCCAGCCAGGCGCGCCCGTTCGACAGCACGTCCAGCGTGGTCACGATCTTGGCCAGGATGCCCGGGTGCCGGTACACGGCCCCGGTGACCAGCGTGATCAGCTTGGCCCTGGACGTGCAGGCCGCCAGGTAGCCCAGGGTGGTGTAAGCCTCGAGCATCTCAAGGTCCGGCGGGCCGATCACGGGGGCCTGAAAGAAGTGATCTGTCAGCGCGATGAACTCGAACCCGCCCTCGTCCGCGGTGCGGGCCACGGTGGCCAGCTTCGAGGCGAGGCGGGCCGGGCCGAACGGCGTGGTGAACGCCGGGATCTGCAGGCCTATCCTCATAGTCTTGCCTTCTTCAGTTCAGCCAGTCTTCAGTTAGCCAGGGCCGGCACGTCCTGGCTGACCAGGATGCCCATGTAGTCGATGCCGAAGGCGCCCGGCTTGACGCGCATCCGAGGCGGCCGCTCAGGATCCAGGGACAGGCGGCTCAGTAGCGGGTACAGCGCGCGGAACGCGATCCCCGCGAGCATCCGCGTCATGGCGGCGCCCGGGCAGAAGTGGGACCCGGCGCTGAACGCCAGGTGATCAGCGGCATTCGGGCGATCGAGGTCGAACACGTCCGGGTCGGGGAACTTGCGCGGGTCCCGGTTGGCCGAGCCGACCAGCACGTCGACCAGCGATCCGGCCGACATCACGACACCGTGCAGCTCAATGTCCTCTTTGAGGCGCCGGAGCACCAATTGCGTTGGACTGTTAAAACGCAGGTACTCGTCGATGAAATTCTCGGTTTTCTCCGGTTGGGCGGTCAGCCGGTCCGCCAGCGTCGGGTCGGCCAGCAGCATCCGCATCCCGCCGCCGAGCAGGTACATCGTCGTGTCCTTGCCGGCCGCGAGGAACGACCAGCCCATGGCGACGACCTCGTCATGGCTCAGCTCGCCCGCAGTCTCGCGGCTGACCAGGTCGCTGAGGAGGTCGCCCCGATCCGGGCAGCCGACCCGCCCGACGGCCTGCTCGTCGATGAAGTCGACTAGCGCCAGAAAGTCTTCCGTGCAGCCGGGAACGAGGTCAGGGTCGCCGCCGCCGATGAGGGATGCCGTCTCGAGAACGGCCTCTGACCAGCGCCGGATATCTTCCTTGCGGTCAAGTGGAATGCCGAGCATCTCGGCGACCAAGCGTAGGGGAAGCTCGGTGGCGAACTCCTGGACGAATTCCGCCTCCGGCTTGCTCAGGATCCCCCCGATCAGCTCATCGACCAGCTGCTGGACCCGCGGGGGCAGACCGCTGAGCGCCCGGGGTCCGAGGGCCCGGTTGCTGACGCGGCGCAGCTTCGTGTGGACGGGGGCGTCCGAATTCACCATCGCCGGCAGGTCCAGGAATACGCCGTTGAGCAGGCGGTTCACGACATGCGCGGAGACGCGATCCTTGTCACGCAATAGCATCGCGATGTCGTCGTAGCGGGTCAGGACGTAGAAGTTCTCCGCCTCCGGCGGGCCGGCGCAGTACAAGACCGGCGCCTCCTCACGAAGGCGCTGATAGAACGCCCAAGGGTCGACCTTGAGCGCCGGGTCGGCTGGGTCATAGGTCAGTGCTGTCATTGGATGCTCCCTTTCGGAGGGGTAATGAAACGCGACGCGACGAAGCGCTTCAGGTAGGTGTGCAGCAGGTCGCGGTCGAAGGGCGGGCAGATCAGCCCGGTGTCACCGAGTGCGCGGCGGGTAGCGGTGCTCTCGAAGGGAGGCAGCTGCACATGGTCGAACGTGTCGATGAAGAACGGCGCGAGGCCGAGCAGCGCCATGGTGCCGGCATTGACGCCGGTGATCCGGTCGCGCCAGTCGTCGAACGGCAAGATCTCCAGTGGGTACCCGAAATCCCTGACCGCGGCGAACATCTCGGGCCAGGTCATCGCGGCGTCGTTCACCAGATGGAAGGTGCCGTTGTGCAACTGCGGCCGGGCGGCGACCTCGACCACGGCGCCCGCCACATAGTCAACCGGGGCGGGCTGGAGCTGCACCTTGGCTTGGTCGGGGGCGATGCCCGCCTCGATGCAGCCTTTAAGCACCAAGCTGAGGTAGTCGAGCCGGTTGAACGCGCCGGTGACGCTGTGCGGGCCGGTGTTGATGCGGTGAATGCTCATGGGCACTCCCCGCTCGGCCGCTGTGCGTATCATCCGCTCGGACACCCACTTGGACTGCGCGTAGCCCATCACAAGGGGGCCGCTGACCTCTAGCGGCAGGTCCTCGGGGATGACCTCGGCCGGAGGCTTGGCCGAGGAGAACACGCCGACGGTGGAGATGAAGTGCACCGGGCGCGGCGCGGGCCCGCGCACCGCCAGCCGCAGCATCTCCCTGGTCCCGTCCACGTTGGCCGGGACCAGGGCCTGATACGGGTAGGTCCACTTAACCAGGCCGCCGCAGTGCACGATCGAGCCGTAGTCGGCGTACAGCATGTCGAGGGTACGCTCGCCCAGGCTCAGGCCCGGCCGACCCAAATCACCGGGGATCGCGACGATCCGCGCGCGGTGCTCGGCCACGTCAAGGCCGTAGCCAGCCAGGTTGTCGAGGACGCGACGAAGCCCCTGGTCGGAGTTGGCGGCCCGGACGAGGCAGGCCACGTTGCCTTCCGTGCGGCGCAGCAGTTCGGCGAGCAGGAACGCGCCGACGAATCCGGTCGCCCCGGTGAGCACCGTGCCTGGCGGCGCGATGCCAGGCGGCTCCGGCGCGGCGGCGGCGAAGATGTCCGGATCCAGCCGAGCCAGATCGGCCATCTCATCCGTGCTCATGAACCTGATTCGGCCGACCCGCAGTACGGGAGCTCGACCCGGGGCCACCGATCCGGGGGTGACGGCTGCGGGTGACGGTTCCATGGAGCCAGCTGGGTCGACTGGGCTGGACAGATCGACTGGGTTCGCGGGATCGGCGGGTTTACTCAGCAGGTGGTCGAAGGTCAGCTGGGCCAGCATGGTGAGGCCGTCGGCGTCGAAGAAAACCTCAAGCGGGATGGACATGCCCAGCTCCGCGTCGATCGCACCCTTGAGTTCGGCCACCATGATCGAGTCCATAACCCGGATGACGGGCTGGTCGTCCTCGACCTCGCCCGGCGCGCAGCCCTGAACGGAGGCGACCAGAGCGACCAGGTACTCCCGGATCTTCGCCGCGGCTCGCTCCGCGCCGAGGCGGCGCAGGGCCGCGGCATCCAGCTGCGGCATCCCAGGGGGCCGACGGCGGGCGGGCGAGGCGCCGCCCGGAAGCTGGCCCGCGGCTCCGGTCGACACCACGCGCTCCAGCAAGTCTGGGGTGATGGTCTGGAAGGATGCCCCGCGCAGCTCGGCCAGCGGCTCCCCTTCGTCGCTGGTGATCAACACGTCGCCGATGATCGCGCCGTCGCGGGCCGGGCCGTCGCGCAGCACGGCGGTGCACAGCATGTCCCCATCGAGCGCCTCTCGGTGAAGGACGAGCTGCTCGCACCCGGTGCCGACCCGCATCGGACGGGCGGTGCCGTCTGCCCCTGCGTCCGGCTCCGCGGTGGCCGCGACAACCTGTGCGCAGGCTTCAACCAGGAGTGCCGCTGGTCGGACGCCTGCGATGATGCCCGTGCAGTCCGCAGCCGGCGCGCGCAGGTAGCCGATCGCCGTGCCGGGTCCGAACACGGCGCTATCGACAAGCTTGAAGCTGGGGCCGAGCGTAAACAACGCGGGCCAGCGGCTGGCGTAGAATTCCGGGCCGGTCAGCGTCTGGCGGCAACGCGCCCGAGCCCGCTGGTAGCGCTCGTCCTCTAGGTCCTGGTCGTCGGGATGCCCGGAGGGACCCCCGGTGACCTCGGCTTCCAGGTGGCATTGCCACCCGTTGCGCGGGTCGGCGGAGAAGGCCTTGATCCGCGCCGTCCGGCCCACGGGCGGCTCCATGACGACCTGGACCGTGCGGGCGGCGTCGTCGGCCAGGACCAGAGGCCGGATAAGATTCAGCCCGCGGAGCCCGATTGGCCCGTCAAGCGCCAGCTCGGCGCACCGCGATAGCAGCTCAACGAAGACCACGGCCGACACCAGGGCACGGCCGTAGACACGATGCTCCCCGAGGAAGGGCAGGCTGGCCGGCGACAGCTCGGTTTGGGCGACGATATGACCGGTCGCCAGGCGGGTGATGCGCGGGTCGAGCCCGATCCCGGTGGCGTCGCCGGATGCCCTAGCCTCGTGCTGAGGTGCGGCTCGCCAGTACGGCACGTGCTCGAATGGATAGCCGGGCAGCCGCGGCGGGCAGGCCGGGCGCGGAAACTGCGCGGACCAGTCCGCCGGGCCGCCGTGGATCCAGACCAGGCCGAGCGACTCCAGCCTCGGCAGTCCCACTCCTGCCGCCTGGGTTGGCACGTACAGGACTTGCCGGTCTCCGGCGACCCGGCGCACCGCCGCCTCCAGCGTGCCTGGGCCGAGTTCGACGAGGATGTCGGTTCCATCGTCCAGGACCTCGCTCAGCTCCTCCGCGAACCGTGCAGGCCCCGATCCCTCCTCGATCACGCGGTCCGGGACGATCCCGCGGGCCGCCCACCAGGCCGTGAGTTCCTCGGTCTTGGCGTCCGGTCGTCCCGGTACGAGGAACGTGATGTGCGGGGTGCGGGTGGTGGCATGGTGGTGCGTGGTCAGCCCGGGGTAGGGAGCGCCGGCGGCGAGGTGGTCGAGGGCGTGAGCGAGGTCGTCGGCGGTGCTGGCCGTGATCACAGCGCGGTGCGGGAAGATAGCGCGGGTCTGCGTGGTGGCCCACGCCAGATCAGGCAGCGGAACAGGGTGCGCGGCCAGGTGGGCGGCCAGCCGCGTGGCGGCAGTGGCCAGGGCACCGGGGGTGTGGGCGGTCAGGGTGATGATGACCGGGGCACGCGGGTCGGGGATTTGCGGGTCGGGTGGACTTGGTTCGTAGCTGCCCAGGATGAGGTGGGCGTTGGTGCCGCCGTAACCGAAGGCGGAGATGCCGGCCGTGCGGACCGGTTCGTTCCAGGGGGTGGCGGCCGCGGCGGGGATGGACAGCTTGTCGGACCACGGGATGTGCGGACTCGGGGTAGACAGGTTCAGGTGCGGCGGAATGGTGGCGTGGTGCAGGGCCAGCACGGTCTTGATGACCCCGGCGATGCCGGCCGCCGCTTCCAGGTGGCCGATGTTGGTCTTGACCGACCCCACGGTCAGCGGTCGGGTGCGGGGGGCCAAGGTGGCGGTCATGGCCCGGATCTCGATCGGATCGCCCAGCGAGGTCCCCGTGCCGTGCGCCTCCACGTAGCCGACCTGATCGGGCCCGACTCCGGCGGCGGCAAGCGCCCGCCGGATCACCTCCTCCTGCGCTGCTCCGCGCGGAACGGTGATCCCGGAGGTCGCCCCGTCCTGGTTGACAGCGCCGCCGCGGATGACGGCGAGGATAGGGTCGTGGCCGCGCTTGGCGTCGGACAGGCGGCGCAGCACGATCACTCCGACACCTTCGCCGCGTACGTAGCCGTCGGCGGCGGCGTCGAAGGTGTGGCACTGCCCGGTCGGGGACAGCATCCGGCCCTTGGCGAGCGCGATCATGCCATCGGGCGACAGCAGCAGGTTGACCCCGCCTGCCAGCGCAGTGTCACATTCGCCGCCGCGCAGGGCCTGGCAGGCAAGGTGAACCGCCACCAGCGACGACGAGCAGGCGGTGTCTACCACCAAGCTCGGCCCTTGCAGCCCGAGGCTGAACGACACCCGGTTCGCCGCAAAGTTCATCGAGGTGCCGATCGCCCCGTACGCGTCGATGGCGGTGAAGTCGCCTGACCCCATCCGCAGGTAATCGCTTCCGCCGATGCCGACGAAGACGCCGGTGGCGGTGCCGCGGAGCGAATCGGGTGGGATGCAGGCGTGCTCCAGCGCGTGCCAGGCGGTCTCAAGCAACAGCCGGTGCTGCGGGTCGATGCTGGCGGCCTCGCGGGGGGTGATGCCGAACAGCGCGGCATCGAAGCCGCGGACGTCGTCGATGAAGGCACCATGGCGGGCATAGCTGCGCGCGGGGGCGTCGGGGTCGGGGTCGTAGTAGGCGTCGGCGTCCCACCGGTCGGCCGGGATCTCGGTGACAGCGTTGCGGCCAGAGACCAGCAGATCCCAGAACGCCTCCGGACCGTCCGCCCCGCCGGGGAACCGGCACCCGATCCCCACCACCGCGATCGGCTCGGTGCGCGCCCGCTGCAGCGCGTCGGCCCTGGCCCGGGCCGTCTTCACCTCAATCAGCGCCCGCCGCAGCAGATCCTTACGCTCGTGCTCGGATCCGACGCCGTTAGCCGACTTGGCCGGCTCCACCTGCTCAGCCATGGTCATGCGAGCTCTCTTCCTGAAGTTCTTCCGCCAGCAGCGAGGCCAGCTCTTCCTCGGACATGTCGTTGAGCTGCGCCTGGAGTTCTTCCGGCGGCTCGGCTGCGTCCAGTTCGCCCGCAGGCGATCCGGCGGCGGCCTCGATGCCGCTGAACAGCTCGTCGAGCAGGAAGCCGGTGAGATCGGCGATGGTCGGATGTTCGAACGCCACCGTCGGCGAGAGCGTCATGCCCAGTCGTTTCTCCAGCCGGCCGCGCAGGTCGATGCTGGTGATCGAGTCCATGCCGGCGTTGAAGAAACCGAGCTCGCGGTCCAGCCGTGAGCCGGCGGCTGGCCGAGCAGCCCGGCGACCTCGGCCTGAATGGCATCCTCGAGGAGCCGGGACCTGGCCGCGCCCGTCGCGGCCCCGAGCTTGTCCAGCAGTTCGGTGTCCTGGCCGCCGGCGGCAGCGGCCGCGAAAATCGCCTCAAGGAGCGGGCGCGGGCGTCCGGCCTCGAGCACCGGGCGCAGTTTGTCCCAGTCCACCGGGGCGACGGCGGCCTGCACCGCCCCGGATGCAACGAGCCGACCGAGTGCCGAGAAACCCAGTTCATCGTGGACCGGCGGGTACCCGATGGACCCGAAGTAGGTTCCGTTGGCCGCGCCCAGCGAGGCACGCTCCCACCAGCCCCAGTCGACGGTGAGCGCGGGCAGGCCCCGGCGTGCCCGGTCATGCGCGAAGACGTCCTGGAAGTGGCTCGCGGCCGCGAAATGCCCCGCGTACGCCGCCCCGATGACCGGCCAGGAAGATCCGAACGAAACGAAGAAGTCGAGCGCGCCGGAGTCCGCGAACAAGGAGTCGAGCACGACGGAGCCCTCGACCTTAGGCCGCAGCATCGAGCGGAAATCCGCCCATCCGATGTCCTCAAGCTCGCGCAGTTCGAATTGCCCGGCGACGTGGATGACGCCCCGCACCGCGGGCCATGGCGCGCCGTCGACGGCGAAGACGGCCGCCATCGCCGCCGGGTCCGCGACGTCCGCGCATGGCCTGTAAACCGTCGCTCCTTTTTCCTCCAGCTGGCGGATCGCCGCCAGTGCCGCCTGGGCGGCCCGATCGGCTCGCGGCCCGCTGGCGCGGGCGGGCAGCGGGGTGCGCCCGAGCAGGATCAGGTGCCGCGCACCCTGCTCGAACAGCCACCGTGCGACCCGCAGGCCCAGCGCTCCGCGGCCGCCGGTCACCAGGTAGGCGCGGTCCGCCATGATGCGCAGCGGCTGGGCGCGGACGGCCAGCTGCTCGACCCGCTGCAGCCGGGCCACCAGGCGACCCCCTGCGCGGTGCGCGACCTGGTCCTCGCCGTCGGCACCGAGGATCTCGTTCACGATCGTCTCGGCCGCGGCGCCCGGCTCGCGCAGCTGCGGATCGAGGTCGATCTGGCCGCCCCAGACCTCCGGACGTTCCATCGCGATCACCCTTCCCAGGCCCCACGCGGGTGCCTGGGCAGGCGCGCACGGAGCGCCGGGGACGGCCACGGCGCCGCGGGTCGCGATCCACAGCCGGGGTGGCTTGGTCCCGACCCCGGCGGCCCTGGAGCAGGTGTTCAGTGCCGCCGGGGCCGTCAGCAGCGGACCACAGGCGCGGGCGAGGTAGGAGTCCCAGTCCGCCGAGCCGTCCCCCGGCTTCGGGTCAACGTTGAGCTGGCCGAGCGGGCCGAGATGGATGAGGCCGCGAGGAGCGTCGCCGAGCGCGGCGATGTAGCGGCCGAGTCCGGCAAAGCCGTCGGCGGGGTCGGTCGCGGATGGCGGCAGTACGGTGCCGGGATGGCCGGCCGCGCGCAGCCGCTCCCCGACCAGCTCGGCCACGCCGGCCTGGTCGGGGAAGATCAGCCACGGACCGGTCTCAGCCTCGTTCATCTCGGCGCTGGCAGTCCCCGTCCCGCCGGTCTCGGGCGGCGCAGGCTTGGGCTGCCAGGCGACCTCGTACATGCACTCCTGCGGGGCTTCGGAGACGGTGAGCTGCTCGACCATGCCGGTCAGGGTGGGCCTGCCGGGGATCCAGTACCGCTCCCGTTGCCAGGGATAGCCGGGCAGCTGAGCCCGGCGGCCGCTGCCTGGGTGCAGACTCTGGTGGTTCAGCCGGTATCCGAGCACGTAGAGCGCGCCCGCCGCGTCCAGCATCGTCTCCCGCGCGGCGTACCTGGCCCGCATCGAGCCGATCGCGGTAACACCGGCGCCGACACCGTCGAGCGACTGGACGGCGGGCACGACGAGCGTCGTCTTCGGGCCGATCTCCAGCACCACGTGGTGTTCCGCTCCGGCGGCCGCACGCAGGGCCTGGCTGAACAGCACGGGCTCGGTCATGTTACGAACCCAGTACTGTGCGTCCATGGGCAGCGCGTCGGCTCGCTCCCCGGTGACGGTCGAGTAGATCGGCCGGGACGGCTGTCCCGGCTCCAGGCCGTCGAGCGCGCCGATGAGCGCTTCCCTGACCGCCTCCATCTTCGGGCTGTGGAAGGCGTATTCCTCCTGGACGATCGCCCAGAACGCGCCGCGTGCCCGGACTTTGTCCTCCAGCGCGGCGAGCACGTCCCTGTCGCCGGCCAGCACGGTGCTCACGGGGCTGTTGACCGCCGCGATGGACACCTCGCCTGCGACCCCGGTGATCAGGTCACGCGCTTGTTCCTGGCTAAGGCCCACCGCAGCCATGGCCCCCGCGCCGCGGGTCGAGCCCATGGCCGCTCCGCGGTGCACCGCCAGCGCGCAGGCCGTCTCCAGATCGTAGACACCGGCGGCGTAGGCGGCCGCGATCTCTCCCACGCTGTGCCCGACCACGGCGTCAGGCTCGATGCCGCGGCGGCGCCAGAGTTCGGTCAGGGCCGCCTGCACGGTGAAGATCGCGGGCTGCGCCACTTCGGTGCGGTCCAGCCGGGCAACATCCCGCGGCGCGGTCAGCGCGTCTCGCACCGACCATCCGGCAAGTTCCCGCACGACCGCGTCGCAGCGGTCGATGACGGCGGCCGCGGCGGCCTCGGCCATAAGGTCGTCGCCCATGCCTGGCCACTGTGAGCCCTGCCCGCTGTAGGCCGCGATGAGCCGCAGTTTGCAGGCCGGCCGCGCCGGCGCCGTGCGCACCTCCTTAGGGGCCTGCCCGCTGGCGGCGGCGGCCAGGCTCGCGGCCGCCTGCTCGGCGCTGGCCGCGACTACCGCGAGACGCTGCGGCAGGTGAGCGCGGTGCAGAGCGGCCGTGCGGGCGATGTCGCTCCAGCGTGCGGCCGGCTCAGCGTCGTCGTCGGCCGACCCGCTTTCCTCGCCGCTGAGCAGGTCCGCGTAGGCGTGTGCGCTGGCCAGCAGCGCCTGCGGCGAATAAGCCGACAGCACCAGGAGTCGCGGCTGCGGTGGCTCTGTGTCTGCGGGCGCGGCGGGCGGCGCTTCTTCGAGCAGAACGTGCGCGTTGGTACCGCTGAACCCGAAGGAGCTGACACCGGCGATGCGGCCGCCGTCGGGTTCCGGCCAGCTGACGGTCTCGCGCGGTATCAGAATCGGCAGCTTGTCCCAGTCCACATACGGGCTCGGTTCGTCGAAGTGCAGGTGGGCCGGGATGCGCCGCCAGTGCAAGGCGAGCGCGGTCTTGATCAGGCCGGCGATTCCCGCGGCCGGCTCAAGATGACCGATGTTGGTCTTGGCCGAGCCGACCCACAGCGGCTCGCCGCCTTCCCGGCCGGAACCCCAGTCCGGGCGGAGCGCGTCGGCCAGGGAATAGATCTCAAGCGGGTCGCCGAGCGGGGTGCCGGTCCCGTGCGCCTCGACGTAGCTCACCTGTTCTGGCTCGACGCCGGCGTCTTGCAGCGCCGCGCGGATGACGGCCTGCTGCGCCAGGCCGTTCGGCACCGTGAGCCCGGCGCTGCGACCGTCCTGGTTAACCGCCGAGCCGCGGATCAGCGCCCAGATCCTGTCGCCTGAGGCGAGCGCGTCGGACAGGCGTTTGACCACGATCACGCCGCAGCCCTCGCCCCGGCCGTAGCCGTCCGCGGAGGCGCTGAATGCCTTGCAGCGGCCATCTGGTGACAGTGCGCGGAGCTTGGTCATGCTGACCGTGGGCGCCGGGGACAGCATCAGGTTGACCCCCCCGACCAGCGCCATGTCCGCGTCGCCCGAGCGCAGGGCGCGGACGGCCAGGTGGGTGGCGACCAGGGAGGACGAGCAGGCGGTGTCCAGGGCCATGCTGGGTCCATGCAGCCCGAGCAGGTACGACAGCCGCCCGGCCGCGACGGCGAAAGTGTTGCCGGTGGCCAGGTAAGGGTCCTCGCCCGCCTCGGGATGGTTCGCGAGCAGGTTCAGGTAGTCCGCGGTGCTGATGCCCACATAGACGGCGGTATTGGAGTCTTCCAGCATGTCGGGCGTGCAGCCCGCGTCGCCGAGCGCCTCCCAGGCGACCTCGAGCAGCAGGCGCTGCTGCGGGTCCATGCTCCGGGCCTCGCGGGGCGAGATCCCGAACGCGTCGGCATCGAACCCGTCAACCGGGCCGTCGAGGAACCCGCCGCGCCGGGTGTGCATCTTGCCGGGGACAGCGGGGTCGGGGTCGTAGTACTCGTCCGCGTCCCAGCGGTCGGCCGGGACCGGGCCGGTCGCGTCGCGGCCGCCCCGCAGCAGGTCCCAGAAGGATCGCGGATCGGCACCGCCGGGCAGGCGGCAGCCCATGCCGATGATCGCCAGCGGCTCGGGCGCACCAGCCGCGGCCCGCCGGGCCGACCGCGGTGCGAGGGCCGGCCGCGCGGCCGGCCCGCTGGCGGCCAGCTCGGTGAGGTGATCAGCCAGCTTGCCGATCGTGGGGTAGTCGAATACCAGCGTGCTCGGCAGCGACCGGCCGAGCAGCTGCTCGATCCCGGCCCGGAGCTCGACCGTCATAACGGAGGTCAGGCCCAGGTCGAACAGGCCGGTGTCGGGATCGAGGTCATCGAACTCCGCCAGGTCCAGCGCGGCGGCGACCGAGGTGCGCAGCCACTGAACCAGGTAACTGGCGTCGGGACGGCCGGCCTTCGATCCGTTCAGGCCGGGCGATCCGTTGAGGCCGGGCTGCTCGGGCGCAGCGATGGCGAGCGGGGATGCCGGGGCCACGGCCGCCGCGGCCAGTGCCGCCGCGCCTGTCCCCGATCCGACCGGGACGGGCGGCTCCATGGCGAGCCAGTGCGGCTGGCGGTCGAACGGGTAGGCCGGCAGCCGGGGCGGCACCGCCGGACGTGTCATGACCTGCGACCAGTCGACCCGGGCGCCCGCCACCCAGGCCCGGCCGAGCGCCTGGGCCAGGGACAGCCGCGGGTTGCCCTTCGTGCCGAGGGACGGAATCAGGGCGGGCTGCTCGCCGCCCTGAGGGGCCACCGAGGAGGCGGCGTTCAGCAGGCTGCCGGTGCCGAGCTCGATCAGCATCGAGCCGCCCCGGCCGTACGCCGTCCGCATGGCCTGATCGAACCGGACCGGCTCGCGGGTGTGCCTGACCCAGTACTCCGGGGTCACGACGTCCGGGTCATCGAGCAGTCCGGTGGTGTCCGAAACGAACCCGATCTCGGCCGGGCGCAGCGATATCTGCTCGAACGCCTCGCGCAGCGGATCGAGCATGCCATCGACCTGCGGGGAGTGGAACGCCACCGGGGTCGTCAGCCGCCGCGAGCGAACGCCGCGGGCGGTCATCAGCTCGGTGATCTCGGTGACGGCGGCGGGCGGGCCGGCGATCACGGTCTCGGTCGGGCCGTTGATGGCCGCGATGACGACCTCGCCGCTGCGCACCGGGTCAAGGCAGGCGAGCTGATCAGGGTCACAGAACACCGCGGCCATGACGCCCTCGCCGGGCAGGGCCGCGATCAGCTGACCGCGCCGCTGGGACAGGCGGGCACCGTCCTTGGCGCTGACGATCCCGGCCAGGGCGGCGGCCGCGTACGCACCCGCGCTGTGCCCTAGGACCGTCCGGGGGGTAATGCCGTGCTGGCGCCACCACGCGGCCAAGGCGAGGGTGAGCGCGTACAGGGCCGGCTGGAGGTTCTCCGTCGCCTCCGCGTTCGGTGCGTCCTGGCTGAGCAGGATGGACAGCGGTGGCTCGGTGACCGGGCCGAGGACGGCGGCCAGGGCGTCCAGGGTCTCGGTGACGGCCGGGTCGCTCCCGTAGAGGCCGGCGAGCGCGCCCCCGAGCCGGGTGCCGTGACCGGGCGCGATCATCGTGACCTGGGGGGTGCGGGTGGTCGTGTGGCGGCGGACGGTCAGGCGGGGGTGCGGAACGCCGTCGGCTAGGTGGTGCAGGGCCGTGCGCAGTTCGTCGAGGCTGGTCGTGGTGATGGCGGCACGGTAGGCCAGGGTGGCCCTCGTGCACGTCGTGGCCCAGGCGAGGTCCGGCAGCGGGGTGGGGTCATTAGTCAGAGAGGCGGCCAGGTTGGCGGCGGCGGCGGCTAGCGCACTAGGTGTCTGCGCGGACAAGGTGATGGTGGCCGGGGCGCCGGGTTCCGTCGGGACGGCGGGCGTGTCCTCGGCACTGAGGCCGGGATGGCTGCCCAGGATGAGGTGAGCGTTGGTTCCGCCGAGACCGAAGGACGAGACCCCGGCGGTGCGGACCGGTTCCGTCCAGGGGGTGGTGGCGGCGGGGATGGTCAGCTGATCGGTCCACGGGATGTACGGATTGGGAGTGGACAGGTTCAGATGCGGCGGGATCATCCCGTGCTGCAGCGTCAGGATGGTCTTGATCAGCCCGGCGATCCCGGCCGCGGGCTCAAGGTGGCCGATACAGGTCTTGACCGAGCCGACAGTCAGCTGCCGGTCCCGCGGGGTCAGCACGGCGGTCAGCGCGCGGATCTCGATCGGATCCCCCAACGGCGTCCCCGTGCCGTGCGCCTCGACGTAACCAACCTGGTCCGGGAGGATCCCGGCGGCGGCCAGCGCCCGCCGGATCACCTCCTCCTGCGCCTTGCCGCTGGGCGCTGTCAGGCCGTTGCTGCGGCCGTCCTGGTTGACCGCGCCGCCACGGATAACCGCCAGGATCGGGTCCCGGCCGCGTTCGGCGTCCGACAGGCGGCGTAGCACAATCATGCCCGCACCCTCACCGCGGACAAATCCGTTGGCGGCGGCGTCGAAGGTCCGGCATTGACCCTCCGGGGACAGCATCCGGCCCTTGGTCAGCGCGATCATCGTGTCCGGAGCCAGGATCAGGTTGACCCCGCCGGCCAGCGCGGTATCGCATTCGCCGCCGCGCAGCGCCTGGCAGGCTAGGTGCACCGCGACCAGCGACGACGAGCAGGCGGTGTCCACAACCATGCTCGGCCCCTGGAGCCCGAGGCTGAACGATATCCGGTTCGCCGCGAAGTTGGACGCCAGCCCAGTCGCGGAGTACGCGTCAAGCGGGATACCGGAATGGACCGCAAGCATTGAGTAGTCGCTGTTGCCGATGCCGACGAACACCCCGGTCGGGCTGTCACGCAGCGAGTCCGGCGCGATGTTCGCGTGCTCAAGCGCGTGCCAGGCGGTCTCAAGCAGCAGCCGGTGCTGCGGGTCTATCGCGGCGGCCTCGAGCGGGGTGATCCCGAACAATGCCGCGTCGAACCCGCGCACGTCATCGACGAACGCGCCGTGCCGGGCGTATGTCCGGTCCGGGGCGTCGGGGTCCGGGTCGTAGAAGGCATCGACATCCCAGCGGTCCGCCGGGACCTCGGTCACCGCGTTGCGGCCCGAGAGCAGCAGACCCCAGAACGCCTCAGGGCTGTCCGCCCCCCCGGGGAACCGGCACCCGATCCCTACCACCGCGATGGCTTCGTCGAGGGCGGCCCGCGGCCCGGTGGCGGTCGGGGCCAGGACGGCCTGCCCGGCAGCGGCCTGGCTGGTTGGGCTGGTTTCGGTGAGGAGGTAGCGGGCGACGGCGGCGGGGGTGGGGTGGTCGAAGGCGAGGGTGGCGGGCAGCTGCAGGCCGGTGGCCTGGGTGAGCTGGTTGCGCAGCTCGACCGCGGCCAAGGAGTCGAAGCCAAGGTCCTTGAACGCCCGGCCCGGGTCGATCGCGTCACCGGAGCGGTGGCCGAGAACGGCGGCCACGCGCGCCTGGACCAGGTTCATGACGACGTGCTCCCGTTCGGCCTCGGGTACTGCGGCCAGCCGCTGGGCCAGCGACCCCGTGGAGGCCGCGGCGCGGCGGGCGGCGGCGCGGACCAAGCCGCGCAGTAGGGACGGCAGCGTCCCGGCCCGAGCCCGGGCCGCGAGCGCGGCCAGGTCCAGCCGGATCGGGACCATCAGGGCCGTCTCGCCCTGGCGGCCCTGGTCGAACAGGTCCAGGCCCGCGCTGACGGACAGCGGGCGGATCCCGGCCCGGGCCAGCCGGGCTCGGGCGGCCTGGTCCAGGACACCGGTCATCCCGGTTTCCTGCTCCCACAGTCCCCAGGCCAGCGACACCCCGGCCTGGCCCGCTGCCCGCCGCCGGGCCGCCAGCGCGTCAAGCACCGCGTTGGCCGCTGCGTAGTTGCCCTGGCCAGGACTGCCCATCAGCCCGGCCGCCGAGGAGAACAGCACGAACGCGGCCAGTTCCAGGTCCGCGGTCAGCTCGTCGAGCAGCAGCGCCGCCGCGGCTTTGGGTCGCATCACCCGTTCCAGCTGCCCGCCGCTCAGCGAGGCGACCACGCCGTCGTCGAGAACCCCGGCCGCGTGCACTACCGCGGTCAGCGGGTAATCCAGGGAACCGAGCAGCGTAGCCAGCTGGCCCCGGTCGGCCACGTCGCACGCCGCCACACGCGCCTGGCAGCCGAGGCCTTCCAGCTCCGCGACCAGCTCGCCGGCGCCCTCGGCGTTCGGACCGCGGCGCGAGGCCAGCACCAGGTGCCGTACCCCGCCGGCGGCCAAGTGACGGGCCACCAGCGCACCCAGCCCCCCGGTGCCGCCAGTGACCAGGACCGTGCCGTCCGGATCAAGCGGCGCCGGGACAGTGAAGACGGGCGGCTGGGCGCGCACCAGCCGCGGCACCAGCACCTGCCCGCCGCGCACCGCCAGCTGCGGTTCGTCTAGGTCGGCCAGCACCGCCCAGTCCAGGTCACCGGTGCCGGCGCCGTCATCGAGGTCCACGAGCACGAACCGGCCCGGGTGCTCGGACTGAGCACTGCGGACCAGTCCCCACACCGGCGCCACCGCCACATCGGGCGCTTCGTCACCCACCGCGACACCCCGCCGGGTCACCACTACCAGCCGCGCCCCGGCCAGCGGCTCACTAGCCAGCCACCCCTGCACCAAACGCAGCGCTCCGGCCGCGGCCTCGGCATGACCCGCCGTCCCGGCAGCCCCGGTCACCACGACGTTGACGGGCTCACCGCCGGTCACCGCCCGCTCCAGAGCGGTCAGATCCGGGTAGCGTTCCCCCGCTCCCGGCAGGCCCGCATCCAGCAGCGCGACGCGCACCGGGCTGGCGCCTTCCCTCGCCGCGACCGCGATCGGCCGCCAGCCGATAGTGAACAGGGAGCTGTTTGCGGCCCGGGCCCCGCCGAGCTGATCAGCGCTCACTGGCCGCACGGCCAGCCGGTGCACGCGGGCGATCAGCCCGCCATCGGAGCCGGCTACATCGACCCGCACGGCGGACTCACCCGCCGGGCTGATCCGCACCCGGGCCTGGACCGCGCCGACCTGGTTAAGCTCGATGCCGGTCCAGGAGAACGGCAGCCGGACCACCGAGTCGCCGTCGCCGTCGAGCAGCGCACCGTGCAGCGCCGCGTCAAGCAGCGCCGGGTGGATCCCGAAGCCCGGGGCAGCGCTGGCCTGCCCGTCGGGCAGCGCGACCTCGGCGTACACGACCTCGCCGTCCCGCCACGCCGCCCGCAGCCCCTGGAACGCCGGCCCGTATTCATACCCCGCCCCGGCCAGCCGCTCGTACAGCCCACTCGTCGGCACCGGCGCGGCACCCTCCGGCGGCCACCGCACCGCCCAGCCGGCCGACCCGGTCCCGGCCTCCGCCTCGCCCGCCAGCTGCCCGCGCGCGTGACAGACCGCCTCCCGGCCGCCCGAATCCTCACCGGATCGCGGAAGGGAGTAGACCGCCACGACCCGCAGCCCGTCGCCGTCCGCCTGCCCCACCGTTACCTGCATCCGCACAGCCGTGCCCTCGGCCAGCAGCAGCGGCGCCTCAAGCAACAGCTCAGCCACCACCGGCGCCCCCACATGCTGCCCCGCGGCCAGCACTAGCTCCGCCAGCGCGGCACCCGGCACCAGCACGCTGCCCAGCATCACGTGATCAGCCAGCCACGGCTGCTCGTCCAGCGACAGCCGCCCGGTGAACACCCACTCGTCCTGGTCCCCAACCGGCACCACCGCCGCCAGCAGCGGATGCTCAACCCGCTCAAGCCCCGCCGCCACCGGGTCACCGCCCGCGCCCGGCGCAAGCCAGAACCGCTCCCGCTGGAACGCGTAAGTCGGCAGCGAAACCCGCCGCGCCCCGCTCCCGGCATAAAACGCCTGCCAGTCCACCTCCGCGCCGACCACGTGCGCCTGCGCCAGCGACATCGCGAACCGCTCTGGGCCGCCCTCGCCGCGGCGTAGCGAGCCGATCAGCGCGGCCCGGCTCGCGCCGTCAGCCGCGGCGAGGGTCTCCTGGACCGCCATGGCCAGCACCGGGTGCGGGGAGACCTCGATGAAGCAGTCCATCCCGCTGGCAGCCAGCGCCCGCACCGCCGACTCGAAGCCAACCTGCCCGCGCAGGTTCCGGTACCAGTAGCCGACATCCAGCCCTTCCGTGCCCGCGAACCGGCCCTCGGTCGCAGAGTAGAACGGAACCTGCCATGGGCGCGGCGCGACCGGGGCGAGCGCCTCGAGAAGTTCCTCACGGATGGCTTCCACCTGGGCCGAATGCGACGCGTAGTCCACCGGGACCCGCTTGGCCCGCACCCCGGCGGCTTCCCAGCCGACCAGCAGCTCCTCCAGCACCTCCGGGTCGCCCGACACCACCACCGCCGCCGGACCGTTGACCGCCGCGACCGACGCCCGCCCCGCATAAGACCCGATCTGCTCTTCCACCCGGGCCGCCGGCAGTGCCACCGACACCATCGCCCCGTGCCCGGTCAGCCGCTCCCCGATCAGCCGGCTCCGCAGCGCCACGATCCGGGCCGCGTCATCGAGGCACAGTCCGCCCGCCACGTAAGCCGCCGCGATCTCACCCTGCGAGTGCCCCACCACCGCCGCCGGCTCCACCCCGTTAGATCGCCACAGCGCCGCCAGGCCCGCCATCACCGCGAACAGGGCGGGCTGCACCACATCCACCCGCTCAAGCGGCGGTGCCCCCGGCGCGCCGCGCAGCACATCCTCCAGCCGCCAGTCCACGTACGCCGACAGCGCCTCGCCGCAGGCCGCGACCTCCCGGGCGAACACCGGCGAGGACTCGAGCAGCCCGGCCGCCATCCCCGCCCACTGCGCGCCCTGCCCGGGGAACACGAACACGACCTTCCCGCCGCCCGCCTCCCCTTGCACCACCTCGGCGCCCGGATCGCCCGCCGCCAGCCCCGCCAGCCCCGCCAGCAGCCCGCCCCGGTCACCGGCCACCACCGCTGCCCGGTGCTCAAGCTGCGCCCGCGTCACCGCCCCTGACAGGCCCACATCGGCCAGGCTCAGCTCCGGCCGGGCGGTCAGAAACCCCCACAACCGGTCGGCCTGCGCCCGCAGCGCCTCCTTACTCCGCGCCGACAACAGCACCGGCACCACCGGCAGCGCACACCGCTCCCCAGCCGGCTCTTGTTCCTCGGCGGGAGCCGCTTCCAGGATCACGTGCGCGTTAGTACCAGACACACCGAACGAAGACACTCCGGCGCGGCGTGGATGACTTGCGTCGGGCCATGGCTCGGCCTCGGAAAGCAGCTTGAGCGCGCCCGCGTCCCAGTCCACGTGCGGCGAGGGAGCATCCACGTGCAGCGTCTTGGGCATCACCCCATGGCGCAGCGCCTGCACCATCTTGATCACCCCGGCCACCCCCGCAGCCGCCTGCGTATGGCCGATGCTGGACTTGACCGATCCCAGCCGCAGCGGCCCGTCCACCCGGTCTTGCCCGTAGACCGCCAGCAGCGCCTGCGCCTCGACCGGATCGCCCAGCTTCGTCCCGGTCCCGTGCCCTTCCACCGCGTCGATCTCGCCCGGCGACAGCCCCGCCGCGGCCAGCGCCGCCCGGATCACCCGCTCCTGCGACGGCCCGCTCGGCGCCGTCAGCCCGTTAGACGCCCCGTCCTGGTTCACCGCGCTGCCCCTCACCAGTGCCAGCACCGTGTGCCCGTTACGCCGCGCGTCCGGCAGCCGCTCCAGCACCACCAGGCCCAGCCCGTCGGAAAATCCCGTCCCGTCCGCGCCCGCGGCATACGACTTGCACCGCCCGTCCGGTGCCAGCCCTCGCTGCCGGGAGAACTCCACCAGCAGGAAGGGGCTCGACATCACCGTCACCCCGCCCGCGAGCGCCAGCGAGCACTCCCCGTTCCGCAGCGCCTGCCCCGCCAGGTGCATCGCCACCAGCGACGACGAGCACGCCGTGTCCACCGACACCGCCGGGCCCTCGAGCCCGAGCGAGTACGCCACCCGCCCCGACACCACACTCGTGGTGATCCCGGTCAGCCGGAAACCCTCAACCTCCGGCGTCATCGCCCCGCCGTAATCCGACGCGATCGCACCGCAGAACACCCCGGTGCTGCTGCCCCGCAGCGAGGCCGGGTCGATCCCGGCGTCCTCCAGCGCCTCCCACGCCGCCTCAAGTAGCAGCCGCTGCTGCGGGTCCATCGCCAGCGCCTCCCGCGGAGATATTCCGAAGAAGCCAGCGTCGAAGTCCCCGGCCCCGGTCAGGAACCCGCCGCCACGCGCGTACAGAGTCCCCGTCTGGTCCGGGTCCGGGTCATACAGCCGCTCCAGGTCCCAGCCCCGGTCCCCGGGCAGCCCCGATGTCGCGTCGCGGCCGGCGGCCACCAGCTCCCACAGGTCATCCGGCGAGGCCACCCCGCCCGGATACCGGCAGCTCATGCCCACGATCGCCAACGGCTCGCCGGGCAGCCTGTCCGCCGCGGAGGCCGGCCTTTGCTCGGGCACGGGTCGCTCTCCGGCGAGCCAGGTAGCCGCAGACCTGATGTCCTTGTGGTTCCAGACGATGGCTGCCGAGACCGTACGGCCGAGCCAGTCGGAGAGCTGACCGGCTAGATCGACCGCGTGGAGCGAGCTGAGTCCGTACGTGGCGAACGGCTCGGTGGCCGAGACCGCCCCGATGTCACAGCTCGCGGCCTGCGCCACGAGCTCCCGTATGCGGTACTCGATCCCGGGCGCGCCGCGCGCGGCCGGGCCGCCGGCCTCGGGCTTGATGCCGACCTCGGGCTCGCGCCCACCCTCCGGCTGGTCGGCCGCGGTCGCGCCATGCCCGGCGGGCTCAGGGTAGCCGCCAGCCAGGAACCTGGTCCGGCACGCCTTGCGCTGGACCTTCCCGCCCGGGGTCGTAGGCACCTCGCCTGCCGGGACCAGGACGAGCGCGGCTATCGAGAGGCCATGCCCTGCGGAGATCCGCCGCCTGATCGCGGCCGCGAACCGCGCCTGCTCCGGCGGCGTGGTCTCCCGGCGCGGCAGTTCCTGGACGACGACGAGAACGGCCCCATGCTCGCCGTCAACGGCAAACGCCGCGGACCGGCAGGGCGCGAGCGCCGGGTCGCTCCTGCTGCAGGTCGCCTCGATATCCTGCGGATAGATGTTCCGCCCGGCGAAGATCATAAGATCATCCGCCCGGCCGGTGACGTACAGCTCGCCATCGATCAGGGCACCAAGATCGCCCGTGCTCAGATACCGTCGCCGCGAGCCGCGTTGCGTGCGCTGGAAGACAGCGGCCGTTGCCTCTGGTGCCCCGTAGTACCCGGCCGCGACGCTGGATCCATGCACCCAGATCTCGCCCACCATGCCGGGCGCCACATCGCCGCCGTCCGGGTCCACGATCCGCACTCTCAGGCCGCGCCCAGGGACCCCGCAGCTGACCAGCGGCTGCGCGTCGTCAGCAGCAGCGGGCGGCAGGATCTTGCCCTGTTCCAGCGCTGGCCTGGACACATGACGCACGGCCGGTACCCCGCCGACCACCCGCTTGGCCGACACCAGGAGCGTGCTCTCAGCCAAGCCGTAGACCGGGGTAAAGCTTCCCTTGTCGAATCCGCACGAGGCGAAAGCGGCCGCGAACCGGTCCAGCACCTCGACACGAACCGGCTCGGCTCCGTCGATCGCCACCTTCCAGGTGGACAGGTCGAGTCCCTGCTTGGCCTCCTCACTGATCCGGGCCGCGCACATGCCGTAGGCGAAGTCGGGCGCAGTACTGCAGTACCCGCCGTACTTGCTGATGACTTCCAGCCACCGTATCGGCGAGCCTATGAAAGCCGCCGGCGCCAGGTTCACCGCGGGAGACATGCCATATAGCGGCATGGTCACGCCGCAGCCCAGGCCCGCGTTGTGATGAAGCGGAGCCCAGTTCACAAGCGGGGTATCCGGGCCGAAGCCGAACGAATCGCGCCCGGCCCGCGCGTTGGCCAGCACGTTGCCGTGGCTGACCATAACGCCCTTGGGCTGCGCCGTGGACCCTGAGGTGTACTGGAGGAACGCGATCGACTCCGCCGTCACGCCGGGCACGGTCCAGTCCTCGCCGTCAGCGCGCCCGCTGTTTTCAGCGGACAGCCAGCGGGCGCCAGCCAGGATTGAGCCACATCCGGCGGCCGCATCCGCGTCCTGGCGAGTCGTGTCCGGAGTATCGGAGACCACGATCGTCGCGCCGCAATCGCGCGCGATCGCATCGAGCCGCTCATAGTTCCGGGTCGGGCCCGGTGGGAACGCGGGCACCGCGATCATGCCGGCGTACAAGCAGCCGTACAGGTTAACGATGTACGGCAGGCCGGGCGAGCACAGGACCATGACCCGATCTCCGCGGGTACCGACCGCGGTCATCGCCATCGCCGCAGCTCGGGCTCCGCGGTCCAGGTCGCCGTAGGTAATCTCGGAGACCACCGGATGGCCGACCTCACCGTAATCAACGAAACGGTAGGCCATGCGATCGGGATCGTGCTCTGCACGGTGACGGAGAAGTTCGTCAACAGTCCGAGGTACCTGCCGACCACTCACAGACATCGCAAATCCTCACATGTGCAGTCGGAGTACTGACGCTGCAACTACAGCTGAGCGCGGCACGAAACGCAGTGAATAACGTCCACTGCAGTCATTATCTAGCGGCCTTTTCCAGGGAATTCCTAGTCTCCGTCCGCGACGCTAACGAAAATCAGCGCCGCCTGTGGATGGCCACGGAAGCTCGTGAGGGCGGTCGCGGCAGGGTGAGCCGGCGAGTGGAATTACACAGTCAAACCCGGCACGGAACTGCGCGCGTTATTTTGTGCGCTTACTTATCTAGCAGCCCGCAGGAAGAGCCGGCCGACCAGCGTGAGGGTCACGACGGCCAGGGAAGCCGCCAAGAGGACGGCCAAGGCGACGGTGCCGTTCCACAGGTGGCCGGCGAAAAGCTGCCGGCCACCGTTGACGACTTCGGTCACGGGGTTAACCCACGAGGCAGCGCGCAGCCACCCCGGTGCGTAGCTCATCGGAATCAGGATTCCGGACAGCAGCAGCAGCGGCACCGTGACCATGTTGAAGAGCGGGCCCAGCACTTCGTCGCGCTTGAGCACCAGGGCCAGCCCGTAGGACACGGGGGCGAGCGCGAGGATGAGCAGCACCATGATGCCGAGCATCGCGATCAGCCCGGCCGGCCGTACGTGCAGGCCGAACGGGATGGAAAGCACAACGATCAGCGAGCTGGGCACGACCAGAATCACCGCGTCCCGCAGCGTCCGGCCCAGCAGCAGCGAGAACCTGCTGACCGGGGTGACCAGAAACCGCTCGATGACGCCGCGGTTCAGCTCGGCGGTGAGGCTGAAGCCGACCGCCAGCGCGCCGAACAGCACGAGTTGCACCATCAGGCCGGGAATATAGATGGTGAATACCTTGCTCGGCGCGATGCCGCGCAGGCTGTTCTTGAGCAGCGGGCCGAACAGGAACAGGAAGACCAGCGGCTGGCCTAGCGTCACCACGATCAGGATAGGGGTGCGCAGCGTCTGGCCAATGGCGCGCTGGAACACCAGCCAGGTGTCGCGGGCGACTTTCACGAGCATCTCCAAGGGCAGTGATTCGGTGTGCAGTCAAGGGAGGTCAGCCGGCCGCGTCGCGCACCGAGCGCCCGGTCTGCCGCAGGAACACGTCATCGAGCGACGGGCGGGTCAGCGAGATCGACTTCAGGCGGAAGCCGTTGGAATCAAGGAGCTTGAGGATCTGCGCCATCGATTCTTCGCCGTCCTGGACGTAAAGGCGGGTGACCTCGGGCTTCGTAGTTTCCTCTGCCTCGCGGACGTACGGCTGGCTCACCAGCAGGCGCCGGATCACCGCGGGGTCGCCGCCGACCGCGCCGACCAGGACCACGTCACCAGCGATCTGCCGCTTGAGCTCGCCCGGAGTCCCGTGCGCGACGATCCTGCCGTGATCGATGATCGCCACCCGGTCCGATAGCGAGTCGGCCTCGTCGAGGTAATGCGTCGTCAAGAGCACGGTCGTGCCATCGTCGCGCAGCCGGCGTACCCAGTCCCACAGATGCGCGCGGCTTTGCGGGTCGAGTCCCGTCGTCGGCTCGTCGAGCAGGACCAGCCGCGGGCCGTGTATGAGCCCGAGCGCCAGGTCAAGCCGCCGCCGCTGGCCGCCGGAATAGGTTCCTGACGGCCGGTCGGCGAAGTCGCCAAGCTCGAAGATGCCGATGCTGGCGGCAGCGCGCGCCATCGCGTCGGCCTTGTTCATCCCGTAGACCCTGCCCTGGATGACCAGTTCCTTGCGGGCCGTCATGAGCGGGTCTGTTCCGCCGCTCTGGCCCACGTAGCCGATGCGCCGCCGCACCTCGTGCGGCTCCCGGAACAAGTCCGCACCCGCGACCGATGCCCGGCCGCTGGACGGGGCCAGGAGGGTAGCCAGCATCCGCAGCGTGGTCGTCTTACCTGCGCCGTTCGGGCCGATGAGGCCGAAGATCTCCCCGGCGCGGACGGCTAGGTCCACTCCGTGCACGGCATCCACCCGGCCCCGGCGGCCCTGGAAGGTCTTGCCCAGCCCAACCGTTTCGATCATGCCCGTCCCCATTCGTTGCGATAAGCGATCTGATCGGGTTGGTGCGCCGCGCGGAAGCCGAGGAGGGCGTCTACGGTCTGCGGCAGCGGCGAGACCGGGGACATGGGAGACCTTTCATGAGCGTGACGGGAGGTACCTCTGAGTTCCCTCAACCCTGCTCGCCGTCTCCGAACATCAGTGCTTCTCTGCAGTGCCGCTTGAGATTGCGCAGGTCGACGTCAGCAGAATGCAGTGATTTGGTCTAAGGAAATCACTAGTCTTCTGCAGAAGGGGTCCTTCGTGCTGAAAATCGAGTCCGTGTTCGCGCGCTCATCGCGCGAACACCGCCCCGGAGCTGACCCGCTTGCTAAAGGTGCGCCATCATTTCTATAAATTCCCTTAGATTTCCAGTGGGATGATCGCTGCAAGCATTTCTCGTAATGTTCGGTCCGACGACTACCGGGAAGGCGTGACTTCTGCGATGACTCTGCAGGCTGATTATGAACCGGCGGCCGGGGTACCACGTGCGTCGGTTATCATCCCAACGTACAACCGAGCGGATATGCTCCGTGCGACCCTCGAAGCCCTGGTCGCGCAGACCTTGCCGATAGGCGAATACGAGGTGATCGTTTCTGACGACGGTTCAAGCGATGACACCCGCGCTGTCGTCGAATCCTTCTCCGGAAGGCTGCGCATCAAATACCACTTCCAGGACGATCTGGGATTCCGGGCCGCCACGGCCCGCAATGCCGGGGCCCGGCTGGCCTCGGCGCCGGTGCTGATCTTCCTCGACACCGGCACGCTGACGGGAAGCGACTTCGTGGCCGCGCACCTTTGCGCGCACGACGGGGCAGCCGGTGCCGGGCGGGCGGTTATCGGGTACGTGCACGGCTACCCGCCGACGAAACTGGCGGACCCTGATTTCCAAGTGGTCCAGGGCATGTCCGACGCGGTCACGCGGCTGTCGCCCGAGCAGGTAGTAGCGCTGTACCGGGATGAACCGAGCTTCCGCGACTCGCGCCACGCCGAGTTCGAGAAGCTGAGCTTTGACCTGAGCGCCCGCACTGTACCGGAAGAGCTGTTCTGGACATCGAACTGCTCGGTGGGCACCGCGGCCTTCGGGGCAGTCGGCGGGTTCGACGAGGACTTCCAGAGCTGGGGGATGGAGGATATGGATCTCGGTTACCGGCTGGCTCGCAACGGCGCCAGCTTCCACCTCAGCCTGGACGCCTGGGCGGTAGAGACGCCGCATGAGCGTGACGACGCGGCGAATCTCGAGAGTGCGCTGAAAAACGTAGCGATGTTCCTGGACAAGCAGCAATTCACCCGGCCGCTACTGGAGATCGTCTGGCTGATGCTGCTAGCCCTTGATGGCAGGATGTCCACGTTGGAGGAGACGAACCAGATGATCCTGGACTGCGCACTGCGCTGCCGCGACCTGGAGGTCGGCGCGCTCATCGAGGAAGAGTTCGCCCGGATTCCGCCGGGCAAGCGCGTCGCGGTATTCGGCGCGGGGCCGACGGTGCCCGCCTCGGTGCCGCCGAGCGTACTCGCCGACTTCGATCTCCAGGCGGTCGAGTTGCTGCGCGCGGCCGGAGGTCATGACGTGCGGTACAACGTCGGGATCCGCACCGCGCTGCCGGACGGGGCCATCGATGTCGTCGTGATTACCCCGCGGCTGAGCAGACTCTGGGAGCAGTTCGGCAAGGCGATCCTGGCCGAGGCGGACCGGATCGGCGCGCAGACACGGTGCCTGTTCGATGCCGAAGTCAGCAGCGGAGTCATCTAGCGGCTCGCAAGAAGAGCGGTCCGACCAGGGCGAGGGCCACGGCGGCCAGGGCAGCCGACAAGATGACGGCCACGGCGACCGTGCCGTTACACAGGTGGCCGGCGGAAGCTGCCGGCCACCGTTGACGACTTCGGTCACCGGGTGCCGCTGGTGCAGCCGGCCCCAGGCCATCGCTGTCGCGGTGCCGTACCTTGCCGTCTGGGGTCTCAGTGGCCGCCGCCGGGTCCGGCCAGGTCAGGTCTCTCACCTCCACTCGAATCGTCAGCGCCTCACGGCGCACAATGATCGAGGTCAAGGCTGCTAAGCGCTAGCGGCCGGATGGGCGTCTTCGGCTTCGGGCTGAGGGTGTGCTGCCGTTCGCCCGCGGGCGACCTCAAGCACGACTTCGGCGGCTCGCGGTGCCCCGGAATACCGGGCGTAGGCCACCATGAGTTCTCTGGCGCGGGTTCGGTACGAATCGTCGGTCAGCACCGAGTGAACTCCGGCCCGGATCTTGGCGACCGACGGGTGGTGGGTCTTGAGCGACAGCCCAGCGCCTGACCAGGCGACGCGCGCGTTCATCTCCATCTTGTCCTCGCTCATCCCGGCTACCACCAGCGGAACGCCCCAGGTGAGAGCTGTCTGCACGCCGCCGATTCCGCCGTTCGTCACGAGCAGGTCGGCCAGGGGCATCAGCTCGGTGAACGGGACCCATGCCTCCAGCCTCAGGTTGGCCGGGCGAGCAGCGGCGGGCATCACGTCGTCTGGGTCCGCGCCGCACGTGGTCGCGATCACCAGCATGTCCTGGTCAGCCAGGGCCGCTGTGGCGGGCAAGAGGAGACACGACAGGTCGCTGCTGCTCGCCGCCGTACCCTGGGTCACGACAACCACGGGCAGGCCCGCCCGGCGTGCCTCGGCTATGTCGGCCCACCATGCCGGCGCTGCCCAGTCGGTCGTGGGCCGCGGGAGCATGGGCCCGACGAACTCGACATTTCCCGGCATGTCACTGCGCGGGTACTCGAGCTCCGGGATAGTCGTCAGCAAGTAGCGGTCCGCGAGGTACACGCCCCAGTCATTCAGAAAAACGGGAGGCGCAGCAACGCCCATGTCATTCGCGATTTTTATGGCCATCCGCTGCTGACTACGGAATAGCGCATGTACCGTGAACCAGGCTAGGGCCCGGTTACGCAGCCGGCCGGCCCGGGAGGACGAGGGGGGCAGGCCCGTGCCGAACGGCGCGGTGTCGATACTGGTAATACTGAGCGGCCCGGTCGAAATAACTACTTTCGGTATCCCACGTTCCACGGCCATCATCGGGCTAGCGATGAAGACCTGCTCAGCTACTATGACATCGGGATCGAGGTCGTCCAGGATCGGCGTCAGGTCTTTTACGTACCGCGGGACGGGAGAGACAAACAGCTCACTGATGATCTTCTTCAGCCCGTTGAGTCCCGGCTTCTTGTCCTTCATGGCGTGCAGCACGTCGACGTTCGAGTCGTCAAAATCCAAGTTCATGTTGATGGGAATGAAACGTGCGCCGGAGCGGGTCACGAGCGGCTCGAACTTCCGTCCGGTATACCAGATGACGTCGTGTTCTTCGCTAAGACGCGTTGCGATCGGAAGGATCGTCCGCACATGCCCTTCTATGGGAAGCGTGGTTATAAGGATCCTGGTCATCGTTTTCTCCTGACTGCCGAGCGCGATCCTTCTGACGGCGCACTTTCAGGTTTAATAGCGGTCCGGCGATCGTCACCCACGCACCGCTGTGGTAGCTCTCGGCGGAGGCATGTACCGGCGGCGACCCCGCCCGCAACGCGCTGTGCCTGAAAGGTCATCCGCCGGCGGATTCCCGTCCCCGGTAATCCTGGTCCTCTACTCTTCATCATGGTACTTACCGTAATGAAGTCCCGACCGTGATCTCCCTATAAATGCAGCCCTTCGATGCGAGTTCGCAGGCTCTCCGATGCGCAGATCCGCGCTAGGTCAGTAGCTGACCAGCGCGTTCGGTAAGCATTCGGCTGCAAGGGTACTCTTAAAAGACCGTATTTTCCCTAGACATCCGGTCGCAGGCTGGCCGGTGGCCTCGGCCAACTTCCCGCCGGGCATTGGGACGTACCTCAGGTTCTTACAGGTGTTTGCCGGATCTTGGTGGGAGGAAGATTGAGCTACTCCGCGATCCTGGTCGCTCCGCACCAGCGAAATAGAGACAGCCGCTCCCCATCGACGATAGAGGTTTCGTCACTGGCCTGGAAATGCTCATAGCCGGCGCCGAATGCTATTTTCACCTTATCGGTAGCATCTGGGATCTCTAGGATTCGCGCCGCTAAGGGAAGAGATTCCGGACCGCCGACGAGCATGACTTTTGAATTGATCATTTTAGGCATCTTTCCTTCAGATCCAGAAGAATTAGTTAGTCGTCCCGAGGTGGGTCAATATGTCGTACGCAATGAATGGCTGAAGAGCCGAAGACTAGCCTTTGCCTAGAGTCAGCTAGTCTTCAGGTAATCCGGATTCACCCGGGGCGGCCAGCCCGGGCGGAGCAGGCCCATGGAGTACGCCTTCGAGACCAGGGCAGGCCGGTTATTGACCTTCAGCCTCCGCAGCAGGACGTCCAGGTGGTACTCGATGCCGCCCCGGCTCAGGTAGAGGTTTGAGGCCAGACACACGGTCGACACCCCGGCCGCCACACCTTCAAGAATGCGTGCGTCGAGGTCAGTCAGCAGGAGTTTGCGGCTCGCGGGTGCCCGATCGGTCTTGCTCCCGCCCGTCGGGCAGACGAGAGCCATCAGGGCATCGATGCGGTCGCCGTCGCCGCGGACGACGAACCCGGTCAGTTCGCCGCTGAAGACGGTCGAGCCTTTTTGATGAAACGCGACCCTTGGCTCAGTGAACCCAGATCGCTGCTGCGTCACAAGATAGGTGAATTGCCGGCTGACCTGGGTCCGGACATCGGCGTGCAGCAGGTCACAGAACCGGCTTCCCGCGAGCTCGGCAGGCTGGCATCCGAACTGGCGCGAGAAGTCGGAGTTGACCTCGAGCAGCCGTATGCTGCTGTCCAGCTTGGCCATGCACATCCCAGAGCGGTCGAAGAATGAATTCAGAACTTGCCGATGACTTCCGCTGTCGATCCCGGCAAAGAATGCCTCTGTCATTGATTTTCTCCCTACTATCCTTTAAGATCCACGTGCTACTATTCTTGAGATCCACGTGGCGAGCTGAGAAGAGCAGGAATGCATTTCACGGCCAGCAGGCGTTCTTCCGGGGAATCGCAGCCGACGAGCGAGGAGCCCGTCCCGGGCATCTGTGTCCGGGCGGGAGCACCGTTGTCCGTATGATCATGCCTATTTGATCGCAGTGTCAAGAGCCCGTCCTGAAACATCCGACCAACCTGCGGCTTGACCCGGACCGGAACTCGCTGACCTGCGATGCGGTGAAACATTGTTGCTTATGTTTCTTATGAGTTCATCAGGTCCGGAGGGTCTTCAGAGGCCCGAGAGGGAAATGGTGCCTTAGAGGTGCCTGGGACCGCGCCGGCGAAAAGCATAGGTGTTTCCATGTGCTGGCCGGGCTGTACTGAAAATACCATGCAGACTGACCGGTACACGCCGAACGAGCGAGGCCCGTGATGACGATTGTTTCCGCTCTCGAGGAGGCGAATCCCGCAGATTCTCCTGTTGACCATCGCGATCCCGTGCTGCGGATCTCTCAGCTTCTTGATCCGGGGTCGCTGGACGTAGTGCACCAACGCGGCGGACTCGGGGTCGTTATCGCCCGCGGTCGGATCGAGGGTGCGAACGTCATCGTGTTCTGTACGGACGCCACGACCAGCGGCGGAGCGGTCGGTGGCCAGGAGTGCTCGCTCATCGCGGCCGCGATCGAGGAAGCCTGCCGAGAACGTTGTCCGGTGATCGGCCTCTGGCATTCCGGCGGGGCCAAGCTGGCTGAGGGTGTCGTAGCCATGGACGGCATCGGCACAATGTTCGCCGCCATAGTACAGGCCTCCGGCCAGGTATTTCAGCTGTCGGTCATCCTCGGGCCGGCGGCAGGGGGCGCCGCCTACGGGGCCGCCCTGACCGACCTGGTGATCATGTCAGACGGCGGGCGCGTCTTCATCACCGGGCCGGACATCGTCCGGAGCGTCACAGGCGAGCGGATCGACATGAACGGGCTCGGCGGCCCAGAGGTGCACGGCCGCCGGTCGGGTGTGGCCCATCTGGTCACGGACTCGGACGCGGCCGCGTTCCAGCAAGCCCGCAACATCGTGACCCTGGTCACCCAGCGGGGCTACGTTGATGCCAGCGGTGTCCGGGACGAAACCGACCTCCGGACCTTCCTGCCCGAATCACCACGCCGGGCCTACGACGTCCGTCTTTTGGTCCGGGCGATCCTCGACGGCGAACCGGGCAGTAGCTCATTCCTGGAGCTGCAAGAGAAATGGGCGCCCAACATCGTCGTCGGACTAGGCCGGATCGGCGGCGGCACCGTCGGTGTGGTCGCCAACAACCCGCTGCGTAAGTGCGGTTGCCTGGACTCTCTCTCGGCCGAGAAAGCGGCACGGTTCGTCCGTATGTGCGATGCGTTCGCCATACCACTTCTCGTGCTCGTCGACGTGCCGGGCTATCTTCCGGGCATCACCCAGGAGTGGGACGGGGTGGTCCGTCGCGGCGCGAAGCTCTTGCATGCGTTCGCCGAGGCCGTCGTCCCCCGGGTAACCCTCGTGACCAGGAAGTCGTACGGCGGCGCCTATATTGCGATGAACTCACGATCCCTCGGGGCCACTGCGGTGCTTGCCTGGCCGGAAGCCGAGATCGCCATCATGGGAGCTATCTCGGCGGTGGAGATCCTTTACCGCCGGCAACTCGCGCAAGCGGATGAATCCGAACGGGAGGCCCTCCGCGCGAAACTGGCGGCAGAACACGAAGTGATTGCGGGCAGCGTGGGCAAGGCGCTGAAGATCGGGGTCGTCGACGAGATCATCGATCCGGTTCAGACCCGGCGCCGCATCAGCCAGCTCCTGGCCGCGGCCACAGCTAGCCGCGGCCAGCATCGTAACATCCCGCTATGACGCGGCCCTGTTAGTGGGAGGCCGAGGTCACGCGCAAATGGGAGCTTCTGTCGCCATTCCTGAACGAACGGCAGCTCGTGAGGGCGGTCGCGGCGGGGTGAGCCTGGTCGCCCGCGCGACGGGCGCGGCGCGCTCGGCGGTGACCCGCGGGGTGTCCTACAGCGGCCCGTCACCGACGGGGCACCGGTCACCCGTCGGAGTCCGCGATGAGCCGCGGTGGCCAGCTGCCAGCACTGAATAATCCGGCTGTGTACGCCTTAGACACCATTTCGGATCGATTAGCCGCCTTGAATTTCTTCATTAGCGCACTAACGTGATACTCAACCCCGCCGCGGCTAAGAAACAACCTCGCGGCGAGTTGCACGGTGGACATCCCAGCCGCTACGCCCTCCAGGACGAGTGCTTCCATCCTGTTCAGAGGCTTTCTTGCAGCCGCAGGCTCCGGGACGAGGGCATCGGATGATTGCTCTGGCTCTGCCAATACGATCAGCGAATTGACGCGGCCCGCATCATTTGTCACCGCGATCCCGATGAGCTCAACGCTGGCGCCGCCGATGCCGACGAACGGAACGATCCGGTCGGTGAACCGGCTCCTGTCGCCTTGCGCCAACGACAGCAAGCGCCTCGTGAGCTTCTCTCTGACACTCACATGCACCAGATCGACGAGGGCATGGCCTGGGAGCGCGTCGACGGGTAGTCCTAACGCGTCAGCGAAGCCGGCGTTGGCGCCCACAAGGTTCAACTGGAGGTCTAGCTGGGCGATGCGTGTGCACGAGCTTTCGAGCAGAGACCACAAGGGATACGGATCGTCAGACCGCGAGCACGAGCGAATATTCATATTAGTGATCACACCCTGCGTTGACGACATGGTAACGCCTCCCGCACGGTCTGGCTTAACTAACTTCGGTCTTATCTCAGGGTAAAAAAGAACGAGCAATGTTTTCCTTAGTGGTAGCCCGTCCGCCGGAACCTGCGATTCGAGGCGAGCACTCGGCCAGGGTGACCACATATTCAATCCGCGGGGACCCGCCGGCACGGCGATCACCGTCCGTGCGCACTCCTGGCACCCATCTGGCCTCCCGATCCGCCCCTGGACGCTACTGGAAGTAACTGGAATAACAGAAGCCAACGTCACGCAGTCAGCACGGTCGTCCTGCCAGCAGAAACCCGCTAATGGCCTCTCTACCGTTTGATCTGCGGAAACGACTCTGCGGGACAGCTTAGCGACGCTCGCACAGCGTACATGCGACGGTGGCGTGACCTCAAGAGCCAATGCCGCTTAGTGCTCCCAGATGGACAACATGCCGACTCCGGTCCTGCGGGCTATCACTGTGGTAGGAGTGCGTGGCCTGCGCAGATCGCGGCGCAGTCCTCCACGTGCTGGCATGTGGCTCTCGTGCCCGACCAGCAGAGTGCGCATGCCAGCGGCTCGCGTACCACATGCATGCCGCCCATCGCGAAACCTGCGTCTTGTTCCGAGACAAGCGCTTAGCTTATTTTGATCATGCCGGAGCGCTTCGCGGCCTTGCCCGCCGCCTCGACCGCGTCATCGACCGCATCCGACGGCACCCAGGACGCCAGCACGCCCAGGGAGATCCAGTCGGTCAGACGGCCACCAGCCATCAGCGCGGTCTGCGTCATTGCCCGCGATCTTGCCGGCTGCCAGCCAGAACACCCGGCAGCGACACGCCGGACAGACCAAGATCAACTTAGGCTGAGCGGCATTGCGCCTTACTGCCGGTACATGTTGGTTACGCAGCGAGGTCTAGGGCTTTGCTCAGTCATGACATATTTGACTGTCTATGACAGTCGCACAAGAAGGGACTATGACGCATGGCCTCGACCGGCATTGAGTCCGGCGCCTGGATTCGCCGCTTTCACCCGTCCCAGACAAGCACGGCCCGCCTGGCCTGCTTTCCGCACGCGGGTGGATCGGCTACCTATTACTATCCCGTTTCCGCGCGTTTCACTGGCGATACCGATGTCGTCGCGTTGCAGTATCCAGGTCGGCAAGATCGCCGACACGAGCTATGCATCACCGATATCGACACCCTGGCCGACAGGATTACCGAGCAATTCTTGTCCCTGAGCCCCAAGCCGACGGTGTTCTTCGGGCACAGCATGGGGGCAACTCTCGCCTTCGAGGTGGCGTGGCGGCTGGAACGCGAAGATTTCCGTGCGCCGTTCCGCGTCATCGCGTCTGGTTGTCGGGCCCCGATGATCAACCGCAGCGAGAACGTGCACCTGAGAAATGACGCCGACGTCCTCGCCGAGATGCGGCTCCTGAACGGTACCGAAGCGGCGGTGCTGGAGGACGAGGAGATCGTTCGCATGGCCTTGCCGGCCATCCGCGGTGACTACGAAGCGATCGAGACGTATTCCTATGTACGGGGACACACGCTCAACTGCCCGATCACGGTGCTCACGGGGGACGCTGATCCGAGAACCACCATCGAGGATGCCAGCCAGTGGCGCTCGGTCACCACGGGTACGTTCCGCATGAAGGTCTTCGGTGGAGGCCACTTCTATCTGGCTAAAAACGTCGCGGCCGTCAACGACGAAATAGCCGCGGAACTCGAGCAGCTCACGCAATGTCATACGCACCCCGTGATGTAACCAGTAGAGAAAGGCAGGCCGGGCGATGAAGACAGACCGGTGGAAAATAATCCTGGATCAGGGTATGTGCGTGTCCTCGGGCCAGTGTGCCGCTACGGCCGGCCAGTGGTTCGAGATCACCACCCAAGGTACCCGGACGGTACAGGACGAACTCGACCCCAACAACGACGTCATCGATGCCGCTGAGGGCTGCCCGGTGAGCGCGATCAGCGTGGTGAACGCGGCCGACGGCACGGTGCTGGCACCTTAGCCTCGATCATCCGGCGGTGCCTAGGTAGCGGTGCCCGCAGCTGGCGCAGATGACTTTGCCGACGAGTTGGTAGTCTGGAACCACGTCCGCACCGGGAGTGAACCTGTACATGATGGACGCGGACGCCACTGTGCTGGCCGTGGTCGACCTCGTCTGCGAGCTGCATCCCTATCTCGCCCGGCAGATGGGCCGGCATGACTACGATGGTCGGCTGCCGAGCCTCTCGCCGCGCTCGGGTGAGGATTTCGCGGTCCTCGGCGCGGCGGTGGATCGGCAGTTGAGCGGCTTGGCCGACTCTGCCGATCCGGAGTTGCGCGCGGACCTCGATACCAGCCGGACGTTGCTGCAGGTCCAGCGGTTCCGGACGGAAGAGCTGGGCCAGCGTTATCCCTTTGCGCTTGAGTACGCGTACGAGGCCGACGTGTCCGGCTACCTTGCCGCCGACTACGCGCCGATCGGGGAGCGGGTCGCGGCGTTGCTGCGCCATCTGGCCGGGATACCGACATTTCTGGCGCGCGGCGAGCAGTTGCTGACTCCGTCGATCTCGGCCGGCGAACGGATGAACGTCATCGCGTGGGGTCCGGTGCAGGCTGCGGCTATCGGCGGGATCGCCGATCGGTTGGTGGCTTCCCAGCCGGATCTGGCGGAGCTGGTGGCGCCGCTGGCCGGTGCGGCGGTGGCGGCCTGCCGGAGCTTCGCGCGCGCGGTCGCCGGGAAGGCACCGTCAGCGGGCGTGGTCGGCCCCGAACGGCTGGCCGAGATGCTGAGCGGCGCCGAGGGGAACCACCGGCCGGTGCCGGAGTTGATCGCCCTGACCGAGGCCGAGATCGCCGCGGTCCAAGCGGCGATCGGCCGTGCGATCGGCCGGATCGGCGAGACCCGGCCGGAAGCCGCCTACGAGCGGATGCGCGGACAACTCCCGGCGGGCTCTGTCGCCGATGCGTTGCGGTCCATCACTGAGCGGCTCCGGGAATTCTGGACCAGCAGCGGTGTCCTGCCGGTACACACGCGACTGCCGATCGAAGTACATGAGTCGCAGGCCTCGGCCCGCAACGACGAAGTCGTTTTCGCCCTCTCGCCTCCGCTGGAGGCGGTACGCCGCGCGCACCGGGTCTACGTACCGGAGCCGCGCCGGCCGACGGCGGGGCAGCCACCGGCCGGCGCGTGGTCGTACCTCAACGAGCCGACGCTCGAGATGCTGGCCGTGCACGAGATCTACGCCGGCCACTACCTGCAGATGGAGACCGCTTCGGCGGGTCCGAGCGTGATCCGTAACAGTGTTCTGTGGTTCGCCGGCTGTACCGAGGGATGGGCTCACTACGCGGAGGAGCTGGCGATCGAGCAGGGACTCGCCGCGGACCATCCACTGGTCGAGATCGCCCAGCTGAGGTTCGCGCTGGAGGCGGCCACCCGGCTGCTGGTGTTCCTGTCGGTGCATTCCGGCCGGTGGACGTTCACCGAGGCATGTGCGCGCGCTTCAGCGCTGACCGGCTGGTCGGCCGAGCGGACCATCCGCGACGTGATGGACACCGTCGCCCACCGGGCTCGCGCCATGTACACGCTGGGCAAGATGGAGATCCGTGACTGGCGGTCGGCCACCGTCGGTCGGGCCGGCTGGACTCTGCGCGAGTTCCACGGCCGGATCATGGGATGCGGCAGTGCGCCGCTGTCGACCGTCCAGCGGTATTTGGCGGACGGCCGCCGAGCCGCCGGCGCCGTCGATGCGGCAGCCGACGGCACCCGGACGGATCCTAGCGAAAGTGTCGGCACCGGTCCTTGAGCGAGGCCAAGATCCGCGACCAGGGAACGTGTCCTCAAGATCGTTTGTCCGCAGATTGTCCGCAACCTTCGTCGGCATTGGCCGGACAGACGCCTACGTGGGACGCTGGCGGCTTTCTCGGCTGAGCGCGTCGAGCAGCGTCGCGGCTACCGTGGCTCCGTCGGTGCGGATCATGCCGGCTACGGCGGTGGCACGTGCGCGGGTCTCGGGGGTCAGGGCCGTCCGGAGTGCGGCCGACAGAGATTCGGTGGTCGGAATCGGACCGTCGTGGGCCGCGCCGATGGCGAGGTCGGCCACCCGAGCGGCCCAGTAGAACATGTCCGCCGCCTGAGGTATCACCACCTGAGGCGCGCCGGCCCGGGCGGCCGAGGTCGTCGTGCCCACGCCGCCATGGTGGATGACGGCGGCCACCCGGGTGAACAGTGCCTGCTGGTTAACCTCGCCGACGGTGAAGCAGTCGTCCCGGTCGTCGATTAGGTCCAATTCGGCCCAGCCGCTGCCGACGATCGCGCGGCGGCCCTGCGCGCGGATCGCCTCGATGGCCACCTGAGCGATGTCCGTCGATTCGCCCACGGCCACGCTGCCAAAGCCCACGTACACCGGTGGTGGGCCAGGCGTCCAGGAACGCCAGCAACTCGCCCGGCAGCGGTCGTTCGTCCGGCAGGATCCATGCGCCGGTCTGCACGACGGCTAGGTCCGCCCGTTCCCGCCACGGGCAGAGGGTCGGGTCCGCCGCCAGCCACGGGCGATCGGTGAACATGAACTCGCGGACGTCGTCTACCGGTGGCAGGCCGATCGACGCCCGGTGGGTGTTGATAGGCGTACGGAACAGAATGTTCCGGCTCCGAGCGTTCGCCTCCGTCAGCACATGTGGAAATATGGCCATGTGCCGGTGAGGGATGCCAAGCTTCTCGGCCACCGAGCCTGCGACGAAGAGCGACATGGCGGTCGCCACGAGCACGTCACATCCCTCGGCTGCCGCCACCAGCGTGTCGTACCACCCGGCCATCACCTCGGCCAGGCGCGGTTTCCGCTCCTCTGCTGTCGACGGTAGCATCCGCAGCCACGAGCGCAGCGGCCGGCCGAACGGCACTAGCGGCATGCCGACACGGGCCAGTATCTCGGCAAACTCATCGTCCGGGGGTGCGCACACCCGCGCCTCCGCGCCCAGTGCACGCAGCTGTACCGCGAGTGCCACCATCGGTTCGACGTCCCCACGCGACCCATACGTCGACAACAACACACGCACGTCGCGTCCTCCGTTTCCGCGGGCTCTGGCCTCGGCCGGAATTCTACGGCACCGCCCGCCGAGGAGGCAGTGTCCAGCTTTGGCCTGGATCCGTAGACCGCGGCGCAATGGCCAGCGACAGGTTCGCCGGGCCGAATCCGACGCCGATCAAGTGAGAACAGGGCAGACCGAGACCGGGCAAGTCCGATCGCGACTTGAGAGTGATCGATCCCGATGAGCCGCGCGGAGGTCTGCTCTGCCAGCCATAGACCGGGGCCGTCGGTGCCACGACCTTGGTCGGCGAGGACGCCGCCTGGGTCGAGCGCTAGTTCGTGACGCGCCCGGTTGAGGATGTCATTTGTGATGAAAGAACGGGGCTGGACCTCGGGCTGCATAGATGGATCCAGGACCGTCATACTGCGTCGCAGCGAAATCCGCGCCCGAGGCAGGCGCCTGCGTCCTAGTGTTCTGTCTGAGCGCTGGGGATTTGCGCTGTCGGCGGTTCGGGAGGTGCGGAGCGGGATGACTTCTCAGCTCCTGGCAGTCTGCTTCGATGCGCACAACCCGCTTCGTCTGGCGCGCTTCTGGAGCGGCGTGCTCGGCTGGGAGATGGCCGACGACCGCAACGGCGGCGTTGCGCTCGTGCCGAACGATGACACGGGGTTCGGATTGCGGTTTCTTCCAACCCAGGAGCGGAAGTCCGGCCAGAACGAAAGGCACTTCCACCTGACGAGCACGTCCCTCGATGACCAGCAGCAGACGGTGGCGAGGTCGCTTGGACTCGGCGCCCGCCACATCGACATCGGCCAGCGTCCGGAGGAGAGTCCAGTTGTGCTCGCCGACCCCGAAGGCAACGAATTCTGCGTCATCGAGCCAGGCAACAAGCACCTTGCCGGCTGCGGGTTCCTCGGCGAGTTGACGTGCGCCGGTACGCGGGAGGTCGGGTACTTCTGGAGCGAGGCTCTGGGCTGGCCGCTGGTCTTGGATCAGGGCCTCCAGACCGCGATTCGGTCGCCGCACGGCGGTCCGAAGATCTCCTGGGATGGTGAGAGTTTGGTGCCGCAGACCGGGAAGATCCGGCTGCAATTCGAACTCGCTCCGCCCGTCCACGATGACCAGCAAGAGGAGGTCGACCGTCTCGCCTCTCTCGGAGCGACTCGCGTCGACACCGGCCAGGGCGAGGTCGGCCGGCTGGTCATGGCCGATCCCGATGGCCGTGAGTTTTGTGTGCTGCTGACGGTGGTCTGAGCCCGGATCTGAGGCAGGAACTCTACCCGTTATGGCAACAGCGGCTATTCTTGCCGCGGCCAGGGGGATGACAAAAGAAGCGTCGAAAAGCGCCGACATCTCTGATCCAGGAGCTGTCCGTCAGATGCTCGACGGGCTCGAAAACCTACCCGATCTCGTGGTCCACAACGCCGTACGGGCCGACTGGAACAGCTCGTCGCTCGATGTGGAGGGCATGGAGGCGGCTTTCCGGATCAACGCGATCGTGCCCTACCTGATAACCCGTGAGCTGTTGGCCCGCAAGCCCGCAGCTGACTTCATGTCGTGCGTGTTCATCAACTCCGAGGCCATCTTCCATGCCGACCAGGACTCGTGCACCTACGCCGCCAGCAAGGCCTCGCAACGGGTCCTGTCGGCCGGGCTCTCCGCGTCGGTCCGCGACGGGAACGCCGCGGTGGCCACACTCGTGCTGGGGCCTCTGGCCGACGAAGCCAGGCTCGCCGAAGCCCGCTCGTTGGCCGAGCAGAAGGGACTGACGTCGGCCCAGGTGGTCAAGGTGTTCCTGCTGCGAACAAAGCCGGACATGGTCATCAATGAACTCATCGACTACGAGTCGTGCTTTACGAGCATCATGTATATCCACGGGCTCGGACGCGCGGCGAACGGGATGGTCTGCCGACTCGACGGCGGTTCCGGAGGGTCTCTCATCTGAGTTCAGCAGGCTGGCCGGGCCGAACACGTCACCCGTGCGGTCAACCTCCACGCCGACGTGGTGGGCAGAGACGGTCTTGTCGACCGCCTCACCCGTCCAACGGCCGTTTACTGGGTCGAGGTCGCCAGCGACGATCACCTCGCCGGGTGCGGCGCGGTTCCACACCCAGCGCAGCACGGCGTCGGCCTAGCCGGTCGCCGTCACCTCTGCCTCGCCGGTGACCTGCGCGCAGTGCATCTATACCTGGCGCCGCTAGCAGCTGATCGATTCCGGGCAGCTGCCAGGGCATGACCAGCCGGGACCCAATGCCGCTTAACCTAAAAGGATCTTGACGATCCGCGACGTCGTCCCGGCGTTGCTGCTCAGCCCCGATTCCAACAGCAACGTCGTCCCGGAGATGCTGCTCCGGGACCGCTCCCGGCCGCGGAACGCCTTCCCGGAGCTGACCCGCTTCCCGGAGCTGACCCGCTGCCGGACCGGGCCCGGGCAAACGGTCACCTCCGGTTCCCTGCGAGCACGAACAGGCAGGTCACAAGCATAATCAAAATACGCTAAGCGGCATTGAGCCGGGACCACGCCGAGCTAGTTGCCGCCCGCAGGCGGATCATTCCTGCGGTTCGCGTCCGACGCACATACCGCCCGGAATTGCCGCCGTTGCAGTCGGAGAAGTAGACCTATGTCGACTAAGTGGAAATTTTCTGTATAATCTATGTCCTGTCATGTTTCATCCTAGGTCGTCTGCAGACGATCTCTTCAGCGTAACGGCTGGCAGTGACGCCAGCCTATTGAGGAGCATGGAGTGCGGACTACGGTGATTGGCACGGGCTACCTCGGCGCCGTTCACGCCGCCTGCATGGCGGAGATCGGTCACGATGTCTTGGGTATCGATATCGACCGGGATCAAGTTAATGCCCTGGCTGCAGGGCGGCCCAGATTCTTCGAACCTGGGCTGGAAGGGCTACTGCGGTCGGGATTGGACTCGGGAAGGCTCCGATTCAGCTCGTCGCTTGCCGAAGCAGCGGACTTCGGCGACGTACACTTCATTTGCGTTGGCACCCCGCAACTCCCTGGCTCACTCGCGGCGGACATAAGCGGCGTAGAAGCTGTAGTCGACGAACTTGGTCCTCAGCTAAAGAGGTCCTGCCTGGTCGTCGGAAAGTCCACGGTCCCGGTCGGAACAGCCTCGGTGCTTGCAGCTCGGCTGGTGGACATCGCCCCGGCCGGCTGCCTAGTCGACTTCGCATGGAATCCAGAGTTTCTCAGGGAGGGCCTCGCGGTAGACGATACGCTCCAACCAGACCGACTAGTTGTCGGCACAGCATCTGCCCGTGCCAGCGAAGTGCTGCGCGAAGTCTATGCACCTATCATTGATGCCGGCGTGCCCTATCTGTGCACAGATCTGCCCACTGCAGAGCTAGTAAAGGTCGCAGCCAATGCGTTCCTGGCTATGAAGATTTCGTTCATAAATGCCATCGGGGACCTATGCGAGGCCGCCGGCGCGGATGTCGTTGCTCTGACGCAGGCGCTCGGCTACGACCACCGCATTGGTGCGGGCAGCATGACTGCCGGCCTTGGATTCGGTGGTGGCTGCCTGCCCAAAGATCTGCGCGCGCTGCTGGCTCGTGGTGACGAGCTCGGCGTCTCAGAGTCCCTCCGTTTCCTTCGCGGCGTCGACGCCGTAAACATGCAACGGCGGGAGCGCGTCGTGAACATTGCGACTGAGGTGCTTGGCGGATCGTTGAGTGGGCGCGAAGTAGGGGTGCTTGGGGCGTCTTTTAAACCACATACAGATGACGTGAGAGACTCGCCTGCGCTGGCGGTCGCGGTCGCAATGCACTTGAGCGGAGCTCAAGTGCGAGTCCATGACCCGGCTGCGATCGAGAACGCGCGCTCGCTGTTTCCTGAGCTCAAGTACATGGCTAGCGCGGAAGACGCATGCGCAAATGCCGAGATAGTACTCCACCTGACAGAATGGCCGCAGTATCGCGATCTCGATCCAGTCGCACTGAGAGCCAAGGTACGACGGGCCTATCTGCTGGACGCTAGAAATAGCCTTCCTGTTGACAATTGGGTGGCTGCTAGCTGGACCGTGCGTCGAATCGGAACCGGTAGCCGCCGCCATCCGTACGACATGCGCATTGCCGATCGAACTAATAATTAGTCGGGGTGATAACGTGCGGGTACTTGTTACCGGCGGTGCGGGTTTCATAGGCTCGCATCTGTGCGATGCCCTGCTTGCGCGCGGCGACGACGTTATATGTGTGGACAACCTTTCCACCGGATATTTCAGGAATATAAGTCATCTAGTGCATCAGCGAGGATTTGAGTTCGTCGATGCCGACGTTTCCATCGGCTGGGATTTCTCGAAGCCGTTTCAGGCGCTTGCCCATCTCGCAAGTCCGGCCTCGCCTATTAAATACCTACAGCTGCCTCTTGAGACCTTGACCGCCGGAAGCAGGGGAACCGAAAACGCGCTCCGACTAGCACACCGAAACGGCGCGCGATTCTTGCTCGCCTCTACCAGCGAGGTTTATGGCGACCCCCAGGAACATCCGCAATCTGAGAAATATTGGGGCAACGTCAACCCAGTCGGGCCGCGCAGTGTCTACGACGAGGCCAAGCGCTTTGCCGAGGCGCAGACCTCAGCTTGGCGGCGATACAGGAATCTCGATACCGGCATAGTTCGGATCTTCAACACGTACGGACCGCGCATGGACAGCGAAGATGGAAGGGTAGTGCCGAGCTTCATCACGCGAGCACTTGGAGGCCAGCCATTGACGGTTAACGGCGACGGTAGCCAGACGCGTGCGTTCTGCTATGTTGACGATATGGTACGGGGGCTCATAGCGGTGCTCGACTCTAGTGAGCCAGGTCCCGTGAACCTGGGAAACCCGGAGGAGATTTCTGTACTAGATTTTGGCCGTCTAGTGCTAGAAATTACGGGGTCTTCTTCGTCCATCGAGAACCGGGCAATGCCCATTGACGAGCCGACTAGGCGCTGCCCCGACATTAGCTATGCGCGAGAAGTTCTCGGGTGGCAGCCAGCCATATCGCTGCCGGAAGGCCTAGCACACACTGTCAGATGGTTCGGTGATCTCCAGCCAGCATGAGTTCGATCTGAACCGCGCCGTCCAACACTGTCCGGCGGTTGTCGATGCTGTGTGCGTCGTTGCGGCATGATGCAATGCCACTTGGCCTAAAAGGATCTTGAAGATCAGCGGCGGTGTCCCGGCGTTGCCGCTCAGCCCCGATTCCACCAGCGTCGTCCCAGAGCTGCTGCTCCAAGTGCCCGTGTAGAAATAACACGTAGGTTCTCAACCTGGCCAGCTGCTATGTGGTAGACGCTCGCTCTGCCCTGTCACGATGCCACTGAGCTTGAGCTGATCGCAGTCGCCGGCAGGCAGCAGCAAGGTTCTCGCGCTGCGGCCAGGAGGGCGGGCAGTGCCCGCGCCGCCGGCCAGGGCGGCGGTGCCGGGCCGGCGGTGCTGGCTGATGCCCGGGACGGCCGCGACACGCCAGCGAGTTACTTCTAAGCGCGTCCCAACAGCTGTCGTCCCGGAGCTGACCCGCTTCCCGGAGCTGGCCCGCTGCCGGACCGGGCCCGGGCAAACGGTCACCTCCGGTTGCCTGCGAGCACGAACAGGCAGGTCACAAGCATGATCAAAATACGCTAAGTGGCATTGCGGCATGATGTGCGGCTGTGCTGTTTGCGACTGGCTTACTTGACTGTGGCGAAGACGTTCGTGGTGCTGCGTCTTCTTTCCGTGAGCGATGGGGACAAGAACGCCGAGATGTTGGTCCTGCGCCATCAGGTCGCGGTACTGGAGCGCCAACTGGTCGGGAAGAAGGTGCCCGACACGGTGCTGCGCTAGCACGGCCGGGTCGGCCCCGGACGGTGAGCTGTTTGTGCTCGGGGCGAAGGTGGCTCCCTCCACAGTGCGGGAGATCCTGAAGCCTCCAAGCCCACCGGCAGGGTGACCGCAGCGTCCCAGGTGCGGCGAGTCCCAGATCCGCGGCAGCGGCCCACGTACTGGGGCCATCACGGGCGAATCACCGGAATGCAGTGACGACCGCTCACCTGGCTCGCGACGAACCTGAGGTTGTCGCCAATTCGCACGGACGTCAGGGACAGGCCCGAAGATTCCAGGAGATACCGTCCGGGCGCCGTGGACACCCCACCACACAGAACGGTCAGGAGCAGGAACGACGAGAGAGGAGTTCGACATGAGCGACACACTTGACTGGAATGCGCAGACCATCGCGGAGTTCCGAACAAACGAGGGCAGGGTTGGCGGCGTTTTTGAAGGCGCTCCGCTAGTCCTGCTGCATCACCGCGGTCGCAATAGCGGGCGGGAGTACGTCACCCCGGTGATGTACCTCCCGCACGATACCGAGCCGTCATGGCCCGCGCTATCGGCCGGCCGTACCTGGAAGTCGGCTGCCTCGCCCAGCTCGGCTTCGCCTACATCTTCCATAGTGCTGGCATGCCTAAGAGCCAGGCGTTCGCCATGACCCAGCGGCACTGCCGCGAGGCGATCGCGCTCGCCGAACGGTACGGCTGGGGCACGGAACCCGTGATCGCACCCGCGCTGATGACCCTCGCCGGCACGATGGTGTTTCTCGGTGAGTTCGACGTGGCCGAGCAGTTGTTGCGGCGCACCGAACGGGCTCTGCAAACAGACACCGGTCCGGACATCAGGCTGCTGCTACACCAGATGACCGGGATACTGCACGCCAGTCGCGGCCGCCACCACGAGACACTCAAGGAGTTCGGCGCGGCCGAACACCTGGCATCGCAGATGGAGGGATCGCAGGCACTGGCAAGCCAGGTGACCGGCTGGCTGCTGGCCACCCAAGCCCGCCTCGGAATGACCGGCGAGGCCCGCGCCGCTCTCGCGTCGCTCGATGACGAGCGGGCTACCTCCGGTGAGATCCATAACGCCCGCGCGGTGATCTGCCTCGCGGAAGGAGATCCGGTCGCGGCTCTAGCGGCGGCGGCCGACGTTCTGGACGGCACCGCACCGGTCCTTGGTTATGTCACGGTCGTTGAGGCGCACCTGCTCACCGGGCTTGCCCACCGCGAGCTCCGGGACCAGCGCGCTGCGAACCAGGCGGCGGAACGGGCGCTGGCCTTGGCGGAGTCCGACCGGTTGGTCCTGCCGTTCGCGATGACAGGCTCCAAGCAGCTGCTCGAGGCACTGCCCCGACACCAGACAGCGCATGGCACGCTGCTCGCCGACGTCCTCGACATTCTGCAGGGCTCATCCGCACCGGCCAAACAGCAGCCTGCATCGCCGCCGGCGGAGGAGCTCAGCCCAGGCGAGCTGAAGGTGTTGCGGTATCTGCCGACCAACCTGTCCCGGCCCGAGATCGCCGGTGAACTGTCCGTCTCGCTGAACACCGTCAGCACGCACCTGCGCAGCATCTACGCCAAGCTCCAGGTCCGTGACCGGTCCTCCGCCGTGCAGCGCGCTCGGGAACTGCGGCTGCTAGCCCCTGGCCGCACGCGCTAGCCCGGCGGCCACCCGATCCCGGTGATGCGAGGTCACCTGCCAGCGCTTGACCATGGTCTCATGGACCCGGCACCCGCCCAGTTCGAGGCCAGGCGGCCGTCATGTGCATAATTTCGCCGATGGAACAGCAGTTCGTACATGTCGCGCACCACCGACGGAGGAATGATCCCGTGCCCCGTATCTTCATCACCGGCTCAACCGACGGGCTCGGCCGCGCCGCCGCCAGTGTCCTTCTGGGTGACGGCCATGACGTTGTCCTCCATGCCCGTTCCCTTGAGCGGGCGGCGGTGCTCAGCGACCTGCCTCCGGACGCCGCCGGAGTCGTCATCGGCGATCTGGCCAGCGCAGCCCAGACCCGAGAACTCGCCGATCAGGTAAACCAGATCGGCCGGATGGACGCCGTCATCCACAACGCCGCCGTCTTCCTCGAGCCGTCCCGCGCCACGACCGCCGACGGCCACGCCAAGACCCTCGCCGTGAACACCCTCGCCCCATACCTGCTCACAGCGCTGATCGACCGCCCAGATCGGCTGATCTACCTCAGCAGCGGACTGCATCACGAAGGTACCGGGTCCCTGCAGGATATCGACTGGACCGGGCGGCAGTGGAACGCCCAACGGGCCTACGCCGAGAGCAAGCTCCACGTCACCACGCTCGCGCTCACCCTCGCGCGAGCCTGGCCGGACGTACTCAGCAACGTCGTCGATCCGGGCTGGGTCCCGACCAAGATGGGCGGCGCCGCAGCAACCGACGACCTGGAAATGGGCTACCGTACCCAGACGTGGCTAGCCGTCAGCAACGACGCAGCCGCAACCGTAAGCGGCGGCTACTGGTACCACCGGCAGCGACAGGCACCGTCGCCACAAGCCCGTGATCCGGCTTTCCAGGACCAACTGATGGACCGGCTGGCCGTGCTCACCGGTGTCGAGCTCTTCTAGCGCCGCATTTCCGTCCGACGAGATAGGAAATCCTTCGCCCCGCGCCTCAAGGCCAAAGAAACCGCAGCTCGACGCGGTGGCCACCGTCGGGCGAGTCACCAGACGCAGCAGAAGCTGCAGGCCGCCTCATATCCGGTCGTGCGAATCACCGCGATCCGGTGACGCCGCCTTACCTGTCTGACGGCATTTGGTGGTGGCGCGCCTCCCGGCATGAAATTCGGCAGCGGATTGACGTGGGAGAGCGCACCTGTGTTCCCGGGCGAATTCAACACGAAGCGGAGATGCAGAGATCATGCCAAAGGCAGTCAGGTACGACGAGTTCGGCGGGATCGACGTGCTGCGGATCGACGAGAGGAACGCCCGGTGCCCGGGGACGGGCAGGTCCTCGTCCGGGTGAAGGCGGCTGGGCAACATCAGTGAGGCGGTCATCTGGACGGGGGCGGTGGCACAGCTGTTCCCGTCAACGTTCCCATCCGGGCAGGGCAACGACCTCACCGGCGTCATCGAGGAGGTCGGCGCGGGTTCTCGCAGGGCGACGAGGTGATCGGGTTCTCGGACAACCGGGCATCCCAGGCCGAGCTGGCCGGCGACCTCATCAGCAAGCCGGAAAAGGTCTCCTGGGAGGCGGCAGGCGGCCTATACGTCGCTGGCACGACCGCGCGGGGAGCGGTCCACGCCGTCCAGCCCACGGAGGGCGAGGCCATCGTCATCTCCGGAGCCGCCGGGGTCCGCTCGCTCGCCGTCCAGCTCGCGCCGTACCGGGGCCACGGCCATCGGCCTAGCCGGCGAGAGCAACCATGAGTGGCTGGAGAGCTACGGCGTAATCCCAGTCGCGTACGGTCACGGCGTCGCCGAGCGGATCAGGGCCGCCGTGCCCAGCGGTGTAGACGCCTTTATCGACGCCCACGCGGGTACGTCGAGCTGGCCCTCACCCTTGGCGTCGCGGCCGACCGGATCGACACCATCGCCGATTACGCGGCCGCTCAGAAATACGGCGTGAAGACTGACGGGGGGCAGAGGCCGGGCCGAGGGCCGAGGTGCTCGCCGAGCTGGTCCGCCTGATCGCCGAGGGAGCCCTTGAGGTGCCGATCGCGAACGTCTACCCGCTCGCGCAGGTCCGCGAGGCCTATACCGAGCTCGAACGCCGCCACACCCACGGCAAGATCATCCTCAAGCCCTAGGGGCATCACCCTATATCGCGGGCAACCCACTACGGGACTGTCGTACATCTAGCAACAATCTATCACTGTGTGTGATGACGCGCGGTGGAACGCAGGCACCTGAGGGCTCCCGTCCGCGAGCCGGACCCTGATAGGAACGCGGATGCTCGCGTAGCAGTCGTATGAGCACTGATGCTGAGGCTGGCTGGGCGGACCGGTTCAGCCGGCTGGCGAGCATGGCAGGTGACTACCGCGACGCGGCACCGCCCGAGGTCATGAGCGCCGTATTGATACCGCCATCGCCGACGCAGTTCAGGCCCTAGAGAACGTTGCCCGGTGCCTGCGCGACCGCCACGCTCACGCCGAATTGGTTTACCGTGGATACATGTAGCCAGTCGGTTGTGAGATCGCTGAGCACCGCGTTGCGCACGATAAAAGCGTGCACGGTCACGGCGCACGGCGAGAACCACCGGGGCATCTGTGAATCCTGGCAGGCGACCGCCATCCGCTTTGTCATCCAGGCTCCGCTGTCTGATCCTGCCTCGTATACGCCAAGCAAATTCTGCGGGTTCGAACTGGCGGGCGGCATAGCCCATACCAATAAGCAGCAGGCTGTCCAGTGGTCAAGCGGGTTCGATATAGGGGCGTCAGACAAGATCAAGGACGTGACGCTGAAGGCCAGCTTCAGCAGCTCAACACAGACCGGCTATGACACCGACGCCGAGATGATATTCACCTTCGGGCATCAGGGATGGATCTGCGGTACCAACCATGACCCTAACAAGGCTGCGCAGCTGGTCATGCGGGGCCATAAGGCATAAACGCAGAGTCCCGAGTACCAGTGCCCACAAATAGGTGTGAACAGCGGACTGAGGCCGTGCTCTCCCGGTGAGAGCGGAGTGCGGCTTGACATGGCGCGGGTGACCGGAAGCCTTTGGCAGCCGGGCCGCGAGAACCATCCCATGTCAAGCCGCACGACCCAGGCTAGAACGCGCACCTGCGCGTACTAGCCGCGAGAATGTTTGCCCAGTAACTCTTGGCCACGAAGGCACCCGAAGAATCGTGGTAATAAACCAACTCGCCCTGCGAGATAGCACGGCGGCCCCCGGCAATGGCTGCGATGCCAAGGACCATATTGAACGACTTACCCGGCGGAAGCCGGAAATGGTGCACCGGCTGGCGGTCCTTCCACGTGGGCGGCAAGCCAGGGTTCTTCGGCGGCCAGTGATTCACGCCAAGGACGCTGTCTCCGGGCACCGCATAGGAGCCGACCAGGCGCTCGTTGCGCGGATGCAGCAGAACGACACGGTCCAGTATCACCGTGGTGTGGCCATAGTTGGTGAAAGAATCAAAGCCGAATGCCTGAGGCCGACCGCCAGGTACGCACTGCGAACCTCGCGGGATCGGGCCGTGCATGCTGTTGCCGCTGCTAAGCGGGCCGTCAGATCCCGGGCCGCCGCCACCACAACCACCCACGACGGACACCAGCGCCGCCGCCAGGACCGCCACCGCTAAAAACGACGGCTTCACGCGTCTCCTCAGTGCCCGCATGCCCAAAGAGTAGCCTCCGGCTCAGGACGCTCTGACGGCCCGACCTGCTGGCTCAGATGTCGGCTTATCAGGCATAGAGCGAGCCGCCGCGTCCTCGTCCCACATGCGCGACACCCACCCCCGTGCTCGGCACCCGCCGCGTCCTGCGCAGTCTTCGTCTTCTGCTCCGGCGCGAGGACCTGCCTGCGCTCAGTGGGCGTCATGGCCTCCAGTTCGGGAAGGGCACCAGCGCGCCATGCTGGCTTGCCCAGCGGCTGAATGCATCACAATGAATGGTCATGACCTGGCGTAAGACCACTCAGAACATCCAGAGCTACGATTTGGGCTCACTACGCCTCTACCGGGAAGATCTCCAGGCGATCGCCTCGGCCGTCGCCGAAGCTGGACCGCTGACGATTCAGTATGACGGATATCAGGCGACGACTCCCGACGACTTCGACTTCGCGCTGAGCCGGACGAGCGCCCGGACCGGCTTATCCTGCCGGCTCCGCGTTTCGGGCTCCAGCTGGTTGAGGAGGCGGCCGCCGGGCTGCGCTGGGCACAAATTGACGTCAGCGACATCGGCCTGCGCCGGGCCACGCTCGACGATGTCTTCCTGCAACTGACCGGTGCCCCGCCCAAAGAGGACAGTGGGTCCGGCCCACGGACGCGGCGCCGCCCCAGGCTCCACGCGGTGGTCGACCGCTTCCGGGCCGTGACCGCGCTGGCGGCCTCCTTTCACGAATATCACCTGGTGGCATGGGTTCTCGGCACCCACAGGTCAGGTCTCTGGCGGCGCACCCGCCGATCTGATGTCCCCTAGATAACTTTACGTTCGGTTTTGTCCGGCATATTCCGATACTCGATCCAGCAGTGTTCGCTGCCCATAGTGGCAGCAGGTATTGCGCAATAGGCTGCCCGGCGGGTCCTGTAAATATGACGGCAAATCGAAGACCATCCCTACAGGCAGATTTAGAATATCCATGCCCGGAGGAGAGTCCGGATGGCCCAGCTGTCCCTTGATGCGGTTGACAGGTTGAAGGAATGGCTGAGTGTGCCCGTCGAAGACGAGGAACGCTCGGACCACCAGGCGGAAATCGAGCTGCTCAGCTCACAGTTCGGCTCACTGGTGTTCGAAGACGATAAATGGTTCGAATACGATAACGACCGCATCGCCAAGATCCTGCAGCGGCCCGGCCAGGAATGGCTTGCCGACGATCAGCTGGCGCAACTCGAAAGCGTAACTTACAACGGGAGCCTGGACTCGTTTCTTCCATGGTTCAAGCTGATAGTCGAAGGCTGGGAGGCTGGCGAGAGGGGAACCAGCCCGGCCAGTGAGGGCGAAGAGGCCTCCCAGGTTCTCGGGATCGAAAATCCGAATTACGCCTCTGACCCGCTGCCGGGCACGGAATTCTACAAATACGACTCCGTTCAAGGTTATCTGTACGCGGATCGTGCTGACGCTCTCGATTCGGAGTGGGCGACTTTCGAGGCCCGCGTGGACGCGCTCCGGGCGAGCGCGGCGCCCGCAGCCGACGGGGTGTTGCGCGGCTACCCGTATGCACAGGCGGTCATATCCGGCACGAAGTACTACGCGCAAGTGCCCGATGGTACTTACGTATACAGCGACCGCGAATACGGCGACGACGAACACGGCTGGCAGCCTTACGACTACTGGCAGAATCTGCAACCCGCCGCGCAGCGAGGGGCCGCACTCGATCCGAGCAAGGAGATCGAGGTCCTCGCCAAGAATGTGTTTGCAGAGATTGAAAGGGATGACCCAGAAGGCGGCGTCTATAGCTGGGACGATGGTGACCGGGAGAGGGTTCGCGCATACATATCCGCGAGATATCGACCCGACATGACCAGCGCACAGGCAGACGAACTGCAGGAAGGCGCGGTTATGGATCTTTTGCAGGCCCTCGAGTTCGAACCGACGGAAATGTCGGAGAAGGAAGTCGAGGATTTCCTGGCAGCTCTGACGGAAGAGGTTTCCGGCCTAGGAGAGATCATCACGGCAATCAAGACAAAACGGAACCTGTGACTCAGGCACCAGAACGGGGAGTGAAACCTATGGGAACCTGCACGACCAGTCCTGTCAAGAGCGCTGATGCCCGTCTTGCGAGTCTTCGAGCCGCGCTTGATAACCTCAGAAAGCAGCTTAGGGAATGCCAGGAATCACCGAGTCCCACGCAGCACGAGGGCCAGCTTCTTGGTCAAGCAAAGGAGCTGCTTAAACGGCTGGGCAATGAGGTCAGAAAGACCAAGGACGAAACGGCAGGATACGGCTACGACACGTACGGCTTCGACCTTATTGCCAGCCAGATCGTGGGATTTGAGAATGACGTCAAGTACATTCTCCAGAATTCCAGTTCGCGCCAGGACCTGATTACCAAGTTGGGCGGAGCACTCCGACCGCGGGCAGATCTGACGTGGTTTCATGGAACCTACATAACCTTTGCCATCAATATTCTTGACTCAGGATGCTTTAAGGCGAACGCGACGGGAGGCGCGGGCAAGAAATTCGGACCGGGAACTTACCTCACGCAGATACGCACGACAGCCGAGGCATACGGCGAATGCGTATTCGGGATTAGTGTCGCTGGTCTCAACATACTGACAGCCCGAGATATTCCCTTCAGTCTCGACAACCCGTTTGATCAAGGCGGCCTGAAAGTACGGACGGGAGCGGATTGGGAGGGACCGCCCGAAATAGTACTTAATGCTTTCAATCCTTGTGCCGCGCTAACAGCATACGCGCAGCAAAATGGATTCGATGCCATAGAATTTATCGAATCCACGGAAGGCCACATTCTAATCCTGCTGATAGACTTCCAGGTCGATCCAACCAATGTAATTTACATAAAAGACTAACGGGCTCATGACGATCGTGACGTAGAGCCTGCGGTTATCTTGCGCGCACGGCTTCCTCGATTCTCTTGCCTATTTCCGAATCAACGCTCCCCCAGTAATCGTAGACGCGGGGAAGAGTCTCGGCCTTGACCCCGGCGAACACGTGGCTGGCGACATTGGCGACGAAACGGTCGCGGCCGGCGTCGTCGAACACCTCGCGGACCATTGTTCCTGCCTGGCTGAAGTCGTCATCGTCGCGCCGCCGGGTGTACGCGGCCCGCATCATCTCGCCGTCGATCTCCCAGCCATCGGCTGCTTGCCCCGTCTCATCGCTGAACGGGTCGTAGGAGTTCGGCGCGTACCTGGTCCGGTCGCCCGAGTGGTCGTAGGCCATCGGCCCATCGAACTGGTAGGTGTAGGCGCCCTCAACCCGATGCCGGTTCACCGGCAACTGGAGGTAGTTGGGCCCGATCCGGTAGCGATGCGTGTCCGCGTACGCGAAGGTGCGCCCGAGCAGCATCTTGTCCGGGCTGAATCCGATGCCGGGCACGATCGCGCTCGGTTCGAACGCCGCCTGCTCGATCTGGGCGAAGAAATTCGCCGGGTTCTTGTCGAGCGTCATAGTGCCGACTCTGATCAGCGGGTAGTCGCCATGCGGCCAGACCTTGGTGAGGTCGAACGGATTGAACCGGTAGGTTCTGGCCTCCTCGTACGGCATCACCTGGACATGCAGCGTCCACGACGGGTGATCTCCGCGCGCGATCGCCTCATACATGTCGCGGCGGTGATAGTCGGCGTCCTCGCCGGCGATGCGGTTGGCCGCGTCCTGCGTCAGGCACTTGACGCCCTGGTCGGTCTTGAAGTGGTACTTGACCCAGAACTTCTGCCCAGCCGCGTTGATCCACATGTAAGTATGAGATCCGTAGCCGTTCATGTGCCGCAGCGTCGCCGGGATGCCGCGGTCGCCCATCAGCCAAGTGACCTGGTGGGCGGACTCGGGGTTCAGCGTCCAGAAATCCCACTGCATGTCATTGTCACGCAGGCCACTGCCGCCGCGCCGCTTCTGCGACCGGATGAAATGCGGGAACTTCATGGTGTCCCGGATGAAGAACACCGGCGTATTGTTGCCGACGAGGTCGTAATTGCCTTGCGTTGTATAAAATTTCAAGGCAAAGCCGCGCGGGTCGCGCCAGGTGTCCGGGCTGCCCTGCTCGCCCGCCACGGTGGAAAAGCGCGCCAGCACGTCGGTCCGAACGCCGGGCTGGAACAGCGCGGCCTTGGTGTACGCAGAAATGTCGTCGGTGGTTACGAAGACGCCGAATGCGCCAGTGCCCTTGGCATGAACGTTGCGTTCGGGCACCCGCTCGCGGTTGAAGTGGGCCATCTGCTCGATGAAATGCGTATCGTGCAGCAGGATCGGCCCGTCCGCGCCGACGGTCAGCGAATTGCGGTCGCTCGCCGCCGGAGCGCCCGTTCCCGTGGCTGATCCCGTTGGTCGTGCGTCAGTCATGCCTTCCTCCTGTTCGCCGGAGCGGAAAGGCTCTCCCGCGGGCCGCTGCACTGGGCGTGCCGCCCGGCGGGGTCCCAGGTATGGTGCCCGCAGGACAGAGTCGTCCCGCCAGGCCCGATGTCAGAGGCGGTCTCGCCTACGTGGCGCAGGCACAGGCCGGCCTGACAGCGCGGGCACAGTGCCACCGCGGTGCGCTCCGAGCCGGATCGCGCGCAGCTCAGGCAGTTCATCGTGAGTCCAGATCTCCTTTCCTTCTTTCAGCACTCCCGCCGGCGACCGTCGCCGGGGAGTCAGCGCAGTTCGGGCAGGTTCCCCAGTACGTCACCTCGGCTTCGGTGGCCGTGAATCCGCTGGGCAGCGCGCTGGGCGTGAGGCAGGGCACCTCGCCCGTCGCGCAGTCGATGTCGATGGTCCGGCCGCATGCGCGGCAGATGAAATGGTGATGGTTGTCGCCGACCCTGGTCTCGAAGCGGGCCGGGTGCCCGGGCGTTTCCAGGCAGCGGACAAGCCCGGCGGTGGTCAGCGCGGCCAGGATGTCGTAGATGGCCTGAACGGACACGCTGCCCAGCCGTGCCAGCACCGCCTGCCTGACCTGCTCGGCCGTGACGTGCTCGCCCGCATCGTCGAGCGCCTCGAGCACGGCAATCCTGGGCGAGGTGACCCGCAGCCCCACATCGCGGAGCCGCTGCTGGTTGTCAGGACGACCGGGCACTCACGCAGCATAGCAGAATACTGGAACTAATCAATAAAGCGACTCTATCCAGAGAACCGCCGGGTCATCCGGGTGAGTTCCGGGGAGTCAGCGCAGTTCGGGCAGGTTCCCCAGTACGTCACCTCGGCTTCGGTGGCCGTGAATCCGCTGGGCAGCGCGCTGGGCGTGAGGCAGGGCACCTCGCCCGTCGCGCAGTCGATGTCGATGGTCCGGCCGCATGCGCGGCAGATGAAATGGTGATGGTTGTCGCCGACCCTGGTCTCGAAGCGGGCCGGGTGCCCGGGCGTTTCCAGGCAGCGGACAAGCCCGGCGGTGGTCAGCGCGGCCAGGATGTCGTAGATGGCCTGAACGGACACGCTGCCCAGCCGTGCCAGCACCGCCTGCCTGACCTGCTCGGCCGTGACGTGCTCGCCCGCATCGTCGAGCGCCTCGAGCACGGCAATCCTGGGCGAGGTGACCCGCAGCCCCACGTCGCGGATGCGCTGCTGGTTGTCAGGACGACCGGGCACTCGCCCAACTTAACACATTACTGGAATTAGTTAATAAACCGATATCTTCCACTTGACAGCGCTGAAAGCCTGCCGAAACCCCGGAGTTGCATAGCAAAGCCGGCCGCGGCAGCAGGGCAACGCTGCTGCCGCGGCCGGCCATTCCATGGAGAGGTATCCGAAGAAAGGGTCAGGTCTCCTCGATTAGCGGGAACGAGCGGTGACGCCTCGGCGGCACGAGGAAGTTCTGCCGCCTGGTGGCCTGGGTGAAGCGCTCGAGCCCGTCATCACCCGGGTCGGCCGCTTCCACCCCTGGCGGCACGCTGGCGGCGGTGCCGCCTTGCTCGCCGGCCATGACGTAGTCAGGCGAGGCCGCGTTGATCCGCATAACGCGGAAGAACTCGGCGGTGGGCACGAAGGCCATGAATTCCAGCGTGGGCTGGGCGGAGCCGCCCGGCACGTCCTGCGAGGACAGCCCAGGGCCGTCATTGCGGATGTGCAGCGGGGTCCCGTCAGCGGCGCGAGATGACCGCTGCAGGCCGGCCAGGTGACCGACCCGGTACACCTGGTGATCGGTGACCGACGGGTCGAAGTTGGTGGCCTGGTCGTTCGGCCCGGTGAACTGGTTCTGCAGGAACGCCGACTGCTGCTGGGTCGCCAGGTTGCCGGTCGGCGCGCCAAGCCCGCCGCCGTTAGTGAAGGCATCGTTGGGATCCTGCGGGAACGGCAGCCCGGGAGCGCCTGACGGTGTCTTGGAGCGGAACATGTACTGAATCCGCTCGCTGAAGGTCTCCGGCTCGTCGGAGTCCGCGCCGTCCACGCTGTAGAACTGCTGGAGGTCCTCGATCACGTGAGACAGGTGCTGGATCGAGCCGTTGTCGAAATAGTCGCCGGTGTGGGCCGTGGTCAGCACCGCCGCCGCGGTGCCGGCGAAGGTAACGGTGGCGCCGTTCGGCGCGCTGCCGTTGACCTGCTGGTCAACGAACCCCATCCACATCGACGAGGCCGGGTTGATCTGATCGGTGAACGAGAAGTTATTGGCGGCCGCCACCTTGCGCGGCATCCCGGGCTGCACGAAGTTCAGCCTGGGCGTCTTGAAGTTGAACAGGCCGTTGAATGTCGGCGAGGCGATCTTCTTGCCGTTCAGGATGTTGCTGCCGTTGAACCAGGCGGCGACCTCGGTGATGTTAGTCAGCGAGTCGCTTCGCAGGGTGAACAGCACGTCGTTGCTCTCGATCTGCACCGGCACGTTGAAGAGCCGCTTGGTGACACCCGGGTTCAGCGGCGATACGTCGGTCGGTCCCGGCACGGCCTCTTCCAGCGCGAACCTGCTGTGATCGAAGGAGAGCCTCGGCATCGCGCTCGCGACCAGGCTGGCGGGTAGGCGGTTGAAATAAGGCAGGCCGTAAGCGACGAACGTGAAGACTCCGCTCGGGCTGAAGGCGTAGGCGTTCTCGATCGTGGCAAGCGCGCTGGCGAGTACTGCCTGATCTTGCCTGGTCGGATTGCGGGTAAGCGCGGCTGGTGCGAGGAAGGTGTACAGCACTCCGAAGTCCACGAGCACGCCAGCGACTGTCTGGGCGGGGTGGACGAAGGCGCCGATGTCGAACTGGATGTCGGGGAGCGACGTCGCCGCGGCGGCAGCTCTCGCTTGAGTGGCAGCTCTCGCTCGCAGCGGGCTCCACGCCGCTGCGCCGACCGTTGTCACGGTGGCGGCCATCGCGCCGATACCGCCGACTTTCAGCAGGGTCCGCCGGCTGACCTGAGCACTCGGGAGCTGTACCAGCTCAGGAGTGTTCGGCGGATGGGCTGCCGGAGTCGGTTTCGCCCGCATCGGGCAGCGGCCTGTTTGAGGTAATGAGTTATCCACGAATTGGCCTCTCCTCAATCGACAAGTGAAGTCGCGACCCAGCCTCCGCGAGAAGCGTCACGAAGTAGCTACTTAGGGTCACTTTTAGGTTGAATCTATCCATAACATTAAGGATTCAAATCAGCGAGTCAAGTGGCAAAAAGTCATGAAAGCGGATCGTGCGGCTAGTCAATGGCCTCGTAGCTGGTCAAAGCTCAGCGGCCTGCGACGGCGGGGAGCGCCAGCGCCAGCGCGAGCGTGTCGTCGCGGAACATCAGCCCACGACGGTGAAACTCGTCGAAGGCCTCCTCGACGAACCCGACGCGCTGCCCGAGCCGCAGCCTGTCCCGCACCGCGGTGGCGGTCGCCGGCCGGTCCGTGCAGGCGAGGTAGATGTCGGCGAGGGTGTCTTCGAAGGTGTACGTTCCGCCGCACCCCGGGGACCGGCCGTCGTAGATCTGCAGGAAACCCGGCGCCGACCGGTACGTCAGCGTCGGCCTCGGCTCGGACTGCCACGCATCGGCCCACGCGGCCAGTGCCCGGCGCAGGGGATCGTAGGTGCTCTCGGGCAGGACACCATCAAGCTCATAGTCGAAGAAGTAGGCGACCCGGTCTAGGTCGACCCGCTGCGGATACACATACCGGTAGCTGGGCGCCGGCTCGCTGCGGACAAGCCCGAACCGCTCAGGTTCGGTGTACAAAGGACTGAAGCGCTCCAGCCAGATCCGGCCAGAGCCTTCCGGGGGCTGCAGGTGTATCAGGTGCGAAGCGGCAGCCGCCTGGCCTACGTAGTCCTCGACGGTCTCGCCGGGAAAGCCCCACAGGATGGTCCACGCCACGTCAATGCCGTAGTACTGAGCCCACCGAAGCAGGTTCACGTTCTGCGCGGCCCGTACCCCCTTGTCCATGAGGCGCAGCACGTTGGAGCTCAGCGACTCCAGGCCGGGTTGCAGGTGCGTTACCCCGCCGAGGGCCAGCGACCGTAGCTGCGCGCGGGTCAGGTTGGCCTTGGCTTCATAGAAGATCTGGTAGTCCGAGCCGCTGTCGGCGATCGCGGGGAAAAGCTCCTTCAGGTAGCGCATGTCGAGGATGTTGTCCACCGCCTCGAAGCGGAAGCTGCGGTACCGTCGGGAAAGGCGCGCCAGCTCGTCCAGGACCCGTTGCGGTGACTTGGCGCGGAACCGCATCGCCGTCCCGTTGAGACCACAGAACGTGCAGTGATGCTTGGCTCCCCACCAGCACCCGCGGGCGCTCTCGAACGGGATCCACACCTGGTGGCGCGCGGCGCGGGACAGCAGGTTCAGGCGCTCCGCCCGTTCGAAGTACTCGCCGTAGTCAGGCACCGGCAGGTCGTCGAGGCTAGCGCTCGGCGGCTCGGGCGCCGCCGCGACGAGCCGGTCGCCGACCCGGCGGGAGACTCCGGGCACGGCTGCCGGCTCGGCTCCGCTGGCCAGCGCGCGCAACAGCAGCGGGAAGGACGCATCAGCCTCGCCGGTGACGGCGAAGTCGATGCACTCGATGGAGCGGACAAGCTCCGGGCCCATCTCGCCGTCGAAGTTCGCCCCGCCGAAGACCATCACCAGGTGCGGGAAGCGTTGCTTCAACCGGCGCGCCAGCGCGAACGACGCGGTGTTCTGCTGGAACGTGCAGCTGAAGCCGACGACTTGCACCTCGTGCCACGGATAGGAGTCGGCCAGAGAGTCAAGCACCGCGGGGACGTCGCTGTCGCGGGTACGCAGCAGCCGGTCCCGCGCCTCCTGCCAGCTTCCGGGCAGGTACGACAGTTCCGCGGCGCACTCATCCAGCAGGCGGCCGTCGGGATCCGGAGCCTCCGCGCCGAATGCCGCAACGGAGAATAGCCAGTCGCCCACCAGCGGTCCGCGCGTCTCGGCGAGCACGCGGTAGTAGTCCGCGCCGATCCGGGCCGCGAAATCGAGGTTCGCGTGCAGCGTGCGCACCGCGAAGCCGTGCTCCTCGCCGATCGCCTTGAGCAGGCCCAGCTGGATCGACGGGCGGTCCAGGCTCATGAACGGCATCGAGACCAGGACAGTGCGCATGCCGTGGCGTCAGCGGGTGATCTTCATGACCGTGACGCGGACCTGCTGTCCGGGGTCTCCCGGTGCCGGGTCGGGAGCGAACGCCGCCTCGAACGTGTCCTGCAGTGGCTCGGCGACCTCCACGCTCACGGTTACCGGCTCCTCATCGCCGGCTACTTCGCGGATCGCGGTGACGAGGGACTGCAGCAAGTCCGCCGCCGGCAAGGCACCGGTGTCGAGCGCCTGCGCGAGAGCGTCGATGTCGTCACGGTTGACCGATACGCTGTCCATTTCTGGCCTCCGGGTTGGGATGTTCTCGTTGGCGGGCTCGGTCGCCGGCCTCGTACCCGCCACCGGGCCGCTGGGCGTCTGTGAGCTTAGCGCGGACGTTGCCGGCGTCCGGATGGCGCAGCAGATCGAGGATGTCGGCGGCGCACCGCCACGCGGCCCGGGCGGAAGCAACATCGCCCGCCGCGTAGTGCGCGTCCCCGAGTGACGCGGTGCTGTCGGCCTCGTTGTACCGGTCATCGAACGCCTGGTACAGCTCGACCGCCGTGCGGTAACACGAGATGGCCGCCGCGTGGCGGCCCAGCCGCTGGTTGGCGTACCCGAGGCTGTCCAACGTCTCCGCCTGACCGAATCGGTCGCCGAGTTCCTGTTGCAGTTCCAGAGCCTGCTCGCAGTACGCGACGGCCTCCGCGTAGTCGCCGAGCATGGCATGGAACCAGCCGATCGCGTTGAGCGCCCTGGCCTGCCCGGGACGGTGGCTGGCGGCACGAAACAGGTCGAGGGCCTGCTGCGCGTGCACGAGCGCCTCCCGGTAGCGGTCCTGACGCTCCAGTAGCCAGGCGTGATGACGGTGGGTGTGAGCCTCGCCGACCTCGTCCCCGGCCGCATGGTAGAGGTCCAGGGCCTCGCGCAGGCGGACATCCGCGTCCCCGAAACGGCCCAGCCGAATGTAGGCACAGCCCAGGAAGCGGTGCGTGAAAGCCTCCTTGAGCGGATCGGCCAGGCGCTGGGCTGCCCGCATCGCGACGGTGAGCGCCTCGATCGAGTCGTGCCAGTGCCCTTGGTAGGCGAAGAACCTGATCAAGGCCCAGGCCAGTTGCCAGGCCAACGTGTCGTCGTTGGCGCGGTGGATCATAGCCAGCAGCACGCGGTGCTCAGCGATAAACCATGCCAGCGCTTGCCGCTGGTCGGCGGCGTGTTCCGGGCTGACCCCGGCCGGGATCGGCGGCGGCGTCACGGGATCGTCCCGGTGCGGGTTGAGCAGCCGGTCAGCCGGATAGGCGCTGTGCACGTAGTGGCTGAGCGTCCGGTGCAGCGCCGCGGCCCGCTGGGCATCGGCGTCGAGGGCCTGGGCCAGCTCCGCCGCGTATGCGCGTAGCAGGTCGTGGAACGCGTACCGGCCCGCGGTGCGCTCAAGCAAGTGGGCACGGGCCAGCTCGGCCAGCAGGGGCCGCACCTCAGCGACTGGCTGCCCGGCGAGGCTGGCCGCGGCCGGCCCGGCGATGTCGGGCCCGGGGTGCGACCCCAGCAGCCTGAACACTCGCGCGGCCGCCGGGCTGAGCTGCTGATATGACCAGGAGAACACTGCCCGCACGTCGCTGGCCAGGTCGGGATCGGTGAACTCCGTCAGCCCGCCCTTGGCTTCGCGCAGCTCGGCCGCGAGGATGGCGAGCGGCAGGCTCGGTTGGGTGGCCGCCCGGGTGGCCACGATGGCCAGCGCCAGCGGCAGCCGCGCGCACCTGGCGACTATCTCGTCGACCGTGGATGACTCGGCCACGATCCGGGGCGTGCCCAGCCGATGCTCCAGTAGCTCGCGTGCTTCGCCGGCCGACGGCAGGTCCAGCGTCATCGGGTACGCGCCTGCCGTGGTGACCAGGCCGGCGAGCTGGTTGCGGCTGGTCACCACCGCCATGCAGCCGGGCGCGCCGGGCAGCAGCGGGCGGACCTGCCCGGCGTCGAACGCGTTGTCCAGCAGCACGAGCACCCGCCGGCCCGCCAGCAGGCTACGGTAAAGCCCCACCTGCGCCTCCAGCGTGGCCGGAATCCGCTCGGGCGGCATGTCGAGCGCGTCGAGGAATCCGCGTACCGCCTCGTCCGGCGTCACCGGTGAGCGGTTCGGATCGAACCCGCGCAGGTTCACGTAGAGCTGCCCATCGGCGAGCTGTGCGGCCGCCTGGTGGGCCCAGTGCACCGCCAGCGCTGTCTTGCCAACGCCGGCCATCCCGTCGATCGCCACTATCGCCGCCGACACGACGGGAGCGTCCGGCGCCGGGGACGCTATGGGCAGCCGGGCGTCCAGCTGCCGCAGCTGCTCTTTGCGCCCGGAGAACCCATGCACATCCGGCGGAAGCTGGGCCGGCGCTGCCACCCGCCGGATGGCGCCGACCACCTGATCCGGATGAGGAGAGGGGCGCAGCTCACCGCGCAGGATCGCCTCGTACATCCCACGCAACTCCTGGCCGGGATCGGCGCCCAGTGCCTCGGCGAGCCGCTCCCGTACCGTCGCGTAGCGGTCGATGGCCTCCGCGTCCCGGCCGGCCGCATGCAGCGCCTCCATGAGCAGGCACTCGAGCGGCTCGGCGAGCGGGTACTCGGTGATCAGGTCGGGCAGGGTGTTGACCACCGCCTCGGCGTGGCCGAGCCGAAGCTCGGCGCGCGCCCAGTGGACGGCGGCGTCCAGGCGCCGCCGACTCCAGCTCTCACGTACGTTCTCCACCCACTCGCCCGCCAGCCCGGCCGCCGGGATTCCTCGCCACAGGCCCAGCGCCTCCGCGAGCGCACGCGCCCGTTCGGCGTTCGTGCGCGACGGGTCGCGACCCTGGTCAGTCAGGCGGCCGAACCGGTGCACATCGACCAGTTCCGGGTCGATGTCGAGCACGTACCCGGCGTGCCGGCGCTCGAGCCGCACGGCGGTGTCATCGCCCAAGTCGGCCGCCTGCTTGAACAGCTGACGGATCCGGCTCAGATGCGAGTACAGGACGTTGCGCGCCTCCGCCGGCGGCTCATCGCCCCAGACCCGGTCGATGAGCGTCTCGATGGGCACCGGCCGCCCGGGATCCAGCGCCAGCGCCGCCAGAACGGCCTGCTGCCGGGGCGTGCCGACGTCGAGTAGCTGACCCGCAGCCCGTACCCGGACCTCCCCAAGCAACTGGAACTCCATCAGCACCCTTGGTAATCAATGTGCCACCGACCGTCTATCGCCATGCTGACCTAGGCCGCAAGGTCGCCGCAAGATCCGTGAGCAGGCATTCGGGTGACAGTACACACGTCTGCCAGGGAGGCGTCATGACCAGCGAGCGTGATCACGAGAACGGTCACCAGCACGGAACCGGCGAATGCGACACCGCCGGCCGACACGGCATGCTGCTGTTCGGCGGAGACCCGATGTACCTGTCGCACTTCCCGATGTACGCCTGCCCGCACAACTTCCAGGTACTTCTTGAGGTCGGGCTCGACGCTCCGGCGCTCGACACCCTCCGCGCCGACCGCGCGCGGCACGGCGACGGCATGCACACCATCGACCCCGTGCCCTTCCCGATCGCCGAGCTGGAACCGCACGACGGCGTCCCGGCACGGACATCGCTGGAGGGCACCCTGGTGCGCGGGCACTTCGAGCGGGGCGGAACCCCCATCGCGACCGGGGTGCGGATGGAGATCAGGAACGTGGTGTGGTTCCGGCAGCTCGACGTCGATGCCACGCCCGAGCCGGGTCAGGCGATGGAGTACCTGTTCTTCGGGCGTGGCGACCAGGTGTACCTGGTCCATGAGCTGCAAGCGCGGCCCAGCTTCGATCAGGTGCTGACCGTACGGCTCGTCCCCGGCACGGTGTCTACCCAGGTCGGGCACCCGCTCGACGACGACGTGGCGGCGATCCAGTTCGACCAGGCCCAGCGCGCCCGGCTCGGCCGGGACGACGCGGCTGAGCACCGGCTCGTCGCCGGAGGCGTTGTCACCGCCTCATTCCCGCTGACCCGCTCGCCCAGCTTCTCCCGCGGTTTCACCGTCGGCGTCGAGGTCGAGCGAGAGCTGTACCTCGAAATCAACGAGCTCACCTGACCACCCAGCCAAGCCGACACCCGGCGGAGCAGGATTCACCGGCGACCGCCACATCCGGTACGACATAGCGAAGGAGTGGCATGTTCCTGCTTGTCCGTCCCGATGATCTCGTTGTGCTGGGCGTGTGTTGGTCGGGATTCCGGCTTGACGGCTCGACGCTCGAGGCGATCTCCGATGATGCCAGGGTCGTGGTGACCTTCCCGCCGCAGCATGTGGCCGAGGAGATCTCCGACGGCACCCTGGCTCAGGCGGCGCTGTCTGGGACCAGCCAGGTCGTGTACGCCGTGGGCCAGGGCACCCAGATCGAGCTCACCGCGGACGGGATCCTCGCCAGCCTGGCGGCAGCGACGGTCACCGTCCAGACTGCGATTGAGCTGCCGTGGGGCCTCGCGCTGTCACCGGCGGCGCCCATCACCAGCGATCATCCGGCGTTTGCCGTGCCGTCCGGCGTTACGGGCGACATCGGCCTGTGGCGCACGCGGCTGTCACCCGGCGAGATGCGTCCCGCCGACGTGCGGCCGAACGTGGACGTGGGGTTCCTAACCCCTGTGATCAGCCGGGACCGTGCCGGGATCGTAGCGGCGAGCAGCCGCGTACTGCCCGCTGTGCGGCGGCTGGAGCTGACGGCGCTGGGCGGGTCGCTGTCGGCGCGCGGTGACTGGGACACCCTCAAGTGGGAGCAGGACGTCGCGGTAGGCCGGGATCAGCTGGTCCGGTTCGCCATCTCGGGGGTTCTCTACCCGCTGGGTCACCGCGCCGTGTTCAACAAGCTGACCGAGCGCCAGCTCGACGGCGGGCCTGCCGTGCTGAGGCAGCAGCAAACGCTAGCGGTGACCGAGCCGGTGCGGACGTCGACCGGCGACAACCCGGTCCATCGGATGTTCCCGTTCGACGAGTTCGAGCTGACCAAGGTCTGGTATGACGACATCCCGGACCCGGATGTGCCGGGGACAGCGTCCAGCTGGCAGATCTACACCAGGCCGGTGCCGATGCTTGATGACCAGCGCGCCACGACTGCTGATCTGCAGTCTCAGGCGGCGGGCCTGGCCAGCTCGTGCAGCGACGAGGGCAACCGGTTCCGGCCTCCGGAAGAGCTGGCCGGGCTGGGCATGCCCGAGGCGACCGAGCTCATCGCCGACCAGGCCGCGCTGCCGGATGTCCAGACGCAGCTCGAAACCGACCAGGATGCGATCAAGCGCAGGCCCCAACTCCTTGCCCGGGAAGCCGAGATCGTGCGCGAGCAGCATGTCCCCGACATCAGCGACGAGGCGGCGGAGGCCCTCTTCGAGGAGCTGCAGGATGTCCGGAACGAGCTGGCCTCCCTCCCGAACCCCAGCCAGGCCGACGTGGACCAGCTTGCCGCGGAGGTCCAGCAGCTTGCGGCCAGGGTCGACCAGCTTGCCCCGGTCGTGGACGCGGAGGGCCACCGTTTCCGCGACGTGAACGAGCTAGCCAGCGTGGGCTTCCAGCCGGCCGTCGACCTGCTCAGCCTGCAGCCGACCGTGACGGCGGCCGAGAACAAGCTGGCGGAGCTAGAGCAGAAGGCGGCCCAGCGGTTCGATCTCTTCTTTACCCCGCCGATCCAGTTTCCGGTGCGCGCGAGGGGCCCGGCGGGTGAGGTCCGCTTCGACCTGCCGCTGATCTTCGTCGCGGACTTCACCCTGGACCCGGAACCGACCGATGACCTTCCCGGCGTCCACTCGCTCACCGACCCCGACGTGATCCGCCAGCTCAGCGAGGTCTATGCCCCGCTGGCCAGGATCGCGCTGCCCAGCCCGCGCATCGATCTCGTGCGAGCAGCGGACCCGCAGCCCGCCGACGTCCATGAGGTCCATGAGCTGACGATCTCCGGCACTCCGCTCGACGACGGCTTCTACCCTCAGGCCGACCAGTTCAAGGTGACCCTGCCCGCCCTGCGGACGCTCCTGGACGACCCGGACCGTCTGGTGCCGCTGGCGTTCCGGCCGGAGTTCTTTGCCCAGCCAGGTGAGGAAGTCGCGCTTGTCTTCCTCCCTGAGGGCGCCGAGGTCGCTGGGTACGTGGCCGAGTTCGCCAAGGTCCCCGGCCGCACCGGAGGACTCGTCATCCCGTCCTTCACCGCCGACGCGATCTCCAGACTCCACGGCCCGGTGGCCCTGGCCGGGATCGTCCGCGATGCTGCGGGCAAGCTCAACCCGGACAAGGTCTTCGGCGACACCGCCCGCATCCTCGGCTTCAAGCTCATCGACCTGATCCCCAAGCTCGACAACCCTCCGGAAATCCAGCTCCGCCCGCCGAATACAGCCACCATGACCTGGTCCGACATCAAGCTCGAGGACCACCCGCCGATCCGCACCAAGCCCACCACCAAGCTGAGCCTGACCGTTGAACGGTCTCCCGGCCACGTCACCACCAAGTGCGATATCGCCGACCTGACCTTGCAGTTCCCGCTCCTTGACGTCGCTATCGGCTCCCTTGCCTACACCCAGATCGACGACCAGCCGCCGCACCTGGAACTGCACGGCGTTACCCCGGACGTCACCGGTCCGCTCCGCCTGCTTAAGCAGTTGCTCGACAAGGTCGACCTCGGCCAGGCAGCGCCGGAGGTGCACGTCACCGGCAAGGAGATCACCGCCGCCTACTCCCTCGCGGTCCCCGAAGTCACCACGGTCGACTTCACCCTGCGCGACATCTTGTTCAGGCTGGGCGTGACCATCCCGCTGGACGGCGAGCCGGTCACCGTTGAGATGGGCTTCGCGTCGCGGGCGCACCCCTTCATCGTGTCCGTCCTGGTCTTCGGCGGCGGCGGGTACGTCGACCTGGCCATCACCGGCGACACGGTGACCCGCTTCGAGGCGTCACTGGAGTTCGGCGCGGCGACGGCAATCGGTCTCGGAATCGCCACCGCCGAGGTTCACGCCCTCGGCGGCGTCCGCTTCGAGCTGCCCGACGGCAGGCTCAACGGATACCTGCGTATCGGCGGCGGCGTGGAGATCCTGGGCCTGATCTCCGTGTCCGTCGAACTGGTCATCGCGCTTACCTACCAGGAGACGGGCAACGCGCTAACCGGCCGCGCCACCCTGGTGGTCACCATCGACCTGACCTTCTACTCGGACTCGGTGACGCTGGACACCGGCGAGTACCGGATCAGCGGCAACCCGCCGCCACACTCGCTCACCACTACCGCGGCAAACGCGGCCGACGCGGGCCTGGCCGCCTGGCAGGACTACCGCCGGGCCTTCCGGAAGGAAAGATCATGAGCGACGGCGACACGATGGTCTGGCTTGCCCTTCCCGGCGGCCCTGTGACCGGCGGGAACGCCCCGCTGCGCCTGCTGATCGTGCCGCGCCTGGCCGGGCCGCTGGCCGACAGCGAGCTCGCTAACTGGCCCGAAGTGCTACGGAATCTGACCTTCAAGGCCGAGCTGCGAACCGCCGCTGGCACAGCCACGGTGCCCGCGACGCAGCAAAACGAGGCCCGGCTGGACGTCTGGCAAGCCCTGTTCGGCGGCCTAGGCGTACGCCCGTACCAGGCTCCCACGTTCGCCGGGACCACGGTGACCCGGACCTCCAAGCAAGCGTCCAGCGTCATCGATACGTACGCCGCGACCGCCCGCGCACCGGAAACCGCCGCCACCCATCTAGCGGGCTGGGATACCCCGCCGCCCCGGCCTGCATCCGCTGCCCCGGCGGCCTCGTCGTTGCCAGCGCCCGACCTGGACTTCCACCGCTTCGTGTCCATGCTGCGCGAGCACCCCGCGGTGCTGCGCGCGCTCGGCCTGATCGTGGAACTGACCATCCCCGCGAGCGCGCTCAGCGCGAGCGGCTCCGTACGCATCCAGGCAAGCGGCCTGCACACAACCGTCCAGCCCGGCACCTCGTACGAATTCGACGGGAGCCTTTTCCTGCCCGCGTCCGCAGGCGACATCACGAAGGGCATGCTCGACCTGGGCGGCGCGGACCTGACCGGCACCCAGACCGGCTCCCGCTGGGAGATCACCACGTTCGATGTTGACGGCGCGGTCGCCGGGCTGCGCGCGGCGGCCCGCAGCGATCCGAATAGCCTGCCGCAGCTGCGCTCGACCGGCCTGATGCTGGTCCGCCGCGGCCGCCAGCAGGATTTCAACGCACGGCATGCGGCGGCGGCGCAGGCCGCCTCGGACCCGCAGCTCATGCCGCAGACCACGTTCGCCGCGGACGCGCTACTGCTCGGTTACCGGATCGACATCCGCCCGAAGGACGGCGAATGGTTCCCGCTGTGCGCCCGCACTGCGACCTACCGGATCGGCGACATCAGGCTCGGCCCGGCTCCCGAGGAAGGCCAGGTCAAGCCGTACGCCGCCACTGCGAACGGCGACACGCTCACCGCCGACGAGGTGGTGGCTCGCTGGGACGGCTGGAGCCTGGTCGTGCCCAGGCCCACCCTCGGCACCCCGGCGAGCCCGCCAGCCGCCCGGCAGTCGCCGACCCCGCTGGACTGGACGTTCGATCTGGGTTCGGGCCCCCTGCCCGAACTGCGGTTCGGGCACAGCTATGAGATCCGGGCCCGAGCCGTGGACCTGGCCGGGGGCAACCTGGCTACCGACGACCCGACAGCCGACCAGGTAATCAGCCAGCTTGTCGCGTACACCAGGTTCGAGCCTGTCCCGGCGCCGGTAGTGAGCGACCAGAGGCTTGTGCTGCGCAGCGACCGCGGCATGAACGTCGCGGAGTTCGCTGCCGCGAATCCTCGCTACCCGGTCGCGTCGCTCGCGCTCAGCGTCCCGGCGACCACGCTGGCGATCGCCGAGCAGCACGGGATGCTGGACGGCGAGGACGAGGCCACGTTCGCGGCGGCGCAGAATCCGACCGATCCGGCGTCCGGCGGGGTGGCGATCCAGCTCGGCCCCGCGATCGAGCGCCGTCCCTGGCTCGGGTCGTGGCCCGGCCGCGCGCCCAAGACGCTCGCGCTGGCCGAGCGGTTGGCCGGCGCGCAGCCTGAGCTGGCCTGGAGCGAGGACGACACGATAGCGACCGTCAGCCTGGCCCAGGCCGAACAGGCGAGCGTACGAGTGTCGTCTTACCTGCCGGACGACTTCCTGGACCGGTTCGCGATCCGGCGCTGGCTGGAGCCCGGCGCGGAGTCCGCCGCAAGCGGCGGACAGCACCCGATGGTGACACCAGCGCGCGAGATCCCGCTGATCCACGCGGTGCGGAAACCACTGAGTGATCCGAGCGGCTCGCTGCAGGCGGAGCGGGAACAGGGTCAGACCTGGACCTCGCTCATTCCTTCCTCGGACCGGCTGAACATCGACCCGGCCAGCACCGCCCAAGTCCAGATCACCGCGACGTGGGACGAATGGGCTGATGAACCGCAGCCGACCCCGGCGCGCGCGACCGTCCAGTCCATCACCATGCACGCCGACGATGCCAAGCTGCCGCCGCTGCGGCACGAGTTCGGCGACACCAAGTTCCGGGCCATCGCCTACACCGTTACCGGCACCTCCCGGTTCCGCCAGTACTTCGCCGACGACGAGCCCGACGCCGCGTTCCGCGCCTCGGCTACGCTCACGGTCACTCCCGTGCCCAGCTCCGCGCAGCCTATCCCGCCTGTCATCCTCAGCGTCCTGCCCGCGTTCAGCTGGGAGTTCGGCGAATTGGACCCCAGCCAGAACCTCTGGGACAACCTCCAGCGGACCCGGCGGGGCGGGCGGCTGCGGATCGAACTGGCCCGGCCCTGGTTCACGACGGGGGCGGGGGAACAACTGGCCGTCCTGGGCATGGTGCTGGGCCGTGACCCTGTCTGGTCCACGCCCGACGTCTGGTCCACGCCCGACCCGGACGCCATGACCGTTCACGAGGTATGGCGGTCGGGCAACGCCTGGTACGCCGACGTCGAAACACCACCCACCCTGTCTTACGCGCCCTTCGTGCGGCTGACTGTGGCCAGGCACCAGCCCAACAGCCTCAGCGGGCTGGAGCTGTCCAACTCGGTCGACACCGACATCGTCCAAGTCTTGCCGGACCGGACGCTGACCGTGCAACTCCAGGGCGATGCGCTGCAGGTGGAACTGGCCGGGATCGGCCCGTCCGGCCCCCAGCCGAACCGGGTCGATGTGTTCATGGAACACGGTTCTGACGACGCGGTGCTCACCCGACTCGACGGCGACGAGGGCCCGTCGTGGCAGCGAGTGCCGGGCGCCGCGGTCTCGGGGCCGCTCAACACCGCGCTCCCGCCGCTGGCCATACCGAAGATCGGCGACTTGCTGCGGATCTACGTGCGCGAGGTCGAACAGCCCGGCGCCTCGCCCGGCAGCGGTGAGCTGGCCGAACGCGTCGTCTTCGCCGACTACGTCAATCAGCTCCTGATACGCAAATAACTTCGACAACTAGGAAGACGAGGATAGTCATGAGCACAGATAATCCCTACGCCGGGACCGATAACGAGTCGCAGTGGCAGGCCGGCTACGACTCCGGGATTGCCAGCCCGGGCGGGGTCCCGGACACGCCACTGGTGCTTGAGCCTGATCAGGCGACTATCTGGTCCGAAGGGGCACTCGCCGGATTCACCGACGGCCAGCAGCAGGGCTTCCATACGCCGTTGAATCCGACCAGCGGCGAACAGCCAGAATCGATACTCAAGGCGGTCGCGCACGGCACGGACATCACCTACGAGCTCTATGAGATCGCTCATGTGGCCGCAACGGTCCCTGTGGCCTTGGTCACCGTCCTGCCTATTGCTGTCCTTCTCATCCTGGTGGCGGTGGAGTCGGACCCGTCACCGACCCTTGACGCTCAAGTCGGGAACGCGCTGCTCGCTAAGTGCCAGGAGATCGGGCAAAGCGAAGTATTCACGGCGATGTGCCGCCGCTCCGACCACTCAGATACCGGGGACTGGTTCCTCAACCAAGGCTTCTGGCACGGAACGCTGAATTTCGAATATACCGGGGCGTTTAGCGAGGCAGAAGCGCATTTGTCGGAGCATACCGACGCATTGGGCGATGTCGGCGTGGCGCACTTCATGACCAGCTCGCCCGGCGACTACGAGTTCCTGATCCTCCAGTAGCCGGTTATGGTGCGCTATCTGCTAATCCGGCCTGACGATCACCTGATCGTCGGCTGCGACATCATCGGCTGCGTGCTCGCGCCCGCCCCGGACCCCGGCGCCGCGCCCGCGACTATCTCGGCTCCGACGGTCAGCCCGCCCGGCGGCTCGCGCCTGGTCGTGACGTTCCCGCCGCAGCACGTAGCCGAGGAACTACAGGACGCCTCCGCGAGCGCCGCGCCGCCGCTGGGTGTCTGGCAGACGGCCCTGGCCGGGCCTTCGCGAGTGGCCGTCGCACTGCCGCCCGGCGCGTCGATCCCGTTCACTGTGTCCGGGCTACTGACAGCGCTCGGGCAGTACCCGGTGATCAGCGATGACACCGGCGCCGCCGATGGCACGGCGATCGAGGCGCCGTGGCGGCTGGTCACCACGCCGCATCCGGCGGCCGATGACGCAACGCTGCAGGCGCGGCACCGGCCGCTGCCCCTGGATCACGGCGGCGTCAGCGGGCTATGGCGCACCAGCATTGCCGTCCCGGACACCTCCGCCGCGCCGGCCAGCGTGTCCACAATGCGTCTCGTCCAGGCCGACTCCGTGGCCGCCGCCGCTGACGACCCGCCGTTCCCGATCTCGCTGGCCCGGATGGACCGGATGACGCTTGTCGCCAAGGCGGCACAGCAGCCCGCGCTCGCTGACCGGCTCGAACTCAGCGCGTTCGGGGCGTGGCTGCACGCCTGGGGATCATGGCCGTCGTTCGCCTGGGACCATGTGCTGCATCAGGGCCGTGACGTCCGGGTGCGCCTAGCAACGCAAGGAACGCTCTACCCGACCGGTCATCGAGCCACGTTCGTCAAGTACGTGGAGCGGGCAATCAGCACCGGCCTCGGTGAGGTTGCCATTCTTCAGGTGTTCCAGACCATTTACGTCGACCAGCCAGTGGCCGCCGTCCCGGCCGGACCGGACGTCACCCGGCAGTTCCCCTTCGACGTCGTCGAACTCGTCACCACCCGGGTCGACGCGATGATGGCGCCGGCATGGCAGAACGCCGGCTCCACGACGTTCTTCTGGCCGACCGACTCCGCCAACCACCCGGTGCTGTTCGCCGCCCGTCTCACCGCGGCCGGCCAGCCCACGGTGACCGTCAGCCTGCCGTTGATGTTCGTCGCCGACCCGCCCAGCGGCACCCTCGAAGCGGACCCGGCAGCGCTCGCGGCCCTCGTCGGTCTCTACGGGCAGCACGACTGTGCCACCGGCAGCGAAGTGATCGACCTGGTCAGATCGTCCGCTCCCGCGCCCGGCGACCGGCACGAGGTGCACGCGCTGACGATCGCGGCGAACAACATCACTACGGCCATCGCGCCCGCGCTCGCCTCCGTCGATATTGCCATCCCGGCGCTGCGCGGACTGCTCGGCCGCGACGTCCTCACCACCGCGACGTTCACGCGTGACTACCTCAGCCGCGGCGATGCGGCCGACGTGATTCTGGCCTTGGCACCCACCAGCCACGTCGGCATCGACTTCACCCAGCAGAGCAATCGGTCGGGCGGCCTGGTCGCACCGAAATATACGGCGGACGCGCTGTCCAGGACCGCCGGGCCGGTAGCGGCCGCGGCGATGCAGACGCTGGCGTCGAGCGGCTCGATCGATCCTGCGGCGCTGTTCCCGCCCGATGCCACGCTGCTCGGGTTCGCGCTCAGGGACCTCGTCACCGGCCTGCGGCTGCCGCCGCAGATCGTGCCGGGCATCGACTCCGCCGGCCGGCCGACCGCGACGATGACCTGGCAAGGCGTCGCGCTCCAGACGGCCGGCTGCTTCGTCGCGAACGCTTCGTCGCGGCTGAACATGACGGTGACCACGGCGGCCAGCGGCACCGACATCTGCTGTTCGGTCAGCAACGTCGGCCTGCAACTGCCCGCTGGCCCCGATGCCCTGCTGACGCTGAGCTTCGACGCGATCAGCTTCAGCCAGCACGACGGCAAGCTGCCGGCCACCTCCATCGACGGCCTCGCCGCCAAGTTCACCGGCGACCTGCGTCTGTTGCAGGAACTCCAGGATGCGGTCGACCTCGCTGCGCTCTCGCCCTACTTCGATATAACGCCCGCCGGCATCACCGCGCACTATTCCGTTCCCATCCCCGAGCTCGCGGCCGGCGTGTTCGTGCTCCGCGATGCCGTGTTCAGCGCGCGGCTCGATGTGCCATTCGACGGTCGCCCCCTTGAGCTGACGCTGGCCTTCGCGTCGATGGCCAACCCGTTCGCGCTGACCGTCATGATGTTCGGCGGCGGCGGGTACGTCGAGATGACGATCACGCACCAGGGCCTGACCAGGTTCGACATCGCCCTCGAATTCGGCGCCATCATCGATGTCGATTTCGTGGTCGCGAGCGCCGAGGTGCACGCACTCGGCGGGGTCCGGTTCACCCTCACCGACGACGGGTCGGTCGAGCTGACCGGGTACATCAGGATCGGCGGGTCCGTCGACATCCTCGGGCTGGTGTCGGTCTCGGTCGAGCTGTGCGTCCAGCTGAGCTACCAGTCGCAGACCAACGCGCTGGTCGGCCGGGCCACAATGGTCATCGATATCGACCTCACCCTCTGGTCCGAACCGGTCGAGCTCGATACCGGCGAATGGGTGCTCGCCGGACACCCTCCGTCGGCGGCCATAGCACCAGCCGCCCATCGGGCACTGACCGCCGACGAGGGCCTTGCCCAATGGCAGCGCTATCGTCTGGCGTTTGCGAGCGCGCAATGACAACACCCACCCCGGGCCAGCCGGGCACGACGATCTCGGTGCCGTTCGTCCCCAGCGTGCTGGCCTGGAGCGATGACGGCACCCACATCCTCGCTGGCGGGAGCTCCACCCCGTTCAGCTACGGAACGGCGGGCCTGGCCGTCATCGACACGACCACTGGTGCTGTGGCCTGGCCCCTGGACGGACGGCAGTGCGCGGCCGCCGAGGTCGCCGGGTCGTGGGCGGTCGTATGCGTTGAATCGTCCCTGGAAGTGCATGACCTGCTCTCTGGCTCGCTAATCTGGCAGCGGTCCGACCTCGGCGTCATCGGCGCTTCCCGCCTGTCCGTCGATCCCGGCAGACAGCAGATCGCGGTCAGTACCGATAGTGACTACGCGCTCCTTGACCTCGCGAAGGGCCGGAACCTCGTCCGGATACCGGTCAAGCCGGTGCAGGGGTTCCGCCCGGTCATCAGCCCGAGAGGTAATCAGGCCGCGGTGGCTTACGCGCAGGGAGTGGCGATCTGCGATACCTCGACGGGCGCGATCCAGCACCAGGTGGCGACGTCATCGACACCGCTTGTCGCCGAGTTCGATGAAATTGGCGCCACCGTGACAATCGTTGACCTGGACGCATCTGTCACCGTGACGGACACGGCATCGGGCGATCAGCTGAGCAGTTCCTCGCTGGCAGATGCGCACATCTATGCCTGGCCTTCGCCAGCCCTTGTGCTGCTAACCGGGAATCCGGTGACACTGAGCCCGGACCGTCGCATCGTGGTGGTGGCCGGAAGCGACAGCAACAGCATGTACGCGGCCACGTCCGGCGTGAGGATCGGGACAGTGCCCGCAGAAGGTACGCCCTTGGCGTATGCCGCCTATAGCCCGGACGCTCGCGCCGCGGTGGTCACCAGCGCCTTCGGCAAGACAAACAACTCCGGCGCCGCCATGCTCGTCTCCGCGCCACGTCCGCAGGTACTGTGGCAGCGGCCACGGGCAAAGACGACCGCCGCTGCCTTCAGCCGCGCTGGCCGCCTGGCGGTAGCCCACAACCCGACACCGGCGACGGGCATGCCACAGCCGCCCAGTTCGGGCGTGATCTTGATCGACGTGGTGATGAACGCGCCGCTGTTCGAGGTCACCGCGGGCTCGGGCGGCGCCGCCGCGGTGCTGGGTGTCGCGGTGGCGGGGGCGGGGATCCGGCTGGTGGCAGGTATCTGCGCTGATCAGGCGGTCCGGTTGTACGCGGTCGATGGTGGCCGGCTGCTGTATGAGCGGGCGCATCCCGGCGCGCTGGCCGATGTGGTGTTCGTGCGGAACGGCCAGAGTTTCGCCACCGCGTGCAGCGACGGCAAGGTGCGGCTGTTCGACACCGTGACCGGCGAGCAGCCCTGGTTCCAGCCGTACGCGGTACCGGTCAACGCGCTGGCCTGCCCGCCGGCCGGCGACTTCATCTGCGCCGCGGGCGGCGACAAGACGGTCCGCTGCCTGGACGCGGCAACCGGCGCTCAGCGCTGGCAGGCGCCGTTCCCGCAGGCCGTCACCCGGGTGATCGTCAGCCCGGACGGCGCGTTCGCCGTCGCGGCCTGCGCCGACCGCACCGCCCGGCTGCTGCACGCCGCCGACGGCGGCCAGGCCTGGCTGGTGCAGCACGACGAGCACATCCGCGGGCTGGCGGTCAGCCCGGATTCCACCCTGGTCGCGACCGCCAGCCAGGACGGGATCGTCCGGGTGCTGGCGGCCGGCTCCGGGGCCGTCGTCCGGGAGGTGAGCCATATCCAGGGTGCGACATCGGTCGCGTTCTCCGCTGACGGCCAGTCGGTCATCTCCGGGTCGCTGGACGGCGCGGTGCTGGCCAGCCCCGTCGCCGATCCGGCCGCGCCGCCGGCGCCGCTGATCCGGGCGACGGCGCCGGTCCTGCAGATCGGCAGCGGACCCGGCCAGTCGGTCGCGGTGGCCAGCGATGACGGGCTGGTCCGCGTCGTCGACCTGGACCTGCGGACCGACCTGGCCCGGATCTGGAGCACCGCCCCGGTCAACGACATCGCCATCGACACCGCCGCCGGCCTGCTCGCCACCGGGTCAGCCGACGGAACCATCCGCGTCGACACCTGGGAGTCCCGATGAGCCAGATTCGCATGGTCGTGGTGCCCGGCGGGCTCACCTCGGATGGCGCCGCTCTGGTCCGGGTGCTGGTCGTGCCCCGGCTTGACGGCGGGACGCTGGCCGATTTCGGCTTGGCCGACTGGCCGTCAGTACTCGCCGACGCGTCCTTCGAACTGCACGTGAGCATAGGCGGCCAGGAAAGTGTCGCCGGTTCGGCCAGGCAACGAGAGCTGCGCGCCCGCAGTGAGATCTGGCAGGCGTTCTTCTCTGGCGATGCCAGCATCATCAGCACTAGCCGCAGCGGCCGCGCCGGGTCGGTCAACGTCGCGTCCAAGCACGGCGCGGCGGTAGCCGCGACCGCTCTTTACCGGAACGCCGCGATCGACATGGCGACCGCCGGCCCTCCCGCGCAGACCATTTCCCAGCGCCTGCAGAGCTGGCAGACGACGGGACGGACGCCCGGCGGCCAGGTGCCGCCGCAGCAAGCCCCGCTGCCGCCGCAGGTCGACTTCGACTGGGTACTTGCGATGGTCCGCCAGCATCCTTCCGTGCTGCCGGAGCTTGGCCTGGTGTTCGAACTCGGAGTGCACCCCGGCGAGCTCGGCGCGTCATCAGCCGGGCCGGCCCAGGGGATGCTGTCGCTGCGGTGCCCCGAGCCGCCGCTGAGCAGCTTCGTCATCCCGCCGTTCACATGGACCCGCTATGAGCTTTCTGACCTGGGCTTCTGGCCAGCCGGCGGCACGACGTCCACCCCGAGGATCGACCACGGGGCGATAGATCTTTCAGGTGCGCAGGTCATCGACGGGCCCGCCGCTCCCGGACCGCCGCCGCCGTGGGCGATCACGGTGATGGACGTCGAGGGTGCGATCGACGGGCTCGATGCCGCTGCTGGCCGCCTCGGGCGGGCCGGCCCGGCTGGTCAGGATGCCGTGCTGCCCGGGCTGCGGTCCGCTGGCCTGGTACTGCTGCGGCCGGGCCGTGACTCCGATGTGGCCAGCCGCCTCCGCGCCGCCGCCCGATTCGACCAGGCCGGGCCGGCCGATACGCAAGCCGCGGATGCCGCGGTCGCGGCCGCCGATCTCGTGCTGTCAGCCGAGGACCTGCTGCTGGGCTACCGCGTCGACATCCGCACCAACGACGCGGTATGGCGGTCCCTCTGCAAACGTGAAACGACCTATTCGGTGAATGACATGCCGATCGGCACCGACGCCGTCGTCCCGGAAGGCCACCTGGCGAGCCTGGCGGCCACCCGCGACAATAACGGCGACCTGAACGCCGATGAGGTCGTCCTGCACTGGAACGGCTGGAGCCTGGCCGTCCCCGACATCAACCTGCTCAGCCAGCGCGATCCTGGGCCACCCGCCCAGCTGCCCTACGCCTTCACCTGGACCCCCTACCAGGTACCCGACCACTCGCTACCACAACTGCGCTTCAGCAGCTCGTATCAAATGCGGATCCGGGTCGCCGATGTCACCGGCGGCGGGCTCGACGAGTCAGTAGGCGAGGACCTCGCCCCGCCATCCACCACGATCATCTACACCCGGCACGACCCGATCCAGCCGCCCACGCTGGTTCTTGGCGGACCGCCCACGCTGGGTGCTGGCCCGGAACGGCTCGTCGTGCGCAGCGGCGACGCCGATGCCACCGCTTCTGACACCCGGCAACTCGTACCCCCGGCCGTCTCGCGTCAGCTTGCCGAGCAGCACGCCATGTTCGACGTCGGCGTGTCGGACGAACAGTCCTGGGCGTGGGCGCAACGGGCGATGCGCACCGAAGCAACAGCCGCCGTCGGCGAGCAAGCGCCGGCCGGCCTGGCCGACCCCGCTGCGAACGGGATCAACGCCTCCCTGCCAGCCCGCCAGGCGTCACCGCGGCCGTCAGCGAGCGGATCGGCTGGTATCCCGGTTCGCCCTTCACCTGGCCGGACCCCGAACCGAAGTCGATCAGGCTCAGTGCCGTCAGTGCCGCGTCCCCCGGCGGCGCACCAGCCGCGACAATCGGCTGGTCTGGCACCGTTCTCGAGGTCCAGCTCGCCGTCGGCCGTGAAGTCGTTCTCGAACTGTCCTCTACCCTGCTGCGGAAATTCCTCGGCCACTTCGCCATCGGCAACTGGCTGTCCGAGGCGCAAGCGCCGCTCGACCAGACCGTGCTCGGCCTCAACCCGCTGCTCAGCCCCGTCCGCCCCGTGCACCTCGTCCACGCGGTACGCAAGCCGCTGACGCAGCCACTGTGGAGCATGCCGCCCAGCGCGATCAGCCGCACCGCGGGCGCCACGTACGCGGACCTGTCGCCGACCTTCGACGACACCGGCCTCGACCCGGGCAGCACCGGGCGGCTCGAAGTGCACGCGAGCTGGCCCGAGCCAGTGGGCGCCGACGTCAGCGGGGTATTCGTGCACGGTGAAACCATGCCGGGACAGGGGCCCGTCGCGCTGAACTTCCCGCACGACTTCGGCGACACCAAGCACCGGATCGTCACCTACACGGTCACGGCGATCAGCCGGTTCCGGCAGTACTTCGACCATGGCGACGAGCCGGACGCGAATTTCCAGCTAATGCAAGCGCAAGCACCAGTGCATGTGCTCTCGACCGTGCGACCGCCCGAAGTCAACGTCGCAGCGGTCCTGCCGTCATTCGCGTGGACGGCCACGGCTACTGCCAGCCGCATCGAGCACACCCGGTCATCGTGGCGGCTGCGACTGGAACTGAGTGGTTCGTGGTACCGCACCGGCATCGGCGAGCGCCTCGCGGTGGTTCTGGCACCAGACGGGACCGGCGGCGGGTCGCCGTCATTCTCGGTCCTCGGGCGTGACCCAGCGAGCGCCACCGCGCCAGCCGGGCCGACGCTGCCCCTGTCGTGGTGCGCGGGAGCGGCCGACGCCGTACCCGGATTCCCGCTCCCCGCCGGCGGTCCGCTGGCCGACCTCGCGCTGTACGACGTGTTCGCCGACGGTGATGGTTACTACTGCGACATCGAGTTGCGGCCGCCGGACGGCGTGACGGCCTCCTACGGTCCGCTGGTGCGGCTGTCGGTGGCCAGATACCAGGCCGACAGCCTGACCGGTCTCGAGCTGTCGCCGCCGACGATGACCGACTGGGCGCAGCTCCTCCCCGACCGGCACCTAACCGTCGACCGGGCAGCGCAGGGCCTCAGCGTGCTGATCGACGGTCTCGGTCCCGCTGCGCCAAACCAGGCCGAGGTGGTGCTCGAAGAGCTGACCGGCGAGGTGCCCGGCAGTCAGCTCCCCGAGGTGCTCATCGCGATCGACGGCAATGACACGGCGGGCGTGCCGGTATGGCGGGCGGCCGCCGGGATCGCAGTCGCCCGGGGAGCCGTCGGCAGCCCGATCGCCGTCCCGCAGACGCCGCCTGCGGCTCACCCGCGGCGCTTGCGGGTCAGAGAGATCGAGCAGCACGGCCCCGGTCCCGGCGTCAATCCCGCCAACACCGGCGAGCTCACCCAGCGGAGTGCCTTTATCGACGTTGTCGACCTGCCTGAATCCTGGATTCCTACCACATTGACCGATTCCGAAGGAGAAGCTCATGCCAGACTCTGATGACCCCCAGGTTCTGTATACGGACCGGCGTTCTCACTACACAAACGTGGCACTCGAAAAAGCTAATAGCGCTTCTCATCCATCCTGGGATCCGGATCAGGGCTTCGCGGTAAACCGGCCGCAGATCGTCGACGTATATGCTTACTACGCCGCCCTGGCCTTGGGTCAGCCGGACCTCTTCCTCTGGGCAGGGCTGGGCCACATGGCCGGAGGCGCGGTTATCGGAGGCCTCGACTCCGACCCGGGGTTTATTCCGCAGAACATAATGGTCAACATCGGGAAAGATATCTTCTACGACCTCGCGTGGATGCATGAGGCCTACCTCGACGCACCCGACACGATCGTGAATCTGGCCGACCTGCATGATCAGTTCAATACCTACCCGTCCTACGATAGCGCTGGCACGCACAGCTTCGTTTCCGGAACGCCACAGTGCTCTTACAAATCGGCATGGGTGAAGATCACCAGCGGAGACTCCGATAATGTCGCATCGGGCAATAATGACCTGCTGCAGAACGAACAGTTCTCTCTTATACAGCCCCAGTACGACTACCTCAGCACCTTTTGGTTCTCGGGCCTGCCGACTCCCTTCACTAACGCAATCCACCCGTACCATCGCGCATTCATCGTAGAAGAGCCGGACGGCAATATCCTGCAGGCGGCCAGCAGATGGGACTGGATTACGCACCCGCAGGGCATGTGGGAAAACTGGGTTGCGTGTGGCGCCGACGAGCGCAACCGGCTTCTCCAACTCCCCTTCAGCCAAATCTGCGGTGGTGATTTCGGGGTTCCCGGACGTCCCGACCTATTGCCGCCCGGGGGACCATGATGCCGCTGTTCCGTAACTGTTCCACGTCCAGGGCCTGCGCGCGATAGCTCCAAGCTACACCAACAGCGATCGGCGGGTTCGGGGTCAGGCCACTGGCGGCGCACCCGCCGATCTGATGTTTTATCCCCTAGATAACTTTACATTCGTTTTGTCCGGTATATTCCGATACTCGATTCAGCAATGTTCGCTGCCCATAGTGGCAGCAGGTATTGCGCAATAGGCTGCCTGGCGGGTCCTGTAAATATGACGGCAAATCGAAGACCATCCCTACAGGCAGATTTAGAATATCCATGCCCGGAGGAGAGTCCGGATGACCCAGCTGTCCCTTGACGCGGTTGACAGGTTGAAGGAATGGCTGAGTGTGCCCGTCGAAGACGAGGAACGCTCGGACCACATATCCGGCACGAAGTACTACGCGCAAATGCCCGATGGCACTTACGTGTACAGCGACCGCGAATACGGCGACGACGAACACGGCTGGCAGCCTTACGACTACTGGCAGAATCTGCGACCCGCCGCGCAGCGAGAGGCCGCACTCGATCCGAGCAAGGAGATCGAGCTCCTAGCCAAGAATGTGTTCGCAGAGATTGAAAGGGATGACCCAGAAGGCGGCGTCTATAGCTGGGACGATAGTGACCGGGATAGGGTTCACGCATACATATCCGCGAGGTATCGACCCGACATGACCAGCGCACAGGCAGGCGAACTGCAGGACGGCGCTGTTATGGATCTTTTGCAGGCCCTCGAGTTCGGACAGACGGAAATGTCGGAGAAGGAAGTCGAGGATTTCCTGGCAGCTCTGACGGAAGAGGTTTCCGGCCTGGGAGAGGTCATCACGGCAATCAAGACAAACCGGAACCTGTGACTGAGGCACCGGAACGGAGTGTGAAACTGTGGGAACCTGCATGACCAGTCCTGTCAAGAGCGCTGATGCTCGCCTTGCGAATCTGCGAGCCGCGCTTGAAGACCTCAGAAGTCAGCTTAGGAAATGCCAAGTTTCACCGAATCCAACGCAGCACGAGAGCCAGCTTCTTGGCCAAGCGAAAGACCTATTTAAACTGCTGGGCGACGAGGTCAGAAAGACCAGGGACGAGACGGCGGGATACGGCTACGACACGTACGGCTTCGACCTTCTTGCCGGCCAGATCATGGGATTTGAGAATGACGTCAAGTACATTCTCCAGAATTCCGGTTCGCGCCAGGACCTGATGGCCAGGCTGGGTGGAGCACTCCGACCGCAGGCAGATCTGACGTGGTTTCATGGAACCTACATAACCTTTGCCATCAGTATTCTTGACTCAGGGTGCTTTAAGGCGAACGCGACGGGAGGCGCGGGCAAGAAATTCGGGCCGGGAACTTACTTCACGCAGATACGCACAACAGCCGAGGCATACGGCGAATGCGTATTCGGGATTAATATCGCTGGTCTCAGGATACTAACAGCCCGAGATATTCCCTTCAATCCCGGTAACCCGTTTGATGAAGGCGGCCTGAAAGTACTGACGGGAGCGGATTGGGGGGAACCGCCCGAAATAGTACTTAATACCGTCAATCCTTGTGCCGCGCTGACAGTATACGCGCAGCAAAATGGATTCGATGCTATAGAATTTGTCGACTCCACGGAAGGCCACATTCTAATCCTGCTGATAGACTTCCAGGTCGATCCAACCAACGTAATTTACCTAAAAAACTAACGGGCTCTGTGCAGTCATTCCGGATTGGCGTGGATTTGCCTGACCGAAGGCCCTGCCGCCGGCCGGTCACGACGGCTCGTGCAGCGACTGGAACTGTTCGAGCAGCGGCGACATTTCCTTACCCATCTCTACTTGAGTGAGGAGGATGCCGACCGTGCCGTCCGGGTCGACGAAGAAGTCAGTACCCAATCCGCCGGACCAGCCGATGCGGTCGCGCTGCGGTCCCGCTGTCTTGACCGCCACGCCAAAGCCCCATCCCGTGCCGTCCCAGAACCGCGGGAAGAAGCTGCTCGCCGTCTTGCACGCCGCCGGCACCTGATCGCTGGTCATCTGCCGCAGGTGATCGGGTGAGATCACCGGCTGCCCGTTGACTCGCCCTCCTTCGGCCAGCATCCGGGCGAAGCGGTGATAGTCCCGTGCGGTGGAGACGAGCTCGCCGTGGCTGACGTCGAACGACGGCGGCCCTGCGTAGAAACCGCCTCCGGCAGGCTCGATCTCCACAAGTCCCTCGTCACCGTGCCGGTAAGCCGCCGGCAGCCGGTCCAGCTTGCCCTCCGCCACCCACAGCGCGGTGTCGGCAATCCCGAGCGGCCCGAAAATATCCTCAGCCAGATGCTCACCGAGCGGGCGGCCCGTCACCCGGGAGATGAGGATGCCGAGCACGGCAAACGAATGGTGATAGCGCCAACCTTCACCCGGCTGGAACGCCAGCGGAAGCTCCGCCAGGCGACGCAGCCACTCGTCAGCGCCCATCGCCGGCGGCTCCGGGCCAGCCTCAGTGCCGTTCGCCGCCATCGCCTGCCCCAGCGGCGAAGCCTGGAACACCATGCCGTACCCGGAGGTATTGGTCAGGAGGTGGCGAAGCGTGATGGCCCGGCGAGCCGGCACCGTATCGCCGAGCTCAGCCGCCGGGCCGCGCAGCACCCGACGGTCAGCCAGCTCCGGCAGCCAGTCCACCAGAGCGTGGTCGAGTTCAAGACGCCCTGCCTCCACAAGACGCAGCGCGGCAACCGACGTAACCCCCTTGGTCATGGACTGGATCCGCATGATCGCGTCCTCGCCCATAGGACCGCCACCGACCGACGCCACGCCCGCGGTGACCACCTCGGCGTCCCCAGCACCCAAGACCGCGACCCCGCCAGGAATCGTGCCGCCGTCAACGTGACGAACCAGCAACTCCCGCAGCGCTCTGCTCACCCCGGCGATCGTGCCACCCTTGACCGCGAGGATCAAGCCGCCGCCCTGGCTGGGGGCCCCTGACCGTGCGAGCGGTAACGGCAAGGGCTCACTCCGTGGTGGCCAGCGCCTTGTCGACCCACGCTCGCAAAACCGCGAGCGGGGCCGCGCCTGTCTGCCGGGCGGTCACCCGCCCGCCGCGCAGCACCAGCAGCGTGGGGATCGCCTGGGCCCCGAACCGCTGCGAGAGCTGCGGCGAAAGGTCGACATTGACCTTGACTAGCTTCACCCGGCCGGCCAGGTCGCGGGCAAGCTGCTCAAGCGCCGGGCTGACCATCCGGCACGGTCCGCACCACGGCGCCCACAGATCGACGATGACGGGAATCTTGGCGGCGTCCGCGATGTCACCGAAGGTAGCGTCATCGGCATCGGTGATCCACGGCAATGGCTGGTGACACTTCCCGCAGCGAGGCGTCCCAGCCGCCGCCGCCGGGATCCGGTTGGCCTGGCCGCAGTGTCCGCACCGGACCGGTCCGCTGTCCATAACCTCATTCTGCCCTGCCGTTGACGCCGGTCACTCGCGTGATCCGGCGCACTGGTGCGTTACGCGGGTGGGACGTCGGCACGGAAGATGGGCCAGCCGATCTCAGTTTTCCGCTTCGCCTGGTGCGCCGATCTGAGTGAGCACTAGTGCTCAGAGCTCAGTTTCTCCAGCAGCAAAGGCAGCTCGGGGTTGGATCCCGGCGCTCCCGACCGACCGGCGGCGGCCAGGATGGTCACGCCCCAAGCCCTCCCACCTCCGACAGCAACATCGGCCCGCACCCACCAGCCCGCGCGGATGAATTGCCACATCCAGCCGGGCCGCACCCACCAGCCGTGCGATGAATTGCCACATCCAGCCGGGAAAACGGGTATGAATTCGGGATTCCATCGCACCCGCTGCACGGCGAGGCCACCAGCCCGCGCCGGATCTGGGATTATTGCCCGGAATATCCGGGCAGTTCATCGCTTGAGCGTGGCATTGGGCTCAAGCAGGAACGTGGCGCGAGCGGCGAGCGCCTCCGCGCTGGCGCGGTCGACCACCGCGCCGGTGCCGCCGACCGCCTCCGTCGACGCCGCGCCAACCGCGCACCCCAGCGCGACCGCCTGCGGAAGATCGAGCCCGTCCAGGAGTCCGGCGATCAGCCCGGCGTTGAAGCAGTCGCCCGCTCCGGTGGTATCCACCGGCCGCGCCACGGGAACAGACACCAGCGGACCGTCAGGACCGCAGAGAGGCGCCTTTCTGGCCTCGCCAGCCCACTACACTGGTGCGCTGCCCCTAATAAGTGCTATGAGCAGCAGCCGTGTCACCGGCCGGGCTTGGTGAGCTAGTTGCGCGTTACGCCGGGGCACGACGATGCGGGTTGGCTTGCCCCATGTGCCGGCGCACTCGTCGCATGGGTTTGCGGGGCGGCAGCACTTGCTCCGGTACCGAGAGTCATCACGCGGGTGTGTCGGATTGAGTCACCCGTGTTCGTTGAAGAGGTGACGGCGCCCGCGGACGCCGGGACCACGACCACGGGAGATGATGAGATGACCGAGACAAAGCCCTCAGGGACCCTGGCCCGCCGCCTCTACGGGCTCACCGAGCCGATCGCGATGGTCCCGTACGCCGCCCCGGAGCCGACCGCCGAGGTCATGGCGCTCGGGTACCGAAACTACTGGGACACCTACTTCGCCGGGCGCGCCGCGCCGCTGGGCCGGTGCCCGGCCGAGGTGGTGCACGCGATCTTCTACAACTTCGCCGACGGCGAGGTCGCCCGGCACATCCCGCACGTCTGGGATATCGCCGCTCCCGAGGCGGTCCTGGCCGCTCGCGAGCGGGGGTGCGCCGCCGCCGTGAGACGGATCCTCGCTGACCTGGCTGACTCCCCCGGCGTCACCCGGGCCGCCGACCTGGCCACCAAGGCGGCCACGAGTGCCCCGATCGAGGGCCGCGCCATGTACGCGGGCCTGCGAACGCTCCTTATCCCCGACGAACCCGTCGCCCGGCTTTGGCACTCGGCCAACCTGCTCCGCGAGCACCGCGGCGACGGTCACATCGCCGCCCTGGTCTCGGAGGGCATCGGCGGGCTCGAGTCCCACGCGCTGTATGCGGTGTCCCAAGGCATGCCCGCGGAGAAATTCGGCCGGATCCACCACCTCCCCGCCGCGACGCTGGCCACGGTGGCCGACAAAATGCGCGATCGTGGCCTCATCGACGACGCCGGCCGGATCACCGACACCGGACGCGAGACCAGGGAGCGGATCGAGGCCCTCACCGACGACCTCGCGGCACCGCCCTACGACATCCTGACTCCGACCGAGCTCAACCAGCTCATCGCCGAACTCGAGCCCCTCGCGGCAGCGTTGGACGCAGCCGGCTCGGAGTGACGCGCCTGCTCTCGGTGGTTCCGCAACGAGAGGTACTGAGAACGCTTACCGTGGCGGATGCACGGTCGATACGACGACAGGAGGACGCGCTTATGTCACATGTACGACGCTTCGATCATGTCGGCATCACGGTCGCAGATCTCGACGTCGTGACCGCCTTCTTCGTGGCGCTGGGCCTGGAGGTCGAAGGCAGGACGTTCGTCGAGGGCGAGTTCTTGGACACGGTCTGCGGCATTCCCGGCTCTCGCACCGAGATCGTCATGCTGAAGCCGCCCGGCGATGGCACCCGGCTGGAACTCTCGAGCTTCGTGCGGCCCGACTCCGTGCCGGGCTCACCGGCCGCCATGGCCAACGAGCTGGGATTGCGCAACGTGACCTTCGAGGTCAACGACTTGCAGGCGGCTGTCGACTGGGCAGCTACCGAGGGCTACGGACTCGTCGGTGGCATCGGCGAGTACGAGAGCGTTTGGCGGATGGCCTACGTCCGGGGACCGGAAGGGATCATTGTCTCGCTGGCCGAGCGCATCGGCTGAGCCTGGCAACGCCCGCATCTGCCGCCGCCCCTACGTCGCGCCGTCCGGCGCCCCGCTGCTCCGCCTCCGCGGCAGCTACCGGCCCTGGCCTAAAAGGCGCCCAGGCCGTCCGGCGCACCCAGGCCCGTCGGCGCGTCATAGCCCTTCCTGGCCTGGCTGGAGGAAAAATCGCTGCCGACCCAGGTCATCCCCGCGATAATGGCCGACGTGGAGCAGGTCGAGGTCGTCGTCGCCCATCACGAGTGCGCGACCCTGCGCGTCGGCGACGTCTTCCTGAAGATCGACGCTGATCAGACGCGCACCGACGTCGAGGTCGAGGCGATGGCTATGGCGCCGATCCCGACTCCGGAGGTCCTGTGGCGCAAGCCGCCCGTGCTCGCGCTCGCCGCCCTCCCAGGGACGCCGCTGGCCCGCCTCGGCGAGCCGTCGACCGCGCCGCGGGCGGCGTGGGCCGCAGCGGGTGCCGCCGCCCGGATGCTGCACGACGCGCCGCTGCCGCCATGGCCCGGCCGGAGCCTGGAGGAGATCGCATCGGAGCTCGACGGCGAATGCGAGTGGCTCGTCGCGAACGACGTCCTTCCCGCCGACCTGGTCACGCACAACCGCCGGGTTGCCGAGGCTGCGCTCAGGCCGTGGACACCGGCGTTCACGCACGGCGACCTCCACGTCGCCCACGTGTTCGTCGACGGCGACGAGATCACCGGCGTAATCGACTGGTCCGAGGCGGGCCGGGGCGATGCCCTGTTCGACCTCGCCAGCCTGACGCTCGGACACCAGGAGCACCTTGGCGACGTCGTCGCCGGCTACGGCACCGACGTCGACCTCGACGTGATCCGCGCGTGGTGGTCGTTGCGATGCCTGCTGGCGGTCCGCTGGCTGGCCGAGCACGGCTTCGACCCGACCACGCCAGGCGCCGAGATCGACGTGCTGAGATCCCAGGTGTGAGGTTCGCCAGGTTCGCCAGGACAACTCGCTGAATTGGCTTCGACTCTCTAGCGTCCTAGGGCACCTAGGCGGCCGCATGCTCGGTGTGGGCATCGGGACGCCGAGTCTGGAGGATGTATTAAGCACCTGACCGGCAGGACGCTCCGATGAGCGAGAACTGAGCGAGCCACGATCGTCACCAGCATCCTCGCTGGTCACCATACGCGGATAGCCACGCGAGAGTCGGCCACGCCTTCCTGGCGATCCTGATCCGTGATGCCTACGCCACCAGCAAGGAACTGCCCGTTTCCCCGACCCAGGTCGTCATTCAGCCGCTGTTCATGCTCATCGTCTTTGGCAAGATCCTTACTGCCCTTGGGTACGCCAAGCACGGCTATGCCATCCTGCTCTTCCCCGGCCTCGTGGCCCTCACGGCCGTGCTGACCGCCCTGCAGGCAATGCCACTTAGAAAAGGATCTTGAAGATCCGCGACGGTGCCCCGGCGTTGCCGCTCAGCCCCGATTCCAACAGCTACGTCGTCCCGGAGCTGCTGCTCCGGTACCGCTCCCGGCCGCGGGCTGCCATTGGCCCTGCAGGGCACGGCGTTACCAATGATCATGGAGTTCTCTTATACGAGGGAAATCGAGGATCGCCTTCTTGCCCCGCTGCCCTTAGCCCTGGTGGCATCCGAGAAGGTTATAGTGTCCGCACTGCGCGCGCTGATAGCCGCAGCGGTAATGTTCCCATTCGCCATGTGGCTGCTCGGATCTATTCCCTGGCAGGCGAGGAATACTCCGCAGATTCTCGTAGTCGTGCTGCTAGCGGCATTGGTCGAAGCGCCCTCGGGCTGGCGGTAGGGACTCTGGCGCGCCCAGCCGGATCAACTTTCTTGTTCGCCGTGATCCTCCGCCCATGCTCTTCACCGGGTGCAGCCAGTACTCATGGCCCTCGGTGCCTCACATTGCCGAATGGATCTGCCTAGTCGTCCTGGGCCTGCTGGGATTCAGGCGCAGGGCTCTCAGTTGAGTACTATCATTCGAATATGTCCAACCCGGATGTCATCACGGAGAGATCAGATCCTGCCGTACAGAGGATCATCGACGTCTCGAAGCATTCGCGTTCTATCGTTCGTACGGCATTGATCGAGGATGCGGAGCCCATTCTGCATAGCATTAGTGCGGGATTGGAGTTCATTGAGATTTATGGGATCGAAGACGTTCCTGTGTCGGCTGAAGTCCTGGCCGAATGTCAGGACGCGGGGATCCCGTTCCGACTTATGGCGTCCTCGATCGTGAACATGGTGTTCAAGACCGACAAGAGACCAAAGGTGTTCGGCATCGCGCGGGTGCCGAGGCCCTATGGCTTCGATGATCTGACCGGTACTCACGGTGATGTCGTCGTCCTGGACGGGGTCAAGATCGTCGGAAACATCGGCGCTATCGTGCGGACGTCATTCGCGCTGGGGGCAGCGGGCCTCGTGCTCGTGGACAGCGATCTCGTGAGCATCGCGGATCGGCGTCTAGTCAGGGCTAGCCGAGGCTATGTGTTCTCATTGCCGGTCATCGTCACCTCGCGAGATGAGGCGGCTTCCTACTTCCGGCGCAGCTCGATGCGGGTGCTTTCCTTCGACGCTGGCGGCGAATTGGGCCTTGATGACTTCCGGCGAGCCGACGAGCAACTGGCACTCGTGTTCGGCAGCGAGAAGACCGGCTCGTCGAGCGACTTCGCAGATGTCGTGGCCGGGTCGGTGTCGATTCCGATCAATCCCCTGGCCGAGTCGCTCAACGTCTCCGTCACGGTCGGGATCGCACTGCAGCAGCGGTCATCCCGGATCCGCTGGTAGCGGTCGGCTATACGGGATAGCTGTCGGGGGTGACGGTGTAGTTGCGGCCGTGCGGGGCTGTCCAGACCACGACTCCCGGCTGGGGTTGGGCGAGGCGCCGACGAGATCACGGCCGACCTGACTAACGAGGCACTTGGCACGCGGGCACGGCCTAGCTGGAATGGTGACGCCGGCTTTGCCGCCGGTACTTGCCGGGGGCGGTCCGGTACTGCCGTTTGAACGCGGCGGCAAACGCGAACTCCGAACCATACCCGACCTGGTGGGCAACGGTGCTCAGCGGTGCGTCGGAGTCGCGGAGGATGCGCGCGGCTATCGTCATCCTCCACCAGGTCAGGTAGGTGAGGGGCGGCTGGCCGACCAGCGCGGTGAACCGTCGGGCGAAGGCAGCGCGTGACAGTCCCCCTTGGGCGCCGAGCCGCTCGACTGTCCACGGAGCCGCGGGGTCGCGATGGATGCTGTTCAGTGCCGCGGCGATGGCCGGGTCCCGCAGTGCGGCAGCCCAGCCGCTAGCCGCGCCGTGCGCCGTTTGTTCCTCGGACCAGGCTCGCAGGATGTAAATCAGGATCGTGTCGAGCAACGCTGGGACAATGGCGTCCGCTCCGGGGCGACGCTGTTCGAGTTCGCTGCCGAGCAACTCGACGGCGGCACGGAGCTCCCGGCGGTTCCCGAGCCGAGCTGGGAGGTGGACGATCTCTGGCAATTCGGTGAGCAGCGGGTGCGCACGTGCGGGTTCGAGCTGGTAGGCGCCGCACAGCGTGACGGTGGTGGCAGACGTCCCGTCGGGGCGGGCTTGCCCGGCGGACGGGCCCGCGTGGCGCTGCTCGAACCAGGCACCCTCGCCTGGGTCGCATACATGGTGGCGGAGGGGTGTCGAAAGGCTGTCCGAGAGTCCGTGCGTGCCTCCGTGCGGGAGAAACACCACGTCGCCGACGCTCAGCGCGATCGGTTCGCTGGCCGCTGGGATCAGCCAGCACGATCCCTGAAGGATTATCTGAAAGCCGGCCCCGGGAACGGGTGCGTAGCGCTGCCCCCACGGCGGGTTCCACTCAACCCGTGCCGAGCGAGGTTCGCCGGTCCGCATGACCGCGATGACGTCACTCAGCACGTCCATGCCGTGAGCATATCCCTGCTAGCCCGCTGTGAAGACTTTAGCGTATGAAGTTAAGACCTATAGGCATTGGCCATCTCAACGCGCGGCCGTACGGTCAAGTTCTGTGTTCCGCCAACAAGAAAACGGTCCACTGACCGTACCGACCGGCAACTCCCGCTGGCCCGCATTCGGGGTTCTCGCCACCGCGCAGTTCATGATCATCCTTGATACCAGCATCGTCGGTGTTGCGCTGCCGTCGATCCAGCGCGGCCTCGGCTTCTCCCAGTCGGGCCTGGCCTGGGTCGTCAACGCCTACGTGATCGCCTTTGGCGGGCTACTGCTGCTGTCCGGGCGGATCGGCGACCTGATCGGGCGGAAGCGCCTTTTCGTGGCGGGGGTGCTCGCGTTCACCGTCGCCTCGCTGGTGTGCGGGCTCGCGGTGAGCCAGGGGATGCTGATCGCGGCCCGGTTCGCGCAGGGCACCGGGGGCGCCATGGCTGCTGCCGTGGTCCTCGGCATCTCCATGATGATCTTCCCCGACCCCCGTGAGCAGGCGAAGGCGCTCGGCGTCGTCGGCTTCGTCACCGCCGCGGGCGGCACGGTTGGCGGCATCGCCGGCGGTTTCCTCACCGAGGCTACGAGCTGGCACTGGATCTTCTTCGTCAACGTGCCCGTCGGGATCGCGGCGGTCGTGCTGGCCACGCGGCTGATCCCACCCGATCGCGGGCTCGGGCTCGGTACGGGGGTCGATGCCGCCGGCGCCTTTCTCGCCACCGCCGGGCTAATGCTCCTCGTCTACACGATCGTCAAAATCCCGGTCTACGGCTGGGGCTCGGCGCATACCCTCGGCCTCACCGCCACGGCGGCCGTTCTGCTCGCGGCATTCGCTGCCCGCGAGGCGACGGGGCGACAACCGCTGCTGCCGCCGCACATCTTCCGGTCACGCAATCTTTCTGGAGCCAACGCCTGCCAGTTTCTGATGGTAGGCCCAATGTTCGCGTTCTCCTTCCTCAGCGTGCTCTACCTTCAGCGGGTGCTCGGCTACAACCCGGCGATGGTCGGCCTGGCCGGGCTGCCGATGGCAGCGCTGCTCGCGGCCGTCTCGCTCGGCCTGTCGGCACGGCTCGTCACCCGGCTAGGGCTTCGTACCGTCCTGCTGATCGGGCTCACGCTCATCGCGGCGGGTCTGGCGCTTTTCGCCCGCGTCCCGGAGCACGAGCGTTACATCGTCGACATTCTGCCGGTCATGCTGCTGATCGGCGGCGGCGCGGGCCTGGCTATGCCGGCGTTGATGGGTTTCGCCATGTCCAGCGCCACACCGAGCGACGCGGGACTGGTCTCCGGCCTGTTCGCCACCGGAGCGCAGGTCGGGGGCGCACTCGGCCTCGCCAGCCTGGCCGCGCTGGCTACAGCGCGTACGAATGCCCTCCGGGCCGGCGGGCAAGCCACGGCGCCGGCGCTGACCGGCGGCTATCACCTAGCGTCCGGCGTCTCCGCGGCGATCGCAGGCGCCGGGATCGTCCTCGCGGCGACCGTATTGCGGCCGCAGGGGCGGCAGCAGCGCAAGCCGCTAGGCGGGCGCCTTCGGCAGGGCGAACGCCAGCAGCGCGCCTATGACCGCGAAGCACGCGATGCAGGCGACCGAAACGGCAAGCGCGTGTCCGTACGCGGTGGCTCGGCCGGGCAGGGCGGGACCAAGGACGGCGAAAAACACCACTCCGATCACTGCGACGCCGATTGACCCGCCAACCTGCTGCGTGGTGGACAGCACCCCGGAGGCCGTGCCGATGTCGCCCGGGCCCATCCGGGACAAGATCGCGTTGAACAGGGGCGTGATCAGCAGGCCGCTGCCGACGCCCTGCACCAGCAGGGTGGCGATGAGGACCGCCACAGACAGCCTGGCGCTGGTGGCGGCAGCCAGCACCGTTGCCCCGTACCCGAGCGCGAATATTACTGCGCCGACCTCGAGCAGCCGCCGACCGTACCTAGGCGCCAGCTTCCCCGCGAGCAAGCTCACAACGAAGAACGTCACCGCCTCAGGCGTGTAGACGAGCCCGGCGGACAGAGCGGACAGGCGCAGCCCGTCCTGCAGCGTCAGGGAGAGCATCAGGAAGAACGAGTAGAGCCCGGCGTACGTTACCAGCACCAGGCCCATTCCTACCGTGAACGGTCGCTGGGCAAACAGCCGCATCGCGACCAGCGGCGCGCCGCCGCGAGCCGCGACCCGGCGCTCGGTAATCACGAAGGCGGCGAAGGCGACGGCGCTGCCGGCCAGGCACAGCCAGATCCATAGCGCCCAGCCGACCTGCCGCCCCTCCGTGATCGGGAAGACCAGCAACGTCAGCGCAACCGTCAGGACGACGACTCCCGGCAGGTCCAGGCGCGCGGCCTGGGGCGCCGCCGTCTCGGGCACCAGCCACATGGTAAGAAGCACGGTGACAAGGCAGATCGGGATGTTGACCAAGAAGACCGGTCGCCAGCTCGTGTGGAACAAGTTAGCGGAGATCAGCAGGCCCCCGATGAGCTGCCCGACGATCGTGGACGTGCCGATCACCGCGCCCAGGATGCCGAACGCCCGGTGCCGCTGCTCGGGTGGTACCAGGACACCGATCATGGAGAAGACCTGGGGAAACATCATGCCCGAACCCACGCCCTGCACCAGGCGCGCGACGATCAGCGCCGCCGGGTTCGGAGCCGCACCGCAGGCGAGCGAGGCTACGGTGAAGATCAGCATCCCGGTCACGAACAGGCGACGCCGACCGTAGATGTCGCCCAGCCGCGCTCCGGTGATCAGGGTGGCGGCGTATGTGAGCTGGTAACCGGCCAGCACGAACTGGATTTCCGCGTCGCTGGCGTGCAGGTTCGCCTGGATGGCCGGCGCGGCGACCAGCACGATGAACGTGTCGAGAATGGCCATGAAAGTTCCGACCATCACAACCTGAGCCGCGAGCAGCGGCGAGCGCTGGCCGGGGATTGGCAGGATCGAGGGAGCGTCAGGCGCCGCCTGCTGGAGATTCTGGCGGGGCACGTTCGGCGGATCTTGCGATGTCACGGGCGATTATCCTCTCAGGCTGGCAGTCAACGCGAACCGCCTTGTCGGTCAGCAGGGCCTGCCACGCGGCCGCGCGCCGAGGCGGCAGCACCGTCAGGCGCCCGCAGCCCCACCCAGGCCTCAACCTCAGCCAACGCCCCGTCCTATCACGGTCGGGTACGCGGGTCTGGAGGCCGACAATGCCTGAAGTGCCGCCCTCGCCTTGAGCATCATCTCGTCGTATTCCTCGACCGGATCTGAGTCAAGGACAATGGCGCCTCCCGCACCGGCAATCAGCTCATCGCGCCAGCGCACGGCCGTGCGGATCACGATGCTTAGATCCGCTGTCCCGGTGAGCCCGAAGTAGCCGAGCGCTCCGGAGTAAATTCCGCGCGCCTCGCTCTCCAGCGTGTCTATTATCTCCATTGTGCGCAATTTCGGCGCACCGGTCATCGAGCCGCCGGGGAAGCACGCGCGAGCGCAGTCAATCGCGGTAACGTCCGCGCGAAGATTTCCGCGGACGGTCGACACAAGCTGGTGCACGGTGGCGTACGACTCCGTTTCCATGACTTTCGGGACGGCAATGCTGCCGATCTCGCAGACCCGTCCGAGATCGTTGCGCATCAAGTCCACGATCATGAGGTTCTCGGCGCGCGTCTTCGCATCCGCGTTCAGCGAGAGCCGCAGCAACTCATCCAGTTCAGGGTCCGCGTTCCGCGGCGTGGTTCCCTTGATCGGCTTAGTCTCGGCCGTCCGGGTGCTGTCGACCCGCAGGAACCTTTCCGGCGAAGAGCTCAGGACGGTCATCTCGCCTACTCGGAGGAACGCCGAGTAGGGCGCCGGGTTTAGTCGCCGCAATCTTGAATAAAACTCCAGATCGTCAGCCGGGGCCGGCATGCGGAGATTGTTGGTCAGGCAGATCTCGTAGCTCTCGCCGGCCCGGAGCATGCGCTGGCATTCCGCTATGTCGGCCAGGTACTGCTCGCGAGGCCGCACCAGCCACTGGGTCATGTCCTGCATGGCCGGCTCGAAGTCAGCATTCCCAGCCTGCCCGCACGGCTGTGCGCCGATCGCGCGCAGGGCCGACGCCGTCCGCTCCGCCCAAGCCCGCGCCTCGTCCGCGGCGGCGGGCTCGGCGACGACCACGACGTACGTCCGGCCCTCGGTGTGATCGATGGCCACGAAGCGGTCAGCGCGCAGCCACACCGCATCGGGCATCCCGGACCGGTGCGCGTTCGGGGAGCCGCAGACGGCCTTCAGCTCGTAACCCAGGTAGCCGACGTAACCGCCCGCCAGGTCGAACGGAAGGCTGTCCGCGCCGGCCACCGGACGGTCGACTCTGCGCTGAAGCGCCTCGAAAATGGTTCCGCGCTCCACCCAGGGAATGCGCCCCGTTGGCTCGACGATCACGAAGCCGTCGTCCACGTTGTAGGTGAGAACCTCGCCAGCCGGCCCGCTGACGTCGCCCATAAAGGAGAACCGGGACATGCCCGGCTCCACGCGGGCACTGTCCAGCCAGAACGCCCGGGTCCGCCTTCCGTACAACGCGGTAAAGGTGGACTCGCTGTCAACCGCACGCTCGATCGTCAGCGTGTACGCCCGCACCGGGGCGGGCTGGGCAGAACACAGCACAGGGTCAGCCGCCGCGCCGCAGACCGGAGCGTCCGGAGCGGCGGGGCAGCGGGATGGAACCAGCGATATCGCGGGCCGCGCCAAGCGCGGGCGCCCGCGATTTGACTGCAGAGCGAGGTCGCGGAAATTCGCCAGGAGCCGGTGCCCGTACTCGGTGCAGATCGACTCCGGGTGGAACTGGACTCCCCAGCGAGGCAGGCGACGGTGGCGGATGCCCATGATCACGTCATCTTCCGACCATGCCACCGCCTCCAGGTCGGGCGGCAGCGGCTGGCCAACGCACCAGGAGTGATAGCGCACGCCCGTTAGCTCCGGGGGAAGGCCCGCGAAAATTCCGTCGCCGTTATGGCGGACCCTGGTCAGGTGGCCGTGCCGCGGACGCGGTGCACTGATTACCCGCGCACCGCTGGCCAGGCCAATCCCCTGGTGCCCAAGGCAAACTCCCAGGACCGGGAGATCCTCGCATTGCAGCACCGTGAGTGAGTGCCCAAAGTCCCTGGCGGAAGCGGGGTGCCCCGGCCCGGGCGAGATAATCGCGCCATCGAAAGAGGCAAGGTCAAGCGATTCCAAGGCTGGGTCGTCGTTACGGAAGACAATGGGCTCTGAGCCGGTTACCTCGGCGCTGAGCTGATAGAGATTGTACGTGTAAGAATCATAGTTGTCGATCAGCAGCGTGCGCATTGTCCCACCGAAATGAGCCATCATTTGCTCACCGCCACCGTAGACCAGTCAAACGGAATTACTTCGAGCAAGTCCATCTCCGCGCAGAGCCGGTGCAGGCCGCTGAAGTCCTGAAGCAACCGCTGCCCAGATGGATCGTGCGCGACGTCCTGCAGCATCTGCTCGCCGCCTGCTATCCCGACCAGAGTGACGATCCGCCGCCAGGTGCTGAAATCATTCGCCGCGAAGGCCTGCATACCGTCCGCCAGTGCCTCGCGGAAGAAACTCCGCTGCTCCTCTCCGAGATGCGCGTAGGCCGCCTTCGCGATCTCGACGGCGATCGACGAGTGGCAGTACTCGTCTCGATTGTGCAGAACCGCCGTGGTCCGGTTGACCGGCTGTATTTCAGTATTGTCGGCAATCAGGTCGAGATAGGCATTAATCGAGATCTCCGCCACGGTGGTAAAGGCAAGCATGGCGAACTCGCGTTGCCATTCACAGGCAGCCGCCTCGATGCGGGCTTGATGCCTTCGGGCCTTGTTCCCAACCGGCAGGGCGGATTCCGGCATACGCCAGCCCCGGCGCCTCCGCATCACCGCGCTGGCATTGAGATGTATCAGCGTGTGGTACTGCTCATCAACCATAGCCTCGGTGACGGCGGTGGCCATCGATTCATCCAAGCCTGTCTCGAACGCGTCGCCGGCGATGAGCATGAAACCCGGGTTAACCACGCGCTGCTCAATGTCCATGATGTTCTTGTTGAACGCAACCCACGCCCAAGCCAGTATCCGGTTTTTCGCGTCGGAACCCAACTCAAGATAGGTAGGGTGGCCGCGGAACGGCAGGATGCCCTCCGGGTAGTCCGGCCGGTCCAACTCGAACAAATCGTCCAGTTCTGGCTCGGTCCGCTTCACCGCTGCCCGCCGGGGCCAGTTTTCCGCGAGTCGCGCGATGACAGCGTTCTCGACCGGGTCTTCTGGATCGTAGTCCGGCACTCCTGGTGGCTGCTTGTTGTCTCCGCGATTACTTAAGAATAACAGGGTACGATGAAAGACTGATACCGACATGCCCACCTCGGCTTGCGTTAACGACTACCGAGGTCCTGAGCAGCCAGAAGGAATCAAATCTCGTTTGCGCGCTTTATAAACGACCACAACTTCTTACCTGGACGCTACGCCCTATTTCCTGAAGACGCAAACGAGCAGGTCACGCCGACCTCACCCCATTCCTAATATGTACACCACGTCCAATATCCGGACACACCCAACGTCCTAGGCTCTCGGGTGACCTTCGCGTGCCAGCCGAACGACACCGGGCACTCCGGGTGATGGTCGCACTGGCCGTTGTCATCTAATGTCCTCACCAGAGTAAGCGGATTGGCCCCCAACACCGGGATCGAATTCCTGCTGAGCCCGCTGGGATTCGGGAATCCTAAATGGCGACATCGCGGGCCCCTAGCTGCTGCCGGACTCGGCGGCCGCGGACCCGGGCCACCCCCAGCCACCCGGGCCGTCCCGGCCGTCTGGTCAGGCAAGGCGGACGACGGCGCGGGCACCGAACATTACCGGCTGGCCGCCGGACTCGACGGTCAGGCGGACGCTGACGAGATTTCCTTCCAGCTTCTCCTCGACGGCACCGCTGATCCGCAGCGCCACACCCGCGTCGTCGTCCGGCACGGCCACCGGGAGCGAGAGACCGCGGACCCGGTAACTCACCAGAGCCCCAGGATCACCAGCCCAGTCCGTTACCGCCCGCACTGCCCCGGCCATCGTGAGAGTGCCGTGCGCGATGACCCCCGGCAGCCCGACGGACCTGGAAATACGGTCGCTCCAGTGCGGTGCGGCGAAATCGCCGCAGGCACCGCAGTACCGGAGCACATCCAGCCGTCGCAGCGCTATGTCCTTTTCCGGTATTCCGCATCCGGCGCTGACGTCAGCAAATCTGACCTTCGACGTCACTGGTCTGCTCCGGTTGCTGCCGTGCCGCGGGAGATCATCGTGTTCACCACGGTGCAGACGTGCTCGCCATCCACCGTGGCGATCTCATGCGTCGACTGCCACTGCTCGTGCGGCCCGATGTCGCGCATGTAGTTCACGCTCGAGCTCTGCGTGAGCAGATCGCCCGGCCGGATAGGCCTGGCGTGCGTGACCTCCTGGGCTCGCAGCAGGCAGACCGGCTCTTTCTTCTTGCCGAATCCGGGGTCATACAGCGGCCAGCCGCCGAACCTGAAGTACAGCATGAAAGCGAACGACGGCGGCGCGATCACATCCGGGTACCCCAGCACCCCTGCCGCCTGGGGGTCGAAATAGGCTGGATGCAGATCGCCCGTGGCAATGGCGAACTCACGGATTTTCTCCCTGCTTACCTCGTAGACATCGGCCGGTCTGTGAATCCGGCCGACGAAATCCCGGTTCAGGGTCATCTCCCGTCACTCCTCACTTTTGTCGGTTGCGGGCGGCGCGCTGGTCCGGTAACGGGCAGGCGTCGGCCGGAGCCCTTCCAGCCGAACCAGTTCCTCGCCCGAGTCGGACATAACCGTGACGTTCATCCGCTCCTCGGCGCCGTCCCCGGCGTCGTCTCTGGCGGGCCGCTGGACGTGGCACCAAACGCGGGCCGGCAGGCGCCCGCGCACCACCAGCCGGTCAATCGACGACGGGATCAGGACGTCGTCGTCGCCGCCGCTGCCTGGCAGTGCCATGGCAATACGCAGGCACGGGTCGATCACGACGGGAGGAAGGCGGTACGCACTGGTGTCCCTGGCCGCCTTTTCCGCGTCGATCACCGCCAGCACCTCATCGGCGCCGCGCCAGAGCCGTAGTATCCGCCGGAAGGCAGGCCCGCAGTCGATGCCTGCGCTACGCAGCCGCTCATACAGCCGGCCGATGTCCTGCTCAGCTGCCTCTGTCAGCCGCTGCAGCACCTCCTCCGGCGGTGCCAGGTAATTGTCCGGCACCGGCGGGCCTATCGCAGCGGTCAGGCATGTGCTCCAAGGCACGGCGCCATCGTCCGCAGGGCGGGTGAAGCACCGGACGCGGCCGGACCCGGCTGCGTTCTCCACGACCGCCTGGGCCGCCACGGACTGCCCGGCAGGCAGCCGCACGAGGTCGCCAAAATGTATGTCAGCGAGATGGCAGGCCGCGTCACGGCCGAAGTCAGGCCAGGCCGCGGCCACCGCCCACTCCAGCAGCGCAGCAGCCGGCAGCGCGGGGGTGCCAAGGATGCGGTGCTGCACCACGAACCAGGGGTCCCTGGCCCGGAGCGTCCCGGTGAACCACTTGCTCGACGGGTCGGCAAGCGGCACTGGGCGTCCAAGGATCGGATGGCCGCCGCCGGGCGCGTCACCGCCGGGCAGGTCAGTGCCCCCACCGTGGGGTGCCGGCCCGCTGGCGAGCCAGTACCGCTGGTGCTGGAAGGGATACGTCGGCAGGTCCGTCTGCTTGCCCCCGCGACCAGCCAGCACCCGCTGCCAGCTCACCGGGGCGCCACGCGCATAGGCACGGGCCAGTGCCGTCAGCAGCGCTGACCACGCGTTCTCCTCGGTGCCCGTGAGTTCCAGAACCGCGGCGTCGTCCCCGTCGTCCCCGTCGTCCCCGGCCACCTGGCCGACGCCGGGTTCTACCGCGGGATCGTGTCCGATCCGCAGGTAGGTCCGCACGCCGTGGTCGTGCAGGTACCGCAGGCTGACTTCGATGCCATGTTCCCGGCCCGTCCAGCTGGCCCAGTAGCCCTGGTCAGGCTCGACCGGCTGACCGGCCGGCCCGCCGATCAACGAGATCGCGGGGCTCTGGCAGCGCAGACGCCGGACCGCTTCGCTGAGTTCTCCCGGCCTCGCGTCCGCCCGGGCGGCGAGCAGGGCAACCGCATCGGCCAGGCTTAGGGCGCCAGCCACGTGGGCAGCGGCGACTTCGCCCGCACCCTGGCCCGTGACGAAGCCCGGCCGGACGTTGGCCCACTCCAGCAGCCGGTACATGGCCACCCCAGCCGCGAACCCGGCCAGGTCGCCGTCAAGCGGCGAGCTCACCGACAAGCCGACGCCGGTCATCAGGCGGCGCAGATGTGTCCCCAGCCCGCCGGATAGCTGGTCGCAGATCTCATCGAGCGCTGCCGAGCAGACAGGGAAGACGGTCGCGAGCTGCTGCGCCGAGCGCAAGGCTGACCACGGGGCGGACCGGTCCGGTGCGCAGAATACGGCCGCCACCTCGCCGTCCCGCACGATCTCGCCCAGGGTCAGTGACGGGCACGGCTCACCGAGCGCGAGCCTTTCGGCGGCCGCCGCGAACTCGCCGCATTCCGCAGCCATGATCACTGCCCGGTGCCGGAAGCTCGTCCGCGCGGCCAACGACCACGCGACATCCGCCGGCCGCTGGCCCGGCTGCGCCATCGCGGCGGCGAGCCGCCCGGCCTGAGAGCGCAGCCCGGCAACGCTGGGGGCCGAGATGACCCAGGGCAGCGTGGCGCCGGCCTTGGCGTCCGCCGCCGGCAACTCGATACGCCGGTCATGGCTGCCGGCCAGCCGCGGCCAGTCGACCGGCACCCCGCGTGCGAAGGCCCTCGCCATCGACGTGAGCACCCGCTGCGGGCTGTCGTCGTCTCGGCGCACCGTCTCCATCACCAGCGCGTCCGCGTCAGCGTCGTCAACGATGTCCTGCGCCGCCGCGGCCGCCACTGGATGCGGGCTCATGTCGATGAGCACGCCGTACCCGTCAGTGAGCAGGGCCTGCACCGCCGGGGCGAACTGCACTTGCTGGCGCAGGTTGGCATACCAGTACTGGGCGCCGAGCGCGCTCATGTCCGTCACCGCGCCGCTCACAGTCGAGTAGAACGCCACGCCGGAGCCGCCTCGCGGCCGGATCCCCGCGAGCCCGGCGACAATCTGGTCCCGGACCCGTTCGACCTGCGCATGGTGTGACGCGTAGTCGACGTCCAGCACCTTGACCGGCACCCCGTCGGCCTCGCAGGCCGCGGCGAACTGCGCCGCGGCCGCGCTCGCGCCCGACACGACCGTGGCGGCCGGGCCGTTGACCACCGCGATCCCCAGGTCGGTTCCCCACTGTGGGAGTCGCTGCAGCACGTGCTCGGCGGACAGCCGCACCGAGACCATCGCGCCCTCGCCGGCCAGCACCCGCAGGGCCCGGCTGCGCAGGGCCACAGCTTTCGCGGCGTCCTCAAGCGACAGCCCGCCAGCCACGCACGCCGCCGCTAGCTCCCCCTGGGAGTGCCCCACCACAGCGTCCGGCGATACCCCGGCCGCCAGCCAGATCTCGGCCAGGCTGACCATGAAGGCGAACAGCACCGGCTGTATCACGTCGACGCGCCGCCACAGAGCCGGGTCAGCTTCTCCCTCCAGCAGGGACAGCAAGGACCAGTCCACCCAGGGGGCCAGCGCCTGCTCGCACTCGCGTAGCCGGGCCGCGAAGACCGGGCAGGACGGTGCCAGCATGCGCCCCATGCCCAGCCACTGCGGCCCCTGGCCGCCGAACATGAAGACCGTCTTCCCGCCGCCGCCCGCGGCCCGGCCGCGGACGATGCGCGGCGACGGCCTGCCCGCGGCCAGGTCGCGCAGGAGCCCCAGGCCGTCATCCCTGTCCCCGGCCATGATCACTGCTCGGTGCGCCTGCGCCGGGCGCGCCGCCAACGCGGCGGCCACGTCCCCGGCGCCCCAGGCTGGCTCGTCGGTCACGGCATCCGCCAGGCACCCTGCCAGCGCGCTCAGCGCGGGCCTGTCCGCTGCTGACAGCATCCACGGCGCCTTCGCTCCGGGCAGGAGGCCAGCCTCCGCAGACCCAGCCTCCGCTGGCTCCTCGTCCGCTGGCTGCTCGAGGATCACGTGCGCGTTGGTGCCGCTGACCCCGAACGAGGACACGCCCGCCCGGCGCGGCCGACCAGCGCGGACCGGCCACGGGCGCTGCCGCGTCAGCAGCTCCACCTCACCGGCTGACCAGTCCACGTGCGACGTCGGCTCGTCCACTCCCAGCGTGGCCGGCATGACCCCATGCCGCATGGCCTGGACCATCTTGATCACCCCGGCCATCCCCGCTGCCGCCTGCGTGTGACCGAGATTGGACTTGACCGACCCCAGCCACAGCGGCAGCCCCGGCTCCCGGTTCTGCCCGTAGACAGCGATCAGCGCCTGAGCCTCGATCGGGTCTCCCAGCGTCGTCCCGGTGCCGTGCGCCTCGACCACATCCACCTCAGATGCGCTCACCCCGGCGGCGGCTAGCGCCTGCCTGAGCACCCGCTGCTGGGCCGGGCCGCTCGGTGCCGACAGCCCGTTGCTCGCTCCGTCCTGGTTGACCGCGCTGCCACGGATCACAGCCAGTACTCGGTGACCAAGCCGCCGCGCATCCGGCAGCCGCTCCAAGACCAGCACGCCGATGCCCTCGGCCCACCCTGTTCCGTCCGCGGCCGTGGCGAACGGCTTGCACCGCCCGTCGGGAGCGAGGCCGCGCTGGCGGCTGAATTCCGCGAATATCCCCGGCGTGGCCATGACCGTCACTCCGCCCGCGAGGGCCAGCGAGCACTCGCCGCCGCGCAGCGACTGCGTCGCCAAGTGCACGGCCACCAGGGATGAGGAACACGCGGTATCGACGGTCAGCGCGGGACCTCCGAACCCGAACACGTAGGCCACCCGGCCCGACAGGACGCTCGCCAAGCTGCCGGTCAGCCCGAAACCGTCCGTTTCGGCGGCGCCCAGCCGCGGGCCGTAGTCGGCAGCGCCCCCGCCGATGAATACGCCCGTATCGCTGCCACGGATCTGGGCCGGGTCAATCCCGGCCCGCTCGAATGCCTCCCAGGACGTCTCCAGCAGCTGGCGCTGCTGCGGGTCCATGACCAGCGCCTCGCGGGGCGAGATGCCGAAGAACCCGGCGTCGAACCCCGCCGCATCCGCCAGGAACCCGCCGGCCCGCACGTAGGACCGGCCGGGAAGGCCCGGGTCGGGATGATAGATGCCTGCGACATCCCAGCCTCGGTCCGCCGGGAAGGGCACGACTGCGTCCCGGACTTCGGCAACCAGCCGCCACAGATCCTCAGGCGAGCCAACCCCGCCGGGGAACCTGCAGGCCATGCCGACGATCGCCACCCCGTCGCTGTCCGCGGGACCCTGCCGTGACGCGCCGGCGGACGGACGCTTACCGCCGAGAACCTCATCACGCAGGTAGCGAGCGAGCTGAGCGGGCGTCGGATAGTCAAAGGTCAGGCTCGCGGGCAGCCGGAAGCCGATCGCCGCGGCGATCCGGCCCCGCAGCTCTACCGCGGTCACCGAGTCGAAGCCCAGGTCCTTGAATGACGTCTGCGGATCCACCGCGTCCGGCTCCGCGTGACCGAGAACGGCGGCGGCGCTGGCGCGAATCAGGCCCAAGACCGCGCGATCGCGTTCCGCGGCGGGCATCGCCGCCAGCCCACTCGCGATGCCAGGCGCCGGGCCGACGGCGGCATCAGCCCCGTCGTCTCCCGGATCGGCTGCCGGGTCGGCTGCCCGTTCGCGGTGCTGGCCAGCCTGTTCGGCGGCCTCAGCGGACCGCTCAAGCCAGTAGCGCTGCCGCTGGAACGCGTAGGTGGGCAGGTCGACAAGAGCGGCAGACCTATAGTGGCGAGTCCAGTCAACGGGCGCTCCGCTCACGTAGGCCTCGCTGGCCGCCTGCCGGAAGGCGTCGAGCCCGCGGGCCTCGCGGCGCATGGTGGCGACGGTGCTCGCCCTGACGCCGGCCGCCTCGGCGATTTCCTGCACGCTGACCGTCAGCGACGGGTGCGGGCTGACCTCGATGAACAGCTGGTGTCCTTGGCCGATCAGGCTGCGCACCGCGGCGTCGAACCGCACCGGCTCCCGCAGGTTCCTATACCAGTACGCAGCATCTAGATCGGTGCCGTTCACGGGCTGGCCGGTGACCGCGGAGACGATCGGCACGTCCGCCGGACGGGGATGAACCGGAGCCAGCAGCCGCAGGATCCGGTCCCGCACCTGCTCGACGTGGGCCGAGTGCGACGCGTAGTCCGCCGCGGTGACCCGGCATCGGTGCCCAGCCGTCTCCAGACGGCCGCGCAGCTCATCCAGGGCTGCCACGTCCCCGGAGATCACGGTCGCGGCCGGGCCGTTGACCGCGGCCACTGTCAGCCCCGCGCCGGCGGCCAGCCAGCGGCTCACCTGCTCAGCCCCCAGCGCCACCGCCATCATCCCGCCCGTTCCGGCGATGGCGGTGAGAACCTGGCTGCGCAGAGCGATCACGCGCGCGGCATCGTCGAGGGACAGCGCCCCGGCCACCGTGGCGGCAGCGATCTCCCCCTGCGAGTGGCCGACCACCGCGGCCGGCGCTACTCCCACCGACTGCCACAGCGCGGCCAGCGATACCATGACCGCCCACAGCGCGGGCTGGACGACATCCACCCGGCTCAGCCTGGGCGCGCCATCGGCCCCCTGGAGCACGTCCGTCAGGGACCAGTCGACATACGGCGCCAGCGCGGCCGCGCACTCGTCGAGCCGCTCGCGGAAGGGCGCGCACGACTCACGGAACTCGGCCGAGACGCCGTCCCACCGTGAGGCCTGACCGGGAAACACCAGCACCGGGCCCGCCGACCCGGCAGCCTCTCCCACGACCACGTCCAGGGCGGGCAGCCCGCGCGCCAGCGATGTCAGCCCGCCGGTCAGCGCCGCCCGGTCACGGCCCCACACGACGGCCCGGTACCGGAAGGCCGATCGGGTGGCGGCCAGCGCCAGACCCGCGTCAGCCGGGCTCAGCGCAGGCCGCTCGGCCACGAACAGCCGAAGCCGGTCCGCCTGAGCAGCTAAAGCCGATGCAGTGTGCGCCGACAGGACCCACGGCACCGGGCCGGCGTTTGCCCGCACCGCAGCGCTGTCGCCAGCCGCGGGCACCCCGGCTGGCGGCGGCGCCTCGCCGACCACGAGATGGCAGTTCGTCCCGCCGATACCGAAGGCAGACACCCCGGCCACCAGTGCTTCTTCCGGCTGCGGCCAGGGTCCCGTCGCGCACTGCACGCTGAGCCGGAGCGTTTCCAGCGGAATGGCCGGATTCGGCTGGACGAAGTGCAGGCTTGGCACGAGCCTGCGGTGCTCGACGCTGAGGACGACCTTGATCAGCCCGGCGATGCCGGCGGCACCCTCCAGATGGCCGATATTGGTCTTGGCCGAGCCGACGCTGAGCGGGGCGCTAGCCGGACGGCCCGCACCAAGGACCGCTCCGAGCGCTGCCGCCTCGACGGGGTCACCCGCCCTGGTCCCGGTGCCGTGCAGCTCCACATACTGCACCCGCCCCGGTGCCACCCCCGCCTGCTGACAGGCCTGACGTATGACCTCCTCCTGACCGGCGCGACTGGGCGTGGTTAGGCTGGCGCTGGTGCCGTCGTGATTCACGGCGCTACCCAGGACGACACAGTGGACGCGATCTCCGTCGGCGACCGCGCGGGCGAGCGGCTTGAGGACGACCACGCCGCCGCCCTCCCCGCGCACGATTCCGTTGGCGCGCGAATCGAAGGTGAAGCACCTGCCGTCCGGCGAGAGGGCGCCCAGCCTGGCTGTGATGTCAAAAGCCTCAGGAGCGAGCAGCAAGTTCACGCCTCCGGCCAACGCGATCGTCGACTCACCGCGGCGAAGGCTCTGCACGGCCAGATGCACCGCGACAAGCGACGAGGACTGGCCGGTGTCCACGGTGAGGCTCGGCCCGCGCAGCCCGAGCAGGTAAGAAACGCGGTTGGCGACGATGCTGCGGTGCAGGCCCGTCATCGAGTGCGGGGTAAGCGACGGCTCACCGTACCGCTGGCTGAGCATCGCGTAGTCGTCGCCGCACATCCCGATGAAGACACCCGCGGCGGTGTCCCGCAGGGTCCCGGGGACGAGCCGCGCTGATTCGAGGCTTTCCCAGCCAAGTTCCAGGATCAGTCGCTGCTGCGGATCCATCGCCCTGGCCTCACGCGGCGATATGCCGAAGAAGCCGGCGTCGAACTGGTCAACGTTCCGGAGGAATCCACCGTGGGGGCCGCCGCTGCTCCTGGGACCAGACCGGCGAGCCAACTCGGCAAGGTCGGGCCTGTCTCGCGGCATATCGGTAACGGCATCGGTGCCGGCGCACAGTAATTTCCAGTATTCCTCCGGGCTGTCGGCCCCGGGAAACCGGCAGGCCAGTCCGATAATGGCTATCGGATCACCCGGAAATGGCACCACGCCGGTCATACAGCGAGGCGCTGGAATATTATCCCGGCCAGGTCATGTATCTCGGAGGTGCCAGTCACGAGCTTTGCGCCGAGCTTCACGCCGAATTGCGATTCGATTTCTTCCCGGATCTCATACCGACATAATGAGTCGACGCCCTGCTGCTTTAAACTCAGGACTGGATCTATCTCGGCAGATGGCGAATCCAGGTAGGCAGCGACGAGATCAATCAGCCACGCTTCAATGGAATCGGTCGTTACGGACGCGTCACTCATCCAGGCTCCTTGCTTCTTCGTGCCCCCACAGGCAAATATCGCGTGGTTCTCCGAAGCCGCGCGGAGTTGTTTAGAAGAGTCAATTCACAATACATGTCTGTCGTATGCCAGTCAAATACTGGAAGCTTTACTGGCGGCGAATTGTCCTTTACCAAGTGGCGTAGCTGATTCCTGCCGTTCTGAGGCAATGCCAGTTAGCAAATTTGATCATGCTCGTGACCTGCCTATTCGTGCTCGCATGCCTCAAGATCACCGTTTCCCTGGGTCCGGCCCGGAGGCGGGCCAGCCCAGGGAAGACGGCGCGCCCGCAAGCGGGCTGGTGCAGCAGCTCCGGGACCCGGGCTGGTCCGCCCGCCGAGAGCCCGCCAAACAGCTAGGGGCCCACGCGGTCGCCATAACGACAGCTAGGGGCCCACGCTGCTCCGCCGACGGGCACCAGTTCGTGTCGCAGAACAGCGTCGGAGATGGTGGTCATGCCTGCCGCCTTCCGGCCGACGGCAGGTGCCGCCGGTTCATGGGCCCGGCCCAGCTCATGGGAGCCGGATCGGTTGATCGAGGCGAGGTACTCGCGGCAGCTTGGCAGTGCCGTGCTGAGCTGTTTCCCCTGGCGGCGCACGGCCGCGAACTCCCTGCGCGCGCCCGCTGGGTCGATCAGTCGCAGCGCCGGGCGCGGGCGCGGGGTCGGCCGGTGGCCGAGCCCGAGAAGCATCGTGTTCCACGAGTACGACTCGAAGCCGTGGTAGTAGGGGTAGATGGTGCTTTCGTCCAGCAGTTGCGACGAGGCGCGCTCTAGCCTCTCAGCCAGCCCATCGGGGATCTTCCTGAGCTTGGCCTCCTTCCAGTACGGCGTGTCCTCACGCTCGGCCACCCGGTAGTGCAGCACCAGGAACTCCTTGACGCCGTCGACTGCGTGGGCGACCCGCGAGTTATAGCTGTCAGTTAGGCCCTGGTCCCACCTCTCGTCCGGGAAGTACTTGACGAGCTGCTCGATTCCGTGCTGGATGAAGAAGATCCCGGTGGATTCCAGTGGCTCGACAAACGCGCTCGACAGCCCGATGGCGACGCAGTTGCCCACCCACGAGCGGGTGCAGCGGCCGATTCGCATCCTGATGTGGTTGGCTTCGAGGTCGTCCATCCCCGGAGCGGCGAAGTCACGGAGCGTGCGCTCGGCCTCATCCGGGGTGCAAAACTGGTCCGAGTACACGTAGCCGTTCCCATTCCGCGGGTACAGCGGGATCGTCCAGATCCAGCCCGCTTCCGCGGCGGTGGCGGTGGTGTAGGGAGAGATTCCCGCGTGTTCCGCGCGGGGTACCCGCAACGCGACCGCCCGGTTGTTCGGCAGCACATCCTCGAAGGACTCGAAGGGCTCACCGAGCGCCTGGTTGATAAGCAGCCCGCGGAACCCGGTGCAGTCGATGAACAGATCGCCCGGCACATCGCCGTGCTCGGCGGTGGTGAGATGGCTGATGAAGCCACGCTCGTCCCTGTGCACGGAAACGACATTGTCGACCACTCGCCGTACCCCCCGCGCGGCACCCCACTTGCTGAGAAAATTGGCTAGCAGGGCGGCGTCGAAGTGGTAGGCGTACGGGAACTGCGCCTGCTGCTGTTCCAGGGTAGAGCGGCCCATCGGCCCGTCGACCTCGCCGACGAACAGCGAGCCGTCGAGCTTGCGGGGCGATCGCTGGGCGTCACACAGGTACGGGGTGGCAAAGCAGCTTCGGTCGAATTCGCTGTCGCTGCCGCCAAACTGCAGCCACCAGTCGGCCAGGCTAAAGCCGTCAGCGACCCGCAGGCGCTCGAACGGATGGTAGAAATGGTGCCCAGGCTGCCGCCAATCCTGGAACCTGATGCCCAGCTTGAACGAGGCGGAGCAGTACGGCATCCACTCTTCCTCAGATAGACCGAGGTAGTCGAAGAAATGCCGAACCGTGCTGAAGCTCGCCTCGCCGACGCCCACCGTGGCTATGCGATCCGACTCGACCACGGTCACGGTTATCCGGTCGCCGAACGCTGACGTTAGGTAGGCGGCGCTCATCCATCCCGCGGTCCCGCCCCCAACAATCACAACTGACTTGATCACGGCGTGATCCTTCCTTTTGGATTCCTTAGCGGCGACGGCTGTATCGCCAGACGGACAGCGGCACGAACACCAGGAGTATCCCGGCGATCCACATCAGGGCGGCCAGGAGCGGCCCGGCGACGGTCCCGCCGATGAGCAGGCCACGGCAGGCGTTCACTACTTGCGTCATGGGGTTCACCTTGACGAATGCCTGCAGCCAGCCCGGCATCGTGTGCAGGGAAACGAAGAGCGAACTGCCGAACTGCAGCGGAACCATCCACAGGGCGGTCACGGTTTCCACTGTCTGCACGCTGCGCGCGGACAGCCCGATGAAGGCCGATACACAGGCCAGCGCGACGCCGAACGCGACGATCAGTCCTACCGCGGTCAGCGCTGGCAGCAGTCCGGTATGGATCCGGAATCCGATCACCAGCGCGAACACTCCGATCACCAGCTGGCTGAGGAGCATCCGCACGGCATCAGAGAGAATCCGGCCGGAGAGCACCGCGGACCTGGCGATCGGCAGCGACCGGAATCGGTCTATCAGCTTGCTGCTGAAGTCGACGGACAGGGCGGTGCCGGTCGTCCTGGACACGATCGTGATCGTCAGGACCATGATCCCCGGTATAAAGAACTCGCGGTAGCTGGCGACGCTACCGGCGATAGCGCCGCCGAGCACGTAGACGAACATCAGCGCGAAAACCATCGGCATGACCGTCGCGTCCAGCAGCAGACCCGGATCCCCGGTGATCTTCATGAGATTGCGGCGCGCGAGAACCAGCGCGTGGCGCACGTTGCTCAGGGCGCCCTCGCCCGGTCGCGACACCCGGCCGTCAGCGTGCGAGGTCGGCCGGTCGACCGCGCTCAGCGTCGTGCTCATAGCGTTCTCCAGCCCGGCGTGGCGTCGGCCCGGCCGCCGACAGCGACGGCGGCCGGGCCGGCTCTCGATGACCCGGTGAGGCTCAGGAACACCTCATCCAGGCTCGGGACCCTGGTATCGATCGTGGCGATCCCCAGCCCGGTGGCGGCCACCACCTTGAGGGCGTGGGTAAGTTCCCACTCGCGGGTAATCGGCAGCTTGACCATGTTGTCGTCCTCACTCGTGCCGGGCCTGGCCAGGGGAGCGGGATCCAGGCCCGCGGCGGCGAGCGCCTGCGCTACCGCGGGCCGGTCGGCCGCGCTCGCGGGCTGGATATGCAGGATCTGGCCGCCCATCCGGGCGCGCAACTCACCGGGTGTCCCGGTGGCGATGATCCGACCATGGTGCAGGACCGTGACGGCGTCAGCGAGGGCCTCCGCCTCCTCCATGTGCTGGGTGGTCAGCAGGATCGTCACGCCCTGGTCGGCCATCGCCCGGATAATCTCCCAGGTCGATCTGCGGCTGTGCGGGTCCAAGCCGGTCGTCGGCTCGTCCAGGTACAGCACTTGCGGGTCGCCGACCAGGCTGATAGCGAGGTCGAGACGGCGGCGCATGCCGCCGGAGTAGCCGCGGGTTGTCTTGGTGGCCACGTTGGAGAGGCCGAACCGTTCCAGCATCTCGTCCGCGCGGGCCCTCGCCTGCCGGCGCGGCTGGTCGAGCAGGCGAGCGACCATGTAAAGGTTCTCGCGTCCCGATATGTCCTCGTCCACCGCGGCGGCCTGGCCGGTCAGGGCAATCCGCCGGCGTACCATTCGCGCCTCGCGCACGACGTCATAGCCAGCCACTGTCGCCCACCCGCTGTCAGGTCGCTCCAGCGTCGCGAGAATGCGCACGAGCGTCGTCTTGCCAGCACCGTTCGGCCCGAGCAGGCCGTGAACCGAGCCTGCCGGGACGTCGACGTCCACGCCGCGGAGGGCGCGGCTGTCTCCGAACCGTTTCGTGATTCCCTGGATCATAATCACGGCGGCATAGGCTCCTTTTTCTGCTGGCATCGCAACTAGAAGGCGTATTATTTACAAACCTAATACGCCCACTTATCGCGGTGATATCAGCGGAATACGGGAGCTGGACAAGCGGGAACGAATGCTAAGTGGTCTGGTTCGTAAGTTCTTCGGGGTTGTCACGCGGCCTGTGGCAGAGCGGGCCCCGCGCTGCCGCTCGGGCGGGCCAGCCCACGACAGCAAGGGGCCCGGGCCTCGGCCGCCCCTCAAGCCCGGCTGCAGCTAGGGGCCCACGACGTCGCTATGACGACAGCACGGGGCCCACGCTGCGCGCGGGCCGGGCGGCCAGCGACAGCAAGGGGCCCGCGACGTGCTCGGTCTCGTACCGCAGCACGCAGAGCACCGGGCCGAAGATCTCCTCGCGCGCGATGGTCATGCCGGGCGTCACGCCGGCGAACACCGGCTTGACGTAGCGCGACTTCGATGCGGCGATGCCCGCTTTGATGATCTCGCCGGCCACTACGAGAACCAGATCCTGCCCACCAGCCTGCCTGCGGGGACCCCGCATCAAGCTCTCGACTGCGCCAGCGACCTCTACCTCGGCCACTGACAAAGATCAACCCCCGAAGAACTTACGGCGCGGACCACTAAGCCACAGGAGTCCAGAATTCATTCGCCAGGCGGCCCGCGCTGCTCGCGGCCGCCACCCGGCGGGTCACCGCCCGCCGCTCGGTCCGGCTGTCCAGGGACTCAGCGCATTCCAGTGCGTGCAGCGCGAGCAGGCCAGGCATCCGGTAACGGAACTGCCCGGCCGGCCCTCGGCCCGTGATCTTGAGCAGCATGGCGTCGACAAGCTGCCCGAGCAGGTTCTCCGCGTCTGCCAGCGGCACGTCGAAGAGCGCTGCGCCGATCTCGGCGTCCAGGTCGGGGCGGTCAAGGAGACCCAGCCGCCGGTACATGAACGCGGTGGCCGGGTTGAACTCGCGATAGCTGAGATCGAAGGCAGCCCTGACCCCAGGTTCGCCGCAGCTCAGCTCGTCCAGCCGGTGCAGCGGCTCGCGCAGCCGGGCCGCGAGGTCGGGCAAGGACCAGTACCACTTATCCTCCAGGCGCGCCGCGGCCGCGGCCAGGGCCAGCGGCAGGTGGTCGCACAGCTGTGCCACCTGCGCGGCCGCGGCGAGATCCTCACCGACCCGGCCGCCGCCAACCAGCGCGTCGAGAAGCGCGACGGCTCCCGCCGACTGCAGCGGCGCCAGCCGCAAGCGAACCAGGCTGGCACCTGGACGCTCGATCCGGCTGGTCATCAGCAGACAGCAGGTACCGCTGTCCGGCAGCCGGATTCGGGTCGGGTCCTCGACGTTGTCGACCACGATCAGCACGCGACGGCCTTCGGTGCGTCGGCGGAACAGTTCGGCCCGGCCCCCGGCGTCGGCTGGGATCTGCCCGTCAGCGGCGCCAAGGGCTCGCAGGCAGTGCGCTAAGACCACGGAAGTGGCGTCAACGTCCGGGCGGGCGTACGTACGCAGGTCGACGAACAGCGGACCGTCTGAGAACGAGTCGGCGACGCGGCGCGCCCAGCGCACGGCCAGCGTCGTCTTGCCCGCCCCCGGCTGCCCGAGGATCAGCCCGACCGCTGGCGGCTCGTGCGGGTCGCGATCAAGCAGGGCGTCCAGGGCGACGAGCTCCCGCTCCCGCCCGACGAAGACCGGGCCGTCCGCGAGCCGCTGCGGCTCCGGCGGACTCACCACTCGCGAGTCCGCGACCGTAGCCGCAGGCATGAGCGCCGGATCATCCCGGAGGATGGCGTTGTGCAGACTCTGCAACTCCCGGCCCGGCTCAAGGCCCAGTTCCTCAATGAAGATCCGGCGGGCCTGCCGGAAAAGCGCGAGCGCATCGAGCCGGCGACCGGATCGGTAGAGTGCGAGCATCAAGGTGGCACGGGCCTGCTCCCGCAGCGGCTCCCGCTCCACCAGAATCGCCAGGTCCACCAGGATCTCATGATGGTGTCCGAGCTTGAGCTGCAGCGCCGCGTGCTGCTCGGCAGCGCTGAGCCGCTGCTCGTCCAGCCAAGCCGCCTCAATCGCCACCGTCGAGCTGGAGACGTCGGCCAGCGCCGCTCCCCGCCACAGGTGCAGGCCGTCGTCGAGTAAGTCCGCCGCTGCGGCGGTGTCGCCCGCCTGAGCCAGGTCCTGGGCCGAGTGCACGAGCCCCGCGAAGTCCGTCGCATCGATCCGGTGCTTCCCGGCCAGCAGCATGTACCCGGGCGCGACCGTCGCGAGCACCTCACCGAGGTAGCCCGCGACCTGGAAGGCCTTGCGCAAGCCGGCGATGCAAATGGCGATCTGCGTCCGGCTGGTTGACGGGGGATGTCCGTTCCATACGGCCTCGACCAGCCGGTCAACGGATACCACGCGCCGAGGCGTGAGCAGCAACATCGCCAGGACAGCGCGCTGGCGAGGGCCCGCGATGCTGACGCGCCTGCCGTCCGCCACTACCTCAAGCGGACCCAGAATATGGAAATCCAAGGTGACGGACATCAAGACTCCTGACAGAGAAGGATCATGAAGGGGTCCAGGGTGTCAATATCGCAGGAAATTCTGTGGACCAAGATCGACTGTCGGTTCATCTCGCTTTTTACGAAATTCTACAGCACCTTCGAGCGACCAGTCGCGTGGTGAGGCGGGGGGAAACCCCCGGCTGAAGACGGGTGTTGACCTGATTCCGCGGATCTCGCGTGAACCATAGCGTGGTGTCATCCTGGTCCGCAGCGCGCCAAGACGAAGGCCGAGGCCTGAGCTATGACGATAACGACCCAGTCGCAGATCCTTGGTGATTCTCAGTTAATGCCACTGCCGGCACGAAAGCAGGAGCCGATTGATCAGGACCCGGTGGTCAAGGTTGCGATCAATGCCCTGTCTGTCACTTACTCACCCCGAATATCTGGGGCGAACCCAGACCACGTCCGAACGCTAGCGGCGGCGCAGACCGAGCTCCCGCCGATCATTGTGCACCGTCAGACCATGCGCGTTATCGACGGCGTGCACCGGCTGGGCGTTGCCAAGCTCCGGAACCAAGACCAGATCGCGGTGCGGTTCTTCACCGGCGACGAGGCAGATGCCTTCGTTCTTGCCGTCCAATCAAATATTGCCCACGGCTTGCCGCTCCCGCTCGCCGACAGAAAAGCCGCCGCCGTGCGCATCATTATTTCCCATCCGCAATGGTCAGACCGGATGATAGCCGCGGTCACGGGCTTGGCTTCGGGGACTCTTGCGGAGATACGCAGGCAGTATCTCGATAAATCGGATGGGGAAGCAATCAGGATTGGCCAGGATGGTCGCGCCCGCCCGCTCAACCGGGCCGCGGGGCGCAAGCGCGCCGCAGATTTCATGACCGACAATCCTCGGCTGTCCCTCCGACAGGCCGCCCATGCCGCGGGAATATCGCCAGAAACAGCGCGAGACGTCCGGAACCGGATGCGGCGCGGGGAGGATCCCGTGGCCGAGCAGCGCGGGAAGAAAAAGAAAAACAGAAACGGCGATGCCGAAAGATCACCGTCCGAACCTCGTCTCAGCGCGGGACGCGTCAAGTCATCTAGCCAGAATCCAGCTGAGGTCATAGCCCGTCTCAGGGCAGACCCCGCGCTTCGGTTCAGCGAGACCGGACGGTCCTTGCTCCGGCTGCTCAACGTTCAGCTCGTAGAAACCGGGGACTGGAAAAAGGTCGGTGAGAATGTCCCATCGCACTGCAGTCGCATAATCGCGAATCTGGCAAGAGAGTGCGCTCAGCTCTGGGAGGAACTCGCGTCGCAGGCCGAGCAAAATGCGACTTATGACTGACAGGCGACAGAGATGACTGCTGCCTACAGGCACCTTCTTGAATTCTTAGACAAATCTGCTAAGCCGTACCGGCTTATTGAGCATGCCCCCGAAGGCCAGACCGTTCGCGCGAGCGAGTCGCGCGAGCGAGTCGCGCGGGCCTCCTCTGCCCCAGGCCGCGAAGTGTTTAGCGATCGAGGTTCGCAACGGGTCCGCAGGCGGAAGGTACATCCTCGCCGTCATTCCGGGAATCAGCGCGTGAACCTGAAGAAACTGAGAAGAATATGCGGCGGAGCCGAGAGCCGGCCGACAGCTAGGGACCCACGCGGTCGCTATAACGACAGCTAGGGTCCCGCGCTGCTCCGGCCGCCGAGAGCCGGGAACAGCAACTATCCCGCGCTGTCGCTATGACGACAGCAGCGAGGCCGCGCTGTCAGGCCGGCAGCTCCCCGGACAGCAGCAAGGTTCCCGCGCTGCGGCCAGGAGGGCGGGCAGTGCCCGCGCCGCCAGCCCGGGCGGCGGTGCCGGGCCGGCGGTGCTGGTTGATGCCCGGGACCGCCGCGACACGCCAGCGAGTTATTTCTAACGCGTCCTTCCCGCAGCAACAGCGGGACGACGTTGTCGCTGCGGACAGCGCCTGAACAGCAACGCCGGGCCGGCGTTGCTGCTACGTTCGGCGGCTGGCGGCTCTGCGTCATCCGGAGCGGCAGGAGGCGCGGTGCGGCCGGGACGATCCCCGGCGACGACGAACCCGGGTCGACCGCGGGCACGAACCAGCAGGTTACGACCTCGATCAAAATAGTTCAAGTGGCATTTGATCGTGCTTGGCCCGGGTGATCACGGAAGATTGCCCGCGTATTTCGGTTTTGTCGGCAGCCGATTTCCATGATCGCGGAAATCGTCGTCGCCTGTGGCCCGCTCCGTGTCCCGCCGGGTAAGGCGGCCAGCAATCGCAACGGCCCCGACGCTTGCGGTACTTCAGCCGAGATGACGGACTGAATTGTCCGGCCTTTGTGATTCGGCTTGCTCAGAGAAAAGGCGTCTTCGGCCTAGTCCTGGAGTGCGCCGATGACCACTCCCCGGCACTGTTGCGTACCGAGTACTATGACCGTCAGTTCCGGCCCCGCAACTGCTGAATATCACTGGCGGTGGTCGCCGCCGATATGGTGCGGACTACCCGCTAGTGCCGGCGACACGCGAGCTGCGGCTGACCAAAGATTTACTCACCCGCGCGGCGACGGCGGACACGATCGCCGCTATGGTCGCCGGATAGGCCGGCCGACTCGAATCTGAAGTCAGGCCACGATAAGACTCTGATATCGGTTCACGTTATTTTGAAAATCAAGTCTTAATGTGTCAATGCCCAATCGGCGGAGGACCTCAGATGTCGGTAATAGCCCAGATGGAGCCAGCCGTAGTCGAGGTCGACGGCCTGCGGCCGAGCACAAGCGAAAAGCGAATAGTCGAGCGGGTGGCCCGGACCGCGGCGACGGCGGCGCCCCGGCTGGTGGACAGCTCGGCCTGGGTCGCCGCGGCCCGGCGTGGCTGGGCTGAGATGCCTGCCGCGGTGCGCCACTCGCTGCACGCATTCCGCCGCGATTCGGGGATGCAGGGCGTGCTGCTGGTGCGCGGCCTGCCAGTGGACGAGCACCTGCTGCCGCGGACACCGGCCGCGGCGAATTCGGCCCAGCGGTCAGCAACCCTGCCGGCCGCGCTGCTGATGTCGTTCGCCTGCGGGCTTGGCGACCCGGTCGCGTACGCGGCCGAGAAGGCCGGTGCTCTGGTGCAGGATGTCGTTCCGGTGCCAGGCCGAGAGGAATACCAGGGCAACGCGGGCTCGGTCGCCTTGTCCTTCCACACTGAGAACGCTTTCCACTCCCATCGGCCAGATTTCGTGCTGCTGCTCTGCCTCCGGACAGATCACGACGGGCTGGCCGGGTTGCGGACCGCGTGTGTCCGCGGCGTGCTGCCGCTCCTGTCCGGCCAGGCCAGGGATGTGCTGACCAGCCCAGAGTTTGTGACCGCGCCGCCACCGTCGTTTGGCGGCGGGGCCGGCGGCGCGCCGCTCCCGGTGCTGTCGGGCGCCGACGGTGACCCCGATCTTCGGGTGGACCTGGCCGCCACCGCACCACTCGGACGCAAGGGCGCCAACGCCCTAGCCGAGCTCGCCGAGCTTTTCGAGCGGACCGCGCGCACCGTCCGCCTGTGGCCCGGAGACATGGCGATCGTAGACAACCGGGTCGCTGTGCACGGGCGCACGTCGTTTAAGCCGCGCTACGACGGCGGCGACCGCTGGCTGCAGCGCACGTTCGTAGCCGCGGACCTGCGCAGATCCCGGGCCTGGCGGGCCAGCGACGGCTACGTGCTCACGGGCTGACTCCTCGGGGATCGGCTGACAGCAACCGGAGAAGGTCATGACACACATGAGCGAGGGAACTGCGCACCTGGAACTACCCGTGCCTGCCGAGCTGGCGGAAGCCGCGGCCAGGTTCGCGGCGCGATGCGGCGTCGCTGGGGCGGACGTCCTAGTCGCCGCCTGCACGAAGGTGCTCGCCGCGATGGCCGGGAAGCCCGACTTGCTGGTCGGCTATGTCGCCGAGAGTCGTGGCCAGGGGGCCGCGCCGGTCGCCTGCTGGCTGCCGGTGCCGTCCGGGACGTGGACGGAACTGGTCAAGCAGGCGGCAGCGGTCAGGCCAGCTCCCGCCGCGAATGGTGCGCCGTCTTTCGAGACGGTCATCGACCTCACCGGCACGGTCCCAGCCGACCTTCCGAGCGGGATCGCGACATGGGTTGGCTTCGGCTGGCGCGGATCACGGCTCCGCCTGCGGTTGCGGTACCGGACGGCCATGCTCGACGCCGGCGCTGCCGCCCGGCTAGCTGGCTATCACCTGAGCGCGCTGACCGGGATCGTGTCCGCCCCCGACGCCGCGCCAAGCGCGCATGTCCTGCTGTCGGCCGAAGAACTGCGGTTCCAGCGCGACGACCTTGGCGGGCCAGTGCGCGAATTGCCCGGCCGGCGCCTGCACGAGCTGTTCGAGGACCGGGTACGCCGCCACCCGGGTGCCATCGCCGCCCGCTGCGGCGACCGCGAGTGGACCTACGACCAACTGAACCGGCAGGCGAACAGGCTCGCCTGGTCCCTGCTCGCCGCGGGTCACGGTCATGAGGACGTGGTGGCCGTCGTCACCGAGCGAAACCTGGACTGGATGGCAGCGGTGCTTGCCATCTTCAAGGCAGGCTGTGCGTACCTGCCGGTGGATCCGAACCTGCCCGCCGCCCGGATCGGGGAAATGCTCAGGCGCAGCGGCAGCCGGATTGTCCTGACCGAGCCCGGCAGCACGACGCACCTCGACGAGGCCCTGGCCGACGGAACCGTGGCCAAGATCCTGCGCGGCAGCGCGCCAGCGGACGGCGATGCCGCCGACCGCAACCCGGGTGTCAGCGTCGGTCCCGGCCAGCTCGCTTACATCTTCTTTACCTCCGGCTCAACCGGTCAGCCCAAAGGCGCGATGTGCGAGCACGCCGGGATGCTGAATCACCTGCTCGCGAAGGTGGAGGATCTGGGACTCGGAAGCCACGACATAGTGGCGCAGACCGCACCGCAGTCCTTCGATATCTCGCTCTGGCAGCTAATCTGCGCGCTGCTCGTCGGCGGCCAAACCCTCATCATCGGTCCAGACGTGATTTCCGACGTCCAGCGCTTCGCGGAGACTCTGGCCAAGCGGAACGTAACGGTGGCGCAGGTTGTGCCGTCCTATCTTGACGTCTTGGTGGCCCACCTGCAGCGGCACCCGAGCCTTCTGCCCAGGCTCCGCCAGCTCGTGGTCACGGGCGAAGCGCTTAAGAAAGAGCTGGTCACCCGCTGGTTCGCGGCGTGTCCCGACATCCCCCTGACCAACGCATACGGCCTGACGGAGACCTCAGACGACACCAACCACGAGGTACTGACGCGCCCGCCCGACCGCGACACGGTACCGCTCGGCCGGCCGGTGCGGAACGTGACGGTCACGGTGGTGGACGAGCAGTCGCGCCCGGTCCCGTTCGGCGCGCCTGGCGAGATCGTGTTCAGCGGCGTGTGCGTGGGCCGTGGCTACGTCAACGACCCGCAGCGCACCCGGCTCGCCTTCGGGCCCGATCCGGCCGTGCCGGGAGGGCGGCGGTACCGGTCCGGGGACTTCGGGCGCTGGCTGCCGGACGGCAAGCTCGAGTTCCTTGGCCGACGGGATACGCAGGTGAAGATCCGCGGCTTCCGGATCGAGACCGGAGAGGTCGAAAGCCATCTGCTCCGCCTGTCCGGAGTCCGCGACGCCGCTGTGGTGGCGGTCGACAGCGCGGAAGGCGGAAAGAGCCTGGCCGCCTTCCACACCGGGCCGCGTCGAGCCAGCGAGATCCGTGCCGTTGTCGCCGCGACGCTGCCGGCATACCTTGTGCCCGACAGCTTTTACCGGCTCGACGCGCTGCCGGTCACCTCGAACGGAAAGGTCGACAAGAAGGCGCTGGCCGTGCTGGCCGGAGCGGATCGCGGTTCGCCGGCCGCGGCCGGCGAACCCGTGCAGGCCGCTACCGCACCTGCCACGCCGTCCGAACGCCGGATGGCCGGCGCCTGGGCGGCCGTGCTCGGGCTCAGCGTCGAGCTAGTCACGCGCGACGCTCACTTCTTCGATCTGGGCGGTACCTCGTTGTCCGCCATACGGCTCGCGCTCCGGCTTGACCACGCGGTGTCGCTGCCCGACGTGGTCGAGTGCCCGGTGCTGACCGATCTCGCCGCCCGCCTCGACGACACCGCCGCGCGAGACGAGCAGGTAGCGGTATGACCCGGGTCGAGCATCGCCCGCCCGATGCCCGCGGTCTTGACCTGATACTCGACGCTGACAGGCCGGCCATGGTGCACGCCTCGCGCTCAGCGGCGCCGACGGCGCCGATGGCTTGGCTGTCCGCGCACCGCGACGCGCTCCGCGCGGTGGTATCCCGGCATGGGGCGGTGCTGATCCGGGGACTCGACGTGCACAGCACTGGAGCGGTCTTTGCCGCGGCCCAGCACCTGGTTGGCGAGCTCATGACCGAACAGGAAGGTTTCGCGCCCCGGGTCCGCCACCCTGGCGGGGTGTACTCCGGCTCCACCTGGCCAGCCGATGAGCGGATGTGCCCGCACAACGAGCTCAGCTATGCGCAGCGATTCCCCGGGCTGATGTTGTTCGCCTGCCTCGTCGCGCCGTCGGCCGGCGGTGCCATCAATCTCGCGGACTGCGAGCGCGTGCTAGCCGAGCTCCCGCCAGCCTTGGCCGCCAAGTTCGGCGACCAGGGGTGGTCCCTGCGGCGCCGCTATAGCGACCTACTCAGCGTCGGGTGGGCGGCGGCGATCGGGGCAGGCTCGCGCGTCGAAGCGGAGCAGTACTGCAAGGCCAACCAGATCGAGTTCGAATGGGCCGCAAATGGCGACCTATGCACAGTGCAACGGCGGCCGGCGATCGTCGCGCACCCAGTGACCGGCCGCCGGTGCTGGTTTAACCAGATCGCGTTCCTGAGCGAATGGACCATGGATCCAGAGATTCGTGCCTACCTGCTGGCCGCCGGCGGCCCGGGCGGTCTGCCCTTCGGCACCGCCCGCGGCGATGGGCAGCCGATCGGCCCGGAGATTGTCGAACTGCTGCACCGTGCCTACGAGCAGGTCACCGTGCGTGCGCAGTGGCAGGCCGGCGACCTGCTCCTGGTCGACAACGTCCGCATGGCGCACGGCCGGGAGCCCTATCAGGGACATCGGGAGATCCTCGTCGCCATGGGATCGCCCGTTCGCCTGGCCGACCGCACTGCGCCGCGCGCGCTCGCTGGTACGCGCTAACCCACCATCCGCACCCCGAGCCCGGAGTCACCCATGCCTATAATCAGCGCTCCGCACCAGTATCACGCCGATGACGTCTACGTAGATCTCCGGCCAATTTTCGGGCAGCGGCTCTTTCTGAAATGCGAGGGGTTCAACTTCGCCGGCTCGATCAAGCTGAAGGCAGCGGTGGAAATGGTTACCGAAGCCGAGCGGCAGGGTGTCCTGGTGCCCGGCTCGACGCTGGTCGAGTCGTCCTCGGGAAACCTCGGGGTGGCGCTGAGCATGATCGCGGCCAGCCGCGGTTACGAATTCATCTGCGTTACTGACACCCGGTGCGGCACCACTGCCCGGCGAATGATGGAGGCACTCGGCGCCCGCGTACACGTGGTGACCACGCCCGATCGCGACAGCGGCCTGCTCGGTGCCAGAATCAGCTATATCCGCGGCCTGTGCGCGAGCAACCTTCGCTACGTGTGGCTGAACCAGTACACCAATCCGAGCAACTGGAAAGCTCATTACCGGTGCACCGCCCCTGCCATCTCGCGGCAGTTTCCGAATCTGGACGTGCTGTTTGTCGGCGCGGGTACGACGGGAACGCTGATGGGCTGTGCGCGGTATTTTCGCGAGCAGCCAATGCCGGTGACCGTAGTCGCCGTGGACGCGGTAGTGCGGGTGACGGAGCCGGAAACGATCCGGGTTTGCCACCAGCTGGCCGAGCGCGGCTTCCTGTTTGGCGGATCAACGGGCAGCGTGGTATCGGGAGCGCTCGGCTGGCTAGCCGAGCACCGGCCGGACGGCGGTGCGTGCGCCGTGGCCATCGCACCTGACCTGGGCGAGCGGTACCTCGACTCGGTGTACCAGAATTCCTGGCTCCGGGACCATTACGAGCTGGAATTGCGTCGATAATGATTTGAAATAGCCCTTTTTTAATATTGAAAGCATGACGACAGCCTGGCAGAACGGTCCGGCCACCATAATCGAGCTGTTCGAGGAGCAGGTGCGTCGCACGCCGCAGGCTCCCGCAGTGGCCGCGTGCGACGCCGTGCTGAGCTACGCGGAGCTGGATGCCCGGGCGAACCGGCTGGCCCGCCTGCTCACCGCCCGTGGTGCCGGGCCCGAGCAGATAGTCGCGGTGGCGCTCCCCCGGTCCGCCGAGGTGGTCGTGGCGCTGCTTGGTGTGCTCAAGACCGGTGCCGCTTACCTGCCGATAGACCTCAGCTACCCGTCCCGGCGAATCGCGTTCATCCTGGCCGACGCCAGGCCCTCCTGCCTGATTGCGACCCTCAGCACCGCTGAGCGGCTGGGCGGCGCGACCGGCGCCGCCGGGTCGCTGCTCACCGGTGACGGCGGGCTGGCAGCGGCCACGGCTGCTTACCCAGACACGCCGCTGCGTGACAGCGAACGGGCGGTCCCGATGGCGCCGGCCCAGATGGCCTATGTCATGTACACCTCAGGTTCCACCGGCACACCCAAGGCCGCGGTCATCGAGCACCGGGCCCTGGGCGACTATCTCGACTGGGCCCTGCGCACCTACCCCAGCCTGGTCGGCACCTCGCTGTGGCACGCGTCGGTGTCCTTCGACCAGACGGTGACCTCGCTGTGGGGCGCGCTGTGCGCCGGCGGCCAGGTTCTGGTCAGCGCCCTGGCCGACGACGGCAGCCCGGCGGCCATGCCCTGTCACTACCTCAAGGCCACACCGAGCCACCTGCCGCTGCTGGATACGCTGCCCGAGCGGTTCTCGCCGACTGAGCTGCTGATGCTGGGCGGCGAGGCGCTGATCGGCGAGACGCTGGCGGGCTGGCGCCGACGGCATCCCACGGTGACGGTGATCAACGTCTACGGCCCCACCGAGGTCACGGTCAACTGCGCGGAACACGTGATCGCGCCGGGCGAGCCGACCCCGGCAGGAATCGTGCCGCTCGGCCGGCCAATGGCCGGTACCCAGATGCATGTGCTTGACGCCGAGCTGCGACCGGTTCGACCCGGCACCGCTGGCGAGCTCTACGTCTCGTGCGCTGGCCTGGCCCGCGGCTATCTGGGTCACCGGCCCTGACCGCCGCTCGCTTCGTCGCCGACCCATTCGGTGCCTCGGGGACCCGGATGTATCGCACCGGGGACCTGGCCTCCTGGCGCGCGGACGGCGTGCTCGACTTCGCGGGCCGGGTCGATGACCAGGTGAAGGTGCGGGGGTTCCGCATCGAGCTGGGCGAGATCGAGTCGGTGCTGGCCGAGCACCCCAACGTGGCCCAGGCGGTCGCCGCCGTCCGCGAGGACCGGCCGGGCGACCGGCGGGTGGTGGCCTACCTGGTCGCGCGCGATGGCGGCCGGCTCGACCCGGCCGCGCTACGCGGGCACGCGGCGGCGGCGCTCCCCGAGTACATGGTGCCATCGGCCTACGTGACCCTGGACACCGTCCCGCTCACCGTGAACGGGAAGCTGGATCGCGCCGCCCTGCCCGCTCCCGCCCCGCCGCGGCACCCAGCTGGCCGCGGGCCGGCCACCGAGCGGGAGGAGCGGCTGTGCGCGCTGTTCGCCGAGGTGCTCGGGCAGCCGACAGTAGGGGTTGACGACAATTTCTTCACCCTGGGCGGCCATTCGCTGCTGGCCACCCGGCTGGTCAGCCGGGTCCGCGCGGCGCTGGGGGTAGAGCTGCCACTCCAGGCGGTATTCGAGGCGCCCACCGTGGCCGCTCTGGCCGGCCGGCTAGACGCGGCCATCCCGGTCCGCCTCGCCCTCGGGCCGGCGGTGCGCCCCGCCAGGGTGCCGCTGTCGCCCGCGCAGCAGCGGCTGTGGTTCGCTGGCCGGCTAGACCCCAGCTCCCTGTACAACATGGCGCGAGCCTTGCGGCTCACCGGCGCCGTGGACCGGGCCGCGCTCCAGGCAGCAGTGTGCGACGTCGTCGCCCGCCACGAGAGCCTGCGGACGACGATCGCCGAGACAGACACCGGCCCGTACCTGCGGATCATGGACCTCGCCCAGGCGGTGCCCGAGGTGCGGTTCGTGAACACCGACGAGGCCGGGCTTGGCGACATCCTGCGGGACGGCGTCCGGCATGTGTTCGACCTGAGCGGCGAGCCGCCGCTGCGGGTTACCCTTGTCTGCCTGCAACCCGCCGAGCACGTGCTGCTCCTGGTCACTCACCACATCGCCGCCGACGGCTGGTCCCTCGCGCCGTTCGCGCGTGACCTGTCGACGGCCTACCAGGCCAGGCTCGCCGACCAGCGACCGCAGTGGCCGGAGCTGGCCGTTCAGTACGCGGACTTCGCGCTCTGGCATCACCGCGTGCTCGGGGCGCAGGCCGACCCGGTCAGCACGGCGGCCCGTCAGCTGGCCTTCTGGCGAACCACCCTGGACGGGCTGCCCCACGCCATCGACCTCCCCCTGGACCGGCCGCGCCCGGTAGCCGCCAGCCACCGAGGCGACACCGTCCCGTTCACCCTGGACGCGGGGTTGCACAGCGATGTGATCGACCTGGCCCGGCGGTCGGGCAGCACGGTGTTCATGGTCGTACAAGCAGCCATCGCCGCCCTGCTCACCCGGCTCGGCGCCGGCCACGACATCCCGATCGGCACCGCCGTCGCCGGCCGCACCGACGACGCCCTCGACGACCTCGTCGGCTTCTTCGTCAACACCCTCGTCCTGCGCACCAGCACCACAGGCGACCCCACCTTCCGCGAACTCATCACCCGCGTCCGCGACACCGACCTCGCCGCCTACGCCCACCAGGACATCCCCTTCGAACGCGTCGTCGAAGCCATCAACCCAGCCCGCTCCCTCTCCCACCACCCGCTCTTCCAGGTCATGCTCACCTTCCAGCATGATCTCGAAGGGGAATTCAGGCTGCCTGGCCTCCGCGCGCGCCCCATCGGCGCGCAGCACCTGGGCGCTGGAACGGCCAAGTTCGACCTCGGCTTTGAGCTGTGCGAGCGATACACGACCGGGGGCAAGGCCGACGGCATGGCCGCCAGCCTGGAGTACGCCAGCGACGTCTTCGACCCGAGTACCGCGGTGGCCATGGCCGGCCGCCTGGTCCGGCTGCTGCGAGCCGTCGTGTCCGACCCCGATCGGCCGATAGCCGACCCGGATATCCTGCTGCCGGACGAGCGCCGGCAGGTGCTGCGGCTCTGGAACGACACCGCGCACCCGATGCCGGCGGACACCCTTCCCGCGCTCTTTGCCGCCCGTGTCCGGCACTCCCCCGACGCGGTCGCCGTGATATGCGGCGGGGAGCGGCTCACCTACGCCGAGCTCGACGACCGGGTCAACCGCCTGGCCCGGCTGCTGATCTCCCGGGGGGTGGCTCCGGAGTGCTTCGTCGCGGTGCTCATACCGCGATCGCCGGACCTGGTCGTCGCGCTGCTCGCCGTCATGAAAGCCGGCGGCGCCTACCTGCCGCTTGAAGCTTCGCATCCGGATGAGCGGATCCGGGCGATGCTGGACGACATCCGCCCCGCTTTGGTGCTGACCCGCGGCGACCTGGCCGGGCGAGTCAGCTCGGATGCCTGCCTGGTCCTGGACGCGCCCGGTACCGCCGCGGCGCTCGCGGCCGCCAGCGGGCAACTCGTCACCGACCAGGACAGGCTGGCCCCGCTGTCGCCGGCCAACGCGGCGTTCGTCGTGTTCACCTCCGGTTCGACCGGACGGCCCAAAGGGGTGGTGGTCGAGCACCGCTCCCTGAACCTCTATCTCGCCTGGTGCCGCCATGCTTACCGCAGCGTCGCCGGCCGATCGCTGGTGCACTCTCCCGGTGCCTTTGATCTCACCGTCACTGGCCTGTACGCGCCGCTGACCGCCGGCGGCTGCGTGCGGCTAAGTGACTTGGACAGCGGCAGCGCGCCCGGCCAAGACGCCCTGGCCCAGCCCACCTTCGTCAAGGCGACGCCGAGCCACCTGCCTCTGCTGATGGCGCTGCCGCCGGAGTTCTCGCCCTCCCAGCAGCTAGTCACGGGTGGCGAGTCGCTGATGGGTGAGGTGCTCAGCGAGTGGCGCTCCCGCCACCCCGACGTCACGGTGATCAACGAGTACGGGCCGACCGAGACAACCGTCGGCTGCATGGAGTTCCGGATCGAGCCGGGTGACGAGGTACCGCCGGGCGTGATCACTATTGGTCACCCGATCTGGAACACCCGGCTATACCTGCTGGATAGGGCGCTGCGGCCGGTCCCGGTCGGCGTGGTGGGCGAGCTGTACATCGCCGGTGACCTGGTAACCCGCGGCTACTACGGTCAGCCTGGCCTCACCGCCGGTCGCTTCGTGGCCGACCCGTATAGCGAGCCGACCGGGAGAATGTACCGGTCCGGCGACCTGGCCCGGTGGCGCCCCGACGGCGAGATGGAGTTCGCCGGCCGGGCCGACAACCAGATCAAGCTGCGCGGCTACCGGATCGAACCAGGCGAGATCGAGGCGGTGCTTGGCCGGCACCCGACCGTCAAGCAGGCGGCCGTGATCGTGCGCGAAGACGAGCCAGGTGACCGCAAGCTCGTGGCGTACGCCGTGCCCGGTCACGGCGGTGCCAGCGCGGACGAGCTATCCGCGCACCTGGCCAGGCTGCTGCCCGCCTACATGATTCCGGCGGCCGTGATCACGCTGGACGCCCTGCCTGTCACCGCCAACGGCAAGCTCGACCGCGCGGCGCTGCCGGCGCCAGTCCACGCCACGACCAGCGGCCGGGCGCCGCGATCGCCGCACGAGGAGATCCTGTGCGGCCTGTTCGCCGAGGTGCTCAAGCTGCCGCGGGTAGGTGTCGAGGACAGCTTCTTCGCCCGCGGCGGACACTCGCTGCTGGCCACGAAGCTGGTCAGCCGGGTCAGGACCGCGCTGGGCGTGGAACTGCCGCTGCGGGCCGTGTTCGAGTCGCCCACTGTCGCGGCCCTGGCCGGACGCCTGGACGCGGCGGCCGGGGCCCGGCCGCCGCTGCGTCCCATGGCGAGGCCGGACTACCCGCAGCTGTCCCCCGTGCAGCATCGACTCTGGTTCCTGCACCGCGCCGAAGGGCCGGCCGCGAACTACAACGTCACCTTCGCCCTGCATCTGGCCGGCCGGATCGACCTGGCAGCGCTCGAGGCAGCCATCGGCGACGTGGTGGCGCGGCACGAGGTTCTGCGCACGACCTTCCCCGAGGTCGACGGCGATCCTTACCAGAACGTGCTCCCGCCCGCCATGGCGCGGCCGGTACTGCATCAGGTCCAGGCCGAGCCGGCCGGACTGACCGAGCTGCTGGCGCAGGCCGCACGGTACCGGTTCGACCTGACCGCTGAGCCGCCGCTGCGCGCCACCGTGTTCCGTGTCGACGAGCAGACGCACGCGCTGCTGCTCGTCATGCATCACATTGCCATGGACGGCGGCTCCGAGGCCCCGCTGGCGCGGGACCTGTCTATCGCCTATGCCGCCCGGCTGCGCGGCGTAGGCCCAGAGCAGCCGCCGCTGCCGCTGCAGTACGCCGACTACGCGGCGTGGCAGTGGCAGTGGCTGGGCGCGGCGGACCAGGCCGACAGCGCGATGAGCCGGCAGCTTGAGTACTGGACGAAGACACTCCGCGACGCGCCGGTCCTGGTGACGCCACCAGCCGACCGGCAGCGCCCGGCGGCGCCGAGTTTCCGCGGCGGCACAGTGAACTTCACCGTCGGACCCGACCTCTACCGGCAGATAGCCGAACTTGCCTCCGCCACCGGGACCACCGTGTTCATGGTGCTGCAGGCGGCGCTCGCCGCCTTGCTCACCCGCATGGGGGCCGGGAGCGACGTGCCGATCGGGACACCGGCCGACGGCCGGTCCGACACCGAGCTCGACGACCTCATCGGGCCGTTCATCAACACGCTGGTGCTGCGCACTGACACTTCGGGTGATCCCAGCTTCCGGGAGCTGCTCGGCCGGGTCCGCGAGAGCGACCTGGCCGCCTACGCCCATCAGGACGTGCCGTTCGACCGGGTGGTCGAGGCCACAAATCCGGTCCGGGACATGACCTACCACCCGTTGTTCCAGGTCATGCTGGTCTTCCAGCACAAAGGCGCCGGCGTACTTGACGTCCCTGGCCTGCGGGCCGAGCCAACCGCGGTCGACGCCGGCGTGGCTCGGTTCGATCTGACCGTCAGCATGACCGAGCCCCTGGCCGGACCGGTCGGGACCGGGTCCTTGGCGGGCGAGATCCAGTACGCGGCAGACCTCTTCGACCGCCGTTCGGCCGAGCAGATCGCCACCCGGCTGGTCCGCCTGCTCTCGGGTGCTGTCGCCGAGCCTGACGGTCCCGTCGGGAGGCTGGCGATCATGTCCGCGGCTGAGCGCGACCGGCTGCTGACCGCCGGCACCGGCGCCGTGGGCCCGGTACCGGCGAGTACGCTCGCCGAGCAGTTCGAGGCACAGGTAGCCAGGCATCCGGCCGCGCTCGCCGTGATCTCTGGCGGCCTGCGGCTGAGCTTCGCCGAGCTGAACGAGCGGGCGAACCGGCTAGCCCACCGGCTGATCGCGCTCGGGGCAGGCCCGCGGACCCCGGTCGCGGTTCTGCTTGAGCGATCGGAAATGGTGGTCGTCGCGTCGCTGGCGGCGGCGAAGGCCGGCGCCGCGTATGTGCCGATGCACCCGGCCTACCCAGAAGACCGGATGCGGCTGATGATCAAGGAGACCGGCGCTGGGTTGCTGCTGACCGACCAGGCGCGGCGCGACCAGGAAGCCCGGTTCGATGTCCGCGTGATCACGGCGGACGACCAGCCGAGCCTGGCCGGTCAGCCCACGTCGAATCCGGGTCGGCCGGGGTCACCCGACCAGCTCGCCTACGTCATGTACACCTCGGGCTCGACGGGCACGCCCAAGGGCGTCGCGGTGACCAACCGCGATGTCTCCGCGCTGGCGGCCGATGGGCACTGGCCGGGCGGCGCCCATGCCCGGGTGCTCATGCACTCCTCATATGCCTTCGACGCCTCTACCTACGAGATCTGGGTGCCCCTGCTGACCGGTGGCGCGATCGTGGTCGCGCCGCCCGGCGACCTGACGGTTGGCCTGCTGGACCGGCTGATCACCGAACACAGGCTGACCGCGATCTTTCTCACCACCGCCCTTTTCAACCTGGTGGCCGCCGAGCAGCCAAAGTGTTTCGCCGGGCTCAGCCAGGTGTGGACGGGCGGTGAGCTGGTATCCACGCAGGCGTTCGAACGCGTCCTGGGTGCCTGCCCGGACACCAGCGTGGTGCACGTCTACGGCCCGACCGAGACCACCACGTTCGCGGCCTGCATCCGGCTGCGGTACCCCTACCGGGTAGGCGGGACGGTGCCGATCGGTGCTCCCATGAGCAACATGCGTGCCTACGTGCTGGACGGGGAGCTGCAGCCAGTACCCGCCGGCGTACCCGGAGAGCTGTACCTCGGCGGCAGCGGGGTGTCCCGCGGCTACCTGAACCAGCCCGCGGCCACCGCCGAGCGGTTCGTGGCCGACCCGGTCGCCGCCGACGGCACCCCGATGTACCGGACCGGCGACCTGGTCCGGTGGGATTCCGGTGCCCAGCTTGAGTACCTGGGCCGCACGGACCAGCAGGTCAAGCTGCGCGGGTTCCGTGTCGAGCTGGGGGAGATCGAGCGCGCGCTGGCCGACCGGCCGGATCTGGCTCAGGTGACGGTCGTGCTGCGGGCGGACCCGGCCAGCCATCCCCAGCTCATCGCCTACGCGGTACCAGCCCAGGGTTTCCGCCCCGATCCCTCGCAACTGGGGCACTACCTCGGGGCCAGGCTCCCCCGGTACATGGTGCCCGCCGCGTTCGTCCTCCTGTCTGCCCTCCCGCTCAACGGGCACGGGAAGGTGGACAAGGCGCGGCTGCCGGCTCCGCCGCCGCCGCGAGCTCAGCCCAGCCGCGCTCCGCGATCGCCTCGCGAGGCGGCCCTGTGCGCTTTGTTCGGCGAGGTACTTGGCCTGCCCCGGGTAGGTGTGGAGGACGACTTCTTTGACCTGGGCGGGCACTCTCTGCTCGCTACCCGGCTGATCAGCCGGGTCCGCTCGGTATGCGGTCTTGAACTGTCAGTCAGGGATGTCTTCGAGTGCCCGACCGCGGCTGAGCTGGCCGGGCGCTGCACCACTGCCGCACCCGCCCGGCTGACGCTGCGCGGCGCCCTGGCAGCCGCGGTCCCCGCCAAGGAGGCATCGTGATCCCGCTCTCGTTCTCCCAGCAGGGACAGTGGCTGATTCACCGGCTGGAGGGTCCCGCGGCGACGTACAACATCCCGCTCACGCTTACTCTGCGCGGCGAGCTGGATCGCGCCTGCCTGACCGCGGCGTTCGCCGACGTGGTCGCCCGGCACGAGGCACTGCGCACCCGGATCATCGAGGTAGCGGGGGTGCCTTACCAGGAGGTCATAGCCGACCCCGCCGCCGCGTCGGCGCTGCCGGTGGTGGAGACAGGACCTGACCAGCTCGACGAGGCGCTGGCGCAGGCGGCTAGCTACTGCTTTGACCTCACCGCCGAGCTGCCAGTGCGAGCCACCTTGTACTCGGTACGCCCCGGTCATCACGTGCTGCTGATCTTGCTGCACCATATCGCCGCCGACGGGTGGTCGCTGCGGCCGATGGCACAGGACCTGTCGGTCGCCTACACCGCGCGCCGCGCCGGGTCAGCCCCGCGGTTCCCGGCGCTGCCAGCCCAGTACTCCGATTACGTGAAGTGGCAACGGATGATGCTCGGCGACGAGGCTGACCCAGACAGCGTGCTGGCGCGTCAGCTCCGGTTCTGGCAGCAGACCCTGGCCGGCGCGCCCGAGCTGCTCCAGTTGCCGCTGAACCGGCCGCGGCCGGCCGCGGCCAGTTCCCGGGGCGGACGGGTTGACCTGCGCGTGGACCCTGGCCTGCACAGCGCGATCGTCGACCTGGCCCGGCGGTCGGGCAGCACGGTGTTCATGGTCGTACAAGCAGCCATCGCCGCCCTGCTCACCCGGCTCGGCGCCGGCCACGACATCCCGATCGGCACCGCCGTCGCCGGCCGCACCGACGACGCCCTCGACGACCTCGTCGGCTTCTTCGTCAACACCCTCGTCCTGCGCACCAGCACCACAGGCGACCCCACCTTCCGCGAACTCATCACCCGCGTCCGCGACACCGACCTCGCCGCCTACGCCCACCAGGACATCCCCTTCGAACGCGTCGTCGAAGCCATCAACCCAGCCCGCTCCCTCTCCCACCACCCGCTCTTCCAGGTCATCCTCACCTTGGCGAACACGGCCGCCGGCGAGTACACGATGCCTGGCCTGCGAGTACAGCAGGCCGAGGTCCGCATCGCCGTGGCGAAAGTAGACCTGACCTTCTTCCTGACGCAGACGGCGGGTCGCGACGGCACCCCAGGTGGTCTGACCGGCTCCCTTCAGTACGCCGCCGACCTATTTGATCGGGCCACCATGACGGCGCTGGCGCAGCGGTGGGTGCGGCTGCTGCGGGCGGTCACGGCCAGCCCAGATCAGCCGATCAGCCGGATCGACCTGCTGTCCGAGGCCGAGCGGCACCAAGTGCTGACCGCGTGGAATCGGAGCAGCGTCTGGCCGGGCGCCCCCGACCCCGGCCGGGTGGCGACGCTGCCGGACCTGTTCGCGGCGCAGCTGCGCCGGACCCCGGCCGCCCTGGCCGTGATGTTCGAGAACACGACGCTGACCTACGCCGAGCTCGACGAGCGCGCCAGTCGCCTGGCGCATCACCTGATCGCGGCGGGGGCCGGCCCGGAGCGGCTCGTCGCAGTGGCCGTGCCGCGATCCGCGGAGCTGGTGGTGACGCTGCTCGCCGTGCACAAGGCCGGTGCCGCGTACGTACCGATCGACCCCGGCTATCCAGCTCACCGCATCGCCTTCATGCTCGCCGACGCACAGCCAGTCCTGGTGGTCAGCACGAAAGCAACCGCGACCGGTCTCCCGGACGCCGCGGTGCCGGTGCTGCTGCTGGACGATCCCGCCACCGCCGCCGAGGTGGCCAGGCAGTCCCGGCGAACTCCCGGCGACCGGGACCGCCTGGCCCCGCTGCGCGTCGCCCACCCGGCCTACGTGATCTATACGTCCGGGTCGACCGGCACCCCGAAGGGCGTGACCGTCACCCACGCCGGGATCGCCGCGCTCTCGGCCAGCCAGATCGGCACACTCGGATTCGGCTCTGGCAGCCGGGTACTGCAGTTCGCGTCCCTCAGCTTCGACGCGGCCACCTGGGAGAGTTTGGCCGTACTGTCGGGAGCGTGCCTGGTGCTCGCCCCGGCCGACCGGCTCCGGCCGGGCCGACCGCTGGCCGAACTCATGGCCGGATGCGGGGTCACCCACGTCCTGCTGCCGCCCACCGCACTGGCGGTATTGCCGGAGGAACCGCTGCCGGATCTCGCCACCCTGGTGGTCGGCGGCGAAGCGTGCCCGCCGGAGCTAGTGCAGCGGTGGTCGCCCGGTCGCCGGATGGTCAACGCGTACGGGCCAACCGAGGCCACGGTGCTGGTGACGATGAGCGCTCCGCTGGCCGGCCCGGTGGTGCCGCCACTCGGCCGCTCGATCGACGGCTCGCTCGTGTACGTGCTCGACTCGGGCCTGCTCCCGGTTCCGCCCGGCGTGCCCGGCGAACTGTACATCGCCGGAGTCAGCCTCGCGCGCGGCTACCTCCGCCAGGCCGCGCTGACGGCCGGGCGGTTCGTCGCTAACCCGTACGGGCCGGCCGGCTCGCGGATGTACCGCTCCGGCGACGAGGCCAGGTGGCGCCCGGACGGCAGCCTGGAGTACCTCGGCCGGGCGGACGCGCAGGTAAAGGTGCGGGGCTTCCGGATCGAGCCCGGTGAGATCGAGGCGGCACTGACCCAGCATCGCGGCGTGGCGCAGGCCAGCGTCCTGGCCCGGCAGGACCGGCCGGGTGACCAGCGCCTAGTCGGCTATGTGGTCCCCGCCACCGGCCAGCCGCCGCTCCCGGCCGACCTGCGGGCCCACCTGGCTGCTCTGCTGCCTGGCCACCTGGTTCCCGTCGCGTTCGTCATCCTCGCAGAGCTTCCGCTGCTGCCCAACGGCAAGGTGAACCGGTTCGCGCTGCCGGCCCCGGATCACAACGCCGACTCCGCCAGCCGGGCGGCGCGCACGCCGCGCGAGGAGATCCTCTGCGGGTTGTTCGCCGAGGTCCTCGGTGTCCCGCGGACCGGGATCGATGACGACTTCTTCGCCAGCGGCGGGCATTCGTTGCTGGCGGCGAGGCTGGTCAGCCGGATGAGATCAGTGCTCGGCGTGGAACTGCCGCTCCGCGCGATCTTCGAGTCACCGTCGGTGGCCGCGCTGGACGCCCGCCTGAACACGGCCAGCCCGGCCCAGCCGGCGCTGGTTCCGGCCGTCCGGCCGGCGCGGCTGCCGCTGTCCTTCGCGCAGCGCCGGCTGTGGTTTACCGATCGGCTTGAGGGATCCAGCGCCATGTACAACGTGCCGCTGGCCTGGCGGCTGCGCGGGCGCGTGGACGGACCCGCGCTGGCGGCGGCGCTCACCGATGTCGTCGCCAGGCACGAAAGCCTGCGGACGGTGTTCGGTGAATCTCCTGGGCCAGACGGGATAACCGGCCCGCACCAGTCCATCCTCGCCGCCGCGAACCTCCCGCCCGTGCTGGCGCGGGTGCGCACCAGCCGGACCGAGCTGGCCGGGTCGGTACAGGATGCGGCCAGGCACGCCTTCGACCTGCGGGCGGAACCGCCGCTGCGGGCCTGGCTGTTCACCCCCGACGCCGACCCCGACGCTGACGAGCACGTGCTCCTGCTGGTGCTGCACCATATCGCGGCGGACGGGCTGTCCATCGAGCCGCTGATCCGCGACCTCACGGTGGCATACTCTCACCGCCGGGCGGGCCGGGAGCCGCAGTGGCGACCGCTACCTGTCCAGTACGCGGACTACGCGATCTGGCAGCGCCAGGCGCTCGGCCGCGAGGACGATCCGGTCAGCCCGGTCGCCACGCAGCTGGCATTCTGGCGGGACGCCCTGGCCGGGCTGCCTGAGCGCCTTGAGCTGCCGACTGACCGGCCTCGGCCGATGCAGGCGAGCCACCGTGGCGGCAGCGTGACCTTCGAATGGGACGCGGCCCTGCACCTGGATCTGCTCGCGCTGGCCCGGCGAACCGGCACGACGCTGTTCATGGTCGTGCAGGCCGGGCTGGCGGCGTTGCTCAGCCGGCTCGGCGCCGGGACCGACATACCGATCGGGACCGCGACCGCCGGGCGGGCCGATGCGGCCCTGAACGACGTGATCGGCGTGTTCGTCAACACCCTCGTGCTGCGCACCGACACCTCGGGAGATGTGCCATTCACCGAGCTGCTGGCTCGCGTCCGTAACGCCAACCTGGCCGCCTACGCGCACCAGGACGCGCCATTCGAGCGCCTCGTCGACCACCTGAATCCGGCTCGCTCGCTCTCCCACCACCCGCTTGTCCAGGTGACCCTGGCCATGCGGAACGAGGCCGCGCCGCGCCTCCGCCTGCCCGGACTGCAGGTCGAGGTGGAGCCGGCGGGCACCGGCGCGGCCAAGTTCGACCTGTCCTTCGGCCTGCGCGAGCGGCACGACGACGCCGGGCGCCCGGCCGGCATCGGCGGTGCGGCCGAGTACGCGGCCGACCTGTTCGACCCCGAGAGCGTACGGACCCTAGCCGCCAGGCTAAGGGACCTGCTGCGCGGCGCCGTGGCGGATCCGGCGCGGGCGCTGAGCCGGCTGGCCGTCCTCAGCGCGGCCGAGCAGGACCGGCTGGCGACGGGCTGGCAGGGCGTACCTCGCGGGATTACGCCGCAGACGCTGCCCGCGCTGTTCGAAGCGCAGACGCGGCTGGACCCGCTGGCTCCGGCGCTGGTCTTCGAGAACGAGACCATCTCCTACGGCGACCTCAACCGCCGGGCCAACCGCCTGGCCCACCACCTGATCGTGCGGGGGGTAGGGCCGGAGAACATCGTGGCCGTCGCGCTGCCCAGGTCGCCAGAGCTGGTGGTGACGCTTCTCGCGGTGGCCAAGGCCGGCGGAGCGTACCTGCCCACGGACCCCGATTACCCGGCCGACCGGATCGCGTTCATGCTGGACGACGCCCGGCCCGCGTGCGTGATCACCGATCGGGCCACCGCCGCGCGGCTGCCCGCCGACCAGATCCCGCGGCTCGTGCTCGATAGCCGCGAGCTGCGGGCCGCGATGAGCGCGGCGCCGGAGGATGACCCAGGCGATCGGGACCGGTCCGCCCGGCTGGATCCGTCCCACCCGGCTTACGTCATCTATACCTCGGGGTCGACCGGCCGCCCGAAGGGGGTTGTGGTCCCGCACACCGGGATCGCGGGCCTGGCGACCACTCAGGCCGAGGCTTTTGGCGTCGGCCGCGGCAGCCGGGTCCTGCAGTTCGCCTCGTTCAGCTTTGACGCCGGCACGTGGGAACTCGTCATGGCCCTGCTCACCGGCGGCTGCCTGGTCCTCGCGCCGGCGTTGCGGCTGCGGCCAGGAGAACCGCTGGCCGCGCTCGTGCACCAGCATGGGGTGACGCACTTGACCTTGCCGCCGACCGCGCTCGGCGTGCTGCCGCCCGGCGGGCTGCCGCGCGGTACCACCCTGGTGGTGGCCGGGGAAGCCCTTCCGCCGGCGATGGCTGCCCGCTGGTCGGCCGACCGGCTGATGGTCAACGCCTACGGGCCAACCGAGACAACGGTGTGCGCGACGATCAGCGAACCGCTGTCCGGTACGGCAACGCCGCCGATCGGGCGGCCGGTGCTCGATACCCGGGTGTACGTCCTGGACAGCGCGCTCGGCCTGGTCCCGGCGGGGGTAGCCGGAGAGCTGTACATTACCGGCGCGGGCCTGGCCCGCGGCTACCTGAACCGCGCCGGGCTGACCGCCGGGCGGTTCGTCGCCAATCCGCTCGGACCGCCGGGCAGCCGGCTGTACCGTACCGGTGACCTGGCCCGGTGGACCAAGAATGGCCAGCTGGAGTACCTGGGTCGAGCCGATCAGCAGGTCAAGGTACGCGGATTCCGCATAGAGCTAGGCGAGATCGAGGCGGTGCTCGGGGCCTATCCGGGGGTGGCGCGGGCCGCCGTGACGGTGCATGCGGACCAGGCCGGCTCCCAGCGGCTGACGGCCTACCTGGCCGCCACGTCCGGCACGCGGCTAGATCTCGCCGCGTTGCGCGAGCACGCGACCGCAGCGCTGCCGTACTACATGATCCCGGCAGTATTCGAGCTGCTTGACGAGCTGCCGCTGACCCCGAATGGCAAAGTGAACCGCTTGGCCCTGGCCGCCCCCGCCCGGGCGGCCGGCCCGGGCGGCAGGGACCCGGTAACGCCGCGGGAGGTCGCGCTGTGCCGCGTGTTCGCAGCGGTCCTCGCGCTGCCCCGGGTCGGCGCGGATGACGGTTTCTTCGAGCTGGGCGGCGACAGCATCTCCTCGATCCAGGTCGTCGCGGCGGCCCGCAAGGCGGGTCTGGCGATCACGGTCAGGGATATCTTCCTGCATAACACCGCGGCGGCGCTCGCGACGGTGGCCGGCGACGCTGACCAGGCGGCAGTGCCGCAGGTCGGCGCTGAGGCCGGGGAGCTGCTGGCCACTCCGATCATGGCTTGGCTTCGCGAGCTGGGCGGCTCGTTCGACGGGCTGAACCAGTCCATGGTGCTGACCGTCCCGGCCAGCTTGGGCAAGGCCGCGCTGGTGACCGCGGTGCAGGCGTTGCTGGACTGTCACGCCGCGCTGCGCCTGCGGCTCACCGTCGTCCCGGCCACGTCCTCCAGCCGGGGCGGGGACTGGGTACTGGACATCCGGGAGGCGCGGGAAGTGCCGGCCGGCCCGTGCGTGCGGCGGGTGGACGCCCGCGGCCTGGCGGGCGAGCCGCTGGCGGCACTGGTGGCCGAGCAGGGTGAGGCTGCGCGCCTGCGGCTGTCCCCGGCCGGGTCCCTCGTCCAGGTGGTGTGGTTCGACTGCGGGTCCAGCCAGCCGGGCGCGCTTCTGCTAGTCCTGCACCACCTTGCGGTGGACGGCGTCTCCTGGCGGATCCTGCTGCCGGATCTGGCCGCCGCGTGGCAATCGGCGACGGACGGCGTGGCCCCCGCGCTCGACCCCGTGCCAGCGTCGCTGGCCGGATGGTCGCGACGGATGACAGCAGCCGCCCTTGACCAAGCACGGGCCGCCCAGCTACCGCGCTGGTCGAAGATGCTGAGCGAGCCCGACCCGCTGCTCGGCCGGCGTCCGCTGGATCCCCGGCGCGACACGGCGGGCAACGCGGCGAGCTTGTCGAGGAAGCTGTCCGTGGCCCAGACCGTTCCGCTGCTGACGCACGTGCCCAGCCTGTTCCAGGCCGGGGTTAACGACGTGCTGCTAGCCGCGCTCGCTCTGGCGGTCAGCGAGTGGCGGCGGCGGCGGGGCGTCCCGACCACGTCCGGCCTGCTGGTGAACGTGGAAGGTCACGGACGTGAGGCGGGCATCACCGACCTTGACCTGTCCCGCACCGTGGGGTGGTTTACCAGCCTGTACCCGGTACGACTGCATCCGGGCGACACGCGGTGGCCGGAGGTCGCCGCGGGCGGGCCGGCGGTCGGCACAGTGCTCAGGCACGTGAAAGAACGGCTGCGGGAACTGCCGGACAACGGCGCGGGCTACGGACTACTCAGGTACCTCAACCCGGAAACCGGCGCCGTCCTGGCCAGGCTGGGCCGCCCGCAGATCGCTTTCAACTACCTGGGCCGGTTCGCGACCGGGGCCATGACGGCGGCGGCCGACTGGAAGAGCTGCGCGGACCTGGCCGGACCCGTGGCCCGCGACGCGCGCCAGCCGCTGGCCCACGCCCTGGAGATCAACGCGGTCAGCACGGACCAGGCCGACGGGCCGCGGCTCTCGGTGACCTGGTCGTGGCCCGCGACCCTGCTGCCCGAGACGGACGTGGCCGAGCTGGCCGACCTGTGGGTTGAGGCACTGGACGGGCTGACCGCCCACGCTGGCCGGCCGGACGCCGGCGGCCACACGCCCTCCGATCTGTTTCTCGCCCTGGACCAAGACGAAATCGACGATCTCGAAGCCGAGCTGAGGACCACCGCATGACGAACGCATCGAGATTTGAGGACGTCCTGCCGCTCTCCCCGCTGCAGGAAGGACTGCTCTTCCACGCGCTGTCCGAGGAGCAGGGCGTGGACATCTACCAGACGCAGCTTGAGTTGTACCTGCGCGGGCCGCTGGACGCCCGCGCGCTGCGATCGTCGGCGCAGGGCCTCCTGCGGCGGCACCCGAGCCTGCGCGCCGGCTTCCGGCAGCGCCGCGACGGCCGGCCCATCCAGGTCGTGCACCATACGGTGGAACTACCGTGGCGCGAGCTCGACCTGTCTGGCGTCAGCCCGGAACTGCGCGACGCCGAATTGTCCGGCTACCTCGCCGCTGACCGGGCGCACCGGTTCGACCTGACCCGGCCGCCGCTGCTGCGCTTCACCCTGGTCCGCCTCAGCCCGGACACGCACTGCCTCGTGCTGGCCAACCATCACATCCTGCTCGACGGCTGGTCGCTGTCCATCCTCGTCGGTGAGCTGTTCACGCTGTACTCCCGCGATGGTGACCTGGCGGTGCTGCCGCCAGTAACCCCGCACCAGGACTACCTGACCTGGCTGCTGCGGCAGGATGATGCCGCCGGGGCGGCGGCATGGCGGCGGGCGCTCGATGGCATACCGGGGCCGACGCTGGTCGCCGGAGCCGATGCTGGCCTGCCGCCGGTGCTTCCCGCCCGGGTTCCCGTCCCGCTGCCCGCCGGCTTCGGCGCCGCGCTCACCGGCACCGCACGCCGCTCCGGGCTCACCGTCAACACGTTCGTGCAGGGCGCCTGGGGAATCCTGGTCGGCCGCCTGACGGCGGCCAGCGACGTCGTGTTCGGCACCCTCGTATCGGGCCGGCCACCGGAGATCGCCGGTGTCGAGCGGATGGTGGGGCTGTTCATCAACACGATCCCGGTGCGGGTCAGGATGGACCCGCACCGGTCAGCGCTAGAGAACCTGGCTGTCCTGCAGAACGAGCAGGCCACGCTCACCTCCTGCCATCATCGCAAGCTCGGCCAGATCCAGCGTGCGCTCGGGTTCGGTGAGCTCTTCGACACGTTCAGCGTTTTTGAGAACTATCCCGATGATGCCTGGACCGCGCTGTCGGACTCCGGGCTGCGACTGGAGCGCGCCGACGGCTACGACGCGGCGCACTATCCCCTGCGGCTGGTCGCCGGGATGGTGCGCGGCGAGCTGCGGGCAGAGCTTGAATACCGGCCGGACCTGTTCGATCGTGACACGGCGGAGTCGGTGGCCAGCCGGCTGGCGGGGCTGCTGTGCGACCTGGTGGCCGATCCCGGCCGCCCGGTCGGCGAGCTCGGCGGGCCGACCGGCCGCCTGCCACTGATTCTGACGCCCGCGCCCACCGAACCCGTCGACGTGGCCGAGGGCCGGACGGCCGCGCGGCGCCCGTTGTCGCCACAGGAGGAGATCCTCTGCGGCCTGTTCGGGGAAATCCTCGGCGTGCCCGCCGTCGGACTGGACGATAGCTTCTTCGACCTCGGCGGGCAGTCGCTCCCGGCGATCCGCCTGCTCAGCCGGGTCAGGTCCACGCTCGGCGTCGAGCTGCCTATTCGCTCGGTGTTCGAGGCACCCACCGTTCGTGGGCTGGCGGCCCGGCTCGCCGGAGCGGCCGGGGCGCGGTTGCCGCTGGTGCCCGCTCCGCGGCCAGCGCTGGTCCCCCTGTCGTTCGCGCAGCGCCGGCTCTGGTTCCTGCACCAGATGGAAGGCGGCGGAGCGCTCTACAACCTGCCCGTGGCCGTGCGGCTGACCGGCGACCTGGACCGCGACGCGCTCCGGTCAGCCATCGGCGACGTCGTGGCGCGGCATGAGCCGCTGCGAACCACGTTCGAGGTCCGCGGCGGCGAGCCGTACCAGCGCATCCTGGGCTCGCTAGCCGTGCCACCTGCCCTTGAGGTGATCAGCACCGACCAGGCCGGGCTCAACGCGCGGCTGCGAGATGCCGCCGGGTACGTGTTCGACCTCGCCGCCGAGCCGCCCCTCCGCACCTGGCTGTTCGCCGTCAGCGCGCGGGAGCACGTCCTCCTGCTGCTGATCCACCACATCGCGACCGACGGCTGGTCGAGTGGCCCGCTGCTCCGCGATCTCGGCTCGGCCTACTCGGCGCGCAAGTCGGGCCGGCCCCGGCCTGGGCGCCGCTGCCGGTCCAGTACACCGACTATGCGCTGTGGCAGCGCGAGCTGCTCGGGGCGCAGGACGATCCGGCCAGCCTGGCTTCCCGGCTAGCGGAGTTCTGGCCTGAGTACCTCGCCGACCTGCCCGAGAACATCGAACTCCCGGTGGATCGCCGGCGTGGCGTGGCTCTCAGCCATCGCGGGGACACCGTGGCCTTCCGGCTCGACGCACCGGCGCACGCCGGCCTGACCGCGCTCGCCCGCCGGGGTAGCGCCACCGTGTTCATGGCTGTGCAGGCCGGGCTCGCGGCGCTACTGACCCGGCTCGGGGCCGGTACGGACATCGCGATCGGCACCGTCGTCGCGGGGCGGACCGACAAGGCGCTAGATGATCTCGTCGGCTTCTTCGTGAACCCCTTGGTGCTGCGGGCTGATACCTCAGGCGATCCCCGCTTTGCCGAGTTGCTGGCCAGGATCAGAGCATCCGACCTGGCCGCGTACGCCCATCAGGACCTGCCCTTCGAGCACGTCGTGGAGCTGCTGAACCCCGCCAGGGACCGGGCCAGGAACCCGCTGTTCCAGGTGATGCTGGCTTTCGGCAACGGCACGGGAGGCGCGCCTGCCCTACCCGGGCTCGGCATGGAGCCCGTCAGGATCGACGCCGGGGTAGCGAGGCTGGATCTGGCGTTCAGCCTGCGCGATTGCCGTCGGGCGGACGGGGCCGCCGACGGGATCGAGGGAACCCTCGAGTACGCCACCGACCTGTTCGACCGGGATAGCGCGCAGCGGCTGGCGGACCGGCTGGCGCGCCTGCTCGCCGCGGTCGCGGCCGATCCCGACGTCAGGATCGGCGCGGTGGACATGCTCATCCCCGGCGAGCGGGAGCTGACGCTCAAGAACGGCACCGGCCCCGTCCGGCGCGGGCCGGCGCGGACCCTGGCCGAGTTGTTCGAGGACCAGGCGGCGCGCACGCCCGACGCCGACGCGATCCAGTACCACGGTCATTCCCTCTCCTACGCGACGCTCAATGCCCGCGCCAACGAGCTCGCACGCCGGCTCATCCGGCACGGGGCGGGCCCGGAGCGGCTGGTCGCGGTGGCCCTGCCGCGCTCGGCCGACCTGGTGATCGCGGTACTCGCGGTGACCAAAGCCGGCGCTGCCTACCTGCCCATCGACGTGCGGTACCCGGCCGAGCGGATCGACCTCATGCTGCGCGGTGCCGACCTGCCCGTGGTGGTCGCCACCACGCAGACCGCCTGCTGCTGCCCTTGCTGGCCGATTCCGAGCTTGTGCTGGCCGGGGGCGGGAGCGACGCGGATCTCGCATCGCCGGCCGGGCGGAATGTCACTGACGCCGAGCGGACCGGCCCCCTGACCGCTGACAGCCCGGCGTACGTCATCTATACCTCGGGGTCAACCGGGAGCCCCCGTGGCGTCGTTGTCACCCACCTCGGCATCGCGGGCCTGGCCGCCAACCAGGCCGCCTCATACGAAGTGAACCCGGCGAGCCGGGTACTCCAGTTCGTCTCCCCCAGCTTCGACGTGTTCGTGGCGGAACTGTGCCTGGCGCTGCTGTCCGGTGCCTGCCTCGTCGTCCCGGACGCGGCTCTGGCCGGAGCGGATCTGGTTCAGGTACTCGCCACCGAGCGCATCACGCACGCGCACCTGCCCGCATCGGTGCTGGCGAGCCTGCCAAGGGTTGCCCTGCCCGAGCTGCGCACGCTGATCACCGGGGCCGAGCCGTGTCCCGGCGACGTGCTCGGTTTCTGGTCAGCCGGCCGGCTCCTGGTCAACGCCTACGGGCCGACCGAGGCCACCGTGGACGTCACCTTCGCGGTCTGCGGCCCGGCCGCCGCCGCGGGCCCGGCCGCGATCGGCCGGCCGATCTGCGACGTGTCCGTGTACGTGCTCGACGCCGAACTGCGACCGGTCCCGCCCGGCGTCGCTGGTGAACTCTACGTATCGGGGCCTGGCCTGGCCCGCGGGTACCTTAACGAGCCGCGGGCCACGGCCGAACGGTTCGTAGCCAACCCGTTCCTGGCCTCTGGCGCGCGGATGAACCGGACCGGCGACCTGGGCCGGTGGCGTCCCGACGGGCAGCTGGAATTCTCCGGCCGGGCCGATGACCAGGTCAAGGTCCGGGGCTTTCGGATCGAACCCGGCGAGATCGAGTCCGAGCTGCGTCGGCAGCCGGGCGTCGCGGAGGCCGCGGTCGTGGTACGGGAGGATCCACCGCACGGCCGGCGACTGATCGGCTATGTCGTCCCTGACGGCGGCGTCGACATCGAGCCGCAGGCATTGCGCTCAGGCCTGGCTGCCGTGCTGCCCGCGTACCTGATCCCCGCCGCCTTCGTCCAGCTCGATGCGCTGCCGCTGACGCCGAACGGCAAGCTGGACCGGCGCGCGCTGCCCCCGCCTGGTCCCGCTCGCGGGACGTCCGCCCGCCCGCCCCGCTCGCCTCGGGAACAGCTGCTGTGCGAGCTGTTCGGCGAGGTAGTCGGCGTGCAGCTAGGACCAGACGACAACTTCTTTGATGCGGGCGGGCACTCGCTGCTGGCGGCCAGGCTGGTCAGCCGCATCCGCGCGGTGCTCGGCGCGGAACTCGACCCGGCCTCGCTCTTCAGCGCGCCCACGCCGGCCGACCTGCTCGGCCTGATCGATTCCGGCGACCCCGGCCGGGACGCACGTGAGGTGCTGCTGCCGCTGCGGGCGACAGGCGGCAGGCCGCCCCTGTTCTGCGTGCACCCGCTGGGTGGCAACAGCTGGCCGTACGCGGGCCTCCTGCGCGCGCTCGGCCCCGAGTACCCGGTCTACGGGCTGCAGGCGCGCGGCCTGGCCGGGAGAGGTGAGCTGCCGCGGTCGCTGGAGGAGATGGTGGCGCACTACGCCGAGCAGATCGCCGCCGTGCAGCCGGCTGGGCCTTACCACCTGCTTGGCTGGTCGCTTGGCGGCAACATTGTGCATGCGCTCGGCACCTGGCTGCAACGGGAGGGCGCCGAGGTCGCGCTCCTGGCGCTGCTGGACGCCTACCCATTCGACCCGCTCCGGCGCGGCCGGGTCGACGAGCGCGAGATCCTCACCGACATGTACGAGGAGTACGCGAAGGTCTACGGGATGCCAAAGGACCCCGCGCCCATCCTGGCCGACACCAGCTCGATCCGGCAGGCGGTGGCCCGCCTGCTCGGCCGGAGCAAGAGTGAGCTGCGGCACTTCGACGAGACTCAGCGGGCGATCGTCGTCGACGTCATGGTGAACAATGTCCAGCTAGTCGCCCGCCATGATCCCGAGTCGTTCGGCGGCGACATGCTGCTGGTCACAGCGACGCGCAGTCGGCTGGACTGGTGCAAGCCGGACGACTGGGCGCCCTTCGTCAACGGCATCGTCGAGACGCGGGACGTGGAGTGCCTGCACGCCGAGATGCTGACCGAGCCCGCGGCCACGGCCGTCGGCGCACTGCTGTCCGGACGGATCCGGCAACCCGCCGCCCGTCGCCCACTGGAGCCGGGCCGGGAGGGAAACCCCCCATTGAATACGGGTGATGCCTGGATTCCCCGTTGCCAGCCATGTTCGTAGCGTGATCAGTACTGGCATGCAGCCGCTTGCCGGCTAGCGCGACTACAGGAGTCGCTGCTGGGTTGGCACATGGAGTATTCATGATACAAGTCCGTGATCTCGGTAAGAGCTATGGCTCCGTTGTCGCGGTCGACTCGCTTAGCTTCGAGGTACGGCCAGGCACCGTCACAGGCTTTCTCGGCCCGAATGGCTCGGGTAAATCCACCACCATGCGGTTGATTCTCGGACTGGACACGCCGGATGCCGGGCAGGCACTGATCGGCGGGCGCCCGTACCGCAACCTGAGCTGGCCGCTGCGCGAGGTCGGGGCGCTGCTGGAGGCGAAAGCATTCCAGCCGGACCGCAGCGCCCGCGCCCACCTGACCGCGCTCGCGGCCAGCAGCGCGATCCCGCAGGCACGGGTGGAAGAGGTGCTGGGGATAGTAGGGCTGGGCGAAGTCGGCCATCGGCGAGCCGGCAAGTTCTCGCTCGGCATGGCTCAGCGGCTGGGTATCGCCGCCGCGCTGCTGGGCGACCCCGGGGTACTGATGCTGGACGAGCCGGTCAACGGCTTGGACCCGGAGGGCATCCGCTGGATCCGCGACCTGCTCAAGTCTCTCGCCGCCGAAGGCCGGGTCGTGTTCGTCTCCAGCCATCTGATCAGCGAGATGGCGCAGACCGCCAATCAGCTAGTCGTCATCGGCCACGGGCGGCTGCTGGCCGACACCTCGGTGGCCAAACTGTCCGCCCGGGGCGCCTCGCTGGAAGAGGCATTCCTTGACCTGACCGGCGGGAGCGTCGGCTACGGGCTCGGCCCCTCCGCGTCGCCAAGAAAACCGAGGTAGAGCTATGATAGCATCAACAGCACGGATTCCGGCCGGTCACTACCGGTTCTCGCACGTAGCCCGGATGGAGTGGATCAAGCTACGGAGCCTGCGTTCCACCTGGTGGACGCTGGGAGTGATCGTCGTCAGCGCGATCGCCATTGCCATCGCCGTGGGTGTCAACACCAAGAACGGATCTGGCGACCTGACGAACAACGCGCTCGCCGGCCTCATCCCCGGCGTGCTCCTGACCGCGGTGCTGGGCGTGCTGGTCATGACGGGCGAGTACTCATCCTCCATGATCCGGGCGACGCTGGCCGCGGTCCCGAACCGGCCGCTGCTGTTGGCTGCCAAAGCGGCGGTATTCGGCGCGGTAGCGCTCGTTACCGGGGAGGTCGCCGCGTTCGTCGCCTTTTTCGCGGGCGGGGCCGCCCTGTCGAGCCACCTGGCCGCCCCCGGCCTCGGCCAGCCTGACGTGCTGCGGGCTGTCCTGCTGAGCGGGGCGGGCGTTGCCCTGATCGGGCTGATCGGCCTGGGCGTGGGCGCCATTATCCGGCACACCGCGGCCGCCATCGCGGTGGTCGTCGGCGGCGTGTTCGTCGTAGCGCAGTTCATCGGTGCGTTCGCCCACTCAGTGCTGGGTTACCTGCCGGTATCGATTGTCGGGAACTCGCTGGCCGCGGTCCGGCCGCAAGCGCAGGCGCTGTCGCCGTGGGCCGGGCTCGGCCTGCTCTGCCTGTACGCGGGCGTAATGCTTGCCGTGGGCGGCTGGCTGCTGGTACGGCGCGATTCCTGAGCGACAATGAGTTCATGAAAGCGACGAGCGCGGTGACTGTGAGGGTACCGCCCGGCAGTCAGCCGGGCGGTACCCTCGCGGCATTAGCCCGCGTGGTGGCCGCGGCGCCCTTCACCGGCCGGGCGCGTCGTGAACTGCTGTTCTGCGGAGTAGACGTTCCGCTCGCGGTGGCTGGCTTCGCCGTGACGCTAGCGCTGCTGCTGGTCGGGGTCGTCGCGTCGGTGTCCGTCGTCGGCGCCCTCGTCGGTCTTGCGATCCTCGCGATCCTCGCGACGGGCATCGCCCGGCGGCTCGGCTTGGCGCACCTGCGCCTGGCGGCGTCGCTGCTCGGCGAGCAGATCGCGACCCCGGCGCCGTTCCAGCCTGGCCGGGGTTTCGCGGGCCGGCTCGGCGCGCGGCTGCGGGACGGCCCCGGCTGGCGGGCCGTGACCTACCTGCTGCTGAAGCTGCCGGTCGCGGTCTTCGAGGCATACGCGGCATTCTTCTGGGTCGCGGGGCTGATTAACCTGACCTTCCCGTTCTGGTGGCGCCTGTTTCGTAACCACCCGCCGGGGACACAGCTGCGTCCGGTGCCGGTCTTCACCCCCTTCGGGGAGTTCGGTGTCGTCACCTTCAGCGGCACTTTCCTGGTCTTCGCGGCGGGCGCAGCGATGGTGCTCGTCGCGCCCTGGCTGACCCGGGCAGTGACCATGGCGGATGGCTGGCTGATGCGGAGCCTGCTTGGCCCGGGCCGGCTGGCGCAGCGAGTACGCGACCTGGAGGAGACCAGGGCGCTGGCGGTGGACGACTCCGCCGCGCTGCTGCGGCGTCTCGAACGAGACCTGCACGACGGCGCGCAGGTGCGGCTCGCCGCCCTGGCGATGAACCTCGGCATGGCCAAGGAGAAGCTCGGGGCCGAAAACCTGACACTCGACGTCGCCGCGGTCCGGCAGCTCGTCGATGCCGCCCACCGGGGGGCTAAGGACGCGCTCATCGAGCTGCGGACCCTGGCCAGGGGCATCCACCCGCCGGTGCTCGACAACGGCCTCGCCGACGCGCTGGCCACTCTCGCCGCCGGCAGTGTCATCCCGGCGGCCGTGACCATCGCCATCCCGGAGCGGCCCACGCCAGCGATCGAGACCATCGCCTACTACTGCGCAGCCGAACTTCTGGCCAACGCGGCCAAGCACAGCCAGGCGAGCAAGATCGACATTCGGGCCGCCGGGCATCAGGGCCTGCTTCTCCTCAGCGTCGCCGACGACGGGATCGGCGGCGCGGACCTGGCGCGAGGGACCGGCCTGTCCGGGCTCGCGCAACGGGTGAGCACCGTCGATGGCCGCCTCGACATCACGAGTCCGCTCGACGGGCCGACTCAGATCACCGTCCAGTTGCCCCTGCGCGCATGAGAGTCATCCGGTGATGCGCGTCGTGATCGCGGAGGACGCGGCCCTGCTCAGGGACGGGCTCACCCGGCTGCTTGAGGATCATGGCCACGAGGTGTGCGCCGCCACGGCCGACGGCGAAACCCTGGTCGCTGCCGTGGCAGAGCACCATCCCGACGTCGCGGTGGTGGACGTCCGGATGCCACCAACCCACACTGACGAAGGGCTTCGCGCCGCCCTGAAGCTACGGCGCGACCATCCCGGGACCGGAGTGCTGGTGTTCTCCCAGTACATCGAGACCAGGTACGCGGCCCAGCTGCTGGAGGGAAACGCCGTCGGCGTGGGCTACCTGCTCAAGGACCGGGTAGCCGACGTGGCCGAATTCCTCGACGCGCTGGCACGGGTCGCGGCCGGCGGCACCGCCCTGGACCCGGAGGTGGTCAGCCAGCTACTTGGCGCGAGCCGGCACGCGGGCCTCACGGCGCTCACCCCGCGCGAGCGTGACGTGCTGACCCTGATGGCGCAGGGCCGGTCTAACAGCGGCATCGCAGCGGCTCTGGTCGTGTCCGCCGGGGCCGTCGAGAAGCACGCCGCCAGCATCTTCGCCAAGCTGGGCCTGCCGCCGTCCGAAGGCGACAACCGCCGCGTACTGGCAGTCCTGCGCTTCCTACGGTCCTGAGACTCGGTGAGGTGAATCCGCGAATCCAGCGTAAATCCCGTCATTCTTAAAATGAGGCTACAGCTAGGGGCCCACGACGTCGCCATAACGACAGCTAGGGGCCAACGCTGCGGCAATGTCCAGCAATTAGCGGTCTTGGCCGCGTTCCCTACCGGTCCCGCTGCTCCGTTTCGGGTCGTTTGTCGGTTTCCTTCTTCTCATCGAGGTCGCCGAGAATCGAGCCAAGCAGAACGCCGCCCGCGGCAGAGACGCTGGCCTTCAGGATCGCTCTGGCCACACGAGATTTCTCTTCTGAGAGCCCGATCTTGTCGAGGGCCAGATCAGTCAGTTCAACGATCAAAACGGCAATAGCTGCGCTGATCATCCTAGTTGCGACTCGTGAACGCATCTATCAGCCTTCCTAGGCTCGGGCAGCCCGCGGGGAATCATTCATGACAATGATCCAAGATCGTCGGTCTCGCATCACGCCATCGCGCCATCTTCGTCTCGCCCGGCTCGCCGACAGACCTCGGATCAGCCCGGCCGCCCATACGAGATCGCGTGATGTGGTGCTCCGCCAATGGGGGGCACGATTCAAGAAATACCCGCCGAGTGGAGGATTCATGTCGGTTACCGACCAGCAGGTCATCAAGCTGATCGCCAGGCCTGTGCGCCGTGAAGTTTACAAGAACGGCGAAGACGAGGTCAATCTGGGCGACCGCAGCGTCTTCACCCACGAGCTCTCGCTGGACGGGGCGGTTGTCGGCTTCGACGGCGGGGCCTGCACAGTCGTGCGACTGGATGAAGGACACAGCTACATCGTCTGCAACGTGAGCATGAACCTGCCCGAGGGAACCATCGCCTTCCAGACCTTCGTGGAAGAGGTGTTCCCGCCGCCGCCCTTCTTCGCCGCCATAACTGGCGGGACCGGGGCGTACCGGGGTGCTCGCGGTGAGATGCATATAGATCCGGCCAGCCCGGATACGCACTTCTACACCCTGTATCTGGACAGCACCGAAGGGCAGCGCAGATGAAACTCGCCATGACCGTCCGCCCCGATCAGATCCCCGAATCTGTCGACGTCATCGTGATTGGCGCCGGACCGGCCGGCTCGGTTGCCGCGCTGACGCTCGCCGAAGCGGGCCGTTCTGTGCTGGTCCTGGAACGACGCACGCTGCCGCGCTTCCATGTCGGTGAGTCACAGCTCACTTATACCGCGGAAATTCTCCGGCAGCTCGGGCTCTACGACGAGGCCAAGGCGCAGGGATACCCGGTCAAGACCGGAGCGGAGTTCATCTTCCCCAACGGCGACTTCCGGCGAACCAATTTCGCTGACCAAGGACCGGGCCGGTTCCCGACAACCTTCCAGGTCGAGCGGTCACACTTCGACCACTTCCTCGCCCAGTCCGCGGTTCGCCGGGGCGCGATCCTTGTCCAGGACGCGGCCGTTCACGAGTTCATCGCCGGTGCGGATGGACGGATCGGCGGGGTGCGCTACGAGCTCGACGGCGAGTTGCGCGATGTCCGGGCCGCCTGGGTACTGGACTGCGGCGGGCGTGCTAGCAAGGCTGCCAAGCACTTCGATACCCGCAAGGACATCTCCTGGCTGCGCAATGTCGCGATGTTCCGGCACTACGACACGCTCGACGAACGGAACAATCCGGGCGTGGAGGGCGACATCCAGATCGGCGGTCACCCCGACGGCTGGATCTGGGCAATCCCGATCTGGCCGCGCACCATCAGCATCGGCGCGGTCATGTCGCGCGAGGTGCTGCGCGGTATCGGCCAGCCCTCGGCGGCGCTTGACCTGCATCTAGCCAGGGTGCCGCGCATCGTTGAGCGCCTGCGCGGCGCCACGCCGCGTACGGAGATCCACGTAGAGACCGACTACTGCTACTACTCCGACACCGTCACCGGAGCCGGCTGGATGATGGCCGGGGACGCCGGCTGCTTCATCGACCCGATCTTCTCCGGCGGCACCTTCCTCGCGCTGACGACCGGCCGGGAAGCAGCCAGGACGCTGAACCGGATCCTGGACGCACCAGATGCTGAGCAAAGTCTCCAGCTCGGCTACGCCAATTTCTACAAGACCGGGTACGACTCTTACACCCGGCTGATCTCCGCCTACTACGAATCTGGTTACAAACTCGGCGCCTACCTGCGGCAGCGCGGCTTCGCCGTCGACGGCGACCCGCATTTCGCCCGCGTACTCAGCGGTGATTTCTGGAGCGACACCAACGCTTTCACGAACTACCTGCGGACGCAGACGCAGTGGAATACCTTCCAGCCGTTCGAAATGGTAACCGTCTGCCCGATCTACCCCGAGTTCGACCGCGCCGAGCGAGCTGGGCTGATGGCCGACATGATCACAGTGGGCGGCTGAGCCAGTGAAGACCGGTGCCATCATGCCTGGAATCTCCGATGTTCTGATCCCGCCCGCGACCAACGGAACCGGTGACCTCCACCTGTCAGCACCGGCCGCACCAGATATTCCCGTGGTCCACGTCGGTGATCTCGACGGTGCCGTGGCCGGGCTCTCGCACGTGCCCAGCAGCGCCGGATACGAGCTGGCGTGCCGCGGCCATAACCTAGCGATCGAACATCATCCGGCCGTGATCGTGGAGGCGATCGGCCCGGCCGATGTTATGGCCGCCGTCGGATACGCCGCCAAGCGCGGATTGCCGGTGGCGGTGCTCAACACCGGTCACGGGGCACCATTGGCCGCCGATGGCGCGGTGCTGATTACCACCCGGCGGATGCAAGGCGTGCGAGTCGATCCCTACGCCGCCGTGGCCAGAATCGAGGCTGGCGTGCGGTGGTCGAGGGTCATCCATGAGGCCGCGCCGTTCGGCCTGGCCCCGCTGAGTGGCTCGGCCCCCGAGATCGGAGCGGTCGGTTACACGCTCGGCGGCGGACTTGGGCTGCTGGGGCGTGCCTTCGGCTACTGCGCAGACCACGTCCGCAGTATCGACCTGGTCACCGCCAACGGCACCCTCCGCACCGCGACTCCGCACCAGTACGCCGACCTGTTCTGGGCGCTGCGCGGCGGCAAAGGCAACTTTGGCGTCGTCACCTCGATGGAGGTCGGGCTGCTGCGAGTCAGCCGGCTCTTCGGCGGCGGCCTCTATCTGCCCGGAACATCCGCCCGTGCGGCCTTGCACGCCTACCGCCGGTGGGTGCGGGATATACCCGATGCCATGAGCTCATCCTTCGCGCTCACCCGGTTCCCGTGGGATGCAGAGATCCCGTCACCGCTGCGCGGGCGGTTCGCCGTCCATATCAGGATCGCCTTCAACGGCTCCCAGGCCGAAGGCGAGCGCTTGATCGCACCGCTGCGGCAAGTGGCCCTGCCGCTGCTTGACACCGTCGGCGACATGCCTTACGCCGCCGGCGGCTCAATCCACAACGATCCCCCCGCGCCACTCGCGGTCTACGAACGGGGGGTGCGGCTGCGCGATCTCGACGAGGACGCGGTGGACGCGCTGATAGCCGCGACGGGTCCGGACAGCACCTGCCCGCTTCGGCTGGTGGAACTGAGGCATCTCGGCGGCGCGCTCGGCCGCGAACCAGCTGTGCCCAACGCGGTCGCCGGCCGCGACGCGGCGTTCCAGCTCTACCTGGCCGGGGTGCCGGGCGGCGGCATGCCAGTCGAGCCCGTCGCCCAGGAGATCCTCGACCGGATGCTGCCCTGGACCGCTGGTGCCGCGAGCCTCAACTTCCTGGGGACGGCCGACACGACCACCGAAGGGGTGCGCGCCGCGTTCTCGCCCGCAGCCTTCCGGCGTCTGGTCACGGTCAAGCGAAACTACGACCCGGACAATATCTTCCGGTTCAACCACAATATCCCGACCGCCCTGGCGACATGACTGATCGGACCTGACTGAGCTGACCGGCCGTTGGGCCAGTCAGCTCAGTCAGGTCGCGATCCTCAGCCGACGTTGCGCGCGCTTCTGGGTGCCCCTTCGAGTCCCCAGCTCACGATCCGCTCTGGATGGATGACGATCAAGGCCTCCGGCTCGTGCTGGACGACGGCCCGCCCGCGGACCTCGACGCCGCGCGGGCGAAACGGCGGCAGTACATCGTCGATGACGATAGCGGCCCGTCCGGTCCGGGCGGCGTCCTTGAATTTCTTGGTGGACGGCAAATCGATCCCGCCGACCCGCACGACGCTAGCGTCGTCGTCAAGCGACCACCCAACCGGCGCTATGTGCGGAGTGCCGTCCAGCCCGACGGTGGCCAGTCTTGCCAGGTGTCGCTCTCCTTGCAGGAAGGCGAGTTCTGCCTCGGTAAACACGGACATGGTGCCTCCAGCGCTTCGGGAATGGTTTCACCAATGGCTTCGAGAATGACAATAGTCAGATCAGCCCGGCACGGGATGCTGGACCCAACTCGGCCGCGTCATACTCCACGCACGCCGCCCATGCTTTGTTCAGCAGGTCGAGCAGAGTGCGCAGCTCGTCCTCGCTGAAGCCGCCGAGGGCCGGCATGTCCGAGGAGATGGCGGCGTACATCGCCTGCCGCATCTCACGGCCTGCCGGTGTGAGGGCAAGTGTTTTAACCCGGCGGTCTACGTGCTCCGAGCCACGCTTGACGAGCCCGGCCTTCTCCAGACGGTCGACCACGCCGGTGACGTTGGATGGATCGCACCGCAGGCGCCCCGCGAGATAACGGGTCGGAACCGCGGCATCCAGCGGCAGCTGGAGCAATGCTCGCGCCGTCGGCGCGGAGAGCCCAAGACGCTCGAATAGCGGATCTTGGTGCCGGGCCGTCCACAGCGAGACGGACATCAGCTGACGTGCGAGTTCGCCTGCGAGCGCCGGGTCCAGCGCTGTCTTGTGGTTAGTCCCTGCTGTCATGTCCCGAGCATACCATGGAGATCCACCGTATTTGAAAAATTTAATTAAATCTTGCAACTATTGAAAAGTACCTCTAGTCTGGCGTCATGCGCCTCGGGTCTCCGGAGTGCTTTCCGAGAGATAGAAGGACCAAGACCATGGCCGCTCCCCTACTCCAGCAGTCGATTCGTTCGGGTACATGGACCCTCGACCCCGCCCAGAGCACAGCGTCCTTCACCGTCCGCAGCCTGGCAGGCAAGGTGACAGGGACGATCCCGATCACCAGCGCCATCGCGCAGGTGGGAGCAGATGGTGCTATTGAGGGAGTCTCGGCGATCCTCGACTCAGCCGGCTTCCAGACCGGGAACGCCAAGCGGGACGACGATGTCCGCAGTCCCAAGTTCCTGGACAGCCAGGCTCATCCGACCTTCAGCTTCTCCGCGGCCAAGGTCGTCGCCGGCCCGGCAGGCTGGATGGTCGACGGCAGCCTCGTCATCAAGGGCACGGCGTCGCCGATCAGCCTGACGGCCGAGGTCGTCAACGTGGCCGAGGATCTCGTCTCCGTCCGCGCCAGCGGCGTGGTGGATCGCCATCAGGCCGGCCTTACCAAACTGCCCAACCTGATGATCGCCCGCACGCTCACGATCACACTCGACGCGACCTTCCGTCCCGTCAGCTAGGAGCCCACAATGTCCGCTACAACGACAAGGACGGCCACCACGGCCGTCGCTACCTCACCCCGGCAAAGGCGCCTGCTCACGGTCGGCATAGCAGTAGCTGCCGCCGTCATCATCTTTGCTGTGGCCCATCTGGCAGGCATGCATCTCCGGCAGCCGACCACCGGGTCGGGAGCGGCCACCGTACTCAACGTCGCCATCGTCATCGCGGTCAGCGCGATCGCCTCATTCGCGGGCTGGGGTTTGCTCGCTCTGCTCGAGCACTTCGCTGACCGCGCCCGCGCGATCTGGACGACCGTAGCCGTCGTCTTCCTGGTGCTGTCGCTCGGCGGCCCGTTCTCCGGCCATGGGGTCAGCACGGGCAACCGCCTGGTGCTCGGCCTGATCCACGTCGTAGTCGGCGCCACCTTGATCATCGGGCTGCCACGCGCGAAAAACGCGAAGCACTCAGCCCGCTGACAACGCGCCCGACACGACCAGCCCGACCACGCCCGCCTGGCCCACCCGGAGGAAGCGATGACATCCCGACAAGGCCCCGCCGACCACCGGCCGCCGGCTCTCGGGAATCGGCAGATCCGGGTGGTGCTAGGCGCGCTCATGATTACGGTGCTGCTAGCGGCGCTCGACCAGAACATCCTGGCCACCGCCATGCCCACGGTGGTCAGCGACTTGGGCGGACTGGACCGCTATCCCTGGGTCATCACTGCCTACCTGCTCACCGGAACTGTAGCGATGCCCCTGTACGGCCGGATCAGCGACCTGCGCGGGCGGCGGCCCGTTTTGCTGCTGGCCATTAGCGTTTTCGTAGCGGGCTCGGTGCTGTGCGGAGTCTCGCAGACGCTACTTCAGCTGATCCTGGCTCGCGGACTGCAGGGCATCGGAGCGGGCGGCCTGGTCGTCCTCGCCTTCACCATCGTGTCGGAGATCGTCCCACCGCATGAGCGTGGCCGCAGGCTGGGCTCATTTGGCGCGGTCTTCGGCGTTGCCGCTCTGGGGGGCCCGCTGCTCGGCGGTTACTTCGCCGAGCACGGCTGGCGCTGGATCTTCTTTCTGAATGTTCCCATCGGTTTCGCCGCGCTCGCCGCTGCCGCGTGGGGTCTTCGCGCGCTGCCGCGCCGGAAGGCGGCGGGAGCGATAGATGGCCTGGGAGCCATACTCCTGGTGGCCGCCACCGTCAGCCTCCTGCTCGCCGCGTCCTGGGGAGGCCGCCAGTACTCATGGACCGATCAGCACGTTGTCGGCGCTCTGGCGTTCGGCGCGCTGATGCTGAGCTTGCTCGTGTGGGCCGAGTTCAGGACGACGACGCCGCTATTGCCCGTCCGCTTGTTCCGGATCCGCTCATTCTCGGTCGGCGGGTCGGCTGTTTTCCTGCTTGGCATCATCATGTTCGGCGCGATCGTCTATCTACCCGTCTACCTGCAATTGGTGCTGGGCCGATCGCCTAGCGTCTCCGGCCTGATGATGCTCCCGCTGATGGGCACGCTTACCGGAGTATCCGTCATCGGCGGCCGCGCTATCAGCAGGGCGGGCCACTACAAGTGGTTCATAGTCGCTGGTGCGCTGCTCACGACGGCCGGCGTGCTTGCCGGCATCGGCCTCGGCCCCCACACCCCGCTGGCCTGGGTCTTCGCGATGATGACGGTCACCGGAATCGGGCTGGGGTTGTGCATGCAGCCGCTCGTCCTGGTTGTGCAGGCCGAGCTGCCGCCGAGCGACCTTGGGGCCGGCACCGCCACCGGCGCCTTTCTCCGGCAGCTCGGCGGCGCGTTCGGCGTCGCGGTGCTGGGGACGATCCTGACGGCTGGGCTGGGCTCTGGCGGTGGCGGGGCGCCATCCTCAGACCGGATCGCGCTGCCCGAGGGATTCATCGGCTCGCTGCATACCGTCTTCGCGGTGGCCGGAGGCTGCGGCCTGCTGCTGACCCTGCTCACCATCCTGATCCCCAATCTGCCGATGCGCCGGCCACCGCGATCAGGTGGCCCCGGGCTTGTCCCCAGCGCTGAATCTCCCCCTCTGGCCATCGCCAGTCGACCGTCAGGCGTGCCGGCCTGATCAAGACAGCCAGGTCGCAGGTCAATTTAGGGTCCCGCCATTCCTCACTTCCGCACGCGACAACGGTAGCGTGAGGAACGTAGGGAAAAAGTTTGAAAATTGACAAGATAAGAGTTTTACCCCATTACGGAGGAAACGGCATGTACTCCAGAAGCAAGGCGTTCGTCGGGAGAGAAGAAACCTTGTCGGACATCCGGCGGCTTCTTCTGGCGGCCAACGCCGGAAGGTCCCAGTGCGTGGTGATCGAGGGCCCAGCTGGTATCGGAAAGACCCGGCTTCTCCAGGAGACAGCCAGGGAGGCCCGCCGTCTCGGTATGACGGCGGCCACAGCCGCGGCCGCAGAACTTGACCGAGTGGCACCGTTGAGCACGCTGCTATCCGCACTCCAGCGCGGAGGACTTTCCGGAATTGACTCCACGACGCTCGGAGGACGGGGTAACGATCGTTTCTGGCTAGTAGACCAGCTCAAAGAGCTCATTTCGGCGCACGCGCGCACCCGCCCGGTATTCATTGCCGTAGATGACACCCACTGGGCCGACGAGTTCACGATGATGGCGCTGCGGACCCTCGTTCCTGACCTGGCCGCCGAGCGGATCTTCTGGCTCTTCACCCTCAGCCCGCACGGGCCGCTCGGCCCGGCGGCCAGCATTGACTGGCTGATGACGCAGGGCGGCCGCCGGATCGAGCTCGGTCCTCTCGGCGACGGCGCAGTGGCTGAATTCTGCACCGAGGTGCTTGGCGCGAGCCCCGACGCGGCTGCGCTGGCCATCGCGACCCGCAGCGCTGGCAACCCGTTCCTGCTGCATCAGCTGTTCACGACTCTGCGCGACACCGGCCGGCTCGCGATTGTGGGGGGAAACGGCACTGTCCTGCCCGGCGACCTGCCAGCCTGCTTCTTTGACGCGGTCGGCCAGCGGCTGCTTGGCCTGTCCGCCGACGCTCGCGGACTGCTGGATGTCGGCGTGATCCTGAGCCGCCCCTTCACCGTGCACGAGGCCGCCGGGCTGCTCCATCGCGACGCCATCGGCTTGCTGTCGACCGCGAAGGAGGCGGTGCGGGCTGGAATCCTCGCCGCGGATGGTTCGAAACTGTGGTTCATCCACGACCTGGTCCGCGAGGCGGTCTACCAGAGCCTCTGCGAGCCGGTCAGGATGGCCATGCACCGCGAGGCCGCATCCATGGCGCAGGCTGACGGTGAGTATCTGGCCCCCGGGCACCGTCGGGGACCTGCCCAAAAGCTTCCAGAGCCTTGGGCACCAGATTCGGTGCAGGCTCAATTAGCTGCCATCCGTGCGCATGGACTGATTTATCTGGGCGGCTTCGCCGGTGCCGACCAGGCCGGTGCCGAAGCGGCAATGCTGGCCGAGATCACCGGTGAGCACTCCGCGATAGTGTTCGGGAACGTCGCCCGCGGCGTCGCGGCCCGTGACCAAGGTGATCTCGAAGCCGCGATTCGCTGGACCCGGGCAGCCGTGGAGACCGCCGACCGGGAAGTGGTTGGCGGCCGTCTCCGCCATCCCCGGCTATGGCTCGCCCGCGTGCTGGCCACCGCCGATCATTACGGCGAGGCCGATGCCATCTACGACTCCGAGCAGGCCCAGTCGTCCCTGCTCGGGACCGCGTGGTCGGACCCGCTCAGGCATTGCTACCGGGCCGAAATGCGGCTGGCCCAGGGCCTTCTCGCCGAGGCCGCCGATGAGGCCGAACGGGGCTTGCGAAGCGCCGAGCAGCTTGACGCCCTTGCGCTGAGCTTGTCCTCGCTTGCTCTGCTGCTCCAGGTCGCTGTTCACCGAGACGATCTGGACTCGGCGAGACGCCACGCACTGAAATTCGAACTGCTGACCTCGGGAGCGCCGAGCACCTGCCCGCTTGAGCTGGTCTGGCCGGTGGCGCTGTACCAGGACGCCATGGGCGAGCCTGGCCTGGCGCTGAAGACAGTGACGCCGCTCATCGACGCGCTGCCGAAGCGGCCAATCCTCGCCGAGGCCGCGATGGTGGGCCCGACTCTGGTGAAGATCGCGCTGCGGGCCGGTTCAGTAGCGTCCGCGCAGGTCGTCGTCAGCGCCCTCCAGCAGCTGTCGGACCGCAATCCCGGCATCTCTTCGATCGCCGGCGGAGCTGAGCATGCCGCGGGTCTGCACACCGGTGACCTGGAGGCCTTCCGGGCGGCGCTGCGGCACCTCGCCCCAAGTCCCCGCCCGCTGGCACTGGCTGGCGCACTTGAGGACACCGCGGTCGCGGAGCACAACGCGGGCAACGACCAAGCCGCCACCGCCCATACGGAACAAGCACTCGCCCTGTACGCGAAGGCGGATGCGCGGCATCACATCGCGCGGGCGCAGCAAGCTCTCCGTGGTTTCGATCTGCGCCCAGAACCTCGGGTGGCGCCCGCGAACGCGGCCGACCATCCGGTATTGACTCATTCTGAGCTTCCAGTGGCCAAGCTCGTCACCGAAGGGCTGACGAACCGGGAGGTCGCGTCCCGGTTGTACCTCTCGCCACACACGGTCGACAGTCACTTGCGGCACATCTTCTCGAAGTTCGGCGTCAACAACCGCGTCGAGCTAACTCGGCATTTCACGCTCCACGCGGATGCCCGCAGCACCCTACTGAGGAGTGGACACCGTGAGCACTAACACCGCCGACACACCCGTACTGGTGGTGGGGGCGGGTCCGGTGGGCTCGGTCCTAGCGCTGGAACTCGCCCGGCATGACATACCGAGCATCGTCCTGGAAAGATCGGTCGGCCCGTCGAAGTTCCCGAAGATGGACTACGTGAACGGCCGGAGCATGGAGCTCCTTGATCGGCTCGGGCTGTGCGCGGAGATCAGAGCCAGAGGGGTGGCCAGCGACCAGCCCGCCAACTTCATTTTCACCCGGGATGCGGCAGAACCTCCGATTACCATCTGGCGGTACCCGTCGGTCGCCGACGTCTCCGCCGTCAACGCCCAGATCACCGACGGAACGGCCCCCACCCAGGCCTATCAGCGGGTCCAGGGGTCGCTGCTCGAGGAAATCCTGCGGCGGGCGGCGAGCAATCATCCGCTGATCGATCTGCGCGAAGGCTGTTCTTACACCGGATCAAGCCAGACCGACACGGGCGTGGTCGTCTCAGCGGCGGTCCGCGGCACCGGAGTCTCGCACTCGATCACTGCCCGTTACCTCGTAGCGTGCGACGGCGCCGCCAGCACCGTACGGGAGAGCGCCGGTCTCGCTGTCTCGGCCGCAGGCCCGCCGACCAGACATTGCTCGCTGTACTTCACCAGCGCCGACCCGATCCTGCGCCGGCACGGGCCTGCCTTCCTGACGGTCTCCGCCAGGGGGCTCAATCTGGTGTCAAGGGACGGTGCGCAGACCTGGACCGCGAGTTTCCGCGTCGAAGACGATCAGCCGATCGATGACCCGGTGGCCGTGATGTGGGACCGGTTCGGCCTGCCGTTCGCGGTCGACGAACTGCTTGACGTGAGCTACTGGCAGGGTGCCCTCCGAGTGGCCGACGCCTACCGCGCGGGACCGGTATTCCTCGCTGGAGATTCGGCCCACCAGTTCTATCCCGTCGGCGGCCACGGCGCGAACACCGGCATAGCGGACGCCATCGACCTTGGCTGGAAGCTGGCGGCCGTGGTATCGGGCTGGGCCGGGCCAGGACTCCTGGACAGCTATGAGGACGAGCGGCGTCCCGTCGCGCTCTTCAACAGGGAAATGTGCGCCAACCTGATGGAGGGGTGGCGTCGATTCGCCCAGCTCAGCGCCTTCGGCGTGAACCGCGAGCAGCTTGCTGGCTTCCTTGACCAAGAGGCCTACCAGCTTGACAACGTCGGGATCCACTTCAGCTACCGGTACGGCGAGTCTCAGGCTGTATGCGCCGTCCGCGAAGATGCCGGGCCACCGCCGCCCTGGCAGTGGGGCCGGGTCACGCCGGTGCCATGGCCCGGCGGCAGGCTCCCCTCGGTCTGGCTAGGCGGCACCTCGCTCTACGGGTTGCTCGGCACCGGCTTCACGCTCGTGGATCTGTCGGCGCAGTGCCATGGAGAGGCGTTCGTCAAAGAGGCCGCGGCCCGCGGAATCCCGCTCATCAGGGTCGGCTGCGACGACCCGGCTGTGCGCTCCGCATGGGGGTGCGACCTCGTATTGGTCAGGCCCGACCAGCACGTGGCCTGGATCGGTGGCGGCGTCCCATGGGACGCGGGTTCCGTTCTCGACCAGATCTGCGCCGACAGGGCACCACTAAGGGAGCGAACATGACCGCCGTCCGTGCACCAGCGCTGGGACTCGATGACCTATTCGCGGGCGATTGCGGCGCGTTCGCGCTCATCCACCGGCCGGAGTCGGCGGCCGGACCGGGGCTTGTCGACGTCATGTCGGGCGAAATGACCTTGCCGCAAAGGCTCGGCGACATTCCGCTCAGGAAACTGGGTGCTCTGCGCGGGCCCCGCCACGAGGCGGTCGCAGTCATCCCCTACCGCCAGATCACTGAGCGCGGATTCGCTTGCCGGGACGATGAGGAACCGATTCGCGCCATGACCGTCCAGCGGCAGGCGCTCGTGTCGGTCGCCGAGGTAATTGACAGGATCACCGACGTCCCTATCGTGCTACAAGACGGCCGCTTCGACATTGACGATGATGATTACGCGGATCTGGTCCGCGGTGTGCTGGCCGAGGAGATCGGCAACGGTGCGGGTTCCAACTTTGTGATCAAGAGAGCTTTCACGGCCGTCATCGGCGGATTTTCGGCCCGAGCCGCCCTGGCTGTCTTCCGGCGGCTACTGCTCAGCGAGGTGGGCTCATACTGGACGTTTCTCGTGCACACGGGAACTCGCACCTTCATCGGTGCTTCGCCGGAACGTCAAGTCAGCCTCGTCGGTGGCATCGCGGTGATGAATCCAATCAGCGGAACGTGCCGCTATCCGCTGTCCGGTCCTCAAACCGAGGACATCCTCCGATTCCTGGCCGACCCCAAGGAGACCGAAGAACTCTGCATGGTCGTCGACGAGGAACTCAAAATGATGGCGAGGATCTGTTCCTCGGGCGGCCAGGTAGTCGGGCCGTTCCTGAAGGAGATGGCACGTCTGGCGCATACCGAGTATCTCATCGAGGGGCGCAGCTCACTGGACGTCCGTGATGTGCTGCGTGAGACCATGCCGGCTCCGACGGTCACCGGAAGCCCAATACAGAACGCGTGCCGGGTGATCGCTCGCTGGGAGTCCGCGGGACGGGGCTACTACGGTGGCGTCTTAGCGCTCATCGGCACGGACGCGGCCGGGGCGCGTACTGTCGACTCTTCGATCCTTATCCGCACCGCTGACATCGACGCGGCCGGGGGGATGCGGATCGGCGTCGGCGCGACTCTCGTGCGCCTCTCTGACCCGCGCTCTGAGGTCGCGGAGACTCGGGCCAAGGCTGCCGGGCTGCTCGCCGTCTTGGGCGTCAACGACGATCGGAGTCGCCCTGCCGATGGCGCCCCGCGGACTCGGATCGGCGATCTGCCCGCGGTCGGCACGGCACTGGCCCTGCGCAACGCGGCGCTCGCGCCCTTCTGGTTCACCCCTCCCGGCCTGCGCACCCGCCAGGCTCCGCGACTGGCCGGGTTGCGTGTCCTGATCGTGGACGCCGAGGACACGTTCACGGCGATGCTGGACCAGCACCTGCGGGCGCTCGGGCTCAGCGTCACGGTCGAGTCTTACCGCGGGTTCACCGATCCAAGTACGCCGATCCCGGCTGTGGATCTGGTCGTGGTCGGCCCTGGCCCTGGCGATCCGCGGGACCAGACGGATCCGCGAATAGTCTCGCTGTACTCCGTCACTCGCAGGCTGCTCGCCGCCCGCGTCCCCTTCCTTTCTGTCTGCCTTGGCCACCAGGTGCTGGCCGGGGTGCTCGGCCTGGAGCTGACTCGCTCAAAGGCACCTAACCAGGGAACGCAGCGGACCGTGAACTTCTTCGGACGAACCGAGACTGTTGGTTTCTACAACACGTTCGCTGCCCGCAGCGACACCGACAGCCTGTGCTGGAACGGGGTCACGGGAATCGTTGAAGTGAGCCGGGATCCGGTCACCGGCAAGGTGCATGGCCTGCGCGGACCGGGCTTTACCTCCATGCAATTCCACCCAGAGTCACTGCTAACCAAGCAGGGTTCGGCGCTGCTGGCCGAGCACCTGACCGCGCTTGCCAACACCGTCCCTTCTGAGGTGTTTTAAAGTGCCCTCCCCCAGCCGCACCCAAATCCGCGCTGCCCCGACATCCGCGCAAACTCACGCGATACCGGCTGTGGAGGAAGAACTCAGCGCGCCAGATCAGGCCCGCCCGGCCCGGTCCAAGCTGGCTTACCTGGCGCTGGTCGTGATTCCCGCCGTAGCGACGCTGGTATTACTGCGTCACGGCGGTAGCAACGGAGCGGGCCGGGCCAATGGACACCCGGCCTACGACCCTGTCGTCGGCCTGCTGATCGCGGTTCCAGTGATCCTGGCGGCATGCCATCTCGCGGGGATGGCGATGCGGCGCCTGTCGCAGCCCGCTGTCATCGGGGAGATCCTCGCCGGGATCTTGCTCGGCCCCTCCGCGCTCGGCGCGGCCTGGCCGCAAGCGTTCAAGTGGCTGTTCCCCGCTCAGCTCGCGCCCATGCTGAACATCCTTGCCCAGCTCGGACTGATCTTCTTCATGTTCCTTGTCGGCTACGAGTTCAATCTGTTCCTGGCCCGGCGCCGCAGCCGGACCGCTCTGCTGACCAGCAACGCTGGTGTCGCCATGCCACTGCTCTGCGGGACCGCGGTCGCGATTGCCGCCTACCACTCACTCGCACCGAAGGGCGTCAGCTATCCCGTGTTCGCCTTGTTCCTGGCAACCGCGATGAGCATCACCGCCTTCCCCGTCCTGGCCTGCATCCTGGCCGACCGGGGAATAAGCCTGACCCCGCTCGGCTCCACGGCGCTGACCTGCGCGGCGATCGACGACGTCACGGCCTGGTGCCTGCTGTCCCTGGTGCTGGCCCTGATCCATGGCGGCTCACCGGCCGGCGCTGCCCTGACAGCGTCGCTAGCTCTGGGCTTTTTCGCCACCATGGCCCTAGTCGTACGGCCCGTTCTGGCCCGGCTGCTCACTCCCGGCCCGAACGGACGGCGAGCCGTGCCTGAGAACGCGGTGCTGCCGATACTTCTCGGCGGAGTCATGCTCTCCGCCCTGGCCACCAGCGAGATCGGCATACACGCCATCTTCGGCGCCTTCCTGTTCGGCGCGATCACACCGCGCGGCTCGCTGCGGATCGAACAGGCGACCGACCGTCTGCGCGGCGTGACCGGGACCCTGCTGCTGCCGGTGTTCTTCGCCTACACGGGACTGCGCACGCAGATCGGCCTGATCGGAGCCAATCCGAAGCTGTGGTGGTGGTGCCTGCTCATCCTGGTGGCCGCCGTCACCGGGAAGCTGCTCGGCTGTGCGCTGGCCGCCCGCGCCACCGGCCTGAGCTGGCAGGAATCTAGCTCCCTGGGAGTCCTGATGAACTGCCGCGGAATGACCGGGCTGATCGTGCTCAATATCGGCCTGGATCTCAAGGTGATTACACCCACGATGTTCACCATGCTGGTCCTGATGGCCCTGGTGACCACGGTTCTTACCGGACCAGGGCTCAGCCTGGTGGACAGGATCAGCCGAGCGCCCAGGACCGGCCGAGCGCCCAGGACCGGCCGAGCGCCCAGGACCGGCCAGCCCGAAGCCGTCGACGGAGCAGCCGGGGTGCCAGGTGGGTGACGTTGGGGTTGATGATGGCTTCCATGTCCTGGTTCCATCGGCGCGGGTAGTCCCGGTGCAGTCCTTTAACGAACACCTGGCCCGCGTCGGTGGTCAGCAGCGCGGCGACGGCGCGGGGCCCGCGGTGCCGCTGGCCGCCCGGCCCGCCCGCAGCGCGGGCCCCGCGCTGCCGTCATAGCGACGTCGTGGGCCCCTAGCTGTAGCCGGGCTTGAAGGGGCGGCCGCTGTGCGGGCCCCTAGCTGTCGCGGGCGGCCGCCCGAGCAGCAGCGCGGGGCCAATGCTGCTGCCGGGGCCGAGGCCGGGCTGGCTGGGGTCAGAACGAGGTCGGGGTCCGCCTCCACGGACCGCCGGATCCTGGCCGCCGACACCATCAAGCCCTGGCAGTACCGGTGATGACTGTTCATCCGCTACCCGCAGTTCGCTGCCAAGGCCACCCGCGTGCTGGACCTGTACGCCCCGGGTGTCCTGGATCGCCGGCAACGGCTCCTCCCACCGCGGCCAGACCGCCATCGACGCCTGGCCGGGGTCGTCACACCCAACGACTTCACCGACCTCGACCCAGTCCAGCACCGGCTGGCCGACTTCGAACGCCGCTGCAACCACACCGCCCAGCCCATCCGATGGAAGTTCACCCCCAGCCGACCTCGCCGACCTGCCAGCCCGACTCGAACGACCCGAGCACAACCCCCAGCACACCGGCCGCAGTGACCAGCCGCTCTGCCACAGGCCGCCTGCCAACCCCGAAGAACTTACCAACCGAACCACTTAGTCAGGGTGACTCGGCGGCGCGCTTGAGGGCGAGGTTCGCCGGCGCAGCCCGCGTGCTTAGTCAGGCGGCTTTGCCGGTTGGCGGGGCCGAGGTCGGGTGTGGTTGTCTCGCTGCGGAGTTCGTGCAGCAACGCGGTCAGGCGGGAGTTGCGGATAGGGTGGCCAGTTTGGCGGAGGCGAGCCGCTAGAGCGCCGTGGGTGAGGAGTTCGCCGACGCGGTGCAGGTCGTCCCTGGCGCGGGCTGCTGGAGCACGTCCGCGATGCCGGTTGCGGCAACGGCGGGCGGGTTGGCTGCGGCTGGGAGTCGACCGGCCCGCCGCTGGGCGGAAGGGGTGCGGTCCAGCGACCGGGACGGAGACGGAGCCGGAGAGAACGGCCGGCGGCCGGGCGCAGGGCGGGCAAACCTGGACAGGACCACGGCCCTCCCAGCCGGAAAACGGCGTCTTGTCGAGCTGCGTGGCCTTACCTGGACGTGGCCGCGGTGAGGGGCTGCTTCTGCCAGAGGTGTCCGAGCAGCCGGTCCGTGGTGTCGGCTACCCCGAGGCGCCGCGCCGCGTAGCTGACGGCCATGAGGTGCTCCGTTCGGGAGAAGTCGGCGAGCGCGTCGGCCACGAGGAACGGCTGAATGTCGAGGGTGAAGGCGTCGCAGGCAGTCATCAGGCAGCCGATGTGGGCATAGACGCCGCAGATGATGAGCTGGTCGCGGCCTCGGTCGGCGAGCAGTTCGCGCAGGCCGGTCCGGTGGAACGCGCTGTAACGCCACTTGGTGAGTACGGTGTCCCTGGCAGTCGGCGCCAGTTCCTCGATGATCTCCCGGTTCTCCGGGGCGGCGCTCATGCCTGGGCCCCAGAAGTCGTGGAGCAGCCCGCGTTGCTGACGGCTCATATTCCCTGGCTGTGCGGTGTAGAACACCGGCAAGCCAAGGGCGTCGGCCGACTCTCGCAGGCGCTTGATGTTGCCGACCAGTTCGGTGGCCGGCGACTGACCAGGCATGAACGCGCTCGTGAAGTACCGCTGCATGTCGTGGATCAGCAGAGCCGCGCGGGCGGGATCCGGAGTCCAGGACACTAGCGGAAGGGGGACTTCGGCATCGGTCGGCATCAGGTAGGGGGGAATAACGGGAATGGCCATTGTCTGGAGCCTTCTTTCCGAGTGATGCCGACGTCGATCTGCGATGTCAGCCCTGCAGCGCCGCACCGCCGTCGACGTAGAGGTCCTGCATAGTGATGTGGGCGGCGCGATCGGAGGCCAGGAAGAGTACGGCGTCGGCGACGTCCTCCGGGATGGCTAGCTTGCGCAGCGGAATGCCGACCCGGTAGGCCGCCGGCGTGCCATCGATGACCGCCTGAGCGTCGGCCCCGTCCTGCCACATCCCGCGCAGCATGGGCGTGTCGGTAGAGCCTGGGGACACCACGTTGCATCGGATGCCGTGTGCCGCCAGTTCGAGCCCGAGACATCTCGTGAACATCACCGTCGCTGCCTTAGAGGCGGCGTACGCGGCCATATGCATGCGCGGAACCCCGCCGGCGTTGGAAGCGACGGTGACGATCGTTCCGGCCTGTCGAGCCTCCATCCGGATGGCCACCGACCGCGAGACATTGAAAACGCCGGTGAGGTTGACGGCCATGACGGCCGCCCAATCATCGTCGGTACAGCTGATCACCGGGCCGGTGCGCAGCACGCCGGCGGCGTTCACGAGAACATCAATGGGGCCGCGCTCACGCTCCACGCGGTCGATCAGATTCTCGACGGCACCAGCATCGCGCACGTCCCCCGAGTAGGCGGTGACGTTGTGCCCGAGGGATGCGAAGACTGCGGCCTGGTGCTCGAGGTCGCCGACCTTGGTGTCCACCGCCGCCACAATCGCGCCTTGGATGGCGAAGGCGCGAACGACGGCGGCACCGATGCCTTGGGCCGCGCCGGTCACCACGACCACCGGTCTGGACGCGCTCACCGTGTCACCGCCAGCTCGGCCTCGTAGCCAAACAGCCAGTCCTGGCCAAGCAAGCCCCGGTTCTCGCCCATCGACCGGTCGCGCTCGCGCTGTTGCTCGCCATCGGCGAAATGGTGGTGGCGGGCGTTCTCCGCAATGGTGCGCTGAACGTATTCGGTGCGCGGCCTGCGGAGTTCCTCGTAGCGCCGGAGAGCTTGCGCTACGCCTGAACCCGTCACGTCTCGCAGGCATGCGGCGAGCGTGACCGCGTCTTCGATGGCCTGGTTGGCGCCCTGCGCGCCGAAGGGCAGCATCGGATGGGCGGCATCGCCGACGATAGTGATCCGCCGACCGCTCCAACGGTCGATCGGTGCGCGGTCGTGCAGGGCCCAGCGGGTAACGCTGGTGGCGGCACGGAGCAGCGATTGAACCTCGCCGTTCCAGCCCTGGTATGCCTCAAGCACGTCGGCGACCTTTCCTTCCTCGGTCCAGGATTCGCTGCGCCAGCTTCCAGCGGGAGTGGTGGCAACGAAGCTGATAGATCTGCCGGACGAGACCGGGTAGCACACGCAGTGCTGCCCCGGCCCGAGCCACAGCAGCACCTTCGGCTCATCGAGCAGGCGGGGAAGCCTTTCCGCCGGGATCAGCCCGCGGTAGACGGCCTGGCCGGAAAAGCGAGGTTCGTCGCGGACCAGCACCTGCCTGACGACGGAGTGGATGCCGTCAGCACCGACAACCACGTCGCTGTACTCGACCGATCCGTCGGCGAAGCGGATCTTGGCCCCGTCGTCGGCCTCGGTCACCTCGGCGCACTGTGTGCCGAGCCTGATGACGTCCGCTGGCAGCAACCCGACCAGCAGCTTGTGCAGATCAGCGCGGTGCAGGCAGTAGTAGGGAGCGTCGTACCTGTCTTCGCAGGTCTGGCCAAGGACCGTGCGCATCAGCACTGTCCCCGAGTCCCAGCGGTGCATCTCGATGGCTTCTGGTCGTACCGCTACGGCTCGAAGCTCGGCGCCAACGCCAAGCCTCTGCAAGAGCCTGGTCGCGTTCGGAGAAAGCTGGATACCCGCGCCGACTTCGCCTAGCCGGGGCGTGCGCTCATAGACCGTGCACCGCACGCCTGCCTTCGTCAGTGCGGCCGCGACCGTGAGGCCGGCGATCCCGGCCCCGACTACCGCCACTGAAATCCCGCTTGTCGGCATCATGTCCTCGCTTCCGCTGGAAATTCATTCGCTGGAATTCATCGACGTCAGTAGTAAAGAAGCGCCTTGTCCCAGTCCTCGTCGGGCCCGAACAGGCTTCTTGGCTTCACCACGTCAGAAAGCCCGGTGAGGACCGCTTCGGGGACGAGCGTTCCTGGCGTGACCGCCTGAACTTCGCACTCCAGCCCGCATGACGAGCGCACGACGGCGATGAGCGCCGCCGTCGCCGCGGTCGCGAAGGAATCGGATACCTCGATCTGAATGAGCAGCCGCTGCCGCTCCGCCCGTGCCCGCCAGAACAGCACGCCGAATCGCTGATCGAGCCCGAAGACGAGTTCCTCGATCTGGTGCTGGGTAACCTGCCCGGCGCCCACCTGGTAAACGGAGGCAGCCCGGCCGAACACGCGCACGGTGGGGAGCACCCAGCCGCAGGGACAGTCGGAGTAAGCGACCTCGACGTAGTCCCCGAGGTCATATCGGACCAGCGGCATGGCGGCATGGAACAGCGGCGTGACGACCAGATTCCCGGTCCCCTGCGCTGAGACCCGTCCCGTGGCCAGATCGTGGACCTCGAAAAGCATCCGGTCGGCCCACAGGTGCATGCGGCCTTGCGGGCACTCTCCGGCGAGGCTGCCCGTCTCGGTCGAGCCATACTCAGCGATCACCGGCACGTTCCATAGCTGGCTGATACGCAGCCGGCGGGCGTCGCTCAGTGGCTCACCGCCGACGAAAAGGGCGCGCAGCGCAGGAAAGTCCGTGCCCGGATCGAGGCCCCGGGCGCGGGCCGCGGCGGCCCACAGCAGAGTTTCTGTCGGCATCGACCAGGTCAGCGTCACAGCCAGGTCGTGCAGTATCCGCACAACTCTGGAGTACGGCATCGCCAGCGAACGGTTGTCGCCGGGGATCACCGTCGCGCCCTGCGACCGCGCTGCCGCGTGGGCCAGGTGACCGGTGATCATGAGGGCGTACGGGGTACGCACAAGAAAGGTGTCGGCGGCCGAGATTCCGATCCATTTCCTGGCGTATCGCTCGGCGAGATCAATCCAGTCCTCCTGCGTGTAGTAGGAGGGGGTGGGTTGCCCGGCGGTACCGCTGGACTCGTGGTAGGTGGCCAGTTCTTCGCTGGCCACGGCCAGCAGCCCGAACGGATAATTGTCACGCAGATCCTGCTTGCTGGTCAGCGCCAGCGCGCCCAGGTCGATCCGATCCTCCGGCGGCGGCCCGAGGCCGAACCTGGCGGCATAGAAGGGCGACCGGGCGGCGCGGCCGAGCGCCTCGGGCAGGAGCTTGTCTTGCAGCTCAGTCAGCTCCTCCAGGCTCCCCCAGTCCCCGATCTGCGGCAACGGCGAGATTCGCGCGGTCATGATTCTTCCTCTCCAAGGATCCGGTGGGCGTTGCGCCATACGATCTTGCGCCGGGTCTCGCCGGTCAGCCGCAGGGCGCGCAGCTTCGCCAGCTCGACGCTGGGGTGCTGCATCGGGTAGTCGGTGCCAAAGAGGACCCGGTCCGCGCCGAGTCGCTCGACGGCAGCCGCTGCGACCCCGGAGTAGCAGCCGGAGGTCTCCGCCACGATGTTGCTTTGAGGGCGGATGGTGTTAAGCGCGTACAGATCGATGCCGACGAACCCGCAGTGCCCCAGCACGAACGTCACGCTCGGGAACGTCCGAGCCAGCGCCACCAGATCCGCGACGCCCACTCCCGGCCGGCCAAGGCAAACGACGTAGACCGGATGGGAGAACTCGGCGGCAACTGCCACCAGCGCGACGGTACGGCTGTCGGTCAGATCGACGCCGTGCACCGCGGGCGAGATCTCTAGCCCGCGAAACTTGGCGGCCCGGCCGCCGTACTCCTTCGGATCCCTGTGCGGGTTCGCGAAGAACATGGGCAGCAGCCGGGAGTCGGATCCCTCGCAGGCCGCGAGTAGCGCGTCGTTGTCGGCGTCGGTCTCGACGTGACCACCCCGGATGACCTGCTCGGAGAGGAGATCGGGATCGATTACGCCGCCAATGGTGACGACCGCGCGCTCAATCCCGTGTTCGTCCATCGTGGCCAGCAGGCGGTCCGTTGCCCCCGGGCGAGTTGGCAGGCGAGCGTGGAAATCCATCACCCTGCTGCGGCGCGCTGAAGTCGTAGTAGTCACCAGCTCACTCACTTTTCCAGGCAGAATTCGTTGATCGGGTAGCCGACATGCCGGTCCTCGCTTGGCAGGTAGCCGAGCACCCGGTCGCCGGGCTTGAGCTCGGTGCTGTTGAGCACCGTGCCACCTGGACCGAGCACGCGGACGTGCCAGTCGTCCTGGAGGATCAGGTTGACCGTCTGGCCGTTGGGCGCGACCGCGTCGATGGACAGCAGCGGACGAGACTCGATCTTGATCCGGCCGACTGTGACGAGCCGGGTCTGGCCTTTGACGTCTACGGCCATCACCTTGCTCCCGGCGTGCAGTTCGCTGAGGTAGTTAGTCCGCTCATCCTTGGAAAGGGTGTAGGAGTGGATCGCTCCGGCATTTACCCGGAATGGCCTGGTCGGCATGTACGGGAGCGGGTGCGTCTCGCTGACGCAGAGGATCATTCCCTTGGAATGCGAGCCGACCAGGATCCCCTCGTCCTCGCGGAGGTACGAGCAGGTGTCCACGCAGGCACGCTCGCCCATGCCGATGTGGGTGGTGACGGTGACTTCGAGTTCGGTCAGGTTGAGCTCGGCGGTGCCTGGCGTGGCCGAGGCCTTGAGGGCGAACGCGTCGCCGACGGCTGCCGGGGCCATCATCACGCCGTCGGAGCCGTGCTCAAGCACTCCGAAGATGATCTCGGCCTCCTGGGCGTCGGCCGCGATCGTCAACAGGTTGCCTGTGGCGCGTGCCGCCGCGGCAATGACGATCTCCAGAGGGATCTTGGTGGGGTCGCGGAACAACAGCAGGCTCCACTGCTCGGTACGGGCCGCCTGGCAGGCGTTCTCCAGGGTCTGCGCGTCCGTGATTTCCACGAAACGCCCGAACTCGACCGCCGGGTAGAGCAGTGCTAGCTGGCTGGGCTCCCCATGCTCGGCCGGGTCGACGATCACTACATCGATTCCTTCGAGGTCCTCGGGCAGCGATTTCCCGTGCGGGAAGAGCACCTTCTTCACAGTGGGGGGCAGCGAACGCAGGTCGGCCGGGTCGTCGGCGACGATTCCGTCCAGGCGGGCGTGCAATGCCTCCTGTACGATGGCCGCTTTCGTCTCGGTCAGTGAGCGGATATCCAGCCAGCTGATCTTCATTTGGTTTCTCCTTGGGATGGGATGTGCGTTTAGCCGGCGGCAGGCTGGAGCCAGGCGGGAACCTGCTCGGGAACTGCGTCGAATCCTGGATGCATGACGTCGGTAAGCTGCCGCACCATGACTCCAGGGTCGGGCGCCTGGAACACGTTTCGTCCCATGGCGACGCCGCAGGCGCCACCATGCAGGGCTTCCCTGACGTAGGCCAGCACGGCGGGGCCATCCAAGCGCGGTCCGCCCGCGACGATGACAGGGACCGAGACCGACCTGATCACGTCAGCCATCGCGGACGATGACCCGACGTAGACCGTCTTGACGATGTCCGCACCGAGCTCGGCGGCAACCGTGATCGCGTGCGCTACGAGCGCGGGATCGCGCGGGTTGTCGACCCGTGGGCCGCGCGGATACATCATCGCCAGCAGAGGGACGTTCCAGCGATCGCAGGCGTCCGACACCATGGCCAGATCGCTGATCTGCTGACGTTCCCCGGCCGAGCCGACGTTTACATGCACGCTGACGGCGTCCGCGCCAAGCCGCAATGACTCCTCGACGCTGGCCACCAGGCACTTACTATCCGGATCGGGCGCGTACATCGTGCTGGCGCTGAGGTGGACGATGAGCGCGGTCTCCGCGAACCTTTGGTGACTGATGTGCCGGAGGCTGCCCTTGTGCAGCACCAGGGCGTCAGCGCCGTTGCCCGTGATCTGCCCGACCAGCGCGTCGAGGCTACGGGCCCCAGCCAGACCGCCGATCAGAGGTCCGTCGGTTAGCGCATGGTCCAGGGGCACCACCAGCAGGCGTCCATCTCCGTGCCGGTAGAGCCGCCGCAGCCGCAACTGCCGGGCGAAAGAGTTGTTGACGAGCATGGAAAGTTCCTTTCACTAAGTCAGTTCAGCTCTGAGCGGGTTCGCGCCCATGCCAGCGGCACGACGTGTGGATCTTCCAGATCCGCGCAGAACTCGCGATGAAGGACCTCGACCGCGCGGACCACCCGGTGTCTCGCGACGATGGCGGAGGCCCTGAGCTGGGAGGTGGAGATCCAGCTGGTGGTGATCCCCTCTGCCGCCAGGGCAGAGATCATCCGGGCCGCGTACTCAGGCCGGCTCAGCAAGCCCATCCCTACGACCGAGACCTTGCCGAGGTCGTCGTCCACTCGCAGCGATACCTGTGATTGCCCGGTCAGATCAGCGAGTGCCAGCCTGATCCGGTCGATGTCGCCCCGCCGGATGGTGAAGCCCATCCGGAACTCCTCCTCAGAGGGTCCCGATCGCGCGACCATGTCGATCGGGATTGCCAGTCCGGCCAGCGCGGACAGCACGTCCACCGCCAGGTCAGTCCGGCCGAGCCGGGCATGCACGAGCACTCTGGCTACGTCGAGATCGTGAACTATGGCCGAGATCGCGCCGTCGTTTTCCAGCATGGAATCGCCTTCCCCGTACGGTGCGGCCGGCCCTGATCTGGGTGGCAGCGAGATGAGCGTGCCCGGGCCGCGGGAGAACGAGCCGCGCACACGGATCTCGACCCGGCCGATTCCAGCGAGTTCCACGGCCCTGGAATGAAGGACACGCGCTCCCGCGAAAGCCATTTCGGCCATGGTGCCCACGTCAACCGCACGCAGGCACCTGGCGTCTGGGACAACTCGGGGATCGGCCGTGAACACGCCGTCTACATCGGTGTAGATCTCACAGCCCTGGGCCACCAGCGCTGAGGCCAGCGCCACGGCTGTGGTGTCTGAACCGCCCCGGCCGAGCGTGATGACATCGCCGCCAGCGGTGATGCCCTGGAATCCGGTCACGACCGGGATCACGCCCTCCGCGAGCAGTCGCCTGACCCGGTCGGCCCGCACGTCCGTGATGACTCCGCAACCTGGGTTGCCCTGAGCGAGGATCCCGGCCTGGGCGCCGGTGAGTGACACCGCCGGCACGCCAAGCCTGCTGATGGCCAGGGCCAGCAACGCGGCCGACGCGCATTCGCCGGTGGCTAGCAATTGGTCGATCTCCCGGCCCACCTCGGGTGACCGGATCTGCCCGCTGACCTCATCGACGGCCCTGAGCAGGTCATCAGTGGTGTCGCCGCGGGCCGAGACCACTATTACCGGCGGGCGCCCGTCACGCCTCGCCGCGGCCGTGTACTCGGCGATGGTCAGCACTTTGCTAAAGGTCGACAACGAACTGCCACCGTATTTATGAACTATGACGTCCATGACCAATCCGATTTCGAAAATTTCCGTGTGTTGCTCTGGTTGAATAGTTCGCTATATCGAGGCCTTGGTGCATCACGTGTTCGCGGTATTTCGCCATCAGGAGCGCCAGGTCCACGCGTCTACGAGTTCGATGGCCTGATCGAGATTTAGCCTCGGGTCGCACAGGGAGGTATACGCGGCGAGCATGGAATCGTTTTCGATGACTCCGGCGCCCACGCACTCGGTCACCGGCGAGGCGGCGACTTCGAGGTGGAGACCGCCCGGGTGCAGCTTCAAGCTCTCCAGGATCGCGCGGACGCTCTGAATTTCCCGCACCATGTCGGTCAGGTGCCTGGTCTTGACGCCCGCCGCGGTGCGCACCGTGTTGCCGTGCATGGGATCGCACAGCCAGATGACCGGATGCCCCGCTACGCGCACCGCGGCGGCGATCGGCGGCAGTGCCTCGCTGACGCTCCGCGCGCCCATCCGCGTGATCAGCGTGAGCCGACCGGGTATCCGCTCTGGATCCAGCAGCTCACATAGCTCGACTACCTCGGCTGCGGTGACGCCCGGCCCGATCTTGCAGGCCACCGGGTTGTGGACGGTGGCCAGCAGGCCCACGTGCATTCCGCCCGGCTGCCTTGTCCGCTCTCCGACCCACGGGAAGTGGGTGGATCCCAGAATCCGCACGCCGCTGTCGGCATCGGTCCGCAGCAGGCTGGCTTCATAGTCGAGGACCAGCATCTCGTGGCTAGACCACGGCCCGATGTCGCCGGCCATCTTCGATCTACGGTCGTCGCGGTGGGACTTGAGGCGGTCGGTGACCTTCCTGCCTGCCTCGTAAGCCCAGAGCATCCTGCGCGGATCGTGGCGCCTGGCGGCGGGGGTCGCGACCTCAGAGTTGATTAGGTGCCCGCGGAAGACGGGCAGGGCCCGCCCTTCGTGCTGCTCAAGCGGCTGGGATCGCGGCTTGGCGAACTGCCCTCCGATCCTGCCCACCCGTACCGCCGGCAGGCCAAGACCGCTCGCGGCGCGGGTCGCGACGATGTCCAGCACGGCGAGCTTGTCTGACGTATGCGAGTCGGTGCACTCGTAAAAGCTCTCAGCACAGTCACCGGCCTGCATGAGCACAGCGTCGCCTTCGGCGACGACGGCCAGCGCTTTCCTTAGGCGGTTCAGTTCGGCCACCGTGACCAGCGAGGGAAACTCGCGAAGCAGCGCTTTGGCGCGCTGGAACTCCGGGTGTCCGCTCCACCGCGGCTGTTGCTCGGCGGCTAGCAGGCCCGCCGAGTCACCAGGTGCGGTGTCCGCGGCGGTCATCGCATGCAGGCTTAAAGGCAGAGTCGTTATCATCAGATGATCCGCTCGTCTCGCGAAATTGTCGCTCCATTACCGGTCGCCCATCGAGATGATCCTGGCCTGAGAGAGATAGCGCGGTAATCACGTGATCGCGTGAACTACAGCGCTATCTGAGGCGCATAACATCGCAGATAGTGATTGGCTCGGAAAGGACTGGTAAGGCAATGACGCATGACATCATCGATACCGAGATCACCGACGCCGACCCGCGGACTGTGACCGTATGGTCTGACATCGGCTGCCCGTGGGCGACGCTCGCACTGCACACGCTGCACGCCGCAGCCGCCGCGCGGGGACGGCCGATACTGGTGAACCACCGGGCGTTCCCGCTGGAGTTGTTCAACCAGATGCCGACGCCGAAGTTCATCGTGGACGCGGAGGTCGTGGTGATCGGCGGACGGCATCCAGAACTCGGCTGGCGGCCGTGGCGCGGGTCAGAGTCCACGTACCCGGTCACCACGCTGCCGGCCCTCGAGGCCGTGCAGGCAGCCAAGAGCCCGGCGGTCGGCGGTTTACTTGCCAGTGACGAGCTGGACACCGCGCTACGGGCCGCCTTCTTCGCCGATCACGCCTGCATCAGCATCCACTCGGTGCTCATGGAGGTCGCAGGCGAATGCGAGCACGTTGACATCGCGGCGTTCGCCGACGCGCTGGCTCGCGGTGCCGGACGCGCCGAGGTCTACCGGGACTGGCGGCTAGCCCAGGGCCCCGCGATCAACGGCAGCCCGCACCTGTTCACCGCCGGCGGTTTCACCAGGCACAACCCCGGTGCGGTGTATCGCTGGTCCGCCCCGCCGCCGATCGGATTCCCCGTATACGGGAGTTACTCCGATAGCTGGGCTGGCGAGCTGCTCGACCTAATCGCCGAGCCGGTTTCGTGACCGGCGAGGGAAAGGGCGCACCGGCGCCGAACGGGATGTAGGCGCTGCGGTCGGGCCGGGCGTTCTGCCGCGAATTCACCTCAATGGCGGCTGTCAGACGGTCAGGAGTGCCTGGGTGGGGGACAGCCGGGCAGCGCGGATTGCGGGCAGCAGCCCGGCGAGGGCGCCGATGACGAGTGCGGCGGCGAGGCCGCCAGCCCAGGCGTCGGGAGGAATGACGACGGGCTCGCCGTGGCCGTGGGCGTAAGCGGCGGTGGCGGCGACGCCGATGATGACACCGGCGGTGCCGCCGGCCAGGGACAGCAGGACTGCTTCGGCCAGGAACTGGGCGCGGATCTGGCCCCTGGTGGCGCCGAGCGCGCGGCGCAGCCCGATCTCGGAGCGACGTTCCAGGACGGAGATGACCATGATGTTGGCCACCCCGATCGCGCCGACGAGCAGCGCGACCGCGCCGAGGCCGAGGAACAGGGTGTCGAGCGCCCCCTTGGCGTCGGCCTGGGCGGTGAGCGCGGCCGAGGGCTGGGAGACGTTGACCTGGCTGGGGTTTTCCGGGCTGGCCTGGGCGGCGAGCAAGCTGTCCACCGCGGTGGTGACGGCCGGGTTGCTGACGGTCCGGATGTAAATCTGCGATGGGTGGCCGTCGAGGCCGAGGTAGCGCGCGGCGGCGGGGAAGCCGACCAGGACCGCCGAGTCGAGCTCGGGGGCATAGGCGCCTTTGCCGAGGATGCCGGTCACATAGAACCACATCCCGCCGACCGGGCATGGATAGCTCTGATGGCAAACCCAGATCCGCTCCCCTGGCCGGATGCGGTCGATGCCCAGCCGCTGCGCTGTGGCGGCGCCGAGCACGGCGACGGGCTCGCGTGCGGTCGCGGGGTTCAGGAACCGGCCCTGCGCGATGCTGGTGCCCGCCGCTGCGGGCAGGCCCAGGCTGGAGGCGGCTACGGTCAGCGCATTGGTTTCGAGCGGGGGGATGTAAGGGGACTTGTAGACGTTCACGCCGCTGACGCTGCCGGTGTACTGGACGGCGGTGACGCCGGGGAGCCGGGCGATCATGCCGGGCGCCGCTTCGGGCAGCTCGGCGGGGATTCCCGGCAAGGTCCTGCCCGTTGGTGACGGTCAGCAGGTTGGTGCCCAGCGCCTGAATCTCGGCCAGCAGCGTCGCGGTGGAGGAGGCGGCCAGGCCCAGCACGGCAACGATCGCGGCGACGCCGATCGCGATGCCGAGCGCCGACAGCCCGGCGCGCAGCTGGCGGGTCGCCAGCCCAATGCTGGCCAGGGCGGCCACGTCGGCCGGCCGGAGCCGGGCAGCGGCCGGGACGGCCTCGGCGGCCGGCCGCTGCGACGTCGTGGTCATGACGGTCCTTCCTGCCCGCGCTGGCGGGTAGGGACGGGGGCGGTGTCGGTGAGGATGTGCCCGTCGAGCATCTCGATGCGCCGCCGCGTCCGGGCGGCGACCGCGTGGTCGTGGGTGATGATGATGATCGTGGTCCCGGCGGCGTTGAGTTCTTCCAGCAAGGTCAGCAGCGCGGCGCCGGCGGCCGAGTCGAGGTTGCCGGTGGGCTCGTCGGCCAGCACCACCGGCGGGCCGCCCGCCACGGCCCGGGCGATGGCAACCCGCTGCCGTTCCCCACCCGACAGCTGGGTCGGCGTATAGCAGCCCGTCGGCCACATTGCCCAGCACGCTCTGGTGCTCGGCGAGGAAAAACTGCTGGAACACGAACCCGATCCGGGCCGCCCGCAGCGCGGACAGCTCCCGATCGGTCATCGCCGCCACATCGATCCCGGTGACCCGTACCGTCCCGGTGGTGGGCGAGTCCAGGGTGCCGATCAGGTGCAGCAGCGTGGATTTGCCCGACCCCGACGGGCCCACGACCGCCGTCAGCTCTCCAGCGGCCACCGCCAGGCTCACCTCGTCCAGCGCCCGCACCGGCGGCGACCCCGGATACACCTTGGCCACCCGGTCCAGTTCCAGTACCGGCACCGCACCCAGGCCGTCCCCGTGGATCAGGACAGTCTCCTGCGTGGTCATGACGACGCCACCACGACCCGCTGGCCGGGGACCAGCGCCCCGGTCACCTGCACCAGCCCGCTGGCGTCGTCAAAGATCCCGGGCCGCACTGGCACGTACCGCCGTGTGTTTCCCGGGCCGGCCACCTCCACTACATACCCGCCCGGGGCACCCGCCAGTAGCGCCGTCACGGGCACCGCCAGCACGCCGCGCGCGGTCGCGGTGATGATATTCACCGTCACCGGCGCCTGGTCCAGGCTCCCCGCGGCCCCCGGGTCGGTCAGCCGCACCAGCACCGGGACCGTCGTGACCGGGCCCTGCCCCGGCGACGGCGGCGTCGCCGTCGCCACCGCGCCGACAAAAGACACCGCTCCCGGCGTGACCGACCCGTCCGGCAGCGTCACCGTAACCGCATCGCCCGCCGTCACCTCCGGCTCCTGCGAGACATCCAACGGGACCATCACCACCCGCTCGTCGGACGTCGCCGCCAGCACCGGCCCGGCCGCCGGGCCGCCCAGGCTGCCGGTCACCCGGGTGACCCGGACCGCTTCCGGCTCGAACACCACCTGCCCCAGCGATAGCGACCCCGGCGGGAAGGAAACCCCGAGGCGAACTTCCAGCCGCCGCACTCCATACGCCGTCTCCCACGAGAAGTAATCCCAGCCCGCCGCGGCGATATCCGCGCGGCCGGCGTCCCCCAGCGCCACCAGGCCGTGGTTGAGCTGCGACACATCCGCGCCGGACGCGCCTTCGCCTAGGGCCCGCCAGTCGGGGACGCTGCCGTACAGCAGCACCACCGGGGAGCCGTTGCCGGTCCGGTACAGCACCTGGCCCTGCCTGATCACCCGCCCGGCCGACGGCAACCAGGTCAGCGTCCCCCTGCCCTGCCCGGTCACCGTCCAGGACCCCGCATACCCCAGCGTCGCGGCGACCGGTGTCGCCGCCGCGATATTTTGCCGCACTACCGGTGCCGTCGCCGTCGCAGGCGCGAGCGCCCCCAGCCCCCGGGACCCGGCGGAACAGCCGCAGAAAAAACCCCCGCCCGCCACGCGCCTGTCACCCCCGCACCCAGCACCACCATCGCAGCCACTGCGGCGGCCATCCTTGCTCCTGCCATCGTCTTCAGCCACCTGACCCGCTGTAAGGGAGTCCTGCGGGGATGAGCCTTGCGCAGGTCCGCCGGGCTCGGGAGAACTGCTCTGAGCTGCTATCGATGCTGGAGGGGATGGGGAAGTTCGGTATCCCGTGGGCGCGCACACACCGGGCGAAGGCGAGTTCGCGGGAGACATACGCCGACAATGCGCCGCCGGAACCGGCGGATGACGGGCTGCCGGCGGATGACGGGCTGCCGCTGGCCGACGGGCTGCCGCCGCACGCCGCCGTCAGCAGCACAAGGCCGGCTGTGACGGCCAGGACGCCCGCCCGGCGCGGCCCGGGCGGCCGGTCGCGCATCTCGGGCCTTCGCGGCTGGGCACTGTGACCGTAGGTTCATGGCAGCCAGCGTCGCGGCCTCCGGCGGCGGGCACATCACGCGCCCGAGGTAGCCCGGGTCCCTCGTTGGAGGGGTACGCCGCAGGGTTGCGCGGAGGTAGCGTGCAGGTGTGCTGGACCGGATGCGACGTTGGACCTGGGGACTATCCGGCCGGCTGATCGCGTCCTATATTCTCGTCACGCTCGCCGTCGTGGTGCTGGTCGAGGCGCTCGTGCTCGGCTTCCAGGTACCCTCGCTCGTGAATGGCGCCCAGCTGCAGGCGCAAGTGGACGCCGCCGCGAAGAGCTACGCCCAGGAGCTCTCCCAGCGCTATCCCGACGGCGTGCCGGCCGGAAAAGTGCTCGGCGAACCCGGCCAGCCGGCGCAGCCGGGCTTGGCCCGGTTGACCCCGGACGGCACGCTGGTCGTTCCGGCGATCATCGGTTCGATCCACAGCGACCAGGCGGTCACCGCGGTCGTGGCGATCGCCGCCGACGGCACGGTCATCGCGTCCTCCGCGCCATCGCGGTACCAGCCCGGACGGGCGGCGGCCAGCGAACTCCCCGCCCCGGTGACCGCGGCGACACGCCAGCCTCGCCCCCGCGAACATCAAAACCGGCGCCGTGCCCACGCCGTACGGCAACGTGCTCTGGAGGGCCGAGCCGGCCGGCCGCGCGGCCGCCTACGTCTATGTCCAGGCGCCATGGGCACCCCGGTTCATCAACCCCATCCGCGCCTGGCGCGACCTGCGTCAGCTCGGCGAGGACACCCAGTTTCTGTCGGGTCCGTTCGTGCTGCTCGTCGCCATATCGCCGGTCGGGGTGCTGTTCGGGCTGCTGACCTCACGCCGCCTCGTCCGCCGGGTCCGCCGCCTGGAGCGAGCCACCGTCGCGGTCGCTGACGGCGACTACTCCGTCACCCTGCCCGTCTCCGGCCGGGACGAGGTCGGACGGCTGGAGGCGAACTTCACCACCATGACCCGGCAGCTCGGGTCCGCGCTAGCCGCAGAACGGCAGCGAGCGACCGGCGACGCGCGTACCGCGGAACGAGCCCGGATCGCTCGGGAGGTCCACGACGCGATCTCGCAGCACCTGTTCGGCCTGCGGATGATCGCGGCCGGGATGCGCCGGGCCGACCCGGGCAATCAGCAGGTCCGCGCGATCGAGCGCATCAGCGAGGAGGCACTGCGCGACATGCAGGCGCTCCTGATCGAGTTGCGCCCGGCCAGCCTGGATGGTGCCGGGCTCGTTCCGGCCCTGCAGGAGATCTGCGCGGCTTACCACGACCGGCTCGGCGTCACCGTTGACGCCAGCCTGGACGACGTCATCGTCCCCGCGCCGGTCGAGCACGCACTGCTGCGCATCACCCAGGAGGCATGCACCAACGCCGTCCGGCACGGCAATACCCGCCGGCTGGCCGTGTCCATGACCCGCCAGGACGGGCACGTCGAACTCGCCGTCCGCGACACTGGCACCGGCTTCGACCCGGCCGCCCCGCACGCGGGCTCCGGACTGGCCCACATCCGCGACCGGGTCGCCGAACTGGGCGGCACCGTGGACATCGACAGCGCACCCGGGCGCGGCGCGGCGCTCACTGTCCGGGTGCCGCTGCCATGACGATCCGCGTGGTGATCGCCGACGACCACCGCGTCGTCCGGGACGGACTGTGCTACCTGCTCAGCCAGGAACCAGACGTCGAGGTCGTCGGCGAAGCCGGAGACGGCCGGCAGGCGGTAGACGTCGTCGCCGCTACGCGCCCCGATGTGCTGCTACTCGACCTGTATATGCCCGGACTTGATGGGCACGCCGTGCTCGCCGGGCTGCACGACGCGCCGCACCGGCCCGCCGTCGTCGTGCTCACCTCCGCTACCGACGATGAGCACCTCGTCCGCGCCATGCACGCCGGGGCGACCTCCTACCTGCTCAAGACCGCCTCGGCCGAGCATGTCATCACCGCTGTCCGCGACGCCGCTGCCGGCACCGCCAGCCTCAGCCCCGAGCTGCTTACCCGGCTGACCCACGCGCTCCGCCGACCACCGCCGCCGGACCCGCTACAGCCGCTCTCACCGCGCGAACGCGATGTTCTCCGGCTGATCGCCCGCGGTCACAGCAACCGGCAGATCGCAAGGGACCTGGCGATTGGCGAGCAGACCGTCAAAACCCACGTCCGCAGCATCCTCAACAAACTCAGCCTGCAAGACCGCGTCCAGGCAGCGATCTTCGCCCTCCGCCACCAAACCGACAGCCACGAGCACCGGCCATCTGGATGCTGATCCTCAAGGAGCGCAAGCGTCAATACCAGGCTGGCGAGTCGGCCGGGTGCGGGCGGGGTGGGTCAGGGGCCTGGCACCGCTCGTCGCAAGCACGGGCGAGTTCGGCATAGTTCGCGGGCCCGATCAGGGCGGTCAGCTCGGCAGCGTAGGCCTGATAGAGCGGCCGGGCGCCATTGTGGGCTTCGGTGTTGCTGCTGCACCACCAGTTCATGTAGGCGCCGCCGGGACCCCAGGCCGCGCGGTCGTACTCGCCGACGGTGACGATCAGGGTGTCCACCTCAGCCCTCTGTTCCCAGTCGTAGCTGAGCCGCAACGGAAGCTGCCAGCACACGTCTGGCTTTGTTTCCAGCGGTTGCCTGCCCTCGGTAAGCGCGAGCAAATGCAGGGCGCATCCCGGGCCGGCCGGAAAGTCATTCCTGTTCAAGAAGACGCAGGCCCCCTCGACAATTCTCGTCCGGCCGTGGCTGTCATCGCCGTCGGCTACGGTGACTCCTTCGGCCTGCCCGGTCTCGCGGAACTGCCACAGCTCGGCGGGCAACCGCCGGGCACACGCCTCCACGCGTTCCCGGTCCTCGGTGCCTGACCAGTGGGCTCCGACCGTGCAGCACCCCTGATGCTGCCGGCGGGTTCCCGGGCAGCCGTTTCCGTATATGCAATTCCAGCGGGAGGTAAGCCACGTCAGATCACAGCGACAGATCCGCGGTAGGCCAGGCCTGATCCGGGATATCCAGCCATTCCCGTGGGAACACCGGATCCACTTCCGGCATGGCTCCCTCCCCTCCTGGCCCAGCCCATGCTCTATCAGAGCGGGGGTTGCGGGGTCAACGAGTGGCCGCCATCACCCCCACTGCCCGGGCTGGTAGTCGCCGCCCTGGTTCTGGCAGATGACGTTCAGCCGGTTGAAGGAGTTGATCATGGAGATGGTGCACACCAGCGCGGCGAGCTGGTCGGTGTCATAGTGCTTAGCCGCGTCCGCCCAGGCTTCGTCGGTGACACCGCCGGCGGCGTCGGCGATGCGGGTACCCTGCTCGGCCACAGCCAGGGCGGCCCGCTCCGCGTCGGTGAAGACCTTCGCGTCCCGCCACGCCGCGACCAGGTTGAGCCGCACAGAAGTCTCCCCTGCGTGTTCGGCGTCCTTGGTGTGCATGTCGGTGCAGACCGAGCAGCCGTTGATCTGGCTGACCCTGGTCAGCACCAGGTTCACGGTCGCGACCGGCAGGGTCCCCCGCGGAATGGCCGTCGCCGCCGCGCCGAGGTGCCTCACGAAGTTCTGCAGGATCTCGGAGCTGTTGAAGTCAAGGCGTGCGTCCATGGTGATCTCCCTTGATGCCGTCGGATACACCTAAAGACACGGCTGCCCCGGCCGATGTGACATCCGAGCCGCGTCACGGCGCCGCGATCCGCTGGCCGGCCGCCTCCTCCACCTCCTCCGCATACGACTTCGCGAGCCGAAGAGTGGCGAGGCTATTCGCGCTCAGGGTGTTCCGCACGAACTGCCGGGCAGCCGCCAGGTCCGCGCCCTCACCCAGCACTTCCCCGATGCGCGATTCATCGATCCGGACCGTGTGCCGCGAGGTTGCCGATACGCCCTTGCCGGCCTGCTCCTCGATCAGCCAGCGCCCAGTGTGCAAGGTCAGCAGCGCCGGCAGGACTATCTGCTTGTAGTAGATGCTGGTGTACGGCTGGCAGACCCGGACGGATTGGGTAGTGTGCACCGTCCCGTCCTTCGTCCGGGTGTCCATCTCGAGTATCTGCAGTCCGCCGGTCTGCTCATCGAGCGATACCCGGGCCACGTGCGGCAGCCGTTGTTCCCACCGCTGGGCCTCATTGAGGAAGTCGTAGACGTCCCGGGCGCTGCCGCCGACCTCAACGGTGTCTTCGAACGTCATCAGCCGGCCGGTGGCGGGATCCTCGGCAATGGCCTTCAGCGCCGCCAACTCCGCCGTGCTGTTGCGGTCCACTGCCTTGTCGATCCAGTCAAGATCGGCCTGGTCGTCGCTAGCCGCGAAGTACTCATGCAGCAGGCGGACGCGGGACTCCGTCGGCGACAGTGACTCCACCGTCCATTTGCCGCCCATTCCGCCAACCGGCGGCTGGGATTGCTCCTGGTGAAATGAGATAACCAGTTGATCGGCCTCGCGCAACCGTTTCGATGTCCAGGTTTTCGCAGTCCCGTTGGCGGTCGCCCAGATCCGGAGCCGTTCCGCCTGGTCAGCTTTTTCGAGATATTCGACATGCACCGTGGGGGTGAATATCTGAGGCCACTGACCAGCATCAGCGATCAGATCATAGACTAGCGCGGCCGGAGCGGCGATAGCGATACTGTGTTCGGTGGTGTGATGGGAGCTCGCAGTCATGGTTCTTCTCCTCGCGCTCAGAAGTTGCCGAGCCCGCCACAGACATTTATTGCCTGGGCGAGGACTGAGCCAGCAGCATCGCTGACCAGGTAGCCGACCATTCCGGCCACGTCCTCAGGAGTCGAGTACCTGCCCATCGGTATTTTCTGCGAGAACTTCTCCAGAATGGCTTCCTCGGTCGAGTTCCACAAGGCGGCGTATCTTTGCCTGACCCGCTGGGCCATCGGGGTCTCGACATACCCTGGGCACACGGCGTTGACCGTGATACCGGTCTTAGCCAGCTCATTTCCCAGCGCCTTGGTGAAGCCGACCACGCCATGCTTGGATGCCGAATAGGGCGCTCCGAGTACAACTCCCTGCTTTCCCGCGGTTGACGCGATGTTGATGATCCGGCCCCAGCGCTTGCCACGCATTCCGCCAACCGTGAGCACGTCCCGTGTCATCAGGAATACGCTATTCAGGTTTGTGTTGATGACGTCGAACCAGAGTTCGTCGTCGATGTCGGCGGTCACGCCGCCACCCGAGCGCCCGGCATTATTCACCAGAATATCTACGCTGCCGAAGTGTTCAGTCGCCGCGGCGACGAATTCCGTGATTTCTGCCGGTGACCGGACATCGCAGGCAATCCCGTCGACGTCGAGATCCACTGCACGCAGTCGTTTTACCGTTAACTCTACATTGTCCGCCGTGCGCGCACAGATGTACACACGGTGTCCCTGACGCGCCAGTAATTCAGTGACCGCGAGTCCGATCCCGCTGGTCGCGCCGGTAACGATGGCTGTCTTACCCTGTTGTGTAGTCATTTCCTCTGTCCTCTGGTCGGCATTCGGGGAGACAAAACCTGTGTCATGGCGGCCGGCTAGGTCCGGGAGCGAACGACCGCTCAGGGTCCTCGACATTTATCTCGATTAAATCCGCGCCCCGGACGCGAGAGACTTCGTGTGCCGACGGCCCTGTGAAGACGATCCCGTTCTCCTCGCAAGCCTCGGCTAAGCCGGCATCGCGGCGCTCGGCGGTGTAGACAGCGGCCGTCGCTATGCTCAGCCCACGGCCAGCACGCGCGATCCGTAAGGCGATCTCGCCGCGATTGGCGACCGGAACTTTGCCAAACATCAGGCGGCCGGTCTCTCGGCATCCAGAGCGAAGAGTTGCTCGCCGCGTTCTACCGGTTCGGCGTTGGCTTTGCGGATCCGCGATCCGCCCGGTCCGGTCCGCCTGGATGGGAACCATCACCTTCATAATCCTACTATACCGATCTGCTGACTCGGCTCTACGAAAGACTGCCGCCTGTTCTGCGCCCGCCCGGCCCCAGACCCGGACCGCAACGCCGTCCCGGAGCTGTCGCAGTAGGTGCCCGTGTAGAAATAACGCGTAGGTTCTCAACCTGGCCAGCTGCTATGTGGCAGACGCTCGCTCTGCCGTGTCACGATGTTGCTGCCCTGTCACGGTGCCGCTTAGCCTAAAAGGATCTTGACGATCCGCGACGTCGTCCCGGCGCTGCTGCTCAGCCCCGATTCCAACAGCAACGTCGTCCCGGAGCTGCTGCTCCAACGACAACGCAGGGCCGACGTTGTTGCCGGGAAGAGCGTCCTAGCAGCTACGTCGTCCCGGAGTTGCTGTTCTGGTACCGTTCCCGGCCGCGGGCCGTCTTCCCGGGGCTGACCCGCTGCCGGACCGGGCCCCGGGCAAACGGTCACCTCCGGTTGCCTGCGAGCACGAACAGGCAGGTCACAAGCATGATCAAAATACGCTAAGCGGCATTGTGGCCTGTCACGATGCCGCTTAGCTTGAGTTGATCGCAGCCGCTGGCAGGCAGCAGCAAGGTTCCCGGGCTGTGGTGGCCTGTCCCGGGCCGGGAACAGCAGCTATCCCGCGCTGTCGCTATGACGGCAGCAGCGAGGCCGCGCTGTCAGGCCGGCCGTTCCCCGGACAGCAGCAAGGTTCCCGCGCTGTGGGCAGGAGGGCGGGCAGTGCCCGCGCCGCCGGCCGGGGCGGCGGCGCCGGGCCGGCGGTGCTGGTTGATGCCCGGGACCGCCGCGACACGCCAGCGAGTTACTTCTAAGCGCGTCCTAGCAACAACGGCGGGTCGGCGTTGTCGCCCCGGAACCGGGACCAGCAGCAACAACGGGACGGCGTTGCTGCCGCAACCACCACACGACTAGCCCCAGCCACTGCCCCAGCCGATGAAGACTGCTGCCCAACTCTGCGACGGCGGGAACCCCGTGAGGGCCTTGACGAGGCCACGCATCAGCGTAGAATCCAAATTAATAGGAAACTTTCCTATTAGTTAGAGATTGACCCCTCCTGCCCCCGGAGGAACCATGAGGCACCCCCGTCCCTTAATTCACCTGCTCGCTGGCTCGGCCGCCGTGCTCATAGCGGGCGCGTTCGCGCTCTCCGCCAGCGTCGTGCCGGCTTCGGCCGCCACGAACCTGCTGGCCAACCCGGGCTTCGAGACCGGCTCGCTGTCCGGCTGGAATTGCTCCAGCATCGACAGCGTGACAACCAGCCCCGTCCATTCCGGATCACACGCCCTGCAGGGCGCAGCGAACAACAGCGATGACGCGCAGTGCACCCAGACCGTCAGCGTGCAACCAAGCTCGTCGTACACACTGTCCGGCTGGGTGGAAGGCAACTACGTCTTCATCGGCGACACTGGCACCGGCACCACGGACACGAACAACTGGACGCCCTCAGCGGCGACCTGGCAGCAACTTTCGACGACGTTCACCACTGGCGCCTCGACCACCAGTATCACGGTGTTTGTGCACGGTTGGTACGCCCAAGGAACCTATTTCGCCGACGACCTGTCATTGAGCGGCGCGGCCGGCGGAGGCGGCGGAGGCGGAACTGCCCCGGCCGCGCCGACAGGGCTGACGGTCACCGGGACGACGTCGTCGTCGGTGTCATTGTCGTGGACCGCTCCGGCCGGCACTGTGACTGGCTACAACGTTTACGAGAACGGCGCGAAGGTGTCGTCGGTAACCGGAACCTCGACCACTGTGAGCGGCCTGGCCGCCTCGACGACCTACAGTTTCGCGGTCACCGCAACCAACAGCGTTGGCGAGTCGGCCATGTCGGGCTCAGTCTCGGCTACGACATCAGCGTCGGGCGGGGGCGGCGGCGGACCTCCTCCGGGCGGCTTCGCGGTCGCGCCCTACGTCGACCTGACCAACAACCAGGAACCTATGCTCAACTCGGCCGCCACCTCGGCCGGGCTGAAGGCGTTCACCACGGCGTTCGTGATAGGCAGCGGCTGCACGCCAATCTGGGGTGACACCCTGCCGGTGACCAACGATCCCACTGTCTCCGGGGACATCGCCACGGCCGAGTCTGATGGCGCTCAGCCAATCGTCTCGTTCGGCGGCGCCTCCGGCATCGAATTGGCCCAGTCGTGCACGAACCTGAGCCAGCTGACGGCGGCCTACCAGTCGGTCATCAACACGCTTCACGTCACGCACATCGACTTCGACATAGAGGGTGCGGCCATTGCCGACACGGCCGACAACGCCACCCGGTTCCAGGCCATCAAGGCGCTGGAGTCGGCGAACCCGGGCCTCATCGTCTCGGTCACCATCCCGGTGCTGCCGACCGGGCCGGTTAGCTCCGGGGACGCGTTCCTGCAGCAAGCGCAGTCCATCGGCGCCCGGATCGACATCATCAACATCATGACCATGGACTACGGCAGCAGCTTCGACACGGCTGGGGCGGACATGGGCTCCTACGCGATCGAGGCCGCGCAGGATACCCTGTCCTTCGCCAAGACCGTGTTCCCGTCGATGACCTTCGCCAACATCGGGGTGACGCCGATGATCGGGATCAACGACGACTCGGCCGAGGACTTCACCGAGGCCGACGCGCGATCGCTGGTCAGCTTCGCGCAGACGAATCACCTAGGCCGGCTGTCGTTCTGGTCGGTCGACCGGGACCAGCCGTGTGCCGGCAGCGCCACATCGCTATCCCAGTGCTCGGAGATCAGCCAGGCATCACTCGATTTCACCAAGATCTTCACCCAGTTCACCGGTTAAGCGAGCGAGCGGACGCGTCAGCGTCCCAGCGCCGCGAGCTGGTCGGTGTCACAGGACTTGGCCCCGTTCGCCCAGGCCTCGCCTGTGACACCGCCAGCCGCGTCGCCGACGCGGGCACTGCCGGGTTGTTTGCGGCTTTTGTCACGCCGACCGGTTGCGAGGCACTCACTTATCATCGGTTTTGGTTGCTAATCTGACCGCTTTGATATGGTTTGTGGGGGCAAAAACTGATGATAAGTCGTCCTGAGCGTTGACTCACCACGGGTTAGAGTCGTTTGTTAACCCGATATTCAGGATTTATACCTTTTATGAACAACCGTAATTCGTAACAAGTGCCGGCCCGGTGCCCGCCGGTGCCCGCCGGCGCTCGCCAGCGCCCGCCGGGGCCCGCCGGGGCCCTGGCCCGCCCGCCGAGTGCCGCCGGCGCCCGGAAGCGCGGGGTGCCGCTGCGCGTCTACTCGTGCTCGACTGCGGCTAGAGACGGCCTTGACAGGCTCATCGGGGTGCGGCTGCAAGGAGCCCGCCGGGAGACGAAGGCGCGGATCAGCTCATGAGAATTCTGGTAACCGGAGGCGCGGGCTTCATCGGCTCGCATTTCGTGCGGACGCTGCTTACCGGCGGGTACCCCGGCTACGAAGACGCGCGGGTGACCGTGCTGGACAAGCTCACGTACGCGGGAAACCTGGCGAACCTGGACCCGGTGGCCGGGTGCTTTGAGTTCGTGCGCGGTGACATCTGCGACGCTGGCCTCCTGGCCCGGCTGCTGCCGGGTCACGACGCGGTGCTGAACTTCGCCGCCGAGACGCATGTCGACCGGTCGATCGCCGGAGCCGCGGAGTTCGTCACCTCCAACGTGACCGGCGTGCAGGTACTACTTGACGGATGCTTGGCCGCCGGAGTCCCACGTGTCGTGCACGTGTCCACCGACGAGGTGTACGGATCGATCGACGCGGGTTCGTGGACCGAGGACACGCCGCTGGCCCCCAACTCGCCCTACTCGGCGGCGAAGGCGGGCGGGGACCTGCTAGCCATAGCGCACGCACGCACGCACGGGCTGAACGTGTCAATCACGCGGTGCTGCAACAACTATGGCCCCTACCAGTACCCGGAGAAGGTCATCCCGCTGTTCGCCACCAACCTGCTGGACGGCAAGCCGGTCCCGCTGTACGGCGACGGCCTCAACATGCGCGGGTGGATCCACGTCGACGACCACTGCCGTGGCATCCGCCTCGTCCTTGAACAAGGGGAACCAGGCCGGATATACCACATCGACGGCAACGCCGAACTGTCGAACCGGGAGCTGACCGCGGCGATCCTGGCGGCCTGCGGCGCGTCCTGGGACGCAGTCGTGCCGGTCACCGACCGCAAGGGCCACGATCGCCGATACAGCCTCGATGACTCGCTGCTGCGGTCGATGGGCTACGCGCCCCAGATTCCGTTTACTGACGGGCTGGTGTCCACCATCGAGTGGTACGCGAGCAACCGCGACTGGTGGGCCTCCTTGCTGGGCTCAGGCTCGTGACGTGCGCTTGTAGACGGCCTGCCAGAAAAACGTCCAGGGGGCGGCCCAGCTGTCAGCGGCACCGGTCCAGGCTTCACCCGGCCGGTAGGCGGCGAGGAAGCCGGGCACGGCGGCACTCACGGCGCGGCTGTCGTCGATGTCGACCACCTGCCGCAACAGCCCGGTCTCCATCGCCAGGCGCACGACCTCCGCACCCTGCGCGTGACCGTCCAGGCTCTTGTCCGCGTACTTGCCTACGGGGTTCTTCACATAGAACGCGTCGCAGCTGCGATCAATCAGCGCGAGGTAGTTCAGCACCGTGCCCGCGGGCATCTCGGTGAAGGAGTTGATGTTGATGGCCAGGTCGAAACGATGCGGGCCGATGGCATCCTCGACCTCGTCCACGGTGACGAAGCTAACCTTGGCGAACTGCTCGTCATCGAGGGTGGCGCGCAGGTAGCTCCGGCACAGGCCAAGCGTGTTCGGCAGGTCGATGATGTGGTACGACGCGAGCGCGTGGTTGCTGAGCATGGCGTGGCACGTGCGCCCGTAGCCAGCCCCGATCTCCAGGACGCGCGCGCCCGCGAGGTCGATCTCCTTCTCGATGAACCCGAGCTCGAGCACCGCCTGGAGGTAATCCAGGCATATGCTCTGCCCGCCGACCGTGACCGAGATCGGGTCACCCACCTCGCGGTTACTGATCCGCCGGAGCCGAGCCCAGTCCTCGGCGCGCAGACTCCAGGCCAGGTTGTAGACCAGGGTCTTGAGATACCTGGTTCCGTTGACCTCAGGATTCCAGATGGCGATCTTGTGATTGGGACGGCCTGACTTGAAATGCGCTAGGCCTTCCGATACGTCTTGGGTGATCCAGCGCCTGCTGATGTTCTCCCACTGCGCGCTGCCCTGATAACTGGTCTTCATACCGCTCTCCCTGTTGTACTTGACAGTTGGATAATGGCCCGCTCAGGCCATCTTGGGCCGCGATGAAGGCGTCGAGTATCCGACGGTAATAACCGGGGCCAAAGCCCATGGCGGCCACCTCGGGAACCAGCGCCGCGAGCTTGTCGATCGAGATGGTGTGGTTGCTGTCGGCGTCCTGGTATTCCCGGCGTGCCAAAAGGCCCAAGCGCCATTCCAGGTAGTCGACGATCGACTCCACCGGGACCGCGGTTCCTGAGGCCACGTTAACGGTGACGTCCCGCAGCCCCTGGCCAAGTAGCTTGTCGACGATCGTGATCACATCGCCGACGTCGATCAGGTCTCGTGCGGCCCCCCGGTGAATGCACACAACGCCCTCTCGCATCTGCCGCAGCAGGGCCGGCAGGAGTTGGTGCGGCGGCTGCCCTGGACCGACCAGGTGCCCGAGCCGAAGGATCAGGTGATACGTCCCCGACGCGCGCAGCTCGTCTTCCAGGGAAAGCTTGTGGGCACCGTAAGGGTTACGGGGCGTCACCGGACAATCCTCTCGACCCGGCCCGTCGACGGCGCCGTACATTCCCCCTGAAGCGGTGGAAAAGAACAGCAGCCGACGGCCGGCGGCCCGGCAGCCTCGCGCCACCTGACGTAGCAGCGCGGCCTCCCGAGTGAAGTCTGCCTCCGATGTGCCGCTGGCCCAGGACACGCCCGCCGCGAGGACGACCGTGTCCGGGTGCTTCTCAGCGAAAGGTCGCAGGCTCCGGGCAAGGAACCCGTTCCCCACTATTTCCATGATCGCGTCCTGGTCTCATGTTTTCCAAATGACACTAATCAGGAAAGTCCGCGACGCGCAAGAACCCTGCCAGTTCGCGGTCTTTGCTCTGCAAAATTTGACAACGAAAGACCGGCACAAGAAGAATTGGAGCGGTTTCTTCGACTCCCCCTCCCACGGAAAGCATCCGAATTGCCATGAAATTTTTATTCATCACCAGTGGCAGCGCGGCGACCGTCTTTGCCGTCGCCCCTCTCGCAACGGCGGTGCGGAATGCGGGACATGAGGTCCTCATGACCGGCAACGAGTCGCTGATGGAATCTGTGGAGGCCATCGGAGTTCCCGGGGTCTCCATCATGCCTGAGTCGATCCGGCACTTCATGGAGACCGATGCCGCCGGCGACGCCCGGAGGCGTCCCAGGGATCCGCGGGACTACATCCTCTCCGATCCGCGGGAGGAACTGCTGCGCGTCGGCCGGGGTTTCGCCAGGATGGCCTCGGCCGGATTGGACCCGCTGGTGGAGTTGGCGGAGGAGTGGCCGCCCGATGTGATCGTCGGCGGCTCGATGAGCTATGCGGCCGGGTTGCTCGCCACCCGTCTCAAGGTCCCTTACGTGCGCCAGGCCGAGTATCTCGAGATCCCGACATCGGGGATCGACCCGGGCGCGCAGGAGGAACTCAAGCCCGAGCTAAAGCATCTGGGGCTGACCGAGCTGCCAGATCCTGACCTGTTCATCGACGTCTGCCCGCCATCGCTCCGGCCGCCGAACTCCCCCGACGCGCAGCCGATGCGGTGGATCCCGAGCAATCTCCAGCGCCGCCTGAAGGCCTGGATGTACACCCGCCCCAAGGGGCGCTACCGCGTGGTGATCACCTCGGGGTCTCGCGGCCTCATGTTCCGCGACCCCGGCTGGTCCATGCGGCATCTGGTCGGCGAGCTGACCCTGGCCGGAGCCGAGGTGGTGATCGCGGCACCCGAGGCGGCCGCCGAGAGGTTCGGAGCGGAGCTAGGCGATATCCGCATCGGCTGGATCCCGCTAGACGTGGTAGCTCCCACCTGCGATCTGGCGATCCACCACGGAGGCGCAACCACCGCCATGACGATAGTGAACGCCGGTATCCCCCAGCTGATCATTCCTGAGAACCCCGACGACATCCCCGCGAACTCTCATCGGGAGTCCATCGCGCAAGCCCTGTCCGGATTCGGTGCCGCCCTGACGGTGCTGCCGCAGCAGCAACCCGATTCCGATCCCGGCGAGCTAATCGCCGCTGGATGCCGGGAGCTCCTCTCCAGCCCCCGGTACGCCCGGCAGGCTCGCGCCCTCGCCACGGAGACCGCCACGCTTCCGACGCCGCCCGAGGTAGTGCTCGCGTTGGAGGCGCTGGCCGCCCCCTGAATTAACTAATCAGCGCGCCTGGTCGCCATTGGCAACCAGGCGCGCTGACCTTTCTGGCGTCAGTCGGAGGGGCTGAGGGTGATCTTCAGGAGCTGGCCGTCACCGCCTACACCGCTGCTGACGTTGGTGACGTAGAACGTGTGGTCGTTCACCACCGCTATGCCGCCGGGGTTGAGCAGGCCGGGCGTGGCCAGCACGGTCTGGGTGCCGTCAGGATCGACCCGGATAAGTGAACCGGGATCGCTTCTCGCGCCGATTTCGAGTACCAGTAGGCGGCCACGCGAATCAAACGCGATGTCGATGATCTTAGTGAACCCGGTCGCGAATACGGTAGGCGCCTGGCCTGGTACCACTCGCCAGATCCGCGCCTCGCCAGTGTAATAAGGGAAGCTGGTCAGCTCGCCGACGTAGAAAGCGCCGTCCGGGCCTTGGACTATGGTGGTCGGGGCCGATTGTACAATGGCGTTCGGATTCGCCGCCGGTGCCCGCTGCGGGAAGGCGACGAGCTGCGACAGGCCGCCGTCATTAAGCTGGAAAATATCGTTGCCGCCGAAGTTGCTGCCGACTGGCGGAGTGCCGCCCGAATTGGCGACAAGCGTGCCGAACCGGCCGGTCGTGATCCCCCAGGGATCGGACCACATGCTCGTCCCGTAAAGCTGGGATTCCTGGCCGGCGATGTCGGCGATCGGCGTAACCGAGCCGTCCGAGCCAAATTCCACCGCCTGGCCGAGGTCGGCTGCTTCCGGGCCGAGCCCGGTCCGGGTCGCCACGGTGCCGCTTAGGCTAAACACGCCGTACAGCCGGCCGCGGAACAAGCTAAGGCCCTCAAGCCCCTTGACGAAAAAACCGCCGGGATTGGAGACCGACGGCAATCCCGTGATGATACGACCGGGTTGCCCGTTGCCTCGCAGCGGGAATGAGTAGACCGACCCGGTAGCGCCGTAACAGAGCGTTGTGCCATCTCCAGGTGTGCACGATCCGGTGTCTCCGGTAGCGACGCCGGCCTCGGCGATAAGCAACCGGTGGTGTTTGCGATCGTAAACCAGGCCACGCGGGACATTGAGGCCGGTGGCTACTACTTGGACTGTCACTGTCGGCGGAACGGATTGCCTTGCGGTATTGACCGCCGCCGCGACCCCTGGTATCAGGGCCGTGGTAGATAGCGCGATCGCCGCAGTCGCGATCAAGCAGATATTGCGTCTGGATCGTGTCACTGAGTCTTCCTTTGCTCCGAGCCTCCCGGCAGCCGTATTAATTAGCACGATTGACTGTGCAACGACGGAATTCCAAAGTCAACAATGTTCATTATCGGAGGCCGTTATTGAACGATAACCGAACCAATTCAAAGGGCGGAGACAGCGGCGGCGACCTGGCCAGCACCAGTTCGCTCCTGCCGGGCAAACTGGGTGCGGTACAGGTCGGCGTACAAGCCGCCGGCCGCGAGCAGTTCGTCATGCTGCCCGCGCTCTTTGACCCGGCCGTCGGCGATGACCAGGATCTGCTCGGCGTCCCGGATGGTGGACAGCCGATGCGCGATGACCAGTGAGGTCCGGCCGGTCAAGGCGGTCCTAAGCGCCTCCTGGACGGCAGCTTCCGACTCGGAGTCCAGGTGCGCGGTCGCCTCGTCGAGCACCACGATGGCCGGTGCTTTCAGCAGCAGCCGGGCGAGGGCGATGCGCTGTTTCTCGCCGCCCGAGAGCCGGTAGCCGCGGTCACCTACGACGGTGTCGAGGCCGTCGGGGAGTACCGAGATCAGGTCCCAGATCTGGGCTGCCTGGCAGGCCTGCTTGAGTTCTGTCTCGGTCGCCCCTGGGCGGGCGTAGACGAGATTAGCCCGGATCGTGTCGTGGTACAGGTGCGGGTCCTGGGTCACCACCCCGACCGCGGCGTGCAATGACTCCACGGTGACGTCCCTGACGTCGAGGCCGCCGATGCGGACCGTGCCCTCGCTGGGATCATAGAGCCTGCCTACCAGGTGCGTGATCGTCGTCTTACCCGCGCCTGACGGCCCGACCAGGGCGGTCAGCCGCCCGGCGGGAGCGGTGAAACTCACATCGTGCAGCACGCCCAGCCGTGCGTCGGTGCCGCCGGCCGTCGGCAGCGCGATGAACTCTAGCGAGGCGAGCGAAACTTCGGACGCGGCTGGGTACCGGAAGCAGACCTGGTCGAAGACGATGTCCGCGGCCCGCCCGGCGGCGGGATCTGATCCGGTGCCCGCCGCCGCGAGCACGAGCGGTACCGCGCCCGGCCGGTCCTCGATCAGCGGCTTGAGGTCAAGCACCTCGAACACCCGGTCAAAGCTGACCAGCGCGGTCATCACGTTCACCTGGATGTTGGATAGCGCGGTGATCGGCCCGTACAGCCGGCTCAGCAGCAGCGCTAAGGAAACGAGCGTGCCGACACCGAAGGTGCCGTGCACCACGAGGATGCCCCCCACCCCGTAGACCACCGCGATGGACAGCGATGCGACCAGGGTCAGCGCGATGAAGAGCGCGCTGCCGTAGACCGCCTGGACCACGCCGATATCCCTGACCTTGGCCGCCCGCTCGGCGAAGATACCGGACTCTTCCCGCCGCCGGCCGAACAGCTTCGCCAGCATGGCGCCCGCGACGTTGAACCGCTCGGTCATCGTCGAGCCCATCGCCGCGTCCAGTTGCATCGACTCCCTGGTGAGCCGCTGCAGCCTGCGGCCGACCATGCGGGCCGGGACGATGGACATCGGTATCAGCACCAGCGCGATGACCGTGACCAGCGGGGAGAAATAGAACATCGTGACCAGCACCAGAGTCAGTTGCAGCCCGCTGGACACCGCGGCCACGAGCGTCGAGGTCAGCGCCTGCTGCGCGCCGATCACGTCGCCGTTCAGCCTGCTCACCAGCGAGCCGGTCTGGACCCGGGTGAAGAACGCGATCGGCTGCCGTTGCACGTGGTCGAACACCTGGGTGCGCAGGTCGTAGATCAGCCCCTGGCCGACCCGGCAGGCGTACCAGCGCTCGATCAGGGTGAGGAACGCGTCAAACAGGGCCAGCCCGGCGACGGTCGCGGTGACTATCAGCACGACATCGACCCGCTTCGGCAGGACACCTCGGTCTATGACCACCCCGAGCAGCACTGGAACCGCCACCGTGATAATCGCGTCCAGCGCGGCGGCCAACAGGAAGATCGAAAGACTCCGCCGGTAGGGCCGCGCGTAGCCCACTATCCTGCGCACGGTCCCCGGCCTCAGCTGTTGCTTAGTGACCGATGAATCGGCGGCAAAGGTGTGCATCATGCCAGGACCGGGACTGGGGTGCATAGCGGCGGCAACCTCCTGTAGTTCATCACCATTATTGACCGTGCGACGTGCCGAATATAAAAGCCAGCCGACTCGTTCAACTGGCAATCTCGGGCAGTTGAACAAGACGAGGCGCGAGGCGACGGCAATCTCGAAGACGCCGTCTGGTCATATGACTCTCCACTATTTGGAGTGATACGAAAACGGCAAGGAGGCTTGGTCGTGAAGGGAATTATCCTGGCCGGCGGCCATGGCACGCGGCTGCGCCCTATTACGCTCGGCATCTCGAAGCAGTTGCTTCCGGTCTATGACAAGCCGATGATTTACTACCCGCTGTCGGTCCTGATGCTCGCGGGTATCACCGAGATCGAGATCATCACGGCACCAGATGACCTTTGGTTATTCCGGAGACTGCTGGGAGATGGCTCATCGCTCGGTCTCTCCCTGAGCTATGCGGAGCAGGACAAGCCGCGAGGGCTTGCTGACGCGTTCCTGGTTTCCGCCGACCACATCGGGGATGACTCCGTTGCCCTGGTGCTTGGCGACAATATATTTCACGGAGCGAAGTTCGGAACTCTGCTTAACCAGGCCGCGCAGAACGTCGAGGGCTGCGTCCTTTTCGGTTACCAGGTGCGGGACCCGGAGCGCTACGGGGTCGGCGTACTGGATGAGCGCGGGAAACTCATCTCGATCGAGGAGAAGCCGGCCAGGCCGCAGACCAATCTGGCGATCACCGGGCTCTACCTCTATGACAACCGTGTGGTGGACATCGCCAGAGGGCTGCAGCCATCGGAGCGCGGCGAGCTGGAAATAACCGATGTCAACCGAATATACCTAGAGCGGGGCGAGGCAACGCTGATACCGCTAGGCCGCGGCTTTGTCTGGCTGGACACCGGAACCCACGACGCCTTCATGGAAGCCGGACAGTATGTGCAGGTCCTGGAGCACAGGCAGGGCGTGAGGATCGCCTGTCTCGAAGAAATTGCCTGGCGCATGGGATACATAGATCGGGACACCTGTTACCGCCTCGGCAGTCGCCAGGCGAACTCGCCCTACGGCCAGTACGTCATGGAAGTCGCCGAATCAGGCTAGCCGCAGGCGCCTGGAGGGAAGCACCGGAATTGCCATGAAAATTTTATTCACCGCCGGCGGCAGTCATTCGACCGTCTTTTCTGTCGCCCCTCTCGCAACGGCCGCGCGCAATGCGGGACATGAAATCCTGCTGGCCGCCGACGAGCCGCTGATGGAGACCGCGGAGGCCATCGGACTCCCGGCGGTTGTCACGCCCGGGCCCCAGATGACCTCCGCCCGGCTGGACGCATTGCTGGATCTGGCGGAGGACTGGCCGCCCGATCTGGTGGTCGGCGGCCTGTCGTATCTCCCCGGGGTGCTGGCCGCGGCGCTCAAAGTCCCTTATGTGCGTCAGGCCTGGGACATCGCAGCGGTGCTCGACGTCAACTCCAGAGCGCTGCGAGAACTCGAGCCGGTGCTAAACCGCCTGGGGCAGACCGGGCTGCCGGAGCCAGCCCTCTTCATCGACGTCTGCCCGCCGTCCCTTCGCCCGGCGCCTGCATCAGGCCCGCAGTCGATGCGCTGGATCCCGAGGAACCGCCAGCGCCGCCTCGAGCCCTGGATGTACACCCACCCCACGGGGCGCCACCGCGTGCTGATCACGTCGGGAACGCGCTCCCTTATGCTCGCCGCCCCCGGCAATTCCATGCGGCATCTGGTCGGCCAGCTAGCCCTGGCCGGAGCCGAGGTGCTGATCGCGGCGCCGCAGGAGGCAGCCGAGAGGTTCGGTGCCGAGCTAGGCGATGTCCGCATCGGCTGGATCCCGCTCGACGTCGTGGCCCCCACCTGCGATCTGGCGGTGCACCACGGAGGAGCGGCCACGGCCATGACCATGATGAACGCCGGCGTCCCGCAACTGATCCTGCCTGAGAACGGTTACGCGAAGGCCGTCGCCCAGGCTCTGTCCGGATTCGGGGCCGCGCTGACGGTGCTGCCGCAACAAGAACTCGATCAGGACCCGGTCGAGGTGATCGCCGCGAGCTGCCGGGAGCTGCTCTCCAGCTGCCGATACGCCAAGCAGGCGCGGGCTCTCGCCGCCGAGATCGCCACCCTCCCCACGCCGTCGGAGGTAGTGCGCAAGATCGAGACGCTGGCTCACGAGCCCGCGACGACCGCCGCGTTCGAACGCACCTGGTCGACTAGCTGAGCCTGGCGCGTGATCGCCTCGGCTGCGGCGGTGTAGTCCTCGTCACGCAAGATTGACCGGGCAAAGGATTCTGCGATGTTCCGGAACTGGTGGTCGGCCGGAAGGGCCAGTTCCTCGGACCGGTCACCGGACTCGATGCGGATCAGCGGCTGCCAGGTCGGGGGCGGGGTGAAGGCTCGGTCGAGCGAGAGCCTGCCTTGATCGCCCCACAGTGAGTAGCAGGATCGGTAGGCGTGCTCGAAGCCGAAGGACAGTTCGGCTGTGACACCCGCCGGGGTGGCGAGCAGGGCGTGGCCGGCCACGTCGACGCCTCGGGTCGGGTCCAGGCGCAGCAATGAGCCGACGACGCGCAACTGGGAGCCTAGGAAGTAGGTGGCGGCGCGGATCGGGTAGACGCCCACGTCCAGCAGGGCGCCACCACCGAGCTCGGGACGGTATCGCACGTCGGACGCGTCGAGCGGCGGGATGCCGAAGCTCGCGGTAAACACGCGGAGCTCGCCGACCCGGCCATCCGCGATGAGGTTACGGACCTTCTCGTGCTGGCCGTGATGCAGGAACATGTAGTTCTCCATCAGCCATAGTCCGGCCGTCTTGGCCTGATTCACCAGGCCCAGCGCAGTGGCGTGGTCGCAGCTCAGGGGCTTTTCCGAGAGGACGTGCTTGCCCGCGGCGAGGGCTCGGCTGGCCCAGTGGGCGTGCAGGCCGGTCGGCAGCGGCAAGTAGATCGCGTCGAGGTCCGGCCGGTCTAGCAGGTCGTCGTACCCGTCCGCGGCGGCGCAGCCGAATCGTCTGGCTACCTCGCGTGCCTTGGCTGGATCGCGGCTGGCGACGGCCGTCAGCTCGATGCCTTCGGCCTCCATCATCGCTGGCAGGACCCGGCGGAGCGCGATGCTCGCGCACCCAAGGACCCCCATGCGGACTACAGAGCGCATGCGATGCCGTCCTCTCACCAAAGACTGTGCAGGCAGGCGACGAGACTGCGGGCCTGGACGTTCAGGTAGTGGCCGTAGCGGAGCAGCTCGCCGAGCTGACCAAGGGTCACCCAGTGGTAGTCATGCGGGCACCGCACCGGGAAGTCGTCTGCGACCTCAATCACCAGGTACCGATTCTGGGCATCGAAGAACCGCCCGCCCTCCTCCGAGAGGAATGCGTCGAATCGGATGCGGGCAAGGTCAGCACCAAGCACATAGTCGAGGTAGCGCGGTCGCGGAAGGCCGGTGTAGTTCGCCGGGATCACCTGCACCGTGGGCCCGAGTTCGACGATGTCGATGAAGCCGGGCTCGACCCGGGCGTGCACGAGAACGTGCATGATCCCTTCGATCGGCTTGGCGAGGAAGGCGATGATGCCCCGGGCGGCCGGTGCGAGCAGCGGCTGCCGCCAGGATGGCACCTCCCGGCTGGTCGCCTCGACATTGACCGCGATGAGCCGGAAGTGCTTGCCGTCCTCTCGGGCGATCTCGTGAGTCGTGCGTTTCCATCCGACGACCCGGTTCAGTGCGATTAGTTCCGTCGACACCTCATGCCGGGTCCTTTCCTCGGTGAACCAGCTGAGGATCTCGGTCAGGTCGTGCAGGGCACCGACGGAGCGGTCCAGGGACCGGGCGAGCGCGCGGCGGAACGCCGGGGGTGCGTGACGTGACCCGCTGCCCTGGCGTGGGAAGGCGAACGGCATGCACGACAGCACTGTGCGGGCATCCATGTTCACGAGGTTGTCTATATGCAGCAGGTCAAGCACATGACGCAGCGGCAGCCAGCAGAAGTCCTCATGCAGCGGGAGGTCGCCGGTGACCTCGACGACCATGTTCCGATTGTGCTTGCGGTAGAACCAGGAGCCTTGCTCGGACTGCAGAACATCGACGAGCACCCGCCCGCGGTCCGGCCCGGCGAAGTACTCCAGGTAGCGGGTATGGCCGCCCCGGTGCACCCGGGTGTAGTTACTGCGGGTCGCCTGGACCGTTGGCGAGAGCTGGAGCGTGTTGACATTGCCGGGCTCCATCTTGGCCTGCATCAGGCAGTGCAGCACTCCATCGAGGCTCTTAACGATGATGCCCAGAATACCGATCTCCGGCTGATTGATTATCGGTTGCGACCATTCCCGGACCGACCCGTAGTCACTGCGGACGCGCAATCCCTCGATCGTGAAAAATTTTCCGCTGGAATGGGACAGGTTTCCAGTGCTGGGATCGAATCGCCAGTCGTCGAGCTCATCGAAAGAAATCGGCGTGACTTTAAAGCGGGTCGATCTGGCCCGAGCTGACCACCATGGTTCGAACTGGCCGACCGATCTGGTCGCCAGCGCCGATTCGGTGAACATGTGGTCGACGCTCCGGTGCATCGCTATACCGGACGTCATTCACAGAACCTTTCGTGGCATTCCCTGATCCTTCCGCACTGATCCCTTTCACACGGCTCTTCCCGCGAGCCTGGCAGCGACATCTTTAGCCGCAGTCGAGAACCACTCGACTTCATCCGCGGACGTTCAACTGAATAGTCTGAGCGGTCGAACAGAGCCGAATTCGCGGTTACTCTGCCGGTGGGAATGAAAGGAGTACCGATGCGCGTGCTGCTGTCGGCGATCGGATCACGGGGCGACGTCCAGCCACTGGTGGCGCTGGCGACCCAGTTGAGGGCGGCCGGCCAGGAGGCGAGGCTGTGCGTGCCGCCAGACTTCCGCGACTGGGTCGAGAGCTTCGGCTTCCCGGTCACGCCCATCGGCCCGCGGGTACAGCAGCTACGCAGGGCCGGTGCCTCCGTCTCGGACAAACGTTTACGCGAGGTGGCGGAAGTCACCCTGGCGGACCGGTTCACGACGATCACCGCGGCTGCGCGGGGTTGCGACGTCATCGTGGCGATGGCCCAGCAGGTCGCCACCCGGTCGGTGGCACAGGCACTGGGAATCGGCTACGTCTATGTGACGGCCAGCCCGGTAGTCCTGCCATCACCGCACCACTCGCCGCCCCCGCTGCCCGCGACAAGTGAGGATCAGCCGCCGCCGGGAGCCGGCAACTCCGAGCTGTGGTCCTGGCACGCCGAGTGCTTGCGCTACGTATTCGGTCCGGCGCTTAACCGCCAGCGGGCAATGGTGGGGCTGGAGCCGGTCGATGACGTGCTCAGCCATGTCTTGACCAGCCAGCCCTGGCTGGCCGCGGACCCGGTCCTGGCGCCCTGGCCCGGTCCAGCGGTGCTGGCCCGGGGGGACGACCCCCCAGAACCCCCCGCCGATGATGCTGTCTTCCAGTCCGGCGCCTGGATCCTGCCGGACGACCGCCGGTTGAGCCGCGAGCTTGAGGCATTTCTCCAGGCCGGCGAGCCGCCCGTCTACTTTGGCTTCGGCAGCACGCTGATGCCGCCAGGGCTGGACCGGGTGATCATCGCCGCAGCCCGCCGCAGCGGGCGCCGCGCGATAATTTCCGCCGGGTGGGCCGGGCTGAGCCTGACCGACCGCGAGCCAGACTGCCTGGTCATCGGCGAAGTCAACGTGCAGAGGCTGTTCGCGCAGGTCGCAGCCGTCGTCCACCACGGCGGCGCGAGCACCACGGCCACGGCCGCGCTCGCCGGCGTGCCTCAGGTCGTCATTCCCCAGGCCGCCGATCAGTACTACTGGGCCCAGCGAGTCAGCGACCTCGGCATCGGAATCGCGCACGCGCCCGGCATGCCGACCGCGAACTCGCTGACGGCTGCTCTTGACCACGCCCTTGCGCCCGGCGTGGCCGCCCGCGCCCGGTCGACCAGCCTGGCAATGCGCGGTGACGGCGCGCAGATAGCCGCTGGAAACCTGATAGCCAGTCTCGCGAGGAGCAATGCCAGATGACGGGCCGCCAGTACACCGATCCGCAGATCGTCCCGCACGAGTCAGTGACGGAGCGTGAATCGCGTGAGCGGCTCGCGCAGTTGCTGGCGGCGACCCCGATCCCGCCCGAGTACCTGATCGATAACCTGACCGTCTACCTGCGCCGTTGCCAGATCAGCGACCTGCTGACCATGGACGCCTTGTACCGGGAGGCGCGCGAAGTACCCGGGGTAATCATGGAGTTCGGGGTGCTGCACGGACGCCATCTGGCCGCACTTACGGCGCTGCGCGGCTTCTACGAGCCCCAGAACTCACTGCGCCGGATCATCGGCTTCGATACCTTCACCGGGTTCCCCGACATCAGCCGCGTCGATCAGGTGAGCCCGAGCGCGGTCGTAGGCCGGTTCCGCACGTCCGACGGCTACCCGGATCATCTACGCGAGGTACTTGCCGCGCACGAGCTCTCCGAACCCCTAGGTCACGTGCGGCGGAGCTTCGTCGTCCAGGGGGACGTGCGCGAGACGGTGCCCAGATACTTGCAAGAGAACCCGCAGACGATCATCGCGATGGCCTACTTCGACCTGGACCTCTACGAACCGACTCTCCAGGTGCTCCAGACCATCGGCCCCTACCTGGCCCGCGGTGCCGTCGTCGCCTTCGACGAGCTCGCCCACCCCAAGTGGCCGGGAGAGACCGCGGCGCTCCGCGAGTTTCTCGACCTGGGGCAGGTCACGCTGCATCAGATTCCCGGTCGCGAGCCGCCGGCGATCTACCTGCGCTGGAACCAGTGATTGAAGGAGTACAAGGTGCGGATCTCGGCTATGGCGATCCCGGGCGCGTATCGGATCGAACCCGAGCCAATGATGGATTCGCGAGGATGCTTCTATGAGTCGGTGAGGAGCAGCACCCTGCTGGCCGCCGCCGGCTGGGAACTGGCCATCCGCCAGGTCAATTTCTCCTCATCCAGGCGAAATACGCTGCGGGGCATTCATGGCACGACCGTCCCGCCGGGCCAGGCCAAGTTCATCACGTGCGTGCGCGGCCTCGCACTAGACATCGCCGTCGACATCCGCGTGGGCTCGCCGACGTTCGGCCGTTACGATGTCACCTGGCAAAGCCCGCAGTCCGGTACGGCGGTGTACTTGCCCGACGGGATCGGCCATGCGTTCCTCGCCCTGACCGACGACACGTGCATGTGCTACCTCTGCTCCACCGAGTACGAGCCGGGCACCATGATCGAGATCGATGCGCTCGATCCGGATCTGGCCCTGCCGTGGGGGCTGAAGGCGCCGCCGATCCGCTCGATCAAGGACGCCGCGGCTCCCTCGCTCGCCCAGGCGGCAGCCGCCGGTCTGCTGCCCACCTATGACCAGTGCCCGCCGCCCCCATCAGCCTGAGTTCGCCGAACTGGCTATCAGATTCTCAGCGGCGATCCGCGCACCGGTGCTGCCCATGGCCGAGCCCACCGATCGGGCGCGAGCGGCCACACTCGGCGCGAGGGCGTGGTCAAGAGCAGCCGTCAGCGAGTCCGCGGTCGGCACGCCGGGCGCGTGCGCGCATCCGATGCCGAGGTCGCTGACTCGCTGGGCCCAGTAGGGCTGGTCGTGGCGCTGGGGTGCGATGACCTGGGGCGCGCCGGCGAGCGCGGCCAACGTAGTGGTGCCCGCGCCGCCGTGGTGAACGACGGCCGCGACCTGCGCGAACAGCCTGCGCAGGTTGACTTCGCCGACGACCAGGCAGTCGGGGACGCGGTCGGTCAGGGTCAGCCCGGCCCATCCGGCGGAAATGATGCCGCGGCGTCCGGTCTGCCGGGCTGCCTGGACGATCACCTGGGCTAGGTCAGCCGGCATCGGCATGCTGCCAAAGCCGAAGTACAGGGGCGGTTCGCCCGCCTGGAGGAATGTCTCCAGGTCAGGGGACAGCGGACGGTCGTCGGGGATGATCCACGCCCCAGTCTGGAAGACCGTCCCGTTCGCGGGACCAGGCCACGGAGCAAGGACCGGGTCCGCGGTCAGCCAGGGCCGCTCAGTGAAGATGTGATCGCGCACGTCATCGACCGGGGCGAGCCCGACGGACGCCCGGTGGCGATTGAGCGCCGGGCCTAGGTTGATGTTGAAGCGCTCGGCGTTCCTGGCCCAGAGCTCGCTATTGCCCGCTGCTCCGAGCCGCTGCTGATGGCCTGATGCGAGCACCGATGTCGGCGCGTGGTGCGGGGACGGCAGGAACACCGGGCAGACGACGGTGTAGACGTAGCGGATCTGGAGCGCCTGCGCCACCGAACGGGCCGCCGGCAGGGGTGCCGCGGCCACGATGACGTCGCAGTCCCTGGCGACGGCTGAGATTGTCGCGAACTGATCAGCGATAATGGCTTGCACGCGCTCGGGCAAGCGATCCGGCTGCGCCCCGGACGCACCGGCCCCGCGCCCCGGCTGCGGGGCGAGGGGCGTGAACGGGAATCCAAGACCTTCGATCCAGTCGCGGAAATTTTCCGGCACGCACAGGCGGGCCTGCTGGCCGGCCGCCCGCAGGCTCAACGCCAGCGCCACTAACGGCTGGACGTCGCCCCGCGATCCGTTGGCCGAAAGCAGCACGCGCATCGAAACCCTCCTCTGTTAGGTGATCCACGCGTCAGGGGCTGGCCCACCGCGGCCAATGGGCGGGAACAGCGCCTCAAGCCGGGCCGTGTGCTCATCGGACAGCGGCACGGCCGCGGCGCGCATGGCATCGTCGATGTGAGCGACCGTCCTCGGGCCGATGACTGCCGAGGTCACCCCGGGGCGCTGCAGGACCCAGGCGAGCCCCACCTCGGCCGGCGAGCGGCCGAGTTCGGCGCAAAGGCACTCGTACGCAGCTATCGCGTCACGGTGATCGGCCAGCGCGGCGGCCGCGCGCCCCTGGGCGGACTTGACCGCGGCGCCTTCCTCCTGCTTGCGCAGGACTCCGCCCAGCAGTCCCCCGTGCAGCGGCGACCAGACCAGCACCCCGATGCCATAGGCGTTCGCCGCCGGTATCACTTCCAGCTCTGGGTGGCGCGTCACCAGGTTGTACAGGCACTGCTCGGAGGCCAGCCCGAGTAGGCCACGGCGAACCGCGGTCTCCGAAGCGGCGGCGAGGTCCCATCCGGCCGCGTTCGACGAGCCGACGTAGCGGATCTTTCCCTGGCGCACCAGGGTCTGCATGGCCTCCCACACCTCATCCCAGGCGACTCCACGGTCGACGTGATGAATCTGGAACAGGTCGATCCATTCGGTCCGCAGCCTGCGCAGCGACGCCTCGCAGGAAGCCACGATGTTCCTGCAGGACAGGCCACCGTCATTCGGCGCCTCACTCATCGGGTAACCGACCTTGGTGGCCAGCACGACATCGTCCCGCCGTGACGATGAGCAGAGCCAGTTGCCGATGACCTCCTCGGCCCATCCCTTGTGAACTCGCCAGCCGTAGACATTCGCGGTGTCGATGACATTGATGCCGCGATCGAACCCGTGATTCAGAAGTCGGTGCGCCTGCGGCTCATCAAGGCGGCCGCCGAAATTCACCGTTCCCAGGCACAGCCGGCTGACGATGAGCCCGGTGCGGCCCAGCCGCGCGTAAAGACGTTCGTCAATAGACATGCGCCACCTTCCCGCATCCCATCTTCGCCACCCGAGTCCGGCGAGTCCTCTTTCAACTTGCTACCCGTCGGCCACTATTGCGCGGGCAATTTAAAAGGTGCGAAGAATGAGTCAGAGCCGTTATTTTAAAGCGTGCAGCAAATCCTCGTCACTGGCGGGGCCGGCTTCATCGGCTCCCATTACGTGCGAACCATGCTTGACGGCGGATATCGAGGCTTTGAGGACACCCGCGTGACCGTCCTTGGCCAGTCGACCCACGTCGGAAACCGCGAAAACATCCCCGAGTCTCATCCGCGGCTCACTTTCGTCCGGGGAAACCTCCTGCAGTCCAGGCTGCTGCGAGAGTTGATTGACGGCCAGGACGCGGTGGTGCACTTCGCGGCGCAGACCCATGTGGATCGATCGATTACAGCGGCCGCCGAATTCGTCCGGACCAACGTGGAAGGGACCCAGGCCTTGCTCGACGCCTGCCTGGCTAGCGGTGTCGATCGGGTGGTGCATGTCTCGACAGACGCGGTGTACGGACCGATCGAGCAGGGGGCGCGGACGGAGCAGTCCCCGCTGCGGCCCAGTTCCCCGTACGCCGCGTCCAAGGCAGCGGCCGACCTCCTGGCCCTGTCCTACTTCCGCACCCATCGGCTCGGTGTCTCCGTCACACGCTGCTGTAACAACTACGGTCCCTATCAGCACCCCGAGAAATTCATCCCGCGCGCTATCACCCACCTGCTGGACGGACGTCCCGTTCCGGTGTACGGAGACGGGCGGCAGGTTCGGGAATGGCTGCACGTAGCCGACCACTGCCGGGCCGTTCACCGAGTGCTCACCGCAGGCCGGGCGGGCGAGGTCTACAACATCGGCGCCGGCACAGCGATGCCCAATCTGACCGTGGCCCGGCGACTGGCCGAGCTGTGCGGAGCAGAACCAGACATGATCCGCCATATCGCCGACCGCAAGAGCAATGATCGGCGCTACGCCCTCGACCAGACCAAGTTCGAGCGCGAGCTCGGCCGGGCGGCACGCATCCGGTTCAGCAAAGGCCTGGCGGAGACCGTCACGTGGTATCAGGACAACCCGCAGTGGTGGAAGCCGATCGAACGAAGCGGCGGCTGACCAAGCAAGGGGCCTGCCAAGGCCCGATGACCCTGGAGGTAACAAAGTGTCGGACAAGGTGGATCTCTTCGCGCTCAGCGACTTGGCGACCCCCTGGAGCGTACGCGTGGCGGCGACCCTGGGCATAGCTGACCACATGGCAGAGGGAATAACGAAGATCGACGAGCTGGCGCAGAAAGCGGACTGTGACAGCGAGTCGCTGGTCCAGGTGCTGCGCCACCTGGTGGGCAAGGGTGTCTTCTGCGAGCCGGCCGAGGGCGAGTTCACGCTCAACGAGGCAGCTCGTGCCTTCCTGGACCCTAGCCCGGTGCGCGGCGGTCTCAATCTCGACGGCTCCGGCGGCAGGGTCGCCCTGGCGTGGAGTGGCCTGCTCGGCGCCGTTCGTACCGGCCGTCCTACCTACGAGGCCGTTTTCGGGCGGCCGTTCTGGGAGGACCTAGACGCCAATCCCGACATCGCGGCCAGCTACGACTCGCTAATGGGCTACGGCGGCCGCGGTGTTCCTGACTCCGCGATCTTGGTCAACGACGACTGGGAAAACGTCCGCCACGTCATCGACGTTGGCGGTGGGACCGGTTCAATGCTGGCCGAAATCCTGCGAGCGCACCCTGACATCCACGGCACCCTCGTGGATCTCCCCCGCACGGTGGCCCGATCGGGCGAGATCTTCGAGTCCGCGGGAGTGGCCGACCGCGCCACGGTCAGTCCGCAAAGCTTCTTCGAGCCGCTCCCACGCGGGGCCGACGTCTACCTGCTCCAGTCCCTGCTCTTGGACTGGCCCGACGAGCAGGCGACCAGGCTGCTCACCCGGTGCGCCGAAGCCGCCGCTCCGGACGGCCGCATTGTCGTGATCGGCGGTGTCTCCGCCGGGCAGACGCCCAGTAAGGCCATGCTGCTGATGATGGTGCTCAGCGGCGGCAAGACGCGCAACCTCGAACAGTTCCGTGTCCTTGCGGCAAAGGCCGGCCTGACGGTCACCGCGTCCGGCCACGGACCGTCCGGCCACTTCATAGTCGAAAGCCGTCCAGTCAGCTAAAGGTTCGAGCGCAGCGGCCCAGGATGTCGCATCCCTCCACGACACGACCCAAATGCCTTCCGGGAACATAAACCAATGCCGCTTTGCGTGAAAGGATCTTGAAGTCTCGCAACGTCGTCCCTGAGTTGCTACTGACCGGGTCTTTCCAGCCGCTACGTCGTCCCTGAGTTGTTGTTGCCACAACAGCAGAGGGACGACGTTGTCGCTGCGGGCAGCGCATGAGCAGCAACGCCGGGCCCACGCTGCTGCTGCGTCCGTCCGGGTCCTGGCGCTGGTGTGATCATGAAATCCGCGTGAACGCCAGCAACGGCCCCACGCTGCGGCCGGAGCTGAGCTGCCAGCAACAGCAAGGGGCCCACGCTGCTGCCATAGCGACAGCCGGGGGCCCACGCTGTCACCGGGGGGCTCCAACTACAGCAACTACCCCAACGCCGCGGTTCGGCCCGTGGCTAACAGTCCGCCTTGATCATCGCGTCGGCACCGGCCGCGATGCGCTCGGCCAGGATTTCCTGGTTGGCCTTGAACGGGGCGAACGTGTGTGAGCGGGGATGCTCGAAGTGCAGGCAGGTAAGGCGGCGGCCCGGCATCTTCCAGGCGCGGACGACCCCGACCCGGCTGTCCAGCTTGGCGATCAGGTCGTCGTCCTCGCAACCCCAGCCGACGTACCTGGTGCAGTACCCCCCGACGGCGTCGAAGGTCTCGCGCCGAACCATCATCCCGCCCCAGTGGAACGGGAAGGCGCGCCAGGGTGTCCCGTCCTCGTTGCGCCAGCCGAGCCCGGCCGGCGGCTCGGCGTACATCAGGTGGCGGCCGAGCCGGGTGATCCGCTCGCCGTTGAGGGGAATGAGCCTGCCTCTGGCGTCGGCTGACACGTGGCAGACCGAGGTCTGGCTGGACAGCTCGAACGGCGGTCCGGCTGATACCTCGGCGGGGTTGACCAGCCGGTACATCCACGGCTGTATCACCGCTCGGTCTTCGAGGAGCTCAAGCGCCTGCCCGGCGAAGTCGCCGAGCGGGGCCACATCGGCATCGCTCAGGTACAGTACCGGCGCGCGAGAGGCCGCGACCGCGAGATTGCGCAGCGGTCCTGGAGAGAGCAGGTCGCGGTCGGCGGATACGATCCGGATCAGGCCCCGCGCGGCCCCGTCGCCGAGAAACGGAACCTTCGTCCCCTCGGCGACCGCGACCACCACCTCGCAGGGCACGTCTTGCTTGAGCCAGGCACGACAGACGGCTGGCAGTGCCTGAGCCGCGCGGTGGTTTCCGAATAAGGGCAGTACCACAGACACCTGAAGCACTGACATGTGCACCTCCGTTGCTAGCGGGTCGCATCCGGGCGGCAGACGGACGCGGCCGCCTGATCCGCCCGGCGACGAAAACTATCGGTCACCTGCGGTCCCCTGGCGATCGCGCAGCGCACGATTTCGCAGACCCGGTAGATGTCCTCTCCGGAAACCGCGGGACCGGTCGGCAGGGCGAGCACCTGGTCCGCCAGGCGCTCGGTATGCGGCAGTTCGACGGGACGTTCCGAGCGGTACGGCTCAACCTGGTGACAGGCTGGCGAGAAGTAGCGTTGCGGCACGACGTTCTCCGCTTTGAGCACCCCTATCAGCAGGTCACGATGGATACCGGTGATGGCCTCGTCGATCTTGACCACCACGTACTGGCAGTTGGGGCTCTCGTCGTCGTCGAAGGAGACGACGCGGACGCCGTCCACCCCGAGCAATTCGGACCGGTAGCGCGCGTGATTTGCGCGGTTGTGCAGTACGGTCTGGTCGAATGCGTCGAGCGAGGTCAGTCCCATCGCCGCGGCGGCTTCGCTCATCTTGGCGTTGGTGCCGACGCCTTCGCTGCGGCGGTCAGCTCCGGCACCGAAGGCTCGCAGTGATCGAAGCTGGTGGGCAAGGCCCTCGTCGTCGGTGACGATCGCGCCACCCTCGAAGCTGTTGACCACCTTCGTCGCGTGGAAGCTGAACACTTCGCCGACACCGAAGCCGCCGATAGGCCGACCCCGGTAGCTGCAGCCCAGCGCGTGCGCCGCGTCGAAGACCAACTGCAGGCCATGACCGGCCGCGACCTTTTCCAGCTCGTCGATGGGACAGGGCCGTCCCCACAAATGAACGCCGACCACAGCGGAGGTGCGAGAGGTCACCGCTGCCCCCGCCTCCCGGGGGTCAAGACAACCGGTCGCCGGATCGATGTCGCAGAATACCGGGGTGAGCCCGGCCATCCGGGCCGCGTGCGCGGTGGCCACGAAGGTCATCGACGGCATGATGACCTCGCCGGACAGTTTCAGGGCGATAAACAGCAGTTGCAGGGCTATGGTCGCGTTGCACGTAGTCACGCAGTAACGCACACCGCTCAGGTCGGCCACGCGTTCCTCGAACTCGCCGACCAGCGGGCCGCCGTTGGTGAGCCATCTGTTATCCAGCGCCCAGTTCAGCCGTTCGAGGAATCGGGCCCGATCACCAGTGCTTGGACGTCCTACATAGAGTGGCTGCAGGAAGGCAGCGGGTCCGCCGAAAAGGGCGAGGTCGTCAATTTTCTGCTTCACGCCCGGACACCCAACTGCTGAAGCCGTTCGCGCATGGATTCACTGTCATTGACGTGCGGGAAGTCTTCCAGCGGCACATCAACTTCCAGAAAGGCGCACAGTGGTTCCCACCCCTGCCTCACGTCATAGACGAGAAGGTTGTCGGGATCGACGCTGTGAACGACATCGGCGTTACGGCTACGAAAGACCTCGATAGCGTACTGCTTGTCAGGAAATCTTCCACCAAAGAGGCCGTTCCAGATCATCGTATTTGTCATGCGATACAGCCTGGCCTGGGCGGAATTGGCTTCCGGAAGGTTTTTCCCTTTTATGGCGAACTGGTAAAGGGTGTCATAAGTGCTTTGGTACCAGCGCTCGGAATCGCGAATCGTGAGAATGATCTTTGCCTCGGGAAACGTCTCCATGATCTGCCTGTAGTAGATCGCGCAGGGACCGTCCACAGCGGACGTATAGCCGTCGAACACCGTTTCCCAGTCCGGGCGCCTAGCGTCGCAGACGATTTTTTCCCACTGCCCAAGGCGCTCTTCGTTGCTGACAATGTCAAACATGTGGTAACAGGGTCCGAAGCCAAGCCGTTCCAGCGCCACTTTCAGTGATGTTGTACCGGTCCTGCCCAGGCCCGCGTTAATGAGCTTTAACAAGACGAAGTCCCTTTCCTTCGGCCGTCATCATTGTCCGGATCCGCTCAACTCCAGTCCGAGGGCGGTTCCTGCCTGGTGGAGACGTTGACGCAGTTCCAGAGATTGACCAGGCCGACCTGCATGACTAGGGCGCCGAGTTCTTGTTCGGTGTAGTGCCTGGCCGCCTCCTCCCAGACCTCGTCCGGTACTGGGTCATCGGTGTCGGACAGGCGGGTAGCGGCCTCGGCCAGCGCCAGCGCGGCGCGCTCGGCGCTGTTAAAGCTAGGCGTATCCCGCCAGCGCGCCACGCTGAGCAGGCGATCATCGGTCTCCCCCGCCTTCACGGGATCACGGGCGGCCCGGCCGTTGATCTGGCTTACGCGCACCCGGACAAGATCGAGCGTCTGCTTGGGCACGACCTTGGTGAGGGCTTTGGTCAAGTCGAGCAAGGGCGGTAATGCGCCGGGAACAATGAGCGACGGGTTAGTCATCCGTGGTGCCATTGGCTAAGCCCTTTCATGGGTGTTCGGGCGCAGGCGCGTCTGGCCGCTTGCGCGAGCGCCAGATGTAGCCGCTCATCCCCGGTCTGGCCGACTTCCCATTGCACGCCGAGCGCAAATGGGTGATGGATTGCTTCTACCGCCTCGATGATTCCGTCTGATGCCCAGGCGGTCGCGGTGAGGCCGGCGCCGACCTTATCGATCGCCTGATGGTGGTGGCAGGCAGCCTCGGGGACACCGTCGCTGAGGATTCCGGCGATCCGGCTGCCTGGCTTAGTGTCGAGGCGATGCCGACCGAGTGTGAATGCCGCTGTTTGCGGGCAATGACCGTCGTCACCTGTGATCTCGGGCAGATGCTGATGCAGTGTGCCTCCGCAGTGGACGTTGAGCAATTGCATGCCGCGGCAAATGGCAAGAATGGGCAGGCCAGCGCTGACCGCCTGGCTGACCAGCGCCAGTTCGGCCGCTTCCGTGGCCGGGTTGCCGCTACGAGTCTTGGGATGTGCGCTGCCTCCATACAGCTTCGGATCCACATCTGGCCCTCCTGGCACCAGCAGGCCGTCGAGCTGACCTGTCATGTACTCGATGCCGGGCAGCAGTGGCAGCAGCACCGGGGTGCAGTCCGCGTGGGCGAGGAAATCCACATGCGGCTGCAGCGCCAGGCTGACGGTCATCTCAGTGCCCTGCAGCGTGACCGCGGCCGTCCGTGCGCATATCCCGATCAGCGGCCGCCGAGCCGACCGCCACCCATTGACTGAGCCATTCGATGCGAAATTCATGACCGGTTCCTGCTTACGGATTTAGTACCCACGCGGAATTGTTCTGGGCAAAGCCGATATGCGGATAGTAATCCGTGGCTGCTGGCGCCGACAACAGCACGATCTTGGCCTGCGGCGCCTCTTTCCTGGTGGCGTCGATAAGGGCTCTTCCGATACCAGTTCTCTGATGCGGACGGCTGACCGCCATGTCGGAGAGGTACGTCACGTAAGCGAAGTCAGAAACACTCCGCGCGATGCCGACAAGCTCACCATCGACGCGGCAGGTGACGACTAGGTTGGCGTTTTTGACCATCGCTGCCATGCGTTCGGCATCCGCTATCGGCCGACGTTCACCAAGGCCGGACGATCGGTAAACCTCCAGGACCTCGCACAGGTCCAGATCGGCACCGTCCTCGCGCTCAATGTTCCATGTCACGGAGAGCTTCCAATCGGTTAAAGATCACATCATGGTGTACCAGGAAACGCTCTGGCTCCAGCGGGCTGAATTCAATTCCCTCGGCTTTGAGCATGATCCAGAAATCGTCGTCGGCGACAGCAGCGCCGTTCGCGGCAGCCTGGACCGCCCGGTATGCCAGTTCCCGCTCGGTGCCGCCTTCCAGCAGGTCGGCCAGCACCGCCGAGCTGTACGCCAGGCCGTGGGTCATCTCGATCGTGGCGCGCATCCGCTCAGGGAAAATCTCGAGCCCAGCCACCAGGTCGGCCGCCGCGGTCGTCTGGTAGTGCGCGACGATCATGGCGTCCGGCACGACGACCCGCTCGACCGATGAGTGGGACAGGTCCCGCTCCTGCCACAGCGCCACGTTCTCCAGCATCGTCCCCGCGTACGCCCGTAGCAGGCGGGCCAGCCCGACCAGGCGCTCGCTGGTCGTCGGGTTGCGCTTGTGGGGCATCGCGCTTGACCCTTGGTAGTCAGCCGTGCGGCTCTCCTCCACCTCGCGGACCTCGCTGCGTGACAGCAGCCTCACCTCGGTGGCGATCTGCTCGATGCAAGCGCCGAGCGTCGCCACGGCCTGCAGGAGCTGAGCGTGCCGGTCCCTGGCTACGACCTGACTCGGCGCGGGCTCCACGCCGAGGCCGAGTTCCGCGCATACGTACTCCTCGACGAAGGGGTCGATCAGCGCGTAGGTCCCGACGGATCCGGAGATTGTGCCCACTGCGACCACCTCGCGGGCGGCTTCCAGCCGCTGCACCGACCGGTCAATCGCGAATGCGAACCCGGCGAGCTTGTGGCCGAACGTGGTGGGCTCCGCGTGCATTCCGTGAGTCCGCCCGATGCACACCGTGTCCCAGTGCTTGACCGCCTTGTCCGCCAGTACGTCGCGAAGCCGTTCCGCCGCCCGGATCAAGATGTCCGACGCGCAGGCGAGGTTGTACCCCAGGGCCGTGTCCACGAGGTCGTAGCTCGTCATCCCGAGGTGTACCCACCGGGCCGAGTCGTCAGGAATGCCCTCGCACAAGGCGGCGAGGAAGGAAAGGACCTCGTGATCGCGCGCTCGCTCGAGTTCTGCGACCCGTGCCGCGGACGGCACTCGTGCGCGCCGAATGTCCGCGAGCGCGCTGACGGGCACCCGGCCAAGGACCGACTGCGCCACGCTTGCGAGTACTTCCACTTTGGCCCAGGTGTCGTAACGGGCCTGATCGGACCAGAGCTTTGCCATCTCGGGCAGCGAATAACGGGAAATCATGACCTAGTGCCTTCCCAAAGGCATAACCGCCAGCCGCAGGATACTAATTGGCGTGGCGCGATGTATAGCGCGCTTTCACCGCACCCCCCGAATTTCTTCGTCCGTGCTCTCGTTCGACTGCCGGATTTCAGCAGTTGAACTGACCAGACCCTCAGTAAGTGGAAATCTTTTCTCCGAGGTTGCCTCTCCAGGCCCGTGGCCTGGCAATCCGCTGCTTGCACGACATTTATCCGATGGCTTGTAGTGGTCGTGTGTCAGTCTCCACCATCGCGGTCAGAAATAAACAGCCGATCGGCCGCAGTATTCACCAGACAAGGCAGTTGTATCTCCTTGGTCATTCCACGGTCGCCGAGCACGTTCAGGCAGTGCTTGACGTCATCGGTGAAACAGACGCGGGGCTCGGAGCGTTCGTCGCGGTCGCTGGCCCTCACGCGCTGCGGACGGCGAGAGCGGCTGACCAGCTCATCGCCAGCCTCGGACAGGAGGCCTTCCGCGACCGGCCACTGCTCGGGGTCACGGTGTCGGTGAAGGACCTTATTCAGACGTTGGACCTTCCCACCGCAAGAGGGTCGCTGCTGCCGAACCACCGGGCTGCCGCGGACGCACCCGTCGTGGCCCGACTGCGGGCGGCGGGCGCGATCGTAGTCGGGAAGACGGCGACGTCGGAGTACGGGTGGTGCGCGAGCACGGTGAGCAGGGTGGCCGGCTTCACTCGCAATCCGTGGGCGCCCGAGAAGTCAGCGGGGGGCTCAAGTGGCGGGTGCGCCGCCGCGGTATCGGCCGGGTTGTGCACCGCGTCGATAGGCACCGACGGAGCAGGCTCGGTACGCATCCCGGCCGCGTTCTGCGGCGTGGTCGGGTTCAAGCCGTCCTTCGGCTGCAATCCCTACGTGCCGCCGAGCGTCGAACGGCTGGCCCACGTGGGGCCGCTCGCCCGAAACGTGGCCGACATCGCCGAGCTCATGTCGGTACTGCCCGGCCCTGACCACCGCGACCCATACTCGATGACTCGGACGCGCGTACCGGCGGGACAATCCGCTCCGCTGCGCATCGGCTGGATCGAGTTCCCCGGGACCTCCGGCGAGGTCCGCGCGATTACCGAGGATGTCCTGCCTGCCCTTGCCAGTCTCGGGCACCGCGTCGACCGCATCGAGGTCCCGTTTTCCGATCCGTACGCCGCCCTGGTGGACCTGCTCGCCGCCGCGGAGGCGAGCAGCACGCCGCCGGAAGACGATCAGTGGTGCGACGAGGGCCGACTCGCGGTCGTGCGGTACGGGCGCACTCTCACCGGCTCGGCGGTCATGCGCGCCGAGGAGGCGCGCCTGGCCCTGCGGACGCGGCTGGACACGGTGATGGAGAGCTTCGATCTGCTGGCGATGGCGACCGTTCCTGGCGAGCCGTTCGCCGCCGACGCGATCGCCCCACCCTGGGCGGCCAATCCAGATGACCTGCTGTGGCTCGCGTGGTCGCCCGCTACCTACCCGTTCAACCTCACCGGACAGCCGGCCCTGTCCTTGCCCGTCGGGGTCACATCCGCCGGGTTCCCGGTCGGCTTGCAGCTTGTCGGGCGGATCAGCGATGACGAGCTGGTGCTCGCGGTGGGCGGGTTGATCGAGGCCGAGCTTGGCCTCACGTTGGTGCCGCCCAGTTACGAACGAAAGTGAAAAATCATGATTTCTAGGCCATGGTCCCTGCACAGCGACGAGAGCGGCGTCGGGTTCCCCTCGTTCGTGACCGAGTTCGGACTCTGGGACGACCGCCAGGCGGCCGCGGCCGAACAGGTCGAGGCAAGACTGGACGAAGTCGATCTCGTGCGCGTCGTCTTCTGTGACCCGCACGGGCTGGCCCGGTCGAAGACGGTACCGGCAAACGTTTTCCGCGCGGTCCTGCGCAACGGCATGGACTTCAGCGCCGGGCCGTTCCTCTTCGACACCGGTCATGCCGTCGCCGTCGACTTCCTCGCCGATTCCGCCGTGGGGGTCGGCGAACTGCTCGGCGCGGGTGATTTCGTGCTCGTACCGGATCCTCGCACGTTTCAGGTACTGCCCAGGTCCGAGCCAAGGACCGCCTGGGTGATCGGGAACGAGTTCCTGCGTGACGGCTCGCCGCACCCGCTTTCATCCCGTGACGTCTTGCGCCGGGTTTGCGCGGATTACGCCAAGCGCGACCTGGCCCCGGTCGTCGGCCTCGAGGCCGAGTGGTACCTCACGCGCCTGACCGGCGGCCCGCCCGGCAATGCGGGGAACGGCTTCGGCCTGCAGGGACCCGCTCCGGCGGTGGAAGCCATGAATCCCGGCTACCAGTTCAACCTCGACAGCTACTACGACTCGGTGGCGCAGGTCGCGGACCCGCTGGCCGCGATGCTCATGGCTCTCGGCCTGCCGCTGCGGACGATCGAGCACGAGTCCGGGCCCGGACAGATCGAGACGACATTCGGCCCGATGCTGGCCCTGGACGCGGCGGACGCGATGCTGCTGTTCCGAACGCAGGTCAAGCAGGTCTGCAGGCGCCAGGGCTTCCACGCGTCGTTCATGACGCTGCCGCGGCTGGAAAGCTTCGACCCCAGCGGCTGGCACCTGCACCAGTCAGTCACGAGCACTAAGACGAACCTCAACGTGTTCGCGGCCGGCGGTAGCGCGCAGGACACGATTTCCCCCGAAGGGGAAGCCTACGTCGATGGCCTGCTGTCCCGCGCACGGGAATTCTGCCTGCTGTCCGTTCCGACCGTGAACGGCTACCGGCGGCTGGCCCCGCGGTTCACGCTGGCCCCGACGTCGGTCAACTGGCGCTTTGAGGACCGCAGCGCCATGGTCCGGGTGCTGAGCGGCGGTAGCTCGACGCACGTCGAGAACCGGATCGGGGAACCGTGCGCCAACCCCTATCTGGCCATCGCCTCCCAGCTCTACGCGGGCTTGGAGGGATTGACCTCACCTGGTCCCGCGCGGCCAGGCGCCTATCCGGCTCTGCCGACGTCGCTGCGCGAGGCGCTGGACGCGTTCCGCCAGAGCAGCCGCGCCGCCGAATTGCTCGGAACGCCGCTCAAGACCTGCCTGACGAAGCTGAAGGAAAGCGAGGCGACGCGGTTCGACACATGGTGCGCGGAAGAGCGTTCCTCCGCTGAGCAAGTCACTGATGAAGTCACCGATGAAGTCACCGAATGGGAGCACCGTGAGTATTTCGGCGTTTTCTGAACACAGCAGCAGCAGCCGGCGCCGCGGTGAGCGAATCGCGCAGCGATCACGCAACGAGAACTGGAAGAAACCGCCACGTCGGATCGAGACGTCGGAATGCATTACGTGCGACACGTGCCTGCGAAACTGCCCGCCTGAATTCGGGGCGATAATCGATCGCGGACTCGACGTTCTGATAATCCCTGAGCTGTGCTCCGGCTGCCCGGTGTGCGTGATGGTCTGTCCCGTTGACTGCATTTACGTGGACGAGGAATGGGCCCCCACGCCGGTCCAGCTGTGGGACCACATTGACCTGACCGCGCAGCGTTGATCAGGGGGGACGACCCCTGATCACCCGAAGGGAGCTCCGCAATGACGTTGTCCACCGAGCGCTATACCGCGCTGTCCCGCAAGGCAGCGCTGGCACAAGCGCGACAGACCCGCCGGCCAAGCCGGCTTGGCCAGGGGGCCGGAACGGCGGCCAAACCGGACTACTTGCTAGCGCATGATGCCGGGTTCCCGGGGCTGCTGACACGAGCCTGGCAGCAAGCGACCGCCGCACCAGACCTGCTTTCGGCCGTAGACACGCTGCTCACGCTCGCCGGGCACGTCCCCGCCGACATCGGCCTGCGGGCGCTGCCGACCGCGCAGGAATGTGCGATGAACGTCCTGTTCGGCCGGTCATGGCGGACATCCGGCCGTGGCACCGCTCCCGTGGACGCGGACGGCGTCAACGCGGCGTTCCTCGGCGAGATCGGGCTGAACACGAGCGGCCGGGTCGTCCTGCGCGTCCCGTCGCAAGGCCCGCTGGCCGGCGAGGAGAACCTCGTGGGCGGCGTGCTGCGCGTGCCGTGGTCCGCCCGGGACCTGTCGGACTACCAGGTCGAGCTTGCCCGTGCCACGACGCGCTCGCGCGCCAGCGTCGCCGACTGCCGCCAGTGGCTGGCGGCGGCCGGCCAGAGCGGCCGCCAGGACCTGCTGGAGAACCTGAAGGAGGCAGCCCGCCGCACGGCACCGTTCGCGCTGTACTCCGGCGACCGGCAGTACACCAATTTCCGCGACCGGAACACCCTCACGGGAAAGACCCTGTGGTCAGGCCACCCCGACTGCGCGCTGAGCGCTCTGGCGAGCGTACCGCTCGAGCTGTGGTCAGACAGCGACGTGCTCATGGTCGTCTGCCTCACGCTGCTGGTGCGATCGGCCGGGTTCGCCAGGATCGAGGAAGCCAACGGGACACAGGTCACGACCGAGCACGTGGCCGATCTTCTCGAGCGGACGCGCAAGGCGTACAACAGCATCTCCGGCGGGCAGCAAGTGCCGCCCGCGGCCTCGACTCAGGTGGCAGCGCTCAGCGATCTCGCGGAGGCCCTCGCTCGGCGCCGCCAGGAGATCACGGCACCGGGGGTTCCGGGGGCTGGCAGAGTTCGGCTCTACCGCGAGATACACGGCCCGCTGATGCACAAGGTCGAGCGGGTCGCCGGCGCCCCCGCTAGCGAGGCGCGGCGGCTGGAGGCGGAGCTTTGCGCGCGCCTTCGCGACGGGCTTCCGGTCAGCGGCGGCACGCTCGGTGAGCTGGGCGCCAGCATCGAGGCGTCATCCGGCTGGCTGGCCGAGCCGCACGGCGAGTTCGAGACCGGCCTGGAATCCCTGGTGCATGAGACCGTGAGCGCGGCGACCGCGGTGTTTGACGCCGACTTCGCGATGAGCCGCGGGATGCGGTCGCTGACCGCCCTGATCGCGGCGCTGCGCGAGCAGGACTGGCCCAAGATCGCCACCTGGGACCTCCCGCACTTCTTCTGCTGCGTGGTCCCGCAGCCCGAAGCTCGCCGTCACTTCAGCGGCTCGCCCGCGCACCTGGCCGACACCGCGTGGTCGATGTCCGCGCGGATGCAGTACAACTCGTGGCACTTCCTGGTCGGCAACCTACCGAAGGTGCCCGAGATAGCGTCCCGTGACTACTTCGTGCCGCCTACGATCCCGGACATCGCGTACTACTCCGACCAGCATCACCACGGTCACGTCGCCGCCAAGGTGCGGTTCAGCATCCGCAGCCCGCAGGCCGTGGACGTGCTGGGCCGGAAGTTCAATGGGTTCGTCGATCTCCGGTTGCTGCGCTGCGAGGGCCTGCCTTTCGATGAGCAGGATCTGCTGGCCGCGCACAACACCTCAAGCTTCATCGCGAAGGCCACGAGCCGTGCCGTCGCGCTGGCCGCCGACGGCACGGACATCGAGATAACGAAATTCGACTCCCGGTGGCACTGGGAGAAGATCGCTGAGTAGTAAAGATGCGTCCGGGCCGGTCAGGCAACCGCGGGCTGCTGTGCGGACCGGGAGTGCGCGACCCGGTAGGTGTTCCAGTCGGCCGCCGTCACCAGCGAGTTCCGCCGGTCCTGGGACTTACGGCGCGCGGCCGGATGCTGGTCCTGGGCCAGCGCGCGGAACGCGTCGTAGGACTCCTTGCCGTCCCACTGCGAGTAGACCACCACGAAATCATTGTCCGTGCCGATCGCCGTCAGGTCGCCACCGCTCCCGTCGGGACCACGGGACCTGATGCCGCGCAGCACACTCTGCGAACGGTAACCAGGCACGTCCACCAGCCAGTCGTGGGCCGCGCCAAGCACGGCGATCAGGTCGTCCTGATCGGCCGGCTCCACCCCGAGGATCTCGATGACCGTGTAGTCATCGCGGTTGGGTGAGATCTCGGTGACGTCGCCCTGCGCAGGGTGGCACCGGCTCGACTCCACCTCGGTCTGCATCAGCCGGATGAACGTCGTGACTTCACGGAACACCGGCACCGTGCGGTGCTTGAACTCGTCGCCGGCGTACCTTGACTCCAGGTCCTGCTTACCGCGCCACTGGATGAAGTTCGCGGTCCCCAGCTTGTCCTGACCCCGGTGAACGGTGCTCGAGACCCAGCCGGGGAACGCCGCGGTATCGACGATCGCCCGCATCTCGTTGACTAGCTGGTCCACTCGTTCCTTCGTGTCCGTCTTAAACAGGTTAATGACCGTCAGGTACCCGTTCTCCGGATCGATGAATGGCATGCTCTCCTCGCATCCTGTAGTTAAATGACTTCGGCTTTCCCGCCCGCCGCGGCGAACGTCGCGACCAGGTGACTCTCGTGTGGCTGGCCGAACCAGCGGGTAAGGGCGTCCGGCAGGCCAGTCGCCCCTGATCCGCCCGCGCCGATCCACGCGATGTAGCCGTCCGGCCGTACCAGCGCCGCATCGACGTTCTCAAGCGGGCCAGCCGGACCCGAACTCGCGGTGATGACGTCGATTCGGTCCTTCCACGGACCGGCGGCGCTGCGCAGTCCGTCGTTGCCCCTTAGGTCGAGGACGATGCCGCGTCCGGCGTGCAGGAACTGGAAGAGCCCCGGGTCCGGCAGGCGCCGACCGAGCAGCGGGTGGTCGTCGACCCCGACGTCGTAGCGGATATCCAGGCCGGTGACCATGCCGACCAGAAGCTGCCTGACCTCTTCGTAAGCCAGCAGCTCGGTCAGGACGTCCCGCATCGGGTCAAGCTCGTCGCCGCTCAGGTACAAGATGCGCTGGGCGAGGGTGTTGGCCAGGATGCGGGCCGCCACCGGGTGCCGCTCGGCGTGGTAAGTGTCCAGCAGACCCGCGGGAGCGTAGCCGCTGATCTCGGCTCCGAGCTTCCACCCCAGGTTCATGGCATCGCCGACGCCAGCGCTCATTCCCTGGGCGCCGATCGGCAGATGGATGTGCGCGGCATCGCCGAGCAGGAATACCCGTCCCCGGCGGTACTGTGCCGCCTGCCGGCTCGCATCGGTGGTAAAGCTCGTCCACAGCGGCTTACCGCCGCTGATGTCCTCGCCGGTCAACCGGTTCCACGCGGCGGCGACCTCGGCGAAGCTGGGCGGGCTGTCGCCCGGCCGCGTCCGGCCACGCTCGTGGACGACCACGCGGTTGATCTCCGGCCCCATCGGCAGCACCATGACCATCCCGCCCGGCACGCGCTCGCCGGAAAAGCGCGGTCGCAGGGCGCAGCCAGCCACGTCGGCGAACCACAGTTCGATGGCCGGATCGGTGCCGGGGAAGTCCACCCCGATCAGTTTGCGCACGGTGCTGCGGGCGCCGTCGCAGCCAGCTACGTAACGAGCACGCAGGCGCCTGGGACCGTCCGGGGTGACGACGTCAAGCTCGACGCTGTCGTCATGCTGGAAGATCCCGGTGACGTCGTGCTCGCGGCACACCACTGCACCAAGTTCGGCGGCCCGCTGCGCCAGCACTGCCTCGGTAAGTGACTGAGGTTTGCCCCGCGCGCCGTAGGAGCCGCCCTCCAGCACCCGGTAGTCGACGGGCAATCCGCCGAAATGGCCGACGGGAATGGTCTGCAGCTCACCAAACCCCGGCAACAGCCCGCGCTGGTCGAACTCCTCGATCGTGCGGGCAGAGAAGCCGAGCGCACGCGACTGCCTCATCGGCTCGGCCAGGCGCTCCAGTACGACGGCCTCGACTCCGGCCAGCCGCAGTTCGCCGGCGAGCATGAGCCCGGTGGGACCGGCCCCGACGACGATGACGTCCGCGTCAAACCCTTGCATGTTCCTTCCTGCCTTCCGTGCGCTGTGCTGATCCCCGCAGCACTGGCCCAAGGGGACGACCCCCTCGCAGCAGCTTCCCGATCGCCTGGTCCAGGTCTTCCTCGCTGTCACCGGCCCAGGCGACGTAGCCATCTGGCCGCAGGAGGATGGCGGTGGTTGCCGGGATGCGACCCTCTTCGTCAATCGCGTGAATCGTCGGGATGGTGAATCGGCCAAGATCGGCCCCCGGCGTGAACCGCACGAGGACGGGCTCGGTATCCGCCACCCGCAGCGGGCCAGATTCCGTCCGCAGCCGCAGGTTCGCGATGCGCCGCCCGGCCAGCGGGGACTCGGGCGGGCCGCAAGAGTCGCCGAGGTTGCTGGCGACCCTAGCCAGATGAACACGAGCCTGGCCCAGTCCGGTCAGCTCGGCGAACACCGCCCGCAGCGGCTCGATCTCGGTGCCGCCGAGCAGCAATACCTCCTGAGCCGCGACGTATTCGAGCACCCGGGCGGCGGCCGGATGCCGCTCGTCGTGGTAACTGTCCAGAAGCTCAGGTGCCGCCCAGCCGGACATCGTCCCGGCCAGCTTCCAGCCCAGATTGACCGCGTCCTGGAGGCCCACGTTCAGTGCCTGGCCGCCTATCGGCATGTGCCAGTGGGCGGCATCGCCGGCCAGCAGCACGCGGCCCTGCCGGTAGCAGTCGGCCTGTCCCATGGCGTTGTCGAAGGAATCCAGCCAGACCGGTGTCCCGCCGGAGATGTCCTCGCCGGTCACTTTCTGCCAGGTCCTAGCGACCTCGCAGAATGTCGGCGGCCCGAAGCGTTCGACGACTCCCTGGCCGGCCGCGTGCACCATCACTCGGGTAACGCCGTCGCGAGTCGACGCCACCGCGAACCCGGCCCTGAGCCGCTCGAACCTGCGGTCGCGGATGTCGATGCCGGTCACGTCGGCCCTCAGCAATTCCTTCGTCGCCGCCGTCGCCGACACACCGAACCCGCACAGTCTGCGTACGGTGCTGCGGGCGCCGTCGCAGCCGACCACATACCGCGCCCGGATCCGCAGGTGGCCCGTGGGTCCCCGGACCCCGCAGACGACGTGGTCTGAAAACTCGGTGATCTCGGTCAGCTCGCGGCCCCGCAGCAGGGTCACACCCAGCTCTTCGGCCCGCTCGGCCAGGACGGTCTCGGTCCGGTACTGGGGCACCTTCCAGTTGCCCGCGTAGTCGCTGTCCAGGCCGGACAGGTCGAACCCGAAGCCGGCGAAATGCGCCCGCGGCTCGTGGCCGGCCTCACCGAGCAGCGCGCCGAACCCGCGCTCGTGCAGTAACTCCGCCGTCAGCGTGGTCAGCTGGCTGGCCCGTGACTCGGTCATCGGGCAGGCCAGGCGCTCCAAAATGACGACCGATACCCCGGCCCGGCCGAGCTCGCAGGCCAGCAGCAGCCCGACCGGTCCCGCACCGACGATGACGACCGGTGTGGCCGCCGAGGTTCGTCTCACGACGCGCCCCTGCCCTCGGCGTAGGCCTTCGCGGCACGCAGGGTGGTCAGGCTGTTGGTGCTCAGGGCGTTGCGGACGAACTGCTGGGCGGTCGCCGCGTCCGCGCCCGGGCCGAGCACGCCGGCGATGTTCGCGGTGTTGATGCGCACCGTGTGCTCCGACGTCACCGACACGCCTCCGTCGCGCTCGGAAATGAGCCACCGACCGGTGTGCAGCGTCATCAGCGCGGGCAGCACAATCTGCTTGTACACGATGCTGCCGAATGGTCGGCACACGCGCACGGATCGCGTGGTGTGCACCGATCCGTCCTTCGCGGCAGTGTCCATCTCGAGGATTTGCAGCCCCGGTGTCTCCTCCTCCAGCGACACCCTGGTCACGTGCGGGAGCCGTTCCGACCAGAGCTGGGCCTCGTTGAGGAAGTCGTAGACGTCCTTGGCGCTGCCGTCGACGGTCACGGTGTCGTCGAACGTCACGAGCTCGCCGGGTCCGGTCAGTTCGGCCGCCGTCCGGAGAGCATGCAGTTCTGACCTGCTGTTGCGGTCGACCGCCTGGCTAATCCAGTCGAGATCGGCGGGGTTGTCGCTGGCCGCGAAGAAGTCGTGCAGCAGGCGCACGCGGCATCGCGACCCGGAGATGGGCTCCACCACCCATTTCCCGCCCATGCCTCCGACCGGGTGTTGTGACCGTTCCTGGCGGAACGTCACGGTCATGGCGTCCGGGTCGTGCTGACGTCTGGAGGTCCAGGTCTTGACGGTATCGTTCGCTGTCGCCCAGATCCTGATCAGTTCCGAGTTGCCGTCCTTCTCGACGACCTCGGCGTGCACGGTCGGAGGGAAGGTCTCCGGCCACTTGCCGACGTCCGCGATCAGCGTGTACACCCGCTCGGCTGGAGCGGCGACGTTGACCTCGTGTTCGGTTTCGTAAACCGGCTGACGGGCCGCGCCGAACCACCGGTGCAGGGCGGAGGCCAATTGCCCGCCATCCGGGGCGACCCAGGCGACGTACCCGTCGGGGCGGATCAGCACCGACTCTGTCGGGGCGGTGCCCTCCTCCGGCCCGGTAGGCCAGCTCTTGACGCTGACCAGGTCGACTCGGTCGGACCACCCGGCCGCACATCGACTGGTCTCATCGGAGTCTTCGGCAGTGATCAGGACGCCCCGCGCCGGGTGCAGCAACCGCGCGATCTGCTGGCGGCCGCCCTCGGCGAGCTCCAGCTCGCGGTCGGCCATCCGCGCGCCGAGCAGCGGGTGCCCCTGCGCCTCCATGTCGTAGCGAATGTCGAGACCGCTCACCATGCCGGACAGATGCCTAGCCACCGCCGGGATCTCGATGAGCTCTGCCATCACGGTCCGCAGCGGCTCGACCGAGCTACCGCTGAGGTTGAGCGTGCCCTGGGCGCGCGTGTTGCGCAGCACGCGCGCCCCCACCGGGTGCCGCTCGCTGTGGTAAGTGTCGAGCAGGCCAAGAGGAGCCGAGCCTTTGACTGTCGCGGCCAGCTTCCAGCCGAGGTTGAGCGCGTCCTGCACCCCGATACTCAGGCCCTGGCCTCCAGCCGGGAGGTGGATGTGCGCGGCGTCCCCCGCCAGCAGCACCCGGCCACGCCGGTATTCGCTGGCCTGGCGCGTGGCATCGGTGAAGCTGCTCACCCAGCGCGCCTGCCCGCCGTGGATCGACTCGCCGGTCAGCCGCTGCCACGCGTCCGCGACTTCGGCGAAGGTCACCTGGCGGTTCGCCTCCGGCGGCGGCGTTCCGTTCTCGCAGACGATGATGCGGAAGTAGTCCTTTTCCAGCGCCGCCGCCATGACCATGCCATTCGGCACCAGCTCGCCGATCAGGCGCGGCCGGATGTCACAGCCGGTCACGTCCGCCAGGTACATCTCGCGGGTGGCGTCAGAGCCGGGAAACTCGAAGCCGGCGAGCCGCCGGACGGTGCTTCGCCCGCCATCGCAGCCGACCAGGTAGCGGGCCGAGAATTCGGTGCGACCCTGCGGTCCTTCGACGATCGCGGTCACCTCGTCGCCGGTGTCGTCTAGCCCGGTGAGCTCGTATCCCCGGCGCAGCGACACGCCCAGTTCCAGTGCCCAGCCCTCAAGCATTTCCTCGATCTTGTACTGGGGTACGCCGCGCACTCCGAAGTGCGAGCCTTCGAGGATCCCGTAGTCGATTGGTATGCCGCCGAAGTGCCCTTGCCTGGTGATCTCGGCGTTTTCCAGCCGCTCAAGCAGCCCGCGCTGGGCGAACACTTCGGTCGCGCGGGCGGTGAAACCGACACCGCGCGACTCCCAGTTCCGCTCGGTCCGCTGTTCAAAGACGGTGACGTCCGCACCGCCAAGACGGAGCTCGCCCGCGAGCATCAATCCCGTCGGCCCGGCACCGATAACGATGACATCGGCATCCATTAGACCGGTACCGCCTCGATGATCGACACCGGCGAGGTGGTGGGGACCGCCCCGACGACCTTGAAGCCCGCCTTGGCGAACAGTTCGGTGTACTGCGGGAGCGTGCGCTCCTTAGCCCCGAGGAGCAGGAGCAGCCAGAGGTCGATGATGTTCCCGATGTGCCGCTCGTTGTTTCCGTTCAGCACGTACTCGACCACGAGCATTTTGCCGTCAGGGGCAATCGCCTCGCGCACGTTCGACAGGAGCGCGAGGCACTCCTCCTCGGCGAAGTCGTGCAGGATGTGCTTGAGCACATAGGCGTCCGCGCCGGCAGGCAGCTTGTCGAAGTAGGTGCCGTTCTCGATCGTGACCCGGCCGGAGACCCCGGCCGCATCGAACACCGCCGGCGCGTCGGCGGTCGAGCGCTCCGCGTCGTACAGGACACCACGGCTGCTCGTTGCCTTCCGCAGGATCCCGGCCAGGAGCGTGCCGCGCCCGCCGACGACATCCACGATCGTCGGGAACTGGGAGAAGTCGTACGCCGCCACCACCGGATCGGTTTCCGATTCTGAGATGCTGCGCATCCCTGAAAAGAACACGCCCGCGTACTCCGGATTGGCCATGAAGAACTCGTAGGCGCCCATGCCCCGGACTTTCGGCAAACTGGGCTCGCCTGTGCTCACCGAGTCAAACAGATGCCCGAAGTCCTCCCAGAGCAAGGGATGGCCAAGCAGCATGGCGATGCCGCGCATGGAGTCCGGCGCGTTGTCACGGAGCGCGTACGCCATCGGCGTGAGGTCGAACCGGCCGTCTGGCTGAACCGCGAAGACCGAATAGCCGGAAAGCGTGCGCAGCAACCGGAAGGTCGCCTCGGGGTCCGCTCCGACCCGCTTGGCGATTTCATCCGCTGGCAGCGGCCCGTCACCGAGAACGTCGGCTATGCCAAGTTTGGCCGCCACAGAGATTGCCTGGGTTATTACCGAACCTTGAATCAGGTCAAGCAACGAGTACGCGGCAGCCTGATCTCGCACGGGGGACAATGCGGACATGATTTCCTCCTGAATTCGAAGCCTCCAGCAGCCGACGATAGATCGGGCGTTTTCTGCCCGCAACGTTCAACTGATGAATTTGCACAGTCGAACAGAAGCGGATCCACCAGCGCTCGACCGAGACTATTGGAATAGCTGTAAGACTGCTCGGGAACCGTATCCACGAAGGAGCAGGCGGAATGACGGACAATGGACAGCAGGTTGCACTGATTACCGGCGGGACAAGCGGAATCGGCCTGGCCGTTGCCGAGACCCTCGCAAGCGAGGCAATTAAAGTCTTCATCTGCTCACGGAACGCCGATGCCGTTCTTGAGACGGTCGGCAAGCTACAGTCGAGCGGTTATGAGGCAGATGGAGTAGCCGCCGACGTCCGGCGTCCAGCCGACGTCAGGCACCTGGTGAGCGCCGCCGTGGAACGGTACGGGCACGTCGATGTCCTGGTCAACAATGCCGGACGCAGCGGCGGCGGCGTGACGGCGGACATTGGCGACGACCTCTGGTACGACGTCATCGACACCAACCTGAACAGCGTTTTCCTGGTGACCCGCGAGGTGCTCAGGTCAGGAAGGCTGCTTGAGCGCGGCTGGGGACGGATTATCAGCATCGCCTCGACCGGCGGTAAGCAGGGCGTGGTGCTCGGCGCGCCCTATTCCGCTTCCAAGCACGGCGTCATCGGATTCACCAAGGCGCTGGGACTCGAACTCGCGAAGACGGGCATCACGGTCAATGCCGTCTGCCCTGGCTATGTCGAAACCCCGATGGCACAGCGGGTAAGACAGGGCTATGCCGAGCACTTCAACACGACCAGCGAAGCGATACTCGAACGCTTCGAGGCGAAAATACCGCTTGGCCGCTACTCCACCGCCGAAGAAGTGGCCGGGCTCGTCAGCTATCTGGTTAGCGACGTGGCGGCGCCCGTGACGGCGCAGGCGATCAACGTCTGCGGTGGCCTAGGAAATTACTAAGGTAGAACGCACATGCACAGCACTCTGATAGTCGCCCGGATGCAGCCGCGGTCATCGGCAGAAGTAGCGCAGCTTTTCAGCGAGTTCGATCAAACCGATATGCCTCATCGGATGGGCACCAGGCGCCGCGAACTTTTCAGCTATCAAGGCCTTTATTTTCACCTGCAGGACTTCGACGGTAAATACGGCGACGAGCGAATAACAGAAGCGCGGACTGACCCGCGCTTCATCAGGATCAGCGATGACCTCAAGCCCTACATCGAAGCGTACGACCCGGCCACCTGGCGCTCGCCGGCCGATGCCATGGCCACCCGGTTCTACCACTGGGAGCAGAGCGACTGACCACCAGCCCGACCTCAGCCGGCCCAAGCTGGGCCACATTAGTTTGGCATCCCGGAGACTTTTGCCGTATCGAGGCTGTCGACCGGGCTCTGGCCGCTACGTAGTCCCGGAGTTGCTGTTCCAGCGATGTTCCAGCGCAAACCCGAACGCCAGGCCAGAGAACCCCGGCCAGCCAAGATCACGAATGACGCGACAGCCTCGAGCGCTGCGATGGATTACCGAATTCATCGGCTCGGGCGGGCGGCCGCTGCGATGGATTGCCGAATTCATACCCGTTTTCCCGGCTGAATGTGGCAATTCATCGCAGGGTCTGGCGTCGGTGGCCCGGTTGAATGTGGCAATTCATCGCGCTGGGTGGCCGGGTGGCGGGCAGCGGCTCTCCACGATCATGCTCGGGCTTGTGATCGTGGAAGCTGAACCGCGTCTGGAGGCCGTCGCACAACTACGGCCAGCCACCGTGTAGCGGGGCGAGTGAGAGAGGCACGTCGCGAAGCGATCGATCTCGACACAAATACTTCACGCAGAGGACGCCAACTCTGCGCCGAGCGCCAATACTCCGCGAAGCCCCGACAGCGGGTTCAGTGATCGTGCCGGGGGCGGTGATCCGGCGACGGGAGCCGTCAGGGCTGCGGTTGACTCGCTGGCGGGGTCCACTCGGTGCGCAACCAGGTTTCTAGGTTGATGAGATCTGGTCTGATGCGGCGAAGCGCGGGCAGGTCGGCGCGGTAGCCTTCGCGGTCGAACCAGTCGAACATGGCGGCCAGGTCCGCGCGAACCGCGCGGAGTTTGTTGATGTCGAGCTGGTTATATCGGGTCGGGATACCAGACACGCGCTCGAAGGCCTCAGCCATCTGCGGTCCGGTCAGCTCGTCGCCCGCGATCTCGACCTGCCGGCCGAGCCAAGCGGCCGGGTCATCGAAAGCGTCTGCGGCGAACGCTCCGATGTCCCGGGTCGCGATGATCTGCACCCGCACCTCCGGGCGCACCCACAAGCCCAGGATGAGCTGGTCACCCGCAAGGCGGGGGCCAACGTCGTGGAACACCTCGTAGAACATGACCGGCCGCAAGATCGTCGTCGGCAGCCCGAGCTTTTCGAGGTGCAGCTCGACGTTCCACTTGCTCTCGAAGTGGTCGACCCCGCTGATGCGTTCCGCGCCGCCGACCGAGCTGTACACGAGGTGGGCCACGCCGGTCCGCGCCGCGGCGTCACCTACCGCCTTGCCTTGCCGCTCTTCGGCGGCTACCCCGCCGGGGCCTCTGAAGGTCTGGACGCTGAACACTCCATGGACCCCGGTCATCGCCGCTCGCAACGACGCCTCGTCATCCAGGTCACCCCGCACGACCGCCGCGCCCGCGGCGGCAAGCGCCTGCGCCGCGCGCGTCTGCGGGTCCCGCACCAGGGCACGCACAGTTCGGCCGCGGCGCAGCAGCTCGCGGGCCACAGCGCCGCCCTGCCGGCCGGTACCGCCCAGCACCAGAATCGTCCCGTCTGCCGCCACTATGTGCCTCCATATTTAGGCTCGCTAATGCATTTACCCGCATCGGGATCGAGCCGTGCTTGACCGGTGCTACAGGAGTTCCTGCCAGGCTGCGAAAGCACCGGCATCCAACAAAGAGTGGCGGAGACATGGTAAACGCGTTGCTTATCCCGCTTGCCACGCGCGGACGTCCGCCATTGACCGAAAGCGGAGGCGGCTGGCTCGAACGCGTCGAGGTGATCACCCCCGCCATGTGCGGGCACAACTCGCTGTTCATTGGTCAGCTCGGAGACTGGACGTGGGACGCGGTGGGCGCCTCATGCGGGATCGATACCTACAACGCGGCCGACCTCGAAGGCAATCCGGTCTACCTTTCCTTCGCCTACTTCCGGGTCAAAGCTGGCAACGGGTTGTGCGCGGAAGAACTGACCTTCGGCGACAGGCTGGCTATCCGGTCGAAGGTTCTGTCATGCGGGGGCGATTCAGTACTGACGCTGCACCAGGTACGCCGCGATGGCGCGATCCGGCCTGTCCCCGATACGGAGGAATTCTTCCAATACGACGCACCCGAATGCATCTACGTGGAGAACTACAACCGGTGGATCCAGCGTTCTGGCGGCGACACCAACCACGGACTTCGGCGGGCGACTCCCGTCGGCCTCCAACTCGGCCACCTGGACCGGATTGCCGACGAGTACACGCCCAGGCGCCGGTGCACCGACGTGCGTAACGCGGCTACCTTCCGGGTGGACAGCGAGCCAGCGCCGCAGGCGCGGCTCACGCTCACCTACCGGGTGGACGCCAGCCGGGACTTGAACGGAGCCGGGCTGCTGTACTTCGCGTCGTACTTCTCGATAGTCGACTGGGCCGTCCTGCGCACGTGGCGCAACCTCGGCCGTCCGGCCGGCCGATTCCTGCGCCGCCACGTGCTCGACCGCCAGCTTTGCTTCATCGCGAACGCGGACGCGGACGACATTCTCACCGTTGAGGTGGCGACCTACCGTGACACCGACGGCCTGGACGTAGTGGACGTGATTCTGCGCCACCGTAACGGCAGCCTGCTGGCGGTCGCGCGCCAGCTCATTCGCGACGCGGGCGAGCGCTAACGGCCAGCTAGCAGCGCGTTGACGAAGTCGACAAGCTCTCGCGGCGTCCTGAGGCTACCGAGCTCATCTTCGGAAAGTTCGACGCCGTAGTCCCGATTGATCCGGCTGTGCGTCTCCATCAGCGCGAGCGAGTCATAACCCAGCTCTAAGAAGGACTCATCCGGAGCTTCCTCAAGCGACTGGGCCCAGCCTGCGCACTCGCGCATGATGTCAGCAAGTTCGTTAAGCATGATCTGCGGCATGAACCAAATCCCTTTCCTTAGAACAATCGGGGCCACAACCGGTCAACCCCAGCCGCTCAACCGCAGCCGCGAAGTGCACGGCTTCACCGGCAGGACCCGGCTCTGGAGCGCCGATCAGCGACATGACCTCGCTGTGGCCGGCCCGGACGTCTCGGTGCCTGCGCGCGAGGGTGGTCAGGCCCCGGCCGGGACCACATTCGATCAGGAGGTACTCTCCGCCCGCCAGCAGCGCGGTCAGGGCAGGCCAGAACAGTACCGGGTCCACCGGCTGGCGGGCCCAGTAGGTCGGATCCACCGCCTGCGCACCAGTGAGGTGATGCGCGGTGTATCCAGAGACAAATGCGATCTCCGGCGGTCGCATTGGCACGGTGGCGAGCAGGGGCCGCGCCGCGTCGACCGCCGGCTGCAGGACAGCGCTGTGGAACGGGGTCAGCGAGGAGACCGGGGCACAGGTGAAGCCGGCTTCCCTGAGCGTGTCCGAACTGATGCGCAGTGCCTCGCCGGCACCGGCGATCACCGTCTGCCTGGGCGCGTTGATCGCGGCGACGTCTACGCCTGGCCGCAGGTAGGGCCCGATCTCCGCGCAGGACGCCGCGACCGCGACCATGCCGCCCGCGGGCGCACCAGCGAGCAGGCCGACCCGATTTTGCAGGATGCGGACGGCATCGGCCAAGTCGAAGACCCCGGCCAGGGTCGCCGCGGCCAGCTCGCCGACGCTGTGCCCGAGCAGTGCTGCCGGGCGCAGCCCCATGCTCGTCAGCAACCTCGCCAGCGCGTAGTCGACGGCGAACAGCAGCGGCTGAGACCGGCGCACGTGCTCCATAGGCAGCAACGGATCGGCGGCTAGCCAGTCCGAGCGCAGCTCGTCCCCGGCCGCGCCCATCGCAGCGAACACTTTATCGATGATCGCCGCGAACGCCGGCAGCGCCCGATACAAGCCTGTGCCCATGCCAGGGTATTGCGCGCCCTGCCCTGGCATCAGAAGGGCGGCCGGCAGTTCCTTGCCGATGGGATCAGGCCGCATACAGCAGCTGGTTGACGAAGTCGACCAGCTCCCCCGCGGTCTTGATCCCGGCGGCCTCGTCTTCTCCAAGCTCGATGCCGAAGTCGCGCTCGATCCGGCTGTGCGTCTCCATCAGCGCTAGCGAGTCATACCCCAGCTCATCGAAGGGCTGGTAGGGCGCTTGGTCGAGCGGCAGGGCACCCTCGTCCTCCCCGGCGCACTCGCGCATGATGTCAGCAAGTTGGCTCAGTGTGATCTGTCGCAAGGCTGGACCTTCTTTCTCGGCGGATTTCTCAGCTAGCCGCGTCCCGCGCGGAGCACCATCGCGGAGTTGAAACCGCCCGCACCGCGAGCGATCACCAACGCGGCTCCCGGCCGCCATGGCCGGGGCTTGCCGACCACCAGGTCGATCTGGTAGCCGGGTCGGATTGTGCGTATGTTGATGGTCGGAGGAATGATGGCGTCGCGCAGCGACAGCAGGGCGCAGGCCAGGTCAGCCGGAGCGCCGCCGGCGCCCATCCGCCCGGTCATCGTCTTGGGGGCCGTGACGGGCACCGAGCCCGGGCCGAAGACGCCCGCGATGGTCTCGGCCTCGATCCGGTCATCACCCGGAGTACCCGAGCCGTCGGCGAAGACGACGCCGATTTCCTCGGCGGTCACCTCGGCGTCGGCGAGCGCGGCCTCGATAGCGCGGCGAAGGCCAGGGCCGCCGCCGTGCCTGACGGCCGCGTCGAACGTCGCGCCGTATCCGGCTATCTCGCCGTAAGGGCGGGCGCCGCGCGCCTGCGCGGCGCTGGCCTCCTCGACCACCAGGATGGCACCTCCCTCACCGGGGACGTGGCCCCGCGCCCGGACGTCGAAGGGTAGGTAGGCGCTGCCAGGGTCATCTCCGGTGCTCAGCGTCCCGCCGCTCATGCGCGCGACCCAGCCATACGGGCAAAAGGAACTGTCGATGCCTCCGGAGAGGATCAGCCGGGTCCCTTTGCGGATGTTCCGCCTGGCCTGGGCCACCGCGTCGAGTCCGCCGGCCTGGTCACTGACGAGCACCCCGGCCGGGCCGCGGATGCCGTGCCGGATCGAGATCTGCCCGGTGTTGACCGCGTAGAACCAGGCAAAAGACATGTACACGCTGACATGCTCGGGGCCGGCGGCCCACAGGTTGCCGAGTTCGCGCTGGCCGTACTCGAATCCGCCGAACGCCCCGGCCGTCGCTACTCCCATCTCGGCGGTGTCGTAGGTGCCTGGTTCCACGCCCGCATCGGTGAGCGCCCAGTCGGAAGCCGCGAGGGCGAGCTGCGTCATGCGGTCGGTCTGCGGGATGAGCCGGCCGGGCAGATGATCAGCTGGGTCGAATCCCTCGATCTCCCCGCCCAGCCTGGATGGGTAGCCGCTGACGTCGAAACGCCGCACGATGCCGATACCCGATTCGCCGCGCAGCGTGGCCGCCCAGAATCCGCCTGTCCCGAAACCGTTCGGCGCCGCGACGCCGATCCCGGTCACGACCGCCGCGGTCATGACCGGCTGCTTCGGGGCCGGGCCAGGATCATGGCACTCTGGAAACCGCCGAAACCGCTGCCTACGCTCAGCACCGTGTCCAGCCGCTGATCGCGTGCCTCCAGCGGCACGTAGTCCAGATCCAGCTCCGGATCCGGCTCGTGGAGGTTGGCGGTCGGCGGCACGACGCCCTGATCAATCGCCAGCGCGCAGGCGGCGATCTCGATGGAGCCGATGGCACCCAGCGAATGGCCGATCATCGACTTGATGGAACTGACCGGCGTCCGGTAGGCGGCCTCGCCCAGGGCCCTTTTCAGCGCCGCGGTCTCGTGCCGGTCGTTTTGCTTGGTGGCGGTGCCGTGCGCGTTGACGTAGTCGATGGCGTCAGCGGGCAGCCTGCTCTCGCTCAGCGCCGCGGTTATGGCGGAGGCCATCTCGGTGCCGTCCGGGCGCAGCCCGGTCATGTGGTAGGCGTTGGCGCGGGAAGCGAACCCGGTGATCTCCGCGTAGATCTTGGCATCGCGGGCACGGGCGTGTTCCTCCGCCTCGAGCACGAGCATCGCGGCACCCTCGCCGAGCACGAACCCGTTGCGGGTGCGATCGAACGGCCGCAGCGCGTGGGCGGCGTCGTCGTTGCGCGGCGAAGTCGCCTTGATGGCGTCAAAGCACGCCACGGTGATGGGCGAGATGGGAGCCTCGGCACCACCCGCCAGCACCACGTCGGCGGAGCCCTCTGTGATCAGGTCGGCTGCGTGACCGAGGGCGTCAAGCCCGGACGTGCATCCAGCCGACACCACCGTGACCGGGCCCTGGGCGTTGACGTCCCATGCGACCTCCGCGGCCATTGACCCGGGCATGAAGTAGTCGTACAGGTGCGGGCTGGCGTATCCAGCATCAAGGAGCCACTCCCGGCCGGTGTCGCTCAGCACGAGATACTCCGACTCCAGCTTGCAGGTGCAGCCGACCGCGGAGCCGACGCTGACTCCGGTACGGGCGGGGTCGGTCCGGCTCAGCTCCAGTCCGCTGTCGGCCACGCACTCCCGCGTCGCCACCAAGGCGAACTGCGCCGCCCGGTCCAGCCGCCGCAGCTCGCGGTGCGACAGCTCCGCCTGGGCCGGCTCGAAATCGACCTCGGCCGCTATCCGTGACCGGAACCGCGACGCGTCGAACGCCGTGATCAGCCGCGTCGCGGTCCGGCCCGCGGTGATGCAATCCCAGAACGCCTTGACGCCGACCCCTCCAGGCGCCACAACGCCGAGGCCGGTGATCACGACCCGCCGGCCCCCCGAACCCGCTACCACGGAACTACTCCGTCCTGCGACAAGCACGCCCCGGATGGTCCCGCGCCGTCCAGCAGCGCCAGCCGGACCGCGATCATGGCCCCCTGCGCGGGAGTCCGCTGCCCCCGATGATGGTTGAGGTCCGTGGCCACAACTCCGGGGTTGGCCGCGTTGACCTTGATCGCAGTGCCCCTCAGCTCTTTCGCGTACGCCACCGTGACGGCGTTCAGCGCGGTTTTCGAGGACTGATAGGCGATCAAGTTGAGGCCAGCGAAAGCTGAGCCCGGGTCCGAATTCAGCGTCAGGGACCCCAGGTGGCTCGAGATGTTCACAACGCGTCCAGCTTCCGACCGGCGCAGCAGCGGCAGCATCGCGTTGGTCACGCGCACCACGCCGAAGACGTTGGTCTCGTACACGTCTCGCAGGTCCTCGGAGGTCGCCTCGCTGGGTGCCCCGGTGAAGCCGCCGGCGATGCCAGCGTTGTTGACCAGGATGTCCAGGCGCCCATGGTCCCGCTCGATCATGATCGCGGCGTCGGCTACGCAGGTCGCGTCCCGCACGTCAATCCGCAAAGGCACTGCCGCGATGCCGCGGGCCGCCAGCGAGTCAGCCGCCTGCTTGCCGCGCACCTCGTCCCTGGCGCCGACGAGAACGATGTTTCCCTGTTCTCCTAGCTGCCGTGCAATCTCAAATCCGATGCCCTTATTGGCGCCCGTGATAAGCGCGATCTTCGCTACCGGCACGTCTGGAGGCCGCATAGTGTTCCTTCCAATTCACGGTTCCGCAAATCACGGTGCCGCAAAAACTTTTGAGTTCAGCTTGAAGGGCCACCAACCTGCCTTCACCTCCGAAATTGCCCGAGACATCTCGGCTGCGTTCAACTGAACGAAACTCGCAGTCGAACGAGCGCCGAGCCGACCCACGCTTATGCGTGTTCATTCATATTGAGTCCGAACACAATTATGAGTAACCTGATCTCGCGATTCTCTAGCCGCAGAGCGGAAAGCCAGATAATGAGAACTGACGTAATAGTTATAGGGGCCGGGCCGGTCGGTCTCATGCTGGCCGGCGAGCTCCGCCTAGGCGGGGCCGATGTCATCGTCTATGACAAGCTGACTGCCGCGACCGGGGAATCCCGTGCCCTCGGCTTCAACCGGCGGGCCGCCGAATCGCTGGGCCAGCGCGGGCTGCTCCCCCGGTTGGGGGATTTCAGGTGGGGCCCGATGGGGCACTTCGGCGGCGTCCGCATCGATCTTGGCCTGCTGGATGAGAATCACAGCGGCGTGCTCGGCCTGTCCCAGGCCAGGACCGAGGAGATGCTGGGCAACTGGCTGGTCGAACTCGGAATCCCGGTGCGGCGAGGCTACGAGCTGACCGGCTTGCGCGAAACACCGGACGGCGTCGTGGCCGCCTTCGACGGACCGGAGGGCCGCAGCGAGGACGCCGCCGGGTACCTGGTCGGCTGCGACGGCGCGCAGAGCACCGTCCGCGCGCTGGCCGGCATCGACTCGTCCCGCTTCCAGGCCACGCGCGGCATGTACACCGCGGAGATCACCGGGGTCGCACCGCGTCCGCGGCCCATCGGCGAACGCCTTCCTGGCGGCAACATGGTGGTGTGCACTCCGCTGGGAGACGGCCGGTGCCGCATCGTGATCCACGACAAGAGCCTTCCCGCTCGCCCGGACTCCGGCGCGGTGACGTTCACGCAGGTAGCGCAGGCGTGGCAGCGGCTCACCGGTGAGTCCATTCACCACGCGCAGCCTTTGTGGCTATGGGCCTGCGGCAATGCGGCCGGGCTGGCGAACGAGTACCGGCGAGGCCGGGTTTTCCTGGCCGGCGACGCCGCCCACGAAATACCCCCGCTGGCGGCCTGGGGTCTCAGCGCCGGCCTGCAGGACGCGGTGAACCTCGGCTGGAAGCTGGCGGCGGCGATCCGCGGCTGGGCACCCGAGGCCCTGCTCGACTCCTACCACGCCGAACGCCACCCGATCGGGCAGCGGCTAATCCGTAACGCGCAGGCGGCGTCGATGCTCTACCTCGGCGACGCTGACCTGGATCCGATCCGCAGCGTGCTGGCCGAGCTGATGGCCTACAAGGATGCGGCCGGGCACCTGGCCGGAATAGTGAGCGGGCTGGGGATCCGCTATGACATGGGCCCGGGCGACCACCCGCTGCTTGGCCTGCGCATGCCACCCGGCTGCGAGGTGACCCGCCCTGACGGCAGCCGCACCCGGATCGCCGACCTGATGCACGACGCCCGCGGTGTGCTCGTCACTACCACCGACCTAGCCGGACGGTTCGCTGAAGGCTGGGCCGACCAGATCAAGATCATCACCGGTACCTGGACCCCTGGCCCAGGTACCCCCGGCCTGAAATCAGCCCTCGACGCGGTACTGATCCGGCCAGATGGCTACGTCGCCTGGACCGACCCCGGCACCGACGGCAACCTCACCGACGCGCTCAGCCGCTGGTTCGGCACCGCCCGCGCCGTCGTCAGCGCCCGGACAGGAGTGTAGAGAATGGCAGCGGACGTGATCGTCGTTGGCGCGGGTCCGGTCGGACTGATGATGGCCGGCGAACTTCGCCTCGGCGGGGTCGATGTTGTCGTCTACGAGAAGCTGCCTGCCCCGCCACGGGAGTCGCGCGGCGCCAGTTTCACCAGGCGCACGGCCGAGTGCTTCGATCAGCGGGGACTGCTCGGCAGGCTCGGTGCGACCGAGCCCGCTGACAGCCATTTCGGCGGCTTGCCGATCGACCTCAGCATGTTCGACGAAGATCACTTCGCCGCCAGGGGGATCCCCCAGTACCGCACCGAGCGGATGCTGGAGGACTGGACAGCTCAGCTCGGCGTGCCGGTGCGGCGCGGATACGAGGTGACCGGCTTCCGCGAGATGGCGGACGGCGTCGTAGTGGCCTTCGACGGGCCGCAGGGCCACGGCGAGGACACTGCCAGGTACCTGGCGGCCTGCGACGGCGGACGCAGCACCATCCGCAAGCTGGCCGGCATCGACTTCCTCGGCCCCGAGCCGACGCGCGGGTTCTACACGGCCGACGTAACCGGGATCGATACCCGTCGGCGGCGCATCGGCGAGGACCTGCCCGGCGGCAGCATGGTGATGGCGATGGATTTGGAAAATGGCGTCACCCGGGTCGTCGTGCACGAGCGGGGAATGCCGCCACGGGAGCGAGAGTCCCTGACCTACGCCGAGCTCGCCGACGCGTGGCAGCGGCTGACCGGCGAGTCCATTCACCACGGGCAGTGCCGCTGGATTAGCTGCTTCTCCGATGCCTCGAAGGTGGCCACCGACTACCGGCGCGGCCGGGTGTTCCTGGCCGGCGACGCCGTGCACGTGCAGCCTCCGGCCATGGCGCAGGGGCTCAGTGTGGGCGTACAGGACGCGGTGAATCTCGGCTGGAAGCTGGCAGCGGCGATCCGCGGCTGGGCACCCGAGGCCCTGCTCGACACCTACCACGCCGAACGCCACCCGATCGGCCAGCAACTGGCACGGAACGCCCGCGCCGCGATCGAACTTCGGCTTACCGGCGAAGAGATGGATCCGATCCGCAGCGTGCTGGCCGAGCTGATGGGTTACAAGGAAGCGGCCGGGCACCTGGCCGGAATGCTCAGCGGGCTGGGAATCCGCTACGACATGGGCCCGGGCGACCACCCACTGCTTGGCCTGCGCATGCCACCCGACCGCGAGGTGACCCGCCCCGACGGCAGCCGCACCCCGATAGCCGACCTGATGCACGACGCCCGCGGCCTGCTCATCACCACCGGCCCAGCCGAAACCAGCCCAGCCGAAACCAGCCCAGCCGAAACCAGCCCAGCCGAAACCAGCACAGCCGAAACCAGCACAGCCGACGCCGAACAGCTCGCCGAAGGCTGGGTCGACCGGATCAAGATCATCACCGGCACTTGGACTCAGCGTCCAGGTGCCCACGGCCCGGGCCACGCACCTGACACGGTGCTGATCAGACCCGACGGCTACGTGGCCTGGGTCACTCCTGGCAGCGAGTGCAACCTCACAGACGCGCTCAGCCGCTGGTTCGGCACCACCCGTGCCGCCGTCACGCTGTCCTGATCGCGGACGCCCCGGTGCTCGTCCTGGCGGCCGGCCGGGCTCATGGCTGACCTGGCTGCCTACGGCGCAGCAGCGTGGGCCCCTCGCTGCTGCCAGGCTCTCACTGGCCGAACAGCGTGGGACCCTGGCTGTCGTTATAGCGACAGCGTGGGCCCCTAGCTGCTGCCGGACTCTCGGCGGCGGACTGCGTAGGAGCAGCAACGGCGGGCCTCGCTGATGATCCGCGCGGGCGGCCTCAGGTTTGGCGGACCAGGCTGCGCCATGGCCGCCAGCCGCGGGCTTGCGCCGGTTGGTCGGTATAGGCGTCGGTATAGGCCCAGCCGAGCCAGTCCTTGATGTCGACCGCCAGCACCGGGCCGCCGCGTTCGGCGTACACGTCGCCGGCAAACCGCGAGTATTTTCGGTCAACCAGGCCGAGCGCATGCGTGCGCTCCGGGCTCTCGCCGACCACCCGCCCGGTGCCGCGCAGCCGTACCCACCACGCCTTCAGCCAGTCTTCGTCATAGAAATCGGCCAGGACCGTGACCCGGTGGTTGTGCTCAAGGTTGCGCAGCCGCTTCGGCGGCAGCGGCTTTTTGTCATTCGGCCTGTCCGTTGGTGAGTAGAAGACGTCGCCGTCGACCGCGAAGATGACCGGGACCACGTGGGGTCGCCCGCGTTCGTCGACCGTGGCTAGCCGGACCACTCGCGCTCGCTCGATCCGGCGTCGCATCTCGTCCGGTCCGAGAATCATCACCGCTCCTGGTCGCTGGTTGCGAGCTGCCGGTCGGACGCCGGCGGGTCTGGGTGATCGCCGGAGCGACGGCGCAGCCGTACCAGCAGGACGGCTGCCGCGCCGACGACCGCGAGCCCGACCGTGGTCAGGCCGGAAAGCCGGATCGTGCCCACCGCGCCGAATGCGGCAACCAGCAGGCCGCCCAGCCCAGCGCCCAGCGGACTCGCTATCACCAGCACGGCGCTGCGGAACGCGCTGACGGTCACGAGTTCGTCGAAGGGCGCCTTCTGCTGCAGCAAGGTGATCGACAGCGGACCGTACGGGGCGTAAATCAGCCCGCCAAGGCCAAGGCCCACGATCCAGACAGCCAGTATGCGGAACTGGGCGAGCGGGAGCAGCATTAGCCCCCATGCGGCCACGATGACCAGCATGGTCGGCCAGAACGGCAGCCGCCGCAACGTTCCGGTGATCAGCGAGCCGATGACCGCTCCGACGCCGAACGCACCCCAGATCCATCCCAGCTCAGCGGCACCGCCGAGATGGCCAGCCACGAACACCGGGACCGCCACTTCGATCGGCCCGTAGAGCAGGTAGAACACGAAACTCAGCCCAAGCAAGCCAAGCAGCGCGGAATGGCGGACGAGGGTCTGCGCGCTTCGCCGCCACGAGACCGGCGGCCGGCCGCCGACCTGTCCGTCTCCCGTTATGCGGGTGGCAATGAGGGCGAGGTAGAGATAGGTAACCGCGTCGACGACCAGCACCGTCGCCGGCCCGAACGCGGCGGCAACCAACCCGGCCAGCGGCGGCCCGGCTATATAGGAGAACGTCTCCTGGGCACCGACCAGCGAATGCCCGGTCAGGCGATCTGAGTACGACAGGGTCTCGGCGACGAAGGTCTGCCTGCCGGCGATCCCCCAGGAGTGCAGCAGTGACGACACCGCGAGCAACGCGATGAGGGCCGCCGCGTCTAGCAGCCGGATCCAGTGCAGTACACCGATCAGCGCGAACACGACCCCGCGCAGAGCTGAGTCCATGAGGATCAGGCTCTTAGTGCTCCGCGTGCTGAGCCAGCGGCCAAGCGTGACCGATCCGACCGCGCCTGGGAGGCTGTAGGCCGCGACGGACAGCCCCACCACGACCGCCCGGCTGTCCGGAGCGGCGAGTTGGAGGGCCAGCCAGGCCACGCCAAGCAAACCCATGCCGTCACCGAGAAAGGAGATAAAGAAGCCAGGCTGCATCCGGCGGAAGTCACGGTTGGCGAGACAGCGCGCATAACCGGCGGGCAGCAACCCACGCCCACGGAGGGATCCGGCCATTAAACGTCGACCTCGGTCTCGCTCACCGCACAGCGGAAACCGATCTCCGGGCTTCTGGTCACAAGCAGCTTGCCGGCTCGGCTGACGGTTGTAAGCAGCGCCGGGGGTGAGCTCCAGGCGCCGCCGCGAAGGCTGACCTCCGCCGACCACTCTCCCCACAGGTCACCGGCTCCCATGGTCCCGAAGCGCGGCTCAAGCGGGAGGCCGTCCAGGAATCGGGTGGCGGTCCACTCCCAGACGTTGCCACACAGGTCGCGGATGCCGAACGGTGACTCGTCGCCCTGATAGTGACCTACCGGTCCGGTCAACGCGGGCAGCGCGGCGACCCGCAGCATCTCAAGCTGCCGCAGCCATTCCTGACGATCCAGATCGCCGCCGGCCGCTGACGTCACCGCGTGCAAGCCACGTACCTGGTCGGGGCGGAACTCCTCGCCCCATGGGTAGCGGCGGTGGTCATCGCCGCGCGCGGCCCGCTCCCACTCGTCCTCGGTGGGCAGGCGCTTGCCGCACCAGGCGGCGTAGGCGGCCGCGTCATACCAGCTCACCCCGGTAGCGGGATGATCGCCTGCGCAGCGCGGATCGTCAGCCGTGGACCGCGTATGGCTGGTGTCCCTCGGCTCGTCGGGATGACACCACAGATGACCGCATTCGTCGACGTCGGCGACGAAGGCGTCGTACTCGTCGTTGGTGACCGGGTGGCTGTCCAGGTAGAACCCCGCCACGAAGACCTCGGCCACCGCGGCCCCAGCGGGGTCGCCCCAGGCCGGCCGATGGTCGGGGCGTGGTCCCCTCCGCAGCCGCCCGGCGGGAACCGGCCGCATCCCGGCTACAGAGAGCCTGCTGGGCATCCGGTCGGCGGTCAGCGGGACGGGCAAGTCCGCCAGCACCGCATCGGCCAGTTCGATGTCGGCGAGCAGCCTCCGGGCCGCTGCCAGTGCGTGCGCGTCCGTCACCGTCACGCAGCCTTCCGCACCCGAGGCGACAACCTCCACCGACCGGCCGAACGAAGCCAGCAGGGCGCTCAGGGCTGGCGCACCGCCCGCGGATGCGAGAGCGGCCGCGCGAACGGTTTCGTCGGGGTCGCCCAGCGTCCAGCCCGTCGCCTCGGCTGACAGCTCCGAACTCAGCCGGGCGGCAGCCGCCTGCGCCTGCCGGCGCACTTCGGGTTCGATGTGCAGCAAGCCGGCCAGCAGGCACTCATCGCGCAACTGGGGGTCGGTCAGCCGCTCCAGGCAGCCCAGGTAGTCACTGAGCAGGAGGTCTCGTTCCAGGGCCGGACCCTCGCTCCAGTAGGCCATGCGCAGGACCTCGACGGGAACGTCCGCGAGCGGATTCCAGGCACTGGTCGTCGTGGTTGTCATCGCGAGCCCGCCTTCGTGTCAATGAACAGGTCTGCGAAGTCCTCGCCGGCCTCACGGGTGTAAGCGGTTCCGGCGGCCGGCTTGCGACCCGCCGCGTAGTAGAGATACAACGTCGCCCTGCTGGTGTCATCCAGCACCGGGCCGGAGTGATGGAAGATGTTATTTGCATGACAGATAACATCTCCCGCGTCGACCACGACCGGCAGGCCGACCGGCTCAATACGGCACGCCGGAAATCGGTGCGAACCAGGGACGACAACGAGGCAGCCATTTTGCGTGGTGGCCGCGTCCAGGTAAATGCCCACGTTCACCAGTGGCGAGACCGGATGATCGTGCGGGAAGTCAAGATGCCAGTCAAGGGCACTATACGAAGTATGCTTCCGCCTTTTCATCTGCCACACGGCACCATCGATAGAGTCCTCGAACCGCCACGTCGGCTTGCCAAGCAGGCCAGGGCCAAGCGCGTCAAGCCCGCGTTGTTCTACCAGTTCCCGAGTTTTCGGGCTGTACAGGGTAAAATATGGCAGCCGCTGCAGGCTAGCCTTACCCCGGTCATCATATGAGGCGTTGAGTACTATGTCGCGATGTTCGGACGGAATGTTCCCGGCGAGCGTTTCGGCTTCGAGGCGCTTGGCGTCGGCTTTGATAATTTCTACGTCATCCGCGTCGAACACATGCCGATAAACTACGAATCCGTGCCGATCGTAAAATGCGCGTTGCTCCTCCGTGACTGAGCCGGCAAGCCGGAACCACGGAACACGCTGCGGAACGCTCATCTGATTACTCCCCGAAACCCGATCTCGTTGTGCCGGTCAGTAAATAGGTCCTTACCCCGGAAGAATGTCATCAGTTCCTCCGCCATCGAGGTCCACGCTCCGCCTCTGATAACCACGGACGTCTCCGGTGCCGTGGCCCACTCTGGTCGTGGCCTGCCGGAGATCATCGGCCGCATCCGATCACGGGTGACGTAATTGGTATCCGTCCACTCCCAGCAGTTCCCAACCAGATCGGCGACGCCGTAACAGCTGACGTTCTTCGGATATGAACCCACCGGGACCGTGGTAACCGCCGGAGTGGTGTCATCGAACTTGGTCAGCGTCTCCCGCCAGTCCTCCAGGCTTTCCGCAGGACCGAATACCGCGCCGAACCAGCGCAATGCGCCGGGATCAAACTCATCGCCCCAGGGGTAACGCCGACCGTGCTCGCCGCGAGCCGCCTTTTCCCATTCCAGCTCAGTCGGCAGGCGCTTGCCGTGATAAGCCAGGTAGGCATAGGCGTCGAACCAGTCGACGCCGACGGCCGGATGATCAGCGCCGAACCGGGGATCGTAGGCCAGCCCGCGCCGATGATCCTTGTCCGGCAGTTCATCGCAGTGGCAGAGCAGGTGTTCGCTCGCCGCCGGGCTCTCCGCCCACTCGTCGTACTGGCGGCTGGTCACCGGATACCGGTCGATCAGGAAGTCGGGAAGGTACCTGGTCTGCCTAGGCACCGCGTCATCGACGTCGTAGAGCGGATGAACGATGTCCTCGATGCCGATACCGACGGTGAACTCGGACGCTGGGATGAGCACCATGTCCTGCGGGACGGGCTTCGGCAGGTTCTCCGGCTCGTAGTCCCAGAACTCGCTGAGACTGGCTTCCGACGGTAGCTCTCCGGTACGGCTGTATTCCCGCTCACTTTCCAGCCTAGCGCCGCGATCAGCGACCCCCAGGATCTCAGCCATGGCCTTGCTGACGACGGCCGCGCCAATACCTACTGGCTTGATGCTGCGAAACAGGGCCGTTTCGGCCGGGCCGGTGATGTGCTCAAGCTCGTCGTATGCTTCGCCGATCCGGTTCCGCCCTGCGATTCGCGTGGCAGCGAAAATTACGAAATCCTCGTCGTCGCCGAGCAGCCAGACAACAAGCTCACGAGCCGCGGGATGGGTGGCCAAAAAGGGCTCGATGGCCTCGACAATCGATCGCCTGATCCCAGCGTCAGGGTGGGTTGCCGCCATTGCGCAGATTTCTTCAATGGCCCGCGGGTGCTGGAGCTCGGCGATCATCCGGCGTAGTTCCCCGCGCTCGTCATCGGTCAATGGGCTACGTGGCTTCTGCCACAATTCGACGGCCAGGAACCGATCGATCAGGCTCTCCAGGATGTCCTGATCAGAAAGATAGCGCTCGACACTCCATCGACGCATTGACTCTCACCTCGCTCGGCCTAATGCCTGCGGAGGGCGGAGCCGCCCTCCACAGGCATTAAAACCCATTAGCTAGACCACTTGAAAAGCCTGCCGGCCGGACGAACAGCGCCCGCGCGCTCTGAGCGCAGCGCGTTCCACTTGCGAGCCAACTTCATCAATGACACCCCCTCCCAGGAGACCGTCGGGAACGGACACTTCATCGTTGAATTTTCGACGCCCGGATACGCCTCCTGGATTGCGCATCATTCGTCCTGGTGGCGGACCCTGGAGCGCGTTCAACTGCGCGAAATCCTCAGTTGTACGGGTCGGAGTTTTGAAATGCTTTGTCCGACCCGGGCGTTCAACCGAGGATTGCGCACGGCTGTGTCCACTGGCGCCGATGACCCGCCTGTGGTGCGGAAACGGGTCTAGAGATGTCCAGTCGCCCTCGACTGCGGCTAAAGACGCCCCTGCGACGCTCGCTGGGTGCGGCAGCAGAGAGGAGCACACGGAATGGCTCTGCACAACGGCCAGGCTGTCTTTATCGCGGGAGGCTTCAGCTCTGCCACGCCCGATGACAACGAATTGGCAGCCAGCGAAACCAGCGACAGATTCGACCTGAGGAACTTCGAGAAAATACCGGCCAGGGACGTGCCGGTAAACGCGCTGTCACCCGGACCGCACCTGCGCCAGGGCGGAACGAACTCCGCTCACGTGCAGCTGCTCATCGACGCGGCAAACTCTTCAGAACTCCCGCCCATCCTCGTCCAGGAAGACGGCTGGCGCCTCATCGACGGAGCTCACCGGCTCGAAGCCGCCAAGCTCCGCGGCGACCACACCATCAAGGCACGATTCCTGGACTGCACGGATTCCGAAGCGCTCGTACTGGCCATGAAGGCGAACACTTCGCACGGACTTCCGTTAGCCAAAGCCGAACGCATCTCCGGGGCCAAGCAAGTCCTGACCACCCATCCCGACTGGTCCGACCGCGCCATCGCCGGCATCACCGGGTTGAGCGCCAAGACGATCTCGACGCTGCGCAGCCGGTCACCAGGCGCGCTGGACCCGGGCACCAAGCGCGTCGGCCGCGACGGAAGACAACGCCCGATAACCGCCAGCGACGGCAGGCGCCGCGCCGCCGAGTACATCAGCGCCCACCCCAACGCCCCGCTCAGGCAAGTCGCCAAGGAAACCGAGGTATCACTTGGCACCGTCCACGACGTCAGCGCCAGGCTCCGGCACGGCGTCAGCCCCGAGCGCAACGGACATCGCACGCCCGGACGGCTCGCGATCCACCCGGCCAGCAGGACCGCGGCCACCATCGCGCCAAGCACCACCCCTACGCCGCTGCGGCGCAAGAACCACACCGATCCCCCGCCTACGTCGGCCGGCATCGCCGGCAAGGTGGCCAACGACCCCGCCATCCGCTACACCGACGGCGGCAGGGAATTTCTCCGCTGGATGACGCTGCACGCCAGCGACCCCGACCGGTGGCGCGATTTCGCCAGCACCATCCCCGCCCACTGGCACAGCGTCATAGCTCCCATAGCCGACAGCATCAGCAAAGAATGGGGCCAGTTCGCCGACCGGCTCAGCGCCAAATAAAAATCAGCGCCAAATAAAAACAGCCACCGGCAGCGCGCGGGGAACATCTTTTCAGATGTTCCCCGCGCGTCATGCTGTCCCGCGGTAGTCGTCGTCCCGGCGCCGGCTGGCCGGTGCCGGCCGTTGAGTGACGGCGGGACATGCGGTGACCACCACGAGGGCGGGCGGTTCAAGGTTGGGCAGCCCGAGCAGGACCGGGGGGTCGGCCAGCCGCCGGGGGCGCAGGCGTACCGCCGCGCTCGTGACAGCGTCCGCGGCGACCACGACCGAGTCGTGCCTGCCGACAAGCGAGGTCCGCTGAGCCGACGGATCGGGCCCGATGCCATCGGCCACCGCCACCGCGTGCAAGAACCACGTGCCAACGGGGACATCCGGCAGGTGATAGCAGGATGGACGGCCGCTGGGTACGTCAAGGATGATCGCGGCGCCGGGCGGGTGCTGCACGATGGCGGTCAGAAACGCACCCAGATACACGCGGGCGTTCCCGTGGCCCTCCGGCAGGCTGACCGTCCCCCCGACGGCGCCGAATCCCGTACGCGATTTCGGCAGCGCGGCCGGGAAGCCGAGTCCCCCGTTTCGCGACCGGCGGCGGAACCGGCCAGGAGAGACGCCGACACTAGTCGTGAAATAGTTGGTAAACGAGCCCAAGCTGTTATATCCGACGGCAAACGATATATCAGCGATGCTCATTGAGGTGCTCAGCAGCAGGCGCTTAGCCTCGTGAATGCGGATCGCGGCAAGGAACCGGCCAGGAGTTATTCCGGTCACGTCCCTGAACAGGCGAGCGAAATAGAAACGGCTGAGCAGAGCGCTTTCCGCGATCTCGGTGAGAGTCAGCGGCTCGCTGTAGCGCTCCCAGATGCATTCGATCGCCTTATCGACCGCGTTGTCCATGCGCACCTCACTGCGTCCCGTCTCTGGCCATCAGGGTGGCCCGTAGCCATCGCGGTTAGCTTGAGCAGCGCTAGTGGGAGTGCCGGTCGCCAGTCGGTTACCCGACTTGCTCGCGGGCGCGCGGCATCGACCCCACCTCCAGCGCTGGATCCCCCGACAAGATGGCTGCCTGCAGGCGCTGCAGTCTCGGGCACGGCTCCACGCCGAGTTCGCCGCGGAGCACGGACCGGAGCCGGTGAAAGACCTCAAGCGAGCGACCGACGTGTCCCGTGCGGTACATGGCAGTCATCAGGAAGGCGCACAGGTTCTCGTTCATCGGGTTCCTGGCCGCAGCGAGGGTCAGTTCACCCAGCAGGTCAGCATGCCGGCCAAGGGCCAGGTCGGCTTCGATGCGCCGCTCGAGCGCCCCGAACCGCCGCTCCTCCAGCGACGCCGCTTCAAGCTCAAGCACGCGTCCCATCCGGACGTCTACCAGCGCGGGGCCGCGCCACAACTGCAACGCGCGGCCGAGTTCATCCGAGGCGAGGTAGTGATCGCCCGCTTCGAACGCCGCGCGCCCAGCCCGCACGAGACGGTCGAACACCTCGACGTCCGTCTGGCAGGCCTCCTTCTCCAGGACATACCCGTAGTGGCGGGTGCTGAGGATCTGCCGCGCCCAGGGGTTGCCAGAGTAGGCGGCAGCCAGCGCGTTGCGAAGCTGCAAGATATAGGTCTGCAAGGTCGTGGCGTAGCTGCGCGGCGGGTAATCCCCCCACAGTTCCTCGACCAGCGTCGGCACCGTGACGACCCGGCCGGCGTTCAGCGCCAGCAGGCCGAGGACCTGACGTTGCTTGGGTGCGCTGGGTGTCGCCGACGTCTCGTGAAAGTGCAGCGACAGCGGGCCAAGCAGCCCGATGCTCAGCGGTAAGTAATTCCAGTTCATGCCGTCTCAACTTTCCTTGTAGACAATGCAGGCGGACGGAGATACCAGCACAGCCAGGCAGTAATGATAGTTCCCGCCTGGCAGATGGAATCGCACCGTAATAGCTGAATTAAGTGACATAAATCCGAGCGTAGTGAAATATTCTTCGATATCTAGCTCGAGTTCGTAGGTGCCATGCGGTAACGGTGAGTCCTCCGGCCCCGAGATGTGGCCGTCGTCATCGGTCCGCAGACTCCATTCCTGGGTCAGCACGCCGTCTGCGTCACGGATGAGGCGGATGGCCATGCCGACCGCCGGCCTGCCGTAAACGCAGTCAACTATGCTCACAGATACACTCATCGCTTCGAAATCTCCGCTGCGTCACGCTGTACGGCGCTACTGGTGGTGTCTTGGCCCGGCAAGATCCTGGGCCTGGCAAGATCCTGTGCCTTGTCGCTCTCACGGCGCTCTTCGCGCGCTATCGCGGCGCTCCCGCTGTCGAAGACCAAACCCGGCCAACGTGGATCAGCCGGTGCTCGGCTTAGCAGCCGCGTGAGAGCGAGCCGCGACATCGTCTTGCGCATAGCCGGACCTCCGACAGGCACCGGCCAGAAGTAACAGGAGGTGTCGCAATGAGGAGTGCAGGTTGGCTGGGCGGCGCGGCGGTAGCTGGTGCGATAACTGCCCTGATGATCCCTGGCGTGTTCTCGGCCAGAGCGTCGTCAACTGCGAGCGCGGTCCCGGCAGCGCACGCCACAGCGGTCGGACCGCACGTATGGCTGACCGCCCCGCATGCTACGACGGACGGACCGCCGTGGGGGCCCTAGCCGATCTCTGGCGGGGAGATCACACCGTAAACCGGACGGGTGAGTGCGGCGGAACCGCTGAGCGCCGCGACCAATGACCTGACCAGGGACGGATCGGCATCGCCGATCAGTTCCAGTGCCTCGCGGCGCGCCGCACTGGCCGTGGTCGGGTTGCCTGCCTGGTCGTCGATACGGGCCTTGAGTTCCAGGAACCTGCTGCGCCACACGGGCGCGGGGCCGCTTTCGCTGAACACGACGAGTGCCTCGCTGATCAGCGAGGCTGCTTCCGGTGGCTCTGCCATCGCGAAATGCAATTCGGCGAATGCATGCAAGACGCGCCCGTGGACAAGGTTGCTTGTCATGTGCCTGGACATGGCCACAGCCGCTGTGAGATCAGCATGAGCCTGCTGATATTGCCCGAGCCGAGTGCAGACAGTTCCAAGGTCGGCGAGCGCGTAAGTCTCGCCGACCATGTCTCCCATCTCCCTGGCGACCTTAAGCACTGCCCTGAACGACTGTTCCGCGCGCCATAGGTCGCCAGTCCGAAGGTAAAACTGACCCCGCCGGTGCTCGGTCTGCGCGATGATGCGCGGAGACTTCACCAGGCGGCAGCGGGTGGCAGCCTCCTCGAGAAAGCCCCAAGCGTTGTCTAGCCGCTCTCGTTCCAGTTCGATCTGGGCGATGTTGCTCAGCGCGTCGATTTCCGTGACCAGATCTCCGACTTCCTGGCAACCGGCCAGCACCTCGCGGTACCGGGCCAGCGCCCGGTCATTTCGGCCGCTTAGACGGTCAGCGAATGCCAGGCCCGCGAGGGCCAGCGAGCGGCCATGAGCATCCCCGATCCGGTCGAAGATATGGAACGCCGACAGCAGATGATCCGATGCCTCACCAAGCTTGCCATTGATCGCGAGGTTGCCGAGCGAGTAGCGCACCGCTGCCTCGCCGCGGATATTGCCGGCCCGGCGAACAGTTTCGAGCGCGAGTTCGTGAGTTTGCTGCCAGTCCTCGACCCTGAACTCGGATTCGAAGAGAGTGACTGACGTGACAGCCAAGTCCCAGCACAGCTCATCGAGACCGACCCGCGCCGCCTGGGTCACGGCATGTACGATCCCAGCGCGCTCAGCGCGGAACCATTCCATCGGGCTGGTGAGGAGCTGATCGTGGACGTAATCTGGAAGGGTCCACCGGTCAGCGGTGCCATGGAGCACGGCATGATGGCCGCCGTAGGCGCGATGGTGAGCTTCACCGGCCAGCGAGAGCCAGCAGGAGAGGAGGCGCTTCAAGGCGGCGGCGCGCTCGGCCGGCCGTTGCTCGACCGCCATGAGTTCCATGGCGTAGATGCGGACGAGGTCATGCAACTGGAGCCTGATTGACTGGTTCTCGCTGACGTGGACCTCTACGAGTCGGGCTTCGACAAGCTCTTCAAGCAACTCGTCGGCCTCGTCTACATCGAGGTCAAGCAGCGGGGCGCTGACCCACGGCGCGAACTCAACCGGGCCCAGCAGGCTCAGCCGCACGAACAGACGCCGCGCGGCCTTGCTGAGGCCGTGGCAGGATGTCGCCAGCGTCGCTCTGATGCCGATGCCGCTGAGCGCGAGCTCATCAAGGCGTCGCGCCTCATCGGTCATCCTCGAGATCATCTGGGTAATGGTCCAGTGGCGTCTCGTGGCCAGCTTCGCTCCAACGATCCGCAATGCGAGCGGCAGGTAACCGCATAGCCGCACCAGCTCACGGGCCGCGGTCGGCTCGCCTCGCATCCGCTCAGGGCCGATGACCCTGGCCAGCAGTTGCACGCTGGTGGCCTCATCCAAATCGTCGACTTCGTAATGCTGGGCACCGGCCAGGCTGGAAAGCGGATTCCGGCTAGTGACGATCACGCAACAGCTAGAGCTGCCAGGAATCAGCGCCATGATCTCGCTGACGCTGTACGCGTCATCCAGGACGATGAGGACTTTCCGTTCGGCCAGCCAGCTCCGGTAGATGGCCGTTCGCTCGCCCAGATCGGGCGGCAACGCGATAGGCGGATGCCCGAGCGCGCGCAAGGCGCTCGCCATCAAATCCATCAGGTTCGCCAACTGACCGTCCGCGCCGTGTAGCTGCATGAACAGCTGGCCGTCAGGGTACCGATGCGAAACCGCGTGCGCGACATGCAACGCTAAGGTGGTCTTGCCTGCTCCCCCTTTGCCGTTGAGGCTGGCGATCGGCAGGTACCTCCTGCCGTCAGGGCTGTCAGGTACCGACAGCAGTTCGACGAGCTGACTGAGCAAGTTCTCACGGCCGGTGAAGTCCGGAATCGCGGCCGGAAGCTGATGCGGCACCGCCTGACCGCCAGTCCGTGCGTGCATCAGCCGGGGCTCAGCTTCACTGTGCAGGTCCAGCCCAGTGTCCCTGGACAAGATGGCCTGCTGGAGCGATGCCAGGCGATCGCCAGGCTCAACACCAAGCTCTGCTATCAGGAACTGCCTGGCCTGCTGGAAGGACTCAAGCGCCTCGGCCTGGCGCTCGGACCGGTAGAGCGCGAGCATGTGCTGAGCCCGGAACGTCTCGCGGAGAGGATGCTCCTTGACCAATTCGCTCAGCTCGCCGAGAAGGACTTGATGACGTCCAAGCGCGAGTTCCAGCGCAATGCACTCTTCCAGCAGGCTCAGGCGATTCTCGTTAAGCCTGATGACTGCGATCTGGACGAGCACGCTCCGCACATCGGCGGCGGCCGGACCGCGCCATAGGGCCAGGGCCGCTCGCAGGTCGCGTACCGCGTCCTGCGTCCTGTGTTCGGCCGCGGCGATCCTGCCACGCTCGGCCAGGTTCTCGAAGTTCGCGATGTCTAGCGATCCTTCGGGGATAACGATGCTGTAGCCGGCCGGGCTGGTAGACACCAATCCCTCGGCACCCAGGTCCTTTAGCTGCCTGCGCAGCGCTGACACGCAGGTCTGAACCTGGCCCTTCGCGGTCACCGGCGGGTCGTTGTCCCAGAGTGCGTCCACCAACCGCGCGAGGGGCACCACCCGCCCGGCGTGCAGGATGAGCATCGCGAGCACGACGCGCTGGCGACTGCTGCCTAGTTCGAGTGACTTGGTCCCGATCGCGACCTCTAGGGGACCCAGGAGCCTAAAGTGCATAAAACCCATATAACGCTCAATACAACACAATTGGCCGCTTGAATTGCCATATGAAGTCTAAGAAACATAAATGCCCGGCGCAAGATGGCTATCGCCCAACTTGTGCACTCCTGGGACGCCAGGCACCTGGCACATCCTAGAGGGACGCGAGCGATTCTCGACCGGCCGTCAACCAGCGTGCCAGAAATTGGTCTGACGCATACATCCACTCGGCACGAGGAGAGCGTGATGCGCAAGGTCGTTTCGCGGGACGGTACGACGATCGCTTACGAGAAGTCGGGCGACGGCCCGCCGATCGTGCTTCTCAACGGCGCATTCCGTGATCACACGATCTTCGACACGTTGGTGCCTGAGCTGGCGCCGCACTGCACTACCTACGCCTACGACCGGCGCGGACGGGGCGAGAGTGGTGACGCCCCAGCCTACGCCGTTGAGCGGGAGATCGAGGATCTCGAGGCAGTGATCGCCGAGGCCGGCGGCCAGGCGGTGGTGTTCGCCGGCTCCTGCGGCGCGAACCTAGGGATCGAAGCGGCGTTGCGCGGTGCCCCGATCACCAAGCTGGCGCTGCACGAGCCGTTTTACCGAGTGAAGGGTTATCCGAAACCCCCCACCGACTCCGCCGATACGCTCCGCGCCCTGCTGTCGCAGGAACGACGCGGCGAGGCCGTGGAGTACTTCCTCGCGAACATGGTGGGATTTACCCCCGAGGTGCTCGCCCAATGGCGGGCGGGCCCGCTGTGGGCGACGAACGAAGCGAACGCGCATACGCTCCCTTATGACACGGCCATTTGCGGCGACTTCAACGTCCCGGTCGAGCGGCTGGCCGCCTTCCGCACGCCGACACTGGTCGTCAGCAGCGACAACACCAGCGATTGGCTGGGCGCGGCGGCGCAGGCGACGGCGACGGCGCTGGCCAATGGCTGGGGGATGAGATTGCCCGGTTCGTGGCATCGGGTGCAGACGGACATTCTCGGACGGGTTCTGGCCGGATTCGCCACTACCTGAGCCGAGCCGGGTCCACCCGCACTCGACCGAGATTCTTGGAATCCCCGCCAGACTGCTGCGACACCGTATCCACGAAGGAGCAGGCGGAATGGCGGACAACGGACAGCATCAGGCATACGAAACGCCGCATGTAGTCATCGTCGGGGGCGGCATCGCCGGCCTGGCGGCGGCGTTCTCCCTGCGGGACAAGCCCGTCCGGGTGACGGTGCTGGAGGCAGCGTCCAGGCTCGGCGGAAAGCTGGCCGTCTCGGAGGTCGCCGGCGTCGCCGTCGACGAGGGCGCGGAAGCGACGTACCTCCCGCGCGCCGACGAGCTGATCACGGACGCCGGGCTCGATGATCAGGTCGTCTCTCCGGGCACCACGTCGCGAGCGGTCTGGACTAGGGCGCGAATGCGACCGCTACCCAGCCAGCACATGGGCGTGCCGTCGGACCTGGATGATCTCGCCAGCTCCGGCGTGCTATCCGGCGCCGGGCTGGCCAAGGCACGAGAGGACCTTGAGCTCCCTTCGGCCGAGCGAAACGGAGACGTCTCCGTCGCGACGTTCGTCGGCAGGCGGCTCGGCCAGGAGGTCGTGGATCGCCTCGTTGACCCGTGGCTCGCCGGCGTTTACGCCGGCCGCGCCGAGGAGTTGTCGTTCGAGGCCACACTGTCCCCGCTGGCCGCCGCGTCCCGCAAGTACCCGTCGCTTACCGAGGCGGCGGGCAGGCTGATACCGCGCCCGCGGCCGGGCGGGAAGCCCTCGGCGCGCGTCGCCACCCTCAACGGCGGGTTCGGCCGGCTGCCCCGCGTGCTCACCGAGGCCGTGCTCGCCGTCTCGCCCGAAGCGGCCGTGCGGACCGGAGCCACGGTCAGCGAACTCGCCAGGACCCAGGCCGGCTGGCGGCTGACTGTCGGTTCCGCTGCCTGCCCTGAGTACATCGCCGCGGATGCGGTCATAGTCGCTGTTCCCGCCACTGCCGCCAGCAGGCTGCTGGCCGGGGCTCCCGGGGCGGCCCAAGCCGCGACCGGACTCGCCGAGATCCCGTACGCCGACATGGCGGTCATCACATTCGCCTACCCCCGTGGGGCGTTTCCCGGCGGGCTAGCCGAGCAAGGGTGCAGCGGCTACATGGTGCCGGCGGTGGATGGGCGGGCGGTCAAGGACGTCACGTTCACGACCGTGAAGTGGCCGCACCTGGCGGGTGAGACGGAGATCGTGCGGTGCTTCCTCGGGCGGGTCGGCGAGGAGGAACTGCTGCGTCGCGATGACGCCGACCTTGCCGCGCTGGCGGCGTCCGAACTCGCCGAGGCGACCGGCATGGCCGGCGACCCGGTGGCGACCAGGGTGACGCGATGGGACGGCGCCCTGCCCCAGTACCTGGTCGGTCACTGGGATCGAGTGGCACGGATCCGTGCCAGCGTGGCGACCCAGCCCGGGCTCGCCGTGTGCGGGGCGGCGTACGACGGGGTGGGAATCGCCGCTTGCGTGGCCACCGCGCGTTCGGCCGCTGACCAGGTGCTCAGCTGGGTGCTGCAGGACACCCTGCAGGACACCACAGCTCGCGTGTGAGTCAGGCGCGACCAGGAAGCGTTCCCGGGCGTCTCGTCCGCCCGGGAACGCAAGCGACACGACTAAACGTGGCCCAACTCGGGCTCAAGGATGCGGGAGATCGCATTCCCCAGATCGCCCGCTGGATTCTCGCTGCCGCTCAAGCTGCGCCAGGCGACGTGATTGTCCGGGCGTACCAGTATGGCGCCCTCGTCGGTGATCTGCCGGACGGCCGCCCACCGGCCGTCGACGTCGGCGTACTCCGCGCCATTCCCTATGGCGGCTGCGAAGATCGGGATCGAGAACTTCTCAGCCACCTGCGCGGCCGCCTCGCACCACGACGCTCCTCCCGGGCTTATGAGCAGCGCAAAACTGGTCCCGGTACCGATCAGGTCGTGAGTTGACAGTCGCCGACCGCCGCGTTCGATCCATGCGTGCGGCAAGACGTGCCCTGGGCGGGTCGTGGGGTGGTACACGTCGCGCAGGGGGGCGCGGGGTGGCAGCTGGCTGCCGTCGGGAATAACGGCGCCCGCCTCGTACGCGAAGCCGATCTCCGCGTCGTGAGCCTGGCATCCGCCCCGGTGCGTGTCGAGGATGTCCGCTGCCCGCGCCCGCGTGGCCGCACCGATCGGGGACGAGTCGAAGTACGCGGAGAACATCTGCGCCCGGCGCTCCGGCGGGACGCGATGGCCGAGACCGATGGCGTCCAGGATCACCTGATGATGGGACGCCGCAGACACCGCCCAGTCGACGTTGTGCCTGCCAATCGGCCGCCGCTCCGCCTCGTAGGTATCGAGCAGGTTGTCGTGCGCGCGGCCGGCGAGCACCGCGGCCAGCTTCCACGCGAGGTTGTGCGCATCCTGGATCCCGCTGTTCAAGCCGAGCCCGACGGTGGGCGGCTGGCGGTGCGCGGCGTCACCGGCGAGCAGCACCCGCCCATCCCGATACCGGTCGGCGAGCACCGCTTCCACGGTCCAGCGCGTCATGTGGTGCAGGGTCACTTCCAAGTCAGGCAGGCCGAGCACCTCACGAATCCCGCCAACGATCCCCTGCTCGTCGACGCGGACCCCGGGCGGGAAATGCAGGACCCATTCCTCGCAGCCCTTTCCCCAGGTCGGTCCCATCTCAATGATGTTGGCCGAAAGGTCCGGCCGGTACGGGTTGAGGAAGTGCGTGATGAGGGTGCCCTCCGGCCACCACGCCGAGAGGTCGGCGGAAAAGTACGCGGTCGTGGTCTCGGCCAACCTGGGCAAGCCTTGCATCTGCACTCCGAGCGCGGCACCGACCGTGCGGCCACCATCGGCTGCGATGACGTACTGTGCTGCGACCGTGGTAGTCTCCCCGGTCCCGACGTCGCGGATCTCGGCGATGACGCGGTCGCCCTCGTCGGAGAATGCGGTCAGTTCGTGGCCGAACCGGATATTCCCGGGATTGAGCTGTTCAGCGCGGTGCCGCAGGATCGGCTCCAGCCGGATCTGCGGCAGTTTGACGGGCAGGATTGGTCCGGCCGCAGCGTAGGTCTCGCGCAGCGCACCACCGCCGAAAGCGTCCATCTCGTGGATCAGCCTGGCATCCAGCGCTCCGTCACCGCCGAGCGAGGTCAGCCAGCGCACCTGGCCGAAGTACTCCAGCGAGGCCCCCTGATCGGCCACCGGCCCGTCAAGCCCGTGCTGGCGGAAGATCTCCATCGTGCGCTGGTTGAGATAGTGCGCCTTCGGTATTTTCGACGTGTCCGCGTGCCGTTCCACTAGCAGATGGCCGACCCCGTGGTCGGACAGAAAGACGGAGGCGGACAAGCCGCATCCGCCGCCGCCCACGATCAGAACCGGAACCTCGATTGCTCCCATGTTCGTCCTTCCAGAAAGTGACGGCGCCGGAGGCGGCGAGCGTTAGGTGATCTTGGACAGCCTGGCAAAGTTCTCTTTAGTCCTGGTCAAGGACGGGTAGACCCCACTCCCCAGGCGGTCAGGGGTCGGCGCACGGGCGCCAGATGATGGTGGGCATGGTGTTGGTGACCCAGCAGCATCGGGCCGCCCCGGAAGCCGGAATGTCCCATCTGGGATAGTTGTATCGCCCGATCCGGCGCAGTGACGGCCGTCCGGGCGGCACCGGCCCTGCGGGCGGGTGACGGCGAGCCTCCGTGATCATGAAACCGCGATTACCGCGGAATCTCAGCCGCGATTTACGACAGCCAGGCTCCGCGATCATGACCGGAAGCATGATCACGGAAGCAAAACCGCGGCGGGTCCAGCCCGCCAGCCGGTCACGACGTCAGCGGACGACCACGGCACCAGTCGCCTGCCACCCCGCGACCACCCTCACCGGTGATGACCGCAACCACGGGAACTGGAGGACCCGCCATGCACTGGAGGTAGTCCGCGATGGCGACGGCCTGCCGACGTTCCTCCGCCTCGGCTCCGGGGTACCCGCCTGGCGTGTCGATCAGCGCTACAACCAGAATGCTGAGCTTGTGCATCCGGACCGTCTTGCGCAAAGAGTTCGCGGCACAGAAACCATTCCGAAGGATACGTGTAAACCATCGCCGCCATTAATTCCCACATGAGCCGTTCGTGAATAGTCAGAAAACGTCTCAGGTAGTTCAGCCAAAAAGCACGAATCCAGCGCGGCATCGATGCCTCCATACGCGCGAGCGGAACGGCATTACACCCCCATCAAGACTGTCCTGGCCCGCTCGAAGCACGCTGGAGACTAGGTAGGGAGCGCGAAGTAGTTGCCCCCCACTGCCCATAGTTTGCGTCTCATCAATGATTCGTGCTAGCCACTAACTGCCAGACCGCCCCGTCTATCGCGGAGAACAGCAATGTCAAAACTTCTGGTCATAGTCGGCAGCACCCGCCCCAACCGGGCCGCGGACCGCGTCGTGCCGTGGATCATGTCCCGCGCCGTCGCGCACGGCGCCTTCGACCCCGAACTCGCCGACCTCCGGGACTGGCCACTGCCGATCTTCGCCGAGCACATGGGGACGATCGGCGACTTCGCCGACCCGACCTACTCCGAGCCGATCGTGCGGGCCTGGAACAAGAAGATGAAAGAGGCCGACGCCTTCATCGTCATTACCCCGGAGTACAACCACAGCATTCCCGGCGGCCTGAAGAACGCCATCGACAGCGTGTGGCTGTCGTTCGGATTCAGGAACAAGCCAGTCGCGACCGTCGGCTACAGCATCAACATCGGCGGAGGGATACGCGCGATCGAGCATCTAGCTCACGTACTCATCGAGGCCGAAGCCGTTCCGGTGCGCAACACCGTAGTGATCCCCTTCGTCAACTCAGCCATCGACGACCAGGGCGAGCCGGTTGATCCCACGGCCAGCGTCAAGCTCAAGATCATGCTCGATGACCTCGCCTGGTGGTCCTCAGCGCTGGAGAAGGCACGAGCCGACGGCGAACTGCCCCCCGCCATGTTCCGAACCCAGGCGGCCGTGAGCGCGTCTCGGGCCTGAGTCCCTTACGAAGCGCCTAGGCCCGGCGCTCGTTCAACCGACAAAAGCGGGTCACTCGAACATCGGTGTCTGGCATGAACGATTTTCAAGTCACACCCGAGCGCGAGCGGTGACAATCTCTGCTAACCGGCCGCCGGAATGCCCAGGCGCGCCGGAGCACGCCTTCGTTACCCGACTGACGCGAACGCTGGAAACGATATGCGGAAATGGACTCGCCGCCTGAAATTGTGCTTGGATCTGCCGATGGCCGGCTTGGCAATGGTAGGTGCCTATTGGACCCTACCGGTGACTGGAGTATCCCAGGATAAGGCAGATGCACCCCAGGAAAATGATCCCCCAGCTATCGTTGGGCCGCCCCCGGGTCATCCCGAGCGACTCATTGATAGCCAGCTGACCCCGACCGAACTGACCCTGTGGGCGAGCCTCGGCGAAATCGACTGGTGATGGCGTCGTTCGCGGCTTCAGCCAAGCCGTCACGCCCGAGATAGCGACGACAACGAGCTTGACGACAAGCGTCGTCCGGTAGCTGGCGCTGTGACTCACTTGGTGGCTGACCGCAGTGACATTCCAGACGCCGGTCACGCGACCCGAGGCACCTCAGTTCCGAACCGGCGCAAGGCAGGTACCAGCGCCGCCAGCGTCAACTGGCCTCCGACCCAGACAGTGGCGGCCAGGACGTGGAGGAACAGGGCTGTTGGGTGAGCAGCGTGTCGGGAGCGGCGTAGTCGAGACGGACTCAATCCGCGCGTCGCACCCCTCGCCAGTGCGGCCATGACAGGGGTTCTCGGCCCCGCACAGCCAGCACAGCGAGGGCCGAGCGCCTCCTGGGACCCAGATTTCCATACAACGCTGATAGCATCACATACAATGAACGGCATGGATGGCACACAGGTGAAGGTCAGCCGCAACGGTCAGGTCTCCGTCCCGGCTGCCGTGCGGCACCGGTGGGGAACCTCGACCGTGCTCATCATCGACCGCGGTGATTACGCGATCGTCCGCCCGGTCCCAGACGACCCGGTCGAAGCTCTCCGCGGGACTTACGCGACGCCCGGACCTGCCACTGACACCGCCCGGGCCGCTGACCGGGCCAGCGAGGCAGCTGCTGAAGACCGCAGGCAGGGCACTGCCGGGTGACCGTCCTCGACGCCTACGCCGTGATCGCCTACCTGCGCGGCGAACCGTGTGCGGACGAGGTGGCTGATCTGCTGCGCGGCCCGGCCGTCCTCACCTCCATCAACGCCGCCGAAGTCCGCGATCAGATGGTCCGTGTCTTCGGGGCGGATGCCGACGGCATCGAAGCCGATCTCGCCCTGCTATGCCATGCTGGGCTGACCGTGCAGGCCATCACGCATGAGCTCGGCATGCAAGCCGGACGCATCCGCGCCCGCCGCTACCATCGCGAGCGCGCGGCCGTGAGCCTGGCCGATTGCGTCGCCGCAGCGGCCGCCCTCACCATCGGCTCCCCGCTCGCCACCTCCGACCCCGCGCTCGCCGAAGTCCTGCGATCCGAAGGCGGCAAAGTCCGCCCGCTCCCAGCCAGCAAGGGCCAACGGCCCTAGACATCGCCACCCCCTGGTTGCCGCAATCTCATAATGACCAACCTCTGGGCGTGAGCTGACTTTGCCCTGAGGCCACGCTTCGATATCGGCGGCACGCTTCCGTCATCTGCAGTTATTGCGCACCGCAACCTTCAACTCGGTCTAGTCTCCGCGCCAATGTTTGCTCCATGTTCGCTCAGATGTCGCGTTACCAGCGCAGGCGCGGCTTGCCGTGGGCGCGCGGCCGCGCCGCGGCAACTGCAGTTCGACTTCGCGCTGTGGACCCGGGACATGATCCGGGAGCTGATGCGCCGCGCGGTCGCGGCTTCTGCGAGCCGCCTTCGAACCCAGCCCCGGACGCAACCACGCCGACCACGAGGCTGAACGCGAACGCCACCCCGCCCGCGCCCCAGCGACCTCAAGCCTGACTCCGGCATCAAACCCCGGCCCTCCCCGCCGGCCTGTCCCGCAGGGGTCAGCCTGTGCAGCCCGAGGTAGATCCGAGCGGCTCGCAGTTGTCGGGCTTGTTGCCTTCCACGAGAGAGCTGGTCAGCATCGTCGTCCCGGCCTTTTGCGACACGCCCTGCTGCGACGGGTCGCCGTAGATGCCGCCGCCGCCAATGCCTGCGGTATTGCGTGCGATCAGGGTGTGGATCGCGTTCAGAATTCCAAAGTTGTAGACGCCGCCCCCGTACCTCATGGCGTGATTGCCGGAGATGACGACGTGAGTCAGGGTCATGCCCAGGCCAAGCAGAAAACTGGTGATAGCTCCGCCGTCGCTGGCGCTGTTGCCGGTGAACCGGGTGCTGGTCACCGTCTCCTGGTCGTCGAAGCCGCCGTCGGTCAGCGCACCGCCCATGGCTCGGGCCCGGTTACCGGAAAACGTGCTGTTATCGATAGCCAAGTCGCCGTTGTTCAAGATGCCGCCGGCTGCCACTGCGGTGTTGTCATCAACCACGACGTGAGACACGCTCGCTCCGGCAAAGTCGCTCAGGTAGGCCGCACCGCCGTCGCCGTCGCTGGAGCTGTTCCCGCGAAATACGGAATCGCTGATACTCCCGTTTCCACCAGCGACGTCGAAGATTGCCCCGCCGGAAAGCCTCGCCTTGTTTCCGACAAAGGTGCAGTGCGTAACATAGAAGCCGTTCGCCCCGCCATTGCCATCAAAGAGGGCGCCGCCCAGTTCGGTGGCCCGGTTGTCGACGAAGGTGGCGCCGGTCACGGTGGGAGCGTTCACGCCGGCTAGCGGGTCGTCGATAGCGCCGCCGTCGGTGGCCGTGTTGCCGGTAAAAGTACCGCCCGTCACGGTCAGAGCCCCAGCGGCGCCAATCATGATCGCCCCGTCCCCATTGCGGAAGTTCAGTCCGCTGATGGTCAGGGAATTGTTACCCGATTCCAGGATCGTGAACGAAGGCGTGCCAGGAGCGTAACCGCGTTCCAGGGTCGCGTCGTTCCCTTCGATGGTCAGATCCTGAGTTACCGCAGGCAGTCCCTGGGTCAGTAGGTAGTCACAGCGTGCGGCCAGGTCCAACTGCTCACCGCTACTGAGCCTGGTCATCGCCGCTATCAGAGCCTGCGTCGAGCATGGCACCCGCGCGACGGCCGGTACGGCTTGCGCGGCCTGGACGGGCAGAAAGCTCATGGCCATTACGGTGCCCGCGGCGATCGGGACGGCCACAATTCTCGTCATTTTATAGTGCATTAAGCTCATATCCCCATATGCGATCGCATTATCGATCCGATGAATTCCCTTGGGCAGTACGGTAACATGCGGCCGCGCTCGACCGAATAAGCCAGTAGCCAATAATTCTCCCTGGCCATTGCCGGTCGAGGGCGAGATATCACGCGAATCTGACCGCTGGACCATCGTAAGCATTCATCCCCGAAGGAGCGGGGTTGTGTCAAGGGCGGCGCGCGAGCGGGGGTTTTCCGGGGTTGAGCGGCTCTGACGGGCGCGCGTGACTGGCGTCTCCTTTTCCGGCAGAGCGGGAGACGGGGTTGTTCGGGGTATTCGGTTGTTTCAGGGTCGTCCCATGTTCCGGTTATCCGGGCGGGCAGTGCCGCTGGCTGCATTCATCCCTCGCGTGACCCCGGCCGCGGCCGGGGGGGCCAATCACAGGAACGCCCAGCCGAGCGGGCGGGGGCAGAATAGCTTGCGGCCTCGCGCCTGGCAGGGGGCAGAATGCTTGGCGGCCTCGCGCCCGACCTGTACCCGGGAGGGGCCGGGTCATGCTGGCCGTGCCGTCTGCGGAGCGGGCGAGTCTTCGCGGGCTGGGACAGGCGGCTCCGTGAATCTGGTCCCGCGATGGCTTGAGCTGTACCGGGAGCTGCCCGCGTTCCCGTCACTGGTCGGATGATCGGCCGCGGGCGGCAGCGACGGCCTCGATCTCGACGAGCTGATCGGCGTACCCGAGAACGGCGACACCGAGCAGCGTGCTGGGCACGTCGTGCTTGCCGAACACGGTGGTCACCTCATTCCAGGCGGCGAGCAAGTCCTGACGGTCGCTGGTGGCGACATAGATCGTGGTTTTCAGGATGTCGGTGATCTTCAGGCCCGACTCGGCAAGGGCAGTCCGCAGGTTGGCCAGCGCCTGCCGCATCTGCGCAGCGACGTCACCGGGCGTGGTGACCACCCCGTGCTCGTCCAGCGGGCACGCGCCTGCCGTGAAGATCAGGCCTGTCTCATCGACGGTGGCGGCGTAGGCGTACGGGGCGCCGGGGAACAGCTGGTTGCTGCGAATCAGCCTGACAGTCATGGCTCCGCACTCTGCCAGCTCGACAACAATGGACGGTTCGACACCACGACGTAACGTGGCTCCCACTCCCGCAGCGCCTCCGGCGCGGCCGGGTGACCGTCCTCGACGCCTACGCGGTGATCGCCTACCTGCGCGGCGAGCCGACGGACTAGGCGATCCCGCGTGCTTAGGACATGTCCCAAAGTACGTGTTAACCCGTCTCGTACACGGCAGATATTCGATGGTTCGCTATTCATCTCTCGCGCCATCAACCTCGCGCCGAGCGCTGCCTGGCGCTGCTGGATCCCGGCGGGACCTAGTGCTTCTGGTCTGCCCCTCGTCCTTGGTCCGGCTCGGCCAGGGCCGGTGCCCAGCTACATCCTCGACCGCGAGGAACGGCGCGACCGCGACCGCCGCTGGCGTCAGCCCGGCGAAGGCCACGACGTCTCGATGGAGGTGGGACTGGTCGGCGTAGCCGCTCTCGGCCGCCACCAGAGCGGGGCTGTGACCAGCGGCGAGACGGTGAGCCGCGTGGTCGAAACGGACAAGCTGGGCCGCGCGCTTGGGGGTCAGTCCGACCTGGGACCGGAACCGGGACCACAGTCGCTTGCGACTCCACCCGGTCTCGGCCGCGAGCCGCTCGACCCGCACCCGGCCCTGGCTGGCCACCATCTTCGCCCAGCAGAAGGCGACTTCCGGGTCGACCAGCCGCCTTGGGTCGTGATACCGAGCCAGCGCGGCCTCAGCGATCGCGAACCGCTCATCCCACGACCCGGCGGCGCGCAGTTGCTCCTGGGCCCGGACAGCGTCGCGTCCCCAGAGGTCGTCTAGAGCTACCAGCGTCCCGCCGAGCTCCGAAGAGGCACCGAAGACCGCGTGCGCGACCACGGGCGACAGCCGTACCTGCAGGCACGCGAACCTGCCGGCCAGGCCCCGCCCTCGAGCGCCCCTGGGCGCGAGCCCGGCGACGACGCGCTCTCGCTGCTGCTGACCACTGCCGTCCTCGACGACGAGTTGCTCGTCGCCGAGGTCGAAGATCACCATGACGGCCGGGTGCGGGATCAGCCCGATGTCGACGAGGTCATTCGCTGGGTCGCTGAAGCCCGCCATGGCGACCCCTGCCAGCCGGCCCGGTCGTGACGGGACCGCAATATCCCATGAAGGCGCACCGGCACGAACCGGATCGGCAGGTCGCATATTCACATCTTACGAGCCGCATCCGGACGATGGCGCTGACGCGACATCCCGCTATGAGCGCTCTTTGACGGCATGCAGCAGCGTGACGCCCAGCCACGGGCCGCCGTACCAGTACCCGGGTCCGAGTCCGCGCAGCGTGCCCTGGCCGATGTGCGCGGCATACTTCCTGGCCATGAGCGACGGGTCGGCAACGAGCAGCTGCCCGCCCGGGCGCAGCACCCGCATGGCCTCGTCCACCGCGCGGTAGCGCCCCTCGGGCGACCGGATGTTATGGATCGCCAGCGCGCTCGTGACAACGTCGAACGAGCCGTCCGCGAACGGCAGCGCGGTCATGTCGGCCGTGTGCACTTCCACCCGGTCGGCGACCCCGGCCGCGGCGGCATTCGCGAGCGTGGCTCCGGGACTGTTGCCGCTCTGGTCCCCGGTCCACAGGTCCACGCCGGCGGCGCGTCCGGTCGGCAGCCGCCTAGCCGCCTCGATCAGTACCGCGCCGCGGCCGCAGCCAAGGTCCAGCAGCCGCTCGTTACCCTGCAGCCCGGCCTGGTCCAGTACCCGCTTCCAGATGCGCAGCTTGCCGCGCAGCGTGGTGTGCAGGTAAACGCCGGAGCTGGCGAGCAGTACCGTCCCCGCGGTTGCCATCGCGATCCGTCGATGCCGCCACCGGGCAGCAGCCAGGCAGCAGGCCACCCCGCCGGCACCGAGAACCACCGGGAAGGCCGGCCCGTCAACGCCGTACGGCGGCCACTGAATGTGCGGTGGCGAGGAGTCATCGCGGTCCTTGGACATGCTCGCAGTGTTACAGACGCAACTGCCCGGCATCTTGGACAAATGTTCCCCTCGTGAGCACCACGACCAGTGTTCGGCACGCCCCGCGACATCACCTTGTCCGAACTGGCCATCGAGTCGTGCTACCCGGCCGGCGCGCCGACAGCTGCGTTCCCGCGGGCTGCTCAGCCCTCGCCCGACGACCTCCGCTGACCTGTTAGTGCGTGCGGCCAAGCGGCCAGTGACCGGGGGCCCCCGGACGCCCTCCCGCCCGCGCGCACTGAACGCGGGCGGGAACAGCTACGTCCAGCCACCCGGTCGGCCGCCCCGGCCCGCGAGCACCTCGCCACGTCCCAGCTGCCCGGCCCCGCAACCAGATCACGGCACTAAGGTGCACGCGTGGCAGAACAAAGCAAGGCCCTGTTCATCGGCGGCCGGTCCGGCGCCGGCAAGTCCACCGTCGGCTACCAGATCCACGCCCAGCTGTCAGCCGCCCGCATCCAGCACTGCCTGATCGAAGGCGACAACCTCGACATGGCCTGGCCAGGCTCCACACGAGAAAGGACTCCGCCTGGCGGAACAGAACCTCGCCGCGATGTGGGCCAACTACCGCGCCCTCGGCTACCGGCGGATGATCTACACCAACACGGCTAGCGTATTCGAGAAGGTGCTCAGCGAGCTGACCACCGCCATGAGTGACAGCCCCCAGGTCACCGCCGTGCTCCTGAACTGCAGCGACGCGACAGCACGCCAGCGGCTCACCCAGCGGGAGATCGGTTCGGAGCTGAACTGGCACATCAAGCGCAGCGACCTGATGGCACACAGGCTGAACACGCACGCCCCCGCCTGGGTGCACCGCGTCACCACCGACAGCCGGGCCATCACCGACATCGCAGCCGAGATCATAGCCCTGACCGGCTGGACGGACCAGCAGCCCAACAGCAGCTGACCCAGCCAGCACCGGTCCCGATCGCCCGCCAGATCGCCAGGGCCAGCAGGTGCTTGCGCACCTGTTGGCTATCTGACTACTTTGGTCTTTTGAGTCAATCAGTCACGATCGGAAGGTGCGTTCATGGGATCGTTGACCGGGAAGACCGCCGTGGTTACCGGCGCGTCCAGCGGCATCGGGCGGGCCATCGCGGTGCGCCTGGGTGAGGCCGGGGCGCACGTGTTCGCCGCCGGGCGCCGGGTCGAGGCTCTTGAGGACACGACGGCAATGTTGGCCAAGGCCGGCGGCACGGCCACCGCGGTTGCGGCTGAGCTGCGTGACCCAGGTGCGGTCCAAGGGCTGATCGACCGGGCGATGGCCGACACCGGGCAACTGGACGTGATGGTCAACAACGCTGGCGTGTCCTACCGCAGCTCGGTGGCCGATGGCGACCCTGAGGCCTGGCGGGAAATGCTTGAGGTCAACGTGCTCGCCGTGGCGGTCGGGTCGCGCGCGGCGGCGCGGGCCATGCGAGCCTGCGGTGCGCACGGACACATCGTTAACATCTCCTCAAGCGCCACCCAGGTGGAGGTGCCGGGTTTCTACGGAGCCACCAAGACGGCGGCCAACGCGATCACCGCCTCGCTGCGGCGGGAACTCGAAAACGACCCGATCCGGGTGGTCAACGTAGTCCCCGGCGTGACGGCGACCAACCTCGCCCGTAACCAGCCTGAGCTGCTGCGCGGGCTCGCCGCCTCGCTCGGCGAGGACATCGGAATTCCCGCTGACGGGCTGTTTTCCGAAGATGCCCTTGACCGGGTCGCGTCTCTGGCCGGCCCGATCATGGCCCGTCCCGACGACGTGGCCCGGGCGGTGCTGTTCGCGATCACCCAGCCCATCGAGCTGAGCATCTCCGAGATCGCCGTCCAGCCCGCCAAGCGCATGTCCGTTTAGGCATGAACCCACCGCGCGGCGACGCTGAGGGTCGCCGCACCGTGATCCTGGACGCGGCGCTGCGGGTGTTCGGCCAGTACGGCTACCGGCGCACCTCGATGGACGACATCGCCCGCGAGGCTGGAATCGGCAAGGGCACCATCTACCTGAGTTTCGCCGGCAAGGACGAAGTGTTCAGGGCGCTGAGCCAGAGCCTGTCCGAGCGGATGCTGAACGACGCCCAGACGGCCAGGCTGCGGCCAGGCACGACCGCTGACCGGCTGGCGGCGGTCTGTGGTGCCTGGTTCGGCGCCTATGCGGAGACGATCCGGCGCTCGCCGCACGCGGCCGAACTGCTGGACGCCAAGCACCGGCTGTCAGCGGACGTGATCTCGCACGCCGCGAGCCGGTACCGGCGGCTGGTCAGGGACATCGTGACGGAAGCCGCCACTGCCGGGGAGCTGGACCTGAAGTCGGTCGGCATTACGGCGGACACCGCCGCGGAGTTGCTGATCGCATCCGCCCGGGGTTTGCAGTCAAGCGCGGCCTCACCCGCCACCTACCGCCGTCACCTCAACGCGCTGGTCCGGGTCATGGTCGCCGGACTTGGCGGTCAGCCGGAGGTCACGCTTGACCGGCGGTCGGCCGATACGCGGATACCCGGAAGCTGACCGGGAGTTCGGTTCGTCGGCCAATGCCGAGCTTGCGGTAGAACCCTAGCGTCCCGAAGCTGCTGCCAGCACGCCCACGCGAACCGCAACGTCGCCCCGGAGCTGTCGTGCCAGCAGCAACGCAGGGACGACGTTGTCGCCAGAGCCGGGCCCCTGCAGCAACGACGGGACGACGTTGCTGCCCGCTGCAGCCCACGCTCTTTCTCCGCCGCACGATCGCCCGCTATTTTGCCCGCTAGGCGACGTCCCATAGCCGCGCATACAGATCCGGCCGCCGGTCGGTGAACAGGTCGTTCAGCTCACTGATCCGCTTGTCCCGGGCCAGTCGGAAGTCGATCGTGGTGGTCAGCACGGCCGTCCGGTCCTCGCACACCGGCCCGGCGGCGGGATAGCCACCCCGCCGCACGATGACTGAGCCGCCGAGCCAGTCCACGCCGCGCTCGGTGCCGCATCGGTCCGCGACCGCGATGAACACGCCGTTGGACGAGGCTGCCGCCTGCGCCGAGACCACCTCACCGGATCGCTCACCAGGCGGCGCGGGCGAACCTGACGCCGCCCAGTTCACGGGGACCGCGATGAGGTCAGCGCCGCTCAGCGCGGCAAGCCGCACCCATTCCGGGAACTCCAGGTCGTAGCAGATCATGAGCCCGACATTGCCGAACGGCAGCTCCACCACCGGCGGCGCGCTGTCTCCGGGCGTGAAGATCTTCTTCTCGGCGTCCCACAGGTGCGCTTTGCGGTACACCGCCCTCGTGCCCGATGCGTCGACGATCGCCGCGCTGTTGTACAGTTTCCCGTCCGGCCCGAGCTCGCAGAACCCGCCGGCGATGGTCAGGTCATGCCTGGCGGCCAGCGACCGCCACTCGCGCAACGTCACGCCAGATGCCGCCGCCGACGCGAGCGACCGCGCCTCGCGGGCGTCTGAGAATACGTATCCCGAGTCCGACAGTTCTGGCAGCACTACGAGCCGCGCGCCCGCGAGCGCCGCCTCCGCGACCGCCGCCCTGGCGGCCTCCCGGTTAGCCTCCAGTTCCCCCACGGCGAGCGCAAGCTGCGCGACCGCGACAACAGTTCCGCTCTCCGCCATGCCGACATAGTGGCAGATATAGGCGCGGGCGAGGATACGACCGCGCCCAGATCTGAGCCACGCAAAAATCGGCGTTCGGCAGCTGATCCGCAGCGCAGTGTCCCGAGAAGCCGACAGCTCTCGGCGACTAGCAACAGTGCCTCCTCGTGGCCACCAGCGAGATCCTGGTGACCGCCCACAACTGACGGCGGCAAGGCCCGGCGCAAGATCAGGATCTCGGCGTAGGTTCGGCGGCACCGGCGTCGCGGCAACGACATGACTCGCGTCAGCCCCTTTTTGGCATAAAAATTGCGCAGACCTGTCGAGGCACAGGTGAAGCGATCACCACTACACCGATGCCGCCGTGCCCGCCTGGATGGGCGGGCGCAGTGCTGCCGGTCTTAGCTCGCCCACGCGATGAACGTGCCGGGGTGCCATTCGGCGCCGTCGCTGGCCGACTCGGGCGCCAGTTGCGCCATGTTCAGGCGCTCACCTGCTCCCGGTTGTACAGCGCCGCCATGTCGGCGGCGGTCAAGCCGGAGGCCCACCCTTCCGCGTCAGTCGCGCGGCTCCCGCGGTTATAGACCAGGTCGTCACCGAACATATCGCCGACGGCGTAATCGACAGCCTCGTGGCGCTCTTTGAGCACAGGCACCAGATCCTTGCCGGGCGCGGCCGCCGCCGCCTCCTGCTCGGCGTGCATGGTCGCCTGCGACAGCCGCACCCCGATCCGGTAGGCGTAGGCCACCAGGAACGACTGGCGGAACGCCCGGGTCCGCGACCGCCCGTAGGCGTCCTTCTTCGCGCCCTCGGCCAGCATCGCCGTGTCAGCCTGCACCAGCAGCGACGTGTACAGCAGCTCCACCGCGTCCAGGCCGGACGGGAAGCCGACCACCGTGGACATTCCAATCGCCTTCTGCCAGACGGACCGGCAGTGATTGGCTTGCGCGACGACGTGCAGGAGCGTCGCCTTCGGCGACTCGTACGGGTTGTCAACCGGCAGCCGGATCGCGTCCGGGGCGTCCTTGCTCCCGGACTGGGCGGCGAGCAGCGCGTGATCGATGCTGTGTTTGGCCATCAGCTCCTGCGCGCGGGACGACAGCGCCTCCGCCTCCTCGGGGAACTCCGTGGACTCCGCCTTCGCCAGCAGCGAGCGGATCCTGCCGAGGATCCGCTCGTCCGCGTCGCTGCCGGGTACCCGCGCGCCGGCGCGGGCGGTGCCCGGCAGCGGGCACAGCCGTTCCAGCCTGGGCATGTGCTGCAGCAGATGCAGCAACTCGATGGCGACTCGCAGCGGTTCCCCGGACCGGGCGGTCAGGAACTCGGCGTCGCTTCCCCACCACACCTCGGCACCGAGCGCCAGCACCTGCGCGGCCCAGCGGTCATCCACCGTCGCGGAGGCGTAGCTGCGCATCTCGTCCGCGACCATATCGGCGGCCATGTCCGCGTGCGCGTCGCCCAGTTTCCGGCTGGCGTGCCTGACCAGCTCCGCGGGCTGCCAGCCGTACCGCCACGCCGCCGTGATCGAAAGACGGAGGGAGCCCGTGATCGCCCGGCCGACGGCCTGCGTCCAGCCGGGCGGCTGCTCCGCCGCCAGCAGACCGAGGCACTCCGCGACTCCGCGCTCGTCACTGCGGCAGACGGCATCGACCGCCGCGCTCATCGCGGTCACGACGAGCTCCCGCTGCGACGGGACACTCCGCTGGCCCGGCGGCCAGCCCAGGTCCGCCGCCCCTGCGGCCCGGCGACGCTGGCGCTCCTTGTCCTTCTTCTGCCGTCGGCTACGGCTGGCTTTCCCCACGATGCGAACCTCCGTGAACTCCGATCCAGGAGACAGGATTCCACCAGATGCCGACAGCGCGGGGCAGGCACGCTGGACGGTGACCGCATTCCCGGAAACCGCAGCCTCAACCCGAGCTCACCGGTCAGCGAACGCGTACGGCCGCTTCCGGGTGCCCACGCGAGTCCTCGTCTCTGGCCAGGCGGCACCCTGAATAGCGTGAACTTGGAGTATCCATAACGGGCGGCGCGCAAAGTCGCTTGGTGGCCGCTGGCGGGTGCTCTACTGTCAGGACGTGACGGAGGCCCCGGGGATGACGTGGCTGGCAGAGTGCTCTGCCAGCGCGCTCGGCGAGGCTCTGCGGATCGTGGCGCCCAAGCTGAGCGGGTACCCGGTCACGGTTCCCGGCCCGGCCGGCAAGCAGGACCCGCTCTGGCACTCGGGCAACGTGCCCGTCGGTGACCGGTTCTTCGTGAAATTCGCCTGGTCGCGTCCTGCCGCGCTCCAGCTGGCGCATGAGATCGGCATCCTGGCCGCGGGCTCGCGCGCGCCAGGCCGTCGGCGAGGCGCTGTGGCACAGCGAAGCCGGAATCCCGCTGAACGACCACCGCACACCACCGCAGTGGGTCGATGACCTGGCGGCGCGCTTCAGCGCACTCGGCATCGACCCCGACGTGCCACCGGCAGCTATCTAGCAGACGACACACCACCCGAACCAGGATTTCTTAGAACCCTGACCCCAGGCAACACGGATCGTATTTGCATGCGAGAACACGACAATGAAACCGCTCGCCTGGCAACTGCTTGGCCATTAGCCCTCGCGCCGGCTCATCATCCAGTGGTGACGCTGAAACCATTGACTTCAAACGTCTGAGCGCCACCGTACGGTGCTTCAATGCCATACTCGACATCGAGAATGCCAGTGTCAGCAGAGCTTATGTGACCACGGGCTATGAGCTGTCTGATGATGCTCGCGATGTCGACGCTGCCGACAGTCTCATTCTTTGGCAGCACAACCGAAACGGTCCCAGTCGTGTTGTTACCAGACACCCAAACCTTCGAGCCGTCGCTCAGCGTCGCGAGCACCGATCCAACGGGCACCTGGCCGTTAACGTACGTCCAGATCATCAGCTCCAGGTCGTTATTCCAGTTGTATCTGGTAGCTGCGGCAGCAGTTGTGAGCCAGATGTCGAAGGCGTACTCGTAGTCAAGACCGCTGCTATCTGCTGGCGGCGTAACGTCGAAACTGGACGTAAGCGTCGCCGGGAGGGCTGAATACGTCAGGCATTGGTCGGAAGGGTAGCCGACTACCTCGGTGTTTCCCTTTCTGGCGTTCAGGACAACAGTGAATGATGAGAAATGGCCGTTTGACGCCTGCGTTTCCTTAACTGAGTAACCGACTTTGCTCGCGTCACCTGACCATGTGTCCGTACCGTAATTACACGACACATTGCCAGCTCGAACCGAGGTAGTCGGCGATGGCGTTGGCGAGGAGGCTGTCGGCGAATCCGAAGGTGTCGAAGTTGTCGGCTTAGTCTTCGGCATCAATTCGCGTGTTCGCTTTGGCAGGAGCGCGTGCTTTGATTTGAAGCCAGATTCGAAACGTGACTTTAACGTATGGTGCGCGCCCAACGCGGAATTAGAGGCAGTTCGAGATGTCCGAGCCGCTGGTATGAGGAGCGTTCCGCTGAGATATGCTCCAAGCGCAAAGGCGATGAGAACCGCCGCAGCCATTCCGAACTTCGGCTTCAAAATCCCGCGCCACGTGACCGCTCGCACGGGTGCAAAGACTATGCCGCTCATCGCTACGCGGCGGCGTTTTGCTGAAATTTCCGCTCAGAGTAGCCGAGCCGCGCCCACTGCGCATGAACTTCCTGTCCCTGCGACGGCGTCTGCCCGTAGGCCCCGCCCAGGTCTAGCCCGTCTGCAGGGCGTCAGTCCGCCTTCGTTCGTCCCTGATCTGGGTGGCCAGCCTGCTCAGCGGCTGGCTGGGGCGTGCGGCGGCGCGGGCGGCGACCTCGGATAGCGCCTGGGCAGCCGGCCGCACAGCTCGGCTAGCTCGCGCACCGCGGCCGGCTCGGCCATGGCCCGCCCGGTACCCAGCTTCCTGGTCAGCAGGTCGAGTGCTTCCCAGCCGGGCAGGACATCGAGCGGGATCAGCCGCGCGCCGCCGGCCGCGGCCAGGCCGGCCAGCCGGTTCCTGCTGGTGACCAGCAGCAGGCATCCCGGCGCGGCCGGCAGCAGCGGCCGGACCTGACCGGCGTCCCGCACATTGTCCAGCACGATAAGCATCCGCCGGCCCGCCACCCGGCTGCGCATCAGGGCTTCCCGCGCCGTCATGTCCGCGGGAATGAGCCCGCCCGGCACGCCGAGCACGGCGAGCAGGCCAGATAGCGCCTCACCGGGCGCTCCCCCCGCCGCGGACGGCCCGGACCCGGGCAGGCTCACGAACAACTGCCCGCCGGGAAACCGGCCGGCGACCTGATGCGCCCAGTACACCGCCAGCGCGGTCTTGCCGATCCCGGCCATCCCGGTCAGCGCGGCGATCACCACGCCCCCCGCCTCCCCCGGCACCGGCGCCAGCAAGCCCGACAGCACGTTAAGCTCACCCGCCCGGCCAGCGAAATGCCGCGAGACCGCCGGCAGCCGCCCCGGCACCGCCCGCACCCCGGCCCGCGCCGCCCCGGCCCGCGCCGCCCCGGCCCGCGCCGCCCCGCGCGGGCCGGCCCGCGCCGCGCTTCCCGCGTGGACATCCTGGCGCAGCACCCGCAGGTGAGCCTCAGCCAGCTCATCCCCGGGATAAAGCCCCAGCTCACGATCCAGGCGCCGCCGCATCGCCTCGTACACATAGATCGCGGCCGCCTGCTGCCCCGACCCCGCCAGGACGATCATCAGCCAGGCATGAGCCGGCTCGTCCAGCGGCTCCGCCGCAGCCAGCGCCTGCAACTGCGGCAGCACCCGGCGGCACTGACCCAGCGCCCAGGCCGTCTCGGCATACCGCAGGACCACCCCGGCCAGCTGCTGCAGCAGCAAAGTAACGCCAGGATGACCCGACAGCACCTCCACATCAGCCAGCGGATCCCCCCGCCGCAACCCCACCGCCAGCTCGTAAAGATCACAAGCCGCCACATCATCACCCCCGGCCCGCGCGGCCGCCGCCCCCGCGGCCAGATCCCTGAACACCAGCAGATCCACCTCAGCGCCCGACACGCACAGCCGGTACCCCCCGCCGGCCGCCCTGATCAGCTCCCCGCCGCCGGCCCCGCCGCCCCCCCCCCCCCCCCCCCAGCACCCCGCGCAACCTGCTCACATGCGCCTGCACCAAACCCACGGCAGTACGCGGCGGCGCCCGCCCCCACAGCACGTCAATAATCGCCTCCCGGCGCACCAGCCTGCCCGGCTCGAGCAACAACATCCCGAGCACCGCCCGCCGGGCCGGCGGCCCCAGCCCCAGCGCCACCCCATCACGCCACCCCTCCAGCGGCCCCAGCGCCACCAGCCGCAACCCCAGGCCACCCCCCCGCCCCGGCCCCGCCAGGCACTCCCGCCAGCGCCACCTCCCGGCCCGCCACCTCCCGGCCCGCCGCCGCCAGCCCCGCGCCCTGCTCCGAATCCAGGCCCAGCGCAACAGCCAGCGCAGCCACCGAAGCCGCCCTCGGCCGCCGCCGCCGGCACTGCTCGATATCCCGCAGCCCGCCCACGCTCAGCCCCGCCCGGGCAGCCAGATCCAGCTGCGTCAGCCCCGCCTCACGCCGGTACGCCTGCACCAGCGCCCCGACCCGGAACCCAGCCCCGCCAACCCCACCACCACGCCTCATAAACCCAGTCTCACACCCCAGCCCCGGACCCCCGCCCCTGTCCAACTGCCGCGTTTCCCCAGCTGGCCACCACCACCACCCCAACCCCCCGACCACCCTCAGCACCCCTCCCACCACGACTCCCGATTCCGCATGAACGCCCCCCCGCCCCCGCAACCAGCCCGAACCTGACCTCCGGCAAAGCAAACATCGCACCCGTCGCGGGCCTCGGTCAGCAGGCCCGCCGTCCGGGATGCCCACTGTTGCTGCGCTGGCTCGAAGTCGTACAGGCCCTTGAGATCCGGCAGCAGGTGAACCCCGCACCAAGCGTGCGGCGCATCAGTGAGGTGGCTGTAGCCGCCGTAGCCGTCGCGGACGATCACGCCCTGGTAGCCAGGCAGCACTCCGCCGGCGTTGATCGCGTCGGCGGACCTGTCCCCGGTGTGCATGCAGGTGAGGTACCGGGTGCAGGCCAGGTGCCTGGCGGCCTTCCCGCGGATCCCGGCCATCCACCCGGCCGAGACCGTGATGCCGGCCAGCTGGCACGGCAGCAGCGTCGCCCGGTGAACGGGGATGTGGTAGCCGACGGCCAGGTTCGCGGCCTTCGTGCAGGTTTCGGCCCGTAGCTGGCCCGCGCCCGCACGTGCTGTTACCGCCCTCGCTATTTGAACATCCAGCGGCTGAATTATCTGTGGACGATTCGGCACAGCTCAGCGAGGCCGTCGTTGGCGATGTTCTGCTCGCTCGTTCGGGGTGCCCTAGATCGCGGGGCGGTGGGGCCTGAGGGAGGGCCTATCGCTGATGCACCGGTCCGGTGCCCGGCGAAGCGATCTGGCCTGCGCGTCGACGGCGGCACAGGTAAATCGGGGTGGTTCCGGGTTGAAGATGTGAGACTGAGGCAGTGATCGATGTGCCGGCGGTTGTGCGAAACAAAGCCCGCGCGGCCGGCGCCGAGGACTGGCTCGAGCGATTGCCGGCGCTTGTCTCGAGCCTGGAGGCCGACTGGTCGATCACAGTCGGGCACCCCTATGAGGGCGGCACGGAGGCTTTCGTGGCGGACGCGACCCGGGCGGATGGTACCCCTGCCGTCCTGAAGGTGCTCGTCCCAGGGACCGTGAACAACGCCTCCAACGAGGCGACCGTCCTCCGTCTCGTCGGCGGAGACGGATGCCCGGTGCTCTATCAGTACGACCCCGACGAGGGCGCGTTGCTCATGGAGCGGCTGGGCCTGCCCATGTATGAGCTTGGACTGCCGCTCGCCCGTCGCCTGGAGATTCTTTGCGCTACCGCTGAGCGCATATGGCGGCCGGCGCCAGACTGCGGGCTGCCCACGGGGGCGGACAAGGCCCGATGGCTCGCCGACTTCATCGTGACGTCGTGGGAGGAGCTCGACCGTCCGTGCTCCGAGAAGACTGTCGACCATGCCCTGGCCTGCGCTGTCCGGCGGGCTCAGGCGCATCGCGACGAGAGGGCTGCGCTGGTCCACGGCGACGTGCACCAATTGAACGCCCTCCAGCACGACGGCGGCTTCAAGCTGATCGATCCTGTCGGCCTCCTGGCCGAGGCCGAGTACGACCTGGGTGTCCTTATGCGGGGCGATCCCGTCGAGCTGCTTGGCGGCGACCCCGTCGACCGGGCCCGCTGGCTGGCCGCCCGCATGGGGCTCGATCTCGTCGCCATATGGGAGTGGGGCGTTGTCGAGCGGCTGTCGAGCGGACTGCTCTGTACCCGCATCCACCTGCAGCCCCTCGGCCGCGACACGCTGGCGGCGGCCGAGGCCGTCGCCGGCCTGATGATCGGCTAAAGGAACGACAGTTCGACACTAGGACGCCGCCACGACGCGTCCATCCCGTCGGCAGCGCCTTGGAGCCAGGGTTATGGGAGGAAGGGGGACGCGATGACGTGGACGATTCCCTGCGGGCCTGCCGCTCCAGTTCCTCTACCCGGGCAGACAAGTGCCCTGCCTGCGCAGTCAGCTCCGCGATCAGCCGGTATGCCTCCGCCAGCCTTACCGGGCACACCGGGCACACCGGGCACACCGGGCACACCGGGCAATGATTGCCATTCCGGCCAGCCAATCAACAACCCCGCCCAGCAGCACCCGCCGAACCATCAGCGGCCCCGGCTCAGCCAGTCATCCCCGGCAACCAATAGCTACGCCGCTGACGCTTCCTGAATGGCTACGCGGGAAGCGTCCAACGGGTGATGTACCGCACTCGAACGCAGTCTTCAGTTTCAGGCGGAGGCGGTACAGGTCCTGGATCTGATAGCCCATTCCTTGTATAGCAATAAGGAGATATTCCTGCGAGAGCTGATCTCAAATTCCTGCGACACGATCGACCGGCTCCGGCTGGAACTGCTGGCGCGTTCGGAGCTGCCTGGGGGAGGGGGTCCCTGCGGATCGGGTCAGCTAAGAAAGCCCGCCGGGTGTGAGTCCTGAGACACTTTCCCATCCTCGTCGACACGCATATGGTGATGGCCACGTCCTTGATGCTAGGAAGCGTGCAAGTGATGAGGCGGCGCAGTCGAACGCGCATGCGCAAGCGTTCCGGCCATCACGACCGACCGTTACGAATCGCCAGGATGGCTAAGAAGATTGTCGAGTATTAGTGTCTGACTCTGGTACAGACATTTTCACGAGAGGCTTATTCATGAATGACCTGACCGAACGCCTGACCGTCGACCAGCCGATTGTGATGGGCGGGGCGGACCCGACCGTAGAAGAACTCCGTAACCGCACCGGCGAAATGGGATACGCACTCGTCAAGTTCACTCAGACACGAGGCGGGACCGAGCTCGGCTTCCCCCTGGATCGCGATGCCACCAATCTCAGCGGCGCGGACTTCGACAATGCGACCGGGACGGTACACGTCGAGGGCAACCTAGTCCTCAACGACGACCCCGTCCGCTGCATCGCGGACATCGACCTGGCGACGCTCAAGGGAACCGGGCGCCTCGCGCTCGCGGAAAAGCAGTAGGCCGAACGCCGACGCGAGGTATTCGAGATGAGCACTGAAGGCACTGACGACGTTGATGTCGTTGTCGTGGGCGGCGGTCCAGGAGGATCGACACTGGCGACGCTGGTCGCGATGCAGGGACACCGAGTCATCCTGCTCGAGAAGGAAAAGTTCCCGCGCTGGCAGATCGGCGAGTCCCTTCTGCCTGCGACCGTGCACGGAGTGTGCCAACTCACAGGCGTGGCGGATAAGATCGCCAAGGCCGGCTTCACCCTAAAGCGCGGCGGCACCATGCGGTGGGGGGCCACTCCCGAGCCGTGGACGTTCGCGTTCTCCGTGTCGCCGAAGATGACCGGTGAGACCTCACATGCCTACCAGGTCGAGCGAAGCAAATTTGACAAGATCCTGCTCGACCACGCACGTGGCGTGGGCGTCGACGTGCGGGAGGAGCACACGGTAACCGGAACGATCTCCGACGACGACAGCATCCGGGGCGTGTCCTACTCCGACAGTGCGGGGAACCAAGGCAGGATCCTCGCGAGGTACGTCGTGGACGCCTCCGGAACCAAGAGCCCTATCTACCAGCAGTGCGGAGGATCCCGGAAGTACTCCGAGTTCTTCCGCAGCCTCGCGCTCTTCGGCTACTTCGAGAACGGGAAGCGCCTGCTCCCGCCCAACTCCGGCAATATTCTCTGCTGCGCTTTCGATAGCGGCTGGTTCTGGTACATCCCGCTGAGCGAGACGCTGACCAGCGTTGGCGTGGTGGTGCGGCGCGAACTCGCGAGCAAGATCCAGGGTGATCCCGAAGAAGCCATCATGTCGCTCATCGACGAGTGTCCGATGATCAGTGATTACCTGAAGTCCGCAAAAAGAGTGACCGAAGGCGAGTACGGGCAACTGCGCGTTCGCAAGGATTATTCGTACGTGAACACGCAGTTCTGGCAGCCCGGCATGATCCTTGTCGGCGACTCCGCCTGCTTTGTCGACCCGATATTCTCCTCCGGCGTGCACCTGGCAACTTACGGTGCGCTGCTGGCCGCACGCTCGATCAACAGCGTCCTGGGGAAAACTGTCGATGAGAAGACAGCCTTCGGCGAGTTCGAGTATCGATACCGCCGGGAATTCGGTGTGTTCTACGAATTCCTCGTCGCCTTCTACAACATGAACGTCAACGAAGACTCGTATTTCTGGTCCGCTAAGAAGGTCACCCAAAACAACAGCCCCGAGCTCGAGTCGTTCGTCGACCTGGTCGGCGGCGTATCGTCCGGTGACGCGATCCTCCCGGCAGCCGATGCCCTGACCGACCACTACCAGGAACGTTCCAGCGAGTTCTCCAAGGCTGTCGACCAGTTGGCCGCGGACAACGAGCAGAGCATGCTGCCGGTCATGAAGACGGCGATCGTCAAGCACGCGATGCAGGAGGGCGCCAAGGTACAAGCCCGTGCGCTGCTGGGCGAGGACGCCGGGCTCGACACCCCGCTATTCGACGGCGGCCTTGTCCCGTCAGCCAACGGAATGTCCTGGACACTGCCCTCCTGACATTGGTGTCGTGAATGGCGGCGCCGGGCTCGGTGGTGGTGACGGTGCGGGTGACGTGGTGTGATAAGGGCCCCTGGTGGCTGGGCTGGGCTGGGCTGGTGGCTGGGCTGGGCTTGCGGCGGGCCGGAGCTGGCTGGCGACGCAGGCCCGGCCCAACGTGGCGGGGGCGGGCTGCCAGGAATGCAGGCCGCCCGGTAACCGGGCATTCTGCGTGATCAGTCTTATACCGGGTTCGTGATCTGGGAGAGTCTTCGCGTCTGGGAGAGTTTTTCCGCAATAGGAGGCCGTCGCGTAACTCGTTTCACGCGCCGGGCCATGATCGCGGAAGGCCGCTGCCGGTCCCCGCGACCCGGCGCGATGAATTGCCACATCCACCCGGCGCCCGCGCGTCGGCCGCGCGATGAATTGCCACATCCAGATGGGAAAACAGGTATGAATTCGGCATTCCACCGCACCCTCGGGCGGCGGGCCGCCACGGCGAACCCCCGCGCCAGCTCCCCGCGCTCAGCGCCCCCCGTGGCCGGCGGACGCCGCCGGCCACCGCTCTTGACAAACAAGATCACTAGTTATGCGACAGCCTCATCACTAGTTATGCGACAGCCTCATAGAGCGGTCAAGTCTCCCAGATCATGAAATCCCGGTATAAGACTGATCACGTCTCCCCGGTCATGACCAGGCTGGCACGCCCCCGGCAGCCCGTCACCACATCGAGGCGCCGAACACAGCTTCCTTAAATTCCTGGCATTGCGCTTTGGTGGGACTCGCGGGACTGCCGCGCGGTCGCCCGGCGGCTGGTCCGCGCCCGTCGCCTCGCCGCGCCGCGGCTGATCCGCGCCCGACACCCCACCGCGCGGCTGGTCCGCGCCCGACACCTCTCGGCGGGCACCTGACCTGCGCCCGCTGCCTCGCGGCGAGGACCTAGCCTTGCGCCCGCCAGCTCACGGCCCGAGGACCGGGCGACCCTGGCTTACGGACATGGCGTTGTTTCCCCTGCAACACGAGCGATTCCGCAATGCGTCAAGAAGCCCGGTGTCTCCGCGGGCGGCACGGGTCAGGCGTACCAGGTCGCCGATGGGGTCCGGCGGCGGCGCGGTTAAGCGCACCAGGTCGCCGATGGGTGGTCTGCGGGCGGCGTGAATAGCCGTTAGTTCAAGTCCGTCGGGTGGGTGGCTTCGGGTTGTGGCGTGGGGTGGGCCGCGTGGCGCGCGGGGCCTGGAACCGTGTGGCGGGGGCGCTCGCTAGCGTGTGGCGAGACATCGCGCGCTTTCAGGTGCGCGCTCCATTGGCCGCTGGATGGCCGGCGAACTGGGTTCTGTATAGCTCGGCATAGAGTCCGCCGGCTGCTAGCAGGTCGTCATGGGTACCGCGTTCGCGGATCTGGCCGGCGTCGATGACGAGAATCTGGTCAGCTTCGCGGATTGTAGACAGCCGGTGCGCGATCACTAGGGAGGTCCGGCCGGCGAGTGCCGCCTTCAGCGCCTGCTGAATCGCGAGCTCTGACTCGGAGTCGAGGTGTGCCGTCGCCTCGTCCAGCACGATGACGGAGGGGGCCTTGATCAGCAGCCTGGCGAGAGCGAGACGCTGTCTCTCGCCGCCGGAGAACCGGTAGCCGCGATCCCCCGCCACGGTGTCGAGCCCGTTGGGAAGCGAGGTGATGAGATCCCAGATCCGGGCCGCCTCGCACGCCTCCCTGAGTTCCGCATCCGTGACGTCGGGGCGTGCGTACAGCAAGTTGGCCCGGATGGTGTCGTGGAACAGGTGCGCGTCCTGGGAAACGACGCCAACCGTGGCGTGCAATGACGCCAGCGTGAGATCACGGATGTCATGTCCGCCGACCCGCACCGTGCCCGATCCCGGGTCATACAGCCGGGGGACGAGGTGAGTGATCGTCGTCTTCCCGGCGCCGGACGGACCGACGAGCGCCGTCAGCTTTCCCGGCGCGGCGCGGAAGGTCACATCGTTCAGGACCAAGGCGTCATCGGCACGTTCGGGCATGGGCAGCGCGATCGACTCAAGTGACGCGAGCGATACCTCGCTCGCGACTGGATAGCGGAAGCAAACCCCCTCAAACTCCACCGCCGGCGCCGAGCCGTTGCCGGTCTCGCTGGCCGACAGCGGGAGTGCGCCTCGCCGCTCGGCGATGAGCGGCGTGAGGTCGAGCACCTCGAAGACGCGGTCAAAGCTGACCACTGCGGTGACGAAGTTAGCCTGCATGCTGGTCAGCTGGCTGACCGGCCCGTACAGCCGGGCGATCAGGGTTGCGATGGCGACGAGGGTGCCGATCTTGAGCGTGCCGTTGATGACGAAGCTGCCGCCGAGTCCGTACACCAGCGCGCCCATCAGGGCGGCGGCGAGGGCTATGATGATGCCGAGCGCCTGGCCGTACACGCTGGTCATGACGGAGATGTCGCGGACTCGGCTGGCTCGCGCGGCGAACGCGGCGTTTTCTTCCTCTGGCCGCCCGTAGAGCTTGCTCAGCATGGCCCCGGCGACATTGAACCGGTCGTTGAGCATCGAGCCGAGCTTGGCGTCGAGCTGCATTCCCTCTCGTGCAAGCCGCTGCAGCCTCTTGCCGATCAGCTTGCCGAAGAACACGAACGACGGGATCACCACCAGTGCCGCGACGGTGAGCTGCCAGGACAGGGCGAACAACGCGCTCAGCACGAGGGCCAGCGTCAGGATCGTCGACAGGGCCTGGGACAGCAGCGTGGTGATGGCTTCCTGAGCTCCGACGATGTCGGTATTGAGCCGGCTGACCAGGGAGCCGGTCTGGGCCCGGGCGAAGAACGCCAGCGGCTGCAGCTGAACGTGCCTGAACACCTGCGTGCGGAGGTTGAGGACAAGTCCCTCGCCGATGCGAGCCGAGAACCAGGTCTGCAGATAGGCGGCCAGCGCGGCGACTACGCCGAGCGCGGCCATAACCAGGGACAGCTCGATGAGAATGTCCAGCCGGCGCGGCAGGATGCCGCGGTCGATAACGATGCCGAGCAGGAGCGGCGTGGCGACGGCGATGCAGGAGCCGATCGCGGTGACGACCAGCAGAAGCACCAGCGCCCAGCTGTACTGCCTGGCGTAGGGGAAGATCCGCCTGGCGGTGCCCGGCTTTATCTTCTGGTTGGTGATGGAGTCATCGAGGCGCATCGCGCCTGCCGGGCCAAAACCTATCGCCATAACGGCACACCCTCCTGCGCTCGCAGCGTTACGTGATCAGCTCTCACATTGGATCTCTGGCCAGCGCAGTACGGTCGAGCCCCAGGCCAGGCCGCCGCCGAAGCCGGTGAGCACGACGTAGTCTCCGGGGCGCAGCATGCCGTTTTCCGCACCGTGCGCCAGCGCGAGCGGGATCGAGGCCGCGGCCGTATTTCCGACCTGGTCGATATTGCTCAGGCACCGGTCGGCGGGAATGCCCAGGCGGGCCGCCACAGCGTGCAGGATCCGCTGGTTCGCCTGATGGCACACCAGCCAGTCCACCGTCGGGGCTGTCCACTCCGCGAGCTCGATTGCCCGGGCCGCCGATCTCGCCATGGTGTCCACTGCCCGGCGGTAAACGGCCTGCCCGTGCATCACCAGGTACCGCTGGGCTTCGTCGGTTTCGCCGCGGCATGGCCGCCGCGACCCGCCGGCCGGGATCATGATCAGGTCGGCCCCGCTGCCGTCGCTGCCTAGCGTAAACGGGCCAAGCGCACCGAGATCGTCCGCTTCCCCGGCGCGGAGCACAACCGCGCCAGCGCCGTCGCCGAAGACCGCCCTCGTGGTGCGGTCGCCAGGGCTCACGACGGTGGAAAATGCGTCCGCTCCTATGACCACAACGCGGTCGGCGATACCAGCGGCGATCAAGCCGGCGCTGGTGGCGAGCGCGTAGATGAACCCCGAGCACACCGCGGCCACGTCGAAAGCCGCGATCGCCCCGAGGCCGAGCATGGCTGCTACCTCCGGCGCCGTCGCCGGGCACGGGTGATCAGGTGTCGCCGTCGCGAGGACCAGCGCGTCGACCGACTCAACCCCGGCGGACTTCAGCGCACGCCGTCCTGCCTCCACCGCCAGGTCGGAGGTCGCCATGCCCTCGGTCACGACATGGCGCTGCGTTATTCCCGTCCTGCTGCGTATCCACTCGTCGGAGGTGTCCAGCACCGCTGCGAGCTGTTCATTGGTCACGGTCTCGGGAGGCAGCCAGGACCCCAGGCCGCATAGGACTGCTCGCCGCGTCGCGGGAGGGGTTTTCACGCAACGTTCCGCTCGACCGCTTCGTAGAGCGCCCGGATGTTGGCGCCGCCGAACCCTCGGGCTCCCCGCCGCTGCACGAACTCGTAGAACATGGTGTTCCGCTTATACGGTGAGCTGGTGAACAACTGCAGCAGGTAGCCCCACTCGTCGCGGTCGGCAAGTACGTTCACCGTCCGCAGGCGCGCTATCTCGTCTCGTATGCCGGGCAGCCGGTCGGCGAGCATGTCGTAATACGCACTAGGCGTGCGCAGGAAATCGACACCCCGGTCAGCGTAATCGGAGACGGCCGACACGATGTCATCGACGTGGAAGGCGAGGTGCTGCACCCCCGGCCCGTTGTTCCTGGAGAGAAAAGCCTCGATCTGCCCGGCCTTCTTCGTCAGGTCCTGCTCGAGAATGGTGAACGTCACGCTCCCGGACGGACTCCGGACGACGATAGACTCCATGGCCTGGTCGCCGAACTCGGTGTAGTCACTTGAGTACCGGGGAAACCCGAAAGCGCTGGTGTAGAAATCAGCCGAGTCCGCCAGCGTCCCGCTCTCGACGCAGACCGCGACATGATCTAGCAGCTGGATATGTCCCGTCCGCCGCCCGGGGAGTCCCGGCGCCCTCGGCACCGGGACCCAGGCACGGCCAGCCGGGAGGTGGCTTGCGGCCCGCGCGGTGACGAGTGTGTGGCAGGCCCCGAAGAGCCCGGACACGACTAGCCCGCCGGACCCGCCGGACCCGGATGCGATCGCGACGGCGCCCGCGGCCAGTGCCCTGTCCCGGGTCAGCGCGGCATCGTCGCAGGCGAACGCGATGTCCGCGACGCCGTCGCCATGTGTCTCAAGGAACTCCTCGGTTCCCCGGCCCCCGGTAATGATCAGCTGAGCAGTTCCCTGCCTCAGCAGCGACGAATCGGCCCCGTTGCCGCGAGCTTCCGCTATCGGAGTGAAGCCGAAGGATGATACGAAATAGTCGACAGCAGCCCGTTCGTCCCGCGCGAAAAGCTCAACGTACTCGATGTCCTGTGCTGTCATCGGACGTTCCCTTCTGGGCGACCTGTGCCGCGGCGGCCGCCTCCATCTGCCTGATGAGGCTGTTGGGCCGCAGGTCGGTCCAGTTCTTCTCGATGAAGTTCAGGCATTCCTCCCGCCCGTCTTCGCCGAAGATAGCCTTCCAGCCGTTCGGCACGTCGACAAAGATGGGCCAGAGCGAGTGCTGGCCTTCATCATTGATGAGGACGCTGTATTTCGCATCCGGATCTTCGAATGGATTCATGGTCGCAGCTCATCCTTTCTGAGATAGCTGACGGGTTTAATCACGAGCTTTATCCGAGCATATATCGTTCCGCTGGTCTCGTATAAAACACGAAGGTAGCACGTCATTTCTTTCGCGTTCAATTGCCGATCGTCAGAAGTTGAACGCTTCCGGGGACGGCGCCATTAGTTCTTGTCAAGAAACTCAATGATCGCGGAGTTGACTTCCTCGGGGCGCTCCTGCGGGTGGTGGCACGCAAGATGTGACCAGGTCCGGCCGCCGGCTGGCGAGCTCGGTGGCGACCCAAGCCCCATCGAGGTCCCGACCCGGCACGGCCCGGCGTCCAGCGCTTCGGCCTCATGAGCACGGTCTCGCCGGCCGGTGCGCTCGTAGAGCTTTATCAGTTACGTCTCGCGTCCCATCCACTCCGCGATCGCCGACCAGACTTCGCCCAGCCATTCCGGATCGACGATGTGCTTATGGCTGCACGGGATCGGGATTTCCGAGATCGTCCCGCTTACGTGTGGCTCCCATTCCTTGGCGCTCGGCGCGGCCTCTGGCCTGCCCTCCCGGGCGAAGAGCACCAGGACGTCCCCGTCGAACTGCCCGTGGGCGTGATCGGCGGCGATCCTCGCGTTGTTCTGGAACAGGCGCGCGAAGTGCAGGCACTCCTCGTCCGACAGCCCGCCGACCAGGCCGGCCGTCTGGTGCACCCACTCCCTGATGACCTGCAGTTCCGCATCCGGGTCGGGAGCAGGCACCGGCTCGAGGCCGTCGGGGTCGCCCTCTATGTTGTCGTCGGGCGCGCTGCGCGGCGGGTACGCGTCCAGGATGATCAGGACAGGCACGTCCTCGCCCGCCGCCTGGAGCCGCACGGCGACCTCGTGGGCCACGAAGGCGCCGAAGGACCAGCCCAGCAGGCGGTACGGTCCGGTCGGCTGCACGCTGCGGATCTGCTCGACGTAATCATCGGCCATCTCCGGCAGCGAGGCAGCGAAGCCGCCGCCGTCCAGGCCCCGCGCCTGCAGCCCGTACAGCGGGATCTCGCTGGGAGCGAACCGGGCCATCGGCATGTAGCACCAGCTCACGCCGCCAGCGGGATGGATGCAGAACACGGGGGGCTCGTCGCCCTGCTCGCGGATCGGCAACAGGACGCCAAGCACGTCGCGCAGGGACGACAGGCTCAGGCCCTCCATCAGGCCGCTCACCGTCGGAGCCGCGAAGATGTCGCGCAGGGTGAGCGACACTCCCCGCTGCTTCAGCCGTGCCACCGCCCGGACCGCCAGGAGGGAGTGGCCGCCCAAGGCGAAGAAGTCGTCCTCGACACCAACCGACTCCAGCCCAAGGACCTCGGCGAACACCGAGCAGATGTGCCCTTCGAGGGCGGTGGCGGCGTCCGCCCTCGCGCGGGGCGCCGGATCGGGGGCGGGCAGGGCCTTGCGGTCCAGCTTCCCGTTTGGCGTCAGCGGCAGGCCGTCGAGAAGGACCACCGCCGAGGGCACCATATAGCCCGGCAGGCGGAGCGCGGCGAAGGCGCGCACCTGCGCGGACAGAGCATCGCCTGCCGCAGTGTCCCCGGCCATGTGCTCAGCGGCGCCGGCCGCCGGCACCACGTACGCGACCAGGCGCTGATCGCCCGGCGCGTCCTCGCGGGCGATCACCGCGGCCTGGGCGACCTGCGGGCTGTCGGCCAGTATCGCCTCGACCTCCCCCGGCTCGACCCGGAACCCGCGGATCTTCACCTGCTCGTCGGCCCGGCCCAGGAAGGCCAGGTCCCCGTCACCGGTCCACCGCACCACGTCCCCGGTCCGGTACAGCCGACCGCCGCCATTAACGTCAAACGGGTCGGCCACGAACCGGTCGGCGGTCAGCCCTGGTCGTCCCGCATAGCCTCGCGCGAGCTGGGCTCCCGCCAGGTACAGCTCCCCGGCGACCCCGGCGGGCACCGGGCCCAGCCACTCGTCCAGCACGAACACCCGAGTGTTGGCGACCGGCCGTCCGATCGGCACCATCCCGGACTCCCCGGCCCGCACCTTGCACCCGGTCACATCCACCGACGCCTCGGTCGGCCCGTACAGGTTGAACAACCCGGCGCGCTCGCCGAACACGGACGCGAACCGGTCCCGCACCCCCGCGCCGAGCGCCTCTCCGGAGCACACGACTCGCCGCAGCCACGCGCAGCCGGCGGCCTGCGGCGCCGCCAGGAACGCCTCCAGCATCGACGGCACGAAGTGCGCCGTGCCCACCCGCTCCTCGCGGATCAGCCCGGCCACGTACGCCGGGTCGCGGTGACCTCCCGGCGCTGCCACCACCATCACCGCGCCTCGCACCAGCGGCCAGAACAGCTCCCACACCGAGACGTCGAACCCGAACGGCGTCTTGTGCAGCACCCGCTCCCCCGGCTGCAGGTCAAACCAGTCCTGCATCCACATCAGCCGGTTCACGATCCCGGCGTGGGGCACCACCACGCCCTTGGGCGCGCCGGTCGACCCTGACGTGTACATCACGTACGCCGCATGTCCCGGAAGCAGCCTCCCTGCCGGGTCCGCGGCCGGCGCGCCCGCGAGGAGATCGGCCGTCGCGGGGTCATCCAGCACGACGGCGGTGGCCTCGCCTGGCAGCACCCGAGCGCACGCCGCCGACGTCACCGCCAGCGCCACGCCGGCGTCGTCGAGCAGGTATGACACCCGCTCGGCCGGCAGCTCCGGGTCGACCGGCAGGTACGCTGCGCCGGCCTTCCACACCGCCAGCAGCGCGACCACCATCGCCACGCCCCGTTCCAGGCACACCGCCACCACCGACTCCGGGCCGGCCTGAAGGTCGGCCAGGCGCCCGGCCAGCCGGCCGGCCCTTGTGTCCAGCTCCGCGTAGGAAACTAGCTCGCCATCGCAGGTCAGCGCCACCGCATCCGGGGTCCGGGCCGCCTGCGCGGCGATCATCTCCGGCAGCAGCACCGGCGGCGCCGGCGCCCCGGTGTCGTTCCAGCCTGCCAGCAGCTGGTGCCGCTCGGCGGGCTCCAGCACGTCGACGTCACAGACAGTCAGCCCGGGGTCGGCCGTCACTGCCTCCAGCACGCGCACCAGCCGCCCGGCGATCACCGCGACGCTGCCGACGTCGAACAAGTCCGCAGCCCCGGTCACCGCACCCCGCAGCCCGGCCGGGGCGCCACCGGCGGCGGCGACCTCAGACAGCGCGACGTCCAGGTCGAACCGGGCCATCAACGCGCTCGGGGAGATCGTCTCAGCGCCTGCGCCGGGCAGGTCCACGGCCGCGGCGGCATCGCTGCCCACGGTGAGCATCACCTGGAACAGCGGGTGCCGCGCCAGCGACCGGACCGGGGCCAGCTCGTCCACCAGCCGCTCGAACGGCACGTCCTGGTGCTCGAACGCGGCCAGGCTGGCCTCCCGCACCCGGTCCAGGACCCGCGCGAACTGCGGGTCACCGGCCAGGCTGGTGCGGATCACCAGCGTGTTGACGAAGAATCCGACGAGCTCATCCAGCGCCTCGTCGGCACGCCCCGCCACCGGCGTCCCCACCGGAATATCGGTACCGGCGCCCAGCTTGGCCAGCAACACCGCCAGCACGGCCTGCACCACCATGAACACCGTGACTCGCTGGGCCCGCGCGACCTCACGCAGCCTTGTATGTACGGCGGGCGAGACCTCCAGCGGCACCGTGTGCCCGCGGTAGCTGGCCACCGCCGGACGCGGCCGGTCGAAGGGCAGCGCCAGCTCCTCCGGCGCTCCCGCCAGCGCATCCCGCCAGTAGGAGGTCTGGCGGGAGATCAGGCTGCCGGGGTCGTCCTCGTCGCCGAGCAGGTCCCGCTGCCACAGCGCGTAATCGGCGTACTGCACCGGCAGCGGCTCCCACGCCGGTGCCCGGCCCGCCACCCGGGCCGCATAAGCCCGGGACACGTCCTTGCCCAGCGGCGTCCAGGACCAGCCGTCCCCGGCGATGTGATGCACCACGACCACCAGCACCCGCTCACCGCCGTCGCCGGTGAGCAGCCAGGCCCGGATCGGCACCTCCGAGGCCAGGTCGAAGGCGTACCCCATCGCGGCCTCAACCGCCTCTTGCAGGCCCGCCGACGTCACCGTCTCCTGCCGCAGCTCCCAGTCGAGCTCGTCGATGGGAACGATGTGCTGGAACGGCTGCGCGTCCGAGGCGGGGAACACAGTGCGCAGTACCTCATGCCGGCCGATCACGTCGCGCAGCGCGGCGCCAAGAGCGGCGGCATCGACCTCGCCGGCCAGCGGCGCCACAACCGGGATGTTGTAGAGCGCGCTGGGGCCTTCAAGCTGACCGATGAACCACAGCCGCTGCTGCGCGAACGACAGCGGGACCCGGTCTGGCCGCGGCTGCGGTATTAGCGTCGCGCGCGCAGCGGCGGAGCCCGCCAGGCGTCCCGCTAGGCCGGCTGCTGTCGGTGCCTCGAATACCGCCCGGATGTCGGTCTCGACGCCGAGCACGGCGCGGAGCTGGCTGATCAGGCGGACCGCCAGCAGGGAGTGGCCGCCGAGGGCGAAGAAGTCGTCCTCGGGCCCAACCGCCTCCAAGCCCAGAACGTCGGCGAAGGCCTGGCACAGCAGCTCCTCGCGCTCGTTCGCCGGGGGGCGGCCGGCGGCCTGGGCAACGGCGAGACCAGGAGCGGGCAGTGCCCGCCGGTTGAGCTTGCCGTTGGCGGTCAGCGGCAGCTCCGCCAGCACCACGACCGCCGCCGGGACCATGTACCCGGGCAGCCGGGCAGCGGCGAACTCGCGCACCGCGGCAGGCAGGTCACCAGCCCCCTCAGCAGGGCCGGCGGCCACCACGTAAGCGACCAGGCGCACATCGCCGGGAGGATCCCGGCGGGCGACCACCACCACCCGGGCCACCCGGGAACAGCCGGCCAGCACAGCCTGCACCTCACCGGGCTCAACCCGGAAACCGCGGATCTTCACCTGCTCATCAGCCCGGCCCACGAACACCAGCTGCCCGCCAGCAGTCCACCGGACCACATCGCCAGTACGGTACAACCGCCCCCCGCCCGCGGCATCGAACGGATCAGCCACGAACCGGGCCGCCGTCAGCCCCGCCCGGCCGACATAGCCGCGAGCCAGCTGCGCCCCGGCCACATACAACTCCGCGGCCACCCCGGCCGGCACCAGCGCCAGCCGCTCATCCAGCACGAACACCCGCACGCCGGGAACCGGCGACCCGATCGGCACCACCCCGCCAGCCACCCCCGGCCCATCCAGCCCCGCAGCGCACACCCCGATCGTGGCCTCAGTCGGCCCGTAATGGTTGACCACCACCCGGCCCGCGCCCGCAGCCGCCACCACCTCACCAACCCAGCCCGGCGAGGCAGCCTCCCCGCCCAGCACCACAACCCGCCGCGGCAGCACCGCACCCAGCCCCCCCGGCCCGGCACCCAGCGCCGCCAGATGCGACGGCACCACCTTGAACCCGTCCACCCGCTGCGCCGCGACGAACCCCGCCATCGCCACCGGATCGGTCACCGCCGCCTCCGGCGCCACGACCAGCGTCCCGCCCGTGGCCAGCGCCCCGAACACCACCGTGTTCCCCAGGTCAGTCACCTGATCCTGCAGCACCGCGAACCGCCCCGCCCCCGCCAGCCCCACCCGCGGCGGCACCGACGCCACATAACTAGCCAGCCCGCCGTGCGTCACCCCAACACCCTTAGGCCGCCCGGTCGACCCCGACGTGTACATCACATACGCCAGCTGCCCCGCCGCCACCACCACCGCCGCCCCCCCGCCAGCCACCGCCGACACCGCAGCAGCCACCCCCGGATCATCCAGCGCCACCGACCGGACCCGCCCGGCCGGCAGCTCATCCAGCACCCCCGCCAACCCCACCAGCACCGACACCCCCGCATCAGCCAGCATCAACGCCACCCGCCCAGCCGGCAGCCCCGCATCCACCGGCAGATACGCACCCCCCGCCTGCCACACCGCCAGCACCGCCACCACCATGTCCACCCCCCGCGGCAGGCACAACCCGACCACCGACTCACGCCCCACCCCCACCCCCGCCAGATACCCGGCCAGCCGCGCCGCCCTGGCCCCCAGCTCCCCGTACGACACCTGCACACCACCACACGCCACCGCCACCACATCCGGAACCCCCGCCACCTGACCCGCAACCATCCCCGGCACCAACCCCGCCGGCACCGAAACCCCCCCACCATTCCACCCCACCAGCAACCGATCCCGCTCCGCCGGCTCCAGCACGTCCACGTCGCAGACCCGCAGCCCCGGATCCGCGGTCACCGTCTCCAATACGCGCGCCAGCCGCTCGGCCAGCACCGCGACTGTCCTGGCGTCGAACAGATCCGCCGCTCCGGTCACCGCGCCCCGCAGCCCGGCCGGGGTACCGTCGGCGCCAACCACCTCGACTGCCGCCACGTACAGGTCGAGCCTGGCCATCGGCGCGCCCGGGGAGATCTCCGCCGCGCTGACCCCCGGCAGGTCCAGTGCCGCGGCGGCGTTGTTCTCCACGGTGAGCAGCACCTGGAACAGCGGGTGCCGCGCCAGGGACCGAGCCGGGGCTAGTTCCTCCACCAGACGCTCGAACGGCACGTCCTGATGCTCGAACCCGGCCAGGCTGGCCTCGCGGACCCGCGCCAGGACCTCTCCGAAATCCGGTTCCCCGGCCAGGCTGGTACGGATAACCAGCGTGTTGACGAAGAACCCGACCAGCTCGTCCAGTGCCTCGTCGGCACGCCCGGCCACGGTCGTGCCGATGGGGATGTCGGTCCCGGCACCGAGCTTGGATAGCAGCACCGCCAGCGCGGCCTGCACGACCATGAACACCGTCACGCCCCGTGCGCGCGCCATCTCGCGCAGCCGCGCGTGCGCCGCGGCCGGGAGCTCCAGCTCCGCCGTGTGCCCGCGGTGGCTGGCGACCACCGGGCGCGGCCGGTCGAATGGCAGCGCCAGCTCCGGCGGCGCCTCCGCCAGCGCCTCGCGCCAGTAGCTGGTCTGCCGGGAGACCACGCTGCCAGGGTCATCCTCGCGGCCTAGCAGCTCCCGCTGCCACAGCGCGTAGTCCGCGTACTGCACCGGCAGCGGCTCCCACGCCGGCGCCCGGCCCTGCCGTCTGGCCGCGTACGCGGCCGAGGTGTCCCTGGCCAGCGGCGCCCACGACCAGCCGTCCCCGGCGATGTGATGCACCACTACCACGAGAACCCGCTCACCGCCGTCGCTGGTAAGCAGCCACGCCCGGATCGGGACCTCTACCGCGAGGTCGAACGCGTACCGAGCCGCTTCCGCCGCCCGCGTCTGAAGATCACCCGAGGCGACCTGCACCTGCCGCAGCTCCCAGTCCAGCCCCCCCAGAGGAATGATCTTCTGGAACGGCTCCCCGTCCGCCGCTGCCGGGAATACCGTGCGCAGCACCTCGTGCCGGCCGATGACGTCGCGCAGCGCGGCACCGAGCGCGGCGGCATCGACGTCGCCGGAGAGCCGCACCACGACCGGAATGTTGTAGAGCGGGCTCGGGCCTTCGAGCTGACCGATGAACCACAGCCGCTGCTGCCCGGACGACAACGGCACCCGGTCCGGCCGCGGCTGCGGTACCAGCGCCGCCCGCGCCGCGCCGGCCCAGTCCAGCCGCACCGCCAGGGCCGCCGGCGTCGCGGCCTCGAACAGCGCTCGCAGCGGCACCTCGATCCCCAGCACCGCGCGCACGCGGCTGACCAGCCGGACCGCGAGCAGCGAGTGGCCGCCCAGGGCGAAGAAGTCATCCTCGGGCCCCACCGACTCCAGCCCGAGGATCTGCGCGAACGCCTGGCACAGCAGTTCCTCGCGCGCGCCCGCCGGTCCCCGCCCGGTCCCGCCCGCGAAGTCCGGCGAGGGCAGCGCCCGCCGGTCCAGCTTCCCGTTCGGAGTCAGCGGCAGTGCGTCCAGGGCCACCACCGCGGCCGGCACCATGTACTCCGGCAGCCGTCCCGCAGCGAACTCCCGCACCACCTCTGACAGGCCGCCCGCCCCGGCAGCACCATCGCCCGGTACCACGTAGGCCACCAGCCGCTGACCCCCGGCGGCGTCATCCCGGGAGACCACAGCCGCCTGCCCCACCTGCGGACAGGCAGCCAGCACTGTCTCGACCTCGCCCGGCTCGACCCGGAACCCCCGGATCTTCACCTGCTCATCCGCCCGGCCCACGAACACCAGCTGCCCGCCGACGGTCCAGCGGGCCACGTCCCCGGTCCGGTACAGTCGCCCCCCGCCACCATCGGGATCGAACGGGTCCGCCACGAACCGGCCCGCCGTCAGCCCCGCCTGCCCCGCATACCCGCGCGCCAGGCCCGCCCCCGCGATGAACAGCTCCCCGGCCACCCCCGGCGGCACCGGGCACAGCCACTCGTCCAGCACGAACACGCGAGTGTTCGCGATCGGGGTGCCGAGCACCGGCACCGGCGAGACGTCGAGCCTGGCGGCCAGCGCGTCGACCGTGGCCTCCGTCGGCCCGTAGAGGTTGCGGCACTCCACCCCCGGCAACGCCCGCAGCCGCTCCCACAGCCAGGCGTCAACGGCTTCCCCGCCGACCACGATGCTGGAAGGACGCCACCGGTCGAACAGCCCCTGGTCCATCAGCACCCGCACATAGGACGGCGTCGCATCCAGATGATCGATCTCGCTGCTGACCAGCCACCGTTCCAGCAACGCCGGGTCGGTCCAGGTCGCCGCGTCGACGATGTGCAGCTCATGGCCCGCGAGCAGGCAGGACAGCTGATCCCACGACGCGTCGAACGAGACCGACGCCGTCATCACCACCCGCCGCGCCCGGCGGCCGCAGGCTCCGTCCGGCGGCGCGAACAGGGCACCAGCGTGCGCCGCGGCCAGGTTGGCCACGCTCTGGTGCGCCACCGCCACGCCCTTGGGCGCTCCCGTCGACCCCGACGTGTACATCACGTAGGCCAGTTGCCCCGCCGCCGGTGACGTCCGCGGACCCGAGGCCGCTATCGCCGACACCGCCACTGCCACCTGCGGGTCATCCAGCGCCACCACCGGCACCGGCCCGGACACCGTCTCGGCGCACCCGGATACCGTCAGCACGCACACTGGCGCCGCGTCGGCGAGCATAAACGACACCCGGCCGACCGGCAGTTCTGGGTCGATGGGCAGGTAGGCCGCTCCGGCCTTGAGCACCGCCAGCAGCGCGACGATCATGTCGACGTCTCGCGGCAGGCACAGGCCCACCACCGACTCCGGGCCGGCGCCCAGCCCGGCCAGGTACCGCGCCAGCCGGCTCGACCGGGCATCCAGCTCCGCGTACGTGACCCGCTGGTTCCCGCACACGACCGCCACCGCATCCGGCGTCCGCGCCGCCTGCGCCTCGAACATCTCCGGCACGGCGACCGGCGGCATCGTCGCCGCGGTGTCGTTCCACCCGGTTAGTAGCTGATGCCGCTCTGACGGCTCGAGCACATCGGTGTCCGAGAGCCGCAGCCCCGGATCCGCGGTCACCGCGTCCAGCACCCGCACCAGCCGCCCGACGATCCCATCGACAGTCCCGGCGTCGAACAAGTCCGCCGCCCCGGTCACCGCGACCCTGAGGCCCACGAGGGCTCCGCCGGGGTCGACGGCCTCGCCCACCCCCACCTCAAGATCAAACCCGGCCATCGGCGCGCTCGGGGACATCGCCTGAGCGTTGGTTCCGGCCAGGCTCAGCGCGGCGGCGGCAGCGGTGCTCTGCGCGGCGAGCATCACCTGGAACAGTGGATGGCGGACCAGGGACCGGGCCGGGGCCAGCTCCTCCACCAGCCGGTCGAACGGCACGTCCTGGTGCTCGAACGCGGCCAGGCTGGTCTCCCGCACCCGGTCCATGACCTGCCTGAACTCCGGGTTCCCGGCCAGGTCGGTGCGGATCACCAGGGTGTTGACGAAGAACCCAACCAGGTCATCCAGCGCCTCATCGGCACGCCCGGCGACCGCCGTCCCGACCGGGATGTCCGCGCCGGCGCCCAGCTTGGACAGCAGCACGGCCAGCGCGGCCTGCACCACCATGAACGCCGTCACGCCATGCCCACGCGCCAGCTCCCGCAGCCTCGCGCACACCGCGGCTGGAACCTCCAGCTCCGCCGTGTGCCCGCGGTGGCTGTCTACCGCCGGGCGCGGCCGGTCAAACGGCAGGGCCAGCTCCAGCGGCGCTCCCGCCAGCGCCCGCCGCCAGTGGCCGACCTGCCGGGAGATCAGGCTGTCCGGGTCGTCCTCGCTGCCCAGCAGTTCCCGCTGCCACAGCGCGTAGTCCGCGTACTGCACCGGCAGCGGCTCCCACGCCGGGGGGCGCCCGGCGCACCGAGCCGCATACGCGGCCGACAAATCCTGACTGAGCGGCCCGGCCGACCAGCCGTCCGCGGCAATGTGATGCACCACCACCACCAGGACCCGCTCATCCGCGCCAGCGGTGAGCAGCCACGCCCGGATGGGCACCTCCGCCGCCAGATCGAACACATACCTCGCCGCACTACCGGCCGCCTCCCGCAGGCCCGCCAAGGGGACTTCGACGATCTCCAGGCCCCAGTTCAGCTCCTGCAGGGCAAGGATGCTCTGGAAGGGCTGCCCGCCATCGGCGGGGAACACGGTGCGCAGCACCTCATGCCTGCCGATCACATCCCGCAGCGCCGCCTCCAGCGCAGCCGCATCGACCTCACGTGCCAGCCGCACCACGACCGGGATGTTGTACAGCGCGCTGGGCTCGAGCTGCCCGATGAACCACAGCCGCTGCTGGGCGAACGACAACGGCAGCCGTTCCGGGCGCGGCTGCGGCGCCAGCGCCGCCCGCGCGGCGCCGACCCCGGCCAGCCGCCCTGCCAGGCCGGCCGGCGTGGCGGCCTCGAACAGCGCCCGCACCGGCACCTCCACCCCTAGCACCGCCCGCACCCGGCTGACCAGCCGCACCGCCAGCAGCGAATGGCCGCCCAGGGCGAAGAAGTCATCGTCAGGCCGCACCGACTCCAGCCCCAGAACGTCAGCAAACGCCTGGCATAGCAGTTCCTCGCGCACGTTGGCCGGGCCCCGCCCCGCCTTCGAAGCGGCGGCGAGATCCGGGGCGGGCAGCGCATTACGGTCCAGCTTCCCGCTGGCCGTCAGCGGCAGCGCCGACAGCACCACCACAGCGGCCGGCACCATGTACTCCGGCAGCCGGCCCACGGCAAACTCCCGCACCACTTCCGGCAGGCCGGCCGCCCCGTCATCACCGTCGCTCGGCACCACGTACGCGACCAGCCGCTTGTCTCCGGCGGTGTCCTGTCGGGCGATCACCGCCGCCTGCCCCACCTGCGGGCAGGCCGCCAGCACCGCCTCGACCTCGCCCGGCTCGATCCGGAACCCGCGGATCTTCACCTGCTCATCGGCCCGGCCGACGAACACCAGCTGCCCGTCAGCGGTCCACCGCGCCACGTCCCCGGTCCGGTACAGCCGCCCCCCGCCACCCGCCGGGTCGAACGGATCCGCCACGAACCGGCCCGCCGTCAGCCCCGCTCGGCCCATATACCCGCGCGCCAGGCCGGCCCCAGCCGCGTATAGCTCGCCGGCTACCCCCGGCGGCACCGGGCACAGCCGCTCGTCCAGCACGAACAGCCGGGTATTGGCGATCGGCATTCCGATGTTCGGGGCGTCCTCAGGACCCAGCGGGCCGGACATCGCCGCGCACACCGTCGTCTCCGTCGGCCCGTAGGCGTTGACGAACCGCCGCCCCGGCGCCCAGCGTGCCACCAGGTCGCCGCTGAGCGCCTCGCCGGCCGACACGAGCGTCGACACTGAGCTCAAGTCCGCCGGCTCCAGCACTGCCAGTACGGCCGGGGGCAGCGTTACATGCGACACCCCCTGCCGCGCGATCACGCCCGCCAGCCCCGGGCCCGGCAGCAGCTCCGGCGCCGGGGCGAGCACCACGGTCGCGCCCGCGCACAGCGACACCACCAGCTCCGCGGTTGCCGCGTCGAACCCCGCCGACGCGAACTGCAGCACCCGACTGCTCCGGCTGCCGCTGTCCGGGCCGATCGCGAACCGCTGCGCCTGGGCCGCGACCAGGCTCACCAGCCCGGCATGGGCCACCGCCACGCCCTTGGGCATACCCGTGGATCCCGACGTATAGATCACGTACGCCAGCTGCCCCGCGGCGGGCACCGCCAGCGCCCCCGGCTCGGCCGCCACCGCCGAGACGGCCGCGGCGACCTGCGGGTCATCCAGCGCCACCGACCGCACTCGCCCGGCCGGTAGCTCATCGAGCACCTCGGCGGTCCCCACCAGCACCGCCGCCCGCGCGTCGGCCAGCATGAACGACACCCGCTCGGCCGGCAGCCCCGGGTCGATGGGCAAGTACGCGGCGCCGGCCTTCCACACCGCCAGCAGGGCCACCACCATGTCCGCGCACCGCGGCAGGCACAGCCCGACCACCGACTCGCGCTCCACCCCCAGTCCGGCCAGGTACTGGGCCAGCCGACTGGCCCGGGTCTCCAGATCGGCATACGAGAGCTGCTCGCCTCCGCACGCCACTGCCACCGCGTCCGGGGTTCGCGCCGCCTGCGCGGCGAACATCTCCGGCGCCGATGCTAGCTGCGACTCCACCGCGGTGTCATTCCAGTCCGCCAGCAGCCGGCGCCGCTCGGCCGGATCGAGGACATCGACTCCGGAGAGTCGCAGCCCTGGATCAGCCGTCACCGCGTCCAGCACCCGCGCCAGCCGCCCGGCGATCGCCTCGACAGTCCCGGCGTCGAACAGGTCCGCCGCCCCGGTCACCCCACCGCGCAGCCCGGCCGGGACACCGTCCGCGCCGAACGCCTCCCCCACGCTGACATCCAGATCGAACCTGGCCATCGGCGCTCCCGCCGACGCTGTCGCCCCGCGGGACCGCACCCCAGGCAGGTCCAGCGTCGCGGCGGCGTTGTTCTGCACGGTGAGCATCACCTGGACCAGCGGATGGCGGGCCAGCGACCGGGCCGGGGCCAGCTCCTCCACCAGCCGCTCGAACGGCACGTCCTGGTGCTCGAACGCGGCCAGGCTAGTCTCCCGCACTCGGGCCAGGAGCTGCCCGAACTCAGGATCCCCGGACAGGTCCATGCGCATCACCAGCGCGTTGACGAAGAACCCGACCAGCTCATCGAGGGCCTCATCCGTGCGCCCGGCGACCGCTGTCCCGACCGGGATGTCCGTACCCGCTCCCAGCTTGGACAACAGCACGCCCAGCGCGGCCTGGACCAGCATGAACACCGTCACGCCCTCGGCCCGCGCCACCTTCCGCAGCCGGGCGTGCACTCCGGCCGGGACGTGCAGCTCCGCCGCGTGCCCGCGGTGGCTGGCCACCGGTGGGCGCGGCCGGTCAGACGGCAGCGCCAGCTCCGGCGGCGCCCCGGCCAGCGCCTGCCGCCAGTAGGCAACCTGCCGGGAGATCAGGCTGTCCGGGTCGTCCTCAGCGCCGAGCAGGTCCCGCTGCCACAGCGCGTAATCGGCGTACTGCACCGGCAGCGGCTGCCATACCGGGGCCCGCCCGTCCAGCCGTGCCGCGTACGCCTCGGACAAATCCCTGCCCAGTGGTACCCACGACCAGCCATCCTCTGCGATATGGTGCACCACCACCAGCAGTACCCGCTCGTCCGCGCCAGCGGTCAGCAGCCATGCCCGGATAGGCACCTCCGACGCCAGGTCGAATGCGTACCGCGCCGCCCGCGCGACCGCCTCAGGCAGCTTCGCGGGTTTCCCGGCGGCCACCTCCAGCTGCCGCAGTTCCCAGTCCAGCTCGCTGGCGGCCACCTCGGCCACAGCCAGCTCCCAGTCCAGCTCCTCGATGGGAATAACCTGCTGGAATGGTTCTCCGTCCGTGGCGGCGGGGAACACCGTGCGCAGCACCTCGTGCCGGCCGATCACGTCGCGCAGCGCCGCGCCCAGCGCCTCGGCATCCACCTCGCCGGACAGCCGCACCACGACCGGGATGTTGTACAGCGCGCTCGGGCCCTCCAGCTGCCCGATGAACCACAGCCGCCGCTGGGCGAACGACAACGGCACCCGCTCCGACCGCGCCCACGGCACCAGCGCCGCCCGCGCCACGTCAGCCCCCGCCAGCCGCTCCACCAGCCCGGCCGGGGTAGGAGCCTCAAACAGCACCCTCAACCGCACCTCCACACCCAGCACGGCCCGCACCCGGCTGACCAGCCGGACGGCCAGCAGCGAGTGCCCGCCCAAGGCGAAGAAGTCATCTTCGGGCCCCACCGACTCCAGTCCAAGGACCTCCGCGAAGGCCTGGCACAACAACTCCTCACGCACATTCGCCGGGCCCCGCCCGACCCCCGCGGCGGCCGCGAAGTCCGGGGTGGGCAGCGCCCGCCGGTCCAACTTCCCGTTAGCCGTCAGCGGAAGCACGTCCAGCACCACCACCGCCGACGGAACCATGTACCCCGGCAGCCGCGACGCGGCGAAATCCCCCACTGCTACGGACAGACCAGCGGCACCGCTCTCGCCGAGGTCCTCGATGGCCCCGCCGACCGGCACCACGTACGCCACCAGCCGCTTATCCCCGTCGGTGTCCTCCCGCGAGATCACCACAGCCCGGGCCACCCGGGGGTGCGCGGCCAGCGTGGCCTCGATCTCCCCCGGCTCGATCCGGAAGCCCCGCACCTTGACCTGATCGTCGGCGCGCCCGGCGAACATCAGCTGCCCATCGGCCCGCCAGCGGGCCCGGTCCCCGGTCCAGTACAGCCGCCCCCCGCCCGCGGAGTCGAACGGGTCGGCCACGAACCGCTCCGCCGTCAGGCCCGCCCGGCCCAGGTACCCCCGCGCCAGCCCCGCGCCCGCCACGTACAGCTCGCCGGGCACCCCGGCCGGCACCGGGCACAGCCACTCGTCCAGCACATAAGCCCGCATGTTGTCCAGCGGGCGGCCGATCGGCACCTCCGTGGCGTCGGCGGCCAGCATGGCGACCGGGTGGCAGGCGGCGAACGTGGTGCTCTCCGTCGGCCCGTACCCGTTCACCACCACCGTGCCGGGGCAGGCGGCCTGCACCCGCCGCACCGACGCGGGCGAAACCACGTCCCCGCCCGTCCACACCTGGGCGACCGTGCCGAAGCATTCCGGATGCTCCTGGGCCAGCACCGCGAACAGCCCCGCGGTCAGCCACGCCGCCGTCACGTCGCTGGCGGCGATGAGCCCGGCCAGATCCTCCGCATCCAGCCGCCCCGGCGGCGCGATCGCCACCTGGCCGCCGTTCAGCAGCGGCACCCACATCTCGTAGATTGAGGCGTCAAACGAATGCGGCGAGTGGACCAGCACCCGCCGGTGCGCTGCCCCGCCGAAGCACCGGTCGGCGGCCAGCGCGACCACATCGTGGTGGCTGACCGCGACGCCCTTGGCCGCGCCGGTGGACCCCGAGGTGAACATGACGTACGCGAGCTGCTCTGCCGCCACCGGCGGAGCAGCCCCCAAGCCAGTCTCTGCCCGCACCGCCGCGGCCACCTGCGGGTCATCCAGGGCGACCGCGTGTGCCAGCCCCGCGGGCAGCTCGTCCAGGACCTCCTCGGTCCCGATTAGCGCCGCGGCCTGCGCGTCGGCCAGCATGGACGACACCCGCTCGGCGGGCAGGTCAGGGTCGACTGGCAGGTACGCGCCGCCGGCGTGCCACGCCGCCAGCATTGCCACGATCATGTCCACGCCTCGCGGCAGGCACACCCCGACCACCGACTCCGGGCCTACGCCCAGCCCCCGCAGGTAGCCGGCCAGGCGGCTGGACCGGGCTTGCAGCTCCGCGTACGAGACCCGCTGGTCGCCGCTGGTCACGGCCACCGCGTCCGGGGTCCGCGCCGCCTGCGTGGCGAACAACGCCGGCGCCGACTCGGCCGGCGCGTCCACGGCGGTGTCGTTCCACTCGGTCAGCAGCTGGTGCCGCTCGGCCCGCTCGAGCACGTCAATCCCGGAGATGCGCAAACCCGGTTCGGCGGTCACTGCCTCCAGCACTCGGGCCAGGCGCCCGGCGATCTGCTCGACCGACTCCCGGTCAAACAGGTCCGCCGCCCCGGTCACCGCGCCGCGCAGGCCTGCGGGGGCGCCGTCCGGGCCAACGGCCTCGGCCACGATCGCGTTCAGGTCATACCGGGCCATCGGCGCGCCAACGGAGATCCCCGCCGCGCCCGCACCGGCCAGGTCGATCACCGTGGCGGCGTTGTTCTGCACGGTGAGCATTACCTGGACCAGCGGGTGCCGGGCCAGCGACGGGCCCGGCGCCAGCTCTTCCACGAGCCGGTCGAACGGCACGTCCTGGTGCTCGAGCGCGGCCAGGCTGGTCTCCCGCACCCGGCCCAGGATCTGCTTGAACTCGGGGTCCCCCGACAGGTCCATGCGGATCACCAGCGTGTTGACGAAGAACCCGACGAGCTCATCCAGCGCCTCGTCCGTGCGACCGGCGACCGCCGCCCCCACCGGGATATCGATGCCGGCGCCGAGCTTGCACAGCAACACGCCCAGCGCGGCCTGCACCAGCATGAACACCGTCACGCCCTGGTCCCGCGCCAAGGCCAGCAGCCGCGCGTGCGTCTGCGCCCCAACCTCCAGCTCCGCCGTGTGCCCGCGGTGGCTGGCCACGACCGGGCGCGGCCGGTCAAACGGCAGCGCCAGCTCTTCCGGTGCCCCGGCCAACGCGTCCCGCCAGTAGCGGAGCTGCCGGGAGATCAGGCTGTCCGGGTCGTCCTCGTGGCCGAGCAGCTCCCGCTGCCACAGCGCGTAGTCCGCGTACTGGCCCGGCAGCGACGGCCACCGCGGAGCCCGGCCTTCGCGGCGCGCCGCGTACGCGGTGGAAACGTCCTTGGCCAGCGGGGCCATCGACCAGCCGTCGGCGGCAATGTGGTGCACCACTACGACCAGGACCTGGTCATCCGGCCCGGCCGAGAAGAGCCAGGCCCGGATCGGGATCTCCCGTTCCAGGTCGAAAAGGTTGCCCATGGCCATCTCGACCGCGGCGGGCAGGTCGTCGGCGGAAAGCTCGGCCACCTCGAGCTGCCAGTCCAGGTCACCGAGATCGAGGATCCGCTGATACGGTTCGCCGTCGGCGACGGGGAACGTCGTGCGCAGCACCTCGTGCCGGCCGATCACATCCCGCAGCGCCGCGCCCAGGGCAGCCCGGTCCACGTCCCCAGACAGCCGCAAGGTCACCGGCACGTTGTAGAGCGGACTCGGGCCCTCGAGCTGCCCGATGAACCACAACCGGCGCTGGGCGAACGACAACGGAACCATCAGGACTCCTCTGAATTACGCATCGCCCGAAATGCAGGCCTGTCGGACTTCTGATCTCCCATGCGGACCGCGAGCTCCGCCACGGTCGGAGCCGCAAACACCAGCCGCAGCGGCACTTCCACGCCGAGCACCGCCCGTACCCGGCTGACCAGGCGCACCGCCAGCAGCGAGTGCCCGCCGAGGGCGAAGAAGTCGTCCTCGGGCCCGACCGTCTCCAGCCCGAGGATCTCCGCGAACGCCCGGCACAGGAGCTCCTCGCGCTCATTGACCGGGGCCCGCCCCGGGGTCGCCGCGGCCGCGAGGCCAGGGGCGGGCAGCGCCGCCCGGTCGAGCTTCCCGTTCGCTGTGACCGGCAGCGCGTCCAGGACAGCCACGGCGGCGGGGACCATGTAGTCGGGCAGGCGGCTCGCGGCGAACTCGCGCACAGCGGCGGGCAGTCCGTCCGCCTCATCCCCGCCATCGGCCGGGACGATGTAGGCGATCAGGCGGGTGTCGCCTGGGGTGTCCTCGCGGGCGATCACCGCGGCCTGCGCGACCTGCGGGTGGGCGGCCAGGGCCGCCTCGACCTCGCCGGGCTCGACGCGGAAGCCGCGGATCTTGACCTGCTCATCGGCCCGGCCCACGAACACCAGCTGCCCGTCGGCGGTCCACCGGGCCACATCCCCGGTCCGGTACAGCCGCCCACCGCCATCAGCGGCGGGGTGGAACGGGTCGGCGATGAACCGCTCCGCGGTCAGCGCGGGCCGGCCCGCATACCCGCGGGCCAGCTGCGCCCCGCCGATGTACAGCTCTCCCGCCACCCCCGGCGGCACCAGCGAAAGCCGGTCATCCAGCACGTACAGGCGGGTGTTAGCGACCGGCCGGCCGATCGGCACCTGCTCGGCGACCTGCTGCCCGGCCACCACCGTGAACACGCAGCAGCCCACCACGGTCTCGGTCGGGCCGTACTCGTTGACCACCACCGACCCCGGCGCCCGCTCCAGCCAGCCGCGCACTGGCCCGGCCGGCAGCGCCTCCCCGCCCACGACCAGCACCCGCGCCGCCGACCTGGCCGCGGCGCCGGAGACCAGCGCGCCCAGCAGCGGCAGGTGCCCGGGCACCACCTTGATCACGTCAAACCCGCCCCGCGAGCCGACCAGCTCCGCGAGGCCCTCCGGGCCGCCGTCCACCGAGCCCACCACCTGCGACCCGGCGGCCAGCGGTACCACCACGCTGGTCACCGTCAGGTCAAACGCCAGCGACGAATGCAGCACGACCCCGCCAGCACCCGGCCCGTAGCAAGCGGCCGCCCAGGCCACGTAATTAGCCAGCCCGCCATGCGTCACTGCCACGCCCTTGGGCCGCCCCGTCGATCCCGACGTGTAGATCACGTACGCCAGCTGCGCCGCCACCGGGACATCCCCAGCCGGCGACACCGCCGACACCGCCGCCGCCACCTGCGGGTCATCCAGCGCCACGGAGCGCACCGGTCCGGCCGGCAGCTCATCGAGCACCTCGGCGGTCCCCACCAGCACCGCCGCCCGCGCGTCGGTCAGCATGAACGACACCCGCTCAGCTGGCAGGCCCGGGTCGATCGGCAGGTAGGCGGCGCCGGCCTTCCATACCGCCAGCAGCGCCACGATCATCTCCACGCCGCGCGGCAGGCACAGGCCCACCACCGACTCGCGGCCCGCGCCCAGCCCGACGAGGTATCCCGCCAGCCGGCCCGCCCGCGCCTCCAGCTCCGCATACGACACCCGCGCATCGCCGCACGCCACCGCCACCGCGTCCGGCGCCCGCACCGCCTGCCTTTCGATCATCTCCGGGACCAGCAGCGGCGGCAGCGCCACCCCGGTGTCGTTCCACTCCGCCAGCAGCCGACGCCGCTCGGCCGGCTCCAGCACGTCAACATCGGACATCCGCAGCGCCGGATTGGCGGTCACCGCCTCCACCACCCGCGCCAGCCGCCTCGCGAACACCGCCACGCTGCCGGCGTCGAACAGGTCCGCCGCCCCGATCACGCCGCCGCGGATCCCGGCCGGCACGCCATCCGCGCCGAGCACCTCCCCCACGCTCACGTCCAGGTCGAACCGGGCCATCGGCCCGCCCGCCGACGCTGCCGCTCCGCCGGCCTGCACCCCGGGCAGGTCCAGTCTGGCGGCGGTGTTGTTCTGTCCGGTCAGCATCACCTGGACCAGCGGGTGGCGGGCCAGTGACCGGGCCGGGGAGAGCTCCTCGACCAAGCGCTCGAATGGCACGTCCTGGTGCTCGAACGCGGCGAGGCTGGCCTGCCGCACCCGGTCCAGCACCTCCCCGAACTCCGGGTCGCCCGACAGGTCCATCCGCATCACCAGCGTGTTGACGAAGAACCCGACCAGCTCATCCAGGGCCTCGTCGCCGCGCCCAGCGACCGCTGCCCCGACCGGGACGTCCGTGCCCGCGCCGAGCTTCGACAGCAGCACGCCGAGCGCGGCCTGGATCACCATGAACACCGTCACGCCCCGGGCGCGCGCCACCTCCCGCAGCCGCGCGTGCACCTTGGCCGGAACCTCCAGCTCCGCGCTGTGGCCTCGATGGCTGGGCATCGCCGGGCGCGGCCGGTCAGCGGGCAGCGCCAGCTCCTGCGGCGCCCCGGCCAGGGCATCCCGCCAGTAGGCGACCTGCCGGGAGATCAGGCTGTCCGGGTCGTCCTCGCTGCCCAGCAGTTCGCGCTGCCACAGCGCGTAGTCCGCGTACTGCACCGACAGCGGCTCCCACGCCGGAGCCCGGCCCGCCAGCCGGGCCGCGTAGGCGGCCGAGAGATCCGCGCCAAGCGGCCCGGCCGACCAGCCGTCCCCGGCGATGTGATGCATGACCACCGCCAGGATCCGATCGTCCGCGCCGACGGTGAACAGCCACGCCCGGACCGGCACCTCCGACGCCAGATCGAAGGCGTATCCGGCCGCCCGCGCGACCGCCTCCGGCAGCTCCACGGCGTCGACCTGCACCTGCTCCAGTTCCCAGTCCAGCTCCGCGAGGGAAATGACGTGCTGGAACGGCTCCCCGTCCACGGCTGGGAAGACGGTGCGCAGCACCTCGTGCCGGCCGATGACGTCGCGCAGCGCCGCGCCGAGCGCCGCCTCATCGAGCGCACCGGACAGGCGCACCAGCACCGGGACGTTGTACAGGGCGCTGGGGCCCTCAAGCTGGCCGATCAGCCACAGCCGCCGCTGGGCGAACGACAGCGGCACCCGGTCCGGCCGCGCCTGCCGCGCCAGCGCGACCCTGGCCGGGCCGGCCCCGGCCAGCCACCCAGCCAGCCGCGCCGGGGTGGGCGCCTCGAACAGCGCCCACACCGGAACCTCTACGCCGAGCACCGCCCGCACCCGGCTGGCCAGCCGCACCGCGAGCAGCGAGTGGCCGCCCAGGGCGAAGAAGTCGTCGTCGGGACCGACCGACTCCAGACCTAGGACGTCGGCGAACGCCTGGCACAGCAGTTCCTCGCGCACATTCGCCGGGCCGCGCTTGGCCGCGGTGGCGGCCGCGAAATCCGGGGCGGGCAGCGCCGCGCGGTCCAGCTTCCCGTTCGGTGTCAGCGGCAGCGCGTCCAGGACCACCACCGCGGCGGGCACCATGTACTCGGGCAGTCGCGACGCGGCGAACTCCCGCGCCGCCCCCGGCAAGCCGTTGCCGTCACCGTCGGCCGGGACCACGTAACCCACCAGCCGCCGGTCGCCCGGCACGTCCTCGGGCGCCGTCACCACTGCCTGCCGCACGCCGGGGCTCGCCGCCAGCACCGCCTCGACCTCTCCGGGCTCGACCCGGAAGCCGCGGATCTTGACCTGGTCATCGGCCCGGCCGCGGAACTCCAGCACACCGTCGACCGTCCACCGCGCCAGGTCCCCGGTCCGGTACATCCGCGCGCCCGCCGCATAGGGGCACGCCACGAACCGCTCAGCGGTCAGCCCGGGCCGTTGCGCGTACCCGCGGGCCAGGCCCGCGCCGGCCACGTAGAGCTCCCCGGTGACCCCGGCGGGCGCCGGGCACAGCCACTCGTCCAGCACGAAGGCCCGCATGTTCGCGATCGGCTGGCCGATCGGCATCGCCGCGGGCACCGCGGCCTGCGCGGGGCAGGCGAACGCGGTCGCGTCGCCCATGACCTCGGTTGAGCCGTACAAGTTCAGCAGCACAGCGTGCGGCAGGATCCGCCGGAACTCCGCGGCCAGGCGCGCCGGCAGTGCCTCGCCGCTGACGCCGCACGACGCCAGCGCGGGCAGCGGCAGCCCGTCGGCGGCCAGCACCTCGAGCATCGCGCCCAGCAGCGACGGCACCAGCACGACCCGGGTCACTCCCCGGGCAGCCAGCACCCTGGCCAGCTCGCGGGCATCGTGCAGCTCCCGCTCGGTCGCCAGGACGACGGTGACCCCGCCCAGCAGCGGGCCAAGCAGCTCCCACACCGAGTCGACGAACCCGAACGACGCCGTATGGGCGGCCACCTCGGCGTCCCGGAACGGGTACGCCCGCCACATCCAGGCGAGCCTGTTCAGCACCGCCTGATGTGTGCTCACGACGGCCTTGGGCCGGCCGGTCGAGCCTGAGGTGTACAGCACGTGCACCGGGCTTCCGGGCAGCACCTCGCCCGCCGGCGACAGGTCAGGACCGGTCCGGTCGGCCGAGCCATCCTGGTTTCCCAGGTCGTCGGTCAGCAGCACCGGCGCGGCGGTGTCCGGCACCGCCGCGGCCGTGGCGGTGTCCGTCACGATGGCCAGCGACCGCGCGTCGGCGACCATGAACGCCAGCCGCTGCGCGGGGTAGCCGGGGTCCAGTGGCAGGTAGGCCGCGCCGGTCCGGACCACCGCCAGCAGCGCGGCCACCATGTCCGCGCCCCGCGGCAGGCACACGCCCACGACGGACTCCGGCCCCGCCCCCAGCCTGGTCAGCGACCGGGCCAGCCGACCGGCCCTTGTGTCCAGCTCCGCGTAGGAGACCCGCGCGTCTGTGCACACGACCGCCACCGCGTCCGGGGTCCGCGCCGCCTGCCGGGCGAACAGGCCGGGCACCGTCTCCGCCGGCAGCTCCGCCGCGGTGTCGTTCCAGTCCGCGATCAGCTGGTTCCGCTCGGCCGCGTCCAGCACGTCCACAGCTGAGACCCGCAGCTCCGGGTCTGCGGTCACCGCCTCCAGCACCCGCATCAGCCGCCCAGTGATCTGCTCCACCGACTCCCGGTCGAACAGGTCCGCCGCGCCGATCACCGCGCCGCGGATCCCGGCGGGGGCACCGTCGGCGCCGAGCGCCTCGCCAACGCTCACGTGCAGGTCGAACCGGGCCATCGGCGCGTCCGCCGGGACCGTGTCCTGCCCTGCCCGCACGCCGGGCAGGTCCAGTACCGCGGCGGCGGTGTTCTGCACGATCAGCATCACCTGGAACAGGGGGTGCCGGGCCAGCGAGCGGGCCGGGGCGAGTTCCTCGACCAGCCGCTCGAACGGCACGTCCTGGTGCTCGAAGCCACCCAGGCTGGTCTCCCGCACCCGCGCCAGGACCTCGCTGAACTCCGGGTCGCCGGTCAGGTCGGTGCGGATAACCAGCGTGTTCGCGAAGAACCCGACCAGGTCGTCGAGCGCCTCGTCGGTGCGCGCCGCGACCGGCGTGCCGACCGGGATGTCCGGGCCAGCACCCAGCTTCGCCAGCAGCACCGCCAGCGCGGCCTGCACCACCATGAACACGGTCACGCCCTGCCGGCGCGCGACCTCGCGCAGACTTGTGTGCACCGCGGCCGTGACCTCCAGCTCCGCCGTGTGGCCGCGGTGGCTGTCCACCGGCGGGCGCGGGCGGTCGAACGGCAGATCCAGCTCCGGCGGCGCTCCCGCCAGCGCGTTCCGCCAGTAGCTGACCTGACGGGAGATCAGGCTGCCGGGGTCGTCCTCGCTGCCGAGCAGGTCGCGCTGCCAGAGCGCGTAGTCGGCGTACTGCACCGGCAGCGGCTGCCACGCTGGGCACTGGCCCTGCCGGCGAGCCGCGTACGCCTGGCTGACGTCCTTGCTCAGCGGGCCGGCGGACCAGCCGTCTCCGGCGATGTGGTGGACCACGACCACCAGCACTCGCTCGTCCGTGCCGCTGGTGAACAACCACGCCCGGATCGGCGCCTCCACCGCCAGGTCGAACACGTGCCCCACCGCGGCGCCGACCGCCTCCCGCAGGCCCCCGGCCGGGACCTGCACCGCCTCCAAGGCCCAGTCCAGCTCCCCGAGGGGAATGACATGCTGGTACGGCTCGCCATCGGCGGTACGGAATATCGTGCGCAGCACCTCGTGCCGGCCGAGCACGTCGCGCAGCGCGGCACCGAGCGCTGTCTGGTCGATCTCGCCGGACAGGCGGACGACGACCGGGATGTTGTAGAGCGCGCTCGGGCCTTCGAGCTGCCCGATGAACCAGAGCCGCTGCTGGGCGAACGACAGCGGCAGCCGCGCCGGGCGCGGCTGCGGCACCAGCGCCGCCCGCGCCACCCGGGCTTCGGCCAGCCGCCCCGCCAGGCTCGTCGGCGTGGCGGCCTCGAACACCGCCCGCACCGGCACTTCCACCCCGAGCACGGCCCGTACCCGGCTGGCCAGCCGGACCGCCAGCAGCGAGTGGCCGCCCAGGGCGAAGAAGTCGTCGTCGGGCCCGACCGACTCCAGACCCAGGACGTCGGCGAACGCCTGGCACAGCAGTTCCTCGCGCATATCGGCCGGGCCGCGCCCGTCCCTGGCCGCCGCGGCCGCGAAGTCGGGCGCGGGCAGGGCCGCGCGGTCCAGCTTGCCGTTCGGCGTCAGCGGCAGCCCGTCCAGCACTATTACGGCGGCGGGCACCATGTACTCCGGGAGCCGGGCCGACGCGAACTCCCGCACCAACCCGGGCAGGCCGCCCGCGCCGTCACCACCGGCGCCGTCACCACCGGCCGGGACCACATAGGCGACCAGCCGCTTGTGCCCGGCGATCTCCTCGCGGGCCAGCACCGCCACCTGGGCGACGGGTGGGCACGCGGCCAGCACCGCCTCGACCTCGCCGGGCTCGACCCGGAACCCGCGGATCTTCACCTGCTCATCGACCCGGCCGACGAACACCAGCTGCCCGTCGGCGGCCCACCGGGCCAGGTCGCCGGTCCGGTACAGCCGCCCGCCGCCGCCAGCGGCGGGGTCGAACGGGTCGGCCACGAACCGGTCCGCGGTCAGCCCCGGCCGCGCGGTGTATCCCCGCGCCAGCTGGGCCCCGGCGATGTACAACTCTCCGGGCACTCCGGCCGGCACTGGCGCGAGCCGTTCATCCAGAACAAACAGCCGGCTATTGCCAGCCGGGCGCCCGAACGGCACCACCGAACCCTCGGGCACCCGACCCGGATCCACGGTCCCGGCCGCCACCATCACCCCGGCCTCGGTCGGGCCGTAGGTGTTGACGAGCTCCCGCCCGGCCGCCCACGCCACGGCCTGCGGCGCCGAGATCGCCTCGCCGCCCACCACGAGCCGCTGCCCCAGGTCCCCCGGCGACAGCACCTCCAGCAGGCTCGGCACGACGCTGGCCACCTGCACCCCGGCCGTGGCCGCCAGCCGGCGCAGCAGCACGGCATCCGCCCGGTCCGCCGCCGACGCGACCACCAGGCACGCCCCGGACGACAGGCTCACCGCCATGTCCAGCACCGACGCGTCGAAGCTGAACGATGCGAACTGCAGCACGGCCGCGCCGGGGACAGCGCCGAACACCGGGGCGAAGACGCCCACAGTGTTGGCCAGCCCGGCATGGGTCATCGCCACGCCCTTGGGCTGCCCGGTGGACCCCGAAGTAAAGATCACGTAGGCAAGCTGCCCGGCTGCGGGGGGCCCTGGCAGCGGGCCGTCGGCGACCGCCAGCATGGCCGCGGCCACCTGCGCGTCGTCCAGCGCACACATCACGCCGGCGTCGGCCAGCATGAACGACACCCGCTCGGCCGGCAGGCCCGGGTCGACGGGCAGGTACGCGCCGCCGGCCTGCCACACCCCCAGCACCGCCACCACCATCTCCACGCCGCGCGGCAGGCACAGCCCGACCACCGACTCCCGGCCCACCCCCAGCCCCGTCAGGTACCGCGCCAGCCGGCCCGCCCGGGCCTCCAACTCGGCATAGGACACCCGCACGTCCCCGAACGCCACCGCCACCGCGTCAGGGGTCCGCGCCACCTGTGCCGCGACCAGCTCCGGCACCGATGCTGGCGGCAGTTCCGTCGCGGTGACGTTCCAGCCAGCCAGCAGCTGGCACCGCTCGGCCGGCTCCAGCACGTCCACCTCGGACACCCGCAGCCCCGCGTCGGCGGCCACCGCGCCCAGCACCCGCGCCAGCCGACCGGCGAATACCTCAACGCTGCTCGCGTCGAACAGGTCCGCCGAGCCGGTCACCGCGCCGCGGATCCCGGTCGGCGCACCGTCGGCGCCAAGCGCCTCCCAGACGTTCACGTCCAGGTCGAACCTGGCCGTCTGCGAACCCGGGGAGATCCCCTCGGTGGTGACTCCGGGCAGGTCCACCGCCGCGGGGTCGTTGTTCTGCACGGTGAGCATCACCTGGAACAGCGGGTGGCGGGCCAGCGACCGGGCCGGGGCGAGTTCCTCGACCAGCCGCTCGAACGGCACGTCCTGGTGCTCCAGGGCGGACAGGCTGGTGTCTCGCACCCGGTCCAAGACCCGCCCGAATTCCGGGTCGCCGGCCAGGTCAGTACGGATCACCAGCGTGTTGACGAAGAACCCGACCAGCTCGTCCAGCGCCTCGTCGGTCCGTCCGGCCACCGCGGCGCCGACCGGGATGTCGATCCCCGCGCCCAGCCGGGACAGCAGCACGCCCAGCGCGGCGTGCACAACCATGAACACGGTCACGCCCCGGGCTCGCGCCAGCTCCCGCAGCCTGCTGTGCACGCTGGCCGGGATGTCCAGCGGCACGGTGTGCCCCCGGTGGCTGGCCACAGCCGGGCGCGGCCGGTCAGACGGCAGCGCCAGCTCGTGCGGCGCCCCGGTGAGCGCGTCCCGCCAGTAGCCGACCTGCCGGGAGATCACGCTGCCGGGGTCATCCTCGGTGCCGAGCAGGCCGCGCTGCCAAAGCGCGTAGTCCGCGTACTGCACCGGCAGCGGCTCCCACATCGGGGCCCGGCCCTGCCGACGGGCCGCATAGGCCGTGGACACGTCCCTGCCCAGCGGCCCCCACGACCAGCCATCCCCGGCGATGTGGTGCACCACCACCGCCAGCACCCGCTCGCCATCACCGGTGGTGAACAGCCACGCCCGGATTGGCACCTGCGCCGCCAGGTCGAAGGAGTACGCCGCCGCGTCCTCGACGGCCGCCCGCAGGCCCGCGGACGGCACCTGCACCTGATGCAGCTCCCAGTCCAGCTCCTCAAGAGGGATGACCTGCTGGAACGGCTCCCCGTTCACGGAAGCGCGGAACACGGTGCGCAGTACCTCGTGCCGGCCGATCACGTCGCGCAGCGCGGCGCCGAGCGCAGTGGCATCGAGCGCGCCGGCCAGCCGCATCACCACCGGGATGTTGTAGAGCTCGCTGGGCCCCTCCATCTGCCCGATGAACCACAGCCGGCGCTGGGCGAACGACAGCGGCAGCCGGGCTGGCCGCAGCTGCGGCGTCAGCGCGGCCCGCGCCGCGCCGGCTCCGGCCAGGCGCCCGGCCAGGGCCGCCGGCGTAGCGGCCTCGAACACGGCCCGCAGCGGCGTCTCCACGCCGAGCACGGCGCGCACCCGGCTGACGAGCCGGACCGCGAGCAGCGAGTGGCCGCCTAGGGCGAAGAAGTCGTCGTCAGGCCCGACCGACTCCAGGCCGAGGATGTCGGCGAACGCCTGGCACAGCAGCTCCTCGCGCGCGTCCGCCGGGCGGCGGCCCCGCCCGGCGGCGGCCGCGAAGTCGGGGGCGGGCAGAGCCGCCCGGTTCAGCTTCCCGCTGGCGGACAGCGGCAGCGCGTCCAGGACCACCACTGCGGCGGGCACCATGTACCCCGGCAGCTTCTCGGCGGCCAGTTCCCGCACTGCGGCCGATAGCCCGCCGACGCCCGCGAAATCTCCCGCTTCCGCGATCGCGGCGGGGACCACGTAGGCGACCAGCCGCGCATCGCCTGGGCTGTCCTGCCGGGCGACCACGGCGGCCTGCCTCACCCCCGGGTGAGCAGCGACGACGGCCTGCACCTCGGCGGGCTCGATCCGGAACCCGCGCACCTTGACCTGATCGTCGGCGCGCCCGGCGAACATCAGCTGCCCATCGGCCCGCCAGCGGGCCCGGTCCCCGGTCCGGTACAGCCGCCCCCCGCCCGCGGGGTCGAACGGGTCGGCCACGAACCGCTCCGCCGTCAGGCCCGCCCGGCCCAGGTACCCCCGCGCCAGCCCAGCGCCCGCCACGTACAGCTCGCCGGCCACCCCGGCCGGCACCGGGCACAGCCACTCGTCCAGCACATAAGCCCGGCTATTGGCGATCGGCGTGCCGATCGGCGGTGTCCTGGCGCCGTCCAGCGGGCCGCTGGTCGCGATCATCACTGTGGACTCGGTTGGGCCGTACGCATTGACCATCCGGCGACCGCCCGACCAGCGGGCCGCCAGCTCCGCGTCGCACGCCTCGCCGCCGACGATGAGCACGCGGAAGCCGGGCAGGTCAGTGTCCTGCACGCTGGCCAGGACGCTCGGGACGATCAGCGCGTGGGTGATCCCCTCCTCGCGCAGCACGGCCGCCAGGGTCGCGCCGGCCAGCGGTCCGGGCGGCGCGATCACCAGGGTCGCGCCCGCGGCGAACGCCATGCACAGTTCCAGCACGCTGGCGTCGAATCCCATCGACGCCACCTGCAGGACCCGGCTGCCTTGGGTGACGGCAAACCGCTCCAGCTCCGCGGCGGCGAAGCTGGGTATCCCGGCGTGAGTGACGGCGACGCCTTTGGGCCGCCCAGTCGATCCCGAGGTATAGATCACGTACGCCAGCTGCCCCGGGAGCGGCGCGTCCGCCGGGCCGGCCGGGCCGTCCGGCCCGGCCAGCGCGCGGGCCACCTGCGCGTCATCGAGCACGCACATCGCGTCGGCGTCGGCCAGCATGAACGACACCCGCTCGGCCGGCAGCTCGGGGTCGACGGGCAGGTACGCGCCGCCGGCCTGCCACACCCCCAGCACCGCCACCACCATGTCCACGCCGCGCGGCAGGCACAGCCCGACCACCGACTCCCGGCCCACCCCCAGCCCCGTCAGGTACCGCGCCAGCCGGCCCGCCCGGGCCTCCAGCTCGGCATAGGACACCCGCACATCCCCGGACGCCACCGCGACCGCGTCGGGGGTCCGCGCCGCGTGGCCGGCGACCATCTCCGGCACCGATGCTGGCGGCAGTTCCACCGCGGTGTCGTTCCAGTCCGCGAGCAGCTGGCGGCGCTCGGCGGGCTCCAGCACGTTCGTCCCGGAAACCCGCAGCGCCGGATCGGCGGTCACCGCCTCCAGCACCCGCACTAGCCGGCGGGCGAACACCGCGACCGTGCCGGCGTCGAACAGGTCCGCTGCCCCGGTGACACCGCCGCGCAGCCCAGCGGGGGCACCAGCGGCGTCGGTGACTTCGGACAGCACCACGGCCAGGTCGAACCTGGCCATCAGCGAGCCCGCGGACACCATCTCGGTGCCCGCTCCCGGCAAGTCCAGTGTGGCGGCGATGTTGTTCTGGACGGTGAGCAGCACCTGGAACAGCGGGTGCCGGGCGAGCGAGCGGGCCGGGGCGAGTGCCTCGACGAGCCGCTCGAACGGCACGTCCTGGCGCTCGAACGCGGCGAGGCTGGCTTGGCGCACCCGGTCCAGGACCGTCCCGAACTCCGGGTCACCGGCCAGGTCGGTGCGGATCACCAGCGTGTTGACGAAGAACCCGACCAGCTCATCGAGCGCTTCATCGGTGCGCCCGGCGACCACGGTTCCAACCGGGATGTCGGTCCCCGCGCCCAGCCGGGCCAGCAGCATGTCGAACGCGGCCTGCACGACCATGAACACCGTCACGCCGCGGGCGCGCGCCATCTCGCGCAGCCTTGTGTGCACCTCGGCTCGGACGTCGACTTCCGCCGTGTGCGCGCGGTGGCTGGCCACTGCCGGGCGCGGCCGATCCGACGGGAGCTCCAGTTCCTCGGGTGCACCGGCGAGCGCGTCCCGCCAGTAGCCGACCTGCCGGGAGATCAGGCTCTCGGGGTCGTGCTCATCGCCGAGCAGCTCGCGCTGCCAGAGCGCGTAGTCGGCGTACTGCACCGGCAGCGGCTCCCAGGCCGGCGCCCGGCCCTGCCGCCGCGCCGCGTACGCCCTGCTCACGTCCCTGCCCAGCGGCGCCCACGACCAGCCGTCCCCGGCGATGTGATGCACCACCACGACCAGGACCCGCTCACCCTCATCGCTGGTAAGCAGCCACGCGCGGATCGGCACGTCGGCCGCCAGGTCGAACACGTACCCCGCCGCGCCCTCGATCGCCGCCCGCAGGCCGACGGACGGCACCCGCAGCCGCTGCAGCTCCCAGTCCAGCTCCGCGAGGGGAACGACCTGCTGGTATGGCTCGCCATCGGCGGTGTGGAACATGGTGCGCAGCACCTCGTGCCGGCCGATCACGTCGCGCAGCGCGGAGCCCAGCGCCGCCACGTCGACGTCGCCGGATAGCCGCACGATCACCGGGACGTTGTAGAGCGCGCTGGGCTCCAGCTGGCCGATGAACCACAGCCGCTGCTGGGCGAACGACAGCGGCAGCCGCGCGGGCCGCGGCTGCGGCACCAGCGCCGCCCGCGCCTCGCCGGCCCCGGCCAGCCGTCCCGCCAGGCCCGCCGGCGTCGCGGCGTCGAACAGCGTCCGCACCGCCACTTCTACCCCGAGCACCGCGCGCACGCGGCTGGTCAGCCGGACCGCGAGCAGCGAGTGGCCGCCGAGAGCGAAGAAGTCGTCCTCGGGCCCGACCGACTCCAGGCCGAGGATGTCGGCGAACGCCTGGCACAGCAGCTCCTCGCGCGCGTCCACCGGGCGGCGGCCCCGCCCGGCGGCGGCCGCGAAGTCGGGCGCAGGCAGCGCCCGCCGGTCCAGCTTCCCGTTGGCGGTCAGCGGCAGCGCGTCCAGCACCACCACCGCCGACGGCACCATGTAGTCCGGCAGCTGACCCGCGGCGAACTGCTGCACCACCTCCGGCAGGCCACCAGCCCCGTCGGCGGGCACCACGTAAGCCACCAGGCGCTTGTCACCGGGCACGTCCTCGCGGACGATCACGGCGGCCTGGGCGAGGCGCGGGCAAGCCGCCACGACCGCCTCGACCTCGCCTGGCTCGACCCGGAACCCGCGGATCTTGACCTGCTCGTCGGCCCGGCCGACGAATACCAGATTGCCGTCGCTGGTCCACCGCGCCACGTCCCCGGTCCGGTACAGCCGTCCCCCGCCGCCAGCGGCGGGATCGAGCGGGTCGGCGATGAACCGGGCCGCGGTCAGGCCGGCGCGCCCCGCGTACCCGCGAGCCAAGGTCTCCCCGGCCACATACAGCTCTCCCGCCACCCCCTGCGGCACCGGGGACAGATGATCGTCCAGCAGGTACACCCGCTTGTTGATGACCGGCTGGCCGAGCGCGACCTGCCTGGCGCCGGCATCGCAGCGCCACGACGTGGCATCCACCGTGGTCTCGGTCGCGCCCCAGGAGTTGAACATCCGGTGCCCGGCCGCCCACCGCGTCATCATCTCCAGCGGGAAGGCTTCCCCCGCCGCCAGCACGGTCACGTCCGGGCCGACCGACGATGGTTCGAGCATCGCCAGCACCGCCGGTGGCAGCGTCACCACCGACACGCCCTGCGCCGCCAGCAGGCCGGTGAGCGCCTCCCCGAACCGCTGCCCGGGCGGCACGACCACCAGCGCCGCCCCGCGCGGCAGGGTCATGCACCACTCCCAGCAGAAGGTGTCAAAGCTGGCCGACGCGAACTGCGCTACCCGGTCGCCCGGGCCCACGCCGAGCACGCGGTGCAGGCTCGCCGCGAGGTTCGCGAACCCCGCATGCGACACCACCACGCCCTTGGGCACACCCGTGGAGCCGGACGTGTAGATCACGTACGCCGCGTGCGCGGTCGGCTCCGTCGCCTCCGGGCCCGGGCCGGCCGCCGACGAGATCGCCGCCGCTGTCGCCGGGTCATCGAGCACGACCACCGGCACCTCGGCGGACGACGGCACGTCGCGGCCCGCGCTGGCCAGTGCCCCGGCCAGCGTTCCGGCAGTGCCCGACGACGCCAGCACCGCCATCGGCGCGGAGTCAGCCAGCATGAACGACACCCGCTCCGCCGGGTAGGCCGGGTCAAGCGGTAGGTACGTTCCGCCCGCCCTGAGCACTGCCAGCAGCGCGACGATCATGTCCACGCCGCGCGGCAGGTACAGGCCCACTACCGACTCCGGCCCCACGCCGAGCTCGCGCAGGTAGCCGGCCAGCCGACCGGACCGGGACTGCAGCACTCCGTAGGAAACCATGGCGTCTCCGCATGCCACGGCGACCGCGTCCGGGGTCCGCGCCGCCTGCACGGCGAACAGGCCCGGCACGGTCTGCGGCGGTATCTCGGTCTCGGTGTCATTCCACCGCACCAGCAGCTGGTGCCGCTCGGACGGCTCCAGCACGTCGACGTCCGAGACCCGCAACCCGGGATCGGCGGTCACCGCGTCCAGCACCCGTACCAGGCGCCCGGCGATCCGTTCCACCGACTGGCGGTCGAACAGGTCCGCCGCTCCCGTGACCACGCCCCGCAGTCCCGCGGGGGCACCGTCGGCGCCGACGTCCTCGCCGATGACGGCGTTAAGGTCGTACCTGGCCATGGGCGCGTCGGGGGAGATGCCCTCGGCGGTGACGCCGGGCAGGTCCAGCGCGGCGGCGGTGAGGTTCTGCACCGTGAGCATCACCTGGCACAGGGGGTGGCGGCCCAGGGAGCGGACCGGGGCCAGCTCCTCGACCAGACGCTCGAACGGCACGTCCTGGTGGTCGAACGCGGCGAGGCTGGCACGGCGGACGCGGTCAAGGACGTGCCCGAATTCCGGGTCGCCGGCCAGGTCGGTGCGGATCACGAGCGTGTTGTTGAAGAACCCGACCAGGTCATCGAGTGCCTCGTCGGTCCGTCCGGCGACCGGCGTGCCGATGGGGATGTCCGGGCCGGCGCCGAGCTTGGCCAGCAACACCGCCAGCGCGGCCTGCACCACCATGAACAGCGTCACGCCCCGGGCGCGGGCCACGGCCAGCAGCCTTGTGCGGACCTCGGCCGGGACCTCCAGCGGCACCGTGTGCCCGCGGTAGCTGGCTACCGCCGGACGCGGCCGGTCGAAGGGCAGCGCCAGCTCCTGCGGCGCTCCCGCCAGCGCGTCCCGCCAGTAACCGACCTGGCGGGAGATCAGGCTCTCCGGATCGTCCTCGTCGCCGAGCAGGTCCCGCTGCCACAGCGCGTAGTCCGCGTACTGCACCGGCAGCGGCGCCCACGCCGGTGCCCGGCCCGCCACCCGGGCCGCATAAGCCCGGGACACGTCCTTGCCCAGCGGCGCCCACGACCAGCCGTCCCCGGCGATGTGATGCATGACCACCACGAGCACGCGCTCGTCGGCGCCGTCGGTGAGCAGCCACGCCCGGACGGGCACCTCGTAGGCCAGGTCGAAGGTGTACCCGGCAGCCTCCCGCACGGCCTCGCGCAGGCCGCCGGGAGCCACCTGCAGCTCCTGCAGCTTCCAGTCCAGCTCGTCGATGGGAACGATCTGCTGGAACGGCTGGCCGCCGACGGCGGGGAACACGGTGCGCAGCACCTCATGCCGGCCGATCACGTCCCGCAGCGCCGCCGCCAGCGCGGTCGCGTCGACCTCGCCGGACAGTCGCACCACGACCGGGACGTTGTACAGGGCGCTCGGGCCCTCAAGCTGCCCGATGAACCACAGCCGCCGCTGGGCGGACGACAGTGGCAGCGGCTCGGGCCTGCACTGCGGTTCCAGCGCGGCGCGCGCGGCGCCGGCCCCGGCGAGCCGCGCCGCCAGGCTCGCAGGCGTCGTGGCCTCGAACAGCGTCACGATGTCGATCTCTGCTCCGAGCGCGGCACGCACCCGGCTGGCCAGCCGGACCGCGAGCAGCGAGTGGCCGCCCAGGGCGAAGAAGTCGTCGTCGGGCCCGACCGATTCCAGGCCGAGGACGTCTGCGAACGCCTGGCACAGCAGTTCCTCGCGCACGTCCGCCGGGCGCCGCCCGTCCCGGCCCGCGGCGGTGGCCCCGAAGTCGGGGGCGGGCAGCGCCGCGCGGTCTAGCTTCCCGTTCGGCGTCAGCGGCAGCGCGTCCAGGACCACCACCGCCGACGGCACCATGTACTCCGGCAGCCGGTCCGCGGCGAACTCCCGCACCACCTCAGGCAGGCCGCTCGTGCCATGACCGCCGCTTCCGTCGGCCGGGACCACGTAGGCGACCAGCCGCTTGTCTCCGGCGGTGTCGTGACGGGCGATCACCGCGGCCTGGGCGACGTGCGGGCTGGCGGCCAGCACCTTTTCGACCTCGCCGGGCTCGATCCGGAACCCGCGGATCTTCACCTGCTCGTCGGCGCGACCGACGAACATGAGCTGCCCGTCGGCGGTCCACCGCACCACGTCCCCGGTCCGGTACAGCCGACCGCCGCCGACAGCGGCCGGGTCGAACGGGTCGGCCACGAACCGGTCGGCGGTCAGTCCCGGGCGCCCGGCGTATCCCCGCGCCAGCTGAGCACCGGCCACGTACAACTCCCCGGCGACTCCCGGCGGTACCGGGCGCAGCCGTTCATCCAGAACAAAGAGCCGGCTGTTGCCGGCCGGGCGCCCGAACGGCACCACCGAGCCCTCGAGAACCCGGTCCGGATCCACCACGCCCGCCGCGACCATGACCCCGGCCTCGGTCGGGCCGTAGGGGTGGACCAGCACCCGCCCAGCTGCCCACGCCGTGGCCTGTGCTGCCGAGATCGCCTCGCCGCCTGCCAGCAGCCGCCGCACGGAGCCCAGCTCGCCCGGCGCCAGCACACGCAGCAGGCTCGGCACGACGCTGGCCACCCGCACTCCGGCCGTGGCCACCCGGTCGCGCAGCAGGGCCGCATCCGCGCGCTCCGCTGCCGAGGCGACGAACAGGCACGCTCCGGACGACAGGCTCACCGCTAGGTCCAGCACCGAGGCGTCGAAGCTGAACGAGGTGAACTGGAGCACGACCACCTCCGGGCCAGCGCCGAACACCGGGGCGAACACGCCGGCGGTGTTGGCCAGCCCGGCATGGGTCATCGCCACACCCTTGGGCTGCCCGGTCGATCCCGAGGTGAAGATCACGTACGCGAGCTGCCCGGCCGCGGGCTGCTGCCCCGGCGCGGACGGCTCTGGCAGCGGGTCATCGGCGGTCGCCTGCATCGCCGCGGTGACCTGAGCGTCATCGAGCACGCACATCGCGCCGGCGTCGGCGAGCATGAACGACACCCGCTCGGCCGGCAACTCCGGGTCGACGGGCAGATAGGCAGCGCCGGCCTGCCACACGGCCAGCACCGCGACGATCATCTCGATGCCGCGCGGCAGGCACAGCCCGACCACCGACTCGCGGCCGACTCCCAGCCCGGTCAGGTACCGGGCCAGCCGGGCGGCCCGGGCCTCCATCTCGGCGTATGACACCCGCGTGTCGCCGCAGGCGACCGCCACCGCATCGGGAGTCCGCGCGGCCTGCCCGGAGATCAGCTCCGGCACTGTCTCGAGCGGCAGTTCCGTCGCAGTGTCGTTCCAGCCCGCGAGCAGCTGGTGCCGCTCAGCCGGCTCCAGCACGTCTACCTCGGAGACAGCCAGCCCCGGGTCGGCGGCCACTGCCTCGAGCACTCGCACGAGCCGCCCGGTGATCACCTCGACGGTGCTGGCATCGAACAGGTCGGCCGCGCCGACCAGAGCGCCCCGCAGCCCGGCCGGGACACCGGCGTCCACGACCTCGGATACCGCGACGTCCAGGTCGAACCTGGCCGTCGGCGAGCTCGGGGACACCACCTCCGCGCTGATATCGGGCAGGTCCAGCACTGCGGCGGCATTGTTCTGCATGGTCAGCGCGACCTGGAACAGCGGGTGGCGGGCCCGGGACCGGGCGGGGGCGAGTTCCTCCACCAGGCGCTCGAACGGGATGTCCTGGTTCGCCAGCGCCGACAGACCGGCCTTGCGGACCCTGCCCACCAGCTCCGCGAACGCGGGATCCTCCGACAGGTCGCAGCGAACGACCAGGGTATTGACGAAGAACCCGACCAGGTCCTCCAGGCCCTTGTCAGTGCGGCCCGCGACCGCCGCCCCGACCGGGATGTCGGTACCCGCGCCCAGCCTCGCCAGCAAAACCGCCAGCGCCGCCTGCAACACCATCGACAGGGTCGCGCCGTTCGCCCGTGCGACCTCTAGCAGCCGCGCGTGCACCGCGGCCGGGACCTCCAGCTCCACGCTGTGCCCGCGGCGGCTAGGGACGGCGGGGCGCGGCCGGTCCGACGGCAGCGCCAGCTCCTGCGGTGCCCCCGCCAGGGCGTCGCGCCAGTAACCGGCCTGCTGGCGGATCAGGCTGTCCGGGTCGTCCTCATCGCCGAGCAGCTCGCGCTGCCACAGCGCGTAGTCCGCGTACTGGCCCGGCAGCGGCGCCCACTGCGGGGCCCGACCGTCACGCCGAGCCGCGTACGCCGCCGACAGGTCGCGCGCCAATGGTCCCCACGACCAGCCATCGCTGGCGATGTGGTGCACCACCAGCACGAGGACATGCTCGTCCGGCCCGGTCGAGAACAACCGCGCCCGGATCGGGATGTCGGTTTCCAGGTCGAAGACGCAGGCCATTGCTGTGTCCACTGCGGCGGGCAGGTCACCGGCGGTGACGTCGGCCACCTGGAGCTGCCAGTCCAGATCGCCGGGATCGAGGATCCGCTGATAGGGCTCGCCGTCGGCCGTCGGGAAGATCGTGCGCAGCACCTCGTGCCGGCCGATCACGTCGCGCAGCGCCGCGTCCAGGGCAGCCTGGTCCACGTCACCGGCCAGCCGCACTATCACCGGAACGGTGTAAAGCGTGCTGGGGCCCTCAAGCTGCCCGATAAGCCACAGGCGGCGCTGGGCGAACGACAATGGAACCATCAGGACTCCTCCGAGCTACGCATCGGCCGAAACGCCGGCCTGGTCGATTTCTGAACTCCCACGCGTCCTGCCAGGCCGGCTGCTGTCGGTGCCTCGAATACCGCCCGGATGTCGGTCTCGACGCCGAGCACGGCGCGGAGCTGGCTGATCAGGCGGACCGCCAGCAGGGAGTGGCCGCCGAGGGCGAAGAAGTCGTCCTCGGGCCCAACCGCCTCCAAGCCCAGAACGTCGGCGAAGGCCTGGCACAGCAGCTCCTCGCGCTCGTTCGCCGGGGGGCGGCCGACGGCCTGGGCAACGGCGAGACCAGGAGCGGGCAGTGCCCGCCGGTTGAGCTTGCCGTTGGCGGTCAGCGGCAGCTCCGCCAGCACCACGACCGCCGCCGGGACCATGTACCCGGGCAGCCGGGCAGCGGCGAACTCGCGCACCGCGGCAGGCAGGTCACCAGCCCCCTCAGCAGGGCCGGCGGCCACCACGTAAGCGACCAGGCGCACATCGCCGGGAGGATCCCGGCGGGCGACCACCACCACCCGGGCCACCCGGGAACAGCCGGCCAGCACAGCCTGCACCTCACCGGGCTCAACCCGGAAACCGCGGATCTTCACCTGCTCATCGGCCCGGCCCACGAACACCAGCTGCCCGCCAGCAGTCCACCGGACCACATCGCCAGTACGGTACAACCGCCCCCCGCCCGCGGCATCGAACGGATCAGCCACGAACCGGGCCGCCGTCAGCCCCGCCCGGCCGACATAGCCGCGAGCCAGCTGCGCCCCGGCCACATACAACTCCGCGGCCACCCCGGCCGGCACCAGCGCCAGCCGCTCATCCAGCACGAACACCCGCACGCCGGGAACCGGCGACCCGATCGGCACCACCCCGCCAGCCACCCCCGGCCCATCCAGCCCCGCAGCGCACACCCCGATCGTGGCCTCAGTCGGCCCGTAATGGTTGACCACCACCCGGCCCGCGCCCGCAGCCGCCACCACCTCACCAACCCAGCCCGGCGAGGCAGCCTCCCCGCCCAGCACCACAACCCGCCGCGGCAGCACCGCACCCAGCCCCCCCGGCCCGGCACCCAGCGCCGCCAGATGCGACGGCACCACCTTGAACCCGTCCACCCGCTGCGCCGCGACGAACCCCGCCATCGCCACCGGATCGGTCACCGCCGCCTCCGGCGCCACGACCAGCGTCCCGCCCGTGGCCAGCGCCCCGAACACCACCGTGTTCCCCAGGTCAGTCACCTGATCCTGCAGCACCGCGAACCGCCCCGCCCCCGCCAGCCCCACCCGCGGCGGCACCGACGCCACATAACTAGCCAGCCCGCCGTGCGTCACCCCAACACCCTTAGGCCGCCCGGTCGACCCCGACGTGTACATCACATACGCCAGCTGCCCCGCCGCCACCACCACCGCCGGCCCCCCGCCAGCCACCGCCGACACCGCAGCAGCCACCCCCGGATCATCCAGCGCCACCGACCGGACCCGCCCGGCCGGCAGCTCATCCAGCACCCCCGCCAACCCCACCAGCACCGACACCCCCGCATCAGCCAGCATCAACGCCACCCGCCCAGCCGGCAGCCCCGCATCCACCGGCAGATACGCACCCCCCGCCTGCCACACCGCCAGCACCGCCACCACCATGTCCACCCCCCGCGGCAGGCACAACCCGACCACCGACTCACGCCCCACCCCCACCCCCGCCAGATACCCGGCCAGCCGCGCCGCCCTGGCCCCCAGCTCCCCGTACGACACCTGCACACCACCACACGCCACCGCCACCACATCCGGAACCCCCGCCACCTGACCCGCAACCATCCCCGGCACCAACCCCGCCGGCACCGAAACCGCCCCACCATTCCACCCCACCAGCAGCCGATCCCGCTCCGCCGCGTCCATGACGCTGAGCGCGGACAGCGGCGTCTGCTGGCCGCTGTCTAGGGCGTCTTCCAGCGCGGTTACCAGGCCGTCCACGGCGGTGTGCAGCATCGCGGTCACTCCCCGCGGGTCAGCCGGCCCGACGGCGTCGGCGGTCAGGCCGAACCCGCCGTCGCTGTTGTCGTCGACCAGCACTACCAGCGGGTAGTTGGTCCGCTCCCGGACGAGCACGACCCGGATGCCGTCGAACCCACCGTCCACGGCGGCGCCTGCATCATCGGCGCTCTGATACCTGGGGGCGGTGTTGTGGCGGTAGTTGAGCACCGCGGTGAACAGCGGCGCATCCGGCGGCAGGCTGCTGGCCCGCTGGGCCAGCGCCAGCGGCGCGTGCTCGTGTTCGAGAAGCCGGGCCAGCTGCGCCCGCATCGCGGCCACCGCGTGCTGGGCGTCGAACTCGCCGGTGCGGACCCGGACCGGCAGCGTGTTCATGAACAGGCCGGGGACCCGGTCGGCGCCCGGCCCGGCGTTCATCCGCCCCGACAGCACAGTCCCGAACACCACGTCATCACGGCCCGAGACCACTGCCAGCACCCGCGACCACGCCACGTGCATGACCGTGGCCGGGCTCACACCCAGGCGCCGAGCCACCTCCCTCAGCCGCGCTGCCAGCTCCGGCTCCATTGCCTGGCGGGCCCGCACCACCTCGGAGCCGTCGCCGCGCACGTCGCTGATCCCGAACGCCACGGCCGGCTCGTCCACCCCGGCCAGCAGATCGGCGAAGAACTCATCGTGCGCCCCGGCCGCCAGCCCGGCGCGGGCCCAGGCCACGAAGTCCCGGAACGGCAGCGGCTCCGGCAGGCCGCCGGCCCGCCCGGCCAGCACCGCCCGCAGCTCGTCGAGCAGCACCTCCAGCGCGGTGTGGTCTTGCACCACGTGATGGGTCCGCACTAGGGCCAGCCACCGGCCCTGCGTCACTGGCGTGGCATGCAGGTCCAGCAGCGGCGCCCGGCTCAAGTCCATCGCCTGCCCAGCCGACGACATCAGCTCCGCCACCGGGTCGGCGGCGCCGGGGTCAAGGCTCACCTCGGTCACCGGCAGAGCCGCTGACCGCCATACCACCTGCACCGGTTCCCGCAGGCCCATCCACGCCAGGGAAGTGCGCAAGATGTCATGCCGGTCGATCACCTGCTGCAGCGCCGCGGCGAACCCCTCCAGCCGGGACCGGTCATCGAATTCCAGCACAAACGGCCGGACGTACACGTCCTGCTGGCCGCCGGCCAGCAGGTGATGGAACAGCAGGCCTTCCTGCAACGGCGCCAGCGGGTAGATGTCCGCGACGTTGCCCGCGCCGCCCAGCACTCCAGCCACCACGGCATCGACCTCGGCATCGGTCAGCTCTACCAGCGGCAGCATCGCCGGGGTGATCACCTGCGCGCCGTCCGGGATCAGGTTCCGCGGTACCGCCGCGGTCACCGGGCCGGCCGCCGCCGCCAGCTCCGCCGGCGTCGCCGCCTCAAACAAGGCCCGCACCGGCACCGACACGCCCCGTACCCGCAGCCACTCCACGAGTCGCACCCCGAGCAGCGAGTGGCCGCCGAGGGCGAAGAAGTCGTCCTGCGGCCCGACCGTCTCCAGCTCGAGAATCTCCGCGAACGCCTGGCACAGCAGCTCCTCGCGGGCGTTCGCCGGGGCGCGGCCAAGCCCGGCCGCCGATCCGAGATCGGGGGCGGGCAGAGCCTGGCGGTTGAGCTTCCCGCTGGCGGCCAGCGGCAGCGCGTCGAGGACGACAAAGACGGCGGGGACCATGTAGCCGGGCAGGCGGCTCGCGGCGAACTCGCGCACCGCGGCGGGCAGGGCGTCGGCCTCGCTTGTGCCGCCGGCCGGGACGATGTAGGCGATCAGGCGGGTGTCGCCTGGGGTGTCCTCGCGGGCGATCACCGCGGCCTGCGCGACCTGCGGGTGGGCGGCCAGGGCCGCCTCGACCTCGCCGGGCTCGACGCGGAAGCCGCGGATCTTGACCTGCTCATCGGCCCGGCCCAGCGTACACCAGCTGCCCGTCGGCGGTCCACCGGGCCACATCCCCGGTCCGGTACAGCCGCCCACCGCCATCAGCGGCGGGGTGGAACGGGTCGGCGATGAACCGCTCCGCGGTCAGCGCGGGCCGGCCCGCATACCCGCGGGCTAGCTGCGCGCCGCCGATGTAGAGCTCCCCGGCTACGCTCGGCGGCACCAGGGATAGCCGGTCGTCGAGCACGTACAGGCGGGTGTTGGCGACCGGCCGGCCGATCGGCACCTGCTCGGCCAGGTGCTGCCCGGCCACTGCGGTGAACACACAGCAGCCGACCACGGTCTCGGTCGGGCCGTACTCGTTGACCACCACCGATCCTGGCGCCCGCTCCAGCCAGCCCCGTACCGGCCCGGCCAGCAGCGCCTCGCCGCCGACCACCAGCACTCGCGCCGCTCTCGGCGCCGCGGCGTCGGGGATCAGCGCGCTGAGCAGCGGCAGGTGCCCCGGCACCACTTTGATCACGTCAAACCCGCCCGGCGAGCTGACCAGCCCGGCCAGGCCCTCGGCGCCGCCCGGCGGGCTCGCCACGACCTGCGACCCGGCGGCCAGCGGGACGACCACGCTGGTCACCGTCAGGTCAACCGCCAGCGACGAATGCAGCACGACCCCGCCAGCACCGGGCTCGTAGGTACGGGCCGCCCAGGCGACGTAATTAGCCAGCCCGCCGTGCGTCACCGCCACGCCCTTGGGCCGCCCCGTCGATCCCGAGGTGTAGATCACATACGCCAGCTGCCCCGGTAGGGGTGCTTCCGCCTGGCCTGCTGGGCGATCCTGCATGGCAACCGCCTCGGCGACCTCCAAGGCGGTGAGCACGCACACCGGCGCCGCGTCAGCGAGCAGGTACGACACCCGCTCGGCCGGCAGGTCCGGGTCGATGGGCAGGTAGGCGGCGCCGACCTGCCACACCGCCAGCAGCGCCACGATCATCTCGACGCCGCGCGGCAGGCACAGGCCCACCACCGACTCGCGGCCCGCGCCCAGCCCGGACAAGTAGGCCGCCAGCCGGCCCGACCGGGCCTCCAGCTCCGCATACGACACCCGCGCGTCCCCGCACGCCACCGCCACCGCGTCCGGGATCCGTGCTGCCTGGCCGGCGATCAACTCCGGCACTGTCTCCGGCAGCACCGGTACCGTGGTGTCGTTCCACTCCGTCAGCAGCTGGTACCGCTCGGCCGGCTCCAGCACGTCAAGGCCGGACACCCGCAGCGCCGGATCGGCGGTCACCGCCTCCAGCACCCGCACCAGCCGCCTCGCGAACACCGCCACGCTGCCGGCGTCGAACAGGTCCGCCGCCCCGATCACGCCGCCGCGGATCCCCGCCGGCACGCCATCCGCGCCGAGCACCTCCCCCACGCTCACGTCCAGGTCGAACCGGGCCATCAGCGAACTCGGCGGGATCACCTCAGCGAGCGCCCCCGGGAGGTCCAGCACGGCTAGGTCGTTGTTCTGCACGGTGAGCATCACCTGGAACAGCGGATGCCGGGCGAGGGAGCGGGCCGGGGAGCAGCTCCTCGACCAGGCGCTCGAACGGCACGTCCTGGTGCTCGAACGCGGCGAGGCTGGCCTGCCGCACCCGGTCCAGCACCTCCCCGAACTCCGGGTCGCCCGACAGGTCCATCCGCATCACCAGCGTGTTGACGAAGAACCCGACCAGTTCATCCAGCGCCTCATCGGCACGCCCGGCCACCGGCGTCCCCAGTGGAATGCCGGTACCGGCGCCGAGCTTCGACAGCAGCACGCCGAGCGCGGCCTGGATCACCATGAACACCGTCACGCCCCGGGCGCGCGCCACCTCCCGCAGCCGCGCGTGCACCTTGGCCGGAACCTCCAGCTCCGCGCTGTGTCCGCGATGGCTGGCGACCGCCGGGCGCGGCCGGTCAGACGGGAGCGCCAGCTCCTGCGGCGCCCCGGCGAGCGCGTCCCGCCAGTAGCCGACCTGCCGGGAGATCAGGCTGCCAGGGTCGTCGTCACTGCCGAGCAGCTCCCGCTGCCACAGCGCGTAGTCGGCATACTGCACCGGCAGCGGCTCCCACGCCGGCGCCCGGCCCTGCCGTCGGGCCGCGTACGCGGCCGACACGTCCCTGCCCAGCGGCGCCCACGACCAGCCGTCCCCGGCGATGTGATGCAGCACCACGACCAAGACCCGCTCACCGCCATCGCTGGTCAGCAGCGTCGCCCGAATCGGGACGTCCACGGCTAGGTCGAAGGCGTGTCCCTCCGCCCGCGCGACTGCCTCGGCAAGCTCCGCGGCGGCCACCCGCACCGGCTGTAGCTCCCAGTCGAGCTTCCCGGAGGGGAATGAGCTGCTGGTACGGCTCGCCATTGGCGGTGCGGAAGACGGTGCGCAGTACCTCGTGCCGGCCGATCACGTCGCGCAGCGCCGCGCTTAGCGCCGCCTCGTCGAGGTCGCCGGTCAGCCGCATCGCGACCGGGATGTTGTAGAGCGGGCTGGGCCCTTCGAGCTGCCCGATGAACCAGAGCCGCTGCTGGGCGTACGACAGCGGGACCCGGTCCGGCCGCGGCTGCGGCACCAGCGCCGCGCGCGCAGCGCCGGCTCCGGCCAGCTGACCCGCCAGGCCCGCTGGCGTGGGTGCCTCGAACACCGCCCGGACCGGCACTTCCACTCCGAGCGCTGTCCGTATCCGGCTGGCCAACCGGACCGCCAGCAGGGAGTGGCCGCCGAGGGCGAAGAAGTCGTCCTCGGGGCCGACCGTGTCCAGTCCGAGGGTGCTGGCAAAGGCCTGGCACAGCAACTCCTCGCGGACAGTGGCCGGTCCGCGCCCGTCCCGGCCCGCGGCGGCCGCGAAGTCGGGGGCGGGGAGTGCGTTGCGGTCGAGCTTGCCGCTGGCAGTCACCGGCAGCTCGGCCAGGATCATGATGGCGGCGGGCACCATGTACCCGGGCAGCCGGCCCAGAGCGAACTCGCGGACCATCGCTGGCAGGTCACCAGCTCCGTCTTCGTCATTATCGGCGGCGGGAGTGATGTAGGCGATGAGGCGCTTATCGCCGGTGCGGTCCTGGCGGGCGATCACCGCGGCCTGGCTCACCCTCGGGTGAGCGGCCAGCACCGCCTCGATCTCGCCGGGCTCGATCCGGAACCCGCGGATCTTCACCTGCTCATCGGCCCGGCCCGCGAACACCAGCCGCCCCCCGGCGGTCCACCGCGCCACGTCCCCGGTCCGGTACAGCCGCCCCCCGCCACCCGCCAGGTCGAACGGATCCGCCACGAACCGGCCCGCCGTCAGCCCCGGCCGCCCCGCATACCCCCGCGCCAGCTGCCCGCCAGCCACATACAACTCCCCCGCCACCCCCGGCGGCACCAGCGCCAGCCGATCATCCAGCACGAATACGCTCAGCCCGGGAATGCCCCGCCCGATCACGCTGCCCCCGGCGCCACTGCCCGCGTCCAGCTCCTGGAACGTGACGTGCACCGTGGTCTCGGTAATCCCGTACATGTTCACCAGCCGCGCGAGGTCACAACCACCGCCGGCCCACCACGGCGCCAGCCGCCCGATATCCAGCGCCTCACCCCCGAACACCACCGCGCGCAGCCCCGCCTGCTCCCGCACCCGGCACTCCCCCACCGCCATCAGCTGATAAAACGCCGACGGCGTCTGGCTCAGCATCGTCACCCGCTCCCGCTCAGCCAGCCCCAGGAACCGCTCCGGCGACCGCGACACCTCAAACGGCACCACCACCACCCGGCCGCCGAACAACAGCGCCCCCCACAGCTCCCACACCGAGAAATCAAACGCGAACGAATGAAAGAAGCTCCACACATCGCCCGGACCGAACCCGAAAAGCGCCCGGGTCTGACCCAGCAGCGCGGTCACATTCCCCTGACTGACCGCCACGCCCTTGGGCACCCCCGTCGACCCCGACGTATAAATCACATACGCCAGCTGCCCCGCCACCATCCCCGTCACTACCGACCCGCCCGGCGCCGACGACACCGCCGCCACCACCGCCGGATCATCCAGCGCCACGACTACCGTCGGCCCGGAAACCGCGCCGGCCACCGCGGACGCGGTCAGCACGCACACCGGCGCCGCGTCGGCGAGCAGGTACGACACTCGCTCGGCCGGCAGGTCCGGGTCGATGGGCAGGTAGCCGCCGCCGGCCTTCCACACCGCGAGCAGCGCAACGATCATGTCCACGCCGCGCGGCAGGCACACGCCGACCATCGACTCCGGGCCCACCCCCAGCCCGGCCAGGTACCTCGCCAGCCGACCCGCGCGGGCATCCAGCTCCGCGTACGACACCCGCGCGTCCCCGCACGCCACCGCCACCGCATCCGGAGCCCGCGCCACCTGCCCCGCGAACATCTCCGGCAGCGTCTGCGGCGGCAGCTCGACCGGGGCGTCGTGCCACGCGGTCAGCAGCTGGTGCCGCTCGGACGGCGCGAGCACGTCCACGTCCGAGACCCGCAGGCCCAGGTCAGCGGTTACTGTTTCCAAGATCCGCACCAGGCGCCCGGCGATCCGCTCCACCGACTCCCGGTCGAACAGGTCCGCCGCCCCGGTCACCACGCCTTCCAGCCCTGCCTGGGCGCCACCAGCGCCGACGGCCTCGGTCAGCTCCACCTCCAGGTCGAACCTGGCCGTCGCCGCACCCGCCGAGATCCGCACGGCGGCGACCCCCGGCAGATCAACCGCCGCGGGGGCGTTGTTGTGGACGGTGAGCATGACCTGGAACAGCGGGTGCCGGGCGAGAGAGCGGGCCGGGGCTAGTTCTTCCACGAGCCGTTCGAACGGCACGTCCTGGTGCTCGAACGCGGCGAGACTGGCCTGCCGGACCCGGTCCAGCACCTGCCCGAACTCCGGGTCGTCGGCCAGGTCGGTGCGGATCACCAGGCTGTTGACGAAGAACCCGACCAGCTCATCCAGCGCCTCATCGGTCCGCCCGGCAACCGCCGCCCCGATGGGGACGTCGATACCGGCGCCCAGCCTCGACAGCAGCACCGTCAGCGCGGCCTGGACCAGCATAAACACCGTCAAGCCCCGGTCCCGGGCCACGGCCAGCAGCCTTGTGTGCACCTCGGCCGGGACCTCCAGCGGCACGGCGTGCCCGCGATGGCTAGCCACGGCCGGGCGCGGCCGGTCAGACGGCAGCGCCAGTTCCTGCGGCGCCCCGGCGAGCGCGTCCCGCCAGTACGCTGCCTGCCCGACGATCACGCTGTCGGGGTCGCGCTCATCGCCGAGCAGCTCCCGCTGCCAAAGCGCGTAGTCGGCGTACTGCACCGGCAGTGGCTCCCAGGCCGGCGTCTGGCCCGCCAGCCGGGCGCCGTAGGCCGTGGACACGTCCTTGCCCAGCGGCGTCCACGACCAGCCGTCCCCGGCGACGTGGTGCAGCACGACCAGTAGCACCCGCTCGCCCGCCTCGGTGGTGAATAGCGACACCCGGATCGGCATCTCTGCTGCCAGGTCGAACGCGTACCTCGCCGCTTCCGCTATCTGCTCAACTAGATCCCCGGGAGCCACCCGCACCCGCTGTAGCTCCCAGTCGAGCTCCCGGAGGGGAATGACCTGCTGGAACGGCTCCCCGTCCACCGCGGCGGGGAAGATGGTGCGCAGTACCTCGTGCCGGCCGATCACGTCGCGCAGCGCCGCGCTTAGCGCCGCCTCGTCGAGGTCGCCGGTCAGCCGCATCGCGACCGGGATGTTGTAGAGCGGGCTGGGCCCTTCGAGCTGCCCGATGAACCAGAGCCGCTGCTGGGCGTACGACAGCGGGACCCGGTCCGGCCGCGGCTGCGGCACCAGCGCGACGCGCGCAGCGCCGGCTCCGGCCAGCCGGTCGACCAGGCCGGCCGGCGTCGCGGCCTCGAACAGCACCCGGATATCGATCTCCACCCCGAGCACCGCTCGCACGCGGCTGACCAGCTGCATGCCGAGCAGCGAGTGCCCGCCCAGGTCAAGGAAGAAGTCATCCTCGGGGCCGACGGATTCCAGTCCGAGGACGTCGGCGAACGCCTGGCACAAGAGCTCTTCGCGCGCGTTCGCCGGGCCCCGCCGCTGCCCCGTCGCCGAGCCGAAGTCGGGGGCGGGGAGTGCGTTGCGGTCGAGCTTGCCGCTGGCAGTCACCGGCAGCTCGGCCAGGATCATGATGGCGGCGGGCACCATGTACCCGGGCAGCCGGCCCAGAGCGAACTCGCGGACCATCGCTGGCAGGTCACCAGCTCCGTCTTCGTCATTATCGGCGGCGGGAGTGATGTAGGCGATGAGGCGCTTATCGCCGGTGCGGTCCTGGCGGGCGATCACCGCGGCCTGGCTCACCCTCGGGTGAGCGGCCAGCACCGCCTCGATCTCGCCGGGCTCGATCCGGAACCCGCGGATCTTCACCTGCTCATCGGCCCGGCCCGCGAACACCAGCCGCCCCCCGGCGGTCCACCGCGCCACGTCCCCGGTCCGGTACAGCCGCCCCCCGCCACCCGCCAGGTCGAACGGATCCGCCACGAACCGGCCCGCCGTCAGCCCCGGCCGCCCCGCATACCCCCGCGCCAGCTGCCCGCCAGCCACATACAACTCCCCCGCCACCCCCGGCGGCACCAGCGCCAGCCGATCATCCAGCACGAATACGCTCAGCCCGGGAATGCCCCGCCCGATCACGCTGCCCCCGGCGCCACTGCCCGCGTCCAGCTCCTGGAACGTGACGTGCACCGTGGTCTCGGTAATCCCGTACATGTTCACCAGCCGCGCGAGGTCACAACCACCGCCGGCCCACCACGGCGCCAGCCGCCCGATATCCAGCGCCTCACCCCCGAACACCACCGCGCGCAGCCCCGCCTGCTCCCGCACCCGGCACTCCCCCACCGCCATCAGCTGATAAAACGCCGACGGCGTCTGGCTCAGCATCGTCACCCGCTCCCGCTCAGCCAGCCCCAGGAACCGCTCCGGCGACCGCGACACCTCAAACGGCACCACCACCACCCGGCCGCCGAACAACAGCGCCCCCCACAGCTCCCACACCGAGAAATCAAACGCGAACGAATGAAAGAAGCTCCACACATCGCCCGGACCGAACCCGAAAAGCGCCCGGGTCTGACCCAGCAGCGCGGTCACATTCCCCTGACTGACCGCCACGCCCTTGGGCACCCCCGTCGACCCCGACGTATAAATCACATACGCCAGCTGCCCCGCCACCATCCCCGTCACTACCGACCCGCCCGGCGCCGACGACACCGCCGCCACCACCGCCGGATCATCCAGCGCCACTGCTGGCACCCCCACCGCCGGCAACTCGTCGAGGATCTCCTCGGTCCCCACCAGCACCGCCGCCCGCGCATCGGCCAGCATGAACTCGACTCGCTCGGCCGGCAGGTCCGGGTCGATGGGCAGGTAGCCGCCGCCGGCCTTCCACACCGCGAGCAGCGCAACGATCATGTCCACGCCGCGCGGCAGGCACACGCCGACCATCGACTCCGGGCCCACCCCCAGCCCGGCCAGGTACCTCGCCAGCCGACCCGCGCGGGCATCCAGCTCCGCGTACGACACCCGCGCGTCCCCGCACGCCACCGCCACCGCATCCGGAGCCCGCGCCACCTGCCCCGCGAACATCTCCGGCAGCGTCTGCGGCGGCAGCTCGACCGGGGCGTCGTGCCACGCGGTCAGCAGCCGGCGCCGCTCGTCCGCGTCCAGCAGCTCCGCACTGGCGACCGGGTCATTGGGCGACGCCGCCGCGATCCAGTTCAGTACCCGCAGAAAGCGCCGGGAGACGTCCTCGCCGGCTTCCTCCCCGTGAACGTCGCGGTTCAGCTCGACCGCGGTCTGGATCCCGTCAGCCGCCGACTCGTAGTGGACGGTAATCCTCAGATCGTCGACCGGCCCGGAGCCAAAGCCGGTCCAGGCGGCGGAGCAGTCGCCGAACCGCGCCGGGTGGTCGCCGTGGACGACGTTGACCAGCGTGTCGTACAGCTGGCCGACGGCGGCAAAGCCCAGGTCGCCCGGGATATCGGTGTACGGGTACTGCTGGTGGCCCAGGCCCTGCCGGACCCCTTTCGCAGCCTGCGCCGCGACGTCCGCCACGGACGACTCTCCCGTCATCGTGATCCTGACCGGCACGTAGTTCGCCGTCATGCCGGGAATTCCGAGTTCGCGCACCCGTGTCCGACCGTTGACCGCGACTCCGAGGACGATGTCCGTCGCGCCGGTGACCCGGTGCCGGTACACGGCCGAGGCAACGATCACCAATCCCGCGATGTTGGTCTTCAGGCGCCGCGCCGCCGCCTTCAGCTCGGCGGCGCCATCGGCAGTGATGTCTTCCCGGTGCATGACCGGCCGGCCGGCGAGGCGCCGGGCCGGGCGGCCCTGCCATCCGGCCGCCTCAGGCGCGCCGGACAGCACACTGAGCCAGAAATCACGGTCCCGGCCGCGCTCCCCTGACTCCTCGTAGTCCCGCTCGGCATCCAGCAGCACGCTCAGCGGGGTCAGCGGCTGGCCGGACGGCGCCCTGCCCGTCACGAGCCCGTCGTAGATCTCGGCGAGTCGCCGGGCGAAGGCGAACCGTCCCGACCCGTCGATGGCGATGTGGTGGACCCGCTGATACCACAGGGCGTGGTCGTCGCTCAGCCGTAGCACGGCATGGGCGTACAGCGGCCCGGCGGCCAGGTCGACCGGCCGGTCCAGGTCCGTGAGCATCCACTCCTCGGCGGCTGCGCGCGGGTCCGCCTGTGATCGCAGGTCGACGACGCTGACCGCGTCCGCCGCGCAGTCATCGACGTACTGCCTCGGGGTCCCGTTGTCCACGCTGAGCCGCAGGCGGTAAGCTTCTGCCTCGCACATAGCCAGTCGCAGGGCATCAGCGAACAAGCCGGCGTCCAGGTCCCCGCGGAGTTCGGTGTAGTCGCCAATGTTGTAGACAGGACTCGCCGGCTCAAGCTGCTGGGCATGCCAGACCCCAAGCTGGGCAGACATCAGTTCCCGCGGGCTCACCGTCCGGACCCCGCCTTCACAATGTGATCGGTGAGTTCCGCGAGGCTTTCCACGTTCCAGATCACCGAGGGCTCGACCATGACGCCCAGGGTGTCCTCGGCCTCTCCGCAGAGCGTGAAGGCATACACCGAATCCAGCCCGAACTCGGCCAGGGGCGCGCGGGGGTCGATGGTCTCGGCCGGCTCCTCTAGGTAATGCGCCACACGCCCGATCAGCCAGGCGCGGACGTTCTCCGCTGTCGGCTCGATGGTGGCGGGACCAGTCTCAGTCATGAGCGTCCTATGTTCGATTGAGCATCCGGCGTGAGCTGGAAGATCGCGCTGTACGGAATCGCCAGGTCGTGAACGGCGGCAAGTCGCCAGTCAGACGTGGCGAAGAACGATCGCCACTCCTCGAGCGAGGGAACGTACTGCCGCATCAGCGCGTGCGTGAACTCGAAGCCGAGGGTGAAGATCGGCACGTCGGGTCCGTCGCGGCGGGGTGACAGGTAGGTGTCGCTGAGCAGGAACGTGCGGGCGTCGGGAAAGGCAGCGCGCAGCCGGCGGAACGCGCGCGCGCAATCCTCCTCGGGCCACAGGTCGTGACCGAGGAAGAACGACATCAGGAGATCGATACCGGGGAACCGGCCCGCGTCGAGCGCGGTGATGTCGTCGTTCACGATCTGGATCCGGTCGCCGAGGCCCGCTCGCTGGACGGCGTCGCGTGCGCCGTCAGCCGCTCGCGGGTTGACCTCAACCCCGAGGAAGCGTCCACGGGGATGGTGCCGGGCCAGCTCGATCAGCCGACCCGCGCTGCCGCAGCCGAGGTCAGCCACATTCGTGAAGCCGACGCCGGACACCACCTCGGACAGCACAGGATCCACGAAGTGCTCGCCGTAGTCCCGGCCGGCGCTGGCGATCCAGGCGCCGTCGCGGAGCCGCCGGGCCGACGTGCCGGCACTGACGTGACACAGCTCGGCGGTGCGGCGCAGGACATCGCCGTAACCCCGGACCAGCCAGAGGAAGTAGCCCTTGTTGAGCCAAGCGTCACCGAACCCCGGACCGGGCGTGATCGTGTCGTCCTGCAGGTGCAGGACCTGGACATGCTCCAGTACCCCGCACAGCGCGCCGAGCGGCTGCAAGTCGAGGTCGTGGACCTCGGCGAACTTCGGCAGATTCACCGACGCCGACTCGCGCAGCTCATCGAGCATTCCGAGCTCGAACGCGGCGGAAATCGCCGAGGCGGCAACCATCCCGTTAAACGAATCGTGTATTGGCATCATGAGCCCTGCAGTAGTGGTGTCGCGGCTGTGATTTGTGCGAGTTCGGAGACGAAGGCGCTCATCTCGTCGGGTCGGCCAATCGAGATCCGCAGATGGTCGGCCAGCCCCATGTCGGCCGTGTCGCGCACGCATGTCCCGGCGTTCGCCCGCAGCCCGCGGGCCACGTGTGACCCGCGGCCAGGCAACTGCGCGAGCACGAAGTTCGCGTGTGACGGCAGATAGGTGATACCGAGGTCGCTCAGCCCTAGGCAGAGAAAGTCCCGTACGCCGCGGTTCTTCGCCCGGATCTGGGCGAGGTACCCCTGATCGTGCAGCGCGGCTATCGCGGCGGCCTGCCCCATCCGGTTGACGTGGAACGGAAAGGCCATCTGGAGATTCCTCAGCCGTGCCACGACGGCGGGGTCGCCGACCACGTACCCGATGCGGAGCGCCGCCAGTCCGTAGGCCTTCGAGAACGTGCGCATAACGCACACATTCCGGCCTTGGGCGGCCGCGGGAAGGGCCGAGCGGAAGCCGTCCCCCTCGGCAAATTCGGCATAGGCCTCGTCGAAGACCACGATCGCGTTGTGCTCACGCGCCGCGGCGCACAGGCGGTCCACTGACTCCGCGCTCACGATCCCGCCGACGGGATTGTGCGGATTGCAGACGAACGCGATGCCCGCTCCGGCGCCGAAGCTCGCGATGAACTGGCCGACCGGAATCGAGTAACCGATGAGCGGATGCTCAATGACCGGCACCCCGGCCGCCTGCAGGCTCCTTGAGTAGCTCTGAAATGTGCTCCCGCTAATGATCGCGGGACGCTGAAACTCGCGCGCGGTGAGCGCAAGCATGAGAATGATCTCGTCCATGCCGTTCCCGACCATTACGCGATCCGGATCGATGTGGTAATGGAACGCGATCTCGGCGATCAGGTCGTGGTACGAGGGATCGGGATAACGATGCAGCCTGTTCAGGCTGTTCCGTGCCGCCCGGACTGCCTGTGGGCTCGGGCCATACGGGTTCTCGCTGAGATCAAGCCGGGTGAGGGCCCGTGAGCGCGCCGCCAATCGAGCGCCTGCGGACATATGGCCTCCCTCGCATCAGACAAGCCGCTTTTCCTGGAAATATTGTCCGGCCCACTATGACCGAGCGCTCCGGACCGCTCAATGGTCTTCGATCTCTGCGCTGTTCAATCAGGACGATTCCCCGGTTGAACATTTGGCGCTTCGCGGCAGCCGGATTCCATGGTGAGATCTGATTATTCGTTTAATGGGGAGAACACTGATGAATGATGGAACCGAGCCGCGTTACCTGAAGTCCAGCGTGATCATCGAAGGGCTGGTCGACCGTTTTTACGCTTGGTTTCACACGCTGGCGCCGGTGCAGGCCGCGATGAACTTGGCCTCCGTGCAGGTTCCGCTGCTCGAGTCGTACCTGCGGAACCCCCAGGTTCACATCGCCGCCACTGCCAACCCGGAGCTGCGCGGCGGGCTCTTCGTAGGCATCGAGGAGGCGCGCAAGAGCGAGGTGAGCGACCTGCTCGCGACGATCAAGCGTGACCGGGCGGGCATGCTGGCGTTCGCCGCGGCTGTTATCGAGGGCGCGGAACTGCTGCGGGAGTCCGCGGCCGGCTTCGAGCTCTCGCCGCTGTACTCGAAGCTGCCGACTGAGCTCAGCGGCCTCGTAGAGCTCGCCTACGACGCGGGCAACCAGCCCTCGATGCACGTCCTCGAGCCGATCGTCTACAAGAGCGCGGCGTACGACGAGGCACGCCAGTCGGTCCAGCTGTCACTGGACCGCGGGGTGGAGCGCCCGTTCATCCTGAGCACCCCCCGGCTCCCCTCACCCGACGCGCTGGACCTGGCGCTGCCCTTCCGCCACCCCGGCCTGGAGGAGCTGGCCAAGGCGAGGATCCATCCCGCCACGGTCTCGCAGCTGCGAGAGGCGCTTGAACTCGACGACGCCGAGGCAGTCATGCTCGGCAGGCTGCTCGACTCCCGGCCGAGCCTGAACGCCGACAGGCACATCGACGGCGGTGCCCGGGTCCGTTATTTCGGGCACGCGTGCTTGGTGCTCCAGACGCCGCGGGGTGCGATCGTGACCGACCCCTTCATCAGCACCGACAACACCGCCGGCGACCGCTTCACCCTCGATGACCTGCCCGATCACATCGACCTGGTGCTGATTACCCACGGACATCAGGACCACATCGTGCTGGAGACCCTGCTGCAGCTGCGCGGGCGGGTCGGTGCCGTCGTCGCGCCCCGCTCCTCGAAGGGCAGCCTCTGCGATCCCTCGATCGGCGCGTGCCTGTCGCACATCGGCATGCCGGTCATTGAGGTCGACGACTTCGACGAGGTGCCATTCCCCGGCGGGAAGGTGACAGCCACCCCGTTCCTGGGCGAGCACGGCGACCTCGACATCCGGGCCAAGTCGACGTACTTCATCGACCTGGCCGGCAAGAAGATATTCATCGGCGCGGACTCCGCCGGCATCGATCCGGTGCTCTACCGCTACGTCCGCGAGAACCTCGGCACGGCCGATATGGCGTTCCTGGGCATGGAGTGCGACGGTGCCCCGCTGACCTGGCTCTACCAGGCGATCCTCACGACTACGGTGCCGAAGAAGATGACCAGGTCACGCCAACTGTCGGGCTCGAACGCGGCACAGGCGGCCGTGATCATGACCGAGCTCGGCGCGGAGAGCGCCTACGTGTACGCCATGGGCGAGGAGAGCTGGCAGGGCCACGTCATGGCCACGACGTATAACGAGGACTCCTACCAGCTCAAGCAGATCGAGGAGTTCCTCGGCTGGTGCGCCGACCGCGGTATCACCGCTGAGCACCTGATCAACAAACATGCGTGGCGCTGGTAACGGCTCCGCGATCACAGGCCGAAAGGAGCATTCCATGAACGGGTCGTCCCCCGTGCGGCCTCTTGAGTTCAGCCTTCTCTACTTCTCGAGCAACGAGGCCGAGTTCACCGAAAACAAGTACCGGCTCATGATCGAGGGGGCCAAGTTCGCGGATACGCACGATTTCACCGCGGTCTGGCTGCCCGAACGGCATTTCCATCCCTTCGGGGGGCTGTATCCCAATCCCTCGGTGCTGGCATCGGCCCTGGCCATGGTCACCGAGCGGGTTAGGCTGCGGGCCGGCAGCGTGGTGCTGCCCATGCACCATCCCGTGCGGGTGGCCGAGGAGTGGGCCGTCGTCGACAACCTCTCGGGCGGCCGGGTCGACCTGTCACTGGCCGCCGGCTGGAACCCAAATGACTTCGTGCTGGCGCCGGGCAGTTTCGCGGACCGATATGACCTGCTGTTCTCCGGCCTGGATATGATCCGGCAGCTGTGGAGCGGAGGGACCGTTGAACTCACCGGCGGCAAGGGAGAGCCGGTGCCGATCCAGATCTACCCGCAGCCGCGGCAGCCGGCGCTGGAGACGTGGATCACCTGCAGCGGCGGACGCCGGCGTTTCGTCCAGGCTGGCGAGCACGGCGCGAACGTCCTGACCGCCCTGCTCTTCCAGCGGCCCGAGGAACTGGCCGAGAAGATAGTCGCCTACCGCGAGGCGCGGGCCCAGCACGGTCACGATCCGGAAACCGGCCACGTGACGCTCATGCTGCACACCTTCATGGGCGACGACCTGGAGAACGTCCGGCGGATCGTGAAGGCACCGTTCCTGCAGTACCTGGAATCCTCCATGGACCTATGGTGGAAAGGGAGCAGCAAGCCAGACGACGCATCGCCGGATGAGCGGGAGAAGCTCCTGCTCCGCGCGTTCGAGCGGTACTTCCAGACCAGTGCGCTCTTCGGCACCCAGGACACCTGCGCGGCCTTCGTCACCAGGCTGCACGAGGCGGGCGTGGACGAGATCGCCTGCCTGATCGATTTCGGCATCGATTTCGACACCACTATGCACGGGCTGCGGGAACTCGACGCCCTCCGCAGGCACATGCAGGGCCTATCCGTGCCGCTCGACCGGAAGGCGGTCCTGGCGTGACTCAGGTTTCCGCGGACCGGATGCGTCATCTCTACGGACCCAGCGTCGTTCCGCCGGACAGCGGCTGCACGAGCGTGCCGGACCTGCTGCGCTGGCAGGCCAAGCGGCGCCCCGCCACGGTGGTGTGCGCGGTCGTCGACCGGGACGGACGCGAGGTGGAGACGATCACCTACGGCGGGCTGGACCGCCGCGCACGCGCGGTGGCCCAGCACCTGCGGGAGCTTGGCGTCACCCCCGGGGAGCGAGCCCTGCTGGCCTTTCCGACGGCGGTGGATTTTCTCGTGTCCTTGTTCGGCTGCGCGTACGCGGGTGTTGTCGCGGTGCCTGTACCCCTGCCGGGCGGCGGCGGCAGCGACAGCGGCACCGCGCGGCTCAGCAGCATCGTCGTCGACGCCGCCCCCAGCGCCGTCCTCACCACCGATGATGTCGCCGGCCAGGCAGCCGAGTATGGTCTGCGCGGCGTCCGAACCGTCGTCGTGGCCACGGTCAGCGACGAGCTCGCCGGCGAGTTCGGGGATCCCGCTGGCGGCTATGGCCCCGATTCGCCGGCCTTCATGCAGTACACGTCGGGCTCGACCAGCAGCCCGAAGGGCGTGACGATCTGCCACGGAAACGTCCTGGCGAACTTGCGCGATATCCTGACCACGATCCCGATGGCGGCGCCCGACGGTGAGTCGCTGCGGACAGTGAGCTGGCTGCCGCTGTTCCATGACATGGGCCTCGCGCAGATGATGTTCACCGTCTTCTGCGGCGGCTCGATCGTGCTGATGTCGCCGACCTCGTTCCTGCTCCGGCCCGTCCTGTGGCTCAAGATGATCACGCGGTACCGGGCACATCTCTCGACCGCCCCGAATTTCGGCTACGACCTGTGCGTTCGGCGCGTTGCCCCGGAGCACCGATCCCAGCTTGACCTGTCGTCCTGGCTGTTCGCGCTCAACGGGTCGGAGCCGGTGAGCGCCGACACCCTCAAGGAGTTCACCCGCACTTTCGCCGACGCCGGGTTCAACCCCGCATCGTTCGTGCCGTGTTACGGACTCGCGGAGGGGACGTTCTTTGTCAGCGGCGGACGCGGCGTCCCCGGCAGCCTGGCCATCTCGGCCCCCGCGCTGGAGCAGGACGGCATCATACGACCGCCAGCGGCCGGCGAGCCGCAGCGCCAGGTGGTCTCCTGCGGGCCGGTCGCGTCCGCCATCGACCTGCGGCTCGTCGAGCCGGGCACCAGCCGTGGCTGCCCGGCCGGGCACGTCGGGGAGATCTGGCTGGCAGGCGGCTGCATCTCACCGGGGTACTGGCGGCGGGACGATGAGCGGTTCGGCGCCCGGCTCGGCGATGGCTCGCCGGGGTCGTTCTTTCGCACCGGCGATCTCGGCTTTATCCGCGACGGCGAGCTCTACGTACTCGGCCGGCACGACGACGTCATCGTGCTGGCCGGACGGAACCACTACCCGCAGGACATCGAGCTCACCGCGCAGCTCAGCCACCAGGCGCTGGCGGCGGGCCGGGTCACCGCCTTCAGCTACCAGCGGGATCAGGCGACAGCCGTCGCGGTAGTGGCGGAGACCGCGCGCAAGATCCGCGTCGCGGCGCCCGGGGAGCCAGCGGCAGACGGCTTCCTGGACCCGGCCGAGGTGATCGGGAAGGTCCGCTCGGCGGTGTCACACCAGCACCAGATCAGGCTGGCCGACGTGATACTGCTGCGGCCCGCTGGCCTGCCGCGGACGACCAGCGGCAAGCTTCAGCGGCGGCTCTGCCGCGAGCTGTTCCTCGCGGACCGGCTCAAGAAGTGGTAGCCGCGGCCGTGCTCGGCATTAACCTGGTCGATCCGGGGCTGTACTCCGAGGGTGACCCGTTCGCTCAGTGGCGGTGGCTGCGCGCGAACGAACCTGTGTACCTCCATGAGGCCACGGAGTACCCGAGTTTCTGGGCCCTGACGAAGTACGAGGACGTCAAGGCCGTCTTCCGCGACGCTAAGACGTTCAGCTCGGCGCAGGGGATCCTGCTGCGTCCTGCCGGGCACGGGGCCGACCCCGGAGGCGGCCGCACGCTCGCGCTCACCGACCCACCCCGGCACCGGCAGCTGCGAGGGCTGGTCGATGAGTGGTTCTCGGTCCGCTCGGTGCGGGCGATCGAGGCGAAGATGAGCCAGGTCGCGGGCAGCGTGATCGGCATGGCGGTGGAACGGGAGCGCTGCGACTTCGTGGGCGACATCGCCGCCCGGATCCCGCTCTACATGATCTGCGGCCTGATGGGCGTCCCCGAATCGGGCTGGGAGCCGCTGTTCGCGCTGAGCCGCCAGGCATTCGAGGCCGGCGACGCGACGACCCGCCGGTTCGCGCACCTGGAGATCATGAGCTACTTCGAGGACCTTACCGCGGTCAAGGCGGCGGCCCCGGCTGACGATCTGGTGAGCGTGCTGGTGACCGGCCAGATCGACGGCAGCCGGATCAGCCAGGAGGAGATCATCCTCATCTGCGACAACCTGTTCGTGGGCGGGACCGAGAACACGCGGATCGCGGCGGCCGGCGGCATGCTCGCGTTCCTTGAACATCCCGCGCAGTGGCGGCGGATCGTCGAGGATCCCGCGCTGCTCCCGGCCGCGGTAGAGGAGGTGCTGCGCTGGACGTCCACGACGACGCACATCATGCGGACCGCGTCGCGCCCTGCTCAGATCCGCGGGCAGCGCATTGCCGCCGGCGACCTGGTCACCATGTGGATACCCTCGGCCAACCGCGATGACGACGTGTTCGCCGATCCGGACCGTTTCGACGTCGGCCGACAGCCCAACCGGCACCTGGCCCTGGGCTTCGGCGAGCACTTCTGCGTGGGCAATAAGCTCGCCCGCGTCGAGATCCAGCTCCTGTACCAGGAGCTCATCGACAGATCCCTCCGGATCGAGCTAGACGGCCAGCCAGCGCGGCTGGATTCCATTGTGGTGAATGGCCTGGAAAACCTGCCCGTCACGCTGCAGCCGGGCCGCTCATAGATTGCCAATCACTATCACGCCAGAAACCCGGCAGGAGGAGCACAATGTCGCAGTCGGCTCCCGGAGCGCTCAGCCCCGGTCAGTTTCTCGAGGATTTCCTGGCACCCGGGCACCCCGTGCTCGTGCGCGGCGCTCTCGGCTCATGGCCAGCCGCGCCGCCCTGGGAACTCGGCGAGCTCACCCGCCGGTTCGGCGACGCGCCGGTGCCGGTATTCGACACGCTGTTCTCGCTCCAGCGCGTGCTACGGTTCGCCGACTTCGTCGCCGCGCACACCGGGCCGACGGTCGCGGGCGTCCCGCCCTACATGCGCTGGTACAGCCGGTACAGCCACGAGACGCTGCTGCCGTGGGCCGACGAGGCGTTCGCCGCGCTCGCCGGCGAGTGGTCGATGCCGTCCTGGCTGCCGGAGTCCGACTACGTGTTTCCGCGCTACCGCGAACCCGTCGACGCCGCGCGTGACGCGTTTCCGGCCAGGGGCATGTTCATCTGCGGCACCGGCGGCCGGACCCGGCTGCACATTGACCCGTGGGCCAGCGACGCCTGCCTGTGCCAGGTCACCGGCAGCAAGCGGTTCATGATGTACCCGCCCGCCGCCGGCGAGCTGCTGGCGGACGGGGCCGCCATCGTGAACCTGGACCAGCCGGACGAGCTCCGGTTCCCGCGGTGGCGGCAGGCGGTCCCCGTGCTCGACGAGATCCTGTACCCGGGCGACGCCATCTTCATCCCGGCGGGCTGGTATCACACCGCGGTGGCGCAGGCGGACAGCGTCTCCATCACCTGGAACTTCATCCACCGGGTACACGAGGACCGGTTCGGCGCCTACCTGCGGTCGGGCGGCGAAACCGACCCCGTGGTGAGCTACTTCCGGGAGCTGAACGGTTCCAAGGCGGCCAGCTGAGCGCGGAATCGCAGCGCGTGATCTCTGAGGTCACCGCCGATCCGGCCGGGCACCGGAGAGTCCGGGGCACTGACCTCGCCGCGGATGAATACCGGGCCGGTGCAGCTCGCGATTTCGGAGCGGACGAGGTCAGAGAAGCGGTCAAGCTGAGTGGTTTCCACCACTCGCTGGTAGCCCGATGCCGTCGCCAGCGCGCACAGGTCGAGATTGCCGGATGGCACCGACTGGCCCCCGGTGGAGGCGTACTGGCCATCGTCGAGCAGCACATGCACCAGTGGAAGGTCTGGCAGCCCTCCCGCCACGATGAGTCCGACAGGGTTCATGAGCAGGCTGCCATCGCCGTCAACGACGATGGTCGTGCGCCGCGTCTCCAGCGCGACGCCAATCCCGATGGACGCAGCGAGCCCCATTGAGCCCGTCATATAGAAGTGATTCCCCCGGTCCGCGATGTGCTGGGCGATCCGGCACGAATACCCGGTGGTGAATATCACGGGATAACCGGCGGTCGCAGCGATAACCGCGCCGATGGCGGAGGACTTATTCACGCCGCCCACCCGAACGCGGTGGGCGGTATCAGCAGCGCGGCGCAGCGATGCTCCTGCTGAACGTAGTCACAGAGCTGCTGGATCTGCCCGGCATGCCCGGGGCCGTGCTCCAGGGTCACGGCGGGCACGCCCAGCCCGCTGAGCAGCCGTTCGGTCAGGCTGCCCATGACCACATTCTCCTGCGTCCGGTCCGGGTGCACTCCGCGCATGCCGACAACGAGCAGCACGGCGATCTTGTAGGGGATCACCAGAGACGCGATGGCATTGACGGACTGCCCGAGGCCTGAGTTCTGCATCGCCACGACCGGGTATCGGCCGGCCAGCGCAGTGCCCGCGGCCACGCCGACGGCGTTGTCCTCTCTCGTGATCGTGAGCAGGCCGACCTGATCCTCGAGGGCGGCATACAGCGGCGCGAGGATCCCGCATGGCGTGCCGAAGAATGGTCCGAAGCCAGCTCCCGCCAGTTCCGCCGCGACTTCGTCCGCCGGACTCGCACGGTTAGCGACCGACACTGAGCTTCCGGGATGCAGGCCCATCGGCGTCAACCTCCTAAGTAGAACTCCTAGAGTCGCTCGGGCCCGAGCAGGAAGAACCTGCCAGCGATCGCACCCCGTCCACCGGCTCAAGGATCGCGAAGGCGTCAGCGGATATCTCCGTGTGCGCGCCGTCCGGATGGTCCAGGTAGATCTCGTGAACGACCTCGCCATGACCACCACCAGGGCCTCTTTCATGCCCGACCTGATGAACGAGGACATGGCATGGCAGACGTGATGCTCGCTGTACAGGAGGCGATCGGACGGCACGTCGATGCCCAGCTCGCCCGACAGGTACCCGGTGATGAAGTCGCGAGAGCTGCGCAGCGGAAGCCGCGGATTCCGGCTATATATGTCGCTGAGCGCCAGATCCACGGCGTATTCCGCGAAGTAGTTTCCCACCGCGTCGACCTGGCCCGGCGTGACCCCGGCGATGGCAAGGCACGCGCGCACCGCATTGATCGGGAACTTGGTCGTCTTCTTGATCCGGTTGAACCGTTCTTCTTCGACAGCGGCCAGCAGCTCGCCGTCCCTGACGAGGCATGCCGCGGCGTCATGAAAAAAACCGGAGACCATATCAGGTGCCAGCTCAGTATCTTCCGGGGAAAAGGCTCCACTCAGGCCTAGTACCAGCAATATGGAACTCCCTATTTGGCGGACACTGCGTCACGACAGTATTCGGTTAATGGCGGGGTGGCCAGCGCTGGCTTCGGGGAGGAAGGCGTCGCTGGCCTGGGGTCGTCGTAGGGGCGGACGACTCCAGGACAGGCCGGACCCGGGGGTACAGGCGGACATCGCGTGACAGTTCCCTTTTTTCGTCCGGAAACCAAATCGTTCAGCTGATGGGGCGCCTCGGTTGAACACCAGGGCGGCGTATTGCGAATCGGCAGTCTCGCCGATACGGATTAGTTTTATAAAAAGAATAGTTTTAGCCCGCTCGCGACCTGCAATCCTTCATAACTATCGCGATACCATCCGATAGTTCCCGGTACGAGACGGCAGCGAAATAGGTGGAGTCGCGGACATAACGGCACGGGTCAGGTGGGCAGTGCCCGGCGCCCCGACCGCGGCCCGCCTCGTGCTTCCCGCGTGGATATCCTGGCGCAGCACCCGCAGGTGAGCTTCGGCCAGTTCATCGCCGGGGTACAGGCCGAGCTCACGATCCAGGCGCCGCCGCATCGCCTCGTACACATAGATAGCTGCCGCCTGCTGCCCCGAGCCCGCCAGGGCGATCATCAGCCAGGCATCAGCCGGCTCGTTCAGCGGCTCCGCCGCGGCCAGCGCCTGCAGCGGCGGCAGCACCCGCCGGTACTGACCCAGCACCCAGGCCGCCTCGGCATACCGCAGGACCACGCCCGCCAGCTGCTGCGCCAGCAACGTCACGCCCGGATGACCGGACAGCACCTCCACATCGGCCAGCGGATCCCCCCGCCGCAACCCGACCGCCTGCTCGTACAGATCACAGGCAGCCACGTCATCACCCCTCGCCCGCGCGGCCGCGGCCCGCGCGGCCAGATCCCTGAACACCAGCACATCCAGCTCGCCGCCGGACAAGCTCAGCCTGTACGCCCCGCTGACCGCCCTGATCACCCCCCCGCCGCCGGGCCCGTCCTGCCGTGCCCCCAGCACCCCGCGCAACCTGCTCACATGCGCCTGCACCAAGCCTGCCGCCGTACGCGGCGGCGCCCGCCCCCACAGCACGTCAATGATCGCCTCCCGCCGCACCAGCCGACCCGGCTCCAGTAACAGCATCCCGAGCACCGCCCGCCGGGCAGGCGGCCCAAGCCACAGCGGCACCCCGTCCCGCCACCCCTCCAGCGGCCCCAGGACCGCCAGCCGCAACCCCAAGCCGCCCCCCGCCAGACCCCCGGCCCGGACACCGCCAGGCACCCCGCCGGGCCCCGCCACCCCGCGGCCGGCCGCCGCCAGCCCAGCGCCCTGCACCGAATCCAGGCCCAGCGCATCAGCCAGCGCAACCACCGAAGCCAGCCTCGGCCGCCGCCGCCGGCACTGCTCGATATCCCGCAGCCCGCCCACGCTCAGCCCCGCCCTCGCAGCCAGATCCAGCTGCGTCAGCCCCGCCTCACGCCGGTACGCCCGGACCAGCGCCCCCACCCCAGACCCAGCCTCGCCATCCCCATGCCTCATGAGGCCAGTCTCACACCCCGGCCTGGGCCTATTGCGCGTGTCCAACTGCCACGTTTCCTCAGCTGGGCACCACCATCACCACCGCCCCGAACCACCCCGCCACCGGGCTCAGCGCGCTTCCCAGCGCGGCTCGCGCTTCTGCGTGAACGCGGCCGGGCCTTCCATGGCGTCCCGGCTCCGCATCCGGCGCTCTTCCCACGGATAGCGGGTGGCGAACGCCTCCTCCAGCGACATCGCCGCCGACCGGGACGCCGCCTCCTTAACCGCCCGCCCCGGCAACGAGACCGCGCCTGGCCTCCGGCAGAGCGAACGTGGCATCTTCGGCGGCGACGATGATGTCGCACGCCAGCGCGAGCTCGAAACCGCCGCCCAGGGCATATCCCCGCACCTTGGCCACGACCGGCTTGGCTAAATCGAATCGCTCGGTCAGGCGCCGCCAGCCTGGCTTGCCCCGGCTCCCGAACGTAGCTGCCCCAGCAGTGCCCTGATCAACGCGCTCGGCCAGCTCGGTCAGATCCTGGCCGACTGAGAACGCCCGGTGCCCGGCCCCTTCGAGAACGGCTGCCCACACGTCGTCGTCCGCCTCGATCTCATCCCACACCACCCCCAGCTCCTCATGCGTGTGCTCATTCATCGCGTTCAGGACCTCGGGCCGGTACAGGGTGACGTAGGCGACGTGTCCTTGCTTCGCGTACCGCACCGCAGTCATGGCGGCCAGCCCAGGACGCGAGTCCCGGCCGTGCCGCCCCGAGGAAATGTTTACATCCATTGGCCCTGCAATTCTGGTGATATTCCGTGTTTATGTCGCGGCGCATAAGCCGGCTTTGATAATTAAAATTATTACCGAAAGTCTAAACAGCACAGGCAAAGGACGTAACAGTCACCGATACGCGCTCGCCGGCATGATCAGTGAGTTGCGGGCCGCCGCCGGATGCCCGCAGGTAATCTTCGACTACCTGGATGACGCGGTGGGGACGGGGTGACCGCGGGGCCGGTCCGAGCTCAGCGCGGTGGAGTTGGTTCACCAGCGCGATCATGAGTTGCCCGGTCAGCCGCTCATGAAACGGGTGCCGGGGCACAACAGCCGACAATTCCCGGACCTGTCCAGCGCTTGACCTAAAATAGTGCGCAAGGTTCTCTTATCGTGTCTGCTGGCGTACGCGGAACATGCGAAGGATGCGGGAATTATGCTGACAGGAAAAGTGGTTCGGTTCGACGAGGTGCGAGGTTACGGGTTCATTGCCCCTGACGGCGGCGGCGAGGACGTCTTCGTTCACGCGAATGTGCTGGGCGACGACAAATACGTGTTCGGCCCCGGGCTGCGGGTCGAGTTCGAGGCCACCGAGAGCGATCGCGGGCCGAAAGCGCACACGGTGTACCTGCTGCCCGACCGCGGTCCGGCCCCCACTCCCGCTCCGGCGGCCCGACCGGTGATACCGCCGGATGCCGACGTGTGGGTAGCGCCGCCGACTCCCGTGGCGCCGATCACGCCGGCTGCCACCACGCAGGCGGTCGCGCATACTCCTGCGGCGCAGGCCGCTTCGTCGGACAGTGGTGACGAGGAACTCTGCGACGTCCTTACAGCGTCGGCCTTCAGCCTGGAGATCACCGAGCTTCTCCTCAAGTCGGCGCCGAGCGTGACCGCGGCGCAGATCCTTGATATGCGAGCCGAGCTGATCAACTTCGGGCGTCAGCATGGGTGGATAGAAGACTGACGCTTACCCGCGCCCGGTGATAGGCACCGCCTTCGTCACGGAGTCCCAACTGCGTCCGAGGGCCGCCAGCGTGTGGCCGCCGACGGGTCGATGATCCGGGCTCGCCCGTCCAGTTCTCTGGCGAAGTCCTGCCACATCTTCGCGTACTGGGCGGCGAGTTGCATGACGATGGCCACGCAATGCGGGGGTACGCCCGCGGCGACATCTTGCACCTGCCGAGCGGCGACCGCGTTGACGTGCAGCAGCCGCAGCATCGCCTTCCCCCGCTCGTTGCCGCGCAGCGAGGGGTCGCGCACCAGCATCTCTACCATGGAGGCCGGATCTCCGACCGCCGCGGACCGAGAAGCAGCTGGACTGAGGCGGACGGCCGGGGCCGGGCGTTGATCGCCGTCCGCGTTAGCTTCGGCACCGTTGGCCCTGCTGGCCGGGCGCTTGGTTGGCACTGCTGGTTCGTGGCGCTCAAGGCGCTTTCGCACATCAAGCACCGTCGCCGGGGATATGCCGGCGGCGCGCGCCACATCGCGCAGCGATGCCTCTGGCTGCTGAACCAGCAGTTCCGCCGCCCGCCGGCGGCCCTGGTCGCTATTCAGCGGGCGGACTCTGCCGTCTCTGCCGACTCGGGCATCCCACTGCGGCACATCGCCTGAACGCTTCCTGATGGCCGCCACGGTCTTCGCCGCCAGGCCAGCTGAATGACCGATCGAACGATCAGACATCTGCGGATGCGACGCGATGATCCGCTCCGTGGCAGCCCGGCGGTCAGCCAGGGACAACGGCAGGCCGTGGGCGATGTTTTCCTTCACCGCGTGGAGGAAAACGTCGGCCTCGCTTCCGTCGAAGAATACGATGTCGATCATTTCCCGTCCTTGCAAGGACGCGGCCATCAAGCGGTGCATCCCGTCAATTACCCGCATGGTCCGTTCGTTCACCAAAATCGGGGGAAGCGGGGTCTCCGTCTCGGCCAGCCGCGCTATATGCGCCCGGTCCTCGCCGTTCAGCCTCGGTGAGTCGGCCGCTCGCAGCGAGAGCACGGGAACAGTTGCCACCACCGGGGTAACATCCGTAGGCTGTGCCGCCGGGTCGCGGGCGCCCGGCCGGTAGCTTGCCAGGTTTGCCGGCCAGGACACGCGATCAACTAGCTGTTCCACGGCAGTTCCTTCACAGGGTGCGTTCGAGCGTCAGGGTTCCTACGTCAAACTCAAACAGACGGCGCTGGCGGGATAGGTGGTGGACCGCTGACGCCGAATTGCCGTACCGCTGAGGGGTTCGCGTGCCCGTTTCCCTCTTGATGACTGTGTTGTCGCGCGGAAAGCGAGCTGGCACCCGCCGTAGTACGTCTTTGCGGGTGCCTTCGATCAGCCGCGACGGTGCCGTACCGCGCCGGCTAGCGCGGCGAGCAGCTTCGTCGTCGTGCCGATGTCCATACAGCCATCGGTCACGCTGCGTCCGTACACCAGCCGTGCCGGGTCACCCGGTTCCTGCCTTCCCTCAACCAGGGAGCTTTCCAGCATGATCCCAGCAAGCCCGTGGTCCCCGTCGGCCACCTGGTCGGCGAGGGCGCCTGCCACCACGGCCTGCCGCCGGTGATCCTTGCCGCTATTGTCGTGGCTGGCATCCACCATCACTCGTCTGGGCAGTCCCGCCCCGCCGATGAGATCCAGGGCCTTAGCGACGTACTCGGCCTGATAGTTGGGTCCCGACCGGCCGCCCCGCAGGATCACGTGCGTGTCCGGGTTGCCCGCCGTCGTCACCACGGCGGCGGCACCCGCGTGCGTGACCCCGAAGAACGTGTGGCCCGCTCCTGCGGCCCGGCACGCGTCCACCGCCACCTGCACGTCTCCGTCGGTTCCATTCTTGAACCCCACCGGCATGGACATTCCGGATGCCATCTGCCGGTGCACTGGGCTCTCAGTGGTGCGCGCGCCGATCGCACCCCAGGTCACCGCATCGGCCATGTACTGCGGCGTGACCGGATCCAGCCACTCACAGCCCACCGGCAGGCCGAGCCGGAGAACGTCGAGCAGCAGGCGGCGGGCCAGGCGAAGACCGCGATGCACGTCATGGCTGCCGTCCATCCCCGGGTCGTTGATCAGGCCCTTCCAGCCGGTCACGGTGCGCGGCTTCTCGAAATACACCCGCATGACGATCAGCAGGTCGGCACCGAACAGGTCACGCTGGCCGGCCAGCCTGCCCGCGTACTCCAGAGCCGCTACGGGGTCGTGCACCGAACAGGGCCCGGATACCACGAGCAGCCTGTCGTCGGCTCCGTCGAGCACGGCCCGAACCTCGGACCGCGACCGCTCCACCACCGCCGCCCGCGCATCGCCGAGCGAGAGTTCGTCCAGCAACGCCGCCGGCGAAAGCAACGGCTCATAGGCCACAACTCGCGTATCACTGACCCGCGGCATCCTCTGTTCCCTTTCCGGCCGACCCCTGCCCCGATCCAGCCTAGAGTTGCAGTGCCTGAAAAGGGGAACAGCCGCATGGCCGGCGTTCAAACGACTACCTCCCGCAGTCGAACTCCCACGTTGGCAAAGACGGAAATCTGCACGGAAAGCTCGTGTCTTATTTCGCGGCCTGGCTTCGCGATCGCGCGATTACATCACCCCGCCCATAGGATGATCCGGTCGCGTCAAGTCAGCTTATCGGCCTGAAACCGCCCGGCCTTGTTTATCACGTCGTCGCTGTAAAGCCGCAGCGCCTGCTGAAGCGAGAACTCGGCCATATACCTGAGAAATTCCGCCTCGGATTCCTCGGCGATGGTCAGCATCCGCCTGTTGGCGATCACCGCCGGGCTCTGCAGCCGGGCCAGGCATTTTTCGACGGCTGCGTCCAGGTCTTCAGGTTCCGCGATCTCATCGACCAGCAACCGGGCGTCCGGCTCGCTCGCCCTGATCCGGCGTCCGGTCAAGATGACCTGGCGGGACAGCCGCGTTCCGGCCCGCCGGGTCAGCCGGAGGTTGGCGGCGCCGGGGATGATGCCCTCGTCCGCGGCGGGCAGGCTGAAGTAGGCGTCGGACGCGGCCAGTACCTGATCGCAGACGAGCAGCAGCTGGGTGCCTCCGCCGATGGCGAATCCGTCGACCACGGCCAGCCACGGCTTCTCGACCGACGGCGTGTCCCAGCGTTCGGCCTCCCCGGCCAGGACTCCGCGCAGCAGCTTGTGGATGTAGCCCAGCTCACGCCGGAGCAGGAAGTCGACCAGCGAGATGTCGCCGACATGCAGCGCCCTGAGGTTGATGCCCGCGCTGAACACCCGCCTGCCGCGATAGCGAGGATGGCTCATCTCTCCGCCGCGCAGCAGGCCGACGCTCACAGCCGGGTCGAGCAGCGCGAGGTCTACCGCGGTCTCCATGTCGTCGACCTGCCGGTTGTCCTCGGCGTTCAGGCAGTCGTCACGGCACATCGTCAGCCGCGCGACCCCGCCGGTGCGCTTGAGCCGTACCGACCCCAGATCGGCTACGCCGGTCCGGGTGAACTCCGGCAGCAGCCCGAGCGCCCGGTGCGTAGGCCGACGCATGGCATCCAGCAGGTGCGGACCCGCCACCGGCGAGGCCAGCACCCGGCTGAAAAAGATCCCCTGGTCGATCTCATGGCCCTCCTTGCCGGCCTGCGGCAGCAGACGCTCGGCCGCGAGCTGGCCGATGGTGGGCACCAGCCCAGGAAAGGCGGTGGCGGCGCCCTCGGCCAGCTCGGCCAGGCGGAGGTAACGCGTGCGGCCGCCGGTGAGCTCGTCATAGACGGCGTCGGCGTGGACGTCCATGAACCGGCAGCGCAGCGCGCGGGCAGAGTCCTTCGCGGTGGCTGCGGCCGCACGCTGCCCCGGCGATCGCTGGCCTGGCTCGGGCAGCGCCGCCAGCACGTCGTCGGCACGGCGGGCCGCCTCGGCCAGCGCCTGCCGGGCACGGGTGAGGTCCGCCGCTCGCACCTCCGAGAGATCCTCGCGCGCCGAGGCCGACACCCCCAGCCCGGTCACCGGGCCGCCCCGGCGGATGCCTGACGCAGCGCACGGTCACAGGCCGCCAGGTGAGCGCCCAGCGCGTCCTCGAAGCTCACCGTCATAGCGTCGTGCATCAGCTGTCGCCTGATGGCCAGCTCGGCCCCAGGAATGGCTTCGGCCAGCTCCGCGGCCGCCGCCAGCGCACCCGGCGTGTCCGTGGCCAGCTCATCGATCAGGCCCATCGCCACCGCCTCGGCGGCCGTGATCGGGGCACCGAACAGCACCGCCCGCCGGACCCCCGCTGTGCTGGCCTGCCGGGCCAGCCGGTACAGGCCCATGCCCGGCCAGGTCGCCCGGGCCAGCGCGGGCATGCACAGGCGCACCGAGGGCGTCGCGATGCGGTAATCGGCGGCCAGGAGTGCCTCCAGTGCGAGCCCGCCGCAGTCTCCCGAGGCCACCGCGATCGTGGCCGCCGGAAGGCGCTCAAGGCGGCGCAGCACGCGCTCCCACTTGCTCACCAGCGCGACGGTGACGTCGCCGCCCGGCGGCCCCTGCGGGGTACCCGACACGTGCAGGATCACCGTATTGCGGTCGGCGCGTTCCTCAGCCTTGTCACAGGCCGCCCCGATAACGGCCACCAGCCCCGCCGACAAGGAGCGCCCGCCGTCGACCTGGACAACCAGGCTGGCGGCTCCGTCGGTCACCACTGGCCCGGTCACCACTGGACCAGTGCCGTCTCGATGGTCGAGCCCGGCCCCATCGTCATCAGCACACCGTGATCGCCCGGCCTGGTGACGCCTTCGCGAACCAGCCGCTGATAGGAGAACAGGAAGGATCCGCTCGACACGTTTCCGTAGTCCCGCAGCACGCTAGTGGTGTGCCGGACATCATGGCGGGTCAGGCCGAGATTGACGCGGATCGCGTCGATAACCTTCTTGCCGCCGGAATGGACCAACCAGTGACTGATATCGCTGCGCCGCAGCCCGGTTCCCGAAAGCAGCCGGTCTACGACGAGCTCGGCGTGGGCACCCACGACATACGGAATGCCCGGATCCAGGAAGAAGCTGAACCTTCCCTGCGGAGCGTCCCAGTCGTAACGCATGGCCTCAACCGCGTCAGTGACGATGTGGCTGGCGAACGCGAGGAGCCGCGGTCCCGTGGTGGCCTGCACCGGCAGCTCGTCGGCCCGGCCGTCGCTGATCAGCGCGATGACGGCGGCACCGTCGCCGAACAGGCTGTTCACGACCGCGGTCCGCATCGTCGAGTCGAAGACGTAGGCCGCGGAACAGGCTTCTGCGCACAGCAGGATGGCCAGCTCGCCGGGGTGAGCCGCAGACCACGCGGCCACCATGCCGAGGGCGTTCAGTCCCGCGTTGCAGCCCATGCCCACGACATCAACCCGGCCGCACGAAGGCGGAATGCCCATCTCGCGGATGAGCAGCGCGCTCAGGCCGGGGGTGAGGAAGCCGGTCGAGGTGACGCAGCACAGGTGCCTGATGTCCGGCACAGTAGCGCCCGTGTCTTTCAGGCACTGGTCTATGGCCTGCGCGCCCATGGCAACCGTCAGCGCCTTGTGCCTGCCGAGCAGGTCACCCTGGGTCTCGGTGACCAGGGTGCCATCGTCACCGCGCGCGGGCAGCGAGAGGTGCCGCCGCCGGATGGCGCTGTTCAGGAAGACGGAACGGACCTTGGGATCGGTTATTCGGAATATATCGAGCAACTCCTGCTGAGAATACGACTCCCCGGTCACAGCGGTCCCGACGCCGGTGATCCGCGGCGCATTCACCGCCTGCTGGGCAGGCGTTTCCGCCGAATTTCGGACGCCGGGACGCGTCAGGTCCATGGTCATGGTCATCGGTACATCCACCCCCACCTGCGAGCCTTGCTCCGCATACGCGGAATCGCCTTGATCATTGTCTATCCATTTCCGTGATGGCCGGTTTAGCGGCAGCATATGATGTTTCGCGCAATTCCGCGATCTGCTGCACGTGTCAGCGGCACGTTTCGGCAGCGGTATTACTGGCTATCAGGACGTCGCCATGGCTATCCGCAAGCGAGTCGTATATTCCGCCCCGGATCGCATGATCGCGAGTTCATCCGCCAGGCGTGATAGATTGGCTATTACCGGCCGTTCAGCTCTCTGGCGAAGTCCTGCCACATCTTCGCGTACTGGGAGGCGAGTTGCAGGACGATGGCCACGCAATGCGGGGGTACGCCCGCAGCGATATCTTGCACCTGCCGAGCGGCGACCGCGTTGACGTGCAGCAGCCGCAGCATCGCCTTCCCCCCCTCGCTGCCGCGCAGCGAGGGGTCACGCACCAGCATCTCTACCATGGAGGCCGGATCCCCGACCGCCGCGGACCGGGAAGCAGCGCGCTTGGTTGGCACTGCTGGTTCGTGGCGCTCAAGGCGCTTTCGCACATCAAGCACCGTCGACGGGGATATGCCCGCGGCGCGCGCCACATCGCGCAGCGATGCCTCTGGCTGGCGAGTCAGCAGTTCCGCCGCCCGCCGGCGGCCCTGGTCGCTATTCAGCGGGCGGACTCTGCCGTCTCTGCCGACTCGGGCATTCCACTGCGGCATATCGCCTGAGCGCTTCCTGATGGCCGCGACGGTGTTCGGCGCCATGCCAGCTGAACGGCCGATCGCACGGTCAGACATCTGCGGATGCGACGCGATGATCCGCTCCGTGGCGGCCCGGCGGTCAGCCAGGGACAACGGCCGGTAGCTTGCCGGGTTTGCCGGCCAGGACACGCGATCAACTGGCTGTTCCACGGCAGTTTCCTTCACAGGGTGCGTTCGAGCGTCAGGGTTCCTACGTCAAACTCAAACAGACGGCACTGGCGGGTTAGGTGGTGAACCGCTGACGCCGAATTGCCGTACCGCCGGGGGTCCGCGTGCCCATTTCCCGCTTAATGACTGTGTTGTCGCACCGAAAGCGAGCTGGCACCTGCCGTAGTACGTACCATTGGCGCCCTGCCAGAGCCGCAGTACTTAGTGGCCCAACAGCGGAGCGCAATACGCTGAGCGCCGCAAGGGTTCAGGTAATGGAAGCGCTGGAGGGTTGGCGGATGACGGTAGACACGGAGCAAGAGGTCTTCAGTTTCCAGGCGGAGGCGGTACAGATCCTGGACCTGATGGTCCATTCTCTGTACAGCAACAAGGAGATTTTCCTGCGCGAGCTGATCTCGAACGCGTCGGACGCGATCGACTGGCTCCGGCTGGAGCTGCTGTCACAGTCGCAGCTGCCGGAGGCGGACGGGCCGCTGCGGATCCGCGTCGGCTATCACAAGGACGCGGGCACGATCACCATCTCGGACAACGGGATCGGGATGAGCCGTGACGAGGTGATCGCGAACATCGGGACGATCGCGAAGTCAGGCACCCGCGAGTTCCTACGGTCGCTCACCGGCGACCAGCGCAAGGACGCCGTCATGATCGGCCAGTTCGGCGTGGGGTTCTACTCGTCGTTCATAGTGGCCGAACGGGTGGTGCTCACCACCCGGCGGGCGGGCGCCAGGCCGGACGAGGCGGTGCGCTGGGAGTCGGACGGAAAGGGCGAGTACTCGCTGGAGCCGACCGAGCGCGAGGACCGCGGCACCACCGTGGTGCTGTACCTGCGCGAGGGCGAGGACGAGCTGCTGAACGGCTGGCGGCTGCGGTCGATCATCGAGAAGTACTCCGACCACATCAGCGTGCCGATCTTGATGCCCGGCGAGCCCGAGAACAAGGCCGAGGAAGACCAAGACCAGCCGAAGCCGGACATCACCATCAACCGGGCGTCCGCACTGTGGACCCGCCCCAAGAGCGAGCTGATGGACAAGGACTACAGCGACTTCTACCAGCACATCACCGGCGAGTTCGCCGAGCCGCTGGCCTGGGTGCACAGCAAGATCGAGGGCAGCTACGAGTACACATTGCTGCTGTTCATCCCACCAAGCGCGCCCTACGACCTGTGGGTGAACGAAGCGCGGCGCGGCGTACGGCTGCACGTGCAGCGTGTTTTCATCATGGAGGACACCGGGCAGATCCTGCCGAAGTACCTGCGGTTCGTCCGCGGCGTGATCGACTCCAGTGACCTGCCGCTGAACGTATCCCGCGAGATCCTGCAGGGCAGCCGGGCGGTGGACAACATCCGCGGCAACGCCGTGAAGAAGGTGCTGCGGCGGCTGGCTGAACTGGCCGGCGAAGAACCGGAGAAGTACGCGAAGTTCTGGAAAGAGTTCGGCGGCACGCTCAAGGAAGGCATCGCCGACGACTTCTCGAACCGGAACGAGATCGCCAAGCTGCTGCGTTTCACCTCCACCACGTCGGCCACCGACGACCCGGATGTCTCGCTGGCTGGCTACGTGGAGCGGATGAGGGAAGGGCAGGAGGACATCTACTACCTGCTCGCGCCGTCGCTGGCGGCGGCGAAGTCGAGTCCGCACCTAGAGGCGTTCCGCGGCAAGGGCGTGGAGGTGCTGTTGCTCGGCGACGGCGTGGACAATTGGGTTGTGTCCAGCCTGCGCGAGTTCGACGGCAAGAAGCTGCAGTCGGTCGCGCAAGGGGCCGGGGACCTTGGCGCGCTGGATGACGAAGAGGAAAAGCAGGCCAAGGAGCAGGCTGACACCGACTTCGCGGACTTGCTCGCCAAGCTGAAGGCCCACCTTTCCGGGCAGGCGTGGGACGTGCGCTTGTCCACCCGGCTCACCAGCTCGCCGGCCTGCATCGTCGGCAACGAGCCAGAGATCGACATCAACCTCATGCAGCGCCTGCGCGGCACCGGACTGCCCCGGCAGGCGATCCTTGAGCTGAACCCGAAGCATCCGCTGATTCAGCGGCTCAACCAGCGGCTGGAGGGCCAGCACCTCGGCGAGTGGGCACAGGTCCTGTTCAACCAGGCGGTGCTCACGCTCGGCGCCAGGATCGAGGATCCGACGACGTTCGTGAGTCGGCTGAATAGCCTGCTCACGGCGCTGACGGATGAGGAGGACGGCTGAGCGAGATTCCGGCGGGGCGGCTCATGGCGGTCAGCGACCTCCACGTCACGTTCGCGGAGAACCGGGAGTTCGTCCAGAACCTCCCCGCGTCCCGGCGCGACTGGCTGCTGGTCGCCGGGGACGTGGCCGAGAAGGCCGCGGACATCGAGTGGGCGCTGCGCACCCTGAAGGCCCGGTTCGGGACCGTGATATGGGTTCCCGGCAATCACGAACTGTGGACGCTGAGCACCGATCCGGTCCGGCTGCGCGGAGAGGCCAGGTACCGGTACCTGGTGTCGATGTGCCGCGGGCTCGGCGTGATCACGCCCGAGGACCCGTTCCCGGTGTGGAAAGGTCCCGGTGGTCCCGTCGTGATCGTGCCGCTCTTCCTGCTGTACGACTACACCTTCCGGCCAGAGGGAACCGCCACCAAGGAGGAAGCGCTGGCGGTCGCCTACGAGAGCGGAATCGTGTGCTCCGACGAGGCCGTCCTGTATCACGATCCCTATCCGAGCCGGGACGCCTGGTGCCGGGCCCGGGTGGAGGCAACCGAGCGGCGGCTGGCCGCATTGCCCCCGGACATTCCGACTGTGCTGGTCAATCACTTCCCGCTCACCCGGGAGCCCACACAGGTCCTGCGATACCCTCAGTTCGCGCAGTGGTGCGGGACCGAACGCACTGCGGACTGGCACGTACGTTACCGGGCGCAGGTCGTCGTCTACGGGCATCTGCATATCCACCGGACCATCTGGCAGGACGGCGTGCGGTTCGAGGAAGTGTCGTTCGGCTATCCGGATGAACTCAACTATCGTCCGGACCGGCCCCGGGCCATAAGTCAGATCCTTCCTGCCGTCGCGACGAAGCGTCAGGCAGGAATCACTACCGGGGTCATCAGCGGTTATCAATAGCCACTTATCGGCGAGCCAATCCTGCGGGCAGTGGCTCGTTCAAGCGACGGACTACCGCAGTCGAACACCCCCAACGAAAACAATGCGACCTCCGGCGCGAACATTTCGTCATACCCTTTTAGTGATGTTCTTGCGTGACATAGCGCAGCCGCTTCATACTCCAAGTACCGTAACCGTTGCTAATGGCCTGACAAATTTCAGGATCTAGGAGCAGATATGAGCGATGAGGCAAGATTTCTCAGGCCCGATGCCATTATCGAGCCGCTGGTAGACAGATTCTACGGGTGGCTGCACACAGTAGCGCCCGTCCAGGCAGCGATGAACCTGGCCCTCGTTCAGGTACCGCTGCTGGAGTCCTACCTGCAGTCCCCTCAGGTGCACATCAACGCCAGCAGCAACCCCGCGTTGCGAGGCGGGTTCTTCGTCAACATTGAGGAATCCCGCCACGCAGAGGTCCGCGAGCTCCTCGCCTCCATCAAGCGGGATCGGGCGGAAATGTTGGGCTTCGCCACAGCCGTGGCCGAGGCTGAGGATCTCGTGCGGAGTAGCGCGACCGGGTTCGGCCTCACCCCGCTGTATCCCAAGCTGCCCTCAGCGCTGTCAGGACTGGTTGAGATCGCTTACGACACCAGCAACCAGCCGTCCATGCGATTCATCGAACCGCTGGTGTACGAGAGCAGCATCTATGACGAGGACCGTCAGTCGGTCCAGCTGTCGCTGGAAACCGGGATCGAGCGGCCGTTCATCCTGAGCACACCACGGCTGAGCTCATCCGACGTCCTCGACCTGCGAATACCGTTCCGGCACCCTGGGCTAGAGGAGCTATTCAGGTCAAGGGTGCACGGCACGACGCTGAGCCGCCTGCGTGAGCTGCTCGAACTAGACGACGAGCAGGCGGTCGCGCTTACCCGGCTGCTGGCCGACCAGCCGGACCTGTCCGCCGACCGTCACATCGACAGCGGCGCCCGGATCCGGTATTTCAACCACGCCTGCCTGGTCCTGCAAACGCCGGAGGCTTCGATCATCACCGATCCGTGGGTCAACGCCGACGCCTCCGCCGCCGACCGGTTCACTTACCGGGACCTGCCCGACCACATCGACCTGGCCCTCATCACCCACGGACACCAAGACCACGTCGTCCTGGAAACCCTGCTGGCACTGCGCGGCAGGATCGGCACCGTCGTAGTGCCCCGGTCATCACGCGGCAACATGGCCGACCCGTCACTCGGGCTGTACCTGTCGCATTTGGGCCTGCCCGTAGTGGAGGTGGATGACTTCTCCGAGGTCGACTTCCCGGGCGGCAAGGTGATCGCGACGCCATTCCTCGGCGAGCACGCCGACCTGGACATCCGCGGCAAGTCGACCTACTGCCTCCGGTTCGGGGGGCGCAGCATATTCGTAGGAGCGGATTCCTCGGGCATTGACCTCGGCCTCTACCGATACATGCGCAGCCACGTCGGACAAGTCGACATGGCGTTTCTGGGCATGGAATGCGCCGGGGCGCCGCTGACCTGGCTCTACCAGGGCCTGTTCACCAAGCCGGTCACCAAGAAGATGAGCGACTCCCGCACCCTGTCAGGGTCGAACGCGGAACAGGCCGCAGGGATCATGACCGAACTAGGCGCCAACGAAGCCTACGTCTACGCCATGGGCGAGGAAAGCTGGCTGGGCCACGTCATGGCCACCACCTACAACAATGACTCCTACCAGCTCAAGCAAGTCGCCGACTTCATGACCTGGTGCGGTGAGCACGGAGTCAAATCCGATCACCTACTCGGCCAGCACGAATGGCGATGGTAACGATGCATACCGAGGCCCGCCATCGAAGAGACCGCTCTTCGATGGCGGGCTTTGTGGCATCGCCGGACGGTTTGAGCTGGTCACTGCCTCGCTGACGCATCTCTTGATGGGCTGGTCTCCGCCTCGATAAAACCGGCCAGCCGGGTAATACCCTCGGTGATGTCTTCCTGAGTCAGATAGCTGACGGACAACCGGATGCTGTAGTCCCCGCCACCATGGGGATAGAAGTACGACATCGGTGTCCAGATGACTTCGAAGTCCTCCGCCGAGCGCGTCAAGGCAGCGTTGTCGGCTAGGAACGGTACGTGCATCGTGAGGAAGAATCCGCCATCCGGCTCATTCCAGCGGACGCCCGCGGCCTCACGCCGCTCGGCGGGGAAGCAGCGGTCTAGCTCGCGGAGCGTGGCCTGCATGGCGTTCGCGTAATACGCGGCCGGTTCCCTGTTGAGCTCGGAGAGGCGCCCCTGGCAGGCCAGGAGCATGCCCGCTATGACGGCCTGGCTTATCGCCGGGGTGTTTACCGTCACCATGCTCTTGATCTTGGCCAGTTCGTCCGCCAGCAGGCAGCTGCGACCTGTCGCGTCGATGACCGGCTGGTCCGCGACGGCGAACCCGACCCTGGCGCCGGGGAATGCCGTCTTGGAGAAGGAGCCCAGGTGGATGACCCGACGCTGGCTGTCAAGCGTCTTCAGCGTCGGCAGGTGCGGGGCGGGGCTGACCATCCGGTAGGGGCTATCTTCCACGATCAGGATGTCGTGCAGCGCGGCCAGGTCAAGAAGCTGGTACCTGGTTTCCAACGGCAAGGTAGTTCCCGCCGGGTTGGAGTGATCGGGAACCACGTAGAACGCCCGTGGCCGACGGCCGCGGGCGAACTCGGCCCGTATCGCTGTGTCTAGATCGGCGCAGCGGAATCCGTCCTCCCTTTCCTTCACCTCGGTCACGTCGATGTCCAGTAGCTTCGCCGCACCGGTAATACCGACATAGCAGGGGCTGGAGACCAGGAACACGTCCTGCGGACCGGCGATCAGCGCGCGAAGAACCAAGAGCATGGCCTCCTGGCAGCCCACGGTGACCACGATGGATTCGGCCGCGACGTCGATGTTCTCGTCATCGCGAAGCGAGCGGGCGATAAGCTCCCTTATCTGCCCCGCAGTCGGCCCGTACTGAAAGAGTGAGCTGCGAATCTCGCCGGGCGAGTTCCCCTCCGCCGCCAGGTGGTCAAGGTAGGTCCGGATGTGCGTAAAGATCTGCTCGGTGTCGAAGAAGCCGTCGTACGGACGCCCGGGGGCGAACGAGATGGCCTTCGGGTAGCGGAAAGTGATCTCGTTGAGGAAGTTCATCGTGTCCAGGACGGGATCGGACACGCTGGCGTGCAGGTCTTCCTGGCGGAGGCTGGCCATCAGAGCAGACTGCGTACGAGGCGAGGCGGCATCGGCACTCATCCTTCGGCCCCCCCGGCACGCTCCACAGCCCTTATATCCGGTAGGCGCTCGGTGAGCGTGTCGTAATAAGGGCCCGGAGTACCGTGCTTGCCCGGCCTCGTCAAGATCGATGTCGCACCCGCTGCCAACGCCATGTCACGAGTCTGGTCGGCATCGTCACACGCGAAAGCAATGTCAGCGACACCATCGCCATGTGCTTCGAGGAATTCTTCAGTCCCCCGGCCAGTTATGACAACGAGCTGAGCACTCCCCTGCCGTAGCAGAGTCGAATGCGCGCCATCGCCCGAAGACTCCGCTATCCGCGTGAAGCCGAAAGACGATACGAAATATTCGACGGCGGATCGTTCGTCTCCCGCATAAAGCTCGACGTACTCGATATCCTGCGCGGCCACCCGTGGCTCCTTCGCTAAAGCACGGCAGCGGACTGGTTACGCTGCCTCGCCGCGGCATCTGCATCCATTTGCCTTATCAGGCTGTTGGGCCGCATGTCGGTCCAGTTCTTCTCGATGAAATCGAGGCACGCCTGACGCTTGTCTACTCCGAAGATTGTCGTCCAGCCGTCGGGCACGTCGGCGAAGACAGGCCAGAGCGAGTGCTGGCCTTCATCATTTATTAGGACGAGGTAGTTGGTGTCCTCGTCTTCGAACGGATTCGTCGCCATTGGGCGTTCCTTTCACGTACCCCATCGGTCCACACAAGGTGATCAGTTTTTATCAAGGAATTCAATGATCGCGGCGTTGACCTCATCCGGGCGCTCCAGGTAGCCAAGGTGGCCGCAGGAGCCAATTTCAACATAATCGCAGTCCGGTATGGCTTCCGCTACCTCGGCTACCCGGTGCGGTGGACACATGAGGTCATCTGAAAAGGCGATGACGCGGCATGGTACCGGCACCGCCCGCAGGGCGTCCCGGCGGTCGGAAAGAAGATCAATCGCGTCCTGCCCACTGGCCGCCTGCCGCCGGCCGCCGGACATCTCATAGATGTCAAGCCACATCGGAATACTCTCTTCGTCGTTCAGCGTGGCTGGGGAGAGCATCTGAAGCACCGAGATCGCCGCGTCATAACTAGGAGGCAGCTGAATGCCTTGGCACCTCAGCTCTTTCTCGCCGGCGGACAGCGCCCGGCGGAACGCGTCCGAGCGTGCCCGCGTGGCCATCAGCACGCAGCAGGTGACCAGGTCCGGCCGGCTGACTGCCAGCTCGGTGGCGACGCACGCTCCCAGCGAGGTGCCGACCACCCGGCACGGTGCCAGGTCCAATGCCTCAATCAGTCCAGCGGCGTCAGCCACCATTTCGGCGAGTGAATAGCCACCCCGTGGCACATCTGACGGCGGCATGCCCCTGTTGTCAAAGCTGATCGCCTCGTATCCGGCCGCAGTCAGCGCGGGCACCTGGTACATCGACCACACATTTCCACCAGCTGCCTGACCCATGATCAATAGCACGGGCTCACCGCTTCCGGCGCGCTCGTATGCCAACCGGATGCCGTTGGTGGATACATAGGGCATGTCGTGACCGCCTCATTGACAATAGCAACGCCATCCACGTCAATCGGCATTGCGAGATAAGAACTCATACGCGCGTTCAACTGCGGCATCACGTCGGTTAAACGAGTAGCAGCTGGCCGCAGTATATGCGTAGCCGACCTTCTCGGCTCTGACTAAGTGCGCTTTCCGCCGTTCACCGGCGACCGCAATTGATCGCGAAAGATTCGCCGCGACGCCCGCACGAAAAGGTGCGCGATAGGAACTCGGCGGCCCGGCACCTGCCAGAAGATCGCAGCGATCCCCGCCAAGCGAACAGCACCCGCCGAGATGCTCTGATCTGGTACGCGGCCGCCGATTCCCGGCAGCTAGGGTCCCCCGCTGCTCCGCCCGCCGAGAGCCGGGCGACAGCTAGGGACCCACGCTGTCGCTATAACGACAGCCGGGGTCCCACGCTGCTCCGTCGCCGACAGGCCGGGCTAGCCAAGGACCACGCGGTCGGCAGGACGAGCATCGGGCCGCCGCCGCGGTCTGGAAGGGCGCGTCCGGAAAGCGGAGCCCGCGTGTTGATAATCTGCAAGCCCTTAGCGTATTTTGATCATGCTCGTGACCTGCCTGTTCGTGCTCGCAGGCAATCGGAGGTCACCGTTTGCCTGGGTCCGGTCCGGTGGCGGGCTAGCTCCGGAAGACGGCGCGGCCGGGAGCGGGACTGGAGCAGCAACTCCGGGGACGACGTCGCGGATCTTCGAGATCAACGTACGCTAAGTGGCTTGCTTCAGGCTGGCTCAGCCCGCGGCGCCGATGTTCACGAAAGTGACAGTGACTGACGACGAGGTCGCCCCGGATCCCCCGTTGACCGGCGTGAACACCATTGTCCCTGTTCCGCTGCAGGGTGCGGTAATCGTATCTGGAACCGCGGTGGTGGTGTAGGTAGTGAACGTAGTGACAGGCTCGACCACCGTGACCGTCCCGATGGTGTAGATCAGGTCCGCGGCAATGGAGTGGGCGTTGCCGGTGCGGCCGAAGCCGGGGATCGGGTCTTGCAATTTCACTACGCCCACGGTGTCGTCGAATGCGTGACCTGTGTTAGCCGCGCCTGGGCACACCACATCGAAGCTCACCGGGGCAGCCGAGCCGTTGACCTCGCCAATAAAGATCTGGTTGGGCCCGATCGGCGTTGCCGCCACGGCAGTACCAGGGACTAGGGCTAGGGCTACCACGGCTAATATGCCAACGACAACCGGGAGCCGACGGGCTGTGATGAGCGATCCGATCATTATAGCCTCCTCTGGGTGATGTAACGCCATCATGGCAGGCTAATGCCCACGCGGGAACGAGTCAGCTTTGCATTTCTAGTGAAATTCTCCGCGACCCGGCAGCGAGCAAGCGTTCATAATGCACAATTGCATGCGGCTGTGTGCCGTTTCGTCCGGCATGTGCCTTACCGCAATAGGCGGTAGTGTGTCGGTTTGATTTTCTGACTCGGATTATTTCGGGTTAGATGGACATGATGCATGATTCCCGGCGTTGGTGCTCGACTGGCGCATCGGTGCCAATCGCGAGTCTGCGCCAAGCGCGCCGTCGCCGGGCGTGCACCACCCAGCTGACGAGCAAGGTGGATTCGCGCACCCACCCCCGAAAACACGAGTGAATCCGCGCATCCACCTAAGGCGGAAGCTCGGGCGCGGGATGAATTGCCGAATCCATCGCACCCCTCGCAGGCGCTCCCTGCGATGAATTGCCACATCCATCGCGCTCCGACATGCATTTCCCTGCGATGGATTGCCACATCCAGCTGGGAAACCGGGTATGAATTGCCGAATCCATCGCGCCCTCGCAGGCGCCCCGTGCGATGGATTGCCACATCCATCGCGCCTGGGGCGACGAGCACGAGCCTGGAGGCGAGCATGTAATCGGCCTCGGCGACGACGCTGTCGGCTTTCGCGCGAGGAAGGCCCTGTTCCATCGGCGGTCGCCCGTGGCCAGCCAGGCCGGACGTGGTCGGTTCGGGGAATGGGACGATCGCCACGCAGCGGCACGGTGCCTGCGCAGGCAAGTCGACCGCGAGGATGCCGCGGGCTTGCGCTGTCAGGTGGCAGGGGGCACGGCGTACGGACCGGCTACCTTCTGATGGACCGGATCCGGTTGTTTTCAGAGTCGGCCACCAGCAGGTCGCCTGATGGGCTGCTGGCCACGCCACTGGGGGAAGGCGAGCCTGGCCTGCGTCGCCGGGAGGCCGTCGCCCAGGCCGTCGGTGCCGAGGCTGGTCCCGAGGCCCGCGACCGGGTAGATGTCGCCGGCGGTCATCGCCTGCCCGTAGAACGTGCCGGCGGCGGCCGCGACTACCCAGATCACGCTGACTTAGACGGGCCTAGGGCGTGCTAACTGAGTCGCATGTGGCCGATCCCAACCGAACGAGGAAGTGCCAGCCCGGCGGCGTTCTGGCCATGCCGTGCGCGGCGCTGGCCACGGGATGCGTGGCCAGCGCCGCGAATTTTCTGCTATTTGGAGTTAGTGGCGGGTGACCTCGAACACGTCGGTTCCCCAGTTGTCGACCTCCGCTTGGAACGCGGGCGGCGGGATGTACTCGGTGGCGAGCCAGACCCCGCCGTTGTCCGGGTCGGCGACGGCCCAGGAGTAGTCGCCCCAGCGCGTCTGGAAGAACGGCGCCGCGTCGGCGAAACTCTGGTGCGGCCCGTTGCCGGCGGCCGCGATAGTGATCGCGTTCGAGCCCAGCGTGGTGAACGCCGCGCTCGGGTTCATCGTGCTGCTGGAGATCGTGAATGTCATGGCCGCCGGGCCGTACCGGCCAACGGCGATCGCCGGATAGATCAGGCTGTCGCCCACGGGAGCGGTGACGAAGCCCTGGCGGACGATACCCGGGCTGACCGGGTTGACCTCGAACCAGGCGGCCGCGTCTTGCGGGGCCGAGGCGCCCGCCGGGGTCACCGCCGCGTCGAGCGCGGTCCAGAGCCTGATTCCGCCCGGGCCGTGGGTGACGACGACCGGTGCGCTCATCCGGCTGTCGTCCGGGTTCAGCGCGGGCTCGGAGGTGACCGTCCACGGCGGATCGGAGAACGTCGATCCGTCGCCGGTGCTTGGAGCGAAGACCGGGAACGCGTACTGCTCGCTCGGCACGACCGTGCCGCTCGCCGTCGGGGTGCCCACGCCGGTCGTCACGGACCGGGTGTCCCGCAGCGTCCACACGCCGATCGTGTCGCCGACCGGGTTGGGGGTGAAGCCATCGGCCAGCACCGGCACGGAGTTGACCAGGTATTCCCGGCCCGAGCCGGTGTCGATGGCCGGGTCCAGGGCGGTGATCGGGGCACCGGCCAGGGAGAGCGGCCCGACGTCGTCGACGTTGACGGCGGGGTCCTCGTTCACGAGCTGGGACTTGGAGATCACCACGAGGAGCGCACCCTCGAAATGGTCCTCGTTCGGGTCGCAGAACTCGTCGGTCGAGATGATCAGCGCGTTGTTGTTGAAGCCGACCTTGGGCTGGTCACCGAGGCAGTCGCCCTGGGTCGGCCCGCCGCGCGATGTATCGAACTGGTAGGCGGCGACGCCGTGGGCGTTCATCACCACGACGTCGTCGGTGGTGTTGTTGAAGTCGGACGCCGGGCCGGTGGCCACGGGGAACCCGATCTGGGTGAAGAAGAATGTCTGCGTGGACGGGTCGTACACACACCGGACGTCCCCATCGCTGAACGGATCCTGGTAGAACGTGGGACCGCCGACATCGGGCCGCAGCAGCGTGCCGTCCGGCGTCGTCTCCCTGATCTCGACGTTGATCGGCTCGAACACCGCCTTCGGATCACCCGGCAGCGAGGCGTCATGTCCTACGCACAGACCTTGGTCAGGCGGCGTTACCGGCTCATCCTGGCCGAAGATCTTGAATACATCGCTATTGCTGAGCCCGTTGAAGTTGTGGATGACAGACACGTCATCGTCAGCCAGCCGCAGCCGGTCGATCCCGCTGACCCGCCCCGCCCGGGCGGGATTAGTCTGGGTAACTCGATCACGTCCGGCCGACGCACGGAGGGCGGTCAGGTGTCGCAACTGCATTGCGGTGAGCGCTTCGCGGACGACATGCAGGTTTGACATACGGGCCGCGTGCGCGAGCCGGGTGACCGAGCCGGGGGTGCCGAAGTAGGTCTTGGATGCGGGCGCTTGACGGCTCGCGATCGTGGCGGCTGACCCGACCGCCATCGGGATCAACGCCGCCACGACGGCGACGGCGGCGATGATCGGAACACGTTTCATAAACATTGGCCTCCTCGGCAGCGTTATCCCTGGCGGGGCAGACCAGGCCGGGGTGGGAGCCGAACAAGAATCGCAGTAACGTCGATCGCAGCCGTTCTTTCATCGATCGTCAGGAGGAATAACTCTGAGTTATTCCAGCCTCCATGCCATCCTTTCCTGTCGGATCCATCCCCGGCGCCAGCCGTTGGGGCACCCCTTTGGGCTCCCTTCGGCCAGCATCTCAGCGGCTGTGGTCAGAACGCTCGAACGCTGATCACGGCCGTTCCTGTAGTCCGCACCCGGTCCAAGTGGCCCGCGACCTGCCAGCGAGCGGCGCTCAGGGCGGCTGCGGGGTACTACCGCCAGGCCCGGCTACAGGAATCACTGCAAGGTTCGCGACTCAACGAGCCGGAGATGACGCTGAGCGATAACGGCCGGGTTAGATATCAGTGCATGAGGGCCAGTGGTCTACGGCCCACTCGGGCCAGCCCGGCCACCCTGCTGGCGGGGCGGGGATCTCACCGCCGCCGAGTTCGGCGGCGTCAGGCACCTGGAATTGCTCCCTCCAGGCGTCCACGTCGGCCTCGCTCATCGGGAATGTCTGGTGCGGCGTCGTTTCCTGGCGGCGTGCGATGCGGGCGAGCTGGACGTTTTTGTCCACGGGAAGGTAGATCACCTGGCATGCCGCCCCGGCGGACCGGGCTAGCCAGCGCAGTGCCGACCGTTCATCGCGGCCCCAGAGCCCGTAGTCGAGCACGACGCTGGTCCCCAGTCGCAGAGCCTGCAGGGCGACCGAGATGAGCCGGCCTTCGAGCACCCAGCGCTTGCCGTCGGCCATCGGATCCCCGAACAGCGGGATCATCCAGTGATCCGGGGTCAGCCGCAGCGCCGGGTGCGTTGCGGCGAGTTCTTTGGCCCGGATGGTTTTCCCGGCTGCGGGGAGCCCGACCATCAGGATCAGCGTGGCGGCACGCGGGTCCTGCGTGACGGCAGGTCCGGCTGCGGACGGGCACGGGAATGGTTCTTCGCACTGTGAACCGAAACGCTGCGACTGAGACATGACTCCCCTGATCAGGCAGGATGGCCCGGCAGCACGGAGGTCCGCGCGACCCGAGTTGGGCCACGTGCCGAGTGAGTCTAAGGCGTTAAGGCCATCTCGCCGACGTAGCGGCTGCGCAACGAACTGGCCACGAAGGTGCACAGCTAGCTCTGTTGCGTCGATCATGTGCGACATGGGACGGATGCGCGCGATCGTGATCGCCGCGAGCAGTTGCGTCCTCGTCTGCGTCCTCGTCGCGGCCTGCTCGGCGGCCGGGCACCCGGCGGTCCCCGGACCGGTCCCGGTGTCGTCGTCGAGCAGCAGCGACGCGGTACAGCAGTACGTCAATGCGATCAATGCGCTCTGCGATGGGCTGGAGCAGAAGGTCATCGCGCTGAACGGCGGCCGGTTCGACATCCCGCTGAAGGATTTTCTCGCCCAGCTCCCCCAGCACACCAAGCTGCGCGACGACTTCGATCGCCGGCTCGCCGCGATCGTCGTGCCCCAGGCTGCGGCCGCCAAGGCGCGGGCACTTGCCGCCTACATCGCATTCGCGAACAAGCTCGACGCGGCGCGACTGCGGGCCGCTCGGCAGGGCACTGCCGCGTATCAGCGCGAGATCGACGCCGAGCAGAAGTCCGCGGCAAGCGACCCGTCCATCGCCGCCCGGGACGCCGCCGGATTCAGCGAATCGTGCAACGCACGCTGATCAGTCTTGGCTGGGTGCTTCGCGCAGCGGCGATAGTGCCGCGGTGAGCGCGGCGGCCGCGAAAGCGATGATCACGCCGATGAGCGTAGGGCGATCACCGAGCAGCCCGATGACGAGGCCGGCAATGAGAGCTCCGAGTGCGGCCATCGTCCGATTGACCGAGCGTCTGGTGGCGTTCGTTCGGCCGAGAAGTTCGTCCGGCGTGAGTGCCTGCCAGCAGCCCATCTCGTTTGAGTTCTCTATGCCCGCGGCGAGTCCCTGGAAGGACAGGGCGACGAACAGGAGGGCATCACCGATCGCGGTTGAAGGGGCGATGACCACGAGAAGCCAGACGATCGGGTACGCCACTCGCGCGAGGATGATCACCCGTCCCGATCCGAGCCGAGCACCGCACCATGGTGCGATCGACGCGCCGATCAGGCTGGTGATGCCGAAGGCCGCCAGCAGCAACCCGAATGTGTACGCGGTGAACCCGAGCGATCGCAGGGCAAGGAGGGAAAGCACGGTCATCGCGGCTCCATTGGCGAGGAACCAGATGTGGGTCGACGCCGCCAATGGGCCCAGCGTGCGATGCCGATATGCCCATCGCAGGCCGTCGCGAATCTCGGCGCGAAGATTGCGGGTGCGGGAGTCAGGCCGAGGCTCGTCCACCCGGATGCTCGCGTTGAGTGCCGCGTCAATGAGGTAGCTGATCGCGTCGGCGGTAATCGCTACGGGGGCTCCCAGCAGCCCGACGAGTCCCCCGCCGATCGCTGGCCCGAGAGTTTGCGCAGCGGCGTCTGTTTGATCGAGCCGCGCATTGGCCGGAACCAATCTCGCTCGAAGCACCAGGCGAGGAAGCAGCGACTGGGTCGCGGCGAACCCGAAAACGGAAAACGCGCCGAACAACAACAGGGCGATGACCAGTATCCAGATTCGCAGTACGCCGATCAGCCACAGGATCGGGATTACGCCCAGGGAGAGAGCACGCCCGACGCTCGCCCAGACAAGTACGGGTTTCCGCCGCCACCGATCGGTGTACACGCCGGCGATGAGCCCGAGCAGCGCATACGGCACGAACTGAGCAGCGTTCACAACACCGACCTCGAATGGTGTCGCGCCGAGCAACTGGACAACCAGGACGGGCATCGCAACCGCGGTCACGGCCGTGCCAAAGGAACTGATCGCGGCAGCCGTCCAATAACGAGCGAACGAAGAGCAGGGAGGCGGAGCGAGAGCGTCTCCCATCAACCCGTCAGCTCAACCATGTATTCAGCCGGCAACCCGGATCTCTTCCTTGCCTGAAATAGATGACCTCTTTGGCCGCCTAGCGTGGACGTCCTGTATGAGTTTATTGGCCTCGGGCCGACGATAATGCGGGGTTCTTGCCCGAAAGGGCACCGGCTCTCAGTCCGAATGTGGCCTCGCACAGACCGCGTTTGGCGGCCGGCGGAGTGCTGGCACCAGCCACGAGAATGGTCAGGTCGGCTGCGGCGACACGCTCGGGGTTGTCGATGATGTCAATCGCGGCGATCTTCGCACCGGTGATCGTGAACACGGTGAGCGTGATCGGCCTGGGCCAGGGCGGCGCGTTCGGCGTCGGTGAAGTACGGGGTATCCCTCCAGGCGACCACGGTGAAGAGTCGCTGGTCCGTCTCGCCATTTTCCCGCGCCTGGGTCGCGGCGCCAACGCAGACGCTGCATCCGTTGATCTGGCTGGCTCGCAGGTGCATAAGGTCGAGCGTTCGCTTCGGCACGCCGCCTTCCCGCACGGCATCGGCCAGCGATTTGATCGACGTCATGGTGTCGGGGATGACCCGCCCGCGACGAGGACCGGCGATGTCATGACTTTCCTCACCTTCAGGCCAACCCGTGGCAGGGACCGCAGCCGTCTAGCCGGCGCTCCAGTGGTAGAGCCGCTGAGCTATCGAATCCCCAGGAGAGCGCCCGGACCCGCGCGCAGGCCGGCGCGGATTTACGCCGACTCCTGAGTAAGACCGAGCCGTCGTGCTAGACGTCGAGCTCGCCGTCGGTGGCGCGCCCGGCAAGTTCGGCCCGGATGGGCAGATCGACGACCCGGAGCTCGGCCGCCAGCTCCACGCGGTCGCCGACGAGCTGGTCGCGGCGGGCCAGCGGGGTCCGAACCGACGCAGCCCGACAAGGGTCCCGCCGCCGTCACATTCCCCTGCTGCCATCGGTCATAAAGAGAGAGGATCAGATCGAGTGGAGGTAACCGGCTTCTGCCATGGCCCTGCTCGAAGGTGAGGGGAAGACCCATGACATCACCCGTTCTCGTCACGGGCGGCACCGGCCGTCTGGGACGATCTGTCGTTGCCCGGCTGGTTCGTGGCGTCGGGGCGATCATAAACTGCGCCACCGCCACGAAAGGCGACGCTGAGGTGACGAAGAACCTGGTGACGTCGGCGGCCAGAGCGAGTTCCTCCCCGCACTTCGTGCAGCCGTCCATCGTCGGCATCGACGCCATGGCGCAATGGGGATACGTGAAGACCAAGCTCCAGGTCGAGCGGATCGTGGAGGACAGCGGCCTGCCGTGGACGATCCTGCGGGTCACGCAGTTCTACAACTACTGCTTCGAGAATTCCCGGAAGCTAGCGAAGTTCCCGCTGGTGGCACCGGTGCCCGGTGGCTTTCGCGTCCAGCCGGTAGATTCCCGCGAGGTCGGCGCCCGCCTCGTCGAGCTCGCGCTGGGCGAGCCCGTCGGCCGGGCCCCTGACATGTCAGGACCGGAGATATCGAGTTGGCAGGACCTGTTCCGCGGCTACCTGACCGCCAGACATCAGCGCAAATTGGTGGTCCCGGTGCCTGTGCCCGGAGGCAAAGCCGTGCGCAACGGCGCTCTTCTTCCTTCCCCGGGGCACACAGAGGGGGTCAGAACCTGGGACCAGTTCCTGGCCGAGGAACTGGAGCAGTCCCGCCGCGACCTTGACGCTGCCTCGCGGGTCAAGCGCGCCCAGCGGCGCTTTCCGCGTATGACTTAGTCTGGGCTCCCGAGGCTTACTGGCAGATCGTGTTCTCACGGGAGTGGCAGCTGGGGGGCAGCTGGGGAGCCCGCCGCCCGGACACCCTGAGATTCTGTGCCCGGGAGTACCGCCGTCCCTGGCCAAGGGAGCTCTGGTCAAGGCTGGACGCTGACTGATGGCACTGTGCATGGGTGCTGACCGTAATGTCGCCAGACAGGCGCCAGAGCCGCGAGTTCCTGAGTCCCGTCCTGGCAGCAGCGTCGGGCCGGCGTTGCTGTCAGGGTCCGTCCCGTAATAGGTCGCAGGTTCCCAACCCGGGCTGGTCTGATGTGGTACGCGGCGCGCCGAGAGCCCGGCAGCGGCTAGGGGCCACGCGGTGGTTGCGGCCGGGCGACAGCAACCGCAACGGCCCCGACTCTGCGCCCCGGCGCATCCGCACCGATCGCCCTACTCTGACCTGCCGCCGGCTGACCCACAGTCCGCGATCACGGTGGCGATAAGTGTTGGGCGGCCGGACCGCGCGGCTGCCCTAGCGGCAGCACCCCCAGCAGCTCGGGGCCCACGACGTCGCCAGAACGACAGCGAGGGTCCCACGCTGCTCCGGGCAGCCACAGCCCGGCAGCAGCCAGGGGACCACGCTGCTCCGCCGCCCGGCAGGCACGTCCCGTACTGGCAGATCGCCACCGGTCCGATCTCCTATCAGACGCTCCACGTCGGCCCGTGTACCAGCGGGTTGGTGTCCTGAGCCTCGTCCAGCATGATGAAATCGCCCGGCAGTTCTGGGTTAGCCAGTGCCTGCATCTTTATGTAATTGGTCATGCTCGAACCGCAATCTGCCATTGGGTGCGCAGATGTCCTGCCAGGCCTTCTGCGCGTATGGCAGGAGGAATCAGTGCGAGCCGTTCCTCTTCTGCCGGATCTGGCCCGCGCCCATCGAGCCGCACGCCCGTCGAGCCGCATGCCCCATCAACCCGTACTCCCGTCGAATCGACTTGCCGTTCGATCTTGGTCCGGGATTGTCAGTACCCTTCGCTACAGTAGTCAGTAGAGGTCCTAGAGCACGCGAGGAGGTGACCATGACCGGGGACGGATACCAGGAAGGGCCAGGCCCAGGCCTGCCGGCCGGGGCGGTCTCGGACCTGGCTGGCGCCGGGCCGCGTGACGGGCTGTCGTGGACCTGGGAGCTCGACATCGAGGAGCTGCTCGCCGCCGTCGCCGGCCCGGCCCCGTGGAACCGCGGGCCCGCTAAGGGTCCCAGCCAGCCGACCTCTGCCGAGGCTCCCAAGGCAGCCCCGGACTCCGCAGACCGTCCGGCATCTCCCGGCGGCGCCTCCGAGTCTTCCGGCGGCCCGGCGGCTCCCGCCGTTCCGGACGCCGCAGACGATGCGGTATCTCCCGGTATCGCCTCCGGGCCTGCGGACGGCCTGGTGCCTCCCGCCGCTGACGCCGACTCCGCGCGCGGCCTGGTGACCCCCGCCGCTGCCCCGGCACCCGGCCCGCCGCCACGGAGCCGATGCCTGACCCCGCCGACGCGGACCTGGCCGACTACCTGGACGCGATCGAGGCTGGCCGGTCCCAGATCCTGCCGCTCCCGGTGGTAGCCGGCCGGGTCGCCGAGCTGGTGCCGGCCGGCCCGGAACTGGCCGGCTGGCTCGGAACCAGCGAGACCGGCGCGCTGGAAGACGGGGCGCTGGCCGGGATCGCCGCCTCCTGCCGGCGGCTCGCCTCCTGGGCCCAGGCCGGCGAGCTAGCCGCCGTCGCCGAGCTCGCGTCCCGGTCCGCCGCCGCCGATGACCAGATCGGGACCGGCGAGGACGGCCGCCCGGCCCGGGTCCCGGCGGACGCGTGCGCCGAGGTATCGCTGACCATGTCCCAGGCCGCCGCCACCTGGTGGACCGACCTCGCCGTCACCCTGCGGTGGCGGCTGACCGGCACCGCTCTGGCCCTCGCGGCCGGCACCATCGACCTGGGCCGCGCCCGGGCGATCGCCGACGCCACCGCCTGCCTCGACGAGGACACCGCCCGGGCCGTGCAAGACAAGGTGCTGCCCAAGGCCGGCGCGCAGACCACCGCCCAGCTGCGGGCCGCGCTGCGCCGCGCGGTGATCACCGCCGACCCGCACGACGCGGACCGGCGGCGGGAAGAAGCCGAGAAGCAAGCCAAGGTGATGCTGTACCCCGACGACCAGGGCACCGCGTCACTGGGCGGCTACAACCCCCCGGCATCCCCGCCACCGCCGCCATGGCCCGCATCACCGCCCTGGCCCGCGCGCTGAAAGCCTCCGGCGCCGGCGGCGGCATCGACCTGCTCCGCTCCCACGTCTACCTCGGCCTGCTGCTGGGCACCCTGCCCTACATCCCGCCCCCAGCAGACGCCCCACCCGACCAGACACCCGACAACGACGACAGCCAACCCGGCGGCGAACCACCCGGCGGCGAACCACCGGGCGGTGAACCACCGGGCGGCAGTCAGTGCGGCGACGGATTCCCGGGCGGGGAACCCCGGGACGGCGAACCGCCTGGTGAGGGTCTGCCTCGCGGCAGGCCCGGACGTGGCCGGGCACCGGACGGCGGCCCGGATCGCGACGCTCGCGGCACCCGCCACCAGGACAGGGACACGCCGCCCGCCGAGCACGGCAACCCTCGCAACAACAACCACGACGACCACGACGACCACGACGATGACGCGCGGGCCCGGCCACCGCCGGCCTGGCCCCAAGTCCTGGCCTTCCTCCAGCCAGGCCCCGCCGCCATGAACCACCTCACCCCCGCCACCAGCGCCGGCGGGCTGCTCGACCTGCGGCTGCCCTGGACCACCCTCACCGGCCACTCACCCCACCCCGGCCACCTCAACCGCCTCGGCCCCATCACCCCGAGCCAAGCCCGCCACCTCGCCCACCTCGCCGCCACCGACCCCACCGTCCGATGGCGGATCATCCTCACCAACCCCCACGGCCACGCCACCGCCACCACCGCCCTCCCCCGCAAGAGCGCCCGCCCAGCCACCGGACACCAAGCCGGGCTGATCAAGCAAATCACCATCACCATCGGCCCCGGCACCCTCACCGGCCCGCACCCGCACGACCTGCCCCCCGCACTCCACCGCATTCTGACCACCGCCCGCACCCTGGCCGCCCGCGCCGCCGAGCAAACAGCACACGACACCCAGGCCGCCGGCGGATGCGCCCACACCGGCGCCACCACCGCCTACCGGCCCACCACCCGGCTCCGCGACTACATCACCGCCCGCGACCTCACCTGCCGGTTCACAACCTGGCCGCCAGCCCGCCACCCACTGCGACATCGACCACACCATCCCCTACCACCAAGGCGGACCCACCTGCTCCTGCAACCTAGGCGGATTGTGCCGGTTTCACCATCAGGTCAAGGGACGAGCCGGCTGGCACCTGGAGCAGGTCACCTCGGGCATCTTTCACCTGGACCACACCCACCGGCCGCCAGTACACCACCCAACCCGACTCCCGCACGGGCTAGGAGCGGCTGAATGTCAGGACTTTGCTGGCTGTAGCCGAAGGCCCCCGCGATCCCGGCCAGCCCGGCGGCAGTGGCCGTGGCGGCGCGGCTGATCCACATGTCGGCGCGCTCCGGGCGGCTCACCGGGCGGCCTTCGGGGAGCGTGACGTGCGCAAACAGACCGGGAGCGGGTCATTCTCGATCAGGATGGGGCGGTTCGCCTGACGGGACGTTCGGCCCACCGTGCCTTTGACCTGCACGTTTCTAAGAACGATGCGGCCGTCGTGCGAGCCTGTCGCTGTTGATCGCATCGGGGGTAGTGGCCAGTCAACACCGGTGGTTCTTTGCTTTGATCTAAACTGACTGGGTGAGCCGAACCGTGCATGTGCCTTATACCCTTGAGCAGGATGAAGACGGGGTGTGGTGCGCGTCCGCACTGATCCGGCCGGGCGCTGGCGCGGTCGGCGACGGCAGCACGCCTGAGGAGGCGGTGGCCGATCTGCGCGAGGCACTGGCGGCGCTGATCGCCGAGATCGGCGCACCGGAGGAACTCACGCTCGAAGTCGCCTGATGAGATCGGCCCCACATCGCGCTCGATAGATCACAACTCCATTGCGATGACTGACTGGCAAATGGTTGCGGAGGCTGCTTTGTCGGACACCTGGCTAGCAAGGTTTCTTCCTAACCAGCTTGCCTAGCCTCCTCGGTGCCTGTCCTGTCTGGTATTTCAACCCCGTAGGCTGCCGTCGTGAGTCAGATGCCTGCCCTGCCTGGCGCTAAAGTCGTCAAGGCCTTGGAACGAGCCGGGTTCGCGGTGGTTCGGATCAGTGGCAGCCACCATGTCATGAAACACCCGGACGGTCGAGCCGTTCCGGTACCTGTCCATGCCGGCCGGGACATGCCCAAGGGAACGCTGCGGAACATCCTGACAATTGTCGGCCTGGCCGAAGATGACTTCCGGAAGTTGTTGTAGCGGCAAGCTGCGTGCGACGGTATCGGCGGTCACTAAGTAGCCTAATTCGCCCGTGACCTGCGCAGACGTACCGAGAGCGGGTCGCCTTTCGACCAGGATCATCCGGTTCGCATGGTGGTACCTTAGGCCCGGCTACTGAGGCTCGAATCGAGGTTGCTAAGGGTCTGTCGCGACGCCGGCTCCATTTCTGGAGCCACACGGACAACCTGTGTGGTTATCTCCATCTCGGTGGACTCTGCCGACATCCTCAGATCAGTCGCTGGCCCGGATTTCACTGAGCTTGGCGACGATGACCGGATCGCCCTATATCACCGAAGGCCGGGCCGAGCGGTGCGGCCGCAGGCCACGTAAACTGTGTTACTGTGAAACTGTGAAGAACATCACGGTCTCCGTGCCCGACGACGTATACCGCAATGCGCGGGTCGCCGCAGCGCAGCGCGATACCTCGCTGAGCGCACTGGTCGTCACATATCTCGAACGGCTGTCCGGGCGGATGAACGAAGTCGCGCGGCTGGAGGCGCTGCAGCAGGAGGTGCAGGCCGAGATCGGCCAGTTCCGCGCCGCCGACCGGCTTGGCCGCGACGAGGTCCACGACCGTGCGGTTCATTGACACCAACGTCCTGCTCTACGCGATCTCACGTGACCCCGCGGAGCAGGACAAGGCCAAGCGCGCCAACGACATCCTGACCGATCGTGACCTGGCATTGTCGGTCCAGGTGCTGCAGGAGTTCTACGTGCAGGCGACCCGCGCCAGCCGACCAGACCCCATCACCCACCAGCAGGCCGTCCGGCTCATCGAGTCATTCCGCCGCTTCCCCGTCCAGGACGTTACCAGCGCGATCCTGATGGCGGCCCTGGCCACGCGTCAGCGGTTCCAGCTCTCGTACTGGGACTCCGCACTCATAGAGGCATCCCGCGCGATGGGCTGCGCAGAAGTCCTGTCAGAAGACCTGGGTGACGGCCAGGACTACGCCGGAATCCGGGTCACCAATCCGTTCCGCTGAGTCCGCCGCATCTGTGCCATTAACGCTTGCACGTTGGCGGCTGCCGGCTACACCACAAAATCAAGCAGCACCCCCGCTGGCGACTCGACCAGCCCACCCCCGGCACCTTCACCTGGACCACACCCACCGGCCGCCAATACACCACCCAACCCGACACCTACGCCACCTAAGAACCCAGACTGGCACCGGTCGAGCCCTATCCGCCCCGCCGGGGGCGCACCGGGGCCGCACCGGACAGGGCTCGACCGGATTGAAATCGATAACCCAAACCCGATAGTCCAAGGCCGACCGTTACAAGTCGGCGACGGTGAAAGTTGCCGAATAGGCACACGATGTGCCAGCCGGAACCGTTGTAGTAGACCTCGAACAGTTCTCCGGTGCAGGTCACTCCGCACACGTTCAGCGGACCATCGGCGGCGTCATACACCGGATCGGCGGTGCCGGTGATGGATCCGCTGAGAGCCACCTTCCAGGCCGTTGATCACCCGTTGATCACCTGGCCATATCAGCGTGGACGTCTTCCCTGTTCCCGCGCTCGCGGCCAGCGCCAAGTCGGCATCCCGTCGCCAGCGTCGCGAATGGTATGACCGCAACGCCGCCGGGCAAAGCACTCGGCGGGCAGTGGCACCATGGAACCATCATGCATGAATCCGCGCGCTCCGTGGCAGCCTGGCTACCCGGTCATCACCTGGCCCTGGGCGGCGGCGGGCTGGCGCACTTCCTCGTTCGGCTGTTCATCTGGCACGAGATCGGCCGGCTGGTCCGCGCCCTGTGGCGGATTCCTACGTTCGGACCGTTCATCGTCGTGGCACTGGGAGTCCTCATCGTCGGCCTGCTGGTCTGGCGGCAATACCGCCGACCAAGGTGGGCTGGCCGCAGGCGTGGCCGGGGCTCGACCGGCAACGGCCGCGGCCCGCGCGACTGGTGAGGATCATGGCCGGGTAGTTACGGACGGTGCGCGGTCACGCAGTGGAAGTCCTGGACGAGCGCCGGAGCCTGGCTGGCGGGTATGGCCGCGAACCTTACGTTCAGGTAGACCGACTGTCAGGTCGGCTGACCGTCGGCATCGTACCGCACCGTCATCTCCAGGTACGGGATGTGGGCTGGCCAGGCAAGAGGGTGGTGATGGCCTCGACCGCGGCCAGGCGCGCTGCGGCAGCGGGCCCGGGGTCGGCGCCAAGGCGCCTGGCCAGTTCCAGCGTGGTGGCGAGCCTGCGCAGGCCCTTCCCACACCAGGCCAGCGGCCCACAGCTCTTGCTCGGCCGCTGGCCACGGCCGCGCCCTGGCCATTGCCGCCCTGCTGACGGCCAGGCTGGCCGCCCGCACTGCCGGCTGCCCGTACACGTGATACCAGTACAACGCGGTACTGGCCGCGAACAGCACGGGCAGCACATGCGGCGTGAAGTCGATGATCGCCACCACCTGCTCACCGTCCAGCAGGACATTGTCCGGGCCGATGTCACCATGCACGAGCTGCCTCGGCAGCGCACCGAGAGCACCCTGATGCCCGGCCAGGCAGGCGATAGCCGTGCCAGCCGGCCCAGTGACCAGCCCGTAGTGCCGCAGCAGGCCAGGCAGCTCCGAAATCAGGAAGCCAGGGTCGGTGACCTGCACGAACACAGAGTCCCGGTCCGGCTCATAGCCGACGGCCAGCCGGCCTAGCGCAACATGCAGGCTGCCGGCGGCCCGCATAACCGCCCGGACCTGCGCACCCGAAGGTTCCAGCTCCAGCTCGCCTGCCAGGAACTCCTGCAAGAACCAGCCGCCGGCTGGCAACCGGTCCAGCGACAGCACCTCGCCGAGGTCGTACCAGGCCAGCGCAGACCGTGCCGCGTCATCGTCGCGGTCAGCATCTGCGGCAACAGCCATAGTGGCCCCAATCCTCGCCGGCCAGCGCCCGCGGCTGCGCCCCGCTCATGCTCAGCCAGCCGTCAGCTCAAACACCCGAGCACCCGCGGACGTCGGACCACCCTAACTTTCCGCGATGTCACGATCACCAGCAATCGTAAAGTTCCATTCGCCCGATTTGCCCGATGGCAACCGCCCAGGCGACCCGTCTGCGGCCATGAACAATGAACTCGTTAGGTCAGCTTTAGCCGCCCCAACAAGCATGGCAGCTGTGGGATGCGATCCGCGCGAGCCATCGACACGGCTGGTCCAGCTGATGGATGCCGATTCACTGACTCTGCTGCACGAACGCGATGAGGTTGCCGTTGTTGTCGCACACGGCCGGGTTGACGGGGAGAAAGTGGTGGCGTTCTGCACGGATGCCACCAGAAAGGGCGGAGCTCTTGGCCTGCCTGAGTGCACCCGCATAGCGGACGCCATTAACTTCGCCGCCAGCGAGAATAGCCCGGTCGTCGGGTTATGGCACTCAGGTGGTGCCAGGCTCGGTGAGGGTATCGAGTCGATGCACGGTATCGGACAGATATTCGCGGCCATGGTGCAAGCATCTGGCTGCGTCCCGCAGATCTCGGTCGTGCTCGGCCCGGCCGCAGGAGGCGCGGCGTACGGCCCGGCCCTGAGCGACATAGTCATCATGGCGCCAGCAGGCCGCATCTTTGTGACAGGCCCGGATGTGGTCCGCAGCGTTACCGGTGAGCAGATCGATATGGAGCGCCTCGGCGGCTGCGAAACTCACGGCACGTCCGGGGTAGCGCACGTTACCTGCGCATCGGAGACGGATGCGTACGCCAGTGCGCGCAGGCTCACCGGGTTGCTGACCCGGCCCGGGTCATTCGATGAGTGCTCGGCGGCTACCCCTGCAAATCTTCGTGCACTGTTGCCTTCCTCGCCGCGTCGAGCCTACGACGTACGGCCCCTGCTCGCGGCGATCGTGGATGGTGACATGGAAGAACTGCAGGGTAAATGGGCGCGCAATATCACAACGGCTATCGGCAGGATAGGCGGCGGTACCGTCGGCATCATCGCTAACAATCCGCTGCATAAGGCCGGCTGCCTTGATTCGGCCAGCGCCGAGAAGGCGGCTCGCTTCGTAAGGATATGTGACGCGGGAGGGATACCGCTTCTTGTCGTGGTGGACGTCCCCGGTTACCTCCCAGGTGCGAGCCAGGAGTGGGGTGGAGTTGTTCGGCGGGGAGCCAAGCTGCTGTACGCGTTCACGGAGGCCCAGGTCACGCGGGTAACGCTGGTAACAAGAAAATCATATGGCGGCGCGTACATCGCCATGAATTCTCGCTCGCTGGGTGCCACGGCGGTATTCGCATGGCCAGATGCGGAGGTCGCCGTGATGGGAGCCGAGTCCGCGGTCCGAATCCTCCACCGCAGGCAGCTAGCGGACGCAGCGCAGGACGATCGCGAACGTCTGCTCGCCCGGCTCGTAGACGAGCACAAACGGCTAGCCGGGAGCCTGGAGAGGGGAGTCGCGCTCGGCGTGGTTGACGAGGTTATCGACCCCTCGCATACCCGCCGTCGCCTCGTGGCCGCATTTGCCGCAGCTAGCGCGGGTGCACTCAGGCGTCGCGGCCGTCACGGCAACATCCCTTTGTAACTCACGGCATCAGAAGAGGAGGATCGCACATGGATAACTCGCCCGAAGTCAACGTCGTTCTGCACGGCGGCCCTTCGTCACTATCTCCTCACGAGCGGGTACGGCACGTAGAAAACACCGGCGAGAAGGTGAAGCTTCTGCTGGGGAACCATTACGAGCACTTCGAGCCAACCGCTGAAGCCGAGCGGCGTCTCGGGCGTGACCTGCGCATATACGTCTGGGCTGGCCGCACTTACGTAGCGGAGTGACAAAGAGATCGAGGATCGAGGTGTAAACCTGCGATCAGTGGCAAGCGTGCCCAGGTACGGCAGCTCCCGTACCAGAGACAGTCCTAGCTGAACGACTCACAAGGTGACTGATGGGCCTGCTTGACCACGACCGTGCTATTTCGGCACTCACCGATTTATATGACATGTCCGTACAGGCCAACGGCACGGTTGCGCTTGTCAGTGGAGCCACTGGCAGCGGCAAGACCACGCTGGTCCAAGCGCTCACGGAGCGCGCCGCCGCAGCCGGTGCCATCAGCCTCACAGCTACCGCTTCCCACATAGAACACGCTCTGCAACTAGGCGTCATTGCTCAACTGCTGCGCAGCACAGACCTGCTGTTGCGCGTCGTTCAATATGAGCGTGGTGGCGTCGCTGGGTTTGAGTGTGTGCTCGCGTTGAAGAGCCCCGCCCGGCGGGGCCGGGCGGGGCTTGGTGTTCAGGGTGTCGCGGGGATGCTCAGTCTGTCGCGGTGATCTCGGCGATGGCGGCGCGGGCGGCCTGGTGGTCGACGAGGTTCTTGCCGGCGGCGGCGGTGGCGATGAGTGCGGCGAGGCAGATGTTGTTGACGGTCCTGGGCTTGCCGCGGGCGGCCTGGTGGATCTGGGTGACGGCGTCGTCGGTGAACAGGTCGGCGGTCCGGCCGGCTTCGGCGAGGTGGTGGCGGATGTAGCCGGCGGTCTCGTCGGGGGTCATGCCTTTCATCTGGTAGCGGACGGTGATCCGCTGGTCGAGTGCGGCCAGGACGCCGAGCTTGATGTGATGGCGGAGGGTCGGCTGGCCGGCCAGGATCGTGGCGAAGGGGGTGGATGAATCCATGTCGTGATTGGTGAGCATCCTGATGGATTCAAGCTGTTCGTGGTCGAGCAGGTGGGCCTCGTCGAGGATCAGGACGGGGGTGCGGCCGCGCTCGGCGGCCTCGCCGGCGAGGACGTTCCAGGCCTGGATGGCGAGGGCGGCGGTGCCGCGGGCGGGCCGGCCGCCGAGGGCGGTGACTACGCGGGTGAGGATGCCGCGTGTGCCGGCGGTCAGGTTGCCGATGTAGATGATCGTGTGGCTGGCGGGGTCGAGTCCGGCGACGGCGGCCCGGATCGCGACGGTCTTGCCGGTGCCGACCTCGCCGGTGATCACGCCGATGGTCTTTCCTGCGATGGTCCAGGTGATGCGGGCGGCGGCTTCGGCGCAGTCGGCGTGGTGGTGGAGCCGGGCGGGCGGCAGGCCGCGGCCGAACGGCATCCGGGTGAGGCCGAACCGGTCGATGACGGCGTCGATCATGAGTTTGCTTCCTTCCGTGACGGATCCCCGTTGACGGGGGCGAGTTGCTGCTGGGCCTGGCTGAGGTCTCCGGCGAGGGCGGCGGCGCTGCCGCGGGCGTCGGAGATGAAGATCCAGGCGCCGCTGACGGCGCAGGCGGGGTCGGTGCCGTCGTCGCAGCCGAGCCGCCCGGCCGCGAGGGCTGCGGCGAGCCAGCGGCCGACCTGGCCCAGGAGCTGCGGGAGCCGGGATGCGGCCAGCGACAGCTCGCCGAGAACGGCGTAGGCGTCGGCGGGCTGGCCTAGCCCGTCCCCGCCGAGGGTGGCGTGGTTCAGGGAGCGGATCGCCTCGGCCGCGGTGCGGGCGAGCGCGAGCGTCGCGTCCGGGGACTCATCCACGGCTGTCCTCCTCCTCCTCCTTCTTCTTGTCGTTGCTTTCTTTTTCCTGCTGCTGGCTGCAGCCGATGAGGGACCGGTAGCTGACCTGCTCCCGCAGCCCGGCATCGTGCAGGTCGCCGAGGGCGGCCAGGTAGTCGATCCCGGTCGGGGCCGGCTCGGCCCGGTCCTGCCCGCCGTCGGCGCGGGTCTTCGGGTGGCGGTGGCGGCCGACGGTGAACGGGATGGCGGTCCCGGCCGGCTTCCCTGCGAGCCGGACCTCGACATGGCCCAGGTCGAACGGGTCGAATACCAGCTCGACCGTCCGCCCGGCCAGCCACGCGTCGACCTGGTAGGAGTTGCCGTGCAGGGAGACCAGCGCGGTCTTGGACGCCTTGCGCCGCTCGGACCACAAGAACGCCTCGCGCAGCGCGGCCGGGTCCGGGACCGCCCGCTCGGCCGGAGCCGCTTTCGCCCAGCGGGCGATCGGGGCCTCGCCGGTCTCGGAGTGGACGGCCTGGTGGTAGACGGTCTCGAGCCAGGCCTGGAACAGCCGGTTCATCTCGGCCAGGTCCGCGATCTGGGTGCCGTCGCCGGCCTCGACCAGGAACTGATCCCGCACCGTGCGGAAAAAGCGCTCGATCTTCCCTCGTCCCTCTGGTTAACCGGCCAATCGAAGATCATCTTGTGGATAACCCGCGCGGCGGGGCGGTCTTAGCTGGCGTCCGTCCGGCGTGCGCGTTCGAGGCGGCGGAGCTGTTCTTCGTGGCGGCGGACGCGGTCGGCGACGGCCTCGAGGCTGCGGCGCAGCTGGTCGATCTGGACGGCCAGGCCGGTCAGGATGGTGGCGTCGCGCCCGCGCGCGCGGTGCTCATCGACGACAGCGCGCAGGTCGGCGCGCCGGTAGAGGGTGGTGCGGCTGACGCCCGCGCGCCCGGCGACTTCGCCGAAGGTTACGGGCTTGCCGGCGGCGGCCAGCGCGGCGCAGGCGGCCTCGACTTTGGCGAGTTCGTCGTGCTCAGCTGGCATCGGCCTGGGTGATGAGCAGGTCGAGCCGCTCTATGAGGCGGCGGTGGCGGACGGCTTCTTCGCCCCAGCCGCGCTTCTGGGCGTCGGCGGCGAGGGCCTCGGCGTCGACTTTCTGCAGTTGCAGCACGGGCAGGAAGCTGGCCCCGGAACGGAAATTCGGGCAGTGCTCGCAGATGTTGGCGTAAGCGCAGGAGCCCTGCGCGGCGGTGCGCAGGCAGTACCCGCCGGCCAGCCGGGCCTTGATCAGCGGCGCGTCCCGCCAGTTCCCGCCGATGACGGGCAGCCGGGTCCGCTCGCCGGGCAGGACCGGGCCGAGCTGAGCCTTGGCCTGGGTCAGGGCACGGGTGTATTCGCCGCGGACGGTGGCATCGAACAGCCGGCCGTAGCGCAGGCTCATCTCCGCGGACACGTGCCCGAGCAGCGCCATCAGGGCCTGCAGCGAGCAGCCCGCGTTGACCAGGGCTGTGGCATATGTATGCCTGAGCTGATGAGGCACCACATCATCGATGCCGGCTTCGGCGGCGGCGCGGTGCAGCTCATCGCGCAGAGTGCATGCCGACACGCGGCGGCCCTGGCGGGTGAGCAGGAAGTCGGCGAGCTTGCCGGTGCGCGGGTGACGCAGCGGCCGGCCCGGCGAGCGCTGCCCGGTGATCCGGTCAATGATGGCTAGCGTCTCCTCGTCGATGGGCACCATCCGCTCGGTGAGCAGCTTGCCGAGCGGGATCTTCAGCCACGCGCCCTGCCCGGGGACCTCGTGCACGCAGTCCAGCTCCAGGTCGACGAGCTCGCCGATGCGCATGCCGGTGGCCCGCAGCAGCAGCAGCGCGTCGGCGTATAGCCGGTTCGGCGAGTACTCCAGCGCTTCCAGCAGGGCGCGTTCATGATCCGGGGACAGATAGCGGGGCAGCGGGTGCGGCAGCTTCGGCGCGTCGCGGGGGAAGATAAGCCGCCGGCGCGGGGCCTCGGGCCAGTCCCACTCGGCGATGGCGTCCAGGAAGATGCCGATGCCCAGGATGCGGCTCTTGGCGGTGGAGGCGGCGATCGGGGCGCCGGTGCGGTGGTTGACCGCGGCGGCGACCTCGTTCAGGTAGGGCTCGATGTGGCTTTGGCGGCCCAGTGCCGACAGCGACGGCAGCTGCGGGTCGTGCCGGGCCAGGAACCGGCCGAAGTGCGCCAGATCGGAGGCAGTGCCCTGCACCGAGGAGCGGGCGTGGGTGCCCTGCAGTCGTTCCAGGTAGGCCGTCATCGGCCTGCGGATCTGCGGGGGCACTCCGTCCAGGTGGCGTTCCCAGCTCCACCGGCCCGGCGTGGACCGCTTGGGCACGGGCTCGGCCGGGGCGCCGAGGTGGTAGACCACCGCACGGGAGGCATAAACGGCATGGTGGTAGTGCTTGAGTTCCCGGCCGGTCCGTGCCTCCCGCTCGGTGATTGCGGTGGTGAACTCGGCGAAGTCGGCGTCGGTCAGCTCCGCGAGCGGCCGCCCGGTCTCGATCAGCATCCGCACGGCGACTTCGGAGGCCATGCCGGTGCGGGCCCGCACCGAGTAGCCAAGCGCCTCCGCGCCGGCCAGGAAATGCTGCACGTCGGCTGCCAGCGGGCTGGCGGCTGCTTCCCGCAAGATCGCGGTCAGCTTGCGTTCCAGCAGGTAGTCGTAGCCAGGCCGCAGGTAGCGGTGCAGCATCAGGAAGTTGATCAGCGGCTGCAGGTGCGGGCGGGTGCCCGCCAGCCGGGCCGCCAGCGGCTGCGCTGCCCAGGCCTGCGGGTCGGGGAAGCGGGCAAGGAAGTTGCGGGCACCGGACTCAAACGTCTTGTTGCCGACCTCGCGGGCGGCCAGGCAGGCCAGGTAGGCGTCGTAGATATGCGCGGCCTGCCCGGGCACCGCCGTTCTGGCCGGCGGCATCAGAGGCCCGCCTGCTGCCAGGCACGCTGCCGCTCCCGCGCGGCGTCGTAAGCGGCGCGCACGTGCGCGGGCGCCAGATGAATATAAGCAGCTGAGGAATCGGCGTGGTCATGTCCCATCAGCGCCTGCAGGACCGGCAGGTCCACCCCGGCCTCGGCCAGGGCAGTTCCAAAAGTGTGCCGCAGCGCGTGCGGGTGCCCTGCGGCCACCCCGGAGATCTCGCGGTGGTAACGGAACACCCGGCGCAGCCCGGCCGCGGTCAGCGGCTCGCCCCGGTGCGGGCCCTTGGCCACGACGAACAGCGCCTGCGAGGAAGTCTCCGGCCGCTCGGCCAGCAGGTAGGACTGGATCAGCCCGGCCACGTCCGGGTCGACCGGCACGCGGCGTTCCTTGTCGCCCTTGCCGGTCACCCGCGCCCAGCCGCGGCCGATGTCGATGTCGGCAACGCGCAGGCCGAGCACCTCCGCCGAGCGCAGCCCCGACAGCAGCATCAGCCCGGCCATCGCCCGGTCCCGGTCGGTGCGGAAACTGGCCAGCAGCGCCGCGGTCTCGGCTCGGTCCAGGCCGCGGGGGAGCCGCCGCGGCTCGCGGACCCGCAGTTTCGACCGCGGCCTCGGCTTGTCCAGGTGCGCCAGCAACCCGGCGCGCTGGCCGGCCGCCTGCCGGCGCGCCGCCGGGCCCTTCGGCACGGGGCTGGCCGCGTCCGGGTCGCGCATCGACCGGAAGGTGAACAAACCCGAGATCGCCGCCAGCCGACGGTTGATCGTGGCCGGGGCGAACCCGCTCGCACGGCCGCTGGCCATCGAGATCACGTTGTCGTGCTGGCCGTCGCGGCGCTCGGACCGGCAGGCGGCCAGGTAGCGCACCAGCGCGTCAGTGTCCACCTCCTGCAGCACCAGGCCCTGCCCGGCCAGCCACCGGGCGAAGTGCAGCAGGTCGAACGCGTACGAGCGCACGCTGGCCGGCGAGTACCTGCGGTCGGCCAGGTAGCCCAGGAACTCGTTGCACAGCCTCAGCCCGGCCGGGTCCCAGTCGCCCTCGACCCGCCACCGCTCGCCGCTCCCCGCCACTGTCAGAAAGTCCGCATCAGGCATGGAACACCAGTAACCGGATCTGACCGGCCCCGGTCAAGACGACACGCCGGAACCGTCGCTAGCTGGGACTTCCGTCGGCGATCATCTCAAACACCTCTCAATACAGCCAGATATTGGCCGGTTAAGGGAGGTTTTCCCGGCCGGGAATGGATGAGCCTTATGCCCAGGACGGCGCAGCCGCGCAGCAGCCACGCGTCGATGAACGCCGAGCCATTGTCCAGGTAGATCGCCCCCGGGACACCGCGCCGCTGGAGGGCCGGGCGGAACGCCGCCGCCATCCGGACCACGTCATCGTGGTAAGCCCAGCGGGCGCCCATGATCGCGCGGGAGTGATCGTCGAGGAACGCGAACAGGTAGCTCTTGCTCCCGCCGATCACCGGGCCGTGGAGGGTGTCGCCGGTCCACATCTCGTTCGGCCGGGCGCACTCGAACCTGCCGAACGCCCGCTGCTCCTCCTGCTCCCCGGCGGGCGCGTTCAGCTCGAGCCGCTCGAACAGCCGCTGCAATGTCCGGTCCGACGGGGCCCAGCCCGCCGTCAGGCCCAGGATCCGCCGGACCTGGGCGGCTGTCCTCTCCGGCTTCTCCCGCTTCAGCGCCTCGGCCACGGCCAGCACCTCCGCCGGCGTCCGCGGCTGGCACTGCCGCGGTGACGGCACGAGCGCGTCGAACCCGCCGGCCTGGTAAAGCCGCCGCCACCGGCCCAGCGTCTGGACTGACACCGTTACCGGCTGCCCGCCAGGCCCGTCATGGACACGGCCGGCCAGCCCCCTGGCCCGCCTTCCCCGCTCCGCCGGGGTCAGCCCCGCCCCGGCGAGCTCCTGCACCAGCGAGTACCGGAACAGCCCCGTCTCCCGGGCCCGTTCCAGCCGCGCCTTCTTATCCGCCTCGTCCAGAGTCGTCACGCTTGTCCCTCCTCTCGCGCCCGCCCTTGCGGGCTCGCCGAGAGTGACAGCCAGGCACCGTCCCGGGGCAGAGGGGAACTCGCGTTGAACCGTCAGGCCAGGACAGACCGGACCGCAACCTCGTGAACGCCGGCGAAAAAGACCGACGGCGACAGAAGCGACCCGGCCGTGACCGCCGCAGCCAGTTCCCACCCCGTCACCGTGAGCGCCGGCCACCGGCCCCCGGTCGCAGCCGCCGCAGCAGCGACCGCCACCACGGCATCGGCCAGGACACTCCCCGCCGGCTCCAGCGGCACCGGATCCGGCGACAGGACGCCGGCCAGCCGGGTGAAAAACTCCCGTACCCGGCCCGCCGAAGAACGGAACCGGCGCAGCCGGCCCCGCACCGTCTCCTCCGGGACCCCGGTCGCCGCCGCGATACCCCGGAACCCCTGACCCCGCGCCGCCCGCGTCAGCATGTCCCCGATCACCGCCGTCCCGTCGCACCGCCGCGACAGCAGCCACGACGGAAGCAGCACATGCGTCACACCGCACGAACCGCACCGCGCCCGCCGCGGACGCACCGCCACCGGGACCCGCCCCGCCATGAAAACCCGCCGCCGGGCCGCATGACCCCACCCGCCCAGCCGGCCACCACAGCCAGGACACCAAAGCAGGCCGCTACCGAGCAACTCCTCGACGCCAGCCATGTTGTTCCCTACCGTGAGCATCGGTGCTCCCATGCACCAACGGCCCTCCCCGAGCTTCGGCAAAAGGTCACGGGGAGGGCCGACCCGAATCCGACACGCTCAAGGTGTCGTCGAGCACCAGCCACCCGCAACCCGAATCCCGGGAAACACCCCGCTCACCGTCAACGACGCGCCCCCCCGACCCGCGCTCACCGTGAATGGCGTCTAACACCTGCCGCCGCAATTTACCGAGCGCAGCCGGCAATTGCTCGATGATCCCCTGCTAACGGCCGGGTTCGGTGAGACGGACCCACAAGTCGTCGCACCGGCCGCGATGCCGATATTCGAGGGACTGGTCACCACTTTGCTGCAGCTTGCCGATCGCGCGCCTGTGATGATCGGAGTAGATGATGTGCAACACGCGGATCCGCTCTCAATGCAGTGCATCCAGTATCTTATTCCACGCATCAGGCGATCACGGATCTGTATCGTGTTGACAAAATGCACAGCACCTTGTCTGGCAGATCGGCAGCTACATGCCGATATTCTGCGACAGCCGAACAGCCGCGGCATATCATTGACGCCGCTGCCGCAATCCGCTGTGACCGGTTTGCTGTCCGAGCGCCTCGGCAGTCAAGCAACCCCCGGACTCGCGGATGCCTGCTTTGCGGCGAGCGGCGGCAATCCTGTGCTGGTGAAGGCGTTCATTGATGATTGCGCCACATCCACCAGCCCGGAGGAAGCGTTCGGCGCGACCTTCAGGTTCGCGGTGCTGAGCTGCCTGTGCCCCTGCAACCCTACGGCAACGAGTGCCGCACAGGCGCTCGCGGTTCTGGGACAGCCGGTGCCCGAGGCACTGCTGGCCGAGATACTCGATGTCAGCGTCGCCGCGGCCGTGGATGCCACGGATTCCTTGCAGGCCAGCGGGCTTCTAGATGAGGGCTGGTTCCGGCACGAGGCTGCGCGCGAGGCTGTACTGCTCGGCATGGACGTCGAGGACCGCACAGCCTTGCACGCTGAAGCGGCTCAGGCGCTCTACAACCACGGCGCGCCCACCGACACTCTCGCCAGCCACCTCATAGCCGCCCACCAGGTCAAGGCCAACTGGGCGGTGGCGGCATTGCAAGAGGCGGCGGAACTAGCAATCGCGGAAAACAGGATAACCGACGCGCTCGGGTACCTGCGGCGGGCACTTGACGGATGCGATGATGATGACCAGTGTGCTCAGCTACGGCTTGCCTTCGCCCGGACCAAATGGCGCGCGGACCCGGCGAATATCACGTGTCACCTTCCGGAGCTTATCGACGCTGCCCGTGAGGGCCGCTTGTCCGATAAGCACTCCATCGCGGTTGTCAACTACTCGCTGTGGCACGGCAGAATCGATGACGCCAGCGAGATCCTCACCGATTTGCGTACCGCCACAGACGACCCGGCAGCTCAGTTGTGGGTGGGGTATTCATATCCGGAACTAGCCCTTCAGGAACAAGACAAGCTCGCGCCCATTCAGGAGATGACACCGGCGAGTGTCCGCCAGAATGTGGTGTCGGAGATGCTTGACCACGCGCTGAGACGCCAGGATGACAGGACCGCCGTCTCCCTGGCCGAGGGGATCCTGCAACGAGCCCATGGGGACAGTGCGACGCTGCAGCAAGTCGTGTCCGCGTTAGCAGCCCTGATCCTCGCCGAGAAACAGGAACGGGCCGCATTCTGGTGTCGTATCCTGCTGCGCGAGGCCACCGCCGCGGACGCCCCGCTGTGGCGGGCAATGGTTGAGGCCATTCGTGCGGTCATTGAAATCCGTCAGGGAGATCTGCCGGCCGCCGAGCAACGGGCTCAGGCCGCCTTGAACCTGCTCTCAGCGAAGGGCTGGGGTGTAGCCATCGGCTTGCCTCTTGCCGCCATTGTCCTCGCCACTACCGGTGAAGGAAAGCTAGACAATGCGGCAGCTTACCTGCGGACGCCTGTTCCCGAGCCGATGTTCCATACAACTTTGGCACCGTTCTATCTCCATGCGCGCGGAAAATATTATCTGACGACCAACAAGTTGCATGCCGCCCTGGCCGACTTCCTGGTCTGCGGAGACCTGCTGAGCGAGTGGAGCATTGACCGGCCCTCCTATATTCCATGGCGAACAGATGCGGCCCAGGTATGGCTGAGAATGGGAAGGGATTCGACGGCCAGGGACCTGGCCAGGAAGGAGCTTGACCGAATACAACCCAGGCATCCGAGGGCGCGCGGGATCTCGCTGAGGGTGCTCGGCCTCGCCAGCGACCCGGCGAGGCGAACCCAGCTGCTCAAGGAGGCGACCGAGGCCCTCCGACAATCTGGGGACCGGCTGGAGCTAGCGTACGCACTCGCCGACCTCAGCCGCGCGCACCGAGAACTTGGTGAGAACCGGCGGGCCCGCACGCTGGCTCATCAAGCACGTCATCTTGCCGAACAATGCCACGCCGAGCTGCTGAAAGACACTTTGCCCGCGGATGTGAGCACTTCGCAGCCGAGTGCGCCCGCCAACCCGAATCTCGCGGCTCTCAGCGCGGCCGAGCAAAGAGTCGCCACGCTGGCCGCCTCCGATCACACTAACCAGCAAATCTCTCGCAAGCTTCGCATAACGGTGAGCACGGTGGAACAGCACCTGACGCGCGTGTACCGCAAGCTCGGAGTGAAGTGCCGGGCCGACCTGCCGCCGCAAGTCACACAGCCCGCACCGGAACGATAGGTTCCGATATTTACGTTTTAGCCACGTAGAAGATCGATTTTAGATGTGAGCACCAGTATAAATACACAGCCTCAGGGCAGCTCTAGGTCTTTGGCGTCTACCATTGCGAGGCGATTAATGATGGCTGGCTCCCAGAAAGGCAGATGGTGGGCCCTGGCCGGGCTCGCGGTGGCGTTGATCGTCGCCAGCCTCGACCTGACGGTGCTCAACCTGGCCCTGCCGACCATCGCGGTGTCCCTGCACGCATCGACCGGGGATTTGCAGTGGATCGTCGATTCCTACAGCCTGGTCGTGGCGGCGATGCTGCTGCCAGGCGGCTTGCTGGGAGATCGGTTCGGCCGTAAGCGGATGCTGCTGATCTCGCTGGTCCTATTCGGCCTGGCCTCGCTGACCTGTGCCTTCGCCAATTCGCCGGGGACTCTCATAGCGGCCCGGGCGGTCCTGGGCGTAGGCGCTGCCTCTTTGGTCCCGCTGTCGCTGGGAGTGGTACCTGCGATGTTCGGCGAGCAGGAGCGGTCGCGCGCGGTCACGATACTGCTCAGTTCGACGGTGGTGGCTCTCCCGATCGGCCCGATCTTCGGAGGGTGGCTGCTGACGCACTTCTGGTGGGGCTCGGTATTCCTGATCAACATCCCGGTGGTGCTCGTGGCGCTGGCCGCGGTGGTGATGTGGCTGCCGGAATCACGCGCGTCGGGCCGGGCGCGCATCGACGGCATCGGCATCGCAACTTCAAGCGTCGCGATGACCGCCATCACCTACGGCGTGATCGAGGCGGGCGGCAAGGGCTGGACCAGCTGGCCGGTCACGGTGAGCCTGGCCGCCGGGGTCGTCATCCTTGTCCTGTTCCTGGCCTGGGAGCAACGGCTCAGCCGGAAGCCGGGACGTGAGCCGCTGGTCGACCTGACGCTGTTCCGCTCGGCGAGCTTCACCTGGGGGGCCATCCTGGCCACAACGGTGACGTTCGCGCTGTTCGGGCTGCTGTTCGCCGTGCCGCAGTACCTGCAGGCCGTGCGCGGGCAGGACGCGATGGGCGCGGGGTTGCGATTGCTGCCCATGGTCGGGGGCCTGCTGGTCGGTGCCGCCGCGGTCGAGCGGTTCGCGGCCGACTTCAGCGCTAAGACAAAAGTCACCGCCGGGTTTGCCTTGATCGCTGTCGCCCTCGCTACGGGCGCCACCTCCAAGGTCGGCACCAGCAGCGCGTTCCTGATCGTATGGGTCGGTGTTCTGGGTATCGGACTGGGGCTCGCGCTGCCCACGTCGATGAACGCCGCGCTCAACGAGTTGCCCACCGAGCGGAGCGCTGTCGGCTCGGCCGTCGTCCAGGCCATCCGCCAGATAGGGGCAACCTTCGGGGTCGCCGTTCTCGGGACGATCATCAACTCGGCGTATCACAGCCGGCTAGCACTGAACGGGCTGCCCCCCGCCGTCGTCAGCATCGTGCGCAGCAACGTGTCCAGTGGCGTGGCGATCGCCCGGAAGATCGGCGACCTTGGCCTGGTCCGCACGGTCGAGTCGGCGTTCGTGCACGGCATGGACACGATGCTGGCCGTGGGCGCGGCCATCGCGGCGGCCAGCACCATCCTGGCCCTGATCTTCCTGCCGCGCGGCAGCGTGCCGCCCCCGGAGGAAGGCCCGGACGAGAGCCCTCGCGCCGAGTCTGCCGGGATCCCGGCCGGGAATCCGGCCCAGGAGGGAGAGCTCAGGCGCTAAACGTTGCCGTAACGGATCTAGGAAGGAGTGGACGGCGTGGGAGGAACACCCCAGATAGGAGCCAACGCCAAGTCGTTTTTGCGGGCCGTGCGCATGATGGAGACCTGGACGCTGGCTCGGATGACCAAGGACCCGGTCCGCCGGACCCGCCGGGCTTACGAGACGATCCCGCCCGACTACGTGTTCGGCGACCACAGCACCTATATGAACTACGGGTACTGGGATGACGGTTGCACCTCGCTGGACGCCGCTGGCGATGCGCTGGCCGGACGACTGGCCGCGGCGGCCGGGTTCCAGGCCGGCGACACCGTCCTGGATGTGGGATTCGGGTACGGGGACCAGGACGTGATGTGGGCTCGCAAGTGGCAGCCGAAGAAGATCGTCGGCCTGAACATCACACCCCAGCAAGTGGCGCTCGCGAAACGGCGCGCCCACGCCGAGCAACTTGAGGACGTTCTCGACTTCCGCGAAGGGTCGGCGACGGCCATCCCGTTCAGAGCGGCTAGCTTTGACCGGGTGGTCGCCCTGGAATGCGCTTTCCACTTCCCTCCCCGTACGGCGTTTTTCGAGGATGCGTTCCGGGTTCTCCGGCCCGGCGGCGTCCTCGCGACCGCCGACATCGTCCCGCGCGACGCCGCCACGGATCGGCAGAGCATAAAGTCGCAGCCGCTCGTGTGGATCGCGGTAAGCATGGAGGACGAGAACTGGTACACCCCGAAGGTGTACGCCGACAAGCTCACCGAGGCGGGTTTCGTTGACGTGAGCGTGCAGTCGATCCGCGAGAATACCTTCGAGCCCTGGCGCCAGCACATCGTGCGCAAGCTTGGCGATCCCGCCTTCCGGGAGCGAATGGGTCCCATCTACCACCGGATCCTCACCCGCAAGTGGAGTGACCAGTCACTGCTCAAGAAGGATCTCGATTTGCTGGACTATGTGCTCGTGGTGGCGCGCAAACCGGCGTGAGTCACCACTGTAGTTTGGCCACTGCGCCCGGATGGCCGCCCTGCACCAGCAGCTAGGGGCCCACACCGTCGCTATAACGACAGCATGGGCCCCACGCTGTTCCCCGATCAGACAGGGTCGCCGAACCACGTTGTCAGCGCCGCGGTCAGGCCCTCGGCGTCCTTGGCGGTGCTGTCGATCCAGGCCACATGGCCGTCTGGGCGTACCAGCAGAGCTGTCGCGTCGATGGCATCGGTGGGCCGCGCGGTGACGACGTCGACGCGGTCGGCCCATCCGGCGACGTTCGCCACGTCCTGGGCCCCGTCGGAGAGGTCGAACACCACCCCGCGTCCCGAGCGCATGGCTATCTCGGTGGCGGTGCCACCATCCGCGGTGGCCAGCGGGACGTCGGGAACCGGGCGGCCCAGCAGTGGGTGGCCCCCGTCGATCTCGTCTTGGGCACCACCTGACGGCATCGGGTACCTGACGTCGGTGATCATGCCTACTACGTGCCGCTGCACGTTGTTGAACGTCATGAGCTCCGTGAAGAGTTCGCGCAGCGGCGCGACGCGCTCAGGCGGATGTGCCAGCGCCAGGGCGGCCTGGGCCGCCGCGCAGGCACGCCGGCCCACCGGATACCTCTCGCTGGCGTAGCTGGCGAGCAACCCTGACGGTGCCCAGCCGTGGATGTCGGCCGCGAGCTTCCATCCGAGGTTCGCCGCGTCGTGCAGGCTGGTGTTCAGGCCATGCCCGGCGCCCCAGTGGTGAAGATGCGCTGCGTCACCGGCCAGGAACACGTTGCCCTCGCGGTACCGGGTTGCCAGGCGGCCGGCATTGCTGTAGCGATGAATCCGGAGCGGCTCCCCGAGGAGCGCGTGGTCCTCACCGGTGATCCACCGGACGCGGTCGCGCAGTTCCCCGGCGGTCGGCGGCACGTCGTCACGGGGCGCGTCGGCGTCGAACTCCATCGTCATCACGCGCACCAGGTCCAGGCCCCCGGGGTGCGGGGCCACCGCGAACAAGCCGTTGGGATAGTCGGGCGAGGAGAACTTCCACTCGCGGATCGCCGCCTCGAAGTCGGCGAGAAGCCCGTACCATCGCGTCCCGGTCGACGGCGCCTCGATTCCCGCCAGCCCGCGCACCACGCTGTCGCCGCCGTCACACCCGACGAGATAGCGGCAGCGCAGATCGTAGCGGCCCTGCTCGGAGTTCACCCGCACGGTCACGCCGTCGTCGTCGGAATCCAGGCCGACGACCTCGTGCCCGCGGCGGATGTCGGCGCCGAGCTTTATCGCCCGGTTCTCCAGGATCTGCTCGGTGCGGGTCTGCATGACGATGAGCGAGTATTCCTGATCGATGATCGGGGTCAGGTCGACCCAGATGTTGCTGAAATGGACTATGGGCCACACCACGGGCTCGTCGGCGCGGAGATCGTCCATCAGGCCCCGCCGGTCGAACAGGTCGACCGACCGGGCGTGCAGGGTGGTGCCGGGCGAGAACCGCTCGCCGGGCGGCGTGGTGTCCCGTTCGAGAACGACCGCGCTGACCCCCGCCAGGCCAAGCTCGCACGCGAGCATCAGGCCAGCCGGGCCGGCGCCTGCGATGACGACGGTATCGTTCATGGCTCAACTCCTTGTCGTGGTGGATGTGGTGAGCTCGGCGGACAGGTATCGCGCCAGTGCGCGCGGCGTGGACTGCTCGAAGACGGCGGCGGCGGGAACGTCGTACTTGGTGGCCGCGGCGAGCCGGCCGTTCAGCTCCAGGGCCATGAACGAGGAGAATCCGAGTTCGACGAACTCGGCCTCCGGGTCGATGTCGTCCACGGACTCGTAGCCGAGGACCTCGGCGGTCTGGACGCGGACCATGTCAAGCACCATGCGCTCGGCGTCGTCTGCCGACACCTCGGACAGGCCCCGCACGAACTCCTCGGCCCAGCCCGCCGAATCGGGCGCTTCGGTGACGTCCGGGTCGAGATCCTGCTGGGCAAGCGTCGCCGTCACCTCTCCGTTCCCGGCCATCGCCCCGGGCGAGACGTGCAGCCAGTAAGACTTGTCCTGGAAGGCGTAGGTCGGCAGCCCGACAGTCCTGGGCGCGAGCCCGTCACCCGCGTCATGCGGTACCGCCCAGTTCACGCGGACGCCATGAGCGTGGAGGTGGCCGAGCGCCGTCAGCAGCGACAGCGGCTCCGCCCGGCGACGGAGCATGACCGGCGCGGAAATATAGCCCTCGGCTGAGCGTCCGAGCGCTGAGGTGACCATCGTGCTCAGCGTGGCGTCGGGACCGAGTTCGAGGTACGCGGTCGCGCCCAGGGAACGCAGGCTCGTCACGCCGTCGGCGAAGCGCACGGTGGCGCGGATGTGCTCGGTCCAGTAGTCGCCAGACGTGAGCTGGTCATCGGCGGCGACCTGGCCAGTGAGGTTGGAGATGACCGGGATGACCGGCGGGCGGTATGAGACCCGCTCCGCGATGCGCCGGAATTCGCTCAGCATCGAGTCCACGCGCGGAGAGTGGAAGGCGTGGCTGACCGCCAGCCTTCTGGTCCGGTGGCCTTCCGCGGCCAGCCGCGCGGCGATCTCGACGACGACGTCTTCGTCTCCGGAGATGACTGCCGCGTTGGGGGCGTTGACGGCGGCGATCGACGCGTCCTGCTCGTGCCCCGTCATCACCTCCCGCACCTGGTCCTCCGCCGCCTCCACCGCGATCATGGCGCCGCCGCCAGGCAGCTCCTGCATCAGGCGGGCGCGCCCGGCGACCAGGGCGGCGGCATCGGGCAGGGTGAGGACGCCGCCGATATGCGCGGCCACCAGTTCCCCGATGGAATGTCCGATCAGGTAATCGGGCCGGACGCCGCAGGAGCCGACGAGCCGGGCCAGCGCCGTCTCCAGGGCGAACAATGCGGGCTGGGTGTACATGGTCTGATCCAGCAGCCAGGCCGCTCTTTCGTCCTGGGCGAAGACCACATCCCGCAGCCGTCGGTCCAGGTGCGGATCAAACGTCGCGCAGACCTCGTCAAACGCCTTCGCGAACTCCGGATACGTCGCGTACAGGTCGCCGCCCATGCCAGGACGCTGGCTTCCCTGACCGGTGAACAGGAAGGCGAGCTTGCCCGGGCCGCGCGCGCTTCCCTTGGCCACGTTGGTGGCGGGCTGGCCGGCGGCGAGGGCGGACAGGCCCCGGCAGAAGTCCTCGCGAGTGCGGGCGACCACGGCGGCCCGGTGGACCAACGAGGCGCGGGTGGCGATGAGGCTTTCGGCCACGTCGGCGGGATCCAGCTCGGGTCGCGCGGCGGCGAAGTCCAGAAGCTGGCCTGCCTGGGCTCGCAACGCTGACTCGGACTTCGCGGAGACGATCCAGGCGAGCGTGCGTTCGGCCGGCTGATGGGCGCGGGGCGCCTCCGCGGGCGCCGGTGGCTGTTCGAGGATCGCGTGCGCGTTGGTCCCGGAGATGCCGAACGAGGAGACGCCCGCCCGGCGCGGATGACCGTGGTCGGGCCAGCGCACCGGCTCGCTGAGCAGGCGCACGGTGCCGGCGGACCAGTCGACGTGCGGTGTCGGCTTGTCGGCGTGCAGAGTCTGCGGCAGCGTGCCGTGACGCATCGCCTCGACCATCTTGATGACCCCCGCTGCGCCCGCCGCCGCCTGGCTGTGCCCGATGTTGGACTTGACCGAGCCGAGCCACAAGGGCCGGTCGGATGGCCGCTCACCATAGGCATCGATCAGCGCCTGGGCCTCGATCGGGTCGCCGAGAGTGGTTCCGGTTCCGTGCGCCTCTACTGCGTCGACCTCATCGGCGCTGAGCCCGGCGTTCGCCAGCGCGGCCTCGATCACCCGCTGCTGCGACGGGCCGTTCGGTGCCGTCAGCCCGTTGCTCGCGCCGTCTTGGTTGACCGCGCTGCCGCGCACCAAGGCCAGGGCGCGATGGCCGTTGCCCTCGGCGTCCGACATCCGTTCCAGCAACAGCAAGCCCGCTCCCTCGCCCCATCCGGTGCCGTCGGCATCGGCGGAGAACGACTTGCACCGGCCGTCGGGGGCCAGGCCGCGCTGCCTGCTGAACTCGATGAACAACCCGGGAGTGGCCATGACCGTCGAGCCGCCGACCAGCGCCAGGTCACAGTCCCCGTCGCGCAGGGCCTGGCAGGCCTGGTGCAGGGCGACCAGCGAGGACGAGCACGCCGTGTCGACCGTCACCGCTGGTCCTTCCAGGCCGAGGGTGAAGGCCAGCCGTCCGGAGGCGACGCTCGCGGAGCTGCCGATGCCGAGCAGCCCCTCGAACTCTTCGGGGACGGGCCGGACCCGGGCGGCGTAGTCGCTGTACATGATGCCGACGAAGACCCCGGTCCGGCTGCCGCGCAGTGAGGTCGGGTCGATGCCGGCCCGTTCGATGGTCTCCCAGGCGATCTCCAGCAGTATGCGCTGTTGCGGGTCGGTGGCCAGCGCCTCACGAGGGCTCAGGCCGAAGAAGGCGGGATCGAATGCGGCAGCGGCGTCAAGGAACCCGCCCGCCCGGGTGTAGCACGTCCCCCTTCGGTCCGGATCAGGATCGTACAACCGGTCGAGATCCCAGTCGCGGTCCTGCGGGAACTGCGATATGGCGTCCGTGCCCTCGGCGACCAGCCGCCACAGGTCGGCCGGACTGCGTACGCCGCCTGGGTACCGGCAGCCCATCCCCACGATGGCGATCGGGTCCCGGCGCCGTGCCTCGAGGTCGGCGAGCCGCTGTCGGGACTGGTGCAGGCTGGCGGCCGAGCCGGAATGGCCGTCGGGCGTGGTCAGCAGCGCGCGCAGCCGGTCGGCCAGGGCGGCGGGTGAAGGATAGTCAAAGACCAGCGGGGCAGGCAGCCGCAGGCCCGTTGCCGCACTGAGCCGGTTGCGCAGCTCCACCGCGGTAAGGGAGTCGAATCCATGCTCGCGGAACGATCCGTCGGCTGCGATGGACCCGGCGTCATCGTGGCCGAGTACCACGGCGGCGTGGCTGCGTACGAGGTTCAGCACCAGGCTAGCCTGGTCGTCCTCGGAGAGGCCCGCGAGCTGCTGCCGCAGCGGGACCGATGCGGCGGCGCGCCGGGTCCGCGGGCGGAACAGGCCGCGCAGGATCGCCGGCAGGGTGCCGGCCTCAACACTGCCTCGCCACGCGGCCGCATCGAGGCGGGCGGGAACCAGCACCGGCCGGCTGCTGGCGCAGGCCTGGTCGAACAGCGTCGCGCCTTGCTCGCTGGTTATCGGGAGCATCCCCCCGCGAGCGAGGCGGGCATGGTCGGCCTTGCCCAGATCACCAGTCATGGTGCTGGCTTGCTGCCACAGGCCCCAGGCCAGCGCGGTCGCGGGCAGCCCCTGGGCATGGCGGTGGTGCGCGAGCGCGTCGAGGAATGTGTTCGCGGCGGCGTAATTGGCCTGCCCGGGAGAACCGAGCGCGCCGGCGGCGGAGGAGAACAGCACGAACGCCTCCAGGTCGGCGTCGCGGGTCAGCTCGTGCAGGTTCCAGGCCGCGTCGACCTTCGGCACCAGCACCGCGTCCAGTTGCGGTGCGGTCAGCGAGCTGAAGAAGACTGTGGCTATCCCTTGCTACCTGAGGAGTTTCTCGTGAGCGAGATCCGTATCGTGCGTGATTATCCCCACTCCCCGACCAAGGTCTGGCGGGCGCTGACCGATCCGGACCTGATCCCGTTGTGGACCTCTACCGGCGCTGGCGGCCGACCGGACGGCTTCGCTCCCGTCGCGGGCACGAGGTTCCGGTTTGTCGCCAAGCCGAAGCCGGGCTGGAACGGCATCGTCGACTGTGAGGTGCTCGAGGCGCAGGAGCCGCGACTCCTGCGGTACTCGTGGGTCGACGGCAATGGCGGCGAGGTGACGTTGGTCACCTACCAGCTCCAACCCCACGCCGGGGGCACCCGCTTCACCTACGAGCACACCGGCTTCTCGGGTGTCCGCGGGATCTTCATGGCACGACTGCTCGGACACGTCCGCGGGAAGATGCTCCGGGTAGGCCTGCCCGCCGTGCTCGAGGATCTCGGGTAATGACGGCGTTCGGGCCGACCCAGGTCAGGGCGACCGGCCAGGGGTGTTCACGGATGCGACCAGGCGGCCCGAGCGCGACCGTTACACCACTGCCACAGCACTAGGAGGAGCCGGCCATGGAGTACCTCGTGACCATGACCACCCGCGTCCCGGACGGGACGCCGGACCAGGCCGTCGACGACGTCCGTGCCCGCGAGGCCGCACACTCGCGGGAGCTGGCAGCGGAGGGGCACTTGCTGCGTCTGTGGCGTCCGCCGCTGCTGTCGGGCGAATGGCGCTCGCTCGGGCTTTTCGCCGCCGCGGATGGCAGCCAGCTTGAGGAGGTGCTGGCCTCGATGCCGCTGCGGGTGTGGCGCACCGACGAGGTAACGCCGCTCGCGCCGCACCCGAACGATCCTGCGCTGGCGGCCAGGAAGGCCGGCCAGGAGTTCCTGACCACCTTCACCATCAGCGTCCCGGAGGGCACGCCCAGCCTGGCGGTGGACGACACCGAGGCGCGCGAGGCGCGGCGCGCGAAGGAGCTGGCCGGGCAGGGCCACCTGCTGCGGCTGTGGAAGTTGCCAGGCCCATCGCGCGCGCTGGGCCTGTGGAACGCCGGCAACAGCAACCATTGGTGTCGGCGGCGGCGTTGGTGCGGGGGTATAAATGTCGCAGGTTTTGCCCGTTGTGTGGCGTTTGGGTGGTTCGAGGTGACTGGGTGGCTGATGCCGCGGCCTCAGCCGGTTGCGATGAATTCGGGCATTCATCGCGTCCGCGGCGTCAGCCGGTGCGATGGATTCGGCAATTCAGCCGGGAAAACAAGTATGAATTCGGCATCCCATCGCGGCCCTTGACCTGCCGGAGCCGATGAATCCGGCAATCCATCACGGCCGCCGCCCGCACCACGCCATCCGCACCACGCCCCGCCGCCTAACCCCAAACCAGCCCTCACCCGAGTGAGCTACGGCCAGCCTGCGGATACCTAACACCGGGCAGGCTTGGGATCCGCGGCGCGCTGCCTGATGGCTAGCTTTCTGCGGGTGCGCGCTGACGTGCTGGCCACTCGTCGTCAGTGGCGCGGCGGATGGCGTCGCGACGGGGTTTGACAAATTGAACACCGCGCTCTCCCCGTGATGAGTATCGGCCAGCCCGCTGCCGATCCGCTGAACCCCGCACATATCGACGCCCGACCAGGCGGAATGGTTGACGAAGCCGATGCACTGTTGTTAGAGCCCGGGCCGGACCGCACCGTTGGGACGTTGCTGTAGTTGCCTGACCGGGACGACTGCGCTGGGCCGGGACCTGGTCAGCCAGGACACGGGGTCACGGGCGTTCAGCGGAACCCGAGGTAAGCACGCCTCGCTTGAAGGCCTCGGCGACGGCCGCGGCCCGGTCGCTGACGCCAAGCTTGGCGTAGATGTGGAGCAGGTGAGTTTTGACCGTCGCCTCGCTGATGAACAGCCTGGCGGCGGCGTCCTTATTGGTATTGCCCGCCGCGATCAGCTCGAGTACCTCGACCTCTCGCTGGCTGAGCGGCTCGGATTCGCCCGTGCGGACCCGGTTCATCAGCAAGGCCGCGACGGCCGGTGACAGGACCGCCTGGCCGTCGGCGGCCGCTTGCACTGCTCGCAGCAATTCGGCCCGCGGAGCGTCCTTGAGCAGGTAGCCGGTGGCGCCGGCTTCAATCGCCGACAGGACGTGGCCGTCGGTGTCGTAGGTGGTGAGCACCAGGATTCGCGCTGGCACCCTCAGCCGCGCCAGTTCGGTGATCGCGGTGACCCCGTCCATGCCGGGCATCCGCAGGTCCATCAGGATCACGTCCGGCTTGAGCGCCCGGGCCAGCCGGACCGCCTCGGCACCGTCGCCGGCCTCCCCGATCACCTCGACGTTGGGGTCGGTCGCGAACATCCCGCTGAGCCCGTCCCTGACGACCGGGTGATCATCCACGATCAGCAGCTTGATCACGCGCTGACCTCGATCGTGGCCGCTTGGATGACTGGTGCGGGCAGCACCGGGATACTGGCGGAAATAGCGGTGCCCTCGCCGGTCTCGGATTCGATCTGCAACGTTCCCGCCAGTCCTTCGATCCGCTGGCGCATGGCGATCAGGCCGAACCCGCCACCGGCCGCCGCACCATCGGCGCCGTCCGTTCCGGCGGTCGCATCTGCGAGCCGGGCCAGGTCAAACCCGGTGCCGTCGTCGCGAACGTCGAGCGCGACGGTGTCCTTCATGTACGACAACGTCAACCCGACCCGGCTCGCACGTGCGTGCTTGGCCACGTTGGCGAGTGCCTCCTGAGCTGTGCGCAGCAACGCGAGTTCTACGTCCTGTAGTACCGGCCGTACGTCTCCGGTGGTGGTGACCTGAATCGCGATGCCGTACAGCGTCGACCAGCGCTCGGCGAGGTCGGCCAGGGCCTCGCTGAGCCGCGCCGTCTCCAGCGACTCCGGGCGCAGGGCGTGCACGGACCGCCGGGCTTCTGACAGGCTCTCCCTGGCCAGCGCGGTCGCGGCGTGCACATGCCGACGCCACCCGGGGGAATCGTGATCGGCCTGCTCAACCGCCTGCAGCTGGGTGATGATCCCCGCGAGCCCTTGGGCCAGCGTGTCGTGAATCTCACGCGCGATCCTGTGCCGCTCGTCGAGCACCCCGGCCTCCCTGGCCTGGGTCAGCAGTTGCACGTGCAATCCGGCGTTCTCCGCGAGCGCCGCTTCGAGCTTGCGATTCGCCTGGCTCAGTTCCTCGACCGCCTGCTTGCGCTTCTCGGCCTGCTCGCCGCTGATCCGGAGGAAATACGCGAACGCGCACGCGCCCAGCACGTTCACGCCGACTACGGAGAAAAAAACCAGCAGGCCAATGACGTTCGTCTTGGGCACGCCATAGGTCTGCGAGATGCCAGACATCACTCCAGCGGCGGCGACGGCCCATAGCCGCAATGGCCAGCGGATGAGCCTAAGAGCGTAGAAATACCCGGTCAACGTGAAGAACCCGAACCAGCTGGCCCTGATCACCATGACGGCCATGATCACCATCAGCCCGGTGAAGAACACGGCCATTATCTTGGGACGCTGCTGCCAGGCCGGGTGAAGGGTGAACATCCACAGCATCCAGGCGAGGGCTAGCGCGCACAGGCCCACATTGATGAGCAGGGTGCGTTCTTCGCTGCTGTCAAATATCGCCGTCAGCATGAAACAGAACGCCAGCATCAGGTACGGCAGGATCGTGACAGCGCCTTGCGGAGGCCATCCCGGTTCGGATGCGTCTGCCTGGGGAACTGGCGCCTGGACACCAGGGGCGAAAAGCCCGGTCATCGGAATGTCTCGCCGCTCCCGCACCTGCGTGCCGGAGCGGCGAGAAGGCGGCGGCGCCATCAGATCGCTCATTTTGCCCTCCGCCTCGAATCTACTCCCAGCGGAACCAGCGGGCCGCGGCGAATCCGCACACCACGAAGTAGATCGCCATGGTCAGCAGCGACATCACCGGCGGCCAGTGTCCGGTCGCCGCGGTTGACATCGCCTGCCACGCCGCGCCGAGCGGTGTGGCGTGAGCGATGTGCTGCAACGCCGGTGACATGAGCGGGATCGGGAACCACAGTCCGGAGAAGAAGAGCATCGGGAAGAACAGCACCCCGCCGAGCACCTGGGCGGCCATGGTCGTCGATGCGACCGCGGCGACGAACAGGCCGATGGCCTGCAGCGCGGCCACGGCCAGCAGCAGCGCGAGCAAGAACCCGGCCTGCTGCCTTGCGAAAGGCACGTTGTAGATGCTCCTGGCCAGGGCGACGACGATGACGACCGCGGCCACCGCGAAGATGAGGTTGATGATGAGATAGGCGGCCAGAACCCGGGCGGGACCGGCCGGCGTGGTCCGCATCCGGCGCAGTATGCCGTGCTCCCGGTACCCGGCCAGCACCATTGGCATGTAAGTGACGGCCATCAGCGTCATCGACATCAAGATCACGACCGGCACATAAGTATCGAGCGGCGTAAAGCCGCCGAGCTTCGCGCTCGGCGTGTTGAAGGTAGGAATGAATCCTAGGACGATCAGCAGCACCACTGGGAGGACCATTCCCACGAGCCGCCGCGGTTCGCGCAGCGCGAGCTTGAACTCGCAGAAGGTGAGCTGCCTGAGCGCATGAGCTGACATTGTCGTTCTCCCTTATTTCTAGACCTGGCTCGGGCGAGTGGCGGCGTCCGTGTGCTTGCCGGTCAGCGCGAGGAACACGTCCTCCAGGCTGACCTGCTCGACGCGGAGCTGGTGCGCCACGATCTGGCGGCTGGCCAGCACCGAGGTGACCGCGTTCAGCGCGTTGTTGTTGCCGGTGACCACCACGAGGTCGCCCCTGCGCACGACGCTGCTCACGTCAGGCAGGCCGATCAGCAGCGAGTCGTCGAGCGGCTCGGACGGACGGAACTGGATCCGCTGCTCGACTTCGACCTTCTCGGTCAGCGCGGCCGGGGTATCCACGACGACCAGCCGGCCGGAGTCGATCAGCGCGACTCGGTCGCATAGCCGCTCGGCCTCTTCCATGAAATGGGTGACAAGCACGATCGTGACGCCGCGGTCGCGCATGCCCTCGATCAGTTTCCAGGTGTCCCGCCTGGCCTGCGGGTCAAGCCCGGTGGTGAGCTCATCGAGCACAGCCACCCGCGGGCTTCCGATCAGCGCCAGCGCGACCGACAGCCGCTGCTGCTGGCCGCCGGACAGCTTGCTGTACCTGGTGTCGCTTGACTCTGTGAGCCCGAAGACCTCCATCAGCTCACGCCAGTCCGCAGGGTCGCGGTAGAACGAGCTGTACAGCTTGAGAGCCTCAGCAACCTGTAGCCTCGCCGGCAACTCGCTGTGCTGAAGCTGGACGCCGACGCGTTGCGTGATTTCGGCCCGGTCCCGCAGCGGGTCGAGCCCGAGCACGCTGATCTCGCCCTCGTCGGCCTTCCGCAGGCCCTCGATGCACTCGACCGTCGTGGTCTTGCCCGCACCATTGGGCCCGAGGATTCCGAAGATCTCGCCCTCGTGCACGGTAAAGGAAATGTCGTCGACCGCTACCTTGCTCCCATAGCGCTTGTGCAGATGCTGCACGTTGATCACTGCTGGCATTAGTTCTTCCTTCCGGCTCGCCCTTCCTTGGGGCTGCCCTCAGCCTCGCAACAGGGCGGGCAGGCAGGCATCGCCCGGCCAGCCAGACATGGCTGCGGGCGGACTGAACTCAGGCATCGGCCGGATGGTCCGCCGTATCAACCGATCGGCTGACTTAACGGATCGGAAGACTCCCTCAATAGAATGGCGTTTTGTGGCTGATCCAGATCGTGGCGCAGAGTCAGATACCAAGCCAAGCCAGGCCCGGATGTATGACTACATGCTCGGCGGGCACAACAACCGGCCGGCCGACCGCGAGGTCGTCGACGCTTTGCTCGCCGTTGCCCCGGCCACCAAGGCGACGGTGATAGAGAACCGACGATTCCTGGGGCGGGCGGTGAAGTTCCTCGCCGAACAAGGCGTCCGGCAGTTCCTCGACATCGGCGCCGGGCTGCCGACGCAGGACAACGTGCACCAGATCGCCCAGCGAGCGGCACCGGACGCACGGGTGGTCTACGTCGACAACGATCCGGAGGTCGTCGTCTACGGCCGGGAATTGCTCAGCGGAGACAACAGCGTCGCGATCGCCGAGGGCGACATCAGGCGGCCAGCGGACATACTCGGCCTGGCCGAAGTGCGCGGGTTGCTGGATCTGAGTCAGCCGGTCGCGCTGATGATGTTCGCCGTGCTGTACTTCATCACCGACGACGAGGAGCCATGGCGCATGGTGGCACGGTTGCGGGACGCCCTCGCGCCGGGCAGCTACCTGGCTCTCTCCCACGCGACCGCCGACGACCTGCCCGCCGAGCAAGTAGCGGCCGGCGTCAAGGTCTACAACCGGGCCTCGGGCGTGACGCTGCGGACCAGGTCGCAGATCGAGCGGTTCACCGAAGGGTTCGACCTGGTCGAGCCCGGCTTGGTGCTGGCGTCGGCCTGGCGCCCAGACGGCCCGCTGCCGGCGCCGGATGAGGTCCCAGCTATGTACGGTGCCGTCGGGCGGCTGCCGAAAGCCCGCAACAGCTAGGCCGCTGCGCGCCGGAAAGGCACGTCCGGTGCAAAGCGGCGCCCGGCCGGGGTCGTCGCTCCCGGCCGGGCGCCTTCGCAGCGTGCCGCGGCTGCGGTATCCAGCTTGGTGCTACTTTCTACCGATTCTCTACCGTGGCCTAGCGGCACATGTGGAGGATATTGTCCCAGTTCGTGCCGGCCGGGCAGACCGGATCGGCGAGCGCCGAGTGGGAGTGCGTGGCCGGGGCGCCGGCTTCCGCCGACGCGCCGAGCGCGAAGAAGGCGGCCGCGACCACTAGCGGCGCGAGCAGGTAGTGCCGAAAAACGCGCATGACCCATTTCCTTTCGATGACGTGCAGCAGAACGCGCCCTCGCGCGCGAGTCAAGCTCCGGTGCCGGATCAGGTACCGGCGCCCGGTGAGGTAAGAACTGGACGCGAACCCGTCGTCCGCCCGGTCCCGCCAATCCCTCCTTACTGTCATTTTGACAATAACAAGATCTCGTCCTTTGTGTCAACGAGACATTAACCCGTATGCTCAGTCCATGATCGATCGCGAACACCTGCATTTGCGGCTGACCGTGGACCTCGCGATCCTCACCGTGCGCGAGAACCAACTCCAGGTGCTTGTCATCGAGCGAGCCAACGAGCCATTCGTGGGCAGGCTCGCGCTGCCAGGTGGGTTCTTGCGCGAAGGCGAGAACCTGCGCGAGGCGGCCGAGCGTGAACTGGCCGAGGAGACCAGTCTCGACGGCAGCGCCCTGCACCTGGAGCAACTCGCGACGTTTGGCGATCCCGACCGCGACCCTCGCGGCCGGGTGGTCAGCGTCGCGTACCTCGCGATCGCACCTGACCTGCCGATTCCGACGGCGGGGTCGGACGCTAGGAGCGCCCGGTGGGCCCCGGTTAGCCAGGTCCGCGACACGCTCGCCTTTGACCACGCGGACATACTGGACGAAGCGGTCGAGCGGGCAAGGGCGCGGCTGGAACTCACCACGCTCGCTGCCGCGTTCTGCGGCCACACGTTCACCATTGGTGACTTGCGCAACGTGTACGAGGTGGTGTGGAACATGCCGCTCGACCCGAGGAACTTCAACAGGAAAGTGGCCAGCACCGATGGCTTCGTCCAGCCGACCGGCACCAAGCGAGCACCGGAGACCGGCCGTCCGGCCGCACTCTACCGGCGCGGGCAGGCGCGCAAGCTGAACCCGCCGCTCATGCGCAACGCGCCGGCTAGCTAGGCCGACCGTCAATCCTGGGTCCTGCCCCGACGGTACTGACGATCGACGTCAGGCACGTTCGCTTCGTTATAGCGGCTTTCGATGCGGGCCCAGATGTCATCCACCGTCGCGCCACGGTGATCAGCGATGGCTACGGCCAGCCCGGCGAGCGCTCTCACTTCCAGGTAAAACGCGCCGCCGGCCGCGAAAACCTCGGCGGCCATGACCAGCGCGGCTTCCTGCTCATCGGGCCGGTTTCGCGCTTGGTGCAGCGCGCTCGCCGACAGCCAGACCCGGCCTTCGAGAGCGGCGTCCGCGCCGTCGTGGGCGATTTCGGCGGCCGTCGCGTAGTAGCGATCCGCCTGCTCGAACGCGCCCCGATACCGCGCCACGTCGCCGAGGCCGTGCAGGGCGTACGCATGCCCTATGCCGCGCCCATCGCTGTACACAGCGAAAACGGTCTCGAACGCAGCCTGCGCCGCGTCGATGTCGTCAAGGCCGAGATAGGTCTGCCCAAGCCAGTACCGAGTCTGCGCGATCAGCCGGTCACGTTCACCGCTCAGTTCGTCGGCTACTGTCTCGGCGTCTATCAGCACCCGCCGCGCCTGGTCGAAGTCCGCGCGATCGAAATGGGTCTGGCCGATGAAGCGCATGGTCTGCCACTTTCCGACAGTGTCGCCGCTCGCGTGGTACTGAGCCAGCGCGTCGGCGAACATCTCGAACGGCTTGCTGAGGTGACCCTGCCGGCGCAGCCCGTTCGCCAGCGCACGCAGCGCGATGGCCTCGCCGTGCCGGTCACCGCAGCCGGCCAGCAACTCGACGGCCCGCTGCAGTTCGGCGATGACCAGCGCGCCGCTAGCCCGTCGGGTGGCCACAAGCGCGGGCTGATTGAGGCAGGCCAGCACGATCCCTTCGCCGCGCAGGTCCCCCGCCGCCACGCAGGCATCGCGGGCGACCATATGGGTGGCGAGCCAGTCGTCGAAGTAGCCCTCCGTTCCGTAGAACTCATGGGCTGAGACGGCGAGATCCCAGCACACCTCGACGAGCCCGAGCACGGCGCAATGCTCGACCGCCGTGCGGATATTCACTCGCTCCCTGGAGAACCACTCACGCGGCGAGGACTCGATCTCGGCGAGCACCTCACCAGGGGCGTCCCAGTCAGGGATGTCGCTGTGCACCACCTCGAAGTCACCGCCGTACAGGCCGGCGTGCGCACGCCTGGCCAGGGTCAGCAGCGCCCGGTAGGCCCGGGCAGGCAAGGCCTCCCGGTCATCGGGAAGCTCGGCCACCGCCCGGCGGCGCGCGTATTCCCTGGTCAGATCGTGAAAGCCGTAGCTGGCGCCGGAGTCAGCCAACTCGATCATGAAACTCGCCGCGAGCTGGGATAGCGCGCTCGCGCCATCGGCGGCCGAACTCTGCAGCAGCGCCGCCGCCGTCCACAGGCCGAACCTCTTCAGCGGCAGCAGCCCGAGCCCGAGGAAGAGCTGCCGGCCGGCCGCGTCAAGCCGGTCTAATCCGGCGCCGATGGTGCGCGCCACGCTCATCTTGCCGTAAGAAAACCCCGCTGGCCCCTGCCGGGCCAGGCGGTCGGCGAGTTCGGACGTCGGACGCGGATGGTCGTGCACGCGCAGCGCGCCGGCGATTCGCAACGCGAGCGGGAGCCCGCCGCAGAGCGCGACGACCCTGTCGACGGCCCCGGGATCGTCGTCTAGGTCCACCCCAGCCTCGCGCACGACCCGCACGAACAACTCCCGCGCGTGCGCTGGACCCAGCGGCTCCAGCGGCGCGACGTGGTGGGCCCCGCTCAGTTCCGGCAGCCGGAGCCTGGCGGTCACCACTACGGCGCAGGCCGGATTGGCGGGGACTAGGTCGTTCACCTGGTCGCCGTCCACCGCGTCATCGAGCACGACAAGCACCCGGCGGTTCGCCAGGAGGGTGCGGTACGTCGCCAGCCGCTCGCTCTTGGCGTCTGGCACTCGGGCAACCTCAAGCGCGCGCAGGAACTGCGCGAGGATTTCGCTGGTGTCGACCCGCCCGCCGACCGTCCCGCGCAGTTCCATGTACAACTGCCCGTCCGGGTAGCGATCGACCGACTCGTGCGAGGCCGCCAGCGCGAGCGCGGTCTTGCCGATGCCGCCAGGGCCCGATATCACTACGACCGGCACCGCGGGGCCGGGCTGCCGCCGAAGCAGCCACCTTACCTCGGCTGCCAAGTGGTCGCGGCCCACGAGGTTCGCGGCTGCTGGCAGCTGCCTCGGCCCGGCCTGCGCCGGAGGTGCCTTCCGGCCCGCTCGCCGGGCGAGTTCTGCCTCCGCTACGGCGATCGCCTGAGTGTCGTTCCTGGCGATCGCGAAGTGAAAGGTACGCAGCAGCGCGTCGGGCTCACCGCCGGTCTCGTCCGCGAGCGCGGACTGGTAGCGCTCATAGGCTCTCCCCGCGTCGGTCAGATGGCGGCACCGGAACTCGGCGGTCATAAGCTGCTCACACAACCGCAGGTCAGCAGGGTAATAGCCAGCGATCTGGAGAAGCTCGTCCAGTATCCGCTCGTGATTGCCCGATTCAAGCTCCAGATCGAACAATCGCACGGCGGCGCTGCGATGCCGCTGCTCAAGCGTCGTGATGTCGAAATGGAACGCATTGGTCGGCACGTTCGAGAGCGGGTGCGGTCCCCGCCACAATCGCAGCGCTTGCCTCAGGTAGCCGATCGCCTCGTCCTTGCCGCGCTTCGTCTCGGCGTCATCCGCCTTGCGCACGAGCTGCTGGAAAAGCAGCGAGTCCACGTCGTCGTCGGCGGCTCTGAGCTCGTAGCCAAACCTGGCATGAGTCTTGATGTCACCTTGCCTGCCGATCTTGGCAAGCAGGTCGCGCGCCTGCTTCACCCGCTTATGCAACTGGGCTTCGTCGACCTCCACGGTCCCCCAGCCGGCCTGGATGAGATCGGTTTTGGGCATGACGCGATTGGCGTTCAGCAAGAGAGCCGCCAGGATGATCAAGGTCGGACGACCGTGCACCCTCAGTAACCCGCCGTGCGGTCCGATCTCAAGCTCGCCCAGCAGCCGATAAATCACGCGTGCCTCCCGTCGGGACGCATCCCTCCCCATTGTGAAGCGCTTTGACGGTAGCGCAGCGACTTTCGCTACGCTCGTTCCGGAATTAAAACGGAAGGCTGGCGGTAGTTTTCCGTGGTGCAATAACTGAAAGTAACAGTAGTTGCGCCGACAGTAGCGATGGTGCCCATGACGACTCCTGCGGACAACTGGATCAGTAATCCATCCAGGCCAAGTGCCATGTACCCGCGTCGCTTCTACGGAAGCCTCGATGCGATTACCGACAGCGAGCGACGCGCGTTACGGTCCATCGGCATGACAGCCGGCGAAGCAGCCGCGAAGACCGGCGTCCTGCTGGCCGATCTGCTCGCGCTTCCTGGCGTCCGAATCTTTCAAAGCGTCCGGCCAGCCTCAGCGGAGGTGCCGCGCATCCCGCACGCGATCAATTCAGGATGCCGGGTCGTCCTGGTCGAATCGGTCGCATGGCCCCCGGGTCAGTACGCCGTGATGCCGACTGGCCGGATCCACTGCGACGAGGTGTATATCGGGCAGTCGGTTCGCCCGCTGGTCTCGGCCGTCAGGCACTGGCGGTCGACCCTGCCGCGCGGCCACCGGGTCAGCGCCCTGGTCGTCGTGCACCCAACGCACCCGGCACCCGACGGCCAGGTAGGACTGCCGTCCCCGCAATCGGGCCACCTTGCCTGGGCGCGAGCGGATTCGGCGGTGCGCGAACTGCGGGCGTGCCTGCCGCGCCGCCAGCAGCCGGTCAGCATCAGGGCGGTAGCCGAACTGGTAGCGGCTACCGCCCAGGAAGAAATTCGGTAGAAAGATTCGCAACGCTTATGCCTGAAGCCAAAGGCTCGATGTGGCAGGGCAGGCGGTCGTGACGATCACTCTACGCGCGGGATCATGACGTGGCCTTCTCGTGGTCGCGTTCTGATGATCAATGGGCCGAGCGGCCCGCTGGCCGCGGCGGCGCGCTGATCGGTGCGTCCAGGCGGAACGAGGTCGAGCCGCAAGACGGCGATCCTGTCGTTGACGTGGCGATACTGACCGCCCTCACGGTCGAGGAATCGGCGATTGTCGAGGCCATAGGTAACTGCACGATGCACCGCTGGCGCGGAATGTCGCTGCACCTCGGTGACATCAACGGGCAGCGCGTGCTGGTCTTCCCTATCGGCGTGGGAACGCCCAGCGCCGCCGCCGCGACGGAGCGGGTCATCGGCGTATGGAATCCCGCCCGGATCGTGCTTGTCGGCATCGCAGGCGGGACCCGCGATATGACGGCCGACGTGCGCCCGGGCGACATCCTCATTCCTGACCAAGTGGTCGGATACGAACTGGCCAAGGTGACGCCGGACGACACCATCCGGCGTTACGAGGTCTACCGGCCCGACGCCGACCTGCTCGCGCTGGCCAGAAACCTGCGGGCGGCCGAGTGGGCCGACCGGATCGCGCTCCCGCGGCCAGATGATCCGAGCGGTCGCGTTCGTCCGCTCGTTCACGTCGGACCGGTGCTGACCGGCGACAAGGTGCTTGCCGACACCGCGGCGCTCGCCGATCTGCGGCTGGCCTGGCCGAAGGCCATTGGCGTCGAGATGGAGAGCCTCGGAGTGGCGCTGGCCGCCTACCGCAACGGGCCAAGTTTCCTGATGATCAAGGCGGTCAGCGACTTCGCCGATGGCGCGAAGAACGATGACTGGCACAGGTACGCGGCGAACGCGGCCGCCCGCTTCGCGGTCGCGCTGCTTTCTGGCTCCCCCGCTAGCCCTAGCCGGCGCGCGCAGGCCGTGCCGACCGCGGCGCGGCCTGCGCAGTACCCGGGACACGTCAAGATCGTGGTGTGCCAGCGGCTGCATTCCGACTGGGAGGATGTCGCCGACCTTTTCGACGTCCCAGTCCACGTCAGGGCTCGATACCGGCATGGCCTCCAGGCTCGTGACCTGTGGGACTGGCTAGAAGTCCGGATGAAGCTCTATGCCCTGCCAGCCGCGCTTGCCGAGATCGGCCGCCCCGACCTGGCTGACCTGCTGCGCTCGGCTGAATCGTGAACGCCCGGCCAGCCCGGGCTGCCGAAGACGGCAACTACGCGCCGGAGGCTCGGTTCGAGTTCTGCGCCAGGCTGGCGGAAAGCTGGCTGGACCTGGCCGACTACCTCGGCATCCGGCCGCACGAGCAGGACCGGTTCCGCCGCGGCGGCCAGCCACGGGCGATCTGGAACTGGCTGGCCGATCGCGGTCAGCTTGACCGCCTGCCTGCCGCGCTCGCCGCTATCGGCCGAGACGACCTGGCGAGCCTGCTGACGGCCGGGGTCGGGACCGGACCTGCCGGCCGGTCACGCGACGACAGCGCGCTCCGGGCCGAGTTCGTGGACTTCAGCACGCTGATCGCCGAGCGGACGCAGGACTTCGTCGGGCGTCGCGGCCTGCTGGGAAGGCTCGCCTCGACCATCGACGAACCGCACTTCAGCTCCGGGTACATCATCGTCTGCGGCGAGCCTGGCATCGGCAAGACCGCGTTGCTCGCCACGCTGGTGCGACGCGATGGTCTCGTACACCACTTCAATAGCGTGCTCACCGGCCTCACCTCGACCGAGGTATACCTGCGCAACATCTGCGCCAGGCTGATCGTGAAGTATCAGCTTCCGTATGACCGGCTGCCCGAGGACGCGACCGCCGATAGCTCGCGACTGCTGACCTTGCTCGATGAGGCGGCGAAGAGCCAGCGTGTGGTCGTGGCGGTCGACGCGATCGACGAGACGCCCGGCAGCGGCCACCGCAATCAGCTGCTCATGCCGCCGGTATTGCCACGCGATGTCTTCTTCATGCTGACAATGCGGGACCCGAATGGCGCTGACCTGTATGTCGACGAACGGCGGGATGTGTCCTTGGACGAACGCGATCCTGAGAGCCGCGCCGACGCCAGGGAATACGTCGTCGCGTTCATCGCCCGGCATCACGTGATGATGACCCATCGGCTCGCCGCGCTCGGCATGTCCGCCGACGCGTTCGCCGACATGCTGACTGAGCGGAGCGAGGGCAACTTCATGTACCTGCGGCACGTGCTGCAGTCGGTGCGGGACCGCACGACGGGCGGCACCGATCTCGACGCGATCGGGGCGTTGCCGCGCGGGCTGCAGGCGTACTACGCCCATCTCGAGCGTCAGCTAGCGCCGCGCGGCAGCGCGCCGAGCCGCCAGCTAGCCGTGCTCGCGGTGCTCGCCACCTGGCCCGAGCCCTTGTCCGCCAGCAGGCTGGCCCTTTTCGCCGGCGAGCATCTCGACGCGACGCGGGCTGTGTTGCGTAGGTGGGCGGGCTTCCTCAACCCGTCGGTGGTGGACGGAGAAACCCGGTTCGCGCTGTACCACACGAGCTTCCGGGAGTTCCTCGCTGACCGGCTCGATATGAGTGACGTCCGCACCAGGATCGAGACGGCAATCGAGGGCAGCATGCGATGACCCGCATCTTTGATGACGATGTGCTCGCGTACTACGTGTCGGCCGTGCTCGCCCCTAACGGCAGATATGAACGTATTCGCGAGTTAGTTACCAGCATCGACTACCTCGTCGCCAAGGTGACGCGGGTTGGACCCGAGGCGCTGATAGCCGACGTGCAGGCGGCCCAGCGGCTCGCGCCCGCGCCGGAACCGGCGCTTGAACTTCAGGCGATCGAGACCGCCGCGGCCGAGTCGGCCAGGATCTTGCGCGAGGATCCCGGGCAGCTGCGGGGCCAGTTGCTGTGCCGGGTGCCCAGAGATCTGGCCGCCGACCTGAACTCGCTGCTTGACGATGCGGCCCGGTGGCGCGGGACGACCTGGCTACGGCCGCAGGGGCAGCTACGTGGCCACGGGTACCTCGCCTCTTTCGGCCCCGCTGACGGACCCGTGACCGCGCTGGCGGTCAGCGACGACGCGGCCGTACTGCTCGCTGGCGACCACGATGGCGGATTGCAGGCATGGGACCTGCACTCATGCGAACTGCTGTGGCAGCACGACATCGGGACGGCGATCAGCGCCGCCGCCTTCCTACCCGGCTCCTATAAAGCGCTCGTCGCACTCGGCAACGGCACGATCGCACGGTGGTCGCTTGCCGATGCCCGGCCACACCCGATCGTCGAGCTCCAGACCGGGCCCGCCACCAGCCTGGCGGTCAGCGATGCCGCGCTGGTGTGCGGCTCGGCGACGTCGGTCTTCGGCCTGCGTCATGATCAGGATTCCGGCCCGTGGCGCGGCACCGCGCACCGGGGCCTCGTCACCGGCGTCGCCATGGCCGGCGCCGGTGATCATGCCGTGTCCTGTTCGCATGACGGCACCATCGCCGTGTGGCAGGTAGCCGACGGTCGCCTCGTCAAGCAGATGCCGATCGCCACGGAACAGTTACTCTGCATCGCGCCAGTGCCCGGGTCAGACTCGGTCGCCGTCGGCACCAAGGACCGGCTCGTGCTGGTCGTCGGCCTAGCGGCCGTCCTGGAGGCCGGCCTGGACAGCGACAGCGTCATCCCGCTGCGCGGCCACGCCGGTCAGGTCCGGTCAGTGGCTGGCCTGCCAGACGGCCGTATCGTCAGCGGCGGCAGCGACGGCCAGGTGCTTGTCTGGGACGTCGCGACGGTGAGAAGGCATCGCCGGGCCGGCAGCCATAACTCGTCGTGTCTGTCGGTTACCGCGCCGAGGCGAGCCGGACCGGTGATCAGCGGTTCCCAGGACGGGCTGGTCTGCGCCTGGGACGCGGACGGTGCCGCCGCCCCCGTGCTGCACAGCCCAGGCGTGCGCGCCCTGGTCATCGGCGGCGGAGTCGCGTATGCGGCCGTGGGAAATCAGGTGCGCAGGCTCGATCTCGCGACCGGATGCGGCCTCGCACCGCTCACTGGGCACAGCCGACCGGTCGTCGGGCTGGCGATCGGGCGGACCGGGCCGGTGTCTAGCTCTTCCGACGGTACCGTGCGGCGATGGGATGCCGGCACCGGCGCCAGCGCCAGCATCGGCAACGAGGCCAACGGTGCCGACGCGCTCGCCGTCACGAAGGACGGCGCGACGATCGTGGCTGTCGGCAGGCACGCGGCCTGGCAGCAGTGGGAGGCGGCGACTGGCCGCGCCGGGCCGTCCGGCACCAGCGGCGAGCGATACCGCCCGGTGCTCGCGCTCAGCCCCGATGACGAGCTGGTCGTCACCGCGACCGCCAGGCACGCGATCGAGGTGTGGCATCGCCGGTCGGGCCGCCTGCTGCTGCCTCCGTTCGAAGGCCACTGCGGCTATGTAGAGCACCTGCGGATCACCCCGGACGGCACTGCGCTGGTCTCCGGCTCGTGGGACCACACGGTGCGGGTTTGGTCGCTGGCCACGGGCGAATGCCAGCGGGTCATCCGGCACGGCGGCTGGGTGCTCGACCTGGTGATCGCTGCTGATGGCGAGCGGGTGATGTCAGCGTGCGAGGACGGCAGCATCACGGCGATCGACCTCAACGCGCTCAGCGTGACCGCGACGATCCAAGCCCACCGCGACGGGGTCGACCGGCTCGCGTTCAGCGTCGATGGCCGCAGGCTGTACTCGATCGGCTCTGGTCAGGTCAAGGCCTGGGACGCGGCGAACTTTACGTTGCTCGCCTCGTTCGACACCGACGTGCCACTGCGCGAACTCGCCGCAGCCGGCCGGGATCGCGTGGTGGTCGGCACGGCGGCCGGCCACATCATCCCGTTCAGCTTGCACCAGCCGGCCGCGCGCTAGGGCTTGCGGGCTACCGCGCACCAGAACACGCGCGAGCCGTCGCTGTCCGCGCTGTCGGGATCCTCAGATCCCCAGACGCCGACGTGGCACAGCGCCGGGCGACCGTCAGGGTAGGGCGGGACTATCTCGAGTCCGTCGAAGAACCGCTCGATCTCGGCCTTGGTACGGGGGAAGGCGCTTTCACTCGCCCTCGTGTAGATCCGCACCCCGGTCGCTATCGATTTCGGCGGAATCTTGTCGCCGGTGATGTGCGAGATCGCGACGCAACTGCCGGGCGCCAGGGCGGCCACGTAGCGGGCGAGCACCCCCCAGGGATCGGATGCGTCGTTCACGAACTGCAGCACAGCGGTCAGCAGCAAGCCGAGCGGACGGTCGAAGTCGATCAGCGCCCGCAGGTCGGGGTTGGCGAGCAACACCTCCGGCTCGCGCAGGTCCGCCTGGATCACCGCGGTCGTGCCGTCGCCGGTGAGCAGTTCCTGCGCGGTGGCCAGGACCATCGGGTCATTGTCGACGTAGACCACCCGGGCGGCCGGGTTCAACGCGTGCAGCACCTCATGGGTGTTGCTCTGGGTCGGCAAACCGGAACCGATATCGATGAATTGATCGATACCCTGCGTAATGGCCATCCACCTGGCCGCACGGCCATGAAATCCGCGATTCGCCCACGCCGCGTCCTCCAGGTCAGGGAACTGCTCGGCGAACTCTTGGGTGGCATCCCTGTCGACCTGGAAGTTGTTGGTGCCACCTAGCATGTAGTCGTACATGCGAGCAGGGCTCGGCCTGGTGGTGTCGACACCAGCGGGCACGTGTTCAAGATCGGCCATCTCGTCTCCATCCAACTGATACGCCCGTAGTCTGGCAGATCCGGCACATCGCCGAAATGGTCACAGCGAAAGCCAGAGCCGCAGGGCGAGTGTGATTTCTATCTCCACGTCATCTCCACGCGGAGTCCGCTGGCACGCCATAGCTGCTCAGTTATATCTGACGTAGTGATTCAGACGTCGGGGCGATCAAGGGGGACGGGATGAGCTGGCAGACCAGTCTTGGTGTCGCCATCCCGGTGAGCGACCGCGTCTAGAGCGTTGGGTGTGTCCGGATATTGCGGGGGCATATCCGGACACTCCAACGCAGCTATCGGAACGCGCCAGGCTAACGCCTGGCGCGTTTGCGTTACTGGCGGGGTTCGGCATCGGTGCTCGTCACCGCTCTTCGCCACGCATGATGCCGATGTGCCCGCGCCTAGTACCTGGTGGCGGCTTGCCTGGCCGTTGCGAGAGCAGCTGACTAGTAAGTCCAGACCCAGCCAGCGGCAGCGTGACCGTGACCGTAGTACCTTGGCCCAGCTGGCTTTCGATGCTGAGCCGACCATAGTGCGCGCGAACGAGTTCAGTCACGATCGTCAGGCCGATGCCGCTGCCGGCCACTTCCGCCGAGCGCTGACCGCGATAGAACCGTTCGGTCACGCGCGGCAGTTCGTCAGCCGGGATGCCGATCCCGGTGTCGCTGACTCTGAGCTTGCCGGTCGCGTCAGATTGCTCGGTCTCCAGGATGACCTGACCGCCAGCGGGGGTGAATTTCATCGCGTTGGTGAGCAGGTTCACGACGACCTCGTGCATGCGCAGCGGGTCACACATCACCTCCACCTTGGTCAGGCGCTCGACCAGCGTGACGTTAGCGGCGTCGAACGTATCGACCAGGCTGGCGGCCGCGGTCGCCGCGACGGCGGCGAGATCGCGGCGGATGAGCGTCAACTGCAACGCCGCGGCCTCGGCCGAGGCTAGCCGTTGCAGGTCATCGACCATCCTGGCGAGCCGCAACACCTCGTCGCGGAGCGAGGCGAGCTGCTCGGCGGACGGCGCGGTGAGACCGTCGAGCATGGCTTCGTGACCTGCCTGCAGCACCGCGATCGGGGTGCGAAGCTCATGGGCGACGTCGGCCACCAGGTTCCGCCTGAGCTGATCCTGCTCCTCCTTGGCTTGCGCCATCTCGTCGAAGGCCGTCGCGAGTTCATTGAGCTTGCCGAAGCCGCGGACCGATCCCACCCGGACCGCATCGCCTTGCCCTCTGGCCCGCGCGGCCGAAATCAGCTTGTCGACCGGCAAGGTAATCAGGCGCGAGAGTGGCAGCGCGACGACCAGCGCGATCAGTATCGCGAGGACAGCGGAGGCGATCCTGGCCTGCCACCGCTTGGCCGAGAACGTGCTGAACAGCTTCTGGATCTCACCGTTACCGAAGGCGATGGTCGCCCAGCCAACCCGCTTGCCTCGCACGACAATCGGGTCGGTGACCTTAGGCCCATGCAAGGCGATCACGGAGAACCTAGGCGACGCCCGCACCAGGTGCCCGGAGTCGTTCTTGATCTCGATGGCCGAACCGGTCCCGTTGGCCAGCGCCGCGACCGGGGTGAGGTCGGCGTGCGCCCAGCCGACCTTGTTGTAGGCCGCCGCCGACGCGGCCGCGACCGCCCGGGTCAGGTCAACGTTCTGATCACTGACCACGCGGTCGAAATCATTACCTATCCTCAGCGAGAAAATTAGCAGCGCGACGATCACAGCCGCGAGCGCGACGCCGACGAAGGCGATCGTAAGCTGCAGCCCCAGCCGGCCGATCCACGATCGGCCCGGCCTAGACATCCCTGGACAGGCCAAGCCGGTAACCGCCGCCAAGTACGGTCTGCACGATCGTCGGGTTGGCCGGATCTTCCTCGATCTTCCTGCGCAGGTTCTTAACGTGCGAGTCGATGGTTCGCTCGTAGCCTTCGAAGTCGTAGCCGCGCACCCGGTTGATCAGTTCGAAGCGCGAGTAGACCCGGCCTGGCACGGTCGCGAGCGCGACGACGATGCCCCATTCGGTGGGGGTAAGTTCGACCTCGGTGCCTCGAACCTCGACGATGCGCCGTGGCTCGTCGATGGCAAGTACTCCCTCGCCAAACGTGGTGACCGCGTGATCTGTGGTCGTTGTCGCGTTCCGGCGCAAGATGGCCTGCACCCGCAGCACGAGTTCGCGCGGGCTGAACGGCTTGGTGACGTAGTCATCAGCGCCAAGCTCAAGTCCCGCGATCCTGTCCTGCTCGCCGCTCTTGGCGGTCAGCATCAGGATCGGGGTCTGACTGGTCGCGTGCACCTCCCGGGCGACGGTCTCGCCGGGCACGTCGGGCAGGCCCAGGTCCAGCACGATCAGGTCGGGGTTGGCCGCGGCCGCGACGTTGATCGCCTCGGCGCCTGAGTCGGTGGACAACACGGCCAGCCCGGCTCGCTCCAGATAGGACCGCACCAGGTCTCTTAGCTTGCGCTCGTCTTCGACGAGCAACACGGTTGCCGTCATCGCTAGCCGACGTCCCCCATCGAGAAGGAGTCACTGCTGCAGCAGCATCTTGGCTGCTCAGTACCGGTGTTAATGCCCAGAGCTAGCTGAATGAAGCAGCGGAATCCTGCGGTTGCCTCGGCCCGGCATCGCGGCTGTCATCGGCGTTGGCCTTGTCGGCCTCGCTCGGCTGGCCCGCGTGTTCCGCGTGATTCACCCGGCCGCCCTGGCCATCCTGGCCGGCCTCGTCCGGCCGGCCGATGGCGCTCGTCGTACGCACGATGCCGGTCGGCAGCCGCGCGCGAACGACTGACGACTGCTGCCGTTCGCCGGAATCTGGCCGCTTCGCGCCCGGAAGCGTGATGGTCGCTTGGGTGCCTTGGCCCGGCTCGCTGGAAATGCTCAGACTGCCGTGCTGGGCCCGCACCAGCTCGGCCACGATCGTCAGGCCGATGCCGCTGCCAGTCGCCATCTCCGATGACCGCTGGCCCCGGAAGAATCTTTCCGTCACCCGAGGCAGCTCGTCGGACGGGATGCCGATGCCGGTGTCGCTAACCCGCAAGGTGGCGAATCCGTGCCTGGTCTGAGCGGTCTCAACTTCCACGGTGCCGCCAGCCGGGGTGAATTTCAGCGCGTTGGTCAGCAAGTTGACGATAATCTCGCGCATCCGGTCTGGGTCGCACATGATCCACGCCGGGTTCAGGCGCCTGACGAGGTTGACCCCGCCCGCGCCGTAGGAGTCCGAGAGGCTGGCCGCCGCGTCTTCCGCGATCGCGGAGAGGTCTTTGGGCACGAGCTTGAGCTGCAACGCCGCCGCCTCCGCCGCCGCGAGCCGCTGCAGGTCATCGATCATCCGGGCCAGCCTCAGCACCTCATCGCGCAGCGACCAGAGATTCTCGGTGCTCGGCTCGGTCACGCCGTCGAGCATCGCCTCGTGGCTGGCCTGCAAGATGGCCACCGGGGTACGCAGTTCGTGCGCGATGTTGGCGACCAGGTTCTTCTGCAGCCGGTCACGCTTGTCGATCGCGTCGCTCGACTCGTTGAGCGCGACGGAAAGCTCGTGGATCACGCCGGTGCCGCGACGCACTTCGCCGATCCTGACCGAGCGGTCGCCGGCGCCGCGGGCCGTGATGATCGCCAGCACGCGTTCAAGCGGCAGCGTGATCTGGCGCGAGATGAGCAGCGAGACAACGAGCGCGACCAGCGCGACGATCCCGGCAGCGCCCAGGCTGGCGCGCAGTCGCTCGGACTCGAACTGGCTGACCACCGAGCCGAGCCCGCCCTCGCCGAACTTGACGGTGACGGTGCCGACGCGTTTGCCGTGCACGACCACCGGCTGCGCGAACTTGTGACTCGCATTGAAGCTGCTGAACCCGGGCGTGGCCCGGACGACCCCGCCATCCATGTCACGGACTTGCGCCGCGGCGCCTTCACCGGTCACAAGTTCCAGCACCGGCCCCAGGTTGGCTTGCTGCCAGCCGACGTCGGTGTAGAGCCCGCCCGCCGCCACCGCGACCGCGTCGCTCAGCGCGTCTTCCTGCTTCATCACCAGCGCGTTGACGTCGCGGCCGGTACTGACCTCGGTGAGGCCGGACATCACGATGATCGCCACCAAGGCGACGCCCAGGAAGGCAACAGTAAGCCGGATCCCCAGCTTGCCGATGCCGAATATGACTGGTTTGACCATCCCTTAGCCGACCTCAGCCCAGCAGGGTGACGAACCTGGAGCGGCCGACATAAAGGTGAGCGACATGGGAGTCAGGGAAGCCGACGACCGTGCAGACTTAGTGACCGGCCTGTGGAGGCGCGGTGAAGCGAGCGTGTGCGGACCGGACGCCAAGGGCGCACCACGCCAGCCAGCCACGCCAGCCAGCCACGCCAGCCCGCCACGCCAGCCCGCCACGCCAGCCCGCCACGCCGACAACTCACATTAATTCAGGATGGTTATAAACGGGTATGAATTCGGGCATCCATCGCACGCACAAGACGACAACCTTCCGCGATCATGCTCTGGCGCGTGATCGTGGAGTCCTGACCGCGCCCCACGACAGTGGGATTCCGTGATCTTGGGGAGAACCATGATCGCGGAGATCCAGCCGCGGCCGAGGCCGGGTACCCATGAGGACGCGGCCGGACACGCCGATCTCGGAGCCGACCCGGACACGTAGCCAAGCCACTAGCGCTGGGCAGGCTCGGCGGCGATCAGGATGTCGGCGTCGAAACAGGTTCGGTCGCCGGTGTGGCAGGCACCGCCCACCTGGTCGACCTTGACGAGCACGGTGTCGCCGTCGCAGTCGAGCGCGACCGACTTCACCACCTGGGCGTTGCCGGACGTATCGCCCTTGACCCAGTATTCGCGCCGACTCCGCGACCAGTACGTACACCGCCCAGTGGTCAGCGTGCGGTGCAGCGCCTCGTCGTCCATCCAGGCGAGCATCAGAACCTCGCCAGTGTCGTATTGCTGCGCGATCGCCGGGAAGAGCCCAGTGGCGTCGCGCTTGAGCCTGGCCGCGATCCGCGGGTCAAGGTCGTCGCTGGTGTCGCTCCCGCCGGCTACCTGCTCGGTGTCCATGGTCCTCCATGCTCCCAGAGCCGCCGATTACATGCTCACGTTGCGCGGACCGGATAGCCCGCGTCGGCCAGCGACTCCTTCACCTGCCCGATCCGCGTCTGGCCAAAGTGGAACAGGCTGGCGGCCAGCACGGCGTCGGCGCCCGCCCGCACGGCAGGCGCGAAGTCGGCCAGCCCTCCCGCCCCGCCGCTGGCCACCACGGGCACGTCGACGACCGCGCGGACCGCGCTGATCATCGGCAGGTCGAAGCCGGTCTTCGTACCGTCCGCGTCCATCGAGTTCAGCAGGATCTCGCCGGCTCCAAGCTCGGCCGCCTTGGCCGCCCACGCCACGGCGTCGATGCCGGTGCCGCGCCGTCCGCCGTGCGTCGTCACCTCGAACTCGGGACCGGCGCCGGCGCCAACCGGCCCGGTCGTGCGCCTGGCGTCCACGGACACGACCAGGCACTGCGAGCCGAACCTGGTGCTAACCTCGGCCAGCAACCCGGGCCGCTCGATCGCCGCCGTGTTCATCGAAACCTTGTCGGCTCCAGCCCGAAGCAGCCGGTCCACGTCATCGACGCAGCGCACACCGCCACCGACCGTCAGCGGTATAAAGATCTGGTCGGCGGTGCGGGCGAGCACGTCGTACATGGTCTCGCGGCCCTGGCTCGAGGCGGTGATGTCGAGGAACACAAGCTCGTCGGCGCCATCAGCGTCGTAAGCGGCAGCCAGCTCAACCGGGTCGCCGGCGTCGCGCAGGCCCCGGAAGTTAACGCCCTTGACCACCCGCCCGGCGTCGACGTCCAGGCAAGGGATGACGCGGACGGCCACGGTCACGGCGACACCGTGACATCCAGCGCCTCTTCCAGCGTGAACCTCGCCGCGTAGAGCGCCTTGCCGATGATCGCTCCGGTGACGCCGGCCGGCACCAGCGCCGCGAGCGCGCGCAAGTCATCCAGCGAGGACACGCCGCCGCTCGCGATCACCGGCTGGTCGGTCAGCGCGCAGACTTGAGCCAGCAGTTCGAGGTTCGGGCCGGTCAGCGTGCCGTCCCGATGCACGTCGGTCACCACGTAGCCTCGGCAGCCGTCGTCTTCGAGCCTGGTGAGCACCTCGATCAGTTCTCCACCGAGTGTGGTCCAGCCGCGCGCGGCCAGCCGCATCCCGCGCACGTCGAGGCCGACCATAATCTGGTCGCCGTGGGCGGCGATTACCCCGCTGACCCAGTCCGGCCGTTCGAGCGCGGCGGTCCCGATGATCACCCGCTGGCAGCCGGTGGCCAGCGCCGCTGCGAGCGAGTCGTCGTCGCGGATGCCGCCCGATAGCTCGACCGCGACGTCGAGTCGCTTGATGACGTCGGCCAGCAGAACAGCATTATTTCCGCGCCCGAAGGCTGCGTCTAGGTCGACCAGGTGGATCCATTCCGCGCCCGCCCGCTGCCACGCCAGCGCGGCGTCAAGCGGCTCACCGTAGGAAGTCTCCGTGCCGGCCGCGCCCTGTACCAGCCTGACCGCCTGGCCGTCGGCGACATCGACCGCGGGCAGCAGGGTGAGATGGGCCGCGTTCATGTGATCGTCTCCAGCCAGTTCGATAGCAGGGCGGCACCGGCGTCGCCGGATTTTTCCGGATGAAATTGCGTCGCGCACAGGGGACCGTCCTCGACCGCGGCGACGAACCGCTGCCCGTGCTCGGTCCAGGACAGCAGCGGGAGCGCACCGGTCGGCGCCTGCCACGAGGTGACCGCGTAGGAGTGCACGAAATAGAACCGTTCGGCGGCGCTCAGCCCGGCGAGCAGCCGGCTCCCCGGCGGCGGGCAGACAGTGTTCCAGCCCATGTGCGGCAGCACCGGCGCGTCAAGCCGGCCGACCACCGCCGACCAGGCACCGCAGCCCGGAGTTCGCAGTCCGTGCTCAAGCCCCTCGCTGAACAGCACCTGCATGCCGACGCAGATACCGAGCACTGGCATCTGCTTGGCCAGGCGCTGCCGGATGATCACGTCGCCCCGGACGGCCCGCAGGCCGGCCATGCACGCGGCGAACGCGCCGACGCCGGGCACCACCAGGCCGTCGGCGTTCATCGCAGCGTCGACGTCGGCGGTCACCTCGGTCCGCGCCCCGACTCGCTGCAGCGCCCGCATCGCCGAGCGGAGGTTCCCTGAGCCGTAATCAAGCACCACGACGCTAGGTTGGCTCTGCGCGCCTCCGGCACGACGCTGTCTCACAGGACGCCCTTGGTGCTCGGGATGCCGGTGGCGCGCGGGTCGAGGGCGACGGCCGCGCGCAGCGCACGGGCGAACGCCTTGAACTGCGCCTCCACGATGTGGTGCGGGTTGCGCCCCGACAGCACGGCGATGTGCACGCAGATCGCCGCCGTCGCCCCGATGGTCTCGAAGAAGTGCCTGGTCAGCGTCGTGTCGTAGGTGCCTATGAGCGGCGTCATGCCATCGGGCTCGCTGTGCACCACGTACGGTCGTCCGGCCAGGTCCACCGCGGCCCGGACCAGGGTCTCGTCGAGCGGGATCAGCGCGTCGCCGAACCGGCAGATGCCCGCCTTGTCACCCAGCGCCTCACGCAGCGCCTGGCCGAGGGTGATCGCGGTGTCCTCGACCGTGTGGTGCGCGTCGACCTCGATGTCACCGGTCGCCTTGACCCGCAAATCGATCAGGCCGTGCTTGCCAAGCTGAGCCAGCATGTGGTCGAAGAACGGCACGCCAGTCGACACCTGCACCGCACCGGTGCCGTCCAGGTCTACCTCGACCTCGACCTGGGTTTCCTTGGTCGCGCGGCGCACCGACGCCGTCCGGGCTCCGGTCACGTCACCAGCACCGCGTCGAGTGCCGAGCGAAACAGGGCCATTTCCTCGTCGGTACCGATCGTGACCCTGAGCCACCCCGGCGGGCCGACCTCCCTGACCAGTACTCCGCGATCGAGCAGAGCCTGCCAGAGCGCATGCCGGTCCTCGAACGTGCCGAACAGCACGAAGTTGGTGTCTGAGTCCGCCGCCCGCAGTCCACGTCCGCGGAGCCACCCGATCAGGTCGTCCCGGGCGGCGGTGATCACCGACACCATCGCGAGCAATTCGCCGGTGTGCGCGAGCGCGGCCCGCGCGACCGCCTGGGTCGGCGCGGACAGGTGATAGGGCAGCCGGACGATCTGCAGTCCGTCGACCACGCTCTTGTCGGCGGCCAGGTAGCCCAGGCGCGTTCCGGCCATGGCGAACGCCTTGGACATCGTGCGCACCACCACGAGCCTTCGGTAGCGCGGCAGCAGCGTCAGCGCGGTCCCGGCTGGGTCTCTGGCGAATTCACGGTAGGCCTCGTCGACGACCACCAGGCCAGGGGCGTTCTGGCACACCTGCTCGATTACCGCGAGCGGCATCGCCGTCCCCGTCGGGTTATTGGGAGAGGTGAGGAAAATTAGATCGGGCGTGAACTCGGCGACGGCAGCCAGCGCCCGTTCGGGGTCGACGCTGAAATCCTCGGCCCGGGCCGCGCTCGCCCATTTGGTGCACGTCGTCTTCGCGATGATCGGGTGCATCGAATACGACGGCTCGAAGCCGAGCGCGGTGCGTCCAGGCCCGCCGAACGCTTGCAGCAACTGCTGTATCACCTCATTGGACCCGTTCGCCGCCCAAACCTGCTCGGTGGTCAGCCCGTGACCGAGGTAGCTCGCCAGATCGCCGCGCAACGCCACCGCGTCGCGATCCGGATACCGGTTGAGGCTGGTGGCCGCCGCGACGACAGCTTCGGCGATGTCCCGTACCAGCTCCGGGGATGGCGGGTACGGGTTCTCGTTGGTGTTGAGCCTGGCCCGGGCGTCGATCTGGGGCGCACCGTAGGCGGTGCGACCCCGCAGGTCGGCGCGCAGCGACGGTGCGATGCCGCCGTCGGTCGCATCGGTGATCGGCGTGGCCGTCGGCGTCTGGTCCGCTTCGATCGTCCCCATGGATGCCTCCGTTGCTCGGCGCTCGGCTCGGTCTTCTGGTCCGGCCTGGTCGGCTTCGTCGGCCCGGGCGGCTGGGACTCGCACGCGGACCGCGTTCACGTGCGCGGCTAGGTCTTCCGCGCCGCCGAGTGCGTCGATATGCGGGGCTACCTCGGCCAGTGCGTCCTTCGTGCAGTTCACCACGTGGATGCCGCGCAGGAAGGTCAGCACGGACAGGCCGCCCGAGTGCCGTGCGGTGCCGCCGGTAGGCAGCACGTGGTTGGACCCAGCCAGGTAATCGCCTAGCGAGACCGGCGCGAAGGGGCCGACGAACACCGCGCCCGCGTTGCGCACGGTGCGGGCGACCTCCGCCGCGTCGGCCGTCTGTATTTCCAGGTGCTCGGGTGCCCACGCGTCGGAGACGGCGACGGCCGCGGTCACGTCATCGACCAGCACGCAGGCCGACTGGGCGGCCAGGGCCGCCACGATCCGGTCGGCGTGCTTGGCCGTTGCGATCTGCCTGGCCAACTCGGCGTCGACGCCGTCGGCGAGCGGCAGATCCGTGGTGATCAGCAAGCACGCGGCGAGTTCGTCGTGCTCGGCCTGGGCGATCAGGTCAGCGGCGACGAACATCGGATCGGCGGTGTGGTCGGCCACGATCGCGACCTCGGTGGGGCCAGCCTCGGCGTCGGTGCTGACGATGCCGCGGAGCAGTCGTTTGGCCGCGGCCACGTAGATATTGCCGGGCCCGGTGATCGTGTCGACCGGAGTGCAGTATTTGGTGCCGTAACCGAGCATCGCGATCGCCTGCGCCCCTCCGGCCGCGTGCACTTCGCTGACGCCGAGCAGTTCGCACGCCGCGAGGATGGCCGGGTGCGGCAGGCCGCCGAACTCTGGCCTCGGCGGCGACGCCACCGCGATCTGCCCGACACCGGCGACCTGGGCTGGGATCACGTTCATCACGACCGACGACGGATACGCGACCAGGCCGCCGGGCACGTAGACGCCAGCACGGGCCACGGGGACGTAGCGCTCGGTCACCGAACTGCCGTTGGCGACGGTTGTCACCGATTGCGCTGGTAGCTGGGCCTGGTGGACCGCGGTCGCCCGCTTGGCCGCCTCGGTCAGAGCGGCGGTCACCGCTGGGTCGAGGTCGGTCAGTGCTGACTTGAGCGCTTCTCGGGGCACCAGCGAGCTGGGCAAGTCGACCTTGTCGAACTTGATCGTGTACTCACGCACCGCGGCCGCGCCGCGCTCGCGCACGTCATCGCACACCGGCCTAATGGTCAGAGCGGCCGCGGACACGTCAAGCCCGGCGCGCGGGAGCATGCCAGCGAGCCGGCGACTGCCGAGTTCTGCTACCGCTCGTCCGCGTAGATCAAGCCTGGTGAGCACCAGGTAAGCCTAACTGGCCTGGCATCGCAGCCGCCGCCGCTGTCCGCCGACCGCCCGGGCACGGACCGCCGGTTACCGGAATGGCGGACAGGTTTCATATCTGTGTCCTATACAAGGCTGTTCCGCATCGGCATGCTTCTGTGCAGAGGCAAGGCTAGGTCCGCACAGATCCGCACCCTTGGAGGCATTCGTGGCCGACCAGCAGGACATTCCCAGCGGCGACAGCATCGATGAGCCAGTCGAACATGACAGCGCGACGAGCAGGCGCGGCCTGCTTAAGGCCGGTCTTATCGCTGGAGCGGCAGCCGGAGTAGGCGGCTGGCGAACTAGCGCCGCGTCCGGGTCTGCCTTGTACCCGTCGGCTGCGCATCTGCGCAAGCCAGGATCACTCCCCTACCCGAACCTGGCCACGGGCACCGACACTATCCCCAAGATCAAGCACATCGTCGTGCTGATGATGGAGAACCACTCCTACGACAACAAGCTCGGCATGCTGAAGCGACCAGGCGCCGACGGCTTCAGCATCGGGAAGGACGGCAAGCCGACGGCCACCAACCCGTACGCCAACGGCGAGATTCAGCACGCCTTCCGGATGCCGACGACCTGCCAGCTCAAGGGCCATCCGGCCCAGGACTGGCTGGCCAGTCACACCCAGTTCGCGTCCGGCCGCCTCGACGGGTTCGTGAAGTCCGGCAGCGGACCGGTGTCGATGGGCTACTGGCAGTGGGCCGACCAGCCGTTCTACTACTCGATGGCGAAGATCTTCCCGATCGCCGACAGGTACTTCTGCTCCCTGCTCGGGCAGACCGACCCCAACCGCAGGTACCTGATCTCGGCCACCTCGCTCGGCATGGTCAACGACACCATCGGCGACGTCGGTGAGTACCCGAAGAACGGCACGATCTTCGACCGGCTCGATCACGCCAAGATCAGCTGGAAGAACTACTATTCGTCGCTGCCGACCACCGCTCTGTACATCAAGCTGTTCGAGAAGAACGCGGGCAAGAAGGTGGTCAACATCAAGCACTTCTTCACCGACGCGGCGGCGGGCAAGCTGCCGAGCTTCTCGCTCGTCGATCCTGATTTCGACACCATGTCAGAGGAGAACTCGCAGAACGTCGCCGCCGGGGAGCAGTTCGCCGCCAAGGTCATCAACGCGGTGATGTCCGGTCCAGGCTGGGCGAACACGCTGCTGATCTGGACCTACGACGAGCACGGCGGCTACTACGACCACGTGAAGCCGCCTCGCGCGATCGCCCCGGACAACATCGCACCGAAGGCGCCTAAGGGCCAGTCGAAGTACGAGGGCTTCACCAGGTTGGGGTTCCGGGTTCCGTTCGCGATCGTCTCACCGTGGGCCCGGCCGCACTACGTCTCGCACAAGGTGTTCGACCACTCCAGCATCTGCGCGCTCGTCGAGGCCAAGTGGAACCTGCCAGCGATGACCTTCAGGGACGCGAACGCGAACGTGATGCTCGACATGCTCGACTTCAGCAAGCCAGCCTTCGCCAAGCCACCCAAGCTGGCCGACCCCCTGCTCACCATGCACCCGTTCAAGGCCGCCAGGTGCGACGTCTCAGGCCCAGGCAAGATCCCGCCCCCAGGCTCAATCTCCCCCAAACCCAAATAACCCGCCCCCGAACCCGCGCCGGGCCCGCTCCCCGATGACAGCGTGGGACCCTTGCTGTCGCTCTGGCAGCAGCGTGGGCCCCTAGCTGCGTCGGCCGCTCCCGCCCCGACGGCAGCGTGGGACCCATGCTGTCGTTGGCGGCGGCGGCCGCAGCGCCAGCTATTCGATGATCTTGGAGATTGGGATTTCTAGGATGTCTTGAGCGCCGGCGGCACGCAGGGCCGGGATCAGGGTGTTAACGCCGCGCTTCGGCACAACGGCTTCGACGGCGTGCATGTCCCGGCGAGCCAGCGAGGTAATCGTGGGCGATGACATCGCCGGCAGCATGTCGGCCACCGCGTTGAGCTGGGCGGAGGACACGTTGAGCTTGACCAGGACGTTGCCCCGCGCCTTGATCGCGCCGCGCAGCAGCAGTGCCACGTCCTCCATCGCGGACCGCTTGACCGGGTCGGCGTGCGTGGCGTGATTGGCGATCAGCTCGGTGTAGCTGGTCAGCAGCGTGTGCAGGATGCGCAGGCCGTTGCGCCGCAACGACGAGCCGGTCTCGGTCAAGTCGACGATCGCGTCGACGATGTCGGGCACCTTCGCCTCGGTCGCGCCGTACGACGGCGTGACGACAGCGGACAGACCCTGCTCGGCCAAGAACCGCTTTGTCAGCTGCGGAAACTCCGTCGAGATCCTGATCCCGGCCGGAAGATCGGCGACCGATTCCCAGCCCGAACTAATTGGCACCGCCAGCACGACTCTTACTGGATCGGCCGTGGCCTTGGAGTAGGCGAGCTCACCCAGGGACGCGACCTTGGCGCCGGTTTCGGTGATCCAGTCGCGGCCGGTAATGCCGAAGTCGAAGAGCCCCTCGGCCACGTAGGTAGGGATCTCTTGGGGCCGGAGGAACCGCACTTTGTCGATCCTCGGGTCCTCGATCGAGGCGTGGTAATCGCGCTCGGAGGCCCGGCGCACTGTAAGGTCGGCGGCATCGAAAAGGTCGAGCGTGGCGCGTTCGAGAGAGCCTTTGGGCAAGACAAGTGACAGCACGCCAGCACCTTACCGGCTGGCTGTTCCGATCCGGCCGGCTGCCCGACGCGCCTAGCGCAGCGTGATCACATTGCCGCTGATCAGTGCCGCCGCGTCCGAGGCCAGATAGGCGATCACCTCGGCCACCTGCTCGGGTTTAGCGACGTGAACGAGTGTCTGGCTGGCGGCGACGAGATCGCGCACGGCGTCGGTGACCCAGCCGGTGTCGGTCACGGGCGGATGCACCATGTTCGCGGTCACCCCGAAGTCGGCCAGCTCGACCGCCGCCGACATCGTGTAATTCGTCTGGGCTGCCTTGGCCGCGCCGTACGACACTTCTTCGGGAAACCCCAGTTCGCCGCCCGACGTGAGTCCGATGATCCGCCCCCAGGTCGCGCCCCTGGCGATGTGCCGCCGCGCGAACTCCGCGATCAGCAGCGCCGCCCCCATCGCGTCGACGCCGAATTGCTGCCGCCACGACGCCTCGGTCACCGGCGGCAACGCCCGGCCAATCCGGTCAGCGCTCGCCGGGACGAAGCTGTCGGTGACCCAGCCAGTGGCGTTGTTCACCAGGATGTCGACCGCTCCCAGCCGGTCCTCGGCTACCTCGAACAGCATGCCCGGGATAGCTGCGTCAGTCAGGTCGGCCTCGACGGCGACCGCGTGACCTCCGGCTCCGACGATCTCGGCGAGCACCGCGTCGCAGTTGCCAACCCGGTTGGCGCGGTACTCAGCCGGAATGCCAGCATCGACTGGATCGACGACCCGCAGGAACGTGCACAGCACCGCGCAACCAGCCCGCGCCAGCGCGAGCGCCGTCGCCGCCCCGATCCCGTGATTAGCCCCGGTCACAATCGCCGTGTGCTGACCGCCCTCGCTCACGCTCTGTTGCCCGCTACGACCCTAGCCGTCGAAGACCCGTCCGGCAGGCGCCGAACCTCCAGCCGCTCCGTCACCCGTTCCTTGAGGTCGGCGACGTGACTGACGATGCCGACGGCCCGGCCCGCATCGCGCAGTTCGTCAATGACGCCGAGTACCTGGTCGAGCGTCTGCTCGTCGAGCGAGCCGAACCCTTCGTCGATAAACAGCGTCTGCAGGTCAACTCCGCCAGCCTCAGCTTTGACCACATCGGCTAGTCCGAGCGCCAATGCCAGGGAGGTGTAGAACGCCTCGCCGCCAGACAGCGACCTCGGGCTGCGCTGCTCGCCGGTGTACCGGTCGATGACCGACAACGTCAGCCCGCCCCGCTGCCGCCGGGACTCGCCCTCGTCGATCCTCTTCAGCTCGTACCGGCCGGACGACATGACCGCGAGCCGGACGTTGGCCGCCGCGACGACCTGCTCGAACCAGTGGCGCAGCACGTAGGTGGTCAGCGCGATCCTGCGATGCCCGTCCACGCCCTTGGCCAGGCCAGCCAGGTAGATCACCGGCGCGGTCGCGGCGGCCAGCGCCTGCGAGCCTTCTTCCGTTGCTTTCACCTCGGTCAGCCGGGCCTGTAGCCGGTCGACGCTAGCCAAGTGCGCGTCCCGGGCCGATCTCGCCTCGCGCTCGGCCTCGCGCGCCCGCTCAAGCTCGGCCGCCGCCCGGGCGGCCGCCGTCCTCGCCGTGTCTGCCTGACCAGGCTCAAGTCCCGCAAGGTCAGGCGCACGGGCGGCCGACCGCAGCTCGGTGAGCGCGGCGGTCCAGGCCGCCGCCTCCCGGTCAAGCCGCGCCTGCTCGTCCAGCGAACGCACCGCCATCCTGGCCAGCTCGACCGCCTGTTCGCCGTCACCTAGGTCGAACGGCGGTGTTCCAAACGGCAGTGTCCCATCAGCGGCGTCACCCGGCCCGGCGCCGAACCCGCTCGCTACCGCCTCGTCCTGCGCCCTCCGCCGAGCTTGTGCCTGCGCGTCGATCGCCGCTGCCAGCCCGCCGAGCGCGGTAGCCAGGGCGAGGTCAGCACGCGCCGCGTACTCCACCGCCCCGTGCTTGTCAGCCACCGTCAGGTACGGCTCGGCGACTTGCGCGAGCTTGGCTCGCAACGCCGTCAAATCCGACTCGGCCCGATCAGCCTCGGCTTCCGCCCGCGCCCGTTCCGCCGTGGCAGCGAGCAGTTCACCGCCGAGACGGTCGAGTTCGACGCGCAACCCGGCGATCAAAGGCTCCAGCGCGCCGACCTCAGCGTCGGCGCGTTCGGCTGCCAGCACCCGCGCCGCCGCAGCCTCCTCGTCAGCGGCCAGTTCGGCTAGCGTCCGCCCGTCCACCACGCCGGTCAGGCCGGCGACCTCGACATCGAGCTTGGCGTGCTCCTGCTCGGCCCTGACTCTGGCCTGCTCAGCCGCGTCCCGCCGGCGCCTGGCGGCCGCCACAGCCTCCGCGGTTACCGGCTCGGCGCCCGCCCGGGCCAGCGCCGGATGATCGGCCGACCCGCACACCGGGCACGTGGCGCCGTCGGCGAGCCCGGCGGCGAGTTCGGCCGCGATCCCGGCCAGCCTGCCATCCATCGCCGCCTGGTGGGCGTCGACGGATCGCTGATGCGCCTCGATCGCGTCCCGCATGGCGACCGCCTTCGCGGCCAGCCGTGGTTCGAACCCGGCCAGCCTGCGCGCCGCCGCCGCGATCCTGGCCAACTCGGCCCGACGCTGCCTGGCCGCGTCGAGTCCGGCGGCCAGGTTCCTTGCCTGCGCCAAACCGGCTTGCGCCGCCTCGATCCGGTCAGGTAGCTCGCACCGGGCGGTCTCAAGGGCGCCGACCACATCACCCGCCCGCTCGGCGGCAACTCTCAGCCCAGCAACCGTTACCTCGAAATGCGAAATTCCATTTTCGGATTGAACGAATTCGTACAAGTTGGCCGCTTCGCGCTGCCCAGCCTCGGCCCGGGCGGCGGCCTTCTTGCCTGCCTTCCTGACTCGCCCGCTGTCAGCCGATCCGGCGACCAGCCCGGTCAGGATCTGGTGGTGGCCGGCCTCAGCACCGCCGACGCCGGCGCTGCCGCCGACGCCGGCCCGCCGATCCAGTTGGCCGCACCCCGCGTCGACGGCGGGACCCGGCTCGGCGACACCGGCCAGCAGGTCAGTCAGGTCGCGGCGAGCGGTGTCGACCGCGCGGTCGGCTTCGGCGAGCGCGGCGATCAGGGGACGAACCGGTTCGGCCCGCCGGGCAGCGTCGAGCACCGCGACCCGCTGGTCGTGCTCGGCGCGAGTCGCCTCGTGCTCGGCCAGCCTCGCCAGTGCTACGGCCAGCCTCGTCATCCGTGCTGCTCGCTGCGCCGTCTCCTGCTCGGCCGCCGCTGCCCGCACAACCTGGTCGGCGGCTAGCTCGAGCGCGGCGGTGGTGATCGCGACCCGGTCGGCGAGCTCGTCGGCTACCTGCTTGAACTGCAGCGCCCGCTCGGCCGACGGCAAGGCGATCAACTCGCCGCGCAGGTCGGCGTCGAGCCCAGCGGCCTCGGCAGCCGCCGAGACCGCCGTGTCGACTTCCCCGTCAGCCCTCAGCCGCGCGCGCAGCCCCTCGGCGCGTCGATGATCAAGCTCGGTGGTGATCTGGTCGTACAACTGAGTGCCGAACAGCTTGGTGAGCAGCGCCCGCCTCGTGTCGTCGTCGGACCGCAGGAACCTGGCGAACTCGCCCTGCGGCAGCAACATCACCTGGGTGAACTGCGCCAAGTTCAGCCCCACGGCCGTGGTGACCGCGTCGCCGACCTCCGCCTTGTTCGACGAGATGCTGGTCCAGCGGCTGTCGGTCATCCGCTGCAGGTGCACCCGCATCGGCTCGGTCGTGTAACCATGGCCGCGCCTCTTGCGCCGCTGGTGCTCGGGCACCCGGGTGATCAGATAGCGGGTGCCGCCGAGCGAGTACTCCAGGCGGACCATCGGCTCGACTTCCGGCTCGGCGAAGTCGGAGTGCAGCCGGTCCTGCGCCGAGTCCTGCCCGGCCAGGCCGCCGTACAGCGCGAACGTAATCGCGTCGAGAATCGTGGTCTTGCCCGCCCCGGTGGGTCCTTCGAGCAGGAACAGTCCGGATCGGCAAAGCCGGTCGAAGTCGATCCGCTGCGGCGTCGCGTACGGCCCGACCGCCGCCAGTTCAAGGCTATGCAGCCGCATTCAGGCCGCCTGTGCTGACACCAGCGAACCTGAGTCTTGGGCGTCGGCGTGCTGGACGGACTCGATCACGTCGGCGAGCACGGCCCGCTGTTCCGCATCTGGCCAGCCGCCGCTAGTGAACTCGACGAACATGCCGCAGATCTCAACCGGGTCGGCGGTACGAGCCAAACGCCGCAGGTCGGTAGCCGGGCACGCCAACTCGCCCTCAGGGGCGAAGTCGAGCACCAATGTGTGCGGCCATTTCTCGCGCAACCGCTCCATCGGCGAGGCCGGGCGGACGGTGTCGGTGAGGATGACCTTGACCCACGCCTCGGCGAGGCCGGCGTCTTGGAGGGCGAGCAGTTCGTCCAGCGTTCCGCGCACCTGCCGCAGGCGCCTTGGCACCGGCACGGCCAGCTTGGTCGTGGTGACCGTGCCGGTGCCGTCGATGTCGGCGAGGGTGACCGACTTGGCCTGGTGGCGTTCGCCGAATGAGAACGCCAGCGGCGAACCGCTGTACCTGATCTGGCCGGTCTTCGCCGGTGGCCGAACGTCCTGCTGACCATGCAGATGGCCTAGCGCGACGTAGTTCAGACCGGCGAACACCGACGCCGGCGCGTCGCCGATGCCACCGACCCTGATGTCCCTTTCAGAATCGCAAGGCAGTGCGCCGCTGACGAACGCGTGCGCTGTGACCACGGTCCGGCCGATCCCGCGGCTGGCGGCATCGGCCCGGATCAGAGCGGTCGCGGCGGACAGCACTGATGTGTGCGAGCGTTCGGCGTCCAGGTCGGCCATCACCGCGTCGGGCAGCAGGTAGGGGATGCCGTACAGGGCGACTTCGCCGCACTCGTCGGCCAGCACGACGGGCCTGGCGATGTCGGCGACGTCGGTGCGCAGGTGCACGCCGGCCATTTCGCTGAGGCTGGCCCCGAACCCCAGCCTCACCGCCGAGTCGTGGTTGCCGCTGATCAGCAGCACCGGGATCCGGGCGCTGGCGAATCCGCGCAAAGCGCGGTCGAGAACGGTGACCGCCTCGACTGGCGGCACCGCCCGGTCGTAAATGTCACCGGCGACGACCACAGCGTCGACCTGGTGCGTCACCGATTCGGCGAGCAGCCAATCGAGAAACGCCGCCTGATGGGGCAGCAGGTCTTCGCCGTGCAACGTCCGCCCCAGATGCCAGTCCGAGGTATGGATCAGCTTCACCAGCGCACCGAGTCTCGTGGGGGAAGAGGTGCTTGATCAACTGCGATCCATCATCCCCGGCGGTGCCGACCATTCCTGGCTATTGGCGTGTCGCGGCGTGTCGCGGCCGGTCGCGTTCAGGCTCGTCACCGGGCGCCTTCGAGTGGGGCGGTCGTGCTTGGATTGACTCTCGTGACCACAAGCGATGACTCGCAACCCGGGAGCACGGGCCTAGGCCAGCCGGACGAGGAGGAACGGCACCGGCTCACCACGCTGTCAGGGCTCGCCGCGCTGTCGCTGGACGCGCTGTCGTCGGTGGCCTACGGGCCGGAGGCGATCGTGGTCGTGCTGGTCGCCGCGGGGACCGCTGGCCTGGCCTACACGCTGCCGGTGACTTACGCGATCGTGATCTTGCTGGTCGTGCTCGTGATTTCGTATCGCCAGGTCATCGAGGCGTTCCCTGGCGGCGGTGGCGCCTATGCCGTCGCTCGCACGCACCTCGGCCGGACGCCGAGCCTGATCGCGGCCGGCTCGCTGATCGTCGACTACGTGCTCAACGCGGCCGTCGGCGTCTCGGCCGGCGTGGCTGCGCTGACCTCGGCGTTCCCGAAGCTGTACGGCGCGACCGTGCCGATCTGCCTGATCGTGCTCGCGCTGATCACGGCGGCCAATCTGTGGGGAGTCGCCGAGTCAGCGCGGCTCTTCATCGTCCCGACGCTCGCCTTTATCTTCGCGATCGCGCTGGTCATCACCGCCGGCCTGGTGCACAGCCACCCGGTGATCACGCCGCCGAGGCACTTGCCGGCAGTCGCCGAATCGGTGGGGATACTGCTGCTGCTCCGCGCGTTCGCGTCCGGTTGCTCGGCGCTGACTGGCGTCGAGGCGATCGCGAACGCGGTGCCGTCGTTCCGCAAGCCGCGGGTCAAGCACGCGCAGAACACCGAGGCGTGGCTGGGCACGCTGCTCGGCCTGATGCTGATCGGGCTGGCGATCTTGATCAAGAAGTACCACGTCACGCCCGACCCTCGGGAGACGGTGCTCGCCCAGCTTGCGGCCGCTGGCCTGGGCAAGGGAATCGCCTATTACTTCGTCCAGCTGATCACCACCGTGCTGCTCGCCCTGGCCGCGAACACGTCGTTCGGCGGCTTGCCCGTGCTCGCCTCGTTGTTGGCCAGGGACAACTATTTGCCGCACCTGTTCTTCCTGCGAGCCGACCGGCAGGTGCACCGGTACGGCGTGGTCGTGCTGGCGGTCTTCGCGGCGATACTGCTCGTGATCGCGCGCGGGAACACCCAGCGGCTGGTGCCGCTTTTCGCGATCGGCGTCTTCGTCGGCTTCACGCTCTCACAGGCCGGGATGGTCAGGCACTGGCGTCAAGGGCGCCAGCCGGGCTGGGAATGGCGGGCGACCATCAACGGCGTCGGCGCCGTGCTGACGCTGGCCGCGTTCGTGGTCGAGTTGACCAGCAAGTTCACCGAAGGCGCCTGGGTGGTAGCGATCGTGATACCGCTGCTCGTGCTGATGTTCGCGCGCGTGCACACAACCTACGCCAGGATCGGCAGGCTGCTTGAGCTGGGCAAGCTGCCACCGCACCCCGAGCAGATCGCCTCGCTGGTTGTCGTACCGGTCGGCGGCATATCGCGGCTGACGCAGGAGGGCATCTCAGCCGCGCTCTCCCTCGGCGACGAGGTCGTCGCCGTAACGGTCTGCTACAACGATCCCGACGACGAGGTCATGGACACCAGGCTGAGGCAGCAGTGGGACGAATGGGATCCTGGCGTCCCCTTGGTCATGCTGCACACCAGCCACCGCTCGCTCGGCCCGCCGATCGTCGAGTACTTGAGGAACCTGGAGGCGGACGACAAGTATCACCGCATAGTCGTCTTGATCCCAGAGGTCCAGCCGGCCAGGCCCTGGCAGCGAATCCTGCACAACCAACGAGGCTTCGTCCTAGACCGGGCGATCCAGCGCGGCACCACGAACGTGGTGATCTGCCGCCTCCACTTCCAGCTCGCCAACTGGCCCGCGCCCGAGTCGACGTAAAGTGCCCCCTCTTGAGCCGGATGAGGCCTGGCGACTCTTTTCCAGAGCCCGGGTGGCGAGACTGGCAACCGTCTCTGGCGCGTCGCCGCACGTGGTGCCCTTCACCTTCGTTGTCGAAGGTGACGTGGTCTATTCCGCTGTGGACGCTAAGCCCAAGTCGACGACCAACCTTCGACGACTGCGGAACATCCGCGACAATCCCCGCGTCGCTGTGCTCGCCGACCACTACGACGAGAACTGGTCGGCCTTGTGGTGGGTCCGTGGTGACGGGCTCGCGGTGATCGTCGAAGACGCTGAGGCCATGGCGCGCCCGATCAGCCTGCTGGCCGAACGTTATCCCCAATATGCCGCCAGCCCGCCCGCCGGTCCGGTCATCATGATCCGAGTCGACCGGTGGACAGGCTGGTCGGCGAGCTAGCCGCTATAGATCAGCGACCGCTGGAATCACCTGAGAGCCGATAATCTCGAGCGGCGTCACGTCCCAGACGTTGGCCACGGCACCGATCGCGGTGTCGAAGCCCATCTCGGCGAGAGCGCCTAGCTGATCGACCATTTCCGCCGCCTTCTCGCCATTCTTGCCAGTGTCGAAGATGAAATAGCAGGACTTGCGGATCTGGTCGTAGACCCGGCCTTCCGTGTCGCAGTGCTCGCGCAGCACGTCAAGCTTGCGCGCCAGATCGGGACCGGGGAATAGGTTGCAGGCCTGGGCGTACCGTGCCACGAAGCGCAGCGTCTTCCGCTCGCCGCTGCCGCCGATCATGATCGGCGGGTGCGGCTTTGACAACGGCTGCGGGTGGTTCAGCGGCCGGTCGAGTTCGTAGTGCAGGCCGCGATACGGCGAGTCGTCGTCGTTCCACATCTGCAAGCAGATCTGCAGCGTCTCCTCAAGCCGTTCGAACCGCTCGGCGACCGGCGGAAACGGTATGCCAAGGCCCTTGGACTCCTCGTCGTTCCACGCCGCTCCGATACCAAGCCAGGCCCGTCCGCCCGACAGCACGTCAAGCGTCGAGATGATCTTCCCAAGCACTCCGGGATGCCGGTAGATCGCGCCGGTGACGAGGGTGAGCAGCTTGGCCCGGGACGTGCAGGCGGCTAGGTAGCCGAGCGTCGTGTAGGCCTCAAGCATGTCGTTCTCTGGCGGTCCAGCGATCCGGATCTGGAAGAAGTGATCCATCACGCTGATGAACTCAAATCCCGCGTCGTCAGCGGCTCTGGCCACGGTGGCCAGATCCGCGCCGAGCGTGGCCGGGCCGCCCGGCCAGTTGAAGTCAGGAACCTGCAGGCCGATATGCATGGAAACGGCATCTCCGATCGGGGCGCGGGGCGCTCATCGAGATCAGCGCTCATCGAGATCAATCCTGCCGCTGCCGCCCGGCGGACATGACGGCGGGGCGGCAGCGGCAGGATTGGCGGATTCAGCCGGACAGGTGGGTCGTTTAGTGCAAATGCAGGTTCACGCCCAGGAGGACTAGCCACCAGAGGAAAACTGCGAGGACCCCGGACGCGAGGGTTTTTAGCCATGCAATTGTGATGTAGTGCTTACTGACTGCGATAATTATTCCCACGACGATGTATATCAGACCGAAAAGGCTGAACGTTATCCGTTTGTTCACCGACGTTGCTCCTATCCCGAGCACCCACATAGCCGAGCCGAGTGTCATATCGGCCGATAGAGCTACATCGACCGGCATAACGGCTCGAAACACTACATGCAGGTAGTGCTCGGCACAACTACCCAGTCAAGAGGGAGCTATTCGCCGTTGAGAGCCATGATCTTGGAAGATTGCGTCCGGTATTCGCACTCAATCTTCCAAGATCACGATCAGGACTTGACAAGCCTGGACACCGCCTCGGCGGCCTCCTTGACCTTCTGCTGTCCCTCAGGGCCGCCTTGCGCGACGGCCTCGGTCACGCAGTGGCTGAGGTGGTCTTCCAGCAACCCGAGCGCGACCGACTGCAACGCCCTGGTGACGGCCGCGACCTGAGTGAGCACGTCGATGCAGTACACATCGCTGTCAACCATCCGCTGCAGGCCGCGAACCTGTCCTTCGATCCGCCGCAGGCGCTTGATGTAAGCGTCCTTGTCCTGGCTGTATCCGCGCATGCCTGACCTTACCTGGCCAGCCCGGATGCCAGCACGTCAGTGGCTTCGAATAGTTCGCTCCGACTCGGGTAGCTTGCACCGCGCTTGACCCTACTGCCCGCGAACGAAGGAGTGATTGATATGGCCAGAACGCCTGGCTCAAGACCCCGTGCATCTGGCACCGGGGCTAAGGGACCAGGACTCAGGGTTGCCAGAAGCCGTGGCGCGTTCAGCGGAGTGCTGCTCATCTTGCTCGGAATCTGGGGCGGCCTGGTCCCCCTGGTAGGCCCTTACCTGCACTATGCGTACACGCCCGACAAGGCGTGGACGATCACCTCAGGCCGAGCCTGGCTTGAGTTCGCCCCCGCTGCGGCCGCGGTCGTGGGCGGCATCGTGCTGCTGGCGAGCAGGCTGCGCCCGTGGGCGCTAATCGGAGCCGCGCTGGCCGTGCTGGGCGGCGCTTGGTTCACGATCGGCAGCGTGGTTGTCAGGTTGTGGATGCGGACCCCGCCAGCCCAGGGAACCCCGGTCGGCGGCGCGATCGCCCGCGCCGCTGAGCAGATCGGCTTCTTCAGCGGCCTCGGCGCCGTCATCATCTGCGTCGCCGCGATAGCCATCGGACGTTTGTCCGTCATCTCGGCCCGAGACACCAAGATGGCCGACCGGGCGGCAGCGGACACCGCAGCGGCCATCCTGGCCGATCCGCGCCCCACCGAGGTGACCACACCGTTGTCGGCTAGCGACAACCCTCGAGTCACCACGCCGAAAGCCAGCACGCCGACGGCGAGAAAGACTCCGATGGCCGCCCTGACTCGTATCGCCAGCAGAAACAAGCCCGCCGAACAATCACCGGACGACAGCACTGAGTCCGGAGCCGATCGATCCGACCAGCTCAGTTCTAGCTCCGGCCGACGCTAGCTAATTCCGGCGCCAGGCCTCCGGCCGGGACCCCGCTATAACCCGTGGGGTCCCGGTCTTCGTTAACCCAGGATGCGGGATCTGCCGCTATGCGATTTACTTTGAGTCCGACTTGCGAATACCCGGTCGGTGGATCAACTTTTTCACGTAAGAATACGATACGGTCCGTTTTTAAAGGTCTGAGGTAGGCTGTTACTTCATGGGGAGCGCTGGATTTTCGGTGCGGCTCACAGAAGCCGAATCCGCTGTCGATACGACCACAACGACGCAGCACGAATCGGCACATCAAGTACTTCTCGCGCAGGTCGGCGCCGGAGCGACCGGCCCTCGCCGGGGGCAGCCCGCGGGCGCGTCCCAGAGCGATAGCGGATCAGCGGGGTCCGGCGCTGGCGACAGTGGTTCTGGGAACGCGGGCGCAGGCGGCACCGGCGGCACCGGTTCAGGTGACAGCGGTCATGACACGCCAGGAACGCCTGCAATGGGCCCGGACGAACGAGAGCCAGGCAGTTCGTCGCATGACCGCGTCACGGCCGAGCACATATCGGGCAAGGCCCTCCACGACAGGCGCCGAGCGGGACGGCCCAGGCGTGGCAGGCCGCGGAGCACGACCGCGGACCGAGTCATCCTGGTCGCCGCTGCCGAGGTTATGGCTGAAAAAGGCATCAGCGGACTGACGATCGAAGAGGTAGCCGCCCGCGCGGGGGTCGGCAAGACGACCATCTACCGGCGCTGGTCATCGCGCGGGACGCTCGCGCTCGACGCGTTTCTCGCCGAGTTCGAAGGGCAGCAGGGCCTGCCGAACACCGGCACATTCGCCGGCGACTTGCGGGCCGCGCTCGGCGCCTGGGTGAAGGCTGTCTCAGGCACCAGTGCCGGTGCCATGCTGGTCGGCTTGATCGCGGAGATCCAGCACGACCGCAGTCTGGCGGTGGCGTGGCAGGACCAGGTCCTCGCACCGTTGCGCGCCCAGTACTCGATCATGCTTGACCGTGGGGTCAGCCGGGGCGAGATACCTGCTGAAACAGACGCGGGAGTAGTGCTCGACCTTCTGTTCGGCGCTTGCTACTACCGGCTGCTGCAAGGTCAGCGACCGCTCAATGAGCAGTTCGTCAGCCAGATCGTCGAAGTCGTGGCCGCAGGCGTCGGAGCCCACACTGACTTATCGCCCTTATCGCCCTTATCGCCCGGCCTGGCAGCGGGCTGGGCGTTTAGGAGGTAATCCGCAGCAACGTCATCGTGCCGCGCAAGCCATGACTGACCTCGATGACGACAGCGGAAGGGCCGGCGACCAACTCGAACGCACCCGGGACCCGAACCGCCCCCGCCGTCCGGCCGGTAGCCGGATTCAGCTTGCTCACGGTCGGCCGCGAGCACTTCGACCCCGAGCAAATCTGGCCGAGCACGACTAGCCCGACGCCGGTGCCCGCGATCGAGGTGTCGCTCGCGGATACCCGTTTAGCCGATAGGAGCGCGAGCGTCGTGCCGCTGTAACTGTTGACGCCCTGATGGCCGAGAAAGGTGAGCAGATCGACCCGTCCTCCCGCCAGCGCGAGCGGCAGCGGCCCGAACCGCACCGCCGCCTGCTGATGGTATTTAACCGCGCCAGAGGCAACCGCGTGGCCGAGGAAATACCGCGTCTGGCTGCCGTTGGTGCTCTCGAAGTAAAGCCCGGATGAGTTCGCGGCCATCGCGTCGGGGTAGGCCAATTTGGTGACGACGTGGACCGCCGACCGGGCAATCGCGATCCTGCTGATCGTCGCGAATTCAAGCCCGCTCGAATCAGTTTCCGTATCGATCCACGACCACAGCGTGCCGCCCTCAGCGAACAAGCCTGCCATCGTCACCCGCGCGATCTGACGAGGCAGCGTCCAATGCCGCACCTTGCGCAGATTCGACTTCCGGTATTCGGTGACGGTCAGCCCGTTCTGCACGAATAGGTCAGTCCCGCTGGCCGCGATGGCCAGCACAGTGCCGCCGCCGTGCAGCACCGTCTTCGGCTTACCGCTGGCCGAGACGACAGAGACTAGGGCGCCTCGTGAATAGAACACCGCACCGTTCGGCGCCTCGGTGAACGCGTTCTTGGTGATGTTCGAGGTGGTACCGAGGGCAACCTTCGAGCCGCCGTGCAGTGTCGGCGTCCTAGGTGCGGCCTGAGCACCGGACTGGGCGGCGATGATGCCTGCTATGCCGAGCGCGAGGACGGGGATGATCGCGCCCGCCAGGCGGCCTCTGCACAGGGTGGTAAGTGCGGACATCAGCACCGTTCCTTCCAGTCGATCACGCGGGTCCTATCACGCTGGTCAGGCCGTGCGCCGATGATAGATCGGAATCGTCAGCAGCGTTAGGTGAGGTACGACCTCGATCTGTATTGCCGACAGATCGCTCATGGCGATCCACGTGCCACCGAGCAGCAGCAACGGTGGGTTGCCGGAAACGCCGTCGCCGGGCGGAGGGACGAGCCACCCCACCATGACCCGTCGCTGCCCGGTCTTGGACACGGCAATGAGCTGGCACTTGAGCGGTATTTTCGTCTTTAGCTTGGACAACTCAAGGGTGACCTGCGTGCCCCACGCCTTGGGCACCAAGCCGACGGTCGCTCTGAGCCCAGAGGTCGGATTAGTGCGCGAGAATTGGTCACCGCTCATGTACGGCTCGTGCGGGGCGAGACGCAGCCCCGCCGCCACGCCGCCGCTCAGCAATACGATGCTGGCGGCCGCGGCGAACCAGGCGCGCCGCCTGGACTGCCTGCGCTGCGCCGCTGCCCGTCTGATGACGAAGTCGGCAACGGCCGTCTCGTCCGGCTCCTCATCGTCGACTCGCACCGGGCCGATACCGGTCAGCAGATCGGCCATGGCCGAGAATTCGGCGAGTTCCGCCAGGCACTCCTCGCAGTCGGCAAGATGGACTTCGAAGTCCTCGCGGTCTTTCTGGTCGAGCACACCCAGCGAGTAGGCCGCGACATCGGTGTGTTCGATGCTCACAGCGACACCCCCTGCCCTGCTAGGACTTCTCGAAGAGCACGAAGCGCGTAATAAACCCGCGACTTCACAGTGCCCACCGGAATACCGAGCACCTCGGCGGCTTCATTGACGGTTCGGTCGCTGAGTATCGTCTCGTTCAGCACCTGGCGATGCGAAGGCGATAGAGCGCGCAGTGCGTCAGCAACGATGACGCTGCGCAGCACATCGTCGGTCAGGTCAGTGACGGACGCCTTTGCTAGTCGTTCCTCCCCGGTCTCCGGAGGCCGCGCGTCTTTTCTACGTTGTTCATCTATCACGATACGTCGGGCAACGGTCGCGAGCCAGGGCATCAGCGAGGAAGCCGTCGGGTCGAGCCGGCCGCCCTGCCGCCAGGCGCGCACCATGGTTTCCTGCACGATGTCTTCGGCGTGCTGCCGGTCCCCGGCGGTGAGCCGGAGCACGAACGCCATCAGCGGCGAGTAGTACTGACGGTAAAGGTCGGCGACCAGAGTGTCGTCACCCTTGACTTGCCGGCCCAGGGAGGCACCCGCCCAGCGCGGACGGCGCTTGTCTGTCCCCCGCCCTGACGCGGGAATCGCCATCAAACAACTCCCGTCAGCACACCGCGTATCAGCTTGAATTGCTCGGATCGTATCGCGATGGCTGGCGTCTTGAACGAGTTCCGCTGCAACCTCAGTGCAATGGACGGCTCGATGCTTGAAAGCTGGAAGCGAGCAACGGTATCGGCCAACGGCACCCAAAGCTCTCAGCAAACTCCCAGAAAATAATCACCCGCACCACTTGAACCATGCCGCCTCGCGGCTGCGTACAACTGTCCGACATCCCGGGCCCGGGGGGAATTAGACCGGCGGCTCACAGCCGCTATCGAGACAGGAGCGTCCCGATCATGAGTCACATCCAGACACCACGCAGGCGCCGGCTGGCGAAGGCGGCCATCGCCCTCAGCGCGATCAGCCTTACCGGCGCCACCGCACTGTCCATCGGCCTGACCTCGGCGGGAGCGTCCCCGACCAGGCCGGCTGCGCCTGCTAAGCACGATTCCTTCTCGTTCAAGCTTGTGCCGTCACCACACATTCACGCCTGCCTGAAGCACGCGGGGGGTACCGTCACGCTCACCCACACTGGTATCAACGACACGATGGTGATTTCCATTCACGGCATGCCGGCAAACACCGGTTTCGACGCCTTCGTGATCCAGATGCCGCTCAAGCCGTTCGGCGTGTCCTGGTACCAGACGGACGTCCAGGCCGGCCGGAACGGCACGGGATCGGCGACGGTTCGCGGTGTCTTCAGCAAGGAGACCTTCTCGGTGTCACCGGGTGGGACCGTCGCGTTCAAGCCGACTCACCAGTTCCACATCGGCCTCTGGTTCAACAATCCGAGAACCCCGTTCAACATCGGCTGCGAGCCGGGCATGACCTCACCGGTCGTGACCCCGTTCAATGGCGAGCAGCACGCGGGCGTTCAGGCGCTGAACACCTCGCAGTTCCCCGTCAACAAGGGACCGCTGTCGCACTTCGGCTAGCAGTCACCAAACCACGGCAACTGCTTGCCCGCCGGGACGCGTCAAGGCGTCCCGGCGGGCACTGCCCTGGGCCGACCGCCCGCCGCCCGCTCGTTATACCTCAGGGGGGTATATTCCCTGGTATGACGTTGATCGCTTCGCACGGACTCGCCCTGAACTCGGGAACCGTCCTGCACAACGTCGGCGCATCGCTGCGCGAGTCGTTCTTCATGTTCTGGGAGACGTTGTGGGCGCTGATACTCGGCTTCGCGCTGTCCGGCGTCGTGCAGGCGTTCGTACCCCGAGACACGCTGCGCGCGAAACTCGGTGATCACCGGCCCGCGGCTGTGACCAGGGCATCAGCCGTCGGCGCGCTGTCCTCGTCGTGCTCGTACGCGGCCTCGGCGATGGCGAAATCGCTGTTCGCCAAGGGCGCGGACTTCGTCACCTCGATGATCTTCATGTTCGCCTCGACCAACCTGGTAGTCGAGCTTGGCATCGTGCTCGTCGTGCTGATCGGCTGGCAGTTCGTGGCCGCCGAATACGTCGGCGGCGTCATCATGATCGCGGCTCTGGCTTTGCTGGGCGGGATCTTCCTGACCGGGCGCCTGGTCACCGCCGCACGGGTCAAGCTCGACACCGACCATGACCGGGGTCCTGGGCACGTGCACAGCACCGGCCACGAGCAAGGCGCCCACGACCACGGTGCGCACGATGTCCAAGGACAGCCGTGGCGGAGCGCTGTCCGCACCAAGTCGGGCTGGGCCGACGCTGCGACCTACACGATCTCCGACCTGACCATGCTCCGCCGGGAAATGGTCATAGGCTTCCTCGGCGCCGGCTTCCTCGCGGTCCTCGTGCCGACCGCGTTCTGGCACGCGTTCTTCATCTCTGGGCACGGCATCTGGACCAGCATCGAGAACGCGGTCGTCGGCCCGTTCATCGCCCTGATCAGCTTCGTCTGCTCGATTGGGAACGTTCCGCTCGCCGCCGCCCTCTGGAAAGGCGGCATCAGCTTCGGCGGCGTGGTCAGTTTCATCTTCGCCGACCTGATCGCCCTGCCGCTCGTGCTGATCTACCGCAAGTTCTACGGCGGGCGGCTAGCGCTGCGGATGCTCGCCGTCTTCTGGGCCGTGATGGCCGCCGCCGGCCTGGTCACCGAGTTGATCTTCAATGCCGCCGGGCTCGTGCCGACAACCCGACCTGTTCAGATCGTGCCCGAGCACCTGACCTGGAACTACACCACTGTCCTCAACATCATCTTCCTGCTGGTCTTCGCGATGCTCTATTACGCTTACCGCAACCGGGACAGGCTGGGCGGAAGCGACGGCTACGCGATCGACCCGGTATGCGGCATGCAGGTCGAAAAGTCCGCCGCCCCGCGCCAGGCCGTCACCGCCGACGGCACCTACTGGTTCTGCTCAGACCGCTGTTGCGAGCGTTTCGAATCCAGCCCGGCCCGCGATACCCCAACCCCAGCCCGCTAACCCCAGCCCGCCAGCCCCAGCCCGCTAACCCCAGCCCGCCAGCCCCAGCCCGCCAGCCCCAGCCCGCTAACCCCAGCCCGCCAGCCCCAGCCCAAAGCCCCACCCGGCCCACCCCGCCGATGGATGAATTCGGGAATTCATCGCGCGGGTGACGCCGCCGACCGCGATGGATTCGGGGATCCATCCGGGAAAACGGGTATGAATTCGGGAATCCATCGCGCGCTCGGGACCAGCCGGCGGGATGAATTCGGGAATCCAACGCGGGAAGGTCAGCCTCGGATCGCGCTCACTAGGTTGATCACGGCGAGGACCACCATCGCGGCGGCGCCGATCAGCGTGATCATCCTTGCTGGCACGAAGCGCAGCAAGCCGCGCCCGCCAGCGATCGCCAGCGCGGCCACGGCGAGCAATGCCAGCAACGCGCCGCTGCCGACCGCGATCGGCTGGTGATACTTGGCCGCCAGGTTCACGATCAGGATCTGGGTCAGGTCGCCGAACTCGGCAACCAAGATCACCACAAAACTGGTCGCCGCGACCCGCAGGAACGTCGGCGGAGTCTCTTGCGCGGCCTTAACTACCTTGTCGGCATCGTTCCGGCCGCGAAACAGCAAGACCGCGCCAAGGCCAAAGAGGATCGCGATGATCAGCGACAGCACCCGGTGCGGCAGCAGGGTGAGCAGACTACCGGCGGCGATGGCGAGCAGCACGTGTATGGCGAACGCGACAGCGACCCCGATGTAAACATAAAACGGCCGATACCGGCTGCCTAGCATGAGACTGGCGAGCGCGGTCTTGTCCGGCAACTCTGCTGGGAAGACAAGCCCGAAAGTCGTCGCGGCCACGGCGATGGTCACTTATGCGATCTTGCTGCATACCAGGGGGATGCCGCAAACGAGGAGCGCATCGGCGCCGTGACCGGGCTCTGGGTGGCGGCACGAGCGAGCACGTTACTTTCCGCAAAAAATCTTGCTGGCGATGTCGATCTGGAACGCTCGCGTTCGACGCGTGGGCGAAGAACGAAACCCGATCACTAGGAGCACGCGATGCGATTCCTCGGATACACACTGGCTGACCCGACGATCCCGATCCCGCCGCCCGCCCCGGAGCTGTACACCAAGATGGGCGAGTTCGTGGCCGAAGCGACGAAGGCAGGCGTGCTGCTCGCCACCGGCGGCGTCGGCCCGGTCGAGGATGCCATCAAGGTCAAGTACTCGGGCGGCGAGTTCACCGTGCTCGACGGCCCGTTCGCGGAGGCGAAGGAACTCGTCGGCGGCTGGGCACTGATGGAAGTGCGGGACACGGCCGAGGCGATCGAGTGGACCAAGCGGTTCCTCGCGATCGCCGGAGAAGGCGAGTCAACCCTGCGGCCGGTCATCTGAGGGTGACCAGAGTCGAGGTGGCGGGCCTGGCAGCTTGACGGAGCTGACTGGCCCGCCGCCATTCGGCTCGGCCGCTACGCTCAGACTCCGTGACGAGGTCAGGAGCGCACGAGGCGATCGAGACGGTCATCCGGCTCGAGTCGGCTCGCCTGATCGCCGGGCTCGCGCGGTTCGCCGGCGGCGACATCGGCCTTGCGGAGGAACTAGCGCAGGACGCCGTCGTTGCGGCGCTGGAGCAGTGGCCGTACGACGGAGTCCCGCTGAACCCAGGCGCCTGGCTGATGACCGTCGCCAAGCGCCGGGCGATCGACCAGTTCCGCCGCAACTCCGAGCTTGACCGCAAGTACGCCGAAATCGGACGGGCGCTGGAGTCCAACCCGGACGACGGCACGGCGGGGTTCGACCGAGCGATATCTGATGAGATCGACGACGATCTGCTGCGGCTGATCTTTACCGCCTGCCACCCGGTTCTGTCCGTGCAGGCCAGGGTCGCACTCACGCTACGCCTGCTCGGCGGGCTGACCACGGCCGAGATCGCCCGCGCCTACCTGGTGCCCGAGCCCACAATCGCCCAGCGCATCGTCCGCGCTAAGAAGACGCTGGCCAGCGCCAGCGTGCCATTCGAAACGCCGGACAGCCAGCAGCGCCCGGCGAGGCTGGGCTCAGTCCTCGAAGTCATCTATCTGATTTTTAACGAAGGCTATTCGGCGACCGCCGGCGACGACTGGACGCGGCCCGGGTTGTGTCACGAAGCGCTTCGGCTCGGGCGGCTGCTGACCCAGCTAGCGCCCGATGAGCCCGAGGTGCACGGGCTCGCGTCGCTGATGGAGCTCCAGGCCTCGCGGCTGGCTGCGCGTGCCGGGCCAGACGGAGAGCCCGTGCTGCTGCTCGACCAGGACCGGGCTCGCTGGGACCAGTTGCTGATCGGGCGCGGGCTCGCCGCGCTGGACCGCGCCATCGAACTCGGCGGCGAACGCGGTCCGTACGTGCTCCAAGCCGCCATAGCCGCCTGCCACGCAAGGGCATTTCGGCCCGAGCAGACCGACTGGGCACGTATCACCGAGTTGTACGGAGTACTCGCCGAGGTCATGCCGTCGCCGATCGTCGAGCTGAACAGGGCGGTGGCGGTGTCGATGGCGTTCGGTCCGGAGGCGGGACTGGCACTGGCAGATCAGCTTGCCGCCGAGCCGTCGCTGCGCGACTACCACCTGCTGCCGAGCGTGCGCGGCGACTTGCTGATGAAGCTGGGCCGGCTGGCCGAGGCGCAGTCCGAGTTCGAGCGGGCCAGCGACCTGACGGCCAACGCGAGGGAACGCAAGCTGACGCGCGAGCGCGCCCGTTCGGCCGCTCTGGGCCAAGGAGCCGGCCGACCGGATTCAGGCGGCTCTGACCAGGCCAGTTAGAACGCTCTCGTTCGAATTTATGTTCTACTAGATGCATGAGCGGAGTGACTCGTCCGGACTGGTGGCCGTTTCCTGGGCAGTGTCCGGCCGGTCATCAGTGGGGGCCGGGCCGGGTAATCGTAAGCTGGGCGCCGTGTGACTGCCCTGGAGCGCTGACCGATCCTGGCCGAGGCCACCAGTGCGTGCGCTGCGGTGCCAGAGGCTGCACGGCAACGTGGTACCAGCCAAAGCACGGCTGGCCCGAACCTGGGGAGACAGACCTGCGAGACTGACCATCATGCAGACGCTGGTCGCCGATCATCCGCTCATCGCGCACAAGCTCACCGCGCTCCGTGACGTTCATACCGAGACGCCGGTGTTCCGTAACCTGACCGATGAGCTGGTCACGCTGCTCGCCTACGAAGCCACCAGGGATGTCAAGGTCGAGCGAGTCGCCGTGCACACGCCGCTGGCCACCGCCGAAGGCGTCAAGCTGGCCAGGCCGATACCGCTCGTGGTCCCGGTGTTGCGCGCCGGGATAGGGATGCTCGACGGCATGGCCAGGCTGCTGCCCAAGGCCGATGTCGGCTTCGTCGGGCTCGCCAGGGATGAGGAGACGCTGGTCGCCTCCACGTACGCGACCAGGCTGCCAGCCGACCTGACCGACCGCGACACCTTCGTGCTCGACCCGATGCTGGCAACCGGCGGCACGTTGGAGACCACGTTCGGCATGCTGGCCTCACGCGGCGCGGCGTCGATGACCGCGATCTGCCTGCTGGCCGCTCCCGAGGGCATTGCCCGGGTGCACGAAGCCTTCCCCGACGACTTCCCGATCCCGGTCAAGGTGGTCACCGCCGGCCTAGACGAGCGGCTCAACGAGCGCGGCTACATCGTCCCCGGCCTAGGCGACGCCGGCGACCGCCTCTTCGGCACCATCTAAGGCATCTGCCCGGGCAGGCTCACGATCCCAAGCCAGATTGCCGATAGGCCGACAACCTGGCCCTTCTTGAAGTGATCCGTCACATCGGTGCCGACGATCGTGTGCGCCCTGATCGCGACGGAGTCGACTCCCATCAGCGCGAACGTGCTGGGGTTGATGATCAGCTCCTGCTTCAGATAGCCCTCGAGGATCATGTAAAGGCCCACGCCTGTGCGGCCGGCGAAGTCGGTGACCGATCGATCGAAACGCACGGAAGGCAGCCTGCCGAGCACGCCGTAGAGGCCGGCAAGCAGCGACGGCGGTACGACGACGTTCTCCATCAGCGCCTCGATGGCTTCGAAAATGGCTTGATCCAGCCCATACTCGGCGACACCGAATGAGCGGGAGTTCGGCGGTGTCGTGACATTGGCGGCGATCACAGCTTCGAGCCTGACCGGATCGGTTGGCAGCGAATTGAGGTATCGGTACGTCGACTTCGGCCAGCCAGCCACGCTGCCGACGTTAGGATTGGTGAAGACTTTCCCGTCCTGGAGCCCGGCGATCGCGCCGCGGTCAACCCTGACCCAGGATTCCAGCGTCACCCTCCCATACGGGGGACCGTGCAGCACGCCCCAGCTAGGCTCATGCGCGGACGTGGCGTTCACCCTCTTAATCAAGGTCCAGTGATGAGAGCCTGGGTTGAAAGGCGGTGCGACCGCGGCCGCCGTGATCGCGTGGGTCACTAGATCCGCCTTGCCATGAAGGGCTTGGCCCGCGTTCACCGGCACGGCGGCCGGACTGTGCTGGTCAGGGCTCACTCTGCGGGAATGTGAACCTGACGTGCGGACCGGCCATGGCACCACGACGACGGCCGCGATCGAGAAGGCGGCGACCGCCACGCCGGCCATGATCAGCCGGGGCGTGCTTCCCCCGGTTCGGCTACCTGAACGCGGGCTTATCGCGGCTGACGTCGCGCGAATCTCAGCCATGAGCGCGCTCTCGGCGTCGGCTAGCAGGCCACCCGGCCTGAGGTGCTCTCGCAGCCTGGCAACCGCGGTGAGTTCATCAAGCTCAGTCATCGTCTCTGTCGTTCCTTCCGTGGAGCCCAGTTCCTGGGCGCTCCTAGTGGCCTGATGCGTCGCCGCCGCTGGCGAGTGCCGCCCTGAGCCGCGTTCTTGCCCTGTTCATACGGGACCTGACGGTTCCTTCTGGTACACCGAGCGCTTCCGCGACCTCGTCGTAGGTCAACTCGGCCCATGTGACCAGCAACACAACGGTGCGCTGGTCCGGATTGAGCCTCGCGAGCGCGCCAGCGATCGAGCGACTGACCTCGCTCGCGGTCAGCCGCGCCACGGCAAGCTCCCCGGCCGACTCGGCTACCGGGTCGACGCCCGTGCGCTCGAAGGCCCGAAGCTGCCGCTCCTCAGCGCGGTAGTACTTGCGTATGAGGTTGGCCGCGATCCCGTGCAGCCACGGCCTGGCATCCGCCCTGGTCAGGTCGTAGCTAGCGCGCCGCCTGAAAGCCACGAGAAACGTCTCGGCGACTAGGTCCTAAGCCAAATCCCGGCCGATCCGACGGGTGACGTAGCTCCCGATGCGTTCCGAGTGCCGCTGGAATAGCAGTGCGAAAAGCTCAGGTTCCGCGCAGGACCGCTCGATGATGTCTCGGTCAGTGATGTTTCGGTCGGCGTGGCCGTTGAGTGCGCCGCCGCGGCTCCGTAGGGCTACAGTTGCGTCGGCCGTAGCCGCGCCATCCGATTCGCTCACGCTCCTTATTGCCCGTACGGCCTTCGACAGGTCCCCAGCTACGATCAGTGCCGCTACGCGAGCTAGATGCCGACCGGGTGCCAGACTGTCTTCGTCTCGAGGAACGCCAGCATCCGGCGCGGCGTCGGCGCCCCGGCCCAGTCATCGTCGGCGCAGAACACCCGTTTCACATTGCTCGCCGCCAGCCGCTCAAGCTCGGCCCGTGAGTCGGCCTCGGCCCCGGTGAGGTCGATCGCGTTCACGTCGAAGTGACCAGCCAGCACCGGCGCGAGCTCGGCCATCCGCCCGGTGAGCACGTTCACGACGCCGCCGGGCACGTCCGAAGTCGCCAGTACCTCGCCGAGCGTGATCGCGGGCAGCGGACGGTCTTCGCTGGCGACGACCACGGCCGTGTTCCCCGTCGCGATCACCGGCGCGATGACGCTGACGAGCCCGAGCAGGCTCGACTCCGCCGGCGCCAGCACGGCGACGACGCCGGTCGGCTCGGGCACGCTGAAGTTGAAGTAAGGCCCGGCGACCTGGTTGGCCCCGCCCGCGACCTGCGAAACCTTGTCCGGCCAGCCGGCGTACCACACCCACCGGTCGATCGCGGCGGCGACTGTCCGCTTGGCTACTGCCGTGGAAACACCTTCAGCCGCAGAAATTTCCTCCGCGAACTGCCCGCCCCTACCCTCGATCATCTCGGCAACCCGGTAAAGAACCTGCCCCCGGTTATAAGCCGTAGCGCCAGCCCACCCTGGCTGGGCCGCCCGAGCCGCCACCACCGCGTCCCGCACATCTTTGCGACTAGCCTGCGCCGCAAAGGCCAGCAACTCACCGCTCTTGGCATGATGCACCGGGTAGGACCGCCCGGACTCGGACCGGGGAAATGCCCCACCCACATACAGCTTGTAGGTCTTCCTGACCCCGAGCCTCCGGTCAGTCTCGGTCTCGGTCTTGCTTTTGCCCGCAGTCTTCTCAGACATCGAGATACGCCCCGAGTCCATGCCGACCGCCTTCCCGCCCGAACCCAGACTCGCGATATCCCCCGAACGGGCTAGCCGGGTCGAACCGGTTGTACGTATTCGCCCACACCACGCCCGCCCGCATGCGCTGCGCCATCCACAAGATCCGGCTGCCCTTCTCGGTCCAGACCCCGGCGGACAGCCCGTACGGCGTGTTGTTCGCCTTGGTCACCGCCTCGTCCGGAGTCCGGAATGTCAGCACCGACAGAACCGGTCCGAAGATCTCCTCCCGCGCGATCCGATGCGACTGGCTGACGCCGGTGAACACCGTCGGCGCGAACCAGTAGCCGCGCTTGGGCAACTCGCACGGCGGCGACCAGCGGTGGGCCCCCTCGGCTTCCCCGGCAGCGGAGAGTTCGGTGATCTTGTCGAGTTGCTGACGGGAGTTGATCGCACCGATGTCGGTGTTCTTGTCAAGCGGGTCACCGAGCCGCAGGGTCACCAGCCGCCGCTGCAGCCGGTCGACCACCTGGTCGGCCACGGACTCTTGGACGAGCAGGCGGGAGCCCGCGCAGCAGACATGTCCCTGGTTGAAGAAGATGCCGTTGACGATGCCCTCAATCGCCTGATCGATCGGCGCGTCGTCGAAAACGACGTTGGCTGCCTTGCCGCCGAGCTCGAGCGTCAGCTTCTTGCCGGTCCCGGCGATCGCCTGGCTTATCGCGATGCCGACCTCGGTCGAGCCGGTGAACGCGACCTTGCTGACGCCCGGGTGGGCCACCACCGCGGCGCCGACGTCGCCCGCGCCGGTCACCACATTCACCACCCCGGCGGGAAGGTCAGCCTGCTGGCACACCTCCGCGAGCAGCAACGCGCTCAGCGGCGTGGTCTCGGCTGGCTTGAGCACGCACGTGTTTCCAGCGGCCAGCGCGGGGGCCAGCTTCCAGGCCGCCATGAGCAGCGGGAAGTTCCACGGGATGACCTGACCGGCCACGCCGATCGGCGCAGGCGCCGGACCGAAGCCGGCGTAGTCGAGCTTGTCGGCCCAGCCCGCGTAGTAAAAGAAGTGCGCGGCGGCGAGCGGGACGTCGACGTCCCTGGTCTCCTTGATCGGCTTGCCGTTGTCGATCGACTCAAGCACGGCGAACTCACGCGACCGCTCCTGCAGAATGCGCGCGATCCGGTAGAGGTACTTGGCCCGCTCGACGCCCGGCATCGGGCCCCAGATCTGCTCCTGCGCGACCCTGGCCGCCGCGACCGCGCGGTCTACGTCGTCTTGGCCGGCCTCGGCGACCTGCGCCAGCGACTCCTCGGTAGCGGGATTGACGGTGGCGAACGTCCGGCCGGTCGCAGCCGGGGCGAACTCGCCAGCGATAAACAACCCATACTCAGGAGCGATCGACACGATGTCGCGCGACTCCGGAGCCGGCGCGTACTGCCAGTCCAGCCCAGCAGCCACGGTCGCCACCCGAGCAGCCACGTCATCGGTCCGACGGCCACCACCACCACCGCCACGGCCGCTGCCGCCAGAACCTGCCGCTTTGCCTGCCATGCCCGCCTCCCGGCTGTCATTGTCGCACGTGGCGCGGCCCCGCTCGGCCGGGCAACTGCCCGCTGAGATGGCCCACGCTGACCTATCAGTTCAACTCCGACGGCTCGATCGAGGTCCCCTAAGACACCGGGCCGACGTTGCTGCTGACCGGCCGGTTCGGGACGCGGCATCACCTGAAACACCCTGAACCGGGCAGCAGCAGCCGCAACTCCGTGGCGTGCGCCCGCAAACTGCGATGAATTCGGGAACCCACCGCATCCGCCAGCCCCATCCCCTGCGATGGATGCGGCAATCCATCCGGGAAATCAGGTATGAATTCGGGAATCCATCGCGGCGGTCGACTGGCGGATGCGGATGAATTCGGGAATCCATCGCGGCGGTCGACTGGCGGATGCGGATGAATTCGGGAATCCATCGCACCGGTCGGCCAGACCGCGCGGTTGTAGCACTGCCACGGACCAGCCCGGACCGGACCAGCCCGGACCGGACCAGCCCGGACCGGACCAGCCCGGAACAGCAGCAACGTTGCACCCCTGTTGGGATTTGCCCGGATTGGCAGCCGACGGGCGGTTAGGTTCGCGCTGATAGCATCGCAGGCATGGTGGCCGTGCCCGTTGAGCAGTCTCAGGTAGCGCTTTTTCGGGCAAAAGACTGGCTCTCCGGCGGGGCCACGTCGGACGCGGCGCTGCGCCAGGTGCTGCACGGCCTGCCCGGCGTCGACCAAGTCGGCGCGCAGGCGCGGGTGGCCGGGCTCGCCACCAGGTCGATCAAGAAAGATGCCAAGATGGCCGCGATCGAGCTGGCGGTCGCGATGGTCGACCTGACCACGCTCGAGGGTGCTGATACGCCCGGCAAGATACGCGGGTTGTGCGCGAAAGCCGTCAGGCCTGACCTAACCGACCCCGGCGTGCCTCCCGTCGCCGCGGTTTGCGTTTACCCCGACCTGGTCAGCGTGGCGAAGGCTGAACTGGCCGGAAGCAGGGTCGCGGTCGCGTCGGTGGCCACCGCCTTTCCCTCCGGGCGAGCCTCGCTAGCCGTGAAGCTGGCCGACACCGCCGAGGCGGTCGAAGCGGGCGCTGACGAGATCGACATGGTGATCGACCGGGGCGCGTTCCTGGCTGGCCGGTACGCCCAGGTCTACGAGGAGATCAGGTCGGTCAAGGAGGCCTGCGGACCGGCGCATCTCAAGGTGATCCTGGAGACCGGCGAGCTGGCCACGCTCGACAACGTGTCCCGCGCGTCCTGGCTGTCGATGCTGGCTGGCGCCGACTTCATCAAGACCTCGACCGGCAAGGTCAGCCCGGCGGCCACACCGCCGGTCGCGCTCGTGATGCTGTCGTCGGTGCGTGATTTCGAGCAGGCATCCGGCCGTCACGTCGGAGTCAAGGTCGCTGGTGGCATCCGCACCGCCAAGGACGCGATCAGGTACCTGGTGCTGGTGAACGAGACCGCCGGGCGGGCCTGGCTGACGCCCGACTTGTTCAGGATCGGCGCCTCCAGCCTGCTCAACGACCTGCTGATGCAGCGCCGCAAGCAGCTCACCGGCGTCTACTCAGGCCCGGACTACTTCACCGTCGACTGAGCACCTGGGACAGCAGAGGCACTAGGCCGATGCGCCACCGACGGTGCCATAGCCGCCGCGAATCCCGGCTTGATCACCGTGTTGATTAGCTCAAGCCGCTCGTCGAACGGGGCGAACGCGCTCTTCATCGCGTTGATCGTCAGCCAACCGATGTCCGACCAGCCGTACCCGAACGCCTCGACCAGCGCCGCGAACTCAGACGACAACGTCACGTCGCTCATCAGCCGGTTGTCTGTGTTGACGGTGACCCGGAACGACAGCCGCCGCAGCAGCCCGATCGGATGCTCCTTGATCGACCGCGCGGCACCGGTCTGAACGTTCGACGTCGGGCACATCTCGAGCGCGATCCGCCGGTCTCGCACGAAACTAGCCAGCCGGCCGATCTGGGCCGTCTCGTCCGGCAGCACGGTGATGTCGTCGATGATCCTGACCCCGTGCCCAAGCCGCTCGGCGCCGCACCACTGCACGGCCTCCCAGATCGACGGCAGCCCGAACCCCTCGCCCGCGTGAATCGTGATGTGGAAGTTCTCCCGCTCCACGTACTGGAACGCGTCGAGATGCCGGCTGGGCGGACTGCCCGCCTCCGCGCCGGCGATGTCGAACCCGACCACCCCCGAGTCCCTATGCCGGACAGCCAGTTCGGCGATCTCCAAAGACCGGGCCGCCGTCCGCATCGCGGTCAGCAGCGCGTAGACCCGGATGCCGCGGCCCGCGCTGCCGGAAGCAAACCCCTCAAGTACCGCCTCAACCACCTGGTCGAGGGTCAGCCCGGCGTTCACATGCAGCTCAGGGGCGAACCGAACCTCGGCGTACACCACCCCGTCAGCGGCCAGGTCCTCGGCGCACTCGGCCGCGACCCGCACCAGCGCGTCCCTGGTCTGCATCACGCCGACCGTGTGCTGGAACGCTTCCAGGTACAGCTCAAGGTTCCCGCGCTCGGCGACGCTGGTCATCCAGCGACCGAGGTCGACCGGATCGCTGGTCGGCAGGCCGCGGTAGCCGATCTGCCGCGCCATCTCGACGATCGTCGCCGGGCGCAGCCCGCCGTCCAGATGGTCGTGCAGCAGCACTTTGGGCACATGGCGGATCTGATCAAGCGTGACGGGCATGCCGTCCATTGTGAACTAGGCGATGCGCTCGATCACTACCGGTCCGATAACCGGCCGCTCCGGTCCGATCTCAATACCGCCGGAAAGCGCATCGATCGCCCCGCCGAACCGCGCGGGATCGTCGGCGCGCAGCTCGATCAGCGGCTGACCGGCCTCGACGGCGTCCCCCGGCTTCGCCAGGCAGATCACGCCGGCCCCGGCGCTGACCGGGTCCTCCTTGCGTGCCCGCCCAGCCCCGAGCCGCCACGCGGCGGTGCCGACAGCGAACGCGTCGAGCCGCCGCAGCCAGCCCGCCGATGCCGCGGTCAGCACCCTGGCGTGCGGGGCAACCGGGAGCGGCGCATCCGGGTCGCCGCCCTGACCCGCGATCATCTCCCGGTACTTGGCGAGCGCCCGCCCCTGCACTAGCGCGGCCGCGGGATCGGCCCTGATCCCGGCGAGCGCGAGCATCTCCCGGGCCAGCGCGAGCGTGACTTCGACCAGGTCGGCCGGGCCAGCGCCGCGGAGCGTCTCGATCGACTCGGCTACCTCGACCGCGTTGCCGACCGCCCGGCCTAGCGGCACGTCCATCGACGTCAGCAGCGCGGTCGTGCGCACCCCGGACTCAGCACCTATCCGCACCATCGTCCGTGCCAGCTCGCGGGCCGCGCCCGAGTTCGCGCATGAACGCCCCGCTGCCGACCTTCACATCCAGCACGAGGGATTGCGTTCCCTCTGCGATCTTCTTCGACATGATCGAGCTGGCGATCAGCGGAATCGACTCAACCGTCCCGGTGACGTCGCGAAGAGCGTAAAGCTTCCGGTCGGCTGGCGCGAGGTCGGCACCGGCCGCGCTGATGACGCATCCGACTGTAGAAAGAAGGTGAACGAATTGTTGTCCCGACAGCCCGGCACTCCAGCCTGGCACTGCCTCCAGCTTGTCGAGCGTGCCCCCGGTGTGGCCGAGTCCCCGGCCAGATAGCTGCGGCACCGCCGCGCCGCAACTCGCCACCAGCGGCGCGAGTATCAGCGACACCTTGTCGCCGACCCCGCCGGTCGAGTGCTTGTCGACGGTCGGGGATGGCACGGAGGTCAGGTCGAGTCGCCGCCCTGTCCCGATCATCGCGTCGGTCCAGGCGCGCAACTCGGCCGGCGCCAGGCCGCGGAAGTAGATCGCCATCGCCATCGCCGACATCTGCTCGTCGGCGACAACGCCTTGGGTATAGGCATTGATCAGCCAGCCGATGTCGGCGGCAGACAGCTCATACCCGTCCCGCTTGGCCCGAATGAGGTCGACAGCCGCCGGGGCGGGGTCAGCCATGGCCATCACGCCGCTCAGCCAAATCGGTACCCGTGAACGCGTCCGGCAGCAGCTCGCCCAGGTGACGCGGGCCGCCGTCGGCGTCGATCAGCAGCCCGGCGCCGCCGGCCTCGAGCAGCAATTGCCTGCACCGGCCGCACGGGACCAGCGGCGCGCCATCGCCCGCCACCACGCTGACCGCGATCAGCCGGGCGGCGCCGGTCGCGTGCAACGCGCTGACCAGGCCGCATTCTGCGCACAAGGTGAGACCAAAGGACGCGTTCTCGACGTTGCAGCTCGTCACCACGGTGCCGTTGGCCGCCAGTCCGGCCGCGCCAACCCGCAGCCGCGAATACGGCGCGTAGGCGTTGGCGGCCGCCTTGATCGCGGCCGCCCGCAAGGCGGGCCAGTCAATGCTCATCAGCACTGCTCCTTAGTGGGCTTGGGCTGCTCCGCTAGTTATGCTAGTATTTCCGGTTTATAACGTATTGTAAGAGTCTCGATTTCACAACAGCCCACTTGCTGGTGTGATATCCCGTTCCACAACACTCGTGACGGTAATAGATTCTCGTCATCCCGGGGGGGACTCCGGGTTCTCAACCGAACCATGCCCCCAATAGGGGCCTCCGCCGGCCGGGCCCGGGTTCATCAGGCCGGTGCAGTACAGCGGCGGCTCGCCGCCCCCCGCAGAGGAGGAACCGTGAGAGGGTCACTTAAGACCGTCGCCGCGCTCAGCGTGCTGGCGATGGCTGTTGCGACCGCGTGCAGCAGCAACAGTACGAGCAGCACGCCATCAGGCGGAAGCTCAAGTTCGTCAACCACGCCGGCCGCGGCCGGCTTTAGCGCGTGCATGGTCACCGACACGGGCGGCCTGGACGACAAGTCGTTCAACCAGTCCTCGTGGGAGGGCTTCCAGGCCGCGACCCAGCAGGACTCCAGCATCGCGATCAAGAACCTCCCGTCCGGGTCGACCGCTGACTATGCCAAGAACATTTCCACGTTCCTCGGCGAGAAGTGCGGCATCATCGTGACCGTCGGCTTCCTGATGGCGGCCGCGACCGAGACCGCGGCCAAGGCCAACCCGAATCAGAAGTTCGCGATCGTCGACTGCTCGTATGCCTCAGAGTGCCTGGCGAAGCCGGTACTGAGCAACATCGACCAGCTCACCTACAACACCGTCCAGGACGGCTTCCTCGGTGGCTACCTAGCGGCCGCCGTCAGCAAGACCGGCATCGTCGCGACGTACGGCGGTGAGCAGTTCGGCACCGTCACGATCTACGAGGACGGCTTCTGGGACGGCGTGCAGTACTACAACCAGCACAACCACAAGAGCGTCAAGGTCCTTGGCTGGGACGAGACGACCCAGAAGGGTGTCTTCGCCGGCGGCTTCACCAACCTCGGCGCCGGCTCGCAGATCGCCAACACGTTCATCAACGAGGGCGCGGACGTCATCTTCCCGGTCGCTGGCGGCGTGGGCCTCGGCTCGGCGAAAGCAGTGCAGACCGCTGACGCCGGCGGCAAGCACGTCCTGATGATGTGGGTCGACACCGACGGCTGCGTGAGCGCGGCCGCGTACTGCAAGTACTTCATCACGAGCGTGGAGAAGGGCATCTCGACGTCGGTCACCGGCGCGATCCTGGCGGCCGCCAAGGGCACGTTCGCGGGCGGCGCTTACGTCGGGACGCTGGCCAACGGCGGCGCCGTGCTCGCTCCGTTCCACGACTTCAGCGCTCCGGCCGCGGTGGTGAACCAGCTCAACTCGCTCAAGGCGCAGATCGAGAGCGGCGCGATCAAGCCCGCCACCAAGAGCCCGGTCTAAACCGGCCGAAGTCGGCCTAGCCGCCCGGGCCGCTCAGCCACCCGAACGTGGGCTGAGCGGCCCGGGCGGCACCGGCATGAAAGGAGCCGGCCGGTGAAGCTCGAGCTTCGCGGCATCACCAAGCGCTTCGGCGGGCTCGTCGCCAACGACGGCATCGACCTCGTGGTGCAGCCCGGCGAGATCCGGGCGCTGCTCGGCGAGAACGGCGCTGGCAAGACCACGCTGATGAACGTCCTGTACGGCCTGATGCAGCCGGACGAGGGCGAGATCCTGCTCGACGACGTGCCCGTGCGGATCCGTTCACCCAAGGACGCGATCAACGCCGGGATCGGCATGGTGCACCAGCACTTCATGCTCGTCCCGGTCTTCACCGTGGCCGAGAACGTCACGCTCGGGGTGGAGCGGACGCGGCTGGGTTTCGGCCTGCTTGACCGCCGCCGGGCGCGCAAGGACGTGCTTGAGCTGTCCGAGCGATACGGCCTGGCCGTCGATCCCGACGCCTGCGTCGAGGACCTGCCGGTCGGCGTGCAGCAGCGGGTCGAGATCATCAAGGCATTGCTGCGCAACGCCAGCGTGCTCGTGCTCGACGAGCCGACCGCCGTGCTCACCCCGAACGAGACCGAGGACCTGTTCCGCATTATGCGCGAACTGCGCGACGGCGGGCGGTCCATCATCTTCATCTCGCACAAGCTCAAGGAAGTCCAGGCGATCGCCGACAACATCACGATCATCAGGCGCGGCAAGGTCGTTGGCGAGCGGCCGCCGAGCACGACCGACTCCGAGCTTGCCGCCCTGATGGTCGGCCGCTCGGTCCAGTTGCGCGTCACCAAGGGCCAGGCTCGACCAGGTGAGGTTAGGCTCAAGGTGGCCGGCCTGACCGTGCCGGGCGAGCGCGGCGGTACCGTGATCGAGAACCTTTCCTTCGATGTGCACGGCGGCGAGATTCTCGGCATAGCGGGCGTGCAGGGCAACGGGCAGACCGAGCTGTGCGAAGCGCTGATGGGCCTGCTGCCGTCGACCGGATCGGTGCTGCTCGACGGCACCGACATCAGCGGGCTGAGCACGAAGGAGCGGCTGCGCTCCGGCGTCGGCTATATCCCGGAGGACCGCAAGGAAGACGGCCTGGTCGGCGACTTCTCGGTGGCCGAGAATCTCATCTTGGATGTATTCGACCGGCCCCCTTACGCCTCGGGCATCGCGATGGACTTGAATGCGGAGCGTAAGGCGGCAGCGACACTGGTCGCCGAGTACGACGTGCGAACCTCATCGGTGGACACTCCCGTAGGCACGCTGTCAGGCGGCAACCAGCAGAAGGTGATCCTCGCACGGGAGGTGAGCAGGCAGAACACCATGCTGCTGGCCAGCCAGCCGACCCGCGGCCTGGACGTGGGTTCGATCGAGTTCGTGCACAAGCAGATCATCGCCCAGCGCGACAACGGCGTAGCCGTGGTCATCGTCTCGTCCGAGCTTGACGAGATCTACGCGCTTTCGGACCGGATCGCCGTCATGTACGAGGGCAAGATCGTCGGCTTCTGCTCCCCCGACACCCCCGAGACCGAACTAGGCCTGATGATGGCCGGCGCAAGCGTGGACTCTCAAGCGGCCGACACCGCGGGGGGCTCCGACACCGCGCCAGCGGAGGAGCCAACCACATGAGTGATCCGATCTCCCCCACTGCGACCACCGCCGACCCAGGTACGCCTGGCCCGGAAGGAAAGTCGCGGCTGCGGCTGTCCGGCTCGGTGATCATCGGGGCGATCGTCGAGGGCAGCCCGGTCGTCATCACGATCCTGGCGATCTTCCTGGCGCTGGTGATCAGCGGCCTGCTGATCGTGTTCAGCGACAACGGCGTGCTGCACGCCTGGAGCAACTTCTTCTCGGCGCCGGGAACCGCGCTGTCGATGACCTGGCACTCGATCGCGACCGCCTACTCGGCGTTGTTCGAAGGAGCGATCTTCAGCCCGGCCACGATCGGTGCCGCGTTCCACGGCGGCTCGATCGCCGCGATCTTCTACCCGCTGTCGCTGACCGCGTTCGAGGCGACACCGCTGATCTTGACCGGCCTCTCGGTCGCGATCGCGTTCCGGGCCGGCCTGTTCAACATCGGGGCGTCCGGGCAGTTCGTCGGCGGCGCCTGCGTCGCTGCCTGGCTCGGCTTCGACCTCAACCTTCCCGGCCCCGTCCACATCATCGTCTGCGTGATCGGCGCGCTAGTCGGCGGCGCCGTCCTCGGGTGGATCGTCGGCGAGCTGAAGGCTCGCACCGGCGCCCACGAGGTGATCATCACGATCATGCTCAACTACGTGATGTACCAGGTGCTCAGCTACCTGCTCTCGTCGCCGCACTTGCTGCAGCAACCTGGCCAGTCCAATCAGATCTCGCCGCCGATCCACCAGAACGCGATCTTCCCGCACGTCGGAGGCCCGCCGCCGCAGGCCAACGTCGGATTCCTGATCGCCTTGGCCGCGGTCGCCGGTATTGCCTGGCTGCTGTCTCGCAGCACTATCGGCTTTGAGTTCCGCACCGTGGGCGCGAACCCGCGAGCCGCGCGCAGCGCCGGGATGAGCGTGGAGCGAAGCTGGGCGCTGGTCATGCTGATCTCCGGTGCCCTGGCCGGCCTGGCCGCCTCGACCATCGTCCAGGGTGGCGGCCCGCCGCCGCCGCTCAACCCCAACATCTACGGCACGTATGGCTTCGACGGGATCACTGTGGCGCTGCTTGGCCGGGCCAGGCCAGTGGGAGTGCTGTTCGCCGGGCTGCTGTTCGGCGCGCTGCAGGCTGGCGGCACCGTCATGCAGGCCGCCACCAATCCCCAGGTGCCGGTCGACATCGTCGAAGTCATCCAGGGCCTGATCGTGCTGTTCGTCGCCGCGCCGCCGCTGATCAGGACGATCTTCCGACTGCGCGCGGCACGAGGAACTGGCATGGAGGCAGTTGCGAAGGGGTGGAACGGGTGACGACAGCGACAGTGCCCGTACGGCAGGGGGAGCCGGGGGGTCGTCCTCCTGGACCAGCACGGCTGCCGATGACGTTCGGCCGCCAGCAGGTAGCCGCGGCTTTCTTCCTCCTGCTCGGCGCTATCGATATCGCGGTGTTCGGCATCTTCGCCCACCCGGGCCACGCGACCTTCCAGCTCTCCATCTCCGGCTCCGGCGTGCAGATACCGAACATCAAGATCCCCGCGGCGCTGGTCTGCTACGTCGTCGGGGCGATGTCCGTCGCCATCGGCTTGTGGCGAGGCATCGCCGACCTAGGCCCCCTGGCCAAGCGGATAGCGATCGGCGCGGTGATCACCTGCTTCCTGATCGCGCTGCTGTGCTGGGCCGACGCGGGCAACTCCACCTCGGTGAACCTGATCAACCTCGTCCAGCAGTCGTTCACCTCATCGATCCCGCTGATCTTCGGCGCCCTGTCGGGCTGCATGTGCGAGCGCTCCGGTGTGATCAACATCGCGATCGAAGCACAGTTGCTCGTCGGGGCGTTTGCCGGCGCGATCGTCGCCAGCGTGGCCACGCTGTGGTTCGGGTTGATCGCGGCGTCGCTGGTGGCCGGCCTGTTCGGCTTGCTGCTCGCCACCTTCGCGATCACTTTCCTGGTCGATCAGATCATCCTCGGCGTGGTGCTCAACGTGCTCGCGCTCGGGCTCACCGGCTTTCTCTACGACCGGCTGATGGTACCCAACGCGAACCTGAACGCTGGTTCCACCTTCAACGCGTTCAAGATCCCGGTTCTCGGCGACATCCCGATCATCGGCCCGATCTTCTTCGACTCGACGATCTTCCTGTACATCGCCTACGTGCTGATCATCGTGATCCACGTGGGCCTGTTCAGCACCCGCTGGGGTCTTCGGGTCCGCGCCGTCGGCGAGCATCCGACGGCGGCCGACACCGTCGGTATCCCGGTGCTGTGGATCCGCTATAGGAACGTCGTGCTTGGCGGCATGGTGGCCGGCATTGGCGGGGCGTTCCTCACGATCGGCTCGGTTGGATTCTTCAGCAAGGACATCAGCTCGGGGTTCGGCTTCATCGCGCTGGCCGCGATGATCTTCGGCCGCTGGACGCCGCTCGGCTCGGTGGCCGCCGCGCTGCTGTTCGGGACCGCCGCAGAGCTTGCCATCGTGCTGTCGTCGCTGAACGTCCCGATCCCGTCGGAGTTCTTGCTGACGACTCCCTACCTGGCGACGATCGTCGCAGTGGTCGGCATAGTCGGAAAGGTACGAGCACCGGCCGCCGACGGGAAACCTTACGTCAAGGCCTAGCCGCCCGATGAGTCACGTTACGCTGCATACCGTGGTGACACTGTGAGCACAGACGCTTACGCGGCAGCGCAGGCAAGCGCCGCCAACCTGGCCCTGCTGACCGGTCAGTCCGAGCACGACGTCGCTGTCGTGCTCGGCTCAGGCTGGGCCCCGGCCGCCGACGCAATCGCGGGGGGATCCGGGGGGTCGCCCCCCCGGGCCAGCACTGCAGCGGAATTCTCGCTTGACGACCTTGGCGGGTTCGCCCGGCCGAAGGTGGTCGGTCACCTGGCGATGGCCAGGTCCGTAACAGTCGGCTCGGTGCGGGTGCTGGTCTACCTCGGCCGCACGCATCTGTACGAAGGGCACCCGGTCGACGCGGTCGTGCACGGCGTAAGGACCGCTGCCGCGGCCGGCTGCAAGGTGCTCGTGCTGACCAACGCGTCGGGTGGAATCAACTCGAACTACGGCGTCGGACAGCCAGTGCTGCTCAGCGACCACATCAACCTGACCGGGAGGTCACCGCTGGCCGGACCCGAGCCGCCGCCCGGCTACGGCTCAAGGTTTGTCGACCTGACCGCCGTGTACTCGCCGCGGCTGCGGGCACTGGCCACGCAGGTTGACCCCAGCCTGGTCGAAGGCGTTTACGCCGCGTTGCCAGGCCCACATTACGAGACCCCGGCCGAGGTCAGGATGCTGCGAGCCGCTGGAGCGGACATGGTCGGCATGTCGACCGCGCTCGAAGCGATCGCCGCAAGGCATCTCGGCGTCGAGGTGCTCGGAATCTCACTGGTCACCAACCAGGCCGCGGGACTGTCCAGCGGTGAGCTCGATCATGCCGAGGTGATCGCCGCCGGGCGGGCATCGGCGGCGCGCGTCGGCGCGCTGCTCGCCCAGATCCTGCCCGGTGTACTAGCTCCCCAGGCTTCAGCGCTGGCTCGCGGGGGGACAACCCCCCGCGCCTCCGGCCTTTCAGCGCCGGCTGCGGGGGACAACCCCCCGCGCCTCCGGCCTTTCAGCGCCGGCTCGCGGGGACAACCCCCCGCGCCTCCGGCCTTTCAGCGCCGGCTCGCGGGGGGACGACCCCCCGCACCCCCCGCGCCTCCGGCCTTTCATGACGGGGGCGCTCAGATGATCAGTGACGACCTGCATGCCCAAGTGCTGGCCTGGATGACCGACGATCCGGACGAACGCGACCGGGCCGAGCTTGCCGCATTGCTGCGCGAGGCGTCAGAGCCGACCGCCTACGAGGCAACGGGTCGCGCGGTGGCCGAGCTTGCCGACAGGTTCGCCGGCCGGCTCGACTTCGGCACAGCCGGCCTGCGCGGGAAGATCGGAGCGGGCCCGAACCGGATGAACAGGGCCGTCGTGCGCGGCACCACCGCCGCGCTGGCGGGCTGGCTGCTCTACGTCGACCGGAGAGCGGCGCAGGCCGGCGTGGTGATCGGCTGCGACGCGCGGCACCGATCCGACGAGTTCGCCACCGAGGCCGCGGCCGTGCTGGCCGGCGCCGGGATCAGGGTGCATTTGCTCCCGCGGCGCCAGCCGACTCCACTGCTCGCCTACGCGGTCACGCACCTGCGAGCGGCAGCAGGAATCATGATCACCGCTAGCCATAACCCGCCAGCGGACAACGGCTACAAGCTCTACCTCAGCGACGGCGCGCAGATCGTCCCGCCCGCCGACCTGGAGATCGAAGCGGCGATCAAGTCACTGGGGCCGCTGTCCGGTGTGCCTGTCGCCGCGCCGCCCGATGAGCTGATCACCCAGCACGGCGACGAGATCGCCGCCGCCTACCTGGACGCGATCTGCGCGATCTCACCCGCGCCGAAAGGCGCCGCCTGGCTCCGGTACATCTACACGCCGCTGCACGGCGTGGCCTGCGACCTGGCGCTGCGCGCCTTCGACCAGGCCGGCTACCCGCCGCCCGACGTCGTTGAGGCGCAGGCACGGCCCGATCCCGACTTCCGCACCGTCGCCTTCCCCAACCCGGAGGAACCTGGGACGCTCGACCTGGCGCTAGCTCAGGCCCGCCGCTCTGGCGCCGACCTGGTGCTCGCCAACGACCCCGACGGCGACCGGCTCGCTGTGGCCGTTCCTGACGACAGCGCACCCGGCGGCTGGCGTATGCTGACCGGCGACCAAGTGGGCTCGCTGCTCGGCGCTTACCTGCTGAGCCTGGAGGCACAGGCGCCGTCCGGAGCGCACGCCGCGCGGGTCGCGTTCAGCGAGTCGCTGGCTTCTGGAGGCGCGGCGACGCCAGGCCGTCAGAAGCCGCTGGTCGCCACGACGATCGTCTCAGCCACCATGCTGGCCAAGATCGCGTCAGCGGCCGGCGCGGGCTACGCGGAAACGCTGACCGGCTTCAAGTGGATCGCCCGGGCGGGCGACCTGCGCCCGGAGAAACGCTTCATCTTCGGCTACGAAGAGGCGCTCGGCTACACGATCGGCACGACGGTCAGGGACAAAGACGGTCTCGGAGCGGCGCTCGCGGTGCTGAGCCTGGCCGCCAGGGCGCGGTCCGGCGGCGAGTCGCTGCTTGAGGCCTATGACGCGCTCGAGATCGCCCATGGCGTGCACCTGACCGAGCAGTTGACCGTGCCGACGACGGCTCCGGTGCACGTGATGTCCAGGCTCAGGGTCACGGCGCCGACAGAACTTGCCGGGCAGCCGATCATCTCGATGGCCGACCTGACCGGCGGCACGGCCGACCTGCCGTCGGCCGACGTGCTCCGGTACAAGATGCGCGGCGCCAGGGTCGTGATCAGACCAAGCGGCACCGAGCCGAAGATCAAGGCTTACCTGGAGGTCGTCGAGCCGGTCATCGCCGGACGGCTGACCGAGGCCCGCCGCGCGGCCAGAGCCCGAATGGACCCGCTTCGCGAGGCCGTCCGGGCGCTTCTCGACAGCTGATACCCAGGGGGGTTTCGGCGGGTCGTCCCCCCGGGCCAGCACAGTACCCGCGAGGTCGCGTCCTTGGGGCGACCATGGCAAGCTCATTACCATGACGCACTTCCACGATGGCGTTGCCTGCGACGTGGCCCACGGCACGGCCCCGGCGCCGGCGGACGGCCGAGCGCTCGTCGCCGTCTTCGCCACGCCCGTCGCTGAGTACCTGCTGCGTTACGCTGCCGACGCTGGCTACCGCACGTTGCTTGTCGAGCCCGACGCCGACCGGGCCGCCAAGGCCAAGGACGGCGCGAACGGCACCGAAGTGCATTCCGGTATCGGCGCGATCCCCGACGGCGAGACCGACGTAGTGGTGACGGACCACCATAGGGACGAGATCGGCGTGATGCTGCGCGACGCGCTCGCCACACCCGCCCGGTGGGTTGGCATCATGGGAAGTCCTCGGGTCGAGCCCCCGCACCTGGAGGCGCTGGCACTGCTTGGCGTCCCGCCTGACGAAGTGGCTCGGGTGCACCGGCCGATCGGTCTCAACATCGGATCACGAACACCATCGGAAATCGCCATCTCAACGCTGGCCGGCCTAATCGCCGACCGCAACGGACGCCCCGGCGGTTTCCGCTTTGACTGACCAGAGCGCTGCGGGCTACTCGGGGACGCCGCTGGCACGCAAGCTTGGCATCGGCGAAGACGACGAGGTAGTCGTCCTCGGGGCCGCCGACGGATTCGTCGATCGGCTGGCCGCGCAACTCGACGGCGAGGCCGTCATCGGTACCGACATCAACGCGGCGCAATTTTTCGACGTAATTGTGGTGTTCGTGATCTGGCGGGCCGAATTGGAGGCCGCGCTTGACCGGCTCCGCGCGCACATGGCACCCGCCTGCGGCCTGTGGATCGCGTGGCCAAAGCGAGCGTCCAAGGTGCCGACCGACATGACGGACAACGTGATCAGAGAAGTCGCGCTCCCGACCGGTCTGGTCGACAACAAGGTGTGCGCCATAGACGACACCTGGTCGGCCGTGCGCCTGGTCATCCGCCGCGAACTCCGCTTATCCCGACTCCGCGCCCGCCCCGCCCCGCCGCTAGCCCTCGCCCGCGAACCGCAACGTCCGCCCGCCGTTGCTGCTCGCACCCGCCTCCGCCCGCGCAGCTAGGGGCCCACGACGCTGCCATAGCGACAGCTAGGGGCCCACGCTGCGCCAGCCCTCGCCGCCGCACCGCACCTCCTGGGGCCTTGTAGGTCGTCGGCTCCGGCTCATAGGTGTTTACGACGCTGCTCCGCCTGGCCGCGATCGTCGGCGGCAGCGTCGGCGCCGCGAGCGAGCACGTCCATGCCGTCACCTCCGCGGCCGACCCCACGCCGCCGTCGGCCGGGGCCAATCAGCTGACTAACCGAGGAGCTTACGGCCGTCGAAGATGCCAAGGTCCTCTCGGTACAACTCGAGCCCGACGCCATTGGGGTCGCGGAAGTACATGCTCTCGAGCACGCCGCGATCGGGACCGAGGTAGTCGATCCCGGTCTCGTCGAGCTTCTTCTTCGCCGCGTCGAACTGCTCCTGCGAGATGGAGATCGCCAGGTGCTGCACCCCGCCGATCGTCTCCATCCACGCCGGGTGCTCGTGACCGGGAAAGTCGAAGAAGCCGAGCAGGTTGTTGTTGCCGATGTCGAAGAAGAAGTGGTTGGAGCCCTTGTAGTCGCGGTTCTCGACGAGCTCGACCAGCGGGAAGCCGAGGAACTCCTGGTAGAACTTGATCGTCTCCTCGGTATCGCGGCAGATCAGCGCGAGATGGTGGACGCCTTGCACAGTCGATGGCGGTCGATTGGCTGCGGGCCGCAGGTACTTCTCCCGCAGCGCTTCCCGGCGAGCACCGATCTGCTCCAGTTCCTTGCCCTCTGGCTGTGGCATGACTGTCCTCCTGGCTCCGCGAGGACCGGCGATGTCCGGCTACCGATCCCTTCCTTAATCCAGTGTCGCAGCAGTACCGGACACCACGGACACCAAGCTGGCCAGGTTACTCGGATCTGAGTTAAGCTCGTAATTGACAGTCACTTTCAATTGTTGCTAACATCCGTTTAATTGAGACTACCGGAAGAGGGTGACTGTCATGTCGGACACTGTCATGTCGGACACTGTCATGTCGGACACTGTCATGTCACGGACCAAAGTCCGCAGGTGGTGGGCGCTGGCCGCGCTATCACTCAGCGTGCTCGTCGTCGCGCTCGACTTGTTCGTGCTGAGCCTGGCCCTCCCGACGCTATCCGCGGACCTGCACGCCTCATCGAGCGATCTGCAATGGTTCGTCGACTCTTACAGTCTCGTTCTCGCGGCCGCGCTGCTTCCGGCCGGGCTGCTCGGCGACCGGATCGGGCGCCGGCGAATCCTGCTCGTGGCGCTGGCGCTGTTCGGCGTGGCGTCGCTGGCCTGCGCGTACTCGACGTCGGCCGGAGAACTGATCGCCGCGCGCGCCGTGCTTGGGCTAGCCGCGGCGGTGATCTTGCCGATGTCGCTCGCGGTGCTGCCGGTGATGTTCACCGCGCAGGAGCGGCCGAGGGCGATCGCGGCCGTCGGCGGCGCCACGTTCCTCGGCTACCCGATCGGCCCGATACTGGGCGGCTGGCTGCTCGACCACTTCTGGTGGGGCTCGGTCTTCCTGATCAACGTGCCGGTTGTCGTTATCGCGATCATCGCGGTGAGCACGCTGATGCCGGAGTCGCGCGGAGAACACGCCACCGGAGTCGACGTCACCGGGATCGTGATGTCGAGCGCGGGCCTCGCACTGCTGACCAACGGCCTGATCAAGGCGGGCAACAATGGCTGGGGCGACATCGCTGCCGTTGCCACGCATGTCGGCCGGAGTCGTCGTACTGGCCGCCTTCGCGGCGTGGGAGCGCCGGATCTGCAGCCGTCCTACTGGCACCAGGAGTCAGCCGCTCGTCGACCTCAAGCTCTTCGGCTCGGCCGGATTCACCTGGGGAACGGTGCTATCGACGCTCGTCTCGTTCGCGCTGTTCGGACTGGTCTTCGCGATGCCCCAGTACTTCCTCGACGTGCGCGGGCTCAACTCGCTCGGCGCCGGCATCCGGATGCTTCCGATGATCGGCGGCCTGGCCGTGGGCCTGGCCGTCGGCCAGCGACTGCAGACGCCACGCAAGCCGAAGAGGCGCGGATCGGGTCAGCCTGTCCCGCACCAGGGGCCAGCCGAGACGGCGCCCCCGGTTAGCCCGAAGGTCGTGGTCGCGGCCGGGTTCGCGATTATGGCGGCGGCGCTGGCGGTCGGGACTGGTACCACGCTCGCGAGCAGCACCGGCTTCGCCGCTACCTGGTTCTCCGTCACCGGGTTCGGTCTGGGCCTCGCGATGCCCACGGCGCTGAACGTGGCGCTCGGCGCGCTCTCGGCCGCACGAAGCGGCGCGGGCTCGGCGCTGATGACGGCGATGCGCCAGGTCGGCGGCACGATCGGGGTCGCAGTGCTCGGCACCGTGCTCGCCACCGTGTACCGGAACCAGCTGCACCTACCCGGACTGCCTGCCGCCACGGCCGCGATCGCCAAGAACAGCGTTGCCAGCGGGGTGGCTACGGCTCGGGCCGCGCACTCACCCGCCCTGCTCGACGCGGTTCGCACCGCCTATGGGCACGGCCTCGACACGATGCTGTGGGTGTGCGCTGGCATCGCGATCGCGTCCGCGGTGCTCGCACTGCTGTTCCTGCCGCGTTGGACGTCGGGGCCGACGCAGGCGGGCGACGATACCGCCAACGGCGCGGCCGCCGGCGAGACCATCGCCGCGACCGCGCTCTGAGAGCACAATAGCCAGATGAACGAAGCGGACACACGACCCGGACTCCGCGAGCGTAAGAAGGCCAGGACGCGTGCTTCGATCAGGGAGCACGCGCTCCGGCTTTTCCGTGAGCAAGGCTATGACGCCACCACGGTCGACCAGATCGCCGAGGCCGCCGACGTATCGCCGAGCACATTTTTCCGCTACTACCCCACCAAAGAGGACGTGGTACTGCAGGACGACGTCGACGTTCTGGCGATCGGATCGTTCTACGAGCAGCCGGCCGATCTCTCAGTCGTCGCGGCGTTTCGGGCGGCTGCCAAGGGCGCGCTCGCCTCGCTGAGCGAGCAGGACTTGGCGACGCTGCAGGAAACTTCGTCGCTGATCTTCACCGTCCCCGAGTTGCGGGCCCGCGCGATGGATGAGTACTCGCGCACTATCAGCGTCATCGCCGAGGCCATAGCCACGCGATCGGGTCACGACCCGGACGACTTCGCGGTGCGAACCGTCGCCGGGGCCATCGTCGGCGTCATCATGGCCGCGACGATGCCGTGGAGCGACTGGGTCGACAAGTCCCCGCCGGGGCACATGTTCGACCGAATCGACGCCGCGCTCGCGCACCTCGAGGCCGGGCTGCCGCTCTAACTGCCGCGGGAATGTTGCACGTTCAATTAATGTTCAGCGACATAGCCATGTAGAGCACGCGCGGGCGGGGTAGGACAGCGGTTGTCGTCCTCGCCAGGTGGGAGGATTTCCAATGCCAGCCGTAACTGTTGACGACATCTTGCTACTGCCCCGAATCTCAGAGCCCGACGTGGCCGTCGCGCGCGACCGGCAGGTGCTCGCCGTGACCACCGCGCCATCGGCGTACGAAGGTGAAGGCTTTCCCGTCCGGCGGGCGTTCGCCGGGGTTGACCTGCGTGCGCTCGACCCGTTCATCCACATGGACCAGATGGGCGAGGTCGACTACGCGCCCGGCGAACCTAAGGGCACTGCGTGGCACCCGCACCGCGGTTTCGAGACGGTCACTTACATCATCGACGGGACCTTCCGGCACCAGGACTCCAACGGCGGTGGCGGCTTGATCACCAACGGCGACACCCAGTGGATGACGGCCGGCGGCGGCATCTTGCACATCGAGGAACCGCCCGAGGACCTCGTCATGAGCGGCGGGCTGTTCCACGGCTTCCAGCTTTGGGTCAACTTGCCGTCGTCGATGAAGATGACCCCGCCCCGGTACCAGGACATCAGGGCAGGCCAGGTCGCCCTGCTCAGCTCGGCTGACGGCGGAACGCTGATCCGCGTGATCGCCGGCGACGTAGCCGGCCACGCCGGTCCCGGCGTCACCCACACGCCGATCACGCTACTGCACGCGACGCTGCAGCCGGGGGCGCAGTTGAGGCTTCCGTGGCGCGCCGACTTCAACGCGCTTGGCTACGTGATGGCGGGTTCGGGCACGGCAGGCACCGACCGCAGGCCAGTCCGGACCGGCCAACTCGCCGCCTTCGGCCCAGGTGACGTACTGACATTCGCCGCCAGTAACCGGGCCGACGGCCCGAGCGAGGGCATGGAGTTGCTGGTGCTCGGAGGCCAGCCGATCAGGGAGCCAGTCGCCGCGTACGGCCCGTTCGTCATGAACACCAGAGCCGAACTGGTCAAGGCTTTCGAGGACTACCAGGCGGGCCGGCTCGGCACGATCCCGGCCGAGCGCACCGAGATCCCCGAGCAACCCCACCCAGGCCACGACGTCCTGTAGTCGCCACCAGTCCCGCCACCCGCACTCCGCCTTCCCGCTTCCGCCACAGCCCCAAGCAGCTAGGGGCCCACGGTGCTGCCATAGCGACAGCTGGGGGCCCACGCTGTCCACGGCCCCGCCGCCTCCTACGCAGCAAGGGGCCCACGACGCTGCCAGAGCGACAGCTGGGGGCCCACGCTGTCCGGGCGACCGCTTTCCCGATGGCTACGACGACGGCACCGGCGGCCGGGGCGCCGGCGGCTACGCTCCCAGTCGGCGGATCTCGAAGGTGAAGCAGCCGAACTCGACAGCGCGGGCGTGCACGACCACCACTTCGGGATCGGCGAAAAGCTCGCCAAGCAAACACCGCGCCGAGGCCTGGTCGCCGACTTCGCTGGCCGAGGCCAGCCGACCGCGCAGGATGCTGCCATCGGCCCGATAGGCGCGAAACATCCGCTGCCACCCGATGAACTCCTCCGGATACCCGGTCCCAACGGGGCCGTCGCATGGCTCGGGGTGAATGAACACGGGACCGACTTCGTCGTAGGGACCGGGGTCAGCTCCGCTGCGCTGCGCCCATTGCCTGAGCGGGGCGTAGGAGACCAGCGCGATCTGCTCGCCCGGTTGGCTGGTGCGCAGGCAGCACCTGAGCGGGCTCCCGCCCGCCTCTTCGGTGATCAGCCTGGGCGCGTGACCCGCGTCGTCGACTACCCGGATGCGGGCCAGGACGGTCGGGTCGATCGCCCGGACTTCGAATGCCACGTTCGATGTCCCGCTGGCGGCTGGCTGAGTTCGCGTGGTCGTCATGTCAGCCAGTCTGCTGGTCCCACGGTCAGAAAGCTGGCAGAAAAACGACATCGCTTACGAGGCGGCCACCGCATCCGCCGCACCCGCATCCGCCGCACCCGCATCCGCCGCACCCGCATCCGCATCCGCGTCCGCGGCCGCCGCCAGCCGACGAAGCGCTCCGCGAACGACCTCGGGGTCCGTCGTGGTCCAGAACGGCGGCAGCGACGCCCGCAGGAAACTCGCGTACCTGGCCGTGCTCAGCCTCGGATCGAGGACGGCGACCACGCCACGATCGCTCATCGTGCGGAGCAGCCTCCCGGCGCCCTGCGCGAGGAGCAGCGCTGCCTGCGTCGCCGCGACCGACATGAAGCCGTTGCCCCCGCGCGCCGCGACGGCCCGCTGCCGAGCCGAGGCCAGCGGGTCGTCGGGGCGCGGGAACGGGATCCGGTCGATGATCACAAGCTGCAGCGACGACCCCGGCACGTCGACCCCTTGCCAGAGCGACAAGGTACCGAACAGGCACGTGGCCTCGTCAGCGGCGAACTGGGTGACTAGCTGTGACGTCTGGTCCTCACCCTGGCAGAGCAGCGGGTACCCGATCCGCTCCCGCAGCGAGTCGGCGGCCTGGCGGGCGGCCCGCATCGAGGAGAACAACCCGAGCGTACGCCCACCAGCCGCCTCGATCAGTTCGGCAATCTCGTCGAGATAGGAATCGGCCAGGCCGTCCCGGCCGGGCGGCGGCAGGTGCTTGGCCACGTACAAGATCGCACTGCGCGGGTGGTCGAACGGAGATCCGACATCCATCCCGGTCCAAGCCAACGAGTGATGCTCACCGGCCTCCACCCCGAATTCGTCCGGCTCGAGCTCATCGTCCCCGGACTTTTCCGCTGGCGCAGGCTCGTCCGGCGCCTGCGCCAGCCCCCACTGCCTGGCCAGCGGCTCAAAAGACCCGCCCAGGGCCAAGGTCGCCGATGTCAGCACTACGGTCCTGCGGCCGAACAGCCGACTCGCCAGCAACCCGCCCACCCGAAGCGGCGCGACCCGCAGCGTCGGCGGCCGCCCAGACTCCTCGCCAGCACTGCGGGGAGGACCTGCCGAGGTGCTAGCCCGGGGGGACGACCCCCCAGAACCCCCCGCGGTTGGCCGGTCCATCCAGACCACATCGGTCCGGTCAGCGATGCCGGCCCCGAACGCCCCGAGGATCCGCTCGGCGGCGTCGCCGACTTCGCCGAGCGCGGCGAGGGCCGCACGCCGAGCGGCCACCCGATCGGGCTCGGACTCGTCGATCTTGGCATTGGTGCGGAACTCGGCCGCGCAGCCCGACACCGCGTCCCTGACCGACTCAAGCGTGGTTACGAGCGCCTCGTCTAGCACATCGATGCGCCCGGCAGGCAAGTCGGTGAGCATGTGCTCGACCCCGGCGGCCGCGTCCTTCAGCCGGTTGACCCACTTCTCGTCGATCATCTTGCCGCACCGCCGGGCCGCGACCTCCATGCCTGGCACCGACAACTCGTCCGAGGCGACCGAGGTAACCCGGTCGGTCAGGTCGTGCGCTTCGTCGATGATCACAATGTCGTGCTCGGGAAACACGTCGAAGTCCTCGAGCGCGTCGATCGCCAGCAGCGCGTGGTTGGTCACCACGATGTCCGCCCGGCCGGCCTCTTCGCGAGCGAGTTCGGCGTAGCACTGGCTGCCGAACGGGCAGCGTTGCACCCCGACACATTCGCGCGCGCTGACCGAGACTTGACGCCAGGCCTGTTCGCCTACGCCCGGCACCAACTCGTCGCGGTCGCCGGTCTTCGTGGTCGCCGCCCATTCGTGCAGTCGCTGCACCTGGCGGCCGATCGCCGAGACCGCGCTTGGCTCGAACAACCCATCGCCCTCGTCGGTCGGGCCGCCGCGCAGCTTCTGCAGGCAAAGGTAATTGCGCCGGCCCTTGAGGATCGCGAAGTCCGGCTCCCGGCCGAGCGCCGGCGCGATCGCCGCGGCCAGCCTGGGCAGGTCCCGGTCAATGAGCTGCCGCTGCAGCGCGATCGTCGCGGTCGAGACGACCACGGTGGCGTGCTCGGCGACCGCGTGCCTGGCCGCAGGCACGAGGTAAGCGAGCGACTTGCCGGTGCCCGTTCCGGCCTGAACGGCCAGATGCTCGCCAGTCTCGATCGCCCGTTGTACCGCCGTGGCCATCGTGACCTGGCCCGGCCGCTCGGCCCCGCCGATCCCGGCCACCGCGGCAGCGAGCAACCCGGGAACCTCGGAGTCAGCGGTAGTGGGCATGGCAAAAAACGTACCCTTCCCGGCGGGTCAATCTGGTTTGCCTCGCGCGAAAGTAGTCAGCAAGTAACGTTGGCGCGGCGGATCCTGACCACGGCCAGCGCGCAGAAGATCACCGCGTACACGCCGAACGACGCCAACCCGTGCCACACATCCGACCAGCCGATCGGCGTGCGGAGCAGCGCGTCGAACGTGAGCCAGAAGTGTGTCGGCAGGTACGGGTGGATGGCCGCGACCTGGCTCACCGCGTCGAGAATCTCACTCGCCATCGACGACGACCAGGATCGCTGCCATCACGCCGATCGCGTGCTGAGGTAAACGTCGAGAGCGCGATGCCGATGGCGCCGAGCGCGGCGAGGCCGATCGACACGTAGGCCACGATCATCGCGAGCCGACCCAGCCCATCGATCAGCGGCACGGTCTCCCCGGAAAGCAGCGTGACCGGACCGATCGGGAACAAGATAGCTCCCATGATCAGTCCGACGCCGGCCACGATCAGCGCAGGCGGAGAAACAGAACACGACGATCATCAGATATTTGGTCAGCAGCAGCCTGACTCGCCCGGCGGGAACGGTCAGCAGCGTTCTAAGCGTGCCAAGGCCCGCCTCGCCGGCGACGCTGTCACCGGAAACCACCGCGACCGACAGCGGCAGCACCAGCGTCATCAGCACGAACATCGCCAGCAGCGACAAGAACACGCCGTTCTCCGCGACCTGGCCGATGAACTCGCCCGCGCCGGACCCGCCGCCTGCTCCCGGCGGCGGGGTGTTGATCTTGAGCACGATGCCAAGAAAGATCGGCGCCGCGGCGAGCACGGCCAGCATCGCCAGGTTGCGCGGCCGGCAGGAAGACAATTCTCAATTCTGAAATAAACAGACGGAGCCAGTGCCGGAGTTCAGCGGCCAGCGTTGGTGTCCGGTTGATCATCAGGACGTCGCTGACCGGATCACCCGACATCGGACTATCCGAAACGCGACTATCCGAAACGCGACTATCCGAAACGCGACTATCCGGAATCGGATTATCCGAAACTGGGCTAGCCGTTGACATCGAAGCCCTCACCGGTTAGCTCGACGAACAGGTCCTCCAGGCTGGGCCGAACCGTCTCAAGGCCGGAGACCGGGATGTCGGCCCGGACGAGCTCGGCGTTGATCACGTCCGGCGCCGTGCTGGCCAAGCCGCGCGCTGACACTGGCCTCATCGGCGACAACGTCCGCGAGCCCAAGCCGGCCGAGCTGCTTGGCGGCCAGGTCCGGCTCGGTCGTCCTGATCAGGATCCTGCGGCTCGCCTCGGCCGCGCAGTTCACCCAGCTTGCCCTGGAACACCAGACGTCCGGTGCTCATCACCCCGACGTGCGAGCAGATCTGCTCGACCTCGGCGAGCAGGTGCGAGGACACGAAGACCGTCGTCCCGTCGGCGGCGATCTGCTTGATCAGCGACCTGATCTCGCGGGTGCCCTGCGGGTCGAGGCCGTTGGTGGGCTCGTCGAGGATCATCAGGTCACGCTGCCGGAGCAGCCCAGCGGCGATCGCCAGCCGCTGCTTCATGCCGAGCGAGTAGGCCCGGTACCGCTTATCCGCCGCCGCGAGCAGACCGACCTGATCGAGGGCGTGGTCGATCCGGGTGGACGCGGTCGTCAGGTCCGCGGTCCGGTCGGCGGCGTCGCACCGGGCGAGGTTCTGCGCTCCGGACAGGAACGGGTAGAACGCCGGCCCTTCGACCAGCGCGCCGACTCTGGGCAGCACCTGGTCGAGCCCGCCTCTCGCGTCGCTGCCGAGCAACCGGAAGTCGCCACGGTCGGGTGCATGAGGCCGAGCAGCATCCGGATCGTGGTGGTCTTGCCCGACCCGTTCGGCCCGAGGAACCCGTAGACGCTGCCTGGTGGCACGGCCAAGTCGACGTCGTCGACGGCTAGCTGGCCGCTGCGGAATCGCATCGACAAGCCGACCGAGGCGATGGCCAGGTCACGGTCGGTCTGCGCCTGGTGCAGTGCGGCTGGACGCGCCGGACTGGGGTCGGTCAGTGTCACTTGACCTTCGCCGCGTCAGCGTAGAGAACATCCGGCGTGACCGCGCCGATCAGCACCTTCCCGTTGTCTGTGACCAGGACGGAGAACAGGCTGGTGCGCAGCAGCCGACCAGATCCCCAAGTACCGTGGACTGGCGCCGCCGAGTTCAGCAGAACCCGCAGGAGCGCCAGGATCTGGGGGCCCTGGGCTGCCCCAGGCGGTGCGAACAGCGGGTGCGGCCCGCCGGCCGGCGCCGAGTTCGGGATCGGGCGCTTGGCCGGCGACGGCGAGAGCCCTGCCAGCGAGTTGCCAGCAGGAATGACCGCTACCGAGAGCCAGCCGCTGCCAAGCACCTTGACCCCGGACAGCGACGTGCTGGGCGCGATCCCGAGCGGGGACGCGGGCATGATGATCTGCCCAGGCAGCGGATCATAGGCGGCGTTGCCATCAACGGCGACCCGGACGGTAACAACCTTCCGTGGCCGCACGACCTTGACCCAGCCGACCTGCTTCGCATATCCCTTGGGCAGCGTGATAGACATCTGGCCCTTGACCGCGATAACTCGCCACGTTCGCGTGGCTGCCTTATTGGCCGGGACTTTGACGGCCGGGCCGTGCGGCAGGAACCTCTGGCTGGTGAATGGGCCTGGCAGCGGCGCGGGAATCCCGTCCATCGACATCGGCCCACCGAAGCCGGGCAGCTCTGCGGCCAGTTTCTCGGTCTTGACGTGAGCCCCGGCCGGCGGGGTGAACGTGAAGTTGGATGCCGCTGGCTTGCCGAACGTCAGCGACGTGAAGCCGATCTGGAACACCGGGCCGGACGTGCCGCGCGCGAAGACCTGGAGCCGCAGCGGCAGGTAGGTCTTCGAGTCGACGGCGATCACGATCTGATCGATCAGCGACTGATCGGTGCGCGGCGCGATCACCAGCTGGTAGGCCGAGCGGCCGGCCACTGACCGTGCTTCCGGCCACGGTCACCTTCGTACTCGGGCCGATCGCGGCGAGGAACTTATTGGCTGCCTGCTGCGGCGTCAGCGGCCTGAAAGTAGGAGCAATCTTGGTGCCAATTTTCAGGCTGTGAAGGCATTTCACGATGCGCGCGCGCATCGCCTTCGCGGGCTGGCGAACTTGCCGGTGCACCAGTCGCGTCGCGACCAGGCAGCGTGGCAGCGGAGTCAGCCACCGGTGGGCCAGCCTGGGGTGGGCCAGCTTGAACAGCCTCATCCGGGCCGAAGGGATCCGAACCGGCGTGGGCGCGGCCGGAAGGGCGGGATGGGTTGGGAGAATATAGTGCGTGGCGGTCTGGCCGTGGCTGTTCCATAGCCAGACCTGGTTGCCGTTGACCCGCAGGTCGGTCTCGCCGAAGGAGACCGGTACCGCGATCCTGACGTGGCGCGGCCCGTCGTACCAGATGTCGACGGTGTGCGTTCCGCTGATGAACGAGGCGGCGTTGAATACCGACGACTGCAGTCCGGCGATGTTGGGCAGCGACGGGAAGCCCAGGTTGGCGTTCTCGGTGATCACCGCGGTCAACGCGGTCGGCGGCTTGGCGTCCCGCATGGCGACAAGCAACTGCGCCGGGGTCCGCTTAGGAAGCGTCGGCCCGGCCGCGTTCGCGAGCATCGTGCCGGCGAGCACGCCAGCCGCCACAATGACGGCCGCTGCCGACGTCCACCCGGCCTTGCTGCGGAACATCCGTCGGGGACTCATCGCGCTACCTCCTTCAGACGGCCGGCCCATTGACCGCCGTCTTGTTTCACGATACCCATCGGACTGAGCGCGAATAGGTGCCTGCATGACCGACTGCGCAATTCCCCGCCTAAATCAACCCCAAGTAGGAGGCACGCGTAACCCTGCGGTAGGACCCGGGGCGCCGCGGGAGGCTAACACATCTACCAGAGGTTGTGGCCGGAGGTGATGGGGTCGCCAGCCCAGGCTTTCATCTCGGCCACGTTGTCCCTTGCCGGGTGCTTGTGCGCGGCCGGCCCATCGGCGAATGCCTTCAGCACATTCGCGGTCACCCGCCTGGTAAAACGACCGCATTCGGAAGTGATGCCCCAGTGGTACAGCGGTGGGCCGAACGACTCGACCCAGCGCATCGTGCCGACGCTGAACACGCCGGCACCGCCGTGGTGGGTGTAGTAGGCGGAGTCGGCGTAGCTGTTGACCCCGTTGCAGGTCAGCGGTGAGTGCGCGACGATCTCGATAGGCCGCTCAAGCGGGTAGGCCGGGTTGACCCGGTCGTACTCGATGCCGACCAGCGCCTTGAACGCGTGTCCTTCGCGAACCCCGGTGCCCTTGAACATCCACGCGTCCGGACGCCGCACCACGTAGTGGGCGACGGTCGGATAGCTCTCGTAGATCACGCCGGTGACCGAGGACTCTGGGTCGGGGTCGGGCGGCTCCCTGAAGTCATTGGTGACCAGGGCGTTGTCCTTGCCGTACAGCGGGTCCTGGGTGTAGTCGGTCTTGTAGCAGACGACCAGACGGTCGTTGCCCAGCTCGGTCGGTTCGAGTCTGATTCGCCGGAACATAGCGTTGGCGCCGAGGAAGGCCAGGTTGCAGCCCCGGTTTCGGGCCGCGGTGACGTGCCGACGCTCCTGCGGTGTCCAGTACTCGTCGTGCCCGGGCGAGATCAGCGCGCTAGCGCCGTGCAGAAGGCGGCCGTCCCTGGCGATGTCCATGCTGGTGAGGTACGCGAGCGGGAGTCCCATCCGCTCGGCGAGGTTGATGAGCTTGCGTTCGTACACCATGAACAGGTACGCGCCGGAGTAGTCGTAAGGCCGGTCGAGGCTGACGACGAGCGCCCGGTTGGCGTAACTGCCGTCGGCGCCCAGGTAGAGGTCATACTCGCCCCAGCGGTTGTACGCCTGCCAGGTAGACACTCCGCTCTTGAGCACGACCTTGCCTGCCGTGCTGTGCGACCGGACCGTGACCGGGACGTACCGCTGACCGGAGTGGGCGTCGAGCCGCAGCAGATAGGAGCCCGCTGGCCAGCCCTCGGTGTGGATCGTCAGCGACCGGCCCCAGCGCGTGTGGACGGTGTTGGTCTCGGCGATCCGCTCGGCGGGCCGCTGCCGGTGGCCACGGACGGCCGCCGATTCCCACACCTTGCGCGCCAGGTCACCCCGGTACCAGCCCATCCGGAAAGCCTTGACGGTGAACTCGCGCGAGGTCGTCGAGACATACAGGTGAATGGGCTCGCCCGGCAGCACGCTCGCCTGGCCGGCGTAGCCCATGATCGCTTGGGGTGCGCCCTGGTGCTTGATCCACCAGTTCGCGTCGCCGGGCAAGCGAGTTCTCACTGGCGACCGTGCGGCGGGCTGGCCGCGCTGGCTCGGTGCTGCCTGCGGCCGGGCCTGACTGGCAGCCGGCCAGTGCTCCGGCCGCGGGGACGGCAGCGGCGGCCGCGGTGCCAAGGAACGAGCGCCTCGAAAAATTCTTGGGCCTGCTCATGTCTCAAGCATGCCCCAGCCGCCGGGGCCGGTGTCGGCTACGGCGCCGTTTTACATACGGTTTAGTTTCAGATCGCGATCGACTCGAGCGCGAGCCTGAACCGCTCCTCCCAGTCGGCCAGCGATCTGGTCGGCTCGACCGGCGACGGCTTGATTCGCTGCAGATAGGCCAGCGCCGCCCTGACCACGTCGGCCGGCTTCTTCGACGTCACCGCCGCGTCGCCGAACTGCAACTCATGCTGGAGGTTGTCCCGGCCGTGACCTTGTACGAGGTCAAGCAGCAGCAGTGGCCGGCCGACCGTGCGCGCCTCCATGCACGTGCCGCCGGGGCTGGTGATCACCAGGTCGCAAGCAGCCATCAGCTCAGGCATCCGGTCGGTGAACCCGAAGACCTGGACGCATCCCCAACGGTCGGCGACCGCGTGCAGCTTGCGTTCGAGGCGGGTGTTGTAGCCGGCCACGGCGAGCACAGCCAGGCCGGCGGCGGCCAGCGCGGCGGCGATGTCCGCGAGCGGACCCAGACCCCGGCTGCCGGCGATCAGCAGCACGCATCTGGACTGATCGGCTAGTCCGAGCCCGATCCGAGCCGAGCGCTGGGTCGGCGGCCGGTAGAACTCAGGGCGGACCGCGGGCGGGATCACGACCACCTTGGCTTCCGGGTCGAACCGGTGCACGCCGGGCTCAGCGGCTACCGAGGTGACCAGGTAGAGGTCGACGTTCGGGTGGATCCACAGCCGGTGCGGCGAGGCGTCGGTGCAGAATACAACGTGCCGCATCGACGGGTAGCGGGCGGCGACCCTGCTCACCGCCGAGGCGCCAGTCGGGCTGATCGAGATCACGAGGTGGACCGGATGCCGGTCAAGGTAGTCGCGAAGCCTGGGCACAAGCTTGAACCGGCCGACCGCGTCGGCCTGCAACGCTAGCCGGTTGCCCGTCCGCAGCGAGGCGTAATGGAATGCATCGTAAAGGCCCGGTACCGCCATCATTGTGCGGAATGTCGACTCGGCAACCGGACCCCAGCCCTGGCCGAGCAGCCAGGTGGCGTCCAGGGTGCGGGTTGTCCAGCCATGCGCCTCCAAGGTCGCCGCGCAGGCGATCGCGGCCATTTGATGGCCGGTACTAATTGACCCTGGCACTAGGAGCGCGCGACGTAGAGGCCAGCCCAACCTGATTCCTCCTCCCCCCAAACCAGACAACACGGCCCGATTTCACGTCACCGTACGGGCCCGGCGGCCGGGCAAGTCGACATCGTTGATGACGTTACAGCGCATCATGGTGCACGCTGCGCAATTGCACCAGAGCCGATCGTGATATTCCGCGCACATGGCGAGGACGGATCCGGGGCAAGACCAGTGCAAGATTAAAGTCGGGTGCGGGCGCCCTTTAAGGTGGGCCCGGGGTCGGCTCAAGGCGGGCTTCGGAGCGGGCCAACGGAGGCGATACTCAGCTTGCCCTCAGGTGGCTTCCAGGCGAGAAGTGCTTACTGTAAGAGTGGCCTGGGCGGAATCAGGCTAAGCGGTGCCGCCCGTCGCTGACTAGTCAAGCCGCAGGCTGGTCAGCGCGGGCGCGCCGCGGTCCGCGGTCCTGATAGCAGGCGGCGAATCGGTTCTGGCGGCGTTAACCAAGTACGCTGGCACCGAGCAAAGGTGGTGGAGATGCGGGACGATCAGGGCAACGGCGGCGGCCAGCGACCTGAGGAGTCTGAGCCGGAGCGAGGCGCTCCGGGTCAGGAACACTTTGCCGGAGACGCTTCCAGCGAAGCGGCTGACGCGGCGGTCCCGCCACCGCCTCCGCCACCACCCCCGGTTGACCGCGAGGCTGACTCCGTACCTACTGACTCCGTGCCGCCTGGTTCCGTGCCGCCTGGCTTTGTCTCGCCCAGTTTCGGCGAGCCGAGTTCTAGCCAGCCCGGTTATGGCCAGCCCCGTTTTGGCCCGCCCGGATATAGCCAGCCCGGATATAGCCAGCCCGGATATAGCCAGCCCGGATATAGCCAGCCCGGTTATAGCCAGCCCGGTTATAGCCAGCCCGGTTATAGCCAGCCCGGATATAGCCAGCCCGGTTACGGCCAGCCGGCCTTTCGGGCCGGCCAGCCCGGCTATCCGCCGCCCGGCGGACCGGCCTACGGCCAGGCTGCTTATGGCCAGACGGCTCCGTTCGGGTACCCGCCAGGAGCCTATGGCCAGCCCGGTTTCCTGCCGCCTCCACGGGCGGACGCACGGCGGCGCCGGAACTTTCTCACGTACCTGATCGTCGCCGTGGTCGCCGCGGCCGCTGGGGCCGGCATCACCGCGTACTTCGCCGGCAACGGCTCGTCGGACTCCTCCGGCACGCCCCAAGCCGGCAGCGGGAACAACGGCAGCGGGAACAGCGGCTTCCCGGCGTTCCCTGGGCTGCCTAACAACGGCAGCAACTCTAGCGGCGTGCACAGCGCGACCGAAAAGGCCGTGATCAACGCGGTGCGCCCAGGCCTCGTCGACATCTCAAGCAACCTGCAGTACCAGGGCAGCCAAGCCGCGGCCACCGGCATGGTAATCAGCCCTAACGGGCTCGTGCTGACCAACAACCATGTGATCTCCGACACCACCCAGCTTTACGCGACCGTGGTGACGACACATCAGCGTTTCGTCGCCAAATGGCTCGGCTACGACTCGACCGATGATGTGGCAGTGATCCAGCTCATTGGCGCGCACAACCTCAGGACAGTACCGCTTGGCAATTCGTCGACGATCAAGGTCGGCGCCGGCGTCGTGGCCATGGGCAACGCCGAAGGCGCGGGAGGCGTGACCCCGGCCACCGGCAGCATCACCGGGCTTAACCGGACGATCACGGCCAGCGACAGCGGCGAGGCAACCAGCGAGACGTTGCACGGCATGCTGCAGACCAACGCGGGCATCGTTCAAGGCGACTCGGGTGGCGCGCTCGCCGACACGTCCGGCCACGTGATCGGCATGAACACCGCGGCCGCGACGCGGAACTTCGGTGCGGCGAACATCGGCTTCGCGATCCCGATCAACAAAGCGCTGGCGATCGCCTTTAAGATCATTCACGGTCAGGGGAGCAAGACGATCCAGATCGGCTCGACCGGGTTCATGGGCGTGCTCGTGCCCGCCGGGCAGGCGAGCCTGGTGAGCAACCCGCAGCAGCAGCGGCAGCGGCAGCTTCAGCAAGACGAGAGCAACTCGAGCTTCCCCGTCCAGCCGTCCTCGCCGACCTGCCTTGCCAACGACCTGACCGCTGGCGTGCCGAGCCCGATCGCCCCGGTCAGCTCGGGCGCGCTGATCATCGGCGAGTTGTGCGGCACCCCAGCCGACAAAGCCGGAATCATCGCCGGAGACGTCATCACCGCGGTCGGGAAGAACAAGGTGTCATCGCCAGCGCAACTGACCAAGGTGATGCTCAGCTACAAGCCGGGCGATACCGTCCAGGTGACCTGGGTTGACGTGCATGGCACCACCCGTCACACGCCGCTGGCCCTGATCCAGGCACCACCGCACTAAGACGTGATCAGCCACGCAGCCAGGTGGCCATCTTCGCCTCGCACTCTTCGATGTCGGCGATCCGCACGTGTTCCCCTCGGGTGTGCGCCTGGGTCGGTTCTCCCGGGCCGAAGTTAACGGCCGGGATCCCGAGTTCGTCGAACCTGGCGACGTCGGTCCAGCCAAGCTTGGCTCTCGGGACGCCTCCCATCGCCGCGACAAACGACTCGGCGGCCGGGTGCCCCAGGCCTGGCCTCGCGCCGCCGGCAGCGTCGAGGATCGTCACCTCCCACCGGTTGAACACCTCGCGGACGTGATCGGCCGCCTGCTCAGCGGACAGATCAGGAGCGAACCGGAAGTTGACGGTGATGACGCATTCGTCGGGGATGACGTTGCCCGCGACTCCGCCGGCGATGCCGACGGCATTGAGACCTTCGTGGTACGCCAGGCCGTCGACCTCTGGCTGCCTCGCTTGGTAGCCGCGCAGCACTTCGAGCACCTCGCTAGCGGCGTGAATGGCGTTGCGGCCCAGCCACGATCTGGCGCTGTGCGCCCGCTCGCCGCGAACGGCGATGGCGGCTCGCATCGTGCCCTGGCAGCCCCCTTCGACCACGCCGCCGGTGGGCTCGAGCAAGATGGCGAAATCTCCGGCGAGCCGGTCCGGGCTGTTACGGCTGAGCCGGCCAAGTCCGTTGCGCTCGGAGACGATTTCCTCGCAGTCATAGAACACGTATGTCACGTCCATGACCGGCTCGATTACCTCAGCGGCCAGCTTGAGTTGCACGGCCACCCCGGCCTTCATGTCGGCGCTGCCGCAGCCGTAGAGCACGCCGCCGGATATCGTCGACGGCACGTTGTCAGCGATCGGCACCGTGTCGATATGCCCGGCGAGTACAACCCGCCGCGGTCGGTGCAGGTCCGTGCTGGCCACAATCGCGTTGCCGTCCCGGTGAGACGTCAGGTGCGAAAGCGAACCGAGCACCGACTCGATTGCATCCGCCAGCGGCGCCTCTTCGCCACTCACCGACTCGATGTCGACCAGCCGTGCGGTCAGGTCGCCGATCCCGGCCGAAAGATCAAGATCCACTATCGGAGCATAACCTCGACCGGTGAACGGGCCTAGCCCGTACCGATCGCCGCCGCTGATTCTATCGTGGTTCCGTTAGCCGCCCGGCTGCCGTCGACCTGGGGCAGCGGCGTGAGCGCCGGCGGCGCTGACCCGCCGAGCGCGGCAAGCTCAGGGCGCTTGGGCGTCATACCATCGCCGGCCGAGATCCCGTGCAAGCGACGGCTTAGGTACGGTGCGGCGTGCTCGGTGACCCATTCCACGTCACTCCACCGTGACGACAGCCAGGCCCGGGTGGCACCGCCGACGCCAGGCCTAACCGGCTGGTCGAGCAGCGGCGTGCGCCAGTCCTCAGCCGTGGGAACCCCGGCCACCTCGCAGGCGAGCAGCGCCACCCGGTTGTGCCCATCGGCCGCCAGGTGCAGCCGGTCAGGTGACCAGAGCCTGGGGTCAGTGAGGATGCGCATCGGCCATAGGTCAGCGAGCAGGCAGTCGTACTTGGCCGCGATCACCCGCACGTGCATGCTGAAGACCGCGGCCTTGCCCCGGATAAGCCTGAGCACGGGGAACGCCTTCGGGTCAAAGCCGGTGAAGGCCATGACCGTGCAGCCGGCCGCCGAGAGCTTGGCCACCGCGGTCTCGAAGGTCGAGGCGATCGCATCGGGATCGGCGCGCGGCCTCAGCATGTCGTTACCGCCCGCGGCCAGGCTGACCAGGTCGGGACCCAGCGAGATCGCCGCTGGTACCTGCTCATCGAGCACCTCGCCGAGCAGCTTGCCGCGGATAGCCAGGTTCGCGTAGCCCAAGCCTGGCTCATGGGCGGCCAGGCGTTCGGCGAACCTGTCGGCCCAGCCCCGGCAGCTCACACCATCTGAGCTGAGATCACCCACGCCCTCGGTGAAGCTGTCGCCTAGGGCGGCGAATGACCTGAACTCGCGCATGCCGCGTCCCCCGTTCACTCAGATTCCTGACCCAGTCGCGCCGATGCGCTGACCGGAGCGTTATTCCCGCGCGACCGCCATCGTCACGACGCAGAACAAGACATGTGCAGAGTTGGGTGACTGATGAACCGGAAGCCGACGGAGGTCAAGCTCGCCCCATGCAAGTTCTTCGCATGGACTTCGTTAGGAATCAACCTCAGCCCGCATGGGCCCCGCTAGCAAGCGGTATTTCACCTGTTCCTGCCTGTTTACTGATGCGGTCCTACGGACGTGCCCTAAGGGAGGGCCTCGTGAACGATTTCCTCTATGTCCTACTTACGGTCGTGGTCTTCGCCGTGCTCTTCCTGCTCGTAAAGGGGGTCGAGCGCTTTGAGCGCTGACAACTGGCTCGGCCTGATCGCAGGCATAGCCCTGACCGTCTACCTCTTCCTAGCCCTCGTCCTGCCGGAGAAATTCTGATGAATAGCGCGCTTGCGGGCTGGCTGCAGGTCGGCCTGCTGATTGCTGCCCTCGCCGCTTGCTACGTGCCGCTCGGCAACTACATGGCCAAGATTTTCACAGCCGAAAAACACTGGCGGGTTGAGCGCGGCATCTACAAGCTGATCGGCGTCGACGCGTCAGCCGACCAGAAGTGGTCCGCTTACCTGCGCAGCATGCTGTCGTTCTCGGTAATCAGCGTGTTGTTCCTGTACGGGATCGAGCGGCTCCAGCACTACCTGCTGCTCAACGTCTTCCACCTGCCGAACGTGCCGCCCGCCGTGGCCTGGAACACCGCCGTGTCATTCGTGACCAACACGAACTGGCAGAACTACTCAGGCGAATCCACGATGAGCTACCTGACTCAGATGGCCGGCCTGGCGGTGCAGAACTTCATGTCGGCCGCCGTCGGCATCGTGATCGCCATCGCGCTGATCCGCGGCTTCATGAGGCAGCGCACCGACCGGCTCGGCAACTTCTGGGTCGACGTCACGCGCTGCGTGTTCCGGCTGCTGCTGCCGTTGTCGATCATCGGCGCGATCGTGCTGCTCGCCACCGGCGCCATCGACAACTTCGCGCACTACCACACGATCACCACGCTTTCCGGCGCGCATCAGACCATCCCCGGCGGGCCGGTGGCCTCCCAGGAGGTCATCAAGGACATGGGCAACAACGGCGGCGGGTTCTTCAACGCGAACTCATCGCATCCGTTCGAGAGCCCGAACGCGTTCAGCGACTGGTTCGAGATCTTCCTGCTGCTGCTGATCCCGTTCGCGACCCCGCGCGCGTTCGGCAAGATGGTCGGCGACAACCGCCAGGGCTACGCGCTCGTCGCGGTCATGGCGATCATCTGGCTCACCGCCGTAGGCGGGATCAGCTTCTTCGAGGCGCAGGGCGCCGGAACCGCCACCCACCTCGCGCACGGCGCGATGGAGGGGGTGGAGACTAGATTCGGCCGACCCGCCTGCTCGCTGTTCGCGGCGTCCACGACCGTGACATCCACCGGCTCGGTGAACTGCTTCCACGACTCGCTCACGCCGTTCGGCGGCGGCATCGCGCTATTCGACATCGCGCTCGGCGAGATCGCTCCGGGAGGCGTCGGCGCCGGAATGTACGGCATCCTGGTGCTCGCCATCGTCACCGTGTTCGTCGGCGGCCTGATGGTGGGCCGTACTCCCGAGTACATCGGCAAGAAGATCAGGCCGACTGAGATGAAGTACGCGGCGTTGTACTTCCTCACCTTGCCCGTGCTGATCCTGACTGCGGCGGGGTTGTCTCTCGGGCTCAAGAACTGGCCATCGCCGACCACATCGCCGCTGTCCTCGATCCTCAATCCAGGAGCGCACGGCCTGACCGAGATCATGTACGCGTTCACATCGATGGCCAACAACAACGGCTCGGCCTTCGCTGGCCTGACCACGAACACGATCTGGTACAACACCGTCGGCGGCATCGTGATGCTAGTCGGCCGGTTCGCGCCAGAGATCTTCGCGCTCGGCCTCGCCGGCTCGCTGGCCAGGCAAGGAAAGACGCCAGAAAGCGTCGGCACGCTCGACACCAGGAAACCGCTGTTCGTCGGCATGCTGGTCGCCGTCATCTTGGTCCTGGTCGGTCTGACTTACTTCCCCGCGCTGGCCCTTGGCCCATTCGCAGAAGGCCTCCACTGAAAAGGATCGCACTGATGTCTGTGACAACCACACCGCAGACCCAGCCGGCGGAGAGCAAGTCAGCCGCCGCTGGCACGCAGCGGATCGGTGCGGGGCTGCTCGACCCGAAGATCCTCTGGCGGTCGACCCCCGACGCTTTCAAGAAGCTAGACCCGCGGGTCCAGGTCAAGAACCCAGTCATGTTCGTCGTCGAGGTCGGCGCCGCGCTGACCACCTACACAGCGATCACCAAGCCGTCCATCTTCAACTGGACGATCGTGGTGTGGCTGTGGCTCACCGTGGTCTTCGCCAACCTCGCCGAGGCCGTGGCCGAGGGCCGCGGCAAGGCACAGGCCGAGACCTTGCGCCGGACCAAGCGGGAGACGGTCGCGCGCCGCCTGATCGGGTGGCAGCCCGCCCAGGCCAATACTCGCATCCAGGAGGTACCCGGCACTGCGCTCACCCTCGGTGACTACGTGGTGGTCGAGGCAGGCGAGATCATTCCCGGTGACGGCGACGTCGTGGAAGGCGTGGCGTCGGTGGACGAGTCGGCGATCACCGGCGAGTCCGCACCGGTCATCCGCGAGTCGGGCGGCGACCGGTCGGCGGTCACCGGCGGTACGAAAGTGCTGTCCGACCGGATTGTCGTGAAGATCACGTCCAAGCCCGGCGAGACGTTCATCGACCGGATGATCGCGCTGGTCGAAGGCGCGAAGCGGCAGAAGACACCAAACGAGCTGGCGCTGAATATCCTGCTGGCTTCGCTGACGATCATCTTCATGCTCGCCGTGATCACGCTCCAGCCGATGGCGTTCTACTCGGGCGCACCGCAGAGCCTGGTGATCCTGGTCGCGCTGCTCGTCGCGCTGATCCCCACCACGATTGGTGCACTGCTCTCGGCGATCGGCATCGCTGGCATGGACCGGCTGGTCCAGCGGAACGTGCTCGCGATGTCGGGCCGCGCGGTCGAGGCGGCGGGCGACGTGAACACGCTGCTGCTCGACAAGACCGGAACGATCACCATCGGCAACCGGCAGGCGAGTGAGTTCCTGCCAGTCAGCGGGGTGACGGCGGAAGAACTGGCCGACGCGTCGCAACTGTCGTCGATGGCCGACTACACGCCGGAGGGCCGCTCTATCGTCGTGCTCGCCAAGAACCGCTACGGCCTGCGCGAGCGACACGAAGGCGAGCTGGCCGATGCCGAGTTCGTCGAATTCACCGCCCAGACCAGAATGAGCGGCATCGACCTGCGCGACGGCCGTCAGGTCCGCAAGGGCGCGTCGAGCGCGGTCAGGGAGTGGATCAGGCAAGGCGGCGGCACCCCGCCCGACGAGCTTGGCCAGACCGTGGACGCCATCTCGGGCGCCGGCGGCACGCCATTGGTGGTAGCAGAGCGCTCCAACGGAACCGCCAAGGCGCTCGGCGTGATCTACCTCAAGGACATCGTCAAGGAGGGCATCGCCGAGCGGTTCGCCGAGATGCGCAAGATGGGCATCAGGACCGTGATGATCACCGGCGACAACCCGCTGACCGCGAAGGCGATCGCCGATGAGTCAGGCGTGGACGACTTCCTGGCCGAGGCGACGCCCGAGGACAAGATGGCGCTGATACGCAAGGAGCAGGAGGGCGGCAAGCTGGTCGCGATGACCGGCGACGGCACCAACGACGCTCCGGCGCTCGCTCAGGCCGACGTCGGGGTGGCTATGAACACCGGGACCTCCGCCGCTAAGGAGGCGGGGAACATGGTGGACCTGGACTCCAACCCGACCAAGCTCATCGAGATCGTGGAGATCGGCAAGCAATTGCTGATCACCCGGGGCTCGCTGACCACGTTCTCGATCGCGAACGACGTGGCGAAGTACTTCGCGATCATCCCAGCCATGTTCTCCACGGTGATACCTGCCCTGGGCAAGCTCAACATCCTGCACCTGCACAGCCCGCAGTCGGCGATCACCTCGGCGATCATCTTCAACGCGCTGATCATCGTCGCGCTGATACCGCTCTCGCTGCGCGGCGTCAGGTACCGCCCGTCCTCCGCTGCGGCGATGCTGCGGCGGAACCTGTGGGTCTACGGCGTCGGCGGGCTGATCATCCCGTTCGTCGGGATCAAGGCCATCGACCTCATCATTCAGTTCATACCAGGATTCCGGTGATCGTCATGAGTCATCTCCCCGCCTCGCTGAGGCAACTTATCGCGGCCGTCCGCGGCTGGGTGATCTTCACCGTGATCTGCGGCCTCGCCTACCCGCTCGTGGTCTTCGGCATCGGCCAGGCAGCGTTTCACAACCACGCCAATGGCTCGCTGGTCAACTTCCACCATCGGGTGGTCGGTTCGAGCCTGCTCTGCCAGGAGTTCGTCGATTCCAAGGGCAACCCGCTGCCTCAGTACTTCCAGCCCCGCCCGTCGGCCGCGACCAGTGGTGCGAGCAACGACTTCGGCTGCGACCCGGTGTACTCGGCCGCGACCAACCTCGGACCCAACAACTCCAAGCTGACCGGCCTTATAAGGCAGCGCCAGAAGGTGATCGCGATGCTCGATCACGTCCCGGTGTCCGCGATACCACCGGACGCGGTGACGGCATCAGGATCAGGTCTGGACCCCGACATCTCCCCGGCGTACGCGGCCATCCAGGTCAACACCGTCGCGGCGGCGAGGCACATCAGCCCGGCTGCGGTCAGGGCCTTGGTCGCCAAGTACACGAGCAGCAGGATCATCGGCATCCTTGGCGAGGCTACCGTCAACGTGCTGCTACTCAACATCGCGCTCGATCAGCAGCACCCAGTACCGTGAATTAGAGATGACGAAGACCGACAACGCGCAGGGTCACGGTCTTGCCGCCCGCCGCGGATCGCTCAGGATTTACCTGGGCGCCGCGGCGGGTGTCGGCAAGACCTTTGCCATGCTCGGCGAAGGCCACCGTCGGCAATCCCGAGGCACCGACGTGGTCGTGGCCTTCGTGGAAACCCACGGACGCCGCCGCACCACCGAGCAACTGGCCGGCCTCGACGTCGTGCCGCGCGCCGCGATCAAGTACCGCGGCAGCTCGTTCGAGGAGATGGACGTTGACGCCGTGCTCGCCCGCCGGCCGCAGATCGCGCTCGTCGACGAGCTCGCGCACACCAACGTGCCTGGTTCGCGCAACGAGAAGCGCTGGCAGGACGTCGAGGAACTGCTGAACGCTGGCATCGACGTCATCACCACGGTCAACATCCAGCACCTCGAGTCGCTCAACGACGTGGTACTCAAGATCACCGGCGTGCCGCAGCGGGAAACCGTACCCGACGCCGTGGTCCGGGCGGCCGACCAGATCGAGCTAGTCGACATGACGCCCGAGGCGCTACGTCGGCGGATGGCGCACGGAAACGTCTATCCGGCCGAAAAGATCGACGCGGCGCTCAACCACTATTTCCGCGCCGGCAACCTGACCGCACTCCGCGAGCTTTCCCTGCTGTGGCTGGCCGACCGGGTAGACGAAGGACTGCACCGCTACCGCGAGGCGCACGACATTCGCGGCACCTGGGAAGCCAGGGAGCGGGTCGTCGTCGCGCTCACCGGCGGCCCAGAAGGCGAGACACTGATCCGCCGCGCCGCCCGGATCGCGGCCAGGTCGGCCGGGGGGGATCTGCTTGCGGTCTATGTCACCAGGTCCGACGGCCTGACCGGGGCCGACGCCGGGGCGCTCGCCACCCAGCGTCAGCTGACCGAGTCGCTGGACGGCAGCTATCACCAGGTCGTGGGCGACAATGTGCCGGATGCGCTGCTCGCCTTCGCCCGAGCGGAGAACGCGACCCAGCTCGTGCTCGGCGCCAGCCGCCGCAACTGGATCAGCACGCTGCTCACCGGACCAGGGGTGAGCTGGCGCACGATCCGTGACTCAGGCGACATCGACGTCCACATCGTGACCCATTCACAGATGGGCCGGGGCCGGGGCCTGCCCAGCGAGCGCGGCGGGCTCTCGCTGCCACGCAAGGTGGCCGGTTACGTGCTCGCCCTGCTGCTCGCGCCGGTGCTGGCGCTCGCGCTCGCCAACTTGCGCCATAGCCTCAACCTGACCAGCGACGTGCTGCTTTTCCTTATAGGCGTGGTCGCCGTGGCGCTGATCGGCGGCCTGGTGCCGGCGGTGCTCGCCGCGGTGGAAGGCTCGCTGTTCCTCAACTACTACTTCACGCCGCCGATCTACACGTTCACGATCTCCGACCCGAACAACGCGCTCGCGATCGCGGTCTTCCTCGTCGTGGCCGTAGTCGTCGCGTCGATAGTCGACATCGCCGCCCGGCGATCCAAACAGGCAGCTAGGGCCGGGGCCGAATCCCAGCTCCTGGTTACTACCGCTGGCAGCATCCTGCGCGGTGAGAAGCCGCTGCAAGCGGTCATCGACCGGGTGCGCGAGGCATTCGGCATGGAGTTGGTCACCATGCTTGAGCGGGACATCCCGTCCAGCGGGGCCCCGATGTCCGCAAGCGGGTGGCACGTCATAGCCGCATCGGGCGCGACAGCGACTGAGCAGCCGCCAATGACCAGCCCCGACGACGCCGACGTGGCGATGCCGATCGACGACAACTTGTACCTGGCCGCACGCGGTCGTACGCTGCCGGCTGCCGACCGGCGGGTGCTCAGCGCGTTCGCGACGTACGCAGCGGCGGCGCTCGAGCAGCAGCGACTCACTGCCGAGGCCGAGGCGGCCAGGCCCATCGCCGAGGCCGACCGGATGCGGGCCGCCCTGCTCGCGGCCGTCAGCCATGACCTGCGCACGCCGCTTGCCTCGGCCAAGGCGGCGGTGACCAGCCTGCGCTCAGACGACGTGCAGTGGGCGGAGGAGGATTACGCCGAACTGCTCGCGACCGCCGATGAGTCTTTGGACAAGCTCACCCGGCTGGTGGAAAACCTGCTGGACATGAGCAGGCTCCAGGCCGGTGCCATGTCGGTCTTCCCGAGAGCGGCCGACCTGGGCGAAATCCTCGCCCGCTCGCTTGACGATCTTGGACCCGACGGCAGAAAGGTCATCGTCGAAATCCCGTCAGAATTGCCAGAGATCTTCGTCGACCCTGGAATACTTGAGCGCGTCGTCGCCAACCTGGTGGCCAATGCGCTGCGTTATTCTCCCGCTGGTTCCCCGCCGGTGCTGACCGCTAGCTCGCTCGGGGATCGAGTCGAGTTGCGGGTCATCGACCGCGGTCCAGGCATCCCCAGGGGCGCTGTGAGCCGGATGTTCGTGCCGTTCCAGCGGCTCGGCGACACCGACAACACCACCGGCATCGGGCTCGGCCTCGCCCTGGCCCGCGGCCTGACCGAAGCGATGGATGGCGTGCTGGAACCCGAGGAGACCCCAGGCGGCGGACTCACGATGGCGCTGTCGCTGCTAGCCGTGACCAGCCCGGCGCAGCCACTGCCCGCCGCCGTGCCTCCGCGAGGCGATATAGCGTGACCCGAGTTCTGGTCATCGACGACGAGCCGCAGATCGTCCGCGCACTGCGGATCAACCTGCGTGCCCGGCAGTACGAGGTGGATACCGCCCTGACCGGCAGCCAAGCGCTGCACCAAGCCGCACAGCACCCGCCCGACCTTGTCATTTTGGACCTCGGCCTGCCCGACATGGACGGCGTCGACGTCATAGCTGGGCTGCGCGGCTGGACCGACGCACCGATCATCGTGCTCTCCGGACGAGCCGACAGCACCGACAAGGTTGAGGCGCTCGACATCGGTGCCGACGACTACGTCACCAAGCCATTCGGCATGGACGAGTTGCTGGCCAGGATGCGGGCAGCGGTCCGGCGAAGCACTCCGGGCACCAGCGAACCGCAAGTACGGCTTGGCGACCTGACCGTCGACCTTGCCGCCAAGCGCGTGATCAGATCCCCGGACGGCGACGGCGACGGCGGCAACCGCAGCGGCAACCGCCAGGCCGACATCCGGCTGACACCCACCGAATGGCACCTGCTCGAGGTGCTGCTGCGGCACCCAGGCAAGCTGATGAGCCAGCGCCAGCTACTGCGGGAGGTCTGGGGACCTGGTTACGAGGACGCGAGCGGCAACCTCAGGCTGTACATGGCCCAATTGCGCCGCAAGCTAGAGCCAGACCCAGCCAGGCCACGCTGGCTCCTAACCGAACCAGGCATGGGCTACCGCTTCCAGCCCGACCCCGCCTGACCCCGTCTCCCAGCCCGATCCCAGCTATCCCCCGGCTCCCAGCCCGATCCCAGCTAACCCCCGGCCTCCCAGCGCGATCCCAGCTAACCCCCGGCCTCCCAGCGCGACCCCCCGAGCCCCGCGACCGACCCGATGCCGCCTCCAGCCCACCGCCCCGCGAACGCGGGATGGATTCGGCGGTCCATCGCACCACCCCTGCCCGCCCGTGTGCGATGGATTCGGTAATCCATCGCACATGTCGGATCAAACCCTGCGATGAATTCGGGAATCCACCCGGGGAAACCGGTATGAATTCGGGAATCCATCGCGGCGCCCAACCGGCCGGAAGCGATGAATTCGGGAATCCATCGCACAGACTTGCCGTAAAACCCAGATTTCAACGGCGATGTCGGGCCGACGATGACAATAGGGCGCGCTGGTTATCAACACGCGGGCTTCGTTTTGCGGGGCGTGCCTTCCGGCACGCGGCGGTGGCCCGGTGCTCGTCCTAGCGACCGCGCGCACCCCGGCTGGCCTGGGCTGCCGGGCGGCGGAGCAGCGTGGCTCCCTAGCTGCCGCCGGGCTCTGGCTGCCCGGCGCAGCGTGGGACCCTGGCTGTCGCTATGGCGACGTCGTGGGCCCCGAGCTGCTGGGGGGGGGCGGGGGGCGGCGGTGGAGGCGGAGGCAGGGCGGGCCCAACCCGACCGATCGCCGGTGTGGTCCCGGACAAAAGGGATAGGTGTTTCTCCGGGGCGCGCATAGGGCGGCGACGTCGGCCTTACGATGCCTGCTGAACCCGGGAGTTGTCGTTTTGGCCAAAGTTTGTAATTGACTACGCACGGTTATCGAAAATTACCCGCCGTTTGGGTGTCAAAGCGCGACCATCGGTTCTATGAGTTTTCGAATCCATGCTGCTGTACTGGTCGGACTTGGGAGTCTGGGGGCGGTGACGGCCTCGGCGCACTCGTTGGCAGCGGTTGCGCATCGGTGGCGGAGCGTGACATACGCGGGAGTGCAGGTCAGTGTTCCTGCCTCGTGGCCGGTGATCAGCTTTGCTCGGCGTCCGGCTGCCTGTCCCAGGCTTGACGTCCATGCCGTGTATCTCGGCCGGCCGGGGCCTGATCCGGTCTGCCCGGCCGGCCTGGTAGGCAAGACGGAGGCGGTCATGGTCGGGCCTCTGCGCGGCGGGGCAACGGAATACGGCGCCACTGGCGCCAAGGCCAGGCTGCGGCACAGCGGGATCACAGTCATCCGCAGCGACTCGACCGTGACGCGAACCATCGCCGACGCCCTCCCGCAAGCAGGAGTGCAGGTCGCGATCAGCTACGGCACCGACAGGTCGCTCGCGCTGGCGATCCAGTCGTCGATCAAGGTCACCGGCCTGGCGCGGTGGGCTCGTCCGGCCGGGCCAGGATCGGCAGCAGCCGAACTGACCGTACGAACGGAACTGCTCGCGCACACCGAGTTCGCGCACACCGAGTTCGCGCACACCGAGTTCGCGCACACCGAGTTCGCGCACACCGAGTTCGCGCGCGCGGCCGACAGCAAAGGCGCGGGACCCCGACGGCATCCGACCGCGGGTCTGCGCAAGGAGCGAGGCCAGGGGGCCTTCGCCGGCAGCGGATTCGACTCGTGCGCGACGCCCAGCGCCAGCGCCATGACCAAGTGGCTCGGCTCGCCTTATCGGGCGGTCGGCGTCTACATCGGCGGCGCCAACCGGGCCTGCGCGCAGGTCAACTTGACCCCGTCGTGGCTGACCGGAATCGTCGGCCAGGGGTGGCGATACTTTCCGATCTACCCAGGGCTGCAGTCGAGTTGCGTGCTGGCCGGAGGGGACGCCACGATCACTACGAGCCGGGCGGGCAGCGAAGGTAAGGCGGCTGCCGACGACGCGGTCGCGCAGGCGTCGGGTCTGGGGATCCCGCCTGGCACGCCGCTGATCTACGACATGGAGGCGTACGGGCCGGCCTGCGATTCCCAGGTCACCACGTTCTTGTCGGCGTGGGATAGCGAGTTGCAGGCACGCGGATTCGTCTCGGGCGTCTATGAGTCGTTCACCAATGTGGGCGCGCTCGTAGCCGCCGCCGGGGCGATGACCGAGCCGCAGGTCATCTACTACGCGGACTGGGACGGCAAGGCGACCACAGCGAGTTCGTACATGCCGTCGGCGATGTGGGCCAACCACCAGCGGCTGCACCAGTACCTGGGCAACCACAGTGAGACCTATGGCGGTGTCAGCATTGACATCGACGCCGACCAACTCGACGTCAACCTTGGCGGCGCCCCGGTCACGACCAAGCCGACTGGATACGCCACGTTCAGGATCGCTGTCGGGATGAACGCCAACGGCACGGCCGAGTGGTTCGCCCGGTCAGCGGCGGGCACGCTCGCGCACGCGTGGCAGGTGCCGGTCGGCAGCCTTACCTGGTCGGCGGCGCACACGGTCGGCCGGTCTCCTGCCACCATCGCGAGCAACCCGTCGGTCGCGCCGCAGGCCAACGGCGCGCTCACGTTGTTCGCCCGGGACAACTCGGGGCAGATCGTGCATGCGTGGCAGCAGGCCGGGTTCCCCAACGACTGGGAGTGGGGCAAGCCGCTGCCGGTGCCAGGCAGGCCGGCTCGCGCGGGGACGGACCCGGCGGCGCTGCTGCTGCCATCCGGCGAGGTCGCCGTCTTCCAGACGGCGAGCAACGGCAGCGTCGATACGATCAGGCAGCGCCAGCCCAACGGCAACGGACGCTGGGTCGGCTGGCGCAGCGTGGGCGGCAGTTGCGGGAGCACGCCCGTCGCCGTCGCGGACACCAGGCACAACGTCGACGTGTTCTGCGTGACGATAGCCGGATCGGCCGCGATGACCAGATGGAACGGCAGGTCGTGGGCACGGTGGACCACGCTGGCGGGCAGCCCGGCGAATCTATCTGGTGTGCCCTCGGTCATTGTGAACGGGTCAGGCCAGGTGGAGTTCTTCGCCGCGACCAAAGCCGACGGGCTGGACGACGGGTGGCAGAACGTCGCGGGCACGTGGACGTGGGGCGTGCCGTTGGCCAACCCCGCCTCTGGCCGCGACGCGGCTGTCACCGGGTCTCCAGCGGCAGCGCTGTGGCCGGTCGGACAGGTGATCGTCTACGCCAAGCTCACCACCGGTCAGCTTGAATACATTAGGCAGAATGGCACGTCGGGCTCGGCCGGGTGGGACAACTGGCTGCCGATCGGCGGCATGCCTGGCGGCAAGGCCCTTGGCAGCCCGGTCGGCTGGCTTAACACGCCCGGAGCAGCGAGCATCGCCGTGGTCGACCGCGGCAGCAAGCTCGACGTCTCTAGCGACGGCGGCAGCGGGTGGTCAGGCTGGACACAGGTGGGCCGCGGCTTTTAAACGGGAACCGTCTGACGGCGGCTGGAACAGGCGCAACAAACAGGATCAGGCGAAGACCAGCGCCAGCACGATCACGATCGCAAGCACGACCACTGCGCCGACGATCAGGCCGATCTTCCGCCCCGAACCGCCGCTCGGCGCCTCGCCTGCCCACGGCTGCTCGGGCCATGAGCCAGTGTCCGGCGACCCCGCGATGTTGTCGGGTTGGCGTGCCGCGAACGCCCGGAATTCTGCCGTGCTTGCCGAGATGTCCGGTGCAGCACGGAACTCGCCAGTGTTGCGCGGGAGGCTCGGCGCCTCATTACCGACATATCGGTCGTCACGGTCGGACATGATACGACTGTAGCCGACCGAGCATCAGCAAACCGGCTGATCAGCGGAGTTCAAGCTGATAGAGACGCCCGTGCTGGCTTCGGGGGTACCTTACCCCCGCGACCCGCGCTAGTGCTCCGTCAGTTCTGGCAGCGCATCCGGGCGTTCGACCAAGCGCGACAACACGATCGAGCTTCTCGTCCGCACGACGAACGGCTCGGCCCCTATCCGCTCGACGACTTGCTCAAAGTGCCTGACGTCGGCGGCTCTGATCAGCAGCAACGCGTCGGCTTCGCCAGTGACCGTGCAGGCGCTGACTACCTCCGGATGCTTAGATGCCGCTAGCCCGATTTCGGTGGGTGATGTCTTGCCTCGGCAAAACAGTTCAACGTATGCCTCAGTGGTCCAGCCCAGCTCGGCCGGGCTGAGCCGGGCGGAGAACCCGGTGATCGCGCCGGCCGCGCGCAGCCGGTCGACCCGCCGTTTGACCGCCGGCGCGGACAGGCCGACGAGAGAGCCTATCTCCGCATAGCTTGCGCGCGCGTCCTGCACGAGCGCGTGCAGGATTCGCCGGTCAAGCTCATCGTGCGACATAGGCGTGTCGCTCCTTTGCGGGAATGACTGTCGTCCGCTTCGCCGTGTGGTTATTCGGCTATGACGAGTGCTGTTCGTAGCGCGGCCAAGTCGGCCTCGGTTAGGCCGTTGCTGATCAGGTAACCCGCGATGCTTCCCGCCTGCTCCCTGGCACGCGCCAGAGTTCGCGTCATCAGCTCAGGCGGGCTCGCCATGAGCGCCTGGGTAAGCTGCTCATCGAGCCCGGCGGCAGCGCTGATCTGACCGATCACGGCGATCTGCTCTGGCATCAGGTACATACCGCTCATCGCGTAGTCCGCCACTATGACCCGCTCAGGAACACCGACCGCCGCCAGCGTGAACGCTATCACAATGCCCGTTCTGTCCTTGCCAGCCGTGCAATGTACAAGGCCAGGCAGCGCCCCGGGTCTGGCCAGGTGCTTAATGGCGGCGGCGATCGCCTCGCCGCGTCGGTCCACGAAGAACGAGTAAACCCCTTCAAGCTCGGGCGGCAACTCGCTGAAGTCCGGCCCGACCAGCGAAAGGTGAATGGTGCGGGTGCCACGGTCGGCGAAGTCGGCGAGCGGACTTTGCATCGTCAAGAGTTCTTCGATTGTCCGCAGATCAACGACGGTTTTCAGGCGCAGGCCAGCGAGCATCTCCGACCCGGCCGCTTCGACATTGTGAAGCGCGTCCGAGCGGAACAACGTCCGCCTCCTGACCATGCCGCCACCCCGAACCTGGTAGCCGCCCACGTCGCGGAAGTTCAGCGTGCCCTGAACCGGGATGTGCCGGTCGCTGTCGCCCGCGAGGTCGCGTATCAGTGCGGCGACTTCATCGGCTTCCGGGCCGTAGGCGTCAGGCATTTCCATCCTCCCGCTCGACCGCGTACTTTGACCTCGTGGTGAAGCTGCGTAGCTGGCTCGGGATCAGGCCGATTGACGTCGCGATCACCGTGGCAGTCGCGGCCGCTGTGGAACTCAACGTAGCGGTGGCAACTGGTCCGAACCAGGTACCTCTCGATGCGCTGTCTCTGTCCTTCGGCGTCCTCGTGGCAGTGCCGATCCTGCTGCGCCGTCGATGGCCGTTCGGTGTGCTGATCGCATGCTCGGTGCTGCTCCTGGTGTTCTACTCGGTCCAACGCAGGGACATCTCGCCGGTACCGCTGCTGGCGCTCCCGATCTACGACGCCGCGACAGCAGGCTACCTCTGGTGGGCGATCATCATTCCGGCTGGATACATGACGATCGGCCTCATGCTGGCGGTGTTCGCGACAACCGAGGGGATCGCCTCGATCGCAGCGGACTTCCTGCCCTCGCTCGCACTGCTCGCGGTCGCCGTGGCGCTGGGCGACAACGTGCGCGGCCGGCGCGCGCTGGCCGCCGAGACCGCCGAGAAGCTGCGGCTTGCTCAGGAAGAACGAGCCGCCGAGGCGGGCCGGGCGGTAGCCGAGGAGAGGCTGCGGATCGCGAGGGATTTGCACGACACGGTGGCCCATGCGATGGCGACGATTACGGTGCTCGCGGGTTCCGCGCTGCATCTGACGGCAGGGGACGAGGACAGCACCGGCCTCCGCGACTCTTTGACGTCCATCAGGCAGACGAGCAAGTCCGCGCTCGGCGACATGCGAGCAACGCTGAACACGCTGCGCGGCGACGGGGCCGAGCCCTCCTCGGATAACACGCCGGGGCTTGACCGGCTCGACACGCTGCTCGACGCGGTTCGATCCGCTGGGGCGCCGGTGACCATCACGGTCAAGGGGTTGCGCAGGCCCGTACCAGACCAGGTCGACCGCGCGGCTTACCGGATCTTGCAGGAGTCGCTGACCAATGTGCTAAGACACGCGGGTCAGAATGCGAGCGCAACCGTCGCGCTCCTTTATGCAACTGACGTACTTACCATCACGGTGGCCGATGACGGAGTCGGGTCTGGCGGCCGGGCTCAGCTGCCCGATGGCGGCGCGAACGGAACTGCCGCGGGCGGTTCCGGTCACGGCCTGATCGGCATGCGAGAGCGGGCCGCCGCCTTGGGCGGCGAGATCACCGCTGGGCGCAGAGAGGTCGGCGGCTTCGAGGTGACCGCGCGGCTGCCCCTGGAACGAGTCGGTGCGAAGCGGTGATCCGCGTTCTGCTCGCCGATGACCAGGCGCTGCTGCGGGCCGGTTTTCGCGCGCTGCTGGAGTCGGCGCCAGATATCGAGGTCGTCGCGGAGGCGGCCAACGGCGGGATCGCGATCGCGCTTGCCCGCCAGCATCGGCCCGATGTCGTGCTGATGGACCTCAAGATGCCTGATGTGGACGGGCTGACCGCGATCCGGCGGATCTCCGCCGACTCCGAGCTCCGAGGCGTCAAGATCGTCGTGCTGACCACGTTCGACGACGACGAGAATGTGTTCGCGGCGCTGCGGGCCGGAGCGAGCGGCTTTCTGATCAAGGACCTCGAGCCGACCGAGTTGCTCCAGGCGATCCGGGTGGTGGCTCGGGGTGACGCGCTGCTCGCGCCGAGCGTGACGCGGGCGTTGATCGGCGCGTTCACAGCGGCCGGCGCGTCGGCGCCTGAACCAACGCGCCACCAGGTCGACAGCCGGGTGGCTTCGCTGACCGCGCGGGAGCGAGAGGTTGTCAGCCTGGTCGCGGCCGGGCTGTCCAACGACGAGATCGCTGACCGCCTCGTGCTCAGTCCACTCACCGCCAAGACGCACGTGAGCCGCGCCATGGTCAAGCTCAACGCGCGGGACCGGGCTCAGCTCGTGGTCATCGCCTACGCCACCGGTCTTGCTACACCACAGGGAGTACCTCGCGGCGAGTAGCTGGCGAGATAAGTGCCTTCGGCGGTACGACGACGTCGCGGCGCCAAATCGGGACTATCGAGATCGACCAGAAACCACTGAGGCTTTTGGAGATGAACTCGATGTCGCACCAGCAAACCCGGCGGGCGGGCGGCCCGCTCGGGCAGATCGGCCGCGCATGCTACCGCCACAGGGTCGTTACCGTCTTCGCATGGACCATCCTCGTTGCTTGCTTGATCACGTTGTGGATGCGGTTCGGCGCAGCGGCCGATGACAGCTTCGGCGGCAACGACCCCGGTCAGGCGCTTCTCAACGCGCATTTCCACCGGCAGTCGGGCGACTCGCTGACGCTCGCGATCGCATCGAAGGCGCCAGTCGATAGCCCGGTGGTCAAGGCCAGGATCACCAGCGCGCTCGTTCCGTTCGAGCGGGCCGCCGGCGTCACGTCGGTGACCGGCCCGTTCGCGGCGCTCGGCCAGATCTCGGCGGACGGACACGAGGCGTTCGCCACCGTCCAGTTCGAGCAGCAAGGCTCGAAGATCGGAAACTCGGAGGCACTCGCGCTGATGAAAGACGCCACCGCTGCGTCTGGGCACGGCGTGACGTTCAGTCTTGGCGGCGATGTGGTTGACGCAGCCGAGACGCCGTACGGCGGGCCGACCGAGGGCATCGGCATCCTGGCGGCGGCGATCGTACTGCTGATCGCGTTCGGCTCGCTGCTCGCTATGGGCCTGCCGATCGTCACCGCCGTGTTCGGAATCGGCGCCGGATTGTCGCTGATCGCGCTGATCGGTCACATCTTCCCGGCACCGTCGTTCTCCCCCATCGTCGCGTCGATGATCGGGCTCGGCGTCGGCGTCGACTACGCGCTGTTCATCGTCACCAGATTCCGTGAGGCGCTCCGGTCCGGCGCCACCCCGCAGGATGCCATGGTCGCCACGATGAACACCGCGGGCAGGTCAGTGCTGACCGCAGGCAGCACCGTGGCGATCGGCATGCTCGGCCTGCTCGTGCTGCGCCAGCAGTTGATGAACGGCGTCGCGGTGGCCGCCGCCGTAACCGTCGGCGCGACCGTGCTCGGCTCGCTCACGCTGCTGCCCGCGCTGCTCGGGTTCAGCGGGACGCGGCTGGCCAAGCCGTCGAGAGTTCGGGTGCCGGGGTGGGCGCGCCGTCGCGACGCTAACGCTCCGGCGCGTGTCCCGGCGGCCGAGCGTTGGGCGGGTCTTGTCCAGCGCAGGCCGGTCATCGCCGCCGTCGGCTCCGCCCTCGTGATAGTGCTGCTCGCGCTTCCCGCGCTCGGCCTGAAGCTGAGCATGCCGGACGAGTCGACGCAGGCCCGCGGCACCATGGGGTACGCGAGCTACGCCACGATGGCGCGCGGTTTCGGGCCCGGATTCGACGCACCGCTGATCATCGCGATTAAGCTGCCGACGCCCACGGCCAGCACCTCTGGGCTGGCCAGCGCGGTCAGCCGCACGCACGGGATCGCGCGCGTGACCCCGGTAATCGAAAGCGCCGACGGCAGGGCCGCGATGCTGATCGCGTACCCAGCCACCGGCGAGCAAGACCCGGCAACCGACGCCGTGGTGAACAAGCTGTCCGGCACCGTGCTGCCGCACGCCACCGCTGGCACCGGCATCCACGCCTACGTCACCGGGCCGAACGCGGGCAACGTCGCGTTCGCGAACATGACTGGCCAGCGGCTGCCTTGGCTCGTGGCGATCGTGGTGCTGGTCTCGATGGTGCTGCTCATGGTGGTGTTCAGGTCGCTGACGATCGCGATCAAGGCGGCGTTGATGAACCTACTGTCGATCTCGGCGGCCTACGGCGTGCTTGTGCTGGTTACGCAGCACGGCTGGCTGCGGCAGGCGTTCGGCTTCCCCGAGACCATGCCGGTCACGACCTGGGTGCCGATCTTCCTGTTCGTGATCCTGTTCGGCCTGTCGATGGACTACGAGGTTTTCCTACTCTCGCGGATCAAGGAGCACTACGACGTCACCGGCGACAACGCGGCATCGGTCGCGAAGGGCCTGGCGAGCACGGCGCGCGTGATCACCGCGGCGGCGGCGATCATGGTGGTGGTGTTCCTGTCCTTCGTGCTCGGCGCCAACGTCTCGGTCAAGCAGGTCGGGCTCGGCCTGGCGGTCGCGGTCTTGATCGACGCGACACTGGTCAGGCTCGTGCTCGTGCCGGCCGTGATGGAACTGCTCGGCAAGGTGAACTGGTGGCTGCCCGCGCCTATCGCCCGGATGCTTGGCGAGCGCACCGGCCGCTGGGGAGAGGTCGAACTGAGAGAGGCGGAGTCGGCGGAGGTCGAGTCGGCGGAGGTCGAGTCGGCGACCTCGCGAGTGGGTGCGCGCTAAGGTCGGACTCCTGCGAGGCAACTCGATCTAGGAGGACGTTGTGACGCGGATCGGCAACATGTTCGGACCAGATGCCACGTTCCTGGGCGTGGCCAAGGCCGACGTTGCCGATCCTCATTCATTTGCCGGAAACGACATCGTGATAATCGGCGCACCGTTCGACGGCGGGACGTCGCACCGGCCTGGCGCCAGGTTCGGTCCGCAGGCGATCAGGTTTGCCGACTACCTGCCGCACGACGGCTCGCGGCCGCACCTGGCGCTTGGCGTTGACCCGCTTGTCGAACTCGCGGTCGCCGACGCCGGCGACGTCGAGATGCCGTCCGGCCAGACCGAGGTGTCACTGCGGCGGCTTGAGGACGCCGTGCGCTCGGTCGCCGCCGCCGGCGCAATACCGGTGATACTCGGCGGCGATCACACGATCACATTCCCCGACGCCACCGGTGTCGCCCGCCACGTCGGCTGGGGCCGGGTTTCGCTGATCCACTTCGACGCGCACGCGGACACCGGCGACACCCAGTTCGGCTCGCTCTACGGGCATGGGACCCCGATGCGCCGGCTGATCGAGTCCGGCGCGATCCGCGGCGACCGGTTTCTGCAGATCGGCCTGCGCGGCTATTGGCCTCCGCCCGACACACTCGACTGGATGGCGCGGCAACGGATGCGCAGCTTCGAGATGACCGAGATCGTCGCGCGTGGCCTCGACGAGTGCTTGAGCGAGGCGTTCGCGATCGCGACCGATGACTGCGACGCTGTGTTCTTGTCCGTGGACATCGACGTGGTGGATCCGGGATTGGCGCCGGGCACTGGCACACCCGAGCCAGGTGGTCTGTCGAGCCGGCAGCTGCTCGACGCGGTTCGCCGGATCGCGATGGAACTGCCGCTGGCCGGAATTGATGTGGTCGAGGTCGCGCCGCCTTACGATCACGCCGAAGTCACCGCGTTCCTGGCGAACCGGGTCGTGCTCGAAGCATTGTCAGGAATCGCGTGGCGGCGTCGCGCGGCGGCGGGGTCGGCCTCGGCGGGGTCGGCCTCGGCGGGGTCGGCGCAGCCGCCCCGGTTGCCATCGTGGCCGCTTCTACGCGGGCGTGGGGAACGCGGGGAAGACGCCGCCCAGCCAGGAGACCCGCCCGAGCCAGCGGACCACCCGTCATAGCGACCACGCGGGCCCCTAGCTGTCGCTGGGCACTGGGCGACCGGAGCGGCGTGGGCCCCGGGCTGCCGCCATAGCGACAGCGCGGGCCCCTAGCTGCCGCCGGGCTCCCGGCGACAGCACCCGCCACCTGCCACCCGCCGCCCGCCAGGCGCGGACCAAGCGCCTCCGGACGCATACTTTGCGGCTTGATCGATGATTGGCCAGCCAGAATTCGGCGGGATCTATAGTTGTCTCATGCTGGACGCGACCAGGCTCCGGGTGCTCGTTGCGGTCGCCAAGTACGGGTCCGTGACAGCAGCGGCCCAAGCGCTGAACTACGCGCAGCCGTCGATCAGCCACCATATCGCCCGGCTCGAAGCGGAGACCGGCGCGAAGCTCATGGAGCGCGCGGGCCGCGGCGTCAAGCTGACCGACGCGGGCCAGCTACTCGCTGAACGCGCCGAAGAGATTCTCGGCCGCATCGACGCCGCCGAAGCCGAATTGGCGCTGCACATTGGCCTTCGCCAGGACCGGGTCAGGCTGGCCGCGTTCGGCTCGGCGCTCGGCACGCTCGTCGCCGTGGCGGGCGCCACGCTCCACGCCGATCACGCCGACTCCGGCATCCAGATCACCCAGGCCGATCCAGCCCACGCGTTGCGGATGCTCAGAGCCGGCGAGACGGACGTCGCGCTGATCTTCAAATACCTACGGGACGGCGCGGAACCAGACTCGATGCTGACCGAAACCAAGGTCTCGCTGACCGCCGACGAGTCGAACATCTGGGTCGTACTCGATGAACCCGTCTACCTGATCAGCCCGGCCACCAGCGCTTCCTCGACACCAACCTCCGACCGGGCCGGCGGAAGCACCGAGGCAAGCACCGGGGCAAGCACCGACCCAGAACGCAGGCGCGCCCTCCTGGTCGCCCACGCCGACCAGCGCTGGATCGGGGCAGACGAGCAATGCACCGAGTTCACCGTCGATCTATGCCGCTGCGCCGGTTTCGTGCCCGCAATAACGACCAGATCGGCCGACTACGTAGCGTCCCAAGCGCTGGTCGCAGCTGGCCTAGGCGTCGCGATCGTGCCCGGACTGGCGTTGCGAGCCGTGGGCAGGCCGGGCTTGGAGGCCACCGAGCTTCCCGGGGCCAGACGCCAGGTCCTGGCCGTCACCTACTCCGCCTCACCAGACACCTCCGCCGTGACCAGGCTCGTCGACGCCCTGGTCAGCGCCCAAGCGACCGCCCAGCGCACCGGATGCACATCGTAGTAGCCGGCCGGGCGGCCAAGCGCGCCATGCCGATCGGCTCACCGCAGGTCGCGCAGTCGCCGTAGCTTTCCTCCGCCAGCCTGGTCATCGCCGCGTCGACCTGCGCCAGATGCTGACGAGCCTGGTCGAGCAACGCCGCCACATGCTGGCGTTCGAACGCGAGCGTCGCCCCCTCAGGATCGTGCTCATCGTCGACCCCGCCCGAACCGGACTCGATGATCCCGGCCAGATCCCGCTCAAGGCCAGCAATCTCATCGACGGCGTCGGCCCGCTGCCCGGACAGCAACTCAGCCAAACTCGCTCGCTCAGACATCCTTCCTAGATACCAGTCCCGGCTGTCAGCTCAGACCGTGCGGCTGGCGCGGTCGCCACCCCAAGCCGGCCCCACGATGGATTCGGCAATCCAGCCGGGAAAGCGGGTGTGAATCCGGCAATCCATCGCACCCGGACTTCCGGGAAACCCGATGAATCCGGGAATCCATCGCACGCGCCAACCACTCTCGCCACACCAGCAACGGCCCGTTGCCCGAGCGCCACACCCAACCCACCAGCCCAGCCATGGCGCACAACCGGAGCAGTAGCCCGTTGCCGACCCCAAGCCCGCGTTGTCCGTGTTGTCCGTGTTGTCCGTGCTCTACGGCAGGCTAAATCGCCGTTGTCCGGCCGGCCCAGTACGGCTCCCGCAGCCTTCGCTTGAGCAGTTTCCCGCTCGGGTCCCTTGGCAGTTCGTCCATGAAGTCGATCGACTTCGGCCACTTCATCTTCGCCAGTCGCCCGTCCAGCGAAGCCAGGATCTCGGCCGCAAGCTCATCGGATCCGGCGCCTGGATCCAGCGGCTGAACGACTGCCTTGACCTGCTCCCCCCACTCCTCATCGGGAATGCCGAACACGGCCACGTCCGCGACCTTGTCGTGGGTGATGATCGCACCCTCGATCTCGGCCGGGTAGATGTTGGCGCCGCCCGAGATGATCATGTCGGACTTCCGGTCGCACAGGAAGAGGAAGCCGTCTTCATCCAGGTAGCCGATATCGCCGACGGTGAAGTAGTCGCGCAGCCGGCTCGCCGCCGTCTTCGCCGGGTCGTCCTTGTACTCGAAATCGACTAGGCCCATCTTCATGTAGACCGTGCCCGGCATCCCGGTCGGGCACTCGACTCCATCGTCGTCGACGATCATGACCTCGCTCGACGGCCAGGCCTTGCCGACCGTACCGGGCTTGGCCAGCCACTCCTGCGGGGTCACCAGCGTGCCGCCGCCCTCGGTTGCCGCGTAGTACTCGTAGATGACCGGACCCCACCAGTCGAACATCGCGTGCTTGATCGGCACCGGGCACGGTGCGGCCGCATGGATCAGCCACCGCATCGACGAGACGTCGTAGCGCGCCCGCACATCCTGCGCCAGCGTCAGCATCCGCTTGAACTGCGTCGGCACCATGTGCGTGTTGGTCACCCGGTATCGCTCGACTAGCTCAAGCGCCACCTGCGCGTCCCAGCCGTCCATGCACACCAGCGTGTGCCCGAATTGCAGAGCGCTGCCGCCGAAGATCGTGACCGCGGTGTGGTAGTTCGGCGAGGTAATCAGGTGCACGTTCGGCTGACCTTCAGTTATGCCGAAAAATTGCAGCAGGCCGGTCAGCAGGTCCGCGGCGAGATCTGGGTCCAGGCCAGACAACGCGCGGCGCACGCCCTTAGGGCGACCCGTCGTACCCGACGTGTAGTGCATCGCAGTGCCGGCCGTGCGCTCCTCCGGCAGGTCGATCGACTGCCCTGAACGCAGGTCTTGGACCGAGATAAACCCAGGCACCGTGCCGTAGCTGAACCTGGCGTCTGCTGGCACGTCCGCCTCGTCGGCAGCGGCGACTCCGGCGCCCGCGAATCGTTCGTCCACGAAGAACGCCTTCGCCCCGGTATCCCGCACAATGTACGCGATCTCCGGCACGGTGAAATGCCAGTTGACCGGCGTGTAATACCAGCCCGCCTGCAACGCCGCCAGGCAAAGCTCTTGGGGCGCGATGCCGTTGGGCACCAGGGCGACGATCCCGTCGCCCGCCCGCAGACCGCGCTCGCGAAGCGCGTGCACAATCTGGTTCACCCGGCCGAAGAGATCACCAGCCCGATGCTCGGTGCCGTCAGGCTCAACAACCGCGAGCCAGTCGGGATTTTGTTGCGCACGAACCCAGAACCCCACCAGTAGCCTCCACGAACCCGAACCGCTGTAAGACCTTAGACGTGCGAGCTCTCTAGCTCGTCCTCGTCCTCGTATTCCTCATCCTCGCTACTCATGCGGGCGAGCACCAGACCGACTACCAGCAAGATGATGCCGATAAGTCCGGCGACGATCGGGATGATGGTGGTGGCTAGGCTGATCTCGAAGCGGTAGTGGTTGTCGGTTTTGACGATGGAGGCAATGCTCGCGGCCGACGACTTGAAGTCCGCGCTGAGCAGCACCAAGCGCGTCGTGCCGGTGCTGTCCTTGAGCACTTCGGTGGTGTTGCGGGCGACCGAAATAGGCGCACCGGTCACTGGGTCGACGTTATAGGTCTCTTGCGCGCTGTAATACTGCGGCAGCGTCACCTCCGCCGCACTTGAGCCGACCAGCGAACCTGGCAATGACTCAGTGCCGACCTGCGTAGCGGGAATGTTCGCCTGGTAGACGTAGGTGGGGATGCCGTTGACCGTCGACGTGCCCTTGTAAACAAACGTCTCCGGCCGCAGCAGCGTGGGATCGAAGACCTGGTAGTTCTGCTTCTTCGCGCCGAGAGGCCAGACGAAGCCTTGGCCGCTGACGTTCTGTACGTGCTTGCCGCCAATGGTGTTGCCGCTCCACTGGATCAGCACGCCGGTCTTTCGGTTGAACGCCAGCACGTCAGGGGTGGAAGGAATGCTCACCGACTGATGGTCGGTAGTGTCCTCGGTGACGGCGAAACTCTGCCAGACGGCGGTGTTCGAACTGCCCAGCGTGTCGGCCGCGCTCACGTCTCCCTTGACCGTGCTGGTCACCTGGAGCGTCACGTTCGACAGTTCGCTGACGCTCTTCGGGCTGAACCAGCTAGCGCCATTCGCGACCAACGTGTTCACGCTGTATTCATTCAGCGGGAACTTGACATCCTGCCCAGGCACATACAGCTTCGACATGATCGCCAGGACAATAAAAAACGCCCCAAGCCCTGCCAGCACTGACCAGACGACGCGGCGCATGGAGTCCTCCTGGGATTGGGCTTGTCGGGTCTGGCGGCCTCGAGCGTAACCCTAGCGCGGAATTATAGGGGTTTGAGGCATGATACTGATGAGTAGTCCTGGTGTCACTAGAGCTAGGACACGTGATCATAACGACCCGGTGACACCGATTAGTCACCTATAATCCGATTTGGGCGCCAGCCTGGCGAGCTAAAGGACCCGGTGCCGCCTGGACTGAAGACCGCAGCGAGCGCGGTCTGCGCCTTTACGCGACCTTAACCGTCCAGTCGCCCACGCGTGCCACGACATCGACCGTCCCGCCGAGGGCCTCGACGTAGCCACGGATAGCGTCCACCTCGGTCACCTTGCCGTGCTCGATCTGCGACACGCGGGCCTGCGAGACGCCCATCATGGCCGCGACCTGCGCCTGGATGAGCCCGGTGTTCCTGCGCAACTGCGCTAGCTGGTGGCCGCGCTGCTCGGCCCGCAGCGCGGCGCGGCTCCGCTCACGCGCTGCCGTCCGTTCCGGGGTGTCCCAGTCCGGGTTCAGCTCGCGTACCTGGCGCTTGGTGTCCTCCCAGCGCACCGCCTTCATTCTTCCTCCCTGGCGACTTCCCGCCGAAAATCGGCGAATCGTTCCTCAGCAAGCGAGATCGCCTCCCCATACCACGCGCTCCAGCGCCCCGCCTTGTCGCCAGCGACAAGCACTATCGCCTCCCGCGCCGGGTCGAACACAAAAAGAAGCCGCACCTCGGCGTTGCCAGGCACCCGGGCATCTCCCAGCGCGCCTCCTCATTATAACGATTCCTTATGCCACAGCCGTGTCCGCGGACGGCACGAGGGACAAGTGATCCCTGGCGAGCCGCCGCCTCTTGTCGTGACGTTTAGTCATGACGCCATCGCAGCATCCGCCGCCGACATTTCTGTCCGTATCACGCCACGCTGGCGAACCGACGCCTAACCGGAGGCGAGCCCGGACAAGATTAGGCGAACTGCTCGCTGAGGGATTCGGGCGTGCATCCCCCTGTGCCGATGGCCTCGCCGTGGCTGGCTCGCTTGATCAGCCGGTGATGCTCCTCCTCGCTGGCTGGCTCAGCGCGGCTGGCCAGCATCACCGGGTATCCGTCGCAGAGCCGGTAGATACGCCGCAGCCTCGGGTTGTACAAGATCGTCTCGTCGTCGTACAGCAGCAATCCTTGCTTGTCGATCGGACAAGCAAGGATGTCTAGCAACGGCTGCTCGATCGGCATGGTCTGCATTCCTCCTCGGCCTTTGCCTCACGCGGCCCTGATCGCCGCCGTGCCGTCCGCCGATCCTGACCGGCTGCCTGGCACCGCGACGCCTTCGGCGGCGGCGGGCTGCCTGGACAGCACGGTCACCGCGATGCCGGCCGCGAGGATCCCGCCGAGCCGGAGCGCAAGCTCGGCGGGGTTGGCTGGCAGCCGCTCGCCGAACAGCCAGGTCCCTGCGATCAGGAAGAAAGCGCTGCCGGTGATGTTCGAGATCGGGCCGACGATCGAGACGCGGCAGCGCTGCAGCCCGGTCTGGAAGATAAGGAGCCCAGCGGCCGAGCACAGGACGGTCAGATACGGGTAAGGCGAGGTCAGCACCGTCAGCGCCAGGTCGGTGATCCGGCCTCCGTGATGGAAGATCGTTCCCGACAACGCCTTGAGCGCTAGCGTTGCCACCCCGTAGAGCAATCCCGAGGCGAGCGCGTAGGAGACGCCGATCGCCGGTGCCCTGTGCTTGCCGTGCGCGGATGTCCGAAGCGAGGCAACCCCGACCGCGAGCGCGACCAGGCATGTGGGCACGGCCACGGCGGCGATCAGCCAGCCACTGGCCTGGTGGCCGACCCGGCCGGCCGCACCGGCGGCCGACAACGCGATCGCGCCGATCCCGACCACGACGGCGAGCACGCACCACAACTCGATCCGCCCAAGTCGCTCGCGTAGCACGACGGCGGACAGCCCGACGAGTATCACCACGCCCGAGCCGATGACCGGCTGTACCACGCTAACCGGCGCGAGCGTCAGCGCGACCACCTGAAACCCGAGGCCGCAGGCCATCAGCGCGAACCCGAGCATCCACCCGGGATCGAGCAGCACGGTGCGCAGCAGCGCGACGGCGTGCCGGGCGTCGATCGGCGGCAGCCGGCGCAGCGCGCGTTTCTCCACGATCAGGCCGATGTTGTAGCTCGTGGTAGCCAGCGCGGCCACCGCGATGCCGAGGCCAGGCCCGGTGGCAGCGGTCACGACACAGCCTCCCGGCCGGTGATCCGGTCGAGCGCCTGCACGTAGCGACTGGCGAACGCCGCCGCCGCCGGCTCGCTGAACAGCGCGGGCCGGAAACGGAACGTCAGTTGCAGCCGGCCAGCTACGGTCAGAGCGCCCAGCGACAGGCCGCGCGGCATGTGCGCGAACGTCGAGAACCATAGCTGCGACGCGGTCACCTCGCCGAACGTGACGGGCTCGATGACGCCGAGGTTGGATACCAGGCAGGTGTCGCATACCACCGAACCGGCCAGCGTGATCGCGGTGCGGAGCAGGCGGTCCTTGACAACGACGGGAACCGGCGACGCGGCCAGGACGCGGCAGAAGAAGTCGACCTGCGGGCCACCGTGTTCTTTGGCGTACCTGGTCTGCGCGGCCACGTCGGCGAGCAGGTCGGTCGCCGCCACGCCCTCCTCGACACGCGCCATCACCGAGGTGAGCCGGGAGGTGTTGGCCCACAACCCGCCCGCACCCGCCTGCGCCCGATCCCCCACCGGCATGGTGATCTTAATCGGACCCGGACGTCGACCGTGCGACTGGTTCCAGCCCGCGATCGTGATCATCAACGCGGCGATCAACAGATCGTTGACGCTGACTCCGGCGGCCCTCAGCCGAGCGGTTCGCGCCAGCCCGTCCCAGGTAACGAGCCGCGTCCCGTATCCGCGACGAGCTTCCCTCGACCCGAGTTCAGCCTCCCGAGCGATCTTGACGACCCGCTGTGCGTACCCGTCGGGGCGCGGCGCCGCCTGGACTGACGAGCGAGGGAGCGCAGCGACTGAGCGAGGAGGGAAGGCGGCGCCTGAAGGCGCCCCGACAATGGGGGGCTCCGGGGGGTCGCCCCCCCGGGCCAACACCGTGTACTGCTCGGCCACCAGTCGCAGCAGGCGCAGGCAAGACAGACCGTCAATGCAGGCGTGATGGGCGTTCAAGATCAGCGCGTCGCCGCCGGGTCCGGTCGCGAGCAAGAACCGAAAGGGCGGACAGGTGCGCAGCGGAGGCGACTGCGACAACAGCGCCGAACGCAGGCCGGCTAGCTCAGCCTCGTCAGCGAACGACGCGGTCACCACCGGGTCGACGTCGGCGCTGCCCAGGTACTCCCAGTAGAAGGCGGACCGCCACGGACTCGTCGCGCTCTGCCTGGTCCGCAGTTCCGGTTCGGCCTCAAGGACGGCCCGCACCGCGGTCCGCACCCCGGCCTCGTCCAGCCGAGCCGGGACCCGCGCCTCGATGTGCACGTTGGCTGGCTCGTCCGGCCGGTCGTAGTAGCACGTCAACTCGTCGGCCACGGCGAACCGCGCCCGGCTGAGCCGCTCGGTCGCCACAACAGCGGTGCCCACGCTCAAGGCGCTGCCTCGGCCAGTCGGCCCTCCGCTAGCTCGTCGGGGCGCGGTGCCGCCTGGACTGAGGAATCAGGGAGCGCAGCGACTGAGCGACGCGGGAGGGCCGGGATCAGCGCGGCAGCCAGCGCGACCAGCGCGAACGCCTGGGCCGGGCCGCCGAACGTACCGGAGGTCGGTGCCGCCGGATGCGCGGACAGCGCCGCGAGCAGCCCGGAGACCACCGCGGCGGCGAACGCGAGCACGCCGTACCGGTTCGGCCACGCTCGCGCGAGCAGCACGAGCACCGGAACGGCGACCACCAGCGGACCGCCGATGACCAGCATCAGCAGGCTGAGCGCGATCAAGCCGAGCCACCAGGAAACCGGTCCGCCTGGCAGCCGCAGCGAGGCGAGCCGGCCTACCGGGATGTCCTGGGCCAATCCACCGGGCGGCACGCTCGCCGGAGTGGAGCAGGTCAAAGCTCGATCCATCTGGTCGTGCACTCTCCTGCGCCTCCGGCGGGAGAACGCGACCACGAGCAGGGCGATCGCGCCGACCGCGGAAAGGATAATCCACGCATGATAGAACTTAACCGGAGTGAATGTCAGAGAAATCACTCCGCCTGATCCCTGCGGTACTACGAATCCTTGCTGCCAGCCGTCGAGTCGGACCGGCGTGAGCACGCGGCCGCGCATCGTCGCGACCCAGCCTGGACTCGCGTTCTGATGCAGCTCCAGGTAAGCCTGCCCGCCCTGGCCGATGCGCACCTGCCGGTTCTCTGGCTGCCAGGTCAGCACTCGCACGGTCCGGGTGCCACTGCCGCCGCCAGTCTTGCCGAGGTCGGTGACCAGGCTCAGGTCGGTGACCGTGAACGGCTCTGGCCGGGCGGCTAGCAACCGGTGCGACCCGGCACTCAGCGCCAGGTCAGACCCAGCCGAGCAGAGCCCGATGCGCACCGGCTGGAACTCCGTTAGATCACCGTAGGTGCCGGTGACGTTGGTGCGGTAGCGGCGGCCGTCGATCAGCAGGACCGGCCCGCTGCCGCAACCCAGCGTGAACGGGGTCGACGCCGCTGGCGTGGTCGCGCGCAAGCCGTTGAGCGCGGGAATGGACAGCTTCGACAGCCCGACCGGTAGCTGCTGGGGCTGGCCGGTGACCGGCTGGGCCGTGGTCGCGTACTGCACCACGGGGAAGCTGATCGTCATCCGGTCCGTCCGGAGCGGCGGGACGATTTCGGTGAACCCGTCCAGTCCGATGCTGGCGTAGCGAACGCCGTACGGGCTCTTGACCTTGATCGACTCTGGCGCCGCGCCGAACCCGGCCACCGGCAGGATCACCATCCGCCTGATCGTGCGCTTGCCCTGCCAGCGCAGCCGAAGCACCGGATTGGCCGCCCCGGCGATCCACGGCCCCGGCAGGCCCGGCTTGAACAGGTTCGATGGCCCCAGGCTGGGCAGCGAGCCGTAGGTCGAGCTAGCCGTCACCTGCAACGTGTGCCTGGGCGCTGGCGCCAGCGCGGCTAGCAGCGCGTCGAGCCGACGGCCCGGGATCGCGATCGCGCTCGCCGACAGCTTGAACTCAGCGGCCGACGAGGTGACGAACTGCCTGGCCAGCGGCGGGTACGCGGTCAGGTCGGCCAGGCTGACCGGCGACGGCACCTGCCGGTGGAACGAGAACGCCACAGTCGATGCCTGTCTTCCAGCCTGGTCTTCGGCGACCGAGCTATACCTGGTCACAGTCACACCAGGAATGTCGATCCCGGTGAACCCGGCCCCAGGTCCGCCGGGCACACCACCGCGAGCCGCCGCGATCGTGATCCGCAGCGTCCTGGTCAGCCCGGCCTTGACCGGCAGCGGCTGCACGGAGCCGGTCCGCCGGATGGCGCTGGTCACCGACCCGGCATCGGTGCTGACCGTCAGCCGGGCGGCGACCGGTCGCAGCGAGCCGCTGATCAGGAGCGCGACCTTGATCGTCGATGGCATCTGGATGGGACGGGAGAAGGCGATCTGGATCCACTGGCCGACGGCAGTGTCCGGACTTGCCTCGGTCCAGTACGTGCTCGGGTTCCCGTCGAACGCGTTGACCGGGTCGATCTGCGGCGTCTCTCCCAGCCAAAATCCAGACGACGACGCGGTCACGCTCGCGGCGCCCGATAGGGCGGCGACGGTCTGATTGCCCATGGCCGGATCGGGCAGCAACTGCCGGGGCGGCCCCCCGGCGCCGCCCAGCGGATCTTTCACCGGGTTGGTCCCGGTCCGCGTATACACATAGGAGGCCGTCGAGTCGACGCTGCCGAACGCGTGGTCGGCGCGCGGGAGCGAGTCGGTGATCGCCCACACCGCCGGTGTCGCCACCAGCTTGTCGCCGTCCATCACGGCCGGCGCCGACCCGAGGACGTGCTGCCCGGTGAGCGCGAGCAGCGCGTCGGGTCCGCCGTTGACCAGCACGGTGCGGCTGACCGGCAGCGCGACCGCCGGCGCGGGCACGCCGGTGCGCAGCGCTGACCTCGCGGCGAAGACCTCGACCGCCCGGTAGGACGGCAGCGCGTACTGGATCTGCGTCGCGCCTGGATTGGTCGCGAGTCCCGTGATGACCGGCCCGAACGCGGCGACCCGGCGGAAGCCAGAACTGGCGAGCGCCTCGTGCATCTGCTGCGGCGCGGTGTAGTCGAGCGTGCCAGGGTTGAGATCGTTCCGCACGACTACGTAGCGGATGCCGGACCGGGCCAGCGTGGCGGCCAGGCCAGGCACCCGCTCGCCGGAAGAGATGGCGGACTCGAGCGAGTTCAGCAGCAATTGCGAGCCGGCGCCGCCGTACGGCACCAACCCCTGCTCGACCCACGGGGAACTCGCTAGCGGTTCGAGTGGCTCGTCGATGGTCTCGCCCCACAGGTAGTTGCCGTGTGCGGCGGCCGGCGCCACCAGCACAGGGGCTTGCGGCGAATGCGCTCTGATGAACGCCGAGACCTGGTACCAGTACCTGGGCACCCTGGTGAACGAGCCCGGGTTGAGCACCTGCCCGGACAAGTACGGGTAGGCCAGGCCGATCAGCACCAGCGCGATCACCGGGGCGGCAAGCACGTGCCAGAGGATCCGGGGCGCTGGGTCGCTGACGAGCGCGGGCCGTTTCGCCCGCAGCACGAGCACGTGGGCGATGCCGAGAGCAAGCACGAGCGCGACGACTGGCTCGACCTTGTAGACGCTGCGCAACGGGGCCAGCGCCCCGTCCAGCAGCCGGTCGATCGGCTGGTGGAACGGCCCGCCGAGGGAACCTGGGTACCCGGCGAGCGCGGTCAGCGCGGCCACGCCGATGCAGAGCCGGAGCCAGGTGCCGCTCGGCATGTCCCGGCGAGCGATTCCGAGTAGGCCGGCTCCGGCCGTGACCGCGCCGGCCATGATCGCCATCGGGTTGGAAACCATCACCCAGCCGGCACTCAGGAAGGGCTGGCCGAGATTGAGGTACGCGGTCCAGTTCCCGGCGCCGCGCAGGAACGTGGCCGCCGACATGGTGCCCGTGGTAGTCGCCGACTGCTCGACGAACGGCAGGAAATTGAACGAGTACTTGGCCTGCAACAGCAGCGGGACCACCCACCAGCTAGTCGCCAGCGCTACCGCGCCCGACCACCAGGCGACCATCGTGATCCGGCGCCGACCCCGCATCTGGGTCAAGATGAACAGGCCGGGCAGAACCAGTGCGTCCAGCGTGGAGGTGGCGTTGACGCCGCCCATGCACAGCACGGCCACGCCCGACTTGGCCGCCGAGGCGACAAGCGTCCAGCGGGGGGTTCCGGGGGGGCGGCCCCCCGGGTCAGCACCGCCGCCCCCGACGGCGCGCACCAGGGGCACCACGGCCCAGGGCGCGAGCAGGCCTGGAAGGAGCCCGGCTGAGGTTGAGCCGATCACGATGGTGAAAGTTGGCCACAGGGCGAATGCCAATCCAGCCACGACTCTCGATCGCTCGGTGCCAATCTTGAGTACTTGTCCGAGTTTGACGACGCCCGCGAATCCGACGGCGACGAGCAGGGAAATCCAGAGTCGCTCAGTAAGCCAGACGGGCAGCCGCAGTATTTCTGCCAGAAGATAGAAAGGAGCCATCGGGAACGCGTAACCGATGTACTGATCAGACAGCGTGCCCAACCACTCATTCGGGTTCCACAGCTGCCAGAGCCTGGCGAAGAAGTCCGCCGGCGCGATGTCGACCCCGAGCTTGGTGTCGAAGAAGATCCGTCCGGAGGCGTTGCCCAGCAGGATGATGAATACGATGGCGAAGACGAGCGCGGTCCAGCGGGACAGGCGCAGTTCGGTGGCCCGGGCGAGACGGAAGGTGACGACGTCGATGAGCCTGCCGCTGAGCGAGTCGGTCGGGGCGCGATGCTGGCCAGAGCCCACCCTGCTCGGTTCGGCAGAGTCGGCAGCCCGCTCCCGCGCCAAGGTCATCAGGTCCGCCGCATGATCAACAGCAGGTTCCAGGTGACGACCTCGCGCAGGCCAGGTATATAGAGCAGCATCCGGCACCAGCCCGGGTAGTAGCGTGGCCGGGCCGACAGCACTTCGACGTCGCGGCGGTTCCGCACCATCTTGAGCACCGGGCCGATGTGCACGCGGTACAGACTGGTACCGACCTTGTGCTTAGGCTGCTTGCCGTACTTGCGCGCGTACCTGCGCTCGGCGACCGCCGCGCCCAGGTAGTGCCACGGCGACATCTCGTGCCCGCCCCAGGGCGAGTACCAGTTGGTGAACGACAGGTAGATCACGCCGCCAGGCTTGGTCGCCCTGACCATTTCCTCGATCAGGCCGCCGGGATCCCTGACGTGCTCAAGTACGTTCGAGGACACGCAGACGTCCGCGCCGCCGTCGCGCACGGGAAGCCAGAAGCCGTCGGCGAGCACCGCCCCGGCCGGAGCGCCGCCCCGGGCCAGCATCTCGCTCGGGTCGAGTTCAAACAGGTAGCAGTGCGCGCCCTGGGACCGGAACTCATCGGTGACGTACCCGGCACCGCCCCCGATGTCCAGCACGGTCCGGCCCTTTATCGTGATGAACCTGGCGAGTTGGCCCGCCGCATCGCGGGCAAGCGCCGCGTAGAAGCCGTCAGGGTCGCTCTGCTCGGTGAGGAACAGCCGGAACAAGCGCACCGACCTCAACATGAGCAGACTCCCTCGGCATCACATAGACACATGCTACTTTTCGGTAGCAAGTGGCTGTAAGGCTAACAAGGACTATCAGCCGCCTAACCCGAATCCCGAATGCGCGAGAAGACAAGGCGGCGAGTCCAGCGAACGAGGGCACCCCTGTGAATCCAGGCAGGCGCATCGTCTTCGTCGCCTGGCGCGACCTCGCGAACCGCAACGCGGGCGGGTCTGAACTGCTGGTCGACCGCCTCGCGCAGGGTCTGCAGTCGCGCGGCGATCAGGTCACCCTGCTCTGCGGCGGCGACGTCGGAGAACGGGGCTATGAGGTCCGGCGCAGCGGGGGCACCTACAGCCAGTTCGTCCGGGCGCCGATCGCGTTCGCCCGCCACCTCCGTGACGCCGACCTAGTGGTTGAGGTCTGCAACGGCATGCCGTACCTGGCCCCGCTGTGGACGCGACAGCCGGTCATCTGCGTGGTGAACCACGTGCACAGCGAACTGTGGTCGCTGCGCTTCCCGCCGCCGATCTCGGTGGCTGGCCGGGTGACCGAGTCGGTGGTGATGCCGTGGGTGCACCGGCGCAACCTGTTCGTCACGGTGTCGGCATCCACGTTCTCGGCGCTGACCGAGATCGGCGTCGATGCCGACCGGATCAGGCTGATCTGCAACGGGGTCGAGCCAGGGCCGCCGCCCGCGCCCCGGTCGCCGGAGCCGCTGTTCCTGGCGCTCGGCCGGCTGGCCGACTACAAGCGGATCGACATCTTGCTGAAGCTCTGGGACCGGGTCAGGCACGTGGTGGGCGGCCGGCTGGTGATCGCGGGCGACGGTCCCGAGCGGGATCGGTTGCGGGCGCTGGCCGGACCTGATGTGACGTTCACCGGGCGGGTGTCAGAAGAAGAGAAGCATCGGCTGCTGTCCGCCGCCTGGCTGCTCCTGCACCCGGCCAGCATCGAGGGCTGGGGCATCGTGGTCGCCGAGGCCGCCGTGCGCGGTACGCCGGCGATCGGGTTCAGCGTCCCCGGCCTGCGCGACTCGGTCGTGCACAACGAGACCGGCCTGCTGGTCCGGACCGAGGGCGAGTTCGCCTCCGCCTGGGCCGCGCTCGCCATCGATGACCGGCGGCGAAGCGCCATGGGCAAGGCTGCCCGCGACCGCGCGCTGCGGCTGCACTGGTCGGCCGCCGTCGACGGGTTCTCCGAGGTCGTCGACGAGGCGATCAAGCGAGCGGCCGTCGCGAGTGCGAGCTCGAGTGCGGCTCGTGGCGAGACGGAGCAGCCGGGTGTCGAGCCCGTCATGTCCGAGCCTGATCCCGTCCTGTCCGAACCGCTGCCGTCGGAACCGGCCTGATGACAGCGACCACGACCGGCAACGCGCTGCGCGACTTCTACGAGGATCCGGCGGTTCCAGCAAGCTCAGGCCCCGACCGCGCCTACCGGCAGGCCGAGATGCTCGCCCACCTCCTGGCCGACGTCAGACGGCCGGCCACCATTCTCGACGTCGGCTGCGGCGACGGCTTCGCCACCGGCGTCGCCGCCCACCGCAATCCCGGTCACCACTTCGCCGGGCTCGACTGGTCGGCTGGCTCGCTGGCCACCGCCCGCCAGCGCGGCGTCGCCGTGCTGCGGGCCGGCCTGGAGACGGCCAGCCTCCCGATCAGACCGGCCAGCGTCGACGTCGTAGTGATGAGCGAGGTGATCGAGCACCTGGTCGACACCGACTCGGCGATCGAGGCCGCGCACCGCGCCCTCAAGCCGGGCGGCTCGCTGCTGCTCTCCACCCCCAACCTGGCCGCCTGGTACAACCGAGGCTTGCTCGCCGCCGGGATCCAGCCGGTGTTCTCCGAGGTCAGCCTCCGCTCGGTGTTCGGTAGGCCGGGCAGTCAGGTCGCCGGGCACCTACACATGTTCACCCGCCGGGCCCTGGTCGAGTTCCTCACCGCGTACGGCTTCCGCTGCGTGAAGGTGGCGGGCGCCCGGTACCACGATGTGCCCGCGGTGCTGCGTCCGCTGGACCGCCTGTTCTGCCACTGGCCGTCGGCCGCCTCCATCCTGCTTGTCCACGCCCGCAAGACATGATGCTCCGGGAAGATTCGCCAATGCCCACATCCCGGCCTGACCAAGCGCGGCATTTCTTCCGTGATCATGCCCAGGCCCGTGATCACGAAAAGCCGCTGCCGGTCCCCGCGACCCGGCGCGATGAATTGCCACATCCACCCGCCCGCCGCACCCCGGCCTGCGATGAATTGCCGCATCCACCCGGCGCCCGCGCGCCGGCCGCGCGATGAATTGCCACATCCAGCTGGGAAAACAGGTATGAATTCAGTAATCCACCGCACCCTCGGGCGCGGCCACCACGGCGAACCCCTGCGCCAGCTCCCCGGAACATGGCCATCACCGGCCGACAGTCCCCTGCCTGGCCGACCCGCCCGCTGGATCACTTATCATCACTTCCGAACCCACAAAACACCCCAAATCGGGCACCATAAGGCCTGGAAGTGATGATAAGTGCGAAGTTGACGTGACGTGATGCGGTCTAAACCGGCGACACCCGCACCCGCACCCGCACCCGCACCCGAGAACCCCTATCTCGGACTATCCCGTTTCGGACTATCCCATTTCCGAAATTCGCGTTTCCGAAATTCCCGTTTGCGAATTTCGGAAATCGTGGGGCCGCATGTCTGGCCGGGCGTGGTTGGTCTCGGGCTTGGCTTGCTCGCGCTGGGGCCGGCGCTTGGTCGCGGGTTCGTGTTGTCCTACGACATGGTGTTCGTGCCCAGCCCGCCGATCGGCGCGGCGGACCTCGGGTTTTCCGGCGAACCGGCCCGGGCGGTCCCGAGTGACCTGACCGTGGCCCTGGTTGCCAAGATCATCCCGGCGGAGCTTGTTCAGAAAATAGTCTTGATTGCCTTGTTCGTGCTCGCTTGCTCGGGCGCGGCGGCGTTGCTCGCGGCGGGATCGCGCTGGCGGCACAAGGGCGACGACGCGTTGACGCTGTTGCCCAGGCTGGTCGCCGGGGTGTGCTACGCGTGGAACCCGTTCGTCGCCGAACGACTGATCATGGGTCAGTGGGCCTTGCTGCTCGGCTACGCCGGGCTGCCCTGGGTACTGCGTGAGGTCGGAGCGCGGTCCGGGTCGATCAGGGTGGGCAGGCTGGCGCTGGCGGTGTTGCCTGCGCTGATCGGCGGTTTCGCGGCGATGTCGATTACCGCTGTAGCCGCGGTACCTGTGGCCGCATGCGGCCACGGCTGGGGACGGGCTGATCGGGTTCGGCGGGTCGGCGTGACGCTCGGCGTGCTGGCGGTGGCGAGCCTGCCGTGGTTGATCCCGTCAGCGATCATGGCCGTGCACGCGGATCCGGCGGGTGCCGCCGCGTTCGCGCCTCGGGCCGACACGCCGTTTGGCACGGTCGGCAGCTTGCTGATGCTCGGCGGTGTGTGGAACGCGCAGGCAGTGCCTGCCGGGTACGGCGGACTGGCGTCGACCTGCTGGCTGCTGGTCGTAGTTGCCGCGATCACTGGTTACGTTGTCGCTGCTAGGCCGCGCCGAGTATGCGCCGGGCTTGGCGTCGCGGCCGTAATCGGATTCTGCCTCGCGGCGCTTGGATCGTGGGCACCAACGCTGTCAGCGCTGGAGTCGGCGATTTCGTTCTGGCCTGGCTTCGCCCTGCTACGCGACGGCCAGCAATTCATCGCGCCGCTCGCTCTCGCCGAGTCGATCGGCCTGGGCGCGGGTGTAGCCGCGCTGATCACGGCCGCGGGAGGCGCGCGATCGAGGCGACCGGGCGGGCGACCTGACACCACGGCGGCCAGCAGAGGGGCAGCAGGCAGGGGCGGGTCGGTTTCGGGAGCGCCGGTGATGATCGGCGTGATCGCACTGGTCGCCTCCGTTGTGCTGCTGCCCGGGCTCGCCTGGGGGGCCGTCGGACGGCTGCGGGCAGCGGAATACCCGGCTGACTGGATGACGGCCAGGCAACTGATCGACAGCAGCCCAGCGAACGGTTCCGCCTTGCTGCTCCCGTGGGCGCAATACCGTCGGTATCCGTGGAACCACGGTGAGCCGGTGTTCGACCCCTGGCCGCGACTGCTCCGCAGGCCACTGATCTGGAACGACGCGCTCCAGGTCGGTCCGACCACGATCGCCGCCGAGAGCGCGACCGCGCGACGGCTTGGCCCGATGATCAACTCGGCGCGACCGCTGACGGCGGCGATGCGGGCGGCCGGAGTCAGGTTCGTGATCGTCGACGCTGGGCCGTTGCTCGGCCGGCCCAGGGATCGGCTCGCTGAGCTAGCTAGGTTGCCGGGAGCGCGGGTCGTGCTGGCGAGTCCGGACCTCATTGTGTTCAGGCTGTGATCGGCGAGCCCGGCTCGCCCGCTAGCCCGAAAGTCTCTATTTCATATCAGTCTGGTTAGATGCCACCTAGATTCACTACGCTTGCCCCCAAGCTTCGGGCTCTGCGGGGTTCGGCAAGGAGGAATGTCGTGACACGACTGTGGATGCTGGTGATGGCCGTTGTGGCTGGTGCCGCGGTCGCCTTGGGCGCGACCTTCACCGTCACGAGCGTGTTGTCCAGCTCCAACGAGAGCCCAGTCAACCAGCAGATCTACAACTACGGCACCCGCTAACGGGTCATGGGTTCGTGCCGCAACAGCATCGTCGGGCCGCCGGTGCTGCTCGCACCGCTCAGGCCAGCGCCAGCGGCGACGCAGCGGTTCTTGCCATGGTTCCCGCCATGCTCACGGTAAACCCCCGCATCAGCGGGCCACTAGCAGCAGCGCGGGAACCTTGCTGCTGTGCGGGTGGCGGTCGGCCGGACAGCGTGGCCTCGTTGCTGTCGTCATAGCGACAGCGCGGGATAGTTGCTGTTCCTGGCCCCAGGCGGGCCAACCACAGCGCGGGAACCCTGCTGCTGCTTCCCGTCCAAGATCAACCGGCGAGTGATGGCGCGACGCCTCCTGAGCCGGATGCTCTCAGCTACTCCCGCCACGATGAAGAGGGACACGGCGTACCAGATGCCGAACGCGCGCCGACCTGAGGCAAGGTAGTCCAGAGGTCAACGACTTCCGCCAAGCGCGAGCACCCCGGTCTTAAACCCCACGGGGGGCGATCTCGGCTGCCAACAGCGCGCCAAGCTCCGAGCACGCCTCCAGGTCAGCCTTGCCCGGCGTGCCAGTTACCGTGACAGGGGGCCTGACCGGACGCCAGCCGAGCCCAGTCGTGATCGACTCCACCGCGCGAATGGCCCCGCCTGTGTCGCTCCCACCGTGCACGTATAGGCCGTAAGGACGGCGCTTCGTCGCCTCAAGGCACGGATAGTAAATGCCGTCGAAGAAGTGCTTGAGCGCACCCGAGATGTAACCGAGGTTGGCGGGCGTGCCGAGCAGATAGCCATCGGCTCCGAGGACATCAACCTCGCTAGCCGTCAGCGCAGGCACGACCAGTACGTCCACACCCTCGATCTCATCGGTCCGTGCGCCGTCGGCGGCGGCCTCGAACATCGCCTGCAGATTCGGCGACGGCGTGTGATGAACGATCAGAAGTGTCGGCATGATCGCTGAGCCTACTCAGGTGCGTTTCAGCACCGATCGTGGTCGCCGCCATTATCAGGCGATGGATTGCCCTGTTCTGCCGCCATGTAATCATCCCAAATTTGAGCGAGTTTGCGTAGTTGGTGAACGCCTGCAAGCCGAATGCCCACGGCCGGCCACCGGGTGCGCAGACCGAACCACGCGGGCTTGGATCGTGGATGCCGAGGCCGCTGCTCAGCGGCCCGTCACTGGCCGGACCGCCACCACCGTGCCCACCGCACCCGCTCAGGGCAAATGTCAGCGCCGCATGGCCAAAGAGTAACTTGCTCGTCCTTGGCCAGCGCGCGACGCAATCTCGCCTCCCGCGCTGCGATTGTCCGAGATGCCATCCCTTGGACAAGGTCAGCGCGGGTCCGGGCCATGGCGCCGCTCCTTGCGGCCCAGCTGCCCGCCTCTTAGACTGAACATTCAGTCAATTCCTAGGGGAGCTTAGTCATGGCCGACAGACAGGCCTCATCCAGCGAACGCGAACGTCCGCACCATCTAGCCACCATGCGGCGACCGACGCTCGACGACGTCATTGCCGAGCAGGAAGCCATCTTCATCCGCCGTCAGCCGGAGTCGGGCAGGCTGGCCAGTCAGGCCAAGTCCGCGCTGGCCGGCGGGGTGACGTCGAGCTGGCAGATCGCCCGGCCCCAACCGGTCTGGCTGAGCCACGGGAGCGGTTCGAAGCTCTACGACGTCGACGGCAACGAGTACGTCGACATGCACGGCGGCTACGGTGTCTCGCTGGCCGGCCACGCGCACCCCGCGATCGTCGCGGCCGTGCAGCACCAGGTCGCCAAGGGCACCCACTTCGCCCAGCCGACCAAGGACGCGCTGGCCGTTGCGACCGAGCTCTCAAGAAGATTCGGGCTGCCGCAGTGGCGCTTCGCCAACTCCGGCACCGAAGCCACGATGGACGCGGTGCACCTGATGCGCGCGATCACCGGCCGCGACGTGATCATCAAGGTCGAGGGCTGTTACCACGGGCACCACGACTCGGTGCAGGTCTCCGTCTACCCCGAGCCAGACGAGATGGGCCAGCCCGACCGGCCCGCCAGCGCTCCGGCCAGTGCCGGCATCCCCAAGGCGCTCACCGACCTTACGGTCATCGTCGGCTTCAACGACCTAGCGGCCGTGGAGCGGGTATTCAAAGAGCACCCCGGCCAGGTCGCCGGCATGATCGTCGAGCCGATCATGATGAACGCCGGAATCATCATGCCCGAACCCGGCTACCTCGCCGGCCTCAAGGACCTGCTGCATGCCCATGAAGCCCTCCTGGCCTTCGACGAGGTCAAGACGGGCCTCACGGCCGGCCCGGCGGGCGCCGTCGGCGTGACCGGAGTGACCCCCGACATCATCTGCCTGGCCAAGGCGATCGGCGGCGGGATATCGGTGGCCGCCATCGGCGGCACGGCGCAGGTAATGCGGCACGTCGCGAACGGCGACTACGAACAGGTCGGCACCTTCAACGGCAACCCCCTCGCGATGGCGGCCGCCAAGGCCATGCTCTACGAGGTCGCGACGCCCGAGGCTTACCGAAAGATCGAACAGCTCCGCCGCCAGGCCACCGACGGCGCCGAGCAGGCGATCGCCAGGCACGGGCTCGCCGCCCGCGTCGTCTCCGTGGGCGCCAAGGGCTGCATCGTGTTCACCGACGGGCCGGTCAACGACTTCCGGGACTTCCTGACGATCAACGGCTCGTACAGTCACGCGCACTGGCTGTTCCAGCACAACGGCGGGGTGTTCCTGCCGCCGTGGGGCAAGGCCGAGCAGTGGCTGATATCAGTGCAACACGACACTGCCGACATAGATCGCTTTAACGGTAACGTTGCGAGATTCGCGGCGCGCATCGCCGAGGTTGGCCAGGTGCTAGATTCCGCCCAGTGAAGGCTCCCCGCGCGGTCGGTCCGGCGACTCTCAGCAGGCGAGGGTTCCTGGCCACGACGGCCGGGGCCACCGCCGTTACAGCAGCGGCCACGGCTCTGACCGCGGGCGGCGTCGGGAGCCTGCTCGCGGCCTGCGATTCCGCCGCCGTCAACGCGGACCTGCTGACCACGCGACGGATGCCCGGGCCGGGCAACCCGGTTACCTGGCCGATCAGCGCCCACAACCAGCCGATCGCCGAGGGCATCCGCGCCGAGCACGACGCCACGCTGGCTGTGTACACCTGGCCGGGCCGGATCGCGGCGCGTTGCCTGGACAAGTTCGCGCGCAAGCACGGCTGCGGTGTCAAGCTGACTACGTTCGGCTCAATGTCCGAGGCGATCACCACGCTGGCCAGCAAGAACTCACGGTTCGACGTCCTTCTCGGCGTGCCGATCGCCACGCTCGGCACGTTGATCGGACGGAACCTGCTCCAGCCGCTCAACCAGAGCTACATCCCGAACATCAGCCAGGTCTGGCCCCAGTACTTCAACCCGTTCTACGACCAGCACTGGCAGTACACCGTGCCGTACACGATCTACACGACCGGGATCGGCTGGCGGAGGGATCTGGTCGACGCGAACCCGTACGCGATGGCCAACGGCTGGGAACTGCTGTGGAACGCCGAGTACAGCGGCCGGGTGGCGATACTCGATGACTACCGGGAGGCGATCAGCCTCGGTCTGCTCTCGAACGGGGTGGCCGACCTGAACACCGCCGATCCGATGCTCATCGACCGCGCCGCCAGTTCGCTCACCACGCTGGCCTCGCTAGCGCATCCGAAGCTCGACAACAACGCGTTCCGCCAGCTCGCCACCGGCCGCACCTGGGTTCAGCACGCCTGGTCGGGCCAGATCGCGGCGGCGGCCAGGAACCTGCCGCACGGCACGCCTGCCAGCGCGCTCGGCTACTGGTACCCGCCGGGCGGCTCCGGTCCGGTCGCGAACGACACCATCACGATCCCCCGCAGCGCCCAGAACCCGGTCCTCGCGCACCTGTTCATGAACTTCATGCTCGACGTGCCGAACGCCATGACCAACGCCCGGGACATCGGCTACATGCAGCCGCTGCGCTGGATGACGCCGAGACGTCTAGTGCTGCACGGCGTACTGCCCGCCAGCCTGGTCAGCACCGCCGTGCTCGAGAGCTACTTCTACCGTGGCCTCAAAGAACTGCAACTGCCCGTTGCCTCGGACGCTCTGTGGCAGCAGGCATTCCAGTCGGTGGTGGCGCACATGCAGTTAGCCGAAAGAACTTAGCACCCGGTCTGTGCATCCAGAACTTTTCCGCCCCCAGACGATCTTGCGCTGGCGCGACCGTAGTAGTAATGAGATGTAGTAATTGAAGGACTGTTCAGTCAGGCGAAGGGTGGCCTACCATGCATCCGAAGGAAGGCTGGCAGGACGGGCGACCGCCGATACCAGGGGTGTCTCGTCGAGCGTTCCTGCGGCGCGGCGCCGGAGCGGGAGCGCTCGCGCTCGGTGCTAGCGGCGTAGGCGGGCTGCTCTCGGCCTGCAGCGGCGCTCTCGCGACCGGCCCGGCGGGCAGGCAGCTACCCCTGCCTCGTCCGGACCACCCGGTGACCTGGCCTATCTACGCTGACAACAAGCCGATCAGGAGCGGCCTGCTGCCTGAGCGAAACGCCACGCTGAAGATCTACAACTGGGTCGCCTACATCAACCCGCAGACGCTCAAGGACTTCGGCAAGAAGTACAACTGCCAGGTCGAGATCACCACGTTCAATACGATGACCGAGGCACTCAGCAAGCTGGGCAGCAAGCAGGTGCCGTTCGACGTGTTCATGGGCGTCACCAACGACGTGATCGGCAAGTGCGTCGCGCAGAAGCTGATCCAGCCGCTGAACCACAGCTACATACCGAACATCGCCCAGGCCTGGCGCGAGTTCACCAACCCGTTCTACGACCAGCACTGGCAGTACACGGTGCCCTACACGATCTACACAACCGGCATCGCCTGGCGCAAGGACCACATCTCCGACAGCCCGACCAACTGGGCCAACGGTTATCAGTTTCCGTGGCAGTCCAAGTACGCGGGCAAAGTCGCGATACTCGACGATTACCGGGAGTCGCCCAGCCTGGCGCTGATGAAAAGCGGCATCTACGACCTCAACACCACCTCGCGCAGCCAGCTCGGGATCGCCCAGCGCGCCTTGCAGGACCTGGTCAAGATGACCAACGTGCACATCGATAACAACGACTACACCGAGGTCCCCTCCGGCCAGATCTGGATCCACCACGCCTGGTCGGGCGACATGGCGGCGGCCGCCAGTTACATGCCCAAGGGCGTGCCGGTCGACGTAGTCGGCTATTGGTTCCCGGCCGACGGCCGCGGCCCTACGGCGAACGACACGAACACGATCCTGCGCGGTGCCCAGAACCCGGTGCTCGCGCACCTGTTCCTCAACTACCTGCTCGACCTGAATCCCGTCCTGACCAACATCAGCTACAACGGCTACATGCAGCCGATCTCCGGCGTCACCGAGGACCGGCTGGTCAAAGAGGGGATCTTGCCCAAGTCGCTGACCTCGACGGTCGTGCGCGAAGAGAACCTCAGGCACGGATTGTGGGAGTTGCAGCTTCCGGTCGAGACCGACCTGGCCTGGCAGCAGGCCTGGCAAAACGTAAGCCTCGGGATCTGAGGGAGGGAGGCGGGAGATGGCTGAACCGACCGTACTGCGATTTACTCGCCGACCAGACGCGAGCAACCGCGGCGAGGGGAAGAGACAGCAGCACAACCGGCTGTTCTTCATGCTGCTCGCAGCACCGGGCATCATCTGGCTCACGATCCTGTTCGTCGTGCCGTTCTACGACGTGCTCTCGATCGCCGGCGGCCGGCTCGACTTCCTGACCGAAACGCCCGTCGCCGTCTACAACCCGCTGAGCTGGTCTCACGCGAACCTCGTCGGCACCTGGCACGGCATCTTCGGCGCGACCTCGTTCCAGCTGCCGATCATGTGGCGAACCGTCTGGTACACCGCCGTGGCATCAGGTCTGTGCCTGCTGATCGGCTATCCGGCAGCGTACTTCGTGGCCAGGTTCGCCGGCCGGCGCAAGGCGCTGTTCCTGGTGCTGCTGATCGCACCGTTCTGGATCAGCTACATGATGCGGATGCTGGCCTGGATCGGCCTGCTCCAGACCGGCGGCTACCTCAACAAGCTGCTCGGCTTCGTCGGCCTGCCCAGCAATACCAACTGGCTCGGCGGCCACTGGTTCACCGTGGTGATGGGACTGGTGTACGGCTACATCCCGTACATCATCCTGGTGCTGTTCGCCGGTCTCGACCGGATCGACGGAGCGCTGCTCGAAGCCGGCCGGGACCTGGGTCTCGGCCGGGCTCGAACGTTCCTGCGGGTCACGCTGCCGCTGTCGAAACAGCCGATCCTCACCGGAATGCTGATCACCGTGCTGCCGATGCTCGGCGACTACTACACCAACCAGTTGCTGTCGGGCACACCCGGAACCGCCATGATCGGCAATGTCATCCAGAACCAGCTCGGCACGAACGGATTCCAGGGCCAGGGCGCCGTGCTGTCGCTGCTCGTGCTCGCGGTGCTGGTCATCCCGATGATCTACTACGTCCGGGCCACGGCCAAGTCAGCGAGGGAGGCGTCATGAGCGCAGCGACGACGCAGGCTACTCGGGCGACCGCTGGCACCGCGGTCAGCACCAGGACCGGGCCACGCTGGCCGAGGCGGAACCCGTGGCGACACCCCTGGTTCCTCGAAAGCTTCACCTGGCTGTACCTGATCTGGTCGCTGGTGCCGATCGTGCTGGCCGTGCTCTTCTCGTTCAACAACGGCAAGTCGCAAGCCGTGTGGCAGGGGTTCTCCTGGCGGTGGTATTTCTCCGACCCGGTGAACTCGATCGCCCATAGCAACGTGCTCCAGCTAGCCGTGCTGCAGACGCTCAAGCTGTCGGCCTACGCGACGCTGATCGCGGTCCCGCTCGGCGTGACGTTCGCGCTCGGCATTCACCGCTGGCGCACTAGGACATCAGTTTCGTTCAACTTCGTCATGCTGCTGTCGTTCGTGATCCCCGAGCTAATTTTCGGCGTGGCGATGTTTTTCGTCTTCACCTCGCTGTTCAGCGGCATCGGGCTTGGCACGCTCGCCGAGACGCTCGCCCTGGTGACCTGGAACGTCTCCTGGCCCGCGATCATCGTCCAGGCGAGGCTGACCACCATCGGCAACTCGTACTCAGAAGCAGCGGCTGACCTGGGTTGCAACCCGTTCCAGACGATGTACCGGGTAATGCTGCCGCTGCTGTCGCCCGCGATCTTCGCGAGTGCGGTGCTGGTCTTCTCCACCGTGATCGATGACTTCGTGATCGTCGACCTGCTGAGCAATAGCGCGTCTAACACTCCGATGTCGGTCTACATCTACAGCACCCAGCGAGGCGGCAACGGCGGCCCGGCGCTGAACGCGCTCGGCACGATCATGCTGGTGATGTCGTTCGTCATCGCGATACTCGGCTACATCGGCTACCGCTGGATGACCAGGGGCGAACGAGGCGCGAGTACCACGGACGCGCTTACCAACATCGCCGGCGGCTGACCGGGTGCGCCTCGCGGAACCGTCAGGCCGGGAACTGCCCGGCCGGGCCCAGGTGGTTATAGTCGGCGGCGGGGTCATCGGCTGCAGCATCGCCTACCACCTCGCCCACCTTGGCTGGATCGATGTCGTGCTGCTTGAGCAGCATCAGCTGACCGCCGGGACCACATGGCACGCCGCCGGGCTGATCACCTCGGCCGGCATGACCGACGAGACCGCGCTGTTCTTCAGTCGGTACTCCCGCGACCTATACGCCAGGCTGGAAGCCGAGACGGGGCACTCAACCGGGTTCCGAGCTGTGGGGCACATCTCGCTGGCGACGACACCGGAACGGCAAGCGGCGTTGCGCCGCGAGGCCGCCTGGATGCACGGTTTCGGAATATCCGATATCGAAATTTCGCCTTTCGAACTAGCCCGGCTATGGCCGCTCGTGAAGACCAGCGACGTGCTGTCGGCGTTCTACGTGGCCGACGAGGGTCGAGCCGACCCAGTCGGTGTGGCTACCTCACTAGCCAAGGGAGCGCGGCAGCTTGGCGTCCGCGTGATCGAAGGCGTCGCTGCCACCGGGGTGCGGACGGCCGGGCGCCGGGTCACCGCCGTGCTGACCGAGCACGGCGAGATCGAGACCGAGATCGTGGTGAACGCCGCCGGGATGTGGGCTCGGCAGTTCGGGGCGCTCGCCGGGGTGCACGTGCCGTCGCAGGCGGCCGAGCACTACTACTTGCTCACCGACACGGTCCCGGGAATGGACCCCGACCTGCCCTTGATCGAGGACCCGGACGGCTACGGCTACTACCGGCCCGAAGGCGACGGCATGCTGGTCGGCCTCTTCGAACCGGTCGGCGCGCCGTGGTCGATCGACGGCGTCCCGCGCGGCTTCGCGTTCGGCAAGCTGCCGCCTGACTGGGAACGGATGGAGCCCTACCTGGCCCGGGCGATGGAGCGGATCCCGTCGCTGGCTGATACCGGAGTGCGGACGTTCTTCTGCGGACCCGAGTCGTTTACTTCCGACGTGCGCCCGCTGCTCGGCCCAGCGCCCGAGCTTGACGGCTACTGGGTAGCGGCCGGACTGAACTCACTCGCCATCTTGTCGGGTGGCGGGGTCGGCAACATGATCGCGCACTGGATCGTGGACGGGGTGCCGCCAGTCGACGCGACGCCGCATCGTCTACACCCAGTGGCTGAACGCCGTCGGCGGCATCATCACCGACCTCACCGTGACCAGGCTGGACGAGGCGAAGTTCCTTGTCGTGGCCAGCGACATCATCCACCGCCGAGTCGAGCCGCTGATCAGGCGGGAGACCCGGACGGACGAGGTCGTCACGGTCACCGATGTCACCTCGGGGACGACGCTGCTCACAGTGCAAGGCCCGATGTCCAGGGAGCTGATCGGTCGGCTGACGGACGCGGAGTTGTCGAACGATTCTTTCCCCTACTTGTCCGCGCGCCAGGTGCATGTCGGCTACGCCCCGGTGCTAGCCCTGCGCGTCACCTACGTGGGAGAACTTGGCTGGGAACTGCACGTGCCGGCCGAGTACGCGGCCGGCGTCTACGACGACCTTATGTCGGCCGGAGCTGATCTCGGCATCCGCCCGGTCGGCCTGTCCGCGATGTCGAGCCTGCGGCTCGAAAAGGGTTACCGCGACACGGGCGTCGACATTGACAACACCGACAACCCCATCGAGGCTGGCCTCGGATTCGCCGTGGCCTGGGGCAAGCCCGGCGGATTCATCGGCCGGGACGCACTGCTCGCCGCCAAGGCGGCAGGACCGCCCAAGCAGCGGGTCGTTGGGCTGGTGGTCGAGGACGAGGCCGCCGACTTGTTCGGCAACGAGCCAGTGTTCCTGGCCGGGACGCGGGTCGGTTACGTGCGCGCCGCCGCTTACGGCTACACGGTCGGCGGGCCGGTGGCGCTCGCCCAGGTCGCCAGCGCCGACGGCGTGACCGCTGAGTGGCTCAAGTCCGGCGGATTCACCGTGCGCGGCGACCAGCGCGAGTGGCCAGCCAGACTGCAGATCGCCCCGTTCTACGACCCGCAACGCCTCCGCATCCTCGCCGAGCCGTTGGCCGGCGCCGCCGGCCGTCCGGACAGCGTGGCCTCGTCGCTGTCGTTATAGCGACAGCGCGGGATAGTTGCTGTTCACATGGCGACGGCCAGACGGCCCACCGCATTTCCTGAAGCATGAATCGTAAACCAGCAACGGCTCGCGCGCGTCTAGCTCATGTCCGATCTCCAGACTTGGGAGGGGTCCATTGACGTCCGCAGACGTGGAGACGCCTGAGAGGACTGAGATTGCGCGGCCGGACCACAGAGTTCTGTCCTCGTTAAGACGGCCATGGCTCACTACGGCCGCTTTCCTAACGGGCGGGGTGACTCTCTTTTTCGCCTACTTGGGACAGGCGCGAACTAATCCGGTTGTATCTGATGCATCGTCTCAGGCCCTTGAGGCCTGGGACATGCTGCACGGCAATCTGCTGCTGCATGGCTGGTCGCTCACTGACGTCACGTTCTACACCACCGAGCTACCCGAGTACATGTTGGTCGAACTAGTACGCGGATTTACCAGCGACGCGGTGCACGTCGCAGCGGCGCTTACTTACACGCTGCTCGTTGTGATCGTAGGAGTGCTCGCGAAGGGGAACGCGACCGGTCGCGCGGGCCTGGTCCGCGTGCTTGTCGCGTCCGGCATCCTGCTCGCGCCTTCGATCGGCAGCCTGTCCGCCTCGGGAGTGGTACTCAGCAACCCCGATCACACTGGCACCCAGGTGCCACTGCTGCTGATCTGGCTGATCCTTGACCGGGTGCGGCCACGCTGGTGGGTTCCGATCGTGGTCACGGTGCTACTGGCCTGGGTACAAGTCGCCGACGCCGCCGCACTGTACGAAGGAGTCCTGCCGCTGCTGATCGTCTGCGGCGTGCGGATGATGAGGCGACGGGAGCCGTTCGCCCGGCAGTGGTACGAAATGTCGCTGGGCGCTGGCGCCATTCTCTCGGCTTACGTGGCGACGCGCACCCTGATCATGATCAGGCGGGCGGGCGGATTTGCCGTCAGTCCGCCGTCTTCGGCGTTTTCTTCCATCAACGACATGTCACTGCACATGTGGCAGAAACTGCAAAGCGATCTGGTAGTCTTCGGCGCTAATTTCTTCATGCAGTCACTCGCTAGCGCCGCCGTGCCGCTGTTGCACCTCGTCGGAGTGGCCCTAGTGATATGGGCGACCGCGCGCGCCATTCGACGCTTTGGCGTTGAGGAAAACCTGATGGTGCAGATTGTAACCGTTGCCTTCTTTGTGTTGTTAGCTGCGTTCACATTCGGGATCAGAAGCGGTGCTTGGGAGGTCGTTGGACTGCTGCCGCTCGGCGCGGTGCTCGCTGGACGCCTGCTCGCCGAGAAACTGATCAGCACGCGGCTGTTCGTGCCGCTCGCTGCCGTGCTCGCCTGCTACGGACTCCTTTTGCTGCACAATGCCACCGCCCCCGAACAGATCAACATCGAGCAGAAGCTGGCAACCTGGCTTGAGGCTCACCACTTGCACCAAGGCCTCGCGTATTACTTCCAGGCAAACAGCGTCACGCTGGATAGCGGCGATCGCGTTCAGGTCAGGGCGATTAGGCTCACCAACGGCGCGCTCGTGCGCACCCACTGGAGTAACGAGGCCGACTGGTACAACCCGCGCCGGGCTGACCCCCGTTTCGTGATCCTCGGGCGCGGGGACTGGCGGTCGCGCCGCTGGCTGTTCTCGGCGGAAGGACATCCGACCAGGACTTACCAGCTCGGCGGCTTCCTTGTCATGGTCTGGAATAAGAACCTGCTTCGTGCCCCGACCGTCCCAGCTCCCTTCGTGCCGTGGAACATTCTCGCCAGCAGGTCGCCGCCTGGACTCGCTTTCCCGGCGCGGGTAGGCCTAGGCCTACCTCAGGTATAGGTCGCGGACCATTACGATCCGCCGTCGGAGTGCGCCACGATGAGGATGGCCGCCGAGAGCCCGGCGGCCTAGCCCTGGGAGTGGCGCGATGCATTGGACCTTTGTCGGCGTGATCATCATGTTGCTCACGATCGGTTACCCGGTCTGGTTCGCGGCGGTGCTTCGGCGGCGGCTCCGCGACCCGGCCGTGCGCCCGCTACCGATCGCCGGTAAGCTGCGCAAGCTCGGCCTGGGGGTCATGCTGCTGCCCGCGGTAGTCACCTTGGCAGCGCTTCCTACGTTCCAGACCACCAAGTTGGTCGTCGCTACGGCTGGCATCGCGCTCGCCGCCTGGACATTCCTGCCGCGCTTTGTGACGTCCAAGGTCGTGCCGATCGCGCTCGTAGGAGCCGGCCTCTCGACGTTCGATCAGGTTCGGGACTACATTCGCAGCGGCTACATGGCCCGGTACCAGGCCTCGCTGATACCGGGCCATGTCTTCCCTATTGGCGCGTACCCCCAGATCCTGATGTTCCAAGCCTGCGTTTTGATCGCGGCCGGGCTATGGCTGACCTGGCGGGCGATCGACAAGAACGGGCTTGTCGGCAAGCTCGTGCTGCGAGAGCGACCGCGCGTCAGCGGGCAGCCGGGCCGACCCCGGTGGGGACTGCTCCTGCTCGTCGTCGTAGGCCTGCTGATCGAGATGTTCGGGCGCACGAGATGGCTGGGATTCCCCTGGTGGACAGGCACGCAGACGGCGGCGGCCGCGCTGGTCGCGCTCGTTCTGGTCGTTCGCCTCCCGGCCATCGCCGCCGATGTCGCAGTGGCTGGGCTGGTCCTTTTCGGCCTCTACGGCCTTGCTGTTGGCGCGACCTGGCCGGACCTAGCGTTGCCTTCGCCCTTTACCGACATCCTCCGCTATGGGCCCGTGTGGGTTGACAGTCGAGGGGGCGCGCTCGGCGCCGGGTTCGTCGGGCTCTCGCTGGTGAGTTTCGGCCTCTGGGCTCTGCCTCGGGCGGTCGACACCAGGACCCGGGCGCTGTTCCGGTCGGCCGCCGAGGTTGACCTGGCGAGCCGGGTGGTCCGGCTGACCCGGACCCGCGCCGACGCGGTCGACAGCGCAACGACCCAATTGCGGAGGCTGGAACGCGATCTGCACGACGGTGCTCAGGCCAGGCTCGTCGCGCTCGGAATGAGCCTGCGCGCGGCCGAGCACCTGATCCCGACGAGCCCAGAAATGGCCGTCACGCTGGTCGCCGAGGCGCGGCAGACGTCGGCCAAGGTACTCGACGAACTGCGCAACCTGGTACGCGGGATTTGCCCACCGGTGCTCGCCGACCGCGGACTCGGCGACGCCGTGAGAGCGCTCGCGCTCGACACGCCGCTGCGGACCGAGGTGGACCTTGACCTGCCCGGCCGGCCTGACCTGCCGGTCGAGACCGCCTGCTACTTCGCCGTGGCCGAGGCGCTGACCAACGCGGTCAAGCACTCCGGGGCGCGGGGCGTACAGATCAGGATCTGTCACGACGGCAGCTCGCTGCGGATCACGGTGATCGACGACGGATGTGGCGGCGCTGATCCGGAGCGCGGCACCGGGCTGCTCGGGCTGGAGCGCCGGCTGGCGACGTTCGACGGAGTGCTCGCGGTGAACAGCCCGCCCGGCGGCCCGACAATCGTGGCCATCGAGGTGCCGTGCGCGCTGTCGGGGCAGAAGGCCTCGTTCTAGACGGCGTTCTTTCGATCGGAGGCGTCATCGCCGAATCGGTGACAACCTAGCTGCCGCCGAAAGGGGTACAGGGAAGCTCGGTAGGGCCAGGCCTACCCCGGCTGGTAGGCACCGCACTATTTCCGAATGCGGCGCGGGTGCGCGAGGATTCGATGCGACATGCGTGTAGTAATCGCCGAAGACCTCTTCCTGCTGCGGGACGGCCTGACCAGGCTGCTCCAGGCGCACGACCTCGACGTCGCGGCCGCCGTCGGCAGCGGTCCCGAGCTGCTCTCAGCATTGCTCGACCACAGGCCCGACGTCGCCGTGATCGACGTGCGCCTGCCGCCCACGTTCACCGACGAGGGCCTGCGCGTCGCCCTCGAAGCTCGGCGGCAGGTCCCCGGCTTGCCTGTGCTCGTGCTGTCCCAGTACGTCGAGCAGCTCTATGCTCGCGAGCTGCTCTCCGATCGGTCCGGCGGGGTGGGCTACCTGCTCAAGGATCGGGTGTTCAGCGACGAGGCGTTCGTCGACGCGCTACGAACCGTCGCCGCGGGCGGCACCGTCATCGACCCCGAAGTAATCGGCAAGCTGCTGCGCAAACGCGAGGTCGACGAGCCCGTCGCGGCGCTGTCACCCCGCGAGCGCGAGGTGCTCGAACTGATGGCGCTGGGCCGCTCGAACGCCGCGATCGCGCAGCGCCTCTACATCTCGGAAAAGGCGGTCAGCAAGCACAGCACCAGCATCTTTATCAAGCTCGGGCTCGAACCATCCGACGACGACAACCGTCGCGTCCTCGCCGTGCTCGCCTACCTAAACTCGTAACCTGAGCGCCAGGCCCAGATCGTTCGAGCCGTCATCACGACGATCGCGAGCCTGTCAGGGCGGCTGCTCATAACCGGGTACAACCACTTCATGCTCAGGGATGCCGACAGCAGTAAGCCGGACCTGTTCCACCAGTTCGGCCTTATGACCGATGAGTATCAGCCCAAACCCGCCTTCCACGCTTACCGAGAACTCATCGACGACTTGTCGGCCTGACCGAAGGCCAGGAAACCCGGATACCTGGCGGACCTGCCGCGGCGAGATGAACGCGCACCGGCGCTCCACCACGCCGCGCACCCGGTTGACCTCAGATATCCTGCGTGTGAACGACGCGTGAACTGAGAAGTACGCCATGATGGCTACAAAACAGACTCACAGCGGGGAGATGCCGAAACGTGACCATGAGCAGCCATTTCGAACGGGTAGCCGGTGTGTACGAATCTCTCCGCACCACCGACGACGCGCCAGTGCGGAGGATCCGCCAGCTCCTGCCTGACCGCCCTGTCACCGGTCTCGACATCGGCTGCGGGACGGGACGGTACTCACGGCTGCTGGGCCGCCTGCTGCCTGAAGGTTCAAGGCTAGTCGCAAGCGATGTCTCGGAGGCCATGCTGGCAGAGCTAAAGGCCCGCGAGGACGGCCGCGCCGCTGGATTGGTGCCGCTGCTGTCAACCGCCGAAGAGCTGCCGATGCGCACCGCCAGCCTCGATTTGGTCAGCGCGTTCAACTGTGTTCATCACTTTGACCTCGGCTGCTTCCTGACCGCCGTCGCCCGGGTGCTGCGGCCCGACGGCCAGCTCTTCATCTACACCCGCACCCCACTGCAGAATGCGCGAACGATCTGGGGCCGCTACTTTCCTGGGTTCACCGAGCATGAGCAGCGCCTGCACAGTGAGCCCGCGTTCCGGGACGCGGTCGGGCGGACCGACGGACTCAAGGTAGTCGCGACACAGGCCTTCGAGCATCCGCGCTCCAGCACGGCCGAGCGCCTCCGGGCGCAGGCCGAGGGGCGCCATTACTCGACGTTCTCCCTTTACACACCGAGCGAGTGGCGGGCGTCCATGGCGACGTTCATTACCCGCCTGCCCAGCCACGAGGTCTCCTGGGTTGACGAGCACCTGCTCGTCGTCGTGCGCGGGAGCCACCGCCATCAGGCGGAAGCGGCTAGCCGCGGCGGCTCAGCCCGCGGCGGCTCAGCCCGCGGCGGCTAGATCGAACTCGGCTTCGTCTTGCGCTACGTCGTCGCCGGCCAGCACCCGCAGCGCCTCGGGCGCGAGGTGGACGTGGACCGGGGTGCCCTGGGACAGGTCAGCGGCGCTGCCATCATTCTGAACCAAGGCTTGCACCTGAACGCCAGCCGCCAGCCTGATCAGCACCTGGGTAGTCGAGCCGAGATAGACCAAGCGCTCGACCATGCCGGGCACCCGGTTCTGGCCCGCCGAGCCGAAGTCTTCGATCCTGACCCGCTCCGGCCTGATCACCGCGTGCGCCCGATCCGGCGCGTCCCGCCCGCCGAACCCCGCGCTCAGAGTCGAGTCGCCCAGCCTGACCGTGCACTTCGAGCCGGGGCCGCGCTCGAGCACGGACACCGCCATCAAGTTCGAGACACCTAGGAAGTCGGCGACGTAGGTATCGGCTGGCTCGTCATAGATCTCGTGCGGGCCGCCCATCTGGACGATCTTGCCCGCGCGCATCACAGCGAGCCGGTCCGACATCGTCAGCGCCTCTTCCTGGTCGTGCGTCACGTAGAGGAACGTGATGCCGACCCGCTCTTGCAGCGCCTTCAGCTCGACTTTGAGCGACCGCCGCAACTTGGCGTCGAGCGCACCCAAAGGCTCGTCGAGCAGGAGCACGGCCGGGTCAAGCACGAGCGCCCTCGCCAGCGCTACCCGCTGCTGCTGGCCGCCGGAAAGCTGCGCGGGCCGTCGCTTCTCATACGAGGTCATCGACACCAGTTCGAGCATGTCGAGCACCTTGCGGCGCATCGTCGCCTTGTCAGACGCCGGCGTTGCGCAGCCCGAACGCGACGTTCTCGTACACGTTCAGGAACGGGAACAGCGCGTAGCTCTGGAACACCGTGTTCACCTGACGCTTGTTGGGAGCAACGTTCGTCACGTCGACGCCGTCGAGCAGCACCCGCCCTGAGGTCGGCTGCTCGAAGCCGGCGATAAGCCGCAGCGTGGTGGTCTTGCCGCAACCAGACGGCCCGAGCAGCGAGAAGAACTCACCGCTCGACACGGTCAGGTCAACATTGTCGACCGCGGTCTCGACGAACTTCTTGGTGAGCGCGACGAGGTCGATCTGACCACCAGACATGCGGCTACCTCCCTGCACCAGCCCCTGTTCCCACACGGGCTACGGCGACGTTCCCAAGGTTCCCGTGGGCGCGCCCGCTCGGCTCCCACTCGAAACCCAGATGATCCGCTATGTAGCGCATGCATAGCTCAAATGCACTCACTGGGTCAACTACCGGATCATCGAGTGCGATCTGCACCGTCAGCCCATCCAGTACCGCTGAGATGAAGATCGAAAACGGGTGAGGATCGATGGTAGCGAACTCTCCGGCGGCCTGACCAGCGCGCACGAGCGAGACAATCACCTCTCGCCAACGCTCGTCCGACCGCTGCCGCAGCACCGCGACGTCGGAGTTCCTCGCCGCCTGGACCCAGAAGTCCAGCCATAGCTGCCAGTTGCTGTCAAGCTCCGGGTCGCTGTCGGGCAGCAGGTTCATCGCGACGAACTCTTCGAGCCGTTGCGCGGCCGTCGCCAAAGCGTCCATCCGACGCTTGCCCTCGGCGTACCAGGTGTCCTCGTAGTGCCTGATCGCCTCGGTGAGCAGCTGATCCTTGGTCTTGAAGTAGTAGATCACCAGCGCCGGGCTGATCCCGATGCGCTCGGCGATGTCGGCGATCCTGGTGTCGGCGAAGCCGCGCTCGGAAATAACGTCGAGCGCGGCGCTCAGCATCTGGCCGCGTCGTTGGTCGGCGATCCCGGCCGCGCCTGGCATGGCCGAAGCACTCGGGGCGGACGGATCGAACTCGGTCACGCCGAGCCCGCCTACACCGCCAACCCCAGCCGACTCCGTCGACGCGGCGACCCCGGCCGGGACGCGTTCAACCTGGTGTCTCATCCCGTACTTCCTCCGCAGCACTTGTCGTAACCGTATCAAAATTTTAGACTGAATGTTCAGTCAGGAGTCTCACCGGGCCTGGACAGCCAGGAAAGGAAGCAGAGCCATGGCCGCAACATACGATGCCATCGTCATAGGCGGAGGGCATAACGGCCTCGTGGCCGCCGCCTATCTGGCGCGCGCCGGCGCGCGGACGGTGGTGCTGGAAAGCCGGCATAAGACCGGCGGCGCTGCGACCACAGAATCCCCATGGCTGCAAGCTCCTGAGTTCAAGGTGACCAGGCTTTCCTACGTCATGAGCCTGATGCCGCCGACCATTATTAACGATCTAAAGCTAGCCAGCCACGGATACAGAATCTACCCGATGGGACCTTACTATCAGGCATTTCGAGAAGGTGGCTCGATCAAGCTGTATGCGGACGACGCCCGGCGTAACTACGAATCCGTCGCGCAGTGGTCGAAAAAGGACGCCGAGGCGATGCCGCGCTGGGATGCCTGGCTGGCCGGCCTGGCCGACGTCCTCGGCCCGCTGCTGCTCACCGTCCCGCCGAACATCGGCTCACGCAAGCCGCGCGACCTGGTCGGACTGCTTAAGCTCGCATGGCGGAACCGCGGGCTGAGCGTCCGCACGACCGCCGACGTGACCAGGCTGATGACGATGTCGATCGCCGACCTCCTGGATGACTGGTTCGAGTCATCCCAGGTCAAGGGCGCTCTCGCGGTGAACGGCGTGATCGGGACCTGGGCCGGCCCGTACGAGCCAGGGACCGCCTACGTGATGGCGCACCACTCAATCGGTGACGTCGGCGACGGCCACCTGGGCAACTGGGGTTTCGCCGAGGGCGGCATGGGCGCGGTCTCCGACGCGATCGAGGCGGCCGCCCGCGGGTTCGGCGTCGAGGTCAGGCTCAACGCACCGGTCAGCCGAGTCCTGACCAGCAGCGGCCGGGTCAGCGGAGTCGCGCTCGAGAACGGTGACGAGCTGAAGGCGAGCACGGTCGTGAGCACGCTGCACCCCCGCACCGCGTTCCTCGATCACGTCGGCGAGAAGAACCTCCCGCCGGACTTCGTCACCGACATCTCGAACTGGAAGACCAGAAGCGGCGTCGTCAAGATCAACCTGGCGCTGTCCGAGTTGCCGAACTTCACCGCCGACCCGGGCAGCGACCAGCAAGAGCACCACACCGGCTCGGTCGAGATGGCGCCGTCGATGGAGTTCATCGAGCGGGCGTTCCAAGATGCGCGCGAAGGCCGCCCCGCGGCCCGCCCGTTCAGCGACGGCGTGATCCCGACCACGTTCGACAAGACGCTGTCTCCGGAGGGGACGCACATCATGTCGCTGTTCACCCAGTGGGTGCCAGCCGACTGGAACCTCGAGCCGCATACCTCAGAACTCGAGGCCTACGCCGACCGGATGATCGAGCTCTACGACGAGGTCGCGCCGAACTTCAAGGCCTCGGTGCTGCGCCGCGACGTCGTCGGGCCGCACGAGATGGAGCACGACTACGGTCTCATCGGCGGAAACATCTTCCACGGCGAACTGTCGCTCGAACAGCTTTTCCACATGCGCCCGGCGCCCGGGTACGCCGACTACCGAACCCCGATCACCGGCCTGTACTACGGCAGTTCGGCCACCCACGCTGGCGGTGGAGTCTGCGGCATACCCGGCTGGCAAGCGGCCCGGGCCGCGCTGGCCGACAAGAAGGTCAGCAAGTCGCAGCGGACATGAGGCCGGCGTTGCTCGCCATGCTCGAAGCCCGCTCGGTAGCGATCGTCGGCGCCTCGGCGCGACCCGACAGCTTCGGCGCGAGGATGCTGGCCGAGGTCGGTAAGTCACCGGCCAGTCCGTCGATCTACCCGGTGAACCCGCGCTACCAGCACCTCGACGGCCGCCCCTGCTACCCGTCACTCGCTGATCTGCCCGAGCCGGTCGACCTCGTCTTGCTCGGAGTCCCCGACGCCAGTCTCGAACAACAGCTCGCGACCGCCGCCGAAACGGGCTGCCGGTCAGCCGTGATCTTCGGAAATGCCGTCGAGGCTGGGCCCGGCGAGCGGTGTTTGAGACAGAGCCTCGCCGCGACCGCGAACTCGGCCGGGATGGAACTCTGCGGTGCGGGCTGCATGGGGTTCGCGAACGTGGGTTACGGCCTGCGGGCGATGGGCTACGTCGAGCCCGACCCACTCCCGGCCGGACCCGTGGCGCTGGTGACGCACTCAGGCTCGGTCTTCTCCGCGCTGCTCCGCGCGAGGCGCGCCTTCGGCTTTACGCTGGCGGTCTCCTCCGGGCAAGAGCTCGTCACGACCGCGCCTTCGTACCTCGACTACGCGCTCAGCCAGCCCGAGACCAGAGTGCTCGCGCTGGTGCTCGAAGCGATCAGGGCGCCGGTCAAGCTCAGGTGCGTACTCGCCCGCGCGGCCGAACGCGATGTCCCCGTCGTCCTCCTCACCGCCGGCAACTCGGCCAGCGGCCGGGCCATGGTCGCGGCGCACTCGGGCGCCCTGGCCGGCTCGGGCGCGGGCTGGGAGGCGCTGACCCGCAGCTACGGCCTGCACCGGGTAACCGACCTCGCCGAGCTGGCCGACACCCTAGAGCTGTTCTCCCTGTTGACCAAGCGCCGACCCAAGGTCGGCCAAGGGATAGCAACGGTCCACGACTCGGGCCTGGAGCGCGCGCATGCGGCTGATGTCGCTGATGAGGTCGGCGTGCCGTTCGCGCCGCTGGGCGAGTCAACCAAGGCGGAGCTGACCGACCTGCTCGACCCTGGTCTGCTGGCCACGAACCCGCTCGACGTCTGGGGAACCGGATCAAGCACGCGCGAGCTTTTCGCCAACTGCCTGACGATCTTGGCGCAGGATGAGTCCGTCCAGGCGGCGGCGCTCGCTGTCGACCTGGTCACCGAGCTTGACGGGGACAAGTCCTATCAGCGGGCCGTGCTCGACGCTGCTGGGCGGACCGACAAGCCGCTCGTGGTGATCACCAACCTGCCGAGCGCGATCGACGCCGACGCCGCCGCGCTGCTGCGCGGCAACGGAATCCCGGTGCTCGAAGGCATGCGAACCGGCCTGCTGGCGTTGCGGCATCTGCTGGACAGGGCCGAAGCCCGACCGACGTCCGGGCCGGTCAAACCGTTCGCCGACCCCGCCCGGCTGGCCCGGGCCAAGAGGCTGCTCGCTGGCGCCGGGGAGTCGGGGGCGAAGGCGTTCGCGCTGCTGAACGAGTACGGCATCTCGACGCCGCCCACCGAGCGGGTGAACAGCGCCGCCGAGGCGGTCGCCGCCGCCGCGAGGATCGGCTACCCCATGGTGCTCAAGACCGACGAGGCGTCGATCGCGCACAAGAGCAACGCCGGCGGCGTGCTGCTCGGCATCGCCGACGAGGCCGCCCTGCGTCTGGGTTACGCCGACCTGGCCGCCCGGCTGGGGCCGGCCGCCCTGGTCTGCCAGGCGATCCCGGCCGGCGTCGAACTAGCGCTCGGCCTCGTCACCGACCCCGACCTGGGCCCGCTGGTCGTCGTCGGCGCCGGCGGAACCTTGGTCGAGCTGATCCGCGACCGCGCCGTGGCGCTGCCCGCGCTGGCTGGCGAACAGCCCGCCGGCCTGCTCGCCGGCCTCAAGGTGACCACCCTCCTGGCCGGTCACCGAGGCGCCGCCCCCGCCAATCAGGCGGCGATCACCCAGGCGATCACCGCTCTCGCCGAGCTCGCAACCGACCTAGGCGACAGCATCGAAGCCCTCGACATCAACCCGCTGATCTGTTCCCCAGCGGCCGCCATAGCCGTAGACGCCCTGATCATCCCCCGCTAGCGGTCCAGTTCCGCGCACCACGGGGTTAGCGACGAGCGCGTGACCGCCGTACCCGAGCTGACCGGACAGCGCGGGCCCCGGGCTGTCGTTAGAGCAGCAGCTAGGGGCCCATGCTGCGGGCAGCCTTGACCCGTTGCGTGCGGCTCCCTTGGAGTGAGCTGTCGTGCGGCCTTCTAACGCGCACCGGCACCGGTGACATCGGTCATGGCTGGCCCGGGCCTGCGCGCGTGCGGGCCGGGCCGGGCCGGGGCGATCGGGCGGGCGGTACCCGGGCCGGTGATCCCCGTGCCTGGCGTACCGGGGCGCGGGTTGTTTCCGTGATCAAGGTTCCGGTCATGATCGCGGAGCCGGGCTGTCGTATATCGCGGCTGGGTTTCCGTGGTAGCGGCCGTTCCATGATCGCGGAAGCTCGCCGCCGGCGGCCGGGGCGTGCCGGTGCCGCCGGGACGGCCGTCACTGCGCCGCACCGCACATGAAACTATCCCAGATGGCGCATTTTGCCGACGGGATGGGCTGCGGTGCGGTGCCCGGTCACTCCAGGAGAGCCGCAGCCTTGACCCGTTGCTGACCTTCTGCCATTGCCTACTGTGGTGGCGAGCCGCAGTACCGCGAATAGTCCTTAGGTGCTGCCAGCCCAAGGCTATTGGTGATGTGCAGGTGGTAGTGCCCGTTCGCGTTGTGGTAATACACATCGACCGCGTCGAAGCCGCCGGTCCGGCCTATGAGCTTGACGACGAACACGAGATCAAACGCGATGAGCTGACGGGCGCCGCCGTTCGCGTAGGTCCTGGAAATCTTGGCGCTATCGATCGACCGCCGTTGATGCCACTGCACAGCCCGGCCTAGCTCCCGCTGAGACCATATCGCCGGCAGTGAACACCCGATGCCTATCCAGCGCCGGGCCACAGAACCCAGTATTTCCGTCCCCCCGTCCAAAGGGCCGGCGGAGAGGCCCCCGCCGCAGCCGGCCAGCAGCGCCGCTGGCAGCACGACCGCCGCCAGGGCCACCCGCCTCGACCGTCGCAATGTCACCGCGCGCGACCCTCGACGATCTGGCCAGGATTTGCGCCGGGGTCGGCCAACAAGATCGACGTCAGGGCGAACTCGGTCGACGGGGCCGCTGCGAAGGTGCTGCCAGAGGAGAGCGGCGAACCAGTGCACCTTGTCATAGTCGCCAATGGCTCCGACCGCCCTGGTCGTGAGGTCGTCGTCAAGGTTGTGGCCATCCAGACCGACCGGTCCATCCGCCACGAGAGGCTGGCCCACGTCTACGGCGAGATGGGACGTACGCGATGGGGGTCAGCCTCGGCCAGAATTCGGGAGCGACAGCCGAGACGTTCGTCTTCCACGCCAACGCTGACACGATGCGCGTGCTCCGCTCGGGTCATACGGCTGGGTTCGTGTGGACTTTCACTCTCGCCCGGTATCCCGAGATCGTCCCCACGGCCCGTTTCACCGACGACGCGGGACTGCACTGGCAGATCGATGCCGACCTGCACCTGGAGAAGCTAGCTGAGCGTGACTGGTAGTGCCAGGCAGCCAGGCAGCGGCCTTGGCGTGCTGCGCGATCTGCTCGCGGATGCACCGTCGAGTCCGGATTCCTGGGCCGATGCCCGCAGCATCGTGACGGATCTGGCCGAGGCTGGCCACGCTTCACCGGGTACCGGGTGGCGGGCAGGCTGGTGCTCGAAATCGAGTGCGAGTGCGAGTGCTGCCGAGCCTGCCGAAGTGTGCCACGCCGCTGGCTACGGCGCGTAACCCTGCGGTGGGGCACTTTTACTGACATGCTGTGTCTCGCCAAGGTTGATAACTTCGGTGGACGATCGGGATTCGCTCAGCAGGTGGGGCCGACCCGCACTGAGAAGCCGTACGGGAAGTGCAGCAGGTAGCGCGTTCCGGCGGATTCGTAGTACAAGTCGACTGCCGTGGAGGTTCCGAATTTTCCAATGGCTTGGCGACTATCAAAAGCTCGATCGTTTGCTGCCCCGGTGTATGCCGGACGACCGCTCCGGGAATCCGCTGCCGCAGGTCCCAGCGGGCATCGGGCGCGTAGGCATGTATTCTCGACGCAGTCGGGAACCCTGCACCCAGGCCGATGCGTTCGATGCGTTGGCCCGAGTTGCTGAGCGGCAGGACCCAGGCGGCGACCAGGCGCAGATGCCGGGGATGCACGAGTTTGACTTCGCTTATTGTGGCCGTTCCGCCCGTATTGGGGAACTCCTCAAAGCCGTCATAGGCGACCTCGCCAGGCCGGGGGACAGGGAGGCAAAACCCTCCCGAACTCTGGATGGTGCTGCCGAACGGCCCGTCGGTGGACGGACCGCTGCTGGTGCATGCGGCCGTCAGCAGGAGGGCCAGCCCGCAGGCCAGCCCTCCCATGGTGACGCGGTTCACCTGGATGCTCTCTGTCCTTTCGCGTGGGAGCGGTCACTATCTGGCCCGGGGTTGCCGAACTGGGTCTGGTCCATGACGACCCACTGCGCCTTGGGTGCCAGGGCGTTGGAACCGCAGAAGTATCCGCCGCCCGTACCCATCGTCAGTGTTATGGCCACATTCTGGTTGTACCCGGACTGAGCCGACAAGTTGATGCCGATCTCCTTCTTCAGGTCGACGCCCGCCGAGAACGTGCCCGCCGTCTCGTCTGTGGTGCTGAAGGTCCCGCCATGAGGGACCTTTCCACCGCAGTTCTTGGCCACGGTCCCCGGCGGCGTCACGATCACCTCATTCTGTCCGGTGGCCCATTCCGCCGGTTCGACATCGGTGTAACTGCCGCGGCAGCCCTTAAACCTCACGGATACCTTGACGAAGTCATACTTGGTTTGCATATTTTCCTCGGGCTCGAGTTGCGTCGTGAAACCTTCCGTGCCGGTCTTGGTCTCGGTTTCCGAGCCATCAAACTGGAAGGAGCCGTTGGTGAAGGGAACGCTGACGCCGATACCTATCGTGGTGAAGGCCCCCTCTGAGTAGGTCATCTTAGCTTTGGCCCGGGCTATGCCTATCGAGTACAGGCCGCCAATATCCACCCACTTCTGGCCGAGGTCCCGCGTCTTGACAATGAAAGAAGGGCTGCAAACCGATGGGTGGCGGCGTGCGGTCAACTGATCCGCCTTCGGCAGCGCCATCATGTGTATGTTGGCTGTGACGGGTCGGATGCTCGCGCCGCCATTGACCGCAACCGCGACCAGGGCGCGCCCTCGGCGCACGATCTTCCGGGGGAATGCGAACGTACCCACGGCCACGCTGCTGTGCGCGAGCACCCGCAGGTTGTGGATCCCCTTGGAAAGGGTGACGCCTGAACGGAGAGTGTAACTGCCGGAACTCGTGGAGGTGGCCGTGCCGAGGACCCGCAGAAATATCTTCTGGCCAACGCTGGCTTTTGCCAAGGCGGACCCACTGGGCCAGGCAACCAGCACCAGTCGCACGCCGCTGTGCGGCCCGGCTCCGGTGATGGACCCGTGAGCCCATGTTGGGAGTAAAGTCGGGGATTTGCTGGGTTATGCGCTGCTCGCCGCCGCTGCCACCGTTGGCAGCGCCGCCGTCAATAATGCGGCAGCCACCAGGATCGGGCCGGAGCGTAGCTTGCGAATAGTCATTAACTGCCTCCGTCGCGTTGGAAGGAAGACACTGCCACCGTCCATCGTGCAGGTTCAGGCGGCTGCGCAGCACCAGGGCCGCCGACGCTTCGGCCCAGATGGCGCGCGCGAGCCTCAGCGCCGGACGCGAACCAGCCAGGCCAGAGAATCATTTCATGCCTCCCTTGATGAGCAGCAGCGGCGACAGCTCCGATTATAAAGAGCTGGATGTCGTGCTTTTGATGCACGAACTCCATGCCAAAAAGATGACAAGAAATGACACATCTAGCGGAGCTAGATATATCGCCCGAACAAGGCAACGCGGTCACCCCGGCCCGTCGCTCAGGGACGGCGCAGGCCGAATCCTCTGGCCAGATTGATGTAGCCAGAACGCCACCCGGCCAACCAGCCAAAGCACCAGCTCAGAACCGGGACCGCCGACCGAATCAGCCGTAACTTCGGGCTCGCGGGTCCAGTAAACAACGATGTCCCGACGCTGCTGAGAACCCCACTCGCAACGACAACGTCGACTACCTGCTGTCGCTATGGCAGCAGCCTGGGGCCCACGCTGTTTTGCGATGGGCGAGACTTAGCTGGTGAATGGCCGGAAATGGGAGAGCGAGGCACGTGATGCGACGGATTTCATTCAACGTGTTCGTCGGCGCGAGCGCCGCATTGGCGGTCATCTTGCTGGCCGCGCAGGCACCGGTCAGCCAGGCTTCGGCCGGCCATAGTCCGGCGAAGCGAACGCCAGCGCCGAGGGCCGCGTCGGCCCGGACGGCACTCGCGAGCTTCATCGCCGCCGAACGGCTGCGGCATGGCCTCGAGTCCCGATCGGCCGCGCTGGTCGGGGGCGTCATCACCGGCTTTGTCAAAGGTGTCGGCGGTGCCCCGGTCGGCGGCGTCTGCGTCACCGCCACCGCCACCGGCTCGGCCCGCACTGTCATGGCGGCGAGCCGGGCCGACGGGCGGTACGTGCTGGCGGGCTTGCATCCGGGCAGTCGACCGCGGGTGCGATGACCGGTCACGGCCGGTACCAGGTTGGCCAGCTAGCACCTGGCCGGTACCTGGTGCAGTTCACCGACTGCAACGACGGTGTCTACGGCAGCCAGTGGTTCCGCGGTAAGAACGGCGAGTCGTTCGCAACTCCGGTGACGGTGCGGGCCGGCCAGGCAACCACGGGCATCGACGGCGTGCTGACCATCGGCGGCACGATCTCAGGCCGGGTTACTGGCCCGAGTGGCAAGCCAGCGAACGACACCTGCATGTTCGCTGCTAATCCAGTCGCTGGACTTGCCAGCGGCTTCTCCGGCACCGGTGCCGATGGGCGCTACACGATTAGGGGTCTGAGCAGCGGTAGCTACCAGGTGTCGTTCTTCCCCTGTGATACTACGTCGCCGAATCTGGCATCGATCACCTTGCCCAAGCCGGTGCGGGTCGTCGCGTCGCATGCCACTACGGGGGTCAGCGTCAGGCTCGCCGCTGGCGGCACGATCACCGGAACGGTGACCGGCGATTCGACCGAGCCAGGCCCGCAGGACCAAGCCTGTGTGCTCGCCATGCCGACGAACCCCGACGGCAGCTATCCCTTCGCGTGGAGCGATACCAGCGGCCGGTACGTGCTGGACGGGCTCGCCGCTGGCACCTACCGTGTATACCTCGATGACCCGTTCTGCGACAACGCCGACGGTTCGCCGAGCCTAGCTCCGCAGTGGTTCCGCAACCAGCCTGACCAGCCGAGCGCGAACCTGGTCAGCGTCCGGGCCGGCCGGACGGCCAGGGGGATCAGCGCGACCTTGCGAGCCTACGGCGGCATCGAAGGTACCGTGACGAGCAAGAGCGGGGCGAGAGTCAGCGGCGAGTGCGTGTCGGCATTTCCGTTCCACGCGACCGCCGATCCGTTCATCGGCCTGCCGCCGACCCCCGACATCGCCATAACCCAGCCGACTGGGCGGTTCCGGCTGATCGATCTGACTCCTGGTCGGTACAAGATCGAATTCAGCACCGGCTGCGGCGCCGCCGGCTTCGCTACCCAATGGTGGCCCGGCGCGACCTCAGCCAAGGCCGCCCAGGTGATCACCGTAAGAAATACGACCATCACCGGAATCAACGCCACCCTCCGCGACAGCTAGGCCCACCAGTGCCGGTAGCGACGCACACCTTCGGCTTTGGATGACGCGGAGCTACCCCGCTAGCCTGTCATGCTGTGGCGAGCGTGGCTGCGTTCCTCGAGCCGAGGGTCACGGCGTGTTGAGACTGTCCTCTTGACAAGTTTCTCTTAATAGATTTCTATTGAGAGATGTCTCCAACGGAGGATGAGCCAGTTACTGGCGACGCCAGCCAAGAGTCCGGCCTGCGGCAGATCACCGATGCCAGGACCATGCGGGCGCTGGCGCACCCGGTGCGGATAGCCCTGATCGAGGCGCTGAGCATTGCGGGCGCTATGACCGCTACCGAGGTCGCCGAGATGATCGGCGAATCACCGACCACCTGCTCGTTCCACCTGCGTCAGCTCGCTAAGTACGGCCTCGTGGAGGACGCGGAGGAGACGCGGGCTGGTCGTTCGAGGCCATGGCGGATGACGTCGATCGGCAGGGAGTTCAGGTTGACAGGCGACGATCCCGAGGCCGAAATCGCCCTGTTCGCCCTGCTGCGACTCGCCCGCGAGCGCCAGTTCGCGCGATACCGTACGTGGCTTGACACCCGGGCAAGCTATCCGAAGGCCTGGCAAGACGCGGTTGGAGACAGCGAGTACACGTTCTTCATTACCGCCGAAGAGCTCGATCAGCTGAATACAGAACTGTATAAGCTGCTGATAAACCGGTTCAAAGAACGGCGCGCGGATCCGTCCAACCGGCCGCCCGGATCGGTACCGGTAGAGATGCTGGTGCTGTCGTATCCTCTCCAACTTCCCAAGCCCGAATGAACCGCGCCGTTAACCGTGCCCGAAGGCCGTGGGCTTTAGGGCGTGGCCTGGCGCCGCTGCGCCAGCGCGGCTTCGGAATTCTCCTAGCCGGGCAGAACGTGTCTTACATTGGCGACAACTTGTACGTCATTGCCTTGCCGTGGTATGTCCTGGCGAGCCACGGCGGGGTGGTCCTGCTGGGAACCGTGCTGGCCGCTTACGGCATCCCCAGGACCGCGCTGATTGCCGTCGGAGGGCACGCAAGCGATCGGTGGCGGCCGTGGACGGTCATGCTGGCCGCCGACTGCGTGCGCGCTGGTGCCGTTGCCGCCCTGGCCGTGGTGGCGGCGCTCGGGCCAGCCCGGGCCGTCCTGCTGCTGCCGATCAGTGCGGTATTTGGCGCTGCCGACGGGCTGTCACTGCCGGCATCGTTCGCTATCGCCCCGGCGTTGCTACCCGCCGAGGACCTTCAGGCTGGCAATGCGCTGCTGTCAGGCGGAGGGCAGATCGCCAACCTTGCCGGACCGGCCGTGGGCGGCGCCGCTGTTGCCTTCCTCGGTTCATCTCGCGCTTTCGGACTCGACGCGGTGTCCTTCGTCCTGTCCGCGCTGACTCTGGCGGGCGTGCGCAGGGCGATGTGCGCTCGTCAAGACTCGCATGCCGCCGGCGACGGGTCTGTTCCCCGGGACGTATCCGCCGCTGCGGCCGACGCTGGCGCGGAAGTACCCACTCTTCGATCCCTGTTGCGGTCCGAACGTGTCCTGCAGGTGATGCTGCTGGTCACAGTTGCCGGCAATCTGGGCCTCGGCGGTCTCGGCGAGGTGGGGCTGCCATCGCTTGCTCGCGGCCCTCTGCACGCTGGTGCCCGCGGCTACGGCATCCTGCTTGCCGCGTTCGCCGCAGGCGCACTGCTCGGCACGCTTGCCGCTGGCCAGGCCCGCCAGTTCCGCCGGCCATTTGTCACCGGCGGGCTAGCGTTCCTTGCTGGCGTTCCCTTTCTCGTCGCTATCCCGTTCCTGCCGAACACTGTCGCGGCCGCGGCCGCGCTCGCAGCATTCGGGTCGCTCAACGGGTTCGCGAACGTTATCACGAGTACCGCCTTTCAGAAATGGGCCAACCCTAACGTATTGGGCCGGCTGATGGGTGTTACCGTGCTAGGTAGCTTCGGAATTTATCCGGTATCGGTTGCTCTCGGCGCAGTCCTGGTGCGGTATCTTGGTCTCACCTCACTATTTCTTTTCACGGCAGCCCTCTGCGTCTTCGCAGTATTCGCTGGACTCAGCCAGCGATCTTATAGAGAATTCGGAGCCCACCAGCCTGCGGACGATATGACCGTGGCAGAAACCGCTCAACACCAAGCATGACTATAGATTTTCAATGGCCGAACAGGCCCGCCCCTCGGGCGCAGTACCACCACGACCCGAAGGATGCCTGGTGGTGGCCGGGCGCGGCCTCGGCCAAGTCCGCGCAGGTGATCGCCGTCAGGTACTCGACCATCACCGGAATCAACACCACCCTCCGCCCCCGCTAGGCCCGCTCCTCGGCCAGCCTGAGCGGACGGAGTTCACGTAGCGCGGGCAGGACGGCGTCGGACGAAGGCAACCGCCGACCAGATGAATGCCCGAATCCATCGCGCCCGGCCGTCCAACGGCCGCGATGGATTGCCGAATTCATACCCGATTTCCCGCATGAATTGCCGAATCCATCGCGCGCGCGGTGGGCCGGGGACTGATGAATTGCCGAATCCACCGCGCGCGCGATGGGGGTCGGGGACCGATGAATTGCCGAATCCATCGCGCGCGCGGTGGGTGAGGGCTTGCGTCTTGCTACTTGGCGGCAGTGACCCGGGTCGCGGGTCGCTGGCGTCCGCCGGGCGCGCCTTGCTCGGCCGGCATGAACAGGACGGAGTTCACGTAACGGGGGTAGGGCCAGATCAGGCGTTTCATCATGCCGCGGTTCGCGACGTGGACGGTTGCCGCCTGCCTGGCCACCAGATCGAAGTCTTCCAGCCGGCACCACGAGCCGCGGGACAGCACCCAGCCCGTGTAGCCCCAGCCGGTCACCAGGTCGATCAGCGGCTTGACCGGCTGGATGCGCTCCTCGACCTCGACGAGCAGGCGCGGGCGCTCCCGCCGCACAGTCTCCTCCGCGCCGCGAAGCACGTTCATCTCGTGCCCCTCGACGTCGATCTTGATGAATCGCACGTCGCGGGCGTCCAGGTCGTCGATCCGGATCAGCGGCACCGAGATGCTCCCGCCGTGGATCGTCCGCCGTTGCATAGACGACATTCCCTCAGTGCCGGTACCAGCGCCGGTGCCGGGGCCGACGGTCCAGAGCTCGCCGGTGCCCGCTTGGTCGGACGCGGCGGCGTGGATCACGTCGACGCCCGCCGGCAGGATCTTGCGCAGCACCTCATGCCGGGCGGTGGGCTCGATCGTGATCAACTGGTCCGCGTGCTTGGCCAGCCGCAACGACCACGGGCCGTACCAGGCACCGACATCGATCATGACCCCACCGGATCCGCACAGCTCGGCGAGCCGTCCGAGTTCCGGCTCGGCGCGCCGATAGGTCCGGCCGACAACCCGCGCGACGAGCGTCTCCGGCAGCAGCCCAGCCAGGCGTGATGTCAGCGTCACTGATTCCCCTACGGTATTGGCTTGCCGTACGCCACTAGCTGGCCAGCTTCGGCGCCGGTGATGCACAGGTGGTTCTGGCCGAGGTCCACGACCTTGAAGCTGCTCACGATCCCGCTCACGCTCAGGTAGGCGTTGTGGGTACCTGGCCGCAGCTCAAGCTGATGCGGCAGGCCGGCGTATCGCAGCGTGACCGGGGCGGCCGCCGATCCCCAGATGTACTCCAGGTGCAGCATCCAGTCATAGATGCTGGTCGTGTTCTGGAACCGGACGGTAACCCGGCCCTTCCGCTGGGGCCAGCAGGCCTTGAATCCCGCGCCGGACCGGTGCACCGAATACGCGCCGGAAATCACCGCCGGATACAGCTTGCCGTCGGGGCCGAAGATGTACATGCCGTCGATGGTGCCGCCGGGTCTGCCGATCCAGCGGAACTTGCCTGCCAGCGGGCCCTGCTCCAGGTCGCCGATGACGGTCGACTCGATCGCTTCTTGCTTGCCGAATAGTCCTTCGACATATCGCTGCGGCATGTACTGATCGAGCACGATCGTTCCTGGCCGCGCGAGTTGTACCGCCCGCTTGGCGTTGGCGAAGTAGGTTTTGGCCGTCGGGCCGCCTGGGGTGCTGTTCTCGTAGGTGTGGACCGACCAGATCGAGCTGACTACGAAGACGGCGATGAGCGCGGACGCCGCGTACCGCAGGTTCTGCTCGCGGGCCGACCCGGCGCTGGCCCGGTGACCGCCCGAGGCTCGCTGGCCTGCCCCGGCGGTGACCTCACTGGTTTCCGTCTCCGCCACGGGCAAGAACGCCAGGCCGATGCAGATGGCCAGCACGCACGCGGCGTCGGCCAGGTATCTGGTCTCCAGGCCGAGCACGGACTGCAGGCCCGCGAGCAGCCGCCCGAAGATGACCGGCACCATGTCGGCGCAGATGACCCAGAACACGAGGATGGCCCAGGCCCGCCAGGCCGCGAACCGGCGCCCGATGCTGACGCCAAGCACGGCCACCGCCACCAGGCCGGCGAACAGGATCGTGGCGGTTGGCGGGGCGGCGAGCGCGTACTGCTGGTCAGCAAGCGGCAGCCAGCGCCACGGGCCGCCGAGCGCTCCCGTCGTGAGCGTGTCCTTGGTGATGGTCCACGCGAACCCGCCCGCCGCCGATAGCGAGCTTGGCGCGTGCGCCTGCTGCCCGGACGCGCGCAACGCGAGGAAGAACACGACGATATAGGCGGCCGTGATCGCCGCGTAGGTCAGCCAGGCCAGCCAGTGCCGTCGCAGCGTAGCGAAGGCCCGGCCAAGCCAGCTGCCTGGTCCCATCAGGAATCCGGCGGTGATCACGAACAGCAGCGGGGCCAGGACGATGGCCTTCTCGAAGAACATCAGGCCGATCAATAGCCAGGCGATCGCGCCAAACAAGTGCCCGCGTCCACCGGTTCGCACGTACCGCACATGAGCGTTCAGGCTCATGAAGATCGCAAGCTGGAAGGGCAGCGACTCCATCGCGCACCACCACCAGCCGAGATCGGGAACGGTGAGCGGGATCAGCGCGTAGATGGTGAGCGGAATCAAGATAGCTGGCCGGTCACCGAACAGCGTCCGCAGCAAGCGCAACGCGGCCAGGCTCGCCAGCGCCACCAGCGCGAGCGCCACGCCGGCGTCTAGCCCCCAGTTGTACAGGGAGATCCTGACGAGCACCCAGGTGATCGCTCGCAGCCCTGGGTAGAAGTGACCGGCCCCGATCAGCGACAGGTAATGCCAGTTGAACGGCGACTTGATCGCCAGGTCCAGGTTGACGTAGTCATCCTGGCTGAAAAACATCCGGCTAAGGAACTGAGCCTTCCAGATGATCTCACCAATGATGATGACCAGGCCGCCCACGAGCACACCGTGCTGGCGAAGCCAGGTCGCAGCCGCGCCGAAGTCGAACTCGGTCCGGTACTGGTCGGAGTCTTCGCGGAGCACGAGCGCACCGGCCTGGCTGCTGGGGCTTGGAGCACCTTCGGTCTCACTCATGGACCCTGCCTGCTCACGGAATCGGCTTACTGAACGGAGAGGAGATGATGCTGCCGGCCTCTACGTCCCCTACGCACATCGGGGTGGGGCCAAGCCCGCTGATCGTGATACCGGTCACATTGCCGCCTCGTTCGGGCAGATAGGCGGCGTGCAGACCAGGCTGGACGGTGAGTTGCTTGACGGTGTCGCCGTAGCTGACAGAGATCACCGCGGAGGTCGAGGGGCCGAGCAGATATCCGAAGCGGAGAATCCAGGTGTAGATCGTTGTGGGTGCCCCGAACTTGATCACGATCTGACCATTTCGCTCCGGCCAGCAAGGATGCCCGGGCGGTCGCGCGACGCTCGACGTCGGCCCAGCGAAGACGGGGTAGAGCTTGCCATCGGGGCCGAACCAGGTCAGGTTGTCGATCGTGCCCCTCAGCTTGGTCAGCCAGCGCAGCTTGCCGATGTCCAGGTCGCCGGCCACCGCCTCGGTGTGCGAGTACCGGCCGAAGTCGGCCGGCACGATGCTGTCGGGCGCCGGCCAGTCGAAGACCGTCGTCCCCTGAGGCGCCAGGCTCACCGCCTCGCTGGCGTTGGCGATATAGCTCCTGGCCGTAGCGCCGCTGAGCGTGTTCCCTAGCTGCTGGACGGACCAAATCGAGCCGAGGGTGAACACTCCGACCAAAGCGGCGGCCGCCAACCTCAGCTGCTGGGCGGGCAACGCTTGGCGTGGGCGCAACCGCGCCGTTGACGGCACGCCGATGACCGGCCACAACGCTAGGCCGAGGCAGATGGCGGCGACCGGCGCGGCATCGGCGACATACCTGATATCCAGGCCGAGCAGCGCGGGCAGCATAGTGGCAACCCGGCCGACGAACAGCGGTATCAGGTCAGCGACGAAGACCCAGCCGGCGAGCACGGCCCACGCCAGCCAGGCCGCCCGGCGCACGACGACGCTGGCCAGGACCACGATCGCCGTCGCCGCGACCGACAGCCATTCGAGGAACGGCGGCGCCCCGGCAAGCACGAACGAACTCACGGGATACCACTGCCAGGGCCCGCCGAAAGCTCCTGGGAGGAATGAATCCTTCAGGAGGTCACCGATCAGCAGGCCGACGCCACCGGCCTGTGGCGGGGCCTGCGGCTGGGCGATGGACGACCGCAGCGCGATGGCCAGCACCACTGTGTAGCAGATCATCAGCGCGAGGTACACCGCCCATGCGCGCCAGAACTGGCGCAGCGCCTTGCGCGCGCCGTCGAGCAGGCTTCCGCGGGTGATCAGGAACCCGGCGGTGATGCCGAACAGCAAGAGCGGCAAGACCAGTGCCTTCTCGAAGAAGATCAGGCCGAACGCAATCCAGAAGCCGGCCCAGACCAGGTGCTTGGTCCGTCCCGTTCTGGCGTAAAGCACGTGCGAGGTCAGCGCCATGAAGATGGCCAGTTGCAGCGGCACCGACTCCATAGCCGACGACCACCAGGCGAACGTGGCTATGGTCAGAGGGGTGAGCAGGTAGAACGCGAGCGGGATCAGGATCCGGGGACCGTCTCCGAATAGTGTGCGCAGCGTGCGGTAGCAGGCCAGGCTCGCCGCGGCGGTGAACGCCAGCGTTACGGCCGACGCCAGGCCCCAGTTGTACAGCGAGGTCCGCACGAGCAGCCACGCCACCAGGCGCAAGCCGATGATCAGATGCCCGTCCCAGATGTAGGTCAGGTAGCTCCAGTTCAGCGGGTGCTCGATCGCCAGGTCGAGGTCGTGGAAGTCATCTCGCACGAAGTAGAGGCCGTGCAGAAGCTGCGCCTTCCAGACGATCTGAGCCGCGATCATCAGCAAGGCGACCAGCAGCACGGCTCGCTTGCGTCCCCATCGGGCCAGTCGCTCGACTTCCGGCACTGGGGCGGCTGTGCGGCGCATCAGAGCCTGATCGGTGGAGGCCGGCGGCCCGGCTCCTGCAGGCTCGGTCATGCGCGTATGATAATGACTCTTGCGGATATTAGCTGGTCATATGCCCCACATGTAATCTTCGCCGGTTCTAGGCCCGGCCCTCCCGGTCGTTCCTCTGTTGCTGCTAGGCCCCGGTTCCGGCAACAACGTCGGCCCTCTGTTGCTGCTGCGCGGTTGCCACGACGCGGCGCGGGAGCGTGGCCGATTCCGGATTCGCCATGCAATGGTGGGATAATGCGGTGTCGGCCAAGTCGGCCCGCGTGATTACGACCGGATACGCGACCTTCACCGGCATCAACGCCGCCCTACGGCGCTCTGATTAGACAGCGGCTCGCTTATCGCGCTGACAGAAGGGTTCGCATTCGTGAGACACATCTGGACGCTCTCCTCGGCCCGCCGGTTCGGCATCGGCGTACTGGCCGCGGGGTTGCTGGCTGGCATGGCACCAGCGGTGAACGCAGCCGCCAAGAGCGCCTCCGCGCGGGGCCCTGCTCCGACCAGGCTCAGCATTGCCGCGCTCGCGCGTGCTCGGGCCGCGTCGACCGCCCGCGCTGCCACGCACACCGGCGTCATATCGGGCGTGATCCACTCGGCCGCCGACCTCACTCTTGGCGGCGCCTGCGTCACCGCATCGAAGCCTGGCGCCCGCGCGACCGCTAAGACCGGGCCGGATGGGCGGTACGTGCTTGGCGGCCTGCGGCCAGGCCAGTACCGGATCAGCGTCGGCGCCTGCGCGTCGCGCCCGTCCGGCCACGAGTTGATCAGCGTGTACTGGACCTCGGGCTCGACGAGCGTGACCGTGCGAGCCGGGCGGATCAGCGATCCCGCGCCGATTTCGACCTGGCATCTCGACCTGAGCTCAGTCACCGCCGCGGCCCACCAAGCGCCCTCGACCAGCACCGCCAGCGCTAAGACCGGCAGCATCTCCGGGCTGGTGACCGGTCACGGCCGTCCGCTGCGGGGAATCTGTGCCGCGGCGATCCCCGTGCACGAGGGGCAGGACGCTATCGCGTTCACCAGCAAAGCCGGCAAGTACAAGATCACCAGGCTCCGGCCTGGGCGCTACGACGTGGTGTTCGTCACCGGCGTGCTGCCCTGTCCCAACAACGGCGACTGGCTGCCCCAGTGGTACGACGGCGTGAACTCGCTGATCCCGACGGCCAAGGTGAAGCAGATCCGGGTGCGGGCAGGCAAGGACACCGGCGGTATCGACGGGCGCCTGAAGGAAGGCGGCCAGATCTCGGGAACGGTGCGCGCCAAGTCGGGCAAGCCACTGTCCGGCATCTGCGCCAACGTCATCGGTTCCCTGCAAGGCGGCGAGGTGGAAGTCGAGTACAACCTCAGGACGAACAAGGCGGGCCAGTACGCGGCGCGCGGATTGGTCCCGGCGGGCTACCAGGCCGAATTCATGATCGGCTGCGGAACCAAGGCCAATTACGCCACCCAGTGGTGGCCAAACCGGGCGTCGCAAGCGAGGGCCAAGACCATTCGCATTACCGGAACTAAGCACGTCACCAACATCAACGCCACGATGCGGCCGGGTGCCAGCGTCTCTGGCGTCGTCAAGGCGGTGAACGCCGCCGGCAAGCCGCTGGCCAACGTCTGCGTGTTCGTCAGCGACCCTGATGGCAACTTTGGCGCTTTCGGCATGACGGCGCGCGACGGCAGATACAAGCTCGACGGCCTGGCGGCTGGCCGCTTCACGATTCAATTCGACCCGACCTGCACCACCGGCGCCTCGATCTACCTGATTGTCCAGCGATCGATCAAGTTCAGGGTCGGTCAGGCGATCACTGGATTCAACGCCTTCCTGCCCGTCGGCGGCGGCATCTCAGGCCTGGTGACCGATGCCCACGGCCAGCCCGTGCGCGGAGTCTGCGTGCAGATCAACGACGACAACGGCGATCTCACCAGGACGGGCGCCAACGGTCACTACTCGCTGGCAGGCGTGGAGAACGGGTCGTTCCAGGTGATGTTCTTCGGCGGCTGCGGAAATGCCGGGAGCGTGGCCCCGCAGTTCTACCCCAATTCGCCGACCAGCCTGTTCAGCAAGCTCGTCAAATTCAGGCCGAACACGATCACCGCGAACGTCGACGCGACGATGCGGCCAGGCGGTTCGATAGCCGGCCTGGTCACCGACACTATCGGCCACCGGCTGTCCAGGGTCTGCGTGACCACCGCCAGCACGTCGCCATCGTCATTCGAGACAACGATCGAAACGGGCAGCGCGACCGCCGAGGCCGGCAAGTATTTGATCCAGAATCTGGCCCCAGGCGCTTACTACCTCGCCTTCGCCTGCGGCGGGTACGCCATGGAGTTCTTCCCATCCCAGATCACCCTGGCGACCGCGAGCCTCATCGCGGTCAATCCGGGTGCCACCACCAAGATCCCAGCCGAACGGCTAAGCCGCCCCGGCGCGATGACCGGCACGGTCATCACCAAGGCAGGGAAGCCGGTGCAGAACATATGCGTGCAATTGAGTCCCCTCGGTGGCGAGGCCGCGTTCTTCGGTAGCGGCTTCGCGGTCACCGGCGCCAAAGGGCACTACCGGGTTGGCGGCCTGCCGCCAGCGCGCTACCGGATTCAATTCACCGACTGCTCGTATGAAATGCGGTTCGCGACCCAGTGGTATCGCCGCCAGTCCTCCGAGGCATCCGCAACGGCTGTTAAGGTCTTCTCCGGCCTGACCGTCGCGGGAATCAACGCTGTCATGCAGCCTGGCGGGACCATCACCGGACTCGTCACCGGGCCAACCGGCAAGCCAGCGAACGCCTGCATCTTCGCGTTCAACAAGCAAGCGCAAGCCGCGGCGTTTAGCCAGACCGGCAAGGCAGGGCGCTACCGGCTCACCGAGCTGTCCACCGGACGCTGGTCGCTCACCTTCGCGCCCTGCTTCGCTCCGAAACCTGACCTCGCGTCGGTGAGCAGGCCGGGCACGGTCCGCGTCGTCGCGCCGAGAACGGTCACCAACGTAAACTTCAAGATGACGCTGGCCGGATCGGTATCTGGCCGCATCACCGCCGACGGCAAGGCGCTCGCCAACGTGTGCGTCCTGCTGCAACCGACGAACGCCCTCGACAGCTCCGACTTCGCGTTCACTGACGGTAACGGCTACTACACAGCTCCGCAACTCGGGGCGGGGAACTACCACGCGTATCTAGCAGATCCGGGCTGCCAAGGGTTCCCCGACGCCGTGCCGCCGTTCGCTCCGCAGTGGTTCAGTGGTCAGCCGACCCAAGCCACGGCTAAGGCGGTACACGTCTCGGCGGGCCGCCGGACAACCGGGATCAACGGCGCGCTCGTCGGTTTCGGGGCGGTGACCGGGACGGTGATCACCCGCTCGCACGCCGCCGTGGGCGGCGAGTGCGTAACCGCGGTTCCGTTCCGCGGCGCGACCGACCCGGTCACCGGGATCCCCGCGCAGCAGGAGGTCGCGGCCACTGGCCACGCCGGCGGTTACACGCTGACCGCGCTCACACCCGGGCGATACAAGATCGAGTTCACTACCGGCTGCGGCGCGACCGGCTTGCTCACCCAGTGGTGGGACAACGCCACATCCGCCGCCTCAGCCAAGGTGATCACCGTGCGCTTCGCAACGATCACCAACATCAACGCGACCTTGCACCGCTAGCTGGCATGCGAGCCCCGGCCATGGCGCATGGCCGGGGCTCGTGACACGGTGCGTCCTGGTTGCTGGTGCCGCGGCGTCAGCCGGTGCGATGGATTCGGGCATTCATCGCGCCCGGGGGCGTCAGCCGGTGCGGTGGATTCGGCAATCCAGCTGGGAAAACAGGTATGAATTCGGCAACCCATCGCGGCCCACGACCTGCCGGAGCCGATGGATCCGGGAATCCATCGCGGCCCCGCCCGCACCACGCCGCCTAACCCGAGGTCCGTGTACAGACAACTGCCCAGCACTGTTGGCTCTTGGGAGTGAGACAGCAACGTCGTCCCGACGCTGCTGCCGGCCACCGGAATCCTCCCTGTCGTCCATAAGCTGATGTTCCGGCGCAATGGCAAGAGCTTAAGCCGACGGTCGGACTGGACATTCCGGGTAATCAGTCACGTACCGGGTCCATGATCTGGGTGAGTTTTCGCTGCTGGTGGAGTTCTCCGCAATATCGCAGACAACTCCACCAGATCATGAACCCACGTCCGCATCACCGTCGCCACTAACCCCGCCCGCGCACCCGACAGCCGACTCCCCTACCAGACCACACGAAAACGGGCACCACTGCCAACCGTGCCACCGCCACTACCCCCTGTCATCCCGGCAGTGCTGTCGCGCCCCGGCTCGGACGACAACGCGGTTCAGAACGGGAGGCAGCAGCAACTTAGAGGACGACAGGGAGCCAGCATCACCCGCTCAGCAAGATCAACTGCGGCCGACGCGGCAACAGATGCGCGCCAGCCTCCTAGCCGAAGATGACGTAAACCTTGCGGATGGTTTCGTGGATCTGCCACGTGCCGGTCCAGCCGCGCGGGAACACCGCTGTATCGCCAGCCCCGATCTCCGTAGATTCGCCGCCGTCCGGGGTGACCGTCATCCGGCCGGCCAGGATCTGCACGAACTCGTGCGTCTGGAGAGTCCAGCGCGAAGGACCGGGCGTGCACTCCCAGACGCCGACCTCCTGGTCCCCGTCTTGCCACAAGGTCAGGCCGCTGGTCGTCATCTCCGGCCCGGTGGCCTCCTCCAGCGGTCCGGTGTCCTCAAGCTCGGCAACGGCGGCGGCGGCCAGATGCGGCGTCAATGCCGTGATGTCGGTCATCGGAGGTTCCCTTCGGTCGGCGCACTCACCGGGAATGGCAGCGCGATCGGATCGGTGGCCAGCTTGCTGTGCCCGAATTCATCGAAGCGGTCGAGCCCGAGTTGGGTCGTGTCCACCACGCTCGATGTGCCGGTCAGCGCGACCTCGGCGGCGGCCTTGGCGACTCCCGGGCCCCACATCATGCCCGCGCCGCCGGCACCGGCCACGGTCGCCCCTTTCAGCAACTGACCCGAGGTCATCGCCGGACCGATGATCGGGAGGTGGTCGGGGGTGTAGTCGATGGTGGCCGCCCAGATTCGGCGCAACCCGAGTTCGGCGGTGACCGGGACCAGCTCGCCAAGGCGCTTGCGCATCCGGTCCAGATACGGCAGGTCGATGCTGCTCGCCTCACCCGGCGGCTCGTCCGGGTTGGACATCCCGAACAGCAAGCCGCCCTCCTCAGGCCGCCAGTACAGCCCGGCGGGCAGGTCGAACACCATGGGCAGCCGGTCCGGCACCAGGTCGGGATGGGGCGCAGTGACGGCAACCTGATGCCTGACGCCGCCCGCGGGGATGCGCAGCCCGGCCAGTGCGCCGACGGCCGCCAGCTGTGGCCCGCCGGTCAGCACCACGAGCGGTGTGCTGATCGGCCCCGCGCTCGTCTGGACGCCGGTCACCGCGCCATCGGCCGACGTGTTCAGCCCGGTGAAGGAAGTCTGTTCGTGCACCAGCACGCCGCTGGTCGTCAGCGCCACCGAGTAGGCGATCACGTTGCGCGGCGGGTGCAGGTAGCCGTCGTGCGGGCAGTACGTCCCGCCGAGCGTCATCCCGGGCGCCAGCGTCGGGTTCAGCTCGTCGACCTCGCCCGGCGAGAGCCAGCGCACGTCCAGGCCTAGCGAGGTCTGCATGGCCATCCGCTCGTGCGCGGCGCTGACCTCGGCGGGCGAGAAACACGGCAGTACATAACCCTGCGGCGTGAACCCCGAGTCGACGCCGAGCCGGTCCCGCTGGCTGGCGTAGAACTGGCGTGACCACTCGCCGAGCCTGACCGCCCACGGCGTGCCGCCCTGGGTCCGCACCACGCCGGCCGCGCGGCTGCTAGCGCCCTGGCCGAGCGTGTCCTTCTCCAGCAGCACCACCCGGTCAAGACCGGCCTCGCGGAGGAAATAGGCGCACCAGGCACCTACAGTTCCGCCGCCGACCACGACGGCGTCTGCCACCGTGCCCGCCCGGGGGAGCGATCCCCCGGACCCCCCGAGGTGACCATTGGCATGCCGCCGATGCTGGCATAAACTGAACGTTCAGTCAAGGTAGTCTGTCTGGGGAGAGACATGTACAGCTTGTCGGAGCAGGATGTCGACATTCAGACGCGGGCGCGGAGCTTCGCCGACGAGCTGATCCCGCTCGAGGTCGAGGTCGAACTGGCGGACGGCGAGCTATCCGAGGACGCTGAGGCCGCGCACAAGAAGCGGGCGATCGAGCTTGGCTTGTACGCCGCGAACATGCCGCGCGAGGTCGGCGGCGGTGGCTGCACCTCCTTGCAGCAGGTACTGATCCAGGAGCAGGTCGGCCGGGTGACCAACGCCCTGGCCTGGGTGTGTGCGACGCCGCCGTCCTGGCTGCCCTCGGTGGCCACGCAGGACCAGCTTGAGCGCTATGTCAGGCCGGCGGCCAGAGGCGAGCGCGACGAGTGCTACGCGATCACCGAGGAAGCGGCGGGCTCGGACGTCGACGCGATCGAGGCGACGGCGCAACGAGTCGGCGGCGACTACCTGCTTAACGGCGTCAAGTGGCACGTGACCTCCTACAACGGCGCCGACTACGCGTTCTTCCAAGGCAAGCTGGTCGGCGGCGAGCACCCGGGCGAGCACGCGATGTTCCTGGTCGACCTGCCGAGCCCGGGTGTACGGGTCGTCCGCACGCCTGCTTACATGCACACGCTGGGCCGGGCGCACCAGCACCCGATCGTGGCGTTCGAGGACGTGCGAGTACCGGCGGCCCAGCTAGTCGGCGCCGAGGGCGACGGGATGAGCTTCGCCTACGAGTGGTTCCGGTTCGAGCGGCTGATGGTCGCCGCCCGGTGTCTCGGCGCGGCCGAGCGGCTGGTCGCGGAGATGACGGAGTTTGCTTCCCAGCGAATCGTGCAGGGGCAGGCGATCGTGGAGTTCGGCGCCGTGCAGGCGATGCTGGCCGACAGCCTGACCGAGTTGTTCGCGGCCCGGTCGCTGACCTACGAGACGGCGCGCGGGGTCGACACCGGGACCGACGTGAAGGTGCAGCACGCGCAGTGCTCGATGGCCAAGCTGTACGCGGCCGAGATGGCGGGCCGGGTGGCGGACCGCGCGGTCCAGGTGTTCGGCGGCCGGGGTTACATGCGGGAGTACGCGGCTGAGCGGTTCTACCGCGAACTACGGGTGGAACGGATCTGGGAAGGCACCAGCGAGGTGCAGCGCGCGATCATCGCGGACCAGATGAGAAAGCGCGGCCCGGGTCGGCTTGCCTAGTGCCGACCCGGGCCGTGATCCCGCCTGGCTGACGGCGAGCTACCAGCCGACCGCTTCGATCCGGCCTGGACCGGCCGGCAGCTTGGCGAACTTGCCGCCGGTCAGCATCCCGAAGGAGGGCGCGAAGACCAGCGCATGGCTGCCGCTGGCGTCGACCGCGAACACCATGAAGAAGTTATTAGTGTCGATGAGCCCCGGCAGGTCGTGGTAGCGCAGCACCTTGGAAGCGAATACCTTGATCACCTTGCCGGTAGCCGGCGACAGCGCGACCAGCCTGACCGTAGCCTGACCGTGCACGCTCAGCGGCGGTACGGTCCGGGCGGTGGCGGCGATGATCGGGCCGCCGCGCGGCCCAGCGAACGCCTGATTGATCTCGCCGAGCTTGCCGGTCGGCGTCGACGTCAGCAGCACCCGAGATGAGAGCAGGTTCGATCCGGTCCTGGTCGTGTCGAGCAGGCGCACCTGGGTTCTCTCCACGAAGTTAAATATGGTTCCGCGCAGTTGGTCCCACCACAGGAAGGCGATGCTGGTATTGCTGGTCCAGACTGGCGTCAAGGCAAAGGCCGGCTCCGGCCGGGTTGTCCAGGCCCTCCGCCGTCCCTGATTGAGCGGTATCACGACAAGTTCGGCCTCAGGGAACTTGCTGTGGGGTATCTGCACCGCCACGGCCAGCCTGGTGCCATCCGGTGAGAGCGCGATGGCGTTGATGGTGTTGTCCCCGAAACCGAGATTAGCTGAGATTGTGGTGAACGACCGCACGCGGCCGTTCTCGGCCAGGCGAAGCCGGTACAGCGCGGCGGTGGATCGAAGATGGCCGATGGTGCGGTCAGCGACGATGAAGAAATCCCGATCAGACCTGGCCGCCGCGGCCGCGAAATAGCCCTCCGACTTCGGAATCAGCACCGAGCCTAGCGTTCGCCCGGTGAGCGAGCTGTGCACGAACACCGTGTCGGGCTCATTGAAGTGCTTGCTGTTGACGGTGATGTAGTAACGCGGGAGCGGCGCGGTCCCGGCGGCGGGACCGCCGCTCGATCGCCTGGCGGCTGGTCCTTGCCCCGCGGCCAGCGCCAGGCCCACGACCACCGCGACCACGGCGAGCCCGGAGAGCGCGGGGGCGACCAGCCGCCAAGTCGTGTGAGCCCGGCCACTGCGGCTGCGAGCGGCGGTCGGGGACGCGGCTGCGCTCCGGCTGATCGAAGGCGGCCAGATCAGCTGACCGCAGCGCCGCTATCCGGCCGGCGATGTCTGCCTCGAATCGCGTGTCGCCTTCGAAGTCATCAGCGGGAACTGGATCCGCTGGTGCCATCACCGAGCGGATCGCGGTCACGAGTTCAAGTTCGCCTCTCATCTACTGCCTCCGTCACTGATCGAGACGCGTCGTGCTGTGCCGTGGGCGGGCGCTGTGCCGTGACCAGGCGGTGCGGCCAGCGGGAATGGCGGCTCCCCGGCCTCGGCCGAGCTCATCGCCTGATCGAGCCGGCGGCGCGCCCGGTGCAGCCTGACCGCCATCGCCGACCGCGAGCAGCCCATCGCCAGCGCGGCACCGGTCAGATCGAGCCCTTCCCAGGCGACCAGCCGCAGGGCTTCCTGATCGGGTTCGGTCAGCACGCTGAGCGCCTGCAGGACGCGCTGCCGCTCCGAAAAGACGGCCGCCGGGTCGGGAGCATGGTCGTCTTCACCCTGCCGCGACAGCCGGGCTGTTACGCGTAGCGTCCGGCGGTGCGATCGTTCGGCGTTGGCGAGCACCCGCCTGGCCACCGCGTACAGCCAGGGCTCGGCCTGGCCGGGGTCAGCCGGTACGTCGTCCAGCTTCCGCCAGGCGACCAGGAACGTTTCCGCGACCACGTCGCCGACCGAGTCCGGATCGATCCGGCGAGCGGCATAGCGCCGCACCGCCCGGTGATGCGCACGGTAAAGGGCGTTGAACCGGTCCTCGACATCCACGCTGCCTCAGCCTCTCGTCCCATCGCCTTGCCAGGGGCCGCTCTCACCTGACATCGGTCTATGTCCGGCATCCCCCGGTGATTACCGACTTGGCGAAAGAATCGCGTGGACCCCTAACAGCGTGGGCCCCTGGCTGCTGCCATAACGACAGCCAGGGGCCCACGCTGCTCTCCGGGCAGGGGATTAACCGGCTAGGTGCTCCTCGATCGCGGAGACTACGTCCTCCGCTTCTGGCTCGGTCAGCGGCCGGAACCGGGCGACGATCTTGCCTTCGCCGTCGATCAGGAACTTCTCGAAGTTCCACTGGATGTCCCCGGCCTGACCCTCGGCGTCGGGAACGGCGGTCAGCTCGGTGTACAGCGGGTGCCGGCCAGGCCCGTTCACGTCAATCTTGGAGAACATGGGGAACGTAACGCCGTAGTTCACCGAGCAGAACTCGCTGATCTCGTCGGACGTGCCCGGCTCCTGCTCGCCGAACTGGTTGCACGGGAACCCGGCAACGGTAAACCCGCGTTCGGTGAACCTGTCGTGCAGTCGCTGCAAGCCCGCGTACTGCGGCGTCAGCCCGCACTTGGACGCGACGTTGACCACGAGGATCGCCGAGCCGGCGAAGTCGCCGAGCGACGCCGGGCTCCCGGCCAGGGTCTGTAGTTCAATGTCATGCACGCTCACGTGGCTAGCCTCCGTTGTGCTGTTCGCCTGATACGCCGATATTAGCGACCGCGTGCCGCCTCGACTCCGGCCAGCCAACCGCGCGCCAGCCCAAGAGCCAAGTCGGGCCGCTCCGCCTGCGACATGTGCGAGCAGCCGTCGAGCACGGCGAACGTAGATCCGGGTATGCCCTCGTGCGCCTGCCGCACGGTGGCCGGGGTCACTTCGTCGAACTCTCCGCAGAACAGCAGCGTCGGCACCTCGATCTGGCCGAGCTGGCTGACCAGATCGAAGTCTTTCAACGGCCCGATCACGTGAAATTCGCTAGGACCATTCATGGTGAAATAAACTTCGGGGCTGGCCTCGATCGCATCGAACGTCTGCTGTACAAAGTCGGGGTAGGGCCTGACCCTGCAGACGTGTCGATCGTAGAACTCCACCATGGCCGTCTGGTACTCAGCGCTGTCGGTCGTGCCCGCCGCCTCGTGGCGCCTGAGCACCTCATCGACCTCGGCGGGCAACTCGGCGCGCAGCCGGTCGAGTTCCTTGAGCCAGAACGGCACCGACGCCGGCGAGCTTTCGACCAGCAGGCTTACCAATCCGGCCGGCTTGGTGATCGCGTACGCCATGCCGAGCATGCCGCCCCAGGAGTGCCCTAGGATGTGGCACTCACCGAGCCCGAGCGCCTCCCGCACGGCGTTGACCTCGTCGATGTACAACTCGGTGGTCCACATCGACTCATCGTGGGCAGCGTCGATCGCCGAGTTGCCGCACCCCAGCTGGTCGTAGCAGATAACCCGGCGGCCGATCGCGAGGTCGTTGTACGGCGCCATGTGATGCCAGCTAGCGCCTGGCCCGCCGTGCAGGCATAGCAGCGGGAACTTGCCTGGTTCCTCTCCGGTGCCGGTAGTCCGGTACCAGGTCCGGTAACCGGCGAACGGAACGTAACCCTCATGTACCGACAGATCGGAGCCCATGGCTCTCTCTATCACAGCCGCGGGTCGACTGGCTCGGATTCGAGCGCGAGCACGGCGAAGACGCATTCGTGGATGCGCCACAGCGGCTCGCCCCTGGTCAGCCGGTCGAGTCCTTCAAGCCCAAGCGCGTACTCCCGCTCGGCGAGCGAGCGCTTGTGGCCAAGGCCGCGGTTGCGCAGCCGGTTGAGGTTCGCTGGCTCGGTGTAGTCGGGGCCGTAGATGATCCGCAGGTACTCGCGCCCGCGCACCTTGAGTCCCGGCTGCACCAGCCCGCGCCGGCCGCGCACCAGGTTGGCGGCTGGCTTGACCACCATTCCCTCGCCACCGGCCTCCGTTAGATGCTCCCACCAGCCGGTCGCCCGCTGCGCCGAGGCGTCGTCGGCCGAAGTCCACGTAGATCCGGCTGGTCGACGCGATCAGCTCGGGGTCGGCGTCGCACGAGCCGGTCGGCGATGGCCAGGTGCCAGTCGTGGGGGCGCTCAGCGTGGGCCATATTTTCGCTGGCAAGAAGCTGGAACGGAGCGAACCGCACACCGTCAAGCCCGTTCGTCGGCCAGCAGTACCGCCGGTACGCGGCGGTGAACGCCGCGCGTTCGCCGCCCGGGACCTGGTTCGCATCAGCAGGTCACCGACCTCCAGCCCGGTTCGCTCCGCCATGTTCGAGCGCCTGAACGGCGGCCGGAAGCGCGTGGGTGGCCGCAGCCGCGACCGCGGCATACTGGGTGCGGAGCAGTTCTGCTGCCTTCGCACTCCACGGCAGCAGTTCTGCGTCGAGCAGCAGCCAGCTTGTGCTTAGCTCGTCGAACAGCCCGGCCGTCCGGACCGCCTGGCGCAGCCGGGCCGAGCAGGCTTCTCGGTCAGTTCGGCGCCGAAGAACGACCGGCCGGTCCTCGTCCACATCGCGCCGGTAGCCCCGTCGGCCGCGCCGAATCTCGAGGCCGCGGTCGCCGCGTCCACGGCACACCAGCGCGACCGCGCGCGAGCCCATGTGCTTCTCCTCGCACACGACGCGCGTCGACGCCAGCCTCGCGGAAGGCCTCAAACGCCTGGTCGGGATGCTCGAGCAAGCCGGCGGCCTGCGAGGTCGCGACCGGGCTCATCGTCGGCGGCAGGTACATCAGCCAGCGCGGATCGAGCGCGAACCTGCTCATCACCTCAAGCGCGGCGGCCGCGTTCTCCTCCCTGACCGTGATGCGGCCGTGGTAGGCGGTCTCGACCGCGCGCCTGCCGGTCACGTCAGCCAGATCGAGCCGTCAGGAGTCGGCGTTCGGCCACCTGCCGCCCAGGGTCGCCTCGCGCCGCGCCGACCGCCGGCCAGCCGCCTGCGGCGTTCGACCGGGAACGGCCGAGCCGAGGCGTAGTAGACCCGCGCGGCGGGCACCGAGACGATCTCACGCTCGGGATACCGCAAGCGCGGTCAGCCGGCCGCCGAACACGCAGCCGGTGTCCAGGCACAAGGTCCCGTTTACCCATTCGGGCTTCGGCACGGGCGTGTGGCCGTACAGCACCATCGCCTGGCCGCGATAGTCGTTCGCCCACGGATACCTGACCGGCAGGCCGAACTCGTCGGTCTCGCCGGTCGTCTCGCCGTACAGGCAGAACGACCGCACCCGCGCCGACGCCCGGCCCTGCAACCGCTCGGTCAGCCCAGCGTGGCTGACCACGAGCTTGCCGCCGTCGAGCACGTAGTGCGAGATCAGCCCGTCGAGAAACGACTCGACCTCGGCGCGGAACTCATCCGGCTCGGCCGCAAGCTGCGCCAGCGACTCGGCCAGCCCGTGGCTGACCTGGACCTTGCGGCCGCGCAGCGCCCGCAGCAGCTTGTTCTCGTGGTTGCCAGGCACGCAAAGCGCGTCGCCGTCCCGCACCATGCCCATGACCAGCCGGAGCACGCCGGGCGTGTCGGGGCCACGGTCGACGAGGTCGCCGACGAACACCGCCGTGCGGTTGCCGGCTCGCGTGCCGCCCGCCGATGGCCCGCCGCTGGCCATCCCGGCGCAGCTCATAGCCAAGATCGGTCAGCAGCGACTCAAGTTCGGCCAGGCAGCCGTGCACGTCACCAATCACGTCGAACGGACCGGTCCGATCCCGCAGGTCGTTGTAGAGCCTGGTCCGCACCACCTCGGCGGCCTCGACCTCGGCCTCCGACCTCAGCACGTGGATGCGGCGGAAGCCCTCCTTGTCCAGGCCCCGCAAGCTCCGCCGAAGCTGGTCGCGCTGCCGGCCGATCACGTGCGGGCCGAACGTGCGATCGGGCCTTTCGGAATTCCTGGTCGACGCAGAAGCGCTCCGGCAGGTCGAGCACGATCGCCGCGGGCAGCACGTCGTGCTCCTTCGCGAGGTTGATCAGGTGCTTACGGCTTTCCGGCTGCACGTTCGTCGCGTCGACCACGGTGAGCCGGCCAGCGGCGAGCCGCTTGCCGGCGATGTAGTGCAGCACGTCGAAAGCGTCCTCGTGGCCGACTGGTCGTTCTCGTCGTCGGCGATCAGCCCGCGGCAAAAGTCGCTGGAGATGACCTCGGTCGGCGCGAAGTGCGTCTTGGCAAATGTCGACTTGCCTGATCCGCTGGCGCCGATCAGCACCACGAGGCTCAGCTCGGGCAGGTCGAGCACGGTCACGTCGTCACCGCACTGGCGTAGTCCAAGCTGGCGTCCTGATGGGTGCCAGCGTGGCCGTCGCCCGCTGCCCCGAGTGTGGTGAACACAGCCGCCTTGGTGAAGACCGCCATCTGAGTCGGCGCGCCAACCTCGGGGTCGTCGGGCCCGACCGACGCGAACCTGACCTCGTAGTCACGCTCGGCGGCGACCCGGCGCGCCCACGAGGCGAATTCGTCCCTCCTCCACTCAAACCGGTGATCGCGGTGCCGCATCTCGCCTGGCGCGAGGAACTCGTACCTGACGTTGTGCTCGGCGTTCGGGGTCGTCACGATCACCATGGCAGGCGCGGCGTCGGCGAACACCGTCTGCTCAAGCGCGGGCAAGCGGGGTTGATCGATGTGCTCGACGACCTCGACCAGCACGATCGCGTCGAGGCCCGTCAGCCGGTCGTCGCGATAGATGAGCGAGGACTGGATGAGACTGAGCCGAGCGCGCTGCCGCTCGGGCATCCGGTCTAGCCGCAACCGCCGTTCGGCCACCTCAAGCGCTCTTGATGAGACGTCGGCAGCCACCACCTTGGTGAACGACTGGTCGGCAAGCAGCGCGGCGGTCAGCGCGCCCTCGCCGCACCCGAGGTCGGCGACCGTGCGCGCGCCCGCCGCCCGCAGCACCGCGAGCACAGCGACCCGGCGCTGCTCGGCGAGCGAACTCGAGGTACGTGTCCAATGTGTCGCGGCCGGGAAAGGCCCGACCTGTTCGGGCTGCTCGGACTGCTCGGGCTGTTCATGCTCGCTGACCGGGATGGCGTTGTCGAAGGACTCGGGAGCGGCGTCGTCGACCTCGGCCAGCCGTGCCAGCGCCGACCGGTACAAACCAGAACGATGCGCGAGGTACCGACGCGTGATCAAGGTCTTTTCCGGATGCCCGGCCAGCCACCCGCCGCCAGCCCTGATCAGCTTGTCCACCTCGTCGGTGCTGACCCAGTAGTGCTTGCTGTCGTCGAGCACCGGCAGCAGCACGTACAGGTGGTTAAGCAGGTCGGACAGCCTGAGTTCGCCGGCCAGGCGCAAGTCGATGTAACGCGAGTCACCCCAGTCGGGGAACGTCTCGTCGAGCGCGATCGGAGCAGCAGTGACCTGCCAGCCGAGCGGCTCGAACAGCCGCCCGGCGAGTTCCGGACCGCCTCGGCACGGCAGCACGGGCACGTGTACGTCAAGCGGGACAGCGCTGGCTGCCAGTTCCGGCCGCGCGTCGCAGCGCCCGGCCATGGCGGTCTTGAACACCCGCGCCATCGCGACCGCCAGCATGCTCGATGCCGCGTACGGGCGGTCGTTCACGTATTGCCCGAGGCCGAATCCGTCGCCGGAATGCCCATGGCGACCGCGCACCAGGCCGACCGGGTCGACCTCCAGCAACAGCGCCGCCGTGCACCGGGTAGCTGACGCCTCCGGATAGAACACGTGCGCTGTGCCGGTCGAGACCTCGAACGACTGGACCCGCGCCGGGTTCTTGTGCAGCAGGAACCCTAGATCGGTAGCCGCGACACCGCAGTCGGTCGGAACTGACATCCCGGCCACATCAAGTCCAAGCTCATCAAGTCCAGGATCATCATCGGTGGCCCGCGCATCCCAGTCGGCCTGGGCGGCCACCTGCGGATCGGCGGTCATCGTGATGGTCAGCAGCATGATCGTTCATCCTGCCGCATAATCATCGCGATCCGATGACAATAAGTGGGGCTGCGACCAGATGGCGTTCAGCCGGGCGAGCGCCTCGCTCGGCAGTTCAAGGCGCGTCGCAGCGACGTTCTCGCGCAGGTGAGCGAGCGACGACGTGCCCGGGATCAGCAACATTGCGGGCGACCGGTACAGCAGCCAGGCGAGCGCCGTCTGCATAGGCGTCGCGCCGAGGTCGCTAGCGACCTCACGGAGTGCGTCGGACTGCAGCGGCCCAAAGCCGCCAAGCGGGAAGAATGGCACGAAGGCGATGCCCCGGCTAGCGCAGATGTCGACTAGCTGATCGTCGTTGCGTGCGGCCAGGTTATAGAGATTCTGAACGCAAACCACGGGCGCGATCGCGCAGGCAGCCTCAAGTTGCGCCAGGCTTACCCCGCTGACGCCGAGGTGCTTGATCAGTCCCTCATTCCGCAACTCCGCCAGCACGCTGAACGGCTCGATGATCGCGTCGGGATCAGACGGGCTATCCATGCGCAGGTTGACCAGATCGAGCGCGAGCAGATCGAGGTGCTTGAGGTTGTCGTGCGCGCCCCTGATCAGCTCGTCCCGGCGCAGGGCCGGAAGCCATGACTTATCCGGGCCCCGTTTCCCGCCAAGCTTGGTGACGATGTGCAGATTTTCCGGGTACGGGGACAGCGTCTCCCGGATGAGGTGGTTGACGGTGTACGGACCGTAATAGTCGCTCGTGTCAATGTGCGTCAGGCCGAGGTCTACCACCTCCCGGAGCACGGCCATTGCCTCCTGCCTGTTCGCGGGAGGTCCCCAGACTCCAGGCCCGGCCAGCCGCATCGCGCCGAAGCCCATCCTGGTCAGCTCCAGCTCATTGCCCAGCCGCAGCTTGCCGCCGGTCAAATCCCCGCCAAGTGATTTCGAAACATTGCCCTCCACTCTAGATCAGCGCCTACCACGCCGATCCATCGCGGAAACCCCCCCAGGTTCAACAGCATCGTCGGGCCGGCGTTGTCGCCTTATGGGCGCGCAGGTTATCAACACGCGGTTCCGTTTTGCGGGACGTGCCTTTCCGGCACGCAACGGCGGCCCGCTGCACGTCCTGGCTACTGCGCGGGGTCCCGGCTGGCCTGCCCTGCCGGGGCGGCGGAGCAGCGTGGTCCCCCGGCTGCTACCGGGCTCTGGCTGCCAGAGCAGCGTGGGACCCTGGCTGTCGTTATGGCGACGTCGTGGGCCCCTAGCTGCTGCCAGGCTGTCCCCGGAACATCGCTCTATCACAGTGCCAGGAAGTTAAGGATGCCGTTTTCGGCCCTGATCTCGTGACGGCCTGCCCGGCCGGCTTCCTCGGTGCGCGCTGGCGTTCGGCGCGGCCCCTGGCGGAAGTCGCCCACTCTTATCATCAGTTGTCGGGGGTTGGGGTTAGACGGCGCCCAGTCCGGCGCAGCGGCGGCCGTCCGGGCGACACCGTCCCGCAGGCAGGCGACGGCCAGGCTCCATGATCATGACCCGAACCTTGATCACGGAAACAAAACCGCGGCGGGTTCACCCGCAGCCACCAGCGTTCGCCGCCCCCCGGGGTCCAGCCCGTCATCGGCTGGATCCGGGGCCGAAGAGCCGCCGGGCTTGATCTGCGACGGTAGTCACCAGGCCGGGATCCGGCAGGACCCCGGCCGCGAACATCGCCATTTGCAGCGCCGGCCCGTGGCACCCGAACTGCGACATCTGCTGTCGGGTCACCGGCTGGACGACGTAATGAACATGTACCGGAACGCCTCCCGCATGAGACCACAGGCAGTTATAGACCTGGTCCGCGTCCACCAACTGGCTGGCGACGCGGCACGCCTGCCGCAACAGCGGCCCGAGCTCGTCAGCCTCGGCCGGTGAAAGGTCAGCTATCGCGGTCAGGTGCCTTTCTGGCTTCACGATCAGCGTCCCCAGGCCGAGCGGGCCAACGCAGTGCTCCACCAGCCATGACCTAGTGCGGTAGATAAGCCCACCCGGCAACGCCCTGCGACCCGCCGTGAGGTCGCAGGCCAGACAGCCATCCTCCATACCCATGAGGTCAGGGATTGTATCCAAGCGGATGGGTCAAGTGGAAGTTGATGTACCGGAAGAAGCCTCCTATGCTCCACCGCCAGACGAAAGTGTCGGTCGGCCCGGTGTGAAATTCGCCACCCTCCGGGAAGAATTCGGGTGTCTCAAGCTCAGGTCCGATCCCCAAGGTGCTCTCGTAGATATTGCGGTTTTGCGCGTCCTTCCCGATCGAGGTATCCCCGCCAACGCCTATTCCTTCGCCTCCCGAACCGCCAGTCTGCCAGAAGGGCCCGCCGAGCTGGTCTATGCTGGTCGCGTTCGAGACCATAGGCGACACAGTGAGTCCGTAGGCCGGCACGCCGGTACCCGCACCTCCGGTGAATGTGGCGCCTACTTGAACTCGATGCGGCCCGAAAGACGCGACGAAGCACGCGGAGCCGAAGCCCTCGAACCCGAGGAACGCCAGGCCGTTGACGCAAACGCCGATCGTGTGCCAGGGGTCGCCGCCCCCGGCGCACCAGCTGCTCGCGCAGATGCCCTTAAGGTTTGGCAGCCTCCTCAAGGCAGGATTCGACAGGCCTGCGAGGGAGCCGAGATTGAGATTCGCGAGATTTGAATTGCCGGCGGCCGAAAAGTCAGCAGCGGCCCGCTGAATCATCTTCAGGTAATTGATGCTGGTGACGGTCTTTAGGTTATTGAGGTTGATGTGCGCGAGCCAGCTGAAATTGAGGTTCGCCAAATCGGAGTTACTGCTGCTTCCGCCCGGACTGCTGGGCGCGGGTGGATGGTAACCGGGGCAGCCAGGGGTGCTTGACGGACACGAGCCGCCGTCTGGTGCATCCAATTCCTCCAGTCCGGTCGGGTCGCTGCTCGACACTGGATCGTTGCCGGCGTAGGCGTACCCCGCGAGCTGGGTCGGGTCGGTGGTGCTGAGTACCGGGTCCAGGCTGACGAAACTGCCCGTCACAGGGTCATACCAGCGCGCTCCGACGTCAGTCAGGGCGCTGACTGCGTCGGTCGCGTCGTCAAGGAACGTGCGGTTGTCGATCCAGGTCGCAGCGGTGCCACGGGCGTTTCCGAACGGGTCGTACTGCCGCCAGGTCGGGTTCTGCGCGGTGTTGTCAAGGTACAGCGCGGCCGTGCCGTGCTGGTCGGAGGCAATCTCGAAGTCGTAGTTGCTGCCAGAGCCCGTGCGCACGGCGATCAGGCCACCTGGCAGCGGGTAGTACCGGATCCCGCTGATGGTGCCGCTGTTGTCGGTGATCTCCTCGCCCGGCAAGTAGAGGGTCGTGGACGAGCCGTCGGTCTGGGAAAGCAGCGTGCCCTCGGGCGTGTAGACGTAGGACGCTAGCTGGTTTCCGCTTGCCTTGATCCCGGTGAGCTGACCGGTGTTGTTCCACAGAAGAGCCTGAGGCCCGCGCGTGGCCTGCTCGCCGTCGGCGTTGTAGGTGTAGCTAGTCGAGCCGGTGACGGCGCCGGTGGTGCTTGTCGACGTCAGCGCGGTCGGCTGGCTGGCTGAATACCCGTAGGTGGTGGTGGCGAACGTGCCGACAGCCGGGTCGAGCGCGGTCTGGGTGGCCCGCTCCCCCGCCTTGTTGTAGGTGTAGGTCGAGAAATACTCCGACGAAGGGCCCAGCGGGTCCCCGACCGTGGCGTGCGAGGCCGTGGTCGGCGTCGCCGCGCAGTTGTCGGTCGCTGTCCAGGCCTGCGAGAGCTGGCCCTGGGTGGTGTAGGCATAGCACTGCGTTTCGGTGCTCGCCGCCGATCCCAGCCGTTGATCGGTCTCCGAGGTAATCATGCCGACCGGGTTGTAGGCATAGCTGGCTTGATCGACGTCGGTCGGCGTGCCGGCCGAACGGGTGACTAGCTGGCTGGTCAGGCTCCAGGTGTGCGGGTCATAGAGGTCAGTGACGAAAGCCTCGTCGGAGCCGGCGCCGACCGTGACCTGATCGAGGAGCCCGTAGGCGTTATAGGACGTGGATTCGGCGTATCCGTTGAGCCCGCCGACGGCGGACGGGAGGTCAAGAGCGCTGGTCGAGGAGTACGTGACCGTTTCGGCCGGAAGCCCGCCTCCGGCTGGGTACGAGGACTTCAGCGGGGTGCCGTTGATCGGCTGGTAGGTGCTGGTGAACGTGAAGCTGGCGCCTATCGCGGAGCCAGGTGCGCCGGGCGGGATGTCGACGATCTCGCCGAGCGATTCTCCGAACACGTTGAATCCGCCCTGCTGTGTCGTGTAAGCGAACCCGTTCGCGTAGGAGGTCTCGGTAGTGAGCTGACCCTTCGGGTTCGCCATCTTCGCAATGGCGCTGTTGGCGTTGTCGTAAACCCAGGAGGCGATCTGATTACCAGGAGAACTCGCCGAGGTGTAGTTCACCTGCCCGCTGGCTGGTGCCCCGTAGACCGCGGTCCGGCGGCCAAGCTGGTCGTAAATGTAGGAGACGTATGCCCCGGCGGCATCTTGCGACTGGACCAGGTTGCCGTTGCCGTCGTACTGCAGTGCCGTCGTGCCCGAGTCGGGGTCCGTCGTCTGGGTTTCCTGGCCAAGCAGGTTGTATTGCTGTGTCCAGGTGCTGCCGCCCGACGTGACCGACGCCTGGAGCCCTTGGGCGTTGTAGGTGTACGTCGTGGTGTCCGGCGTGCCGCCCGAGATCGAGAACACTCCGGTCGAGGTGTTCGACGGGATCGAGACCGTCGGGTTGGCCGTGTACTCCACCAGCGCCGTGGTCTGCCCGATCGGATTGGTCTGCGTTGTCTTGACCGTGCCCGCGTTCGACGGCAGCTGGCCGCTGGCCGCCGTCCCAGGCATGCCTGGGATGACGGTGGTCGAATCCCCGTTATAGACGCTCACCTTGGTGGACACGGCGATCGCGTCGTCCTGCGAAATATCCTCGACCTGGCGGCCGATCCCGTCGTAGACGTAGTCGTCGGCGATGGGGATGGTGTTCTGGGTGGCGGAAACCAGCTTGAGCGCGGGCGCCGAACTGCTGTCGTAGTAGTTCGTGTTCGTATGCGTTACCCAGCCGCGCGAGTCGTACAAGGTGTCGGAGATCAGCCGCCCGACCCCGGTCGGGGTGATGGCCAGCGCCTGAGTCTGCCGGACTCGCCCGAGCGAGTCGTAGATCGTCACCGAAGGGACGTAGCTGCCTTCTTCGTTCAGCTTCTGGGTGACGACTCCCGATACCGAGTTACCGGAGACCGTGTAGGAATAGGTGATGTTAGCGCTCAGGCCGGTCGACCGCGAGTTTTTCCACACGCTCGTGGCGCGGCCGAACGCGTCGTACTGGGCGGCGGTGACGACACCGTTCTGGTCGGTGGAGGTCAGCGTCAGGTTTCTGGTGGGGTCAAGGGTGACGGAGCTGACATGCGTCGTCGTCACGGGGCCCGATGAGCCCGCGTAGGTGGTGGCAGGCGCGGCGACCTGGATGCCGGTGGTCAGCCCGGCCGAGTTGACCGTGTAGCTGGTGACGGTCTCGTTGCCGTCACCGTCGTAGGCGTCCTGCGGCCGCCCGTAGGTGTCGTAGCTGCTCCGGGCCTTGGTCTGCCAGGCGAACGTGCCGCCCGCGTATCCCGACGCCTGCCTGACCATGGTCACGTCACCGCGCGTCGGCGGCGCGGCCTGCGGGAACGTCGTGCTAAAGCTGGTGTCGTCGTAGAAGGTCTGCGTGGCCTTGGTGACCTGGGACGGGCGGTTCACGCTGGCTGGCGCCCCAAGCGTGTTCAGCCCGTCCGGCGCGGAGGCAGGCGAGCCCGGCCGTGTACCCGGAGCACGCGACCTGGTCGGTCTCGGTGAAGGACACCAGGCCAACGAGGTTCTTGGCCGAGTTGACGGGCGCGTACTGGTCGTGGGTGCACGAATCGAACGCGGAGTTCACCGGGTCGGTGTGCGTGTATGAGTACTGCAACAGCCCGAACTGCGTGTCTGTGGTCGTCGGGTCATACGTGTCGTCGGTCTCGACCACGTTCCAGACGCCGGTCTCGCCGTCGTCGGTCAGCGCGGTACGTGTCCACGTCTCGGCGCTCTCGGTCATGTTCGCCGTCAGCGCCGGCAAGCCTGCCGGGTGCATCGTCGCCGTCGCCGCCGAGATCCAGTACGAGGTGATGGTCGAAGACTCGACCGGACCGCCCTTCCCGAGGTAGGTCGTGGTTTCCAGGGCATCGCCGGCTAGCTGGTTGTCGTCGGTGTGGCTGCCGTTCTGCGAGTCGGTGAGCGTCACCGAACGGGTGCCCGACGGCAGCGTGTCGCCGTTCATGCCCTGGTAGTACTTGGTTTGCGTCTCCGTCTGGCTGTTGTTGGCGTTGTCCCCGGTGTAGGTGGTCACCGTGGAGTAGCCGCGGAATTGCCCCCAGGTCCGGTACTTGGCCTGCACCACCTGGTTGTCGTCGTAGTGCCAGGCCGGCGTCCCGTACGTGTAATCCGTCTCCTCGGCCAGGGACCCGCCGGTCTGGTCGGCGGCGAGCACCTGGGTGACGGCGTACGACTCGAACCAGTCAAGCACCGGCCCCGAGCTGCCTTGCGGTGTCCAGTAGACGGGGAAGCACGAGTCGGTGTTGGCCGATGTCACCGCCGGGGTGGAAGACGAGGAGTACGACGAGGAACAGGGCTTCGGCGTCCCGTACTCGACGCTGGTGACCGCGCCAAGCTCGGTGGTGATCGCCGAGATCCGGAATCGGTACAGTCCGGGGAAATTCGAGGTGATCACGCGGTTCTGCAGGTCCGTGCCCGCGAACGTGACGAGCGGGAGCGCGATCGGCGATGAGGACCCGCCCGCGCTCGTGTCATCGCCGGCGTGCTCGATCGACGCCAGCCACAGCGTCGGGGACAGCCCGTCACCGGAAGCCGGCTCGGTCTGGCTGAACGTGTAGCTGTCGACGTCCTTGTACGCCGCCGCCGAGACGCTGTACTGCTCGGTCGTGATCGAGGTCAGGCGAACCTGGCTGAACATCGACGGCGCCTGCGCCGAGCAGGTAGTGCCGGACGCGCAGATCAGGTCGACCGGGACGTCGGGATACTGCGTGGACACGTTCGGGTTCGACTTCGACAGCGCGCCGCAGGTCGTGGCGACGCACCGGGATGAGGTCCCGAACACGACCTTGTCCGGCACGGTGCCGTATGCGCCGCCGTCGAGAAAGCCGTAGTCGATGTGATCCAGATAGGAGTCAGAGATATAGGAAACGTTCTTCGCGCCGTTGTCCTGGCCGTAGTAATTTGTCGCCTGCGCGTAGTAATAGGCCATCGCCGCGGCGTGCGCATCGACCACATAATCCAGATGCCACTGATAGGCCATCGTGCAGACCGATGACGCGAACCCCGAAGACGAATAACAGGGATCACCTGAGTGCGCGGAAAATACCGGCATCGTGTCCACCGAATTCGTCGCCGCGTTGCCGCTTGACCAGCCGGGAAGATGCTGCAGCCCGAACTCGTACTTGGTGCCGTCCCGCTCGGTGACGGTCCAGTAATCCTGGCCGAGGCTGTAGGCGCCGAACACCGTCGAGGCATCTGACACATGCGTGATGACCGCGCCGTCGTCGGCCTGCGCCCGCCACTGTGACGTCGTCACACCCCCCGAGGTGGCGGACGACACGAACACCAGCGGAGTGTCGGTCCCGTTCAGTGACATCTGCACGATCTCGCCGTCGTAGCACATGTCCGTCGTCGAAGACGGAGACGCCGAGCCCTCCGGGTCGTCGTCGCAGGGCCTGCTCGACAACGCGATGAAGGAGTCCGGGGTCCCCCATCCGTCCCCCAGCCACGAGGACTGGGTCTGGGTAGTCGCGGTCTGCCCGTCAACCGCCTGAGAGCTGTAGTTCAGCGTCACGTCCGGGACCAGCTGGGTGGAGGCGCCCGGCAGCGTGATCGGGTACGAATAGGTGAAGGCCCCCGAGTCTCCGCCTTCAGACCAGGTACCTGACGGCTTCAGCTTGGCTGCCGCGTAGGTGCCGCCCTCCCCGCCTTCCTGTCCGGTCGAGTCGGTGGCGCCGATCACCTGACCGCCCGACGATGCCGGCGAGATCACGGCCGAAACGGTCGACGCCCGGTAGTCCTGGACCGAGGCCAGCGGCGTCTGCCGACGGCACGCCCGCAGGGCCGGCGTGGTCAGAGCGCAGGCCGGCAGCGTGACCAGCCGCAGCCGGGACCCGTAGTTACCGCCGAACGCCTGAGCGAAGGAAGCGTAGTCCAGCCCCACTCGTATTTTTCCCGCTCCTATGACCTTGAAGACCAGGGCGGAAAGGCCCAGCTTCACGGCCGCCGAGTGCGGAAGGACGGTCGCCAACACCCGCGACGAGGAGCGATCAGCGGCGGCCGCCTGAACCCAGATCGGGGTGCCGGCGATCCGCCCCGCCGACCTCGTCGCGTATCTGGCCCCGGTGACCGGCCTCGGCCAGGTGGTCGCGCGCGCCGCGAAGACCCGGTCAGCGTGGTTGACGACCTTGATCTTCTTCGGCCGGACGACCGATACGCCCTTGACCGGCACGCCCGGCGAAACGCGCGGGGCTGGCCGGATCGCAAGCACCGGCCTAGCCGGGAGGAATGCCGCTGTCGAGAACGTCATGCCCGCCACGGCCAGCACGGCCGCCATTCCGCGCAGCGCGTCGCCACCCGGGCGGGAAACAAATACCGACATCGCTCTTTCCTTCCGGCCGAAATTTGCGTCCGTAATGTAGTCCGCAGAGCTATTGGAAGTAGCCGTTGGTGTCGACGACGACTTGCACCGCGCCGGACGACCCGTTGGCGATGTTGAACGAGTTGTTACTGGACGTTCCGACGAGAGCCAGATTGTCGGCGGTCACGCCGGCGGCGAAGTTGACGATGCTGACGTTCGGCCTGACCGCCGTACCTGGATACGCCGCCAGCCAGCCGCCAGCGGCGGACTGGGTGGCGATGATGTTCAGGACCAGGGTTGGGTCGTCGGCGAGAATATTCGTCGGATCGGCGATGTTCAGGACCGCGCCGCCCGCCAGTTCGGTGCTCTGCCGGGTGTCGATGATGCGGGTGCCGTCGAGCGCGTGGTAGAACTGGCCGCTTCCCGACGTGGTGAAGTATCCGCTGAGGTTAGCGACCAAGTTAATCGTGGTGCTCGAGGCGTTGAAGATGTCGATCTCGCCGTCACTGCCGACCGGGATCAGGACGGTGCCTGCCTGGGACTGATCGCTGCTGGCGTTGTAGCTCACGGTGCTGACCTCGGGACGGCTGATCCCGTCGGGATAGGTGATCAGGTTTCCGCTGTTGCCGCTGGCGGTGGGCACGACCGTGAGGTTGAGCGCGACGGCGGCGATGCCCGTGCCCGGCAGGCTGGCGCCGTTCGTGTTGTTGCCGTCGATCATCAGCTTGAACGTGCCGTTGGCCGCGATCGTCGCCTTAGGGGCTCCGACGCCTGACCGGGTGTCCACGATCGTCGTCGGGTCGGCCAGCGGGACGTAGGTGCTGGCGCCGGCCGTCGTGGTAACGCTAGTAAAATAACCGGTGACGTCGACGATGAGCTGGGCCGTGCCGGCAGAGTTGTTGTAGATGGCGATGTCGCCGTTCGCCCCGACGGGGACGATCGTGTCGTTGGTCGTCGTGTCCGGTGAGTAGTCGACCGTCGAGGCGTACGGCCGTGGCGTGCCGGCCGGGTACACGTTCAGGATTCCCCCGCCGGTCTGGCCGGTCACCGTGACCGCTACCGCCACCGCCGTGATCCCGGACGAGGGCAGCGAGGCAATCGAATTGCCTTCGACCGGCAGCAGCGTGGTGCTGTCCGACCCGACCGGGCCGGTCACCGAACCGATTCGCGTGCCGGAGCGGGTGTCCATGATCCGCACCGGGTTGATGGGGACGAACACGCTCGCCGGAGATGCCGATTGCACCGGGGACGCAAGGCTGTGCCAGGCCTGGACATCGGCGAGCTGCCCGTTCAGGAAGCCGGCAGCGGTGCCGTTGACCTGGTAGGCGCCCAGCAGGAATGGTCCGGTGGTCGAGGGCGGGGTGGTGTCGACGGCCACCGCTATCTCCACGCCGTTGGCGTAAAGCTTGGCGATGTCGGAGCCGTTGCCGGTCGCGAACGTCACGGTCAGGTTGGTCCAGACGCCGACCTGAGCGGTCCCGCCGCTTCCCGACACATACGTGCTGCCGCTGGTGTTGCCGTTGTTCATGGAAACGGACCAGGTGCCGTTCGCGTTGCAGGAGACGTAAACCGAGGAATACTTGCTGCCGCTCTGGGAGAAGACGACGCCGCCGAGCTTGGACAGGTTGACCCAGGCGGAGACCGTGAAGCTCGCGTTCGGCGCGAACAGTCCGGCCGAACCGCTGGTCGTTAGGTATCCGCTGGTCCCGTTGAACGACGCGTCCGGGCTGAACAGGTCGCCGGCGTTCCACTGCGTGCCGCTATTGCCGGTCAGGTTCGCCGCGGTGTCGGCCGCGCCGGCCTGGTCGGCGGCCGACGTGATCTGGCCGCTGGTCGCGTCGTCGAGCAGGTAGGTGTGGTCGGCGGTGACCAGGGCCTGGGTCGGGCCGCTCGCGTTGGCCTGGGTCAGGGTGCCGTTGGCATCGACGTAGGACTGCACCTGGCCGGAATTGGTGACCGTGACCAGGCCCGGGTTCCCGTCGATGTCCGTCGCCTGGAACGCGACGAGTGAGACGTTCTGGTCCCAGGACGACGAGAGCCGGGTCTGGTTGTAGGTCAGCGTGGCGGCCGGGTTGACGCCGAACCCGCCGGTCGCCTCGTTGGTGAGACCGGTCAGCTCCCACAGGTACAGCGCGCCGGTGGACTGGTTCCACAGGTACATGTCGGTGTAGCTGACGCCGCCCCGGGTGTCCTGGTCGGTCGTGATCGTCCAGTGATCCCAGTCCATCGTCCCGTCGGGCGTAGTGTTGGTGAGCTCGTAAGGCAGGCCGCTGAAATTGCCGGCGTCAAAGGAGTTGAACGAGTCGTTGTTGGCGAAGTAAGCGAGATACGCGCCTGCTGAGGTATCGCTGAACACGCCGATCTGGTCGGGATACGGCTGGCCGTCCGCTGAGACGTTGTACGCGTTCACCAATTGCAGGGCAGCGTCGGTGTTGCCCGAGGCTGAGGGGACGTCGTCGAAGATGTTGGTGAGGCTCTCCTCATCGGTCGTCGTCGCGGTGCCGTCGCCTTCTCCGGGCAGAACGTAGACGTTGCCGGTGCCCGGCTGGTACGCCTCGACGTCGTTGAAGCCTCCGTCGGTGAACTGACCGGTGATAGCCCGCAGGCCGGTCCAGGCCGCCGGGTTCGCGATGTCCTGCGGTCCGAGCGGAGCGATGTCGGTGGCTGTCGTCGCCACCGTGCCGTCGAACCGGCCGCCGCTGCCTTGTCCGCTGGCCAGCCACAGGCCCGCCGCTGTCCCGGTGGTTCCCGTGCCGACGGCAAGCAGGTCGGGTATTCCGTCACCGCTCATGTCCTGATCGGCGGCCGTGGCCGGAGCGGCCGCGTTGATCACGCAGTAGTTCGACTGGCCGATGTTCCCGCTGTTGGCGACGGCGTTGACGATGAGGACATTTGTCCGGCGGGTCGGCGTGATCGCGATGGAAGCGCCAAAGGGCGAGGTCGTGCTCGCCGCGACGGTGACCGGGTTTCCGCCGTTGAGCTGGTAGGTGTAAGAAGTCGGATTGACCGTGCTGTGCGCGTTCGGGCTCAGCGTGAAGCTAGCGGCGGCGCCGACGGTGTAGGAGAGCGTGTCACAGCCGGGGTTGCCCGCCGAGTCGGTGATGTTCGGCTGCCCGGGGATGGCGTTCGAGAAGATAAACGAGCAACTGGCGCTTGATGTCGGCACCCCGGGCAGGCCGTCGGATACGGTCGCGCTCCAGGTGATCTTCACCTGGCCGCTGCTGCCGTAGGTCGCGGCGGCGTTGTCAAGCTCGGTGTCGGTCAGGTTCAAGGTGGCGGTCGTTCCTGATGCCCGGTCGAGGGTTCCCGAGGCAACGGTGTCAGCCGTCTTGCCTGCCGCGTAGACGGCGTACGCGACGCTTAGGTTCCCGGTCGCCGTGCCATCTTTATCCAAGACGGCGGCATTCAGGCCGACGGTGCCGTTGCCGAGCACCGAGGTGCCGGTGGCGCAGTTCGCCGGTGGCGAGGTGCTCAGACCGGGAGTGGCCGGGGCGTGCGCATATTTAATCGTCATCGTGGCATTCGCCTTGATGCCATCGGCCTTCGGATCAGCGAACAGCTTCCAGCCCGCGGCGTCGGAGGTGTCCTCGGCCTTGAGGCCGACGGTGAGCGTAGACGAGTGAGAGGTCGTCGCGATCTGCTGCACCAGGTTGTTCAGCGCCGAGGTCGTGAAAGCGACGTCCTTGGCCGCGTACGAGCAGTTCGACGGCCCGCCGACCTGCCCGGAAGACGACCAGCCGAACGCGACATTGTCCGAGCCCAGCTTGCTGATCCACTTGGGCTGGTTGTTGAACGTCGTCGACCCCGAGATCCCGCCAGTCTCGTACAGGTCCACGGGCGATGCGGTGCACGAGTCGGACCACACCTCGGGGAAGTAGGCCGTCACCGAGTTGATCGTGGCGCCGTCGATCTGATTGTTGGGTATCGACATCGTGTCGAACGCGTACGAGGTCCCGCCGGTGCCCGGGTTCTTTCCTACCTGCAAGTAGTCATCGACGTTGTAGTACTGCTGCCCGGGGAAGTCGCTGGAGACATAGGCCCAGGACGAGGCGGTCGATCCAGCCGGCACCCAGTTCGGGTCGATGAACTCGGGATAGACGCCCAGGTTTCCGCGCAGCAGGCGGCGGTCGGGCGTGAGCGTGACGCGGTTGCCGGTCACACGGACGGCGAGCGGCGCGACGTGAGCAGCCTCGCCAGGACCGGCGGTGGTCGAGATGGCCGGCTGGCCCGTGGCCCGGTCGACCCGGAACCCCGTGCCGCCTACCTTGAGTGTCCTTGTGCCCGGCTTCGCCGCCGAGTCCCACATCCGGGGAGCCGGGGCGGAGAAGATCGCTGCCCCGCGCTGGGTGAGCGCCCCAATCTCTCCGCCCCGGCCGGTCTTCAGGGTCAGGCCAGGGCTCCGCACGGTGAAGGTCAGAGCCTGCAGCGCCGGGTTCACCGCGGCCGCCGCGTTCTCGATCTCAAGCACTTCGTCGAAGCCGCCGCTAGCCTCCGCCGTGACGATCAGGTCCACTCCCGGCAGCACGTGGTGGTACGTCGCTGTGCTCCCGGTGACAGCCGGGGCAGGCAGCCGCAGCGGCGCGCTGACGGCGAAGGAGTACTGGCCGTAGGTCATGGTGGCAAGCGACCCGGCGCCACCGCCCGATATCACCAGCGGCTGGCTGGAGGTCGCCGGGGAGTACGTGCCGTCGCGGTTCGGAATCAGCGTCGGGTTCAAGTCGCGCCAGACGCCGTGTACCTTCGCGCGAACCGGCGCGGCCGACTCTGTGACGGTGAACGTGCCGTCCGGATTGGCGGTCAGCGTGCTCGTCGGGGTCATCGCGCCTACGACAGGCACCGCCTTGCGGGTTCTGGCGGCTTTGGCGGACGCCTGCGCCGGGGTGAGATTCAGGTGCGGCTTAGACCCGGCCGGCCTACCGCTGGCCTGGGGATCGTAAGCTGTCGCGCGGGCCGAGGCCGCTGACATCGACCCTGAGGTCAGCGCCACGACTGCCAACGCCGCAGCCCAATCGCGAACGGACATCATGCCTCCCGACGGCTGGTTCGGATCGGAGTGTGGCAGTGCCCGGTGGTATTCCGGTGGCATTGCTGTGGCGCTTACCGAATCTGATGTGCAACGATGCGTCCAAGGCCATGTGCCCGGATTGACGCATATGAGGGACAACCATGTGGTTCGGGCTGCTTGGTCCGTTGCAGGTGCGGCACGAGGATGAAGTGCTGGCGATTTCCGCCGTCAGGCTTCGGATACTCCTCGCGGCCTTGCTGCTGCGGCCAGGCAAGCCGTTGTCCTCCGCGCAGCTCGCTGAGCTCGTGTGGGACGGCCAGCCGTCGCCGAGGTCCGTCGTGACGCTGCGAAGCTACGTCATGCGGCTGCGGCGTACTCTTGGACCCGCGATCGGGACGAGAATCGTGACCGCTGGTGACGGCTACCTGATCGAGGCCGGGCCGGACGAGGTCGACGTCACACGATTCGAAACCTTGTGCGCCACGGGTGGCACGGCTGTGCGCGCCCGTGCATGGTCGCAGGTCGCTGAGCTACTCACCCAAGCGGAGAGCCTGTGGCGGGGCGACCCCCTGGCCGATATCCCTAGCCAGTCGCTGAAGCTCACACAGGTACCGCGCCTTGAGGAACTGCGGCTGCAAGCGGCTCAATGGCGCATCGAGGCTGATCTGGAACTGTGGCACTACGACAAGGTGATTCCTGAGCTTCGGGCGCTGATCGCCGCGCACCCGCTGCGTGAGCCGTTTCACCTGGCGCTCATGGAGGCCTTGTTCAGTTGCGGGCGCCAAGCCGACGCGCTGGCCGCGTACCGTGACGCGAGGACGATCCTGGTCAGCGAGCTGGGCATTGAGCCTGGCCCTGATCTGCGGGACCTGCAGCGGCGCATCCTGGACGGTAATCGCGGGCAGCCAGCGGCCGGGGCCGACCGGCCCGGGCCGGCTCGGCGCCCGACCAGGGTTCCACGGCAGCTTCCCCCGCCAGTACCGCACTTCGTCGGCCGCTCCGCCGAACTCGGCCGGCTGACGGGTCTGCTGAACGAACGGTCGGCCTCGGGGACGACCAAGATCGCCGCGATCGTGGGCACGGCCGGTGTCGGCAAGACGACGCTGGCGGTGCACTGGGCTCATCAGCTCGCTGAGTACTTTCCTGACGGCCAGCTCTTCCTCAATCTGGACGGCTACGGCCCGGCGGGCACGCAGGTGACGGCGGCGGATGCGGCCAGCCGGCTGCTTGAAGCCATGGCTGTGTCGCTGGCCCGGATGCCATCGAGCCTCGACGGCCGGATCGGGTTGTACCGAACCTTGGTCTCGGAGCGTCGCATCCTGATCGTTCTCGATAACGCCAAGGACGCCGATCAGGTGCGACCGTTGCTGCCGAGCGGCGCCGGATGCCTCGTGCTGGCCACCAGCCGATCGCCGATGACCGGGCTAATCGCACTCGACGGCGCGACTGCGATCAACCTCAAGGTCTTCACCGAGATCGAGGCGCGCCGGATGGTCGCGCAGCGGCTCGGCATAAGGCGGACGACAGCCGATCCCTCGGCTATCGACCAGCTCATCGGCGCGTGCGCACGGCTTCCGCTGGCGCTCGCGGTCGCGACGGCGCTGATCGCGACCAGGCCCGGGCAGTCGCTTGCCGACGCGGCGGCGGACCTGCATCGCGCGGAAGATCGGCTCGATGCCCTGAAGACCGGAGAAGCCACAAGCGACCTGCGGTCGGTATTCCGCTGGTCCTACGAGGCGCTGACTCCGCCGGCCGCGCGAATGTTCCGCCTGCTCGCCGAGCATCCAGGGCCGGATATTTCGACCGCCGCCGCGGCCAGCCTCGCTGGCATCTCGCGGTCGTGGGCTCACCAGGCACTCGCAGAGCTGACCGACTCACAGCTAATGGACGAGCCCGCGTCCGGACGGTTCGCCTTTCATGACCTATTGCGGCTGTATGCCGCCGAGCAGCTTCAGGCCATCGACAGCCCAGCCGACCGGCGGGCCGCCGGACAGCGCCTGCTTGACCACTACCTGCACACGGCGCGCAGCGCCGCCCAGGCGATCAGCCCAACCCGGGAACTGCTGGCTGTCGGCTCGCCAGTGCCGGGCGTCACGCCCGAGGTGATCGCCGGGGAGGACGCGGCGATGGCGTGGCTGAAATCCGAGCATCAGGTGATGATGCGAGCGATCAGCTATGCCACCAGCGCCGGATTCGACGCCTTCGGCTGGCAACTTTCGTGGGCACTGACGGACTTCCTCTACCGCTCGGGTCACTGGCTCGACTGGGCTGACAGTCAGCGAAAAGCGCTGGCCGCCGCCGCCCGGCTTGGCGACGTCGCCGCCCAGGCTCAGGCCCACAGGCACATCGGCCGCGCCTGCTTTCAGCTCCGCGAATTCGATGACGCACTTAAGCACCTGCACCACGCGCTCGAACTGCACCGCCAGCTCGGCGATGCGTCCGGCGAGGCCGGAGTGAGCATCGATCTAACCCGGCTGCACGAGCAACGCGGCGAGGTCGGCCAAGCGCTCGGTTCAGCGCAGGCGGCGCTGAACCTGTACCGGGCGCTGGGACACCGGGCCGGCGAAGCGATGGCGCTGAACTGCGTCGGCTGGTACAACGCTCTCGAAGGGAACCACGCCGTCGGGCTGCGCTACTGCACCGAGGCGGTCGAGCTGTGCGCGGAGTCGGGCTACAAGATGGCCGAAGGGCACACCTGGGACAGCCTCGGCTACATTCACCACCGCATCGGCCAGCCAGCCGACGCCACGGCCTGCTACCGCAAGGCGATCGACATCCTCCACCTGCTTGGCGCCCTCCACGACGAGAGCAGGGCGCTAACTCACCTGGGCGATGCCCTCCAAGAGACAGGCGACATCGCGCTGGCCCGGCAGGCCTGGCAGGACGCGCTGGCCATTCTGGACGACCTAGACCACCCAGATGGCGACCAGCTCCGGGCCAAGATCGCCGACGCGGGCACAATCGACCTTGACCAGATCAGCTAGCAGACCTGCCGGTTCGCGAACGTCGTGACCGGCTGGCGGGCTGGTCCCCGGGTGGCTGTTGCGGTTTTGTTTCCGTGATCATGCTTGCGGTCATGATCGTGGAGTGTGGCTGTCGTGTACCGCGGCTGAGATTCCACGGTAATCGCGGTTTCATGATCACGGAGGCTGGCCGTCGCCTGTCTGCGGGGCGGGCGCCGCCCGGACGGCCGCCGCTGTCCGGGACCGGGCGGTTAAACTATCCCAGATGGGACATTCCGGCATCTGACCGCCAGCTCAGTGTGAGGCGGCGGGCGATGGGTAGTTCGGGACCCTTTCTGCTGGCGGGATTGTCTCGTAGATGGTGACGGCGCCGTTGGTGGTGAACACGTCCGGGGCGGCGTGAGGCCACTGACCCGGCAGATAGCGCTTGCCGCCCTGGACATACTCATACAGGCCCTTGCCCATGTGGTTGAGTTCGTCGGGCCCGGCCGCGTTCGGATTCCACCAGATTTCGGTGGCATCGTCGATCCCGAGGTAGTCAGTTTGCGGCCAGATCCCGTGGTGACCGTAGGTGATCATGGGCTGGGTTAGCGCCTCGGGCGGCTTCGGCCCGGCGAACAGAGCGGAAAGGAAACTCGCGGGCGTGAGGTCAGGCCCCGTGCCCTGGACCGCGACGAAGAGCAGCGTAATCAGAGGAGTCGTCGTCGCCGCGCCGGTGGATGCGGGCGGGTTCTTGCCGTAGTACCAGTGGTACAGGTAGATCGATCCGCTCACCTTGGGATCGGTACGCGCGGCCAGGAAGCTGATGCCGAACGCGTGCGCCCACTGCTTCTGGTCATAAGTCCGGGCGAAGATTGCCGTGTCGGTCAGCGCCGCTCCCGAGATGATCCATTCTGGAAAATAGTTCTGGCTGGTGGCGGCCCTGGTAAGTGATCCGGGAGCGACCGGATCGCCGCTGAAGATGACCGACGTCACGCCCGCTGCCTTGAGCTTCGCGATGAGGCTCACCGAGTCGATGGTGACCGGCGAGGTGTAGGCGAGCCTGGCGGCGAGCTTCACGCCGAATTTGGCCAGGCTCGCCACGAAGTGATCGGTCTGGATCTCCGAAGGCTGGCCGGTCGAGAGGTAGACAAGCCCGAACTTCCGGGTCTGGCTGTGCATGGCCGCCTCGCCGGCGAATGCGGCTGACCTGCCCGCGAGTTGCGCCCCAATGTAGTCGGCGAGCTGGATCTGCCCCTCATCGGCGTTCATCCCAAGGCCGATGACGTAGGGCGAGTTCGCGGCGTAGTAGCTGTCCGGCTGGCTTGGCATGCAGTCGATGCAGAAAATCTTGTTGGCCACGATGAGCTGGCCGAAGGCCGCGGTGAGAATCGGGCCGCCGATCACCGCGAACGGCTTGATCGTGGCCGCGATCGTGGTGGCGTCGGCCCGGGCGGCCACGTCGTCGCTGGCAGCGCCGGTCGCCACGAACGGGATCAGGTCGATCGTGCGGCCGTAGGTCTCGTAGTACGCCTGCAGGAACTTCGCGTATCCGTTGACGGTCGCGATGGTCTGGGCGTTGGTGTCGGTGTCGGCTATCGAGCCCTCGATGTAGGACAGGACCGGGTCGTGCGGTTCGGCGAGGTACAGCACTACCTTGATCGAATTGGCCGTCACCCCCTGATAGGTCGCGCCGCCGTTGCTGCCCTTGAACGGCGCGTAGCACTGGCCGGCGAAGTAATAGGGGATCTTGAGCTTGCCTGTGCTCGTGTCGCAGCGGCTTCCCCAGTCGATCGAGTTCGTCTTTCCCTCGGCAGCGGCCTGGGTCCAGGACATGACCCCCGCGGTCTGGGTGCTCCGAGGTTTGGCGGCAGTGTCCGGGCTGGCCTTCGGCCCGCTGCCTTTCGTCGCCAGTACCACAGCAGCCACCACGACGAGCGCAACGCCGATCGCGATCAGCGGGCCATAGCGTCGCAGGAGCACGCTGCGCGGCGGCGGGGCTGAGGGTTGCATCGGTGGTTCCTCCTGAGGTGGTCTGGGTGGGTCAGGTCTGGAGCGCTCCGGAGCGCCCGATGGCGGCCGCATTGTCTCCGAGGTAGGAGCTAACCACCGCCGGGTCACGCAAGACCGCCGCCGGCGGCCCGGCGGCGATAACGAGCCCGCGGTCCATGGCTACCAGGCGGTCAGCCACGGCGGTGATCAGCGGCATGTCGTGCTCGATGAGGATCAGGGTTGCTTTCAGCTCCTCGCGCAGTCGCAGCAGCAGCGGGGCCAGCGCCTCTGATTCGCGCTGAGCGATACCGCTCGAAGGTTCATCGAGCAGCACCACGCTCGGGCTATGCGCTATCACGCAGGCCAGGTCGACTACCCGGCGCATGCCGGTAGACAGCTCGCGGACGAACTTGGTGCGAGCCGATTCGAGGTTGAGCATCTCGATGAGCTCGGTCACCCGCTTGCGCACTGCCTGCTCAGAATCGAACGCGGCCGGCAGGTGCAGGGCCGGGTTAAGCGGGTCCTTCACCGCGACCCACCGCTCCAGGGCCACCGCGATCGTCTCCTCAACCGTGAGGGCCGGGAACAGCAGCGCGTCCTGGAACGAGCGGCCGAGTCCGAGCCGGGCTCGCTGGTCGGGCCCGAGTCCGGTCAGATCGCGGCCGCCGAGCAGCACTGCGCCGGAATCGGCCGGGATGAACCCGGAGATGACATCCAGCAAGGTGGTCTTGCCCGCCCCGTTCGGCCCGATGATCCCGACGATCTCGCCAGCAGCGGCGGTCAGCGACACGCCACCCACCGCCTCGATCCCGCCGAACCGGACTCGTACCTCGGACACCTCGATCGCTGTGATCGTGGCCTCGGCCGTCGCGGGTTCGGCGGATACAGGCTCGGCGGGCGCGGGCTCGGCGGCCGACTCGTATGTCTCCAGCCGGGTCGCGACCCGGGCACCCGCCCCGGCGCCTTCCATGAACACCGATCGCAGGATGTCTGGCCGGGCCATCAACTCGGCGGTGGGACCGTGAAAGCGGATCTCGCCCTTCTCCATGAAGTAGGCCGTCTTGGCGATCGTCAGGGCCAGGTTGACCGACTGCTCGACGATGATGACCGTCGTACCGTGATCGCGAATCGTAGCGATCATCGGCAGAAGCTGCGCGACGATCGCCGGCGCCAGGCCCAGCGAGAGTTCGTCGATGAGCAGCAGCCGCGGGCGGCCGAGGAAGGCCATGCCGAGCGCGAGCATCTGCTGCTCGCCACCCGACAAGTTGCCGGCGGGTTCTTCCAGCCGGGCCCGCAAGACCGGGAACTGGTCAAGCACCTGGGCCGTGCGCTTACTTTGCTCCTCTGCGTTCTTACGCTGCAGCCAGCCAGCCACCCGCAGGTTTTCGGCTACGGTCAGCGACGGGAACACCCGGTCGCCACCAGGCACTAGGCCAACGCCCAGCGCGGCAATCTCATTGGGTGGCGCGTGGGTGATATCGCGTCCATCGAAAATCACGGCCCCCTTGTCGGCTTCGACGACCCCGCAGATGGCTTTGAGCAGGGTCGACTTGCCCGCGCCGTTGGTGCCAAGCAGCGCCACGATCTCGCCTTCGTCGACTTCGAAGTCGACGTCGAACAGCACCTGGACGGTGCCGTAGAACACCTGCAGGCCACGGCACAGTACGAGCTTGACCCGGCCAAGGCGGCGTTCATGGTAGACCTCCGAGCGGGCCGCGGCCATCGTCCAGACCTGGAGGATGTCGGAGTTCAGCGCCCGACCCGAACCGGCGAGGATCAAGCCGCCCACCACGAAGACCGGCGTCATGATGAGCATTCCTGGCCGGATGCCGATGCGATCGGATACCGCACCCACGATCGGAAGCACCAGCAGGCCAGGGATCACCCAGATGGCACCCAGGGAGAATCCCATAGAGCGGGTTCGCGGCGGGATACCCAGCGACAACGCGGCGAACACGCCCGGACCGACGATGGCCAGGCTAGCCGCGATGGCCATGTTCGCGACGATCGTCAGCCACAACCATGGCGCGAGCGCGAACAAGGCAGCGAGCCCGCCGCAGACGATCGCGGCGATAGCCAGGAACCGCATGATCAGCGCAGGATTACGGGTGATCAGCCTGGACCCGAATCGGGCTCCGATGATTAGGCCGACAAGCTGGACCGGTTCTGTGATGGCCGCGATATAGGCGCGGTGCACGGTTCCCAGGCCGAACGCGTGCTGATAGAGCAGCGCGGCCAGCGAGGCGAACCCGATGATGGAAGCAGCCAAGAAGGGCAGCGAATAGAAGACGCGGCGCAGGCTGCCGATCTTCCACACCATTCGCCACGCCTCGGCGAACGACGGAGACGGCTCCTCGGTGCGTAGCGCGTCCCCCGCCATGCCCATGGCTTCCCGTTCCTGCACGCCCCGTATCGGCTCGACGAGCCGCACGCCCAGGATGACCAAGATGACGGTGGGAACCGCCAGCACGATGAACGGCGCCCGCCAGCCGAGCCAGGCGGCGATCAAACCGGCCAGCAGCGGGCCCACCAGCGCTCCGAGCGCGTTGGCGAGGCGGTAAAGCGAGAAGACGCGCGGGCGCGCCGCGATCGGGAACCAGTCCGCGATCAGCGAGTTGTGCGTCGGAAGCGCGGTGGCCTGGCCCAGTCCTGAGCCAGCCCGCACGATCACGAGCAGCCAGACGAAAATGGCCACCCCGGTGCCGAACGAGAACAACGCGAACACCGACGCGCCGATGAGCATCAGCCGGACGCGGTTGCCGGTGTCTGACCACTGCGCGATCGGCACCGTCAGCGACAATCCAACCAGCGCGGCCACCGCGACAACGGACAGGACCGCGGCGTTACTGATTCCGAACGCGCGCTGGATATTCGGGATCAGCAAGCCGAAAGAGTCACGATCCATCTCTTCGACCATGTTGAACCCGAAGAGGATGGCGAGCGCATAGGCCGGACCGCCGCCGGACAGGTTGGTGAGCCAGCGTCCGGGATGTCGCAGCGCGAACCCGACGCGCTCGACTCGTGTGGTCCCATCCGGCGCGGCCAGCGGCGCGATGGGGATCACGACTGGCCTCCGGCGGTTGCCGCGAGATCCGCCCGGGCTGGGCCGGCCTGGGCCGGATCGGGCGGGCGCGAGTCGGCTACCAAGCTGGGCACGATCAGACCGCGGCGATTGGCGAACCACCGCAGCCCCGCGTCACGGATACGGAAGACCACGTCGCCTATGCCGCCGGGAATGATCATCAGCACCAGCAGCACTCCGAGAGCAGAGGCGAGTGTCTGCCACTGGGCCCCTGGTAGCCACCACTGGGCACCCTCCAGGTACAGCGACCCCAGCCCGGCGCCGAGCAGCGACCCGAGGCCGCCCACCACGGCGGCGGTGAATATCACGAAGCTCTGCTCGGGCGCGTAGGTATCAGGACCGAAGCCGCCGAGCAGTTCCACCAGCAGGCAGCCGCCGATCGCCGCGAGAAACCCGGAGATTGCGAACGCTGTCAGCTTCGCCCGCAAGATGTTGATGCCGAAGGCCTGTGCCGCTCGCTCGTTCTCGCGCAGAGCCAGCAGCACCCGGCCGGTGCGGCTCCGGCGGATGCCTCGCACAGCGATCACGGCGAGTACGAGCACCGCCAGGCAGACGTAGTAGAAGGTTCGTTGCGACGCCAGGCTGATGCCGCCGAATAGACGCGGCCGGATCACCACGGAATTGGGATCGGGCGCCCAGGAGAAGTACTGAATGTTGAGCAGATAGGCCGATGCCGCCATCGCGAATCCGAGGGTGGTCACGGCCAGGAAGAAGCCGCGCAACCGCAGCGCGGGCAAGCCCACGATCACCGCGACCACGGCGCCGACTAGCCCGGCCAGCAACAGGGTCAGGCCCAGATCCAGGTTCCAGTGCTGGGTGGTATAAACCGCCACCGCGCCGCCAAAACCCGCGAACGACATCTGACCGAGGGAGACCTGTCCGGCCCAGCCGGTCAGCACCACGACGGACATGGTGATGATCATGAACACGATTGCCGCCGATGCCTTGAGCTGGTTGCCCACAGCCAGCCAGTACGGCAGCGCTAGGGCCAGGCCCGCCAGCACCGTCGCGCCGCCCCACCGCAGCGCCCGCACCTCTGGCAGCGACCGCAGTTCGTGCGGCACCGGGCGTACCTCTTCTGACATGTTCCAGGTTGACGACCGATCATGGTCGGCCCGGGTACTGCCCACCTTGCGGATCAGCAGCGAGACCACGATGACGACGGCAAGGATCGGCTCCACGATCTCGGGATTGCTTGGGTTGTGCCAGCTGACGCCCTCTTGCAGAAGGCCTATGGCCACGGCTGATACGGCAACGGCAGGCAGATCGACCAGGTTGCCCAGCATCAAGGCGGCAAGAGCGGCCAGCAACACGGTCAGGTTCAGCGAGGAAATGACGGGCAGGCCCTGGATTCCGGCCTGGAGAAAGACCCCAGTGAAGGACAGCAAGGCCGCCACCGACCAGACCACAGTCCCAAGCCGCTTGACCGGCACCCCCAGCATGCTGGCCCGATCCGCGCTCTCGGCGCTGGCGCGGATGGCCACTCCGACGCTGGAGAAACGCAGCAACGCGGCCACCCCCAGCATGGCCAGCGGCGCCACGACGAGCGCGACCAGGTAATCAGCCGAGAACACGATGGGCTGGATGGTGAAATGGAAAGTGAGCGGGAAGTGGATCTGGTTGGCGGTCGGCTGCTGTCCCCAGATCAGCGGAATGAAGACAGCGCCAAGCGACAGGAACTGGGCCAGGCCCAACGTGGCCACGGTCAAGATGAGTCGCGGCGAACGGTAGAAGCGCCGAATAACAGCCAGTTCGACCAGCGCGCCGACCAGAAGCGAGCCCACCAGCCCAACCGACAGCGCGAGCAGGTAGTTCCACCCGGCATAGACCACCAGCGACACCGCCAGCACCGTCGGTGCCGTCCCTAGTTCCCCTTGGGCGAAGTTCAGGACGCGATTGGCCCGGTAGACCAGGGCCATCCCGACCGCCAGCATCGCGCCGAGCAGCCCAAGGATCAACCCTTCCACGGCCACCCCGGCCGGCACCGGGAACAGCGCCAGGCTCACCGCGGCGACCACCAGCGCGGGCACGAACGAGGCAAGTCGGGGGTTGATAGGGGGTGCCTTGAGAGCCAACTGACCGGACCTCCATAGTTCGCCAGGTCGCCCGCGTTGGCCGACGGCTCGCCTTTTTGCACCGGCAGTGCGGATATCGGAACCCTAAGCCGACAGGCCGACAATGGCTAGATTACGAGGCAATATTGCGCTTCAACCGCAACGTCGGGCCCGGAGTTGGCGCTTCTCAGCGCATGGTCGGCCGCGCCTGCGCGAAGGTCCACCGGTATCCCCCGCCTCCCGGCCGCCGGACGGGATGGTTGCCGTCACGCGGACGACTGCTCTCGTGGACGTTAGGCCGCCATCCGCGAGACGGCGATCAGACCCCGCCTAGTCAGGGCATCCTTCAGGGCGCGCAGCGTAGATCGAGACAGTCCAGTGCGAGCTTCTGGTCCCCAACGGCCATTGACTGCTGTAACGCCTTGCGTGCCGAGAATGACGGCCTGAATAAGCCGGCGAACGCTGAGCGAAGCGATCACGACGTGCCCGGCTCCGCGGGTCATCAATGTCGTCCAAGATCAGAAGCCTCCCTTGCCGCAGGGGCAGGTCGCGAGGTTATCATTTGGTGGAAAGGGATGTCATCTGGCCAGATCCATGTATGTGATTTGAAGGGAGAGCGTCGTGGCGTTCGGGATTATGCACTTCTTCCCCGGCGGAACTGCGGAGCAGTACGAGGCCAATATGGCGGCGCTGCACCCAGGCGAGGGTCAATTGCCCGACGGCCAACTCTTCCACACCGCCGGCGCCACGGCTGGCGGCTGGACGATCATTGCCATCCACGACTCGAAGGAGAGCTGGGAGCGGTTCCGTGACCATGCCAGCTCGCGAGCACGGCAAGGTATCGAGGGCGGGCTCCGAACGCCACCGCAGGAGACGACCTTCGAGGTCCACACGGTCGCGGGGCTGAAGTAGCCTCCGGGCCGCATGCTTGATTGGTGCCGACCCCTCGTCAGCTGATCAGCGCGTGGGCGTCGGAGAGAAGCGACGCGTCGAACAGGCTGGCGCTGGCCTTGACACCGGCGCGGGCCAGGGTCTCGATGGTCTGGGCGACCTGCGACTCGTTGAACGACAGCACGCCGTTGGCCTTGGTCTCGGGGCTGACCGTCACGCCGTTGGTGGCCAGCGCAGCCAGGTATTCTCCCTGGTAGTTCAAGCCCAGACCAGTCGCGTATTTGTCGACGGTGATCTGGGCGGCGAGCGACGGGTCGCTCACCGCCTTTGTCCATCCCTGAATCTCGCCGGCGAGGAAGGCGGCCGCCTTTTTGCGCTGCTGCGGGTTGTTCAGCGTGTCGGTCGTGACGATGTAGATTTCGTTGAGCTCAGGAAGCCCGTAGTCCTGGAACAGCAGGAGTTGGGTCTTGATGCCCTTGGCCGCGAACTCGGGAGGCTCATTGTTCGCGAAGGCCAGGTAGCCATCCCACTCACCGGATGCCACCGGCGAGGGATCGAAACCGGCGGGGACGGTGTCAACCTTGCTGGCCGGGATGTTATTGACCTTGAGGAACGCTTGCCATTCCGGCTCGTCCGCCGATCCGACGCCGATCTTCTTCCCGATGAGGTCGGCAGGCGTCTTGATGGGGCGCGATGCCAGGGACATGATGCACTCCGGGTTGATCTGGTAGCCGGCGGCGACCACGGCAAGGCTGGCTCCCTGGGCCGCCGCCTCGCTGGTGATTGCCGGGTCGCTGATGGCCACCAGGGCCTTGCCCGACACGAGGATGGGGATGCCAGATACGGTCGGACCGCCGGAGAGGATGTCAACGTCGACCCCGTGACTGCGGTAGTAGCCCAGGTGGTCGGCCAGGAAACTGCCGCCGTAGGCCACGTTCTTTGTCCACCCGAGCTGGAGCGCGACGCTGCCGAGCGAGGCATTGCCCGACGCTGCTCCGGCCGAAGCTGTCGCGCCCGCCGAGGCGCTCGCGGAAGCCGGCTTCGATGAGCTTGAACCGCAGGCCGCGATGAGCTCGGAGAGCCCTGCGGCAGCGGCGAGGCCGCCGGCCGTGAGTGCCGCACGGCGGAGCAAGGTCCGGCGGGAGATGTCGGTCTGGGCTGCTTGTGCCGCGAGACGGGCTGGTGCGGGGTTATGGCGATGCACAGGTATCTCTTCTTCATTTCTTTCTTATCGGGGCGGTGGAGCTGGTCAGCGGGGAGGCCGGAGGCTCAGGTGTAGATCCCGAACGGCGGCTCCCACCCGTTGATGACGTGATCACCGATCTCCACGTGCTTCCAGTCGACTGGGTCGTGCAGCGTCAGCGTCCTGGCATTGCGCCACCAGCGATCGAAGCCGTGGCGGCGCGTCGTTGACCGGGTCCCCATGAGCTGAAAGACCTCACTGGTGGCTCGCAAGGCGGCGCGCGAGGCCACGGACTTGGCTATATAGACGGGCAAGGCAAGATCGGTGCGGCCGATGTCTCCCTTCTCGAACATGTCGAGCTGCTCACCAGCGGCTGATGTGACGGCATAGGCGGCTGCCAGGTCGGCGGTCAGCTCCCCTGCCAGCCGGCGGACGATCGGATCCAGCCCGGCGTGCTCGACGTCGGCCGACGGCCAGGGTCGGCTACGTTCGACCACGAACGAGCGGGCCGCGTCCAAGGCACCAAGGCCCAGGCCGACCAGAATGGCAGCGAAACCTACCTGGTAACGCAGGGGAGCGTGGGAGACTGGCCATCGGCCCGGCAGGCTGGCCAGGAACTCCGGTTCGACGTGCACGCCAGTGAGAGTAAGGGTTCCCGATTCGGTGCCTCGCTGCCCGATGTTGTCCCAATCTCGGTGGATCGTTACACCGGGTGCTGCCGGGGGGATCAGGCTGAGGCGCATACCGAGCCGGAAGTCCTCGGCGCCGGCGGCGGGGTCGAATGCCCACACCGCGATGTAGTCGGCTCCCGCTGCCCCGGTCGTGTAGATCTTCTCGCCAGTGACCGTGAACGAGCCGTCCGGTCCGGGGACCGCGACGGTCTGCATCGGAGCGTCCGCGCGCCGCCCGTTCTCGGCCACGGCCAGCCCGATAAACGCTCCGTCGTGAAGCAGCCGGGCGAAGCGGGGTCCGAAGCCGTCCGGGCAATACTGGAAGATCTCCCTGACCAGTTCGTCGTGGACCTTGAAGACCTGGGCCACCGACGAGTCCGCGGCGCCCAGCCTCACCTGAGCCTCGACGCTGAACCGGTTGGACGCGCCGAGGCCGCCATAGCGCTCGGGGATGGCAGCCGTCAGCAGGCCCGAGCGCTTGAGGCCGGCGATCCCGTGATCGGGATAACGCCCGACCTCGTCCACCCTGCCCGCCGCCGGCGCCAGTTCGGCGTCGATCACCTCCTGGACGGCTGCCAGGACCGCGGCCTCGGCCGGCGGGAACGGCACCTGGGGGATTGCCGAGCCGAGGAGCGGCCGTAGGCTCGTGCACTTCTCTGGCGCGGTCATGACGCGGACCGGGTGAGCCTAGGTGTGGCCGTCGCCGGGTCCATGAGGTGATGGATGGCGTGGGCATGGCTCGGGCAGCGGCAGGCCGCCGTCGTACCGGGCACGTCCAGCACCACGGGGATGAACTGCTGGGTGGCGGTGTCGATCAGTCCCAGCTCGGTGAGGCCGAGGTCGGGGATGCCGGCCAGGCCGACGAAAGCGAGGATCATGAACGGCGAACCGATGCCGCAGCCGAGTCCGGCGGCCGCACGGTTGGCCTCCCTGAGTTCGTCGTAGACCGTCTCCCAGGGCTTGTCACTCATGATCCCGGCGATCGGGAGCGGGACAGCAGCGGTGATCTCGTCGCCATCAGCTACGACGTAACCGCCTCCGAGGGCCTGGACTTCCCGCACGGCCCGGATGATGTCGCGGTCGTCGACGCCGACGACCACGATGTTCTGGTTGGTGCAGTTGGTAGAAGCAGCCAGCGCTCCCCGGGCGAGGCCGAACCCCCGCACGAAGCCGACACTGACGGTCTGGCTGGCGTGGTGGCGGTCGACAACGGCGATCTTGGCGATGTCGCGGGCGGGGTCGGCGACGAGCACGCCCTCTTCAGCGTGCAGTTCGGCGTGGAAGGCACGCTTGAAGTAGCCGTCGTACATCTCCATCGACTGCACCCAGGAGCTGCCGGATTCGGCGCGCACGGCGAAGGACGCGGCGCTTAAAGCGGGGTGGAGATGGATGGTGTCGCGCGTCCAGTCCGGGATCGGGTCGTCGTTGGCGAAGCGAGGCCTTCCCCCCTCGGCGGCGACTTGGCCGCCGACGACTACTAGCTCGGGGCGGACGTCCGCCAGGTCGCCGATCAGCTGCAGATCGGCGAGCCGTGACGGGGCCACCGCGCCGATCAGATGGTCTATGCGGTAGTAAAGGGCCGGGTTGAGGCTAGCCATCCGGTATGCGGTCGGCGGTTCCACTCCCAGGCGTATGGCCTGGCGTACGTGATGGTCAATGTGACCGGTGTCAGCGAGGTCTTCGACGTGCTTGTCGTCCGCGCAGAAGCAGATGTGGGAGAACGCCGGGCGCAGGGCGTCGAGGTCGGCGAAGACCGTCTCGGTGTTGTCGTTCATTGAGCCCGCCATCACCGTGAGCATGGCTCCGAGCCTGACCCGTTCCAAGACCTCGTCGACGGTGACGGCATTATGGTCGTCACTCACCCCAGACGCCAGGTACGACCAGAGCGGTTCGTCGCGCAACCGGGCGGTGTGCCCGGTGATCCTGCGCCCCGCGAGGAGCGCCTCGCGGTAGCGGTTGGTCGACTCAGGCCCGAGGTCGAAGGGGTTGCTCTCGCCCAGGGTGACAGCCTCGGAGAGTCCAAGCCGCCGTAAGACCTCGGCGTTCTCGACGACCGCGCCTCCTCGCTCGAGCCCGGGGAAGGCCGGGGTAGCGGGAGTGACTTGCTGGAAGATCCGTAACGGACCTCCGGTCTGACCCGCCCAGTCCATCCCGCGGGCACCGAGCACGTTGGCAATGCAGTTGGGGTCGGCGAGCACAGCAGTCGTCCCCTTCGGGACGACTAGGCGAGCGAACTCACCGGGCGTCAGCATGGTGTACTCGATGTGCAGATGGGCATCGACGAACGTAGGGGCGACGACCAGACCACGAGCGTCAATGATCTGCTGGGCATCGAAGCGCCCGACCGGGGTGACCGCTGCGATATGCCGACCGCTCACGACGACGTCCCGGTCGAGTAACTCGCCGGTGTGCACGCTGAGCACTCGGCCTGCCCGGATGACCAGGTCGGGCGCGGCCGTGCCGTTAGCCACCCGGCGGAGCCGGTGGAGTTCGTCGAACGTCGGGACGAGTTCCGGGCGGACGAACGGCGTTCTCATGATCGGCAGATCAGATGGCTCATCTTCGCCACTCTTGTCGGTCGCGGCTCGCTTGTCCAGAGGCGTCTACGCCGCCCGAGCCGCCTGGCCCAGTACGATACCTAGAGTATTACTCAAGATTTTGGGCAAAATGACGGACAGGTTTTCGGCTAAACCCGCCACGCTCGATCAGGTAGCGTCGCCACCGACGGCCCCGGCCTCCGCCGACGGCATTGAGATCGTCGGCCTGGAGAAGGTCTTCCGGCTCGGCCGGAAGTCGCTGATCGCATTAGACGGTTTCCACCTAAGCCGTCCAGCCGGCTCGTTCACCGCGCTGCTCGGGCCCTCGGGCTGCGGAAAGTCGACGGTGCTCCGCATACTGGCCGATCTCGACCGGCCTACCGCCGGCCAGGTATCCGTCCACGGTCAGTCCCCGGCGGCGCTACGCGCCGCGCACCGGCTCGGCATCGCGTTCCAGGATGCGGCCTTGCTGCCGTGGCGCACCGTCACCGACAATATCCGGCTGCCCCTGGAGGTAAGCGGGGTCCGCGTCGGCCGGGAAGCCGTCGCTGATCTCGTCCGCCTGGTAGGTCTTGAGGGTTTCGAACAGGCCAGACCCGCGCAGCTCTCTGGTGGCATGCGCCAGCGAGCCGCCATCGCCCGGGCTCTGGTCACCGAGCCGGACCTGCTGCTCCTCGATGAGCCTTTCGGGGCGCTCGACGAGCTGACTCGCCTGCGGCTCAACCTCGAGTTGCTCCACATCTGGTCGGAGCGGTCCGCGACCACGGTTCTCGTGACCCACTCGATCAGCGAGGCCGCGTTCCTGGCCGACGCCGTGGTGGTGCTGTCGCCGCGCCCGGGGCGGGTTGTCAGCGTCGTTCCCGTCGACTTTCCCCGGCCTCGGTCCCCAGAGCTCCTCAGGGAGCCCGCTTTCCACGCCTGTTGTGACGAGCTGACGCAACTGCTCTTCGATGGCAGCGGACCGAACCTGCGGTGAGCACGGCAGCAGTAGCCGACCGCCGGTTCCGTGTGTGGCGTGAATCGGCCGGGATCGCAGGCGTGCTCGTCCTCTGGGAAGTGCTGGCCCTCCTCTGGCTGTCACCCCGGCACCTGGCGCCGACGCCGGTCGCCGTGGTCGCGACGCTCTGGCACCATCCCAACCTCGCCCTGTGGCCCAACATGGCGACGACCCTTGAGGAGGCCGCGGTCGGCTGGGTCGCCGGCAACGCCGTGGGGATCGGCCTCGCTATCGTCTTTGTCCTGGTCCCCGTCACTGAGGCGGCCCTGTTGCGAGTCGCACTGGCGAGCTACTGCATGCCCGTGATCGCAATCGCGCCCATCCTCGACGTCGTGCTGAGCGGGATCGCCCCCGCAGCCGTCCTAGCTGCCTTGTCCGTGGTATTCACCTCCCTGATCGGAACGCTGGTAGGTCTCCGTTCAGCCGACGCCGCCTCGCTTGACGTGGTGCGTGCCTACGGCGGCGGCCGGATAGCCCAGCTCCGCAAGGTCCGGATACCCGCTGCCCGGCCGGCGACCTTCGCCGCTCTCCAGATCGCGGGTCCCGCCGCCGTGCTCGGCGCCGTTATCGGCGAGTACCTCGGCGGTGCCAGAGGCCTCGGGGTGGCCATGGTCAACTCCGAGCAGGGCTTGGAGGTCAACCAGACGTGGCTCCTCGCGGCCATCGTCACCGCGCTAGCCGGCGCCGCCTACCTCGCCACCGGTGCGGCCGGTCGCCTGGCCGTGCCCTGGGCCCAGCTCAGCCAGCAGCTTGTCTCGCCCGCTAACGGCGACCGCCGGTTCGGGCCACTGGCAAGGACGCTTCGCGCCCTCGCCTACGCCGTCGTGTCCGCCGCCGTGATTATCGGCCTCTGGCAGGCCGTCATCGACGTCCTGCACCTCAACCCGTTTTTCGCCAAGGGGCCGGCTGACATCTGGCAGTACCTCGTTAGCTCACCGACGGCCGGATTCAGCTGGCACCAGCTGCTGTCCGCCCTGGCCATCACGGCAAGGGACGCCGCGCTGGGCTACGTTGCCGGAACCGCGACCGCCGTGGCCGCCGCCGCCGCGGTCGTGCTGTCCCGTGCCGTCGAGCACACCGTCATGCCTATCGCCATGGTGCTGCGCTCGGTTCCGCTAGTGGCGATGGCCCCGCTGCTGATACTTGTGTTCGGACAGGGCCTGACCAGCGTCATCGTCATCGCCGGGATTATCAGCTTCTTCCCGACGCTGGTCAACGTGGTCTACGGCCTGCGTTCGGCGCCGGCCAGCGCGGTGGACGTCGCCGTGGCCTATGGCGCGTCCTCGCTGATGGTGCTGCGCAAGATTCGTGTGCCCTGCGCTCTGTCGGCCATCTTCGCCTCGGCGCGCATAGCCGCTCCGGCGGCGACGCTCGGCGCCGTGGTGGCTGAGTGGCTCGCCACCGGGCGGGGGCTCGGCTACCAGATGCTCGAAGCGGCCAACTCCTCCGACTTCGACTTCCTGTGGGCCGCCGTGATCCTGATCACCCTGTTCGCGTTCGGTGTCTACAACGTGGTGGCCACGGCCGAACGGCTGGTGTCCAGCCGCTACCACGAGGCTTGAGTTTCATCCAACGCGATGACCCGCGGTGATGATCACGTCAGTCAATTTCAGCCAGCATGTCGTTTACGGACCGGCAGAAACCTATGATTCATTGGGCATTTCCGGCCAATGGCAGCTAGCGCGCGCCTTAGCCCGAAACCCCCGAACACGCTTATCTAAACGGCATTGAGGCCTCGGCCGGGACAGGTCGTACCGGGTGTCGATTTCGGCGTTGCCGCCGCTCATCATCGGCTCGCACCGGCGCATTAGTTTTGTAAACCATTATGCCCGGCAGGGCGTCCTTTATGTGTGCGGGTGCTGAGTTAGCGGGATGCGCCGGCAACACCTGCACGGGCATTAATGCCTTCATCAGCGTTCGTTCAAAGATAGAAGGAGACCTCTGATGCAAAAGCGATCGAGCATCGTATTAACCGCATTCCCAGTAGCGCTAGCCGCTGTGGCGATGGCACTGGCCCCGCCCGGCGCCAGTGCACTGGCGGCAGGGGCGCGAACGGCCAGCCCTTCCAGCGATATCACCGGCGCCAGCATCGGCAACCCGCATAGTTCGCGGACCTCGGGCGCCGGCGACACCTGGTACAACACCTGGGCCGCCGACGGGAACATCTACGCCACCAGCGACGACGGCAGCGGCTTCAACGGCAAGTGCAACAGCAACCTGGCGGTGAACGAATTCAGCGGGAGCGATCCCGTCTCTTTGATCTCGCGGTACTCGAACTGCATGACGAGTTTCGGCCACCATGCCAATCATCAGAACTACAACGACCAGCGCACCTGGAAGACCGATGGCGTGATTTCCGTGCACGGGACGCTGTACGTCGTGGTCGCGCGGCAAGACGGGCCCGGCTATCCCAACGGCTATCAGCCCTCCGATGACGCGAGCATTATCAAATCCGCCAACAACGGGCGCACTTGGTCCAACGGCTTCGGCACCACGAGAGACCCGAACGGCGCGGCGCCGCCGCGCAGCCGGAGCGGCACTGGCGCGAAGTCGATGTTCCCGAACGCATTCACCACGCCCCAGTTCATCAACTACGGCCGGGACGACAACGCGGCGAGCACCGCCGACGGCGGGGACAGGTACGTGTACGCGGTCTCCAACGACGGCTGGGCCTACGACGGCAGCTACATGATCCTCGGCCGCGTCCTGCGCAGCAAGATCGGCGCTCTGAACGCCGCGGACTGGCAGTTCTACACCGGGCCGCCGGGCGGGGACGGCACCTCTCCCGCCGACTGGTCGAGTCGCGTGTCCAGCGCGACGCACATCATCAGCGCGGCCCACCAGCTCAGCCAGAGCAGCGTGACTTACATCCCCGGCCTGCACCGCTACGTGCTCACCAGCTTCTACTACCCGTTCAACGCCAGGTGGCCCGGCGGCGGGTACACGGCCTTCACGACCTGGGCGTTCTACCAGGCGCCGCATCCGTGGGGACCGTGGACCCTGTTCTACTCGCATCCGACGGTCGAATGCAATGTCAGCTGTCATCAGACGAGCGCCAGCCCGATCGGGCTATACGACCCAGCGTTCGTGCCGAAGTTCGTGGCGGAGGGCGGGCTGACCAACATCGTGTTCAGCAGCGGGGACTGGGTTCACCAGCGCAGGGCGCACGACGAGCTATACCGGCTCCACGAGGTCCCGCTCACGCTCACGACCACCGCCGCCCAGGTGATCGACGATACAGCGGCATCGTACAGCGGACGGTGGACTTCCAACCACGACTCCGGCGGCTTCTGCTACTACACGGCTCACTACAGCGCGACCGCCGGAGCCTCCGCCAGTTTCACTTTCACCGGCGACTCGATCGCGTGGGTCGGGCAGAAGAGCCGCAACCACGGCTACGCCAGAGTGTCGGTGGACGGCGGGCCCGCAGTGCTGGTCGACACGTACGCGCCGACCTCGAAAAACCAGCAGACGCTTTACCAGCGCCTCGGGCTCGCGGCTGGCACGCACACGATCACCATCACGGTGACCTCGCACAAGGACCGGGCAGCGACGAGCACATTCCAAGATGTGGACGCATTCATCGTCGGCCTTGGCTGAGCCTGACCTAAACCCCGAACCTGGAACGCTCCGGCCGATCTCAGCCCACTGGCCGGGGCGCTCCCCGTGGCCTCTGGATTCTTCCGGGGCCTTTTTTCACGACCCTAGTGATTCCGCGAGGTCGCGTGGCGTGCATCTTTTCGTCTACTAATTACCCGGTTCCTGTGCGACTTTCGCGTGGGAGAGGGGGTGGTCATTGAGGCAATGCCGCTTAGCTTGAAAGGATCTTGACGATCCGCGACAGTGTCCCTGCGTTGCTGCTCAGCCCCGATTCCAGCAGCTACGATGTCAAGGTTATCCTGGAACACCTTGCATCGCGCGGCCTATTCGGCTGGAGTCGCCCGGTCATTCGGTTGGAGAGCGTTCAGCTGCCGGTGCATCGCTGGCTGGCTTGCACCAGGCCGACCCCGATATCTATGTACGCGCCAGGGCGATGCTCATCGAAGCTTGCCTCCAGCTGGACTCCGCCGCCGCGTGGAAGGGCCGAGGGGCGGATAACTATGACGCCGGCGGGTCCGGGGGGTGGTCCCGGACGCGGCGGGAACACCTTGCTGAACACGGCATCGCCTGCGGGGGTGTGCATTCCGAACACGCCGGCGCCCGGCCACGGGCGGCACGCCGGGTTCTGCCGGTCAAGGAAACTGACCGCGGCCGGTACCCCGTCTGCGCGGAGCCGGCGTTGCAGCCCGGCCGGATCGCGCAGTTCGCGGATGGTGACTTTGATTGTGCCGCCGGGCCGCTCTACTACCGTCCAAGCCGTCAGCTGGAAGCCGGGCCGGTGGCTGGCCGGGTGACTGGCCGGCAGCGCGGTCACCGTAACTGCCGCCCCGGCCGCCAGTGCCAGCACCGCGGTGGTGCCGGGGATCAGGCGGCGGCGGACGCGGCGCCGACGGGCTCTGGCGATGATCTCACCAGCCGGGATGCTCGGGTGTGGCTCCCCCAGGGAGTCGCGCACCTCGGCGAGACGGTCTTTGATTGCGGTAAGGGCGTGGTGGTTGTTCATTGCGTCAGCTCCTGATCGTCGCGGGCGGGGATATCGCGGCGCAGCGCGCCGATGGCTCGGTGAAGGTGGGTGGTGACGGTGCTGGCGGAAATGCCGAGCATCTCGGCGGTGGTCCTGGTGTCCAGGTCGAGCAGCAGCCGCAGCGCGATCACCTCGCGCTGTCGGACCGGCAGCCGCCGCAACGCGGCCACCAGGGAACTATCCAAGGCCAGGTCCTGACTGGTAGCCGCCATCGTGTCCTGGCTGCCCAGCGCGACCTCCAGCCGGTGCCGCCGCCACCAGGAAACCCGCGCGTTCATCGCGGTACGGATGACCCACGCTCGCGGCTCGGCCAGCCCGCGAACTTTCCGCCACGACGCCCAGGTCCTGGTGAAGGCCTCCGCCACCAGGTCCTCGGCCAGCGGCCGGTCCGCCACGCTGACCATGACGATCCGCAGACAGTCACCCCAGGCCGCAGCGTAGAACTCCGCGAACTCGCGCTGGTCCTCTTCCACGCTCTATACACGCATGAGCACCCAGATTCGTCCACCACACCACGCTCTGACTCTCACAGCCAGAGATGCCGCGCGACCCGCAGCCATTCGCCCGCGCAATTGTCGAGCCCGCGTGTAATGCCGTCTCCACGTACAATTCATTTCGGCGAAAGGTGGCGAAGATAGCGTCACTCACGCCTTAAGGAGCCAATCCGACAAGCATCTGGGGTAACCATGCCGCACCGCTGGTTAGCGAAGTTCATGCCGGGCCGAACCGGCAGCGATGGCCCTCCGCGCCCGACTGGGACGGCGGACGTGACCAGGGTGATGCCGCGATACGCCGCCGCGCTGGTGATGGCGGCCGTCCTCGGCACGGCGCCGCTGGCCGGCCACAGCGCGACGGCAGCGCGGCTGCGCCATGCCCCGGCCGCTCGCCCCGCCAGCACGGGCGGCACCTGGGGCACCGCCAAGGAAGTCCCCGGCACCGCCGCCCTCAACAAAGGCGGCAACGCCGCGGTCGGCTCGGTCTCGTGCGCGTCGGCGGGCAACTGCGGAGCCCGGCGGCTCCTACACCGACAGCTCCAAGCACGCACAGGCCTTCGTCGTCAGCGAAACCGCCGGCAGCTGGAGCACCGCGCAGGAGGTTCCCGGCACCGCCGCCCTCAACAAAGGCGGCAACGCCGCGGTCGGCTCGGTCTCGTGCGCGTCGGCGGGCAACTGCGGAGCCGGCGGCTCCTACACCGACAGCTCCAAGCACGCACAGGCCTTCGTCGTCAGCGAAACCGCCGGCAGCTGGAGCACCGCGCAGGAGGTTCCCGGCACCGCCGCCCTCAACAAAGGCGGCAACGCCGCGGTCACCTCGGTGTCCTGCCGGGCGGTGGGCGACTGCGCCGCCGTCGGAGACTACACCGACAGCGCCGGAAGCCTCCAGGTCTTCGTCGTCAGCGAGATTGAGGGCGGCTGGGGCACCGCGCAGGAGATTCCCGGCACCGCCGCCCTCAACAAAGGCGGGCAAGCCGAGGCCAACTCGGTATCCTGCGCCGCCGCCGGCGATTGCGGCGCCGGCGGCTACTACGCCGACAGCGCGGGAAACCTCCAGGCGTTCACCGTCAGCGAGACCAGCGGTACCTGGCACACCGCCGCCGAGATCCCCGGCACCGCGGCCCTCAACAAAGGCGGCGACGCCCAGCTCCTGTCGCTGTCGTGCCCCACGGCCGGCGATTGCGGCGGTGGCGGGCTCTACTACAACGGCAACGGCGTGGGTGAGGCGTTCGTGGCCAGCCAGAAGAACGGCACCTGGAGCGCGGCGGCGGTCAGCGGCGTCGCGGTCGTCGGCGCAGACCAGTTCGCGAGGGTCACAGCCGTGTCGTGCGCCTCGGCGGGCGATTGCAGCGCCGGGGGGTTTTACACGGTACCCCAGATGTTCAACGACGTAGAAGAGGCCTTCGACGTCACTGAGACAGGCAGCACGTGGGGCACCTCGAAAGACCTCCCCGGCGCCGACGCCCTCGCCCTCGGCGCCGGGTTCAACACCGTCACGTCGGTGTCGTGCGGCTCGGCGGGCGATTGCGCCGCCGTCGGGGACTACCAGGTCGGCTTCCACAGCTCCGCTCAGCAGGCTTTTGTGGACGACCAGGCCAGCGGTACCTGGGGCACCGCCGAGGAAATCCCCGGCACCCAGGCACTCAACGCCGGCAAGGCCGGCGGGGTCAACTCCGTGTCGTGCGCCTCACCGGGCGACTGCGGCGCCGGCGGGTTCTACACCGACAGCTCCGGCCACAGCCAGGCTTTCGTCGTCAGCGAGACGCCCGGCTGACGGCCTGCCGGACCACCCGCGCCTGGACCGGTTGCTGGTGGCTCCAAGGAGGGCCGTATACGGCGGGTGGCGTGCCCAGTCCCGGCAAGGACGTAGACCTTTGCGTCGTTGAGCCGGCCAGGCCTGAGGGCTGGACTCGGCGGCGTCGGGCCAGGGGAATGATGCGATCATCACGTGGCCTTTCGGGCCGTCGGGCCGGTTGCAGCAGGGCGCAGCTGACGGATCGAAGAACGAGACCAGCAGTTCGCTGCCGGTGCTCAGGTCTGGGTGGCCAATAATGGCCCGGGTGAAGCTGGTGCCCTTGATGGCGGTGGGGACGGTTCCTGACATGATCTTGCGCCATGGGCCGGCCGGTGAGGCTGCCTGGTAGACGACGAACCGGCCCACGTCGTTGGTCTGCTCGATCAGCACCAGCCCGCGGCCGAGAGCCGAGAAGCTGCTGACGTTGACACCGGCCGGGGCGGCGCCCGGGATCACCGAAGCTGCCGCGCCGGCGGACGCGGTCCAGGCCGAGTTGCCGGCGAACCACCGGTAACTGCCCGGTGTACGCCAGGCCGAGGGATTCGCGCTGACCCGCGCCAGGTAGATGGCGTTCCCGCGATCTGGCAGGCAGGTGGCCAGGCCCGCATCGGCGCAGTGAGAGGCGAACAGGTACAGGTATGAACCGGAGAAGACCGGCGAGCCGAGCAGTTCCTGCGGTCTGAGCGGGCCCCGGCCGGCTGCGGTGAAGACCGTCGCCACGGCCTGGAAGGTGTTGGCAGCGGGGTCGTATTCGGCCAGCCCGAAGCCCTCGGGCAGCAGGTGTCCGGTGCCGATCGCCACGCAGTAATTGTTGAAGGTGATCAAGACATCGGGGTCCCGGGCTGCGTCCGCGGTCACTCCGGTCGGCCAGGAGGCCGGGTATGCGTTGTTCGCAAGGTCGCAGTCCAGCCCGGCCGCGGTCTTCAGGCCGGACGGCGCCGGCAGGAAACGAGCCGGCCTGTCCTGGCCGGGCATCGGCGTAACTTCATTGCCGGGCGTGGTCAGCTCGCTGAGGTCATCGGGCACCGTCCCCGCGGCTGCCGGGCTCTGGGCCGCCGTGGAACCGCCGATAATCCGCGCGAGCCGCCACTTGCCCTGCGCGGTGAGCGCATAGACGTCGGTATCACAGAACAGCCACAAGCTGACCGGCAGGTCCGCGGGCAGGGGCTGGCTATAGCCGCAGTCACGGACGATGTCGGCTCCGGAGCCGCGCTCGAAATCAGATAGGAGCGGTGCAGGCGGCGCGATGTTGTGCGCCGGGCTGAGCACGTGCACCGCCAGCACGACGGCTGCAACTACCAGTGCCGCCGCGCCGCCGATGAGAACGCGCCGTACCGGGCGGCGCGGTCGCGGGCTGCGGCGCACAGCCAGCCGACCGCGCGGGACGCGGGTCACGCCCACAATCTAATTCGCCATCCCCGCAGCATTCCACAAGGCATCGGCAACATAACCGACCGGCCGTACCAGCACAGACCACAGCGCCAGCGCGGCTCATAGCGGCGACCGGCAATGGCCGGCGCCGGAGCTAGCGGGCAGTCACGTGCCAGTCACCCGAAGGCAGTGGGACGAGCGCATGTCAGCCTGGTTCGAGCGGTACGCGCGCCCCCGGTGGGCCGCCGCCGAGCCGTACTGGGGGATGTGGTGCATCCCCCAGTCCCGGCTGCCGGTCCTGCCGGCCGACCCGGCCGACGCCACTGCGGTCGAGCTTGGCTGCGGCAGCGCGTACGTCTCGGCGTGGCTGGCCCGCCGCGGCGCGAGACCGGTCGGAGTGGACGTCTCTGCCCGGCAGCTGGCCACCGCCCGCCGCCTGCAGTCCGAGTTCGGCCTGCGCTTCCCGCTGGTCCACGGGGACGCCGAGCGGGTACCGCTGACCGACGCCTGCGCCGACCTGGTGATCAGCGAGTACGGCGCGTCGCTCTGGTGCGACCCATACCGGTGGATCCCTGAGGCGGCCCGCCTGCTACGCCCCGGCGGCCGGCTCGTGTTCATGGCCGAGTCCACGCTGGCCCGCATGTGCCTGCCGGAGAGGGGGCCGGCCACCGAACGGCTAGTGCACGACCTGTTCGGGCTGCACCGGCTGGTGCGACGCGGCGAGTCAGGCACCACCTACCGGCAGTTCACGCTGCCGCACGGGGAATGGATCCGGGTCATGGCCAGGTGCGGCCTCGTCGTGGAGGACCTGATCGAGGTCCGGGTGCCGCCAGGCGCCGCCAACAACGACTTCCCGGAGTACCCGGACGAGTGGGTCCGACGCTGGCCCGCCGAGGAGGTCTGGTTCGCCCGCCGCCGCTGATCTGCCTGCTCGCAGACTGTTCACCGATGGCCAGGTCGATCGATCGCGCGCGCTGCCACCTCTGCCGACTCCTGCGCTGGCGCAATTGTTGCCATAGTTGACGAGCACGCCCAGAATGCCTGTTCTGCGCTCAACACCGTGTACTTATGGACATCCGCCAAACACATCCAGAGTGAGCCGAACGGTTGCGGATCGGAGGTGACCGTTTGCCTGGGCCCGGTCCGGCCAGGTCCGGCAGCGGGTCAGCTCCGGGAAGCAGGCCAGCTCCGGGAAGACGGCCCGCGGCCGGGAGCGGTACTGGAGCAGCAGCTCCGGGACGACGTAGCTGTTTGAATCGGGGCTGTGCAGCAACGCCGGGACGGCGTCGCGGATCTTCAAGATCCTTTTAGGCTAAGCGGCATTGGATCAGGAGCCGCCGGCTGAGACCGGCACAGCCCGGCCGAACTCATCGGCTTCGCCCGGCACCTCGACCCTGGCCCGGCGTACCTGGGACTTCGCCGACGCCAGTTGCCAGCTCGATCAGATCGACGACTAGGCGTTTACGCGGTGTTCAAAAAAGAAACACCAAGGCCGGATGTCGTGGACCTGGGATTATCCTCAAGCCTAAGCCAGTGATTTGCGCATCAGCGTGACTTCGGCATGGTGGGTTATGACATTGCCATGTTCATTAGCGTCCTCCCACGACTCTTCCTCATGCCCATAGGCAACATATCCAAGTCGCTCGTAAAGTGACCTGACCCGAGGATTGTCATCCTCGACACCTAGAAGTGCTGTGTCTACGCCGCACTTCTTAATTCTGGCCTCAGCCTCGTTGATCAGAGCGGCCCCCAGGCCAAGACTACGTAGGTCGCCATGTGTGGATAGTTGCCACACGGTGCCCGCTCCGGCTTGCTTCGCATAGTCGATGCCTCTAATGCTTACCGGAAAGCCGCCCGGCGCTCGAACCGCTAGGTATTCGACCTGACCGCTCATGACGCGCTCAAGAGCTTCTGCGACAGCTTCTGCGACCGCCTTGGGATGCAATAGCCCTCCCGACCAGGCGATTTTGGTAAGATCGTCCCCAGTTAGGTCGTCAATTACTAAGGACTTAGCGCCTGGCGTTGGGATCGCCGTTGCGGTCGCAACAAACTGCCCCTGTCCGTTCGTGCTGGCCAGAAGCCTAAACTCTTTGCTTCATGTTTAATGAAGCCATCGTATGTGACTTTGACTGACCTGCTAGAGCTTGCCCATTGGGGCATGGGTTCTAGTAAGACCGTCTCATGTGGAGGTGGCGGGAATCGAACCCGCGTCCTTCAGTACCTCACCAGGGCTTCTCCGGGCGCAGTCTGCTGTGCTTTTCTCGGCCCCAGCGGTCACGCAGACAAGCCGCTGACAGGCTCAGTCGCTGTTTGATGTCCCGCTTAGCCCCGCGACCGGGCTAAGCGGTTGATCCTCCTAGCTGACGCCAGCTACCGGGCCGGAGGAACTCCCGGGCTGACGGTCCCGTTGGCTCGCTTATGCAGCGAGGGCGAGACTAGTGCGCGATGTGTTGGCACTTATACGTTGCGGCAACAGGATTAACGAGGTCACCACCGCAACCCTCGGCCCGCTTCCCCTGGATCAACTACCGAAGTCGAAGCCAGTCACCCCCAATATTCAGTTTCCTTGATGGTACCTGTCAGCCGGGACGTACGCCAAACCCGGCCAACGGACATGAGTAGCCCCTGCGGGCGCTGGCGGTGGCCGAAGACGCGCCCGCAGGGGCTCGACCGGCAGGGTCGGGGCCGGTCTCAATGGTCCGGGCCTCCCCCGAGATGAGGCCCGGTTCTCATCACGACTACTGGGCCGCAACCCCCCAAGCGGCAGACCAGCGTCACTAAGTAAGACGCCAGAACGTTGTCGGATGGTTGCTCTGAGTTACGAAGATTTTTATCCGGTCGGCAGTCCCGACGCGAACCGGCCTGCTATTTGTACGGCGGGAGCAAAAGCGGCAGACCGGGCGAATACCACGACAACGAACGCTACGTTGCCCCGGAATCCGACGAACCAGATGGCCCGCAAGCCCTTGTGACCGGCTAGCGGCGACGTTCCCACCTGCCCGAAGACTTCACCACCAGAGACGTTGGCCGCCCGCGCCGCGCCGGACTTGACCGTTGACCGCATCAGATCGCGCAACTGTGTGGCCACCCCGAGGCTGAGCTTCGGCCCCGCGGGCCCGGGCGTCGACGGGCCGTCGACCAGGTGCGGCGCGCGCCAGGAACCGGACTCGACAGCGCCGGCGACCAGCGCCATGTCGAGCGGACTCACCACGACCGAGCCCGCGCCGATCATGTCTGCGGCGAGTTCGCCGGTGTTGCTGCCGGGGCTGCTGATCCGGCCGGGGAACGCCGGCAGGGGCAGCTTCCAGGCCGGGTCACCGATGCCAAGAAGCTGCGCGGCCCCGATAAGCTGACGCGAGGTCAAGACGAGCGAGAGCCCGACGAACTCGGTGCTGCAGGCGTGCGCGAACACTTCGCGGAACGTTGGCTGCGCGCCGAGATTGGGCTCGGCCGGAACGTTGTCGAACGGCTGGCCGACCAGGTTATGCCGGTAGCATCTCAAATGCGTTTCCGCGTTGACCGCCTTGGCGGCGAGCAGCGCGGCCGTGGACACGATGGTGAACGACTGGCCTGGCTCGTACTGCCCATCCAGGGGGCTGACCGTTGGCGCCCCGTGCTTGGTGTGCCTGGCGACGGCTAGGATCTGGCCGCCACCCGCCCGGACCGCGATGATCGCGGCGGACAGCCCGACTCCGCGCAGGGCGTTGCTAGCCGCCAGTTGAACGCCGCTATTGATGGTGGTGTGGACGTCTATTCCGCGAGTGCCGGGCCAGCGATGCAGCACCCTGACCTGCTTGCCGGCCGAATTCTGGACGATGATCTCGGTCGTCGGCTTGCCTGCCAGTTTCTCCTGGAATGCCTGCTGTAGGCCGCTGAGACCCACCGTAGTCCCGGGTCGGTAAGGCTCGCCGTCCTCGATGAGGGTCTTGGCCGTCTCGGTCGCGACCCCCCCGGTGATCACCGGGACCGAACTGTCAAACAAGCGCTTGATCACCTCCTTGTGTCGGAGATGGGGTACCCGACTCAAGCCTCGACGCAGCTCGTGGTAGCTGGCCGGGCTGAGCTGAACGAGTTCGAGAAATTTCTTAGGCGGCCAGGCCTCGATCTGGCCGCTCATCTCGTCCGCGTCCGATGGCGCGAGACCGGTCGCCTTGGCCAAACGCTGAGCGGTGCGGAGCGGGTTGGTCACCCAGGCAGGTCTTACGCCAAGCTCGATCACCGGCGAGGGGGTGATCAGCGAGTGATTCTCAGCGTCAAGCAGTACGGCCCGGCGAGGCATGATCGTCAGCACGGCAAGCCGGTCTCCGGCGGCCAGCCCGGGCACGATATCTGATGCCGACCAGACCACCTGCCACCCCGACGCGGTCCGACGGAGGTTGAAACTGCCCCTGTAGCGCCAGGATAGTCCGCCGCGACCCAGGTCAAACGAAGCGTAGAACTGGGCTTTGGCCCGATCGCCCCGCACGCTGATCGGGCCCATGCCGAGAAGCAGGTCCTGGGCACCGAGTTGCCTGGATACCGATCGCAGCCTGCTCGCCACAACAGCTGGTTCGCCGGTCGTCATCGCCGCTGCCGCGGCGTAGCTGTGATCTTCCCAGTCGAGCAGGAAGTTCTTGACGCTTGCGGTGACCGACACGCCAGCGGGACCAATCGCGGTAACTCCGATGACGATCACGAAGGCGGCCGAACACAGCAACGCCACTGCCCTGATCGAGGTGAACTTGGACAAGGGGCCGCTCTTGCGGGCCCGCTCAGGCGGCTTTCTGCCCGCACCGCCGGTCTTGATCGCCTGGGGCAGCGGCTCCGGCTGGGCTGGCCGGTCAGGTGCTACGGGCGGCATAACCGCAGCCGATGATTGACCTGCGCCGCCGCCATTCCACGGCGTTGACGCCATAGCTTCATATCCAATATCGCCATCGGGCGTTGGTCCGTGCGCCATGCCGTCAGCGGCGTGAGTTTCGGGTTCCGGCCCCGCCTGCGGCGACGATGCCGACGGGATCGTCCAGTTCGACATTGGCAGGTCAAGCCTCGGCGGTCCCGGACGCGGTGCCGTCGCCGGGAAGCCTTGAGCAACGGATTGGGGTGCGTCGGGCCCGGCGACGTCGAGCCGGTCTCGCCCAGCTCGATGCCTCGCTGAATGGGTGCCGCGCTTAGCCATGCCGGCCATCACATGCCATTGTGCTACCTACGGCGCCGCAAGGCACGCTCAACCTCGCGAGCGGCGTCCCTGCGCGCTAGTTCGTGCCGTTTGTCGTAAGTCCTCCGACCTCGTGCTAGCGCCAGTTCGATCTTCGCCTTCCCTTCGGTGAAATAAAGCGACAGCGGTACCAAGGTCAGCCCGCCCTCGGACGTCGCCCGATCGAGCTTGTCGATCTCCTTGCGGTGCAACAGCAGCTTGCGAACCCTCCGTGGTTCGTGATTGGTCCAGGTGCCGAGCGTGTACACCGGGATGTGCACCCCGTACAGCCAGACTTCACCGTCGTTGATCATGGCGTATCCATCTGCCAGTGACGCCCTGCCCGCTCGCAGCGACTTGACCTCCGTACCAGTCAGCATCAAGCCAGCCTCAAGCACGTCCAGAATCTCGTAGTCGTGCCGGGCTCGCCGGTTGCTGGCAATGATCTTCTTTCCTTGCTCTGGCGCCACCGTAGGTCTGATTCCCTTAGACGCGCAGATAACGCCTGAGCGTCAGGAACGATGTCGACCCGCACAGCACCAGGCCGATCAGCATGGTGACGAGCACCACCTCGACCAGGTCAGTGGTGGATAGCTGGACGGGGAACGGGAAGTACTGCTGCAAGCCGTCAAGGCCCGCCTGAGCACCCGCCAGCAGCGCGGTGGCGATCAGCCAGCCGAACAGACCCGCGATCATGCCTTCGACCAGGAACGGCAGTTGCACGTAGAAGTTGGACGCACCGACCAAGCGCATGATCGCTGTCTCCCGGCGCCGGTTGAACGCCGACAACCTGATCGTGTTGGCGACCAGCAAGATGGCCGCGACGATCAAGATGATCGCGACCACGATCACCGCGTTCCTCGCGCCGTCGAGCAACTGGTAAAACTTCGTCAAGATCGCCGAGTCGTCGCCGACAGAATCCACACCCGGCTGACCCAGCAGCGCGTCCGTGACGGGCACCGCGTCGACCTCGGCGTTCCTCATTTTCACTTCGAAAGATGCCGGGAGGTCACCTGGCTGCACGAAGTTGAGCATCACGGGCTCGTTATGGAACAACTGCTTGGCCTGCTGGTAGGCCTGCGCCTGGCTCTGGTAGCTGACGCTGACGACCTGCGGCAGGCTGTGGAGCGTATGGGCGATCTGACCCTTCTCCGAGTCGGTGACCGGGCCGTTCTTCGCGCAATTGGAATCTGGATTGACCGATGAGCATAGGTACACCGACAGCGCGAGCCTGCTCTGCCATAGCGTCCTGGTGTGATCGACCTGCTTGACGAAGAGCAGGCCGGTGCCGAGCAGGGACAAGCTGATCGCGACGACCACGATCAGCGCGGCGGTCATCGTGAGATTGCGCCGTAGGCCAACCCACACTTCGCCGAATACAAACTGCGCACGCATGTAGCTGATCCTTCGGTTATCTTCGCCAGGTCGATTGCCGCCTGGCCAGTGTGCCTGGGCTCAGTGCTGGCTTGCGGGGGGACGACCCCCCGCGGCCCCCCGCGCCTCCGGCATTTCAGTAAGCCTGGCCGTAGACGCCGCGCGACTGGTCTCGCACGACCTTGCCGTACTCAAGCTCGATCACGCGCTTGCGCATGGAGTCCACGATCGCGGCGTCGTGCGTGGCCATGACGACCGTGGTGCCGGTTCGGTTGATCCTGTCCAGGACCTTCATGATCCCGATCGAGGTCGCCGGGTCGATGTTTCCGGTCGGCTCGTCCGCCAGCAAGATCATGGGCCGGTTGACGAACGCTCTGGCCATCGCCACCCGCTGCTGCTCGCCGCCGGACAGTTCGTCGGGCATCCGGTCGCCCTTGCCCTCAAGCCCGACCAAGTCGATCACCTCGGGGACTACCTTGCGGATGAACCGGCGGGGCTTGCCGATGACTTCGAGCGCGAACGCGATGTTCTGGTAGACGTTTTTGGCCGGAAGCAGCCGGAAGTCCTGGAAAACGCAGCCGATCCGGCGCCGCAGTTGCGGCACCTTCCAGTTGGTAAGCCTGGCCAGGTCCCGGCCGGCCACGTAGATTCGCCCCTCGCTAGGCCGCTCCTCGCGCAGGATCAGCCGCAGGAACGTCGACTTGCCCGACCCTGATGGCCCGACGAGGAAGACGAATTCGCCCTTCTCCACGTCAAGGTTGACGCTCTCCAAGGCCGGACGGCTCTGATTCGCGTACGTCTTGGTGACGTTTTCGAAGTGGATCACAGGCCCGCCGTAGCGCTCGATAATGAGATGTGCCTGGGCAGCGGAGCAGCCCTGGTTTGATCAGGGGATAGTCTAGAGGGGAAACTGGGCTGGAACGTCCAACATTGTCGAACCGGCACTGTGAAGACAGCGGACGGCACTCGGGAGGCAGTCAGATGAGCTGCGAACACCTGATCTGCGCACAGTGCGCTGGGCCGGTCGCGGAGGGCCGGTGCTCGGTATGCCGAGCGGCCAAGTCCGACCTGCACCGGCACGGCCACGGGATTAGCGTCCAGTACGCACTGCTTCTGCTGCTGCTAGCCGTCGCAGTGATCTTGGCGGTCCAGCATCTAGCGCACTGACGCGCCCCAGGGCCGCTACTGGCCCTGGGTGCGGAGCCAGCGGATCTCGGCTTCGATGAACTCGTCGATCTCGCCGTCCATAACCGCGGCGGTGTTGCCGGTCTCGTAGCCGGTGCGCAGGTCCTTGATGTTCTGGTAAGGGTGCAGCACGTAGTTGCGGATCTGGGTGCCCCAGCTCCGCCTCGGCTCGCCGCGCAACTCGCTGAGCTTGGCTGCCTGCTCCTCCCGCTTGCGCTCGAGCAGTTTGGCCTGGAGCACGGCCATCGCGCTCGCTCTGTTCTGAATCTGGCTGCGCTCGTTCTGGCAGGTGACGACGATCCCTGTCGGCAGGTGGGTGATCCGCACCGCTGAGTCCGTCGTGTTCACCCCTTGACCGCCTGGTCCGCTTGACCGGTACACGTCGATGCGCAACTCGTCGTCGGGGATGTCGATATGGTCCGCCTGCTGCACGACGGGGATGACGTCCACTCCGGCGAACGAGGTCTGCCTGCGCCCCTGGTTGTCGTACTTGGAGATTCTGACCATCCGGTGGGTGCCGTGCTCGCCCCTGAGCGTGCCGTACGCGTACGGCGCCTTGATCGCGAAGGTGGTCGACTTGATGCCAGCCTCTTCCGCGTAGGACGTGTCGTAGACCTCGGTCGAGTACCCGTGCCGCTCCGCCCAGCGCAGGTAGATGCGCTGCAGTCCTTCCGCCCAGTCAGCCGCGTCGGCACCGCCGGCCTGCGCGGTGATCGACATCAGCGCGTCCCGCGAGTCGTACTCGCCGGACAGCAGGGTCCTGATCTCAAGCTGGTCGATCTGGCCGCGGACCGCCGTCAGCTCGGCAAGCGCCTCGACCCGGCTGACCTCGTCTTCCTCACTCTCGAGCAACTCGAACATCACCGACAGGTCATCGAGCCTGCTGCGCATGCCGGCCAGCCGGGAAAGCTCGGCCTCAAGGTAGGAAAGCCGCCTTGTAACCGCCTGCGCGTTCTCCTGGTCTTCCCACAGCGTGGGGTCGACCGAGCGCTCCCGCAACTCGTCGGCCTCTTTGCGCATCCGGTCCGGGTCAAGAACCGCCTCGATACTGACGAGCTTTGATGATAGGTCCGATATCTCGTCGGCAGGGTCGATTGCCATGCCGGAAGCCTACGCGACGCAGCCGTCAGATCTGGCTCACTAGGCCGTCACTGGGCGGGCAGGGTGCTCGCCGACACCAAGGTCCTGATCGCCCTGACCGCCACCGACAGGGTCGAGACGGTGAACGCGTCGCTTTCCCAGATCTCGACAAGCGTCTGGTTCGCCCGGGCAACCGCCGACTCGTTCCGCGTCTCCCAGGCGCGCAGCCGGTCCTCAGGCGAGCCTGATCCGGTGACCGTCAGCACGTCCTTGGCGAGCGCGGCGTGGGCCGCATACAGGTCATCTCGCAGTGAGTTCCGCGCCATGGTGTTCCACCGGTCATCGCGCGGCAACGCCGTGATCCGGTCCCTTAGCCTGCTGATCTGCAGCCGGTCCGCCAAGTCGAAATAGACCTCGGCGGCCTCGTCGACGGTGCGCCCGACCTGAGCGGCAATCTCGACGATGTCGAATGCCGAGTAGGCCGGCACCATCGCCGCGATCCAGTGGGCCAGGGAGTCAGGGAAACCCAGCCGGGAGAACGCGTCGCGGCGTTCGCCGAAGCCGATCTGGTCCAAGCCGACCAGCATCTTGGGCAGGCCTGCCGCCACGGCGAGGACGCCATCGGCGAAGTAGTCGATCGTCGCCTGGATGTCGAACGGCGGGCGCCGGAAAGCCAGCAGCCACCTCGTCGCCCGCTCGGTCAGCTTGCGGGCCTCGAGCAGCGCCAGCACGTAGGCGTTGGTGTCGACCTCACCCTCCATCGCCTTGAGCTCGGCCCAGAACCGCGCTAGGTCGAATACCCGGCGCGCCACCAGCCACGCCTCGGTGATATCGGGTACCGCGGCACCGGTCTCCTCGTTGATACGGAACGCGAACGTGATCCCTGACCGGTCCACCATGTCGTTGATCACCGCGGTGGTGATGATCTCCCGATGCAGCCGGTGGGCGGCCATCCGGTCGGCGAATCGCTCCCGCAGCGGAACCGGGAAGTATTCGCGCAGCACTTGGGTGAGATACGGGGCGTCGGGCACCTCCGAGGCGAGCACCTCCTGCGCGGCCGCGATCTTGGTGTGCGCGAGCAGCACGGAGAACTCGGGCAGCGTCAGGCCGGTACCGGTCGACCGCCGCTCGGCTATGTCCTTGTCACCCGGCAGAACGTCGAGCCGTCGTCTGATCCGGCCTTCCCGTTCGAGCTTTCTTATGTACCTGGCGTGCACGTGCAGCATCTGCGCCGCCTGCGCCTTGGCCGCGGCGAGCGCCCTGTTCTGGTGGTAGTTATGCGCGAGCACAAGCTGGCCGACCTCGGTGGTCATGGCCACGAGCAACTCGTCCCGCCCGACGGTCGTCATCTCGCCGTCGCGGACGACCTCATCGAGCAAGATCTTGATGTTGACTTCGTGGTCCGAGGTGTCCACCCCGGCCGAGTTGTCGATGAAGTCGGTGTTGACCAGGCCGCCGCCGAGCGCGTACTCGATCCTCGCCTCCTGGGTGAGACCCAGGTTCCCGCCTTCGCCGATGACCCTGGCCCGTAGCTGCGCCGCGTCCGCCCGCACCACATCGTTGGACCGGTCACCAGCGTCGGCGTTCACCTGGCTACTGGCCTTCACGTACGTGCCGATGCCGCCGTTCCAGAGCAAGTCGACCGGCGCCAGCAGGATCGCCGCGATCAACTGGTCCGGCGACAGCGCGGTCACCGAGGGGTCGAGCCCGAGCGCGGCCGTTGCCTGCGACGAAATCGGCACCGACTTCGCCGTCCTGGGCCACACCCCGCCACCCGCCGAGATCAGCCCTGCGTCGTAGTCGGCCCATGAGGACCTCGGCAGGCCAAATAGCCGGCGGCGCTCGGCGAAGCTGAGCGCGGGGTCGGGGTCAGGATCAAGGAAAACATGCCTGTGGTCGAAAGCAGCGATCAGCTTGATGTGGGTGGAAAGCAGCATGCCGTTGCCGAACACGTCACCCGACATGTCCCCGATGCCCGCCACGGTGAAGTCGGTCTGGTCGACGTCGATGCCGAGCGAGCGGAAGTGGAACTTGACCGACTCCCAGGCGCCGCGCGCGGTAATGCCCATCTTCTTGTGGTCATAGCCGGCCGACCCGCCTGAGGCGAACGCGTCGCCAAGCCAGAAGCCACGGCGCAGCGCGATCTCGTTGGCCGTGTCGGAGAACGTAGCTGTCCCCTTGTCGGCGGCAACCACCAGGTACGGATCATCGCCATCGAGCCGGACGACCCGCTCTGGCGGTATCACCTGACCCGCTCGCAGATTGTCGGTCACGTCCAGCATCGCGCTGATCAACTGCTGGTAGCAGCCCCTGACCTCGGCGGCGTGCGCCTCGCGATCGGCCGGGTCGGGCAGTTGCTTGCAGACGAAGCCGCCCTTGGCCCCGGACGGGACGATCACCGAGTTCTTCACTTCCTGCGCCTTGGCGAGGCCGAGTATCTCGGTGCGGAAGTCCTCGCGCCGGTCAGACCAGCGCAGACCGCCGCGCGCGACACTGGCGAATCGCAGGTGCACACCCTCGAACCTGGGCGAGTACACGAACATTTCGAACTTCGGCCTCGGGGCCGGCAAGTCGGGCACCGCCGCCGCGTCCAGCTTGAACACCAGGTAGGACAGCGGTTCTTGGGATTCCGGCTCGGGCTGGAAGTAGTTGGTTCGCTGCGTCGCGATGATCAGGCCGAGGTAGGCCCGCAAGATGCGGTCCTCGTCCAGGCTGGCGACCTCGTCCAGGCCGCCGCTGATCACCTCGACCAGGGCCTCACTGGTCTCGCCGCCCTGACGGTCAGGGTCGAAGCTTGACTCGAACAGCCTGATGAGCTGCCTGGCGATGACCGGGTTGTGCCGCAAGACGTGGGCGATGTAGTCCTGGCTGAACGTAGTTCCAATCTGGCGAAGGTACCTCGCGTAGGCACGCAGCACGACGACCTGCCGCCAGCGCAGGCCGGCGTCGAGCACCAGCGCGTTGAAGTCGTCGTCTTCGATCTCGCCGCTCCACAGCGCGGCGAGCGCACCCTCGAGCTGCGCGGCCACGACCGGGAGCTCCGGGTGCTCTTCGCGCCGGGTGCGACCGCCCGGACCGGCACCGCTGGCTTCCCGGCGCAACCCGAAGTCATAGATCCAGAACGGTGAGGAGGTGCTGGCCGGGGCGAGAGACCCCCCTGAGCCCCCGGCCCCTGTTCCTGTCCCTGTCCCTGTTGGGAGGAACTCGTACGGGTGCTCGTCTACTACCTCGACGCCCATGTGCTGCAGTCGCGGGAGGACGTCGGTGAGCGTGATCGGCGGGCCATTGCGGTGGATGGTCAGCCGCCAGACTCGCCTCTTGCTGTCCTCAGCTTCCTGCGCCGGAGGCAGGCCTGCGCCCGCCGCACCCGTCGCCCCGGTCTCCGTCAGGCCGCGGCCCGACGGGCCGGTCAGGCCAGCCATGTCCGCCTCGGGCTCATACTTGACCGGCACGCCGCCGGCGTAGCCAGCCGACTCCCAAAGCTGGAAGGCGATAGCCTGACCGCTATCCCGCATCCGGAGAATCTTCGCCAGATCGGAGACGGCAGCGGCGGCAGGAACGTCAGCCTTGTAGGTATCGCCGATCGAGCCCGCGAACTCGGCGAGCAGTGTCCGGCCCGGGCCCTCGCCAAGCTGGTTAACCGCTTCCCTGGTCAAATCGTCGTCCCATGACCTGACCGCGGCGGCGATGGCATGCTCCAGCTTGCTGACATCGACGTCGCTGAGTTTGCCGCCCGGGTCGGCTCTGACCACGACGTGCAGCCGCGCGATCGGGGTCTCGTCGACCACGGCGCTGTAGTCAAGCTGCTCGCCACCGAGCTTGCGGCGCAGGATGTCCTGCACCGCGAGCCTGACCTTGGTGTTATACCTGTCCCTGGATAGGTAGATCAGGCAGGACACGTACTTGCCGTAGACGTCCTTGCGCATGAACAGCCTGGTCTGCATGCGTTCGCGCAGACGCAGCACTTGGGACGCGACGTCGGCTAGCTCGTCAACCGGGGTCTGGAACAGTTCCTCGCGCGGGTAGACCTCCATGAACTCGGCCACGTCCCGGCCGTCATGGCTTGCCGCCAAGACCCCGCTGGCCGCGTAGACCTCGGCCAGCTTGCGCTTGAGCACGGGAATCCTGGTGATGCTCTCGGTGTAGGCCATGTGCGTGAACAGGCCGAGCAGACGGTACTCACCGAGAACCTCCCCGGACGGCGAGAGTCGCTTGACCCCGACGTAGTCCAGGTAGCTGGGGCGGTGCACGGTCGCCCTGGTGTTCGCCTTGGTCACGATCAGCCGGTGGGCCGGGTCGGCGGCCATAGCGGCTGCTTGCGGCGGCAGCGGGCTCAACCTGGTCTTGTCGTGCCGCAAAATGCCAAGCCCGGTACCTGGCACGCCGCGCAACGCGAGTCCGCCGTTCTCGTTCACAAGGTCGTACTCGCGGTATCCGAGGAACGTGAAATGGGCGTCGACCAGCCACCGGAGCATCTCTGTGATCTCGGCGGCCGACTCGGGTGTGTCCAGCTCAGCTTCGTCACGGGCCTCGGCGGCTTGCCTGTCGGCGGCTGCCTCGGCCGCTAGCTGGTCGGCTAGCCGCACGGCCATCGCCCGCATCTTCGGATAGTCCTCGACCGCCATCCGTACATCTGCCAGCGCCCGGTCAAGCGAGGCGGCGATCGCCTCGGCTTTGTCGGTGGCCAGCCTCGACACCTCGATGTGTGACCAGGACTCGGCGATCTGATCAGGTTCGGCCTGTATCGGGCCGGGGGGACGGGAACCCTCGATCGGCATGATGACTTCATGCAGCGCTCCCGTGACGTCCCGGCGGACTATGAGCTGAGGATGCACGACGAGTTCAGGCGTCACATCGTGTGTGGCTAGCGTCATCGTGATGGTGTCCACCAGGAAAGGCATGTCGTCGGTGACGACGTCGATGACGTCCCTGCTGGGCAGCAAGGTCGCCTCAGCGCCTGATCTGACTTTCACCAGCGCTCGGCCCTGCGGCCGGTGGGCGGCAAGCTCGGCGTGCTCGGCCGCGACCACGCCGACCCGTTTCTGGCCAGCGTTGATCAGGTCGCCGGCGTCGACGTGCCGGTAGTAGCTACGCACGTAGTTGAGCTGATCGCCGATGGTGGCGTTCGCCCTGAGCTCGGCTGCTGCCTCAGCGAGCAGCGCCTGCTTGGCCGCGCTCTGGTGCTCGGACATCGTCCCGCTCCCTAGTGGATTTATAGCCTGTCCCGAAGTTCCCAAAGAAACGGGTAGTAACGCAATGGCACGCGATTGTGGAGGTAGGGCGCACCGGACGAACCACCGGTGCCTGACTTGGTGCCGATCTGCCGCTCGACCATCTGCACGTGGCGGCTGCGCCACATCGCGCACACCTCGTCATGGGTCAGCAGGCCCTCAGCGAGCTGCCACAGGTCGTCATGGTGAGAGCGGTCCCTGGCGACCACCAGCAACGACTCGCAAACCTGCTCCTCGGTGCTCACGTCGAGGCCGCGGCGGGCGAGCAGACCGAGATAGCAGTCCCACAGCGACGGCTCAGCCAGCCGGCGGGAAAGCCGATCACGCTCGTCGTCGGTCAGGCTACGGAACCGAGCGATGGATCGCTTATCTTTCGCGCCAGAAAGGAACTCAAGCTCCCTGAACTGGACGGACTGCAAGCCGCTGGCGGGCGCGAGCGCGGATCGGAACTCGAGGAAATCCTGCGGGGTCATCGTCTCCAGCACGTCGATCTGGCTGACCAGCAGCCGCTCGATGACGTGCGCGCGACGCAGCAAGTGCGCGGCCAGCCAAGTCTGATCGTTGTCCATTGCGTCCCGGGCGGCCTCAAGCTCGTGCAGCAGCTGCTTGAACCACAACTCGTAGACCTGATGAACGGTGATGAACAGCAGTTCGTCGTGGGCGGGCGGGTCGACGAGCGGCACCTGCTGCGCGAGCAATTCGGGCAACCGCAGGTAGGTGCCGTAGGTGAGGAGCCCACCCTCCTCGCCAAAGCTCCGACCCGCCGCCATCACGAATCGCCAGGCAGGTAGTAAGCGAGCACCTCGGGGTTGGCCAGCGAGTCGGGGTCAGCGACCTCGCTGACAGCGGTGCCGGCCAGGATCTTGCGGACCGGAACCTCGAGCTTCTTGCCCGACAAGGTTCTCGGCACCCCCGGGACCTCGTGGATCTCGTCCGGCACGTGCCTGGGCGAGAGCGCGGACCGCAGGGCGGACTTGATCTTCCCGGTGAGTTCGCTGGTAAGCAACTGCCCTGGCGCGAGCACGAGGTAGAGCACCAGCTTGCCGTCAGTGCCGAGCGTGCCGGTGTCGATGACCAGGCTGTCGACGACCTCGGGCAGATCCTCCACGACGCGGTAAAACTCGCTGGTGCCCATGCGCACGCCGCCGCGGTTCAATGTCGCGTCCGACCGGCCGTAGATCACACAGCCCCCGTCCGGCAAGATCATGATCCAGTCGCCGTGCCGCCATACGCCGGGAAACTCCGCGAAGTAGCTGGCCCGATAGCGTTCCCCGGTCAGATCGCCCCAGAAACCCACCGGCATCGACGGCAGCGGTGCGGTCAGCACAAGCTCGCCGACCTCGCCGATCACCGGTTCGCCAACCGCGTTGAACGCCTCGACCTTAGCGCCGAGGCAGGGCCCGGCGATGATGCCCCTGCGAACCGGCAAAAGCGGATTCGGCCCGACAAATCCGGTGCACACATCGGTCCCGCCGCTAAACGACCCAAGCACGAAGTCACAGCGTGGGCCCCCCGCTGTCGCTATAGCAGCAGCCTGGGGCCCACGCTGCGCCAGCACGGTGTCACCCTCGCGCGCCTCCGGCATGGTGTCACCCTCGCGCGCCTCCGGCACGGTGCCGCCCTCGCGCGCCTCCGGCACGACCCCGGCGACGCTGGCGTACACCCAGTCGAAGCCCTCGGGGGGCAGCGGCGACCCGGTCGAGCCGACTCCGCGCAGCTTGGACAGATCGTGCTCGGCTGCTGGCCGCAGGCCGGCCTTCATGCAAGCGGTCAGGTACGGCGCGCCACTGCCGAAGTACGTCACGCCGGTCTCGGCCGCCAGCCGCCACAGCTCCCCGGTCTGCGGATGGGTGGCACTGCCGTCGTAGGCGACCGCCGTCGCCCCGGCCAGCAAGGCCCCGGCCAGGTAGTTCCACATCATCCAGCCGGTAGTCGTGTACCAGAAGAACACATCCCCAGCCCCGATGTCCTGGTGCAGGCAAAGCCCCTTGAGGTGCTCAAGGACGACGCCACCGTGCCCGTGCACGATCGGCTTAGGCAGTCCCGTCGTGCCCGAAGAGTACAAAACCCAGAGCGGATGGCCGAAAGCAACCTCGTCGAACTCACATGTCCCAGCCGAACCGTCGTCCAGCGACTCCCAGGCGGTCGCGGGCACAGGCAGATCAGGCGCATCTAGCGAGGCACCGATGTAATCGACCGTGATTAGCGCTTCTAGGCCGGGCAATTCAGCGGCGATCGCGGCAACCTCGGGACGCCGGTCGAAGCTCTTACCGCCGTACACGTAGCCGTCGACGGCGATCAGCACCTTCGGCGAAACCTGCGCGAACCTGTCGATCACGGCCGGAGCGCCAAAGTCAGGCGAGCACGATGTCCAGATCGCGCCGAGGCTGGCGGTCGCGAGCAGCCCGATCACCGCCTGCGGGGAATTCGGCAGGTAGGCGGCAACCCGGTCGCCGCGCCCTACGCCGAGCCCTATCAGGGCGGCGCGCACGGCAGCAACCCGCCGGTCGAGTTCGCCGTACGTCAGCGCACCTTCGTGTCCGGCCTCGGAGCGGTAAATGAGAGCAACCGCGTCGGGCGTCGTGCCGGCGGCCCGGAGTGCGTTGCGCGCATAATTCAAAGTAAATCCAGAGAACCATGTGATGTCGGGCATCTGTTCGCCACTGATGACCGGCCCGGCGCCCCGATCGCCAAGGACGTCAAAGTAGTCCCAGATCGACGCCCAGAACTCAGCGGGACGATCCACCGACCATCGCCAGAGCGCCGTGTAGTCGCTAGCGACCGGACCGCCACGGTGTTCGGCCAGCCAGCGCGCGTAGTCGGTGATCCGCGCTCGCTCAATGGCCTCGCGACTCGGGGTAGCGAGCAGCGCGCCGTAGCCCCGCCCGGCAGCCGAACCTTGCCCCTCCTGCATCGACTCCCGCCCCACTTCACCGGTCCGTCATCGTTGACTTGACCGTTTATACCAGTACACAGTGCAACCGACAGGGGGACGACCCCAGGGCCCCCCGGGGCCAGCCACCGGGGGATGACCCCCGGCCTCCCGAGGTCAGCCACCGGGACACCGCTGCCGCCGACGGCGACTGGGCGGGCACGGATCGAGTGTGGCGCACCCAGTGTCCAACGCTGCTGTTGATCCCTCAGCTCAACGGCAGCGACGGTCCAACGGGTGCGACTCCTATGGAGTGAGTTGTTATCAGGACCACCCGCTCAGCAAGATCAATGCCCTGGCGTGCACGCCGGGTGCCCAGGCGAGGCGCAGCAGCCTCATACCAGCACCGAAATGCCCTATCTGGGATAATTTCAGCGTCAGCCCGGTGCCGTGACGCTCGTCCGGGCGGCATCCGCCAGCCGGGCCGGTGACGGCCAGCTTCCGCGATCATGGAATTGCGATTACCGCGGAACCCCAGCCGCGATATGCGACGGCCAGACTCCGCGATCATGACCGGAACCTTGATCACGGAACCAAAACCGCGCCTTTGCGCCCCGATCCGGCGGGCCAGGCGATCACCGGCCCGGGTATCGCCTGACCGCGCTCCGCCACTCAGTGCCACAACTCCAGTTATCCCAGCACAAAGCTCGGGGAACGAACCCCGGCCCGCTGAGCCTCGGCTCAGCCTCGCTGGAACCGGCGCAGCGCGACCAGTGCCCAGATCGCTTCAACCACGCCGAACGGCCAGGCGCCGGACAGGAACCCGTAGCTGCTGGCCAGTCCGCAGCCGCAGGCGAACGCGAGAACGAACCGCTTGTGGCGGCGCTCCAGTGCGTACATCGTCATCATGAACGTGAGCGCGAGCACTCCGTAGATCGTGAGCGCGACTGTGTTCATCGGCGCGCCTCCGGCACGGTGTTCATCGGCGCGCCTCCGGCACGGTGTTCATCGGCGCGCCTCCGGCACGGTGTTCATCGGCGCGCCTCCGGCACGGTGCTCATCGGCGCGCCTCCGGCACGGTGCTCATTCCATGACGGCGGTTATTACGCGCCTTGTGTCGGACAGGTCGTCGAGCACTGGTTCGGCTCCTGCTTCCTTCAGCTCGGCCGATCTCGACCGGCCGCTGGCGACGCCCACGCAGCGCACCGCGGCAACCTTCGCCGCCGCCACGTCCCTGATCGAGTCGGCCACGTACACCACGTTCGCTGGCCGCAGACTCAGTCCGTACTTCTCGTTGGCGAGATCGACCGAACGCAGGATCTGGGTGCCCTTGGGGTACACGTCCGATCCGAAACCGCCGATGTCCGGGTCCAGGTAGCGGTCCAGGTTAAACGCGCGCAGCTTGCAGGCGGCGTTCTGCTTGATCGTGCCGGTCACGACGGTTTGAATGACGTCTGGCAGCCTCCCGAGTGCGGCAAGGGCCTCCGCGGCGCCCGGCAAGACCCGCCCCTGCTCGGCGAGCAGGTCACTGCGGGCGCCGAACGCTCTAGCCAGTTCGGCGCTGTACCTGGCCAGCAGTTCGCCGTCGGCCGGCTGCCGCTGATCATCGCCTGGCATGCCCTCGTTGAGTGCGAGCGATTCGAAGAAAATTTCCGAGTCGCTCGCGCCCGCTAGCTGCGGCAACGCGACCAGCCTCCGGCCGGTCGCCCGCAAGAACGCCTCCGCGTAGGCGTCGCGAGAAACCCTGGCCACATCAACAAGCGTCAGGTCGATGTTCCACAAGACCAAGCGATGGATGCGTAACCTCCGTTACTTCGTTTTCGGATTATCCATTCTAGGATTATCGCATATGAGATTATCGCATTTGGGGTTATCCCATATGCGGATAACGGAAATCGGTCGGTGGCGAGAACGTTTCCTTGATCGACCTGGCGTTGACCCAGCGGATCAAGTTGAAGATCGAACCCGCCTTGTCGTTGGTGCCGCTGGCCCGGGCCCCTCCGAAGGGCTGCTGGCCGACGACGGCGCCGGTGGGCTTGTCGTTGATGTAGAAGTTTCCGGCGGAGAACCTGAGTCGTTGCGTCGCGGCGGCGATGGCGGCCCGGTCGTCCGCGATGATCGAGCCGGTCAGCGCGTACCCGGTGACCCCGGCGGCTTGCTCGAGCACCGAATCGTAGGCACCGTCGTCGAAGACGTGCACAGCCAGGATCGGCCCGAAGTACTCGGTCGTGAACACCTCGTCGGTCGGGTCCGAGCACTCGAAGACGGTTGGCCGGACGAAGTAGCCCTGCGTGTCATCGGTCGTCCCGCCGGCTATCACCTTCACCGACGATCGGGACTTGGCGCGATCGATGGCGCCCGCGTGCTTGGCGAACGCCCGGTCATCGATTACCGCGCCCATGAAGGCGGACAGGTCGGTGGCTACGTCGCCCATGGTCAGCGACTCGACCTTAGCGATGAACGTGTCCCGCATGCGATGCCATACGCTGCGCGGGATATAGGCCCGGGAAGCGGCCGAGCACTTCTGACCTTGGTATTCGAACGCCCCGCGGATCAACGCCGTCGTCAGGACGTCCTCGTCCGCGGATGTATGGGCGATCACGAAGTCCTTGCCGCCGGTCTCGCCAACCAGCCTCGGGTAGCCACGATACCCAGCGATGTTCTCGCCGACCGCTTGCCAGAGCCGATGGAACACGCCGGTCGAGCCGGTGAAGTGGATGCCGGCCAGATCCGGATGCGGCACGGCCACTCGCGTCACCGACTGGCCCCAGCCGGTGACCAGGTTGATCACGCCAGGCGGCAGCCCGGCCGCCTCGAACAACCGCATCATGAAATGAGCGGAGAACTGCTGGGTATGCGACGGCTTCCACAGCACTACGTTCCCGAGCAGCGCCGGCGCCGTGGGCAGGTTGCCCGCGATCGAGGTGAAATTGAACGGGGTGATCGCGAGTACGAAGCCCTCAAGCGGGCGGTACTCCATCCGGTTCCACGTGCCCGGTGACGAAGTCGGCTGCTCTGCGAGCAGGCGCCGGGCGAAGTGGACGTTGTAGCGCCAGAAGTCGATCAGCTCGCAGGCGGCGTCGATCTCCGCTTGGTACACCGACTTGGACTGACCGAGCATCGTCGAGGCGTTGATCGTCGCCCGCCACGGCCCTGCGAGCAGTTCGGCGGCTCGCAGGAAGATCGCCGCGCGGTCGTCGAAAGACAGTTCGCGCCAGCCAGGCGCGGCCAGGCTGGCCGACTCGATGGCAGCCGACACGTCCTCGTCGGTAGCGACACCGAGCCTGCCGAGCCGGTGCGCATGGTTATGCGGCTGGACGACGTCGATCCAGTCGCCGCCGCCCATACGCTGGACGCCGCCGACTGTCATCGTGAGATCGACCGGCTCCCTCGCCAGATCCTTGAGCTTGGTTTCCAGCGCGGCGCGCTCTGAGCTGCCAGGTGCGTAGGTCTTGACCGGCTCGTTCGCCGGGGCAGGGACGTTGGTGACGGCATCGAACACGGCTCGCTCCTCGCAGATCGGCCTCCGTTGGCCTCCATCAGCCACGCTAACCGATCAGCGCGCTAACCGATCAAGTAGAGAAGTTCCTGGGTGGCATACCACAGCAGTTCATGACCTTCGGCACCGTCCACCACGAACTTGGCGTCGCCGTCGCCGCCGTCCGCGGCCGGCAGCGCGGCTGCGGCGGCGTCAATGTCGGGCATCGCCTCGACGCCGTCTACGTGCCCGGAAGCCACGTCGGCGAGCCGCACCGGCAGCATCACCTCGACCTTGCCGGGCTTCTCGAGCCCGTTTCTGATCACCACGTCGGCCTCGGGAACCTCGGCAGCGAGCACGACCCGGCGCCTCGGCACCTTCGTCTGATCGTGCAGCATCCGCAGCGATGCCCTCGCGGCTTGCGCCATCGCGACGTACTCGAGTTCTTCGAGGTCACCGCTGGCATACCACTCACGCAGCGCGGGCGTCACCGCGTAGCCGAACACCGGTGCCGGGCCGACCTCGCCGGCGACAAGAGCCGATGCCAGATCTGCCAGCGTGCTTGGCAGGTAGACGCGCATCGATCCTCAATAACTGCGTGACGGGTGGCCGGGAGGCCGTGCGTGGGTGTGCCGTGGTGTGCGGTGGGCTCCTCGGGAACGCCGGACCAGCACGCCGATAGCGGGGAGTTCCACACGAGTCTGCCAGCGATCAGCGGGTTGCGAACGCCGAATCGGGCGACCAGGTCAGCTAACCGCCTTTGGGGGCTAGGCAGCACGTGAAGCACGGCCGCCACCGCGGCATCGAGCGACTCATGCTCCCACAATCTGATCACGGTCCAGCCGGCCAGGCCGAGGGCCGAGTCGGCGGCCCGGTCGCGCTCGACGTTGCGGCGCAGCTTGGGTTCCCAGTACCAGCTATTGGCCGACGGCTGACTGCCGTGATCTGGACAGCAGTGCCAAAAACAGCCGTCGACGAACACGGCGACGCGCCGGGCGGTGAACACGATGTCGGGCCGGACCCGCGCGCCGCCATCAAGGTCAAGCCGGTGGTCCTTGCGGTAGCGGTAGCCCAGGCCGTGCAGGGCTCGGCGCAGCGCAAGCTCAGGCTTGGTGTCAGTTCTGCGGTTGGCCTTCATGTTCGCCGAGCGGCCAGGGCTCGACGGAGATGGATAGGCGGGACGCGGGGCCAACACGGACTCTCCCGGCATGCCGCCAAGGCTAGTGCGACAGTCGCGCGCAGACCCTCATTCCGCCGCTTTTCCGGCCAGCAACTCGGTGAGCATCGCCCTGGTGGCGGCTGGCTCGATGTGATGCACGACGGCGAAGCCGAGCGCTCGCGCGGCGTCGATGTTGCCCTCGATGTCGTCGACGAACACGCACTCGGCGGGCGTCAGGCCAAGACGCTCGGCGGCGAGCCGGAAGATTCTCTCCTCTGGCTTGCGCATCCCGACGTCGGCCGAGATGACCGCGTCGTCAAAAAGCTCATCGAGCACGTCCTGCGGGTAGCTAAAGCGCGTCCCCCAGGAGTTGGACAACAGCCCAGTGCGCAAGCCGCTCTCGCGCAGTTCCCGCACCAGGTCGAGCATTTCGCCTTGGATCCGCGATCCGGCGAACATGCGCCCGAGCAGCCCGTCCGCGCGGACCGGAGCGCCGTTCACGCTGACGAGCGCCGCAGCCAGGATCTTCTCGAACTCCTCGTCGGTAAGCTCGCCGCGCTCAAGCGCGTGGATCGGTGACTCGACCTGGTCGGCGCCGTACGCCTGCTTCACCCACGGCCGCATGGCGGAGGCGTAGCTTTCCCGGTCGATACCGTCCGCCTCAAGCCACGCATAGACCGTGTGAGCGATCGGCGTGGTAATCACGCCGCCCCAGTCAAAGATGACGCCTCGGGGCGCGGGTTGTTCGCGTTCAGCCACGAAACTGATGGTAAGTGACGTGGTCACCGGCTCGGCCAACCGGCGGTGAACACCGCGGATCACCAGGCTGGCAGAATGCCGCCATGCGCGGGCAGACGACGGGGACGGCGGTTGTTACGGGGGCAAGCAGCGGGATCGGAGCAGCGAGCGCCGAAAGGCTCGCCGCGGCCGGGTACCACGTCGTTCTCGCGGCCAGGCGAGCCGACCGGCTGCACGACGTAGCGACCCGCATCGAGGCGACGGGCGGATCGGCGCGCGTCAGCGTCCTCGACGTGACGGACCGACCGGCGGTGGACGCCTTCGCTGCTGAGCTGGTGCACTGCGACGTGCTGGTCTGCAACGCGGGCGGCGCGATCGGTGCCGAGACCGTCGCCGACGCCTCGCCGGATGACTGGCTAACCATGTACCAGTCCAACGTGCTCGGCACCCTCCACCTCGTCCAGGCGCTGTTGCCGAAGCTGATCGACAGCGGCGACGGCACGGTCGTGCTGATGTCATCGACCGCTGGCCTTACGGCCTACGAAGGCGGCGGCGGTTACGTGGCCGCCAAGCACGGCACCCATGCGATCGCCACGACCTTGCGTCTGGAACTGTGCGGCCAGCCGGTCCGGGTCATCGAGATCGCTCCCGGCATGGTCAGGACGGAGGAGTTCGCGCTGAACCGATTCCGCGGCGACGCGGATAAGGCCGCCGCCGTCTACGCTGGCGTCGCCGAGCCCCTGACCGCCGACGACGTCGCCGACGCCGTGGTCTGGGCCGTCACCAGGCCGTCCCACTTCAACGTCGACCTGATGGTGATCCGCCCCCGAGCCCAAGCCGCCCAGCACAAGGTCCACCGCACCCCCTGACCCCGGCCGACGAGCCCTGGAGGCCGATCCCGGACCGCGGGAGCGCAACCGCCACACACCAACCCTGCGATGGATTGCCACATCCAGCCGGGAAAACGGGTATGAATTCGGGAATCCATCGCGCCCGCAGGTGGCCGGAGCCGATGAATTCGGGAATCCATCGCATCCGACGCGGGTCGTCGGCGCCGACAGGGCGACGGTTTAGGCGGTCTGGGTTACTTTGCTTAGGCCGCGGGGGTTGTCTGGGTCGATGCCTAGCCGACGCGAGAGCGCCTCGGTCAGCAGCTGGCCCGGCACGATCAGGCCGATCGGGGCCAGCCACTCAGGCAGCCTCGGCCCGGCCAGCGCCCGGCTGCTGGCCGCGGCCAATGCCGAGCCGCCGCCGATCGAGTAGGCGCGAGCACCTGCTTCCGTCACGCGCTTGGCCAGGCCGACGGCCGCGTCGAGCGGTCGGGCCGGCGTCTGCCGCCATGACGATCGCCGGCGTCGCCGCGTCGACGACAGCGATCGGTCCGTGCTGCAAGTCGGCGTAGGAGATGCCCATCGCGTGCAGATAGCAGGCCTCCTTGATCTTGAGCGCAAGCTCGAGCGCGGCCGAATACGCAAGGCCCCGGGCCGACACCACCAAGCCGTCCACATCGGCCAGTTCATCGACGATCGAGTCGACGCCGTAGCCGGGCGCAGTCGCGTCGGCCAGCAGCTCCTCGATCGCCGAAGGCAGCCGGTTCAGCTCATCGACGTCGAGGTCGGCGCCGAGGCCGAGGGTGAGCACGGCCAGCGCCGCGAGCTGGCAGGTAAATGTCTTGGTCGCGGGCACGGCGCGTTCAATCCCGGCTTCGGTCACCAGCGCGACGTCGGCGAGGTCAGCGAGCGGTGTGCCCGCCGAGTTGGTGATCGCTACGACGCGCGCGCCGCAGTCGCGGGCCCATTCCAGGGTTTCGATGATCTCTTGAGTGCGCCCCGACTGGGACAGGCCGACGGCTAGCGTGCCGGAAAGGTCGACCTTGGCGTGATACGTGGTCGCGACCGACGGCGAACCAAGGCTGGCCAGCCTGCCCGCCGCCGTCTGGATCAGGTAACTGCCATAGACGGCCGCGTTGTCCGAGGTCCCGCGCGCGAAGAACAGCACCTGCCGGGTCGCATTCGCCAACGCCGCTATTTCGGCTGTGCGCGGCAGCAGCGCGTCGATCGTTGCCCGCAAGGCCTCCGGTTGCGCAAAAATTTCGGACCGCATGTGGGTTTCCGGGCGCTGCTGCTCAACCAACGACTCCACCAAGATCGCCGTCCTGTTCGTACCGCTCGGTTACCCGATGCACCGTCCTGTGGCATTAACCAGCACAAGGGTAGCGGCGGCGACCAAGGCGCGGCCTATCCGAGTTGCTAGCCGTAGACCTGCTGGCCGCCGACCCACGTCGCCAGGGTACGCAGGTTGTCGTTGAGCCAGATCAGGTCGGCGGCCGCTCCCGGCGCGATCCGGCCGAGGTCAGTCCGGGCGATCAGGTCCGCTGGGATCCTGGTGGCGGCGGTCACTGCCTCGGCGAGGCCGACGCCGGTCGCGACCATGTTCGCCACCGCCGAGTCCATCCGCAAGGCCGAGCCCGCGATAGTGCCGTCGGAACGCACCGGCGGGGTGCCGTCGCCCTCAGCGAGATCGATCGGCATCGCCGCCGAGCACATACCGGCCCGGCGGCATGCCAGCGCAGGCGGCCGCGTCGGTGATCAAGCAGATCCGACCCGGTGCGGCTGCGAAGGCGATCGCCGCGACCTGGCCGCTCACGTGGTGCAAGTCAGCGATGAGGCTGCTGGTCAGCCGGCTATCGGCCAGCGCTTGGCCGACCACGCCAGGCTCTCTGTGGTGCATCGGACGCTGGGCGTTGAACAGGTGAGTGACCATGCTCGCACCACACCTGGCGGCCGCGCTCACCTGCTGCGAGGTCGCGTCCGAATGGCCGACGCTGACCAGGACACCGGCCGCGGTTAGACGCTTGATCGCGGCCAGCGCGCCGTCGAGTTCGGGTGCCAGCGTGACCACGCGCAGATGGCCGATCCCGGCGGCGAGCAGCGTGTCGACTGCGGCCGGGTCTGGGGCGACGATCCACTCCGGGTTGTGCGCGCCGGGGCGTTTCGGCGATATGAACGGCCCTTCGGCGTGCACGCCAAGCACTCTTGCGCCCTGCCCGCCGTCGGCGAGCTTCGCGTGCAGGCCAGCGGCCCGACGCAGAGCTTCGGCCAGGTCGGCAAGCGGGCTTGTGATGAACGTCGGCATGAAGGCCGTGGTGCCGGTCTCGGCCAGCCGACGAGCGACCGTCAGCCAGTCCGCCAGGTCGGTGTCCGCTAGCTCGACCCCGAAGTAGCCGTTGACTTGAAGGTCGACGAAGCCCGGCACCAGCACGCCATCGTGCAACTGCACGTCGGGCTTGCTCGGCGGCTGTCCTGCGCCGACCGCGACGATACGACCGTCGGCGCAGCTTACGTAGCCTGGCGCGAGTACCACTTTCGCGTCCGACCTCGCTCCGCTGGCCGTGATGATCCGAGCCGCCGCAATCAACATGTGGCAAGCATCGCATGAGGTCGAAGGCGGTTCGCTGCCTAAGCCAGGCCCGTCGACTAAGCGCGGACCGCCGTTAGCTCGCCTTCCTACTCGACTTGGCCTTGCTTGCGCCACTGGCTGCCTTGCCTGCGCCACTGGCTGCCTTGCCTGCGCCACTGGCTGCCCTGCTTGACCTCTTGGCTGCTGGCTTCGCGCCATCCGGCTTCGCGCCATCTGGCTCCTCGCCGCCGGCCGCGCCGCCGCCGGCCCCTGATCCGTCAGCGCCGTCGGTCTGCGATCCACCGCCGCCGATCGCCTTGGCCTCCGGCTTGCCCTCGACCGATCCCTTCTGGGCGGCCAGGCTGGCCCTCAGCGCGTCGGCCAGGCTGACCGACGGGCTCGGCCGCGATTTCCAGCGGTGCCTGGCTGGAGTCAGTTCGCGGCCAGCGACCTTAGCTTCGACCAGTTCGATGAGCGCCTCGCGGTAGTTGTCGTGGAAGGCGTCGGAGTCGAACTCCGAGGTCATCGAGTCGATCAGCGACGCCGCCATCGTCAGTTCCTGCCGGCTTGACCTCGATGTCCTGCTCAAGGAACGGGAAACTGGCGGGCCGGATCTCGTCCGGCCACAGCAGCGTCTCGAGCACCAGCACACCGTCCCTGACGCGCAGCGTCGCCAGCGATTCCCGCTGACGCAGCGCGACCTGGGCGACAGCGACCCGGCCCGACTGCTCAAGGGCGTTGCGCAGCAGACATAGGCCCGCGCCCCGGCCGTCTCCGGCTCGACGTAGTAGCTGCGATTGAACAAGATCGGATCAAGCTGCTCGGCCGGTGCGAACTGCAGTACCTCGATCGCCTTGGTGGTAGGAAGCGGCAGGTCCGACATGTCTTCGTCGGTCAGCACCACCATCTCGCCGGTGGGCAGCTCGTAGCCCTTGGCGATGTCCTCGTAAGGGATTTCTTCGTCATCGATGCGAGCAGAACCTGCGGAACCTGATCCGGCCGCCGTCTTCCCTGTGCACCTGACGAAACGAGATGTCCTTTTGCTCTGTCGCGGCGTAGAGTCGCACGGGGATCATGACCAGGCCGAAGGAGATCGCGCCCTTCCACATGCTGCGCATGACGTGTCCTTACCCAGATAGATCGAGCGCTGATACAAGCTGATACAACTAGCGTTGCCCCACTGTAGCTATTCGGCAATATGTTCGAGGATGTAATAATGCTCGCTTGTCCGGGCGAGGACCAAGCATCCGGAGGGGTCGCGAGATGACTGACAGCGATTACGAGGAACCACTCGCCGACGTGGTCGAGCAAAACCAGCCAGTCGCCCCAAGCGTGGATGAATCCGACGAGCCGCGCACACCTGGCAAACTGCCACTCGAAGTCGACGCGGCCGACGCGGCCGAGCAGGCCAGAGAGGTAGTGCTGGACGAGGACGACTACCGCTAGAACGCAGCGTTTTACCGCTGACGCAGCGTTTGCTGCAGCGCGGCGAGCTTCCCGCAAGCCGCTCGCCCGCGCGGGGTGCGACCGCGGATGCACTAAGAGCAATCGCGGTTATGGTTACCCGACGGTAGCATTGCAGCCGGGAACTGACCGACCTCCGCCCGATAAGCACTCGGAGAATCAAAGTGATTGCGACGTCGCAGGCCCGAGCCGCTAACACCCGTCTGCCACGCCCGGCGCGGCGCAAGCAACTGCTTGGGGCGGCTCGTGAGGTCTTCGTCGCGCAGGGGTACCACGCCGCGGCGATGGACGAGATCGCGGAGCGCGCAGGCGTCAGCAAGCCGGTCCTGTATCAGCATTTCCCTGGCAAGCTTGAGCTTTACCTCGCGCTGCTGGACGAGAGCGTGGCCGAACTAGTCGGCGCGGTCTCGGCCGCACTCGCCTCGACCACCGACAACGCGCGAGCGGGTACCCGCCACGTTCCGCGCCTTCTTCGACTACGTGAGCGGTGCGGGCGAGGCGTTCAGGCTGGTCTTCGAGTCCGATCTCAGCAACGAACCAGCGGTCAGAGCCAAGCTGGAACGGGCCATCTCCGAATGCGCCGAGATGGTCAGCGAGTTCATCCGCGAGGACGCCGGCGTCTCCGACGAAGAAGCCGACCTGCTCGGCATGGCGCTCGTCGGAATGGCGCAGGTCAGCGCCCGGTACTGGCTTGGCACCGAGCGCAGCATCGGCCAGGAGACCGCCGAGGATCTGCTCGCCAGGCTCGCCTGGCGCGGCATCAGCGGCTGGCCGCTCGCCGAAAGCGCCCACGACCAGGTCAACTAGCGGAGGATCGCCATGGAAGTCAAGATCGGCATACAGATGGCACCTCGCGAGCTAGTGGTCGAGACCGTTACCTCAGCCAGTGACATCGAGCAGGCACTCAGTAGCGCGCTGGCCGACGGTACGTTGTTCGTGCTCAACGACAACAAAGGCAAGACCTTGCTGGTCCCGGCGGCCAAGATCGCCTACGTGGAGCTAGGCATGCCCGAGCAGCGCAAGATCGGCTTCGGCGCGTCCTAAACCGGCTACTCGGCTAGGCCGAGCGCGGCCATCCTTTCGGCATGGGCGTCGGTCAGCGCCGCGAACATCCGGCCGATCTCGCCAAGCTGCGCCGGCGTACCTCCGGCCAGCAGCCGGGCCATCGGCTCACGTTCAGCCGCCACGCGCTGCGCCTGGCTCAGCGCTTCGCCGAGCAAGCGGCGGGCCCACAGCGCCAGGCGTCCTGCCACCGCGGGATCGGATTGGATCGCCTCGCGGACCCGGGTGGTGGCGAACTTGGCGTGGCCGGTCACGGCCAGCACCTCAAGCACGAGCGAGCGGGTCGGCGGATCGAGCAACTGGGCGATCATCCGGTAGAAATCAGCCGCGATGCCATCGCCCACGTACGCTTTGACGAGGCTCTCAAGCCAGTCCGACGGCGTCGTCCGCGCATGAAACGCGTCGATCGGCTCGACGAACGGCTGCATCGCGTCCTGCGGATCGACGCCAAGCTCGGTCAGGCGGTGCCTGAGCAGTTCGAAATGGCCAAACTGAGCGACCGCCATGCCGCCCAAAGCGGCCTTGTCGGCCAGCGAGGTCGCGAGCGCGGCGTCATCGGCTAGCCGGAAGAAAGCAACCAGCGAGCCATAGGCGAGCAGCCCGAGCAAATCGACAACCCCCTCCTGCGGGGATGCCGCAGGAGGGACTGGCGGAGCCGAGGGCGAGTCAGCCGGGACCGACTCGAATATCGCCTCGTCGGGCGCTGGCGCTTGCTCAGTCACACCCGCAGCGTAACAACGGCCGAGCACGGCTGACGTGCCTTGCCCCGCGTGGCGCTGCCGTTGCTACACTGAGTTGCGGTCTAGCCTTGGAATGCGATCGCCCCCACGGCGTGTTGCAAGGTATGGCGCGGCGAATAGCCGGGAGGATCTCCTGGTCGGGGCGTCGCGTTCGACTCGTCCTAGTGATTGCCCGCCACGACACGCAAGGCGGCGCAGGCGCTGATTCTGATCAGCCCAGGCTGGTCAGGACCCTAGCTAGCCAGCGCGGCCAGCGGATGGCGGTGCACTGCGGCCGAGTCAGCCGCATCCTGCGTGCCGGGACTGGTCGCCCAAGCGACCGGCAGGCAGCGGGACACCTATGGAGGCGGAAGCCCTGACTACACAAGATTTGACAACACCAGACTTGACAACACCAGACCTCACAACACCCGACCTCACGACAACCGAGAACAACCCGCTCGAACCGCTCGAACTCGCGGGCGAACTGCTCGTCTCACCCGAACTCGACGAGCTCGACGAAATCGGCACGTTCGACACGTTCGGGATCGCCGAGCCGATGTGCACAGCGCTGCGCGCCGTCGGCATCACCCACCCGTTCCCGATCCAGGCGCTGACGTTGCCGATCGCGCTAGATGGGCACGACGTCATCGGCCAGGCAAGGACCGGCACGGGCAAAACGTTCGCGTTCGGCCTGCCGATACTCCAGCGGATCGTGACCACCGGTCGCGGCAAGCCGTCGGCGCCGCGCAGCCTGGTGATCGTCCCGACCAGGGAACTCGCCATCCAGGTCGCCGACGACCTGCGCACCGCAGCGGCGCATACCCAGGTAAACATCGTCACGCTGTACGGCGGGCGCGCCTACGAACCCCAGATCGAGGCGCTGGCCACCGTGGACGTGGTCGTCGGCACTCCGGGCCGCCTGCTCGACCTGGCCAGGCAGCACCAGCTCGACCTGTCCGGCGTTGACGTGCTCGTCCTCGACGAAGCCGACCGGATGCTCGACCTCGGGTTCCTGCCCGACGTCGAGTCGATCCTGCGACTGACGCCGACCCAGCGGCAGACCATGCTGTTCTCGGCGACGATGCCCGGTGAGGTGGTCACACTCGCCAAACGGCACTTGTACCGGCCCACTCACATCAGGGCCGAGCAGCACGACGAGCCCGAGCACGTGCCCACCACCGACCAGCACGTGTTCCGCGCGCACCACCTCGACAAGATCGAGGTGCTTGCCCGCATCTTGCAGGCGCAAGGCCGCGGCCTGACGATCGTGTTCTGCCGTACTCGCCGCGCCTGTGACCAGGTCACCACGATCCTGACAGACCGGGGCTTCGCCGCGGCGGCCGTGCACGGCGACCTAGGCCAGAGCCAGCGAGAGCGGGCGCTGCGCGCGTTCCGCAACGGCAAGATCGATGTGCTGGTCGCCACCGACGTCGCGGCCAGGGGTCTCGACGTCGACGATGTGACGCACGTGGTCAACTACGAATGCCCCGAGGATGAGAAGGCCTACTTGCACCGGACCGGCCGGACCGGCCGGGCGGGCCGCACCGGCGTGGCCGTGACGTTCGTCGACTGGCAGGACATGGCGCGCTGGAAGCTGATCGACGCCGCGCTTAACCTAGGTCATCCCGAGCCGCTTGAGACTTACTCGACGTCGGCGCACCTGTTCAGCGCGCTCGCGATCCCCGAAGTGGTCACCGGAGCGCTGCCAAGGGTCCAGCGCGGACGAGCTGGCCTAGATGCCGAGGATCTCGAAGACATCGGCGAGACCGGCAAGAACCGGTCCCGCCAGCGGCAGCAGCGCGACGGGCGCGGTCACGGGCGCAAGCCAAGGGCCAGCCAGGCATCCGGCGCCGACGACGCCAGGCACGGCGGCCCGCAAGCCAAGGCTCGCCCAGGTCAGGGCGACGCCACCGGCACAGCAGCCAAACGATCCAGGCGCAGGACGCGAGGTGGCACCCCGGTCAAGCCGACCGTTGAGCGCAGGTCCACCAGGCCAGCCAGCCGGGCCGAGCACCGCGACATCACCGGCGAATTAGCGACCGGTCAGCCGCGACAAGCCGGTTAATCAGCCATTTAGGCGCAGGAACCGTTTGGCTGGGTAGGCTGCCAAGCCGTGAGTACTCCCCGATCGCTGCACATGTCCGCCAAGATCAGGCGGGCGGTGGTCCGTACCGCCCAGGGTCCCTTCGCCGCGCTGTGCGCCGACCCCGCGGGCGGCGTCGGCGACCGGCAGGCCGCGTTGCTGGTACCCGGCTATACCGGCAGCAAGGAAGATTTTCTCGCCGTGCTCGAGTCGCTGGCGGCGGCCGGACGCGCGGTCACCGCGATCGATCTGCGCGGTCAGTACGAGTCTGAACCGGCCGCTGATCGATCCGGCTACGCGCTCGACCGGCTCGCGAACGACATCGTCGCACTTGCCGCCGCGCTCGCCAGAGACTCTGGGCGGGTGCATGTGGTCGGACACTCGTTCGGCGGCTTGGTCGCTCGCCAGGCCGTGCTGACCGAACCGGCGGCGTTCTTGTCGCTCACGTTGCTCGGCTCTGGCCCGAGCGCGATCGGCGGCCTGCGGGCGCGCGTGCTGCGCGACTTGCTCGATCACCTGCGTCCGGCCGGTGACGACAAGGACCTGCTCGGCAGCATGATCGCGGCCGTCTGGGACACCCAGATGCGGCCGCAGGCGCAAGCCGAAGGAACGCCGTCCGACATCCTCGACTTCCTGCGCAAGCGTGCCACCCGCAGTTGCCCGCTCGGACTGGCGGAGATGGCCAGGCAGTTGCTGACCTGTCCGGACCTGACCGCCCACCTCGCCAGCGCGGCCGCCGCCGCCAGCTTGCCGATCCTGGTCAGCTACGGCGAGAACGACGACGCGTGGCCGACCGACGTCCAAGACCTGATGGCCAAGCGCCTGCACGCCGAGCGCGTCTGCATACCCTGCGCCGCCCACTCACCAGCCGTCGAGGCTCCGGAAACCACCGCCGCGATGCTGACGACCTTCTGGAATCACGCCGAGGCGGCCAGGGGAAATCACACAGCTAGACCGTCCCACGGACGCTTAGCCGGACCGGCTAGCTGACCCTCCGGACAGTGGGCGCGGAAGTCGCACCATTGGCACCAGACGCCCGGCGTGGGCGGGAAAACGGCGTCGCCGCGTTCGGTGGAGACCTGCGACCCGAACCTCTCATCGGCCTGCGCGCACTCCCCCGCGATGTCCTCGGCCCGGCGCAACTGCCGGTCAAGCGATTGATCGGTGTGCTCCCAGGCCACGATCTGCTCAGTCGGCAGGTGATGCAGTTCGACCTTGGAGCAGGGCCTGCGCAGCACCCGGCCAGCCGCCAGCGCGTACAACGCCAGCGCCAGCGACGATCGGGCATCGTCAGTCGTCGGCGGCGTCCGGCCGGTCTTGTAGTCGACGACGACGAGATCGCGATCAGGCGCGGCCGGGGCGCGCCGGTCATCCAGTCGGTCGATCCGCCCGGAAACCGCGATCAACTCGGTCTTCGTCGCCACGACCCGCTCGACGCCGACCGGTTCGGCCGCCGGATCGAGCGTGGCCACGTACCGCTCGACCATCGCCTTAGCGCGGTCCAAGAACCTAGCCGACTGCGCCGCCTCGGCGTACCCGTCGCCGAGCCAGCCACGCTCGACCAGGTCGACGGCCGCCTTCGGCACCCGCTCGGCCAGCGGCAACCGCCACCACCCGGCAAGCGCGTTGTGCACGCTGGCGCCGAAGCTATTGTGCGCCCACGGTGGTCCCTTGGACGGAGACGGCCGGTCCAAGTACACCATCCGGTACCGACGCGGACAGTCCAGCCAGGCGCGAAGCCTGCTCGGGGTGCATGAATAGAGCCGGCGCGGCATCCCTTCGAACCGGAGTTGCTGCACCGTCCCGTCCTGTTCTCGTTGGCCGCCTAAAGAATCGCGCGGCGCCGTCACGTCACCAAGCCAACGGCCGCCTGGCTACTCATCGAGCAGCGCTTCCGGCCCAGCCGACACCCACGAGTCGAACCGCCGCTCTACCGCTGCGACCGTGGTCTCCTCGCCGTGCCCAGGCAAGATCCTCGTCTGGCTGTCGAGCGTGAGCAGCCCGGCCCCGATCGAGCTGACCTGGCGCGGGAAGTCGGGAAAGAAGCCGTCGTGCGGCACTGGCCCGGCGTCGGTAACAGCGTCACCGGTGAACACGGCGCCCAACTCCTCGCAGTACAGGCTGACCGAGCCCGACGTGTGGCCAGGGGTGCCGATCACCTCAAGCGTGACGTCGGCGACCTCGAAGACACCGCCGTCCTCCATCTCGATATCCGGCAGCGTGCTGCTGTGCGCGTCGCGCCACGGAAGCCGATCGGCGGGGTGCACCGCGACCGGCGCGTCGTCTCGTTTCGCCACCTCGAACGCCGAGGCGACGTGCTTGGGGTGGCCGTGGGTGCAGATCACCGCGACCACTTCACGGTCACCGACGACCCCGAGCACGGCATCGGCCGACTGCCCAGGATCGATCACGATGACCTCGTCGTCGTCACCCAGGATCCAAGTGTTCACGTCCCCGGTAACCCGATCAATGCGCGCATCCATACGAGCAATAGTAGGGTCCTCAGCGAGCCGAAGGGCGCGGTGCCGCCTGGACTGACGAGCGAAGTTTGCGAGGAGGAGGGATCGCGGTGTGGTGATCCGCCACGCGCGCGATGGATTCCCGAATTCATCGGCTCCGGCCAGTCCAGCCCCGCGATGGATTCCCGAATTCATACCCGTTTTCCCGGCTGTATGTGGCAACCCATCGCGGGGGTGGTGTGGGGACGTCGGCTCGATGTGGCAAACCATCGCTTGGGGTCACGGGGAAGGTGGCACCTTCAAGGCGGCCGGAGGCGAGCGGGAAGTTACTGCACGCCGATCTTGATCAGCGCTCGTACGGCGCCGACGACTAGTTGCACGGCGATGGCCGACAGCAGCAGGCCGGCGATCCTGGTGAGCAGTTCGACGCCGGACCGCTTGAGCACAGCGAGCACCACGCCGGAGAACCGCATCGCGAGCCAGAGCAGCACGACCACAGCGACGATCGCGGCGGAGAACGCCACCCCGGCGCCGACCGAGCCGATCCGCTGAACGAACAGCATCGTCGCGACGATCGCGCCGGGCCCGGCGAGCAGCGGGGTGCCGAGCGGCACGAACGCCACGTTGGCCTGCGCCCGCTCAAGCTCGGCCGGCTCGGCTGCCTTGCCGGTCAGCAGTTCGAGCGCGACCAGGAGCAGCAGCAGCCCGCCGGCCGCTTGCAGCGATGGCAGTTCGACGCCCAGGTATGCCAGGATCGACCGGCCGAAGGCGGCGAACGCGACGATTACCCCGAGGGCGACGACGGCGGCCTGCCAGGCTAGCCGGTTTCGTTCTTGCCTGGGCCGGCTCGAGGTCATGCCGAGGAAGACCGGCACGACGCCGGGCGGGTCGGTGATGACGACGAGGGTAACGAACGCCTCCCAGAAGAACTTGAAGTCGGACCCGAGTTCGGTCACGTGGTGATCACCGACGCGCCGGTCGCGCCGGCGATCAGGCGCTCGAAGTCCGGTCCGGTCGTCGACTCAGCTCCGATCCGGTCGCCGGTCAGCTCACCGTGGTCGTCGCTGCCGCCGATCGTGACCAGATTCGAGCTCTTGGGCTAGACGGGCGAGGTGCAATCTTTCTGCCTCTGAATTGTCGGGATGGGCCGCCTCGACACCGGCCAACCCGACGGCGGCCAGCTCGGTGATCAGGTCGTCGGGGGCTAGCCGACCGCGAATCTCCGCGAACGGGTGGGCGAGCGCGCAGACGCCGCCCGCAGCGCCGACGACGCGGACCGCCTCGACCGGGTCTAGCGCGTACCTGCGCGCGTGGGCGCGGCCGCCAGAGCCGATCCACTCGGGTGTGAACGCTTCGTCGAACGTCTCGATGACGCCGGCGGCCATCATCGCGCGGGCGATATGCGGCCGGCCGATGACGCTGTCGCCCGCGATCGCGGTCACCTGCTCCCAGGTCACGCCAGTGCCTAGTTCGGCCAGCTTGGCGACCATCTCCCGAGCGCGTTCGATCCTGGCATCCCTGATCGCCCGGGTCTGGGCGGCAAGCTCGCGATGGTCGGGGTCGAACAGGTAGGCGAGCATGTGCACGCTGCGGCCGTCTCGACGGCAGGACAGCTCCATGCCCGGAACCAGGATCAGCCCGGGCGGCAGCGCTGGCGTGGCGGCCTTGATCCCGGCCACGGTGTCGTGGTCAGTCAGGGCGATCGCGTCGAGACCGGCCGCCCCGGCACGGCGTACCACCTCGGCTGGCGGTCTGGTGCCGTCAGAGGCGATGCTGTGGCTGTGCAGATCGGCGCGCACGGGCTGACTTTATCCCCAGTCGCCTCAGCCGAAGGGCTTGGACCCCTGGCCGGGGAGGCGGGGTGAGCGGGCGCCGAAGGGCAGATCGAGGTTCTGGCCGGGGTCACGTAGGTCGCGTAGCGGCAACGACTCGACCAGCAGCGTCCCGGCGGTGTCCGGCCAGAGCAGTATCCACAGCCAGCCGCCCATCACCTCGCCGACGAACGCGGCCCGCCCAGGTGAATCCACGTTCCACAGCGGCAGCTCGTGGTTGGCGAACTCGATCTGCGCGTGGGGTGAGCAATCGGGGAACCCGTCGCCAGGATCTGGGCCTTCAAGGCCGGCGCAGTAGGCACCAAGACCGACCCCAAGCTCCTCGCTGATCAGCAGCATCTCGCCAGGGCCGCCGACCGGGTTGGGCCCGGACAGCGCGACCGCGCAGCCCCTCGTACCGCTCCGCTCGTCGCCGACGGCGGCGAAGCCGGTAAGCAGCCAGCCGTCCGGCAGCGGCCAGGGGAGCATAACGGGGACGACGGCGTTGCGCAGCATGCCGGCCAGGCCCTCAGGCGACAGGCTCCGCACCTGCCTGAGCGGGTAGATGTCGCCGTGGGTGGCGCACCGCCAGCTGCTCGACCAAGCGCTGGGCGCCATCGCGGCGGCACCGCACCTCGGACAGCTCAGGTCCATCGCCGCCATCTACGCATCTGTCGAACGCCCCGCTTCACCGCAGCCTGTTTCCAACTACGATGCTCTGTGCGCACGTTCCGTAAACTCCCCGCCAACCGCTACCCCGTTGACCTGCGCAAGCCTGCGGCGCGACCGCGGGCGGCCGCCACCAGGGCGAGCTTGCGCGAAGCCTCGTCGATCATCTCGCCATCGAGCATGACCGCGCCGCGATGGTCGTTCGCGGTGGCGTAGGCGTAGGCGTCGAGCAGGCGCATCGGCTCGTTCATAGCTTTCCTGGTCGGGCGCGAAGGCCGCGTTGACCGGGTCGATCTGGTCCGGATGCACGACCCACTTGCCGTCGTAGCCGAGCGCCGCCACGCTCTTCGACCGGGCGGCCAGCCCATCGGTATCGCCGATGGCGGAGTACGGACCGTCGATGGCCTGCAGGCCGGCGGCCCGGGCGGCCACCAGGATCCGCAGCAGCGGGTAGTGAAACGCGTCGCCGCCGGTGTAACCCTCTGGCTGGGCACCGACCGTCAGCGAGCGCATGCCAAGGCTGGCCATGAAATCGGCCGGGCCGAAGACCAACGCGGCGAGCCGAGCCGACGCGGTGGCGATGGCATCGGCGCCGGCCAGGCCAGCAGCGTCCTCGATCTGCGCCTCGATCGCGATCTTCCCTGGTGGCAGGCCAGCCGCCTGCTCGATCTGCCCAAGCAGCAGGTCGAGCCAGATCACGTGAGCCGGTGCGCAGACCTTGGGCAGCACGATCGAGTCGAGACTGGCCCCCGCACCCTCCACCACGACGATGACGTCGCGGTAGGCCCACTGGGTGGTGACGGCGTTGATCCTGACCGCCCGCAGTGGCGCCGCCCAGTCACCGGCTCGCAGCGCGGCGGCGACCAGCGTCCTGGCCTGCTCTTTGGCCGCGGGCGCTACGGCGTCTTCGAGGTCGAGGATGACCTCGTCGGCTGCCAGGCCCCTGGCTTTGGCAAGGAATCGCTCGCTGCTGCCCGGCACGGTCAGGCACGACCGCCTCGCGCGCCCGTCGCTCGTCATGGATCGATGATCCTACCTGCGGCATCGGCCAACTAACATGGGCAATATGTCGACGACATCGATGTCAGACGCGCACGTCGCCGGACCGACCGTAGATCGGGTCATGGCCGCGCTGGCTGGCGTCCAAGACCCTGAGATCCACCGTCCCATCACCGAGCTTGGCATGGTCAAGAACGTCGACGTCAGCGCCGACGGCTCGGTCCGGGTCGAGGTCTATCTAACCGTCTCGGGGTGTCCGATGCGGGACACGATCACGCGCGAGGTCAGCGGCGCCGTGTCGAAGATCGACGGAGTGCGCAGCGTGCAGGTCGAGCTTGACGTGATGAGCGACGATCAGCGCCGCGAACTGCAAGGCAAGCTGCGCGGGGGCAAGCCGGAGCGAGAGATACCGTTTGCCCTCCCGACGTCGCTGACCAAGGTGTACGCGATCGCGAGCGGCAAGGGCGGGGTCGGCAAGTCGTCGGTCACCGTCAACCTGGCGGTGGCACTCGCCGCCGCGGGCCAGAAGGTCGGCTTGCTCGACGCCGACATCTACGGGCATTCCGTGCCGCGCATGCTGGGCGTAACCGCGAAGCCGACCCAGGTCGAGCAGATGATCATGCCGCCGGTCGCGCACGGCGTCAAGGCCATCTCCAGCGGGATGCTCAAGAAGGGCAACGAGCCGCTGCCACTGCGCGGACCCATCCTGCACCGGCTGCTGCAGCAGTTCCTCGCCGACGTGTACTGGGGCGACCTCGATGTGCTGCTCCTCGACCTGCCTCCTGGCACCGGCGACATCGCGATATCGGCCGGGCACCTAGTGCCTGGCGCCGAGATGATCGTGGTCACCACCCCCCAGCTGGCCGCCGCCGAGGTAGCAGAACGCGCCGGGTCGCTCGCCACCCAGTTGCACCAGCGGGTGGTCGGGGTGATCGAGAACATGGCCTACCTGCCGTGCCCGCACTGTGACGAGCGAATCGAGGTGTTCGGCAAGGGCGGTGGCCAAGTGGTCGCGGAAGCGCTGAGCCGCCTCGTGGGCGCGAACGTGCCGCTACTCGGCGAGGTGCCCATCGACTTGCGGCTGCGCGAAGCAGGCGACGACGGAACGCCGCTCGTGCTAGCCGATCCGTCGACGCCGGCCGCGATCGCGCTGAACTCCATCGCCAAGCACCTAGCCAGCCGCTCACGCAGCCTGATAGGCCGCCAGCTAGGCGTTACCCCGGTCTGACCAATCAGGTGGCGTCGGCGTCGAACGGTGGCGAGTCGTGGACGATCAGCGACGATGGGTCCTTGACGCCGGAACCGTTGGGCGAGTCCATGTCCATCAGGCCGGCACCGCTCGGTCCAGCCCAGCGGAAGTCGTCGTCGTCGAACTCGTCCATCAGGTGCTTGCGGACGAAGGCGCGCGGGTTCAGGTCGTTGAGGTCGAAGTCGCGGAACTCCGGCCCTAGCTGCTCGCTCAGGTCGGACTTGGCGTTCTCCGCCAGGCGGCGAAGGTCGCGCAGGGCGCGACCGGCCTGAGCCGCGATCTTGGGTAGCTGGTCCGGTCCGAAGATCATCAGGCCGATGATCGCGAGAATCAGGAGCTTGGGGATCGACAAGTCAAACAAGCTGGCCTCGCACTCCTGTGCTAGTGACCCATGTGTTCGTAGGTCCGCTCCTCCAGATTAACGCTTTCCGGCTTCGCGCCCTAACCACTGCCAGCTAACGCCTTCAGCCGAAGGGGTCGAACCAAGAGCCGATTCGGTCCAAGCCACGGCCGAGTCGCCGCCAGAGCCCGCCCTTGTGGTCGTGCGGCAGTTGCGCGACGATACGCGCCACGACGGTCGGCGGCGCGTCGGAGATCACCGTGAACACGACGCCGCCAGCCGACCAGGCCAGGCTTCGGTGGTCAGGCTCGCTGGAATACACCGGCTGGCCGCGCACCTCGTCCTCGCGCCAGCCAGGCATCGCACCTGCCAGCTCGCCTCGTTGCATGAACACCGACACAACCGACAAGCCGTCCGAGTACGACGCGTCGACGACCGCGCCGGCCTTGACGTGGTCACGGCTTACCCCGACGAGTGACATGTCGCCGTCCAGCGCGGGGGGCACTGGCCAGCCTTCGTCGCGCAGTCTGGGCAATTCGGCGTTGTAAGCGACGTCAGCGCTCCAGGCCTGCCCCGCATGCGACGGCGCCGGCCCAGACGCTGACGGCCCAAGGCTCAGGTTGATGAAGGCGCCTTCGTTAACCAGCCGCCCGCCCTCGTCGAACATCTCCCGGCGCAGCGGCAGGCCAGTGCTGCTATCCAGCCAATACCGCGCGGCGAGGCTTCCGTCGTGCCTGCGCACGGCGACGACACTGGCGGCGCGGCCGACAGCGGTCCCGGCGCCCGCGTACTCGATCAGGTAGTTGGTGCGCAGCAAGCCCAGCATCCAGGCCGAGACACTGAGCACTCCCGCGGTCGCGTGATCGGCCTCGGTGCCAGGCTGAACGTCCGACATCGACGGGTCGATGTCACCATCCTTGACGCCTTCGGCTATCTCTGGCTCGCCGGACCGGTGCCAGACGCCGATCAGGTAGGCGGTCGAGTCGCCGCCGCCCCACCAGGCGACCATCTGCACGCCGGCGTACGAGACGGAGTCGCAAGCGGCCACGGCGGCGGACATCAAGCTCACGCCGCGACGAATTTGGGCCGGGTCAACCGGTACTAGGTTGGTGCGGCGCAACTGCGCACTATACGTCCGGCCAGCCAAGGTCTTGCGCGGCGGGACTTGGCCGGTCTCCGGGCTGATGGCGCCAGCGACGATGACGAGCGTGGCGATGGAGCCAAGCGCGACCCCTGTCACCAGCACGCTGAGTCGCGCCCGCCGCCAGTAGAACCAGAGCATGGCCATTAGCGGGAACTGTGGTGCCGTAGCACCGGGGACTGAGTCGGCCGGGACGTCTTGTGCTGGCCGATGCTGGGCTGGCTCGTGCTGGGCTGGCTCGTACTGGGCTGGCTCGTACTGGGCTGGCTCGTACTGGGCAGCAGTGATTGGATCAGCACCGCGCCGGTGGCCGGCTTCTGGCCGGTGTCAAAGCTGTGCTGCATCCAATAGGAGTCGACGGCGGGGGTGACCTTAGGAGTCGGGTGCGTTCCCGGGCCTCCGCCGAGCAAGAACGCGAGCAACCCGACCGCGACCAAGACGGTGCCTGCCGAGCCGGTCGCTATCCGCCAGCCCGGCCAGATCTGATGTGGCCAGGACTGGCGCGGCCACGTGGCGGCGTTGGTCAGCGCCCATGGCTTGCCGGGCAGGCCAGCGACCAGGCTGGGCTCCGATCTAGCGCGTTCGATCAGCCGCCCGGCGATGGCCGCGTCCGATGCCGAGTCGCCAAGTTCGATCATCCGGCGCTTGAGCGCGCGAAGCGCGTTGGCCTCGCGCCGACATTGTGCGCATCCGGCCAGGTGATTGAGCACCCGATCGCGTTCGATGCCATCGAGTTCGCCGTCGACCTGGGCAGACAGCCACCGCCCGAGGTGGCTCATGGCTAGGTCACCTCACCGAGCAACGCGGTATCCGCACCGCCGACCAGGCCGGTCGGGTCGGCGGGTGCCTGTGCCTCGCTGCTTCGTCTTGGCCGACGGTGCTCAAGTGCTCCGCGCAACTGCGCGCGGCCCCGGTGGATGCGAGAGCGCACCGTTCCGAGCTTGACGCCGAGCACGTCAGCGATCTCCTCGTAGGTCAGCCCCTCGATGTCACACAAGACTACGGCAGCCCGGTACTCAGGCGGCAAGTCAGCCAGCGCCGCCGAGATATCGAAATCCAAATGCCGGTCATCGAATGCTTGCGAAGGCGTCGGTTCGGCACCGCGCAGTCGGGCCACGGTCTCCTCGCCAAGTCCTTCGAACCTGATTCGCTGGCGCCGCCTGGTCATATCGAGGAATAGATTCGTGGTGATTCTGTGCAACCAGCCTTCGAACGTTCCTGGTGTGTAGTTCGGCAATGACCGAAAGACCCGGACGAAGACCTCCTGGGTGAGGTCCTCGGCATCGTGGCTGTTGCCAGTCAGCCGGAAGGCCAGCCGGTACACCCGGCCAGAGTGCTCACGTACCACTTCTTCCCAGGTCGGCGGAGTCCAAGGGCTGACCTGCTCATTCGCCGAACCGGTCTCGTCAACCGACTCAGTCTGCATCAGCCTCCCCTGCCTGCTAACCCCGTCATCTGCCCAGGGTGCCCTGACTCACGCCGCACACCGTCAACGTGTGGGCGGCCCGACCTGTTCCCGCCTCGCGCTACCTGCCGCTAGGCTGCGGCGCGAGCACGTTCACCAATGCTTCTTCATCAAGGCTTCCGGAGGTCGCCATCTTCCGCCCAGACGTTACCGAAATCCTTGACGATTTCGCGTCAGAGGACGAGCCACTGCTTGCCTCGCGCAGCAACGCTGAGCGGATGGGCGGAGCAGTCCCGGTGTCAGCGGTCACCGGAGCGGCATTGCGCTTCCTCGCCGCCGCTATCGGCGCGCGGGCGGTGGTGGAAATTGGCACCGGCTACGGCACGTCGGGTATCTGGCTGCTACGCGGAATGCGGCCAGGTTCGGTGCTGACAAGCGTGGACCTCGAACCCGAGCACCACGCGATGGCCAAAGCGGTGTTCGCCGACGCCGGGTTCGGCTCGAACAGGTACCGGCTGATTACCGGCAGAGCGCTCGAAGTATTGCCCAGATTGGCCGACGCCGCCTATGACCTGGTGTTCTGCGACGCTGATAAACGGGAGTACCCCGAGTACCTCACGGCGGCACTGCGGCTGCTCCGACCGGGCGGCATCGTCGCGTTCGACAACGCGTTGTGGGCGGACCAAGGTCAGAACGTGGCGCACCGCGACCCTGACACGGCGACGATGGGCGAACTGCTCGAGCAGGTCGGCACCGCGGCCGACCTGGTACCGCTGCTGCTGCCGATCGGCTGTGGTCTGCTGGCAGCGGTCAAGCGGCCTGGGTAATCGTCAGCCCGAGCCGGCCAGCCAACTGAGCAGCAGCCTGGTGCCGAATCCGGTCGCGCCCGCGGTCAGCTCACCGTCATCCGAGGTGCTACGGGCCGCTCCGGCGATGTCCAGATGGGCCCAAGGACGGCCACCTGCGAACTCGCGGAGGAACAGCGCGGCTGTGATCGAGCCGGCGCCATCGTCGCCCGCCGAGACGTTCGCCAAGTCGGCGACGGCCGAGTCGAGCAGGTCCACATAGTCATCTGGCAGCGGCATGCGCCACAGTCGATCGCCGCTGGACTCCCCCGCCGCGAACAAGCTTGCGGCGAGTTCGTCGCAGGTCGAGTACAGCGCGGCGCGGGTACCGCCGAGCGCGATCCTGGCGGCACCGGTCAGCGTCGCGATATCAACGATCTGATCAGGCGCAAGCTTTTCGTCCGCGTAGGCGATCGCGTCGGCAAGCACCAGCCGACCTTCCGCGTCGGTGTTGTGCACCTCGACGGTCGTGCCGCCGTAGTGCGTGATCACGTCGTCTGGCCGGTAGGCCGACCCGGAAGGAAGGTTCTCTGCGGCAGCGATCAGGCCGGTTACCCGGTCGCTGACGCCGAGCTTGGCGAGCGCCGACATCACCGCGATGACCGCGCCGCCGCCCGCCATGTCGGTCTTCATTTGTTTCATGCCGTCGTTCGGCTTCAGTGACAGACCGCCGCTGTCGAACGTGATGCCCTTGCCAACGAGCACGACGTGCCGCTGCGCGCCTGGCGGTGCGTAGCGAAGCTCGATCAGCCGCGGCGGCCTGGCCGACCCCGATCCGACGGCCACGATGCCGCCAAAGCCCGCATGCGCAAGCTGCTGCTCGTCCCAAACCCGCACTTGCAGGCCCGCTCCGGTGGCGACTTCGGCGGCCGCCTCGGCCAGCCACTGCGGGCACTTGTGCACCGATGGCGTGTTCGCGAGATCCCTGGCGAGGGCCACCGCGGCCGCGATGGTGCTAGCCCGCTCGATGGCATCCTCGCCGCCGCTGACCCGCGGCGGCATCAGCATCCGCACGTCGCTCTTGGCTCGCGCGTCGGCGTCCGTCGACTTCTCGCTATACCGGTACGACCCGAGCAATATGCCTTCGGCCAGCGCGCTGACCTGTATCTGCGACAACCCGAGGGCCAGGTCGGCGACCGCGGATTCGCCCGGGCGCACCTGCCTCGCAAGCTCAGCTCCGGCGCGACGCAAGGCGCCGGCGGAACGGTCGGCCACCCCAATGAACACCACGCGATATACCGTCTCGCCCAGCTTGGCCACCACGCTCGCGGACTGACCCGCCTTGCCGGTGAGCTGGCTAGCGGCGACTACGTCAGCGGCGCTGACGCCCAGAGCCGCGTCCAACGTCTCATCAACGGCTACCGCTCCCGCCTCGACCGCACCTCCCGCCTCGACCGCATTGCCCGCCTCGACCGCATTGCCCGTTCCGACCGCGATAATCACAACGTCTGCCGACTCGCAAAGGCCAGCTTTTACCGCACGCAAGTAGTCGCCAGCCGAGCCGACGCCGTCCAGGCTCAGCTTGCTGACAGCGCTCCTAAGGGGCATCCGCCTCGTCGCCCTCAGCCGACAGCCGACTCAAGCGCGTTGCTCAGCGCTTTCGCCTCATCCGGCGTCAACTCAACAACAAGTCGCCCTCCGCCCTCAAGCGGGACACGCATCACAATTCCGCGGCCTTCCTTGGTGACCTCGAGCGGACCGTCACCAGTCCGCGGCTTCATCGCCGCCATCCTGCCTCCTCGTCTCTCGTGTCAAAGGGCACATTTAGGGCGATACCGACCGCGCCGCCACAGCCGCTCGCTCTACCGCCCACTACCGTCAAGCCACATCGACATCAATCAGTACCTCTATTATCGGTCAGTTCCTTGGCCTTGGTGGCATCGATCAGCGTTCCGTCGATCACGGTGCTTGCTAACCACGGTGCCTGCTAACCACGGTGCCTGCTAACCACGGTGCCTGCGATCCACGGGGGTTTTCGAATCAGGGGCGGTTCGCGAGCGACACTAGGTGCGTGAACGCGCGATCGGCACTCTTCGACCTCTACGGCGATCATCTGCTCTCCAGAGGGGAGCAAGCGCCAGTGGCCGCGCTAGTCCGGTTGCTTGCGCCAGCGGCCATCTCGCCCCCCGCCGTGCGGACAGCGGTCTCCCGCATGGCCAGGCAAGGCTGGCTCGCGCCGGTCAGACTGGCAGGCGGGGCCGGTTACCGGCTGACCCCTCGGGCCGCTAAACGGCTCGCCCAAGCGGCCGAACGCATCTACCGGCGTGAATCACCGTCGTGGGATGGCCAGTGGCACGTCGTCGTGATCGATCGCGTCACCGATCGGTCAAGGCGCGACCGGCTCAAGTCGGCGCTCGGCTACCTCGGCTACGCCTGTCTCGATGGCAGTACGTGGATCAGCCCGCGCCCTTCCGTCGAACTCGACCAGGTAATTGCCACCGAGCAGGTGCGGGCGGAACGGTTTAACGCGAGCTACGACGGCGACCCGTGCGGGCTCGCCGCGCGAGCGTGGGACCTCGACGGCCTCGCGCACGCCTACAAAAGGTGGATCGCCCAGGCCAACGAGATAGTCATGCGAGGCGGCGGCGACCAACCAGACGACGTGAACTTCGCTGTGCGCAGCGAGTTGGTGCACGAGTGGCGCAAGTTCCTGTTCATCGACCCCGGCCTGCCCGCCGAGCTCCTGCCGTCAGGCTGGCCGGGCGTCGACGCGTCCGAGCTATTCCACCGCGAGGCCGACCGACTGCTTCCAGCCGCCACCCGCTTCGTCGAGTGGGCCCTAACCACCGCCAACGGCAGAAGACCACCACTCCCGTCCCCACGTAGCGCCCCCCGCGCGTAGCGCCCCCGCGTAGCGCCCCCGCGCGCGTAGCGGGGGACCCGATCGTGGCCTGACCTGGGCCGCACCTAGCCGCATCAGGCCCCGCCGGCCAGGAGATCAGAATCTGGGCCAGCACCCTTAGATTCCCGGCTTCCCCAGGACCCCGCCTCAGGGCTCGGCTCGCCTACTGCGGGTCCATTGCGCGGAAGATCGGCGTGTTCCGCGGAAATCGAGGTGAGCGATCACGGAAGGTCGGCGTCGGCGTCGTGGAGGATCGTGGCGCGGTTACCCGGCGCTGGAGTGATCATGGAGTCCCGCGTTAACAGCAGCAACGGCCCCGACGCTGCGGCCGGAGCTGACCTGCCAGCAACAGCAAGGGTCCCGCGCTGCTGCCATAGCGACAGCAAGGGGCCCACGCTGTCATCGGGGTCGGGCGGCCAACGACAGCAAGGGGCCCACACTGCTGGTGAACAGCGACGGCGAGCGGGGCGGCAGCCGCAACGACACCAAGGGGCCCACGCTGTCATCGGGGTCGGGCGGCCAGCAACAGCAAGGGGCCCGCGCTGCTGCCATAGCGACAGCAAGGGGCCCACGCTGTCATCGGGGTCGGACGGCCAACGACAGCAAGGGGCCCACACTGCTGGTGAACAGCGACGGCGAGCGGGGCGGCAGCCGCAACGACAGCAAGGGGCCAACGCTGTCATCGGGGTCGGGCTGCCAGCAACAGCAAGGGGCCCGCGCTGCTGCCATAGCGACAGCAAGGGGCCCACGCTGTCATCGGGGTCGGGCGGCCAGCAACAGCAAGGGTCCCGCGCTGCTGCCATAGCGACAGCAAGGGGCCCACGCTGTCATCGGGGTCGGGCGGCCAGCAACAGCAAGGGGCCCACGCTGCGCCCACCGCGTCAACCTCGACGGCAGCAAGGGGCCACGTTGGCGGGTGGTACGGCGCGACGGGCGCGAGGCTACCGGTGGATTTGGTGATTTACTATGTTTCGAACGGATCTGGGAACTGGTCTAGGAGGGCCATCTCGTCGAACTCGCCCTCATCCTCGGCCTCAGCGCCGGGCGGGCTTGCTGGCCGCCGGGCTGAGCCGTTCGCCATCGGGCGGTCCGTCGGCGGCTGGCGGGCGGCGACGAGATCCTCGTGCGCGGCCACGATCCGTTCGGTCGCCTCGACCAGGTCGGTGACCGACAACCGGTCGTAGTCACCGCTAGGCTCACGCCACCAGATGGCCTGGTTCTGGCACCAGACCGTCAGCCCATGGCTGATCGACAGAACCGCGAGGTCGCCGCCTGGCTCGGTAACCGGCACCAGGCCGGTACCCAGGCCGCGATCGATCAGCGTCGCGGCTAGTTCCTCGATGGCCTCAGATCCGCGCGGCGCCAGACGCTCGCTTCTGGCTAGTTCGCTGGTCGCCGGTATTCGCAGCGCGAACCAAACTGCCTTGCCCGGCACCTTCCAGACGCCAAGCCGTCCTCGGCTCAGGTGGTGACCCCACATGCCGGCGGACAGTCCGGCGACCATCTGGAGGCCGCGACCGCGCACCGAGTCCTCCCCGGCCGGCACGGCCGCGCCGATCGGAACAGGCTCGCCAGCATCCCAGCCTGGATCGGAGTCGAAGATCTTGCAGACTATCTCGCGCCCAGGAATGCCACATGATGTTGCATTCCTGACATAAAGCCAGAATTCCGGTATGCCACTGACCGGGCGATGGCCATGGCCGCCATATTCGATGTTTCCGTGCGCGTTCAGCGTGTTGGCGGCGAGTTCGCTGGCCATCGTGACACCGTCGTGAATCAGGTCGCCAGGAAGGCCAGCCCCGGCTACCGACTCGCGGAAGAAGCTCCGCGCGGCGCTAGCGCACGTGCTGTCCAGCGGCAGCGGCTTGACGAAACACCCTCCGGCCCGCACGCTGGCCTGCGCCAACCCGACCTTCGGCGTCTTGCCGTCGATGACATTGCCGGCAACCGAGTGGGCACGCGCCAGGCGGCCTGAGCCAGGATGAAACGCGGGAGCATCAGCGAGCGGGGCTGCCAACCAGCCATCGTGAGGCGCTACAGGGACACCTGGTCCAGCGACCCTGGCCGCACCTCGACCGCGATCGGCGGGTGACAGAGACATTCTCGCCCCGCCTTCCGCGTCGCTAGCTGGTATGCACAGATTACGAGTCAATTACCTTTGCGTGCAACGACTCTGAGGTAAATAGCAGCGCCAGCCTTTGCTGAGGCCAGAGGCGCCCTGGGCATCTGCCGTTTCATGATCGGCGACCGGTCCGGAGGATGTCCGTTTAAAGCCTATTATTGAGGTTTATAGATGATTGTGAACTTTTAGGAAGGAATGCTCCAGTGTACAGTTGCCCTTGGCGGTGTTGCTGTTACGGCCGTGCCGCCAGACGCCTCGAGACAGGCGCAGTCACAAGGAATCCCCCCGAGGCTCCCTCCTCGGGGGGATTCCGGCTTGATGGCCCATCTGGGCAGCAAGGCCGCTAAATGTCGTAGCGGCCGCTCTTCAGATCGGCGAGCAGCGCGTCGAAAGCCGACCGCTTCACCACGTGGGCACCATCATCCGGGCGGGTGCTATCCCTGACTGCGATTACATCACCCAGATTGGCGGCTACCTCCACACAGCCGCCGTTTGCGTAGCTTGCTTGGGCTTTACGCCAGATGGCACGAGACAGGTCAGTCATCACTACTCCAGTCGTTCTGCGAGTTGTTTCAGATACTGGGCTGTGTCTCTTGGCTCAAGAGCCGCGTCCACAGCCCGGTCGAACGCCTCGATGTAGCTGTTTACGTACTCGGCATCGCTCACCTCCTGAATACCGTGGTCGGTCTCGGTGAAGACCAGGCTCATCCCGACTCCGGAGTAGTCGAAGATCTGCACCGCCGAGAACATGCCGGGCGGCGGGCCGTCCGCGAAGCGCTGCAGGTACAGCCGAACGTTGGCTCGTTCACCCATGTCGACTAGGTGCAGCAACTGATCCCGGCGCTCGGACCTGCTGCCCCATCGGTAGAGCAGCGACGCCTCGGCGATGACTGCCTCGAGCTGGGTAAGCGCGCCGTGGTCGCGATCGAGGATCTGCTGGCGCCTGAGCCTTGCCTCCGTGGCTCGGCGGCGCCAGGCCGGCGGCTTGCCACTTGACCGCATCAGCGCGTCAATGTAGTCGGCCGTCTGCAGCAAGCCGGGAATGACGAGCGGGGTAAAGACCCGGATCCTGGACGCGTCAGCCTCAAAACCGGGGAACTCGTTGTCGAAGATGTCCTGGTAGTCGCGCCACCATGGCCGGACTCTGGCCTGCATGGCCAGGTCCTCGATCTCGCGGCCGCCGTCCTCATCGACCTGGTAGAACCTCAGCAAGTCCCGGATATCGCTCATTTCCGGGCGTTTCCACTGATTAGCCTCGAACCTGCCTACTTTGCCACGACCCCAATTCAGCATGTCGCAGACATGGTTGGCCGTGTAGCCAGCCTCGACCCGCATGTCGGTCAGCTTGCGAGCAAGCAGCAGCTTGGCGATGGTCGCGCCATAGGCGTCATCGCTCACTGTCGGCCTCCTCCGGGTTCGCTATTGCCACCTTAGCGTGACTTAACTTGTGATTCACAAGTCCCGTCCTCAATCGTTATGCACTTCATAACTATGCGATGTACCACGATGCGGCGCATCGTTGCCAGCTAGTTCCCTAAGATAGGAATATCTCTTATATCGGGCATAAATAGATAAGTGGTAAATGCAAGTACACTCCGAAAGGAGGGGTTACGGAGCGTGACAGCCGGACCACCGGCTGGGCGGGTGTCAGCGACCTAGCCAAACTCACCTCGGTCGACACCGTCAAGAAAGCACATCCACTCGGTCCGGTCATAGACGAGCACCCGGTCGGCTGGATCGCCCGCCACTCTGAGCAGCACCCAATCGGCCTTTGGCCGCTTCGATTCAGTGCCGACTCTTTCCGTCCCGCCACCCACGAAGGCCACTTCGAGTGACCCTGCGCCCGTGCCTGAGCGCTGCCAGTCGAGCTTGGCAGGATCAATTCCGAGTTGTCGGACGGTTGGCTTGCGCCGCGTTACGGCTTGGTCTCCAGGTGCCATTCACGTACCGCCGATCGGAGTCCATTTGGCGCATCGCCGACTGACCTAACCATCGCAGGCCAGCAGCTAAAGCGATGATCAGTATCATATCGGGCGCGAGTTAAACAGCGTACGCCTCCCGCCGGAAACACCCGGCAAGGTGGTCATCGACTATCCCGCACGCCTGCATGGCCGCGTAGGCGGTGACCGGGCCGGTAAACCGGAACCCGTTCCTTCGCAGATGGCCAGACAGCGCCTTGGAGGCCGGTGTCCAGGACGGAATGTCCCCGGTGGTGCGCGGCGCGGTCGCGGTGCGGTCGGCGTAGCTCCACACCGTCTCGGCCAGGCCGGTCGGCAGGTCAAGTATGGCCCGCGCGTTGTTGATCGTCGCCTCTATCTTCGCCCGGTTGCGCACGATCCCTGCGTCGGCCAGCAGCCGGTCGACGTCATCCGGGCCGAACCCGGCGACAACCGCAGGGTCGAAACCATGGAACGCGGCGCGGAAGTTCTCCCGCTTGCGCAGGATCGTCAGCCAGGACAGTCCGGACTGAAAGGCCTCAAGGCAGAACCGTTCGAAGAGGCCGGTGTCGTCGAGGACCGGCTTGCCCCACTCGTCGTCATGGTAGCTCAGCATGTCGGCGGGGCGCAGGGACCACGGGCAGCGCGGTTCGCCGTCAGGGCCAGGCAGGGCGCCGGTTGGCTGGTTCATTGCCGCCAGGACTGTTCGGTGCCAGCGAGTCCAGCCTCCGTCGCCTCACCGTCGGCCGGTGACGCCTCACCGGCTGGTGACGCCTCGCCGCCTGCTGGTGACGCCTCGTCGGCCGACCGGTCGTCGCCGCTGGAATCGGGGGGGCCGCCGACAGCGAGGGGGCCGCCGACAGCTGAGTAGCCGACAGCTGAGTAGCCGCCCGCATCCGCCTGCCGGTCGCCCACCTCGGGAGCGTTTCCGGTGAGGCGCCATATCTCGCTGCGCAGCGCGGCGATCTCCTGGTCCCGCTCGGCCAGCAGGTTGGCGGCCATGACCAGCGCCTCCACGGTGGCCTGGACCTGATATCCGAGGGGCCCGAGCGGCAGACGCTGAGTCGCGACCTCCGCCGGTGTGCGCGGATGCCTCAACGCGATCGGAAGATCCCGGGGGAACATCGCCATCTCGCCGCCACTGCCCATGGCTACGAGCAGGACGCCGCCCAGAATCGCGAGGGCGGCAAGCAACAGCACTGGGTACACACCTTGAATCGTGCCATGTCCGCGCCAATACCGCTGTGTTAGCCCAGGGGGCCACCCCCTGGGCTAGCGCTGTGCGCGGCCCCCTGGGCTAACAGAGCAGGTACCTTGCTGGGGTGGCAGCAGTTCGCTCTCGCCGGGTCGGGGCCGGAGCCGTCTTCGTCGTCGTGCTCGTCATCGTGGCCCTCGCCCTGTCCAAGTCCAAGCACCTGCCAGGGGTACCGGCCATCGGTGATGGCTGCCTCGTGCACAGCAGCGAGTTCGACGTACCGCTGTCCACCGATCAAGCCGGGCTGGCAGCGATCATCGCCGGGGTCGCGGACGCCCGGACCATGCCGGTTCGCGCGGTTACTATCGCTTACGCCACCGCGCTGCAGGAATCCGACCTCGCGAACCTGCCCTACGGCGACAGGGACTCGGTCGGCGTGTTCCAGCAGCGGCCATCCCAGGGCTGGGGCACCAGGCAGCAGCTACTCAACCCGGTCTACGCCACGACGAGGTTCTTCGCGGCGCTGGCAGCTATCCCTGGCTACCGGAACCTCCCCGTCTACCGGGCGGCGCAGGACGTGCAGCGCAGCGCTGACGGTTCTGCCTACAGCCAGTACGCGCCGCAGGGAGCGGTCATGGCGACGGGCTTCACCGGCACGGCAGCCAAGTCCGTCTGGTGCTGGTACGGGTCGGGAATCCGAGGCCGGGGCCGGCTGACGGCGGCCGACCGGGCGCTGAAATCCGCGTTCGGGCCGCTCGTCGTCCGCCACGTGGGCGACCCGGTGGTGGCGGTGAGGGTCGCAACCCGCGCGGCGGGATGGGCGGTAGCGTGCTGGCTAGTGACCCACGCGGCCAGCTACCGCATCAACACGGTGCGCTTCGCTGGCTACCAGTGGCTTGCCTCACGCGGCCAGAAAGGCTGGACAAGAGCCAGGCCAAGCCGTCACTGGCCAGCAGCCCGGCTCACGGTCGCGTTCGGCTGATAGCCTGCGATGCCTGCGGGCCCACCAGGCACTGCCAGGGCACCGGGTCGGCTTCGGGATACTGATCCGATCCGCGATACTGGATCGGGTACCGCTGACTGGCATCCGGCCGCGGTTGGAAGAGGAGTTTGGTGTGACCTACATCATCGCCCTGCCTTGCGTCGACCTGCTTGACCGGGCGTGCATCGAAGAGTGCCCCGTCGATTGCATCTACGAGGGCGAGCGCATGCTTTACATACATCCTGACGAGTGCGTCGACTGTGGCGCCTGCGAGCCGGTCTGCCCGGTAGAGGCCATCTACTACGAGGACGACGTTCCTGCACAGTGGAAGGACTACTACAAGGTCAACGTGGACTTCTTCGAAGACCTCGGCTCGCCAGGTGGAGCGTCGAAAACTGGAAAGATCGGCAAGGACCACCCACTGGTCGCCGCGCTTCCTCCGCAGGAGACCGAGCACTGACTGACTGCGTGATGTCGGTCACGCAGAGGCCAGCAATGACGCTGGCCGCTCGGCTGCCTGAGTTCCCGTGGGATGTACTCGCGCCTTCAGCGGCAATCGCCAAGAAACACCCGGACGGGATAGTTGACCTGTCGATCGGCACTCCGGTCGATCCGGTACCCGATGTCATCGCAAGCGCGCTGGCTGCGGCCTGCGATTCTCCTGGGTACCCGCAGACGAAGGGCACCGCCGAGCTTCGGGCAGCCGCGGCGGGATGGCTCGCCCGCCGACACGGCGTCCAGGTCAGCCCGGACGCGGTGCTTCCCGTCATCGGCACCAAGGAGATCATCGCCTGGCTGCCGACGCTGCTCGGCTGCGGGTCTTCCGACGCGGTGTGCTTCCCCGAACTGGCCTACCCGACCTATGACCTCGGCGCCAGGCTCGCTGGCACCCGCGGCATCGCGACCGACCATCCTGACCAGCTTGACCAAAGTGAAGCCGGACTAGTCAGGCTCGCCTGGGTGAACTCGCCGTCCAATCCGACCGGACGCGTGCTATCGCAATCTAGGCTCAGCGAGCTAGTGAACTGGGCTCGTTCGGCAGGCGCCGTGCTCGCCAGCGACGAGTGCTACATCGATCTCGGTTACGAGGCGACACCGATCTCGGTGCTCCATCCGGCCGCGTGCGGCCGATCGCACGACGGGCTGATCGGCGTCTTCTCACTGTCCAAGCGGTCCAACCTGGCGGGCTACCGAGCCGGCTTCGTCACCGGCGATCCCCGCCTGCTCGCCGAACTGCTCGAGGTGCATAAGCACTCGGGCATGATCATGCCGGCTCCCGTCCAGGCGGCCATGACCGCCGCGCTGACGGACGACGCTCACGCCGAACAGCAGTTCGCCAGGTACGCCCGCCGCCGCGCGATACTCCGCCCAGCGCTCGAACGAGCCGGCTGGCTGATCAGTCATTCGCAAGCAGGTCTGTACCTCTGGGCAGAGCATCCAGAACGCGACTGCTGGGAGTCCGTAAGCACGCTGGCTGAGATTGGCATCCTCGTCGCGCCGGGCACGTTCTACGGTGTCGCGGGCGACCGGCATATCCGAGTAGCGCTGACGGCGACGGACGAGCGCATCTCGGCCGCCACGACGCGGCTTAGCGAACTGAACTAGAAGCTCAGGTATGATATGGGAGAGTTTTCGTTCAGTTGAGAGAACTGACCGCGCTATTTGCGAAATTTCCCACCCACGAAACTCTCCCGCAAAGCCGGCCATATATAGCCCGGGTCGAACATATTGTGCCGTTCTGGCGGGTGATGCCCGGCAATAGTGACCTCAGCCGCGGCCCGACTGGCCTTGACAGGGGTAGCCGGGGCGGGCAGACGACGGGTCGACCGCGACGGTCACGCAAGAAAGCGCCGCGTAGCCGCTGATATACGCAACAAATCGTCGTTGATGCGCATGGGCCAGGTGGGTCGATTGTGTCGGCCCGCTCTTAGGCTTGTGCTGATCGCCTACCTGGAGGCCCCATGGCCAGAACCGGCCCGCCGCATCGCGAGTCTACGCACGTCAGGACGTATCTGATGTGCTCTCCCGACTACTTCACAGTCGAGTACGCGATCAACCCTTGGATGAACCCTGACGATCCGGTGAACCTCGATCTCGCTAAGCAGCAGTGGAAGCAGCTCAAGGCGGCCTACATCGGAATCGGCCACACGGTACTGACCATCGATCCAGAGCCGGGCCTGCCCGACATGGTGTTCGCCGCGAACGGCGCGACGGTCATCGGCGGCACCGCGCTCGGCGCCAAGTTCAAGCACTCTGAACGGCATTTCGAAGGCGCCGCCTACATGGACTGGTTCAGGCACCGCGGCTACAAGGTCATCGACCCAGATTGTGTCAACGAGGGCGAAGGCGACATTGTGTTCGCCGGACACGTGATCGTCGCCGGGCACGGCTTCCGCACCGAGGCCGACGCGTTGCACCAGGTAGAGGCCGTGTTCGGCCTCCCTGTGATTAGCGTCAGGCTGGTCGATCCGAAGTTCTATCATTTGGACACCGCGTTCATCGTGCTCGACGAGCACACCGCCGCCTACTACCCGGCGGCGTTCGACGAGCAGTCAAGGCAAGCGCTCGCCGCCGCATTCCCCGAACTCATCGAAGCCGAGGATGAGGACGCCGGAGTGCTCGGCCTCAATGGGCTGAGCGACGGCAAGCACGTGGTGATGCCCGCCCAGGCCAAGGGCCTGGCCGATCAGATCCGCGCGGCAGGCTTCGATGTGGTGCCGGTGGACTTGTCGGAGTTCAAAAAGGCAGGTGGCGGACCCAAGTGCTGCACGCTGGAACTCAGGTAAAAGGGGAGGTGGCTCGTGTCGGCTGATCACATGACATCGGAGCAGCTCAGCGCGCAGGCGGCGGTGCACAGCGCGCACAACTATCACCCGCTGCCGGTGGTGATCTCTACGGCCGAGGGCGCCTGGGTCACCGACGTGGAAGGCCGCCGCTACCTGGACTTGCTCGCGGCCTACTCGGCGATCAACTTCGGTCACAGGCACCCGCGGCTGGTCGCCGCCGCGCAGCGGCAGCTAGAGCGGGTCACCCTGGTCAGCCGAGCCTTCGAGCATGACCAGTTCGGCCCGTTCTGCGCCGAGCTTGCCGCGCTGGCCGACATGGATATGGTGCTGCCGATGAACACCGGCGCCGAAGGCGTCGAGACCGCGATCAAGACCGCCCGCAAGTGGGGTTACGAGGTCAAGGGCGTCCCGGCTGACGAAGCGATGATCATCGCCTTCGACGGCAACTTCCACGGCCGTACTACCACGATCGTGAGCTTCTCCACCGACCCCGACGCCAGGGATTCGTATGGTCCGTACACCCCCGGCTTCCAGGTCGTGCCCTATGGAGACGCGGAAGCCCTCGCCGCCGCGATGAACGACCGCGTAGTCGGTGTGCTCGTCGAGCCGATCCAGGGCGAGGCCGGGGTAGTCGTACCGCCGGCCGGGTTCCTGCGCCGGGTGCGCGAGTTGTGCACGCAGTGGGGTGCGCTGATGATCGCCGACGAGATCCAGTCGGGCCTGGGCCGGACTGGGACCACGTTCGCGTGCGAGCACGAGGACGTCGTGCCGGATATGTACATTCTCGGCAAGGCACTCGGCGGCGGCATCGTGCCGATCTCGGCGGTCGTGTCGTCATCGGCCATCCTCGGCGTGTTCAAGCCGGGCCAGCACGGCTCGACCTTCGGCGGCAACCCCCTCGCTTGCGCCGTAGCCCGCGAGGTCATCGCGATGCTCAACACCGGGGAGTTCCAGGACCAGTCGGCCAAGCTAGGCACCCATATGCACGACCGGCTCAACGCACTGCCCGCCAGCGTGGTCCGCGAGGTGCGCGGACGCGGCCTCTGGGCCGGCGTCGAATTCGCCGAGCTTGGCGGACGCGAGGTATCCGAGCGGCTGATGGCGACCGGCGTCCTCGCCAAGGACACCCACGGCAGCACGATCAGGCTGGCCCCACCCCTGGTGATCACCCTGGAAGACCTCGACTGGGCCATCGACCAACTCGAATCCGTCATCCGGTAGGGCTTACTCCCCCAAACCCCCGCGCTGGCCAGGGGTCGCGCCCCAACAGCAGCAACGACCCGACGATGCGGCTCCTGTGGAGTGGGCAACAGCAACGCCGTCCCGACGCTGTCGCTGACGATCGGAGTCCGACCGCAACGTCGTCCTCGAGCTGCTGTCCCAACGCAATGCCAGGAACTTAAGAAAGCTGTGTTCGGCGTCTTGATGTCGTGATGGACGGCCCGGGGCGGTGGCGGCGGGCCGGCCTGGTCATGATCGGGGAGACGTGCCCGCGCCCTGAGACCGGGTTTTCCATGATCTGGAGGACTTGTCCGCTCTATTGCGGAAAACTCACCCGCTAGCGAAAACTCTCCCAGAACCTGAACCCGGTATAACACTGATCACTCCGAATGCCCGGTTACCTGGCCGCCTGCGTTCCTGGCAGCCCCCCGCCGCGCTGGCCGGGTCTGTGCCGCCAGCCCGCTCCGGTCCGCCACAAGCCCAGCCTGGCCACCACGGGTCCTTATCACACCACGACACCCGCGCCGTCACCACCACCCCGCCCGGCCCAGCCACTCACAACACCGCTGAGCAGCCCAAACACTCCTCAAACCCGCCACCCAGCCCGCCTTAAGTTCCTGGCATTGTGTCCCAACGACAACAACGGGCCGGGGTTGCTGTTCAAAAAGACAGTCAACAGCAACTCAGGGACGACGTTGTCATTACTCACTCCCCAGGAGCCGCAGCGTTGGCCGTGGGTGCGGCTCCGCCGTAGAGCACACGGCAATTCTTCCCTGGATATCAGGGAACATTGGACAACATCAGTGTCAAATTCGAGATTTTATATCGCACAACGATATGACGATGGACAATAGTGCCCGTCCGGGCCAAGGGTGGCCCGAAGGGGAGGGAAGCACATGCGGAAAGCTCTCGTTTCAACTGCCGTCGCGGTGGTGGCTGTCGCGGGATCGGCAGGCACGGCACTTGCCGTGTCTGGCAGTTCATCTTCGGCGGTGTTCAGCGGCTGTATCGCAGGCACTAGCAGGGCACTGGTCAACGTCCACAAGGCAGCTTCGGTTAAGTGCGCCAAGGGCCAGATCGAGATCTCCTGGAACCAGACCGGTCCGCGGGGCCCTGCTGGTCCCACGGGTTCTACCGGTCAACGAGGTCCCGTTGGTCCGCAGGGGGCCACTGGCGCGCAAGGAGCCGCTGGTGCGCAGGGGCCTGCTGGTGCGCAGGGGCCCGCCGGCCCGCAAGGACCAGCCGGCCCGCAAGGACCCGCCGGCCCGCAGGGACCCGCCGGTCCGCAGGGGCCCGCTGGTCCGCCAGGAACGCCAGTCGAGGCGTCGGCCGTCTTCAACCTGACCGGACGCGGTGACTCCGGTAGCGGGGGGAACAACTGGGCGAAGGACAACATCACCCGCACCGTCACGGTCACTCGCGAGACAGGCGTGCCCGCAGCCGACTGCGGCAGTTCCGCTACGCGGTGCTGGTTCTACACGATGACCGTGTCCGACACCGGCACGTTCACGACGCAGCCGGGCCTGTCCCCCAACCAGGGGTGTACCGAGCCCAACGGCCAGTCATGTTCTGGTCTCGACATCAGCGGCACGGTCGTCGGCAGCCTGACCGGTGGCGGAGACCAGGAGTTCTACGCCGATCAGGCCACGCCAGCGGTGCCTAAGGTGCTCTCCTACACCGGGAGTGCCCCGATCGACACCAGCCACTGGTACACCTTGTTCTTCCCGCCGAGCGCCAACTTCGGCTTCCCCGCGGCCACCAGCGCGGGACAGCCGTGGACGACCTGGTCCTGGAGCTACGCCGCCCCGGCAACGTGCGAAACCTGGACGGACGCCTTCAACAGCAACTCTGGCAGCGGCACGTACGCAGCCGACGGCAACATCGCCGGGATCAACCAGTGCAACGCGTGACGTCATAGTCACCTGACAGGAGGCCCGTGCTGCCGGAGAAGACAGCACGGGCCTCATTTACTCTTCAAAATGCGCCCCAAACGCGAAGACGCTTACTGTGTTGTGAGCGTCCGGCGTGTGAGCGAGGAGCACGGTTACAGGACCGTGCTATTGCTGATCCACGGCGGTCTGCGGGAAGACGACATGGACGCGGACCGTTACTGGCATCGGCCCGGAATCGTGGCCGGGCTCCGGTGTTAAGGCTTCGGAGTGCTTCCACCAACCATGTGCACCCGCGCGCCGGACTGGACGGCAGATGCCCGCTATCTCATCAGGCTTCTGCCCAGGCGGCCGGTGACCGTTTTCGCCGGATCCAATGGCTGCTCGGTAGGGACGCGCCCGACAGTCGACTTCCCCAGTGCCGTCGACCGACTGATCCTGGCCTGGCCAGCCACAGCCGGGAGCCCCGTCGCCGACGCTCGCGAACGCGCCCGCCTGGCCGGGCTCGGCGCCGCACCCCCGATCATTAGCGGGCTCCTAGCCAGTGACACGCTACAGGGCTTGACCGACGCGGAGCTGGCCACCCTGACCATGCCCGTCGGCGTCCTGCCTTCGGTCCCGGCGAACCCATTCCACCAGCGGCACACGGCCGAAGCCATGCTCAGCCTACTGCAATAGGCCGCCGAACTGCCTGGCTGCCCCGAACCGCCCCGCGCCGAATTCGCCCAGCACCTGGAGTCACTCCTAGATACTGTCGCCGGCTTCGCCGGCCCGGCGTTGTTGTAGGTTCCCCGGTGCGAACGACAACGGCGGCCCGATGCTGCTGACAGGTGTACATGCGACAAGCCCGACGACACCTGCGACCCGGCACCGGACGACGGCGGCCCTAACCCCCGACAGATTCCCCGGTCCATCGCATCCCGGCCGCCTGCCACGCGATGGATTGCCGCATCCATCGTGTGGGCGGGGCTGCGGAGTCCGATGGATTGCCACATTCACACCGGATTTCCCAGGTGGATTGCCGCATCCATCGCGCCGCCCGGCCAGCTCGGCGCGATGGACAGTGGTGGCCACACAGTGGCGGGCGGGCACTGGGATTTCGCTGCGATACCGACCAAAGACAAGCTGGAATCCGAACCTGGCGCACTCTCCTCGGTTCCAGGAAGCCGGACAATGTGGGCAATGGGTTTCCTGATAAACGGCTCGATACCCGAGCTTGGCGAAGTCATCGGATTCGGCCGATAGGTAAGGAGCGCTTAGAGCACCGTGTAGCACTATGTTGCTACCACTGGTAGCATGAACGCATGAGCACGGAAACTCCCGCCCGAGACGAGTCCGGTCGGGCCCCTGAGCTGAGCGCGTTGGAGCAGGCGCTGCGGCGGGCACTCGACTCGGTCCCTCGCGACCAGATCGTGAAGTGCATCGTCTCGGTGCTCCCGGCCACCGTGTTCGCCGAAGCAAGCACCCAGCCGCACGGCGGCAAGGTACGGAAGGTGAGCGTGTCCATGCCAGAGGAACTGGCCGAAGCGATCCGAGCCCGCACCGGCTCAGGCGGCTTCAGCCGCTACGTAACCGACGCCGTCGAAGAGCGAGTCAGGCTCAACCTGCTCGATGATCTCTCCGCGCAACTCCAGGCCGAGTTCGGGCCGTTCGACGAGGAGGGCGTCAGGCAGGCAATGCGCCTTTGGACCGATTATGAGGAGGAGACATAGCCGGCTCATTGGTCCTGGACGCCGAGGGCCTAGTCAAACTCGCCACCGGCGACCCGAAGGCTACACAGCCGTTCGAGGCCGCGCGACGTCTCAGGGGCCGCGTGGTGATTTCAGCTACGACCTTGACCGAGGTGCTGCGCGGCGGCCGGAAGGACGTGCGTATCTATCGCGTGCTGCGTCACGTCACGGTCATTCCAATTGACGCAGAGCGGGCACGCGCCGCTGGCGAGCTATTAGGCCGGACCGGGCTAGCTGGACACCGCTGTGCCCTTGATGCGCTTGTCGCGACCGTCGCCCTGGCGCAACCCGGACGAGTCATCGTCTTGACCAGCGATGTCGATGACATGGCAAAGCTGACTGAAGACCCAGCTCGACCTCGCAAAGATCGAGTCCACGTCGTCCACGTCTGAGATGAGTGCCTAAAGGATGAGTCAAGGCACAGAACGAGCCTGGCTGCCCTATGACCTTGCCGTAGCGGTCAAGGAACACGTTGGGGCTCAGCAATTTAACGACTACGTCGTGACCGCAGTGGAAGAGCGCCTGCGGCACGATAACCTCGCAGATCTTGGCGCCGAGCTTGAGGCGGAATACGGGCCGATCCCCGCCAAGATCCGTGCGCAGACAGCGAGGACGTGGCCGAACTCAGAATAGGGCTAGCGCAACCCCTAAAGGACGGCCTGGCCTGGTGCGGGTGATCGGGTGCCGCATATGGTTCCGGATGTGACGGTTCTTGGCAGCGCGCTCGACACTGGCGGCGCTCAGTACCTGGCCCGGCGCGAGGCCATGCTGGCCAAACTCGCCGAGCTTGACGCCGAACACGCCAAAGCGCTGGCGGGCGGCGGGCCTAAGTACGTCAAACGGCACCGCGACCGGGGCAAGCTCACGGTCAGGGAACGGGTCGAGTTGCTCGTCGACCCCGATTCGCCGCTGCTGGAACTGTCGCCGCTGGCCGGCTACGGCACCGGCTTCCCGGTCGGCGGGAGCGGCGTCAACGCCATCGGCGTCATCGAAGGCACGATGTGCATGATCAGCGGGAGCGACCCGACGGTGCGGGGCGGGTCGACGAACCCCTGGTCGCTGCGCAAGTCGCTGCGGAGCATGCAGATCGCGATCGAGAACCGGCTGCCGCTGGTCAACCTCGTCGAGTCCGGCGGCGCCGACCTGCCGACTCAAAAGGAGATCTTCATCCCAGGCGGGCAAATCTTCCGGGACCTGACCAGGATGTCGGCGGCTGGCATCCCCACGATCGCACTGGTATTCGGCAACTCGACGGCCGGCGGCGCCTACGTCCCTGGCATGAGCGACTACGTGGTGATGATCGAGCAGCGGTCGAAGGTGTTCCTCGCCGGGCCGCCGCTCGTCAAGATGGCAACCGGCGAAGAATCCGACGACGAATCGCTCGGCGGCGCGAACATGCACGCCCGCCAGTCCGGTCTCGCCGACTACCTCGCCAAGGACGAGCACGACGCGCTGCGGATCGGCCGGTCAATCGTCGCCAGGCTGAACCAGCGCGAACCAGGCGCCGGAAAGCCGTCCTTCGCCCCGGCAGACCCGCTGCTCGACCCGGACGAACTGCTCGGCATCGTGCCCGAGGATCTGAAGGTTCCCTTCGACCCGCGGGAGGTCATCGCCCGGATCGTCGACGGCTCGGCCTTCGACGAGTTCAAACCGCTGTACGGCAGCAGCCTGGTCACGGGGTGGGCCGTCCTGCACGGCTACCCGATCGGCATACTCGCCAACGCTCGCGGGATCTTGTTCAGCGAGGAATCCCAGAAGGCGGCTCAGTTCATCCAGCTAGCGAACCAGGTCGCCGCGCCGCTCCTGTTCCTGCAGAACACGACCGGCTACATGGTCGGCGCCAGCTACGAGCAAGCGGGAATGATCAAGCACGGGGCCATGATGATCAACGCGGTCTCGAACAGCCGGGTGCCGCACCTGACGATCGTGATGGGCGCCTCCTACGGCGCGGGGAACTACGGCATGTGCGGACGCGCCTACGACCCGAGGTTCCTGTTCACCTGGCCGAGCGCCAAGTCGGCGGTGATGGGCCCGGCCCAGCTTGCCGGGGTGCTGTCGATCGTGGGACGCCAGTCGGCGGCCGCCCGGGGCGAGCCGTTCGACGAGGACGCCGACGCCGCGATGCGGGCGATGGTGGAAGAGCAGATCGAGGCGGAGTCGCAGGCGTTCTTCCTGTCCGGACGGATCTATGACGACGGCGTTATCGACCCGCGCGACACCAGATCGGTGCTCGGCATGTGCCTATCGGTGATCGGCAGCGGGGCGGCACGCCCCGAACCGGCTGGCGCTGGCCGCTACGGTGTCTTCGGATGTGAGGCCTGTGCGCGTGATCCGCAACCTGCTTGTGGCCAACCGGGGGGAGATCGCCCGCCGGGTCTTCCGCACCTGCCGTCAGGCGGGCATCGGCACGGTCGCTGTCTTCTCCGACCCCGACGCCAGGTCCCCGCACGTGGCCGAGGCCGACCTCGCGGTCCGGCTGCCCGGCGCCGCCTCGGCCCAGACGTACCTGAACGGCCAGGCGATCGTCGCAGCGGCGCTGGCGTCCGGCGCCGATGCCGTGCACCCCGGCTACGGGTTCCTCGCCGAAGATCCCGAATTCGCCCGTCAGGTGCAGGACGCCGGCCTGCTGTGGGTCGGCCCGCCGCCAGAGGCCATGCGGGCCATGGCGCTCAAGATTTTGGCGCGGAAAAGGGCTACGCAAGCCGGTCTCCCCGTCCTAACCGAACTCGACCCCGAGTCGGTCACGACCTTTCCCGTCCTGGTCAAGGCGTCGGCGGGTGGCGGTGGCCGCGGCATGCGCGCAGTGCACTCGGCATCAGAACTCGACGCCGCGATCGAGTCGGCCAGCCGCGAGGCGCAGGCCGCGTTCGGCGACGGCACGGTGTTCTGCGAGCCGCTGCTGACCGGCGCCAGGCACATCGAGGTGCAGGTGCTGGCCGATCAGCACGGCACGATCTGGGCGCTGACCGAACGCGACTGCTCCGTCCAGCGCCGCTACGCCAAGGTGATCGAGGAGACGCCGTCTCCATCGGTCGGCCCTGAGCTTCGAGCGCGGCTGCTAGCCGCCGCAGCCGCGCTGGCCAAAACCGTCGGTTACGTTAACGCGGGCACGGTCGAGTTTCTCGTCGGCCGGTCGGGCGAGTTCTACTTCCTCGAGTTCAACACCAGGCTGCAGGTCGAGCACCCGGTCACCGAGTGCCTGCATGGCATCGACCTGGTGGCGCTGCAACTCGCGATCGCCGAGGGGACGCCGCTGCCAGCGCAGCCGCCGCCACCCGCCGGTCACGCGATCGAGGCGAGGCTCTACGCCGAGGACCCGGTCGAAGGCTTCCGGCCGGAGGTCGGCCCGATCCACGCCTTCGCCATTCCAGCCATCGATTGTGAGTTCGGGCTGGTCGACGGACCAGCCCATGCTGCGGCTCGACGCGGGCGTGCGAGCGGGTTCGGTGGTCAGCGCCCACTACGACGCGATGCTGGCCAAGGTGATCGCTTGGGCGCCGACCAGGCCAGGCCGCGATCAGGCGGCTGACCGCTGGCCTGGCCGGAGCGACGATCGCCGGACCCGCCACGAACCGTGACTTGCTGGTCAGCGTGCTGCGCGACGCCCGTTTCACCGAGGGCGGGGCCGACACCTCGCTGCTCGACGGCTACGACTACGCGGGTCTGGTGCCCAGCGAACACGAGTGCCGGCTAGCCGCCGCCGCCGCGACCGCCGCGGTCGCGACAGCGAACCGACGCGAGGCCAAGGCGGCGGCCAGCGTCCCTGGCGGCTGGCGCAACGTTCCCAGCCAGCCGCAGCACACCTCGTTCACGGGCCCGCGCGGCCGGATCGACATCAGCTATCGCTGGGCGCGCTCAGGGCTGACGATCGACGGCGTGGGTGACATCGTGGAAGCGACGCCGGATCGGGTGAAGCTGGAGTCCGGCGGCCTTACTCTTACGTTCGGCATTGTCCGCTCGGCCGACCGGATCTGGGTCGGCTCGGTCAGCCTTACCTTGCTCGACCGGCTGCCCGCGCCCGCTCGCGAGGGTGAGACCGGCTCGCTGCGAGCACCGATGCCGGGCAGCGTTACCAAGGTCGCCGCAGCGGCCGGGGAGCCCGTGACCAAGGGGCAGCTCGTGCTGGCGATCGAGGCGATGAAGATGGAGCATCAGATCGTCGCGCCCGTCGACGGCGTCCTCACCGAGATGAGAGTGAGGGTCGGCGCTCAGGTCAATACCGGAGACGTGCTCGCGATCGTCGCGGACCAGGAGGCACAGTGACCGACGCTCAACTCGTGCGGGCGCGGACGGCGGACGGGATCGTTACGATCACGCTGGATTCGCCGCACAACGCCAACGCCCTGTCCTCCAGGCTCCTCGCCGAGCTGAAGGCCGAGCTTGAGCGGGCGATGGCCGACCCGGCCGTCCGTGTCTTGGTGCTGACCGGCGCGGGCAAGGTGTTCTGCTCAGGCGCCGATCTCAAAGAGGCGTCAGCGACGCCAGCGGCAGCCGCTCCGCTCATGGCAGGCGTGCTGGGACTGCTGTGGGACAGCCCCAAGCCGGTGATCTGCCGGGTCAACGGGGCAGCCCGAGCCGGCGGGATCGGCTTGGTCGCGGCGGCGGACATCGCGATCTCGGCGGACCGTGCTAGCTTCGCCTTCTCCGAGGTGCGGGTCGGCGTGGTTCCGGCCATGATCTCGGTGCCGTGCCTGCGCCGGATGCCGTCGCGGGCGGCCGCCGAGTACTTCCTGACCGGCGAGGTCTTCGACGCCAAGCGCGCGGCCGAGATCGGACTGCTGACCAAGGCCGTAGCAGCCGGCGACCTCGACGCCGAGACCGAGCGGTACGCCGACATGTTGCTTCGCGGCGCCCCGAACGCGCTGGCCGCGACCAAGGAGATACTGCGCGCTGGTCTGGCCGACGGCTTCGCCGCCGGCCTGACCAAGATGGCCGAACTCTCAGCCACTTTCTTCGGCTCGGACGACGCCCGCGAAGGCATGGCCGCCTTCGCGGCCAAACGCGACCCCTCCTGGGTGCCGCGTTGAAAGACTCCGGGTCCGTGCTGAGGATCGCCAACTGCAGCGGGTTTTACGGCGACCGGGTGTCGGCCGCGCACGAGATGGTGCAGGGCGGCCCGATCGACGTGCTGACCGGCGACTGGCTGGCGGAGCTGACCATGTTGCTGCTTGGCAAGGCCGTCCTGGCCGGGCGCCCTGGCTACGCCAGGACGTTCCTCACCCAGATGGAGCAAGTCCTGCCGACGTGCCTGGAACGCGGCATCAAGATCGTCTCCAACGCCGGCGGGCTCGACCCGGCGGGCTGCGCCGCGGCCGTCGCCGAGCTGGCCAGACGCGCCGGGATAAGCCCGGTGATCGCCCACGTCGCCGGCGACGACCTGCTGCCAAGGCTGCCTGAGCTGCTCAAGGACGGGCATCGGCTCGCGAACTCCGACACCGGCGAGTCACTCGCCGAAGCCGACGTCACGCCGCTGACCGCGCACGCCTACCTCGGGGGGCTGCCGATCGCCGAGGCCCTGTCGGCCGGGGCCGATGTCGTGATCACCGGCCGGGTAACCGACGCGGCGCTCGTCGTCGGACCAGGTCTGTGGCGGTTCGACTGGCAGGGCGACGACCTGGACGCGCTCGCCGGCGCCGTGGTGGCTGGACACGTGATCGAGTGCGGTTGCCAGGCGACCGGCGGAAACTTTTCTTTCTTCCACGAAGTACCTGACCTAGCCCACGCTGGATTCCCGATCGCGGAGCTGGCCGCCGACGGATCGGCGGTGATCACCAAGCACCCCGGGACGGGCGGTGTGGTCAGCGTCGGGACCGTCACCGCACAACTGCTCTACGAGATCGGGTCGGCTCGTTATCTGAACCCGGACGTGACCGCGCGGTTCGACACGATCGCGCTTGAGCAGGTCGGGCCCGACCGGGTTCGGGTCAGCGGTGTCCGGGGCGAACCGCCGCCCGCCGATCTCAAGGTCGCGCTGAACTACGCGGGCGGGTTCCGCAACTCGATGATCCTGGCGCTCGAAGGGCTGGACATCGCCGCCAAGGCCGAGCTAGCCGAACAGACGATCTGGGCGCGGGTCGACGGCGGCAAGGACAGCTTCGACGTCGTCGACGTCGACCTGGTCGGGGACAGTGCAGGCCAGGCCGGGCCCGCGCTGCTGCGGATCTCGGTGCTCGATCGCGACAAGGCTAAGGTCGGCCGGGCATTCTCGGCCGCTGTGGTAGAGACCGGGCTGGCGAGCTATCCCGGGTTTTACGCGCTGACCCCGCCCGGCGATGCCTCGGCGTACGGCGTGTACTGGCCGACGGTCGTTCCGGCTGGATTGGTGGGTACGGAAGTTGTGATCGACGGGAAGATTGCGTGGGCCGGACCCCCCCGCGTGTCGGGGCGCCTTACGGCACCCCGACACCCAGGCAATCCCCCTGCGGCGCGGGCGACGTCCCCTGCGTCGACCGCGCCGTCCGCTTCAGGTGCGCCGACGGTGCGCGCCCCCGTCGGCACGATCGCCGGAGCGCGGTCCGGCGACAAGGGCGGCAACGCCAACCTCGGCGTCTGGGTGCGCACCGACGCCGAGTACGCCTGGCTCGAGGATTACCTGACCACAGAGCGGCTGGCCGAACTTGTGCCGTCCGTGGCGGGCTTGCCGGTCGAGCGGCACTGCCTGCCCAACATTCTCGCGATCAACTTCGTAGTGACCGGCCTGCTCGGCCGCGGGGTCGCGGCGAGCACCCGGCTCGACCCTCAGGCCAAGGCGCTCGGCGAAGAACTTCGCAGTGCCCTGGCCGACATTCCGACCGCCCTGCTCCCCCCGTCATTTCAGCGTGCTGACCAGCGATGAGCTGAAGACCAACCCGATCGCCGCTCCCACGGCGCTGGTGAGCAGCCAGATTCCGATGCTGGCCAGCACCGATGGCTGCACCTGCGGCGGGATGGCATCGACCGGCCTGCCAGTCACGCCCAGAGCCGTCGCGCCGCTCGCCGACCAGCCTCCGTATGTGGTCGGCGGGGCGCTGCCCAGTCCCGGCGGTATGACTGCCCGCACGATCGGCGGCCCGATGCGGCGCGAACTCGAACTCGGCTTACCTCCTGGCCGCACGTCGCTGATCAGCCCGCTCAGCAACGGCACCAGACCGCCAAGGGCAAGCGCCAGGAACACGACGCCGCTGATCAGCCACCCGATGGACCTGCCTTGACCCGCGGGTGGCGTGATGACCAGGCTGAGGAAGCTCCAGCCGAGTGCGCCGAATCCTGCTACCCAGCAGAGCAGTCCCGCCGACGGCGCTGACCTGCTCAGCGCCGCCGTGCCGCTGCCGTAGACAACCGCGGCGACGAGCCCGCCGAGGATGCCGACCAGCAGCAGGCGTATGTCAGCGCTCGAGCACCGCTGGGCGATGACATACGGCCCGCCGCTGCCGCAGGATCCGCCGTCCTTGATCATCACGTCCCGCACTCCGGCGAGCGCGGATCGCAGGCACGCGGCGAACGTGCCCGCACCGATGATGATCACTGCGGCGCTGATGAGGCGCCGCATCGTTACTTGGCGGTGTTCAGATCGAGCCAGATCGCGGCCGGGTTGTTCGGGTCGACGGCGGCGTCGCACGTCATGCCGGGACGAATCTGCCCGATCTGCATCTGACTGACCGTCTGCTGCGTCGTCGCAGGCATCGGCGGCATGCCGTCCTGCATCACCGTCAGGTCGAACTGGATCATCAAGTCGAAGTTGATCATGCCGACCTGCTGCATCGAGTTGATCACCACGGTGCGCTTGATGGCCGTGCCGTCGGCCAGGCCGGCGGCGGCTGAGGCAGCGGCGTTAGCCGCAGCGGTCTGGTTGGCCATCATCTGCTGCATATTGGCCATCCGGGCCTGCGCGTCCGCCATCCGCTGGGCTGGCGGAGGCATGTTCGCCTCGATATCCTTGCCCATCTTCTGCAGGTCGCGCATGTTCTTGAACATTCCCATGTCAGGCCGCCCGGTAGAGAAGGTTGAACCGCTGAGCGACGGCTGGGTTGGCCTTGATGCGGTCGTTCCAGCCGCGTGAGGCACTGTCCCAGCTCCCGGCGTCGACGCCCTTGGAAGCGGCGACCTCGACCAGCTTGGACTGGTCGTAGTTGTAAGCGGCTACGCCCTTGCTGATCGCCGCGAACTGCTCAAGCGAGACGCCCGCGATCGGCTCGAAGTCCGGGCCGGTGGGCGCGGCACCCGGCTGGGCGAATCCGCCGCCCTGCTGAGCCTGCGCCGCGGCCACCCGAGCCTGGGCGGCGGCCTGCTGGGCCGCTGCCATCTGCTGAGCCTGCGCACCCATCTCCTGGGCTTGCCTGACCATGTCGGGAGCGGCGTTCGCCATCTCCCGCATGTCCTTCATTCGTTTCATCATTCCCATGACCGGCTGTCTCCTGCCTCTTTCCTGCTCACGCTGCGCCGAAGTGTCCGGCATATCGTGCTCCACCATGAGGTAGGGCCAGTTGGAGCGCAATATCAGTGGAGTCTCACTTTGGTACGCTGATCGTGCAGCGGCTCGGGTGACGACGCCGCTCAGTAACAACCGGCGCGCCCGGGGTGGGGATGGGCCGATGGCGTACGACCTGCCGCGCCGGACGCTCGCGGCCAGGCTCGAAGACCGAGATCGTGACCGGTTCGCCGGTCGCGAGGTCGAGCTTGCCTTCATCGACCGCTGTATGCGACCAGATCCGCCGTCCAGCGTCGTACACATCTGCGGGCCTGGTGGCATCGGCAAGAGCGCGTTGCTTCGGGCCGCCGCGCGCCGGGCCCGATCGCTCGGATGGGAAGTCCTGTCCGTGGACGGCCGGGAGCTTGGACCGGCCTCCGGCGCCTTGGAGGCGCTGATCCGCAACGCGGCGATGAGCGAGTCTGGGAACTCCCCCGGGCACGGGTTGCTGCGCAAGAGCGCACGCGGCGGCGGGCCACTGGTACTGCTCGACTCTTACGAGCGGATGACCTCTCTCGACGGCTATCTTCGCCGCGACCTGCTGCCGACGCTGCCGGACCGCGCGCTCGTGCTGATCGCCGGGAGGGGCGAACCTGACCCCGGCTGGTTCTCCGGCGGCTGGGAGTCCGTGACCGCGCGACTTGAGCTCAACGGCCTGGATCAGCGCGACGCGCTGACGTTGCTGGCGGCGCACGGGCTCAGCGACGAGCGAGTGCCTGCCATCGTCGACTGGGCGGGCGGGTCGCCGCTAGCGCTGTCGCTGGCCGCCGAGACCGCGAGCGCCGACTCCAACTGGAGCGCCGACACCGACCTGCAGCGCCCAGAGGTGCTGCGCTCGCTGATCCACCGACTGGCGCACTCCGAACTTCGCGACGTCCGGATGTCCGCGCTGTGCATCGCCGCCATCGCCAGGACGACCACACCGCAGCTGCTGAGCGCGGTGCTGCCGCGCGGCGAGGGCGAATCCGCCTACAGCCAGCTTTGCGATCTGACGATCGCCGAACCACTCGGTGACGGCGTCACCTTGCACGAACTCGTTCGCAAGGCACTGCTTGTCGACCTCCGGCTACGTAATTACGAGCTTGAGCGATTCCTGCGCCGCCGGATCATCGACTACCTGTACGAGCGGTCGCCGGATGAGCCGCTGCTGATCATCGACATGGCGCACCTGGTGGAGAACCCGGTGGCGAAGTGGGGATTCGGCTGGGAGGGCGACACCGCATTCCGGGTGGACTCGGTCAGGGAGTTCGACGCCGACCGGCTCGAAGCTGGCCTGCACGTCAGCCAGAACGCCGACTGGTGGTACCTGACCAAGCGATTCTTCATCGAGGCGCCTGACCGAGTCGCCGTGGTCAGGGATCTCAAGGACAACATCCGCGGCTACATGGCCTGCATGAGCCTGGCGACCGCACCCGCGTTCGCGAGCGACGACCCGCTGATCGGCCCGTGGCTGGCGCACGCGCGCGAGCACGCCGACGAGGGCGACTCGGTACTGTGGCACGCGGCGGTCGACTTCACCGGACAGGGCAAGGTCCAGGCCATGCTCGGCGTCTCCGGAGTGCTGCGTTGCGGCTCCGCCAACCCGAGGTTCGCCTACTTGCCGATCGACGCGACCTACCCTGGGGCCGTTGCGTTCGCAACGGCGATCGGCGCCGAGCACAACATCGACCTCGACGCGGCTATTGGCGGGATGGTCGTGCAGTGCTATCGCCTCGACTACGGGCCAGGCGGCCTGACCGCGTTCCTGCGTTCCCAGGTCTACGCCGAACTAGGCATGCCCGCACCCGATCCGTCAACGCTCCGGTCGACCGCGCCCGGTCGAGCCGGCCTCGGCCGGATCGCGCCCAACCTGATCGGCGCCGGTCAAGTACCGGCGACGACAGCAGCCCCGGTCATCGCGGCGTTCGTGCCGCACACAGCCGACGCTGGCCATCCGGGCCAGCCAGGCCCGGATGGCCAGCAGCCACCGCACCACCCAGCAGCGGGCCGACCCCTCAATGAAGCCACGACCGTGCCTGCCCTGCCGATCAAGCCGGGCGGCCCTGGACCGGCGACTGGCGCCTCGTCGGCTCACGCCCCGTCAGCTCACGCGCCGGAAGGCCCCATCGCCGACCTCGCGACCGTGCGCGAGGCGCTGAAGAACTTCCGGGTACCGCGCGACTTGGCCAGAAGCCCGCTCGCCGTCGGCGACACGATCGCCGAGCGAGCCGAGTCGGTGCGGCGCCTGATCAATGAGTCCGCCCGCGGGGCGTTCGGCGACAACGAGAACGAGAAACTGCTCTACAGCGTGCTGGTCGCCGGCTACCTGGAGCCCATGCGCAGCCACGAGGAAGCCGCCAACAAGCTCTGCCTTAGCCGAGCCGCCTACTTCCGCAGGCTCAGAACAGCCGTAGAACGCCTAGCCGAGCACCTATCCGAACAACTCTCAATCACCGCCAGCAACCCCTGATCGTCGCGGCATCGGAGTTAGGTCGGGTCAGCGGCAGCGTTGGACAGCAAATAGCCTCAGGTGGGGGTTGGGGCTAGGCGGCGGGGTGAGTTCTTCGGTGGCGGGATTGATGGTGTCGATGGTGAGCTGGCAGCCCGGGCGTGGGAGGTTGCGGGTGTGGTTGCGGGCCTGGCGGGCGGGTCGCGAGGTTGTGGTAGCCCGGTCCGGCGTCGTGGAGGGGGCCTGTCGTTGATGCCGGGCGGGCAGGAGGCTGCCGGTCGGGAGGCTGCCGGTCGGGAGGCTGCCGGTCGGGAGGCTGCCGGTCGGCGGCGTTGCTGGTGTCGCTGGCCGGCGACCCCGGCGGGAGCATCTGACCGCCCGGAATCCGGAATGTCCCATCTGGGATGGTTTTATCGTCCGGTCCGGCGCGACGGCGGCCGTCCGGACGTCATCCACCCTGCGGGCGGGTGACGGCGAGTCTCCGTGATCATGAAACCGCGGTTACCGCGGAATCTCAGCCGCGATATGTGACAGCCAGGCTCCACGATCATGATCCGAACCTTGATCACGGAAACTAAACCGCGATTTGCCACCCGGGTCCACCCCCACGCGGTCACGACGTCAGCGGACAGCCGCCGCACCAGCCACCCCTGCCACCCCGGACCACCCCAGGCACCAGACCGCGGGAAACTCCCGCACCACTTACACCACCGCACCAGCCTCGGCCCGCCGACACCAAAGGTTGCTGTAGTTGTCTGGCCTGCCGGGGCTAGCGGCGCGGTTTGCCTAGGCCGAGCCTGGACCAGATCGTGATCGCGCCGACCATCCCTGCGGTCGCGCAGGCAGCACCTCCGAACAGGAACCACTCACCGGCCGCTGACGCCGTGATCAGCACGCTTCCGCCACCCGTGCCGCTCGCGAGCACGAACGCGACGACGAACCAGCCGATCGCCGGCATCACGCCGCCGAGCGGCCGGCCCAGGCCCCAGCCGCCGAGCAGGCAGGTGCCACCGATGGCCAGGTCAAAGCCGATCGAGGCGAATGGCGCCGGCCCCGCGCCGTAGAAGAACGCGCCGAGCAGCGCCTGCGCGATCCCGAACAACAGCAGCATCACGCAAGTGACAATCGTGAGGGCAGAGTCGGCCGACTGGCCAGGCGGGTCGCGACGGCTGTTGTCTACCTGCCCGACCGGAGCGTTCGACACGATGCGGCTCACCTGCTAAAGGCTAGGCCATCTCCGCGTCGAGGCCGGCGAACAGATCGCTTTCCCAGCCGTGCGGCCCGGTGCCCGGCCCTCGGGGCCCGGCGAGCAGCGTGTAGTACTCAATACCGAGAGCACGCCGACCGACCTTGTCCGACAGCGCGAAGAACGGGCTGTCCACTGAGATCTGCGTGGCGTGCGCCCGCATCGCCGCCAGCTTGGCCTCAAGATAGCCGGTGGCGTCGATCTCGGTCGTCACCTGGTCGTCAGGCACGCCGAACGGCAGATCGTCCACGGAGTCCACGGCGAGGCCCCCGGTCGACTCCCCATCGGTGGACGGCGGCCGATCGCCCTGGTTGCTTTCGGCCATAATCTTGATTCCCTCGGCGAGCACCGACTTGGGGATCGCGGTCGCGTAGAACTTGCTCACTAGTCCGTCGGCGAGTTCGAAAGCCCGCCAGGCAACTCGATGAGCCTGAATGTGATCGGGGTGGCCGTAGAACCCGTTCTCGTCGTACGTCACCATCACCTGAGGCCGGACTTGCGTGATGACGTCGAGCAGGACATGCGCGGCCACGTCGACGTGGGCTCGCCAGAAGCTGCCTTCCCAGTCGTTGGACGGGGTGCCCATCATCCCAGAGTCGTGCCAGCGGCCAGGTCCGCCGAGGAACCTGTGATCGGTTACGCCGAGTTCGGCGCAGGCGGCGTCGAGTTCGCCGATCCGGTACTCGCCGAGCTTGTTCTGCTTGTCCCAGGCGAGGTCGGCCAGGTCGGGCGGGATGATCTCGCCGAGTTCGCCGAGCGTGCAGGTGACGAGGGTGACGCTGGCCCCGTCCGCCGCGTACTTGGCCATCGTCGCGCCGGTGCCGATCGACTCGTCGTCCGGGTGGGCGTGCACGAGCAGCAGCCGCCTATGGTTTGCGCTCTGGTCCATGCCGCGAGGATAGCCTGGCCCGGGAGCCGAAGGGCGCGGTGCCGCCTGGGCTGGCAGGATCTACAGTCATGACCGATACATTCCCCCGCCAGCAAGCCAGGACCAAGCGCTTCGCGCTCGGCGCGCCGCGGTCGTTCAGCGTCAGCCCCGATGGCACTCGGATCGCGTTCCTGCGCAGCAAGAACGGCACCGATCCGGTCACGTGCCTGTGGGTGCTCGACCTGACGGCGGCAGGCGAAGGGGCGGCCAACCGGGAGCGCCTAGTCGCCGACCCCACTGTGATCGGCGGTAACGCCGAGGAGCCTGACGCGGAAAAGGCCCGGCGAGAACGGTCGCGCGAATGGGCGGCGGGGGTGGTGGGGTTCGCCACCGATGACGAGTGCACGATGGCCGCGTTCGCGCTCGCCGGTCAGGTGTACACGACCTCACTGACCCCGGACGGGCCTGGTCCCCGCCGCGCCAGCGCGATGTCGCCGGCCATCGACCCGCGGCCAGACCCGGCCGGCCAACGGGTCGCCTACGTGTGCGACGGGGCGCTGAGGATCACCGACCTGGCCACTGGGGCGGACTCCGCGCTGATCGGACCAGGGCGAGCGGGAACGGCCGGGGCGGCGGGAACGGCCGGGGCGGCGGCCGGCGACGTCACGTTCGGGCTGGCCGAATTTGTCGCCGCCGAGGAAATGGGCCGGTACCGAGGCTACTGGTGGGCGCCGGACAGCACCGCGATACTGGTGGCCCGGGTCGACAACTCCGTCGTCAGGCGCTGGCACATCGCCGATCCGGCCAATCCCGGCCGGCAACCGTCCGAGATCAGGTACCCGGCCGCCGGGACTGCGAACGCCTTGGTTTCGCTGCTGGTGGCGGGGCTTGATGGCACCGTCGTGCCGGTTGCCTGGGATGCTGGCGCGTGCCCGTATCTGGTCGCCGCCGACTGGGACGCCACCGGGCCGATAATCGTGGTGCAGTCGCGGGACCAGCGGTTGATGCGGGTGCTGTCCGTCGACCCCGAAAGTGGCCAGACCAGCCTGCTGCGGGAGGAGACCGACCCGTGCTGGGTTGACGTCGTGCCGGGAGTGCCCGCCCGGACGTCGGACGGGCGGATCGTGTGGACGACGATCGCCGATGGCGCCACCCGGCTGCTTGTTGCCGATCCCGTCGCGCTCGCCGATGGCAGCGCCACGCCGGTCACGCCGGCTGACCTGCAAGTCCGGGAAGTGCTGTCGGTGGACGACGATACGGTGTTGTTTGCCGCCTGGCAGGGTGAGCCGAGCGAAATCGGAGTGTGGTGTTACCGACCTGAGGGGCTGACCAGGATTTCGATCGGCGAGCCGGGCCAGACGGGCGGGCCGGGCCAGCCGGGCCAGACGGGCGAGCCGGGCGAGGGCGGGCGGCCAGACGGGCGGGCCGGGCCAGACGGGCGGGCCGGATGGCCGGGGCGGGGTGGACACTGCCGTCGGGGCCGGTGGCACTGCGGTGTTCAGCAGCCGGTCGATGGCCGACCCCGGCGTGGTGACGCGCGTGCTGCGGTTCCGGACTGCGGCGGCGGGCGGAGCGGCGGCGGGCGGAACGGCGGCGGGCGGAGCGGCAGCGGGCGGAGCGGCAGCGGGCGGAGCGGCAGCGGCCGCTGCGGCGGCGGGTGGAGCGGCAGCGGCGGGCGAGACCAGGGCCGGGGTTGAGGTCGTCGCGACGATCGGGTCGCTGGTGGAGCGGCCGCTCATCGGGACGCCCCGGGTTCGGCTCCTGCGCGTCGGTCAGCGCGAACTGCAAGTTGCCCTAGTCCTCCCTTCCTGGTATGAGCCTGGCGAATCCGGCAGCGGTGCCGCGCTGCCCGTCCTGATGGACCCGTACGGCGGTCCGCACACCCAGCGCGTGCTGGCCAGCGCCGACGTCTATCTGACCCCGCAATGGTTCGCCGACCAGGGCTTCGCCGTGGTAGTTGCGGACGGACGGGGCACCCCGGGGCGTGGACCCGAGTGGAACCGCGCGGTCGCCGGGGACCTGGCATCCCATGCGCTCGATGATCAGGTCGACGCGCTCATCGCGGTGGCCGAACACTGCGCGCGAGAGGGAATCGCCAACCTCGACCTGACGAAGGTCGGCATCAGAGGCTGGTCGTTCGGCGGCTATCTGTCCGCGCTGGCGGTGCTGCGACGGCCGGACGTGTTCGGGGCGGGCATCGCCGGGGCGCCGGTCACTGACTGGAGGCTGTACGACACGCACTACACCGAGCGATACCTCGGCCACCCCGACGAAAACCCGGGCAACTACGACCGAGCCTCGCTAATCGCAGACGCGCACAAACTGTCCAGGCCGCTGATGATCATCCACGGCCTGGCTGACGACAACGTCGTGGTGGCCCACACGCTGCGGCTATCGTCAGCGCTGCTGGCCGCGGGCAGGCCACACTTCGTGCTGCCACTGACCGGAGTCACTCACATGGCATCGCAGGAGGAAGTAGCGGAGAACCTGCTACTCCTCCAAGTCGACTTCCTCCGCTCAGCCCTCGACCTGCCGCAGTCGTCCGCGCACGGGCACCGGCTATCGCCATAACGACAGCTAGGGGCCCACGCTGCTCCGGCATCCACCTCCGCCCGCGCAGCTAGGGGCCCAGGACGCTGCCATAACGACAGCGTGGGCCCCTAGCTGTTGCCGGGCTCTCGGCGAGCCCACCGGGGAAACACCGTGTCCAGCGTCACATCGGTGGATGCTCTACCCAGGGCGGCGCGGAGATTACCGTTGGAATAAGGTTCAGTGGGCAACGCGGGAACGCAGCAGTGCACCGAACCACCGGGCCACCGGATCGCGGACGGGCGGGCGCACAGCGCGGCAGCGCGGAGCGATCAGCCTGGCCTTACGTTTCAGTACGGAGACGGCTAATGACGCAGGTTACGCAAGCGCCGACGAAGAGCAGAGCGCAGATAGCGGACAAAACGCTGCGTCGCGATCAATGGTGGCGGCAGCCGACCATCACCGGCATCTTCCTCGGCATCGCGGTCATCTACCTGACCTGGGCATCCCTGGTCAACAAGGACTACTACGCGGCGCCGTACATCTCACCGCTGTACTCCCCGTGCTTGGCCTCGACCTGCGTCAAGGGCTCCGGCTTCCACTGGATCCCCTGGCTCTCCTGGCTGGCGCCCGCGGTGATCATCATTGGCGGTCCGACCGGATTCCGGCTGACCTGCTACTACTACCGCAAGGCCTACTACCGCGCGTTCTGGCAGTCCCCCACGGCCTGCGCGGTCCGTGAACCGCACAAGAAGTACACCGGCGAGACCAAGCTCCCGCTGATCCTGCAGAACCTGCATCGCTACTTCTTCTACATCGCGCTGATCTTCAACGTGATCCTGACTATCGACGCGATCTTCGGGTTCAAGAACACGGCCGGCCAGTGGGGCCACATGGGGTTCGGCACGTTGGTACTGATCGTCAACGCCGGGCTGCTGTGGCTCTACTCGTTGTCCTGCCACGCGTGCAGGCACATCACCGGAGGCCGACTCAAGCACTTCTCCAAGCACCCGATCAGGTACAAGGCGTGGACCCTAGTCTCCAGGCTGAACGGCAAGCACATGCAGCTCGCCTGGATCTCGCTCGGCTGGGTGCTCGTCACCGACCTGTACGTCCGGCTGGTAGCCAGCGGCGCGTTCGCTGACCCGCGGTTCTTCTAGGCGGTCTCCAATGACAATGACAGAGATAGAGCGACTCCCCTACGACGTGGTCGTGATCGGCGCTGGCGGCTCGGGGCTGCGCGCGGCGATCGAGGCCAGGCTGGCCGGGCTGAAGACGGCTGTCATCTCCAAGTCGCTGTTCGGCAAGGCGCACACGGTGATGGCCGAGGGCGGATGCGCCGCCGCCATGGGCAACATGAACCCGAACGACAACTGGATGGTGCACTTCCGCGACACGATGCGCGGCGGCAAGTTCCTGAACAACTGGCGGATGGCCGAGCTGCACGCGAAAGAGGCGCCAGACCGGGTCTACGAGCTCGAGGCGTGGGGCGCGCTGTTCGACCGCACCAAGGACGGCAAGATCAGCCAGCGCAACTTCGGCGGCCACGAGTATCCGCGGCTCGCCCACATCGGTGACCGCACCGGCCTGGAGATGATCCGCACCCTGCAGCAGAAGGTCGTCGCGATGCAGCAGGAAGATGCGCGCACGCTCGGCGACCCTGAGGCCATGATCAAGGTCTACGCCGAGACCACGATCACCCGGCTGGTCAAGGACGGCGAGCGGATCGCCGGGGCGTTCGGCTACATCAGGGAGTCCGGGCAGTTCGTCGTGTTCGAAGCGCCGGCCATCGTGCTCGCGACCGGCGGGATCGGCAAGACCTTCAAGGTCACGTCGAACTCCTGGGAGTACACCGGCGACGGCCACGCGCTCGCCCTGCTGGCCGGCGCCAAGCTGATCAACATGGAGTTCGTGCAGTTCCACCCCACCCACATGGTCTGGCCGCTGTCAGTGCGCGGCCTGCTGGTCACCGAGTCGGTGCGCGGCGACGGCGGGGTGCTGAAGAACTCGCTCGGCGAGCGGTTCATGTTCAAGTACGTGCCCGACGTGTTCCGCGCCCAGTACGCCGAGACCGAAGAAGAGGCCGACCGCTGGTACGCCGATCCCGACAACAACCGGCGCCCGCCCGAGCTGCTGCCGCGTGACGAGGTCGCGCGCGCGAACAACGCCGAGGTCAAGGCCGGGCGCGGGTCACCGCACGGCGGCGTGTTCCTCGACATCGCATCCCGGCTGCCGGCTGAGGAAATCCTGCGACGGCTGCCGTCGATGTACCACCAGTACAAGGAACTCGCCGACGTCGACATCACCAAGGAACCGATGGAGGTCGGGCCCGCCCAGCACTACGTGATGGGCGGTGTCGAGGTCGATCCCGACACGGGCGAGTCCTGCGTGCCCGGGCTGTTCGCGGCCGGCGAAGTATCGGGCGGCATGCACGGGTCCAACCGGCTCGGCGGCAATTCCCTGTCTGACCTGCTGGTGTTCGGCCGCCGGGCCGGCATCGGCGCCGCCGAGTACCTCAACGGGCTGGGCGAGAAGCGGCCGACCCCGAGCGAGGGCGAGATCACGGCCGCACGGGCCGAGGCGATGGTGCCATTCGAGCGGTCCGTGGGTGAGAACCCCTACACGGTGCACGCCGAGGTCCAGCAGACCATGTTCGACCTGGTGGGCATCATCAGGACAGAGGCAGAAATAAAGACGGCGCTGGTCGAGCTCGGCAAGCTACACGAACGCGCAGCAGTCGTCAGGGCCGAAGGCGGCCCGGCCTATAACCCCGGCTGGCATCTCTCGCTTGACTTGCGCAACATCATGCTGATGGCCGATTGCGTCGCCCAGGCGGCGCTCGAACGGCAGGAAAGCCGGGGCGGCCACACCCGTGACGACTTCCCCGGCATGAACCCCGAGTGGCGCAAGGTGAACCTGGCCTGCTCCTTCGAGAACGACCGGATCGTGCTGACCAAGCAGCCAATGATCCCGATGCGGGACGACCTGATGGCCCTGTTCGACCGGGCCGAGCTGAAGAAGTACCTGGCCGAGGACGAGTTGCCGCCGGAGGAGTCGTCGTGACGGAGTCGCGCAAAGGAGCACGGTGATGGGCACGAAAGTTAAGCTGAAAATCTGGCGGGGCGACTCCGGGCAAGGCGAACTGGTCGACTACGAGGTCGAGGCCAATGAGGGCGAGGTCGTGCTGGACGTCCTGCACCGGCTGCAGGCAACCCAGGCCGGCGATCTAGCGGTCCGGTGGAACTGCAAGGCAGGCAAGTGCGGGTCGTGCTCGATGGAAGTCAACGGCCGCCCCCGCCTCGCTTGCATGACGCGAATGTCGCTGTTCGAGCCCGAGGAGACCATTACGGTCACCCCGATGCGCACCTTCCCTGTCATCCGCGACCTGGTCACCGACGTGTCGTTCAACTACGAGAAGGCGCAGCAGATCCCGTCGTTTACCCCGGACCCGTCGGTCGGCCTCGGCGAGTTCCGCATGCAGCAGGTCGATGTCGAGCGGTCGCAGGAGTTCCGCAAGTGCATCGAGTGCTTCCTGTGCCAGAACGTCTGCCACGTGATCCGTGACCACGAGGAGAACATGCCCGCCTACGCCGGGCCGCGGTTCCTCATGCGGATCGCCGAACTGGAGATGCACCCGGCCGACACCGCCGACCGGCGCGAGATTGCCCAGGACGAGTTCGGCCTGGGTATGTGCAACATCACCAAGTGCTGCACCGAGGTCTGCCCGGAGAACATCCACATCACCGACAACGCGCTGATCCCGCTCAAGGAACGTGTGGTCGGCCGCAAATACGACCCGCTGGTGTGGCTGGGCAACAAGATCACCCGCAGGGCGCCGGACGACACTCCAAAGGTCCCCGGCAAGAAGTCCTGATCAGCGAGACCGACTCCGGGATAGGTGCTGCTGCTCGTCGTCGCGACGCTTTTCGCCTGCATCATGCCTGTTCCTGATCAGCTCGACGACGACCGGCAACAGGGAGATCGCCACGATCACGGCGATGATCGGCAGCAGGTACGTGTCGATGTTGCTGACGGTCGAGCCAAGCCCGTAGCCGAGCATGGTCACGCCGACCGACCAGATCACGCCGCCGACGACCTGCCAGATCGTGAACGCAGCGACCGGCACGTCGAACGCACCGACCATCGGGTTGAGCACTGTCCGCACGACGGGCACGAACCTCGCCAGCACGATCGCCTTGCCGTACCCATAGCGGTCCAGTATCGTCTCAGATCGCTCGGCACCCCGGCGGATGAACCTATTCCTGGTTCGGTCCAGCATCGGCCTTCCTGCCCTGCGCCCGATGAAGAAGCCCGTCTGCGCGCCGAGCAGCGCGCCGCCAACGGCGGCGAGCAACACGAGCGGCAGCGACAGGTGCGTCTTGTGCGAGGTGCTTGACGAGCACAGCAACCCTGCCGTGAACAGCAGGGAGTCGCCAGGCAGGAAGAAGCCGATCAGCAGACCGGTCTCGGCGAACAGCGCGAGGAATATCCCGAACGCGCCAAAGCTCGCGAGCAACGACGTCGAGTTGAGCGGATTCAGTGCGATCACTGATCCCGCCTACCCACCCTGAGGCGAACCGAACGACTTTTCTACATCTGTCTGGCCTCTCGACCCGTACGTGACCCATGACGGGCCCGACGTGAATATCCTTGCTCCGGGCGCGGGTCGCCCGCTAAGCGAAAGGCCGTCATGCATCACCTGACCTATGCCGAGGCCATCATCGTCGGTCTCATCCAGGGCGTCACCGAACTGTTCCCCGTCTCCAGCCTGGGCCACAACGTGTTGCTCCCGGCGATTGTCGGCGGCAGTTGGGCCAAGGACCTGAACGTCTCGAAGTCTGAGTCCCCTTACCTTGCGTTCATCGTGGGCCTGCACGTCGCGACAGCGATCGGGCTCACGGCGTACTTCTGGCGGGACTGGGTCAGGATCATCGGCGGGTTCTTCAGCTCGCTCAGGCGCATGGAGATCGAGACACCTGACCAAAAGCTGGCCTGGATGATCATCTTTGCCACGATCCCGGTCGGCCTCACCGGCGTGATCTTCGAGCACACGTTCCGCGTGCTGTTCGGGGTGCCGAGCCGGGCAGCGATCTTCCTCGTCGTCAACGGCCTGATCTTGTTCTCGGCCGAGCGGTTCAGGCCACGCAAGTCCCGCGAGGCCGATGCCCAGGTGCTCGCCGAACGCGAACGCCAAACCGAGCCCGAGCCTGAGCTTGTCGCGGCCGGCGCGGGCGCGGTCAGTCAGGTGGTCGGCGCACAGCACGCGTCCGGGCAGCGAGCCATGCGCCAGGAAGAGATCGCGATCGCGGTCGAAGCGGACCGGCGGATCACCTCCCACGGCTACGGGCAGGCAATCATCATCGGCACGGCCCAGATACTGGCGCTGCTCGCCGGCATCAGCCGGGACGGCGTGGCGATGTCCGCGGGCATGTTCCGCGGGCTGTCGAGAGAGGACGCGGCCAGGTTCGCATTCCTGCTCGCTACCCCGGTGATCCTGGCGGCGGGCGTGCTCAAGGTTCCCGACCTGCTCGGGCAGCAGGGCAACGGCATCAGGACGCAGATCATCCTCGGGAGCGTGGTATCCGGGATCGGCGCCTACCTGTCGGTGCGGTTCCTGATGAAGTACTTCCGCACCCGTACGCTGACCCCGTTCGCCATCTACTGCGTGATCGCAGGCCTAGCCAGCCTGATCTACCTGTCCGTCAAGTAGCCCGCCCGCCCCAGCGTTCAAGTACCCGGCCCCTCCCCGGGTGGATTGCGGAATCCACCTCGCCGTCCGGGGTCCCCGCCACCACTCGGGTGCGATGGATACCCGAATTCATACCCGCTTTCCCGGATGGATTGCCGGATTCATCGCGGGGGGTCGGCTGGTTCGTGCGATGGATTGCCGGATTCATCGCCACGGCGCGGACACCCGTCGCCACGCCCGTCCGGACCAGTGCTCGAGCCAGAAATCCTGCTTGGTGTTCGACCCGCACGGGTTGCAGTCAGCCCAGGTCGACCACGCGTCGTTGGCGCTGGTCGCGATCAGTTCGCCCGGATACGTGACACCCGTTGCCGGGCCGAGCTGGGCCACTGGACGCCAGCCCGGCGTCGACGCCGGGTGATCAGCGGCGGCCTGCGCCCATCCGCCAGTTGCCGAGAGCAGGAGTCCTAGGCCGAGAACAAGCGGCAGCGCACGCAGTCGAGTCATGGCGGGCCTACCGAGGGGAGCGCTATCGGCACAACTAACAACGTTTTGGGATGGCCGTCGACCTACTCGCCCCGGCTGTGCCTGGCCCGGATCCTGCCTCGATCCTTGGCGTCCAGGATCGTCTTGCGCAACCTGACGACGGTCGGCGTCACCTCGACGCACTCGTCTTCTGAGCAGAACTCAAGCGCCTGCTCCAGGCTGAGCAGCCGAGGCGGGATCAGCCGCTCCAGTTCCTCCGCCGTCGACTGCCGGACGTTGGTGAGCTTGCGCTCCCGGGCGATGTTGACGTCCATGTCGTCGGATCGTGAGTTCTCGCCGACGATCATGCCCTCGTACACCTCGGTGCCGGGCTCGACGAACAACGAGCCTCGCTCCTGCAGCGAGAACATCGCGTAGGTAGTCGCGGTCCCCGTCCGGTCGGCGACCAGCGACCCCGAGGCGCGCATCCGCATCGACCCGGCCCACGGCTCGTACCGCTCGAACACGTGATGCGCGATGCCAGTGCCGCGGGTATCGGTCAGGAACTGGGTGCGGAACCCGATCAGCCCCCGAGCCGGAACGATGAAGTCGAGCCTGATCCAGCCGGTGCCATGGTTCGTCATCTGCTCGAGTCGGCCCTTGCGGACTGCGAGCAGCGTGGAGACGGCGCCAAGGTATTCCTCTGGCACGTCGATCGTCAGCCGCTCGACCGGCTCATGCAACTCGCCGTCGATTTCGCGGGTCACCACGGTCGGGCGGCCCACGGTTAGCTCGTAACCCTCGCGCCGCATCATCTCGACCAGCACCGCCAGCGCCAGTTCGCCCCGGCCTTGGACTTCCCAGGTGTCGGGCCGCTCGGTCGGGAGCACCCGGATCGAGACATTGCCAACCAGCTCTGAGTTGAGCCGGTCGAGCACCATCCGCGCGGTGACCTTTGTGTGGCCCTTGGCGGGCGACTTGGGCGTGGCGCCGGCCGCACCAGTCGTGAACCCGCCCTTGCCGACGAGCGGCGAGGTGTTCACGGCGATCGTCATCGAGATCGCCGGCTCGTCCACGGTGATCAACGGCAGCGGCCTGGGGTCCTCTGGATCGGCGAGCGTCTCGCCGATCATGATCTGCCCAATGCCCGCGACCGCGATGATGTCCCCGGCCGATGCGCTTTGGGCAGGCACTCGGTCGAGAGCTTGCGTTCGAAATAGTTCCGAGATCTTTACCCGCTCGATGGACCCGTCACGACGGCACCATGCGGCTTGCTGACCACGGTTAATCTCGCCTGACACCACCCGGCAGAGCGCGATCCGGCCCAGGTAGGCGGACGCGTCGAGGTTGGTCACGTGCGCGCGGAGCGGCGCGCGGGGGTCATACGACGGCGCGGGAACGTGCTGCGCGATGACGCCGAACAGCGGCTCGAGGTCAGCCGAGTCCGGCAGCGTGCCGTCCTGCGGCCGGTCGAGCGAGGCACGGCCAGCCCGCGCCGACGCGTACACGATCGGGAACTCGATCTGGTCTTCGGTCGCGTCGAGGTCGAGGAACAGTTCGTAGCAGGCGTCGACAACCTCGGCGATGCGGGCGTCGGGCCGGTCCACCTTGTTGATCACCAGGATCACCGGGAGCTTGGCTTCGAGCGCCTTGCGGAGCACGAACCTGGTCTGCGGCAGCGGGCCCTCGCTGGCGTCGACGAGCAGCAGCACGCCGTCGACCATAGACAGCCCGCGTTCGACCTCGCCTCCGAAGTCGGCGTGACCCGGCGTGTCGATGATGTTGATCGTCAGCCCGCCGTGGGTGACGGCCGTATTCTTGGCCAGTATCGTGATGCCCTTTTCGCGCTCCAGGTCGCCGGAGTCCATCACCCGGTCCGCGACCTGAGCGTTGGCGCGGAACGCGCCCGACTGCCACAGCATCGCGTCGACCAGCGTCGTCTTACCGTGGTCGACGTGCGCGACGATGGCCACGTTGCGCAGGTCATCGCGGGTGGCGATCTGCGTAACCAGGTCGGCTTGGCTGGCGGGCATGCGTGAAGGCTCCGTTGTGAGCAGGGAAGACGCCGGATAAGGCTTTCCCAGTCTACCGCCAGCCCAGCAGCGGCAGCGCCGTCCGGTCAGCCCGCCCCGCTAGCGACTTGCCCGCGCTCCTCCCACCTGCCCCCTCCCACCTGCCCCCTCCCACCTAAATCCTAGTTTTCCGCTTGACTTTATCGGAAATCTTGAGCACCATCGAGAGCGATGCCTGGAAGGGAGTACCCGTGCCTGGATCGAGAACGACGCTTGACGCCGAACGCGCGCCGCTCAGCCCCGACCTACCCGATGAGCCCACCGCCCCCGCCAGCGCCAGCGACCCCGCGCAGGGCCACTCCCAAAGCCGCACCCGCTTGACCACCCGCCGCCACATCACCCGCCGCCACACCACCCGCAGCCGCGCCTGGCTCCGGCTGATCAGCCCGCTGGTCGTGCTGGCCGGCTGGCAGGTGGCCAGCAACGGAGGGCTGATCCCCGCCCAGAAACTCCCTCCGCCGACCGAGGTCTGGTCGACGGCGGTTTCGCTGATCACTACCAACTCACCTGCCTACGGCACGCTGCAAGGCGCGATGGCGGTCTCGCTTGAGCGGGTCGCGGCCGGGTTCGCGATCGGGGCGGCGGCGGGCGTGGTGCTCGCCATCGCCGCCGGGCTCAGCCGCTTCGGCGAGAACGCGTTTGACCCCCTCATGCAGATGCTGAGGACGCTGCCGCTGTTCGGGCTCATCCCGGTGTTCATCGTCTGGTTCGGTATCGGCGAGGCGCCCAAGATTCTGCTGATCGCCATCGGCGTCGCGATCCCGCTCTACCTCAACACGTTCTCTGGCATCCGCTCGGTCGACAGCAAGCTAGCCGAGCTTGGTCAGGCCCTGCACCTGCGCAAGCGCGAACTGATCACGCAGATCGTGCTGCCTGGGGCGATGCCGCAGATCCTGGTCGGGCTGCGGCAGAGCCTCGGCGTCGGCTGGCTCGCGCTCGTGGTCGCCGAGCAGGTCAACGCGAACGCCGGGCTCGGCTTCATGATCAGCCAGGCGACTCAGTTCTTGCGCAATGACGTGATCATCGTCGCGCTGCTCGTGTACTGCCTGCTCGGCCTCGGCACCGATGCGCTGGTGCGGCTCATCGAAAGGAGGGCCTTGCAGTGGCGGGTGAGTTTCGCCGCACGGTAACGCTCATGCCGGTGGTCCGGGCCCGCGGCCTGAGCCGGGTTTTCGGCACCGAACGCGTGATCCACAACCTGGACATCGACATAGCGCGGGGCGAGTTCGTGGCACTGCTCGGCCGCAGCGGATCAGGAAAGTCGACGCTGCTCCGGGCGCTGGCCGGGCTTGACGGTGAGGTCACCGGGGACCTCGATGTGCGCGGTCCGGTCTCGATCGCCTTCCAGGAACCTCGCCTCGTGCCATGGAAACGCGTCTGGGCGAACATCGGCCTCGGCCTGCGCACTCCGGCGCCGCGGCAGGTCGCCAGCGCCGCGCTCGCCGAGGTCGGCCTGACCGAGCGCGCCAACGCGTGGCCGCTGACCTTGTCCGGCGGCGAGGCGCAGCGCGCGTCGCTGGCCAGGGCGCTGGTACGCGAGCCGAACCTGCTGCTGCTCGACGAGCCGTTCAGCGCACTCGACGCGCTGACCAGGATTGCTATGCACCGGCTCGTGCTCAGCTTGTGGGCCAGCCACCAGCCGTCCGTGCTCCTCGTGACCCACGACGTCGACGAGGCACTCGCCCTCGCTGACCGCGTGCTCGTCCTGTCCGGCGGCCAGATCAGTCACGCCTGCGCGGTCCCGACCGCCCGTCCCCGCGACCGCACGACGCCAGAACTCACCCGCCTGCGAACCCGCCTGCTCGCCGAGCTAGGCGTCGACGAGGAAGGAAACTCATGATCGCGATCGTCCCGACGCGACTGCGCTATTTCTCCTGGCTGGCGGCGAGCTTGCTGCTCGCAAGTGCTGCCGCAACGGCCTGCTCGCCAGCACAAGCAAATTCAGGCGGAACGAAACCCGCCCAGTCGGCCTCGGCCCCCGGATCCGGATCAACCGGGCCAGCCAGTCTCGCCGGCGTCACCCTGCACGTCGGCGACCAGGCCGGGGCTGGTTCGCAGGCCCTGCTGACCGCGGCCGGGCTGATCGGCAAGCTGCCGTTCAAGGTGGACTGGTCCGACTTCACCGCCGGACCGCCGATGCTGCAGGCCATGAGCGCCGGCTCGGTCGACATCGGGGCGGTCGGGGACGCGCCGCCGGTCTTCGCCGCCGCCGGCGGGAGCCAGATCGCGATCGTCAGCGCGCTTCGGGCCAACCCGCTCGGCACGGCGATCTTGGTGCCGGCCAACTCGCCGATCCACACGCTGGCGCAGCTACGCGGCAAGCGGATCGCGGTGACCCAGGGCAGCGCGTCCGACTACCACCTGCTCGCCGTACTGTCCAAGGCCGGCCTCAGCATCCACGACGTCACGCCCGACTACCTGCTCCCACCAGAGGCGCAGGCGGCCTTCTCGGCTCACCAGGTGGACGCCTGGGACATCTGGTCGCCGTTCATCGAGCAGGCGCAGGCTCAAGATCACGCGCGGGTGCTCGCGGCCGGGGCCGGGCTCGGTACCACCTACTCGTTCGTCGTGGCGTCACGGGCGGCGCTGGCCGACCCGGCCACGGCGCGAGCCATCGGGGATTACCTGCGGCTGCTCGATCGGGCGTACCGCTGGGCCGCCGGTCATCCCGGCGCCTGGGCGGCCTCCTGGGCTAAGGCGAGCGGGCTGCCGAAGAGCGTCATGCTCGCCGCGGTGCGAAATTCGCTGACCACGCCCGCGCCAATCACCCCGGCTGTCATCAGCTCAGAACAGGCCGTCGCCAACTCATTCACCGCCGCCGGTCTCATCCCCGGCCGCGTCGACTTCGCCAACTTCGCTGTGACCACCTACAACAACGTTCTCGGAGGCACGTCATGAGCCTGGTCTTTCACTGGTTCCTGCCCACGTCCGGCGATGGCCGGGGCATCGTCGGAGGCGGAGTCGGGCCCGCCAAGCGGACCGGCGACGCGCGATCGGCGACCAGGTCGCCGGACATCGACTACCTCGCCCAGATAGCCAGGTCAGCGGAGCAACTCGGGTTCACCGGCGTGCTAACCCCGACCGGCACGTGGTGCGAGGACGCCTGGCTGGTCACCTCGGCGCTGATCAGCCAGACCCAGCGGCTGAAGTTCCTGGTCGCGTTTCGTCCCGGTGCTACCTCGCCGACGCTGGCGGCCCAGATGGCGGCCACCTACCAGCGGATCTCACGAGGCCGGCTGCTGCTTAACGTGGTGACCGGCGGCGAAGATGCCGAGCAGCGGCGGTTCGGCGACCACCTGACTCACGACCAGCGCTACGCGCGGACCGGCGAATTTCTCGATATCGTCCGGGGCGCCTGGAGTGGCCAGCCGTATGACTTCGCCGGAGCGCACTACGAGGTGACCGGAGCGACCGTGCTCAGCCCGCCCGATCCGCTGCCGACCGTGTACTTCGGCGGGTCATCCGACGCCGCCGGTCCGATCGCGGCAAGGTACGCCGACGTCTACCTGACCTGGGGTGAACCACCCGCCCAGGTCGCCAGGAAGCTGACCTGGATGCGCGAACTCGCCGAGACCGCCGGGCGCGGGCTGCGATTCGGCCTGCGGCTGCACACGATCAGCCGGGACAGCGGGAAGGAAGCCTGGGCCGAGGCGAACCGGATGCTCGCGGGCCTGAGCATGGCCGAGATCAACAACGCGCAGCAGGCTCTCGGCCGGTCGGTGTCAGTCGGCCAGGAGCGGATGCTATCGCTGCACGCCAAGTACCGGGCCGGTGGCACAGCCGCTGACCTGGAGATCTACCCGAACCTGTGGGCCGGGGTCGGACTGGTACGCGGCGGCGCGGGTACCGCGCTCGTGGGCAGCCACGCCGAGGTTGCCGACCGGATCGAGGAGTACGCGTCCCTCGGCATAGACGAGTTCATCTTCTCCGGCTACCCCCACCTGGAAGAGGCGTACTGGTTTGGCGAAGGAGTGCTGCCAGAACTGCGCAGGCGGGGACGCATGGCCGTGCCGACTGACCTCAGCGGGCTGCTCGCCAGCGCCTAGCTCCGAGGAGGAGAAACCCGTGCGCTTCGTCGTCATCGTCGGCAATCCCAAACCGTGCTCGCGGACCCTCACAGTGGCCTTGGCCGCGGCTGACGCCGTTACCTCAGCGCTGAAGCTGACCGCCGGTTACCAGGTCATTGACCTGTCGTCGCTGTCCAGGCGGCTGCTGCTGCCCGAACCGTCGGCGGCCGTCGAGGACGCGGTCGATCTGGTGCAACACGCAGACTTGCTGCTAGTCGCCAGTCCGACATTCAAGGGCACGTACACCGGGCTGCTCAAGGTGTTCCTCGACCGGCTGCCGTACCGGGGACTCGACGGAACCTGGGCGCTGCCGCTGCTCGTCATGAACGCGCCCCAGCACGCCTTGGCGGTGGACGTGCACCTGCGTCCGCTGCTGGTCGAACTCGGCGCGACCGTGCCGACTCCTGGCCTCGCCGTGCTGGAGTCCGACCTCGGCCGGCTCGACGACGTGCTGCGGCCGTGGGTGCGGTGGGTACGCCGGGTCAGCGACGTAGCCGACACCTCGTTTGACCTGCCCCCAGCCTCCGCGCTGGCCGGCTTAGCGTGATCGCGGCGGGAATGGGGACGTTGGCTGCCAGTCGGGTTCGGTTCCGATGGTCAAGAACACGGGGGTGAATTCGGCGACCGGACTGATCTTCAGCGTGTAAATGCGCGGCTGGCCGCGAACGTTCCGTACGAACGCGATCTGGTCGCCCAGTGGTGCCCACACGCCCTCATAGGCGCCGGGCAGGATCGTCGCGCTAGTGATCCGCAGCTTGAGCCCGCTGTGTCCGCACGGCGTGACCGCGCAGTTCTCGACGGTAGTGAGCACGTCGGTGGCGAAGTGCGGCCTGATCGGGAACCAGTCCGGGTCGGTCAGCCTAGTCGGCGTCGAGTGCAAAAACTCAGCGCTTGGGAAGCCGTTGCGGTACTGGTTCTGCTGGGCGAACCCAAGCGCGTCCAGGCAGAACCGCTTGCCGACGGCGCACTGCGCCTTCGCGCCTTCGTAGATGAGGAACGAGCCGAAACCCTGCCCGGTCGCATTGATGGCCCACTGCCAGGCCACCGCCGACCCGGCCAGCGCGGCGACTTTGATCAGGTGAGGTGGCCTGATCTTGTCGGTGAACGTCACGAACCGGCCGGTCACCGTGTCGTACCTGGTCAGGTAGCCGAAGGAGTGACGCCGCTGGGTCTTGACGAACGCGAGGTACCGGCCGTTGGGCGACCAGGTCGGCCTGCCGTCGGTGAAAGACGGTGCGGCGTTGGTGATGCGCCGCTTCTTGCTGCCGTTGGCGTTCATGATCCACAAGTTGCCGCGGTCGATGAAGGCCAGCTTGGTGCCATTTGGCGACCAGCGTGGCCCCGAGGCGTGACCCCGGTTGGTCAGCTTCCGCAAGCCAGTGCCGTTCGGCTTGATCGAACCGATGTTGCCGTTGCGGACGAAGGCGATCCGTCCATCCGAGCCGAGATACGCTGACGGGGACGGCTTGACCGCTGGACTCGGGTGGGCCGCTATCGCGGACACCGAGGACGTCATCGCGGCCAGCCCGACACCCGCAGCCATCACCGTGAGCTTGATCATGCGTCCAGTTAATGACGGATTCCATGATCTTGGAAGATTGAGCCTCCGCATACCGACTCAATCTTCCAAGATCATTAGTTGCCGCATCTAGAACACTTGTTCGAAATCTCGTAAACTGGCTCTGTGACGCAGTATGTACCACCTGGCTGGCCCGCGGGGGTACATCCCCCAGGCAGCGAGGAGTTCGAACGCTCCGCCATCGCCTGGCTGCTTGAGGTCGTCCCTTCTGACTATCTGCTGCACGGCGTGCTCAGGCGTCATCCCGTCGCCTTGGCCACGTTGGCCAGGCACCACCTGCAGGCGTGCGTCGACGGCGCGAGAAGCGGCTACCGGACCGCCCGCACCGAGCTTGGCCCACACCTGCCGCCGAGCGCGATCGAGGCGGTGCTGACCGCCTACCGCAACGAGGGCCAGCGCCTAGCCGCTGCCGCCCAGGCGGCCGACCTGGTGGAACGCGCCCTGCACGGCGAGGTCTTCGTTCGCCAGGCCAGCGGCGGCGCGCGTTCAGTGCCTCCCAGCCGCCCCGACCGTCCCAGCCGCCCCGACCGTCCCGGCCGACGCAACTCGGGCACGCCAGCCAAGGAACCAGGCGCCCACCGCAAACCAGACGCGACGCAGGAGCCTTAGCTGCCGGTCACCGGCGCTGGCTCGGCAATCGCCGCATCGACCGCGACCGTCGAGATCGGCCTGGCCCAGCCCGAGTCCGGGCTGAAGTCCTTGACCACCTTGGCGGGCACCCCGGCGACGACGCACCGGTCCGGTATCTCGCCCCTGACCACAGAACCCGCCGCGACCACCACGTTCCTGCCGATCACCGAGCCTGGCAGCACGATCACCCCGGTCCCGAGCCAGGTGCCCGCGCCGATCCTGACCGACGAGTTCACCGGCCACTGCCGGCCGATCGGCTGGTCAGGGTCGGCGTAGCTGTGGTTCTGGTCGGTGATGTAGACGTAGGGCCCGGTGTAGACATCGTCTGCGATCTCGATCGAGAAGTGCGCCACGATATGGCTGCCCCGGCCGATCACGCAGCGGTCACCGATCCGCAGCACGGGTTCTGGCCCAAGGTCGTGGCCGGGCATCATGCCCGCGCAGACGGAGGCCAGCTCGGCGATCATGGTGCCGTCGCCAATCTCGATGTACCGCTCCCCGTAGACCGACCCGGTGGGGAACGCGATCAGCGAGCCGAACCCGAAGGCCGCGAACCGGCGCCCGGCGTCGGTTTGCGCGGTGATCATGCCCAGGTCCTTGGCCCGATTCCAGGCAGCATGCACCATCCGGGCGGCGACCTGCCGACGCCAGAGGGTAAATGACGGCATACCAGACATCGCTCGCAACAGTATCGCCAGACACCCCGTGCCGGAGCGCTCTCCCGGCCGACAAGCCAGGCGGATTCGCGGACCCGCCTAAGGCGGACGCCCGGGCGCGGGATGAATTGCCGAATCCATCGCACCCCGCAGGCGCATCTTGCGATGGATTGCCACATCCATCGCGCTCCCACATGCATTTCCCTGCGATGGATTGCCGCATCCAGCTGGGAAACCGGGTATGAATTGCCGAATCCATCGCACCCTCGCGGGCGCTCCCTGCGATGGATTGCCACATCCATCGGCCCTGGGGCGACGTGGGCTGGCTCTCGGGGCTAGACCTGCGACGCGGACGCGGCTAGCTGGCCGCAGGCGCCGTCGATCTCCCGTCCACGCGTGTCCCGGACGGTGACCGGGACGCCTGCGCTGGCTAGCCGCGCCTCGAACTCGGCGGCGACGGCCGGGTCGGACGCGGTCCAACGCGACCCTGGGGTCGGGTTCAGCGGGATCAGGTTGACGTGGGCAAGCCGCCTGGCCAGCAGCGCGGCGAGCGCATCGGCCCGCCAGGGCTGATCGTTCACGTCGCGGATCATCGCGTATTCGATCGAGACCCGCCTGCCGGTCGTCGCCGCGTAGTCCCACGCCGCGTCAAGCACCTCGGCGACCTGCCATCGCTGGTTGACCGGCACGAGTTCGTCGCGCAAGTCATCGTCGGGCGCGTGCAGCGACACCGCCAGCCGGCAGGACAGCCCCTCTGCGGCCAGTTTGCGCATAGCGGGGACCAACCCGACGGTCGATACGGTGATCGCGCGCTGCGAGATGCCGAACCCCGACGGCACCGGCTCGCTGATCCGCCGGATAGCGGCTAGCACCGCGGCGTAGTTCGCCAGTGGCTCGCCCATCCCCATGAACACCACGTTGGAGACCCTTCCAAGGTGCTGGCCCCGGGGACGCCCGCCTGATATCCCCCGCCTGCTCCAGCTAGCTGACCCGTGGCCAGCGCCCGCATTGCGTTAAAAATCTGGGTGGTTATCTCTCCGGTCGGACAGGTTGCGGGTCAGGCCAGCCTGACCGGTCGCGCAGAACGGGCAAGCCATTCCGCAGCCTGCCTGCGACGAGACGCACACGGTCGTCCGTGCCGGGTATCGCATCAGCACGGACTCGACGAAGGAGCCATCCGGCGCGCGCCACAGCGTCTTTCTGGTCATCCCCTGATCGCAGGTCTGCTCCCGGGTGACCGCGAGCAGCTCCGGCAGCAACGCGTCGACGAGAGCCTCGCGCGCGCCGGCGGGCAGGTCCGTCATGTCCTGCGCGGAGTCGGTCAGGCGACCGAAATAGTGGCGGGAAAGCTGGCTGGCGCGGAATTCCGGTTGACCAAGCTCAGCAACGGCGGCCCGCCTTTGCGCCATGTCCAGATCGGACAGGTGCCGCATTGGGCGCATCCTGACCCGTCGTGCGCTATGCACGAGCTCCAAGCAAACCCCTCACTGTATCCGCGGCTGTTGCCACGTGATCTGCGGAATGTGGATAGATTTCGATGCTATGCAGAACACGCGCTCTCGCGCAGGCCAGCCCAGGGTATCCGCCCAGCCCGGACGTCCAGTTACCTTGCTTGACAGCGAGAGCCCGTATGGCAGCAGACGCGTCGTCGTCGAGTACGACGGCTGGACGACCGCCGCCTACATGCACGACCGAACGATCCGATCGCCGCGACCTGGCTGGCCAACCACCGCAAGGCGCCGGCCGACATCGACCTGGGCTTGCTGGACGCCGGTCACGCTCCCGAGATGCCCGACGGCTACACCAAGCATCCGGACGGTCGGCCGCCGCTGAACCAGTCGTCACTGCGCGCGATGTGGTTCGAGGAAGGGCGACGGCGTAGCGATCTTCGAGGGCGCTGAACTGCTGGCCGATAATTCCGGGCTGGTCGGACATGTCCAAGGGGATGCCCGGCTACAGCCGGGACGTGATCGGGCAGACCCCGTTCGGCTGGTCGCTCGACGACGCGATGGAAGGGCCTCGGCCCGCGGGTGAACGAGGCTGAGGACTTCTGGCGCTGGCGGCTCGACCCGGACGCCTGGGCACAGTTCCAGCAGGGCATGCTCGGCCACCTGCTGGACCGGCTCGGCCCGGGCGCCCGCTACTGGGACGTGTCGGGCAACAAGCCGCCGATCGTCGGGGTCTCCGAGCGGCCGCCGGCCGGACGGCGCACCTACACCGTGCTGACCACAGTCGGGATGAGCTGCCAGCGGATGCCGGTGATCGAGCAGACCGGTCAGGGCGCGACCAGCAAGGCCAGGATCGAGCTGGCCGTCGCCACCACGCTGCCAAGCAACCAGGCGGCGAGGATCTTCCTGTGGCTGGCCCAGTACCCGTGGCGCGAGGTTAGCTGGCTCGAGTACCGGCCAGACGATCCGCTGGTACCACGAGCCGTCGTCGTTCCCGCTCGGTCACGGCAACGAGGCGATCTCTGTTCCTCGACAATCCGGCGCTGCTGCTCGGGCCTGAGGTGCCTGACCTGTCTGGGTTCACCGTGGCGGGCGAGCCGGTCAGGTGGCTGTGGATGATCCCGATCACGAACCGTGAGCGGCTGCTCGCCCAGAGCCGCGGCTCGTCCAGCCTGGTCAACCAGATGGCGTCGCAGTCCCGCGAGCTGGGTCGTCAGCTAAGGGTCAGGCAGGAAGATCGTCATCAGCAGCCACGCGACCGGCGCGACGATCAGCATGGCGTCGATCCGGTCGAGTACGCCGCCGTGGCCTGGCAGGATCGAGGACATGTCCTTGGTGTCGAGGTCCCGCTTGATCATCGACTCGACCAGGTCGCCGAGGGTCGCGGCGGCGACGGCGGCGGCGCCCGAGTACCAGGCCGTACCAGACCTTGCTGTGCAGCAGGTAGGCCATCCCGAGCGCGCCGGCCGCAAGGCAGGCGACTACCGAGCCAGCCAAGCCCTTCCCAGGTCTTCTTCGGGCTGATGCTCGGCGCCATCGGATGCCGTCCGAACAGGATGCCTGCGAAGTAGGCGCCTGTGTCGCTGCACACCGCCAGGATCACGAACACAAGTGCCCGGTGCGCTCCGTTGCCGGACGCCAGCATCAGGGCGACGAACGTCGCCATGCCGGGCAGGTAGATCAAGCGTAAGACGCCCGCCGTGACGTCGCGCAGGTAACCGTCGGCGCCGCCGGGCAGCCGCCAGGCGAGGACGGCGATGAACGTGAGCGCCAGAGCTGCGAGTGCGAGCTCAGGGCCGCGCCAGTAGCCGAGCGCGTACATCGGCGCGCCGCCGATCGCGACGGGAATAACCGGAAGCTTGATCTCACGGCTGGCCAGCGCGTGGGTGAGTTCCCAGAGCGAGGCGGCCGACGATCACCGCCACGAACGCGAGGAACGCGACCTTGACGGTCAGCAGCGTGATGAGCACGAGCGCGCCGAGGCCGACCGCCACGGCCATAGCGACCGGGAGGTTGCGACCAGTCTCGATCGTCTTTCGCTCGCTCACCTAGCTAGCCTTCCCTCCGTCAGCGAGCAGGACTGGCTAGCCCGCGAACAACCGCGGCGCGGCAGCCAGCCGCCAGTCACGCCACCCGTGCCAGCCCGTGGCTACGGGAGGCGAGATGCTCCTCTTTGAGAGGCAAAGGTTATACCTTGGCTGGAGTTAGACCTCCAGCAGCTCTGCTTCCTTGTGCTTGAGAAGTTCGTCGACTTGGGCCACGTAGGTGTGGGTGACCTTCTCAAGCTCGGCCTCGGCGCGCCGGCCGTCGTCCTCGCCCGTCTCGCCGCTCTTGACGAGCTTGTCGATGGCGTCCTTGGCGTGCCTGCGGATGTTCCTGATCGACACCCGGCTGTCCTCCGCCTTATGCCGGGCTACCTTGATATATTCCTTGCGCCGCTCTTCCGACAGCTCGGGGAAGACCACCCGGATGATCACGCCGTCGTTGTTCGGGTTGACGCCTAGGTCGCTGTTGCGAATGGCCCTGTCGATGGCCGCGAGTGACCCCTTGTCGAATGGCTGGATCACCACCATCCTCGGTTCTGGCATGTGAAACGACGCCAGCTGGTTCACCGGTGTCTGCGTGCCGTAGTACTCGACGGTGATCTTGCCGAACATCGATGGATGGGCCCGGCCAGTCCTGATGCTCGCGAAGTCCTCTTTGGCGACCGCGACGGCCTTCTCCATCTTCTCCTCGGCTTCGAGAAGAGTGTCGTCAATCATTGCGGCTCCTCAGTACGCCTTTCGTGCCGGCGGTTTCCTGTACCAGCGTGCCGATCCGCTCGCCCCGAACCGCGCGCACTACATTGCCCTTGCCCATCAGCTCGAAGACGACGATCGGCAGATCATTGTCCATGCACAGGCTAACCGCCGTGGCGTCCATGAACTTCAGCTCCCGGCGCAGCACGTCGCCGTAATCGAGCCGGTGGAACAGGTTGGCGTCAGGCTCTTGTGCGGGTCAGCGTCGTAGACGCCTTCCACCTGGGTGCCTTTGAGCACGGCCTCCGCGCCTATCTCCAGCGCCCGCTGGGCCGCGCAGGTGTCGGTGGAGAAGAACGGTGCGCCAAGCCCGGCGCCGAAGATGACGACCCGGCCCTTCTCCAAATGCCTGATCGCGCGTCTTGGTATGTAGGGCTCAGCGACCTGGCCCATCGTGATCGCGGTTTGCACCCGGGTCTCGACGCCGAGCTTTTCCAGCACGTCCTGCAGCGCCAGGCAGTTGATCACGGTGCCCAGCATGCCCATGTAGTCGGCCCGGGCCCGGTCGATGCCGCGATGGGAGAGCGCCGCGCCGCGGAACATGTTGCCGCCGCCGACCACGACCGCCACCTGGACGCCGAGCCGCAGCGCGTCCCTGATCTCGCGCGCCAAATGCGACACTACGTCTGGGTCAATGCCGAGCCCAGCGCCGCCTGCGAAGGCCTGACCGGAGAGCTTGAGCACCACGCGGTGCCAGCATGGACGCTCGTCATCACCTTCGGCGTCCGGCTCGATCGAGTCATGCTCGGTCACCGTGCCGACACCGCTCATCCCGGCATCACTCATCACAGCACCGTCCCCGAATAGGCGCTATCTGGCAAAGCCAGCTCCCCTCGCCTGTCCTTGCCGACGCCCGCGTTGGCCGACGGCGTCTGCCGTTACGGCATGGTCTCAACTAGCCTGCCCGATCTGGAACCGGGCAAAGCCACGCACGGTCGCGCCCGACTCGGCGAGCAGTTGCTTGACCGATTTCTTCTGGTCACGCACGCTTGGCTGCTCGATCAGCACGACGTCCTTGAAGAACGCGTTGAGGCGGCCATCCACGATCTTCGGTATCGCCTGCTCTGGCTTGCCCTCGTCCCGAGTCACCTGCTCGGCGATGCGGCGCTCGTTGGCGATGACGTCGGCGGGTACCTGATCCTTGGTGACGTACTGCGGTCGCATGGCAGCGATCTGGTGGGCGATGTCCTGCGCGACCTCGGCTCCCGCCGCGTCGATGTCCACGAGTACGCCGAGGGTTGGCGGCAGCCCGGGGTCGGACTTGTGCAGGTAGCTAATGATGTAGCCGTCCCGGTAGGAGGCGAACCGGCCCACGTCGAGCTTCTCCTTGAGCGTGGCGCTGGCCTCTTCGATCAGTTCGGTGGCGGTCTGGCCGTCGCGTACGTCGAGCGCGAGCACCTCAAGGCGATCGGTGACACCAGCCTTGAGCGCGGCTGCGGCGATGCCGGCTGCGACCTCCTGAAACAGGTCGGTCTTCGCCACGAAGTCCGTCTCGCAGTTGAGTTCGAGCAGCACGCCAGCGCTGGTACCGTCCAACGCCGAAGTCACCAGTCCCTGGCCAGCCGTGCGCCCGGCTCGCTTGCCTACGTCCTTGGCCCCCTTGATACGCAGGGCCTCCACTGCTGCCTCCACGTCACCGTCGGCTTCTACCAGGGCGTTCTTGCAGTCGAGCATGCCTGCCCCGGTCAGATCGCGAAGCCGCTTTACATCTGCGGCGCTGTAGTTCGCCATGTCCTGCCTCACTGTGCTAGTCCTGCTCGCTGCGCTCGTCAGTCCAGGCGGCGCCGCGCCCTTCGGCTCGCAGGGATATTTAGAAATTACTCAGCGGCTGTCTCGCTGGCGGTGTCGCCGTTGGTGACTAGCTCGGCGCCAACCTCGGTCTTCTCTGCTTCCTTGGCGTCGGCCTCTGAGGCAGCGGCGGCGTGGACGCCAGTCGCGCCGGTCACGCCGGTCGTAACGTCGGTCGTGGTGTCAGGGGCCACGTCGGTCGTGGCGTCAGGGGCCACGTCGGTCGTGGCGCCGGCCGCCGCGGTCACGGTGCCGTTAGCGGCGGTCTCTGCGGACGCGGCCTCGGCTCCGGCGGTCGCATCGGACGCAGTGCCGTTGGCCAGCGCGCTGTCGACCGACCGGCCCTCAAGCAGATCCCGCTCCCACTCGGCCAGCGGTTCCGCTGCGCCAAGCTGACCATCGCCGGTCGGCTTCTCCTCGCCGGCGGCCCGCCCAGCCCGCGCGATCAGGCCGTCTGCCACCGCGTCGGCGACCACCCTGGTGAGCAGGGCGACACTGCGGATCGCATCGTCATTCCCGGGAATCGGGTAGTTGACCTCGTCCGGATCGCAGTTGGTGTCGAGTATCGCGATCACGGGGATACCAAGCTTGCGCGCTTCGCTGATCGCGATGTGCTCCTTCTTGGTGTCCACCACCCAGATCGCGCTCGGGATCCTGGACATGTCCCTGATGCCGCCGAGCGAGCGCTCAAGCTTGTCCCGCTCGCGCCGCAACTGCAGCAGTTCCTTCTTGGTCATGTTGGAGCCCGACACGTCGTCGAAGTCGAGTTCCTCAAGCTCCTTGAGCCGCTGGAGCCGCTTGTAGACGGTGGAGAAGTTGGTCAGCATGCCACCGAGCCAGCGCTGGTTCACGAACGGCATCCCCACCCGGCGGGCCTGCTCGGCGATCGCCTCCTGGGCCTGCTTCTTGGTGCCGACGTAGAGCACGGATCCGCCGTGTGCGACGGTCTCCTTGATGAACTCATAGGCGCGGTCGATGAACAGCAGCGACTGCTGGAGGTCGATGATGTAGATGCCGTTGCGCTCGGTAAAGATGAACCGCTTCATCTTCGGGTTCCAGCGCCTCGTCTGGTGCCCGAAGTGCACGCCGCTCTCAAGCAGCTGCCGCATGGTGACGACCGGGGCCATGCCGGTGTCCTTTCCTGTCGTGCGCCCGCGAGCATGCGCCGGCGCGGTCGGTTTGTCCTAGCGCCCGCACGCGCCTCGCCGCGGTTACCCACGGACCGAAGAGGTGCGTTCCAATTGGGACAGGCGAACCTGGCTCCCAGAACGGCTAGCGGACGCGCGAATTGGCCTTCGAGCACGCTTGCATTAGCCTGCGGGCCCTGGCCTGACAAGAAGTCTACATCTAGCCGGATCTACCGCGCCCGAGATGCCAACTGCTATGCCGGGGTCAGGCTCTGGGGTGCGCCTGCCGGTAGGCCGACACCAGCCGCTCGATCGAGACGTGCGTGTAGATCTGCGTGGTCGACAGCGAGGCGTGGCCGAGCAGTTCCTGCACGCTGCGCAGATCGGCCCCGCCTTCGAGCAGATGAGTAGCGGCCGTATGCCGCAAGCCATGCGGTCCCATGTCTGGCACCGAGCCGACCGCCTCGATGCGGGCGTGAACCACCCGGCGCGCCGTCCGCGGATCGATCCGCCCGCCCTTGGCCCCCAAGAAGAGCGCCGGTCCCGATGTCGGCGTCGCCATGTGCGGGCGGCCGGCGCGCCGCCACCGGTCGACCGCTCCCATGGCCGGGATGCCGACCGGCACGACACGCTCCTTGGAACCTTTGCCCATCACCTTGATGGTCCTGCGTGAGTCGTCGATGTCGTCGATGTCCAAGCCGCATAGCTCACTGACCCTGATCCCGGTGGCGTAGAGCAACTCCATGATCGCGTCGTCGCGCATCTCGATCGGCTCGGTCGAGGCCGGTGTAGCCGAGGCCGGTCTAGCCGAGGCCGGTCTAGCCGAGGCCGGTCGTAGCCGAGGCCGACGGAGCCAACTGCCGTCGGTCCAGTACGGCCCGCATTTCGTCGACGGCAAGCACCTCGGGAAGCCTGCGCCTGGTCTTCGGGCTGGCAAGCCCCGACCCAGGGTCGGCCGGGAGAATCCCCCGCTCATAGCAGAACGCGCTGAACGCCCGCGCCGCCGCCGCCCGCCTGGCGATCGACGCCCTGGCTAGCCCATCGCCGTGCTGTATCGCCAGCCATGCTCGCAGCACGGCGATGTCTAGTTCGGCAATGTCCGTTATGCCGCACCGCACGAGATGCTCAAGCAACGACCTGACGTCCCCCACGTAGGCGCGAACGGTGTGCGGCGACAGCCCCCGCCCCGCGGCCAGATGCCGTTCGAACGCAGTCAGCGGCACCTCAAGCGACGACGGCAGCCGCGAACAAGCCGGTTCATCTGGAACGCCCATGCCCTCAGTGTGCCGCCCCACCGCGGCGAAACGCCCTTCCCACGCCGCGGCAGCCCCGGCGCCATCCCTGTCCGCCTCATAAGGGTATTGCGGGCACCACGCTGCTTCCGCTCGATGGCGGGCCCGGGCAGCGTGGGCCCCCGGCTGTCGCTGTAGCAGCGTCGTGGGCCCCTAGCTGCGCGGGGCAAAGCCGGGGAGCAGGCAGTGTGGGCCTCTGGCTGTCGTTTCGTTGCTGCGGGGAGAGCGGGTGCCAGGCGGGGTGCCCGAGCCAGTAGGTGACCGCCCGGGGCGTGGGCAGCGGAGCTAGCGGCGCTTGGGGCGCCAGCCTTTGTCGCAGCGCTCTACGTGGCCGGCGGCTGCCAGCAGGCCCAGGCAGCGGATCACGGTGTCCAGGTCCACGCCCGCCAGCAGGGCGATGGTGGCTGGCCCGCGCCCGGTCCGCCCGGTCATCACCTCAAGCACTGAAGCGGTGACCGGATCGAGTTGCTCGGCCGGGACGGCAGGCCCGAATTCGGGCAGGCCCAGATCCTCGCCGACGGGTCCGACTACTTCGGCCACATCGGCGGCCCCGGTCACGCAGACGGCACCGCGCTCCCTGATCAGTTCGTGACAACCCGCCGACTGCGCCGAGGTGACAGGGCCAGGCACGGCCATGATCGGGTGGTTCAGTTCGGCTGCCTGCCTGGCGGTGTTGAGCGCGCCGCTGCGCAGCGCCGCCTCGACGACGACGGTTCCCCGGCTAAGTGCCGCGATCAGGCGGTTCCGCACCAGGAAGCCTGGCCTTGTCGGGGCGTGGTCAGGAGGGCGCTCGCTCACCATCACGCCGGTCTGGCCGACGGCGGCGAACAAGTCGAAGTGCCCCTTGGGATACCCAAAGGTCAACCCGCTGGCCAGCACGGCTATGGTGCTTCCGCCCGTCGACAGCGCGCCCCGGTGGGCGCAGGCGTCGATGCCGTAAGCACCGCCCGAGATGACCGTGAACGCGCGGGCTGCCAGGTCGGCCGCTAGCTCGGTGCCGACCACCGAACCGTAGGACGTCGCGGCGCGGGAGCCGACGATCGAGACCGACCGCAGGCACGCGAACCTCAGGTCGGCTGTGCCGCGAAGCCAGAGCACGATCGGCCAGGCGTCACCAAGGTCGTCGAGTTGGGTTGGCCATTCGGGCTCGCCAGGGCAGACGAGGCGGTACCCGTCACGCTGCCAGGCCTCGATCCGAGCCGGCGACGGAAGGGCGGATCGCCGTGCTCGCATTCGCTCCACCATGCGCCCGACGGCTGCCGCCGTTAGCCGTCCGTCGCCTGCTTCGGCGCGACCACGCTCGGGCATCGCAGGCCAGCACGCGGCCAGCAGGCCCGGGTCGGCGTCCGACAGCACGCAGTCAAGCACCCGCTGAGCACCACACAACCGAAGCGCCGCCCCAAGCGCCAAATCCGCGGGCTCGGCGACGAAGCTGAGCGCTGCCCTCGCATACCGGTCGTTAGCCCGCCAGGCAAGGTCTGGCTTGATGCCCGTCATTGCGGAGTTCCCAACCACAGGCCGAGCGCGTAGCCGACCTCAGCGAGACCAGGCCGGTCGATGCCCGCCAGGTCGGCCAGCGTCCAGGACAGCCGGATCACCCGGTCAGCGCCCCTCGCACTGATCCGGCCCAGATCCATCGCCCGCTCAAGCGGCGCAAGCGCGCTCGCCGCCGGGGCGAAACTACGCCTCAACTCGGCGCCCGGGATCTGAGCATTGAGCCGCCACGGCGTGTCGGCGAGCCTCGCCGCCGCGCGGCTTCTCGCCAGCCTTACTCGCTCGGCCACCACCGCGCTGGCCTCGGTGAACGCTCGGTCGCTGAGCAGTTCACGACGGCTGACCGGGAGGAATTCGATCTTGGCGTCGACCCGGTCAAGCAGCGGGCCGGATAGCCGTGACAGGTACCGCCGCTTGGCCATCGGCGCGCAACTGCACGCCGCTCCGCCGGTCCTGGCGCTCGCGCACGGACATGGGTTCGCCGCGAGCACGAGCGTGAACCGGGCCGGGAACCGCGCGGTCACGGCGGCCCGGGCGATCACCACTTCGCCGGATTCCAGCGGCTGACGTAGCGCGTCGAGCACGTCGCGTCCGAATTCTGGGGCTTCGTCCAAGAACAAGAGTCCGTGATGGGCGAGCGATGCGGCACCGGGCCTGATAATGCCGCTGCCGCCGCCGACGATGGCCGCCTTAGTCGCGGTGTGATGCGGCGCGCAGAACGGCGGGTCTACGATCAGCGGCCGACCAGGCGGCAGCGCCCCGGCGACCGAATGGATCGCGCTGACCTCCAGCGCCGCCCACGGCTCAAGCCTCGGCAACACGGTCGGGATGCGCTCGGCGAGCATCGTTTTGCCAACTCCGGGCGGTCCCAGCAACATCATGTGGTGTCCGCCGGCTGCGCAGATCTCCGCAGCCCGCCTCGCGATGGGTTGTCCGACCAGGTCAGCCAGATCCTTGCCGTGGCCGGACCGCACACCCGCGGCCGACCCCTCGTCGTGATCGGCGTACATCGCCTCCGCGTCCCGTCCTGGTGCGAGTACGGACACCTCGCCGACCGCGCCAGAACCATGGGAAGGCCGGCCTGTCCGCAGCCACGAAGTCAACGCGGACAGCCTCGGCGCCGCGACCACAGCAAGCTCGGGCACCAGTGCCGCCTCAGCCGCGTTCTCCTTGGCGACCACGATGGACGTGAAGCCAGCCGCCGCGGCCGCCGCGGCCGCGGGCAGTACGCCGGGCACCGGGCGGATCTTGCCGTCCAGGCCGAGTTCTCCGAGTAGCACAAGGCCGTCCAGACTGCCCACCGGGAGCGCATCGGACGCTGCCAGGATCGCGCAAGCGATACCGATGTCGAAGCCGCTGCCCCGTTTTGGCAGGCTCGCCGGCGACAGTCCGACGGTGATCCGGCGGCTGGGCCAGGTCTCCCCGCTGTTGACGATCGCCGACCTGATCCGATCGCGCGCCTCCCGAAGCGCGGTATCGGGAAGGCCGACGAGCAACAGCGTTACCAGGCCGTTCTCGATGTCGGCCTCAATCTCGACCACGTGGCCAGTTACCCCAACGAGCGCGATCGCGTTAGCACGGGCTAGTCCCACCGCACACCACCTCCGGTCCCCGACATTGCCGGATCTCGATGGAGCCAGCGAACCGAGGAATCCGCCCTGTGGAGCGAGGGTCTGGTCAGATCACCACCTGTGGACGGGACGCGGCCCGTCGGCTGGGATGTGGTACGCGGCCGCCGAGAGCTCGGCACCAGCTAGGAGCCCACGACGTCGCCAGAACGACAGCCAGGGTCCCACGCTGCTCCGGGCACCAGAGCCCGGCAGCAGCCAGGGGACCACGCTGCTCCGCCGCCCGGCAGGCTCGGCGGCTCCGCCGCCCGGCTGGCCAGGCCAGCCGGGAGCCCGCGCGGCCCCAAGGGCGAGCACCAGCCGCCGCAGTCCGGAAAGCCAGGTCCCGCACAACGAACCCGCCTGTTGATAATCTGCGCGCCCCATCAGCAAGGCCGGACCAACGATGCTGTCAGGACTGGCACCCGAGCAGCAACGCCGCCCCTGGCGCTGCTTGCGGCGGCAAGAACCAATCCGAGCAGGAAGCCGAGTACAAACCTCGACAACGACGGCTTCCGCGCGGTCACCACCCAGTTCACTCAGATTGAGGTCGAGAGGTCCAAGCCCTTTGAACCTCCACCGAACCTCCGGCCACACCACCCAATCCGATTCAGCCGAATCAAGGCCGGATCAGCTATCCCACACCGCGAACGTGCTCGATCGTGAACTCACCGTCGGGCGACTTGAGAACCCCGACGACATCTACCCTCAGCCCGTCGAAGATCACTCCGTGGGTGACCACCCAGTTCACCGCCAGTCGCCGGAGGCGCCTGAGCTTCCTGGCGTCGACCGCCTCGATCGGCGTGCCGTAGCGCAGGCTCGATCTAGTCTTGACCTCGCAGGCGACAAGCGTCCGGTAGTCGGCAGCGACTATGTCGATTTCGCCTTCCGCGCTGCGATAGTTCCTGTCGAGCACGCGGAAGCCCGCTTGCTGCAGATATTCGGCGGCAAGCTGCTCGCCCCGCCGGCCGAGCACGTCCTTGGGATGCACCGGGCACCACCTCCGGATAGAGAATGCCGAAGGATGGCGTGCTTGCGCAGTCGCGGTTTTCGAGCCTGTGGAGGTTCCGCTGGCCTGTGGATGCCCAGATCTCGCAGACCGGCTAACTGTCAGCAGGCCCTGATTTAATGCGGCGGTCAGCGCTTAACGCAGTCGGCGAAGCCCACGCCCTCAGGTCTCGTCAGGTAGCTGCAACTCGCTCTTGGCGAGTTCTTCGATGTTGACGTCCTTGAACGTGACAACCCTGACGTTCTTGACGAACCTGGCCGGCCGGTACATGTCCCACACCCAGGCGTCCTGCATGGTTACCTCGAAGAACACCTCGCCGTTGTCAGCCGTCCTGACCTTAAGGTCAACGTCGTTGGTCAGGTAGAACCTGCGCTCGGTTTCGACCACGTGCGAGAACAGCCCCACCACGTCCCGGTACTCGCGGTAGAGCTGCAGCTCCATCTCGGTCTCGTACTTCTCAAGGTCCTCCGCGCTCATGTTCTCCCCTCCGATGAGGCGGGCCCCCGGGCACGCAGGCCGGCTCCTGCTTCGGGCGCGATGGCGAGCGAACCCGCGATCAATTCAACGATAGGACCATCAGGTACACGGTCCGGACCCGCCGACCCGACCAGAGCCATCTCGCTACTCTGCCACGCCTCAATATCCAGGTCTGCCAGTCCTTCCTCAAGCGCCCCGGCGAGCCGGCAGGACACGTTGACGAAGGATCGGCGGTGCACCGGGCTCGGGCCGTGGACGTCGAGCGCCGCCATGTGGCTCGGCGTCGAGTAACCCTTGTGCCGGGAAAATCCGTACTCGGGGTACTGCCCGTGCAGGCCCGACATGATCTTGTCCCGGGTGACCTTCGCGACAATCGAAGCGGCCGCAACGCAAACCGCGACCTGGTCGCCCTTCCACATCGCCAATGCGGGGGCGGCGAGGCCGGGAACGGCGAAGCCGTCGGTCAGCACGTAGCCAGGATTGATCTCCAGGCCAGCTAGCGCCTGCCTCATCCCGGCCACGTTGCACACGTGCAGGCCACGCCGGTCGATTTCGCCCGGCTCGATAACTACCGCGTGCCAGGAAAGCGCCGCCCGGACGATGTGCCGATAGGCCTCCTCCCGCGCCTTGGCGGTCAGCGCCTTGGAATCTGCGACCTGAGCCCAACGCGGGCTGTCGAGCCGATCGAGCGCGACGGCCGCGACTACGAGTGGCCCGGCGCACGCGCCGCGGCCGGCCTCATCGACGCCTGCCACCGGCCCAAGCCCAGCCCGGACGAGCACACGTTCGTAACCGGTCAGTCCGGTACCCCGTCTTGGCGTGTAGCCGACCGGCCGTAGCACCGGTTCGAGCGCAGGTGATAGAGCGCGCCGGGCAACCGCTTTCGGCTTGCCCTTCTTCGCCTTAGCCCGACTCTGCGTCGCGTGTACCGCGCGACCCGCGCGCCCTGCTGACGCCGGCATCGGCCAACCTCACCGTGACCCGCTGCGGCCCGAAGGTGACCGGCGCTTTCTTAGCCGATCGCCAGCCCTCCGCCGCAAGCTCCGCTCTATCAAGGTCAACGGCAGCGCGACGGCGAAGCCGACAGTCAGTGGCATATACGGCGCCGAGGAGCGCAGTGGTATCGCGCCGGCGGGATCGAGCATCCCGGACGCGGCTGATCGAGTGACTGGCGAACCTCGGGCCGCCGACTGCAGCCTGGCCTGCTCGAACGTCGACGGAATCGGCAAAATCCGCAGCCGGCCGGGCGGCCACACGATCATGAACGCGCGGCCGATCACCTTGCTCTCGGGTATCGTGCCGTTGCGGTCAAATGGATAGCACGTCACTTGCGGATCTGAATACGAGCAGTCGTGCAGGCGGGAGTCGGCGGATTCTTCCCTGTTGTCGCCCATCACCCACAGGCGCCCTGGCGGCACGACCACGTCGAACGGATCCTCGGAGGGCTTGGCGCCCGGGAACACGTAGACCTTCTCAGATAGCGGCACGCCATTGACCGTGATCTGGCCAGTTGCGGTGCAGCAGACCACGTGGTCACCAGGAACCCCGATGACGCGCTTGATGTAGTCGGTCTGGCCGGGAGATGTGCCGAACAACCCCGCGATCGAGTGCAGCAGGGCCCCGATCGTGTCGTCGTAGGCCCGCACCACCACGTTGCGGTGCCCCGTAGTCGGCGCGACCGGCGGATCCCAGGATCCCGCGCCGTTGAACACCACGATGTCGCCGCGATCGATCGGCCGCAGGTGGTACACGAGCTTGTTGACCAGAACCTTGTCGCCTATCAGCAGCGTGTTCTCCATTGATCCCGACGGGATGAAGAACGGCTGAACCACGAAGGTCTTGATCAGCAGCGCGATCGTGAGCGCGACCGCGAACAGCACGACCATCTCGGTCAGGAACGACCAGCGACCGCGGGTGGACTGTTCAGGCTGCTCGTCAGCCGCGTCCTCATCCAGGGCCAGCTCGGCGTCACTGCCCGCGGAGCTTGGGCTATCGGCATGCGGCATTCGGTCAGCACCACCCAGTCCGGTCAGCACGTCATCGTGCATGCGCTGATCGTCGTTCATCATCACCATCCAGCCTAACGGCCAACCGACCGGTCAAGCGGCCCGCGCGGCGGCCGGGCAGGATAACCCCTGCGACCAGGCAGGAATGAACCATCGGCAGTCCATACTCGAAAGACGCGCCGACTGCGCGATGGCAGCCTACCTCCCGGCCTAGCCCAGTCCGGCCAAGATCGCTGCGAGGTCGGCCACGTTCTGCGCGGGCCGATCCGGTCACCGACAGCGCGATTAGCGCGCAGGCTCTCTGCGCTCCTTGATCCTGGCCGCCTTGCCGCGTAGGGATCGGAGGTAGTAGAGCTTGGCTCGGCGTACGTCACCCCTGGTCACGACCTCGATCATTTCGAGGGCCGGGGTATGCACCGGGAAGGTCCGCTCGACGCCAACGCCGTAGCTGATCTTCCTGACCGTGAACGTCTCTCGCGCTCCGGCACCTTGACGGCGGATCACGATTCCCTGGAAGACCTGGATCCTTGACCTGTTGCCCTCGGTGACTCTGACGTGAGCTTTCAGGGTGTCGCCGGGCCGGAATGCCGGAATGTCCGACCGGATCTGTGCTTGCTCAAGCTCGGCAATCGCGGTGTGCATCGCTTAAAGTCCTCATCGTCATCACGCGCACGCCTGCGAACGCGCTGAAGTTGGCCTGGTCGCAGCGAAGGCATGCGACACTCCCCGGAGCGCCAGATCAGGGTTGCGCCCAGATCACGGCCACGACGGACAGCGGCTTTTAGTGTGCCACATCTTCACTGTTGACTGCGAAACCAGCCTCGGAAAGGATCTGACGATCCCGCGCACCGAGCGCTGACCTCGGCAGTTTCGCGGCAAGGTCGGGCCGGTTTCTAGCCGTGCGGGCAATCGCCTGGTCCCGGCGCCACCGGGCGATCGCCGCGTGGTCGCCGGACAGCAGCACGTCCGGCACGTCTAGTCCACGCCACGTCCTTGGCCTGGTGTAGGACGGTCCCTCGATAAGTCCATCCATAGGACCCCCACCAGCTCCGAAAGAGTCGTCCGCCGCCGACTCGGTGTTGCCGAGCACGCCAGGGATCAGCCGGCAGATTGCCTCGATCATGACCAGCACGGCCGACTCGCCTCCGGCGAGCACATAGTCCCCGACGGATAGTTCGCGTACCCGCATGTGGCCGTCGGCGTATCGCGCCACCCGGTCATCGATGCCTTCGTACCGGCCGCAGGCGAACACCAGATGCGATGCCTGCGCCAACTCAGCCGCGATCGCCTGGCTAAAGAGCGCCCCAGCCGGCGTAGGCACGATCAGGTGCGCGCGGGATTCGTTGCGTGGGAGCCCATCGATGTCCTCCGCCCCGCCAGCGCCAGCCAGGCCATCAGCGGGCCCGACGACGCCGTCAAGGGCCTCGCCCCACGGCTCAGGCTTCATCACCATTCCCGGGCCGCCGCCAAATGGCGCGTCATCGACCGTCCGGTGCACATCGTGCGTCCACTGGCGCAGGTCGTGCACGGCCACGGCAATGTCGCCGCGCTGCACCGCCTTGCCTATCAGCGACAGAGTCACCGGCGCAAAGTATTCCGGAAATATCGTAACAATATCTATTCGCACTGAGTCTTCACCTATAGTGCGGCGGCGGAATCCCGCCGTCACAACCCGGTCGGCCATGGACGAGCTTAGATCGCTGCTTCTGGATCGAGCAGGCCCGGAGGCGGGTCGACAACCAGTCGGCCCGCCGCGACATTGATCTCAGGCACGAGCGCCGCCACGAACGGGATCATGATCTCGGTTCCCGACCGGCGCCCACTCCCGTCCACCACAAGCAGGTCTTGCCCGTGGTGCAACACGTCGGCGACGACACCCACGTCCTCGCCGCCGACGGTCACCACGTGCAGCCCGATCAGGTCGTGATCGTAGAACTCCTCAGGATCGCCAAGCGGCTCAAGATCCGCCGAGTCGATCTGGAGCAGCGTGTCGCGCAACGCCTCGGCCGAATCCCGGTCCTGGCAGCCCTCGAACACGACCACCAGTCGACCCGACTGCCAGCGCGCCGCCACCAAGGTGAGCGGACCACGCTCCGCCGGGTCAGTCGCCAGCACCGAACCGACGGCAAAGCGTTGAGCCGGGTCGTCGGTACGCACCTCAACGGTGACCTCACCACGAAGGCCGTGCGGCCGACCGACCCGGCCAATGACAAGCCGCATGGCCGCCTAGCGGACCTCGTCGGCGTCCAGCAGGTCTACCCGGACGTAGGAATCGCCGGCCAGCGAGCCGAGCACAGTGCGCAACGCCCGCGCGGTCCGCCCGCCCCGCCCGATAACCTTGCCCAGGTCATCGGGATGCACGCGCACCTGGAGCACGCGACCTCTGCGCAGGTTACGGCTGGAGACCCGGACCTCGTCTGGATAGTCGACGATGCCCCTTACGAGGTGCTCAAGGGCCTCTTCGAGCACGTCAATCCCCGCTGCCAGGCTCTGCCGCAGCGGCGGGCTCCGCAGCGGCGGGCTCCGCAGCGGCGGTCGCTGCCTCAGCCTTGTCGGCTGCCTCAGCCTTGTCGGCTGCCTCAGCCTTGTCGGCTGCCTCAGCCTTGTCGGCTGCCTCAGCCTTGTCGGCGTCCTCGGCCTTTGCGGCCGGCTCGGCCTTTGCGGCGGGCTCGGCCTTTGCGGCGGGCTCGGCCTTGCCAGCGGCCTCAGCGGACACGTCACCACTGGCGCCGGGGCGCGCGGTCTGGCTTGACTCGGCCTTGTCGGCCTTGGGCTTGGCCGACCCGGACCTACCGCCTCGACCTGACTTGCCGTCCTTGCCGTCCCCGGCCTTGGCGTCCCCGGCCTTGGCGTCTCCGGCCTTGGCGTCTCCGGCCTTGGCGTCTCCGGCCTTGGCGTCTCCGGCCTTGGCATCGCCAGCCTTAGCATCGGCAGCCTTGCCGCCGCCCGACCTGGGCCTTCCCTTGGTTGTGGCACCGCCATCCGCCAGCGTCTCAGCCAGCGCGGCGGCGAAGGCGTCTTTCTTGTCGGCGCGGGTCGCTGCCATACGCAGCGTCCCTTCTGAACCTGGCAGACCCTTGAACTTCTGCCAGTCGCCGGTCACCTCGAGTATCTTGCGCACCGGGTCGGTCGGCTGAGCGCCGACAGAAAGCCAGTGCTGCGCCCGGCCCGAGTTCACTTCGATGAACGACGGGTCCGCCTTCGGGTAGTACTTGCCGATCTCTTCGATCGCCCGGCCATCCCGCTTCGTGCGGGCGTCGGCGACGATGATCCGGTAGTAGGGCTCCCGAATCTTACCCATGCGCTTTAGCTTGATCTTGACAGCCACGGCTGTGGTTTTCTCCCAGCGGATTCGGTGCGGACAGCGGACGTTCCGGAGTGGGAGCCGGACGTGCCACCCAGCTTGGTACGGCGGCGACGAGTTAGAGAGGGCCTCGCGGAGCCGATGGTTGCGTTCATATTGTGCCAGACCCGAGACCGTGCAGCAGCCCGGCCGCTTGCTAGCGCCAAGACAGGTGCCGCCCGAAAGCCACGTTCGGCCCGTACCGGGCGAGTTGGCCGCCAGACGATCGGCGTCGAGCCACCATATGCTGACGGGCACGCCGATGTAGACCAGTTCGGCGGCGACCCCGACTCGAGGCCGGCGACAGAGGTGGATCAGCGAATCCACCCACGTATGGTATGGGTATGGAGGCTGTCGCATAACTAGTGATCTCGTTTGTAAAGAGCGGTGGCCGGGGGCGGCCGCCGGCCGCGGGGGCGCTGAGCGCGGGGAGCTGGCGCGGGGGTTCGCCGTGGTGGCCCGCGCCCGAGGGTGCGGTGGATTGCCGAATTCATCGGCTCCGGCCAGTCCAGCCCCGCGATGGATTCCCGAATTCATACCCGTTTTCCCGGCTGTATGTGGCAACCCATCGCGGGGGGTGGTGTGGGTGCGTCGGCTCGATGTGGCAATCCATCGCGCGGCCGACGCGCGGGCGCCGGATGGATCCGGCAATCCATCGCGCCGGGTCGCGGGGGACCGGCGGCGAGCTTCCGCGATCATGGCCCGGCGCGTGAACGAGTTACGCGACAGCCCCTATTCGGGGGTTGATCCGCGCATCCACCTAACGTGGTCCGCCGAAACTTGAGGTGAATCCGGCCCGGACCTCATGCCAAGGTCGCCTGGTCAGCGGCCTTTGCGGCCTGAGCGGTCTCGGCCGGTGCGCAGGCCGGGTGGGAGCTGCTGGCTCTTGTTGCCTTGGCCGTCGCCTGACTTGCCGAACCTCGGCAACATTGGCAACTTGCCTGGGTCGCCGGGTCCCGCGGCCTTACGCAAGCCCGGCGGCAAGCTCGATGCCGCTTGATCAAGCGCCGACATATCCAGGTCAGCCATGTCGAGCCCGGATAGGTCCAGTCCAGGCACGCCGCCGGCGTCCGGCTCCGTGGACCCGGCCGTCGACCCAGTCAGCCCCGCGAGACCAGCACCCACCTGGTCCTGGCGTCCGCCTGGCCGGCCAGCACCAGGGGGCCGGCCCCCGCCCTTGCCCTTCTTCTTGCCCTTCGCCTTCTGACCGCCACGCCGACCGCCTCCCGCGCCGCCGGGCATCCCTGGCATACCGCGCATGCCGCCCATCATCTGGCGCATCATCTTCTGGCCCTCAAGGAACCTGACCACCAGCGAGTTGACCTCGCCCACGGTCACGCCAGCACCGTTAGCGATCCGCAGCCGTCGCGAACCATTGAGTACCTTCGGGTTCTTGCGTTCCTCCGGCGTCATCGAGTTGACGATCGCCGCGGCCCGGTCCAGGTCTTTGTCGCTGATCTGGCTGAGCATCTCTCGGTTCTGGGCGGCCCCAGGCAGCATGCCGAGCAGGTTGCTGATCGGCCCTAGCTTGCGGACCATAGCGAGCTGCTCGACGAAATCCTCAAGCGTGAAGCCCTCGGCCGAGACCAGCTTGCCGGCCATCTCGGTGGCCTTCTGCTCGTCAAAGGTCCGCTGGGCCTGCTCGATCAGCGTGAGAATGTCGCCGAGGTCGAGGATCCGCGACGCCATCCGGTCGGGATGGAAGAGGTCGAAGTCCTCGAGCTTCTCGCCCGATGACGCGAACATGATCGGCCGGCCAGTCAGCTGCGCGATCGACAGCGCGGCACCACCGCGGGCGTCGCCGTCCAGCTTGGTCAGCACCACGCCGTCGAAGCCAACACCGTCGAGGAACGCCTGCGCGGTCGTCACCGCGTCCTGACCGATCATCGAGTCCACCACGAACAAAATCTCGTCCGGGTCAACCGCGTCCCTGATCGCGACCGCCTGCGCCATCATCTCCGTGTCGACACCCAGCCGACCGGCCGTGTCGATGATCACGATGTTGTGCAGGCGCCGCGTAGCCTCGTCGATGGAATCCCGAGCCACCGCAACGGGATCACCCACGCCACTCCCCGGTGAGGGTGCGTAAACCGGCACCCCGGCCCGCTCCCCGAGCACCTGGAGTTGCTGAACGGCATTCGGCCGCTGCAAGTCAGCGGCCACGAGCATGGGCGTGTTGCCCTGGCCCCGCAGCCAGAGCGCCAGCTTGGCGGCCAGCGTGGTCTTACCTGAGCCCTGCAGGCCGGCCAGCATCAGCACGGTCGGCGACACCTTGGCGAACCGCAGCCGCCGAGCCTCGCCACCCAAGATCTCGACTAGCTCTTCGTTGACGATCTTGATGACCTGCTGAGCCGGATTCAGCGCCTGAAGTACATCCGCGCCGAGCGCGCGTTCCTTGACGCGGCCGATGAACGTCCGCACCACCGGCAGCGCGACATCGGCTTCGAGCAAGCGCAATCCTGATCTCGCGCGTGGTCGCCTCAATGTCGGCGGGCGACAGCCGACCGCGGCCGCGCAGCGACGAGAAGACCTGAGTCAGTCGGTCAGAGAGTGTCTCGAACACCTGTCATGAACCCTTCTCGCGTCTACCCGGCCGGTGCACGAGGCAGGGCCAGTCACAATTCAGCCTAGCCACGGAACTAACCGACCAGCGCGTCGACAAAGGTCTCCGGGTCGAACGGGGCGAGATCGTCTGGGCCTTCGCCCAGGCCAACCAGCTTGACCGGCACCCCAATCTCGCGCTGCACGGCGATCACGATGCCGCCCTTGGCCGTGCCGTCGAGCTTGGTCAGCACGATTCCCGTGATGTCGACAACCTCGGCGAACACACGGGCTTGACGCAGCCCATTCTGCCCAGTGGTGGCGTCAAGCACGAGCAGCACCTCGTCGACGGAGCCATGCTTGGCGATCACCCGCTTGATCTTGCCGAGCTCATCCATCAGCCCGGTCTTGGTGTGCAGCCGACCGGCGGTGTCCACAATCACGGTGTCGACGCCGCCCGCGATACCGGCGCTCACCGCCTCGAACGCCACGCTCGCCGGATCGGCACCTTCCCGATCGGCTCTCACCACGGTGGCACCCACCCGCGACCCCCAGGTCTCAAGCTGATCGGCCGCCGCGGCGCGGAACGTGTCGGCCGCTCCGAGCAGCACTGTCTGTCCGTCCCCGATGAGCACCCGGGCCAGCTTTCCGCATGTGGTGGTTTTGCCGGTGCCGTTGACGCCTACGACGAGCACGACCGCGGGCCGGTCTCCGTGCGGCTCGGTGTGCAAGGTCCGGTCCAGGTCCGGGTTCACATGTTCGAGCAGGTCCGATCTGAGCAGTGCCTTGAATCGAGCCCATGTCGCGGGTGCCCGCCACCTTGACCTCGGTGCGCAGCCGGTCGACGAGCGCCGTGGCCGGTCCGGCGCCCATGTCGGCGGTGATCAGGATCTCCTCGATCTCATCCCAGGTCTCGTCATCGAGCTTGCCCGACGACAGCAGGCTGAGCAGCGCGGAACCGAACGCCGTCTGCGACCTGGCCAGCCTGCCGCGTAGCCGGATCATCCGGCCAGCGGACGGCGGCGGACGCTCGACGGTCGGCGGTGCGGACGGTTCGGCCGTCGGCTCCAGAGTTGGCGGAGGCGCCTCGACCAGCTCAGTGTCCGCCGTGGCACCGGTCGCCGGTGGCGCGATGGTGCTCGGGCCGGCCGCGGCCTGCCCCTGACTGGCCGTTCCTTGCCCAAGCCGCCGTCGCCGACGCCGGGGCGCGACCAGCGCGCCGCCGCCCGCGACGACGGCCACGAGCACGATTCCGAGGATGATGAACAACGTTTCCATGACCGCCCCAGTCTGACAGAAGCGCGCGACCAGCCAAGCCAGTCGGGCCGCGGCTGGTGGTCCGAGCTGCGGTGCTAGCCCGGGGGGCGACCCCCGGAACCCCCGCGGTGCTGTCCCCGCGGGTTAGGCCGGCTCGCGCTCCCTGAGCCGCTGGCTGATCACCGCTGACACGCCGTCGGCCTGCATGGCGACACCGTAGAGCGCTGTCGGCGATCTCCATGGTCCGCTTCTGGTGAGTCACGATGATCAGCTGCGAGCTGGCCCTGAGCTCCTCGAATATGTCGAGCAGCCGCTGCACATTGGTGTCGTCGAGCGCCGCCTCGACCTCGTCCATCACGTAGAAGGGCGAAGGGCGCGCTTTGAAAATTGCTACCAGGAACGCGATCGCCGTCAGCGATCGCTCTCCGCCTGACAAGCAGCGAGAGCCGCTTCACCTTCTTGCCAGGAGGCCTGGCCTCGAACTCGATCCCGGTCGAAAGCATGTCGTCCGGCTCGGTGAGGATCAGCTTGCCCTCGCCGCCGGGGAAAACGCGGCCGAAGATCTGCTCGAACTCCCGCGCGGTGTCGGCGAACGCGTCGGCAAACACCTGCTGCACCCGGTCGTCGACCTCCTTGACCACCGTGAGCAGGTCACGGCGGGTCTTGCGGAGATCCTCGAGCTGGGTGACCAGGAACGCGTGCCGCTCTTCGAGCGCGGCGAACTCCTCGAGCGCCAGCGGGTTGACCTTGCCAAGCTGGTCAAGCTGGCGCTGGGCCTTGTCGGCCCGATGCTGCTGCGTCGTCCCGGTCAAACGGTAGCGCCGGCTGGTCACCATCAGCCAGCCGGAACGGGCACGTCAGGGCCGTACTCGCCGACCAGCGCTTCGACGTCGACAGCGAACTCCTCGGACGCCTTGGCCTCGACCTGCTCAAGCTTCATCTGCCTGCTGGCCCGGGCGACCTCGGTGCCGTGCGCGGTATTCGACGACCTTGTCGAGCTGGCCTGATGCTTCCCTGATCCGGTTCCTGACGGCCTTGAGCTCCTCGTCGCGACCTTGGTGGGCGACCTCAGCCTGCTGCCGCTCTGAGTCAGCGAGCCGCAGCGACCGCTCGACGGCGGCCAGCGCCGCCGTGGCGCCGCTTGGCGACGGCGTGGGCGACCTTGGCCTGGGCCGCCCGCCGCATGGCCCGCTCGGCCGCCCTGGTGATCGCCTGCCGCTCGGCCAGCGCCGACGACGCCAGCGCGTCGGCCCGGCCGCTGATCGCGCTGCAGCCGCTCCTCGACCGTGCGCACCTCGAGCCTGGCGTCCATCTCGGTGCTCCTGGCCGCCGCCGCGCTGTCGGCCAGCCCTGCTTTGCTGTGCTAGCCCGCGGGGGCGACCCTCCGGACGGCACTGCGCGCGGTGCCGACTCGCTCGTCGCGCTCGTCAGTCCAGGCGGGATCGCGGTCTGACAAGAGCTCGGCGGTGCCGTCTTCGGCGATGTGGTCGCGGCTGGACTCGGCGGCGATCCTGCGTCTCGATGTCGGCAAGCTGGCTCCGGCTCTTCTCTGCCGAACGGTCAGCCGCCGCGATCGCCGCCGCCAGGCGGCCTGCCTCGTCCTGCGCGGCCCGGGCCGCGCCCGGCGAGCGCGCCGAGCCGTCCAGAGATCTCGGCCGCCGCCGCGTCGACCTCGGCCATCCCGGCCTGCGCCTGCGCGAGCACCTGCCTGGCGTTCTCCTCCTCCTCGATCGCCTCGGCGAGCTCGCGCTCGGCCCGCTGCGCGGCGACCTCGGCGTCGGCAAGCTGGTCGGCCGCCTGCTGCGCGGCTGCCCGCAGGCCAAGCAGGCTCTGCCCGTCAGCCGACCCGCCGCGCGCCCAGTACGCGCCGAGCAAGTCCCCGTCGGCGGTGACGACGGCGACGGCCGGGTCGGCCAGCACAAGCTCAAGCCCGGTCGCCAGGTCAGGGGCCACGAGGATGCCCGCCAGCAGCCGCTCGATCGCCGCCGCCAACTCGCCCGGAGCCTTCACAAGTTCAATAGCAGGCATAACGGTTCGCGCCCGTCCTCGCCCACCCAGATACCGGTCTCGCGGGGGGGTTGGGGGGTCGTACGCCTGGGCCAGCAGAGCCGGTCTCGCGGGTCGGTTGGGAGGGTCGTCCCCGGCCAGCAGAGCCGGTCTCGCCGGCGGCCTGGACCGGCATGAGCGATGGATTCGGGGATCCATCTGGGAAATCGGGTATGGATTCGGGGATCCATCGCACCTCGCCGACGGTCGCGTCGTCAGCGATCACCAGGTCGGCACGACCAGCCGCTGCTCGCGCAGCGCGCCGAGGATCTCGGCGGCCGACTCAACGTCCCGGACGGCGATGGCGCTGGCGCTGGCTCCGAGCGCGGCCGCGATCGCCTCGGCCGCGCCGTCGGCAACGGTGATCAGCTCGGCCAGCGGCCCGAGCACGCCCGGGAACGCCGCTGCCATCGGCCAGCAGCACCGCCGACGCGTCGGCCCCGCGGCGCACCGCCTCTTCGAGCGCGGTGACCCGAGCCCGCAGACCGGCCCGCTGGTCACTGATCTCGTGCTCAGCCTTGCGCAGCGCGGGCCACCTGCGCCGACGCAGCGGCGAGTTGACGCGGCGGCCTGCTCGCTCGACGGCCGCCAGCTCCGCCCGGTCCTCTTCCCGGCCGCCGAAGTGATCTTGCAGCTCGCGCGTACTGGTGCTGCGCCTGCTCGGCGCGCGCTCGCGCGGCGGCGAGCGCGGTGGCCAGCCGACCAGCCTCCTCCTGCGCGGCGGCCAGCCTGCTGCGGGCGGCTCCGGCCTGGCCGCGCAGCCGGGCCAGCCGCTCGGCCCGCTCGGCCGCCTCCCTGGCATCGGCCGCGATCTTGCGCTCGGTCTCGGCGAGCGCGGCCTCGGCGGCGGTCCGTGGCCGACACCGCCACCGACAGCTGCTCGCGCGCGGCGGTCGAGCCTGGCCGCCGAGCTGTCGTTCCTGCTCGCGAAGGATCGGCCGCTTCCCGGTCGAGTTCGTCAGGATCCCGGCCTGGCCGTGCGGGCTCGGGCGGCGCCGACAGGTGCTTGTGCCGCTCGGCTGCGAGGTCAGCGACCGCGCGCAGTCGCTCGGCGAGCCCGCCGAGCGCGAAGTACGTCTCCTGCGCTACCGCCAGCCGAGGGCGCATGCTGCTGCTCGGCGGCCTCAAGGTCTTCCTCGGCGGCCCTGGCCGCGCTCAGCACGCTCTCAAGCTCGGCCCGCAACGCCGCTGCGGCGGTCTCGTCGGCCTCGTCGCGCTGCGAGTTCGGCGGACAGCGTGACGTAGTCGTCGGCGAGCAGTCGCAGCCGGGCGTCCCGCAGGTCCGCCTGAATCACGGCCGCCTTGCGCGCTAGCTGGGCCTGGCGGCCGAGCGGCTTGAGCTGGCGGCCAATCTCAGTGGTCAGGTCGACCAGCCTGGTCAGGTTGGCCTGCATCGCGTCGAGCTTGCGCAGCGCCTTTTCCTTGCGCCTGCGGTGCTTGAGTACGCCAGCGGCTTCCTCGATCAGCGCTCGCCGGGCCTCAGGTCCCGGCGTTGAGGATGTCGTCGAGGTGACCCTGTCCGACGATCACGTGCATCTCGCGGCCAAGGCCGGTGTCGGACAGCAGTTCCTGCACGTCGAGCAGTCGGCATTGGCTGCCGTTGATCGCGTACTCGCTCTGCCCGGTGCGGAACAGCAGCCTGCTGATCGTGACCTCGGCGTAGTCGATCGGCAGCGCGCCATCGCTGTTGTCGATCGTGAGCGTGACCTCGGCCCGGCCGAGCGCTGGCCTGCCCGCCGTGCCGGCGAAGACGACGTCTTCCATCTTGCCGCCGCGCAGCGGCTTGACGCCCTGCTGGCCCATCACCCAGGTGAACGCGTCCACCACGTTCGACTTGCCCGAGCCGTTGGGTCCGACCACGCAGGTAATGCCCGGCTCGAACCGAAGCGTCGTGGCCGAGGCGAACGATTTGAATCCCCGCAGCGTGAGGGTCTTCAGGTACACCGCCTGCTTCTCCTCACCAAAATCGCGCTGGGTTCCTCCGCACCTTACCGTGCGCGGCCTATCGGACCGGGTAACCAGCCGACGACGCCGCGGGTGAAGCTGCCCACATCGCCGGGTGGCATTCCCTTTCAGCCCAGCTTCTGGGCAGCCAGCTTCAGCCGGACAGCCTTCCACCGCTGGTGGCCAGTGCCATCAGCGCACATGCTGCTTGATCACGCGAGACTAGCTATCAAGCTCGCGCAGCCATTAGCCCGGATCAGCCCGGTGGGCTGCCCGTGCACGGCATTCAGACGACGCGAACCCTGTCAGATCGGTGCAACTTTGGCCGAACTGGCAGCATTCAAGTTAGAGCAGGCTCGCGATCGTCGAGCAGCATTTCATGACCGACTCCGGCAGCGAGCACGTCATTGACTTCCTGAAGCCGAGCAAGCTCGGCCTCAAGATCATGTACGCGTCGCTGCAGTCGGCGTACTTCAGAAACCATGCGGGGATCAGGCCCGCCAACATGGCCAAGCAGAGCCTTCGCCATTGCTTGAGGTCCTCCACACTGAGTGACCAGAGTGGGCGCGCACGTGGAATCGCAGAAAACGCGCCAGGCTGCGCGCAGGTAACACATCCATGGTCCCATCTGAAACCCATCCGGTCAAGTTGACGTTTGCGCAGTTCACAGCCATGCCGCTGACTCCAGCGCAGCCGAATCGCCGCCACGGGGCCGTTTCATCGCTCGATCGAAGCCAGAGAACTCGCCCCGGACCGGATCCCAGCGGTGCGTAACCTGGGCGACTTGGCCAGGGGTGCCAGGGCCCTCAAGCCGACCGAGCAGTCGATCAGGCTTTGCTTACCGCCCTCGGCTATAACCTTGACCCTTCCGTCGACAAGGTTTTCCGCGGTGCCGAGCAAACCGAGTTCGAGCGCGTTGCGGCGGACCCACCATCGGAAGCCTACGCCTTGAACCCGGCCACGCACCCAAGCGGTGAGCCTTGCCTCCGCACCGGGCTGGTTGCTGCCCGATGACGGATCGACCTGCTGCCTGGCCGCGTCCCAATCGCCGCGTGGCCTGGTCACCAACGACCTTTCCGGGGTCGCAGCTGGCATCTGGGGCAGCTATACGATGACCGATTCATGAACTTCTCCCTGATCACGGGAGTGCCGCACCTCGGGCAAGGCTCGCTTTCCCTGCCGTATACGGCCAGAGATCGGTCGAAATAACCACTCTCTCCGTTTACCTTCACATAGAGGCTGTCGAATGACGTACCGCCCGCCGTGATTGCTTCGGCGAATACCTCTCGCACCGCCTCCAGCAGGCGCGTCACGTCGGCGGGCTTGAGCGCGTCGGTGCCGCTGGCCCAGTGCAGCCCCGCCCGCCACAGAGCCTCGTCGGCGTAGATGTTGCCGACTCCGCTGATCAAGGACTGGTCGAGCAACGCCCGCTTGATCCCGGTGTGCCGGGACCTGAGCCTGGCGGAGAACTGCTGTTCGTCGAACGCCGATTCGAGCGGATCAGGCGCGATGTGCGCGATCACCCCGGGCAGCTTGGCGCCACCGAGGTCGAGACATCAGATGACCGAACGTTCGCTGGTCAACGAATCGAAGATCAGGACCGGCGTCGTCGAAGGTGAACCGGGCGCGCAGATGCGGGCCGTAGGGCGCGTCGGGATCACCCACCAGGAGTTGCCCGCTCATGCCCAGATGGGCAAGCAGCGCATCCTCACCGACGGTCAGCCACAGGTACTTGCCGCGCCGCCTGACCTCACCCACCTGCCCGCCGGCCAGCGCGGCGGCGAAGTCCTCAGGGCCAGCTAGGTGCCTGCGCGCGGCGCGCGGGTGGAACACCTCCACGCTGTCGAACCTGCGTCCGCTGACATAATGCTCCAGGCCAAGCCTGACGCTCTCCACTTCTGGCAGCTCTGGCACTGTCGTCTGCTCGGTATTCTCAGCTCAAGCCCGGCGCCTGCTGGTCCGCGACCTCCGCGCTGGCCTGGCGAGGGCCCGCCAGCCGGGCCCGGCCGACCCCGGCGGCGCTCAGTCTCGCGCTAATGGCGGTCCAGGCCAGCTCGGCCGCCTGCTGCTCGGCCTCCTTCTTGGACCGGCCTTCTCCCTCGCCGTAAATCTGACCACCGATCTTGGCGACCGCTCTGAACGACTTCTGGTGATCGGGACCGCTTTCGTCGACCAGATATTCGGGTCCGCCAAGTTCCTCGGCCGCGGTCAGTTCCTGCAGCGAGGTTTTCCAGTCAAGCCCGGCGCCCAGCCTGGCTGACCTGGCTATCACCGGGTCAAAGAGCCGGTGCACGAGCGCGTCGGCCGCGTCCAGACCGCCGTCCAGGTAAACGGCACCGATCACAGCCTCCAGCGTGTCGGCCAGTATCGAGGACTTGTCCCGGCCGCCGGTGGCCTCCTCGCCCTTGCCCAGCCGGATATAGCAGCCCAGGTGAAGCCCTCGGGCGACCGCAGCGAGCGCACGGCTGTTCACCACGGCGGCCCGCAGCTTCGCGAGGTTGCCCTCGGGCAGGTCAGGATGCTGACGAAACAGGGTGTCGGTGACGATAAGCCCGAGCACGGAGTCGCCGAGAAACTCGAGCCGCTCGTTGGTCGGCAGCCCGCCGTTCTCGTAGGCAAAGGATCGGTGCGTCAACGCCCGGTCAAGCAGGCCGTCGCTGACCTGAACCTGCAATTCGCGAAGTAGGACCGCGGTGTCGGCGTCCCGGCCGTCCGCTGGGGTGCTCACCGTTCCTCCTTCCCGCGACAACAGGTGAACCGCGAGCGGCCGCCTCAGGAAGGAGTAACGACCTGACGCCGGTTGTAGGTACCGCAGGTCGGACAGGCTGTGTGTGGCAGCTTGAGTTCGTGGCACTGCGGGCAGGCCACCAGGGTCGGCATGGTCGTCTTCCAGTTGGCGCGGCGAGACCTGGTATTGCTCCGCGACATTCTCCTCTTGGGTACTGCCACTTCAACGCTCCTTCGATACCGCGGGACCGGTTGTCCCGCCGAGCGTTCTGCCCGGCCTCCCGTCGCGCCGCCCGGCTCCGAACACTATCACTCCTCTGCAGCACCGCCGGGACAAGTCCCAGCACCGCCCAGACCCTCGCTCGGGTGCCCGTGATCGGGCTCAGCGTCGGCCAGCCGAACCCCGCACGTGCTGCACGAGCCCGGGCAATCGGCGTCGCACAGCGGCGACAGCGGCAGATCGAGCACTAGCGCATCCCGCAGCGCCGGCTCAAGGTCGAGCAGATCGCCATCGAGTGCGTACCCATCATCGCTTGTACCATCGGCCGTATCCGCGCCCGGTGTCCCTGACGACGGTGCAACGTACAACTCCTGGAACCTCACCCACATGCTGGACGTGAAATCGTCTAGGCATCGAGCACACTCTCCCGCGAGCGGCGCCGACACCTCGGCGGTCACCAGCACACCCTCGCTCACGTCCTCAAGCTGGACATCAAGAGCAAGCTCCGCACCCTGCGGTACGTGAACAAGGCCGACGCCAAGCTCAGCGGGTGCCGGAACTGTTCGCTGTTCACGGCGCGCTGACGCCGACCCGAGTGCCGCTAGGTTGAAGACCAGCGGACCGCGCGGATCTAGCTTCGATTGTCTGGAGAGTTTCGCGTGTGGCATGGCTAGCGCAGGGTGTCGGTACGATACTGGGCGGTTAGCTTACCCGGCCAGCCAACCAATCCCCAACTTGCCGATCCAGCTACCCCGCGACCGCGGTTACTGATCGACAAGCCGCTCGGTCAGCCGACGAAGCACCGGCTCGGGCGCTAGCCCGGTCACATCCCCGCCGAACCGGGCGAACTCCTTGACCAGGCTGGACGACAAGAACGCGTACAGCGGGTTCGTCGTCATGAACAGGGTTTCAACCCCGGCCTGGTTGTAGTTCATCTGGGCCATCTGCATCTCGTAGTCGAAGTCGCTGACCGCGCGCAGGCCCTTAACGATCGCCGAGACGTCGTTGGCCCGGCAGAAGTCGACGATCAGGCCGCCGAACTTGGCGACCCGCACGTTCGGCAGGTCCTTGGTCACCTCGCTCAGCATCTCGACCCGCTCGTCGTCGGTGAACAGCGACGACTTCGACGTGTTGCGGAGCACGGCGACGATCACCTCGTCGTGCAGCTTCGCCGCGCGGCTGATGATGTCCAGATGACCGTTGGTAACCGGGTCGAACGACCCAGGGCAGACCACGCGAATCACGCGGACTCACGCTCCCGTCGTCGAAGTTGCCGAAGGCGCGGGGGGTGCGGGGGGTCGTCCCCCCGCAGGCTGGCTTGCTGCGGCGGCAGGTGTATCTCCTTCGGCGCGACCGTACCAGAGCGCCGTTTCACCGTATCGACGGGACCGGTCTTGCGCGTACCCGCCCGGCCACGTCGGCGCCGCCGACCTGGCGTCACGCTCCACGACGACAAGGGCGCCGGGCGCCAGCCAGCCTTGCCCGGCGAGCGCCGCCAGCGCCTGCGCGATTTCGGAGTCCCGCATCGAGTAGGGCGGGTCGGCGAACACCAGTTGACGCGCCGCCGCCTCGCCCGGCCCGCGCCGGAGCATCCGGTCAACCTTGTCGTGTACGAGGCGGACGCCGGGCAGGCCAACGGCCGCGATGTTGCGCTTGATCACCGCGGCGGCCGCCGAGTCGGCCTCGACCAGCAGTACGTCGGACGCGCCCCGGGACAAGGCCTCAAGCCCGACCGCACCCGAACCCGCGTACAGATCGAGCACTGCCATACCGGAAAAAGTTCCGAAAATCGCAAATACGGTGGAGAAAAGACCTTCTCTCGTCCGGTCGCTCGTCGGCCTGGTCGAGCGACCGGGAGGCACGACGAGCCTTCGACCACCAGCCTGCCCGGCGATGATCCTGGTCACCGCTCGGGCTTAGCCGCGACGGGGCTCATCAGGCCTTCTCAAGGTACTCGGCGCGTTCCGCGTCGAGCAGGACGCCGATCGCCGCGGCGAGTGCCGGATGACCAGCTAGAGCGGGGTCGGCGTCGATCAATTCGGTCGCCTCGCGCCTGGCGTCTATGATTATCTTCTTGTCCGCTTTCTTGGTGAGCCTGAGCAGCTTCAGGCTTGACCGGCGGCCAGCCTGGGCGGACCCGAGCACGTCACCCTCCCGGCGCTGCTCGAGATCTAGTTCCGACAACTCGAAGCCGTCGGTGGTGGCGGCCACGGCGTTCAGCCTGTCCCTCGCCGGGCTAGTCTCCGGTGCGGCGGTCACCAGCAGGCACAGGCCCGGATCGCCGCCGCGGCCTACCCGGCCGCGAAGCTGATGAAGCTGAGAGACGCCAAATCGGTCGGCGTCCATGACCACCATCATCGTGGCGTTCGGCACATCGACCCCGACCTCGACGACCGTCGTCGTCACCAGAACGTCGATCTGCCCATCGGCGAAGGCCAGCATGAGCTTATCTTTCTCATCCGACGATAGCCTGCCGTGCATCACGGCCAGCCTCAGATCGGCGAGCGCGCCCTGGGAGAGGTCGGCGGCCACATCGAGCACGGCGAGCGCTGGCCTGCGCTCGGCCTCGCCCTCGCTCTCGTCTAGTTCGGCGAAGTCGAAGCCGCCGTCTTCGGCTAGGCCATCGACGGCTAGGCCATCGACGCGGGAATCGGGCTCCGGCTTCTTCGACTTGGTGTCGGCTTCGTCGGCCTCCAGCCCGATTCTCGGGCACACGACGTAAACCTGCTTGCCGCGGGCCACCTCTTCCTTGACCCGCTCCCAGGTGCGGGTCAGGTAGTGAGGCTTCTCATCGACCGGCACGACGTGGGTCGAGATCGGCGAGCGTCCCGCGGGCAGTTCGATCAGCTCGGTGACCTCCAGGTCGCCGAAAACCGTGATGGCGACTGTCCGCGGGATCGGGGTGGCGGTCATCACCAGCACATGGGGCCTGCCGCTAGCCGCCTTCGCGCGCAGCGCCTCCCGCTGCTCGACGCCGAACCGGTGCTGCTCGTCGATCACGACCAGCCCCAGATCAGCGAACTGCACCTGGTCTTCGAGCAGCGCGTGCGTCCCGATCACGATCCCTGCCGAGCCCGAGGCCGCGTCGAGCAGCGCCTTGCGCCGGGCGACGCTGCCCTGCGAGCCGGTCAGCAGAGTGACCGTGGTGGAGCGATCGGCGCCGCCAAGCTGACCAGCCATCGCGAGCGGACCGAGCATCTGGCTGATCGACCGCTGATGCTGCTGGGCGAGGACCTCGGTGGGCGCGAGCAGGGCCGCCTGACCGGCCGCGTCGACGACCTGAAGCATCGCCCTGAGCGCGACGACCGTCTTACCCGAGCCGACCTCACCTTGCAGTAGCCGGTGCATCGGGTGATCGTTGCCCAGATCGGCCGCGATCACTTCGCTGGCTCGCCGCTGCCCGTCCGTCAGGACGAACGGCAGCCGGCGGTCGAACTCGTCGAGCAACCCGTCAGGCACCGCTGGCCTGGGCTGCGCGACAAACTCCAGCGAGACGCGGCGGCGCTGTGCGAGCACCACCTGGAGCATGAAGGCCTCGTCCCACTTCAGCCGCTTGGCCGCCCGCTGCCAGTCCTGGTCAGTCTCCGGGCGGTGTATCGCATGCATCGCCCGCGAGTAGCCATAGAGTCCATAACGCTCCCTGACCGCCTCGGGCAGCGGATCTTCGTCGAGGTCTGCGGCCTTCAGCGCAAGCTCAACGGACTTGGCGATCTGCCAGGAAAGTAGGTCCTTGCTAGCGGAGTAGATCGGGATGATCTCGCTCGCGAATTCGTTCGCCCTTTCGTCTCCTGAGTCACCCGCCCCGAGCAGTTCGAACGCTGGATGGGATAGCTGTCGCTTGCCGCGGAAGGTGGACACCTGACCGGAGAACAGGCCGCTACGACCAGGCGCAAGCTCACGCTCGCGCCAATCCTGACGGCCTTTGCCGAAGAACGTCAGCGTCAGCCGCCCGCGACCATCGGTGACAACGGCCTCGAAGATCGAGCCCTGCCGGTTGCGCATGGGCTTCACCGAGGTCGTGGCGATCATCGCCTGCACGGTGACGTGCTCACCGTCCCTGAGCGAGGCGAGGTCAGTCAGTTCGCCCCTGGTCTCGTAGCGGCGCGGGTAGTAGGTCAGCAGGTCGCCAACGGTGCGCAGACCCGCGGGCCCGAGCGTGGCGAGGCGCTTCGCGGCCCGGTCACCCACGATCGAGCGCAACCCGTCGGACAACTTCGCCATCGGCGCTTCGTCACCTCACCGTTCTAGTGTCCAGTCCAAGAGTGGCCCGTGGCTCTGTCAGTATCTTCCCCCGCGCACGGTGACCCCGTACGATCAGATAGTCTTGGGCAACTGAGCCGGCAGTGATCGGCTCTCATGCCCTGTCTGACTACTCTCCAATGGAGCGATCCCGTGGCTTCCGTCTGCGATGTGTGCGGCAAGGGGCCGGGTTTCGGCAACAACGTGTCGTTCTCGCACCGCCGCACCCCGCGCCGCTTTAACCCGAACATTCAGCGCAAGCGCGTGACGGTCGACGGTACGCCTCGTCGGCTGAACGTCTGCACCTCGTGCATCAAGGCAGGCAAGATTACCCGCTGACCGGCTGGCGTATCCGCCAACCGTGATCGACCGGGCCGATGCCGGCCCCGAGCGGGAATCCTCCGTCGATTGCACCGGTCACGTACTCCTTGGCCGACTCGACCGCATCGGGCATGTTCCTGCCCATCGCTAGGTAGGACGCGATCGCCGAGGCCAGCGTGCATCCAGTGCCGTGGGTGTGCACGCTCGCGATCCTGCGGCCTTGATAGCGCAGCACCGACCGGCCTTCTCCGGAAACCGGCCCGTACAGCAAGTCAACCGGATTCCCAGCCAGATGTCCGCCCTTGACCAGCACCCAGCGCGGGCCGAGCGCGGCGAGGTGCTCGGCGGCGGCTAGCATGTCGGCTTCGTCGGTGATCGGCGTGCCAGTGAGCAGTTCTGCCTCAAGCAGGTTCGGCGTCACGATCGTCGCGAGCGGCAGCAGGCAGGTCTTGAGCGCCTCGATCGCGCCAGCGGACAGCAGGCTGTCACCGTGCTTGGAGACGGCCACCGGATCGACCACAATCGGCGCGTCGACGGTGGCCAGGACGTCAGCGACCACCTCCACGACTTCGGGAACGGCGAGCATGCCGGTCTTGATGGCCTGCGCACCGATGTCACCGAGCACCGAATCAAGCTGCGCCCGAACGGCCAGCGGCGGCAATTCCCAGTAACCCTGCACGCCTACCGAATTCTGCGCCGTGACAGCAGTGATCACGGTCATCCCGTGCACGCCCAGCGCCAGCATCGTCTTCAGGTCAGCCTGAATGCCCGCACCGCCGCCGGAGTCCGATCCAGCGACCGCAAGCACCCGAGGCGGCGTCTCGTTCATGCCACCAGGCTAAGCCGCCCACCCGAATGCCCACCCACCCGCAACCCGGAATGTCGCATCTAGGATAGTTTCACCGCCCGGCCCGACGCAGTGGCAGCCACCCGGACGGCACCCGCCCCGCCGTCACCCCGGGTCCAGCCCGCCGACACCAATGGTTGCTGTTGCCTGGCTTGGCTCAACAACAGCGCTCGACCGTTGCTGCTGTTCCGCCGAGCGCGTGGAGGGCCGACGGAGCGGGGTGAAGGCGCAGCGCGCGCTATTGAAAATGCAGCCCGTCGGCCATAGCGGCGTTCCTACCCCGAAGATGACGATTCTGGCTTGATCGGGTGAGGATCTCGGCCACGGTGAGGGAATTCCGTCGATTAGAACCTTGCCCGCCCCCTCGAACGACCACTTACCCCACATGATAACGCCGATTCTGGCTCTCGGCAGGACGAATCGCAGCGACCATTCGCCGAGCGATTTTCGACCCTTGACAAGGATCATTGCCATGAAATGGCCGGACTGCTCGTGCAACAATTCGTATTGAACCTGGACACCAGCCGCTTCGTGGCGCATCCCTGAGGTGACCCGATCCGGCAGTCGGCGCGCGTTCGACGTATGCAGCCTGGCGCTGCGCTTGGGGACGACTCCAGCCGACGACCTCGAACCGCCTTTGGCCGACTCGTGCCTGGTAACGGGACAGTTTGGTGAGACGCACTGGCCGCTCTTGGTCGCAGGAAAGGTGAGGTCCGCGCGCGGCGCCACCAGCGTCAGCGACGCGGCGATCACGATGCCGAGGCTGACGGCGAACCAAGGCGCGAGGAACGCGCCGCGAATAACATTGCGGTACTCCGGGTGGTTGACAATTCGGGTTGACGCGTCCATTGTGGTGCGAATGATCCGTCTTGCTGATGCGCCGAATTGGACACCCCAACGGAGCCATTCTCCCCGCTGGTGCGCCCTATGCCGAGGACGGCCATGCCTCCGTTGGCGTCGCATCAGTGCGGTTATATCAGGCGTTTACTCAGCCGTGCGATAACATTGAGAATTCGATTGCAAACGTTGAGTAATTACACCCTGAAATGCTCCCAACCGCCGGCGTCGTTCCACATGTCGCCGTCGACGACGACGCCGTGTCCCTTGACCACCGCTCCGACCGTCGTCCAGCCGGGCGGGAGTGCAACATCGGCCGGGAACGTGGCGACGAGAGCATGATCGTCGCCACCGGTCAGAACCCAGCGCAGCCAGTCGCGGGTGCCCAGCAGTTCCGCTGCCTGCCGCAGCGCGCCGACCCGGGCGACCGGTTCGTCCGCGAGCAAAGCCGACCGAAGTTCTACTCGCACGCCACTCGCGAGCGCGACGTGACCGAGGTCGCCGACCAGGCCGTCGCTGACGTCTATCATCGACGTAGCGCCAAACACGGCGGCTTGCGGTCCGGCCGCATAGGGCGGGCTCGGCCGCCGATGGGCGCTGACGAGATCGGCGACCCTCCCGCGCGCGACATCCACCCCGCCCGCGACGTCCGCCCCCAGCACGTCCGCCCCCAGCACGTCCGCCCCCAGCAAGTCGAGCCCGGCGGCCGCGCTGCCGAGAGTTCCGGCCACCGCGACCACATCGCCTGGCCTCGCGCCGCTTCTGGTCACCGGCTCGCGGCCGCTGAGGTCGCCGAGTGCCGTGATGGCGAGCAGAACCGTTTCGGCGCTACTCGTATCGCCGCCGGCTACCACCGCGCCGACCGAAGCACACTCGGCGGCGATGCCGGCGGCCAGTTCGGTGACCCATTCCACGGTCAGGCGACCTGGCCCGGCGAATCCGACCAGCAACGCGGTGGGTACAGCGCCCATCGCGGCGACATCGGCGAGATTCCTCGCCGCGGCCTTGTGACCAATGTCGGCCGCCGACGACCAGTCAGGACGAAAGTGCCTGCCCTCGATCAGCATGTCCGTGGTCGCGACTACCCGGGCGTCAGGCGCGCGGACGATGGCGGCGTCGTCCCCGGCACCTAGGAGCAGCGCACTGCCGTGCAAGCCGCCGGCCGCAGCCCTAGCTCCAGCAGCGGCATCCGCCGCGGGACCCATCGCCGCTGTAATGGCCGCGATCAGGCCGAACTCACCAAGCTCACCGATAGTGATGGCAGCCTCCCAGATTCTTCCCGCCGTATCTCTCCCGCCGCGCTCAGGAGTCCGACAGTAGCGAGGCGTGCCAACGACGGCCGCTCGTACCCGACGCCGTCGCCTGCGGTAGCGTGTCGACCACACTTATGACCAGGAGGCCTCAATGGTCCAGGCTTATATCCTCGTCCAGACCGAGGTCGGGAAGGCCGCCGACGTCGCGACGGCCATCGGGGAGATCACCGGCGTGACCCAGGCCGACGACGTAACCGGCCCTTACGACGTGATCGTTCGCGCCGAGGCGGACAATGTGGATGACCTTGGCCGCCTCGTCGTCGCGCAGATCCAAGGAGTGCCAGGCATCACCAGGACGCTGACCTGCCCGATCGTACACATCTGACCCCACGATCGCCGTGCGCCACCCGAGCGCGGCCCCGAGCGGCTCCCCCGCACGACCGCCGAGCGCGACCGGCCGCGCGCTGGCTGCTCACCAACGGCGGGTTCAGACGCGATCGGCCATCGCGAGAGCCGTGGTGCGGCGGCCCAATCTGATCGCGGCCGCAGCGCGGAGGTCGGAGAGCGTGTCGACGTCCTGCCGCAGCCCAGCGATTCCGGGCGGGTTCAGCTCGGTCGCTCCTGCCTCGTAATGCCGTGTCCTGGACTGCTGCCCGAACTGCGGACGGAACGGAATCCCTGGCCTGGCTGTGTAGAGCGTCGTGCCCGATCCAGCCGCGTCGGCGACGAACGCCTGTGTTACCGCCGACGCGGCGGTTAGTGCGGCGGTGAGTTCACCAGCGGAGATGGCAGGCAGATCGGCGAGCAGCGCGGCGAGTCCGTGACCTGGCCAGCGCTGGGCCGCATGCTCGGCCCCGGCGACAAGAGCGCGGTTAAGGCCAGCGCCGGGCGTGTCTGCCATGGCCACCGCGCCAAGCGGCGCGACCTCGGCCACGACCGTCGGATCATCACTAACCACGACCACGGCGCCCACGAGCGGGCAGGCAATTGTCGCGGCGACAGTGTCGGCTGCCATCGCCAGGGCGAGCGCGCGCCGGTCAGCGTCATCGAGACCGGCCAGACGTGATTTGGCGATGGCTAGTACCTTGACGGGGATCACCACTGACCAGGTCAGCGGGGTATCAACAGCCATAGCATCCGATCTTGCCTCGACTTTGGGTCGCGGTAGCGGGAAGACTGGCACCATGGGGTGCAGGAGAGTGCGCAGATGAGCAGACGTGCGGACGGTAGCTATTCCGATGCGTGGCGCGGGGTGTCAAAGGTCATCCTGCGGCCGACCATCCGTGCCCTGATGAAACACGACTGGCAAGGTCAAGAGCACATACCGAAGTCCGGGGGCGTGATCGTAGCCGCCAACCACCTCTCATATGCGGACGTACTCGCCGTCGCGCTATTCTGCGAACAAACTGGCCGGTACCCGACCTTCCTGGCCAAGTCCGGGTTGTTCAAGATCAAGGTACTCGGGCCTATTCTGGTCAAGCTCGGTCAGCTTCCTGTTTATCGTGGCCAAGCCGATGCGGCGCTCGTGCTGCGCGACGCTGAGCAAGGGGTCAAGGACGGCGCCTGCGTGGTCTTCTACCCGGAATCGACGGTGACCCGCGACCCCCAGATGTGGCCAATGGTAGCCAAGACCGGGGTCGCCCGGCTGGCGCTGGCCACCGGGGCACCGGTGATTCCGGTCGCGCACTGGGGAGCGCAATACGTCCTGCCGTACGGCAGCGTCAGGCCACATCTGATGCCGCGCAAGACCGTACGCATACTCGCTGGTCCACCGGTGGATCTCTCGGAGTTTGACGGCCAGGTGATCGATACCAAGACCATGCGCGCGGCCACCGACAAGATCATGGCGGACGTGGCCGCGCTGGTTGGCAAGCTGCGCGGCGAAGACCCGCCTGATCAGCCCTACCACCCGGCGATCGCCAGGCGTAAGCTCCGCGACGATTTGCGCAACCTGCCCGCGCAGCAAGATGGCGACGGTACGGCGCAGGCCGATGAGTCCGTGACGGAGGTTCCCGGCCCGTGACCGCGGCCGTGATGGGCGCTGGCAACTGGGGAACGACCTTCGCCCAGGTGCTTTGCGACGCCGGAACGCCGACCGCCTTGTGGTGCCGCCGAACCGAGATCGCCGACACGATCAATACGACGAGAGGTAACCCGGAGTACCTACCCGGGTTCACGCTGCCAAGCTCGCTGCGCGCGACACCCGACGCTGCGGATGCGCTCGCCGGCGCCGACATAGTCGTTCTCGTCGTACCGTCGCAGACCCTCCGGCAGAACCTCTCCGACTGGGTGGGCCTGATCCCCCCCGGCGCGATCCTCGTCAGCTTGATGAAAGGCGTCGAACTAGCTACTGGCAAGCGGATGAGCGAGGTCATCGCCGAGGTGACGAGCTGGCCGACAGACCAGATCGCGGTCGTCACCGGGCCGAACCTGGCCAACGAGATCGCCCAGCGCCAGTACGCGGCCGCGGTAGTGGCCTGCGGTGATCAGCAGACGGCGGAGAACCTTCAAAAGGCCTGCCACACCAGCTACTTCCGGCCCTACACGAATCCCGACGTGATCGGCTGCGAACTAGGCGGCGCGGTCAAGAACGTGATCGCCATAGCTGTTGGGATCGCGGTGGGAATGGGCCTTGGCGATAACACCAAGGCGTTGCTGATAACCCGCGGCCTGGCGGAAATTGCCCGGCTCGGTGCCGCGCTTGGCGCTGATCAGCACACCTTCGCCGGGCTAGCCGGGATGGGAGACCTAGTCACGACCTGTTCGTCGCCGCTGTCCAGAAACAGAACCTTCGGCGAGAAACTTGGCCGCGGCATTCCGCTCGCGGAGATCATGGCGAGCACGCACCAGGTGGTCGAGGGCGTGAAGTCGTCGAAGTCGGTGCTCGAACTGGCCGGGGCCAATTCGGTGGAGATGCCGATCACCGAGGTGGTCGCGGCAGTGGTGTACGACGGGCTTGATGTCGGCCAGGCCGCGTTGATGCTCGCTAGCCGGTCGGCCAAGCCGGAGCGATATGGCGTCTGACAAGTGGCCCAGGCCGGTGCGTGACGCCCAGCCTGGCGGTGATCCCCGCCGTCTTCGAGATCAGTCAAGGACCGGCGGCCGGGTCAGCCGCGCAGCACAGCCGCCGGACGACCCGCAACCCAGAGACGGCGATCCGAGGTACGGCGGCTCGCGATCGCCCCGCCGATCTTCCCGATCATCAACGAATACGGCGGCGGAAAATTCTGGCGACGGCGACTATTCCCAGACGGTCTGGCCCGCCTCGGGCTGGCCGCCGCCAAGCGACGTCGCAGACGCATCGCCGCCGGCGAGGGCGAGGCGCGGTGACCCACGACAGACCGCCAGCCGACCAAACGGCGACGCGCCGCCAGACGCCTGGCCTCCTCCGGGCCCGTCAGCGTCCTCGCCGTACCGCGACCTTCGACGGACGGGCACGCCACCGATGAGCCAGCCCGCTGGACCGCCCGAGATGGAAGGTGGCTATCCCGCCCAGCCGCCATTCGATCCCAGATACAGCGCGCCGCAGGTTCGGCAGGCGATGACCGATCCCAGGCTGGCAACCGATCCGATGCTCGCGGCCAGCGCGAGACTCGCCGCGGACCCTCGGCACGCTCCGAACCCAAGACTTGCCCCTGACCCGAGGCTCGCGATGAACCCAGGTCAGGTCGCCGACCCCAGACAGGCGGCCGACCCCAGACTCGCCGCCGACCCCAGGCTGGCGGCCGACCCCAGACTCGCCGCCGACCCCAGGTTCGCGACAGACCCGAGGCTCACCGCCGACCCGAGACTGGCGGCAGACCCCCGGCTCGGAACAGACCCCAGATTCGCGGCCGACCCTAGATTCGCCGACCACCCGAACCAGATGCGCCCGCCTGGCCGGATGCTGGCGATCGAGGCACCCCAGTCAGACGGCCTGGCTTCAATCCAGCAACACGACCCCCGGGAGCACGATCCGACGCGGCCGGCAGCCCGGCGCCGTGCGGGCGAGAACACCCGCTCGGTGCACCTGCCGCCTGCGCCTGTCCCGGCCCAGCAACCGCTGTCTACCCCGATCTACCGCACCTCGACGTTCGCCTTCAACTCGGCCGCGGAGTACGCGGCCGTGCTTGCTGACAGCGCACCCGGCTTCACATACAGCCGGATCGACAACCCCACCGTGACCGGCCTGTGCTTCGCGGTCGCCGCGATGGAGGGCGTGAACCTCAGCTACCAGGCAGCGTCGCAGGCCTTCGCCTCCGGGATGGCCGCGATCTCCACGGTCTTCTGGGCGTTTACCCGCGCCGGGGCCCACGTCGTCGCGCCTTCGGCCGTGTACGGCGGCAGTTACAGCTTCCTGCGTCACGTCGCGGCGAACTTCGGCGTGCACACCGATTTCGTCGACATGACCGACCTCAGCCAGGTTCAGGCGGCGCTGCGCCCAGGGACCGCGATCTTGTACGCGGAGACGCTCGCGAACCCCACCGTCGCCGTGGCCGACCTGTCCGCTCTGGCGCGTCTGGCGCACGAGGCCGGCGCACTTTTCGTGGTCGACTCCACGCTCGCGCCTCCGGTGATCTGCCGACCCCTGGAACACGGCGCCGACCTGGTGCTTCATTCAGCGACCAAATACTTCGGCGGCCACAACGATGTCACCGGCGGCGTGGTCACTGGACATCCGGAACTCATCAAGCAACTGCGCCAGCTTCGAATCGACACCGGCGGATCACTGGCCCCAGACGACGCTTACACGCTGCGTCGCGGCCTGGAAACGCTGCCGCTCCGGGTACGCAGGCAGTGCTCGACCGCCCAAGTGGTCGCCGCGGGGCTGGTCAGGCACCCGGCCGTGAGCAATGTCTATTACCCAGGGCTGATCCAGCACGCCGGCCACGCGCTGGCACGCAGGCAGTTCGACGCCGGTCCGGAAGGCACCAGGTTCGGCGCGATCGTGACCGTCGCGCCCTACGGTGGCGCCGAGGCCGGGTTTGCCTTCGCCGACCGACTCAAGCTGGCCAGGATGGCGGCCTCGCTCGGCGGCACGCACACGAAGGTCAGTCACGTAGCCTCTACCACGCACCGGCAGATGGACCCGTCCGCGCTTGCCTCGGCGGGCATTGACCCCGGTTCCGTGCGGTTTTCTATCGGCCTCGAGGACGCCGAGGACCTGCTGGCCGACGCCATGACCGCGCTTGATTCACTCGGCCGAAGGTAGCCGACCACCGGGGACGAAAACCAGGGAGGATTTTGTGGAACGTGATCGCAAGATCAGAGTCGCTGTCGTGTTCGGTGGCAGGGGACCCGAGCATGCGATTTCCTGCCTCGGTGCCGGAAACGTGCTCAGGGCGATCGACCGGAACATATACGAGGTAATCCCGATCGGCATCACCAGGCTGGGTACCTGGCTCGAGGTCACCGACGATCCGGCGAAACTGGCGATCACCAGCGGCGAGTTGCCCAGCGTCGAGTCGGTGGCCAAGCCCGACGCGCACGTGGTGCCCTGGGCCTACCAAGGCGATTCGGCGATTGTGTCCAGTGCGCCCGGCCACATTCCGCACGTGCTCGCCGACGTGGACGTGGTGCTCCCCGTGCTGCACGGACCCTTCGGCGAGGACGGCACCATCCAGGGCCTGCTCGAACTGGCCGGGGTGCCGTACGTCGGTTCCGGAGTGCTGGCCAGCGCTGTCAGCTTGGACAAGGAGTACATGAAGCTGATCTTCGCGGCCAGAGGGCTACCCGTCGGGCCGCATGTGGTCGTGCACGAGCGCGACTGGGACCAGCGAACTGTGGCCGCACAGCTAGATGCGCTCGGCTGGCCATTGTTCGTCAAGCCAGCCAGGGGCGGCTCCAGCCTCGGCACGACGAAGGCGAACGATCCAGATCAGCTAGCCCAGGCGATCACGGTTGCCCGCCAGTTCGACCCCAAGGTCCTCGTCGAGACGGCGATCACGGCCAGGGAAATCGAGGTTGCCGTGCTGCAAGGCATCGACGGCGGGCCGCCGGACACCAGCCTGCCCGGTGAGTTGCGGCTCGAAGGCGGCGAAGAATTTTACGACTTCGAAGCCAAGTACCTGGATGCCTCAAGCGGCATGCTGATCCCCGCGCCGATACCGGCGGCGGACGCGGACCGGATTCGCGAAATGGCCGCAGTCGCGTTCAACGCGGTCTCAGCTGAAGGCCTCGCTCGGGTCGACTTCTTCTACACGCCCGACGGGCAGATCCTGATCAACGAGATCAACACGTTCCCCGGCATGTCCCCGACGTCGTACTTCCAGAAGATGTGGGAGGCGACCGGGGTGTCGTTCCCCGAGGTCATCGACAGACTCCTGAAGATGGCGCTAGCCCGCAGACCGGGCCTCCGCTAGCTCAGCTCCGGATGCCAGGCCCGGCCAGCCGCTGGTCGGCCACTTCGGGACACCGGGGATCTTCAAGATCGGTTCCGGGCTTGCGTGCGGGCACTCGTGGGCGGGCGGCATCGATGGCCGCCCGCCGCACAGGTGCCGCGGCGCGGCTGCTACTTCTTGCCCGCAGTCGCCTTCTTCTTGTCGCCATTCACCAGGGCCTTGAAGTCGGCACCGGCGCGGAACTTGGGCACCGATGACTTTGGGACCTTGATGGACGCGCCGGTGGCTGGATTCCGCGCCGTCCGGGCAGGCCGGTCGGACTTTTCGAAGACGCCGAATCCGGTAATTGCTACCTTGTCGCCCTTGGCGACGGTGTGCTGTATGGTGTCGAGAACTGCGTTGACGGCTTCAGTTGCGGTTTTCTTATCCCCCAACCGGCCTGAAATCGCATCGATCAGGTCACGCTTATTCATTTCCTCACTCCTGCGGTCCCCCAACGGGAAGTCCGCGGTCCGGACATCCTTTGCGGCCCGGGCTCCGCGACCTCTGACCTGCCTGAAATTAAGCGATGCAGCGTCGCCGCACAATCATCTTCGCAATAAAACGAGGCGTGTCGTTACTGAAAGTACGTGCCATTCAGTAATAAAAGGGACCAGTCGCTATGCAAATTAGAATCCCCGTGCTCGACCGTCGGCTTGCCCAGCTGCGCTCGCTGGTTAGCTGTCTTCTTTGGGTCTCGAACCTTCCTGTCATGCCTCGTTACACTGGCCCTCTTTATCGCGCATCGCCTACCCGCCAAGCGTTTGATCAAACATTTTCGCTGGTTTCCACCCGCGCTCAGCGTCGGCGCCAAGCAGCCGACGGGCCGGCGGACAACTTCCCGGCGCTGCCTCCTAGCAGCACCGTGGGCCCGTTACTGTCGTTCCCCGTGCTCGGGCGCCAACAGCGTGGGCCCCTAGCTGTCGCCCTGGCAGCAGCGTGGGCCCCTAGCTGTCATCGGACGCGCCGCAGCACCGGGGTTAGTCACGCATCTTCGCTGGTTCCACGCCGAGCTAGCTCGGCGTCGGCCATCAGCCGGTCGAGCCTTCGCAGGCCACGAGCCCTGCTCGCGCCCGGCGTCTTAAGTGAAGTACAAATAGCCATAAAGCGTAGATTCAGCCGAATTCGCACCTCGGGATCAGCCTCGGAATCAGCTTCTGAGTCGGCATTGAACGTCGCCAGAACTCGCTGGACGGCGAGAAGTTTCTCAGCCAGCGCGTCGTCAGCCGACTCGAACTCCCTCACCAACCCACTGTCCCAAACAGCGGCCGAGGATCGGACACCGAGTCCCCCAACCGCCCCGCCGCCGACCCGCCCCGTCCCCCAACCGCCTCGCCGCCGAGCCCGCCACCGCCTCGCGCCGACCCGCCCCGTCCCCCAACCGCCTCGCCGCCGACCCGCCCGCAGCCGCCGGCCCGCCTTGTCCCCCACCCCGCCTCGCTGCCAGCCCGCCTCGCCGCCGACCCGCCCGTCCCCCACCCCGCCCGTCCCCATCCGGTCAAGTCGGGCTCTGGCTGGGCCGTCCGGCCAAGGACCAACGCACAGGCGGTAAGGTCCATACTTGGGAAACTGTGGCTGGCCTGACCGAGACCCAACCCGAGAGGCAGGCCAGGCCGTCGCGTCGCACGAGCCGCCCGGAGTGAGGTCGCCCCCGATGAAGGTAGCCGTGGTCAAAGAGACCGGGCCAGCGGAGCGCCGGGTAGCGCTCGTACCAGAAGCAATCGCCAAGCTGAGGTCAGCAGGTCACGAAATTCTGGTGGAACGCGGAGCTGGCGAAGCCGCCTTCTTTCCCGACGACGCGTTTACCGACGCGGGCGCGGGCGTTGTATCCGCCGACCAGATCGCAACCGCGGATGCGGTGCTGATGGTGGGCAGGCCAGACGCCGGCTCAGATCGACCGGATGCGTCCCGGGCAGGCTGTCTTCGGCCTGTTCGCTCCGTTGACCGACCCCGACCTGATCAGCCAGCTCGCGACCGACCGGCGTGACGGCGATCAGCCTGGACCTGATCCCGCGCACGCTGTCCCGCGCTCAGCCGATGGACGCGCTCACCTCCCAGGCGAACATCGCCGGCTACAAGGCCGCGCTGCTGGCCGCGACCACGTTCGGCCGGTTCTTTCCGCTGCTGATCACCGCGGCTGGCACGGCCAGGCCGGCCAAGGTGCTCGTACTCGGCACCGGCGTGGCCGGCTTGCAGGCCATCGGCACGGCCCGCGGCTCGGTGCGGTGGTCAGCGCCTACGACGTGCGTCCGGAAACCAGGACCGAGGTCGAGTCTCGCTCGGCGGGACCTTCATCGAGCTGACTTCGGTCGGATCGGCCAGCGGCGCCGGCGGATACGCCCGGGCGCTCACCGACGCCGAGCGTGCGGCCCAGCAGGCCGAGCTGGCGGACCACATCGCGCAGGCACGATGTGGTGATCACCACCGCTCAGGTGCCGGGGCGCCGGCCGCCGCTGCTGGTCACCGGCGCGGCGCTGAAGGCCATGGCGGCGGGCTCGGTGCTGCATGGACATGGGAGCGAGCGCGCTCGGCGGCAACGTCGAGGGATCAGCGCCCGGCGAGACGGTCGTCACCGACAACGGCGTCACGATCATCGGCGCCGACAACCTGCCGTCGACCATGGCCGCGGCGGCGTCGGCCATGTACGCGCGCAACATCAGCTCGCTGCTGCACTACATGATCACCGATGGCAGTTCACCGTGGACCTCGATGACGAATTGGTCGCTGGTGTCGTCATCACCCACGACGGCAAGGTCGGTGTCACCCCGCGCTGACCAAGCGCAGCCGGCGCGCCGAGGTGACCTGGAGGAAACCGTTCATGCTCCTAACCGACTTCATCATCTTCGTCTTGAGCCTGTGGGTGGGCTTCGAGGTGATCAGCAAGGTTCCGGCCACGCTCCACACGCCGCTGATGTCCGCCGCGAACTCGATCCACGGGATCGTGCTGGCCGGCGGCATCGTGATCGCGGCCACCGCCCACAACGTCGTCGGCTACATCCTCGCGTTCGTCGCGGTCGCGTTCGCCGCGATGAACGTCGTCGGCGGCTACGTAGTCACCGGCCGGATGCTCAAGATGTTCAAGCGCAGGACCACCCCGGTACCCCGTGCCCGCGATCGAGCCGAGCCCGAACGGCAGCACCCCGGGAGCCTCGGCATGAGCGGCACGTTCAACACCGTCATCCAGCTGGTCTACCTCGCCGCGGCATCGTGCTTCGTGCTCGGCCTGCACCTGATGAACAACCCGGCCACGGCCAGGCGCGGCAATCAGGTCTCGGTCGCCGGCATGGTCGCCGCGATCGTCGCGACCGTCGTGCTGGTCATCCACCTCGGCAAGATCACCTCGACCGGCTGGACCGTGATCGCCGCCGGAGTCCTAGTCGGCGGCGGCCTCGGCCTCTACACGGCCAGGACGGTCAAGATGACCGCGATGCCGCAGCTGGTCAGCGTCTTCAACGCGGTCGGCGGCGGCGCGGCTGCGCTGGTCGCGATCAGGGACTACATGCCGATCTCGGCTCGCAGTCGCCGCCAGCGACGTCGGTCACCACGCTGCTCGACGTGATCATCGGCTCGGTCACGTTCTCCGGCTCGATCATCGCGGCCGGCAAGCTGCAGGGCGTGATCACCTCGGCGCCGGTCTGCGTTCCCGGGCGCCAGGATCGTCAACCTCGCTGCTCGCCGCCGTGGCGGTCGGCGTCGGGGCTTACGTCGATCGCCTCGCCCGAGCTTGATCGGCCTTGGCGTGGTGATCGCGGCCTCGCTGATCTTCGGCGTGTCGATGGTGATGCCGATCGGCGGCGCCGACATGCCGGTCGTGATCTCGCTGCTGAACGCGTTCACCGGCACGGCCGTGGCGATGGCCGGCTTCGTGATCAACAACACCGGGCTGATCATCGCTGGCGCGCTCGTCGGCGCTTCGGGCGGCATCCTCACCAAGCTGATGGCCGACGCGATGAACCGCTCGATCGGCAACATCATGCTCGGCGGCTTCGGCTCGGGCGACACGGCGGCCGCGATCGCCGGACCGGCCGGCGCCGCCGTGCAGTCGATCGCCGCCGACGACGCCGCGATCCAGCTCGCCTACGCCTCCAAGGTGATCATCGTCCCCGGCTACGGCCTGGCCGCCGCGCAGGCTCAGCACGAGGTCGCCGCGCTGGCCGACCTGCTCGAATCGCGCGGCGTCGACGTGAGCTACGCGATCCACCCGGTCGCGGGGCGGATGCCCGGCCACATGAACGTGCTGCTCGCCGAGGCGAACGTGCCATACCCGCTGCTCAAGGAGATGGACGAGATCAACCCCGAGTTCGCGCGCACCGACGTCGCCCTTGTGATCGGCGCCAACGACGTGACGAACCCGGCCGCGCGCCGCCCCGGCACCGCGATATCCGGCATGCCGATCCTGGACGTCGACGCCGCGAAGTCGATCATCGTGATCAAGCGGTCAATGGGCCACGGCTACGCCGGCATCGACAACGAGCTCTACACCAACCCGAAAACCTCGATGTTCTTCGCCGACGCCAAGAAAGGCCTAGCCCAGCTCGCCTCATCGGTGAAAACCCTAGTGGGCTGAAATTGCCCGGGACTCGTCCCGTAAGGGAGGTTAACCAATCAGCACGCTCGATCAGGACCTCGACGTCGCCGGACAAAATTTTCACGCTAATGGGCTTGAAATAAGTCAAGCCCGGATGGCGACCGTCGGTGCGATGAGTGTCCGGCGGTTGCTGCCTCTCCGCCTCCGGCGGAGCGTCGGGGCCTGGTGTTTCGTTGACCACTACGGTCCGATGTCAGTCGATGGCGTGACTGGAATGTCGGTGCCGCCGCATCCGCACATCGGGCTGCAGACCGTGACCTGGCTGCTGGCTGGGAACGTGCTGCACCGGGACAGCCTGGGCAGCGAGCAGATGATCAGGCCCGGGCAACTCAACCTGATGACGGCCGGTCGCGGGATCGCCCACGCCGAGGAGTCGCCGGCTGAGCATGATCCGCGGCTGCACGGCGTTCAGCTCTGGGTGGCGCTGCCTGAGGCGAGCCGGTTCACCGAGCCGGCGTTCGAGCACCACGCCGAGTTGCCGTTCCTGCGAACCGACGGGCTGAACATCACGGTGTTCCTCGGCTGCCTGACCGGGACTTGCTCGCCCGCGACGACGTTCTCGCACCTGGTCGGTGCGGAACTCGTGGCGAGCCGGGATGTGAACACGCACCTGGCGGTCAATCCAGACTTCGAGCACGCGGTGTTCGTCGCCAGCGGCACCGCACGGGTGGCCGACACCGACCTTGCGCCCGGCGCCTTGATGTACCTGCCGGTCGGGCACTATGACGTCCCGCTGGCGGCGCCCGCTGGGACTACGTTGCTGCTGCTCGGCGGGATCCCGCTCGGCGAGCGGCTGCTGATGTGGTGGAACTTCGTCGCGAGGACTCCGCAGGAGATCGCGGCGGCGGCCGCGGACTGGCGCGAGGGGAAGCTCGGCGAGGTCGGCGGGTACGATGGCGAGCCGCTCAAAGCCCCGCCGCTGCGGGCGGATCTACTGGTCGGCCGGGACGGGGAGCGGCGGGGTTAGACCCATCGTCTTGCGCGGCGTTAGCTGGTGGGCGTCGAGTATCTGGATGAGCTTGTGCTTGCGCTTCTGGTCGGCTCGCAGCGAGCGCAGGTACATGTCGAACTTAGCCTCGGAACCGAGCGTCTTGTGGCAGGCCTTAGCGCCGTTGAGCAGCCTGGCCATCCGTTCGTAGGCCTTGTCGCCGGTCTGCTGCCTGAGCGGCTGGAGCTGCCGCAGGTATACGTCGAGTGCGTCCGCGGGCCGGGCCGGCGCGGCCAGGTCGGCCAGCTTGAGCCACTGGGCGTCGCTCGCCACTCCGGCCGCCGCCTCCCAGGCCGCGTCGACCTCGCCTTCGCTGATCAGCACGTCGATCAGGACCGGCGCGGCCGCGGCCCCCAGCCGGATACCTGGGCGGCCCGATCGCGCGGCGTCCGCGTCGGCTCGTAGCAGGCCCAGCGCCCATTCTCGGTCGGCTGGCCAGGTACCGGCCCGTTCGGCGGCGGCGCGGAGTCGCTGGTAGGCCGACAATTCCCGTACGGCGGCGAACACGTCGCGCCGCACGGCCACAGCCTCCGCTGCGCGGCCCGCGTCCAGGTAGCGCTCGACGACGAAGTCAGCCACAGGCTCGATCGCCTGAGGCGGGTTGGCTTCGGCGCGCAGGGCACGTTCGGCCCAGGCGAGAGCCTCGTCGGCGCGGCCCGCTGCCTGGAACTCTTTGGCGATTTCCAGGTAGCCGGGGGCGGTTGGCGGGAGGTTGGCTTCGCGCATCTTGACCAGCGCGTCGATGTCGCCGGTAGCGCGCAGGAAGTCCTCGATGGCTCGCTGCGCCTTCCAGTTGGCTGGCGCTTGCTGCCAGGCCGCCGTGAGCCGTTCGCGCAGGAGGGCGAGTCCTTCTGGGCCAAGCAGGCCTGCGTAACTGGCTATGTCGAGCGCAGGGAAGTCGCCGACGCTGAGCAGGCGGCGGGCCAGGAAGTCGACGAGACCGGCCTGGCCGGAACCGTCATCGGCGTCCGGGTCGGCCAGATCGTCGGCGTCCGGGTCGGCCAGATCGTCGGCGTCCGGATCGGCCCGGTCTTCGGCGTCCGGGTCGGCCAGGTCCGTCGCGTCGGCTAGGCAGGCCGCATGGTGGCTCGTGATCAGCGCCAGGCAAGCGTTCCAGATCGCGTTGGCCGGGTCGAGGGCGTAGCTATAGGCGCCGGCGACGAGGTCAATGGCGTACTCCGCGACCGCGGCGGCCTCGCCGGGAGATCCGGCCGCGACGAGCCCGTCCACGATCGAGGCGGCCGTCTCGACGCGCTTGGCATATCGCCGCGACTCGCCCTCTTCGACGTATCCGTACTCGCCAAAGTCGCTGGCGTCGAGCAGCGCGTACAACCTGTCACCGATCGCGTCTATGTCGGCTGCGGCAGCCGCCGCCTGCAACTCAAGCCGGCCACGCCAGTCGTCATCCTCAACAACCTGGTCGATCACCAACAAGAACAGGTCCTCCCGGCTCAGCGAACTCAGCCAGGAGTGCAAGCCGGGGGTCCTGGCTGGGGTCCCGGCCGCGGTGGTTCCAGCTGGTGTGGTCCCGTCGACTTGGCCGCTGGTGCCAGCTTGGCCGCTGGTGCCAGCTTGGCCGCTGGCCCCGGGCGGCGTGCTCGTCCTGGATTCTCTGGCCTCGCCGCTTCGGCCAGCGCGGCTGCTTCGGCCGGCGCGGCTGCTTCGGCCGGCGCGGCTGCTTCGGCCGGCGCGGCTTCGGCGGGCATCACGCAGAAACGCCAGTCCGACGGCGACACAATGCTTACAGAAAAATCCCTCTTTGCCGTACGGGCAATCACAGGCGCCGGTCACGCCGACGCTGCCGCCTATCGTCAGGACCACTATGTACTCGTCGGTACCTCGCACGGACGCGGTGACCTGATTGCCGAAGATTGACAGATCCTGAACCGCGTCCACATATCCCGTACCACGATCGAAAGAACGCTGGCCGGCCGCCGCTAGCAGATCGGCCTCGGTGCACACGTTCCCAGCAATTGCCACCACAAAGCCATTTAACAACAACCCGCCGACACCGCAGCGGCGCCCGCCGGACGCCGGCCAACAGCATCCGCGCCCGCCGGACTACGGCTCATAGCATCGTCGGGCCGGCGATGCTATGAAATGCCCCATCGCAACGACAACGCCGGCCCGATGATGCCGATAGGGCGAGCAGATCATCAACACGCGGGTTTCGTTGCTCAGGGCGTGCCTTTCCGGGCGGCGGCGGCGGCCCGGTGCTCGTCCTGGCGGCCGGGCGGGCTCATGGCTGACCTGGCTGCCGACGGCGGGGCAGCGTGGGCCCCTCGCTGCTGCCAAGTCTCGCTGGCCGGAACAGCGTGGGACCCTGGCTGTCGTTATAGCGACAGCGCGGGCCCCTAGCTGCTGCCGGACTCTCGGCGGCCGGAGCAGCGTGGGCCCCTCGCTGCTGCCGGACTCTCGGCGGCCGCGTACCACAGCAGAGGCGTCGGCGATCGGCACGACGTGAGCGGCGGCCAGTGAGCACCCATCGCCGCCGAGGGCTAGACCGCGCGTAGCCGGGTATAGCTGTCGCCGTGACGCAGGGGGTAGTTGAGTAAACCGGTCGGGATAGATAAATTTCCTGACGAATGGGGATTTCGTGGCTTTGCCGGACTTCTTCATAGCGGGCGCACCTAAGGCTGGAACCACCGCATTGCACTCAGCCTTGGCCAGACATCCCGCGATCTACATGTCGCCGGTAAAGGAGCCCAAGTTCTTCCTCACCGACGGCCCTCCGCCAACTGACGGCGGAGGGCCGGGCGACGCCAAGACCTATCGCGAGCACATCTGGCGGCGGGAGGAGTATGAGGCACTGTTCGACGAAGCGCCGGGTCGGCCCGCCGTCGGACTGAAGGGCGAGTCGACGCCGTTCTACCTGTATAACCGCGACGCTCAGCGGCGGATCAGATCGCTCATCCCGGGCGCCAAGCTGATCGTGGTGCTCCGCGATCCGAGTGAGCGAGCGCACTCGAACTGGGCGCATCTGTGGTCGGCCGGGCTAGACCCGTGTGACGACTTCGTGGAGGCTTGCGATCGTGAAGACGACCGGATCACGGCTGGCTGGGCGGACTTTTGGCGCTATACCGGTCTGGGCCAGTACGGCGAACAGCTTGAGCACCTGTACGAACAGTTTCCCAGGCAGCAAGTACTGGTCTTTCGGTACCGGTCACTGATCATCAGTCCGGTTGCCGCGCTTGACAAGGTGTGCGCGTTCCTTGGGGTGGCCCCAGGCATCCTGAGCGAATTGCCGCGCGAGAACGTTACCGCGCATCCGCATCCGTCCTTCAGGTACCGGACGGTCGCCGCTGCCCGCAGGGCCAGCACGGCCGTCTCCGCGCTGTTCCCTGGCCACCTCGGCACCTCGCTAAACGACAGGCTCGAGCACGCACTGCAGCAAGACGCCGCGCCTCGGCGGCCGCTGACCTGGGAGCAACGCAAGACGCTGATACCTCGGTTCGAGGCGGACATCAGGCTGCTGGAGACTCTGACCGGCATGGACTTCACCGACTGGCTGATGCCACGGGGCGCGTCCGGCGGTCTGGTCGGAGCAAGACCGGCCGGGCAGTGGCAGGCTCGAAACGGCAGGCCCCGGCAGTACTAACGACTCGATCCCGCCAGGTCCCCCGAGATCCGATTTTCCGAGCTGCGATTTTCCAAAATGCGATATTCCGAGCTGCGATATTCCGAGCTGCGATATTCTGACATCGGATATTCCGAAATCGGATTATCTTCAAGTCGGCCGCAGTTCGGTGACGAGATCGTGCGAGCCGTTGGCGTTCGTCAGTTCGTAGTAGATCCGTTCGAGCCCGTCCGGGAGGTCCACGACCGTCAGGTACCTAAGCCCGCCGCCTGGTTGCGGCGACTGCGCGACCGGCGCTTGCCCCACGGCGGTGAGCACGCCCGGCGTCGGACCTACCGCGATCCCGGTACGCTCCTCGCAGTTCTGCGCGGCCGTCGCCCGGCCGTCGTAGTAGGCGGTGAACCCGTCGGTCCCGACCCGCACGTGCGCTACTCGGACTCCGCGGGCGTCCCACTCACCTGGTCGCGGAGCGAGCGCAGTGCCGTGCCAGGTCCAGTCGAGCCCGTCGCTGCTGCTGGCGTACTCGGTCGTCATCCGGTCGGTGTGATCGGGTTCGGTGAGCGGGTGCACCGAGGCCCACAAGTGCCAGCGCCCGTCGTGCCGCAGTACCACCGGGTCCTTGACCGCGTTGGCGCTGTCACCGGGGAGCAGGATCTGCCTGGCCCGGGGGTCGAAGGCATCGGGGGCGGCCGCGTCGATCACCTCAACCCGCCAGTGCTTGGTCCCCGCGGTGGCGCAGCTAAGGTACAGCCGCCAGGAACCATCGGGCGCGACCGCCAGCGCTGGCCGCTCCAGCGATTCGGTGTCCATCTGGTCCTTGGTGATCGTAACGAGGGGCCGGAACCGAACGCCGTCGGCCGACCGGGCGACCTCGACTGCATAACCTCGCTGGTCGGCGGTACGCAGCCGGTAGGCCAGGAAGATCTCATCGTCAACCCGAACCGCGCTCGGTGAGCCTGCCCAGGCACCTGGTCCGGTCGCGGGCGCTGGGAGCACCATGATCGCGTTGCTCGGTTCTGGCACCGCAACGGTGGGAGCACCCACCGCGAGCGCCGAGACTACCTTGACCGAGACTGCGTCATCACGTATCACATAAGAACAATATGCGATATTTCCGAGTAGATGTACCCTCCCAGGGGCCCTGGCGCCCAGGCACTCAGGCACCCAGGCACCCAGGCACTCAGGCACCCAGGCACCCAGGCACTCAGCCTGAGGGCGCTTCCGCCTCCAGCGCCTTCCTTGCTTCGGCAAGCTGCCGCCGGGCGCTCTTGCTGACTTCCGGGTAGCGCGGATCGATCTCGATCAGCGCGTTGGCGATCACTGCCGACGCGCAGATCCGCGCGAACCACTTGCGGTCGGCCGGGATCACGTACCACGGTGCCCACGCCGTGCTGGTATGACTCAGCATCTGCGAGAACGCCAACTGGTAGTCGTCCCAGTACCCGCGCTCGGTGACGTCGGCGGACGAGAATTTCCAGTTCTTGTCGGGACGGTCGAGCCTTTTCAAAAACCTTCGCCGCTGCTCTTCTTTCGAAATATTCAACAGTATCTTGACAACGCGGAACCCGTTGTCGCTGAGATAACGCTCCCAGTCGTTGATCTCGCGGTAGCGGCGGTGCCATACTCCGTCGTCCCTGGCGCTCGAAGGCAACCGCTGCCGGGCGAGGTTCTCCGGATGAACGCGGACTACCAGGACCTCCTCATAGTGCGAGCGGTTGAATATGGCTATCTCCCCCCGGGAGGGGGCGCATTGCGCGTACCGCCAGAGGTAGTCATGACTGAGTTCGGCCGCTGAGGGGACTTTGAAGCTGCGCACGGTCACGCCTTGCGGGTTGACGCCGCTCATCACGTGCTTGATCGTGCCGTCCTTGCCGCCGGCGTCCAGCGCCTGAAGGACGACAAGCAGTCCGTAGGCGTCCTGCGCCGCTAGGCGCGCCTGGTACTCGGTGAGCAGTTCGACACCGCGCCTGAGTAGCTGCTTGCCGTCGTGCTTGTGCAGGAACCCCGCCCTGTAGCCAGGGTCGAAGTCCTTAGGCAGGTACACCGTGCGGCCCGGCTGGACGCGCAGCGGCGCGATCAACTCCCGTATCTCGCTCGCCCCTAGGTCTGCCATAACCCCGTCCTTCCCTGACCTCCAATCGCGAAGCCTAGCGTTCGGTCGATCGTCGCACTCCGGTGCATAACAGTCGCGCTCGGCGGCATAACGTTGGCGCTAGGCCGTAGCTCGTTTGCGCGGTGTAACTTGTCAGCCACGAAGGGTAGCGGGAACGCAGCAAACGCGAGAGAGTGATTGCTAGTTCCCACCGTCTCGGCAACTCGCGTGATTGGACAAGCATGCGCACGTTCTCGTTTATGGCAACAGCCGGAACTACGGCGGCATTAGCGCTCGCCATCGGGCTGGTGACGCCGTCGGCAGCCTCGGCCGGCCCGCTGGCCAAGCCGCTGCCGTGCCGGACGTCGATGAGCAACAGCCATCCGGCTGACTTCACGACCACGACCGTGCGCGTCACGACCGCCTCGCACGCACAGGTGACAACGGTCGCCCACTACAAGACGGTCAACCGGCAGCACCGTCGCCGGGCCAACGGTCAAGGGAGGGCGTCGGTCCCGTACTACATCAGCGGCGCCACCCCCGGATTCCGGGTTCGCGTCGACGTGACCGTCAAGTGGCCGCATCGAACGGGAAGCTGCCAGACTTCCTTTACCCCGCACCGCTAGCGAGCAAAGCCGCCCGTCGCCAGGCCGCGACCCGACCCAACGTGCCCGCGAAATCCCAACCCGAACGACAACGTCGGCCCGACGCTGTTGTTCGGGCACGCCGACCAACGACAGCAAGGGGCCCACGCTGCTGCCATAGCGACAGCCAGGGACCCACGCTGTCGTTGATCAGCGGGGCCAACCACGGCAAACGGCCCAACGCTGTCGTCGAGAGTCGCGCTACGGACGTGTTGTCGGGCCTCGGCTTAGCCACTGGCCTCGGCCGGGGCGGGCGGTGACCTCGTCGTCCTCCAGCACGACGTCGCCTCGGCTGATGGTAAAGCGGGGCCAGCCTGTGACCTCCTGGCCGTCGTACGCCGAGTAGCCGGCCTTGGACCGCATCGACCGGCCATCGACAATGCGTTTGCGCTCCGGGTCGAGCACGACTAGGTCGGCGTCGCCGCCCACCGCGATCGTGCCTTTGCGCGGGTAAAGGCCGAACAAACGGGCTGGATTCGTCGACGTCAGCGCGACGTACCTGGACAGCGAGATGCGACCAGTTCGTACCCCGGCGGAGAACAGCATCGGCAGCATGGTCTCCAGGTCGGCGACGCCTTGGCGCGCGGTCGTCACGTCAAGCGCCTCATCGATCTTGTGCCGCAGTTCCCACGGCGCGTGGTCGCTGCCCAGTGTGTCGATCGACCCGTCGGCGAGCCCGGACCAGAGCGCGGCGACGTCGCTGTCCTCGCGGAGCGGCGGGGCGCCGATGTACCGGCCGCCTTGCGGTTCGGCGAGCGCGGCGCTGGTCAAGTACAAGTACAGCGGCCTCGTCTCGATATAGACCGGCAACCCCCGAGCCCGCCCGCGCCGGGCGGCATCCAGGGCCGCTTGCGAGGACAGGTGCACGATATAGACCGGCGAGCCAGTGAGTTCGCAGATGGCGACCGCTCTCTCGACGGCCGCCCGCTCAGCGGCCACCGGACGGCTCAGCGCCCAGTCGGCCAGGCCACCCTTCCCGGTCGCGAGCAGCCGGTCGCAGCAGAACTTGATCAGCGCCCCGTCCTCGCAGTGGATCAGCGTGAGCATCCCGTGCTCCCCTGCGGCCCGCACGATCTCCACCATCTCGTCGGCCCGGGACTCGAAGTCGCTCGACGTCATGAACAGCTTCAGGCTCGTGTGCCCGGCCTCGGCGAGCAGGGGTAGCTCCGCCACTGCCCCGGGGAGGTAGGAGAAGATGGCCGGGTGCAGGACGAAGTCGACCGCCGAGTCAGCCGTCGCCGACGCCACGTCCCGCTCGACCGCCTGCCGCAGCGACTCGCCCGGGACGCCGAACGTCATGTTCCCGATCGTCGTCACCCCGCCCGCGATGGCCGCGACCGAACCGCTCGCGAAATCGTCGACCCACTTTGGCTCGTCCCAATCGGGTGACACAGCCGACGACAGGTGCACGTGCATGTCGATCCCGCCCGGCAGCACGAGCGCACCGGACGCGTCGAGATACCGACGCCCGCGCGGCGCACCGCCGATCTGGCTGATCAGGCCACCGCTGATGCCGAGGTCGCACTGCGCGGAGCTCCCGGCGGTCACCACGGTTCCGCCGCGAACCACAAGATCGTGTACTAGATCAGATTCGGAAATTCCTCCGCGCTCGCCTCCGAACGCCAGGCCGGTCCCCGTGCTAGCGCTGCTCACCTTTGACACCATAGCGGCGCAGCAGTTCGACGACGGCGGAGCTCGGCGGATGGTCGTCATCGGGGCTCAGCGTGATGCCCTCGAAGGACGCTCCGGCGTTGGCCAGGATCTCGACGACGGCGGGCCAGTCGGGACTCGGGTTGCCGGTCGGCCGCTCGCTGCTGCCGATGATCGCCCAGATCAAGGGCGCGCCGTCCCACCGCTCGTCGCGTGCCTCAACATCGGCGCCTCGCTCAAGCAGCAGCCGGGCGATGTCCGCGCTTCCCGCGTGCGCGGCCGCGTGCAGCGGCGTCCCCGGGTCGTCCCCGCTACTCCGTGTATCAGCGGGGAAACCCAGGTCGAGCATGATCCTCATCGCCTCGATGTTGCCGGTCTCGGCGGCCCGGATCATCGCCGCCGACCGTTGCCGCGCCGACATGTCGCTAGGCAGCAGACGATCCGCCGCCTCCCGGTCACCGCGCAAACAGGCGGCAAAAAACCGATCGACATCGGAGGCGTCGTCCCTAGCGCCATACCGGCGTAGCACTTCAGCGAGGTCGTCCCGCCCCTTGCTCACCGCGAGCGCGTGCGGCGACCTCCCATCCGGTCCAGGCGCCTGCACCTGCGCACCGTGGGCGAGCAGCAGATCGACGATCTCCGCGGAGCAGTCAGATCGCACGGCAGCGTAAAGGACCGAGAACGGATGGGCGGTATCAGACCCCCCTTCGGCATCGGCGTCATCCAAGTACCGGCGAGGGTCGGCGCCGGCCTCCAGCAGCAGCCGCACCCCCTCGGCGTCGTTGCCGGACAGCGGCGCGGCGAGCGCCATCCGGGCGATCTCACGTATATCCGCGGGGCCGCTGAGCAGCAGCCGCAGGGCCTCGTGATCATCGCTAAACCCCGCCAGGTACAAGTCGTCGTCATCGGGCACCGCGCCCCGGTCGAGCAGCAGCCGAGCGATCTCGGCATTGGGCGCGCCAGCGACCGCGCAGCGCAGTGGCCTCCAGCCGTTATTGCCGCCACCAGCGACCACGCCATTAGGATCTGCCCCGGCATCAAGCAGCAGCCCGGCGACCGCGACGAGCCCGTCTTCTCGGCCGGGGTCGAGCCGGTTCCACTGCGACGCGCAAGCGGCGTGCAGGGCGGTCCATCCCGTCGCTGGGTCGGTGCGAGTTACCAGGCTGGGGTCGGCTTCGAGAGCGGTCCGAACCCGGTCGACATCGCCGAGCACCACGGCCGTCGCCAGGTTATAGCCGGCCAGTTCCGGTCGCGCCGCCAGCATCCTGGCCGCGCGGCCAGTCCAGTCCCTGATGCTGGCGACGCAGAATTCGTCGGCGAGCCGCGCCAGTTCCAGGCTGCGGGCCTGAACCTCGGTCTTGAGCTTGGCCCAGTTCGCGAAGCCGTACTCGCGCGCCACCGCGAGTTGAGCGGCGGTCAAGTTCAGCTCGTCAGAGACCGCACGAATGCGCTGGGCCGCAGCGGCGTCGCCCGCTCGCGCGGCGCGCAGCAGATCCCGGGCCTGGCGGCGAAGATGGTCCATATTGGGCTGGGCTGGAAGCTGGGCCGATGGTTGGGCTGAAGGCACTGAAGGCACGGTCATGACGTCTCCCACCGCCCTGGTGGTCCGCGCGCCAGGCCGGTCAGGAAGTCGCTGTGCTCAGCCTCGACCTACGACAAAGGTGGACTATGTCCTGCCCGCGGACCCGGAGGCGCCCTTGCGCGCCAAGGGAATACTACAGGATCCATCAGCCCCGAACGGCCGCGTACCGCTCCCGCACTTCCGGCTGCGGGTCGGCCTCATACCTTCTGGTGACGCCCAGAGTCCAATCCGGCGGCTCCTCGCCGCCAGCAAGCAGCCACGCCGCCTGGCGCGCCGCGCCGTCGGCCACGTATTCGCCCGGCGGAGGCACGTCGACCGGCACGCCGAACACAGCCGGCGCGATCTGCCGCACCGCCTCGGACCGCGCTCCGCCGCCGATCAGCACCACCCGGCTGACCGGCACACCGGCCGCGATGATGGCGTCGAGTCCGTCGGCCAAACCGCACAGCATGCCTTCGACAGCCGCTCGCGCCATATTTTCCCGCGTCGAATTCTTTCCGGTCAGGCCGTGCAGCAGCCCGGTCGCGTCGGGGCGGTTCGGCGTGCGCTCGCCTTCGAGGTAGGGAAGCATCGTCAAGCCTCCGGCGCCGGGCGGGGCGGCCAGCGCGAGTTCGGCCATGCGGTCGAGATCCACGCCCAGCAGGGCGGCCGCCGCGACGAGAACCCTGGCCGCGTTGAGCGTGCAGACCAGCGGCAGGAAGCACCCGGTCGCGTCCGCGAACCCGGCGATGGCGCCGGTCGGGTCGCCGGTGGCGATGGCGCTCACCGAAAACACGGTGCCTGAGGTGCCGATCGACACCACCACGTCGCCGGGGCGGGCGCCGAGGCCGAGTGCCGCGGCGGCGTTGTCGCCCGCTCCCGCTCCGAGCCGCGCCCGGCCGACCGAGCCGGCCAAGTCCGCCGAACCGGCCAAGTCCGCCGAACCGGCCGACTCCGCCGGGCCGAGCACCCGCGGCAGGGCCAGATCCCGCCCGGCCGCCCTGTGCAGCAGGTCGAGCCGGTACTGGCCAGTCGCCGGCGACCAATAGCCGGTCCCGCTAGCGTCGCTGCGATCGCTACGGAGTCCATCGATGCCGACGCCACCGACCAGCTTCCAGGTCAGCCAGTCGTGCGGCAGGCAGACCGCTGCCGTCCGCGCCATGGCCGCCGGCTCGTGCTCGGCGAGCCAGCGCAGTTTCGTCACCGTAAACGACGCCACTGGCACGCTGCCCACCGCCTGCGCCCACGCCCGGGCGCCCCGATCGACGTCTCCGTCCCCAAGTTCGGCGACGAGGTCGGCCGCCGCTCCCGCCGACCTGGTGTCGTTCCACAACAACGCGGGCCGGACCACCTGTCCGGCCTCGTCCAGGCAGACCATGCCGTGCTGCTGTCCGGCCACCGAGACCGCGGCTACGTCGCCCAGCCCGCCCGCCTGCGCCAGCGCGTCCTTGAGCGCGCGCTGCCAGTGCACCGGATCGACCTCGGTGCCGTCCGGATGCACCGCTTGCCCAGTGCGCACCAACTCGCCGCTCGCGGCGTCGCGGATCACGACCTTGCACGACTGGGTAGAGGAGTCGATGCCCGCCACGAGCGCGGTCATCGGGCGCCGATCAGGTGCTCGATGGCCAGTTGATTGAGACGCACGAACCCGTAGCCTGGCACCCCGGCCGCGTCGGTGTCGAAGTCCTCCCAGGCGCCACGGTCGGCCAGCAGGTCAGCGTAGGTTTCGTCCGGCCCGAGCGTGGGCGTGCTCAGTTCGTCGACCCGGCTCGCGGCCAGCGCCTCGGCCACCTCAGGATCGGCCCTGAACGCCGCCGCACGCTCCTTGAGCAGCAGATACATGCGCATGTTCGCGGCGGCGGACTGCCACACCCCCGCCTTGTCCTCGGTGCGCGACGGCTTGTAGTCGAAGTGCCGCGGCCCGTCGTAGGCCGGCCCGCCTCTGACACCGCCGAACTCGAGCAGGTCGACGAGCGAAAACGCGTTGATCAGGTCGCCGTGGCCGAACACCAGGTCCTGGTCGTACTTGATGCTGCGCTGGCCGTTCAGGTCGATGTGGAACAGCTTGCCATGCCATAGCGCCTGCGCCACCCCGTGCACGAAGTTCAGCCCGGCCATCTGCTCGTGCCCGACCTCGGGGTTGAGCCCGACCATGTGCTTGTGCCGCAGGCTCGCGATGAACGCAAGCGCGTGCCCAACCGTCGGCAGCAAGATGTCGCCGCGCGGCTCGTTGGGCTTGGGCTCGAGCGCGAACCTGATGCCGTAGCCGCGGTCGATGACGTATCCGGCCAGGGTGTCGACTGCCTCCCGGTACCGGTCGAGCGCGGCCCGGACATCCTTAGCGCTGTCGTACTCACTGCCCTCGCGCCCGCCCCACATCACGTACGTCTCCGCGCCAAGCTCAGCGGCCAGGTCGATGTTCCTCATCACCTTGCGCAGCGCATACCGGCGGACAGAGCGGTCATTGCTGGTGAACCCGCCGTCTTTAAAAACCGGGTGTGAAAAAAGGTTCGTGGTGACCATCGGCACCCGCAGGCCAGTCTCCTTGAGCGCGGCCGTAAACCGTTCGATGTGGTATCTGCGCGTCGCGACGTCGCTGCCGGGCGGGATCACGTCGTCGTCGTGGAAGCTGACCCCGTACGCCCCGAGCCGGGCTAGTTCGTGCACGGCCTCGACCGGGTCGAGCGGCGCTCGCGTGGGGTCGCCGAACTGGTCCTTGGCCGGCCAGCCGACCGTCCACAGCCCGAACGTGAACTTGTCCTCCGGTGTGGGCGCAGCGGTCTGGGCGGGCATCGGGCCTCCGTGGGGGTATGGGCTGAGAGCACGGCCTATGGTCGGCCAATGTTAACGCTCACACATTGGTGCGCGATAGGTCGGAGGCGGTCGGTCGACTTGGGCGGTCGGCCGGGCGGTTGGCCGGGCGGTTGGCCGGGCGGTTGGCCGGTCGGTCGGGCCCGGCCGGTCGGCCGGGCGGTCGGTCGGTCGGGCCCGGGCGGTCGGTCGCTCCGACGACGAAGCGGCTGGTCGGGTCTAAGATGTAAGCGGTTGGACACTGGCTGGACAAGAGGGAGCAGCATGGCGCCTACCGCCGATGGCCAGCATGCTCAGGCTGACGGCGAACCGGCCCGCCTTAGCCAGCCCGCCAAGCCCTCCGGCGGCCACCAGCACGTTCCCGCGCAAAATAGTCATCCGACCCGCGCCTCCGGCGCCCAGTCCGCCCGGCCGCTCATGGTCGACGTGGCCAGGCTGGCAGGCGTGTCGCATCAGACGGTTTCCCGCGTCCTTAACGAGCATCCCCACGTCAGCGCCAAGACCAGGGCAGGCGTGCTCGCCGCGATCCGTGACCTCGGCTACCGGCCGAACGCCGCCGCGCGCACCCTTGTCACCGGCCGGACCAACGCACTCGGCGTGATCAGCGTGGACAGCACGCTCTACGGCCCGTCTTCGATGCTCTACGGGCTCGAGCGCGCGGCGCCGCCCAACTACCTGGTGGCGATCGCCCGGCTCGACACCTTCGACCGGCGCTCGCTGCACCAGGCCGTCGAGCGGTTTCTCGGCCAGGCGGTGGAAGGCATCATCGTCGTCGCGCCGCAGAGTTCAGCGGTCGAGGCGCTCATCAGCCTCAAGAGCGACATCCCTCTGGTCGCGATCAAGTGCGGTACCGACGCTCCCCTGCCGTCGGTTGCCATCGACAACCAGGCAGGCGCGGCCCGGGCGACGCAGTACCTGCTCGACCTTGGGCACGAGACCGTGCACCACCTGGCCGGCCCGCTGACCTGGCTGGATGCCCAGGAGCGGATGGACGGCTGGCGGCAGACCCTGGTCGCGGCCGACGCCCGGGTTCCCGACTTGGTGTCCGGCGACTGGTCGGCTCGTTCCGGTTACGAGATGGGTCACCGGCTGGCGGCGATGCCCGAGGTCACCGCCGTTCTGGCGGCCAACGACCAGATGGCGCTTGGCCTGCTGCGCGCACTGGCCGAGCGCGGCCGGGACGTCCCGGGCGACGTGAGCGTGGTCGGTTTCGACGACATCCCTGAGGCCGCGTTCTTCCCCCCGCCGCTGACCACGGTCCGCCAAGACTTCGGCGAACTCGGCACCAGGGCCATGCACATGCTGATGGATCGGATTTCCGGTGCCGATCAATTCGTTCCGTCGTTGCCGATCATGCCCGACCTAGTCGTGCGAGCCAGCGCCGCCCGCCGCCGCCGCTTACCCCGGACCTTGCGCCCAGTCAGGCCCTAACTGTCCACACTCCCGCGATCGAGCCCCTCCCGCGATCGAGCCCCTCCCGCGACCCGAAGCCGGCCCCGGCAGCCCGCCTTCCGCACGGCCAGCCCGCCTTCCGCGCCCGCCAGCGCGCCTTCCGCACGGCCAGCCCGCCTTCCGCGCCCGCCAGCGCGCCTTCCGCACGGCCAGCCCGCATTCCGCGCCCGCCAGCGCGCCTTTCTCGATGGATTCGGGAATCCATCGAACCCGGACCTCAACCCCATGCGATGGATTCGGCAATCCAGTCGGGAAAACAGGTATGAATTCGGGAATCCATCGCGGTCAGGGTGGGCGGTCAGGCGGAGCGCTGGCGGGTTTCGATAGCCCGGCGGTACTCGGCTACGACTATGTCGTTGAGTTCTTGCACGGACGTCTCGCTGCTGCGCTTGTCCAGCGTGATCCGGCCGTGCTGGAGCAGGTTGACCCGGTCGCAGATCTCGAGCACCTGGCCGTAGTTGTGCGCGATCACGATGATGGACACGTCGCCCCTGCGCTTGAGGTCACGCACCAAGTCGAGTATCACCGCCACCTCTTTAGCGCCCATCGCCGCAAGCGGCTCGTCGAGCAAGAGGATCTTCGCGTCCGAGTAGACGGCGCGGGCTACCGCGATCGCCTGGCGTTGGCCGCCGGACAGACTCGCCACGGGGGTGTCAACCGACGGAATGTTGACACCCATCTCATTCAGGTATTCGCGGGCTGTTCGCCGCATCAACCGGTTGCTGAGCAGTGGCCACCGGACGAGTTCCCGGTTGAGGAACATGTTGTGGTAAACGCTGAGCTGGTTGATCAGCGCCAGATCCTGATAGACGGCGTCGATGCCCAGCGACCGGGCGTGGTCGACCGACTTGAGTGCGACTTCCTGGCCGTTGACCACGATCCGCCCGCTGTCCGGGTTATGGAAACCGCACAAGATCTTCAGCAGCGTTGACTTTCCCGCGCCGTTGTCGCCGATCAGGCCGAGTATCTCGCCCTGGCCGAGGTGCAACTCGATGTCGACAAGCGCGCTCACTGCGCCGAAGCGCTTGGACACGTGCTCGACCCTGAGCGCATCGATCCCGGTGTCGACCGTTACACCAGGCGGGCTCGCGAACGTCGATGCGCCGGATCCTGGATCGGTCATCGTCTTCCTCCTGCCAGGCGCAGCCGGTCGAGTTGGCCATTGGCGATCATCGCGACCAGGATGGTCCCGCCGAAGATGAGGTTCACCGGATAGGCGCTGATGCCAATGAGGCTGAAACCGATGTTCAGCACGGTGAGCATTACCGACCCGAGGAACGCACCGATCATCGTGCCTGAGCCGCCGAGCATCGCGGTACCGCCGATGACTGCCGCTGCGACCGAGAGAAACATCGGCGTGTAGCCGCCGGCGCTCGGGTCGATGACGCTGGTCTGGAACGCGATTTGCAGGCCCACGAACGCGCCGAGCACGCCGGTGATCATGAAGTTGCCGTACTTAATTCTGGCGACGTTGATGCCGGCCTCGCGGGCGCCGAGCAGGTTTCCGCCGACCGCGATCGTATGCAGCCCCCATCGCGTCCTGGTGAAGATGACCTGGAAGATCACCACGAGGATGACCGCCCAGATGATCTCTGAGTAGGAGTAACTGCCGATCCACTTGCCAATCCCGACCGCTGCGGGAGGGATGCTCGCCTGGGTGGCGTTCGAGGTCGTGAGCGTGATTCCGAGCAGGACAAAGCCAGTGCCGAGCGTGGCGATAAAGGACGGCAACCCGAGCGTGACGGTGAGGAGCCCGTTGACCCAGCCGGTGACCAGCCCCATCAGCAGGGTGACGAGTATGGCCAAGATCACGGGGAAGCCGTGATCGACGATAAGGAAGTACATCAGGAACGGCGCGAAACTGTAGACGAACCCAGGCGACAGGTCAATCTCGCCGCAGACCAGCAGCAGCGTCTCGCCGATCGCGATGATAATGATCGGAGCGGCGTACTGGCTGAGGTTGATGATGTTCACCGAGGTGAAGAAGCTGGCCCGGCCGACGGTAGAGATGAACCCGAAATAGACCACCAGCAAGACGACGACGACGAGCACGGTGAGCTCGCGCTGCTTCCCGGCCAAAACGAGCACTTGCCGCAATTGTGCCCCCGGACCCCGCGCCGCCGCGGAGCCCGGCGGTGGCTCCCCGAGAGTGCCGACGGCACGCTGGGCGGTATCGCTCATCTCAAGCCTCCAGATCACTCAATCGCGCCTATGCCGGCAATGGCCCCGGTGATCGCTACTGACCCGATTCAGGCCAGTTAACGTTCACCGGGGCCGACTTGCCAAGCTATCGCCGGGACGTCACGTGCTCGTCGTGGCGATCGGGTTCTGGATCGCGCCGGACCGCGGGACCAGTGTCGGCAGGGTCACCCCGGTCGAGCCCTCGTAGCTGGTCTTGGAGTTCAGGTACGGGCCGACGTTCGACTTGGTGACGAACGTCAGGCCGGTGTCGGTGTCTGGTGGCAGCACTAGGCCGCCGCTGAGGTTGTACAGGTACAGGTACAGCGTCGGGAGGAAGCCCTGCAGGTAGGGTTCCTGGTCAATGGTGAAGTCGATCTGGCCTGCCTGGATCGCGTTCAACGTGCCCGGCGTCAGGTCGAAGCCGCCGGCGGGGATCTTCAAGCCGGTGGCCCCCATCGCCTGGGCGAGCAACTCGGTCGAGCCCGCGTCGACGGCGAACGCGCCCTTGAGGTTCTTGTGCCCGGTCATGAACGCCTTCTCCGCGGCCAGTTCCGGTGCCGTCAGCGCGCCGGTCGCCTGCAGGTGCACCTTAATGGGCTTGCCCGATGCCTTGATCGCGGCGACCGCGCCGTCGAACCTCGGCTGGATGTTGCCGGCGCCCGGGGTGGCGATGAAGATCACGACGTCGCCGCTGTCCACGAGCGAAACGATGCGCTCACCGAGTTGCTGACCGGACAGGTAAAGCGCCTGGCCGACGTAGCAGAGCCGGTTCGTGCCAACCACTGGGGTGCCGTCTGACTTGTAGATGCCGTCAGCGTTGTAGGAGATGACCGGGATGCCGGCGTTCATCGCGTTGCCGACGGGCGTGGTGAATGAGTCGGCGGTCACCACTGTGGTCGCGATGCCGTTGGCCTTAGCCGAGATCGCCGTCTCCAGGTAGGACACCATCTGGGGGACGAGCGCGCTGGTGGAACCGCCCCACTTCGGAGTCGGCAAGCCAAGGAGCTTGGCCGCGTCCGAGTAGCCTGACCTGGTCGGGACGAAGAACAGGTTCGTCGTGACGTGGTTCACAAACCAGAACTGCCACGGCGGCGTCTTCGGGAAGTTGCCAACCGCGTCGCTGGCGCCGCCGCCGCCCTTGGCAGCCGACGAAGAGGAGGTGCTGCACGCAGCCAGCAGAGCCGACGCCGCAGCGGTCGCGCTCACCAGGCCGGTCCCGGTCAGCAGACGCCGGCGCGTCGGCCCGTCCTTCATGTTCAGTGTTTCGATCGCCTCATCGACCTTCGGGTCGACCTTTCCCATCGCAGACCTCCCATTACTTTCCTGAAGTACTTCCCTGAGGCGGGCACGCCCCCGGATGGTGTTGCTGTGCTGGCCAGCCGCCGCGACACTGCGGCCCGACACGCAGAGCCGGTGGGTAGCTGCCGGTGGGTAGCTGTTAGCGCAACGCGTGCCTCCGCCGAGGTCGCCGCTGCATGGGTGTCTGAAGGATGTGAGCGCTCACATCGGTCAGCAATATGACCTGTAGTGCCATAAGTTAGATCAACAGGTCTGTTGCGTCAATGGAAGTAGAAGGTTAATACCCGTGTCGCTCCCCACAACTACTCCCAACCTGCGTATACGCGGCAACCCGTCACGGATCAGGTGATCGCGGCGCCCGGCCGATGTTCGCGGCGGCCCACGCCAGCCAACTCCGCGCCGAAGGTGGCTAGTTGGATTGCGGACCAGTACCCGATTGTGTGCCCGCATGGACGGTCATGCGGTACCCGGATCGGTGATCACCGGACCCGGCGGGCCGGGCCGCGGTTTTGTTTCCGTGATCAAGGTTGCGGTCATGATCGCGGAGTCGTGCTGTCATATATCGCGGCTGGGATTCCGCGGTAACCGCGGTTCCATGATCGTGGAGTCCCGCCGTCACCGGCCGACCTGGCCGATGCCGCCCAGGCGGGCATCACGGCGCCGGGCCGACGGTGTAACTATCCCAGATAGGGCATTTCGCCGCTGGCATGAGGCTGCGGCGTCCTCGACCGGGCACCTGGCGTCGACGCCAGGCATAGTTGATCTTGCTGAGTAGCTGGTCGCGTTGATCTTGCTGAGTAGCTGGTCGCGACGCCAGGGCTCGCTCCAAACGAGCCGCACCACTGGCCCGTTGCTGTTGTTCCCGGGGGAAGCTAGCCCTTGAGGGCGCCGGAGATTAGGCCGCGCACGTAATAGCGCTGCAGGGCGACGTAAACGATGATGCACGGGATCATCGCGATCACGGCGCCGGCTAGCAGCAGGCCGTAGTTGACCGCGCCATATGTGCCGGTTTCGACGTTGCTCAGCGCGACTGGGAGCGTGAACAGGCTGTCGTTGGTCAGGAAACTCAGCGCCCCTAGGAATTCTGTCCACGAGAACAGGAACGCGTACAACGCCGTCGTCGCGATCCCCGGCATGATCAGCGGCCGGAACACCGACACCAGCGTGCGCATCACCGACGCGCCGTCGACGCGGGCGGCGTCGACTAGTTCGCCCGGTACCTGCAGGAAGCTGTTGCGCATCACGTAGACGCCGACCGGCAGGTTGAACGTGGTGTAAAACAACGAGAGGCCGACCAGGTTGTTCAGCAGGTGCAGCGAGTGCATCTCAAGGAACAGCGGGGTCAGCACGGCCTGGAACGGGATCATGAATGCCAGCAGCACCAGGCCGAACACGGCGCCGGAGCCTCGGAACCGGAAAAGCGCGAACCCGTACCCGGCCAGCGTCGCCACCAGTGCGGTCAGCAACGCTGCCGCGATCGCCACGATCAAGCTGTTGATGACATTGCGGATGATGTCGTCCTGACCGGAGAGCAGGGTCTGGTAGTTGGCGAACGTCAGGTGGCCGAACGTCTTGGTCGACGGCGCGGTGGTGACCACCGACTCGGGCTGCAGCGAGCGCAGGCCCTCCCATAGCAGCGGCGCAACGAACACCGCGCTGATCGCAAGGCCGCCGAGCCAATAGAGCGCCGTCCCCGACTGCTTGCGGCCAGCACCGACGTAGCTGCCGGCCCGCCCGCGGGCGGACGGGTGTCCACCGCGCCGCGCGGACGCCTGCCCTCGTCCGGCCTGGCGAGAAGGCGAGGCGGCCAGGTCGGGGTCGCCCCGGTTACCCGCCCGATTGCGCACCGAGGCCATCAGTCGCCCTCCCCTTGCAGGTAGCGGAACTGAATGAAGGTGATCAGCCCGACCACGACGACGAGCACGACCGACATGGCGCTGGCGAGTCCGACATCTAGCTGGGCGAACGCGGTCTGGTAGATCGACATGACCACTGGCACCGTGCTTGTGCCCGGCCCGCCGTCAGTCATGATGAAGAACTGATTGAAGGCGAGGAAAGATCCGACCACGGAAATGATCAGACTGAGCGCGATCGACCTGCGGAGCAGTGGAATCGTCAGCCGTCGCTCGATGCTCCACCAGGACGCGCCGTCGACTCGGGCTGACTCGTAAATCTCGTGCGAAATTCCCTGCATGCCCGCCATCAGCAGCATCATCGTCAGGCCGGCCGCGAACCAGATGACCAGCACGCTGATCGCGGTCAGCGCGAGCCCGGTGTGCACCAGCCAGGCGGTGTTGTCGCTGGCGAGGCCGAGTTTGGCCAGGACGAAGTTGGCCGTGCCCGACGTCGGCTGCAGTTCGACGACCGCCATGTAGCTCTCGGCGACAAGCCCGACGATGTAGGGCAGGAAGATCATCGTGCGGAACAGCGTTGCCCCGCGCCGGTTCGACCGGACGAACACGGCGAGCGCGTAGCCGACCACGAAGATCGGCACGGTGACGATCGCCGTGTACTTGAGCGTGAACACGATCGAGGCCAGGAACTCTGAGTTGTGGATCAGGCTCTCGTAGTTAGACAGCCCGATGAAGTGGTACGCACCTACCAGCGGCCAGTTCGTCAGGGAGATGTAGACCCCGAAGCCGAGCGGGAACAGCGCGAACGCGGTCACGAAAAGCAACGCCGGGCTGACCAGCGCCAGCCCGGTCCTGGTTGTGCGGCGAGCCTGGGCGCCCGACTGCCACTGGCCGCGCTGCCAGCCAAAACGCCGCGTCAGTACCGGCACGGGACGTGTCGTCATGCTCTGTTACTCCCCAAGCGGGTTGGCTTCCTGGTCCCGCGTCGCGTCCCTGGCAACCCCGTAACCTGGGACGCGACGCGGGGGCGTTGCTCAGCTCTTCACGCTGGACAGGGTGGACTGGATGTTGGTCTGGCCTTGCTGCAGGGCGGCACTCACGTTGCCGCTGTAGACGGCCTCCTCGAACATCTTGAACCAGGGCGAACCCGGCTCGTTGTAAACGGCGTCATAGGCCAAGGTGAACTCGACCGATCCCTTGGCCAGGGCCTTGAGCGCCACGGCGTCGTAGGGGAACTTGGCCGCGAACGCCGGGGTCAGAATGTCGGTGCGGACGGGGGTGTCGCCCTCAGTCGGGTAGTTCTCCTGCTGGGCCGGCTCAAGGGCCCACTTGATGAACTCCCAGGCACCCGACGCGTTCGGCGCGCCGGCCGGGATCACGAAGTCGTCGCCGCCGTCGAAAGTGCTGTAGCTGCCGCCGTCGACCGATGGCAGCGGCGCGTCGGCGAAGTCAGCTAGCTGCTGCTTGGTCTTGAACGCGGCGGCGAAGCCGTAGTCGCCCGGCAGGATGCCGACCTTGCCGGCCTCGAAGTCCTGGCCCCAGGTCAGTCCGTTCTGGGTCTGATCGGCCACCGGAGTCAGGTGCTTGGACCACATGATCTGGTAGTCGGTCAGCATCGTCTTGAGCGGCGCGTCGTTCGCCACGTTGGCGGTCTGCTGGCCAAGCGGGCCGTTGAGCATGTGCTGGCCGGCTGCCCACAGCGACGGCAGCATGACAAAGCCGAGGCAGCCCTGGCAGTCGCCGGCGAAAGAGAAGCCTGAGATGCCGTGGCCAAGCTTGTTGATCTTTTCGGCGTCGGACACGATCTGGGCGTAGCTCGTTGGCGGGTCATTCGGGTTCAGCCCTGCTCTAGAGAACAAGGCCTTGTTGTACCAAAGGACCGACAAGTCGGCAAGGTAGGGCACGCCGAAGTACTTGCCGTTCGCCGTGGCTAGCTGCAAGTGACCAGGGCTCAGCGCACTCTTGTACGACAGCGCGTTGACGTACTTGGTGATGTCCATCAGCGCGCCTTCGCGGGCGAAACTCGGGACGTCAATGTCGTTGAGCCCGACCACGTCGGGCACGGAACCGGCTCTGATCGCCGTCGCAAGCTGGCTGGTGTCATCGTTGGGCGGCGTCAGGTGCAGCACGATCTTGAGGTTCTTGTGGCTCGCGTTGAAAGCGGCCACTAGTGCCTTGGCCGGGCCGTCAGTCGCCTGCCTAGCCCAGAAGTGCACCACGCCGGTGGCGTTGACGCCAAAGGTCTTCGTCGACGGGGCCGACGAGGACGACGAACTGCAGGCCGACAGCGCCAGCGCCGCGACGCCGGCGAGGACCACAAGATGTCGTGACTGGACAAGCCTCATAGCCATCCGCCTTTCGCACGTGGTTGGGACTCGGGGGAACGCATCTGAGCAACCTCCTTGGGTGGGCATTAGTCGTTACGCACTGGAATCTCGGGGCATCCAGATCCGCATGGCCCGGCCGTCGCGGTTGTCCCACTGGAAGTAGGGGATCGCCACGGCCACGGCGGCCGCGTCAGATCAGCCGGCATCGGGCTGGACGGAGTAGGGCAACCCGGAGCTGGCGGCGGGCGGTAGCCGGACCGCGTCGGCTTCGATGACAACGGTCGGTCCGATGGCGGGCACCGTCTCGGCACGCTCGGAGAGCGCGCCGATACCGATCGCCAGGTCTTCGAGATCGACCTCGCCCGGCTGGTCGACTTGCTCGAAGCAGTACACGAGCGGACCGCGCTCGATCGCGACGGTCCCCCTGAGCGCGTCGATGCGCCTTCTCGGATACGTCAGCCGGGGTCGGGTATCCAGGTTGACTGTGAGCGTGTCGCCCGGCCTCCACTGCCTGGTCACAACGAGGTAGCCCTGGCCGTCAGCCGAAGGTGAGATCGCCTGGTTGTTGAGGCTGACCGCCACCTCCTGGCTCCAGCTGGGAACGCGCACAGCGATGCCGCACTCGCCGGCCGGGCACTGCGCTACGGCCAACTCGACTGACCCTGACCACGGGTAGTCAGTGCTCACGTCGAGTACGAGGTGACCGGCCGGCAGGTCGGCGGTGACCTGCGATCCGGCGAACTGGTGCAGGTAGAGCGTGTCGCCGGCCACGGTCGCGACGTAGTGGGCAAGTGAGGCGATTAGCCGCATGATGTTCGGCGGGCAGCAGGCGCACGAGAACCACTCGCGCCGTCGGCCAGGATCGTCGTCTTCGAAGTGATCGCTACGCCGCTGCAGCGGGTTGACGTAGAAAAACCGTTGCCCGTCCGCGGCGATCGCGCCGCCGAACCCGTTGTAGAGGACCCGCTCCATCAACTCCGCGTACTTCGCCGCACCGGTCGCCAACAGCAGGCGCCAGCTCCAGTGGAAGCTCGCGATCGCCGCACAGGTCTCGTTGTAGGCGCGGTCCGGCGGTAGCTCGTAGGCGTCGCCGAACGCCTCACCGGAGTGGCGCGAGCCGTTCCCGCCGGTCAGCGCCGTCTTCGTGGCGGTCATGTGGTCCCACCGGGCGATCGATGCGGCAAGCAGTTCTGCGTCACCGGTCTCGACCGCCACATCGACGACGCCGATTTCCAGGTACAGCGCCCGGACCGCGTGCCCCACCTCGGCCACGGTCTTGCGTACAGGCTGGTGATCTTGCAAGTAGCGGATGCCGAACCCGGAGTCGCCGATCAGCCCGTGACCACGCTGGTCGACAAACTGGCTGGCCAGGTCCAGGTAGGCGCGGGTGCCTGTCTGCCGGTACAGCTCGACCAGCGCGGTCTCGACGATCGGGTGCCCGTCGAGCCCGCCTTCGCGGCCGGCGAACTGACCGACCAGGTGGTCGGCGAATCGCCTGCCGACCTCAAGCAGCGCTTCATTGTCAAAACAGCGGTCGGCGGCGACCGCTGCCTGGATCAGGTGGCCGGCACAGTACAGCTCGTGACTCGATTCGAGCTTGGTGAAGTGCGGATCGCCGGTCACCTGCTTGTAGGAATTCAGGTATCCGTCTGGCTGCTGCGCCTTGCCGAGCAGCGCGGTCGTCTCGGCGGCGAATTCGGCCAGCGCGGGCCCGGGCTCGCGGCCAAGCTCCCAGCTCACCGCCTCGAGCGTCTTGTAAATGTCGGAGTCCATGAAGACCGGGCCGCGGTACGGCCCGCCAACGCCGGTGATGGCCAGCCGCAGGTTGTCTAGGTTTCCTGCCACCTCAAGCTTCCTGAGCGCGAGCGGCAGGCTGGCATCCCGATTGCGCTGCTGCCAGCGCGCGAGCAGCCCGGCGGTGAGCCGGACACCCGGCCCGTCCAGCGGCCTGTGCGCGACGCTGGCTGTCGCCGTCGGGTACGCCGGCCCGCAGGCTGCTACGGGTCTCTTCGCGTTGGCCACATATTCTCCTCAAATCGGGAACTACCCGGCGTAGATCGCTAAAGCTATCCGGTCACCTTGATAGCGCTAACATCACACCCATCGCACTGGCGGGGGAAGGAAGGAGGCTCGCGGGAAGGAAGCTGGCGGGAGGAGGCGGACAGGAGGCTGGCGGGAAGGAGGCGGACAGATAGAAGCTGACGGTGCCGCTTCAACATAAGGAATAGGTTTTCTCAGTAAGCTAGAGTCGGCACCTTAGCGCAGTCAAGGGCTGTACAACGTCTAATTTGGTGCGATATGAAAGGGGGTACCTCACGACCGATCGGAGCAACCGTTTGCCTCAGCTCGAACCGGGGCCTGACCCGAAGCGGCCAACGATCAGGGACGTCGCCGCGCAGGCCGGCGTCTCTATCGGCACGGCGTCGAAGGCACTCAACGGCCAGGGCAAACTGCGCGACGAGACCAGGGAGCGGGTCGCCACCGCCGCGCGCGAACTTGGTTTCGCACCAAACGTGCTGGCCAGGGCTCTGCTGGCGGGCCGCACCTACACCGTTGGCCTGATCACTACCGACAGCTTCGGCCGGTTCAGCATCCCGGTCATGCTCGGTGCCGAGGACGCGCTCGGTGCCGGACAAATCTCAGTATTCATGTGCGATACCCGTGACGATCCGGCCAGAGAGCGACAGTATCTGGACATGCTGGTCAGTCGCAGGGTAGACGGCCTCATCGTGACCGGCCGGCGCATCGAGCCGCGGCCGAGCATCCGCACCACCGCCGGCATGCCTGTCGTCTACGCGATGACCCAGTCGCTCGACACCGACCATCCGGCGATCCTGCCCGACGACTACGGCGGCGGTGCGCTTGCCGCCAACCATTTCATTGCCGCCGGTCGTCGGCGTCTCGGGCACATCACCGGCCCGGCGCGCTTCCTCGCTGCCCGAAAACGCGCCAGCGGGTTCTGCGAAGCAGCCGCGAACTCCGGCGCTCAGTTCGCCCCGGACGAGGTGCTCTACGGCGAATGGAGCGAGCGCTGGGGGCGTGAGGGCGCTCACATTCTGCTTGGCTCCAAGCCCGATGTGGAGGCTATTTTCTGCGGTAGCGACCAAATCGCCCGGGGTGTCGCCGACACGCTGCGGCTGCTCGGCCACCGGGTGCCCGACGACATCGCACTGATCGGATTCGACAACTGGGAGCCCATGGCGCTCGGCTCAGAACCGCCGCTCACCAGCGTCGATATGTGCCTGGAGGACGTGGGTCGCACAGCTGCTGAACATTTGCTTGCCGCTATCAACGACACACCGACCCATGGCGTGCACACCGTGCGGAGCCGCCTGGTGATCAGGGAGTCGACCGACAGCCGCCCACGACGTCAGAGCGGAAAGCGGCCAGCGCGCGGCCGGACCGCCCACAGCCGAGCCGACCAATCAGATCGGAGCACAGCCGGAATGGCAGGTTCTGAGCGCACGAGGCCGAGCAACGCCGATGGCAAGTAGCGGCGGCGCGGGCGCGACCTACGTGGTCGGCGTGGACTTCGGTACTCTGTCGGGCCGGGCCGTCGTCGTCGCTATCAGCGACGGCGCCGAGCTTGGCACCGCGGTCAGCGAATACCGGCACGGTGTGCTCGACACCGCGCTCCCCGGCACCAGCGAGCCGCTGCCACCTGACTGGGCGCTGCAGGACCCACGGGATTACCGCGACGTGCTGCGCGAGGCCGTGCCGGGCGCGATCGCCGCGGCCGGCATTGATCCGGCGCGAGTGATCGGCATCGGCACCGACTTCACCGCCTGCACGGTGCTGCCGACGCTGGCTGACGGGACACCGCTGTGCCAGCTACCAGGACAGAGCAGTCGACCGCACGCTTACCCCAAACTCTGGAAGCATCACGCCGCCCAACCGCAGGCGGACCGGATCAACGAACTGGCGCACAGCACTGGCCAGCCGTGGATCGGTCGCTACGGCGGCAAGATCTCATCGGAGTGGCAGTTCGCCAAGGCGCTCCAGCTACTCGACGAGGATCCAGAGCTTTACCAGCAGGCGGAGCGATGGATCGAGGCGGCCGACTGGATCATCTGGCAGCTCACCGGCGTCGAGACGAGGAACGCCTGCACGGCCGGATACAAGGGGATCTTCCAGGATGGGCGGTACCCGAGCCCGGAGTTCCTCGCCAAGCTCGATCCGCGGTTCGCCAGCTTCGCCGCTGACAAGCTCACCCATCCCATCTCGCCGCTTGGCGCCAGGGCGGGCTCACTGACCGCGCTGGCAGCGGGCTGGACCGGCCTGCCCGAGGGCATAGCGGTCGCGATCGGGAACGTCGACGCGCACGTCACCCCGCCGGCGGCTGGGGCCACGGCGCCGGGCCAGATGGTCGCGATCATGGGCACCTCGACGTGCCACGTGATGAACGGCACCGGGCTGGCCGAGGTCCCGGGCATGTGCGGCGTCGTCGACGGCGGAATCGTGCCGGGGCTCTGGGGTTACGAGGCCGGGCAGAGCGGGGTCGGCGACATCTTCGCCTGGTTCACCGAGCAGGCCGTGCCGCCCGCGTACCGGGACAAAGCCGAACGGCGGGGCGTCTCGGTGCACGAACTCCTATCCGAGGAAGCGGCGGCCCAGCCAGCCGGTGCACACGGCCTGATCGCGCTCGACTGGCACAGCGGCAACCGCAGCGTGCTCGTCGACCACCACCTGTCCGGCCTGATCGCCGGGCTGACGCTGGCCACCCAGCCGCCCGACATCTACCGCGCGCTGATCGAGGCGACGGCGTTCGGCACCAGGGTCATCATCGACGCGTTCAACGCCTCCGGCGTACCAGTGACCGAGTTCGTCGTAGCCGGCGGCCTGCTGCGCAACAAGACGATTATGCAGATCTACGCCGACGTGACCGGCAGGCCGCTCAGCCTGATCAGTTCAGAGCAGGGCCCAGCGCTGGGATCAGCGATGCACGCGGCGGTCGCGGCCGGCGCCTACCCCGACATCGACGCCGCCGCCCAGGCGATGGGCCGACGCCACCAGTCGGTCTACGTTCCCGACCAGCCCAACGCGGACATCTATGACGAGCTCTACGCCGAGTACGTCCAGCTGCACGACTACTTCGGCCGAGGCCAAAACGAGGTCATGCACCGTCTCCGCGCGATCAGAGACCGAGCCCGGGGCCTTACCGAGGTGACGCGGTGACGTCGGGGCGCGGCTGGCCCGGGGGGTCGTCCCCCCGGGTAGATACAATCCGCGAAGCGGTCTGCCGGCTGCACGCCGAACTCGTGCGAGCCGGGCTCGTCGCCTGGACCTCGGGAAACATTTCCGCCCGGGTTCCAGGCGCTGACCTGCTGGTGATCAAGCCGAGCGGCGTCGCCTACGACGACCTGACCCCCGAGTCGATGGTGCTCTGCGACCTAGACGGCATGGCCGTACCCGGCGAGACGATGAGCCCGTCCAGCGACACCGCGGCGCACGCCTACGTGTACCGGCACCTGCCCACCGTGGGCGGTGTCGTGCACACCCACTCCCCCTACGCCACCGCCTGGGCCGCTCGCGGCGAGGCGATTCCCTGCGTGCTCACCGCGATCGCCGACGAATTCGGCGGCGAGATCCCGATCGGGCCATTCGCGCTGATCGGCGGCGACGACATCGGCCAGGGCATCGTGGCAACGCTGACCGGGCACCGGTCCCCCGCCGTGCTCATGCGCAGCCACGGCGTGTTCACCGTGGGACCGACCGCCAAGGACGCGGTCAAGGCCGCGGTGATGTGCGAGGACGCGGCGAGGACAGTGCACCTGGCTCGCGTTCTGGGGGTGCCAGAGCCGCTCGCCACCGACCAGATCGACGCCCTCCACGTTCGATACAAGACCCAGTACGGCCAACGCTGACCTAGTGGCCGCCAGTTTGCCCGCTAACATTCCGTTCGGGAGGAAAATAGTGAGCGCTCACAAACCAACGATCGGCATCCTCGGTGTGATGCAGGATCTCTACGACGACACGTTTCCTGGGATCGCGCAGCGGCAGGCCGGCTATGCCGCCGAGATTGCCGCTCACCTCGCCGACGTGGGCGAGTTCATCCCGAGCAAGCCGATCAAGTACCGCGAGGACGCCGAGCGCGAGATGCGCGAGTTCGAGAACGCGGGCGTTGACGGGGTCATGGTCGTGATGCTGACGTACGGGCCGGCGATGCGGGTCGCGCGGCTGCTGAACGAGTGCCGCCTGCCGATCCTGCTAGCGAACATTCAGCCCGAGCCGAACGTCACGCCCGCGTGGGACATGGCCGACATGACCTACAACCAGGGCGTGCACGGGGCGCAGGACACGGCGAACGCTATGGTGCGGGCCGGACGGCGGTTCAGCGTGCTGACCGATGACTGGCGGAGCGAGGAGTTCAAGGCCGACGTCGGGCAGTGGGCGCGGGCGGCCGCCGCGGTGACGGCGTGGAAGTCGCTCAAGGTCGCGATCTTCGGCTACGCGATGAACGACATGGGCGACATCCGGGTCGACGAGAGCGCGCTGATCCGCTCGCTGGGTCCCGAGATCCTCGCCGTCGCGCAAGGCGACCTGTACCGGGGCATGCAGGTGGTGACCGACGACCAGGTCGCCGACCTGATGTCGTTCGAGGACGCGCACTTCGAGATCGACCCCCGGCTGTCAGCCGAGGAACGGGCCGATCACGCCCGGATGCAACTCGCGATCGAGACCATTTTGGTGGACAGGGGGTTCGGCGCGTACAGCACGCACTTCGACGCGATCGGCGAGGACGGGCGGTTTAGCAGGCTGCCTCTTGCGGCGGCGTCTTCCTTGATGGCGAAGGGCTACGGTTACGGCGCCGAAGGCGACGTGCTGACCGCGTGTATGGTGTCGGCCGGGCACGCGCTGATCGGCGACGCACACTTCACCGAGATGTACGCGATGGACTTCGCGTCCGACTCGATCCTGATGAGCCACATGGGCGAGGGGAACTGGAAGATCGCCCGCACCGACCGGCCGGTCAAGCTGATCAAGCGGCCGCTCGGGATCGGCCGGCTTGAGGACCCGCCGACGTTCCTGTTCCAGTACCAGCCGGGTCCGGCGACGCTGGCTACGCTGGTGTCGCTGGAGGGCACCCGCTTCCGGATGGTGGTGGCCGAGGGCGAGAACCTGGACAGCCAGGTACTGCCCGCGCTGGAGATGCCGTACGGGCAGTTCCGGCCGGCGTCGGGAGTGCGGCGGTGCCTGACCGGGTGGATGTCGGCCGGCGGTCCGCACCACGAGGTGATGAACCTGGGACATCACGCCGCGAGCTGGGAGCTATTCTGCCGGCTAGCGGGAATTGAATTTGTCCAGGTCTGACTAAGGGGGGCCGCCTGATGCGCAGCTCGGAGTGGTTCGCGGCGGATGGGCGACCGGGGATGATCTACCGGTCCTGGCTGCGGGCCGAGGGCTTCCCGCCCGAGGTATTCGACGGCCGGCCGGTGATCGGCATCGCGAACAGCTGGTCTGAGCTGACGCCGTGCAACGCCCATCTGCGCGGGCTGGCCGACGCGGTGAAGCGGGGCGTGTGGCAGGCGGGCGGGTTCCCGCTCGAGTTCCCGACGATGTCGCTGGGCGAGACGCTGATGCGGCCGACCGCGATGCTGTTCCGCAACCTGATGGCGATGGAAGTGGAGGAACTGCTCCGGGCCAACCCGATCGACGGAGTCGTGCTGCTGTCGGGCTGCGATAAGACGACGCCGGCGATGCTGATGGCGGCGGCGAGCGCGGACCTGCCGGCCATCATGGTGACCGGCGGGCCGATGCTGAACGGCAAGTTCAGGGGCGAGAACGTCGGCTCGGGCACGCACGTGTGGAAGTTCGAGGCCGAACTGGCCGCCGGGCGGATGACGCAGGCCGAGTGCGTGATCGCCGAGAGCGGCATGGCGCGGTCCTGTGGGCACTGCATGACGATGGGCACCGCGTCGACGATGGCGTGCATGGCCGAGACGCTCGGCCTGCAGCTTCCTGGGTCTGCGGCCTGGCCAGGGGCCGACTCGCGGCGGGTTCTCACCGCGCAAACGGCTGGGCAGCGGATCGTGTCGCTGGTCCGCGAAGAGTTGCGGCCCTCGCACATCATGACGCGGCCTGCCTTCGAGAACGCGATCAGGGTCAACGCGGCGATCGGCGGATCGACGAACGCGGTCATTCACCTGCTGGCCATTGCCGGGAGGCTCGGGGTGCCGCTTGTACTTGATGACTTCGATTCGCTAGCTCGCGATGTACCAACGCTAGTGAACCTGATGCCGTCGGGACGGTACCTGATGGAGGACTTCTGCTACGCCGGCGGCGTACCCGCCGTGATGGCCGAGCTTGGAGAACTGCTGCACACCGACCTTGTCAGCGTGACCGGCCGCACGCTCGCCGAGAACATCGCCGACGCCCAGTGCTGGAATCACGATGTGATCCGCACCGTCGCCGATCCGCTGCAGCCGCCCGGGACCGGGACCGCGGTGCTGCGCGGCAATCTGTGCCCGGACGGCGCGGTGATCAAGCAGTCGGCGGCGTCGCCTGAGCTGCTGCGGCACCGAGGTCAGGCGCTGGTGTTCGACTCGATCGAGGAGTACCACGAGGCAGCCGTGCGGCCCGACCTGGCGGTTGACCCTTCGACGGTGCTGGTGGTGCGCGGGGCCGGGCCAAAGGGCTACCCGGGCATGCCGGAGATCGGCAACTTCGTGTTGCCGAGCATGCTGCTTGAACGCGGGGTGACCGACATGGTGCGGATTTCTGACGCCCGGATGAGCGGTACGGGATTCGGGACCGTCGTGCTTCACGTCGCTCCCGAGGCTGTCGCTGGTGGCCCGCTCGCGCTCGTGCGCTCGGGAGACTGGATCGCCTTGGATGTGCCCGCGCGCAGCCTGACGCTTGAGGTCAGCGATGAGGAACTGGCGCGGCGGCGCGAGGAATGGGTGGCACCCGTGAATCCGCATCGGCGTGGGTACGCGCAGCTTTACGTTCAGCACGTGCTACAGGCCGATCGGGGTGCCGACCTGGACTTCCTAGTCGGTTCAACCGGCGCGGCCGTCCCCAGGCACAACCACTAGCGGTGCAGGCCCAGGGCGTGATGGACAGTGATGTCGGCCAGACTGCTGGCGACTAGGTCGGCTAGGCCGGTTAGGACGACGCCGGGGATCGAAGGGATTCCGATCACCCTCATGCCCGCCGCCTTGGCCGCGGCCACGCCAGTTGGCGAGTCTTCAAGCGCGATCGCGTCGGCGGGATCGACGTCCAGGCCGCGACAGGCCCGCAAGTACAGATCGGGCTCCGGCTTCGGGTTGGCCACGTCATCCACGCCAAGCACGACATCGAATTGATCCTCTAGGCCAACCCGGCGCAGGCCGGCCATCAGATGACTCCGAGGCGAATTGGATGCGACGGCGAGCGGTATGCCTGCTTCACGCAATAGCGCGATGAGGTCGGTAGCGCCCGGACGTGGAGACGCCCAGCCGCCGATCTCGGTCAGCGCGAGCGCGTACAACTCATCACCGAGCTCGCGGCCTTCGCCCGGCCTAGCGAGCAGTCGTTCGAGAATTGGTGCGGACGTCTGCGGTGAGGTGCCGATGAGGGCGTGCTTGGAGGCTAGGTCAAACACCTTGCCATAAGCGCGGAACAGCGCCTCTTCGGCAGCGGTCCAGCACGGTTCGGTGTCCAGCAGCAGCCCGTCGTTGTCGAACACGACCCCAAGCGGCTTGATCAACTCATCGACCACGCGCCGAGACTATCCCAAACCCAAGCAAACCCGAACCCGCACCGTCGCCGCATGGTTAGCTTCGCGCTCGAGGGACAGCGGATTGGGGTCAGGAGGCGCAGCGCGCCCATTCGAGTCATTCGAGTCATTCGAGTCGCCATCAACCGCCGGAGGAGAACACCGTGCTCGGGGCCCTGCTGCTCCTAGGACTGATCGCCGCCCCCATCGGGTCAGCCGCCCTGTTCCTGCGAGCTAGGCCCAGAACCAGGCTCCGGGCCAGATCGCAGGCCAGATCGCAGGCGGGGCCGTGGCCGACGAGCCGACGGTTCATCCTGGCGCTCATCGGTACGGCGGCGCTAGCCGGCGTCGCCGCAGCCTTCCTGGTATTCCTGCTCGCCGGGGCGCTGAACCTGGCCGCCGGAGACGGCGACCTGTTCCGCAAGCTGACCGTCTTCCTGGTCGCTACAGTTCCCGTGCTGTTCATTCTCGGCCTGGTACGAGCCATCGCCTTGCTCCGCCGGGGGACCGGTGCGTCCTGGCGAGACGCGTTCGGAGCGTTCTTCATCTGGCAATCGACATCGCTGGTGGTCGCGGTGGGAAGCGCTGCGCGCCAACTGGGCGGAATCCGCGCTCGCGATTGCCGGACTGCTGGGAATCGCGGCGGCGTTGACCAAGCCGGCCCAGCTCAGCGGGCCGCTGCTCGCAGGACTGCTGGTGCTCCCGACCGTCGGCCTCGCGGCCGCGCCCGTCAATAGCTGGGCCGCCCAGCGCGCCGCGCTCCCTGCCGACCTGCGGCGCAGGCGTCAGACCGAGTACGCGAGAGAACGCCGGGCGGTCGCCGGTCGCGCCGCTCTGGTCGGGCTCGCGGCAGTGCTCGCCGCGGTCATCGCCGCGGTCACGCTGCTCCAGGCCCCCGGACCCGCCCCGACCCAGTCGCCGCCGCTCGTCCCGCCCGCCCACACCGGGCAACCTCACCCATCAAGCCCATCGAAACACCAGAAGTCGCCAAAACCATCCCCAAGCTCCCCATCGAGCACGGGGTCGTCCTCGTCCGGGACGACGCCATCGAGCACCCCGCCACCGAGCCCGTCTAGCTCGCCGAGCCCGGCGCCGAGTCCCACCTCGTCGTCATCGCCATCGCCGCCACCTACCTCATAGGGCCCAGGGCGTCCGATGCTGGCGGGTCTGGCCGTGGTCGAGCAGTCCGGCCAGGAGTTCGGCGAGATGGATGCCTTGCCTGCCGAGGTGGCCAGCGGCGATCTGGGTGCGGCAGGAAAAACCGTCGGCCAGGATCGCCGTCTCTGGCGCGGCTTCCCGCACAGCTGGCCACAACCCGTGCTCAGCGCACCCCACCGACACGTCATAGTGACCGCGCTCGAAGCCGAAGTTTCCGGCCAGCCCGCAGCAGCCCGAGTCGAGCACGTCGAGCCGCACACCGGCCGCCCGCAGCAACTGACGATCGGCGTCGAACCCCATGATCGCGTGCTGGTGGCAGTGGACCTGCGCGATCGCCGATGGACCCGGGCTGCCCCCGCCCCCGCTGCCGACGGCGTCGGCGTCGGCGTCGGCGTCGGCGCGCGGCGGCTGCCAGCCTGCCTCGGTCAGCACCTCGGCCAGCGTCTTGGTGTGCTTGGCGAGCAGACGGGCGTCATCGGTGCCGAGCAGTTCGGCCGCGTCGGAGCGAAACACCGCGGCGCAGCTCGGTTCGAGCACTACGACGGGCCAGCCGGCCTCAAGCGCCGGACGCAGCGCCGTGATCGTGCGCGTGAGCACCTTCTTGGCCCGGCCGAGCTGGCCGGTGGAGATCCAGGTCAGCCCGCAGCACATGGAACCGTCGGGAATCTCGACGCCAAACCCGGCGTCCTCAAGCACGGCGACGGCCGCTCGCCCGACCTCGGGGTGGAAGTAGTTGGTGAATGTGTCCGGCCACAAGATCAGCGGCTCGCCGCTGACCGCGCTCGGGCGTTGTTCGTACCAGGAGGTGAGCTTCTGGCTGGCAAAGACCGGCAGCTCACGGTGGCTGTCGATGCCCCCCGCGAGTTTCAGCAGCCCGGCCAGGCCGGGTGTGCGGCCGACCGCGTTCACGACGCCCGGCGCGCGGGCGGCGAGACGGGCCAGCACTGGCAGCCAGCCCATCGAGTAGTGCGACGCAGGCCGGAGTCTGCGGTGATAGTGATGGGCCAGGAACTCCGCCTTATACGTGGCCATGTCGACATCGACCGGGCATTCCTTCCGGCAGCCTTTGCACGCCAGGCATAGGTCAAGCGCGTCACGAACGTCCGTCGACCGCCAGCCGTCGGCTATGACGTCACCGCGGACCATCTCCATCAGCATCCGGGCCCGGCCGCGGGTTGCGTCCTCTTCCTCCCGGGTCACCCGGTAGCTCGGGCACATCACACCACTCTCGTCGCCGCGGCACTTTCCGACGCCCACGCAGCGCGAGGCTGCCGCGGCGAACGAGCCGCCGTCCTGTGGATAGCTGAAGAACGTGGCTGGCTCCCGCGGGAACCAGCCACGTAGGGTCAGGTTCTCGTCCAGCCGGTAGGGTTCGACGACCTTCCCTGGGTTCATCTTGTCGCCCGGATCGAAAGCGGCCTTGAACTCGCCGAACGCGCGCATCAGTTCAGGGCCGAACATCTTCGGCAGCAGCTCGCCCCTCGATTGCCCGTCGCCATGCTCGCCGGACAGCGAACCGCCGTAGGACACGACGAGGTCGGCGGCCTCCTCCACAAACGACCGGTACCGAGCGATCCCGTCCGGCGTCCGCAGCTCGAACGGGATGCGCGTGTGCACGCACCCGTGGCCGAAGTGACCGTAGAGCGAAGCGCCCTCATAGGCGTGCTTGGCGAGCAAATCACGAAAGTCGCGCAAATATTGCCCGAGCCGGTCCGGCGGGACGGCGGCGTCCTCCCAGCCCTCATGGGTCTCGTGCTTGCCCGGCGGGTACGCGGTCGCGCCAAGCCCGGCCTCGCGCACCTTCCACAAGTTGTCCTCGACCGCCGGATCCTCGAGGTAGGCGACATGCGGCTTACCCGCTCCCCCAGCCGAGCTGACCTCGTCGATCAGAGCCCGCGCCTTGCCCTCGACCTCCTCTTTCGTGTCGCCCCCGAACTGGATCATCAGCCAGCCCGATCCCGCGGGCAGCTTGTCGAGCGCCTCACCGGCCAGGTGCTCCTCGCGCTCCAGCGAGATCAGCCTGTCGTCGAGTCCCTCGACCGCCAGCGGGTCGTGGCGGACAACCGCCGGCACCACATCGGCCGCCAGCGCGATGTCGGGGTAGCCGAGCACGACCAGGGACCGGCAGCGCGGAACCTCGACCAAGTCGAGTTCGGCGTGCAGCACGGTCGCCAGCGTGCTCTCGCTGCCCACGATCGCGCGGGCCACGTGGAAGCCCATCTCAGGCAGCAGATGGTCCAGGTTGTAACCGGAAACCCGTCGCGGGATCTTCGGGTAACCGGTCCTGATCTGACCGAGGTAGGCGTCGCGTATCTCGCGCAGCCGCCGGTACAGTGCGCCCATCTCTCCGCCGGCCGCGACGATCCGCTCGTAAGCCTCGTCGCTCGTCTCGCCCACCCAGGCACGCAGCCCGCCGTAGCAGGCGATCTCAAGCCGCCGCACCGAGTCGGCCATCTTGCCGTAGGCCTGAGCCGTCGACCCGCACGAGTTGTTGCCGATCATGCCCCCGATCGTGCAGCTCACGTGCGTGGACGGCTTCGGCCCGACCATCAGCCCGTACGGGGCCAGCGCGTCGTTGACCTTGTCGAGCGCGGCACCCGGTTCCACCACGACCGTCTTAGCGGCCGGATCGACGCTGACCAGCCGATGGCAGTACTTGGTCCAGTCGATGACCACGGCCTCGTTGCAGCACTGGCCCGCCAGGCTGGTCCCGCCGCCCCTGGACAGCACCGGGACGTCATGCTCCCGGCACACCGCGATCGCCGCCGCGGCGTCGTCGACCGTCCGCGGCACGACCACCCCGATCGGCACCTGCCGGTAGTTCGACGCGTCCTGCGCGTACACCGCGCGCGACCCCGCGTCGAACCGCACCTCACCATCGACTCGCCCGGCCAGGTCCGCCCTGAGAGTATTGGGGTCCACCGCTTGTCCCGCCTCGCTTCATCGTGGGCCAGCTTCCGGCGCTACCCAGGCGAACCCGGCTTACGCAGATCCGTCGGGGGAGTTTTGGTCACGCCCTCGCGGACAGATGACCCGGATGCAACAACCGGGACAACCGCGCGTATTGCGCGAGTACGCGTTCATAGCTGACGGCGAACGAGGCGCGCTCATCGGACCCGACGGCACGATGACCTGGCTGTGCGCGCCACGGTGGGACAGCCCAGCGATCTTCGCCCAGATGCTGGGTGGCGCGGGCAGATACAGCGTGATGCCCGCCGATTCCTGGCACGTCTGGGGCGGCTACTACGAAGGTGGCAGCCTGATCTGGCGAAACCGGTGGACTGGCGATTCGAAGACCGAATGCCGCGAGGCACTTGCGATGCCCGCCGAGCCGGACCTTTGCGTGATCCTGCGGCGGATCGAAGCGGTCGACGGCCCGGCCAAGGTCGACGTCCTGCTCGATGTCAGGGCCGACTTCGGGCACAGCAGTATGCGCGGGATCAGGCGAACCGGCGACTGCTGGACCGGCCGCAGCGGCTCGATCAGGTTTCGCTGGTCAGGCGCGGCAACGGCGCGCCGGACAGACGATGGCGCTCTTGCCATGACCGTCAAGCTGGCCGAAGGCGAACACCACGACCTGGTGCTCGAGCTCTCCGAGAGGCCACTGCCCGACCGCTCGCCCGACCCGGACGTCGCCTGGCAGGCCACGGAGGACGCCTGGGCACAAGTCGTCCCTGACTGCTCGGCGTTGATCGCCAGCCGTGACGTCAGCCATGCCTACGCCGTACTGCGCGGGCTGACGGCCGAAAGCGGCGCGATGGTCGCCGCCGCCACGACATCGCTACCCGAACGGCTCGAGGGCGGCCGTAACTACGACTATCGGTACGCCTGGATACGGGACCAGTGCTACACCGGCATCGCGGTCGCGGCGCACGGACCCCACCCGCTGCTCGATGGCACGATCGGTTTCCTCACCGAGCGGGTACTAGCTGACGGTCCTGCGCTTGAGCCTGCCTATACCGTCACCGGCCATCGCATCCCGGCCGAGCGGAAGCTGCGACTGCGCGGCTACCCGGGCGGCACCGCGGTCGCGGGCAACAGGGTGCGCAATCAGTTCCAGCTCGACTGCCTGGGCGAGATACTCCAGGTCATGGCCGCGGCAGCACGTCATGACCTGCTGGTCGCCGAGAACTGGCGCGCGATTGAGCTAGTCGCTGCGGCGATCAGCGAACGCTGGCACGAGGCTGATGCGGGGATATGGGAGCTTGACAACGAGCGCTGGACGCACTCCAGGCTGGCGTGCGTAGGTGGCCTTCGGTCCATCGCGACAGTCGCACGCGGCGCTCCCGGACGCAACGGATACCGCCAAGCGGCGGACTGGAGCGCGCTGGCCGACAAGATCCTGGCTGGCCTCGGCAACTGCGTGCACGACAGCGGGCGCTGGCAGCGCTCACCCGATGATGCCAGGGTCGACGCGTCACTGCTGCTCCCGATGATCCGCGGCGCGGTGGCGATCGATGATCCGCGCAGCCGCGCCACGCTGCGCGCCGTCAGCGACGAGCTTGCCGACGACGAGTATCTCTACAGGTTCCGCCACGACGCACGGCCGCTGCACAAGGCCGAAGGTGCTTTCGTGCTGTCTGGATTCTGGATGTCGCAGGCTCTGCACCAATGTGGTGACCAGGTGGCGGCCGCGCGATGGTTCGAGCGCAACCGGGCGGCATGCGGACCGGCCGGCCTCTACACCGAGGAATACGACGTTCACCAGCGCCAGTTGCGCGGAAACCTCCCGCAAGCCTTCGTGCACGCGGCGTTGCTCGAAAGCGCCGTCACCCTCTCCGGGGGGACGGAGGCGAGGGGAACGGAGGAAACCGGGAACGGAGGTGACCATGCAAACGAGTCCAGACGATCCGCATGACGAGACGCCAGCGCAGCGAGATGACCGCAACCTGATCGAACTGCTGCAGGAACTGCGGGTGGCGGGCCTCGGCGTGCAAGTCCTGTTCGGCTTCCTGCTGGCGCTGCCTTTTTCTTCGCGGTTCGTGCAGCTCGGTCACTGGCAGCGCGGCTTGTATATCGGGATCTTGGTGGTGTCGGCGGTGGCGACGGCGCTGCTGCTCGGGCCGGTGGCCTACCACCGGCTGGTGTTCCGCCGCAGGCAGAAGGAGCGACTGGTCAAGGCGGCGAACGTCATGGCGATCGCCGGGCTGGCGGCCGTGGCGCTGGCGGTCAGCGGCACCGTGCTGCTGGTCATCAGCTACGTGACCAAGGGATGGACCGGCGTGATCATCGGCGGGGCCATCGCCTGCCTGTTCGGCGGGCTGTGGTTCGCCTACCCGCTCACCCGCCGGGACCGGTGACCGGCAGAGGCTTGTCGGGAGCCAACTCGGCCTCCTGGGGTCAGAGTTCGGTCAAGCCGCGCGCAGCTTGGGCAGCACCTCGGTGGAGTAGAAGTCGAAGAATCCAGCCTGGTCGGACCCGACCTGACTAATGTAGACCTCGTCGAAGACCGCGCTGGTGTACGCCCGTACCCCGCGGATATGGTCTTCTGGATCGGGCCCGCACGGCACGCTCACCATGTCCTCCTTGCTGTCCTCCTCGCGCACCGAGCGTCACCGCGCAGGCGGGGCGGCCCTTACCGCCATACTGGCCACGGAAATGACAGGACGCCAGGTCGCGCTGGTGACCGGCATTGGCGAGGATCAGCACGCCGGGCACCTCCTCGACCTGCTCAGGCGGCACGTCGAGGTGCACTGCCTGAGCCTGTTCGGCGGCGGCACTCCGACCGAGTTCAGGATCCACCGCCACAGCCAGCCTGTCGCCCGGCTCGAAGTCGGAGAAGGCCAGGTCAAGCACGGCCCCGTACCGGAATGGACGCGCCGCGCGCTCCTTGGTGCCAGCGCGATCCTGGTCGCCGACTACGGGCGCGGCACGACCGCCCATCCGGCGCTGGCCGAGATCCTGGCTGAACTCAAGCCAGCTCTCGATCCAGCTGCGAATGTCCATGGTTACCTGGCCGCCACCACCAGGCCAGACGGGCGTACCAGGTCGCGGTCGAGTTCGGCCAGGCTGGCCGCACCGCACAGCGCCATGGCCATCCGCAGTTCCTTGGCGAGTATGTCGATGGCGTGCTTTACGCCCGCCTCACCGGCCGCCGCCAGCCCATACAAGTGAGCCCGGCCGACTAGCACCGCCTTGGCCCCCAAGGCCAGGGCCATCACAGCGTCGGAACCGCGCCGGATGCCGGAGTCGAACAGCACCTCGATGCGGTCGCCGACCTCGTCGACAATGCCCGGCAAGGCCTCGAGCGTCGGCGGGACGTGATCCATCTGCCTGCCGCCGTGGTTAGAGACAATGACCGCGTCGACGCCATGGTCGGCTGCCCTGACGGCCTCGTCGGCGCGGAGCACGCCTTTCAGCGCGATCGGGCCGTCCCATTCCTGCCGGATCCATTCAAGGTCCGTCCAGGAGATCGTTCCATCGAACATTTCCTCCATCCGCTCGCGGGAGGTCGGACCGTGAGTCGACAAGTTGGGAAAACCAGGCGCCGGGGATGTCATGAAATGCCACGACCAGCGCGGATGGCGAACGCCGTCCAGTACCGTGCGGAGCGTGAGCTCGGGGGTCGGCAACTCAATGCCGCGATGCAGTTCGCGATCCCGCTCGGATCGCACGGTCGTGTCCGCGCTGATCAGCAGGGCCCGATAGCCAGCGGCTTTGGCGCGGGCGACCAGTTCCCTGGCCGTCCCGCGATCGCCCCACAGGTAGAGCTGGAACCACAGCGGGCTGCCCGCCGCGACCTCGGCGATCGCCTCAAGGCTCTGGGTCGCCAGCGTCGAAACCCCGTAGGTCAAGTTGGCGTACCGGGCTGCCCTGGTTACGGCGAGTTCGCCTTCGTGGTGGAACATTCGTGGTGCGCCGACAGGCGAGAGGACAAGCGGCAGCGGCATAGGGGTGCCGAGCACGATCGTGCTCGTTTCCACGGAGCTGACGTCTCGCAGCACCCGGGGAACGAGTTCAACCTCCCCGAAGGCCGCACGGTTGCGGCGCAGCGTCCATTCGTCCTCACCGCCGCCATCGAGGTAACCGGCGACACCGGCCGGCAGCCGCTTGCGGGCCAGCGTCGCCAGGTCGTCGATGTCGTAACAGCGCGCCAGCGCCCGCACGCCGTACGGCGCCTCGGGCGGGGCGACGTGAATCAGCTCGCGGATCTCAGCCAGCTTCACAAGGCACCCCCAAAGTGTGAGATTTCAGCTACCGCGAGGCTGTCCGTCTAAACGACAGGGTCAGAACAGAGCGATCGGATTGACCGGCGACCCGGTGCCGGTCGGCAGCCGCAACGGCGCGATGACGCACAAAAAGGACCAGCGCCCTAGCGAATGGCAAGACGTCGCCAGGTCGTCCAAGGCGAGGTAGTCGAGCAACGGCAGTCCAAGCGCACGGATCGCGAGCACATGCACCGGGAAGTCGACGCCGTCAGCGATGCTTGGCGCGGTGTCGTTGTTGCTGTCGCTGCCGAGCAGAGCCACCTGCCGCTCGGCGACCAACTCCAGTGCTCGCGGGTGCAGTCCTGCACGAGCGGCAGCCGCGTCCCATGGACCCATTGCCTGACGGCGCTTGCGGTGGCCAACCCGGACGAACAGCAGGTCACCTGTGCCTACTTCTACGCCCTGTGATCTTTCCGCTTCACTCAAGTCGGTGGCGGTGACATGATCGCCGGGGTCAAGCCAGCCGATTCCGCGCAACCTCGGTATGTCGAGCAGAACCCCGCGCCCGGTGATCCCGCCCGCTGCGATCGCATCGACAGACAACTCGGCCGCAGCGGCGCGGCCGGCGGGCAGGTCGCTGTAGAACGTGCCGTGGTAGGACACATGACACAGGGCGTCGAAGTGACTGTCGGCGTTCCCGTGAACATTCAGGGCCAGCGAGTCCGTCGCGAATTCCAGGCCGGCCGATCCGACGCCGCCGCGGCTCGGGAGGTTGAGTTCGTGAACACATGGCTGCGGGTTGTCCGCCGCTGGGACATGCTCGATCGGCGCGGCCAGCGAGACTGTCTGGCCCTTCGACACGCTGCGCGCCGCCGCTATGACCTGGGCCGGGCCGATCAGGTTGAGCGCACCGCGGCGATCCTGCTTACCCCAACCGGGGCGATGCCGCAGCCGGTCGTAGAGCGCGGCGAAATCGGCGGCGCTCAGGCGGTCTGGTGCACTCATCAAGCCTTCTCCCCGTGAAAGAAGCCGCCTACCCGGTCCCGGCCATCCCAATCCCAGCCACCCGAGCGACCATGTGACTGGAGAGATTTTTGAGAATGTTGGTTCTAATGGGATCGGTGGGGTAGTTGGTGGACTGGCCACAGGGCGTACGGGCGGCTAGTCCGGCCATTCGGGGGTCGCCGGGCTTCCCGGGAGCCAGACCCGGCGCCCTGGGGTCAATCATTGACCTCGGCCGTGCTGAAGACGGCAGGCTCGGCAGCCGCGATCATCGACCAGCTTCGCGACGCGGTATCCGGGCGCGGCAAGACGGCCTGAGCCTGGTTCATGATCATCTTCCGGGGAGCGGGGAGCGGGGAGCGGGGGGCGGTAGCCGCCGAGGGCAGGCGAGCCATTTGTCCAGGGCTTCCTGCCTTCCTCGCCCTTGACCTTGAAGACGGGCCGCAGGCCTTCCGTGAGCAGGTAGGCGCGGTACAGGGCGGGGCTGGTCCGGGCGATCCAGTCCAGCTTGGCGCGCTTGTTGCCGGTGAGGTTCTCCGGGTTCTTCCACAGCGCCCAGCGGGCGTGCTTGAGTGCGCGGGCCTGCCCGGCGGCGACGTGGTGGCCCCGGTCGGTGACCGGCGTCCACGTCAGCGCACGCCAGCGGCCACGCAGCCACAGCGCCTGGCCGACTGTGGCCCCCAACGTGACGAGCAGCCAGGGATTCACTCGCTCGATCTCGGCACCCAGCCACGGCATGCAGGCCCTGACTTGCCACGGGTCAGGCGCTCGTGAATGCGCCGCTTGCCACCACGCCGATCACGGCTCGGACGTTGCTTGTCGCTTCGGGCCGAACCATCGTGATCTCTGGGAGCTGCCGCTATCGGTCAGGTCTCGCGCAGCCGGGGCAGCACGTCGGAGGAGTAGAACTCGAAGAATCCGTCCTGGTCAGGCCCGACTTGGCCGATGTACACCTCGTCGAATCCCGCACTGATGAAGGCACGCACCCCGCGAATATGATCCTGCGGGTCGGGCCCGCACGGCGCGGTCATCATGTCCTCGGTTACGAGCTGCGCGAGCTGGGCGAAATGCCGTGGCGACGGCAGCAACTGCGCCGCCTCGCCGGGAATCAGATCGGTCGCCCAGTACCGGTGCATCATCTTGCGCGCCTGGCCAGCGTCCGGTCCCCAGCACACCTTCAACCCGCCTTGCACCGGACGGTCGCCGCCACCTGACTCCCGGTAAAGCCGGACAAAATCCGCGCTCGGTTGGACGCTCATGTAGCCGTCCGCCACCCGGGCGGCCAGCGTGACCGCCTGCTCGCCGAAACCCGACATGTAGATTTTCGGCGGATCGGCAGGCAGCGAGTACAGCCTGGCGGTCTCCACCGTGTAATGCGATCCCGTATGAGTGACCAGGCCGCCGGCGAACAGTTTCCTGATCACCTGGATGGCCTCTTCGAGCATGTCGAGCCGCACCTGCGCGGCCGGCCAGCGCTGACCGAGGACATGCTCGTTCAGCGCCTCGCCTGTCCCCACGCCCAGCGTGAATCCGCCGTCGGCCAGCAAGGCGCACGTTGCCGCCGCTTGCGCCACAACCGCCGGATGCTGCCGCATCAACGGGCATGTCACCGCCGTCGTGATCGGCAGAGACGTTACCTGCGTAATCGCGCCGATCACCGGCCAGACGTTGCCGCTTTGCCCCTGCTCGTCAAGCCATGGGTGAAAATGATCGGAGATCCACAGCGCGTCGAATCCGGCCTCCTCCGCGAGTTCGGCCTGACGCACGAGCTCGGCCGGCGAGTGCTCTTCCGATGAGAGAAAGTATCCGTAGCGCGTCATTCCCCCGGTCCTTTCATATGACGCCAAGCTAAGCCTTGAACTGCTCGATCTTGTCTTTGAACAGAGTCGTCGCGATGGTCGCCCGGCGCGGCTGACCACGCAGGAAGGCCTCAGCGAACTTCTTGGCCTGCTGGTACTCGACCTTGCCGGGCAGTGGCGGCTCGTCGGGGTTCACGTGCACGTCGACAAGCGCTGGGCCTGGCTCGCTGAATGCCTCGGCAATGGCAGGGCCGACCTGGCGGGCGCTGGTGACCTCGATCCCGAGGGCGCCGTTCGCGGTGGCGAACGCGGCGTAGTTCACGTAGGGCTGCGGGTACCTGACGCCGTGTTCGGGGTAACCGAGCACCATCTGCTCCCACAGGATCTGGCCGAGCGAGTTGTTGTTGTTGATGACGATCTTCACCGGCAGGTGGTGCTGGATGGCGGTGAGGAACTCGGCCATCAGCATCGAGAACCCGCCGTCGCCGACATAGCCGATCACTTGCCGGTCGCGGAACGCGTGCTGGATGCCGATCGCGTACGGCAGACCTGGGGCCATGCTGGCCAGGTTGCCCGAGAGGTAGAACTGCCGGTCGCCCCTGATCATCCAGTGCCGCGCGGCCCAGGTCGCGATCGTGCCGCTGTCGCAGGTCAAGATCGCGTTATCGGCGGCGAGCCGATCGAGCACGCCGACCACGTACTGCGGCGCGATCGGCTCCCGGCTCTCGTCCTGCATCGCGACCATCTGCTTGCGCCACTTGTCCATCTCGACGCGATACTTGTCGAGGAACTTGTTGTCGGTGCGACGCTTGAGCAGCGGCAGCAGCGCCCGCAACGCCGCTTTGGCGTCGCCGACCACCGGGACCTCGGTCGGCACCCGGGCACCCGCCCTGACCGGGTCGGCCTCAATCTGCGCCACCCGCACCTTGCCCGGGGCGGGCAGGTGCTTGGTGTACGGGAAGTTCGTCCCGATCATGAACAGCGTGTCGATCTCGTCCATCAAGTCGGCCGTCGGCCGGGTCCCCAGCAACCCGATGCCCCCGGTTGTATATGGCGAGTCGTCCGGTATCACGGCCTTGCCCGACAGCGTCTTGACGACCGGAGCCGCCAGCACCTCGGCGAGCTCGAGCACCTCGTCCCTGGCATGCAGCGCCCCAGCTCCCACCAGGATGGCGATCTTGCTGCCTTCCTCCAGCAGGCCAGCGATCCTGGCCAGATCCTGCTCGTCCGGCGTGCCCGGCGCGGCCAGCATGACCGGTGCCGTGTGCGGCGATCTGGCGGGCGCGACATGCTGCCAGGGATCGGCGTCGGCGTCGGCGACCTGGATGTCGTTCGGCACCGTGATGTGCGCCACCCCGCGCCGCGCATACGCCGTCCTGATGGCGGCGTCGACTACGGCGGGCAGTTGCGCCGGGTTGTACACCATCTGGTCGTACTCGGCCACGTCGGCGTACAGCTTGTCGAGATTGACCTCCTGCTGATATCCGGTGCCGAGCACGGAGGTCTCCTGCATGCCGGTGATGGCGAGCACGGGGGCGTGATCGAGCTTGGCGTCGTACAGCCCGTTCAGCAAGTGGATGCCGCCCGGCCCGGACGTGGCCAGGCAAACGCCCAGCTTGCCGGTTGCCTTGGCGTAGCCGGTCGCCATGAACGCGGCCGCTTCCTCGTGGTGCACGAGCACGAACTTGATCTTGTCCTGGTGTCGCCGCAGGCCCTCCATGATCCCGTTGATCCCGTCTCCAGGGATGCCGAAGACGGTGTCCGCCCCCCAGTCGGCGAGCCGGGTGATAATTGCCTCCGATGCGATGGCCGCCACCGCGGGCCTCCTTGTTCTTCGCTTGTTCTGCTGCGATGTCCAGTCCATGGGACCTGCCCGCCTCTCCGATCTCAAACATTCGAGGCGGAAAGCATCGCGGCAGCCGGTCAGGTAGCCTCGGCCGGCTCGGTCTCCTCGGTGGTCATTTCGACGGTGAGAAGTTGGTCGAAGAGCTCGCGGTAGTAGAGCATCGCCGTCCGGAGATCCTCAGTCGCGATCTGGCCGGAGTTCGCCTACTCGGCGATGGCGTGCGCCGAGCGGTATCGGTCAAGCACCCGGGCGTGCTCGACTGACAGGTCAGCGACGGTTTGCTCGTAGTCCGTGACGGGATAGCCGCGCTCGCGCATCACCGCTTCGACAAGCAATTGCGCCTCGGCGACCGCCTCGGACGGTGTCTCGACGAATCGCTCCTGAACGCGATCCCAGTGCGCCGAGCACCTCTCCCATTCCTCGCCGCTGAGTTGCCTCAGGCAGAGCTTCTGTACCCGATGCTCTCGGCGGCTGAGCTCCGCCTCGCCTAGCCGGCGACTCTGGTGTTCGGCTACGACCCGGTCGTACTCGGGGCCGAAACGATCGCGCAGTCTACGACGCCGTCCCGCGACGCTGAGTGCGCTGCCACCCGTGGCGACAGCCACGATGACGATCACGATGATCAGAATTATCGACCCGGCAGACATTCCATCCTCCTTCACAGAAAGAACACCAGTCTCGACTGCCCTCGCCGATCGTGGTCAAACCCAGTGCGAATGGAGGAATGAACGTGTGTTACAATATCTCGTAGTGCTTACGACGAAGGCACACCCGAGCACGTCACAACGTGATCTCAGGGTGTGCCTTATTTTTTTATCACGCCTTTTTCCTCATCAACACGGAGGGTCGGATGTCTCTTTCGGTGACGTGGTCATTCATCATGGCCGCTGGAATTGTCATCGGGCTGGCCATATTCATCTTCGTTGTCGTCCGGGCCGGCCGACGGCGTAGACAACAAGGCCCCGTTCAGGCATCGGCGCCGCACCGGGAAGTCATCGGCGGGCGATTCGATGCGGTCGGAGGGCGACAGGTCATGCCGCACCGCGACGCGCCCCCCGGACAGTTGAACTCTCCGGTCCAACGGTCCAACGGTGCGGAGCCCGATTAGGTCGGCCTGACGAGTACCCACACCACGAGGAGTGATCAGGAAGAAGGCCCACAGCACCAGCGTCGACCGGCGCGCTCGCAGCCTCCTGACGGACCTCTTGGCTCTCGTCTGGTTCGCCGCCCCCTGGCCTTCCTGGCTCATTTGGCCGAGACCGCTGTCGGTTCGGCCGCGTCCACATTGGCCGGAACGCTGATGCCGGCGTGCAGCAGCGCCATGTCACTCGGACCCGCAACGCCCGGCCCACCTGGAACTGCTTGCCCGGCTGGGTGCGCGCCACCATGCGAATCTTGAACTGGTCGATGCCGATACCTCGATACCAGGTCGCCGAACCCGTATTGCCTCTCCGCGACCATGAAGAATCCGGCGAGCACGTCCTAAACGATGCGCTGGGCTCCGAAACCGAGCGCCACTCCCACCACCGTGGCCGGCGCGACGAATGGGCAGTGACCCGGCTGCTGAGCCAGGTGGCGAAGCGAGTCAGCAGCGCCGCACCCGTCACGAACAGCACGATCTCTAGCCCGTTGCCCCGCACCCAGGCCGAGACATCGGTCAACGGCGTCAACGCAACAGGGCAGATGTGACAGCGCATGGGCCGTTGCACTACCCAGGATTCGGCGAAACCTCGAGAACTGCCAATCGGTCTCGCGCGCCGGTCAAACGGACGCCGTTTGCCGCCACCCGGCGACTAGAAAATGGGCTGAAGGTCATCAAGAGAGCACGGCGTCGACCAGTTTCTTCGCGGCGCTTGGCTGCCGTGGGATCTTGGGCGCCCGCTGCCGGGCGTCTTCGAGCATTGCTCCGATCTCGCGCAGCTTCGTGCGGCTGAGGCCAGCGCGGATCTCAGGGAACCGGCTGCCCTCTTCTTCTTCGATGTGATGAGTGACATTCTCGATCAGGACGATCGTCTTGGCCTCGAAGTGCTCAGCGTCTGGCGTCAACGCGGCAAGTTCCCCGCAGAGCACGTCTGCGACGTGGTGCTCTTCGTACGACTCGAGCATGTCTTCGCCCAAGTCCGGCAGCAACTCGCGCACTTGCGGGTACATGACCTCGTCCTCGACATAGGTGTGTACCGTCAGGAGTTCGATGATCTGCTGAACGAGCTTTGCCTTGGTCTTGACCGCTGTGTCGCTGGTCTGCCGGTACTCGCGGAACAAGCGGCGGATCTGTCGGTGGTCGGCTTTGAGCAAGGTGATCGCATCTGATGCCACTGCCTGGCTCCTTATCTGGCTTGGTCCCGGGCGGCACAGGCCCTGGCGGATTCCCCTCCTGCGGGCACTAGCGCCTCAGCGATACCTGGTACCCCCAGTCCATGCAGCCCAACCTGCCCGACGCCGGGGATCTCGTTTGCCCTGTGAACTGCCGGGTAGCGGCCGTACGTCGGCTTCGCAGCGTGCCGAACCACCCGACTCGCCGAGAGGGGATCAAGAACGTGGCTCAGACCGTGGTGATTACCGGGGCCAGCGCCGGCAGCGGCCGGGCAACGGCGCGTTTGTTCGCGGAGCGCGGTGACCGGGTCGGATTGATCGCGCGCGGCAGCACCGGCCTGGACGCGGTCGCCGACGAGGTCAAGCACGCGGGCGGAACGCCTTGCCCGGCCGAAGCTGACCTCGCTGACTTTCAGCAGGTCGACGCGGCGGCACGCAAGGTCGAGGACGTGCTCGGCCCGGTGCACGTCTGGGTGAACTGCGGTTTTACCTCGGTGTTCGCCCCGTTCAGCGAGATCAGCCCGGATGAGTTCCGGCGGGTAACCGAGGTCAGCTACCTAGGCTTCGTGTACGGCACGATGGCGGCGCTCAACCTGATGCGGCCGCGCGATTACGGCACGATCGTCCAGGTCGGTTCGGCGCTGGGCGAGCGCAGCATTCCGCTGCAGTCGGCGTACTGCGGCGCCAAGCACGCGATCTGCGGCTTCACCTCGTCGCTGCGCTGCGAACTGTTGCACGATGGATCGAACATCCAGGTCACGCTCGTGCAGATGCCGGCCGTCAACACGCCGCAGTTCTCCTGGGTCAGGTCCAAGCTGCCGCGCCACCCGCAGCCCGTACCCCCGATCTACGAGCCCGAGACCGCCGCTCGCGGGATCGTGTACGCGGCCGACCATCCTGGCCGGAAGCAGTACTGGGTCGGCGGCACCACCGCGGCGACGCTGATCGCCAACCGAGTGGTACCCGCTCTGCTTGACCGGTACCTGGCCAGGACCGGCTACGACTCACAGCAGACAGACGCACTGGCCGTGCGTAGCCTGGCCCGACAACCTGTTCGCGCCCGAGGACGGACCTGATGGTCAAGACTTCGGTGCCAGCGGCGACTTCGACGACCGGTCGCACGACCACTCCCTCCAGATGTGGATGTCACACCACGTGCGACCGGTAACGGCGGCCGCCGCCGGCGCCGCGATTCTCGGCGGCGCGACGATCGCGAAGGTCGCGCGGCATCGGTAGTTCAAAAGCGCGGGGTGGCACCCGGCGAACCGTGCTGATCGCCGGCCTGGCCAACGTCTGCGTCATGCTGATCAAGGTCATCGCTGGTGTCATCACGGGCTCAAGCGCGATGCTCGCCGAAGCCGCGCACTCAGCGGCGGACACGCTCAACCAGGGATTCCTCCTGACCTCGCTGAACAAGAGCGCCAGGCCAGCGGACGCTGAGCATCCATTCGGCTACGGCCAGGAACGCTACTTCTGGTCGCTGCTCGCCGCCTTCGGGATTTTCGTCGCCGGGGCCGGCTTCTCATTCTTCGAAGGCATCCTGGCATTCATCAGAACCGAGAGTTCTCGCGACGTCACTGTCGCCTATGCTGTGCTCGCGGCTGCTGGCGTCGCGGAAGGCACGTCGTTCGTCCGCGCCTTCCGGCAGGTGCGGGGCGAAGCCTCCGCACAACGGACTAGCGTTGCCGAACATGTGCGATCCAGCCCCGACACGACGGTCAAAGCCGCCCTTTTCGAGGACTCTGTCGCCATCGTCGGGCTGGCCTTCGCGGCCGCCGGCGTCGGGCTACGTCAGCTCACTGGCTCGGGAATCTGGGACGGAGCGGCCTCCATCGCGATCGGCGTGCTGCTGATCCTCGTCGCGATCCGGCTAGGGCTCGACAGCCGGAGCCTGCTGATCGGCCGCTCGGCCGACCCGAAGGAACTGGCGCGCATACGCGGCGAGATCGAGGCGACTCCGGGGGTCAGCGAACTGCGCGACCTGCTTACCATGCACCTCGGTCCCGACCACCTAATTGTGGCGGCCCGCGTGTCGCTCGCCGATGACGTCGACGGCGACGATGCGGAGAATCTGGCCGACCGGCTCGATCGCCGGCTAACCGAGATCCTCCCCCAGACCCCCCACGTCTTCATCGACCCAACCCAGCAACGCCCGAAGCCCGGTGTCAGTAGCTCCTGATATGCAAGTAGTACGGGCCTCACCCGACGACCTGGAACGGAGGCGACGATGAATTGGTCACAGGTGGAGCGGCAGCAGCCGCGTCTGGCCGAGCTGGGACGAGAACGCCTCATCGCTCCCGGCGTGGTACTTGTAGGCACGACGCGGGCCGATGGCACCCCGAGGATCAGCGCCGTCGAGCCGTTCTTGATGGACGGAGCGCTCTGGCTATCCATGCTCTGGCACTCGACCAAGGCCGCTGACCTCACCAGGGATCAGCGGATACTCGTGCACAGCGTCATCGCCAACCGTGATGGCGGCGACGGGGAGTTCAAGATCCGCGGCACCGCCAAGAGCAATCACGACGGCACCATGCAACGTCGTTACGCCGACGCCGTCGGACAGGCTCTCGGATGGCAGCCGGTGCCCGGCCGGTTCCATCTGTTCGAAGTTGACATTGATGACGTCACCTACATGCGTTACGACGACGCGACCGGCGACCAGTTCGTGGTGCGCTGGCCGCCTGGCCGCGAGTTCGTGCGCCGCAGCACCACGCCGACAAGCCTCGGCGACCCGGAGCCGATCAGTCAGGTTCTTGTGACCTAGTGAGCCGAGCGCGGGCCCGCGCGGTAGTTCAACGGCTGATCGTGTGGATGGAGAGGCAGCAATGGAGCCAGCGGAAACCCCTGTCAAGTCGGTGAGTGCCGCCGTCTATGTCATTCCGACCGACAACCCCGAGTCCGACGGGACGCTGGCCTGGGATTCGACGACCTTGATCGTGGTGACCGCGTTCGCGGCCGGGACGACTGGCCTCGGGGTACCTATGGTTCACCATCCGCGAGCCAGGTCATCGCCGAGCACCTCTCGCCCGTCGTCGTCGGAGGCGACGCGCTCGACGTGCCCGGTGCCTCGATGCGGATGAATCGGGCGGTCCGCTACCTCGGCCGCGAGGGCATCGCAGCAATGGCGATCTCCGCCGTGGACATCGCGCTGTGGGATCTCAAGGCGCGCATACTCGACGTCCCGCTCGCTGAGCTGACCGGCCGGGGCGCGCGGATGTGCCCATCTACGGAAGCGGCGGCTTCATCACTTACGACGACGATCAAACCCGTGAGCAACTCGTTCGCTGGGTCCACGACGACCAGATCCCGCGTGTGAAGATCAAGATCGGCGAGAGCTGGGGCATCAACGAGCACAGGGACCGGGCCAGGGTCGCCCTCGGCAGGGACTGCATCGGGCCGGACGCCGAGCTCTACGTCGATGCCAACGGCGCCTACCGGACCGGGCAAGCGGTCAGGATGGGCACCTGGCTGTCCGACTACGGCGTGACCTGGTTCGAAGAACCAGTCTCTAGTCAGGATCTCGCCAGGCTCGCCGAGGTGCGGCGCCCGATCCGCCCGGACGTGGCCGCCGGGGAATATAGCTGGACCCTCGCCGACTCAGTCCGCCTGATCAACGCGGGTTCGACGGCGCGCTCGACCCGGCCGGCGGCGTGCTTACACCCGACCTGAGCGCCCCTGGTCATGGCCTGGAGTTCCGAGACCAAGACGCCGCCGCCTATTGCCACCGCTAAGGCCAGGCAGCCCTAAAGCGGACGTTAGCGGCCTAGGGCGCGGGCTAGCTGGGCCTTGCTCATCGAGGACCGGCCTTTGATCCCGCGCTGCCGGGCCTCGTTGTACAGCTGCGCCTTTGTCGGGCCGCCGGCTCCCTTGTGCGACCGCAGGCCTCCCCTGCGGCTCGACGAGATGTCGTTCACCGAACTGCGGCTCGCGGTCTTAGCCTCGCCAGACCTCGCGCGTTCCTTGTTCACCGTGCGCGCCGCGATCTCCTTGGCCCGGGCGGGCTTGACCCCCCGCGCTTCCTCGCTGTCCTTGACGTGCTCGTACTGCCGCTCGCGTTTCGGACTTGATCCCCTCGGCATCGCCATCTCCTTGATCGCAGTGGTGTGACCGTCATTCGGCCTTCTTCGCCATCCACGCGTGCGCGTACTGCAGCATGTCGGCACCCGCCAGGGCGGCGAACGTGCCGGTGATCAGGCGCGTCATCTTGGGCAAGAAAATCAGCCCGGCGGTCAGGCCGGTGCCTATCCATACCTCCGCGCAGAACGGGCACGTGACCAGCTCGCCAATCGTCTTCTCCTCGCCACGCCCTCGCGGTTCATCGGCCAGCTCCGCTGGGCCGGCCGTACCTTCGTATTTGGCGAAAGGCGCACGCAGGGGACTCGTGACGGGGTCTTTGGTGATCAGCCTGCTGAGCTTGTGGGTCGCGGCGGCCGACAGCAGCACGTCGGTCGGTTCGAGCCTTTCGGGCACCGGCCGCTGGGTCGCCCGCGCCAGCGCCGTCAGGGCTGTCACCAGCGCGCCGTAAGTCGCCATCGTGACCGCGTAGCCACGCAACGGGAGCTCGGCCCCGCGAGAGTAGCGTTCGCCGACCTCCTTAACCGTCTCGGTCAGCCGCTTGGTGATCGCAGTCTGTGTCGCCATTCCTCCTGGCTCTCCTGCCAGCGCTCGGCTAAACCTTGGGCGTCGTCGGGGCTGCCCTGTGCGTCCGCGGGCTTCTCGTTGGCGTCTTCCTCGAACGACCTCGATCCCCTGGGCGGCTGGGCCTGAGCGCTCGCCGCTGCTGCCTCCTCGTTGCGCCGCACGGCTTCGGCGCCTCGATCCGCGAACGTGCTCGCCGGCATCGGCTCATGCCGAAGCTGGTTGACGTTCGGCCGGTAACCGATGTCGCGCAGGTACTCTTGGTCCGCCTGGCTGTCCGCGTCTTGACCCTGGCAGCTCGAGCAGGTTGAAGTCGGCGAACGGCACGCGCAAGTACTCTGCCTGTCCGCCGTCGTAGGGCCCCATCTGGGCGTAACCGTAAGCGGCACCCTCAACGCCCTCGACAGGGTTGGTGCGCAGGCAGAACGAAGTCCACCCGGCCACGCAGTCGCGGCATGTACCGCAGGCGACCTCGTCGGTGGCCCGCCACACTTCGCCGAACCCGCCGGAGGCCACCCAGCGCTCAAGCCGGTACCGGCCGTCAAGAACACGACCGTCACGATTCCGAGCAGCCAGGCGAATAGCCGTCGATCCGGCGGGTAGCACGCGGCAGCGTGATAACTCATGTGTGCTGAAGAGACCACCCGGCTGGTGCGCAGCGACGTCAGCGCCGCCGGAATCCGCCGGGTCAGGTGCGGGCGAGGCTTCCGGTACCTGGACAGCGCCTCGCGACGTCCTGACGAGGCTACGGTCCAGCGCATCAAGCGGTTGGCGATCCCGCCCGCGTGCCGCGAGATATGGATCCTGCCCAGACCCCGATGGCCACATCCAGGCGACGGGGACCGACTCGGAGGACTTCCGCACCTGGCATGCGACCGTGCTCGCGGCCGTGGGGCTTGCTGTCTCTGAACATGCCAGACACGCCGACGCCGCTCGAAAGCGAGGGATCGTGCGGGTCGTCAAGGAGGTCGCCTGTTATCTCGGCAACACGCCAGCGGTCGCCCGCCGCTCCTATATCGACCCGTGTCTCATCGAGCGCTACCGCGAAGGAGTCACGATCGCGCCCGTCCTTGGCACGCTCGGCGAGGACCGCGAATTCGGCGAGCTCGCCACTTCTGGACGCGGTGAGCAGGCGGTGCTGTCCATCCTTCGAGATCTTCGAAATCACGATGCGGCTACTGGCGTGTGATTGCCGCTTTGCCGGGCAGCACCCTTCCTCGGGCACCGGCACACCTTTGGGCCACGTAAGGGAACTGGGGGTGATCAAACATGGCAGCAGGTGAGGCAGGCTCCGGCAACCATGCCGCGCTCGTATATCGCGATGTTCAGGAACTCACCGCGGTCTCGGCGTTCTTGGCCGGTACCGGCGGCCACGTCAATAATGCGGTCGTGCTCGTGGTCGCGACTCGGCCGAGCCTGGAGCGTCTGCTGCCGGTGCTAGCTAGCTACGGCAAGACCGCCACGTCAGCGGACCTGACGAACCTTGGGACCGATCCTGGCCGGGTTCTTGCCATCATCCGGATGTTCGCCAGCGAGCATCGTGGCCGAACGGTCCGGTGCTTTCAGGAAGTAGGCTGGCCGGGCAGGCGCGAGGATGAACTGGCCGAGGCACTACGTTACGACGCGCTCGTCGGCATGGCGCTAGCTGGCTGCGCGGCCGATGTGATCTGCGGCTATCACGAGCGGATCAAGTCCGACTGCCTTGCTCGGGCCCGGATGGTCCACCCGGCTGTCCTACAGGACGGCCACCTACGTGCTAGCGCTGTCGTCGACAGCGCGCTGGTCGATGAGCCGCCGGACGAGACACTCAGCAGCCCGCCGCGCTGGGCCGCCGAACTCAGGTTCCGTAATGACCAAGCCAAGGTGCGGCAGTTCGCCGCCGAGCAAGCCCGTCGCGCCGGCTTGCAGGCTGACCGGCTTACGGACCTGCAGATCGCCGTCGGCGAACTAGCGGCCAACACGCTCCATCACACCACCGGCCCTGGCAAGCTGACGATCTGGACCGCTGACGACGAGATCGTCTGCCAGATCAGCGACACCGGCCAGATCGCCGATCCGCTGGCCGGTACGCTACGCCCTGATCCTATCTCGCCCGGGAGCAACCGCGGCCTCTGGCTGGTACACCAGGTCAGCGACCTGGTCCAGGTAAGATCCGGACGGTCGGGCACGACCGTGCGCCTGCATCTGAGATTACCTCCGGCGGCGCGCTGAGCGGCTCAGGCCAGACAACGCCGCCGCTGCCTTGTTCCGCACTTGATTTTCTAGCTGGTGCAGCGCCAGCCGACGATACAACTCTACGAAGACCGACCTGCTGTCCTCCTCGGGAACACCCAGTGCCGAGTCGTCCGACAGCAAGAACCTCTGGCTGAGCCCGGTCGCGAGATTGTCCGCCTCTGGACAGTCATCGGCGAGATACAGCAGATCCGCCATCGCGGGGTCACCGTGGGCATCCTCGGAGTTCTCACCGCCCTGCAGTGCTTGTGCTAAGGCCAGTTCATCGGTGGTTGCCGAGTCAGCAGCCGGGTGAGCAGCGGGGCCGCCGAACGTGCTACCCATGCGCGCCGCCGACGTGACAGGACCGGGTCCGCCACTGTCGCCGTGAACTATAGCGGCGATGACCGCCAGCCGCGGCGGGTAGTTGTCGCTTTTCATGTCCCTCCGTCCGGGTTGGGTATTTACCTCGCTTCCCGAATCCGTCCGGATAAAACCGCTCAATCTACGTACCGTCTGGCCCTGTCGGGGCGGCGCTTAGCTAGGTAGCCTGTCGGCGGCCAGCGACTCGGCGACGTCGCCGAACACCGGCATGACCTGGTCCATGCCGGTGAGCTGAAATATCCTCCGCACCGGCGAGTCGCCGAGCGCCACCCGGAACTCGCCGCCATTCGCCGCGACCAAGCGGCGGGCGCGGGTGAGCGCGTTGAGCCCGCCAGAGTCGCAGAAGGCAGTGGCAGTGATGTCGACGGTGAGGATGTCAGGCCCCTGATCGGCCACCGAGGCAAGCTCTTTATAGAAGTCCTGGGCATTGGTCGCGTCGAGTTCGAACGGCATCGTCACCACGGCGTGACGGCCCGACCAGTTAACATACGGGCTGGAAGCCGTCTCGCGTTGACTTGGCTCAACCTTCTGCGCGGCTTCCTCTCGCTCAGGGCCCCGGTGGAATACCAGCACCGCGACATCGTCGTTGTGCGGGCTGACATCGGCCATGGCGCTCATGGCGGCCGCGCAGCACGCATCGGCGTCAGCGATCCGAAGTGCCTTGCACAACCGGGCGATGCCGTCGTCGATCGGCCAGCCACGGCGCTCCACGAGCCCGTCGGTATACAGGCACAGCAGCCCATCGGGAGGAATTTCAATGGTGCTCCGCTCACGCGGGGCACACTGCAGTCCGCCTATCAGCGCATCGGAGACGACTGGCAGGGGCGTGGCCGGCTCGCCAGGGACCGCGAGGATGGGCGGGAGATGGCCCGCGCTAGATATCGTCAGCCGGCTGAGATCCTGGCTGAAAACCACGCAAAGCACGGTTGCCATCGCGTCTGGTTCGAAATAGGCCATCTTCCGGTCGAGCCGGCTGAGGATGTCGGCGGGGTCGGCGGTCTCCAGCGCGTACGCACGCAGCGCGCTGCGTAGCCGACCCATGATGACAGCGGCCGACAGGCCGCTACCAGCCACGTCTCCTACAACCGCGCACACCTGGCCGCCCGGCAAGGTGAAGACGTCGTACCAGTCCCCGCCGATCCTGCCGCTGCCCGGGGCGTAGCGCGCGGCCATCTGCAGGCCGGGAGTCGCCGGGAGGGCGGACGGCATCAGGCTCCGTTGCAGCGCGGTGGCCGCTTCCCGGTCGGTCTGCACATTGAGCGCCTCGACCGCGAGGGCAGCCCGGTCGGCCGCGATCTGCAGCAGGTTCACATCCTCGCTCGTGAACAGGCGAGGGCTCAGGGTCCCGACGTGCATCACCCCGATCACCGTGCCGCCCAACAGCAAGGGCACACCCATGAGCGAGCGGATGCCCTTGTCCAGCAAGAGCGGGTTGATGACCTTTGTATGGTCCACATCGTCGAGGATCACGCAGCGAGCCTCCGTCGCGATGCGGCCGGCGAAGCCCTTGCCGACAGGGATTCTGACTCCTTGCCGCACTTCTTCTTCCAAGCCGCTCGCCGCGGTCGCGACCAAGCACGCGGACCTCGGGTCAAGAAGCAGGACGGCAGCCGTATCCACCCGCAGCGCCTGCCGCACGCGCTCGGCCAGAGCGGCGAGCAACTCCTGCGGGTCAAGCCTGGAAAGAGCCGCATCGAGCAGTGACTCTATGTCGCGCAGTTTGTCAGCCGAGCTCGGCGCGGCGGCCGGGATCCGGCGAGGGGCGCGGTCCACCAACCTAGCTTTGTCGTCCATGCGACTCACCCCTCAGGTCTACCGTCCGCCAGCGATAGCTCGCGCCAGCCGGACACCGCGGCTGGCGCGACAACCGCTGAGTTGGCAAGCGTTCCTGCGGACGATCCGCAGGAACTGGCCGAGCAGACGTTCGGCCAGTTCGCGCCTACCAGCGGTACCATCGCCGCCTCGGTCCGACCGCCGCGCCACCGCGGAAGAAGAAGCCGAGCAGCCAGAGCACCAGCGCGATGATCGCGATCCACCACAGGACGTGCAGCGTGAACCCCAAGCCGAAGAGGATGAGGATGACAACGAGCACTACGAGAAGTGCAGCCATGGGATTTCTCCTTTGGGAGGTTGACGCTCACTACCCACGAACCGGACAGCAAATCCTCGCCGACGAGAGAAGACATCGCTGTGTCGGTCCAAGATCACTGGGCAGTGTGTCACTTCAGCTCTTACGTCGGCATCAGCTCCTAAGTCGGCACTGAACTGGGCTGAGAGGAACGCGGCTGACACGGAGTTGCGTGCATAAGTTGCAAGCGTCCGGGCAGTCGACATTTCGCCAGTCTAAGACAAGCAGAAAGGGTTCACGTGATGACTGCGCTTGCGCTTGCGGCAAGCTGGTGGGGCGTGGCTGCCTGCAGGAAGTCCGATCCAGAGCTGTTCTTCCCGATTTCGGCAACGCCGGCTTTAGCGGTTGACGTCGCCCGCGCCAAGGCGATCTGCGCCTCATGCCCGGTGCGGTCGCCATGCTTGCGCTACGCACTGGACAACCGGCAGGAACAGGGCATCTGGGGCGGCTTGACCGAAGGCGAGCGCCGGCTACTCGGGCGGCGGACCGCAGCCGGCGCCGCCGGTCATTACGTGCGATCCTTGCCGCCCTTGGTCAGGTCTCGCCAGTCGGAGACGGAGACCTCGACGTCGTAACGCTTCGCGGCCTTTTGAATGCGCTTCCAGGCTCGGTCGCGTTCGGCGTCGCTCACTCCCTCCACCTGGTCGAAACGTGCGATCGCATTACGCACATGCCTGGCGTCCGACAGCGGCTCCTTCCGCTCCTTCGGGAAGGCGAACTCCTCCTCAGGCAACTTGTCCTTGTCCGCGGTGCTCATACCCTGGCCCTGGCGCGGGACCTTCGCTCCGTGCGCCCTCGCGCTCTGGGCTTGCCGTGCCTTGCCGATGTTGCGCCGCGCGGCTTCCTTCTGGCGTTCAGTTGCCATCACGCTGCTCCTCGTCGTAGTCACCACCTTGCCTGCCGGCCTACCCGGCGCAGGCCGGGCGTATTCCCGGTCCGCGGCGTAGTGGTGAGCAGGATCGCTAACTAGGCAGCCGTCGCTGTGGCAACGTTGGGGTACAGCCGCAGCACCGAAGTCAGGCCGGTGAGCTCCAAGATGCGCAAAACGGGCTCTGAGCTGACCGCCACGTGCAGTTCGATGCCTCTGCTCGCCGCCAGCTTGTGTACCACCAGCAGCGCGCGAATACCCGATGAGTCGCAGAAGGTCGTCTGGGTCAGATCGGCGATGACTGCGCTGACGCCATCCACGCACGCGGCCGCCAGTGCTCGCGCGGCCTGGCCGGAAGTGGTGGTATCGAGTTCAGCGGGCAGCCTGACGACGGCGGGAGGCGCTGCCGGAGGATACCTGGTTCTCATGTCGTTCATAGCTGCGTCCTCCTCCACGGGGCACCGCGCGAATCAGACGACGGACAACTCAAAGTCGCCAGCGCGGACGCCCTGCTGGCGAGACAACCGCCTTCATTTTATCGCGCTTTCCGCCGGGCAGACAGATCTGTCCTGTAGGCGCCGCCTCTGGAGGCTGCTTCTTGACCAACCCGCGGTTGAGCTGCCGACCTGGGATAACTGGCTCGCTGTGACTTACGGGGCAGCCGGGCCGGTGACGGCGTCCTGAGCTGGTCTATGAGCGCCGCCACCGTGCCCCGTGTTCCTTCGCCTTGCGCACCTGCTCACCCAGCTCAGCGGCCTGCTGCCCGCGCGCTGCGCAGCTCGGGCCAGACCTGACTCTCCTCGAACTCGATGTGCTGACGGGCAGCAGGGATCAACGTACCGATCAGCTGGTCGAACGAAGGATCGGTCGCTGCTATTTTGTCCAGCTTGTCCAGGACGACCCTGGCCTCGCTCTCCTGCCTGATGGCCATCTGGTCGCTGATCCTCGCGATCCTCACTCTGGGTGGCATCGGTTCCCTCGCCGGAATCGTCATGGGGATGGCGGCTCGCCGCCAAGTCGCCGTGACGGGCGAACGCGGATCGGGCGTGGCCGCCGGGGCCATCGTGGTCGGCGCGCTTACCCTGTTGCTAGCCATCAGTTACTGGGTCTTCCTCGGTATGCATAACGGCGGCAGCGGCGGCGGCGGCGGATATGGCTACTGAGCCTCGGCCTGGACCCAGTAAATGGACGCTGACCCGGCAGGGCCAGCGGCGTCGATGGCCGGCGTCGATGGCCGACTTCTGACGGCAAGATCGCCGCGCCCCGGCCAGGCCAGCGTCCTGACAATCCACCAGCCCGCTCCGCCGATAACGAGAACACCGGTCATAGACTAGATAGCGACCGTTGACGTAATTTTGGTATCGCCTTCCGCCGACATCCGGCGAGGCCGGAGGAAGGATTGGCGATGCCAGAGGTCAAGAGGCGGCTGTTGCCTGCCGTGGCGGGGGTCCTAGTCGCAGCAGGACTGACATTGCCGGGAACGTTCACCGAGGCGACGGCGGCGCCGACAATCCCGCTCAGCGGCCCGGTCAAGTGGTCAGGTGAGCGTGGGCCGGTTCCGAAGGCGATCGCGCACACCGCACCCGCGCTGACCACCATCGCCGTCTCCGAGCGGGCGACTCGACGTCTGCTCTTCTGGACCGGGCCCAGCCTCGGCCGCAAGGATTTCCAGATCTCGTATCAGACCTCGATCAGCTTGAAGAAAAACCTGTGGTCCGCACCTGGCCTCGTGGACGCAGGCAAAGCGACCACCAACTCCCGCCCAGCGGCTACGCCCGACCTAGCCGAACTCGGGCAGGTTATCGTGGTGTGGAAGGACGCCAAGAGTTCGTCGATCTTGTACTCCTTCGGGAAGGCCAGCACGAAAAGCACCACGCTGGCCTGGGGCCCAGTCAAGGCAGTTCCCGGTGCCACAACATCCAATGGCCCAGCGGCGTTCAGCGCGTTCGATTCTGGCGACATCCTCATCGTCTGGAAGGACGCGTCGAGCGACGCGATCGACTTCATCGTCGGAACCCCGCTCAGCCACGGCATCGTGAAATGGGGAAAGGTCGGCGTCATCCCGGGAGCGGCTACGACTAGCACGCCCGCTATCGCCGAGGTGGTGACCGGGAAACCGATCCACCCGATCGGCGAGGTATATGTCCTATGGAAGACACCCGGTCGCACAGGCCTCATCGACTTCGCGTTCGCAGCCGATTCGCCGAAGTTTTCCCTGAAATGGACGAAGCCTGGCTCCTTGCCCTCCACGATCAAGACGACGACCGCGCCCAGCGCGGAAGCGGTCGGCGAGGACGATGCGCTCCCGTTGCTCGTCGTGTACACCAAGCCCGGCGGGTCCACGCTCGAATATGTGACGATGGCCGCGCACGGCGCGGTGACCGCCGGCCCCTTCAAGGTCCCGCAGCTTCAGAGCACGAACGGAACAACGATAGATTCCGGCGTGATTGCCGCCGAGGCGCCGGCCCCGGTGAGCGCCGCGCGGATCCTCGACCCGGACAATATCTTCTACTTGCCGTTCGTCCGGCCTTGCGCTGGTTGCCGACCGCGATGATCTGGGACGGTCCTGTCTAGGCGGCCGCGGCAATGGCGGAGGCTAGGTCGTGATCGCCGCGCGGACGGCTCCCGTACAGCAGCAACACGCCAGCGCTGGCCTGTTGCTGCTGATCACGGGCTTGCCAACGACAGCAAGGGGCCGCCCTCGCCTAGCCATCGCCATCTTGAGTCCGCGTCCAACCCGCGGCAAGCATCATGACAGGCTACCGAGGACCCCGGCCCCGGCTCCTATAACGACACGGGCACTGCTTGGTAACGCTCGCAAAATGGTTCATAACGCTACAGGAATGGCGAACTGCTGACGCACATTGCGATTCACAAGTTTCTTATCAAGATGAAAGGCGACACGACGTGATTATGTGCGACACGCAAGCTAGAATCGACTTTTTTCCCTACTCTTGTCTAGAACATGGTGATATAGTCAACAGTCGACCACGTAGCCCCGTGGTGTCGCCATCGGAGCCTGACAAGCTCGATCGGAGGCGTCGAGATGGGGGATGTAGTGCGGTGTCCCCCGGAAGGGAGACAAGCACGTGCACGATGCTTTACTGCGGCAATGGCTTAGCCGAGCTCGGTCCTCGCCTCGGGAGCGACTAGCAGGGTGGTGCACGGTGGCCGGGATCACCACCGTCGTGATAACGGTGATCCTGTCTGCCATCAACGCGGTCAGTGCACAGCAAGCCGTTGCTATGGCCTTGCCCGCAGGGCTGACCGCACTGGGCGGATTACTCGGCATGATGATTCCGGATGCGTGGACCGCGTGGCGAAGAGGGTTCCGGGAGGGATGCGAGGCGGCACGACAGTGCCAGCCCGGCGGTCTCGGCTCCGACTTCACCACGAAATCCCGCCGTGAGCAAGGTCAGCGGTCGGGTTAGCGAGGCGCAGGACACCAGTGCGCCGGTAGTCGCGAGCAACGGCGCTCCGCGGCCACTGGCCCCAGGCTAACCGACCCCAGGCAAGCTGGCCGGACGCCGCCTGCGCGCCGGTCCCGGCGACAGCTAGCGTTCAAACGCCCTACGCTTTAGCGCCTTCCGCCCGTGATCCGCTGAGCGAACCGCCTTCGCTCTCCGCGCTGGGCGTGGCCTCAGCCGCGTCGAGGGGCCGGAGCAGCCGACGAGAGTTGATGTCCTCGACGCCAAGCAACGCCAGCACTTCGGCGACGGTCGCCCCGGTCGCCTCGGCGATTCGCCTGACGGCCGACACGGTGGTCGGCTCGCGCGGGAAGCCCTCCGCGTCGAGGAACTCGTGGATCGAGTCGTCACTGCTGCCGTGCTGCTTCATCCGGACATACACCCAGGAAGCGAGCCTTTCGCCGGGCGTGGGCGAGGTATACGGCGAGGTGATCGGGTTGCGTCCAGGCGACGGAGCCACAAGCACCATGTTCGGCTCGCCGCCCATCAGCACCGATTCGACGCTGCCTGGCGACCATTGGTACATGGCCTCAATGGTGCCGATCGTCGACTCAGGATACGAACCGCGCTCCCCCTTCTCCAGGCGGCTGATCGTCTTCACGGAGATCCTGCCGTCGCCGCACTCCTTGACGAAGCGGGCGCGCTGACGGAACCCATATCCAAGCTCACCCCTGCGGCGTTCGAGCACGCGGCCCAAACGCTGCCAGGATTCAAAGGGGTACGTGTCCATCATGGTCCATCCGCGGCACGTCGAGTACAGATCGTTCCGGACATAGCTTGCCACATCAAGACTGGACCGTCAGCCCGACAGACATGCCCGGCCAATGCTTTCTCGCAGCACTGGAACGACCAGGTCCAGAACCGCTGCGTCGATGACCAATCAGACCAAAGCAAGCGCGGCCATCCACCGTCTGCGAGCTTGCTAACTGCGACAATGCGTCTCAGCCGCAGTCCGTCGCCGCCTAGGTCACGGAACCGCGGGCATCTCGCCAATCGATGGCAGAACTCGCTCACACGATACCGGATCGGTACCCAGACGGCCGGTTGCGGCACGCCGGACTTCATCACTTCACATACCGCGGGAAACATCCGGCTGACCTTTAGTGACTATCAGTGTCCAGCTTTCGGTTGCGAAGCTCAGAACTGACCTCTAAGTTAGGCCGCATGAGCATGACACAAACGGTCACTACGACTGCGCGAGAGCCGATCGGCCGGTTGCCCGCCAGGCTCCGCCAGAACGGCGCGGCCATACGTAGCCTTCGCGAGAAGGACGGCTGGCATCAGCCGGAATTCGCGCGAAGGGTCGGAATGAGCCAATCCGCGTTGTCCAATATCGAGCGGGAGAAGCGCAGCGCGCGGCCCGCCACCATTCACAGGATCGCCCGCGTGCTGCGCGTGCCAGTCGCTGCGATCACCCGCGAGTATGACCTGCCCGGTGAATCAGGAAGTGACCGCTGGGCTCGTTGGTAACGCCGCCAGCCGGTCGGGCCGGGCAGAGCCCAGTCGGGCCGGACCCAATGACCACCCGCCCGTCAGGCGGGTGGAACAACCGTATGGAAACCTCGAACAAGGAGAACTACAACAATGACCCCAAGCCAAGCCGCGCCTGCGCCCAACTCGCTGCTGACCCCAGCCGAGGTCGCCGCAGCGTTCCGAGTGGATCCGAAGACGGTCACTCGGTGGGCCAAAGCGGGAAAGCTGCGCTCGATACGAACACTCGGCGGTCATCGCCGTTATCTCGAAGCCGAGGTTCGCGCCGTGCTATCACAGATCGCGGGCGCCGAGGAGTCGCGGCTGTGGCTGAGGAGTGAAAATGGCCTCTCGCACGGCGGATGATGCGGCTGATCGGCCAGGTTGGGTACGCGCGGTCCGATGCTGGGCGCCGAGGGCAGCCGATGTATGGCGGCTTTTGCATCAGCCGGTACGGCTCAGGTGTCAGCTCAGGCGAGGATTGGCAGACCTGGCATGGGGGCCGGGCGGATGGTGATGACGCAATGGTTGACCGGAATTATGTGGTGGCATTTCGGATACCAGCCTCGACACCGCTCGACGCGCCAGACGGCGGCCGATCCTGACTGGCTAGCCGCTGATGGGTGGTACGAACCCGACTCGGCGGAAGCCGACCCAGCGGAAACGGATCTGGAGTCCGACGCGAATCTGGATACGCAGCCAAATCAAGAGCCTCAGCTAAGTTCACAGTCGGAGCGGGATCCAAAGTCACAGGCGGACGAATCCTGGCCAGCCAGCCAGGGGGGACCTGATCTGCATGACCACCTCACCAACGACCAGCTTCGTCACCTGCTGGAAGGCTGCGCACTTGATGACATGGCGAGGATCGTTCGCCCGCTCGTGGGGGTCATCGCCCACTCGTCGCATTCAGCCACGACGCTCGCGAGCACGTGGGGCGAGTTCCGCAAATCCACGCGGGACGCGTACGCCCTGCATGTCGGTGATCGCCGCTGGTCTGACTTCTTTCGACGAGAGGAGCTTGGCCCCTATCCCGCGGAGGATGCGGTGGAGCTGAAGCTCCGGCAAGCAGACCATGCCTGGCGGCTGCTCACCGACGGCGTACCGTAGCCGTTCGCCCGGGCGTGATGCCGTTACGGGCGGAAAACCCTGGCAGGTTCCCCGGGCGTCGGGGGACAACGGGGAACCTGCCAGACCCCAAAGCCACTCGTCTCAAGTTGATCTTTGTCTTGGTTAGCGGCGCCCAATCCCAACGACATCGTCGGCCCGCCGATGCTGCCCCAATGCGCTTAGCCAAAAAGGATCTTGAAGATCCGCGACGTCGTCCCGGCGTTGCTGCTCAGCCCCGATTCCAACAGCAACGTCGGCCCGGAGCTGCTGCTCCAACGACAACGCAGGGCGGACGTTGTTGCCGGGAAGAGCGTACTAACAGCAACGTCGTCCCGTAGCTGCTGTCGAAAACGGGCTTCCGGGCGGATCAAGGGACCAGGTCGGTCAGCCTGGCGGCGTCAGTGGTGCCGGCGAAACTGGCGGGTACCGGATACTCGCCAGCGATGAACCTCAGCATCGCCGCGTGCATCGCTTCGACCGGAGCGATGCTCGCCGCCGCGGCGACTCCAGTCGCGCTGGTCAAGCTGCCCGAGGCGACTACATAGGTCTGCTGGGCCTGGACTTCGAGTCGCAACGCGAGCGTGGCCGCTTCGCCGACCGTCGCGATCGATCGGGCCGCTGCCAGGACCGATCGCCGGTCGGCCAGCGGCACGCCGGTCACGGCGGGCTTGCGCCCGGCGCGCAGGATGGCGTTCCAGGTCGCGGCGTGATCGGCGTGGTGGCCAGCGCAGGCGTCGGCAAGGGTCATGAACGCAGGCGCCCGCACGCCCGCCAGCGCCGCGCGCATGGCCCGGTAAACGCTCACGGCCTGATTCTCCAGCGCCGCGGCCAGCGCGACCGTGCGGAAGTCGCCATCGTAGACCCGGCTGACCAGGCGAGCAGGGTCCGCCGCCCCGCTGCAAGCGCTGACAGCGAGACCGGCCCCGACACCGCCGAGGGCAAGGATGACCGCCCGCCGGCCAACAGCGCCAGCCCCCGACCCGCCCACCACAGACCCGCCCACCACAGACCCGCCCACCACAGATCCAGCCACCGAAGGCTCGCTCACCGAACCGCTCCCTCGTCGACGGCCGAAGCGCCCGCCGTCGGATAAAAGGCCCGAGGAAAGCACCCAGAGCCGACCGCCGCTGGCAATTCCCCCGCAACGGTCGGGACGCGGAGCAGATCCCCCGCTCCCGCGTTCAGCAGCAGCAACGCGGCCAGCAGGAACGCCCTGTGCTCGGCCTCGACCGATGCCACGCTCACCAACAGTGGCGCCAGCACAGGACTGGTCAGGCTGGCGAACCTCGCATACGACTGAGCCTTCACATCCTCAAGCGACTCAAGCAAACTCACGGCCGACACAACCCCTGCACCGGCGCCGGCCCCAGCGCCGGACCGAGCCAAGCTCGCCAGCGCCTGCGTGACGGGAGCCGCGTACCTGTGGTCGAGTGCGTGCTGGGCCTTGCCGCCGGCGCGGACGGCCGCAGCGTTGAACGCCTCAGCGTGGGCGGCGTGCTGTGCTCTGGTCTTGGTGACGAACGCCAGCAGCATCGGGCTGCCGTCCTTCACCGTGCGCAGCCGCGCGACCGACTCATAGGAAGCCACCGCCAGGTTCTCCAGCGACGCCGCGGTCTGCAGCACCTGGACATCCAGTGAACTCACGACGCGCTTGTGGGTATGCGGCATGACCAGACCCCGCTAGTCCGAGATCGATCGGACGTAGGACACCGTGATCTTGTTCGCGGGATTGAGCGGATCGGTGTCCGTGATTGTCACGGTGAAGGTCCAGGTCGCGTTGATCGGCGGGAAGGTTAGCGTCCCGGAAATAGTGCCGCTCCCCGAATCGATACCGAACGAGGCGGTACCACAGGTCACGATGTTGCACGGCAAGCCGTTGTTGTTAGGTGACGTATCACCCGCGGCCGCGCTCGTCGAGAACGAAATGTCCGCTTCCGACTCGATGCCCTGGTAGCCGCCAGTCGGTATCGCCCCGCCGGTGGTGACGGGAGCGCTGTAGAAAAAGAGATCCCTCAGGTTCGGCAATGGGTTGCTCGCCGGGGAAAACGACAGCGGCGTTACCGTCTCGATCAAGGTGATCGGCACTGTGACCTGATTGCCGTCGGCATCGGTCGCCGTGAACGACGTGTTCGCCGTCGTATCGCCGCACGTAGCGGTCGCCGGACTGGTGTTGAAGTTGACCGACAGATTAGGGCACGGGGCGTCGGGCACACCGGAAATTTGCCCGCTGGACGCATCGATCGACAGGCCGTCGAAGTTCAGCCCCGAGAACGTGTACGGCGGCTTGCCGCCGGTGACGTCACCGCCCACGTTCTGGCCGAAGAACTGATCGGCGACGATCGTCAACTGCTGGGCGGCCGCCGTCAGCCCAGGGAAGACCGTGATCGTGAGCTGCTGGTTCGAGGTGATGGCTGGGTCTTTCGAGTCGGCGATGGTCAGCGTGAAGTTCTGGGCGCCGAGCGCGGCCGACCCGCTGGTCTGGCCGGAGATCGTTCCCGTACGAGTGTCGAGCGACAGCCCGGCAGGCAGGACTCCGCTGGTGATCGACCAGACGTAGGCACCCGAGCCGCCGCTGACGTGGTTCGGCGTGATGGGGGCGTAGCGCTGGCCCTGGAATGCGTCCGGCAGCGTCGGCTCAGTGAAGTTCAGCGGCTCGACGACTCTGATCGACGTGGTCAAGCTCGCCGAGTGCGAGGTCGGCGTATCGGAGTCCTTGACCGTGATCGTGAACCCGGAACTCCCCGTGGTGACCGGTGTGCCGGTGATAGCGCCGGTTGTCGCGGACAGGTTGAGCCCTCGAGGCAGTCTCCCGGCGGTCACCGACCAGGTGTAGGGCGGCGTGCCGCCGGTCACTTCGACGTTCTGGGAGTACGCGACGCCAGTGACCGCTTCCCGCAGCGACTTCGTGGTGACCGCCAGCGGGCTGACCACCGTAATCGACAGCGACGCGGTGGTGGATAGCGGCGGCGATGAGGAGTCAACCACCTGGACGGTGAACGAGAAGATCCCCGTCGTGGTCGGCGTGCCGGTGATCGTGCCGCCGGGTGAGAGCGTCAGCCCCGACGGCAGCGTGCCCTGCAGCGTCCACACGTACGGCGTGACGCCACCGGCCGCATTGAGCTGAGCCGTGTAAGGCTGGCCGACCTTGGCTGTGGCCAGCGACGACGTCGTCGTGGTGAAGGCGCGGACGACGTTGACCGTGAACGTCCGGGTCGCGGCCAGGCTCGGCCGCCCCGAGTCCGCGACCTGAACGGTAAATGTCGAGGTTCCCGTGGCCGTCGGCGTACCGCTGAGCGCGCCTGACCCAGGGCTCAGGCTCAGGCCGGCGGGCAGCGAGCCGGAGGAAATCGACCAGGTATAGGGCTGCGCCCCGCCGAAGGCGGACAGGCTGCCCGAGTACGGCGCGTTGAGCACGCCGGTCGGCAGCGTGAGCGTGCTGAGTGTCAGCCCGTTGACCACGTTGATCGACAGCGACTCGGTCGACGACTGGCCTGACGAGGCCGCGTCGGAGACACTGACGACGAAGCTCGACGTGCCCGCAGAAGTCGGCGTCCCGGTGATCGCGCCGGTCTTGGGGTTGAGCGTGAGGCCGCCCGGCAGGTTCCCGCTGCCTGGATTAATCGACCAGGTGTATGGCGGCGTGCCGCCGACAGCGAGCAGCGAGGTCGTGTACGTGCCACCGACGGTGCCGCCTGGCAGCGAGGAGGTGTCGACCGCCAGCGGAGTGACGACCGTCAGCGTGACGACCTTGGTAGCGAACTGGGTCGGCGGCCCGGCGTCGGCCACGTGCACGGTGAACTTGGTGGTGCCCAGCTTGGTTGGCGTCCCGGAGATGGCTCCGGTACCGGGAGTCAGAGACAGCCCGGGCGGCAGCACTCCGGCGCTGATCGACCACGTGAACGCGCCAGTGCCGCCGATCGCGTCCAGCGACGTGGAATAAGGCTTGCCGATCGCGGCTTCCGCCAGCACCTTCGACGACACGATGACCCGGCCGACCACGTTGACCGTCGCCGAACCTGACACTACCGACGACTTGGCGGTCGAGGCGCTAGGCGACGGGTCCGGCGAGGACGATCCGCTCGGTGACGGCGACGCGCCCGGCGACGCCCCGGACCCGCCCGAACCGCCCGATCCCGAACCTCCAGACCCACTCGCTCCCGGCTTACCCGAGCTCGTCGCGGTGATCGTCGCCGAGCCGGCGGTGACCCCGGTCACCACGCCGGTCTGCGAGACCTTGGCGATCTTCGTATTCGACGATGTCCACACAAGCTTGGGCAGCACCCCAGCGGTCTTCGCGAACGTTCCGGTGACGCTCGCGAGCTCAGTGGTACGGGCCAGAATCGTCGACGGGCTGAGCATGACGTTCAGCGCGGCCGGCGACGCCCCAGACCCCGCCGACGACGAGCCGGCGTTCTTGGCGGCCTTAGCCGCCGACTTCGCCGACCCAGCGGCCGACTTCGCTGACCCCGCGGCTTTGCCCGCGTCCGCGGCGGCGGTTGTGGCCGAATTCACGATCGGCCTCAGCACCGTGAGATAGAGCGCCAGGATCAAGCCGGCCAGCACGACGGCGATGCCGAGCACCGGCAGCAACCACTCCGGCAGCGTCTGCTTCTCCAGCATCACCCCCTGGGCCTTGACCGACTCGCCTTCCTCAGTCGTCGCGGCGACGTCGAACGGCAGCGACTGGCTCGGCCCCTTGAAGAACGTCTTACGCGGAACGGCCACCAAGCGCACGAACGTCGCCGTCCCGGCCGGCGCGGTGAAGGCCGTCGGCCTAGACCGGAAGCTCAGCTTGATATCCGGGTCGGTCGCTTCGACCCGAAGGCTTTCCGGCCGGTTGCCCCGGTTCTCGATGATCAGCTTGAATCGGGCCGAACGTCGGCCCGTCGCACTCTTCGGCACCAAGCTCACGTCGAGGTCGGTGAAGTCACCGACCCGGACAACGCCCTCTTCGATCCGCGAGCCGTCAGGGTCCTCGGTCGACATCGCGCGGAGCCCGAACGGCACTTCACCGGGCGGGAGGGTCGCCGTCTTGGGCGGCCGGAACACGATCTTGGCCTGCGCGCTTGCCCCCGGCAGCAGGTTTACCTGGGCCGGCTCGACGGTCGTCCACTCGGCCGCGTCGCCGAGGATGTCGAGCAGGACGCCGTCGACGACCATGCCGGTGTTCTCGATGACCAGCGAGCAAGTGGCCTGACCGCCCGGCTCGACCTTAACCGCCGCGCTGTCGTCGGCAAACGTGACGGCCACGCCCATCGAACCAGGCTCCTTCTCCCTGACATTTCCCTCAGTCGACTCGCCGACCAGCGTGGCACGAAGGCAGCCAAACGCCATGCGCGAAAAGGCAAGAAAGAACGCAGCAATGGAGCCGCTCGCAGGCACCATGCCGCTGGATCCGGCCGGTGCGCGATGACGCAGAATCATCGGCGCGATATCACGCCATTGCTCGCGCGCGCAGGTGCCATCGGGCAGTCACGATAGTCAGGTGTTGCGTGACGCGGATCGATCGCTGGCCAACTGGCTCGGCCAGGTGCTGCCACCCGGGGTCGGGCTGCGGTTCGACGCCCCGGCGCCAGGCTGGATGACCAAGCCGCCTGAGCCGCTGTTCGTCGACACGTTCTTGCACAGCGTCACCCAAGACGCCCGTGGCCGCCAGTCGGGCTGGTCCGAGCTGCGCGACTCCGATGGCCGGGTCGTCGGACGGCAGCCCGCCCCGCAGTTTTTCCGCCTCGCCTATCTAGTCACCGCCTGGGCGGCCGGTCAGAGTGCGAGCGGGGCCGACGTCGAGCGGGTCATGGCCGAGCACGAAGTTCTAGGGTTCGTGCTCGACGCCTGTACCCAGTACGGTGTGCTGCCCGATGACTGCGTCGAAGGCGCGCTCGCCGAAGGCGGCATCAAGACCGTGCTCGAATGTGCCCCAGCCGACTCGCCCACGGCACTTGGCCCGCTGTGGACCGGGCTTGGTCTCGTCCCGCGCGCGCACCTGGAACTGGTGCTGATCGCGCCGGCCAAGCCGCCCATCGTGACGGACCTGGCGCCACCCGCCCGCGAGATCGTGCTCAACGCGGAGCAGGAAGGCGACGCCGCCGCCGACCGCGCCCGTCCGCAGTCCGCCGACGTCCCGTTCGGCACGCTGCGGCGCTGGGAAAGGCGCACGATCAACGAGCGCTAGCTGGCGATCACGATCTCATTCGTCGTGATGAACTCGGCCGTGCCTGGCTTTTCCATGACCGGATCGGGTATCGGTCCGGCCGGCGTGGGCTGCATGGCCGGCTCCATCACCGTGAACATGGCCTCGAACGGACCGCCCTTGATCAGCAAGGGCTTGCCGCCGCAGCGGGTTTGGACGGTCATATTGTCCGGGGCGATCATCAGCCTGAGGGTGCCCATACCAGGCACGCTGAACGGCGGCGCGGTGTAGGCCATCGGCTCGGAGAGAAACTCAGGCAGCTCATCTCCGAGCAGGCACACGCTCATCTCGTTGATGGTGACCGGCTCGCCCGATCCTTCCAGGGGAGCCGGCGCTTCCAGGGTCGGAATGACCGCTGGCGGCGGAATGGTGATCTTTACCATGTCGCCGGTTTTCATGACGAAGTCGCCCACAGTCACCTCACCTTATTTATAGCGGAAAGAATTGCGTCCGCCATCACTGGATCCCGAACAACTCGATCTCGCTGATAGCCACATTTGCTCCTTGGGTGCCCGGGTAGGTCGCGGTGACCTGGAACACGATGCTTTTGATCAGCACGGCGTGCTTGATCACGAACTTCTGCGTTTGCTGGGTGTCCAGCGGCGTGATCGTGAACGACTCGTCGTTGGAGAAGACCAGGTGCAGCGAGCTTGGCCTGCCGTCTTGCACGTACTGACCGAATGCGCCGTTGTGCAAGATCAGCATGGTGATCGTCACCGGGTGGGCGAACGTCATCGTAATCGTGGGCTCGGGCGAGGCCTGGAACGGCGCGAGCCAGTAGTCGTTGAAGAACCCGTCGCAGACAAGTCCCCCAGAATGCCCGGCCACCTGTGATTTGGCCGTGCACTTGACCGGGTGGATCGGCACGAACTTCCGATCGACGATCCCGGTGAGCTTCTTCTTCTCGGACGTGAAGATCGAGTTCACCTCGTGCCGGAACGGCGGGAAGACGCCGTAGATGACCCCGGCCACGACAATCGCGACAGCCACGACGACTCGGGCCTTGCGGTAGATCGTGCTGACCAGGTGCCTGATGTCCAGACGCGGCGCGTGCAGGCTGCCACCGGTGGCCGCCTTGCCCTTCTCGGCGCCGAGCTTGACGGTCTTTGGACCGCGCCGACGCCGGAACCGGTGCCACCATGGCGCCTCCACGATCGCGGCCTCGACCAGCGAGTCGCCGCAGCGGCTGCAGAACTTCCGGTTGGGCGTGTTGCCTTCGCCGCAATTTCCGCAGATCAGGTCGCCCGGCTCAAGGCGATGAGTCGGTGCGGTCTTGCTGACCGCGAGCGCGCGAGCGCGGGCGATCTGCGGGACCTGCTCACGCACCTCGGCTGGTGCCACAGCGCTACCCGGGGCGGCCTTCGCGGCGTCAGCCTGATCAGCGTCGACCGGCCGCGAACCGCGCACGACCGGGGCGACCAGCGCCGCGGCATCAGCGCGGGGCGCGCGCGGTGCCGCCGGGGGCGGCGCGGCCGGGGCCGGGGCCCGCGGAGGAGGCACAGAGGGCGCGGGCGCCCGCGGCGGAGGCGCGGCGGGTGGCGGGGCTGGGGCAGCAGTTCGAGGGGGCGGAGGAGGTGCGGCGGCGGCTCCCGGCGGGGGCGGAAATGGCGGCGCGGCGGCCCTCGGAGCAGGCGGCGCGGCGCTCGGGGGCGGCGGCGGGGGCGGCGCGGCGGCTCTCGGTGGCGGGGGCGGCGCGGCGCTGGGCGGTGGAGGTGGAGGCGGGGCGGCAACCCTGGGCGGGGGCGGTGGCGGGGGCGGCGCGGCGCTGGGCGGTGGAGGTGGAGGCGGGGCGGCGCTGGGCGGTGGAGGTGGAGGCGGGGCGGCAACCCTGGACGGTGGTGGTGGAGGAGGCGGCGGCGCGGCGGCTCTCGGTGGAGGCGGTGGTGGAGGAGGAGGCGGCGCGGCGGCCCTCGACGACGGTGGCGGTGGCGGCGGCCCGCCACCGGCTCGCGGAGGCGGTGGCGGAGGCGGCGCAGCACCTGGTCGCGGTGGCGGAGGTGGCGGCGGCGCGGCGCCTGGTCGCGGCGGGGGCGGGGGTGCGCCTGGACGGGGCGGGCCGCCCGGACGCCCGGGCGGGCCGGCCGGGGCGCCTGGACGTGATGGCGCGGCTGCCGACCCGGCATCGGCGGCACCCGCCGGCGGGCGCGGGCCGGCGATGAAGGCGTTGGCACCCTCGACCATCCGCTGGAACAGGCCGACCTTGGGCGGCGGCTCCGGGGCGGCCGCCGGCGCGTCCTCGCTGACCGGCGCCGGGGCCGGTTTGGGTGCCTGCTGCTTCTCCCCGGTCCACTCCAGGAAGCTGCCACAGGTTCCGCAGAAAGCATCCTCGTCGGCGTTGCGGTAGCCGCACTTACGGCAAACGATCATGCTCGGACACCTCCACTCGGTGTGCGACATGCGCGGGCTTGGCGGCCGCGACGAGTTCATCGATGGCCTTGATGTCGAGTGCGTAGTCGGCCGGAACCGACACCCTGACCTCGATCGACGGCTGGTCGCGCCCGGGAGGCGGTGTGTTCGGGGCCTGGGACCAGACGACCCCGCCGCTGTCGGTCACCGTCACTTCACAGTCGGTGACAAGTTCGAGCAGTGCCTGGAGGCCGGAGATCGTGCCGGCCTGCCGGTACAAGGCGACCGAACGGGCGACGGCAACGCGCTGCCGCGCCGTCGGCCAGTTCTCGTCGAGCGCCGTTCCGAACCAGTCCGCCAGCCAGGTGACAAAGTCCTCGGGAGCTAGCAGCGGATCGATGTAGGCGCCTAGGCAGTCCAGCGTCGAGATCACCGGGGCAAGCACGTCGTCGAGCCCGGCCGTCCAAGCCATCGCGGCCTGATCTTCTTGATAGACGGCGGGCATCAAGGTGCCGATCGGGTAGGGCGTGCCCAGGCCAGGGACAGCGGCGCGCATCAGCGGGCCTCCACCCGGATCTGATGTTCATAGGAGAACGCCAGGCTGTTGCGCTCAAGCTCGATCCTCGCCGCCTCGGCACCTCGCACGCCGCTGACCGGGTCGGCGCTGAAGATCCTCACGTCCTCGACAAGCTCGACGCCGCGTACCCGCTGCAGGCGGCCGAAGATCTCACCTGCCTGCACCGGCCGGCCGAACGGCCAGCCTTCGCCTTCAGGCCCTCCCCCGGCCAGCGGGCTGATGAAGTCGTACAGTTCGCGCAGCGCGTCTTCCCTGACCCGCTCCTGGCTGGCGCGCGGCCTCGCGATGATGCGGGCGACCACGGTGACGCCTCGGTAGAGCGGCGGCTCGATCACGACCCTGGCGCCGACGACCCGGACGGCGTCGAGTCGTTCGGCGACCCGGCGCAACGTCTCGCGCGGCGGCACCAGGTTCTCGAACAAGATCCGGCCGTCCTGGTTAGCGGCGGCGGGAACGAGCAGCACCCTGACCGTGCCCGCTCCCGTGCCGTCCCCGTCCGCGGGGACGCAGCGCACCCGGGCGATATCTGGAGCGGCCTCCCTGGCGAGCACCTCGTAGTCTTCCGCCGTCACCGCCCTGCTGCGGGTGCGCACGAGCAGGGGCCCGCGGCGCATGGCCTCGTCGAGCGTCTCGCCATCGACGCCGCCTTGGGCCGGACGCCGGTTCTCCACCTTCGAGATGAACGGAACCGACGACTTGAGCGTCTGGATCGCGCCCGCCCCGACATTGCCGCGCGCGCCGCCGCCGGTCGCGTAGCGGCGGATGCGGACCGTAACTCCCTTCGGCGGCACCTGGCCGTAGTGCCGCAAGCTCCCATCCGCCTCACGCACCGCCGGACCGAAAAGAACTAGGCCCGAGACTGAATCGAGGACGAAGTGCCGGTCGTCGGGACGGCTTTCGGCGAAGTGCTCGACGGCGGTCCATTCCAGCCAGCCATCATCTGACGATGTCTCGACGACCGGCGTGTCATACCCGGCGAGCACCGGCCTGCGCCGCACCGCGAATTCCTGGCCAGGGACGCCTTCAGCCGCGCCAAGCTGCTCAGTGAGAATGACCTCGGCGTGGATCGCGCCGGCGGTGCCGCCGATCGTGCAGGCGACCAGGCTCTCGATCACCGGCGATTCGGTGTACGGCGGCTGGCCTTCCTCTGGCTCGACCACCCGGGCGCGAACCCAGCCAGCCCGTTCTCCCCCGATGATGCTCGCCTCGTGACCGGGCGGCACGTGCAGGACGATTCGCCCCGGGGCGTTCAGCCCTCCGGTGCTGTCGAGGCCGACCTCGCATTCGGCCCAGCTTTCGCCGGTCCACGCCTCCCAGGTCAGCGGCGGGTGGGTGGGGTTGACGCCAACACCGCGGACGCTGCCGCCGAAGTCGAAGCGAATGGCGCAGCCAGGCACCGCGTCGTTCAGCCCGAGCAGCACTTGATCGTCGATCCGAGGCGGCGTCCCGAACGCGGCGAATGGCTTTCCCGCGCCGAGATCCCTGGTGTGGTCCGCCGTCGTCTCGCCTTGCGCCGCTTCGTCCGCCGGCTCGTCGCCGTCCGCCGTCTGCGTATGCGAGGTCCGGACACGCGACAGCGAGCAGGGCACGATCGCCAGCGGGTCCACGGTGGCGAAGATGACCGGCTCGGCCGCCGGGGTATGCAGCGTGCCGACCTGCGTGCCCGCGTTCACCGTCAGCGTCGTGCGCCCGGGGCTCGACAGCCAGAACGTGACCGGCGCGCGGGCCGGCGTGGGTGGCAGCATGCGCAGGCCGACAAGGTCAAGGAACGCGATGTGCAGCCGGTCGGGTATCCGGTTCAGTCGGTAAAGGAGCTGGTCGGTCATGTAGGCGAAGGTCTCGATCAGCGTTACGCCCGGGTCGGACACGTTGTGGTCGGTCCATTCCGGGCACCGGCGCATCACGAGCCGCTTGGCCTCATCTACCAGATCCTGAAAGCGGCGGTCGTCGAGGTCGGGGGAAGGTAGCGGCATCTAGAGCTCCCCTTCTTCCCGCTCGGGGATCGTGTAGAAGGGAAACACCAGGTTGCGCGGGCTGTTGGTATTCCGCACGGTGTACCTGATGTCGATGTACAACAGCCCGTCGGTGCTCGCGTCGGGATAGACGAGCACTTCGGTGACCGCCGCTCGAGGCTCCCAGTAGTCGAGCGACCGCTCCACCTCATGTGCGATCGCCGCGGCGTTCTCCGGGCCGGTACCGCCGAACACGTTGTCGCGTAGCGTGCTACCCCAGAGCGGACGCATCGGCCGCTCGCCCGGGTAGGTCGACAGGATCAGGCGCATCGCTTGCTCGATCTTTTCCTCGCCGCGGGCCATAGCGACCGTGCCAGATGACTCGAACCCGAGCGGGAAGGCCCAGCCCGTCCCGATGAAGTCGGCCATGGCGTCCCTTTCCTGTCACTAGCCCAGTGAGATCGTGTCGCCGCTGACCGACAGATCACCTGAGCACTGGATCGTCATCGATGCCGCGGACTTGAGCGTCAGCGTGTCGCCGCCGTCGATGGTCATCGTTCCGCCCTCGCCGGCCTGGATGTTGACCACGCCGCCGTCCCCGCACTTGATCGTGAGCTGCCCCGGCGGGCCTTCCGGCGAGCAGGCCAGCACGAAGGTGTTCTCGATAACGTCGATAGCCAGCCCCATCCCGGCGTCCTTGGTGCCGAGCGCGATCTTGGAGGCCGTCGGCTCTGGGTCCTCGCCGCCCGGCGGCATCTGGTCGTAGAACGAGAGCATGTTGCCCGACGCCGAGACGAAGCCCCGACGAAGCACGGTGCCATCCGGGGACACCGCCTCGCCGCCGAGGCTGTACCGCGAGGCATTGTTGACGATGCCGCCGAGCACGTAGGCCCGGCGCGGATCGCCGAACTCGAACCCGACGAGCACCTCGTCGCCAACCTCGGGCAGGAACATCGCGCCGCTGCGCGGCCCCGCGCCGAACTGCACGACCGGCGCCCAGTCCGACACGTATTCAGGCGACAGCCACGGCAACGTCACCTTGACCCGGGCGTGCATGTCGTTGATGTCGGTGACCACAGCGCAGACGACTCCGGGGATGCGCACCAGCGGCGCCTGGGTCCCGCCCAGCGAGGCCAGCCCGAGCAGCGAACGGTCATGGCGGCCGCTCGCGCTGAACTCCGTGCGGTAGCCGCCCTCGGTGAGGTCGAAGACGTGCCGCGCCCTGGTAACCGACCACATGCTCGGGAACTGGCTGGGAATCCCCTCGACCCGGACGACCCGGCCAGCCTCGATTGCCGGGTTGCCGTTGGCTTCGCCGTCGGCCTCGGCGAAGGTGCTGGCCAGTTGCTCGGCGACACCGCTGGCCACCAAGTCGGCCGCGCTGGTCGTGGTGAGCCCTTCGCCGACCGGGCGGTCGTAGATCACGTAAGCGGTACCACTCGGCGGCGGACCGAGTTCCTCGGTCGTCGGACTCGGCGGGCCGCCGTCGGCGTCGGCGGCCAGGGCCTCGCCGGGATCGCCGAACACGGTGGCGATTTCCTCTGAGGTCTGCTCGCCGGCGGGCGAGGCGGTGCCGGTCGTCGTCCCCATCGTGGCGGAGATCACCCTGGCCTCAAGCGGATCCCAGACCCGGACTTCGACGCTCGGCGTGAGGTTCCCCGCCGTCACCCTGGGCGAGAACGCCCGCAGGGTCTCATGCAGCGTCAGCGGCACCGCCTCAGCCGCGCCGGCCCCCTCGACCGAGGAGGCCTTGCGAAAGCAGAACACGCCTTGCGACATCGTGAACTCGTAGCCGATCTCGGCGGCGCGCTGCTTGAGGAAGTCCCAGTCGCTTTGGTCGTATTGCGGCAGGTGGTTGTGGATCACGGCGGACGGGGTTATCTCGCCGATCTCCAAGCCCGCCTCGGTCGCGATCTTCTCCGCGGCCTTCGCGTCCGATGTGTTGATGAACGCGCGGGTCCGCCGGGCGCGCTGGAGCCGGTTGCTCAGGTCGTAACCGCGAATGGTGGTCACCCCGGTGAAGTCCTCGTAGGTGCCCTCCATCGCGGTTATCTCACCGCGAATCATCGTGACTGGCTCCGGTTCCACTGTCGCGACCGAGATCGAGATCCGGGCGCCGAGCACGAGCCCCGCGGCCAGCAGGTCATCGCTATCGACGCCGACGAACGTCAGCTCGAACATCGCCGGGAGGTGCAGGTGCGATTCCACCGTGACGCGCTTGAGCCAGTCCGAGATCGTTACTGGCAACGGCTCGCCCGTACCCTCGCCGACGTTGACGCTCGGCAGGGTTACCTCGTCGGGCAAGATGAGCGAGGTCACGGAAGCCTGCCAGCGAAATTGCCAATATCTTCGGGTTCTGGCAAATACACCTGCGTGCCCGGCTGGACCCGCAGTGGATCGTCGATCCCGTTGGCGCTCGCGATGCCACGCCAGGCGCCAGGCCGGCCATAATTCGTCGTCGCCAGCGACGCGAGACACTCACTGCTGTCGAGCGTGTGCGCCTTGCGGCCAGGCGGACCGCCGGACGTGGGGTTCGTCCCCGGCTTGCGCTCCTTGTACCTGCTGTACAGCTTTATGCTGACTTCGGCGCGTATCGGCTGTCCGGTTTCCCCGACGAACCGCACGTAGGTAACGTTCACCTGGCGCAAGCTCACCGGGTAGTCAACACCTGCCGTCCCCCAGGTGAGCTGCAGCATCACCGGCTTAGCCGACTTCTGCGCTCCTGGCCGCAGACCCGGAGCCGCCACCGGGTAGCTCCAGTCGATCAGCGTCTTGCAGTAGGCCACGGTGTCCGGCCCGGTCAGGTACACCTTGTCGATGCTGATCTCAAGGAAGCCTAGGTTCTTGACTTGCTCGTCGAACGAGGTGCCGGTAGCACCGTCGGTCTTGGCGGTATGGCTGATGGTGATCCGCTCAGGGTTGAACGCGAAGGTGATGACGGGGACCTCGCCGTCTATCGTCGGCGGGGAGATCTTGGTCAAGGTGGCCTTGATCGCCTCGCTGCTGCGCTCGTTCAGCTCGGCGGTCACGGCAGCGGCGCCAGGAAGCCGTCGTGCTCGAGGACCAGCGTCTCGGTGGCGATCTCGCTGCTCTTGGCGCTCAGCGATGGGCCGGTCCACGAAACCGGGAAGGCGTTGGCCAACGTCCAGTAGGCGGCCGGGGCCTTGTCGTCCTGCGTGACGTCGAGCAGGGCGATCGTCACGATCTTGCCGACCACGGCGGCGCTGCCATCGCCTTGCCACTGGGCGGCGGTTTGTCGCAGCCAGGTCTGGACGGTGTCGGAGTGGGGATGTTCGACCGCCCGTTTGAGCGTGATCGGCGAGTAGTTCACATACGTGGGCAGCACATGGGTGTTGGTGTAGTCGCCGCCGGAGCGGATGGCGTCGAACTTGAATTCGACCTTGAGCCCTTCGCACGAGGTCCACAGGCCGAGACTCGATTCCGGCAGGCCCTCGACCACAACCTTGAACCGCATGGCCAGCCCGAGCTTGCGAAAGGGCTTGTCAATCGCCCGGGCGGCGGACCTGGCCGTTGACGCCAGCGACCCCACCGCCGTGGGGGACGCCACCTGCGGCAACCCGATCTGGGCTGCGGAGGCGAAGTCCGAGATACTCACTTTGTGGTCTCCTTGCTGCGGTGGGATCGGTTCAGAACGGTGAGAGCATCGAGAGTTCGTCCTGGAGGAACCCGGTGTGCGCGAGCTTGAGCGTCTCGATCGCCGGCTTGGCACCCGCCGCGTCGAAGGACTCGACCGACCAGCCGATCGGGAAGAACTCGCTGAGCCGCCACTGCACCATCGGCAGGCCGAGGAAGTTGACGAGCTGGATAGTCCCGCTCTGCGGCTGCGGGTTTCTCGAGGTCTGCGACAGCCAGTACTGCACCATCCGCGAGTACGGACCAGCGGCCCGGCTCAGCGTGATCGGCTCATACTTGGTCGAGCCCGGCAGGTACACGACGCTGTTGCCGCTCTCGCCCTCCCGGTGCTCGAGTTGCTGCCAGGTCACCGAGAGCCCGGAAGCGCGCGACCAGTCGCCAAAGTGGTATTTGACGTTGTCGATCAGCACCGAGTAATGGTGCGACATGCCGACGGTCAGCGAATCGACGACACCCTGGACTTGACCGGCGATGCCGGCGATTGATTGAAGGTCCGTCATTTTTCCGCCACCGTGGTGTTAAAAAATTGTCGCATCTGCTTCTCCATTACCTAAAGTCGCTAAGAAGTCCCGAACGTTCGCGGTCGACCAGCAGTTCATGCCGCAACCTGGCCCGTATCCGCGAGTAGATGCTGTCGGCGAGTTCACCGACGGCTATCGAGTCGTCCAGGTCGAGCAGTCGCTGCTCGGCTATTTCGATCATGCGAGCGCGCATGGGATCGAAGGCAGCGTCGAGCGGCGCGATGTCCGGGCCGGCCGGGCCCTGGATCGGCACGTAGTCATAGGCCACGTCGGGACCGGCCTGCGAGGCGTACTGCGGCAGCAGGCCGAAGGGATCGAAAGCGTTCCCCGCCACCTCGGCGGTGGGCTGATGCTCGGTCTGACGCTGGACCGGCGCGCTCGCAAGCTCCAGTGGCGAGCTGGCGGCCATCCGGGGCGGGGCGTGGAACAGCGGCTGCTGCGGCACCGCGCCGGAGTGTCCGTACTCGGAGTGTTCGTGCCCGAGCAATCGCCGCTCCACGGCCACGGCCGCGCCTTCGAGCGCGGCGCCGGCGGCCGAATCCTCCGGCGGCAGGCTGGGGCCGAACTGGCGTTGCTGCGCGATGTGGGTGAGCTCGTGCGCGAGCAGCGCGCGGGTCTGCGGCCGCTCGATCGGGCCAGCCTCGGCCGGCAAGACGATCTCGCGCTCGGTCGCGAACGCCCGCGCTCCCACCGCCCCGGCCCGAGATCCGGCGTCGGGGCCACGGTTCACTACGACGTCGGATACGTCGACACCGTGCATGCGGTGAATCGAATCGGCGAGGTCGTAGGGTGCTGAGCTTAGGTTCTGGTGGCTGGCCAGGCCGGCATCCGGGGACGTCGGCGGCGGCGCCAGGAACTCGATGCCGGGGATGGCCGGGATCGCGGACGACGGACCGGGTGCGGGTGGCGGCGGGAAGAACTGGGGAGGCGGTGCTGGCGGCGGCGGGGCTGGCGGCTCGACGGGAGGGGGTGACGGGGCCGGAGTGGCCGCCGTCGGGGCCGGCGCTTGCTGATCGGCGGGCTGGGCTGGCTCGCGATGGACCAGCGGCTCTGGTGACGCGGTGCCGCTTGGCGGCCGCGCGACTGCGGCCGCACGTGGCGGGGCTGGCGGGACAGCGCGGTAGACCGGCGTGACGACTGCGCTGGGCTTCGCCGCTGGTTCACCGGCATCGTGGGCTGATTGTGGCGGCGGCGCCGGGTGGCTGTCCTGTCCTTGCCGCGCGGATGCCGTGGACTCGGAGGCGTGGACCGGCCCGCCCGGGGCACCGGGGGCGGCCCGGCCGATGAGCGGAGGCAGCGGCGAACGCGGTGGCCCAGGCGGCGATGCCGGCGAAGTCCCCGGCGGCGCGGCCGGGGCCGGACTCGCGGCGGCATGCGCCTGATCCCGGCCGACCGCCGGGGTCCGGCGGGGGTCAGGATCGCGGCTTGCCCGGGTCGCTCGCGCGGCTTGTTCGCTGGCGCCGCCCGGAGCGACTCCCCGGAGCGTGATCGGCGGGCCGAGTCCGAGCCCAGGCGGCACCCGCCGCCGGGTGGCAGCCGGATCGACGGTCACGGCCAAAGGTGCTGGCGGTGTCGGCGGCGGGCCGGTTCCTCCGCGGTCGTGATCGCCGTAGCCGCCATGGCCGGGCTGCGGCGAGTCGTCGGGGCCGGTGCCGTCAGGACCGGTGCCGTCGGGTCGCATGTGTCGTAGCTCGGCGGCCGGCTCGGTGACCGGGCCGGGCGGCTCCGGTGGTGATTGGCCGGTCAGCGTCGGGACGGGTGTTGGTGGCTCGGGTGTTGGTGGCTCGGGTGCTTGCGGGACGTGGCTTTGCGGCCCGGGTGTTTGGGGCACGGGCGCTGGCGGCACCGGTGCTGGCGGCACGGGGGGCTCGGGCTCGCGCGGCAGCGGGCGGCCGAGGCCGAGCCTGCGGCTTTCCGCCAGGGTTGCCCGGCGGAGCCGTTGCGCCGGGTCGCTCCCGCCGGCGGGCGGTGCGGCGACGCTGGGGGTGGGCGTCGCCCGAGGTGGCGGAAACGGGACCTCGGATGACCAGGAAGTGACCGCGCCGCCTTCTGGCTTGGCCGTCTGGGTGAGGCCGGGCAAGAACGCATCGGTCCCGGCGGCCTCGGCGGGAAGCTGACGGTAGGCCTGCACCATCCGCAGCCACGCTGATGAGGCATAGGGGACATCGTCGGACCGAGGGTCGCCGAGGTATTCCTCGGTCGCCTCGACCAGGTTCGGCCGATCGCCAGGTGCCGCCACCTGGACGGCGGCGCGGCGCCGGGCAGGCGGCAACGCGGACGGATCGGCCGCCAGCCTTAGCTCACCTTGCGCCGCGCTGAGGGCCGTTCCGCCGCGCCGACGCCCCGGAGAACGGCTCCTCGCGCCCTCGTCGCGGCCGGCCCGAAGTTCAGCGGGACGCGATGCCGCGTCGCGATCGGCCGTCGGAGTCTTCGCCGCGACGATACCGCCGACGCGGCCAGGCGCTATCGTCGGATCGTCGGGCGGCTGAGCCCGGCCAGCCCCGGATGACCCGCGTTTGATCAGCGATCTGGTGCCGCTCACCTCGGGCTGGCGCAGCAGCGTGCCCCCGACCAGCGTCGGTCGGGGCGCGATCGTCAGGGCGAGCGGCTCCACCCGCCGCCAGTCAGCGACGGGCGGAGCGGACGAGGCTGACGGAGCGGCGGCGGGCACGGGCGCGCCCAGGTCGCCGGTCGGGCGGCGCCGCCCGACCGTGAGGCTCCCGAGTCCCCACCGCATATCGCTGTCCTCCGTCGTTTTGAACCCTTGATCCCGTCACGGTCGGCATCACAGTCCGGCGCGTCAAAGCCCGACGCCGGCGCCACCGGTGAGCTGGGCGTTGATCTTGCCGACTTCCCCGATCACCCGGGCTCGGGCCGAGTGCGCGAGGGCGAGAATGTCGTCAAGTGGCCAGTGCAAGTAGTAGGCGAGGTACACGGTCTCCTCCCAGAGCCGGTCGAGCGTGTACGTCAGGATTCCCCCCGGGCATCACCCGCGATATCCACCACAAACTGGTGCCCGCAGGACGGGCAGGCGACGTCGGCCTCGGTGTGGCCTTCGGTGTTGATCCGCCGGTAGAGGTCCTGCAGGAACGCGAGGTCAGAGGCGAAGAGGTTCTCGATCACAAGCGTGTCGATGTTCTGTTCTGACCCGAGCTTGGTGATCGTGCGGGCGAGCAGCAGGACCGTCAGGTAGGCCGGGTTCTGCTGCACCCTGGGATCGCTTTGGGTCACGATCTCGTCACGTGCCGTGGCGAGACGCATCACGCCGTCGCGGTGTATCCGGCCCTGCTCGTCGACGTAGCCGCGCGGCAGGGCGAACGGGTAGAGCGTCAGCATTCCTGCCGACTCAGGCGCGGGGTCGGCTGTGGCTGTCACAGGTCTGCGACCCGGTAGCATGCCTACCCGCCTCAGCCTGCCGGCTGCATGAGGATCTGGTCACAGTGCAGCACGACGGTCTCGGTGACGAGTTCGCTGGCACCTGCCTTCATGCCGCTGATTTCGAGCTTGGAAGGCCAGGCGTTCTCCAGGATATAGGTGATCATCGGCTGGCCCGACTTCGGCGACTGCGACGCGGCGAACAACTGGAGCGAGCATGTCTTGCGCGCCGTCGGCTCGCCTTGCAGCACGGCCTGATGCCACGCCCACATGTAGGTCTCGGTGTCCATACCGCGCTTGAGCGTCACCGTCGGCGGCTTGGTCTTGCCGTACTGCTTGGTGTGCAGGATCCCGTCAGGCCCGGTTGAGATGTACTCGACCGGCTCAACCTCGGTGTTGATACCTGACAGTTCGCTGAACGACGCGACCTGGATGCCATCCACCTGGATGACGAACGTCGACGCGGACATGACAGTGGGGTTGCCGCTGGTTACCGGCGCCATCGCGGAGCCTCCTTCCGTTTTGGTTCAGATCAGGGATGGTCAGCCGTCGCCGTAGACGATCTGGTCGCAGGCAATCGTGACGTCCTCGGTCACAAAGCCTTCGCCTGCCTTCGCTCCGGCGATGTTGATCTTGGCGCACCAGGCGTTCGTCAGCGTGTAGGTGAACATCGGCTTGAGGTTGGCGATCGATGGCGCCCCGCCGCCGTACATCTCAAGCGTCACGTCCGCCCGCGCGTTCGGCAGCCCCGAGAGCGCCATGTTGTGCCAGTACCAGAGCGCCAGGTTGGTGTCGATGCCGCGCTTGAGCGTCACCGTCGGCGGTTTGGTCAGGCCCATCTGCTTGGTGTGATTGACGTTGCCCAGCGGGTCCACGGAGACGTACTGCTCAATGTTGATCTCGCTGTTGATCCCGCCTAGCTCCTGGAACGAGAGTTGCTCGATCTTGAGGGGCTTGGGCCCGCCGATGACGGTGAGGCTGGGCGCGGAGATCATGAAGACCGGCGCCGACGCGATCAAGGGAAATGATGGGTCCGTCACTGCGCTCGGCCCTTTCTCTGGTATGACTGCCTGGGGTCAGGTGCGCGCCTATTCCTCTAGCGCAGCGCCCTGTGAGTACTGCGAGATGCGGAAGACAACGAACTCGGCGGGCTTGACCGGAGCGATCCCGACATCGACGGTGAGAATCCCCGCGTCCCTGTTCTCCGGCGGGTTGTTCTCCTCGTCGCACTTGACGTAGAACGCCTCTTCCGGCGTGCGCCCGAAAAGCGCGCCGCTGCGCCAGACCCGGCGCAGGAACATCGTGATCGTGCGCCGCACCGACCCCCAGAGGAACCGGTCGTTCGGCTCGAACACCACCCAGTTCGTGCCGGTCAGGATCGACTTTTCGACGAAGTTGAACAGCCTGCGCACGTTGAGGTAACGCCACTCAGGGTCGCTCGACAGCGTGCGCGCGCCCCAGATCCTGATGCCCTGGCCGGGGAACGAGCGGATGCAGTTGACCGCGATGGGGTTGAGCTGGTCGTGTTCGCCGCGGGTGACATTCGTCTCCAGGTCGATGACCCCGCGCAGCGCCTCGTTCGCCGGTGCCTTGTGCACGCCCCGGCTGTCGTCGCTGCGCGCCCAGACCCCGGCGACGTGCCCGGACGGCGGCAGCATGATCGGCTTGCCTTGCACCGGGTCCATGATCTTGATCCACGGCCAGTAGAGCGCGGCGTACTTCGAGTCGTAGCCCGCCACGTCGAGGCGCCAGTCCTGCACCTGCTGCGCGCCAAGATTTGGCGGAGCGTCGAGGATCGCGAGCCGGTCGGCCATCAGCTCGCAGTGCGCGATCATGGCGAGCTGGACGGCCTTGACCCCGTCCATGTCGATCGCCCCGCTGACGAAGGCGGACATCAGGTCGGGCACGCACACCATCGTGACGTTCTCGATGGCCTCGAGCCCGCCGAAGCCGGTGCGGTCAGCGGTGCTGCCGACGTAGTGCTGGGCGCTCAGGACCGCGGGGACGCTCTCGGGCACCGCGGGCGCCTGACCGCCGGCCAGGCGCACTTGCTCGCCGTGCCTGGGCTCAAGTACCCCGGCACCTTTCAATTCCTCGATCTCGATGAGCTTGGATTGCTCCTTGACGGCGGTGACCACGAACCGCGGCCCGCGCTTAGCGGTGACGTTGTCGAACGTCTCGACGACGTCACCACCGCGCTTGACCAGCAGCTTGAAGGCACCGTCCTCGCCATTGGCGGCCTGCGTCACCTCGATATCGATGTCGTTGCCCTCGATGCCTGGAGCCAGCGCCTTGACCCGGATGGCGGGGCGGGCGCGTTCTCCGCCGGTGGTCAGCTCGGCCCGGGCGACTTGACCAACCTGGTCAGTGCCGCTCACGGCGCCGTCGGCCGGGGCCGCGCCATTTCCGTCGGCGCCGACCCGCACGACGTAGGCCGCTCCCCCGCCGTTGAGGAAGTAGCCGTAAACCGCGTGCGGCAGGTACGCGCCGTCGACGAATCCGCCGAAGGACTTCGTGTACTGGGTCCAGTTCGTGACCAGTGTCGGGGCGTTGGCCTGACCGCGCTCGGTGAAGCCGACGAACGCGCACAAGGCGGTGCCGACCCCCTCGATTGGCCGCGAGCCTGAGGAGACTTCCTCGACGTACACGCCGGGGGACAGATACGTGGGCACGCTTCCTCCTCAGGTGAGCTGGTTAGGCACCATGACGCCTCCAAAGCCAGAGTCTGCTCCTGACTGGTGCGGCCACCCCAGCGCAGTTGAGCTTCATCGAGCGCAGGCATGTGTGCGCGATCACGCGACCGCTGGTCGCGTCGAAACGCAAAGCCTGGTTCCAAGGGCTGGCTGCCAATCGGCGTCCGCGCGCGAATACGCAGACTTCAGCGCACTTTTCTCGCCTTTACGCGTCTGGTTCACTGCCCAGCCGCGCGGCTATCTGCCGGCGGGAGGAGATGCCAAGCTTGGCGAACACGTTGCCCAGGTGGTACTCAACCGTCTTGGCGCTGATGTAAAGCTCGCCGGCGATCTCCTGGTTGGTCAGCCCTTGCGCGGCCAGGTGCGCTACCCGCCGCTCCCGGGCCGACAAGACAGGAAGCGGCGCGCTGCCGACGCGACTTCCGGCGGACGCTGACTCCCGCACCCCGCAGGCCTCAAGGTCACCGGCGCAGCGTTCGGCGAAAGGACGAGCTCCCAGCGCGCTGTACAGTTCATAAGCCCTGCGCAGTTGCCCGATGGCCGCCCGGCGGTTGCGGCCGGACATCAGGTGCCGACCGTATTCGTGCTCGAGCCTGGCCCGGTGCAGGGGTATGTCGTTGGGCGCGGGCGGCCTCGTCGCCGCCACCTCGAATCGCGTCCGTACCTTGTTTTCATCGTGCCTGCTCGCGGCCAGCCAGACCTCAAGCCAGGTCACCGTGGCCGACTGGCGGCCGTCCTCACCGACCAGGGCGATGAGCCGGTCAAGCGCCCGCTGTGCTGCCCCGAGCTGACCGGTGCCAAGCAGCGCCTCTACGTGCAGCGGCTGCCACCACCAGGTGTGGCTTCCGCTCTTGCCGGGGTCTACGAGCAGCGCGGTGAGCGCGGCGACCATGCGCCGATAATCACCACGCGCCTGGGCCGCCGTCGCGGCGGCAATCGCCGGGAACACCGCGAAGTCTTCCGGACCGCAGTCGGCGTACCACCGCTGCGCGGCCTGGACGTGCCTGGTGGCCGACTCCGAACGCCCGACGGCGGCATCGACGCAGGCGGCGACGGCGTGCACAGGGATCCGCAGCCGAGCTATCGCATGGCCGCCCAGCGCCGCTACGGCCTGCGCGATGGCCTGCTCGGCTGCTTTCCAGTCGCCGAGCAAGTAGCGGGCGTAAGCGCGGTAGGCATGCGCCAGCGGCGTCACCGAATCCACCGTGGCCCGGTCGCCAGCGCGGAGCATGCGGGTCAGGTCGGCGTTGCCCTCCCGCAGCCGGCCTGCCCGCAGCCGCCAGCTACCGCGGGCCCACAACCGCACGCTCTGACTGCCGGCCTGCGCGCCATCGCCGGCCTCACCATCGATCACCGGGTCAGGAACAAGGTCAGCCAGTTTCTGCAGGGCCGCCTCAGGACCGCCCATCCGGCCGCAGGCGTCGGCCGCCAGGTATTCGGCCCAGCCGCGCTGCGCGGCGGGCTGGTCATCGAGCGCGAGCACGCCGCTGGCAAGCTCGTACTCGGCGTCGGCGTCACCCATGTCCGCGTGAACGAGCGCGCTCGCTAGATCGATGTCAGCAAGCAGCTCACGTCCCGAGTCGTCGGATCTGGCCAGATCGCCAGCCTCGCCCAGCAGCGCGTGCGCCTGCGAGTAACGTCCGTGGGCTTCTGCCAGCAAGCCCATGAGCATGCTGCGAGGTGCGCTTGGCGGCGACTCGGACAGGCAGCTTTCGAGCCGCGGTCCCCAGTCGACCGCGCGCAGCGCCAGCCACCAGCGCGTGCCTTGGACCAGGTGACGCTGGCGCTCGGTCGGGTCCGCCGTCATGGCCGCCGACCACATGAGGAGCGTTCCCGCCCGCTCGCTGTCGCCAGCCAGGTAATAGCGGTGTGCCTCCTGCTCGAGCATCGCCGCCAGCGTCGGCTCGGCCGTCCTGGCCGCCGCGATCTTGTGCGCCCAAATTGTGGTGCCGAGCGCGAAGCTCGCCGCCAGGCGGTGCAGCACCTCCCGGCGCGCCGCCGGCAAGCTGCGGTAGATCACATCGCGATAGAGCGGATACCGGATGGAAACCGGGGCCACCGTCTCGGCCGGCGCCCACTGTACGAGCCCGGAGTCGAGCAACGGCTCGAGCGCCTCAAAGGGGTCTTCCACCTGCGCGATCGATCCGGCGATGGCGAGCGGCCAGGGTTCTTCCGATACGGCCATGGCAGCGAGCAGGTCCCTGCTGGCCTCGGGCAGGGCGGAAACCGCGCGCAAAATGCTCATCACCAGCGGGTCGAACAGGCCGAGCAGGTCGCCCGGGGCCGTATGCGCCGCCGTGAGGCCTTGCTCAAGCAAGACCGACAGGAGCGCGGGGTGACCTCCGGTATATCGATGCAGCCGCTCAGCCGCGTGCTCGGACGCGGTGGAGCCGAGGCGGTCGAGCAACTGCCCAGTCTCGGTGACGCTCAGCTCGGCGAGCCGGACCCGGCTGGCGTTGACTCCGGTCAGTAGCTGCCGGCGAAGCCGGGCGATCTGCGGTTCGTCGACCGGTTCCGACGGCCACGGCACCAAGGCAGCGGCGATCACCAGGATTGCGGCGGTCCGCAGTGCCGACAGCGTGCGCGAGATCTCAGCGGCCGACTCGGCGTCGATGCAGTGCAGGTTGTCGATCGCGATCGCGACCGGACCGCTTTGCTCGATCATCGCCCTGACAACGCCGAGCAGGCCGCGGCGTTCGGGCCGACCTGGCCCAGCCGGCCCAGCCGGTCCGGTCGGCCCAGCTCCGGCCAGGTTCGCGTGAGCGATCAGTTGCTCAACGGCCGGACCGTGCGCGCAGTCAGCATGCAACTGACGGTAGCCAGTTAGCTGATCGAGCGCACGCATCAGCAGTGCCGTCTTGCCGATCCCCTGCCTGCCCTCGACCACGACGGTCTGCCGCATCCCATCGGTCGCCGCGACCGCGCGGGCAGCGATCTCCCGCAATTCGGCTCGGCGCCCGACGAAGCGCCGCCCGGCCGCCTCAGCCGCGACAGCCGTCAGTTCCCCGGTGAACCTCACCGGAGAACTGAGGTCTGGCACTAGCCGTGGCCGGCCGCGCAGTGGCGCCTCACCCGGACACTGCCCGGTAAGACGGCCGGGCACCCGCGTCATGAGATGTCACCGAGGCATCGAGACTCAGTAGTTCCGGCTGGGAACACGAACGCGCGACCACGCCACCTGGTCGAAGTCAAGCCCGTGCCAGCCGTCAAATGAAACCCTCCCGAATGGCGTACGCCACTGCATGAGTCCGGTTGCGCAGCTGATACCGGACCGACACGTCATGCAACGCGCTGGTCACCGTCCTTTTGGAATACGACAGCTCACGGGCGATCTCGTCGGTGTCCATACCGTCAGCGGCGAGCTTGAGAATGTCCCTCTCACGATTGGAGAGTCCGTTGAACGACAGGCCGCGTGGCACCAGCACGTGCCGCCGCAGGCGCGTGACCTGCTTAAGGAGCCGCGTCAGCACCTCAGGCGGCAGGGCGGCCTCACCTCCGGCCGCGTTAATGACGGTCTGGGCGAGCCAGGACGCGGAGGCGCGAGAACGCCAGACGATCGATCCCGCGCCGGCCTCGACCGCCGCCATCAGATCCTCGTCGCTCAGCGCGCTGACGACCAAGACAAGATGCTCACACCCCTGGGCCCTCAACCCGCGCATAACCTGCAGCGCCACTTCATCGGCCGTATCGATGGCGAGCACGGCGACCTTCGGCGGAGCATCGAGCGCTCCCTCCATCAGGTCGAACTCTGAACGCCCGCGCAACTGGGCCGCCAGACCGCTCTGCGTGATCGGATCATGCGCATAGATATATACTGATATACGGCTATCCATCATACACGCGTCCCCCTTTGGGCCAAATACCGGCCGACACCGCCGTGACGCGCGTCCTGCTTAGCTCAGCACCCGATCACGCATCCGGCATTCCCGCTGCTCTTGCGCTTTCAAGCATCCTTAAAGTGCCACGGCGACGCCCTCGGGATTGGCCCTAGCCTTTCCCTAGACAGATCCTCGGGTGACAATGAGGCATGCTCGTCCGGCAGGCAACGGTTCTCGCATGACCCCAGCGACCCTTAATCAGGCTTCCAGCCAACCCAGCTAGCGTGCAAGGGTTCCCGGCACATCAGCACGCGGAGCGCAATGGCTCGGCTTTCGCCGGCGACCCCTATTCCGACGTCCCGCCGACCAGGCGGCGCTGGCTGCACCGGGCGGCCGCGGAAACCATGAGCGGCGATGGGGTATGGCTGCACCGGGTGGCCGCGGCCACCGGCGTCGATGAAGCTTTAGCCGCCGCGCTCGAAGCCGCCGCGCTCGGCAGCGCTCCGGCGGGGCCAGGAAGGCCAGGCCCGGCGCAGCTTATGGAGTGGGCGTCGGTGCTCAGCGCGGACACGGGCCAACGGGAACGGCGCCTGCTGACAGCGGCGGTGCACCGTGTCTGCGCCGGCAGTCTCGGCCCGAGCGACCTGTGGGCCAGGGCAGCGCAGTGCGCGCCCACGGCGCTTCGCAGTTGCGCTCTGGCTGGACAGGCGCTGCTCGAAGGGCACCGGCTTGAGGCTGAATTTCACCTTGCTCGCGCCTGCGCGGATGCCGACGGTGAGCGCCTCGCGGTGGCCGCCATCGTCCACGGAATCCGGGCGGAGCTTTGCTTGATCGCGGCGCTGGGCAGTCCGACGGTCAGCGAGGCGGAGGCCGGGCTGGCGACCATTCCCTGCGACCGTGAGATCGAGCGCTGGCTGACCCGTCTGCTTGCCGCCGGCCGCTGCTATGCGGCGGGCCCGCGGGCCGCTGCCGAAACCCTGTGCGGCTCTCGGGTCGTCGCTGGTCAGCGCCCGTCGACCGATGAACCGCGGGACCCGCTCACCAGACTCGCGCTTGGCGGTTACCGCACGCTGGCCGGCGATCCGGGTGGGGCGGTCGGTAATCTACTGCCGCTTGTGACCTATCAGGACCTGACCCTTCCCGACGTGCTCATGCTGCGCGCCAACCAATGGCTCGCGCTGGCCTTTCACTTGCTCGGCGGGTGGCGCCAAGCCGACACGCACGCCAGGGTCGCGACCGATGCGCAGGATCGGCCTCCGGCAGGCGCCGGTGCTCCGCACGCGATCCGTGCGTTGCTTACGGCGCATCGAGCTGAGTGGGACGCCGCCGACCAGCACCTGCGGAACGCGCGCGGCAGCACCGACGCGGCAAGCCCAGAGGAGGCCGTGCTCGCCGACATGGCCCAGGCCGCGATCGCCCATGCGCGCGGCGTTCTGCTGGCCGGACACCCGGCCCTTGCGCGACTGGCGGCCGGGCCCGGCGCGGCGCGAAAGTATCGCTCGCTGTGGCTGCCCATGCACGCGGAGGCGCAGGTCGAATCGGGATCTGAGGCTGAGGCGGCGGCCGCTCTCGTTGCCTTGCTGACGGAGGCGGAGCAGGTTCCCTACCTGCGCGTCGCCGCCTGCAGGCTGGCCGGCCGCCTAGCCGAGCGACGCCGCGATCCCATAGCCGCCCGCCGTCACTACGAGGCCGGCTTAAGCCTGCCGACGGAGTGTCTCGTCGTGCCGTTCCAAGTCGGCCTGCTTGAGCACAGCTACGGGCTGCTGCTCTGCGGACTCGGGGCCGCCGCCGAAGGCCTGACCTACCTCGACCGCGCCGGAGACCGCCTCGCCCGCACCGGCGCCATCCCCTATGCGCGACGGTGCGCCGCCGACCTCGCCGCCCGGCAGCACGCCTTCGAGGGCGGGGCTCATCCCTCGGTCCTCACCGCGCGGGAACAGGCCGTAGCTCGCCTGGTAACCGCCGGGCTGACGAACTCCGAGGCGGCGACGCGACTGTTTGTCAGCGTGAAGGCCGTCGAATACCACCTCGCTCAGATCTATGCCAAGCTCGGCATCACCTCGCGCCGGCAGCTAGCCAGGTACGACGACGGTTCCGCCGGATCGGCTACTTCTGCCACCTGACCTGGCGAAGCCGGCGGGCGCGGACGTAGCCGTTGTCGGCGAACCAGCGCGCCGACTCCTCAATCGCGTCGCTGGCCGGCCGGGAGGTGTGGCCGATCTCCGAGCGAGCGCGCTCGTCGGTGAAGATCATCTTTGTGCCTGACATGCGGGCGGCTTCAAGCGGCACGCGCGGTTCCCTGCGCATCAGTCCGCCTTCCACGAACGTGGACACGTGCGCTGCCGCGAGCACGACCCGGTGCGGGACCCGCGTCCGCGGCACCGCCAGCCCCGCGTGCTGGGCCAGCACTCGCAGGATCTGACCCATCTGCATATTTTCGCCGCCCAGAATGTAGCTCCGGCCGGTGGCACCGCGCTCAAGCGCCGCGATGTGGCCAACGGCCAGGTCGTCGACGTGCGTGACGTTCATCGCGGTGTCGACGAAGGCGGGCATCTTTCCGTTGAGGAAGTCGACCACCAGCTTGCCGGTGGGCGTCGGACGCCGGTCACCTGGCCCGAGCGGGAAGGTTGGCAGGACCAGGCAGGCGTCAAGCCCTTGGGCGGCGGCCCTGAGCACCTCATGTTCGGCCACGAACTTCGTCCTCTTGTAGTGGCCGAATAGATGAGAGACGTCGGCGTAGCTAGTTTCGTCGACTGGCTCGCCGCGCATCGCTGGCTCAAGCCCGAGGACCCCGACGGTCGAGGTGTAAACCAGGCGCTCGCAGCCTGCCGCCCGGACGGCGGCCAGCACGTTGAGAGTCCCGCCGACGTTGACCTCGATGAAGATGCGCGGGTCGGGTGCCCAGAACCGGTAGATAGCGGCCAGGTGAAACACGAACCTGGCACCTTCGCAAACGGCGCGGACCGCCGCGGCGTCTCTGATGTCAACCTCGGCCCACTCAAGATCGGTCCCGTCGGGCTGGCGGCGATCGCCGCCTGGCTCGACGACGGCGACGACGTGCGCACCCCTGGCCCGCACCGCTCGCGTCACGGCGGAGCCGATGAACCCCGCAGCACCTGTGACGACCACCCGGTCACCAGGCTCGATCCTCACCACGCTAGCGATCATGCAGCGGTTCCGGGCGGCGCGTGGTGGTTTCCGCCTATCTGGTGCGAGAGCCTTCATCAGGCACCCGCGCGGTGGCCCCGGGCGGGCCTGATCACCAGCAAGGGGACCAACGCTGTTGCCGGCGATCAGAATCCCACCCCTGTCGTCCCTGAGCTGCTGCCCCAAGGGCGCACTGGTTATCAACACGCGGGCTTCGTTTTGCGGGGCGTGCCTTCCGGCACGCGGCGGTGGCCCGGTGCTCGTTCTAGCGACCGCGCGCACTCCCGGCTGGCCTGGGCTGCCGGGCGGCGGAGCAGCGTGGCTCCCTGGCTGCCGCCGGGCTCTGGCTGCCCGGCGCAGCGTGGGACCCTGGCTGCCGCCGGGCTCTGGCTGCCCGGCGCAGCGTGGGACCCTGGCTGTCGTTATGGCGACGTCGTGGGCCCCTAGCTGCTGGGGGGCGGCGGTGGAGGCGGAGGCAGGGCGGGCCCAACCCGACCGATCGCCGGTGTGGTCCCGGACAAAAGGGATAGGTGTTTCTCCGGGAAGATCAACTGCGGCAGGTGTGACACCAGGTGCCCGCGTGAGTACTGTGCCGTAGCCTGCCTGATCCGGTCCGTGAATCAACGACAGTGGACATCGGACCCGCTGTCACGGGATGCCAAGCAGTCTAAGGACGGCCGTGGTCGCGGCGGCGGCGATGATCACGAGGGGAAACGGGGCTCGCCGCAGCGCCAGAGCGGCCCCGGTCAGCACGCCGGCCGGCCTGGCCCAGCCGGCGAAGCCATGACCTTGGGTGATCGCGGCGGTGGCGACCAGGGCGGCCAGCAACACGGCCGTGGCAGCCGATAGCAGCCGATTCAGGCGGTCCGGTATCCGGATACGGCGCCTGAGCAGCGGCCCGGCTAGGCGGAGCGCGTAGGTCCCGACGGCCAGCGTTGCGATCGCGAGCAGTGGCATCAGGGCGCCTGCTTTGCACGATGCTGACCAGCCTGCCTGACCGCAGGCCGACCGGCGACGACCAGCCCTGCCAGCGCCAGTAGCACCGGCAGGCCGACAGGCAAGAACGCGGTAGCGGCGACTGCGATGACCGCGCCGAGCAGGGCCGCGTGGCGCGTGCCTCGGTCCGCCAGGGCGGGCAGCACTAGGGCGAGCAGCACGGTGGGGTAGGCCGCGTCGAGGCCGAACCGGCCGGTGTCCGGCATCGCTGCTCCGGCGAGGGCGCCGAGCACGACGGCCACGTTCCAGCAGGCGAACAGGGCCAGGCCGCAGGTCCAGAACGTGACTCGACGTCGTCGCGGCTCCCGCTGCCGCTCGGTGAACGCGACGGTCTCGTCGACGATCAGGTGCGCGCCGAGCAGCCGAGTCCACCACGTGCCGCCGACCGCGTCGGCGACCGTGAAGCCGTACGGCAAAAGGCGGGCGTTGAGCACCAGGCCGGCCAGTACCGCAGCGGCCGGACTGCCGCCGGCGAGCACCACGCCGACGGCAGCGAACTGAGCGCCGCCGGCGAAGATGAGCACGGACATGGCGATTGGCACCCAAGCGGGCATGCCTCCGGACACGGCGATCGCGCCGAAGGAGGCTCCCGCTATCGTGTCGGCGACGCAGATCAAGCCAATAGCGCGAACGGTATCCCGATCGAGTGTTCGCCAGAACGAACGCATGTCCAATATGATGGACGCCACGATGGGCGTTCGTCAAGGCGAACGAATCGACTTCTGGAGCGAACAAGTGACCGACGGCACACAGTCCGAAGGCGCGCCGCCGACGGACCTGCGCTCCCTCATAGCGACCGCCATCCGCCGGGAGCGCGACCGAGCCGGATTCTCGCTGACCGAGCTTGCCCGGCGAGCCGGCATCGCCAAGTCGACGCTGTCGCAACTCGAATCAGGCACAGGTAATCCGAGCGTGGAAACGTTGTGGGCACTCGGGGTCGCGCTCGGCGTGCCGTTCAGCCGCCTAGTCGACCAGCCGAGGCCGATGGTGCGGGTGATCCGCAGCGGCGAGGGACCAGCTACCTACTCCGAGCGCGCTAGCTACGCGGCGGTACTGCTGGCCTCGTGCCCGCCGCACGCGAGGCGGGACATCTACCGCGTCCAGGCCCAGCCGGGCGAGCCCAGGCTCTCCGAACCGCACATGCCAGGCACCACCGAGCACGTGGTACTCGGCACCGGCCGGGCACTCGTCGGCCCCGCCGACGAACCAGCCGACCTCCAGCCGGCCGACTACATCACCTACCCGGGCGACGCCCCCCACATCTTCAAGGCCCTAGCCCCCAACACCACCGCCACAATGATCATCGAATACATCTAACGCCCGGGGCGCGGCACCGGGTAGGGGCAACCCTAGGCCGGATGAATTCCGGAATCCATCGCAGCCCGACCGCCTGCCAGCGCGATGGATGTGGCAATTCACACCCGTTTTCCCGGCTGGATTCCCGAATTCATCGCACGGGTTGAGGCCGCGGACGCGATGAGTACCCGAATCCATCGCGGGAGGCAAGCGGGCGCGAGTTGGCCCGGCGCGGCGGAGCCGCGCCGGGCAGCTTGTGCTACATCAGCGGGCTGGGGCCGCGATCGACTTGTACTCGAGGTAGCTCATCAGGCCCTCGGGGCCGAGTTCGCGGCCGATGCCGCTGGCCTTGTAGCCGCCAAACGGCGCGCAGGTCTCGATCATGTACATGTTGACGCCGTAGGTTCCGGTGCGTATCCGGCGGGCGATTTGCATGCCGTGGTCGACGTCCGCGGTCCAGACCGTTCCGGCCAAGCCGTAGTCGCTGTCGTTGGCGATCTTGATCGCCTGTTCCTCGTCCTCGTACGGGATGACGGACAGCACGGGGCCGAAAATTTCCTCCCGGGCGATCCGCATCGAGGGGTCTACGTCGGCGAACACAGTGGGGGCGACGTACCAGCCACGGTCCTTGCCCGAGGAGCGAGAGCCGCCGGTCACGATCTTCGCGCCTTCTTCTTGCCCGACGGAAATGTAGCCTTCCACTCGTTCTTGCTGGCGCTTGGCGACCAGCGGGCCGATCTGGGTAGCGGGGTCGGTCGGATCGCCGACCGCGAGGCCCGCCACCATTCCCGCCAGAGCATCCACCGTCTCGTCATAACGGCTGCGCGGGGCGAGGATGCGCGTCTGGGCCACGCAGGCCTGGCCGTTGTTCATCAGCGAGGCCATCTCCAGCCAGCCGATCGTCGCGGCGAGATCGGCGTCCTCGCAGATGATCGCGGCTGACTTGCCGCCAAGCTCCAGGCTGCAGCGCTTGAGCTGCTGCCCGCAGATCGATCCGATGCGCCGCCCCGCCGCGGTCGACCCGGTGAACGCTACCTTGTCCACGTCCGCGTGGGATACCAGGTGCTCGCCTACCTCGCGCCCGGCGGGCACGAAGTTGACGACTCCTGGCGGCAAGTCGGCCTCCTCGATCAGCTCGGCCAGCAGGTAGGAGTCCAGCGGCGTCTCAGGGGCCGGCTTGACGACGACCGTGCAGCCGGCGACTAGCGCGGCCGGAAGCTTGGTCATGATGGTGAACTGCGGCACGTTCCACGGCACGATCGCGGCTACCACGCCGACGGGTTCGCGCCGCACGGTCACCGGCCCGAACAGGCCCGGGCGTTCGTCTTCCCAGGTGAAGGTCTTGCCTAGCTCGGCGAAGTAGCTCAGCATCATCTGCGGCTGAGGCGCCTGCGCGAGCTGGGAGAACGTGATCGGCGAGCCCATCTCCTCGGTGATCACCTCGGCGAACTCGCCGAGTTTGCCAGCGTAGAGGTCGGCCAGCCGACCGACCGCGGCCGCCCGGTCCATCGGGTCCATCTGCGGCCACGGGCCGTTGTCGAACGCGTCCCGGGCGGCGGCCACGGCGCGGTCCATGTCGGCGGGGGTGCCCTCGGGCACGCGGCCGATGACTTCCTCGGTGTGCGGCGAGACGACGTCAATCGTGTCGGTACCGGCCGGCGCGACCCACTGGCCGCCAATGTAGAACCGGTCATGATCGCGCATGGTGATCTCCTCATGGCCAACGCTCGAGCTGCCCGAGCACCGCCCGGATATGTGCCCGTTGTCGTAGGAATACTCCGAGCAGACTCTACGCCGCGGCCACCAACTAGAACAGGTTTCAGTTTCGTGGGCCAGCCCACGGCAGTCAGCCCACGACGGTCAGCCCACGACCAAGGTCCCCCCGAACGACACGACCGCCACCACGCCGAGCACGTTCTTGACGGGGCGGATCAGGTAGCTGACGCTGTGCCGCTTCGGGTTGAACCACAGCAGTGAGGTGCTCGACGCCTCGCACCGCGTCTGGCCGACCAGGAGGAGCCGCCCGCCGACGGCGCCGGCGATTTGAACCTCGCCGTTGCCTGGCACCGGCGCCTTGTGGATCGAGCCGTTGCGGTACACCTGGGCCAGGAACGGGCAGATCGCGCTTTCCTGCAAGAACCGGCCATCGGACAGGTACCAGGCGTTGTTCTGGTCGAAGCCCGACAGGGCGGTGAGCGGGTTACTCCGACCTGTGCGCACGTGGAAGAGCCACAGCCTGGCGACGGCATCCTGCGGGGTGCGGAAGCAGATCGCCAGCACCGCGGTCGAGTTCCACCACCTGATCGGAGAGCAACTCTCCTGGGCGGGACGGGGACGGAATCGCTTGATCACACCCCCCGCGTTGCTGATCTCGCTCAGGCCACCGCGGGCGGTGGCGATCAGGTACGTTCCGTTCGGCGCGTACAGCTCGCCGGCGAACCCGTTGGAAATAGTGGCAAGCACGCGCTGCTGGACCCCCGCGAGGCTGTACCTGATCAGCCGCAGGCGTTTGTGCTCGTAGTCGCCGTAGCTGACCGCGAGGATGTTCTGGCCGTCCGGTTTGGTGTACCCGATCGGAGACGTCAAGCTCGGCAGCGTGAACGTGCCGAGCACCTTGCCGGTCACCAGGCTGACCTGCTCGACGCGGGCTCCTGCCGTCGGGGTGATCTGCCTCACGAGCAGGGCGCGCTTGCGATCGCCAGACCAGTCGATCAAATTGGGAATCGACCCGCCCTTCCAAGAACGCACCGCGAACTTCTTGCCCTGAGGGCTGACCAGGTACAGCGTGCTCCCTCCGCCCGTGATCCGGCCGTCTACGACCTTCGCGTTCGAGTACTGGACCACCGACCAGCCCGGGCCCGCCTTCGACCACGGAACCGACGCCCCCACCACGGCCGACGCCCCCACCACGGCCGACGCGGCCGACGCGGCAGGCACAACCGACGCGGCAGGCACAACCGACGCCGCCGCCACAGCGGTCCCAAGGGCAACGAGGCGAGCACCCCGACCGAACCGTCCGTTGGAGAACCCAGAAACTAACATCGCCGACCCTTTCTTTCCCGATAACGACACCAGCTATGACGCGCCGAGAGCGCCCGCGGTTATATTTCGGCCAAAGAAATCTCATGACCCGCCCCAGCAAGAGGCCTTGACGTCGCGGCTTGCGCCGGGCGATGCTCGGACGGGTTCAGTCCGTCCAGCTTGAGCGCGGTCCGGCGCTTCCGCGAACCGAGGACATGTGTCCGCCCACCCGGCATCTCACCGACCGCCGACGAAGACGCGGTGCGTGCGGCGGCGCGTGCGGCGGGCCTCATCGCCGTTGCCGAGGACCTCGCTGGCGAGTTCTCGCTCCGCCCGTTGCTCGAACGGATACTGCGGCGGTGCACCGAACTGCTCGGCTGCGACGCGGGATCGATCTGCAGCGTCGACGAAGCAGTGGGCACCTACCGCAAAGAGGCTGACATTGGCGTCGCCTGCCAATCGGGCCGGGTATTCCCGCTCACCGAGGGAATGACCGGCGCGGTGGTCGCGAGAAGGGCACCGGTGTGGTTCGCCCGCTATGACGACGTACCTGGCGGCCACGACGACCGGCGCACATTCGGACCTGATGATGCCGACCTGCTGCGGTTGTTGACCAGGACCATGGGCATGGCCCTTACTTCCTGCACGCCGCCCGCCAAGGGCTCGCCGCTGTTCGAGCTTGGCGAGGACGAGATGGAGATGGGCGTCGGCATCCACGGCGAACCGGGCCGCCGAAGGGAGAAGCTGGCCAGCGCCAACGAGATCATCGACGAACTGCTCGAGGCCGCCGTCTCCGACCTGCCTTACAACAGCGGCGACGACGTCACCCTCATGATCAACGGCCTGGGCGGCACCCCGATCAGCGAGCTTTACCTGCTCTACGGCCGCGCGCACAGCGAACTGGCCAAGCGCGGTATCAACGTCAGACGCAACTACGTCGGCGAATACTGCACCTCGCTGGACATGGCAGGAACCTCACTCACGCTGAGCCGACTCGATGCCGAGATCGATGAGCTGCTGGGCGCGCCCGCCGAAATCGCGATCCGGACCTTCTGACGCCGCGAACCCGTAGCGGCGATGGCGGCCGTTATCTGAGGTAGTGAGCTGGTGGCGGCGCTGGGACTGGCGTACCGACCCAATGAGCGTAGCTAGCGGCCCACTGGCCGTCGGTGCGCAGCCGTTCCAGGACCGCGTTGACGAACCTGACGAAATCGGAGTGCTGCTTGGAGATGGCCAGACCGTAAGGCTCATTGGAGAAACGCGGGCCGACGATCTTCGTCCACGGATCCTGAGCGGTCAGCCCGGCCAGGATCGAGTCGTCGGTCGAGATCGCGGCGACATCGCCTTGCTGCAGCAGGACCAGGCAGTCGGTCCAGTACGGCACGGCGACCGGGACCGGGTGCGATGGCGCGACCTTGATGTTGGCGATCGACGTCGATCCCGTGGTCGCGCACACCTTCTTGCCGCCTAGATCGGCGATGCTGTGGACCGGGGAGTTGGTCTGGACCAGAACGCGCTGGCCGGCGTCGAAGTAGACGGTGGAGAAGTCGACCTGCTGAAGCCGGGCACAGGTGATTGTCATCGTGTGCGCCACGATGTCGACCGCACCGGCCTGGACGTCAGGTATTCGCTGGGCATCAGAGATGGCCTTGAACACGACTTTGTTGGGATTGCCGAAGATGGCAAAAGCGATGGCGCGGACCATGTCGATATCGAACCCCTCGATCGTCCCGTTCAGGGGATTGAGATAACCGAAATGGAAGGTGCTCTGGTCCACTCCCGCGATGAGGTAACCGCGAGCACGGATCTTGGCCATGAACGAACCAGGGGTCACGACCGGAGGACCGGCTGGCCGCAAACTCGCCGTCGGATCGCAGGCGGGCGGCTGGGCTGCCCGCGTATCCGCTGACGCGGCGACGAAGCGATCTGATGAAGCCCGCTCGGCAACCGCCGCGGAACCCGGTATCGCCCAGGCGATCATCCCGACGACCGCGAGCAGCACCGACAGGCGCAACACCGGTAGGCCCAATACCGGCCAGCACCGCCGTGGACGCGGCTTCACCGGTACTCCGCCAGCCGTCTGTTGATGCCGCGGGCACATCCCGCCGCCATGACCAGCGCCAGCACGATCACTCCTATCTCCAGGCCGGTGAACGCGTCCCGTCCCGCTACCGCGTTCGTACGGAAGACGACCTGATCGGCAGCGACCGCACGCGTGAGCGAGCCATCAAGCTGGCCGAACAACGTGTCGGAATGACCCCGGCCAGGCGTTGTCACCAGGCCTATCGCCTGGCTGTGCTTTCCGTTGTCATCAAGGAGCCGCACCGTCCGGTGCGCGTTGTACCAGGCGGTCGCAGCCGACGCCGCGGAGGCGGCGGCACCGGCCCCTGGGGTGCCGTTGGCCGCCGTGACCGCCTGCGTCAGCAGCGTGCCTGGCCCTGGACCTAGCTGGCGCTGAACGGCAAGGAAGTCGGCCTGGAAACTGTCATCGCCGGCGGCGTCGATAAGGGTAAGGCTCTCATCGGCCCGGGCCCGCAGCGCCGCGATGTCCGCCCGGCCCAGAGCAGCCACGGGCCCAGACCCGTGCGCGCCGGCTCGCTGCAGGTCAGCGCGAGCCACGCCAAGCGCGACGACCAGCCACAGCAGCGACGCCGCGGCGGCCGCCGACGCCACCACCAGCCCGAGGTTGAACCGACGGTGCGTACGGCGGAAGAGCCAGCGCTGCGCACGCAGCAAAACGTAGCCCACGATCACGGCGACAACGAGCAGGATCACGGCGAGCGGCAGCCCGGTGGCCCGCCCGCTCGCTGCCGACAGCTGACCGCTCGCCTGCGCTGAGAGGTTCCTGGCGGCGGGCAGCAGCGTGCCACGCATAAGGTTCGATGCCTCCCGCAGGTAAGCGGCACCCAGCGGCAAGCCAAGCCGGTTGTCGGCCCGTGCGGTCTCGACCTCGCCCGCATAGACCGGCAGCCCCGCCGAAAGCGTGGCCAGGTCCCGCGATGCGAGCGAAAGACCGGCGGTCGCGGTAGCGCTCTCCAGATGGGCAGCGGCAGCCGCGATGTCAGCCTGGTAACGTCGACGGGCAGCAAGAGGCTCAAGCCCGCCGGCCAGGAAAGCGCTGGCAGCGGTGGCGTCAGCGTCCGACAGCGCACGGTAGATTTGCTGACCGTCCAGAGTCAGCGGCTCGCTGACGCTGACCACGTCGCTGGCGCCCGACGCACGCTGGCTCACGACCCAGGCCGCGATTGCCCCCCACGCCAACGACGCCAAAACCAGGCCGACCAGCAGCAGCCGAAGCGTTCCTGGCGTCCCCGACGCTCCCAGGCGCTGCCTCGATCCGCGGCCGGCTGCCCGCGCGACGGCTGCCCGCGCGACGCCCGTCCCCACGCTCGGCGTCGGCGGAGCACCAGCCGTGATCACGCCGTACCACACCCAAGCGTGCCCGGACAGGCCACATTGGCCATCTATCGCTCCTCGAGTAACGGCTGGCTCAACTCAGGTCGGTCGCGCCGCATTATTAACCGCGACGACCTCGCTCATCATATGCCGAACGTTCAGGTTCTATATTCGGTCAGTTCATGACATATTCACCATCGGCCATAGGTGCCCGGGCGGCATCCGCGCGGCGGGCACGTGACGGCGAACCTCCACGATCATGAAACCGCGATTACCACGGAACCGCAGCCGCGATATGCGACGGCCAGGCTCCGCGATCATGACCGGAACCTTGATCACGGAAGCAAAGCCGCGCTGTGACGCGCCAGCCGGGCGGTAGCCAGGACGGCGCGCTGCGGCGTACCGATAGGTGCTCGCGACCTGATCATCGCCGCCCACGCGCTCCAGACCGACCGAACTGTCCTGTCCTTCAATGCCAGCGCGCGTTTCGCTGATCTCCCGGGGGTTAACGCCGCCAGCCCCTGACCCACCCGCCGGGCGGACCGTCGGCGACAATAAGGAGGTGCATGTCGCGGACGACCGGATCAGACAGGCCAGGCTGCTGTACGAGCAGGCGGTCTTCAGCGGTGACGAGCGCCCGCTAGGCGACGCTGACCGGAAGCTCGACTCGGTGGAAGCGGATCTGGCTGTGGCGCGCGGCCGGCTCGTGCACACCCGGTTTCTTCTGGCTAGGGACGCGGACCAGGATCAGGCGGTGGCTGATCCGGCCGAACTGGCGTTGTTCGAGCGAGCGGCCGACCTATACCGGGAGCTTGGTGATCTGGGCGGTGAGGCCGAGGCGCTGTTCTGGATCGGATGCTTCCATCAGATTGTCCAGCGCGATACCGCCGTCGCGGTACCCATCTTCGAGCGTTCGCTGGAACTGGCAACGCAGACAGCGGACAAGGCGACGATGTCAGAGGCGCTGCGGCACCTGGGCATCTGCGCGCACGCGACCGGGTACCCGGACCTGGCCAGGCGGCGACTGGAGGAATCCACCAAACTGCGCCGCCAGATCGGGCTGCTCCCGGGGGTAGCCGCGAACCTGGTCGGGCAGGCCTACATCGCCGCGGCCCAGGGGCGCGGTGATGACATCCCCGCGCTGCTCGATGAAGCCAGCGCGATCGCCGAGGCCCACCAAGCGCGGCGCATCGGAGAGCAGGTCAACCAGGCGCGCGCCGACCTGTCCGAGCTATACACCCATCCTCCGGCCTGAGCACCATTCTCATGAGGCTTTCCCGGCAACAACGATCGCATTGTGCCACTTTGGCGATATCGCGTATCACCATGTGCACCGCGCAATGAGAACGACATCGCGTTTTCGTCAGATGTTTTAGATGCCGGGTTGAATATTCGTCGGACGCCATCCATGCTCAGTAGCAATGTGCGTCGCGGCGTGGCCGAGCTAGTCGGGGCTCCGGGCCTGCCGGGCGGCAGTCAGCGGCTTGTGCGCAGGCCGCGGAAACGGGAGGGTGGAATGAGCGACCAGGCCAACTCTGAAGGACTCACCGAATCGGCGGAATCGCAGCAAGGGCGCGGGCATGGACGGCGGGCCGTGATGCTGGGGGCGGCAGCTGTCGGCGCCGGCGCGGTGGCCACTGTGGCCGGCACAGCCGGCGTGGCGATGGCATCAACCCAGGCGACTGGGCCGAAAGGGGCCGTGTCGCCGACACGGAAGATCGTCGTCAGACTGCCCGGGCAGCCATTCAACATCGACCAGACAATTAGGATCTTGGAGACCGTGCTCGGCCAGGCCGGCTGCGGGGGCTGCTACTCGGGCTGGGACATTTCGTTCGTCCACGAGACCGAGTTCATAGTGGACGTCAAGGGCCAGGTACAAGCCGAGATCTAACCTGCTGAGCGACGTGTCCCGCATTGAGGCCCGGCGCCCTCGTCCGCTCGGCGTCGGGCTGACGTACTGGCCTACCTTGGTACCGGTATTCACCATGCGCGCAGACCTCATTGACGTGGTCGAGGTGTCGCCGGAGACACTGTGGCTTGAAGATGGCCGCGGTGGCTACGTCCACGACCAGCTTGAACTGGACCGTCTAGCGGACTTTCCGGCTCCGAAGGTTATCCACGGCGTCGGCAACCCGGTGGGCGGGTCGGCGCCAGCAGATCCGGTCAGGCTCGAACTGCTCTCGGCCATGGTCGAAACCTTCGGCAGCGATCTGGCGAGCGAGCACCTCAGCTTCACTCGCGTCGCGAGTGAAGCCGCGAGTGAAGCTGAGGGCTGCCAGTTCACAGGATTCATGCTTCCGCCGCGACAGACAGCCGAGGGCGTCGAGGTCGCGGCCGGGGCCGCGCGGGCGATGGCGGCGCAAGTCAAGGTCGCCTTTGCCATCGAAAACGGCGTCAGCTACCTGCGGCAGCGCCGTGACGAGATGGCCGACGGCGAATTTGTCGCCGCTGTCGCCGAAGAGGCCGACGTCGGGATCCTGCTTGACCTCCACAATGCCTACACCAACGAGCGCAACGGCAGAGGCAGCATGGCTTCCTTCGTGGAAGCGCTGCCGCTTGAACGGGTCGTAGAGATACACCTGGCCGGCGGGCTGCCGCACGGCCGCTACTGGCTCGACGCTCACTCGGGCGCCATGCCCGATGCCGTCTTCAGCTTCGCCCGGGAACTCGCGGGAAGCCTGCCGAACCTGCGCGTGATCAACTTTGAGCTCATACCGCTGTACTTCGCCCAGTTCGGAGCCGACGGCGTAACGCGCGAACTGGACCGGTGCCATGAGGTATGGGCTGGTCGCCAGAGCGTGCCGATGCCGCGACCTGAGCAGCAGCGAGCCGTGGTTGTCCCTCCCACAACCATGCCGACGGCGACGCCGCTGACTCCGTCAGCATGGGAACGACAGCTAGCGATGCTGGCGCGCGGCGCTCCGGGGAACGGGTCGACGGATGCTGACGACGAGTTGAGCGACGACCCCGGGATTGACGTGCTGCGCTTCCTGGTTTCCGAGTTCCGGGCCGGAATGCTCGCCCGCGGGCTCAAGCTAGGCACCCGGTTGCTGTTGCTCCACCTAGGCGAGCCCGCCGTCCGCGGGATCTATGCGGACTTCTTCGCTAGCCGACCTCCGGAACTGTTCGCAGGCGCCGAGGCCGAGGCCTTCGCCGAGTACCTCCCCGGGCTCGATCTTGAGGTACCGCACCTGGACTCTGTTATCCGTTTCGAGCTGGCGCTGCAACATGCCGCCGCTCGAGGCGACTCAACGACGATCGAATTCGCGGGCGACCCCAACGCCATCCTGTCCAGCCTCGCTCGCGGCCTCTGCCCGCCACCCCCCATGCCGAACTCGCAGTCGCTAGTAGTAGAGCCCGAACCAGCCTGACGCACCGGCTGTTTCCCGCGGCTCGATCTGGTCAGGCCGCTAGCTCATCGTCGTTTGCAGTGGCAGTTCGATAGTGGCAATCAGGCCGCCGTTAGCACCCGCGGCGAGTACGAGCTGGGTGCCGTGCGCGTACGCGATCGCCTGGGCCAGGGCCAGCCCGAGTCCATGACCAGATCGGCCGGATCGGCCGACCCGGTCTTGCGCCCGGCCTTGCGCTCGGTAGAACGGTTCGGTGAGCAGCGGCAACGTCTTGGGATCGATGACCGCCCCGGTGTTCTCGATGCGCAGTCTCACCTTGTCATCGGCGGCCAGCCTGGCATCGACGGTCACGGTGCCGTCATGGTGATTGTGCCGGACCGCGTTCTGGACAAGGTTGCGTACCAGTTGCCTCAGCAGGGTCGGCTCGCCGATGACCCTGCAGTCAAGGACGCGGCTGTCGACCTTGATCCGGTGTACGCGAGCCTCAGCCTCGACGTCGCTCAGTGCTTGGGCGACCAGGTCAGGAACAGCGACCGGCGCGGTATCGAGTTCGTCGTTCTCCACGTGGGCGAGGTCGAGCAGCGTATCAACGATCCGCACGCTCTGGCTGTTGAGGCCGCGCAACTGACGCGCGAGGGCAGTCACGGCGGCATCGTCGCGGTCGGCGGCTTCGGCCAGGGCCACGTCGAGCACCGCCTGCGTCGCGGCGAGCGGAGTCCGCAGCTCATGGGACGCGTTGACGGCGAACCGCCGCTGGGCGCCGAACACGCGCTCCAGCCGGGCCAGCATCCCGTCGAAGGTGTCGGCCAGGTCGGTGAGTTCGTCGCGCCGGCCGGTGAGCGCCAGCCGGTGATCGAGCCGGCCGTCGGCAGCCAGGCGCGCGGCGCTGGTGATGTCGCGGAGCGGGCGCAGCGTCCGCCCGGTGATCAGCCAGCCAGCCCCGCCAGCGAGCACTGCCAGGACCGCGAGGGAAATCAGCGACCCGATCAGCAGGGTACTCAGCAGGCCAGTCCGGGACGTGACCGGGAAGATCGCCGGCTTGGCCGTGACCAACCTGAAGTGCGTAGGTACCGCGCCAGGCACCGGGGTCAAGCCGATACCGTGACCCGAGGTCGAGATGGGCGCGAAATGGTAGGTCGGCGCGTACCGCATGAAGACGTAGATGCCGGCGATCAGCAGCCCGGCCACGACCAGGACAAGCAGAGCGCAGGTTATGGTCAGCCGGATGCGTATCGACATCTCAGGGCAGCACTTTCAGGCGATAGCCGACGCCGGCCACGGTCTCGATGACCGGCGGCTGGCCGAGTTTGGCGCGCAGGTTGGACATGGTGATCCTGACCGCGTTGGTGAACGGGTCGGCGTAGGCGTCCCACGCCTTCTCCAGCAGGTCCTCGGCGCTGACCAGCCCGCCCGCCGCCGCCATGAGGATCTCCAGGACGGCGAACTCCTTGCGGGTCAGCTCGATCAACTGACCGTCGCGGAGGACCTCGCGCCGGAACGGATCTAGCCGCAGCCCGGCGACGTCCAGCTGCGGCGGCCGAGCGACCGGGCTTCGCCGGTGCAGGGCCCGAAGCCGGGCCGCCAGCTCGGGGAACTCGAAGGGCTTGGTGAGGTAGTCATCGGCGCCGAGCTGCAGCCCGTCGACCTTGTCACCGAGCCGTCGAGCGGCGGTCAGCATCAGCACCCTGCAGGCCGGATGACCGGCGATGATCAGCCGGCACAGCTCATCGCCGTGCAGGCCAGGCAGGTCCCGGTCCAGCACGACCACGTCATAGGCGTTGACTCCCAGCAGCTCCAGCGCCGCCTCCGCGTCGAGCGCGACGTCCACAGCCATCGCCTCCCGGCGCAGGCCGGCCTGCAGCGCCCCGGCCAGGGCTTCTTCATCCTCTACCACCAGCACCCGCACGATGCGCCTCCAGCTCTCGCGATCCCGGCCGCAGCGGCCAGCGGCCAGCGGGCCGGAGCCCTCGCCCGGCGAGGCGAAGGCTCCGACCCTGGCCGGCTAACCGGCCGTCGTACCTCCGTCGCCGCACACGACCGGTGTACCAGGGACCGGAGTCGGGTTCTCGGTCCCCTGCACCGGCGGTGCTGGAATTCCGGAGACCGGGGTCAGGGTCAAGCCCGAGCAACCGTCGTTCCGCCCGCCCGCGGGGTGGACCCGGATCGGCCTGCCCGGCAGCACCTTGATCGCCGGCCCGGCCGGCAGCACCTTGATCACCGGCGGGCCAGCCGGGATCAGGGTGGGCGCGTGGCCCGACGACGAGGCGAAGGCCCAGCCACCGGTACCCATGCCGATCGCCGCTACGGCCGCGCCCGCGGCGAGGAACTTCGTTCCCCTTGACGATTTCAACAGATTCACCAACTACATACTCCTCTCGGCAACGCCGGACCTTCCTGGCACCGGCGACACCGCGAGCGCCGCGGTGCGATGACCAGTCAACTGACCACCACCTATCGTCAGCGTCTCGCTGTCCCAGAGCTGGGCCAGCCGCGAGCAACCTCTGGAAAAGAACAAAGAAACGACCGCAAATTTTTATGCAGAAAAATTGGTGTTGGTTTCACGCCGTGACCAGAGCCGGATTCAGAGTGCGCTCAGGAAACTCGCGAGGGCCTCGTTGACCTCGGTCGCGTGAGTCCAGGTGATCGCGTGCGGGCCGTCGACGGCCGCCGGGTTAGCTGACCGACGGGTGCAGTCAGCCGGTGGATACCTAGAACGGCGTCCGCCGCGCACGGTTTCCTGACTAACTAGCAGCCCCGGGCCCACGCTGCGGCAGGTCAGTCGGACGCCATATTCGGGTTGCCGAACGAGTCGATGATCGCGATCGTCACTCCTGGCCCTTCGTCGTCGTTCGCATACAACGGCAGCAAGTTGTAGGAGTTTTCCATCGCGGCCGGCGTAAAGCACCGCCGCCCGATCGCAAAGCAGGCCGATTCCGCCGGCGGCGTCGTGGTCGCGGCCAAGAACTGGAAGTCAGATATCGAATTCGCCGGCGACCGGAGCCAGGCTTTCAACGAGAAAGCCCGGCTCCGGTACGGTTTAGACCTGGCAGGACTGGCGTGCCATGGTCATGCGAACTAGCGCACCTGGGTTTCGGTGCCGGTCTCGACGGCGCCCGGGTCGGTCTCAATGATGCTGAACGATCGTCCGGACGGGCTGACGTAGATATTGAAATGGGCAATGCTGCCAGCGATGTTGAACACGACTGTTCCGGTGCAGTCGGCGTGCACCGTGTAGGTGGACGTATCTGGGGTGTTGTTGTTCTCCACGACTCCGTTGTCCACGAAGGTGGTCACTCCGGTGCTGGTGCCCGCGCCGTTGAAGTGGTCGAAGCCCGAGGTGGCCACCGGCGCGCTGACGCCGCTGGAGACCAGCGATCCGCCGTAGGCGTAGGTATAGGTGCCGTTCAACGTCGCATCGCGGCACGAATGCGAGGCCGATGTCGCGGGGGTGCCGGACGCACTGGCGGTTCCGACCAGCGCCAGCGCGCCGCCGACGGCCAGTGCGCCGACCGAGGCCACGACCATAACAACGCGGTGCCGGCCGATCTTGGAAAGGACGGATAGTGACATTCGTGGCTCCTTCGGGAGGGAATTCGGGCTAGCCGGCACGCGCAGGCATGTCCTGTCCGGTCGCGGCCGACGGACATCGTAGGCATCGGGCGGTGCGCCCGGGATCATCTCGCGGGCATGCGGCACTGGCAGGTGCGCACGGTGACCCGGTCCGGCGACATCGCAGAGGCCGCCAGCGAGTGCTCGCATTTGTAAGAATCCGCGCGCAGCGGGTGCTACGGCATACCGGTAATCCTTCCGGACGGCGTTTCGGATTCCCGCGCCGACTTTATCCGTCAGCGGTTTCGCGGCACCTTCCAGGGTCCGGGGTCGGCCCATTCAGTGCACCAAATGAATAGGCCAAGGTCAAGGGACAGCGAGATTTGCGTGTTACCTGTGGCCTTTGGGCTACAAAGTACTGGCGGCAGCGACAGAAGGAAGCTGAGGCAGAAATGTCCTGGTCCTGCATGCCGATTACCGATAAATTATCAACATAGCGTGTCTTGCGGTGAAAGCGCCTGTGAGGACTGGTTCGCAGTTCTTAAATAGCCAATTTCGTGCGACACATGTACAGCAAAACGGAACCTGGCACCGGCTCGGTGCCAGGTTCCGTTCGTGGATCAGCGCGACCGCGGGACTGACGGGGTGGGCTGGTGGCCGGAGGTAACGAGCGGCCTCGCTGTCGCCAGGCTCGCGCCGCCCGTGATCGACAGCCCGCCAGCGGGCACGAACAGCGCCTCGTTGAACGTGCTACCGGTGGGGGCGGAAGCGATCACGATCGCAGGCCAGGCCTGGCCTCCGGTGACGGTGGTGGCGATGTAGTCGCCGACCATCACGCCCTGGTTGGTGCTGGCGAGCCAGGACAAGGTCATTGGCCCGGCCAACTGGGTCGGTGCGCTCCAGCTGGATCCGCCGTTGATCGAGGAGGTGTAGCCCACGGTCAGCTGGCAGGTGCTCGCCGTGCAGTTGGATACCGGGTAGCGGTAGTAGGTGACGCCGATTTTCGCGGTGGAACCTGAGGTGGTGACGTCGACGCCGATGCCCGGGATGAAGTGGTCGCCGCCGTCGCTGGTGATCCTGGTGACGGCGCTCCAGGTGGTGCCGTTAGCTGAGGTGCTCATCACGATGTCGTTGCCCGCGCAGCCGGACTGGAAGCGGCAGTCCTGCCAGACGACGTATACGGTGCCCGCGGAGTCGATCTCCGCTGACGGCAGCGCGCTGGTCCGCATGTTCCCCGCGACGGTGTGGGACTGGACCGCCGAGACCAGGACCGAGGTGGACCAAGTCGACCCGCCGTTGGTCGAGCGGAAGGAACGAATCTGCCCGTTGTTGCTCAGGTAGGGCACGACGACCGTACCGCCCGGCTGCACGAGCGGCTGACCGCCGAGCCCGGTCGAGCCGGTCCGCACGATGTGCCAGGTCAGCCCGCCGTCAGCAGAGGTAGCCATGAAGATGCGGTTGCCCGCGCCATTGTCGTCGTACTCGGCGTAGCAGTTGCCGTAGAAGCTGCTGGCCGGGTGCGTGTCGCACACCGTCCAGTCCTTGTCCAGGCTCGAACTGCCCGACGCGGTGACCACCTTCACCGGGCTGGCCCAGGTCAGGCCGCCGTCGGTGGACCTGCTCGCGGTCACCGCCGCCCCGACGACACCGCTGGTATCGGTGATGGCTACGCCGCTGATGATCCACACGCCATGTTTCGGGTCGAAGGCGACCACCGGGTCGCTGACCGCGGCGTACGGCCCGCCGCCGTCAAAAGTGGTGATGCCGGGCAGCGAACCGCTCGTCCAGGTCGAACCGCCGTCAGTCGAGGTCGCGAACCCGAGATCGGAAGCGCCGCCGTCGAAGAAACGCCCCTGCTGCACCGCGGCGACGATGGTGCTCCCGGCCGCCAGCACGTCCGGCTCGACCTCCGTCGCGTGCTGGCTCGAGCTGTTGGTAAACGGGTCGGAGCTGATCTGCGTCACGGTGACGTTGGCCAGCGCGGGGCCGGTCCCGAGGAGCAGGACCAGCGCGGCGAATGAGCCAAGGAAAGGTAAGCAGGCCAGCCGCCGAACCGAAATTCGCGTCTTCATCGAGCACCTCCGGATACCGAAAATGAAAGAGCACCACTCACACTCTGTGAAAACCTATTTCACGTCAAGAACCTTTTCAGCAGACCAACCCGGCACCGTCGGCGTGCAGCAAGGCGTGCGCGGCGACGCCTTCAAAGCGCCATAGCCTGGTCCGGAAAAGGTGAATGGACAATGACCTGTCGTCGTCGGGCCGTGCGGTCAACACCAGGCCGGGTACCTGGGTGAGGCGGCGGTCATCGGGTCGTTGACGTCAAGCACTTGCCACCAGTGTGCTCTTGGGGGGCTTGACGGACAGCTTGTCCGGCCGGACGATAACGGCGCCGTGCCGTAGCGGACGCCCAAGCCGCTGCGTGTCGCAATGGAGGGTTAATGCAGCCGATCAGGAGAAGCAAACGCTCCGGCAGAACGATGGCGATGCTGTCGCTGCTGTCCTTGCCCGTCGCGCTGGTCACCACCGCTGGTGCAGCGACGGCGGCTCGTGTGTCCCCAAGCACCCAATCGAGCGCCCCGGCCACCACAAGCCTGGGACAGTCCGCGCCAACCTTCGCCGGCCCGGCCGCGACCGGCTGTGCCTCGGCCGGCTGTTCCCTGCTCACCGGCCCCTTCCGCACCTCATCGACGATGTCATTCGCGTCAGGACATCCGGCCGCCAATCCCCGGTCGGCCCGGCCCGGTACCGCGGCGGCGAAGTCGCACGCCATGCCGCTGCCCATGCTCCCGCGTGCCAGCACAGCCCGCGGGTTGCAGAGTGCCGCCGATGCCGCTCCCGTTATCCCGACCGTGAGCTGCGAGCCGCTGGGTCCTGGCTGCGACACGGTCAGCTCCTCGGCGGGCGGTGCCGTCGGCGTGAGGGGCCTGAACGCGGTCGACAGCGGGACGATGCCCACCAACCCGCAGGGCGACATCGAGCCCCCGGACCAGGGCCTGTGCGCTGGCAGGGGAGATGTCGTCGAGACCAACAACATCGGCGAGATCATGGTCTTCGACACCGCTTTGCACCGGTTGTCCGCGCCGATCCCGCTGGACACCGTGATGGGGCTCACCGGCCGGGGCTGGAGCAGCGGCGGGGACCCCTCGTGCGTCTTTGACGCCGACCACGGCGGCCACTGGTTCTTCACCGAGATCGCCTCTGCCAGCAGCGAGGCGTCCGGCGGCCCGTTCGTGGGCTGCTTCGCCGGCGTGGCCAATGGCTGCTCCGAGGCCATCGCGGTGACCGTGGGCTCGAACCCGTTCGGCCCTTACAACGTCTACTTCCTCAACGCCAACTACAATCCGGCCGAGCCTGGCTCGCCCAGCCTGCTCAACGACTTCGCCAAGATCGGGACTTCGCGAGACGCGTTCCTCATGATGTACGACGAGTTCCCGCTCGATGGCAACATTCCGGGCCTGGGCGGCGGCTTCTTCAACGGAGCACAGGAGTTCGCGTTCGACAAGCGTGCGATGGAGGAGGGACAGCCGGTCACTGAGCCTGACGGCAGCCCGAACCAGCACTTCAACGTGGCCATCGAGAACATGGGCCTGCTGGCGACGCCAGACGGAACATGCTTCTCCGATAACAAATTCAACAGACCCGGCATCACGTGCTGGATCCAGGTGATCCCGGCGCAGCCACCGGACCCGTCCCAGTTCGACAACAGTCACCACGGCTCCGCGTTCATGCTCGCGACGCTCGACTTCTACGGACAGGGCGACAACCGGCTCGCCGTCTTCGACTGGACCGGCTTGCACAGCTTGAACAGCCACAACTGCGCCGCCTGCGACCGAATTCAGTTCGGCGGTCAGCTGTTCTCCGACGTGCTGTCCTATGACAACGGAAACCGGGGAGCGCAGAAAGCAGGCCCGATCCCGCTGGGTGACGAATGCGGAGCGGCCGGCCTGAGCACGGGCAACCCGCCCCCCGCGAGCTGCCCGGAGGGCACAATCGCCACCAACGGCGACGGCGTCACCCAGGCGTCGCAGGCACAGGGCCAGCTATGGACCTCCTCCGAGACAGGCATCAGCCAGACGTTCTCCTCGGAAGCGACCCCCGAGGCACACCAGGGCGTCGTCTACTGGGTCGTCGGCACCGACAGCTTCGACCGGTACGGGGTCTTCACCCTTAGCAGCCAGTCGTATGTCTCGCCGCAGCACGAGGACCTGTCGATGTCGGCCCTGGCGGCGGAGGGCTTCCGAGACGAGGATGGCGGAAACGGCCGCGCCATCATCTTGTTCACCCTGACCGGCAATGGCGGACCCACCGGGGCCGACAACGGCGGCTTCTTCCCCAGCACTGCCTATAGCCGGCTGACCAGCTTCTCGAACGGCGTACAAGGATCGGCGATCAACATCGCCGACCTGGGCCAGTCGCCACAGGACGGTTTCACCGAATACCAGGGGTTCCCCGGCCGCACCCGACCACGCTGGGGTGACTACAGCGAGGGCGTGTTCCTGCCAGGGACCGGCAGAATCTATTTCGCCAACGAGTACATCCAGTTCCCGAACTGCACCGGCGCCGACTTCACGCTGACGCTTGCGACCTGCGGCGGGACCAGGGACGGCCTTGCCAACTGGGGCACCTCGGTCAATTACGTCGTACCGTAGGTGATCCCGTACGTGCCGTAAGCCATCCGGCCGGGTGCCCGCAGGTCATCGCGGGCACCCGGCCAGCCCCGGCGTGATGACGGCTAGACGGGAGGGGGGACAGCGCGGACTTTATCGTCCGCGCACACCGTCAGCGAGTTCCCGGAGGATGTCGATGTGGCCGTTGTGCCGGGCCGTCTCCTCGGTCAGGTGGAACAGGACCCAGCGCAGCGTTACCGGCTCGGTCCGCCAGCCCAGGTCGCCCCTGGATGGGGTGTCCAGGTCGAGGGAAGCGACGAGCTCACGGTGCCGTGCGCAGGCAGCCCTGTACTCCTCCAGCAGCTGAGCGAGCGGCACCTCGACTGCGATCAGGAACTCGCGATCGGGATCCTCTGCGGTCCACGGCGCGTCGATCGTGCCGCCAAGCAGTGTCTTCTCGATCCACGAGGCCTCGACCCAGCGCAGGTGGCTGATCAACCCGGATATTGTCATGAGCGGCGAGCCAGGCAATAGCACCCGGCGGGCATCGGCATCCGACAAGCCCATGCACTTGGCATGGACAGTATCGCGGGCGTAGTCGAGGAACGTGGTCAGGATCGTGCGCTCGTCCCAGCTAGCCGGGATGTCGTCAGTCCGGCCCGGCGAGATCGACTGTGAAGCTGATTGTGAAGTCATATCATTTCCCCTGCTGAGCAGAGGCGCGACCGGACTGCTATCGGCCAGTTTCCGGAGGCGCCTGATGATAAGTGGACATCGCGCCTCCTTCCTCGGTCAGCTGCACCGCGCCGTGCGGCCGCCCGCCGAGCTTAACCTGGTCGGCCGGGCCAGGGGGGCTGGACCGATTAATTCGGCGTAGCCGACCGGTCTGACCTGTCAGAGATTGCATCGTGACGGCGGCTGCCTGCGGGCGGCTGCGGCGGAGAGGAGTGCTTGTGCTGCTGGAGAACAAGAACGCCATTGTCTACGGGGCGGGCGGAGCTATCGGCGGCGCGGTAGCGCGTGCCTATGCCCGTGAGGGCGCGAGGGTATTCCTGGCCGGCCGCACCCTGGCGGCGTTGGATGAGGCGGCTGCCGACATCCGCGCCCTAGGCGGTGCAGCCGAGACGGCCCAGGTCGACGCCATGGACAAGGCCGCCGTCGACACGCACGCCGACCGTGTGGCCAAGACGGCGGGGAGCATCGACGTCTCGTTCAACGCGGTGGGTATTCCCGTCGTGCAGAACGTCCCGCTGACAGAGATTCCGCTGGATGACTTCCTGGCCCCGTTCGCCGGGATCTGCCGGACCAATTTCCTGACCGCGACCGCAGCCGCCCGGCACATGACGATGCAAGGGTCGGGCGTGATCGTGATGCTGACCGCGTCGTCCGCCAAGGAAAGCCGCCACCAGATGGGGGGCTTTAGCCTGGCCAACGCGTCAGTCGAGGCACTCGTCCGGGCCCTGGCCGGCGAGGTGGGGCGGCACGGGGTCCGGGTGGCCGGAATGCGGTCTAACTTCACCCCCGAAACCTATCCCGGCGTCACGGAGGAGGATCTGCAGCCTCTGCTCAAGGACACGCTGCTCGGACGCTTGCCCAGGCTGGCCGAGCTGGCCGGGACCGCGGTCTACCTAGCATCGGACGCGGCCGGCGCCGTCACCGGCGCGATGGTCAACCTCACCTGCGGGGCAATCATCGACTGACCCAGCCAGCGCGAAGCACGGCACTCGCGACGAAGCCGCGACCAGCGAGCGCCGACAACTCCGTGGCTATCCTGAGACGAACTTCCGAAGCGCTGGGAGACCGCGTGCCGTGACTGGTGACTATCCGCCGGAGCTAGCTGAGGTGCGGCCCGGCGACGCGCTCAACTGGGAGCTAGTTGCCAGCTATCTGCGGTCGCATCTCGACGGTCTCGGGCCGCTCGACGCCGTCTGGCAGTTCCCGAACGGGTCGGCGAACCTGACCTACCTGCTGGAGTTCGCTGGCCGCCGGCTCGTAATCCGCAGACCGCCCTTCGGCGAGATCGCCATCGGCGCTCACGACATGAAGCGGGAGTACCGGGCACTGTCGCGGCTGTGGCGTCACTACGACCGCGCCCCGCGCGCCTACCTGCTGTGCGAGGACCACGCCGTCGCAGGAGCGGATTTCCTCGCGATCGAATACCGCGAGGGTCAAGTGGTGTGGGGCGGCATTCCGCCGAACATGACCGCTCACGAAAATGTCGCCCGCCGAATCGGCTTCGCCGTTGTCGAAGCACTCGCTGACCTGCACATGCTGGATCCGGAGCAAGCCGGCGTCGCGGACCTCGGGCACCCGCACGGTTTCGTCGGACGGCAGCTCCGGGGCTGGCGATTGCGCTGGGACGCGGTGGCGACCGTTTCATCGGATGACCTGGTCGCTCGGGTAGGCGCGGAGCTGGCCGCCACCAGACCGGAAACTAAACGCGCGGCGGTCGTGCACAATGACTTCAAGATCGACAACTGCCAGTTCAACCCTGACAACCCAGATCGGGTGCAGTCGGTCTTCGACTGGGACATGGCCACGCTCGGCGATCCCCTGATCGACCTTGGCACCCTGCTGAACTACTGGCCCGATCCATCAGACGGGCCGCTTGACCGCCCCGTCTATCCGGCCGGCCAGGAGTCGATGGGATTGCCTCCCCGGGCCGAGATCAAACAGCGCTACGCAGCTATCACCGGCGCTGATCTAGGCGACATCACTTGGTACGAGGCTTTCGGCTGCTGGAAGACCGCCATCGTTGTTGCCCAGTTGCACCGTCGTTACCTGCAGGGCCACAGCAACGACGACACGCAGGCCGTCAAAGGCGACCATGTCATGTCCCTTGCCCGCCGCGCGCAAGCCACCCTCGCGAGCCGATAAGAACAGCTCGAAGGCCCGGGCCGCGCTAGCGGTCGGTGGAGTTGATCATCACCGGGCGGCGGCGGTGGCCGTCGATGTCGTCGAAGATCCCGGGGAAGGTCTGGAATTGGCCGCTGGAATTGTTCTCCAGGTGGGAATCGTCGATCGTTAGCTTGCCTCGGCCCGAGTTGAGTACGTAGAAGATGGCGCCGCCGCCCTCCGACGCGGTGTTGCCGCTCATGACCGTGCCGGCGATGAGCGTGCTGCAGTTGGCGCCGTCGTTGTAGATCGCGCCGCCGCTGCCGCCGCCCCGAGTCCCCCGCGACGGCGGGTTGGCGCCCCAGCCGGTGGCCTCGTTGCCGGTGAAGACGCTGTTGAGTACCTTCCACTGGACGCCGATGCTGCTCAGGGCGCCGCCATTGGAGCAGCGGCCGCTGGTGAACGTGTCACTAGTGATGTACACCGGCCGGTTGTCGTATTGCGCGAGCACGCGGATAGCGCCGCCGCCCAGATCGGGGCCGCCGTGGCGGTAGCACTGGTTGCTGGTGAACCGCGAGTTGACCGCCTTGAACTGCCCGCCCTCGACGTAGATGGCGCCGCCGCCGTTGACGCCGCCGTACCAGCATCGCGGGCTGTTGGCCGTGCAGGTCGCCTGGTGCGTGCCGTTGTAGCCGTCTTCGAACGTGATGTTCTGCACCACGATCTTGGGATATGGCTGGTTGACGCAGTCCTGCGTTGACCATGTGCCCTCGCAGGTATCGGAGAACAAGATCCGGCGCTCGCCGCCGCCGCTCAGCGTGACCAGGCCGCCGCCATCAAGCACGACGCCGTTGCTGGTATTCGGAACCCAGGCGGTCCTGTTCATCAGGATCGTGACCGGATGGCTGCCGCAGTTGAACCTGATGATCCCGCCAGCCACGACGGCCCGCACGACCGCCGCCGACGTGCAGCTCGCCGGGGCGCCGTCGCCGATCACGTGATTGGGGTGGCGGGTGTTCACTGCCTGGCCAGCGCGAGGCACGTAGAAGTGCCCCGCGGGGTTCCCGGCGTCGGGCAGCGCGCCGTAGCGGCCTGCCGCCGGCTGGACGAGGGGGCGCTCCGCAGCGGGCTGGACGGCAAGCGCGCCGATGGCCGGACCGCCAGCCTCCGCGCTAATCCCCGCCATGACCGCGATCAGCACGCGGAAGCTTCGTGTTCGCTGCATGGCGCATCATGCTAATGCGAAAACGCGATCACAGCGGCGCAAAAATGAATCCGGAATGGACCGTCCTGGCTGGCACGGCGATTAGATCGCATTTGCTGGGACCAGCCTGGCGTAAGGCGACATTGAATCAGAGTTTCTACACCGTTTTACGCGAAACAGCGTTGTCTTGAAAAGCCGTGACGACGTTGCGGTTGGGCTGAGGTCTGTTGGGGGCCGCAAGCGCGGGCGAGGCCGGGGTTGCGGTTGCCATGTCGGACTGTTTGCGGCTTTTGTCGCATCGCCCGCCGACAAGGCGCCACTTATCATCGGTTTTGGTGGCTAATCTGCTGGTTTTGCCCCGGTTTGCGGGGGCAAAAACTGGTGATAAGTCGCCCGGCGGCTGACGGGCCTGCAGACGGGTCAGGATCTGGGCTGCGGGCAATCGTCATCTCGGCCGAGGCCGACGCGGGCTTCGCCGCTGATCTAGCCGGTGCGCTGCGGAGCCTCAGAAGTCAGATCCCGCTGGCAACTGTTCTGCAGAAGACGTTGGTTGGCCTTGATCTTCGGTCTCAGGAAGCTGATCCAGACGTGTGCGCCGCTGACATGGCGCTGATAGTCGTCAGCCGTGACCTGCTGGCAACCGAATTTAGCGTCAGCGAAGACATGCGTCTGCTGCTTCAGAAGCATGACGAACGTGGGGCGCTTGTACTGCCGGTCATCTTCCGTCCTGCCTCTTGGGGGAAGCAGCCGTTCGGGAGGCTCGCCGCCGTCCCCTCCGGGGGACGTCCGATCAGCGAGTGGCGCAGTTATGACGAGGCGATAGCCACCGTTACGGACAGCCTCCAGGCCGCCATTTCAGAGTTCTGGCAGACGAGAGATGCCCGCAGCGAGACCTTGGAAACGCATTCGGTCAGGACCCGCGGGGTTCGGAAGATCCGGGAGCTTGGTGAGGTATTCCAGTACTCGGGCGTTCCCGGGCTGACCTTCGTCGAGCCCAAGAACTTCATGAAATTCCGGCTGGCGCTGCGGCAGCCTGGGCTCGGCATCGTACTCGAAGGGCCTTCCGGCATAGGGAAGACCACGATCCTGCGGCACGCGGTCGCCCAGGACCATTACCGCCTCGGCAAGGTCACCGTTCTCAGTGCCCGCAAGCCGGAAGACCTGACCCAGATAAGCCGACTGCCGGACGGTCATGAGGGACTGGTGGCGGTAGACGACTTTCATCGCTTGCCGGCCACCACGCAAGACCGGCTGGCTGACTACCTGAAGCGCCTCGCCGATGCTGATGCCGACATCGCCTCCAAGCTGATCGTGGTGGGCATTCCGGGTACTGCGCAGAACCTGGTTTCTCTCGGCTCGGATCTAGCCACGCGGATCAGCGTCTTTCATCCCGACCGGGCCGCTGATGAACTCGTCCTTCAGATGATCGAGAAGGGCGAGGCGGCTCTGAACATAGTGTTCGATGCTAAGAGAGATATCGTCGCCAGGTCGGTGGGGAGCTTGCAGACAGCGCAAATGCTGTGCTGGCATCTGACGGCCATTGCGGGCATCGAGGAAACGCTGCCGACAACTAGGACAGTGCCAACCAATACGCATCTCGCCCAGGCCAGCGTCACCGAGGATCTGCGGCTGAAATATCACGACGTAGTCGATCAGTTCGCGGTGCTCGACGAGCCAGCGGAATCATTGTGTATCGACCTCCTGCTTGAGCTTGCGAATTCGGCGGACGGGATTTTGCGACTCGATAACGTATGCGCGGCGCATCCAGATCAGAAGGAGACAGTCCGGAGGATCTTTCTTGATGGCCTGCCGGCCGGATTCGGCGGAAACAAGGCGAAGATCGCTGAGCACCTGCACTACGACCCACGCGGAAGGCGGCTGATAGCTGATGACCCGCAGTTCATCTTCTACCTGCGCCAGTTGACCCGTGAGCAGTTGCTGGAGGCAGCCGGAAAGTCGCTCCCGGTTACCCGTGATCAGGTGTTCATCTGCTACAGCCACCAGGACGCCCGGTGGCTGGACCGCGTCATGGTACATCTCACGCCGATGGAACGCGAAGGAATCGTTGATTCCTGGTCGGACCGGCGCCTGGCTTTCGGCGACCAGTGGCGGCAGGAGATCGACGCCGCGCTCGGGCGAGCCCGCTTCGCCTTGCTCCTCACCAGCGCGGATTTCATGGCTTCCGACTTCATCAACCGAGTCGAACTTCCCCGGCTACTCGACGCGGCGAACAAAGGCGGCTGCCGGGTCATCCCCATCCACGTACGGCCTAGCTCGTTCATGGAAGCACCAGAACTGGCCCGTTTCCAGGCGGCCAACTCGCCGAGCCGCACGCTCAGCGAGATGACCGCCGATCAGAGCGAGCGCGTTCTCGACGACGTGGCCAGGTCGCTGCGCAGCCTCTTCACTCCGGGCCCAGCGCCCGTGGCTTGAGCCCAGGCGGTGAAGCCAGCTCACCGTAGGTGACCGTGCCGCGGCCGGGCGCTCGCACCTTGACTCGGCGACCAGGCAATGCCTCAGCCCTGTCCTAAAAGAACAATGGAAATGCCATAGGCCTGTAATAAAAGAACACTGACATAGACCTGTCCTGAAAGGACACTGACATAGGCCCGGTAAATAAGGGGATGTGATTGCTGCGATGTAAGTCTCGATCCGATTCCGTTCACGCGGCTGAGGTCGGCAGGCGCGCGCCTGGGTCCCCGTCGCTCAGCGCCGGGACGGTCGGGATCGGGAGAGGAGGTTGTGATGTGCCTGATTCGTTGCATGGCCGATGAACACGGTTGCGGGAATGGTGCTGTCAGGCCGAGTGCTGCCGAGGGGGTGTCCCGCCGGGGGATGATCGCCGGCTCGTTAGGTGTCGCCGCGGCGGTAACGGCGCTGGGCGCGGGGGTGCTGGCACGGCCAGCCGCCGCGGTGGCCGCGCCGGGGCCGTATGACGGTGACGGGGTGGTGTTCCTCGGCGTGTCGGGCGGGCCGGTCATCGGCAACGTCCACAAGCAGCCGTCGCTGGCGCTGCTGGTCAACGGCACGGTGTACCTGGTTGACGCGGGGAACGACACCGTAGCGCAGTTCGCCGCCGCTGGCCTGCCGTTCCCCGCGCTCCGGCACCTGTTCCTGACCCACTATCACTCCGATCACATGGCGGGATACCCGGCGCTCGCGCTGCTGGGCTGGGTCCAGCTGCAGAGCTACCAGGGCCTGGATCTGTGGGGTCCCGCGCCGCTGAACGGCATGAACGCCAGCGTGCTCGATCTGTACGCGGTCGACATCGCCTCCCGGGAGGCGATCGCGCCGCCGACTACGCCTCTGACCGACCTGCTCCGCGCGCACCAGGTCGCCCTGCGCCCCGCCGGCCCGGCCGACCAGATCATGGAAGATGACAACGTCATCGTCACCGGCACCCGCGTGTTCCACGGGACAGACATCAAACATGCCTTCGCCTACCGCTTCGACCTCAAGTCCACCGGCCGGTCGGTCGTCTTCTCCGGAGACTGCGCCCCGGACCCCCGTCTTGTCTCCCTCGCCGAAGGCGCCGACCTGCTGATACACAACGTGCTCTACTGGCCCGGCATCGAGATCATCCTCAACGCCGTGGATCCCGCCATCCGCCCCTTCCTCGAACAGCACTTCCGGACCTCACTGACCAACGTCACCGACCTGCCCGCCATCGCCAAGTCGGCCGGCGTCAAACGCGTCGCTTTCTGCCACTACTCCCCCTCATTTCCCCCGCTGTCCTCCTACCTAAGCGCCTTCACCCAGGCCAACCAAAGCGCCGGATTCACCGGCGACGTGATAGCGCCCACGGACCTGGACTTCATCGCCATCTGAGACCTGGCAAATGGGAGACCAACATCAAACGCGAGAGGGCGATGACACCATGACCATGCGAGACAAACACCGGATCCGGGCGGGCGGCCTCCTGATCGTCGTGCTGGCCGCGGCTGGGACGGCGGCAGCCACCAATTCGGCATCAGCTCACGGCGACGTGCCGACCGTGCCGGTGGGCACCTGGAACCAGGATGTGTCCACCCCACGCGGAGACGAGCAGACAATGGTGTCGTTCCACCCGGATGGCACGGTTTCCGGCATCGCTCCCGAGGGAGCCGCGCCGTGCGCGAGCGGTACCGGACCGTGCAGTCTGGGCATGCCTTCGCTCGGGCGGTGGGCGCCGGCCGCGCAACCCAACACCTTCACCTACACGGTGACCGAGTACATCTACGACCCGAACGGAAACCTCAACGGATTCCTGATTCCGGACGAGACGATCACGTTGTCCAGTGACGGCCAGAGCTTCACCGGGACGGCCACGAGCGGTATCTGGACCACCAGCGGGACGCTGGTCCGCACCGTGCAGGCAGCTTCCAGCGGCAGCCGTCTAAAGTTCCCGCCCTACGGAACCATCCACCGAGGGCACGGGGCACCCATGCCCGCGCAAGGTGACACCCGAACCTGACGCCAGCGAGCCGGACCGGGTCGCGACTGCGGCGGTTGTGTCCTCGGCGGTCAGGTCGGCGTTGATCGCGGCTGCGGCGGTGACGCCGGAGGCGGCTGCCTGCATAACGCCGACGATCACGTCCGCAGCCGCGCCGGTGCCGGGCACCGCCTGCCCGCCGTCTAGCCCGCTCGTATTCGCCATGGCACGCAGGATGCCGCCACCGCAGGCCATCTTCGGCCCCCAAGGCGAACGCGTCCACCTGCGCGCCCGCGGCACAAACCAGTAACAAATCTTTGAATGCAAGGCCATAGGGTTGAGCCAGGGGCAGAGCAGGTAGAACTCGATGCTGCGGGTGATGTGCCTGACGGCCATGACCGCTCCAGCTCACGGCCCAGTTCGGGATGCCGGATCAGTTGCCGCTGGCCCCGCCGGATTCTTCCTCTAGATAGACGAGCCCGTTGCCGTCCGGGTCGGCGAAAAAGAACATCGGCGGGGAGCCGTCGAGGTGCACGACCTCGTCGTTGTGCAGCCTCGCGCCCGCCTGGCGAAGCCGCGCGTAGGCGGTTTCGGCGCTGGTCGTGCCCAACCGCACGGCCATCGGGATTTCGCTGTCCGGGGGCAATAGCACCAAGCCGACGCTCGACCCGGGGGGCACCACTTCCACCAGCCTGGCCCCGGGCCACACCTCGATATCGGCGCGCAGCTCGCAGCCGAGCACCTCTGTGTAAAACGCCAGTGCCCGGTCCTGATCGGCTACCGGGATCGACACACTCTGGACTCTCGTCGTCATAGTCATGCTCGGTAAGACGGACGGCCGTCAGGAAAATCATCGCACCAGAAGACTCCCATCCGTCATGTTCCGATGGCGTTGCTTTCAGGTGAGCTGGCAGAGCTAGCCGTTTGCGTGGGAGAGGGATCGCTTGTCGCGTCGATCTCGGCGAGCTGCGCGCGGGCGCGAACGAGATCGGGGTCGCCGGGCTGCAGTTTCGCTGCGAGAAGGCCGAGCGCGCGCTCCAGCATCGACCGGCCTTCCGCCGCCTCACCGAGGCGGTACAAGGTGTAGCCAAGGTCGGCCTGGTACGAGGCCGTTCCTGGGTGCTCAGGACCAAGCGCGCGGGTGAAGATGCCGGCCGCATCGGCGAAGGCATCCCTGGCACCTTTGATGTCGCCCTCGCGCAGCAGGACCGTACCGATACCCTGGAGGCTGCGCGCGACATGGCTATGGTCTGGCCCGAGCTGGGTGCGGAAGATTCCCAGGGCACGCCTGTGCGCATCCAACGCGCCGGCGAGATCGCCGAGATCGCGCAGGACATAACCGAGATGGTTCAAGCTGATGCCGACGTGGTAGTGATCCCGGCCGAGCTGCTGCTCGCGGATCCGCAGGGCACGCTCGTTCATTTCCCTGGCGGCCGCGAGGTCGCCGAGTTCGAAGATCACTTTAGCGAGGTTGTCGACGCTGGTCGCGACCGCCGAATGCTCAGGTCCGAGCCGGTCCTCGCGAATGCGCAGGGAATTCTCGTGAGCGCTCGCCGCGGCAGCCAGATCGCCCATGCTCCACAGCGCCAGGCCCAGCACGCTGTAGGTCAACGCCACCTTGAGCGGATCAGCGCCGGGGTCACTGCTGCGAATGTCCAGGCTTGTCGTCAGGCACTCATGTGCCTCGCCAAGCTGAGAGAGGTCAAACAGCACCATGCCCAGGCCAGTGAGTGCCTCAGCGACGTCGTCGCTGCGGGGTCCCGATTCCTGGCGAGCTCGCTCGACGGCCTGTTCGAAGCACCACCGAGCCTGTTCCAGCTCGCCAAACTCACGGTTGCCATAGCCCAGCCTGACGAGGATGTCCGAGATCGACCGGCGAGGATCCGGGCGTCGTTCCAGCAACTTCAGGGCACCGGACAGCAGGCCGACTGTAGCCCTCGGGTCACCGAACCGAGTTGCCGCATCTGCCGCCTTCATCAGCAGCGATACCGTCGCTAGCGGCTCCGCGTCCACACGGCGGGCATGCCTGGCCGCTGTCGCAGCGTGACTCAACAGCAACAGGGATGATCTGTCAGCCGGATCGTCGGGAAAGGCAGCGTCCAGCAGCCTGACGGCGACGCTTGCCCAGAGCTCGACTTCAGCCTCGGTCAGCAGGCTACGAATCGCCTCCTGCAGGAGCGTGTGCACGCTGATCAGCTTGTCGGTTACGGTAGCCAGCGAGTAGCGCTTGACCACCTGAATGATCGTGTTGTAGCGGACGGGATCGCTAACCGCGTCGCGAAACGGCTCCGGCAGCACCTCCGCATAATCCGGCATGAGCCGGCGCGGCACGGCTGCGGAACTGAAAAACGCGCAGAACTGGAGAAGCTGAGCCGCGGCGGGATTGATCTTCCTGACGTTCTGCAGCGAGAGGTTCCAGGTCGTCGCCACGGATTTCTGGTGCTCAGCGGCGTCATACGGCTTGAGCTTCAGCCGGGCGTCATCGGCCTCGGCTAGCTCCAGGTACGACTCGACGGAGATCGCAGCCTGCTCAACGTAGGCGCATGCCTGGGCTAGGGCGAGCGGCAGGTCGCCCAGCCGATCGGCCATCGCGTCCGCCTCTGTGCGGTCTACATTCAGGCGCCTGCTCACGAAGTCGATCGAGCCCGCCCGATCTGGCGGCGTCACCTCCACCGGGGTCGCTACATGCCCCCAGTTCGGGTTGAGCGAGGTGACGATCACGTGCCCATGGCCGCCGCGCGGCCACGCCGTCATCAGCGGCTGAGCGCTGTCCGCGTCGTCGTAGATCAGCAGCCACTTGCCGCGGAACGCGCGGAGCCGTTCCCAAAGCTCGGCCAGCGTGTCCTCCCCGCGCTCCGCGGCCGGAATGCCGAGCCGCTTGGCGAGATCGCATAGCCGCACCACCGCCGCGATCGGGTCCTGCGCCTGCAGTTCGTAGACGACGTCGTAGGACTCAGCGAAACGATAGGCAAACTCAATCGCCAGATACGTCTTCCCGACACCGCTGAGCCCGTGCAGGGCCACGGCGGCCAAATCGCCGTCAGGACTGGTCAGCCGGCTGTGCATCTCATCCAGCAGGTCGTTCCTGCCAGTGAAGTTCGGGTCACGCGGCCGAACCTCGAAGATGGGCTCGGCAGGGGCCACATCCGGGGACTGCGGATCAACCGTAGGCGGCTCCGGTCGCCCGGTCCGCGACTGCTCGCTCAGGGCGTGGAATACCTCAAGCTCCAGCCCGTCGCCGGACCGGAAATAGCGGACAACCAGCCCGGCATCGGTAAGCCGCCGGCGGAAACCATCGATCAAGCGACGATCGGCGTCAGCAAATTCCGGCGAACACGCGGACTCCTCCAGCAAGAAAACCAGGCGCGGGAGACCAGCAAATCCTGCCTCACGGAACTCCAGCTCGGTATACGAAATCCCATCGTCGGGCACTACCGAGCCGTAACGGAACCCGACAATTGCTACATAGACCTCACAAGCCCGCAGCCGCTCACGGCAGTACTCCGCTGGCCGCACATCCCGAGCCGCGAAGTAACGCATATCGACGGACGCCATCCCGCTCCGGCCGATCGCGTCAAGAGCCGCCTGGACAAAGGAACGATTAGCCGGAAACAGGGCCATATCGGAAGTATGGCTTAGAAATACCTGAACAGTTTCCATCGCACCTGCCATCACTACCACGCAGGAGTGGCGACCTACTCAATTCAAGTTACACGGCAGAATTGACAGCTCCGCCCGCCTGATACCGTCGGCAATGGCATGACACCGCCGTGAAAGACGATGACCTGAAAAGCCACTGCCAGCCATCCCCACTCACCAGCCTGGTTGGTCTCCAGGAACACCATCTCCCCGGCGGGGGTTCCGACCAGGTCGACCGCGCCGTAGACCAGGCCGAGCCGCTCGTGCAGTGCGATCAGGGCAGCCGCCGTCTCGCCGGGCCCGGGCGGCAAGTTCGCCTTCGCCAGGCCGGTCACAGGCCGCTCTGTGCGATGACGCGTCCGGCCGCCGCTGCCCTGGCCAGCGCCTTGTGGTCACGTTCGGTCTGATCAGCGTAGGCGGTGGCGAACCGGGCAATAGCCTGGTCGAAGACATCAGCGTTGCCCATGTAGGCCGCGATGGCGACAGAGTCGCCCGACTTGGCGTGTGCGCGGGCCAGCGTCCAGGCGCACAGCTCGCCGTAGTTGAGCATCCCGGACGGCCGCATCGCATCGATATCCAGGGAGAACTTCCAGTCCCGCAACTGGCGGACGTAGAAGTCATGGGCCTTGCCATCCAGCAGCTTGTCCGTTCGCTGCCAGCCGAGGAAGATGTCGCTGACCGGCTGCATCAGCCACTGCCCCTCCACTACCCGCTGTCCCTGATTGGCGTACTTGCTGGGGCCGACGAACGCGGAAAGCACGGACGGCTGCGCCTCTTTGACCTGCAGCAAGAGCGGCTCCGTGTCGTCACGGGCGGTAAATAGGAAGATCCAGCAGCGGGTTCCGACGCTGCCCACACCCACAACCTTCCTGGCCAGGTCGACGATCTGGTAGCGCTCGAACAAAATCCGGTGCGCTCCGTTCATCGTGCGCCCGTAGTCCGCCAGAAGATCATCTAGTTGCGCCTCCAAGCCCAGCCGGTCCCTGTCTCCGGGCAGCAGGTGGGATACCGGCATGATCAGCGGCGGGTCGGCGACTATCCGGATCTGGCCGTCCACCACGCCGCACAGCTTGCCGAACGCCTGCATGCTGTCCCGGGTCCGCGCCTTGGCCAGGTTCTTCGCCACCACCTTGCGGTCACGCGGGGCCATCGGGGCCTGGAACATCTTCTCCACCAGGGCCAGGTCCACCCGGGCATACCAGACATCCAGGTTGCTCATCCCGGCGAACGTCCGCATCGTCTCCCGGTAGCAACGGATGCTTGATGTCACGATCCTCCGCCGCTGCTTGCGGGAGAAACCGTTGCCACGAGCCGCTACCTCAAGGCTGGCAGCCAGCCGCTTGACATCCCACTCCCACGGGCCGGGCAGTGTCTCGTCGAAGTCATTGACATCGAACAGGAACTTCCGCTCGGGAGAGGCGAAGATGCCGAAGTTGGACAGGTGCGCGTCACCGCAGGTCTGCACGACCAGCCCGGTGGACGGCGTCCCGGCCAGGTCACTGGCCATCGGCAGGGCCGCGCCGCGGAAGAAGGCGAACGGGGAAACCAGCATCCGGCCGTACCGGATCGGCACCAGCTCCGGCACCCGCGACTCCGCCTGCTGCTCCAGCAACGCGACCGGGTCCGGCCGGTCCGCAGGCGGATCGAACGCCGCATGACTTTCCCTCGGCACCTCCGCGCGGGCCGCCTTGCCCCGGGCCGCCCGCTCGGACATAGTCAGCCGGCCCAGATCTGGGTCCAGCACGCCGCCTGCCACCTGGCCCGGCGCTGTGCCAGCCAGCAGATCAGTCATGAACAAACCCCCAACTTCCAGCGGAGGACGCGGCCCAAACCCTGATCCGACCATGGCACGGGCGCGGGCATACATCCTCACCCGCCACGGGTGAGCAACCCATGACGACAGAAGTCACGGATAGACGACGGACAAATGATCGTCGAGATACGCCATCGCCTGCCGCCGGGCCTCGTCGTAGTCCAATGCCATCTCCGCTTCCGCTCACGACAAGCCCTGACTGCGGCGGCCGACGCATGGCCCAGCTCAATGCCGCGATGACCTCGCCGCCCGCCGGAATGTGGCCGGTCAGGTAGTTAGCAGGTGAAGGTGATGCGGTTGCCGCCGCCGGCGTTGATGTACCAGGTGGTTCCGGCGGAGCCGTCGGGAGGGAGGTTGTTGATATCGACGGCGAGGGTGTGTGATCCGGAGGCGAGGCCGGAGAGGGTGAAAGCGGCGGCGCCGCTGCCGCTGCTGTCGGTGGTGAGGTGGACGCCAGAGAGGGTGGGGCCGCCGGTGTCGAGTATGGAGAAGAGCTGGAAGGTGGTGCTGGGCTGGTTGGTCTGGGCGAAGTTGACGGTGACGGTGACGGTGCCGCTGCCGGCGACGGCGGCGGCGGTGACGTAGCTGTTCTGGCTGTTGATCGTCTGGCCGTAGGCGTTGACGGTATAAGGGGCGATCTGCTGGCCGGTGTAGACGGGAACACCGGCCGGGGCGGCGGAAGGGCTGCTGAGGAGGGTGAGGACCAGGGAGCCAGGGCGGCCGTTGCCGCCGGTCCCGGCGGGTGAGGTGGTGCTCTGGGTGTACTTGCCGCCGGCGCCGCCGGTGTTGGGGGTGCCGGGCAGGATGCCGTTGGTGATGTAGCTGCCTGCGCCCCCCGGGTTGGTGCCGCCGCCGGCTGCGGCCGCGGCGTTTCCGCCGTTTCCGCCAGTGCGGGTGTATCCGCTGCCGGCGGGAACGGTGCCGGTTCCGCCTGCGCCGCCCTGGCCGTTCGCGCCGTCGGTTCCGGTAGTGGTTCCGCCGCCGCCGCCGGTACCTGCGGCACCGCCGTGCGCGGCGATGATGACCGAGCCGACGTTGCTGACGGTGGTGTCTGCTCCGCTGGAGCCAGACTGGCCGGCCGCGCCGGGGGTGCCGTGAGTGACGGAGGCGGGCGAGGCGCCGGCACCGCCGGTTCCGCCTGCGCCGACGATCACGGTGAGGGTGCCGCTAGCCGGGGAGACGGTGACGATGCCGCGGGCGTAACCGCCGGTTCCGCCGCCGCCACCGCTCGCGCCGAAGGATCCTGGGACGTCAGCGACGTCTCCGCTGCCGCCTCCGCCGCCTCCGCCGCCTCCGCCCCAGGCTTCCACGAGGACCTCCGCGCCGGGCGGGACGGTGATGGTGTAGGTGCCCGGGGTGGTGAATTCTTGCAGGATCATCAGGATGTCCCCTTCTGCTGTTCTGCATGCCGGGCGAGACGGACCGCCGAGGGCCGCGCGCGCAGCCCGCTCGGCAGTTCCGGGCGCCACCGCGTCACACGGTCACTCGCCCTGTTCAGAGTCCGCAACCGGCCCGGGAATCGGCATAACTCTCCCTCCCCGCCACGGCCCAATGCACATTGCCTAACCCATTTGATCCCGAACCGCACGGGTAACGCCAGCCACGCAATTGTCACCATCTAAGGTCTTGCGCCGATATTGCCCGGCGTGCATCCTGGCGGAAACGGGATCCACGACAATCGCGGACGCGCCAACGGATGGCCGGCAGATATGATTCCCGGGCGGTTTAGAATAGTCGGGCTCACCACTCACCGGCCGCCGCCCATCTGCAGGTCAGCTCGGCGAGCCGAATTCAAAGTCTCGAGGCGGGCCGTGCCCTCTGCCGTCCTTGACTTCGATTTCGCGTGGGTAGCGATCATCGTCGATCGGGAAGATTTGGGCGGAGGATCCTTGACCCATCCCCTGTGCCCATGTCCAAGGCCACCATAGAGGAAACACGCGATCTTGAGTTCCACTCCGCCCGGCCGCCCCGCGCCGGTGGAAGGTATAGGTGTGGACGCCGTCTGGCGAACGGCTATCCCACTAATTCTCGCGTAGCCGCGATGCACAGACAGTGGCCTTTCGGCTTCCGCGGCCGCAGCCTCCCCGGCATACGGCCCTCCGCTCAGTCGGCAGCGGATTCCGTCGAGCCAGTCGCGCCGATCCTGGTCAGTTTCATACGTTCCTCGCCAGCCAGACCGAGCTAGGCGCCCGGCTCCGCGGCACGCTGCGGGCGCTTATCGACATCATGGGCATCATCTTGTACTGGGTCCATGACACCTCGCCAGACTGCGCGCGGACCTACCACCTGATCGACGTGACCGCCCCTGCGGAACTGACGGCCCAGCCCGTCTGACTCGCCGCACGAGGCAAAACCGCCACAGGTCCCTCCCAACAGAGTGTGCTCCAGCGGCCTGAATGGTTGCGAGCGGTCCTGACTTGCGTGCCGCCTCGCACAGGTGCCGTGCCCATGTATCTACCTTTTCATCCCCGCTTCTCGGGTAGGTGTGTAATCATGGCCCCTGTCGGTGCGTCTTTACAGGCGTCGTCGATGCCGCTTGTGGTGGTGTTCAAACTAGTGCGGGCATTTGAGAGGTCCTGTCCATGCCCAAATCCGCCGTAATGGCCGGGCTGACGCCCGGGTCGCCCGGCACACTGATCGCGTTGCTGGTCGATAACCGGGACGTGCCGCTGTTGCCGTTAGTCGCGTCCCTGATGACCGTTGGGATCGGCACGTGAAATCCCTGCCAGCCTCGCGTGCCCGGCCCACGCCGCCGGACCCGAATCGCGATGGGGCGCGGAGCTTGGGTCGCCGGGTGACCGGCTGGCCCCGTCGCCGATACTGGCGGCTGGGGCTGCGGCTGGCCGGTGCCGGGCTGCTCGCCGCAACCGGGGCGATCCACCTAGACCTGTACCTGACCGGCTACGGGTCGATCGCCACCATCGGCCTTCTTTTCATGCTGCAGGTGAGCGCGGTCTTCGCCGTCGCCGTCGTCGCGCTCGTCTCCGCCAGCCGGCTCGTCGCCGCGGTCGGCGCGGGGCTAGCCCTGGCCACCCTTTGCGCGTACCTCGTAGCGGTCTGGAACGGATTGTTCGGATTCACCGAGATCCGCACCACTGCCGGAATCGCCGCCGGGTTGATCGAGGTGGCCGCGTTCGCGGCGCTGGCAACGCTGGCTGCTTTCCCCGCCACCCCGGGTCAGCCTGCCGCCTCGACAGCCGCCGACAGTCCCGCGCTGGCCAGGCTGCATGCCATGGCGTCGGCCAGCGTTCCTGGCGCGGGACTGGCGATCATCGGCATCTGCGTCATTGCCCTGGTGGCGTTTGGCGTCGTGGTCGCGCGAGCCGCCGGCCCGGGGTCGGCATCCGCCAGCGGCGGGCTGAACACGGCGACTATCGGCGGTGTGAGGGTGCTGACCAACGCCAGCGGCTTCACGCTGTACTGGTTCTCCCCGGACACCGCCACCAGGTCCGCCTGCTACGGGACCTGTGTCGCCTACTGGCCGCCAGTCACCGGAACCCCCTCGTTGGGTCCCGGCGTCCCCGGCAAGCTCGCAACTATCAAGCGATCCGACGGAACCACGCAGATCACCTACAACGGGCACCCGCTCTATACCTACGTCCTCGACACCTCCGCCGGCCAGGCCTCCGGCAACAACGTCAACCTCAACGGCGGGCGGTGGCACGAGGTGATCGTGTCCGGCTGACAGGGACCGCCGAACATAAGCGGCGTCGGATACAGACTGCGCGGCCAGCACAGCGATGATCCGGCGACCGCGCCCAAGATCGATGTGGCGGATTCCCATTTGAGCGGGTTGCTGCCGCTGCCGGTCAGGACGCAATGCCACTTAGAGGAATTTGATCAAGGCGTGACCTGGTGGTTCGTGCCCGCGACCGACCCGGGTTCACCGTCGCCGGCGTCGCGGATCTTCAAGATCCTTTTAGGCCAAGCGGCATTGGGTCAGGACGGGCCGGTTGGCCGCTCATTCGCCATGGCGCCTTAAACGCCGCAGAAAGCGTTGGCGTTGCGGCGTGGCCAACTTGGTGACCGTTTCAAGAATGCGTACTTCGTGCTGCTCGCTCTTAGCTCGCTGGCAGCCGCGTCGGTACCTGCCCTGATCGCCGCGGCCGGCTCGTCGGACACAACAACGGCCAACGTGACGCGGGCAATCGCCGCTGTACTCGGCGTCCTCGTCGCCGTTACCACGTCGGTACTCGGCGTGGTCCAGGTCGGCGCGAGATGGTGCCTATACCGGGACCTACAGCCAGAAGCTCAAGGAAACAGGTTGGGATTACCTTTCTAGCAAGAAAGACGCCGACACGGCCTACGACGACTTCGTCAAGCAAGTCGACGTTGCGCGGCGTGAGTACGACCGCGACTACCTCAGGGAAGTCGCCGTCACCTCGGAGCACGCTGGCACGGACGGCACATCATCGTAGATCCTCTCGGAGGAAGATGAGCAATACCCTGACCTCCGCAGAGTGGCACGAGTGGCTCTCAGGACGATCAGGGCCCGGCCGCCACCTTCAGCGACCAGGCCCTTGACCTGCCTCAACCTAACGTAGCCCCGACCGGATTTGAACCGGCGCTACCGCCTTGAGAGGGCGGCGTCCTGGGCCACTAGACGACGGGGCCAGGCACATCCAAACGCTGGGGTACCAGGACTCGAACCTAGACTAACGGGGCCAGAACCCGTCGGGCTGCCAATTACCCCATACCCCAAAGGAACGAGCCCTCGCGGGCTCGGCAACCAGTGCAGTCTAGCCGAACCGGGCCGCCACCTCCAACCCGGTAACACGCGCCGCCCATCCCGATCACTCCCGGTCCATCACTGGGTTGCTCAGTGTACCGATTCCCTCGATCGTGACAGCGACATCGTCGCCCTTGTCCATCGGTCCTACCCCGGCCGGTGTCCCGGTCAGCAGCACATCGCCGGGTATCAGCGTCATCACCCGGCTCACGAACGCCACCAGCGCCGACACGTCGTGCAACAGATGTGACGTATTCGACTGCTGCTTTACTTCGCCGTTGAGGCTGGTCGTGAGCGCCAGGCTGGCCGGGTCGACGCCGGTCTCGATCCAAGGACCCAAGGGGCAGAAAGTATCGAATCCCTTGGCCCTCGTCCACTGACCGTCTCGTGCTTGCAGGTCTCGCGCGGTGACGTCGTTGGCGCAGGTGTAGCCGAAGATCACATCGGCCGCCCGGTCGGCTGGCACCTCGCTGCAGAGCCTGCCGATGACGACGGCAAGCTCGCCTTCGTAGTCGACCCGCTCCGAGAGCCCGGTCGGCCTGCGGATCGGGTCGCCCGGGCCGGACACCGATGTTGACGGCTTGAGGAAGATGATCGGCTCGGCCGGTGGTTCGGCGCCCATCTCGGCGATGTGATCGGCGTAGTTCTGCCCGACGCAGACGACCTTGCTCGGGAGTATCGGAGCCAGCAGCCGCACTTCGTCGAGCGAGAACCGCGTGCCGGTCAGCTTGATGTCATCGGCGGTGCCGCCGAACGGGTGCCCGGCAAGCTGGGCCACCACCAGCCGCCCAGACTCGTGCTCGGCAGCGACACTGCCGTTCGCCGGCCCGTCAGAGGCGCTGCCGTCGGCGCTGAGCACGAGCCCGTAGCTGACTGACCCGTCGTGGGAGAACCTGGCGATCCGCATGGTCGAAAGCGTAGCGACTGGCTGCTTCGACCGAGCTACTGCCAGTACTCCTCGACCTCGGACGTCGGCCTCGCCTTCGCCGCGCCCGGGTCCTCTCCGAACTCTCGCCGGGCCCTGCGCTGCCGCAGCAGGTCCCAGCACTGGTCGAGCGCCTCTTCGGCCGACGTAAGAGCGGCGTTCTCCTCGCTCGATGTCAGCTCGCCTGAGGCCAGCCTGGCCCGCAGCAGGTGCTCGGTCTTGATGAGCTCGTCAATGTGCCCAAGTATCTCTTTGTCGTCCATCCGTCCACCCTAGAGGCTGCCTTAGACGATCTTGTGAATCCACCCGTGCGGGTCTGGCAGCCGCCCGAACTGGATGCCGAGCAACTCTTCCCGCAACCGCATCGTGACCGGACCCGGCGTCCCGTCACCGATGAGCCAGCCGCCGTTCTTGCCCCGCACCTCGCCGATCGGCGTGACCACGGCGGCGGTGCCGCAGGCGAACGCCTCGGTGATCTCCCCCTCGGCGCACCCCGCCCGCCAGTCCTCGACCGAGATCTGCCCCTGCGACGCCGGGATGCCCAGGTCGGGTGCGAGCGTCAGCAGCGAGTCCCTGGTGATGCCGGGCAGCAGCGAGCCGGTCAGCGCGGGTGTCACGAGCCGGGCCGATGAACCCGAGCCGAAAACGAAGCACAGGTTCATCCCGCCCATCTCCTCGACGAAGCGGTGCTCGACCGCGTCCAGCCAGACGACCTCGTCGCAGCCCTGGGCGAGCGCCTCGCGCTGCCCGGCGAACCCGGCCGCGTAGTTGCCGCCGGTCTTGGCCGCGCCGGTGCCGCCGGGAGCGGCCCGGACGTACTTGTCGGCGAGCCAGACCTTGACCGGCTTGACTCCCTGGGTGAAGAACATGCCCGACGGCGAGGCGATGACCAGGAATCTGAAGTTTGACGCGGGACGGCGTACGCCAAGGGCGGGCGTCGTGGCGATCATCAGTGGTCGCAGGTACAGGCTGTGGTTCGGGTTAGCCGACACCCAGTCCTTGTCCTGCGCCACCAGCAACTCGATGGCCTGCACGAACGCCTCTTCCGGCAACTCGGGCATCGCCATCCTGACGGACGACCGCCGGAACCTCGCCGCGTTCGAGAAGGGCCGGAACGCCACGATCGACCCGGACTCCTGCCGGTACGCCTTCAGGCCTTCGAATATCTCCTGCGCGTAGTGGAATACCGCCGTCGACGGGTCAAGCGTCAGCGGACCGTATGGCATCAGCTTCCCGTCGTGCCAGCCATGCTGCTCTGACCAGCTAAGCGACACCATGTGGTCGGTAAATACCTGGCCGAAACCCGGAGACTCGAGCATCTTTGCTCGCACGTCGTCCGGGACGCGCCGCTCGGACGGTTGCAGATCGAACGTGATCTGTGGTGCCAGCCCATTCATCGCAGATCCTCCTTCGTGCGGGCAGGGCTCCGTTGCACGTACCCGCAGCGGCCCCGTCCCTGCTGACGGCCCGCATTACCATCTTGACCGTTAAATGGTGTGGCTGGCCATCCGGTAATCAGGCCCGGCCGGCAGCCCCTCTGACCTCGCTACCGGTCACTCCGGAATTGCGAAGTCTAGCCGGATACTCGCTCGGCGATGTCGTCGCCGACTTCGGCCGTGCTGCGGGCGACCCATTCCCCCTGTCGGACAAGCAAGTCATCAGCGACTGCTTGCTCGATCCTAGACGCGTGCTCGGTCATCCCGAGATGCTCGCACAACATCGCTGCTGACAAGATCGCGGCGGTTGGGTCTGCCTTCTGCTTGCCCGCGATGTCCGGGGCGCTGCCGTGCACCGGTTCGAAAGTGCTGGGCCCGGTACGCTCCGGGCTGATGCTGGCGCTGGCCGCGAGCCCGAGGCCGCCCACGATCGCCGCGCCCAGAGCGGTCAGCACGTCACCGAACAGGTTGTCGGTCACGATCACATCGAACTGCTCGGGCCGCGTCACCAAGTACATCAAGGCCGCGTCCACATGGCAGTAGTCGGAAATCACGTCGGGGAATTCGGCGGCGACCGAGTCAAGGGTGCGCTGCCACAGGTCACCAGCGTGCGCCAGCACGTTGGTCTTGTGGACCAGTGTCACCTTGCGGCGCGGCCTGATCGAAGCCCGGCCGAACGCGTACCTGGTGATCCGGCCGACGCCGAACGCCGTGTTGATATTCTCCTGCGTCGCGACTTCGGCGGGCGTTCCCTTACGCAGGATGCCGCCGGCCTCGATATACGGACCTTCGGTGCCTTCCCGCACGACCAGGATGTCGAGCGTGGAGGTCCGCAGCCCGGCAAGCGGTGATTCCACTCCGGGAAACAGCCTGACCGGACGGAGGTTCACATACTGATCGAATTCAAAGCGCAGGCGCAGCACCAAGCCGCGTTCGAGCAGGCCGCTCGGCACGCCCGGATCCCCGACCGCGCCGAGCAGGATCGCGTCGTGATCGGCGATCTCGGCGAGCACGGAATCGGGCAAGATCTCACCGGTGCGCACATATCTAGCCGCTCCGAGGTCATAGCTCGTGGTCTCGATCGAGTTGTCGGCCACGGTCGCCCTGAGCACCTTGATCGCTTCGGCGATCACCTCAGGGCCGATGCCGTCGCCGCCTATGACTGCGATTCGCGTTGTGCGCCCCATGCGCGGATTTTAGCGGTCAGCTCGCCGGGCTGCAGGCCGGGTCCCCAGCCTGGATCTGTGACCGGCCTTGCGGCCCGCCGGCGGGCGGGCGCGCGTCCTGCTCGACCCACCCGGCGGACAGCCCGACAGCCACCGGATCAACCGCGCTAGCTGGCAACTGGCTGGCAAGCCAGCCGCCCTGGCCAAGCCCGCAGCCCATCGCCTTCAGCAGGTCGACCTGCTCGGGTCCGCTAACGCCGCTAGCGATCGTCTCGATGCCTAGGTCACGGCCAAGACCCGCGATAGCGGACGTGAGCAAGGTCAGCGTCGGGTCGGTTCCGAGCCCGGCCGTGAGCAAGCTCCCGATCTTGATCACGTCGACGCTGAGCCGGCGCAGGTAGCTCAGCGAGGCATGCCCGGTGCCGAAGTCATCGATCGCGAGCTTGACGCCAGTGGTGCGCAAGCCGACTAGCTCGGACTCGAGCATGGGGCTGGCGCCGATCAGCGCCCGCTCGTTGACCGCCAGCGTCAGCGCCTGCGCGGGCAGCCCGGCCGCCTCCAGCGCGGAGACCACCGATCCGGTGAACCCCGGCGCGCCGAGTTGCCTGGCCGAGACGCGGACTATGAGACCGATCCCTGGCCCGGTGGTCCGCCAGGCGGCAACCTGCCTGATGCCCTCACGCAGTAGCCAGTCGCCAAGCTCGGTGATCTGACCGGACTCCTCGGCCACGGCGAACAGTTCATCGACGTCAATCCGCTCGCCGGCCTGGCACCAGCTCAGCCTGGCCTCGACGCCCGTCACGAGCGCGGAAGCAAGCTCGACGACGGGCAAGTACTCAACGGCAAGCTGATGATCGGCGACAGCCTCGCCGAGCGCCACGGTCAACTCGATCCGGCGCCGAGCCCTGGCCTGCATTTCCGCACCGAACACCTCCATCCGGGCGCCCCCAGCCTCGGCCGCCATCGCCATGGCCGCGTAGGCATTGCCGAGTACCTGGTCAGCGCCATCGGCTGAACTCGTCGCGACCCCGATGCTCGCGGTGATCCGCACTTCCAGGGCGCCGACCGCGAACGGGACCGCGCTGATCGAGTCGGCCAGCCGCTCGGCCAGTTCGGCGGCGTGCTGCCGGTGGTCGGCCGCGCCATCCGCCGGGTCGATGTCGCTGATCAGCACGGCGAACTGCTCGCCGCCCCAGCGGGCCACAATAGCCTCGGGCGGCACCGCGGCCCGCAGCCGACGTCCGGTCTGGGCCAGTACCAGATTCTCGCCAAACGGGCCGCCGAGGTCGGCCGTCGCACCGGCGTGCCCAGCGGAACCCGCGAGCCCGTCCAGGCGATCGAGGCCGACCATGATCGCGGCGACCGTCGCCCGCTCCTCCGCCCCGTGCCGCAAGTCCTTGACCCGTTCCTCAAGGTAAGCCCGGTTCGGCAGGCCAGTCAGCCCGTCATGGAACGTGAGCTGGGCTAGCTGCCTGCGCAGCGCGACAACCTCGCTGTCGTCATGACAGGTGATCAGCAGCCTGGTCGGCTCGCCGGGCTGACCGTAGCGTGAGAGCATCGCCTTGACCTGATGCCACGACCCGTCGGCGCTCCTGGCCCGGCCGATGAACGTAGCGGTGCCGGGCTCCGAAAGCAGCGCGGTCATCGCCGCCCTGACCGCCGCGTGCTGGTCTTCCGGATGCACGAGGTCCCCGAGTTGGGTGCCGACCAGTCCCGCCCCGACCAGCTTGTCCTGCTCGTAGCCGAACTGTCCGCTTCCGTGACTCACGTACTCGATGGAACCTGCCCGGTCACAGATCAGCACAGTGTCACTGGTCGAGTCGGCCAGCGCGTGGAACACCCCGTCGAATGCCTGCACCGACGCCGTGACCACTCCGGCCCGCCGCGCGAACCAGCCAAGCCTGATCACCAGCAAGATCACCCCGAGCGCGGCGGTGACAGCCACCGCCGACGCGGGCACCGGGTGACCGAACACCGCGAAACCGGCGATGACCAGCGCGGCAGCGGCGGCGGCGACCGGAGCGGCCATCCGCGCTTCCGCCGACCAAGCCTTGGCCAGCCACTGGGACCACAACCCAGCCCGGGCATCCTCCGCTACGGGCCCGCGCTGTAGTGGCGTCGCGGCGAGCAGGGCGATCGCGGCGACGAGCGCGATATGGGCGGCCGTACCCGGATTCGCGCCGACAGACCGGCTGGCGACCGCGAGCGAGTCGGCGAGGGTTACCGCCGCCAAAGCCAGGACGCCGCACCCGGTTAGCCGCGGATTGCGCGGCACCAGCGTCAGCGCGAGCCCGAACGCCGCCAAGTCAGCGACCGGGCGGATCAGGTCAAGCGCGAAGGCTCCCGCCCCGCCACCAGCCCTCGTGTAATCCCCGCCGAACATGACGACGAGGCCAATCGCGAACAGCGACACCACCACCAGCGCGCTGTCGAGCAATGCGCCGCCGCCGGGCCGGACCGCGGCAGCGCCGCCGGAGTAAATTCGCCAGCGACTCGGCTCGCTCGCGGAACGAAGGCCTTGGTCGCCGCCGGAACGGTCCGCTGTGATCGTCGCGAGCCCGAGCACGATCGCCGGCAGCGCGCCCAGGCTGATGAGATCGGCTACCCGCAGCGGCCCTCCTCCGCCGATCAGCCCGCCGAACGCCTGCTGCACGGTACCGCCAAGGCCAAGGCACACCGCTGCGGCGGCAAGCCAGCGATATCCGCTTTGAAAAAAAGGCTCGTGGCCACGGCCCGCCCGCCAGAGGCGGATGCTTGCGAGGGCGGCCGTAAGAAGCCACGCGGCCGACCACGCACCAGTAACCGGTGTCATCTGTGGCCCCCGAACTCCCTCGCCCGCACCGACGCCTCCCGCTCGCTCCCCGTGAAATCGTTTGCCGTCCAGCCGGGCCATCGCCCTTCGCCACGCCGGGGCATACGAGCCCCAGCGCATCGCGCCCCCTGATGTGCCCGGCTAGCGGTCTGCCCAGTCGGCTCACGCCGAAATCCAGCAACTCTGGCGGATCGCGAGACTGCTGCGCTCTGAGCGACCAGTGATGACTCTACGTGGCGTAGGTCACGCTTCGATTGAGGAAAGACGTAGGTGCGACCACAAACTGCTGAGTGATCACTCAGCATTCACCCAGGGTCGCCGGAAAGGTGCGACCTGACCTCCGCCGTCGGGTACCCGGCCGGAGTCGGCGCGCCCGCGAGCAGGTAGCTGAGCGCGAAGTAGGCGTACCGGTCCGAGCTTGATACCGCGTCGGCATTCTTTCTGATATCGCGCTGTATCTTGTAAAGCTCAGCGAAGGCCCGGTCCAGGTGGCCGCTCTTGAGCAGCCCGAATACGATCATCGCCCGCTTGGCCGGATGGACCGTCAGGTCCGGGTCGCTGGCCGGGTCGGACATTGAGCCGTGGAGTTCGAAGAATCGCTGGGCCTGCTCCAGGTTCGGCGCCTTGACGGTCGCCGTCTGGTCGAGCGGACCGATCGCCAGCAGCGCAAGCGCCCGTTCGGCCGGCGTTCCGCCCTCTGGTATTGCCGCAGTGCCGCCGACGAGCAGGACCCGCGGGTCGGTGATGTCGGTGCCGTAGAGGTCGATGTGCATCGCGCGAAGGGCCACCACCTCGGCGCTCTGCGCCATGCTGGCGACGAGCACGGACCCCGGTGCGGTCTCCGACTCGAGCAACCAGGCCGCCTCCGCCTCCGGCGCGGCCGACGGCGCTGACAGCAGGTCAGCCTCCCCGCCAGAGCCCATCGCGCTGACCAGGGGGATGGTCGCGAGAATGTGGTCGGTGTACTCGGTGGCGAACTTTCCGGCCGTCAGCAGGTCGAGATAGGTCTGCCTGGCGGTGAGGTAGTCCTGGCCGTCAGCCACGCCGCTGCGCACCACGATCCCGCTCTTGATCACCGGCGGTTCCGGCCAGGTCGCCGGGTCAGCGGCCGGAGCCCGCGGCGCCAGCGCGAACCGCACCGGCAGTCCAACCGACCGGGCGAAGTCGAGGTCGGCGGCGCTGTGCGCCGGGTTCACGATGACCGCGCCGGTGCCGAATTCCGGCCGTACCCAATTTGCCGTCCAGATCGCCAGCAGGTCGCCAGTCAGCGGATGCCGGGCGTAGCGCCCCGTCCACGCGGCCTGGCTGCCGTCAAGTGGTACCGCGAGCGGGTGCTGGGGATGCACGGCGATCGCGCACGCGGCCGGGACCGGCGACCAGTCGGTAATGAAGGCGTCAACCTGGCCAGAACCGTCCTCAAGCGGGAGATGGAAGATCGCGCCGCCGATGTGCTGGGTAGAGGCCTTCATCTCCTTCTGAATCCGCGACGGCCAGGCGGCGGATAGGGCGCTGTCGAACAGTGCTCTCTTGGCTTCGGCGGAGGCGGCGTAGCGCAGCGTGACCTTTTCATCGGTCCGGGAGATGAACAGCCGTCCGGTGGCGGCGAGCCTTGCGAGGCCGGGCCGCACCGCATCGATCGTCGCTGCGCCGACGTCCGCGCTGACGCCTTCCAGCCGCCGCAGGCACGCGGCGACGGCCTGTGCGCGCTCATCCCCGGCTGCCGCCAGGCAGCGAACTTGACCGGGCATCGGGTTCTCCTTCACAACTTCGCGCACAGCTTGGCGAGCCGTTCGGCGTAGGGTGCGTAGCGCTCGGGCTCGATCATGCTCCAGTGGTCGACGCCACTAATGAATTCATCGGCGGCGGTAATCACGATAGTGCCAAGCTCCGGACGGAACCGCCTTATGGTGACTTGGGCGGCGGCAGCCGCCGGTGCGAGGATATTTTCTTCCCCGAGTATCGCCAGCGTTTTCAGGACCGTTTTTAGCTGGGGCAGCACGGACTGGGGGGGCTCCCAGGCACCCTGCTCGGGCACGTCGACCGCCAGACTCCAGCGGACAAAGTCGGGCTGAGCAGCGAGCACCCGGCGCGGGCCGTCGCGGTAGTGACTCGCCCGGTCGATCACCCCAAGTATCGAAGCCCAGTCGCCGCGCCGCTGCAACTGCGGGCTGAGCTGCGGGAAGGCATCAACGAGGCGGTCTTTGACCTGGTCTTTGAGCGCGAGCGCGTCGGCCTTGCTGGCCAGCGGCGGGTCGAGCAGCCAGCACTCGACCGCAGTCTGGTTGTGGCTGCCGGGCAACCGACCGGTCAGCGCGATCGCGGTGTGATCGGCGAGGACCGCGCCTAGGCTCCAACCCGCCACGACGACCGGACAGCCATTGACGCGGCTCGTGATCGACTGAGCTATCTCGCCGGCCAGATCCTTCATGCCGACGTGGTCGGGCCAGGTCTCGGCGGAATACCCCACGGCGAGCAGCCTGACCGGCAAGTCTCGCACCGCGGACGCGAACAGCCTCGGCAGCGACACCGCCAGCCCGGCCGCGTCGGGCATCAGGAAGACCGTGACGGCCTTGCCCGAGGGCGTGTCGCTGGTGATCTCCTGAACGCGGACGCCGAGCGGCGAGGGCGGGTCGGCGGGATGGCGAGCGGCAACATCCAGCCACTCGCGCACGGCGCCGGTGTAGGCAGCGAATACCGGCGCCTCGTGGATCGTGATGATCGGCACCGATACGCCGAGCCGGGCCGTTATCCTGACCGCGAGTTCGGTCGCGGCCAGTGAGTCCCCGCCCAGGTGGAAGAAGTTCTCGGTGCCGGCCACCGGGATCTGACCGAGCACGTCTGACCAGGCGGCACGGACTTGGTCGGCGAGTTCGCCGCCCGCGGCCGAGCCGGTCTCGGGCGGCAATGCCTGTTCTGGCTGGTCGGGGCCTGCGCTGGCACGCGCGGTGAGCGTGACATAGTCGATCTTGTTGTGCGAGAGCCGAGGCAGCCCGTCCGGCACGACCTCGATCCGCGCGGGGATCATGTACCAAGGCAGCCGGTCGGCGAGGCCGGCCTTGATTTCCTCGGGGCTGGCCGGCAGATGCCCTTCCACGTAGCCGACGAGCCGCCCCTGGTCATCGGCGACCACCGCGACTTCGACTCCCCGGGCTAGCGCGGCGTGCACATAAGAAGCGTTGCCGGCGTCCGCGCCCTTGGCCACCCGCGCGAGCGCGTCCGGCCGGGGCAGCGTGCCGAGCCTGACCTCCCAGCTCAGCGGGCTCTCGTAGTTGTGATACCTGCGCTTGGTCAGGTGCTCGGCGATGCCCGCGTCGTTCGCGCGGCAGTTGGTCGAGCACACGCCGGTGTCCTGAGGCACCCGCCAGCGCGGGTCCCGGCTGGCCAGGTATTCACCGATTCGCTCCGCGCTCGGGGCTTCGTAGCGAAAGAAGTCGAGTGCCGGGGCGATGTTGGCCTGCACGGAGATCGCCTCGGCGCCGACCGCGCGAGAGAAGGCGCTGCGGCGTTGCAGGTAAAGCCGCCTGTGCTCGTGCAGTTCGGAGTCGATCTCGCGCAAGTCACGGCGCCCGCGCCGGACGAATTGGAGCAGCTTGGTGTCGATGATCTGACCACGGGACAGCCCGGAGATCACGAACCGGCAGCCAAGCTCGGCAGCCACCGCCGATCCGGTCGCGGTGATGCCGACGAAGCACCCTGAGCAGACGGTGTCATCCAGCCGCAGACTCTCCGCTAGCAGCCGCGAACTGTCGGCCGGGTAGCCGTAGCGGTGCGGGACGTCGTGCTCGGAGCACATTCTCTCGATGTTTTTGAAAGCATCGTCGGAGATGAACCCGTTGTCGAAGGTGAACGCCGCGATCCGCAGCCCCATCTCCAGCAGCCGGTACAGCACGTAACTTGAGTCCTTGCCGCCGGAGAAGAGCAGCAGCGCGTCATAGTCGCCGGGCTGGTTCTCCCGCGCCTGGCCAACTACGGCGTCGAGCGAGCCGATGTCGCGGAAGTACCCCCAGCCGGACATGACCTCGTTGGCAGGCATCCGGCAGTACTTGCACAACCCGGTCTCGTCGATGTCGCTGCCCGGATAGTTCTCACTCAGCACGCAACGGGAACAGCGCCGCACATCCGGCGCTGGCAGCAGGACCCGGCGCGGGTGAGTGCTGTAAGCCGAGATCCACTGCGCCAGGGCGGCTTCGACTTCCGCTGGTTCCACCCGCCGCCCGGCCACCTTAAGCTGGCGATCCAGCCGGCCGGTCACCACCAGTTCGCCGGTGCTGAGCCGGTGACCCTGGTCACCGGTCCGGTAGCAGATCCCGTGTCCGGGGATGTTCGCCAGCACCCTGGCGGTCTCCTGAGGCAGCCCCGGGTAACCGAGCCCGACGCCGGCGCCGCCGATGTAGATCTCGCCTGGACCGCCGACCGGCACCTCGCGATGCTGCTCGTCAAGCAGGAGCACGACGCTGTGCCCCAGCTCGCGGCCGACCGGCAGCACGTCCGGCCCCCCGATCTGCTCCGGGGTGACGCGGCCGACCACCGAGTCGATCGCGCACTCGGCAACGCCGTAGAGGTTGTAGACCGCCACCTGCTCGCCGAACCTGTGCCACAGCGCCCGCACGTCCTGCGCCCGGAGGACATCGCCGCCGATCAGCAGGCACCGCACGGCCAGCGGGCCGGCGACGCGATCGGAGACCTTGACCAGTGCCCGCAGTAGCAGCGGGGTTCCGTCGGCGACGTCGACGTGATGGGCGGCCCAGAATTCGCCGAGCGCCTCGGGCGACCGCCGGACGAGTTCGGATGGCAGCGCTATCGTCGCGCCGAAGTACAGGCCGGCGAAGATCTGCTGCAACGCTGGGTCAAAATCGAACGACGCGGTCACGCCGAGGCATTTCGCGGTTCGCAACTCGGGAATGGCCGCACCCAGCGCGGGCAGCAACTCGGCCATCGCGCGGACCGGGATCGCGGTGCCCTTGGGCCCGCCGGTCGAGCCTGACGTGTAGATCCAGTACAGGGCTGGGGTTCCGCTGATCCCGCTGGTCCCAGGGCTGCCTCGCTCGAGGCGCAGGCCGCCGACGTCGTCTGGTCTGAGCACGCCGACCGCCGGGCAGTCGGCCGCCATGGCGGCCCGCCGGGCTTCCGGAGCCGAGTCGTCGAGCAGCAAGAACGGTCGCTGCGCCAGCACGCAAGCTACTACCGCGGCAACCGCCTGCGGCCGACGGCCGCAATCGATCAAGACGACACCGGGGTCGAGCACGGCGAGGTCGACCGAGCGGGCGCAATTGAACAACCCGGCCCAGGTCAGCGAGCCGTCGGCGGTGACGGCAGCCGGACCGTCCGGCTCCGTGCGCGCGCGCAGGTAAGCACCGGCAAGCAGCGCGCTTGCCTGATCGATCCCGGCATCGGCATGCCGGGGCTGCGGAGGCATCATCGGGCTTGCCTTAGCCCGCCGTTCCCGTAGGTGTTACCAAGCCGCTGCCGGGAGGTTCCGGGGGGTGGTCCCCCTGGGGCAGCACCGCCAGCCGGTCAAGGGTGATGACGTGACGGAATTTCTCGCTGTAGCTCGCCAGGTCGACCTCGCCGAACAGCCCGTCGCGGAACACATCGGCCGCCACGCCGGTGAATCCCTTGAACTCGTCGGTGGTGAATCCGAGCGCCCGGAAGTACGGCAGCGACCAGATGCTGAAGCCGTAGAGCGGCAGCGGGATCGACCCGTTGCCGGTCGACATCGCGTATTCGACCCAGTCGGCCGCTTCCCGCCAGTCCATCGTGGCGTGATCCCAGGAGTACTCGCTGCCGGTGAGCGAGAATTCCGCCCGCCGCGCCTCGATCGGTGCCATGCGATCGTGGAAGTACAGCTGGACATTGTGGAAATCGGTCGGGTTCTCGCCGATGAAGTCGAGCGTCCGCTGGACGCTGTCCTTGGTCTCGCCGGGGAACCCGACGATGTAGGAAGCCATCGTCATGATGCCTCGCTGCCGCAGCGCCGCTATCCCCCGCTCGTAGTTCGCCACGCGCGCTGCCTTGTTCATCGCGGTGAGTATCGCCGGGTCACCGCTTTCGATGCCGAGGAAGACCGCCTCGCACCCGGCGGCGGCCATCAGGTCGAACGCCTCCTCATCCGCGTTCGAGCAGCGGAAGAACGACGTCCAGTGCAAGCCGAGATCTCGCCGGGAGATCTCGCGCATCAGCGCCTTGAACCGGGGCAGCGGGACATTGAAGGTGTCATCGACGAAGGCGACGTGCCCGACGCCGAGACCGGCCAGTTCTTCCAGCTCATCGCAGACCGCGCCGATGCCGGCCAGATCATGCCCGCCCGCCATCGCCGGGTAGTTGCAGAACGCGCACCGGAACGAACACCCCCGCGCCGTCCGCAAGAACGCCAGCTTCGGCGTCAGCTCGGCCGTGAAGTCAGTCCACGTGACCCGGTGCTCGTCCAGATCGTTCGACTCCCGTATCCGGGGCCCGGTGACGACGCCCGGTGTCCCCGGGCTAGTCCCCGCCCTGATCCCCGGCTCCCGGTAGGCGACGTTGGGAATGCCCCCGGGGTCTGGCCGCCCGGCCGCTGATACCTGCCGCACCAGGGTGACCAGAGCTTGCTCACCCTGGGTGTCGAAGATCACCGCGTCCGCGCCGAGCATTTCAAGCTCCGCCGCCGCGGTCACCGCGTTCTTCGCCGCCCGCCCGACCACAAACGGCCCGCCGACCACGATAAAGGCGCTCTCATCGACCGACCGGATGAACCGGACCAGCTCGGTGATCGGGCTTGGCTCCACGTAGAACGTGGTCGTGATCGCCACGACCTTGAACCTCGTCCCGGTCAGCGCGCTGACCAGCTCTTGCCCATTCCTCGAGACAAAGTTGACGACGCGGGCGCCGAGCCCGGCCCGGCGCAGGCGGTTCGCCAGGAAGATGGCACCAGAATGCGGCGCGTCGAAAGGATTGAGCCGCACCGGCACGTCCCACGACATCCGGCACATCTCACCGAACAGCTCGCTGTAGCTCAGCTGCTCCTTGCCCACCCGGACCGAGTTCGTCCTGATCTCGCTAAATGCACCCGAAAAATCACGGTTTGGCCGCAGCCGGGAGGCGAGTTCTTCGAGGGGCATGTCGAAATGCCCGACAACCAGGCAATCGACGGCCTCCACCGGACTCGGCCCCTCCCCCCTGAAATCTCTCACATTCCAAGGTCAGCGTGACGACATCATTTTGGGTCCCGGCCAATCCAGGCACCGCCAGATCTCCACGCCTCTGGTCACAAGCACCAGCCCGGCGACTGAAACCCCGCCACGGTTTGGCCGCGGCATCGGAGCCAATCGGCCATGGCGGCAGCACCGGAAGACAGCTCGGCCGTAATGCCCAAGCGTAGTACCGGCTGACCGTTCCCGCGTACATAAATCGCCGAGGTAACGACCCCCTGACGCTTAGCCCGGCACCTCCTTGCTAGCCGCAGCCTTGCTAGCCGCAGCGCCTTTCCCCAGTTGTATCCGCTGTCCCACCACCTCGAATCCCTCCCGACGGCAAGCGTTTGGCCCAGATTTCGGTCGCTCAGACCGCGGGCGCGTCGAAGTAGGTGTTGCGCTCAACCACTGTCAGGCCAGAGAACCGCCAGAAGTCGGCGAACCGGACGGCAAGCGGGAGCCCGGTATTCGAGGTGCCGCTGAAGCTGCCCCGCACCGCCACCTCGTCCGCGTCCTCGATGATCGACTCGATGTTGTGTCGACCAGCGGCGATCACTCGCTCGTCCCGGTAGTACGCGAGGATCGCGTCAATGCCAGCTAATGCCTCGTACCCGGGACGACGGTAGACCGCGTTGGGCGCGAAGCACGACAGCGCCGAGTCCAGATCGCGGCGGTCGATACTGCGGTAATAGTCGCCGACGACGGCCGCCAGCGGTCCTTTCGCTCTGTCGTCAATGCCAGTTATGTCCACAAGGTCACAGTACCGCGAACCTGCCATCGACCCCGTTGTCCAGCCAGGTTGGGGCTGGGCACTGACGTCGACGAGGTGCTCCTCGGCGGGTCGCGTTAGGATCTGGCCTTGACCTCTTTCCCCGTGTTCCAGACGAAGGATCCCCGGCCGGCCGTCGGAGCGGGCGGCCATCCTGGCCAAACCTGGGTTCGGTACGCACTTCACCGACCACATGGCATCGGCTCTGTGGACACCCGATGACGGCTGGCACGCCCGCCGGGTCGGCCCGCTTGAGCCGTTCACCTTGCATCCGGGCACCGCCGTTCTGCACTACGGCCAAGAGATCTTCGAAGGGCTGAAGGCCTACCGCCATGCCGACGGCAGCGTCTGGCTGTTTCGGCCTGAGGCCAATGCGCGACGTTTGGCCCGCTCCGCGCGACGGCTGGCACTTCCGGAGCTACCTGAAGATGACTTCATCGAGAGCGTGGAAGCACTCATCAGAGCGGACGAAGCGTGGGTTCCTATGCCCGCTAGCGAGGAAAGCCTCTACGTTCGACCGTTCATGTTCGCGTCGGAAGTGTACCTCGGGGTCCGGCCAGCCGAACGAGTTGTCTATTCGGTGATCGCATGGCCAGCGGGCTCGCTCTTCGCCTCAGGAATCGCCGGGGTCACGTTGTGGGTTTCCAGCAACTACACCCGTTCGGGCAAAGGCGGCACCGGGGAAGCCAAGTTTGGCGGCAACTACGCCGCGAGCCTGGCCGCTCAGGTCGAGGCCCACCAGCATGGCTGCGACCAGGTGATGTATCTCGACCGCCTGGGCGGCGCTGGAAACCTGGAGGAATCAGGCACGATGAACATCTGCCTGATCACCTCGGACGGCCAGCTCCTCGCCCCCGCGCTCGGCACGATCTTGGAAGGCACAACCCGCGACACGGTCCTAACGCTGGCCCCCGACTTTGGCCTAACTCGGGTAGAGCGGCCGATATCCCTGGCCGAGCTCCGCTCAGCCGTCGCCGACGGACACGTCGTCGAGGCGTTCGCGACCGGGACGGCAGCGGTGATCACTCCGATCATCAGATTCAAGGGCGATGGCTACGAGTTCGTGATCGGCAGCGGCATGCCTGGCAAGCAGACCCTGGCGCTCCGTGACCACATTCTCGCCATCCAGTACGGCCGCGCCGAGGACACCAACAGCTGGATGCGGCGCGTTCTGTGAAGGGCGCGTGAAGCGCTGATCAGCGGCCAGCAAACGGCGACGCCCAACGGTGCGCCTCTTCAGAAGAGCGCTGTCCCCATTACCGCCCGCCCTGCCTCCCCCTCCACCGCCGCCCCCCAGCAGCTAGGGGCCCACGACGTCGCCATAGCGACAGCCAGGGTCCCACGCTGCGCCGGGCAGCCAGAGCCCGGCGGCAGCTAGGGAGCCACGCTGCTCCGCCGCCCGTCGCCGGACAACTGGACGGCGGGCCGGGCGGTGCGGCGGGCCGGGCGGTGCGGCGGGCCGGGCGGTGCGGCGGGCCGGGCGGTGCGGCGGGCCGGGCGGTGCGGCGGGCCGGGCGGTGCGGCGGGCCGGGCGCTGCGGCGGGCCGGGCGCTGCGGCGGGCCGGGCGCTGCGGCGGGCCGCTGTGCGATGGATTCGGGGATCCATCTGGGAAATCGGGTATGAATTCGGGGATCCATCGCACCCCTGGGACTGGAATCCGCAAATGGATTCAGGAATTCATCGCGCTCAAGGGAGTCGCCGGGGTGGATTCGGTACCCATCGCGCTCCTGTGAGAGTCACCTACGAGGTCTGAGTCGCCCTCGCCAAGCCGACGCTAGGTCGGGAGGGCCGCGCCGGGCCAATGCCTGGCCAATGCCAACCCCGTCGCTGGCGCTACTGCCGCACCGTTCGTCGGCCGCTAGCGCTTCACCCACGTCGGGCCGTCGAGCGTTCGCTCCGCGCACCACCGCACGTCGGACCCGAAAGCGCACCGCGTGCTGACGTCGGACCATTGCTGGGCTAACGGCCAGCCCTTTATACGTTCGCTCTGGCCGACCGGGCGAATATACTGCGTACGGCACGCTAACGTGCCACTTCGATGCCTCAATCTGGCCTGAATCTGGCAAGCTATGTTCGCGATACGAACCTCGGCCTGATCAGCTTTAATGGTCTTTGTCATAACAGGTCCTACTAGATCCGCCTCTCCTGTGGCCAATCATGACGGCGCACCACTTAGCTTCCGTCACGGCTAGCGCATCCTGTCATGTATGCTCCCAGAAAGCACGGCAGCGTCACACCAAGGTTCGGGCAGGTTCGGACAACATGGAACGTTGGGAAAGCCTTCTAGAGGAACTGCGCAAGGAGTTCCTACTTCGCGAAGACGAGCTTGAGCTGCTACACAATATTGACTTGAGGTTGCTCGAAGACGAACGGCCGCTGAATACAACCTTTGAGTTTATCGTCGAGCGTACTAAAGTACTGCTCGAATCTGATCATGTCGGAATCATGCTGGCGAGAGGCCGCTTCTTCGAACCAGCATATACAACCTGCCCGGCGCAGCAGGGTGAGCGCATCGAGGCAGCTAGTTCACTAGCCGGTGAATGCATAGCGACCAACAGGCCGATCCGAATTCCAGATCTTCAAGAAGTCGACGGCGGTCTACATTACAGAGCCATCTTCGGCTCCGTCGATAAGCCGATGATCAGCATGCTGGCGACGCCTATCAAGGTGCACGACATCATGGTGGGCGCGCTTTGCGCTGAGAGTTCACGGCCGAACGCATTCAGCGAGGTCCATGCGAACATTCTGGCCGCGGTTGCCTCCCAGGTCGCGATCGCACTCCAGCGAGCTCAGCTCTTTAACCGGAACGAGCTCTTCGCCGATGTCGACCAGCTCATCTTCGCCGATGACACGGACTCGCAGCACGCGATTCAGTCCGCTCTGCAGCGGGTCATGGATGCGTTGCAGCAGCTAGAGCACGTCGAGATCAGCAGCGCCGACATCGTTTTCCGTAACGGCAAGGATCTCGAGGTGGTGCACAGCACCAATCCAGCCGACGCTGGCCTGATCCTCCCCATGGAGAAGTCCATCGCGGGCCGCGCTGTACGTGAGGGCAGGACGGTCATCATCGGCGACGTCAGCCAGGAGCCTGACTTCCGGCGGGTTTCGCGTACGTCAATACAGAGCGAGATCGCCGTGCCCATCTCCGTGGGCGACATTGTGATCGGCTTGCTCAATGTCGAGAGCAATCAGCTAGATGCTTTTCAAGGTTTCTCGCAAGTCATACTCGAAAGCTTCGCCGACAAGGTCCGCGTTCTGCTCGCGTTCGCCAAGTTGCGCTCAGAATTGACCGACACGCTGGAGGTCCGCAATGCCGACGACCTCCTGGTCGCGGTCGGCGACCAGACTACGAATATGATTCACCGGCTGAACAACTCCGTCGGCGCTATGCGTTTCCGGCTGCTTGAGCTTGAGCAGTATCTGCAGGACGGAGGGGAGGTACCAGCCGATGTCCTGCGACAAGGTATCGATTCTCTGCTGGCGCTGGCCGAGCGCACGCTTCAGATGCCCGAGGAGCTTAGCCAACTGCTCGGCCAGAAGGGCAATGTCGTCGACGTCAATCGCGCGGTAAAGGGAGCGCTAGAAAAGCTCACGATCCCGAACACGGTGACTCTAGGCGAGGATCTAGAGCCAGGTATACCTAATCTGTCGCTCTATTGCTTCGACATTGTAATTCAAAATCTGCTGCAGAACGCACTGGATTCGATGCCCAACGGCGGAAAGCTGAAGGTCGCCACGTCGGCGGTCTTTCATTCGGACCTCCCTGCCGGCTATGTGCAAATCGCAGTGAAAGACACTGGCACAGGGATACCCGACGACATTCTGCCGAAGATCTTCGAACTAAACTTCACCACCAAGCACACCAAAGGCCATGGCCTTGGTCTTTGGTGGATTCGCAATTTCGTCCGGCGCGCCGGTGGTGAGATCATCGTGTCCAGCGCTGTCGATGGGGGCTCCACGTTCACGATCAGAATTCCGTGCGATCGCCCGGGGGTACCGCAGGTGGCACATGGTCCGACTCAGCCGGAGGGGTAGAAGAGGTGACAATGAGGAACCTGCTGATCGTTGAAGACGACGAGGAGTGGCGCGACGCGTACAGCCGGACCGCCGCTAAGTCGGGCGTCTTTCGAGTCAAAGTCGCCGAGGATCTGTCCAGCGCCAAGGCGCTAATCGACGAGATCCAGTTCGCGGTGGCGTTCATCGACATCGGCCTTGACGTCAACGACGACCAGAACGTCGACGGACTACTCGTCATGGAGAAGATCAGATCCATCGATGAGGCGACGAGCATCGTCGTCGTCACCGGACGCAGCGGTCGCGACGTCATGCCGATTACCAGGGCGGCGCTGAAGCGATTCAATGCCTTCGACATCGTCCCGAAGAGCGGTACCGAGCCGACCGAGATCCGCCGGTTGCTGCTGAGCGGTCTCGAAGAGTTCGAGAAGCAGTTGCGGACGCATCCGTCAGGGCGCGAGTCGCTGCGCGGTGACAAGGAGCAGCGGTTCTGGGACGACGAGATGCTGCGCGTGACCCATGCGAAGGGTGGCGCGCCGGGCTTCTACAGTTTCATCGACCGGCTGCTCGCGCCGTATATCCCGTTGATCCCGAGCGAGGCGGGTGCCGGCGTCCACAGCGACTCAGCCACTCACCTCGTGCACGGCGTCTACTGGAGTCGCGCTGTCGGTCAGGGCATCGTCGTGTGCTTCGGCCCAGAAGATAAGCTCGCCGAGCCCGTGAGCAAAGCAAAAGCCGGTCAGATATTGCTAGACAGATATCCAGTGGGAGAAATACTCGAAGAGCATTCAGCGCACGGGCTATCCGGCGTGGTCTTTGCCCTCAATGAAACTAGCCGAGATCGGTTCGCCGCTAGCCTGCCAAGCTGACTGTCATGGCCAGGATTCTGCATGTAGAGAATGAGCAAGAGTGGATCGAGATCGTCCGGCGTCAGCTTGCCGATCATGAAGTTGACTCAGCCGACACCTTCGAGAAGGCTGTGATACTGCTCAGGGACAGTCCGCCGTACGATCTCGCGCTGGTTGATCTCAACCTGGAGCGTGACAACGACGGCCTAGGCCGCGAATTGCTTGACCTGCTCAAAATAGAGCATCCGGCCACCCGGCGAATAGTCGTAACCGCGAGGCCGCCGTCAGGCGGGGTGATTGCCAATATCTTTGAGCGCTATGGCGCGGACGAGATCCTGATCAAGGGCCAACTCGGGCTGCCTGACCTTCGCCTGGCGGTTTCTAACGCGCTTGGCAAGATCAACAAGGTTGAAGCCGCCGATGCCGACGAACCGCCGTCGCAGGAACTGACCCGGGGCAAGGCCGCGTTGAAGCAACGATTCCGCGATTGGTCAGAGCATGTTGAGCGGGTCATCCACGAAAGAACGACCAAGGCGGCAGAGTATCTGAGAAATGCCGAGAAGCTACACCGGCACGCCATGCATCGCGCCAACGTAATGCTGGATGGATGGCACGACTTGCAGAGGAGGTTCAGTGCCGAATGCACTCGGCTGGAGGCGCTTTTCGCCAAGATCGACACCGTCGCGCAGCTCAGGTCGGCGATCGAAGAGCTTGAGCACGTGGAGACCAGATTCGCCAATGAGATCAAGATAGAGTCCAGCGGCACCGGCGGCTAGCTGCATGAGCTGGCTGAGACGAGCGATCATATTCGTAAGCGAGCGGACGCCGGGCAATATCGGAGTGTTCATCGCGGCGCTCTTTCTTGCCAATTGCGTCGGCACCTTCACGGCCGTCTATAGCGCCGACAAGGCACCAGCCATAAAACCAGCGCTGCTCATCTCCAGCGGGGCCTCGCTCGTCGCCGCGGCGCTTTGGACCCTGTTCGCCTCCAAAGTCGACCGCATCGACCGAACGCTGACGTCAGCCGACGTCGACTCAAGCCAGCGCGAGGCACTACGCGAGCGCCTCTGGGGCGACGTGTGGGTACAAATTTCCGCTTACCTAGGCTCAGCCGTCCTGTTCTCAATCGCAGCCATGGTCGTGTTGCTTATCTGGCATCGGCCGTAGCGCGCCAAAGCTCGGGCTAATGATCAGGTCGCGGCGCAGCGCTCCAAGATGAGCTCGCGCACGCGCGCCGCGTCCGCCTGCCCGCCAGTCGCCTTCATCACCGCGCCGACCAGCGCGCCCGCCGCCGCCGTCTTGCCCGCGGCGATCTTGGCGGCGATGTCGGGGTTCGCCGCGATGGCATCCTGCACCGCCGCGGTCAGCACGCTCGTGTCGGTGACGACCGCGAGCCCCCGAGCCGCGACGATCTCATCCGGCGAGCCTTCACCGGCAAGCACTCCATCGACGACCTGCCGGGCCAGCTTGTTGTTCAGCTCGCCGGTCTCGACCAGCTTGCTGATCCTGGCTACCTGCGCCGGGCTGATCGCCAGTTCGGCCAGATCGAGGGCGGCGTCGTTCGCCCGCCGGGACAGTTCTTCGAGCCACCAGTTGCGTGCCTGCTCCGGTGACGCGCCCGCGGCGACGGTCTCGGCCACCAGATCGAGCGCCCCCGCGTTGCGCAGGGCGGTCATGTCAAGCTCGGACAGCCCCCACTGCGCCTGGAGCCTGGTCCGGCGGGCTGCGGGCAACTCGGGCAGCGCGGCCTTGATTTCGGCGACCCACTCACGCGAGGGTGACACGGGCACAAGATCGGGTTCAGGGAAGTACCTGTAGTCCTGCGCCTCTTCTTTGCTGCGACCTGCCGTGGTCGTGCCGGTGTCCTCATGGAAGTGCCTGGTCTCCTGAACGACCCGGCCGCCGTTGTCGAGCACCGCTGCCTGTCGTTCGATCTCCGACCTGACCGCCCGCTCGACTGAACGCAGCGAGTTGACGTTCTTCGTTTCCGTTCGCCTCCCCCATTGCGAGGATCCAGCCGCCGCGATCGAAGTGTTGACGTCGCATCGCAGCGAGCCCTCCTCCATCCGCACGTCGGATACGTCGAGCGCCCGGAGCAGGTCGCGCAGTTCGGTGACGTAGGCCCTGGCAACCAAAGGCGCCAAGGCACCGGTGCCCGGGATCGGCTTGGTGACGACCTCGACGAGGGGAATGCCAGCCCGGTTGTAGTCCACCAGTGAGTAATCGGCACCGTGAATCCGGCCCGTGGCGCCACCAATGTGCTGCGACTTGCCTGTGTCTTCCTCCAGGTGCACCCGCTCGATGCCGACCGTGAACTCCTGCCCGGCGACTTCCACCTTGAGCCAGCCGTCGCTGCACAGCGGCTCGTCGTACTGCGATATCTGAAAATTCTTGGGCATGTCGGGGTAGAAATAATTCTTCCGGGCGAACCGGCACCAAGAGGCGATCGAGCAGTTCAGGGCCAAGCCGATCTTAATGGTGTACTCGATCGCGGTCTTGTTGATCACCGGCAACGAGCCAGGCAACCCCAGGCAGACCGGGCAGACCGCCGAGTTTGGCGCGGCGCCGAACGTCACGGGACTGCCGCAGAACATCTTCGTGGCCGTGCCAAGCTCGACATGGGTTTCAAGCCCGATCACTGGCTCGTACCTGCTCATGGCCTCATCGAACGGGACCGGCCGCACTGCGGTAGACATGATCGTCCTCTCAGCGTTGACCTGTGGGGGGACGACCCCCCGCGCCTTCGGCCATTCGTTCATCGGCCGGCCTCCGGGTCCTGCGCAACGTCCGCGAGTCCGCGCGCCTCAGCGAGCAACGGGTGACCGCGCCGCTGGTCAAGCGCGGCCTCGATGGCCGCTCCTACTCGGTACATCCGGTCATCGGCAAGCACGGGCGCCATGATCTGGAGCCCGACCGGTAGCCCGTTCTCGGGCGCGAGACCGCACGGCACCGACAGCGCAGCGTTGCCTGCCAGGTCGCTGGGGATCGTGCAGAGGTCGGCCAGGTACATCGCCAACGGGTCATCGGCCCGCTCGCCGATCGGGAACGCCGTGGTGGGCGTGGTTGGCGACACCAGCACGTCAACCTGCTCGAAAGCCGTGTCGAAGTCGCGGATGATCAGCGTGCGGACCTGCTGGGCCTTGCCGTAGTAGGCGTCGTAGTAGCCGCTGGATAGCGCGTAAGTACCCAGCATGATCCGCCGCTTGACCTCAGCGCCGAAGCCGACCGCCCGGGTCAGGCTCATCACGTCCTCGGCGTTGGCCTCGCCGTCGTCGCCAACCCGCAGCCCGTACCGCATCGCGTCGAACCTGGCCAGGTTGGACGAGCACTCGCTCGGCGCGATCAGGTAGTACACCGGCAGCGCGTAGCTGAAGTGCGGGCACGAGACCTCAGTGATCTTCGCACCCAGCGTCTCAAGCAGCTCCACGGCCTCGTTGAACCTGGTGAGCACGCCGCGGGCATACCCTTCGCCGGCCAGTTCGGTCACCACGCCGACACGCAGTCCCGCCACATCGGCGTGCTTCGCCGCGGCAACAACGGGCGGGACTGGCGCGTTCAGCGAGGTCGAGTCGCAGGGGTCATATCCCGACATCGCTTCGTGCAGCAGCGCGGCGTCGAGCACCGTCCGCGCGATCGGTCCCGGCGTGTCGAGCGAGGAAGCGAAGGCAACCAGGCCGTACCTAGACGAGCCACCGTAGGTGGGCTTGACGCCCACTAGGCCGCAGACCGCGGCCGGCTGGCGGATCGACCCGCCGGTATCCGTGCCGATGCCAAGCGGTGCCTGATACGCGGCAACCGCCGCCGCCGAACCGCCCGAGGACCCGCCCGGTACCAGGCTCAGATCCCACGGATTGTGCGACGGCCCGAACGCGGAGTTCTCCGTAGACGAGCCCATCGCGAACTCATCCATGTTCGTCTTGCCAAGAATCACGACGCCGGCGGCCCGGAGGCGCTTGGTCACGGTCGCGTCGTACGGAGGCTGCCAGCCAGCCAAGATCTTTGACCCGCACGTGGTTGGCATATCGGTGGTCGTCAGCACGTCCTTGAGCGCGAGCGGGACCCCAGCCAACGGCCCGAGTTGCCGGCCGGCCGCACGCTGGTCGTCGACCGCGCGCGCCGCGGCGAGCGCGGACTCGGTGGCGACGTGCAGGAACGCGCGTACGTGCACGTCGGTACGGGAGATCTGGTCAAGGTGAGCCGTGGTCAGTTCCACGGCCGACACCTCGCCGTCGGCGACGGCAGCGGCCATCTGCGCAGCGGTCAGGGCGGTAAGTTCGGTAGCCGAGGCCATGACTCAGTCCTCCGCCAGGATGCGAGGAACCCGGAACCGGGCCAGTTCGGCGGCCGGCGCTTCTGCGAGGACGGCGTCGGCGGGCAACGGCGGGACGATGACATCGTCGCGGAACACGTTCACCAGCTCAGCCGCGTGCGTCGTAGGCGGGATGCCAGCGGCCGCGACCTCCTGGACTCTGGCCACAGCGTTGATAATCTCGTCAAGCTGACCGGCAAAATGATCAAGCTCATCTTCCGTTAGCGCCAGCCTGGACAACTGAGCGAGGTGCGCGACCTCGTCACGGGTAATGGACACAGCGGCCATCCTAGGCCCCGCGAGCCGAAGGACGCGGTGCCGCCTGGACTGAGGAGCGAGGGAGCGAAGCGACTGAGCGACGAGGGAAGGCGGCGCCCAGAAGCGCCCGGAGGCGAGCGGGGGCCAAAAACAGAGCCTAACTCGCGGTCACCGGGTGGCTCGCTGGGGCCGGGCGACTGGCCGCCGGACGGCTCGCCGGGGTTGCCCTGAACGCTTTGGTCGCACCTGCTAGCTCGCTAGCCGCGGCCGCGCCAAGCTCGCCGGGCCGCGAGTCCGAGCCGCTCGTCGGTCCCGTCCCGCTGTGAGTCTGCTCAGCCAGCTTGATCGCGTCGAGGCACTGCTTGTCGCTCTGATCGGGCACGTAATGCTCGGCCAGCCACTCCGTTGCCATGAGCGCGTTGAGCGGCCTGGCGAAGTGCCAGCCCTGCGCCCCGTCGCAGCCGAGCAGCCGCAGGGCGGACGCCGTCGCTTCCGTTTCCACCCCTTCGCCAACCGAGCTGATTCCGAGCGAGGCCGCGAGCCTGACCAGCGACTTGACCGTGACCCCGTGGTCGATGGAATCAGGAAGCGCCCGGACGAGCGCCGGATCGAGCTTCACCTCGCTGACGCCGAGCCCGGTGAGCTGCGCCAGCGACGAGTAACCGGTGCCGAAGTCATCAAGGCTTACCCCGACGCCGAGGTCAGCTAGCGCCTGCATCGTGACGGCCGCTTGGGCAGCCTTGCCTGCCAGCAGTTGCTCGTCGATGTCGAGCCTGAGCGCCTCGGGCGGCAGTCCGTGTCGGCGCAGAGCGTTACTGATCAATTCGACCAGCCGTCCACCCAGCAGATCCCTGGCTGGCAGGTTGACGCAGACCTGGATCGGCCGCCCGTCCTTCCACCACCTCGCCGCCTGTCCGAGCGCCTTCTCGATGACCTGCTCGGTTAGCTCGCTCATCAGGTGAGACTGCTCGGCTAGGCCGACGAAGTCGGCCGCCGCGAGCACGCCGCGCCGCGGATGCGGCCAGCGAGCCAGTGCCTCCATCCCGATCACATGGCCGTCCGACAGGCGCACCTTGGGCTGGAAGTACAGTTCGATCTCGTTGCGCTGGATCGTGCCACGCAGGTCGCCGAGCAGCGCCAGCCGGTCAGCGGAGTTGCGGTCGTAGTCGGGGTCGTAGCGCTCGATGCCGCTGCCGCGCTCCTTCGCCACGTACATCGCCACGTCCGAACGCTGCATTAGCTGATCGAAGCTGCTGGCGTCGTCAGGAAAGATCGCCAGCCCGACACTGGCCTGGATCTCGAAGATGATCGTCTCAAGCCGCACCGGCTCAGCGAGCGCTGCCCTAAGCCGCGAGGCAACCTCCCTGGCCACTCCGGGCTCCTTCACCCCAGGCAGCAGCACGGCGAACTCGTCGCCGCCAAGCCTGGCCACGATGTCACCTGGCCGTACGCTGTTCGCTAGCCGATGAGCCACGATCTGCAGCAGCCGGTCTCCGACCGCATGACCGAGCGTGTCGTTGACCTGCTTGAGCCCGGTCGACCGGTCAAGGTCGATCAGCAGGAAGCCGGCCTTCGCGCCGGACGAGGCGGCCTTGGCCAGCGCCTCGTAGCCGCGCTTGGCCATGAGCTTACGGTTCACTAGCCCGGTGAGCTCGTCGTGATTGGCTTGATGCTCCCGCTGCACCAGCATCGCGGCGCTGACGTAGATGGTGGCGAGCGGGACGGCGAACAACGCGACGATCAGCGTCGACCCGGTTTCCATCGCGACCGTGATCAGCGGGGCCGTGGCAAACAAGAGCACCGAAACGGCTGCCTGGTAGCGGACGTTCGCCAGGACGATGGACTTGAGCGGCGACCTGGTGCGCAGCGATACGGCGATGGTCACCAGGCCGAAGTTGACGATGAAGTAAGCGATGACCGCAGGGATCAAGATGTAGGGATTACCGTCCTTAGGCACCCACGGGTCGGACTGCGACGGGCTAGCGCCGATCGCGAACAGGGCTAGCTCGGCGGCACCGAGGCTCAGGCTTAGCTGAGCGACATTGAACGCGACGCGGTGCGGATGATGACGCTGCGCGACGCCGCCGACGACGACGGCGATCGCCCGGAGGAACATGGCGACAGGGAAACCCCAGAACAGCAAGACGCCGACGGTGATCGAGCGCGCGGCGGCGGCCGACTCCCCTGGCCCTCGTCCCGGGATGTCGATCCGCCAGACCTCCCCGGCCAGGATCATCCCGCCCACCACCCAGAACATCGGATTGCTGAGCAGCTTCTGCAAGTGATCGAGGCGAAACAAGTTGAACAAAGCAATGGCAAGCACGCCGCCGCCGACGACCAATACGGCCGTCATAAAAATCCACAGCGGCGAGCCGATACGCGGGGCAATGTTCCGCGCGTCGTTCGCGTCTTTCATGGTGTCCTCACGACCCGCCGGGCTTACCGGGGGAGCCGGTGCGTGATTCACTGTCAGTCAGGCTACCCCGAGAAACACACCTGACGCAGCCAAACGCATACTATCTGTTACTAGCCGCCTTGTCGTAGATAACCGGCGACTCGCCACGATCCCGAACTTCCGACACATCCACCACTACCGGCTCAGAAGTCTGGCAGCAGCCCCCTGGCGGCTACCCCGGAACCGCGGCCGCCGCGGCGGCCGCCGTGGCCGCCTCTGGACCCTGTTCAAGCAGGACCCGCAGGCCCGCTTCGTCGAGTACGGGCACAGCCAGTGACGCCGCCTTGTCGAGTTTCGAGCCGGGGTTGTCGCCGGCCACCACGAAGCCGGTTTTCTTCGAAACCGAGCCCGACACCTTGCCACCTTGAGCCTGAATGGCTTCAGCGGCTTCCTCCCTGGTGAATTCTGCCAACGTGCCAGTCAGCACCACGGTCACGCCCGACAACGGCAGGTCCGCGCCGCCATCCTCCGGCGTGGCTCCAGGGCCCTTCCCGGTGAAGTCGGGATCGGTCAGGCGCACCCCAGCCGCCCGCCATTTCGCCACGATTTCCTGATGCCAGTCGACGCCGAACCAGTCGATGATGGATTCGGCGATGGTCGGCCCCACCTCATCGACAGCCATGAGCGTTTCAGCCGGGGCAGCCACGATCGCGTCGATGGACCCGAACGCGGCCGCCAGCGCCCGCGCGGCGGTCGGCCCCACGTGCCTGATCGACAGCGCGACGAGCACTCGCCAGAGCGGACGACCGCGGGCCTCGTCGAGGTTGCGCAGCAGGCTCGTCGCGTTGGCTGTCAGCACTCCGCCGATCGTGACAAAGAACGGCGATCGCGCCAGATCATCGGCGGTTAGCCCGAACACATCCCCCTCGTCGCTCACCAGCCCGTCGTCGAGCAGAGCGAACGCGGCCTTCCCGCCGAGCACCTCGATGTCGAAGGCACCGCGACTAGCGATGTGGTAAATGCGTTCGACGAGCTGCGCTGGACACGACCTGGTGTTGGGGCAGCGCCAGTCGACCTCGGCCTCCTCGCGGGCCAGCGTTGTGCCGCAGCTGGGACACTGCATCGGAAACTCAAAGGCCCGCTCCGACCCGTCGCGCAAGTCGAGCACGGGCCCGACCACCTCAGGGATCACGTCGCCAGCCTTCCGCAGCACGACCATGTCTCCGATGAGCACGCCTTTGCGGGCGACCTCGTCGGAGTTGTGCAGCGTCGCCCGCTCCACGACTGAGCCGCTGACCTTCACCGGCGTCATCACGGCGAACGGCGTCACCCGCCCGGTCCGGCCGACATTGACCCGGATGTCGAGCAGCCTGGTGGTCACTTCCTCCGGCGGATACTTGTAGGCGATCGCCCATCTCGGTGCCCGGCTGGTGAAGCCGAGCGTGGCCTGCAACGCGACCTGGTCGAGCTTGACTACGACGCCGTCGATCTCGTACGGCGGGTCGTGCCTGTGCTCGGCGTAGTGCGCGATGTAGCCGCGCACCCCGTCGAAGTCGTCGACCACCTTGTACAGCTCGCTGACCGGCAACCCCCACGCCCGCATCTGGTCGTACCAGCCCGACTGGCTGGTAGGCCGCTCGCTCCGCTCGCCCGCGATCGCGCCCACGCCATGCAGGATCAAGCCGAGCGGCCTGGTCGCGGTGACCGCCGGGTCCTTCTGACGCAACGACCCGGCGGCCGTGTTGCGCGGATTCACGTACGGCGGCTTGCCGGCCTGCGCTTGCCGCTCGTTCAATTCGTGGAACGCCGCCACCGGCAAGAACACCTCGCCGCGCACCTCCAGCGTCCCCGGCCAGCCGCTCCCGGACAGCTTCGTCGGCGCGCCCGCGATCGTGCGGACGTTCGCCGTCACGTCTTCCCCGGTGACGCCATCACCCCTGGTCGCCGCCCTGACCAGGACCCCGTCCTCATAAACGAGGTCGACGGCCAGCCCGTCGATCTTAAGTTCGCACAGGAACGGGCCCGCGCCGCCGAGCCGCTCGGCTCGCGCGAACCAGTTGTCAAGTTCTTCAGGGGAGAAAGCATTGTCCAGGCTGAACAACCGTTCCAGATGCCGGACTGGCGCGAAGCCGACCGCTATCACGTCACCGCCGACTTGCTGGGTCGGCGAATCCGGCGTGCGCAGCTCGGGGTAGGTCTCCTCAAGCTGGCGTAGCTCCCTGACAGCAGCGTCGTACTCAGCGTCAGAGATCACGGGCGAGTCGAGGACGTGGTAGCGGTGGTTGGCGTCGGCGACCCGTTCGGCTAGGTCGGCGTGTCTATGCTTGGCCGCACCGTCGGCAGCGGGGGGCTCCGGGGGGTCGTCCCCCCGGGCTGGCAGCGGCTTGGCCGCACCGTCGGCAGCGGGGGGCTCCGGGGGGTCGGGGTCGCTCATGTGACACCCTCCTCGATCAGCTCTGGTATCAACCTGGCCGCCGCCTGGCAGCGTTCGAGCGCGGTCCGGGCGTAGCTCGGCGGGGCGCCGGCCAGGCCGCAAGCCGGGGTCATGACCACGTGGCGGGTCAGGTCGCCTAGCGGCAGGCCGATCCGCTGCCACAGGTCGATGACTGCGGTCGCTGGTACCCGACCGTCCGGATCTGGCCGCTGGCCGGAGGCTGGGGGCACCGCCGGGATCGCGCCGACGAACATTCCCATTCCCGACTCGACCGCTTCGCCGAACGCCTGCTCATCAGTCCGCCGGAACTGACCGAGATCGAACGAGACGGCGGTCGCGCCCGCCTTTTTTATGCAACTGAATGGTATTTCCGGTGCGCAGCAGTGCACCACAGTCGGTCCGGCGGCCGCGTCCAGCACCGCACGCAGGCTGTCGGCCGCATCGCTGCCATCGACCTCCGGCACCCGGTAAAGGCCACTTGCTGTCGGCACGGAGCCGGCCAGCACGCCGGGCAGCGCGGGTTCGTCGAGCTGGAGGATGACGGTCGCGGCTGGCAACCGCCGGCGGACCGCGGCGACGTGCCCGGCCAGGCCTTCGGCGAGCGAGGCGGTGAGGTCAGCGACCGCGCCAGGGTCGGCGAGCGCCGGCTCGATACTGCGGCTTAGCTCAAGGCTGGCGGCGAGTGTCCACGGCCCGCAGGCCTGGATCTTGAACAGACCCTGGTAGCCGGCGGCAGCCTCTTCCATCTCGTCGAGGTCGGCCGACAGCAGGCTCGCCGCCCGGCTGACATCGCGGCCGGGCGCCGCCGCGAGCCGCCAGCCACGCGCGGTGGTCTGCACCGGCAGGTCGACGAGGAGGCTGGCGGTCCGGCCGATCATGTCGGCGCCTGGGCCGCGGGCGGGCAGTTCCGGCAGGTACGGCAGCTCGGGCAGCTCACCGATGACGACCGCCATGGCCTCGCGCGGGTCGGTTCCCGGCATCGAACCAACGCCAGTAGCGCTGCCGGCTGGCCAGGGATGGATCCGCTCTTCATCACTCACGGAGACATCGTAGCGATCGAGGCTGACGTTGATCAGCTACCGGACCGCCGCCTCGGTTCGGGCTGCGGTCGAGGAGATCGTGGCCGAACCGAGCACGGTCGCCCCGTCGTAGAGCACGGCGGCCTGGCCTCGCGCGACTCCCCGCGCCGGGCTGTGCAAGCTGATCTCCAGCTCGCCGTGCTGGCCCGGGGGGGCGACCCCCCGATTCCCCCCGCCGTCGGCTAGCTGGCAGGTCGCCCGGTAGGTCTCGCCGTGGGCGCGCAACTGCACGTCCGCCTCGATCGGCTGGTCGGGCGGGGCGCAGCCGGTCCAGACCGGGCGGACGGCCGTGATCTCGTCGACGTCGAGTGCGGCCGCCGGTCCCACCCGGACGGTGCCGGAGACCGGCTCGATGTCGAGCACGTACCTCGGCTTGCCGTCACTGGCCGGAGTGCCGATCGCCAGGCCGCGCCGCTGGCCGACGGTGAAGCCGTAGCTTCCGTCGTGGCGGCCGAGCACCTGACCGTCGGCGTCGACGATCTGGCCGGGCATCGAACCGAGCTTGCCGCGCAGGAATCCCCTGGTATCGCCGTTGGCGATGAAGCAGACGTCATGGCTGTCCGGCTTGTCGGCCACAGCCAGGCCGCGCCGCGCCGCCTCGGCTCGCACCTCGTCCTTCGTGCTGTCGCCGAGCGGGAACATCGCCCGGCTGATCTGCTCGCTCGTCAGCACGGCGAGCACGTAGGACTGATCCTTCCCGGCATCCACACTGCGGACCAGCCTCGGCACTTCTGTGCTGCGGTGCTGGCCAGGGGGGACGACCCCCCTAGCCCCCCCGCGATCGATCCGGGCGTGATGGCCAGTGCAGACGGCGTCGAACCCGAGCGCGACAGCCCGGTCGAGCACCGCCGCGAACTTGATCTTCTCGTTGCAGCGCAGGCACGGGTTGGGGGTGTTGCCGCGCGCGTACTCGGCAACGAAATCGTCGACGACGTCAGCCGCGAACCGCTCGGCCATGTCCCAGACATAGAACGGAATCCCGATCACATCGGCCGCGCGCCGGGCGTCCCGAGCGTCCTCAAGAGTGCAGCAGCCGCGGGCGCCGGTGCGATAGGAGCTTGGGTTCGCGGAGAGGGCGAGGTGGATGCCGGTCACGTCGTGCCCCGCCTGCGCTGCCCTGGCGGCGGCCACGGCCGAATCGACCCCGCCGGACATGGCGGCGAGCACCTTGAGCCCCGTGGTTCCCGGCACAGTCATCGGCCCGCCCGCCGAGCCCGGTCGACGACCTCGGCGATGACCTCGCCGAGCGCGTCCACGTCGTCGGAAGTGCTGGTGTGGCCTAGCGAGAACCGCAGCGAACTCTTGGCCCTGGCCCCGTCGGCGCCCATCGCGAGCAGCACGTGACTCGGCTGCGCGACGCCTGCCGTACAGGCCGAACCCGTTGAGCAGGCGATGTTCTTCGCGTCGAGCAGCATCAGCAGCGCGTCGCCTTCACAGCCGGGGAACGAGAAGTGCGCGTTGCTCGCGAGCCGGCCTGATCCCGGCTCTGGGCCGTTCAAGATCGCGTCAGGGACGGCGGCGCGTACCTGCTCGATGAGGCTGTCCCGGAGCTTGCCGATCCGCGCGGCGTGCTCGGCCTGGTTCGTCGCGGCCCAGTCGGCCGCGACCGCGAACCCGGCGATTGCCGCCGTGTCCAGGGTGCCCGACCGCACGTCCCGCTCCTGGCCGCCGCCATGCAGCACCGGGACCGGCTCGGTGCCCCTGGCCAGCAGGAGCGCACCCGCTCCGACCGGCCCGCCGATCTTGTGTGCGGTGATCGTGAGCGCGGTAGCGCCGCTCTCGGCGAGGCTTACTGGAAGCTGACCCGCTGCTTGCACGGCGTCGGAGTGGAACGGGATCGCGTGCTCGGCCGCGACGGCAGCCAGCTCGGCGATCGGCTGGATGGTGCCGACCTCGTTGTTCGCCCACATGACGCTGACCAGCGCGACGCTGCCCGGGTCGCGCTCGATCGCCTCCCGCAGCCTGGCGGGGCTGAGCAGGCCGAGGCTGTCCACGCCGAGCCATTCGACCTCCGCGCCCTCGTGCTCGCCGAGCCAGCGAACGCAGTCGAGCACGGCGTGATGCTCGGTAGCGGTCGCCAGCACCCGATTGCGCACTGGACCGCCCTTGGCCCGCGACTCGACGCGGCGCGCCCAGTACAGTCCCTTTATCGCCAGGTTGTCAGCTTCGGTGCCGCCGCTGGTGAAGATGACCTCGCTCGGCCGAGCGCCATAGGTCTGGGCGATCTGCTCCCTGGACTCCTCGATGACCCGCCTGGCCCGGCGCCCGGCGTTGTGCAGGGAGGATGGGTTTCCGGTGTGGCTGAGTTCGGCCGCCATGGCGTCCAGCGCCTCCGGCAGCATCGGCGTCGTCGCGGCGTGGTCGAGATAGACAGCGCGGGCGGAGTCAGCCCGCGCTGAACCAGCGCTGAGCGAGTCTAGGTTCCCCATTGTGCTACCAGCCTAACGGGCGCTTCGTACCGCCAGAGTCGCACGCCAAGCTCAAGATCACGTGCGAATTTCGTCCGTCTGGCCCGCAGCGTGGGCCCCAAGCTGTCGCCATGGCGACGTCGCGGGCCCCTAGCTGTCGTGGGCTGGACGGCGCGGGCGGTTAGCTGGTGCGCTTGTCGATCTCTTCGACTAGCTGCGGTACGACCTTGAACAAGTCGCCTACGACGCCGAAGTCTGCTAGCTCGAAGATCGGCGCTTCCGGGTCCTTGTTGACGACCATGATCGTCTTGGAGGTTTGCATGCCCGCCCGGTGCTGGATCGCGCCCGAGATGCCGACAGCGACGTAGAGCTGTGGCGACACCGTCTTGCCGGTTTGGCCGACCTGGAACTGATGCGGGTACCAGCCGGCGTCGGTGACCGCACGCGAAGCGCCAACGGCCGCGCCCAGCGAGTCCGCTAGCTTCTCGATCAGCGCCATGTTGTCGGCCGAGCCGACGCCACGGCCGCCGGACACCACGATCGAGGCCTCGGTTAGTTCCGGCCGGGCGCCCCGCTGCTGCACCACTCGCTCGAGCACCTTCGCTTGCCTGGCCGTCTCGCTGATCGTCACGCTGACCGGCTCGATGGTGGCTGCTCCGCTCGCTGGCTCGGGCGCGATCGCGTTGGGCCGCACGGCGATGATCGGCGTACCCGTGCGCACCTTCGCGTTGACGTTGATCGCGCCGCCGAAGATCAGCTGCTCGGCAGTCAGGTCGTCGGCCAGCCCGACGACGTCGGTGAGGATCCCCGAGCTGGTTTTGACCGCGAGCCGACCGCCGATCTCCTTGCCCTCGGCCGTGCTCGGCAGCAGCACAGCGGCTGGCGACTTCTGCCGCACAAGCTCGGCTAGCAGTTCGGCCTTCGGCGCGACCACGTAATCGTCGTATTCGGAGTCGGCCGCGACGTACACCTTGGAGGCGCCATGCTCGGCCAGCCTGGGCTGCGCGGCCTCGGCGCCAGGGCCGGTCCAGACGACGGCTGCCTCGCCGAACCTGCGCGCGAGCGTCACGAGCTCGAACGTGACCTTCTTGACAGCCTCGCCGTCGTGTTCGGCGAGTACTAGAACCTCAGCCATGTTGGCAGCCCTTCAGCCCTTATCGTTCTTTCGGATTCGCGGTCGCGCCGGGTCAGTCGGTTGGTCGGTCAGTCGGGTCCAGCATCGACCCCTAGATGAACTTCCTCGATGTCAGGAAGTCAGCCGCCTTGGTTCCGCCGTCGCCCTCGTCGGAGACGATCGTTCCCGCCTGCCTGGGCGGGCGCTTGGCGAAGCTCACGACCTCGCACGAGGCGTTCGCCAGCCCGACCAGACTTGGGTCAAGCTCAACGTCGGCCACGCTCCAGGTCTGAACCGGCTTCTTTTTCGCGGCCATGATGCCCTTGAACGACGGGTAACGAGGCTCGTTGATCTTCTCGACCACGCTCACCACGGCGGGCAGCGTCGCCTCGACCCGGTCGTAACCGTAGTCGGCCTGGCGGTTAATGGTGATCTTGGAGCCGTCGATCTCGACTTTGCTCGCGTAGGAAAGCTGCGGCACCCCGAGATGTTCCGCCAGCATGGCGGGGATCACCCCGGTCCTGGCGTCGGTCGACTCGCAGCCGAGTATCACCAGGTCATAGCCGATGCGGCTGATCACGTGCGCCATCGCGGCCGCGGTGCCAACGACGTCAGAACCGGCAAGCGCGTCGTCGACCAAGTGCACCGCCTGGTCGGCGCCCATCGACAGGGCCTTGCGGATCGACTCGGCTGCCCGCTCGGGTCCCATCGAGAAGATGGTCACCGCGCCCTCGTGCGCTTCCGCGATGCGCAGCCCTTCCTCGATCGCGTACTCATCGAGTTCGTTGATGATGGCGTCGGCGGCATCACGATCGAGCGTGGAATCGAAGGCTTTGAGTGTGCGTTCCGACCACGTGTCGGGCACCTGCTTGACGCAGACGACGATGTTCATGACCGGCGGCCGACCTCCCTGGTAACTACCATTTTCGACGCCAGAAGCCCTCACCTGACGGCAGCGTACTCGCGGGTGCTAGCAGCGTAACGGCGGGTCCCCGACGCGTATTCTCGGGTCCCCGACGCGTACTCCCAAGTCCCCGCAGAGTACTCGGGCGCTATGTTACTCGCAAGTAGCATAAGGGACGACATCAGGTACGGGCGCCCCGGACGCCACGGATGCCACGCTCGGCCAGCGACACCACGTTCGCCAGCAACATTGCCCTGGTCATCGGCCCTACTCCGCCGGGCACCTTGGCTAGGTAGCCAGCGACCTGCGCCACCTCGGGGCGCACGTCGCCGACCAGGCCGTCGGGCGATCTGGTGATGCCGACGTCAAGCACCGCCGCTCCCGGCTTGACCATGTCAGCGCTCAGCAGGCCCGGCTTTCCGGCGGCGGCTACGACGATGTCGGCGTTCCGTGTGTGAGCTGCGAGGTCGACGGTGCCGGTGTGGCACAGCGTGACGGTGGCATTCTCGGTGCGCCTGGTCAGCAGCAACCCGAGCGGCCGGCCCACAGTGATGCCTCGGCCGATCACGGTGACATCTGCCCCGGCGATGGGCACCTCGTACCGCCGCAACAATTCCACGATGCCGACGGGCGTGCACGGCAGCGGCGCCGGCTCGCCGAGCACCAACCGGCCGAGGTTCGTCGGATGCAATCCGTCGGCATCCTTCGCCGGGTCGATCAGTTCAAGCACTCGCTGGGTGTCAAGCCCGGCTGGCAGCGGCAACTGGACGATGAACCCGGTGCACGCCGGATCCGCGTTCAGCCCCGCGACGACATCCTCGACCTGCTGCTGGCTCGCCGTGGCGGGCAGATCCCGGCGCAGGCTCGCGATGCCGATCTGGCTGCTGTCACGATGCTTGCCAGCCACGTACACGGTGCTGCCAGGATCATCGCCAACGAGTACCGTAGCCAGACCAGGCACGATGCCCCGAAGCGCCAGTGCCGCGACCCGCCCGGCAAGTTCGGCGCGGATCTGAGTCGCAGTGCCCTTCCCGTCCAGGATGATCGCAGTCACCGGCCCATTCTCGCCGGCCGTCGAGGTGGCCAGTCGCCCCGGCCGGTCCCTGCCCGGCGACCGCAGCCGTTTGGCCCTTTCCGCCCAGCCGACCGGCGCAGCCGACGCCTAGTGCCAGAAGTGCCTGACGCCGGTGAAGTAGAGACTCACGCCGGCTTGCTGAGCGGCCTCGATCACCTCGGCGTCGCGGACCGAGCCGCCGGGTTCGGCGATCGCGCGCACCCCGGCTTCGGCGAGGACGAGCAGGCCGTCGGCGAACGGGAAGTACGCGTCGCTCGCGGCGGCCGAGCCGGCCGCGCGGTCACCGGCCCTCGATACCGCCAGCCGCGCCGCGTCTACCCGGTTGACCTGGCCCATGCCGATCCCGACCGAAGCACGTCCAGACGCCAGCAAGATCGCATTCGACTTCACTGACCGGCAGGCGCGCCAGGCGAACTCAAGGTCCGCCAGCAACGCCTCGTCGGCTGGCTGCCCGGCCGCTAGCCGCCAGCCAGACAGGCGATCTCCCGCTTGCGCGACCGAATCCGTCGTCTGCATGAGCAGCCCGCCACCGATCTGCCGCCACTCGATGCCTGCTCGGCCGACGGGACCGACAGGACCGACGGGATCGACGGGACCGACGGGATCGACGGGATCGACGCCCCCGACGCCCAGGTCGGCGCACCGAAGCAAGCGCTGGTTCTTCTTAGCGGTCAGGATGTCGAGTGCGGCGGGCTCGTAGCCGGGCGCGATGATCACCTCGGTGAAGATCTCGGCGATCTGCGCGGCGGCCGCCCCGGTGATCGGGCGGTTGGCCGCGATCACCCCGCCGAAGGCGGACACCGGATCGCACGCGTTCGCCTTGCGGTGCGCTTCCGCGATATCAGCGCCGATGGCGATGCCGCATGGATTGGAGTGCTTCACGATCGCAACGCAAGGCTCCCCGAACTCGCCAGCCGTTCGCCAGGCCGCGTCGGCGTCGACATAGTTGTTGTAGGACATAGCCTTGCCGTGCAGTTGCCCGGCTACAGCGACCCCAGCTGACGGGGTGGCATTGGTGTAGAGCGCGGCGGCCTGGTGCGGGTTCTCGCCGTATCGCAGCACGTCCTGGCGGGTCCAGGTCGCAGCGACGACGTCCGGCCAGCCGCTGTCTGCCGCGATCTGGTCCGGCGCGTAGACAGCGGCGAACCATGACGCGACGGCGGCGTCGTAGGCCGCTGTGCGGGCGTAGGCCTGCGCCGCGAGCCGACGGCGCGCGTCGAGCGTGAACCCACCAGCCGCCAGCGCCGCCTCCACCTCGGGATACATCTTCGGACTCGTCACGACCGCGACGCTGGCGTGGTTCTTCGCCGCGGCCCTGACCATCGCGGGCCCGCCGATGTCGATCTGCTCGATGGCCGCCTCACCGGTCGCTCCGGCGGCAACCGTCTGCTCGAACGGGTAGAGGTTGGACACCAGCAACTGGAACGGCGCGATCTTGAGCTGATCGAGTTGCGCCGCTTGATCCGGGTCGCGCAGGTCGGCCAGCAGGCCAGCGTGCACCGCTGGATGGAGCGTCTTGACCCGGCCGCCGAGGCACTCGGGAAAGCCGGTTACCTCTTGGACCGGCGTGACCGGGACTCCGGTCGCGGCGATCGCCGCCGCCGTGCTGCCCGTCGATACCAGTTCGACTCCGGCCTGGTGCAGCGCCACAGCCAGCCGGTCAAGGCCGGTCTTGTCGTGCACGCTAATGATCGCCCTGGTGATCGCAATCTTGCCCATCAGCTCAGTTCCTCCCGCTCTGCCTGGACTCCCGATCGGGCTCCCGATCAGATCGACCCCCGAACCGCACGGTGCGACCAGTCACCGACCAGCCGCGGGCGACCATCGTGGCCACGGTCTGCGTCAGCAGCACCCGCTCGGCGGCCTTGACCCGCTCGGTCAGAGTCTCCTCGTCGTCATCGTCGCGCACCGGTACCGCGGCCTGGGCGATGACCGGCCCGCTATCCACACCGGCGTCCACGAAGAACACCGTGCATCCCGTCACCTTCGCACCGTAGGCAAGTGCGTCACGCACCCCGTGCAGCCCGGGAAAGGACGGCAGCAGCGCCGGATGTGAGTTGATCGTCTGGCCAGCGAACTCCTCAAGGAATCGCGGCCCGAACAGCTTCAAAAACCCGGCCGAGATCACCAGATCGGGTTCATAGCCCGCGCAAAACCTGGTCAGCGCCACGTCCCAGCTAGCCCGGTCTTCGTAGTCGCGCAGCCGGCAGATGAAGGTCGGGATGCCAGCGGCCTCGGCCCGGGCGACAGCGCCAGTGCCGTCCCGGTCAGCACCCACGGCGACGATCCGCGCCGCGATTGACCCCTCCGAGCACGCCTGGATCAACTGCCCGAGCAGCGTCCCAACTCCAGATGCCAGCACGACCAGCCGATAGGGCATGTGCCATTGTCCCGCAGCCGCGATGCTGCGCTACGAGCAACTCCCCACTCGCTCCCGGGAGAAAGAGTCGTGCCTGTCTGTCCGTTTCTCGGCCCGCGGCGTCATAGTAGACACGACCATCTGAAAGGAGTCATCGATGAGGCTTACTCGCGCGCGTTCGGTTGTGACGGCTGGGTTGGTAGTGGCTGCCAGCATCGCGACCGCGGCTGTCCTAGTCACTGTCCCGGCGTCAGCGAAGCCAGCGGCGCCGGCTAGTCCGCGCCCCGTCGTGCTGATTAACCCTTGTAACAGGAGCCAAGGTCAGGTCAGGCCGTCGACCTATGATATTGGCTGCATGGCATCGCAGGAGTTCATTTCCGGTCTAAGTTGGACAAGCTGGAAGTCCACTGCCTTCGGCAGCGGCACGCTGAAGGTCAATAACTGCACGCCAAGCTGCGCGATGGGCAAGTACGTCAAGTTCCCGATCCTGGTCGTGCTCTGGCGAGCGCAGGCGTGGCCGCACCACGCGGGCCGCCAGTACTTCAGCCGACTTACCTGGATCTTCACCGGCAAGCGCCCATCGGTCGTGCACGTGGCCGCTCAGACATTCAACTTGCCTTCCTGACCCGCCCACCTGTCCCGCCCGGCCCGGCACGGTCCGCTTCAGAGCACGCGGTACCCTAGCCGGGCCGGGCGGTCTGGCTCCGCGGATGCTGGATGCTTGTGCACTAGTGATGAAATAGAACTGAGCCAACCTACGAGATTCGCAAGCGACCGGAGGAAACGGCACTGTCCGCCGACTTCAGCCCGCACCCCGTGCCTGGCGCCCCGGATCAGCCGGGCGGCGCCGACGGTTCAGGCGGCCCTGACCAGTCAAGCGGCCAGCCTCGCCCGTTCTTCGCCGACCAGCCCGACCAATCGCCCGAACGCGGCGACTCCGGCGACGTCGGCGAGCCCGGCGAGCCCGGCCAGCCCGGCCAGCCCGGCCAGCCTGGCCTGCCTGGCCTGCTCGGCTCACCCTACGGCCAGCCGACCGGCCAAGGACCGCTGTACGGCGGGCCGCCCCAGCAGGAAGCGCAGGACGGCCCCGGTCGGCCAGACGACCAGCAAGTCGGCTGGCCCCCAAGCAACCACGTCCAGCAGCGGCCCACGGCCCAGCGACCCACGGCCCAGCGGCGAACGGCCCAGCGGCGAACGCCTCAGCGAACCGGTAGGCCGCCCGAGCGAGAACTGCGCCAGCGGGCGATCGCCTCACTGGCTTTCGGGGTGATCGCGCTCGTGGCCCTGTTCGGCCTCGGCACCGATCTGCACAAGGGCGTTTACGTGCTGATCTTCAGCGCCGCGGTCGGCATCGCGGGGGTCGTCATCGGCGTTTCCTCGCTGGTCAAGGCCCGCAAGACCGGTTCGTACCGACCGCGATTCGCAGTCGGCGGCATCGTGTTCGGCGCGCTCGCGACGTTGATCTCGGTGCCTATCCTGGCCACCTACCTGGCGTTCCCCACCCAGGTCGACAACTACGTGAACTGCCTGCACCAAGCCCAGAACTCCAGCGACCAGCGCGCGTGCATGACGAAGTTCTACAAGTCCATCCATATCGGCGCGCTCCCGCCGCATTCAGGGAATGCCTCGATCACGGCAAGGACGACGGGCCTTTCCTGGGTTTCTGGCTCTGCTGCTCAGCCGCCCACCGATCGATAAAGATGACGTGCCCGCCGCCATCGTCGTCCGCCACGCTCGCCTGGGCATCCGGTCGGTCGTCGATACGCTGGATCGGCTCAGTAGGCCGCTCACGACGGGTTAGCCACCATCTCGCCGCCCCCGCGCTGACAGCGGCCGCGATGCCCAATTCGAGCGTGCCGACGGTCGCGACCTGCCAGGCCGAAGGGCCGACGGCGGACAGCCGACCGTCACCGAGCGGCCCGCCAGCGAACGCGGCGAGCACGCCAAGCACCAGCCCGCAGAGCGCGCCACCGCAAAAACCCCTGATGGCTGCGCCATCGATCGACACCCGCGGCACCAGTCGCACCACCAGCAACCCTCCGATCGCACCGGCCAGGTAAGGGACCGCGAGCAGCACAGCAGGACCTGCACCGCGCGCGCCAGTTGGCAAGGCCGCAAGGAGGGGGAAAGCAGGCACCGGGCCGAGCACCGACCCAGTGGGCGAGACAATCGTCCCCGCGCCCACGGCAAACCCCGGGCCGAGCATGTACGCAATGGCCCATGCGGCGGCGTTCGGCAGGTACGCGAGTTGGGCGAGCAACAACAGCCCGGTACCGACCAGGCCCGGGCCGAGCAATCCGTACACCGCGCTGAACTGGCGCTCGTGGTTGGCAAGCGCGATAGCGGCCGTGAGCATGCCAGCGGCCCCGAGCACCGCGATCGTGCCAGCGGCACCGGTCAGGATCGACCTCGACCGGTCTGACATCAGCGCGGCCAGCCTGCGCCACGAAGTCAGCGCCCGGGCCGCCCCGAACCACGCGGCCACGAACGCGACCACGAAACCGGCGAACACCGCCTGCGGGAACGAAGCGCTGGCCAGTCTCGACCGGCTGATGATCGCCAGGAACCCGGCGATCACGGCGTAAGGCACGGCGACCGCTAGCGCTGCCGACACGACCTGCCGCGACCCGGTCAGGTGCTTGCCGCGCATGACTGACCGGCCCGCCCACCACAGTGTGCTGCCTGGCAGCAGCACCAGCCCAAGTGGCAGCATCCCGATCCGGCCCGCACCCTTGACCTGAATGGCGACGTGATGGCCGACCAGCCAGAGCACGCTGGCGGTGCGCAGCACCCCGACCAGGCCGAGCCGAGGATGCGGTGCCGCGATCCAGCCGATGACGACGAGGATCGTCATCATCGCCAAGCCGCCGCCGGCGGCTACGCAGGCCACCCGGGCGCCAACGAACGGCAGCGATGTGGTCAGGCGCTTGCCCGCTCCGTCATCGCCGCCGTCGGGGTTATCGGAGCGCACTCGCGGATAGACGCGTTCGGCGGAAGTCGTCACAAGACTCCACACTGACAATTCTGTGGTGATGTCAGGTGGAGGCGCGCCGCGCCAGTACTCGGATAGACCGCTAGCCGCGCATCAATTCTCTGACCAGACGGGCGGTGCCGCTCGGAGTGCGGCCTACCTTCACGCCTACTTTCTCCAGCGCTTCCTTCTTCGCCTGGGCCGTGCCAGCCGAACCAGAGATGATCGCGCCAGCGTGCCCCATCGTCTTGCCCTCTGGCGCGGTGAACCCCGCCACGTAAGCGACGACTGGCTTGGTTACGTTGGCCTCGATGAAGGCGGCCGCGCGCTCTTCGGCGTCGCCGCCGATCTCGCCGATCATCACTATCGCGTCGGTCTCATCGTCGTCCTGGAACGCGCGCAAGCAGTCGATGTGCGTGGTCCCGATGATCGGGTCGCCGCCGATCCCGACCCCGGTGGAAAAACCGATGTCGCGCAGTTCGAACATCATCTGGTAGGTCAGCGTGCCTGACTTCGACACCAGCCCGATCCGGCCCTGCGTCGTGATGTCGGCCGGGATGATCCCGGCGTTTGACTTGCCGGGAGAGGCAACGCCCGGGCAGTTCGGGCCGATGATCCGGGTGGTGTTGCCGCGATCGCTCGCGTGCGCCCAGAAGGCGGCGGTGTCGTGCACCGGGATGCCCTCGGTGATGACGATCACCAGCGGCATCTGCGCATCGACTGCCTCGATCACCGCATCCTTGGTGCCCGCGGGCGGCACGAACACTACCGAGACGTCCGCCCCGGTCTCCGCCATCGCCTCGCTGACCGTGCCGAAGACCGGAACGCTCGATCCGCCCAGGTCCACGGTCTGGCCGGCCTTGCGGGGGTTGGTGCCGCCGACCACTTTCGAGCCAGCCGCGATCATCCGGGCCCCGTGCTTGCGTCCCTCGGACCCGGTGACGCCCTGGACGATGATCCGGCTCTCGCCGGTCAGGAAGATCGCCATCTCATACTCCCGTCGCGGCCAAGCTGGCCAGCTCAGCGGCCCGCCGGGCCGCGTCATCCATCGTGCCCACCTGTTCGACCACCGCGATGTTGGCCTCGGTGAGTATCCTCCGGCCTTCGGCGGCGTTGTTGCCGTCAAGCCGCACCACGATCGGACGGTCGACCGGCTCGCCGCGATCTTTCAGCATGCCAATCGCCGTCACTATCCCGTTGGCGACCGCGTCGCAGGAAGTGATGCCGCCGAACACGTTCACGAGCACCGATTTAACCGAAGGGTCGGACAGCACGATCTCCAGGCCGTTGGTCATCACCTCGGCCGACGCGCCACCGCCGATGTCCAGGAAGTTCGCCGGCCGGACGCCGCCGAACTCCTCGCCCGCGTAGGCGACGACGTCAAGCGTCGACATGACCAGCCCGGCGCCGTTGCCAATGATGCCGACCGCACCTTCGAGCTTGACGTAGTTGAGGTTCTTCTCCTTGGCCCGCGCCTCGATCGGGTCGTCGGCACCGGGATCGGCGAACCGGTCGAAGTCTTGCCGGAATGCGGCGTTGTCGTCGAGGGTGACCTTGCCGTCGAGGGCGGCGACCCGCCCGTCCGTGGTCAGCGCCATCGGGTTGACCTCGACCAGCGTGGCGTCCTCGTCGGTGAACACTGCCCACAGCCTGGTCGCGAGCTCGACCGCGCCGGTCACCGCGTCGGCTGGCAGGTCGCCGGCCGCGATGATCTCGGCGGCCTTGGCCCGGTCCACGCCGACCTGCGGATCGATGCCGATCCTGGCGATCGCCTCAGGGTTGGTGTGCGCGACTTCCTCGATTTCCACCCCGCCCTGGACCGAGCAGATCGACATGAACTGCCGACCGGCCCGATCGACCAGGAAGGACAGGTAGTACTCCTGCGCGATGTCATAAGCCTCGGCGATCAGGACCTTGTGCACGGTGTGGCCCTTGATGTCCATGCCGAGGATGTTGCTGGCTTTCTCATAGGCCTCGTCGGGGTTCATCGCCAGCTTGACACCGCCGGCCTTGCCTCGGCCGCCGGTCTTGACCTGCGCCTTCACCACCACCATCGGGTGACCGGCCGCGGCGAACTCGGCCGCGATCCCGCGCGCCTCTTCCGCTGTGTAAGCGACCTTCCCGGCCTGAACCGGCACGCCATATTCGGCGAAGAGTTCTTTCGCTTCATGCTCGAACAGATCCACGTCCGCGTCCGTTCTTGACTGGTCATCACAAGTTCGCACTTCGCCCGCCATCAGCGGGGCACGGAGCCGCCGAGGGGTCGGCTCGCCAGGTGCGAGCCTAGCGGGCACCTGGCCGCGACTTGGTCAGGCGGTCCGAGTTTCCGCCTTCTCGCTCAGGTTCGCGCGCACCCAGTCCACGATCTCGTGGGTGGCCGCACCGGGCGTGAAGATCTTGGCGACGCCCAGCGCCGCAAGCTCGGTGATGTCCACTTCCGGAATGATCCCGCCGCCGAAGACGATGATGTCGGTGGCATCGCGTTCGCGCAGCAGGTCGAGCACGCGCTTGAACTGCGTCATGTGGGCGCCCGACAGTATGGACAGGCCGATCGCGTCGGCGTCCTCCTGGATCGCGGCCGCCACAATCTGCTCAGCGGTCTGATGCAGCCCGGTGTAGATGACCTCGACCCCGGCGTCCCGCAGCGCGCGGGCGACGACCTTGGCCCCGCGATCGTGCCCGTCCAGGCCAGGCTTCGCGATGATCACCCTGATATTGCTCACAGCACCGCGCCCTTCGCTGAACAGCCGACTCCACTGGCAGCGTATCCGACCCGCAGAACCCGCCTGCTGTGATCGCGCCGGAGACAGGTGCTACAGCCTCGCCAGCATGTATTCGGAGACGAACAGGGCGCCTCAGTTCTCACATCGCCTCGTAGTCAACGACCTTTCTGCCTCAGTTGCAGATTGATGCAATTCCTTGCCAAGCGGTGTATACAAGAACGTATCAATAGAACCCCTATCGCCCGTCGTATACCGAGGAGAGTTGGCTGCGGGTAGCGATGCGGCATATCATCCCACAGATAGAATTATATCAGCGGCAGCTCTAGGTTGGCCGTGCCATAGCTCAATGTTCTCGGAGCATGCGCACCACCTCCTCCGAAACTGAGGTCGCTAGGCAACTCGGCATATCGTTGCGCGCGGCCCGGCGCCATATCGCGGCACTCATGAGCCAGATGGGGCTTCTAGGAGGGCTTGGCGAAACGATTGGCGAAACTCGGCCGGCACGGCAACGAGGATTGTCAGCCGTCGAACTCCCCGGCCCGCGCGCCTGATACGAACGCCCGCCATTCGTCAGGGGTGAACACCAGTACCGGGCCGTCCGGGACTTTGGAGTCCCGCACCGCCACGACGCCCGGCAGGTTCCGCGCGACCTCCACGCAGTTGCCGTTATTGCTGCTGCGCGACGACTTGCGCCAGTCGGCGGTCGTCAGGTCCACTCCCGTATCGCCTTCGCTTATAGGGCCATTCTATCAGAAAGGTCATCTCATCAAAGCCGGGCTGCTGAAGCGGGCCACGCCGTCGATGCCCTTGTCACCCACCTGTTTCTCGTTGGGCTGCGCATTGACCAATGACACCGCCCAGCGCTCGAAGTCGAAGGGCGAGTACCGGAACAGCGACCGCGCACCACCCATGTCGCGGGGGATGCCGAAAACCTCGTACGTTTTGGCGATGCCAGCGCCGTATACGTGGTGCAGCCGCTTCTCGATGAGGTCCACGGCGATGAACGTGATATCGATGCCGATCCACCGCCGACCGAGCCGTTGCGCTGCGTCCACTGCCGTTCCGCAGCCGCAGAATGGGTCCAGGACCAGGCCGTCCTTGTCGGACGACATCCTTATGATTCGTTCGAGAAGGCGCAGCGGCTTCTGTGTCGGGTACCCCAGGCGCTCGGCGGCCTGCGAGTTGATCGGGTCAATGTCAGTCCAGACGTCCTGCAGGCTCACGCCGGGCAGGTAATGGCTCATCGTAGGATCGCAGTGCAAATACATCGAACCGGTGCGTTTCAGCACCCGGCGTAGCTCCACCAGCCGGGGAGCCATGTTCACCAGATAGGCCATCGCGTCGTTCTCGCCGATCAGCACGCGGAATGCCATCAGCGCATCAACGACCGGCATCGGCAGTTCCCCGCTGCCGATCCACCGCTGGTACTGCTGGTCAGTGACCGGCGTCCACCGCCATGTGTCATCAAACGCCTGGATCTGCGCGGCGGCTCCGTTGCCGGCGTGGGGGTTCCTGCCAAACGCGGCTGGCTAAGCTAAGCCAGCACCATAACCCTGACATCTGACAATTCTGACAACACGGCGCGCCGAGTGATCCTCGTCATCTCCGTCCTATTGGTCCTAGCCGCGACAGCAGCCATCTGGTACCTCGTCGGCGATCAGTCGACGACCTCGCCGGAAAACGCCGACTACGTGATCAGGCCATTCCGCCTGAGCCGGCAGGTCGAGCGGACCGCCGGCATCGGCGGATCTCTGCTGGCGATCGCCGCGGCAGCGGTTCTGACCTGGGCCAGCGTCCGGCACGACTTCGACCTGCGCTGGTGGTTCGTCATCGGCCCAGCGCTCGGCGCCGGCGCGCTCTTCGGGTTTGCCTGGCGAGTGTTCACCGCAGGGGTCATAGGCGCCAACATCGGCGCAGGCTGCCTACTGATGTTCGGCGGCCCGGTCCTTGTCCTGCTACTGGCATGGGCGATCGCCGCCACGGTGTATCTGCTGACCGCCAACTAGGTACCACGCCGGGTCAGTGGGCGTGTCAGGTGCGTGTCAGGGGCGTGTCAGGTGCGGTGCCGATTGTGGTCGCATGACTAGTTCAGCGATCGCAGTCTCAGGGCTGCGCAAGGCATACGGGGACAAGACCGTGCTCGATGGCATCGATCTAGATGTTCCCGCGGGCACGGTCTTTTCCCTGCTCGGCCCGAACGGGGCGGGCAAGACGACGACGGTGAACGTGCTGACCACGTTGATGAAAGCGGACGGCGGGACGGTACGGGTGGCCGGGCATGATGTCGCGACGCAGGCCAAGGCGGTGCGCTCGGTCATCGGGGTCACCGGTCAGTTCGCGGCGGTGGATGAGCTGCTGACCGGGCAGGAGAACCTGCGGTTGATGGCGGATCTGCACCATCTGCGGGCCAGCGAGAGCAAGCGGGTCGTCACCTCGCTGCTGGAGCGGTTCGATCTGGCGGAGTCGGCGCAGAAGATGGCAGCGACCTATTCCGGCGGTATGCGCCGGAAGCTGGACCTCGCCATGACGCTGGTCACCAGGCCGCAGATCATTTTCCTGGACGAGCCCACGACCGGGCTGGATCCGCGCAGCCGCCGCACGATGTGGAACATCGTCCGCGAACTGGTGGCCGATAGCGTGACCGTCTTTCTCACCACCCAAAACCTCGAAGAAGCCGATCAGCTCGCCGGCCGGATCGCGGTGCTCGACCAGGGCCAACTGGTTGCGCAGGGCACCCCCGGCGAACTCAAGCGCCTGGTTCCCGGCAGCCACGTCCGGCTCCGGTTCACCGACGCCGGAGAACTCGACGCGACGGCGCGAGTCCTGAACGGCTCCACCCGAGACGACGAGGACCTGATCCTGCGGGTGCCCAGCGATGGTAAAGCGAAATCGTTGCGGGCACTGCTGGATCGGCTCGATGAGCACTCGATCGACGTTGAGGAGCTGTCAGTGCACACGCCGGACCTCGATGACGTTTTCCTTGCCCTGACCGGTCACGCGAGTACGGAGGCCATCGCACAATGAGCACCATTTCAGCACCGTTGACCGATTCGCGGATTATGCTGCGTCGCAACCTCAAGCACATTCTTCGGAATCCGGTCACGATATTCAACGGGACCTTGATGCCGGTCGTGCTTATGTTGCTGCTCGTGTACGTGTTCGGCAACGCATTCAATGTCGGCGAGCACTACATCCAGTACGCGACACCGGGCCTGATCCTGCTGGCCATCACCTACGGGCTGTCGGCCACCGCGGTGTCGGTGAACTCCGACATGACCAAGGGCATCATCAACCGGTTCAAGGTCATGAACGTCTCTCGCGGCGCCGTCCTGACCGGTCACGTCGTGGCTACTATGCTGGGCAGCTCGATAGCCATCGCGGTCATCATCGGCATGGCCTTCGCGCTGGGATTCCGGTCGCCTGCGACTCCCCTGGACTGGCTCGGCGCGATCGGCATCGTCGCGGCGACAGCGTTCGCGGCCGCCTGGCTCACCGTCGCGCTGGGAATGTCCGCCAAAACGCCGGAGTCCGCAGGTCTCACGGTCGTGCCGCTGATCCTGCTGCCGTTCCTGAGCAGCGCGGTCGTGCCAGCCGCCAAGATGGGACAGGGCATCAGGCAGCTCGCCGAGTACCAGCCCTTCACCCCGATCATCGAGTCGGTACGCGGGCTGCTCGCCGGCACCCCGTCCGGCGGCTACGCGGCCGCCGCCCTGGCCTGGTGCGCCGGGATTGCCCTCGTCGGGTACCTGTGGTCGCGGGCCACGTTCAGCCAGCGAGCGTAGCTTCGGCCAGCTCGCGCCAGCTCGCCTGCGCCCCCTCCCGCGTCGCCTCGGCGAACTTCGCGTCGCCGAGGCGACGCCGTGTGGCCTGCTCGATGCGGGCCACATCGGGCTGGCACCGATCCGGCAATCCGCGCACGCTCGTACTCGCCGCGAGCAGCCGCGCGGCCTGCTCGTACCGTTCGCCACACAACGCCAGGTCCGCGATCCCGACGAGTACCTTCGCGATCATGGGTGCGTGCCCCACCTCGGACGCCGCCTGGTAGGCCGCTATGCGGTGCGCCCTGGCCTGGCCGAGGTCGTCAGCAAGGTAGCCGAGCAGATCGCAGGTCTCCGCTCGGATGTACGCCTGCTCCGCTTCGTCGCCCAGCATGGTTGTCGCGATGCCGAGCTGCTCGCGCGCCTGGAGCGCATTGCCGGCCCACCGGGCTAGTTCCGCCTTCGAGAAGGCCAGCTCGGCCAGGGCATCGGGCCACGTGACCCGTTCGGCGCGCTGCTGCGCCTCGGCGATGGCGGCCGCGCTCGCGTCCGGCTCGCCTAGCAGCCAGTACAGCTTCGCTTGTCGCGACCGCATCCGGATGACGTCCTCGATGGCGCCAACCTCGGTGACGACAGCGATCGCCTGGTCGTAGAGCTCGCACGCACCGGCCAACTCGCCGCGCACGGCGATCCGTTCCGCTAGCTCGTCCAGGGCGAACGAGATCCCCCACCGCTCGCCGATCGCGCGGAACTCGGCGAGCGCCATCTCCAGATACACGTCCGCGTCCGGCCCGCCCAGGCCGAGCGCGATCCGCACCTTGCCGAGCTGTAGCCGAGCCAGCGCTCGTACCCAGGGATCCTCGCTGTCCAGCAGCGGCTCGAACGCGGTCAGGAATGCGTCCGGCCCAGCCAGCATGCGTTCCAGCGGGGCTATCAACCCCAGCAGCGGATTGCGGTGCTGGCTGCGCTGGCTGAGCCGGTAGGCCTCGTGGATCCACTCCGCGGCCTGCCGCTGGTCACCTCGTCCGGAACTCAGGAAATTCACGACAAAGGCGTACACCATCGCCCGGATCTCGTCGGCCACCTCGCCGGGAATGGTGATGGCCGCGATGATCAGCTCGTTGCCCTCGGTCTTGTGCCCGCTGAGCCACCAGTACCAGCCGGCGCCCGCCGCGAGCCGCATTGCCCCGTACGCCTCACCGGCGGCGATCGCACCACGCATCGCGGAACCGATGTTGTCGTGCTCGACTTCAAGCACGGCCAGCCATTCCAGTTGCTCGGCGCGGCGAAGATGCGGCTCCGCGGTCTCGGTGAGTTCGGTGAAATACGCGAGATGCGCGCGGCGCGCGAGATCCGATTCCTCCGCCTCCGCGAGCCGGTGTCCGGCGTACTCTTTGATCGTGCCAATCATCCGGTAGCGCGGCACGCTGTCGCCCTCGGCGAGCAGCAGCGACTTCTCGGTCAGTGAGGTAAGCAGCTCGAGCACCTGCTCCTGCTCGACCGCGTCGCCTGCGCAGACCCGCTCGGCCGCTTCCAGGCTTGCCCCGCCGGAGAACACCGCGAGCCTGCGCAGGACCATCCGCTCAGCGTCGGTGAGCAGCTCCCAGCTCCAGTCGACCACCGCGCGCAACGTCCGGTGCTGTGGCAGCGCGGTACGGCTTCCTCCGGTCAGCAGCCGGAACCGGTCGTCGAGCCGGCTGGCGAGCTGATCGAGTGACATGGTGCGCAACCTGGCCGCGGCAAGTTCGATTGCCAGCGGCATCCCGTCGAGCGCCCGGCAGACGCGCGCCATGTTCGACAGCGTGCGGGCATCGGTCGCGAGATCCTTGCGCACCGCGCCGGCCCGGTCCCGCAGCAACTGGACGGCTGGAGAGGACTCGATCTCGCCGGGGTCCGCGTCCTGCGCTGGCAGCGCCAGCGGCTCGACCTGCCACAGCGCCTCACCCGTGATGCGCAGCGGTTCCCTGCTCGTCGCGAGAATCCGTAGCCGCCGGCACTCCCCGAGCACCCGGTGGGCAAATGGCGCCGCCGACTCGATGACGTGCTCACAGTTGTCCAGAATCAAGAGCGTTCCGCGCTCGCGGATCGCGGTGATGAGCCGGTCCACCGGTTCCGCGTCCGGTGCGCTGCCGAGCAGCGTGTCCCGGAGCCCAAGCGCGGCGAGCGTCGACTGCGCCACCTCACCGGCCACGCCGATCGACGCCAGCTCCACCAGCCAGGCCCCGTCCGGCAGGTCGCCGAGCAGCGTGCGTGCGGTCTCCGTGGCCAGCCTGGTCTTCCCGAAGCCGCCCGGCCCGATCAGGGTGGTGAGCCGATGCTCGGCGATGAGTTCGCGGACCGCGGCGACATCAGCGTCCTTGCCGACGAAGCTGGTGAGCTCGGCCCGCAAGTTGGTCTTCCGGTTCTCCTCCCGCCGTCCCAACTCGCCCCGCAGCAGCGCGACGTGCACTGCGGATAGCTCCGGTGAGGGGTCGACGCCCAGCGCGTCGGCCAGGGTTTCTCTCGTGCGCTGGTAGACGAGCAGCGCCTCGGTGTCGCGACCGGCCGCGACGAGGGCACGCATCAGCGCGGCGACAAGCCGTTCTCGCATCGGATGCGCGGCCACCAAGTCGGTCAGGTCCGTTACCAGCTCGCCGCCGTGGCCGAGGCTGACCTCCGCATCGAACCGGTCCTCCATCGTGGTCAGGCGCAGTCCTTCGAGCCGGGTGACCGCCGCGTCAAACGCCGCACTATCGGTCAAACCGACATCCTGCATGGCCGCACCGCGCCACAATGCGAGGGCCTCGCGCAGCAGCCGTACCCGCCGCGGATCCTCCTCAGTGCGGGCCCGGCCGACGAGACGCTCGAACCGCACGGCGTCGACAGCGTCCGGTTCCACCCTCAACCGGTAGCCGTCCGCCTGCCCCTGCACCAACCCTTCCGGCAGCGCCTTCCGCAGCCGGGAAACCAAGCGTTGCAAGGCATTCACCGCACCGGAGGGCGGGCGCTCACCCCAAATCCAGTCGACGAGCGTCGCTTTCGGGATCGCGTGACCTGGATCGAGCGCGAGGGCGATCAGCAGCCCGCGCAACCGGTCGCCCGGCACGTCAGCGAGGACGCCTTCGTCCGTGCGAACCTCGAATGATCCAAGGATCCCGATCTGCACCTAGCCGATTTTGCCACGGGCGATTGTCAGGCCTCCCACTGGTGACGCGTGGGCCCCTAGCTGCTGCCGGGCTCGGGGCGACCGGAACAGCGTGGGCCCCTTGCTGTCGTTATAGCGACAGCGTGGGCCCCTAGCTGTTGCCGGACCCAAGATCATGCGGCTGGTACGGGATGATTGCCGGGAATGATGGGGGGCGACGCCTGCTCCGTCTCCGCCGGCCGCGGCGCGAACAGAGGTAGATCGCAGCATGTGCTCTCCTGCGGGGGTGAGGACTAGTCAGAGCTTTTCTACCGGCGCGTAGCGGAGCAGCAGGTGCTTGATGCCGTATTCCTCGCCGAAATCGACCTTGGCCTCGGGATCGTCGCCTCGCCCTTCCACGGACAGCACCCGGCCCAGCCCGTAGCTGTCGTGATTGACCAGGTCACCCGCCTGGAGCGACGGAACCGGTCGGTTGCCGGTGGCCATCACCCCAGGTCGCCGGGCTAGCCGCTCGGACGAAGGAGTCATCATCGAGGCGGCGGCCGCGGCGTCCCGGCGCCAGTCGATCAGCTCGGCGGGGATCTCGGTGAGGAACCTGGACTGCTTGTGGTACGAAGGCCGGCCCCACCAGGCGCGCGCGACCGCGCGGGTCAGGTACAGACGCTGCCGGGCTCTGGTGATGCCGACGTAGGCAAGCCTGCGTTCTTCCTCCAGCTCGCGATCGTCGTTGATCGAGCGCTCGTGAGGGAAGACGTTCTCCTCCATGCCGGTGAGGAACACGACCGGGAACTCAAGCCCCTTCGCGGTGTGCAGCGTCATCAGCGTGACCATGCCACCGTGATCGGCACCCTCCGGGATCTCGTCGGCATCGGCCACGAGCGAGACCTGCTCAAGGAAGGCCGCCAGGCCCCCGTCAATATTTCTGCTATCGAATTCTCTGGCGACTGATATGAGTTCGTTGAGGTTCTCGACGCGGCCGGCGTCCTGCAAATCGGTCGAGGCCTCAAGCTCGGCGACGTAGCCGGTGCGGTCGAGCACAGCCTCGGCCAGGTCGCCGACCGGGGCACCCTCCGCCGCTGCCGCCCTGAACTCGGCGATCATCTCGTTGAAGCCTTCGATCGCCTTGGTCGACCTGGTCGGCAACGCTGGCACGTCGGACGGTCGTGACAATGCTTGGGAGAAACTAATTCGATCCTGTGCTGCCTTGGCCGCGATGTACTCAAGCGCGCGGTCGCCGATGCCACGACGGGGCACGTTGATAACCCGGCGCAGCGAGATCTCGTCCTGGGGGTTGGCGATGAGCCGCAGGTAAGCGAGCAGGTCACGGACCTCACGGCGCTCGTAGAACCGCACGCCGCCGACCACCCGGTACGGCAGGCCGGCCCTGATGAAGACCTCTTCGAACACGCGGGACTGGGCGTTGGTCCGGTAGAAGACCGCGACCTCGCCCGGGGTGGCGTCGCCGGAGTCGCTGAGCTTGTCCACCTCTTCGGTGACGAACGCGGCCTCGTCGTGTTCGCTATCCGCGACGTAGCCGACGATCGGCGGACCAGTGCCCGCGTCCGACCAGAGATTCTTCGGCAGCCTGCCGGCGTTGTTGGCCACGACGGCGTTCGCGGCGGCCAAAATGTTTTGCGTGGAGCGGTAGTTCTGCTCAAGCAGGATGACCCGCGCGCCCGGGAAGTCGCGCTCGAACTCGGTGATGTTGCGTATCGTCGCGCCGCGGAACGCGTAGATCGACTGGTCGGCGTCGCCGACAACGCACAGTTCGCCGGGGGGCATGAAGTCGTCGTCGCCGAGATGGCTCGCCTGGCTGCCGACCAGCTCTCTGACCAGGACATACTGTGCGTGGTTGGTGTCTTGGTACTCATCGACCAGGATGTGGCGAAACTTGCGCCGCCAGTAGGCCGCCATGTCCGGAAAGGCCTGGAGCAGGTTGACGGTCACCATGATGATGTCGTCGAAATCCATCGCCCCGGCCGCGATTAGCCTGCGCTGGTATTCGCCGTAGGCCTCGGCGAGCGCCTTATCCCGGTATCCGTTCGCCTGGGCGGCGACGGATTCGAAGTCAAGCAGTTCGTTCTTGAGCGCGGACACTCGGTTGGCCATGGCCTTCGGCGGGTGGTACTTCGGGTCGAGGTCAAGCTCTTTGCAGACCAGGCCCATCAGTCGCTCGGAGTCGGCCTGGTCGTAGATCGTGAACGAGGACGGGTACCCGAATCTGGGCGCCTCCCGGCGCAAGATCCTGACGCAGGCCGAGTGGAAGGTCAGCAGCCACATGCCGCGAGACTTCGCGCCGGTCAGCGACTGGGCTCTGGCGGCCATCTCGCCGGCCGCCTTGTTCGTGAACGTGATCGCGAGGATCTCCGACGGCGCCACCTCGCGCTCGGCCACCAGATAGGCGATCCGGTGGGTCAGCACCCGGGTCTTGCCCGACCCCGCTCCCGCGACGATCAGCAACGGGCTGCCCTCGTGCAGCACGGCAGCGCGCTGCTGCGGGTTGAGCCCGTCAAGTAGGGAGTCAGCCGCCATCGTGGTCACCCGCCCACCCTAGGCGCTAACGCCGACAGCGGGGGCTTGGTCAAGCCTGCCAGGGCCCGGCCACGAGGTCGGCCGGTACGATCTCACAGGCGAACGGCTCGACTGCGCGGAAAACATCCTCTCCGCTGACCTCGGCAACCATCCGGTATTCTAGGCCTGCTAGCTCGAACGCGGTGATGAGCGGATTGTCCAGTTCCGGCCTGACGATCCAGTAGGACTCGATGCCAAACCCTTCGTAGACATCCTTCTTCCTGTTCCGGTCGTAGATCGCCGTCGACGGCGAGGCCACCTCTATGGCAAGCAGAGGCGGTTTGGTCGCCGTCTTGTCCTCGAAGTCAACGTCGCTGAGCTCGACCACGATCAGATCGGGAACTCGGTAGTGAATCCGGCTCATCTCGACGCCAAGGCCCGGTAGCACGGCGAGATGCGGCGGGCAGGCTTTATCCAGAGTGACGGAGAGACGGTGAAGAACTAGCTGGTGCTTGAGCGCTGGAGACGGGGACACGACGAGGAGCCCGTCATCGAGCTCGTACCTGTTGCCGTCGTTTGGCAGCAGATCGAGGTCGTCGACGGTGAGCGGCCGGTCGCCCGGCAGCACTGTATCGGTCATGGCATCCATGGTGCACTCCTAAGGTCATGACCGCCACTTTGACAGGCGGTACAACAGGATGTCCGCACGGCGAATCTGGCTGTGGATACCGCACCCCGACGTGCATCAGGCCTGTGGACAGGCCCCAAAGCCCGCTCCACAGGCCTGATCGCCGGTCATGCCCGGCTAGCGATCACGCAGACGCCATGACCTTTGGCCAGATCTCCTTGTTGTGGTCGCCAGGCGAGCCACACTTGATCGAGTCCGTCGAGCAACTCCTCGCTGTCCATCCCTGATAGGACTGCGGCGGCTGCGTCTCGGCGGTGAATATCTTGGCCCAGAATCCGTTTTTGGCCACGCTGCTACGCCTATGCTTGCCCCGGAAAATTATGCCCCGCAGCCATTTCCAGAGAGCGGCTATCTTCTTAAAGTTCAGTACTGATATGACAGCCGCGATGAATCCGACGATGGCGGCCGCGTGCGTATGGTTATGCACGAACACGTTGATGGCGCCAGCGAGCACGGCGAGCCACCGGCCCACCTTCGTAATCTTGTCCGCGAGCGTTGTCCGGGTGACCTTCTCCATCTGGTGCGTCATCATCGCGGAGAAGTCATAATCATCGTCATCGCTGATCGTGGACAGGCGATGAATTGTCTCGTAAGTCCAGAAGTTCGCACTCGGCTTAGCAGGCACCCGTAGCCACGCCGATGAAACCGCGCCTGCCGGAACGCCGACGATCATGAGACTTTCGGTAGTAGTCGACGTCTGTGCCGCCGATGCCGCGGATGCGGATACCGGCACCAGTCCGGCCGCCACTCCGAACACGGGGACCACCGCCAGCGCGATCAGCCGACTCAGGTAGCGCCCGGTCCATGATTCTGTTCGCTGCAGTTGCTCACCGCCGCGCGAGCGGGGAGCGCTTCGAAGAGAGTCCATTCACCTGCCCTTCGCTTAGCCCGCCGCCGCCATTCGCAGCTCTGCCCGGTCCGCGACGCGGCGACGAGAACACTGATGACCACCTCAGCGTCTATCAAGAACCATGAGGTATCAAGATCTTCTGGCAATAAAGTCGCCAAAAGGCATATAACGCCAGGCAAAGCGCTCGCTGGTCGCGCCTGTCTGTGGTCCGGCCTGAACTCCTCACCGCACGCGGGTCGCGCGGTCCCGGCCACTGCCCGCCAACCCCCGCCGCCCGCCAACCCCCGCCGCCCGCCAACCCCCGCCGCCCGCCAACCCCCGCCGCCCGCCAACCCGGAGCCAGCGACAACACCGGTACGACGCTCCTGCTTAGGGCGACAAAACCGACGACGCCCGCGACCCGGCACCGGACGACGGCGGCCCCAACCCCGATAGATTCCCAGGTCCACCGCATCCCGGCGGCCTGCCCTGCGATGGATTGCCGCTTTCATCGCGTGGGCGGGGCTGCGGAGTCCGATGGATTGCCACATTCATACCCGAATTCCCAGGTGGATTGCCACATCCATCGCACTGCCCGGCTAGCTCGGCGCGATGGATTGCCACATCCACCGCGTGGGCCCGATCTCGCCGTCAGAGGCCACCCACGACCCACGACCAGTTCACGCTAAACCGCTGGAAAATGGCGGCCGCTCGAGCACCTTTTCAGCAGGCTCCCAGCGGGACAACGCCCACCCGACGATGCTGTTGAACCTGCGATTCCGGGGCTGACGCCGACGGGTCTTCTCACGCCTGCCAAGGACCAGCCACGAGGGCCGCTGGGACGATCTCACAGGCGAACGGCCCGGTCGCGCGGAACGTGTCGTTCCCGCGGACCTCCGCGGCCACCCGATAGTCGCCGCGACGCCATTCGAACGCCGTCAGGGCGGGCTTGTCCAGGCTGGGCGTCACGATCCAGTACGACTGGATACCGAAACCGCCGTAAATATCCCTCTTCCTATTCCTGTCGTACAACCTATTCCTGTCGTACAACGCCGTTGATGGTGACGCTATCTCAATTGGCGAGCACCGGCAGCCTCGTCACAGACTTGCCGTCAGCCTCGAAGTCGTCGGCGCGAACCACGGCTAGGTCCGGGACTCGGTACTGAGTCCGGCTCATTTCCAGACCCGGCCCCGGCAGGATAAGGAACGTAGCCGGACAGGCACCGGCCAGCGTGACAGAAAGTCGACACCGACAGGATGCGCGGAAAGCGAACCTGCCTCCAACGACGCGGCGACGATCTCGCAGCCAGTGGCTTGACGGCGCGGAAGTCGCAATGGCAACCCGCCGGCGAGCCTTGGCGAAGCCTGGTCCGGGTGCTACGATCTGCAACTGTTTGTTCGCAAAACGACACCCTAATCCGGACTAAATGTCCAGTTCGGACGGAGTCCCTTCCGGGATTGGAAAGCCAAATGCCCATGACTTCACGGTCTACTACGCGCATCGCGCGCTTAGTCGCAATACTCTCTGTTGCTTCGCTCGCCGGAATCATGCTGGCGTCGGCCAGCGACTCACCTGTTTTCGCCCAACCGCCTAGCGCTCGGCATTCATTCACTCTGGCGACTTCTCGTTTCAACAATCCATCAGTTTCAGGGGCAGAATTTTCGATACCGATAAACAATGCCTCCCAGTGTCGGGCAGCGGACTTACCGGTACGATATGTACGATGCTGCACGTACATCAGGCGCTCCGGGGCGACGAGTTCTGGCCCAAGGTCACCTTCAAAAGCAAGTCGGGTAGTCTGTCCAGGGTGCATATCGCGCGTCTGTTCCTGTATGTCTGCACGACAATAAACCAGCCGCCTTCGTGTAACTCCTGGCGTGCCTATCAGTATCGGCGGCGCAATCGCCATCACTTCATGCATGTACTCTACGTCCGGCCATTCCGCCTGCTTGCCCGGATGGAATTGCAGCTCGGCAACACCGCACATCGCGTGCAGAACTGACCCACTGATCTTCGCGACCTCGTTGTCAGATTTCCAGAAGACGCGCAACAAGGTGTGCAAGGGCGATCTGCCGGATTGCGACAAGAAGAGCGGGAACACCCACGGCAAGCATCTCGACTGGTCATCGGATGGATGTTCGCTGCCGATGCCCATTAAGAAGTACGGACAGAACCCGTTCGGCTGGCCGTACCGACTAGCTTGCGAGCGACACGATTTCGGATACAGAAACTACAACCAGCAGAAGAGGTGCACAAACCGGCCCGATGGAGGCACGAGAAAGCTTATCGATCAAGTCTTCCTGAACGATCTGCGCGCTATCTGCTCTCACGTCAAGTCCACCAAGCGCTGCAACTCCCTCGCAGTGGTGTACTACCAGGCAGTGGGCTAGCTCGTACACATGAGCTAGCCCCCGCTCGCGCCCGATAGCCGTCAGTCGGTGTCTGGCACCAGCGTAGGCGTCGCCCTGGTCAGCGTCTCCTTGCGGAAGAACGCAGGAGATACGAACCGCATGTAGATTCCGGCGATCAATCCGAGCAGCGCCGAACCGGCGGCGATGATGAAGATCCCGCCGACACGCCAGTTCACGCCGGGAATCAGCCACGTGGTGTAACTGTTGAAGGCCACCCAGTCGCTCTGCAGGGCGATCCCGCCGAAGATGTACATGATGAGGCCGCCAAGCAGTGGCAGAATCCCCCGCATCCACAGGTTCCGCTGGCTCTGGAAGAGAGTCTTGCGGTAGTACCAGACGCAGGCGAAGCCGGTCATCCCGTAGTAGAACGCGATGTAGAGGCCGATCGCGGTCACCGCGTCAGCGATCGGGTTGCCTTTGGAGACGTAGTTGAACGGGATGTAGAGCGCTATGGAGATGACGCCCATCGTGATCGTCGACACGGTCGGGGTCAGGAACTTCGGGCTGATCTTAGAGAACGCCTTTGGCAGCGCTTTATAAGCGGCCATCGACAGCGTCGTCCGCGCCGTCGGCAGGATCGTGGTCTGGGTCGAGGCGGCAGCCGAACTGAGGATCATCAAGAACAGCAGCCTGGAGATGAACGCGCCGAATCCGGTTGTGCCAAACACAGAGCCGCCAAGGACGGAGAGCACGTCGAACGTGTGCGCGGAGTTGGTCAGGCCGATGCCCTTCGATCCGATGCCGGAGATCGACTGGGCGGCCAGGATGACAAGCACGTAGGTCAGCAGCAAGATCACGGTCGAGATGATCGCGGCCCGCCCGGGCGTGCGCGCCTTGTCCTTGGTCTCCTCGTTCACCGCGACGGCCGTATCCCAGCCCCAGTAGATGAACAGCATGAGGATCAAGCCGGCGACGAACGCCGAAAACGGCAGGTGCGTTGGCAAGAACCAGTTGACCTGGGGCCGGACGGATTCGGCGGGATGGTTGCTGCCGTAGACCTTAGTCAGCGCGGTGATCGACAGTATGAGGAGCATGATGATCTCGATGCTGAGCAGGACTTTCTGGAAGTTCGCCGAGACCTCGATGCCGACGTAGCAGATCACCGTCATCGCGACGATCCACAGCACGCCGACGAGCAGCACCCAGCCGCTGGCCGCGTTCTGGCCGATGGCGCTGTTCGGCCCTTGGATCAGGAAGAAGACGTACTGCCCGGCGACCTGGGCCAGGCTGGCCATGACCAGCACATCGGCGGCGACGATAGCCCAGCCGCCGGCCCAGCCCGTCCTCGGGCCGAACGCCCTGGTCGCCCACGTAAACGTCGTGCCGCAATCCGGGTCGGCCTTGTTCATCTCGCTGTAGGCGATCGAGCACAGCAGCATCGGGATGAACGCCGCGAGCGCGATCAGCGGCGCGTGGTAGCCGATGCCAGCAACGAGGGCGATGAAACCCAAGGTGGCGGCGAGGCTGTAGGCCGGGGCGGTGGACGCGACCCCCATAACGATCGTCGAGATCAGCCCGAGCGCGCCGGACTTGAGTCCTTTATCAACCACTACCTCAGCGGGCCCAGCAGTCTCATGGACAGTGGCCATATCTCACGCCTCCTGACGACGGCCGTCTGCGGCATCGCGCGGCCTGATCGCACTCTTACCCCGGCCAGGGCACACTCTCCCCGTGCCGCCCAATACAGCATGCATTGTGCCCCTTCGCAACGGTTTCAGTGGCGAAACGCACGAAACACTACCGGTCTCGTGGGTAGCGACCCGTCTGGGTCTAGGATCGCCCGTATGCGAATACTCCTTGTCGGAGCCGGCGGCGTAGGAACCGCCTTCGCGCGCATCGCGGCCAGGCGGCCGTTCGCCGATCTGATCGTCGCCGACTATGACCTGGGCCGGGCCCAGCACGCCGCCGCCGCCGCCAGCGATCGATTCTCCGCTGTCCGGCTGGACGCCAGGGATGAGGAAGCCGTGGCGGATCTGCTCACGGTCCATTCGGCGGACGCCCTGATGAACGCCACCGATCCCCGGTTCGTCATGCCTCTGTATCGCGCCGCATTGCGGACAAATACGAATTATCTTGACATGGCGATGTCGCTGTCCCATCGACACCAGGATGCTCCTTACAGCCATACCGGTGTCAAGCTTGGAGATGAGCAGTTTGAACTGGCCGACGCGTGGACGCAGAGCGGCAAACTCGCACTCGTCGGCATCGGTGTCGAACCGGGTCTATCCGATGTCTTCGCCAGGCACGCCGCGGACACCATGTTCGGCCAGATCGACGAGGTTGGCGTGCGCGACGGGGCCAACTTGGTAGTCGAAGGCTACGACTTCGCTCCCACGTTCTCGATCTGGACCACGATCGAGGAATGCCTGAATCCACCGGTGATCTGGGAGGCCGACCGAGGATGGTTCACTACGCCTCCGTTCAGCGAGCCTGAGATCTTCGACTTCCCGGCCGGGATCGGGCCGGTGGAGTGCGTGAACGTCGAGCACGAAGAGGTGCTGCTGATACCCCGCTGGGTCAGCGCCCGGCGGGTGACGTTCAAGTACGGCCTCGGCGAGGAGTTCATCGGCGTCCTGCGCACTCTGCACAAGCTCGGACTCGACTCGACCACCCCGGTGAACGCCAGCGGCCAGCTCGTCTCGCCCCGAGACGTAGTGGCCGCCTGCCTGCCGGATCCCGCGCAACTGGGGGAAAGAATGTCCGGCCTGACCTGTGCGGGAACCTGGGTCACCGGGACCGGCAAGGACGGGGCGCCGCGTGAGGTTTACCTGTACCACGTGGTGGACAACGCATGGTCGATGGCCGAGTACGGCTCGCAGGCGGTCGTCTGGCAGACAGCGGTCAACCCCGTCGTCGCCCTGGAACTGATCGACTCGGGCGCCTGGTCGGGAACCGGCGTGCTCGGCCCCGAGGCGATGCCCGCCCAGCCGTTTCTCGACCTGCTCACCGACTACGGCTCGCCGTGGCAATGGGAAGAAAGGATCCCTCAATGAAGGAGCTAAGGAACTTCATCGGCGGCCAGTGGACCGACCCGGCCAGCGACGTTCGCGCCGACATCATCGACCCGTCCACCGGCGAGGCATTCGCCAGCGCGCCGGTCTCGGGCCGGGCTGACGTCGACGCCGCCTTCGCCGCGGCCAGCCGCGCGTTCGAGTCCTGGCGAGACGCCACTCCAGGCGAGCGAAGCCTGGCCCTGCTGCGGATCGCCGATTCGCTTGAGGCCAAGGCCGACGAGTTCGTCGCCGCCGAGTCTGAAAACACCGGCAAGCCGGTCGGGCTGACCAAGTCAGAAGAGATACCGCCGATGGTCGACCAGATCAGGTTCTTCGCCGCGGCCGCCCGGATGCTCGAAGGCCGTTCGGCCGGCGAGTACATGACCGGGTTCACCTCGATGATCAGGCGCGAGCCGATCGGCGTCTGCGCCCAGGTCACGCCCTGGAACTACCCGATGATGATGGCGGTGTGGAAGTGGGCGCCGGCCATCGCGGCCGGCAACACCGTGGTGCTCAAGCCGTCCGACACCACGCCAGTGACCACGCTGATGATGGCCGAACTGCTGGCTGAGCATCTGCCCGCCGGAGTGTTCAACGTCATCACCGGCGACCGTGACACCGGCCGGACGCTCGTCTCGCACCCGGTGCCGCAGATGGTCTCGATCACTGGCAGCGTGCGCGCCGGCAAGGAGGTCGCCGCGCAGGCCGCCGACGGCCTCAAGCGGGTGCACCTCGAACTGGGCGGCAAGGCCCCGGTGATCGTCTTCGACGACGCCGACCCGGCGAAGGCCGCCGAGGCGATCGCGATCGCTGGCTACTTCAACGCCGGGCAGGACTGCACGGCGGCGACGCGGGTGCTGACCGGGCCCGGAGTGCACGACGGCTTCGTGACCGCGCTGGTCGAGCAGGCGCAAGGCCAGACCGTCGGCGGGCCTGACATCGAAGCCGACTTCGGCCCGCTGAACAACGCCAACCAGCTCGACCGGGTCGCCGGGTTCATCTCCAGGCTGCCCGATCACGCGGCGGTGCTCACCGGTGGCAAGCAGACCGGATCACGCGGCTACTTCTTCGAGGCCAGCGTCGTCGACGGGCTGCGCCAGACCGACGAGATCATCCAGAACGAGGTGTTCGGCCCGGTCATCACCGTCCAGCAGTTCACCGATGAGGACCAGGCGCTGGCCTGGGCGAACGGCACTGAATACGGCCTGGCCTCGTCGGTGTGGACTACCGACCACGGCCGCGCGATGCGGATGGCGCGCAGGCTGGACTTCGGCTGCGTATGGATCAACACGCACATACCGCTCGTCGCCGAGATGCCGCACGGCGGATTCAAGCACTCCGGCTACGGCAAGGACCTGTCGATGTACGGCTTCGAGGACTACACCAGGATCAAGCACGTCATGTCCGCGCTCGATTAGCCTCGCTTGCTCGGCCCGGGATGTAGTCTCGCTTGCCCGGCCCTTGCCCGGCACTTGCCCGGCCCGGGCAAGTGCCTCGAAGGCAGCCGTTGACCAGGCGGTCCGGAGGGTCACGGATATCCCGATTTCGGATTATCGCAATTCGGATTACCTCTGCCACGGGCGGGGAGGTGGACGTAATTCGGGTTACCCGGCCACGGGCGGGGAGGTGGATTCGCGGATCCACCCTCTTTTGAGTTTGGATCCGCTAGGTGGATTAGCGGATCGACCCCCGGAATCGTGGGTGAATTCGCGATCCACCTGACCCTTAGGCCGGCTGGGCGAGGTGGATACGCGGATTCACCTCACACCTGGGCTGGCTGGGCGAGGTAGATTCCGGCATTCGCCTACGCTTGGGCTGCTTGGAGGAGGCGACTCGGGCATCCACCTCACGTTCAGGGCTGGCTGGGCGACTCTGGCGGTGCGCGCCACCGCGGCAGGGCAAGACCGGGCGAAGCGTCAGTCCAACCCAACGTCGCCTTCCGCTGTAGTAATAGGAATGGGCTGAACAGTCCTGCCGCGGGTCCTGATCTCTAGGCCGGCTAGCCCAGGCAGGCCGACGGGCGGGCGTCGCAGCGGAACTCGCAGTTAGATTCCGCGATCATGGTTCGCCGCAAGATAACGGAGAGCCGCCGTCACCAGGCGCGGCCAATATTCCGCGATCACCGAGCCGAGCGTGATCGCGGAAGGCCGCTGCCAGTCACCTGGTCACCCGGCGCGATGGATTGCCGCATCCAGCCCGACACGCGCCCGCCACCCCGCGATGGATTGCCACATCCAGCCGGGAAACCAGGGGTGAATACGGCAATCCATCGCGCGAGTGCGAGTTATCGCGGCGAATCCCCGCCTCAGCGCCCGCGCCCGGAGCCGCCGGGGCTTGCGGGCCACCCTCAAGGCCGGAGAATTGTGGAATCCACCCTGGTCAACATCCACCGCACGTTGGTGCCGGATATTCGGGTCCACCCGGGCCACGCAACCGGCACCCGGCCCGCAACAGATATTCCGATTTCGGATTATCGCAGTTCGGGCTATCTGCCCGGCGGTCGCCTAGCTCTGGGCAGGCCGTACGATCGGTAGCGTGCTTGATGATGCTGAGGTAGAGCGAATCCTCGTGATCACCGCCCATCCCGACGACGTTGACTTCGGCGCCGCTGGCACGATCGCGACGTGGACGGAGGCCGGGATCGATGTCATCTACTGCATCGTCACCGACGGTGACGCGGGCGGCAGCGACCCGTCGGTAAGCCGCGCCGACATGGTCGTGCTCCGCCGGGCCGAGCAGGTCGCCGCGGCCAAGTGCGTGGGCGTGAATGACGTCAGGTTCCTTGGCTACCCGGACGGAAGGGTAGAGCCGACAATCGCGTTGCGGAAAGATTTGGCGCGGGTCATCAGGCAGGTAAGGCCGGATCGAGTGGTCTCCCAGTCCCCCGACCGGATTTACGCGCGGATCCAAGCCAGCCACCCTGACCACCGGGCCGTGGGGGCGGCCGCCCTGGACGCCGTGTACCCAGACGCCAGGAACCAGTTCGCCTTCCCTGAGCTCCTGGCCGACGAAGGCCTCGAGCCGTGGGCGGTCCGCGAGGTCTGGCTGGCGGCCAGCCCGCAGGCGGAGCATTACGTCGACATCACCGAGACATTCGGCAACAAGCTGGCCGCCCTGCGGGCTCATCACAGCCAGACCGGGCACATGGAGGATCTAGAAAAGTTCCTGCGCGGCTGGCTCAGCCGATCGGCGGCGATGGCCGGCTTCCCGGAAGGACGGCTGGCCGAGGCATTCCAGGTAATCGGTACCTCGTGAAATAGCCAGCAAACGAATTCTAAACACCCGGCAACACGATGTGAAATACCCGGTTGCACTTCAAGCCGAAATGGCCTATCTCACACCGATGCCCGGCTTGCCCCCGATGCCTCTCATCAGGAACTTAACCAATGCGTTGGCTCATGTTCACGTAAATATCGGCCAGCTGCCCCTTGTTCCGAAGTTGCCCTATCACGAAGGCTAAGTGGTCCGCGCCGTAAGTTCTTCGGGGTTGATCTTTGTCAGTGGCCGAGGTAGAGGTCGCAGGCGCAGCTGGGGCTTGTTTCGGGGTCCCCGCAGGCATGCTGGTGGGCAGGGTCTGGTTCTCGTAGTGGCCGGCGAGATCATCAAAGCGGGCATCGCCGCATCGATGTCGGCGCTACGTCAAGCCGACGGTGTTCGCCGGCGTGACGCCCGGCATGGCCGTCGCGCGCGAGGAGATCTTCGGCCCGGTGCTGTGCGTGCTGCGGTATGAGACCGAGCACGAGGCGGTGGCGATAGCCAACGGCACGCCGTACGGCCTCGCTGCCGCCGTCTGGTCCGGCGACCAGGAGCACGCCGTCCGGGTAGCCAGGCAGCTTCGGGCCGGCCAGGTCGAGATCAACGGCGGCGCGTTCAACGTGGCCGCCCCGTTCGGCGGCTTCGGCCAGTCCGGCTACGGCCGTGAACTAGGCATCCACGGCCTGGAAGAACTCGGCTAGCTCAAAGCCCTCCTGTTCTAAGCCGAGGCTCCCGGCGCGGCTCCCAGCCAGCACTGCGGCGTCACCCCGTTGCTGCAGGACGCCGCCCTGCCCGCCCGCAGCGTGGGCCCCGTGCTGTCGTCATAGCGACGTCGTGGGCCCCTAGCTGCAGACGGGCTTGAGGGGGCGGCCGCAGCGCGGGCCCCTTGCTGTCGCGGGCGGCCCGCCCGAGCAGCAGCGCGGGGCCCGCCCTGCCACAGGCCGCCTGACAACCCCGAAGAACTTACGAACCAGACCACTAAGGGCCGTCGGCTCGTAGTCGACGCGCGAGCTCGCACGCAGACGCGCTAGTTCCCGTCCGCAGGAGGGGCAGTAATCATGCGCACGTTTTCCAAGCTGGTCGCGGCGGCCGCCGTTCCGTAGCCTTCATTAGGCGGCGTGGGTGTCGGGCTCAACGGCGTACCGCCGACCAGCAGGACCACGCGAATGCGCGACTGCGGGATCAGGTCAGGCTTCATCGCCGGTCCTCCTCCTCGCACACCGCGACGTTTCTGTCCCAGGCGATCCGGATCTTGCGGGCGAGGTCCGGGCGTCCCTGGTCAGCCAGGTCAAGGCACAGCTTGCGGGTCATCGCCTCGGCGACTTCGGCCGCTTTCGGCGCGAACCACGGGCCGTTGTAGTCACGACCGGGATTCGCGCGGCGGGCCAGGGCGGCGGCCTGTTCGCGGATCTGCGCGATGACGTCGGTAGCACTGGTCATTAGTCAGCCTCCCGGGCGGCAGCCAGGCCGCGCGATGGGCACTGCGCCCGCAGCTCTCCGGAGCGGCCGGGCCCCGCTGCTCCGCTCAATGCAATGTCAGCTTCTGTAACCTGCCGGCAATCGCGAGCGGCAGGTTGCGGTGCACGGATGCCGGCCGGGGTGGCCGAGATGGCGGTAGTAACGGGGGTCGTCATGGTGGCGTTCGTTCCTGGTGTCCGGGATGGCCCGGGGAGCGGCGGCGGAGGGCAGTCAGCCAGCTTCATGCCGGCCTCGCCCCCTCGCGGGGCGAGACGGATGGTACGTGGGCCGCAAACCCTCTGTCGTGGTACACGATCCGCCCGGAGTGCCTCGGCGTTGACAGCTGGCTCCGTCAGGCAAGTGCCTGCCGCGTCAGGAGGCAAGCCCTCTGATGGAACCTCTGGCGGGGCACAAGATCGATCCTGTATCTGATCGAGCAGCGCTCGTGCCTGATCCTCGCCGCTGGTCTTGCGCTCATAGCCGAGATGGCGGCTCGCCTTCATGCCAGAGGGTGAGGAACGCGCGCCGTGCTGCGCTGAGCCGAGTCGTGAACCAGGTGCGGGAGATGCCCAGCGCCTCGGCCGCCAGCCCGTAGTCGTATAGACAGTGAGCGCGGCCAGGGCTTCTCGGTGTTCGGGGCGCAGCCGGGGCCAGATCTGGGCTAGCGCCATCCGGTCAATCACCGCAGATTCGGGGCCGTGGCACGGGCTGGCGGCAGACCACCAGTTCCGGTAGACCCCCGCGACTGTGCTGGCGTACCGGTCATGAGTGTTCCGGCCGTAAAAGCGGTGAAGCTGCTGGACATCCTGGCCGACCGCCGTCGCGGCGGCGCGGAGCACGCCGGACGGCTCGGGCGGCAGGTCGCTGGCGTAGATGTGCTCGATCGCCGCGTGCCGAGCCCCCTCAAGCCGCAGGTCGAAGTCGACCGACTGGTACCAGGTCTGTTTCGTGACAAGGGAAAGGCTTAATGCCCGGACCTGCGACACGGTGTACCCATGACACAATTGCGCATCGCCATCTGGCGGCCTGAACATCATCGTTCCTCAAATCAAGTGGGTTGGGCGGGCTACAGGCGGTGGGCGAGCACGGCGCTGTCCACGGCAGCCTGGGTCTGGGCAATCAGGTCACGTAAGTCCGGGCCAAGTTGCCGGACCGCCTCGCCGAAGTACTGCCGCGCATTGGGCGGGCGGTCGGCAACCACGACCTCGCCCGGCCGGATGAAGATCTTCCCTTCTAGGACCAGTTCGGCCAGCAACGCCCCGGCCAGTCCCAGCCCGAGAACGCGAGCGTGGAGAAACGGCCTGCCGCTTACCTCATGATGGGCAAGCAGGTAGACATCATCGGCCAGCCGCCCGGTCCCGGTCAGCGAGACCATGTGCCTTCTGCCGCTCGCGCTGCGGTAGCGATCGTGGCTGCTGGCTCGGGCGTGGGCGCACGGGCCGGGGCCGATGTCACGGCATCTGACATGAAGAGTCCTTCCGGAATTGAGGGTGCGTTTGGCCCGGCCCGCGACCTTCGGTGTGATCGGTGGGGTGAGGGCGCGGGCCGGGGTTCAGGACCGGACTGGCCGGTTTCGGCAGATCCGTGCTGCTGCGGCGGCTGGGTCGCTGGCGGGGAACTGCTGGCGGCTGCCGAGCCGGTAGCACGCGCCGTCAGTGGTCGCTCGCGCCTGTCTCCCGCCGATGAAGATCCGCAGTTCGGGGTCGGTCAGGCCGGACGGCGGGCACGAGGGATCGTTGTAGCGCAGCACCAGCCGGTGTTTCCCGACCAGTACCGACGGAATGCCCCGCTCTCTCAGCGCGGCCTGAAGCCTCTTCAGCGCTGCCATGCGGATGGCTACGTCGGCCTCGTCGAGGATCGGACTGTTTTGAGGAGTCATTTTGGGTCAGCGATCCCGGGTTCTAGGGCCAGGGCGTTCTGCTGCTGGATGAGTAAGAGCAGCTCGTCGGGGCTGCTCGCATGGACGTGCTGCTCGCATCCGGCGCTGAGTTCACCGGAGGTCAGAGCCTGGTTCCTCGTTGCCCACCACCAGCCGGTATCGCTCTTCCATGCGCCCCACTGGCGGCCAGCGCGGGACTCGATGCGGGCGACCTCGGCGGCTACACTCGGGTCTGGATTGGTCATGTGCTTTCCGGTTGCGTGCGGTGATGGTCTGGAGAGCAGCATGGATCGCGTAAAGGCTCCGAAATTGCAAACCTCTTGAATATCCTCCAGGGCGGTGGGCCGTGTCGGATCAGGACCGGGCTGGTGCACGGATAGCAGCAATCCGCAAAATGCGCGGATTGACCGGGCGCGAGCTAGCTAACCGGGCGCATGTGTCCTACAGCCTGCTGGGCAAAGTGGAATCGGGTGCGGTTCCCGCTAGCCCCGCCCTGATAGGGGCCGTGGCGCGAGCGCTCCGCGTGGACGTGCCACGCATAACCGGCCAGCCGTACGAGGAGCGACCGGGCGGTCACCAGGCACCTCTGCACACGATGATCGTGGCTATCCGGCGGAGCGTAGATACATATGACCTGCCGGACGAGAACATCACGCCGCGTGCGTCCGAAGCGATGGCGGATGATGTCCGGCAAATCTCCGCATGGGGGCAGGAAGCGAAATTCACGCACATTGCTGGTGAACTACCCGGACTGCTGGATGAGCTGATAACCGCGGTGCACACTTCGACGAGGCCGGATCAGAACGCCAAGTTCGCGCTGCTGGCCGAGGCATACTCGGGAGCATCAATCATCGCCAACCTGCTGGGGTACCTGGATCTGCGGAGCCAGATAATCGAGCGGATCAGGTGGGCGTCGGAACTCAGCGGCGACCCGCTGCGGGTACAGAGGGTCCGCTGGCAGCGAACCCACTCCCTGATGGCTGCCGGCGGCTATACGCCGGCCCTCAAGCTGATGGAGCAGGTACGCAGCGACCTAGGCGACGACATCTCTGCCATGAACGGCCCGGCGCTGTCGGTATACGGATCTTCGCACTTGCGATCAGCGCTCCTGTACGCTCGCTCAGCGAAGGTCAACGGCGCCGGGTCGGCGCAGGATGCCTGGGCGCACATGGCGGCTGCGCGCCAGGTAGCTGACCGGATGGGTGCGGACCGCAACGACTACGGCCTGGCCTTCGGGCCATCCAACGTCTCGCAGCACGAGGTCGCGATCGCTGTTGAACTCGAAGACGGCGCCGAAGCGGTAAGACGGTCGCGTGGCATGCGCCTTGGCGCCGGGGTGCCAGCAGTACGCCTGGGACACCACTACATCGACCTCGCCCGAGGGTATGCGCTCGCAGAGGACTATGCGGGCAGTTTGAAGTGCCTGAAAGAAGCGCGGAGAATCGCTCCGCAGCAGACCCGGCTGCACCCTAGTGCCCGTGAAACTGTGCTGTCCATCGCGTCAGCGCGCAGGGGCCGCGAAGAGCTGAGCTTGCTCGCGTCCTGGATGGGCGTGTCTCTCTAGGACCCGCCGCCGGCCAGCAGGGCCAGCACCATGAACACGCTGGCCTGCGGACGCGGTGCGGCAAATACAGGCCTCGCGCGTAATCCACTGCCTCCCGGCTCACGCCAGCCCCTCCTCGTCCACCCGGCCGGAAAATAGTCGCGATGACCAGGCACGTCTTGCACCCATTTCTCCAAAACGGATGAAAACTCGTAAAATCGTCATTTCACTGAAAAGGCGACCGGGCCTGCGGGGCGAGTGGTATCGCCCTGGGCCGGGCATCGTCGCGGTGCGAAGGCCGCCCTGGGACCGTAGCCATGCGGTGAGATTTCTGGCTGTGGAGAGCGCTGGTGGGCTGCACGCCGAACTGGGGTACTCACCCAGGCTGACGGTCTCAGGGAAGAAGTGCGTCGCGTGTCCGGGGCTGCGCAGTTGCCGCAGACCTGATCGCAGCGTGGTTTGCCGGCCTGGATGGTGGCGGAGTGCAGGCCGTCGGATCGCTGGTGATGGTGTGCGGTGCTCGGTTTCGGCACGCTCACCGGGGTCGGTGCGGTCGCCGGCTATAACGTCGCTTACGCCCAGCCGCCCGCCATGCTTGAGCACCCGGAATGCCTCAGCCAGCACGCGCGGCTCGTCGGCGGACAGGTTGACAACGCAGTTGGAGATGATGGCGTCTACGTGGTGGCTCGTCGGTCAGGGCGATGTCCTCGATGCGACCATGCAGGAAGATGGCGCTTGCGATGACTGCTGGCGGCGGCGAGGGCGAGCATGTCGGTGCTGGCGTCCAGGCCGTAGACGGATGCTGGCCGGGCTGGGTTCTGCGGGCTGAGAGCAGGATTGTCGGGCGGCGACGGCCAGGTTTGGCGCAGCCGTGTACTTCGGCTCTCGCCGCCGAATGAGGCGGGCGGGCACTGTCTCATGTTACCGGGATCATGCCGTCTTGGTGTCGACGCCCAAGGCGGGAAGGCTCTCAACCGGCATAGTCCGTCGGCATCATGACCGGCGAAGAACTCCGCGCATCCCTAATTCAACTCTTACATTATTCAACGGTATCGTGTAGTACTGAATCAGCCGCCCGCGGTCCGGTTGTGATACGCGGCGCGGTGCAACGGGCAAGGCGAGGCGGGAAGGTGCTGCTGATGGGCAAGCCGGCAGCCGGGTCTGGCACGGCGTCAGGGGGGACCGGTGCCCGCATGTTCGGCGATGAGGGCCAGCGGGTGCTGAGGGAGCAGGGACCGCGGCTGTTTCCGGTCACTATCCGGCCGGGTTTCCTGCGGTTGCTGTGGACTGTCCTGGGGCTGCTCGCCGTCGCCGCGGCGGTCGTGCTGGCCGAGGCTGCCAGGGTGCTGGCGTGATGGCCCGGCGGGTGCCGCTGGTGCTGCAGGGCAGCGAGGTGGAGTGCGCTGCGGCGTGCCTGGCGATGATCGCTACTTTTCACGGGCATCACCTGTCGCTGCGCGAGGCCAGGGAGATCTGCGCCACCGGCCGGGACGGCGCCAGCGCCGGCGCGGTCGCCCGCGCCGCCCGCGGTACCGGGCTCACGGTGGCGGCCTACCGGATGGCGCCGGGCATGCTCGGCAGCGTCCCGTTGCCGGCGATCGCGCACTGGGGGCGTGACCATTTCGTAGTGGTGGAACGGGTTCGGGGCACCCGGGTGCATATCACCGACCCGGACGGGGCCGGCGCAGCATGCCGGCCGCGCAGTTCGACCAGGAGGCCGGACGGGTGCTGCTCAGTTTGCAGCCGGGTCCTGGTTTCCGGCGCCGCCCGGCGTCGCTGGCGCCGTTCTGGCGGCGGTATCTCGGCGCGTTGCTGAGCATGCCGGGTGCCAGGCTGCCCGCCGCGCAGCTGCTCAGCGTCTCGGCGATCATCCAGCTGGTCGGCCTGGCGCTGCCCGCGCTGATCTGGGTGCTGATCGAGAACGTCATCCCGGGCAGGCACGGCGCGGTGCTGCCGCTGCTCGGCGGCGGGATCCTGATCGTCGTGGCCGCCCAGCTGGTCACCGGCTACCTGCGGGCGGCGCTGATCATCTACCTGCACGGGCGGCTGGACACCCAGGCGATGATCAGCTTCTGCGCGCATCTGCTGCGGCTGCCGCTGACGTACTTCCACCGTCGCCGCAGCGGCGACATCATGCTGCGGATCGGCTGCATCGGGATGCTGCGGGAACTGCTGACCGCGCAGACCCTGTCGGCGGTCCTTGACCTGCTGATGATCGCCGTGTACCTCGCGGTGATGCTGGCCGCGGACCTGCCCACCGCGCTGATCGTGGTTGCCGTCATCGCCGTGCAGGCGGTGCTGCTGGCCGTGAGCATGCCGCTGGCCCGCGGTCGGATGTCCGCCGAGCTTGCCGCCCAGGCCCAGGCGTACGGGCACATGACCGAGGCCATCGAGGGCATCGGCACGCTGAAGGCATCGGCCGCCGAGGAACGGGCCATGGACCAGTGGTCGGGGCTGTTCCTGCAGTGGCTGCGCAGCGCCATGCACCGAAGCCACCTGTTCGCGCTGGTGGAAGCTGTGTCCGGGGGGCTGCGAACGCTGACGCCGCTGGTCGTGCTGTGGGCCGGGGCGATCCGGGTCCTGGCCGGCGGCATGTCGCTGGGCACTGCGCTGGCGATGACCTGGCTCGCCTCGGCGATCGTCTTGCCGCTGTCCATGCTGGCAGCGAACGGCCAGCGGCTGCAGCAGGCCGGCGCCCACCTGCAGCGCCTCGCCGACGTACTCGACACCGAGCCCGAGCAGCCCGAGGCGCGACCCGGGGCCAGCCAGCCGGCCCGGCCCCGCCTGGCCGGCCGTATCGAGCTTCATCAGGTCAGCTTCCGCTATGACCCGTACAGCCCGCCGGTGCTCAGCGACATCTCCGTCACCGTCGAACCCGGCACCAGGGTCGCGATCGTCGGCGTTTCCGGTGCCGGCAAGACCACCCTGGCGCTGCTGATCCTGGGCCTGTACCAGCCCACCAGCGGCACGATCCGCCTCGACGGCGCCGACCTGGCCAGCCTGGACCAGCGCGCCGTGCGCGCCCAGATCGGCACCGTCCTGCAGGACGCCGCCGTGTTCTCAGGCACGATCGGCGACAACATCGCCTTCCACGACCCGGCGATCTCCGCCGCTGACATCGAGGACGCCGCCCGGCTGGCTGGGCTTCACGCCGAGATAGCGGCGCTCCCGCAGGGATACCGCACCCGGCTCGGCGAACGCGGCGGCGGCCTGTCCGGCGGGCAGCGGCAGCGCCTGGCGATCGCCCGCGCCCTGGTCCGCCGGCCTGCGCTGCTCCTGCTCGACGAAGCCACCAGCCACCTGGACACCATCGCCGAGACCACGATCCACCGCAACCTGGCAGGCCTGGCGTGCACCCGGATCATCATCGCGCACCGGCTCAGCACCATCCGCGACGCCGACCTGATCCTCGTCCTGGACGCTGGCCGCCTCGCCGAGCAGGGAACCCACGCCAGCCTGCTCGACCACGGCGGCCACTACGCGGCCCTGGTAGCCGCCCAGCTTGGCGACCGCAGCAACGCTGCCGGAAGCCTAGCCGAGCTGACGCCCCGCCAGTCATGAACCCGCGCGAGCAATACACCCCGAGAGGAGGTGAACACATGGAAGACACGACCGACACCACGGTCCTGACCGAGGTCAGCGACGACGAGCTGGACGAAGTGACCGGCGGCGCCGCGCCAATAGTCTGCGGAGGCTGCGCCTGCTAGCACCGCCGGAAACCAAGCGGCGGGCAAGCATCTCGCTTGCCCGCCGCGCCAGCCGCCGGACACGCCGGAAACGGCGCTCAGCGGCTGCGCGGGTGCTAGCCAGGTCCTACGGCGGATTCCCGCACTGCGGGTCCTCGATCAGGCACAGCCCGGCGTGCAGCAGCGTCGGCACGCACGGATCAGCGATGTGGTAGTACACGCTCGTGCCCGCCCTCCGCGCACCCAGGATCCCGCGGTCGAGAAGGCGCTGCAGCTGGTTCGACACCAGCTGCTGGCTCACCCCCAGCTCAGCGGCGAGATCGCTGACGCGCACCTCGCCGCCCCGGTGCAGGGCGTGCAGGAGCCGCAGCCGCGTGTCGCTGGCCAGGATCTTGAACACGGCCGCCATCGCCGCGGCCCTGTCCGGTCCCAGCGCAGGGACCTGGTCCAGCGGCGGCCCCGGCAGGCCGACGCCGGCGACGGCACTGGTCACGACACGATCATCCCATCAATCACCTGATAAGGCCATTACCCGTTTCACAATTACAACATGAAGCAGTGTACGGACCGCCGGCATGCCCGCAGGGTCGCCGCAGCCTGACCGCGGCAGCCGTTGCGGATCAACCGATCCTGTGATACATAACCTACTTAATACATGGTTCAGTGTTGGATGCGAGGTCTGAGACTGTTCCCGGCCGCGGCGATGCGGGAGACCCGATGCCCGAGGTCCTGCGCTTAGCACTCTTCGCCTTCCCGGCCGGGGTGATCGGATTCATCGCCGCGCCGTGCTGCAGCCTCCTCGTCCCGGTGTACCTGCCTTTCGCGCTGGCCACGCCTGTGCCGCCGGTTTCGGTCGGCCCGCGCCGCCAGCTCGCGCTGCTGAACCAGCCCGCCCCGGGCACTGCGATACCCCCCGCCGGCCCGGAGGCGCCGGCCCCGGCCGCGCCGGGCCGGGCCAGCGCCCTGCGCAGCTTCGCGGTCTTCCTCGCCGGGTTCTGCCTCTTCTTCGTGCTGCTCGGCGCCACGGCCAGCACACTGGGCGGAGCCCTGCTGGCCCAGCTGCCCAGCCTGGAAAGGATCTCCGGCGGATTCATCATCCTGCTCGGCGCGATCATGCTCACCAGGCTGCGCATCAAGCTGCCGGGCGGCAACGCGTGCGTCACCGCCGCGAGGGTGCGCAGTGGGCCCTTCGGCGCGTTCGGGATGGGCTTCGCGATAGCCATCACCTGGACACCGTGCACCGGCCCGACCCTCGGCGGCATCCTCGCCTTGTCAGCCGCCAGCGCGACTGTCTGGACCGGCTCCGCGCTGCTGCTGCTGTACGCGCTCGGCCTGGCCGTCCCGTTCGCTCTCATGACGATCGCCCTGACCACAGCGCGCCGGCTCGTGAGCTTCCAGCAGCGCCACGCCCGCGCCCTCGAAATCGCCGGCGGGATTGTCATGATCGCGGTCGGCGTGCTCATCCTCCTCGGCGGCTGGCAGAGCTGGCTAGGCCCCGCCACAGGATGGCTGAACAACCACGGCTGGCCGCCCATCTGACACGAGGAGCCGCTCATGACCATCACCCGCCCGCAACTCCGGCAACTTGCCAGCCCACTGTTCGCAGGGCTCGCCGCCATAGCACTGCTCGCAGCCGGATGTAGCAGCACCAGCAGCACGAGCAAGAGCAGCGACAGCCACTCCTCGGAGAGTTCGCCGGGCAACGGCGACGCCGCTCGCGAGACCGCCGAAACGCGCCTGGAAGCAATCGGCCCCCGCCTTGGCACCGTCCTGGCCGACTACCGGGCCGGGAAGAGGCAGCAGGCCTATAACCTCGCCAAGTCCGTCAGCGACGACTTGTACGAAGGAACAACCGAAGGCATCGTCTCCAGCATCGACCCCGCCGGAGAACGCCAGATCGACGCCCTCCTGGCCACGACCCTGCCAGTCGCCATCCACAATGCGGACCCCGACAGCCAGGTCGCCGCGCTGGTTCACCAGGCCCAGATGCTGGCCACCAGCTGCCTGGCCGCCATCCACCACAGCGAATAAGAGCACCCAGCCGGCTCGCGGCCCGCACCCACCATCCTCCCGCCGGCCGTCCCGCAGCCAACGCGAACCAGACGATCAACAGGACATCTCGCTCCTCGGGCCATCCAGAACAAGGCACCGGTGAGCGGTATCGGCATCTCCCCGGGCGGGCTCGTGCTGGACGGTACCGCGTCGCGGCGGCTGCCTGAACTGCGCGGGGACATCACCGGCCTGCTCGGCGAGCTGCCTGGCACCGCAGGTGTTGAGATGCTCGGCACCGCCCGGCGCTGCACAGCCAACTACACCTACCTTCCAACGCTGCGGTCAGGCCGAGGTTCAGGACGGGATCTAACTGCCGCCGAGCGCTCCGCGGACCGCGGCCAAGCGCTCGGGGACGATCCGCCACCAGGTCCATTTCCCCCGTTTGTCGCCCTCGATCAGGCCAGCCTTCACGAGTACGCCGGTGTGATGGGAAATCGTCGGCTGGCTCTTGCCCAACGGTCCTTGCAGGTGACAGCTGCATACCTCGCCTTGGGCCGCGACGATGGACAGCAGTCGTAGCCGGACCGGATCACCGAGGGCCGCCAGAACCGCCGCGAGCGTGACCGATTCTGCCTCCGACAAGGGCACTGTGGTGACGGGTTGCCCACACTGCGCCGCGTCGGCCAGTGGCAGGATCGCCGTTGCACGCACCTGCGTCACCGCATCCTCCCATTGACATTCATCGATATGAGGTCGATACTAATCAGATCGATGAAAGTCAATCTACCGGAGATCAAACGAGTCCGCATGCCCAGATCCGAGCCAGCGAGTCCCCCGAGTCAGCCGACTCCGGACCCGGAGAGCCCGCTAGGGCGTCGGCTAGTCGCTGAATTCCTGGGCAGCATGTTCCTGGCCGCGCTGGTGATCGGGTCCGGAATCGCGGCGCAGCGCTTGTCGCCCGGTGATATCGGGCTGGAGTTGCTGGAGAACGCGGCCGCCACAGCGGCCGGCCTGTTCGCCATCATCTTGATGTTCGGCCCGGTGTCGGGTGGTCATTTCAACCCGGTCGTCTCGTTCGCCGACGCCACGTTCGGCGGGCTGCGGTGGCGCGACGCACTTGCCTACTTGCCAGCTCAGGTGGCGGGCTGCACGCTCGGCGCCGTCGTTGCGAACCTGATGTTCTCCCTGTCCGCGGTCAGCATCTCGGTGAAGCACCGAGCCAGCGGGGCGCACTTCCTGTCCGAGATCATCGCCACGGCCGGGCTGATCCTGGTGATCTTCGCGCTGGTCCGCACCGGCCGCTCCCGGTCCGCCGCTGCCGCGGTCGGCGCTTACATCGGCGCCGCCTATTTCTTCACGTCCTCGGCCAGCTTCGCCAACCCGGCGATCACTATCGGCCGGATGTTCTCCGACACGTTCGCCGGGATCGCCCCGTCATCGGCTCCGTCGTACATCGCCGCGCAGGTCATCGGCGGTGCCGTCGCGGTTGGTGTGATCTGGGTGCTGTATCCGGCAGTCAGCGGTAAGCAGGCAGCAGACCTAGTTGTCCCGCACAGCCTCGATCGGGCCGACGCCCAGGAGCAGGCCGCGCCGACGGCACCGAGATGACCAGATGAAGGGAGGGCCAGGATGCACCTGGTGATGATCGGCGGCAGCGATGCCGGCATCAGCGCCGCGCTGCGAGCCAGGGAACTCGACGCCGAGGCCGAGGTGACCGTGATCGTCGCCGATGCGTACCCGAATTTCTCGATCTGCGGCATCCCCTACTACGTCTCCGGCGAGGTAACCCATTGGCGGAACCTGGCCCACCGCACCATCGCCGACCTCGAGGCCACCGGGATGAACCTGCGGCTGGACACGCTAGCCCGCCGGATCGACGTCCTTGGCCGCAAGCTCTCGGTGACAGGGCCGGACGGCGTCGATGACGTTATCAGCTACGACAAGCTGATGATCGGAACTGGCGCGGTGCCGATCCGGCCGCCGATCGGCGGCGTGGGCGGCCCGGATGCTCTCGGCCCGGCGGAGGGCGTGCACCTGCTGCACTCGATGGGCGACACCTTCGCGGTGATGCGCACAATCGAGGACGCCGATCCAGCCCGCGCGGTCATCATCGGCGCTGGCTACATAGGCCTGGAGATGGCCGATGCGCTGACGACCCGTGGCCTGCGGGTGACTCAGATGGAGCAGTTGCCTGAAGTGCTGCCGACCGTCGATCCCGTGCTCGGCGCGCTGGTGAGGGAGGAGTTGATCGCCCACGGCGTCGAAGTTCTGCCCGGCACCACAGTCCAGCAGGTCAGCCGGGCAGAACCGGGCCAGACGGCCCGTCTGCGGGTCGACGCCAAAGCCAGCGACGGCGCGGCCGTGACCAGGCTCGCCGACCTAGTCCTAGTCGTGACCGGCGTCCGACCGGAAACGAGCCTCGCCGCAGAGGCCGGAGCGACCCTGGGAGCGCGGGGAGCGATCAGCGTGGATACCAGCATGCGGACCGGCCTGCCTGACGTCTACGCGGCCGGGGACTGTGTGGTTACCCACCATCGGCTGCTCGGCAAAACTTATCTGCCGCTGGGCACTACCGCCCACAAGCAGGGTCGGGTCGCCGGTGAGAACGCTGCTGGCGGGACCCGGGAATTCGCCGGCAGCCTCGGCACCCAGGTCGTCAAGATCTTCGACCAGGCCGCCGCCCGCACCGGGCTCCGCGACCACGAGGCGGTCGCAGCGGGATTCGACCCGGTGACCGTGCACTCCCAGGCCGACGACCACAAGGCCTACTATCCGGGCAGCCACCGCATCGCAATCCGCGTCACGGGCGACCTGCACACCGGCAGGCTCCTCGGCATGCAGCTTTTCGGGCACCGGCACGCCGAGATCGCCAAGCGCATCGACATCGCGGCCACCGCGATCTTCCATGGCATGACCATCGACGCGGTCACCGACCTGGACCTGTCCTACACTCCGCCGCTGGGCAGTCCGTGGGAAGCCGTCCAGATGGGCGCCCAAGCCTGGACCCGGCAGACCGCCGCACCTTGTGAGGCCAACTAGTACCCCTGCGCGCCCGGCATCTCCAGGCAACGCCGATAGCGGAGGACCGATGCTCGACTGTCACCTCATGACCAACGCCGACAAGATGTGCCTGCGAGCCGCCGCCCGTGTATTCCACGTGCAGTTCCGAGGCGTCTTTAGCGAGGAAACCATTGAGTCGCTGCTGTTGGCGCGTCAACGACGAGCCCTGCAGGCTCGCCGGCATCGCGCTCCGTGCCGGCGAGCCGGGCTGAGGGCCGCGTCTGCGGTCAACAGCAGGCGGACGCGGTCGACGTGACGGCCGACTCTCCGGACTGGGCCGACGCGGTACCGCAGCATTCGGTGCTAGTGGTGTCCTGGCCGTAGAACGTCTGGCTGTCGGCTAGGACCGTGTAGACCTCCCAGCTCTCGCCGTCGGGCGCGCCCTGCACCCAGAACTTGTCCTGCTTGGCGTAGCAGCAGGTCGTGTCACGCTCGTCGACCGATACCAGCCCAGCGCCGGCGAGCCGGGCCTGCTCGGCGTCAACGGTGTCGACATCGCTGACCTCGACACCGAGGTGGTTAAGCGTGCCGCCGTCGCCGGGATGCTCAAGCAGGACGAGCTTGAGCGGCGGCTCGGTGATAGCGAAGTTGGCGTAACCGGGCCGGCGCTTGGCTGGCTCGGCACCGAACAGCTTGCTGTAGAAATCGATGGACGCCTCAAGATCGCTGACGTTCAACGCGAGCTGCAAGCGACTTGACATGAGACCCTCCGAGAAATCGATGACTGTCTATGTCTGCCCTCCGAGCTTGCCATAATACATCGACGTCTGTCAATATAGATGTATGCCGAAGTCACTGACGGTGCTCAGCCCGGCCGACCCCGCGGCGTGCTGCCCGCCGCTTACTCAAGAGCCCCTGTCCGCCGAGCAGGCAGCCCAAGTCGCGCCTCTGCTGAAGGCGCTGGCAGAGCCCGTGCGGCTGCGGCTGATGTCCCTGATCGCCTCCCATCCCGGCGGCGAAGCCTGCGTGTGCGATCTGACCGGCGCGTTCGAGCTCTCCCAGCCGACGATCAGCCATCACCTCAAGGTGCTACATGACAGCGGCCTGGTCGACCGGGACCGGCGTGGTGTCTGGGTCTACTACCGGGCTAGGACGGAGGCGCTGGCCAGCCTCGGGGCACTGATCGGCAGTCAGCCGCGGGTGACCTGATCCAACCTCTTCCGCTCCCCCCTTTCATCGTCTATCGTCGATTAACGATGAATGAGTGCGCACAGCCTCTCGACCGTGGCGTCGCCGTCGAGTACGCCTCGTGGTTCAAGGCACTCGCCGACCCCACCAGGATCCAGATCGTCTCCCTGCTCGCCCGGCGGGCAATGCCAATGAACGTCGGCGAGATCACAGCCGCCGTCCGTGTCGGCCAGTCCACCGTCTCCGCTCACCTCAAAGTGCTCGCCGAGGTGCGATTCCTGCTGTCCGAGCACCGGGGCACGGCCACCTTCTACCGGATCAACGACGCGTGCGTGAACAGCTTCCCGACCGCCGCCGACGTCGTAATGGGCCGCCCTATAGCCGCCCAGCCTGACTCATCACCCCAGCCGTAAGGAGCACCCGTGACCCAAGACACCGCGCCAAGTTCCGGCGACCCCGTCATCAACCGATACTCAGCCCTGGCCCGCAGCGCCCTGGCTGGCGCGACCATCACCGACTACGACCAGGACGCCTTCACCGAAGGTTGCTTCGGCGCCGCTGCCTATGCCGACGATGCCGCCGTCCCTGAAGCGGCGCTGCGGGCGAGCCTCGGATGCGGCAACCCGCTTGCGGTCGCCAGCATTCGCCCCGGCGAGACCGTGCTTGATCTCGGTTCCGGCGGCGGGCTCGACGTCCTGCTCTCCGCCCGCAGGACCGGCCCCGACGGCATCGCCTACGGCCTGGACGCCAGCACCGACATGCTCTCCCTCGCACGCTCCAATGCCGCCGCGGCCGGCGTCAGCAACGCCGTCTTCGTGCACGGCCGCATTGAGGACATCCCGCTCCCGGCCGAACATGCCGACGTGATCATCTCCAACTGCGTCATCAACCTGTCCGCCGACAAGGGGCGCGTGCTGGCCGAGGCGTTCAGGGTGCTCAAGCCCGGCGGCCGGCTGGGCATCAGCGACGTCATCGCCGACGAAACCATCGACCCCGCTAACCTCTCCGAGGCGGAGAACCGGATCGGCTGCACGGCAGGAACTCTCACCGAGCCCCGCTACCGGGACCTGCTAGACGCGGCCGGATTCATCGCCGTCAGCATAACCACCACCAGCGACGCGGCCTGCGGCCTGCACTCCGCCATCATCCAAGCGTGCCGGCCGCTCAGCTAGAGCCGGTTGTTTACTGGCGACAGGTTCGATGGTCATACGATCGGTAGCATGCTTGATGATGCTGAAGTCCACCAGGCCCTGGTCATAACCGCGCATCCGGACGATGTCGACTTCGGCGCGGCTGGAACCGTCGCCGGGTGGACTCCAGCCGGGATCGAGGTCACGTACTGCATCGTCACCGACGGCGACGCGGGCGCAGCGGCCCTTCGGTGAGCCGCGCCGACATGGCGGCGCGGCGCCGAGCCGAGCAGGTCGCCGCGACCAAGTGCGTAGGCGTGGACGATGTGCGCTTCCTTGGCTACCCAGACGGCCGGGTAGAGCCGACAATCACCTTGCGGAAAGATTTGACGCGGGTAATCAGGCAGGTGAGGCCAGACCGGGTGGTCACGCAGTCTCCGGACAGGACCTACGCGCGAATCGGGTCCAGCCACCCGGACCACAGGGCCGTGGGCGCGACCGCGCTCGACGCCGTGTACCCGGACGCCAGGAACCAGTTCGCCTTCCCAGAACTACTGGCTGAGCAGGTCGGCGGCGCTGGCTGGCCTGCCGGAGGTACGGCTCGCCGAGGCATTCCAGGTAATCGGTACCTCGTGAAATAGCCAGCAAACGAATTCTAAACACCCGGCAACACGATGTGAAATACCCGGTTGCACTTCAAGCCGAAATGGCCTATCTCACACCGATGCCCGGCTTGCCCCCGATGCCTCTCATCAGGAACTTAACCAATGCGTTGGCTCATGTTCACGTAAATATCGGCCAGCTGCCCCTTGTTCCGAAGTTGCCCTATCACGAAGGCTAAGGGCCGTCGGCTCGTAGTCGACGCGCGAGCTTGCACGCAGACGCGCTAGTTCCCGTACGCAGGAGGGGCAGTAATCATGCGCACGTTTAAGAAACTGGTCGCGGCGGCCGCCGTGGCCGCGACGGCGACAGCCATGGCCGCGGTCCGGCCCTGGCCAACCCGCCGAAGGGCGTGACGCCGAGGGCGAACGACATCGTCGGCTTCGGCTCGGACACCATCCAGAACCTGTTCGACCAGTTCTCAATCAACTACAACGCCACCGTCAAGAAGGCGGCGGCGCACCTGTACAGCTTCGACGCGACCGGCGCCAATGGCGTGCTGCACGACAAGATCCTGGCCAAGACCGGCTGCGCGAAGGAGCCCCGGCCGAACGGCTCATCCGAGGGGATCCTTGGCACCGCCGGCGGCCCGTACGGACTGACTGCCAACACCAAGACCAGCAACAAGAAGGCGTTCTGCAGCGACTTCGCCCGGTCTTCCCGCGCCCGCACCACCGGTGACCCGGCCGACATCGTCTTCGTACCGTTCGCTCTCGACGCCGTGACCTACGCCACCAACCAGGGCAGCAACGCCCCCTCCGACCTGACCACCGCGCAGCTCGCCAAGATCTACACCTGCGCGGTCACCAACTGGAAGCAGCTCGGTGGCAAGTCCGCCAAGATCAACGCCCAGCTTCCGCAGACCGGCTCGGGCACCCGCAAGTTCTTCCTCACCGCGCTCGGCGCCGGCACCCCGATTACCCCCGGCCCGTGCGTCGACTCCACCAAGGGCGAGAGCCCGAACAACCTGCCCGAGGAGAACGAGGGCACCAACAAGTTCCTCAAGGGCGCGAACACGGTCTACCCGTACTCGGTCGCTGACTGGATCGCCCAGGTCTTCCACTCGGCCGCGTGCAACAAGAAGCCGAGCAAGAGCCAGAACACGTTCGGCTGCGACAACCACGGCAGCATGCAGCTTCGCGAGATCAACGCAACGGCGCCGCTGCAGTTCGTCGGCGGCCGCGTCGTGCTCGACACCTCATTCAGCGCCGCGTTCATCCGCCAGGTCTTCGTGGTGGTCCGCCAGGCCGGCACCAAGGACCACGTCCCGGCGTACCTCGAAGGCCTGTTCGGCAAGAGGGGCTGGATCTTCACGAACAGGACCGCCCAGAACGACATCCGCAACTACGGCTTCCTGCCACTGCCCTAGCGACCAAGCCGGCTAAGGCCACGAGCGAGCCAGAGCCGCCGAGGGATTAGGTAACAGGCGAGGCGGTGCCTGTATTCACGGGCGCCGCCTCGTCTCGACGTCGCCAGGCGCTCGGTCACCAGGCCCCAGCACCCGGCAAGCGCCTTCGCCAGCCTTAACAATCACTACGTCACCGTCCGTTTGCCGTTTGTTAACGCAAATGCGAGCCGATCGTCAAGGACATCCTGCATTCTGCAACAGTGCGTAATAATTGACGCCACGCGCACCATACTGGACCGGCGCACGGAAGGCAGATGCTCATGGCTGTCGCGCTGACGTCTGAGCCTGCGCCGACACAGCCAGGCCCGCCCGGCGACGACATTCCCCGTCAGATCGTTACGCGCGCGTCTGCCGGTGACAAGGCATTCCGGGGAGTCCTACGCGGCGTCGGGGTCAGCGTGCTTGTCCTCAACGCGATGATCCTGGTTTTCCTGGTCCTGAAATCATGGAGCGCATTCGAGCGGGCTGGTTTCGGCTTCTTTACCATCCAGAGCTTTAGTCCTGAGATCGCGGGCCAGTTCGGCATTGCCGCGTTGCTGCCAGACTCGGCCGAGATCGCTGTGGTCGCGCTGGCTATAGCCCTCCCGGTCGGAGTCGCGGTGGCCCTGTACATCTCGGAGTACGCACCGACGGCGATCCGTGGTGCGATGATCGCGGTGATAGACCTGATGGCCGCGATCCCGAGCATTATCTTCGCGCTCTGGGGCCTAGTCTTCCTGATGCCGAGGATTCTCGGCTTTGACCAGTGGCTCGCGCAGCACCTCGGCTTCATTCCGATCTTTCACTTCACCCTGCCAAATGTTCTTTCCTCCTATGTCGGATCGCCCTTCATCGCTGGCGTGGTGGTCTCGCTGATGGTGATCCCGATCATCACTTCGCTCTCCAGGCAGGTCTTCTCCCAGGCACCGCAGGGCGAGCGCGAGGCCGCCTACGCGCTTGGATCGACGAAATGGGGAATGGTCCGTTCTGTCGTGCTGCCGTTTGGCCGGGGCGGCGTCATCGGCGCGAGCATGCTCGGTCTTGGTCGCGCGCTTGGCGAAACGATCGCGGTCACGTTCCTGCTGACGCCTCCGCTGCACTTGCACTTCACCATTCACGTACTCGAAGGCGAGGGCAGCACGATCACCTCCGAGATCGCCAACAACTTCTGGACCTCGACCCCAAGGGCCAGGCCGCCTTGCTGGCCTGCGGACTAGTGCTCTTCGTCGCGACGCTGATCGTCAACAGCCTGGCCTCGATGATCATCAGCAGGTCCCGCTCCGGCGCGGCGACCGCGGATTGACCTGAATGGACACGATGCAGACGACGACCCCGCAGCCCAGTCCGCTTGCGCCCGTCCCGGCACCGCGCGAGGCTCGGGTGCGAACCCGCACCAGTTCTGCCGAAGGCACCGCGACATTCATCGGCGCCGCCGCGGCGGCCATCGGCCTGGTGTGGATCATCTACGAGCGGGTCCTGCCGTTCACCGGCGTGCTTGGCTTCTGGGCAACCTGGTACGTGATCTTCCTCGCCGTCTACTTCGTCATGGCCAGGATGCAATGGGACGCTCTTGACGCGAGAAACCGGCTGGCCAGCGTGGGCTTCGCCACGGGCGGGGTGCTCGCGCTTCTAATCGTCGTCGACCAAGTCGGTTACACGCTCTTCAAAGGCGGCGGTGCGGTCAGCGCACGCCAACTTCTGGACCCAGTCGCTGGCATTCGTGGGCCCGCAAACGACCCCGATGACTGTCGGTGGGGTGTTTCACGCCATCGTCGGCTCGCTTGAGCAGCTAGGGCTGGCCACGCTGATCGCGATGCCGCTCGGCGTCACCGCCGCGCTCTATCTCGCCGAGATCGGCGGCGGCTTCGCTCGCGTGGTCAGGACGATCGTCGAAGCCATGACGGCGCTGCCCGACCTCATCGCCGGCTTGTTCATCTACGTGACGCTGATCCTCAGTCTCGGGCTCGGCAAGAGCGGATTCTGCGCCGCCATCGCGATAGGCATAACGATGATGCCGATCGTCGCCCGGGCATCTGAGGTGGTGCTCAGGATCGTGCCCGGCACGCTGCGGGAGGCGGCCTACGCCGTTGGGGGCTCGCCAGTGGCGCACGGTCAAGGACGTGATCTTGCCGACGGCACGTTCTGGCCTGGCGACCGCGGTAGTGCTGGCCATGGCCCGCGGCATCGGAGAGACCGCACCCGTGCTGCTCGTCGCCGGCTACACGAAGGAACTCAACGGCGATCCCTTCAGCGGTCCCCAGACCAGCCTGCCGCTGCTTCATCTATAACTCCGTCCACGTGCTCGCCACGCCTCCGTACGTGGAGCGAGGCTTCGGAGCGGGCTTCGTGCTCGTCGTCGTCGTGCTGGTCCTTTTCGCGATCGCGAGACGGATCGGCGGCCGAACGCCTGGCGAGCTAACCAAGCGGCAACGCCGGAAGCTGTCCAGAGAGGCAACGATAACGTGAGCGTCACCCGTCGGACCAGAGCAGGTCTGGCTGTGCTCGGTATCTGCGCCGTAGCAGCCGGAGTCGCGCTGCTTCCGGCTCACCCAGGCTCGGCGGCAATCCTGTCCGGCAAGCAGCTCCAGACGTCCAGTTCGAGCAAGAGCGGTTCTCCCAAGCCGAGCAACAAGCCGAGCAACAAGCCGAAGCCGCCGCGCAAGCATAAGCACAGCGGCACCACGGTGCGGGGTCCCAGACTGTGGGATCCGACGACGGACGCGCAGTCCGCGCGGCGCAGCACGGTCACCGTCAGCCAGACCTCGAATCTGACCAACCAGATCGTGCAGGTCACGTGGGCCAACTTCAGCCCGTCGGGGCCAGCGAGAGTACCCGGCGTCTACAACCAGGCGCTAACCACCTATCCGGTCATGGTCGCCGAGTGCGACACCGTCAAGGTCAGGTTCTGGAATCAGTGCTACGGCTCCAACGTGGGCGGACTGCCTGCCGACGGCCCTGACGGGCCCATGAACACGGCTTACGCGTCGACCTCGCCGAACGGCACCGGGCTCGTGGACATCCAGATCCTGGTCGCGGCCGAGAACCAGTTCCTTGGCTGCGGCAAGCAGCACCGCTGCTCGCTCGTCATCGTGCCAGCTCAGGGCGGCAATCCGCCCGACTGCGGCGATCACAGCCTGGACCAGTTCAACGCGCTCGGCGAAAATGACTTCGGCGGGCAAGGCGACCAGTGCTCGTGGGACGACCGGATTGTCGTTCCGCTCAGCTTCGTGCAGGCCCCGAGGTTCTGCCCGATCAAAACTGCCCAGTTCACCACGCTGGGCTCACCGATGCTCAACCTGGCGATGGAGCAATGGGCCGGCGCCCTCTGCGCTGGCGCTAATCCAATTACGCTCACCTACAATCCGTCGATCACCGAGCCGTCGGCTATCGCCGATCTCGGAGCTGGCCTCGGCGACGTCGCGCTCACCACCCGGCCCGGCCCAACCCAAGTAGGCCAGCGCAAATACACCTATGCGCCGCTGGCTATCTCGGCGGTCGCCATCGCCTACTGGGTCGACAACCCGACCAACTGGTCAGCCGGTGACTACGCTCAAACTGGACCCGCGGCTGGTCGCCAAGCTCCTCACGCAGTCTTACAACTTTGATGGCGACGCCTGCGGGAGCGGCGGCGCCGCCGCCGGAATCGGCTGCGACAGCGCGGTCGACGGCAATCCGTCGACGCTCTTCGCCGATCCGGAATTCAGGCAGCTCAACCCGCAGGTGCAGTCCGCCGTTGAGCGCGACCTTCCAGGTACCCACGGTCAGTCCGGCCACAGCGACATGACCTGGGAGCTCACCAGCTGGATCGCTGCCAACACCAACGGCAACGCCTTCATGCACGGCCAGTTCGACCCGTGGGGCATGCACATCAACACCGACTACCTGGACCGTCGGCTACCCGGTTGACTCATTCACCGGCCAGGACAACTTCCCGGTCATCGCCCACAAGTACAGCCCGGCGTTCCCGCTGAGCGCGGTGGTGCAGATACAGGCGCAGAACTGCGACAACGGCACGGACTGGGAGGACGACCCCACGACCGGAAACTACCCGAAGGATCCGATCGAGTTCCCTGGTGAGCGCGCGCTGTTCGCGATGATCGATGAGGGCGACGCCGCCGCCTTCGGCTTCCCGGTCGCCAAGATACTCAACTCACGGGCCACTACGTCGCCCCGACACCTAGGTCGATGGCAGCGGCGCTTCCAACGATGATGCCGACCGGCGGCAATCGCATCACCCAGCAGATCAATTTCGCCAAGAAGAAATCGAGCCGCCTACCCGCTTACCATGGTGATCTACGCGATGGTGCCGACCAGCGGCACCTCGTCGCACAAGGCGGCCGCCATCGCCGAGTTCCTCGACTACGTCGCCGGACCAGGCCAGCATCGCGGGCTCAATGTCGGCGAGCTTCCGCCTGGTTACCTCCCGCTCCCGGCCAAGACTGCGGGCGCAGACGCTGCACGCGGCCGACCTCGTGCGAACTCAGGCGGGCAACCCCAAACCCACGCCCAGCTCGAGTCCTAGCGGAAGCTCCAGCCCAAGCCCGACTCCGGGCTCGGGAGGAACCGGCTCGCCGGGCACGAGCCCGACCCCGTCCGCGTCGAGCACCCCAGTCCCAGGCCAGGGCGTGCATGATCGTCACGCTCAAGAACGCGCAGAGCGGCTGGTTGGTGCGCTATGCGCTGCCCGTGCTGCTCATCTCGGCGGGCTGGCCGCTCTGGGCGGGGCCTCCTCACTGATCGTCAGCTCCGCCGGCACAGCCGATCCTGGAACCGGCTGCGACGGATCCGCCGACCCCGCCTGACGTCCGGAGGAAGCCAGTGAGTACCCCGCATGCCGCGCATTCCGGCCGAGCGACGTCGCCGTACTGGCCGGCCTGTTCGGCGCCGTTGCCGCCGCGCCGCCAGCGCGCGCGCCCGGCTACGGCTGCCGGCGACGTACGTCGGCCATCAGCGGCTCCGGCTCATCGTGGAGCGCTCGGTGGCGCTTGACCAGTGGGCGCAGGACCTGCGCCCAAGCGGCCTGGTGATCAACTTCAACCCGGACGGTTCGGCCGCCGGACGCGGTGACTACAGGCCAACCAGGACGACTTCGCCGCATCCGACCCCCCGTTCCGCAACGGGCACGACGAGCTCGGCGGCACCGGCGCGGAGCACCCGACCCAGGGTTACTCCTACGTCCCGGACACCGCGGGCGGCACCGCGTTCATGTACCACATCGAGGTGGCCGGTCATCTGATCACCAACCTGCGGCTGTCCGGCCAGACCCTCATGGAGATCTTCACCGGCGCGATCACCAACTGGGACGACGCAAGGATCACCCAGGACTACGGCGCACAGCTGCCGAACCTGCCGATCACGCCAGTGATCAGGTCGGACGGGTCCGGCGCGACGTTCTTCTTCACCCGGTGGATGTCGCACGATGTTCCCGTCGCAGTGGAACGCGTTCTGCAAGAAGGTGCAGCCCGGCATCCGCTGCCCTGCCCGCAGACGGAGTTCTACCCGTTTTCGGCACGGCGCCAAGTCGGAGAACGGCTCCAACAACGTCGCGACCTACATCACGGCCAGCTACGGCAACGGCGCGATCGGCTACGACGAGTACGCCTATGCGCTTAACGCGCATTACCCGGTCGTCAAACTGCTCAACCCGGCCGGCTACTACGTGCTGCCGACGCGCGTCGAACGTCGCCGTCGCGCTGACCAAGGCGGTCATCAACGAGGACCCGTCGAGACCCGGACTTCCTGCAGCAGAACCTGGACTAGCGTCTACACCTTCACCGACCCGCGCTCGTATCCGCTGTCCAGCTACAGCTACCTGATCGTGCCGCGTGAAGGCACGTCATCAGCCGACGAACTTCACGCCGGCCAAGGGCAAGACGCTGAGCACGTTCATCAATTACTTCCTCTGCGCGCGGCCAGAAGGAAGTCGCCGCGCTCGGCTACTCGCCGCTGCCGCTGAACCTGGTCCAGGGCGGCTTGCTGCAGAACTCCAAGATTCCCGGCGCACGTCGCCGGGCCGAACCCGACGACGCTGGCCAGGGCTGCGACAACCCGACCTTCACCAACGGCGTGCTCACCCTGCTGATCAACGGCGCCCGCAGCCCTCGCCGTGCGACAAGGTCGGCGAGCCGCTCAACTGCGTCGTCGTCAACGGCAAGGCGACCACGCCGGCTCGGACCCGTCGGCCGCCCGGTCCCGGCCGTCGCCCGGCCCATCGGGCGCGTCCACCGGCCCGGCGACGGGATCCGATCCGTCGACGGACCCCGTGCCCGGCACCGACCCATCGGGAGCGAGCGTCGGCGGCCCGATCGCGGTCACCGGACAGGTCGTCAATCGTCGCCGCCAGCAGCCCTAACAAGCTGATGCTCGAGCTCGCTGACCGCCGTGGCGATCATCGTCGCCGATCGTCCTGCCGCCCGTGCTCGGCGGCTGGCTGCGCCGCCGCAGACGGCAGCCGCTCCGATGACATCGCCGGGTGAGCACCGCACGACGCAAAGCACGGCACCGGCGAACGCCGACGGCGCCGTCAGCGCCGTGACGAAACCGCCGGCCGCAGCGCGGGACAAAGTCAGCCGGTCAGCCCGCCAAGCACCGGGATCAGCCTGCTCGGGGCTCCCTCGGGCCGACTGGCCACGCTTCGCATCGTCGGTGCTGGATGTACCTTGCTCGGGCTTTTCCTGCTCGGCTTCCTCGGTTATCTGTACGGTTTCTCCGGAGTGCAGGAAGCACGCGCGCAGTCGCACGCTTTACGCGACGCTGAGGCTCGAGCTGGGTCAGCAGGTCGCGCCGCTGGCGGCAACGACCCCGGGCGCGCCGGTCGCGATCTTGGACATTCCCGCGATCGGCATCACGAACATGATCGTGGTCGAGGGAACCTCGCCGGAGAACCTCGACGCTCGGGCCCGGACATCTGTCCGCGACACGCCGATGCCAGGCGAGAACGGGGTCGTCGGAGATCTTCGGGCGGCGCGCGACGTTCGGCGCGCCGTTCGGGCGGCTGACCGCGCTCGAGGAGCGGCGACAAGGTGACCGTGATCACCGGCCAGGGCAAGGCCACCTACACGTCATGGCCTCGTGGTGACAGCAGGCCATCTGGTCGAGGACCCCGCGCCCAACCGGCTGCTGCTCTTCACCCCTGCTCGGCGCTGGTGCCGACGACTTACTGCTACTCGACGCCGAACTCACCTCGGCGCCGCAGCACGATCCTGGCGGCCGGCCAGCGATCACGACCGCGGAGGACACCGCTCAGCGGTGACACCGGCGCGCTGGTGCTGACCATGATCTGGGGCCTGGCCCTGGTGGTCATCTCCGCCGCTGGCACCGTCGCGGCGCACCGCTGGTCGCCGTGGCTGGCCTACCTGGTCGCCGCGCCGCTGGCGCTCGCCGTGCTCTGGAACCTGTATCAGAGCCTGGCCGCGCTGCTGCCGAACGTGTACTGAACCACACGGATACTCGATTGCCACTCGACCACAGACCGCACCGCCTGATCGCAGGGAGCGAACCCCCGATGATGCCGAACTCGCTCGAGCCTGACTCGCCCGAGAGCCGCCGCACGGCCCGACGATCCGACGCTGGAACGAGCGTCCTGGAGTCCGGCCCAGGGCACTCGCGAGATGGAGTGGCCCAGCGAGCAGGCCGCTCCCGCCTCCGCGCCGCTGTCCGGGCTGACGGCGCGCAGAACATCTCGGCCTGGTTCGGCGACCACAAGGTGCTCGACCGGGTGTCGCTGGCCATGGAGCCGGGCGCGGTCACCGCGCTGATCGGCCCGTCCGGCTGCGGCAAGTCGACCTTCCTGCGGATCCTGAACCGGATGCACGAATGGTGCGCGAGCGCGGCACTGGCCGGCCAGGTCCTGCTCGACGACGCGACATCTACGACGCTGGCCAGCGGCCGACCGACGTCAGGCGCCGGATCGGGATGGTGTTCCAGAAGCCGAACCCGTTCCCGGCCATGTCGATCTACGACAACGTGGCCAGCGGCCTGAAGCTGGCCGGCATCAAGGTCGCCGACAAGGACGAGCTGGTCGAGACCAGCCTGCGCCGGGCCGGGCTGTGGAACGAGGTCAGCAGCGCGGCTGCGCGGCCCGGGCGGATCGGCTGTCCGGCGGTCAGCAGCAGCGGCTCTGCATCGCCAGGGCGCTGGCCGTGCGGCCGGACGTGCTGCTGATGGACGAGCCGTGCTCGGCGCTTGACCCGACCTCGACCCGGCGGATCGAGGAAACCATCGCCGAGCTGCGCGACCAGGTCACGATCGTGATCGTCACGCACAACATGCAGCAGGCCGCCCGGGTCTCCCAGAACTGCGCGTTCTTCCTGGCGACCGACAAGACGCCAGGGCACATCGTCGAGGCGGGCCTACCGACCAGATGTTCAACTCCCCGGCCGACCCGCGCACCGCCGACTACGTCAACGGCCGTTTCGGCTAGCGCCAGCGGCCGGGCCGGCAACTGGGAATGCGGACTGGTGCGCTAGCCCGGCGGCTCTAAGTTGGGCATCAGGCGTAACAGGCCGTCCGTTGAGGAGCCATCGAATGACTGAGATACAACGTGACCGTCGACGGCGTCAAATACGTCGACCAGGTAGAACCCAGGCTGCTGCTCGTGCACTACCTCAGGGATGTGCTTGGGAAGACCGGTACGCCCATCGGATGCGACACCTCCAACTGCGGTGCATGCACCGTGCTGATGGACGGAGTCTCGGTGAAGAGCTGCTCAGTGCTAGCGGTCCAGGCGGACGGCGACCGAGATCACCACGATCGAGGGGCTGGCGAATGGCGAGTGGCATCCGCTGCAGAAGGCGTTCAAGAAGAGCACGCTCTCCAGTGCGGCTACTGCACGCCCGGGATGATCCTGGCCTCGGCCGACCTGCTGAAGGACAACCCGAACCCGACCAATGAGCAGATCCGCGACGGGCTCGAAGGCAATCTGTGCCGGTGCACGGGCTATGAGCACATCGTCCGCGCCGTGCGGCGCGCATCGCAGGCAGGAGCGAGCCAATGACCGCGACGGAACCGGCGCCCACCGCCGAGTTGGGCCGGGCGCGCCGCCGCAAGGAAGACGCCAGGCTGATCACCGGCCAGACGAACTGGACCGACAACATCTCGATGCCCGGCATGCTGCACATGGCGTTCGTCCGCAGCCCGTACGCCCACGCCAAGATCACTTCGGTCGACGTGAGCGCCGCGCGGGAACTGCCGGGCGTGGTGGCCGCGTTCTGCGGCGCTGACATCGCCGACGAGCAGGGCAGCCTGCCGTGCGCGTGGCCGGTGACTCCGGACATCGTGATCCCGGCGCACCCGCCGATGGCCTTCGACGAGGTCCGCTACGTCGGCGAAGCCGTCGCCGCGGTGATCGCGAGGGACCGCTACACCGCCGCCGACGCGCTGGCATCGGTCGACGTCACCTACGAGCCGCTGGAGCCCGTGCTCGACATCAGGCACGCGCTCGAGGAAAGCTCGCCGAAGGTACACGAGGCCGGCAACAAGAGCTATGAGTGGGTGTTCGCCAACGGGGACATCGACGCCGCGTTCGCCGACGCCCCGATCGTGATCGAGCGCGAGTACCGCCAGCAGCGGCTGATCCCGTGCGCGATGGAACCGCGCGCGGTCGTCTCCGCCTGGATCGGCGACGAGGTCACGCTCTGGTCGGCCACCCAGATCCCGCACGTGCTCAGGTTCGCGATCGCCGCGTTCTTCGGCATCCCTGAGCAGAACATCCGGGTAATCGCCCCGGATGTAGGCGGCGGGTTCGGCTCTAAGTTGCAGGTCACGGCCGAGGAAGTGCTCGCCGTGCTGCTCTCGCGCAAAGTCGGCAGGCCGGTCAAGTGGACCGAGTCGCGCAGCGAAGGCAACATGACCGTCCACCACGGGCGGGACCAGTGGCAGCGAATCAAGATCGCCGCCGACAGCGACGGGCGACTCCGTGGCCTCGAGGTCGACCTGCTCGCAGACATGGGTGCCTACCTGATGTTGGTTACGCCCGGTGTGCCATTGCTTGGGGCTTTCATGTTCCCGGCCATCTACAAGATGAACGCGTACTCGTTCAAGTGCACCGGGGTGTTCACCACCAAGATGCCGACGGATGCCTACCGCGGCGCCGGCCGTCCGGAGGCGACCTTCGCGATCGAGCGAATCATGGACGAGCTTGCCGCCGAGCTTGGCATCGACCCGCTCGAAGTCCGCGAGCGCAACTGGATCGCCCACGAGGAATTCCCGTACACCACGATCTGCGGCCTCACCTACGACTCCGGCAACTACGAGGCGGCGACCGCGCGCGCGAAGGAACTGCTCGGCTACGACCAGCTAAGGGCCGAGCAGGCAGAAAGAAACGCGCGGGGTGACTCCGTTCGGCTAGGCATCGGGGTGTCGACCTACACCGAGATGTGCGGCCTGGCCCCGTCCCGTGTCCTTGGCTCGCTGGCCTACGGCGCTGGTGGCTGGGAGCATGCCTCGATCAGGATGCTGCCGACCGGCAAGGTCGAGGTGGTCACCGGATCGAGCGCGCATGGCCAAGGTCACGAGACGGCGTGGAGCCAGATCGTGGCCGACCAGCTTGGGGTGCCATTCGAGGACATCAGGGTGCTGCACGGCGACACCCAGGTCTCGCCTAAGGGCATGGACACCTATGGTTCCCGCTCGCTCGTGGTCGGCGGGATGGCGTTGGTGGGTGCCTGCGACAAGGTGATCGACAAGGGCAAGCTCGTGGCCGCGCACATGATGGAAGCCAGCGCGAACGACATCGAGTTCGCGGGCGGACGATTCCAGGTGCGCGGTGATCCCGAGCAGGGCCGCTCGATCCAGGAGGTCGCGCTCGCCACGTTCGCGGCCCACGACCTGCCCGAAGGTTTCGAGCCCTCGCTCGACTCCGAGTCGACCTACGACCCGGAGAACTTCTCGTTCCCGCACGGGACCCATTTGTGCGCGGTCGAGGTCGACACCGAGACCGGGATGGTCACGATCAGGACCTACGTGGCTGTCGACGACATCGGCAAGGTCGTCAACCCGCTGATCGTGGACGGCCAGGTGCACGGCGGCATCGCGCAAGGCATCGGCCAGGCGCTCTACGAAGAGGCCGTCTACGACGACGCGGGCAACCTGCTGACCACGACTCTGGCCGACTACCTGGTGCCCTCGGCGGCCGACCTGCCGTCGTACATCACCGACAGGACCGAGAGCCCGGCCGCGAACCGGCTCGGCGTGAAGGGCGTCGGCGAAGCCGGCACCATCGCGTCGACACCCGCGGTCGTGAATGCCATTGTCGACGCCCTGCGATCTTTCGGAATAAATGACATCACGATGCCGTGCAGCCCAGAACGGGTCTGGCGCGCCCTTGAGTCCGCTTCGACCCGTGCTGCGAACACTGTTGGAGGTGCGGCATGATCCCGGCCAAGTTTGAGTATTTCAAGCCAAGTTCGGTCAACGAGGCGATCGCCGCCCTGGCGAATGGCGGCGAAGACGCCAAGGTGATCGCCGGAGGACAGAGCCTGCTGCCACTGCTCCGCTTGCGGCTGGCCTACCCGAGCCTGCTCATCGACGTTGGCGGCGTCGATGATCTGATCGGTGTCGCCGACCACGGCGAGTCGCTGGTGATCGGCTCGGCCACGACGCACTACCAACTGATCCGCGACCCGCTGATCGCCGCACACTGCGGCCTGATCGCGCAGGCGGCCAGCACCGTCGCCGATCCCGCCGTGCGGCACCGCGGCACGCTCGGTGGTTCGCTGGCGCACGGCGACCCGGCAGGTGACCTGCCGGCCGTGCTGCTGGCCATGGACGGGACGATGCAGGCGACCGGCCCGAGCGGCACCCGCGAGATCCCCGCGTCCGAGTTCTTCGTCGACTACCTGACGACCTCGCTGGCACCCGAGGAGCTACTCACGGGGGTACGGGTGCCGAAGTTCGGATCGGACTGGGGATATCGTTACGAGAAGTTCCACCGAACCGCGCAAGCTTGGGCGATCGTCGGCGTGGCCGCTCTGGCCAGGCGATCGAACGGGCATGTGGCCGAGGCGAGGATCGGGCTCACGAACATGGGCGCAGTACCGATCAGAGCGCGCGAGGCTGAAGCAGCCGCTACGGGAGCGGAGGCTAGCCGCGCCGCACTCGCCGCAGCGGCGGCACGCGCGGCCGATGGAACGGAACCACCGGCAGACTTGCACGGTGCGCCCGACTACCGGCGCCACCTCGCGCAGGTCCTGACCGGCCGAGCATTGGCAGCGGCAGCGGGAGCTTAGGCAGATGGAACTGGAGCACTCATTCACCGTCCCGGTCCCTAAGGAACGGGCTTGGGATGTGCTGCTCGACGTCGAAAGGGTGGCGCCTTGCATGCCGGGCGCCACCCTCGATTCGGTCGACGGCGATGAGATTCATGGCAAGGTCAAGGTCAAGGTCGGACCGATCAATATGACCTACGCGGGAACCGCCCGCTTTGTCGAGAGAGACAAAACGGCGGGCGTGGTCAGGCTAGAAGCCTCCGGCAAGGAGACCAAGGGCGCGGGCACTGCGTCGGCGTCGGTTCGGTCCGTGCTTGAGGACCGCGGCGACGAGACCTACGTGGTCGTGAAGACGACGCTGAACGTGACGGGCAAACCCGCTCAGTTCGGCCGCGGCGTGCTGAACGAGGTGGGCGGCAAGCTGCTCGGCATCTTCGCGACCAACCTGGCCGCCATGCTCGGTCAAGCCGAGGACGAGCCAGCGAGTGAGGCGGCGGCCGATGCGGCAGCCCAGCCGGCGATCCAGGCGGCGGCCGAGGATGCGGTCCAGGCGGCCGTCCAGGAGGTCCCAAAAGCTGGCGTCGCTCAGGACGTGGCGGCGCTCGAAGACCTCGGTCTGGCCGCGCGGGCGCTGGCCAGCCTGCACAAAGTGGGCATCACGACCGTCGGCCAGCTCACCGCGAAGACCGGCGAGGAGGTGCTGGCGGTCGATGGGATCGGACCAGCGTCGGTCGATGAGATCAAGGCCAAGCTGGCCGAGCACGGGCTAGCTCTGAGTTCGCCCGCCGGACCGAGTTCAGCCGCCGCCAACGGCACCGCGGGGTCGACCAAGGCAGGCGCCAACGGGGCGCGCACCGGCGCGACGGCGGCGGCCGCACCACCACGCAGCGCGAGCGCCGCTCCCGTACACCAGGACGAGGCGCTGAACTTGCTGAAGGTGGCGGGCGTGCCCATGCTCAAGCGCGGCATCCCGGTACTGGCCGGCGTCACCGCCGTCCTCATCATCGGCTGGCGCCGAAAGGCCCGCCACCGTCGCACCCGCTGACCTCGGCGGCTTTGGTCCGGCCGCTCGTGACGTGCGGACGGCGCTGGTTAGGGTTGGCTGGTGACCAGTGCCTTGCCGTTGGACCGGACTTATGCCGAGCAGCTTGACGCCAGTGACCAGCTGGCTGGCTTTCGGGCCAGGTTCGTCCGGCCCGCCAACCCGTCGCTGATCTACCTGGACGGCAACTCGCTCGGGCCGCTGCCGCTGGCCACGCAGGCGCGGATCGCGGAGGTCGTCGGCACCGAATGGGGGCAGGGACTCGTCCGATCCTGGCACGACTGGGTCGGGCTGCCGCGCGAGGTCGGCGACCTGATCGGCGAGCACCTGATCGGGGCCGCGCCCGGGCAGACGCTCGTCAGCGATTCCGCTACGGTGAACCTGTTCAAGCTGGCCACCGCGGCGCTCGACGCACGACCCGGCCGCGACGTCATCGTCACCGATGACGACAATTTCCCGACCGACCGGTACGTCCTGCAGGGTATCGCCGCCCAGCGTGGCTGCGAGTTGCGCATGATCAGGACCGACATGGACCTCGGCGTCAGCGAGGACGGCTTGCTCGCCGCGCTCGGTCGCGATGTCGCGCTAGTGAGCTTGTCGCACGTCGCCTACCGCAGCGGCGCCCTCGCCGACATGGCGAAGATCACCCGGCTTGTGCACGACTCCGGCGCGCTAATGCTCTGGGATCTGTGCCACTCGGCCGGTGCGGTGCCGATCGAGCTTGACGCGTGCGGCGCGGATCTGGCGATCGGGTGCACGTACAAGTACCTGAACGCTGGGCCAGGGTCGCCCGCGTTCCTTTACGTGCGCGACGAACTCGCTAGCGGGCTGAGGCAACCGGTGTGGGGCTGGTTCGGCCAGAGCGATCAGTTCGCGATGGGGCCGTCGTATGACCCTGTGCCCAGCATCGAACAGTTCTCCACCGGAACGCCGCAGATCATCGGCACCGTCGCCGTGGCCGAAGGCGTCAAGCTGCTCGCTGAGGCCGGGATCGAGCGGCTCCGGGCCAAGAGCGTCGCCCTGACGAGTTACCTGATCCACCTGGCCGATGAGTGGCTGTCGCCGCTCGGGTTCCGGCTGGCGTCGCCTCGGGTGAGCGCCCGGCGAGGCAGTCACGTCACGCTGCACCACGCCGACGCGTGGCGAATAAGCCAGGCGCTGGTCGCGGCCGACGTCATCGGCGACTACCGCACGCCGGACCGGCTAAGGCTGGGCCCAGTCCCCATCGCGACGAGCTTCACCGACGTCTGGGACGCCCTAGATCGACTGAGGCAAATCGCCGCCGCCGAAAGCTACAAAGCCCTCCCAGCCGAATTCTCCCGCGTAACCTGACGCCGACCGCCAACGCCCGCCTCCCACCCGCACAGCGTGGGCCCCACGCTGTCGCTATGGCGACAGCGTGGGGCCCACGCTGCGGGCGGGGCGGGGTGGCCAACGGCAGCAGGGGTCCCACGCTGCGGCGGCCGGGGGTGCGGCGGTGCCGGGGGTGCGGCGGTGCCGGGGGTGCGGCGGTGCCGGGGGTGTCGGCGCTACTCCCACTCGATGGTTGCTGGGGGTTTGCTGGTGATGTCCAGGACGACGCGGTTTACTTGGGCTACCTCGTTGGTGATCCTGGTGGAAATCTTAGCCAGCACCGGGTCTGGTACCCGGGCCCAGTCGGCCGTCATCGCATCTTCGCTGGTCACCGGCCTGAGCACGACCGGGTACCCGTAACTACGGCCATCGCCCTGGACGCCGACCGAGCGAACGTCGGCGAGCAGCACGACTGGGCACTGCCAGATGTGCCGGTCGAGGTCGGCCGCGGTCAGCTCCTCGCGGGCGATGGCGTCGGCTTCCCTGATGATCGCTAGGCGCTCGCGTGTCACCTCGCCGACGATCCTGATGGCCAGGCCCGGTCCGGGGAATGGCTGCCGCCATACGATCTGCGCTGGCAGGCCCAGCACCAACCCGATCGACCTGATCTCGTCCTTGAACAGCGTCCGCAGCGGCTCAATCAACCTGAAGCCGAGGTCGTCGGGCAGGCCGCCGACATTGTGGTGCGACTTGATGTTCGCCGTGCCAGTGCCGCCACCTGACTCGACCACGTCCGGATAGAGCGTGCCTTGCACCAAGAACTCGGCGCCGTCGCTGGCACCACCGTCACCGGCAGCGCCGTCCTTCGCCGCGATCTGCCGCGCCGCTTGCTCGAACGCCCTGATGAACTCACGTCCGATGACCTTGCGTTTGTCTTCGGGGTCGGTGATGCCGCCCAGCGCGGCCGCGAAGTCGGCCTGGGCGTCGATCACCACCAAGTCGACGCCCGTAGCGGCGACGAAGTCCTGCTCGACTTGCTCGGCTTCGCCACTGCGCAGCAGCCCGTGGTCGACGAACACGCAGGTAAGCCTGGACCCAATGGCCCGCTGGACCAGGGCGGCGGCGACGGCCGAGTCGACCCCGCCGGACAGGCCGCAGATCGCCCGGCCCGAGCCGACGGTGGCTCGGATGGCCTCGACCTGCTCGTCGATGATGTTCGCGGTCGTCCAGTCGGCGCGGCAGCCCGCGGCATCCAGGAATCGCCTGAGCATGGCCATCCCGTGGTCGGTGTGCGCGACCTCGGGATGGAACTGCACGCCGAACAGGTTCCTGGCCTCGTCCTGTGCGGCGGCGACCGGCGTGCCCGCAGTGCTCGCGGTGACCGTGAACCGGGGCGGCGCGACCGTGCAGGTATCACCGTGCGACATCCAGACTTGCTGTTGTTCCGGCAGGCCGGTCATGAGCCCGCTGTCGGCGGCACCCGTAGTCCGCGGTGCCAGTTCCAGGGTCGCCGCGCCGTATTCACCTGAGGACGTCTTGGCCACGATCCCGCCGAGGTCACGGACCATGAGCTGGAAGCCATAGCAGATGCCGAGTATGGGCCGGCCGGACTCGAAGAGGCCGACCGGCGCTGGCAGCGCTCCCGGCGAGTACACCGAAGCGGGGCCGCCGGACAGGATGATCGCTGCGGGCTTTTTTTCCAAAATGTCGGCGAGTGGTGTGGTTGCCGGGATTATCTCTGAGTACACCTGGCACTCGCGCACGCGGCGCGCGATGAGTTGCGCGTACTGCGCGCCGAAGTCCATGACCAGCACGGGGCCAGGCGGCTCGTTGTGAGGCACCGCGTCAGCTTACTTGCCTGGCTTGGCTGGCCCCGGGCGGGCTAGCACTGGCTTGGCTGGCCCCGGGCGGGCTAGCACTGGCTTGGCTGGCCCCGGGCGGGGTCGTACTGGGCTGGCCGGCCTGCGGTGGCTTGACGACCGTGGTCGCGCTGAGCTTGACCCGGGAGATCCGGCGGCCGTCAAGCTCGGTGACAGTCAGCCTGCTCCCGTTCAGATCGGTCGACTCTCCGGTCTGCGGCAGGTGGCCGAGCGCGGCCAGCAGGAAGCCGGCCACGGTCTCGTACGGTCCGTCCGGCAGCTCGACGCCGGTCTGCTCGGCGAAGTCATCAAGGTTCATCAGGCCGTCGACCTCAAGCTCCCCGGTGCGCAGCCGACGCGACGGATAATCCTCGACGTCGTACTCGTCCTGGATATCGCCGATCAACTCCTCGACCAGGTCCTCGAGCGTCACGATACCCGCGGTGCCGCCGTACTCGTCGACGACGATCGCCAGGTGGGCGCGGTCGCTGCGCATCTCCGACAGCGCGGACATCACAGTCTTGCTGGTCGGCAGCATCTTCACAGCCCTGGCGATGTCGCCTACGTTGGCCGAGCCGCTGCGGCCGGGATCAAGCAGGTCGCGGGCGTGCACGAACCCGATGACATCGTCGTAGGAGTCTTCGAATACCGGGAACCTGGAGTGAGTCGCTCCGGCCGCGATCGTCGCCGCGTCGGCCAGCGGCATCGACGCCGACAGGAAGTCCACCTCGGTTCTCGGCACGAGAACCTCGCGGATCTGCCGTTTGCCCGCATCGAAGACCTCGCTGACAATGTGCCTCTCGTCGGCCGAGAGCGTCTGATGTGCGGTGACCAGATCGCGCAGTTCGTCGCTGCTCATCACGCCGCGGCCAACCTTGGGATCGCCGCCGAGCAGCCGGACCACTAGGTTGACGCTGACACTGAGCAGCCAGACCACGGGCCTGGCGGCCGCCGCCATCCAGTCGAGTATCGGCGCGGCGAACAGCGAGATGCGCTCTTGCCGCTGAAGCGCGATCCGCTTTGGTGATAGCTCGCCGAGTATCAGCGAGAAAAACGCGATCGCCAGCGTCACGATCAGGAATGAGAGCACCGAGGCGAGGTGCGCGGACATGTGCCTGGCCAGCACATGATCGAGGTCGCTCGCCAGCGTCGCGGCGCCGAACGCGCCGGAGAGCAGAGTCGCCACGGTCACGCCGATCTGGACCGCGGAGAGGAACCTGTTCGGGTCGTGCGCCAGCCTGGCGGCACGCTGACCGCGCTTGCCGCGCTTGGCGAGAGCCTTGACCTGGCCCTCTCGCAGCGATACCAGCGCCATCTCGGCGGCGGCGAAAAATCCGCCGACGAGAATGATGCCAAGGACAATCACGATGTCCCAGCCGACGCTACTCACGTCGCAGTCCCTGATTTCGGCGGCACCACGCGGTCGCGCGGTGTCCGAACAGTCTAACGGTGCACTACTTCGCCGTGGCCCAGTAAGAATAGCTATGCGATGCTGATGCGGACAAACGCGCCAAGCCGCACCAACCTAGCTGGAGGTAGCACCGATGACCGCCGGATTCAGCGACGACGCGGCAGCTCTCGGCGGAGACATCGCCGAGCTTCGGCATGGCATCCATGCCGAGCCAGAAATAGGCCTCGACTTGCCGAAGACGCAGCACAAGGTGCTGTCGGCGCTGGCCGGGCTGCCGCTAGAGATCACGACGGGTCAGGCTCTGACCTCGGTGACCGCGGTGTTGCGCGGCGGCAAGCCAGGCGGCACCGTGCTGCTGCGCGGTGACATGGACGCCTTGCCGGTATCGGAGCGCACGGGCTTGCCGTTCTCCTCGCAGATACCGGGCACTATGCATGCCTGCGGGCACGATCTGCACACCGCCATGCTGGCCGGTGCCGCGCGGCTGCTCTGCGCCAGGCAGGCTGACCTGCCCGGCAACGTGATCTTCATGTTCCAGCCGGGCGAGGAAGGCAACGGAGGCGCCAAGCTGATGATCGACGAAGGCGTGCTCGATGCCGCTGGCGAGCGGCCGACCGCGGCGTTCGCGCTGCACGTCGCCTCTGGCCTGCTCCCGCTGGGAGTAGCGGCAAGCAAGGCCGGTGCGGCGATGGCGGCCGCCGACACCTTGCACGTCACTGTCCACGGACGGGGCGGACACGGAGCACAGCCGCATCACGCGTCCGACCCGATCCCGGTGGCCTGCGAGATCGTTACCGCCTTGCAGGCGATGGTGACCAGGAAGTTCGACGTCTTCGACCCGGTCGTGGTCACCGTCGGGACCTTCCACGCCGGCACCACCGACAACGTGATACCGGACGACGCCAAGTTCGTCGCTACGGTGCGCACGTTCTCGCCGCAGAGCCGGGACCTGATCAGAGACGCGTCAGTGCGCCTGGTCAAGCAACTCGCTGACGCGCATGGGCTCACGGCGGACGCCGAATTCGTCGACGGATACCCGGTGACCTCCAACGATCAGACCGAGTTCGGCTTCGCCGCCAAGACCATCGGCGAGGTCTTCGGCCAGCACAGGTTCATCACCGCGCCGAACCCGCTCACCGGCTCGGAGGACTTCTCCTATGTGCTTGAGCAGGTACCGGGCGCGTTCATCATGGTCGGCGCCTGCCCTCCGGAAACCGACGCCGCGACCGCGCCGTTCAACCACTCGGCCGAGGCGGTATTCGACGACGCCGTGCTGGCCGACGGCACGGCCCTGTACGCCGAACTGGCGTACCGGCGGCTGACCGCCACCGCCACCTGACACCCGGCCTGACCTTTACAGGTTCGCGACGTCGACCTGCTTGGTCCGCACCGCCTCGGCGGCCTCGCGCAGGCCGGCCAGCTCAGGCACGGTGAGGTCGCGCTCGACGATCCGGCGGATGCCGATCGCGCCAATCTCGGCTTCTACGCCAAGGTAGACGCCCGAGATGCCGTACTGGCCGTCCACCCACGTGCACACCGGCATGACCGAACCGCTGTCCAGCGCGACCGCCCTGACCATCCTCGCGGCCGCGGCGGACGGGGCGTAGTAGGCCGAGCCGGTCTTGAGCAGGCTGATGACCTCGGCGCCGCCGTTCCTGGTGCGCTGGACCAGCGCCTCGATCTCGTCGGAGCTGAGCAGGTCGGCCAGCGCGGTGCCATTGACCGAGCAAGCCGAGGGCACAGGGACCATGGTCTCGCCGTGCGAGCCAAGCGTCAGCGTCGTGACGGCACTGACCGGAACACCGAGTTTCTCGGCGACGAAGTAGCTGAACCTGGCGGTGTCGAGCATGCCCGCCTGACCGATCACCCGGTTCGCCGGGAACTGCGATACCTTCGCGGCGAGCGCGGTCATCTCGTCCAGCGGGTTGGAGACCACGATCAGCACTGCGTCCGGCGCGTGCTTGACCACCTGCTCGGTGACGCTGCGCACGATCTTGGCGTTGACGCCGATCAGGTCCATCCGGCTCATGCCCGGCTTGCGTGGCAGTCCGGCGGTAATGACGACGATCGATGACCCGGCGATCGCCTCGTAACCTTCGCCGTCCTGGCTGGTCGTCTGGCCGGTGACCGTGGTTTCGAAGCCCTCGATCGGCCGCGACTGGCTGATGTCGAGCGCCAGCCCCTCTGGTTTTCCTTCGACGATGTCGGTGAGTACAACCTCGTCGAAGATGTCGTACTCAGCCAGCCGCTGCGCGGTGGTCGAACCGTAGAAGCCGGCGCCGACCACCGTCACCTTGCCTGAACGGGCCATGAACGTGAACTCCCTAGTCTCTGTTTCAAACACCGCTCGCCCCTAGTTGCCTACAGCGGCTTGCAGGTTCTTGTGCAGCGCGCCGAGAAACTCCTCCGTGGTCAGGTACGGCGCCTCAGGACCGATGAGCAGCGCGAGATCCTTGGTCATCAGCCCGCTGATCACTGTCTCGATGCACACTCGCTCAAGCGTCTCGGCGAACTGCGTGACCTCGGGCGTCTCGTCGAACTTGCCTCGGTAGGCAAGGCCTCTCGTCCAGGCGAATATCGACGCGATCGGGTTCGTCGAAGTCGGCTTGCCAGACTGGTGCTGCCGGTAATGCCTGGTCACCGTGCCGTGCGCGGCTTCGGCCTCGACGCACGAGCCGTCGGGAGTCATCAGCACGCTCGTCATTAGCCCGAGCGAACCGAAGCCCTGAGCCACGATGTCGGACTCGACGTCGCCGTCATAGTTCTTGCACGCCCAGACGATGCCGCCATCGCCCTTGATCACCTGGGCCACCATATCGTCGATCAGCCGGTGTTCGTAGGTCAGACCCGCGGTGTCGAACTCCGCCTTGAACTCGGCCTCGAATACGTCGGCGAAGATGTCCTTGAACCGGCCGTCGTATGCCTTCAATATCGTGTTCTTGGTGGACAGGTAGAGCGGGTAGGCGCAGTCCAGCGCGTAGCGCATCGTCGCCCGCGCGAAGTCGCGGATCGAGTCGTCGAAGTTGTACATGCCGAGCGCGATGCCGCCGCCGTCGAACTTGGCCACTTCCATCGAGACCGCGCTGCCTGCCGACTGCTCGGCCGGCTGGTAGGAGATCGTCACCGTACCCGGGCCCGGCACGACGAAGTCCGTTGCCCGGTACTGGTCACCGTGCGCGTGCCTGCCGATCACGATCGGCTTGGTCCAGCCGGGCACGAATCGCGGCACGCTCTCGATGACGATCGGCTCGCGGAACACGACGCCGCCCAGGATGTTGCGGATCGTGCCGTTCGGCGACCGCCACATCTTCTTGAGCCCGAACTCGGCCACCCTCGCCTCGTCGGGCGTGATGGTCGCGCACTTGACGCCGACCCCGCGGCGCTTGATGGCCTGGGCGGCGTCGATCGTTACCTGATCGTCGGTGGCGTCGCGGTTCTGGATCGACAGGTCGTAATACTCAAGCTCGATATCCAGGTAGGGCAGTATCAGTTCGTCTTTGATGAACTGCCAGATGATCCGCGTCATCTCGTCCCCGTCAAGCTCTACTACGGGGTTGGCCACCTTGATCTTGGACATGCCGATAAATCCCTTCACGACTTCTAGCCCGCTACGTCAGCCGGTCTGCCACCTGCTCGCGCCATCGGATCCCTGCTAGCCAGGCGCCTGAACTCCTAGCCCGGCCGCAAGCAGTCCAATGCCGAGCACGGCGAATATCGCTACGTCAAACAACCGCCGCCTCGACGCCAGCATGCCTGCTAGCCGGTCGGGCAGCACCAGTCTCGCTACGGCGGCAATGAGCAGAACTCCTGCGAGTACCAACGTACCGCTCTTGAGGTGATGTGTGCCCAGCCGGATGATCACGAGCGCTATGACCGCGCCTGCCACGATCAGCCAGTACGACAATTGCTGCCATCTGATCGCATCCTGCGGCTCACTCGCGCCGCTACGCCGCTTGCCCGCTCGACGCCTGCCGACTTCCCTGCGGCTAGCCTGCGATCGCGTCGGCCCAGGGGCGGCGTGCCTCATCGGGCCGTTTGCGCGGCAACCCCGCGCCGTGGCTCGCCGATGTGGTGCAGCGCCATTGCATGCCTCCCGGCCATCCGGCCTTCCGGCCCGCCGTCGCCGGCGACCCGCTCGAAAGTGTACTTTCCTGTCCTATCCGAAAGCGACGCCGGGAGCGGACCGTCCGCCCGAGTTGCCCGGATTGGAACTCGGGCTAGCGGGTACGCAAGGTGAAGCGGAGCGCCCTCGCCTCCGGGGCGGAAGGCAAATGTGATGGAAGGCCCCCACATTCAGATCATGATCACCGGAGCACTTGTGCCGCTCCGGCCGGACGTGACGACGATAGGACGCGGCAGCTATACCGATATCAGGCTGGCCGACCCCAGCGTCTCCGTGCTGCACGCCGAGATCGTGCGGCGCGGCCCATACGTGTACGTGGCCGATCTGGGATTATCGCGCAACGGCACGCGGGTGAACGGCCGGCTGATCGCCAGGAAGCTGCTCTCCGATGGAGACGCTCTGGCCTTCGGCTCGGCTCGCTGCCGGGTTGGCGGCATCATGGCCGACGAGGTCACCGACGCCGAACCGCCGAAGTCGGCGACCCCAGAACTGACCAGGCGCGAGTTTGACGTGATCGCCTCCTTGTGCCGGCCGGCCTTGTGTGACGACGCGTTCGTCACCCCCGCCACCGCCAGGGAGATCGCCGCCGACCTGGTCGTCACCGAGGCTGCGATCAAGCAGCACCTGCTGAGGCTCTACTCGAAGCTGCGGATTCCCGAAGGCCAGAACCGCCGGATCAGGCTCGCCAACGAAGTGATCGCGCTCGGCCTGGCCAAGCCGCAGATGCCGGATGATCAGCGCGGTTCGCAGACCGCGGCGTGGGCGCCGACCGCGGCCGCGGCGGCGGTTCACCGGCAGCCGCCGGCTGTCGCGGCCGAACGGCGCAGGCTCAGAGGCCGATCTGACGGGCCAGCCTGAGCAGGTTGCTCCTGATGTCGGTCAGCACGTGGCGCAGCGTCGGCAGATGCTCAAGCTGGCTGTGCAACCCGACCACTGGCCAGTAGGCGGCCGCCGGCGACTGATTCCAGGCGGTGATCCCCGCCCAGGTGCAGATGCCGAGCACGCCGACATAAGCGACGGCGCGCAGGCCCGGCGTTCTTGCTACCGAGCTATACAGGCCGGCCAGTACCGCCCGGCTTCCCGACGAGCCAGGGCCAAGACCGACGATCATCATCAGCGCGCCGGCCCCGAAGGCGAGCGCCTGCGGTAGCGGATGCACGGGTACAGCGATGATCGTGGCGGCAACCGCCACGAAGCAGCCGAGCAGCGCGACCGGCGCGAGCAGCACCAGGCCGATGAGGGCGCGAAGTACCGACAGCGGGAACAGCACGAGCGCCGCGAACGACAGCCCGGTGCGACCGCCGCCCCCGGCCGCTCGCCTGGTTAGTTGCCGGCTCGTCGTCGCGTAGGCACGCAGCGCGATGAATAGCACCAGCCCGATCGCGGTCCCGGCAATCGGGGCCATGATGCTGACCGCGGCCGCGATGACGACGGAGGCGATGACCAGCGGGCTCCACGGCGAGACGGCGGCCGCCCGCCGCGCCGCACGCGATCCATCCGGCCCGAACGGAGCGGCTCCGAGCTGGTCAGCCGCACCGTACGGGCCAGCCCGCTGCGGGCCAGCCGGCACAAGCTGTCTGTCCGGTGACGCCCGGCCAGGCGCGGCGAGCCCGGCGCCAAACTGCCCGGCGGTCATCGGACCCGGGCCGATCGCCGGATCGCCTGGCAAGACGGGCCAGGCTGGGCCAGCCGGTCCGACGCCTGCGTGGGCGCCGTTTCCAACCACCGGGTTGCCGACGTGAGCGCCAGGCGCCACCGGGCTGTAGTTCACCGGCGGGAGCAAGTCGCGTACGTCATCAGGACTCAGGTTGACCAACGGCCTGGTCGAGTTCGGCCATGCCCGCAGGTCGGCCTGGTCAGTGATGGTCGCCGGCGCGACGGGCCCGCCGATCGCCAGGCCACCGTTCAGGCCCGCCTGGCTCGGCACCAGCGTGGCCGGGTCAAGCCCACCCGCCCACTGGACAAGCTCGGCCGCCGACGGCCTTTGGGCTGGGTCTCGAGAAAGTGCGCGCATCACCATCGAGCGCAGCGGCAACGGCAACGTGTCCAGGTCCGGCTGACTATGAATTATGCGGAAAAAGATCGCCTCGAACGCTCCGGTTCCAAACGGGGGTCGTCCGGTGGCCGCGAACGCCACGGTCGCGCCCCAGGAGTGCACGTCCGATCCTGGACCGCTGTCCTTGCCCTCGATAACCTCGGGTGCCAGGTAGCCGGGCGTCCCCATGAACATGCCGGTCAAGGTCAGCCTGGTGGTCTCGGCAAGCTGGGCGATGCCGAAGTCGATGACCACTGGCTCGCCGTCGGCGATCATTACGTTGCCCGGCTTCAGGTCGCGATGCACGACGCCGGCCGCGTGTACCGCCGCGAGCGCCTGGGCCAAGCCGTAAGCGAGCCTGCTGAGCGCGGCCCCGGTCAGCGGGCCACCGGCCGAAATGACCGCGTCGAGAGTCAGGCCCGGAACGTACCTGGTAACGATGTAGGGCGGATTGCCGTCGAGGTCGGCACCGAGCACCTCGGCGACGTACGGGCTGCGGACCCGGTGCATGGTGTCGACTTCGCGGGCTAGCCGCCGCCGCCGCGCGTTCTCCTCCTGCGCCATTCCCGGATGCAGGGCCTTGACGGCGACGCACTGGTCGTCGGCGTCCTTCGCCAGGTACACGACCCCCATGCCGCCTTGGCCGAGCCGCCTTATGACGCGGTATGGGCCGAGTCGTTCCGGGGTGAGGTCCTGCACCCTCATGACTTCATAGCTTACGGTCGCAGCGCGCCCAGCGGTCACCGCGATACGAGATGGTTCCGCAACCTCTACCTGCGCGAGACGGAACGCGGCTCAACTGCCGGCGACGAGGCGCCGTAGCGCGGTGGCCGCTTGGGCGTTCTGCTCGGCGTGGGCGACAAGGCCCTTAGCCAGTTCCGCGGCCCACTCGGCGATAGGAACCTTGTTGCGCGACAGGACGATACCCCGCACTTCATGACAAATCTCAGCGACCGGCGCGCCCCGATGAGTGCCGAGCGTCATGCTCTTTTCGCCCAGCTTGACGGAGATCTTCGTGACCGTCCCCGGCCGGTTCGCCACCCGGTCAGCCATCGACCTGTTCCGCTCGACGGTGACACAGCCGGGCGGCAGCGAATCCCCGAGCGACTCGGTCAGCACCCTGGCGTAGATCGCGATGTCCGTGCTGTCGGCGCGTAGCGCCGCTATCACCATCTCAAGCGAGAGGCCTTCGTCGCCTGGTGCCCCAATGCCTTCTGTCATCGCCGCCTTCTGTCATCGTCGCCGTCCGCCTGCTAGCTGCACGCTACCGTCCGGCGAACGTCGCCTTGCCAGGTCCATTCTCCACGAAACTCCGCATGCCCGTGCGCTGGTCTTGCGTCGCGAACAGGCCGGCGAAATGCAGTCGCTCAAGTTCGAGGCCAGTGTCCAGATCGACGTCAAGTCCCTCATCGATGGCCTGCTTGGCGGCGCGGAGCGCGAGCGCCGGGCCCTTCGCATACCTGGCGACCATCTCGACCGACGACGCGAGCACGTCGGCATCAGGAACGACTTTGTCCACCAGGCCGATCGCGAGCGCCTCGGCCGCCCCGACGAATCTGCCGGTGAATACGATGTCCTTGGCCCTCGCCGGGCCGACCAGCCTGGGCAGTCGCTGCGTGCCGCCCGCGCCGGGGATCACGCCAAGCAAAATTTCAGGCTGTCCGACTTTTGCGCTTTCGCCCGCGACCCTGAAGTCCGCGCAGAGGGCCAGCTCAAGCCCTCCGCCGAGCGCATACCCGGTGATGGCGGCGACGACCGGCTTGCCGATCCTGGCGACCACGGCGAACGCGTCTTGCAGCCGCTTGCAGTTCACCATCATGTCCGCGTAGCTCGCCTGCACCATCTCCTTGATGTCGGCGCCGGCCGCGAACACTTTCTCGCCGCCGTAGATCACCACGGCCCTGACCTGGTCGTCATCACCGACCTGGTGCGCCGCCTGCGCTATCTCTGCCTGCAGCTGGGCGTTGAGCGCGTTCATCGGCGGCCGGTCGAGCCGGATCGTGGCAACCGCCTGATCGACCTCAACCCGCACAAACTCACCCACGCGCCACCTCCACGTGATCGCCCAGTCTCCGATCCGTCCAGCCCGGATACTAGCCCGCTCCCCTAAGGCCGTTGACAGCAGCGCCGGGCGCAAATGCCGTAAAACGCCCGGCGGCGGGCGGCGGTGGCCGCGATGGATTCCCGAATCCATCGGCTCCGGCAGATCAAGGGCCGCGATGGGTTGCCGAATCCACCCCTGTTTTCCCGGCTGAATTGCCACATCCATCGCCCCGGCTGACGCCGCGGACGCGATGAATGCCCGAATGCACCGCGCGGGTTCACCGGCTGACGACGCTGCACCAGCCATCCAGCCACCCCGAACCACCCCAGCGCCGCACGGCGGGCCAACCCCGCGGCATTTATACCCCGCACCAACACCGCCGGCCCGCTGGCACCAATGGTTGCTGTTGTTGGTCAGCGAGGCGTGGGCCCCTGGACAACGCGCAGGGCCCGCCCGGCACTGCGCCGGGCGGGCCCGCTTCGCTGTCATGGACTCGTATTCATTCGCCGACAGCACGTGGCAAGTTGACTCCTTGCCAGCTGTTGAGGAAGCCGCGTACCTCCGTCTCGCTGTAGCGGCGGTGCCCGCCGGGCGTGCGGATCGAGGAGAGCTTGCCGCCACGCGCCCACCGGGTCACCGTCTTCGGATCGACCCTGAGCATGGCCGCGACTTCCGCTGGGGTGAGGAGCCTGTTGTCCGGCTTGATCTGAGTTCTCACTTCGACAGTCCTCTCGTTGTTGGGGTGGGTAATCGCGTAGTAACTGACAGTGACCTATGTCGGCACTACTCCTTGAAGTCGTCGAATCACAGGATGTCACATGTGGCTTGGCTTTGCTGGCGTTCTAACCGGCTAGGCGATAAATTTCACCAGCCAAGCCAGATGTCTTTGCAATAAGGACGTGAACGCAGGCGTGACGGTTTACTATAGACGGTCACCTATTGATCAGATCGAGCCCTACCGCTCGTCACGGACAGCCAACGTTCGCAAGATTTCTGAGCCGGTATTAGCGTAGATCGCCGCTGACCATTCCGGCCGGGGCGACTGGCAATGCGATGAGCCCGAGTTCAGCCGGCGCGGCGAGGAGCGGATGCCTCGGCAGTACGCGCACTGTGTAGCCGAATGGGCCAGGCTGGCCCAGAATTGCCTCGCCGCAGTACCAGGCGACCGAGCCGGGGCCAGGCTGTGCCTCAAGCTCGAGTTCGGCGTGCACCGGGTCGATAAGCTCGTCGTCGCCGCCCGCCCGGCCGTAGATGACTTGGACGCACACGTCGTCGGGATCAAGCTCACCAAGCGCGACCCCAGCCCGCACCGCGAGCTTGGCGCCCGGCGATTGTTCGCCATCGTCGGTCTCTACCAGTTCGATCTTGACGTCAGGCCACGCCTGCTGGACTCGCTGCTTCCACGCCGCCAGCGCGGCCGCGCCGGCGAACTGACCGCCGTCCGCCTGGCTGTCCCCGCGCAGTGCCCGCGACGAGCGCGCGGCCGGCAGGTACAGGTCCGTCGTGTACTGCCTGACCATTCTCGTCGCCTGGGTCTTCGGCCCGAGCACCCGCAACGTGTGCGCGACCATTTCGAGCCAGCGCCTCGGCAAACCGTCCGGGCCGACTTCGTAGAACATCGGCGCCACCGACAAGCCAAGCAAGTCGTAGAGCGCGGTCGCCTCGACGGAATCCCGACGACCAGAATCGGTCAGGGAGTCGGCGGAGGGAATCGCCCAGCCGTTCTCGCCGTCGAACCACTCGTCCCACCAGCCGTCCCGTATGGAGACGTTGAGCGCGCCATTGAGCGCGGCTTTCATGCCCGACGTCCCGCATGCTTCGAGCGGCCGTAGCGGGTTGTTCAGCCAGATGTCGCAGCCCTGGACCATGATCCGGCCGAGCGCCATGTCGTAGTCGGGCAGGAACACGATCCTGTGCCGCACCGCCGGATCGTCGGCGAACCTGACCATCTGCTGGATCAGCGCCTTGCCGCTGTCGTCGGCGGGATGCGCCTTGCCCGCGATCACGATCTGGATCGGCCGGTCGGGGTCGAGCAGCAGCCCGCGCAGCCGCTCCGGGTCGTGCAGCATCATGGTCAGCCGCTTGTACGAAGGCACTCTACGAGCAAACCCGATCGTCAGGATCTTCTCATCGAGCGCGCTGGAGATCCATGCCAGTTCGGCGTCGGACGCGCCTCGCTGCCGCCAGGAGGCCCGCAGCCGGTTCCGGGCGTGCCTGACCAGCCGGGCCCGCAGCGTGCGCCTGATCTCGAAGATCCGCACCGGGTCAGCGGCCACGGCGTCCCACGCGGACTCGTCGTCGGCCAGCCAGTCCGCGGCACCGGCCCGGTGGCCGTTCTGCGCGATGTTGAGTATCTCGGTGGCCACCCAGGTCGGCGAGTGCACGCCGTTCGTTATCGACCCGATCGGCACCTCAGAGGTGTCGAATCCAGGCCACAGGCCAGTGAACATCTCACGGCTCACCTCGCCGTGCAGCTTGCTCACGCCGTTGACTCGCTGGGCGAGCCGCATGCCCATCACGGCCATGTTGAACACATCGGTGTTGCCGCCAGGGTAGGTCTCAGTGCCGAACACCAGCACCGCGTCAACCGGCAACCCCGGCTCACCGCCGTCCGGGGCGAACTGCTCCCTGATCAGCTCGGAGTCAAACCGGTCGATGCCGGCCGGCACGGGCGTGTGGGTAGTGAACACGGTGCCAGCCCGCGTCAGCTCAGCCGCCTCCGCGAACGACGCCCCTTGGGCCAGGTACTCCCTGATCCGCTCGATGCCGAGGAAGCCAGCGTGCCCTTCGTTGGTGTGGAACACCTCGGGCTGGGCGTGCCCGGTGATATCGCAGTACAGCCTGACGGCCCGCACTCCGCCGATACCGAGCAGCAGTTCCTGGCGCAGGCGGTGGTCGCTGCCGCCACCGTAGAGCCGGTCGGTGACCTCGCGCAGCAGCGGGTCGTTGTCCTCGATGTAGCTGTCAAGCAGCAGCAACGGCACCCGGCCGACGTCGGCGACCCAGATCTGCGCGGCAAGCTGCGCGCCCTCGGGCAGGCCGACGAGGACCTGGGCGGGAGCACCGGCCTGGTCACGGAGCAACCCGATCGGCAGGCCGGCCGGGTCCGACGCCGGGTAGCGCTCGGCCTGCCAGCCCTCGGCCGACAGCGACTGGGTGAAATAGCCGTGCCGGTACAGTAGTCCCACGCCGATGATCGGCACGCCGAGGTCGCTGGCTGACTTCAGATGATCGCCGGCCAGGATGCCGAGTCCGCCGGAATACTGCGGCAGCGTGGCGGTGAGACCAAATTCAGGGGAGAAATAAGCGATCGCCGCTGGTCCGGCTGCCTCCGCAAGACTCTGGTACCAGCGTGGCCCAGTGAGATAGCCGTTCAGCTCATCGACAGCGGCCACGAGACGCCGCAGGAAATCCTGGTCATCCGCCAGTACGGCGAGCCGCTGCGGCGAAACAAGGGCGAGCAGCGCGACGGGGTCGTGGCCGCTCGCATCCCAGGCCGCCTGGTCGATCTCGGCAAAGAGCGCCCGCGTCGGGGCGTGCCACGACCAGCGCAGGTTGAGCATCAGCGTGCGCAGCGGCGCCAGCGCGGGCGGCAGCGCGGGATGAATAGTGAACCGGCGGATTGCTCTCACGGTGAGTGACCCTAATGCGTGATCCTGCGGCCAGCACCACCAACCCCAGACGGAGTCGCAGTGATTTCCCCCACTCGACCGTTCCAGGGCGCATGCGGGCTTGCTCCTCGGGTAAATTTTCGGGGTGATCGGTCGGATCCCGATATTTGACGTGCAGCCGCAGGTGGACTGCGGGCGGCGACCCGCCAAGGCGACCGTCGGCGAAACCGTGCAGGTCAGCGCCACGGTGTTCCGCGAGGGACACGAAATGCTGGGCGCGAGCGCTGTGTTGCGCGATCCGGCCGGGGTGATGGGCCTGCCGGTGATCATGCGCGAAATCGCCGAGGGCACGGATCGTTACGGTGCCGACGTGATACCAGCCGCTGAGGGACTTTGGCATTTCCGGGTTCAGGGGTGGGGCGATCCGTTCGCGCATTGGCGGCACGACTGCTCGATCAAGGTGCCGATCGGCCAGGACGTCGAGTTGATGCTGGCCGAAGGCGCGCTGCTGTTCGACCGGGCGGGAGCGCAGGCCGACGACGATGCCACCGCCGCCCTGGCGGCCAAAAAGCTCTTCGCGTCGGTCGCGCGGACGCTGCGGGACCCGAAGAAGTCGCCGGTCGACCGCCTCGGCACGGCGTTCACCCCCCAGGTGACCCGCGCCCTGGCCGCTTTCCCGGTCAGGGACCTGATGACCCATTCGGCCTGGTGCCCGCTGATCGTGCACAGGCAGCGAACCCTTTTCAGCTCCTGGTATGAGCTCTTTCCCAGGTCAGAGGGCGCCAAGGTGGACCCACTGCACCGCCGCAAGCCGGTCTCGGGCACGTTCGCCACCGCGGCCCGCCGTCTGCCCGCTGTCGCCGACATGGGCTTCGACGTGGTCTACCTGCCGCCAATTCACCCGATCGGCACAACCGCGCGCAAAGGCAAGAACAACGCGCTGATCGCCAGCGAGACCGACCCGGGCTCTCCGTGGGCCATCGGATCGCCCGAGGGCGGCCACGACGCCGTGCATCCCGACCTCGGCACGATCGAGGACTTCGACGCATTCGTCGCCCGAGCCAACGGCTTGGGCCTTGAGGTCGCCATCGACCTGGCGCTGCAGGCATCGCCTGACCACCCGTGGGTCAGCAAGCACCGCGAGTGGTTCACCACCCGGGCGGACGGAACAATCGCCTACGCGGAGAACCCACCCAAGAAGTACCAGGACATCTACCCGCTCAACTTCGACAACGACCCCGACGGCATCTACGCCGAGATCTTGCGGCTGGTGCGGTTCTGGATCAGCCACGGCGTGACGGTGTTCCGGGTCGACAATCCGCACACTAAGCCGCTGCCGTTCTGGGACAGGCTGCTAGCCGAAATCGCCGTCACTGACCCCGATGTCATTTTCCTCGCCGAAGCCTTCACCAGGCCGGCCATGATGCGCGCACTCGCCGTTATCGGCTTCCACCAGTCGTACACGTATTTCACCTGGCGCAACTCGGCCGCGGAACTGACCGAGTACCTGACCGAGCTAGCCGGCCCGGCGGCCGCGTACATGCGGCCGAACTTCTTCGTCAACACCCCAGACATCCTGAGCGGCTATCTGCAGCACGCCGGGCCAGCGTCGTTCCGGGTGCGGGCGGTGCTCGCCGCGATGCTTTCACCTTCTTGGGGTGTGTACGCGGGCTACGAGCTCTGCGAGAACACGCCGCTGAGACCGGGCAGCGAGGAGTACCTGGAGTCGGAGAAGTATCAGTACAAGCCGCGCGACTGGACGGGAGACGAAGTCGCCAGCTTGGGTATTGCAGACTTTATTTCGCAACTCAATGCGATCAGGCGATCACATCCGGCCCTGCAGCAACTCCGTAACCTGCGCTTCCATTTCCCGGACCGCACGGAGATTCTATGCTTTTCTAAGAGTGTGGGTGCGCCGACGACTGGCGTAAGTGGTGGCGATACGGTTCTGGTCGTAGTCAACCTCGACCCGCACATGGCGCGCGAGGCTACTGTCTGGCTGGATGGAGCCGCGCTCGGCGTTGACGTCAACGCGGGGTTCACCGTAACCGATGAACTGACCGGGGCGTCTTACCGTTGGGGCGAGGCGAACTACATCCAGCTCGACCCGGCCAGCGCGCCAGCGCACATTTTCACAGTCTCCGCCGACCAGCCAGGCCGGTAGGGACCTAGGGAGCAGCGGGACGGGCTAAGGTATCCCAAACATGGCCTAATGTGCACCAACGACGGAGCATTGGGCACAATATGGCGACAACTATCCAAACGGCTACCTTCCCCCGCAGTCTGTGGCGCCAGGAGCCAGCGCACCCCGATCAGGTTGGCACGTCAGAATTCAGGAGAGACCGCAAGTGGCGACACCGCGAGAACTAGTGCCGCAAGGGGCCACCGTCACCCCAGGAGCCCCGCCGACTTCGTTCCGGGCAAGCTCAGCCGCGCCCAACGAGCCGGTTCCCAACTCCTTCTCCTTCGACAAGCCACGTGACCCGCAGTGGTTCAAGCACGCCGTGTTCTACGAGGTGCTCGTTCGCGGGTTCCACGACTCGAACGGCGATGGTACCGGGGATCTCCGCGGCCTAATTTCGAGGCTGGACTACCTGGAGTGGCTGGGCATCGACTGCGTCTGGCTGCTGCCGATCTACGCCTCGCCGTTGAAGGACGGCGGCTACGACATCGCCGACTTCATGGCGATCCTGCCCGAGTTCGGCACGATCGGCGATTTCGTCGAGCTGGTCGAGGCGGCGCACGCCCGCGGCATCAGGGTCATCGCCGACCTGGTGATGAACCACACCAGCGACGCCCACCCCTGGTTCCAGGCGTCACGAACCGACCCCGACGGCCCATTCGGCGACTTCTATGTCTGGTCGGACACCGACGACCGGTACCCCGAGGCACGGATCATCTTCGTCGACACAGAACAGTCCAACTGGACCTACGACCCGGTCCGCGGCCAGTACTACTGGCACAGGTTCTTCTCTCACCAGCCCGACCTGAACTACGAGAACCCGAAGGTCCAGGACGCGATGCTGGAGGTGCTGCGGTTCTGGCTGGACCTGGGCATCGACGGGTTCCGGCTGGACGCGGTGCCGTACCTGTACGAGCGGGAGGGCACCAACTGCGAGAACCTCAAGGAGACCCACGAGTACCTCAGGCGGGTCCGGACCGAGATCGACCGGCTGTATCCGGACCGGGTGCTGCTCGCCGAGGCGAACCAGTGGCCGGCCGATGTGGTCGAGTACTTCGGTGACGCCGCTGTCGGCGGCGACGAGTGCCACATGGCGTTCCACTTCCCGCTGATGCCGCGGATCTTCATGGCGGTGCGGCGCGAGCAGCGCTACCCGATCTCGGAAATCCTGGCCCAGACCCCGCAGATACCGTCGGGCTGCCAGTGGGGCATCTTCCTGCGCAACCACGACGAGCTGACGCTGGAGATGGTCACCGACGACGAGCGCGACTACATGTACGCCGAGTACGCCAAGGATCCGAGGATGAAGGCGAACATCGGGATCAGGCGCCGGCTGGCCCCGCTTCTGGACAACGACAGGAACCAGCTCGAGCTGTTCACCGCGCTGCTGCTGTCGCTGCCCGGCTCGCCGGTCATGTACTACGGCGACGAGATCGGCATGGGCGACAACATCTGGCTCGGCGACCGCGACGGCGTCCGTACTCCGATGCAGTGGACGCCTGACCGCAACGGCGGCTTCTCGCTCTGCGACCCGCAGCGGCTGTACCTGCAGCCCAACACCGACCCGATCTACGGCTACCAGGCGCTGAACGTCGAAGCACAGGAACGCAACACCGGCTCGCTGCTGCACTGGACCAGGCGGGTGATCGAGATCCGCAAGCGGCACCCGGTTTTCGGCCTCGGCCGCTGCGTCGAGCTGAGCAGCTCCAACCCGAGCGTGCTGGCGTTCGTGCGAGAGTACGACGGCGACCAGACGGCGTCCGGCGAACTGGTCGGCAACCCGATCCTGTGCGTCAACAACCTGTCCAAGTTCCCGCAGCCGGTCGAGCTCGACCTGTCCAGGTACAACGGCTACGCCCCGGTCGAGTGCATGGGCGGCGTGGCGTTCCCCCCGATCGGCGACCTCAGCTACCTGCTGACGCTGCCTGGCCACGGCTTCTACTGGTTCGTCCTAGAGCCCCCAGCCCAGCCCACGGCCTAGCGGGCCAGCCCACGGCCTAGCGGGCCAGCCCAGAATCCGCGCCGCGAACGACATCGCGACCCGATGCTGCTGATAGGTGTACCTGCGGCAAAACCCGACCGACGCCTGCGACCCAGCACCGGGACGCGGCGGCGGCCCGAAACCGGTAGATTCACAGGTTCTTCGCACCCGGCCGCCTGCAATGCGATCGATTGCCGAATCCATCGCGCGGGCAGGGCTGCGGGGTCCGATGGATTCCCGAATTCATCCTGTTTTTCACGGCTGGATTGCCGAATCCATCGCACCGGCTCAGGTCGCGGACGCGATGAATTGCCGAATCCATCGCGCTGCCCGGCCACCTCGGCGCGATGGGCTGCCATGCCCGCCCGGGCAGCAAGGCACTGGCCGCAGCAGCGCGTCGGCGCTTGACAGTTACCCGCAAGTAGCTAGACACTGTCGACGATTATTGGCCAGTTCGCCAATAATCGTGATCTTATGTGCCGAGATTCTGGATCAAACTATTTTGTCAAAATCTAATAGAGGACCATAGCGGAGTCCAGGTGTCCTACTCGGTCAAAGGTCGCTTATCTGCCCATCGAGCCAACTTCGGGAGCCGCAGATGCGCGGAAAACAACAAAGTAGTCGTCCGCATGGCACGGTCGTCTTGGCCGCCGCGGGCGTACTGGCGAGCTGCCTGGCGGCCGCATTAATCACCCCGGCCTTCGCCGCGCCGGCCGGCGGTCCCGGGAGCAAGGCCAGGCCCGGCGTGATGGTGACAGGACAACCGGTCGGGATCGCCGCCGACACGGTTAACCACTCGTACTGGGTGGCCGAACGAGACACGGGCCAGCACACCGACAGCGTCGACAAGATCTTCGAGAAGAGCCACGCGATCGTCAACGTCCACGTCAAGTCGGGCGTGAACGCGATCGCCGCCGACGCCGGCCGCGGCCTGGTCTGGGTCATCGGAAACAGCATCGACGGCAGCACGCACACGGTCACGTACATCAAGGAGTCGAACAGGTCGGTCCACGCCGTCACGGTGCCGGCCGGATCTGACCTGACTGGCGTGGCGGTCGACCCGGCGGCCGGGAAGGTGTTCGTGATCGACCTGACCGGCAATGTGTTCACCTTCGATGAGAGCCACCTGACCAATGCCCCGGTCAAGTTCATCACCGGCTCGCTCAGCGCGGCTTCCGGAGTGGCGGTCGACCACGGCACCAGCAGAATCTGGGTGCTGAACGCGGCCGGGAACTCGGTGTTCGAGTTCAGCGAGTCAACAGGCGCGACGGTCGGCAGCCCGGTCAACGTCGGCGACAATCCCCAGGTTATCGCCATCGACGCCAGCACCGAGACCGTGTGGGTCGGCAACTCTGACAGCACGCTGTCGGAGTTCCGCGAGGCCAGCCCGGGTACCGTCCACTCCACCACGCTCGGCAGCGTGCCGACCTCGATAACCGCCGACCCCGCGCGGCGGCTGATGTGGGTCGGCGGCGAGTTCGGCTCGATCACTGGCGTCACCGAGCGGACGTCCCCGCCATCGCTGACCGGCGGCCTGACGGTGCCTAGCGAGGTCGACGGGCTGGCGACGGACCAGACGACCGGCCAACTCTGGGTCACGGAGAACGTCACCAGCCAGGGGGCGTTCAACAACGTGGTCCCGTTCGTGCCCACCGCCCCGAAACTCACCACGGGCGGCTCGACCTGGTTCGCGGCCGGCAATACCGCACAGGATCAGTTCACGCTGACGGCGAGCGGATTCCCGCCGTCGACGTTCTCGATGCGCGGCGCGCCAAGCTGGCTCAGCCTGGCCAAGCTGTCCGGCCTGCTGTCGGCGAAGCTGACCAGCAAGTCCAAGCTAGGCGCCTTCAAGATCACCCTTACCGCATCCAACGGGATCGGCGCCGCGGCGCACCGGACGTTCACGGTGAATGTCGGCACTGATCCGGTCGTCCGCACGACATCGGCGACATTCGCCTTCGGCGTGCCGAACTCGATTCAGCTCAAGGCACTGGGCACGCCAGCGCCCACTTTCAAGGGTCTCAATTTGCCCAAGGGTCTGCATCTGTCCAGCACCGGCGTGCTGTCAGGGTCACTGCCGAAGGGCACGGCCTCTCCGAAGATGTTCGGCATCGAGGCGAACAACAAAGTGACCGCGGCTTTCAGCTCGCCGGTCTTCGTGATCTTCACGCTGAAGCTCGCACCGGGTGTAGCAGCCAAGATCACGTCGGCTTCCAAGGTCACCTTCAGACACGGCAGGCGCGGTGCCTTCACCGTCACGACCACGGGACTTCCGAGGCCGAGCCTGAAGGAGTCGGGCAAGCTACCTAAGGGCCTGCGGTTCGGAGTCGTCGGCGGCAGAGCCTTCGTCACCGGTACGCCGGCTAAGGCCGGCGCGGGCCATACCTTCAAGATCACGATCACCGCGTCCAATGGTGTCGGCAGGTCCGCGAGGCAAACCCTCACCATCAAGATCACCTGAACAACCGCCCGCTAACGGAAGCGCTCCCCGGCATGACACGATGCCGGGGAGCGCCTTATACGCGCGGGTTACGGCTGGCTGACCTGGATCGGGTTGACCGGGCTGCCGGTCAGGACGAAACCGCCGTTGCCGGTTGAGATGGTGATCATGTCGTTCACGCTGAAGAAGCTGCACGTCGTGCTCGTGACTCTCAGGTCGTCACCCGCTGTCGTGAACGCCAGCAGGTGCGTCGTGTTGTTGAAGGTGATGCCGGCAGTTCCCTTGATCTCCGCTGTGCAGTTGCCGAGGATGCCGCTGGCCGACATGATCAAATCGAGGTTGGTGATCGTGCCCGTCGTAACGGGCGCGGAGTAGGAGCCGGCGTTTATCGTCGCCGTGGTGCCAGCCTTCAGCGTGAACGTGGCGGTGCTGCCAAACGGACCGGTGCACTTGTGAGTATTGTCGCCGAACGTCAGCTTGGTGACGCTGCCGATAGCCGTATTGGTGCTCATGCTCTGGTCGGCGAATGTTCCCGCGATTGTGCCAGTCGTGCACGCGAACGTCAGGTTCTTCGTGACGTCCGTCACCGTGACAGTCGAGCCGCTCGATAGCACGCCGGTGAAGTTCCGGCCGCCGGTGATTGTCCATGTACCCGCAGCCAGGGCGACCGGGACTGCCAGGCACAGGGCCGCGGTCACGGTCCCCGCGGCTAAGAGCGCCCTTGAAAGTCGTTTACGCATATTTGTCCCTTTCAACAAAGAAAAGTGCTCCCCGGCACGTCACCGTGCCGGGGAGCACTGTCCTAGGCGAGCACTACGGCTGGCTGACCTGGATCGGGTTAACCGGGTTGCCAGTCACCGTCTCCCCGCCGGTGCCGCTGGTGAACGTGACAGCGTCGTTCACGGCGAAGAAAGAGCAGTTCGTCTTCGTGATCTTGAGGTTGTCGCCGGCGACGGTGAACGCCAGCACGTGGGTCGTGTTGTTGTAGGTGATGCCGGCGGTCCCCTTTACCTCGGCGGTGCAGTTCCCGAGGATGCTGCTGACCGACAACGTGTGGTCGACATTCGTGATCGTGCCCGTCGTGACGGGCGCGGCGTAGACGCCGGCGTTCAGCGTAGACACCGTGCCAGCCGTCTGGCTGTCCGAGCCGGTGCTGCCGAAGGCGCCGGAGCAGCTGGTGAAGCCGGACGACGTGATGCTGCCGATGGCGGTGTTGGTGCTCATCGACTGGTTGACGACCGTGCCCGCGCCCGAGCCCTTCGTGCAGCTGAAGTTCAGATTCTTCGTGGTGTCCTTCAGCGAGAAGGTGGTGCCATTCGACTGCGCCGAGGTGAAGTTCTTGCCGCCGGTGACCGTCCACGTACCCGCGGCCATCGCCTGGGGAACGGCGAGGGATAGCATCGCTGCCACTGTCCCAGCGGCTAAGATCGTCCTGGCGAGTTGCTTGCGCATGTGTAACCCTTTCTGACCGAATGTCGGCCATACGTCTCTCGTGAGTTATTGCCGTGAAGTAGCTGTTTATCGAGGCCTGCTTAACTTGAGTCTCTCAAGTTCCTCTAGTCCCGCGAGGCCCGGCGAACGCACTCCTTTCCATTTCTGATCTTTCCGGCACAAGGCGCACGAGCCGCCTTAATCGCGGAGCCTAATGTTAGGTTTTGACCCGAGCAAGACTTAAATCCATACCTATGCTCTATTTGTAAGTTTGGCCAATTCCCCCCGAAAAATTTATCCATCCATGAGAAAACACGACCCCCGGCACTCGCCACCGGCCGACCGCGCCCTCACGGCATCCGGCACCTAGCTGGGCAACACAGCCCGGAGACGAGAGCAGGAGACGCGCATGCTTGACTCATGCGATGAGCAGTGGCTCGCTGGCTGACTTGCTCGCTGCCTGGCTGCCCGCGCAGCGCTGGTTCGCCGGCAGCGGCGCCATCCTGCGCGACCTGGTGATCAGTTCAGACGTGCGGCTCAAGGTCGGAGACCCTGAGCTCGCGCACCTCATCGTCGACGCGACGACCGGCACCGAGACGGTGCGCTATCAGGTGCTCGTCGGCATCACCGCGACGCTGAAGCCAGGTCTCGGTCCGGCTGCGATCGGAACGCTGGCCGACGGGCGGGTCGCCTACGACGCAGCGGTCGACCCGCAGCTGACGGCCGTGCTGCTCAGCGGGATCGCGTCGCAACGCAGCGAAGGGCCGATCGCCTTCCGGCTCGAGGCCGGGGCCGGGGCCGCTATCGACAAGGCGGCCGCAGGCCGGACGCTGCCGGCCGCGGCTAGCAATACCAGCGTCGTCTTCGGCGACAAGGCGATTCTCAAGCTGCTGCGTCGGCCGTCCCCCGGACAGCATCCTGATCTAGAGCTTCCATCCCAGCTGGCGCGGTTGGGGTCGCGGCTGGTGGCAGCCCCCCGCGGCTGGATCGAACTGTCAGCGCCCGACGACGAAGAACCGACCGTGCTCGCGATTCTCGCCGAGTACTTCGCCAACTCGCGCGACGGCTGGTCTCTCGCGATCGCCGACCTGGAGAGCGCCGAGCCGGATTTCTCCAGCCAAGCCGGGCGGCTCGGCCAGGCGACCGCGCAGTTGCACGCCGAGCTAGCCGCGGCGTTCGGCGCGAGCGTGCTGCCGCCAACGGCGCTGGCGGACATGGCCGCCATCATGGCGGCCGAACTGTCGCTGGCCCTCGGCGTCGTCCCCGAGCTGGCCGAACACGAGCGGGCGATCAGGGCCAGTTACGCCGAACTAGCCGACCTGACCAGCCCGGTCGCCATCCAGCGCATTCACGGCGACTACCACCTCGCCCAGGTCCTTGGTACGCAGGCGGGCTGGGTGATACTCGACTTCGAGGGTGAGCCGTCGGTGCCGCTGGCCAGGCGCCGCGCGTACGCGCCGACGTTGCGGGATGTGGCTGGCATGCTCCGATCGTTCGACTACGTCGCCCGGCATCAAGCTCGCCGCGACCCCGACGACCGGCGGCTGCAAGACGTCGCCGCCGGCTGGGCCGATCGGTGCCGGAAGGCGTTCTGCGCCGGATACCGGGAAGCGTCTGGAACAGATCCACGGCGGAGCGGGCCGTTGCTGCGAGCACTGCTGCTGCAGAAGGCGGTATACGAGGCGGTTTACGAGGCCAGGCACCGGCCGGGCTGGCTGCCGATCCCACTGCATGCGATCGCGGAGGCGGTACATGAATAGCCGGAGGCACGGGGGGTGCGGGGGTCGTCCCCCCGCGAACTAGCGCAGACTACGACAGGTGAGATGGCCATGGACCCGGTGAGCCACGACGAGATCGATGCGATCCTGGCCGGACAGCACCACAACCCGCACGCCGTGCTCGGCGCCCATCCGCTGCCTGGCGGAGCGGCACCCTCGTCCGAGCACTACGACCGCTCGCCCGGTCGGTCACCGTGATGCTGGTTGACGGCACCAGGTATCCGATGCGACATGTGCATCAAGGCGTATTTTCCGCCATAGTGCCCACCGACCTGGCGGGCGACTACCGGCTCGCGGTCAGCTATGAGGCCGCGGGGCCAGAAATCGTCGGCGACGACCCCTACCGGCATCTGCCAAGCCTGGGCGAGATGGATCTGCACCTGATCGCCGAAGGCAGACACGAGGAGTTGTGGCGCGCACTCGGCGCCCGGGTCCGGCCGGAGCTTGGCGGCACGTCCTTCGCCGTGTGGGCGCCGAACGCGCGCGGCGTCCGCGTCATCGGCGACTTCAACAGCTGGGACGGGCGCGCTCACCCGATGCGCTCACTCGGCAGTTCAGGCGTCTGGGAGTTGCTCGTGCCCGGGGTCGGTGAAGGGACCAAGTACAAGTACGAGATCTGCGGGCCGGACGGAAACTGGCACCGCAAGGCCGACCCGATGGCCACGCTCGCCGAACCTCCGCCGGCCACCGCCTCCGTCGTGTTCGAGTCGCGCTACCAGTGGAGCGACGACGCCTGGATGTCATCCCGAGTCGAGCGTGACCCGTTGCGCGCGCCGCTGAGCGTCTACGAGGTGCACATCGGCTCGTGGCGGCCCGGCCTGTCCTACGCCGAACTGGCCGATGAGCTTGTCGCCTACGTGCGCGACCGCGGGTTCACCCACGTGGAGTTCATGCCGGTAGCCGAGCACCCGTTCGGCGGCTCGTGGGGATATCAGGTCACCTCGTACTACGCGCCGTCAGCACGATTCGGCTCACCGGACGACTTCCGCCATCTGGTCGACCGGCTGCATCAGGCGGGAATCGGGGTGTTCGTCGACTGGGTTCCCGCGCATTTTCCGAAAGATTCCTGGGCGCTGGCCAAGTTCGACGGCACGGCGCTGTACGAGCACGCCGATCCGCACCGCGGCGAGCATCCGGACTGGGGCACGCTGATCTTCGACTTCGGCCGCAAGGAGGTCAGGAACTTCCTCGTGGCCAACGCCGTGTACTGGCTCGAAGAGTTCCACATCGACGGCCTGCGGGTGGACGCGGTCGCCTCGATGCTGTACCTGGACTACTCGCGCGGCCCGGGCCAGTGGACGCCGAACGTGCTCGGCGGGCGAGAGAACCTTGACGCCGTCTCGTTCTTGCAGGAAGTCAACGCGACCGCGTACAAGCGCAGCCTCGGCGTCGTGATGATCGCTGAGGAGTCGACCGCCTGGCCGGGCGTGACCAGGCCGGTGCACCTCGGCGGGCTCGGATTCGGGCTGAAATGGAACCTCGGCTGGATGCACGACACCCTGGCCTATCTCACCCACGACCCGCTGTTCCGCCGTTATCACCACAACGAACTGACGTTCTCGATGATGTACGCGTACAGCGAGAACTTCGTGCTGCCGCTGTCACACGACGAGGTGGTGCACGGGAAAGGCTCGCTGCTCGGCAAGATGCCGGGCGATGACTGGAAGCGGTTCGCCACGCTGCGGGCTCTGTTACGGCTACATGTGGGCCCACCCGGGCAAGCAGTTGCTGTTCATGGGCGGAGAGTTCGGCCAGCAGGGCGAGTGGTCGCAAGAACGAGGTCTGGACTGGGCCGCGCTGCAGGACAACTCCCACGCCGGCTTGCGCCGGCTGGTCGACGACCTCAACCGGGCCTACAAGCAGCACCCGGCGCTGTGGCGGGAAGACTTCGAGCCGGCCGGTTTCAGCTGGATCGACGCGAACGACGCGTTCGGCAACGTGATCTCGTTCCTGCGGTTCGACACCGGCGGTCCGCCGTTGGCCTGCATCGCGAACTTCTCCGGTGACCCGCACTACGACTACCGGGTCGGCCTGCCCAAGACCGGCCGCTGGCGCGAACTGATCAACACCGATGGCACCGACTACGGAGGCAGCGGCGTCGGCAACTACGGGTCGGTGCAGTCCGTCGCCGAACCCTGGCACGGCCGCCCAGCGTCGGCGGTCCTGACGATCCCGCCCCTGGCCGCCCTCTGGCTGATCCACGACGAGGATTAGCGGGCGGGTGAGGTGGATGCGTGAACCCGCGAGCGGGTTAGCGTCGCTAGCAGCAGGTGAGTCGGCGGAAGGGCTGGCATGGACGAAGGACTTGACGCGCGGACGCCGGAGCACGAGCCGGTGCCAGTCGCGGCCGCGCATGAGGTAACCGAGCGCGCCGCTAGCGGGATCGCGCCGGGCCGGATGCCCGCGGTCTACCTGGGGCATGGCGCGCCGCCACTGGTCGATGATCCGCTCTGGGTTGTCCAGCTTGAAGCGTGGGCGCAGGCAATGCCCAAACCGTCGGCCATCCTGGTCGTCTCCGCGCACTGGGAGGCCGCGCCGCTGGCCATCGGCGCCACCGCCGACGCGGCTCCGCTCGTCTACGACTTCTACGGCTTCGCCGAGCGCTACTACCGCGCCACGTACCCGTCGCCCGGCGCACCCGACCTGGCGGCGAAGGTGCGCGGCCTGCTGTCGGGCAAGGAGTCGGTCGCCGAGGCTCCCGATCGGGGCCTGGACCACGGCGCCTATGTGCCGCTGACCGTGATGTATCCGGACGCCGACATTCCCGTGCTCCAGATCTCGATGCCCGACCTTGACCCGGACCGGCTGCTGCGCATCGGCGCGGCCCTGCGCCCTTTGCGCGACGAAGGCGTGCTGATCATGGGAAGCGGGTTCCTTACCCACGGGCTGCCGTTTCTGCGCGAGTTCCGGTTCGACGCGGAACCGCCGGGCTGGTCGACTGAGTTCGACCACTGGGCCGCCGAGGCGCTCGACGACGGCGACGTCTCCGCGCTCGCCGACTTCCGGCGGGCGCCCGGCGCCCGGTACGCGCACCCGACGACCGAGCATTTCGCGCCGCTGTTCGTGACCCTCGGCGCGGCCGAGGGACCGCAGCCGGTCACCACGATCACCGGTTACTGGCTTGGCCTAGCCAAGAGGTCATTCCAGGTCGCCTGAGCCGGTCCGGTAGCGGCGAACCCCGCAGCGTGCGGCAGCGTGGGCTCCTAGCTGCTGTTATAGCGACAGCTCGGGGCCCACGCTGTCCTGGGAGTGAGCCCGATCCGGGGTGGCGAGCGGCATCGGCGAGCGAACTCGCGTTCCAGGGCATCCTGAGGGCGGCCGCGCCAAAACCCGCCACGACCTTAAGCTGCTCCCGACCCCGAGCGACCCCGAGCGACCCCGAGCGACCCCGAGCGACCCCGAGCAGTTAAGGACCAGCGACCATGACGTATGACCCGCAGCCGCCCAGCCAGCCAGAGCCGCCGGACACGATGGGCCTCACCAGTCTGGCGCCCGGCAGCACCAAGAACGCCTTCGACCGGATCCTGCAATGGATACCTCGGCTGCTGTCGAGCAAGCCGCATGTGGTGCTGCTCACGCTGCTCGGCGTCTACCTTGTGATCCTGCCCCTCCTCGGGGTCAATGTGAGCCCCAAGTCCGAGCTGATCGGTGGCAACTACACCAACGTGACCTCGGACATCGGCGCCTGCATCGCCGCCGGCGGCACCCTGCACCTGATCAGCCAAGGACGCAAGCGCCAACGGATCGACGAGGAGCGGCTCCGGCTGCTGCGCGAGGTACACAGCCTGTTGCACCACGTCCACCAGGCCGCTGCCACCGAACTCGGGCACACGGAGCCGCCACCCGCTCCCGCCGATCCCAACGGCCACTGACCGGCGCTGGGCGTGGCGGTGGTGCGGGTCGCTCCGGAGCCGGCCGGTCCGGAACATCGCACCTGACGCATCAAGGCGCGGCTTTGTGTCGGCGACCCATGTCCCGCCGGGTTACAGCAGGTCGAGCAGCCACCGGGGGCCGGTCACCGCGGCACCCGCGACCTCGCATCTGGCCTTGAGCTCCCGGTCGGCGGTCACCACGAGCCGGCGTCCGTTCGTCTGCTCGGCCAGCCTCGCGATCTGGTCATCCCCGGACCCGCGCGCCCGCACGATCTCAAGGCGCGACCCAGTCCGCGACACCGCGTCATCGGTCTGCGCTGCGCAGGCGGCACCCTCAAGCACCACGACGAACTGAGGGAACCAGTGCTCAAGCTCGGGCGCGTCGACCGACTCAGGCAACCTGGTCACCCCATCGGAAGCCAGCACCGACAACTGGCCGACCAGGCGTTCGGCCGCCCCGGCGCGGTCCCGCCACCACCCGTCCGGACGCGACCCCACCACGTTCGCGGCGTCGACGATGATCGTCAGCGGCATGAGCACCGCCCGCAGCGCCAGCCACTGCTCGGCGAAGCCTGGGTGAAGCCTGAGCGAAACGACTTCGTCGACGGGTACCCAGGCGACTTCCTTCGTCTCCTCGCTGAAGGGGAACGCCCTGAGCGGTCCAGCCGCGCTTCCCAGCACAGTGCGGTACGTCCAGCCGCCGTGGTCGTCGCGCAGCACGCCATGCACGGTGACGGCAGCCGAGTCGATCGCGCACTCTTCCTCGGCCTCGCGCAGCGCGGTGTGCACTTCGGACTCGTGGCTGTCCCGCGCGCCACCCGGTGGACCCCAAGCTCCGCCATGACTCCCCCACCAACTCCGCTGTTGCAAAAGCACAGTCGGCCGGCCGGCCGCATCCGGCGCGGCAACGAGCAAGCCGGCCGCGCCATGCCTGCCCCAATGCCGATGGCCGCGGCCGCACCGGGTCCAGCCGTTCCCATCGTGCACCGTCATCCCAGCCGACGATAGCTGACGGCAGGGGTTAGGTTTGGAGCATGGCGCCTACCGGCATTCCTGAATCGATCATCAAGCTCGCCAAGCAGCGCACCGCGCCGGTGATACTTGAGCTGGACCTGACCGACGGGCTGCTCGAGACTCGGCCGCCCGACCCGCTATCGGCGGTGATGTCCAGGCACCAGCCGACGGTCACCGACGTACTCACCGGCCTCAAGCTGGCCCGCGACGACCACCGGGTGCAAGCGCTCGTCGTTAAGGTTGGCGGCCGCCCGCTCGGCCTTGCCATCGTGCAGGAACTGCGCGATGCCGTGCGGCGATTCGGCGAGTCCGGTAAGCCGACGTTCGCCTGGGCGGAGACCTTCGGCGAGTTCGCGGCTGGCAACCTGCCCTACTACCTGGCGACGGCCTTCGAGACGATCTTCCTGCAGCCGTCCGGCGACGTCGGGCTGACCGGGCTGGCGGTCGAACGGGTGTTCCTGCGCGGCACGCTCGACAAGCTCGGCGTGTCAATGGAGGTCGGGGCCAGGCACGAGTTCAAAAGCGCGGCCGAGCAACTCACCGAGCACGGGTTCTCGCCAGCTGCGCGCGAGGCCGCCACGCGGATGGCCCAGTCGGTCACCGAGCAGCTCACCGAGGCGGTGGCGCGACGCGCCAAGGGATCCACCGACGAGGCGACCAAGCTGATCAACGACGGTCCGTTCGTCGCCGAACAAGCCCTCGCCGCCGGCCTCGTCGACGCGCTCGGCTACCGGGACGAGGTCTACAGCGCCGTACGCAAGCGGGTGCAGGCCACCGAGGACACCGTCCTGCTGTATCTGGGCCGGTACCAGCGCTACAAGGAGCTGAGCAACCGGTTGCGGCAACTACCGGCTGCGCGCCAGGACGCCGTGGCGCTGATCCAGGCGACCGGCGCGATCAGGCGTGGCCGCAGCGGCCGGGGAAGCCCGCTCACCGGCGGCAGCGCGATGGGGTCTGACAGCATAAGCGCGATGCTGCGCTCGGCGGCGGCAGACCCGCACATCAAGGCGATCTTGCTCCGGGTGAACAGCCCGGGCGGCTCGTACGTGGCCTCCGACGCGATCTGGCGCGAGGTCGTCCGGGCGCGCAACGCCGGCAAGCCGGTCGTCGTCTCGATGAGCGATGTCGCGGCGTCCGGCGGCTATTTCATCTCGATGGCCGCTGACGCGATCGTCGCCCAGCCCGGCACCGTGACCGGCTCGATCGGCGTGATCACGGCGAAGCCGGTGCTCAGCGAGGCCTACGGCAAGGCGGGTATTTCGACCGACTCGGTCGTGCTCGGCAAGCACGCCGGCATGTTCTCGTTCAACCAGCCGTTCTCCAGTGACGAGTGGGCCCTCGTGGACACCTGGCTCGACCGGATCTACGCGGACTTCACCGGCAAGGTGGCGGCCGGCCGCGGCATGACCGCCGAGCGGGTACACGAGCTGGCCAGAGGCCGGGTGTGGACCGGCGCCGACGCCCTCGACAACGGTCTGGTCGACCGGCTCGGTGGCGTCGAAGAGGCCGCCGAGATCGCCCGGCGCCGAGCCGGCCTGCCGTCGACCGCACCACTCGTCCCGTTCCCGAGGCTAGGCCCGCTCGACCGGATCAGGCCACCCAGCAACAGCGAGGACCGGCGAGCGTCCGCGAGCGCCAGCCTGGCCCCATTCGGCGGACTCGCCGAGACGCTGCTCGCGGCCACCACCGACCTGCTGACTGAGAGCTGGGGTCCGGTCTGGCAGGCGGCCGCCACCTGCGGACTCCCGCCGGCCGGGCCGCTGCTGTTGCCGGGCACCTGGACTTTTCATTGACCGAAAAATTGCTCCCGGCTGATCCGCCAGCCGGATTCGAGACAGCGCTGGGCGCGTTTGCCAGCGGCGTCACGCTGGTGACCGTGGCCGACGGCCGCGAGGACGTCGGGGTGACGGTGAGCGCGTTCTGCCCGGTGTCGACGCAGCCGCCGCTGATCCTGATCGCGCTGGCCGTCGGCTCGTACCCGGCCGAACTGCTCGGCCGGCTTGACCGGTTCGCGGTCACGGTGCTGGCGTCCGGCCAGCGGATGCTGGCCGGACGGTTCGCCGCGGCTGGCCGGCCTGGTGCGAGGCTGCTGCTGAACGACGTTCCGCACCATCGAGGCGCCGTGTCCGGCGCGCTCATCCCAGACGACGGGCTCGCGGCAATGGAGTGCGAGGCCGTCGCCCGGGTGCCGACCGGCGATCACCTGCTGGTGACTGGCCACGTGCTTTTTGTTCCGAATGTCGCTGAATCGGGAGCACCGCTGGTGAGATTCCATCGGCAGTACCGGACGCTGGCGGCCGCGGGGTAATTCAGTGGAACCGCCCGGGCGACCGCGGCTAGCCTGCTCAGATGCTGAGGCTCAGGCCGCCCAGGTCGGACGACGAGTCGGCGTTCCGCGCTGGACACGAGGCGATGGCCGCCGAGAACTTCACGTTCGGGCTCGGGTATTCGCCCGATATGAGTTTCGATGACTACGTCAAGCAGCTAGAGGATCATCGAGCCGGGGTGAACTTGCCCGAGCGCCTCGTGCCGAGCACGTTCCTGGTCGCCGAGGTGGACGGCGAGATCGTCGGGCGGACGTCGATCAGGCACCGGCTGAACGAGGTCCTGCTGCATGAGGGCGGGCACATCGGGTACGGAGTGCTCGCCGAGCACCGGCGGCGCGGCTACGCGACTGAGATTCTGCGGCAGAGCCTGATCATCGCCCGGTCGCTGGGCATCGACCGGGTGCTCGTGACCTGCGACGACGACAACATCGGGTCGATCAAGACGATCGAGTCCTGCGGCGGCCGACTTGAGAACGTAGTGATCACCGAAGAGGAGCAGGCCCCCCGGCGGCGTTACTGGATCGACTGAGCGCTTCCAGAGCGCGGCGGCGCAGGGCCTGCAGGACTGAGTCGCGCTCGGGGCCGGCGAGCTTGTCGATGTACAGTTCGCCGGCCAGGTGGTCGCATTCGTGTTGCAGGCACCGGGCTAGCTCGCCATCACCGGCCACGGTCACCGGTTCTTGCCGCAGGTTGACGCCGGTCACGACGGCGTAAGCCGCTCGCTGCCGGTCCGCACCCACGCCCGGCAGCGACAGGCAGGCTTCGTAGCCGGTCTGCTCCCCCTTCGTCTCGACGAGAACCGGGTTGATCACATAGCCGAACTCGCCGTCGACGTTATAGCTGAACGCCGCCAGGTCCGACCCGATCTGGTTGGCGGCGAGCCCGGCCCGGCCCGGTTCGGCCACGGTATCGAGGAGGTCGGATACCAGGCGAGCCAGCGCGTCATCGAATCGTACGACCGGGTCGCACGGGGTTCGGAGCACAGGGTCGCCGAGCAGGCGCAGCGGGCGGACCGTCATGTCGCCTCGCTTTCGGCGGTCAGCTTGGCTAGCTGGCCGAGCAGCATCTGGTGCCAGGTCAGTTCGGCCTCTAGGCGCAGCCTCGCATGTTCGGCGACTAGATCGTCGGCGACGGTCTGATCCGGCCAGACTCGATCCCGGTGGTGGTTGAACTTAGCGGCCAGCGCCAACAGCGTCCTGATCCGGTCTTCCACGTAGCCGCGCAGCGTGTCCTCCTCAAGATCACCGCTCATGGCTACGGCCAGGTCGACCGGGTCAGGACGGAGGGCGACCTCGCTCAGCGCCTCGGCGCGCAGCGCCTTGAGCTCGCGATGGCCTTCGTCGGTAATCGCGTAGACAGTCCGGGCGGGCAGGTTGCCGGACTGCTCGGTACGCAGCGGCTCGATCAAGCCCTCGGCCGCGAGCCGGTGCAGCGCCCCGTAGAGCGAGCCTGGCCGCACGTCCGACCACAAGTCGGCGCGGCCCATCCGGGCGTTCCTGCGCAACTGGTGACCGTACATGGGACCGCGCTTAGCCAGCGCTCCGAGCACGAACAGCCTCGTCGGATTCACCAATCAAGTAAAACACGACTACTCAAATATGACTAGTCAAGATACAGCCTCCCGCGCACCTGCGGCCGCCAACAGCAACGTCGGCCCTACGTTGTCGAGGCCGCTCAGTTCTGGCTGTACGGGGACGAACGCAGGTCCGGCGCCGGCGTCGAGCCCAGCGAGCGGAGTATCGCGGTCTCCTTGGCCAGCAGCGCCCGTTCCGCGCGGAGCCGACGCAGCGCGTTGGGCTGCGCGAGCAACCCCTGCCGCTCGGGCAGGTCGACGATCACCGACGCGGCGACCAGGTAGGACAGCAGGATCGGCTCGTCGGGCAGCTCGGGGACGTTGATGGTGGCTGAGCCCTTGGTCGCGAGCATGTCGAGGTAGCCGCGGAATACGCGTTGCACGGCGGTGACGGCGAGCTTGGATTCGGCCTCGTCGCCGACCGGCTCATCGAGAGTCTCGACCTCGCCGAGGAGGTATGGCTTGGACCCAGGGTCGGCCAAACCGTGCAGCTTGAATCTGTCGGCACCGATGGTGAGCATCTCGTACCGGCCGTCAGGAAGCTCGGTGACCTCGCGCACGACCGCGACGCAGCCCACGTCATGGAGCGCGGACACGCCGTCGATCCCGGTCTCGCGGCCCTCGCGAATCGCGATCACGCCGAACCGGCGCGGCTCGGGCCCGCCCCGCAGGTCGCGGACAAGTTGCCGGTACCGCTCTTCGAAGATGTTCAGCGGCAGCACGAGGCCCGGGTAGAGCACGGTGCCAAGCGGAAACAGTGGCAGCGTTTCAGTCACCATGCCGCGACCTTATGCCGGCCTGCCAGACGGCGGCGATCTGCGGTACGCCAGGGCGGTAGGCGAGGTAGGCGTGCGACGGCGCGTCCAGCATGATCAAGTCGGCGCTGGCACCGACGCCGAGATGACCGACGTCGTCCCGGCCCAGCGCCCGGGCGCCGCCTGCCGTTGCCGCCCAGACCGCCTCCTGCGTGGTCATGTGCATGTCCCTGACCGCCAGCGCGACGCAGAATGGCATGCTCGAGGTGAAGCACGACCCTGGATTGCAGTCGGTGGCCACAGCGACGGTGACACCGGCGTCGAGCAGCCGCCGAGCGTCCGGGTAGGGCTGCCTGGTCGAGAACTCCACCCCCGGAAGCAGCGTCGCGACGGTCTGGGACGAGGCCAGCGCGTCGATGTCGGCGTCGGTCAGGAACGTGCAGTGATCGGCCGAGGCCGCCCCCGCTTCCACCGCGACGGCGACACCGGGCCCGTACCCAAGCTGGTTCGCGTGCACCCGCGGTCGCAGCCCGGCTGCTCGCCCGGCCGCCAGCACCGCCCGCGCCTCGTCCGCGCCGAACGCCCCGTCCTCGCAGAACACGTCGACCCACCGGGCGTGCGGCGCGCACGCGGCCAGCATCGGCCCGCAGACGAGGTCGACATATCCAGACGGGTCGCCCGCGAACTCGGGCGCGACCACGTGCGCCCCAAGGTAGGTGACCTCCGCCGTGACCTGCGCCGCCAGCCGGACGCTGCGTTGCTCGTCGGCGACGGTAAGCCCGTATCCGGACTTGCACTCCAGCGTCGTGATCCCCTGCGCGAGCATCTCGGCGGCGAGCCGCCGCAAGTTGGCGTCCAGGTCGGCGTCGCTGGCGGCTCGGGTCGCCGCCACTGTGCTGCGGATTCCGCCGGCGCTGTACGGCAGGCCGGCCATACGGGCGGCGAACTCGGCACCGCGTTCCCCCGCGAAAACGAGATGCGCGTGCGAGTCGACGAATCCAGGCAGCACGGCCCGGCCGGCCGCGTCCACGGCCTCGTCGGCGGCGGGCGCCTGCGACGCCGGTCCGGTCCAGGCCACGCACCCGTCCTCAATCACGATCGCGGCATAGTCCAACGCCGCCCATTGAACGACGCCGTCACCGGTCCGCTCGTGCGTGACCAACTCGCCAACGTTGGTGATCAACGTGCTCACGCCCGCATCCTGCCACGCGCCAAGCCCTGAGCGCCGACGGCCGAGCCGATAACTGGGTGCGAGCCAGCGCGCGAGGAGTGATCATGCGGTGGTGGACCCATTTGCAGACGCCAGCGCGTTCGTCAGCGAACGATTCCCCGCCGCTCGCGCGGCCTTCCTCGGCGGCGGCGTGCTGTCCCCTCGCCGGACGAGCACATCCGACCTGGACATCGTCGTAATCATCGACGGTCCGCCTGCCCCTTACCGCGAGTCGATGCGCTGGCGAGACTGGCCCGTCGAAGTGTTCGTCCAGAACGTGAGCACGATCGGGGTCTGGTTCGCCAAGGACACCGCGAGACGCCGGCCCACGCTAGCCCGGATGTGCGCCGACGGCGCGATCCTGACCGACGCCGACGGCACCGCCGAGGCGGTCCGCGACCAGGCCCGCGCGACACTGGCCGCCGGGCCGCCTCCGCTTCCGCGGGCCGAGCTTGACCGGCACCGATACGGCCTGACTGACCTGCTCGACGACCTGGCCGGCAGCACCGATCCCGGCGAGACGCTAGTCATCTGCTGGCACGTGTTCGTCGAGGTAGCCCAGCTAGCGCTGCTGCTCGCCGGTGCCTGGCTCGGCAGCGGCAAGTGGCTCCTCCGCGAGCTACGCGTAGCCGACCAGCAACTTGCCGCCGACCTTATCGCCGCTCACGGCAAGCCAGCCGACCTGACCAACCTCGCCGACGCCGTCCTAGCCAGAGCCGGCGGCCGCCTATGGGTCGGCTACCACCAGCAAGGCCGCCTCTAAAGCCTGGCCGCCGCCTCGCCGAACCGGTCGAGGATGCCGGGCCAGCCGTCGGGCTTGGCGATCGTCTTGGCGAGGTCTTCGGCCCCAGCGCCCAGCCGTTCGATGTAGCGGTGCTGGAAGTCGACCTTGGTCTGACCGTTCTGCTCGATGAACAGCACCTCGATCTCGCTGGCGTGCACCGGGGCCGGGTCGCCCAGCAGCAACGTCGGGCGTTCCAGATGGTGATCCAGTCGCGGATGTCGGCTTCGAGGCTTCGTCGCTCGTGTGGGCTGCCGCGGCGGATTTCTGGGTGGTGAGGTAGCCGAAACAGCGTTCGACCTGGTTGGTCCGGGACGACCCGACCCCTAGTACTAGGCCCCTTGCCACGACTCATCCTGTCAGGGCAAACACCGACGGCGGCCCAGCCAGAAGGCCGGGCCGCCGATCAAAGCTATCTGCTCTAAACTAAGGACTAGACTTGGCCAGCCATTGTTGCGCAGCATCTGTGGAGTCGCATGGATAGAGGATTACCTGATCTCCAGCACTAGAGCCGCCACCTGCGTCATCCAGGCAACGGTCGCTACTATCAGCGTTTTCGAATACGAATGGATCGGTTCGCTGCTCGATCCATTCGTCCGACGACGGGCGACCTGAGCCAGGGTCTGTCACGATTATGGCACAGTACTTCCAGTGAATATTGTGGACTGTGCACCCATTTGCATCACGGACGAGGATTTTGTTCGTTCCGAAGTTGTATATTACGTAGTCGCCGGTCGTGCTATCGATGTAGACGTCCCATCGCTGGCTCGCACTTCCATCACTAGTGAACAGAATGGCCGTTCCGTTGCTGTTACCCAGAAACAGGTTCGTCTGCTTCTGATTCTGAAACAGGTCGTTGCAGCGCTGGGGACTTCCCGTGCAGTTAGACCTCGGAGAAGCTTGGGCAATCGCAGGGATCGTAATTGGAAGTATTACAAATAGAGCACCTGGCCCAGACAATCTTGTCGATCTGCGCTTGCAATATCGTGCTGCTGCGCCGCCTGTTCGTGCTGTTCGTCATTGACCACGACGCCGGGCCGCATGCCGATGGCGGGGATCACCGCACATTCCCCGCAGGGGGTGTGTGACCCGGCAGGCCCGCAACTTCCTGATGAACCTCTAGAACGCCCGGCAGTGCCCAAGCGGCGCTCGGTACTCCGGGTCACGCGCAGATCTTGCCGCCACCGTCGCCGCGTCCGAACGCGCCGCATAGGACGGGGCAACGTCGCTAGCCGTAGCTCGTCTTGCGAGAGGTCATGCCAGTGCAGCTTTCGGACTCAGTCGCTGGGCTGCCGACAACTGAACGTTCTTCACCTGTTCGCAGCGACTCGACATTCAGCAGACCAGGGGCCGTCAGAGCGGCTCAGATATTTTCGCCGTCGCTCGTCATGTTTTTTCTGACGCTATGGAAAATTAGCGGTCCTTCGTACTGGCGCGATGAAGCGGCAACGCTGTCGGCAGTAAAGCGACCTTTTCCGGTGCTGTGGCAGATGCTCGGGAAGACTGATGTCGTGCATTCAGTCTACTACCTGCTGATGTGGCCGCTAGTTCATCTACTTGGCACCGGCGAGGTTGTTCTGAGAATGCCTTCCGCTCTTGCCGCCGCCTTCACCGCCGGCGGCACGGCGGCCATCGGCCGGCGGGTGGCATCGGATAACGTAGGCCTCGTATCAGGTCTGCTATTTGCCGTATTGCCAGTCACTAGCAGATACGGTCAGGAGGCAAGGTCTTACGAGTTGGTCATGGCGCTCGGCGTATGCGCGACGTACATATTCATCAGGGCCACCGAAGCAGAAAGTGGGCCGACAAGTACGGCGACCCGGTGGTATACAGCCTATGCAGCCACACTGGCCCTTATGGCATGGATGCACCTGATGGCTCTCGCCCTTCCGGTGGCCCACTGCGTGACTGCTGCGGCGCGCAGGCGACCGTGGCGCGTCCCTGGCCCACTCGTCGCGGCAATCGCCACGGCCGTAGCCGCGGTCACGCCTCTTACCGTGCTGGCGTGGTCGCAGCAGCACGGCACGGAGCGCTTCCTTGGCCTGACGAATCTCAGAACCGTCGGCGATATCCTGTCGAGACTGACCGGGTCGTGGCTGGCTCTCATCGCTATCGTCCCGTTGTTGGTCATTGCCGTCATTGCGCGGCGACAGTACCCGGACCTTAACCGGCTATGTTGGCTATGGCTGCTTATCCCACCGTTAATTCTGGTGCTGGCGGGCGCTTTCTATCCCGTCTACGATTCACGCTATATTTTGTATTGTGTGCCGCCGACCTCGATCCTCGCTGGTCTGGGAATCGAGCACGCAGTTGCCCGAGTGTCAGGCCGTTTTTGGCCCGGTGGGGTGCCGCCGAAGCGCGGACTTGCCTTCGCCGGAATTGCGGCGGTAGCGCTCCTCGGCTCGCCGGCGCAGATCGCTGACCGAACTGCCGATGGCCACGGCGACAATATTCGTCTTGCTGCCCAGATTGTGGCCCGGAACGAGCGGCCGGGGGACGCTGTTTTGTATCAGCCTCCATGGTGGCGCCAAGTCTCCGCAGCCTATCCATATGGGTTCAGTCAGCTTCGGGATATTTCGCTGCGGAGAACGCCGGCTCAAGCCGACGACTTTACTGGCACGCAGTTTTCAGTTCCCGTGGTGCGGCGGAGACTGGGCCACTTCGCTCGGGTCTGGCTGGTGGAGTACCTCGCCTTCCGGCCCAGTCCCGATCTGGGCAGCACCTGGACTGTGATCCGACGCTGGCAGGCAGGGACGCTTGTCCTGACGCTGTATAGTCGTCGAGCGCCATGAGCCGAGGCCACCGTCCAGGCGATTAGTTGCCCGTTGTGACCGCGCGGATTGCAGCGGTCAGCGCGGCAGGAACGTCGTCGACCAGGACGTGCCGACCGTCGATCACGACGTCACGACCGCCGATTACTACGTTGCGCACGTCTGCGGCGGTCGCCGCGAATAGGACGGCCTCCAAGATCGCGAAATCGGGCTCCCCGTCCGGGCCTCCCGCCGCACCGATCGACCCAGCCGCGCCCGCACCAGCGGACCCAGCCAGCCTCGGCGAGTCCAGCGACACCGTGACGAGGTCGGCCAGCGACCCCGGCGCGATCTCGCCCGCTTCGGGCCAACCAAGGCTCGCGTGCCCATCCCACGTCACCGCCATGCCGAGCGCCTCGGTGCCGAAGGTTCCTCTTTCATGGCTGGCCAGCCGCTGATACAACTCGATCCGCCTGGTCTCCTCGAATAGGTCGATCACGGCCTGGCTGTCGCTGCCCACGGTCAGCCGGCATCCCGCCTCGGCGAGAGCGCCGAACGGGCCGATCCCGTCGGCGAGGTTGGCCTCGGTGGTCGGGCACACGCAGGCGAACACCTCACTGCCGCCGAGCAGCCTGATGTCGGAGCTGGTCACGTGCGTGGCGTGCACCACGGTCGTCCGCGGGCCGAGCACGCCCGCGTTGTAGAGCACCGCCGCCGGGGTGCACCGGTAGGCCGCCAGGCAAGCCTCGTTCTCGGCGACCTGCTCGGACAAGTGCACGTGCAACGGCGCGCCGGTCCGGCCGGTCCAGGCGACCACGGGCTGCATCTGCTCGGGCGGCACCGCCCGGACCGAGTGGATCGCCGCCCCGATCCGCGCCGTCGGGGTGATCATCCCGTGCTCATCGCTCCTCAGCAGGCTGACCCGCTTGACCCACGCCGCTGCCGTCCCGTCGCCGAACCTGCGTTGCGTCCCATCAAGCGGCATCGACCCGCCGGCCCGGTCCAGCCCGCCAGAGAGATAGCAGGTGTCGAGCAACGTGATCCGAAGGCCAGCCTCCGAAGCGGCCTCGATGAGCGCCAGGCTCATCGAGTTCGGATCGGCGTACGGAGTCCCGCCGGGGCCGTGGTGCACGTAGTGGAACTCGCCCACGCAGCCGATCCCGGCTAGGGTCATCTCGGCGAAGACCGCGCGCGCCAGCGCCAGGTAGTTGTCGGGATCGAGCCTGGCGGCCACCTCATACATCTGATCCCGCCACGTCCAGAACGACCCCCGAGCCGCCGCCCCCGGCCCCTGGGCGGCCCCGCTGTGCCGACCGGGGGGGACGACCCCCCGGAACCCCCCGCTGTGCCGACCCGGGGGGACGACCCCCCGGAACCCCCCGCGCAAGGCCCGGTGGAACACGTGCGAGTGCGCGTTCGCCAGCGACGGCAGCGTCAGCCCGGCCAGGCGACTCACCCCGGACGGCAGCCGGTCAGGGCCCGCCCTCGGCGTGATCCTGGTGAAGCGGTCCCCGGTAGCCTCGATCAGCACGTCCGGCAGCACGCCGACCCCCGGCAGCCAGGCCAGCTCGGCGTGCCAGGCGCGCTGTGTTAGCCCGGGGGGACGACCCCCCGGAACCCCCCGCTGTGTCAGCCCGGGGGGACGACCCCCCGGAACCCCCCGCTGTGTTAGCCCGGGGGGACGACCCCCCGGAACCCCCCGCTGTGTTAGCCCGGGGGGACGACCCCCCGGAACCCCCCGCTGCGCTGGTGCGCGGTTCATCGGCACGCCAGTTCTTCGAGCACGGCCGCGAGCGCTTCGACGCCAGCCGCGCAGTCCTCCGGATCCGCGTTCTCGGCCGGCGAATGCGACACCCCGGTCCGATTCCGAACGAACAGCATCGCCGTCGGCACCACCCCGGCCATCACCCCGGCGTCATGCCCAGCCCCAGTCGGCAGCGCGGGCGCGGTCATCCCCTGCCGAGCCAGTGCCGTCACCACCCGGTCCCGAAGATCAAGATCAAATTCAACGACAGGCGTGAAAGATTCGCACCGGCTGGTCACCGTCACCCCATGGGCGTCCGCGTTCCGGTGAGCACACTCCATTACCCGGGCGATCAGCGTCTGGAGGGTCTCCTCATCGGCGGCCCGTGCGTCGAGCCAGGCGTGCACGGCCGAACAGATCCCGTTCGCCCCTCCCGGCACAGCCCGAACCTTGCTCACAGTCGCCAACGCCCCAAACTCGCTGGCAGCCTCCCGGGCTGCCAGTACCGTCGCCGCATACGGCAACATCGGATCACGCCGATCCACGAGCCGAGTAGTCCCCGCATGATCGGCCCGTCCCCCAAAATCAATCCGCCACCGCCCATGGGGCCAGATCGACTCCCCAACCCCCACAGCCGCCCCAAGCCCATCCAGCGAGCTCCCCTGCTCCACATGAAGCTCAACAAAAGCACCCACCCGATCCCGCAGACCGACCTCGGCCCTGAGCCGGTCCGGATCAAGCCCAGCCCCAGCCATCGCCCCAGCAAGCGACACGCCCTCCGCGTCGGTCAACCGAAGAGCAACATCCGGCTCGACCACCCCGGCCAAGAGCTTGCTCCCCAAACAGGCCAGCCCGAACCGCGCACCCTCTTCCTCCACGAACGCAACTACGCCAACAGGCCGCACCGGCTCCCACCCACGTTCGCTCAACAAGTCAATGGCCGCGAACGCCGACACCACCCCCAGTGGCCCATCAAACGCACCACCATCGGGCACCGAGTCGAGATGACTGCCCATGACGATCGCTCTCTGAACCAGATCGTCCTCAGGGGACGGCATGGTGTTGGCGCGATGCGTTGCGCAGCCAGCATGCGCCGACATCGTGCCGCCCCCTGTCCCCGCAAAAGGTTTTCCGACATCACCCCAAGCCCACAAATTGCCGACAGAATCACATTCAACCCGCAGCTTTCTTTCTGCTGCGGAATTAATAAACCATTCCCGGCAACGAGAGTCCGCTTCGGTAAACGAGAACCGCCTATAACCCCCAGTCTCCGGATCACGCCCGATCGGCAGGAGGGACTGCCACAGCGGCAGGTCCCAGGTCATCCGTGGGTCTCTCGCATAGGGACGCGGACGCCTCGTTCGGTGGCGATCTCGTCGGCTCGGGCGTAGCCGGCGTCCACGTGACGGATCACGCCCATGCCGGGGTCGTTGGTGAGCACGCGCTCAAGCTTGGCAGCGGCTAGGTCAGTGCCGTCGGCGACGCAAACCTGGCCGGCGTGAATCGACCGGCCAATGCCGACGCCGCCACCGTGGTGGATCGACACCCAGCTTGCCCCCGACGCGGTGTTGACCAGGGCGTTGAGCAGCGGCCAGTCGGCGATCGCGTCCGAGCCATCGACCATGCCTTCGGTCTCCCGGTACGGCGAGGCGACCGAGCCACAGTCCAGGTGATCGCGGCCGAGCACGATCGGCGCGCTGACCTCGCCGCTTTTGACCAGGTCGTTGAAGCGCAGGCCGGCCTTGTCTCGTTCGCCGTAGCCCAGCCAGCAGATCCGCGCTGGCAGTCCCTGGAAATGCACCTTCTCGCTGGCCAACCTGATCCAGCGGGCAAGCGGTTCGTTGTCGGGAAAGAGGTCGAGTATGGCTTGGTCGGTCTTGGCGATGTCGGCCGGATCACCGGATAGCGCGGCCCAGCGGAACGGTCCTTTCCCTTCGCAGAACAGGGGCCTGATATAGGCGGGTACGAAGCCGGGGAACGCGAATGCCCGCTCGTAGCCGGCTAGCTCGGCCTCGCCGCGGATCGAGTTGCCGTAGTCGAACACCTCGGCGCCGGCGTCCATGAAGCCGACCATGGCTTCGACGTGGGCAGCCATCGACTCGCGGGCTCTTTGGGTAAAGCCGGCCGGGTCTTCGGCGCGCAGGGCGGCCATGTCCTCGAACGCGACGCCGCTCGGCAAGTAGGTCAGCGGGTCGTGGGCCGAGGTCTGGTCGGTGACCACATCGACCGGCGCGCCCATCCTTAGCAAGGCAGGCAGCAGGTCGGCGGCGTTGCCGAGCAGGCCAATCGACAGCGGCTGGCCGGCCTGGGCGGCGGCGGTCGCGCGCTTGATCGCGTCGTCGGTATCATCGGCGGCTACATCCAGGTAGCCGAACTGGATCCTTCGCCTGATGCTGGCCGGGTCGCAGTCGATGCAGATCACGACGCCACCGTTCATCGTGACCGCGAGCGGCTGCGCTCCGCCCATGCCGCCAAGCCCGGCGGTCAACGTGATCGTCCCGGCGAGCGAACCCCCGAACCGCTTAGCCGCCACCGCGGCGAACGTCTCGTAGGTGCCCTGCAAGATCCCCTGGGTGCCGATGTAGATCCAGGAGCCGGCCGTCATCTGGCCGTACATGGTCAGGCCGAGTGCCTCAAGCCTCCTGAATTCTTCCCAGGTGGCCCACTGGGGAACGAGGTTCGAGTTGGCGATCAGTACCCGCGGTGCCCACTCGTGGGTACGAAACACGCCCACTGGCTTGCCCGACTGCACGAGCAGGGTCTCGTCACCGGCTAGGTCGTGCAGCGAACCCACGATCCCGTCGAACGCGTCCCAGCTTCGCGCGGCCCGGCCCGAGCCGCCGTAAACGATCAACTGGTCGGGGTGCTCGGCTACCTCGGGGTCGAGGTTGTTCATCAGCATTCGCATGGCAGCCTCTTGCGGCCAGCCCTTGCAGGAGATCGCCGAGCCCCTCGGCGCCCGCACCGGCCGCGGTCCGGCTGGGGTTTGGCTCGTGGTGTGCGCAGGTGTCATCGCCAGTGCCTCGATTCTCGAGCCGTGAGGTTCACGGGCGCCACCCAGCGCCACGGCCACCAATCATCTTCCCCGAGCAGCCCTCAGGTCTACCGCGAGCGCCACCCTCCGACTTCCGATATTCCGAAATCCGGTACTCCATTTTCCGATATTCCGAAATCAGAATATCGCATCTCGGAATATCGGAAGTCGGATTAAGCTGTGCCGTAGAGGTCGCGCAAGATCGTGCGGAGTGCGCTGGGGGTCAGCGCGCCGATGTTCTCCCCCATGATCGTCTTGCCTGAAGGCGACAGGAAGAACGTGACGGGCAGCGCGACCACGCCGTATCTGATCGCCATGGTGCCCTGGGGGTCGAAGCCGATCGGATACGGCACGTGGTACTTCGTGATGAACGCCATCGCCGGCCCGTTCCGGTCCACCGAGTCGACGCCGACGAACGTCACCTTGCCGCCGAGCGAGCGGGCTACGCTGGCCAGAGCCGGCGTTTCCGACTTGCAGACCTCGCACGTCGACGCCCAGAAGTTGATCACAATTGGCTTGCCTGCGAGCTTGGCGATGCTGACCGTGCCAGAGCCGTTCAGGCTGGGGAGCAGCAGCGCCGGCGCCATGCGGTTGACCTTGGTGAAACCAAGTCCCTGGGCCTGCTGCATGGCCGGCGCCTTGCGCGACGAGGCGGTGGCCCAGTGCAGGCCGAGCACGGTCGCGGTCGAGAGCACCACCGCGCCAACCACGACCAGTGCAATCGCCGTCACCTTGCCGCGTGGCGACCGCTCCCCGCTCACCGGATCCACGAACACGTAAGCGAACATACCTCCCGCCGCGCAACCGCGCCCGCCCGGCCGCCGACCTCAGAGAATCCGTTCAGCCCCGAAAGCAACACACGACCCCCAAGCCCGCGCCCCCCGTGCCAGTCCAGCGCCCCCTGCCGTCCAGCCCTGTGCCAGTCCAGCGCCCCTGTGCCAGTCCAGCGCCCCGACCACTCCCGCCACGCCACCGCCAGCCGCTAATCCCCCGCCACCGCCAGCCGCCAACTCTGCGTGCGATGAATTCGGGAATCCATCGCGTCCGCGACCTCAGCCCGTGCGATGGATTCGGGGATCCATACGGGAAATCGGGTGTGAATTCGGGGATCCATCGCACGCCTGGGATTGGAAACCGCGGTGAATTCGGGGATCCATCGCACGGCTCGATGTTGAGGGACCAACGGCGGGCTTCGTGCTGGCCTGACCGACATAGAACCTGCCGCACCCCCGCAGCCACACCACACCCCCGCAGCCAGACCACACCAGCCATGGCAGTGATCTTCATCCAGACGCCTCCCTCGGCACCACGATCGCGATGCAGGTGTACGGCACGGTGTCGCCCGATGAACCGTGCGGGAGTTCCGTACTACTTGCGCCGGGTTCGGGCCAACATTGCCGCCGTTCAGCCCCACAACTAGGCTGATCATGTTTACCGGTTAGTGGTCATCGGCCGGCACCGCCAGGAGGCTCGGCACCGCCAGGGAGGCAGCGTGACGCGGTACCTGCTCAGGCGGATTGGCCTGGCCATCGTCACGCTGTGGTTGCTCAGCCTGATCGTTTTCCTGGCCGGCCAGGTGCTCCCAGGGGACCCTGGCCGGACGGTACTCGGGCCGTTCGCCTCGCAGAGCGCGGTCCGCGCCTACGATCACCAGCTTGGCGTCGACCGGCCGCTGATCGTGCAGTACCTGGGCTGGGTCGGCGGGCTGCTGCACGGCAACATGGGAACCTCCTACACCTTCCGGTCACCCGTCGAGCCGTTCGTTATCGCCGCGCTCGGCAACTCGGCCAAGCTGGCGCTGCTCGCCTTGGTGATCATCATCCCGCTCGGCATCGCGGGCGGCGTGCTCGCCGCCGTCTACGCGGGCCGGGCAGTGGACCGGACGATCTCGCTGACCGGCCTCGCCGCGTCGACGGTGCCCGAGTTCGTCTCAGGAATCGTCTTGATCATCATCTTCGGCAGCGCGATCAAGATCCTGCCAACTCAGGCATCGACCAACGCGGGCGCCTCGATACCAGACCAGCTCGATCACCTGATCCTGCCGGTCATACCGCTCGTGCTGGTGCTGTTCGGTTACATCGCCCGGATGGCGCGGGCCGGCACGATCGAGGCACTCGACTCCGACTACGCGCGCACCGCGACGTTGAAGGGGCTGAAACGCAGCGTCGTGATCAGACGGCACATCCTGCGGAACTCGCTGCTGCCGACCATCACCGTGATCGCCACCCAGACCGGTTACCTAATCGGCGGCCTCGTGGTGGTTGAGCAGCTTTTCACCTATCAGGGCATCGGCCGGCTGATCCTCACTGCCGCCACCGGCAAGGACTTCCCGATGCTGGAGGCCGGCGTGCTCATCATCGGCGTCGTCTACATGGTGGCGACGCTGATCGCCGACGTGCTGTACACGGTGCTGAACCCCCGGCTCAGGGTCGGTGTCACCGCATGACCGAGCTGACGGCGGCACCTGGCCAGGTGGCCGTCGCCCATGCCTTCGCCGCTCCGCCGACCCAATGGCGGCTGCTGCTTCGTAAGCCGACGTTCCTCATCGGGGCGGCAGTGCTGCTGTTCTGGCTGATCTGCGCGATCTTCGGGCCGCTGATCGCGCCGTTCGACCCGCTCGCGCAGCAACTGCTGGCCAGGAACGCCGCACCGTCGAGCGCGCATCTGCTTGGCATCGATCATCTCGGCCGCGACATGCTGTCTCGGGTCATCGTGGGTGCGAGGGACATTTTGCTGATCGCACCCGCGGCCACCTTGCTCGGGGCGGTCGGCGGTACCGCGATCGGCCTGGTGATGGGGTACTTTGGCGGCGTCGTCGACATCGTGCTCGGGCGGATCGTCGAGGCGGTGCTGGCGCTGCCGGTCGTGATCGTCGCATTCTTGTTCATCGTCGCGGTCGGACCGTCGTCGGTAACGCTGATCGTGGTCGTCGGTTTCATCTTCACGCCGCTGATCGCACGCACCGTGCGAACCGCCGTGCTCGTAGAGAGCCAGCTTGACTACCTGTCGTCCGCTCGGCTGCTCGGCGAGCGGCCGGGCTACATTATGTTCGCTGAAATATTGCCCAACGTGCTGCCGGTGATTGTCGTCGAGTTCACCGTGCGACTCGGATACGCCATTTTCGCCGTCGCCACTCTGTCGTTCCTGGGTTTCGGGGTGCAGCAACCCACCCCCGACTGGGGCGGTGACATCGCCGCCAACTACGGGCTGCTCGGTGCCGGCTACTGGTGGGAGACGCTCTTCCCCGCGCTCGCGATCGCGTCGCTGGTGATAGCGCTGAACCTGGTCACCGATTCGATCGAGCAGGTGATCTCCTCATGACGCGGGACTGGTCCGCCGGGCCGACCTTGGCGGTCGAGCACCTGGATGTCACCTACCGGGTGCGCGGCCAGGACCGGCCGGTAGTCAGGGACGTCTCGTTCGAGGTCGGCCGCCGCGAATCGTACGGCCTGGTCGGTGAATCCGGGTCGGGAAAGTCCACGGTCGCGCTCGCGTTGACCAGGTACCTGGCGCGCAACGGCCGGGTCAGCGGCGGTTCGATCCGGATCAACGGGCTCGACCCGCTGGCGATGTCCGGCGCCGCGCTGCGCGACCTGCGGGCCAGGACCGTGTCGATGGTGTACCAGGAGCCAGGGCGAGCGCTCAACCCGTCGATGAGGGCCGGACGGCAGATCGCCGAGGTGTTCGAGATCGCCGGGCTCGACCGCGCGACAGCGCTCGACCGGGCCCAGGACATGCTGCGCAAGGTGCAGATCGCCGACACCGGCCGGGTCATGATGGCCTATCCGCACGAACTTTCCGGCGGCATGGCGCAGCGCGTGTTGATCGCGATGGCGCTCGCCGCCGAGCCCTCGCTGCTGATCCTCGACGAGCCGACGACCGCCCTCGATGCCACCGTCGAGGCCGAGATACTGGACCTAGTCGCCGCCCTGCGTCAGGAGATGGCGACATCGGTGCTGTTCATCAGCCACAACCTGGCCGTCGTGGCCAAGATGTGCGACCGGGTCGGCGTGCTCTACGCGGGCGAACTGGTCGAGGAAGGCCCAGCCGACGAAGTCTTCGACTCCTCCCGTCATCCGTACACGGTCGGCCTTCTGCGCTGCATACCAAGGCGCGGCCAACGCAAGGACCACGGCCGGCTGGACGCCATTCCTGGCTTCCTGCCGCAGCCAGGACGCACGGTGACCGGATGCATCTTCGCCGAGCGCTGCTCACTCGCCATCGACGAGTGCCACGCCGCGCCCCCGCCATCCTTCAACGTCGGCATCGACCACACCGCGCGGTGCTACCGCCACACCGAAGCGGCTGAGCTGCCCAGAGCCACTCCGGCCGACGTCTCGCTCGGCCCGTCGAGCAGCGCGCTGGACGATCCGATCGTCACGATCAAGTCGCTGAGCAAGACGTTCGGCTCAGGTGAGACGGGCATGCGCGCGCTGACCGACGTGACCATGTCGATCATGCGGGGCGAGACTCTTGGCTTGGTGGGCGAGTCAGGCAGCGGCAAGACGACGCTGGCGCGCGCGTTGCTCGGCCTGACCGAACCCGATCCAGGATCACTGGTTGAGTTCGACGGGCAACCGCTCGCGGTTGGCCTGCGGAAGCGGCCGCTGGACCAGCTCAAAGACCTGCAGATCGTCTTCCAGAACCCAGACTCGGCGCTGAACCGGCGCCGTTCGGTGCGCTGGCTGATCAGCCAGCCGCTGCGCAGGCTGGCGGGACTGTCGGGCAGCAGGCTGATCGAACGACGCAGCGACCTGATCAGATCGGTCAGGATGGAGCAGCGGCACCTGAGCCTGCGACCCGGTCAGCTTTCCGGCGGCCTCAAGCAGCGGGTGGCGATCGCCAGAGCCTTCGGCGGCGGGCCCAAGCTCGTCGTCTGCGACGAGCCCACCTCGGCGCTCGACGTCTCCGTGCAAGCGGCGATCCTCAACCTGCTCGCCGACTTGCAGGCCAAGGAGCAGGTGACCTACCTGTTCATCTCCCACGACCTCGGCGTCGTGCGGTACTTGTCCGACCGGATCGCCGTGCTCTACCTCGGCAGGCTGCTAGAACTCGGCCCAGCCGAGCAGGTGTTCGGCGGGCCGCATCACCCCTACACAGAGGCGCTGCTCTCCGCGGTGCCGAGCCTCGATGGCCAACGTTCAGAACGTATTAGGCTGACCGGCGAAATCCCCTCAGCCGCGAACCCACCTTCCGGCTGCGTGTTCCATACCCGCTGCCCGCGACGGCTGTCGACGGGGGTCTGCGAGTCCATCGAACCGCCGCTTACCGAGGTCGAGCCAGGTCACCTCATTAGCTGCCATATCCCAATTGACCAGCTTAGGGAGCTACAAAGAAACGCCGCGCCGATGCGATAAGAAGTTTGCGCGACCGTTAAATCTCCGATTAGGTAGGAAATCTGTTGTCAGGCAGGACGACTCTGCCAGGCACAGCGGTGCTGCGAACGCGGTCCCGCGAACACCAGGGAGGCTACCCGTGAACGTTGATCATTCTCGGCTCGATGAGTTGCGCGCGAGCCAGGGAGAGATCGCCAACCACGTCATCGACGAATTCGTCGCAGGCCGCCTCAGCCGTCGTGACCTGCTACGGCGCGGCGCGCTCGTGGGGATCTCGCTTCCAGTGCTGAGCGGGATACTCGCAGCCTGCGGAGGCAGTTCGTCTTCGGCGCCGAAGTCAAGCGGTTCATCAGCCGCCGGAGCAGGCGCCACCATCAAGGCCGGCATCCTCACGCCGACCGCCGCCATCAACCCAGTCACCGTCGCCGACCAGGGCGGGCTTGACATGCTCGCACAGACCGGCGAGTACCTGTGCCTGTCTGACCAGACGCTGACGCTCAAGCCGGTACTGGCCACAAGCTGGTCGTCGAACTCGGCGGCGACTGTGTGGACATTTAAGATCCGCCAGGGCGTCAAGTTCCACAACGGCCACCCGCTGACCGCCGACGACGTGGTCTACACCTACAAGCTGCTGACGAACTCGAAGGCGCCGAACCCGACGCTGGCTGGCGTTCTGCTGCCCGCCGGGGTGCAGAAGGTCGACGACTTCACCGTAGCCTTCCACCTCCAGGCGCCGAACGGAAACTTCCCCTACCTAACCTCGTCCGACAACTACAACATGGTCATCATGCCGAACGGCCAGGACCCGGCGACGTGGCAGAGCACGTTCCCTGGCACCGGTCCGTTCGTGCTCAAGAGCTACACGCCGAACGTCGGTGCCTCGTTCGTCAGAAACGACAAGTACTGGGGAACCAAGGCGCTGCCAGCCGCCACCCAGTTCATCTTCTACGCGCAAGAGACGCCGGCGATACTGGCCCTGACCAGCGGTTCCATCGACGTGCTCGGCCAATTCTCGGTGTCCGGCGGGCCGCAGTTGCTCAATGGCCAGTACAACGTGAGCAAGCTCAGATCCAGTGCCCATCGCGAGCTTTCCATGCGAAATGACAAGGCGCCGTTCACCGACCCGAGAGTGCGCCGCGCCATCGCGCTGACCCTGGACCGCAACGCGATCGTCAAGTCACTGTTCAACGGCTACGCGGACGTCGGCAACGACAGTCCGTTCGCGCCGGTGTTCCCGTCGACCGACACCAGCGTGGCCCAGCGGACCCAGGATCTCGCCCAGGCCAAGGCGCTGCTCAAGGCGGCCGGGCACGGATCCGGGTTCTCTGTGCCGATGTACGCCAACGCGGTCCAGGAGATCCCCGACTACGCCCAGATCGTCCAGCAGGCGGCGAAGGCCATCGGCGTCAACATCACGGTGCACGCCCAGCCGTCGGCCTCCTACTACGGCAAGGGCACGTTCGGGAACTCGAACTGGCTGGACGCGACCATGAGCCTGGTCGACTACGGCCACCGCGGGGTGCCGAACGCGTTCCTGACGAACCCGCTGCAGACCATCAGCTCCAAGACCGGCACCGGCGCGTGGAACGCCGCGCACTTCAGCAGCACCCAGTACGACAAGCTGGCGGCGCAGTACATCGCGGCCGTCGACCTGTCCACCCAGCGGCAGCTCGCCGGTCAGATCCAGACGCTGCTGCTCAGCGAGACTCCGATCATCTACGGCTACTTCTACAACTACCTGTCGGCTTGGGCCAAGAACGTCGCTGGCGTCTACCCGACCGCGATCGGCCACCTGTTCCTCTACAACACGACCAAGACCTGATCATCGGTGTCCCCCCGCTCCCCTCCGGGCGGGCGGGGGGACAACAGGGCCCGAATATCCTGGATCGATGACATCCGGCCAGGACGGGCAGCCCGTGACCGCCGCTGATACCACTGCTGACGACGCGATCAGCGCCGTGCGGCGACGGCTCGGCCTGGTCGAGCGAAGCACCAAAGGCGAGGCGCACGGTCATCATCACCGCGACGTGTCGGGAGGCTGGCTCCGCCCAGCGGTTTTCGGCGCTATGGACGGGCTGGTCACGAATGTCTCGCTGATCGCGGGCGTCGGCGGTGCCGGCGTGCACACCAAGGCGATCCTCGTGACCGGCCTAGCCGGCCTCGCCGCCGGCGCGTTTTCGATGGCAACAGGTGAGTATGTGTCGGTCTCCTCGCAAAACGAGTTGATCGCGGCCGAGGTCTCCAAGGAGAAGCACGAACTCGAGCACAACCCCGAGGCCGAGCGGCGCGAGCTAGCGGCGGTCTTCCGGCATCGCGGCCTGGACCCCGACCTCGCCGACCGAGTCGCCAAGCAGGTCTCGAGCCAGCCCGAAGAGGCCCTGCGCATGCACGTACGGGAAGAACTCGGCGTCGACCACCACGAGTTGCCATCGCCCTACGTCGCCGCGGGCGCCTCCCTGGTGACCTTTGCCGCCGGCGCGCTGATTCCGCTACTGCCGTACCTGTTCGGCTTCTCCTCGCTGGCGGCCGCCCTCGTGCTGGCCGCCGTGGCGGCATTCGTCGGCGGCGGCCTGGTCTCGCGCATCACCGACCGCCCGTTCTGGTTCGGCGCGATGCGACAGCTCGTCCTCGCGAGCGTCGCCGCCGGCCTGACCTACGTGATCGGCATGGCCGTCGGCTCAGCCTTCGGCACCGCGATCCACTAGCCGACATAGTGGGCCCCTAGCTGTAGTCGGACGAGGACCGCGCGCGCAGCGCGGGCCCCCCGCTGTCGCCAGAGCGACGTCGTGGGCCCCACGCTGTCGTGGCCGCCCCGGGCGGGCTGGACCCGCCGCGGTATTGTTTCCGCGATCATGGTTCCGGTCATGATCGCGGAGTCTGGCCGTCGTCCGCCGCGGCTGAGATTCCGTGGTAATCGCGGTTCCATGATCGTGGAAGCTCGCCGTCACCCGCCCGCAGGGCCGATGCCGCCCGGACGGCCGCCGCTGCGCCGGACCAGGCGATAAAACCATCCCAGATAGGAACATTCCGGCTTCCGGGCGGCCCGACGCTGTGGTTCGGGCGCAGTGGCCAGCGACGGCAGTGGGCTGGGCGTTACCAGCTATCGATGCCGAACGAGTCCTCGGCGTGCCCGCCCGAGGCCAGCAGAGCCAGATCCGCCTCGACCATCAAGCCGACAAGCTCATCGAACCCGATCTTTGTTTCCCAGCCGAGCTTGTCCCGGGCCGCCGCCGGGTCGGCGCAGAGCTTGTCGACCTCGGCTGGCCTGATGAACGCCGCGTCGGTCACCACGTGGTCGCGCCAGTCGAGCCCGGCCACCTTGAACGCCTCCTCGAGCAGGTCGGCCACCGAGTGCGTGACCCCGGTGCCGATCACGAAGTCGACCGGCTCGTCCTGGCCGAGCATCAAAGCCATCGCGCGGACGTAGTCGCCGGCGAATCCCCAGTCCCGCCTCGCGGAAAGGTTGCCGAGCCGAAGCTGTTTTTCATAACCGAGCTTGATCTTGGCGACCCCGAGCGAGATCTTGCGTGTCACAAACTCGGCCCCGCGCCGAGGCGATTCGTGGTTGAACAAGATTCCGGATACCGCAAACATCCCGTACGACTCGCGATAGTTCTGGGTCAGGAAATGGCCGTACGCCTTCGCCACGCCGTAAGGGCTGCGTGGGTGGAAGGGGGTCTGCTCGGTCTGCGGCGACTCCCTGACCATGCCGAACATCTCCGACGACGACGCCTGATAGAACCTGATCTGCCCCCGGCCCGGGCTGCGCGACGCGCTGATGCCGCTGCAGACTCGAATGGCCTCGAGAACTCGAAGCACGCCGAGCCCGGTCACCTCGCCGGTCAACTCGGCTTGCTGCCACGACATCGGCACGTAGGAGATGGCGGCGAGGTTGTAGACCTCGTCGGGCTGCACCCGCTCCACCGCCGATATCAGGCTGCCCTGATCGAGCAAGTCGCCTCTGACCAGCCTGACCTCGGGCAGCAACTGCCTGAGCTGGCGTACCCGGGGGTTCTGCTGGCCGCGAACAAGGCCCCACACCTCGTAGTCCTGCGAGGTCAGGTATTCGGCCAGATAGGAGCCGTCCTGGCCGGTGATACCGGTAATCAGCGCTCGCTTGCCCGGTGCTAGCCCACTCAGTGCCGTCTCCATTCCCCCCGGGCCGGTCTGGTCCGCCGTGGCCGGTCTGGCGGCGGCCACACAAACCGGCCTACCCAGTTCGCGGCAGCATACCTGCACCACGCAGCGCCCCCAGCGACATCCCCGGCGGACAAGCCAGTACCCACCGCTTGGTCAAGTCGCTGCTGTGGCATCAAGACCCGCAAGTGAACAGTGATAATCTTCCCAGCCAGGAAGGCACAGTTCGGCCCGAACACCGCCACGCGGCCGGCACTCGCCAAGAGGGAGGCAGACCTGCGTGACGACATTGCCGGCCGATGACCGACAGCTCCGGGTAGCGCTGCTCTCGTACCGCAGCAAGCCGCATTGCGGCGGGCAAGGCATCTACCTGCGCCATGTGTCGAGGGAACTGTCGGCGCTCGGCCACCACGTCGAGGTGTTCTCCGGGCAGCCTTATCCCGAGCTTGAGCCCGGCCCGCTGCTGCGCACCTTGCCTAGCCTCGATCTGTACCGCGACGAAGATCCATTCCGGACCCCGCGCCCGTCTGAATACCGGGACTGGATCGACTTTCTCGAAGTCGGCATGATGTGGACCGCCGCGTTCCCGGAGCCGCTGACGTACAGCATCAGGGCGCTGCGCGCGCTGCGCGCCCGGCGCGGTGACTTCGACGTCGTGCATGACAATCAAGTGCTGGCTTACGGAATGCTCGGCATTAAGAAGATTTTTCCGCTGGTCACCAGCATTCATCACCCGATCAGCGTGGACCGGAAGATCGAGCTGGAACAGGCCAAAGGCTTTTCGGTGTTCACCAAACGGCGCTGGTATTCGTTCGTGCGAATGCAGGCCAAAGTTGCCCGCCGGGTCGGCATCGTGATGACGGGTTCTGAGTCGTCGCGGGACGATATCCTGCGGGACTTCAAAGTTCCGGAAGCCAACGTCCGGGTCATACCGCTCGGGGTCGACCCCAGGCTGTTCCACCCAAGGCCAGTCGAGCGGACACCGGGCAGCATTATCGCCGTGGCAAGCGCTGACTCGCCCGTGAAAGGGATACCGACGCTGCTGCGAGCCTTCGCAAAGCTCGTGACGGAAAGAAATGCGGTGCTGACCGTCGTGGGCAGGCCAGCCCCGAACGGGCCGACTGAAAAGCTGATCGGCGAGCTATCGCTCGGGGACAGCGTGCGGTTCGTGACGGGGATCAGCGACAACGAGCTTGCGGAACTGATGGCCAGGTCGCAGGTCGCCGTCGTGCCCTCGCTCTATGAGGGTTTCTCCCTGCCCGCCGTCGAGCACATGGCGTCGGGCACGCCGCTGATCGCGAGCCAGACCGGCGCGCTGCCCGAGGTCACCGGCGACGCCGCCGTGCTGGTCAGTCCCGGCGACCCAGAGGAGCTGGCGGCCGCCTTGCGCCGCCTGCAGGATTCACCGCGCGAGCGGGAGCGGCTGTCGGCCGCGGCGCTGGCTCGGGTGCAGGAACGTTTCACCTGGTCGGCGGTCGCCAAGGCGACCGTCGTCGAGTACCGCAGGGCCATGGTTGAGTCCGCCGGGCAAGCGGCCAACCTGGCGGAGGCGGCCGATGCTCACGGTTAATTTCGGCCTGATGCCTGTCAATCCGGGCGAGCGACTGCTCGACATGGGCTGCGGTGGCGGCAGGCACGCGTTCGAGGCCGCCCGGCGCGGAGCGCGGGTGGTAGCGCTGGACACCGACGTCGCCGAACTCGACCAGGTGACAGCCGTGTTCGCGGCGATGGCGGAAGCGGGCGAGATCCCTGACGGCGGCAGCGGGCGGGCAGTGTCGGGCGACGCCACCTGCCTGCCGTTTGACGACGGGTCGTTCGACAAGGTGATCGCCGCCGAGGTGCTTGAGCACCTGCCGGCCGACCAGGCCGCGATGAACGAGATCGCCCGGGTGCTGCGACCCGGCGGGATGGTCGCGGTCACCGTCCCGGCCTGGCTGCCCGAGCGCGTCTGCTGGCGGCTGTCCGAGGACTACCACAACAATCCTGGCGGCCACATCAGGATCTTCACCAGGCGGGAGCTCATCACGAAACTGACCCGGTCTGGGCTAGCGGTGACCGGCCAGCACCGGGCCCACGCGCTGCATTCACCGTACTGGTGGGTCAAGTGCGCGGTGGGCGTGCACAACGACTCCCATCCGCTCGCCGGCGCTTACCACAAGCTGCTCGTCTGGGACATCATGCGCAAGCCAGCCACGACGCGCATCGCAGACCAGGTGCTCAACCCGGTACTCGGCAAGAGCCTCGTCGTCTACGCGGACAAGCATGCGCCCGTCTGACAGCACGCGAATGACTAGAGCCATCCCAGAGGTCGCGGGGATCCTGACCGCTGAACAGATCATCAGCACCGGTCACGCGATCGCGGGCGTTCAGGCGAAGGACGGCTCGATCGGCTGGCCGGATGGCCACGTCGACGCCTGGAACCACGTCGAGTGTGCGATGGCGCTGAGCGTGTGCGGCCTGCGGGACGCCAGCAGGCGAGCGTACGAGTGGCTGCGGGCCAGCCAGCGCCCAGACGGCTCCTGGTACATGCAGATGCCGCCCGGCGAAGTCAACCTGACGACGGAAGCCAACCACGCCGCCTACTGCGCCGTCGGCGTGTGGCACGAGTTGCTGATCAGCAGGGACGAGGGGTTCGTCGCGCGAATGTGGCCGACGGTGCGGGCGGCCATCGAGTTCGTGCTGGGCTTGCAGACACCGCGTGGTGAGATCATCTGGCGCCGCGACGCCGACGGCACGCCCGGTGACTACGCGCTGCTGACCGGCAGCGCGAGCATGTACTCGAGCCTGCGCTGCGCCACGATGCTGGCCGAGTACCTAGCCGAACCGCAGCCCGACTGGGAACTCGCCGCCGGCCAGCTAGGGCACGCCGTGGCCAGTCACCCGGAGGCGTTCGCCGACAAGAGCCGGTTCTCCATGGACTGGTACTACCCGGTGCTCGGCGGGCCGGTGCGCGGCGAAGCCGCGGCGGACCGGCTCGCCCAGGGCTGGGACACCTACGTGGTGCCCGACCTCGGCGTTCGGTGCGTGCGCGACGAACCCTGGGTGACGGCCGCGGAGACCGCCGAGCTCGCGATCACGCTGGAAGCGATCGGCGACGCCACCCAGGCGCTTGACCTGCTCGACCAGATCCAGATTCTGCGCGAGCCGAGCGGGGCGTACTGGACCGGCTGGCAATACGAGACCAAGCGGCACTACCCGAACGAGCAGAGCAGCTACACCGGTGCCGCGATGGTTCTCGCCGCGGACACCATGTGCGGCGCGACCGCGGCCTCGTCGTTGTTCCGCGACGTCGTGGCCGACCAGGCTGCCGTGCTCTCCTCCGGCGACGCGGCCTGCGGCTGCGAACTGGCGACAGTCAACTCCGACGACCTGGCCAGCTCGTAAAACACTTTGCTCCGGGCCGTCCGGGCGGGAAACAATCCACTGCGTGGATACCGACACGAAGTTCGCTCAGCGGCCGCTGTCTCCTGACCAGGTGCGGGCCTGGGCGGAGCTATACGCCACGATCCTGGACGCGGACGGGGACGACGACATCCTGGGCGAGGAGGATCTGGTCGAGGAGTTCGCCGATCCGTATGCCGACTTTGCCCGTGGTTCGAAGGCGGTATACGACGGCGGCACCATGATCGGCTACTGCGTTGTGTATCCGAGGGGCTCGGCCGATCCTGTCCACGAGATACGCATGTCAGGCGGCGTCCATCCGGCCTACCGGAACCTGGGCATCGGCAGCCAGTTGCTCGAATGGTCCGGGCGAGTCGCCGCCGAACTGCACGAGGAGCGATTCAGCGGCCAGCCGATGGCGCTCGGCGGCGGCTGCCTGGAGAAGAACGCGTCGGCCAACGCGCTCTTCGCCGATCACGGCTACCGGTCGTCTCGGTGGTTCTACCAGATGTCGCTCGATATGTCGGCCGACATCGCGACCCCGGTGGTGCCGGAGGGCGTGACGATCGTCGCCTTCTCCGGCGAGCGCTCTTCCGACGCGCTCTTGGTCAGGAACGAGTCGTTCCGCGATCACTGGGCCTCTTCCGACACGACGGCCGAAAGCTGGGAGTTCCACCTCGGAGTCCAGGCGTTCCGGCCCGAGTACAGTTTCATTGGCTATCTGAATGACGAGCCCATGAGCCTGGTCATGGCTCAGGAGTACGAGGCTTACAACAAGGCCAAAAGCGTGAGGGACCTATACATACCGCAGGTCGGTACCCGTCGGGCCGGCCGCAAGCGGGGCATCGCCTCAGCATTGCTTACCACGGCGCTGATGGCGGCAAAGACCGACGGGTTCGACACCGCCACTCTCAACGTCGACGCTGACTCCCCGACCGGCGCCCTCGGTCTCTACCAGCGCCTCGGCTTCGTCACCACCAACACCTCGATCATGTACCGGAAGATGGTGCGCGAGTAGCGCGGCTAGCCGATCCCTTCGCCGGTGCGTTCGAGCACCCGGAGCGAGCCGGTCACGTTGACCTCCTTGAACGCGCCCGACGCGAGCGCCCGCAGGTAGATCAGGTACGGCGGGCGGCCGCCGTCGGCCGGATTCGGAAACACGTCGTGGATGACGAGCGCGCCGCCGGTCGTGATCCGCTGTGCCCAGCCCTCATAGTCGGCGGTCGCGGCTGCCTCGCTGTGGCCGCCGTCGATAAACAGCATGCCGATCGGCTGCGACCACAGCCGCGCGACGTCGGCTGACCGGCCGACAATCGCGATCACGTGCTGTTCGAGCCCGCTGCCCGCGAGCGTCGAGCGGAACGTCGGCAGCGTGTCCAGCAGCCCAACCGCCGGGTCGACCAGGCTTGCGTCGTGATACTCCCAGCCGGGCTGGTTCTCCTCCGAGCCGCGATGATGATCGACGGTAATGACCCGCTGCCCGACCTGCGCGGCCGCCGCCGCCAGGTAGATCGTCGACTTGCCGCAGTAGGTGCCGATCTCCACGATCGGCCCGGCCGCCGCGTACGCGGCCGCCGCCGCCGCGAGCGCCTCGCCCTCGGCGGGCGGCATGAACCCCTTCGCCGCCTCGGCATAACGCCTGTACTGGTCGTCCACAACGAAGCTCATCCATGTATTGTGCGGGCAAAGCAAGGTTCGGTGAACGGAGGCGCCCCGTGCGAGTCGTAGTCGATCGCGACGCCTGTGAGGCCAACGCTGTCTGTGTCGGCCTCGTCCCCGAAGTCTTCGAGGTGGACGACGACGACGTGCTGCACATCAAGCTCGACGTAATCCCGGCCAACCTAGCCGACTCGGTAAGACACGCCGTCAGATCCTGCCCCAAAGCAGCCCTAACCATCGAGGAGTAACCCCTACCCCGTCCCGTCCCCACCCGTCCCCACCCCACCCGACCCGACCCGACCCGACCCGACCCGACCCGACGACCGGAATATCCGAATCGCGATATTCCGATTTTGGATTATCGCAATTCGGGTTAACTCGGTCACGGGCGCAGCTAGATTTCCGCGATCATGGTTCGCTCCAAGATCAGGGAGAACCACCGTCACCCGGCGCGGTCAAGATTCCGCGAACACGTGCCCCAGCATGATCGCGGAAAGCCGCTGCCCGTCAACTGATGACCCGGGCGCGATGAATTGCCGCATCCAGCCCGGCACGCGCACGCCAACCCGCGATGGATTGCCACATCCAGCCGGGAAAACAGGTGTGAATACGGCAATCCATCGCGCGGGTCCGAGTTATCGTGGAGAATTCCCGCCTCAGCGCCCGCGCCCGGCGCCGCCGGGGCCTGCGGACCACCCTCGAACGCAGGTGAATTGCGGAATCCACCCCGTCGACACCCAGCAAACACTAGGTGGATGCCTTAGCCGGCTGGGCGGGGTGAATCCGCGCACCCACCTCGCCGGTCCCGGATCGACAAGCCGATGATTTAGACCTTTTGGGCAATTTTCGCCCCGAGATCGTGTTCGAGTCGATACCCAGCCCGCGCGACGACGCCTCGGTATATCGATCTCGGATTATCGCGTTTCGGATTATCGCGTTTCGGATTATCGCAGCTCGGATTATCGCGTCTCGGGCTATCGCGTCTCGGGCTATCGCGTCTCGGGCTATCGCGTCTCGGGCTATCGCGTCTCGGGTTATCGGAGGTCGGGTTACCGGGCCAGCCTAGGGCTAGCGGGGCTAGCCGAGTACGCCGAAGCCGATGGCTAGGCCTACGCCGACTAGGACGACGCCGCCGATCATCTCGCTGCTGTCGCCGAACCAGCCGCCAAGTCGCGCACCGAATTCCAGGCCGGCCAGCGACATCGCAATGCTCACGAAGCCGAACACCAGCGCGCCGGTCACTAGGTTGACCTGGTAGCTGCCGAGCGCGAAGCCGACGATGAGGTTGTCCACGCTCAGCGCGAAAGCGCTGAGCGCTACCTTGATCCACTCGCGGCGCCGGCCGTCCGGGCGAGTCCCGCCGGACGCGGGCTTCGCCTCGCCGGGCGGGGCGCGCAACTTCCTGACGAAGGTCAAGATGCCGTAGCAGCCCACGCCGATCAGAAGAGCGGCGCCGATCCACTTGGCCTCGCGGCCGATTGACGTGGCCACGTCGGTGCCGATGAGCAGACCAACGATCGGCATCCCTGCTTCGAACAGGCCGAAGCTAAGCAGCACCCGGATCCTGGTGGCCATGGTGACGCCACCGACGCCCAGCCCGATCGAGGCCGCTAGGTTCGAGAATCCTACGGAGACCGCGACCAGCGCCAAAGCGAGCATGCCTAAACGTTAGCCAAAATCCCTAGCTGTCCGGTCCGCCCCGATTGAGCATCGGCGATATCGGCGTGCCGAGGCTGGGCAGCCGCTATGGTTGCGGCGGTTGAACCGGGCGAGCAAGCGGATCAGGGAGGCTTGGATATGCGGCGCAGGCACCAGATCGGGCGGGCGGGGTGCAAGCTTGCCGGCGTCGTCCTGCTCTGCGGCGCTGCGGCATCGAGCGCCTCGTTGCACGCGCCGCGGCCGGCCGAGCCGACCGCCGCCCTACCCGCCAACGCCAGGTCAGCCGTCACGATCTTCCCGCAGGTCAGGGTGCCCCGGATGCACCCATCGGCCCAGCCGCTTGGCGGTTACACGCCAGCCCAGATCAGGACCGCCTACTCGGTCAATCCGCTGCTGCGCAGCGGCATCAACGGCAAGGGCACGTCGATCGTGATCGTCGACAGCTTCGGGTCACCGACGATCAGGAAGGATCTGGCGGTATTCGACCGCGAGTTCAACCTAAGAGCCCCGACGCTGATGATCATCCATCCGGCGGGGGCGATACCGAAGTTCAGCGACCAAAACCCGACGATGCTGAGCTGGGCCGACGAGACGACGCTGGACGTCGAGTGGGCGCACGTGATGGCCCCGGCCGCGCGGATCGTCCTAGTCGAGACGCCCACGTCGGAGAACGAAGGGACGAGCGGCTTCCCGCAGATCGTCAAGGCTGAGAAATACGTGCTCGCCCATCACCTGGGCGGGGTGATCAGCCAGAGCTTCGGCGCGACCGAGGAGACGTTTCCCAAGGGCAAGCTGCGGCCGCTGCGCGGCGCCTATGCCGAGGCGGCGGACACCAGGCACAACGTGACCGTGCTGGCCGCGTCGGGCGATGACGGCGCGACCGACCTGCAGGCCGACATGTCGCTGCTCTACACCCGCCGGGTGACCGAGTGGCCGGCCAGCGATCCGCTGGTGACCGGCGTTGGCGGCCTCGACCTCAACTTGGACCAATCGGGTCAAAGGGCGTTGCCCGACCGGGTGTGGAACGACCCGAGCCCTCCGCCGAGCGCGGGCGGAGGAGGATTGTCGATCGTGTTCAGCCGACCCGCCTTCCAGAATGGAGAGGCGAAGATCGTCAGCAACCACCGGGGAGTGCCGGACGTGTCGCTGAGCGCGTCCTGCGCCCACCCGGTCGACATCTACGAGAGCTTCGACGGATCAGGCTGGAACCTGATCTGCGGGACTAGCGAGGCGACCCCGTTGCTGGCCAGCATCGTGGCGCTCGCTGACCAGGAGGCCGGTCGTTCTATCGGGCCGATCAATAGCTTCCTGTACGCGATGGCGGCCAAGCACGACCGTGGCATCGTGGACATCACTCGCGGCAACAACACCGTCACCTTCGACCAAGGCGGCAAGGAACACACCGTGCGGGGTTTCAACGCCGTCCACGGCTACGACCTCAGTTCTGGTGTCGGCACCGTCGACGCGCAGTTTTTCGTCCCCGAAATCGTCGCGATGGCCAAGAAGGCGCACCAGTAAAGCAACGGCGACCGGTCGGCCGAGCCGCAGCGCTACCGGGCCGGGACGCCACCCACCTCGTGGGTCAGCCTGACCCGGTCGCCTCGGTAGGTATACCTGGTCATCCGGATCGGCCGGTCTCTGGCGTAGGCCGTCCGGTTAACCACGATCACAGGCGTGCCTGTTGACAGGCCAAAGAACGCGAACTCGCGTGCGTTCGGCATCCGCGCGCCGATCTCGTCCACGAAGCCAAGCTGGGGATACCCGAGGTCGGCAAGCAGTTTGATGCTGCCGGTGGCGATGTCACCTGCCTGCTCGAGCGGCGTTCCCTCGGCGATGTCCATCGGGAAGTAGGAGGCCATCATCATCCAAGGGATCCCGCCGATACTGCCGGTCCGGCGCCGCACCACGATAAGGTCACCGGTCCGGATCTCAAGCTTCTCCGCCACGCTGGCCGACGCCGGCGACTTCTCGACGACTTGCCGGGTCGTCAGCGCCTCCGCGTCGACGTTGCTTACCTCGGGCAGCACCGTCGACGGGCTCTGCCCGGCCGGCTGGGCGTGCACCCTGGACAACAGCGCGGTGAACGGGACGGCAGGTTCGTTGACGAATGTTCCCAGGCCCTGGCGGGTCACGACCAGGCCTTGATTGGTCAGCAAGGCGATCGCCAGCCGCACGGTGTTTCTCGACGCATCGAACGTCTTGACCAGGTCGGGTTCACTCGGAAGGCGATCGCCTGGTTGCAGCTCTCCGCTATCGATCTGATCGCGGAGACGGTCGGCGATCTCCTGATACTTAGCCTGGGCCACCTCGGCCCCCTCCCTCACTGGCCGCGACTCTCACCAACTGGTTAGGAAGATACTACCCTTACACATCGTTTGAAACACCCAACTGTTTGGCATGAGTTAGATGAGCAGGAACATCGGAAACGGAGCATCAGTGCCAAACATATGGATCGTCCTAGCGGTCAGCGTCGCAGTCGTCGTCGTTGCCCTGCCGCTCGCGGCAATCATTCTGGTCAGCATGGCCAGCTTGCGCGAAGAGTCCGCCCGGAGCCTGTCGGGCGAGGCTGCTGGCGCGGGCCAGCGAGTCGCCCGCCGCCTGCTTGGATACCACACCACTCACCCCGGAGCGCTGGTACCGCGCCAGACGCCCAAATCTCCTTTACGCGGCCAGACCGAAGTACGCTTCGTTCATGCGCGTCGCCCTGTGCCAGATCCCGGTCGCAACCCTGCCTTCCGTGAATCTCAGCCGTATCGAGTCAGCGTTGACCAGCGCGAACGAGCAGGCGTCTGACCTAGCCGTCTTCCCAGAGGGCAGTCAGGTACGTTTCTCAGCCGATCTCAGCGCCGCCGCCGAGCCGCTCGATGGCCCGTTCTGCACCGGGCTGTCACGCGCGGCTCGGAAAAGCGGCGTAGCCCTCATCGCCGGCGTATTCGAGCCGGCCCCGGAAATCTCGTGTACAACACCACCGTCGCGTTCGACGCCACCGGCCAGCTAGTAGCCGCGTACCGGAAGATCCACTTGTTCGACGCGCTCGGCCAGCGCGAGTCAGAGACAGTCGCGCCAGGGTCCGAGATCGTCATCGCTGAGCTCGCTGGTCTCAAGGTCGGCATCCTCACCTGTTACGACGTCAGGTTCCCCGAACTTGCCCGGGCGCTCGCGCTGCGCGGCGCCGACCTGATCGCGATCCCCTCCGCCTGGGCGGGTGGCCTGTTTAAGGAGGAGCACTGGGTCACGCTGGTACGGGCGCGGGCGATCGAGAACACTATCTGGGTAGCCGCCGCCGGGCAGGTTCCCGACCCGGGCGAGGAGCCGACCAAGGCGCCGACCGGCGTCGGCCGCAGCCTGCTCGTCGATCCGATGGGCACCGCGCGGCTGGACCTCGGCTCATCGGCAGGAGTCAGCGCTGGACTCGTCGACACCGACATGACCGCCAAGGTGCGCGGCGTCTTGCCCTGCCTGCAGCACCGGCGTCCCGACTTGTTCAGCGAGGTTGAGCTGATGGCGCCGTCGTAGCGGCCGACTAGATGCTCTCATCCGTGCGTTCCGGCACCCGCTGCAGCAGGTCCCGGTGCCGGCGCCAGGCGAACGCCACGACCAAGGCGAGCACCGCCACGACCGCCGCGACCGCAAACCCGACTCCGACGGTTCGTTCGACGGTGGCGTAGGCCGAACCCGCCAGGTATCCCAGCAGGCTGTAGCCGACACCCCAGACGATGCCGCTGACCAGGTTGTTGAGGAAGAACACCCGATAGCGCACGCTGGCCGCGCCTGCGGCGGCCGGCATAAGCGCGCGCAGAATCGCGACGAACCGGCCGCCGAACACCGCCGCTCCTCCTTTATCGCGCAAATATGTGCGGGTGCGATCAACCGCACCAGGCATCCTGGCCAGCGGCCGGGCGCTGAACAACCTGTCGCCCCAGCCGCCGGCCGACCTCATAGCCGACGAGCGGACCGGTAACCGCCGTGACCACCACCACCGCGATCAGCGTCGGCAGCGACAAGTGGCCGCGGCTGGCCAGCACGCCGCCAAGCACCACGGCGGCCTCACCGGGCAGGACGAAGCCGAGGAAGATCGCCGTCTCGCCGAACACCAGCGCGGCGATCAAGCCGAGGGCCACCCAGCCATTCATATGGCTGAGCGCGGAGGTCACACTGCTCACAGTCCCTCCTGTGCTAGCCCGGGGCGACACCCCCCGGAACCCCCCGCGTGTCGCGGGCGGAGCGGCGACACCCGGAACACCCCGCAATCTCGATACGGCCCCTTGCTGTGATCTAGTTGGCCATAATGCGTCCTAGTGGTCGGCACCCGGCTTCGGGAGGAGACGCCGATGCCAGGTAGTTCACAGCCGCCCCCATCGTCTGGTCGGGCGCCAGTCGGCGGCGTGCCGCCATGGGCGGCTAGCGAGGCATCTGGCAAAGGGGCACCACCCTGGGAGATTAGCGACCAGCCCAGCGGCGAGGCCGCCGTGGGAGACCGGCGGCCCATCTGGCGCGGGAGGTCCGCCCTGGCCGCCTAGTCAGCCGCCCGCCGGTCCTCAGCCGGGCGGAGGTCAGCCGCCCTGGCCCCCAGCAGAACCGGCGGCCGGCGGCCCTCCGCCGACGTCGAGCCCTCCGCCGATCGTGCACCGGCAGCCGACCGTCAACTACCCGCCTGCTGATTCCGCACCAAGCACCGGCAGCCTACCAGCGATAACTGGCGGCCTGATCCGCCGTCAAGGGTCATTTACCGGACGGATCACCAGGGACGGCTCAAGCGGGTTCCCGGCCGAACCAGCCAGATACCAGCTCTACGCCTCCCTGGCCTGCCCTTGGTCGCAGCGGGCACTGATCGCCTGCCGCCTGCTCGGCCTCGACCGGGTCATCGGCCTGACGCTGACCGACCCGGTCGCCGACGAGCGCGGCTGGCGGTTCAGCGACCAGACCGGCGATCCGCTGACCGGCGCCCGGTTGCTCTCCGATCTTTACCGGGCGACCGACCCCGGCTACCCGGGCCCGTACACCGTGCCGCTGATCTGGGACATCCATGGCCGCCGGATCGTCAGCAACGACGTGGCCCAGATCACGGTCATGCTCGAAACCGAGTTCCGGCCCTTTCACAAGCCAGGAGCGCCGGACCTTTACCCGGCCGCCCGCCGCCGCGACATCGAGTCGCTGGCGACGCTGATCTTCCACACGGTGAACACCGGCGCCTACAAAGCTGGCCAGGCGACCACCCAGGCCAGCTACGAGCAGGCCGTCGAAGCGCTGTTCACCACGCTGGACGCACTCGACGAGCGACTGGCCAGGCGGCGGTTCCTGCTCGGCGACCTGATCACCGAGGCCGACGTCAGGCTGTATCCGACGCTGGCAAGATTCGACGCCGTGTATTACCAGATGTTCAACTGCAACCTGCGGCGGCTGACGGACTATCCGCACCTGTGGGCGTACACACGTGACCTGTACACCCACCCCGGCTTCGGCGAGACGACCGACATCGGCCAGATCAAGCGCCATTACTATCAGTCCACCGAATGGGGCGGAAGCGCCGACCATAATAAATACGGAATAATACCCATAGGTCCGCAGCTCAACTGGGCTGAGCCGCACGGCCGGGGCCGGATGTCCGGCTAACCGGGGGGTCCTAACAGCAGCGTGGGCCCGTTGCTGCTGCTGCTTGCCCTCCGCGCCAGCAGCGTGGGCCCGTTGCTGTCGCTATGGCAGCAGTCGTGGGCCCCTAGCTGCTGCGTTGCGCCGCGCCCCGGCACGCAGCGTGGGCCCGTTGCTGCTGCTGCTTGCCCTCCGCGCCAGCAGCGTGGGCCCGTTGCTGTCGCTATGGCAGCGTCGTGGGCCCCTAGCAGTCGTTGGCCGCGCCCCGGCACCAGCAGCGTGGGACGGTTGCTGTCGCCAGCGGCGGCGGCAACCGGCGCCACGGGCGGGTTAGTGGCGGCTGGGATCGGCGGGGGCGTCGCGATCTCCCCGACAGTCGCGCTCCCGCTCCGCGCGCCACAGCGGGACGGGTAGCCTTAGGAACAGGGGTAGTTCAGGCAAATCAAGCTCTGGAAGAGGCGATGTCGGCCGTGTCTGCCGAATTCTCGCATGCGTCCGCACCATCGGGTCGGCTGCCAGATGATCAAGCTGGCGATGACCTGGAGGGTCCGCACCGGTCGCGCTCAACTGCCCGCAGCACGGACTTTGGGCCGAACGAGTGGCTCGTTGACGAGCTTTATCAGCGCTATCAGAACGACCCTGGCTCGGTCGACCGCGCATGGTGGAACTTCTTCGCCGATTACCGGCCGACGTCGGGCGAGCAGGCCAGCCAGAAGGCGACTGACGGCGCGGCCAGCACGGCCGTTGCTCCGCCGCCGCCGACTCGGCCCGACTCGGCGCACCCGCCAGCTACTCCACCCGGCACCGCCGCACCGCCCAACGAGGCCGCGCCGCTAGCGACCCAGCCCGCGACACCGGGCCCGGTCGCTCCGCCCGCCGTCGAGGCAGACGGGGCGCAGACCAGGTTGCGCGGCGCCGCCGCCCGGACAGCGGCCAACATGGAGGCCAGCCTGGCAATGCCGACCGCCACGTCGGTCCGCGCTGTGCCTGCCAAGCTGCTTATCGACAACCGGATCGTGATCAACAACCACCTGGCGCGCGGCCGCGGCGGCAAGATCTCGTTCACCCATCTGATCGGCTTCGCGATCGTCCGGGCGCTCGCGACGGTGCCGGAACTCAACGACTCCTACACCCAGGTCGACGGCAAGCCGGTGCTTGTCGCGCCCGAGCACGTGAACCTGGGCCTGGCGATCGATGTGCGCAAGAGCGACGGCAGCCGCCAGTTGCTCGTGCCGAACATCAAGGCCGCTGAGCAGATGGACTTCCGCCAATTCTGGCTGGCCTACGAAGAGGTCGTGCGTAAGGCGCGGAGCGGCAAGCTCACCGTCGAGGACTTCGCCGGCACCACGATCAGCCTGACCAACCCGGGCACGATCGGCACCGTGCACTCCGTGCCCAGGCTGATGCCCGGCCAGGGCTGCATCATCGGCGTCGGCGCGATGGAATACCCCGCCGCCTACGCCGGTGCCGCACCAGAGACCCTGGCCAGGGACGCCATCAGCCAGACCGTCACGCTGACCTCGACCTACGACCACCGGATCATCCAGGGCGCGCAGTCGGGTGAGTTGCTGAAAGCTATCAGCGGGCTGCTCCTCGGCGAGTCGGGATTCTACGACGACGTATTCACCGCGTTGCGGATCCCGTACGAGCCGGTCCGCTGGGTACACGACATCCCGGCCGGCCATGAGAACGACATCAGCAAAGCGGCACGCGTCCACGAATTGATCCACGCCTACCGGGTGCGCGGCCACCTGCTGGCCGACACCGACCCGCTGCAGTACAAGCAGCGCAAGCACCCGGACCTGGACATCAACCAGCACGGGCTGACGTTGTGGGATCTTGAGCGCGAGTTCGCGACCGGGGGGTTCGGCGGCAAGCCGCGCATGCTGCTGCGCGAGATACTCGGCGTGCTCCGCGACGCCTACTGCCGCACCACCGGCCTTGAGTACATGCACATCCAGAAGCCGGCCGAACGCGCCTGGCTGCAAGAACGGGTCGAGCGGCCGCACCTAGCCCCTGACCACGACGAGCAGATGCGGATCTTGTCCAGGCTGAACGTCGCCGAGGCGTTCGAGATGTTCCTGCAGACCAAGTTCGTCGGCCAGCGCCGGTTCTCGCTGGAGGGCGCCGAATCGCTTATCCCGCTGCTTGACGCGGTGCTCGGCGAGGCCGCTATCGGCGGCCTGCACGAGGCCGTCGTCGGGATGGCGCATAGGGGCCGGCTGAACGTGCTCGCCAACATCGTCGGCAAGTCCTACGGCCAGATATTCAACGAATTCGAAGGCTACGTCGACCCGAGCAGCACGCACGGCTCCGGCGACGTGAAGTATCACCTCGGCGCCGAAGGCAAGTACAAGGCCGCCGACGGCACTACGATCCCGGTCAGCCTGGTCGCCAACCCCAGCCACCTCGAGGCGGTTGACCCGGTGCTCGAAGGCGTGGTCAGGGCCAAGCAGGACCTGCTCGACATGGGCACCGCCTACGCGGTGCTGCCGATCCTCATTCACGGGGACGCAGCGTTCGCAGGCCAGGGCGTGGTCGCCGAGACGCTTGAGCTGTCGCAGCTTCGCGGCTACCGCACTGGCGGCACCGTGCACATCGTGGTGAACAACCAGGTCGGGTTCACCACCGATCCGCGGTCCTCACGGTCCAGCGTGTACAGCACCGACGTGGCCCGCACGATCCAGGCACCGATCTTCCACGTGAACGGCGACGACCCCGAGGCGGTCGTCCGCGTGGGCAGGCTGGCGCTCGCGTACCGCGAGGCGTTCGCCAAGGACGTCGTGATCGACATGGTCTGCTACCGTCGCCGCGGCCATAACGAGGCGGATAACCCGTCGTTCACCCAGCCGGTGATGTACGACCTGATCGACGCTAAGCGGTCTACGCGCAAGCTCTACACCGAGTCGCTGATCGGGCGTGGCGACATCACGCTCGACGAGGCCGAGCAGATCTTGCGTGACTATCAGGCTGAACTCGAGCGAGCCTTCACCGAAACCCGCGAGGCGGCCAGCAGGCCGCCGGAGGCGGGTGCCGTCTTGGCCAGGCCGCCGGCCTCGCCCCGGCCGATCGATCACGCGGGCACCGAGACCGCGATCACGCCCGAGACGATCAAGCGGATCATCGACACGCAGCTCAACCTGCCCGAAGGCTTCACTCCGCATCCGAGGCTGGCTCCGCAGCTTGCCCGCCGGGCGGTCATGGTCGAGCGGGACGAGATCGACTGGGCGACCGCCGAGCTGCTGGCCTTCGGGGCGATGCTGATCGACGGCCACGGAGTTCGGCTGGTCGGCCAGGACACCCGCCGCGGCACGTTCGGCCAGCGGCACGCCGGCCTTGTCGACAGGCACACCGGCGAGGAGTACACGCCGCTGCGACAGCTCAACAACGCCGCGGCGAAGTTCCACGCCTATGACTCGTTGCTTTCCGAGTTCGCCGCCGTTGCCTTTGAGTACGGCTATTCGGTCGCCCGGCCAGACTCGCTGGTGTGCTGGGAAGCGCAGTTCGGCGATTTCGTGAACGGCGCACAGACGGTTATGGACGAGTTCGTCTCGTCGGGCGAGCAGAAGTGGGGACAGCGATCGAGCGTCGTGTTGCTGCTGCCACACGGGTACGAGGGCCAGGGACCCGACCACTCATCAGCCCGGGTCGAGCGGTTCATGTCGCTGTGCGCGCAGGACAACATGACCGTGGCAATGCCAAGCACCCCGGCGAGCTATTTCCACTTGCTGCGCTGGCATGTGCTGTCCAACCGGATCAAGCCGCTAATAATTTTCACCCCCAAATCAATGCTCAGGCTCAAGGCGGCAGTCTCGGCGGTAGCCGACTTCACGAGCGGGTCGTTCCTGCCCGTGCTCGGTGATCATCTCGTCGCCGACCCAGCGCGGGTGCGGCGGGTGCTGCTGTGCACCGGCAAGATCTACTACGACCTGGTTGAGCAGCGGCAGGCGCAGCAGCGCGACGACGTCGCGATCGCGGTTGTCGAGCGGCTCTACCCGTTGCCTGCCGCGGAGATCGCCGCCCAGCTGGCCAGCTACCCGAACGCCGGAGAGCTGGTCTGGGTGCAGGAAGAACCGGTCAACATGGGTGCCTGGCCATACTTCGCGACACACCTGCAGCAGGCGCTTGGGCGCGGGCTCAGCGTAGTGGCGCTGCCGGAGAGTTCGGCCCCGGCTTCTGGCTCGGCGAAAGCGCACGCGCGCGACCACGCCGGGTTGGTCGCCGCCGCGTTCAGCTAACCCGGCGGTACCGGTGTATTTCACCGATCGCGGGATCGAGGAACTGGCCGAGCGGCGCGGTGAGGAGACCGTAACGTTCTCGTGGCTGGCCGAGAAGCTGACCGAGTTCGTCGATCAGTACCCCGAGCACGAGTCAGCCGTCGACCGGCTAGCGGTCTGGCTGGCGCGCGACGACGAGGACGACGACTAACGCCTCCGTAAGCACGGTCATCGGCCCGATCCGGGCTTACTGGTAAACGAGATATATCTCATGTAGCATGAGCCTAGCGGAGAGGGGGCTGACGATGAGCCCGGTGTTCAGGCATGGAGGGTTGCGGCTGTATCTGCTGAAGCTGCTCGACGAAGCACCTAGGCATGGCTACGACGTGATCAGGTTGCTGCAGGACAAGTTCCTCGGCGTCTACTCTCCTTCGCCCGGGACGATTTATCCGCGGCTGGCCAGGCTCGAAGAAGAAGGCCTGGTCACCCACGAGACGATCGACGGCAAGAAGGTGTACCGGATCACCGATGCCGGACGGGCCGAGCTGAATCGCAGGCTCGATGATCTCGCTGACCTCGAAGACGAACTAGCCGCCTCCGTACGCGACATCGCGACGGAGATCACCAGAGACGTCCGGGAGACGGTCAGGAACCTGCGTGACGAACTGACCTGGGCGGTTCGCGAGGCTGGGCGAAGTGGCCGAGGGGCAGGGGCCGCGGGGGCCGGGCCGGGCGGCGAAGGAACCGCCAGGGCCGCGGGCGGCCAGCCTTCCTCGGCCGATCAGACCCCGGGCGCCGAGCGAGCCAACGGGGCGAACGGCGCGGACGCCGGGACCGGCAACGACGCCGGGACCGGCAAGGACGCCGGGACGGGCAAGGACGCCGGGACGGGCAAGGACGCCGGGACGGGCAAGGACCAAGGCGCGTGGCGTGACGCTACCGCCGAAGCGGACGAGGCCGCCGGCTCCGGTCAGGCCGAGCAGATGCCGACGGCCAATGCGGGTGAGGCTGGTCCGGGCACGGGCGAGGCTGGTCCGGGCACGGGCGAGGCTGGTCCGGGCACGGGCGAGGATGGTCCGGGCACGGGCGAGGAAGGTCCGGGCACGGGCGAATGCCGGCGCGGTCGGGCCGACTGGCGAGAGTGGGCCGAGTGGGCCGAGCGGCACGACTGGAGCGACTGGAGCGAATGGGCCGGCTGGGCCAAAGGCTGGGGCGACTGGGCCGGCAAGCAGGAATGGAAAGACCGGGCCAAGGCCGCCAGCAGAGCCGATTGGGCCCAGTGGACTCAGGGGAGCCGACCCGACTGGCTGCGGGGCGGTGGGTTCCGTGATCGCCAGGAGCCGAAGGCAGACTTGATCTCCGACCTCGAACGGCTCGCCGCGACGTTCGCCAGGGAGATACGCGGATTCGCCAGGCACGCCGAGAATATGGGCGACGAAGCGGTCGGTAACCTGGGCAAGATCCTCTTCGACGCGCTGAACAGGATCCGGACAGAAGTGTTCCTCGCGCCAGAGCCGGCCGAGCGGACGCCGCCCCCATCTGACGCCGGCCCCAAGCCTAGACGCCGGCCCCAAGCCTGACGCCGGACCCAAGCCTGACGCCGGACCGGCCCTTGACGGCCCTCCGGTCGCTGATTCCCCGCCAACGCCAGAGTCCCCGCCAGATCGCTGATCCGCCGATGGCTTGGTTGCTCCAACGCTGTCCCCAGGACGGCCTAGGGCAACTACAGCAACCATTGGTGTCGGCGGGGCCGACGCTGGTTCGGTGGTGTCAATGGCGCGGGGCTTCCCGACGTTTGGGCTGGGTGGTTCGAGGTGGCAGGGGTGGGCTGGCGCCGCAGGGTCTCCGCTGACATCGTGGTTGGCTGGATCCGGGTGGCAAAGGCGCTGGACGCCGGCTGGCAAGCGCGCTGAACCCCGGGCGGCAAACGCGGTTTTGGTTCCGTGATCAAGGTTCCGGTCATGATCGCGGAGTCTGGCTGTCAAATATCGCGGCTGAGACTCCGTGGTAATCGCCGTTCCATGATCGTGGAAACTCGCCGTCGCCCCGCCGCAGGGCTGGTGCCGTCCGGGCAGTCGCCGCTGTGTCGGACCGGGCGGTAAAACCATCCCAGATAGGATATTCCGGGTTGCGGGCGGCCGGACGCTGCAGTCCCAACTCATTGCCGGGAATTTAAGTGGGGCTGGACGGCTGAGCCGCACTCGCGGCTTTCGCGCTGTCCGAAGGGGGTCGCCGGGCTACAGGGCGAAAACGATCTTTCCGAACAGATCGCCGTTGATCATCGCGGCGAAGCCTTCGGCGGCTTGGCTCATCGGGAGCGTTCGGTCGATCAGCGGGCGCAGGCCGGTCTGGTCGCAGAACCTGATCAGCCGGGCAAGCTGGTCCCGGGTTCCCATCGTCGAGCCGACGACGGATAGCTGGAGGAAGAAGATCCTGGTTAGCTCGGCTGGCGGCATCGGCCCGCTGGTCGCGCCCGAGATCACGATCCGGCCGCCCGGTCGCAGCGCCTTAACCGAGTGCGACCAGGTGGCTTCGCCGACGGTCTCCATGACCGCGTCGACCCGCTCAGGCAGCCTGGCGCCAACGGGAAACGCCTGATCGGCGCCGAGTTCCACCGCGCGCGCTCGCTTTTCCTCGCTCCTGCTCGTCGCCCAGACGCGGTAGCCCGCCGACCGGCCGAGCAAGATCAGCGCGGTTGCCACGCCGCCGCCCGCTCCCTGGACCAGCACCGTAGCACCGGGTTCGAGCCCGGACTTGTCGAACAGCATGCGATAGGCGGTCAGGTAGGCGGTGGGCAGGCAGGCGGCCGCCTCGAAGGAAACACTGGCCGGCTTGGGTATGAGGTTGCGCCGAGGTACGGCGACGCGCTCGGCGAACGTGCCGTCGTACCGCTCGGACAGCAGCGACCTGGCTGGGTCGAGCGTCTCGTCGGTCACGCCCGACCCTGGGTCGCTCACCACCCCGTGCACGACGACCTCATTGCCTTCCTCATCTAGTCCAGCCGCGTCGCAGCCGAGGACCATGGGCAGCCGGTCGGCCGAGATGCCAACACCGCGGAGTGTCCAGACGTCGTGGTGGTTGAGCGAGGCTGCCTTGACCGTGACTGTGGTCCAGCCATCGGGCGGAGTCGGGTCCGCGTGCTCGCCAAGCTCGAGCGCGGAGATCGGGTCGTCTGGGCTGAACCTGGCTGCGGTGACTGCGAACATGGGCTGACGATAGCGCCCCGACTCCGGGCCCACGCTGGCAGCCGGGCGGTAGAAATCCCAACGGCAATCGTTTGACTTTGTCAAGGTTCCGCCGAAGGCACATCGGCGCGGGTCCAGGCTGTGGCATACTCCGCAAAGGCTGGTTCCCTATACCCAAAGCCATGTTAGGACCGGCGTGAATCTGGCTTCGTTTGCCGAACTCGCGGTGCGGTTGGTCAACTCCGCCGTTTGCGACGTCGAAGCTGACCCGTTGCGCTCGCCTGCGGCGTTTCGCGAATTCGTCGCGGATCGCCCGTTCTTGGCTGTGCAAATCAGCCAGCATGACCTTGACCGGTGCAAGCTGCTGCGCGCCGACCTCGCGACGGTCTTTAGCTGCGCCGTTGAAGGCGCCGAGCAGAAGGCCGTCGACCGGCTCAACGCGCTGATGACGGTCCATCCGGTCCATCCGGTGCTCGTCGCGCACGACAGCGAACCTTGGCACGTGCACCTGCATGAGTCGGGGTCGGTGACCGATCGGTACGCCGGGGCGGCGGTTATCAGCCTCGCGTTGCTGGTCAGCCAGCTTGGCATCGAGCGTCTCGGTATCTGCGCGATCGCGTCCTGTGACCGGGTGTTCATTGACGGCAGCAGCAACAAGTCGCGTCGCTACTGCGCGGAGCATTCACCCGCCCGCGGCAATGTCACCTCGTTGCGCGCACAGCCGAGGGATGGCCACGGCGACACTGACCGCGATGACCCTGACGAAGCGGTTGCCTCAGCCGCCAGCTAGCCCTATCTACGCCCCTTAGCTCGCGAGATGTCACTTGCGTTACCGAACCGACACCTTGAGGCTTCTTCTCACTTACGCCAATGATCATTACCATGAGGCCTACTCGCGGGCGTTAGGTACTTGTTAGTGAATCTGAGACACGGTTCACACATGGCAACTTCGGAGGAAGCATGGCCACTTCTACATCGGTAGGCCAGCAGGAGGAGCACCACCTTCATAGGAAGGTAGGACTGCGCGGCATGACTTTGGTGTCGCTCGGTTCCATCATCGGCTCTGGCTGGCTGTTCGGAGCGCTTGGCGCCGCGAAGCTAGCCGGCGGCGGCGGCTCCCTGTTGACCTGGATATTCGGAGCGCTTGTACTTCTGCTACTCGCGCTCGTACATGCCGAGCTCGGCTCGTCCTACCCGGTTTCCGGCGGGACAGCGCGCTTCCCTTACGTGGTGTTCGGCGGGCTTGGCGGCTTCGCAGGCGGCTGGATGGCTTTCATCCAGGCCGTAACGATCGCACCGATCGAGGTCGAGGCGTCCCTAAGCCACCTGCAGGGCAAGTTCGGACCCAACTTCACCGTGTACCACGCCAACGGGACGCTCAGCCAAGCGGGCATCCTGTGGGGCTTGCTGTTCATGGCGTTCTTCACCGTCGTCAACGTCCTGGGCGTGAAGTGGCTGGCGGAGACCAACAGCATCACGATGATCTGGAAGCTCCTGATCCCCACTATCACGATCTTCGCGCTGCTGTTCACTAGCTTCCACAGCCACAACTTCACCGCAGGTGGCGGGTTCGCGCCCACCGGTGCCCACGGCATCCTGGCCGCGCTATCGGCGGGGGTCATCTTCGCCTTGGAAGGCTTCGAACAGGCGATTCAGATCGGCGGGGAGTCCACCAACCCGCAGCGCAACATTCCGCGCGCGGTGCTCTTCGCCTTCATCATCGGGACGGCGTTCTACCTGCTGCTCGCGGTCGCTTTCGTAGGAGCGGTGAACCCGCACAACATCCTGCACAACTGGCTGAACCCGCTCCCCGGCGCGTCCGCGCTTGGCCCGTACATCACGCTCACTACCCAGGCGGGTCTCGGCTGGCTGGCCACGCTGCTGGTCATCGACTCGGTCGTATCTCCTGGCGGCACCGGCCTGGTCTACCTCGGTACCTCGACGAGGCTTTCCTACGGCCTCGGCCGCAACGGCTACTTCCCGAAGATCATCAGCTACATCAACCGCCGCGGCGTTCCGATCGTGTCGATCGTGGTCTGCTTCGTTATCGGCATGCTGACCTTCCTGCCGTTCCCCGACTGGTACGGCTTGGTCGGCCTGATCACGTCGGCGACCGTCATCATGTACGCGATGGCGCCGCTGGCGCTGACCGGGCTTCGGAAGAACGATCCCGAGCGGGAGCGCAAGTACAAACTGCCTGCCGCGCCGATCTTGTGCCCGCTCGCGTTCGTGCTGGCCAACATCATCGTGTACGTCTCCGGATACAGCACGCTGTTCTGGCTGGACGTATTCATCGCGGTCGGGTTCGTGCTCTTCGGCATCTACCAGCTCACCCAGCCGGCCGAGAAGCGGGCGATCCTCAACCTGCGCTCAGCGTGGTGGCTCCCGCCGTGGCTCGGCGCGCTGCTGCTCATCTCGTGGCTCGGCCGCTACGACGGCTCGCCGCCCAAGGTGTTCGGCCTCACCCTGCTGTCGACGCATCGCCTGGGCAACTGGTATGACCTGCTCGTCGTCGCGGCGATGAGCCTGATCATCTACTACGCGGCCACGTTCAGCACCATGTCTTCGGCCAAGGTGCAAGAGGCCTTGACCGAGGTCGAGGCCGAGGCGGGTTGGGAGCTCGACATCACTCTGGCCACATAGCCCGCTAGCCCGCGGGGCGCAGACGCGGGCCGGTTCGCGAGAGCGAACCGGCCCGCGCTCGCATTTACCTACTCGCCCGGTACCGGCCCAGTACTCGTCCCTCGATCAGTTCCGGAGGGACAAGGCCGAAGCGCGCGCTGTCGACGGCACCGGCACGTGGGTTGTCGGAGTTCAGCCACCAGCCACCCGGCTCACGCCAGACGGCCCGCTTGACCAGCAGCATCTGCGTTTGCTCAGGATTCCTGGCCACGACGAGATGGCCGGGCTTGATCCGCACCGGCCGACCAGCACGCGCGCCGCGCCAAACGAGCAGCCAGTCACCGGGTCGGAGCGTGGGCTCCATTGACCGCTCAGCGACCGCGACTCGCCATAGTGGCCAGTGCATGCTCCCCTCCGGCACCGCCTTAGACCTCAAGCTGTACTGTCTGATTCCGTGATCCAATGATCCGACACGAGAGAAGGACATCATGAGTTTGCTCGCACGTGCTTTCGCGCCGAAGGCCACCGCGTTCGCGCACTGTGACCTTCCGTGCGGTGTCTACAACCCGGCCCAAGCCAGGATAGAGGCCGAGTCGGTCAAGGCTATCTGCGAGAAATACCAGGCGAACTCGGACCCGGAATTTCGAGCCAGGGCACTGCAGATCAAAGAGGAGCGGTCCGAACTGGTCAAGCACCACCTCTGGGTGCTGTGGACCGACTACTTCAAGCCACCGCACTTCGAGAAGTACCCGCAACTGCACCAGCTTTTCAACCAAGCCACCAAACTGGCCGGTGCCGGCGGCACCAAGGGCAGCGCCGACCCGGCTACCGCCGACGCCCTGCTCGCCAAGATCGACGAGATCGCCGCGATCTTCGCCGAGACCAAGCAAAGTTAACGCCGTGCTCCGGTGCGGACCTGACCGGTCCGCACCGGTCAGGCTAGCGGTCGGCCAGACGGGGACTTAACTGGCTGGGCGCTAGGTCACTACTCGGGGGGTAGTAATGGCCACATCTCTTCCTGGCACCACGCCATCAGGAACCGAACACCATCTACGCAGGGCGATCGGGCTTCGCGGGCTCACGATGATCTCGCTTGGCTCGATCATCGGATCGGGCTGGCTGCTCGGGGCATTGACAGCCGCCAAGGTCGCGGGCGCGGCGTCGCTTGTCTCATGGGTTCTGGGCGGGCTGGTTCTCGCGCTCCTAGCGCTCGTCCACGCCGAACTCGGGTCCACCTATCCGGTGTCCGGTGGCACCGCCAGGTTTCCTTACATGATCTTCGGGGCGCTTGGCGGATTCACCGGCGGCTGGATGGCCTGGATCCAGGCCGTGACGATCGCGCCGATCGAGGTGGAAGCCACTCTTGGCTACCTCAACTCCAAGTATCCGAGTCTCGACTTGATCAATGCCAACGGCACCCTGGACAGCAAGGGCATCGGCATTGGCGCCGGATTCATGCTGGTTTTCGCGATCATCAACATCCTCGGCGTGCGCTGGCTAGCCGAGAGCAACTCGATCGCCACCTACTGGAAGATCGCGATTCCGACCATCACAATCTTCGCGCTGCTGTTCACGGTCTTCCACACGAGCAACTTCACCGCCGGCGGCGGGTTTGTCCCTTATGGCTTCCACGGGATCTTCTCCGCACTGCCGCTCGGGATCGTGTTCGCGCTCGAGGGCTTCGAACAGGCCATCCAGGTCGGCGGCGAAGCGGAGAACCCGCAACGGAACATCCCGCGGGCGGTGATCGGCTCGATGCTCATCGGCACGGCCATCTACCTGCTGCTCGAAGTGGCCTTTGTCGGATCGCTCAACCCGGCCAACCTCGCGCACGGCTGGGCCGACCCGATCAAGGGCGTCGGAGCCTACGGCCCGTACGCCACACTCGCGACCAAGGCCGGCCTCGGCTGGCTGTCCACCCTGCTGATCATCGACTCGGTGGTCTCGCCCGCCGGAACCGGCTTGATCTACATCGGCACGTCGTCACGGCTCTCCTACGGGCTCGGCCGAAACGGCTACTTCCCGAAGATCATCAGCATGGTCAGCGCCCGCGGCGTGCCGCTGGTGTCGATCATCATCTCGTTCGTGATCGGCATGCTGACCTTCCTGCCGTTCCCAAGCTGGGCTGGCCTGGTCGCGCTGGTGACGTCGGCGACCGTGCTGATGTACGCGATGGCACCGCTGTCGCTCGCCGGACTGCGGATCAAGGATCCCGATCGGCCGAGGGCCTACCGGCTGCCGGCCGCGGGCGTGCTCTGCCCGCTGGCGTTCATCTTCGCCAACTGCATCGTGTACTTCGCCGGCTGGAGCAACGTCTTCTGGCTCTACGTCTTTATCGTCGTCGGATTCTTGATCTTCGGCATCTACCAGGCGTCGGTCCCGGCGCATCGCCGGACCGCCATCGAGTGGCGATCCGCCTACTGGATCGTTCCCTGGCTGGCTGGCCTAGGCATCATCTCCTGGCAAGGCCAGTACACCAGCAGCGTCACGAAGGTGTTCGGGCTGACGCTCAATCCCACGCTGAACATCGGCCAGTGGTGGGACCTGGGCCTCATCGCGGTCTTCAGCCTGGCCATCTTCTACTGGGCCGTCCAGAGCGGGATGCCGCGCCGGAAGGTGCAGGAGGCCGTGGAGACCGTCGAGGCGGAGGCGTCGGTGGAGCTAGCTACTCCGCTAACCTGAGCCCGGTCAGGCCGCGTAGGGCGGGCTCAGGCAGCGACTTGGGCCCGCCCGCAGTGGCGTACGCCTCACTCGTGGGTGGTGGATCTGACTACGACGACGGGGCAGTGTGCGTGCTGGACGCATTGCAGCGAGACCGAGCCCATCAGCAGGCCGAGGAACCCGCCGACACCGCGCGACCCGACCACCAGCATGCTGGCGTCGCGGCTGGCCTCGACAAGCACACTCGCCGGGCTGCCCGCTATCAGCGCACGGTCGACGTGCACGCCGGTACTGTCCGGCATTTCCGCCAGCGAGCGATCTAGTGCCTGCTCGGCTTCCCTCTCAACCTGCGGGTAGTACTCATGCGCGGTCGACCCGACCAGCGAGAGCATCGCCGGGAACGCGTAGATTACCTTGAGCGCATGGTCGCGCAGCCTCGCCTCGCCCACGGCCCATGCCAGCGCCCGGCCGGAATGACCTGACCCGTCGACGCCGACAATGATCGTGCCCGGCCCAGAATCGGTGTTCATGAAGATCCCCCTGCTAGCTTTTCCCCTGCCAGCACAATCCCTATCATGAGCAGTAAGTCAACTATTGGTTACGCAGGGTATCCCTCTCGCTGAGCTGCTCAGAGATTCCGATAGGTTGCAGGGGAGACGTTGGCTCCTGCAGTAGCCAGATCACGTATTCGGCGTTGTTGGAGGGGCAGGCATGACCGATAAAGGTACTACTTCACCGATAACCGAAAGAAGTAACATAAGCCAGATGGGACAGAGCCACATTATTGCCACTGATCACGCTGATCATCTCTCTCAGGCTGATCAGCTTGATAAGCCGCAAAGCGGCCAGGCCGCCTTGCGCGACCAAGCGACTGCTGCGGCTCGGGACCAGGTGACGGTGCGGATGCCCGCCGACGGCGCCTATTTGTCGGTGCTCAGGACCGCGACCGCGGGTCTGGCGGCGCGGCTTGACTTCACCCTTGATGAGATCGAAGACATGCGGATCGCGGTCGATGAAGCCTGCGCGATGGTGCTCAGCCAGGCGATTCCGGGCAGCAATCTCGAATGCGTCTTCTCGCTCGCCAGGACGAGATGACGGTGTCAGTTTCGGTGCGCTGCCTCGCGCCCCGGGTTCCAGCGGGCGACACGTTCGCCTGGACGGTGCTCTCAGCGCTGGCAGGTAGCGTCGATGCTCAGGTAGGACCTGGCGACGTACTGACGATCGTGCTGCGAAAGAGTCGTGATTCATCGAGGTCGGTATGACGGGGGAAGTTGAGGTCGCATTGACCGAAGAGTTCGAGACGATGACGGCTGCGCCTGCCGGGGGACAGGCAGTCAGCGACGCCGACGAGGTTCTGACCGTCGCCGGGTTGATCGAGCAGGAGATCGATGAGGACGACTCCACCGAGCAGCTTTCTGGCGCGATCAGGATCCAGCACGCGGTCAGGGACCGCGGGCACGCCAGGGAGCTGTTTGTACGGCTCTGTGAGCTGCCCGACGGCGATCCGGAGCGGCTGCGGATCCGGGGCGAGCTGGTCGAGCTGCACCTGCCGCTGGTCGAGTACCTGGCCAGGAGGTTCCGCAACCGAGGTGAGTGGCTCGACGACCTGACTCAGGTGGCGACGATCGGCCTGATCAAGTCCATCGACAGGTTCGATCTCAGCCGCGGCGTGGAGTTCTCCACCTACGCCACGCCGACGATCGTGGGCGAGATCAAGCGGCATTTTCGGGACAAGGGCTGGGCGGTCAGGGTGCCGCGCCGGCTGCAGGAGCTGAAGCTCGCGCTCACCAAGGCCATCGGAGATCTCGCGCAGCGGCTCGGCCGGGCACCCACGGTCGCCGAACTCGCCGCGCACCTGTCGATGAGCGAGGAGGACGTGCTCGAAGGCCTGGAGTCGGCCAACGCCTACTCGACGGTTTCGCTGGACGCACCGGACTCAGGCGACGAGGACGCGCCAGCGGTCGCTGAGTCGCTCGGCATGGTCGACGAGGCGCTCGAAGGCGTCGAGTACCGCGAGTCGCTCAAGCCGCTGCTCGAACGGCTCCCGCCTCGGGAGAAGAAGATCCTGCTGCTGCGATTTTTCGGCAATATGACACAGTCGCAGATCGCGACTGAGCTTGGGATCTCGCAGATGCATGTGTCCAGGCTGCTGGCGCGGACGCTGGCTCAGCTTCGTGAAGGGCTGACCGGGGAGGACTGATCGGTTAGCGCCCTGATGCTCGGCGGCACCAGCAGCAATACAAATCCGGCCACGGCAAAGCACCAGGGCGGGCACGCCCCAGTCATACCGCTGACCTTGCACCAGGTAGATGCCGATGATCCCGGTGAAAAGCTGGGTCAGCAGGGCCGGCGTGCGGCTCCACCGCCTGGTCTTGGCCAGCCCGAACGCCACGTAGCCGAGACCGATCGCGGCGCCGACGCCGATCGCCGTGATCGCGATCCCGCTCGCGTTCTGGTACGACTTGCCTTCGATCGTGGCGATCCCGGCGAGCACGGCCGCGAGCAGGACGCCGAGGGCTTGCACGGTGACCACCGCGACCGCCGCCGCGATTGTGGGCGGACGCCCGGCGCTGGCCGGGGGGGACGAACTGGCCGGGGGGGACGACCCCCCCAAACCCCCCGTGACGCTAGCCTGTGCGCGTGCGCGCGCTTTTGATCGTGAACCCACGTGCTACCTCCACGACCCGGCTGCGCCGGGATGTTATCGCGTCGGCCCTAGCGTCCGCTGTCAAGCTAGAAGTCGTACAGACACGCTACCGGGGCCACGCCACGACATTGGCAGCGAGTGCCAGAAGCGAGGGATTCGGCCTCGTGCTCACCCTCGGTGGTGACGGCACGGTCAACGAGGTGGTGAACGGACTACTCGGTCCGGCCAGGCCGGACGCACCTGGGCCAGAACCGGTCGCGCCCGCCGCCGGACTCCCCGCACTGGCCGCCTTGCCCGGCGGCAGCGGCAACGTGTTCACCGGCGCGCTCGGCTTGCCGCGCGACCCGGTGGACGCGACTGGCCAGATCCTTCAGGCGATCGCCGAGTCGCGGGAACGGACGATCGGCGTCGGCAACGCCGACGGCCGGTATTTCACCTTCAACTGCGGAGTCGGGCTTGACGCTGAGGTAGTCCGAGCCGTACAGGGCCTTCGGGCGCACGGTCGCCAGGCCACGCCGTCGCTCTACGTCAGGCTCGCGGTCCGCCAGTTCTACCGGCTGACGGACCGCGGCAAGCCGGCTGTCTGGATCGAGCCGGACGACGGCGAGGCGACGGGACCGGTCTATCTTGGCATCGTGTCCAATACGGCACCGTGGACCTACCTGGGCGGACGCGAGGTCCATGCCAACCCGCAGGCGAGATTCGACTCCGGGCTTGATGTGTTGGCGTTGCGTAGTTTGTCGTCATTCAATGCGCTCTACACGCTCAGTCAGATGTTCACTACAAAAGGTGGCGTCCTGCACGGCCGCAATATCCTGTCATTTCAGGACTTGCCGTCGCTGTCGTTGCGAGCCGACCGGCCAGTCGCCTTTCAGATCGACGGGGAGTACGTCGGTGAGCGTGAGCTCGTTCGGCTCAGGTCGGTCCCGTCCGCGCTAAGGATTGTGGCTCTCGACGCACGTCATTTGCATGTGACTCATCTGACACCGAAATCCGGCCTAACCTTTGCCTAAGGGTCTTGCGCTTGATCGAATAACTTGGGAGGGTTATAACGCTCCTGGCAAGAGGTAAGTACGCGTGCCTCCAGCTAGGAGGGCGATGTCTGCGCGGCAGTGTCCACGGGGGCGTGGTCTGGCGGACGGCGCGGGACCGCAGGTTCCGTGGCTGGAAATAGATTCGCTTCACCAGCGGATCAGACATACGGTATAGCTAGTGAATTCATTCACAAGCACGACGGAGGCGACTGGTCGCAGTGCCGGAGCCCTGGGGATCGAACCCCGGGCCAGCACCGCAAGGGCCTGTTGGCGCTCATTGAGGAGTGGACCGCATGGACTGGCGTAACTACGCCGCCTGTCGTGACGTCGACCCGGAACTGTTCTTCCCGATAGGAAACACCGGTCCCGCGCTACTCCAGATCGATGAGGCAAAGCAAGTATGCGCACGCTGCAAGGTCGCCGAGGCGTGCCTGCAGTGGGCGCTTGATAGCGGGCAGGACTCCGGTGTCTGGGGCGGACTCAGCGAGGACGAGCGGCGTGCCCTGAAGCGCCGCGGTGCCCGCGTCGGCGTCAGTGCCTAAGCGGTAGCTTGATCAGCCGGCGGTAGCGGGACTTCCAGCCGCACATTCGTGCCGCCGCCCGGTCGGGCCGAGATGTTGAGGGTTCCGCCAAGCTCGCCGACCACGAGAGTCCTGACTATCTGCAAGCCAAGGCTAGTCGCGGATTCCAGATCAAAGCCATCAGGGAACCCGGTGCCGTTGTCGGCCACCGTGACCAGCAACTGGTCGCCGCAGCGTTTGGCGGAAAGTTCCAGCGTCCCGGCAGCCCGGCCTCCAGGCTCCGCGAGCCCGTGCTGAATCGCGTTGTGCAGCAATTCGGTGAGCACGAGCGCGAGCGGCGTCGCGACCTGCGCGGATAGCGCGCCGAAGTCGCCAGTCAGCACCGGCGTGACCCTGGCCTCAGGAGCGGAGAGTTCGCCCGCCATCATCGCGATCCTCCTAGCCACGTCGTCGAACTCGACCACCTCACCGCTGGCCTGGGACAACGTCTCGTGCACGAGCGCGATCGAGCCGACCCGGCGCACCGCCTCCTGCAGCGCGGACGAGGCTTCGGGCACCCGCATCCGGCGAGCCTGCAGCCGGAGCAGGGCGGCCACGGTCTGCAGGTTGTTCTTCACCCGGTGGTGGATCTCCCTGATCGTCGCGTCCTTGGTGATCAGTTCGCGTTCCCGGTGCCGCAACTCGGTGACGTCCCTGAGCAAGATCAGTGCCCCGGCCGAAGTACCGTTGACCACCAGCGGGATCGTGCGCATCTGCACGACCGTGCCGTTCGCCTCGACCTCGGTCTCCAGGTGCGCCCGGCCACTGGCCGCCAGCATCAGCGAGTCGTCGCGCGGCATCGTGCTCGCGCACAGCCTGGCGGTGAGCGGGCCGAGCTCTCGGCCGGTCAGGTCGGCGGTCAGGCCGAGCCTGCGGTAGGCAGACAGCGCGTTCGGGCTGGCGTAGCTGACCTTGCCTGATCGGCCGAGCCGGAGCATGCCGTCGTTGACCCTGGGCGACTGCACGTGCGCCGGCGAACTGGCCGGCCCGGGAAACAGCCCGGCCGCGATCATCTGCGCGAGGTCGTCGGCCGACTTGAGGTAAGCCAGGTCCATCCGGCTGGGCGTCCTCGCCGACTCCAGGTTCGTCGACCGCTCGATGACCGCGATCACCCGGCCGACCCGGCTGACCGGGATCGTCTCGTGCCGGACCGGAACGCCGCGTCGCCACTCGGGGTCACCTTCGCGGCAGACTCGTCCCTCGGCGACGGCGACAGCCAGCAGCGGTTGCCTGACCGCGGGCAGCACGGTGCCGACCCGATCCTCGGGGAACGCCGTCGGCCCCGTCGTCGGCCTGACCTGGGCGAGCGCGATCCAGGAGCTCATCGTCTGGCAGCGGGGCCCACAGCGTCAGGTCGGCGATCGACAGGTCAGCGAGCAGTTCCCAGTCCGACACCAGGGCGTGCAGCCATTCGAGGTCGCCTGCGACGATCCGTGCCCGGCGCGCGAGGTCATTAAGGGTCGGCACAGGGTCTCGCATTGTCGCCTGCTGGTAACGTCGCCGCGCATGGTTGCACTCCCCCACCGCCAGGTTGTGACGCACGGCGGCGCTCAGGCCGTCGCGGCCGCCCGCGCCCACGGCGTGGCGACGATGTTCACGTTGTCCGGCGGGCATGTCTTCCCGGTTTACGACGGCGCCGTCAAGGCAGAGCCGCCGATGCCGATCATCGACGTCGGCACGAGCAGACGGCGGTGTTCGCGGCCGAGGCGACCGCCCGGCTGACCAGGACGCCAGGCTTCGCCGTGCTGACCGCCGGGCCGGGCGTGACCAACGGGATCAGCGCGATCACCACCGCCCACTTCAATGGGTCGAGCGTGGTGGTGCTCGGCGGACGGGCGCCCGACTACCGCTGGGGGTCAGGCAGCCTGCAGGAGTTCGACCATCCCGGCGCTGCTCGCGCCGATCACCAAGCGAGCCTGGACCGAGCACGACCCGGCCGCTGTCGGCACGTCGGTCGGCGAGGCGTTCGCGCTGGCGGCAGCCAGGCACCGCGGGCCCGGTCTTCCTCGACGTCAGCCTGGAAGCCCTGTTCGGGTCCCCGCCCGAGCCAAGCCAGCCGGTCCAGCCAAGCCAGCCGGCCCAGCCAAGCCAGCTGACCCAGCCCACCACCGAACCTCCCGACGACGACCAACTCGCCCTGATCGCCGAACTCCTCGCCGCCTCATCCCGGCCCGTCCTCGTGCTCGGCTCCGACGTCTGGCTCGGCCGGGCCGACGTCGCGGCCCGCGCCGCCGCCGAGGAACACTCGGCTCCCCGTGATCGCCAACGGCCAGGGCCGCGGCATCCTCCCAGCCGGACACGACCTGCTGATGACCAGGGCCCGGTCGGTGGCCTTCGGCGAGGCCGACCTGGTGATCGTCGTCGGCACTCCGCTCGACTTCCGGCTCGGCTACGGCGAGTTCGGGGGCAAGAACGGCACCGGCCCAGCCAAGGTCGTGCACGTCGCCGACGCCCAGAGCCAGATCGCCACCCACCGCGAGCTCGCCGCCACCGCCGCCGGCGACCTGACCGCGTTCTTCACCGGCCTGACCGCCGCCGCCGAGTGCAACGGGCCAGGCCAGGCGCTGGACGGCCGACTGGCTGCCCAAGCTTGCCGCCGCACGCGAGGCCGCGATCACCAGCGACGCCGCGCTGCTGGCCAGCGACGCGTACCCGATCCACCCGATGCGGATCTACGGGGAGCTGGCTCCGCTGCTCGAACCGGACGCCGTGGTGATCGGCGACGGCGGCGATTTCGTCAGCTACGCGGGCAAGTACATCGAGCCGAAGCCAGCCGGGCGGCTGGCTGGATCCTGGCCCGTACGGCTGCCTCGGCACCGGCCTCGGCTACGCGATCGCCGCGCGGGTCGCCCGGCCGTCGGCGCAGGTGGTGCTGCTGCTCGGGGACGGCGCGGCCGGCTTCTCGCTGATGGACGTCGACACCTGCGTCCGGCACCACCTGCCGGTCGTGATGATCTGCGGCAACAACGGCATCTGGGGCCTGGAGAAGCACCCGATGCAGGCGTTGTACGGCTACGACGTCGCGGCCGACCTGCAGCCGCGAGTGCCGGTACGACCAGGTCGTCGCCGCACTCGGCGGCGGCGGGGAACTGGTGACCCAAGCCAGATCGAGATCGCACCCGCGCTGCGCCGTGCCTTCGACTCCGCCGTGCCCTACATGGTCAACATCGCCACCGACCGCGCAGGTCGCCTACCCGCGGTCGACCACCGGCGTCTGATCGGCGCGGACTTCTGCCCGGCCTTGCTCATGAATCGCTCCGCGTCGACCAGCACCCGCTGCACGGTGCCAGCCCCGATCACGGCTTCGTCGCCGACGCCCGGATCCGTAGGCGATGAACATGAAGAACAGCTTGCGATCGTCAATGTCGGTCAGCTCGGCCTGCGACCTCCACCGGGCTGCCGATCGGGCTCGGCCGCTTGTGCTCGAGCGAGACGGCGGCGCCCACCGTCGTCTGCCCGATCAGCGAGGTGCGGAACGACCGCTGCCACGCAGGCGGCCTCGGCGAGCGCGAGCAGCCTGGGCGTGCCGAGCACCGGCAGGTCGCCGCTGCCCAGCGCAGGCCGCTGTGTCAGCCTCGCCGACCTCCGCGGCGACGCTCGCGCGCAGCCCGACCGCAAGTCCGCTCACTCGATGACCGCGATCAGGTCGCCCTCCTGGATGACGTCGCCCTCGGCGACAGCGAGCCTGGTGAGCTTGCCCGCGACCCTCGGCCAGCACCGGGATCTCCATCTTCATCGACTCGAGTATCACCAGCGTGTCGCCATCGGCGACGTCGTCGCCCTCGGCGGCGACGACCTTCCACACATTGGCGACCATTTCCGCGCGGATCTCGGTCACGCGCACCTCCCGCTCGAGCCTTCGCGGCCAGCCGGGCTCTCCTCATCTCCGCTGCGCCCATTACGGGCGAAGCGGCTCACCACGGACGTGTCATAGTCTCCACTGCCGAACTCCTGGCTGTTCAGCAGGTCGGCATGGAACGCGAGATTGGTCTTCAGCCCGGTCACCACGAACTCCCCGACCGCCTGTCTGCGCCCGGGCCAGCGCCTGCCCGGCCGGTCAGCGCGCGTGCAGCGACAAGCTTGGCGAGCAGCGGGTCGTAGTGCGGCGTCACGACGTTGCCCGCGGCGTACCCGGAGTCCACCCGACTCCCTCGCCCGCCGGCTCCTGCCACTGCGTGATCGTCACCCGGGCTCGGCAGGAACCTGACCGGATCTTCGGCGTAGACCCGCAGTTCAAGAGCATGACCAGAGGCCGAAACAGAGCTCACGTCGAAACTCGCGTCCACACCGTCAGCGATCAGCAGTTGCTGCTCGACCAGGTCGATGCCGGTGACCATCTCGGTCACCGGATGCTCGACCTGGAGCCTGGTATTCATCTCGAGGAACACGAACTCGCCGGTCTGGGTGTCGACCAGGCACTCGACGGTCCCAGCGCCTCGGTAGCCGACCGCCTCGCCGGCCTTGATCGCCGCCGCGAGCATCCGCTCGCGCAGCGCTTGGCCGACTCCGGGCGAGGGGGTCTCCTCGGCGACCTTCTGATGACGGCGTTGCACCGAGCAGTCGCGCTCGCCGAGCGCGATCACCCGACCGTCGGCAAGCCCGAGTATCTGGACCTCGACGTGCCTCGCCGCGGCGATGTAGCGCTCAAGCAGGATCGCCGGGCTGGCGAAGAACCGCTCCGCCCGCGACCTCGCCGTCTCGAATCCGCTGCGCAGCTGCCTGCTCGTCGGCAGCCACGCTCATCCCGATGCCGCCGCCTCCGGCCGCCGCCTTGATCATGACCGGGTAGCCGATCCGCTTGGCCAGCACCACCGCGGCGTCGACATCCGCGACCGGCTCGGTGGCGCCGTCGGCGACCGGCACGCCCGCGTCCGCCATCAGGTTGCGCGCGCGGATCTTGTCGCCCATCTGCTCGATCGCCTCCGGCGACGGCCCGATCCAGGTCAGGCCGGCGTCGATGACCGCTGCGGCGAACTCCGCGTTCTCGGCGAGGAACCCGTAGCCGGGGTGAATCGAAGCCGCGCCCCGTGCGGCGCGCCGCGTCGAGGATCGCGCCCGCGTTCAGGTAGCTCAGCTTGGGCTGGGCCGGGCCGATCAGCACGGCCTCATCAGCCTCGGCGACGAACGGCAGTTCGGCGTCAGCCTCTGAGTACACCGCGATCAGCCCGAACCCCGAGCCTTCGGCCGTCCTGGTGACCCTGCGAGCGATCTCGCCTCTGTTGGCAACCAAGACGGATTCTGGCACGCCGGGCAGCCTACATCAGCGCCGCCCTCCCGTATGCGCAGCAGCGTGGGCCCCACGCTGCGCCCGCCCCCGCACGCCCGACAACAGCTAGGGGCCCGCGCTGTCGCCCTGGCGACAGCGCGGGGCCCACGCTGTTCGGGGCGCGGCTAGAGGCGGCTGACGGGGAGGCGGTTGGTGACGGTGGCTAGGGCGGCTACCACCGCTGGGTCGTATTCGTGTTCCATCTGGGCCCGGATTCCGGCGATGGCGGCGGCCATCCGGTCCCGGTCCGACGAGCCGCCGACCTGGTCGTCGAAGGCGTTGGCCACGCGGATGATCCTGCTGCCTAGCGGCGGCTTGGACGTGCCGCCGCGGTAGGGCAGCCACTGGCAGCGGACGATCTCGGCCACATCGTCGAGCACGCCGGTCTGGCTGATCACCTCGGCGCCGAACTCGGCGATCCGCCGCGTCTTGGCCGGGCCGACGTCGACGGTCGCGCCGGCCGGGATCGGCTCGACGCAGCGACAGCTGGCCGATGTCGTGCATCAGCGCCGCGTACTCCAGGTTGAGCAGGTCAGGCTCGGACATGCCGAGCTCACGGCCGACGGCCAGCGCGATCTTGCTGACCCGGCGCGAGTGCCCGCTGTCGACGTAGCCCGCCGACCTCGGTGACCTGGGCGAGCGCCCGGACGGTCTGCAGGTAGGTGGCGCGGATGCCCGCGTAGCGGCGGAACGCCAGCTGGATGACGAACAGCGGCCCGGCGAACACGGCCAGCTCGTCCAGGCCCATGACGTTGGCGCCGAACACCGTGATGATCGCTGAGATGCCGACCGCCAGGCCGAGCCGCCACTGCACCCGCAGTTCGTCGGCGAGCGTCACCGAGTACCTGGCCCGCAGGTCCTCGGCCCTGATGACGGCCGAGATGACGGTCTCGATCAGCCAGGCCAGCGCCGCCAGCACGGCCATGACGACGAACGCGACGTACCAGCCGGGCCGGCATCCAGACCGTGCTGGCGAGCGGCCGGAAGATGAAAGCCACGAGCGCGACCGCTAGCAGCCTCGCCGACATGCCGGTGACGCCGGCCCGCCGGCCGGCCGCGATGTGCGGCAGCGCGCCGAGCGCCATGCCGAGCGCGGCGACCGCTACGACCTGGGCTGGCGAGATCGCCAGCACCACGTCGGCAGAGCGTGCCGGTGATGCACAGGCGCGATCTGCAGCGACCATCGCGTAGCGCCAGCGCCGCGGACATCGCGATCGGCGCGGCCTCCCGGCCGCCGGGCAGCGCCAGCCTGAGCAACTCACCGAAGGCGATGAACAGGCCGAAGGCGATCGCCGCATGCGAGGACTGGCCGATGCCGACCAGCGCGGGCTACGCAGACCGCGACGAGCAGCGCCGTGCTGCCGAGCAGCAGCAGCCGGCCGGTGTCAATCGACTGCAGCGCCTGCCAGCGCTGCGCGTAGGCCTGACAGCCACCTCACCGCGCGGTATCTCGATTGCTGTGCTGCCGCCACGCCGCCTCACCGGCTCTCGACTACGCGCAGCGGCGCGATCGGGTCGTCGTGATCCTGGGAGGTCAGGATCTCGTACCCGCGCGGCTGCGCCGGTTCCTGCAGCTTCCAGCCCTCGCGATCGAGCGCGCCGATGAACGCGTCGACGATCTTCGGGTCGAACTGCGTGCCCGCGCCCTTGCGCAGCTCGGCGATCGCTTCGTCGATCCTGCTCGCCTTGCGGTACGAGCGGGTGGAGGTCATCGAGTCGAACGCGTCGGCGACGGCGATGATCCTGGCGAACTGCGGGAATCTCGTCACCGGCGAACCCCATCGGGTAGCCGCGGCCGTCCATCCGCTCGTGGTGGTGCATGATCCCGGTCAGCGCCTCGTTCAGGAATCCGATCTCGCCGACGATCTCCAGCCCGCGCATCGGATGCAGCTGGATGGCGGCGTACTCCTCCTCGGTCAGCGCGCCGTCCTTCTGCAGCACCTTGGTCGGGCACGCCGAGCTTGCCGACGTCGTGCAGCATCCCGGCGAAGGTCACCGCCTCGGCCCGGTCGGCGGCATGCCGATCTGGCGGGCGATCATGCCCGCGCCGCGAGACACCCGATCGCTGTGGCCCCTGGTGTAGAAGTCCTTGGTCTCCACCGCCTGGCACAGCGCTGCCAGCGTCGCCGAATGCGCCCGCTGCTGCTCGGCGAACTGGCCCATCGCCCAGCGCGCGACGTAAAGCGGCACGAGCACGATCGCGGCCGCGAAGGGCCCGATGACCGGCCACAGCGCCGCGATGACCAAGCCCGAGCGCGGCGAAGCCGAGGTCGTAGGCGAGCAGCAGCGGCAGCGCCAGCCGGTGCGATCGCCCTGCTGCGCCGCGGCCCGGCTGCGCCGGTCGAGCAGCAGCATGCCCCACAGCAGGCCGTGGTTGACCAGCACGTGCACGAGCGCGGCCACAGCGAACGGCCGAGCAGCGCCTGCGAACATCGTTGCGTGCGGGCCGTGCACCGGACCGATGCCGTGATTACCGTGCAGCATCCTGCGGCATGAACAGGATGCGGTTGCGCCGCTGACCGCTAGGTAGGCGACGCCGGCGGCAAAGCCTGCGACCGCGTTCATCGCGCCGTTGAACAGCCGCTCGGCGAGCGGCACCCGGCGCGCGCAACGTCAGCACGGCGACGGCGCCCACCATCGCCGCCCCGAAGCCGCCGTGCGAGCAGCACGACGGCGGCGAGCGTCGCCGCCGAGCTTGGCGACCACGCCGACTGGCGGGCGGCGAGCGGCGTCGGCGTCGAGTCGCAGATCAGGAACAGCAGCGCGAGGACGCCATAGAGGCCCAGCCACCGTCTTGTCCGCGGTGTTCGACCAGGCGCGATCGCGAGAATGGCGCCGGCGACGGCGACAACGGCCGCGATGTAGAGCCAGGGGCCAACGAAAGCCTGCCCATGTCCTCCCCGCCGACCGCTCAGCCCGACTGTCGCCACTCAGCGTAACGCGATCGCGGCGGCCGCGTCGGACTCCAGCGCATTGCCAGCAGATCACGGAAAAGTGCCAAGGTCAATGGCTACCGATGACGCCAGGGATGCGTCTGCAGCTGCGGCTCGCCGGCCTCGATCTGAGCCCGGACGGCTTCGATCCTGGTCAGGACCTTCTGCCGCAGGTCGCCGGGACCTGCTCATGCCCGCAGTGCCGGTGCACCAGCCGCTTGACCGCTTCCTCGAGGCCATACTCGCGCAGGCACGGCCCGCATTCCTCGAGATGGACCTTTACCTGCGAGTACGACACCTGGTCCATCTCGCCATCGAGGTAGCTGTAAACCAGGTCAAGTACCTCGCTGCACGGCACCTCATGCGGATTTCCGCAGCTCATTCGCCTCCCCCCCGGGCGCTTGGGCGGACGACGACGCCGTCGGCGCCGCGGCCTTGGCCAGGCCCAGTTCGGCCGCGTAGTCCTGCGAGCATGTCGCGTAGCTGCCGGCGTCCCCGGTGCAGTCGCGACATCACGGTCCCGATCGGAGTACCCATGATGTCGGCGATCTCCTTGTAGGCGAAACCCTCGACATCGGCCAGGTATACCGCGATCCTGAACTCCTCCGGCAGCGCTTGCAGCGCTTCCTTGACATCGGAGTCCGGCAGGCCCTCAAGCGCCTCGGCCTCGGCCGACTTGAGGCCCGACGAGGTGTGCGAGGCGGCGCGGGCAAGCTGCCAGTCCTCGATCTCCTCCGTGCCCGACCGCTGCGGCTCGCGCTGCCGCTTGCGATAGGTGTTGATGAACGTGTTGGTCAGGATGCGGAACAGCCAGGCCTTGAGGTTCGTGCCGTCCTGATACTGATGGAACGAGCCGTAGGCCTTGGCGAACGTCTCCTGCACCAGGTCCTCGGCATCAGCTGGATTGCGGGTCATCCGCATTGCCGCCGCGTACAGCTGATCCAGGTACGGCAGGACATCACGCTCGAAGCGCTCATTACGCCCCTGCAGTGTCTCGGGTACCGGACCCACCCCCTCCGCTACTCGCTGGCTGCTCGGCGGGCTGCCAGCCAGCCTCGGGCGGAGGATACCGTGCCGGTGCTCGCGCGACGATCGCGCGGCTACCCCAATTTCGCCGAAGACGGCCGCCTCGCTATGCCGGAGGGGCGCTGTCGCACCGGCAATTACCAGCAATGGGCACGCGCGTTGCAACACACCGGGCGCTAGCTTCATTCCAGGCGGCGCCTCCCGGACTCAGCGTCGCAGTCCTGTCCCGCTTGGCCTGGCAGGTCACGCACCTGGCCGCCTCTGGCTTGGCTTCCAGGCGGCCGTCAGGCACCGGACGGCCGCAATCGACGCAGAGGCCGTAGCTGCCCTCATCCAGCCTGCGCAGCGCTTCCACCACCAGCACACGCCGGGCCTTGGCCGCGGCGAGGATCGCCTCGGCGCGGTCAGACTCCGCCAGGTTCGTCCCGGCATCGGCCGGATCCTGCGGATAGTCGGCGACGAGCGGGTGCTGCTGGTGAGCTCCGTTCAGCACGGCTACCGACCTGTCCAGCTCGTCACGTACTTCCTCAAGGCGCTGACGAGCGGCTCGATCAACTGTTCAACCGACCCACACCTCCACACTCAACAGCAGAACCTCAGGCATCTGACCTGCCGCCCAACCCCGGCGCTACCGGGTCCGCTTGCTCGATCAGCTCAGGGCCGTTGTTGCGCACGGAGTTGACCAGCGAGCGACCGGATAGGAGATAAGCCCGGTCGCCGCCGCCGGCGCGAGCAGCGCCCGCACGTCGGCGGTATCGGTATTGGCCGGATCGAGCCAGTCGGTCCAGCTCGCCTGATCGATCACCATCGGCATCCGGTCATGGATCTCGCCGAGTTCGTCAGGAGCTGTGGTCGTGATGACAGTGGCCGTCCACAGCCAGGCGGCCGGATCGTCCCCTTGGCATGGACCGATCCCGCCACAGCTCGTACAACCCGGCGAAAGCCAGCAGGCCGTGGTCGCGCTGGCAGATGAAGTACGGCTGCTTCGGACCCTTGGTACCGGCCGGCGGCAGCTGCCACTCGTAGTAGCCGTCGGCGGGAAGCAGGCACCGCCGCTTGGCGAAGGCGGTCCTGAACGACGGCTTCTCGCTGACGGTCTCGGCCCGGGCGTTGATCATCCGGCTGCCGATCGAGACGTCCTTGGCCCAGGAAGGCACCAGCCCCCAGCGAACCACCCGAAGCTCACGCGCGGGGCTTGGCCGTCAGCCCGGCTGAGCCGACCTCGGCGTCCGTCCGCGTGACTTCCTGGTCATTACCGCGTAGACCGGCTTGGTCGGCGCGACGTTGTAGTCGGGCTGCAAGCGGCTCATCGACGCGATCGCGCTCACGACGAACTCCTCAAGGAGCTCGATGCGCGAGCGCGCTGACGCGTACCGGCCACACATGTGATCCACCTTCGCTGCGTATTCGTTGCACCCGGGGGGACGGCTTCTCGGGTCAACCGGAGGGCAACCAAATCGGCGCTACCGGGCATGAACCACGACAAACCGGGGCCTGGTTGGTCGACCCCGCGATCCGAACTACAGATTGACGCTGTTCATAGCCAAGTCGAGGCACTGCCAAACATTGGCAAACACACGAGCTAGGAGATGGGGCGCATTTGCGAGAGCAGCGAATTGGATCTGGATGGGTGCTGGCTCACCAGGTACTGGTTCGCCTCCAGCGGGATACGCTCGCACCATGGCCACCGATCCGCCTGCCCACGACCCCGCTGGCGGATACTCCGCCGACTGGCTGGTCCCGCGCGCCGACGGACCGGTCCGCGCGCTGGTCAGGCTGCCCGGCTCGAAGTCCATGACCAACCGCGCGCTGGTGCTGGCGGCGCTAGCCGCTACCGCCGCGACATCACCGGCCCCCTGGCCGCCAGGGACACCCAGCTGATGACCGCGGCTCTCCGGACGCTCGGCTGGCGAATCGACGAGCTCACCCGACACGTGGCACGTCAAGCCCACTGGCGGGGCTCCGGGGGGTGTCCCCCCGGGCTAACACAACTATAAACGTGGGCAACGCCGGGACCGTGCTGCGGTTCCTGCCCCCGGTGGCGGCGCTGAGTGGGATGGACGTGGCGTTCAGCGGGGACCGGCGAGTCGCGGAGCGGCCGGTCGCTCCGCTGCTGGATGCCCTGGTCGAGTTCGGCGCGCCGATCAGCTATCCGGACGGCGGCAGGTTCCCGTTCGTCGTGCACGGCCGCCGGTCGGTACCGGGCGGGACCATCACGCTCGATGCCTCGTCGTCGTCGCAGTTGGTCTCGGGCCTGCTGCTGGCCGCGCCCAGGTTCGAGTCCGGCGCGCAGGTCAGGCACGTAGGCCCGCCGCTGCCGTCACTCCCGCACATCGAGATGACGGTCCGAATGCTGCGCGCGTGCGGTGTCGGCGTCGAGACGACGCTGGGCGAGCGGGCCGGGACCAGCGGCCGTCAATTCTTTCCGACTGTATGGCGGGTTTTCCCCGGACCTATCGCGGCACGAGAGATCGTGATCGAGCCTGATCTGTCCAATGCTGTTCCTTTCCTCGCGGCCGCGCTGGCGACTGGGGGCGAGGTCACCGTCGCCGATTGGCCGACGGACAGCCTGCAGCCGGCGGAGCGGATCATCGAGGTGCTGACCGAGATGGGCGCCAACGTCCGGCTGACGCCGGCCGGGCTAGCTGTCAGCGGGTCGGGGCGGATCAGCGGCATCGGCGCCGACCTGAGCGCGGTCGGCGAGCTTACCCCGGTGCTCACCGCGCTCGCGGCGCTGGCGAGTTCACCGTCTGAGTTCACCGGGATCGGGCACTTGCGCCGACACGAGAGCGACCGCCTGGCCGCGCTCGCCACCGAGATCGGCAAGCTGGGCGGCGAAGTGACCGAACTGGCCGACGGGCTGGCGATCAAGCCGCGGCCGCTGCGCGCTGATGGGGTGGTGTTCGACAGCCACGACGACCACCGCCTGGTCATGGCGGCCGCCGTGCTTGGCCTGGTGACCGACGGGCTCCGGGTGCGCAACGCGGCGACGGTCGGCAAGACGTTCCCTGAGTTCGCCGCGTACTGGGCACGGACCTTGGTGCCAGCGGGGTGAGCCCGCCACGGCACGGGCTGGATGAGGACGACATCAGGACCAGGGCCGCCCGGGGTTCACGGCCGCGCACCAGGCGCAGGCCAGCGCACGCCGAGGCCACCCGCGCGTTCGTGGCCGGGGTGGACCGAGGCCGGTACCGCTGCGTGCTCGATGACCGCCTGGTCACCGCCATGAAGGCACGCGAGCTAGGCCGGGGCAACATCGTGGTCGGCGACACCGTCAGCCTGGCCGGCGACGTCTCCGGCGCGCCAGGAACGCTGGCGCGGGTTGTCAGGGTAGAGGCCAGGCACGGCGTGCTGCGGCGGTCAGCGGACGACACCGACCCGGTCGAACGGGTGATCGTGGCCAACGCCGACCAGATGCTGATCGTGAGTGCGCTGGCAGACCCGCCACCTGGGTTGCGCCTGATCGATAGGTTCCTGGCGGCGGCCTACGACGCGGAGATCGATCCGGTGCTGTGCCTCACCAAGTCGGACCTGGCCAGCCCGGATGAAGTGCTGCCGGTATACGCGCCGCTCGGGGTCCGGTTCATCGTGCTCGGCCGGCCGCTGCCGGAACCGGCACTGGCTGAGCTGCGCGGGCTGCTGGCCGGCAAGATCAGCGTCCTCGTCGGTTCGTCTGGGGTTGGCAAATCCACGCTGGTCAACCTGCTGGTTCCAGATGCCGCCCGCGCCGTCGGCGTGGTGAGCCCAGTCACGGGCCGAGGCCGCCACACCTCGTCGTCAGTAGTGGCGCTGCCTTTGCCCGACGAGTCCGGCGGTGGGTGGATTATTGACACGCCGGGGCTGCGCAGCTTCGGGCTTGGGCATCTGTCCCCGGAGCATGTTGTCGAGGCTTTTCCCGACCTGGTGGATATCACAGCCGACTGCCCGCCTGGGTGCGATCATCTCGGGGCTGACTGCGCGCTGGACGCGGCGGTCGGCACGGACGGCCCGCTCGCGGCCAGGCTTGACTCGCTACGGCGACTGCTGCACAGCCTTGAAGGAACAGACGGCTCCGAACCCGACGACCGCCAATTACCGGACCGGTCATAACCGGGCCCATCGTTGAGCATGATCATGGAGCGGCGTAGCGAAGTGCGGTTGACGCCGCCGACCGCGATGGATTCGGGGATCCATACGGGAAAACGGGTATGAATTCGGGGTTTCATCGCACGCTCAAGGCCTGGGCTGCAGCCCTTGAGCTTCGGGGCGCTTCGCCGCGCCATCCTTGACCCAGTCCACATCCGCCTCCGCACGGCCCGGCCTTCGTTCTCATCTGCAGGAACCCCGGCCACGCCCGCGAGACTGAGCGCAACCGGCACGTATTTTCCCGGCCCAGATGCGATAGCGTTTGCGGCCATGGCGGGTTTCGATGACGACCTGCGGTTCGCCCACGTGCTTGCTGACTCGGCGGATGACATCACGATGCGCAGGTTCCGGGCGCTCGACCTGTCCGTTCAGGCTAAGCCCGACCTCACCCCGGTCACCGACGCCGACCTCGCGACCGAGGAATCGCTGCGGAACGTGCTGCGCCGGGCGCGGCCGAGGGACTCGATGCTCGGCGAGGAGTACGGCAAGACCGGCACGGGCTCGCGCTGCTGGGTCATCGATCCGATCGACGGGACCAAGAACTTCGTGCGCGGTGTGCCGGTGTGGGCGACCCTGATCGCGCTCATGGCGGACGGCGAAGTAACCGTGGGCGTGGTCTCAGCGCCCGCGCTCGGACGGCGCTGGTGGGCCGCTCTGGGCGGCGGATCGTGGACCGGCCGGTCGCTGACCAAGGCGACGGCGTGCCGGGTCTCCGAGGTAGCCAGGCTTTCCGATGCCTCGTTTTCCTACTCAGACCTGGCTACGTGGGAGGAGAGCGGGCGGCTCGACGGGTTCATCGGGCTGGCCAGAGCGGTCTGGCGGACCCGGGCTTACGGGGATTTCTGGTCTCATGTACTCGTCGCCGAGGGCGCGGTCGACATTTCCGCCGAATCGGAGGTCTCGCTCTGGGACCTCGCCGCGCTGCAGATCATCGTGACTGAGGCCGGTGGCATATTCACCGACTTGGCCGGTCACGCCACTCCCGACAGCGGCAACGTGATCTGCACCAACGGCCTGCTCCACGACGACGCGCTCGGCCTGCTGACGTCGCGCTCCGGGTTGAACTGGGCAGGCTGATGACAGATGCTGGATGCAGGAGGAGATCGGATCATGAAAGTCAGCGAAGGCATGACCCAGGTCGTACTCAGCGTTGGGCCAGCGCACACGTTGCGTCAAGCAGCCAGGATGATGGCCATTCACCGGGTGGGTGCCGCGGTGGTACTCGATCCTGAGAGATCCGGCATCGGCATCCTCACCGAACGCGACATTTTGAACTCGCTCGGAGCCGATCAGGACCCGGATGCCGAACTGGTCTCCGAGCACCGCACCCACGACGTCGTGTTCGCCACGCCGGACTGGACGCTTGACCAAGCCGCCGAGACCATGGTCGCCGGAGGCTTTCGGCACCTTGTCGTGGTCGAACGCGGTGAAGTCGCCGGCCTGCTCTCGATGCGCGACATCGTCCGGTGCTGGTCATCGGCTGGCGCCGTCGCCACCGGGTCCCGGGCCGACTAGGCGCCGACTAGGCGCGCGAACCTGCGCAGCGACCAGCCCAGCCCGATCCTGGTGACCGGCCCGACCAGAGTCGTCGCGACCAGCCTGCCCAGCCTCGGTGGCAGCGGCACGGGCAATTCGATCACCTCGGTCCAGCGGAGTTCGCAGCCGCCTGGATCGGCGCGGGGCGACACCTCGAAGATGCCGCTGCCGCGGACGACCTTGCCCAGGTGAGTGACCGTGCAGCGGCGCGGCGGCTGCCACTGCGTGATCTCCATCGGATCGGCGAACCGCAGCGGGCCGATGCCCGTCCAGCCGGTAAGCCGGGCGCCGAAGCCGTGCCCGCCCTCAGTCTTGGTTGCCAGCATCCACTCTCGCTGGGCGGGCCAGTCGACGACCATGTCCCAGACGCGCTGCTGGTCGGCGCGGACGAGCACGCCAGCGGTCACGGTCAGCTTCGTTACCACCTCGCCACGTTATCCGCCGAGCCCCGGACGAGGCTGCGCCGCGCCGCCATCTGGACACGTCCTGACCCGCCATCTATCCTTGACTGTATGGTCAGTCAGCCTACGTTGTCGCAGTCCCCCCTCGCCTCCCCTGCCTCGTCCGCACCGCTCACCCCGCTAGCCCCGGTAGATCCGGCGGCGCTGGCCCAGTCCCTGCTGCCGTTCGGCCAGAGCCGGATGCTCCCCCGCGCCGCCTATGTGGACCAGGCCGTGTTCGAGTGGGAGCGGCAGCACTTCTTTGGCGGGGGGTGGCTCTGCGTCGGCCGGAGCGAGGCGATTCCGAACCCAGGCGACCAGCGAGCCGAGCGCGCCGGTGCGGGCAGCGTCCTGCTGACCAGGGACGACGACGACGTACTGCACGCGTTCGCGAACACCTGCCGACATCGCGGGCATGAACTGCTGCCCTGCGGCGCAGCCGCGACCCAAGGCGTCATCATCTGCCCCTATCACGCCTGGACATACGATCTGAAAGGTAACCTCAGGGCGGCTGCCGGCTTGGCGAACCGGCGCGGTTTCGACGCCGATCAGTGGGGCCTGGTGGAGTTGCCGGTCGCCGAGTGGCACGGCCTGATCTTCGTCGACGGGTCGGGTCAGGCGGCGCCACTGGACGAGGTGCTCGGCACGCTGGACGACATCGTCGCGCCCTTTGAGATGAGCAGGCTGGTCACGGCTGGCACGCACGAGTACGACAGCCGCGCGAACTGGAAGATCCTGACTGAGAACTACCACGAGTGCTACCACTGCCCGTCGATCCACCCCGAGCTTTGCAAGGTCAGCCCGCCGAAGAGCGGCGAGAACTACGACCTGGCCGGTGGTTGGGTGGGCGGCACGATGGACCTGCGCGACGGCATGGCCACGATGTCGCTGGACGGGCAGAGCCACGGCGTGCCGCTCCGCGGGCTCGACGCCGTAGGGCTACGAACCGTCATCTACCTGAACATCTTCCCCAACGTGCTGATCAGCCTGCACCCCGACTACGTGATGGTGCACAGGCTGCTGCCACTGGCCGCGGACCGCACCATGATCGAGTGCAGCTGGGCGTTCGGGCCAGAGGCGACCGCGCGGCCGGACTTCGATCCGAGCTACGCGATCGACTTCTGGGACCTCACCAACCGGCAGGACTGGACCGCCTGCGAGTCGGTGCAGCGCGGACTCACCTCGCCGCACGCCGTGCCTGGCCCGCTCTCACCCGCCGAGGACGCGGTTTACCAGTACGTCACCATGGTGGCTCGCGGCTACCTGGGTCAGCCGGTCTGGAATAACGGTGCGGCAAGCTAGTCCGCTACGAAACCGGGTCGAGAATGACGACCGGGATTTGCCGGTCAGTTTTAGCCTCATAGTCAGCGAAACCCGGATTGTCCTTCTTCTGCGCTTCCCATAGCTGGTGCCGTTCATCGCCTTCCGCGACCCGGGCGACGAAGTCACGCTTCTCGGTACCGATCTCCACGCTCACGTCAGGGTTCGCGCGCAGATTGTGGAACCAGTCAGGGTTGGTCGGCGCTCCCATCTTCGACGCGAACACCACGAGCGCGTCACCGTCGACCCGATAGACCAGCGGGTGGACGCGTTGTGCTCCAGTTTTCGCGCCCTTGGTGAGCAGCAGCAGCATCGGAGCCCCCTCGAACCTGCCGCCGACCTTGCCGCCATTCGCGCGGAACTCAGAGATAATCTTGGAATTCCAGTCCTCAGCCATTCATGCTCCAGTTTGTTATCGCCGTCTGCTCTGCCCATTGTGCCTTACTTCTCAGGCGCCGATCGCGGTGAGCCGCTGATCGATGCCGTCCAGCCGGCGGATGATCGCGTCGAGTTGCCCGGCAATGGAGCCACCGGCTTGGCGGCTATGCGTGAAGCCAGCCACCGCGCCGGTAAGCGCCCGCCGAAGGTCGGCGGACTCGATGCCGTGGCCGCGGAGCGCCTGGCCTGCCTGGCTGCCGGGATCGGCGAGCAGGCCAATAAGGAGGTGCTCGCAGCCCACGTAGTTGTGGCCGAAGTCGATGACCGCCTCCATGGCCGCGGCGATGGCGTTCCACGCGGGCCAGCTGAGGTTCCACGACGGCGAGTCATCGCCCGCGTTGTCGGCGGGACGGGGCGCGTCGGCTTCGACCTGGGCCGAGCGGGCGGACTCGACCGACGACCGCAGGTCGTCGGTGTCAACGTCGAGCGCCTGGAGCAGCCTGATAGCGAGGTTGCCGCCCTCGTCGAGCAATCCGAGCAGCAACTGCCCGGTGCTGACGGCGGTCCCGGCGGCGGCGGCGACCCGGCCCGCCGTCTCGATCACCGACGTGAGCCGTGCGGTCATCCGGTCTCCGGCGGCGCTGCCGATCTCGGCCAGCTGATCCGGACCGAGCGTCTGGCCCCGGATGGCATTGATGACCTTGCGAACTCTGCTGACCGAACGCACGGCCTCTGCCAGCGCCTGCTGGCACACCGGCGATACGGGAAAGCCCGCTCGCCGCACCGACGCGGCCAGGTCCTCGGGCAAGTACACATTGATCTTGGGCATCTGCTCTCCCAGTATGGAGTGAGCTCTTGGGGTTATGACCAGGGTTATAACCCCAAGAGTCGAAGCCCGTCAACTCGCCCGCTTAGCGCGCGGTCAACTTTCGCCAGACCCACCGCAGGTGGTACCAGGGGTCGCCGCGCTCACCGCCCGCGTCGATGCCGACCTCGACCTGCTGCGGTCGCGCTGACCAGCCGATCACGCCGGCACCACGTCAAGCAGGTCGCGGGACAGTAACTCGGCCAGCGCGGCCGTCAGTTCGACGAGCCTCGCCTCCTGCCCCGTGCTCGCGGCGTAGTCGACGCAGGCCAGCAGGTTGGCGCGCTCGGCTCGCAGCCAGGCAAGCTCACCGGAGTCCGCAGCGGTCCGCTGGTAGTAGTCGAGCAGCCTCCCGACCGCCGCTTCGGAGTCCCCGGCCTCATCGGCCGCGGCGAGCTTGCGGGCGCGCTCCCCGATCAGGTCGTGCATCCGGTAGCGGTCCGGTGCCGACTCGGCGATGAGGTAGCGGTCGTACAGCGCGCGAAGGTGCCGCCGGGCGACCGCGAGCTCGGAGCCGTCCATGGCAGCGACCGCGCGGGCGTCGAAGTCGGTACCAGGATGCGCGCCCAGCCGACGGAACAACTGCTGCTGGTCCGCTGTCAGACCGGCGTAGGACAGGTCGATCGCGGCGGAGACCGACAGGTTCTCCGCCTGCATCAGCTCAAGCCTGTCCCCGGTCACCGACAGTTCGTCCGCGAGCCCGCCCAGCGTCCAGGCCGGGTGGTGGTGCAACTGCCTGGCGAGCATGCCCATCGCCAGCGGCAGATACCCGCACAGCCGGCTGATCTCGGCGATGGCCGGTTCGCCGGCGTGCACGCCTGACCTGCCGACAAGCCGGACGACGAGCTCGGCGGCCTCGGGGGCGGACAAGATATCCAGGCTGATCGAGTGCGCGTCCGCCAGGGCGGTCAGGTGCCGTCGGCTGGTGATCAGCACCAGGCACCCGGGCGAGCCTGGCAGCAGTGGGCAGACCTGCTCACTGCTGGCCGCGTCGTCCAGCACGAGCAGCAGTCGCCGGCCCGCCAGCCGATCGCGCCACAGGCGCTCAAGCGCCTCAAGGTCCGCCGGAATCCGCCCTGCGTCGACCCCCGACGTCAGCAGCATGCTGGCCAGCACCTGCGCCGGGTCAACTGGGCCGCGCCCCGGCGCATGTCCGTGCAACGAGATAAAGACCTGCCCGTCGGGGAATTGCGGTGCCAGCCGATGCGCGGCATGCACCGCGAAGGCCGTCTTACCGACTCCCGCCATTCCGCCGATCGCGTAAATGCCGGCGACGTCCCCGCTGGTCGCCGCGCTCAGCAATCGCTCCAGCTCGGCCTGCCGACCGGTGAACGAGGCTACGTCTCGCGGCAGCGTCCGGGTCGCGGTCGGGCGCACGGGCACCTGATCAGGCCAGGCGCTGGCCCGGCCCCTAGCCGCCCGGACGAGCCGCTGGGTGCCAACCTCGTCAAGATCAAGTCCAGAAGCCAGCCGAACCACCGTGCTGCGATGTGGAATGGTCGCCTGACCACGCTCCAGGTCGCTTATAGTCCTCGTTGCGAGCTTTGCCCGTTCCGCCAGATCTTCCTGAGTCAATCTGGCTCGCGTCCGCAGTCCCCGTAGCACCTCGCCGAAACTCTGTACCGATGGCTCAGCCACGAGCCACCCCCGTTCGCATTCAGTGGGTTCTCATGCTAAATGAGCACGCTCTAGGTCCGGCTCCCCAAAAACATGACAACCTTCGATGCAGAAAAATTTGCGCCGCCTGATGCGGCGACTTTTGCCGCGAGTGGCTCGGCACCAGTGTCGAAAAAATGCGCGCCAGCGCGAATTCCTATTTCCTCTAGCGGGTAAGTGCGCTGTCGGCGGCACCGCCGTACAATTCGCTGGCCCGCCAGCAGTAGAACGCGACCACCGAGCGATAGGGCCGGTAAGTCTCGCCGAGCGGCTCAAGTTGCTTGGCCGTCGGCATCGGTATCGCCCAGGCCAGCCCGAATCCCTTCCGGACCCCAAGATCGCCGGTGGGCCAGACATCAAGCCGCCCCAACTGGAACATCAGGAACATCTGAGCCGTCCACCGGCCGATTCCGACGACGGTCGTCAGCCTGGTGATCACCTCGTCGTCGCTCTCCGCGCGCAGGCCGGGCGGGTCGAGCACGACAGTCCCGTCCAGCACCTTGGCCGCCAGATCACGCAGTGTCGTCTTTTTGCGGCCAGACAACCCGACCGATCGGAGCGCGTCGTCTGGCAGCGAAACCAGCGTGGCCGGAGATACGTCGCCGCCCATGGCGGCGACCAGCCGCCCGTGGATGGCCGACGCCGCGGCGCCCGCTAGCTGCTGATAGATGATGGCCCTGACCAGCGCCTCGAAGTGGGTCTCGGCCGGAGGGCGCACGTCGGGCGGCCCGGTCTCCGCGACGAGGCGGCGTATCACCGGATCTTCGTCGGCCAAGATCGCGGCCGCCTCGGGCCAACTGGTGGTCGGGCGGGACAACTGGGATCGGCCGGACATGCCTTGAGTTTCTCATGCGAGGTGCCGCCCGAAAATTCCGTGGCGCGGGCTCGACGGCACCTTCTAGCATCGGCCAGGTGATCTATCAGCACCCGCTGGCTTACCTGCTGGCGCTGCAGGGCGGCGCGCTGCTCCGTGCCTTCAACGGGGAATACGATCGCGAATTCACCCATGCCCGCTTCGCCGAGATCCGCGCCCTGCTCGACTCCTGCGACGAGCTTGGCGAGGGCGTGACGACGAGGCCGGTGACCGCCGAGGAAGGCTATGACGCCTGGGCTAGGCACTACGACGAGCCGAACGACCTGGTGGACATCGAGCAGCCCGTCGTCCGGAAGATCCTGGATGAATTGCCGGTCGGCCGGGCGCTTGACGCGGCCTGCGGCACCGGCCGCCACGCCGCCTACCTGGCCTCCTGTGGCCACGACGTGATCGGCGTGGACGGCTCGGCCGGGATGCTGGCGGTCGCCGCGACGAAGGTACCAGGCGGCGACTTCCGCAAGGGCGACCTGCACCGGCTGCCGGTCTCCGACAACGGCGTCGACCTGGTCGTCTGCTCGCTCGCGCTGACCCACGTGCCCGACCTCGCCCCGGTGCTCGCTGAGTTCGCGCGCGTGCTCAGGCCGGGAGGCCACCTGGTGATCTCGGACTCGCGAATGGACTATCCGATCGTGGAGTCGCTGCCCGACGGCGGTTATGGGTACATGCCGCATTACGTGAAGGCCACCAGCGAGTACCTGACCGCGGCCATTGCGGCCGGCTTTGCTGTGCGCTCTTGCGAAGAACTGCGATCCCCGTTCCTCGACCCGGCCGCCGCGCCGCAGGCGCAGCGAGTACTTCCCGAACACCCGTCCGACATCTGGACGCTTCGCGCCTGGTGCCCGGCGGCCTGTCGGGCCGCGCTGGGCGGCACGCCGCTGCTAATTTTCTGGCACTTTCAGCTGGCCTAGCATCATCGGACGTCCGGGCGTTGACGCGGCCGGGCTTGCCGGCCGACGATAGGCCCGTGAGGCGATGTCTCGCGGCCCTGGCCGCGCTGTCAGTGTTGGCCGCGCTAACAGTGGCGGCCTGCACGTCGTCCGCGACAACGGTCCCGCCGATCGCTGGCGTGCATCCGGCGCAAGGGCATGGGGACTGGCCGACCTACGATCGCACCTCCGCACGCGACGGGGTCTCGATCAGCTCACCGGCACCAGGGGTCGTCCGCAAGTCGTGGACAAGGGCGGTCGACGGCCTGGTCTACGCCCAGCCGCTGATCATCGGCTCGGAAGTGATCATCGCCACCGAGAACGACACGGTCTACGCGCTCAACGCTTCGACCGGCGCGGTGCGCTGGTCCCGCCACCTGGCCAGGCCCGTCACCGGCGGCCTGCCGTGCGGAAACGTGCTGCCCTCCGGCATCACCGGCACCCCAGTCGCCGACCCGGCGGAACAGCGGATGTGGGTCGTCACGTTCAGCAGCAAGCCGAAGTTCCAGCACATGCTCTGGGAACTCAATACCACCAGCGGACGGCTGGTCACGCACCGGCCGATCGACGTCAAGGGCAGCGATCCGCGCGCCCACCAGGAACGCGGCGCGCTCACCCTGCTTGGCTCGCGGGTATACGTGCCGTTCGGCGGCCTGTTCGGAGACTGCTCTGACTACAAAGGCCGCGTCGTCGGCGCGCCGAAGTCCGGCCGGGGGCCGTTGGCCACCTTCACGACACCGAACAAGCGCGAGGCCGGGATCTGGGCTCCGGCCGGTGAGTCGGTGCGTAACGGCAGCATCTACGTCTCGACCGGCAACGGCACGCCGACCAATCAAATCGACGACTCAGACAGCGTGCTCCGGCTCAGCCAGCGACTAACGGTGCTCGGGCGTTTCACCCCCTCCAACTTCTCCGAACTGTCGGCTAACGACCTGGACCTTTCCTCCACCGCTCCGGCGATGCTGCCGGGCGGCTTGACCTTCCAGGTCGGCAAGGAGGGCGTCGGCTACGTGCTCAACAGCGCCCGCCTAGGCGGGTCCGGCGGGCAGTTGACGTCGGCGAAGGTGTGCGAGGGCGGCTTCGGCGGCGACGTGGTGTCCGGCACCACGGTCGTGTTCTCGTGCTTCAGCAGCCTTCGCGCGATCTCGGTCATCCCAGGCAAGAACGGCCGCCGACCCTCGATCCGGCGCTTGTGGACGGTAGGCGTCCGCGGAGGTCCGCCAATCATCGCCGGCGGCGTCGTCTGGGACGTGGGAAGGAACGGCGGGCTGTCGGGCTACCGCCTGTCGGACGGCAAGAGCGTGTTCTCCGCGTCGACCGGTTCCGTCGGCACCGACTTCCCCAGCCTGGCCGCCTCCGGCACCAGGCTGGTCGTTCCCGAAGGCCGCAAGGTCGTGAGCTACACCGGGATCTGACCCGTCGCCCACCACCAGCCCCATCCCCCACACCCGCACCGCCGGCTCGCGCGGACGCCCCATACCGCAGGCCCATCGTCGGGACGTTGCTGGTGCTCTGAGTGCCCGCGTGGAAATAACGCGTAGGTTCTCAACCTGGCCAGCTGCTATGTGGCAGACGCTGGCTCTGCCCTGTCACGATGGTGCTGCCCTGTCACGATGCCGGTTGGCGTGAGCTGATCGCAGCCGCTGGCAGGCAGCAGCAAGGTTCCCGGGCTGTGGTGGCCTGTCCCGGGCCGGGAACAGCGACTATCCCGCGCTGTCGCTATGACGACAGCAGCGAGGCCGCGCTGTCTGGCCGGCAGTCCCCCGGGCAGCAGCAAGGTTCCCGCGCTGCGGCCAGGAGGGCGGGCAGTGCCCGGGACCCGCCGCGACACGCCAGCGAGTTACTTCTAAGCGCGTCCTGAGCCCAGCGTCGGGCCGACGATGGGGGTCACGCTGGCCTCACACGAACATCTGGTCGGCCAACGCCGGGTTCGAGACCTCCGAGCCAGGCTGGAACGAGGACACCGCGAACGTCATCCACCTGCAAGGAGCGGTCAGCCAGAAATCGCTGTCCGGCGACACCAACCTGATCGCGACGCTCCCGAAGATCATCTGGCCAGACCGGAACGTATTCACGATCGTGCACACCTTCGACGGCACCTACGCCGACCTTGTGATCATGAAGAAACGGGCAGATCCGGCTGATCGACCCGCGTAAGCCGGCGAGCAAGATCTACAGCTTCGTCTCGCTCGAAGGCGTCACCTACCGGCCATAGCCATCCCCGCTATCCCCCCGAAGGCTGAATGAGAGAGTCCACGGCCTGCGAAATGTCGGCCATGGTGAAGGTGGCGCCAGCCGAGGGGCCGGACAGGCTGATCGGTCCCTCGCTGGCGCCTGCCGAAGCGCTCGCGGTTATCCCCACGTCCGTGACCGTGTTGCCGTGCATGGTGAGGTAAGCACCGGCTTCGACGCCGGCGGATACCGGACCTAGCGACACCCCTGCTTTCACTCCCGCCATGACGGTGACGTCGCCGGCGGACGTGACCGTGAGCCTAGCGAACGGCCCGAGTCCCGGCTCCGATGCTCCCAGCGTCACCTTCTCGCAGGTCACCGAGATCGAGAAAATACCCAGTGACAAGCTGTAGCTAGCGCGCGCGAGATCCTCCGGGCATTTAACAATATGGTCCAGCGTCGTGCCGGGTGGGCTCTGGTCGGGCCCGAACGTATCGGGGCAAACCAGCGGTGGCACCTCGGACTCGACTTGCTCCAAGGCTAGGCCGGCCTCGTCGTCCCAGCTCCAGAGCTCGCTCATGATGTCGTAGAGGTAGGCCTCCTTGGTGAAGTCCAGCTCAAGGGCCTCTGCCTTGTTGATATCCGGATTAGCGATATTCGCGTAAATGGCGGTACCCCATCGCGACTGGGCGGCCCACAGGGCGCGCTGCGCGGTAACCCAGGCCACCATGTCATGGTGGAATGCCGCGGTCTGGCTGGTCAGGAACGACATCATCGCGGCCTTATCCTGGCCACAAGGCCCAGCCTTCAGGGTCTCTAGCTCGACCGTGGCCGTGCCGTCGGAGCCGAAGGTGGCATTCAGGAAGTCGTTGGCTTTGGTCTGGGCTGCCAGGGCCTTGGTCCGCAGGCTCGCCCAGCCCCCGGCCACGCCATCACCGACCATCTTCTCCAGGTTGTTGATCCGCGCGATGCTGATGGCCGGCATTCCCGTCAGCCCCGGGCCGAGCAGTGCGCCGCCCTTGTCGGTATCGGCCTGCGCGGCATTGAAGTAGTGCTGGTAGAACACCTTGAAGGTGTCGCCGTCCGTAATGACACCTTGCATGTCCTGGGGAAAGCCAAATGCCGGCCAGCTCCCGGCGTGGCCCTGGGAAACGTCGATGACCTTCCCGGCGGGCGGGACGGTCTCATTCCCTTGGTCGTCGTACTTGGCGAGAGGCGTGCGCCTGGCACCCGCGAAGATCATCTTCGCCCCCTGCGCGTTCTTGTGCTGGCACATCAGCGCGACACCCAGGTTCAGCTTGGCCTCGGCCAGCAGAGGCGCGGCCTTGACAGCCTTGGCCAGGAGCGTTCCGGCCTGCTTCCACTGCCGCATCTCCAGCAGCGCGAATCCGCGGTCATTCAGTTCGGTCGCCGTCTCGCTAATGCCCATGGGGCGCGCGACATTGCCGCCGACCTTGTCCGCCTGGGCGAACAGAGCTAGCGCATCGGTCGGCCGACCAAGCTGCGCCAGCACCGCACCCAGATCGCGCAGCACTGTCGCCGTCTTCGGCGCGACTCGGTAGGCGGCGATCAGCGCGGCTACGGCGCCGACCGGGTTGTTTCTCGCTAGCGCTCCGCCGGCATCAGCTTCGGCCAGCGCGGGCCTTTTGTCCCGCCCCGAGTTGACGGCCTTCACGGCCGCGGACCCGGCCCGGCCTTCGAGCTTGATGGCATCCCCTATGGCCTGCTTCACAGTCCTGGTTCCCCTGACCGGCTGACCGGCGCAATCCAGCTTCGAGTAATAGCCCATCTCGGTCTGCAGGGTGCTGACCGACGGTACGGACCGGCCGTCGGAGAAGGCGATCGTGACGGGCCTCGCGGCTGTCGGCTCCGCCTGGGCCACCTCGCCCGTCGCTCCGCTCGCGAACAGCGCGAGCGCCGTCACACCAGCGCCCGCGAGTACTTGCCGCCGCATCATGTCCCCTATCGTCGTCAAGGAAGGTGACGGCAGCCTAAGAACGGGCGCTTACCGGCGTCATCGCACATTTGCGCCAACCTCAGCCGAAGCCTCGGTCAGCCTAGACTGACCAGGCCAGTCGACAGGGCCAGCAGGATCATCACGGCGATCAGGGCCACCCGGTTGAGCGCCTGGCTGGCCTCCGGGGGCGGCTCGATCAGCCGCTGCACCCGGGCGGCGGTCGCTCCGGTGGTCGCGGCGAGCGCGGCGGTCGGGATGGCCTGGCCGGTCCCCATGGTCAGCAACGCCGCCAGCAGCTCCGGCAGGCCGGCGTGCCGTGCGGCCGCGTCGTCGGCGCACATCTCGGCGAGCCGGGCCACGTGCGCCAGTCCCTTGGTAAAGACCGGCACGGCCGGGAAGCTAGCGGCCAGTCCCCTGGTGAGGGTGAGCAGCACGTGGTGGCGACCGGCCAGGTGCGCCCGTTCGTGGGCGAGCACGGCCGCTAGCTGAGCGTCGTCGAGCACGGCGAGCGCACCGCTGGTCACCACAATGGTGGCCGGCCGGCCTGGCATGCAGTAGGCGGCCGGATGCGGGTCATCGAGCACCACGGCGGGACTGGCAGCCGCCAGCCTGCGACCGGTGATCCGCGCGGCTTCGGCGTGTGCGCGGGTCTGCCGCTGGGCTCGCCGCACCCTGCGCCCGTATCGCCAGGCCACCGTCGCGGTGGCGAGCGCGGCGATGACCGCGGCCAAGCTCACCGCGAGCTCGAAGACCGCACTCCGGTAGACCGCCGCGGCGCACGCCCGGCCGCTGACCGAGCGGCAGACAGCCTCGGCCAGCCACGGCCAGTCCGAGATGGCCGCCTTAACGACAAACCGCACCGCCGCCATCGCGCCGGTGAGCACGCTGGCCATGGCGACCAGCCAGGCGGCGAGCCCCAGCCGGACGCAGACGCTGCCAGCGGTCAGCCTGGTCAGCAGCATGGGCAGGCACCAGGCCACAGCCACCGCGTAGCCCGCCGCGAGCAGCGCCGCGTTCATCCGTGCCGCCGGTCGGCCAGCCGTCGCACGACCGCGCGCAGCACCTCGGAGTCCTCCCCGTCGATCTGAGCAACGAAGTGACTGAGCACCGCCTCGGTGTCACCGCCGTCCGCCAGCGCCTCCGCCATCAGCCGCGCGCTGTACTCCTCCCGGCTCGCCGTAGCGGTGTACCGGTAGGCCTTGCCGTCCTTGGCCCGGGCGAGCCATCCCTTGCGATGCAGATTGTCCATCGTGCTCATAACGGTGGTGTAGGCGATCGCCCGATCCTGACGCAGCTCACCCAGCAGATCCCTGACGGTCACCGGACTGTCGTGATCCCAGACCATCTCCATGATCACGGCTTCCAGGTCACCGAACCCGCGCAGTGTTTTCACCCCGCTCCTCTGCTCGCTCTGCCTCAAACACCGCTCGCCTCCGGGCGCTTGCAGGCGCCCTTCGGCTCGCCGGACCCACAGCAAGCTTGACGCTACACTACTGTCTACGTACGTAGATAGTAGGAGGTGTGATGTCTAAGGCGGACCGGAGCCGGCAGCGGGCCAGGGAGAAGATCGCGCAGGCCAAGGTGCTGCAGGCCCAGCGCAAGCGCCGACGCCTATGGCTGACGATCGCTGCCGCGGTCGTCGTCGTGGCCGGCGCGGCCACCGGCATCACGCTGGCGGTGGGCGGCGGTGGCGGCGCGAAAGCGGGCGGGCCAAGCTCGCCCCATCTCAACCTCACGCCGCTGAGCACGCTCGGCACGCTCAAGCCGACCCCATCACCAGGGCCGCTTGGCCCGGAAAGCGTTCCGGTTCCCGGCGCCACCGCGCTGGCGACCACCGCGACGAAAGCAACCGGCCAGACCGTCGACGGCATCCAATGCCAGACCAGCGAGCAGACGATCTTCCATATCCACGCGCACCTGACGATCTTCGTCAACGGCTCGTCGCGCCAGATTCCCGCCGGGATCGGGATCCCAGGCGCCCAGGCCCAGAACACCGCGCAAGGACCGTTCATCGGCTCAGGTACCTGCTTTTACTGGCTGCACACCCACGCGGCCGACGGCATCATTCACATCGAGTCGCCCATCCACCGCATCTACACGCTGGGCAACTTCTTCGACGAATGGGGTCAGCCGCTCGGGCCGAGCCAGGTCGGCCCGGTGGGCGGACACGTCACCGCGCTGTACAACGGTCAGGTCTACAAGGGCAACCCGCGCGACATCCCACTGAACGCGCACGCCCAGATCCAACTCGAGATTGGCACCCCGCTGATCGCCCCCGAATCAATCACCTGGCCAAGCGGCCTCTAGGCCCGGAGACCGCGTGTCGCCTGACAGCTAGGGACCCACGAGGCCGCCATAACGACAGCAAGGGACCCACGCCGCGCCAGGTCCGGCCGGACCCTGAGGTCGATCCGCGATCAAACAAGATCGCCCGCTCCAGACGCAAGAACGCTTCCCAGAAAACGGAGGTCGGGCCAGGCTTCCGGAACGCCTGGATGCAACCCGCCAGGCCGCTTTCGCGTCTTAGGGATATGAGTGCTGTCGGTAGGGCGAAGCGGGCCAGCGCGGTCGTTCTGGTTTGCGTTACGTCGACGTTGCTGCTTGCTGCCTGCGGTAGCCACAAGGTCACTGCGACAGGCGGCACCACGGGGGTGGGCGAGTCGTTGCCAGTGGGCGTGATGTCAGCCCACCGGGCCTGCTCTCTCGTGCTCAAGCGACCGCGAGGAACCTTTGTCGGCATCAAGCAGGTGCACCTGGTGCTGACTACCTACGCCAAAGGCGAACCGGTGGAATCCCATGGCGATTACAGCGCGGGCACGCCTCCCCAGACGCTGGTCTGGGTCGTCGAGGTGCACGCCAAGGCGATCCACGTGGCCTTCAGCGTGCCGCCGGGTACCCGTCCAATCCTTACTACCGACTACTCGGTCGTAATGAATGCCAAGACCGGCCTGATCTCTGACTCAGGCTTGGGCCGCGACTGGCCGCTGCCATTGTGGAGGGTCGGTACGATGATCAGCTTGGCCGGCCGCTGCTGAGCGAACCCCCTTACCTGATCAATCGCCGACTTATATCCTCGGGGCCATGACGAGATGGCGGTTAAGGCTAGCGGCCGGCCTGCTGGGCGTAGGGCTCGTGGCCGGTGCGGGCGGGCTGTATGCGAGGACCGCCGCCGGTGCGGCGAACCGTGCTCCGAGCGTCGTCAACTCGGCTCCGCAATTGCGCGTATCAGGGAACCACCTGGTCAACGCACGCGGTCAGCGCGTGGTGCTGCACGGGATTGATCGTTCTGGCGGTGAGTACACCTGCGTGCACGGCTTCGGCATCTGGGACGGCCCGATGAACCAGGCGTCGGTGACCGCGATGAAGCGCTGGCACGTCAATGCCGTGCGGGTGCCGCTGAACGAGGCGTGCTGGAACGGCCAGTCCTATGTCGCCAGCCAGTTCCGCGGCGCCAATTACCGGCTTGCTGTCGAGGCGTACGTGCGACTGCTCAACCGCAACGGCCTGGTCGCGATCTTGGACCTGCACTGGACTGACGGTCATTACACCGGCCCGGCTGGCTGCCCGTCGGCGCGGGCGCTGTGCCAGAAGCCGATGCCCGACGCCGCCGAATCGGAGCCCTTCTGGGCCTCGGTTGCCCGGGCGTTCAAGGGCAACAACTCGGTCATCTTCGATCTGTTCAACGAGCCGTTCGGTGAATTGGCCCCGGGTGCCACCGCGGGCGAGGCGTGGCGGTGCTGGCTGCACGGCGGCCGGTGCACCGGCATCTCGTACCGGGTCGCCGGGATGCAGGCACTGGTCAACGCCGTCCGCTCGACCGGAGCCCGCAACGTGATCATGCTCGGCGGGCTCGCCTTCGCTAATGACCTGACCCGGTGGCTGAGCCACAAGCCCACCGACCGCGACCACAACTTGGTCGCCTCCTGGCATTCCTACAACTTCAACACCTGCGCCACCCAGTCCTGCTGGATCAGGCAGATCGCTCCGGTGATCGCACGCGTACCAGTCATCGCCGGTGAGATCGGCGAGAATGATTGCGCGAGCGGCTACATCAATCGGCTCATGCGCTGGCTGGACGCGAGGTCGACCAGCTATCTGGCCTGGGCCTGGAACGCGGACTTCGACTGCTCCGTCGGCCCGAGCCTGATCAGCAGTTACTCAGGAACACCCACCGCCTACGGCACCGGCTACCGAACCCACCTCCGCTCCCTCCGCTGAGTTCAATAAATGCGCATCCCCTAGCAACGAGTTAGCCGTGCCCTGCGTCTATATATCGGATCGCACCGGACCCAGCCGACCGGGGGCTAGCATATAAGGAGCGGGCCATGGAGGGCGCGACGTATTCGATTGTGATTCCTATCTTCAACGAAGAAGACACGTTGCCTCATCTGCTCAGCGCGCTGGCTGGGGTAATGGCTCAGTTGGATGCACCGGCCGAGGTAGTACTTGTTGACGACGGCAGCAGGGACACGAGTTACCGGCTTATGGTCGAGGCCAACGCCAAAGACCCTCGCTTCAAAGTACTGCAGTTGTCGCGGAATTTCGGGCATCAGGTCGCGATTACGGCTGGAATGGACGTCACCTCTGGTCAGGCCGTGATCGTAATGGACGCCGGCCTTCAAGATCCGCCTGAGGTCATACTCAAGATGACGGCTCGGTGGCGAGAAGGCTACGAAATCGTCTACGCGATTAGGGAGCGCAGGAAGGCGAGACTTTCCGCAAGAAAATAACGGCTCGCATTTACTACGGCCTCCTGCGCTGGCTGGCCGAAGTTGATCAGCAGGTTGATGTCGGTGACTTCCGGCTCGTTGACCGGCAGGCCGCTGACGCCTTCCTGCAGATGCGCGAACGTAATAGGTATGTGCGCGGGATGTTCTGCTGGGTCGGCTTCCGGCAGATCGCTGTCCCCTACGTCCGGGCCTCGCGAGTGGCCGGCTCCACTAAGTACCCGCTGCGCAAGATGCCGCTTCGGCTGGGAACCGTAATCGGCCTGGTCATGGCGATCTCCTCGGTCGGATACGGGCTGGTCGATATCGTGCTCAAGCTGGCCGGCTTGCCTTACGAGCCCGCTCTACCAAACGAGCCAGATCATTTACCAGGAAGGCCGACGAGCAGTTGGAGTTCATGGTCAAATCTCGCGACTTGCCCAGGCTCGCGGCGTCCGCGCCGTCCCCTAGGCTCGCCGAGTTCCGTCGGCGCCTGCCCGGGCAGCTTGTCAGCTTCGCCTGCGTCGGCGTTGCGAGCACGGCGGCCTACGCGCTGCTCTACCTCGGTCTGCGCGGCGTCGGCATCACCGCCCAGGTGGCCAACGCGACCAGCCTGCTGCTGGCCGCGATCGCGAACACGGCGGCGAACCGGCGGCTGACGTTCGGCGTCCGCGGCAGCGAGAACGCGGCCAAGCACCTGGTGCAGGGGGTGATCGCCTTCGGCGCCGGGCTCGCGCTGACCGCGCCCGCGCTTGCCGTACTGCACTGGGTATCGGCCAAGCCATCGCACGTCACCGAGGTCACGGTGATCATCGCGGCGAACCTGGTCGCCACCGCGGTGCGGTTCGTGCTCTACCGGTGGTGGGTGTTCCGGCCTACGTCTTCGACACCAAAGTGAGCACGTCGTATTTGGCGACGGACTCGCCGTTCTGATTTGTGACGTCGGTGTCCCAGCGGACCTCGCCGTAGTCGGCGTCGACGCGCGGGGTGATCTGCTTGGCGGTGAGCGTCACGGTGAGTTCGTCGCCGGGCTTGACCGGGGTCAGGAAGCGCAGGTTGTCCAGGCCGTAGTTAGCGAGCACGGGCCCGGGTTCGGGAGCGACGAACAGCCCGGCCGCCAGCGACACGACCAGGTAGCCGTGTGCGACGATGCCTCCGAACAGCGGGTTCGCCGCGGCGGCCGCCTCGTCAGTATGGGCATAAAAATTGTCCCCGGTGAACTCGGCAAAATGCCCGATGTCGTCCAGGGTGACTGTTCGCGGACCCGCGACCACGCTGTCGCCGATCGCAAGCCGCGCCAGCGATTTGCGGAACGGGTGCTCGCCTTCGTTTCGGGGGGTGCCGGGCACCCAGCGGCCGGTTATAGCTGTCAGAGTTTTCGGACTAGCCTGCACGGCCGTGCGTTGCATGTGGTGAAGCACGCCACGGATGCCGCCCATCTCCTCGCCGCCGCCCGCCCGGCCAGGACCGCCGTGCACCAGCGTCGGCAACGGCGAGCCGTGCCCGGTCGACTGGCTGGCGTCATCGGTGTCGAGGACCAGCAGCCGACCGTGCCACGGCGCCACGCCGAGCACCACCCGGCGGGCGAACTCCAGATCGCCGGTCACCACGGACCCGACCAGGCTGCCGCGACCTCGGGCGGCCAGGGCCACGACCTGCTCGGCCGACGCGTAGGGCAGCAGCGTCGACACCGGACCGAACGCCTCCACCTCATGCGGGGCGGCCTCCCCCGAGTCGTCCGCGCGCAGGAGGATGGGACCGAGGAAAGCACCGCGTTCGGCGTCGGCGTCGAGCACTGTGACGTGGTCAGGGTTTCCGTACACCAAGGTCCCGGCGGCTAGCAGGGCCTTGAGCGACCGGCGGACCTCGTCCCGCTGATGCAGGCTCGCCAGTGCGCCCATCCCCACGGCCGGGTTTCCTGGGTTGCCGACAGTGACCCCGGCCAATTTTGCTGCCACCGAATCGGCAACCTGCGCGAGCAGTCCCTCGGGCACGAACGCCCGGCGGATGGCGGTGCATTTCTGCCCGGCCTTCACCGTCATCTCGGTGACGAGCTGGGTCACGTACAGGTCGAACTCGGCGGTGCCCGGCGTGGCGTCCGGTCCGAGTATGGACAGGTTCAGCGAGTCGGCCTCGGCGTTGAAGCGCACCGAGTTCGCCACGATCGCCGGATGCGCTCGCAGCCGCTGCGCGGTCGAGGCCGAGCCGGTGAACGACACGAGATCCTGCTCGGTCAGGTGGTCGAGCAGGTCGCCGACGGCGCCGCAGACGAGCTGGACCGAGCCGTCCGGCAGCAGCCCGGATTCGATGATCAGCTCGACCAGCCGCGCGGTCAGGTACGCGGTCTGGCTGGCGGGCTTGATCAGGGCAGGCACCCCGGCGATGAACGCGGGCGCCAGCTTCTCCAGCGGCCCCCACACCGGGAAGTTGAACGCGTTGATCTGCACGGCGACGCCGCGCAACGGCGTGCAGATGTGCTGGCCGACGAAGCCGCCGTCCCGGCTCAGCGGCTCAAGGTCGCCGTCGAGGTAGACGGTGTCGTTCGGCAGCCGACGCCGGCCCGTGCTCGCGTAGCTGGCCAGCACGCCAATGCCACCGTCGATGTCGAACTTCGAGTCGCCCAGGGTCGCCCCGGTGCGCGCGGATAGCTTGTACAGCTCGTCTCTGTGTTCGCGCAGGTAGGAGCCGAGCGATCGGAGCAGCGCCGCCCGCTGGTGGAACGTCAGCTCACGCAGCGCTGGCCCGCCCGTCGTCCGGCCGTAGTCCAGGGCGGCAGCCATGTCGATCCCGTCGGAAGTGACCTGGGCTACCTCCTCCCCCGTCACCGCGTCCAGCATCGGGACGCCGTCGCCCGACGGTGAGCGCCACGTTCCCTCGGTATAACTGCGCAGGACGGTCATCGACGAATGCCTCCTCGATGGGTTAACGGACCCTTCGAAGAATTATCGACCACCCGCGGCGTGACTTACGATTGCCACAGGTCCGGAACGTGAGATAAGGGGTGAGGCGTGGGCGAACTGTGGGGCAAGGGCGCGGTTGAACTGGCCGCCATGATCCGCGGCGGGGAGGTGAGCAGCCGGGAGGTAGTGCAGGCCCACCTCGACCGGGTTCAGGCGGTCAACCCGAGCCTGAACGCCATTGTCCGGCTGCTGCCAGATCAGGCTCTGCAGGCCGCGGACGTGGCCGATCGCGCGATCGCCGAGGGCGCCGCGGTCGGGCCGTTGCACGGCGTTCCGTTCACGATCAAGGAAAACATCGACGTAGCGGGCACCGCGACCACCCAAGCGGTCCCGGCACTGGCTGAGGCGGTCTCCCCGCTTGATGCCCCGCAGGTAGAAAGACTGCGCGCGGCCGGTGCCATCCCCATGGGCCGCACCAACCTGCCGGACTTCGGCCTGCGCGTGCACACCGACTCGGCGCTGCACGGCCTGACCCGCAACCCGTGGAATCCGCAGCGGACACCGGGCGGGTCGAGCGGCGGCGAAGCCGCGGCGATAGCCACCGGGATGAGCCCGCTCGGCCTCGGCAACGACCTAGGCGGGTCGTTGCGCAACCCGGCGCACTGCTGTGGCATCGCCTCGATCAAGCCCTCCACCGGATCGGTGCCCGCGGCGGCGGCGATACCGCCCGAGGACATGAACATCTCCTTCCAGCTCATGGCCGTCGAAGGAGTGCTGGCCCGCCGCGTCGCCGACGTCAGGGCCGGGTTCACCGCGATCGCCGGCCAACACCCGCGCGACCCGCTCAGCGTGCCCGTGGTCTTTACCGACCTAGCGCCCGGTGACCGGCCGAAGGTTGCCGTGCTGGCCGAGCCTCCGGGCGGCAGCACCCACCCGGACGTCGCCGCGGCGGTACGCCGCGCCGCCGACGCGCTCGCCGACGACGGATTCGAGGTCATCGAGGCCGTGCCGCCGGACTACGAGCAGGCGCTTGAGCTGTGGGCCACGATCTTGTCCGTGGACCTGCGGGTCATGAAGCCGCTGCTGGACCAGCTCATGGGCGAGGGCGGCCGCCAGTTTCTTGGCTACACGCTGGACTATCTGCCCGAGCCGGACCTCGCCGGCTGGGCGGTGGCACATACCGCCCGGCACGGGATAGCCCGCCGGTGGAGCCTGTGGTACCAGGACTACCCGGTCCTGCTCAGCCCGGTCTGGACCCAGCCCGCCTTCCCGCTCGACTTTGACATCGCCAGCGCTGACGGCGCGATCGCCACCCTGGAGCTGATGCGTCCGGTCCTCCCGGCCAACCTGATGGGCACCCCAGCCGCGGTGGTACCCGCCGGCATGGCCGACGGCCTGCCGGTAGGCGTCCAGATCATGGGCGGCAAATACACCGAACTCCGCTGTCTGGCCGTCGCCGAAGCCATCGAGCAGCGACTAGGCCCGCTCACCCCCATCGACCCGGTGACCAGCTAGCGAGGTGCTCAGGATCGCGGCCGTTCCTTAATCCCGGCGGCAAGGAGATCGACAACTTCGGCGATGCGGACCGCGCGCAAGTCTGGCCGACGGGTCGTTGAGTCGATCCAGCGCAGGTAGGCCTTTCGGTAGAACTGCGCCAGCGTGTCGAAGAAGGCCGCCGCGGTTGGGTTAGCCTCCAGCGCGGCGGCGAAGTCCTCGGCCAGTTCGCCGCGCTGCGGACCTTCCGGTGCCACCTCGACGAGCACCGCATCGCCATCGGCGACACCTGACTCGCACATCCACATCGCGCCCATGGTCAGCACCCATCCGCCATCACCCGGCGCGATCGTGCCGCGAATCTGCTTGCCATCGATCGTGCCGCCGACCAGATGCTTCGCCTTGGCGCCCCACATCACGTCAGGATCAAACGGAACCTCGATCACCGCGCGTCCGCGCGGACCTGCCGCGACCTTAGACCTGAACCGCTGAACGCTCATGACCCTCATCGTGGCACGGCTAGCCGGGCATGCATGCCGGGTGTCCGGGCCAAGGCACCGCCGCCTCATGCCAGGGCCCGGAATGCCCTATCTGGGATAGTTTCAGCGTCGGCCCAAGGCCGTGACGCCCGTCCGGACGGCATCCGCCAGCCGGGCCGGTGACGGCGAGCTTCCGCGATCATGGAATTGCGATTACCGCGGAGTCCCAGCCGCGATATACGACAGCCAGACTCCACGATCATGACCGGAATCATCCCATGACCAGTCATGGCCTCGTTGGCTACATCCGGGCAAGATAGAAGAAATGGCCCGGCTAACCCAGGTAGGGAGAGATCGTGACAGTACGCGATGAAGCCGCTGCGATGGCCGACGATCTTGCTGAACTCCGGCACGCGATCCACCAGGAGCCCGAGATCGGCTATGACCTGCCGAAGACACAGCGCAAGGTGCTGGACGCGCTGGCTGGGCTGCCGCTGGAGGTCAGCACGGGCGAGCGGCTCACGTCGGTGACCGCGGTGTTGCGGGGCGAGCAGCCTGGGCCGGTTGTGCTGCTTCGCGGTGACATGGACGCGTTGCCGGTGACCGAGGCGACGCCGGTGCCGTTCGCATCCCGGATCGATGGCGTGATGCATGCCTGCGGCCATGATCTGCATACGACGATGCTGACCGGAGCGGCCCGCCTGCTATCAGCGCGGCAGTCTCAGCTTGCCGGAAGCGTGATCTTCATGTTCCAGCCCGCCGAAGAAGGCGGCGCGGGCGCCAGGTTCATGATCGAAGAGGGCGTGCTCGATGCGGCCGGCGAACGCCCGGTCGCGGCTTACGCCATGCATGTGCTCTCCAACACGCTGGAGTGCGGCGTGTTCGCGACCCGGCCCGGGCCGGCGCTGGCTGCGTCGGACGCCATCAACGTTACGGTGCGCGGCCGAGGCGGCCACGCCTCGTCACCGCATCGCAGCGCGGACCCGATCCCCGCGGCCTGCGAAATGGTCATCGCGCTGCAGGCGATGGTCACCCGCCAGTTCGACGTCTTCGATCCCGTGGTGGTCACCGTCGGCAGCATTCACGCCGGGACCGCGCGCAACATCATTCCCGACGAAGCCACGTTCATGGCCACCGCGCGGTCATACAGCCCTGAATCGAGGCGGCGCCTCAAGGACGGGACTCTGCGCCTATTCCGAAACATCGCCGAAGCTCACGGCCTCACCGTCGAAGCGGAGTACGCCGAGGGCTATCCGGTCACGGTCAACGACGCTGACGAAGCCGCCTTCGCCGCGACTACGATGGCGGACATCTTCGGCGCCGACCGGGCGACGCCAGTCGCGCACCCGCTGACGGGCTCCGAGGATTTTTCCTTCGTCCTGCAAGAGGTACCCGGAGCGTTCATCCTGCTCGGTGCCCATCCTCCCGGCACTGACGTGAGCGCGGCCCCCTCAAACCACTCCGCCGTCGCCGCCTACGACGACTCCGTACTCGCCGACGGGACCGCGCTCTACGCCGAACTGGCCCTGCGCCGCCTGACCGCCGCTTAGTTCATGGCGGCTCAGCCGCGGACGCCTATCGCCGCGTGCAGGTTCAGCGTCATGAAGAAGTTGGCCTCGCTTGGCGTGTAGTCGGCGAACGGGTCGCATGGGACGAAGCCAGCGCTCCGGTAAAGCGCCCGAGCCGGGGCGAAGCCTTCCGTCGTACCGGTCTCCAGGCTTACCTGGCGGAAACCCTGGGCGCGGGCGACGTCGATCAGATGGGTCAGCATCGCCCGTCCGACCCCGCGCCCCCGGGCGGCCTCGGCGGTGTGCATCGACTTGATCTCCGCATGGTGCGGGTCGAGGCGCTTGATCGCGCCGATGCCGAGCAGGCTGCCGTGCGCTCGGAAGCTGAACATCGTAATCGCCGGGTCGAGCAGCCCGTTGACGTCGAGCGCGAAACTGCGCTCCGGCGGGCTCTGTCCCCGGGCGAACCGCACGTGCCGTTCCAGCAGTGCCCGGATGTCAGGCTCGCGTGGATCATCTATCGCGATGAGCTCATCAGCAGTCACGCCAAGCACGGTAAGCGGCCAGTATTTCGGCGTTGTTAACCACCGCCAAGCCGAGCCCGGCGACCGCGCGCCTATCGGCCGATGTGCGTATTGGTGATCGAGGTGAACTGGCAGATCAGCGCGGCCGACAACAGCACGAGTCCGACCGCGATCTCGTTGAAGCGGCGCAGTTCACGCCCGCTCGCGGCAAACGCGAACACCACCATGGCGGCGACAGTGAAGATAAGGGCGAGGACGTCCATGCGGTCTCCCTTGGGGGGGTCAAGTCCAACAGATCTGGCCAGTCGAAACAGATCTGGTCAGCCCCACAGATCTGGGCGGTAGCGTTCGGCCGTCTCGAGTTCGCGCAGATAGGCCTCCGCGCGGTCGCGCGACAAAGACCCGTGTGCGGCGGCAATATCGACGAAGGCGGCGCGGACGGCTGCGCGCATCGGTTGCCTTCCGCAGACGTAAACGTAGCCTCCAGCGTCGAGAAGGCGCCACACGAGCGCACCCTGCGCGGCGACCTGGTCCTGGACGTACTGGCGAGCACCGGCCCCCTCGCCGGACCCATCGCGCGAGGCCGCCACGAACACGTAATCGAGCACTCCCCGGGCGGTGAACCGCTCGACCTCGTCGGAGTAGATGTAGTCCAGGCTACGGCTGCGAATGCCGTCGAACAGCACGGCTTCCGCGAGCGGGACACCGGCCTGCCGCAGACCCTGTCGCTCCCACAAGAACGCCCGCATCGGAGCGAAACCCGTTCCCGCGCACACGAAGATCATCGGCTTCGACACGTCGTCCTGCAGGTGGAAGCCGCTGACGCTGTCGTGGAAGATGTTCAGCCGGTCGCCTTCGGCCAGCGAATGCAGGTAACGCGAGCTCATCCCGTCGAGGCTGACGGTCAGGTGCGCGACCCCGTCGCCGTGGACCCTGGGACTTGAGCTCGGCGAGTAATAGCGCGGCTTGAGCGGCGGCACCACCTGCAGGAACTCGAAGATATTCAGCGAACACGAACCGAACTCATCGAGCAGTCGCAGGATGTCGTAGCCGCCGCCGTCGATCTCGTCCCGCAGCGGCGACCGCGGACCTTCCGGCGTCGCCAGCACATCCCTGATCTCCGCCAGCCTCGACCACTCGCTTGGCTCGGTGACCTTGGTCAGCATCAGGTCGAGCAGCGTCACCGTCGGCCGCGCGGTGATGTCGACGAGATTGGTGAGCACGTTCCGCACACCGAGCACGACACCGGTGGGCACCGCCCGGGCGCTCATCATCTTCGGTGCCTTGAACAAGCCGTCGGGCGAGGCGCCGAGGTGCCGCGCGAGCCGCTCGACTCGATCCTCGTCGTTCATCGGGCAGACGCCGAGGTGGTCACCGGCTTGGTAGTGCAGGCCGGGCGGGAGGATCAGGTCCAGATGCCGGGTTCGCCTCGGTGATCCGTCCGCCTGGAGTTCCCGGCTGGCCGCAACGCGCGCCTGCACCGTCTGCTGCCCGGCCGCGTTGGTCAGGGTCGTCGGAGCGAGCAGGACCCGTGGCTGGGTCTTGTCCATGGAGCCCGGCGGGCGCCCGGCGCCAATCACTAGCGAGGAGTGCATCGCCGTGACGGAGTCTGACCTGGTCAGCGCGCCGGTCACAGCCGTTTGCGTGGCGAAGCGCTTAGCTGCCGCGTCGGTCGGCCGGGCGCCGGAGAGGTCGAGTAGCACGGGCCAGATCCGATTGTTCCAATCGGTGTGCAGGCCTTCCCAGGCGGGAGAGCCGACGTCGCCGTACGCGAATTCCCCAAGCGGCGACGCACCGAGTTCAGCCAGCTTCTTATGGACATACCGAGGGAACGCCAGGAACGCGTTCCACTGGCTATTTCCAAGCCCCCAGACGAGGTACCGGCACGTCCGCCACGTCTGGCTGCCAGGTTCGGAGCGATCGACCCACAATTTGAACGCCGCCGCGTTCGACGGCGGATTCGACGTGTAGGTCGAGGTCATGACGACAAGCAGCCAGGGCAGCGGGCGTGGCGGCGACTCCGCGAGTTCGTTCAGCGTGATCACATCGGTCGTGTAGCCGTAGAACTGGCTTCTTTCAGCGAAACGCTCGGCCAAGTCCTTATTCGCACCGAAGTTGCTGCCGTACGCGATTACCAGATGCCGGTATCCGCTGGTGGCCGGAATCTCGGTCGGCCTCCCCCAATCCGGCGCGGACGGCTGGGGCCCGGCGACCGGTCCAGGCGCGGCGTGCCGATCCTGCCTGACCGCCACCGCGCCATAGCGCCCGACGGGCGACCGCCGCTGCGGAATGACCGGCACGGCGGCCGGCTTGGTGGTCACGACCGTGTTCTTCATCACCGTCGCGCCGGGCGCGAGCCGCAGACGGTAGTGCTTGCCGATCTCGAACATGACGACGCGCAGCATCATGAACGTGACCTCTTGCGCCATGCACTGCCGCTTGCCGACCGAGAACGGGATGAACGCGTGCCGGGGCCGGTCGACCACCTTCTCCAACGCGAACTGGTCCGGATCGAACCGGTCCGGATCGGGTCCCCAGTACCGCGGGTCACGCTGGGCGGCGAGCGTCCCGACCAGGATGATGTCGCCCTTGCGCACCCGGTAGCGACCGAGCGTCCCGTCTTTGCGGCTGCGGCGGATCGAGACCGGCATCGGCGGGTAGATCCGCATCGTTTCCTTGATCACCTGCGTCGTGTAGGTGAGCTTGGCCAGGTCGTCGTACCGCAGGTCATAGTCTGGGTCGCCGCCACTGACCTGGTCGATCTCCGCGAGCACCTTCTCCTCGACGTCGGGGTGCGTGGCCAGGATGAACGCGAGCCACGCACCGGTAATCGACGGGCCGTTGAAGCCATTCGACAGGTGCATGAGTACCTGGTCACGCATGGTCCGCGCGTCGAGCATCTCGCCCGTCTCGGGATCTGGCGTCGTGACGAGGCGGCTGAGCAGATCGGTCTGCTCCCCGGCTGGACGGGTCTGCATGCGGGTCCGGACGAGCGCCTCGGCCGTGCGGAACAGTTCGGAATTCTGCTGCCGGTACCGTCGGCGTCGCTCGCGGCTGGCGCGACCGGCGAAGAGCGTGAAGTCCGGGTTCGGATCGGCGACTCGCCGGACGCTCTCCTTGGTGCTCTCGGGTATGGCGACCGCGAACGGAGGTGGCTCCCCGTCGCCGTCGAACAGGCCGAAGTTGTAGTTGCACGCTCCCCGGCCGGAAACCTCCAGCGCATACCGCTCCATCCAGGTGCGAGCCTCCACGGGTTCGCCCTCTCCAAGCGCCGACCATGCCGCTACAAGCTTTCGCGCCTGATCTTTCATTAGGTTGAGTTGCGTTCGCTGATTAGCCGGGGCGTACCACGGCAGCATCACCCGGCGGACTTTCTCGTAGTGCTCGCCATCGCCGATGACCGAGATGCCGCCGCCGCGCGAATTACTCAGCTGGGCAAAGAAATTGATTTCCTCGACCTGCTTGCCGAACTGGTCCTCATTCCCCGCCACCTCATCCAGCAGCACGGGATCAGAGACGACGACCAGCCGCCATTTCTTCGTCGGAACCCCGACCGCGTAGACATGCCCGAACTGGCGGTAGTAATCGAGTTGGGTGTCGTTGTCATTCAGTATTTGAAAATTTGCGAAGCGCTCGCCTCGCGGCACAAGCCAGCGGACGGCATACGGAATCTCGAGGGTTCCGCCGTCCACCTCGACGAGCGGCACGGGCTTCGCCCCGACGGTGCAGAGCAAGACCACTCCATCGGCGGGATCACCGAGCCGGGCCAGGCAGACCTTGCGGATCTCGATCCGGTCCAGCCGCCGACCTTCGGCGAAGGTACCGGTAGCGCTGCCGTGGTCGGCCAGCACCCATCGATCACCCTCAAGCCGCAGCACCGCGTGCCGCCCCGACACCCGGGCGTCGGTCGTCACGACGTCGCATCCGGGGTCGCGGCCGATCTGGTACTCAGGGCCCGGCGGCAGGGACCACTCGTGGCCCTCAAACCGCACGATCAACGGCGGCATGAACCCACCCAACGGGGACATCTGGAGATCCATCCCCCAACTGTAAACCGCCACTGGCCGACGCACGCTGGCCCGAAACCTTGCGGGCTTGGCGGGATTGCGGTAGCCATGATTGCGGTGAGGTGATTCGGTGCTACTCCCCCTGAGCAGCGTGCGGTGCGGCCGGTGTCGCGCGGCCGCGGTGGCCGTGACGGCTGTCGGCGTTGCCGTCGCGCTGGCAGGCTGCCAGGTCGCGGCGGCGCGGCCGGCCGCGGCGCCGAGACCGCGGCCGCGGCTTACCACGCACTCTGCCGCCCCGGTATCGGTGCCGCTGCCGACCGCATCGTCGGGCCGCGGGCCGCGGATCATGATCGTGGGTGACTCGATCACTCAGGGGAGCTCAGGCGATTACACCTGGCAGTACCGGCTCTACAAGCACTTGCTGGCCGACGGTGTCCACCCGACGATGGTCGGGCCGTACGGCTGGCTGTTCAACAACGTGACGAGCGTCCAGGGTGACCACAGCTATGCCGACCCCAACTTCGAGCACGCGAACGACGCCAGCTGGGGCATGGCGCTGTTTCGCGAGAAGGATGCGATCCGCGGCAAGGTAACCAAGTACCGGCCGGGCTACCTGCTGGTAATGCTCGGTCTCAACGACCTCTTCTGGTACGGCTTCGGCCAGTCGGTCATGGCCCAGAACCTGGCGAGCTTCATCGCCGCCGCCCGAGCCGCCCGGCCGCACATCCGGATCGTATTCGGCCTGATCCCACCGGACATACACGAGCGAAAGCCATCGTTCGCCGCCAGCGTCGCGAGATATAACCGCACGATCACCTCGACCGCCGCCAAGCTCTCCACGACCGCCTCGCCGCTCGCCGTCGCCCACGACGGCGCCGACATCAACGTGGCCGCCGACCTGTGGGATGGCACCCACCCCAACGCGAACGGCGAGGTCAGGATCGCTGCCGGGTTCGCGGACGTGCTCGCGAGCCGGTTCCACCTCGGCAAGGCTTACCCAAGGCCGTTCCCCGTCCTGCCGACCGGGCCGCGGACCTCACCTCATCTGACCGTTCGACCGTCAAAGAAGGCGGGCCAGGCAGTGCTGTCCTGGACGCGCGCGCCCGGCGCGGGAAGCTACTACGTCTACATCAAGGACGTCACCCGCGGCGACACGTCGTTCAATCGACTGCCACTGCCGCTGCCCGCCGCCCAGAACCCGTGGACCGCCGGCCTCCTGACCAGCGGTGACACCTACGCCTTCAAGGTCCAGGCCTGCAAGGGCGCCGACTGCGGCGCCTTCTCCAACCCAGCCACCGTCATCGCTCCTTAAGAGGGTTTGGCGCACTACGGGCCCGGCTGGCAAGCGCCGCGGTCGCACTGGCCGCGATGACGGCACCGGGGCCGACCAGCGCCCAGCGGACACCGACGCCTGCTGCGATGGCTGCGACGAGGACAGACCCGGCCGGGACAAAGCCCATGAAGCCGGCGTTGTACGCACTCAGCGCATGGGCGCGCTGCGCTGGGGGCGCGGCCTTCTGGACGTACACGGTGGCGCTAACCGCGAACAACTGGATGGCCGCACCCACCACTACCAGCACCACGCCATATGCCCATGCCGCTGGCATGACCGCCGCGACGACCTCGGCGGCACCGAACAAGACCGCCCATCCAAGGAACTCCCGCAAACCAGGATCACCGCGCCGTGCCGAGTATGCGTTACCGGCAATGCCGCCGCCGGCCATCAGCGTCCCGAGCACACCGAACCCGACCGATCCCAGGTGAAACACGCTGGTCGCCATCAGCGGGTTGGTCACCTCGAACTGGATACCAAAACCGCCGACCAGCACCGCCATCGCGGCCGCCACCTGGACACCGCGCGGAAGGTCCAGCAGCCAGCGGAACCGCCGGGCCGCGTCCCTTCCCGCAGACTCGTGTCCGGCCGCCGCAGCCAGCTTGCCGCCAGCGAGCCACGCCAGAACACCGATTACCAGAGCGAATGAGGCGGCGTCGATCAGGAAGACAGCGGCTTCGCCGCTCACCGCGATGACTACACCGGCCAGGCCCGGACCGACGACCTTGGCCAGTCCGGTAATCGCCGCATACAGCGACGCCCCTCGCCGCAACTCACCCTCACCCACCAGGTCAAGCATGAACACCTGACGGCCGGTGACATCGACGACCTGGATGCAGCCCACCGCGAACGACAGCACCCACAGATACCAGACAGACGTCCAGCCAGCCAGCAACGGAATGCCCAGCGCCAGGGACCCCGCGGCCTGGCCCGACTGGGTCACCATGAGCACCCGCACCGGCCGGTGCCGGCTAACGATCGTCCCGGCCCGGCGACTGAACACCAGCATCGGTACGAACTGAGCCACCACGAGGATCGCCAGTGTCACAGGGTTACCGTGCGCGATATGCAGCGTCAGCCAGTACAGGGCGGTCGAGGTCATCATCGTGCCAATGATCGACACCGCCTGCGATCCCGCGTACCACCGGTACTCAGCAGCGGCAACAGCGCTTCTGGTTCCGGCGCCAGCAGTCACGACGAACCTCCGTCCGCACCAGGGCTAGTGCAGATGGAGAATAAACGCGAACGCATGCAATTGCTAGTTAGTCGAGCGGAAGCGATTTGAGCAGCTGGGTCACACGGACACGTCGTGACCGGCCATACGTTCACCCTTCTTTTTTGGCTTCTGCCGTAGGCGACCGCCCCTGGCTGCTGCCAGACTCCGGCAGCCCGGAACAGCGTGGGACCCTGGCTGTCGTTATGGCGCAATGCCAGGAACTTAAGCTGCGCGGCCGGCTGAACATTCCAGGCAATCTGCCCTGTACCGGACTCCGTCCCAGGCCCTGCGCGAGCGGCTGCCCCGATCACCCCTGACCAGCAACGCGCGCGCCCACGGTCCATGATCGGCTGGCCCGCGGAATCTCATCCCGGGCTCCGGGTGGTCACCGAGAGGCGCGGCTTTGCTTCCGTGATCAAGCTTCCGGTCATGATCACGGAGTCTGGCTGTCCTATGTCGCGGCTGAGACTCCGCGGTAACCGCCTTTTCATGATCACGGAGCCTCGCCGTCATCTCTGCGCGCTGCCTGACGCGGCCGGACGGCCGGCACTGCGCCGGACCGGCGAATGAAACGTCCCGGATGGACCGGGCCGGCCCGGCGCAGACGACCCGGCCAGCCCGGCCCGGCCACCCACACGAACCACCGCTGACCAGCCCGAACACACCCCAATCCCGCCACCCAGCCCGCCTTAAGTTCCTGGCATTGCGTTATGGCGACAGCGCGGGCCCCTAACTGCCGCCAAGCTCCCAGCGGACGCCCATCACATCAGAGCAGCCCGGGTTGGGAACCTGCGACTTATTGAAAGACGGGCACTCGGGGCAGCATCGCCGGGCCGGCGTTGTCGCTGCGAACCGGCGAATTCTCGCACGTTAGCCCTGGTGGTCGGTGTGCATAAGCAGATTCCTGCCGTTCATCAGATCCCCCTGCTCCGCTGGCGCGAATTACCATGATCTGGGAGGGTTTCCGTTTCCGGGAGAGTTCTCGGCTTATTATCGCGGTCAAGTCCTCCAGATCATGAAAAAACCGGCCTACGACACCGCAGCCTGGTGTCCATTTGTGCCAGGCTTAGAGAATGATTCAAGCCAGGCGGACCGTGGTCACCAGCGTGGCAACCGCCGCAGGTGACCTGCGAGCGCTCGTCCACCACCCCGACGGTGATCATCCTCTCCCAGGCGTGGTGCTGGTGGATGGGGCAGGCGACGGCACTGCCGATGGCTGGGGCCGGTGGCCCGCCGCAATCGCCGACTGCGGCGCGGTGGTCCTGGCCCACGATAAGCCAGGCTGTGGGGACTCACCGGGGGACTGGCGGGAGCAGACCCTGCAGGACCGGGCAGTCGAGACCTTGGCCGCTGTCGAGGTATTGCGCGAGCAGCCGGGCGTAGATCGAGGGCGGGTCGGGCTGTTGGGTATCAGCCAAGGTGGCTGGATTTCCTACCTGGCGGCAAGCCTCGCTCCGGACAGAATTAGCCAGCTTGTCAGCGTTTCCGGGCCTGGCGTTTCCCCGTTTGAGCAAGAGCGTTTCCGAATCGGTTGTGCGACCGGCGGCGACGCCGAGGCGCTTGCCTGGGTTGACGAGAGGGCGCGTCGGATAAGCGCGGGCGAAGACCCGGTGTCTATTATCTCGGCGCAGCGCGCTTACGCCGACAGGCCCTGGTTCGCGGCCACCAGCGAACACTATGACGATCCGGGGTTTCTGAGCTTCGTGTCCCGCAATGTCAGCTTCGATCCGGCGGCCGTGCTCCCCAAGGTGCGGTGCCGGGTGTTCGCCGCATTCGGTGGTGCGGATACCTCGGTTCCCGTTACCCGCAGCGCCGCCATACTGAGTCAATTGTTGCCCGCCAATCCGCGGCATGCTCTCGCTATCTTCCCCGGCGGCGACCACAACCTGTTCATAACAGAGCGCGACGAGAACACCCCGCTAGCTAGCCAGCTCGCTCCCGGTTTTATGGCCATGCTCGATAGCTGGCTCAATACCGCCTAACACGCGTGCCACGGCCGCTAGGATGCGCCCACCTGACCTGGGCGGCTCGGGAGCCGGGGTCCCCGGCACCCAGTTCACGGCATCGACTAGACCCGGCGGGTCGATGATCTCCAGCCCGGCGAGCAATGTCCGGATCTCGTCGGGGCTGTGGTCGTGCAAGGAGCCGGCCGCATACTCGCGGGCTAATCTGCCGCCGCTGGACCCGACTGACATGATCAGATAACTGCCGGGCGTGGTCAGGCTGGCGAACTCGGCGATGATGCGGCGGGCCACCGTGAGAGGGAAGAAGTGCAGCACCGCCGCGAGGATGATCGCGTACGGCCGACCGGGCTCGATCAGCGTGCGCACGCGGGCATCAGCCAGGATCGCCGTCGGCTCGGCGGCATCCCCACGGACGGCGATGACATCGTGGCCGTCGGCCAGCAGCGCATCAGCGTGCAGCACGACCACTGGGTCCTTATCCACATAGGCCACCTTGCTGCCCGGGGCAGCGGCCTGCGCGACATCGTGCGTGCTGCTCGCGGTCGGCAACCCGGATCCGACGTCGAGGAACTGCCGGATCCCGCAGTCAGCGGCAAGCCAGCGCACGGCGCGGCGAAGGAACTGCCGGTTCTCCTGCGCGAGCCTGCGCAGGTCCGGGTTGATCGCCAGGAGGCGCTCGGCTTCTTCCCGGTCGGCGTCGAAATTGTCTTTGCCGCCTAGCCAGTAGTCATACACCCGGGCGATATTCGGCCGGGACCTGTCTGCCGGGAACGCGTTCATCGGGCTTGGGTGCCAGCGACCGGGAACGGCTGACCGCCTACGTCGACCTGGCCGTTGGCGACGAGCCAGGCCAGAGCCTCGTGCAGGGCGTCGAGGGAGCTGTAACGCGGCGCGTACCCAAGGACCTCGCGGGCGCGGGCGATGCTCGCGGCGATGCCGCGGAACGTGTGCTCGCGGGTGGCCTCTGCGGGCTGCTGTCCGGCCCGGCGGGAAAATTCGGCCCAGTCGACGAAGTCCAGGACCGGTTCACGGCCGAACCAGCCCGCCACGCCGGCCGCCAGGCCTCGCAGCGTCATCGCCTGCTCAGCCACTACGTGGAAGCTGGCCCCGATCGCCGCCGGCCGGGAGAGCACCCGCTCGAACACCTGCGCCACGTCGTCGGCGTGCACGTGATGCAAGACGCCAAGCCCGTGGTCGGGCAGCGCCACCGGCCGACCCGTGGCCAAACGTGTCCAGGTGGCGGGGTCGAGGTTCCCGGCCGGGGTGATGACCTGCCAGCCCGGCCCGCTGATGTGACCCGGATGCAGCACCACGGCCGGGACGCCGCCCGCCTGGGTCTCCTGGTGCAGCAGCGCCTCGATCTCCGCCTTGCCCGTGCCGTACTCGCCGTACGCGGTGCGAGGCTCGTCCTCGGTCACTGGCACCCGCAGCGCGGGACCATGCACCCAGATGGTGCCGCAGTGCACCAGCAGCGGACGTGACGGCCGCAACGCCTCGACGAGCTGCCGCGCCGACGCCTTGGTGAAGCAAATAAGGTCGATCACTACGTCCGGGCGCAGCGCCGCGATACGGTCGCCGAACGTTCCCTCCGCATCCTCCGCTTCCCGGTCGGCGACGACCCTGACCGCCGCCTGCCACTGCGAGCTGGCCTGGTACGGGCCGCGGGTACCGCGGCTGACCGCGATCACCTCATAGCCGCCGTCGACCAGCCGCGGCACAAGGTACGTGCCGATGTGCCCCGTCGCTCCGATGACAACCACACGGCTCACCGCTACCGATCCCTTCGTCGCAGCGACGGCCCGGTAAGTATTGGTCTTCGCCGTTTGCAACCACACAGTGTAATCGCGATCTTCTGGCGTGGTCAGCCTGCGCTGCGCGTCATCATGTGGGCGGACATGTGGGCGGCTGGGTATGGTGCACGATCTGGCCGGCCGCGAGCCTGGGACCGAAGGCATCGTAAGGTTCGTAACCCATGGGGGAAGGAAGGTTCAATGGGGCAGCACCCAGCGTCAGCGCGACTCCGTCCGGCCAGGACAGCTACGCGTCGCTTCATGATCGCCGCGGCCGCGGCCGTGATCACCGCTTCAGCAGGATCGGTATCAGCGGCTATGGCCGCCTCCCAGCCATCAAGGCTCGCCGCCGGCGGCAACGCGGCTCCGGCATTCTTCGGGGCCAAGCTGACCACCCAGAGCCAGCCCTCCAACGCCCAGAACGGCCAGTCCTGCGATGAAAACGGCGGAATCCCCCACGGTTCTTGGTGCACCTGGGTGGCCATCACCGCATTCGAGAACGGCAGCCATTTCACTGCCCCGAGGACGGGAACCGTCAAGCACGTGAAATTGGTGTCGTGCAAGGCCGGAAAGTTCCGGCTCCTGCTGGCCAGGGCCGTCCCGAGCGCCCGCAAGGCCAGGATCGTGGTAAGAGGTCCCGAAATCACCTACGCCGGCCAGAGTCCGTGCGGGGGTGCCAGCGGCGACCACTATGTCGTCCAGAGCTTCCGGGTCAACTTGCGCGTCGCCAAGGGTGACTACATCGCCATCAATGCACGGACCTCCGGAACGCTGTCGTGCTCGGGCGGCGACGGGTTCCTCTTGTACGCCCCGCTGCTGCCCGTGGGAGGTCCGCTCAAGAAGTCACACTCGGGGGCCAGCTGCGACCTTCTAGTCCAACTCAGCTACAGGTAGGCGACGCGACGTATCAGGGCCGTCAGCCAGCCGGGCAGCCTTGGGGCCGCCCGGCTGGCTCCTTAGCGGCCTGGGATGACTGAGATCAGGTTCCAGTGGCGGCCGGCGTCGTGGGTAACGTAAACCTTGCCGAGATTGGCGAATGTGTTGGCCGGGGCATAGATTACCCAGGCTTCATTGTCGCTGGTGTAGGTCACGTCGTTCCAGCCGGAACCGCCGTCGGAGTAGCCGACGATCATATTCCAGGCTTTGCGGCCCGAGTCGTTGACGTACATGAAACTGCCGTCGGACGACGACGCTACGGCGATGTTGCCTGAGGGGGAGACGGCTAGTTCTGCCTGGATGCCATAGGGGCCCATGGTGCCAGCGGAGGTGAAGGTCTGGCCGGCGTTCGCTGACCTGAAGACCTCTTTCTCCGCCTGGCTGAGGCCCGCGTTGCCGACGCAGAGCACATCGACGTGGGCGCCAGAGACCGGGGTGACCTGGGTGACCTGCAGGTGCTGCGGGCCGCCGCAAGGAGTGGTTCGCGCAGCGAAGTGAGTGCCGTCGGTACTCACGTAGAGCAAGTTGGTCGTCTCGGTGGCGTCGGCGGCATAGACCGCCTTGCCGAGGACCGAGACCTCGGCGGTGTCGCTGATCGGCAGGTGCACCGGGATCCTGCGCCAGGTCCGGTTGACGGCGTGCCAGAGCGTGAGCGGCTTGGTCGTGCAGAATCCGTTCAGGTAGGCGCACGGCGAGACGATCGCGTAGCTGCCAGCGGTGCTGGCGGCCAGGCTTAGGACGTCCTTGCCGCTGCCGGGGATGGGCCGCCTAGCCCAGGTCTTGCCGCCGTTGGTGGTCAGGTACAGATCGCCGGGCCCGTAAGCCCAGCCCAGTCTGGCGGTGGCGAACCTTATCTCGAAGACGCCGTTGACCTGGGAACTTGAGTTCGGGATGGGGGCCGGGACAGTGCCGGTGACGCTCCAGGTCCTGCCGCCGTTGGTGGTGCCGAGTACCTCGGTGCACTGGCTGGCACCGCACAGGTGGCTGCCGAGGATCCAGCCTTGCTGCGAGTTCAGCCAGGTGATCGAGTTCGCCTTAAAGCCGGGACTGACCGGGGGCGGCGTGCCTCCGTCGGGGCGCGGCGACCGCGTACTACCCGGGACGTGCGACGTGCCGGCGGTCCTGGTTGCCGAAGCGCGGGTTACGGCATCGCGCAGGATCACCGTCGCGCCCGTGGTGTCGAGACCGGCCGCTAGCCAGCCCGAGCTGAGGTGCGCTACGGCCGACAGCCAGACGATTCCCGCCGGAACGCTGCCCGGGTGCCAGGTGCGGCCGCCGTCTGAGGTCGTGATGACCGCGCCGGTGCCCGAGTTGGTGCCGCCGACGGCGGCGCAGGACGCGGCCGTCCTGCAGTCGACGCTGTCGAGGGAGGCCAGCGAGGCTGGCAGGCGGATCGTGGTCCAGGTCCGGCCGCCGTTCGTGGTGCGGATCGCGGCCGGGCCGCCGGAGCGGGACTGGCCGACCGCGAGGCAGTGGGCGGCCGCCCCGCAGGCGATGGACTTCAAGGCGGCGACAGTAGCGGGGACTTTTTTCGAAATCCAAGTGCCGTTGGCTGAGGAGATCAGGACCGGGCTGCCTGCGCCGGTCTGGCCCGCGGCCTGGCACGACGAGGCCGAGCCGCAGGCAATCGCGCTCAGGCCGGTGATGCCGGCCGGGATGCGTCGTGGTCTCCAGGTCCTGCCGCCGTCCGCGCTAGCGATCACGAAACCGCCGCCCGTGCTGGTCGTGCCGGCTGCCGCGCAGTCGGCGCTCGAGCCGCAGGCGACGGCGTTGATCGCGGCGAGACCGGCTGGGAGCTTGGCCTTCGTCCAGCTGTGCCCGCTGGCGGTCGCGCGCAGCAGCGACTCATTGCCAGCCGCGAGGCAGGCGATCGAGGTGCAGGCCACGCTTGAGAGCTGCGGCGTTCCGCCGGGCAGTTTCGCGGTGGTCCAGGCGCGGCCGGCGTTGCCGCTGGTCACGACCTGGCCGGTAGCCGAGGGGGATACCCCGGCGCCCGCGCAGGCACCGGGTCCGCAGGCCAGGGCGTTGAGCGAGGAAAGTTCGGTCGGCAGGTGCTCCGGCCGCCACTTGTCGCCGCCGTCGCTCGTCGCGAACAGCCCGCCGAGGCCGGCCGAGGTCCCGCCGCTGAGCTGGCAGGCGGCGGCCGACGTGCAGGCCGCGCCTAGAAGTGACACGACGGCCGGAACCTTGTCGATCTTCCAGGTGCGCCCGCCGTTGCTGGTGCGCAGCCCGATGCTGGTGCCGGCGCCGGTGCCGCCGACAGCCTCGCAGCTGGTCGCGGTCCCGCACGAGACGTTGGTCAGGCCGGCCGTCTGGGTCGGGACAGTTTCCGTGGTCCAGGTCTTGCCGCCGTTGACGGTGCGCAGCGCCGTCGGGCCGGAACCAGAGCCGCCCACGGCCTGACAGTGCGTGGCGTTCGCGCAGGCGACCGCGCTGGGCGCGGTGTTGGCGGGCACCGTTTCTGAATGCCAGGTCTTGCCGTTGCTGGTCGTCCCGGCGACAAGGCTGGCGCCGAGGCTGCCCTCGCCGACGAGCTGGCAATCGGTCTTCGCGACGCACGCGACGCCGGTGATGAACGTCGCCCCGGCGGGCAGTTGCTCTGGCGTCCAGGACTTGCCGCCGTTGCTGGTCCCGAGCGCGCCGGCGCCGTCGCCGGACGACGATGACCCGACCGCCTGGCAGTCGGCCGCGGATCCGCAGGCGACAGTCACCGGCGCCTGGCCGGCCGGGATTTTCTCGACCCGCCAGCTTTTTCCGCCGGTCGTGGTGCCGAGCATGACCCGCCGACCCGTCAGCGTCTGGGCGACGGCCTGGCAGTCGAGCGCGGAGCCGCAGGCGACGCCGCCGACCTGGGCGATGTCAGCCGGCAGCCGTTCGCCGGTCCAGGTGGCACCGCCGTCGGCCGTGCCGATCAGCCCGTTGCCCGCGATCGTCGTGGTGACCGCCTGGCAGCGCGACGTCGAGGCGCACGTGATCCCCGGGAGGCTGGCCGTGATCGCCGGGTAGGTCGCGGCGATCTGCCAGGCTGACGAGATGGCCGGGGCCGCGCTAGCTGAGCCGCTGACGGCTAGCAGCGGCGAGACCAGGAGCACAGCACTCGCCGCGCCCAGCGCCAGCCGGCCGAGCGCTCGCGGCGTGCCGATCATGCCAGGGAAATGCGTACCACTCATGCCCAGCCTTCCGTTTGGTTCCCATGCGGCAGGCAAAATGCCACGTCACTACCTTTAGACTGTTCTGGGTACCTGTTGGTTGGCATGGATTGGGCGCTGACCCCGAAGACCATGTCGACGGATGAACCTGGCCGGACGCTAGGAGTCTGCCAGCCACGCCAGGAAGCGGCCGCGCGACCAGCAGCGGCCAATGGCCTCAGTGCGCAGCGCCGACTGGTCGAACACGGCCAGGCCGATAATGCTGTGGCCAGAGGCGCGGCGATCGCCAAGTGTCGGTATCGCCGGCGCGACTCCGACCCCCTCCGCTGACACCCACGCCACCGCCCGGCCGGCCGCCGCTTCGTCGAGGCGGTGGAGGAAGCGCAGGCGGCTCTCGAGCGGGAAGCGCGACATCGCCCACGTCGTGGTGACGACAGGCAGGGCGTCCGCGGGCACGCGGGCGAAGGCGTCGGGCAACACCTCGACGGCCTCACCTTGCAGCAGCAGCGGAGGGGCCGTCGCCGCCAGCGCTATCTCCGCTTCTAGCCTCGCGACCCGCTCCGGCTGATCCGGCCACAGGCAGGCGCGTAGCCATCGGGCGTCATCCGCGTCGGTCACGTCGACCGGATCGAGGTCGACGCCGACCCGGGCGACGACCTCGGGTATCGCCCGCGCCGGGATGGGCCTGCCGCCCACGATCGACGGCGACAACCGCACGGGAGATGACGGATCGCCCAGCGATTGCCCGTTGCTGTAGGTGATGCCAACGCGATCGACATTGAGATTGAATCCAGCCGAACAACCCACGTCGATCAGCCCAACCGCTTTCGCGCCTACCCGACGCGCCGCCTCAGCAATGGCGGGATACAGCACGGCGCAGCGTCCGGTCTCGTCGGTCCGGGTCGGCCGGCGCACGGCGATAGCCACGACCGCGTCGGTCATTCGCAGCAGCGTGTCGATCGCCGCGCCAGCGGCAGCGTCGCCGTCCGCGGCGGCGTAGGCGGCGGCAAGCGCCGGGGCGCGTCCGGCGAGGGCGAGGTCGTGCAGTGCGGCGAGGATCACCGTGGGATGCCGCTTGCGCGCCGGCGCCGCCTCGATGGCGCGCAGCGCCTCGCCGGACTCACTCAGGGCGACGGCGACGCGCTCGTATAGCGGCGATGTTCCCGCGGCGTCGACGTCACCGAAGTGCCGGTACACCTGAGCGAGCGTGCGGGCACTGCCCGCGGTTACGGCGCTTCCTGAGGTCGGCCCTGGCATCGGGGCGCTACCGCTCGCGACGCCGGCGCGCGAGATGGACCGTGAGGTCGGCGGCCATCTCGACCGTGTCCGGCAGGATCCGCATGATCTGGCTATATACCTGCTCTTGCTCCTTAGCCGGCAATTCAAGATAAGCCGAGATGGTCGACAAATGGCCGACGTAGTCGCGGGCACTCATCGTCAGGCGCCGCTCGATCACGAGCTGCTGAACATCGGCGAACCACTCAGACCGCTGGAGTTCGGTACCCGGCCACTGCATGTCATGTTCCGGTGGCGTCCCATCGGGAGACGGAACCTCGTCGCTGTCCAAGAACGGCGCCCGGGCCGCACGAACAGCCTCCGCCACAGCCGGGTCAGTCAGTCCTGCGGGCCCTCCGACCGAGGCGAACACGCCACCGGGCTCTAGCAGCGCAGCCATGCGCGACCAGCGGCCCTCCGGGTTAGTCCAGTGCAACGCCGCCGCCGCATACACCAGCCCGTAGCTCTCGCCGGGCCGCAAGTCCTCGAACACGGCTTGCACGGTCTTGACGCTTGCTGGCACGTGCTTACGCAACTCGGCGAGCATGGCCCCATCCGGCTCGGTCGCGGTGACCGTGATCCCCCGCTGAGCGAACAGACGGGTTGCCTTGCCTGTCCCAGCACCAATCTCCAGGGCAGTCCGCACCGGCTGACCCGCGTACGTCATCACCATGTCGAAGAGCTCCACCGGATACCCCGGCCGGAATCGCTCGTATGCTTCCGCCACCGCTCCGAAGCTCAGTGCTCGACCAGCCATGCCGAGAATCCTGACACGATCTGCCTGGCCGGACCAAAACCGGCCCGGCCAGCACCCGCCGCGCCGGTTTGGTGGTCCGGACCGGTTCCTGGGTGTGGCGTCACGCAAATAAGATCCTCTGTATGCCTAGGTATCCGGACATCGAGCCCTATGAGACCGGACTGCTGGACCCGGGTGACGGGAACTTCGTGTACTGGGAGACCTGCGGAAACCCCGATGGCGTGCCGGCGCTGATCGTGCACGGGGGCCCGGGGTCGGGGTGCACGGTAGGGAACCGGAGGTCGCTGGACCCGGAAAAGTTCCGGACCATCATCTTCGACCAGCGTAATTGCGGTCGCAGCCTGCCGCACGCGAGTGACCCCGGGGCCGACATGAGCCTTAACACGACCGGGCACCTGCTCAGGGACATGGAGCAGCTGCGCGAGCACCTGGGCGTGGACAAGTGGCTGCTGCGCGGCGGGTCGTGGGGGGTGACGCTGTCGCTGGCGTATGCGGAGCGGCATCCCGAGCGGGTCAGCGGGATGCTTATGCTCAGCGTGACATCGAACAGACGGCTGGAGCTTGACTGGCTCTACCGGGGCGTCGGCCGGTTCTTCCCCGAGGCTTGGGCCCGGTTCCGCGATTTCGCGGGCTTGGCCGATTCCTACCGGCTGCCGACCGACAGCACGCCGCCGATTCTGGGCCTGCTCGAGGCGTACTCGCGGATGATGGAAGACCCCGACATCGGCGTCCGGTCCCGAGCCGCTGCCGAGTGGACAGCCTGGGAGGACGCGGTTATCTCGCAGGAAAACAACGGGAATCCCGGTGCGTACAGCGACCGGCCCGACGACGCGAAGCTAGCATTCGTGCGCATCTGCTCGCACTATTTCAGCCACGACGGCTTCCTTGAGGACGGCGTGCTGATCCGCGACGCCGGCAAGCTGGCCGGCATCCCCGGCGTGCTGATCCACGGCCGCAACGACCTCGGCGGCGGCGCCTGCACCCCGTGGGAACTCGCCCGCGCCTGGCCCGGCGCTGAGCTCATCATCATCGAAGACTCCGGCCACACCGGCAGCACCACCATGACCGAGGAGATGCACGCCGCCGCCGACCGCCTCTACGAGCAGATCACGAACCCTCCTAGCCGCGCGGCGCGCACTCCGGCCGCGGGCGCCTTCTGAGGGAGAATGCCTTGATTCCGCATCAGCACGACCTGACCTTGCGCCCGATCACCGGGCCCGATGAGCTGGACCTGTTCAACAGCTTGCCGTACGTCCTCAACGATGAGGTCGGCGGAGACCTGGAGGCCGGTCGCCGCCGCCCGGAATGGCTGTGGCTCGCCCTGCGCGGTGATCGCGTGGCGGCCCGAGCCGGGTGGTGGTCGCGGGCGGGAGACGAGCACCCGCTGTTGATGGACATTTTCGATATCGACGGCGACACTGACGACGGCGTGTTGCTACTGAGGACTGCGCTGCCCGCGGTGGTCCCCGCTGGCGTGACGCCCCCGGAGTACGGCCGGTACCTGCCCGCGGACTGGCGCGACCACCGCCGCACCCGGCAGGCGGCCGAGGACCGGATGGGGGCACTCGAACGGGTCGGAGCAAAGCTGTTCGCCGAACGGCTGCGCCTGGAATGGCGGCCAGGTACGCCGGTTGCCGAACTCAGCGGGCGGCTCACGTTCCGGCCGGTTCGAGACCCGGGCGAGCTCATCGGGCTCATGACGCTCGTGCTGGACGGCACTCTCGACGCGCACAGTCGCGATGACCTGACTCAGATGACCCCTAGCCAGGCCGCACAGCGGCAGTACCGCGACGAACTCGAACGCTATGCCAGCCCGCACGAGTGGTGGCGGATCGCGACGCTGCCGGACGGAGAACCGGTCGGGTTCGTGATCCCCGCGCACAACGGTTACAACCCGATCATCGCCTACATCGCAGTGGTGCCCGCACATCGCGGCCATGGCTACATTCACGATTTGCTCGCCGCGGGCACGAGCCTGCTCGCGGCGCAGAACGTGCCGCGGATCCGGGCCGCCACCGACGTCGGAAACACACCAATGGCGGCGGCCTTCGCCCTGGCCGGCTATGTCACCTTCGAGCGCCAGATCAACATGACCTGGCGATGAAGCTACCAGCGCTGTTCGTGCACGACCTCGTCGAGCGGGCGGCGGCTGGGTTTAACGATGGGCCGCAGCGGGCGGTCAGCGGGGTAGCCGATCCCGAGCAGATAGGCGACCTGGTGGTCGTCGGGCACACCGAGGATCGCGCGGGCCTTGTCCTGGTCGCCAACCGAGGAGTGGCCGGTGCCGATGCCCAGGTCGGCGGCGGCGAGCATCATCGCGTAGGTGGCCTGGCCGAGGTCGTACTGGTCTAGGACACGGGTCCGGTCGTCGACTGGCTCAGGCACTACCAGGGCGATAGCCGCGGGGGCGTCGGCGATGTGGCGCGCTCCCTGCCAGACCGTGGCCAGCTCGGCGAGCCGGTCGCGGTCGGTGACGACGATGAAGTCCCAGTGCTGCCGGTTGGAAGCCGATGGTGCGCGCCAGCCTGCCTCCGCGATACGCGCCAGGTGATCCCCGGGCACTGGCTCGGCCTTGTAACTGCGGACATTACGGCGGGCACGGATCGCATCCCAGGTCTCCATCGTCACTTCCCTAGTTGCAGACGTAGGCCCAGGCTATGCCCGTGACCCGGCCGGACGCATGACGAGCTGCCACCGCGCCAGCTCACGCGCAGGCAGCGAGGGCCAGGGCGAACTCTACGAGCGCTGCCCGGCCAGCGCTCACATCGCCCGTTACGCCACCACCGGGCACTACTTCTATGTCCTCAACGAACGCAACGCCGTCAACCTGCCTGTTCGTGCTCGCAGGCAATCGCAGGTGACCGTTTGCCCGGGCCCGGTCCGGCGGCGGTACTGGAGCAGCAGCTCCGGGACGACATCGCGGATCTTCAAGATCCTTTTAGGTTAAGTGGCATCGTAACAGGGCAGCATCGCCGGGCCGGCGGCGCTGTCAGGACGCGTACCTGAGCCACCTGCAGCGGCAGGTTATAACTGGGCTCTAAATAAGATCAGAGCGCATTCCAGCACGGTGTGCGCGCATCTGACAGTCCTATGATGCCGCCCTGAACGCAGTTCCTACGTTTACATAGTAGTCGAGATTAAATACGACGGCGCCGTTACTGTTTGCGGCGTAGCGCACCCCGCCATTGACAAGAAGCCTGTAGGTGCCATTGAAGTTCGGGTCGTTGTTGTCCCAGACCTCGACAAAGTACACGTAGTTACTGCCCTGAGCGCGCTCGCTTCTGGTACTGCGGTCACTACGGACGCTGCGACGAGCCCGCTAGAAAGAGTTAGCACCGTTCGGCGTGCGACCGAAATGGCTGTGGTCATTTCGGGTCGTTGCCAAGAGCGTCCACCACGCATTCGTCGCTTCCCCTAGGGTGCCGGTATGGCCTGTCGCATTTCCGAGCTGGTGATCGATTGCCGGGACCCTCAGGCGCTGGCGGCGTTCTGGTGCCAGGTACTGGGGTTCAGTATCCTGGGCACCGACGACGACGGCGGAGTGGAGATCGGTCCGGCAGAAGGGTTCGGTGGCTTGCAGCCGACCCTGGTTTTCAGCCCCAGCACCGAACCTAAGACAGGCAAGCTGCGGCTGCATATCGACGTCAACGCCACCGACCGCGACCAGGACGCCGAACTGCAGCGACTGCTGGCCGTTGGCGCACGCCCGGTCGACATCGGCCAAAGCGGCCAGGAGAGCTGGCATGTCCTGGCCGACCCGGAGGGCAACGAATTCTGCCTCCTGCGAGCCCGCCTAGCCTGAGCACGACGCGTGAAGCGATAGCGGCGCGGCCAGCGGTGACCGGCGGTCTGTGGGTCTGATCGCGCCATCGGAACGAGTTCGGGAGGTGCACGGGATGAAGGCGGTGCGGTTCGACCAGTACGGCACGGTCGATGTACTCAATGTGGAAGAGGTACCGCAGCCGCTGCCGGGTCCGGGGCAGGTGCTGGTCCGGGTCAAGGCCGCGGGAATCAACCCAGGTGAGGCCAAGATCCGCGAGGGCCTGCTGCACTCGGTGTTTCCCGCCACTTTTCCCTCGGGGGAAGGCAGCGACCTGGCGGGCGTCGTCGATCAGATCGGTCCGGGTGCGGCTGGGGTCGCAGTGGGCGATGAGGTGATCGGCTGGGTGGACACCCGGTCCAGCCACGCGGAGTACGCCGCGGTCGAAGCCGCGAACCTGGCCTCCAAGCCCGTTGGCATGTCATGGCAGGTCGCAGGCGGGCTGCCGGTCGTCGGGTTTACCGCGTGGGCGGCGGTGCGGGCGGTGGCGCTAGCCCCCGGTGACACGCTCGTCGTGTCGGGGGCGGCGGGCGGGGTTGGCTCGATCGCGGTGCAGCTTGCCCGCCGCGCTGGCGCGACCGTGATCGGCCTGGCCGACGAGCCGAACCACGCGTGGCTGTCGGCACACGGCGTGATCCCGGTGACCTATGGTGATGGCGTGCCAGGCCGGATCGGCGCGGCCGCGGCGAAGGTCGATGCGTTCATCGACACCTACGGCGGCGACTACGTGGAACTGGCGCTCGGTGATCTCGGAGTCGCGCCGGAGCGAGTGGACACGGTCGTCCGGTTTGACGCCGCCCAGAAGTACGGGATCAAGACCGACGGTAATGCCGCCGGAGCGAGCGCGGCCACGCTCGCCGAGCTGGCCGGCCTGGTCGCGGCCGGGCAGATCGAGGTGCCAGTCGCCGCTACTTATTCCCTGGCGCGGGTGCGGGACGCATACGAGCGCCTGGCCATTGGCCATGGCCTTGGCAAGATCGTCCTGCTGCCATGATCGCTGGCGGGTACCGATTGCGGCGTTCTAGGCCGCCGGGCTGTTCCCGAGGTGTGAAAGGCTTGGCGCCATGGACTACATCCACCTGGGCCGGTCCGGCCTGCGGGTTAGCCGCCTGTGTCTGGGCACGATGAACTTCGGGCCGCTGACCGCACCCGCGGACGCTCACGCGATCATGGACCGAGCGCATGAGCTTGGCATCAACTTCTTTGACACCGCGAACCGGTACGGCGGGGCGGCCAGCCCGCCCGGCCAGGTTGCGAACAACGATCAGTCGCATCCCGGCTGGACCGAGGAGATCATCGGCGACTGGTTCGCGTCCGGTGACGGCCGCCGCGAGCGTACCGTTCTGGCCACCAAGCTGTACGGGGCGATGGGCGACTGGCCTAATGAGGACAGGTTGTCGGCACTGAACATCCGGCGCGCGTGCGACGCTTCGCTGCGCCGTCTGAGGGCCGACTACATCGACGTCTACCAGATGCACCACATCGACAGGGATACGCCGTGGGAGGAAATCTGGCAGGCGATGGAGGTGCTGGTGGCTCAGGGCAAGATCCTCTATGCCGGCTCTTCCAACTTCGCGGGCTGGCATCTTGCGCAGGCCAGCGGCACTGCGGCGGCGCGCGGCTTCTTTGGCCTGGTCAGCGAGCAGTCCATTTATAACCTGATGACCCGGCAGATCGAACTCGAGGTCCTGCCCGCCGCGATCTCCTGCGGTATCGGGGTGATTCCGTGGTCCCCGCTACAGGGCGGGTTGCTCGGCGGCGTGCTCAAGCAAGAACGGGAAGGACTCCGCCGTCTGGCGGGCCGGGCGCAGGAGACGGTCGAGCGCAACCGCGAGCAGATCGAGGCGTACGAGAACTTGTGCGATGAGATTGGCGAGGAGCCGGGCAGCGTCGCGCTGGCCTGGCTGCTGCACCAGAACGGCGTCACCGGGCCTATCATCGGCCCGCGGACAATCGGGCAACTCGAAGGCGCACAGCGCGCGGTAACGCTCAGCCTCGACGACAAGGTGCTGGAACGTCTCGACACCATCTTCCCCGGCTACCGGCCGGCCCCGGAGCACTACGCCTGGTAGACAGGCTAGGGACGGACCCAGAACGAGGTGGTCCGCAGTCCGGCTCCGCCTTTCCAGACCTCGAATCCGGCCTCGACCGCTGTTAGCCACCAGGAGCGGCGCAGCAGGCCCATGTCCTCGACGCGGCGGAAGAAGGGCATGAGCGCCAGGTGCCGGACGTAACCGCGCGGATGGACCATCCGGAAGATGATCAGCGGCCATCGGCCACCGGAGGCCGGATTCTCGGTGATCCAGTGATCGACCTGCCAGCGGTGCCGGTCGATGAGCAAGCTGTGCGCGATCGACGGCAGCCCGGGCCCGCTGGTCCGCAGCCACAGCATGATCTCGGCCCCGTCGGCCTGCCCGTTGGTGCGCCGCCGCCTAGCGAACCAGATGTCGTAGGCGGCATCCCACCGTCCGCGCGGGCGGCCGGCCGTGTACCAGGATGTCACCGGGTCGCGCAGCCGACTCAGCCTGCGCGGCAACCTGGTGCCTGGTGAACATACGCCCCAGGAACACCCGTAGAAGATGTTCGGGAAGGCGACCGGCTCCCGGCCCGCGCGGCGCGCCGCAGAGGAGGTGACGGCGAAGTTCGCCCAGCGGTTCACGTTCGCTAGGCACTCGCGCAGGCCGCCGTAGTTGTCGTTGCGCACGACCAGGCTCGCGCCACGCGCGCCGGAGATCGCCACATGCTGGAACCGGCGGCACAGCCGCGTGGTCACCGGATGGGGGCGACGGCGTGGCGCCTTGGCTCGCCGCGTCGCTGCCAAGCGGGCTGTGAGCACCGCGCGCGTCGCCGACCAGCCGTCGGCCGCTTGAGTCGCATCCGCCGCAGCGCCAGACGGCACCCGGCTGGCCCGGACCAGCCCGGCACGTGCCGTTACCCCGTCTCCTGGTGGCCTGGGCTTCCCGTGGCGCACCTGGTACCGCGCACCGCCGGCCTGCCCGGCCCGGTCCGACACCAGGCAGTGACGAGCCGACAACCGTGACGATCAGCGCGGCTGCTAGCGCGAGCACCCCAAACTGCAGTTTCGTCACAGACAGTGCTCCATCAGGTGTGTCATGAAAAGGCGATCGTTGGGATAGTAAGAGAACCCCGTTGCTCCCGACAGGCAAAACCGCGCACTGTCACCACCGCGCTACAAATCCGTGATAGTGGTGCAGGCATCGGTCCGTTCGAGCCGACGGCGCCGGCAACCCTAATTGGTCAGGCTGGCGAGCATGTGAGCCCGGACAACGCCTGGTTGGAGCCGTTCATGACCATCCCGAACGGATAATGGGGACTCCCGCACAGGTCAGCGTGCTCTCGGGAGATGGCAGTCGTGAAAGTTCAGCCGGAGAGTGTCAGCCATCGACGCGATAGTGGCCGGCCTGCGGGCGCCATCCGGCGGGCGGGTCCTCACCGACTCGCCCATCGACCGCCTCGCGTATCAGGTCGGCGTGGCCGGTGTGCCTCCCATACTCCTCGATCAGATCGCAGACCAGCCGACGCAGGCTGGCGTGGCGGCCGTCAGGGTGGGTGAGGTGCACGGGCTGGTCAAGTCCGCCGTTCGCCAGGGCCGCATTGAGCCTGGCACGCGACCGTTCGACAGCGCCGTCCCACAGGTCGTATAGCTGCTCCGGGGCGTCGTCGGCGGCAGAGGTGAGCTCCCAGTCGTTGTCGCCGTCCCAGTCGGTGCCCTCCCAAGGCGCGCCGATCGGTGCTCCGCTGAGCCTGACGGTGAACATGTTGTCCTCGCAGACGGCGAGATGCTTGAGCAGCCCGCCAAGGGTCAACGAGGAAGCGCCGATCCTGACCTGCAATCCGGCCGCGCCGAGATCATCGGCCTTGAACCGGAACGTCGTGCGCAGCCGGTCCAAGGCTCCGGTCAAGTGCTCGGCCTCGGTGCCAGCCATGGGCGGTTCCCACGGGTAGTCGGTGTCAGTCATGTCGCCACCGTAGGCTCCATTAAGGACGTTCTGCGTCCGGAATGCCAGGATCTGCCACAGCCGTAACTACTCAAGGGCGAGGATTATGCGCTGGTGAACGTTGCCGCTTTCGAGTCGGCGATGCGCGTCGGCGGCCTGCTGTATAGGCATGGTTTTGTGGGCGCGCAGGCGGAGCCGGCCATCGGCCAGCAGCGGCATTGTGTCATCCAGGGCACCGGGAGCGCGGTCGTTTGTGGGCTGGGAGAGCGTGACACCGAAGTCAGGAGCCGCCGGGTCGGACAACGTGATGACCCGCTTGGGTCCGCCAGCCAGCGCGATCGCGTCGGCTAGCACACCCTTTCCGGCCGCGTCGAACACGGCGTCCACCGCGGCTAGCGCTCGCACTCGGCTGGGCAGGCCTGAGCCGTACCGCACTGGCGTTGCTCCCAGCTCGCGGGCGAGCGTGTCGTCGTGCTCGCCGACCGCGCTGATCACTTTGATCCCCTGGGCGACTGCGAGCTGAGTCGCGATGATGCCGACGGATCCGCCGCCTCCGAATAGCAGCAGCGTCTCGCCGCTCTTGACATCCAGCTGCCGGAGGACGCCGATGGCCGCCTCGGCCGAGGAAGGCAATGCGGCGGCATCGATCCACGAAACGGTGTCCGGCTTGCGGGTCCAGATCGACGCGATCGCGTATTCGGCGTAGCCGCCGATGCTGAACAGCAGCGCCGCGACGGCATCGCCGACGGAGGTCCCGTTACGCCGGGCCCGACCGCGTCGACGGGTACCTGCTGCCTCGAATCCGAGCACGGCGTTAGCGGGCAGCGGGATGGCGTCCTTGAGATAGCCGGCCCGCAGGGCGAGATCGGTCGGGCTGATGCCGGCGGCCTTGACCTTGATCCTGATCTGCCCCTCGCCCGGTTCCGGCAGCGGAACCTGAGCCCACTTCAGCACTTCGGGCGGCCCGTATCCGGTCATCACAACCGCGTAGGCATGGCAGCTCTCCTTCCTGGTAGCGGCCCCGGTTGGGCCGACCCGGCGGGGTCAGCTCCCCGTCCTTGTTGCCAACGTACGTGACATGTCACGTAATTGCAATCGCGTGACACGCCACGTAATACGGCGGGGCTTCGTCAGTCCTCCGCTGGCCGCCAGTCGACTGGCGGCGGCAGCGAACCCTGCTTGATGATGTTGGCGTACACACCTTCCAGTGCGTCGCTGAGCGGCCCCACCAGGCCATCCGGCAACCCACCGAAAAACAGGCGCCGCACAAGGTCAACATGGCCGGGCGCCGCCTCCACCAGAACCTGCCGCCCGCGGCTAGTCAAGGTCACCTCGGTCACTCGCCTGTCGGCCGCCGATAGGCCGCACGACACCAGGCCCCTGGCGCTCATCCGCCGCACGTGGTGGGACATCCGGCTTCGCTCCCAGCCAATCTGGGCAGCGAGCACCGTGATCTGCATCCGCCCACCGTCGGCGACGCTCAGCGCCGTCAGCACGTCGTAATCAGGCAGCGACATCCCGCTGTCAGCGAGCAACTGGCGGTTCATCTCGTACGCCAGGCGCAGCTGCACCCGGATATAGGCCAGCCACACCCGCTGCTGCTCCCCCTCGAGCCATCCGCCAGCGGGCGTCGTGCCGCTCCTACCGTTACGTGACATATCACCTGAGTGTACTGGTCGTGTCACCGCCGCGCTGGCGTGGCGTTTCGGGCGCGTTCGGGAGAGTTTTCCGCAATAGGGCGCGATGAATTGCCACATCCAGCCGGGAAAACAGGTATGAATTCGGTATTCCACCGCACCCCCGGGCGCGAGCCACCACGGCGAACAAGTCCTCCAGATCATGAAAAACCCGGTCTTAGGCACGGTCACGTCTCCCCGATCATGACCGGACGCCGTAGCTGGCCAGTGACCAGCCCTCCTGAACGTGGCTACGACCGGCGGTGTTCGCGCGTTCACAAGGACCAGCGGTTTCCGCTGTCGCACGATCACGAAGATCTTCGGCGCCGGGGCAGTCGGCCGTCGACCCGCCACTTCGAGCCCGCGCGCCCGGGCAGCAGCGCGACCATCAGGAGCCCGACGGCTGACAGCAGCAGGCCAAGCGTCAGCCCAAACCGCTCGCCGTAGCCCTTGCGCTCTGAAATCCACGACGCGGCGGTCGCCGAGATCAGCCACCCGAACAACAAGTACAGGGCATTAGCGCCGATCGCGCCGCTCATCGGGCCGCTCCGTATCTAGTCATGTTCCCAGGTACGCCTTCTGGACTCCGGCGTCGTTGTGGAGGCTCGCCGAATCGTTGGCCAAGGCCACGCGCCCTGTCTCCAGCACGTAACCGCGACTGGCGGCGTCGAGTGCGCGGTTCGCATTCTGCTCGACTAGGAGGATCGCGACCCCGGAGCGGTTGATTTCGCCGATGGTCTCGTAGATCCGCTGCACCAGGATCGGGGCAATCCCGAGCGAAGGTTCGTCCAGCAGCAGCAGCTTCGGCCGGGCCATCAGCGCGCGCCCAATCGCGAGCATCTGCTGCTCCCCGCCAGACATCGTGCCGGCCTTCTGGCGCTCGCGCTCCTTGAGCCTGGGGAACAGATCGTAGATGCGATCAAGGTCTTTGGCGATCTCTGGGCCGCGTCGGCGGTGGGCACCCAAGTCCAGGTTCTCACGCACGGTCATCCGCGGGAAACAACGGCGGCCCTCGGGCGCGAGCGCGATTCCGCGGATGACTACCTCATGGGCCGGAACGCGCGTGAGGTCCTCCCCCGCGAACGTAATCTTTCCCGAGCTGGCCGGGGTGAGGCCAGAGATGGAGCGCAGGGTGGTGGATTTTCCGGCACCATTCGAGCCGATCAGCGTAACGACCTCGCCCGCGTCTACGGTCAGCGAGACACCCTTAAGCGCCTCAATCGCGCCGTAGTGAGTATGGATGTCCGAGACCTCGAGCAGGGTCATGACCCCTGCCTCCCGAGATACGCCTCAATCACCCTTGGATCCGCACGGACCTCGGCCAGGCCCTCGGCGATCTTCTTGCCGTAGTCGAGCACGGTGACGCGCTCGGAGACGTCCATCACGACCTTCATGTCGTGCTCGATCAGCAGAATCGTCAGCTTCAGCTCCTCTCGGAGCTTGCGCATAAACTCAGTCAGCGCCTGGGATTCGTGCGGGTTCATGCCCGCGGTCGGCTCGTCGAGCAGCAGCAACCTCGGCTGGGATGCCAGCGCGCGTGCGATCTCCACACGCCGCTGGTCGCCGTAGGGCAACTGCGAGGCGGGCTGGTCAAAGACGCGCTCGTGCAGGCCAACGTACGCCAGTAGCTCGCGGGCCCGCTCACGCGTTGCCCGCTCCTCCCGGCGGACCCAGGGCGGGCGAAAGACCGATCCGAACAACCCCGCCAGCATCCGTGCGTGGCACCCGATCATGACGTTCTCGACGGCTGTCATCGCACCGAACAGGCGGATGTTCTGGAAGGTCCGCGCGACGCCGTACCCGGTGATCAAGTCCGGCCGCCCGCCGGTGATGTCTCGCTCGCCGAGGAGGATCCTCCCCTCGGTCGGCCGGTACAGTCCGGTCAACATGTTGAACAGCGTTGTTTTCCCGGCGCCATTAGGCCCGATCAATGACACGATCGAGTACTGCGGGACGTCGACCGACACGTCGTTGACGGCAATCAGCCCGCCGAATTTTTTCATAATGTGCTCCGCGTGCAGGACCGCGACCGGGGGCGGCACGAGAAGCTCCGCCGAGCTCACGTCGCGCCCTCGGCGGTGCCCGGAACCGCGGTGCCCGGAACCTCTGGGAGCTGGCCATCCGCCGCTGCGATCTCGGCCGTGAGCTCAAGCCGGTGTCGCCGCTCCGGGATCAGGCCCTGCGGCCGGAGCACCATCATGATCACCAGCAGGAACCCGAAGATTCCGAACTCCACCTGGGTTAGCTGGAAGTTCAGCCCGAAACGGGCGGGGAGGCCGTTCAGAACGTCAGGAATCAGGTAATTGTTGATGTAGCCCAGAGCCAGTCCGCCGACGACCGCTCCCCAGATCGAGCCCAGCCCGCCGATGATCACCATCGCGAGAATGAAGATCGAGAACCCGAACTGGAACTGGCCGGCGTTGACCTCGGTGTAGTAAGTGCCGAAGAACGCACCCGACATGCCTCCGAACGCGGCGCCGATCGAATACGCGAGCAGCTTGGTCTTCACGAGCGGAATGCCCATCGACACGGCTGCGACCTCGTCCTCGCGCAGCGCGACCCAGGCACGGCCGAGCCGTGAGTCACGCAGCCGCAGGTTGACGAACAGCACTACCAGCAGGATGCCAAGGATCAGCCAATACCACGGTCGGAGGTCCAGCAGGTTGAACGATCCGATTCCTGGAAAGTATGGTGCGTCGACCGCGCTGATGCCGAGATTGCCGGCCGTGAGCGTCATGCCGCCGCCGACATGGACGCTCTGGCCGTTGACCGCCACCACGCCGATGATCTCGCCGAACGCGAGCGTGACGATCGCGATGTAGTCGCCTCGCAGGCGCAACGTCGGCAGGCCGATAAGCGCTCCCGCCACGGCGCAGATGATCACTGCGCAGGCCAGGACCAGGATGAAATTGAGGTGAACGCCCGGCAGCATGCTCGCTGTCGGCGAGACGAGCAGGTGGACGTGAGCCTTGAAAAGGAACCCCGAGCCGAACCACCCAAGCGAGTACGCGCCAAGCGCGTAGAAGGCGACGTACCCGAGATCGAGTAGCCCGGCAAAGCCCACGACGATATTCAGGCCCAGCGACATCACCGCGTAGGTAACGGCGATGATCGTCGCGTTCATGAACCCGCTGGATGGCGGGAATCCGAACGGCAAGATGATCCCGATCACGATGAGCGACCCCGCCAGCGCTCGGTTCCACGATCGTGGGGGCCGCATGTGCGCAGCGGCAGGCCATCCCCGCAGGGGCACGCGCGACTCGTTCATCCCGCCTCCCTGGTCTCCTCGCCGAGTAGTCCGCGCGGGCGCAGGATCATGATCGCGATCAGGTAGCCGAACACGACCGCCTCGGTCCACTGCGGGCCCAGCCGCGAATCGGATAGCGACTGGATGACGCCGATGATCAGTCCCCCGAGTACTGCGCCTCGGACGTTGCCGATGCCTCCCATGACGGCCGCCGTGAACGCGATCAGCCCGGCTTCGAAGCCCTGGAAGTACCAGACGTTCGTCTCGTAAAGCGCGTACACGAGTCCCGCGGCACCGGCGAGCATGCCGCCGAGCAGGAATGTGAGCGAGATCGTGGCGTCAACGTTGACGCCCATCAGGCGTGCCGCCTCCGGGTCCTGGGCGGTGGCGCGCATCGCCCGCCCAGCGCGTGTCTGGCTGATGAACCAGGTCACTCCGAACACAAGCGGTACCATCACGGCGAATGCGAGGATGTAGCCGCGCAGGATCGGCACGCCGGCGATTGTGACGACTGGTTGCTGCCCGCGGATCAGGTCGGGCACGCTCTGCGGCGAGCCACCACGCCAGAGCAAGCCCACGTTCTGGAGAATGAAAGAGAATCCGACCGCCGTGATCAAGGGTGCGAGCTTGGGGGCGTTCCGCAACGGCCGGTAGGCGACTCGCTCGATCAGGACGTTGAGCGAGCCCGTCACGATCATTGTGATGATCAGCGTAATTACCAGACCGCCGATTACTCCCAGGGAGCCGGTGGTGAGCCCGAGGCCGAGCGGCGCCCACAGGCCCACGGTCGTGAATGAGCCGAGCATGAACACGTCGCCGTGCGCGAAGTTGATCAGCTCGATGATTCCGTAGACGAGCGTGTACCCGATAGCGATCAATGCCCAGATCGCGCCGTTAGACAGACCCTCTGCCAAGTTGAAGCCCAGCTTCGACAGGTCGTGATGGATGACCGGGTGGCCGGCCACGAGACCGGCCTGGTAGCCGTGCGTCAGATCGGTGAGGCCGTAGTAGACCGGCAGCGCCGCGAGCGCCGCTATCAGGCTCCAGCGGCTGAAGTACCGCCGAACCGCGGCCAGCGGGTGGACGGGGACAGGGAGTGCGGGCGGCGCCGGCGATATCGTTCTGGTTTCCACGGGTTCCAGGTGACGTATGAAGGCGGATTGGATGCGGGACAACAGTCGCGGAGGGGCGCACCGCGCCCCTCCGCGACTCTTTTAATTTTGAACGGTCTTTGTCGGTTTGAGCGTCTTGAAGAAGACGGGTTCGCCGTTGGATCCGACCTTGTACAGGCCGTATGACTTCAACGTCGTATCGCCGTACTTGTCGAATCCGTAGGTGCCAATCACCGACGAACGCGCCGTGATCGAGAACAGAGCCCTGAGCACGGCTGACTTATTATCGCCCTGAGCGCCGAGGCTCTTGATCGTGTCGAGTCCAAGTTCCATCGCCTCGTAGCCGTAGATCGCGTACGGGTCTGGATTAGACGTGCCGTATTTGGCCTTGTACGCCGCTAGGAACGCTTTTCCACCTGGATACGCGGTCAGATTCTGCGTCGCGACCGTGCACTCAAGCAGTGGGTAAATTGACGCCGGGACGCCGCCTTTGGCCGCGCTGGTATAGGAATCCGTGCAGACGCCGTCACCACCGAAGATCTTGGCCTTCGGGATCGCCGAGTTGACGTCCTTCGTGATCTGGACGGCGCCGTTGGAGACGATGCCAGCGAAGAAGAAGCAGTCAGCTCCCTGACCCTGGATTGTCGAGGCGTAGGAGCGGAAGTTGGGCGCGGTCGGGTCAATCCCTGTGTTGCTCGTGATCGTGACCCCGTAGAAGCCCTTTTCCAGCTCAAGTAGCGTCGCCAGCCCGCTGCCATACGCTTCCTTGTCATTGGCGACGGCGACTTTCTTGCAGCCGGCTTGCTTCATCGCCATGAGGTCGGAGGCGGCCTGGATCGAGTCGATCGGCACGATCCGCAGGTAGGTGCGGGTGCCGCTCGGGTAGTACTTCCCCGGCTCGCCGGGGGCACTCCCAGGCAAGTTCGTGGTCAGGCCGACGTACGTGTTCGCCGGACTCACCTGCGGGATTCCCCCCTGGTTGAGGATCGGGATCGAGACTTCGCTGGCGCCCGAATTGAACTCGCCGATGTAGTAGACGGCCTTGGGGTCCGTAGCCGCCCTGCGCGCATTGGCCGCCGTCTGGCCTGGGTCCCACTTTCCGGCGGCCGCGGTCGAGTCGTCGAGTGACTGGTAGTTCACCGTCCACTGCCCGGCCTTGCCGCCGGCCTTCTCGAGCGCGAGTTTGATCCCATTGACCATCGGGGCGGTCTGCGCGGTCGACGCTCCTTGCAACGGGAGGCTTGAGTAGATGTCGACCGTCTTTGCGCCGCCGACTTTGGATGAGCTGCTGATATCGCTACTGCCGCTGCCGCAGCCGGCAGCCACAATGGCGATCGCAGCAATGGCACCGATAGCAGGAGTTCGTCTCAATTGTCTTCCTCTCGTTGAATTAACTTGCCCAGCTGCCACGGAACGCGCTGACCGGTCCGGTGCGGACGCTATAGCCAAGCACCGACCGAGGAAATGCTGAAAGACGCCGCAGGCACTTCGATCGGCGATTCTCCCACCTCGGAGACTAATGCGACCGGCGCACCGCCGATTTGCCAGGTGCCGATCTTGATTTGCCGCCCAAAATTCGCTCAGCTTATCGACTAGCTCCGAAGGAGTCGTTATCGAGGCGATTACCTGACAATTTCGTCCAAGATTGGACAATGCTGAGCCGGCGGTCTGGGGTGCGCCCTTTCCTTCCGTCTCAAGTGTCTCTTGAGCAGTCAGCGAGGGCGCTCGCACAGCCTTAGCGTCAGCATCGCGGACTGGGGCAAATCATGGCGGTTAGTGTCGGGATTCCGACTACAGGTGAACGGCCGACGCTGCGGCGGACGGTGGAGACAGCAATCCGTTCGGCGTCGCTGGCGAGCCAGGACGCGGACGTGCTCGTCGTGGTCAACGGCCGCGGCGATGCGCCGGGCCTTGGCCGGATCGACTCGCCGCTCCTGCGGGTGGTGCACCTGAAGGAGCGCAACGTGTCCCGCGCCCGCAACTGCGCGATCGACCGCGCCCGGCACGATGTGCTGCTGTTTACCGACGACGATGGCGTAGTGCCTGAGTCGTGGTGCACTGAGCTCAGCACCGCGCTACGCGAGCGCAGTTGGGCGGTGGTCTCCGCGCCGGTGCGAGTACCGGTCACCGGTCCCGTCACCGCCCTGATTGACTACCAGCGGATTTTCGACCCGCCGCCCGCCGGACCCGACGAGGCGCACATGCTCTACGGCAACTGCGGGTTGCGGCGGAGCCTCATCCCCCGGCACGTCAGGTACGACGAAGATCATCTGCCTGCGGCAGCCGAGGACGTAGGCTTCAGTTTCGCCCTCCGCGCGGCCGGGCTGCGGATCGGCTGGCTTGCTGACGCCGCTCCGTGGCTGCATAGCCTTCAGGAAAGCCTGTCGGAGATCACCGGCCGCGGTTTCCGCTACGGGCGGGGCAGTGCCCGGCTCCACTTGGTGGGCAGGCACCAAAAGATGGCCGTGCCCCGAGCGCTTTCCATGTACGCGTCGATGGCAAGCGGCAAGTATCAGGAATACCGCCGGTTCCCGGAATTCATCTCGCCGGGCGTCCGCGCAGCGTTCACCGCGCTTGACTTCATGCTGAACGCCTCGATGCGGGTCGGCTACCTAGACGAGCTGGGCACGGAACTCGGCTGCCGGCTGATCGATCTCGACTCTGACGCGCTGAATGCGGCCTGGCGGGAGATTTACCTGCGCGTCCTTGCCGATGTCCGCGACATGTCAGCCGGCGATTGGGCTAACCTGCCGACCGACTACGCCCGCCTTGAGCAGGACCCGGATTCTCCGGGCCACGACCAAGCCGCGGCGGCGAGCGTAGCAGCCGCCCTCGGCCGACATGCCCCGCTAACGAAGGACAAGCCGGTGGCCGACTCGCTGCGCATGCCCAACCTGGAGCCCAGCCCGGGGGATCCAAGCTCTGGCCCGGCGACAGCAGCCGCACAGACGCCGGCTGCCGGGCGCCTGGCCGCCGCATGGGATAGCCTGCCCCAAGATCGCGGCCTGATCCGACGCCGCGATCTTGAGCGGTGCATCCGCTCGGCCGGGCTGCCGTTCCGTCAGGGTGGCCTGCAGCTTGAGGCGGTACTGCGCGCCAGGTGCCCCGCGGGGCGTCCCGGTTCGACCTAATTGCTTCGAGATAGTCGCCAGAACGGCACCGCGCACCCGGTCGGCTCGTCCCGCAGCACAATGCCCGACGACAGCGCGGGCAGGGCGCGCGTATCGGCGGACCTCAGGTCTGGTGGCGTCTCCGTGATCGCGAGGTAGTGCTCGATCGTGAGCCGGTACTCGTGCACCAGCGCCACCTCCCGGACGATGCCTGACATCCCGGTCTGTAGCCCCGCCACCGCCTGGACGAAAAATGACGACGTCGCCCACGTTGAGCCGCCCCGCAGCGGCCGCGTGCACGCCCCAGAGCAGCCCGGCTCCCGAGACGAGCGCGGCGAGCAGGTTCAGCCTGCCGATGACCCGCACCTCTCGCCGGTCCATCCGATTCGCGCGGTCGTTCGCCGCGATCCGCTCGGCCCGCATCCGGCCCCGCAGGAACGCGCCGATGCCGAAAAGCCGGATTTCCTTTGCCGCCGTGTCACTGACCAGCATGGTGCCGAAGAAGATCTCCCGCCGCTGGCGACGGCAGATCTCCGTGAACACAGCCACCCGGCCCCGGGCGAGCGCGATCTCAGCGAGCAGCATGTCCTCGAACCTGGCCAGCCCGCTAAGAGCGTTGACGGCCTGGTAGATCCGGTCGTCCGCGACGAGCCCGGTACGGCGCTCCAGTTCGTTCTGGAGGTAGTGGCTGACCCGGAACATGCCAGCGGTCAGCGCGGTGCACACCGCGATCCCGCCCGCGATCAAGGCCAGCGTCACCGCCGGGGCGTGCGCCACCAGGTCGTTCAGCAGCAGCAGCCGGATAAGCAATGCGCTCGCCACCGGCGAGAGGTAGCTGACCCCCGCGGCCACCACGTACCCGGCGGCGATGCACGGCGCGGCCCGGCGGGCGAGCGCGAAGGCCGCGGAAAGCCCGCCGCCCTTCGATCCGGCTCGCGGGGGGACGACCCCCCGCACCTTCGGCAACTTCAGTGCCAGCCTGCGGGGGGACGACCCCCCGCGCCCCCGCGCCTTCGGCCTTTCATAGCGGATCCTCATTGCGGGTCAGGATCGCGCGTTGGAGGCGCCGGAGCTGATGACCGGGCTCGATCCCAAGGTTCTCGCGCAGCGCGCAGCGCGCGGACAGGAACGACTCCAGCGCTCCGGCCACGTCACCGGCCTGGTATTGCGCGCTCATCAGCAGCGCCCATCCGCGTTCCCGGCACGGATGGCCGTTGAGCAGGTCACGCAGATCCGCGATTACCTGCGCGGTCTCGCCGCTGGCCAGCCGCGCGGCCGCGTAGCTCTCCCGCGCGCCGAGTAATTGCTCGCGCAGCGCCGCCTGGATCGGCTCGAGGACCGGGCCCGCGGGCACATCCTCGACCGGGTCGCCCCGCCACAGCGCCAGCGCATGGCTGAGGAGAAGCACCGCCCGGCAGACGTCCCCCTGGTCCAGCGCGGTGCCGCCGTCGGCCGCCAGCGCCCCGAACCGGCCGGCAGCGCCCGCACGCCTGACGCGTACGACCTCAGGTTGGCGGCGGCAGAGTCGGGCGGCCACTCACCCCATAGTTCCTCCCAGGCGGAGCGCCAGGTCACGACCCGGTTGGCGCGCAGGACGAGCAGGGCGAGCAGTTTGCGCTGCTTCGGCGGGCCGAGTCGCACGGCCGCGCCGTCGACCCTGGCCTCAAGCGGCCCGAGCACACGAAGATCCAGGCGGTAGCTCATTGCCGATCCAAGAATCGTTCCTGTGACCCCGACCCCGTTGGATATTGCCATTGACGATGCCGCGATGTTTTCGGCCTAAAAACCCCAAGCATTTTCCGGAAATATCAATGAGTAATCTCTCACGTCAAAAGCTATGCCGACTAATCGCGTGCGCCAATCCTCAGCATTGCGTAGTTCGCTAACACACTGCTAACATCTCGCTGCCACGGCAGGCGAAGAGTTCGTTAGAAGCGCCCGGCGTGCGGAGTGAGGGCGCCCTAGTACCCGTGGCCAGGGGCCTGGGATGTTGTCCGGTGCCGCGATCACATCGGCGCGGTCCGGCGCGAGCGGCGCGCTGCCGAGATTCCCGATGAGTGCCGCTGTAGCCTACCGCCATGAGCACGCGCGAGGACTACCCAGCCGGGGTACCGTGCTGGGTCGACACCAACCAGCCCGACCCCGTCGACGCCGCCCGGTTCTATTCCGGGCTCTTCGGCTGGCAGACCGAGGACTCGATGCCCCCCGGCACTGGGACTCACTACTTTATGGCCCGCATCGACGGCCGGGACGCGGCTGCGATCTCCTCGCAACCTCCCGGTGCACCATCGCAGGCAGTGTGGAATACCTACATCCGCGTCGAGTCCGCCGACAACGCGGCGGCGCTGGTACGCGAAGCGGGCGGGCAGGTGCTCTCCGAGCCGTTCGACGTATTTGACGCGGGGCGGATGGGTGTGTTCGCCGATTCCGAAGGCGCGGTCTTTTGCGTATGGCAGCCCGGATCGCACCATGGCTCGGCGGCTGTCAACGAGCATGGCGCGGTGAACTTCAACAACCTGCACACCGACGATGTCGAGGCCGCTCAGGCCTTCTATGGCGCCGTGTTCGGCTGGACGACGATCGATGCGGGCTCGCCGATGTGGGCTCTGCCGGGCTACGGCGATCATCTCGAGGAACTCAACCCTGGCCTGCGCGCAGGGATGAAGCAGATGGGCGCACCCGACGGTTTCGAAGACGTCGTGGCGACGATCTTGCCTCGCGAGGGTGGCCCAGCGCGCTGGAGCGTGACCTTCGCCGTCGACGACGTGGACGCGATAGCTGCGCGAGCGCGCGAACTCAAAGGCTCGGTCCTCGCCGAGCCGCAGAATGCGCCATGGGTCCGATTCGCCATCCTCGCCGACCCGGCTGGCGCGGCGTTCACCGCCAGCCAGTTTGTGGCGGAGAACCGCTAGACGGTGCCTCCGGACCTGCGCTTGGTCAAGTTGTATTGAGTGGAGGCTGCCGGTCGGTTTAAGCGCCTCAGGGTGCTAGCGCACCGGCCGTCCCACGACGCCCGGGCGGTGCGGGCCGGGCGGTGCGGCCCGGGCGGTGCGGGCCCGGGCGGTGCGGCCCGGTGCCGCCGCCCCGTCAGGAGGCTAGCCGGTCCAGGTCCGGCAGCGTCGGGCCCGGCCCGGTCAGCGGACCAACGGGCGGACTCAGCTGACCCGCGGTTCCCGCCGGCCGGTCCTTGACGAAGGTCGCGCCCTTGACCAGCCAGGAGATGCCGAAGGCGATGACCGCGATGGCCTCGAGGATGAACAGCCACGGCAGGTCGCCCCGGACCGGCTGTGAGAGCAGGTTAGAGGCCACGGCTAGGGCGATGCAGATGAAGATCGTGAACCCGCAGAGCCGGTAGATGACGTCGCGCTTCCTCTTCTCCGGGGTCCGGTAACCATCTAGGCCGGCCTTAGCGAATCGCAGCGCCATGCAGCCGAGCGCGATGAACGTGATCGCCGCGAAACCCAGGTGAAAGTCACCCGCCCAGCTCTGCCCGGCCGGCAGCGGCCTGATGTCCGGCTTGGCTGGGCAGAACGCGACCAGAACGGCTCCCCCGCCGGCTACGTTGGTGATCCAGCGATCCCATTTGTCGTATCCGGCATAGCCGATGAGAAAAACGCCAAGGGCGCACAGCGCTCCGACGAGCAGATTACGCATGGCCGTGTAGTAGTAAGCGCTCATCGAGTCTGGCAGGTTACTGCTCACTATTCTGTTGCCCAGATACAGGCTCAATGGGAGCAGCAGGCCAATGCAGCCCACCACCCGGCGCAGCGCGAGATAGTCGATTCCTAGCTCGCGCTCATCTTTCAGCGTCTTGACCTCACGTGACATTGCCGATCATCTCCGAACTGTCTGCTGACAGTACAGAGGAAAGACGCCGACGCCAGATACGTTCGGCTAGAAGCAATGCCGTGGCGGATGGGCCTGGTGCGACTAATGAGGCTGGAGCCCCTGCTCGCCACCCGCGGACGTCAGGAAATCCTTGAGCGCCCGGGCATGTCCGACCTGAAATTCCGCCTGGCTGCCATCAGGGCTAGCCTTGGCGACCCGGCCCTAGTTGCCGATCCCAGAACCATGCCGGCCGCACCGAAGAGCTATCCGGGACATCCCGCAGATCACGACATGAAACCCGAACTGAGCCCAGAACGAGCCGATGGCGCGCGGTTCGGTACGGATATCGATCACTGTCAGTGGCTGCCGTCAGACCCTGCTTCCGCGCAGATCGATTAATACACGGTGATAATCACGACAAATTGGACTCGAAATCCTGGCGATTATCACCCGTGTATATAGCGTTATACGGCCGAAGGGTGGTGATCTGGTCTTGACCACCCGTATGCATCTTTAGTGCGCAGATTGGCTGTTCGCTCTGTATGAGTAGCTTCGTTGTAAGCGGGTTCCTGCGACTCAGATTCTCTGACCGCAGCCGGGAGCGGTACTGGAGCAGCATCTCCGGGACGACGTTGCTGCTAGGACGCTCTTCCCGGCAACAACGTCTGCCCTCTGTTGTCGTTGGACGGGCTGTTGCGGGATTGGGTGGCGGGGCGGGGCGGTGGCGGGCTTGGGTTTGGGCTTGTTTCGGGGCGGTGGGTGGCTGGGGCCAGGGGCCGGGTGTGGCCGGGCTGGTTCAGAGGGCGGTGAGTGCCTGGGTGGTGAGCTGGCCGGCGCTGATGGCGGTCAGGAGGTTGTGGACGCTGGTGATGAGGTTCCATTCGGCGGTGACTTTGGGTGTGCCGCGGAGGCTGAACTGGCGGAAGCCGAGGTTGTGCTTGATGTTGCCGTGGGGGGTTTCGGCGATGTGGCCGCGCTGGCGGTAGGCGGTGATGCCTTCGGGGGTTTTGAGGCGTTCGGCCATGGCGGCGGTGGCGGGGCCGTCGGGTTCGCCGGGCCCGGCGGGGGCGCCGGGGTCGCGGGCGGCGTGTTCGAGGTCGCGGTGCTTGCCGACGGCGATGAGCCGGTCCGGTCCGGGGCAGGTCATGTTGTGCTCGGATTTGTAGCCGGCGTCGGTGAGGAACAGGCGGATGAGGCACCGGCCGCAGGTGCCGCACGTGCAGCCGGTGCTGTCGCTGCTGCTGGTGGCGGGTGCGGCGGTGCCGGTGCTGCCGGTGCCGGGTGCTGCGGCGGTGCTGCCGGTGCCGGGTGCGGTGGTGCCGCATGTGCAGCTGGTGCCGGGTGCGGCGGTGCTGGTGGTGTCGCTGCTGGTGGTGTCGGGTGCGGTGGTGGCGGGGGGCTGGCGGGCGGCGATGTATTCGGCGGCGGCTTCTGCCTTGGCGGCCATGGGCTCGAACCAGGTGACGTCGCCGGGGGTGCCGGTGACTTCGGTGGCGATGATCAGGCCGTCTTCGCTGGTGACGTTCTGGGTGTTGTAGCCCTGGATGAACCCGCCGCCGCGGACGGGCATGAGCCGGGAGTCAGGGTCGGTGATGTTCCGGGACCGGGTTGCGCGCTGGGCGTCGCGGGCGGCCTGGCGGGCGGCGTCCCGGTCGCGGGCGGCGTCCCGTTCGGCTTCGGCTTCCCGGACCCGGCAGTACCCGGCGGCCGGGGCCGGGGGCGGGCCGGTCATCTTCTTCTGCCCGGCGGCGGCGCGGGCGGCCTGGCGGGCGTGCCAGTCATCGATCCTGGCCTGCTGCCTGGCGATCTCGGCATCGACTTTCTCCTGCGCCAGCCCGGCCTCGGACCCGGCCGGGGCGCGGCCGGTCGGCTGCCCGGCCGCTTTGCGCTCCCGGAACGTCCCGGTCTTGGCGGCCTGCTCCTCCCGCTCGGCTTTCTCCCCGGCCTCGGCTTCGGCTTCCATCTCGGCCAGCGCCCGGGCTATCCGCCCGGCCCTGGCCTTCCGGCCGGCCCGCGACTGCGGGCTGGCCACCTGCCCGGGCACCTCGTCGCCGCGCCGCCCGGCCCCGTACGCCGCGTCCTCGGCCGCGTCGGCGGCCGCGTGCTCGGCCACCGTCTCGGCGGCCAGGTCCCGCAGCCGGGCCAGCGACCGGTTCGCCGACTTCGACGCGGAAGCGGCGACCTTGGTGCCGTCCAGGGCCACCACGCCCAGCTTGCCCATGCCCAGCCGCGCGCACAAACCCAGCACCTCAGCGAACAGCCCGGCCATCGCCGTCCCGGCCTGCGCCCGGAACCGGGCGATCGTCACGTGATCCGGGTGGTTCCCCGCGCAGATCACCATGAACGCCGCGTCGGTCTGGCACAGCTGCTCGATCCGCCGCGACGACGTCACCCGGTTCGCGTACGCCCACACCAGCAGCGTCACCAGCATGTCCGGGTCATACCCCGCCGCCCCCGCCCCGCCGGTCCGCCGGAACGCGTGGAACGCGCTGGTGTCCAGGTGGTCCGTCACCACGGTGATCACCAGCCAGACCGGATGATCGGCCGCAAGCCAGTCCCGCCGGTCCGGCGGCAGCAGGTACAGCTGGTCCCGCGGCACTTCCCGGTACCCTTTCGCCATACCATAATTATGACAGATAACCACGAACACGCACAAAAGACACACCGCGTACCCGCGCCCGATTCTGCAACAGCCCGTGGAGCAGCATCTCCGGGCCGACGTTGCTGTTGGAATCGGGGCTGAGCAGCAACGCGCGGGGCACCGTCGCGGATCTTCAAGATCCTTTAGGGACAGATCCGGGCGGAGCTAGCGACGGGCTTGGAGCCTTTCCGCCAGGACGCTGAGCTACCTGCCGGCCGCGGTACCCGCGTAGGTGGCCGCCTATGGCGAGATGGTCGTCCCGCTGCCGGCCGCCCTGGTCGCCGAGATCACCGCCGGATCCTGACCTGGACAGGCGCGGGGGATGACCCGCGATTGGGGGACTTGGGCGGCGTGGTCGTGGCTGTTACTGTGCCCGTAAGCCGGGATCCAGGAGTGATCGGCGGGCCGGCGATGGTCGCGATGAAGGGACATCGTCATGCGTATCGGGCTGAATTTAACTGCTGCTCTGAATTTAACTGCTGCTCTGAGCGGGATACTGGTGGCGGGCAGCGTCCTGGTCGCCGCTCCCGCGAACGCCGCCCAGGCGACCGCGTTTGTCCGGAGCGATGTCAAGTCGCAGTTCAACGTGTCCTGCGCATCCGCCAGTACCTGCAACAACGTCACCACGGCCACTATGAACATAGCGTTCGGGCGGACCGGTTCGACGACTTCGCCGCTCGGCATCTTCTACAAGGTCGTCAACGGCACCGCCGTCAACGGCGCGGACTTCAGCACCCCGGCGACAGGTGAGGCAGTCATCGCGGCCGGCCAGACCACCGCGAACCTGGCGATACCGCTGCTCGACTCCGGGCTGTTCGACGCCAACAAGTCCTTCACCGTCGTGATCACCGGCACCACCGTGCCGATCACGATCTCGAATAGCACGGGCACGGGCTTGATCGAGGGCGGGAACATCGCGTCCGACTGTTCCTTCACCTGGCTGGGCGGCTTGAGCCTGGCGCTGAACTGCACCGGCAGGCCTCCCGCCCAGGTGTGGGACCTGGAGGCCGGATGCGGCGACTTCCACGAGGTCGCCGGCAACGAGGTAACCGGCGACGGCACCTCGACGGCCAGCTGCGCCGTTACCATCGGACCCGGGTACTACCTCAACATCGTTTCATGAGACCAGCCATCCGCTGAGCCAGGCCTCCCGGCACCGCCTCCGCAACCGCCCGGAGGTGGTGCCTAAGGCAGTCAGCGCCGGGTACCCGGGACGGGGCCGGGGGTGCCTGATGCTGAGGCCATAAATATGCGGCCCTTCCGTGAACCTGCCCGGGCGGCAGGTGCGTCCCCGGCAGCCCCGCGACGTCAATCTGCGGACAAGGTGGCCCGAGCGCAACCTCCCGCCAGACCTCGAAACGGCAACCTGGTGACCCTGCGCACAGGATCTCCGGTCGCCGGATGCCAGCGAAAAGCTAGCCTGCGGCATAGCTATGAAGTGCCTCATGTGAGTTTAACCCGGCCGAGATTAAAGATTCTCCGGCCTGGCCTCGCCCATCTATTAGGACGGTTACCCGCCGGCTGTTTGTTCCCCTCGTTAGCCCAGGGTGGTGTGCGCGGGTGTCAGTCGCGGGCGAGGATTTCTGCGGGTACACAGGTTCGTGTGGGGACTGGCTGTCGGCGGATCATCCTTTCCATCGTTCCCACAGCGGTCTCGGCTACTTTGTATGAGTCCTGGACCACGGTTGCCCGGAAAGGGTTTGCGTCGGCTTCGATGAGTGCCTTCGCGTCGGGTGTACCGTCGACGCCGGTGACGACGGTGTCTTTGGCCCACGGGATGCCGGAGAAGAGGAGGGCGTCGGTGACTCCGAGTGCCATCTCGTCGTTGGTGCAGAACACGGCGTGGAGTTTGCGGTGGTCTGCTTCGAGCCGGCGCAGTTGGGTGCGGGCGGCGTCGCGGGCGTGGACCCGGTCGAACTTTCCGCAGCTGGCGATGAGCTGGACGTCTTGTATTTCTGATTCCAGTTGCTTGCCGAACGCGTGCTCGCGCTGCTGGTAGTGGCCGCCGTTGATGACCAGGACGGTGGGTCGCTTGATGTGCTCGCGGCGGAGGTGGTCGGCGACCCATCGGCCGGCGGCGGTGCCGATCTGGGCGTCGTCGCATCCGACGAAAGCGGTGCGCGGCGGGTAAGCGTCGTCTTTGCCGGCCAGTTCGGCGTCGATGAAGATCACGGGCATCGCGGCCCTGGCGCAGAACCTGGCCAGGTCCGCGCGGATGGTGTGGGCCTCGTTGACCATGATGAGACCGGCGGCGTATTCGTGCCGACGGCGCAGGATGCCGTCCAGCAGCCGGAGCTGGCTGGCTCCGCTGTAATCGCGGTCCGGGATCTTGAGCACCAGGTCGTATCCGCGGCGTTCCAGGTTCTCGTGCAGGTCTCGGATAAGCTGCGGGACCCAGTGCTTGTGGGTGAACGCCGCCACGATCAGGAACACGCGCCTGGGTTCACGGCGTGCCCGCCAGACCAGCGGCAGCGCCACCAGTGCCCACCCCGCCGGGAGTAGGAGCCAGGGCACGAAGGCGGGCCAGAAGGTCCATAACCGGAACGCTTTTCCGGCCGCGGCTGTGAGCAGCGCCACCAGCAGCCCGCTCGCGGTCGACGCGGCCACCGCGAACCTCATCGGATGCTTGACCTGATCAAGACCGGCCATGACTTTGCCCTTCGGCAATTACGTTTGCCCGCCTGCGGATGATAGTCATCGTCGGCACGCAGCTCCGACCTTATGATAAAAGCGGCTGGCATCGGCGTGTAATCAGCAATCAAGACTGCCTGGGCTACCGCCGATGAGTACTACGCGGCCGTGGAACCATGGAACGCCAGTTTACGATGGCAGGCCGGTCGTGATCGCCGTGAAGGAGGGTCTCAGCGTTCAGCTGAACTTGACTGTGTCGGCGATCTGGCGCAGAGTCGCGGCGGCGTCGGCTGCGTTCAAGGCGTACAAGGTGATGACCGGGGTGCTCGCAGGGCCATGGACGTATGCCTGAGCGCCGTACTTGGCCGGGCTTCCGGCGTAGCCCGGCACCTGGTAGGTGATCAGCGCTGCCGGGTAGTTGCCGAAGGTCGTCAGGGAATCTTGCTGGCGGGTGCCGCCGAGGCGGGCGATGAGTCCTTTCAGGTGGGGAAGCAGTTGACGGGGCGCGATGGCGTCGGACGCGACGACCACGACGACGGTGCCGGTTATGGTGCCGCCCGGGCTGACACGGGTGACCACTGGGGTGACCATTCGATGAGTCGGAGAACGAACGAACATGAATTGATGCGAGCGATGCCTCGCGCGAACGGCGGCACCCAGGTCAGGCCTGTCGAGGCAAGCGAGCGCGAGCACGATCATCGGCCCTGCCAAGTTCCCGCGAGAAGGCTGCAAACCATCGATCATTAGACGCCGGCGATCACGTAACGGTTTACCCGGCGAAGCCACGGCGTTTGCCTGCAGGGCCAGGACGCGGTCGCGGAGCGCGAGGCCTGTGATGCCGACGTGGTTCAGCGCCTGCGGGCGCGCTTCTCGTCGATTGACTGTTGGTGATCGCGGGACTGTTTCGGCACTGGCCGCCTGGCAGGTTGGTCTACCAGGCGGTGGTAGTAGCGGCGGTTAGCGGGCAGCTCCAGCGATGTAAGCAGCGACGATGTAGGTGGCGTGTCGGTCGAGCGAGGCTCAGGCGCGGTCATAGCGCATCGTGGTTCGCGGGTCGGCGTGCGACGCGGCCTCCTGGACGTCACGCAGCGGGACTCCGGCGTCGAGGGACCGCAGTGATAAAGCGGAGAGAACGTGCCTGAGCGTGTGCGACTCGATTTTCTTGGCCAGCCCCGCCGCCGCCCGGAGAAATCACCGCCACACCGACCTGGCTTTATGTGCACCTGGGCGATCGGCAACCCGACTGAAATAGTAGGCAAACCTATTCGGCTGGACTACGAGTCCCACGCGGTCGCCCTGGACCGCCACGGAGCCGCACGGATCGTCAGGCGAGTCGCCCGCCGCGCCCTGGAGCGGCCCGGGGTCATGGAGCCGTCGGCGGCAGGGCGGCGTCAGCTGGCGGAGCCCATCGAAGCTTGTATTCCTGTGCGGTCTGGCCAGCGCGGACGAATCCCAGGCGCTCGTACAGCCTGAGGGCATCTGGATTGTCCTTCTCGACCTCAAGATCAAGGGGAACGCCGGCCGCCGCGGCCTGTGCCTTGAGTTCATCGATGATGGCGGTGCCTATGCCGTGACGCTGGACTCGCGGAAGGAGTTGGATGCCGGACAGCTCGATGTACCCGGCGGTGCGGGTGACCCGCAACCGGCCCACGCGCTCGTTGCCGGTCTCGATTACGCTGGTCGTGCTGCCGGGGACCTCGCCGCGGATCTGCTCCATGGTCTGCTTGCCGAACTTCTCGCGCCATTCCCGCTCGTCGAAGTCATCCGGGACGCGACCCTGAGCACGCGTCGCCTCGAACACAACGTCGGCGAGAAACCGGGCATCTTCGGCAATGGCTGCCCTTAGGCGGTAATCCAGCACGACAGCATGCTCGCACCGCTGGCCGCCGCACGTCACGCCGATCTCGGCCGGGGAAGTCCTAGTGCCGGTGGGCGGTCTGGCCATTCCCGGCCCGGCCCTCCGACGTCGACAGCTCGGACCGGCGTCCGCCCCGAACGCACGGCATCAGGCCGCGCCGCACCAAGATCCCGCTGATCTGCCAGTAGCGCCTCGCCCGGCCCATCCGCCTGCGAATCCCGCGCAGCACGTAGACCAGCCCCGGCACCGACCCGCTCGGCACCAACGCCTCGGCGAGGCGATCAGGAACGCCAGGACGCCTGCGATCAGCGTGCGCAGGAACGAAAACCGCAGTCCCAGCAGCCGCCTGGCACCGAACGCGAACACCAGCACGGTCAGCGCCGTGCACACGAAGATCAGTGGTAGCACTTTCTGAACTCTCCGCTGATCGGCCCCGCGGTCACCGGGCGTATGACTTGCTGACCTTGGTGACCTCTCCTTGCCAGTATGCGGGCAGTCTCGTGTATGGATTGGGCATGGTCTGGCTGGTGACGTACATGTTCCCGATGTGATCGCGCTGCCCAGCCTGACCGACCGCCTTCGCCATCTGCCCTGCTCCGGCAGTGGTGTGCACGATGGCGATGAACCGGGCGGCGCTGTAGCGGCTCATCCAGCCCCCCGGCGCATAGGCCGCGAACTGGGCGCCGGTTCCTTCGAACACGCTGATCTGATCGGCAGCTCGCATATAGCAGGCGGGCGGCTGCGTTCCGGGGTTCAGGATGACCTTGCCGTGCCGGGAGTGGACGTAGCGGTATAGCGGCAGGTAGTAGCTGCTTTCCCTGGCGCAACTGGTGGACGCGCCGTCAAAGAAGATGCCGCGCAGGCCATACCATGACGCGTACTCCCTGACTTCCTTTCTGACCGTGCCGACTGGCACGCGGCCGTAGTTCGTCCAGACATAGCCGTAGAAGGTCACCCTGTTCGCCTGGGCCGCTCGCATGTCCCGGCGCGCTGCCGGATTCGGCGCGGCGCCGGGTGAGCAGGTCTTGCCGTCAGGCGCGCAGGGGCTGAAGATCGCCTCGCTCACGGTGACGGAGGACCTGCCGCCGTGCCAGGGCCGCGGATTGTGCATGGTCGCCAGCGTCTTCCATGATGGCGTGCCCTGATACCAGTACGCCGGGACCATGATCTCCATGCCGACCCGGCGCGCGCTGCCGGCAGCAACCCTCGACCCGTGCCGCACGGCGGCCATCGTGCTCGCGGCGGTCACCATCAGCAGAACCGCGACCCCGGCTGCAGGTAAAACGATCTTCCTCACGGCGGTCCTTCCCGTGCTTGTCACCAGCCAATGAGCGTGGGAACCCCGGCGCCATTGGTCGTCGAGTTGAACGTTAGCAGCGTCGTGAGTCGGTCGGTCCGCACGTCGACCGCGAGCACGTGGACGATGACCATCGGCACGAACATGGCTTGGTGGTGCCGCCGCATGGTCTCGATCGCCACCAGCAGGTGTCCGTGCATAAGATTCGGCGCCAGCGTGCACGAAGCCTCATACCCCGTCCAGGTGTGCAGGACCGCGGACCGGCGCCCGGTCGCCAGGTCGGGGTACACGCCGAGTTGGCTGGCAACCCGGTCGGCCGACAGGTCAGTGGATATGCATGCATACAAGGCAGCAGCGCCAGTCGACAGCGACGAGACGCCGCGGAGCCCGACGACGGTGCTGACCTGGTCGACCGTTCCAGATGGCATGTTTGTGCGCAGCGTCTTGACCACGATCGCCGACCCGTCGGGCAGGTATTGAGAGAATGCGAGCAATCTGCCGGTCGGGGTTAGCGCCATGGCGGTGGCGTAGTCCTCACTAAGGGCGAACGTCCAATATCTGGTGACCTTCCCTCGTGCCGTGTCGAGCATCCCGATGTAGCCGCTCGCCTGGCTAAGCGGGATCTTGGTAGCCCCGCCATTGGCGCAGTAAGTGAGCGAGAACGCCAGCTTGCGGCCGTCGGCGCTGGCTGCGAGGGCGGTGGGCAGGCCCGCTTGCCCGCTGCCCGGCAGCGGCGTCAGCGCTGACGGCTGACCGGCGGCGCTCAGGCTGAACCGGTAGAAGTACGCTCGGCAAGCGGCCGTCAGGTCGGCTTGCTGTGTCGCCACGTAGAACGTCCGGTCACTGCCGTCCCCGGCGACCCGCGAGAAGATCTGCCCAGCTGGCGTGCTGACCTGGCCGGTGACATGTCCGGTAGCGGTCCGCATGACCTCCAGGCCGGTTCCCGTGCTCACTACGACGAACTCCGGCAGCCCGGAAATAGCCACATGATGCGCCCGCGAATGATGATGTCCGCGAATGATGTCGTGAGTGCGCCCGCGCCCCCGGGTGCAGCCCGGACAGGACGTGCGGCACGACAACGCCGACAGTCACCAGGATCGCGGCGACCGCGGTGGCGGCGACGATCGGCGCAATCCCCCAAGCGCGGCGCGTCCGCTTGTTTCGGGGACCGCCAGTTGATGCCGCCCGGCGCCTCGACACCGTGAGCCGTGTGGGTGCCTCGGCCGGCACCGCATCTTCCCGGACAAACTCGGCAGCGGCGAGGTATGCCGCCGTCAACCGGTCTTCCAAGCCGCTCATTCAGTCCTCCCCTAGTTCACGAGCCAGAGCCGTCATCGCGTGTGAGATCGTGGACGACACGGTTCCGGTCGTAATGGACAAAGATTCGGCGATTTCCGCCTGAGAAAACCCGGCGTAATAGCGCAGCGCAAGCACCTCCCGCTGGCGGGGAGACAACCTGGCTACGGCGGCGAGCACCGCGCGGTGATCCTCCCGGACCATCACCGCCGCCTCGGCCGACCACACCGGCAGGTCGTAGTGCAGCGGCAGCAACCGTCTGCGGTTCCGGGCACGGAGCACACCGCGCGCCCCGTTCAGCACCGCCGCGCGCAGGTACACCGGCGCTTTCGCGGGGTTGCGCAGCCGCGGCCAGGCCCGGTAGAGGCCGAGGAACGCGTCCTGAACGACATCCTGGGCAGATTCCGGATCGCCGGTGAGCACCATTGCTAGCCGGGTGAGCCCGAGCGCGTGCGCCCGGTAAAGCTCATCCACCGGCTCGGTCGGCCTCACCGCCCACCGCTCCGTCGGGAAGGCTGAACTGTCAGTCGCCATATCTACAGTGACGCCTGAGCCGACCCGATATTGAGTCCGAACGCCAACTTTATGACAGGACGGGCACCGGATCGCTGCCGCGCGAACTTCCGGTGGTGTTCAGGGCAGGCGTATGGCTGATCGGTGGTCGCCGGTAGCTGCAGGCCAGGTCCATGCCCCGGGTCGCGCACCAGAGTTCGTCTGCGTGCCGGAACTGGCCGATCCAGTGGTCGCGGGTGTTGAGGCGCGAGGACAAGTCAACTCGCCGCCACCTATCGTCAGCCTCTCGAATATCCTCGCGCCGAAGGGCATCGGCCCGGTATCCACAACCTGACTGCATTCCTCAGTGACAAGCGCCAGCTCGCCACCGATCTCCCCGCGACGCTGATGGCTATCGAGGCGGTTCCGGACATCCCGATGTTCCGCCAGGACAATGCTCATTCATCCATGAGCGGCCGACGCCGCCGACGCCTAGTCGCCCGCTGACCGCTTCTGGGTGCTGCTGACCGAGGCACCTGGTGCTGGCGGCCGGTGGCTGAGCGGTCACGCGAACACCCAACGACGAAGTCATCGCCCGCGGAACACAGTGAATCGGGGAGTGCACCGATACCCAGGCACCCCGCCCGTCCGCCCCGGCCAGGCACCGCCGCCCGACCCGGCATGATCCCGCTCACCCTCCCCGAGGTCCGGCGGCTGACCCCCGCCGCTACTGCCCGGCCACGGCCACGTGGCCACTGGTCCGGCGGGATGCGCATACACCAAGCTCGCTCACGATGGCTCTACCAGCGCATCCGCCTCGAACGAGACTAGGAGATCACCATGAATCCACTGGTCATATAGCCATTGACGGCTGCCTTATTAGGAGAGCCAAACGGCCAAGGACAGCAAGTCGGCTTTCGGCCAGGAATCCGTAACTCGCCATGACCAACGGCCAATCCGCATGACTCCTTCGCCGTCCCGCATCCTGCTTCGCGCATCATACGTGCCAGCCAAAGCACCCGCCGATTCCTTCACAGAACCAGGCCAAAGCTGTAGATTAGTTGACCAGGAACGAAACAGACTCCAACAAGGCCTAATGTTGCAGTGGGAGGGTAGGCAGAGGAGGGGGGAATGGTTGAATCGACAGCAGACGACCGACGGAGGCAAGGTCACATCACATCTAGCCGACGGCAGCTCCTGAAGGACGGCTGCGGTCGCGTAGGTAGGTGGGTGATTTTTAGCGTTGTGTTAGCTGCCGCACCAATCGTAGCGTCTTTTCTATATTTGCCTCATGGTTCGTCGCTCACAGACCTGCTCGGTCACGGCGACTTTGCGATCTTGGCGGCAGCCCTGCTCGCCGCGTCAATGAGCGAGTTGCTCGGACCAGACGAGCCGCCCAAAGGTATTCGGAACTTCTTTGCCGCCGCCTGTATTGTCTTTTTTGTTGGGACAATTATACTTTTGTGCGGAATAGTAGGTAATTCTCCGCAGCTCTCTCCTAGCGCGGACACTCGCTATTCCTGGATGCTGTTTGGTTTCGCCGTAGCGATCGGCGCGGCATCCTGGGCGCTAACCGTCCACCGGAACGCGCCGTCCGTCCAATCTGGACTATCCAGCCAAACAGAGACGAACGGAGGAGGATCAGAATGAGTATAACAGTGCTTCTTAATTCCTTAGTGACTGTCGGCGCACTCTTGTTTGTTATCGGATTGTGCGTAGTGTTCGTTAAGTTTTATCGCGAGAACCATGCCAGTAACGCTGCGGCTCAACCCCATCTCGCGGAAGACGCCATCTCACGGATAGTCTATATGGGTATTCTAGCTCAAATCGCAGACATTGAGGTACAGAGCGCGAAGCAGAGTGCTTTGGCAATAAACGCTCCGGAGGATCTGCAAGACGCTATCGGTGGCCTAAGCAACAGGATGTCCCAGCTTCAAGATCAAGCTCGTGCCACTGCACAAGACTGGAGTAAGCTCGTTCCTGACGCCGTGGAGCGCGTAATTAGGCATGGGGCACCACAAGGAGCCATTCGAACCTTGCTATCTCCGGAGGTGTAGAATTGCCGGAATAGGCGAAGGTCGCGTAATAGAAGTACGTAGCGGCCAAATAAAAGTGTACATGCCAAGTGGCGTAACTGCAGGGATAGGTGAGCGCTTCAATATACTTAATAAAACCGGGAAGCAGGTGGCTCAGGTTAAGGTTGTGGCGTCTGAACCTGATGCAATAATTGTTCGCGAGTTTCGAACTTTCGTCTCTGAGGACGTTCTGAGAAATGCTATCGGCGCAGGGCTCGGCGCAGCCATCGGAACGCTAGTGCTTGAGCCGGTCACGGGTGCTGTGATGGGTGCGGCCTTGAGCAACGCGCTTTCTAGGAGGCAACGACATCCTATCGCTGAGGGAATGCGAGTAGTTCCTGTTCTTGAAATCGAGTAGTAGTTCAGGACGAACGGTTTACCTTAGGCACAGCCTTCCGATTGGGCTATGACAGACAGCGTACGCCGCACCGTGCGGGTGGCTGGGCACCTTCCAGACAGGCACCCCAGGAGTCTGGCGTTCTCACGGCCCGTTACCGGAGCTCATCGAGGAAGGCCTTCCTCGATGCCATGAGCCCCAACCTTCCGGAGGTCACAGCCTCCACGAAAGCCCGGGCGGTCCAGTTAAACCGCTGCTGTAACAATGAACCGACGGTCAGGCACGTGTGTGGGGATTGCCAGGCGAACGGCCCCAGCGTTGCAACCGCGGCCTGGCGGGTCGTGCCGACCCGGATGCCGTTTTCGGCCACGAGTAGCAGGTGGCTCGGAGGCCGTTGACGGCTTGCTGGACGGCGTCGGCTTATCGAGGAACGCCGCATCCGCGTCGGCCGTGACGTCCGTATACCCGAATCCGCGTTCCGCGAGTTCATCGCCGCCGGGTCAGTTGAGCCATCCACCAGCAAACGAAACAGAAAGAGAGTCGCATAAATGACCAGACGAAGATTCGGTCGGGTGCGCAAGCTCCCATCCGGCCGTTACCAGGTTCGCTATCGCGGGCCGGACGGCATCGACCATCCACTTCGCGACCAAAGGCGAAGCGGAAACCTGGCTCGTACAGACCGAGGCAAGCATTCTCGATGACGAGTGGATCAGCGCAGACGCCGGAAAGGTGCTGCTCGGCGACTGAATCCAACATTCGAGGTCAAGTGCAAAGCGACATCAAAGAGCCGCACGTGCCCAGTCCTGGACTGCCTCGCGGCCGAAATGAGTACCGACGAGATCATTGCTGAGTACACCGCCATGACACTGGCAGGAATACTGGCGGGGGGCTTCGGACAGTGCCGAGGCCCGCGAGGAACCCGTCCGAGTCCGCACAGCCGGCGAACACCACCTAGTGTCCTGAGTCAGAAGTTCGTCATAACCGCCGAAGCCGTGATCTTGGAAGATTGAGTCCCGTATGCGCACTCAGCTTTCCAAGATCATGGCAACGCCGCTGATTGCCGGCGAACTGGATCCGGGCCTGAGCACAGACCGGAACCGCTGGCCGCGCGACGCCTGCTGCCGACCTATTAACAACTCGGGACACTAGGGGAAGACGACGAGCCGTGAGTGACGACGATGACCGCGCCTTGGACCTGCGCGACTTCGGCCTTAGGGCCGCCGGTTTGAACTCTGCGGCCGACCTGGCTACGCGCGCCGGGTGAAGCGCGCCTTGAGCGCTGAATTGGGACCACGACACTCAGGCCCGGTACGGCCTCGCTCCGGGCTGCGGAACCGTGCCGAGGCGCCGGGCGGAACATGGGTCCGCAGGCCGGCCGCCGCCTGTAAGCGTCCGGCCAACTACGCTCCAAGTCGCAGGCTCAGGCACCCCACCCGGCTCGCCTTGAGGGCTGGCCCGCCGGGCCTCTCAGGAGAGCCACCAGACGGTCGGATACTCACCCAAGCCCGCTGGCGGATCTGAGGCCAGTGCGCCCAGAGCCTTTCGCAGCTTCTCCAGGCCCGGCCGCGTCCGCGGGAAACGGGCGTGGTGGCAGTACACAATCCCGACATGATCGGGAACGAGCGCTGCCGCTACGCCGAAGGTGCTGACATCCTCGGTGACGACGATCCTGCCTTCGGCTGCCGCAGCCTGGAGCACGCGTCCGTCATCAGCTCCGCGAAGCCCCGGCCGGTGAGCAGTCAGCGCAACAGCGTCAAAACCGTCAGCCGCATGGTCCTCGGCGAGCCAGCCCGGGTAGTGCTCATCCAGCAAGACCCGGAGCTGATGAGCCTCAGATGGCATCAAGTGCCTGCCGACGTTCCCAGGCGGCCAGCGCTTCGTCCTGACTGGCATGGTGACGGCTGATCAGGTCATCGATCTCGTCCTGATAGTCAGCCCAGTACGCCAGCGCGGCCTCCACATCGACAGCCGGAAGCCCAAGAGCCTCTGCTACAGCCTCAGCCGTGCGGCCGGCCTTGTCGTGCTGGAGCCATGCCTCGGCTACTGTCCACACCTGGGGCCCAGCCGGCAAGGCCGCGCGCCTCTCCCCGGTAACAGCCGCAACGAAAACCACGCCCGGGTGGGCCTGCATCCGCAGCCACTCGCGCACAGCGCTGACCACGACCGTCGACTTCTTCGCCCCTGTCCGATGCGCATAGTCGGCCAGCCGCTGGTCAACAGCGTCAGGGAAACGCACATTCGTCGGTGCTACCATGCACTACAGTGTAGCAAGGATGCCGCTGCGCTGGATCATGTTGGCCGTATACATCGGCCCAGCATCCGCAACCTGGGTGCTGCCGACCGAGGCACCTGACGGCTGGGGCTGAGCGGTCACGCGAACGTCGCCGCGGCCCCCAGAGCAAACCGGGGAGTTAGCTGGACGTGAGTACTCTCCGGAAAGAACAAGAAACAACCGCAAATTTATGCAGAAAAATTGGCGCTGGCTTTAACGCCCTGACCAGAGCCGGGATCACCGTCAGAGCAGCACGCACCGAGTTGCGCAGGGGTTCTGACCCCGGACAGATTGGATGTGACTCCTGATAGGCGAACGGCGGCACGGAGCTTGCTGACTGAGGAGTGATCTGGGATGAGCAGGACTTCTGATCACGCGATCGTTCTCGGCGGGAGCTTGGCCGGACTGCTGACTGCGCGCGTTCTGGCGGAGTTTTACAAGCAGGTTACGGTCGTCGAGCGGGATGCCCTGCCACCAGCCGGGCAGCACCGCAAGGGAGTGCCGCATGGCCGTCATCTGCATGGTTTGCACCCCAGGGGCAGAGAGATACTCGACGAGTTGCTCCCTGGCTTCACCGCCGAAATGACGGCGGCAGGGGCGGTGTGCTGTGATGTGCTCGCCGACGGGCGGTGGCAGCTTTCCGGCCATCAGCTCAAGCAGCGTCACGCCGGCCTGCCCGCGCTGCTCGCGAGCCGGCCGTTCCTGGAGGGGCACGTGCGCGAACGGGTGTTCGGCCTGCCTAATATCCGCGTGCTCGATGGCCGCACCGCTGACGGCCTGATGGCAGCGCCGGGAGGACGGGAGGTCACCGGCGCGCGCGTGAGCGATGCCGAGGGCAAGTCCGAGGTGATTGATGCCGACCTCGTGGTGGACGCCACCGGCCGCGGCTCCCGCGCACCCCGATGGCTCAGCGAGCTCGGCTGCCAGGTCCCGGCGCAAGATCGAGTGGAAATCGGCCTGGGCTACGCCACCAGGACATATCGCCTCCGACCGGACGCGATGAACGGCGATCGCCTGATCTTGACCGTTGGCACGCTGGCCAGCCCGCGTTTCGGAGCGCTGGCGGCGATCGAGGGTGACCGGCACATGCTGACTCTGGGCGGGATCTGCGGGGATTACCCGCCGACCGATCCCGCGGGCTTCGCTGATTTCGTCTCGGCCCTGCCGACCAGCTCGATCGCTGCGGCGGTCGCCGCCGCCGAGCCGCTCGACGAGGCTGTGCCGTTCCGATTCCCTGCCAGCACGAGGAACCGTTATGAACGGCTACGCGAGTTCCCCGCCGGGTTCTTGGTGACGGGTGACGCCGTGTGCTCGTTCAACCCGGTCTACGGGCAGGGCATGACCGTGGCCGCGATGCAGGCGCTGGCGCTGCGCCGACACGTCGGCGCGGGCACCGCCCGAACGCCGTCGCACTTCTTCAAGGACATCGCCGCAGTCATCGACATCCCCTGGGACATCGCCGTGGGCGCTGACCTAGCCTTCCCCCAGGTGCCTGGCCAGCGGCCGGCGAAAGTGCGGTTCGTCAACGCCTACCTGCCACGGCTGCACGCGGCCGCGGTCGACGACGGCGAACTCGCGCTGTCGATGATCAGGGTCATCGGCCTCAAAGACCGGCCAGAAGGGCTCATCCGCCCCGATCGCATGCTGCGCGTTCTGCGCGGCAACCTGCACCGGCCCGCCCGGACAGATATCGCGGCCAATCCGAGGTCAGGAACTCCAGCGGCGCTGTGACGCGGGACGGCTGCCGGCCGGTGCCGTTCGGCCTCTGTGGCAAGATCGCCTGATGCTGCAACTCTTGGGTTTCATCATCGACTGCCCGGACCCGATGAAGCTGGCGGCCTTCTACTCCCAGGTGACAGGCCGCGCCATCATGGAGGGCAGTTCCGGCGACTTCGCCGGCATCACCTTCGGCGAGGTCGATCTGGCCTTCCAGCGGGTGGAGGACTACCGTCCTCCGCGCTGGCCCGACGACGAACACCCCAAGCAGTACCACCTCGACTTCGAAGTGGCCGAAATCGAGCCCGAACAGCGCCGTCTCATCGAACTCGGCGCGACACTGCAGAAGGACTTCATCGGACCCGAAGGCTACGGCTGGCGGGTCTACACCGACCCGGTCGGGCATCCCTTCTGCCTGTGCCGCCACGAAGGGGTCACGTGGACCGACGAAGGGGTGGTGTGGCCCTAACCCTGTTCATTCATGCCGTCCGGAGCATGCCGACGGGAACGGCTAGGTTTCAGGTATGCCTTCGATCGACGACATCGCGGCGGAGTACGTGGAGCGGGCCGCCGCCCTGGACCCCTGCTACGCCACATACGCAGGGATCGCGGGGCACGAGAGCGAGCTGCCGGATCTGGGTGCTGACGGGTTCGCCGGAAGGGCCGGGCTGGATCGTTCAACCCTCGCGGCCCTTGACGCGGCCGAAGTCCCGGACCCGCGCGAGCAGGTCGCGCGGGCCGCGATGGCCGAGCGGCTGGCACTGGCTGTGGAGTGCTACGACGCCGGGGACACCACCAGCGAGCTCAACACGATCAGCAGCTGGGTGCAGCGGGTGCGCGAGGTCTTCGACCTGATGCCCACCGACGGCGAGGAGGCCGCCGCCAGCATCGCCAAGCGGATGGCCGCGGTGCCGCGGGCTTACCGCCAGTTGTCCGCGACGTTGCTGGAGGCGGCCAGGGATGGCCGCTCCGCGGCCAGGCGGCAGGTCGAGGAGGTCGCCGGGCAGTGCGCGGCTTGGGCCAAGCCGGGGGATTCCTTCTACTGCCGACTGGCTGAGCGGCTGACCGCAGTCCCGGACTCGTTGCGCAGGGAGCTGGACATAGCCGCGCGCGCGGCCACGGCCGCCACGGCCGAGCTTGGCGCCTTCCTCGACCGCGAGCTAATGCCGCTGGCCAGCCAGAAGGATGCCTGCGGGCCTGAGGTCTACGCCCGGGCCTCGCGGCACTTCCTCGGCGCCGCCGTGGATCTGCGGGAGGCCTACGCCTGGAGCTGGGAGGAGATCGCCCGGCTGCGGGCCGAGATGGCGCGGGTCAGTAACCTGGTCCGGCCCGGGGCCACCGCCGCCGAGGCCATGGCGATCCTGGACCAAGACCCGGCCCGGCGCATCGAAGGGCGCGGGAACTTCCGTGCCTGGATGCAGGAACAGGCCGAGCGCACCATCGCCGGGCTGCACGGGACGCACTTCGACATCCCGCAGCCCGCGCACCGGATCGAGGCCGTGATCGCACCTACCAACGACGGGGGGATCTACTACACCGCGCCCTCCGAGGACTGGTCCCGGCCCGGGCGGATGTGGTGGTCGGTGCCGGACGGCGTTGACACCTTCTCCACCTGGAAGGAAGTCACGGTCGTCTACCACGAGGGCGTTCCCGGCCATCACCTGCAGATATCGCTCGCCCTGGCGGACAGGCAGGGCCTGAACCGCTGGCAGCGCATGTCCTGGGTATCAGGCCACGGCGAGGGCTGGGCGCTCTACGCGGAACGGCTCATGGGAGAGCTCGGATACCTGGACGACCCGGGAGCATATCTCGGGATGCTCGACAGCCAGCAACTGCTCGCCGCCCAAGTGCCCCTGGACATCGGGGTGCACCTGGAACTGGATGTCCCACGAGGCACCGGCTGGCGCGAGGGCGAGCGCTGGAATGCCGAGATCGCCTGGGAATTCCTGCGCGCCCACTCCAGCTGGGATGAACGGCAACTGCGTTCCGAGCTGCGTCGCTGCCTCGGCATGCCGGGTCAGGCCCCTTCCTACAAGCTGGGGGAACGGATCTGGCTACAAGCCAGATCCGATGCCATGGCCCGCGCCGGAGCAACCTTCAGCCTCAAGGACTTTCACGCCAAGGCACTCAGCCTGGGCGCTATGGGTCTTGACCCGTTGCGCGAGACGCTTGCCCGCGTCTAGCTGGCTTCCAGGACGAAGAACAACCAGGCGACGAAGGATCCCGAGGGGTTGTCGTCCGTGATCAAGTCGGAAAGCAGTTCGCGGGGGGTGTCCGGTGCCGGCGGCGGCTCGCTGATGACGGTTATCCGGAAACCGGCAGCGACGAACGCGTCGGTCATCGCGTGCAGTGGCCGGTCCCAGAAGGTCACCTGGGCGCTGTGGCCGCCGAACGTCCATTCCTCGGTGCGGCTGCGAGTCTGGAAATAGGGAGCCTTGACTCCCTGCAGGTGGTACATGAAGTCGATTGCGAAAGGGTGCTCGACGGCCGCGATCAGCCGTCCGCCGGGCTTCAGCACACGCCGCAACTCGGCCAGCGGCCCAGTCCAGTCCTCCAGGTAGTGCAGCACCGAGGACGCGATGACGTCATCGAACGCGTTGTCGGGGAACGGCAGCGGCTCGGCCAGGTCGGCCAAGTGCAGGTCTGCGTCCGGGCCGAGCCGGCGCCGGGCCAGTTCCAGCATCCCGGTGCTGGAGTCGAAGCCGGTCACGGTGGCGCCCCGGTCGCGCAGCGCCGCGGCGATGGGGCCGGAACCGCAGCCCGCATCAAGGATCCGCCGCCCGGCCACGTCCCCGGCCAGGTTCAAGATCGCCGGTCGCCCGTAATACCCGTTGACCAGGTTGGACTCGTTCTCGGCGGTGTATCCCTCAGCGAAGCTGTCATAGCCGTTGGGCGCCATCTGATCTGCAGGCCCGGCCGAACTCGCCGAAACGGAAGACATGCACCCAGACTAGTGCTGGCAAAGACATCCGTGGCTCAAGAAACCCGATCCGTCGCACACCAAGCGGCGCCGATTCGTCGCACATCACAGTGGAAAGCTACTTCCGGCTCTAGAAATAGCGCTCCGCGTGTCGAACGCCACCTCACCGAGACGAGCGATGGTCGACCCCGGAGCACCGCTTGGGTTCCGCGCTCCGCGAATAGCAAGCACGGCGGCATTCTCGGCAGCTTCTACAAGATTAACCGGCTGCTGCCGCACGACAAGTTCTTCGTCGCGGCATGAATCTCTGGGGCGGAATCCCGAACGGCTACTGCGTAGCTGTAGTTCGGGGCCCAGGTCCGGCTGAGCTTCTCGGCCGACTGCGGGCCGGGCTGATAGCTGAGACAACGCTCAGCTTCTCCGTCGTGCTCGATGAAGCCCCGCGTCACGGTGATTCACCGCTCGTCGGCGTCGCCGAGATTCCTCGGTCCTTCTGGGACGCGGGCCCGGAGTGGGTATGTACCTTTGAACCCGACTCCGCGGTCGTCTCTGCGAAAGCTACCTCGCTGGCTGTTCGCGGGGCTGAGGTTTATGCCGTTGTCTATCGTCCGGGCGAGCTATATCAGTTCGTCTGGGCTCTGGAGCGTAGGATCAGGATTAGGATCGATCTCCTCACCGCCAATGTGTTGGACGGAGACCCTGATCTGGTCGCTGCTCTTCGCGGGCCGTCGGAAGCGTTGGATTTTGATGCCGCCGCGGCACCATTCCTCAGAGAAGGCCTGCAAGCTGCCGGAGTTGTTCTCGGCAGTGGTCAGGCCGCACAAGACGACGCGGGACTGGCGCTGCTGGCGCACGAAACTGGCATGAGGATCACCGCCAAGTTCATGGCTTCTGCCCTGTTCCTCTGCGGTGTCCTCAAGCGCACGAAGTAGCCGCTTGTTCCACGCTCATGGGGTCCGGGTCAGCAAGAGCTGGTCGAGGCACCATCCGGGCTTATCCTTTTCACTACCATTTCCGCCGTGAAAACCCCCGAGGGTCTTAACGGCACCCACGTGGGCGAATAGACTCCCTCTTCGGCCGCCATCGCCGACACTCTCGACAAGCTGGCCCGCGAAGAATTGAAGCGAAAGGGCACGACCAAGCCGACGAACCAGGGATCGGGCACGCAACGGGCACGGCAGCCACCGAAGGCTTCGTGAAACTCCCGACAGGCATAACCGCCAGCGCATCTACCTGCACAAACGCGATGCGCCCCGACCGCGACTCGAACGCGGGACCTACTGCTTGGGAGGCGATTCAATGACATCGCCCGGCGTGGCCTGAGACGGCCCAGCATGGCCGCGACCTGGGTCTTTGGTCGCCCGACGGTGGTGGGCATCGTTTGAATCCTGAGGTCGTTGGCTACCAGCTTGGCTACCAGGAGAGCCGGTTAGAAGATGCCGAGCTGATCTACTTCGAGCAAGCGGGTGGCGCTGGCGATGCACTGGCGCGCCGCTTCGATGGCACCGTCCGCTTCGTCGGAGGTAATCGGGTCGTAGCTGCGGGGATCGGGCTATTCGGCCTGGTTGCGGCGTCTGCGCAGCCGGTCGAGGGAGATCAGGCCCGGGACGCCAGGAAACTGGGCTCGGATCGCGTCGACCACGGCTATGTGCCCTCCGGCCGACGTCGGCCGGAGTCCCTGATGGTTCAGCAGCGCGGTCGCGCTCTTGCGGGCGGCGTCGTAGGCCAGGGTGTAGGCGGCCTCAGGATCCTGGTCGACGGTCAGGCAGGCGCTTTCGACGTGCCTGCCTGCCGATGACAGCAGCGCCGTGACGGTGTCGCCATCAGCGATGACGCGTTGCAGGTGACGGGTCTCGATCAGCGCGGTCACCTGGTCAGCGCCCTTTGCCCACCGGCTCACTCTCCGACTCCATCACGATCGCCTTTGGGCAGATGAGGGATCTCCAGCAGCGGCGAGGACCGTAGCTGCCGGGTGAAACCGTCGTCGGCCGAGTGCCACTGCCGGGCGGTCCGGATGGTGACGTTGACCTCCCTGCCTAGCCGCTCCTGGGCCCTGCGGGCCGCTTCATAGGAATTGTCCCGGTCCGGCGAGCCGATCAGCAGCACGTCCACGTCGCTGGGAGCCGGGCCGCTCTCACCTGCATACCGTGCCGCCCACGACCCGTAAATGAAAACCTCGCTCACTCCCGCCAGGCTCCCGAACTCCTCGCCCACCACCAGCGGCGGGCCGAACGACATCACGGCCAGTTGCGCCAGCGGCCGGAAATACGGGCTGTCCTCATTGGCTCGCACCAGCTTCGTCCTGCCCACTGAACGCGCCACGACCAGCTCAGCGTCCTGAAGCCGGCGGACCTCGCTGCCAACCGTCTGATACGGCTGACCCGTCCGTCTCGCCAGGTCAACAACAGTCCACTCGATGCCGGGATCAGCCAGAACCAGAGCCAGGACCTCGCCCTGCAACCTAGACCGGAACACCGGCAGGAGGGAAGGCGCTGCTGTACGCACTTCCACAATCTATCACCCGATAACCGAGCGATATCAACCGGAAAACAAACAACGCTCACCGGCATTCCCTGCATGCAGGCTCCTCCTCGACCAGACACGCGCCGCGCCCCGCGATCCGCCTGACGATGACTGCCACCTGAACCCTGACCCGGGCCGGAAGCCAAGCGCCCCGACCGCGACTCGAACGCGGGACCTACTGCTTAGGAGCTATCATCCCCCGAACGCTGTAGCCGCTAGGGAAACGCACGTCGCGGGCGAGCGTCATAGCCACAGTTATCCGCTCTTCTTTTCGCGAGCGCTCCTGCATGCGGCGATCAGGTGCGGGGCCAGCCGGCGAAGCACTTCCTGAGCTGGGCGATGGCGTGTGCGTCCAAGCCGTACCTCGCCCGGTCGTCATCCTCAATGCGGTCAAGACGATCGCCTGCCTCGGCGATGTCGCGATCTTCCAGTCCGGGGTCCAACGTACGGGCCAGGCTAATGAGCTTGCTGATGCTGTAGCCGCGGCCCATGGCAGCCGCGGTATCCACGTAGTCACGTTCCGCAGCGCGGCTGGGCCAGGGCAACCACCTTGCCGGCGATCACGTCATCGAGATCGAGCACCGGGCCCACGTCCATGGTCACCGGCTCGCGGCTGCGGTCGAAGTAGGAGATCTGCAGCAGCATCTGCCGGCTGCCCCGGGCCGGTGACCACCCACTCGGCCAGGTCCAAGGAGGCCCAGGGACGGCACGGCCCCAAACTGTCGACCCGCTTGTGACCATGACGATCGCCGCTACGCCCGTACCTCTCTCCGAAGCCAAGGCCCGCCTGTCCGAGCTTGCCCGGCGAGTCCGCCGACAGCACGAGCGGATCACCCTCACCCGCAACGGCGAGCCGGAGGCCGTCCTAATGTCGATCGATGACCTTGAGGGCATGGAAATGACACTGGAGATCCTCGCCGACGCCGACGCCGTCGCGCGGATCGGGGAGAGCCTGGCCGCGCTCGGTCGCGGCGAATCTGGCGCCGACCTGGCAACGGTGCGCCAAGACCTGGCTCGGCGCCGGGCCGGCGGCGCGTGACGAGCGAGCCAGAGCAGCGATACGACATCCGATTCCAGCCAGCAGCCAGGCGCGCGATCGCCGTCCGGCTCCCAGAATCCGTCGCCGCAGCCGTCATCGAGTTCTGCGACTCCACACTCGCCGAGAACCCCCACCGTGTCGGCAAGCCGCTGACCGGGCCACTCTCAGGCTGCCACGGTGCCCAGCGGGGCACCTACCGGCTCGTCTACCGGATCGACGACAGCACCCGCACCGTGCACGTACTCGACATCGACCATCGATCCGAGATCTACCGCCCCCACCAGTAGCCAGGCTGCGCTAGGCCGGCGCCGCCGCAGCGCCCGGTTCGCCACGGCCAGTTCTTTGGCCCCGGTGGTTTCCCGGCTCCGGGGTGCCCGACCATCAGGAACATCGTGGCGGCGCATGGGTCCTGCGCCAATTCTTTGTACTGGGAATCGGATCGCTGCGGCTGAGACATCGCTCCCCTGATCAGGCAGGACGGCCCGGCAGCGTAGGAACGAGCAAGTGGCTGCCGGCAGGACACTGATCCGGCGGTACGCCCTGGCACTGACCCCCAGCAGGGGTAGGCAATGAGGCCGCAGTTACAGCAACTGCGGTACTGCCGCTAAGCGGCGGTCCGGGTGGGCATGGCAGCGAAGCAACCCATGCCCCACCACAGGCCAACAGCGGCGGAGTCGGCAGTCGGCCCGCTGTAGGCCGGCTATCGGCCAATCTGGGGCGTGGCTGGAGGTGATCCGGGCGCTGCGGATGCATCTCTCACGACACATCGGGTCGTAGCAGAGCGCCGGGTCACGATCTGCCGCGGCACCGCCTCCGCGGTATTTTGTCGACCCCGCGTGACAACCGCCGGCGGAAGTGCGTTCGGCCGAACGCACTTCCGCCGGGGCACTGAACTTAGCGCAGCTGAGGCGCTGTGCTGGTGTGTCAGTTCGACATGGACGGGCTGGTCCCGGCGGTCATGCCGAGGCCGGCGTCGACGTGGCCGTTGGTTGCGGGGTCGTAGGTGAACAGGTGGCCGGTGTTGGCCTGGAAGGCCACCTCGGAGCCGGCGATGGACGGGCTGGTCCCGGCCGCCATGCCGAGGCCGGCGTCCACGTGGCCGTTAGTCGACGGATCGTAGATGAACAGGTGACCGGTGTTGGCCTGGAACGCCACCCCGGAGCCGGCGATGGACGGGCTGGTCCCGGCCGCCATGCCGAGGCCGGCGTCCACGTGGCCGTTAGTCGACGGATCGTAGATGAACAGGTGACCGGTGTTGGCCTGGAAAGCCACCCCGGAGCCGGCGATGGACGGGCTGGTCCCGGCCGCCATGCCGAGGCCGGCGTCGACGTGGCCGTTGGTTGCGGGGTCGTAGGTGAGCAGGTGGCCGGTGTTGGCCTGGAAGGCCACCTCGGAGCCGGCGATGGACGGGCTGGTCCCGGCCGCCATGCCGAGACCGGTATCGACGTGACTGTTGGTCTGGGGGTTGTAGATGAACAGGTGACCGGTGTTGGCCTGGAAAGCCACCTCGAAGCCGCCGCCGGGCGCGGCCGCGATGGCCGGGCTGGTCCCGGCCGCCATCCCGAGACCGGCGTCAACGTGACCGCTGGTCTGGGGGTTGTAGATGAACAGGTGACCGGTGTTGGCCTGCAAGGCCACCTCGAAGCCGCCGCTGCCGGCCGCGATGGCCGGGCTGGTCCCGGCCGCCATGCCGAGGTTGGCGTCAACGTGACCGTTAGTCGACGGATCGTAAGTAAACAGGTGACCGGTATTGGCCCGCAACACCACCTCGCCAACAACACCTGGCATCGGCGGCCCGAAGGTGCTTCCCGGATCAGGGGGAGGCGATGACGGAGTCCCGGCCGGGGTCGAGTTGATTTGCTGGTACTCGCCCGGGTCGGAGAGCTGTGTGTCAGCGGCGGTGTGCTGGAGGAAGCTCGCGTAGGCTCCGTCGGTGTAGGTGGACCAGGGATCGAAGCCGTTGAAACCCGCTGCCACGTCGGCGTCATACTTGGAGACGGCCGCCTCGGCGTTGTTCCAAGGGTCTAGAAGCTGGAAGTTGGTGCCAAACTGGGGGACCGAGTTCCCGCAGGTAAGCTGCCACAAACCCCAGCCCGCCCGGTCCGACCCGGCGTCGCAGTAGTTAACTCCTGGCTGGATGATCCCCGGCAGGAATGAACTCTCCGCGCCGGTGATCGCCGCGGCGATCTGATCGTCGGTGAAGTTGCCCGCAGGGGAGGCCGGACCTCCGGCATCCCTCCAGAACCCTTCGATTTGGGCATAGCCTAGGGTCCCGCTGGGTGCCGCGAGCGCCAGCGGCGACGGTCGCTTTCCCGGCCTCAGAGGCCGTGGCGCGGGAGACACCATCGGCGCTTCGTCGAACGCCAGGTCACGCAGGAATCCTCGCGGCGTGGGCCCGGTCACGTGCAGCTCCAGCCTGGTGAACAGGACTCGCGTCCCTGGCTTGGCCACAGGATCGGTCAAGGTGACGTCCGCGCTGGTCCGATCCCAGCGGCTATCGTCCGCGCAAAGTGCGGAGCAGGCTCGCCAGGTGACGATCGCCGTCGCGGTGGCCCTGGTCCGGGTCCAGCTCGACCAGTCGAGGTGCTCGGCCAACTCGCCGTTATCGGCGCAGGTCAGCACCATGCTGCTGGGTCGAACGAGCGCTGCGCCCTGTCCGCAAACCTCTACGGCAGGTACAGCCCGAAGCGCCGATGTCAATGCAGCCGCCGTGCCCCCAGGGCTGGGCGAGGCAGACAATGCAGGGGACGCCATCGAAACAGCTAACGCCCCGGCCAGGACCAGCGCTGCGGCCAGAGTCAGATTTCTAATCCGGGCCGCTCGGCCCAGCTGGTAGTCATTCATGCCTGATCCGCCTCTCATTGTGTGTCAGTTCGACATGGACGGGCTGGTCCCGGCGGTCATGCCGAGGCCGGCGTCGACGTGGCCGTTGGTTGCGGGGTCGTAGGTGAACAGGTGGCCGGTGTTGGCCTGGAAGGCCACCTCGGAGCCGGCGATGGACGGGCTGGTCCCGGCCGCCATGCCGAGGCCGGCGTCCACGTGGCCGTTAGTCGACGGATCGTAGATGAACAGGTGACCGGTGTTGGCCTGGAACGCCACCCCGGAGCCGGCGATGGACGGGCTGGTCCCGGCCGCCATGCCGAGGCCGGCGTCCACGTGGCCGTTAGTCGACGGATCGTAGATGAACAGGTGACCGGTGTTGGCCTGGAAAGCCACCCCGGAGCCGGCGATGGACGGGCTGGTCCCGGCCGCCATGCCGAGGCCGGCGTCGACGTGGCCGTTGGTTGCGGGGTCGTAGGTGAGCAGGTGGCCGGTGTTGGCCTGGAAGGCCACCTCGGAGCCGGCGATGGACGGGCTGGTCCCGGCCGCCATGCCGAGACCGGTATCGACGTGACTGTTGGTCTGGGGGTTGTAGATGAACAGGTGACCGGTGTTGGCCTGGAAAGCCACCTCGAAGCCGCCGCCGGGCGCGGCCGCGATGGCCGGGCTGGTCCCGGCCGCCATCCCGAGACCGGCGTCAACGTGACCGCTGGTCTGGGGGTTGTAGATGAACAGGTGACCGGTGTTGGCCTGCAAGGCCACCTCGAAGCCGCCGCTGCCGGCCGCGATGGCCGGGCTGGTCCCGGCCGCCATGCCGAGGTTGGCGTCAACGTGACCGTTAGTCGACGGATCGTAAGTAAACAGGTGACCGGTATTGGCCCGCAACACCACCTCGCCAACAACACCTGGCGACACGTATATCCAGTGCTCTCCGCTCCCATAGATGCTCGCCGCCCAGGAGCCGACCGAGATATTGTCATTCTGCTGGACCGTGATATTCGTGCTTCCCGAGAAGTCGCCGTTGACCAGGTTCAGCGTCCCGTTCGAATTGACTCCTACGACGAGGCCGACGTGGTCAGCGAATGTTGCGTTCGGCGCCTTGTCGGACGAGGGGTAGAAGACGATAGCGTCCCCGACTTGCGGAGTGCCCGAGTCGAACGAGGGGTGCTGGCCCTGGTCGAGTGCCCACTGGTAGAAGCTGGCCGACGCAGGGTCGAGCGTGCTGAGGTCCGCCGTGACCCCGCCCTGCTCCCATACATACTTGCTGAAATCAGAGCACCACTGCTCATTCTCGTTCTGGACCTTGAACCGGGGATCGACACCGCAGCCAGAAGTGCTCGCGCCCACGCCTACCAAGGTGGTGAACGGATCGCAGTCGAAGCTGAAGCTCGTGCTTGCCGGGGTGTCGCCGACGCCAACGTTCTGCTCTGCTACCACGGCGATTGTCAGCGGGTCGGCCGCGCTGGAGATATCCGGCCTGGCCAGCGGCCCGGACCTGGTGCGGTCACCGCTGATCCGGTCGCATTCTGAAGTGCTGGCATGCCATGAGCGACGCACGGCGGCGGGCAGGCTGGACGAGCAGGAGACTGGCTGGCTGCCGTAGCCGATCATCCGCCATTGGGCGCTCCCGTGCCTGCTGAACAGGCCCGTGCTGCCACCGTCCTGGAAACCGAGGAGCACTGCGGTACTGGCCCGAGTCGACGGCAAGAAACTGGCCGTGGCCCAGTACGTCTTCGTTGAGCGATCATAGGCGGTTCGCACGGTGCCGGGCCTGACCACGGACACATCCCCCGCCGGGATGTCCCTGAACAAGGCGTAGGCGGCAACCAGAGCCCGGAGGGTCTGCGGCGCACTAACGACGCCGTGTGCACGCGAATGCTGACCGGGTACGGGCGGTGCCCGGCCGGTGGTTGACGCCCCTGCCGTTCCGCTGACTGCGAACGCCAGCAATCCCATTAAGGCCGCGCTGAAGACTGCTAGCGGACGAAGATTCTTCATGGTTCCTTCCTGACTGATCGTGATGCGCTATGCCGCCATCGGGCCTGGGAATGCGACGCGGGCGGCCGATCGGTAGATCCAGCGTCGGACTGACTGCCGTCACATTCCGGGCCGATGTCTTTGGCGGCACTTAGGGCTAGCCTTGCCGCAGGGCGCGTCGTTTCGGCAACGTCTGGGTTACGCCACGCGTGGGTGCGCCTGGTGGCCCGGGGTCCGAGGAGGTTCGGTGAGGCTGGGAATCTTAGGGCCGCTGCTAGTCGCCGATGACTCGGGGGCGCAGATCTGGGTCGCGGCGCCCCGGCAGCGGACGCTGCTGGCGGCGTTGCTGGTGCATGCGAACCAGATCGTGCCAGCGGACCAGTTAGCCGAGTTCGTCTGGGACGGGGCGCCACCAGGCGGTGCGGCCAAGGCCCTGCGGGTCTATGTGGCGCGGTTGCGGCACGCGGTGGGTCCGGGGGTCGCGCCGCGGATTCTCACTCAGCACCCGGGCTACCTGTTCCAGGCTGCCGATGACGAAATGGACGTGCAGCGGTTTCAGGCCCTCTGCCGTGAAGGCGCAGAGGACACGCGGGTGCAGGCGTGGCAAAAGGCCGCGGACGAGCTGGCCCAAGCGCTGAAGCTGTGGCGCGCCGCGCCGCTGCTCGACGTCTCCTCGCAGACCCTGCGCGATGCGTTCATACCCTCGATCGAGCAGCTGCACCTGCAGGCGCTGGAAGATCACGCCGAGGCCGAGCTGCGGCTCGGATGGCACAACCGGCTTGTACCGCATCTGCGGAAACTGACCGCCCTGTACCCACTGCGGGAGCGGTTTCACACGCAGTTGACACTCGCGCTAAGCCAGTGTGGACGGCAGGCAGAAGCGCTGGAGGCCTACCGGACCGCGCGGCAGATACTGGTAGGCGAACTGGGCATGGAACCGGGGCAAGAACTGCGGTCAGTCCAGCAGCGAATCCTCGCCGGCCACGTCGCGCCGATCGCGCAGCATTCCGCGGCGTCGTCCAAGACGGCACGGGCGACAGTGAAGCCACGGCAGCTACCGGCATCGCCGCGGTGCTTCACCGGACGGCGGGCCGAGCTGGACACGCTGACCGGCTGGCTGGAGGAAACGAGCCTGACCGGTGGGACAGCGGCGATCTGCGTCATTGACGGCATGGCCGGGACGGGCAAGACCGCGCTTGCCGTGTACGCGGCTCATCAGTTCTGCGAGCGTTTCCCCGACGGCCAGCTCTTCCTCGATCTGCACGGCCATACCACGGGCTATCCGCCCCGCACGGCCGGCGATGCCCTGGAATGGTTCCTGCGGTCGCTGGGCATGTTGCCTGCGCAGATCCCCTGGGACACCGATGGGCGCGCCGCGGTGTACCGTGAGCGCCTCGCCGGTACTCGCACGCTGATCGTCCTGGACAACGCCAGCAGCGAGGCACAGATCCGCCCCCTGCTGCCGGGCAGCAGTGGATGCCTTGTACTGGTCACCAGCCGTAAGAGACTGAAGGCGATCGACGATGCCCGCGTTCTGTCGCTTGATGTGCCGCCACTCGCCGACGCGATCGACCTGTTCCGCTCTGCGGCGGACGTCGGGCCCGCGGACGCAGACGATCGGGCCGTAGCCGAGATCGCGACGTTGTGCGGTCGCCTTCCGCTGGCCCTGCGGATTGCCACGGCACTGATGCGCCACCGCCTCGCCTGGACCGTGGAGGATCTGGCCGGCCTGCTCCGCGACCAAGGCCACCGGGTCGCTACGCTGACCGACGGCGATCGCGACCTCCAGGTCGTGTTCGAACTCTCCTACCAGGGATTAACTGTCGATCACCGGAAGCTGTTCGGCCAACTCGGGCTGATCCCAGGCCCCGACATCGATGCCTACGCCACCGCCGCCCTGATCGACACCGATGTCCGCACGGCCACTCTGTTGCTTGAGGACCTGATCGACCACAATCTGCTCGTCCAGCACACCGCCGGGCGGTACCGGATGCACGACCTGATCCGCCTCTATGCGCGCGCCAGGAGCGAGGACGATCCCGCTGAAACGCCGGACAGGGCGCTCGACCGGCTGCTGGATTATTACCTGGCCTCTGCCCAGGCTGCCGACCGGCACCTGAGCCGGTATACCCCCGCCTACCAGCTTCGCGACGCCCTCCCGCCGCGGCACTGCCCCGTCCTGGGCACCCGGCAGGAGGCCGCCGAGTGGATGCGAACGGAACTGGACAACCTCTACGCGGCCATTGACCTCGCAGGAACCGGGGATCGCCCGGTCTACGTCGTGGCACTGTCCGCCGCACTGCACGGCTACCTGCGCGATCACGGTCCATGGCCGAGAGTGCTCGCACTTCACGCCACAGCCGCCGAGGCCGCCCGCCAGCTGGGCGACCCGGCGGCGCAGGCGACGGCCCTCACCGCACTGGGCGACACGCGCCGCCTGGCCGACGATCTTCCCGGCGCAGCGGAAGCGCTGAATCAGGCACTGGACCTGATCCGGGACGACGATCAACTCCAGCAGGCCAGCACACTCACGGAGCTGGGGGCGGTGTGCTACCAGGCCGACGACTATCCAGGTGCCGGCCAGGCTCTCCACCGTGCCCTGGAGCTGTACCGGGCACTGGGCGACCGGCGGGGCGAAGCCAACGCGCTCAACGATCTCGGGCTCGTGCACTGGGTGACCGGGGACTATTCCAGCGCGGCCCAGTTGCATGAGCGTGCCCTGGCGCTGTATGGCGCGTACGTGCATTCGAGCGGACCCGGAACTCTACCGCGAGCTAAGTAACCGGCAGGGCGAAGCCAACGCCTATGTCGCGCGCGGGTCGGTTAGCCGGGGCAGCTAAAGGGATCGGCCTCGTGATGCGTGTAAGGGGTATGGAGCAAGAGCTGACGGAATTCGCGGAGTTCTATGAGTCCACCCGCGACGAGGGAGCAAGGTAGCCCGCCGCCGAGGTGAGCACCACCGCCGGGCCGCATCAACGGCGACGGCTCCGTCTGCGAACGCAAAGATGGCGACTAGGCCGGTGCGTCTCGATGACTGGGACAACGTGTGGGCCGATGCGCCCCGGGCTTGCGCGGCGGCCGGTCGTTTGTGCGCGCGGCTGCGGCCTCGTCGCCCTCGCGCTCGACTGCGAACGCCACGGCGGCCGCGCCGCAGCAGACCGCATGCTGGCCAGCGCGGCTCAGGTGGCCGGCGGCGACGGGCTGCGCTGCCTGGTCAGCTATGGTGTGATCGGCGGACTCGCCGTTTACACCCACGAACGGCAGGCGTACGGCAATTCCCTCGGGGATGCGGAGTGCGCGGCGGTCTCGGCCATCCTCGACAGGCTCCAGGCGATCGGGCAGCCCCTGACAGCGACGATGACGCAACCGCTGCGGCCGACAGCTAACGACAGCGAACGGCCGGTTTGCCAGCGGACATGGCGCAGCTGCCCGTGCGCTGGTCTTGTTATTCCGGGCTGGTCAGCCGCCGCCAAGACGCCACCACGATCTCGTACAACTGCAGGTGCGGATACCGCAGACGTGACGCACCCGCCGGCCCGCCCACCAGGCGACCTGCTTCACCGTCCAGCATGACCAGCACTAGCCCAGGGTCGGCGTCGGGCGGCGGGCCTGGGAACTGTGGTTGTTGGCTCCCACCTTGGCTCCCCACTGGACAGCCACGTCCATCAGCTTGATTCTTCCTTTAGATGGGTGATATCTTCCATCTATGCGCGCTGAGGCACCTGCGCTCATGCCGATTCTGCGGTCCCAGCATCAGGCGGAGCTCCTGACAGCGCTTCTCCTTCACCCCGACAGCGAGTACACCATCACCGACCTGTCGCACAAGCTGGGCATTCCCCTGACCACCGCTCAGCGCGAGGTCAATCGTTTGTCGGAGGCTGGCCTGATCACCGAGCGGCGCGTAGGCCGGACCAGAGTGGTGAGCGCGAACCCGCGGAGCAGGTACACGCGGCCACTCACCGACCTGCTGACCCTGGCGTTCGGGCCGCACGTGGTGATCAAGGAAGAGTTCGCCGACATCCCCGCTGACGGCGTGGCCATCTACGGATCATGGGCCGCCCGCTACCACGGCGTCGCCGGGGCGCCTCCGGCGGACGTCGACGTCCTGGTCGTCGGCGAGCCATCCCGGGCGGTGATCTACGACGCGGCAGAGCAAGCAGAGCAGCGCGTGGGCTTCCCGGTGAACGTGACTCTTTGCAGCCCGGCGCGCTGGGCAGCCGCCTCCGATGCTCTTATCCAGCAGATTCGTTCTGCTCCCCTGGTCTGGGTACTCGGATCACTTGCGGACGGTGAGACGTGACCAGCTGGGCACCAGGCTCCGCAGTCATCGGCCGTCTCCTCCAAGAACGCCGCCTGGAATCCGTCAGGGGCGCTCAAGCCGACGGCTCACCCTGGCTCGAACGTGCCAGGCAGACCCTGGCAGCCGCACGCGCCATCGAGCAGGCGAACCCGGACAGCGCCTTCGTGCTCGGCTACGACGCGGCCCGCCAGGCTTGCACCGCCCTGCTCGCCCAGCAGGGCCTGCGCCCGACGACATCCGGTGGCCACTACGCGGTCGAGGAGTCCGTCAGGGCGCAGTTCGGAACCATCCTGCGCCCGTTCGGTGCCCTCCGGCGGCGACGCAACGAGCTGGAGTACCCGCTAGACCCAGCAGACAGGGCCAGCGCCACAGAAACGGCTGACGGAATCCGGACCGCTGCCGAACTGATCGACGCCGCCGCCAAGATACTTCCCAACCTCGGGATCTTCTGATCGCACCGGGCGCCTGGTCCCGTTCTGGACCGCCGTCGATCGGCACGATGGGATACCGAGCAAACCCTCTTCACGCCAGTGCCGGCAGTCGTTGAGACTTCGTACGTGGACTTTCCATATGACCCAGGGCCCGTGCCTGTAGCGCACCGATTCGGAGCCGCGCCAAACGTCTTGCTAGGGCATAGCGGGGAGGCGTGGGTGTACGACCTTGATGATGAGCGGGTGCTGAGAGTGCTGCGCGATGGAGGACGCAAGGCCGACGTGCTGCGTCGCATGGCGCTCGTTGAAGAACTGGCCCTTTCGCAGCCGGTATACCGACTCCCGGAGGTTCTCGACGTCGGCGAAATCGAGGGCAGAACCTACGCGATCGAACGAAGGCTTCCCGGACGGTCAATTCTGGAGGAGCTTGGCCGCATCGAAAGGGGCAGCACGAGAGCGCTTGATCGAGGCGTATCTCGACACCTCCGCGTCGCTCGGCGACCTTCATCTTCCTGCTCACACCCGGATTCGGCGACCTCATCGCGGACAACTCGATCGTCGCTCCGACATGGCGCGCGTACCTAGCGGAGCGTGCGGCCAGGAATCTCACAAGGTCGACGCCCGAGCTCCGGCAAGTCGACCCCGTCGGCGACAAGCGCCCCGACCGCGACTCGAACGCGGGACCTACTGCTTAGGAGGCAGTCGCTCTATCCACTGAGCTATCGGGGCGTGCCCGCGCACGCCGCAGGCGCCGCCTAGCCTACCGGGTCCGGGCCATCTTCCCGTAGCCCATTACAACTCCACGCCAGCACTACCTCCGGGCCGCCGACAGCCACGGGAAAGCTGGTGCCCGGCGACAGTTAGGGGCCCACGACGCTGCCAGGGCGACAGCAAGGGGCCCACGCTGCGGACGGACGAGCCAGCCAACGACAGCAAGGGGCCCACGCTGCGGACGGAAGGCGGACGGGCAGACGAGACGGGCGGACGAGACGGGCGGACGAGACGGGCGGGGCTGGAGGCGGGAGGCTAACTCGCCGTCTCGCTCCGAACCGCGTTCGCTACCCGGTCGAGTAGCCCGGCCGCGGAGACCAGCACGTGCCTCTCCTCGGCCGGGCAGGCCGGCCAGAGCCCGCACGATCGTCTCGATCCTGCGCCGCTGCGCCGTTCGCATCAGCGAGTCGCCGCTGGGGGTGGCCGCGATCGTCACCGCGCGGCCATCGGTGGGGTGCGGCCGCCGTTCGGCTAGGCCTTCAGCGATGAGGCCGTCGACGATCCTGGTCATCGTCGGGCCGGCGACGCCCTCGGCCGCCGCTAGATCGCCCAGTGTCCGCGATCCGCCGAACACCAGGACCGACAACGCCGACAACCTCGCCCTGCTCAGGCCCGCTTGCCGGTCAACGGCGGCCAGGCTGCGCAGGAAGTGAATCGCTCCGGAGTTGAGCGCGGAGGCCGCTTCGCTCAGCACGGAGGCGGCTTGGCTGGCAGTCAGTTCCGCTTCGAGTTCGCTTGGAACGTGGACCGGCCCCGCGTTGCTTTCCACCACAGAAATTGTATAGCATTGCTACGAATATTGATAGCAATGCTACCTATCCCGACCCACCAGAGCGGCACATGCTTGAACTACACCAGGTCGCCCAGCACGCGAACGACCTCGACCGCGCCGTCGATTTCTACACCAGCGTGCTCGGTGGTGAGCTGATCGCGAGGTTCGAGCCGCCGGGGCTGGCGTTCATCCGGATGGGAACGGTTCGGCTTCTGCTCGAGCAGGGCGCGCCCAGCGCGCTGATTTACCTGCACGTGCCGGACGTGAAGGAGAGCATCGGTCGGCTGCGCGATGCCGACGTCACCGTGCACACCGAGCCGCATCGGGTGTTCGCCGACGCCGATGGGACGTTCGGCGAGAAGGGCTGGGAGGAGTGGATGGCGTTCATCCGCGACAGCGAGGACAATCTCGTCGGCCTGGCCAGCCGCCACGCCCCGACGCCGACCGGCAAACAGCCCACCGGCTAAGGCAGTTCGATCGGCAGCGTCAGCCCGTCGAGCACCGACGGGCACGCGCAATCTCGCATCGCCGGCATGGCCTCGATCACGGCGAACAGCAGGTTTCGCATCCTGGTCAGGTTCTCCGCGAAGACGGCCATCACCTCCTCATGGGTCACGCCCTCGCCTTCGCTGACGCCGGCATCGGTGTCGGTGACCAGGCACAGCGGGGTGTAGCAGAGCGCCAACTCGCGGGCGAGCACGGCCTCTGGGTGCCCGGTCATGCCGACGATCGTCCAGCCTTGCTCGGCGTACCAGCGGGATTCTGCCCGGGTGGAGAACCTCGGTCCTTCGATCACCACGAGCGTCCCCGAGGTAATCGGCTCCCAGCCCGCCGAGTGAGCGGCCTTCACGGCCACCGACCGTCCAGCCGGGCAATACGGGTCGGCGAACTGCACGTGGACGGCACCGCCGTCGGAATAGTAGGTCTGCGGGCGTCCGCTGGTCCGGTCGACTACCTGGTCGGGAATCACCAGCGTGCCCGGCCCGTAGCCGGGGGTCAGCGAGCCAACCGCGCTCGGGGCGAGCACCTGCCGCACGCCGAGGGACCGCAGTGCCCACAGGTTCGCCCGGTAGGGGATGCTATGCGGCGGGTACTTGTGGCCCCGGCCATGCCTCGGCAGGAACGCAACGGATCGTCCGGCGACGGTGCCGACCGTCAGCAGATCACTCGGCGGGCCGAACGGAGTCTGCACCGCGACCTCGCGCGCATCGTCGAGGAACTCGTAGAACCCGGAACCGCCGATGACCCCGATGCTGGCTAGGCCACCTTCGCCGGACCCACCCTCGCCGGACCCACCCTCGCCGGACCCAGCCTCGGCAGGCCCAACCTCGCCGGGCACGGCGTCAGGCTACTTTCGAGCTGGCCTTAGAAGACCCGGCTCCTGCCGATCCTGTCCCCGACTTCGACGTCCCCGACGAACCGTTGCTCGACGAACTGCCGCCAGAACTCGACGAACCCGACGACCCGCTCGACTCACCCGACTTGGACGAGCCCGATCCGCTATCTCCACCCGACTTACCCGCGTCCGCCTTGGCGCCGGCCTCCGCCTTGTCGCCCGAGCCCGAGCCCGAGCCAGCGCCCGAGCCATCCGACCCGGCACCGTCCGTCTTGCCGTTGCCGTTGGCCGAGCCAGCGCCGACGCCGCCGCTCCTGCTGTCCGTGCGGTAGAACCCTGAGCCCTTGAACACGATGCCAACCGGCGAGAACACTTTGCGCAACCGACCGCCGCACGCTCCGCACGTGGTCAGCGGATCATCGCTAAATCGTTGAACAACCTCAAGCCGGTCTCTGCACTCGGTGCAGGCGTACTCGTACGTCGGCACGCGTCCTCCCAATCAAGCGTTAGCACTCAGCGCCGTCAACTGCTAAATGTTAGCAACAGTCAGCTCAGCCTGGTGATTCCTCGCGTCGGTTGCACAACCGCTCGAACCCGCTGGTCATGCGGTCCGGCCGGGACCGCGTCGAGCAGCTCATTGTCGTAGACCAGCGCGACCGTGGGCACAGCCGGACCGACCCTGGCGAGGGCGCGGTCGTAGCAACCGCCGCCGCGGCCAAGCCGGTGCCCATCCGCGCCCACCGCCAGAGCTGGCACGATCACGAAGTCGGCGCTGGCGATCGCGGTGACGCCGCGCGGAGGTTCGGTTGGCTGCAGCAGCCCGTGCGCGACCTGGGGCGAGCGAGTCCGGCCCCTCATAGGAGGCCCAATCCAGGTCGTAGTCGTCGCGAAGCACGGGAAGCAGCACATAACTGCCTCTCTTCCACAATGCGAACACCAGCCCAACGGTCTCTGGCTCGCTTCCGACCGAGAAGTACGCCGCGATCGTGCCGGCCATCCCGACCTCAGGTGAGTCAAGCACGAGTGTCGCGCAAGGCAATCCCGGCCGCCTTCCGAGTCGACGCAGGCAGCCGGGACCTAGCCTCCAGCAATTCCTTGCGTAGCGAGGATTTATGCTCGGCGAGGCTCCGCTCACGCATATCCTGACCAGACTGGGTAGCCCCCAAAGCGAGATGCGGTGTGATCGATTTCTGCCATGCCGTGCACGAGGTCCTCCGACACGCTAGTTAGGGTTCTTAGCATGGCTCACGCAGGCGAGGTCACCAAAGCGGTTATCCCGGTCGCCGGACTTGGCACTAGGTTTCTGCCCGCCACAAAGGTAACCCCGAAGGTCATGATGCCGGTCGTGGACAAGCCGGCGATACAGTACGTCGTCGAAGAAGCGGTCAGCGCCGGACTCACCAATGTGCTGCTGATCACCGGCGAAGGCCAGCAGTCGATCTGCGATCACTTCGAGCGCGCGCGCGACCTTGAGACTCGGCTGGCGGCGCGCGGCAACTCCAAGGCGCTGGCCGAAGTGCGAGCGCCGAGCGAGCTTGCCACGGTGAGTTACGTGCGCCAGGATGCGCCGCGCGGGCTCGGGCACGCCGTGCTACTGCGCCGCCGACCACGTCGGCGATGAGCCGTTCGCCGTGCTGCTCGGCGACGACCTGATCGACGCGAAGGACGACCTGCTCGCCCGGATGATCGCGGCCAGGAGCCGCTTCGGCGGCAGCGTCGTCGCGCTGATGGAAGTGCCGTCGGACCAGATCTCCAATTACGGGTGCGCCGCGTTCAAGCCGACCGATGACATCGACATCGTGGCGGTGACCGACCTGATCGAGAAGCCGCACGTCAGCGAGGCGCCGTCGAACTGGATCGTGATCGGCCGCTACGTCTGCGATCCCGGCGATCTTCTCCGTGCTGCGTGACACCCCGCCGGGCCGGGGCGGCGAGATCCAGCTCACCGACGCGCTGCGAACGCTGGCGATCGCCGATCGCGGACAACCAGCGCTGACGGCGGGCGGTGTGCACGGAGTGCTGTTCCGCGGGCACCGCTACGATACGGGCAACAAGCAAGACTTCTTGCGCACTACGGTCGAGTTCGCTTGCGCCCGGCCAGACCTGGCGCCCGAGTTCGTTCCGTGGCTGCGCGAGTACCTCAAGACCCTGCCGTACGGCGGAACGAGTTCGATGCAGTCGGTCGATAGCTACTCAGGCGAGATCATCGGCGCGCTGACGCCGCTCGCGGCGACGGAGATACCGCTGACCGACGCCGACGGCACCGTGCTCGCCGGCGACGTCACCGCCGCCTGGCCGCTGCCGGGCTTCGACAACTCGGCGATGGACGGCTACGCGGTCATGGCCTCCGACGTCGCGGCGGCCAGCGAGGACAATCCGGTGAGGCTGCCGGTCACCGCCGAGGTGGCGGCGGGCGACATCACGGGCCGGGCACTGATCTCCGGACGCAGCATCAAGATCATGACCGGGGCACTGCTGCCCGCCGACGCCGACGCGGTCGTGCCGGTCGAGTGGACCGACGGCGGTTCGGACACGGTGACGATTACCCGGTCGGCCGGGAAGGGCCACGCGGTCAGGCGAACCGGCGACGACGCCCAGCCCGGGGACCTCCTGCTCCCGGCAGGCACGAGGCTGGGCCCGGTCCAGATCGGCGTGCTGGCCGCGGCCGGTCACGGCGCCGTCCTCGCGCACCGTCGCCCTCGGGCAGCCGTCATCTCGACCGGGAACGAGCTTTCCGAGCCAGGCGCGCCCCTAGTTCCCGGTCTGATCTGGGACTCCAACAGCTACATGCTCGCGGCCGCCGCCCGGCAAGCAGGCTGTGACGTGATCAGGCACGCGGTCGTCCGCGACGACCCGGCCGCGGTACTCGCCGCCATCGAACTGGCGGCCGCCACCGCCGACCTGCTGATCACCAGCGGCGGCGTGAGCATGGGCGGCGAGCACGACGCGGTCAAGGCGGCGCTGCGCATCCTCGGCACGGTCACGTTCCGCAAGGTGGCGATGCAGCCAGGCATGCCGCAGGGCTTCGGCCTGCTCGGCTCCCCGCCCCGAACCCCGATCTTCACGCTGCCAGGAAACCCGGTGTCCGCGCTGGTGTCGTTCCACGTGTTCGTCAAGCCAGCGGTCCGTGCCCTGCAAGATCTTCCGGCGGAAAGAATTGCGCCGGCCAGGTCGAAACTCACAGCCCCGGTCAGCTCGCCAGCCGGTCGCCGGTCCTTCCTGCGCGGGGTCCATGACCCGCAGACGAGGACCGTCGCCCCGCTGACTGGCCAAGGCTCACACCAGATCGCCTCGATGGCCATGGCGAACGCGCTGATCGTCGTCCCGGAGGATGACGCGGAACTCCCGGCCGGGGCCGAGGTAGACGTCCTGGACTTGCCGTGACCGGCGCCGGCGAAGCCAGGCTCACCGGGCTCACTCACCTCGACGAGGCCGGTCAGGCCCGTATGGTCGACGTCAGCGCCAAGGACATCACCGCGCGCAGCGCGACAGCTACCGGGCGGGTCAACCTCTCGCAGGCGGCGGTCGCCGCACTACGCGACCGGACCGTGCCCAAGGGCGACGCGCTAGCCGTAGCCCGGATCGCCGCGATCAGCGGCACCAAGAGGACGCCCGACCTGATCCCGCTGTGCCACCCGATCGGCCTGCACGCCGTGGTCGTCGACCTGACGGTCGACGACCACGGCGTCCAGATCACCGTCACCGCGAGAACCGCCGACCGGACCGGGGTCGAGATGGAGGCGCTCACGGGAGTCGTGGTCGGCGCACTGGCGCTTGATCGACATGATCAAGGCCGTCGACCCGGCAGCCACCATCAGCGACGTGATGGTCTTGGAGAAGACCGGCGGCAAGACCGGGCACTGGCGGCGGCCGTGATCCGCGCGCTGGCCATCACCGTGTCGAACCGTGCATCAGCCGGCATCTACGCCGACAAGTCGGGACCAGTGCTGGTGGACTTGCTGCGTTCGGCCGGGTGCGAGACTGACGGCCCGACCGTGATCCCCGACGGGGCTCCGGTCGAGGCCACGCTGCGCGAGGCTGTCGCGGCCGGCTACGACGTCGTGGTCACGACCGGCGGGACCGGCCTGACGCCGGGCGACCTGACGCCGGAGATGACCCGCCTGATCATCGACAGGGAGATCCCCGGCATCGCTGAGGCGATCAGGGCGGCGGGCGTGAACGCTGGCGTTCCGTCCGCGATGCTGTCGCGAGGCGCGGTCGGGCTGGCCGGGACGACGCTGATCGTGAATCTCCCCGGGTCGACCGGCGGCGTGCGGGACGGGATGTCGGTCCTGCGAAGCGTTCTGCCGCATGCCATCGACCAGGCCCGTGGCGGAGATCATTCGCGGCCGCCAGCCTGAGCCCCGGTCCAGATAGCGCAGATGAGCCAGAAGGCGCGATGATAGTGCGATGGCATACGCTCGCGGCTGGCCGGTCACGCTTACCGAGTCGAGCCTGCTCAGGTCGCCGGTCACGCTGCGTCCGCTGGTCACCAGGGACGCGTCGGCCTGGCGGGAGACACGCGTGCGCAACGCCGACTGGCTGCGCCCCTGGGAGCCGACCAACCCCGAGACGCCGCTGTACCAGTCCAGCCTCGGACCGTACCTGACGATGGTGCGAACGATGCGCAAGGAAGCAAGGCACGGCGTCACGCTCCCGTGGGTGGTGACGTACGGCGGAAAGTTCGCCGGGCAGCTTACAGTCGGCAACATCATCTGGGGCTCGGCCAGGACGGCGTCGGTCGGCTACTGGATCGACCAGGAGTTCGCCGGTCTCGGGATAACCCCGACGGCGCTCGCGATGGCCCTTGACCATTGTTTTACCGCCGTCGGGCTGCACCGGGTCGAGGCGACAATACGTCCGGAAAATAGGGCGAGCCGGCGAGTTGTCGAAAAGCTCGGATTCCACGAAGAGGGAATCAGGCGTCGCTCCCTGCACGTCGACGGCGCCTGGCGGGACCACATCTGCTACGCGCTTACCGTCGAGGACGCCGCGTCCGGCCTGATGCCACGCTGGCGCAGCGCGGTCAGGGCGGCCCGGCAGCGAATCAGCTAGCCGCAGCTGAGTGTCGTCCAATTTAATGAGCGTGGTGGCCTATCTTGCGACACACCGGTGCGCCTACTCGTGAATTGCCACCCGGACGTTTACCGTGCGTGACGTGACCGGATGCAGGTTCGCCCATGAGCACGGGGGTCTCGTGTGAGCGATTCGATTCTGTATCTCGCCATCGTGGCGATCTGGGCGGGGTTCTTGATCCCGGCCTGGCTCCGCCGACCGCACACGGCCAAGGACGACCTTGATGCCGAGACGGCCGAGTATGAAGCCGACGCTGACGCTCACGCGCCTGCGGCCGGAGTTGTCGCCGAAGCTACCTCGGTCGATTTCGAGGCTGATGTCCACCTAGACGCCGAAGGCGAACATTCGGAGTACCGTTACGACGTGCACATGCACAGCTACCGTACGACCGGTCCTCGCCCCGGCGCCGAACCCCTTCCGCGCCGACCCGCCCCGCGACCTTCCCAGAGCCGCGAGCAGATGATGCACGCCCGCCGCCGGATGCTGAAGATCTTGACCTCGCTGGTCTTCATTACGGCGGCGTTCGTCCTGACCGGATTCGTCCGGTGGTGGATCTGCGCACCGCCGATCGGGATGCTGGTGCTGTACGTTCTGCTGCTGCGCGAGATCGCGATGGCCGACGCGGAGCTAGCCGGCAAGCGCGCCGCCTGGGAAGCCAGGGCCGCGCGGGATCTCTGGCGGCGCTCACACCAGGCGTGGGAAGCCGAGCGGCAGGCCGCCGCCGCCGCCGAGCCCACGGCCGAGATCATCGACATCTCCAGCCGGGTCGGGGATCAGTTGTACGACCAGTACGCCGACGCGGCCGTTCGAGCGGTGGGCGACTAACGCCGGTTCGGGCTAACGCCGGTTCAGCAGCGGCACGAACTCGCCGCCCACGTGGACCAGCGGGGCCCGGTCGACCGCCTGCTTGCACGCGATGACCCGCCCGATCACGAGCGCGTGATCGCCGACCGGGGTATGACTGACCAGCGCGACCACCAGCCAGGCGAGCGCCTCATCCAGTGCCGGCAGCCCGAACGCGTCCCGGTGCCAGCGGGTGTCCGGGCCGAACCTGGGTTGTCCTTTCTGCCCGAACCGGTGCGCGAGGTCAGCTTGGCTGTCGGCCAGCAGGTGAACCATCACGTACCGCGCCGCTTGCACCACCGACCAGGATGAGCTGCGCAGTCCGACCGTGAACGACACTATCGGCGGCTGGAGCGAGACCGACGTGAGCGATGTGGCGCAGAACCCGACCGGCGCCCCAAGCCCGGTGGTAATGATCGCCACGCCCTTGACGTGGTGCCGCATCGCCCCGCGGAATGATTCGGCGCCGGTGGCGAACGAACCCTCTTCAAGCCACCGGACCGCATCGGCCTCTGGCACTGCCCATTGAGCGGCATCTCCGGCCGGCAATGACACCCGGTGGCTGACCGGCTTCATGCCACGTTCTCCGGGAGTCCGGCGGTGGTTGCTCGTCCGTTCGCTCGCTCGCCTGACTCGCGCCCGATCCGCTCGCGCCAGGACAGCAGGTCGGGATCGGCGCCGTCGCTCGCCGCGATCGCAGCGTCAAGGTCGCCGATGGCGCGGCTGTGCTCGCCAAGATCGGCGAGGGCGATGGCCCGGTTGAGCCGGAGAGCTGGATCATCAGCGAGCTCGATCGCCCGGTCGAGGTCATCGATCGCGTCGGCTGGGCGGCCCGCCGTGTGAGCGAGAACGGCCCGGTTGGCCAGCGCCGCGACGAAAGCCGGGTCCTGCTTCAGCGCCGCCGTGTAGCTCGCGTGCGCGCCATCGATGTCGCCCGACTCGGCGAGCAGCGCCCCCTGGGCTGACAGCAAGTGCACATTGCCGGGGTCAGCTGCCAGGCCCGTGTCCACGTCCGCTCGCGCCGCCTCCAGGTCGCCCCGCTCGAGCAGCAGGTCGGCCCGGTTGATGAGAGTTTCCAGGTGCACCGGCTTGAGCGTCGCCGCGTAGTCGAGATCGGCCAGCGCGCCGTCGTCGTCTCCAAGCTCCCGCAGCAGGTCAGCCCGGTTGAAGTGGGCTTCGTGGAACGGCAGGCTCAGCTTGATCGCCGCGGCGTAGTCCGCGAGAGCCTCCTCGTAGTGGCTGAGCGCACGGTGCTCAGTAGCCCGCTCGAAGTAGTAATCACCGTAGTCGGGGTCACGGCGGATTACTTCGTCGTAATCGAGCAGCGCGCCAGCGTGCTCACCGACTGCGGCCAGCAACTGCGCCCGGTTGAAGACAAGCACCGATCGGTGCAACATGTGCTCGTCTGACCCGAGGTAGCCGTCGGTCATCTTGATCGCGTCGTTCACCAGGGCCATCGACCCGGCGCGGTCACCCCTGTGCATGTCGACAAGTGCCCGCGCGTTGCGCATGAAGGCTCCGAAGAACACCCGCTTCTTCGGATCAGGATGCTGGTCGGCGATCACGATCGCGAGGTTCGCCCACTCCAGCGCTTTCTCGTGGTCGTGTTCCTCCTTCGGCAGGTGCCTGGTGAAGAGCATCGCCATCTGATAGCAACTGTTCATGTGAGATTCCGCGTCGGTGCATTCGCGGCGGATGGCTGAAAGGAATTCGAACGCCTCGTTGCCCCTTTCCAGGTAGCACAGGCACGAGGCGGCTTTCTGCGAGATGCTGAAGTACCATGCGGGGTGCTCGGCCGGCGAAATGACCTGCCGCCCGCGCAGCGCGAAGTCCAGCGCCGCATCATAGAAGCCGCGATCGTAGCAGTCGTTGTGCGCCGTGATTATCGCCCGTCCGCCCGCTTCGGCCGGATCGGTCCCGCGCTCCAGGTGGTAAGGGATGGCGCCGAGCCGTAGGGTCGGTTCGCCGTGAGTGGCGAGTTCATGAGCTCGTGCGGTGTGACGGCGGGCGCGGTCGTCGGGATCGAGTTCGGCGTAGGCGGTCAGCAGAGCCGGGTCCTTGCTGATGCAGTCCGAATCGATGTAGAGCTGCGCGAGGTCGGTGCCGACCGGCTCGCGGCCGGCGTCTGGCCGCCGCGCGACCGGGCTCGCGTAGTGCTCAAGCGCGGAGGCGAGCAACTCGTCGGGGTGGTCGGCGCGCACGACCAGGGTGATCAGGGCCGGGTCGCATCGTCGCAGTAGCACCCGTACCAGCTCTAGGTCGGTGGGGTCGGCGTCGTCGAGGTCGGCTAGCTCGATGACGACACCGCCGGGATGCAGCGCCTGGACCCAGTCCATCAGCAGTTCGCTGATGCCCTGGGCGATGCGCATGGTTCGGTAGGCCGCGTAGAACCTGGTGCGCTCCATCGGGTTGGCGTTGTCGGTGAGCGTCTGCGGGCTAGGCGGTATCAGCGGGACCAGTTCCGGTGCTACCGCGGTGATCTCGATCGTCCGGGCGGCGAGTAAGTCGGCGTGCTCACCGGCCAGCTCGGGTACAACGGCTCGCAGCAACGAGCCGCCGCCGGTGTACGGTCCGCGTAGTCGTCGGTGGCACCGCACGTCCAGGTATGGATCGGGTGACGGCGGCAATTCGCGCCCCGTTGTAGGAACATTGGCCGACGGCCCAGCCCAGCAGTGCCGTGGTGTCGCGGTTGTCATGTCGTAGCTCCCTCGGGCTGAGTTGCCCGGCGCTTGGCGCGCCAGTCCCGCACGATGACGAAGATCGTCAGACCGGTTTGTGTGGACGCGAGCAGCACGAAGACCAAAGCGTCGACCACGCTGGGCACCGACAAGTGAGTCCGCGCCAGCCGGTCGACCACAAGCGACCAGAAATGCACGGTGGCCGGAACTCCGGCCCACGCGAGGCTGCCGAGCGAGAAACCGTAGCCCGCGATCAGCAGGATGGAATACCAGCGGGCCATCGCCATGTCCCGGTCCGACCACTCGGATTTAGGCACCCGAGCCGGGCGGCGGAGCAGCCGACGCCATCGCGCCGCGATGTAGTACCGAGTCGCGTTCTGGAGATCCGAGCAGCGCAGGGCGGTCGCCAGGACGTAGTAGAGGTCGGTCTCCAGATAGAACAAGAGCTGCCAGATCAGTCGCAGCAAGCAGGTGAACGCCACTGCGAGGCACAATCCCTCGCACCACGCCGGAATCCCGGGCCGATGCAGCAATGCCGCCAGCACGGTCAGGGCCGAGATGACCAGCGCGTCAGCGAGGCAGCCGACCAGGAACGGCAGGTAACGCTTTCGCCGGGGCACGCTCAGCAATGAAGTCAGCCGAGTCTCGGCGACCAGGAAATACAGTCTGCGTCCGAGTCGTAGCTTTGATGGCAGGCCGAGCCTACGGCCGGCCAGCGCGTGGAAGCCCTCATGCAGGAGCAGGCACGGGATCTGCGCGGCGGCGAGCGTGAGCGCGATCAGCGAGAGGTATTCGGTGAAGAACAGCTGATGATACGAGGGTCGCAGGCTAGGGTCCCGCGCGATCAGGGTGATCGCGGTCAGCATCAGCGCGGCGTAGCACAGCCCGGCCGGCCAGGAGAAAACGAACCGGCCAAGCCGCTGCCACCGTACCTGGGTCACGGGCGGCTTCTCTTCGCCATCGGCCCGGATGAACGAAAGGTCGGTCAGCGCTTCGAGAAAGTCAGCCACGTCGAGCGGAGAACCGCAAGATCGCTCGTACCACTCGGCCGCGGTCTCGATCGGAGTACCCTCGTCGAGCATGCGAAGCACGTCGGCCCCTTCGACCGGGAACAGTGCGTAGGACCCTATGTCGGGCCGGCCAACCATGACACCGTCGTCCTCGGCGACCATCGTGAGCCTGTGCAGGCGAACAGTGCCTGAAGCGGTAACGGTCATCGTCGCCCATCCTTAGCCGAGCGGTCTGGTGCCGGGCTGAGCTCAGGTACTGGAGCCCAGCCCGGGCGGTGGTTACGTGCTACAGCGCGCAAACAGCACAGCTGTAGTAACCGGCAGCGCTGGTCAGCCTGATCGGACCAGCCTTGCGGATCGACATCTTCTTCATTTGCTTCCCTCCTCCCATCGCATTCGGCAACTGCGGCGGCTGCGGCGGCGGTCTCGCCGGCGATCAACTGCGCGGCCTGATAGCAGCAGGTCATGCGGCGATCGATTTCCGGGATTCAAATCTCCTCCGGCGTGGCCAATCCCGCATTACCTGCCAATGTCTGATAGCCCACGTACAATGGGTATTAGCAGTTAACCGCAATAGACTGATTGCGCCTTTCCGCAAGATGTCCATGACTGTTCGACCGGTAAGCGGAGTGGTACGTTCCCTGCATGGACGACCGGCGCCTCGATGACCTACTTCACAATCTAAGGCGGCGCGCTGACCAGGGCGGATGGACGCCATGGCAGTTAGTCCGCCGAGTATACGAAACGGCGCGCACCCCGACCCTCCTGATGGCCTGGCGGCTCGCGGCCGGGCTCACCCAGGCTGAACTGGCCAGTTCACTTCGTAAACTTGCCGCCGACTCAGGAAACCCATGCGGTCCGTCGACACCCTCATGTCAGCAGATTTCCCGCTGGGAGAACGGGCACGACAAGCCCGGGACTTTCTACCAGGCCTTATTAGCCAGGTGGTACCGTACCGACGCGGTCAGGCTTGGGTTTGTCGAAGATGTTCGACTGATCATCGGCGACTACGCCTTACCGGCGACGGCCGATCGGCAGGCGGCGGACCATGAGGAGAATGTGGCCGCCGCCACATCTGTGCTCTCCCAGCTTGATCAGATCCGCCGCCGGATGGACGCCGACCTGCGGCATGAGTTACCGGTCGCCGACGCCGACAAGTGGGTTCAGATCGCCGACCAGTACGTCGCCGCGTACGGCATGGTTCCGCCCACGGAGTTGCTTGAGCGACTCGCCCCCGACCTCGCCGACCTAGCCGAACTCGTCGGCCAGTACCCGCAGCAACGCGATCTGACCCGGCTGGCGGCCAGGCTCTGCGGCCTGACCGGTGCGCTGAATACTGACCTTGGCAATAACCGCGCCGCCCGCGACTGGCTGCACACAGCTGGCCGGTACGCGGCGATGAGCGGTGACGCGGCCACCGGCTACTGGGTCGCAATGGCCCAGGCGATGATTGCCATGTACCCGCTGCTACCCAAGCAGGTACTCGCCATTGTCAGCGAGACGACGGCCAAGCTCGGCCCGCACCTTTGCGCGGGAGCGGCGCAACTGACCGGCCTAGCCGCCCGCGCGCACGGAGCACTCAGCAATGCCGCCGCCGCACGAGCCGAACTCGGCGCTGCCGAGGCCCTCGCGACCGGCCTGTCTGCCGACCAAACGAACGAGGACTTCTTCGGATTCCCCCGCCGCGCGATGCTGATGTATACATCACAAGTGCTGATGGCTATCGACGATCCGGCGGCGTCCGCGGCCCTCGACGAGGCCCTGTCCTGTTACCCGGACAACGACCCCATCGACCGGCCGCTGATCTTGCTCGACCAAGCCAGGCATCTAGCTCGGCACGGTCACGCCGAAGAGGCCGGCGAGATCGTAGTGACGACGATCACCAAGCTAGACCCGGCCTGGCGAGTTCCTTTGCTCGCCACCGAAGCCCGCTCAGTGAGCAAGGCGATCAGCGCAACCTCCGCGCAGACGGGCCGCAGGCTGAGCAATATCCTGCGCGACTTAGATGCCAGCTAGGAACCTGTCCAAGCCTGATCCGAGCTTCGAGCCGAGACTGAGCGGCAGGCTCTCGCCCCAGCGCCGCGAGGCCTCGGCAGCGGGAAGTCGTCGGCACGCGCGCTTGCTAGCGCGAGCAGGAACGATCGCTGCCGCGGAGCATGCCAGTCCTCCGGCGTTCCGGTGAACGCCCAATGGCCTTCCCAGCTCAGCATGAATTCGATCGCCGTCGGCCACAGCAGCCGCTCGTCCTCGGTCAGGTCGACCTCGCGCAGGTAGGCGCCGATGAACGAGGACCACTCCATCTGGTTGAACGGCCTCGCCGGCGCGGCGGCGTGATCGGTATGGAACAGCAGCGCCGCCTGTGCCAGGTCGAGCAACCGCGGGGCGAAGTCGCCGTTGTCGGGGTCTATGAGAACGGGTCCGGCGGGCGTGTAGATGAGGTTGTTCGCCTTGTAGTCCATGGAGGCGTTCCGGCAAGGCAGTTGCGCTGAACGGATCGAGGGCAGCAGCTCGTCGGTGAAGCTCGACACCAGGGCCGTGAGTTGCTCAAGAACTTGTTGCGGAGCGTGCGGCGTCACCGCAGTGCGCAGCTCTTCCACGTCGGTCTCTTCGCGCGCCCGCTCGTCATCCGGCCAGCAAAAAGCTGGCAGCCGCGCGGTCCCGGCGGAGCCGATGTCCCCGGCGGGGCCGGTGTCCCCGGCGGGGCCTGGGCCGAATGCGTGGATCCGGCCCAGCAGCGCCCCAGCCGCTTCGATCTCATCGATTCGCCCGGTGTAGATGTGGCCCTCGATGAACGGGTACGCCACCCAGTTCTTATCGCCTAGCTGCACTGGGTTAGTCACGCCCAGTTCGAGCGCGGTGACCACGGCGACGCCGCCGGCCAGCCAGTCCCTGGTCACCGCGGCCACCGCCGCCGCGCCCTCCGGCGTGCGGCGGGTGCGCTTGATGACCGCCGGACGTCCGGCCACCTGACACGGAAAGACCGGCGACCATTGGTAAACCGAGCTTTCCGGCACCTGTTCGGCACCGAAGTGCGCGAAGACATCGGCATGATCGGCGGCCCGGGCATAGGGCGAAGACATGCGCGGATGGTAATCAAGCGGGTCAGCTTAGGACAACGGGTTATCGCCTCGCCGAGAGCCACGTCCGGCCTACCGGCGAGCGGAACATCGCCAGAGTTTGCTACGCTGGCTCCCAGTCTTGGGGCTGTAGCGCAGTCCGGTAGCGCACCTCGTTCGCATCGAGGGGGCCAGGGGTTCAAATCCCCTCAGCTCCACCCAAACCTGCAGGTCAGAGGCATGATCGATCTGACGGTCGCGCGCTCGAAGATCGTTTGTCACCCAGATGTCACCGGGACCGGGCGGCAGCAGGTGTCGTCGTGCGTGCCTAGATGACTTTCATGGCACATCCCTCACTGCCCTGGCGCAGGTTCTGGCCGTGTCTGCTGTCGAACTGGCTGCGTCCTGAGCACTGGGACGGACCGCGGCGAAGCGCTCACTATGCAAGGTGCTGTGGACATCAGGTCGCTGGAGGAGCTCCGCGAACCCGACGAGGGCACGCTGAGGTTCACGTCGCTCGGTTTCGCGACCGGGGGCATGCTTGCGGCCCGAGGATGCGGCTGCTGACCGGCAGGAGGTCATCAGCCTCGCGGACCGGGTGCCGGCCGTGGCCCAGAGCACGCGTAATGCGTGTTCGAGCGGGTGCGATTGCTGCACGCGTATGGGGTGTTGTCTTACGAACTCTTCACCGCCGCCGAAGACCTAGCTCATCTAGTCATCGGACAGGCTCAGCGCGATCGGTTCATCGAGTTCTACGAGCAGCTCGTGCCAGGTCGCCCGACGGTCGAGGGTACATCTAGTCGCTGGCTGATGCATGGCGACATCGCCCGCGAAGAGAACGCTGAGGAAAGCGGCTTTCTAGCTAGACAGCTGTAATGAGGATGGCCGTGAGCGTCAAGAATGCCATAAGAACGGCTATCAGACCAAGTCTGGCCATCAAGAACTTCTGCCGAGCAACGCATGAATTGGCCCAGATCTGCGCCGCGATATCCGCGATCAGCCGGTCACTATCAGCGCATATCGTCCCGAGCATGGCGCCGTAGTCTGCGGTCTGGGAGGCCGCACGGTAGCGGCGCGCTATGTGATGAAAGTAGATGACGCTGTCGGGCTCGTCCCTTGATCTAAGTCTCGGTGTCAGACAGAGTGCGGCGAAAGTAGCGGCCGCTAGGGTCGACAACCCGCAGATTAGGACGACCAGGTCATCCATGACTCCGTGATGCGTTCTGCTGCCAGGCAAGTTAAAGAGCAACCCGCCGACCGCGCCGGCCGCTCCCAGGATCAGTGCGCCCTTCATCTCAGCGTGCCTAATTGACTCGTTCACCACGGCCAGCACTTTCCAGGCGCTACCAGGATCGAGCGATAACCGGTACTCGGGATTCGGCCGTGGCCGACGCATGCGCGAACTCACCTCTGGGCCGCTGGGGTCGATTCTGGTCAACACCATACCTTCTACCAGTCACCCGCATTCCATCACAGAACGGATTCGAGCGACAAGGATTGCCGTACGATGATGCCATGCGCTGAGACCTCATGAATCAATGCCGCTTAGCCTATTTTGATCGTGACCTGCTGGTTCGTGCCCGCACTCGGCCCGGGTTCGCCCTCTCCGGGGATCGTTCCGGTGGCGCCGCATCCCAGGCCGCTCCGGATGACACAGGCTGGCCCGGAACCCGGACGCAGCAGCAACGTCGTCCCTCTGCTGCTGCGGGAACAGCAAGGAAGCGGTAGGAAATTACCTGACTTACCGCTGATGGGGCGGCAGTATGTGTGCTATGGGCGATGACGGCGCGGGCCGGGAGCTGGGTGCGGGGGAGCTGGGTGACCGGCTGGCGGTGAAGTTCGGGATGCTGCTGGCGCATCTGGATGAGCGGGCGCGGCGGCTGTACCTGGGGTCGGAGGCGCTGGCCCTGGAGGGGGAGCTGGGCCGGGAGCAGGCGCTGGCGGTGGTAGCGGGGGCGGCGGGGGTGTCGCGGACGACGGTGCGGGCGGGGGCGGCGGAGCTGGATGCCGGGGCGGTGCCGGGTCCGGCGGCCGGGGGCGGGCCGGCCGCGGGCAGAGGCCGCCGGTCCGGGGTTACCCGCGGCGCTGGAGGCGCTGGTCAGCGATGACTGCCGGGGTGATCCGATGCCGCCGCTGCGGTGGACGGCCCGGAGCGCGGAGAGCCTGGCGCGGGAGATGACCTCGCGGGGGCACCGGTGCAGCAAGCCGACGGTGCTGCGGCTGCTGCACGCGGCGGGGTACAGCACGCAGGGCAACGCCAAGATGATCGAGGGCAGGCAGAGCCCGGACCGGGACGCCCAGTTCCGGTACATCGCCCGGCAGGCCCGTCATCACCTGGCCGCCGGTGACCCGGTGATCAGCGTGGATACCAAGAAAAGGGAGAAGATCGGCCTGTTCGCCCAGCCCGGGCGGGAATGGCGGCCCCAAGGCGCCCCGGTCCGGGTCCGCGACCACGATTTCACCGGTAAGGACACCCTGGTGGCGACCCCGTACGGGAGCTGCGACGTCGGCGCGAACGACGGGTTCGTGAACGCCGGCACCGATCACGACACCGCCGCGTTCGCGACCGAGTCGATCCGCCGCTGGTGGCAGGCTGCCGGCAAGGACCGGTACCCGGCCGCGCGGCGGCTGCTCATCACCGCCGATGCCGGCGGCACTGACGGCTACCGCACCCGGGCATGGAAAGCCGGGCTGGCCGCCCTGGCCGCCGAGGCCGGGCTGAAGATCACCGTCTGCCTCTTCCCGCCCGGCACCTCCAAATGGAACAAGATCGAGCACCGGCTGTTCTGCCACATCACCCGGAACTGGCGTGCCCGCCCCCTGACCAGCTACGACATCGTCATCAACACCATCGCCGCGACCACCACCCAGGCCGGGCTGACCGTCACCGCCGCCCTGGACACCAGCGACTACCCCGCCGGCGTCAAGATCCCCGACGACACGATGGCAGACCTGGAAGCCCGGTTCCTGACCCGGCACGGCTTCTGCGGCACCTGGAACTACACCCTCAGCCCCGCACCCCGCCCCGCCCCGCCCCGGCAGCCCCCCGCTCCCCGCCCGGCTCCCGCCCCGGCCGCCCGCTACGACCACGCAGCCCTGAACCACCCCGCCCTCACCGGCATGACCCCGGCCGCCGTCACCGCCCTGACCGCCCGCATGGACATCGCCATGACCGCCCGCCACCAGCACGACCTGCGCGCCAGGCGCGGCGGCCGCGACCCCAGCCGCACCCCCCGCCCTCCCGGCAGCCCCGACCCCCGCATCCGCCTCACCCAGCCCGCCAAGCTCCTGGCCACCCTCATCCACCTCCACCACAAAGCCCCCGCCGCCGCCGCCCCCCTGTTCAGCGTCTCCGCCACCTCCGTCACCACCGCCATCCGCACCACCCGCGACCTGCTCACCCACGCCGGCACCACCATCACCATCACCCCCAGCCCCCGCCCCGCCGCCACCACCACCGAACTGCTCGCCCGCGCCACCGCAGCCGGCATCACCCCGCACCCCGACACGCCAGAAGAAAACTAAATTCCTACCGCAGCCCAACTCAGGGACGACGTAGCGGCCGGAAACACCCGGGTCAGCAGCAACGCCGGGACGACGTTGCGAGTCTTCAAGATCCTTTTAGGCTAAGTGGCATTGCCACATGAATGGGGAAGTCTTGACGGACAAGACCGCACTGGCGCCCAAAAGGTTCCGTCGTGCAACAAATCGGAATAACTGCCCACCGGGGAGCTTGATGGCCGAACTACCCGACTCTGCGCGATCCAGACTAATGGGGCTCGGTGCATGCGAGTGTACGCCGAGCCAGCAAAAGTGCTGATCCGCGAGGGGGAGAGCACGTCCTCCGTCTTCCTACTCTTGTCCGGCGTAGTCAAGATCACTGGCCGCAATGAGACCAGCGAGGCGCTGCTCGCTATCCGAGTTGGTGGAGATCTCGTCGGCGAACTGTCCGCACTGGACGGCCAGAAGAGGCTGGCAACTGTCATCACGGCGAGCCGGGTCACCGCGCGAATTATCGGGCGGGGTGAATTCGACGAATTTCTTGGCCGCAATCCAGGGATCGCCCGGGCCGTCGCAAGTGGCATATCAAACAAGCTGCGCAGTGCGACTGCCCGGCGAATCGACTTCACCCGCAGCACAGCGGGTACCCGCGTGGCTCGGGTCTTGCTTCAGTTAGCGGAGCACTACGGCGAGGATGTTGGTTCAACCCGGGTAGTCCGCTGCCCGCTAACCCAGGCCGAACTTGCGGCGCTGGCAGGGATTGCTGAGCCAAGCGTCCAGCGAGTGCTGCGGCGACTGCGGTCCGACGCTGTCGTCACCACCGGGTACCGCTAGATCGAAAATCGCCTTTATGATCTGGCTGGTCCGCTGTGCGGATATGGTCGCGACCTCCCCGCACGGCACGGCTGACGTGTACATCTCCGCTTCAGTTGTCTTGTACACTACAGGCATGGACGTCGCCGTTACCGACCTGCGTGCCCACCTCAGCGAATGGCTCGAACGCGCCCGCGAGGGCGCCGAGGTCATCATCACCGACCGCGGGCTGCCGGTCGCCAGGCTGCTCGGCCTGGACACGACTACTGCCATCGAGCGCCTGACCACTGACGGCGTCATCGCCCGGCCGCGGCAGTCCGTGCGACCCGTCGCCTCGGGACGCTCCCGGCCACGCCCGCACCGCTCGGTCGCCAACATCATCAGCGAACAGCGAGGCTAGGCCGGTGGCAGTCATCTACTTCGACTCCAGCGCGCTAGTCAAGCTGCTCGTCGAGGAGACGGGCAGCGACTTGGCCGCCGAGCTGTGGGACGGGTGCGACGCGGCTGTCTCCAGCCGCCTGGCCTATCCCGAAGTCAAAGCCGCGCTCGCTGCCGCCGGGCGCAACCACGACCTCGACCCGGCCGGGCAGGCCTCTGCCGAAGACGCCTGGGAGGAGTACTGGTCAGCCACCCGCCCGGTCGAGCTCACCCGCGCCGTTGAGCACAGCGCCGGCCAACTCGCCGCCCGCCACGCCCTGCGCGGCGCCGACGCGGTCCACCTGGCCAGCGCCCTGGCCGTCAGCCAGCCAGGCCTCATCCTTGCCGCCTGGGATCGTCGGCTCCGCGACGGCGCCGAGGCGGCCGGACTCGCGGTCACCCCCGCCAGGCCACGCACCTGACAGCAAAGCCCAGCCCGCCCACGAAGCGACTGGCGACGCCCACCGGCAGGCGGTACTGAAGACAGGGAAAGCCGATTTGAATGGGGCGAACCTGCCTGCACTCAGCCACGACGACACCCGCCGGAACCACGGCCCACCCGGCGGCACCGCCCGGCACGCATATGAACCGCTGACCGCTTCGTTCGCATCGAGGGGGTCAGGGGTTCAAATCCCCTCAGCTCCACCCATTTCTCCCAGGTCAGGGCACTGATAAGGCCGGTGCCCGCCCGTCTCAAGATCACTTGTCACTCAAATGTCACTGGGATCGTGCGCGAGCCGATGACATCGAGCATAGGCAGATGGAACTGGTGACACGGGGCGGCAACGTGTCACCCTAATTCCTGAACAGCCTCTGCTAGCCGAGGCCGATGAAGGCCGCCTGCACTGACACAGAAGAGGTCGCTGGTTCAATCCCAGTACCGCTCACCAGGTTCCCGCAGGTCAAAGGCCAGTTCCGGACTCCGGAACGGGCCTTCTTGATCATCTGTCGGTGGCTCGTCCGTGGGGTTCGCCGTCATCTCGCGTCATCAGGTGGCGCGCTTGCATTTATCTCTCTTCCACCCGGCGCGGTTGTGCACAGACCGCGCCGTGGTAGCGGCGATCCCCGGCCCGATGGCTGCAGCTTGGACGTGACCTTCGGCCCTAACCGGGAACATGATCCGGTAGCGGGCTAACTACAAGGGGGATTCAGGTGCGGGGAGTGACAACTGTCGCGGCTGCAGCGGCCGCGTTGCTGGGGAGCTTGAGCATCGTCGCTGCGGCGCCCACTGCGCGGGCATCAGCAACGAGGCATGTACCGACGCGCCATATCGTCGCGCTTGAGCCGGACTACCGGACCGGCAGAGTTGACTGGATGACCAGGGCGTCCCGGTTCAACATCGACGAAGGCCCCGATGCCTGGGCCACGCGCCTTCACTGGTCCCGGTGGAATAACCAGTCAGCGACCGGGTCAGGAACGCTCTGGGCTTCTGACATATCAGGCACGGAGCGCCTTGGCCACGTGACTATCCATCTCTACCGGCCGCGCGAAGGCGTGATAGCGGGAGGCCGCAAGCACCCGTACTTCACCAGGCTGCACATCGTCGGCGGCCACGGCATCGCGCACTACTGGCACTGGTCCTGGCCCGCCAAATGCTGGCAGTAGAGCCAACGACATGCGCCGACGAGCGTAGGGCGAATACCGCCACCGCAGCCAATACGAGAGGTGCCTTCGCTGCTGCCGGCGAGGGAGCAGGCGCGGCTCACCGTGGCGGTACGCGACGCGTTTTACGCGGGCAGCCTTCCGGTGACGCGGCTGACCAGCTTGTGCCCGGATAAGGAGGTCGTTCATCCCCGGGAAGCTGGCGGCCGACGACTACGGCATGGCCGCCTGCGGTAGCACGACCACGAGAAAGGCCTCGATTACGTGGGCCATCGGTATCAAATTCATCGGTGACTCCGGATACTAAGGTAACTATATCAACCTTTAACTAGGCGTTTTTATTAGCATTAGTTAATTATTGAAGGTACGCGTAGATTGAAACAAGCTGCGCCGAATCTGGTGCGGGCACCACTGCCGCCAGCGCGCCCCGGGTCGCACGACGAGTCGAGACGGCTGAGGGCACCACCTTCCAGGGAGCGCCAGAGAGCAGGGTGCGGCATGAACGTCATCCTCGCCGCAGCAGCGGGAGCCGTGGCCATCGCCATGCTCGCCGGCTGCGCGTCATGATCACCGCGGTCAAAGCGGCCGCCGCGGCGGCGGGGATCTTCGCCGCTGCTATGTTTGCCACCGCCTGCGGCAGCGCAACTGGCCCGAGTCCGAGCCTGCCGGCCGCCTCGTCGGTCAAGCCGGCGGCATCGCCCGTAGCCGTGACGCCGGAATTCACCGACGTTGACAGCCTGCTCGCTGCGCTGGCGGTGCACGGCGCGCCGTGCACCGCGGTCACCTTCGTCAACGGCACCGTGCCGGGCGCGATTAACCCGTACGCGGACTGCACCGGCGTCACGGCTGGCGACACGGCGGTGAGCACGTTCACCAGCCATGCAAGCGCCCTGGCCTACGCCCGCCACCAGATAGCCACGTCCGCCGGCCTCGGCATCGCCGTCGCCGAGGTGGTCGGCCCGAACTGGACGGTCAACACCATTCCTGTCTACGCCCGGATGGTGGCCCGCGCTGTGGGCGGCCACGTCATCAGCAAAGCTGCCGCCGCTCCTATGTCACAGCCGGAACCAAAGCCGAAACCCGTGCAGAAGCCGGTAGCAATCGCGACCTTCAGCGGCAGCGGCATCGAGAACACTCCTGCTTTCACGACACCTGCCAGCTGGCAGCTGTCATGGTCGTATAGCTGCGCGAGCTTCGGCTCGGAAGGCAATTTCCAGGTATATGAGTACGGCACCGATGGCAGCCTCACCAGTGTGCTGGTCAACGAGCTAGGCACCGGCCGCGGACCCGTCGCAACATGGCAGTACAGCGACGGGGGCTCCCACTACCTCCAGATCAACAGTGAGTGCAACTGGTCCCTGACAGTGCTCACGAACGGGTGAACCCGCCGCGCTGCACCTGCACCTGCACATCGGCCAGCGGACGACCATCCATTCTGGCGACCGCAGATGTTCTGCCAGGTACCTGGCTGTCAGGCTTCCGCCGCCCCCGCACTCTGGCATCGAAGGCAGCGAGATCTTCGGCCGAAGCTTGCCATTCTTCCGCTGATGGGGCCTTGATCCGGCGGCCGAGATTGTCTCGCAGCGTCACGCCAGCTGGCCACGCGATTTGCTGGAGATGGTCGCGGATCTCGGCTGAGTAGTCTCTCTGGGCTCAGGCCGGAAGAGTCCGGGTTGTCGCTTGCCTCCGCACTCAGCGAACGCGGGCAGCTCTCCCGTTCTGTGGGTGGCAGTAGCTGGCGCACCGACATGGCAAGTGCTTCGCCCCAGCGACATAGACAACGCGCAGTTGCACCGCGACATGCAGCAAGAAGCCCTCTTCGGCCAGTACCCGCTCTTCGACACGCAGCACGGGGTTCAATCCAGCGCTACCGGTAACACCCTGGCTATCCGGCAGCCAAACGCCGAGATCACCCTCGACGAACAAGGCAGCATCCGCATTAGCCTTCCTGCCCGCGACGCAGCCGGCAGGCGGCCATTCGCGGCCGGCATCGCCTCGATTGTGGAGGAAGACATCCGCGATCGCATCACCAGCGCCATCCGCTATTGCGGCTGGCTGCTAGACCGAGTTGACCCCGCGCACCGTCTCACCCGGATAGCCGTGACCGGCCGGGTCTCCGGAGTCAGCTACCTGCCGTGGCGAACACGCGCGGAAGTAGCAGCATCACCGAACAGCGCAACCATGAATCCCACCCAGCAGGAATCAGCCGACAGCCCACCCGTCGTCCTGGCCAGAGCAGCCCTCCTCTTCGACGGAGCCAGACAGGCCGAAGACATGACCGTGCGCTTCCGGCGCGAAGCCGGGCGGTAGCCCAGCAGAACCGCTCCCTCAAGGCGCGGCCAGCGTGTCTCAATCCCGTCAGGCCTACAGAGGTTCGTACAAGCGTAAGAACGGCGGATTTGGGCGGCTGAGCAGAGGCGTCTGGTGCCCAAGAGGTGAAGATAGCTCCAAGCTCAGGCTCATCGTCCTCGGCTGTCATGGCCATGTGCCATGCTCTGAACTAGCGAGTCTGGACGAGGCGGGCCCGATACTGCTGAATCTGTTGACGGAATCTAAAGGCATTTGGGCCCGTTGGATCCACTATGTGCCAGCAGAGGGTGGTGGACGCCGGGGTGCCAGAGGATACGCAGTTCGACCTGACTGTCCATGCTGAAGGACCCGCAGTTGAGGGTGGCCAGATTCCTCTGGCTGAGCTTGCCCGGATCGTCGGTGGCCTCCAAGCGACGCTTGAGCGGCTGGCGCTGGCTTTGGAAACTGGCACGTACGCTTCCCGAGGGCCAAGACCGCGTGAGGTGGTCGAGGCCGTGCGCCTGGACTTCGTCGGCTTCCGCGCAGGATCTGCAATTATCGATATCAAGCGAACAGGTGGTGTCGAAACAGACGGACTTCTAGAGCGGTCCCTGCAGGCGCTCGAGAACGGAGTCGCCGGTATCCGTTCCGGCGGTCACATTCCCGCGTTCTTCACTCCCCAGGTCATCAACGGCCTGCGCGAACTGGCCGGGGGGATAACCTCCGGGAACCTCACCAGCATCACATTCAGCTATTCGGGCGGCGACAGATTCGTCATTGACTCGGTGTTCCGCGACCGTATCCGTGCGATGTCTCCCTCAGCAACGGAAGGCGAGGCAACCGTTGTCGGACGCCTGCAGATGGGCGATTTCTCACCCGCCGCGCTACGGTGCCGCATTGATACATTCGCAGGAAGCGTCCTGGCGGACTTTGACGCTGACCTGCGCGACACCGTGCTCGACGCGATGGACCAAGTGGTCATGGCGACGGGCATCGGGGAACTGCAGCCAGATGGCTCGACCGTTCGCTTGCTGCACTTGTCTTCGCTTCAGAGCTTGCCGAGCGCGAAGATGTCACCGCTGGTCACTCTCGGACGCCAGCAAGGGGTGGGACCGATCGGCGATATCGAAGAACTGCAGGGCCACGATTCCGACGACTTCGGGCCGTTTCTCGACGCCCTGAACTCGGCGCGCGGACGGTGACAAGTGAAGTACGTTGTCGTCGATACTGACGTATTCTCCCGGCTCTACCGCGGACTGGACGTCGAACAGTACCGCCAAATGCTCATCAACTCCGTGCCAGTCCTATCGTTCGCGAGCGTGGCTGAACTGCACTATGGTGCTGCCGCCGCCAACTGGGGAGAACGGCGCCGGCAAGCCCTTGAAGAGGCCATCCGCCGCTATCTGATCGCGCCCTACAACGAGGAGATCGCCAAACTCTGGGGAACGCTCAAATCCCAGGCCGTCCGGGCCGGTCATCCGCTGGGCGCTGCGGAACAGACTAACGATCTATGGGTATGCACCACAGCCGTGTACCACGATGCGCCGCTGCTGACAGCCAACCTGCGCCACTTTGAGAATTTCCCAGGCCTGACCCTGCTGACATAGCGGGAACGAAATGATAGCACCACAGTGCAGGACCTTGCCCGCATTGATCATGGACGACCGCGTCGCTAGGCGCGCGGACAGGACAACATCCGCTGAGCACGAAACCCACGCGCCAGTACAGCGCGGCCACATCTGAACCGCTGAGCGCTTCGTTCGCATCGAGGGGGTCAGGGGTTCAAATCCCCTCAGCTCCACAAGTTCTCCCAGGTCAGAGCGTTGCCGACGGTTGCACCGGACTGCCTCAAGATCATTTGTCACTCAAATGTCACCGGAACCTCGCGTCAGCCTATGACATCAAGTCCGATCAGATGGATCTGGCGGTACCTGGAGGTAACAGTCGGCGTCAACAGAAGTTCATTCAGGTCATCCACGCCAAACCCTCTTGCCCTCTCCAATGCGATGCGACGGCCGATGGGCGAAGGTTAAGGACCAATGACTGGAATCTTCCGCAGCTTGCACATAGGCATAGATCGCTACGCCGACCCCGGCCTTCCGTGGCTGTGCGGAGCAGTTCGTGACGCCGAGGCGCTCCATGCGCTCTTCTCCGACACCTTCGGGGCAGGTCCCGTGCTGCTAACCGACAAGGCTGCGACAGCGTCCGCGATCCGTGCTGCCCTGGTGGGACTTGCGTCCGACGCCGCTGCCGAGGATGTCGTGATGATCACATTCGCGGGGCACGGCAGCGAGGATCACCATCTGATTCCCTACGACGGGGAGATTCATCGCATTACGGGCACGTGTATCAGTCTCAGCGAGCTAGCGGATCTTCTCTCTGCCATTCCTGGCACGACGTTGTTCTGCGCACTCGATTGCTGTTTTTCGGGGGGCTTCGGAGGCTCGCGTGTTCGCGACGGGCCTTCGCCCTCGTGCCGCTCAGCCAGGCTCGGCCATCGAAGCTCTCGACAGGTTCACGGGCAACGGACGCGTGGTCCTGACCGCTTCGGCGGCGGATCAACCGGCCATGGAATCAGCGCGCCGTGGCCACGGTCTGATGACGTTCCGACTCATCGAGGCCCTGCGGGGGGCCCCAGAAGTCCGGCATGGCGATCAGGTCGACCTCTACCAGGCCATTGGCTACGTCACCCGTCACGTCGAGGCCGACGCCGCTCAGATGGGGCACCAACAGACGCCTACGATGCGCGGACGACTCGATGGCGCGCCGCTATGGCCCGCGCTAACACCTGGGCCGCTGTATGCCGAGCGCTTCCCAGAACGAGTGCGGAGACCAGCTACGGCTGACCTGGAGAGCCTTGGGGCATTCGGGATCTCGCCAGCTATACGCGCTAGCTGGGCGGGCTCCATCGCCACATTGAACGGATTGCAGCTCGCGGCCATCAATGAATATGGTGTGCTGGACGGTGAAAACCTCGTTGTAACCGCGCCAACCAGCTCAGGCAAGACGATGATCGGCGAGCTGGCCGCGCTGCAGAAGACTCACACGAGGCAGCGGGCGATATTCCTGCTCCCGATGAAAGCGTTGGTCAACGACAAGTTCGATCAGTTCACCCGCATGTATGGTCCGGTGGGAATCCACACCATCCGGGCGACTGGCGAGCATAGCGACCAGATTCCGGAGCTGTTGCGGGGTCAGTTCGACGTCGCGCTTCTTACTTATGAGGAATTCACCGTCCTGGCACTCGGTAACCCCCATCTGCTCGACCTGGCGGCAACAGTAGTCGTCGATGAGGCGCAGATGCTGGCCGACAGTTCACGTGGCTCGAATCTGGAATTTTTGCTGACACTCCTCAATAGTCGCCGCGGACATACAGGTTACCCACAGGTCATTACACTCTCGGCAGTGGTTGGCGATATCGGCGGACTCGACCGTTGGCTCGGGGGACGCCACTTGCACTGGGAACATCGCCCGGTACCCCTGTTGGAAGGTGTCATCGACGATGCCGGAAGCTACCGCTTCCGCGACGGGGCCAGTACAGAGCATGTGACGCCTGGATTTATCCAGCCACTCCACGTACAGGGCAGCCGTCGCCTGCTCATCCCGCTTGTGCGGCGACTCCTGGGCGAGGGCAAGAAGATTGTCGTCTTCCGCGAGTCTCGTCGTCAGTCGGTCGCTTGTTCCGTCTACCTCTCGCAGTCTCTGGGTCTTCCGTCGTACGCCCCCGTTACCGCGCTGAATCTCGACGAGCCCTCCGCTAGCAGCGTTACTCTGCGCCAAGTGCTGCAAGGCGGCGTAGCCTTCCACAACAGCGATCTAAGCCGAGATGAGCGGCGAATCATCGAAGAGGCCTTCCGAGATCCTGGCTCAGGCTTGAGAGTAATTGTTGCAACCCCGACGCTCGCCATGGGCGTTAACACTCCAGCCGCGGCCGTGGCCATCGTCGGCCTAACTCACCCTGGTCCGGTCCCGACGCCGTACAGCGTTGCCGAATACAAGAACATGGCCGGCCGGGCCGGCCGCTTGGGCTTCACAGATCGCGGCGAGTCCTATCTCATCCCCTCGTCAGGTCTTGACCCATCACGAGGATGGGACCAGTACGTTAACGGCCAGCTTGAGACACTGCAATCACAACTGGTCGCCGACGGGGATCCCCGCACCATCATGCTCCGAGTGCTCGCAAGCTACCCTGCCGCCGCCACCGGAGTAGTCACCGAGGACGACGTCATTAGCTTCCTGGACGCCAGCCTAGCGGCGTTCCAAGCTCGGGAAGGCGGTCGCTCTCAATGGGATAAAGACCGCCTCCGGGCCAGTTTCCACCAGCTGTCTGCCGCCAGCCTGATCGTCGGCGAAGACGGCGGCTTCCACCTGACCGAACTCGGCCGATTCACAGGCGAGTCCGGAGTACACGTCGATTCGATCATCCGATTGGTGCACGGTCTGCGCGGCAGCGCAGGGCAGCTGAACTCGGTCGGACTCGTGGCAGCAGCCCAACTTACAAATGAGCTGAACGACGTCTACCTGCCGGTCAATACCAGCGCTAAGAACACCGAAATGCCGCGATGGCCCAGACTGCTCGCTGATCAGGGAGTGCCAAAGTCCCTGCTGCAGGCGATGCAGGCAACGTCGCAGGATCTCAAGCAGGCGACGGCTCGCGCCAAGCGAGCTGCCGCCGCGGTCATGTGGATCAGCGCCGTACCGATGGAGCAAATCGAAACTCACCTGAACCAGCACCTCTACAACCGCAGCGGGTTGGCTGGCACCGTCCGAAACATTGCTGATCGCACGCGAGACCTCCTGCCAGCTGTCGCTGCCGTAGCCCGCTCCCTCAACCCGGAGCAGCCAGTCGACCAACTCGCCGAGAGAACCATGCTGCGACTGGAGTTCGGCCTACCTGCCGACCTCGTCGAACTGGCCGAGTCAGTCACCACGCAGCTCAGCCGACAGCAGTGGTTGCAGCTCCGCGTGGCCGGGCTGAGCACGCCCGCCCAGGTGCAAGAGGCAGTACCCGCCAGACTCAGCGAGGTGCTTGGCAGCGATAGAGCCGCGGCGACGCTGCAAATAGAGCTGCGAAACCTGATAGCGCCAGACGGAATCCCCCCGCTCGACCTGGCCGAACCGACTGAATAGCGCAGGCACTCGACGCGCGCCAAGCCAAAGCCGCAGACAGCTTTGAGCTTGCCGATCGGCCTTAGGTGCTCAGGTCTCTCGATCAGCACCACCTGCCTCGTTCGGCAACTGAATTTGACCTGCTTTGGGAGCAGGAGGCCGCGGGTTCGAGTCCCGCCATCCCGACCACCAAAAGTGCAGGTACGGGGCTTGTCGTGAGGTTGTAGGTCTGTTCTGAGGATCATCTGACCGTCGTTTGACCGTCGACTTGAACGTCGACCGATGGCAGGCGTCGGCACGGACTGACTGACAGCGGTAGGCCCAGTGTGAGGGGATCCGTCCGGATTGGCCTCCCGTGGCGTGGGTTGTTGTTGAGCGCGCACGATGGCCAGGAAGGCGTTCTGCTTTGACATGGGAAGAGGCCACTGGTTCAAACCCGGTTCCGCCCACGATGTTCTCGCAGGTCGCAGGCCCGCTGCGGAACTACCACAGCCCGCAACCTGGCCTGCGGTGTCGCCGACATGTTCTGCCACCGCCTAGGGGAGCGGCTGGAAGCCCTGCATCGCCCAAGCCGAGAACAGCGCCGTCCGCGAGCTGTGCGGCTTTGTCAAAGGACTCCGCCCCAACTGGGCCGCCGTCACCGTCAGGCACACCACGCCTCGCAACTCCGGCCGCGTCGAAGGCCACATCGACCGCATCAAGATGATCAAACGGGTAATGTACGGCCGCGCCAAACTCGACCGGCTCCGCAAAACGCGTCGTCTCGCAGACTAACCTTCACGGAAAGTGGGCCAGAGTCATGGCAACTCGGCCGTTGACAGAAGTCAGGAACTGGCTTCACGCAGCGGAGGACGCGCTGTGGCGGAGGAGTAGCCGGACGAGTCAATTGTGCGGATCTGAGGGATAGGTCCATCGAAGGTCACGGCTCTCATTTTCGAAACCCTGTGCTCAGCGATCGCCGCTCCGTCCCGGAGCGACCGTCGCGCATTCGTTCAGTTGCCTGCAGCAGCTGAGCGCCACCCGCCCACTGTGCGATCTAACCATCCGGGCGCATGCTGTCTTGTCGGCGATCATCGCCAGTTTGGTATGTTCACGACCCAGTCGCCTAGCCAGCCAGCAATGGACCTGCATCACGTCGTGGATGACTCATTTGGCGACGAAGCGGGCAGTGTGACAGTACGGACGAACGCCATTCGCAAGTGAGTAGCTGTCCGTTGCAACTGCGCGGGCTACGCCGACCTTCCGGTCGCCTTGTGCTTGCGTCTCGCCGGCGCGTACAGTGCTCCTGTCAGGGTCACCGGGCGGCACCGGCGCCTCGTAGTTAATTTGTGGTCGCACTGACTGTCATAAAATTAATACCTAAAGAAATAGCTGAGGTAGAGGATATGAAAATGCTTTTACGCTAGATGTAGCTGAGCTATCAAAGCCACGCGCCAAGGGGCGTATTGTGGCTTTTTCGTATTTTAGGGACCGGAGACATCCGGGGCTCAAATTTCGGCGAATCAAAGAAAGTACGGGATATTAGAATAGAGAGAAAAGATGAAAGAAATAGCGCATGAACTGGGACGGACAGTTCGGGCAGCTCTCCACAGCTGGCCCGAGACTGTCCGCCTCAGCGTCCTGATTGTGGTCATCACAACCGCAACCTGGATCTGCTACCACCTGATCGCCAGGTAGTTCCGCACTCCAAGGGTAGGTGCACCCGCGCGGTGCGCCTACCCTTGCATGCGAGCAACGAAGTTTCTCTGCGTCGGCTTTGCCGGTTAAAGACTGACATGCTCAACCGACCGGCGTCGCTTGGGTTCTAGAGCTTTGTGCAAAGAGCATCCACGAAGCCGCCTACGGGCCGGACCATCCCGACATGGCCTATGACCTCAGGCAGGCCGGGCGGTCATTGATGAAGCTCGGCAAGCCAGCCGAGGCACTGCGGCTGCTACGCCAGGCGCTGCGGATCCACGAAACCGCCCGCGACCCCGACCACCCCGACATCGCAGCCGATCTCAGGCAGATAGGACGGACGCTCGCCGAAGTCGGTCGGCCCCTCAGACGCGCTCCCGCTGCATGGGCGAGCGCTGCGTCCACTAGGTCAGCCTCGGCCCGGACAATCCCGGTGTCGTCAGCTACCTCAACGACATCGGACGGGCGCTCGCCGACCTCTGCCGGCCAGCCGAAGCGCTACCGCTCCACCGGCAAGCACTGCACATCCACGAAACCGCCCCTCGGCCCCGATAACCCCCCGACACAGCACAGCCGCCAACAGGCCAGCACATGAGCAGACCCCGCTGCTACATCAAGCGACTCAGTCACCTAGACGCCTGAGTCGGCCATCCATGATCAACTGGGAGGATTTGGGGAGATCCCAACTTGCCCAGCCTTGGCTGAACCGCTCCCAACTGAGTCCAAGATGAGGCTCTGACCAGCCATCCTTGCCATCCTTGCTGCCCACGCCGGCAGGCCGGAAACGCAGACCGCGTTTGCAAGCACGAGGTCAGCGGTTCGAACGCGCCTAGCTCCACTCGTACCTTACGCCTTCTGATCAGGCCAAGCTCCCCGCATCGGTGTGCAGCCGGACATCGGTGCCGATCAGCCGGACGAACACGGAGTAGCGGGCCGAGGCGAGCCGGACGCACGAAAGTCGGTCGACTTTCCGGGTGGTGATCTTGCCGATAGCGGGTCGCAAGGACGGCAGCGCGGACAGCAGTTCCCGCTCAGTGGCCAGCCGCTCAGCCGGGATAGCGCAGATTTCGCTGTACACCGCGCCGTTGACCTCCACGCACCAGTCCTTCGACGGTCTCCCGGATCGAATCCGCAGCTGCTCTGCCCAGCCTCGTAACATACGAGCAGCCAGTGCCACGCCCGACTACCATGCTTCATCGGCCAGCGGCGCGGCGTTCAATGCGTCTCGACGGGCGCGCCAGTCAGTCATCAGCGAGTCCATGAGCTTCGCGAAGCGCTCCCCGTGGCTGCGTTCAAGTAGGTGCGCCATCTCGTGCACCACGACGTATTCAAGGCTCTGGGGGTGCTTCTTAGCTAGCTCAAGGTTGAACCACAGTCGGTCATCGTCGCGGTTGCATGATCCCCACTTCGTTTTCATGCGCCTGATGCCGGTGCTGTGCCAAAACCCTACGCAGGGCTTGACCTGCTGGTTTAGGCTCGGCGGTCGTGCTGATCCGTCTGGTCTACTTGTTCATGGTCCGGGTGTTCGGCTGGCTGGCACTGCTGGCACGCGGCGCCGCCGAGAAGAACGCGGAGATCCTCGTCCTGCGCCATGAGGTCGCGGTGCTGCGCCGGCAGGTCCCGAGCCCGAAGCCGGACTGGGCTGACCGCGCTTTGCTCGCCGCCCTGGCCAGGCTGCTGCCCGGTAGCCTGAGGCTGCACCGGATCGTGACGCCGCGAACCCTGCTGGCCTGGCACCGTCGCCTGGTCAAGAGGAAATGGACATATCCCAGCACGCCGGGTCGGCCGCCGGTCCCGGCCCAGGCGCGTGCGCTGGTGGAGCAGATGGCGCGGGAGAACCCGCGCTGGGGCTACCGGCGCATCCAGGGCGAACTGCACGGCCTGGGGCACCGTCTGGGAGAGGGGACGATCCGCCGGATCCTGGCCGCCGCCGGACTCGGCCCGGTTCCGCGGCGGGCCTCGACGACCTGGCGTCAGTTCCTGGCCAGCCAGGCGCACGGCATCTTGGCGTGCGATTTCCTGCACGTGGATACCGTGCTGCTGCAGCGCGTGTACGTGCTGTTCGTGATGGAGATCGAGACCAGGACGGTGCACATCCTGGGCGTCACGGCTCATCCGACCGGGGCCTTGACCGCCCAGCAGGCCCGCAACCTGCTGATGGATCTCGGCGATCGGGCGCACGGCTTCAGGTTCTTGATCCGCGACCGGGACAGCAAGTTCACTGCAGCATTCGATGGCGTCTTCGCTGGTAATGGCACGCGGGTGATCAAGACGCCGGTCCGGTCCCCGCGGGCGAAACCTCGGGTTGCATACTGCACCTCTTCGGGTTGATGCGGAGTGTTGTGCTGTTGTGCTGGTGGAGACGGTAGCGGCGGGGTCTGACATCCGGGTGGTTCACGCGTTGTGTGCGGGTGCGGGGCGTCGTTCGCTGAGTTTGCGTCCTTGTGCGCGGGCTGGCGGGTTGGGGCCGGGTGGCGGGTAGAGGCACTGGCCTTTGTCGTTGTAGGGGTGGCCGGTGATGAGCCCGGCGTGGTGCCAGATCTTGACGGTTTTGGCGGGCACGCCGAGGCGGTCGGCCATCTGGGTCAGGGTGAGCATGCCGGCGTCGCGGAGTCGCTGCTCGCGGCTGCGGAGCCGGTAGTCGTCGCGGATGTTGCGGATGTTGAGCCGGTGGAAGGGGCGGCCTTCGCCGCTGGTCAGGCCGCGGTCGTTGAGGATGCCGGCGATCTCGGCGTGGGTGTGGCGGCCGGGGAGCTCGTCGACGGCGGTGACGACGGCGGCGGGGGTCTTGCGGAGCTGGGCGGCGGTGGGCGGGACGGGCAGGGTGAGGGTGCATGCCTGGCCGGCGGGGAACCGGATGTGCGCGGTGATGGTGTCGCGGGTCCGGGTGACGGTGATGTCGGTGAGCAGCAGCCGGGTGATGCGCTTGCGTTCGCGGGCGGGGGTGGCGGGGTCGTCCCAGATCGCGGGCAGGTCGGTGACGAGCTGCTGGATCCGGGTTTTCTGGGTGTCGGTGAGCTGCCCGGTGTTGTGCTTGCGGGCGTGGTCACAGTCGTCCTGGGCCTGGTTGAGGGCACGCAGGGCGGTGTTCCAGCCGGCTTCGAGGGTGTCGGCGACGAGCCGGCTGGCGGGGCCGGCGGCGAGGTAGCGGCGGCGGGCGAGGTCGGCGTGGTAGCGGGCGCGCCCGGCGTGGGCGGCGCGCAGCGCCTCGGCCTCGGCGGCGCGGTGCTCCAGCTCGGCGGTGACGGTGAGGGCGGCTTCGACGGTGAGCGGGGTGAGGGTGTCGATGAGCAGCTGCCCGATCTGCTGGTCCAGTCCGGCGCCGGGGATGGCCTGGCAGATCCGGCGGGCGTGGGAGATGCCGTCGCGCTGGCATAGGTAGGTGGGGATCAGGCGGTCGCGGCGCTGGTGGTAGCGGACGGTCATCCGCTGCCCGCAGGTCCCGCAGGTCCCGCAGATGATGATGCCCTGCAGCAGCGCGGGTCCTTCGCGGGGTGGCCCGGCGGTGCGGTCTGCGCCGTGCGCGGCGGCGTTGGCAGCAAGGCGGGCGCGGTTGGCGTCGTACTGGTCCAGGGTGATGTATCCGGGGTGGGCGCCGGGGATGAAGGAGATCCATTCCTCGCGCGGCAGCACGGTGCGGGACAGTTTCCCGCCCGGAAGCCTGGCGTCGCGGTGCCGGCCGAAGGTGAACGCGCCCGCATAGCGGGGGTTATGCAGGACCCGCAGTACGACGTGATGAACCAGCGGTTTCCAGTCGATCTCGCCCTTGCGCGGGCCCGTTCGGTGCCGCCAGGGGAAAGACAGGCCCGCAGTGCTGAACGCCTTCACGCACGCGGTCGCTGACCCGGTCGCGGTGAAGGTGGCGAACAGGTGCGCGACGGCTTTGCGGACGGCGGTATCGGGATCCAGGCTGACGTGCCCGGCGGCATCGTAGGCCAGCCCGACGGGCAGCGGGGTGATCAGTTCGCCGCGGCGGGCCTTGGACACGATCCCGCCGCGCAGCCGGGCCTTGATGAAGTGCAGTTCTGCTTCCGGCATCTGGCCTTTCATGCCGAGCAGGAGCCGGTCGTTGAAGTTGCGGGGGTCATAGAGGCCGTCTTCGTCGCAGATCAGCGTGCCGGTCATGCCGCAGAGCTCGAGGAGCTGGTGCCAGTCGGCGGAGTTGCGGGCCAGCCGGGAGCATTCCAGGCCGAGCACGATCCCGGCCCGGCCGAGGGAGACCTCGGCGACGAGCTGCTGGAATCCTTCCCGGTCGGCGGCGCTGGCGCCGGAGTGGCCCTGGTCGATGTCGATGACGGTGATCTGGGCGGCGGCCCAGCCGAGCGCGACGGCCTTGCCGCGCAGGTCGTACTGGCGGATCGCGGACTCGGTGTTGTGCAGGACCTGCTTGAGGCTGGACTGCCGGACATAGAGCAGGGCGGTCCTGGACAGGTGGGCGGCGGTCACCTTCGAGGAGGCGTTATCGGTGAGCACGGGTGCTCCTTCCCTGGGGATTGCGGGTGGTCAGGTGCCGGCCAGGGCGACGGCAAGCCCGGCCAGGGCGTGGACGAGCTCGGCGGCCGCCGGCCCGGGCGTCCGGGCCGCCGGCGCTGGCGCCGGCGTGGTGCCGGCGGTGGGCGCGCAGGTCAGGCGGGCCAGGGCGCGCCGCCAGGCGGTGACGCCCTTTCCGGTGAGCACGCCGAGGCCGAGCGGGAACGCGGTCGCGCGCGCGTGCAGGACGGCATGACGCAGCTGCTCGTAGCGGGCGCCGGCACGCCGCCGGGAACATGGGCCTGGCCGGCATCCGTGCCCGCTGGGGACGGGCCTGGTTCAGCAGCCGCGGGGCCAGGTGATGGTCGCAGGGACAGGGACGGGTTCTCCTCCTGTTCGCGCTCGCGGGCGGATGAGTCAGCGGCTTTTGGGGTGCTCCCGGCGGCGGGCCAGCGCACGCTCGATGGAGCGGGGGTGCACGCGCACCCCGAACTCCCCTTCGATGGGCCCGGCCAGGGCAGCCGGCCTCAGGGCGGGATCGGCTGCCAGCTGCGCCTGGGCCCAGTCCAGGATCTGCCCGGTGAGCTTGTGGCCGCCGCGGGGCCCGGGCCTGGCCGGCACCAGCCCGTCCAGCCCGGACCCGGCCAGGGCGGCAGCGGCCTGATAGTACGACGGCCGGGAGTACCCGAACGCCGCCGCGGTCGCGGTGACCGGCGCGCCGTCCACGCTGACGCGGCGCACCATCTCGTACTTGACCTGCACCGCGTCGCAGGCATCGAAGAACCCGTCGGCCAGGAACGCCGGATCGGTGACCTGCTCGGGGTGCGGGTTCAGGCACCGCGACGCGCGCAGCGCGGTCACTTTCGGGTCCTCTGCGGGTCCGCGCGTGGCCATGCTGCCTCCCAGCCGACGTGATCGTCAGGATAATTTTGCCGATTACGAGAAGGTATGTCGCTGCGACGCGCCACAAGAACTGTGAAATGGCCAGGAAAATAACGGAACACCTGCTGTTCGTCCGCTTCGGCGGGTCAGTGACGGCCAGATCTTCCGGCGTAATCCTCTTGACGGTCACGGCGTAATTTCCCTGACAGCCGCGTCCCTCGCCGGCAGGGACCGCAGCCGGCTGATCAGGTCAGCCAGCGCCAGCAGGCCATCAACGGTGAACGGGCACCGGCCGGCCGCGATCACCGCGAACGGATCGGCAGGCGCAACGTCAGTCCACCCGGCAGGCAGCGAGAACAGCTCGCCATTCTCGTCATGCAGGTGGACCCGGTCCTCACCCCAGTTCTGGCGGTGCGCGACGAACTCGAAATCCCGGCCGAACAGCGGATGAAACCGGTGCGTCACCCGCACACGTCGGTACCGATCGACCGGACCGGGTGTCGTTGACGAGGGTGTCCAACGCATTTGCTGAGCGGTTCGTGGGCACGTTGCGTCGCGAGTGCCTCGACCACATGCTGATCCTCGGCCAACGGCACCTGCGCAAGGTCCTGGCCGACTATGCCCGGCACTACAACCTTCACCGGCCGCACCAGGCCCTGCGGCAAGAACCCCCGCAGCGGCAGGTCAGCCAGACCATCGACATCACCTCCCGAGTCGAGCGCACGAAAGTCCTCGACGGCCTCATCACTGAATACCGCAGAGCCGCCTAGCGGACGCGAACCGCCAGGTCAGCACCTATGAACTAGTTTTGGCACAGCACAGGTCAACAACGACGACACTACCAAGTGCGACTTCGCTGCGCATTCACCGGGATGCAATCGATCACGCCAATACATATCGCCGATTCCCTGAAGCGCATCTGGCGTGCCTTCCGGCGGGCGCGTTATCCGCATCCCGGCTCCGCCGGACCTCCCGCTCGGTGTCCGATAGTTTCGCAAAACCTAACCTTATGATCTGCAGATCGCGACCTCAATATGAATTCGATGATATTCCGCCCGGACTATCCCGCTGCAAGCACTCGACCGCGATCGCGCGCAGCTTCGATCGCGGACAAAAAAGCTGCCCGTACGCCATGCTTCTCGAGTTCTCCGATGGCGGTGATCGTGGTGCCTCCAGGGGAAGTCACGGCCTCCCGGAGGATCACGGGATGCTCCCCAGTCTCCCGCAGCATGCTGGCGGCGCCGAAGACAGCTTGCTTCACCATTTCAAGCGCGCTGCTGCGCGGCATGCCAAGCAGTATACCCGCATCGACCATGGCTTCTACTAGGAAGTAAACATAAGCAGGCCCGCTGCCGGATAGGGCTGTTGCCGCATCTTGTTGTGACTCGGGAATACGCAGCACTTTACCAACTGGGCGGAGCAATTCCTCGGTCCGACACAGGTGTTCGTCGGTTGCGTGGCGGCCTGGCGAAATCACACTCATTGCCTCGTTGACCAATACTGGCGTATTAGACATCACCCGGACGACTGGAACGTCCCCATCGAGTCTTTGCTCGATGAAGGTCGTGGTAATTCCGGCGGCCACCGAGATAATCAACGCACCAGGCAATATGCTTTGAGCGATCTCCTCCAGTAGCGTTGCCATATCCTGCGGTTTGACGGCAACCACCAGGGTGTCTGCGCGGCCGGCCATTTGTGTGGCATTGCGGACTTCTATGCCGTATCTGTCTTGCAATTCGCTGGCACGGACAGCGCGACGCACAGCCGCGAGCACAGCATCCGAGGACATGCCGGCTCGCAACAAGCCCGAGATGAGCGCTTCTCCCATCTTGCCTGCACCAAGGACAGCGATCATACTTCCTATTGTAAGGGATTGACGGGAAACGGTCGCCCGTATGAGGCTACATGTTGCCTGCCTCCAGTCGTCGCGCCACGCTGACCGCCCCGCTATCGAACAGATGCACGACGAGAAGGCCGTTTGGAACGTGCTCGACTGTGCTTGGTCCTCTCAGGTGAACTGATGCCCTGGACGGGCGGGGTTAATATGCACCATCCCACCCATCTGATTCGTCTATGGAGTTGCCGACTAGGGGATTCGCTGCGAATGATACGACAGGCTTTACTTCGATGATGGTCTGGACCTTTGAGTCCTCGACGCGCACTACAGGAAGCGAAAATGCACGCAGGCGCCGGAACAGCCCTATAAAAGCCCAGCAGACACCGTCGCCCTTAGCTTTATCATCCATTACTAGGAGACCGAGCAGTCCTTGGCTGGAGTAATTTCTTGCTGGCAGGTTAATGCGCGTTGGTATTGTGACCTGAACGTGCTGATCATCGACCATTAGAACGGCCGGGCAATTCGGCAGGAATGGAATGAGGCGAAGGTCTACTGATATTCTTGTATCGTGATCTCGTTTATCAGCCCTGGCTGCAATGGCGAGCACGCGAGCGCAGTGTTCGAATGCCTGCAAATCACCTTCCATATCTGATGCCTTCAGCGTCACTCCCCCGGCCGCAGACCGATTTCTGGCGATTTTCGAGTACAAGTTCACTGGACGTTGTATGTACCTGCGATACTCAAGTACCTTGATGTCATGATCATTCGATTCCAGCCGTTCTTCTAGCATCTGTTCTATCGCCTTGAAGTATGACAAGCGATTAGCTGGAGGATTACTATCGATCTCCGCTCCCTGCTCTTTGGGAGGTGAGTAGTCTCCTATTACAGATATCCGATGAGTAGCTCGCCGCACTGCTTCTTCTGCGATCTCATAACCCGGCCGAGAGTAGACACCCGGCCTCCATTTCTCGTCCGGGATGAATTGAACGGTAGCGTGGACATTGCTGAGATGGCGCTCAAGGCGACTTATAAGCCCCTCATGATGCTCCTCCAAATCGCACCTCAGAGCACCATATGCCTCGTGTAGGTCAGCTCGAAATTCCGCAGATACGTCCCCGATCTCGTTTTCGGCGCTCGCCCTCAAGGCATCGATGGCCAAGGTGGCCGCGATGGCGAGTGCGGAAATGGTCAGCAACGCAATGATTAAAGAAGATTGTCCGTCGAATATAGCAATTCCCGCAAAAGCAAGCGCGGCTCCAATTATTAACATCAGGACGTCATGCGCGCGAACTTTTCTTTCAAATTTGACACGACGTTTCTGGCTTACGCCAACATCCTTGGCCATGTCCCCCCTTGTTAGCTGCTTTGCTAGCAGCAGCCTATGCGAGAACCCTCGAAGCCGAAAGTTTCGTCGGAGCCGTGGCGAAGACCGGATACGCGAAGATGACGATGGAAGGGGTCGCCGCCCGTGCCTGCACGAGCAAGCCCGTGCCCTACCGCCGGTGGCCTGACCTTGCCATCGCGTCACGGTGATACGACGGGCCGGTCAGGCGGGACTCTGTATGGGGTGATGTCCGACTTCTACCGTGACCCGCGCTCGGACGCCCGGCCGCCTTCACGCCCGGACAGTTCGCCATGCTCTACCGGCAAGGCATCGACGGCTGGCACCAGCACCTGTTCACCATTACCAGCGCGCCCGGCAACAACCTGCTGCGCTTCGCCATCAAGGCGCAGGGCGACAACAACACCCAGCTCCGGGCGTCGTGCAACCGGGAATGCCCGCAGTGATCCGCGCACTCAGAAAGGATATTCCGGGCCGTCATCCGAAAATGACCACTGAATCGGCAGGAATACATATTCGGCGCTTTGCGCGCTAACGGATTAGGTACCTTCGGGGGTCATGTCCTTGGCCCGGTGACTTGGCCGCACGGCGCGAAGGTGCAGGAAGGCCGGGATGCGCTGGTGCCGGGAGGCGGGGTCGGCCGGATCGGCAGGAGCGGGCGGGCGTACCTCGCGGATTGCCTCGATCAGCAGGCCCGCGGCTTCCAGCGCGCGGCTGTAGGCGTCGATCGGCCGGTGCTCGCTGTGAAAGACGAGCTGGTGCCCGTCCCGGTCCAGGACCCAGTCCGACGGCCGGGAGTCGAGATAGGAGTGGCTGATCTGGAACCGCGCATCCGCTGTTCGCTCCGTGAACGTGCCGGCTGAGGCGATCGGATGCACGATCGCCAGGCACAGCCGGCCGCCGGGGCGCAGGACCCGTCCGGCCTCACTGACGGCCTCGGGCAGGCAATCGATGTCGTGCAACGACATATAGGCCAGTACAAGATCAAAGCTCTGGTCCCCGAACGGGAGCGCGCCAGCATTTCCCGCGATGAACGGCTGACGAAGCTCGTGGCTTGCCGCGAGGCGTACCAGTGGCCACGCCGCATCCAGTCCTACTACGGCCTGATACCCGCGAGCAGCCAGAACCCGGCTCACCCGGCCCTCACCACAGCCGAGATCCAGGACTGGCCCGCCGGGCGGCGGCAGCAGGCCGAGCATCGCCGGAAGGTTCACCTGCTCGTGCCAGGGATCGCGTCCAGGACTGCGCGCCAGCCGGGCCCATCCTTCGGCCTGTGCTTCCCATCCTTGCTGCATTCTCACCGGCCGAGTCTAGACATAGTGCGTAACCGGCTGCCGAGCCGAACCGAGATCGCGCACCGTGTAGCCGGCGCCCGGCGCAGATTGTTGCCGACAGTACGGTCACGCTACGTGACTCACTCGTCGTACCAACACCGCAGCCTTCTGGCTTCAAGCGCCTGAGCCAGCGGCCGGGAGCGGTACTGGAGCAGCAGCTCCGGGCCGGCGTTGCTGCTAGAACCTCTTCTCGGCGACAACATCGGCCCTGCGCTGTCGTTGGGACGAGCTTAGAAGTAACTCGCTGGCGTGTCGCGGCGGTCCCGGGCATCAACCAGCACCGCCGGCCCGGCACCGCCGCCCGGCCCGGCGGCGCGGGCACCGCCCGCCCTCCTAGCCGCAGCGCGGGAACCTTGCTGCCGCCTGCCAGCGGCCACAATCAGCTCAAACCAAACGGCATCGTGACAGGGCAGCACCATCGTGACAGGGCAGCAACGCCGGGACGACGTCGCGGATCTTCAAGATCCTTTTAGGTAAGTGGCATTGCCTCTAGATCAGGAGCAATCCGCTCGATACGATCGCGCGCGCTGGGATAGTCCCCGGTCAGGCAATACGCGACTCTCAGTTGTTGAGTGTACAGCGACCGGGTCAGGCCGACCGCAGGCCTCGCAAACGGGTACGCCGCGACCCCGGCCGGCACGTCGCCGTCCCGTGCCAGCAGCGCACCGGCTGAGGGCGGGCTGGCGAACAAAGCCTCGTTGATCTGTCGCACCCGGTCAGCGACAGGTTCAGCGCCGTCATCGGAGGCCTCATCAGCGAATACGAACGAGCCGCCTAAAAAGCCAGCTCAGGAGCATCGGCCAAGTTCTGGAACCCCACAGGGTCGAGCGGCCTGCTGGCCTGCGGTTTCGTCGCGGCGTCAGGGCGGCTCGGCTGTCGTTGACCAGGCCGTTCAGCACGAGTTTCGGCGGATTCGTGCCGACCGGGAACTTTGCGCTATCTAGGCAACTCGTGCCCAAACATGGGCACCTGCTCTGGCCAAGTTGGGCATTCCTCACGATCATTCGGCCGCCGCCTTCGGCTTACCGTCAATGCGAATGCCCGAGCTGCCCGGTCACAGCCGGCTTCCTAAATAGGCGATCATCGAAGGAGAGATCCGATGAGGCGGACGATACATGTGCTCCTGGCCGTGCTGGCCCTCGGCGTAGCGGGGGTCGGCGCGGTCGGCAAGGCGAGCGCCGCTACCGCGGTGCCGTGGGCCTTCGCGCAGGTTGAGGTAAGCGGCACGGCCCCTTCCGGGTCCGTGTACGTTCCCCTGACCGCGAACTGCCCGTCCGGGTTCACGCCGATCACCGGTGGTATCTCGGGTCCAGGGCCATTTATCGTGATCAACGAATATTCGAGTTTCTTTAACGACTCTTTCAGCGAGCAGATCTTCACCAAGGTTTCCGGCACCTATTACCTAATCGCCGAATGCGCACGGTCGGATCAGGTCGGCAGCGTCCAGGTCGTCAGCACGAACTTCGGCCGCAACTCATCGGATCTGGCTGGCGGCTGGATGGCCTGCCCGGCCGGCACCCGGGTGATCGGGGGTGGCGCGGACTGGAACCGGGCGGGCAGTCGCAGCGTTCAGTACGCCGCTCCGAGCGACGACGGTCTCGCCTGGTATGCCACCGGTGCGAGCGTCGTCAACGGCAACAGCCTGCACGTCGAGGCGTACTGCGCCGGCTCCAGCCTGCTGACCGCTGCCCAGCGCGTGACCCAGGCCTACACCAGCCCGGTCTGGGGGACGAACCTGCAGGCCGCCTGTCCAAGCGGTACCCGCACGCTCACCGGCGGCGTCTACGCGGCGAACGCTGGCGCCGGGGTCGACCCCAGCCAGTTCTCCGGGTACATGCAGACGTCCTTGCCTGACACGAGCCGCTTGGCGTGGCACGCCTCCGTTCCGTGGGGGCTGCCAGGCGGCGCCACCGTGTACGTCACCGCGTGGTGCGTACCGGCCAGCATCCCGACTGTGGAGATCTTCTTGAAGCCGCCCACGATCACGTCGCAGGCCTCCGCGCACTTCGGCTTCGCCGCCTCCGATCCAGCCGACTACCAGCTCAGCTACACCTGCGACCTCGACGGCACGCTGTCCGGCTGCGCCGGGCCGACAGGCACGGACTACGGCACGCTCAGCGAGGGCGCACACTTCTTCGCCGTGTCGGTCACTAACGCCGATGGCGAAACAGCTGTCGCGAACTACGTATGGACGGTCGACACCATCGCCCCCAAGGTCGCCGCGACCGTTCCGGCGTTCCGGGTCTCGCTCGCGAGTTCGGCCACGGTGTCATGGGCCGGTCAGGACAACGCCGCCGGCACCGGCATCGCCAGCTACCAGGTGCGCGAACGCTCGGCGGCGTACTCCTCCGGCTTCACGTCATGGACCCACCCGTCCGCCTGGCAGGCCCTGAGCCCCGCCACTACCTCAGTCACCGCATCCGGCCTGGCCGAAGGCCGCGACTACTGTTTCGCCGTCCGCGCCATCGACCAGGCCGGCAACATGTCGGCATGGACTACGCCGGTTTGCACCACGCGGCCACTCGACGACAGGTCCCTCAGGTTCAGCGAGGGCTGGGTCCGTGGCACCGGCCGCAGGTACTGGAACGGCACCATCACCCGGACCACCACCCACAACGCCACCGCTCAGCGTACCGGCGCGCAACTGGACCGGGTCGGGATCATCGCCACCCGCGGCCCCGGCATGGGCACCATCGCCATCTACCTGGGCACCACCCGGATCGGCACGATCAGCCTCGCCGCCACGACAACCCACTACCGCAGCCTCATCCTGCTGCCCCGCTTCAGCTACCGCACCGGAACCGTCCGGGTAAAGGTCACCAGCACCGCCAAACCGGTCGAAATCGACGGCCTCGCCATCAGCCGCAGCTAGCGCCATCAGCGCATCGGGACCGACCTCGGCCAAGGGCCGGTTAGCCCGGCGGAGTTCCCTCTGCCGCCGGGCTAACTATGCCCAGGGCAATCGCCCGCGCGGCGGCGGCGGCGCGGGACGGGGCGTTCAGCTTCGCGAGGATGGCGGACACGTGATGATCGACGGTCCTGGTGGAAAGGAACAGCCGCTCGGCGATCTGGGAGTTCGTGCTGCCACCGCAGATCAGCTCGAGCACCTGCCGCTCCCGGGCGGTCACGCCTTGCGGGTTCGCGCGCGTCGCGGACCTCGGCCCTACCGGAACGGATCTGATGCCGAGCCGGCGCATCTTCTGCCTGGTGATCCGGCTGGCCCGGGCCGCCCCGAGGCCGTCGAGAACTCCCAACGCGTCGCGAAGCGCGGTCTCGTCGCTGCCGAACTGCAGCGCCAGCGCGGAGTCGTAAGGACAGCCCAGCTCCGCCCACAGCTGTGCTGCTTTGTCCCGGTCACCCTCGATCTCACATCGGTAAGGCTCGGCGACATCGCCGCGCGGTGGACGGCGTGATCCGGTCCGGTGCAGCCAGAGGCCGACCGCGCCGCGTTGCCACATGTCGCTGGCCACAGCAGCGTCATCGGCCAGCTCGGCCTCGCGCACGGCTGCGCCGCGGTCTCCCTCGAGCCAGCGGGCCTCAGCGCGGGCCAGCCTAGCGGGGACGACTTGCTGCGGCTCTTGCGTCGTGTCGCCAAGCGTCATGGCCTCGTCCAGGTACCCCCAGGCACCGGACTCGCCCCGGCGGGCCATGACAACGCCGACCGTGATCAGAGGCACTGGTCGCATGACGGGCGAGAGCTCATCGCTGGCCAGCAAGTCCCTCGCCAGGGTCAGGGCTTCGTCCCAGCGACCGGTCTGCTCCAGCACGCTGGCACGATTGCAGCGCAGTCCAGTGAGGTAGCCCGCGAGGTCATGCTCGTCACAGTGGGCAATGCCTGCGGTGTAGTACTGATCTCCTTCGGCGAACCGGCGCTGGCCGGTGTAACAGAGATAGATGTTCAAGTACGCCCGGGCCGCTCGTGCATCGAGGCCTTCGGCGAGGGCGATGTCCAAGGCCTGGCAAAGCTGACCGGTCCACTGAATGCCCATGACCGCGGCGGCGCACCCTTGAATGTTCAGGGCGTCGCTCACTACTTCGGGCAAGCCAACCTGCACGGCGATGGCCTGTGCCCGTTCCGCGAAGTCGAGGGCAGCTTCGTGCTGGAAGCTCATCAGCCGCGATGAAGCCAGGCTGCTGTAGGCCTGAGCAAGCTCGGCAGTCGGTCCGAGTGGCTCCAGGATCGCCAGAGCCGTTTCGGCGTAGGCCGCTGCCTCGGCGGCGTGCCCCAGGAACCAGCTCGCCTGCCCGAGCCCGTGGGTGGAGTTGCCCTCGCGCAGCCGGTCCCCGGCCCGGTGCCACAGCTCGCGGGCGTGTCCGCGAGCATCAGCCGCCTCCTGCCACCTGCCGAGCAGCGAAGCCTCGGCGGCGAAGGTGTCGTACAGTCCGGCCGCCGTCCGAACGTCGGCAGCCAACGCGAACCGCAATGCCCGCTCACATTGCGCCGCCGCCTCGCGATGCGCCCCAAGCTCCGCTGCCAGCAGGCCCGCCGAGCGTGCGTGGCGGATGACAGCTGGCCCGTCACCGGCCTGCTCCGCGTGAAATGCCATCCGCGCGTCGTCGCAGCAACCCGCCGCACACAGGGCATCGAGGATCCTGGCGTGCATCCGGGCGCCGCGGTGCGGAGCGATCGACTGTTCAACCGCGAGCCGGGCAATCTCGTGCTGGAACCTGAGTTCCCCGCCGTCGGCTGACAGCAGCCCGGACGCCAGCACCTCATCGATGGCCGATGGCGTGCATCCTGTGACCGCCTCCACGAGGCTGAGCCTCACGCTCTTGCCGGCCAGTGCCGCCACCTGAAGCACAGCCCGGCACTCGCCGCTCAGCCTGCTGACCCGGGCCAGCACAGCATCGCGGGCGGATTCGGGAACCCGGCCTAGTCCTGCCTGCAGCACCTCAGTGACGTAAAAGGGGTTTCCGCCAGTCAGTCGGTGCACGTCGCCGGCTGACAGCCCGCTCCCGCGGGCCAAGATGCCGACGGCAGCCGCGGACAGTGGCGCGAGCCCGATCCGTCTCGTGGACCCGTGCCTGGTGACCTCGCCTAGCAAGGACCTAAGTGGATCGTCTGCGGCCAGGCTATCGTCCCGGTAGGTGACGATGATCAGCACGGCGATGTCTCTGATGCGCCTGCTCAGGAACCTCAGCAGATCGATCGTCGCCTCGTCTGCCCAGTGAACATCCTCAACGACCAGCACGTGGAGCGAACGCGACTCGCTGACCTCGCTGAGCAGCGCGCGGAACAGCTTCTCGCGCGGCTCCGCCGCATGGCACAGGTCGAGCAGCGCGCCGCCCAGCTGGTCCGCGAGATCGAACAACGGCCCGAGCGGACGCGGAGTGAATAGGCCGTCGCATGCCCCCCAAGACCAGCGAGCGTCGGGCAGGTCGCGCTCGAGTTGCTCGACCAGAGCGGTCTTGCCCACGCCGGCCTCACCGCCGACCAGAACCAGCCGCCCAGCGCCGCGTCGCGCATCAGACGCCCATTCTCCGAGAGACGCGAGCGACGGCTGCCGCTCCAGCAGCTTCATGACCACAGTGTCAGGCAGTTCAAGGTGCCCGGCAAGTCAGGGACGATGCCATCGGCCAATCCGAGCTAGGGGTAGGTGGTTTCGGGCTGTTGCTTTGTGCTGTGCATGGTCCAGAGGATGTCGGCGAGTTGTTCGGGGTCGATGGTGGGCATGTCCCAGACTGGGTGGCCCGCGGTTTTGGCTTGTTCTAGTTCGGCGTGGAAGGCGCTGTGTTTGATGGCTGCGCCGATGTAGAGCATGCCGACGTAGATGCCTTTGCCGGCTGTCTCGGCGTGCAGAGCTTGGAGGTAGTTACGCTGGGCGGCTTGGGCGGGGCTGGGGCCGCTCATGTGCGGGAGGCCGTGGATGGTGCTGCCGCCCTGGGCGGTCAAGATGGCGCCGTCGCCCTGGTTGAGCATGTGCGGCAGGAATTCCTGGACGAGTGCCAGCATCGTGTAGAAGATCAGCGGCATGAAGTTCTGGGCGTGCTGCGGAGTCAGGCTGGCCGCGGACACGAACCCGGTGGCTGGGGTAGGTGCGTAGTAGAACGCGTCGGGGTTGCCGGCCGTGACGCGGATCTGCTCGGCTAGCCGGGGCGTGGCTCTGGTGTCGGCTAGGTCAGCGGTAATGGCGTGCGCGGTTGCCCCGCCGCTGGTCAGGTCCTTGGCCAGGCGGTCAAGCGGCCCCGGACTGCGAGCCACCAGCGTGACGGCGTAACCCTCTCGCGCGTAACGGCGGGCGACAGCCTGGCCCAGGCCTGGCCCGGCTCCGAACACAGCTATCGATCTGGACACAAGAATGCTCCATCCAATGAGTAGTTCGACCATGTCGAGGGATCGCTGTTCCGCGAGCAAGCTAGGGACAACGCCCTGCCCTATCCAGCCGATCGAGGGTTGCGGCGTTCAGCTTCAGTTCGGTCGCGGCCAGGATCTCGTCGAGCTGGGCGACGCTGCTCGCACCCGGGATCGGGATGATCGCAGGCTGGTGGTGCAGCAGCCACGCGAGCACGACCTGGTTCGGCGTGGCGCCATGTTCGGCGGCGATGTCGCGGAGCGTCGCGAGCCTGGCGTGGTTGGCCGCGTGCTGGTAAGCGGCGGGGACAGACCGGCCTGGGTGAGCGTAAGCGCCGGCCAGCAGCGGCGAGTACGCGAGCAAGGTTAGCTGCTCGCTGCGCGCGTAGTCGAGCAGTTCCTCAGTGATCAGGTTGAGCTGGCCGGGTTCGGGCTGGGTGAGCAGGTAGGTGTGCTGCTGCTGAACGCAGCCGTAGCCTGGTCGGCCCGCCGCGCGCGCCAAGCCGCGGGCGCGTTCGATCCGCCAGGTGGCCGTGTTGCTCGCACCGAGCAGGCCGGCCTTGCCGCTTTCGGAAAGGGAGGCAAGGGCATCGACGGTCTCCGCGAGCGGCGCCGAACGGTCGTCAATGTGCGCGTAGTACAGGTCAAGCCGGTCAACGCCCAGGTTACGCAGGCTCGTCTCGGCGTCCTCCCGGATCACCCTGGCGGCTAGGCCCTGCCAGAGTCGCGGGTCGGGGTCGCCAGGCACTGTCGTGCGGGCGCCGACTTTGGTAGCCACGACCATCGTGTGAGCGACGCCGCGGGACCGCATCCAGCGTCCGATGACCCGCTCGCTCTCCCCAGCCTGGCCGTGCCACTGCCCGTAGTTGTTCGCTGTATCCAGGAAGGTGCCGCCTGCCTCCAGGAAGCGGTCCAGGATCGCGAAAGCGGTGGCCTCGCCGGTCCGGTAGCCGAAGTACATCGTGCCCAGGCACAGCTCGCTGACACGCAGGCTAGTTCGGCCGTCACTGATCGTCAGCTGGCGCATCGCATTCCTCCATTCAGCCGTCGTCCGTGCCCACGCTATGAGAGAAGCGGATGGTTTTATGATCCACTTACATTCATGATTACCAGTCCAATCTCCATTTCCAGCGTTCCGCTCGACCTTGGGCCCGACGGTTCCGGGCCGCTGCATGAACGGCTGGCCCGCGCACTGCGTGAGGCGATCCGCTGCTCGCGGCTCCCCGCAGGCAGCTTGCTGCCGTCGAGTCGCATCCTGGCGGCAGCCCTCGGGTGCTCGCGCTGGGTGGTCACCGAGGCGTACGCGCAGCTCGCTACGGCGGGCTACGTGGAGGCGAGGACCGGCTCCGGTACCCGTGTCTGTGGGCCCGGCATCACCCCTGCCCCGCCCCGGGACCGGCCGCCTGCCAGCGCACGGGCGACCGGGCGGATCGACATGGCGCCCGGCCTGCCAGACCTGCGGGCATTCCCTGCCGCCCGCTGGGCGGCCGCAGTCCGCTCGGCCGCCGCCACCCTGTCCATCGCGGACCTCGGATACCCCGATCCGGCCGGGCACCAGGTACTCCGCGAGGTACTCGCGGAGTACCTGACGCGGGCCAGAGGCGCGCAGGCGGATCCCGGTCACCTGACCATCTGCGCCAGCGCAACCGACGGGATCGGCCGCATCTGCCGGGCCCTGCGGCGCGCGGGCTGCCAGGCGGTTGCCGTGGAGGACCCGGGCTGGCATCGGGCACGCGAGGTGGCGGGCGCGGCCGGCCTGGCGATCAGGCCGATCCCCGTTGACGAAAATGGCATGCGCGCGGACTTCCCCGGCGACGTAGGGGCCGTCATCGTTACACCCGCGCATCAGTTCCCGGCCGGAGTCGTGCTGTCCGCGCAGCGCCGCGCCGCCCTGCTCGACTGGGCCCGCCGTACCGGGGGGCTGATCATCGAGGACGACTACGACGCGGAGTACCGGTACGACCACCGTCCGGTCACTGCCGTGCAAGGCGCCGGGCCATCTCACGTGGCCCTACTTGGCTCGGTGAGCAAAATCCTCTCGCCCGCACTATGTATTGGCTGGCTCGTCTCGCCTCCAGCGTGGACCTCCGCTCTGCGCGAGCCGCCCGCTGCCGCCCCGCCCGTGCTCGACCAACTCGCGCTCGCGGCATTCCTGCGGTCCGGCTCATACGACCGCCACCTCCGGGCCGGGCGGAAACGGTACCGGGCCCGCCGGGACAACCTGGTCGCGGCACTTGCCGCGAGTATCCCCGAGACCACCGTCTCAGGCGCCGCCGCCGGACTGCACCTACTACTCGGCCTAGACGCAGAAGCGGACAGCGAGGCTGTCCGCAGCCACGCGCTCAAGCTGGGCGTCCGGGTAGCGAACCTGGACAGATACCGGTGCAGCGAGCAACCTTGGCGAGGGCTGGTACTCGGCTTCGGGAACCTGGCCGACCATCAGGTCGATGAAGGCGTCGCACTGCTCGCGACAGCCATCCACCGGTTACCGCCTCCGCGCCGGGCACAGATGGATCTCCAGCGGCTGGGAACGCGCCGATGACCGGTTCACCTTCCGCGTCGAGCCGCTGCCGAATGTCACCGGCATTGTCCGCATCCCCTGCGACAACGCAGCCGAGGTGCGCGATGCTAGCGGTAACCCGCCCGCGTCGGTTGGCAGCTTTCCAGGCATCGGAGGCCTCCAGGAGCGGCCTTCGACGTCAGATCGGGGATTCACGAGTTTTCGCCCCGCGAGGTCTGGATGCCCGATACGACGGAGATCCTTAGCAGCCTGACGGTGCGGGAGAAGGCGGCTCTGTGCAGCGGCGCGGACTTCTGGCATACCGTCGCCGTGCCGCGGCTGGGGATCGACTCGATCATGGTCGCGGACGGCCCGCATGGGCTGCGGGTGCAGCTGAACGCCGCCGATCATTCCGGTTCTCATACCAGGGTCCCCGCTACTTGCTTCCCGACGGCGGCGGCGCTTGCCTCATCCTGGGATCCCGACCTGATCCGCCGGGTCGGGGCCGCGCTGGCGGAGGAGGCGCTGGCGCAGGGAATCGCGGTGATTCTCGGACCGGGGGTGAACATCAAGCGGAGCTTGCTGTGCGGCCGTAACTTCGAGTATTTCTCCGAGGATCCCTTGCTCGCGGGCACGGCCGCGACCGCTTTCGTCACCGGCGCCCAGTCCCGCGGAGTCGGCACCTGCCTGAAGCATTTCGCGGTGAACAACCAGGAAACCGATCGCCTGCGGGTCAGCGCCGAAGTCCACGAGCGGGCTTTGCGCGAAATCTACCTGGCGGCCTTCGAGCAGTGCGTCACGCAAGCCGGACCCTGGACGATCATGTGCGCTTACAACCGGGTCAACGGAACCCCGGCCTCGGAGCATCACTGGCTTTTGACCAGCGTGCTCAGGGATGAGTGGGGGTTTACCGGGCTGGTGGTCTCGGACTGGGGCGCGGTCCGCGACAGGGTGGCGGCGCTGACCGCGGGCCTGGACCTAGAGATGCCGCCTGACCTGGAGCGCTCACCAGCCGCCGTGGCGGCAGCGGTGGAATCCGGTCACCTCGACGAGGCGATCCTGGACCGCGCCGCCGGCCGGGTACTTGAACTGGCCGGACGAGCACCGGATCCCCGGTATCGCCCGCCCTTCGACCTTGACGCCCACCACGACCTGGCCCGCGAAGCTGCCGCCGAGGGCGCGGTGCTGCTCAAGAACACTGCCTGCACCCTGCCGCTGGCGCTCGCACCCGGCACCGCCATCGCGGTCATCGGCGAGTTCGCCCGCACGCCCAGGTACCAGGGGGCCGGCAGTTCCCGGGTCAATCCGACCCGGGTAGAAAACTTCCTCGACGAGTTCACCGCCCGGGCAGGCGATCAGGTCACCGTGAGGTTCGCCCCCGGATTCCCGCTCACCCGCGACGAGGCCGACAACGACGCGGCAGACCTGGCCCTGCGCGTGGCAGGCCAGGCCGACCACGTCATCGTCTTGCTCGGGCTCCCCGACGACGCCGAATCCGAGGGCTTCGACCGCGACCACATCGACCTGCCGCGGAACCAGATCACCTTGCTGCGCCGACTCCACGCAACCGGACAGCCGGTCATCGTCGTCCTGTCGAACGGCGGCGTGGTCGACATCGCGAGCTGGGACGCCAACGCCGACGCGATCCTCGAATGCTGGCTCGGCGGCCAGGCGGGCGCCTCCGCGGCCGCGCAGGTGCTGCTCGGCGAAACCGACCCGGCCGGACGGCTGGCCGAAACCATCCCCCGCCGGCTCGCGGACTCGCCCGCCTTCCTCAACTTCCCAGGCCAGGACGGCGAGGTCCACTACGGCGAAGGCATCTTCGTCGGCTACCGCTACTATGACGCCCGCTCGATCGAGGTCGCGTACCCGTTCGGGTTCGGCCTGTCCTACACAACCTTCGGCTACGACGAGCTCAAGGTGAGCATGTCCGGGTCGGCAGCAGCCGGCGACCTCGAAGTCTGCGCCAGCTGCCAGGTGACCAACACCGGCACGAGGCGGGGCCGCGAGGTCGTCCAGCTTTACGTGGGCCAGCTCGCACCGGCCATCGCGCGGCCGCCACGCGAACTCCGGGCGTTCGCCAAGATCGACTTGGAGCCGGGCGGTCGCGAGGTCGTCCGGCTCAGGCTCGGCAGCCGCGACTTCGCCCACTGGTCCACGACCAGCTCAACCTGGATTGTCCCGGCCGGGCGCTACCAGCTTGACCTCGGATCATCATCGCGCGATATCCAGGCCAGCACGATAATCGAGCTAGACGGCACCGGCGCCGCGCGCCCGCCGCTGACCGACGCCGCGACGCTCGCCGAATGGCTCCAGGACCCTCGCGGCCGAGCCGCCCTGGCGCGCGCGGCCGGATCCAGCAGCGACGGCCGGTCCGACGAGATCATCGCAGACGCCAACCGCTTCCGCGTCGCCGGCAACTTCCCGCTCCGCGCGCTTGCCGTATTCCCCGGATCAGGCCTAACCCACGACGTCATCGACGCTGCCTGCGCCGACCTGTCGGACCAGGTATGAGGGCGTGTGGCACGCCGAGCAGTTGAGCCGTGATGAGGTCGTTGCGTTCCTCGACCGACAGCCGGGCAGGCCAGAGGGACTCGAAGCCCTCACGGGCGGGGCGTGGTCATCGGCGTGGGCCTACCGGGCGGGCGGCGAAGAGCTGGTGGTCCGCTTCGGGCGGGAGGTGTCCTGGTACGAGGCGGACCGGATGGCTATGGCCTTCGACGGCCCGGACCTGCCCGTGCCGCAGGTCAGGGAAGTGGGCACGACCCCGTCCGGACGGGCCTATGCCATCTCGGTGCGTCACCACGGGCAGTTCTTGGAGGACACCCCGGTGGACCAGGCCGGCGCCCTGGCCCCCACCCTCACCCGCCTGCTCGTCGCCCTTTACCGCGTGCCGGCGGACCCGGACGCCCCGATCGTCTGGCACCAGGCGGGTGCGTCCGCCGGGAGCTGGCGGGAGTTCCTTCTCGCTGGCCTGGTCGACGACCCCGGGACACTGGTACACGGATGGAACGCCGCCCTGGCGGGCGACCAGGAACTGGCCGCCCTTTCGGCCGCGGTCACCGAGCGAGTGCGGGCCCTGTCGGAGGCCTGTCCGGAGCGCCGGGACCTGGTACATGGCGATCTCCTGCACGGCAATGTGCTGGTGAGCCCGGACGCCCGCCGGATCGAGGCGGTGCTCTCCTGGAAGTGCTCGGTCCGCGGAGACTTCCTCTTCGACGCCGCCTGGTGCAGCTTCTGGGCGCCGTTCCACTCGGGGATCGCCGCCGCCGATCCGCTGTCCGGGCTGCTCGAGGCGCCAAGCGTGCGGGCCGAGCCCGGCGCCCTCCTCGACGCCGCTGTCCGCCACCACTGCTACGAGCTGCGCATCGGCTTCACTCATCTGGGGTGGAACGTGTGGATAGGGGACCAGGCTGGTCTCGCCGCTACAGCCCGGCGTCTCGCTGAGGTCTTCGAGCGCGGCCCCCTGCCTTTGACGCTTTATTAGCGACAACGGCTCATGGCCAACTTCGTCCACCGCGCCCGGAGGACTCAATGCCTTACTTGCGCTTCAGCGTGACGATGTCGAAACGGCCGGTTCCGGACCGTTTTACTGTGACGGTGCCGTTGAGTATGGTGTGCGCCACGAATGGCCGGGAGGCTTCGTAGCGGGCGTGCAGGTACTGGGTATCAGTCTGGGCGTATTTCGTTCCGTTGATGTAGCAGATTCTGGACGTGCCGAATGGCGGGCCGCTTGGCTTGCCGTGCGCGAGCGTGGCTGCGCCGGTGACGAGGCCGGAAGAGCTGCTGGTGACGCTGAGCGTCTTCGATGATTTGTTGAAGCCCGGGGCTTTCGCCGGGATGGTCCACACGTCAAAGCGGCCGAGCCTGTTTTTCCCGGGAATCGTGACCGTCCGCTGGATGCTTGCGGAGACGGCCGTGCGGCCAGGTATGACAATGCTGGTGCCGTCGGCGAATGGCGCGGCCTTGGGCGGGCCGGAAATGGTGTCCCAGAACGTGAAATGGCAAGGCGAGGAAACGCAGTCGTTGCTGACCGTCAGCGTGCTGCGGCTGCCGAATGAGAAGTGCGGCGCGCCCAGCTTCAGGCCTTTCAAGCCGGTATTCAGCCGCACCGAGCCCTTAAAAGTACCGGTGTAGACGACCTCTTTTCCGCTTAGGCAGTCCCGGGTTTGCGTCTTGTGCGACGTGGGCCTGAAAGTCAAGCTCAGCGATGCGACGGGCGACAGGCTTGAACGCGAGTTAAGGGTCATGACAGCAGCCGGGCTGGCCGAAAGATCACCGGCTGGCAGTTGTCCGCCCCAGGTGTGGTACTCGGTACCGCCGAGATGCGGGGTGCTGATCTGGAATCCGATGACGTTCAATCCAGTCCCGCCGCCGAGGGCCTCGATGCCGACGGTCAGACTCCACTTGTGGCCGGCGCCGTTCAGGTGCCCGGCGCCGGAGGTGAAGATAAAGCTGTCGATCCCCGCGTGCGGTGCGGCCGGGCTGGCTGACGCCGGAACGATGCAGGCCGCGAGGCCTGCTAGCGCGAGGCCCCAGGCGGCGAGCACCAGCCTCGTCCTGCGCCACCCGATGACTGTCCTGCCTGGATAGGCAAACATTGAGCCGACGGTTCTGTTCATCCTGATTCTCCTTTTCGCGGACCTGCGGATTGAAATGGGGTCAGAGTCGCGCTAGCGCGGCAGTGGCGAGCGTCACGATCTTCGGCGGCGCTGTGCGGCTGGTGAGGGCCAGAGAGGGCAAGGTGATGGTGAATCCCCGGTTGCCTTTCTGCACGAACAGATTTCCGGCGACCGTCCAGAAAGCGTCATCACCCAGCCCGGTGACATGGTGGCCGCTGGATTCGATCTGCTTCGCCACCCCCAGCGTTTCGGCGTTGCCGTAGACCTGGATGTAGACAACGAGACTTGGGTCGCCGGTCGCGGAGAAGCTGCAAATGTCGCCGGCGCCATTGCCCGGCGCCATTGGCTTACCCGTAGCCGTCGTGACCTCGCTGACGGTGACCAGCCCGCAGGCGGACCCGCTCGCTGCGGCTACGGATGGATCTGACGCAGGCGTCCCCGATGCGGACGATGGATTCGATGCGCTGGTCGGCTGGGCGTTGTGGGTCGGTGTCGAGGTTGTGCCGCCGGAGCTGGAGCAGGCGGCCAGGCTGGCGCAGATCAGCGCGGCCGCGGCGACGGCCAGCGTAGGTCGCGACCGGATGGATTGTGCCGACCGGATGGTGGTCATGGTGGTCTCCTTAGGGGCGCTGGGTGGGTGAGGTAATCAGCAGGACCGCCTCGGCGATCCGGTCGACAGAGAAATGTCCGGCGTCGTTGACCGCCAGGACGGCCTCGCCGGACACCGCCTGGAACACGCAGAAGCAGGTGTCCTCCGCTGGCACATAGATGGACTGGAGGTAGCGGACTGCGGTTCCGCCGGCTTGCTCGGTGCAGATGCGTGCGACGCGGGCCACCGACCTAGCTAGGTTGCCTGCGGCACTGGCCGGGAGGTATCGCTCGACAAGGAAGGCTGATGCCGTCCCGCCGGGCTCGGGTGATCGCAGGTGTTCCACATGCAGGACGCTAAAGGCGAAGGGTCAGCCCGGCGTCAGCAGAATTACCGGCCTTTGATCTCCTGGCTACTGCGGATCAGCTGTCACGTCCTGGCGGGAACAGTCCTGCTGGGAAGGCGAGCACGACTGCCTGGACCCGGTCAGATCCAATATCAGCGGCCGATCGTGCGCATCTGGGCCTCGTTGTGGTGGTCGCCGGCGGCGGGTGTCAGGTCTTCCAGGCGAGTGATCTGCTCGCTGGTGAGTTCGACCGTGTCGGCGGCGATATTCTCCTCCAGGCGGGTGACGCGTTTAGTGCCGGGGATGGGCACGATGTCGTCGCCTCGGGTGAGCAGCCAGGCGAGGGCGACCTGCGCTGGAGTCACCCCGGTTTCGGCGGCGATGGCTTGGACCTCCTCGGCGCTGCGCAGGTTGTGCTGGAAGTTCTCGCCGGTGAAACGCGGGTTGTCGGTGCGGAAGTCACCGGGGCTGAACTGGTCGGTGGAGCTGATGGTCCCGGTGAGGAAACCGCGTCCCAGCGGGGAGTAGGCAACAAAGCCGATGCCGAGTTCGCGCAGCAGCGGCAGTGTCTGCGGCTCGGGATCGCGGGTCCACAGGGAGTATTCGGACTGCAGCGCGGTGATCGGGTGGACCGCGTGCGCGCGCCGGATCGTCGTCGTCCCGGCCTCAGATAGACCGATGTGACCGATCTTGCCTTCGGTGACGAGAGCCGTGAGGGCGCCGATGGTGTCCTCGATCGGGGTATCGGGGTCGACGCGGTGCTGGTAGTACAGGTCGATGTGGTCGGTGCTGAGGCGGCGCAGGGAGCCCTCGACGGCGGCGCGGATGCTAGCGGGGCTGCTGTCGAGCCGGCCGGGGCCGCGGCCGGTGTGGGAGATCAGGCCGAACTTCGTGGCGAGCACGACCTGGTCGCGGCGTCCTTTCAGGGCGCGGCCGAGGAGTTCCTCGTTGGTGTAGGGGCCGTACACCTCGGCGGTGTCGATGAGAGTCACGCCCAGGTCGATCGCCCGGTGGATGGTCCTGATCGACTCGTTGTCGTCGCTGCCAGCTCCGGTGTAGGCAGAACTCATGCCCATCGCGCCCAGGCCGATGCGGGCGACGTCCAGGTCACCCAGTTTGACGTGCTTCATCTTCGTTCCCATTCGTTGCCGGGTCCGTCGCGACATCAAGTTTAAGCGTCGCCAGGTCGGCGCGATCGGCGGCCAATTCCAAACCGGAGCGGAACGCCCGCAGCGATTGGCTACCGGCCTGTCCAGAGCGCCGCCGATCCGCGAATCACTGACAGCCTGCCCTGGCATGGCCTCCCGTAAATGCGTTGCCGCAAACCGGCGTGCCGGCCTACAGTGGGCGCGCCGCGGCAAGATCTGTCCTCTGTATCAGGAAGGAGGTAGTCGCGATGTTCGCTAATCGTCAGACGCCTCCGGGGGCTGCTCTCTAGCTTCCTGGAAGCACTCTGCGGGCACCCTCAGGAATCTGGCATCAGCCAGTCCTGAGGGTGCTTTCTGTCCGGCAGCGGAATTTGCCGCCGTATTAGTGCCCTAGCAGATTAGGTTTGCCCGGGCGGGCCTGATCGCCGCTGAGGAAGGCCTGGGCGACGCCGGCCTGAAATTCCTCGCGGCTGATCCGGCCATCCCCATCAGCGTCCAGGCGCTCGAAGGCGGCCTCCACCATCTGAGGGTCCAAGCCGGGTGCTGCGCCAAAGAGCGCCAGGTACTCGGTCGGCTCGATGAACCCGTCGCCGTCGGCATCCAGGGCGTCGGCGAACAGGCTTACCAGCCTGCCCATCCGCTGGCCGTAATATCCCTGCCGGTCAGCATCACCCGAGAGCATGACCTGAGCGAACTCCGCGCGGCTGACACGCCCGTCGCCGTCGACGTCGTAGTCGGCTCGCAACTGCTCCCACCAGGACGCGTAGCCGTCCAGGATCGCTCCGGCCTGCGCGCTCTCGGCGATGCGCAGCTGCTCGCAAGCCCGGATCCCTAACGCTGCCAGGTCATCGAAGGTGATGACACCGTCCGCGTCGACGTCCAGGAGCGCGAAAACCGCATCGAGGTAGCGTTCAAGCAGATCGTCGCTCATGCCGGCATCTCCGTCGCTACCAAGGTCAGCCCACAGGCAGCCCCATGCGCCATTCACCATTGTCGCCAGGGTAGCGACCACTCCCGGGTGTCCGCACAGGCGACGCCGCTGCGGCGAAATCAGGTCGCTGAGGTCTGAGGGCCCGACGTAGTGTTGCACGGTGCTTGAGGTAACAGTCTGCGTGGACGAACCGGACGAGCTGACCTCGCTGGAGGTCTACAACACTGTCTGGCCGCACGACGCGGTGACGATCGGGGCAGTGCACTCATTCAGGGACAGCGCGCAGGATTACGTCGACTACCTGGTCCGCGAGGATGGCGTCGTCGTGGGGTCGGGGGTCGGGGCTATCTTCGCCTATCGCGTGCGCCGCGTCGTGACGCTCATCACCGTGCTCGCCGGGCAACGCCGGCGCGGCGCTGGCACGGCCCTGTATGAGGCCATCTCCATCTGGGCCAGCGAGCGAGGGGCACGCGAGCTGGAGGTGCCGGTCTCCGGCAACGATCCGGAGAGCCTGTCCTTTGCCCAGCGGCGCGGCTTCACCGAGGACCGGCGCCAAGTGGGCCTCGTGCTCAGCCTCGCCGACATCTGCCCGCCGCAGGCCCAGCCGCCGGCCGGGATCGAGATCGTCACCTGGGCGCAACGGCCGGAGCTGGCACGCGGGATGTACGAGGTCGACGTCGAAACCCATCGGGACATCCCCGGCTTCGGGGACGTCGCCGTCGAGCCGTTCGAGGACTGGATGGCGCACCATATGCAGCGGCCCGCCGACTCTCCCGAGGCGACGTTCATCGCGCTCGCCGGCGAGGAGGTCGTCGGCTTCGCAAAACTGTCGCTGACCGCGCCGACGGCCGCAGGCCACGCCATGACCGCCGTCAGGAGAGCCTGGCGCGGACGCGGCATCGCGCGGGCACTGAAGGTGACAGAAATCAACTGGGCGCTCGCCAACGGCTACACCGAACTCCACACCAGCAACGAGGAGCGGAACACGCCGATCAAGCGCCTGAACTCCCGCCTCGGTTACCGACCCGGAATCGGGCGAATCTACCTAGTCGGCCCCATCTGAACCGCCCTCCACCTGGCGTCCGGGCTGTCGGTGAATCGGCCGTCGGCGAGGTGCCAGTGGCGCGAGACCCCGATCCGGTCCGCGAAGTACCGGTCGTGAGTGACCATCAGCAGGGTGCCCCGGTAGGCCAGCAGCGCCTCCTCGACCACGTCGAGTGCGTCGAAGTCGAGGTAGTTGGTCGGCTCGTCGAGCACGAGGATCGGCGACGGGCTGTTGACTAGCACGGCGAGCAGCAGCCTGCGCAGCTCCCCGGCGGACAGGTCGCGCAGCCGGGCGGTCCACCGGTCCGGGCCGAACAGATGGGCGTCGAGCAGGCGCTCGGCGTCCTCGGCGTAGACGGGCACCCGGCTGCGGAAGAAGTCGAGCACTGACATCCCGGTGCGCAAGGTGTCGTGGGTCTGCGGCAACAAGCCCGCCTTGCCATCGGAAGTGATCGCGCCGGCGTCCGGCTCCGCCTCGCCGGCGAGCATGCCGAGCAGCGTCGTCTTGCCGGCGCCGTTGGGCCCGGAGACGAGGATCCGCTCGCCCGCGCGCACGTCGAGGTCGAGGCCGTCGAACAGCACGCGGCCGCCGCGCTTGGCGGACAGCCCGCGCGCGCTCAAGACCGTGCGAGCATGCGGGACATCGCCGGGGAACGCGAGCGTCAGGGCCGGCCTCGTCTGCGGCTGCGCGATCCACCGGATCGACTGGATCTGCCGTTCCAGCCGCCGCTCGCGGGCCTTGGCCTTCTTGGCCACCTTCTTCGCGTAGCGCCGCAGCTTGTCGTTCCTCGTGGTCTGCTCGGTGCCTCTGGCGTGGCTCTTCGTGCTCTCGATGTCCGCCTCCAGGCGTCGGCGGTACTTCTCCTGCGCCTCGTAGTCGAGCAGGAGCGTCTGCCAGCGCCGCACTTTCTCCGCCCGGTACGCGGTGTATCCGCCCTCGTAGAGCTGCGGCTCTTCGTGGATGCCGTCGAGCTCTATGATCCGGGTCACCGCGCGGTCCAGCAAAGCCCTGTCGTGCGTTACCAGCAGGACCGCGCCCGGGAAACGGCTCAGGTACCCGCCGAGCCAGGCAGAGCCATTCACGTCGAGGTGGTTGGCCGGCTCGTCGAGGATGAGGATGTCCGGGGCGGCGAGCAGCAGCCGGGCGAGGGTGAGCCGGGCCTGTTCGCCGCCGCTGACCCGGAAGAGAGGTGTGTCCGGGGCGAGGCGTCCGAGGCCGAGCCGGTCGCGGACCTCATCGAGGCGGGCCTGCGCGGTCCAGCCATGCAGCGCGGCCCACCGGTCCTGCACGGCTCCGTACTCTGAGAGGAGCCGCTCGGTCCCGTCCGCGGGCGCGTGCTCCAGGGCACGTTCGAGTTCGCGCATCCGCAGGCCGAGCGCGGTTACCTCGCCGAGTCCGCCCGCAAGGTAGTCGGCGACGGTGGCCCCGGGATCGGGGACCTGCTGCTCGAACCAGCCGACTGCGGCGCCCGGCGCCCGGGTGACGTGCCCGGACACCGGCTTCAGGCGTCCGGCCAGCAGGGCGAGCAGGGTGGACTTGCCGACGCCGTTAGGCCCGACGAGGCCGATCCGGTCGCCAGGGTTGAGGACCAGGTCCACGCCGGAGAACAGGGTCTCGCCGTCGTAGTGGTGCGTGAGGGACTGGGCTTTAAGGTAAGCCTGGGGCACGGTGCGTCCTTCGCCGGAGGGAGCGGGCGGGCGGGACGCCGTAGCGCGCAGCGGACCGAAGCGCTCGCTGCCACGAAGGACAGGATGCGCGGGACACGGGCTGGGATCGCGTGCCTGGGGATCGAGGACCGGCGCGGTTCGCGGTCGGCGCGCCGCGGGCGGCGGCGGGCGGAACGGCGCGGGCATCGAGGTCGGGCTGGGCGCTCGGCGTGGTCCTCAGCGCAGCACGGGGGCGGATCACTCCATCGACCGGGCCGCGGCGCGGCCGTACCAGGCCAGGATCACACGCGGCTGAGCCGTGCGCAACGGATTTCCGCGGATGCTTCGCATTGCCCGATCACTCGCGCACGACGGCTGGGCGCTGCTACTACGATCCTGGCAGGGACGGCCGCGGCTGATCGACATCGGCGGTCAGCGTCAGGATGCCGGCGTGAGAGGGGAACCCGTGGCAGGCGACAAGATCTGGATGTCCACCACCGACACCATTCCGCATTATCCCAATGGGAAGGTGAGCCGAAGTGAGCTGACGTGGTGTCATTCCACCGAGTCATTCGACAAGGCGTATTACGGGCTTGAGGATGAGGCCGTAAGAGGCGGTTATGGTGCTGTTGTCGGCGTCCGGTTCCTAGAGTGCACGAAATCTGATGGAGTGCAGTACTGGGCGTATGGCACTGCCGTCGCTTTTGACTATTAGGCACCGGTGCGGGACTCTGGGCCTCCTCAGCACCTCCTCCGCGCCGCGATCTTCCGAGAGTCCATGATCGTGAGCCAATGCCTAGACCGGCAGGGTCACGCAGTGCCTCGACATCGCGGATAAGCCAGTTCATTCCTGGTAGCTAGCCAAGGCAAAGATCATGACGATGCGAGGTGTTGATCATGGACAGGCGAGCGCTCGCACAGCGCGTCGCGAGAATCGCCAGCCAGGCAGGTGCGGCATGGTATCCGGGACGCAGGAAAACCGCTGCAGCAGTCACCGCGGCGGTTGTGGCAACGGCCCTAGCCGTCAGCCTGACCCTCGTCTTGGGCAGCACTAGTGCTAGGCAGGCGGCTCACAAGCTAGCTGCCCCAGCGCCGTCTCCTCGCCCGAAGCCCAAGCCGAAGCCGAGGCCGAGGCCGTGCCCGACCCGGGTGTCACCATTTACCGGCGAACCGGTCAGGTCACGCGACCACGTGCTGGCCGTGAAGATCGACAACATCGTCTATGCACGTCCGCAAACCGGCCTGACCAAGGCAGACATCGTCTACGTCCTGCCGGTGGAAGGCGGCCTCACCCGGTTCCTGGCTATCTTCTCCTCGCATTTCCCGCCCATCATCGGCCCGGTCCGCAGCGCGCGCCAGGACGACCTGGCACTGCTGCGCCAATTCGGCCGGCCAGCCTTTGCCTTCTCCGGCGCCCAGAATAATTTGCTGCCAGTCGTGGAGCGCGCGCGGATTGTCAACCTGTACGCCGGCACAGCGGGCGGTTACTTCCGGAATTACAACCGGATCGCGCCCTACAACTTGTTTGCGATCACGCGCGTGCTGCTGCGGGAGTCCAGGAGACGCTCAAGCCGGGCGCACTGCATCGGCTTCCGGTTCGGGCCCAGGCCCGCAGGCGGCCGGCGGACCCGGTCGGTGTCGGTGTCTTACCCTGCCGCATCGTACAGATTCTCCTGGTCGGCGCATCGGAAGCGGTGGCTCGTATGGATTGACGGGGTCAGCGCAGCCACCACCGAGGGCCCTCAGTTGTCCGCGGCAACCGTCGTCATCCAGCACACAATCGTCCGCACGTCCGTGTACAAGGAGGAAGGCTTGCCGCCTCCTTACGCAACGACCACCGGCCATGGCTGGGCGCTCGTACTGCGGAATGGGCGGGCCTACCGAGTCCGGTGGTCCAGGCCGAATACCAACGGCGGCACCACGTTTACCTACGCCGGCAAGCCGTTTACGTTTGCCAAGGGGCAGGTGTGGATCGTGCTAACGGGTAATCGGCGTGCCGAATCCCGCTGATCCAGTCGCTCACCTCAACCCGTGGACCGTCCGAATCGGACCGCGGTGCTAACTGCTTGGGTACGGACAAGCGCCACCATGAACCCCATAATGCCTGCTTCTGTCGATGCCTGGCCGACTACTGATCCCGTACCGCCGATTGGATCTTGACCCCCTCTCGGCAGCCCGTCGGCTGGGCCTGGCGGGCTCCGTCCTCATGGCTGCTGCGCATCGCTGACGCGACGGCGCTGCGGGCGTGCCCTGACGGCCTCAGGGGCAGCACTCCGCGCTGTCACCAGAACGGGACAGAACCAACTCCAACCAGGGTGAAAAGGTCTCCTCGTTAGCGAGACGCCCCTCTTTGTCATAGGAAAAGTAGCAAACCAATGACCCGCAATTCAGGAGAAGAGGTAGTTCCCGGCCACTGCGAGGATAAACGCGGGTCGGCGATAAACGCGTAACGAGAAATACTCATCACGGGATGCGTTATCCGTCCAGTGGAGGAGGAGCATGATGAGCAGCAAGAACGTGCTCCTCCGCACTAAAAGCCGTCAGGCTGACCGTGGCCTGGCTCGACATCATGCGGCCGGCGAGGGGAGCCGACCAAACGCTCGCCCGCAGCGCGGACGACGGCGCGGTCCTGACGGCGCTCGAGCGCACCCGCGCCACCGATGTCGTCGGCAAACCCAGCCAGGGCCTGCGTGCTTCCGTTCGTGGTCCTTCGAAAATGAGGAACTGTAATGGATAGCTATCCCGTGAAATCAGGCGCTGAAAAGAGCGTTCTTGATGCTGTTCTGGCCGCTTACCGCCAAGTCTTAGACGATCCCAGTGTGTCACCGGATGACGATTTCTTCGAACTCGGCGGCGACTCGTTTCAGGCTATGGACATCATGACCGCGCTTGAGGCAACGACCGGGCAACAGATCAGCGCTGGCGTGATTTTCGCCTTCCCGACCGCGACCGGGCTGGCCAGGGCCATAATGAAGACAGCGGGCGCGAGTTCATGACGCCTAAGGAAATCCCCTCGTCAGCGACGCACGTCGCATTGCCAGGAACACAATGGTCCCTGTGGCGACAGGTCGTTCTCCGGGCACCAGGATTTCCGGCAGGAGGCGTCGATCTGCTGGCATCCACGGAACTGGCAGCTGCGGCGGACGATCTCACCGAGCGCGAAGGTGATGACGCCGGACAGTGGAGCCGGTATCGAACCGCTTTCGAGGAGGAAACGGGACAGCTCAGCTCCAGGATCCTGGATCTGGCCGCAAAGCCGCGTGTCCAGCTCGCGCTCGCCTGGCAAAACCACCGGATATTCGACACTGCCATCGCGCCGATGCTGCGTAACCAGGCCGGTAACAATGTGCGGCGCAACAGCAAGCAGCGTCAGCATGAGGAACTTATCGCGAATTACTGGCAGCGGTATTGCGTCAAGAACGACACGATAGGGTTTACCGGCCCCGTCGGCTGGTCGTTGCTGGATCCCGAGGCTGCCGTCACCCGCCTAGAGACTGGCAAGGAGCTGATAGCCAGCTCGGAAATATATTTCGAGACATGGGTCATCGACCGGCTCGCCGCGGCTATAGCGGCCGAACCTGGCATGACTCAATGGTTGCCACCCCGCAAACTGCCGTTCGTCCGGATCACGGAACGGCACGCCACGGGGCCAGCGGGAGTCTCCGTGGCGCTGAGCGCGGCGGAGTCCGCCGTGCTCAGCCTGTGCACAGGGCAGGTGCCAGCCCGCGACATCGCGCGCGAATGCACCGGTGTCACGCCGGGGGCCACTACGGAGGAGGACGTCTACACGGTCCTAGCACGGCTGCACCAGATGCGCTTGGTTACCTGGAAGCTGGACTTGCCCCTGTCTCCGCACCCTGAACGGCACCTGCGGCACTTCTTAGAGCACGTGGATGATCCAGTGCTCTCTGCGGAGGGCCTCCGCCGGCTCGATCTCCTCGTGACGGCGAGAGACACCGCCTGGGCGGCATCGCACAGCGATGCCGCAGGGTTCGTGTCCGCGCTCCACGACCTTGACGAGACCTTCATCAAGGTCGCTGGTGCACAACCCAGCCGGCGTGGCGGCAAGACCTACGGAGGACGGACGCTCATCTACCACGACGCGCGCCGAGACGCGGCTCTGACGCTTGGAGCCGATTTCCTGGCGGCACTGCGACCGCTGGAACTTCTGCTCGACAGCGCGCGGTGGCTGAGCTACCACTTTGCCGCCAGGATCCAGAAGCTTTTCACCAGCATCGCGATCCGGATGACCGGGGGCGGCACCTCGCCAGACCTCGCCTCGTTCTATTTCGAATGCATGCCCGTGATCGCCCGTTCCGCGCCGGCGATCGTGAACGAACTCCAGCGTGAGTTCCAGCAGCGATGGGCCGCGATTCTCCGGATTCCTCCGGACGTGCGCCGGGTCAGGCGCGATAGTGCCGCGTTGCGTGACGAGGTGCGCGAAGCGTTCGACGCGCCTCACTCCGGGTGGACGGGCGGACGTTACTGCAGCCCCGACCTGATGATCGCGGCCAGCGGAGTGGACGCCATCAACCAGGGCGATTTCGATCTCATTCTCGGCGAGACGCATCTTGGGATCGCTTCGAGCAGACACTACTGTTTCGTCACCCAACATCCCTCGCCGGGTGACCTGCTGGACTGCCTCGCTGTCGACTCGCCCGGCCCGCGTCTGCTGCCCGTGCTGCCCAAAGAGAACCACGGGCGGCTGACGGTCCGGACTTCGTCGGCACTCACCAGGGATATGGACTTCCTGGCCGCAGTGTATGCCCAGACCGCTGAGCCCGGTCGACCCCGGCTGCTGAATGCCGCCGACCTGACTGTGTCGCCCGGTGCCGCCGGCCCGGTCGTCAGCATCCCGGGAGGGCCGTCGTTTCCGGTTATCGACGTGCTCGCGGAAATGCTGCTGGACGTCTTCATGGATTCCTTCGAACTCGTGCCCCGTGTTGCTTACCAGCCACGAATCGCTATCGACCGGCTAGTAATAGTCCGTGAAGCCTGGAGTTTCGATGCCGCGCAAATCGAATTCGCACAACTGCGCGATGAGCCTGCCAGGTTCGCCGCAGGTCGCCGTTGGAGGAGCGCGGCCGGGCTGCCTCGGCAGGTGTTCGTGAGGGTGACTGGCGAAGTCAAGCCATTCTTCGTCGATTTCGATAGTGTGATTTCGGTGAACATCCTGGCCAAATCACTCCGCCGACTGCAGGAGCGGCCACCGGGAAGTCCGGATATATTTGTGCAGTTCAGCGAAATGCTCCCTTCCGCTGAAAGCCTGTGGCTCACCGATTCTGCTGGCGATCGTTACACTTCTGAACTAAGAATCGTAACAGTCGATCAGCGGCCTATCGGCGCGCCGCGCAATCCATCCGATCGGCCGGTCCGGATTTCGGCGCACCCTAATGCAGTGCAGTCCGCAGTTCACCGAGCTGATCGCGTTTCGAATGCCGCTAGTGCAGAATTCAAGAAGGACAGTTGACAAGGGCGGCGGGCAGCCCAGGCAGGAGTTGTCTGATGTCAGGATCACCAAAGGTTCAGCAAGCGGACGTCGGCTGGTTTCCGCTATCGAGTAACCAGCGGCTGTGGTGGGCGCATGATGCGACGGCCGCGTTCGGCCCGCGATTCGTCATCGCCAGATCGTTGCGGGTCAACGGCGAGGTGGATACCTCGGCGCTGCAGGAGGCACTGGATGACGTAGCCGCGCGCCACGAGATCCTCCGCACTGTGGTCGTGCGCGACGCCGAGCCTCCGTATCAACAAATTCATCGTCCTTCGCCGGTACCACTGCGCGTCCGCGCCCTTCCAAACGTCGCGGGCCAGTCGCGCGATGCCTACGCGCAGCAACTCCTTATCGAGGCCGAGCAGAGTTCGGTGAACGTGCAGGATCTCCCGTTGCTGCGGGCTGACTTGAGCACGTTCGACGACCGCGACTCGGTGCTTACCGTGGTCAGCCACCATACTGCTGGCGACGCCTGGTCCATGCAGCTGATCATCCGCGACCTGGCGGCATGCTACACCGCCAGGGCGGCCGGCCGGGTGCCGACACTGCCGCCTGTACGGCAATACCGAGAATTCACCGCCCGGGAACAGGTCATAGCTGCTAGCCCGATGGTCTGCGAGGCCCGCGCATACTGGCGTCAGAAGCTGCGAGGTGCGCGATTCTTCGCGCTACCGACCGACCGTCCGATCCCGCAGCCACTTTCCTCACCCTACAACTCACACCATTTCATTATCGACGCCGACGTAATGACCGCCGTCTCGGAAATCGCGAAGAGCGCGCACGCCACCACCTTCATGGTCTTGCTAGCGGCCGTCAACGTGCTCGCCTACCAGATCAGCGGCACGACCGACCCGGTTATCAGAAACATTACCGCTGGCCGCAACGAACATCAGTTCCAAGATACCGTTGGAGTAACGCTCAACTTCGTGCCGCTGCGAACAGATACCAGCCAATGCGGCAGTTTCCGCGAGCTCGTAGATTCCGCCCGTGACACCTGCATCGAGGCAAGCTCTCGGGAGATTCCCCTGGACATGATCGGCCAGGAAGCCCCTGAGCTCAATAAGCCAGCCGAAGATCCGCGGCTCGCTATTCTCCTACTCGGATACTACCGGCAGCCTTTGCCCGGTGATGAAATCAAGATCGCCGACGGTGCCTATCTGGTCCGTACGCGAGAGCCAAAGGAACACGTCAGCTCTCAGCTTGCGGGCGGCGCTGTCTGGACAATGCACCTACTTCCCTCCGGCGAACTGAAATGCCGCATAGAGTTTAACTCTGGCGCATTTGACCTAACCACCATCGCTGGTTTCTCGCAAGCATACCGCCGCATTCTCGCTAGGGCCTCAGCCGAGCCGGAACGGAAATGGAAGACGCTATAGGCCTCTTTGGCACGGGCGGGCAGGGCGATCCTGTCCTGCTCGAAAGTACGACCTGTCCGGTGTCAGGAGATGTCGGACTTGGGGATATAAGCAATATATCTTCGGAGGGTAGCATGAACCATCACCGTATGGCTGCGGCAATCGGCGCGCTCGCTCTTTTACCAACGGTCATGACGGCCACAGCGAGTACCGCCCAGGCCCAGGCGGCCAGGCCCGCCGAGCACGGCTGCCCGGGCGGGGACGTGTGCCTGTATAACTCAAAGGCGCACTACAACAACGACGCACCGGATGTAGTAGACGGCGTTAAAGGGATATTTTTCGGCGGGACGTTCGACCTGATTGCGGTGAACAACACTGCCGCCACCTACAGCTCTCAGGGCTCCGTCGTAGCGCACTACAAAAACGGCATGCTTTTCTTCTGTTCATACGAACCCGACGCCGCCGACGAACAGTCCCCCGGCATCACCGAGAACCCCGCCGACGATGCCGACATCACTGCGATGGCCGCCTTCGATTCGGCCATGCTGGCCGACAGCGGCTATCCGCTCCCTCTCAGCGACTGCGAAACCTAACCGCAGGCGCAAGTGTAGATCACCGTGCCAACCTCGGTGCCTAAACAACGGTGGCCCGGGACGCTGTCCGGGGCCACCGTTGCTGTTGTCACTTCGGGAGAAACGCGACTAGTTCTGTGGCGGGCTCACGGGTGCTGCAGACAGCCACCGCCGCTGGCGGCGAAACTGCTGTTACTGAACTCTTCCTGGGTCAGGTAATTGTGCCCGTTGATCACCTGGTTGAAGAACTGGCCAGACGCGCCCTGCGTCGTGCCATAAGTAAAGTTGCATTCGTCGCCGATCTCGAAGCCACTGGAGTCAAACCAGCCAGTCATGGTGTCCGGGTCGGTGATCGCTTCGGAGACTTCGTGGCTTGTCGGGCTGATCACGGTGTCACCGTCGGGATTCCCGTTCGGCGACTCGATAACGCCAGCGAAATTCCCGTCGGTGCCGCAGGTGAAACCAGTCCCCGACTCGTAGGCCGGGAAGGGCAGGTTCGCGTACACGGTGCCGTTCGAAACCTGGCTGTGGTAGGCGCAGAAGGCGGCGCTCGGCTGATGGTTGATCGTGCAGGCATTCGTGCTAGTCGTCGTGCTACCTGCGTTGAAGCAGGACTCAACATGCTTGGGCAGGTACAGCACGTAGATGTGGGCGAGATTGACAGGCAGTTTTTGCGCGGTGACAACTCTGTTGGTTTCGGCCTGGACCTGGGCATCGTCGACGCAGGCGTTGTAGCCGGTGCCGTCAGCGTAGATCCCCGTGGTGTCAGTGCGGGCGACCTTGCAGCCGCTGGCGGGCAGCTTGTGGGTGTCGCTGATCGGGGCGCCCAGCGTGACGGCGTAGCGGATCGATCCGTTGGACCCGGAATACTCGGGCAAGATCGCGAACACGTTGCTGCTGCCGCCGCTCGCGGTGGCGACGTCACCCACATACTGGCTAATGAGGCTCTTGTAAGCGGCTGCCATCGGGTGGCCAGACGGGTTCCAGAAGATGGGAGTGATAACCAGGGTGCCGGTCTGGCTCGTCCCCATGACGGGACCGCCGTGGAAGAGCAATGGCGGCGTTCCCTGGGCGGGGTCGCCGGCCCGGTTAATGCTGCTGTTGGCCGCCCGGCAGGCTCCGCTGGCGGGCACGGCGCCGACGACGCCGGCGATGTGTCCTGCCCGGACCGGTGCGCTGGCCTTCGAGACGCAGACCTGCGACGAGGCAGGCGTTGCCGCGAGCGCCGATCCTCCGGCCACGGCCAGGATCGTCGCACCCGCCGCGACAAAAGGCAGTGTCGCGCGCAAGCCACGTCTGTTTAACTCTCTGTTCATTCGTGTCCCTTCACTCGCGCCTTTAGCCTGGCCGGGACGCATACGTCCGGTTCGGCTAACCTATTCGGCTGAAGACACGGCTTCGCGACCGAACCGGTTCACCCTCGCGCCCGGCCGGGAGGCGGCCAGCCGAGCGCATCGGCGCCGGCTAGGGCGGCACCGCGGGCGCCGGCCATGTCCAGGTCCGGCACCAGCGCGAAGGTCACCAGCGGTCGCTGTTCGGCGCGCAGGTCGGTGTTCTCGCTGACGGTGGCCAGGAACCAGTCGCAGAAACTCGGCGTGGTCTCGACCACGCCACCGCCGAGGAAATAGGCGTCAGGGTCGGTGAAGTTCGCCGCGATGGTGAACAGCCGGCCAAGGGCGATTGCCTGCTGCCGGAAGATCTCCAGGGCCATCTCGTCCCCGGCGGCAGCATGGCCGCGCATCTGGATCGCCGCCTGCCGGGCCGAGCCTGCCGCGTGCAGCGGGTGGTCAGGGAAGCGGGTCAGCCAGTACGGCAGCAGGTTCTTCTCGATGCCTGTCAGCGACGCGACGCTTTCCCCGTCCGCGGCCAGCCCGCAGTTGCAGACCGGCACCGGCTGCCCCGGCGCCAGCAGCCCGTCCATCGGGATCTGCATGTGCCCGAACTCGCCGGCCATCCCGGCCGCCCCCCGTACCACCCGCCCGCTCTCGACTACGCCGCCGCCAAGCCCGGTTCCCACGATCAGGGCAACCGAGGAACGCCGGGCGGCCTGGTCCCCGAAGTGAACGTGGTGGGCATACATGGACGCGGCGTTCGCGTCGTTGTTGTAGATCACCGCCAGGCCGAGCCGGGCTTCCAGAGCGCCCCGGACATCGAAACCGCGCCAGGCGGGGTTGGCGAAGTTCACCGCCCCCCGGGTCGAGATGACGCCGTCAGCGCTGGCCGGACCCGGAGTGTCCAGGCCCACCGCCCGGACCGCCTCCCGCGGGACACCGGTCAGCGCGAGCACGCCAGCCAGCGCGTCGCTGAGTGCCCCGATGGCCACCGCCGGGCCGTCGCCGACCCGGCTAGGCGTCTCCACTAGCCGGTCCACCAGGAACCGCCCGGTGCGGTCAAGCACGGTCGCGTTGATCACCGTGCCGCCGTTGTCGAGGCCCACCACGACCTCGCAGACCTGACCTGGCATAGGGCCCCTCTCTCGCCCCGGCGAACCTGCGCCGGCTCAGACCCAGCGCTAGCATTTGTCCCCACTCTGGCAGCGATCAGCGCGGCAGGCGGGCGTGTTCCGTTCTTATTTATGACGGAAGTGCCATCCTGGGCAGCCTGAGGGAGAACGGCATGGAAGCATCGGAAGATGAACACCAGCAGGCGGATGCTGCTGCGCGGCGGCATGGTCGCCGACGGAATCGCCGACACCATCGTGCGGGCCGATGTGCTGATCGAGGGACCGGTCATCGCGTGGATCGGGCCGGACGGCGGCGCCGTGGGCGCGACGCCGGAGAACTGCGAGGTTATCGACCTGGCGGCGGGCAGCGTGGCCTGTCCTGGGTTCATCGACGCGCATGCGCATGCCGAGGGGCCGTTGCTGGAAGACGGATATGTCGAGGGAGCGCTGGCCCAGGGTGTGACGACCCTGGTGGTCGGGCAGGACGGGGAGTCGTGGATCGGGGCCAGCGCGCCGACGGCCCGGTACCTAAACCAGTACTTCGGGCCGGTCAACGGACGGCTGGAACCGGCCCGGGATATGAGTCTCAGTGACTACCGGGACGCGGTGGCCGGGCGGCTGGCGCAGAACGTTTCCGTGCTCGCGTCGCAGGGGACGATCCGGCACAACATCGCCGGGATGGCGGCTGGGCCACTAGAGGCGGAGCAGCGCAAGGCCGCGCGGGCTCAGGTGGAACAGGCGCTGACCGACGGCGCCGTCGGGCTGTCGAGCGGACTGGATTACCTGCCGAGCCGGTTCGGCGACGTGGACGAGTTCGCGTACATGGCGGTCCCGCTGGCGGAGGCTGGACGGCCGTACGTGTCGCATTTGCGCGGGTACGGGCCGTGGGTGCGGGCCGGGCTCGAGGAGCTGGCCGGGGTCGGGCGGGTCGCCGGGGTGCGAGTCCACGCCAGTCATCTGTGGGGTGCACCAGAGGAGATTGAGTCTGCGTTCCTGGCGGCAGACTCCGCTGCAGTGCCGGTGACGTTCGACATGTACCCGTACCGCAAGTCGAGCACGATCTTGGCGATGCTGCTGCTTCCGGCCCAGTTGCAGTTCGGCGGCCCCGAGCAGACGATCGCGGCGCTGCAGGATCCCGATCAGCGGGCGGAGCTGCTGGCGAGTGAGCAGTTCGCCGAGGAACCGCTGCGGAATCTGTATCTGGGCAGCCTGCCGGACGGTTTCGCGGAACTCGCTGGGCTATCGATAGCTGAGGCTGCTTCTGGCAGTTCGACACCGGCGGGCGAGTGGGCGCTTGATCTGCTCGCCGACGCCGAACTGGACGTCGGAGCGCACTTGGACCGGCCCGTACTTGCGGACGAGCATCTTGCCTGGCTTGCCGCTCATGATCGGCACTGCGCGGGATCGGACGGCATTTACCAGGGGCAGCACCCGCATCCGCGCGGATATGGCGCCTTTGCCCGGCTGGCCGAGCAGTATCTGGTGGGTGGGCGTGAGAGCGGATATCAGCACCTCGCTCGCCATCTCGCTGCCCATGCTGCCGATGCTTACGGCCTGACTTCGCGCGGCAAGCTGCTAGCTGACCATGCAGCCGACATCTGCGTGATCGGGCCGGACGACCTGGCTGACCGGGCCACTTACGGCGCGCCGAAGATGACGGCGGCTGGCGTAGACCTGGTCATCGTGAACGGCGCGATTGTCTGGCGCGAGGGACAGCTGGCAGTCAGCATACGCCCAGGTCAGATCACCAACAGCTAGCCCGTACGGTGCGTCGAGGCCGCCTAAATTACTTTTGATAGGCAGTAAACCGGATCTCGCCATGCCGCGTCTGTATAGGGAACCCGAGTTTCGAGGGTGCGCCCCTATTCGCGAGGGCATGGGCGGTGGGCATGCGTTCAGAACGCATAGTGCAGGCAGGGAACAAAGACCATGAATACGCTGCTGACGGACTTGACAGTGATCAGCGGAGTGGCTGCCACGATCACCGCGCTCTTTACACTTCTCTTCCGGTTCGCCTGGCGAAGGGGAAAGGGACTCCGGCAGCCCTAGCCGATAGCTATGACATTCCTTCCGCCACGCTCCGGCGACAGCACATATCGTGGCAGGTTGCCGGAGCGATGTTCCTCGCCGGGCTCGCATTGGCCCGGCATATCCACTACCTCACGCTGGGCTATCGGTCCTACCGCGTCCTCCTGATTCTCTGGACCCTCATGCTCGCGTACATGGCCGCGCAGTGGATCCTATCCTGGCGCGACCGGCCCTGGACTGTCACCGATACGCAGCAACGAGTGCTCGACAGGCTGCGGGTGGTGGTCAACATTCCGCTCTATAACGAGGCGCCGGCCTTTCTAGACCGGTGCCTGTGGGCGCTGGTGAATCAATCTCGCCCGCCCCAGCGCATTGACGTCGTAGACGACGGGTCGACCATCGACTACACAGCGCTGCGAATGCACTGGGAGGGCTGGCACGGCCGCACGGAGATCACATGGACACGTCAGCCAAACGCCGGCAAGAAATATGCGCAGGCAGCAACCTTCGCGTCCGATGACGCTGCGGACGTCTTCGCGACCATTGACAGTGACACCTGTCTTGAGCATCGAGCTCTTGAGGAGGGACTTAAGCCGTTTGCTCGGCACAGCGTCACATCTGTGGCCGGCATCGCACTAGCGCTAAATTCTCAGGTCAGCTGGCTCACTCGCACAGTTTCCGCACGCGATCTTTACTTTCAGATAGTCGCCGCCGGAGCCCAGTCCGGCTTCGGTGACGTACTAGTGAACCGGGGCGCGTTCGCGTTGTACCGGGCTGCGGTAGTAAGGGAAATCATTCCGGCCTACTTGAACGAGACGTTCTTCGGCAGGCCCGTACGCCTGGGCGATGACGCGACGCTGACGCTTTTCGCGCGAGGTGCGGGCCGGGCGGTCCAGCAGCCGACCGCGTTCGCCTACACGATGAATCCGGAAACGCTGTCCCACCACTTTAGGCAGTGGATTCGCTGGATGCGGGGCGCGACGATCCGTAACTGCTGGCGAGTGCGCTACCTGCCGGTGCTCTCCTGGGGCTGGCTGTCCACAGTGCTGGGGACATACTCGTTCCTGGTTTCATTCGCACTCCTGGGCCTGATTCTGGCGACCTTGCCCGGCTCAGATCATTTCGTGGAAGGCGCGCTTACGGCCATGATCGGCTGGGCGTACCTGACTGGGCTGCGGATCATGGCGGTTCGCCGCAGCGATGAGAACTGGGCGTACAGGATCGGGACCTGGCTGTCATATCCGCCAGGCGCACTGTGGAACCTGCTGGTGCTCAGACCACTTCGCTTGTACGGAATTGCCACCTGTCTTCGGCAAGGCTGGACCACACGCACCGACGGCGCCGAGGCGCTCACGCCTCCGCAGCCAGAAACCGGATCCACCCTGCTAGCAGAAAGCACAGTGACGTGAGTAGTGCAAGTCAGCGCGCCGCTATGGCCGTACCTATCGTGACTATGCTGGCCGTTGGATCGGCGCTCTTCTGGCTGCCATATCACAAACCCGCCGTGTATGTGGGCCCGCAGACAGCCGCGCAGGCGTCCACCTGCGGGGAAGAGCGCAAGGTAAGCCGCTACCTAGGCGTCGCGCCGGGCACCGATTGGCAGTTGAAGATAAAGCGGTTCACCTCTGCCGGATTGAGGCCATCGCTAGTAATAGATTATACAAGTTTCGGCGTGCCGCTCGATGGCACTCGAATGTGTCAGATTATTAAATTGGGAGATCTGCCACTGGTCGTATTCAATCCACAAACAGTGAAACTGAAAGACATTACGACCGGCAAATACGACGCCTGGATCAAGTCATATGCTCACGAAGTCAGCGATCTCCATCACCGGATAGCACTGAGCTTTGCGCCAGAAATGAATGGCTGGTGGGATCCCTGGGGAGCCCCAAAAAGCACTCCAGCTGCCTACGTTGCCGCCTGGCGGCATATTCACAACGTCTTCAAGCGCGAGAACGTTAATAATGTCAGCTGGTCGTGGGATATCGATAACTGCTGCTCCTCACGTCAGTGGTGGCCAGGTGCGCAGTACGTGAACTGGGTCGGACTCGATGGCTACCTGAGGCAGGCAAGGCCATTTTCGGTCGTCTTTGGTGAGCGCATCAAGGAGGTCCGGACTTTTACGAGGAAGCCCATTTTTATTGCCGAGACGGCGGTAGCACCCGGGCCAGAATGGAAGTCCAACGTGTTTAGCCTGTTCGCCGGGGAACGTAAGGATCACTTGTTCGGCGTGGTCTGGTTCGACAGCAACGCCCAGGCCCGATGGCGTATCGATAACAACCGAGCCGAACTCGCATTCGTCCGCAGAGAGGCAACGAAATGAGAATTCTAGTTCTGGGTGGTGACGGATACCTCGGCTGGCCGACCGCTATGTACTTGTCGATGCGAGGGCATGCCGTCCATATCGTGGACAGTTACCAGCGCCGAAAGGTGCATGCTGAAGCCGGGAGCGACTCACTGGTTCCGATCGCGCAAGATCTGGTGAGGCGTGCAGCGACCTGGCGGAAGGTAACCGGCAGGACCATAACTATCACCGAGGGCGACCTCACCGACTGGCCCGTGGTGGAGGCAGTGTTCGAGGATTTCTGTCCGGAGACGATCATTCATTACGGTGAAATCCCATCAGCGCCATACTCGATGATGGATCAGCGTAGATCAGTCCTGACGCAGTACAACAATGTCGTCAGCACTCTGAACGTGCTATGGGCGATGCGAAGGTTCACTGATGGAGCACATCTAGTTAAACTGGGCACGATGGGAGAGTACGGTACGCCGAACATTGAAATCGAGGAAGGCTGGCTGGACATCGAGCACAAGGGCCGCAAAGAGCGCGTGCTGTTCCCGAAGCGACCCGGCTCCTTCTACCACCTGTCCAAAGTTCACGACAGCAACAACATCGAGTTCGCGTGCCGGATCTGGGGTATACGAGCGACCGATCTGAACCAGGGTGTCGTCTACGGCATCGAGACCGGAGAGACCCGACTCGACCCGCGATTGGCTACGCGTTTCGATTACGACGATGTGTGGGGAACAGCCCTGAATCGGTTCTGCGTACAGGCAATTATCGGCCATCCACTGACGGTTTACGGCAGAGGCGGTCAGACTCGAGGTTATCTGAACATCGTCGATACGTTGCGTTGCGTGGAACTGGCAAGCCTCAATCCCGCCGAGCCAGGTATGCTCAGGGTGCTGAATCAGTTCACCGAGCAGTACTCTATTAACGGGCTGGCCGAACTTGTCCAGCGGGCCGGCAAGACGTATGGCCTGGACGTGCAGATTCAGCACCTCGACAATCCGCGAGTAGAGCAAGAAGAGCACTTCTACAAGGCTTGTCATTCCAAGCTGATCGACCTCGGGCTTGAGCCACACTTGTTGTCAGAGACTCTGATAGAGCATGTCTTTGAGTCGATCGAGCGGCACAAGGACCGCGGGCTGCGGAGTTCGAGCAGCCGTGCGTCGCGCCCGGCCTCGGCGGCATCGGCGAGGGCCGCTGCGCGGCGGACCTGGGCGGCGGCGGTCTTCTTCGCCGGGTTGGGGATCAGCCGTTCCGGGTTGTCGGGGGTGGCGGCGTGGGAGTCGAGGGCGTCGAGAGCGAACCGGGTGCGGGCGTAGCGGAAGTAATTCTCCTCCCGCCACCGTGACGACAGCCGCCAGCACACCTCCCCGGCCGCCAGGTCGGCCCGGGTGGTGAGGGCGTGGATCTGGCGGGTGCCGCCGCCGCGGGCGGGGACGCGGCGGGTGACCTGCCGCAGGTTCACCTTCTGCCCTTTGCGCGGCCCGTCGGTGATGTCCAGCGAGACCGTGATGTCCGCGAGGTCGTACTGGTGCTCCCGGCCCCGGTCGTCTTCGCTGGTGACGTTGGCGAACCCGTCGGGGGGCAGGTCGGAGGCCGGGCCCTTGCGCCAGGTGAGCAGGTCGAACCCGGCGGCCAGGATGTCGGCGAACAGGGCCGGGGACCAGCCGCCCCGGTCGAAGCAGACTGTCACCCGCCGTCCCTGGCCGACGATCTGGCGCAAGCTGGGCAGGAGCCGTCGCAGTTCCCCGGCCAGGGAGTCCGACGGCTCGGCGATCACCATGAGCACCGGATCGCCGTCCTGATCGGTGACCCAGGTCTCCTCGGTGGCCGGCGCGGGGAACCTCAGCCGGGCGATATGGGTCTTCTGCACCTTCCGGGTGCCGAAATAGGCGCGGGCGTGCCCGTCGGCATAGAGGAATCCCAGGGCCTCGGGCCGGGCGGCGGCGTGCCGCCGGGCCAGCGACATGACCAGGTCCGCGGCCTTGCCAGCCGCCGCGAGCTCGGCGAGCTTGCGGCGGATGGTCTTGACCTCCGGTGCCCGGTCCAGGCCGAGCACCCGGCCAAGCGCTGCGGGCGGGACGCGGGTGGCGCCCTCGGCGCGGGGCTCCCCGGCCAGGGCCAGGAACACCAGGGTCAGCAGTGTCGCGGTCAGCCCGTAGTAGCCGTTGCGCAGCTTCCCGTAGACCTCCCGCGCGCAATCGAGCAGCCCGGTGCCCTCCAGAGCGGGCAGCGCCAGCAGCAGCCCGGCCAGCGGAAACCGGGCACCGGCCGTGAACACCGGGCCGGCGCCCTCGCCGAGCAGCCCCTGCCGGGCCAGCGCCCGCTCGGCCTCGCGGGGCACCGGGTCCGGCAGCACCGGCAGCGGCTCACGCCGGCCCGGAGGGACCGGCTCGCCGGATGGCACGCTCGCGGCGGGAGCGGCCACCCGCCCGAGCGCGTTGCGGACGGTGAACGTCGACACCCCGGTCGCCGCCGCGATCTGCCGCAGCGTCTGCCCGGCCGCGTCCAGCCCGGCTATCCGGGCCGCCAGCTCAGGGGTCAGCTTCGACGCGCCCCTCGGCCCGGGCCGGGCCGGGACCAGCCCGGCGACCCCGCCGCCGGCCAGCGCCCGGTCCCACCGCCACACCGTCGCCGGATCCACCCCGAACACCGCCGCGACCCGGGCCTGGCTGGCCGCGCGGAGCCGTACCAGCTGGACCGCGGCCAGCCTCCGGCCCGCCTCGTCCCCGCCGTCCCACGCCAGCGTCGCCAGCCCGTGCACGATCACCAGCCCGCCGCCATCCTCACCGGCAAGCAGCCCGACGCCGGCGGCGATCTCCTCCGCCCCGTCCGGCAGCAGCGGCAGCACCGGCTGGGTGAGCATGCGACCCATCATCCACCATCCCGGACCCGAAGAAAGCTTGCGATGATTATCTCACAAATCGGGCAGGCGAGGAGGACGACATGCGGAAAAAGGGCAGATCAGCCCGCCAAGGCCACTGGCAGGCCGACCACTACATCAGGAGTCCTGGTGCTTACCAACTACATCGCGCCGACCACCACGTGGTTGGGCGGCTACCGAGACCGCTCCGCGACTAATGCTGTCGGCGAGCGGCGAGACGCCTGCGCATGATCGTGGCCTGTTCGGCCACGGCGAGCCGAAGGACGCGATCCGGCTGCTCCGCGGCATTCGCCGCTTCGATGGTTGGTTCGGAAATTAGCGTTACCGGGAACAGCTGGCGGCTCAGCTGTGACTTCGGCCTCAGATTTCTGGTCACGAGCGCGGTGAGGACCTCGGTGAAGTACCGGTCGCGGTAGCCGGTCATCAGTTCCTCCTGCCCTGGAACCCAGATACCGGCCGCGCAGGCCTGCGCGGTCCTGGCTGGCTCGCCGGAGGAGATGGCCACCGCCCAGGCGGCTTCCTTCGCCGCCAGGTCCGGCTGCATGGCCAGGCAGGTCGCGCGGTTCACCTCGCCGGTGACGGGGTCGAGCAGCGGCAGCGCGTCGATGTCCTCCCGGCGCGCCAGCCCGCGGGCCGCGAGCGTAAACAAGATCCGGGCCCGCAGCTCGGCGTCGATGGCGAGCCCGTCCGGCCTATCTTTTCCGGCCAGCCATGCGCCGAGCACGGTGAGCTGATCGTCAGCCTGCGCGCTGGCGGCGAAGCCGAACGCGAGCTTATGCGGGTCTCCGGCCGCGGTCCGTGTCGCGTCGGCGATCTGTTCCCGCAGGCCCGCTCGCTGGCGCGGCGGAGCCCACGCGTCGGCGGCCTCGACGGCGCGGCTGAGCAGCATCTCGACGCCCGCCTCGGGCAGGCCGCCTGCCTGCAGACGCCGGCATACCATGTCCGCAAACTGGGCGGCCGGCAGCTCGCCGCTGGTGACCAGCAGCCAGAACCCGTTCCAGCACACCGCCTCGCTGAGCGGATCGCCCACCTGGCAGGCGGCCGCGGTGAGCACCCGCAGGGACCGGGCGTCGAACCCGGCCCGCGTGTAGGAAAGGTCCTGGTCGTTGAGCACCACCGCGTCCGCGGGGGTCAGCCCGGCCACCACGGTCTGCTCCGCATCGAGTTCCGCGTGTATCAGGCTGCGGCGGTGCAGCTGGCCGTCGCCGCCGGTGTCGTAGAGGCCGATGCCGATTCGCTGCCGGCGCGGTACGTCCTGGACCACAGCGCCGTTTCCGTCCAGCCAGATCCTGGACGCGCCCTCGGCGCGCAGCCACTGCTCCGCCCAGCCGTCCAGGTCCTGCCCGCTGGTCCGGGACCAGCATCGGACCAGGTCGTCCAGCGTCGCGCTGCTGAACGCGAACCTGCTCAGGTAGTCGCTCAGCCCTCCTCGCAGCGCGTCGTCCCCGATGAGCGCGGCGAGGGAGCGAATGACGCTGGCGCCTTTCACATACAGGATGCCGTACGGCTTGTCCCGGCCCTGGCTGGCCGTGCTGACCGGAGACGACACCGGCTGCCGGCTCGGCAGCTCGTCCGCCGCATAAGCCGCCGGCTTGGTCGCGTAAGCGAATCCGGCCCACGACAGCGATTCGCTGACCCCGGCGATCGCGGCCAGCGCGGAGTACGACAAGTAGGTGGCGATCGCTTCGTCCAGCCACACGTCGTCCCACCACCGCGGCCCCACCAGGCAGCCGAACCACAGATGCGCCACCTCATGCGCACAGATCATCGCGCTGCGCTGGTCACCGGCTTCGGCCGACCACCCGAGCAGCTTCTCGTTCACCACCATCAGGCCCGGGACCGACAGCGCCATAGCGGCCAGGTCCGGCATGAACACAATGTCGTAAGCGGGGTAAGGGCACGGCACGCCAAGGCTATCGGCGTACCAGGCGATCGCATCGCGAGTGTAGCCGGCGAACTGGGGCAGGGAAGCCACTGCCGCCTGGCCAAGCAGCGAGTGCCGGTGCCGGACGGTCACCTCCGTCGGACCCGCCTGGGTACGCGCCGCCACCGAAAACGGCCCGGCGCAGAACGTCAGATCGTACGGCCGCATACCGCTGACCGGCGTGAACGTGAGCACATCGCCCTCGCGCCGGGCGACCTGGCCGTTCGCCACGCACTCCCAGCCGTCGGGGACGCGCACCGCGAACCGGAACGTCGCGGTCAGATCCGGCTGGTCAAAGCAGCAGAACAGCTCCGGTCCGCAGTCCGGGTAGCAGTACGCCAACACATAACTCGCGCCGTCCGCCGGATCAGTGAACCGGCTCAGCCCTCGCCCCTCCTGCGAGTACCCGGCCTCGGCCTCCACCACCAGGACCGCCTGATCGCCGTCGCCCCGGCTCAGCCGCAGCCGGCCGTCTTCCGGCGGCGGCAGGCTCACCCCATCGAGCGTCACGCCGCGCACGCCCTGCGTGCGCAGCTCAGCGAACGTGCTAGCGTCCGGCCGCAGCCACCGGAACCGGACCTCGGTCCTGGAAAGCACCGGCTCGGCCGTAAGGTCGAGAAAAACGTCATACGACTCGACGTCGATAACCCGAGCCCGGTCAACTGCCTCATCCTGAGTCAGATCAGCCACCCAGCGAGCCTAACTTGGTCATTGGATTAGCAGCTAAGTTGTTGCCGTGATGTTCGCCTGACGTGAGAAGTTCCGATGGATGAGTTTGGTTTGCGGGCTGGCAGGGCGGATCTGCGGTCGGCCGGGCCAATCACGTTCGGGCCGAGAGGCATCTTGTTCCTGGCCGATAATGCCACGTCGAAGGTGTTCGCCGTCGACGTCGCGGACCCTGGCCCCGCGGCCGGCACCGAGCCATTCGACCTGGAGAACGTCGATGCGCTGGTCGGCTCGTTCCTGGGCTGCGAGCCCAGCGATGTCGTGATCAGGGACATGGCGGTCCACCCTCTGTCGCACAACGTATATCTGTCGGTCCAACGCGGCCGGGGCGATGCCGCCCAGGCCGTGCTGGTCCGGGTCGGCCGCCTCGACGGCTCGATCACCGACGTCCCGCTCGATGAGGTGCCCATCGCAGCGACGGCGATCGGCGACGCCCCCGCCGAGGACGACGAGCGGATGGACATCACGCTTCCGCTGGGCGACGAGGGCGAGGAACTCCAGATCGGCGAGCGGACTATCCGCATCCTGCGCCAGCCGGCCCGCACATCGACCGTCACCGACATGGCCTACGTGAACGGGGAACTGCTGGTCGCCGGGCTGTCGAACGAGGAGTTCTCCTCCAGGCTGCGGCGGATCCCGTTCCCGTTCAGCGATGAGGTGATCGGCAGCAGCCTGGAGATCTTCCATGTCTCGCACGGCAAGTGGGAGACCGCTGCGCCGATCCGCACGTTCGTGCCCTATGACGGCGGAACGAGCATCCTGGCCAGCTACACCTGCACGCCGGTCGTGCACTTCCCGCTGACCGACCTCAAGGACGGCGCAAAAGCCGTCGGCCGCACGGTAGCCGAGCTCGGGGCGGTGAACCAGCCGCTTGACATGGTGTCGTTCGTCGAGAATGACCAGGAGTACCTGCTCGTCGCCAATTCGGCTCACGGACTGGTGAAGATCGCCTGCCGCGACATCGACGGCCAGTCACCGCTAACCGAGCCGAAGCAGCCGGTCGGCGTGCCTAGGGAGACCAAGGATCTGCTGGGCATACGACGCCTGGCCAACCTGGGTGATAGCCACGTCCTGGTCCTGCAATCCGACGACGCGGGCCGCCAGCACCTGCGTTCGGTGAAGACCGACTCCCTGTAAAACGCGGCCATGACCGAGGTGTCCTGGTCGCGCAGCGGCGGTGCTGACTGCATCAGGCTGACAGGCCTGCCTGCCGGTGCGCGCCTGCAGGTGCGGCCAGGAACGGCCATTGGCGGACTGCCACCCATGGCGGGGCGCCTGGTACGCGACGGGGCCGGGGCGTGCTTCATCCCCCGTTTCGCGTTCCTGGACGGCACCACCTACACCGTCACGGTCGAGGGCGCCGTCGCGGCGACCCTGGTCCGCGCCCGGCCCGATCGCATGGCCACGACCGAGGTGGCAGGCATCCGCCCGACGTCGGCCAGGGTGCCCCGTAACCTGCTCCGGCTCTACGTCTGGTTCTCGGCGCCAATGAGCGAGGGCTACGCCGCCGGACATGTGCGGCTCGCCGACGACAATGGCTGCACTATCGCCGGTGCCTTGCTGGCCAGCGACTATGAGCTGTGGGACTCGACCCGCCGCCGGCTCACCGTGCTGCTGGACCCCGCCCGGATCAAGCGCGGCCTGGCCGACCACCGCACTGCCGGCTACCCGCTCCGATCGGGCGAGCCATTCCGGCTCGTGGTCGACGGCGGGTTCCGTGATGCGCGGGGACTCCCGCTGCGGGCCGGGACGCAGCGGCGGTACGAGGTCGGCGGTGACGAGCGCCGCCACGTCGACCCCCGGAACTGGGTGCTGACGGTCCCGCGAGCCGGGACCTTCGAGCCGGTGCGGGCCGACTTCGGGCGACCGCTAGATCACGGCCTGCTCACCCGGTGCCTGCGCGTGACCGGACCACACGGTCAGCTAATCGACGGCGCGCCCCAGATCGGCGGCGAGGAATTGTCATGGCAGCTAGTACCTCACCAGGCCTGGGCATCCGGGTCGCACCAGCTCATCGTCGATCCCGCCCTGGAAGACCTGGCCGGCAACTCGGTCAGCCGAGTGTTCGACCGGGACCTCGCCCACCCCGAAGACCAGCCTCGGCCAGCACAACCCGTACCCCTCGCCTTCCGCCCGGGCCGCTATCGGAGCTATGGCTAGCGCGGCCCCGATCCGATCCAACGGCTCGTCAGGAGATAGTGGCCGGCAGCACCGCTGCCAGGAATGCCAGCATGTCGGTGTCGGCGGCGATGTGCTTAGCGGTCGGCTTTCCCGCCCCGTGGCCTGCCGCTGCATCGACTCGGATCAGGACCGGCTCGGGTGCGGCCTGCGCGGCCTGCAGTGCGGCGGCGAACTTGAACGAGTGCCCGGGCACGACTCGGTCGTCGTGGTCGCCGGTGAGCAGCAGCGTCGCCGGGTAGCGCGTGCCCGGGCGCACGTTGTGCAGCGGCGAGTAGCCGCGCAGCCACTGGTACTGCGCCGGGTCATCCGGGCTGCCGACCTCGAAGGTCCAGGCCCAGCCGATCGTGAACTTGTGGAACCTCAGCATGTCGTAAACCCCGACGTGGCCGACGACGGCGCCGAACAGTTCCGGACGCTGGGTCAGGCAAGTGCCGACTAGCAGCCCGCCGTTCGAGCCGCCCATGATCGCGATCCGGTCGCGGCTGGACCAGCCCGATGCCGCCAGCCACCTCGCGCAGGCGCAGAAGTCGTCGAACACGTTCTGCTTGCGGTCGCGCCAGCCATCCTCGTGCCAGGCCCGGCCGTACTCACCGCCGCCGCGCAGATTCGCCACTGCGAGCACGCCACCGCGCTCCAGCCAGACCGCCATCTCGGGGGAGAACCTGGGCGTGATCGAGACGTCGAAGCCGCCGTAGGCATACAGCAGCGCAGGCGCCTGCCCATCCTGCTTCAGGTCCTTGTGCCTGGTCAGGTACATCGGGACCCGGGTGCCATCGGCCGACTCGACGAAGACCTGCTCCGTGCGGTAGCAGCCCGGATCGATGGCGGCCGCTGCGTGCTCGATGAGTTCGGTCCGGCCGGTTGACAGCTGATGCGACCAGATCGAGCCGGGGTCAGTAAACGCGGTAGTGCTGAACAGCATGAGATCGGAACGGGCGCGCCCGCTCAGCGCCCATTCCATCTGCAGATCCAGTCCGAGCGAGGCAATACCGGGCAGCGGGACATCGCGAACGTGACTGCCGTCGCGGGCATGCACCCGCAGGGCAGGGCGGGCGTCCTTGAGGTAGTGGCAGACGAAGTAACCACCGAAGAATCGGACATGCTCCAGGGTGTCGGGGCCCTCGGAGATGATCTCGCGCCAGTTCTCCCGGCCGGCAGGCTCAGGTCGACGGCAACTAGCCGCTTGCGTTCGGCCCGGTAGTCGGTGACCAGGTAGAAGGTCGTATCTTCGCTGGTCACCACTTGATTGACCGACTCGAAGTCGCCGACCAGCGGCATCCAGCCGGACTGCGGGTCGAGCAGGTCCAGGACGTGCAGTTGGTTCTCGAAAACCGAGCCCTTGCCGAGAGCGACGATCAGGAACCTCCCGTCGTCGCTGACCTGCGCGTACGGGATCCAGTCCGGCCCTGCTGGCGGGCTGAAGACAAGCTCATCCTCGGTCTGCGGCGTCCCCACCCGGTGCAGGAAGATTGAGCCTGCGGCGTTGGACTCAAGGTATTCGGCACCAGGAGCGGTGGGCTGCATGGCCGCGTAATAGAAGCCCGACCCGTCAGCGCGCCAGGCGGCCCGGCAGAACTTCGACCACCGGAGCACGTCCGCCAGATCGGTACCGGTCTGCACATCGCGGATGTGCCAGGTCAGCCAGTCCGAGCCGCCGTCGCTAGTGGCATAGGCCAGCAGCGACCCATCATCGCTGACATCAGCAGAACTCACCGCCGTCGTACCATCCGGCCACAGCGCATTGGGATTCAGCAGCGGGTGGGCCGACCCGCCAGGTGAGTCCAGCAGGCAAAGCACGGGCTGCGCGTCCAGGCCAGGATTGCGAAACTGGAACCACCGGCCGCCCCGCTCGAACGGCACGCCAAGCTTGGGGTAATCCCACATCCGGCTGACCTGTGCCCGGATCGGCTCACGGGCCGCAACAGCCGCTAGGAAGGTCTCGGTGACCTCGTTCTGCGCTGTGATCCAACGCGCCGTCTCCGGATCGGTCGTGGTCTCCAGCCACCGGTACGGGTCAAGGACCCGCTCGCCGTGGTAATCGTCGGCATCGCTGCCCATGCGGGACTGCGGATAACGGCGCACCTTCAGACCTCCGAAAGACCGGCTGCGAACGGGTCAAAGTCTGTCTCACCGGGTAGGACCGGCGCAACCGGCTTACCCGCTCAACACCCGCCCGGCGCACGGCTGATCAGGGCGAACTCGGTCGGGCTGGGGTCGCGGGCGTGCCGGTCAGGCCGAACGCGTACAGGTTGGTGTCGGTGGAGCCGACGTAGACCCTGCCGTTGGCTATCGCTGGGGAGGACGTGAGGGAGGCGTCGAGGCCGTCCGCGATGCGGTAGCTCCACAGCGTGGCGCCGGTGGCGGCGTTGAGGGCGTACAGCTTGCCGTCGTCCGAGCATACGTAGACGACCCCGTTGGCCACCGCCGGGGAAGACTCAACCAGGTTGCCGGTGCCGAAGGCCCATAGTTCGGCGCCAGTGGAGGCGTTAAGGGCGTACACCTTGTCGTCCTCCGAGCCGACGTAGACTACCCCGCCGGCCACCGCTGGGGAGGACTTGACGCTTCCGGAGGTGGTGAAGGCCCACAGTTCGGCGCCGGTGGCGGCGTTGAGGGCGTACACGTTGTCGTCGTAGGAGCCGACGTAGACAACGCCGCCGGCCACGGCCGGAATCGACTCGACGGTGGACCCGGTGGTGAAGCTCCACAGCTTGGCACCGGTGGCGGCATTGAGGGCGTACACGTTGCCCTCTTCCGAGCCGATGTAGACCACCCCGCCGACCACCGCTGCGGAGGACTGGATGACCCCTCCAGTGGTGAAGGTCCATAGTTTGGCGCCCGTGGCGGCGTTGAGGGCGTACACGTTGTGGTCAGCCGATCCGATGTAGACCACCCCGCCAGCCACCGCCGGCGAGGAATAGAGGCTGCCGCCGGCGTGGAAACGCCACAGTTTGGCGCCGGTGGCGGCCCGAAGGGCGTACAGGTTGCCGTCGTTCGAGCCGGCGTAGACCACCCCGCCGGCCACCGCCGGGGAGGAGTAGACGGCGTTCCCGGTGCGGAAACTCCACAGCCTGGCGCCGGTGGCGGCGTTCACCGCGTACACCTTGTTGTCGCCCGAGCCGACATAGACCACCCCGTTCACGACCGCCGGGGAGGACTGGACGAGCCATCCGCCGGCGAACTTCCAGTCCTTCTTGATGCGGGCGACGTTCGTGGTAGCGAGCACGTTCTCGTGCGGGTTCGATCCGGTGCGCGTGACGGAATACCGGAACTGCGCCCAGTTGGTGTTCACGGTAAAGGCGGCCTGGGCGAGCAGCCCGGAATGGCGGCCCTTAGCCGAGATCCAGTACCTCCCGGGAACGGCCGCGGCCGGGATGGTGGCCAGGATCGGGCCGAAGCTGCCGGCCGCGGTGCTGACCGCCGCCTCATCGATGGTGCCGACGAAGATGTCCGCGTGTTCCCGGGCCCCGAACCCGGTACCCGACACGCTCACCGCCGACCCAGGCGGCCCGGAAGCCGGGGCCAGCCGCACCGCCGCGGTCACCGTGAACCGGGCCCGGCTCCTGGCCGTCCCGGTCCGGGTGGTGACCATGACCGGCCCGGCTGACGACGGCATGGCCGGCACCACGGCGGTGATCGTCGACCGGGAGCGCACCTTGAACACCGACGCCACCCGGCCGAACCGGACCGTCCTGACCCCGGTGAAGCCCGACCCGGTGATCGTCACCTTCGTCCCGGCCGGCCCGGTCCGGGGGCTGACCGAGCTGACACGGGGCACGGTGCGGCCGATCACGGACAACGCCCTGGCCGGGCCGGCCCCCCCGGCCAGACCCTGCCCCGCCAGGCCCGCCAGCACGGCTGCTGCCAGCACTCCACGGCCCGCCATCCGAATAATCGCACCCATCTGGCACCACGTCCCATCGCGCGAGAAACCCGCCGCGCCCGGTGATCACGCAACCGCTCTCAGCGATTAGACGCCAACCGCGCCGATCCGGTTTACCGCCGAGCCAGCCAGGCGCCCCGCGCGATACTTGCCCCTGGTCAAGCCGGGCCGTTCCCGGCTCCTCCGGCTCGTTCCGCACCGCGGACTATCTGCGTATCCGATGCGTCGATCGCCGTGGGCCCGCCGGGAATGGGCACGAACCAGACATGCATCATCGGCGGAGTCACCCGGTTCGACGAACCGGCCGGGCAAGCGGGGTGAGCCGCCGTCTCGATGCCGACAACGCTGCCGAACGCGGTCTGGCACAGGTTGGTATGCACATGCCACTGGGTTAGGCATCCGCCGGGCTGCGCGGTCACCCGGTCCGGCGGCGCGATGTACATCGCGGCGACCAGCACTGCCCCCTTCGTGGTGTTCGCGTACACCAGCGACTGTGGCTTCGCGGTGTTCAGCACCGGGCCGCCACGCAGCGTCGCCAGGTAGTACCCGTAGTTCAGGTAATGCACGACGGGTAGGCCGGACGGCGTGATCGGCACATACCCGGCAGCCCGGGCGGCCGGCAGGCTGCGGAACTTACGCGCGTCCCGCCAGCTCGCATTGACCAGCCTGACCGCGGCCGACTGCTGGCCGGCGGTCGGCGTCGTGTCACACATGGCCGAGCTTGCCATCCGCATCCCTGGTGCCATCTGCATGCCCGGGTCAGGCATCGTGATGTCACCGGCAGGCGAGGCGGTGGCCAGCCTGACCGCGACCGCCTTCGCCGGCGCCACCCCCATGCGCGGCGACGTACCCATGCGCATGGCATGCGAGCTGGCGGCGACGGGCCCGGCGTCGGCCTGTGCGCTCATGACCATTTCGGGACCGCCCGCCACCAGGGCAACGCTGAGCAGAACTACGGCCGCAACGGCAGAGACGGCGGGCACGGCGACTAGTTGCTCGCGTCGTACCTGCCAGTCATTCCTGCTGACCAGCAACCAGCAGCAGCCGGCCACCACCGCTGCTTCGAGCGCGGTGCACAAGCCGTCCCCGAATCCGAGCGGCTCTACGGCATGCGGGGTCGGTCCGAGGACATCGCCCACTGTCCGGGTGACGATGTAGATCACGATCACGCCGGCATTGAGGATTGCCCCGCACCACAGCACCCACCGGGCGGGCCGGGCCACGGCCGCGGCCGCCCACAGCACCTGCAGCCAGGCGACGCCGAGCATGAAGAGCCCGAACAGCCAGTATTCGGCGAAGTGCTCGCCTGTCACCGCGAAGTGGATCACCGCGGCCGCGGCGCTCGCTATTGCCAGGCAGTAGCGAACGACCTTGACCCCCTGGACAGTCGACTGATCTTCAGGCCGAAAAATTGCGCCGCCGTCCATGTTGTCTCCTGAACGCTACCGTCGTCCGAACGTTCCACTCGCGCAGGCACCCGCCAGCTCTGATCCATTGAGCCCGCACGCACCTCACCGTAACCGTTAGCGCTAGAATGTCAACCGTGGTTTCCTATTTCCCGGTGGATCCGGAGCCCCGACCTTGACCCCGGGCGATGCGCCCGAGTGGCCCCAGTCCGGCCAGGGGGCCCTGGGCAGGGTACTGCGCCGAGCCCTGACTGCCTACTGGGGGCTGATCGGCGCTGAACTGGCGGCCGCCGGGTTCGCGGACCGCCGATTCCCCGAAGGCCGGGTGCTCGCGATGTGCACGGCTCCGGGCGAGACCACGATCTCCGATGTCGGCCGCCGCCTCGGCATCACCCGCCAGGGAGCAGGCAAGCTAGTGGCTGGGCTCAGGGAGCGTGGCTACCTCAACGTGACCCCGTCGCCGACCGACGGCCGGGAAAAGACACTGACGCTGACGCCCCGCGCCAGCCAGTTCCTCGCAGCACTGGCCGACGCCGGCCGCGCGGTCGAGTCCAGGCTGCGCGAGGAACTTGGCGCCGACGGGATCGAGCAGCTATTCCACGCCCTCGACCTGCTGGCCGAACTGGCCGACCCTCAACCCGGCCAGCCCGCAACCCAGGTAGCAGCGCTCAAAGACCCGGGCATTCGTCTGGGGTGAGGATCTGACTGCGGCTACGACAATGTTGGGCACGCGGCAGCTATCTTGTACCGCCCGGGTGAGCGCACCCGCGCGGTGGCGGGTGTCTGGATCGGCGGAGCGTGGCCCATCGAACCAGCGGGCCTCCGGGAACGAACAGCGTGGGCCCCAGGCTGTCGCTATAGCAGCAGCAAGGGTCCCACGCTGCGGGCAGCCCCCCGCTTCCGGCGACCCGCCACACTGTCCAGCTGCCGCCAGGGCTGGGACCGGGGCAGGCCGCGGTGGCTCCGGGGCCACCGCGGGCGCGGTCTTGGCGTTCTCTCGCTGCTCGGTGCTCACGCAGGATCTCCCTTCGGCTGGGTTGCTTTGGCAACGCTTCCGGACGGGCTCACCCAACGTCAATCCACCGCTGAAATCCCTGCCGGGCGAGCCACTACCAGCGTCGTCACCAGGCAGGTGAGAAGGCATCACCCGATCACGGTGATTTCGCGCGACCAGACCTGGGGCTGCAAGCCACGCATGCTTGGTGCGGATGATGTTGGCCGCCAACGGGCGGACTGTAATGATTGCGTTGCGGATGATCGTCCGCCCGCCGCTGATTCGCGCCGTGCCCGGCTCTGGGCCGCCGCGGAGTCTGAGGGCATCCCGCTGCGGACCATCCTGGTCACGGTCGTCAGTTGCTTTTGGCTACCCGTTGGCCAACGGATTGACGCACCTGGCCCACGGACTGCCCGGGTATGTACACGATGCGGAACGCGGCAGGGGCCCTGTCGGTCATCTAGTGCGCAAATATCATATTCAGCATTGGATAACAACTAATGCCAAACTGAAGGCCGGGGTTCTAAGCTCGATGTCCCTCGCCAGAGCGGAGCGATACTCGCGGATCGCGCGGGAAGTCAACCGCTCGGTCACCGGTTACATGCTCGGGAATGTCGTCACCTCAATCATTGCCGGGGTAGTGGTATTTATAGCCCTGTTGTCGCTTGGCGTTCCGTTTCCATTTCTGTGGGCACTCTGGGTAGCACTCGTTGACTTCCTCCCGATGATCGGCGGTGCATTGGCGGGAATCCCGGTGATTTTGTTCGCGGCCGCCCACTCGCTCACGGCCGGCCTCATCACCCTTGCTGTCTTCCTGGCGTACACACAGGTCGAGAACCACGTGCTTAATCCGCTTGTGATGAGCCGGACTGTCAAGGTCAACCCGCTGCTCGTACTGGTGTCGATCCTGGTCGGCGCGTCGATCGGCAGCTGGATCGGCGGGATATTCGGTGCTTTTGTGGCGGCGTTGTTGGCCATACCAAGCGCTGGAGCGATCCAGGTGATGGTACGCGAAATCTGGCTGGTCACCGCGCCGCTACAACCCGACCTAACCGAAATTCCCGATGCTCATCCGCGCTGCGCCGGCTGGGCTGCCCGACCGATACGTGACCCCGTCCGCCCCAACCCGCACCGCCGGGCTATCCTGCGTCGATGACCACTACTACGCCGCATACGACGGATCTGCGTCTTGTCGTCGGCTACGACGGCTCACCTCCGGCCAGCCGCGCGCTCGAGGCCGCAGTTAACCTGCTCCAGGGCCGGACGGGGCGGATTGATGTGGTGTACGTAGCTCACCTGCCAAGCATGGCCGCGCTGTCGGCCAGCGCCGTTGCCGAACTGGAAACAGACTTCGATGACATCGAACAGGAACTCCGGACGATGGCAGCCGAGCAACTGGGCGAGCGGAGCTGGGACTTCGAGCGGCGCCAGGGGCTGATCGCAGAGGAGTTGATCGCGGCGGCCAAAGACCTCGGGGCCGCGCAGCCCCACGCAACCGTCGTCATCGTGGTCGGCAGCTCCTCTCTCGTCACGCACCGTGTCGTCGGCTCCGTAGCCGTCAGCCTGGCCCGCCACTCGCCAGTACCCCTCGTAGTCGTGCCCTAGAACTCATCACGGGCGCGAGCCTGAGGATGCCCCTGTCCGACCTCGGCCAGGGGGCATCCTTGGCCTGGGTTACCGGTGCGAGCGGTTGGCAATGGCGAGTTCGACACGACCCGGCTAACCTGGCTGAACGACGCTAGCGGTCCATTGCCGCAAACGGCACCGGGGCCGAGGAATATCGGCCAGCAGATGGCAAATTTCTCCCAAAAAAAGCGTGCGCCCGCTTGGCGGCCACCATTCTCGGATATGCCCCCGGTGGGGGGAAACAATGTCAACGAATACGAGCATGATCCGCCGGACCGATATCTACAACGATCCGGCTTTCAACTACGCGCGGTTCTGGGATGACCGTGACTACGAGCACCACGCCGAGGTCATGGCAATCCGGCGGCTGCTGCGCGGCCGCAGGTTCGGGCATGCGGTCGATGTAGGCGGCGGCTACGGCCGGCTCAGCGTAATCCTCGCTGACTACGCCGACCGGGTCACCCTTGCCGACCCGAGCAGCCAGCAACTCGACCTCTCCAAGCGCATTCTCGGAGATCATCCGTCCATCGAGCGCCAGCTTATGGACGCGGCCAACCTGAATTTCAGCGACCAAAGCGTGGACCTCGTGACGCTGATCCGGGTCCTGCACCACTTGCCGGATCCGCGGCCCGAGTTCGCTGAGCTGTCGCGCATCCTGCGGCCGGGAGCACACGCGCTGATCGAGATGGCTAACTCCATTCACGCCGCCAACCGAATCAGGCATATGGTGCGCGGCCAGCGGATCGCGTCCTGCGCCGTCGACATCCGCTCAGAAGAGTCCAAGCGCCGCGGCACGGCCCCGTACGTGAACCATCATCCGCGCACCATCACCAGCGCACTCGATGCTGTCGGTCTCCAGGTGCGGCAGGTGCTGTCGGTCTCGAACCTGCGGCATCCGCTGGTCAAGGCCGTGCTGCCGACGCGGGCCATGCTCGCCGTAGAGCGGGCCGCGCAACAGTCGCTGGCCGGGTGCTACTTCGGGCCGAGCACATTCTTTCTGCTGCAAAAGCAGGCTAGCTAAACAAATGACGGTACAAAGGAGTTGTGGATGCAGCCGAGATTCAGAAGCTGACCGTTCTCGAGGAGACTCACTGGTGGTATAAGGAGCGGCGGGCCGTGCTTGACCGTGAGCTCCGGCAGTTGGCCCGGCCGGGCCTGGCGCTAGACATCGGGGCAGCGGGCGGCGGCAACACCAAAGTGACGCTGGCGCGCGGCTGGCAGGCGGTCGCGGCTGACTACTCGGTCACGGCGGTGCGGGCCGCGCAGAGGCGGGGACTGGACGTCGTGCGGGCCGACGCCAGGGAACTGCCGGTCAGGTCAGGGTCGTGTGACCTGGTGGTCGCTTTCGACGTTCTCGAGCACATTGAAGAGGACTACCTTGTCCTTGCTGAGGTCGGCCGAGTGCTCAAGCCAGGCGGCACCGTGCTGATCGCTGTGCCCTGCGCAGCTGGAACATCCTGTTGCGCCCGCTAGTGGCTATGCGGCGGCGATCGGCGCAGGGTAGCGACCTGGACACCGTTAGGCCGCTAGTCAATCGCGTGCTCACTGGAGTTATCGTCGCCGAGCGTTACCTGCCGGTTAAATCCTTGCCGGGCGTCTCGCTGATGGCACGGGCCCGGGGCCGGGGCTGCGGTAGCTGTACTTAACGACGTGACCAGGGCTAGCCTTATTGCCACGACAGATTGTGACACTAGACGCTCATGGACACACGCGTACTCCTGAACTCCCGTGGCGGTGAGGCAGCGAATGCCTATCCGGCATCGGCGCCCGCCCGGGAGAGGTCGGTCACACCGGGTCCGCGCGACGCGCGTCAGGGCTGGCGTCCCATGCTGAGGCCCTCAGCTGTTCCAGCGGATCTCGCCGTGGGAGACGCTCACAGTCCGTTCGAGCAAGAGGCGAGCAGGACCGCCGGCCAGGTGATGCGCGAGCCTGGTGTCGCCACATCGGCGGCATCGGCCGGGTTCGGCGCGCCCGCCAGAGCATCAGCTCAGCGCGCGCCTGGCATCGTCCACGAGGTTCTCCGATCACCAGGCAAGCCGCTTGATACCGGCGCACGCGCCTTTTTCGAACCTCGCTTTGGTCACGACCTCAGCCAGGTGCGGGTCCACACGGACAGCCGGGCGGCGGAGTCTGCTGACGCGGTTGGTGCGCGCGCCTATACCGTCGGATCGCACGTTGTATTCGGCGCCAGCGAATACTCGCCGTCCACCGGAAACGGCAAGAAGCTCATCGCCCACGAACTTGGCCACGTGATGCAACAGCAGGGTGACGCATCCGGGAAAGCGCACGCGGCGGTGCGGCCCGCTTTGATGCGGGACCCGAAACCGGATAAGAAGAAGGGGTCGGCTGATCAGGCTACCGAACGCGTGCCGACGGCGACCTCACCGTCGGATGGCGCAACGAAGGCGCTTGAGGCGGCGAAGAAGATGGCCGGTCAGGACGATCCCGCGATTTGGTTCGACAGCTGGGGCAACGACCTTCGCGACAACAACCTGAACGGCTCCGTCGATGATAAGGCGGAGCAGGGCATCTCCGATGGCGCGCACTACGGGAAGACCTTCGACGCCAAGGTCTGCAAGTCGCCGTCCGACCAGACCGATGTATGCCCGGCCAGCGATCAGTCGCCTATAAAGGTCCAGTACAAGGTCTGTATCGACGTTCCCATAGAAAGCTACAAGGCTGCTAAGGCAAACGTATCTTCAAGCCGCTGGATTCCCACCTTCTTCAGCGAAATGAAATCCAAGCCTAACTGGACAGTCTGGAAGAAGCCAGCCGCGCCATCTGCGCTTCTCGACGGTGATATTGTGGCAGCCGATAACGCTCAGCACGGCCACGCGGGCATAGTCGATACCGGTCTGGTTGACTGGGTGATTAACCTGCCGGGCCCGACTGCCTCGAGAAAATTCGGCCTTTTTAAGCCAAGCGGCAAAAACGACATGGTCAGCGTTCCGCGCATCCTGTTCGAAAGTTTTCTGAGCATTGACTGGGTGGCGCGGCTCAACAAGTAACGCCACCAGCCGGGATAGGTTCCAGTACCTCGCGCCGTTCGGTCCAGGAGGACTTGTCGGGGGTGATGACGATCCGGCGCAGCCAGTCCCGGCCGAGGTGGTGCTGGCCCTCCCCCATCGCCGGGTAGCGTGGCATCGACGGGGACGGGCAAGGCAGAGCCTCGCTTGCTTGACCAACCGGTAAATGCCGGTTGCGTCCGATATTTCCCCTCAGGAGAAGACTGCTATGAGCGTGACCGCCGATACTCGCGCAGTGCTGCGCGACCAGGCAGCCGCAGTGCTCCACGGCAACGACGCAGGCAGCTGGACCAAGGCGTCACCCATTCTGTACCCGCACCAGTGGAGCTGGGACAGCGCCTTCATCGCAATCGGATGGGCGCACTTGGACGTCCGGCGGGCCATGACCGAACTCGAGCAGCTATTCACGGCGCAGTGGGCGACGGGCATGGTGCCGCACCTCGTGTTCCGGGCAGGCCCAGACCATCCTTACTTTCCGGGACCGGAGTGGTGGGACACCTCCGTCTCGCCGGCGGCCCCTGCTCCTCCTATGAAGACGACCGGGATCTGCCAGCCACCGGTGCATGCCCTAGCGCTGCAGCGGATCTGGCAGCTGACACCGCAGGCACGGCAACCGGAGATCCGCGCGCGCATTCAGGCGCTGTACCCGCGGATGATCAACTGGCATCGCTATCTTGCCACCCACCGCGACCCCGAGGCATCTGGACTGGTCACCACCTATCACCCATGGGAGGGCACGGACAACTCCCCGCGCTGGGACCGAGCGCTTATGCGCATCACGGTAGCCAAGCCCGGCCCGTACACTCGCCTGGACACCAGTGAGGTTCCAGACCCGTCGCAGCGTCCCACCAACTGGGACTACGACCGGTTCCTGTGGCTGGTCGAACAGTTGCGGAAATACCGTTACGACGATGCGCAGATCTACCGCGAGTACCCGTTCCTAATCAAAGACGTGTTCTTCAGCGCAATCCTCGTCGCGGCGAACGCGGCACTGCTCGACCTAGCCGACGTGGCCGGGGCCAGCGGCGACGACCGCGAGCAGCTGACCCGCTGGCTCGACCGCGGCCGCGCTGGGTTGGCCAGCCGTTTTGACAGCCAGGCGGGCCTGTGTGTCGACTACGATGTCCGCACCCGGGAGGACATCCGGATGCGAACATTCGCGGGTTTCGCGCCGCTGTTCGCCCGGACTGCTGACACCAGCCAGCGCGCTGCCCAGCTGCGGCTTCTCGACTCTGAAGACTTCTGCGGCCACCCGGGGCTGCGCTGGCGGCTGCTGCCGAGCACGTCCCCAGCCGAGCCCGCGTTCGAGCCGGACAACTACTGGCGCGGCCCGGTCTGGCCGGTCATCAACTGGCTGCTGTGGCAGTCGCTGAACCTGCTCGGCTACTCCGCCCGCGCGGAGGAGATCTGCGGCGACTCACTCAGCCAGATCGCCGCCGACGGGCAGCTCGGCGAGTATTTCGAGCCGTTCACCGGCAAGCAGCTTGGCTCACCGCAGCAGTCTTGGACGGCCGCCGTCACGCTGGACTGGTCGGCTTCCGGCGCCTAATAAGCGGTGGGGTCGCAGGGCCGCCCCAGCTTCCCTGGCGCCGATCGAACAGCGGGCCGCGGCGCTGGAGGGCACTGACCAAGCTACAGGAAGCAGCGTATAACGCGCAGTTGGCAGCGGCCTTGCCAATCAGCGCGCAACGCCGGCCCAGCGATGCTGCTTTCCGTCCGATCCCGACGACAACGCGGGGCCGGCGATGCTGGCCTGGCCTGCCGGGTGGCGGAGCAGCGTGGTCCCCTGGCTGCTGCCAGGCCCGGACTGCCCGGAGCAGCGTGGGACCCTGGCTGTCGTTATGGCGACGTCGTGGGCCCCTAGCCGCTGGGGGGTGGCGGTGGAGGCGAGTGCCGGGCTCTCGGCGACCGCGCACCACATCAGAGCAGGCCCCGGTTGGTAACCTGCGACTTATTACGAGACGGGCCCTAGTTGGCCGAATGGTCACGTCGTTCGCGTGTTGCCGTACCCATTAGCCCAAAAAAGCGAATCCCGGAGCTTAGTAGGGCAACTCCGAAGTGGAAAGCACGAACCAGCAGTGCCTACGATGTTGGCTTGCGCGACCTCGCGCAAGATGTATAGGGCGAAGGAAACGTTATATCAGATCCACAGGCCGTCAGCTTATTCGCGCGACAAAGGCCAGCTTGGCCAGCATGCTGACGCCGCGTAGAGGCCTGCGGATTATCATTCCCGATACCCTCTGCAAACCTGCTAAGAGAAAGGTGATTTGAACGGCCGGAATCGAGAAGAAAGGTAACATATCGTGACACGATTATCAAGGAGGACAATTAATGTCGGATGCAAGAACACGAAACCACGCCCGCCGCGGCAGAGCCGCAATGGCGCTTGCCGCGGCGACCACGACAATGCTGTCCGTCGGCGCGTCCGCCGACATGGCTGCCTCGGCCGCGACCGTGCACGCCCCCGCGCAGACCGCTTATGTGATCAACGAAGCGAGCAATTTCGTATCGGCAATGAGCTCATCCACTGACCAGGTCACCCAGGCGATCCCGGTCGGCGCGTCCCCAGTGGGCGCGGCGCTGAGCCCGGACGGCAGCCGACTGTACGTCACCAGCAGCACCGACAACACCGTGACCGCGATCAACACGGCAACCGACGCCGTGGTAGCTACGACCACGGTCGGGCTCTGCCCGGTCGGGGTAACGGTCACCCCGAACGGCCAGTTTGTCTACGTGGCCAGCGGCCACGCGAACACCGTATCGGTACTCAGCACCGCCACCGACGCTGTGACCGCTACCATCGGCGGGCTCGACGGATCGGGATACCTGGCGATCAACCCGGCCGGCACCGAAGTGTACGTAGCCAACTCCGCTGGGACCACGGTTTCGGTGATCAGCACCGCCACCAACACCGTCACAGCCACCTACGACCTCGGCACCGGCATCGCGCCTTACGGCATGGCCGTCAGCCCCGACGGCACCCTGCTCTACGTCGCCAACGGGAATGCCAACAACCTCCTCGTGGTCAACACCGCCACCGGTGAGGTCACCGCCACCATCACGCTTGGCGCCACCGGCGCCGTTCCGTACACGATCGCGCTGACCCCCAATGGTTCCGAGGTCTTCACCGCCAACCTCAACAACACGGTCTCAGCCGTCAGCACCGCCACCGACACCCTCACCGCCAACATCAAGGTCGGGGACGAGCCGGAAGGCATCGCGATCTCGCCCGACGGCAGCACCGCCTATGTCACTAACCTGGGCGACGGCACCGTGTCGGTGATCAGCACCGCCGCCGCCACCGTCACCAGCACGCTCAGCGGGTTCGGCGACCCGATCGCCGTCATCCTCGGACCAACTATGGCGTTCTCCCCCGCAACCGGACCCAGCAAGCAGCCGGCCAGCTGAACGTCACACAAGGCGCGACCTTCAGCGCCACTCCCAGGTAACCCAACAACCACGATCGACACGACGCAACGACGCGCTCCAGGGCCGACCGGGCACAGTACGGGCGGTCCTGGAGCGGATCTACCTGGATGATCTTGGACGAAGATGACCCGCTCCCGGTACGCCTGACTAGGTTAGGAGCCCGGTGCCTGCGCGGATTCCCCGCAGCTCTACGACTTATCATCGGTTTTGGTTGCTAACATGACCGTTTCGACCAGGTTTGCGGCGCGCAAACTGATGATAAGTCGTCCTAAGCGCCGACTTACCACGGGTCAAGGCGGCTGAGCCTCCGTCAGGCACTACCGGACGGGCAAAAATACCTATTTAAGGTGGTTCCCCAACTGGTGCGCTCCAGCGGGCCGGAAAGATAAGGTAGATCAGCTGATCGACCCCGAAATGCTTTGCCGCCAAGCGGGTAAGCGCCGGATCATGGTTTGAGGTCGCGGATTCTCGTTTCTAGTTGCGTGGCATTCGGTGACCCTATACGACGGCAGATCTCCAGCGCTTGGCGAAAAAAGTCCGCTGCCTGGTCAGGTTTCCCGTTGCGGAGGTGACAGCAGCCGATACCTTCCAATGCGCGCGCTTCCTGGCTTTCTGCGGAAACACCGGCCGCAGCGATTCTGGCTTGCTCGTGATACGACATCGCCTGCCGTGGTGAAGATGATTGCAGCGCCATTTCTCCCATGGTGTTGAAATGCGCTGCCTCATTCCTGATGTCACCGATGTCGCGGCTCAGCTTGACTGCCTCAGAGAGGTATCCGATCGCCTGCTCGTATTCGGCCGTCGCCTGCCGGACGGCGGCCAGGCGGCTCAGGGCGCGGGCTTCCCCGCGTCGGCTGCCGGTGCTGCGGTACAGCTGTACCGCCTGATTGAGCAGCCTCTCGGCGCTGGTGTAGTTACCGGTCTGTTGGTGGATGCCACCTAGATTGTCGAGAGCCAGGGCCTCCCCGTGCCGGTTGCCGACCCTGCGCGATAGCTCCAATGCCCTGGTATGGCTGGCGGTGGCCGCCTGATAGTTCCCTGTCGCCCAGTACAGTCCGCCCATGTGGTCGTGGGCGTTGGCCTCGATGAACTCGTTGCCGATGTCGCGGCACAACTGCTGGGCAGTAGTCAGGCTGGCGGTGGCCGCCGGGTCGTTTCCGGTCAGGTGCTGCATGACGCCGAGTTCGGTCAGCGCCCCGGCTTCGCCGGGTCTGTCATGGACATCGCGGCACATCGCCAAGGCGCGCGCCGCTGACTGGATCGCTGCCGGATAGTCCCTGGTGAGGCGCTGCAGGAAGCTTAGCTCAGTGAGAACGCGGGATTCGCCGTGCTGGTCGCCAACGTCACGGCACAGGGTCAGGGCGTCAGCAAGGCTGGCGGCGGCGGCTGGGTAGTCGGCGAGCAGGACCTGGATATGCCCCATGTTGGTCAGAGCCGCCGCTTCCATCCGCCGGTCAGCGACCTGGCGAGCAGCGCTGCCTGCGATGCGGTGCAGAGTAACCGCCTGTTCCCAGTAGCCTTGTCCGCGCAGGAAACCGTGCATCGCGGCAGCCAGCGCGATCGCAGGCCCAGGTCGCCGATATATGGCGGAGTGATCGATGATGGCGTGCAGGTTCAGCCGCTCGGCCTCCATCCAGCTAACCGCGTCCTCGCGGGTTCGGAACTCCGGGGAGTAGGCAGGCCGGGCAACGGTGATCCGGGGAACCCTGGCCGGGCCTCGCGGTATCAGGCGATCGGCGGCGGCGACGGTGTGCTGGTAATAGTTCAGCATCTGGTCTAATGCGGCAGCGGATTCGGCTGGTGGGTCGAACTTAGCGGCGTCGCGCGCGTGCTCGCGGATGAGGTCATGCAAGCTGTACCGGCCGTGGACGGGCTCCGATAGCAGGTGCTGGTCGTACAGCGCTTCCAAGAGACGGCGTGCCGGTGCGGGGTCGATACCAGTTAGAGCGGCCGCGGCGTAGGCGTCGATATCGCTGCCGGGATATAGGCCCAGGTGACGGAATAGCTGCTGTTGGTCGCTGGTCAAGTCCAGATAGGACAGATCGAAGGCGGCCGCGACGGACAGGTTCTCGGCTTGCATCATTTCGAGCCGGTCCCGTTCCGCGGCCAGGTCCGCGGCCAGCTTGGCTACGGACCAGGCCGGGTGGTGGTGCAGTTGCCTGGCCAGCATGACGACTGCCAGCGGCAGATAGCCACACAGTCGGGCGATCTCGATGACGGCCGGATCGTCGTCTCGCCTGAGGCCGGGGCGGGCAGCGAGGCGGATCAGCAGTTCCGCGGCCTCGTCCGGCGGCAAGGTTTCCAGGCTCATGGCCTGAGCGTCTTCCAGGGCGGTGAGGTGTCGGCGGCTGGTTATCAGGACCAGGCTCCCGGACGTGCCAGGCAGGAGCGGCCGGACCTGCTCATGTCCGATCGCGTCGTCGAGCACGATCAGCAGACGCTTACCGGCCAGATGATTACGCCACAGTCGGACCCGTGCCTCCAGGCCCGGGGGGACTTGCTCGCCCGCGGCCCCGGCGGTCTGGAGCAAGCTGGCGATAGCGTCAGCCGGATCAACCGGCCGGTGCCCTGGCGTGTGCCCATGCAGGGGCAGGAAAATCTGTCCGTCAGGAAAGGACGGTGCCAGCCGGTGGGCAGCGTGCACGGCGAAGGCGGTCTTACCGATCCCCGCCATCCCGCCGATGGTATAGATCCCCACGGCTCCGCCTGAACCCTCCGAACCAGACGCCGCTGCCAGCAGCCACTCGAGCTGGGGCTCCCGGCCGGTGAACGACACGACGTCAGGCGGCAGGGTCCGCGTTGCCGCGGCCGGGCTAGCGACCGGCGCGGCGGTCTGCACTACCCGGGCGGCAGGAACGGCTCGTCCCCGGGCTGCCTGCTCAAACTCGGCCCGCTCCGATCCCTCAAGTTTCAAGGCATCGGCCAGAAGACGAGTGGTCTCCCGCCGCGCGGTCAGATTAACTCCCCGCTCCAGGTCACTGATCGACCGCGCGCTCAACTGCCCGGCTGCCGCGAGTTCCTCCTGCGTCATTCCGGCCCTGATACGCAACCCCCGGAGCATCTGGGCGAAGGAGATCTGGGACCCGTCCGCCAATTCCGCCTTCTCCCACCAGTCAAAGCAGATGCGTTGGCCGGGATGATTCGCGGGCCATCCGCATAAGCGTTAATTCTAGCGAGACATCGCTCACCTAGTACGCACCACAATCACCAGGTCGACACCCAGAGTAACCTTCGAGTCACCAACGCGGGCAGACTGGCAGGCCTGTGCCGGACTGGCTGCGGGCTGAGCACGGCACGTAAGGAGGGCAGCGCAATGGATCGGGACGCCAAGACCAGGGCCAGCCTGGAACAGCACTGGAGGGCCTCCGAGAGCGGGGACATCGACACCGAGCACGCGATCTACGCCGAAGATGCGATCCTGGACTACCCGCAGTCCGGGGAGCGGTTCCGGGGTCGGTCAAAGATCCAGGCCCAGCGCGGCGGGCACCCGGCTGAACGCCACTTCACTGTCCTGCGGATCCGGGGCGGCGGCGGCCTGTGGGTGAGCGAGTGCGTAATCACCTATGACGGCGTGCCCACCTACTCGGTGAGCGTCATGGAACTCACCAGCGATCTGGTCACGCACGAGACCCAGTACTTTGCCGACCCCTTCCCGGCGCCTGCCTCGCGGGCGGCGCTAGCTGAACAGATCCCAGGCCACGACCGATGAATCCGTTGTCCGAGCAGCTGGCGCTGCCGACGATTCCGGTGTCCGCCGGCGCCCTCATCTTCGACCGATCCGGCCGGCTGCTCATCCTGAAGCCGACGTATAAGTCTGGCTGGACGATTCCCGGCGGCGTCATGGAGGCAGACGGAGAGACGCCCTGGCAGGCGTGTCAGCGTGAGGTCCGTGAGGAGTGCGGGATCGAGTTGCGCCGCGGCCGGCTCGCGTGCATGGACTTTCGGCGTCCCCGGCCGGGCAGCCCCGGCGGCATCCGGTTCCTGTTCGACTGCGGCTCCTTCGAGGACAGCTGCCTGGCCGAGATCACTTTGCAGGCCGAGGAGATCTGCGAGCACCGGCTGGCGGCCTTGCTCGAGGCTCTGCAGTTGCTACGCCGCCCGATACGACGGCGGGTCCGGGCTGCCACCTCGAGCCGGGCATTGGTCTACCTGGAAGAAGGGCACAAGGTCGCGGGCGTCGGCAAACCGCGCGGTAAATAAGCCGCGCACGCCCCGCAACCCCAAACTAAGGCAGCGTCACTATCGCGGCGCTGTATGAACTCAGGTGTATTTCGCAAGTGCCGGAGTGGCAGGCGAGGTGAGCTGAGGCACCCGGTGTGAACGCGCCGTCTGGCTGGACTGTTGCTCCCTGGATGCGTATCCCGCCGGTGGCCGTGGGCGACGGGCCGGTCAGGCGCAGTACCGTCGCCGGGCCGGAGACGGTACTGGCGTGCAGGGAGATGTTCTCGGCTCGGCCGGCGAGATTCTCGATGAGCACCCGTAGCCTCCCGGCGGGCGTCCTGATCGCATGCGCGGCCAGGCTCGTGGCTGAGTTCACGGTGACGGGCAGCAGGCGGCCGGTGCCGAGCAGGTGGATGAACAGCAGCCCATAGTAGAGGGGTCGTACCGCGTACTGACCGCCGCCGGTACGGCACAGCGGCGAGTAGGCGTTGCAGTGCAAGGTCTCCGATCCGTGGAAGTTCATTCCGCTGGCACCATGCTCAGCGCCGATCAGCAGGTAGTCGACGGCCCACAGCGCCGAAGCGAACGAGTTGCTGACTGCCTGGATACCGCCGCAGGAGGCTGAGTTGGTCTCGCTCATGCGCAGGGGAACCCCGGCGGTGCGCGCGGCGGCGGCGGCCGTGCGGATAGTACTGGCTTCGGTTTCAGCCGTCGTGCGGGACAGCAGCGTGAACGCGGTTCCGTCCGGGCCGTCGCAGTTGCTCAGCGGATAGTAATGCTGGGTCAGCAGGCTGATCCTGCCTTTCTCGGCCGATGCGTACCGGGCCAGCCAGTTCACGTGCGAGGTGTCAGGCCCCGCGATCCGGGCGGCCGGGACGGCTCGGCGGATAGCGCTGATGCAGGTCGACGCCTGCCTGAGGTAGCCGGTTTCAGTAAAACTGGCCGGGCGGAGCCCGTTGCGGGCGAACTCGTCGGGTTCGTTGCCGCAGGCAATGGCGGCGAGATGATCACCGAGCGCCCGCTCAGCCGCTCTGGCGTCCCGGCCAGCTTGCCCGGCATTGAACCGGCCGAGGTTGACGCTGTAGATCACGTTCCACCGCGTGACCCGCGCCAGACTCGCCAGCGCGGCCAGGGCAGCCGGGCTCGGCCCGGCGTAAGACTTATCGACCGAGTCGCCGCCGAGTCTGAGCACGCCGGGCCCGAGATTATCCAGCAGCCTGGGCAGGTTGCCGGAACCTTCGAAATTACCGGCGCTGTCCGTCGAACTGCTCTCGATGGACAGGCCAAGGTAGCGCCCGGGCAGGGCACCGAGAGTTCTCCCTGATAGGTCGACCGTGATCACGCCTGTCGGGCTCGCGGCCGGCGTCGTGCAGGCAGCGCTGACCAGAACCGTGGCCAGACCCGCGATGGCCACCGCCAGCCAGCCAATCCGGGGACCTATCTCGCTCCGCCCTCTACCAGTCGCCGATCTGCCGCCTTCGCGAATAAACCAGTGGGATGCGAGGCCGCCATGCGGATAGCCTAGCGTTCATGGAGGTCGGTCATCTGTTCAGCAACGCGGCCGCGCGAGCTATCGGCTCGCCGGTTGCCGCGACCTGACCTTACTTATCCGCTGGCGGCCGGGAACGGCTCGCCGGCGTTCTCCTCTCATGCCTAGGCTGCGCCCGCGGTCCCGTTACCGGTGCCCCGAATTCTGCGAGGCACTGCGATGGACACGAATGTAACGGTCCGGATCTTCACCGACTTTTTTCGCGACCGCGGTCATCGGCTGATCGAAGGCAGCACGCTGATCCCGCCGGATGGCGATCCGGTGATGTTCACTTCCGCGGGGATGCATCCGCTGACGCGCTATCTGACGGGTGAGCCGCACCCGCTCGGGCGGCGGCTGGCCGGGGTGCAACGCTGCCTGCGAACCACCGATCTGGACGAGGTAGGCGACGAGACCCACCTCACGGTGTTCCAGATGCTCGGCTCGTGGTCGCTGGGAGACTACGGCGGTCAGCAAAGCCTGCGCTGGGGTTTGGAATTGCTCCGCGACGGGTTCGGGCTACGGACCGAGCGGCTGCACGCCACGGTGTTCGGCGGAGATGAGCAGATCGGGCCGGACACCGAGTCGCTGCAGACCTGGGCTGAGCTCGGCCTGCCGGTGGAGCTGCTGGTCGAGGAGAACTGGTGGTCTAACGGCCCGACCGGCCCGTGCGGGCCCGATTCGGAGATCTTCGCCTGGACCGGCGACGGCCCGCCCTCGGGCACGCCGGGCACCGACGACCGCTGGCTTGAGTTGTGGAATCACGTCACCATGCGCTACCGCCGGCTGGACGACGGCAACCTGGTACCGCTGCCACAGCGCAGCGTCGATACGGGCATGGGACTCGAGCGGCTGACGATGGTGACGCACGGCATGCGCTCGGTGTTTGAGACCGATGCATTTCTCCCGTGGCTGTCCGCGCTGGATGACCGGTGGCAGCCGGAGACCCCCGCGCTCCGCATTGTCTGCGACCATCTTCGCTCGGCGATCGTCGTGATCGGCGACGGCGTCCGGCCATCTAATACCGGCCGCGGCTATGTGCTCAGGCGGCTGCTGCGCCGCGCTCTGACCGAGCTGTGGCACCACGACGCATCCAGGACCCTGGCGGAGCTGCCGGTCGTGCTGGTGTCTGACACCCTGATCCGGTTCGGCCAGCCAGTGCCGCCCGGGCTGGTGCACGACGTTCTGCTCGCGGAAGAACGCAAGTTCGGCGCGCTGCTGTCGCGCGGCCGGTCACTGCTGTCCCGGCTCTATCCGCAAGGACAGCTGACCGAGGACGACTACCGGTTCCTGCACCAGACGCACGGGCTGCCGCGTGAAGTCGTCGCAGGGATCATCGCGGAGCGCTAGCGCGGCAGGTTCGCGTCATAAACTGGATGCCGGACAGCAAGCGGTCAGATTAAATGACTACATGACGGAGATAGCTGACCTCCCAGCCGCTGCCAGCGCGTCCGTTGCCGCCCTGACGAGCTACGCCGATCTGGACTGGCAACAAGTGCCTGCTGCCGGCTTGCAGTGGAGCTGCCGGCAGACCGCGCTGCACATGGTTGATTGTCTCTACTTCTACACGATGCAGGTCGTCTATGGCTCGCCGGACGGATACCTGTGCACCGAGCTTGCCCTCGACGACTCAGCATCGCCGCCGCGACTGCTGACGGCGCTGAGCATGCACGCCGAACTGCTGCACCGCATTACGCGGTCCGCTGACCCAAACCTGCGAGCTCATCACAATTATGGTGCCTCGGACCCAGCGGGGTTCGCCGCGATGGGCGTCGTGGAGACGTTGATCCACACCCTCGACGTGGTGCGCGCGCTGAATCCCGCGGATCCGTGGCGACCGCCGGCCGCGCTTGCCGCGCCGGTGATCGCCCGGCTGTTTCCGCACGCTCCCAGCGGCGACCCCGTCGACGTGCTGCTGTACTGCTGCGGCCGCGCCCCCCTAGGCGACATGCCGCAGCAGACAGAATGGCAGTGGGACGGAGCGGTCAGAACCTGATCGCGGCCGAGCGCGAAGCCGGCTTGGCTACGGCTTTGTGGCGATACCGCAGTAGCAGCTCAGGCCGGAGTCGCCCGTGGTGGCCGGCCTAAGTCCCCACCACTGGTCGAGCGGCATCAGGCCACGACCGGTCATCTCCATGCCATCGAAGAACCGGGCCACCGTCGCCCGGTCCCGGGGCGTGATCGTCAGCGATGAGGTGGCGTTATAGCTACGGGCCATCGCCGCGGCCGTAGCGGCCCCGATGTCGCTGGCTGCATGCGCGATGACCAGGTAGCTGCCAGGTGCAAGGTCGGCCACCATCTCCGAGATGATCCGGTGCGGGTCCTCGGCGTCGAGGATGAAATGCAGTACCGCGATCAGCAAGACGGCGACGGGGCGGCTGAAATCCAGGGTCCGCTGTGCGCCTTCTGAGATCGTCGCCCAGTCCCGCAGGTCGGCCTGGATATAGTCGGTCGTTCCCTCCGCACTGCTGGTGAGCAGTGCCCGAGCATGGCTCATCACCACCGGATCATGATCCACGTAGACGATCCGTGACTCGGGCGCCGCTCGCTGCGCCACGTCATGGGTGTTGTCAGCGGTGGGCAGCCCAGTCCCGATGTCCAGGAACTGGCGGACGCCCGCAGCCGTCAGCTCGTCCACCGTGGTGACCAGGAAGCGCCGCAGCATCCGGGCGACGAGCGGCAGCGCGGGCATCGCCTCCAGCACCTGATCCCCGGCTTCACGGTCGGCGCGAAAGTTGTCCTTGCCGCCGATCCAGTAGTTCCACATGCGGGCCGCGTTAGCAACGCTCGTGTCGAAGCCGGGAAGCTCGCCGATACCACTACCCTTCGTGGCTCCCCGTGAATCCTGCGTCACGAAACGCTCCTTCAGCCCTGCACCATGGGCACTGACCATTCCGCATGCGTAGTGAGTAGCCTAGCTTGCTCCCCGTGGTCATAGTGGCTGCCTAAGCCCGCCGAACGTAGCGCCGAGTGGGCTGACGGATCTGCACCAGGCCAGCAACGCCGACCCTGCGATGGATCCGGCCATCCACCGCGCTGCCCGGACCCCTGCCCCTGCGATGGATCCGGCAATTCACCCGGGAAATCGGGTATGAATTCGGGGATCCATCGCAGGTCTGGTCGGACCGGAGCCGACGAATTCGGGAATCCATCGCAGATGTGGCCGATTTTTCGGCGGCGCTGATTGAGCAGCTAACCGCTAGATTTCCCTGGCCGGACTTGCCTACTGTGAGTGGCATGACCGGTGATCGGGGTCTGCCCGTCAGGCGGGTTAAGGATGCCCATGGCCATTCCTGGCGCGTCGGGACTGACGCCGACGTCGCATGGATTGCCACGGGCACGTGCCCGAGCCTGACCATCACCGCGGCGATCCCGCCGGTCTTCGACGCCTACGCCACCGTCGTGCTGCCTGACAACGGCGCCGACCAGGACCGGCATAACCGGACCATGCTCGCGCTACTGTCCGAGCACTCGGCGGGGCAGCGATGGTGGCTGGGGTATCTGCGCACCGGCGCCGATGACATGGCCTTGCCCGGAGTGATGATGGCGGCCTTGCCCAGGGTCACGTTGTACTCGGGGTGGGATTACGTGCTGGCGGAGGCTGGGCCAAGGCAGGCCGCCACCTGGCCGGAGAACGAAGTCGGGTCGTTGTGGCGACGCGACGTGCTGCCCGACTTGATGTTCCCCGCCGACCGCTCCTGGCTGGTCTCCACGCTGTGCGACGACGACTGGACCTGTGTCGGCGGGCCTGCCAGCTTGGCGGACAGCTTCCTGGCCCACCCTGACCTGCAGGCACGTGCGGTGCGGCTCGGTGAAGAGGCCACTCCGCATGGGCACCGGGCATTCTGACCTGTTCGCCGCGAACCGCCGAGCCCGCTCGCCGGATCGCTCAGATACTGCCGAGCACCCGCAGCAGCACTACACGCCGTGTATGGACGCGCGCGCCGAGCAATGCCGCGAGCTCGTCGTCGCGCAGTTCTTCGGCGACCTGGACGAGCACGACAAGCGGTTCCCCGTCGGCAGCGGCTCGCTTCATCAAATGCGCGACCTGGTCGGCCTCCCGGGACAGCGCCTCCGGAGACAGGACCGACAAAATCACCTCACCCGCCTCAGGCGGCATGATCTGGCCGTCAGGGCCAGCGGGAAGCCGCTCGACCACGGCGCGGCCTCCCTCAACGCTCGCGGGCGGATTCTCGCGAAGATTCCTGTCCACGGCACTGCCGCGCGGCACCTGAATGATGAGTTCGACGTCGTCAGCCATCGCTGGAGCATAACCCGGCCACGCCATCCCAGCCTCGCCCGGGCATGCGCGGCGCCGTCACCAGTCCCGAGGACGCTAGATGGACACGAAGATGTGTCCTGGCGTTCCCTTGCCGCGGACCTCAAGGATCGTGACGATGAGGGAGCGGTTGTTCATTGAGCACCGCGCATTAGGGATCTCAGTGGAGGAGCGTCGATGATCAGGTGGAAGTTACAGCTTGCAGCCGCCAGTGCGGTGGTCAGTCTCGCAATAGCCGGGTTCTACCTGAACCCGGCGAGCGGTTCTGCCGCCCAGGCAGCCCGTCCCGCCCACCCCGCCCACCTCGCCCACCTCGCCAGTCACGACGATCCCGCTGATCCCGCCGACGGTGTCCATCCGAAGACGGGTGTCGGTTCGTGCACGCTTATCGGCTTTAACCCCAAGCACTATTCGCACAAGGCCAAGTATCTTCCGCTTGGCCATCGTCATCAGACGTATATTGCCGACAACTACGATTGCCAAGGCGCCGTCTTCGCCAAGCCCGGTGTCGAGTTCAGGAAGTTCCCGCAGCCCAAGAAGTTCCACATCACCAACACCAAGGTGGTCCGGCTGGTCCGTTCGTGCCAGGCGGGAGGCTGCCGCAAGCAGATGCTGCAGGTGCGGGCACCAACGGCCGCGGTCAACCCGCTGGCGCCGTTCTTCCCGCCGTTCACCCACTTCGTGTTCCTCGTACGGGAGAACCACACCTTCGACGACTACCTTGGCGACTGCGCCACCACGATTCAGGTGGGCTGCAACGGCGTCGTGGAGAGCACGAACCACATCAGCTCGGTGCCCGACCTCCACGCGCTCGCCAAGCAGTACGCGCTGTCGGACTCCTACAGCACCGGCACGCAGCCGCCGAGCGGCCCCAACCACTGGTGGATCTTCTCGGGCCAGTCAGCGTCAAGCTCGCAGCAGCAGTCCTACCCCACCGCCACCGGGACCGAATTCGACCGGTTCCTCGCCGGTACGACGGGCCCGCCAGGCGAGGGCACCAACGCGTGCACGGCTCAGACCGGCATGGGGACTGGCACCGGCCCAGTCACGTTCATGGCGGCCGGTGACTTCTACTGGATGCTGAATAGCGGCAGCGGATACTGGCGCAACCCGGCGACGGGCAAGCTCGAAGTGCTGCCCGTGGACCGTCCCGGCACGACCGTCCCGGAGGAGCTCAACTACAACGAGTTCACCTGCAACGCCCAGAACATTCCCGACCAGACGGTCGCGAACAACTACATGAACTTCGTGAGCACGAACGGCCTGCCGGCCTACAACTACGTCGAGCTCTTCAACGACCACCCGGGCTCGTTCCAGGACATCCCGACGAACGACAGCGTCACCAACCAGATCGTGAACGACATCATGAGCAACCCGTCCTACAAGGACAACACGCTCATCGTGATCACCGAGGACGACACCCAGAACGGCAACAACGGCCCTGACCACGTCAGCAACACCTTCCGGGTGCCGCTCGTCGTCGTGGCGTCGCCGCTGTACATGAAGCAGCACTACGTCTCGCACGTCGCGTACACGACCAGCAACGTGCTGGCCGCGATGGAGCGCGTCATGCAAAACGTCCACCCCGGCATGATCGATCCGAACGACAACCTCGGCCTGACGACGTTCCCGATGACGACCAACGACCAGGCCGCACTCGCCGACCCGCTTGAGGACTTCTGGATCCAAGGCACAACCCCGCTCTCGGCCGCCGCGACCGGCACCCCGACGACGGGCAACGCGCCCCTCACTGTGTCCTTCACCGGCTCGGCCCAAGGCGGGACGGCTCCGTACACCTATAGCTGGAACTTCGGCGACGGGTCAGCCGCGAGCACGGCTCAGAACCCCAGCCACACCTATAGCGCCGCGGGAACCTTCAACGCCACTCTCACCGTCACCGACAGCTCATCGCCGGCCAAGACGGCAACAGCCGTGGCCACCACCACGGTCAACGCCGTCGGCAACCCGCTGGCAGCCACCGCATCCGCCGTGCCGACGTCCGGCCAGATCCCGCTGACCGTCGCCTTCAGCGGCACCGGCACCGGCGGCAGCCCGCCGTACTCCTTTAGCTGGAACTTCGGCGACGGGTCAGCGAGCAGCCCGGCCCAGAACCCGAGCCACACCTACAGCGCCGCCGGGAACTTCACCGCGACCCTCACGGTCACTGACAGTTCTTCGCCCGCAAAGACCGCCACAGCGACTGTCCCGATCACATCCACTCCCATCCAGGGGGCACCGCCGGGTGCGCCGACCGGGCTAACCGGCGGCGCGGGTAACGGCCAGGTCACCCTGAACTGGACGGCGCCCGCCAGCAACGGAGGCGTCAACATCACCTCCTACCGGGTGTACCGGGGCACGTCCAGCGGCAGCGAGACGCTGCTGACCACGGGCGGGTGCGCCAACCTCGGCGCCGTGCTCACCTGCACCGATACTGGTCTCACGAATGGCCAGGCCTACTTCTACAAGGTCACCGCCGTGAACGCGATCGGTGAGGGTGCACAAAGCAACGAGGCCAGCGCTACGCCGACCTCGCCAAGCTGCACGCCGACGCAGTTGCTCGGCAACCCCGGCTTCGAGACCGGGTCGGCCGCGCCGTGGTCGGCCAGTACCGGGGTGATCAGCAATCACAGCCAGGAACCGCCGCACAGCGGTACGTGGGACGCCTGGCTCGACGGTTACGGCACCACCCACACCGACACCCTGTCTCAGGCGGTCACGCTGCCGTCTGGGTGCTCCAACTACAACCTCAGCTTCTGGCTGCACGTCGACACGGCTGAGACCACCACCACGACCGTGTTCGACACCCTCAAGGTGCAGGTGCTCAACAGCGCTGGCACGGTGCTGGCCACCTTGCACACGTACTCCAACCTCGATCACCTCACCGGCTACGCCCAGCGCAGCTTCTCGCTGAGCGCTTACGCCGGGCAGAAGATCACGCTCAAGTTCACCGGCAGCGAGGACTTCGAGTTCCAGACGTCGTTCGTCATCGACGACACGGCGATCAACGTCAGCTAGCCACCGGAGTCAGGCGGGCGGCCGGGTGCCTCACCCGGCCGCCCGCTTCTGCACCCGGTTCAGGCGATCTCGGTTCAGGCGATCTCGCGGGTGAACACCCGGGAGGACAACAGCGCGGTCACCAAGGCCAGGCCGCCCAGGACGGCGACCGCCTCCCACACGACCTGGGCGCCGATGTGGCCCAGGAAGATCGTCCGCATGCCGTTGGCGGCCCAGGCGTATGGGTTCCACAAGGCGACGTCCCGCACCCACAGCGGGGCGACCGTGAGCGGGATATAGACACCGGCCAGCAGCGCGAGAGGCTGGGCCGCTCCATTGCTCAGGTTGGCGAGCACGGTCTCGTTGGGCACGAGGATCGCCAGCACGTACGAGATCGAGACGCCAACGAGGACCGACATCGCCAGGAGGATCAGGGCGAGCAGAAGATTGAGCGGCGGCACCCGCAGCCCCAGCACCACGGCCATCACGGTCATGACGAGAGCCTGGAACCCGACCAGCACGACGTACATCAGCTCGCGGCCAAGCAGCAGGCCTACGCGGCTCAGCGGTGTGACCCGGAACCTGGTGATGACTCCTTCGCGAAGCGCGGCGAGCAGGGCGAGCCCGGAGAAGAATCCGCCGAACAGGCCCGTAGCGCAGAACAGCGACGGCAGGTAGATCAGAAAAGCACCGCCGTAGGTGGAGACGTGCAGCACGGACTTGAGGAACGGGGTGAAAAACGCAAGGTAAGTGAGAGGGCTCAGCAGCTGAGCCGCGACGACCTTCGGGGTGTGCCACAGCTGGCCAGTTTCATAAGTAAAGGTCAGCCACGTATCGCGCGCGAGCTTCATTGCCGCCTTTCTTACCTTTCCGGCCACCGGTCAGCCGACAGTAGTTCTTGATTCATGCGATCTCGCGGGTGAACAGCCGTGACGACCCCACGATGCCCACTGCGGCCAGGCCGACCAGGATGACGCTCGCCTCCCAGATAACATGCGCGCCGAGATGGCCCTGGAAGGCCGCGCGCATGCCATTGGCCCCCCAGGCGAACGGGTTCCACTGGGCGATGTCCCGAACCCACAGCGGAGCGACCGAGACCGGGATCAGTATCCCGGCCAGCAGCGCGATCGGCTCGGTAACGCCGTTCGTCACGTTCAGGAGCACGTTCACGTCGGGCACGAGGATTGCCAGCATGTACGAGACCGACACGCCAATGAGTACCATCAGCGCGAGCAGTAGCAGGGCGAGCAGGAGATTGAGCGGCGGCACCCGCAGCCCGAATATGAGGGCCACGGCAACGATGATGACGCCCTGGAATCCGACCAGCGCGACGAACACGAGTTCCCTACCGAGCAGCAGGCCGACGCGGCTGAGCGGCGTTATCCGGATCCGGGCGATGACTCCCTGGCGAATCGCGGCGATCAAAGCGAATCCGGCGAAAAGCCCGCTGAACACACCCATGGCGCAGAACAGCGAAGGCACGTAAATTTGATACGCATCGCCATAGGTAGAAGCACCCATGACTGACTTGATGAATGGGGTGAAAAGCAGTAAGTAAGTGATGGGCTGCACCAGCGAGATCGCGATGCTGATCGGGCTCTTGACCAGTTGCCCGGCTTCATATTGAAAGGTCAGCCAGGTATCGCGAGCTACCTTCATAGCTGCTGCATCTCCCCTTCCCTCGCAGGCCGGTGAGGACCTTGGATGCCTTGAGCCAGCGCACCTCCCGCCACATCGCCAGGCTAATCGGGTCAGCCTGGTTACACAATGGGCACAGAACGGGTGCCTCGCCCGGCGGCGGCCCGCGGCAGCAGGCCCTCCAGCGAGAGCTACGCCTTGAGGTTGAATTCGAAGATACCGAAGACGTTTCCCGCCGGATCGCGGAACGCACCGGTCCTCATATCGTCGGAGATCCCCAAGCGGGCGAAGCGAGCGCGACTCTTCAGCTCGGGCACCCCTTGATCTAAGACGCGCGATCCGCCGAGCTTCTCGACCCGGCTGAAGGCCTGGTCGAGGTCGGCCACCCACGCGTAGGTGGTCGTCCAGCGGGATTGCTGGACCGCGCCGAGACCACCTTGAACGCCCCGACCGGTGCCAGTGTCCACCACTGCGTAGTCAGGGAAGCCCGCGTCGTCGAGCGTCCAGTCGAACAGTTCCGCGTAGAAGTGCTGCGTTCGCGCCGCGTCCGACCCCATGACCTCAAACCAGTCAAGCATCTCGCCCGAACCGGCCGATGGCGCGGACGCGTACACGCCGGAAGCCTCGGCAGGTGCCCTAACGAGGCCAACTGGCAGGCCATCTGGATCCTTGAACATCGCTACGGTCGCCGCCCGCCATAAGTCAGTGACCGGCATGACGGTCGTCCCGCCGAGCGAATTCGCCTTGTCGAGCGTTGCCTGCAGGTCTTCCACCTCGACGTAGAACGTCGACCACGGCTCACCGCGCTGGCTCCTGGAGATGCCGCCATTGATCCCGTGGCCAGCACAAGTGTCGATCATCGTGTAACCACCGCTGGACAGATCCTGTAGTCGCCAGCCGAACAGTCCCCCGTAGAAATCGACCAGTAATCGGTCATCTTGGGCAGCGACCTCGAAATGCACTACTGCGTTTCCCACTGTGCTGACTCCTTCACCGAAAGTACCCGTGTCGGCCTATATAGGACACGGTATTACCGGTCGGCGGCGCGGTAAAGCCCGCGTACCAGCCAGGGCGCCAGCCACCGCACCCCTGCCTGAGTCAAGTGGACACCGTCGCTGCGGACCTGCACGCCGTCCACGGTCCAGGTGAAGGTGCCGTCCGGGCAGAGCTTGCGGCCTAGGTCCAGCACTTGGGTACCGGGATACGCGGCGACGGTTGCGCGCAGCAGCCGGTTCCACGTGGTTACCCGGATTGGGTTGTCCTCTGGGTAGGGGCTGCCGTTCGGTTGCTCGCCGTCTCGGTTGTAGGGCTCGGTGGTCACGATGACGCGTGCGCCGGTCGAGCCGAGCAGGGTAATCGCTTTGCCAAGCAGTGCGGCCAGGTGATGGTCGTAGGCTGGGTCGCCGACGTGCTGCCACTGGCCCTGGTAGAAGTGGTCCGTCGTTTCCCAGCGGCCGACCATGAGCAGCACCTCATCGGGGCGGCTGGCGCGTAGCTGACGCAGCCAGCGGCGCGGCCAGACGTCGCAGATGGGGTTGTCCGGCCACTGCTGTCCGAGGACGCGGAAGGGGCCGCCGGTCGCGATGCCGCAGCCCAGCACGGAGTAGTCGGTGAACCGGATGCCCGGTTCCGGTGGCATATAGAACATCAGCGTCAGCGAAATGGAGTCGCCGAACACGGCGACACGGAGCGGGCCATGGCGACTGGCGGGCAGGGGAACGGCCGCGGGCAGCCGTGGCGCCAGCTTGGCCCGCGCCACAAGGGGAGGAACAGTGAGCCCGCCCGCGGGCAGCTGTGCCACCGCGACCTGGGGCACCTGGGCGGGCGCTGTCCAGGCCGCGATGGCGACTACTGCGGCGACGCCCGCGGCGGCGACCGGGAGCACCAGCCGCGGACGCACGCGGACGCGCTGCGCGGGACGTTCGATCAGCACGAACGAGGCACCGGCGAGCACGCCGGTGACCGCGACGCGCAGCGCGGCGAGCGCGTAGCCGTGCAGGCCGGTGCGTTCGCCGTCGAGGGCGAGGTAAACCGGCCAATGCCACAGATACAGGCCATAGGAGATGCGGCCGATGCCGACCAAGAGGCGGGTCGACAGCAGCCTTGCCACCGGCTGCCCGGAATCGAGGACGACGCCGGCCACCAGCGCCGCGGCGGCCAGGGCGGTGAGCAGCAGCAGGCCGTGCCGGAACTCGCCTGGAGCGCCATCGGCCGTTGCCGCGACACCGGTCAGCACGGCGAGCCCGCAGACCGACAGCAGCAATGGCAGCGGCCGACGTGCCGCGGGCTGCGGCGATCGCAGGCCGGCCGGAGTGGCGGCCCGCCATCGCCAGGTTGGTGCCAGCAGCGCGGCCAGGGCCGCACCAGCGAGCAGTTCCTGGGCGCGCGTATCGGTACCGAAGTAAACCCGTCCCGGGCTGGCAACGCGGGTCAGGACATAGGTGGCCAGCGCGGACGCCGCTACTCCCGCGAGAGAAAGCGCCAGCAGGCGCCGGCGTCTGACCGCGCGGCACGCGAGCAGCGCGAGCGGCCAGATGAGGTAAAACTGCTCCTCCACCGCTAGCGACCAGGTGTGCTGCAGCGGCGACGGCGTCCCGCCCCGGGCGAAGTAGTCCGTGCCCTGCAGCGCCCACCGCCAGTTGCCAGACCACAGCGCCGCCGCGATCGCGTCCCCGCGCAGCCCGGCGACCGAATCCGGTACGAACAGCGGGCGCGCCGCGACTACCGCGACGATCATGACGAGCGCCGCGGGCAACAGCCGCCGGGCCCGGCGTGTCCAGAAGCCGCCGAGATCGATCCGTCCCTTGACTGTCAGCTCGTCGTAAAGCAGGGAAGTGATCAGGAAGCCGCTGAGGACGAAAAACACATCGACGCCAGCAAATCCACCAGGCAGGAACGGGATGCCGGCGTGGGCCGCGAGCACCGCCAGGACGGCAAGAGCGCGGATACCGTCAAGGGGGCGAAGACGACGATCCAGATCCACCAAACGCACGCCTTGCATAGGGGTTGCCGAACTGCCTTATAGCTCCGCCATCCTAAAGCTTCCGCGGCTGCTAACAGGGGCCGCGCCAGGGTCATTCTCGGGCGCGACGGGAGCGCACGCACCACCCGGCGCTCACCTTTTGTTTCCCGTGGCGGTCAGGCGCACCTTTCCTGCGGGGATCGAGCAAGGAGCGCCGCCGGCGTAGGTCTGCCCGGGCGGGATCAGATCCGACCAGGTGCCGGTGACGATGGTGTTGTCGGCGAAGCGGTTGCCGTATGAGGCGCACTCGCGGTACTTCTTCGGGCTGGCGCCATTGACGCACTGCTGATCGCAGAAATCATCCAGGTAGGCGGCGACGCCGCCAGTCGCGTTGAACGTGTTGCCGAAGACGTTGTTGAAGCTGCTGCGGTCACGCACCTTGACGGCTTCGCCGTTGGTGTTCTCGAACAAGTTCTTCTCGACGGTGCTGGAGGAGCTGAAATGGGTGATGTAGAGCGCGTGCAGCTGGTCATGGTCGCCCGAGTTATAAATGTCGTCGAAGGTGTTGTTGACGATGTCATCGTGCGAGGAGTCGGTGAACAGGATGACGCCGAAGCCGGCGCTGCCGGGCACGGGGGCGAACAGGTCACCGATGTCGCGGAACGTCAGGCCGGACACGCCGTTGTCGTTCAGGCCCGCGCTGGGCTGGACGTAAAACGTCGCGTTGTGCCAGGAGTGGCCGGCCTGCCCGTTGAACGAGATGCCCTGGGTGTAGTCCTCAATGGCCAGGTAATAAAAGCGCAAGCCGGTATTGCCGCCGTTATGCAGCGGGGAGGGGGCAGGGGGAAGTACCGCGGTGAACCACGTCTGGCCGATGTGCTTCCCCTTGCTGACCGGATCAACGAACACCGGATCTCCGCCCGGCGGCCGACCGGCGCCGGAGTAGTTGACGGGCATGAACGAGATCGTGTGGCCAGGCACATAGAACGACCAGGTGATCGCGCCGGCCACGTAGGTGCCCTGCTTGATCCGGATCGTGACGTTGCCGGCCGGGTTCAGCCGTGTCAGCACCTGCTGCGCATGCGCCAAGGTCAGGATCGGGCTCGACAACGTCAGCCCGGTGTTGCTATCTTTCCCGCCCTTCGCGGCGGGCGCTGAGATAGATCGTGACGTTCCCGGGCCTTGCCGGAGCGACGGGCTGGGCGGCAGCCCACGCGGGAGCAGACCCCACCCCGACGATCGCGGCCACGGCGAGCGAGACGAGTATCGAGCAGCGGCGTCCTACCATCGAGCGGCCCCCTGTACAGATGACTAGCTATCACGGCCAGCGTGCAACACCAAACCACTCTATAACGACAGGTTTCCCATTTTTCAATGACCGTGCGTGGCCCGAACCTGGTCGGGTGCGGCCAATCTCTCGCCGCTGTGAACAGCTTTCGTGGCCGCTGTCAACCACGCAGCGTGCCCAGGAGTCTCTACGGTGACGCCATTGTGCGCAGGTCGGCGGGGTTGCGCGACCGTCCGGGTCGTGCTGGCAGGGAGCAGGTGCCATGAGTGTCACGGATGCACCGGCAGGCACTGGCCGTCCTCGCCGGCGATGGAGCCGGGTAGCAACTGGCGTGGCGTTCGCGCTGACGCCGTGGGTCACGCTGGGTTTCGGCACTCCGGTCGCGTTCTTGATTGCCGCTGTGGTGTTCAGCCGATCACAGCGCGCCCACGCTCGGGTGCTGTGGATCTCTGCCGCGCTCTACACAGGTACCCTGATCGCCGACATCGCCACCGTTGGTCCCCAATCCAATCCGGGCGCCATCTTCACCGCATCCACGCTGATCACGATGGTCGGCGGCGGGCTGCAGGCACTGTTCACCCTACGGGTCGCGGCGATCCGTGGGCCCGGGCCAGCAAGAAGCCGCCGCCAGCGACGTGATCGCCACGATCGCGTGGCCTCAGCCCGCCCGACCGACCGCCGCCCCGGCGGCAATGCGTCTCGCCGGACTGTCACCGCGGTGAACTGGGTGGCCGCGGCCTCGTTCATCTGGATCGTTCCCCTGGCCACCGCGGGGACGATGATCCCGCTGGGGGCCACCGAGATGGATCAGTCGATCCGGGCGGCCGACGGCCAGGGGATACCGGGGGTGGTCGTTCCGACCGATGAGAACTGCGGCGGAGACGGGCCTTGCTCGTGGACCGGGAACTTCACCAGCAGCAGCGGGCGTCTCCGGCTGAGGAATGTCGACATCGCCAGCGGCGCCCAGGCAGTGGGCAAGCCTTTCAGCGGGCTCTACGAGGGCAGCGCGTTCATCGAAAACCAGGTCTATCCCTACGGCTCGCACCAGTGGATCCGGGACATCTGGTTCCTTATTTTTGGGACAATAACGCTGAGCCTGCCGGCAACCGTGACGATCAACTGGTGGCGGAAACGGCGCCGCCAGGCTCTTCCGCAAGGAACGCCCTAGCTGCTTATGGGGTCTGCTTCCGTCCAAGCAGGAAATATGAGATCGGCAAGATCCCCGCAGAGCTGACGAACGCCATCAGCGCGGCCCAGACCCATTTTGGTCCCCGGATCTGGCTTGCTGGCCGACGCTTGATGTCGATGAGCGCCACCACTTTGAGTATCCCTTCGCCGACTGCCCCGACAATGAGCAGCTTGCGGGTCCGCTCGCCGAGACCGCTCCGCTGTTTTTCCTTGAAGGCCATGACATCCTCCGCATCAGCGGCCATGACGTCCCCGGCGTACAGGCCAGAGACTCCCGAGGCCTGCACCCTACATCCAGAGTGATCCAGGCCCAGCCCCGGGCAAGAGCCAGCAGGGTGGCGTGCCCAGCCGCACCCGGATCGTCGGCCAGGTAGTGGCCTCGCGCGATTCCACCCCCATGCACTTTGACGAAGTTCCCGATGAGTTCCTCTGGCAGGGCCTGTGCTTGGACTGACGTCAGAATATTTGGCGACGCAGCTAGCAAATGAAGTTGCTCTTATGACCGACCAAAGTCGGGCCACGTTAGGGAGCCCGCAACAGCTAGGGACCCACGACGCCGCTAAAGCGACAGCTAGGGGACCACGCTGCTCCGGTCGCCCGGAGCCCGGCAGCAGCCAGACATCCCACGTGGGTCGCTAATTTGCCGAAAGTTACCCAGATATGGTCGGTCTCCGAGATTATGGTTGCGGGACGGGGTGATTGCCGGGAATGCCGGTTTTGGTGGAGTCGGCGTCCTGCCGGGCAGCGACCCGGCGGTCCAGGCGGCGCAAGGCCGGCCAGCAGAGCACGCCGATGAGGATGGTTGGCACGCCCCCGGCCACCAGCGACCAGCGCGCACCGAAATACTGGCCGATCCAGCCGACCAGGGGGCCGCCGATTGGAGTCGTGCCGAGCCAGGCCAGTCCCCAGAGCGCCATGACGCGACCGCGCATCATGGGGGCCGACGCGGCCTGCAGCATTGTCTTGGCCATGGAGTTGAACGTGATGCTTCCGTAGCCGACGAACACCATCGTGCCGAGTTCTGTGGCCAGCGTCGGTGCCGCGGCCGCGGCGGTGATGGCGAGTCCCCACCCGATTGAGGCCCGGCAGAGGGCCCGGCCGCTCGGATGAGACCGGGCTGCTGCGACCAGCCCTCCGACAACAGCGCCCGCGCCCATGATCGACGCCATAAGCCCGTAAGTCTCCGCACCACCTCTGAAGACGTGGCTGGCCATCAACGGCAGCGTCACCTGGAACTCCCAGGCCAGCGTCCCGACTACGGTGATCATGATCAATGGCACGAGCAGCTCGGGTGACTGCCGTACGTAGCGCAGGCCGGCTCGGATCTGCCCTCTTTCCTTCCGGGCGCGCTGCGCGGGGAACAGCTCAGAGGTGCGCATCAGAAGCAGCGAGACCAGCACCGCCGCGAACGAGACTCCGTTCAGCTCGAAGCACAAGACCAGGCCGAGCACGGCCACGAGCAGTCCGCCGAGAGCGGCCCCGAACACCCGCGCCAAGTTAAGCGAGACCGAGTTGAGCGTGATCGCGTTCGGCAGTTCGCCCGGGCGGACCATCTCGGCGATGAAGCTCTGACGGGCGGGATTGTCGAAAACGTTGATTCCGCCGAGCATCAGCGACAGGACGTACACCATCCACATCTCGATGACGCCGACGCCAATCAGCAGCGCGAAAACCCCGGCGATCAGGCCGGAGAGAGTCTGCGTGACATACAGGACGCGCCTCTTGTCCAGCCGGTCGGCGATTAGCCCGCCGAAGGGCCCGAACACGAAGATCGGCATGAACCGGGCGGCCGTGGCCAGCCCGAGGGCCGTGCCGCTGCCGGTCAGCCTCAGCACCAGGAACGCCAGCGCCACCGCCTGCATCCAGGTACCCATCATCGAGAGCAGCTGGCCCGAGAAGTACAGGCGGTAATTCCGGTTCCGCAGCGACAAGGCGACGCCCTTGAACCGGACCCGGCCCCCTAGTCCGCTCGGGCCGCTGCTCACGCCATCACCTCGTTAGTTAGCCTAGCTAAAGATTATAGGCCGAACGGGATGACGTCACGCGCCGCTTGGTTACCTGCCGTACCGTGAGGTTGGCGGCAGTTCGCCTCGTCGTACCGAGCCGCTGCCCGGCGTGGCCTTCATTGACCCGCGAGCCGGCTCGAAATGCCCGAAGTCGAGCATGTAAAGGCTGCCGCGAGGCCCGAACCGCACGTCGATCGGGCGGTACAGGCCCGGTGTGGGAATGAACGTGGTGGCCCAGCTATCCAACTGGACGACCGCGAGATTGCGGCCAACGCGCTCGCCAGATGGTGCCGTCATCGGTACCTCGTCGCCGAACATCGCGATCACGATGCGTCCGTCGGGTGCCTCGTCCAGCTTGGTCGCGGCGACATGGCTGGTGAACTCGGCGAGCGGCCACTCTGGAGCCGGAAGCTCGTCGTGGTTGGCGAGTATGAACTCCGGTGCCGCCCCGTCTTCCGGGGCGAACCGGGGATCGGATATCGGAACTCCGCCGACGAAGTCTGGCCATCCATACCACCGGCCCTGCCGCACCGAATACAGCAGATCGGGAACGTTGCCGACCGGCCTGCTGCCCCGGTCATCGGCCCCTTGATCGGTGACGATGAGCCGGCCGTCGCGCAGGAACAGCAACCCGAAGGCGTTGCGCAGGCCCCAGGCGACCAGTTCGAGGTCCGATCCGTCGGCGTCGCACCGCATAACCGCCGAACTGCACGGCAACGCGGCCGCGATCCTGGTGCCCTCCGGGTGGACGGCGCCGAAGTTGGCGAACGGCCCGGTCACCGCGTGGCCGGTGCCGCCCTCGCGCGAGTCATCGGTCACGAAGGCGGCGTGATGTACCGCGATGTCCAGCCCGGGAATGTCAGCCGAATGCGGCAGTAACGCAAGCCATCCGAGGTCGTAGGCATCCAGACCGATGACCCCGGTGTTGGTCATGGCACCCTGGCTGAAGTACATCTTTCCGTCCGGCCCGAAGGCCACCATGTTCGCCTGGTAGTTTCCTGGACCGGGCAGCCCGTCCACGACCGTCTCCTGCCGGCCGCTGGCCAGATCAAGCCGCAGGATGCGGGCTGGGTGCCCGGCCTCGGTGATGTACAGGAAACCTTCGTGGAACGTGACGCCGTTGACCGGCGGTCGCAAGCCTTCCGCCAGCAGGTCTCTGCGATCACCGGCAAGACGCCAGACCCGCCCACCGCGGGGCGCGCCGCCGAACGGCAGCCCTGACTCGGCCACGTACATGGCGTCGTCATCGCCGAAGGTCAGGCCAGTAGGAAAGTTCAGCCCAGTGGCGACTACCTCCCAGTCCGGGCCGACACTGTTTTCTGTCGATGTCGCCATGAGGCTCTCCCGCCGCCGCCGCGATCGTACCGACCGTCACATGATGCCTGGCTGCCGTGTCAGGGACATCATCATCCGCGATCCCGGTGGTGACAACCTGGCAGTCATGTGCGGATCAGGTGCCCGCATGCTGGCCGACACAGGCCGAGGACCGCAGCCGCGCTCGCGCACTCGACCCAGCGTTCACAGCGATATCGCCCATCCCGAGATCGCCCACCTATTGTGGCAGGTCGCATATAGCAGCAGCCAGAAGACACGGACGGCTCGGCCCTGGCCGCCGACCGACGCGAACGGCAGATTCACGGCCGCGGGTCTGCTGCGAGGTGAAGGCCGAGACGTATGAGGCACCGGCCGGGCTCCTCGCTACCCTGCTGCGACGGGTACCGCGCGACCTAAGCCTCACCTCGCTGGCGACACTGTCCACCCTGAACCGCACCGGTCCGCGACGGATCACCGACCTGGCGCTCATCGAGGGCATCAGCCAGCCATCGATGACGGTGCTCGTCACCGCTCTGGAACGGGGCGGCCTGGTGGCACGGCACAGCGACCCGACCGATGGACGCGTCACGCTGGTCGCCCTCACCACCGAGGGCTTGCACTACCTGCGAAGCCGGCGACGTGCTGGCACCGATGCGCTCACCCAACTCATCGACAAACTGCCGCCCGGCGAAGCCGCCGCACTGGCCGCCGCGATCCCGGCGCTCCAGCATCTGCGGGACCTAGACGACGAGCAACGCGACCCCGACAGCCGGGCATAGTCTGAGTCCAGGCAGCAGTCCGGCAGGGTCATCAACATCGTGCGCCATCAAGACTAATAGCGTGCGGCCGCGCAGTAGGTGCGGGCAAACCGCAGGTACCGGGTAGCGATCAGGTCGATGGTCTCGTCCTCGCTGGCGCGGCGGGCGTTGTACCCGGCGATCGGCTCTTCCCAGATGCTCCGGCCGATCGCGAACCCTACGAAGCCGTCGACCGGCGCGGCGACCGCGAGCCAGTGATCCAGGCGATCCGGCGGAGCGTCCCGTCCCAGCACGATCGCGTTGACGCGGTCCCGACCGCCGGCCCGGATCTGGGCGACGACCGCTCGCGCGGCGTCCGCGGTTTCCAGACCCTCGACCTTCCAGATCGCGGGCTCGACCCCCGCGGCCTGGTTGTCGGCGATCACCTGGATGACCAACGCCGGGCGCAGCTCCCGGTCATAGGCCGCAGCCGTCCCGCCGGCGGCGGCCAGCTGGTCACCAGCCACCGGCACCAGCAACTCGTACAGCAGCGCCACTCCCGCCTGGCGCAGCCCGTCGCTGACCAGCCGCAGCGCGCCAAGCTGCTGTTCCCTCTGTTCGGGAGGAAAGGCCGGGTTGTCGCGGACCAGCACCTTGGCGAAATCAGGCCGAACCGAGCGGACGTGATCCAGCCAGAGCCGGCCCCACTCCAGCTCAAACCAATCCTGCCCGCTACGTTCGGTCGGCACGGCCAGGACCACGCCGTCCGCGCGCGCGGCCTCGATCACGGGCTGACCGTACCGTTCATCGACCAGCACCGCAGCCCGGCCGCACGCAAGCTCCTGGCGGGCGCGCGCGAGCCCCTCGTAGATGAGCCGCTTGGCGGTCGCTATGGCCGCGCGCTGCTCCGCGTCAGGGTTATCGTCCCGGACGCCGAACAGGGTCCGCCCGAATGACTCGCGGTGATCCATCGCCATGATCAGCAGCGGATCGTCGCGTGACAGGCGGTACTTGTCCTCAGGCATGCTCTGCTCCTTCGCTGGATGGACCCGCGCCGTGCCGGGGGCGCCAGGCCGATAGCGGCATCCCCGTAGTGCGTGGGATCATCCCGGATTATGCGCAAAGACTTGCGGGAGTCCCCTGAGTTCGCCGAGGTGGCCGACTATGTCCGGCGGCTGCATGAGCCGGCTTTCGGCAAGCCGCACCATGTCACCGATCTGGTCGCGACAGCCGATGCCAGCCGCGTCGTGGTGACCGGGTCGGTTTATGACGAACTCGACGGGCTGCCGCGAACGGCCTTGTACGAAGTGCGGGACGGCGCGCTGCGGGCGCTGACCTCCGGTGGCGGGTCAGCCAAAGCCGGCCGGGTCGCGCCGGATGGGTCGGCCCTGGCTTTCCTGTCCGACCGGGCCAAGGCTGACCTGTTCCAGCTTTACCTGCTGGCCGACGGCCAACTCGGCGAGGCCCGGCCAGCTCCTGAGGTCCCCGGCACGGTCGAGTATCTCGCATGGTCACCGGACGGCGCCAGGATCCTGCTCGGGGTCGCTGGGCTCGGAGCCGAGATGGCTGACGCGCAGGGATCGGGAACGGCTAGCCCGGGCGAGACCGGGCTGCCGTCCTGGTACCCGCAGGTCGAGGCCGGGACGCCGGAGGATGCCTGGCGCAGCCTGTGGCTTTACACGCCGACCTGCGGCGAGCTCGCGAGAGTCTCGCCCAGCGGGCTGAACGTCTGGGAGGCGGCCTGGTCCGGCCCCGGGCATGTGCTGGCGATCACCAGCGAGCAGCCTGGCGAGGACGACTGGTACAGCGCGGTGCTCAGCCGACTCGACATCTCCACCGGTGAGGTGACCGAACTGCTCCGCAGTGATGTACAGCTCGGGCTGCCTGCCGGGACGCCGGACGGCAGCAGGGCCGCCGTGGTACAGGCCGTCTGCAGCGACCGGTGGATCGTGGCCGGTGACCTGATCTTGCTGGATCTGGTCGACGGCACCAGGTGCGCCGTCGACACCGCCGGGACAGATGTCACCGCGGTCCAGTGGATCGACCGGACGCGGCTCGGCTACACCGGCCAGCGTCATCTGGACAGCGTGGCCGGGATCGCCGACGCTGGGGAGGGACCCCTGCCCGAGACGATCAGCGCCACGGAACTAGCCACGTCGTCGCAGTCGTGGGCGAGCTGGTTTTACCCGGCCGGCGCCTTCACCTCTGACGGCCGGGTCGTCGTCATCCGGGACGACTACGACCTTCCGCAGGAAATCGCGATCCTCGGCACGGACACCGCGCAGGTACTGGCCTGCCTGGCCCATGCCGGCACCGACTACATCCGGTCGATCGCGGGCTCGGCGGCGAACGTCGCCTGGAGCGCACCCGACGGGACGCCGATCGAAGGAATCCTGTGCACGCCTGCCGGAGCCGGGCCGTACCCGCTGGTCTTGAACGTCCACGGCGGGCCGATCGGGGCCTGGCAGCGAAGCTGGACGATGCATGACTACGCGGTACCCCTGCTGGTCTCCCGCGGATATGCCGTCCTGCACCCGAACCCGCGCGGCAGTTCCGGGCGGGGTCAGGAGTTCGCCGCCGCCGTCGTCGGCGACATGGGCGGCGCGGACACCTACGACTACCTGTCCGGAATCGACGCGATGATCGAGCGCGGGATCGCCGACCCGGCGCGGATCGGCACGATGGGCGTCAGTTACGGCGGGTTCATGTCGGCCTGGCTGGTGACCCAGGACCACAGGTTCTCGGCGGCCGTGGCCGCCTCGCCGGTCACAGAGTGGTACAGCTTCACGTTCACCACTAACATCTCCCGCTGGGGACTGTGGTACCTGAACAACGCCGATCCCGAACAGATCGGCAACCAGGTGCACTCACGCAGCCCGGTCATGCACGCCAGCAAGGCCAAGACGCCGACCCTGCTCATCGCTGGCGCGAAGGACCGGTGCACTCCAGCCGGCCAGGCCAGGGAGTTCTACCAGGCGCTGACCCATCATGGCATCGAATCAGAACTAGTGATCTACCCCGGCGAAGGGCACGGTGTCCGCCGGTTCCCGGCCGTCACCGACTACCTGACCCGCCTCCTAACCTGGTTCGACCTGTACATGCCGGCCTGACCGGGTGCCACGTGTGGCAAATCCCCGGACGCTTGAACAGCCGCTTTCCGGCTACCCGGCAGCGGCGACGCCGGGTCAGCAGCGTTGGACAGCTTCTGTAATTGGAGCTACCGCAACGTAGTCCCGGCTAGGGCGGCGGTACAGCGATCATGACCGGGCCGGCCCCGCACCACCGCCTCCGGCACGCCCGCGGGCACTAACGGCAGTCATTACGGATACTGCTCCGGATCCAGGGCAGCAAGGAATTCGCCTCGCGCATTTCAGCTCCGGGCTTATCTTTTCAGGGCGCTGCTCGGCAGGGCCGGTCACGCTTTAGGAGGGCGGCGGCATTACTCCTGACAGGTCGCCTGCAGGCCAGCACCAAGATACGGTGCTGGCTGAGGCCGGCGACGGCATCATGACCCATGAGCAGGCCGAGGACCTGATGCAGGAGACGGTCGATCGGGCGGAGGCGGTGGCTGAGCGTACCGGCGGACTCGGCCAGCCTGGTCGGCCGGTCGATAAGCGTTCCCCTTTCTTTATCGGCATGGCAGCGGCGGCCGGCGTCGCGGTCACCTACGGCGTCGCGGAGCTGATCATCCGGGCGCGCTCGGTATTGGTCCTGATCGGCCTGGCACTGTTCATCGCTGCCGGGCTCGACCCGGTGGTCCGCTGGCTGACTCGCCACCGCATGCCGCGGTGGGCCGCGGTCATCACGATCCTGCTCGCCGCCGCGGGTGTCGCGTCCGGCTTCATCGCCGCGGCGATCCCGCCGCTCTCGGCGCAGATCGCTGCCCTGAGCCAGCACCTGCCGGGTTACCTGCACGCGCTGCAGAATCACCACTCGCAGCTGGGAAGGCTGAACGCGAAGTACCACGTGCAGAAAGATCTGACCAACCTGATCCACACAAAGGGCACCGCCCTAATCGGCGGGGTGCTAGGAGCCGGCGCGCTGGTGCTCAGCGCGGCCGGATCGCTGTTCGTGGTCGTCGTGCTGACGGTCTACTTCCTGGCCGGCATGCCCCGCATCAAGCTCTTCGCCTACCGCCTGGCGCCGCAGTCCCGGCGCACGCGGGTGATCCTGATCGGCGATGAGATCTTCACCAAGGTCGGCGGTTTCCTGCTGGGGAACTTCCTGACCTCCGCCGTCGCCGGAATCGGCACCTACATCTGGCTGCTCATCTTCAGCGTGCCGTACCCGATTCTGCTGGCGCTGCTGGTCGCCCTGCTCGACCTGATCCCGGTGATCGGCTCGACCATCGGCGGCGCCATCGTCACCCTGGTCGCCCTGACCGTGTCACTGCCCGTCGCGATCGCCACCGCGGGCTTCTACGTCGGCTACCGGCTGGCCGAGGACTACCTGCTGGTCCCCCGGATCATGGGCAAGACCGTCCAGGTCCCGGCGGTGATCTCCGTCGTGGCGGTGCTCGTCGGCGGCGCGCTAATGGGAATCATCGGCGCGCTCGTCGCGATCCCGACGGCAGCCGCACTGCGCCTCCTGCTGCACGAACTGGCCTTCCGCCGCCTGGACGTCAGTTAGCCCGGGGGAGTTCGCTGATCTTGGCAACATATAGCAACCACAGAAAGGACCGCGGAATGGCACTTGGCATGTATTTCACACCCAGCTCGTTCACGGCAAAAGGGTACGACGAGGTAATCAGCCGTCTAGAAGCCGTTGGCGCCGGAGCACCCGCAGGAAGGCTTTATCACGTCGCTCTCGAAGCTGGCGGCCAGATCCAGCTCTTCGACATCTGGGACTCCGCGGAGGCGTTCCAGGCCTTTGGGGAAACGCTCGTGCCGATTCTCGCCGAACTGGGGATCGATCCCGGCGAGCCGCAGGTGTCGCCCGTTCACAACATCATCGCGGGCTAGCAGGCATGTGTCCCCGGCCCCGTCTACGCCAGCCCCGGCGCCTGAGCCGCAGCCTCGTGCCTGTAGTCGTGGCGACGGTAGCCTCGCTGACTTTCGTGGTGCTACTAGTCCTGGTCCTGCTCAGATGGCCACCGCTTGAGTCCGCTGACCACGACGTCGCTGACCGGCTGAACGCGCTTGTGGCCGGTCATCCCGCGCTGATCACCGTGATCAAGGCTGTGACCGACCTCGGCAGCACCCCGGTACTGGCGGGGATCGTGGCCGCGGCGGCGGTGTTCCTGGCGATCCGCCGGCGTTGGCGGCTGCTGCTGTTCCTGCTGGCCTCGGTGGCAGGATCGTTCGTGCTCGACCCGGTACTGAAAGACCTGGTCGGTCGGTTGCGCCCGATCGTGGCCCATCCGATCGCGCACGGCATCGGACGCAGCTTTCCCAGCGGGCACGCGCTCAACTCGATCGTCTGCTATGGCGCGGTGCTGCTCGTGTTCCTTCCGGCTGCCAAGGGCAACTGGCGCAAAGCTTTCAAGATCGTGATCATTTCGCTGATCACCCTGATCGGGCTCAGCCGGATCCTGCTCGGCGTGCACTTCGTCTCGGACGTTCTCGGCGGCTGGGCGATCGGGATCACCTGGCTCGGAATCACCTCAACCGCCTTCGAACTCACCAGGAAAGCCGCCGGCCAGCCGGTCACGGCTCCGGCTACAGAAGGTCTCGCGCCAGAAGAACACCCAGATCTGCGGCCCGCCCAGCCCGAACCGAACGTCGGCCCGCGGCGGGCTCGGGTCGCGGCCGCCCTGGTCGCGGCCTGGATACTCATTCTCGGCGCGGTCATCGGCCTGGGTGAGCTGGTCGTCAGGTACGGCGGCGGCAACGTACTCGGCGACCGGACGGTTCCGCGCTGGCTGGCCGCGCATCGCACCCCCGGGCTGACCCAGGTCAGCCTGATCTTCAGCCGGCTCGGCGCGACCACCGCCATCCTGATCGTGGCCGCCGCGGCCTGCGTCATCACCCTGGCGGTGACCAGGCGCTGGCGGCCGGTCAGCTACCTCGCCGTGGTCATGCTCGGCGAGCTCGCCGCCTTCCTCGCCGCCGAGTACGTGATCAGGCGGCCGCGGCCGTACGTCCCCCACCTCGACGTGCACGCGCCACCGACCTCGGCGTACCCGTCCGGGCACACAGCGGCGACCTGCTGCCTGTACGCCGCGATCGCGATCCTGGTGATCGGCCATGTCCACGGCTGGTGGCGGTGGCTGTGCCTGGTCCCGGCCATCGCCATGCCCGTCCTCGTCGCGGCGTCCCGCCTGTACCGGGGTGAGCATCACCCGACCGACGTGCTCGGCAGCCTCGTACTCGCGGGGCTATGGCTGACCGTCACCACCCGGCTGATCAGGCCGAACGCGGTCCCCAGCGCGTCACGGGCGGTTGCCGTTCGGCGGGCCGGACAACTGACCACATCCGGGTTCCGCGGTCGGTGACGAATGAACCCCGTGGAACGCGGATTGCGGAGCGTAGACCGCTGGCAGCAGCGCCACAAGCCGGCCGCCTTCACGTTCGGCATCGTCAAGAAGTACGGCGACGACAACGCCGGCCAGCTTGCCTCCAGCTTGACCCACACCGGGTTCCTCACGCTCTTCCCGCTGCTTCTGGTGCTGACGACCATCCTTGGCCTGGTCGCCGCCAGCCATCCGGGCCTGCGGCATTCGGTCGACAGCGCGGTCTCCGGACAGTTCCCGCTGATCGGCAAGCAGCTCACAGGGAATGTCGGCGCGCTGAGGCGGTCCAGCCTCATCGGACTCATCGTCGGCCTGCTGCTCGCGATCTGGGGCACCTCCGGGCTAGCTCAAAGCGCTATGTTCGCGATGGCTCAGATCTGGAACATCCCTGGTCCGCAGCGGCCCGGCTACCTGCAGCGGCTGGGCCGGAGTGGATTGTTCCTGCTCGGATTGCTGATCGGGGTCGTGGCCACGACCGGGCTGGCCAGCCTGAGCACCTTCGGCCACCAGAACCCGGGCATCATCGTGGCCGCCGACGCCCTTGCCCTGGTGGTCAACATCGGCATGTTCATGTTCGCGTTCCGGGTGCTGACACCTAAAGGCGTACCTGCCCGGGACCTGGTGCCCGGCGCCATCGTCGCCGGCATCGGCTGGACCGCGCTGCAAACCGCCGGCGCCCTGGTGGTCAAGCACTACCTGAACAGCGAGTCCGTGTACCACCTCTTCGCGATCGTGCTCGCGCTGATCGCCTGGATCTACCTGCTGGTCCAGGTCATGCTCTACTCCGCCGAGCTCAATGTCGTCCTGGTGCGACGGCTCTACCCCCGGTCCATGTTGCAGCCGCCTCTGACCGAGGCCGACCGGGCCGCGCTCGCGCTTCAGCCACTGCAAAACCAGCGCCGCGAGGAGCAGCAGATTCAGGTCACCTTCACCGACCGCCCGGACGGTGAAGCCGCACCCGCCCGAACTCCCCAGGTGCCCGGCGATGTTTCACCCCCCGCCCGCCCGATCCAGGATCGCTGACGTCAGCTGGGTTGGCGTCTCAGCGGCACGTCAGCGGCAGATCAGGGACCAATGTCAGCATGCGATCTCCGAACAAGCTGAGGAGATTGACAATGCGCATGAAATGGCGGCTTAGGCGTTTGCCTGGGCTGATCGCCGCCCCCGCCCTGGTGGCGGGGGCGCTGGTCCTGACCGGAGCGGCCACGGCTTCGGCGAGCACCTGCTTTGGCTGGCAGAGTAGTCAGCCCAGCCCTAATTCGGATAGCAGCGCGCTGAACAGCACAGACGCGGTATCGGCGTGCGACGTGTGGGCCGTCGGATGGACGGACAGCGCCACGGGGCCACTGCCGCTGATCGTGCACTGGACCGGCGGCGCGTCCTGGACCACGGTGCCAAGCCCCGACCCGACCGGCAACACCAATGCCTCCCTGACCGGCGTGCGGATGATCTCGCCGACAGATGGCTGGGCGGTCGGTTACTACCGCACCGGCGACGGTCCGACCCAGAAAACGCTGATCTTGCATTGGGACGGCACTAGCTGGACCCAGGTGCCAAGTCCGAACCCCGGTGCGGCCGGCAATCAGCTCCTGGCAGTCACCGCCATGTCGTCGAACGATGTCTGGGCGGTCGGCGCCTACTCAACCACCCCCGGTGCCAGTCAGACCCTCACCCTGCACTGGGACGGCTCGAGCTGGCAGCAGGTGACGAGTCCTGACCCAGGAGCCAGCAACGGCTTGTCGAGCGTGAGCGCTGTGTCCAGTAGCGATGTCTGGGCGGTGGGCTTCAGCGGCGACAACTCGGGCGCGAACTCGGACCTCGCGCTGCACTGGAACGGCACGTCCTGGAGCCAGGTGCCGACGGACAGCGTCAGCGGCGGCATCCTTCCCGGTAACCGATTCGCCAGCGTAAGCGCCGATGCGCCGAACGACGTCTGGGCGGTAGGGGCCTACATTTCCAATTCCGCCGGCCCCATTCAGCACAACGTGATCGAGCACTGGGACGGCTCCGCCTGGACAGTGGTCCCCATTGCTTCCACACTGGGCACGGCCAACATTGCCCTGGCCGGGGTGAAAGCGTTCAGCTTCAGCAATGTGTGGGCGGTGGGCACGCTCGCCACCGGCTCCGATCCGTCCCATCTAGTTGCCCAGTCCCTAGTGCTGCACTGGAACGGCGTTGCCTGGTTCGAGGTGACCACGACCCAGGGCGTGAGTAATCCCCTCAACGCGGTCGACGGATCCTCCGCAGCCAACGTATGGACGGTCGGTACGGCATCCGCCGCGGCGTTCGCCACGCCCGTGCAGCTCGCGCCGCAGAATGTGCAGGTCGCGGTCAGCCAGCTCGGTCACACGCTGTACGAGATCGGATCCGTCAACGGCGCGCCGGGCGATAACCTCGGCCTCGGCGTTAGTCAGCACACCAGCCCGGCGATCGCGATGAACAACAGCGGCCAGTCCGAAATCGCCTGGACTGGCAAGAACGGCGACCTGTGGATCCTCGATCCATCTGGCCAGTCGACCGATACCGGCCGGCAGCTCGTGACTGGCACAAGTCCCGGCATCGCCGCGCTGCCCAGCGGCGGGTTCGAGATCGCGTTCGCCAACGCGGCTGACGGGCTCCTGTGGGAACGGGCACCGGACGGCACCTTCCGGATGGCGGCGAACGGGCTCGGCGTCGCGCCCGGCACCAGCCCGGCGATCGCCGCGGACGAGAGCGGCGGGTTCGAGGTGGCATTCCACGCGAACGGTGAAAATACGCTGTGGACGGTCACCCCCGACAACATCGGACACGACACCCGCGTGACTATGGGTAGCGGCAGCAGCCCGGGCATCGCGGCGCTGGAGGTCGGCGGCTACGAGGTCGTGTTCACCAACGCGGCGGACGGGCTGCTGTATGAAATGGCACCGGACGGCACGATCGGGATGGCGGCGAACGGGCTCGGCGTCGAGCCTGGCACCAGCCCGGCGGTCGCGGCGGACACCAGCGGCGCGTTCGAGGTGGCGTTCCACGCGAACGGCGAGAATACCCTGTGGACGGTCACCCCGGACAACACCGGCCACGACACCAGGTGGCCGCTGATGGACGAAACCAGCCCCGGCATCGCGACACTGCCGGAAGGCGGGTTCGAGGTGGCGTTCGAGTCACCGACCAGCGAAGCGATGCTGCTCCCGCCGAGTGGCGCGCTCGTGGACCTCGCACCGGAGGGCTCGGTCGCGGACGCCGGCGTGATCATGTCCGCGGACAGCAGCCCGAGCATCGCTGCCCCGGCGACCTTCGCGAATGCCACCCTCGTCCCGAACGTCATGGACGATAACCAGACCACAGCCGACAACGTGCTCAGCGCGGCCGGGCTCGTGGTTGGTACTCCCGTGATGGACACCCGCTGCATCGCCGGGCCGGGAATTGTCCTGGCCGAGGGGCCGGCGGCGGGCACGCGAGTGGCGCTGGGATCAACGGTGATCCTGACCGTATCGACCGGAAGGGATCCTCGAAACAGGCTGTGCCAATTTAAGTAGGAGGGGACGAGGCGGCTCCGGGTCAGCGAAGTCTGGCCCGGAGCCCCTCGCTTGCCGGATTGTGGATCTCCTCGAGGATGCGCAGCGCGCATTCCCAGTTCCGGCGCGCGGCCGCGATGTCGCCCGCGTCGTGCTGAACTTCGCCGAGGTACTCAAGCCCATAGGCCTCGTTGTACCGATCGCCGATCTCCCGGCTTAGCGCGGACGCTCGTTCATAGCAGGCAGCCGCCCGCGACAAGTCGCCGAGCTTGTGATGGATGTAGCCGAGACTGCTCGAGCTCACCGACTCCGACTGGGTTTCGCCGAGCTCGCGAGCGCCGACCAGGGCCCGCTCGCAAAAGCTCATCGCCCGCTCGTAGTCGCCGAGCAGCGCGTAGCCGTTACCGATGTTGTTGAGTATCCACGGCTGGTCTCCCGGCTGGGCCAGGCGAAACAGCTCGCGTGAGCGCAGGGCATGCCTGAGCGTCTCCGCTGGGCGCTGGCGCAGTTCGGCCAGCACGGCCAGACCAGCCGTGAATGTGTGCCTGAGTGCGGTGATAACCGCCAATCCGCTCGAACGCCCGCAGGGCCTCCCGGTACAGCGGGTAAGCCGCGCGGTGGCGGCCCGACCGGCGGTAGACCTCGGCCAGGCCGCGCAGCGCATACGCCTGCGGCTGTCGTGTCGCCGACTCGCCGGGCGGCATCCAGGCCAGCCTGCCATGCCTTGGCCAGCTCCTCACACCGCCCCTGCCGGAGCAGGAAGATGCTCAGAGCCCACGCGAACTGCCAGGTCATCGTGTCGAATCCCGTTCCGGCAGCCAAACCGATGGCGGCGAGCACGTTCGCGTTCTCGTCGCTGAACCAGCGCAGCGCGTCCTGGGCCGTGGCCAGCGCAGTGACCGTGACCCCAGGCTGGACCGCGGCCAGGACGATCGGGTCGAGGTAGGGCTGGCTCACGGTGGCGGCGCGGTGCGCGGTGTGCAGGTAATGATCAAGAATCCGGCGTGCTGCCCCGTCCCTGGCCTCATCGCTGTCGCAGGCACCAGCAAGTTCAGCGGCGTAGGCGCGCAGCAGGTCATGGCTTGCGTAACGACCTGGGCGGTTCTCGGCGAGCAGGTGCGCCCGAGTCAGTTCGATCACCAGCGCCCGCGCCTGGTCCGGCGGGATCGCGGCGATGCTGGCGACCGCCGTCAGGGTGACGTCAGGGCCTGGGTGCAGGCCAAGCAGGCGGAACATTCGCGCCGCGCCAGTGCTCAGCGCTCGATAGGACCAGGAGAACAAGGCCCTGAGGTTGGCGGCGAGATCGCCTCCGTCGAATGGGTCAAGCGCGCACGCGGCTTCACGCAACTCGCTGGCAATGAGGGCGAGCGGGAAACCGGGCTTGGCGGCGGCGCGGGCAGCGGCGATGGACAGCGCCAGAGGTAGCCTGGCGCAGCCGGCGATGATGTCCTGCGCCGCCTCAGGTTCACTGGCCACCCGTTCTTCGCCAAGGCGGCGGGCGAGTAGCCCGCGGGCGTCGGCCGCCGTCAGCAAGTCAAGACTGAGCGGAACCGCGCCTTCCACCGCGACCAGGCTGGCGAGCTGGTCGCGGCTAGTCACGATCGCCAGGCAGCCCGGCGAGCCGGGGAGCAGCGGGCGAACCTGATCAGCGTCCCGCGCGTTGTCCAGCACCACAAGCACCCGCTTGCCGACCAGGACGCCGCGGTACAGCGCCGCCCGCGCGGCCGTATCGCCCGGGTACTGGGCCACCGCGGCGCCCAGCGCGTCCAGGAAATCGCACAGCACATCGCCAGGGTCAAGCGCCCGGTCATCGGAATCGAAGCCGCGCAGGTTGACATAAAGCTGCCCGTCGGGAAATCGCGCGGCCACCCGCCGCGCCCAATGCACGGCCAGGGCGGTTTTGCCAACCCCGGCCGTGCCCGAGATCACCGAAACGACAGCAGCGGCAGGCTCGGCCGCGCGAGGTGGTAACGCTTCGCGCAGCACCGCGTCGAGACCGTCAAGCGCCGCAACGCGCCCGGTGAAGGCGGCCACCGACGGCGGAAGCTGCATCGGAGTCAGCGTCGCGAGCGTAGTCGGCTGGCGCCACCCCGCTGACGCAGGCAGATCCAGCGACGGATCTTGCTTGAGTATGGCCGTCTCGAGATCGCGTAGCCGCTGGCTCGGGTCGATCCCCAGCTCTTCGCTGAGCGCGTGCCGCAGCCGGTGAAACACGCACAGCGCATCAGCCTGGCGGCCGGTGCGGTACAGCGCCAGCATCAGCTGCGCGCAGACCAGTTCATCAAGCGGATGCTCGGCCGCCATCTCTTCCAGGCCAGGCACGAGTTGCCCATGCTCGCCGGCCGCTAGCCTGGCCTCGGACAGAGCTCGCTTGACCTGCATGAAGAGCACATCTAGCCGCCCTGCCTGCTCCTCGAGCCAGGTTGGGCCAGCGTGGTCGGTCAGGTCGGCCAGATCGGCGAGCGGTCGACCGCGCCACAACTCCAGCGCGGTCTGCAGATGCCGTACGCCACGGGCCGGATCAGCTGATTGCGTGCCTTGCCGCAGGAGCCGTTCGGCGAGCTGCACGTCGGTGCCGTCAGCACCAAGGTCGAGCAGGTATCCAGGCGGGCGCGCGAGTATCGCTGCTCTGCTGCCGAGCACCCGCCGCAGGTAGGACGCGTGGCTTTGCAGCGCGTTCACCGCGGTTGCCGGCGCCGCGCCGCCCCAGACGGCCTCCGTCAGACGTCCGATGCTGACGACCTCGCCCGCCTGCAGTGCCAGCGTGGCTAGCACAGCCTTCCGCCGCACTCCGCTGACCGGCCGCGGCTCATCGTCCGCCACGACATCGACTGGCCCAAGCAACCGCACGCGCACAACATGAGGCTACGGCCAATTTACGAATATTGGCGGCATGTAATCTGATGTGCGGGCTCATACCGCATTATCATTACCCAGAGCTGAGGCAGTACCCAACGCCGCCGAGGGGAGAGTCATGTCTGGTTGGCTACGACGTTCACGGGCAGCGGGCGCGGTCGCGGTAGTACTCGGTTCCTGGCTCTACGCTCCGGCATCGAGTGCGCAGATCGCCCACGCTGGTAATTCGCGGGCGGGCGGTTCAGCGGCAAAGGTGCAGTGGGCAGGCTTCGCCGGGAACGCACAGCACACGGCCGTTGCCAGCAAGCCGCCTCAGCCGCTGAAGCGAATCCGCTGGAGGGCGAAGGTCGACCTGGTCCCGGTTCTGCCCGGTGGGACGCTGCCCATTCACTACGGCTCCCCCATGATCACTGCCGCGAACACCGTGCTGGTCCCGACTCGGATCAGCGCCAACGCCGGGTACCGCGTTGTCGCGTACTCCGGGACCAGCGGCGTGCGGCGCTGGTCGCTTGACACTGATTACCGGCCCGTTAGTTCTCACATCAGCTTCTTTACCCCTCCGCTGCCTGCCGCCCTTTTGCCCAGCCGTACCCTGGCGGTCGCCGGTGCCGGCGGTACGGTTCTGATGCGCGCGCACGCCAACCTCAAGGTCGGCGCGGTGCGGCGGCGGGTGTTCTATGGGGCGGCGGAGTGGAAGGCCCACCGTTCCGCGTACGACAAGGCGGTGCAGATCACCACCCCGCTGACCGCGGCACCTAATGGGTCGGTGTACTTCGGGTTCACCGTGACCGGGGCAACACCGGCGCACCTATCCAGCGGGATCGCACGGATCGACGCTCGCGGTCACGCGACCTGGATCACCGCCTCGGCGGCCGCAGGCAACCGGACCGTCACCGGTGTGGCCATCAGCTGCGCCCCGGCTCTGTCGCCGGGCGGCACGACCGTCTACATCACCGTCACCAGCCCCACGCGCGGCATCCTGGTCGGGCTCGACGCCGCTACGCTCAAGCCACGCTTTCACGTCGCCTTGAAGGACCCGGTCAGCGGCCGGCCGGCCGTGATCTCGACCAATTCGTCCGCCTCACCGACAGTCGGCCAAGACGGGGACGTGTACTACGGGGTCCAGGAGAATCCGGTCCTGAGCCACGACGGCCGCGGCTGGCTACTGCACTACAACGCCACCTTGACCAAGACCAAGATTCCGGGATCCTTTGGCTGGGACAACACCGTCTCCGTGCTGCCCGCTCGCGCGGTCCCCGGCTACCACGGAACCTCGCGCTACTTGCTGGTGTCCAAATACAACAACTACTTCCGCGTCGGGCCGCACGGAGACGGGCACAACGAGGTAGCAGTGCTCGACCCCAGGGCAAGCCAGAAGGACCCTTACGCCAACGCCCGGACGATGAAGGCCGTCAAGACAATTCTGTCGCCCGTCCACTTCCCCGGCGCACCCGCTGGAGCGCGGTACGAGTGGTGCATCAACTCGGCCGTGGTCGACTCGGCTGACGACTCGGTGATCGTGAACAGCGAGGCCGGAATCCTGTACCGCTGGGACCTGGCCACCAACACCCTGGTCGAGAAGATCCGCCTCAACGCCCCCCGAGCCGAGGCCTACACCCCCACCGTCATCGGCCCCGACGGCACCGTCTACGCCATCAACAACGCCACCCTGTACGCCATCGGACGCTAGCGCCGTCACCCCGCCAGGGTGAAGTGCGGCGCGCGCCTGCGGGGAATCGTTGCTGATGCGACGGAGCCGGTAGCTGAGGGAGTGCGGGATGAGCGAGCCGTTCAAGGGCACGATCAACGTTGATATCAGGGACTCTGTGCCGGATTGGGCGCCGTTCGAGCCGCCGAAGGCGCCTCCCGGGGCGCCGAATGTGGTCTACATCGTGCTGGATGACGTGGGGTTCTCGGCGATGTCGTGTTACGGCGGGCCGATCCAGACGCCGAACATCGACCGGATCGCGGCGGAGGGCGTCCGGTACACGCAATGGCACACGACCGCGCTGTGCTCACCGACCCGGTCCTGCCTGCTGACGGGGCGGAACCATACCCGTAACTCGATGGCCTGCATCACTGAGGCAGCGGTCGGGTTCCCCAACGCCAGCGGCACCATTCCGCCCGAGAACGGCATGCTGTCGGAGATACTGGGCGAGCGTGGCTGGAACACCTACATGGTCGGCAAGTGGCACCTGTGCCCGACGATCGAGATGAACGTCGCCTCGACCCGGCGGAACTGGCCGTCGGGGCGGGGGTTCGAGCGCTGGTACGGGTTCCTCGGCGCCGAAACGAACCAGTGGTACCCGGATCTGGTGTATGACAACCACCCGGTCGACCAGCCGAAGTCGCCCTCGCAGGGTTACCACCTCACCGAGGACCTGACCGACAAGGCGCTGGAGTTCATCAAGGACGCGAAGGTGATAGCGCCGGACAAGCCGTTCTTCCTGTACTACGCGCCCGGGGCCGCGCACGCGCCGCACCAGGCACCAAGAGAATGGATCGACAAGTTCCGGGGCCAGTTCGACATGGGCTATGAGGCCATGCGCGAGCAGACGCTGGCCCGGCAGAAGAAGATGGGCATCGTCCCGGCCGACACCGGACTGCCGCCGGTCAACCCGATCGGCACGCAGAGCCGCACGGGGCCTAAGGGCCAGCCGTTCCCGCCACTGGATGTCACCAGGCCGTGGGACTCGCTGTCGGCGGATGAGAAGCGGCTGTTCAGCCGGATGGCTGAGGTCTACGCGGGCTTCCTCGCGCACGCCGACCATCACATCGGGAGGCTGCTCGATTACCTGGAGGAATCCGGGGAGCGCGAGAACACGCTGGTCATTCTCGTGTCGGATAACGGGGCCAGCGGCGAGGGCGGCCCCGACGGGTCGGTCAATGAGATGAAGTTCGCCAATGGCATTCCGGACGACATTAAATCGAATCTGGCCATGCTCGAAGAGCTGGGCGGCACCAGGACCTACAACCATTATCCGAATGGCTGGGCGATGGCGTTCAACACGCCGTTCAAATTGTGGAAGCGGTATGAATTCAACGGCGGCACCGCCGACCCGTGCATTATCTCCTGGCCGTCAGCGGCGGCCGGCCAGGACGGTCGAGGCGAACTGCGTCACCAGTACCACCACGCGATCGACATCGTCCCGACGATCCTGGACTGCCTCGGAGTGCGGCCGCCAGCGACGATCAAGGGGCACGCGCAGAGCGGGTTCGACGGGGTCAGCATGCGCTACAGCGTGACCGACCCGTCGGCGCCGTCGGCCCGCGCAACGCAGTTCTACTCGATGCTCGGCTCCCGCGGGATCTGGCATGACGGATGGAAGGCCGTCACCACGCACCCCACGCTCAGCGGCTGGAGCGACTTCAACGACGACGGCTGGGAGCTCTACTACACCGACACCGACCGGTCTGAGCTGCATGACCTGGCCGCCGAGCATCCGGCCAAGCTCCGAGAGCTAGTGAACCTATGGTTCGCCGAGGCGGGCAAGAATGGCGCCTTTCCGCTCGATGACAGGTCAGCGGTGGAAATCATCACGACTCCACGTCCGCAGCTGGCAAGTCCCCGCGACCGGTACACCTACTTCCCCGATACCGCAGACGTGCCGGAAGCGCAGGCGGTCAACATCCGCAACCGGTCCTACACGATCGGCGCCCTGGTCGATATACCCGCACCAGGCGCGGAAGGCGTTCTGTTCGCCCACGGTTCGCGGTTCGGCGGGCACGCTCTTTACGTGAAGGACAACCACCTCCACTACGTTTACGACTTCGTCGGCATCACCGAGCAGAAGATCGACGGGACGGAAGCGATCCCGGTTGGCGAGAACCTCATCCTGTCCGCGTCGTTCGACAAGGATGGCGAGGACCCGCCGGGGGTCTCCACCGGAACCTTGGCCCTCTATCACGGCGACAAGAAGGTCGGCGAAGGCCGGATCAAGACCCAGCCAGGCATGTTCTCGCTGGCGGGCGAGGGCCTGTGCATCGGCCGCGACAGCGGCGAACCAGTAACCGATGACTACCCGAACGGATCGGCACACCATTTCACCGGCGGCACCATCAAGCGAGTCGCCGTCGACGTCAGCGGCGACCCCTACGTCGACCTGGAACGCGAGGCCCAGGCGATGCTCGCCCGCGAGTGAGTGGGCCGCGGTGCGCTAGGTCTGAGGGCTCCTGAGCTTCTGCTTGCCGCATTCCCGTTGAACTGGCACCTTGTTACACTTTCGCTGATCTGTCTGGCACCGGCTTTCGTGCTTCCGCCCCGCAAGAGGGGATAGCAAACATGAGTCACGGACCCGCCCCTGGCGAGTGGCAAGGCAACCCCGCCGAGCAGCAGCCGGCGTTCGGGGAGCAGGTACCGCCGGGCTACGGGTGGTCACCCGGGTACTCGGCGCCCGGCTATATGACGCCTGGATACGGCGCTAGCCCGTACGGGACGCCGCCGCCAACGTATTTGATCTGGGCTAGGATCGCGGCTGCCGGCGGTGTGCTGTTCAACTTGATCCTTGGTTTCCCGTCCGGCCTGGTCGCCATGCGTCACGCGCGGCAGGTGCGGCAGCATTGGGATTCCGGCAACCAGCAGGCGGCCTTCGCCGCGTCGCGGAAAGCCCGGATCTGGGCGATCGTGTCGACCGGGTTCGACGTGCTCGGAATTATCGTGCTCATCGTCATCATCGCGCAGTCGGCCAGCTCGACGTCTAACTTCAATAACCCGGCCGTACTCGCCGCCTCGATCAAAGCTCAGCTACAAAAACGCATCAGCGACCCGTCCAGCACGTTCTATAGCCCAGGCCTGAAAGTGACCTCGGTGGTCTGTACGCCAACCGGCACCAACACCGACCGCTGTATCGACCATTTCTCTAACGGGCAGACGGCGTCGGAGATAGCCGTGATCTCCGCTAGCGGCGAGCGCTACCTCACCCACTGACCCCGAGGCACCGGCAGCCTTCCGCCTGCGATGGATTCCCGAATTCATACCCGTTTTCCCGTATGAATTGCCGAATCCATCGCACGGGCCGAGGTCGCGGACGCGACCCGGTGCCAGGTCTTGTCAAGGCTGTTCCTGGTAAGCGGCCTCCTCGCCGCGCACATCAGCGACGAGGTTGCCGAGGGCCAGGTTGACATCAACGAGGTGATAGCCCCAGGCCGGGCCTAGTGATTCGGTCAGTCGTGGCCTGGTGTCTCGCCCTGACGCTATCTTGCGAACCTCTAGCCAGGTCGCGCCGGCTGTGCTCCGGCAGGCCGCCGAGTACATCCGCGGATAGGCCACCCACGACGTGCTGACAGCCTGGGTCGGCAGCATCGAGGACGAGCCCGATTCCAGGGCGACCGGGAAATAGGGAGACAGATCTGCCGTCCCGCCCCCCAGCGACGCCGGATTGACGCACGCCACCTGTACTCCAGTAGTAGCGGTCTGACCCGAGTAGATGCTGACGCCCTGACCGGGCCGGCCGAAGTCGGCGTTGGCTGGCGGCTCGGCGGGAAACGACGAATAGGCGATCACGCAGCCGGTCTGCCGGCCTGAGGCGCACAGGGGAAGGTGACGGAAGGTCGCCCCCTCCGCACGGCCGATCGGTACCGTCACGTTGCCGCCAGCCAGGATCGCTACCACGGTGCGGCGCCGCAGAACGGGGTTCGGGTCGACCTGCGCCTGCAGCAGCCGGACGAGCATGGATGATCCCTGGGAATGGCCAATGAAAATGACCGGGCGGCCCTTGTCGTAATGGGCGATGAAGTCCTTCCACGCGGACAGCAGGCTTGAGTAGGCGATCTTGCCAGGGGCGGGATCAATGTAGGCCTGGCCCAGTCCGCCAACCGTGATCTGGCGATACATCGGCGCCCACACGTCGCACACCTGAGAGAAGCGGGCCGCCTGGGCCGTAGCGACAGACACCTCAGCCGGCTGCACGGCCAGGTCAGAGTTCAGGCCAGACTCCGTGCTGACCGTCGGGTACACATAGAAGCAATCGAAACGGCTGCTCCCCGAGGCGACTGCGGACTCGACGGTGCGGTGACCATCGCCTGCCACGAGCGTCGTGCTCAGCCCTCCAGCGCACGGGTCGCCCGCCAGGCCGGGCCGGCACAGCCACACAGTCCCGGCCGGATCTCGCTGCGGAACCACCGCAAGTTTCTTGGCGGGCGACAGCGACGGAGCCGGTCGCGGAACCGCCGGCGCCGGGCGGCTGCAGGCGGTCGCAAGCAGGGCGCTAGCTACCGCCACCGTAACCGCCGCACTACGGCACCAGAACAGCACGATCTTCACGTAAGGGATCGTAATCCATCGAAAGCCGCCCCTGGTTCGGACCGGACTTCTACCGGCAGGCGAACACGAGCTTACGATCACGAAGACCTACCATGCCACTACATCACGTTGTCACCATCCGTTCTGCTGGCGAAAAGACAGGGTTAACCTGCCGGTAATCGCCGTGTTTCCGCATGATGCGGCCGAGGCATTTGATCCGGATGTTATTCGCGATGAAGGGCCTTGAGGGTCCATTGACCGGTGATCATCGCTGGGCTAGCCTCAGTCACAGAGGAAGTTCGGAGGGTGGTTCGGCTCTGAGCTAGTCCGGCTGCGGAGAACCTAGCCATCGGGTCCACGGCCGGAGCTTCTCTGCGACCGCGAGCGTGTCTCGGGGAAGTGATCATGGAATTCAAGTTGCTCGGCCCGCTGGAAATCGTGATGGACGGGGAGCCGGTCTCCCTCGGGGCCGCACGGCAGGGGATAGTATTAGCGTTATTGCTTATTGAGGCGAATCAAGTAGTCTCAGTTGACAGAATGATCGATGCGGTGTGGGGCAGCGAGCCGCCAAAGACCGCAAAGAACCAAGTGCAGATCACCGTATCCGCGCTCCGGCGATTTCTGGGCACCGATGTCATTGTGAGCCGCCCACCCGGTTATATGATTAATGCCCCGCCCGAAACCGTCGACGTTGCTTGCTTCGAGAGCCTCACAGCGAGCAGCAGCAAGGCCGTGAGCGAGCAGCGAACACTCGACGCAGTCCTTGATCTGCGGTCTGCCCTTGCCTTGTGGCGCGGTCCAGCTTTGGATGGAATCCAGAGCGAGATTATCCAGGCAACAGCCACGCGCCTCAGCGAAAGAAGGATGTCGGCATATCAAGACTGCCTCGGTCTTGAATTGCAGTTGGGTCGGCACAGCGAGATAATCGGAGAACTCAGGGAACTTGTCGCCGAAAATCCGCTGAATGAGTTCTTGCGTGGCCAGCTCATGCTCGCGCTCTACCGAGCGGGCCGGCAGGCCGACGCACTGGATACTTTCCGCGCGGGGCGCGTTATCCTGCAAGAGGAACTCGGGCTTGATCCAGGGACTGACCTGCGCCGACTAGAACAAGCCATACTCGTCCGAAGCGACAAGATCGACCCGCCGGGTCGGCAGCACCAAGAAACCGGACCCGGCAGGGTGGGCGCGGTGCTGATCCCGCACCAGTTGCCGAGAACCGTTGCCGAGTTCACCGGGCGTGCGGAAATCCTCGCCGAAATCAGCGAGGTCATGCTCCCGGACGCGGACGACTCATCGCTCACCGTGCCGGTGGTTGTGCTAACCGGCCGCAGAGGCATGGGCAAGACCGCGCTCGCCGTTCGGGCCGCGCACCTGCTGAGCCAGGAGTTCCCCGATGGCCAGTTCTTTCTGCAGCTTGGCGTCGACATGGAGCACAGCACAGCGTCCCTTCTCGACCAGATGCTGCGATCCCTCGGGATGCCTCCCGACGGGATTCCCCACGACCTGGCTGGACGAGCAGCGATGTACCGGAGCCTGCTCGCTGGGCGCCGGGTCATCGTCCTGATCGACAACGTCAGTAACGGGCGCCAGATCAGCGCGCTCATACCGGGCACTCGCGGTTGCACGGTGCTGGTGACCAGTGATCAGCAGATCATCGGCCTTGACGGCATCCACCAGATCCATGTTGGGGCGCTGGATGATCAGTCCGCCACCAGCTTGCTGGTAACCCTGATCGGTCCGGACCGGGTGGGATCGGAGCCGGAGTCCGCCTCTGAGCTGGTCCGTCTCTGCGAGGGCATCCCGCTCGCGTTGCGGGTCGTGGCGGCCAAGCTCAGCGTCCGGCCGCATTGGCGGCTGTCGCACATGGTCGCGCAGCTACAAGACGAGACCAGGAGACTCGATGAACTCGATCTCGATGGCGTCAGCGTCCGTGCCACCGTCGCGATGGCCTATTACGCCCTGCCCGAGCCAGCGCGACGGCTTTTCCGGCGGTTGAGCCTGCTCGGCACGGTCGATTTCGCGTCGTGGGTCGCTGCTCCGCTTCTCGATATGGACATGGGCGACGCGGAGAATCTGCTGCAGCAGCTCGTCACGATACACCTGGTCGAGGTGACCGTGACCGGAGACGAGACCGCCCGGTTCTACCTGCATGACCTCGTGCGAATCTACGCGGTCGAAAAGCTTGGCCGCGAAGAATCGACCTCGGACCGGCTCGACGCCCTGCGGCGGCTACTTGGCTGCTGGCTGTTCATCTCGACCACCGCGCATCACAGCCTGTATGGCGGCGACTTCGCGGTACTGCACGGAACCGCCGAGCAGTGGCCACTTCGCGGCGCGAGCATGGCGTTGCTGCTCCAAAGCCCGGCCGACTGGTTCGTGGCAGAGCGGAACTCGCTCGTGACGGCGATACACCGGGCCGCGCATCTTGACATGGACGAGTTGTGCTGGGACCTCGCGGTCACCGCCGTCACGCTGTTCGAGACCGGACTCTACAGCGATGAATGGCGCCGTTCGCACGCCAGCGCGCTCGATGCTGTGCGGCGGTCTGGCAACAAGCGCGGCGAGGCCGCGTTGCTGTACTCGCTCGGCATTCTGGAATCCAGCGTACGACTAGCGACATCACGCGACTACTTCCACCAATCGCAGAAGATCTTCGATGCGATCGGTGACAGTCAGGGCCAGGCATTAGCAGTCAGCGGGCTGGCGCTCGTCGACAGCCTCGACGGTAAGTACGACAAGGCTCTGGAGCGCTACCGGTTCGCGATATGTGGATTCCGAACGTCCGGTGACCGGGCCAGTGAAGCCTATACCCTTAGGACGATGGCGCAGATAAGCGCCGACCGACTCGACTATGCCGCTGCCGAGCAATTTCTTGACGATGCGCTCGCTATTGCCCGCAACCTCGTCGCGCCGAGGTTGACCGCGCAGATCCAGTACACCCTCGCCGAACTACAGCTCCGCAGAGGACGGGTCGAAACGGCGGCGGATACACTTCCCGCCGTCCTGCGACTCACGGAGGAAGCCGGTGACATTGTCGGCCAAGCGCACGCGCTGGCAGGCTTAGGAAATACCAAGCGGGTACTTGGTGATCTTAAGGGCGCCGAATCCGCGCTCGAAGCGGCTCTTGACCTCGCCAGGATCGCCGGCAACAAGCTGATCCGCGGCCGATCGCTGCTTGGGCTCGCCGAACTTCATTTCGCCGCGGGCGAAGGGCACCTGGCACTGGCCCGGATTGACGAGGCTCTCACGGTGTTCAGGGAACACGGCGCGAAGGGCGTGTGGCAAGCAAGAGCGCTGGAACTGCTTGGGCGCATTCACGAACGAGCCGGCCGACTTGACATCGCGGCTCATGCGTGGCAGGCAGCGGCAGAGGGGGCCGCCATGACCGACCCCGTGCTCGCCAGCCAGATCGCGCAATCGCTCGCACGACTGCGGCGGTCCGACTCGTAGCGGTACGCCGAAAGCGTTGCGAAAGCACCGTAATGCCGGATGACCGCATCGTATTCCTTAGCCCACCCCCCGATTGGCAGGATCTTCGACATGGCGCCTGACGCGCTCGTAGCGATCCCGGACAGCGCGGAATCGGTAGATGTCAGCTGGGACACCGAACTGTGTCTGGAACTAGTCCGGACCCTGCTGTTCCGGAACGCCAGCACGCAGGATCTGGTCTCGCTGATGGCCATCTGCGGGTTCGATACCACGCGTGACTATGTGGCCATCCGCGCCCGCCCGGTGATCGGACACAGCCTGGACGAACTGGCGCATGAACTTCGCGCCGCGGAGTCCTTCCGCCGCCGAGCCGGCCTGGTCGCCGCCATCGACGGTGAACTAGTAGGTTTCGGCACCATGCCGCGACAAGAGGTGCGCGCCGGCGTAGTTGGCGTTGGGTTACCACGCACGCCTGAGCGGCTCGGGGAATCATTCCGGGTGGCGTCCAGAGTGCTCGATGTCGCACAGACATACGACTATGTGGGGCTGCAAAGCCTGGAGACGCTAGGCCTGCTGCTCACTGTCGTCGCGGACGCCGATGTTGGCGAAACCTTGCGATCGCGCTATCTTGTGCGCGCCCGCGATGCGGGATCGCTGCCCGAGGTGGTGACCACCCTGCGGACCTACTTCGCGTGCGGCATGAGGCTCGACCCGACCGCGTCCACCATGAACCTGCACCGGAACACGGTGCGAAACCGGATCGCGAAATTCCAGGAGGCCACCGGCACCAGGCTGCGGGATCAGATGGTCGCCATCGAAGTGTGGTGGGCGCTCGAGCGCGCGGCGATCACCGGCCTGCCGATGGCTGACCCCATCGCCGCCTCGCCTGGCCTGGGCTCGCGCCGGTCACTCGCCTTCCGGCGTCCCGTGCGCGACAACACCGCCCGGGACAGCGCGAAAGGGCGAGCCGAGTTCCTGCGTGGGTTGCTCCGCGGCACGTTGACGCCAGCCGAGCGGTGCCGCGAGATGATCACGTGGGGCATTGACGATCGTCGCCACTACCGTGCGCTGCGGGCGCGACCAGCACCGGGCCGATCCGTCGACGACCTGGCCAGGGCTTATGGTTTTACGTTCGGCCGCGACCCGCGTGGCGGCCTCGGTGCGGTGGTGCACGGCGATCTGGTGGGGTTCATCGCCGAGCCCTCCCGCGCGGCGCTGCCTGGAATCTCCGGCGTCGGGCCCCCTAGGCCGTTGCACGCGCTCAGCGAGTCATTCCGGATGGCGTCGCGGGCACTCGACATCGGCGAGAGCCGCAACTGGTCTGGGCTCTGCGAGTTCGAGAGGCTTGGCCTGGTCTGCGCGATATCCGCGGACAGCATGGTCGGTGACGCGCTGTGCCGGCGGTATCTGGCCCCGCTGGGCGACAACGAGTTCGCCGACGAAGTGCTGAACACGCTGAAAGTCTACCTGCGTGAGGGCCTGCACATTAACCGGACCGCGGAACGACTGTTCGTGCATCCGAACACGGTCCGGTACCGGATCCACCGGTTCGAAGAACTGACCAACGTCCAGCTGCGACGGACTTCGGTGGAGACCTTCCAGTTGCTCGGCGCCCTAGCGTATCGTGCCTGATTCAGTTCCCTGGCACGATCGCCACGACTCGGCACCAGCCCGCGTCCGCGCCCGCCAGCTTTACCGGCAGGCAACTTACCTGAAACCCGTATGGACGGCCGATCGACACCAGGTTAGTCAGCCGTTCCAGATGGCAGTATTCATGCTTACGGCCATAGAAATGGGCTGGCCACAGCGTAGACTGGTCACTGGTCCGCACATAGTCGTCGAGCATCCGCAGGAATGGCGCGTCGAAGCCGAAACTGTCTATCCCCATAACTCGTATTCCCTGGCCGACGAGATACTCTGTGGCATCCGCGCTCACCCCGCGGAACTGCCGGAAGTAGCCAGGCCGCCCGATTTCGCGATCACCGGCCGTGTACAGCAGGACGATGTCGAACGGCTTCAGCTCGTAGTCGATCTCTGCCAGCGCCGCCTGGACTTCCTCCTTGGTCACGGCCTCGTCCGCCGGTCCGCGGGTGAGGTCGAGCAATACCCCGTCGCCGTGGCACCACTCGAGCGGCACCTCGCAGATCGTGCGTCCGGGTCCGCCCCCGGCGGCCCGTGAGCCGTAGTGGAAAGGAGCGTCCATGTGCGTGCCGGTGTGAGTGGTGAGCGTGTAATGCATGAGGGAGAGGCCCTCGCCGGCCGGAAAGTCCTTGTGCGTTACGCCCCGGCCCAGCCGGTGCCGCAGCAATCTAAGCCACCGGTCCACCCGACCCCGCGCTAGCAGGTACGCATAGGACTGGCCGAGCAGATCGGCGCCAGACCGGTGGCTGATGATCCTGCGCACGACCGGTTCCGGCTCCCACTGGGCGGGGTCGACCGCGACGCTGAGGTCAACGATCCGGGGACGCGCGAGCGGGCCGGCGCTCATGCGCCGACCGCACCGAGCTGATCGGCCAGCCAGTCGCTGAACCGGGGAATGAAGTCGCCAAAGTAGTTTGTGGCCACGTGACGCTCGCCTGCGTAGCAGATCAGCTCGGAGCCGCCCTTCGCCCACTCGAGCATCCGCTGGCAGGACTCGATGGGAATAATGGAATCCATTTCTCCGTGGATTGCCAGGAGCGGAATCCGCAGTGGCTCGACCTGTTTCAGGTTGAGCGAAGCACGGCAGATCCGCTCCATCGCGTCGTCGTCAGGAACACCGAAGACAAACCGGAAGTCGGTTCGCACCATCGAGTTGATCTGCCGGTAGTTATCGTGATCGAACCCGCCGGACAAGTTGACGCAAGCGCGCAGGCCACTGACGCGGGCGGCCGCCCGCGCCGCCAGGTAGCCGCCGAAGCTGACGCCGAAGATCCCTAGCCGGTCCGCGTCTACCGACGCCAGCCCGCGTACCGTGTCTACCACCGCCGCTACCACGTTCTCGAAGTAGATAGGCATAGGCAGCTTGCCCGCGAACACTCCCTGCCCCGGCCCGTCGAAGACCACCGCGGCCAGGCCACGGGCGGTCAACTCCCGGGCGAACGCATAGAGCTCGACTTCCTTGGCTGAGTCCAAGCCGTTGATGAGAATCACCGCTGGAAATGGCCCGGCGCCGCGGGGCGCTATCAGGTAACCCGGTATGGACAGTTCCCCGAAAGGAATCGTCAACGGGCTGACCGCGTCACGCAGATACGGAATGCTGCGGTCGAATAGCTCGGTCACCTTGCGCCGGCTGGCGCTCTTGCTCGCCGGGTCGTCGAAGTAGAAGAACTCGGCGAAGTGATGACATGCCGCCGCCTTGAGTCCGCAAATCCGAGCGGTCTCCTGGTGACCAGCCTGGATCGCGGCGGCGAACCGCCGCTCATAATCGGCCCCGTGCTCCGACCAGCGCTGGTGCCAGTGCGCCCAGTCGCCGTGAGTGGTCTCCTTGCGCACCTCCTTGAGCACGTTCGTGATGTCGCCCCAGTCCAGCCCGGCTTGGCCGAGGCGGCTGAAGAACAGCTCACAAGTCTCGAAGATCTTCGGGGAGATCCCGTTAGCCGCTGTTCTCGGGCCCCAGGCATCCCTCAGCCCGTCGGCGACCGCGACTCGCGTCACCATCAAACTCTCCTCAGCTCGCCGTTGAGCGTCGCCGGGGCGATCGCGGCGGTCTGCGCCCGCCGTTCTGCTTCCTGCAGTACAGCGGCAAGGTCGGCGTGGCTATTGCGTTCGACCGCGGCTTTGACCAGCGCGGTGGCTTGTTCCAGAGTGGGAGTGCCCTCGGCCGGGCGGGCGGCGAAGTCATGGGTGAGGACGAGCTGAGTCCGGTTCGCGTCAATCGGGAGCGCGCGCCACTCGCCGCCCATGTACTCGACCATCGGGGCGGTCTCGAGCTGGCGGTAGGCAATAACCCGGTGCTCACGATCGAGATCGCGACGGCTCACCCAGCTTTGCTGCCGCCCCATAACGTCGACGACCAGCCGCGCGATCTGATGGGTGTCGCTTTCCTCGAGCATCGTCACGGCCTCGGTCGGCGGGAACAGGTTGGCGTAGCCTTCGACGTCGGCTAGCACGTCATAGACGACGTCCGCGTTGGCTTCGACAGTTACGGTGTGCTCGGTATGATACATTTTTCTACCATTCTCGCTATTCGGTGACTGCATCACTTCGTGGTTCGCGTAGGCAGCCTCGTACTGCAATTTGCTACGCCATTTCGCAATGAACTCGTGCGAGGTCGGAAGTTCGGAGAACTTCTGCAGGGTCGGCAAGTCGACACAGCTGAACTGCGCGATGTGCGTCGCCGTGGTTCCCCGGGCCTGCTCATCGGCGGGAAGAAGCAGGTGCGGCTTGTAGTCAAAGTTCGCTGCCAGACCGGACCCGGTCACAGCATCACGCAGGCCATCGAAGAAACTCTGGATGTCTGCCTCATCGGTCTCTGGGGAGAACCGGTAAATCAGAGTGTGCGCGATCATATTTTTTCTCCTTCGCAGGTGTCTACGGTGATCGAGAACCCCCCGCCAAGTTGTACGGACACTCCGGCACCTGGCCGGTCGAGGGCAGCAAGCAGCCTGGTCGCCGCGGACAGCGTGGGAACCCAGTCGGTCTCCGCTCCCGGGGCGGCCGGCGGGCTGAACCGCAGGTCCCGCAGCGACGCGAGGGCCGGCGGGCCCGCCGGCATCGAGCGGCGGATCGCGAATACCACCGCGCCCTCGGCCGGTCCATCCGAAGGGAGTGGCTCGTCCGGTGCCCAGTCGCGCAGCGCGAAGTCATTGGTCAGGGACTCCGCTGCCCCCACCACGGCGACGTCGACCGCATTTCTTTCCAGCGCGTCCCTGGCCAGCCACAGCGCCTCGGCGAAACCGGATTGCCGCCCGGCCGCGGTCTTGGCGCAGCCACGCAGGTCCAGGCCGATGGACGCTTCACCCTGGGCGGCGGCTGGGAACCAAGCAGTGGCCTGGTACGCGTGCATCGCGTCTACTCCCCGCTCCACCAGCGTGCGAAGTTCCGGCTCCCCGTAAGACCAGCCCGCTCTGGTGTTGGCCAGGAACAAGCCGATTCGGTCGCGGGCCGGGCGCTCATGGGCCGGCAGCGCCTCGAGCACGTCGGCGATGGCCAGGTAGGCCACTGCGGAGAAGCGGTCGATGCGCCGCCGCAAGGAGGCGGGCACGCCGGCTTGTTCCCGCGGGTCGGACCGGAACGCGGGCAGGCTCACCGGGCTGCCGCTATGCGTCGTCATCCGGATTCGCTCAGAGCCAGGCAGCCGCGCGGCGAACGCGGCCACGTCCAGGACCGATAACGTCATCCTCACGACGCCCTCCGCAACACGGCTGCGGTGTGGATGCCAGAGAACCCGCTGCTGGTCTTCACCACGACCTCTGGCTCGGCTAGGCGCGGCTCCCCCAGGACCACATCCAACGGCACGTCCAGGGTTTCCTTCGTGGTGTTGGCCGTCGGCGGCAGCATCCCGGCCGGCATGTACCGGACGAGCCCGCCGATCTCCAGCAGGTTGGAGGCGCCAAGCGCGTGCCCGTTGACACCCTTCTGCGCCACTACCGGCAGTCGCTGCGCCCGCGCACCGAACACGTCGTGATACGCGGCCGTCTCACTGGCGTCGTTGAGCTTGGTCGACGTGCCGTGCGCGTCCAGCAAGTCGACGGCGGCTGGGGGCAGCCCAGCATCGGCCAGAGCCATGCGCACGGAGGCGGCGATGTCCTCACCGGTGGTCCGGATACGGGTCATGTGGTAGGCGCTGGAGACCGATGCCCAGCCAAGCATTTCCAGCAGCGGCGTGGCGCCGCGAGCCAGGGCCACCGCGCGGTCCTCAAGCACCACGGCGGCGGCGCCCTCGCCGAGCACGAAACCATCGCGCTCACGAGAGAAGGGACAGGACGCTTGCTCCGGGTCCACATCCCGCTTGGACAGCGCACCGATCTTCTGGAACGCCGCCACCACTATGGGACACATGGTCGCCTCGGCGGACACGACCAGCGCACGGCTGGCCCGGCCACTGGCGACGGCGTCGAACCCGCTGCCCAGGGCGTCCAAGCCAGCCGTGCACCCGGTCGACAGCGACAGCGACCACACCCGGTGACCCACCCCATGACGGGTTTGCGCCCAGTTGGTGACCAGGTCGAAGCCGAATGATCCGGTCGGCAGCGGACTGCCATCGCGGAAGGCGTGCTCAAGCTCCACCGACGCACCGATAGCGGTGGAGGCCACGACCGGAGTGCCCGCCTTCTCGCCCTCGTCAAGGCCGGACTCGGCCAGCGCCTCGCTGATGGCCAGGTCGGCGTATGCGACATGCCTCGGCACGCCGGCGATCCCGACGTCGCCAGCGACCGCGGCACCGACGGCCCGGCCGAAACCCGCGAACAGCGGGCCGGTCAGGTATCGGGCCATGGACCCGCCGGCCAACAACCCGGACACGTGCGCTGCCGAGTCAGCTCCGGCTGGCGACACCGCGCCGAGGCCGGTAATGACGACTCGATGACGTGTCGGCATGACTGCACCTTTCGCTTTGAACATCGCCTATTCAGATCCGAAATCTATCGGTGCGTTCGGCGCCCAGCAATGTAAGGATGCGACAAAAGCCGCCAGGCAGTTTTGTACGCCTCCGTTTCGCTAATGCTGACCTGCTGGTATCGGAAAGGACCCTGTACAATTAAGCCAACCCTCAAGGACTATCTTTGTGAGTCTCGCACAATGAGGGAGTGAATCTCCGATGAGGCTCTTGACGGCGCATTTAAAGCGACCTCTAATGGCAGCCGTGACATCTACTAAAGACACCCGGGATATCGTAGGCGGCGCCGAGGTGGCCGAGTGGCTCCGGTGCCCGTCGTGCCACGATCTGATCTACGCGAAACGACTGCGCCGTTGCCTGGGCGTGTGCCCCGGATGCGGGATGCACCGCCGGTTGTCCGCCAGGGAACGGATCAGCCAGCTGGCGGACGCTGGTTCCTTCTCCGAGTTCGAGGCCTGGCTTCGGGTCACCGATCCGCTGGAATTCGTCGACTCCAGGCCTTATCCGGACCGGCTGACGTCCGCACGCACCGCTACCGGCGAGCAGGAGGCCGTGGTGTGCGGGGAAGCCGCGGTGGATGGCCACCGGCTGGTGCTGGCTGTGATGGACTTCCGCTTCCTTGGCGGCAGCCTCGGTACCGGGGCCGGTGAGCTGCTGGTGCTCGCCGCGGAGTACGCGGTCCGCGCCAGGCTGCCACTGATGGTAGTCACCGCTTCGGGTGGTGCCCGCATGCAGGAAGGCATCCTGTCCCTGCTGCAGATGGCCAAGGTCAGTCAGGCGATTGCCCGGCTGGGCGAGGCCGGGCTGTTGTTCGTCGTCCTGATCACCGACCCGACCTACGGCGGAGTGGCCGCGTCGTTCGCCACCCAGGGGGACGTGATCATCGCCGAACCCGGAGCGCGGCTGGGCTTCGCTGGCCCGCGGGTGATCAGGGACACGCTGCAGGCCAAGCTGCCGCCAGGGTTCCAGACCGCTGAGTTCCTGCTCGCCCATGGCGCCATCGACATGATCGCCGAGCGCGGGCGCCTGCGTGAGGTGGTGGCTACTCTGCTGCGCTCAGCCTCAGATGACCGCCTCAACGGGCCCCGGAACAGGCCGGACGAGCCCGACGGTCTGGTCGCCGATCCGGGAGCGCTGGATGCCCGGTCCGCCTGGGAGGCGGTCCGCCTGGCCCGGCATCCTGGCCGGCCAACCGGCCGTGAGTACTTCGGGTTGCTCTTCGATTCATTCCTCGAACTCCACGGGGACCGTCTGCAGGCCGATTCACCCAGCATCATCGGTGGCATCGCCAACCTCGCCGGAACGCCGGTGATGGCCGTGGCCACCCAGAAGGGCCACACCACCCGCGAGCTGATCGACACGAACTTCGGCATGGCTGGGCCAGAGGGATATCGCAAGGCGCTGCGGCTGTTCCGGCTGGCCGAGCGGCTCCGCATCCCGGTCCTCACGCTCGTCGACACCCCCGGCGCGTACCCAGGCGTGGCGGCGGAGGAAAACGGTCAGGCGTCCGCGATCGCCGCCAACATCCTGGCACTGACCGCGTTGGCTGTGCCCGTGGTCTCGGTAATCACCGGTGAAGGCGGCAGCGGCGGCGCGCTCGCTCTCGCCACCGGTGACCGGGTCCTGATGTTCGAGCACAGCGTTTACTCGGTGATCTCCCCGGAAGGCTGCGCGGCGATTCTCTGGGATGCCTCGGCGAGCGCCCTGGCGGCGACCGCACTCCGGCTGACCGCCGATGACCTGCTCCGCCTCGGCGTGATCGACGGCCTGATCGCTGAACCGGGAACCGGCGCGCATACCGACCCGGTCGTGGCAGCGAGCCGCCTCGGTGCCGCGGTGCGCGGCTGCCTGGCCGAGCTGCGCGAGATCCCCGCGGACCAACTCATCGCTCAGCGCCGCAAGCGGCTACGTGACGTGGGATCACCCGGCACGTACCGGGCGGCTAGTCGCGAAAGGGTGCTCGCAGGATGAATGCCGCCGAGTATTCCCCGCATGACGACGGGGCGCGAGAAAACGGGGCGCGAGAAAACGGGGAGCTCACCGCGGGCCTGTTTCGCCAGCTCAACGACGCGGCCTGCGAACTGGTCGCCAACGTGCGGGGCCCGCTGCGCCGACTGCGCCTGAACAGCGGTGAGATGGCTGTCGAACTCGAATGGTCAGGCCCGGCGCCGCTGACCGTGCCGCCGATGGTACCGGCGCAGGCTGACCAGGCGCTGGCCACACCGGCTCCGGCCGCGGCGCCAGGCCCGGATGAACGGTCGCTGGCCCGTTCGCCGATGGTCGGCACGTTCTACTGTGCGCCCGCTCCGGGCGAGCCGCCGTTCGTGTCCGTCGGCAGCACGGTCGATCCGGACACGGTGATCTGCATCGTAGAAGCGATGAAGCTGATGAACCAGATCACCGCCGAGCGCGCGGGCGTGGTGCGCGATGTGCTGGTGTCCGACGGGCAGCCGGTGGAGTTCGACCAGCCGCTCATGGTGATAGATCTGCTCGAGCAGGACGGCGGGAGTTGAGCCGTGTTCGGGAAGATCCTCATCGCCAACCGGGGCGAGATCGCCGTCCGGGTGGCCCGGACATGCCGCGAGCTGGGCATCGAGACCGTCGCCGTCTATTCGACCGCCGACCGGGACTCCACCGTTGTCCGGCTCGCCAACCAGGCCGTCCACATCGGAGCACCACCGGCTAAGCGCAGCTATCTGTCGCTGCCCGCCATCATTGAGGCGGCCCGGACGACCGGCGCGGAAGCCGTACATCCCGGCTACGGGTTCTTGTCGGAAGATCCAGACTTCGCCGAGATTTGCGCGGAAAACGACCTGGTGTTCATCGGTCCCCGGCCAGAGGTGATGAAACGGCTCGGTGACAAGGCAGCCACCCGCGCGCTGATGCAGACGGCCGGGTTGCCGCTGCTACCGGGCACAGTGGCACCAGTGGCCTCCGCGACGCAGGCGAGGGCGGCAGCGGAGGAGATCGGGTTCCCGATCGTTCTTAAGGCCGTAGCTGGGGGCGGCGGCCGGGGCATAAGCATCGTCCGATGCGGCGCGGACCTGGCAGACGCCTTTCAGCGGACCAGGGCCAACGCGAGGGCTGTGTTCGGGGATGGCCGACTGTATGCCGAACGCTACCTGGACGGTGCCAGGCACGTAGAGGTCCAGGTGCTCTGCGACACCCACGGCAACGGCGTCAGCCTGGGCGACCGCGACTGCTCCGCCCAGCGGCGGCACCAAAAACTGGTGGAGGAAGCGCCCGCACCGAACCTGCCAAAGCAGACCCGCGCTGAAATGAGCGCGGCGGCGATCACGGGCGCGCAGGCCGCCGACTTCACCGGCGCTGGAACAATGGAGTTCCTCGTCGACTCCGCAGGCAGCTTCTACCTGATGGAGATGAACGCGCGGCTCCAGGTCGAGCATCCGGTGACCGAGATGGTCACCGGTATCGACCTAGTGGAACAACAGATCAGGGTCGCCGCGGGCGAGCGGCTCGGCTTCGGTCAACAGGACGTGACAATCACCGGTTCGGCGATCGAATGCCGTATCAATACCGAAGATCCCGGCCGCGGCTTTCTGCCCACCGCTGGCACGCTGGAACGGTTTGAGCCGCCCGGTGGGCCGTTCACCAGGGTCGACACGCATGCCTTCGCCGGCTATGTGATCCCGCCCTGCTACGACAGCCTGCTGGCGAAACTCGTGGTGTGGGCGCCTAGCCGCCCGACGGCGCTTACCCGGATGAGCCGGGCGCTTGACGAGCTCGTCTTGTCCGGACCCGGCGTCTGCACGACCGCCAGTTTCGCCGCCGAGATCGTTGAGAACCCGCTGTTCCGCGCGGCGCGGCACACCACAGACCTGGTGGACAAGATCATCGCCGGCAAAACCGGCCTGGCAGTGCTGGCCAAGGGGAACGACCCCCTATCAACCCCCGCAACGGCAAGGAGATAGCGCATGAACAACAACACGCTAGGCATTGGGCAGGCAGAACTGCGCCAGATCCTGCTCGACGACCTCGGCATCGACGAGCAGTTGCTAGTCGAAGTCCCAGACTGCTCGTTAGGCGACCTCGGAGTCGATTCGATAGCTCAAGTCGAGCTCGCCGTCGTCCTGAGCGACCGGTTCGGCGTAACGACAATCCCAGACGATGTCAGCGACATGTCACTCGACGAGCTAGCCGTTTGCCTGGGCATTTCTGGCGAGTAATGGAAGGGGCAGAGAAATGCTGCTTGCAGGGAAAACCGCGGTCGTAACCGGCGCCAGCGAAGGCATCGGGTTCGCCATCGCCTCAGCGCTTTCAGACGCCGGCGTGAACACTGTTCTGACGGGCCGGCGCGAGCACATGCTGGCGCAAGCGATAGAGAAACTGGGCAGCTCGTCGTCCTACGTGGTAGGCGACATCGCTGAGCCAGGCACCGCCGAGCGCACGATACGGTACGCGGTCGACCGGCACGGGAGCGTGGACCTTCTCGTATGCAACGCGGGAATCCTGCTGCCGGGCATCGTCGCGCACCAGCCGATCGACGAGGTGGACCGGCTCATTGACGTCAACCTGAAGGGCACGATCATGACGGTTCAGGCGGCCGCGCCCGTCCTGGCCGCCGGGCAGGACGCCGCCGTGGTCGTGATCACCTCAGCTATCGGCCGGAAGCCGGCCCCGGGCCTGGGTATCTACGGGGCGACCAAGGCCGCGCTGCACTACCTGGTGCCGACCTGGGCCGCCGAGCTCGCTTATCTCGGCATCCGGGTAAACGCCGTGTGCGCCGGCATCACCATGACGCCGGGCGTACGAATGGCCGCGACGCGAATCGCGGGCCTGGAAGACATGGCCATCGGCACCAACCTGATCAAGCGGCTGGCAACCGCCGAGGAGGTAGCACGGCCGGTGCTTACGCTGCTCGACGGCTCGCTCAGCGGGTACGTGACCGGGTCGGTCTGGGACATCGACGGTGGCCACATGCTTGACCTGCGTGGGGCGGAGGCATAGTGATGACGCATGACATCATCGTCGTCGGCGGCGGCCATCATGGCCTGACCACCGGCGCGTACTTGGCCAAGGCCGGGCTGGATGTGCTCGTGCTGGAGGGGAAGGACTACGCCGGCGGCGGAGTGGTCACCAGCGAGGCGACCCTGCCCGGCTTCCGCCACGACCTGCACGCGATCGCGCACATCTTCATCCAGGGCAACCCGCTGATCCGCGACGACGAACTGGGACTGCTCAGTGAGCACGGGCTGAGCTACGTATATCCCGACCCAAGCATCGCGGTCGTGTTCGATGACGGCGACCACATCCCCTTTTACCGCGACGTCAACAAGACCGCGGCCGCCATCGCGAAGATCTCGCCCAAGGACGCAGACAACTACCTGCGGTTCCACGAGTTCGCCAGCCCGCTGCTCGACATGCTGCTTGACGGGTTCTTCTCGCCTCCGCCCCCGCTAGGCGCCCTGTTCCACCAGCTCGACCAGAGCAAGACCGGCCAGGAACTGCTCCGTCTGCTGATGATGAGCTATCTGGATGTCTGCGACGAGTGGTTCGAACACACGAAGGTACGAGCCGCGCTCGCCCGATGGGTGTCGGAACTCCTCGTCGCCCCGGAGGAAGGCGGCACAGGAGCCTTCCTGCTGACCATGGTCCCGCTCATCCACCGATTTGGCCTCGGCTACGCGGTCGGCGGCTCGAAGTCGCTGACCGATGCCACCATCAGCGCGCTTACCAGCGCACGCGGTACGGTCAGGACCGACGCGCCAGTGGCTGAGTTCACGTTCGCCGGCGACCGGGTGTCCGGCGTTCGGCTCGCCAGCGGCGAGGTCATCGAGGCAAGCCGCGCGGTGGTCGCCGCGCTCAATATCAAGCAGTTGCCAGGCATGACAGGGCACCGGTTCGGCCCCGACTGGGATCGCGCGGTCGCCCGGCTCAAGCCGGCCAGCTTCTCACTGCTGGTCGGGCATCTCGCGCTGAGTGAGGCCCCGGAGTTCAAAGCGGGCCCGGCGGTCACAGGTGCTGGTTTCCAGGAGGTCGCCCTGCCGCTAGCGGAGTTGCGCCAGCAATTCGATCGGCTGAAGTACGGCGAGCCGATTTATGCGATTCCAAGTATTGGCGTAGCGAGCGCCTGGGATCCGAGTCGCGCACCAGCCAATCAGCACACCCTTTACCTACTGGCGTACGCACCCAGGGAACTAGCCGTGGGTGACTGGAATCAGCGCAAGGAACATATCTTTGATGCCATCTTCGACACGTTCTGTGGTCTTACCACAAACATGAGCCGGGACAAGGTGCTCAGCCGGGTAGTGCACAGCCCACTAGACACTGAGCGCTTCAACGCTTCGTGGCAAAGCGGTGACCCGGGGCATCTCGGCAGCCAGCTATTCCAGTTCATGGGTTACCGTCCGCTGCCGAATATGGGTTACCGGCTTCCCGCGGAAGGTTTCTATCTAGTCGGCCCGTCGACTCATCCCGGTCCCGGCGTCACCGGCGGCGGCCGGGCGGGCGCCCAGGCCATAATGCGTGACCTTGGCATCAACTTCAGCGATGTCATCAGGCCGCATCTGGCAACCGCAGGGCGAGCGGACTAGGCGGCGACCGACCTATTCACCCCGTCTCTCCGCTGGGAGAGACGGGGTGACTTGTCACCGGATGCTCGCCGCGAGGTGAGCGAACGGGGTAATAATGGTCACGATATGGCACTCGCCATCGGTGTTGGCTAACCGGACCTGCAGGGCGATCTGCTTGTAGCCTGCCACAATCCCCAGGCTGGTAAAGTACGCGTCCACGTCGATCACCACGCCGCAGTTCCCTCCATAGGCCCAGCTTTCCGCTTCGTAGGAGTATCTGAAGTTTCCGCGTGAGCCGGTAAGTCCGCCAACGCGTGTGACCGACTCCCCCGCTTGGCCAATGACGAGACTGACTTGGACACCTTCCGCAGGGCGGCCGTGCATTCCGTCAATCACACTGACATTTACTTTCACGATAACTCGGCTCTTCCGAAAAGGTGCCTGGCGTACGCTGAACTAATTATGCGCCTCTTGCAGTCAGGCAGCGCTATCGTTCCGCTTTCACATCGCTTGCTTCGCGATTTTAGCGTTAAGACCGCGGCGATAACGCATTGACAACGATCCCTATGGCGGGCTGCGGTTCGCTGTCAAGCAAGAAGAACTGTGACACCGCGTCACACGACACCGAAGGTACGTCATGATGGCAACAGTGCTCGGCAGAACTCTTATTCCCGTCATTATCGCTTGGCTAGCGCTTGGCTGCGCGGCCAGCCTTATCGCGGCTGTCATATGGCTCACGCATAACAACCCCACGATCACGGACGCGGGAGCGGTCGCAAGCGCGACGGCACTCGTGGAAACCGGCCCGCCGTGGACGGGACCCATCGCGGGCACTTCAAGTCTTTGGAAATGATCGGAACGCAGGAGAACGGAGATCACACGGTGGAGGTCATCGGAGCAGGCCTGCCGCGGACGGCAACCCTCACCCAGAAAATTGCCCTCGAGATGCTCGGGATCAGCCCGTGCTACCACATGCTCAACGTCGTGAGCGACCTGAGCGGGATCTACCAGTGGAGCGACGCGCTCGACCAGAAAACCAGTGGCGGCCAGATCGCCTGGAGCAAGATCTACACCGGATTCCAGGCCACCGTCGACTGGCCGGGTGCCTTCTTCTACCAGGAACTGATGGACGCCTACCCCGACGCCAAGGTGCTGCTCAGCGTCCGCGACAGCGAGGCCTGGGCGCGGAGCATGCAGCAAACGATCTGGGGAGCGCTGTCCGGCGACACCATGCTGCACGACCTGGCGGTCGCGCGGGCGCGAATCGAGCCCGAATGGCACCAGTTCCTCACGCTCATGCAGGACATGTGGGCACGGAGCGGTCTACTGGACGCCTCGCAAGGGAGCTTCGACACCAGCGCACTGGCGACGGCCATGGAGCGATACAACCAGCAGGTCCGCGACTACGTACCGCCGGAACGGCTCCTGGTCTGGTCGCCAGCGCAGGGATGGGAACCGTTGTGTGAGTTCCTCGGCGTGCCGGTGCCGTCAGCCCCGCTGCCCCGGGTCAATGATTCAGGTTCCTTCGTAGCCATGTTCACTGGAGACTGCATGACCGCGCTGAACCGCTGGTATGACCAGCAGTACGCGTCCAGCCAGGCCCAGCAGCCCAGTCATATGCCCGCGGGCCATCGCTGAGGACAACGTCGTCCCTGAGTTGCTGCTGGCTCCCCCTTCGGAACCGCAACGCCGGCCCGCCGTTGTCGTTGGAGCAGCAACTCAGAGACGACGTTGCGGTCAGACGCTGGCCGCTGCGGGTGGGCCTGGGTGACTGGCGCTTATCGTAGGGGTATGCCGATGACTGCTCATTGCCGACATTGCGCGGGAGATTGCGTGGGCGATTGCCTGCTTCCGGGCGACGCCGGGCTGTGCATCCACAAGCCGGTCGCGAGGCTGCCATTCCGCGATCGGGTCCGTTTGCTTGCGACCCGCAGGTTCTGGCGGCGCGTCTTGTGGGGAGTGAGGTCGGAGGTCAGGTAAGCCTGCTGCTGTCCATCCCCTGCGAGCCGAGTTCGGACGCGGCCTCGTCGCCGGTTTCGCCGACGGCAGGAGCATCGCCGACGGCGAGATACCCGGCAGCCTGCATAGTGAACAACCTGGCATAGGTGCCACCCGCGGCCGTCAGCTCACGGTGGGTGCCCTGCTCGACGATCAGCCCGTTGTCCAGCACGAGTATCAGGTCAGCCGAGGTCAGCGCGTTGAGCCGATGCGATATCAGCAGGCTGAGCCGGCCTGCCCCAAACGCGCCAAGGGTCAGGTGGAGAGCGTGCTCGACCATGGCATCGAGCCCTGAGCTTGGCTCGTCGAGTATGAGCACGTCGGCTTCGTTCCGCATGAAGGCTCGCGCCAGCGCGATCCGCTGCCACTCCCCGCCCGACAACGTGGCAGTTCGCTCGCCCTCGTCGGCCGGGAAGATCCGGCTGAGCAGGGTTTGGTAGCCGTGCGGAAGAGCATCTATGGTCTCGCTGACCCCAGCGAGGCCAGCGGATTCGCGGATGCGAGCCTGATCGGTGAGATGGTCGATCGACCCTATGCCTATATTTTCCGCCGCCGTAAAGTCATAGGCCATGAAGTCCTGGAAGACAGCGCTGATCCGCCGCCGCAGGGATTCGGGCGGCAGCGTGCGGATATCGGTGCCGTCCCACCGTATGGTGCCACGCTGCGGCTCATACAGCCTGCAGAGCAGTTTGATCATGGTGGTTTTGCCCGCGCCGTTCAGGCCTACCAATCCGATGGCCGCACCTGCGGGAAAAACGCAAGATACTCCGCGCAAAATCCACGGCAGCCCGTCGGCGTACCTGAACCAGACGTTGTCGAACTCTATCCCGCGCCGAAGCGGCGCGACCTCGATGTCTTCTTCGGTGGCGGCCGTGCTCTCAGTCACGGCCAGGTACTGTCCGAAAAGCAGCAGAGCGCGATATCCGGACGACGCGCTGGCCGTGATCACCGCGACCATTCCTTGCAGGGACACCATGGCGGCGAGCACTAGGGTGACATCGCCGATGGTCATTCGCCCTTGGGCGGCGGAATACGCGGCCATACCCGCGCCGAAGAGCGTCACCAGCCCGGTCAGCACGGATATCAGCAATTGCATCTTGGCTGCGGTGCGGTCAACCGCCGCCTCCGCGGCATTAGAGCTGCCAAGGTCGCGCAGCATGCGCGCGGTCAGGAACTTGCCCAGCCCGAACAGCCTTATCTCCTTGGCCGCGCGGACATCCGTGGCGATGACGCGGTAGAACGCCAGGCGGCGGTGATACACCGAGGTTTCCATCACCACATCCGCGTGCAACCTGGCGAGTCGCAACTGCAGCAGGCAGGTGGGCGCCGCCGCCAGGCCGGCGGCAAGCACCAGCCAAGGAGCCAGGAACAGCAGCGTCGTCACAAAGCCGGTTCCGGTGATCGCTGCCTGCGCGAGGGACATCGCGGCATAGACGACGCCCGCGGGGGCGGACTCGCCGGCTTCCTCGGCCATGCGTATCTGGTCGAGTTGCCGAGGGTCTTCGAAAGCCGCCAGACCGGGCATCGCATGGAGTTTTTCAAACAGACGGGCCTGCACCGCCACCCGGATGTTGCGCTCCATGACCGTCTGCAGATAACCCTGGACCGCTTCCGCGCCCAGTGCCGCCACGCCGAACACAGCGAGGGCAACGACTGGCACGGCCAGCGAGTGCCACAACACCCCATGATGGCCCAGCGGGTGTTGGGTGAGCGCGTCGAGCAGTGCGCGCACCGACCAGGCGCTGCCCACCGGCACGACGCCGCCGAGCACGGCGAAAGCCAGCACCCCGGCGAACTGCCGCCGCGAAGCGTGCCAGGCGAGGCTTACCGCGGCAAGTGCCCACCGCAAGGAAGTCACCGCACTGACCCGGTCGGCACCGCGATCAGCCCAGACGGGACGATTCCGCGGGCGCTGAGTCCGCTCCAGCTGGCAGCGCAGGCAGCACCTCGGATAGCGCGTGCCCAGCCATCTGGATCACTCCGTCTCTGACGAGCAGCACCGCCGGATACTCGCTGATCTCGAAGGCTTCCGCGACCGGTCCGAGTTCGGGCTCCTCAAAGACGACGGCGTGCCCGTCAAGCCGCTTCACCATGGCCGCCCGGCCCTCGGCCGCACCTACGACCGCCACAATGGCTCGCGGCTCAAGGCTCGCACCCATTTTCTCGAATGCGGATACCTGCTGTTCGCAGGAGCCGCATTCGGTGCTGAGCACCGCGAAGATGCGATCGACGCCCGCGAAGGCAGACCGGCTCAGGTGCTCTCCGTCAGCCGACACGGCTTCGAACTCGGGGACCGGGGTGCCGGGATGCGGAAGCGTTCCCAGCGAGGCAGGCAGGAACATGTTGACCCGTTCAGTCACCGCCCTGAGCCGTCTGGCTAGAACAAGCACCAAGCCAAACGCGCCCACGGCGATGACCGCGACGATCACTAGCGCAACCGACAAGACTACGATCGCCTACCTCCTCGCCACACGGCCGCGCGACGAGCCGAGCCTCACTGCGGGCACTTGCGGTTCTTGCACGAACCAGATGAATATGGCGTGCAGGTCAAGGCTGGGCAGAACTTGCAGCAGCGGAATCTACTGCCGCTCTGCTGGCAGAACACAGCGGTGCAGGCCTGCGCCTGGGCCGATGGAATGAGCAACTCCAAGATCGCGCTACCCACCCGACCGATTGATTGCCTCATCACAACCTCCTGCCGATTCGGAACAGAACTTGAACGTATCAGTCCAATCGCAGAACATCAGCTAACCGGCCAAACTGGACAGTACAGGACCAGTCGTCGGGCTGGACCGGCGCGGCATGACTGAATCTGCGAGGCGGCGCCAACCGAACGGGTGCCCGCGAGCATTTGCCAGTTGTGAGGCAGCTATCCGATGACCAAGCAATAGGTGTCTCGCGGGTCAGAACTTGCGGTTATACCCGTCTTGGGCAGAATGTCGCGTAGGCGTAGGCTTGGTAGTGGTGGTGGTCCGCGAGGACTAGGAGCGTCGCGTATGCGGTGACACACCCGCCATCGACGCGAAGCAGGTGGGTGTGTGCCTGTTCGACCCGATCGGCGGGGACGCTGGCCATTCTGCCGTCGGCAAGGCGGATAAAGACGCTGGCTATTCTGCCGTCGGCAAGACGGATAACGCCGACGGTCTCGTAGCCAGAGGAGTCCTCGAAGTGGACCGCCGGTATCAGGCGAGCCCACTCTGCCTGACATCGCGCAGAGTACCGCAGCTCGACCCTGCCGAGCACTACCGTCTCTTCGGCGGAATGCCCAGGCAGCTGCTCTCTCACGGAAAGCTCACTGGCGGTGCGAGTCACCGCGTCAGCCTCGCAGCCGAAGGCACTGGGTCCGTATCGTCTCGCGGCAACAGCATGTGCACCGTGGCAGATGCCGCTCCTGACGACGGTGCGCCCGGCTTCGCGTTCGCCGCGAACAGTGCCCGCCCGCCAGCCGCCGCAGCCGTCACAGCGGTCAGGATTGCGAGGCCGGCCAGCGTGCGCCGGCGGCGCTGGCCGGGAGTCAGCGAGGCCCGCGGAGCGGGCACAGTCACAGTTTCGACCGTGACGGCATCTAACTTGCTCAGTTGGGCGAGTCCTGCTGTCCGGCCGGTGAACGCGGGAACGTCCGCGGGCAGCTGCCGCGGCACCGCCCGGGTGCGGCCATAGCCGACGGTCCCGGGCATCGTCAGCGACGGGTCTGCCCGCAAGATCTGCCGGTGCAGCAGCTGCAACCGCGGCCCGGGATCGGCGCCGAACTCCTCGGCCAGCCGCCGCCGGGTCTGCTCGAACCGCTGCAGGGCCTCGGCTTGCCGGCCAGACCGGTACAGCGCCAGCATCAGCTGCCCGACCAGCCGCTCATCGGCCGGGCAGGTCACCGCCTCCTCAGCCAGGCTGGTCACCAGCGCGCGGTGCTGGCCCTGCCGCAGAGTGATGTCCCCCAGATCCAGAACAGCCGTCCGGCGCTGCGCCTCCAGGGACTCGCGCATCCCGTTCAGCCAGCCACCGTCCAGTCCGGCCAGCGCCGCCCCCCGCCATAGCGCCACCGCCTCTGCCAGCAGCACGCCGGCCCGGTCGTCATCCCCGGCTGCGGCGGCAGCCTCCCTGAGCAGCCGCCGGAACCGGTACAGGTCGACCTGATCCGGGTCGGCTTCCAGCTGGTAGCCGCCTGGCTGCCGGGACAGCGTGACATCGGGATCCCCGGCTCCGGCGATCACCGCCCTGAGCCTGGCAACATACCCGTACAGAACATTACGAACAGTAATTGGTGGGTCATCGCCCCACACCCGGTCGATCAGACGGGTCGTCGGCACTACCCGGCCTAAGTCGAAAAGCAGCACCGCGAGCACCGCCCGCTGCCGCGCGTGCCCGGCATCCACCCGCAGACCCGCGGCCCGTACCTCAAGACCACCGAGAACCCGGAATTCCATCAGTGCCCCTCCGCCCACAGACCACACCGCCTCGGTCGCACCTCTCTATTTATACAGAGTCTTAGAACGCAGCGCCGTGCCGAAAAGTTCTTCCACATTTATCCCAGGTTTCCTGCACGTTTCCCTCATCCCGACGGCGCACAGAGGAGATCGCCGTCAGCGCACGCCGGCCGGCTGTCATCGCTGCTATCGGCGTTGCGGCGCTCGCCGGGTCGTTCGGCTTACCGGCAGCCGCATCAACACCAAGTGTCGTCAACCATTTCATCCAGAGCGACGATAACGGCCTCCTCGTCACCAGTAATGGCGGTGGTGTCGGGAACGTACGGCTGACAAGCCTAGGCGACAACTTCGTGGTCATCGCTTCGAAAAGCTCCGGCGGCCAGGCCGTGATCTTGGAAGATTGAGTCCGGTATTTGAACTCAATCTTCCAAGATCATGACAGGGCGCTGACTCAAGGACAAGGCGCGCAGGTTACCGGCGAACTGGACCCGGGGCTGGAACAAGCCGGGACCCGATGGCTCCCCGCCGCCTTGCTGCCAGGGAATTAACGATTCAGGACACTAGCTTGCTCGCGGCTGTCGATGAGGTGACCGCTTGCTGCCACGTCGGGAACCGGTTTGACCGATGCGGGATACATTATTCAGATTATTGGCGCAAGGTCGGAGCAGGCAAAGGAGCACCGACGTGACGATTACTGTCGATCGGCAGGCATGCATCGGTTCCGGCCAGTGCGCGCTGGCCGTACCCGAGGTGTTCGGCCAAGATGATGAGCGAGGTGCTGTCGTTCTCCTTGACGCCGAGCCGCCGCCAAGGCTGCATCACATGGTGCGCGCCGCGGTCACTCGGTGTCCAGTCAGTGCGATAGCCGTGTCAGAGTGCTGACGGCCACATGGCCCGTTGATCGATAGGAGGCCGGGTGGCTAGTTGTGAGTGCCTGCTGCCTGCCATTTTCCGCTTATCCGGCTGTCGGGCTGATTTTTGCGGAGCTACGAGGTAAACCGATCTGGCAGCGTTCGCGTCAGGTAGTTGGGTTAGCGTCGCGCCCGCCGGGTTGTTCCGAGTAGTTCGCCGGTTGTAAGGACAGAATGTCATGACACTCGTACGCAGAACGGTCACTGCGGCTGCCGCGGCGGTGCCGTTTAGCCGGGCGCGGGGCGCTGAGGCGGCCAGCCCAGTGCTTGGCCGCCTGATCAGCGGGCAAAGGTTGATCCGGGCCGCGTTGCATGTGGCGTGCTGGGTCCCGTTCATTACCTCGGCGGCGGACTCGTGGCGCGGTCCCTGGCGCGCTGTCGGTGACGGCGCGCGGTTGGCGCTTACAGCTTGGGGCACGCTCACCACGCATATTCCCCTGGTCGGACAGCCCAATGAACTGCCAAATGCGCCGCACGACCTAGGGCCGATGCAGTTCTGGCTGCTGACGATACCTGTGCATCTTGACGCGGACCGGGGCGTGGTGTGGGGTACGGTCTTGCTGATAATGCTGGCCGCGTCGCTGACAGTAGAAGCAGGATACGCCGTTCGAGCCGAAACGGGTGGATTACTGGCGGCCGGAGTAATTATCGCCACTGTGGCATGGTTTCCGGGATTCGCCGACTGGCCATTCGATAATCCGAATTTCGGCATGATGTTCTTCATTGCCTCGATCTCGGCCTGTCTGGCGGTCATGTCCGGTAACCGTAAGTGGTGGCCGGTGCTGGTCGTCACGGCGTCGATAGCGGCCCAGGCGTATCTGACGTTCGCGGTCGCTTCCGTCGGGCTAGTGCTGATCGCGGCCGTCACCGGGCTAATCGACAGATTCCGGGCCAAAGGCGGCTATTCGTGGCTGACCGCTGGCCTGATCGCCGGCGCAGCGTGCTGGGTGGCCCCGCTGGGTCAGCAGTTCCTTAGCCCTGCGGGGAAGGGAAATATGTCGCTGCTACTGCACGGGTCCGGAGGGCAGCACGTGGGACTCGGCTTCGCGATGAAGGTCATGGCCTCGCTCGCCGCTCCGTCGTCACTGTGGTGGGGCCAGAACATCAGCAACCGACATGACCTTTACCAGGCGCTCGACTCCAAGCCGGCGGCTTTCGGCTTCGTGATCCTCGCCGTCACGACGGCGAGCCTCGTCCTCGCCGTGTGGTGGCTCCGGTCTCGCGAACTCGCCGGCTTGGCTGCCATCAGCCTCCTGGTCAGCGTGGCAGCCGCCACCACCTTCGCTCTCATACCCGTGCAGTCGGGCGCTGTCGGCGGTGTTCACCGCCGATTTGGCGATGTGCCGCTGATCTTCGACATGTTCGCAGCGGTCCTGCTTGCGTGGCTGACCGTGCTCTGCGTGGCCGTCTTCGCAGTTGCCAGGCTGATCAGTGACTGGCGTGGCAGGGCGGCCGCGGCCGGAAGGCGAGCACCGGGCGGGCAGCAGCGTGCCCGCCAGCGCCTGCGCCCGCTACAGGTTCGCGGGGCGACGGCTCTGCTCCTGGTCATGACCGCGATCTTCGCGCTCGGGGTGCGGCAGGCGGAGAGATATCCGGGCGCGGGACAGACCGCACTGGGTGTGAGCACCGCATTGGCGATAATCGAGCCGTCACTGCCCAGGGATCAGCTGATCACCTTGTCGGTCCACTCTCCCCGCATGGTCGACCATTACCAGGTGATCAATGGCTTGCGCTGGGCGCTGACCGCCGATGGTTATCATTTCGGCACCACACGAAGCACGAGCGACCGCGCAATATCGGTAATAACCGTCGTGATACGCGGACGCAAGACGACCATTCGCATCGAGGCAAGCCCCTGCCAGGCTGATCGCTGTTAAAAGGGAATGCCCGGTCGGCCATCCGTTCAAGCGCCAAGCAGGCGTTACCCAGTCCAGGGCGTCCAGTTGTCGCGGATTTCGTCCCAGTCAACGTATTGCGGGTCACCGTGCCACCGACCGAGCGGGCGGGCGAATGCTGTCAGGTCCCGCAGCCACAAAGTGGCGCCGGGAACCCAGCCGGCCAGCATGGTGTACCCATCCGCAACCGGGAGGGCAAGCCCGCAGGAGGCCAGGAATCCGCCGACGGTCACGTGCACGCCGTCGTAATGGTCCATGACAAGTTCCCAGTCCGGCAGCCGCCACGGCCCGGGCGCACCGCCCCAGTACCGCCATTCGCCGTCGTGAGTTCCGGTCACGTCGCGGGGAAAGCGGGCCACTAGCGCCTGCCACCCCGCCGGCTCGGTGATTTCCAGCACCCTGGCACCCGCCGCCATCGATAGGGACCACACCGTGACCCCGGTCTCCTCAAAGGGCCACAGCGTATCGATGAAATGCCCGAACGCCGCCGCCGGAATGTCACCGACCGGGCTGGTAGTCCAGGTCAGCGAGGCGAAATCCGGTGCGGACCACCAGTGCGCGCCGATCCGGGTGCCCGGACGCTCCCGCGGCCGGGGCCGACGCAGGCCTTCGCTGTTCTCACCGCGCTCGTCCCGCATGCCGTCACGAACCGCCTGCTCGACCGCGGGCCCGGTCACCCGCGGGCAGTCATCCCACTCCAGGAACCGCTGATCCGCAAGCGCTACCGGCTCCCACCAGGTCGCCGCCCCCGGGGCGGTCACCAGTGCTTCGGCCACCGGCCGCAGTTCCTCCTTCGCCAGCGCAGTCAGCGCCCACACCGCGTCATCGCCGCCGCCGAACCCAAAGCCCGGCGTGGTGCCAGCCAGATCACCTAGCAAACCCAGCTCATCACGCTCCGCAAGCTCACGCCACTCACCTCGCCCGACGGCGGTGCCGATGACCGCCCGGGCCTCGTCCGCCGTCACCTCCTGCCATCTCCTGGTACGCCGCGCGCGGTGCCACCGCTCCCGCCCCGACCGGAGCCTGGCGGTTCCGGGGACCTCGCCGAGCCCAAGCTCCTCAAACAGCGCAGTCTCGAACCCGTAGCCCAGATGGTCGGCGAGGAGTTGCCGGCCAAGCGGCGAGGCCAGCACCAAATCCGGATATCCGTCATCATCCACCTGCCCACCGTACGGGCCCATCGCTCCGGAACCGAAGCTAATTACGGGTACAGCCGGCGGTCACAGGATCCTGTGCGCCACTGCCTGCGTTCCGCTTGCCCACGCGTCAGTCGCGATTGCGCGCTTTACGGCGATCCCATGCCAAATTAGAATAGCCCTGGCGGAAGGCGCGCGGATGGGTGCAGGGGAGGTGGTACAGCGGATCGGTGAAATCCAGCGACCGCTTCCAGCCGGCACTTCGCTCGGCATCGGGCTTGCGGCACTGGTTACGGTAAGCTTCCCGCTCACCTGGCTGTTCGTGCGATATTTCGACACGATGGCTCACGAAGGCTCGCACGCCGTGATGCGGTCCGTGCAAGGCTCCAGGATCATCGGCGTGTGGCTGTATTGGAAAGGCGCCGATGGCGCGACGGCGTCGGTACCAAGAGGTCGCGGAATTCTCGCGATTTTCATCGGATATCTGTTCGGGATACTGGCGATCGGAATAACAGGCCTGGTAATCTACGACTTCGCCCGGTACGGGACAGCCGCCCACGCGACGATTGCCGCTTACGGGATCGCCTGGCTGCTACTGCTCTCCGGAGTCCGCGTCGTCTTGGAACATTGGGATGGCGCCGGTGACGCGCAGGCACTCGAAGGACAAACCCAGATCATGGCCGTCACGTTTGCCCGGATCTGGCTCGTCGGCGCGATCTTCGCGCTGCTCCTCGGCACTCGGCTAATGATGTGAGCGGCCGGGTTGCGGGAAGACGACCTTGACCGAGAGCCCGACAACCATCATTCTACAGTTATCTACAGTAAGAAACGTAGCTAGTTACTTACTTACTTACGTCCGCCCTTAAGGACGTAGTAAGTAAGTAACTTCGGCCGCGAGGGCTGTAGGTAAGCGCTCGCTCCAAGATCAACTACCTTGAGCTGGATGATCTTGATCAGACCGGTCTCACTGTTACTGGCTTCTTAAATCCGGATCGATCCGCATGAGCGATCGGCCGTACCAATATAGGCGCTATGGACTGGCTGTGGGCGGCTCTCATTGGCGTTACTGGCTCTGTAGTGGGCGGAGCCGTGGGCGGCTGGTTCGTACTCCTCGCTGCGCGCCGACAAGCCGAGCATGATCGTCATAGCGCCCGGCTTGACCGATCTCACCAGGCTGCGCTCGGCATAGCTGACGCAGTCGCGGCGCTGTCGATGGCGATCTCGATATGGGGTATGCAGGATGACCACGACATGACCCCACTGGTCGCTGCGTTCAATGCCTACTCGCAGGCCGTCACGGTCCGGAGCCTCGCACTGACCGATCCCGAACTGCGAAGCCGCGTCCGAAATCAAACTGGCCTGGTCATGGCCTTCCTGAGTGTTGCCGGGAAGGGCGGCGGCGCGGCGCCGCAATTGGCCGACACCGCGAAGCGACACGTAACGGCCGTGTACTCGGCAATTGACGCACACGTCAACGGCAGCACGCTGCCGGAGTATCAAGCCCCAGACCTCACGAGCGGATCCGGGCTGCTCAGTTGGGGATTGGACTCAGCCTGATCCGTCAGGCCGACTATGCGGGATTTTCCAGCCGGGTTGCAAGATCATTCTCACCACATGGTGTTCGTCAGCCTGGGCTGCACCGGGGCCTCGATCGCCACGGTCCACAGGTCCCCGTCGTCAGCATGGCAGGTGACATCTGCCCAGATTCCTGAGAGATGCGTCTCTGTCACGTCAACCAGCCATTGGGCTACCTGACCTGGGTGAACCACGGCGGCACTGCCATCCTTGGCAGAGAAGGCAAAGGCGCGCAGCGGGATCTCCGTCTCGCTGGCAACGGCGAATACGCCCAACGCGCCGTGGACGAAGGCGACGCCCTGACCTTGCCGGATGCGTACCTCCATCGCACTGAGCGTGCAGGCGTCGGCAGGCAGCGTGATGCGCAGCTCGTAGGACTGGCCGCTGAGCGAATCCACCGTGCCCGTCAGGTCTGGGCGCCGTTCCTCATGCCGCCTGTCGCGCTCGATCCGTAGCGCGCCTTCAGCGGCGCTTGCCTGACGGCGGGCATAGAGGGCACTTGCGATAGCGATAAAAATCGCCGCGATCGCGATGATGAGCGAAGCAATAGCCATGCCTGGCAACGGTAGCGAGAGCGACTGACAATTACCTCGTCTGCCCGCTAGACGGTGCTATCAGTGTCAGCGTGGCCGGTCAGCGAGACTTGCCCTCACGACGGACGCGCCAGCCTCGACCTGGCCGAGAGCTATATGGATGTCGATGATCCGGTCCGGCGTCATCGCGAGGTCGCCTTCAGCGAAAGGCTTGAGGGCCTCACGCGCAGCGTCTAGCTGCTTGAGATAGAAACTCAGGGCCATACGCCGGGCGTCAGGCTGGGTTCCGGTGGTCATGGGCGGAAGCCTAGCGGCTTGCCCGGCTTGCTAGCGTCTGACAGTTAGCAAGGCTAAAGATCGCGGCTGATGACCTAGCCTGCTGATCATGAAGTCCGACCCGCAGCTCACAGCCGCCCTAGCCGACCTTGGCGACCTGGTAAACGGGCTGCGCATCGCGGCCAGCCTGGGGCAGACCGAGCTAGCCCGTCGCAGCACGCTAGCGGTGGACACGGTCTACATGATCAGAGGCCGGCCGTCAGCGCGTGCGCCGGTCAACCCTGAGCGCGCTCGCGCTTGGCCTTGACCCTGACCGCCACCGCGAGCTGCTTGCCGATCTCATCGCGGCGGCCGGCGGACCCGATCAGCTAGCCGAGGATGGCCGCTGGCCTAGCTACCGCCGGCGCAGGCTCGCGGCGGGCATCGAGCGCGGGACAACGCCGCTCCCGAGCAAGATCATCCGCGCCATCGCGCTGCACCGCGCGGCCGACGCGGCCGAGCGCGAGGCCGGCGGCTTGCACGTCATCGGCCACCACCGTCCGCCCCGGCTGGTCGGCACGCCGTCATCGTTGAGCCCTTCGGCGACGGCCCGCCAGGTCGCGCCGGCGTCCCGTTCGCCCCTGATCCGCGCGACCACGTCATCAGGCACGCCGTGCGGGTTGCCGGGCCGTCCGGCCAGCCTGCCTCACGCTGGATCGCCATCGCCTCAGCCGTCCGCACGCTGGCGAAATCCCGCTCAAGCTGGGCGAAGATGGCCAGCATGCTCCGCGTAGCCTTGCCGACCGGCGAGGCCGGATCTAGCGGCATGTCCAGCGTCACGAGCTGCCAGCCGCGAGCATCGGCACGGGCCACCAGCGTGGCGAAGTCGAGCACCGACCGCGAGACGCGGTCGACCTTGAGTGCAACGATGGCATCGGCCTGGCCGCTGTCCAGGTCGGCCAGGGCAGCGCCGAGGCCGGGCCGGCTGTCCGGCTTGACCGTGCCCGACCGGCCCGCGTCTTCGGTCGAACTCGGCCAGACGAATCGGTCATCCTGGTATGCATGACAGCCCCATATCCGCTGATGCCGTCTAGAGACGACCTGCTGGCACTGTCCCGCGCTGCCCTGGCCAACGCACATGACGTGGTCGATGACGCCAGGCTACTGGCGGATGCCGGGCGATACCCTCGCGCCTACTCGCTGGCGATCCTGGCATCGGAGGAACTGAGCAAGGCTCAACTATGCGTGCTGGCTGCGCTGCTGCCTGAAACAGATATGACAGCCAAGGACTTCTGGACGCACTTCCGCGACCACGAGCGCAAGCTGATGCGGGTCCACGCCTTCGCCGCATTCTTCCAGCCCGAGCCTGTCGGTCCAGTAACCGAGTTCGTCAGAAGGGTAGTGGGCCAGTCGAGGCACAACGTGAAGCAGCGGGAACGTGGCTTCTATGTCGATTACCGGAAAGGCATCCGTCTACCGAGCCAGATCGGCGAGCAGGCTGCTCGCAGACAGATCAAGGTAACCAGCAGTGCGCTCGCCCTTGCCGAGGAAAGGCTGGCCATCGACAACCTGGACGACATGCTCGCCATGGCGCATGACCTGCTCGACGGCATCCGTGGGGCAGACCCGGATGCCATCGCGGCAGCCGCGCAGCAGGCTATGCAAGGCAACCAGGACGCGCTCCGGGCGCTACTTGCGAGACAGTCTGGCCAGGCTTGAAGACTTCCCCGGGGCCAGGCTGCTCGCTTGTAACGATGATGTCTCAAAGTGCCGCTACGGCTGGAGCAACAACTCAGGGCGACGTTGCTGTCACTTACCCCAAGAGGTGCAGCCAGGGCTCATGGCAGCGGTCAGCTGGCTTAGCGGTTAGCCAGATTCGTTACCCATCTTGCGCTTCAGCCGTGCCAGCTCATCGTCGATATCGGACGCCTGGTGACGGTGCACCACACTGTTGTACGCAGGTCCTATGGCCTCCCTATCAGGCCTCTTCTCCGAAACCTGCTTCTCGTAGAACGCCAGCTTGACGCCGAGGGCGATGACAGCGACAACGAGCACGGCAATCATCGCCTCGATAAGGAACCCGATGACCGACGAGACAACCAGCAGCACGATTAATACACCCAGCGCGACGGCAGCCACCCTGATCCAGCGCATCCGCCACTTCCTCTCCCGAAGGGAGTCTGAGCGAACCCAGTCCCCACAATTATTGCTGCCGAACATAGGTTTCCGAACCAGATAGGAAGACGCCCAGCCTGTCACTGTGGTTGACGTAGAGAACGAAACTCCTATTAACGACAGCCAGTGGCTGCCGGCTGGATCACGCTCGGCGTCCTTTCAGCGAACTTCGAAGGCACCTCCTGCACACCACCGATAGCGGCGCACCTGGCACAAGACCGCCCTATGAACGCCTACCATTGAACGCGCAGGATTAGGCTCGCGTCCTACCTGAGAGTCTGGCCTCGCGGTGTGATCGCGAAAGGAGGCCAAGTCGTGTTCGCGTCGCGTATCGCTAAGCAGGTGACGAACGACCCGGTTTCCTCCTCGGGTCCGTCGAAGATCCCGGGTCGGCCTTCTCGCCCAGGGTTGCGGCCTTCGGCGTACTTCAGCTCGTGGGCACGTTCCGTGGCGAGCGCGCCGGAGACGAGCCCGGCGGATGTCGCGGAGCGGTCGGCCGATCGCGCGGCGGACTCGGCGGACTCGGCGGTCCCCGGCGAGCCGGCACCGCGAACCGTCGGCACCGCGAGCGCATCGGATGTCGGCACACCGCCTTGGGGCGGCGGAAGGTCATTGAGCCCGCAGGAGCGACAGTGGCATGAGCCGCGCCTCGGCGCGGACCTCGACGACGTTCGTGTTCATGAGGGTGCGGCACCCGCCCGATGGGCCAGGACGCTTGGCGCGCGCGCATTCAGCCTCGGCCGCGACGTGGTGTTCGGATCGGGCGAATACGCTCCTGGCACGCGGGCAGGCCGGCATCTCATGGCGCATGAGCTGTCACACGTCGTCGCCGGGCGCGGACGCGCGCCGGTGCTCGCCCGCGTCGCGCTGACCTCGGCCGACTACGACGCGCTCGCCGACTCGATCCACACCGCTGTCGGGTCGCAGGCGTCGGACGAGGAACTCATCTATGTGGCGCTGCAAAAACTCGAGCGGGACGCCGCGGCCATCGCGTCGCTAAAGTCGGCGTACAAGAAGCGTTTCAGCACCGATCTGCTCGCCGACCTCGGGACACGGCTCAAAGGTCACGGGCTTGGCTTGGCCAAGACGCTGCTCGCTCAGGCGGGAGGGCTGGCGGTCGCGACGGCGCCGCCAAGCACGCCTGCCCAGTTCGAGTCGACCGCCCGCGCGGTCAACGCGGCGCTCGCCGCCAAACCCGCCGATCCTGAAAGCGTCTACGCCGCGCTCATGCCCCTCAACCGGGCGCCCGGCCCGGTCACCACGCTGAAGTCGACCTACACCAAGCTGTTCACGACCGATATCGAACCCGGCCTCGCCGCCAAGCTGTCTGGTGCCGACCTTTCCTTCGCGCTCTACCTCCTGCAAGCGCCCGGGCCAGCCAGCCCGCACACTCCTTCGGTGGCCTACGTCGCCCAGCCCGGGTTCGGAGCCACGCCCACGACCGCGACGGTGGGCGGCGGAACCGTGTCGGCCGGAACCGCGGTGCCTTACTCCTACCAGCCTAAGGATCCGGCCAAGCCGGTAACTAGCGCTCAGTTCGGCTTCGGCTACGGCTACTCCGGCGCGCTCTCTTCCGACACCCGATGGCTTCAGTTCATCGAGCGCGAGATCGACTCCACGAAGGGCACCGTGACCACCCCGGTCACCGGGGACTTCACCGCTGGAACGAGAACCTATCCGCTCACGACGAACGCCGCCAATCCGAGCTGGTCCGTCGACAGCGACAATACCTCCGATCCCTTCTTCGACCAGACGCACTCAGGCGAGAGTTGGCGCGACGCCATGTCGGTGTCGGCTTACGACTCGCCCTCATGGGGCAGGCAGATCGTGGACGCACAACTGCGGGCCGGCGCCACAAGCGTGACCTCCCGCGCGCATTTCGATATATACCTGATCCGGGACTTCGCGCCGATCTTCCACATCGAGGTCGAGATCACCTGGACCTTCACCGCCGCCGGCCAGCCCTCCAAGGTGAACCGCCAAGTGAAGTCGACGGGCGCAGCGACAAGCCTGCCGACCGCCCAGAAAAGCGCGCTGGCGGCACGCTACCCAGCTTTCACATACATCCGTTAACGGGCCGACGTTAACGGGCCGAAAACGGAAGCGGTCTACGACGACTTGGCGCCGGTTAGGAGAGCTCTGCGTACCTGGTCAAGGCCGCGGAGGATGACGGTCAGTCGCGATGGGCTGTCGAGGTACTGCAGGACGGCGTTGTCGAATGCGTTCTCCATTATCTGCGGCATGGAATTTGACGCGTCGAAGTGGACGCTGGCGGCGTCGATGAGGTTCCTGGCCAGGGCGCGCGAGATGGGGTCTGGGTAGGCGCTGAACGGGACCTGCCGATTCACCGAGAGCGCGCCGCTAGCGGGACGGCTGATCCAGGCTTCCTGTGCCTGCGGGGTTGTCAGGTAGGCAAGCAGCTTGCGTGCCGCTGGCGTGTCACGGAACATCCCCGCCAAGTCCGCTGAGACCTCGTCGACACCCTGGCCCACCGACGCGAGCGGCGGGAAGGAAATGAATCTGAAGTCGGTACCCGGCCGAGGAGAGGCGCTGCGACCGGGACGGCCGAGCTTGTCCTGTGCGTAGAACCCGGTGACGAACGACCCTTCGTGATCTAGATAGCACCCGGGCCGGTCCGTGAACATGGGCTGGCCGGCCAGGCTGTAACTGGTGGCGAGTTCAGATTCCGTACCACCGGGCACGGCGCTCGCAGTAGCCGCGACCTGGCCGAACGTTTGCCATGCCCGCACGATCGGAGCTGAGGTCCAGGGCAGAATTCCTGCCGCCCACCGGTCATAGACCCGCGGGCCGGACTGGTGGAGCACGATGTCCTCGATCCAGTCTGTCCCTGGCCAGCCCGATCTGGAGCCGTCCGCCATCCCAGCGCACCACGGCGACCTGCCTGCCGTCATCAGGGCATTCGTCAGGCTCATGAGCTTGCTCCAGGTCAAGCCCGGCGACGTCAGAAGGCCGAGATCACGGGCCGACAACTTCGCGGGGTCGTACCAGATGAGGCTCTTCAGCGTCGCTTTGACAACGATCGCGTAGTAATGCCGACTGCCGGAGGGTCCAGCTGCCTGCATGAACCGCAGCCAGCCAGGCCCGTACTGACTGGCCATGGCCTTCGGGTCAAGTGCTCCGTCGATGGGCCGCAAGGTCCCGGCCGCCGCGAACTGACTTAGCTCGCCGCGGGTGGCCAGTACCGCCAGGTCCGGCGGGTCACCGTTTTTCAGGTCGCTGGCGAGCACGGCATCGGCGTCACGCGTGCCGGTGTAGTCGACCTGAATCCCGGATCTCTTCTCAAAACCGCGGATCATCGCACCGAAGCCGGCCTTCTCGGCTCCGGTCCATGGTCCGAGCACCGTGACGACGGCTCCACCACCTTTCTGGCCGCCACACCCGGGCAGCCCGAAGGCGAAAAGGAGAACTAGCATCAGCAGCAAGGGCGAGCCGCGGCGTTTCATGCTGGTCATTGCTACCCCCGGTATTCATCCAGGCGCGGCTTGATCGCCAGCCAGACGAGTGCCGCTATCGCGGCAGCCAGGGCGGGGATTCCGACCGGCAGGCCGCCTGTGTTCCCCGCAGCCGCTAGATCGGCGTCAAGCGCGCCGCTGGCCGATTGCGTCACCGTCACGGGCAGGCCACCGGACTCACCGCCGGATGCGTTCGGCGCGTTATTCGCCCGCAGCGCTGCGGCTTCGGCGTCAAGGACGCGGATCTGGGTCTGCCAGGTCCCGGTCAGCTTCGGCAGGGCCGTCCCGCGGGCGGCGGCGAAGGCCGCGTCGGCAGGCAGGATCACGACAGCCATCCAGACCATCAGGCCGCAGACCAGGGCGGCGGCCGCTAGCAGGGGTGGGCTGGTAATCCTATGGAACCTGCGCCGCAGGAAAACCTGAGTCACCAGGTTGGTCCCCAGCCCGAGGATGCCGGCCAGCGCGACCGCGACGAACAGCGCCGGGGATGCCCAGGGATAGGCGAGCTGCCCACCGACGGTACGCCGGTCGAGAACGGTCAGCTCACCGATGCTGCTCAGCAGGCCACCCGGATCGCGCATCGAGTGCGAGGCGTAAGTCAGGTAGGCGTACCCAAGCTCGGGACTACTGGCGGTTCCTAGGGCGATATCCGTCCGGTAGGCGGCGTCTGCCTGCTCGACCAGAGCCTGATAGTTCACCAGCTGCCCGCTGACCGTCTGAAGCTGCTGACCGTCCGCGCCGCCGGACAACGCGGCCAGCCGCTGGAGATCCTGACTGGCGTTCGTGATGTCGTCCTGAAACGCCAGTCCAGGTCCGGTGAACTCAGCTTCCCCTGATTTGAAACTCTGCCACGCCGCGCGATCGGCGTCGGACAAAGCCGCGTGCGCCTTGATCACATCGAGATACGCCGGGGCCGCGCTGCCGCGAACCGACTGGACCGTGCCGTGCAGTCCCAGCAGAACGACCGTCGCCGTGATCCACAGCAGAACAGTCGAGACGAGGGTCACGGTAAGCCGACGCCGCAGTCGTTCCGGAGTGCTCCGCTGCATAACCCTTAAGACGCTCGGCACCGTCCCGCAGTTGACACGAAAAAGCAGTGGCCTTTGCGACAATAAGGTCTAAGAGTTTGAAAAGGGTACGACGGAATGTGGTATGCCAAGAAGTCCGTCATGCGTCGTGCCGACCCGAGCGGAGCTGCCTGTGAAGCGAGCTGCGACAGCGGAGCTTCGATCGACCTGGCACCGCCAACGTCAGCGCCTTCGCCCCCGCTAGCAGCATCGCTGGGTCGGCGGCTTGGGTCCGGGCGGACCTGCTAACGGTTAGCGTTTTAACGTGTTATCGTACCGGCAGGTGTTAACAGTCGGGTTTCCGAATTTCGGATTTGGAATGAACTCAGCGGGGACCAGCCAGCGGCCAGGCCTTGGGTTCAATCTTGTTTCCTGGGATGCGAACCTCCATTCGGCTCTCGACCACTGGTTCGATGCGCTCGACCACATTGAAGCGCTAGGCGTGCGCCGGGTAACAATAGTCTGTTACCGTTTCATGCGAACTAGTATCGCGTAATTGAAGTTCCGTTCTTTACGAATGTCGTTCGCCGTTTCCCGTGTGCCTTGCTTATGATAACCTCGGCCGGTTTGGTCCAGGTGAAGGGCGTGCAGTCGGAGTTGTAGCTGGCGATGAAGGTCCGGATCGCCGCCGTGAGTTCTTTCACGCTGGCGAAGCTGCCACGGCGGGTCGCCTTGCGTGTGATGATAGAAAAGAATACTTCCACGAGGTTCATCCAGGAGCATCCGGTTGGCGTGAAGTGCAGCTGAATGCGCTTGTTCTCTGGCCGGGCCAGCCAGATTCTCACATTCTCGTGTTTGTGCGTCCGGTAGTTATCTACGACAATGTGAAGGTTTCCATGAGGGTACTCCGCGGCAACGTGCTTGAGGAACTTCAGGAATTCCTTATTAGTGTGCCTGCTGTGACACTGATCTGTCACCCGTCCCGTGGCGACTTCCAGCGCGGCGAACAAGCTTGTTGTTCCGTGGCGCTTATAGTCATGGGAGCGGCGCTCGGCCAGCCCGGGCATGACCGGGAGCATCGGCTGAGACCGCTCCAGCGCCTGGATCTGCGACTTCTCGTCAATGCAGAGCACGATAGCGTTCTCTGGAGGATTCATGTAGAGCCCGACGATATCGGTGATCTTCGCGTCAAGCTCGGGGTCCGTGGAAAACTTGAACGACTCCGTCCGATGCGGCTGAATACCCCAGTTGCGCCAGATCGCGGCTATCTCGTTATGGCTGACGCCGATGCGCTTGGACAATTCGCGGCTCGACCAGTGCGTCAGCCCCGAATCCTCCGGCGGCGCGGTCAGCGTCTCCGCCACCACCATTCCTTCATCCACGACCGGCGGACGCCCCGAGCGAAAGCGGTCATCCAGGCCGTCCACGCCCTCCGCGAAAAACCGGTCCCGCCATTTCCGCACCGTCGGAGCCGAGGTCCCCAGCTCCGAAGCTACCGCCGTGGTGCTCTCCCCGCCGGCCAGCGCCAAGACAATGCGAGCCCGGAATCCGATAACCGACGAGACGCGGGGCGAACGGGTCAGCGAAACCAGTTCCGTGCGATCACGATCCGACAACGTCACTGCAGGTGAGTAGCGCATACAGCATTATCTCACACATTCCAAGGAAAAGATACTTCAATTACGCAATACTAGTAGTGGCACCATTACCGAGGACAGCATCTACGGCTTGGCCGCCGGCCCCAGTACATCACTGGTCGCGGCCGTTGCCGAACGAGCCCGCGCGCGCAACCTGGACGTAGGCATCAATCCGTTCGTCGAAGTAGACAACCCAGTCGGCATCGGGAAGGTCTGGCGCGGATCGGTCACGCTCGACTCAGAACGCAGGGCCAGATTCTTCTCCGCCTAAGAGGACTACATCGGCGCCCTCGCGACTATCGCGCGCCAGGTGGGTGCCGCTCGGCTCTACATCGGGTCAGAACTCTCAGGTCTGACGAGGGATCCAGAAGCGGCAGCACAGTGGCGAGGGCTCATAGCCAATGTGCGGCAGAGACTCGGAGACACGACCGACTGCCGACTTGGCTATGCCGCTAATCATGATGAATTCGAGCGGGTTCCGTTCTGGGATGACCTGGACGACATCGGCGTCGACGCCTACTTCCCGCTCGCGTCGACCTGGGAGGCGAAGGGCCGGTCGCGGCCGCGCGAGAACGTTCTCATGCGACGGTCCAGCCGCAACCTGAAACGGCTGAAGGAGTTTTCCGACAAGCGGCGCAAGCGGGTCACCATTAGTGAGTGGGGTACCGTGCCGTTCGAGCTGACGAGCACGAAACCCTGGGACTGGCAGCCGAGCCAGATACCAGACGTTGACGAGCAGGTCCGCACCTATAGCACGCTGCTTCGCTCTATCGAGAGTGAGGGTTCCTGGCTATCGGCCTGCGACCTGTGGCATTGGCGAATGCCAGGCAACGGGGAAAGCCCCTACGGCATCGATCACACCTCTGAAGTCGCGAGCCCAGCAAACCGCTGGGAGTCGTTCCTCATCTCACTCGACGACCTCGACGCGAAGGACACCATCATCTTCAAGATCAACTGGTCTCACGCCACAGGTGATCTCAGCGGTCCTATCTACCTGGCCGATGCTAGCTTCGCCATGCCCGGGCGGCCTGCTCAACCAAGGTCACGAAGGCCTGGAGGCTGAACTTGGAGCCGGGGCCGGACGTCGACTCGTTGATCGTGACGTTCAGCTCCCGGTTGCCGTCGAGCAGGAAGCTTTCCGCGATCCGGGTGCTGCCGTACGCTCCCGTGTCACCGAATTCCAATGGCGCCAGATCGGGCAGGCGCACCGGCTGGGCACTGGCCGCTGAGCTCTTCGAGTTCGTGAAGACCTTGCGGGCTATAGCCGGTGACGGATATTTCAAGGTGATCACCAGCACGGTGCCGCCAGCCGAATCAGTCCACTCGCACGTGCCGCCCACCGCGCCGTTGTGCAGGTTGACCGGGGGCACTGGCTGGGCCTGGCCGACCGCCAGGCCAAGGGCGGCTGCGGCATCGCCATCCGAGATCAGCCCGCAGGCGCCCTTGCTGGCAGCAACGGCCCCAGGAGGCGGCGTAGCTGACGGCGGCAGCGACAGCGACGGCGGGGCCTGCGTGGCTGGCGTGGTCTGTCCGGGGCTGACGCTGGCGGCAGTACCCCCGCAGGCGGTGGCGCTCATCAGGGCAGCCGCTGCCGCCAGCCGCAGATGCCAGGGCGTGCCACCGCCAGGTCGGGTCATAGCGGACCGTCTCCTCTCCTGCGTCAGCAACGCACGCGCAAACCGGATAATCGCACATTTCCCGGCTGGGAGGGAGGATCTGGCGGTGTTGGAACCCAGGCGCTAACTCGCTGCCGCTACAAGACTCACGGAGGCTCGGCCACTACTGCTCAGCCCGTACCGACGACTCGATCCTGTCGCCGAGGTTCTTGTCCACGTTGCGCCAGTACTCGAAGGCACGCTGGCGCACCGGCTCGGTGACGCCGTCCAGCAAGTGACCCGCGATGTTGCTGATCAGCCGGTCCCTAGCCGCGTCGTCGAGCACTTCGCGCACCATGGTGCCCGCCTGGCCCCAGTCGTCGTCCTGCTCGCGCAAGGTGTAGGCGGAGCGCATCAGGTCGCCTTCGGTGTACCAGCTGGCTGGCCGGCCGTAATGCTCAGTGTCCGCTGCCGGGCCGCCCTTGGAGTTCGGCGCGTACACCGGGTCGCTGGCCAAGGCGATCCGCATGGTCCCGTCTTTGCTGTAGGAGTGCACGGGAACCTTGGGAGCGTTCACCGGTATCTGCTTGTAGTTCACGCCCATGCGGGCCCGGTGCGCGTCGGCGTAGGAGAACCCTCGGGCCAGCAGCATCTTGTCCGGGCTCAGCGCGATGCCAGGGACGAGGTTGTTGGGCTCGAAGGCGGCCTGCTCGATCTGCGCGTGGTAGTCCGTCGGGTTCCGTTCGAGCGTCATCCGGCCGACCTCGATCAGCGGATAGTCGCCGTGCGGCCACACCTTGGTCAGGTCGAACGGATTGAACCGGTAACCCGTCGCCTCATCGAACGGCATGATCTGCATCTTCAGCGTCCAGCTCGGGTTCTCGCCGCGCTCGATCGCCTCGTACAGGTCCCTGGTGTGGTAGTCGGTGTCCGCCGACGCTATCTGGTCGGCCTCGTCCTGGGTGAAGAACTCGATGCCCTGGTCGGTCTTGAAGTGGTACTTCACCCAGAACCGCTCGCCAGCGGCGTTGATCCACAGATAGGTGTGCGAGCCGTAACCGTTCATGTGCCGCCAGGTGCGCGGGATGCCGCGGTCGCCCATCAGCCAGGTCACCTGGTGTGCCGACTCCGGGGAGAGCGTCCAGAAGTCCCACTGCATGTCGTGATCGCGCAGGTTGTTGTCGGCGCGCCGCTTCTGCGACCGGATGAAGTGCTGGAACTTCAGCGGGTCGCGCACGAAGAAGACCGGCGTGTTGTTGCCGACCATGTCGTAATTGCCGTCGGTTGTATAGAACTTCAGCGCGAAACCGCGCGGGTCACGCCACGTGTCCGGGCTGCCGCGCTCCCCGGCCACGGTCGAGAACCTGGCCACCATCTCGGTGCGGGTCCCTGGCTGGAACACCGCCGCCTTGGTATACGGGCTTACGTCGCCGGTCACCTGGAAGTGGCCGAACGCACCACCGCCCTTAGCATGCGGCTGCCGCTCAGGTATCCGCTCGCGGTTGAAGTTCGCCATCTGCTCCAGCAGGTAATGATCCTGCAGCAGCACGGGACCGTCAGGTCCGACGGTCAGCGAATGCTCGTCGCTCTCCACCGGGATACCTGCGTCGGTGGTCGTCGCTGCGGGCTTGTACTCAGTCATCGCGCAAGATCCTCCTCGTCAGGGGCTGTCGGGGCGCGTGCCAGTAGTAGTACGCCCTGCCCCACAACACCGCCGCTCACACCCGTCCGGCCGCTGTTTTGAGCGTGCGAGCGACTCCTCAGTACCCGCAGTTAGCCGATCCGCAGCCGTAGCTGGGCTCGACCTTGCTCGCTCCGGACACGGCCACCGTCGCCGATCTCGCTAGCGCCCGGCCGCCCGCGTCACGGGGCTGGACCGCGAAATACGGTCCCGGGCGCGGCACAGCGATCGCGGTCTCGAAACCCGACCAGCGGGCGGAACCAGCCGGCGCCAGTGACGACCGGCTCTCTCCGGCGAGCACGGTCCACGACGCCACGTTGGTGGCACCATTCCAGCTGGCGTACACGATGGTGCCGCCGGACTGGCGCCGGGCCGCGACGGCAGGTGCCTCGGTGGGACGACCGGTCCAGTCCACTAGGAAGGCCCGATACGACGGATCGTTCTTGGGCATGCTGCCGTCGAGGATAAGCCGTCCTCCAGGGGTGAACTCAGAGAAATTCGGGTTGGTGCCGAAGCCGACGAACATCCGGCCGTCGGGAAGCAGCTGGGCGCTGCCCTCCGCATCCGATAGCAATACCTTTCCTGGGTGCCAGTACTCGTTCCGGAGCGCGACGTGCTTTTTGGTCATATCGACGTCGAGGACGATCGCGCGGGAGTGCTTTTCCTCGGCGGGCGCGGCGCCATTGTCGAAAAGCGTCAGCGTGCCGGAACCGTGCGCCCGCACGTGATGCTGCCAGGAAAACCTCGCACCACGGCCGAACGAGAAGTCGGACTTCTTGCCGTTCAAGCGCCAGACAATCTTGCCACTCGATCTGGATACCTTGAATACGGTCCAGGTGTTGCGGGACGAGATCAGCAAGTCGCCATCCGGCGCCAGCGAGATCGAATTTATGTGGAAATAATCGAACGGCTGGCTTCCGCCAGTGTATTTCTGGTAGCTGTCCTCGATGCCCACGTGATCGAGGCTGTCCCACTCGAAGAGCAGTTTTCCCGTCGCTACATCGATCTCCTGAACGACGCCCGCGAGCACGGAACCACGCCTGCTTCCCCCGACTTCGGACAGGTCAGCGGCAGCTGGTCGGTAGGCGGTGATCAAAGCACTCCCGCGTGGCGTGATGTAGAACTCGTGCAGATCCACCTTCAGGCCGTTCGCCGCGTGCACGGTGTGGATCGTCTGGTAGGAGGAGTCGGCGATGACCGCGACGCCTTCACCGTAGCCAGCTTTCAGCGACTGGCCCTCCCACCAGGTGAGCATTTGCTGGCCCTGGTAATCCTGGATCTGCAAATCCATTCTGCTGCTGCCTTTATCGGGCGAGAACCATACCAGTTCACCACTCCTGCGCATGATCATTGTCCCGCCTTGGCCAGGGCCAGAAGCGGCGGTAGCGAGCAAGATATAGCCAGGATTGGCGGGGTTGCTGTCACCGACTATGGACACCAGCGGTGGCGCCAGATCAGGCCGCGACATGAAGTGGTGCACGCCATCGGTCACCGTGGATTCGTGTGCCAGTTTCACGCCCGGTTTTCTGGTCGAGCAGCCCGCCAGGCAAAGCCCGGCCACGCCAAGGGCTCCGGTGCCCCTGAGCAGCTGCCGCCGCGACCAGTCTTTCGACATTGAACTGCCCCTTTTCTATGAAAATTTGACCGTGGGCGATGTCGCAAGCAGGTGACGTTTCGCATCGCGGGCCTGGACGGCGAAGTAGGGGCCGGTGTCGCGCACCGCCACCGCGGTCTCGAACCCGGCTCGCGGCGCGGTGGCGATCGGCCGCACCGATGCCCGCTGCTTGCCCGCGAGAACCGTCCAGGACGCCACGTTGGTGGCGCCGTTCCAGCTCGCGTAGACGGTGGCGCCGCCCGGCCGGTGCCGCGCGGCGACTGCGGGCCGACCGGTCGGGTGGCCGGTCCACTGGCCGACAAAAATCCGGTAAGACGAGTGCCCAAAGCCCATATCGCCGTCCATCACCAGCCTGCCGTCGGCGGCGAACTCGGAGAAGTACGGGTTGGTGCCCCAGCCGACGAACATCCGGCCGTCGGGCAGCATCTGGGCGCTGCCCTCCGCCTTCGACAGCAGCACCTTGCCCGGATGGATGTACTGATGCTCAAGCGTGACGTGCATCCGTTTCGAGTCGACGTGCAAGACGATGGCCCGGGAGTGCTTCTCGTGCGGCGGCGCCGAGCCATTGTCGAAGACGCTCAGCGTGGCCGCGCCATGCGGCCGGGCGTCATGCTGCCAGTAGAAGTGTGTTCCCGGCCCCATCGTGAAGTCGGATTTCTTCCCGTTCATCCGCCAGACGATCTTGCCGCTCGGCCGAGCGACCTTATAGATCGTCCAGGTGTTCCGGGAGGAGATCAGCAGGTCGCCGTCGGGGGCCACCGCGATCGAGTTGATGTGGAAGTAGTCGTACGGAACTCCCCTTTTCCCCGCGCCGAAAATCTGATGGCTTTCCGAGACCGAAACATGATCGAAACTGTCCCACTCGAACAGCAGCTTCCCGGTCGCGATGTCGATCTCCTGCGCCACGCCGGACACGAGCGCGCCCCTAGCCGGCCCGCCTACGGCACGCAGGTTCGCGACCCTGCGCCGGTACGCGGTGATCAGAGCCGTCCCCTGCGCCGTGATGTTGAACTCGTGATGGTCGGCCCGTAGGCCGCGCGCGGCGTGAATCGTGTGGATCCGGCGATACGACGAATCAGCCACCACGGCGTCGCCCTCGCCCCAGCCGCCGGGCGTATCCCGGCCTTCCCACCAGGTCAGCACCGGCTTGCCGGTCAGCATCTGGGTATTGAAGTCCAGACGGCGCTCGGAGTCGGTGTCTAGTCCCATCCACACCAGGTCACCGCGTGGGTCGAGGATGATCGTGCCGCCGTACCCGCGCCCAGCGAATGGCGCGTTAAAGAAGATGTGCCGGGCGTCGGCTCCCTGAACCCGACGGCTCAATTTGATCACCGGAGGGTTCAGATCCGGCCTGCTGATGAAACGCCGGTACCCGTCGATCTCAAATCCGCCGGAAACCCCGTGCTCGGCCGACAACGACGACGCACCATGCGGCGGCGCCGGGTGGTGCGTCCCCGAGCAGCCCGCTAGCCCGCCGAGACCGGCTACGCCAGCCATTCCGGCCGCCCCCCCGAGCAACCGCCGCCTGGATACCTCGCCGGTCATGAACTGCCTTTCTGCCCCTCGCCAAATAGCCGGGAGCTGCCAATGACCCGGCCGCTGGCGTCCAGTGCCTGCACCTTGAAGAACCGGTTGCCCGCCTGCACTGGGATAGGAGTCTCGAACCCTGACCGCGGTTTCACCGCGACGACAGCCAGTGCCCCCGCGCTCGGTCCGGCGAGAACTCGCCAGCTGCGAACGCCGGTGGCGCCATTCCAGCTCGCGTAGACCGTGCTCTTCCCGGCGTGCTGCCTGACCGCGCCGTCCGGCGGGCTGAGCGGGACGCCGGTCCAGTGCTGGATCGCGGTCGCGCGGTAACTGAGGTCAGGCCCCGGCAAAACGCCGTCGAGCAGCAGCTCGCCCGACTTGCTGTACTCAGAGAAGTACGGCTGCGCGCCCCAGCCGACGAATACGTCGCCGTCCGGCAGCAACTGGGTGTTCCCCATGTAAGCCGCGTCCGGGCTGTCATGGGTGTACTGCGCGGCCACCGTGGCGGTGTGGCTGACCTGGTTGAGCTTGAGCACCAGCGCCCGGGACGGTCCGTTCGCGGCGAGGTAGGTGCCCGCTCCGGTGAGCTCGCAGCAATGGTCATCGAACAGGCTGATCTTCGAGCCAGGCAGCAGCACGACGTCGTGCTGCCACTGGAACTGCGCGTTCGACCCGAGCTTGAAGCTCGATTGCTTGCCGCCGAGCGTCCAGGCAATATCGCCGGTGGCGATGTCGATGTCGTAAGCGGCCCAGGTGTTGCGCATCGAGACGACGAAGCTGCCGTCGCCATTTAGGCTGATCGAATTCACGTGGTAGGCATCCCACGGGAAGCTATTGCCCGGGGCGAGGGCGTGGCTGTCGCTCAGCGGGATGTGCTTAAGCGCGTCCCAGCTGTAGACAAGCCTGCCCGTCGGCAGGTTGTACTCCTGGACCGCCGAGTCGGTCAGCGCGCCGTCCCTGACACCGCCGTACTTGCCCAGCTCCATCGGTATGTCCTTGTTCGCCGTGACCCAGGCGTCGTCGCCGTCGATCACCATCGAGTGCAGCGTCAGGATCCAGCCGTCGGCGCCCTTGAGCCTTGCCACGGTCTGGTAGTGGTCGTTGACCACCACATACTCACCACTCGTGGTCGCACCGGTGGTAGTGACCACTCCTTGCCACCAGCTCAGCGCGGGCTGACCGCGATAAGTCTGCTCGGCCAGGTCGGCGGCGACCACGTTGGTGGGAACCGGCTTGAACCAGACCGGCTGCAGCTTGTTGTTGAGGATCAGAGGTCCGCTCTGGCCCTGTAGCTCGCCATGGCTCAGGTCATAGAAGTTGGCGAGCAGGATGTACTCGGGCTCCAGCGATTTGCTGACCGGCGCCACGTCGCTGTCGATACGCGGCGGATGCAGGCCGGGCTCGGTCACGAAGTTGTACGTGTTCTTCAAGTCGTACTGCCCGAGCGGAGGACCGGGACTGCCCGCGAACGCGAAGTCGGCTGCGAAGAAGGCCACGATGACAGCCGCGACGGTGACCGGAAGCCGCACCCCCCGCACCCCGGCATGAGCCGGCGCGGTGTCGCCTGGCCGCAGCATGGTGTAGGCCATGATCGCTGCCAGCAGGACCAGGCCGGCTCCAATCAGGTATCCGACCCTGAAGCCGTCGGTCAGCGAAGTCGGCACGGGCTTGTTGGCGCCGATCAGATGGCTGGTGTACGACGTGGCGATCGAGATGATCAGCGCGATGCCGAGAGCACCGCCGATCTGCCGCGAGGTATTCACCAGGCCGGAGGCCAGACCGGCCTCCGCCGGGGTCGCGCCCTGGGTCGCAGCGATCGTGGACGGGACGATCGACAGCGCGATCCCAGCCGTCACCAGGATGCCAGGGAAGATGATGAAGCCAATCGCGCTGCCGCTCGGCCCGATCCGGGCGAGCAGCAGCATCCCGCTGGCCATCATCAGCAGCCCGCCGGTGAGCACTTGGCGAACCCCGAACCTGCCGATCAGCCTGCCTGCCTGGCGCGCTACCACCAGGATCGTCACCGCCATCGGGAAGAAGGCGAGGCCAGCTAGGAGCGGCGACAGGCCGAGCACCTGCTGCAGGTACAGCGAGCTGAGATACCACATCGGGAACAGCGCCGCGCTGAAGGCCAGCACGACCAGGTTGGCGCAGCGCAATGACTTGCTGATCGACTTGACCGGTACCAGCGGATTCGTTGCCCACCTGGCCTCGATCACCGTGAACAAGCCGAGGATCAACAAGCCCGCCGCGATCGGGCCGAGCGTCAGCGGCGCGGTCCATCCGAGGTTGCCGCCGTTGATGAAGCCCCACGCCAGGATGACCTGACCGCCGGTCAGCGTCAGCGCGCCAGCGAGGTCGAACTTGGCCTTCTGGCGGTGACCGTCGTCGGAGATGACGAGGTAGGCCACGATGGCGGCGGCGATGCCGATCGGCGGGTTGATGAGCAGCACCCAGCGCCAGCCGAGTTCCTGCGTGATGATTCCGCCAAAGAGCGCGCCAGCAGCGCCGCCGGCGCCGTTCATCGCCCCCCACAGGCCAATGGCGCGGTGTCGGGCCGGGCCGGGCGGGAACGTGGAGGTGATGGCAGCCAGCGAGGCGGCCGCCATCAGCGCGCCGCCGAGTCCTTGCGCTGCCCGGGCGCCGACCAGCATGCCCTGGTCGATTGCCGAGCCGCCGGCCAGGGACGCCAGCGCGAACACGGTGAGAGCCGCGATCATGCTGTTGCGCCGCCCGAATCGATCACTCGCCCGGCCTCCGAGCATCAGGAAGCCAGCAAAGACAATCGCGTAAATGTCGACGACCCACTGCAGATTGATCGGTGAGAAATTGAGACTGCTCTGGATCGACGGAAGGGCGACGTTGACGATCGTCAGGTCAAGTATCACCATGAACTGCGCGACGCAGCAGACGGCAAGCAGCCAGGACTGTCGCGCGTTCCTAGCTGGCGGCGATTCTGCCGGTGACGACGCTGCCGGTGACGACGCTGCCGGTGACGACGCTGCCGGTGACGACGCTGCCGGTGACGACGCTGCCGGTGACGACGCTGCCGGTGACGACGCCGCTGCCGCCCGCTCAGCAGGTCGCTCCAAACGGAAGCTCATCGTGACGCGGCCAGTTCCCCATGCCGCAGGTCCTCGTACCACTGCCCGAGCGACGCCAGCGACGCGTCAATGATCCGGTCGTTGAACATTTTCGCGTCGTTTACCCGCGGCAGCGGCGCCTGCGGCACCGGTACCTGCAGGAACTCGCACAGCGGCGCCCAGCCGTCGGCTGGCTTCCAAACCAGCAGCCGATCGGATGGAACCGTCCGCTGAACCTCCTCGTTATAGCGCTCGAAGGCCGCGGCCAGCCCTGTCTGGTCCGGCCCCGCGGCGCCGGTGGGGAGCAGCCCGCTCTTCTCCCACATCGCGGTGATCAGTTCCATGTAGTCCCGCCACCCGGGGTCGATCCGGCTGCGAGCTGAGGAGAGGTCGTGCACGAGGTTGTCGCCGTACACCACGTCCCAGATCGTCTCGCTCATGCTGCGCGCCCAGTCGGCACTGTCGCGAACGCTCAGCAGAACCTTGGCCGCCGGGTACGCCTCGATCAGCTCGGGGTAAAAGAACGAGCCCGGCCAGTCGACGGTGGACTTGTAGCCCGCGAAGATCTGCGCCCAGTCGGCGCCTCCCTCGAAGGCGGTGGTCCACACTCGGACGCGACTTAGATCACTGAGCACGTCGACCATGTGATAGCACGGTCCGACACCCAGCATCTCCAGTGCGATCTTCTGGGTCAGAGTCGCCGTGCGGGGTAGGCCTGCGCCAATTAGTTGCATGGGGTCCTCTTTTCGGTCGATCGTCCGAGCATGGCGCAGGTGCTCTGATCCTCGCTGCCCGATTAGCTCCAGATTTCCTGTCTATCCCTTTAGAGATCGCCAAGAATCCTGTGAGTTCGCCGAGAACCCGGTCAGGCGCACGCCGGGCGGATGGCGCTGACTGCCCCGCGCTGGCGATGGGTCAGCCGGTGCGATGGATTCGGGCATCCATCGCGTCCGCCGCCTCAGCCCGCGCGATGGATTCGGGGATTCATCTGGGAAAACAGGTGTGAATTCGGCAACCCATCGCGGGTCCGCAGCCCGCAACATCCCGGCTGCGCAACGGCGGTCAGCACGGATCGAAACGGATGTTACGGATGGTGGTGATGTAACGCCGGACGACAGAGCGCAGCGGCCCGTCGGTGGATGGGGCGATCGTCAGCCCAGCTGATCGGGCGATAGCAGACGACACTGCCAGGCAGCCGCCGCTGCAGTTCAAACGCGGTCGCTTGCGATCTCGCCGGTTCGGCCAATATTCAGTAGGTGATCTGACGGACGCGGATACCATCAGCGACGATCAGATCGCCGGCGCTGTCGAATACGAGTGCCTCCGGCGCTGCGAACGCCGCGTGATCGGCCGGTCCGCCGTCGCCAGAGAAGCCGAACGAGCCGGATCCGGCGACGGTGTCGATGTCGCCTGCCGTCATCGGCTGGCCGTAGAACGTGCCCGTGCTGGCGGCCACGACCCGCAGCCTGTTATTGGCCTGATCGGTGAGGAGGAGATTGCCCGCCGGGTCGATTGTGATCCCTTCTGGGCCGAAAAGCTTGGCGCTGGTGGCGGGGCCGCCGTCACCGGAGAAGCCCTGCCGGGCTGTGCCTGCTACAACGTACACGTCACCGGCGCTCATCGGCTGGCCATAGAACGATCCGCTGCTCTCCGCGACGACGAACACCCTCGATACGCCGTCGGTGAACGCGATGTTGCCGACCGCGTCTACGACAATGCCGGAAGAGAAGTTCAGTGCGAGCTGCTGCGAGGTCGCGGGGCCGCCGTCGGTAAAGCGTTTCCCCCCGCCCGCGACCGTGTAAATGTCACCCCTCTTCATAACCTGGCCGTAGAACGTTCCGTCGCGGGCGGCTAGCACGCGGAGCCTGCCACTGCCGTCACCGATGAGCAGGTTTCGCTGGTGATCGAATGCCAGCGGGCCCGGATCGATCACATTAGCTGCTGTCGCGGGGCCGCCGTCGCCAGAGAACCCGCCGGTGTCGGCCCCGGCGATCGTGTAGATGTCACCCGTTGTCATGGCCCGGCCGTAGAAGCGTCCCGATCTGGCTGCCAGTACCCGCACCCTGTTGTTGAACGTGTCGCTGATGACGAGATTGCCGTCATGGTCAAGTACTACGCCGACTGGGAAGTGCATCCGTGCCGCCGAGGCTGACCCGCCGTCGCCGCTGAACCCGGCGGTCCCGGTGCCGGCGATCGCATAGATGTGCCCTGCTGTCACCTTGTGACCGTAAAAAGTTCCGGTCCTCCCGGCCACCATCCGCACCTCGTCGTTCTGCGCGTCACTCAGGATCAGGTTGCCGCTAGCGTCCAGCGCGAGTCCGTGCCACCCGCCGAGCTGGGCTCGCCGCGCCCGGCCGCCGTTGCCGGAAATGCCGAACGTGTGGTAGCCGGTGCCCGCCACCTTGTAGATATCGCCGGCGCGCATTCGGCGCCCGTAGAAGTTGCCCGTGCGCGCGGCGACGACCCTGATGATGTCGTCGGGCACCAGGTCATCCAGAGAGCCGCCGGCGATGACAAGATTGCCCGCCCGGTCGGTGGCCACGCTGTTCGGCTGGTCCAGCTCGGCCCGCCGGGCCGGTCCGCCGTCGCCGGTGACACCATCAGCGCCGGTGCCCGCCACCGCATAAATGCGCCCAGCGCGCATGCGCTGCCCATAGAACGTGCCAGTACTTTCCGCCACGACCCGCAGCGCGTTGTTCATCAGGTCGGCGATGACGACGTTGCCCGCCTTGTCCAGAGCGACGCCGGCCGGCCGATTGAGCCGGGCGTCGGCAGCTGGGCCACCGTCGCCGGAGGAACCCGGCTTGCCGCTGCCCGCTACGACGTACAGGTGGCCGACTGTCATGCGCCGTCCGTAGAAGCGCCCGGACCGCTCCGGTAGGACGAGTACCCGGTAACCGTACTCATCCGCGATAAGAATGTTGCCGGCCGAGTCCACCGCCAGGCTCGCCGCGCTGTCTATGCGCCCGGAGATCGAGTAGGTGCCACCGGCCCTCATCTTCTGGCCATAGAAGGTTCCCGACCGCGCCGCGCGGATCCGGATCTCGCTGTCGGCCGTGATGAGATCACCGAATCGGTCAACGGTCATCGCAGCGGCCCCGCCTGGCGCCACAACATAAATTCGCCCGGCCAGCATGCGCACGCCATAGAAAGTGCCTGAGCGGGCCGCCGCCGCATAAACGCTTGTTTCCTGACTGATCAGAAGGTTGCCCGCGCTATCGGCGGCGATGGCGCACGGCCAGGAAAGGTTCGCCTGCGTCGCAGGCGAACCGGATGCCGGAGGCCCCAGCAAAGCCTGCACGCCAGTCCCGGCAGCGGTCGTGAGCCAGCCGGTGCTCTCTGAGATCCGCTGGACGACCGAACTGCCCTCACCGACATAGAGCTGGCCACCACTTGCGGCAAGCCCGCATGGCTGCTGGAAGTCCACCGATGTGGCGGGACCGGACCCAGTGCCGCCCGCGATCGTCGTGATCGTGCCCGAACTGGTCGGCTCCGGCGGGCTCGCGACCGCGCCCGCGATGCCGACCCCCTCGGCGACGACGACACTGACTACGCCGATCCAGACCAGACGCGATCTGATAGTGCTCAGGATTACCCGGACCACGACGCCCCGCTTTCAGTTCGCCCGGCGATGACTGGATATACGTCGATTATGCCAGCCTTCATGCCGGCGATGTACCCCGCGAATGGCGCGGCTCGGCCAGGGGAAGTGCTCGCCGAGCCCGCGAGTCTATGGATCGCGCGCTTGATGAGGTAAGGCCGGCGATCGGCACGGTCGTCAAGCGGCTGCGCGGGACGGCTCCCGACGAGATGTCCATCGAGTTCGGCCTCGTGCTGACCGCCGAGTCGGGCGCGGTCATCGCGAAGGGCGGTGCGAGGTGCACTTCACCGTGGCGCTCACCTAGAAGCGTCCTGATGCCGCGACTCAGACCGCCGACGACGGGGGCGAACGCCGGCGGGAGCAAAGGCCGAGTGATGCCCGAGCCCGTTCCCGAAGAGTTCATCGCCAGGATCTTCAGCCCGCGCGGCGACGCGGCCGGCGTGGGAACACTTGTTGGTCCGCGACAGGTCGTGACGTGCGCCCACGTGCTAAACGTCGCGCTTGGGCACCGCCATCGCGACAGGGCGCGGCCGGCCTGCTCGCCTTGCCGTGGACGTGCCGTTGACCGGTTCGGCCGTGCGGGTGTTCGGCTACCCGAGCAAGCCACCGCGACCCGATGGCGCCGCCAACCGCCCAGACGCTGGCCGCGGAGCTGGCCGCGACGCCGGCCAGGAAGGGAAGGAAGCCCGGACTCGGGCTTGGCTCGCGCTTCCATGCGCGGCCGTTCCATCTCAGGATCAGGGTCTTCCCGGCATCTGTGGAACCGACCGCCTAGGCGCTGCGGGCGCTCGCGACAGCGACGCCGCTGAGCTGGCTAGCCGGCAATGCTGCCGCTACGGCAACGTCGGCCCCGGCCTGGTCGCGTGATGCTGCCGGAACCAGGCCGCCCGTCACGCCCGCGAGCAGCAACGGTACCGCGTAAACGGAGCCGCGCGAAGTGAGCATCACATCACCCTTTCCTTGACCGTGCAAGCCGCCTCAATCCGGTTACCCGATGCAAAATACCACTGCCCGTAACGAACAGAAGTGGCACCGCTTCCAGGTTGGCTTGGGCGGTGAAGCTGGCCCGACGTATCCGGGACATATCGAATGTGAGGGAACGCCACCTCAACACCGAAACAGCATCACCGGGTGATCGCGTCGCCGGGGCAGGCGTTCTGAAACGGCACTGTCTGGAAGTAGTCGTGACTGAACATGCCGCGGGCAAACCGGCGGGAGCGCCGTGGTGCGCTGCCAGCGCAGGACGACAGCCCTTGCTCGATGGTCTGACACAGATCCTCGCTAGCCGAAAGGCTTGTGTAGTCGCGGAAGATCCGCAAGCCGCGCGGCCGGTACCAGGGAGTGGCGAACCGTCCCAGCCAATCCCGCAGCTCATTCCTATTGAATCGAGAGCTCACAGCGCCAATCGGGTGCCTTAGTCGGCAGAATATCTCAGGCAGGGCACTTATCTCATTTACGGCGTGCTAGGCGTAATATGGTCGTGAGCCATTGCGCGGTTGCCTGCCGTCGGCCAGGTTCCCCCGCAAGACGGGATGTGGTGCCAGGTGGGCACGAGTAAAATGCGCACCCAGATTTTCAGGACATTCATCGCGGTCACCGGCGCCGGGTCGCTGGCCCTGGCCGGCAGCGGCGCGGTTGCGCCGGCAGTTGCGCGGGCTGGGCAGGTGCCGTCCTTGCCTAGTACGGGCGCGCTGATCGGCGTGGCCGCCATCACCGCCAGCACGGCCTGGGCAGTCGGGCGGGACGGCGAAGGCAAAACCCTGATCGTGCGGTGGGATGGCAGGTCATGGCGGCGAGTCCCCAGCCCGACGGCCTCCGACTTCAACATCCTCACCGGCGTGGCCGCCACCTCTCCGCGCAACGCCTGGACGGTCGGCGGCGTCAGCGGCCGGACCTTGATACTCCGCTGGAACGGCGGAGCATGGAAACGAGTCGCCAGCCCCAACCCTGGCGCGTTCGGTTCCCTCGCCGGCGTGGCCGCCACCTCGGCCCGCAGCGCCTGGGCGGTCGGCTCTGCCAACAGCACGTCCGGGACCAACCCCAAGACCTTGATCTTGCGCTGGAACGGTACCGCCTGGAAGCAGGTGGCCAGCCCAACCCCGGCAGGCGGCGGCTACCTGTTCAGCGTTGCCGCCATCTCAGCCCGGAGCGCCTGGGCGGTTGGATTTACCGCCACTGCCAGCGCTAGGACTTTGATCCTGCGCTGGAACGGCACCTCCTGGCGGCGGGTGCCCACTCCGGGTTCCGCGCGCGCCAGCGGCCTGTGGGGGGTGGCCGCCAGCTCAGCCCGCAACGCCTGGGCAGTGGGCTACACCGGCCGCAAGACCCTGATCCTGCACTGGAACGGCGCGACCTGGAAGCAGGTCCCCAGCCCAAGTCGCGGCGCGCCGGACATCCTGCACGGCGTGGCGGCATCTTCGCCCCGCAATGCCTGGGCGGTCGGCAGCCTCGCCGCGTTCGCCGGGAAGATCCTGACGTTCCATTGGAACGGCGCTGCCTGGAGACTAACGAACTAGCGGTTCCTCAAGGCTCTGCGGCTATAGGTGACTCATCGGTACGTGAAGATCATGGGGGCCCGGTTGGTCGGATGGGGGGCGACTGGTCGCCTTAGCCGCTCGCCTATAGCTAGAACCGGCGCTGATCTGCCCAGCCATCGACAAGATTCGCACTTAGCACGTCGTGCCAGTCGGTGCGCTCACCGACGAGTCGGCTGCCCTGGCAGCATCACAACATCATGTTGGAGTTGAGCCGATGGGATATCTGTCCCTGGCGCTGGGAGTCATAGCTTCTGCGCTGAGCATTATTGCGCTCGTAATAGGCCTGAGACACCTGCGTGAATTGCGGACTACACATGCCGAGACACACACATTGCGGAAAGAGACATTGCAGGCACTCGGCCTGCACGAGATACTCGTGCAGGACCAGTTCCTTCTGGATGCTGTGCGGGAGCTATCGACGGCCTATGCGCTCATCAATGCCTCGGATGACCAGTTTTTTCAGACCCTCGCCAAACGTGAGTTGCGCGTGTCCACACAAAGACTGCAGAGTATTTCGGGTGGCCGACTGACCGTCTCCGAAGAGGAAATAGCAGGGCCGATCACGTTTGCATCGCTTGTTCTAAGCTTCGCAGATCCCGGTGATGAGTTCAGCACGACCGCATTGCAGTCCCCGCCGTTCTGGCGAAAAGAGTCGAGCTACCTCGAACAGAATCGCGAACTGAGCAGGAACGGCGTAACCATCCGCCGGACGTTCATTTTCGACAACGAATCGGAGTTCCGAGATCCGGACGCTCAGTGGGAAATGAGACGGCAGGTGAATGCCGGCATTGAGGTCTCTTACTCGATTGCGCCGAAATTTGAGCCGCGTGACATTATCGTTCTGAAAAAGCCGGATCTTCACGCCACGCTTCGAGCAGTTTATGCCGGTGAGATCATGTTGCGCAGGAATAAGTCCGTAGCCAGTATCGATGTCTGGTCCGCTGATAGTAATCCCGACAAAGTAATAGACTTGACGAGAACCCTTGAGGTAATGCTGGCATCCGGGACGCCATTCGTTCCAAATGAAGGGAGATCAATTCAGGACAATCGACCAGCGGTATCATCGGCGCCTCCTACGCGCATCGACGATGCGCAGGCCAGCCGCCGAGAGCCCGGCAACAGCTAGGGGCCCACGCTGTCGCTATAACGACAGCCAGGGTCCCACGCTGCTCCGCCGCCGGCAGGCTCAGGGCAAGGTCGCCAGGTGGGGCGCCACGGTGTCGGCGAAGTTGTAGCCGTTTGACGCGTCCCAGTTGATGGACCAGGTCATCACCCCGCGGATGCCCGGCCAGGTGGTGGGCGGGACAAAGCTGCCGCAGTTTTGCTTCGCCGCGAGGCAGTCGAGCGCGTCGTTGACCACCGCGGGACTGGTATACCCGCTGCCGGCCGCTGACGGGGAGGCTGGCAGCCCGAGACCCACCTGGGCCGGGGACAGGCCGCCCTGCAGCTCGGTGCAGGCAAGTGCGGTCATGAAGTTCTCGGTTGCCTCGGCGTAGACGTTGCCGTCGCAGCCGTTCATCGTGCCCGAGTTGTAGTACTGGGTATTGATCATCGTGAGTATGGACTTGATATTCAGCGCGAGCTGGAAGTAGTCATTGCCGGTCGATTGCGTGTCGACGGTCTGCGGCGCCAGCGTGATAATCAAGCTTGAGCCGACGTCGCTTTCCAACTGCTGGAGCGCCGAGGCCATGAACGTCGGATTGACGCCGTTCTCCAGATCGATGTCGACTCCGTTGAATCCGTACTGCTTGATGATGGCGTCCACGCTGCTGGCGAAGTTACTGGCGCTCGTCGCGTCGCTGACCGAGATCGTGCCGTTCTGCCCGCCGACCGACAAGATGACCTTCTGCCCGCGCGACTGCAGGGTCTTGATGTCATTGATGAACTGCTGCTGCGTGTACCCGCCGAGCGCCGAGGCAAGCCCCGAGTCGAGTGAGAACGTGACCTGGCCGGGCGTGCTGTCAGAGTCGCCGAACGCGACCGCGACCAGGTTGTAGCTCGTCGGCACGTTGGCCAGGGTGAGCGGCATCGCGCCGTTGCTGAAGTCCTGCCAGTACCCCATCAGCAGATGAGCTGGCAGCCCGCCGCCACCACCCCCGCCTCCACCTCCACCGGAGGCCGACGTGGTGGCGCTGACCGCGCCCGACTGCGGCGAGGAGCCCACCGAGTTGAAAGCGGTCACGGTGAAGCTGTAGGTGGTCGACGCGGCCAGCCCGGTAACCGTGTCGCTCGTGCTGGTGACCTGGGCGACCTGGGAGCCGTTTTCGAACACGTCGTAGCCGCTGACCGTCCCCGATGGGGCCGTCCACGACAGCGATACAGAGGACGCTGTGGTCCCGGTCACGGTCAGGCCTGTGGGCGCGGCTGGGGCACTGCCGCCGCCGCCTCCACCGCCGCCGCTTCCGGCCGGGCCGGTCAGCGTCAGGTTGTCGGCGAAATACTCCGGCTGCGCGTACCAGCCGTGGATGTACACCGTCACGCTCGTCGTGGCCGCGCCGGTGGTGAAACTCGTCGATAGCTGGGTCCACGACGTCGCCGACGGCGTCCAGTTGTTGGTGTCGCTGGTGCCCGTGCCGGAATCTCCGAGGAAGACATAGTCGCCCTCCACCAGCCCAGTCAGCGTGTACGAGGAACTCGGCTGCACGCTCACGACCTGGCTGCACTGCGCGAAGTCGCTGTTAGTCGGCGTGCCGGCCAGGGCGAACGTCGAGCCAGGGGCGACGGGCGATGTCACCACGGTATCGCCGGTGGAACAGGTCCAGCCAGAGGTACTTCCTGTCCCGAAGTTACCGTTGCTGAGGAGGTTGGCCTGGGCGGACGCACTGGTCGCGGTGAGCCCGAGAACGGCCAGCGCGGGGACGGTGAGCAGGCAGAAAAGCCGCACGCGGCGCAGAGATAACACCCAGCCTCCACAGTACACACATCTAACACACATCTAATAGGAAAGTTTCCTATTAGATCGGACGATACCTCCGCATCGACGCGCCGTCAATCCCCAGGTGCGAACGACAACGCCGGCCCGATCTTGCTGCTGGGGTAGCAACGCCGACCCGACGATGCTGTTCAGCACCGGTCTTCCGGAAACCCGCCTCTGGGTCGCGGATCAGCCCGGAGCGATTACGTTCCGCCCAAAAATAAAAGACCACGCCGGGCGCGGAGTTCTGACGGATAAGACCGAACGACCTGGGCGGAAATTTCGCCCGTGGACATTACCTCGCCGAAGGCCGATGCTGTGATTACGCGTTTTGGCTCAGGGAGGTAACCCATGTTTCCGACGTTATCCTTATCGTCACAATTATCCAGTGCGCTACGATTAACCGCGATAAAAGCATCGCTCGTCGTCACCGCCGTCGTCGCGGTCGCGGCCGGCACCGTGGCCGGGGTCGCAGCGGCGTCGCCGCCCCGGCCGGCGGCGCCGCCTGCGCCGCCGCCGGTCGATCACCAGCTCTGCTACTCGGCCTCGGCCTCGGGGTTCAAGATCCCGCCTGGCGTGGTGCTGAAAAACCAGTTCAGCCCCAACGGCTTCGTGCCTGTGATCGGCAGCCTGGCGATCCACTGCAACCCGGTCCAGAAGACCCTGCCAAGCGGCCAGGTCTTCCCGATCACCAACCCGAACGCGCACCTGGCGTGCTTCAACATCACCGCGCCGACGCAGCCCACGCCGACCGTCAAGGTCACCAACCAATTCGGCTCGGCCACGCTCGTTCCCAGCCAGCCCAACCTGCTGTGCCTGCCCTCATGGAAGAGCCTGACGGGTCCGCCCAATATGAACCCCAATCAGCCGCCCGGCCTGAACCACTTCACCTGCTATCCGGTGAAAGTGCAATCGGGGTCGTACACCCCGCCGGTGGTCAAGCTGCTGGACGAATTCGCCTCATCGCCCGTGTCCGCGCAGGTGAACCCGGTCCCGTCGGAACTGTGCCTGCCCACGGAAAAGACCGTGGCCGGCATCGACTACCCGATCATCAACGCGGCCACGCACTTGCTCTGCTTCCCGGTCAGCCAGACTCCGATTAGGCCGCGGGTCTGGGACCAGAACCAGTTCGGCACCTCGGTCGTCCCCATCAGCAGGACGACCTGGCTATGCGTGCCCTCCACCAAGCAAATCGTCACCGGCTAACGCCCGGAGGGACGGGCGGCCAGCGTTACGCCGGCCGCCCGTCCTACTACGCGGACGGGTTTTGGGCTAGTGATGCCAGCGCGGCGGCGACCAGTGGATGCTCGGGACCGAGCTCGTACCTGCCCGCGTAGATCGCCCGCACGAGTTCGGCGATCTCGCTGTCGCTAATGGCGCTAGCCATCAGCAGCATCGGCTCCGGCGGCGCAAGGCCGGTGAAGTCGGGCATGACATAACCGGTAACCGGCAGCATCTGGCAGCCGCAGCGGGTCCAGAACGCGATCCTGGCGACGGCGATCTCCCGGGCATCGGGGCTGGGCATGTGATCGGGGTCTTCGACCTCGAACGCGATCCTGGCCGGCCAGCCCGCCGCCTCGACCGACGGTCCGAGCTGCCGCCAGAACCGCTGGCCGAGCCCAATCCCCCGCCGGTCAGCGGCGATCCCGTAGTACCGGAGGAACGTCCAGCCGAACCCGCCGAGCAGGCGCAGCGAGGCGAAGCCGACCGGCTCGTCGCCATCGATCGCCGCGACGAGCATGTCCGCTGGTCCGGTCATAGCCAATTCAGCGAATGGCAGTCGGTGAAGGGGTTCGAATGCCTGGTGGTAAATCTCCTGTACACGAGCAACTTGCGCACCAATTAGCTCGTCGACGTGCTTGACAAAAAGTTCGCCCGCCATAGCGCCCGCCCCGGCTAGTCCGCTGGCGCGGGGTTGAACAGCGCTATGACGCTATTGATCACCGCGGCAGCGAACGGATCGACGATGTCGGCGGCTCCGAGGATGCCGGCCGCAACTCCGCCGATCGAGAAGCCGCATTCGTACGCCGAATCCACCTGCCCGTTGCAGTTGTCCCTGTAGTCCGCGCCGCTGATCCCGAGGCTGATGCCGCTGGCGACGACGCCGATGAAAGGCCAGTCCGACGGAACGTAGCCAAGCACCCAGCCGATGTTGTCCAATGTCTGCCGCCAGGACTGGCCACCAGGGTCGGTACGGGTGAGCGGGTTGTCGGCTGTGTAGACGTAGCTGGCCACATACGGGTCGGCGGGCGCGGCAGTCAGCGGGTCCTGGCTGGTGAACCGGCCTGTACCTGGGTCGTATTCGCGGGCGCGCAGGTCATATAGGCCGAACGGGTCCAGGACTTGGCCGGCGAAGCGCAGCGGCTCGACCGACGGCAGGCCGGTCCGCGCCAGCCTGACCGTCGGGCGGCTGACCCCGAACGGATCGTAGCTGTAGCGCAGGAGCCTGGTTCCGTTCGCCGACGTCACGCCGGTCACGCTGCCGAGGGCGTCGCCGGTCAGGTAGTAGACGGCGGCTGGAAGGCTCAGGCTGATCGGGCCGTCCGGGCCGTAGACGAGACGGGCGATGAGAGCGCCGGAGCCGGTCCGCTCAAGCGCGAGCATATGCAGCGAATTGTTGGTGTCCCACCAGTAGCTGACCAACTTGTTCCCGGTGCGGCTGGTGAGGCGGTTGCCATCGCCGTCGTAGGTGAAGGTCGTCGTGGTCTGACCGGCCCGAGTAGATGTGATGTGCCCGCACGCGTTGTAGCTGAAGGAACGCGAGCCCGCCGCGACCTGGTTGCCATCCGCGTCATAGCGGTAGCGGGTCACGTTCGCCCCGGTTGCGCTGAGGAACTCGTCGGCCGCGTTGAATTTGTAGGTGACCTTCGCCGAGCCGGTGCGCGTCTGGCTGACTCGGTTGCCGACCTTGTCGTACCGCCAGCTCACCGACGCCGAGCAGGTGGCTGTGAAGCAGTCCTTGGTGACCCGGTTGTCGGCGTCGTAGGTATAGCTGAACGTACCGTCGGTGCCGGCGACCAGCGTCGGATTGCCGACTCGGTCGCGGATGTAGGTATAGCTCTCCAGGATCGTCGCGCCCTTCGTGGTGCTGTCGGTCACGACCTCGTTCGCCGCGTTATACGTTCTGGTCTCGGTGTAGCCGTTGGGGCCTGGCAGCTTCTTGCTGATCAGGTTGCCGTTGGAGTCATAGCCGAACCTGGTGGTCAGCCGGCCGGTAGTCACCGCGATGAGACGTCCGTCAGCGTCGTACCGTTCGGTGATTGTCGGCGAGCCCGGGTAGGTGCGGCTGATCACGTGCCCGGCGGCGTCGTAACCGTAGCTGAAAACCGCCTTTCCCCGGGTGACCGTCCGCAGCCGGTCTTCCGGGTCATAGGTGTAGGTGACAGCGCCACCGGCGTCGGTCATCGACGTGCGGTTGCCGTTCGCGTCGTAGCCGAAGGTCACCCGGTGGGTGCCGTCGGAGTAGCTGATCGCGGTGCGCCGGTTCAGCGCGTCGTAGCCGTACCTGGTCTTGATCCCGCTAGGCCGGGTGACGCTGGTCAGGTTGCCGCCGGCGTCATAGCTGTAGCTGGTGACGGCGCCGAGCGGGTTCCGCGCGCTCGTGAGCTGGTCAGCGAGGTCGTAACGGTAGTTGGTGGTGTGCCCATTCGGGTCGGTCCGGCTCGCCCGGTTGCCGGTGGCGTCGTAGCTGTACCTGGTGGTGCTGCCGAGCGCGTCGGTGACTGATGTCAGGTTGCCGGCCGCGTCGTAGCCATAGCGCGTGACATTCCCGTTGGCGTCGGTGACCTTTGTCTTGTTGCCGACCGCGTCGTAGGCCGTCGTGGTGGTGTCACCGAGTGGATCGGTGACCTTGACGGGCCGGTCCAGCGCGTCGTAGCGGTAGGTCGTGCGGTAGCTGGCTGGCCGGCCGCCCTTGAGGTTGCCGCGCGGATCCACCATCGAGGTCATCCGCCCGCTGGCGTCGTAGGTCCACGTGGTGATCTCGCCCATGGGTGAAACCTGGCGGATCCGGTTGCCGGCCCGGTCGTAGGCGTAGGTTGTGGTGTGCTCGTCAGAGTCGGTCGTGCTGGCGAGCAGGCCAGTGCCTGGTACCCGGCTGTACTTCGTCACCTGACCGTCCGGCAAGGTCATCGACACGAGATTGCCCTTGGCGTCATAGCTGTATCTGGTGACGTTCCCGCGGCCGTCGGTCGCCCGGAGCACATCGTTGAACGCGTCATAGGTCCAGGTGCTTGTGTAGGACAGCGGCGCCGGGTCGGTCTGGCTGACCTTGTTCCCCGCCAGGTCGTAGCTGTACTTCGTGGTATTGCCGCGCCCGTCGGTGACGGCGGCGAGTTGCAGGTTGCCGTCGTAGGTGTAGCTCGTCTTGTGACCCAGCGGATCGATCCGGGCAACCAGCAGGTTGCCCGAGTAGACGTCCTTCCACGTCGCGCCCCTCGGATCGGTCGTCGTGGCGGTAGAGGTCGCCGCGTCCCAGGAGAACGTCGTCGTGTGGCCGAGCGCGTCGGCCTGTGAGACCACCCGGCCGTCGCCGCCGTAGACATTGGTCACTGTGGTATGTCCGTCGGCATCGGTGATGGTGGTCAGGCGGCCGTTGGCGTCGTAGGCATACGTGGTGACCCCGTGGGCCGGATCAGTTACGGTCGTCAGCCGCCCGGCGACGTAGCCGTAGTTGACGGACCGGCCGTCAGGCAGCGTCACGGAGGCGAGCAGCGCGGTACCAGGGACATATCCGAAGGCGATAACCCGGCCGGCGCTGTCAGTGATGCTCGTCAGCTGGCCGGCGGCGTTGTCGGTCAGGTGCTCGCCGCGGCCGTTCCTGTCGAGGATCGCCTGAAGCTGCCCGGCGGCATTGAACAGCAGGTGGGTCTCGTCGGGCCGGATCACCTCGTAGCCGGACGGCACCTGGCGGAGCGTGGCCGTGACACCGGGCGCGCCCACGAACAGCCCGTCGCTTTGCAGCTGGAACGCCAATTGCGCGCCCTGGTCGGTGACCAGCGTCAGGTCGCCCTTGTCGTCTTGGGTGAGCTGCATCTGGTAGCTGAAGGTCCAGCCGGGCCCGAGCGGTCCGGCCGCGGTGTCGATCGAGGTGTAGGAGCGGGTCAGCGCGAACGGCTCGCCGATTCCCGGCAGCTTCAGGTCGGTGGCCTCCGTCCAGAAGGCACCCGTCAGCGTGTTGACCGGGTCGTCGGAAGTACCGGTCGGGTTGAAGTCGTAAGGAGTCTGACCGGGCGCGCCGTATCCCTGCGTGACCGGGTACTGGTAGGAAGGCGCGGACGGCGCTGAGCCACAACGCGGGATGCCCGAGGTGAACTGATTGACCGCGGGCGTGTTGACGTACCCGTCGGCGACCCAGGCGCCATTGCCGAGCTGATCCCAGATCGACGATCCGTTCGCGAAACTGCCGCTGCGCCACTGGCAGGCGATGTCGACGCTGCCCCCGTCTGGGATCGCGCCGACACCGGGGAACGCCTGCCCCGGTCCGGCGCGCTCGGTGAGCGGCAGACCGCCGGTCTGGTACACCCGGTAGCTGGTGTTGACTGGCGGCGGGGCTGGCGTGGAGCACTGCGGAATGCCAGGGGAGAACCCGTTGTACACGGGCGTCGTGGTGTAGAAGTCGCTGATCCACGCGCCATTGGTGAGCTGATCCCAGACGTCCGAGCCGCCGACCACGCTGCCACTGCGCTGCTGGCAGCTGATCTGGACCTGCTGACCCTCGAGCAAGCTGCCAGCGCTGCCGTAGCCAAGGCCGGGGCCGCTGCGCTCGGTCAGCCCAAGCCCGCCGGTGCCAGAGACTGAGTAGGTGGGCGGCACCGGAGTGGTCTTGTTGTATCCCTGGACGATCGCTTGCATCTGATCCGATGAGCTGATCGTTGGGCCACCCGCCCACCAGTAGGTGATCCAGGTGTGACCGGACCAGGCGGCAGGCTGATAGTAGACGATGTAATAGGTCGCGCCCGGCGTGACGGATACATCGCCGATATCACCTTGGCTATTGCCGAAATTTACGATCGGCGGATCTGTTTCCGCGTAGGCCGTGTTGCAGTTCGGATCGCCGCACAGCCGGATCCTGACCGTGGAGCTGTTGCCCGAGTACCCAGGCGAGCCGACGGTCACGCCCAAGGTCGTGATCGTGTTGCTCTGCGCGGTGAATGCTTGCCAGGCCACATCGAAAAAGCCGTTGTACGGGGCGCCGGGCTGCATCCGGTTGTAGCTCGTTACCGCGGTCCGGTCAATCAGCGGCCCCCGGTCATAACCTTGGACGATCGCCTGCATCTGATCCGAGGTCGTGATCGAGGAGCCTCCCGACCACCAGTAGGTCACCCAGCTCTGGCCATTCCAGGCCGCCGGCTGGTACCAGACCAGGTAGTACAAGCTTCCCGGAGTCACCCCGATATCGCCCAGGTCAACCTGCGTATTGCCGTAGTTGACGATCTGAGGGCTGGCCGAGGCCAGGGTCGTCGTGCACGAAGGGTCGGTGCACAGCTTGATGGTGATCGTGTGGCCGTCGGGGACATAGTTCGGTGTCCCCACCGTGACCCCGACCGTCGTAATGGTGTCGCTCTGCGCGACAAAGCCTTGCCAGGCCGAGGTGAAATGGCCGTGGAACGGAGCGCCGGCCGACATCCGGTTGTAACTGGTAATGGCCGTGCGGGTGTCGGCGCGAGCGGGTGCGGTGGGCACCGCCGTCACCGCGACCACGCTAACGGTGAGTAGCACCGCCGCGGCGATCCGCACGGCAACCCGGCTCAACGCTGCCTTTTCACGAGAACAGCACTCATACGATTCCCCCCAAGCAATTATGCCCAGGGTAAAGACTGTAGAGCTCAGCGCGTCATTGGCGCAAGATCCGCCTTTGTCACCGGCTGTCCGGGCAGTCCGCTCCAGGGTCGGGCGGACTGCCCGGCGAGCTTTATTTCTCCATCTTGCGCATGAACCGGATGAACAGCTGACCGCGCGGCGTGCCGATGCCGGTCATGTTGTCATAACCCTTGAGCGTGACCTGGCCGGTGTAGCCGCCCAGGTTCGGGTTCTGATCGTCGAAGGTAATCAGCGACGGGGAGCCGCAGAATTGGGGGGTGCACGCCTCGGCTCGGAAGAGCGACGGAGTGCGGGGAGTTGACGGCAGCACGTCGTTAAACGCCGCGGTGCCGTTCAGCCGGTAGAACACCGGATCGGTGAACCCGAACGGCTTGGACTGGCCTTGCTGCGCGTCGGCGATGATGCCGGCCACGAGCGGTGAGGCCATGCTGGTGCCGCCGACCGTTATCACGAAGAACTTGGGCGGCTTGTTCTTCGGGAACTGCAGCAGTCCGGTGGCGAACCCGGTGAACAGGTCCGCGACCGCCGAAATGTCCGGTTCGGACCGGACCAGGCCGGGGCGGTTGCCCGGTGCGGTAGCCAGCGCCTTGGGAACAACGCCACGCTGGTAGGCGGGCTGGGCCCAGATCAGGCTGGGGCCACCGCTGCTGGCGCCGTTCTCGCCGATCGAGAGCCACTGGTTGTGCTGGATGATGGAAAAGCCAGCGGACCAGCCGGTCTCGAACAGGCGCTTAAGGTGATGGCCGACGCCCAGTGAGGTACCGCCGACCAGGATGGAGAACGGATCATCCGGGGTCTCGACTCCGGATGCGTCGCCGGACGCGAAGTACATGCCGACGCCCTGCGCGGCCGCGCGCACCAGGTAGCCATGCATGATGTTGGTGTCGATGACCGGCTGGAGGTCGTTGCCCGGGCCCCAGGAGTTGGAGCTGATGTTGGCCAGCGGGTGGTGGCTGCCACCCATGCCGTCGATGGTCACGATGTCGGCGTCGAACAGGCCCTGCACGCCGAAGTCGCCGTTGTCGCAGGCATCGCCGCCGATCACGAGTTGGTTAGCGCCCGGCGCCGTGTCGTAGGAGGTTTCGACGTCGAGTTGCTCCTCGACGTTAAACGGATCGCCGCAGGTGTTCTTGCCGAGCGACAGTTCGCTGTAGCGCTTGGCTGAGGGTGTCACGAAGTGCTGCGACTTCACCAGGTCCTGCAAGGTCAGGAACATGTCCGGGGTCAGGCCCAGCTCGACGAGTGAGACCGTCTGCCCCCGGCCGACGTTGCGCATGTTGAGGCCGTAGGCGGCCCGAACCTGGTAGGCCCCGTAGCCGCAGATCTGGGTCGGGAACGATGTCCGCCCGAAGTGCTTGGGCAGCTTGGAGATCTGATGCTGGTTGTAGTACTGCGAGCAGCCGGCCTTGGGCGCCGCGGCGCTTCCGCCCGGACTTCCGGGCGCGCGCATCAGCGGGAGCTTGGGCGCGGCGTTGTCCAGACCGGTCACGCCGAGCACGTACGGGGACAAGGATCTGGGAATGGCCACCGGCTGACTATTGGCGCGCAGTTGGTACCGGCCGGCGTTCACCGTCGCTGACGACCGGTAGTTCTCCAGCCGGATCTTGAACGCCGCGTCGATCGACGCGACCGCCCCGGTGGCTCGCACGTAGTTGCGCTGGGCGTCAGCGGCGACGCTGGTGAAGCCCTGACCGCGCAGCCATGACGCCACCGCACGGGCTCCGGCCGGGCTGGCTCCGAAGCGGGCGGTGTAGGCGTCCGGGCTTAGGTACTGGTGGAACAGCTTGCTGCCGGGCGTGCTTACGGCGGTAGCGTACTGCTCGGCCGCGGCCAGGTGGGCTGGCTGCATCCAGACCTGGATGGTCAGCCGTTCCGATCCCGCCACCGCCCCGATCGCCTGGCTATGGCTCGCGAACGGCGCGGCGCTGCCAGCCAGTCGCAGATAGCTCGGGCCAGGAGCGGCCCCAGCCGAGCCGCTCAGGCTCATGATCGTCATCGCGGCGACTGTCGACGTCGCGGCGGCGAGGCTAATAAGCCTCCGTCTTCTGGACACTAAATCTCCTCGTGCTCGAACCCGTCCGAAACACTGGGCTATGCTGCAATGCTCCGACAAACCAGCATGCAGGACGTATAAATTGCATGTCACGATTCAGGAACGGCGGCTAGGGTGGGTCCGCGAAAATGCACGCAACGCGGATGAGCGGTGATGAAGCCCGAAGGCTGGCCGTGCCCGCCAGCTTCGGCCGGCGGCTGACGACCAGCCATGACGTGCTCGCAAGCACCGGCCTGCTGCAACTCGATCCGCTCACACGGGTCGATAAGGCGCACCGGCTCACCTGCCTGGCCAGGATGGACCCCTCCGCCCGCGCGGCTGACGTTGACCCGCCGTTGTGGCGAGAGGGATCCGCGGCCACGTTCGAGACCTGGGTGCATGCCGTCTGCGCCGTCCCGGTAGAAGACTGGCCGCTGCTGCGGATCGCGCGCGATGACATCAGACAGTGGGACGGCGGCCCGCCGCGGTCGCTTCTCGACGAGGTACGCGACCTCGTCGCAAGCCACCCAGCCGGCGCGACGATCAGCGACATCGAACGGCCCGGTCACCGCACCAGTGGCTGGGAGTGGTCAGCGCGCAAGCACGCGGTCGAGCACATGCTCCGGTCGGGCGACCTGGTCTGCACGACCCGCCGTGGCTCCAAGCGCGTGTATGACCTGCCGGAACGCAGGATTCCCGAGCGATACCTAACCGATGCCAGCCAGTCCCCGGAGGATCTGCTGGCCGCCATCGCGACCAAGGCGATCGACGCGATGGGGATCGCCACGACCGGGGACGTGGCCAGGTACTACAACATCTCCGTTCAGCGGGCCGAGATCGGTCTGGAGCGCGCTGGCATGCGACCGGTCGAGGTCGACGGCTGGAACGCGCCGACGTGGATCAATCCGGCGACGACAACCGTGCCTGACCTCGCGATTGATCCAGTTCTCGTGGGCCCTTTCGACAATCTCATCTGGGACCGCCAGCGAACGCGCCGGATCTTCCATTTCGACTACGTATTCGAGGCGTACAAGCCCAAGCAGAAACGTGTCTACGGCTACTACGTCATGGCCTTGCTCGACGACGCGCGGCTTACCGGGCGCGCCGACCTGCGCCGGGACACCGATCGCCTCACCGTGCTCGCGCAATACCCGGAACCGGACACCGACCCAGGCCAGTTCGCGGCTTCGCTGAAATCCGCGCTTACCCGGCTCGAGCGCCAACTCCTAAGAAACTGAGCGTGATCGTCAAGAACGGCCTGCGCCGCAGGGCTGCCCAGCTTGGCGATTCGTGCCACACTTGACCTCGGGGGGTTGGTAAGCATTTCACGGTATATGGCCTGCGGCCCGCGCGTGACCCGAGCTGAGGTCGAGCTTGACCGGCTGCGGACCGAGCACGAGGCGTGGCTTGCCAAGCGGCGGAGAGCGCCAGAGGCCGAACGTTACAAGTCACAGCTTGACGCCGTCGATGAGCTAATTCGGTGCGGTGCCGAACAGTTGACGGCTGGGCTCGCGGCGATCGACCTGTCGCAGCCAGAAGGCGTCGTGTATGAGACCTGCCGCACATTCGATCTGCGCGCGCTGTGGTTGCGTCGGGTATGGCAGTTCTTCAAGGAGAAATTCGATCAGCGCGACGGTGAGCTGGCCAATACTCTTCGCGCCGCCGACGAGATCGTCTGGAGCTGCTATCACCAGATATTCGAGCGGGCGCGCGTGGTGGCGCCGCGCGTGAAAGCTGGACCGCCGCCGCTGCCGTTCATCGAGGCGAGATATTCACCGTCGACGTTTCCAGCGGACCTGGTGCCTGCCGGGCTTGCGAGTGAGGTCGACCGGCCATTCCTGCGCCAGCATCTGAATCGCCTGCCAGTCCCGGTCGTGCGCCTGCAGCCCGCGTGCGTCAGCGGGCCGTGGTGGCTCGTCTACGCGGCGCACGAGGTCGGCCACAGCGTTCAATACGACCTGCTCGCTGGGCACGCGATGGTAGGCGAGTACCGCCAGCTTGTCGAATGCGCGGTCAGCGATTCGGGTGGCGACGACGCCGACGCGGCCCGCTGGGGAGACTGGTCAAGGGAGATCTTCGCTGACCTGTTCTCGGTGCTGATGATGGGTCCGTGGGCCATCTGGGCCATGGTGGAACTTGAGCTGCAGACTGACAAGGCCATGACCGAGCGACGCGACCTCTACCCCGCTGGCGCGGTACGGCTCACGCTGCTTGACCGCGCCGCCACCGCGCTCGGCCTGGACACCGCGCAGGCGCTACGCGGTGTCCAGGCAACGCGGATCGCCGTCGGCTCGGCGAGCGCCAGCCGTGACGTCGGTTTCGTCGATGCGGTAGTGGCGGCCAGCCTCCGACCGCTTCCATCCCTGAAAGTGTCGCTGGCCAGCCTGTGCAACTTCAGCCCAGCCGATTTTCAGCGCCCGAACGGTAGCGCCCGCCCGCCGACGCAGGTCATCCGGGCTGCCCTGGCAGCGGGCCAGCAGGTAGTGGCGGAAAAATCGCTCAGCGGGCCGCGGTTCGCTGCCGCTGCGTCGCTCGCGGCCTGGTCGGATGTGATGACAACGGCCGACGAGGCGGGGCGATCTCAGCTCGCCGGTCAGACGTTGCGGCTGGTCACCGACAGCGGCCCGCCCGGTACCCGAGCCGCTGGCGCAGCCGTCGACGCGGCCGACTCGGCGACCGATCTGGTGCGGTCGCTGCTGGCCGCCGATCCAGGCGAGCTGGAGTCCTAAATGATCCGCGTCCTGATCGACATCGCAGCGGCCCAGCCGGACGGCTGGAAGGTCGTCATCAACTCAGCCATGCTCGATACCCCGATCGTGCGGATGATCTCGCGGCTCGACGGGCCCTGCGGCGGCTTCCCCGTGGTGCGGCCCGACGAGCTACCGGCGGGCCTATCGCAGGCGGCTCGCGATCTGGCGATCGGCCGTGAACCCGCGGGCATCGACGACATCCGGATCAACCTGGCCGCCGGCCAGCCTCGAGAGACCGACATCGCTACGTTCGGCGCCTACCTGCATGCCGCCTTGTTCGGCGGATGGTGGCCCGCGATCGCGACCGCCGCCGCTGGCCAGGCGATAGAACTGGCGTTGCGCCTGCCGGTCACCGAGTGGGAGCTAGCCAGGCTACCGTGGGAGATCATGCAGGGGCCCGACCCGCACACCGGGGCGTGGGGGCCGATCGCGTGGAACGCCGTCATCACCCGGCTGGTACCGCGTGCTCAGGAAGATGACGAGAACGGTAGCGTCCGGATCCAGATCTCGCCCAGGGTTCTCTTCGTTGTCGGAACCGACCTGGGCGACATGTCGATCCGGCCGGGCGCCGAGTTCTTCACGGTCTGGGAGCGGCTGCAGCGAGAAGGCATCTTGTTCGACTTCCGCGTGCTGCAGCGGGCGTCAAGCCAGCAAATTGAAGACGAGATAGCCAGCTTCCGGCCGAGCATCGTGCACTTCATCTGCCACGGCGACGACGCGGACGACGGCGGCCACATCGACCTGGTGAGTCTGGACCAGACCGGCCGGCCCGTCACCGACCGCCGTGACGCCGGACGGCTGCTCGACCTGTTGCGCGGCCAGCACAACGGCTACCCGCCGATCGTGGTGCTCAGCGCGTGCTATTCGGCCAGCCAAGCGAACCCGGTGTCGGCGCGGGTAAACGCGTCGCTGGCCGCCGCCCTGGTCGAGAACGGCGTGCCGATCGTGGTCGGAATGGGCGGGCAGGTATCGGACCTGGCCTGCCGCCTGTTCGCCCGGCGCTTTTATGAGGCGCTGCTGAAGAGCCAGTCGATCACCGACGCCACCGCCGAGGGGCGGCGCGCGGGCATGAAGCACGGCGCCGACCCCGGCCGGACCGTTGACTGGGCGCTCCCCGTGCTGTTCATCGCCGACAGCCTGGACCCAAAGATCCAGGTCAACGCCGATGAGCTGCGACAAGTACACCGGCGGGCGATCCTTGCCAGCGAGTTGCGCAATCACCCGAACCCGCTCGCCTTCTGTGACCGGATCGATGTGATGCAGGCCCAGCGGGCGCTGGTCGACCCGCGGACGCGGATGCGAGTACTCGTGCTCGACGAATCCGACTTTGAGCGCGATCCGACCGTGCCGAACAGGCTCGGCAAATTCGGCAAAACCAGGGTGCTGCGTGAGATCGCGGCTCGCGCGCTGCTCGACGGTCACCTGCCATGCCTGCTGACCTTCGGCCCAGGCGACGCCGCCCCGAAGTCAGCGGCCGAGTTGCTGCTGTGGCTGACCAAGGCGGTGAAGGACGCCGCGAAGCTGACCGGCAGCACTGCCCGGTTCGACGCGGAACTCGGACGGCTCTACGCGGTGGTCCAGGGAAGAGCCGGGGCCTGCGCTACCGACTTGCACGAGGCGGTCAGGGACGAATACGAACTCTGCGCCGACCAAGGCGCCGACAGCCCGTCGGGCAGGGTTATCGCCGAGGCCCTGCATGTGGACCTGCGCGCGCTCGCCGCGCTCGGCCGGTCTGAGCTGAAGTCGTCCGACCTGCGCGTGATCGTACTCATCGACGACGTGCACCTGTTCGACGCGGCCGCGAGAACGTTCCTGCAACTCATCGGCATCGGCGGGCTCGGCGACGCGGACGAACCCGCTCCCGTGGTGTTCACCTACTCATCGCAGCCGGGCCAGCCTGGCGTGCAGTCGTCGATCTCGCTGATCAAGAAATTCGTCGAAGACAACAGCCAGGATTCCTATCTGAGCTACGTCCAGCTCGAGCGGTTCAAGAGTTCCGAGCTGGTGCCGTTCTCCACGCTCGACAGCTTGCGCCGGGACCCTCTTGCCCTCGTCTATCACCACTACCTGCTCAATCTCAGCCCGGGCATCGTGCTGGCTTCCCAGGTGGACGCCGAGGCGGCGACGTGGTTCTTCGACGAGGCGCACCGGATCGTCCTCGGCGTGCCATCGCGTCTCGAGGTCACGCCAGGGCAGCAGATCCAGACGTTCATCTCCTCGACGATCAGATTGCAGAAGCGTCCGGGTATGCCCAAGATTCTCGACGAGATCGACGACGAGCGAGCTCTGGCCGAGTTCAGGGGACTGGCTCGATGAACACGGTGAACGCGAGCCTTGCAATGCTCGCCCAGGGCGTGGCGGACGAGCTACGAAGCGGTGAGGAGCGGCGTGTGGAGCCGCCGCCGGGGATACCGGAGAGATCGCTGATCTGGCTCGCGCTCGCGCCCGTGTGGACCCCTCGGATGGCCGCCGCCTGCGGGTTCCCCGCCGAAGCGGACGAGCAGGACAGCAAAATCGCGCGGCGTCGGCTGGAGCGGCAGGCCGCCGAGCCCAACCCGGCTGATCCAGGCACAACCTTCGCCGCGCGACACGTACTGGGGGTCATCGCGCTGAGCGACGGCCACCTGCCGCGAGCTACTGACCTGTTCAGAACCGCACTCGAAGGATTTCACCAGGTCGGCCACCGCTCCGGTGCGGTAGCGGCCCAGTACCACCTCGGCGAGATCGCCGCCACCAAAGGCGACTTCCGGGCAGCCGCGACCTGGCTAGGCGGTGCGGCCAGGGACGAGGTCGGGGCGGCCGACGACGTGTGCGCGGCCGTGGTCGGACGCAGGCTCACGACGCTGACCTCGCCCAGCGAGCCGACGACAGGTATCCCGGCACCGCTCAATCTGGACATAAGCTTCGACAACGTCAGCATAGTGAAACGCCTCAGCAGGATAGAGGTGCCGCCTGAGCTTGCGCCCGCCGTGCTCGAATCGACGAGGGTGCTCGACCGCATGGCGGAAGCTGGCGTGTGCAGCGTCGTGCTCGGCGATGCGCCGGAGACCGAGACAGAGGTCGGCGACCGGCTGACCGAACGCCGGTACTTCATGACCGACCTGGTCCGGCAGCAAGTCGTCGAGCAAGTGATGCGCGACCCGTCGAAGGGGATTGAGGCCATCAAGCGCGAGCTTGAGGCGGCCGGGCAGCGTTCCGTCGCGGCGGCCCGCGCTGGCGTGCCTATGCTGCGCAGCACTCGACAGTGGGCTCGGCTGGCGGCGCTGGCGGGCGACCTCGGCGCCATGGCCGAGTTGCTGAGCAGCGAGTGCGACCGGCTGCTGACAGCCGCTCCGCCCGATGAGGTCAACCCTTCGGGGACGGTGCTGGCGTGGATTCAGGCCGCGGAACCACTCGAGGAACTGCTCAAAGGTGAGCTGACCGTCGCGCTGGACCGGGCCAAACGTCAACTCGACCTGTTCCACCGGCGCCGCGACGATGACCAGCGCTACCTGCGGCACTTCCAAGGCTGCAGCGAGCAAATCAGCGCCATCAACGATCTGCTCAGCGATGATGGCTCCTGGGCGCTGCACTTCGCCGGGGCCGGCGGCACCGGCAAGACCATGCTGATGCGGTACATCTGCTCCGTGCTCGGGCCCGAACTCGGCGCGTCGACGGCCCGCATCGACTTCGACTACCTCAGCCCCGACTACCCGGCGGAGCGACCAGGCCTGCTGCTGGCCGAGCTGGCCGAGGAACTCAGGCTGAGCGCGCAAGGCGCAGCCATCTCGCTGTTCTCTCGATTCGACGACGAGGTTGCGACGCTGCACGAGCAGCGCACCGGCTCTGGCTTGGGGCAGGCCACCGCAAGCGCGGAGCGGATCGGAGTCGAGCAGGTGCTCGGCACGTTCAGCCGGGCGCTGGCCGAGTTGCCCCGACCGGTGATCTTGCTGATCGACACCTGCGAGGAACTCGCCAAGGTCCGGCCGGACGGCACCAGCCCGGAAGGAGTCACCAGAACCTTCGCGATACTGGAGGAACTGCGCCGCACCGTACCCGAGCTCAAGGTGATCTTCGCGGGCCGCCGCCCGCTAGCCAGCAAAGGCGACGGCTGGGACGTCCGCAGCGAATCCGAGCTTCCCGAAAGGCTATACCTGCGGCTATGCGAGGTGCGCGGGTTCACCAGGGACGAGGCGCTGGCCTATCTAGCGTCCGAGCACGTGCCGAGCCACCTGCGCGACGCGATGCTCGATCAAGCCCAGAACCGCTCCCAGATCGACCCATTCACCTACGCCGATCCGGCCCGGGCGGCCGCGAACACCCCCAGGTACATCCCGTTCGAGCTGAGCGGCTGGGCCGCGTTGACCCGGCACCGGGACGGGGCGAGCCTCACCGTTGCCGACATCACCGCGACCGACGCCGACCGGTACATCGAACTTCGGATCATCCGCAGGATTCGCTACGAACCGCTCAAACGGGCGCTTCCGGCCATCGGCTTGCTCGGCCGCTGCGATCGTGGCCTGCTCCTGGCAGCACTACCTGATCTTCCTGATTTTGAAAAAATGTTCGCCGAACTGCGGCAGCAAGAATGGATCACCCGGCGGGGCATCGAATTCTACGAAGTGGACGAGGGCCTGCGCCGTCGCCTGCTCGCCCACTACGAACGAACCAAACCGGACGAGGTCGAGCACTGTTACCAAAGGCTGGCCGAGCACCTGGAGCGGCGCACCATCGACGACCCGCTGGCCGACCTGCTGCCGTTCCACTTCGACACCGCCATGCGGGTCTTGCGACGCGACCCGGTCCGGGCCGCGCGCTGGTGGGCAAAGGCCGAGTCGAGGTTCGCCGCCGAGCGGCAGTTCGACTGGGCGAGGCAACTCTGCGAGTTCATGCTCGGTCCCGACGGCATCTGCGCCGACAGGCCGCCGACCGGCCCCGCGGACGCTTTGCGCGCGGGCGTGCTCGCCACCCAGATGGCCTGCTTCACCCACACCAGGCCGCAGGCCGACCGCAGCCAGGGCTGGCTCGAAGTCACCGGGTTGCTGACCGATTACCCGGACGAGAAGAGCGCCGAACGTCTCCGACTGCGCGCCACATTCGGCCTGATTGCCACCGTACCGCTAGCTTCCGCACGGCCGAACTTGCGCCAGCTACTCAATCACAGGCTGTCGCAGGAGGCGGACGCCCAGCTCGACGCGAGCATGCTGGCAGCGCTCGAAACGGTGATCGAGCACGCCGAGCAAGATCCGAGCTCCTGGCTGCCGAGCGTGCCGACGGGCGGACTAGATCCGGACTGGTCGAGGCTCGAGGACAGGTTGCCCCTGGACTTGCTGTATTTCCTGATGTCGCTCTGCGGTCGTCTCGCGCTGCTCAGCCAAAACTACGCCGTCGCGGTGCCGCTGCTCTACCAGGCCGCCAACGACAGCCACGCTCACTACTCACCGGATCTAGCCGGGTCCTGGCTGGACTGGCGACAACCCGATGACCTGTTTTCCCGCCTCGCGCTGGAGTTCATCAAAGGTGCCTATCCAGCGTTCTCCAGCCCCCGAGAGGTGCTCGGGCACCTGCCGCGACCACGTCCGATGGAGCCGCCAGAGACAATCGACGGCGAGCGGCTGATGTCGGCCGAGCTGACCCTGCTCGCCGCCTTGGCGCCGGTCGATCCGGAGGCCTTCCTCGGCTACTCGCTACGACGCGTGCTCCAGTACCCCTCGCCTCACCTGCGGCCAACGCGGAACGTGCACCGTGCCTTCGCCGCGTTGCCGACCGTAGCTGCCGAGCAGATGGCCGGCGCCGGTGACGTCGACCTGGCACTCGACCTGCTGACCGCCGCCACCAGTCAGTGGGAACGATCGAGCCGAGAACTCGATTCGGTGACCGACGGAGTCCGAGCGCAGCTTCGGATCATCCGGCGGATGCGACTGCGGGACGAAGGCCTTGGCTCGGGGGGCGAACTCGACGGCTCGCCGTCGCTCGCCGACCGAGAGCTGCTCTGGTCACTCGACGGACTCGCCGGGGCCAAGGCGATGCCGGACGACCAGGCGACCATCGAACTCCACATCCCCGAAGGCGAGGACCTCGACGCCTGGCGTCACGCCCGGTGGCGAACGCTCAGCCCGCTCGCGTGGTCGGAGCAGGCCATCGACCAGTTCGCCCGCGCTCACCTGGTATGGGACCCAGAGGTGACCACGCTCGGAACTTTCGCCGACATTTCCGCCTGCTTCGACGTCATCGAGCACCTCATCCTGGCGGACCGCCCGGACCGCCCGGACCGCCAGGACCGCCAGGACCGACGGTTGCCAGCGAATCTGGCCGCATATACCTCCGACGGACTGGAGTCAGTTCTGGTCGAGTGGTGGCGAGATCATCCTGATCAGCCCGAGCAGGCGCTCCAACTTCAGTTGCGGGGGGCAGTGCTGCAGCGAAGACCATCGCGACCGCTGGTGCCAAAGGACCTGATCGATCGCCTTGGTCGACGCCGGGCCGCCCTTATCGCGCTCGAGGAGGGCGAGATGCTCGGCTTGCGGTTGCCTGATCGCGCTCGCCCGATCGTTGACCTGGCGGGGGACTGGTTCGACCAGTGCCGCGACTACGCCGGGGCGATCATCGCATGCACGCTGTCGGCCCTCCTGGCGGCCCGCCTCGGCCAGACCGCCGGTCCGGGGTTCGACACCGACGTCGGCACGTACCTGCGATTCCTGCCGGGCCTGCCGACGATGGCCGATGTCCAGTCGATCGCGACGTCCCCCAGCTCCGTAGCCATGGAGAAGCTGCGACCGCCCAGCTGGCGGCCGTGGCTGGTCCGGCTGGTCACCTACCAGGCCTGGTCTGACACCGCGCTGCGCCGGGCCGTCAGCCTGCGCTGGTTCCACGACTGGATTCAGCGTTATTACGGCACCACGAAGTACGGCGCGCCCGGCCTGGGCTCGGTCGCGATCAAAGTTCCCGCCGAGCTGGACGGCTGGCTGCAGACGAGCCCGCACGCTCAAAGGGTCACGCGCGCCGTGCTCGGCGTCCTCGGTGAGATAGTCGCCGCACTGACGCTACGACAGCTACGCCGGGTGCGTGATCTGCGCAAGCAAGGTAAGCCATACCTACGCCCGGCCGCCGAGGCGCTGGCGCCGTTCATCTTCGTTCTGACAGCCGTCGCCGTGGAAGTCTCGACAGCTCTGAACGATTTCAAATTCGTCTACAGTTGGCTGCCCTCGGCGGTTCTGGTGGTCTTCGGCACCACGCTGTTCAGCATCTCCAAGCGCACCAGGTACCGGTTCACGCGCGTCCGCCTAGGCCGCGCCGAGGGCGTCACACCGATCCTCGCCACCGTCACGATCTCGCCGGGACTGGACCCGGCACCCGGAATGAGCGACGCGCGCGCCACCCTGACGACCACCAGTCCGCTAGCCGACGCGGTGATACGAGTGCCAGACCTTGAACACTCGTTTGTACTGGGGCGACGGACGCTGCCCGAGTCTTTCGGAACCGAACTCGCTCGGCTCGATCAAGTGCGCGACCGCCACCACATCCTCGGTGTCCAGATCCCCCGGCAACTCGCCGCGATCTGCTGGGAAGCGGTCTTCGCGTCCAAGCCGGACGCCCCACTCGGGGAACTCGGGCCGCTCCGGATCGTCCGCACGCTTCCTGAACGGCGAACCCGGCCGGTGCGGTCTTGGCGAGCGATGAGGTCGGCGGTCAGCATCGTCGCCGACCTGAACCAGGCCGAGATGGCCGCGAGCGGCTGGGCGCCGCTCATCGACTCGCGGCGCTACGAATACGGATCTGGCCGTCCAGATGAGCTGTCTGGCAGCCGCTTTGCCGGCCTGGACATCGTGCACATCGTGGCCACGCCGATCGAGACGGCCTCCGGTCTCCGCCTCGACCTCGGCCGGACCGCTGGCCAGTCGCCTCGACCCGACGCGCCCCGGGGCGAGCTGATGCAGCCCTTCGACATGCTTGCGCGGTTCCCCGACGTGGCCTTCTGCGTGCTGCAGGCCACGCCCACGGTGCAGGCGCTCAGGAGTGAGGCCGAACGGCAGCAAGCCGCCGGACTGCGGGAGTTCGCGGCGGAAATTTTCAGCCTGGGCGTGCCTGTCGTCGTGACGATCCCGCCACTGTCATCCTCGATGGCAGTCGTCGTGCTCGGCCTTTTGAGCGAGGCCGTGAAGAGCCGTCCGCGGCGCTTCGTCGCCGCCCTGACCGAGGCGCTCCGGCAGGCGGCAGACCGGCTTGCCAGCACACCAGGCCTGTCCCCGGAGTGCGCGTTCGACCTGTGCCTGTACGCCGACCAGGGGCAGGCGGCCATCGCCAAGGCATCCAGAGGAGACAAGTCATGAGCCTGCGGAAGACGGTGACCGGCCTGTTCAAGCGCAACGCCAGCCGGTACCTGTACGTGCCGATTCCGGCCGAGCGTGTCCTCGGCGGGCAGGTCGACACCGAGGCGCTCGTGGCCGGCCGAGACTACTTCCGGCTGTGGCTTACCGAGATGTCGCTGAAGAGCGATCGAGAATGGTTCAAGACCTGGCACCCGGCGGTTCATTCGCTGGTGCGTTTCCAGTTCGGCACGCACAACGTGGACGTGCCCAACATCGTTGGCGAGCAGGGCCTCATGGGCATCGACTCCGCCCACCTTGATCGCGCCGTCTCGCTGAACTATCCGCTGACCGCGCTGATGCCGTTCAGCGGCGGGGTGGTCGAAGTGACGGCCGCGCTGCTCGCGATGCAGGGGCAGGACTATCTCAAGCGGTTCATCAACGTGCTCAGCGATTTCGCCAAGCTCGTGGCCATCCCCCAGCTTTCGGCCGTCCTGGCGGTCGCCGGACCGGTCGCCGACGGCATCGACGAGTTGCTGGGCGGCGGCGACGGCGAGATGCACCTCGGTCTGCACCAGAGTTACGTGCACCGAGGCGGTGGTGCCAACGAACTGCGGCCCGCCTACTACGCCGCCGTGCTCGCGACCGAGGCCCAGGTGGACCCGGCCACTCTCTGGGTCAGCCACGATCGCCTCCGGCACGGCCCGACCGCCGACCGGAGCGTGCCGTTCGAGGGCTACGCCTACCTGCTGCTGCGCGTTCAGAAGGAGACCGATCGCGACGACTGGGAGGGACTGACCTCGATCATGACCCCGTTCGGCGCGGCGATCAGCGCGCTCGGCGCCGGTCACCGCGAAGACGCTGACTCTTACTACCGCGCAGCGCTGACCGCCACCGTCAAGTCCCCCGACCTCACCCAGGCCGACCGCCGTCGCGTTGCCGTCGAACTGCTGAGGCGCTTCGAGGAGGCCAAGGATCTCGGTCTCCGCGCTGTCTCCACCTGGCCGCCGTTCGCGACGTCGGTGGCCACCATGCCGGTCGACGAAGCCTTGGAACTAGGCGATCCAGATATCGCCGAGTTCGTCCCGGGCTCGCAGTCCGGCTGGTCGCCGTCTGCTCTTGGCGAGTAGCCGTTACTGCTTGCGATCCTTGCCGCCCTTGGCCAGGTCGTGCCAGCTTGACTCGGATACCTCGACGTCATACCGTTCAGCGGCCGCGACGATCCGCTTCCAGGCCCGGTCACGCTCCGCGTCCGTGGCGTCTTCGACCTGATCGAAGCGCGCGATCGCGTTGCGTACGTGCCGGGCGTCGGTCAGTGGTTCCTTGCGCTGCCTGGGGAACGCGAACTCCTCGTCCGGCAGCCTGTCCTTCTCTGCGGTGCTCAGACCCTGGCCCGTGCGCGGGACATTCTCACCATGCGCCCGCGCGCTCTGCGCCTGCCGAGCCTTGCCGATGTTGCGCCGCGCGGCTTCTTTCTGACGGTCGGTCGCCATCAATTGCTCCTCGACGTCGATGCCAGCTTGTCCGCTTGCCGTACCCCAACGAGCGGGCCGTATGCGAGCCACTCCCGGCGTGGGGTCGCCGTGCATGACGTCAACCCGGTAGCCGCTGGACAACGGTTGCTGGCGTTAACCGTGTGCAGGCCGCAGTTAGGCGGCGGTGGCGGGCGGCGGGCTGTGGCTATGCAGGACACGGCCGTGTGGGCTGCGGGCGGTGGTGGTGCCGTCGGGGTTGAGGGTGATCGTCCACCCCCACCGGTGGACCAGGATCAAGTGACAGAATGCGCACAAAAGCAGCAATCCGGTCAGCTTAGTCGGCCCGCCCTGGCTGCGCGGGACCAGATGGTGCACCTGGCAGCCCGCAGCCGGAACCTGGCATCCGGGGCCGCGGCAGTGCTTATCCCGCAAGATCACCGCCCGGCGCAAGTGCGGCGGGACAGTGTCGGTGGCAGTACCGACATCCAGGGGCAGGCTGATGGCGGCGGCGGGCGGCGGCAGGGTGCCAGTGCGGAGCACGGAGGCGATCTGCCCGGGGCCGGACAGCAGGGCGATGGCGTTGGCCAGGATCAGGTCCTTGATTGTGTCCCGGCCGCCGCTGCCGCCGGCTGACGCGTCGTAGGCGGGCCGCCGGGACCAAGGGGTACCGCCCTTGAGCTGGGCGGTGAGCTTGTCCAGCAGGTCATAATCGACCCGCCCGGTCACTACCGGGATGATGCTGGCGTCGCATTCATACCCGGGCGGGGCAGCCGGCCACGGCACCAGCTCCGGCGGCGTAACGCCGGTGGCGGGGGTGAGTCTGGGCCACAGCCGGGCGTTGATGTCCGGTTCGCCGGGGTTGTGGTCGGGGCGGACGCCGGCCAGCCGGCGGGCGAGTTCTTCGAGGCTGAGATGCAGCATGATCTTGGCGGGCTGCCCGGCCCGGTCGGGCAGGCAGCCGCTGGCGACCAGCCGCCGCAGGGCTTCCTCCAGGGCGTCATGCTGGCGCTGCCCGGGGGTGCGGGTGTCCTGCGGCCCGTTCTTCTTGCCCAGCGCGTCCAGCACCGCCTGCATCGCGGCCGCGCACTCAGGAGTCAAATCGCCGTCGAGCTTGCCGATCCCGCCGAGGGTGGTGCCCAGCCGCAGCCGCCGCTGCCCGAACTTGTCCTCCGGGCCGTCGGAGTCCGGGCCGGCCAGCGTGGCCCGCATCTGCTCGGCCAGGGCAGCCAGATCCGCCAGCTCCGCGCCCTGCACCGCGGCCGCGAGCAGGATGGTGTCCGCGTCGCCCCGGGCGGACTCAGGGAGCAGGTCACTCCACTCGCAGACCTGCCGGGCCCACGACTCGGAGATCTTCCCGGCCCGCAGCGCGTCGGCGGCCGCGGGGTGGGCGCGCAGCCGGCGCATCCACCCCACCGCTCCCGAGGCGGCGCCGGAGGTGACCTGGGTCTGCCACCGCAGCCACGTCCGCGACGTCCCCTGCCCGTCATCGGCGTAACAGCCGTCGTGATCGAACGCCGACAGCACCGCGGCGTGCGCGGCGGTCTGCACCGACCTGACCCGCTCCAGCTCCCGCAGGCACTCCGCCCGCGTCGCGGCGGGCATCCCGGCCAGGTCCGCGTCGGCCAGCCACCCGAACCCGGCCATCACCATTTCCAGCGCCTCGTCGGCCGACCGAGGCACCCCAGCCGGGGCGGCGCCAGGCAAAGCACACGGCTGCTGGCTGAGATCGCACATCGGGACACCACCTCCCTGAGCGGGGGGAAATACGGGGACGTCAAGCGGGCAGGCGCAGCACTCACCGCAGCGGTGCTGCCATGACTGGCTCAGGAAACGGAGGGCCGCTCAACCGGGATTCGTACTCAAGTGGCGGCTAGCCGCCTATTCGAAACCGAACTCCACATTAATCCCGGTGATGCCATCTCTCTAGAACATCTACTCGTAATCTATCACACACCACCGACAACAACCAGCGACACGCTCGACCAGATGTTCTCCTCCAACCCCGCCCTAACCTGGCTTGGGCCGCGTTTAGGGCTCCGATGCCGGATGCGACGGTCCTCTACAGCTGGAGGTTAAAAGACCCGCCCTGCAACTCCAGAGAGCTGCCTTGAATGGTGATCTCGCCTCCTTGCAAGGAGCCGCCGGTATAGCACAACGGAACGGGGGAAGAAGGTAGCCCCGAGTTGTGCTGCGGCGAGCCTGGAGAATAGGCGGTTCCGGTATCGGTCACGAAGTAGTCAAAAGCATTGCCAACAATAGGAATCAGGCCAATCCCATATTCAATGCCACCTGCTGCGGCTGATTTTATTGATCCAAAGCAGTCGGCTCCAACGACTCCTTCGTCAGCGTCACGGCAGGTGCGATCGGCGGTCCCCAGGCCGGTCAGCAACTGAATCTTCGAGATCCCTGGCCCGATGACAGGAATTGCGCCGACCACCAGGTTGACCTTGGGCGACCACGTCGACGGGTTCCACCAAGTGTTTCCATCCGGGTCAATGCCGTTGAGTGGATCGTCACCGGTGTATTCGTATGGCTGATTGGTCGCCGTGTCAAGCGGATCTACGGTGGAGAACTGGCCTGTCGTGGCACTGTAGCTTCGATTTATCAGATAGAGCAGACTGGACGGTGAATCGGTGTAGCCAAGGCCAAATAGCAACGGCGTTGTCAGAGTTCCCGTATGCGAAAGCAGTCTTCCGTAGGGCGTATAGGTGTACGTGGCTGCTACGGATCCGTCGCTAGCGAGCAACGCTCGAGTTGAATCGGCGCCGTCCCCGAAGAAGTACGCCTCGCTGGCCGCCCCAGTGATTTGCTCGATCGGCCGTCCGCTCGGTCCGTAGATATAGAAATTGCTGCCATCGGAAAGCAGTTCTGGTGTTGTTTGACTGGTGTCCCAGGTAAAGCTGAGCGTGCCGGTGCCGGTGGTCTCGGTCATGCGGAGGCCGTCACCGTTGTACGTATAACTCGCGGTGATATTAACGATAGGACCCGCGCTGGCCAGGTGGCTGCGACTGCTACCGGCCGCCCGCAGGCGCGCGGCGGCAGCAGCCGCAGCCGTCGTGTACGTGTATTGAGCCGCGGCGGCGATCGCGGAGGTGCCGCCTGCGGTGGTCACGGTGACGTTGACCGGCCCGGCGGCGTGAGCGGGGGCCACGGCGGTGATCTTGGTACTTGACGCGACCGTGACGTGGGTGACCGGGATGGCGCCGAAGGCAACGGCCGAGGCACCGCTCAGGCCGGTCCCGGTGATCGTCACCGTGGTTCCCCCGGCGTTCGGCCCGGCCGGCGGGCTGACTCCGGAAACGGCCGGGACCGGCGCGTACGTGAACTTGTTCGCCGAGCCAACCGGGCTGACGCCTCCGGGGGTGTGCACGGTGATGTCTACGACGCCGACCGCGTGCGCTGGGGCGGTGGCTGTGATCTGGGTGTTGGAGTTGATCTTGATGCTGGTCGCGGCCCCGCTGCCGAACTTCACGATGGTGGCGCCGGTGAAGCCGGTGCCGGTGATCGTGACCATGGTGCCACCCGCCACCGGGCCCGCCGCCGGGCTGATCTTGGAGATCGCCGGCACTAGGGCGTAGGTGTAGTGATCGGCGGTGACCGCCGAACTGGTACCGCCTGGGGTGGTGACCTCGACGTTGGCCGTCCCGACCGCGCCCGGCGGAGTCGTCGCCGTGATCTGGGTCGCCGATACGACCGTGAACGTCGCGCTGACCCCGCCGACAGCAACCGCGGTAGCGCCGACGAACGCGGTGCCAGCAACAGTCAGAATCGTGCCGCCCGCCGCCGGACCCATGGTCGGGCTGACCTTCGTGACCGCCGGGGCGGGCGCATAAGTGAAGTGGTCAGCCGCGACGGTCGGACTAAGGCCGCCGGCGGTGAGCACAGTGACATCCACCACGCCCGCTACTCCGGCCGGCGAGGTAGCCGTGATCTGCGTCGCCGACACGACCGTGAAACTAGTTGCGGCCACACCACCGAAGTCGACGGCGGTGGCTCCCGCCAGCGCGGTTCCGCTGATCGTGACCGTCGTGCCGCCACCGACCGGCCCCGCCGCCGAGCTGATGTCAGTAACGGCAGGCGCCGCCACGTAGCCGAACTGGTCGGCGGCCACGGTCGCGCTACCACCGCCAGCCGTCGTCACCGTCACGTCGGCCACCCCGAATGCGTGGGCCGGCGCGGTAGCGGTGATCTGGGTGTCCGAGACAACGGTGAAGGCAGTCGCCGCGGTACCGCCGAAACTCACGGCGGCCGTGCCGGTGAACCCGGTGCCGGTGATGGTGACCGCGGTCCCCCCTGCAAGAGGCCCCGCCGCCGGGCTAACCCCAGAAACCACTGGGACCGGCGCGTAGTTGAACTTGTCGGCCGCACCGGCCGGGCTGACTCCCCCAGGGCTGTGCACTATGACGTCGACGGCTCCGGCCGTGTGCGCCGGGGCGGTGGCCGTGATCTGGGTGCTGGAATTGACCTTGATGGTGGCCGCCGGCTGGCTGCCGAACTTCACGAGCGTGACGCCGCTAAACGCGGTGCCGGTGATCGTGACCACAGTACCGCCCGCCACCGGACCCGCCGCCGGCATGATCTTGGTAACGACGGGCCCCGGCGCGTAGGTGAAATGATCAGCCAGGACGCTAGCGCTGCTGCCGCCCGGCGTGGTGACCGTGATGTCGACCGTTCCGGCGGCCCGGGCCGGATCGGTCGCGGTGATCTCGGTGTCGGAAACGACAGTGAAGCCAGCCGCTGGGACACCGCCAAAGCTGACCGCGCTCGCCCCCGTGAATCCAGCGCCGGTGACGGTAACAATGGTGCCGCCCGCGAGCGGCCCGACCGTCGGAGCGATCTTGGTGATCGCCGGGGCCGCTTGGTAGCTGAACTGGTCAGCGGTGACAGTCGGGCTGGTACCGCCGGGCGTGGTCACGGTGACGTCCGCCGTCCGGGCGGCCTGCGCCGGGGCGGTCGCGGTTACCTCGGTGTCGGAGACGACCGTGGTCCCCGTCGCCGCGTGGCCTGCGAAACTCACCCCGGTCGTCCCGGTGAAGCCGGTGCCGGTGATCGTGACCACGGTGCCGCCAGTCACCGGACCCACCGTCGGCGTGACCGTGGTGATCGACGGCACTGGCAGGTAGCTGAAGTCGTCGGCGGCCGCCAGCGAGCTAAGACCGCCCGGCGTCGTGACCGTCACATCAACCGCCCCCGCCGCCTCAGCCGGCGCCGTCACGTCGATCTGCGTATCGGAGACCACGGTAAAGCTCGTCGCGGCGACGCTGCCAAAGCTCACCGATGTCGCGCCGGTGAAACCAGTGCCGGTCACCGTCACGGCGGCACCGCCGCCGACCGGCCCAGCCCCAGGACTGACCTGGGTGACCGCCGGTACCGGCAGGAAGGTAAACACGTCGGCGGCAGCCGCCGGACTCGTCCCGCCAATTGTGGTGACCGTGACGTCGACCTGGCCCGTCGAGTGCGCCGGCGCGGTCGCAGTGATCTGGGTATCGGACACCACGCTGAAGCTCGCGGCCGCCCCCCTGCCGAAGCTGACCGCGCTCGCGCCGGTGAACCCGGACCCAGTGATCGTGATCGCTGTGCCGCCCGAGTCCGGGCCGGCCGTCCGGCTGATCTTGGTGATCGCCGGAGCGGGCAAATAGCTGTACTGGTCGGCGGCCACCGCCGGGCTGGTGCCGCCGGGCGTCGTCACCGTGACGTCCACGGTGCTAGCCGCCTGCGCCGGCGCGGTCGCGGTGATCTGGGTAGCCGAGTGCACGGTGAACGCCGGGGCGGCCTGGTTGCCGAAGCTCACAGCCGTGGCACCGGTGAAGCCCGTGCCGGCAATCGTGACAGCGGTACCACCGCTCGCCGGACCGGCTGCCGGCACGATGTTCGTGATCGCCGGTGCGGGCGCGTAGGTATACCGGTCAGCGGTTACGGCGGCGCTAGTCCCGCCGGGCGTGGCGACCGACACGTCCACCGACCCGATCGCCCCGGCTGGCGCCGTCGCGGTCAGCTCCGTGTCCGAGACAACCGTGAAGCCGACGGCCGCCGCCGCACCGAACGACACCGCGGTCGCGCCGGTGAACCCGGTCCCGGTAATCGTGACCGACGTCCCGCCGCCGCTGGCGCCCGCGTTCGGCGCGATGCCGGTGATCACTGGCACCGGCAGGTAGCTGAACTGGTCGGCGACCCCAGCCAAGCTGCTGCCCCCGGCGGCCGTGACCGTGACATCAACCGTTCCCGCCGCCTGCGGCGGGGCGGTCGCGGTGATCTGGGTGTCGGAAACGACGATGAAGCTCGCCGCCACCGTGCCGAAGTCCACGGCCGTCGCGCCCGTGAACCCAGTCCCGGAAATCGTGACGAGCGGGCCGCCCGTTATCGGGCCGTCCGACGTGGTGAGCGCCGTCACGGCTGGCTGCGGGCTGACCTGGGCGGCCGAGGTCAACTCACCGAGCTGGTTGTAGGAATAGCTGGTGCCTGTGCCCGACGGCAGGCTGGCGCCGGTCAGGTCCCCGATCGAGTCGTAGCTGTAGCTCGTAGTCGTGCCGCCGGCGGTACTAGTCGTGAGTTCGTCCGCGGCGTTGAAATCCTGGGTGGTCCCAGCCTGTCCGGTCAGATTTCCAGCTAGGTCATAGCTGTAATTGCTAGGGCCGGCGCTGGTGAGCTGGTCCTGGGCCGAGTATCCGTAGCTGGTGGTACCGCTCAGCGCACCCGCGTCAGTCTCCTTGGTGATCAGGTCATCACCGTTGCGGAGATAAGCGATCGACGCCAGTGTGGTGCCGGACTGGGTGAGGGCGGTCCCGGTGAGCGCGTTGTCGTTGTTGTAGGTCGACGTGACCGTGTCGCCGTCAGGGTAGCTGGTCGTTGTGACATTCCCGCTGGGGTCGTAGCTGAACGCGGTGGTGTTGCCCAGCCAGTCGGCGACGGACGCGAGCCGACCGGCGCCATCGAATGTCCTGGTCACGATGTGACCGCCCGGGTAGGTCAGCGACGTGACATCCCCGGAGGCGTCGTAGCCGTAGGCGACGGCAGAACCGGCACCGTCCTGGACCGACGTCAGCCGCCCGGCCGCGTCGTACGCGTAACTGGTGGTGCCGGTCCCGTCGGTCATCGCCGTCCGGTGGCCGTCCGCGTCGTAGGCGTAGCTCACGTTCGGAGTCGCTGGGTCGGAATATTCGGCCGAAAGAAGGCGGTAGTCGGCGTCGTATCCATACGTGACTGTGCCGGCCCCGTTGGTCATCGTGATCTTGTTCCCGGCGGCGTCGTATCCGTACCGGGTGACCAGTCCGCCGGGGTCGCTGCGCTGGATCGGCTCGTCGCGGGAGTTGTAGGCCTCGACGGTGACGCCGCCGTTCGGGTTCGTCACCGTGGTGCAGTACGAGGCGCCGGCAAGGTTCTGGCAGGCCCCGGTACCAGGCGCGAGGTCGTAGGAATAGGCCGTAGTCGACGGCGCGGCGCCGTTCACGCCGGTGGTCGTCATGACCAGCCGGTTGTCCTCGTCATAGCTGCTGGAGGTCATGTTGCCGGTGCCGTCGACCTGCTGGACCTGATTGCCGTCCGCGTCGTAGCTGTAGTCCGTAGTGTTCCCGTCCGGGTCGGTCACCGAGGTGGTCTCGCCGTCTCCGTCATAGGCCGTCGTCGTGGTGTCCGCGACCGGCGGGCTGCCTGCCGCCGGGCAGGTGACTCCCGCGGCGGTCGCGTCCGGCGACGCCGTGCAGACGACTTCCCCGTCGACGTCGTAGGCGTAGCCGGTCGTGTCGGCCTCGCCGCCGGAGGGAGAGACCGCCTTGGTCGCGACGTCGCCGTCGCTGTCGTAGGTCATGGTGGTGACCCGCCCGCTCGGGTCGGTGATAGCGGTGACATCGCCAGCGTTGCCGTCGCCGTAGGTGTAGGTCGTGCTGTTGCCCAGCGGGTCGGTGCTGGTGAGCAGGTTCCCGTTGGCGTCGTAGGTCTTGGTGGTGACGTGCCCGAGCGGGTCGGTGGTGGTCAGCACCTCGCCCAGGGCGTCGTAGGTCTTGGTGGTGACGTGCCCGAGCGGGTCGGTGGTGGTCAGCACCTCGCCCAGGGCGTTATAGGTGCTGGTGGTCAGGTTGCCGAGCGGGTCGGTGGACGTCAGCAGGTGACCGGCGGCGTCGTAGGTATGGGCGGTGACGTTGCCGTCGGGATCGGTGACCGACGTGATGCCAAAGGTGTTCGGGTCGTAGGTGTAGGTCCAGGTTCCCGCCGCCGCGGTGCCGTAACCCTTGGTGAGCTTGGTCATGAACCCATCGGCGTACTGCTCCACCTCGACGTTCCCGTGCGGATCGGTGATCGTGGTGGTCCCGCCGAGCGCCGAGAAATTGTCACCGGTGTAGGCGAACGTGGTGGTCAGGTTCTGCGGGTCGGTTTGCGCGGTGACCTGTCCGCCGGAGTTGTAGGTGTTCGTGGTGACGCCGCCGACCGGGTTCGTCATGGTCAGCATCTGATGGCTGCCGTTGTAGCTGAAGTTCCAGGTCCGGATCAGCGGATCGGTGACCGAGGTCAGGTCGCCGACGGCGTCGTAGCCGTACTTCGTGGTCCGGCCGAGCGGGTCGGTGACCGACGACACGAACCCGTTGGCGCCGAACGTCACGTTGATGGCGCGGCCGGAACTGTCGGTCACGGAGGCGAGCTGGCCGCTCGCGTTGTAGCTCAGCACGGTGGCGTACCCGTTCAGGTCCTTGATCGACAGCAGTTGCCCGCCGGTCGAACCGGACGCGCCACTCGATCCCGCGGCGAACGTGAGAAGCTGCCTGGCCTGCCTGGTATAGGTGTAGCTGCCGTCGCCCTTGACCGCCAGGCTGCTGTCCGCCCAGGACGGCACCGTAAACCCGCCCGATCCGTTGGGCTCGGCCACGACCTGTGACCCGTCCGCGAGCGTGACCGTGACCGACCCGTCGCTGTTGAATGTCAGGTGCTGGTCGTAGGAAGATGACCACCCGTTGCCGAAGATCCCCGCCGTGACCCCGTCCAGGTCGTTGTAAGTCCGGGTCAGGTCCAGCCCCGGCCCCCGGCCGGGAACGGACACGTCGGTGACGGTCTGCCAGAAATCACCGCTGGCGCAGTCGACCGGGTCGGCGCTGTTGCACCGGTTCGGGTGGACGGCGCCGCTGGAGGATCCGACAGCGGTGCCGTAGGCAGGCTCTTCGGTGTTGGCCGCGCAGATCGGGACGTTCGTGTCCACGAACGGCGTTCCTTGCAGGCTCCCCGACGTCTGGCCGTTGTTATAGAAGGCGTCCGCCGACACGTAGAACTGGCTATCCCACGGAGCCGACCCCACCAGGTACCACCAAGTGTTGCCGTCGGGGACCTTGAAGCCGGTCAGCCGACACGCGATGGAGACCGTCTGGTTCGAGCCGATCGATGGTCCCTGCGTGCCACCGGCGTCGGTGTAGTCCGTCCAGGTGTGGGCCACGCCGCCGGTGGTCTCGTTGCTGCCGCCCTGGGAGTTGGAACCGCAGATCGGAACGTTCGGGTCGACGAACGGGGTGCCCTTCAGCGGCCCCGAGGTAGCGCCGTTGTTGTAGAAGGCGTCGGCGGAAGCGTAGAAGGTGTCATTCCACGGCGACGAGGCGATCTGGTACCACCACGTGTTGCCGTCGGCGACCTTGAAGCCGGTCAGCCGGCAGGCGATCTGCACGGTGTCAAACGAGGGAATGGATGGCCCTTGGGTGCCGCCGGCATTGGTGTAGTTCGTCCACGTGTGGGTCACCCCACCAGTCGTCTCGGCGTACGTCGCCGCGAACGCGGGGGTGGCCGACGGCAATACCTGCAGGCAGAACGCCAACGGCAACGCCGCCGCAACGGTCACCAATCCGCGAAACAACAGTCTTGAGCCCGCCAATGTGCGGTAGCTCAACAGCCGCGCCTCATTTGCGCCCCTCCCCTGGCAAACAGAACGTCTGTCGCGAATCGTAGAAGACCAGGTGACGGGAACACAAGCGGCTGTACGGGAATTCATGTGGCACTTATCGCGCCTTGTATCATTCGCGGCCACAGCGGTATTCTGCGCTGACACTTGCCATAATGCGCAGTATTTGTGGGGATTTTATGCGATTGGTTCTGGTAATGGTTGCCGGCCTTGGCCTGGGCATCGCATCGGTTTCCGCGCCGACGGCCGCTGCCAACGCAGTCAATGTGACAGTCAGCCATTCCACCGCACCTGGTCCGGTCAGTTCGCTGAAGGTCACCGCCGCTACAGCGTCTTCGGTGTCTTTGTCCTGGGTGAATCCGACTAGTTCCAGCCTGGCGGGCGTGATGCTGAGGCGGGCGAAGGGGACGAAGCCGCCTTCCTCGCCGACGGCGGGCACGCTGGTCGCCAAGATCGCCAAGCCGGGTGCCAAATACAAGAACACCGGCCTCGCTCCGTCGACGACCTATTCGTACACCGCGTTCGCATACAACTCCAAGTCGCAGTTCTCGGCCGGGGTTCACGTCACGACCACGACCGCGCCCAGCCCGGTTACCGCGCTCAAGGTCACCGGCGTTACCACCACGTCGGTGTCGCTGACGTGGACCGATCCAGTCAGCGTCTACACGTCCGTGGTCATCCGGCGGGCTACGGGCGCGAAAGCGCCGTCCTCGCCCACAGCCGGCACCCTGGTCGCGAACGTCGCCAGGCCGGGCGCAACGGTCACCGACACCAAGCTCAGCGCCTCGACGACGTACTCCTACGCGGTGTTCGCGGTGAACTCAGCGGCGCGATACTCCACCGCCACCGACCTGACGGCGACCACGGCGCCGAACCCGGTGACCGCGCTGAAGATCACCGGCATCACCACCTCGTCGCTGGCGCTGTCCTGGACGAACCCGGCCGGGGCCTTCACTGGCGTGGTGATCAGGCGGGCGCTGGGGACTACACCGCCGGCGACACCGACCTCGGGAACTCTGGTCGCGACCGTGACCAGCCACGGGACCTCGTTCACCGACAGCGGGCTCAGCGCTTCGGCCACGTACTCCTACGCGATCTTCGCCTACAACTCGGCCTCGGAGTTCTCGGTCGGCGTTGACGTGACTGGCCAAACGGCCGCGCTCCCGCCGCCCGTGACCTCGCTCAAGGTGACGGCCGTCACCGGGTCAACGGTGTCGCTGTCCTGGGTCAACCCGGCGAGCACCAACCTGACCGGGGTGATGATCCGCCGGGCTCAAGGATCGGCGGCTCCGTCGTCGCCGACCTCGGGCACCCTGGTCACCAAGCTCGCCGAACCAGGAAAGACCAGCTACACAGACATCGGCCTCACCGGGTCGACGACATACTCGTACGCAATTTTTTCCTCTGATTCAACTGGAGACTTCTCGGTCGGCACTGATGTAACCGGCACGACTTCGGCGGCCAACGCCCCGGGATGCACCACGACGTGGACTGGCGCCGCCAGCTCGTCCTGGACGAACGCGGCGAACTGGTCCGGCGCCGCCGTACCTGGCCCAAGCGACTGGGCCTGCATCCCGGCCGACCTGCCCCACCTGCCGGTCAGCGAGTCAGGGACCAAGTCCGTCCTGGGCCTGACCAATGACGGCGGGCTGGTCATCAACGGTTCGCTGACCCTCACGGCCAAGACCCCGAAGTCGGTGTCGACGGGGATGCTTGAGCTGGCGGGCTCGCTCACGGTCGGCGGCACGTTGTCCGTCAAGGGCCAGTTCGACGCGGGCGGGACCATCAACGGGCCGGGCACGGTCACGGTGATGGCCGGGGCGACCCTGACCGTCGGCGACCTCAGCGTCGAAAGCGGCGCGCTGGTGAACGCCGGAACCGCATCGATCCCGGCGAACGGGGCCCTGTTCATCGAGGCCGGGGTGACGTTTACCAACTCGGGGACGCTGAGCCTGGGCCAGCGGGCCGCGCTCTCGGGTGGCTGCGCCAATGCGGCGGACCCGGTCGCGGGACGCTTCACCAATTCGGGAACGCTGACCGCCTCCGGTTCGGCGGCGAACCCGGCCGTCGTCGGCGACAGCTCGTGCCTGGTCACCGATAGCACCGGGACGATCGACATCAGCTCTGGAATGCTCGACCTGTCCGGGACCGTGACGATCGGCTCTGGTTCCCACCTGAGCGGGATTTCGTCCAGCGTGCTCGAGATCGACGGACAGGTCACCGTCGACTCCAGCGCGTCGATCGCGGGACCGTCGACGATCGATGTCGAGGACACGCTGACGACGCTGGCAGCCCTGTCGGTGCCGACGCTGATCGTCAACGGCACGACTCTGGGCGGCGGGAACTGGACTGTGACCTCGGCGCTGACCGGTTCCGGGTCGCTGGACGGCACCGGTACGCTGACCGTCGCCGCGAGCGCGACGATGACGAGTTCGGACCTCATCGTCGGCGGCGGCACCATGATCAACGATGGTTCGGCCACGATCCCGGCGAGCGACGCGCTCACCGTCGAAGGCGGCGCGGCGTTCACCAACGCCGGGCAGCTCCGCCTGGGCGGCGACAGCGTGCTGTCCGGCGACTGCTTCAGCCAGAATTCGCCCGGTGCCTTCGCGAACTCGGGGACCGTGACGATCGCCGCGTCGGCCTCGTTCCCGGCCCGGCTTGGCGACTGCATGACGACCAGAGTTTCCGGCACGATAAACGTGTCGTCCGGCACGCTGTTCCTATCCGGTTCGACGGAACTCACCTCGGGAGGGCGGCTCACCGGCACCTCATCAACCCTGCTCGACCTGACCGGCGACCTCACACTGGACGCCGGGGCGGCGATCAGCGGGTCTTCGCCGATCACAGTCCAGGGGACGCTGTCGACGACGCCGTCGCTGTCGCTGCCGGAACTCACCCTGACGGATAGCGCGATCGTCACCGGCACCGGCAACGTGACCGTGACCACGGCGCTCAGCGGCACGGGGTCGTTCACCGGAAGCGGAGTCATGACGGTGGCCACTGGCGCGACGATGACCAGCACCGATCTGACGTTCTCGGGCGGATCGCTGGTCAACGACGGAACGGCTTCGGTTCCCGGCAGCCTGTTCATCGGCTCGGGCATCACGTTTGCCAACAACGGGACGGTGAGCCTCGGGCCGGGCAGCGAACTGGACGGCGGGTGCGCGATCGCCGCTACCCCGACCTCGCCCGCCGTTCCCGCCGCGACCTTCGAGAACCTCAGCACGGTCACCTCGGCCGGTACAGCGGCCGAGCCCGCCGAGATTGGCTACAACAACCGGTGCATCGCCGTCAACGACACCGGCACGATCAACGTCACCGCCGGAGAACTCGATCTCGGCGGCGAGAACTTCGCCCTCGCTTCCGGGTCCAACCTGACCGGGGCGGCGACCGCCGCACTGGACATCGCCGGTGAGCTCGACCTAGACGCCGGAGCGACCCTGAGCGGACCGCACACCATCACGATCGAGGGAACGCTGTCGCTGCGGCAAGCCCTGTCGATGCCGACGGTGCACATGGCAAGCGGAACCATCCAGGGCGCCGGCAATCTCACGGTGACCAGCGCGCTGGATGGCAGCGGAGAGTTCGCCGGGCCGGGGACGGTCACCGTCACGGCCGGAGCCACCCTCACCAGCACCGCGCTCGTGATGGCCGCCAGCAGCCTGGTCAACCACGGGACGGCGAGCATACCCGCGAGCGACGAACTGACTGTGCAGACCGGAGCGACGTTCACCAACACCGCGACGCTCAACCTTGGCCAGAATAGCCGCCTCGGCGAAGGCTGCGCGGAACCGGCAAGTCCCACTTCCCCCGCGATCCCGGCCGGTGAACTCGACAACTCGGGCACGATCACCGCGACCGCATCCGCCAACTTCCCCGCCGTCATTGGCGACGGCGACTGCGGCGTGCTCATGAACGACGGGAGCATTAACGTCACGGCCGGGACGCTGAGCCTCGAAACCACCGACATGGAGCTGAACTCAGGATCGGCGGTCACCGGCGCTTCGTCGGCCGTGCTCGACCTAGGCAGCGGCTTGGTCGACGTGAACACCGGGGCGACCGTCAGCGGACCGCCGACGATCACAGTGGAAGGAGCGCTATCAACCGCGATAGCCCTGACCATCCCGACGCTCACGCTGGCGTTCAGCGAGGACTTTGACAGCTTTGGCACCGTGCAGGGCAGCGGCAACATAACGGTGACGAGTGCTTTGTCCGGCACCGGTTTCCTCAAGGACACCGGCACGATCACCGTAGCGGCCGGGGCCACGATGACGAGCACCGAACTGTTGCTGAACGACGGAACGCTGGTCAACGACGGGACCGTGACGATCCCGGCCGACGACACGTTCTCGGTGGACGCCGGGGCGACGTTCAACAACACGGCAGCGGTCGATCTCGGCCAGTTCAGCGTTCTCGACGGCGGCTGCCAGGCCCCCACGATCCTCGCGGGTACCTTCAACAACAACGGCACCGTCACCGTGGCCGCGTCCGCGACCTTCCCGGCCAGCCTGGGCGATGACATCCAGGACACCAACTTCAACTCGAACTGCCTCACGATCAACGACAACGGGACGATCGACATCACCGCAGGCGAGCTGGACCTGGGCGGGCCGTCAACCCAGCTCAACTCCGGTTCGCAGGTCATCGGCGCGGCCTCGGCCGTTTTCGCGGTCGCGAGCGGAGGGACCGTGGACGTCAACACGGGAGCGACGATCAGCGGCCCGCAGACGATCGCCGACCACGGAACGCTGACCACGCACGTAGCCCTGACCGTACCGGACCTGGTCATGGGCGGGGACCTGGGCGGCACCGGAAACGTCACCGTGACCAGCGCGCTTACTGGCGGCGCCACGTTCACTGGCCCAGACAATGTAACCGTGGCCGCTGGGGCAACGATGACGACCGGTGACATTCAGATCGACGGCGGCTCGGTTATCAACGACGGCACGGCCACGTTCTCCTCGGGGCAGATCCTCCAGGTGCAGGCTGGGGCCACGTTCGTCAACAAATCCGCGCTGAACCTCAACGGCAGCGAACTGTGGGGCGCTTGCGCGATCCCAGCGTCGCAATCATCGCCTCCGATCCCAGCCGGCGATTTCCAGAACCTGGGGACGATCACGGCAGTAGGCGGTTCTGGGTCGGTCGACATCGGGGGTGTCCAGGATTTCGACGGCAACTGCCTGACCACCCAGGACTCAGGAATCATCGACGTCGCATCCGGCGGGCTGACCATCGGCGGCACCGACTTCGAACTCGAGTCGGGATCGCAGCTGATCGGATCATCCTCGCCGCTGCTGACGGGCGGCAGCGTCGCGGTCGACCAGGGCGCGGTGATCAGCGGGCTGTCCTCGATCGAGGCGATCGGCCAGCTAGCTGTGCGCGAGTCCATAACGCTGCCGGCCGTGACGCTCTCTTCGGGGGCCACTCTCGACCTCGGCGCCAGCGTCATCGTCCACACAAGCTCGTTCAGCATTCCCATTAACGGAACTTTGCAGCTCGACTCCGCTGCTCCAGGACAGTTCGGCCAGCTCATCGTGTCCGGATCAGCCGCGTTGTCCAGCCAGTTCGACGTGAACCTGAACGCGGTTTCCTACACGCCTGCCTGCGGTACCACGCTCACGACGCTGACCGCCGGCGCCGTTTCAGGCTCGCTCTTCCAGGTCTTCGGCACGGTGCCGAGCGGTGGCACCTGGGCGGGATCGGTAACCAGCACAGCCGTCACCGCGGTCCTGAACTGCCCGACGCCGTCGACCCCGCAACCCCAGACCTACGGCGCCGGCTCGTCGGCCGACGCGGTCAACCCGGCCGGTTACTTCGCCGAGCCGGTCAACACCGCGACCGGCGCGTACTCGACGACCGAGACCGACGCGAGCCTCCCCGGGATCGGCGTGCCGTTCAGGTTCGTCCGGTATTACACCTCGCCTGACCCCTACACCGGTCCGCTCGGGCCGGGGTGGACCGACTCGATGAACGTCTTCCTGTCCGGCTCACCGCAGTCCAACGTCACGCTGTCCTCGGAGAACGGGCAGCAGACGGTCTTCAACGGCGCCGGCAACGGCACGTACAGCGCCCCGGCTGGCGTTCATTCCGTGCTCACCGACGTCTCCGGCGGCGGCTGGCTCCTGGTCCGGCACAACTCCGATCACCTGCTGTTCGACGCGGCCGGTCACCTTATTTCCGAAACCGACCGCAACGGCGTCGGGCTGACCTTCAGCTACAGCCCCTCCGGGCAGCTCGCATCGGTGACCGACTTCGCCGGGCGGACCGTCAGCTTCAGCTACAACGCCTCCGGCCTGCTCAGCCAGATGAGCTTCCCGCCTGGCCGCACGGTCAGCTACTCCTACAACGGCTCCGGGGAGCTTACGTCGGTGACCGACGCGGCCGGCGGCACGACCAGCTACAGCTACGACCCCGCCGGCCCGCTGGCGACGATCACCGACCAGAACGGCCACCAGGTCGTGGCCAACACCTACGACTCCGATGGCCGGGTTATCTCGCAAGTCAACGCCCTGGGCAAGACCGCGACGTTCTCCTATGACAACTCCACCCAGACGTGCACCTATACCGACCCGAACGGACACCAGTGGCAGGACGTCTATGCAGGCAACGTTCTCGTCAAGCGCATCGACCCGCTCGGCGACGCGACCAGCTACTACTACGACTCCAACCTGGACGTCTCCGCGATCACCGATCCCAATGGCAACACCACGACGATGAGCTACGACACCCGGGGCAACCTGCTGTCGCGGACCGCGCCGTTCCCGATCTCGGCGACCCAGACCTGGACCTACGACGCGATCAACGACGTGACCTCGTACACCGATGGAGACGGGCACACCACTACCTACAGCTACGACGCCCACGGCAACCTGCTGTCGCGAACCCGGCCGGACGGGTCGACGGTCACCTGGACGCGGGACGCCACGACCGGCCTGCCGACGACGATGACCGATGAGCGGGGTCACGCGACCAGTTACGGCTACGACGCGGCGGGCGAACTCACGTCGGTCACCTCCCCGCTCGGGGAGCACACGACCTACACCTACGACGCCGCCGGCCGCCTGACGTCGACAGTCAGCCCGCGCGGCAACGCGACCAGCTACGGCTACGACGCTCTCGACAACCTGACCGCGGTCACCAACGCCGATACCGACACGACCGCCTACACCTACGACGCCGTCGGCGACAAGACCTCGGTGACCGACCCGGACGGCAACACGACCAGCTACGGCTACAACGCCGACAACGAACTGGCCAGCGTGACCGCGCCGGGTTCGGCCGTCACTTCGTACGGCTACGACGCTGCCGGCCACAAGACCTCGGTGACCGACCCCGATGGCGACACCACGACCTTCGGATACGACCAGGCCGGGCGTCTGGTCACGCTGACTAATCCGCTGGGGAAAAAGACCACCTACGGCTACGACGCGAGCGGCAACCAGACGTCCATCACCGACGCGGTCGGCGCCGTGACAACGAAGACCTACGACGCGGAAAACCGCCTGGTGTCGGTCAGCTATTCGGATGGGACGCCGGCGGTGACATTCGGCTATGACGCCAGCGGCAACCGGCTGAAGATGACCGACGGGACCGGCACAACGAACTACACCTACAACTCCCGCAACGAACTCACCGCCGTGACCGGGCCGCAGGGAAATTACGGCTACGGCTACGACCCTTCCGGCAACGTGACGTCCCGCACCTACCCCGGCGGCCGGGTGATCACCTACACCTACGACAGCGACCAGCGCGTGTCGTCGGTGACGGCAGACAGCGCCACCACCACGCTCGGCTACAACGCCGACTCCGAACTGGCCACGATCAGCTACCCGAACGGCTACTCGGAGTCGGCCAGCTACGATCCCGCCGGCCTGGTCTCGTCGATCAGCGACAAGGCGGGCTTGTCGACCCTGACCAGCTTCGCGTACGGCTACGACGCGGCGGGCAACCCTACGACGGTGACCACGCCGGCGCAGGCCGATACCTACAGCTACGACTCGCGCAACTGGCTGACCGGCGTTTGCTACGGCGTCTCGTGTGCCAACGGCTCGATCAGCTATAGCTACGACCAGGACGGGAATCGGACGAGCGAGACGACCGGCTCAGGGACGACGACCTACGCCTACAACAAGGGCGACGAGCTAGTCTCGATCACTGCTCCGTCCGGCACCACGACCGACAGCTACGACGCCGACGGGCGGCTGGTCTCGGCCGGCCCGGTCAGCTACGGCTGGAACGCGGCCGGCCAGCTCACCTCGTGGGCAAGCGGCGCCGCCAGCATCGCCTTCGGATACGACGGCGACGGCAACCGGGTTACCACCACGACGAGTGGCGTCACCACCTCGGCGTCCTATGACGTCAACAACCCGCTCCCGCTCCGGGCCAGCGAGTCGAGCGGCGGCGGCGAAGTTCGTAGCTACGTCTGGAGCGCCGGACTGCTCCTGGCCATGCGGACCAGCGGCAACGATTTTTTCGTCGCCCATGATGAGCAGGGCTCGGTCGCGGCGCTGACTTCCTCGACGGGGGCGACCGAGTCGGAGTTCGGTTACGACCCCTTCGGGGCGTTGCGCTCGGTCACCAAGATCGACCCGAACGCTCCGGCGATACCACTGGCGTTCGAGTCCCAGTACCTCGACGGGACCGGCGGCTACCAGCTTCGCGCTCGGGAGATGAACCCGGCGACTGGTGCCTTCCTCTCGCCCGACCCGGCGACGCCGACGCCCTCCTACCCCGCCATCTCGCCGTATATCTACGCGGACGACCAGCCAGGAGTGCTCGGCGACCCAACCGGGCAGACCGTCGTCACCGACGTGCTCGGCCAAGGGTTGCAGGCGAGCGCGATCAGCATGCTGGGGGACACCGCGAGCACCGCCGACACCGTCCTGACCGGCGTACTCGACGCCTGGAACCTCGGCACCAACTGCGGGCAGGACATCTCGAACCCGGCCTGCGAGCGCGCCATCGAGCAGGCGGCCGTCGACGTCGCCGTCACCACCGCCAGCGCGCTTCTTGTGCCCGGAAACGCTGGCCGGAGCGCTCCTCTGCGTCGGCGGACTCGCCGCTCTCGGCCAGCTTGCCCTGGACACCTGGGGCACGCGGGTGCCAGCGACACCTGCAGTCTAAGACCACAGACACCACGTCGGCGGCCGACACCCCGACGAAATAGTCAGCTATCGCTCGCGCCCATGTCATTGGGGCTCTGGCATGAGACGCACTCCGACTGCTTGAGCGGCAGTACGCAGCTTGGTGTCCAGCGTGGCCAAAGGGACGCCTTCGCGCTCCGCCAGCACGAGGTAGGCGGCGTCATATGCAGTCAACGAATGATGGCGGCCGACGGCGATCACGGCTCCCATATCTACGCTCGCGAAGTCAACGAGGATCGGAAGCTGGCCGAGCAGCGCCACGAAACGAGCGGTCTGCGACTCGGTCAGGTGCCGGCGGCGCTCACCGAGCAGCAAGACGTTGGATACCTCCAGCTCCCACAACGACGGGACTATGGCGGTGTCGTCAGAGAGCAAGTCGAGAATCGCCTCAGTCTCAGCGGTCGACTCGTCTTCGAAGCACCACGCCAGCGTCACCGACGCATCGACGACGAACGGCACTCAGCGCCGTCCCTCGCTGATCAGGTCGGCCAGTGAGAGGCCGCCTAGCGTTACGCCTTGGCGCGCCTCGCGCAACGAGCGGATGACTTCACTCGCTTGTGGCCCTTCGCGGTAGGCAGGTACAAGCTTGGCCACAGGGACTCCATGTTTGGTGATCATCACGCTCTTGCCCGCCGCCACGGCCTCCAGCAGCCGCGGTAGGTGGGTCTTAGCCTCGTAGGCACCGACTGACTCCATGAACTCAGACTAGTCGCCAACTAGTCGAATTGCGAAATCACCACTTCTGTCCAGTATCGGACGGCGGTTCGCAACAGGCGCACGGTGATCCCGGTGTTGTCACTGACCAGGCTCAGCATGTCATCGCTACTCAGTTCCGGCTCGCTCGCATGAGCGGATCTGATCGCGCGAATGACCTCCCACACGTCGGGTCCGCCGACCAGCGCCGCACGTCGCCCGGTGGGCCCGGGCCGGAAGACCACTCCTGGGTGCTCGGTCATCCGAAGGGCCTCGTCGACGAGCCGGTTGGCAGCCGAAGACAGAGACATGCCCGGATTCGCCGCGACGAATGAGACTAGCCTTTCGGCGACGGGTGGATCGAATCTGACCGGAGTTGCCGCACGCTTACTCATGACTACATGGTAGTCGATTCGAGTCGCTTCGTTGAAGGTGTTACTCAGTGGCCGTCGCGGCCCCAGGAGGAGAGGTAGTCCTGCTGGGCTGGGGTCGAGGCGTCGATCTCTATGCCAAGCGCGGCGAGCTTGAGGTTCGCGACTTCAATCTCGATCGTGGCCGGAACCTCGTGCACGGCCGGTTCAAGCGACGTCGCGTTGGCCGCCAGCCAGGCCAGCGCCAGCGCCTGGCAGGCGAACGACAGATCCATGACCGAGGCGGGATGACCTTCGGCGGCTACTAGGTTCACTACCCTGCCCTCGGCGAGCAGTCGCAGCCGCCGGCCGCCAGCCAGCACGTATTCGTCCGTGTGCGGACGAACCTGATGCCGCACCGTCGCGGCGGCGTCGGCGAGCGCCCTGACGTCAATCTCGACATCGAAATGCCCGGCATTGGCGAGAATGGCCCCGTCGTGCATCAGCGGCAGCTCGTCCTTGCCGATCACGTCGCGGGATCCGGTCGCGGTGATGAACAGATCGCCGAGCGGCGCGGCTACAAGCATCGGCAGCACCCGATATCCCTGCAGAACCGCCGACAACGCGCGCACCGGGTCGGTCTCCGTGATGATCACCTCAGCGCCGAAACCGCGGGCCCGGCTGGCGATTCCCTGGCCGCACGGCCCGAAGCCAGCGATGACCACGGTCGCCCCGGCGATGAGCATGTTCGTCGCCCGTACGATGCCGTCGATGACGGACTGGCCGGTGGCGCACGTGTTGCCAACCACCCGCATGAGCTGCGTCTCGCTCAGCCCGGCCACGGGAAAGGCGAGCACCCCGGCGGCGGCCATGCGGCGCATCCGCGCGACGCCGCTGGCAGTGAACTCGCATCCGGCGATGACGCGCGTCAGGCAGTCCGGCCGCTCAGCGTGCAGCAGGTCGACCAGATCGCCGCCGTCGTCGATGACCAGGTCCGGCTGGGCGCCGATGACCTGGCGAATGTGCCGGTAATAGGTATCGATATCGACACCCTGCCGGGCGAACACCGTCGCCGAGCCGCTGGCCGCCAGGGCAGCGGCCACGTCGTCCTGGGTTGACAACGGGTTGGAAGCGGCAAGCCAGACCCGGGCACCGCCGGAGCGCAAGGCCCGGGTCAGGACCGCCGTTTCCGCGGTCACCTGCAGGCAAGCCGCGACTGTTAGCCCGTCAAACGGACGCTCGGCGAGAAAACGGTCACGAATCATGCACAAGACAGGTGACTCGCGCTCCGCCCAGGCTATCCGCTCCTCTCCGGCGTCGGCGAGCCCGATATCGGTGACATCTGATGAGTCAGGCACCGCAGGCTCAGTAGCGGTAATAGTCCGGCTTGTAAGGCCCGTCAACAGGCACGTTGATATAGTCCGCTTGCGCCTTGCTGAGCTCAGTCAGTCGAACTCCGAGGGCGTCCAGATGCATCCGGGCGACCCTTTCGTCGAGGTGCTTCGGCAGCACGTGCACGCCCAGCAGATATTGACTCGGATTGGTGAATAGCTCTATCTGAGCGATGACCTGGTTGGTAAAGCTATTCGACATCACGAAGCTCGGATGCCCGGTGGCGTTGCCCAGATTCAGCAGCCGTCCCTCGCTCAGGATGATGATCGAGTGCCCGTCGGGGAAGACCCACTGATCGACCTGCGGCTTGACATTCTGGCGCTCGATGCCGCTGATCTTGGCGAGCCCAGCCATGTCGATCTCATCGTCGAAGTGACCGATGTTGCCGACGATCGCCTGATGCTTCATCTGGCTCATGTGCTTGGCGGTGATGACATCACGGTTGCCGGTCGCCGTGATGAAGATGTCGGCCGTCGCCACCACATCTTCGAGCCTGGCCACCTGGAAACCATCCATGGCCGCCTGGAGCGCGCAGATCGGGTCGATCTCGGTAACGATCACCCTGGCCCGCTGACCGTTCAGCGACTCCGCGCAGCCCTTGCCGACATCGCCGTAGCCGCAGACCACGACGGTCTTGCCGCCGATCAGGACATCGGTGGCGCGATTGATGCCGTCGATCAGCGAGTGCCGACATCCGTACTTATTATCGAATTTCGACTTGGTCACCGAGTCGTTGACGTTGATCGCGGGGAACCGCAGCGTCCCGTTCTCCACCCGCTCATACAGGCGGTGCACTCCCGTCGTGGTCTCCTCAGTCACGCCGCGGATCCCCGCGGCCATCGTCGTCCACTTGCCGGGATTGGCGGCCTGCGACCGACGGAGCAGGTCAAGCACGATGCCCCATTCGACCGAGTCGCTCTGCGCCGGCATCGGCACGGCGCCCAGTTCTTCGTATTCGGCACCCTTGTGCACCAGCAGGGTGGCGTCGCCGCCATCGTCGACGATCATGTTCGGACCGGTCTCGCCCAGCCAGGTGAGCGCCTGCTCCTGGCACCACCAGCCCTCTTCGAGCGTCTCGCCCTTCCACGCGAACACCGCGACGCCGCGCGGGTCGTCGATGGTCCCGTCCGGACCGACGGCCACCGCCGCGGCCGCGTGATCCTGCGTGGAGAATATGTTGCAACTCGCCCAGCGCACCTGCGCGCCCAGCGCGGTCAGCGTCTCGATGAGCACGGCCGTCTGAATTGTCATGTGCAGCGAGCCGGTAATCCGCGCTCCGCGCAGCGGCTGCGCACCGGCATATTCCCGCCGCAGCGTCATCAAACCCGGCATCTCATGCTCAGCGAGCAGAATTTCCCGGCGCCCAAAGTCGGCCAGAGAAAGGTCGGCGACCTTGAATCGGGCAGAATCTTGCGACATTCGCTTTTCCTCGGTCTCGGAGGCTAGTCGCTTGCGATGATAACGCGCGACTGGCCCGGACTCTAGGATTTCAGGTCGTTCCTGACATAAATTTGTCAGGTTCATCAGACCGCGCGAGCTTAGCCGGCTGTCTGGCGCGCTTGCGCGCTTGTGACGCGCGGCAGTATGAAGACCTCATGCCGCTGGATCGGGTAGCGCCTTCGCAGGTCAGGATGCGTCTCGCGGGTGCTTTCCGCGTCAGCACGGACGGGACCGAGTTGTCCGATGAGCAGGTGGGCAGCCGCAAGGCCAGGACGCTGCTCAAGCTGCTCACCGTCGAGCGGCCAGGGCTGGTGCCCGTCGACAGGATCGTGGCCGCTCTGTGGGCGGGTGATCCGCCCGTGGCAGCCGACCAGAACGTCGCGACGCTAGTGTCCAGGCTGAGAGCGGTGCTTGGCACGGAGGCCATCCTCGGCGGCAGGCACGCCTACCGGCTAGCCGACGGTCCGCTGGTCAGCGTCGACATTGACGAGGCGGCTCAGTTCTGTGACCGGGCGGAACGGGCGCTCGCGGCGGCACCGGCCGTGGCCTTGACCGCCGCCGAACGTGCGCTCGGGCTGCTGTCGGCGGGCGCGGTGCTCACCGAGGAGCCTTACGCGAACTGGGTCGAACCGGCCCGCGATGAGGTGCGGGTGCTGCTGCGTCGCGCTCGGCTAACCGCAGCGCAGGCCGCTCTAGGAACTTCGGATGCACGGCTGGCGATGGGCTACGCCGAGATGGCGATGACAGCCGATCCGCTCGACGAGGAGGCGCATCGCTGGTACATGACGGCGGCCGCGGCCGCCGGCGAATCCGGCAAGGCGCTCACCGCTTATGCGGCCCTGCGCGAGCGGCTGTCCGACCAGCTAGGGGCCGATCCAGCGCCGCGAACGCGGGAGTCGCACCTGGCGATACTGCGAGAGACGCCCGCCGTCCAGGCCGGCGCCGCGCCGGCCGACGGGACGCGGACGCGGTACGACGGCGCGGCACCGGCCGGACGAGCCGCCGAAATCCACCTGTTGCGGCAGGCGTGGGGCAAGGCCGCAGGCGGTGAGCCCGCCCTGGTCATGATCGTAGGAGAAGCGGGCATCGGGAAAACCACGCTCGCCGAGTTCATCGCCTGCGAAGCGGCGATGGACGGGGCAAACGTGCTCAGGACGCGCTGCTACGAAACCGAACGGTCGCTATTCCTGCAGCCGATCATCGAGGCCGTGACGCCGGTGCTGGGCACCATGCCGCGGGCTGCCTTGGCCACGCTGCTGGGCGAGCACGCCTCGGCGGCCGCCGCGCTGCTGCCCCAGGTCGCCGCCCTGTTCGGCCCGGCGGAGCCGTGGCGCGGCAGCGTCGAGATGGAGCGCCGCCGTGCCTTCGATGCGATCACGACGCTGCTGCGCGGTCTGGCCGGGCGAAGGCCGGTCGTGCTTTTCGTCGATGACCTGCAGAACGCCGGCTGGTCCACGATCGAGCTGCTGCACTACATCGGCAGGCATTGCGCGGGTGCCAGGCTGCTCGCCCTGGTCACGGTCAGGGCGGAAGACGACGCGCGGATCGGCTCCGCGCTCGCTCCGGTCGCCAGCCGCATGGAACTCGGCCCGCTCAGCCCTGAGGCGGTCGGGGACCTGGCCAGGGCGGCGGGCCAGGGCAACCTGGCCAGCCACATCCTGCGGCGGACCGGCGGTCACACCTTGTTCGTGGTCGAGGTGCTTCGCGCGCTGGCCGACGGCGACACCGGCGTGCCCGGCCTCGCTTCGAGGCGCCATATCCGAGCGGGTCAGGCGTACCGGCCCGGCCGTTGACGCGCTGTTGCGCGCCGCTGCCGTCCTCGGTGCCGCCGTCGATCCGCTCGCACTCGCCGCTCTGCTCGACCTGCCAGCAACGGCCACGCTTGAGCTGTGCGACCAGGGGCTGAGGGCCAGATTGCTGGTCGTGAGCGGTCGTGAGTACGAGTTCGCCAACGACCTGATCCGCGAGGTCCTGTACGCCACCACCCCGCTGCCCGCGCGAATCGCGCACCACCGCCGCGCGGCCGACCTGTTCACCGCCCAGCCGGAATCGCTGGCCAGGCACGCGGCCGCGGCCGGGGACCCGACCCGCGCCGCCCGGGCCTGGCTGCTCGCGGCCGAGAACGCCATGCGCAGGCACGCGGCGTCCGATGCTGAAGCTCTGGCCACCGAGGCCCTCACCGCGGCGGAGCGTTGCGGCGATGCCGAGCTCACCGCTCGCGCCGTCTTCGCCCGAGGCGTGGCGCGCGAGGTCGTCGGCGCTCACGAAGCCGCGTACCGCGACCTGACCGCCGGAATCGACCAAGCCCGCGCCGCAGGCGACCGCCGCCTGGAGATGGGGGTGCTCCGCGCGCTTGGCGGCGACGTGCCGGTCTCGCTTGGCCGGCCGATCGTCGAGTGCGCCGCAAACCTTGAGCGGGGGCTGCGCATCGCCCAGTCCCTGGGCGATCGGGCCGCCGAGAGTGAGTTCCTTGGTCTCCTTGCCGTTCTCGCCGCCAATCGGCTTCGCTACGATCTGGCGCTCGACCACGGACTGCGGGCGGTGAAGGCGGGACGGGCCGCCGGTGACGACCAGGCGCTCGCCGCGGGGCTCGACGGGCTGAAGACGGCGTACTGGGGAATCGGCGACGCCCCGGCTCTTCGAGTCGTGCTCGACGAGATGCGACCGCTGGTGCGGCGCCTCGGCGACTTGTTCAGGCTCCAGTGGCTGGAGTTCGAATCGGCGTTCCTTTACGTCGCGGCGGCGGACTGGGATGGCGCCGCCCAGGCCATGCGGGCAGCCATCGAAGCCAACCGGCGGGGCGGGTACCCGCACTATGCGATCTGGTATGTGGCGCACCTTGGCTGGCTCGCCCGGCTGCGCGGCCACGACCAGGAGGCACTGGATCATGGCCGGCAGGCCATCGCCTTGAGCGAGCGGCATCCGCACACCTGGTGGCACGCGTCGGCGTGCGCACTACTGGGTGACACGCTGCTGGTCACGGGTGATCGCGGCGCGGCGATCGACTTGCTAGAACGAGGTCTGGCCGTTGCGCAGAGATCTGGGGTCGAATCGTACGTGCTGCGCTGCGCGGCGCCGCTCGCCGCAGCCACCGGATCACGAACGACGCTGACCATGGCGGCGGGGCTGCTTGACGCCGCCGTTCTGCCCGACGGCGGCGCCTGGGTGCAGGGAGATCAGTGCTACCTCTCGGTGGCGCGCGCCTGGCTCGCCCACGACGAACCCGATCGCACCCGCGCGGTGCTAGCTCCGCTGCTGGCGGTGGCCCAGCGGGTGCCGTGGATTCCCACCCACGCGGCGGCCTTGGCAGTGGACGGACGGGCGCTGATCAAGCTCGGCCAGGTTGACCAGGCCGATGTCGCTCTGCGCGACGCAGCCAGGCTGGCCCGCCAGCACGGCCTGCCCCACGTGCTAGCAGAGGCGACGTCGGCGCGGAGCTAGAGATCGCCCGGCACAGCGCACCGCCCGGACTGAACAGCATGGCCGGGCCGGCGTTGTCGTTCGCATAGAGCTCCAGTAGGTTGCATGGGGCGTGTCGTTGGTTGTTACCGCTGGTGTGTGATAGATTACGAGTAGATGTTCTAGAGAGATGGCATCACCGGGATTAATGTGGAGTCCTGTTTCGGAATAGGCGACTAGCCTGTTACTTGAGTACGATTCCCGGTTTGAGCGGCCCTCCGTTTCCTGAGCCCAGTCACAGCCCGCGGCCCGGTGCCGCGCGCCTGGCGTCCGCATCCTTCGCTCCGGGGAGGTGGTGTCCTGATGTGCGATCTCAGCCAGCAGCCTGGCGCCTCCCTGGCTGGACTCCGACGGCCCCGATGACGGGTTCGGGCAGCGGCGGCTGCGGCTGGGCACCACCCTCGGCGGGATCGGCAAGCTCGACGGCGATCTGACCCCCGAATGCGCCGCCGCCATGCAGGCGGTCCTCGACGCGCTCGGCCAGAAGACCGGGCCCGAAGACACCCGCACCCCCGGGCAGCGCCAGCACGACGCCCTCGAGGAAGCCCTCCGGCGGCTGTGGCCCCGGCTCACCCCCGACAGCAACACCATGCCGCCGCCGGACCAAGTTCCCTGGCCCGCCGCCCCGCCCGGATACGAATGCGACGCCACCCTCATCCCGGTAGTGACCGGGCGGATCGACCATGACCTGCTGGACAAGCTCACCGCCCAGCTCAAAGGCACCACCCCGTGGTCCCAGCGGCCCGCCTACAACCCCGCCAGCCCCGGCCCGGACACCCACCGGGACAAGATCCGCGACCTGATCCTGGCCAACGCCATCGCCCTGCTCTCCGGACCCGGCGGCCTCGCCTCCGTGCTCCGCACCGGCACCCTCCCGCCCCCCGCCGCCAGCATCAGCCTCCCCCTCGACGTCGGCACCGCCACCGACACCATCCCCCCGCACCTGCGCCGCGCCGTCATCCTGCGCGACAAGCACTGCGCCGCCCCCGGCTGCTTCGTCCCCCCCGCCGGCTGCCAGATCCACCACCTCGTCCCGCCGCCTAACGGTCGCAGACCACGGCGACCGACTGCAATTCCAATGCAACTCGCCTGCGGAGGCTAGCGACCAGAGGCGACCGCGCGCTGGAGAAGGATCATGGCGATCGACATGGACAAGCTGGCTGACCTTGTCGGCCGCTTCGTCAGCGATCTGGGCGCGACCGTAGCGGCCGGCAACGTGGTGCTCGGGCACCGGCTCGGCTTGTACAAGGCGCTGGCCGAAGGCCCGGTGTGCGCCGCTGAGCTAGCGGCGGCAACGGACACGAACTCGCGTTATCTCGCCGAATGGCTGCACGGCCAGGCGGCCGGCGGCTATATCGAGTTCGATCCGCCAACCGAGACCTATTCGCTGACCGAGGAGCAGGCGTTCGCGTTGACGAACCCGGATGGGGCGGTGTACCTGCCGGGCGCTTTCCTGCTCGCGCTCGGTGTGCTGAGGGCCGAGCCGAGAATCGCCGAGGCTTTTCGCACCGGCACCGGCGTGGCCTGGGCGGAGCACGATGAAGACGTCGTCGTGGGGTGCGAGCAGCTTTCCCGGCCCGGTTATGTCGCGAGCCTGATCTCGTCCTGGATACCGGCGCTCGACGGCCTGGAGGAAAAGCTGCGCGCGGGCGCGAAGGTCGCCGATATCGGCTGCGGCCTCGGCGCGTCGTCGATCCTCCTGGCGATGGAATATCCGAAATCGGAAATTCGCGGATCGGACTATCACGAGGGATCCGTCGGCATCGCCCGCAAGCGGGCGACCGACGCGGGAGTCGCCGACCGAGTCAGCTTCGAGGTCGCCTCGGCCGGGCTGTTCTCCGGCTCGGGTTACGACCTCGCCGCGACCCTCGACTGCCTGCACGACCTGGGCGATCCGCTCGCCGCCGCCCGGCACATCAGGCAGGTGCTCAAGCCCGACGGCACCTGGCTGGTCGTCGAGCCCTACGCGGCCGACGACGCGGCCGCCAACATGAACCCGGTCGGACGCCTCTTCTACAACCTCTCGACATTGCTATGCGTGCCCAACGCCCTGTCTCAGCCCGGCGGGTACGCACTCGGAGCGCAAGCCGGGGAGGCCGCCATCAGGCAGGTCACCACCGACGCGGGCTTCACCAGGTTCCGGCGCGCCGCGCAGACCCCCTTCAACCTCGTCTACGAGGTTCGGCCATGAAAGGCACAGCTATGAATCGCCTGATCACACTGTCAGTGGCACTGACGACGGCCGGGACCGTCGTCGCAATGAGCCCGGCCAGCGCCGTGGCGTCGACGTGCGTGAGCTGGACGGGCAGCCAGCCAGCGAACCCGAGCGGATCGGGCGACCTCCTGACCGGCGTGTCCGCGCTGCGACCGTGCGATGTCTGGACAGTGGGCTTCCAGCAGGTCGGCGTCACCACCGAAACGCTGACCGAGCACTGGAACGGACTGAGCTGGACGCCGGTACCCAGCTCGAACCCGGGCGGCTCGTTAAACGACAACTCCTTCGCAGCCGTGGCCGTCAAGTCGTCGACCGACGGCTGGGCGGTTGGCCATTATTCCAACGGCACGGCCAACCAGACGCTGATCGAGTTGCTCAGCGGCGGCGTCTGGGAGCAGGTGTCGAGTCCGGATCCGGCTGGCTCGGCGCACGACAACTTCCTCAACGGGGTCACGATCACGTCGGCGCGCTACGCCTGGGCGGTCGGCAGCTACACCACCGGCACCACCCTCCACAGCTTGATCGCCCACTGGAACGGCACCAGGTGGAGCAAGCTACCCAGCACCGGCGCCAAGGGCAGCGAACTCCTCGGGAGTGGCCGCCACTTCCGACTAAGAATGCCTGGGCGGTAGGTTCCTACATCGACTCAAGGAACTCACCTCAGACCCTGATCCTCCATTGGAACGGGACCACCTGGCGGACTCGAGTCGAGTCCCAACCCAGGCGGGTCAAGCGAACACGGCATCTCTTAACGCGGTCGCCGCCAGTTCTACGTCCAACGCCTGGGCGGTCGGCACCTACTTCAAGAACGGCGTCGCTAAGCCGTTGCTCTTGCACTGGAATGGCAAGGCCTGGAAGCAGGTTACGTCGGCCAGCTTGGACAGCTCGTCCGCATCGGGATCGCTCAGCGGCGTGACGATCGTCTCGGCCGGCAACGCGTGGGCGGTCGGTACCGCCCGCAGCAAGTTCACCCTGGCCGCGCACTGGAACGGCACCTCGTGGAGCGAGGTTCCCACTCCCGATCCTGGCCCCTTCAGCCAGTTCGCCGCCGTGGCGGCGTCCTCGTCCACCAACGTCTGGGCCGTCGGCACCTACGTCGGGACCGGACCTGACCTGACCCTGGCCCTGCACTGCTGCTGATCCTACGACTCGGGTCCAAGCACACCCACCAAGACCCGGGCGAGCATGTCGCGATACCGGTCAGCGGGCTCGGCGGGGTCACCCACCTCGGGCGACGCCTGCGCCAGCAATCGCGCCAGCCGCGGGTACTCGCCCGACGTCGCGGCGTGCTGCAGGTAAGCGACGTTGCGGGCTTGCATCGCCGAGCCGCCGGACTGCTCGTACAGGACGAAGGCCGCCGTCATGCCGTTGAGCATGGCGAACGCCTCCATCTTGGTACCGAGATCGGCGGGATGGCCGGCGAGTACCTCAAGCATGTGCTCGAGCAGCGCGACGCCGTGCGGGCCGATCACCGGTCGGGTCAGCACGAGGCCAGCCAGCCAGGGGTGGCGGCGCAGGATCGCGCAGGCCTGCTCCCCCACTGCCACGAGCTCACCGAGCCAGTCCCCGGTCGGCTCGCCGAGCGAGTATTCCGCGCCGACCGCGTCGGTCATGAGGTCGAGCAGCTCTTCCCGGGTTTCGACGTAGCGGTACAGCGACGCGGCGCCCGTGCCGAGGTCCGCCGCGACCCGGCGCATCGACACCGCGTCCAGACCCTCCTGGTCGGCGATCTTGAGCGCGGCGGCGGTGATCTCAGCCCTGGTGTGCCCAGCCGGGCGGCCCACCGCGGCCCTTTCCCGGCGCAGCCAGATGCTGGACGCCGACGACTCGACTGCCATTCCTGTATTCGACCCGCCCCTCAGCCCACCCTCTAGTTTGCGATCGCCGTACCCAAACTAGTATGCTCAATTCGCGAACGATGTACGCGAACTACTCGCGGAGGTAGCAGGAGATGACGGGCGTCAGGCAGCGCGACGCGGCGGACCACAAGGTCACTCAGCGGACGGAGCGGCTGCCAAGGCACCTGCGGGTACAGCTATGGCTGTCGAAGCGCCAGTTGCCCGAACCGGTGTGCGCGGTCGCGGTGGAGCGCGGGATCGAGGTGCCGGGGGACGATGGCGTGATCCTGCTCGCCGATCACTACCGCCCGCTGACCGATAAACCGTGCCCGACCCTGCTGGTCAGAACGCCGTACGGGCGCGGGTTCCCGTTGGACTACGTGTTCGGGGCGCTGTTCGCCCGCCAGGGGTTTCACGTCCTGTTCCAAAGTTGCCGGGGTACCGGCGGGTCCGGCGGCGAACTCGAGCCGTTCGTGCACGAGATCGCCGACGGCCGGGCAGCGGTCACCTGGCTCCGGCGGCAAGACTGGTTCACCGGCGCGCTGGGCACGGTCGGCGCGAGCTATCTGGGTTACACGCAGTGGGCGCTGGCCACTGACCCGCCGCCGGAACTGCGCGCCATGGTGATCCAGGTCGGCTCCGACGACTTCCACGGGTTCCTGTGGCCGGGCGGCGCCTTCGCGCTCGAATCCACGCTCGTCGGCACCGCCGCCATGCTGTCGATGGAACGCGGCTTCGCCGGCTTCGGTCTGGCGATGATCCGGCTGCTGCGCCATCTCCGGCGGATCGAGCGCAACCTGCCGCTTATCGATGTCTACCCGGCCGCCTTCGGGCAGCGGTCCGGTTTCTTCGAGCAATGGCTGGCCCATCCTGATCCGGCCGATCCCTACTGGGATCCGCGGCGAGCCAGCGCGGACGCCGACCGGGTCCCGCCGACCAGCCTGCTCACCGGCTGGTCGGACGTCTGCCTCGATTCGACCCTGGTCGCCTACCGCAGGCTCCGCGACGCCGGGCGCGAAGTGCGGCTGACAGTCGGCCCCTGGAACCACGCGGGCGGCTTCACCGACGACCTTCCGCTGATCTTCACCGAGGCGCTCCAATGGCTCCGCGCCCATCTCGGCGGCAGCGAAGACGACGCCGAGGACCGACCCACCCAGCCAGTCCGCATCCACGTCGGCGAGATCGGCTCCAAGGGGCAGGGACAGGGACAGGGACAGTGGCGCGACCTGCCCGACTGGCCCCCGCCGCAGATGCGGGGGCAGCAGTGGCACCTGCATGGCGACGGAACCCTGGCTCCCGCGCCTCCGGCCGGCCCAAGCGTGTCGTCCTGGCGGTACGACCCGGCCAAGCCGACGCCGTCCGTCGCCGGGCCGAGCATGGACTCAAGGAAGGCCGGCCCGCAGCGCAACGACAAACTGGAGGCCCGCGCCGACGTGCTGGTCTTTACCAGCGCACCGCTGAGCCAGCCGGTCGAGGTTATCGGCCCGGTCAGCATCGACCTCAGCGTCCGTGCCAGCAGCCCGCACTTCGACGTGTTCGCGCGCCTGTGCGACGTGGACCCAACAGGACGCTCCTGGAACATCTGCGACGGCCTGATCAGGCTCGCCAGCTCCAGCGCCAAAGACGACGGCGACAACCCACGGACGACGCTCACCGTGCCGATGAGCGCGACCGCCCATCGCTTCGGCGCTGGCCACCGGCTGAGGGTGCAGATCTCAGGCGGCGCGCACCCCCGCTTCGCGCGCAACCCCGGCACCGGCGACCCGCTACCGACCGCCACCCGCCTGCTCCCGGTCGACATCGAGATCAGCCACGGTCCCGCTTCCCCCAGCGTGCTCTCGCTTCCCGTCGACCTTTCGGGGGTGAATGGCGGAATCCACCCTCAGGCGCCATCACAATCCGTCAGGTGAATTGCGAAATCCACCCATGTTTTCGGGGGTTGATGCGCGAATCCACCTAGCCGTAAGGTCATAATGCGATAGCGGTAACAGTTCGCAGCGAACTCCGGCGGTGGGGGAACAATGCGCGCGAAGCCTGTCATGCTGCTCTCTGCCTTGTTGATCTCGGCGTCATTGGCGCCGACGTCGGCACTGGCCTCCACGGTCCGCCCGGCCAACAGGGCCGGCCCGATCGTTCCGAGCGGCCTCGCGTTGTCGGTCGACAGCGCGAGATCTCTGCCCGTCAGCAATGGCTGCTCGCAAGTCCAGACCGGCAGGTCGGGCGCGCTAGCATCGGTCGCCGTCTACGCGGTGGCCGGCCCGAAGAGCTCGACTATCAGGCTGGGCGCGAACGCGTGGAAGCTCACGGCCGGTCAGTCGTTCAGCGCGGTCGTGTGGCTGCCCCTATCGGGAGGCACTTTCAGGGCGTGCATGAACTTGGCTGATTTGCGTTCAAAATCGCTGAAGTTGCTCGCTCACACCGCGGTTCCTAGGGAGAGTTTTCCTGGCGGCTTGGTCGACGTCAGCGCCAGGATTCCGCTGGCCACGTCCGGCACTAAGGCCGGAAAGTGGGCGATACCGCAAGACGCGGTGCCCGCGACCGCGGGCGGCTTGATCCTCCAGGTGTCCGCCAGCCGGTCGGGCGTGGTGCAGGTGAGGTCTGGTTCGGCCACGGTGCGGGTGGCCGTCGGCGGGACGACCCCGGCTTCGACCGTAGTCTTGCCGCGCGGCAGCCTGTCGTGGACCAGTTCAAGCAAGGCGGCCCGGCCGACCGCGCTGCTGCTCGGCTACGTGACGCGCGGCGACGACTCGGTCGATGGCGGTGCGCTTGTAAACGTCCTGGCCAAGGCGGCCACCGTCTCGGGTTCGGTGCTGCGACTAGCCGGCGCGCACGGCCTGCCGGCACCCTCAGCGAGGATTCCGGCCACGAGCGTTCTCGGCACGATCATCGGGGCGCCTTCCTCGGTCGAGGATTCGCTGGCGGCCGGGCGCAGGACGCCGTCGGGATCGGTTCGGGGACGCGGCACAACGTCGCTGTTCCGGCTGTCCGAGGCCGGGACGGTGAACTTCACCTCGCGGGTCACGATGACCGTGGCCGGCTGGCTCGGAGGTGACGTGATCAGGGCCGCGAACAGCGCGGATCTAAGTCTTCCCGGCAGCCCGAAGGTAGTCGGCAAGCCGTCGTCGAACCGGCTCAGGTTCGCTGGGCGTCACCATTTCAAGGTCGGCGAGACGCTGGTGATCGGCGTCTCCAAGTACACGCCCAACGGGCTGATCGCCGTGGTCAAGTCGGTCAGCTTGAGCTCCACGAGCACGGTTATCACCTACCGCAAGGGCGGGTTGCTCGACGCCTTCGACGCGCTGAGCATCGTGGCTCAGATACCGGCCGCTTCGCGCAAGACCGCCGCCGACCCACGCCGGACAGCGCAGCACCCCGGCGACGTGATCCCGTCGCTTGGGACCAGCGTCGGACTTGATTTCTCCTTCTCTAAGTCCGTTGACCTGACCGACGCGGCCTCCGCTGAGGTCTCGCTCGACTTCGCACCGGCGCTGACCATCTCGATCTCGGTAGGAACCAACTCCTTTGGCTTCCCGACCAGCGCCAGCTTGCACTACGCGCTGGATACCACCACGACCATGGGCGCCTCGCTGACGTTCGGGCATAGCTGGTCGGGGTCGCACACGTTCGGCCTGCCAGGCATCAGCCTTACGCCGATCGATCTCGGCTGGGTCGTCGTGGTGCCGAAGCTGTCCTCGTCGCTGAAGGTCTCGGCCAGCGTCAGCGCGACCGTCACGTTGTCGAGCAAGTTCAGCGAGCAGACGCACGACGGGATGACGATGACCGCCGGAGGCTCGCGCGGCTTCTCGTTTACCGGCGATCCGAACAACGGCTTCGGCCACCCGAGCTTCTCCGGCGGCACGCCGGAAGTCTCGATCGGCGCATCCGCCAGCGCGACGCTGTCGCTGAACTTCGCCCTCGCGGTCGAGGACGTGGCCGGTCCCGACGCTGCGGCCGACGCTACGCTGGCGATCAACGTCAGCCCGCAGAGCAGGCCAGACTGGCAGGTGACGGCCAGCGCCGACTTCTCGATCGGGCTCGACCTCGACGCGCTGAACCTCGGCATACTCGCCCACCTGCTCCATCTGCTCGGTATTCCGACCGACCCAAGCTGGTCGATCGGGCACCTCGGCCCGTACGTGCTTGCCTCCGGCAGCGGCGGCAGCACCGGCGGCCCGACCGGCGGCGGCGGCGGCGGATCGGGCTCGGGCGGGCCGACCGGAGGCGGCGGTTCCGGCTCGGGCGGCGGAGGCGGTGGGCTTACCTCGGCACCGCCGGGCGCCTCGGTGTCGATCGGCCAGGGGCCGCCAGCGCCGTTCGGCTATCGGTACGCGGTCACGCTGACCGGGTTCGTACCGAACAGCCAGGTCGGCGTGGAGTGCTTCGACAGCCTGGACCGCAGCGGGTTCTATTTCTTCATCCTGAACACCAACGGGAGCGGGGACGCGTTTACCCAGTCCTACTGCTACTCGGCGGCGGGCCCCGACTTCTGGGTGGTCAGCCGGCGGCCTAGGCTCCAACCACATCCAGTGGAACGCGGGCAGCCCGCCGCCGGTGCCGAGCGGCTCGGTCCAGATCGGCTGGAGCAGCAGCTACCACGGCTGGATCTTCATAGCGCTGCGCGGCTTCCCCGCCGGGTCCTACCACTACACCTGCGACTTCGGCAGCGGCGGCGACCGGACGTTCACCCTGACCGCGGACGGCTCGGCCGAGACCTTCGACAACGGCAAGACCTGCTTCGATCTGGAAGCGGGCGACACGGTCTGGGTGACCGTGGACGGCGTCAAGTCCAACACGATCATCGTCGGCGGCACGCCGGCGACCAAGGGCCTGGTCGAAACCACCGGCGGCGTCACCAACACCTGGTCGGACTTCTCCGACGCGGGCGGCAGCCAGGGGCCGACGATCCAGTCCGGGATGAGCGTGGTCGTGTCCTGCGCCGTGCCGGGCTTCACGGTGGCCGACGGCAACACCTGGTGGTACCAGATCGCGTCGAGCCCGTGGAACAACTCCTACTACGCGTCGGCGGACGCCTTCTACAACAACGGCGCCACCTCGGGCAGCCTGATCGGCACGCCGTTCGTCGACCCAGCCGTGCCAAACTGCAACTCGTCGGCCCCGCCGCCGTCGACGTTCGCTGAGACCACGGGCGGCGCGACCAACACGTGGACGAACTACACGAACGCGGGCGGCACGCAGGGAACGACGATCCCAGCCTTCGACACGGTGCAGATCACGTGCGCCCTGGCTGGGTTCAAGGTCGCCGACGGCAACACCTGGTGGTACCAGATCGCATCGAGCCCGTGGAACAACGTGTTCTTCGCCTCGGCGGACGCCTTCTACAACAATGGCGCTACGTCCGGACCGCTGAAGGGGACACCATTCGTCGATCCCAAAGTGCCGCTGTGCTCATCCACCGGCCACGCCGAAACCACCGGCGGCGCGACGAACACCTGGACCGACTATGCCGACGCTGGTGGCACCCAGGGCCCGACGATCGGCGGGGGCGCCACGGTCACGGTGACGTGCGCCCTGCAAGGGTTCAAGGTCGCCGACGGCAACACGTGGTGGTACAAGATCGACTCCCAGCCGTGGGGCAACCAGTTCTACGCCTCCGCCGACGCCTTCTACAACAACGGCGCCACCTCAGGCCCCCTCAAGGGCACCCCGTTCGTCGACCCAGCCGTCCCCCTCTGCTGACAGCTGAGGCAACCCTGCCGCCGTCCCGGTAGCCAAAATCAGTGTTTACCACGATGTGGCGAGACAGTACGAGCTTGCACAGTAGTAGCGAAAGCACGATCGGACCCGTGAAAGAGGGCAGCATGCCACGCACGCCAATCCAGAGGCGGTTATCCGTCGCTGCCAGGCTGTCAGCGACGATGGCGCTGACAGCAGGCCTGACCACCGTTGGACTCGGGACAGTCCATGCCAGCAGCAAGGCCACTGAAAGCGGGCGACTGACTCTGCTCAGCGGCATGGTGCTGTCCCCCGATGGCAGACCAGTGGCCGACGACAAGGTCATCGTCTACCCAGCGGACTCTCCCGCGGATGTCTCGTACCCGATGATCATTGGAAGCGCGATGACTGACGCACAGGGCCAGTGGTTGCTCGCGGTCCCATCCTGGCCGCGGCTGCCCGCCGACTCGCAGGCGGCGGCCGACGGTAACGGCGGCTGGCTCAACGTGATCGCCTCAGCGTTCGGCGTCGGGGGCGGTTTCGAGGAGGAAGCCGACGGGGTGACCGCAGTCTGGACCGGAACCAGGACAATGTCGATCCCGCCCGCCGGGACTACCGCGCCTAGAGCACTGACCATGACGATGTCTCCCTTGCAGAAAGGCCTTTCATCCCTAGCCAGCGCGAGGGGCGCCGCCGGTACCTGGGCGGCCCGGGCCAGCGTCATGAGCACCGCCGACGCCTACGCCACGCCGCCGACGGACAAGTACGGATATCAGTCCGCCATCAGCCCCGATCCTGAGCCGGACTACAGCCCGTTTGTCGCTCCGGGCGGCGTCAACCTGGCGAAGGTCCCGGTGAAAGCGGGCGTAGCGGGCAGGCTACCCAAGAAATGCCGGACCGACAGTAGCGACTGGAAGGTGGAAACCAAGACGGTCCACAACGGCTGGGGGTGGACGAAGGTGGGCGAGTACCACACGTACTGGCGGGCCACCGGCGGCTTCGACTACACCGTCGGCGCGAACAGCAGCATCTCAGTCGAAGTCAGCGCCGATGGACTGCACTTCCATGCCGACAAAAGCAAGACCTACCACAACGACGCCTCCGACTCGATGGGCATTGATAATGGGCCGTACGATTCCCACCAGGTCGTCCTCTCCATGAGCTACAGGGAGAAGGCCCGGATCGACTACCCGTGCGTACCCGGCACTTTCACTTGTTACAAAAACGTCATCTGCGCCGCTCACTACTGGGTCGAGGAAACCGGCCTCCACAACCCTGGCAACGGCTGGGTCTACATGAAGGAAGGCGCCAACGTCGGCAAGTTCGACGGCTACCTTGCTTTCGAGGAGGACGCCATCGACAAATACTGGAACGGATACCAGCCAAACAGCCACTACAGCGTGACCACAGGCCACGGCATCGACTACAAATACGGTGCGAGCGTCAGCCTCGGGCCGCTGACAGTCAGCGTCGAGTCGGAAACCGACCATAACACCGATGCCGACCAGAGCATCTCCTTCGAGAGCCGGAAGACAAGATTCAACAACGTCAGGAACAAAAGGAGCATCCTCCATGAGGTATGGGGATCCAATCACAAGCTCACCAACATCCCCGGACCTGCCGTCTTCTACAACTACTAGCCACGCCGAGCCGTGAAACAGCTACCACTCATCGCCACCGTGGCCGTGGCCCTGGCAGCGGGATGCTCCGCCCCGCCGCCAGGGCCGGACGGCCCTGAACACGTCGTCTTCACGCTCAACAGCGGCTTCCAGCAGGGAGCAGACGAGAGAAACATCGACGAGACCGACCTGGGGGTCACCGAGCTGTACAACGCCAGCGGCCACACCGTCCGGATCCGGTGGCTTCGACTCGTCAACCCGCCCAAGGCGCTCCAAATGGACAGCGTCGTGGCCTACAAGTACCAAGGCCAAGGCGGGATCGCCATCACCGACGGGAACCTGCTAAAAGGACCCTGCCGGCACTCGATGCCGCCCTACCCGGTCACCGACGCCGTTATCCCGCCGCACCAGACATCAGACTGGTTCTTCATCCTCGGCTTCACCATCACCCAACCCGGCCGTTACTACATCAACCGCATAAAAATCGGCTACACCACTCAAGGCCGCAAAGCCTGGCAATACCAGTACCTCTACACCACCCTCCACGTCACCCCAGCCCGCCCCAGCGCCAAACCTGCCCCTGGCGGCTGCTGACCCGGCGCTATGCAGCACGTTGCCGACCTCGGCCGGGACGTGCCGACGAGGCCGGAAGCCTCGCGGCTGGCGCGCTTAGCCGCGAGGCTTCGCTAGTAGGTAGTCGGTGACCGTCTCCGTTCGTCGACCCGAAGGTCCCGCTGTGCTCGTCCACCGGCCACGCCGAGACCACCGGCGGTGCCGCGAACACCTGGACCGACTACACCGACGCCGACGGCACCCAGTGCCCGACGATCGGCGGAGGCGCTACGGTCACGGTGACGTGCGCGGTGCAAGGGTTCAAGGTCGCCGACGGCAACATGTGGTGGTACAAGATCGACTCCCAGCCGTGGGGCAGACCGCCGCCGGCCAGCGAGTCGGGTTGCGGGCCCGACACGTCGGACGTCCTAACGGGAGAACGCGCTCGTCATGTGCGATGATTGACACGGAGGCGAGCAAGTGGTAAATGACCTGCGTTTTGACGTTGGCCTGCTAGACGTCAGCGACGCGTCGCGGTTCTTGGGAAATCACGCGGGGCACATTCAGCCGATGGGCAGCTGGTTACGGTGGATCTGCGCCGCTAATTCATGTCCTCCCCTCCGCTAACCGTCAAGCCCGTGTCACCTTTATTGCGATGGTCGAAGCTTGGGTGCTTGATGCGCTTCGCCAGGCTGGTGTGCGGCCATTCAGTGATGGTGGAGAGTAAGCGTTCCGAATTAGGCCGAGTCCGGGGCTTCTAGCTGCGGGAAATGACCGACATCGGCGAGAGTCTTCGCCCGCGAGCCTGCGGCCAGATGGCGCTGCAGCTTGTCATGAGGCGGCGGCGGCAGACATCCGTCGATGGCGCCATGAAGGTAAAGCGTCGGTACTTGGGCGGTCCGCATGAGCGCCGCCTGGGCCCGGGCGTAGCGCGGGGAGTGCGTCGCAGGGTCAAATAGCGTGCGGTAGTAACCGAGCGCGGCGGACAGCCGCCCGGGAGGCCGCAGGGACTCCTTCACTAGGGCGAGGCTTTCCCCAGCCTGGTATCCAGGCGCCCAGTCCTGCCAAAGGTGGTCCAAGAAGGCCAGGTCATCGGCTGCGACAATGCGTTCCGCCAGGGGTGTTTGGAAGAGGAACATATAGAACGAGCGTTTCATCTGCTCGTAGTCGAAGTTGACGACCGCGGCCGGGGGCACCGAGAGCGTCACCAATCGGCGCCAGCGGTCGGGCTCCAAGGCAACTGCACCGTAGGCAGCTACTGCTCCCCAATCGTGTCCGATCAGCACAGCATCAGACCCACCGCCGAACACTTCGTGCGGCGCGTTGATGTCGGAGAGCAGCGCGCCGGACTGGTAGCAACCGTCCGCGGGGACCGAGGTAGGTGCGTAGCCGCGCTGGAATGGGGCCACGGCACCGAAGCCGTGTTCGGCGAGCAACGGGAGCAGATAGCGCCAGGTATGCGCGGTGTCGGGGAAGCCGTGCAGACACAGGGCCAGTGGCCCATCGCCCGCCTCAAGGCAGAAGAACTCAACCTCATTGGCGCGGACTATACGGGTGCGTATGGCGGTTGAGGTCATTCTCAGTCGCTTCCGGCGGGAACGGATTGGCCTTCCTGGGCAGGAACTGACCGGGCCGGGACGTCTCGCATGCCGCGAAGGGGCGAGAAGATGACCCACAGGCCGGCGGCAAAGATGCAGCCCATGCCCACCCATAGCGTTGGACGGATGCCTATCCAGGAGCCAAGCGTCCCGCCGAGAAGCGCGCCGAGCGGACCGATGCCCCAGACGATCCAGCGGATGCTGGCATTCATGCGGCCGAGTAGCTCGGGAGGGCACACCGATTGACGGTATGCCATCTGCCCGCTGTTGTAGACCACCGCAGCAGCGGAGAAGACTGACCAGCCGATTGCATAGAGCGCCAGTCGCCACCCGGGCGCAGCGAGCGGCACCAACAGCCCGGCCCAACTGAAGCCCGCGAATGAGACCCAGATGATTCGCGCAGAGCCGAACCGTGCCGCCAGACGGCCAGCCACCAGCCCGCCGAGTATGCCGCCTACGGTGGCCGAGGCCAGCAGCAGGCCGACGTATCCGATGGGCACGCGCAACACTCGGACAAGGAAGATTACGTTCACCGCGCCCGCGATGCTGATACCTAGGTTAGAGGTGGCGGTGCAGCACACAATGCGGCGCAGGATGCGTTGTCCGAGTACAAAACGAAGCCCTTCAGCGATCTCATCGCGCAGGCGCCTGTCCCGCGCGCGCGGCTTTGGGGCAGACTCCTTGCTACGGATAAAGGCCAGTGACACGGCGCTCACTCCGAATGACGCTGCGTCCACCCCGACGGCCCTGGTAGCGCCGAGCAGGCTCGCCAGGCCACCGCCGAGCCCGGAGCCGCATACGTAGGCCAGATACTGAGTGCTGCCTAGCTTGCCGTTACCGTCAACTAGCTGGTCCGGGTCGAGTAAAAGCGCTATGTAGCTTTGGTACGCGATATCAAAGAACACCGTAAGCACGCCGGCAGTTCCCGCGACGACGTAGAGCTGCCACATCCGCAAATACCCGAGCCAGGCGATCAGCGGCACGCTTGCGATCACGACGGTACGCGCCACGTCACACCAAAGCATCAGCCTGCGCTTGCGCAGGCTGTCCACGACCGCACCTGCAGGCAGGGCTATGAGAGCGAAAGCCGCCGATGCTGATGCGTTTAACAATCCGGTCTCGAAGGGGCCAGCCCCGAGAACCGTTACCGCCACAAGCGGCAGTGCGACCAGGGTAATAGCAGAACCGGTCTCGCTCACTGTCTGGCCGCTCCAGAGCAGCATGAAATCCCGGTTCCGCCATAGCGAACTAGCAGGCTTCCGACTCATGGAAGAACCATCTCACGGCTGGACGTTCGGTGAGTGGGCGCAGTAGCGAGGACACCAGCGAATGGGTCGGGGACACAGAACGCAAGAACAAACGGAGGATCACCAGAAAGCGGTGTGCCTTGCAGATCGGGCAACAACACTCGCTCCAATGCCGCATTGATGCGCGGCGTGAATAGCGGGCCGGTGGCTAGCTCGGTGCCGTGCCAGGGGTGCCCCCGCCCTGCCTGGCAGTCACCGTCCTGCGGCCGGAAGGATACGTCAAAATTTCCCAGGCCGCAGCCGGCGGGCGCCGAAGGGTCGCTATCACTCGGAGCCGACGTGCGCGAATCAAATGCAGTAAGGAATCGACAGTCCTCGGCGACCCGGGTCCGCCGTCGCCGGGAATAGTCGGCGGCACCGCATCCCATGCCCTTGCGGATACAGACCGGACGCAGCAGCAACGCAGGGACGACAGGGTCTTCAAGATCCTTTTAGGCTAAATGGCATTGGGTCAAGGAGCGCAAGCAGCTTGGGCAATGGGGCTGCCGTATGATCAGTATTGGTCACGTTGGTAGAAAGTAGAACCGATCAATCTCTTTGGCGAGAGTTTGATCGTCAAGATCCGCCCAGACGTTCAAGGTGCTGGGACTAGGAAGTGGAAGTGCGGCCAGCTCGTACGCTGAGACCGCCATGGAGCCAGTGAGGCATCGATGCAAGCGGTCAATTGGCTCAGAGCCTAGCAAGGCGACTAGCACATGGGGTTCGAGAATTGTGGTATTGCTGTCGCAAGTAAGGACGTTTACATGGTTCTCTACAACTACCTTGCCGCCCCAGTCAGCGAGCGTAGACTCATCAAGGAGTGTCGCTCGTACGCGGCGTGGTTGTTCGGGTGCCGTCGTGCGCTGGACGAGAACTGTCGGGTTCGTTGAGGACCAGAAAGCCCTGTTCATCTTCGCCTTGGATCTGGCACCACCTCATCGCAGCACGGGTCGGGTCGATGTGTAGCCCGCCGCCTTCGATATCGCCGCCCAGACAACCTTCAAGGCCGCGTCCGCGAGGCTGCGAGGCAAAAGCCAAGGCCGGTCAGTATGGGTAGGCAGGTGCGCAGCGGCCGACGGCAACGTTGAGAAGCAGTGCCCCGCCCCAACCGCTGGATCGAAGACCAGACCATCTGACGCTGGCTGATACTGGCCGCTGAGCCGCACCCTTTGCCGGTTCTCTAGCCGCGCAGGCTCGCCAGTAGCTGGTCGGCAACGGTTTCCTCGTACACGGCCCGGCCCGTGGCCCGCATGGCTTCGGCGAGGGCCGGGTCCCAGGGCGTGGCGACCGGGTCACCGGTCAGGGGCTGGTAAAGGTCGTTCACCGCAGCGCCGGCGGCGTAGTCGCTGGCGCTCATCAGCCACGGCCTCGCCTGGTGGCGGGCAATGACGTCTGCGGCGATCGCGACACCCGGCCAGTCGAAGTCGCCGTGGTAGCGCAGTTCGGCCCCGGCGACGGCAGCGACTCTGGCCAGGCGGCGGAACGCCGTCGACGGCTGGCCCTCAGTGCAGACAAGCGGCGGGCAGCCAGCGCCAAGTTCTCCGCAGGCCCGGCGCAGCACGGCCGGGTTCTCGCAGACGTAGATCACCGAGCGCGGGAGCCGGATCGGGTGCACGGCGAGCTGGTGCAGCGTCACCTGAAACGGCGTGCCGTACCGCGCGGCGTCGGTCAGCCAGTCGCCTAGACCGCTGCCCTGCGCTGGCAGGTTGAGCACCAGCACCCGGCTCGCGAGGTCGTCGACGATCACATCGGCCTGATCCCACAGATCCCGTCGCTCCGCCGCCGACGTCGGGCGAGCCGCGCCGAAGCGCAGCGCCAAGGCCCGCAAGACCAGCGTCGAAGCCGCCGTCCCGTGATTCAGCGCCTTCGTGTCGCCGGTCACTCGGGCCGCCAGCGCGGGCAACTCGATCGGCCCGCTGCAGGCCGGCCGAAGATCCAGATACTCCAGCGCCCGGACCGCCCAGCCGACCGACCCACCGTCGCCCTGACGCGCGAACCTCGTCACGCTCCCATCACCGACCAGCTCAGCCAGCCAGGCCCGGTACCAGTCACACGACTCGTGCAACGAACTGGCCTCCGCCACCCCGAGCAAGTCAGCGCACGCTCCGGCCAGCGCCGCCGCCTCGCCGGGACGGTCGCGCACCGGTCCCCCGATGGCGGTGAGTACCTCAGCCAATCCCAGGCCGGTGGCCCGGCTCAGCGCGGCGTCGAGGTCGGCGAGGCCGATGGTCAGCCGCTTGGTACCGGCGGGCTGATGGATCCCGGTGATCCCGATGATCGCCTTGCGCTCGGCCTCGTCAGGCTGGGCGACGCTGATCCGGCCGTCGAGCTTGCCGCCGGTCCGCTCCAGTGACCTGCGGGCCGCCGTCAGCAGCCGCGCGTACTCAGACCCGCCATACCGGGCGACCACAACCTGGCCGGCGCCAGACCCGCTCACTCGAGATCCTCGTCGCCCTCATCCTCATCCTCGGCCGCCACGTTCACCGACAGCACGTTCCCGGCCTCCGCTGGGACGTGCCGGCGCGGCCGGAAGCCGAGCAGCGCGGCGGCGAGGTCGTCGTTGCCGGCGTAGCCCGCGCCGGCGTCGATGAGCTGAGCCCCGTCCCACACCGCCAGGAACGCCGACAGCGTGTGACCGGCCTTGTCGTGCTCAAGGTCGTAGTGCGCGATCGCCGGGACCGTCGGGAACGTGACCCACAGGTCATGCCCGGTCATGAACAGGTCCAGGTCGAAGCCCACGGTCAGGCCGAGCAGTTCCGGCTTGAACTTGTCATCGATTCCGGCGAACGCCTCGTCGAGCGCGACCAGCCGCGGACACGTCCGCTTCGCGGACAGATACAGCGCGTTGGCGGCGGCGAACAGCGGCATGTGGATGGTCGCCGACTTCTCCCCGCCGGACATCTCCGAATGCTTCTTCCTGGTCAGCCGCTCGACCACGCCGCCAGGTGAAATCATCCGCAACTCGAACGTGTGCCAGGACCGGTAGTCGAGCACCGAGCCGAGCACCTCCCGGTAGGTGTCCCTCGGGTTGCTCGCCCGGTGGTCGTGAATCATCGCCCGCAGCAGCCCGCGCAGCTCAGCCAGTCCGTCGGGGCCGAGGCTCGCGGCGTCCCGGTCGAGCAGCTTGGACACGGTGCTCTGCTGGTCGGTCAGCTTGTCCGACCGCACCCACCTGATCCCGATCGCCATGCCTGAGGACATCGGCTTGGACCTGGTGTCGGCGTCCATCTCGTCGACCAGGTCCTTGGCCGCCAGCACGCGCGAGTGGATCTGCTGCGCCAGCGCGGTGAGCAGTGAGTCTTCGAGCACCGTGCGTTCGCGCTCCTCAAGCAGCACACCCTGCTGCTCGACGTCCTCGGCGATCTTGCGGGCAAACGCGGCGGCGGGCACCCGGCCCTCGTTGGTAACGACCTCCACGATGAACGGCGCGTCCCCGGTCAGGTCGGCTTGATACCCGTCCTCACCGGCCTTGAGCGCGGTCTCGAACTCGCGGTAGGCGCTCCACATCCGGTCGACGGTGCCCTTGAGCACGCCCTCGGTCAGGACCCGGCCGCCCTTGGTCGCGACCGTGAACGCGTCCAGGATCGCCACGGCGTCGGCGGGCAGCATCGCCCTGATCGCCGCCGCGGGCTCGACCGGCGCCCCGCCCGCCGCACCGAGGCGATCGGCCAACTCCCCGGCGGCAACCTGCGCGGACGGCCACTGCGCTGGCGCTGGCCACGGCGCGGCCACCGGCACGTCGAGCAGCGGCCGCAGGTCTCCGTGCGCGTACGGCCCGAACGCGAACGCCTGCGTGGTCAGCTCGGTGACCGCCCCGGCCAGCGCGTCCCGGCCATGGCCCAGATCGGACCGGGCCCTCACCAGGTTGTCGTGCTCCTCGCGTACCTTGATCTCGGCCTCGCGCAGCCGCCCCCTGGCTGCCCGCAACTCCCGGTCGACCTCGATGATCTCGTCCCTGATCTGCTCGTACTCGGCCCCGCTGACCCGCTCGTCCACGCTGAGCTTCTCGGTGTCGGCCGCGTGCTCGGTCTGCCGCTCGGCAAGCATCTGCGCCGCGTCGTCGTTCTCGCCGTCGAGCCGGGCGATGCGCTGTCGCCGGGTCGTCAGGTCTTCGCCGAGCCGAGCCGCCTCGCCCCGGGCGCGGATCAGCTCCCCGGCGATCCGCTCGAAGTCGGCCACCGCTCGATCGACCGCGTCGACGAGGTCAGCGCTCGTCGGCATCTCGCGATCGGCGCCGGCGTGCCGCAGCCGCCGGTTCCTCGCGTCCAGGTCGGCGATCGCCTTGTCCAGGTTCACCCGCGCGGTGGCGAGCCGCTCCCGCGCGGCCGTCAGCAGCACGGCCGCCCGCGCGACCTGCGTGATCGCCTCGCTGACCGGCGCGGTTTTCGGCAGTTCACCGCGCGCTTGGTCCAGGTCCGCCAGCGCCGCGCTGGCCAGCCGCGACCGCTCGGCGACTTCGGCCCGCTGCCGCCCGAGCGACGCCAGCCGGCGGTCGATCTCGGCCAGCCGGGCCAGCCGCCGGTTCGCCCGGTTCGTAGCCCCGATGAACTCCGGTGCGGCCTTAGGCCGGGCGCCCACGTGCGGTCCGTAGCTGAACTGCGCCCGCGTCGTTATTAGCGGAACGGGATCGCTCTCGCCGGCTCGCCCTCGGCAGCTAACCCCGAGTTCCAGGTCATCGACAACCGCGATCGACGCCAGCACCCCGGCGACGCGAGCCGGGTCGACCAGATCCTGCTGTTCGGGCACCAGCAAGTCGGCCAGCGTCCGGCCACCGGGCCGCTCCGCCGCCTCCAGCGGAACGAGATACCCGTCCCCCTGCACCTCCGCCAGCGCCGCGGCCGTCTGCTGCTGGTCCGGGTGAATCCACGCGGTCAGCAGGCCGGCCCCGTACAGCGCGCCTTCGAGCGCGGCAGCCATCTCGTCGTTGAGCGGACCGGCGAAGTCGACGAGTTGCCACAGCGGCGCGCCCGGCCGGCCGGTCCGGTCGGCCGGGCGCAGGTCAGACTCACCGGGAGCGTCGTCGCGCTCGGCCGCGATCTCGGCCCGCTGGTCCGCCGCCGCCGACTCTTCCGCCGCCAGGGCCGCGTCCTGGCCGCGAAGCTGCTCGGAAAGCTGGATCAGTCCCGTAGCGCGATCCTTGGTCAGCGTCGTGAACAACTCGCTGAGCGTGGCCGCGTCCGGCTCGCCGATCGAGGTGACCGCACCGGTCAGCAGGTCAACCTGGTCGGCAGCCACGACGGCCGCCTGATCATCGCCACTCCACCGGTCGGCCCAAGCGCGCACCTGGCCGGTGACCTGCGTCCTGGCGGCTACCAGCGTCCGCTCCGCCGTCGCGCAGGACTCCTGCTGGCTGGCCAGCGACTCTTGCGCGGCGCCGAACGCGTTGTCGGCGACGGCGCGGTCCCGCTCGGCGTCGCGCACCAGCGTGAGGACGGCACGGATCTCGCGAATGTCGTCCTTGCGGCGGGCCACCCGCGCCTTCGCGGTGGTGACGAGGTCGGCCCCGGTGTCGGCCGGTTCGCCGTCCTTGGTCAGTCCGCCGAAGTCGGCGGCTTCGACCAGGTCCCGGCCGTGCCGGTCGGCGGCCCGGCCAAGCTCGGCCAGTTTGTCGGCGACGAGGTCGGCCTCCCGGGTCAGCCCGGTGACCTCGCTCCGGGCCTTGGTGAGCCGCGCCTCCTCCTCGGCCAGCGTCCGCCGGTCCTTCTCAAGCTGGGCGCGACGCAGCGCCAGCTTCTCGTGGTCCTTGTACGCGTCTAGGTTTCGCAGCCCGAACAGTCGCGCGTCGAGCGTGTTGACGCTGATGCCGGCCGCAGCCGCGTCGGCATCGGCGCGCTCCTCGCCCCGCTGGGCGCGGCTGACCTCCCTGGCCGCCGTGGTGATCGCCGCGACGTGGCCGGCCGCCGTCGTGATCCTGGCGCTGACCTGGTCAAGCTGGTGGCGGGTGTGGGCGCGCAGGTAGCCGACATAGTGATCGAGAAAGGCCCGGACCGCGGCGTGGGCGCTGGCCAGGTCGTCGTACTGCTTCTGCACGGCGGCGAGGTTCTCGAAGTCGCGGGAGGCCTGCTCGATCAGTTCCTCGTCGACCGGGCTGAGGCCGGCCGTCAGCGTGTCGGACACCTTTACCGGGTCGAGGTCCTTGGCCAGCAGCGGCAGGCGCAAGGCAATCAGCAGGTCGAGTAGCTGGGTGTAGCGTTCGCGGCCGAGGCCGAACAGCCGGGCGTCGACCGCGTCCTGGTAGGCGCCCTTGCGCTCGCCGTAGTACGCGTCGCGGCCGAGCAGCCCGGTCAGTTGCTTGGCAGTCAGCGGCCGCGAGTCCGCGGACAGCAGGCCGAAGTCGATGCCCATCCGCTTGCCGGTCACGTAGAACGCGGGCCGGGGCCGGTCCCGGTTCTTCTGCACGGTCAAGCCGATCACGAGCGTGACCGTCTCGCCGGGCCGGGCGAACTCCATCCATACGTAGCCGTGCTCGGCGTCCTGGCCCCGGTACAGCAGGTTCGCCTTCATCGTGCGGTTCTCGCCGCTGAACGGGTCGAGACGGCGGGCGTCGAGGCTGCCGTCGAGTACGAAGGGGAACAGCACTTCGAGCGCCTTGGTCTTGCCCGAGCCATTGTGGCCGCGCAGCGCGAGCCGCCCGTCGGCGAACACGAATTCCTCGTCGAAGTAGTCCCAGAGGTTAATGATCCCGGCGCGGGTTGGCTTGAACCTCACGCGGTTCCTTCCACTCCGAATTCCAATGTGAATGCGCTCTGGCCATCATGCCGCGCACCCTCGGGCAGCGCCGCGGTGATGTTGCGATAGCGCGCGGCCGCGGGCAGGATCACCGCTCCGCCCGGGTGCCGCCGGATCAGTCGCAGGTCATCGAGCAGCCGCGTCGCGGCGTCGAGCAACCCAGCCTGATCGTATTGCCACTGCGCGGTGAACGAGGCCGCCCCGAACTCGGAGTACAGCTCGGTGAGCATCGTTTCCAGCCGGCCGCGCTCGATGAACGGCGCGTCGAGCGGCTCGGCGTCCCCGGGGTACGGCGAGTAGACCTCGGCGGGCAAGCCTCTAGGAACGGCGTTCAAACCCGCGTCAATTCTTTCAATAATGTCGTTGAGATCATCAAGCGCTGACGGCACCGCCATTCTGGTCACGGTCGGGCCCGTGTCCGGGTCGTCGAGCAGGTCGGCGACCTTGGCGAGCAGCAGTCCGGCCGCCCGGTTGATCGCACCGCCGCGGCCGGGGAAGGGCCGGTCGGTGAAGCGGCCGGTGGGGTCGACGAGCATGACGCCCTCGGCCCGGCGTTCCACCACGAGGCCGGTCAGCCGGACGAGGTTGTCGGCGAGGTCACTGCTCCGCAACGCGGCGGCGGTGTCGGCGTCCATCGTCGCGTAGTAGAGCACGGGATGCTCAAGCAGCAGGCGGCGGGCGCGGCGGGCGGCGGACTCCCGCTGGGCGGACCGCTTGGTGCTGACGTCGGCGATGTCGAGCAGGCCGGCCGCCCCGGAGAGCTGCTGGATCGGGCGGGCCGGCCGGAACAGCGCGGCGGCGATGTCGTGGTCGATGTCGTAGAGGGCATCGCCGCGCTCGGTGTCGCGTTCCCAGGTTTCCGCCGAACCGTCCGACAGCCGCAGTGCGCCGTGATCGGTCAGCCAGTCGAGCACGTCCACGACCGCGCGCTTGTGCTCGGTGATCGTGGCGTCGAAGCGCAGGCCACTGATCGCATTCGCGGTGGGGGCGAGCGCGCGGACCAGGTCGGCGAGGCTGATCTCGATCCTGGACCGCTGGAAGACGGCGAGCACCAGGCAGAGGTAGGCGAGCCGGCGCCGGTCGAACGGGCGGCCGCTCCTGGCAACGAAGATCGAGCGCTGCGTCGGGTCGACCGTGTCGAGCCTTCTGACCAGGCGGACCTGGCGGGCGGTGGCGACCAGGCTGTACCCGAGCAGTTCGGTGAAGTCGCGCGCGATCAGGTCGGCCCAGCGCAGCACCGCCGCCAGGGCGCCGACCCGAGGACGTTCCTCGGTGATGATGTCGTTGGTCAGCACCAGCCGCACGGCGTGCTGGTAGGAGCCGAGGTCGCTCGGCGCCACTCCCCGGCCGGCTTGCGGCTCAGCCATTGCGAACTCCTGCTAGCGGTCGACCTGGCGAGATCTCAAGCCGAAGACCAGGCAGGTGCAGCACGCCGTTCGCGGTGCGGACAGCGCTGCCGTGGGCGGCGGGGACCAGCCTGAGGACGAGCACGTCGTTGCCGCCCGACCCGCCGGTGATCCGGCCGGCCACCACCGACCTGGCTTCGAGCGCCCTGGTCAGCAGTCTGAGCAGGACCGCGGTCTGCGCGTCGTCGAGCACGAGGTCGGCCAGGTTCGCGGCGAGCAGCTGCTGGCCGGCCGTGCGTTCGGCGGCGCGCTTCTCGGCCTGGCGACGGCGTAGTTCGGCTCGCAGGCCCGCTTGGGCGTGGATCCGCTGCGGGACGCCGGGGGTGGGCGCCTTGCCCCGGCGGAACAACGGCACGGCGACCTCCACTCCCGGCGCGTCCTGCCAGGACAGCCGGGGCGAGATCAGGTCGATGTCGTCGTGCACGCCGCCGAGGTGCCGCGATAGCCGCAGGTTGAACGCGGCCGACATCAGCGCGTGCGCGGCGTCGTCGTCGGCCACGTCGGTCACCCAGCCGGCCAGGTGCCGCAACTGAGTCGCCCGGTTCACCCCGCCCCGCTGCGACTCGGTGATCTGGCGCAGCAGCGCGATCACGGTGGACACCCCGGCCCTGGTCGAGGCGGCCAGGTCGGCGGCTCGCGAGCGGTGCGCGGGGTCGGCCACGAACCAGGCCCGGACCGCCAGCCAGCGCCGCTCCCAGTCCTGGCGGACATCGTCACGGCTCATCAGCGGGCGTTCGTCCGCGTCGGCGAGCCGGTCGAGCAGCGCCGCCACGCCCGTCGACTCGACTTGCTCGACCGCCAGCGACAGGCGCGGCAGGTAGCGGTCAAGCTCGGCCATGAAGTCGCTCATGTGCGCCATCAGCGCGTTCTTGTGCCGCAGGAAGACCTCGGGCGAGGTGTCCGTCGACCGGGTGATGTCGCCGAGCGTCAGGTGGAACTGAGCCGACCGGCGGGCCATGTCCTCCATCACCCGGTCTAGGCTGGTTAGCCGCCGCACGATCTCGTCGCCGTCGCCGTCGCGGTTGGCCCGGGCCAGGTCCTGCAGGTCGCGCAGGATGTCGGAGAACACCAGCCTGGACAGGTTCGCGTCCTGCACCCGGGCGGCAAGCACGCCCTCGACCGCTGTGTACGCCCGGTGCCCAAGCTCGCTGAACTGGTACACCGACTGCCGGTTCCGGTACCGGGCGAGGCTGCCCGCCCTGGAGGCGTCCTCAAGGCGGTGCAGCACCCCGTCGTCGACGAGGCTGTCGAGACGGGCCCTGAGGTTGGCGGTCTCCTGCGGGACAGCATCGTGGGTAGCGGCGAGTTCGGCTAGGACGGCAGCCACGTCGTCGGTGTGCGACTGGGCGACGTGCAGGCCACGAAGCCGGTCCATCGCCCGCAGCACCCACAGATAGGCGATGTAGTCCTCGCGCCGGGTGAAGTTGAAGAGCCGAAACCGGTCGCTGACCGCGATCGAGTCGAGGTCGCGGGCGTCGGACCAGCTGATAACCACCGCAGAACTTTGGCACAGAACCTTCGCGTACGCTGCCGTCATGCCGGAGTCCATCGCGGGGGGTTCCGGGGGGTCGTCCCCCCGGGCCAGCACAGTGAACACGCCTTTGCTCACCGGCCGGTTCCAGCAGGCGTTCGCGCTGGCGAGCCAGGTCCATGCCCGGCAGGTGAGGAAAGGAACGACCGTACCTTACCTGGCGCACCTGATGTCAGTGGCCGCCTTGGTGCTCGAGAACGGCGGTGACGAGGACACCGCCATCGCCGGGCTGCTGCACGACTCGGTCGAGGACGCCGACGACGGTGCTGCTGTCGAGGCGATGATCCGGGACCAGTTTGGTGATCGGGTGGCCGGCATCGTGCTCGCCTGTTCCGACGCCATCGCCGTGCCCGGCCAGCCGAAGCCGCCCTGGCGTGAGCGCAAGGCCGCCTACATCGCGCGCGTCGCCGCGGAGCACGACCCGGCCGCGTTGCTCGTCTCGGCCTGCGACAAGCTGCACAACGCCCGGACGATCGTCGCCGACCTGCGGGCCAGTGGTTCGGCGACGTGGCAGCGGTTCAGCCAGAAGGACCCGGCGGCCCATCTGTGGTACTACACCTCACTGGCCGCGAGCTATGCCGGACGAGTCCCGGCCGGCCTGTCCGACGAGCTCAACCGCGTCGTCGGGCAGATGGAATCGCTGGCCTGCGAGTGACTGGTCAGCTCGACATTGACGGCCATCGTTGTCTTGCCGACGCCACCCTTGCCGCTCGCCACCGCGATGACGGGCACTTGAGCTGCCATATGGCGAAGTTACCGCAACGTCTAGCCTGGGAGCCCCGAGCAGCAAACAGCTATCTGGCGAGTCTTCAGGGCATGAGAAGCGATTCGGCGAGTCTTCCACGGCACGGGGCGTCATCGCCTCACGGCGAGCCCGTGCCGGTTGGCCAGCCCACAGCCTCCCGCATCTCGCGGGCGGAAAGCGAAGTTTCTGACCTTTACGAAAAACACGCGCTCGCGCTGACGATGCTCGCGCACGTCATGCTCGGCGATAAGGCCAGCGCCGAGGATGTCGTCCAGGACGCGTTCTTCGGCTTGTACCGGAACTGGGCCAAGTTGTCTGACCCGGCGGTGGCGCTGCCGTACCTGCGCAGGTCGGTGCTCAACGGCTGCAAGTCGGTGCTCAGGTGGCGCCGGACCCGGTCCAGGCGAGCGCTGCACGAACCGGACGTGGCGTCCGCCGAGTCGGCCGTACTCGACGGCGAGGAGCAGCAGTCGGTGCTCGGCGCTATCCGGCGCCTGCCCGCCCGGCAGCGCGAGGTCCTGATTCTCAGGTTCTACCTGCTGGAGTCCGAAACCGAGATCGCGCAGATCATGGGCATCGGCGCGAGCACCGTCAGATCAACGACGCACCGGGCGCTGGCCGCGCTCGGCCGGATGCTAGGGGAAACCCCGTGAACAACTTGGAAGAGCGGATCTACCGCGACGCGACCAGAACCGCGGCGCAGGTGACTGACGCCGACATCCCGCCACTGCGGCTGTCCCGGCGCGGACGCCGGTCATCGAGCCGCGACTCGGCCGGACAGCACACGATGCAGTGGTCAGGCGCCGGACGAGGCACTAGCTTTCGGCGGATCCTGATCCCGCTGGCCGCCGCGGCTAGCGTCGCGGCGCTGATCTCGGTGCTGATCGTGGTCGGCCACGGGTCGCCAGGCACCTCCAAGCACGTCCGCCCGCCTGCCGCTCCGACCAAACGACCGAGCGCCTCCGACCGGCTGCTGGCCACCGAGGCGCTCGACTGGTATTTCCCGGACAGCGGCGCCAACTACACGCAGGGTTTGGCCTTCGCCTTTACCCAGGCCAAGATCACCGCGCGAGACATCGACCCCTGTCTGGCCCAAGCGGGTTTCCCGCAGCCCGCTTTCACCGGGTCGCAGCAGCAGTACCAGCTAGCTTTCGCAAACGATAGCCAGTTCCCTGACCTGCCTCAGCTCGCCGCCCATCCGGGCAATCACTATTTCACCAAGCAGTATCTCGTGCTCCGGCACCCCACCGCGGCCCGGCAGAAGGCGATCGACCGCGCCCAGGCTCGATGCACCGCCCGCTACGCCCAGCCGGTCACCCGCGTCGACAAGGCCGCCAGCGCGCTGCAGGGCACCTGGCTCAACATCATCAGCGCCATCGAGCACACGCCGGCGGTGAGCGCGACCCAGCCGCCCTTCGCCCGCTGCCTGGAAAGGCACGGGGTCCCGGCCAGCCTCGCCACGCAGACCAACAATTCCGCCAGCAACCCGCTCTTCAATGGCTACTTCGCCTGGGCTGATACCACCAACCAGGCCGCCACCAGCGCAGCGCAGACCGCTGCCAATGAGCGCCGCGAGGCCCGGGTGTTCCTCGCCTGCGCGCCGCCCGTCGTCAAGGTGGTGGAGAGAATCCAGATCGCTCGCCGAGCGCGGTTCTTCCACCAGCACGCCGCGCAGATCGCCCGCATCGTCCGCCTCGCCCAGGAGATGTCAGGCCACGCCCACTGATTCACCCCGCCCAGCCCGCAGCGTGGGCCCCTTGCTGTCGCTATGGCGACCTCGTGGGGCCCTAGCTGTCGGCGGGCCGGCGGAGCGGGCGCAGCGTGGGGCCCTTGCTGTACCTGGCCAGCTAGTAGATTTCGCTGGTGGCAAATACGCGGGCGGAGGGGACGGCGCAGGATCGGGCGCCCGAGACGGACGTGGACCTGTTCGATCCGCAGGTGGTGCGGACCGGCCTTGCGCTGCTTCAGATCCAGGCCAGGGCCTCTGATCCGAAGACCCAGCCCGGCTGGGTCAACCGCCGGGTGCAGCAGCTTGAGTTTCTCGACACCCGGGCGGTCCGGTGGCGGGTCAGCGTCGACTTCGAGGTGCCCGCCGACGCGCCCGCCGTCGAGTTCGGGAACCAGACGTTCCACCTGGTTCCGATCACGAGCATGGCCAAGACCGACCTGGTGTCGTTCGACCTGCGGGACGAACTGTCGGCCGCGCTATGGATGCCGACCTCGCGACAGACCACCGACTACCTCGCGCCCGCGCTGGTGTACTGGGCAGCCGCTGACCTGCACCGGCCCGCGCGGGACATTCCCACGGCGCTGGTGCAGGACATCTGGCGGGTGGTGGCTGACCGGCAGCCTCAACTCGCGGCCAAACCACCGGCCCTGCTGGTAGCCGCGACGCTGATCGACGCCAGGCACCGCCAGGTCCGCGCGACCCGGAAGCTGGCCGAGCGCCAGGCCGCGTACTCCGTTGTGCCCGGCTGGCAGGTTATTACTAGGCTCCGGTCGCACCGGCAGCGTCGAAAGGCCAGGCGCGCGCTGGCCGTATCGCTTCGGGCTCGGCGCTCGGCTGAGACGGACTTCATGGCTGTCGCCCCGGAACTCAAGCCGTTGGTGTACCGGTTGATGGCCAGCGCAATTTTTCGCAGCCGGGTGGAGGAACTGGCCCAGAACTACATCGTTCATGTGGGTGCGAACACCCCGCCGGGCTCACGCCGGATCATCAAGCTCTGCTACGAGAGCGAGATACGGTTCGCTCGGGCCAGAGGCCGGTTCCATCGCCTGTGGCAGAGCCTGGGCTGGCGGGCCTGGCAGGTCGACGTGCTGATCGGAGGCCGGGGCGGCAGCCATCACCTCGAGGTGGCCGCGCCGCCCGGAGTAGACATAGTCGGCATCGCCGCCGACCCGGTCATCATTCCCGCGGGCATGGCCAACCCGCCGCGCCGGTCCCGGCGTCGGCCCGCCAGCGCCCGGCCACTGATCACGGCGGCGTGGTGGCGCGCGCTCGTGTTCTGGCACTCGACGGCGGCCTACTCGGTATCCGGCTACGCCCCGCACGTGCACATCAACCCGCCCGGCGCGGCGATGGTCAGGTACCGGGCCGCGATCTTCATACGGGTCAGCCGGCCCGGGTGGCTGACCGCCTCGTTGCTCGTCGCTCTGGTCATCAGCGCGGTGATCGGATTCGGCCGGTTCAGCTTGCTGGTGGTGTACTCCAAGTCGGCCGCCGGGGAAGCCGGAACCGCCGCCACGCTGCTGCTCGCCCTGCTCGGCGTCTTCGCGACCATGCTGCTCCGCCCGGGTGAGCATCCGCTCGCATCCAGGCTCTTGCTGCTGGCCAGGCTGCTGATACTCATCCAGGCGGCCGTGGTCCTGATCGGCGTGGGGAACCTCGTGCTGCACAACCCCCGGCATGCCGCCCCGGTCCACCTATGGACCTGGCTGATGGTCGTGGCCTGGGCAGCCACCGGGCTTTTTAGTCTTTCCTGGCTGCTTCCTGTTGCGCTGCGGCAGCATCGGGAATAACAATATGGTAAAATTGGTTCATACTGGCACTCGAAGGAGGCAACCATGGCGGAGCGGTCGCAACCCGATCCTGGTGCCCTATCCATTACGCCTGCCGACGGCTACCAGTATGGTGATGACCACCCGTGGAGCCACGACAAGCAAGGGCGGCTCGTGGATCGCCTTGGCAAGCTTATAGACGCCATTTCTGACGAAGAAAAGCGCGCCTGACCGTTCCGGCGCGAGCGGCGGCGGTGGGTGGTGGTCCGGCCGCCTGGCGCGGCGATCATCGGCAGCCAGACGGCCGGACGAGCGGGCTTCGGCTTCAATCGGGCCTGGCTAGCACTCCTTCGGTTTAGTGGCCAAACCCCTGGCGGGTGAACGGCTCGAACGTGTGGCTGAAGAACCAGGTCGGCTGCGTCAGTCCGGAGCAGTTGCCGGCGCCCTTGGTGCCCGGGCAGTTTCCGTTGTCCCGCTGCACTGCCCAGAACGACAGCGTGCCGATACCCATCTGCCGCGCCCAGTTCAGGATCGTCACCGCGTTGGCCGCCGAGAAGGTTTCGTCGGTGCCGAAATCGTCGATTCCAGGCATCTCGGTAACGCCGACCATATGCCATAGCTGGCGCACAGAATCTTGCGGATAGAGCGTTTGCAACTGGCCGACCAGGCCAGCGGCCGCGGTTTCGGTGTCGGCCACCATGTCCTGGGCGGTGCCGAAGAAATAGTCGAACGTCAGCAGGTTGACCACGCTGACCTTGGCGCCGTCGGCGATCGCGTTCTGCAGTATCGCTAGTCCGGCGGCCGTCAGCCCGGTCGGGAAGGTCGGCAGCGTGTAGGAGAACTGAATGCGGAAGTGATGCGCCGCCGCCCATTGCTCGGTCTGGGCGATCGCCTCATTGCGACGGTTGATCCCGGCCGTGTTGTTAATCGAGTCGCCTTCCACGTCCAGGTCGATGCGCGGCACGTGGTAGGTGGTGATCAGGCTCTCGAAGACCTGGGCGATGCCGGAAACGCTCGCGCAGCTATCGGCGATCTCGGTGCCGGTGGTGTCGGCGGTGAAGCCGCCGAATGACGGGATCACGTTGCCGCCGTGGGCCTGAACCGTGGCGATGTCACTGCCGAAACTCGACTCCGCGATCGGTTGACTGGTGTTTCCGTCCCAGAAAGCGGTGCACGAGCCCGCTTGCGCGGTCTGCAGGAACGCCAACGACAGGAACTTGTCGCCGGACTGCTGGGAGAGGTCGGCCAGGCTGCCGTCCGTCGTGTCGTAGGTCTCGAAGTAGGGAGCGAAGACATGCCGGGGCAAGCCGCCGCCGAAGTGCCGGTGGCTGGCGCTCAAGCTCGCCTGAGCGCTCACCTGAGCGAGTCCGAGCGTGGCGACAGTGGCAGTAGCGGCAGTTAATGCGGTCAGGATCAACAGGTGTCGTCTCATACGCGGATCCTCTTGGTGACGGCCTGACGGCCTGGGTAGAATCAAATAGGAAAGTTTCCTATTTGATTGAGGAGGCTAGTCCTGGCGGCCGCGAGCGTCAAGAGTCGTGGGCAGCGCGAGCGGCTCAGCGACTGCCTGACGACGGGCTCGCCAAGCCGGTCTCGTAGGCCAGTACAACCGCCTGGACCCGGTCCCGCAGGCGCAGCTTGGCCAAGATCCTGGCCACGTGGGTCTTGACGGTCGCCTCGCTGAGCGTCAGGTGGGCCGCCAGTTCGGCGTTGCTCAGGCCGCGGGCGAGCAGGCCGAGCACCTCTAGCTCACGCGGGGTCAGCTCGGACAGGTCGCCGTGCACGGGGAGGCTGCCGGTGTCGCGGGGCGCGAACCGCTCGACCAGCCGCCTGGTGATCGAGGGCGCGAGCAGCGCGTCGCCGGTGCGCACCAGTCGGACAGCGGCGACGAGTTGCTCCGGCGAGACGTCCTTGAGCAGGAAGCCGCTGGCGCCGGCAGACAGCGCGGCGTAGACGTACTGATCGAGGTCGAACGTGGTGAGGATGATGATCCGGCAGCCGCTGGCGGCCGGGGCGGCGGTTATCCGGCGGGTGGCTTCGAGGCCATCCATTTCCGGCATCCTGATGTCCATCAGCACGACGTCCGGCCTGTGCTTGAGCACGGCCGCGACGGCTTGTTCGCCGTCGGCGGCCTCGGCGAGCACGGGGATGCCGGCAGCACCGAGGATCATCCGGAATCCACCGCGAACCAGAGCCTGGTCGTCGGCGATGACCACACACGGCTGCGGTTCGCCCGGGTACGGCTGGGTCTGGGGTAGCCCGGTCACCTCGGTGCCGCAGCCGGCGAGCTGGCCGGAGCCAGCGACGCCGCGATCGGGTCGGCCGGGATGCGCGCCCGGACCAGCCAGCCGCCGCCGGGGACGGCGCCAGCGGTCAGTTCGCCACCGTACAAGGCGACGCGTTCACGCAGGCCAAGCAGGCCCCGCCCGCCGGCCTGGACACTCGGGCCAACCGCTGGTATCGGTCGACCGGCGTCCGCGACTTCAATGATCAGGTCGCCGTCGCGGTAGTCGAGCCGAACGCTGGTGCGAGGCTTGCCCGCGTGCTTGATCACGTTGGTCAGGGCTTCCTGGATGATCCGGTACGCGGTCAGGTCGATTCCTCTGGGCAGGTCTTCTGGCACCGACCCCAGGTCAAGCTCGACCGGCACGCCGGCTGCCCTTACCCGGCCGATCAGCGCCTCGATCTGGCCGAGGCCAGGTTGGGGCCGCAGATCGCCGGCCTGCCCGCTGGCCACGCCCGGCCCAGCGCAGGATGTGCGCTCCGGCAACGGGCTGAGCAGGCCGAGCAGATGCCGAAGCTCGGTCATCGCCAGCCGACCGCTCGATTCGACGGCTAGCAGCGCCTCCCTGGCGTTCGCCGGGCTGCTGGCGAGCACCTGCCTGGCCGCGCCCGCCTGGACGATCATCACGCTGACGTTGTGGGTCACGACATCGTGCAGTTCGCTCGCGATCCGGGCGCGCTCAACCTCGACCGCCCGGACGGTGGCGGCCTCGTGCTCGGCCTTCAGGCGGCGCATCCGGTCGGCGGTGTAGACAGCGGCGCCCACGGCCGCGATCGAGGCGAACGACACCAGGACCAGGATTCCGGTCAGCCGCCACGGCGAGCTTGGCTCGAAGGTCAGACCGGCTAGCCGACCGGGAAAGGCCGGGATGGCCGTCACCGGCACCAGGGCCCTACGGCCGCCTATTTTTACGACCTGCCCGATGGCCGACGTCGGGCCGATGACGATGGAGCGCACATGCGAGGAGGAACTCCAGAACGCCGCCGCCACCAGCAGGCCGGCCGGCGCCATGCTGATCAGCGCGGCGCTGCGGTACTTGCTGTGCAGCACGGCTGAGTACGCGCTCGTGACCAGCGCGATGAACGTGAAGTAGGTCGCGTAGTTCTTGGTGGCGAGCACGACAGCGAGTTGCGCGAGAAAGGCGCCGAGCGGGAACAGCCTGCGCGCGGCGACCGGTACGCAGGTCAGGACCGCCGCGACGTCTCCCCGAAAGTCGAACCGCACCGCCCAGAGCGAGGCGATCAGCAGCACCGCGCCGAAGATGACATCGTTCCTGACGGCCCGCCGGCTGACCGGAGCGCGGGGTTCGGCAACCGTGGCGAAGGCCAGTGCGGCGCGGAGGCGGCCGCGCACCGTCCCAGTGGTGACCTCGGTCATAAAGCCATTGTCACCGCTGCCGGGCACGACGGCGTCCCCCGTGTGATCTAGCTGGATACATCGCAAGGATGACCGAGCCCAAGAGTGCGCCAACGGCGGTACTCGGTTTGCATCCAGCGGCCGATGCCAGCCGGGTGGCGACCCGGCTAGCTTTGCCGCCCATGGATGCTCTAGTGCACATCGAAAACCTGACAAAACGCTACAACGGCAGCGGCCAGTCGGCGCTGGACGGCGTGAGCCTCCGGATTGTCGCCGGAGAGGCTGCCGCGATCATGGGATCTTCTGGCAGCGGGAAGTCGACGCTGCTCAATCTGATCGCCGGTCTTGACCGGCCGACCAGCGGCACCGTGACGGTGGGAGGGCGGCGGATCGACTCGATGAGCGAGACCGGTACGGCCCGCTTCCGGCGCGACCAGGTCGGCATGATCTTCCAGTTCTTCAACCTGCTCGACGACCTGACTGTCGCCGACAACGTGCTGCTGCCCGCCCAGCTCGCTGGCCTATCCAGGTCGGCCGCCAAGGCCCGGGTCGATGAGTTGCTCGCCACGCTGCGGATCAGCCAGTACAAGAACACTTACCCGGCGCGGCTGTCCGGCGGCGAGCGGCAGCGCGTCGCGATCGCGCGGGCACTGGTGAACCGGCCTGCTCTGCTGCTCGCCGACGAACCCACCGGTGCGCTCGACACGGCCACCGGCGAAGAGATCGGCGAGCTGCTGCTCGACCTGAACCGGTCCGGGCTCACGCTGATCCTGGTGACGCACAACCCGGAACTCGCCGCCAGCTACGCCGACCGCATCATCCAGCTCTCCGACGGCCGGATCGCCACCGACTCGGCCGCGCAGGTGCTGCGATGATGCCGGGGGCGGTAGGTCGCGCGATCCGGGGCGGCCTGACTCGCAAGCGGGTGCAGACGATCGCGATCGGCCTGGTGCTGCTCGTATCCACCGCGGCGTCGGTACTGGCGCTCGCCCTGCTCGTCGATTCCAACGCGCCGTTCGACAAGGCGTTTACCGCACAGCACGGCGCCGACCTGGTCGTGACCTTCGACCCGGCCAAGACGGCGTCGTCGCAGCTTGCCGAGACCCGCCGGCTGCCAGGCGTCACCGCGGCGGCAGGACCGTTCGCCACGGTCGCGGTGAGCGGGAACACTAGCACTAGCGAAGGTTCGATCCCGATGCCCGCGCTCACGCTGGCCGGGCGCTCCTCGCCGGGAGGGCCAGTCGACGACGTGGTGCTCCAGTCGGGTCATTGGGCAAATGGCCTGGGCCAGGTCGTGCTTGATACCGAACTGACCGGCCAATTGCCGCCGTTCCCGCTCGGCACCAAGATCACGATCTCCAGCGGGTCTGGCCCCCAGAAAGGTAACCAGACGCTGACGCTGGTCGGGACCGCCGTCTCGGTCACCGGTTCAGCCGGCGGGTGGGTCACGCCAGGCGAGATCGCCAAGCTCGCCTCGGATCAGGCGCCGGCCAGCACGCAGATGCTGTACCGGTTCTCCCACGCCAGCGACGCGGCGGCGATCGCGGCCGACGTCCACGCCGTGACGGCGGCGCTGCCGTCTGGGGCGGTCGCCGGCACGCAGTCGTGGCTGGCCGCCGACATCGCCGAGACCGGCAACATCAAGGCGTTCGTGCCGTTCCTCATCGCGTTCGGAGTCATCGGCCTGGTGATGTCGGTGCTGATCGTGGCGAACGTGGTCGGCGGCGCGGTCGTGGCCGGATACCGCCGGATAGGGGTGCTCAAGAGCATCGGCTTCACGCCCGGCCAGATCGTGTCCGCCTACACCAGCCAAGCCGCGGTGCCGGCGATGATCGGCTGCATCGGCGGCGTGGTGCTCGGCGACCTGCTCGCCCAGCCCGTGCTCAGCAAGGCGGCCACTGTGTACGGGGTCGGCGCGCTGGCTGTGCCGACCTGGGTCGACGTGACCGTGCCGGTCGCGATGTGCCTGCTGGTGGGGATCGCGGCGGTGCTGCCCGCGCTGCGGGCGGGCAGGCTGAGCGCGGTCCAGGCGATCGCCACCGGCCGCGCCCCGGCGACCGGCCGAGGCTACGCCGCCCACCGCCTGTTCGGCCGGCTGGCGCTGCCGCGCCCGGTTACGATCGGGCTGGCCGCCCCGTTCGCGCGCCCGGCCCGCACCATGATGACGCTGACCGCGATCTTGCTCGGGGCGACCGTTGTGACGTTCGCCGTCGGCCTGAGCTCATCGCTGAACCTCGTGGTGGGCGGCCTCAGGCGGTCCGATGCGGTACCGGTCCAGGTGGGGTCCGGCTTTGGCGGGACCATCGGCCCGCATGTCAAGATCAAGCCGGGGAGCCCGGGCCCGGCTGGCGGCGGTTCGGGCAACCCTGGCAAGCAGCCATCGACGGCGGTCGTTCAGCGAACCATCGAGGACGCGCTGCGCACCCAGCCGGGAACGCTGCACTACACCGAGGAAACCAATCTCGCCATAACGGTCGCCGGTCTAGCGCAAGAGGTCGACCTGACCGCGTTTCATAGCAACGCGAGCTGGACCGGCTACCCGATGAACAGCGGGCACTGGTACACCGGCCCCGGCCAGGTGGTCGTCGCCCGGCACTTCCTCACCGTGACCGGCAAGTCAGTCGGGGATCAGATCACGATCGTCGCCAGCGGCAAGCCGATCCACGTGCGGATCGTCGGCGAGGTGTTCTCCACTCGCAACACCGGCCTGTTCATGATCACCGACTGGCAGACCATCGCCGGCGCCTGGGCGGTGCCGGCCCCCCACCGAGCAACACCACCGGCCCGCAACAGTTCGACATCGGTCTCAAGCCAGGCGTGTCGGCCGACGCCTACGCGCAATCGCTGCAGGCCAAGCTCGGCCAGAACTACTTCGTGGCTGTCAATAACAGGTCATCGGACGTAATCGACCTGATGATCAGCCTGATCGGCACGCTGACCTTGCTGCTGATCATCGTGGCCGGACTCGGCGTCCTCAACACGGTCGTGCTGCACACCACGGAACGAAGCCGTGACCTTGGCGTGTTCAAAGCGGTCGGCATGACCCCGCGGCAGACGATCGCCATGGTGGTCTGCTGGGTGGCCGGCACCGGCCTAGTGGCGAGCGTGATCGCTGTGCCGCTCGGCATCGTCCTGCACGGCTACGTGCTCCCGGCGATGGCCAGGTCCGTCGACCTGGGCCTGCCCGCCAGCTTTCTGAACGTCTACCATGCTGGCGAGCTGGTGCTCCTCGGCCTCACCGGCATCGCCATCGCTGTGGCAAGCGCCCTCCTGCCGGCAAGCTGGGCCGCCGCCATCCGCACCAGCGCCGCCCTCCACGCCGAATAACCCCACCAACCCCGCCGCAGCGTGGGCCCCTTGCTGTCGCTCTGGCAGCAGCACGGGGCCCACGCTGCCGGCGGCTGCGGGCGGCGACCTCACCTCGCGAGGGCGACGCTGGCCGGGCGGGCTTGAGTTACTCGGGTTTCTTGGCTCGGCTTGGGGCTACTCGGGGGGCTCGTCGGGCATCTTCGGGTAGACCGGGGGCCACGGGGCGTCGAGCAGGCCATTCGCGCGGTCGCGAGCGTTCATTTCGAGCAAGGGATCGATCGACTGGGGGTTGTCGTTCATGCCGAGCCAAGGATCGCCGACGGACTCGAGCCTGGCTGGCAGGGAGGCGATCGTGAACTGGTCGGGGTGGATGTCCTCTAGCTCGGCCCAGGCGAGCGGGGTCGAGACCTGGGCATCGGGCCGGGCCCGCACGGACCAGGCGCCGAAGACCGTCTTGTGCGGCGCGTTCTGGTTGTAGTCGATGAACACCCGGGTGCCGCGCTCTTCCTTCCACCAGGCCGCGGTGATCAGGTCGGGCCGGCGCCGCTCAAGCTCGCGCGCGGCCGCCACAGCGGCGGATCTGACCTGGTAGGAGTCCCACTGCCTGAGCAAGCGGACGTAGACGTGGATGCCGCGGTTGCCTGTGGTCTTCGGGTAGCCGACGATGCCGACCTCGGCGAACAGCGACTCTAGCTCGCGCGCGGCCTGCCGGATCTGGCCGAACTCCACCCCCGGCGTCGGGTCGAGATCGATCCGCAACTCGTTGATGAAGTCGGGGTCATCGGCCTGGTAGGGCCAGACGTGGAAGCCCAGGCAGCCAAGGTTGACCGCCCAGAGCACGTGATCCAGGTCGGCCGCGACCAGCGCCTGCGAGGTCGTGCCGTTCGGAGTGGACACCGTCGTGGTCGACAGCCAGTCGGGAGCGTTCTTCGGCACCCGCTTCTGGAAGAAGGAAGGCCCGCCCGCGCCTTCGGGGAACCGCTGCAGCAGCACCGGCCGCCCGCCCATCGTGCGCATCAGCGGCTCGCCGACGCGCAGATAGTGGTCAGCAAGATCACCTTTGGTCTCGCCTGATCCAGGGAACAACACCTTGTCCGGGTGGCCGATCAAGCCGCTTCGCATCGAACCTCGCTCCTGTCTGGCCCCGACGCCGGGCCGATCTTACACAGCAGTTCCTGGGCCGCGGCGCGCAGCCGCTCGTCGTCGATCACCCGAGATCGCGCCATCCTCGGAGTAAACCACCGGGCCAAGCCTTGGGGAATGCCGGCGTTGGGCGCTGCGGTTGGCCCAGTCGTCGGCTCGGCTCTGGCGGCCGGCGAGTGGCGAGGCAGGAGGACGTTAGTGACCACCACACTGATCAAGAGTCTGTACACGGCGCGGGCCACCGCCCACGGCGGCCGGTCCGGGCATGCCGTCTCCAGCGACGGCGTCTTGGACGTGGACCTGCGGCCGCCTAAGGAGATGGGCGGGCCGGGGGGCGGGACGAACCCGGAACAGCTGTTCGCCGCCGGGTACGCCGGGTGCTTCCAGAGCGCGCTCGCGGTGGTGGGCCGCCGGGCTGGCGTTGACACCAGCGGCTCGCTGGTCGAGGCCGACGTCAGCCTCGGCACGATCCCCGGCGGCGGCTACGGTCTGGCCGTCGTGCTGAAGATCTCGATCCCCGGGGTCGACCGCGACACGGTCCGGTCGCTGGCCGAGGCCGCGCACGAGGTCTGCCCGTACTCGAACGCCACCCGCGGCAACATCGACGTCACCCTGGAAGTCGACTAAGTGGTCCGCGCGTAAGTTCTGCGGGGTTGACCTTTGTCAGTGGCCGAGGTAAAGGTCGCAGGCGCAGTCGAGGGCTTGTCGCGGGATCACCGCAGGCAGGCTGGTGGGCAGGATCTGGTTCTCGTATTGGCCGACGAGATCATCAAAGCGGCATCGCGCCGCCCTGCCTGCCCGCAGCGTGGGCCCCGTGCTGTCGTCAGAGCGACGTCGCGGGCCCCTAGCTGCAGCCAGGCTTGAGGGGCGGCCGCAGCGCGGGTCCCTAGCTGTCGTGGGCGGCCCGGCCGAGCAGCAGCGCGGGGCCCGCTCTGCCACAGGCCGCGTGACAACCCCGAAGAGCTTACGAACCAGACCACTAAGCGTTGTCATTCCCAAAGCGTTCCGGGACGTTCTCGGGCTGACGGGCGCGACGTTTTGTTGATTGGTTGGACGTGCGTGTAGATGACACGACAATTTCCGCGAATGTCTGGTGCGACCAATTGACTGCCTTGACGGCAATGACTGATGATCAAAACAAGACAACCGGACGAGGGTTGTATTGCCCAAGGAGGACGGTATGGCGTTCGATGCACTTGCGGAACTGCGCGCTGCTGGAAACCCAGTGGATCAGCTGAATGAAGCCCAGCGTGAAGTGATGCAAAGCCTCTCGCCGGCGGAAGTGGCAGTGCTCAATTCGATCAAGACCCGCGTCGAAGCGGTCGGCGACGAGGTGCAGGGACACTTTGTCGGTGGCATCGGGATTTTCTAGAAACAAGCCGCACCAGTCGGGTCAGCGGGCTCGGCCCGGCTAAGTGTCAGTGCGTAAGGGTGCTACGAACGCTTGCTCGTATCACCCTTAGCCTGTTCGCCAGATGGCAAAGAGTCAACGACGAGTGGGATTGGGAATGCATATCGCTCGGATGCTGGCCAAGAGACCCGTGCCAGCCGCAGGCGTGTTTCTTACTCTCACGCGCCGTTGCCCGCTTTCCTGCGCTCACTGTTCAACGAACTCGATGCTCAGCAGCGAGGAACACGCAGCTGAGATCTTCGCCGGATTCGCCCGCTCCTTTACCTCAGAAGACCGTCCGGACCTCGTCTGGCTGACAGGCGGTGAGCCGCTGCTCAGGCCGGATCTCGTGCACGAGATCGTGTCGCTCTCGCACGCCGTGGGCGCCCAGGTCGCGCTGATTACCGGGCTGTACTTCGCTAGGCGTGATGGCCGCATTCCGCCCCGGCTCTATCGGGCACTGATGGCAGTCGACCACGTCATTGCCAGCCAGGACATCTTCCATGAGCGACAAGTACCGAGGGACGCTGCCTTCGCTACCGTCGCCACCCTGGTTGGGGCAGGTCAGGACTGCAGTTTCCAGATCGTAGGCACCGGTGCCGACGACCCATATCTGGAGGAGGTTACCGCGCAAGTGCGGCGCGTGTTCAATGACCGGGTTCCGGCACTGGTTGCCCGGCTCAGCCCGCTTGGCCGGGCGAGCGAGTGGTTGAAGCCCGGTCCGATCCATCGTGATCACGGTCCGGTCGCAATGCCGTGCACCCTCGCCGCGTGGCCGGTGGTGACTTTCGACGGCAGCATCGTGGCGTGCTGCCAGCAGCAGGTCGTCGATGGACCGGCACCCGCGCACCTGCGGCTCGGGATGGCCCCCGCCAACGGCTGGCCCTTCGTTGCTCACGCCGTTCGGACGCGTGCTGCTTTGCGCGCGCTCAGGACGTTCGGTCCTGAGCTAGTGGCCAGCGAGGCCGGGATCGAACTCTCATCCGACGGATACTGCGGAACCTGCTCATCGCTTGGCGGCAAAGACCAAGTCGTCGTGACCATCGACTCGCTCACCAGCCGGCCAACCTTCCCGCTCGTAGAGTCCGAGATCCAGCGACTCTCGCAGGAGGCTGGTCCAGAGACCTTCGCGCGGCGCTTCGGAATCGCCAAGTACGCCCACATGGTGACGCTAGGCCTGGATTTGAGCCCAGATTCCGATCCTGACTAGGAAGGGATGATCCATATGCGTCATCTTCGCGTTAAGGACCTTTTCATCGACCGTTTCACTCCGGGGATGTCGGTGTTGCTATTCATCACTGACCGTTGCCCCGTCGGCTGTGCGCACTGCTCGGTTGACTCGCGCAGAGACTCGCCCACGATCTCCGACTATGCGCTGTTCGGCGAGATTATTGACGCAATCTGCGCCGACCGGTCGATTGAGCTAGTCGGAATCTCAGGTGGTGAGCCGTTCATAGAGCGGCGCGGGCTTACTCTTGCGATGCGCAAACTAGCAGCAGCCGACAAGAATATAGCTCTCTACACGAGCGGAGTATGGGCACGGACCGGGGATCAGCCTGCCTGGATCCGCAAGATCCTCCCACTCGCTAGCTGCGTGCTGTTGTCTACGGACGGATTTCACGCCGAGGCGGTAGATGTAGCGCGCTTCACTAGCGCTGCCCGGGCGATCAGCGCCGCCGGAGTACCGGTGATCGTCCAGGTCCTGAACACTCCCGACGAGGTTGACGAGGCGAAGCGGCTGCTGCACGGTGCTTTCGGCTCTGATTGGGAGCGCTGGGCCGACCTCAGCTTCATAGAGCCGCTCTCCTATGGGCGCGGGGCGGCCATTTTCGCCCGGCCGCCAGCCCAGCCTGCCGCCAGTGTCGGGGCCTGTTCCCTGCTTACCGCGCCGGTCATCCGCTACGACGGCATGGTGACGCCATGCTGCAATGAGCCGCTCATAATGGGTCGAGGACCAAGCCGACTCCGAAAGAAAGCTTCCAGCGGAGCCGACCTGACCGAGGCGCTCAATGCGGTCAGAAGCGATGCGCTCCTCGGCGCGATCGCAACGGTTGGTGCCGGTGCGATCACTGCTCACCCGGATTATGCCCACCTGGCCGCTGCACAGGTGCGCGGAATCTGTGACTTGTGCTGGCGATTGCAGGACGCCACTGTGGCACCGCTCGGCGATCGCGGTAACAAACTTCTCACGCTTCTTCCGCTGCTTACCAAGCAGCCAGCGAAGGCAGGTGCCGCATGACAGCGATTACGCCGAGTGCGCCGCGACGCGACCTGCCGGTCAATGAAGAGCGGCCGAGCGCTCGCCTGCGCGCCACCTTGGCAGTCTTCCTTCCCAGGCTTTCGGCGGTGAGCAGGGAGTTCTGGGAGCACCGAAACCTGGCCGCCCTTTATCCGCGGTATTTGGCCGCACTGCACACGGTGATCCGGGCAAGCGTGCCGCTGATGCGGGACGCGCTATCAGTGACGCGGCAGCGTTACCTTGACGAGCCCTGGGCTGAGCCGGTGATCGCCTACCTGGACAAGCACATCAGTGAGGAGATGTGGCATGATGACTGGCTGCTCGACGATCTTGAGCGGCTAGGAATCCCGCGCGCCGCCGCGATCCGGCACATCCCGTCACCCGCGGTCGCCGCGATGGTCGGATCGCAGTACTACTACATCGAGCACGTGCATCCCGCTGTATTCCTGGGTTACATCGCCGTGCTCGAGGGATACCCGCCGTTGGAGGACCTCGCCATAATCGCCGCCGAGCGAACCGGCTACCCCGTTGCTGCCTTTCGTACCCTGCGCAAGCACTCGAATCTGGACCCGCAGCACTGCCGCGATCTCGACAGACTGCTCGATTCAGTGCCGCTGGACGAAACATTGCGCGGGATGATCCGGGCGAATGCCCTGGCGACGCTCGGCAATCTGACGACGGTCGTGCGGGAGATTGTCGACGACTCCTTTTCCAGCAGACTTGATCACGAAATGGACGGTCAGTGAGCACCTGCTCACGATGCGGCGTGGTCGCGCTCCCGGATGGGCGGTTTTGCGGCGCCTGCGGCGCTGTGCTCGGCGAGGCCGATGAGGCTCCAGGCGTCCGCAAGCACGTCATCGTGTGTTTCGTTGATATCGTCGGCTCCACCTCGCTGGGCGAGCAACTCGATCCCGAGTCACTCCGGGCCTATCTGCGACGCTATTTCGACACGGTGTCCGGCGTGCTCGTGCGGCATGGCGCCAGTATCGAGAAATTCATCGGCGACGCGGTCATGGCGGTGTTCGGGGTTCCTGTGGCGCGCGAAGATGACGCTGCGCGGGCTATACGTGCCGCGACCGAGTTGCACAAGGCTGTAGCCGACATTTCCAACGACCTGGCCAGCGATTACGGCATGAGCCTGAAGATACGCGTCGGAATTAATGGCGGCGAGGTCTTCGTGTCCCGGCACCCTGACGGGCAGATCTCGGTCACTGGCGATGCGGTCAACATCGCCTCCCGCCTAGAGCACGCGGCGGGTCCATCGCAGACTCTGGTCGGCGGTACGGTCGCCGCACTGGCCGGTCCCGATGCCCAGCTCGTGCCGGTCGAGCCGATCGGTGTGCGCGGCAAGTCCGAGCCGGTCAAGGTTTGGCGCCTTGATACGACGGCGCTTGTAAAGCGCCCAGCACTGCGCGCGAGCATGATCGGCCGCGAGCTGGAGTCGGCCGACCTGCACAGGATCGCAGATCGCGTCGCGCGCCGTGGCGAGAGCTGGCTGGTCACCATCCTTGGAGTGGTCGGCGTCGGGAAGTCGAGGCTGGTAAGCGAGTTCGTGGCCGAGCGCGACGATTACGTAGTGTTTGAGGCTAGCTGCCTAGAATTCAGCTCAGGTGGTACCTTCTCGCCCGTCATGCAGCTTCTCGGTCAGCTTGACGGCGACTGGCGCCAGCACGTGACCAGCTTGCTCGGGTCAGGGCGAGATGGCCCGCAGGTCATTGAGCGCCTGGCGACCGCTGTCGGAGACTCGGCCAGGCAGACAGGGCTGGCGGACATAGCCTGGGCAGCACGACGGCTGATCGAAGAGCTCAGCCGCGAGCAGCCAACTATCTTCATCTGGGAAGACCTGCATTGGGCCGAGCCGATGTTCATCGACTTCCTCGAGCTTCTCTTCATGAGGCTGAAGTCGATGCCCGTGCTGATGCTCTGCGTCTCGCGGCCAGAACTGCTCGCCGCGAGCAAGGCGTGGGGCGGCGGTCGCGGGCGCGTGATGACCATGGAATTGCAGCCGCTGAGCAGCGATGAAGTCCGCGATCTCGTCGACGAACTCGCGGCAGTCGTCGGGCACGGCGGACCGGCAACTGGCGTAGCCGACCTAGACCGCCTGGCCGCCGTCAGCGAAGGCAACCCGCTGATCCTCACCCGGATGCTTGAGTTCACTTCTGCCGATCCCGGCCTGCCTGTGGTCGTCCAGACGCTGTTCGAGGCGCAGCTTGATCGGCTGGAACCGACGGACCGGTTGTTCTGCCAAAGCGCGGCGGCAGTCGGCCGGGAATTCTGGGTCGACGCGGCAATTTTCTCCGCCGATCGTCCAGATATCTCACCTGCGCAGTGGCAGGAGAGCGTCACCAGGCTGCTCAGGTCGGATGTGCTGCAGACAACGCGAGCTAGGAATGCAGGGCGTCCGGCCTATCGCTTCACTCAGGCGCAGCTAATGGAGACTGTCTATCGGGCTACGCCGAAAAGTCAGCGTTCAGCGTTGCATAACAGGATTGCGATATGGCTGGAGTCAGCGGCCTATCTCAGTGACGGCGAGCGTGCGGAGCTTATTGCATATCACTTGGATCGAGCCTACGGATTGCTGCTCGAGATCGCCCCTCACGACTCCGATGGCAGCCTGCTTGGCATCCGCGCGGGCGAGGCGGCGATCACCGCGAGCGCCCCATGCTTGGCCCGGTCGGACTTGCCCTCGGCGATCAGAATGCTAGCGCGGGCGCAGCGACTGCTCCCTAACGGGGACCGAAGGCATTATGAGGTCGCCAGGAAGCTCTTCGACTGCTGGACGGCTGCGGGCGGGTTCGACGAAGCGGCCCTGATGCTCGACCGGGCCGACGAGGCACTTGCGGGTGAGCAGCTCTGGAGCCTGCTGCGGCCGGTAACGCGGGCAGCAATAGAAATCCGCACAGACCCCGCCTCCAAGCACGCCGCGGCCCGAGTCGCCGAGGACGCGATCGGCAAGCTGAGCGAGCAGGTCGCTCCCGACGCGTTGATCTGGGCCCACGAGCTAGCCGCGCTTGCCTGCGTTGCTAATGGCCAGTTCGCCGCGGCTGAACGATCTGTGCGCGCCGCACTTGAATGCGCTCGCGCTCTCGATGATGGCAGGACGGAACGGCGCATGCTGTGCGGCCTCTGCGAGCTTGCTTTCTGGGGTTCTGCCTCCGTGTCGCAGGGGTGGGCTCAATGCGAGTCCCTTCTCCCTCTCGTCGAGTCCGACCTCCGGCTGACCGCCCCGGTGACAGCCATTATGGCTGCTCTGGCGGCTGTACAGGGCCGGCACGACATCTCGGCTGACCTGATGGCACAAGCTCGCCAGATGACGACGGACCTAGGCCTGCCCGGTATCTGGGCCTCGCTTGGCCAGTACCGTGGTCTGTCCCTGGTCGTGGCTGGCCGCCCAGCGGACGCGATCACGGAACTGGCCGCTGCCGCCGCCGAATTTCCTCCGGGTGAACCTATGGCGCTGACTTTAAGCGCGATGTCGGCCCGGGCAGCGCTCCTCGCCGGCGACCCGGCCACCGCTGCGGCAGCGATCGGCTGGCCCGAAGGAAAGGCTGAGCCTTCGGCTGCGGGAGAAGACCCTCATCTCCGCGCGCTGTGGAATGGCGTCGCTGCGCGGCTGACCGCCTTGGATGGGGACTTGGCGACGGCAATGAGCCTGGCGTCTGTGGCGGTCGCCGCGACGGCCGGTACCGGGAATGCGTGGAGTTCGGCCGACGCGCTCGTCGATCAAGCGTGGGTGCACGGCCATGCCAACGACGCGGTCACTGCCCGGCAATCGCTGGACGCGGCCTGTCACCAGTTTGCCAGCAAAGGTGCCGATCGGTGCACTCAGCTCGCGCCGTTCTGGGCGAGCGGCTACACTGCCGGCGCCGCAGGGGACGAGCGGTGAAGTCCTCGCAGCCAGCGCTCCCGCTGTGGCGCCAAGAACGTGTCAGCAGTCGCAGCGGAGTCCCCGCTTGGGGTGCGCCGCCGGGGGGACCACCCGCCGTAAGCGCTGGCTCGTGGCTCGCCCAAGCATCGGCCAACGCGGCTTGGAGCGGTGCGGATGGCGCGGGCGTCCGGGTCTGCGTACTTGATACCGGCGTGGATGCCAGCCATGAGATGGTGGGCGGACTGCAGGAGTCCATGCGAGTCGAAATGGACGCTTCCGGCGAACCGCAGGTGGTGCCGACCGAGCCTGGCGATGCGGCCGGGCACGGCACTGCCTGCGCCGGAGTGATCAGAGCTCTGGCGCCGCGGTGTTCGCTGGCGAGTGTTCAGGTTCTCACGTCCGGCACCCAAGGTGGGGGCCATGTCCTCATCGCCGGCCTCCGGTGGGCGATTGACATGGGCTACGACGTGATCAACCTGAGCCTGTCGACCAGCAGGCCATCACTGCGCGCCGAGCTGGCCGAGCTGTGCGACGAAGCGTATTTCCGGCGCAGCATTATCTGTGCCTCGGCCCACAACTCCCCGATAACCAGCTATCCGTGGCGTTTCGCGGCTGTAACATCGGTAGCGAGTGTCGATCAGCGCACGGTTGCCAATTCTCAGGTTCAGCACTTCTACAATCCGACGCCGCCGGTCGAGTTCTTCGCCCCGGGCGTCAAGGTGCGCGTTGCCTGGACTGAAGGCACGGTTATCGATGCCACCGGAAACAGCTTCGCGACGCCATACATTGCCGGAATGTGTGCTCTGATCCTGAGCAAGCATCCGTACCTGACGCCGTTCGAGGTGAAGACGCTCCTTTACAGCAGCTCGGCCAATGTTGGAGGCACCGATGTCAGATAGCGTCCAAGCCGAACGAGCCGTGCACAGTTCCACCAGAACTCATAATTCTGCTGCTTTGCTCCAGTGTATCGTAGAGACAGCGCGAGGAGTTTTCGGAGCCGCTGCTAGCTCTATCTTCATTCTTGACCCCGAGGATGGCTCGCTGGTGTTCGGAGCCGTCACCGGAGCGGGCGCGGGCAATCTTGTCGGCAAAAGATTCCCGCTAGATACGGGCATAGCCGGCTGGATTGTCAGAAGTCACGAGAGCGTCCGGCTCGACAATCTGGCAGGCAACGCGGCTTTCTCCCGCGAGGCCGCCGAGTCCACCGGATATGTACCGCAGGCGATGCTAGCCGCGCCGCTGCTCTTCGAAGGCGAATGCCTGGGCGTGCTTGAGGTTCTCGACTGGACTGAGGGCTCGCGTACCGAGCTTGAGGACCTGGCGTTGCTCGGACTGATGGCCCGGCAGGCAGCGGCGGCGGTAAGGATGATGCTGGCGCGGTCGGATCCGAACGGCGACTTTTACGCAGACCCACGACCCGCCGAACTCGGCGATGAGATCGCGCGCGCTCTGTCCCAGCTCTCTGGACCTAGGCTCGAAAGGCGGATGGACGTCTTGCGCGCGCTGCTACTAATGTTGGATGAATGACGGACTTGTGCCGTTAGAGCACTTGGGATTCCTGAACGGCCAGTCCGACGTGAGAGGCGGAGACGAATGGCAGTCGGCGAAGATCAGCCCGAGACGGCAGGCGCCGAGCGATCGGCCGCGGCTGGGTCAAGTCCTCTGCGCGATCCTGTCATGCGGGCGATTGTCTGTGCTGAGGCGATCTCGTCGTTCGGTTCCCAGATGACGTATCTCGTGCTGCCGTGGTTCGTGCTGATCACAACCGGTTCCGCGACCCGGATGGGCGTAGTCTTCGCGATCGAGCTGGTACCGGTCGCATTGCTCGGGATCCCGGCTGGGATAGCCGTCCAGCGCCTGGGAGTGCGCCGGACGATGCTGATCGGTGACGCGGCGCGCGCGCTGCTGATCGCGCTTGTGCCGATCCTGTATCAGATCAACGTGCTCTCCTTTGGCGCGCTGCTCGCGATCGTCTTCTGCACAGGCGTCTTCTCCGGGCCCTATATCTCGGCGCAAAGACTCGTCATCCCTGAGACATTCGGGGACGCCGAAGCCATGGTCGTGCAGGGGAACGCGCTGCTAGAGAGCGCGACCCGGTTCGCCACCCTGCTAGGCCCAGCGGTGGCGGGCGTGCTGATCGGCCTCATCGGCTCGGTTCACGTGCTCTGGCTTGACGCGGCGTCCTTCGCGATCTCCTTCGCTATCTTGGCCGCTCGGCTGCCTAAGCCGAAGCTATCCGTCGGTGGCGGATCAGAGGGTGTGGGCGCCCTGGCCGGCGCGCGGTACGTGATCGGCAACTCACTGCTGCTGCGGGTCAGCGCATCGGCGTTGCTGTTCGGCCTGTTCTTTCCCGCGCTGCTCGCCAGTCTTCCAGTTGTGACCGATCATCGATTCGGCGCGAACCCGCGAATCGCCGGACTGCTGTTCGCTGCTTGGGGTGCCGGCGCGCTGATCGGGCTGTACGGGGTGATGCGATTCGCGACCAAGCTCCGGCCGGTTCAGATGGGCGCGTTCGCGGCCGTTGCTCTCGCCGCACCTCTGTGGCTGCTGGTCTTGCCGCTCAACGCGTGGGAGTTCGGTCTGATACTGCTGGTATCAGGCATCTTTACGCCAATGCTCAATGCGCCGTTGATTACGCTCATATTGCTTCGGACGCCTGAGGAACTACGGGCGCAGGTCATCACATTTGTGATGACCGCTAACCTGCTTGCCGGGCCAGTCGGCTACGCACTGGCCGGACCTGCGCTGCAGGCCTGGGGCCTCACCACGCTGTTCATCGTCGTGGCGGCCGGCATTACCGCGGCTGCCGCTTTGATGACCACGATCATCAGGGTGGACACCGAAACATCTGAGCCAGCCGTCGATGAGGTCGCGTTGAATGGTCCTCAAGTGCTAGGCACTGAACTGATTGGCACTGAACTGATTAACACCGAACTGATTGACACCGAGTCACCTACTCAGCCAGCCCAGCCAAGTTGATCAAGTTGGCGTACTGAATGGCCCGAGCATCGCCGTTCACGTCCATCCGCATCAGATCCAGTAGCCGATCCACCTGATCGGCCAGCTTGAAATGCCCCAGTCGCCCGGCCAGTCTCCTGATCAGAGCATCTCGTGATTGAGCATAAGCCTGCATTAAGGCGTCGACATTCGTAACGTCGATGCCATCGTCCGCCTGATCGGGTTGACCGTGCCCTTGAACATCGCGGCGCAACCAGCTTCGGGAATCCACCAGCCTCGGCGGGCTGTCCGGCCAGACGGCTAGCGCAGCGTCGGCCAACTCCGCGCCTCGTTGCATGACTAGAGTCCGCGGGGAACCTTCGTACCGCTCCAAGAAGGATCGCCAGCGGTCTGGCTGGCTGCTGGCGATCCTGGCATCCCACAATCGAGCGGGATGGGTTGGGGTCGCCGCCGAAACGGCCACCTGGACTACGAGGCCGACGTTGTTCGGCCGCGGCTGGAGCGCGAAGGCGCCAACTGCCGCGACGGCCGGCCAGCGTCGCGGCACGTCGACGTTGGTGACCACCGGACCGAAAACCTTGACCCAGTTGGCCACGAGCTGGCCGTTGGCGTTCTTCCCCGCGGACGAACGAAGCGCGGCCTGCCGATAGCTCGCGCCTTGGCCGATGGCCACTAGGGCCGAGGCGATCTCGCTGATGTCGTGCCGATAAGACCGGGACGGCGGAGATGCTAACAACTCGCCGGAATCGGAATGACTCTCAACAGGGAGTGAGAAGGTGTGGAAGGATCCAGCGGCAGGCTCGCAGCGGTAGCGCTGGAAGAGAAGCGATCGGCTGAAACCGTATCGAACTATGTGAGATCCGGCATGGTCCGGGTTCGGGCAAGCCGGCGTAAAACCCTCCATTGTCTTTCCCATGGCCACTTTCAAACCTTGGCCCCGGCGGGGTCCGGCCACCACACGTCCCACCCACGACGTACCCGCGTGATACCCGTGCTTTATTTGGTGCGGTCTTGAGCATTCCGTCCGTACACTGACGGCTGAAAGCCTGCGGCGAGCGCTCGGGGGTGACGGTGGCGGACGTGCCTGCCGGTTTCGCTGGCTTGCTGCGGCATCTGCGACACAGCGCTGGGCTGACGCAGGAGGAGCTGGCCGACCGGGCGCGGGTCGGCGTCAACACGATCGGCGAACTTGAGCGTGGCCGCCACTTGAGGTGCCAGATCCAGACCGCCCGGCGGCTGGCGACCGCGCTCGGCCTGACCGGCGCGCCCCGGCAGTCATTCATCGCGGCCGCCCGAGGCCTGATCCCAGCCGCAGCGGCGGACGAGGCTGGTGGCAACGCTAGTCCGGCTGGGGTGCGGTACTCGCTGCCGCCGGATGCGGCCGCGTTCACAGGCCGGGCCGGGGAACTCGGCCAGGTGATCGCGGCGGTCACCGGCGCGGCCGCGGCGGCCGGGGTGGTGGCGGTCCACGCGATCGGCGGGATGCCGGGCGCGGGCAAGACAGCCCTGGCTGTGCACGCGGCCCACCGGCTAGCGGGAGAGTTTCCCCACCGGCAGCTTTTCATTGACCTGCACGCCCATACTCCTGGGCACGAGCCGGTCCAGCCGCAGGACGCGCTGGCCGGGCTGCTGGCAGCGGTCGGCGTTGACCCCCGGTTTCTGCCCGCCGATCTGGAGGGGCGGGCGGGGATGTGGCGGGACCGGATGGCGGGGCAGCGGGCACTGCTGGTGCTGGACAACGCGGCCAGCAGCAGCCAGGTGATTCCGCTGCTGCCGGGCACCGGGGGGTGCCTGGTGCTGGTGACCAGCCGACGGCACCTCGGCGACCTGCCCGGTCTCGTCGTACCGGTACTGCTGGATGCCCTGCCCGCAGAGCAGGCGCAGGAGATGTTCATTCGGCTGGCACCTCGGACTACCCGGGACTGCGAGGGCGTAGCCGAGGTGGTAGGGCTGGCGGGATTTTTGCCGCTGGCCGTGTCGCTGCTAGCCCGCGTGTTCGCCCGGCACCCGTCCTGGACGCTGGCCGACCTGGCCGCCGAGACCCGGGACGGCCTGCTCACCCTGACCGCTGAGAACGACAGCGTAGCCGCGGCGTTCGAAGTGTCGTACCGGCACCTGGACCCAGCCCGGCAGCGGTTCTTCCGGCTCCTCGGCCTGCACCCTGGCGCCACTGCCGACGTCTACGCGGCGGCCGCGCTGGCCGGGACCGGCCTGGCCGAAGCCGCCGGCGTATTGGACGGGCTGCATGCGGAAGGGCTGCTAACCGAGACCGGCCACCGCCGGTATGGCATGCATGACCTGCTGCGCCGGTATGCCCGCGACCACGCCGCCGCGGGCCCCGCCGCCGACCGTGACCAGGCACTGGGCCGGCTGCTTGACTATTACCAGCACACCGCCGCCCGCGTCCAGGCCCGCCTGTCCCGCCAGGCCCGGCCTGGGGCCGCGCCTGCCGCCCCCGCCGGGCTACCCGCGGTCCCGGTTCTAGACGACGCCGAGCGGGCGCTGGCATGGGCGCGCGCGGACCGTGACAGCCTGCTCGCCTGCCTGGACCACGCTGCCCGGTCCGACCAGCACGCTCGGGTGGTTACCTTGACCGCCGCCCAGGCTGAGCTCCTGCGCCGCGACGGCCCCTGGACCGAGGCCATCACCCGGCACGCCACCGCCCTCCGGGCCGCCCGGCACCTCGACGACCGGCTTGGCCAGGCCAACGCCCTCGTCGACCTCGGCGACGTGCGGCAGCTGACCGGTGACTACCCGGGCGCCGCCCGCGACCTGGACCAGGCCCTGACCATCTACCACGACCTCGGCGACCGGCTCGGCCAGGCCAACGCCCTCACCCTTTGCGGGCACGTGCGGCAGCTGACCGGTGACTACCCGGGCGCCGCCCGCGACCTGGGCCAGGCCCTGGCCATCTACCACGACCTCGGTGACCGGCTCGGCCAGGCCAACGCCCTCACCCGCCGCGGGGACGCGCTGCAGCAGACCAGCGACTACCCGGCGGCGGTCCGCGACCTGGACCGGGCCCTGGCCATCTACCACGACCTCGGCGACCGGCTCGGCCAGGCCAACGCCCTCACCTGGCTCGGGGACGCGGGGCTGGAGACCGGTGACTACCCGGGCGCCGCCCGCGACCTAGACCGGGCCCTGGCCATTTACCGCGACCTCGGCGACCGGCTCGGCCAGGCTAACGCCCTCACCTCCCTCGGGATCGTGCGGCAGCAGACCGGCGATTACCCCGGCACCGCCCGCGACCTTGAGCAGGCCCTGGCCATTTACCGAGACCTCGGCAGCCGCCTCGGCCAGGCCTCCGCCCTCACCACCCTCGGGATAGTGCGGCGGCTGACCGGCGACAACGCCAGGGCCGCCCGCGACCTTGAGCAGGCCCTGGCCATCTACCGAGACCTCGGCAGCCGCCTCGGCCAGGCCACCGCCCTCGCCTACCTCGGGGACGTGCGGCGGCAGGCCGGTGACTACCCCGGCACCGCCCGTGACCTAGAGCAGGCCCTGGCCATCTACCGCGACCTCGGCAGCCGGCTCGGCGAGGCCAACGCCCTCACCCGCCGCGGGATGGTGCGGCGGCTGACCGGCGATTATCTCCAGGCTGCCCGCGACTTGGACCACGCGCTGGGCCTTTACCGCGACCTCGGCGACCGGGGTGGCCAGGCCGCGGTGCTCAATGAAAGCGGGACGCTGCACCGGGCCAGCGGCGAGCTCACCCAGGCGGGTCAGTGCCACCGGCAGGCGCTGGAACTGGCCCGCGTCACCGCCAGCATCCACGTCGAGGCCAGCGCACTGGCCGGCCTTGGCCGCTGCGCCATCGCCGCCGGCCAGCCCGCCCAAGCCGAAGCGTTGCTGCGGCAGGCGCATGAGATATTCCAGCGGATCGGCGCGGTTGACGCACCGTGCGTGCTCGCCGAACTCGACGCCCTCACCAGCCTAGGATCGGCACCCGCGAGGAGCTAGCTCTGGTGGCAACCAGGTTCGTCGTCCAGCTTCATGACGCGACGACGCTGCATTTCGACTTCCGCATCCAGGACGGCGACGTGCTGCGGTCGTGGGCGGTGCCCAAGGGCCCGTCGCTCGACTCGCGCGTCCGCAGGCTCGCGGTGCCGGTCGATGATCATGACATGGCCGCCGGTGAGTTCGAAGGCGTGCACGAGAATCACGTGCGCGGCACCGGCGCGGTGATCATCTGGGATGAGGGGACGGCGGACGTGCTGCGTTCCGAACCAGATCACCTGTCATTCGCGCTGCGGGGCAGCAAGCTCAACGGAGGTTTCGCGCTGACCCGCACGGGCGAACGGCGCTGGATCTTCATCAAGATCCGCGACGAGCACGCGCAGCCGGGCTCTGACATCGTCGCCGAGCAGCCGGCCAGCGTGCGCACCGGCCGGACCTGGCAGCAGGTAGCCGCAGACCCTCGGTAACGCCTCCGCCTTCAGCTCCTTGATCCCTCGCTTGATCCCGCGCGCTAGCAAGTCAAGATCAGATTCCGAAATTGACCGGTAGTCAGCCGTGATTCCGAACGTGAACCGATCCAGATAGGAGAAGATCGCCACCCCGATCCGGAGGTTGTCGCCGATCGGCACGTACGGATACAACTCGGTCAGCTTGCACCCGAGTAGGTAGAGCGGGAACCGCGGGCCAGGCACGTTGGTGGTCACGGTCTGCACGAGCGGCTGCGGAAGACGGAACGCCGCCCGCGAACCGAGCGCGAGCAATGACGGCGCGGCGAAGCCGAGCAGCCCGGTGAGGAACTCAGCGCCCGCCGCCTGCTTCGTCCGCTTGAGGTCATCCATCGACCCGTGCAACGCCTCCAGGCGCCGCTTCGGGTCGGGCTCGCTCACCGGCAGGTTGACCAGGATCGCCGAAATCTTGTTGCTGACCGGCTGGCGTTCATCCGCCCCGCGCAGCGACACCGGCACGAGCGACCGCACCACCAGATCGTCGGTCAGCTCCCCGCGCGCACTCAGCAGATCGGCGAACCCAGAGGTAATCGCCGCGAGCAGGACATCATTGACCGTCACCGGCATGGCACCCGCTCCGCCGTGCCTGATCCGCCGCACGTCGCCGAGCTTCGCGGTAGTCCACGTCCACCGGCGATGGGGGCTGATCGGCCCGTTCAACGACGACGCCGACGGCTCGGCCAGCCGGCGCGCGCTTCCGGTCAGACCGCGCCCGAAGCTGGCTAGCTCGCTCGCGCTGGGCAGCCGGCGGCCGATAACGCCGGGCAACTCGGCGAGTTGCCTGGCCGGCCACGTGATCGTGTCGACCGCCCCGCCCACCACAAGCTCCGCGGCCGACGGCCCGGGCGCGGGCGCCCACGGCTCCGGGCGTGCCGACGACGCCCACCCAGGCGACGCCGGCTCCGGTGTCAGGTCGAACAACTCGGCCAGCAGGTCAGACCCGCCGACGCCGTCCACCATGCTGTGGTGCACCTTCGAGATGATCGCCCAGCGGCCGCCGGAGATCCCTTCGATGAACCACGCCTCCCACAGCGGACGATCCCGGTCAAGGCGCTGCGCGAACACCCGGCCGGCCAGTTCGCGCAGTTGTGCTGGCTTGCCTGGCGGCGGTACCGCCGCGTGCCGCAAGTGGTAGCTCAGCTCGAATTGCTCGTCATCGGTCCAGAACGGACGAAACACCTGGAGCGGCACCGTCCGCACAACCTGCCGGTACCGGCGCACCTTCGGCAACTTCGACGCGAACAGCGCGGACAGATCCGCGTATGACGGCGCCGGACCCCCGAACACGGCCAGCGACCCAATATGCATCGGTACACCCGGATGCTCCACGAAGAAGAACCCGGCGTCCAACGTGCTCATCCGCTCCACGGCGCCCCCCGGCCCAGACCACGACTGCCCCCGACCAGCCCATCATTCCCGCCGAACGGCCGTCACTAGCAAATGCGGCCCGACCCCGAGCAACTCAGGCACCCGCTCGGTCGCCCTCACCGCCTCGAGCAGCACCTCCCGGTCATCCGGATCGGCCAGCCGGTCCGCCAAGCTGCCCAGCATCCAGGCCGCCCCCTCAACGCTGACCAGATCAACGAACTCCAAGCCGGCCGCCCGGACCTCAGCGCGCAACTGCCCAGGCCGGTGGCAGTAGGCCGTGAACGCGCCTGGATGCAGCGGCGGCACCCACCCAGCCCGCTCGGCGGTGGCGACTTGATCGATGATCGTCGGGTACACGTCGTAGAGGCGTTGCCGGAGCACGCCGTCCAGCCTCGGCGCCCAGCGCGAGATCGCCGCGATGAACACCGGGCCGCCCGGCCGCACGATCCGCGTCGCCTCCCGCAGCGCGCCGATCCGATCGACCCGGCGCCGCAGATGGTAAATCGGCCCGAGCAGCAGCACAGCGTCAACCGAAGCGTCGGCCAGGTCAAGATCCAGCGCGTCCCCCACCTGCGCGCGAACCATCGGACTCCCATTCGCCCCGGCCCGAACCTGCTCGACGTGCAACGGGATCAAATCCCGGTGCTCAACCTGGTACCCGCGCCCGGCCAGCCAGGCGGTGTACCGTCCAGGCCCGCCACCGACGTCGGCGACAACCGCGGGCGCGGGCGGCAGTCGCCGGTCGATGATCTCTACGGTGCGGGCGAATTCGAGCATCCCACGGCCGTCGGCGGCCAGACGATCAGCCTCAAGACCGCGCGCGTAATACGCCTCCAGTCCCATCCGCTCAGAGTCAGCCACCTGCGCCAGCGTAGGAGGAAGCGCGCAACGAGCGCTAACCAATTTCATATCGAACGCAAACCAGCCCAGCCAGTGTCGTTGCCAAGAACTACTGTTCAGTCAGGGCCGGTCAGTGAGTCGCGGAAGGTGGCGCCGATGACAAGCGGGCTGCTGGCAGCCGAGTTCGGCAAAACGATCAAGCTGCCGCCGCACCTGCTCGCCGCGCTCGTGCCCCTGCTCGTCGTGGTTCTCGCCCTTGACGTCTACTGCCTGATCGACGTGGCCAGGGCACGGTCGGTGCGCAGCGCGCCCAAGGTCGCCTGGGTGATCGTCATCCTGTTCTTCAGCGCCCCGCTCGGTGCGCTGCTGTACCTGTTCTTCGGCAAGGATCGCGGCAAGTCGGGCGTCCCGCCGCCCGCCGAGCAAACCGCCGATCCGGCGCAAGCCACCGCCTTGGGTGACTCCATGATCGAACTGCCGGCGAACCGCGAGCCGGTCGTCACGACGTCGGGCCTGACCAGGGACTACGGCGGCACCGGCTTGTTCGGAGTCGATCTGGCCGTCCCCCGCGGCTCGATCTACGGGCTGGTCGGGCCGAACGGTGCGGGCAAGACCACGTTGCTCTCAATCGTGTCCGGAGTCAGGCGGTCCGACAGCGGCACCGTCTGCCTCGACGTGCCCCGCGACAAGATAGCCGTGTGCCCGGACGTGCCCGAATTCGACGGCTGGCTGACCGCCTTCGAGGTCGTCGACCTGGCCCGGGCGCTGGTAGCCGGCCCGGCGAAACCCGGCGACAGCCAGGCCATTACGGCCGCGCTGCGCACCGCCGGGATCGCCGACGCGGCCGACCGGCGGGTAGCCGGGTTCTCCCGAGGCATGGTGCAACGACTCGGCCTGGCGTGCGCCCTGGTCACCAACCCCGAACTGCTGATTCTCGACGAACCCACTTCCGCGCTGGACCCGGCCGGACGGGCCGAGATCCTCAACCTGGTCGCCGCGATGCGCGGCCGCAAGACCGTGATCTTCTCCAGCCACATACTCGCCGACGTGCAGAGAGTCGCCGATCAGATCGGGATCCTGCGCGACGGGCGACTGCTCTACCAGGGCAGCGCGAGCGACCTGATCGAGCAGCACCTACGGCCAAGCTGGCTGGTCAAGATCGCTAGGGACGCGGCGCGGGTGACCGAGGCCATGCGCGGGCAGCCATGGACGACCAGGGTCGAGCCCCTTGGCGGCGGCTTGATCAGGGTTGACGCCGACAGCATCGAAGAAGGGGAGCGCGGCATCCCCGCGGTGATCGCCTCGTGCGGCGCCCGCCAGATTTCTGCCGAGCCGGCCGCCGCCGACCTGGAGTCCGCGTTTCTCGCCCTGACCAGCCAGCCGTTGGCGGAGGCCCGATGAGTTCCTGGCGCCTGGAGTGGCTGCGCCTGACCAGGACGCCCCGCGCGCTCGCGCTCGCCGCCGTTTACGTGATCTTCGGCCTGGGCGAGCCGGTGCTGACCAAGTACCTCAACACGATCCTCAACCACGCGGGCGGCGCCCAGAAGCTTCACATCTCAATCCCCCGACCGGTCCCGTCCGACGGCATCAGCGCCTACGTCGGCCAAGTCGCCACCATCGGCCTGATCGTGGTCGTGGTGATCGCCATCGGCGCTTTCGGCATCGACTCCAAGATCGGGCTCGCCACGTTCCTGCGCACGCGGGTGACCAGCCTGTGGCAACTCATCATCCCCCGCTTCACGGTGAACGCGGCCGCCGCGATCGCTGCCTACGTGCTCGGAACCCTCGCGGCCTGGTATGAGACCAGTTTGCTGATCGGCTCGCTTCCGGTCGCCGCGATGGTTGAGGGAATTCTTTGCGCCGCCTGCTACCTGACATTCGCGGTCGCGTTGAGCGCCCTGGCGGCAGCACTAGTCAAGAACATGCTCGGCGCGGTCGGCCTGACGGTGGTCGTGCTGCTCGCCCTGCCGATCGCCGCGCTGGCCCACTCGATTCAGAATTGGCTGCCGAGCGCGCTGGTGAACGCCCCGGTCAGCCTGATCAGCGGCACGCACCTGAGCCACTACCTGCCGAGCATCGGCACCGCCCTCGCCGCGGCCGCCCTGCTGCTGATCGGCGCTACCGCCAGGCTGCGCTCACGCGAGGTGTGAAAAGCTCGCTTTCATGGACGTGTTAACGACTCCGGCGTCGGCGTTCGGCCACCTGCCCGACTTCGACTACGAGCCGCGCTACGCCGATGTCGGCGGCCTGCGGATGGCGTACGTGCAGGCCGGGCCGGACGACGGCGAACCCGTGCTGCTTCTGCACGGCGAACCAAGCTGGTCCTTCCTCTACCGCACCATCCTGCCGGTCCTCGCCGACGCTGGCCTGCGCGCGATCGCGCCCGACCTGATCGGGTTCGGCCGCTCGGACAAGCCCGCCGAACTGACCGACCACGCCTACTCCCGGCACGTCGAGTGGCTGCGCAGCCTCGCCTTCGACGCACTCGACCTGCGAGCGCTCACGCTGGTCGGCCAAGACTGGGGCGGCCTGCTGGGCCTGCGGCTGGTCGCCGAGCAGGAGGAAAGATTCGCGCGGGTCGTTGTCGCCAATACCGGACTGCCGACCGGGGATCTCCCGATGCCCGAGGTCTGGGTGCGGTTCCGCGACTTCGTCGCACAGTCGCCCGAGTTCAGCATTTCGCGGCTGGTGGCCTCCGGCTGCGTCAAGCCGTTGTCGCCGGAGGTGCTCGCCGCCTACGACGCGCCGTTCCCAGGACCGGAATTCCGGGCGGGTCCGCGGGTCCTGCCCACGCTGGTGCCGACGACTCCGGACGATCCGGCGTCCGCGGCGAACCGGGCGGCCTGGGAGCGCCTGGCGGCCTGGGACAAGCCGTTCCTGGTGGCGTTCAGCGACTCCGACCCGATCACCGCCGGGATGGCGCCGATCTTCCGCGACCTGGTTCCCGGCGCGGCGGGGATCGAGCACCCCACCCTGACCGGCGCAGGCCACTTCCTGCAAGAAGACGCCGGCGACCGCCTAGCCGCCGAGATCGTCAAGTTCGTCGCCGCCCACCCACGGTCGCCATGACAGAACCACCGCTCAAGGTCCTGTGCATCACCGGCTGGTGTCGCAATGGCAGCACCATTGTCGGCAACGTGCTTAACGAACTCCCGGGTTTCTTCCACTTAGGAGAACTTCACTTCCTGTGGAAGAACACCGCGGGCCGGGGCGCGAACAACTTGTGCGGCTGCGGCCGCCCGCTACCCCAATGCGTGATCTGGTCGCAGATCCTGCCGCTCGGCCGACCAGCCGGGTTCTCGGCGGAAGCCCATGCCGACGTGGTCGTCGCTCGGCAGCGTGCCTACGTCAGGACCAGACATACCTGGCGCGTGCTGCGCCGCGGGCTGTACTGCGACGGAATCCGCGAACACGCCGATCTCATGCAGCAGGTTTACCACGCGATAGCAAAACGGACGGGCGCCACCGTGCTCGTAGACACCAATAAGATCCCGGGCGAATCGGCCCTGCTCTCGCAGCTCGCTGACATCGAATCCTATTACGTTCACCTCGTGCGCGACCCGCGGGCGGTGGCTGGATCCTGGCACCAGCCGAAGGACTACGCCTACGCCATGTCGTCGAGCAGGAGCACCGCGTACTGGTTCGGCTTCAATCTGGCCGCCGAGGCCCTCACCCGGCGCCATTCGAAGCGATCGCTGACCGTGCGTTACGAGGAGTTCATCGCGAACCCGGTTGCCACCCTGACCGCCATACTCCGGCTCTGCGGCGCCGAATCCAGCGTCATTCCGCTTCAGGGCCGGGTGATTGAGCTTGGTGTCAACCACACGGTTACCGGCAACCCGGACCGGTTCCGCAGCGGTGCCACGGTCATCAGGGACGCGGATGATGCCTGGAAGACCGGCCTGCCGACGTCGGCCAAACTCGCGGCGGCGGCGCTGTCGTGGCCACTGTTCTGGCGCTATGGCTACCGCTATGCACAGGTAAGGAGGTCCAGTGGACCTAGGGCTTGAGAACAAGGTCGCACTGGTCGCGGGCGGCTCGAGCGGCCTGGGCCTGGCCATGGCGAAGGAGCTGGCAGCCGAAGGCGCACATGTCGCGATAGGCGCCCGTGATCACAACCGGCTCGCCATCGCTGAGCGGGCCGTCAAGGCCCTGGCGCGCGGCGAGGTGGCGGCTACGAGCGTCGACATCACTAACCAGGCGGCGGCCCAGAACTGGGTCGAGGAGGTGGCCGAGCGGTTCCACGCGCTTCATATCCTCGCGGTCAGCGGAGGCAGTCCGCCGGTCGGCGCGGCTTCGCAATTCTCGCTGGCGGACTATCAGGCCGCCTTCGACGAGTCGTTCCTGCCCGCGGTCAACCTCGCCTTGGCCGCAATACCCCACATGAGGGCGGCCGGATGGGGCCGGATACTTTTCGTGGCATCGGAGACGGCCGTCGTCCCCATGGCCACGCTCGTGCTGTCGGGCGCGGCTCGGGCCGGCCTAGCGCGGTTCGCTCAGTCCCTGGCCGCCGAGGTGGGCCGGGACGGCATCACCGTCAACGTACTCGCGCCTGGGGCCACCCGGACCGAGATGGTCGAGCGGGCGGCGGCAAGGCTGGCCGAAGACGGAGACATCGAGGCTCCGCTACGGGCCATCGGCGATCACAGCGCGGTAGGCCGTATCGGGCGGCCCGACGAGTTCGCGGCGGTGGCCGCCTTCCTGGCCAGCGAGCGGGCCTCCTACGTCACCGGCGGCGTGCATCTGCTCGACGGCGGGGCCAGCGTGCTGGGACACCCGGTGACGCAGTACACGTCAGTACCTAAAGACACCTACACATGACTAGGAGGGAATTCGGGATGTCAGTGGCCAGCCGCGTCTACACCGAGCACGACGTGGAACAGTTCTTCGACCAAACCCTGCCCAACTACCTGAGTTTCTGGGACACGGACGGCGTCCTGCACACCGGCTTCTTCGCCAGCGACAACCACGATGACTACCGTGCCGCCGCGCAGCACACGTCCACGGTGCTGGCCGCGGAGGCGATGATCGACGGCTCATCCCATGTCCTCGACGTGGGCAGCGGCTGCGGCAACTTCCTGACGTACCTGGCCAGGCAATACGGCTGCAGCGGCGAAGGACTCGACCTGAGCGAGCAGCGGGTCAAGTTCGCGATGGGCAGGCTCGTCGGCGAGAAGGACTCGCGCATCACGTTCCGGCACGGATCTGCTACCCAGATGCCCTACCAGCCCGGCGCCTTCACGCACGTTGTCAGCCAGGATGCGCTATGCCTAGTGCCGGACAAACCGCGCAGCCATGCCGAAATCGAGCGCGTACTCGCCCCTGGCGGCATTTTCGCCTTTTCTGACTTCCTCCAGCCGAAGGAGCAGGTCAGCGAGCGGGCCCGCAGGCATGTCTTCGACCGCGTACGGTGGAACGGCGGCTACTCCCTCATCGGGTATCAGGAAGCGCTGGATAGCAGCGGGTTCGAGATCCTGCTCGCGCGCAATCTGCGCAGCCACATCCGGCAGACCTACCACGTGCTCGGCAAGACGGCGACAGAGCGCGCGGAAACCGTGCCCGACCAGGCGGCTAGAGCGTGGATGCTGGCCTTCGCCGAGTCGTGCCTTCAGATGCAGATCGCCATCGATGACGAAGAGTTCAGCTGGGGAATCTTCGTCGCGCGCAAGCGGAACGACAGGAGCGCAGCATGAAGGACACCATGGCGGAAGTCGTCGCCGAGCGGAAGACGCAGATGTCGCCCGGCCGGATGTTCGCCGAGGCTTACGCTGCCGATGGCTTTCAAGCCTGCGTCGAGTACGACGTGACGATCACCGACTCACTAACAAGCTCGCGCCGCAAGCGGCGCTATCCGGCGCGCAACATGATGAAGATCGTCGACCTGTCCAGGAACCCGCAGCGGTTCTACTGGCATGAGAGTCCGCCGGAGCCCGGTGATCCCGACGTAACCGAAGGCGGTATGCGGCGTGAGCTCGCGCACCGCTTGCACCAGTCGCCAGTCCCGGAACTGCTGGCCACGACGGCATGGATCCAGATCCCGGCCGGCCTAGCCGACGACGCGGAAGCGTTTGAGCTCTTCTTCAACTACCGGCTCGTCGCTCGCCTCAGCACAGCCGAGAACCACACGATCATCCGAGGCGAGAGCGGACTGCTGAACATCGAGGGCATCGCGCGCATAACCTCGAAGGGTCCTTTCGCTTCGACGATCCTCGCCGCGGCCAACGCGGCCGAGCAAATGGGCGGCACCGCCGACGGCCTTATTATCAACCCCGCCGACTACTACCTGTTCATGGGGCACGGGCAGCTCATGGCTGACCTGGAGCAGAACGGGGTTTTCATCGTGCGGACCCGCCTAGTCGAGCAAGGAACGGCCATTGTCGGCGACTTCGGCCATGGTGCCATGCTCTTCGATTCCGGACGCTCGGTGGTCCGCTTCGCCGAGCCGCCTCCGGGGATCTTCGCCACACCTGGCGTCGCGATCATGGCCGAAATCCGCGAACGGGTCGTGGTCAACCTTCCGACAAACTTCTTCGTCGTTACCCTGTGAGCCGACATGACGTGCCACCTGCGGCAGGCGGAAGCTTACTGGCCGGTACCATAGCTGGGATGTCCGGCACCGGCCATATTTTCTTAGTCCCGGCGTATTCCGGGCTGCTCGCGCTGCTCGTCGTCCTGGTCGGCGGTCGGCCGGAGGCCGCGCTGTGATCCGGTGGCCGTGGTGACAGGCGAGCGCGCGGATAGCCATCTTGTGCCGCTGCCCGGCAGCGGGTGGGCAGTCTGGCGGGACGCGCAACTTCGGTCGGCCGGATTCCCCGCCGCGGGCCTGGATCGATTCTCGGCGCCGGAGTGCGCCGCGGTGGCCGACGCGTTCCTCGACGGGCGGGCCGAGCGGGCGGATCTGGAGGCAGCCCATGCGGCGGCGGTCGCACAAGATAGCAGGGTAGTCGCGGAAATCGCCGCTGACCCGCTCTTTCGTGAGGCGCTCACCTGGCAGAACCCTGGCGCTGCCGCCCGTATTGCGATGGAGGCGCCGGCCGGCCAGAGCGCCTGGCAGCGCAGGAACCGGAGTAAGGCCAAGGACAACTTGATCACCCGGTACTGGCAGCGTTACTGCGGCAAGAACGACACGATCGGGTTCTTCGGCCCGACCACCTGGGTCAGCCTCGATCCGGAAGCACCCGCTGTGCTCGCCCGCCACGGTGACCGCTTGGTCCGGGCCCGCACCGTCTACTTCGAGTACTGGGCGCTGGAAGCCTTCGCCAGCCATCTCGCCGCTGACCCGCAGATCCGGCCGTGGCTCCCGGTTGGCGTGTGGCCGCACGTCACCGTGGACGGCCGCCAGGTGCTGATGCCCGGGCGGGATCCGCTGCCGCTGACCGAAGCCGAGGCGGACCTGCTGGCCCGCTGCGACGGCCGGACCTCCGCTGCGGTAGTGGCCGACGACCCGGAACATGCTTCGGGGCTTGGCCTGCTCGACAAGCTTGCCGCACGCGACGTGATCTGGTGGGGGGTGAACATGCCGCAGAACCCCAGCGCGGAGGAGGTGCTGCGGGCCACCGTGGCCGCCATCGCCGACCAGGCGGCAAGGGAGCGGGCACTGGCATGGCTCGCCCGGCTGGACACCGCCCGGGACGCGGTCAGCGCGGCGGCCGGCGACCCGGGCAACCTGGCCGCGGCCCTGGGCCACTTGGATGCGGAGTTCACCAGCATTACTGGCGCCGCGGCTGAGCGCAGGCACGGGCAGATGTATGCGGGCAGGAGAACCTGTTACGAAGAGTCGGTCCGCGATATCGAGGTGACCTTCGGCGGGCCAGTGCTCGAGGCGATGGCCGGACCCTTCGGCGGGGTGTTGCTGCCCGCGGCGAGGTGGCTCTCGGCGGCCCTGGCCGACGCCTACACGCGAGCATTCCGCAAGCTGTATGCGGAGCTTGGCGGGTCCGCCGCGACAGGGATTCCGCTGCACCGGTTCTGGGCGGCCGCCCTGCCATTGTTCACCGATTCAGGGCCAGTTATCAGTGGTGTCGCCGCCGAGTTCGGGGCGCGCTGGGCCACCCTTTTCGGCCTGGACCAACTGCCGCCAGGGACCCACCGGGTGACGCTGTCCAGCGCCGAGCTGGCCGGGCCGGCGGCAGAGCTATTCGCCGCAGCACGGCCAGCCTGGGCCGGAGCCCGGATTCACAGCCCAGACCTCCAGATCTGCGCCGGGAGCGTGACGGAGCTCGCCCGTGGTGAGTTCACGATCGTCCTCGGCGAACTGCATGCGATGTGGCCAACGCTGGACAATGCGTCGGTCGCTGACCGCCACCCCGAACCGGCCAGGCTACAGGCCGCCGCGACCGCCGACATCGGCCCGCAGATCGTCCCGTTCTACGCAAGCTGGTGCCCGCAGTTCACTCCTCGCATGGCTTCCGTCCGGTCTGATGACTACCAGCTTGCCTTCACTCCTGAGTCAGGCGCCGACCCGGCTAGGCTGCTCCCGGCGATGACGATCACCGTAACCGAGCGGGACGGGGAACTGATCGCAGCCGCCGGGGACGGCCGCCGATGGCCATTGCTCGCGCTGTTCGCCATACCCATTGCCTGGTCGGGCAGTGACCTTTTCAAGCTGGCCAGACCCGGTCGCCACATCCCGAGAATCACCATTGACCGGCTGGTCGCGGTCAGGGAGACCTGGCGCACAACCGTCGCCGAGGCCTGGCCAACCAGATCCGGCGGGCTGCCCGAGTATCTCGCCGCTCGCCGTCTGCGGCTGGCGCTTAGCTTGCCGGAGAAGCTTTTCGTCAAGATCAGCACCGAGGTCAAGCCCGTCTACGTCGACCTGACCAGCCCCCGTTATGTGTCTGCGCTCGCCACGATGCTGAGAGCCGCCCGGGAGCGAGCAGGCGACGAGACCGAGGTAACGATGACCGAGCTGCTGCCCGGTCCCGACCAGGCCTGGCTCCCGGGCCCGGGCGGCCAGCGCTACTTCAGCGAGCTGCGGGTCCAGGTGCGAGACCCGGTACCGGCCGACGGCCTTAACCGCATGGAGGATCGATGAACGAGGTGACCCAGGCTCATCAAGCGTATTACGGGGCCGGATGGTGGCGGGACGAGACCTTCCTCGACGACCTGGATCGCCACGCGAGGGAACGGCCGGGCAAGATAGCGGTGGTCGGGCACAACCCCGCTACCGGGCGGACGGACAAGATCGACTACGCGGAGCTGTCCCGGATGACCGACCAGATGGCCCGCAGCCTGGTGAACCTCGGAGTGCATCCGGGCGAGTTCGTCAGCGTCCTGCTGCCCGACTACTGGGAGATGTTCCCGCTCATCCTGGCCTGCATCAAGGCAGGCGTACGGATCGTTCCGATCTCCCCCGAGTTCGGGCGCGCCGAGATGGAGTCCGTTTTCCGGCTGACCGAGGCCCGGTTGCTCATCACTGCCACCGAGGTCTTTGGGGCACGCCCGGCCGATAAGGCGTTGGCGCTCTCCCGCGACATCGGCCTGCCCGAGCGCATCGTGGTGTTCGGTGATGACCGGCCACCTGGCACGCTGTCGTTCGCCGAGCAGTTTCTGACCGAGTGCGGTCGCTCTGCGAGTAAGCTGGCCGACCGCCGCTTGGGCCCGGACGAGCCATTCGTATTGATGTTCACCTCTGGGACGACCGGCACGACCAAAGCGCCCGTGCACAGCCAGAACACCCTGTACGCCGAGATCCGCGGATACACGGGGGCACTCGGCTTCGACCAGACTCTGGTCAACACCACAGCACACAGCAACATGTACCGGGCGGGGCTGGTGACCCGGTTGCTGACCTCGCTGGTTCTCGGCGGCACCGCTGTCTGCCTGGACTCCTGGGATCCGGCGGTAAGCCTTGAGCTGATAGCGCGGCACGGCGTCACCACCTTCTACGGCTCACCGCACTTCGTGCGTGAACTGCTGGCCGCCGCCCGCTCTCGCCCACCGGGGGCTACCCAGCTCGCCAGCATCGTCTCCGGTTCAGCGCCGGTGCCACCGCAACTCCTCGACGAGGTCCGGGCCGCGCTCGGCGTGCGGATGTTCTCGCTGTGGGGCATGACCGAGAACGGGGCGGTCACGTGTACCCAGCCGACCGATCCCGAAGACTGGCCGACGCGCAGCGATGGACGGCCCACCGGAGGAATGGAGATACGGATCGACCCGGTGGACGGCCTGGACAATGGAGCAGGTGCGCTGTGGGTCCGCGGTCCGGCCCAGTGCCTCGGCTACTACAAGCAGGACGACATCTACGCCGCCGAACTCGACGCGGACGGCTGGTTCAATACCGGTGACCTGGTCCGCGACGACGGGCGGGGTGGTATCCGCATGATTGGCCGGACCAAGGACATCATCATCTACAAGAGCGGGAACGTGCCGGTCGCCGAGATTGAGGCGGTGCTCGGAAAGCACCCGAAGGTGGCGGACGTCGCGCTTATCGGCATTCCGAATCTGGCGACGGACGAACGGATCTGTGCGGTCGTGACGGCCGCGGCCGGATCCCCGCCGACGCTTGCGGAACTGAGGGATTTCCTGCGCGATGCTGGGATCAGCGAATGGTACTGGCCGGAGCAGATAGAGGTGCTCGATGACATGCCGCGGACTCCGATGGGAAAGATTCGCAAGGCTGACCTCCGGAGGCGCTATGCGGCACCCTGACCTACGGCCTGACGTCGGCCGCCGCCGGGCATCCTGCGGCCGGGCGGGGTTATGGGTACGGTTTCAGTCAACGCCGACCGTTATGCGTCACTTGAGTACCAGGGCATCTACCTGCGCAATGAGTGGGGTGACGTCCTCTTCCCTGACCTGCGCCCTGACGGCGCCCAGGCTCTTGCAGAAGTGGAGCCCCTGAAACCGGACGAACTCATCGGCGATGGCCGGCCCGGGCGCTTCTACCAGCGAACCGCGGCCATCACGGCTACCTGGGCCGCGGGCCTGGGCATCACCGCGCGCCGGGTCTGTGACGTCGGTGGCAGCACCGGCCGCCTGCTGCACGACCTGGCCAAGCGCCTGCCCGACGCGGAGGAACTAGTGCTGGCCGAGCCATCAGCCGCCTTCTGCACGTGGGCCAGGCGACTGCTGCTTGGTGAAGATTTCGACCGGTGGGTGCCCATGCCTGGCCCCATCTTGCGGGCCGACCACCGACGGGTCGAGCCCACCTGCCTGCCGAAGCCCATACCGCAGGCGCTCATCTACCAAGTCACCGCGTCGGATGTACCTAGGCCCGAAGGCTACTTCGACGTCGTGACGTGCACGAACGTCCTCGACCGGGTGGACGACCCGGCGGCGTTAACGGGCGAGCTGACCCGCCTGCTGCGGCCGGGCGGCCTCCTGGTCATCGCGAGCCCGCTGCATTTCGACGAGCATTACACCAGCCGGGACAGGTGGATTGGCGACGTGCATGAGGTCCTCGATCCCGTTTACTGGCGCGTGGACGACCGCGAGGTAGACGTGCGCTACGAGTTCTGGCAGGCGCGGCGCCGGATCATTTCCTATCTCAGCCAGGTAGTGGGGGCGGTCAGACGACCCGAATCATGAAGCAAATACACTAAACCATTATCGACCGCTTGAGGTTATCGGCGCTGCGACCCCGCCCGAGCATCCATTGCCGTACGCCGCCAAGCGTAACTGGCTCAAGCGTCGCAATGCTCCCCGTGACGGTTCGGCCCTGCGCATCAAGAATCGGCTTCGTGCGGGTCGAGGGGGCCAAGCTGCGGGAGAAGCGGCGCAAGTAAGGATCGTATGGCAACGGCATCCTTTCGGGGCCTGGGCTGGGGCACCCATCCGCACTATCGCGGCCGTGTCAGGTTGGGTACCGGCCGGGCTGGGTTGTGTAGGTGCGTCCGTGGGGTGCGGTCCAGGTCAGGGTGCCGGGCTGGGGGTGGGTGACGTGCCAGCCGGGGGCTTGCTTGGTCTGGTGGTGGCGCCTGCAATAGGGGCTGGTGTTGCATTCGCAGGTGATGCCGCCGTCGTGGTAGGGGGTGGTGTGGTCGATGTCGCAGTCTTCGGCGGGGCGGCGGCATCCGGGGTGGGCGCAGGTGCGGTGCCGGATCTGGATCAGGTGCCGCAGCGCCCGGCCCGGCCGGTAGGACCGGCCTTGGCGGCTGTGCCCGCAGTTGCCGCGTTCGAGCCACTGCATGTGCAGTGAGGTCAGCCAGGCGAGGACCGCGGCCGGCACGGCCGGCGGGCCGCGGTCGCCGCCGGGTGCCGGTGGCTGGCCGGGTGCTGGCTGTCCGGGCGGGGTTTTCGCGCAGGCGTGAGCGGCGGCGCGGCCGTCGTCGTCGGTCAGGGTCAGGCACCAGGCGGCGCCCGGGCCGGCGGCCAGCCGGGCGGCCAGGTCGCGGCACGTGTCGGCGTCGGCGGGGCCCAGGCCGGCCACGTCGCCGGGCAGGCTGGCCAGGCCGAGCCAGGTGGCCAGCGGCATGGTCAGGTTCACGACGACAGCAGCACGCGGGCAGCGGCACCTGACAGCTTGGTCTGGTGGTGGGCCTGCAATAGGGGCTGGTGTTGCATTCGCAGGTGATGCCGCCGTCGTGGTAGGGGGTGGTGTGGTCGATGTCGCAGTCTTCGGCGGGGCGGCGGCATCCGGGGTGGGCGCAGGTGCGGTGCCGGATCTGGATCAGGTGCCGCAGCGCCCGGCCCGGCCGGTAGGACCGGCCTTGGCGGCTGTGCCCGCAGTTGCCGCGTTCGAGCCACTGCATGTGCAGTGAGGTCAGCCAGGCGAGGACCGCGGCGGCACGGCCGGCGGGCCGCGGTCGCCGCCGGGTGCCGGTGGCTGGCCGGGTGCTGGCTGTCCGGGCGGGGTTTTCGCGCAGGCGTGAGCGGCGGCGCGGCCGTCGTCGTCGGTCAGGGTCAGGCACCAGGCGGCGCCCGGGCCGGCGGCCAGCCGGGCGGCCAGGTCGCGGCACGTGTCGGCGTCGGCGGGGCCCAGGCGGCCACGTCGCCGGGCCGGCTGGCCAGGCCGAGCCAGGTGGCCAGCGGCATGGTCAGGTTCACCGACCCGACCAGCCCCCAGCCACCGCCCGGGCAGCGGCACCCTGACAGCTTGGTCCACCACCTCGATCCACCGGGTTCGGCAGCATCGGGTTCGGCAGCATCGGGTTCGGCAGCATCGGGTTCGGCAGCATCGGGTTCGGCAGCATCGGCTTTGGCCGGGAAAAGGGATTGCGGGTCGCGTCCGGTCAGCAGCGCGACGAAGACGGCGACGCGGAGCTGGTCCAGGTTGCCGGGGGCGCCGGCGTTCTTGAGGGCGCGGGCGATCGCGGTGAGCCGCCTGTCCGCGGTGATCGCGTCGGCGGCGGGCAGCTCCCGCCCGGCCATCCCCCAGTTCCCCGACCCCTCCGGCCAGGTCTCCACCCGCGCCTCAGCCCGGCCCCGCTCAGCCCGGCGGCGCACCGCGTCCGGTTCCAGGGTCAGTACCAGGGCGCGCAGCTCGGCCCGCAGCTGCCCGGTCGTCATCCCGGCCGCCGCCCGGGTGAGCGCCATGGCGATAGCAGCAGCGACGGTATCGCTGACGGCGGCGAGCTCGGCGGCGAACACGCCTACCTTGGCCCGGTCGAGCTGCCCGCGCGACAGCCCGGCCCGCACGGCCGGCAGCCGGACCAGATCCCGGGCCAGGCCCAGCAGCGCGTCAGCGGACCGCCCGGTCAGCGTCAGCGCGGCCGCCACCTCGGCGCTGACCTGCTCCCCCGCCCGGGACGACCCGACAGCATGACGACGGCGGTCCAGCTCGGCCACCACATCCAGCTCCACCGCCGCCTGCCACGACGACAGCCGCCGCGCCGCTCCCAGCAGCCCGATCAGCTCATCATCAGTCAGCTGGCCGAGCCCGCCGTCATGGGCTCCGGCGGCGGCGAAGGCCAGCACAGGGTCCGGTGGCAGCACGTCCAGCGGCCCGCCGCACCCGAAACCGGCCTCGCCCAGGTCCGCGGGATGGTCCGCCGCCCAGCTCTTCGCCACCACGCCCAGGTCAGCGCCGCTGACGTCACCGGACCACGCCCTGTCCGGGGGGCCGGCGAACGGGTCCGGCCACAACCCGAGCAGCTCCGCGTCGGTGGGCTCCTCCCGCTCCGGCCCGTCCCACACCGGCCCATCCAGTTCAGGCTCATCCTGCTGCGGCTCGTCCTGCGGTGGGTCCGGGTTGGCTGGCTGGTTTCTCATCCGGCTCCTTCCGCTCGATGCCCCCAGATGCTTCTTTATGCCCCCAGATGTTTCTTTCTCGTTCAGGATATCGAGGGGGTCTGACATTCCCGGCCTCCGCTCGACAACAGATACGAGGACGGTGCGCGACATTTTTGTGGGTGAGCAAGATCGTTTTAGCTGGTGTGCTGGTCAGGCAGGGGCTGTCTGGTTGTGACGTGGTTGGCAGATGCGGTCTTCGGGGCGGCTGGCCTGCTGGCAGCGCAGCGTGGTGATGGCGTCATCCGGCCGTGCGGCTCTTAGCCTGGCCGGGTGGCCCGGCGAAGTGAGTGCATGTGACCCTGATCAGGGTGCCGGAGGGGTTTGCGGCTGACACCTTGACGCGTGAAGGCGAAGCCGCCCGGACATGGCTGGCGCGGCTTCCGGAACTGGTCGGCGAGCTGTGCGTGCGATGGGGTTTGCGGGTGACCGGCGATCCGATGCACGGCTACATGGCGCTCGTGGTGCCAGTGCTCCGCGGTGATGCCCGGTGCGCGCTCAAAGTGTCGTGGATCGATGAGGAGACCGTGAACGAAGCGGCGGCGCTTGCGCTGTGGAATGGTGGCGGCGCTGTGCGGCTCCTCGACGCGGATGACACGCCGGGAGCGCTGCTGCTGGAATGGCTCGATCCGCGGCGCCGCCTCGCGGAGGCGGACCTGAGCGTGGCCGTGCCGGTCGCCGGGCGGTTGCTGCGGCGGCTGGCCGTGCCGGTGCCGGCGGGGTGGCCCGGACGGCCGGTTCCCGAGCTCGGGCAGTGGGCGCTGGACCTGGCCGCGGAACTGGCGCCAGTCGCCGCATTTTTGCGGGTGAGCGAGCATGCCTGACATATTGAGCCGCTGGCCGATGACCGCCTTGCAGCCGGACCCGATGACACCGGAGCCGGCGAACAGGCCGCGGGACCGGAACCACTTGCAGCGCGACACCGACGCGGCACAGCACGCGACCGCAGGCCAGGGGGCATCGAGCTTCTCGCCGGCTACCCCGCACGGGCGACGTGTTGGCAAGCCTGCAGGGCTGCTGGTCGGCTACGGCTTGCGTCCGACTCCGGCCAGGATGCACCCACCGTCACGGTTGGAAGGCGAAGGCGTGCTGCCGGGGGCCGGATCCCAGTCCCGGGCATCGACCAGGCCAGGGCCGACGAGTTCCAAGCCGCCGAAGAACCCCGCGATCTGCTTCGGGGAATGGTTGTACAGCGTGCCCGCCTTGTATTCGCGGTTCAGCGTCCCGCTGGTCTCCTCGTCTCCTGCGCTCACGCTCATCACCACGTAGCTACCGGGCACGATGGATTCCGTCAGTTCAGCGGCGACCTCGCGAGCGGTGCCGAAGTCGAGGAAGTGCAAGACCAAGGCGAGGATGACGGCGACGGGTTCCCCGGCCCGGAACAGCCCGGTCCTTACGGCGGCAGCGAGTACGGCAGCCGGGTCACGCAGGTCCGCTTCAAGAGCGGCCACTCCGGTGCCAGCCAGCAGGGCTTGCGCGCGCGCTACGACCGCTGGGTCATTGTCCGCGTAAACGACCCGGCAGGCCGGGTCGGCGTCCTGGGCGATCTGATGGGTGTTGCGGGCTGTGGGCAGTCCGGAGCCGATGTCGAGGAATTGGCGTATCCCCTGCCGGGCTAGCCAACCGACGGCCAGGGACAGGAACAGCCGGTTCTCCCGGACCAGGGCGGGCATCGAAGGGGAACGCTGGATCATCCGCTCGGCTTCACCCCGGTCGACGTCGAAATTGTCCGTCCCGCCAAGCAAGTAGTCGTAGACTCGGGCGATGCTCGGCCTGGTCGCGTCCTGGGCCGCGACCGCAGGGCCAGCGCTGTCCTCGTCCTCGCGTGTTGCCATTGACGTCCCGACTTCCCAGTACTCCCTTTAAAGACAACCTTTCTATCACTTTAGGTAGTGCTGTGCAGCAAAAGACTTTGATAGCATTTGTCGGAAAGTTACCTGACGGGATGTGAGGGAGTTGTCTTGACGCTGACTCATCATCCGGACCTGGGCCCAGAGGACATCCCGTTCTTCCCGATGACCCGGGCTGCGAGCTGCCCGCTGGACCCGGCTCCCGTGCTCAGCGACCTGCAAGCCAAGGTGCCGTTCGTCCGGGTCCGGCTGTGGGACGGCAGCACGGCGTGGCTGGTGGCCCGGCACGCCGAACAGCGGGCGCTGCTGGCCGACCCGCGGGTCAGCGCGGACCCGTACCGGCCGGGCTACCCCTTCCAGAGCCAGGGCCTGCGGGACATCACCGATGAGTCGCACACCTTCCTCAACATGGATGATCCCGAGCATGCCCGGCTGCGCCGGATGGTCGCCGGCACGTTTACCGTCCGGCGGATCGAGGGCTTGCGGCCCGCGGTCCGCAAGATCGTCGACGATCTCATCAGCGACCTGCTGGCCAGCCCGAGGCCGGCCGATCTAGTGTCGCGGTTCGCGCTGCCCGTTCCGGCGCTGGTTATCTGCCACCTGCTCGGTGTTCCTTACGCTGACCACGATTTTTTCCAGCGCACCGGCGCGACGCTTATTAGTCGTGAGACCTCCACCGCAGTCATGAAGGACACCATGGCGGAGGTGAGCGGCTACCTCGGGCAGCTGATCAGCCGCAAGCTTGCCGCGCCGGACGACGACCTGCTATCCCGCCTGACCAGCGAACAACTTCAGACCGGGCAGATCACCCGGCAAGAACTAGTCAAGTTGATCTCGCTTCTGCTGCTCGCGGGGCACGAGACCACCACCAATATGATCGCGCTGGGCACGCTGGCGCTGCTGCGCCATCCTGGCCAGCTCACCCAACTGCGGGACGCCGATGACCCCAAGCTAGTCGCCAGGACTGTCGAGGAGCTCCTGCGCTACCTGTCCGTTGTCCATACAGGCCTGCGCCGGCTGGCCCTGGAAGACATCGAGATCGCCGGGCAGGTGATCCGCGCTGGCGAGGGCCTGGTCATCCCCATTCAAGCCGCCAACCGCGACGAGACGGTGTTCCCCCGCGCGGGGATGCTCGATATCCACCGTGACGCCCGCCAGCACATCGCGTTCGGGTTCGGCGTGCACCAATGCGTCGGCCAGCAGCTGGCCCGGGTGGAACTCCAGGTTGTCTACGCCACCTTGTTTCGCCGGATGCCGACGCTGGCCCTGGCCGTCGATCCCGGTGATATTCCGTTCAAGCATGACGGGCTCGTCTACGGCGTCTATGAACTGCCCGTGACCTGGTAACCCGTCCCGGGCGATCACGGTCACCGAGGAATGACCCTAGCGTCGGCGGCCAGGCAAGCGGCGCGGATCGGCTTGGTGCCAGCTAGCACCGCGATCAGGCCGAGCAATCCCGCGCAAACCGGTACCACGAAGGCGTAATCCACCCCAAACGGGGCGATTGTGGCGCCGGCCAGGAAGCTGCCCGCGGTCATGCCGAATGCGATCGCCGTCGTGTCCCAGGACATCGTCTGGGTCAGCATGGCGGGCGGCACCACACGCTGCATGACCTCCATCGCGGTAACCGTCGCCGGCGCCATCGCCACACCGGCGAGCGGTAGCAGGACGATGAGGGAGAACAGCCCGCGGGCGGCGAGCAGCGGAATTCCAGCTACCGCGAACAGCGTGACGCTGACGATCAGCCGGCGATGCAGCAGCATCTGCTCTTTCAGCGCGCCGTAGCCGAGCCCGGCGATCAGGCTGGTCACGCCGTATAGTCCGAGAAACAGGCCGCTGAACGCGCGGCCGTGGTGCGCGGTCGCGAACGCGATGAGCGATACGGGCATCGCACCGTACACGGCGCCTGCGCAAAACCGCGCCGCGAACAGCCCCTGCAGCGCGGGGATGCGCAGCGAGTTGCCAACCCCGCCGCCCGCCGCCCGGCCGACCGGCTCGGGCTCAGTGCCGCGCTGTGCCGCCAGGGCCAGCGTTCCGCCGAGCGCGCAGGTCAGCACGGCGGCAAGTCCCGCCAGCGGTCCGATGCCGGTGACGAGCGCGGTGACCAGGATCGGCCCGGCGATCTCAACAGTCTCGATGGTGGCGCTCTCAAAGCCGTAGGCGATGCGAAGCTTGTCCGTGCCCTGGTAGATCTTGGTCCACCGAGCCCGCACCAGCGGGCCCGCCGCCGGCATCGGTACGCCAGCAGCGGCAGCCAACACGACGAGCAGCCACTCTGGCGCGCGCGCCTCGACGGCGACCGTCAGCAGCAGCATCAGCACAGCGAAGGCCAGCGCCATGGGGACAAGCACGCCGTGCTGTCCATACCGGTCGATCAGCCTGCCGAACACCGGAAGGGCCAGACCAGCGGCCAATGTGAGCGCCGAGATCACCGCCCCGGCCGTGGCGTACCCTCCGCCGCGTTCGGTGATCGCAAGGATCAGGCTAACGAACACCATGGACGAAGTAAGCCGCGAGACAAAGCCCGCGGCCACGAACCCCTTGGTACCGCGCTGATCAAACAGACTGACGTAGGCCCGCAGCACACGTAACGGCGTCCAGGACCCGAAGCTCACATAGCGAGCATCACGGATCACTGTGGTCAAGTCAATACCGCACAGAACGCGGTGATTGACATTGACATCACATCGGAGCAATCCGCCTAAGTCAGGGACCTGTAGACAAAGAATGCTCGTTCCGATTCGTCGTCCGGTGTACCTCCGGCGGACTCGGCGAGATCCAGCAATTCGAAGTCGGATGACATTGCTTCCAGGATCTGACGGATTTCTACGGCGAACTCGCGGATCTGGCTGTGATGGAGCCGATACTGATCGCCGACCACGTGTTCGAATATCCGTACGTCCCACTCGTAGAAGGGGCGCTCTTCGGCGCTGACGTTTATGATGACCGTGTTGCCGTCGAATTCGTGCACCTGGGGCTGTTGGCGCGCCTCCCTGTTGAGGTTGCCGACTGTATTGACGTCAAAGATGAACAGTCCGCCTTCTGTCAGATGTTTGCAGGTACAAGCGAAGCACGAGATCCAGTGACTAAATTCCGTCAGATGGTTCAGAACGTCGTAGGTGCATACGATGACATCGAATCTGCGGCCAAGGTCGAAAGATGAAATGTCGCCCTGTATAAACTGTACGCCCGGGAGCCTTGCCCGTGCGATGTCAAGCATATTGGGCGAGATATCCATGCCGGCCAGTGAGCCTACAGCCGAGAGGCCGTAAAGCACTGCGCCTGTCCCGCAGCCGAGTTCAAGAAGGGATGAAGCGGTTGGGCCAAAAAGCTCAATGCAACGCATAACCTGCTTGCTTCTGAGCGATGAGTCACTCATAAGCCGGTCGTAGAATTTCGCAAGCAGATCATAATCGGTCATATACCAATGGTACACGCGCGTAGGCGCCTGCCCAGATTGACGTGTTCGGCGCCCGGGCGCCCGGACCGGCCGATCGGGTGCGCGGCGGCCACGCCATCGGTCTCGCGGCTGCCTGCGGGTATTTAGCGCACTGCCGCCCGGTAGACGCGATAAGCCCACACGCTGTGCGTCATCGCGCCCGCGAGCGTTAGCAGCGCCCAGCCCCAGTATCCAACGGCCAGCAGGATGCCGGTCAGGGCAAGCAGCCAGGCCGCGACCAGCACGCGGATGAGTATCACGCCACGCGGATGCCGGCGATCCAAGCTCGTTACCATGTTCATGACTATCTGCCTCTATCACGGGATGCGACCCGGTTTCGTCGCTGCCCGGGTCGGCTCAGGACCTGACCTGGACGGCGGTGCTGCCTTCCGACGGATCGGTCCCGGTGTCAGCGGTCGGTCCGACCTGCTGGTGGGGCGGCGCGGTGACTGACCGCTCATCGGACGGCGGCTTCAACGTGACCCACGCGGCGAACAAGTTCTCCGTCTGCTCGCCCGTCTTCCAAGTCAGCAGCCAGAGCGGGGCCGAAGACGCCGCGTTCAACGCCGAACTGTTCGACGGCCCGAGCCATTCGCCGCTGGTCATGAGCGGCGGCGACACCATCCAGGTTCACTTCCACCTGGGATCGCCATCGCAGGGCTGGAATATCACCGTGACCGACATGACCACCGGTCACTCGGGCACGATCGTGCTGAACAGCAAGTACGGGCCGCTGCTGCCGCTCTTCGGTCGCCATAGGCCGGCCCGGCCGTGATGCTACGAAACTATCCGGTCACAGTCTTCCGGCTCGGGCGCCCATCACTCCCGGGCCGGAGTCCGGAGGTGTCAGCGGTCTCATTTCAGGTACGTGGACTTGCCGAGCTGGATGGCCTCGACGTAATAACCATATTTATATAGTTCTTTTGTGATCAGCCTGGCGTGAGGATTCCTCGCTGCTTGCATAAGCAGGTATCTGGCCTCGCTAGTCATACGCTGCCGTTTGAGAATGGCGTAAAAATTGCGAAAGTCTTGAGGATACAAGTAAGTCCCAGCAACCTCTAGCATCCGGAGCACAGTATTGCCTCCAGGGGTAGCCTGGGCGAGTTTGATTAGCATCTCTATCGGCGTGCCGGTCGTCCGGGTTACGAGCAGACGGAAGAATTCGGGGAGCAGATAGGACAGCCGCGCCTCTAGCGCTGACGCGACCCAGAACACCGTATCGGCAGAAGCCCGGGCGGTGGCGCCCAGGAATTCGCGCGGATCGCGATTGGGCTGATGTATAAATGCCTCAATGGCCAGCCCGGCCTCCAGCGGCGTCCGCTGGGACTGGCGCATCAGCGAGACGAGCGTCACGGCTTCGCCTGCTTGATCCCTGGTCAGGCCCCGCGCGAACCTGACGACATCTCCGATCGGCCTGCGCGCGACGAAGCCGAGCAGCTGGTATTCCGCCGGGCTTCGCTGCCGCCGAAGTCTCTGCAGGCAGCTGTAGATACTGCCGCCCTCTAGATGAGTTTGCCAATGCAGCGAGAAATCGGGTCTGGCCTCCGAGTGCCTCGATACCCACGATTGGATCAGGTCGCAGCAGTAGTCGGCCGAAGACGCCGCTACCCGGGCCAGCATGCGGTCTGCCGCGGCAAACTTGCCGCTGTCCATCAGCCCAGCCATGAGGTCGCAGACATAATTTGTCCCGCGCCGCTGGGCAGCCGCCATAACGCGGTCGGCGTCGTCATCGCTTCCAGCTTGACGCAGCGACGCGATGAGTTCAGCCACCTTGGTCGCCGGCCAGGTGTGCGAGCTTTCTAGCACCTGATGAGCATCAACTGGCCTGCCCGCGTCGCGCAATGCGGTTGTGATCTGCAGCGCGGCGGAGACCGGGTGCGATGCGACGGCTTCGGTGCACAGGAGCAGAGTCGCGCCGTGGCGGTCCTTCGCGAGCAGCGACTCGGCGATGACGATGATCTCGCCAACCGTCATGACCGAGGCGGCGACCGCGAGCACTCGGCGTGAATCGTCGTCCAGTGCCTCCGCGCACAGCGCTTCGACCAGTTCGACGACCTCGGGCGTCCGGCGGCTGGCCGTGCTCACTGCCAGGAGTAGCTTGTCCCCGGCATCGTTGCAGCGCCCGTCCCGCATCGCACGCAGGAGCGCGGCGACCTCTCGGGGCGGACGGCGAGCGATGGAACGCCCGGCGGCCGAGTACATTCTGAACGCGGCGTCTTGCTGGCCGGCCGCGCGCAGCAGGTCAGCCAGCGCTGCGGCATCGGCCTCGGGTAGCCCTGCCGCCACGACGTCCATCATGCGCGCGCTCTCCTCGCCCAAGCCAGCCGATGACAGCGCCCTGACCAGGGTGACGAGAGCCGGTGGCTGCTGGTGCGCGGCAGCCGCGGAGTCGAGCAGCATACGAAGCTCGCTGATCCGCTGCTCCTGAGCGAGAACTCTCGCGATCGCTCCGATATCTTCAGCCGATCCGCGGCCGGCTTCAACGAGCAACTGGGAGGCGTTTTCTCCTGACCCGATCTGCCGCAGAACCGCGGCGAGGGCAGCGACCTCCGGTGCTGGCCGCCGGGTCGCGGCGCTGGTCACGATCTCGGCGTCGCCGTCCTGGCGTTCGTTGCGCAGAACCGTGATCAGCGCCGCGACTTCCTGGCCGGGCCGGATCATCGCTGTATTGGACAGCAGGTGCCTGGCCGCTTCGCCCTGACCCAGGTCGCTAAGCTTCGCGGCTTGCGCCGCTATCTCCCTGGGCGGGCGGAACGGCACGGGCGGATGATGGCTAGGCCGGGGCGGGTTCTCTGGCGGTGCGATCGAGAAGCGGGATTCGTACGAGCGGACGAACGTATCAACCGGTGACGGCCAAAACCTGGTGGCCGGCGAAACCGGGCACGACACCTCGTCGTCTGGGACGGCCTGCATGATCTCGGCCGGTGATGGGCGATCGGACGGTTCTTTGGCCAGACACCAGGCGAGCAGGTCGCATAGCGGACCGCTCAGACCACGAAAGTCGGGTTCGCTCCGCACGATTCGCAGGAGCAACTCCAAAGGCTTGCCCCAGCCAAATGGCGGCACGCCGGTAGCCGCGAACGTCAGCACCGAGCCAAGCGAGAAAATGTCGCTGGCCGGACCTTCCGGCTTACTGTCGGCATGCTCTGGAGAGACAAACGCCGGGGTGCCGACGATCATCCCGGTCGACGTGAGACCACTCGAGCCAAGCGCCCTGGAAAGCCCGAAGTCGATGAGCCGAGGTCCGTCAGCGGCCAGCAGGACGTTTCCCGGCGTCACGTCCCGGTGCACCACATCGCAGGCGTGCACCGCCTCCAGAGCTTCGGCGAGCCCGGCGGTCAGCCGCCAGACCGACGGGATTGAGAGCGCCCCTTGCTCTTTCACGAGGCCGTCCAATGACGGGCCCAGCACCAAGGCCGTCGCCAGCCACGGACGGTCGTCGTCAACACCGGCGTCGATTACTGGAGCAGTGAAGGCAGCCTTGACTTTCCTCGCGGCCGCCACCTCAACGCGGAAGCGATCACGGAACTCCTTATCGCGCGCGTGATCGGCATGAATGACCTTGACTGCAACGGCGCGCTTGCCACTTGACAGTCCGAGATATACCCGGCCCATCCCGCCTTCGCCTAGTTGGCCAAGCAGCCGGTACGGCCCCACGACGACTGGATCTGCCTCGTCCAGCGGCTCCATAATCCCCCAATCTCCTGTCACCATACGACGATAGTTGGCATACACCGTCGTGGAAGGGCAGGTCGGGATGCGCCGGTTGTTCGGGCTGGCGGTCCTTGACAAGCAGCCAGAGCTAGAACGCCTGGAGGCACGATTGTCCGAGTACGCTAGGACACCGTAGTGCTCACGCCGGCCTGCCGTGTCATGTCGCTCAGCGACAGGGACGTGGCGGTGTAGCAGGCGCACGGATTGGTCAGGGCGAGTACGTACGTACCGGATTGCGGCGCCGTGAGCGTGCCCGTATAGCTACCGCCGGACGGGTCGAAGAATAGGCAGAAGAAAGATTGCTCGAAGGGATCGACGGCAGCGAGGTGTCTGCCGGCAAGCCTTGCTGGTAGACGACGTTCGTGCCGGGCCCGGCCGCTGCTGAGATGCCCGCGAGCGGGGTGACGGTCTCTGACGGATTCACGTAAGCGCTGCCGCCCCCACCGTAAGTCGGCGAAGCGGACGCGGCCGGCTCGATGACCGCGACGGTACCGGCGTTCGCGGCTGGCATCAGCAGCACCGGGCCGGAGTTCTTCAGCAGCGTGGGTACGCTCAATGCAACGCATAACCTGCTTGCTTCTCAGCGATGAATCACTCATAAGCCGGTCGTAAAATCCTGAAAGCAGATCGTAGTCGGCCGCAGCCAATGGTACGCCCGCCGGTGTACCCACCGACTAGCTCGAGAACTTGGGGGTTGAGCTGTCCGCTAGCTGCGTAGCCGGTCCGGCACCGTCGCTACCGTCGCGATCAGGGCGGCCGCGATCGCTGTCATCGCGACCCAGGCGATGTGGTAGGCGGCCGGCCGGTGAGTGCCGCCGTGGACGGCCGCCAGCAGCAGGGCTAGCGCCGAGAGGCTGACGACGGCGCCGATCGCCCGGGCGGTCACGGTCATCGCGGTACCCGATGCAAGCTGGCCCGCCGGCACCGCGTTCACCACGACGGAACTCAGCGAGGTCACGGCGAGTCCCAGGCCGGTGCTGCCGGCCAGAATCGACGGCAGCACCACGGCCAGGTACTCGTGGTGGACCCCCGCGCCCAGCGTGAAGATCAACATGCTGACGGTCAGCAACGCCGCCCCGGGCACCGCCGCCGCACGCGGCCCGAAGCGGTTGATCACCCGCCCGGCGGCCAGCGAGGCCGCCGCCTGGACGATCGGGCCGGGCGTGACCGCCAGACCCGCCCGGGCCGGGGAATAGTGCCACACCCCGATGAGAAACAGCACCAGCCCGAACGGCACGGTGAATATGATCAGCCCGGCCAGCACCATGGCCACGTTCGCGCGCCTGACTGCGCCGATCTTGAGTAGTCCGAAATCGACGACCGGCGCCGGATGGTGCAGCGAGCGCCACACGAACAACGCGCCGAGACCAATCCCGGCCACCAGCGTGACGTCGGTGCGCCAGCTCAGCGGGCCCCACGCCTTGCTCTCCACGACCGCCAGCGAGAACAGGCCGATCGCGGCGGTCAGGATGCCGACCCCGGCGAGGTCGGGCAGCCGTCCGCTGGCCTTCTCGCCGAGCGAGTCGTCGTCGTGCCGGAGGCGCGCAAAACCAGCACCGTACCGGAGGCGCGCAAAACCAGCACCGTGCCGGAGGCGCGCAAAACCAGCACCGTGCCGGAGGCGCGCAAAACCAGCACCGTGCCGGAGGCGCGCAAAACCAGCACCGTGCCGGAGGCGCGCAAAACCAGCACCGTGCCGGAGGCGCGCCTTACCAGCACCCTGCTGGAGGCGCGCAGAATCAGCACCCAGATGGAGGCGCGCAGAATCAGCACCGCGCAGCGCCCAGACCGTGCCAGCGAGCGCGGCCAAGCCGACCGGCAACTGCAGGAAGAACACCGACCGCCAGCCGAGAGCAGATACCAGCCCGCCGCCGACCGACGGCCCGGCCGCTAGCGCGGCCGACTGGGTCGCGGTCCACAGCCCGACCGCGGTGCCGCGCCGCTCGGCGGGGAACCTGGCCAGGATCAGCGGCAGCGCCAGCGGCGTGATCGTGCCGCCGCCAAATCCCTGGACCAGCCGGGCGACGACGAGCGCGGGCGCGGTCGGCGCGACCGCGCAGCCGAGCGCGCTCGCAGTGAAGACGGCCAGGCCGCACAGGAACACCCGGCGGTGACCGTACCGGTCAGCCAAGCCGCCGGCCGGCAGCAGCGCGGCGGTGAAAGTCACCGTGTAGCCGTTGATCACCCAGGAGATGCCGGTGATCCCCGCGTGGGGAAAGCTGTGCAGCATGTCGGGGACCGCGACGCTGACGATGAAGAAGTCGATCGCGCCGAGGAATACCGCGGTGCACAGGACGGCGAGCACCTGCCACCGGCGCGGCGCCACGGAGAAAGTCACCCCTCGCCGAAGCGCTGGCGCAGTTCCATCTTCCTGACCTTGCCGGTGATCGTCCTCGGCAGCGCGTCGATGATCTCGACCTGGCCTGGCCAGAACCACTCGCTGAACCCCTCGGCCGCTAGGTGGTCGCGCAACGCTTCGAGCGTCGGCGGCTGCCCGTCGGGCACCACGACCGCGGTCGTGATCTCGTCAGCTTCGCTCGGCAAGCCGATCACGGCCACGTCCTTCACCTGCGGGTGGCGGAGCAGTGCGTTCTCAAGCTCGCCAACCGGTACGTTCAGGCTGCGGTACAGGACCATGTCCTTGACCCGGCCGTTGATCCGGTAGCCGCCGCGGCCGTCTGGTCGGGCCAGGTCGCCGGTGTCGAACCAGCCGTCGGCGTCGAGCGCCTGCGCGTAAAGCTCGTCGCGCTTGTAGTAGCCGAGGCACTGGCTCGGGCCGCGTACCCACATCGCCCCGGTCCCGTCCGAGCTTTCGCCGACCGCCGATGGGTCGAGGCGAACCTCCATGCCGCCGAGGGCACTTCCGTCACTGTGCTCGGACCAGCCCGGCGGGTCGTTCTGCCGGACAATCGTGACCGCGCCGTTCTCGGTCATCCCCCAGAGCGCGATGACCGGCACGCCAAGAGCGCCGGCGACCCGTTGCACGACGGAAGGCGGGATCGGCGCCGAGCCGGTGACAAGGTGCCGCAGGCTGCTCAGGTCGGCATTCGTTGCCTGCTGGGCCGCGAGCAATTCGAGCAGGAAGTTGGGTGCACCGTAGAAGGTCGTCACGGGGTACTTGGGCGCGATCTCGACGTAGGTTTGCGGGTTCCAGACTTCGAGCAGCATCGCTGTCGCGCCCATCATCAGCGGCACGAGCAGTCCGGTCACGAAACCCGAGTAGTGAGTGGCGGTGTGGGAGGTGAACGTGATCCCGGCGTCGTCCTGGCCGAGCGCTTCGGCGTAGGCGCTGCAGGAGGCGTATAGCGTGTTCTGGCTGTGCAGCGTGCCCTTGGACTCGCCCGTGGTGCCCGAGGTGAAAAGCATCAGGAACGGCTCGTCCGGGCTGGACTCTCGTCCGTCGGCGCTGACGTCCGGCGCTGGCGCGGCGACGAAGTCGGCTTCGAAGCTCCGGGTGCCTTCGGGGGGCTCGCCGCGGGCGGCGAAGATGTGCTCGAGCGCGGGCAGGTCGGCGGACAGTTCCTTGACGGTGTCGGCCAGCCGGGCACCATCCCACTCGACCATCGTCACGCAGATCCGCGCGCCGGTGAGGCGAAGTATGAATTCAAGCTCTCGGCGCCGGTAAATGGCCATCATCGGGCAGAAGATCGCGCCGATCTTGGCGCAGGCCAGGCCGATTGGCAGGAGTTCCCACCAGCTCGGGAGCTGCACGGCGACGGCCTCGCCGGGTTGCACGCCGAGGCTGACCAACCGGGCCGCGAACGTATCGGTGACTCTTGCGAGCTCGGCGTAGTCGACGATCCTGATAGCGCCGTCCCGGTGGGCGATGATCGCCGGCTTGTCCGGGGTGGCGCGGACGGCCCGCCGCAGGTCGTCGAGGAACGTTTCGTCCCGCCACCAGCCGCGCTGGCGGTAAAGCTCGCTCACTTCAGAGATGTCGATCATGACTAGCCTCCGCGGGTAATAGGCATGGGGGTACTAGGAGTGGCAATCATGGGAACGGCGTTCTTTCCAGACTTCGGTGCACCATCTGGGTCAGCGTCACAATGTCGAAGACCGGGACGCCGACCTGTTCGGCGATGACGCTCGCGAACGGCACAAGGTCCGTGCATTCGATGATGAGCGCCCCCAGGTCGGAGTGATCGGCGGCAAGCTGGCTCGCTTCAGCGACGACCTCGTCTCGCAACCGGCCGACGTCAAGCTCGACCCGCTGCCCGCCTAGGATCACCTCGCGGAATTCCGGCCGTCCGGCCATCCCGGCGACACAGACACGGATCGACTCGCCGCCAATCGCCGCGAGGTGGGCCGACGTGAGCGACTCTTTCCTGGCGACGAGGAGACCAACCCGCTGGTCCGGGCGGAGCATGGCCGCCACCATCGGCAACTGGATCAGGCTCGAGGTGTAGAGCGGGACGCTGACCGCAGCGGCGAGTTGCCGCTGGAACAGCACGAGAAACCCGCAGCCGGTGGTGATCGCGGCGACGCCGGCCGCCTCAAGTTCCCTGGCCGCGGCGATGAACGGCTTGAGCAGCGTCGGGTCGGCCTGGCTGACCACCCGGTGCGGGGTCGCGCCGGTGACGACCTGGTACTTCACCGGAAAGTCAAACGTGGCTGGGTTGCGAATGTGCCCGGGGATCTTGGTGAACGCGGTCTCCAGGCACAGCACGCCGATCGTGGGCATTACGCCCCGCCAAACCGGCCGACGCGGAAGGGCGCTGGGTCGATGTCGGGCGGCTGCCCGGCGATGATCTGGGCGATCAGCTTGCCGGTCGCCGGGGCGAGGCCCATCCCGATGTAGCCGTGACCGCAGGCCACCGACAAGTTCACGTACGGTCTGACCCGGCCGAGATAAGGCAGGCTGTCCGGGGTACATGGCCGCAAGCCGCTCCAGACCTGCTGCCCGGTGTCGATCGAATCAGCATCGATAGCGAGACCGGGCAGGTAAGAACGGACCGTCGCCACGATGCCGTCCACGCGCTTACGTGACACCGAGGTACTCAGCCCGGCCAGTTCGAGCGTGCCGCCGAAGCGGATCTTGTCGCCGAGCGGCATCAGCGCTACCTTGCCCTCGCTGAGCAGCACGGGCAGCTTGGGCGCGGCCGGGGGCGTGGCGATCGTGACCGTGTAGCCCTTGGCGGGCTGGAGCATCAGGCGGACGTCGAGCAGCGCGGCGCACCGCGCCGACCAAGCCCCGGCCGCGAGCACGACTTCGTCCGCGGTGAAGTCGCCGCTGGTGGTCCGCACGCCGCGGATCTGCCGGCCGCCTCCGCCGTTCGACGCGACGTTGAACCCGGTGACCTGGGCGCGCGGCACGAACCGTACGTCCATGGCCTCCAGCACGCGGGCGAACGCGGTGAGGAATCTGGGCACTTCCAACGCCGCGCCTTCTGCGTTGAACAGCGCGCCGTGAACGTCGAACTCGACGTCGGGCGCAAGTTCGCGCAGTTCGCCGCTGCCGAGCACGGCAAGCGGCACCCCCCGCTCGACCGCGGCCGGAACCGACCGGCAGGCCTTGTCGAATCCCTGCTCGGTCTTGAACGCCACGATCATGCCGTGGTTCGTGAACGAGGTCGCCAGGTCGCCGGTCGCGCAGACCTCCCGCAGGATGTCAAGGCTGCGCCGCTTGAGATCGAGCAGCGTGGCGAAGCAGGCCGCTGCGTCCGCATCGTTGCAAAGCTTGCGGAAGTGCCATAGCCATCGCGCGAGTTGCGGGGAGGGCCGTGGCCGGATCGCCAGCGGGCTCTGCTGGCTGGCCAGCCACCGGATGCCCTGAGTGAGCACCCCCGGCTCGGCCAGCGGCGCCGCGCCTTGAGTGCCGACGAAGCCGGTGTTGCGCGCCGAGCACGACTGCTCGCCGCCCACCTCGCCGCGGTCCAGCACGGTGACGGTCGCGCCGGCCAGCCGCAGGTAATAGGCGCAGAACAAGCCGACGACGCCGGCCCCGACGACGATGGCGTGTGGGTTGCTTGATTCAGGCATACCTGGTCAGCTACAGCGACACGACGAAGAATGTGGCGGGCAGGTTGACGACGACCCGTTCGTAGATCTCGGCCTTGACGGCGAGGCCGGGCTCGGCGAACGTGCCGGGCGGCGGCTCCGCGAACTTGATCACCGAGCGGCCCGCGTCGAACAGCTGCGCGCCGTGGCCGAAGTCGCCGACGATCGCCGTGCCGGGGTCGACCAGCCTGGTCCGCACGATGAACACGCCGTTCTCGTCGACGTCCTGCATCAGCCGACCGCGGCCGAGCAGCGTGTAGTAGTCGGCCGGGTTGATGATCAGGCCGTCGGCGGTGCAGCCCATCTGCTCGACCTCGTTGCAGGCCGACAGGATCGTGGAGGCGAACTGGCCCTTCGACGCAATCCGCGCGATGGCGGGCAGTTCGAGCAGGCCGCCCTCGCCCCGGAGGATCGTGTGGTTCTCGGCGGTGGCCAGCCGGACGATCAGCCGGTAGTTGATGAACGACTCGAAGGTCTCCTCGTCCTCCCACAGGTCGGGTGGCACCTGGACCCACGCTGTGGTCGTATTGAGCTCCGGTATTGGCGACTTGCCGAAACTGTTCGCTAGCTCGGGCCGTAGTTCGGCGCCGGAGACACCGTCCTGTCCGGGCCGCGGCCGCGTCTCGTGCCAGTAGTACTTGCGCGGATCCCTGGACAGGTCGACGACCTTCAGCATGTTGCGCGCCGGATACCGGGGCTTGCGCCGCGAGCTGGTCAGCGAGTCAGTGATCGTCACGTCGTACTCGACGCAGGCGTTGGCGCCGTCGGCCGCGCACGCGGCGACGAACATCTTGCCGGGCAGTAGTTCCTTCTTCCGGCCCGCGACGACATCGGCCATCGTCGCCTTCACGCTGTCTGCTTGCTGCGTGGCCATGGCCTTCACCTCTCCTGTGGCTTGCGTGCGACGAAGATCCCCCAGCCGAACTCCCCCTGGTCGATGGCGATCTGGATCTCGCCGCACGACTCGGCGAAGCCGAGCATCCAGTCCCTGGCGACCTTGTCCCGCGTAGTCTCGGCGCGCTCGGTCGCGGTCCGGCCGAGCACCCGGTAGGTCTTCTTGATGTGATTGCCGAGATTGCGGGCCAGCAGGATCTCGAAGCCGGCGCGGGCGAGCGCGGCCTGGTAGTCGACCAGCGAGTAGCCTCCGTTCCAGCGGACGCGGTCATAGACGTGCTTGCGGGCCCGGGCGCCGATCTCCTCGCTGGGCTGCAGAAAATCAGAGAACGCCAGGACCCCGCCTGGGCGCAGCACCCGGTACATTTCGGCGTGGCTGAGCGGCTTGTCGGGCACCAGGAACAGCGCGTCCTGGCTGACCACGTGGCTGAACCGGCCGGGCTCGAACGGCATCCGGGTCGCCGATCCGTGCCTGAACTCGATGTTGCCGATCGCCGGTTCGCCGAGTTCGACCTGGCGCTGCCGGGCGAATTTGATCCGCTCGATGCTCAGGTCGAGTCCCTCGCTGTGGCAGCCGATCTGCCGGGCAAGGTGGAACAGAAAGTTGCCGCAGCCGCAGCCGACGTCGAGTACCAGCGATGTGCTGTCGATGCCCGCCTCGGCCGTGATCAGATCGGAGGTTCGGCTCGCCGCCGCGGCGTAATCCTCGTCGGCGTCGTCGGCGAAGTAACCCGTATGCAGCACGCCCTCGCTGTCCCAGAAGCTCAGGTAGGTCTGCGTCGTCTGATCGAAGAAGTCCCCGACGTCCTGCTCGGTGAACTCGGCGACGGCACCGCCGCGCTCCGGATCGCTCATGGGTTCGTGTCCTTTCACAATGAGGTCAGGTACGGCAGATGCGCTCCCGTCACGCTGCCGCCCCCGTCGATCAGGTGCACTGCTCCGGTGATGTAGGAAGCTCGCTCGCTGGCCAGGAAAACGGCCAGAGCCGCGATCTCGGCCGGTTCGGCCAGCCGGCCGAGCGCGCTGTGTTGGCCCATGATGCGCAACTGAGCCTCGACATCGCCGTCGGCGGAATCCGCGAGCCTGGACGCGAGCCGCTCCATCGGTGGCGTACGCACACCGCCCGGCGCGATCACGTTCGCGGTGATGCCATCCCGGCCGGTGTCCGCGGCGACGCCCTGGGCGAACCGGACCAGCGCGGCGCGGGTCACCCCGGACAGCGCGAGCGGGGCGGCTGGCGTCAAGGCGGTCTCCGAGGCCAGGTAGAGCAGCCGACCCCAGCCGGCCGCCCGCAGGTGCGGCAGCGCGGCGAGCGTCAGGCCGACGGACGCCCTGAGCACCTGGTGAATGGCGGCGTCGTAGGTTTCCAGATCGAACCCGGTGGCCGGGCCGAACGGCGGACTGCCGCCGCTGACAAAGACGACGTGCAGTTCGCCGAATTCGGCAGTCGCGACGTCCTGTACCCAGCGGCGGGCGGCCTCGGTATCGGTGACGTCGACGCTGGTAGTGTGCACCCGGCCGGACGACACCTCCTTGATAGCCGCCTCGGCGACGGCGAGCCGGTCGGGGTCGCGCCCGCCGATCGCGACGTGCGCCCCTTCCTTCGCCAACTCGATGGCGGTGGCCAGGCCAATGCCGCTCGATCCGCCCGCGATCAGCGCGCACTTGCCGGCCAGCCCGGTGTCCAACCATCCGCTCCCTTACTCGTAGCCGTACCGGCGGAATAGCGGCATCGCCAGCGCCACCGAGGCAAACCTCGCCGGCCTGCGCAAGCCGGTCTTCCAGCGGTCGTCGGTGTCCCGCAGCACAATGGCACCGCTGTCGAACCGGTCTGGGTTGCCCGTTACGGTGTGGTTCGGATGCAGGTCAATCGTCCGGCCACGTACCGGGTTGGCGCTCGGATCGGTTTCGCACAACCGGAGCAGCCGGTCGATGACGTCGGCCGGGTCGGCGATGAAGTCCTCGTAGCGCAGGAACGCCGATCGGTCCTGGTGCCGCCTGACGATCGCCGCGCTCGCCAGGTTGAAACCATGCCAGTACGCCGTGCTCTTGCTCGCCGACATCGCGTAGACGTACTCCTTCGGCTCGCGCCAGGACTCGGCCACCGCCCGCGGGTCGCGCACCAGATGCACGAAGTACGGCCGCACACCGTCGAGGTAGGGCAAGAGGGCCGCCTCGCCGGGAATCTTCGACGTGTCCACGATCACCGTCGCGCCGCTGCGCTCCGCGATGGCGTGATAGGTCTGGCTCATCAGCGCCGCGTGCTCGCGCACGTCCGCTCCGCTGAGCCCTTGCCGCAGCACCCGCCAGGTATGCCTGGTGCGCACGCACGCTCGCTGACGCCGGACGACCTCGGCGGCGAAATCGTCAAGCTCGGTGCCGGACGGGACCGACCGCTCGATCAGTTCGCTCCAGAACGGGCACTTGGTCAGCGCTAGGCCGCAGCCGCACCGGTTGTTCGCGCCCTGGCGCGCCGAGTTCTTCCACAGGAAGTGCAACTCTCCGACGTGCATGAACCCGGGAATCTCGTTCAGGATGTTGCCGATGATCGTGCTGCCGTTGCGGCACCACCCAGTGATGCACAAGACCTTCACTTCATCACCGCCTTCGCCAGCGCTCGTGGCCGGTCGATCCACAGAGCAAGCAGCGCGGCCGCTCCGGCACAGCACGCGCCGGTGACGAAGACCGCCGCATATCCAAGACCGGTGGCGATCAAGCCGGTCAGCGGCCCCCAGGCGCCAATCCCAAGGTCCCAGAACGAGGTATAGGCCCCGAGCGCGACGCCTTGCTGCTTGGGGTCAGTCCTATTCATCACCATCAACGCGAGCGAAGGGTGCAACAGCGAGAAGCCGACGCCCATGACTAATCCACCGACCAAGGCCAGCGGCAGGTTCGGCGCGAAGGCGATGACAAGCAGGCCCGCGGCCTCGCCGAGGCCAGACCACGCCGCTACCCGCCTCGGGCCGAACTTGTCGGGGAAGTGCCCGATGACCAGGCGCGTTCCTGCGTACACCGCACTGAATCCGCTGAGCACAGCCACGCCCGACCCGATGCCGCGTGACTTCAGAAACAGCACCACGAACGCCGCCAGGCCCGCATAGCCAGCCGCGGCCAGCGCCAGCGCGGTTCCTGGCAACAGCACCGGGCGCGGCACTAGAGCGATGGCGGTCCCGCGCTCGGGCGACGTTGCCGCCGGGGTGCGCTGGTCAGCCACAAGGCTGATAAGCACCAGCCCGACGAACGGCACGGCGGCGCTGAATCCCCATACAGCGGTGAATCCAAGCGGCCGGATGGTGGCCCCAAGCAGCGTCCCCAGCGAGATTCCGCCCCACATGCTGACGCCGTAGAGGCCGATCAGCTGGCCACGACGGTGGTGCGGCGCGAGCGAGACAGTCCATACGGCACCTGAGGTGAACAGCGCCGCCTCGCCAATGCCGAGCAGCAGCCTGACGCACACCAAGCCGACCACTCCGAGCGGCGCGAAATAGAGCAGGGCACCCCCGCCGACAATGAGCGCGCCGATGCGCATGACGTTCTTATGTCCGTGCCGGTCGGCCAGCCGTCCCGCGAATGGCCTGGTGAGCAGCGCGGTAAACGCGGTCGCCGTTATCACGAAACCAACCGCGAGGTCACCAGCACCGAGATGGTTCCTGACAAAATCGGGCAGCACCGGTATCACCGAGGTCAGGCCCATGTAGCCGGTGAACAGGCCACCGAAGATCCCGACCAGCGCCAAGCGCGGTATCGCGGGCCGTTCTTGCGCTTGCTGCGTCACTGACCCCGCACCCGCACCGGGTCGCCGGTCACCTTACGTACCGCCGCTATCAACTGATCGCAGTCAGCTATCGACAGCGTCGACGACAACGGAATGTCGACGGACTGTTCCAGATACCGGCAGGTCTCCGGCAGCAGCTCCTTGATGTCGGCTACGTCCATGCCGTCGAACATGAACCGCCAGTTCCAGAAGACCCTGATGTTCTGGTCGTCGGCCGCGCCGAGGTTGCGCGCATCGATGCCTTCGGCGCACAGCGCCCGGGCGAACCAGTTCGGGTCGGCGTCGAGCGCACGGAAGATCAGCGCTTCGCCGAGGTAAGCACCGCCCGCGGTTGGCCGCCTGATCGCGATCCCAGGCACGTCCGCGAGACCGGCCGCGACGTAGTCGTAGTTGCGGTGGAAGCAGTCGAGCCGGGCCTGCAGCCGGTCAAGCTCGCTGGACAGGAGCGCCGCCCGTATCTCGTCCATCCGGAAGCTGAACAGCGGCAGGTCGAGATCGGTGCCGATCGGCGGTTCGATGTCGGGGAAGTGCCGCCGGTACCGTCCCTCGTAAGCGCCGGAAAGGACCACCGCCCGGGCGAAGACGGCTGCGTCATTGGTGAGCAGGAAGCCGCCCTCGCCGCAGTTCAGCGACTTGTCCGACTGCGTCGAGAACGCTCCGGCGAGCCCGAGCGTGCCGAGCTTCCTGCCCCGGTACTCGGCGCCAAGCGCGGGGACAGCATCCTCGATCACAGGTACGCCAAGCTCGTCCGCCAAGTCGATCAATGCGTCCATGTCGGCGGCGAACCCGCGCATGTGCACCACGACGATGGCCCTGACCTCAGGTGTCCACCGCTTGCGCAGATCGGCGACGTCCATATGCAGGTCCTCGTCGACCTCGACGAGCAGTGGCGTGCAGCCGGCCAGGATGATCGCGCTCGGCGTGGCCGCGAACGTGAAGCCGGGGCAGGCGATTAGTGATCCAGGCGGAATCTGGGCGGCCATGATCGCGAGCGCGATGGCGGCTGTGCCGCTCGCCACAGCCAGCGCGAACCGGCTGCCGAAGAACTGGCAAAGCTCGGCTTCGAACTTGCCGCACTCGGTCTCGAAGTGCCGCCTGCAGTCGTACCGGAAGTACAGGTGGCTGCGGATCGCGCGCAGCGCGGCTTCCTCATCGGCCGGGTGCACGCAGACCGCGCCCTTGTCGTAGGTCGGCCACGGCTCGGTCCTGACCGGGACGCCGCCGTCGATGGCGAGCTGTGTAGCTAACCCCTGTCCGCGTGTGCCCGAGGCCCCGTCTTGTCCAGTCACCGTGTGGGCTCCCTGTTGCCGTCGTCGCCTATCCAGCCGATAGTGGCCGTACACCCTGAATGTGTCAATAGGCATCCAACTGGATGCAACCAGTTCTATATTGGGCAAACGATTGCAAACGCCGCCGATACTTGATAGTAGCGGCCCGCCGATCTGGGCGCCTCGCCAGGATCACCAGCTTGCGGGTCAATTATCCCCGCGGCGCGAGGAAGAGTAGGATGCGATTAATTTCTATCGCGCGTTCTAAGGAGCTTGAATTGCTAACCTGGGCTGATGACGGATTCCGAGGTGCGGGGTCATAAATCAGTCGATAGTAAATTGACCGATGCTAACGTAGCGAATTATCATGTGTCTTTGCGCGCACAAGTTATTTCGACCGATTCCGCCGGGGCGCTGCATCAACTCGGCTGGTCGGCCATGACCCGGCGGCTGGCGCTCTCACGCCGGGCCAACTCCTGGGATCGCCGTTCCTCGATTGGCTTGGAGAAGGTGACGTCCGCGGTGCTGGGCGCCGTCAGCGTGCGTCCGGGCAGCCAGGCGCTCGACATCGGCTGCGGATCGGGTCAGCTCAGCCTGCCGCTGGCCGAGCAAGGTGCCCGGGTGCTCGCCATCGATCCAAGCCAGGTAATGATCAGCCGCCTCGAGAAAAGCGCGGAGCAGCAGGCGCTCATCGGGTTCGAGTGCCTCGCCACCCCGATCGAACGCCTGTCGCTGCCCGCCGAGAGCGTCGATCTGATCGTCTCGAGTTACGCCCTGCACTACCTTCGTGACGTCGATAAGGGCAGGCTGGTAGCGGCCGCCTACCACTGGCTCCGACCAGGCGGGACGCTGGTTGTCGCCGACATGATGTTCGGACGCGGCGTGACTAGCCACGACCGTGCGATCATCAGATCCAAGATCGGCGCGCTGGCCAAGAAGGGCATCGGCGGCTGGTGGCGAATCGCCAAGAACACCTACCGGTACCTAATCAGGGCCCAAGAGCGCCCGGTATCAATCAGCACCTGGGCAACCATGTTCGCCAGAGCGGGCTTCAAAGGCATAACGGCCTCGTCAATCGTCAACGAGGCCGGCCTGGTAACCGGCCACCGCCCAGCCCACCCCGACCCCCTCGCGCCCCCACTACCGCGCTAGCCAACCCGGCGGCGGGCTACAGGTTGCCGATGGCCGGGGGGGCGCCGAAGGGCCTGAGCACTTCGGGGACGGCGATCTTTCCGCCTTCGTCCTGGAAGTTCTCCATAATCGAAAGAAGCGCACGGGCAGTCGCTCCCGTGCCATTGAGCGTATGCACGAACTCAAGCTTTCCTTCGCGGCGGAATTTGATGTTAAGGCGCCTGGCCTGATAATCCGTCGTATTCGAGCAAGAGGTGATTTCCCGGTATCGCTCCTGGGTGGGGAACCAGGCCTCGATGTCGTATTTCTTGGACGCGGGAGCGCCGAGATCGCCGACGGCGATATTCATAACTCGGTATGGCAGCCCGAGTTCACGTGCTATCTCCTCTTCGTACGCCAGCAGTTCTTCGTGTATCTCATACGACTGCTCGGGCACGCTGAAGACGTACATCTCCACCTTGTCGAACTGGTGCACCCGGATCATGCCGCGAGTGTCCTTGCCAGCCGCGCCGGCCTCACGCCGGAAGTTCGTCGTGTAACCGACGAACTTGGCGGGCAACTCGGCCTCGTCGAGGCGCTCATCGGTGTGGATGCCGGCCAGCGCCACCTCGGAGGTACCAGTCAGGTAGAGGTCGTCCTTTTCCAGGCGGTACAGGTTCGACTCTTCGGTGGGCAGGAACCCGGTGCCGTACATTGCCCGTTCGCCGACCAGGATCGGCGGCAGCACCAGCATGAAGCCCTTTCCGCGCAGCTTGGCGAGGACGTACTGGTAGAGCGCCAGTTCGGTCATCGCCACATCGCCGAAGCGGTACGCGAACCTCGATCCTGACAGCCGCGCGCCCCTGGCCATGTCGATCCAGCCCCGGGATGAGCCGAGTTCGGTGTGGTCCTTTGGCGGGAAATCAAAGGCTGGCGGCTCTCCCCAGGTCGCCACGAGCTGGGCGTCTTCTTCGTCCATGCCGTCGGCGGCCGTCGGGTCGGGCAGATTGGGTATGCCGCCGAGAAGCTCGTCCCGGTCCCTGGCGGCCTGCGCCTGGTCGGCGAGGGCGCGCTCGATGGTCGCCGACAGCTCCTTGAGCTGAGCGAGCTCCTCTGGGCTCGGCTTGCCTCTGGACGCGCGCTTCTGCTCGGCGCGCAGGCTCTCGGCCCGCTCGGTGTGCTCACGCCAGCTAGCGTCGGCGGCGAGCAGCTTGTCGAACTCCGCCGCCGCGCCTCGCCGAGCCAGCGCGGCCCGATAGCCGTCCGGGTCCTGCCGTGCCGCCTTCAGGTCGATCATTTCGCGATTCTAGCGGCGGCCGCGCACCAGGCGTGCCGCTGTAAGGGCGGCACGCCGGGTGCACAGGGTTATGCCGTTGCTACCGGCGCAGCGAGCGGGCCCTGGACTCCAAGGCCCGCAGCGATAGATGGCGGTGGCCACGGGCGAGGAAGGCGATGTCGCCGAATAGCTGCCCGATATCCGGGGTGCCGATGCCGGTGGACGCGTCCCAGCCGGGCATGGCGTTGAATCCGGGGATGCCGTTCAGGCCATTGTTGCCGACCGTGATGTCGTGGAAGCCGACGCCGAAGGCACCCAGTACGTACAGGAACGGGTTGAGCAGGCCGATCGGATGCCCGGTCAGCGTGTTGAGGTCAGCCACGAGGCCAGCCCAGGACGGTGCTCCCTCGCTGGTGCCGCCGATCGTGAAGAATCCCGCGTTCTGCGGTCCGAAGAACGACAGGAAAACCAGGACTGGTGTGTTCGGGTCGGCATTGAACGAGATGTCGGGTACGCCGCGGTTGCCGTTCAGCAGCGTCTGCACCGACCTGGGCAGCAGCCGCTGGTAGAAGGGCTCGCCGAACTTCTGGCTGATCCCGCCGCCGGTGGCGCCGCCACCTCCGTTCCACACGGTCTCGGACTGGTAGTTGCCGCTGGTGTCAGCCGTCAGGCTGGTGCCGCCGACGGCGGTGACCAGCGGTGAGGTCGCCGGGAAGTTCACGGTCGGGAACGGGAAGATCGTCGTGAGGTCGGATTCCAGGTTGGCTGTGCCGTTGTCGCCGGTCGACGCGAGCACGGTCACGTGGTGGGCGGCGGCCCGAGCGTAGGTCGCCTCGAAGTTCCGGTAGACCTGTTCGCCAGCCGGGGTGAACAGCGTGTTCTCGGTCGCGCCCCAGCTTTGCGACCAGACGTCACCAAGGTGGTGGTCGAGCGCGAAGTTCTCCAGTTCGTTGAACTCCGGCAGGCCCTGAACGCCCTCGGTCTCATCGACTGGGCTCGTCATCAGCACGATGCTCGCGTCCGGGGCCATCGCGTGCGACCATTCGACGTCAAGCGTGGTCTCGGCGGCCCAGCCGATCTGGTCCGGGATGGCACTGGGGTTGAACGGCACGGTGCCGAGCGGGGACAGGATCTTAAAGGACGGCGGCGCGGGCAACCCGAAGGCCGAGTCGAAGCTTGCCAGGTCCGACGTGATCGTCGGGCTCCCGAACGAGTCGAAGATGACGATCGTCTGGCCAGCGCCATCGCCGCCTCGGTTCAGCAGCTTGTCGATTCCGTAAGCGTGCCGGATTTCCTGCGGGTCATAGCACGGGCTGCCGGTCTGCGCCCGGCACTGAGCATCGGTCGGAGCCTGGCTCCCGACACCGACGAGCTTGCTGTTCAGCGGAAGCGCGGGCACGGTCATCGCGCCCACGCGAGATCTGGCGACGCTGATGGCGCCTCCCGAGGCAACCGGGACTCCAGCCGCCGTCAGTGACATCGCGGCCAGTATTAAGGCTCCGCCGGCGACTGCCGGGATCCAACCGCTTCTAGGCATAAAACTCCTTTGGGCGAACCAAGGTATTTCGTTCACAAGCGAACCTACTAGGAATTCTTAAGGCTGACGAGAGCTTGGGGCACGGCTTCGGGCCGACGCCGGGCGGGCCTAGTCGCCAGCACCGAGCCCACGAGAATCGTGCCGAACGCGAGCAGCATCGTCAGGGTCACGCGCTCGCCGAGCACGGCCACGCCCAGCGAGACCGCGATCGCCGGGTTGATGTAAGTGATCACGCTGGCTCGGGCCGGACCGACCTCGGCGATCAGCCGGAAGAAGATCAAGAACGCGACGGCGGTGCAGATCACGGCGAGCCCGGCAATCGATGCCAGCACCTTGGCCGAGGGGACCGACGACGGCCAGTCGAGCGCGGCAAGCGGGGCGTAGACCACGGCCGCCAGCGATAGGCAGACGGCAGTCATCGCCACCGGCGGAACACCGTCGAGCTTGCGGCTCGCGATCAGCGGGCCAATCGCGTAGCAGAGCGCGACAAAGAGAACCTCGCCGACGGACTTGGCGACGGCGCCGGTGGCGTGGGCACCGAACAGGTTCGGCCCGGCGAGCAGCGCGACACCGCCGAGCCCGACCAGCAGGCCGGCCCATCTGACACCGCTGAGCCGGTCGCTGCCGCCAACCAGCAAGCTGAGCAAGGCGACGATGATCGGCACCGAAGCGACCAGCAAACCGGTCAGCGAACTGCTGATCGATCGTTCTGCCTGGGCCAGCACGAACCAGGGGAAGATAATCTCCACGAACGCGAACAGCACCACCCACGGCCATACCCGCCGCAACGCGGTGATCTGCCCGCGCCGGAGCGCGACCGGCAGCAGCACCGCGACGCCGATGACAACCCGCGCGAGCACGAGCACCGACACCGGCACGCCGCCCACAGCGATCTTGATGAGCAGGTACGGCGTGCCCCAGATCACGCTCATGGCCGCGAATAGCACCCAGCCGCGTCGGCTCACCGGACCCCCCTTGCGATATCTACCAGTTCATACTCCTTCGACCCGCCAGTTATTCCGGCCCGCTGACAGGCGGATACGCTCGCAAGAGCCGACCAGCCAACCAGCCGACCAGCCAACCGACGAGCCACCCAACGAGCCGGAGCACTGTTTGCGCAGCATCTGGACCGACACCCGGCGAGGGCACCCAGTTCCGGCCTCAGCCCAGGCGGCGGGCACCGACCATGCCGGGGCCAACGCCACCGGTGCCGCGAACGGCTGGGGCGGCCTGACCGGCTGGCGGTCGCTCGGCGTCGCGGTCGCGGCCGGGCTGGCGCTCGCCGGCGCGTTCCCGCCGGTCGGCTTCTGGCCGCTGGCGATCGCCGGCCCGGCGCTGCTGACGCTCGCGGTCTGGGGCAAGCGAACGCCGGCGGCCTTCGGCCTCGGGCTGGGTTGCGGCGTCGTGTTCTTCGTCGGGCTGCTCTCCTGGCTCCTCAACGTCGCCTGGTACGCGTGGGCCGCGCTCGCCGGACTCGAGGCGCTCATCTTCGCGGTGACGGTGATCGCGCTGCCGCTGTTGCTCAGGCTGCGAGCCTGGCCACTCGCTGTCGCCGGATGGTGGGTCGCGCAAGAGGCGGTACGCGACCGTTTCCCGTGGGGCGGCTTCCCCTGGGGACGGCTGGCCATGAGCCAGGCGTCAGCACCGACGGCGGGCTGGTCGGCCATCGGCGGCCCTCCGGTGCTGACCTTCCTGCTGGTGCTCGCCGGCGCGGGCATCGCCTACGTCGTAGTGACGGCCATCGCCGGGAGAGGGCGGATCCCGCGATCCACCTGGCTGGTCGCCGTGCTCGCGCTCGGCTTGGTGCTCGCGGGGAACCTCGCCTGGATCTGGACCCCAAGCCGAGCCCCCTCAGCGGTCGTGGCGACCATCCAGGGCAACGTCCCTCACTCGCGTACCTTGTCTGACCAATTGCGCGCGACGACGGTCACCGCCAACCACGCCGCCGCGACGTACGCGCTGGCGGCGGCCGTGCGCGCGGGTCACCGGCCCGAACCAGACGTCGTGATCTGGCCGGAGAACTCCACCGACATCGACCCGAGCGAGTCCGCCCCGACGTCTGCGACGATCTCCCTGGCCGTCGCCGCGATCAATCGCCCGGTGCTGGTCGGCGCCGTACTCGCTCACCCAGTCCGCAACGCGGGCCAGCTATGGCTGCCAGGAAAGGGCCCGACGCAGCAATACATCAAGCGTCAGCTTGTGCCGTTCGGCGAGGTGATCCCGTACCGCAGCTTCCTCGAACTGTTCACCTCACTGCCGCTGCTCCAGCCGCACAACTTCACCCCGGGCCACCGCGCGGTCGTCTTTCGCATCGGCAAGGTCAGGCTGGGCGATGTGATCTGCTACGAGGTCGGGTTTGACAACCTGGTGCGGTCCGAGGTGACAGCGGGCGCCAATCTGCTGACCGTGCAGACCAACGACGCCGACTTCGAACTTGACGGGCAGCAAGGCGAGACGCTGCAGCAACTTGAGATGGCCAGGATCGATGCCATCACGACCGGACGAGCCGTCGCCGTGGCCTCGACGATCGGGATCAGCGCGATCATCGCGCCGGACGGCCACGTGATCACCGCGAGCAAGGCGTGGCAGCGAGCCGAACTTGAGGCGCGGGTGCCGCTCGAATCAGCGTTGACGCCGGCCGACCGGGTCGGAAGCTGGCCTGAGCTGATCATCACATTCGGGACCGTGCTCACCCTGATCTGGGCCTTCGCCAGCCGATTGCGGCGACCGGTGTTGCCAGCGGGCTGAGGCCGTGCGAAGTTGGCACCCATGGCCACCCGTCTCGTGCACATGGTGATCGACTCAGCCGACCCGCTGGCGCTGGCTACCTTCTGGGCGGAGGCGCTCGGCTGGGTACCGGTCATCGAAAGCCCAGAAGAGGTCGAAGCCACACCGGCGGACTTCGAGTATCCGGGAACCACAGCGCTACCGCTGACCTGCATCCGGGTCCCCGAGCCCAAGACCGGCAAGAACCGGATACACCTCGACCTCGCGTCCACCTCGGCCGGCGATCAGGCGGCGCGGGTAGAGCGCCTGCTCGGACTCGGCGCGACGCACGTCGACATCGGCCAGGGCGACGTGCCGTGGGTGGTGCTCGCCGATCCGCAGGGCAATGAGTTCTGCGTGCTCGAACCGAGGCCGGTCTACGCCGGGGCCGGCCCGATCGCCGCGATCGTCGTCGACTGCGCCGACCCGGAGGCGATGGCCAGGTTCTGGACCCAGGCCGGTGGCTGGCCGGTGACCGGTGCCGACGAGGACATGTTCTCGCTGCGGTCGCCGAGCGGCGAGGGCCCGTTCCTCGAACTGCTGCGATCGGCCGATCGCAAGCAGGTCAAGAACCGAATCCACCTGGACATCGCCCCGTTCCCCGACGACGACCAGGCCGCCGAGTCGGCCCGGCTCCAGGCCGCCGGCGCCAAGCTCGCCGACGTCGGCCAGGGCGACGAGGGCTGGATCGTGCATGCCGACCCCGACGGCCAGGAGTTCTGCATTCTGTCCCCTCGCTGACGGGCGCCCTCAGCGAGGCCACAATAGGTTAGTGGCCTTCTGGCGCAGTTTCGCGCAGCCTGCTCGCTATGCCGCCCTGGTGGCCGGCGGGCTGCCCGTGCTCGCGTTCCCCGCGCCCAACCTGGAGTTCCTCGCCTGGTTCGGCCTGGTGCCGGGACTGCTATTGCTGCGGGCCGCGCCGAGCGGGCGGGAGGCGGCGGTTCGGGGCTGGTGGTTCGGCGCCGGCTATCTGCTCGCCGCGCTCTACTGGCTGACCCCGAACCTCGGACCGGCGCTGCTACTCGTGGTGATCGTGCTCGGCGCGCCGTGGGCCGGCGTCGGGTACGCGTCCTGGCGGTTGCTCGCGGCGCCCGGGCCCAGCGCGCCGCAAGCAGTGGCGGCGTTGATCGTGCTGCCAAGTACGTGGGTGCTGATCGACCTGATCAGGTCGTGGCAGGGCATCGGCGGACCGTGGGCCGTGTTCGGCGCCAGCCAGTGGCAGCACCCGGTTGTGCTCGCGCTCGCGGCGGTCGGCGGGATCTGGCTGGTCAGCTTCGCAACGGTGGCATCGAACACGGCCATCGTGGTCGCGCTAACCGCCGCTCGCTGGTCCGGCCGGGCGCTCGGGCTGGTCGGCGTGGCGCTGGCGATCGCGGCCGGGCCGGTCGCATACGCCGCGACGGCCGCCGAGTACGCGAAACCGCCAGCCGGGCACCTCACCCTCGCGCTCGTGCAACCGGGCTTGGAGCCAGGACCGCACGCCAGGCTAGCCGCCGAGTCCAGACTGACTGCCCAGATCCGCGATGCCGACATGATCGTATGGGCCGAAAGCAGCGTCGGCTATGACCTGTACGCCGATAGGCCGGTGCTTACCCGGTTGGTCAAGCTGTCCGCCCAGGTCGCCGCGCCGTTGCTGGTGAGCCAGGACGCGCTGAGCCCCACCAGGGTCAAGTCCAAGGTCGCCGCGCTGATCACGCGGGGCGGCATCGAGGGCACGTACGTCAAGACGCGGCTGGTGCCGTTCGGGGAGTACATACCGTTCCGTTCGCTGCTCGGCTGGCTGTCGAGCGTCAGCAGAGCCGCGCCGGAGAACATGATCTCCGGTCACGGCGCGCAGGTGCTGCACGCCGTGCTCCCCAATGGCGAGCGGCTCACGTTTGGCGTGCTGATCTGCTTTGAGTCATCGTTCTCCGACATGTCGGCCGTCGATGTCCGCCGGGGCGCGCAGGTGCTCATTTACCAGACCTCGGATTCCACCTTTCAGGCAAGCTGGGCGCTTGAGCAGCACGCGTCGCTGGCCGCGATCAGGGCGGCCGAATCGGGGCGGCCGGCCGTGCAGGCGGCGCTGACCGGCGACTCCGCCGCGTTCGACAGCCGCGGCCGGCTGCTCGGCTGGATGGGCGCGTCGCAACGAGGGATACTGCGGGTGACGCTGGCGCTGCCGCCGACCTCGGTCCGCACGCCATTCGACCGGTACGGCGACTACGTCCCTTGGCTGGCAATCTCGGTCGTCGCGATCGGCCTTGCGTGGGCGATATACCAGCGGGTCTTTCAGCAACTCGCGCCAAAGCCGGATTAAGCATGCCGATCTCAGGGGCATACTGGGGGTCGGCCGGGGTAGCCGCCACGTTCGGGTCGACCAAGGTGGAGGACATCGTGCTGCGGATGAACAACAGCTCAAAGCGGATCAGGCTGCTGCCGATCGCCGTGCTCTGCGCAGCCGGGCTGGTGGCCACCGCTTGTCAATCCTCACCCGGATCGGCATCCGGCAAGACCGGGGGCGGCACCGGCGCGAGTCACCACTCGGGCGGCGGAACGACGAACTCGCCCAAGCCGCCGGACGCGGGGCTCACCATCAGCCCGGCCACCGGCAGCAAGGACGTGAACCCGTCCGGCGGAATCTCGGTCACCGCGACCCAGGGCAAGCTCAAGAGCGTGACGGTCACCGGCGATCCGGTCACCGGCAACGTCAATAGCGCCGGCACGGCCTGGCACAGCAAGTGGACGTTGCCGGTCGACGCGACGCTGACGGTCACCGCGACGGCCGTCGACTCCGGCGGGCACACCGTGACGCAGACGAGCAAGTTCACGACGCTGAACCCAGCCTCGACGTTCGCCACGATGATCTTCGAAGGATACCGGAAGACCTATGGGGTCGGCATGCCGATCCTGCTGGAGTTCAGCCACCCGATCACTAACAAGGCGGCCGTCGAGCGCTCCCTGGTGATCACGTCGTCCAAGCCCGTAGCCGGCGCCTGGTACTGGGACACCGACACGACACTGGCGTTCCGGCCGAGACAGTACTGGCCGGCTGAACACGACGGTGAGCTTCACCGGGCACCTCAACGGCGTGGAAGGCGCTCCTGGTGTCTACGGCATGCACACGCTGACGCAGCAGTTCCGCATCGGCGAGTCGCTGATCGTGGTCGCCAGCACGACCAAGCACCGGATGAAGCTGTATAAGGGCGGCAAGCTGTTCCGCGACTGGCCGATCAGCTCAGGACGCCCGGGCGACAACACCCCGAACGGCACCTACCTGACCATTGAGAAGGGCAACCCGGTACTGATGAAGGGCCCTGGGTACCGACTTGAGGTGCCGTGGTCGGTTAGGTTCACCTGGAGCGGCGACTACCTGCACGACGCCTACTGGTCGGTCAACCAGCAGGGCTTCACGAACGTGAGCCACGGCTGCGTCAACATGGCGCCGGCCGACGCGGAGTTCTACTACAAGATGGCCATGCCGGGCGACCCGGTGACGGTCCTCGGCAGCCCCAGGCACGGCGTGTGGGACAACGGTTGGACGTACTGGTTCCTGTCCTGGCCGGCGATCCTCCGGGGTAGCGCGCTGCACAAGGCGGTGATGGCCGGCCCGAACGGCAGCACGTTCGTCAGCCCGTCGGCATTGACCGCGGCAACCGGTTCGGCCCCGACAAACCAACCGTGGCCGAAGAACTCCTGGGCAAGCTAGGCGCTTAGCAAGCCGGCCGCGGGCGGCTCCGGTGTGGCTGCGCGGGCGTGACCTGCATCACTATGCGAAAACTGGAATGCAATCGTGTGCCGGCGGCGTTACACATTGTGAATCACACGGGAGCCGAGCGTAACCTTCGGTCATCGGATTCGCCTCGTTCCGGCGTATTCTTCCCGCTCCTGGCTGGCCGCACCCCCCCCCACGTGGCCGCCACGAACCGCGGTACCCGCCATGCCCCCATTGGCGGAACTTGGCCGCACCCTGGCGTGTGCCCCGCCCCTTGCCCCCGTGGGAGGCGGGGTACACGCCACTTCCAACGCGCGCCTGGAGCCAGCCTCGTGACCTGAGTCACCTTGGGCTAAATCGGAATGCAATCGTGTGATGGTGTCGTTACACACTGTGACCCCCGCCGGGAAGCTGATGTACCCCCAGTCGATCAGCACATCCCGCTTGCTTAGGCAGTCTGGGCCGGAGCGCACCCCCGCGCCTCCGTGGACCAGTCGCCGCGCTGAACCAGCGAGGCGCATGCCCCCGCATGCGCCGAACCGCCAGCCGGAAAATCCGACGGCTAGAGCACCGGTCCCGCATCACAGTTCCTTCCTCAGATGGACCGGGTGGCAGAGGGTCAGCACGGAAGGATGCCCCTTTTGACCCGCACCCCCCGAGTGATACATGCATGCCGCGACCGAGCAGTGAGCCTGCGCGACCGCGCGTCGGCAAAGGTCGCCGGCCGGTCGCTGGTGTACCTGGGCACCGGCCTGGCCTTGGCCGGCGCGGGAGCAGCCACCGCCGCTGGACTGCTCGGTCCGACAGCGAACGCCGCCGGACCAACTGACAGCCTCCGCAGGCCAGTCGAGGCCGTGCGCGTTGTCGCCCACAGCCACGTCGGCACCGCCCGCAGTCACGCCGCCACCGCCCACGTGTCAGCCAAGCGGCCCGCCAAGCACCCCAAGCACCCTGAGACCTGGCTGGCGATCGAGCGCACTGTGGCTGGTCACACCGTCCCAGCATCACCAGCGCCCAGTCACGGGTCGCTCCCCGCGCAGGACAGGCTGACTCCCACCGGCACCAGCGGCCCGCAGGAGTGGATGGCGATCACCCCATCCCGCTACGCGAACGCGGCAACCATCGTCCGCCAGGCGCTCGACAAGAAGATGGGCCTGCGGTCGGCGGTCATCGCCGTCGCCACCGCTATGCAGGAGTCCACCCTGCAGAACATCAACTACGGCGACCGCGACTCGCTCGGCCTGTTCCAGCAGCGCCCGTCGTGCGGCTGGGGCTCGGCCAGCCAGATCCTGCACCCCGCCTACGCGGCCAACGCCTTCCTGTCGGCCCTGCACTCCTACCAGACAGCCAACCCGGCCTGGGCCCGCCAGCCTCTGTGGCAGCCAGCCCAGGGCGTCCAGGCCTCCGGGTACCCGTACAACTACGCCAAGTGGGAAGCGCAGGCCGCGCAACTCGTTGGCTCGGTGGCCCGCCACCTCGTCTAGTCCCGCAATCCCGAACCGCCGCGCCGGCTGACCCCCCTACCAGCCGTCGCGGACCGCGGCCCCGCCTACCCCCCAGGCGGAACCTGCCGCAACCACAGTGTGCCCCGCCGCTCGCCCCGTGGGAGGCGGGGCACACTCCTGCCTCCTGCGCACCACCGGCACCCCCGCGCTGGGCCGAAATCTTAAGTACTGGCTAATTTTCCGCCCACACTGGCTGAGGCATCCACAGCCATGCTGTAGAACATTCGGCATGGAGAGCTTTCTGCAGAGCGTGATGACGAGCCACGGCTACCTGGCCTTGATCATTTTCGCTTTCGTTGAGGCCTGTTGTATCCCGATCTCCTCTGAGATCACGTTCGCGCTGGCAGGCTTGTTCGCGTCATCCGCCTACCACCATAAGCTCAGCCTCCTGCTGGTCATCGTCATCGGCACGGCGGCCGAGATGGGCGGCTCACTGACCTCATACGCGGTCGGCCGGCGGGGCGGCCGCACGCTGCTCGACCGCTACGGCAAATGGATCCTGGTCAGCCAGACCGACCTGGACCGGGCCGAGCGCCTCTTCGCGGGCCGAGGCTCCTGGGTAGTCGCGGTCGCGCGGGTGCTCCCACTGGTCCGCTGCTTCGCCTCGTTCGGCGCTGGTGTTGTGGAGGTTCCGGCGGCGCCGTTCGCGATCTTCAGCCTGATCGGCACCGCGGCCTGGGCCACCGCACTCAGCCTGCTCGGCTACAACCTCGGCCATACCGTCACGAAATTCTTCCACTCGTTCTCCATCATCAGCGTGGTGCTCGTCGTGGTAGCTGTCCTCGGCCTGATCGCGCATCGGGTACACGCCATCAGGAAGGACAGCCACCGCATGGCGGCTGCCAGCCCGCCGGACGCGCCCAACCCGACCCCCAAGCCGAAGGCCGGCGCCCACCGCAGCGGCCGCGGCCCCACGACCTAGCTACTCCATCACCGACTGGTACACGAGTTGGCGTAGCTCGGACCTGATCGGATGCGCGCTGGACGGGAGTAGCTGGGTGAAGAACGACGCCGTCAGCCCCGTCGCCTGGTCCACAAAGAAGACCGTACTAGCGGCTCCGCCCCAGGAAGACTCACCCACGCTCCCGTCAAGCTTCCCAGCCGCCGGATCGAGCACCACCGCGAACCCAAGCCCGAACCCAATCCCTCTGAACGGCGTCTCGGCGAACAACGGCCTGCCGAAGGCCTCCAGATCGGCGCCTCCCGGCAGGTGATTGCGGGTCATGTACGCCACCGTTCGCGGACTCAGCACAACCGCACCGTCAAGCTGCCCAGCCGGACTCCCCGGCGCGGCCAGCAGCATCGAGGTAAACCTGGCGTAGTCGGCCGCCGTCGAGACCAGCCCGCCACCCCCGCCGAGGAACGTAGGCAGCCGCCTCCCCACCGCACCCATGCTGTCGAGCCGCACGGCCTTACGGCCAGGACCGAGCGTGTAGAGCGCCGCCAGCCGGTCGTGGTCGGCCTCGGGCAGCCAGAAACCCGTCTCGGTCATCCCAAGCGGCCCGAAGATCCGGTCTTGCAGGTACTCATCAAGGCTCATCCCCGACGCCACCTCAATGACCCGGCCGAGCACGTCGGTCGCCACCGAGTAGTTCCACTCGGCGCCCGGCTGGAACAGCAGCGGCAACCCAGCCCACGTGTCGCAGCACGCCGCCAGGTCGGTCTTCTTCGGCGTCGCCCACTCGAATCCCTGCGCCCGGTACATGGCATCGACGGGATGCGACCGGTGGAAACCGTACGTCAGTCCCGACGTGTGCGTGAGCAAGTGCCAGATCCTGACGGGCTCGACCGCGGGCACGGTCACCGACCTGATGTCGGACCCGCCGGCGAACACCCGGACGTCGGCGAATGACGGGATGAAGTTGCTGACCGGATCGGTGAGCTGGAAGGCGCCTTCTTCGTACAAGGTCATCGCGGCAACCGAGGTGACCGGCTTGCTCATCGAGTAGATCCGCCAGACGGTGTCGGTGGTGACCGGCAGCCCGGCCTCCTTATCCCGCTCGCCGTAGCTGGACACGTACGCGAGCTTGCCGCCCCGGCTGACCGTCACCAGCCAGCCCGGCAGCCTGCCGTCGTCGACGTACTTGCCGAAATGCCGGTCGATCCGCCCGAGGCGCGTGACATCGAGCCCCACGTCCGCCGGGTCAACCTCAGGGCTTAGTCCACCCATCGAGTCCGCCTTCCTGCCTGATACCTCGCATTACTCCTATAGCATGCGGCACTAAGCCGCAGATAAGGGGGCACCTTGGGCGCCGAACGCGATCGGGTAGCCGGTTTCGGCCGGCTTGAGTACGGCCTGACCAAGGCCGGTGACTGGTACCGCTGGGGGCCGTACGTCAGCGAGCGGCAGTGGGGCACGGTGCGCGAGGACTACAGCGCCGACGGCGACGCCTGGAACTACACCTCGCACGAGGCGGCCCGGTCTCGGGCCTACCGCTGGGGCGAGGACGGCCTGGCCGGTTTCTGCGACATCGAGCAGCGACTCTGCCTGGGCCTTGCCCTGTGGAACGGCAACGACCCGATCCTCAAAGAGCGCCTGTTCGGCCTGACCAGCCGCCAGGGCAATCACGGCGAAGACGTCAAGGAGTACTGGTGGTACCTGGACGCGACGCCGAGCCACACCTGGAACCGGTGGCGCTACCACTACCCGCAGCCCGCCTTCCCCTACGCCGAACTGCTCGCCGAGAACGCCGCCCGTGACCGCACCGAGCCCGAGTACGAACTGCTCGACACCGGCGTGTTCGATGACAACCGGTTCTGGATCGTCGAGGTCCACTACGCCAAGGCCGGCCCCGACGACATCCTGATGCGGGTTCAGGTCACCAACGCGGGCCCCGACCAGGCCACCATCGACGTGCTGCCAACCGCCTGGTTCCGCAACACCTGGTCCTGGGAAGAGAACTCGCCCAAGCCGCGCCTGGCCGCCAAAGACGGGGCCAGCACCATCACTGTCGAACACCCGCTCGTGGGAACTCTTGAGTGGCTGGCGGGCGAAAGCCCCGACGGCCGGGCGCCCGAACTTCTCTTTTGCGAGAACGAAACCAACACCCAACTGCTGTTCGACAGCCCAGCCCTCACCCCGTACCCCAAGGACGGGATCGGGCGTCACGTCGTCAGCGAAGCGGCCAAACTCCCGGGGGGAACCGGGGGGTCGTCCCCCCGAACCAGCACCGTAAATCCCGCCAAGACCGGCACCAAGTGCGCCGCCTGGTACAAGCTGACCGTCGCCCCGGGCCAGTCAGCCGAAGTCCGGCTGAGGCTGCGCCCGGCGGGCAGCAACCAGTCGCGGCAAGACGAGCTCACCGACAATTTCGATATGATCATGACCAGTCGCCGAGCCGAGGCCGACGAGTTCTACGCCGAACTAACCCCAGACGGCGCCACTGGTGACGAGGCCATGATCATGCGCCAGGCGTTCGCCGGGATGCTGTGGTCCAAGCAGCTTTTCTACTACGACGTAGCACGCTGGCTGGACGGCGACCCGGCTCAGCCACCCCCACCCGCCCAGCGCAAGAACGGCCGCAACAGCAACTGGCGCAGCTTCGACGCGTTCGACATCATGTCGATGCCCGACAAATGGGAGTATCCCTGGTTCGCGGCCTGGGATTTGGCGTTCCACTGCGTGGCGCTCGCGCACGTGGACCCGGCGTTCGCCAAGTACCAGCTGATACTGCTGTGCCGGGAGTGGTTCCAGCACCCGAACGGCGCGCTCCCGGCCTATGAGTGGGACTTCTCCGACGTGAACCCGCCGGTGCAAGCCTGGGCAGCGCTTGAGGTGTTCGCCGTGGACGGCGGTCGCGACATCGACTTCCTGTCCCGGATCTTCGACAAGCTGCTGGTCAACTTCACGTGGTGGATCAACCGCGAGGACGCCGAGGGCAACAACCTGTTCGAGGGCGGCTTCCTCGGCCTGGACAATATCGGCGCGATCGACCGGTCGCACCTGCCGGTCGGCGGCCTGCTTGAGCAGTCGGACGCGACCGGCTGGATGGGCTTTTACGCGATGGCGATGGCGTCGATCGCGCTCACGCTGCACTGGTCCGGCCAGCGGCCAGGCACCGACCTGGTGATGAAGTTCCTTGAGCACTTCGCCGCGATCAGGGACGCGCTCGACGACCTCGGCCTCTGGGACGAGACCGACGGGATGTACTACGACCGGCTGATCAGCCCGGACGGCACGGAGACCTCAATGCGGGTGCGCTCGATGGCCGGGCTGATCCCGGCGCTCGCGCTCGGCGTGATCGACGAAGGGTCGATCGAAAGCTCGATGGCCGTCGGCAAGCGCTTCGCGAGCTTCCTGGCCGGCCATGATGCCACCCCCGGGCTCGGTGGCACGATGCCCGTCGGCCTGCACGAGAAGGGCCTCGTGCGCGGCGAGCCAGGGCATCAGCGTCTCCTGCTCAGCCTCAGCGGGCCCGACAAACTCACCCGGCTACTCGAAAAATTGTTCGACGAATCTGAATTCCTGTCCCCGCATGGGATCAGGGCGCTGTCGGCGTGGCACCGAGCCCATCCCTACACGATCAACATTGAGGGCTACCAGGCCTCGATCGACTACGAGCCCGCCGAGTCCACCACGGCTCTTTTCGGAGGCAATTCAAACTGGCGCGGGCCCATCTGGTTCCCGGTCAACTACTTGATCATCAGCGCGCTCGATCGCTATCACAGGTTCTTTGGCGCGGATCTGACCGTTGAGTATCCCACGGGTTCGGGGCAGAAACTGACGCTCGACGTGATCGCGGCCGACCTGTCCGACCGGCTGATCTCGATCTTCCGGCTTAACGCGGCCGGTCACCGGCCGTGCTTCGGCGGCACCGAGCCACTGCGCTCAGATCCCGCCTGGCGGGACAACCTCCTGTTCAACGAGTACTTCCAAGGTGATGACGGGGCCGGCCTTGGTGCCAGCCACCAGACCGGCTGGACGGGCCTGGTCGCCGACCTGATCCGGCGCCGGCACGGCGATGTCCGCGGCGTCGGCGATGTAATCGCTGATATCGCCGGGCGCGCCCATGACCGAAACCATTAAGGCAAACGATTGCTTTCCCGATGCAAACCCATCTAGCCGATGGACGCGGATAAGTCAATCCAAATGGCCATTGCACGGCGCAGCCGGCGCAATCATGGTGACACCGTGAGTCGGGCGCGAGTGCCTACTCCGCTGATTCATCGATCTGCGGGACATTAGCCCGAACCGCCGTGCAATCAGTTGGGTCCCCGTATCGTTATGCTTTGCGACGTAGGAGATGGCGCCGAGGTCGCCTACATAATCGTCCCGGCCGAAGGTAGCGGCACAAGTGAACAATCAGGTCTTGGCCCCACAGGCATCGGGGCCGCCCGGCGGAGTCGCCTGGCCGATCAGGTCTGGCCTCGTGCCTCCGCTCGCCGAGGGCTTCATCAGCCGACCTGAGTCGGCACCGGGCCTGGCACAGGCGGTGGCGCCGGGTGCCGTGGTGGCCCTGGCGCCCGCCAGAAGCGCGAGCGGCCCGGCCCCTGATTGGTTCGGCTCCTGCGGTAAGACCCAGCTTGCCGCCTACCTCGCCGAGTCGCTGTGGAAGGCCCGCGAGCTTGAACTGCTGGTCTGGATCACCGCGACCAGCCGGGCCGCGATCTTGACCGGCTACGCCAACGCTGCCGTCGTCGCCATGGGGGTCGACCCCACCGGTGACGCCGAGTCGCTGGCCTCGCGGTTCGTCGGATGGCTGGCCGAAACCAACCGGTCCTGGATGGTCGTGCTCGACGGGCTGGTGAGTCCGTGGGACCTAGAAGGGCTCTGGCCGACCGGTCCGACCGGACGCACGCTCATCACCGCGGCTGACCCCGGCGGTTTCGCGCCCGACCGGGTGCGGGTGCTGGGCCTGCCTGGCTTTTCCCGTCGCGAAGCGCTCAGCTACCTGATGGACCGGCTCACCGAAGATCGCGGGCAGCGCAGCGGTGCCATCGACTTGGTCGATCACCTTGGCGGTGAGCCTCTCGCGCTGGTCCAAGCAAGCTCGGTGATCGGCAACTCGACCTTGTCTTGCCGCGATTACCAAGACGTTTTTGTTCGGAAGCTTGACCAGGTCGCCCGGACGGGTCAACCGTCGACGGCGGCGACTAGCTGGATCCTGTCGGTCGAGCACAGCGACCGGCTGTCCCAGACCGGGCCGGTCCAGCCGATGCTGATCCTCGCCTCCTGGCTGGACGGCAACCGGATCCCGGGCACGGTGTTCACTTCGCCGTCCGCGCGCGCGTACCTATCGGGTGGCCAGGCAAGCGCCGAGCAGGCCTGGGCGGCCGTCGTCACGCTCGAACGTGCCGGCCTGCTCACTATCGATCCCGGGCCAACCCCGCCGGCGGTCATGATGACGTCGGCGATCGCCGTCGCGGTCAGGTCGGCGACCCCGGCCGACCTCGTCGACCAGGCCGTCAACGCGGCCGCCCGAGCGCTAGTCGAGGCCTGGCCGTCGGAGGCGCGGGGCATTGAGCAGCAGTCCTGGCTCGCCGAAGCATTCCGGTCCTGCGCGATCAGCCTGACCCAGCTAGCCGGTGAACAGCTGTGGTCGGGCGGCAGCCACCGGCTGGCGTTCCGCCTCGGCGAGAGCTTGGAGAACGCGCATCTGACCGCGCTCACGGCGTCGCACTGGAGCCAGGTGGCGGCCGCCAGCGACCGGTTCCTCGGCCCGGGTCATCCCGAGTCTCTCGCCGCGAGCGATCATCTGGCCGGCGCATTCCTCGCCGCTGGCCGCGCCGCCGAGGCGCTGCCGTGGTTCCAGCGGGTGCTGGCCGACCGTACCAATCAGCTTGGACCAGAGCACCCCGCGACAATCGCGTTCGAGATGAGTTTCGGGAAGGCGCTGATCGCGTCCGGTCGGCCAAGGGATGCCGCGACCGTGCTCGACCGGGTCTTCCGTGCCAACGAGAAGGTGCGCGGCGGCGATGACATCGACACGCTCAACGCCCTCGACGCGCTGGCCGACGCGTGCCTGGCGGCGGGAGAAACCACCGACGCGATCAGGCTGTACCGGCGGGTGCTCGCCGAACGGGAGCGGGTGCAGGGCCCCGCCGACCAGCAGACCTTGGAAAGTTGCCAGAAGCTCGGCGACGTCTACCAGCGATCGAAGAAGTTCAAGGACGCGCTGGCGACCTACAAGCGCGTCGTAGACGGGAGAGAACGCGCCCTCGGCCCGGTGCATCCGGCGACGATCGAGGCGCGCGACCGGCTCGCCTCCTCGTACCACTCGGCCGGCAAAATGGCCACCGCCCTGCGGCTATACGAGGAATCGTGCGCGGATTCAGAGCGGATACTCGGCGGCGACCATCCGGAGACGCTCGCCCGCCGGGTCAATTTGGCGCACGCGCTCTACGCGGTCGGCAGGCTCGGCGACGCGACAACGATGCTGCGCGAGACCGTGGACTGGTGCGAGCGCATGTTGCCGCCCGGTGACTTGCTGTCTAAGAAGGCGCGCGAAAGCCTCGACAACATCGCCGGGACAGTCGGCTAATGCCGCTGAAGGGAACGCGTTGACGGAATATGACTATATCGTCGTCGGCGCAGGCTCCGCTGGCTGCGTGGTCGCGGCCAGGCTGAGCGAGGATCCGGACGCGCGTGTACTGCTGCTCGAAGCAGGAAGCGCCGATCGGACCCGCGCGATGACGGTCCCGAACGCATGGCCGGAGAACCTCGGTTCAGCATCCGAGTGGGGTGATCTCACCACTGCCCAAGCCGACGCGGGACCCGGAATCATCCCCAGAGGCAAGGCGCTTGGCGGATCCAGTGCCATCAACGCCATGGCGCACGTACGCGGACACCGGGCGGTTTACGACGCCTGGGCGAAGGCCGGCGCCGACGGCTGGGGCTTTTCTGACCTGCTGCCATTCTTCAAGCGGAGCGAGCGAGCCGACGGGCGCGATCCCGCGCTTCGCGGAACCGACGGTCCGATCCAGGTCGGGCCTGCGCTCATCCGGCATCCGGTGGCCGAGGCGTTCGCGACGGCGCTGGTCAGTGCCGGTTACCCGGAGACCGACGATCTCAGCGGCCAGCACCAGGAAGGCGTGGCCTGGGTCGACCTGGCCATCGCCAACGGGCAGCGAGTCAGCTCCGCGGATGGCTACCTCAGACCTGTGCTCGGCCGCACCAATCTCGACGTTCAGACCGGCTGCGTGGCCACCAGGCTGGAAGTGCGAGGCGGCCGGTGCACGGGCGTCAGGTACCTGCGCGATAGCGTGCCCACGGCGGCGGCGGCGCTCGGCGAAGTGATCGTGTGCGCGGGCGCGATTGGCTCACCGCACCTGCTAATGCTGTCAGGCATCGGGCCCGCGAGCCAATTGCGCCCCCTCGGTATCGACGTAATCGCCGATATCCCGGGCGTAGGCGCGAACCTGCGCGATCATCCGATGATCCTCGCGTCCTACGCATCGGCCGCGCGACTTCCTGCCAGCAACTACAACAATGGCGAGATGTACGCCGCCCTCCGCAGTGAGCTGGCCGGCGAATATCCTGACCTGCACCTGTTCCCCATCCTTCTGCCGTTGGCACCGACGGCCCTGCAGCCGCCTGACGACGGCTTCGCTCTCGTGGCTTCGGTGGTCGCGCCATACAGCAGCGGCTCGGTCCGCCTGGCAAGTGCCGACCCGCAGGTCGCACCGTTGATCGATCCTGGCTTTTTGACCGACGAACGTGACCTGAACCGGATGCGAGCATGCCTTGAGATAGTCAGGCAGGCGGCCGGCGACGACGTGTTCGCCGCTGTGCGCCAAGCGGAGGTCTGGCCTGGCCCTCGGGTGCGCACCAGTGCCGAGCTGCGTGACTACGTGCGCAGCGGCGTCTGCAGCTACTACCACCCGGCCTGCACGTGCCGACTTGGTTCTGACCAGGACGCGGTCGTTGACCTGTGCCTTCGGATGCACGGGGTCGACGGGCTCCGGGTGGTCGATGCCTCAGTGATGCCGACGATACCCAATGCCCACCCGAACGCGACAGTGTTGGCTATCGCCGAGCGGGCGGCCGACATGATCGCGAGCAGTCACTAAGAAGGTGCTCAGGCATCCGCCAGGCCAGCGCGCACACTGCCATAGGGCACGCTGGCCTGGCCGAGCACGACGCTAGCTCTGCCGGGGCTCGCTCTCCAGGCGGAGCTTGAAGAACGGCGACCGCAAACCCAGTCGTCCGATGAGCATTAGCACAATGCCGACGCCGATGACGCCGATCAGCGACCACCTTTGCGGCCACGCCGCGATTTGAAGCGACCTCACGGTAATCCAGCCGAGGAAGCCCGCCGCTGCCACCGGCAAGACACCGAGAACCACCGCGTCCCAGAAGCTTCTGGTCAGCCGTCGCCGGTAATATACGACGGTGGCCAGAGCGGTCAGGATGTAGAACACCGCGAAAAGCTGGCCGGCCACGGCAATCACGTCGGCAAAGGCGCCCTGGACCGACGTGACGAACAGGTAAACAGCGTAGAGCGCGAGGATCAGCCCGCCCACGATGACGCTAGCCGCGACCGGCGTGGAGAACCTGCGTGACACGTTGCTGAGGAACTCAGGCAGCGCGCGGTAGCTCGCCATGCCGTAGATGATCCGCGCGGTCAGGACTATGCCGGTGCCGGTCGTGGCGATCACGGAAAGCGAGAGACTGACCGCCATCGCCTTGGCCCAGAAGCCGCCGCCGATCGCCTGAGCGATGGCGAATAGCGGCACGCCATTTGCCGCGGCATTCGCGAGCTTGGCTGGCGACAGAACTCCCTGCAGGCCGACGATCGACAGCGTGTCGATCACGGCGAGCAGTGCGACTGCCATCATCGCCGCTCGTCCCGGATTGACCCGGCGGTGCTTGACTTCCTCGTTGACGTACAGTGTGCCGTCCCACCCGGTGAAGACGAACACCGAGATGAGGAACCCCGCCGCCAGGCCACCCTTTCCGCCGATTCCGGTCGGACTGAGCCAGCCACTGGAAAAGTGCACCGCCCCGGCGTGGTGATTGAGCACGAAAACCAGCCCGGCGATCGATAGACCGACAAGTATCGCGTACTCAATAATCGCCATGCCCACCTGGGTGCGGGCGGTGATGCGGATGCCGACTATCGCGATCACCAGCATCACCACTACTACAACGGCACCGATCGCGAGGTTCGCCCAGGTACTGGTCGAGTTCGAGCCAAATACCGCGAGCACATAAGGACCGAGCACCTGCGGGCCGCTGACCGTCGCGATAATGTAGGCGGCGATCATCAGCCAGCCGGTCAGAAAGCCCAGATACGGATTGATGGCGCGGCCTACCCATTCGAACGAGGCCCCGCAGTTAGCGTTCCACAGATTGAGCTTGCGGTAGGCGTTGGCGATGATGAGCATCGGAATAGCGGTCAGAATTACGATCGGCCCGCTGCCATAGGCAGTGGCGACCACGAGCAAGGCGATCGTAAATCCAACCGACACCGCCGGCGCCGATGAAGCCATGCCGATCACAGTGTCCTGCGCCACGCCAATCGCGTCGGGCTCAAGCTTGGTAGTGGGCACTGGCGCGACTGTCGCCGCCGTCGTAGTGGTGTAGTCCGTCATACGCATTCCCTTCTTGTGTCGACCCCGATGTTTCGACTGCGTGCGAGCATGGTGCAACCCACCGTTGACGTCATGGGACATGGACATGCACCAATCGCGCGAGAACAGGCACCGAACCCGTCAGCCGGAACCTAGCGGTGACGAGGCAGGTTAATGCCCGTAAGTAAACCATTCGACAAAGCCTAGCGTTCCTTTCCCGTCTTCGCACAGTAGTGACTGAATTCTCCTGCTTCTGCTGAGACCTGAACGCCTGCTACTCGGACGGATAAGTACTGCGCTTGGCGTGGCCGAGCCGACGCCGCACCCGTGCCATGGACAGGGCTCGCCAAGAGCGGAGTGCTCACCGCGCGGATCGCCTACGGGATCGCCCAGCCACCGCCCGCTGCCAACGGCGCTCGGCCACGTCTCGCCTCGCCTCCGCAGCGGTCGTCGCGGCGTCCTCGCCCGGCGGGCTGCTGATCATGGTTGCGCTCCCCCGTTCTTCTCGATTAGGCGGGAAAGCTGGTCCCGGTCGACAGTTAACGGCCGACGACATGCGGTAGTTGCGCCGATCCCGTCAGTACAACCACCGAATCTACCGGAATATCTATGAATTGGCCCGGATCGAATCGATCGTCGGTAAGCTCCCCCCTGGTAGCCCGAGCGTCAATCTGCGGATGACAGCGAAACCGATAGGTGACCATGCCAAGACTCAGTGAAGTAGGCAGCGACAACGCTTTAGAAGTGGCGCCACGATCATCGATCGTGGCCTGGATTCGCGTCTACACACCCGGTCGCATCGCCGCCCGGCTTGCTCTCAATGAGCGCCTTCTAGTCACCTGCCAATTACTCGGCGCGACCAATTCCAGATTTCGATCACGAGCTGCTTTTCGCGTGCCACATCACCCGTCGCGGCGACCTCACTCGTCTATGGAAGGATGGCCAGCGTTCCATGCATGATGTCCAGATTGTGGATAAGCAGGAGTTTCGAAGGTTCATCGAGTCGCACCACATTGAGCGGATACCCGAAGCGGCTAGGCATGGCAAGCCGTGGCATCAGTTCGCGTTCTGGTTCGGCGGCAACGTCAACGTGCTCAACGTCGTGCTCGGCGCGATCGTCGTATCGGCCCTCGGCCTCACGTTCTGGTGGGCGGTCATCGCGATCTCCGTCGGGACGATCATCGGCGCGCTGCTGATCGCCCTGCACGCGACGCAGGGACCCAAGCTCGGCGTGCCGCAGACTATCCAGAGCAGAGGCCAGTTCGGCTTCTACGGCGCCGCGTTCATGTTCCCGGCCGTGCTCGTGCTCAACATCGGCTTCATCGCCGCTCAGCTCGTCATCCAGGCCCAGAGCATGCAGGGCGTGATCGGCTCGGTGACGCTGCCGGAGTGGATCGTGATACTGGCTATTCCCGCCGTCGTGATCGGCATCTTCGGATACCGCTGGATCCACCGCGTGATGCAGGCCACCGCGATCGTGGTCGGCGTCTCGCTGGTGATCATGTTCATCCAGGGACTGATGTACGGCTCGCTGTCCGCGCACGAGGCATCGATGACCAAGCCGTCCGCTGGTCTGTTCCTGGCTGGGGTCGCACTGCTCGTCATCGACATGCTCTCGTTCGGCCCGTTCGTGTCCGACTACACCCGCTACCTGCCGGCCGAGACGAACGGCAAGCGGCTGTTCTGGGGTATCTACGCAGGCAACGTGATCGCGACGATCGGTTCGTGCGCGATCGGCGCTTACCTCGCCGCGCTGCTCCCCGCGCTCGGGCCGGTGGCCGCGATCGGGAAGATCTCAGGCAAGTGGGCGCTGATCATCATGGCGGCGAGCCTGATCAACGCCTGCACGTTCAACGCCTACACCGGGGCGTTTCAGGTCCTGTCGTTCGCGAACATGTGGACTCGGCTGCGCGCGATTTCGGTGTCGCTGCGCGTGGTGCCGTTCATCGTGGTCATGGCTGCCGGCGTGGTCGTCGCGGTGATCGGATACAAGCACTTCGTCAACAACCTGCTCAACTTCCTCGACGTGCTGCTGGTCCTCTTCATCCCCTGGTCGGCCGTCAACCTGACGGACTACTTTGTCGTCCGACGCGGTCAGTACAACGTGGCATCCTTCTTCATGGCCGACGGCGCCTACGGCCGCTTCCTGTGGCGAGGACTGCTGGCCTACGCGATCGGCCTCGCGGCCGAGTGGCCGTTCGTCTCCCAGCCCGACTACATCGGCCCGCTGGTGAATAAGCTGAACGGCGCCGACATCTCCTGGCTAGTCGGCTGGATCGTGGCCGCTGCCGCCTACCTGCTCCTAGTCCGCCTCCAGGAAAGCCGCGACCCCGCCTTCACCACCTCCTCCCCCGTCGCCAACTAACCCCAAGCCAGCCCTCCGCCCTGCCCCCACCCCCGCCTCTCCGATTTCCGATAATCCAATCCCCGATAACCCGATTTCGGATAACCCGATTTCGGATTATCGGAAATCGGGGAATCGGAAATCGGGGGGTCGGGGACTTATCATCAGTTTGCGCGGTACAAAAAGGGCAAATTGGTCAGATTAGCGACCGAAAACGATGATAAGTCGGCCGTCGGCGTCCGGGAAAGGATGGGTGGTCACGCGTCTCAGGTGAAGCTGGCGACGATCGCGGCGATGTCGGCCGGGTGATACGCACACGTCGCTTCGCCGACCGACAGCTCCAGACGCTGGACGCCAGGATCGCCGGTCTCCATTGCCTCGCCCCAGGCCCAGATGCCCTCATCAGCCGCGAGGGCGCGCACGCCATCGACGAAACGCTCCGGCGTCGTCCGCAGCAGCAGAGCCATCATCGGGGTCTGCGGCGGATCGGGCACCACGCGCACGGTGTCGATCTTGGCCAGTTCGGCGGCGATCGCCCGGGCGTGCTCTAGGTAGTCCGCCATTCTCGGCAGCCGGCCGCGGAGGCAGGACAGGGCCGATGCCGCGTTCGGCCACAGCGCAAAGAGCGTGCCGCCCATCCGCTTGCGCCACTCCCGCACCTGGGCGATCACTTCCGCCGGCCCGGCGACGCAGCAGCCGGGCAACGCCCCGATCCCCTTGTAGAAAGAGACGTACACGGTGTCGAACAGCGCGGCGATCTCGCCCGGACGGCGGCCGTAACCGGCGGCGGACTCCCACAGCCTGGCACCGTCCAAGTGGGCGGCCGCGCCGGCGTCGGCGGCCCACTGGCACTGCGCGACCAGTTTGTCCCACGGTGGCTGCTGGCCGCCGATGTCGCGCTGGGGCAGTTCGATCAGCAACGCGGCGACCGGCTCGGCGACCGATGTCAAGTCGGCCATCTCGAGCAACCGCTCCCTGCTCCCGACTGGGCGGCCGAGCAGCCCGTGCAGCCGCTGATGGGCCTGCCCCTCGTGCTGCTCAAGATGACACATCGGGTGGTAGACGATGGTCCGCCGCTGCCGGTGATCGGCGTGCACGCGCAGCACCGCCTGCTGCGCCATCGTGCCACTAGGCAGAAAAACTGCGGCGGGCTTGCCAAGCAGCAAAGCGATCTCGCCTTCCAGCGCGGTCACCACTCCGCCCTCGCCGTACCGGTCGATCTCGGTGTCGACGGGAATCGTCGCGAGCAGGTTCGCCGCGGTGATCGGACCGTGCCCGGTCAGTTCACGGGTGCAACTCGCCCGCAGCGCGGAGAACTCGTCGTCATCGCCAGCCATGACAGCCATTGTCCCGCCTGCGTCGGCGGCGTGGCCGACGCGGGGTTCCGTTATCCGGTCGAAAGTGTCATTATGGACATACCTACGTACACTATCGAAAGGGGCCGGATGTCATTCCGATCGATGGTTCATCGGAGCACCGTAGCGGCCGTTGGCGTCTTTGCCGCGGCCGTGCTCGCGATACCAAGCGCCTATGCGAGCGGGTCATTGGCCGTTCCTGGCGGGAAGCCGCTGCCGCGCGCGACAACAAGCAAGCTGCTCACGGTCAAGTACACAAGGAACTGGACGTGGGTATCGCACGACATCAAAACCTGCGTCAAATTCACCGCATCGGGCCGGTTCACATACAGAGTAAAAGAAACGTTCACCACCCACGCGGCCCAGGATCACTGGATCGACCAGACGATCCACGACCCGACGCTTAAGGTGGTGGTATTCAACGTAACCTGCAAACGCCACCGCAGCGTCATGTCGGTGGGTATCGGGCAGCACTGGACAGGTTTCGGGTGCAGCTTCAATCCGCACATCAGCATCAGCCTGAGCGTGAGCGGGCTGTCAATAGCCCTGAGCGGGTGGCCTAGCTGCGGAAACAGGACGCAAGCGATCTACTCGACCAGTTACGGCCGGGGCTACCATCACACCCAGTTCAATAGCGGCAGCCCCATCGGCTTCGGGGAGTACACCGATCCGATCACTGGCGTCGGCCTGCTTTTCCCGCCGCCATGTTACGGCGTATTCCCCAGCGCGGTCGTGCACGCCGCCGGCAACTCCGACTCGTTTGGCGCGGGCAAAGTGAAGCACGCGGCCAAGGTATGTCTCAATAAGACCTCCTGACCGCGCGTTCCCCGGACAGCGTGGGCCCCTGGCGGTCGCTATGGCAGCAGCCATGGGCCCACGCTGCGGTCAGTTGAGACGCATTGAGCTAAGACCCATGGCGTTGAGCACGAAGGCGTAGACCTCGGCTTCGTAGCGCGCCTGGGCGTAGCGGCCCGAGGGACCGCCGTGGGCGCCGGCGCCTAGCTCGGCTCGGAACAGCAGCGGAGCGGCAGTGTCCCCGGCATCGGCAGCGGTCGCCCGCAGCCGGGCGACCCACTTGGCTGGCTCGTGCACCGACACCCGGGCGTCGTGCACCGCGCCGGTGACCAGCAGTGCGGGCCGCGGTCCGGGCGGCGGGTTGTCGTACGGCGAGTAAGACCTGAGGCAGGCGTAGTCGCGCGGATCGCGCGGGTCGCCCCACTCGTCCCACTCGTTGATCGTGAGCGGGATGCTCGGGTCGAGCATGGTGTTCACGCAGTCGACGAACGGCACCTCGGCGACAACGGCGCACCAGCGGTCCGGCCGCATCGAGTAAACCGCGCCTTGGAGCAGGCCGCCGGCCGACAGCCCGCGTGAGGCGATCCTGCGCCCGTCGACCAGCGCGGGAGCAGACGCGTCACCCGCCAGCCAGTCGGCGACGTCGATGTAGTCGGTGAACGTCGTCGGCTTGGCGCGCAGCCGGCCCTGGTGCCACCAGTTCCTGCCGCCTTCGCCACCGCCCCTGACGTGCGCGATCGCGTACACGACGCCTCGGTCGAGCAGCGAAGGCAGCCCGAGCGAGAACTCGGGATCGACGCACGACTCATAGGCGCCGTAGCCGTACAGCAAGCAAGGAGCGGTCCCGTCCAGGGGGGTCGAGGCGCGGTAGGCAAGCGTCACCGGGATCGGGGTGCCATCGCGGGCGGGCGCCCGCACTTGCACGGTCCGGTAGCCGGCGGAGTCATAGCCAGGTACCTCGCGGCGGTTGCGCAACGTCCGTCCGCCGGTCGCCAGGTCAAGCCGGTACCAGACGGGCGGCTCGATCAATGACTCCTCGACGATGATCACCGACTCAGCGTCATAGTCCTCGGCGTGATCGACCCTAATCGATCCGGCGGGCGGGCTCGCGGGTACTTCAACGACGTTCTGTCCGTCCAGGTCGGTGATCGCGAGCAGCGACACGCCACCCCGCCGCAGAGTCAGCAGCAGATGGTCGCCCACGACCGCACAACTCAGTAGCCTCGTGTCCGTGCGGGCCGGCGCCACCGCCGGGCAGTCAACGGGGACCCAATGCTCGGCGCCTGGTGTTTCGGCCGGCGCCCGCATCAGCGTGTACTCGGGCTGACCGTCGTCGGTCACGATGTAGAGCCACCCGTCCCGCGCGTGGTCGACGTGATACTCGACACCGCGCTGTCTGGGCCTGACCACGATCGGCTCGGTCGCGGGGGGTCCTGGGGGGTCGCCCCCCTGGGCCAGCACAGTCGGGTCGGTCAGCGGGATCAGCCTGACCTCGGTAGTGTCGCGCGATGCCGAGGCGATGACCGCGAACCCGCCGCTGCGCGAGCCATGCAGCGTGATCTCGAACCTGGCATCGTCCTCGGCGAAGACTGCCGCGTCGTCGGCCGGATCAGCGCCAAGCCGGTGACGCCACACCTGGAACGGCCGGTTCACCTCATCGGGCACCAGATAGAACAGGTGCGACGAGTCCGCCGACCAGGCGAGCCCGGGGTAGCTGCGCTCGATGACGTCGGGCAAATCTTCGCCGCTCCGCATGTCCCTGACGCGGAGCCGGTAGATCTCGTCGCCGCTGGTGTCTGACGTCCAGGCCAGCAAGTTGCCGTCCGGGCTCGGCACCCGGTCCTCGACGTCCACATAGCCCGTAGCGGACCCGATGATGTTGTCGTCCAGAAGCACTACTTCGGAAGATTCTCCGGATTGTGACCTAAGAAACTGAAGATTCTCTCTTCCCTCTGGCGTCCTGGTGCGATACATAAATCCAGATAGGGGCCAGCCAACCCCGACCTCGGCACCCGCCGGGATCCGGGCGGTCGACTCAGCGACGAGGCGACCGGTCAGGTCGGCGTACCGCGTCGCGCGGGAGTCGTAGTAACTTCGCTCGGCGGCCAGGTAGGAGAGCAGGTCTGGATGCTCAACGTCGCGCATCCAGGCATAGTCGTCGGTCTCGACCTGGCCGTGCAGTTCCCTCACCGAGGGCACTCGCGGCGCAGTCGGCTGATCAGGTGTGCGAGGCATGGCAGGACCCTACCGGGCCGACGAATTCTGGATCACAGTAATAAATACAAATACGATATATCCGTCATAGATCTCAGAAGGATTACGGTTCATCACGACGGTGGCATCGACGCCGATAGCCCGCATACTGCATACAGCCGCCCGGTTCGCCGGCGACTCGCCCCGCATGACAGAGGAGGACCCCCATGGCCCGAACGCACTTCATACCGGGGTCACTGCTGACTCGCCTGCTGGCGGCAGCCGTTCTCTTCGGCGCCGCCGCCGCGCCGGCCGCCATGCTCGCTGGTCCGGCCGCTGACGCGGCCGCGCCGCACGGACCGTCTACGTTCGTCGTCGGCGACACCACCGCGGTGGACGGCATGAACCCGTACGTCGGCCAGACCTCGGTGGACTTCGAGGTGTACGGGCTGGTCTACGACGACCTCATGGACTACGGCCAGACCAATTACCAGCCAACGCCCAGGCTGGCCACCTCGTGGTCGGTGTCGAAGAACCAGCTCGTCTGGACTTACCACATCAGGCACGGCGTCAAGTGGTCCGACGGGGTGCCGCTGACCGCGGCCGACGTCGCCTACACGTTCTGGCGTGACACGATCCCGGGCTCGACCGAGTTCTCCGACAACTCCTCCTACGTCGCGAACATCGTGCACAACAGCGTCAAGGCGATCGGCAAGTACACCGTGCAGATGACGGTCACCAAGCCGACGCCCAACATGGACCTGCTGATCGTGTCGATCCTGCCCAAGCACATCTGGGAGCACGTCACTGAGAAGCAGGTGTCGAACTTCCCGAACACGAGCCCGGTCGGCTCAGGGCCGTTCATCGTCACGAGCTTCAAGATCAACCAGTCGGTGACCTTGAAGGTGAACCCGAACTACTGGGGCGGCAAGCCGGGCATCTCCAAGCTGATCTTCCAGAACTTCACCAACCCGAGCGCCGAGGCGATCGCGTTGAAGAACGGCAGCATCGACTTCGCGGAGAACCTCTCCGTCGCGCTGTTCAACTCACTCAAAGCCGCCCGCGGCGTCACTTTGGACAACGCGCCGTCGGGCAACTGGGACGAGCTGGCGTTCAACACCGGCGCAGCGACCGTCGGCGGCAAGCCGATCGGCAACGGCAACCCGGCGCTGCGGGACGTCACGGTCAGGCGGGCGATTAGCTACGCGCTGAACCGCGAGCAACTCGTGCAGCGCGTCTTCCTCGGCGACGCCCAGGCGGCGACCACGATCATCCCGCCGATCTACCCGCAGTATCACTACAACCCGGCCGCCGGCGCGCTCTACAACTACGACCCGAAGAAGGCCGAGGCGATGCTGACCGCCGACGGCTGGAAGATGGGCCCGAACGGAATCAGGGTCAAGAACGGCAAGCAACTCAACCTGCGCCTGTACTACGGGTCGGACTCGCCGACCTATACGGCCGACGCGCCGTACGTGAAGAGCTGGCTGAACGCGATCGGCATCGGCGTCACGGTCACCGCCATGTCCCCGAGCACCGAAACGCAGGACATCGGCAACGGCGACTACGACACCTTCATCTGGGGCTGGGGCGTCGAGCCCAATCCCGACTTCCAGCTTTCGGTGTTCACCTGCGCCCAGCGCTCGGCTGGTTCGCCGCCGAACTACACCCCAGGCTGGTCGGACAGCTTCTTCTGCGACAAGCAGTACGACAACCTGTACGCCGAGCAAAAGACGGTCGGCGGCGTCGCCAGGCAGAACGTCGTCAAGCAGATGCAGCAGATCCTGTACGCCAGCCAGCCTTACGCGCTGCTCACCTACGACAACGACCCGCAGGCGTTCCGCAGCGACCTGTTCACCGGGTTCGCGCCCCAGCCGGACGCCAAGAACGGGCTGATGCTGTTCCAGGAAGTCTCCTGGTGGAGCTACCGCTGCCTGCGCCCGGTCGGCACCAGCCCGGCGCTGACCGACCACAACATCGGCTGCCAGCACGAGATCGGCGCGCCAGTGCAGGTCGCGGCCTCGTCAAGTTCTGGCGTGAGCGGCGGCATGATCGGCGGCATCGCGGCCGCCGTCGTGGTACTCGCGGCGGGCGGGCTGTTCCTGGTCAGGCGACGGTCGGCCACGACGGCGGACGAGCGGGAGTAGCCCGTTGTCCAGCGCCATGCTCGACGGTGCACTTGCCGCCGCTCAGGAGTTGCGCGACGAGCAAGCTGGTGCTGCCCGACTGAGTTCGGGCCTGCTCCGGTCCCTGAGCGTCAAGATCGTCAGCGCGTTGATCACGCTGTTCTTCGTGATCGTGTTCAACTTCTTCCTGTTCCGGGTGCTGCCCGCCGACCCGGCCCGCAACCTGGTCAGGGGCTCCACGCTGACCGCCAGCCAGATGGCGGTGATCAACAGGACGTTCGGGATCGGGCTGCCGCTGCCGCAGCAGTTCTGGAACTACCTGGTCCAGACGTTCCAAGGGCACCTCGGGATCTCGTTCGAGTACCACATCCCGGTCGCGTCGGTGATCGGCTCCGCGCTGTGGCCGACGATCCTGCTCGTCGGCTCATCGACCGTGCTGTCCACGATCATCGGGGTGTGGATCGGCATCAGGGGCGGCTGGAACCGGGGCAGCACATTCGACCGGACCTCGACGGCGATCTGCAACACGCTCTACGCGATGCCGGACTTCTGGCTGGGCATGGTGCTGCTGATCGTGTTCGCGTCGACGTGGGCGATCTTCCCGGCCGGCGGCATGCACAGCTTCGGCGGAGGCGGCACCGGCTTCGCCAGCCTCGGCGACCTGCTCTGGCACCTGACCTTGCCGTGCATCGTGCTCACCTTGGTCTACCTGGCCGAGTACTCGCTGGTGATGCGCTCGTCGCTGATCGACGAGCTCGGCTCTGACTACCTGCTCACCGCCAGGGCCAAAGGCCTGCGAGACGCGATGGTCAGACGCCGGCACGCGGTGCCGAACGCATTGCTGCCGTCGATCACGTTGATCATGCTGAATCTCGGCTTCGTGATCTCAGGCGCGATCACGACCGAGACCGTGTTCAGCTGGCCCGGCCTCGGCCTGGCCTCCTACAACGCGCTGAACGCCCCGGATTACCCGGTGCTCGAAGGCGCGTTCCTGCTGTTCTCGGCCGCGGTGATCGCCGCGAACCTGATCGCCGACCTGCTGCTGACGGTCTTCGACCCGAGGGTGAGGCAGGCATGACGACGGCAGCCACCTCGCCTCCGGCGGCAAGCGCGCGCCAGATCGCCTGGGACCGGCGGAAACGCGCGCTCGCATCGTTCTGGCGTCAGTATCGGAAAGATCGCAGCGGCATGATCGGGCTCGTAGTCCTGGTCGTGATGATCGTGATCGCGCTCGCCGCACCGCTGCTCGCCAGTTCACGCGGGCTCAACCCTGGCCTGGCCACTTACCCGGCGAACGCCGGGCCCGCCTGGCCGTACCCGCTCGGCACCGACTCGGACGGCCGCTCGGTGCTGACCGAGCTGATCTGGGGGTCGCGGATCTCGCTGCTGATCGGTTTCGCCGCGACGTTCCTGTCGATGGTGGTCGGCGCGGTGATCGGCATCGTGGCCGGTCACTTCGGCACGCTGCGGAACTGGTTCGGCCGGCAGACCGACAACGTGCTGATGCGGGTCACCGACTGGTTCCTCGTGGTGCCGTTCCTGCCGCTGGCGATCGTGCTGGCCAGGACGCTCGGCCCGTCGCTGCACGTGATCATCTTCGTGATCGGCATCACCTCGTGGCCGGGCACCGCGAGGATTATCCGCGCGCAGGCGCTAGCGGTCGAGACCAGGCCGTACTTGGAGCGGGCCCGAGCGCTCGGTGCCGGCCACTGGCACCAGATGTCCAAGCACGTGCTGCCCAACGTGATGCCGCTGCTGCTCGCCAACACGATCCTGACGGTGGCCGGCACGATCCTGTCGGAGACGACGCTGTCCTTCCTGGGCCTCGGCGACCCAACCCGGGCGTCCTGGGGCGAGATGCTCAACGCCGCGTTCAACAGCGGCGTCGGCACCGGCAACGCGCTGTGGCTGATCGCGCCCGGCGTCGCGATCATCTTGGTCGTGATGGCATTCACCCTGATCGGCCACACCATCGAGGCCATACTCAACCCCAAGCTCCGGGACCGCTGATGACCCTACTCGAGCTGCGTGAGCTGACGGTCACGTACAAGACCGAGGGCGGGCCGGTCCCGGCCGTTCGCGGCGTCAGCCTGAGCGTGGACACCGGACAGACGCTGGGCCTGGCCGGCGAGTCGGGCTGCGGCAAGTCCACGATCGCCGGCTCCGTGCTCCGGCTGCTGCCGACCTCGGCCGAGGTCACCGGCGAGATCCTGGTCAACGGCGAAGACGTGCTGACGATGAGCTGGGGCCGGCTGCGAGCGGTGCGCTGGGCCGGGGCGTCGATCATCTTCCAGGGCGCCATGCACTCGCTCAACCCGGTGCATAAGATCAGCAAGCAGATCGCCGAGCCGATCTTGCTGCACTCCGAGCAGACCACGCCAGCGCAGGCGAGCAAGCGGGTGGCTGAACTGCTCGGGCAGGTCGGCCTGCCGGCCAGCCGAGCCGACTCCTATCCGCACGAACTGTCCGGCGGCCAGAAGCAGCGCGTCATGATCGCGATGGCGCTGGCCTGCGAGCCGAGCCTGATCATCGCCGACGAGCCGACTACCGCCCTCGACGTCATGATCCAGGCCCAGGTGCTCAACCTGATCAGCGCGCTGGTGCGGGATCACGGCATCGGGATGATCATGATCAGCCACGACCTGTCGGTGCTCGCCGATACCTGCGAGCGGCTCGCGGTCATGTACGCGGGCAAGATCGTCGAGGAAGGACCCGCGCACCAGGTGTTCACCGACGCGAGGCATCCGTACGCCCGAGCGCTGGCGTGGGCGTTCCCCGTGATCGGAGATCCGCGTACCAGGCTGAGTCCGCGCGGTCTGCCCGGGGACCCGCCCGATCCGGCGAATATCCCCTCGGGCTGCGGCTTCCACCCCAGGTGCGCGGTGGCAGAAGACCAGTGCTCGACCCGCGAGATGACGCTCTGGCCGGCCGGCGAGCGACGTCTCGCGGCTTGTGTGCGGGTACTCGAGGCTGCCGAGGGCGAGTCGGGGACTCCATTCGTTCCTAATGAAAAAACTCCGGCAGCCGGTGAGGCGGCGCTCGGATGACCGAACCGATCCTGTCCGCCGACGACGTGCGGGTGGTCTTCTCCGGCCGGGGGCGCCGGGCCACCGCGACCGCGGTCGACGGGGTGAATCTGGATATCGCGCCCGGGGAGATCGTGGCGCTGGTCGGCGAGTCGGGGTGCGGCAAGACCACGCTGGCGCGGACCATGCTCGGGCTTGAGCGGGCGACGTCTGGGCAGGTCAGGTTCGCCGGGCAGCCGATTTCGCACCGGACGGGGGCGCTGCGCGACTACCGTCGGCAGGTGCAGCTTGTGCTGCAGGACCCGACCGGCTCGCTGAACCCTCGGCACACCGTGTACGAGGCGGTTGCCGAGGGGGTGCGGATCCACCGGCTCCCGGGTGAACGTGAGCGGGTCGCCGACGCGCTCGCGCGGTGCGGGCTACGGCCGCCGGAGCGGTTCTTCGAACGGTATCCGCACGAGTTGTCCGGCGGTCAGCGGCAGCGGGTGGTGATCGCCGGCGCACTGGTGCTCGAGCCCAAGGTGCTGGTGGCCGACGAGCCGGTCGCCTCGCTCGACGCGTCGGTGCGCGGCGAGATCCTGTCGCTGCTGCTCCGGTTGCGCGACGATCTCGGGCTTGCGGCGCTCGTCGTCACCCACGATCTCGGCCTGGCGTGGAACATCGCCGACCGGTTGGCCGTCATGTACCTCGGCCGGATCGTGGAGGTGGGGACGCCTGAACAGGTGTTCGCCGACCCAAGGCATCCGTATACGAAGGCGTTGATGTCCGTGCTGCCGGAGTCGCCGATCGAGCCGATCGTGCTGACCGGCGAGCCGCCGGACGCGACCCGGATTCCGGCCGGGTGCCGGTTTCATCCGCGTTGCCCCGAGCTTGCCTCTGGTGCGGCAGCGGCGGCCGGGGTCGCGGAGCGCTGCGTCAGCGAACGCCTGCCGGTGCTGCCGGCCCGGGCAACACCGCCGGTTCTGCCGGCGGCCGGACCCGGGCCGGAACTGGTCTCATGCCACCTGGCCGCCGCGAGACAATCCGGTTTTGGGCAATCTGATTTCGGAATATCTGATTTGCGAATATCCGATTCCGGGCTAGCTGAGCCGCGCTAGGTAGGCCGCGTGCACCAGCGCTTTGACCTGGTCGGCCGGCAGGCCGCGGGAGACATTGCCGTCGCGGCCGGTCACCGTCGGGGCGGCGAGCATGCTGTTGAGCACGGCTTCTTCCGTTGCCTCGACGGCGGCGGCGAAGAACGGGTCAAGATCGCGGCCGGTCATGGGCTGGGCTGCGGGCGGCTGCGACCGGGGCGCACGCAGGCCGGTCGCGAACCCGAGGAAGATTTCGCCGCTGCCGTGGTGGCCGACCGAACCTGTCCGGGCCAGGCCGAGGCCGGCGCGGCGGGCCAGCCTGGTGCAGGCGGCCGAGTCGAGCGGCGCGTCGGTGACCGCGACGACGATGCACGATCCGGACGGTGGCGGAGGGCTGGCTGCCTGATCGGCTGGCTGCAGGAGGCGGCCGACGGGGATGCCGTCGATCGTGAGGCGGTCCTGGCTGCCGAAGTTCGACAGCACCAGGACACCGACCGTGTGGCCGGTCGGGACCAACCTCGACGCGGTGCCGATACCGCCCTTGAAGCCCAGGCAGCTCATGCCGGTGCCGGCGCCGACCGCACCCTGCGCTGGAGCCGGGCCACCGGCCGCTGCCCTGGCCGCGTCGAGCGCTGCCTTGACGTCGGTGGCGGTCACTTGCATCCGGCGCGCGTCATTGAGATAGCTGTCGTCGCACTCGGCGACGATCGGAATGATGACGTCTTCGACGCCGATCCCGTGATCCTCGGCCATCAGCAGTTCGCACGCGGCGTCGTAGACCCGGCCGAGTTGCATCGTGGATGTCAGGAAGATCGGCGTCTCGGCCAGGCCCCATTCCGATGCGGCAAGGAAGCCGGTGCATTCGCCGGCACCGTTGAGCACGGCGCCACCGGCTGGGACTGGGTCGCGGAAGAGGTTGCCGCCCAGGTCGATGACCGTGACGCCGGTCCGCGCGACGCCTCTGCCAGCAGGCGGCGGCGGTTCGTCGCGCCACACGGTGGCGTGGCCGACGCCGACGCCTGGGACGTCCACGATCGATCCGGTCGGTCCGGCTGGCAGGATTCCGATCTTGATGCCGAGGTCGGCTGCGCGAGTCACGGCAGCATCATTACCCATCGAGGATGGTCGCGATGACGCCGAACGTGACTGGCCTGCCGGTGGTCTGGCAGGCCGACTGCCTTCGGCACGAACCGGCCGGTGAGGTCTGGCTCGGGGTGTGGGAGACGGGGACGGAGGTTCCGCAGCGAGCGTCGGTGCTGCTCGACGCGCTGACGTCGGCAGGCGCGGTAGTGACGGACGCGGCGGCGCACGGGCCGGATGCGCTGCGGGCCGTGCACGACGCCGGCCTGGTCGAGCACCTCGCCACGATCTGGCAGCGCTGGGAGGCGGGCGGGTATCCGGCCGAGTACGGCAGGCACCGGGTCGTGCCGTATGTGTTTCCCACGGCCGGGTTGCTCGGAGGGCTTCCGCTACGGCCGGTGACGGCGGTGCACGGGCAGGTGGGAGCGTACTGCTACGACACGATGACGCTGGTCGGACCGGGCAGCTGGGAAGCGATCAAGGCGGCGGCCGACGCCGCACTGACCGCCGCCGAGCTGGTCGCCTCCGGGCAGCAGGTGGCGTACGCGCTGTGCCTGGCCGCCCGGGCACCACGCCGGTCCGGCGAGCTACGGCGGCTCTTGCTACCTGAACAACGCGGCCCTGGCCGCCGCCGCGCTGCGCGGTGCCGGGGCCGACCGGGTAGCGGTGATCGACATCGACGCCCATCACGGGAACGGGACCCAGGCGATCTTCTACGACCGAGCGGATGTGTTCTACGGCAGCGCGCATGTCGATCCGGGTGCTGGGTGGTTCCCGCACTATGTCGGGCACGCCGACGAACGCGGCACCGGCGCCGGCCAGGACGCCAACCTGAACCTGCCGCTCGCGCCGGGCACCGGGGACGACGGCTGGCTGGCCGCTGTCTCCGCGCTGTGCGCGTCCGCGCGCCGACGCGGGGCCGACGCGATCGTGGTCTCGCTCGGCGTTGACGCGGCGGACGCCGATCCGGAGAGCCCGCTGCGGGTCAGCGCCGACGGTTACCGGCGAGCAGGCGAGATGATCGGCGCGCTCGGCCCGGTCGTGGCGGTACAGGAAGGCGGCTACCACCTGCCGACGCTCGGCGGGCTAGTCGTGGCCGCCTTGTCGGGCATCATGGCCGCCGGTTGAAGGCACTGCTCACCCTGGCCGCCTCGGCGCTGTGGGGATCGTCGAACGCGGGAGCGGGCTGAGTTCGTGACCCGAGCAACAGCAACGTCGGCCCGGCGTTGTTGCTGCAACCCCTAGGCCGACAGCAACGTCGACCCTCTGTTGTCGTGCGACGGGCTGTTGCAGAATCGGGCGCGGGTACGCGGTGTGTCTTTTGTGCGTGTTCGTGGTTATCTGTCATAATTATGGTATGGCGAAAGGGTACCGGGAAGTGCCGCGGGACCAGCTGTACCTGCTGCCGCCGGACCGGCGGGACTGGCTTGCGGCCGATCATCCGGTCTGGCTGGTGATCACCGTGGTGACGGACCACCTGGACACCAGCGCGTTCCACGCGTTCCGGCGGACCGGCGGGGCGGGGGCGGCGGGGTATGACCCGGACATGCTGGTGACGCTGCTGGTGTGGGCGTACGCGAACCGGGTGACGTCGTCGCGGCGGATCGAGCAGCTGTGCCAGACCGACGCGGCGTTCATGGTGATCTGCGCGGGGAACCACCCGGATCACGTGACGATCGCCCGGTTCCGGGCGCAGGCCGGGACGGCGATGGCCGGGCTGTTCGCTGAGGTGCTGGGGCTGTGCGCGCGGCTGGGCATGGGCAAGCTGGGCGTGGTGGCCCTGGACGGCACCAAGGTCGCCGCTTCCGCGTCGAAGTCGGCGAACCGGTCGCTGGCCCGGCTGCGGGACCTGGCCGCCGAGACGGTGGCCGAGCACGCGGCCGCCGACGCGGCCGAGGACGCGGCGTACGGGGCCGGGCGGCGCGGCGACGAGGTGCCCGGGCAGGTGGCCAGCCCGCAGTCGCGGGCCGGCCGGAAGGCCAGGGCCGGGCGGATAGCCCGGGCGCTGGCCGAGATGGAAGCCGAAGCCGAGGCCGGGGAGAAAGCCGAGCGGGAGGAGCAGGCCGCCAAGACCGGGACGTTCCGGGAGCGCAAAGCGGCCGGGCAGCCGACCGGCCGCGCCCCGGCCGGGTCCGAGGCCGGGCTGGCGCAGGAGAAAGTCGATGCCGAGATCGCCAGGCAGCAGGCCAGGATCGATGACTGGCACGCCCGCCAGGCCGCCCGCGCCGCCGCCGGGCAGAAGAAGATGACCGGCCCGCCCCCGGCCCCGGCCGCCGGGTACTGCCGGGTCCGGGAAGCCGAAGCCGAACGGGACGCCGCCCGCGACCGGGACGCCGCCCGCCAGGCCGCCCGCGACGCCCAGCGCGCAACCCGGTCCCGGAACATCACCGACCCTGACTCCCGGCTCATGCCCGTCCGCGGCGGCGGGTTCATCCAGGGCTACAACACCCAGAACGTCACCAGCGAAGACGGCCTGATCATCGCCACCGAAGTCACCGGCACCCCCGGCGACGTCACCTGGTTCGAGCCCATGGCCGCCAAGGCAGAAGCCGCCGCCGAATACATCGCCGCCCGCCAGCCCCCCGCCACCACCGCACCCGACACCACCAGCAGCGACACCACCAGCACCGCCGCACCCGGCACCAGCTGCACATGCGGCACCACCGCACCCGGCACCGGCAGCACCGCCGCAGCACCCGGCACCGGCAGCACCGGCACCGCCGCACCCGCCACCAGCAGCAGCGACAGCACCGGCTGCACGTGCGGCACCTGCGGCCGGTGCCTCATCCGCCTGTTCCTCACCGACGCCGGCTACAAATCCGAGCACAACATGACCTGCCCCGGACCGGACCGGCTCATCGCCGTCGGCAAGCACCGCGACCTCGAACACGCCGCCCGCGACCCCGGCGCCCCCGCCGGGCCCGGCGAACCCGACGGCCCCGCCACCGCCGCCATGGCCGAACGCCTCAAAACCCCCGAAGGCATCACCGCCTACCGCCAGCGCGGCCACATCGCCGAAACCCCCCACGGCAACATCAAGCACAACCTCGGCTTCCGCCAGTTCAGCCTCCGCGGCACACCCAAAGTCACCGCCGAATGGAACCTCATCACCAGCGTCCACAACCTCCTGACCGCCATCAGCGCCGGCCAGCTCACCACCCAGGCACTCACCGCCCTCTGAACCAGCCCGGCCACACCCGGCCCCTGGCCCCAGCCACCCACCGCCCCGAAACAAGCCCAAACCCAAGCCCGCCACCGCCCCGCCCCGCCACCCAATCCCGCAACAGCCCGGCGAGCAACAGCGCAGGGACGACGTTGCTGTTCGAACTCCGGCCGGTACAACAACTAAGGGACGACGTTGCTGTCGGAGTACTGCGCGGGATTCAACCGTGCCCGGTTTTGTTGATAGCTCGGGTTCTTAGCCGGTCAGGTGGACGTTGGCCGCGACGATCTATCGCAAATAGTGATCGAACTTCGATCCACGGTGCCTGCCGAGCGCGGTTCGCATTACGCCAGCTAGCGGAGATACTCGGGGCCGTTTTGGGTTATTACGCAGGAATCCGGCCCGAAGTTGAGGGTGTACCAGCCGCCTCGGGCGGCAACTTTGGGGAGCGGCGTCTCGTGGGCCGCGCAGAGCATCGCGAGGAACGCCGGGATGATGTCGCCGTGCGACGCGGCCACCGTCCGGCCGCCCGGATGCTGCCGGGCCATGGTCATCAGCGCGCGCAGAGCGTGACCGGCTGCCCAGCCTCCGCCCACAGCCTCGGCGATCTGCTTGTACTTTCCCTCGGTCCACTGGCGCGGCTCGGCGAACTCGACGGTGTCGATTAGCTCGGCCAGTTTGACGACCGGCAAGCCGGTCGCGCTGGCCAGCGGCTGAATGGTCTGCAGGCACCGCAGCGCTGGGCTCGAGTAGATCGCGTCGACGTCGGTGCCGAGGGCGGGCACGAGTGACTGCGCTTGCTGATGACCTAGCTCGGTGAGAGGGCGAATCAGGTGATCGCCGGTCCAGCCGTCTGGGCTGACCGACGCGCAGTGCGGGACTAGCTCAAGCGTGAATCCATTGAGAGAGGCCCTATTGAGAGCGGTCATCATGCGCTACAGCCAGTCCTTGCGTTTGAACACCAGGTATAGCACCGCGGCGGCGATCACCATAATCGCGAAGGAGACTTCGAGCCCGACGGCATGGCCGAAACCCGGATAAGGCACGTTCATTCCGTAGAACCCGGTGACGAACGTCGGCACCGCGATGATGGCCGCCCAACTCGTCACCTTCTTGGTGATGACGTTCATCCGGTTGCTCTGCACGGTCAGGTTGGTTTCCAGAATGCTCGTCACGAGGTCGCGCAGGCTATCGGTCCACTCGGCCGCCCGCAGGACGTGGTCGTAGACGTCCTGGTAGTAGGGTTGCAGCCGCTCGGTCACGATGTGCAGGTCGCGGCGCAGCACGGTGTTGACGACCTCGCGCATGGGCAGCACGACGCGGCGGAACAAGACCAGGCTCTTGCGCAGTTCGAAGCTGCGCCGCTGGACCGCGCCCTGATCCTTGGACGCCTCCGCGAAGAGCAAATCCTCAAGATCCTCGATCGCATCATCAAGGGACTGCACTGCGGTGAAATAGCCGTCCACGACGTTGTCGAGCAGCCCGTGCAGCAGGTAGCCGACGCCCTCCGTGGCCAGGTCAGGGCTGCCGTCCCAGTAGGCGAGGACGGAGTCAATGTTCACTCCGTCGTCCTTGCGCACCGTGATCATGGCTCGGCCGGTCACGAACGCGGCGAACTCGCTCATCGCGAGCTCGCCGGTGCCGGAGTCGAGGTGCACCGCGTAGGCGGCGAGGAACAGGTGGCTTTGATACCGGTCAATCTTGGTGCGCTCATGCGGATGGACGGCGTCCTCGATCGCCAGCGGGTGCAGGCCGAACTCCTCGCTGAGTACCGCCAGGTCGGCGCGGTCGGGCGCTAGCAGGTCGAGCCAGATGACCGCCGATTCGTCCGCAAGGTAGTCGCTGATGTCCTCGACCGGAAAGCCTTCGGCGGTGAGCTTGCCGTTCTGGTAGACCCTGGTGCGCGCCTGGCATCTGGTCGGAGTCGACAAGCAGATCGACGGGGCCGCCGCGCCATCTTCGCGGTCGGTCGAGTCGTTAGGGTGCTCATTAACCATTGCCAATTTTCTGCCCCGATCTTTGCCTTTTAGCCGTCAAGGTCCGCGGCTGAGATGACGGAGGTCAGGATGGCGGCTTCGGTGTGGAGGCGTTCGGCCTGGGTGGGTCCACACCGGTAACCATAAGGCCGCGAGGGGCGCGTTAGATACGGTCTGCGCAACCATCGCGGCCTTGGTCGACCCCGGCGCCTGGCGGTTCAGGTCAGCCGGCGTCGCCTAATCCGCCAGGCGCAGAAGAAAGCTAGCGCGGCCGCGAGCAGCACGAAGACCGCGGTCTCGTACCCCTGGAATGCCCAGAACCTGCTACCGGGCTGGAACGTCACTAGCTGACGCAGGTGCTTGGTGGCGAGCCACGCCATGCACTGCTGGTTGGAGCCGCCCAGGCAGGCGTTCGTGGCCGGACCGGTGAAGACGTGGCCGGCCGGAGTGATGGAGGTGTTAGACAGCACCCACGCACCCGCCGGGTGCCAGGCACCCAGGACGGTCACCTGCCCGTGCTCGTTGGCGGTGAACTCGGCGAGGTCGTTGATGCGCAGTGGCGGCCGCGCCACCGATGGCGAGAGCAAGTGCGGCCTGATCCAGTTTGGCCAGGCGACCTGGATACCGGCGAAGACGGCTAGCGTGGCCGCCATGGCCGGCAGCGTCCGGCGGATCAGGACGCCGAACGTCACGCCGAGCACGAGCGCGAACGCGGCGTAGCCGATCGGCGCGATGCCGCTGGCGCCGAACAGGGTCGGGTCGAGCCTGTTCTGGCCGATGCCGGCGTTCGGCCCGGCAAGCGACAGCGCCTGGTCGACCGGGCTCGTCCACCAGGTGTACAGCAAGGTAATCAGCCCGGCGGTGGCTATCGCCGCCAGAGAAATGAACCCGAGTTTGATGGCCAGCCAGCGGTTGCGGGTGACGCTCTGGTTCCAGGCCACCCGGTACGTGCCAGTCTCAAGTTCACGGGCGATCAGCGGCGCGCCCCAGAACAGCCCGATCAGCCCCGGCACCACGTAGAGCACGAATACGCCCACGTTGAACACCAGATCGTAGGGCCGGTCGGCCTGAAACTGGTTGACGAAGCTGGTGGCGGCTTGCTCGCAGGCGTGGTGAGCGTGGCAGCCGGGAAGACCGGCGGCGCTGAACCGGTCCCGCAGCTGTACACCAGTGATCACCAGGCCGATTGCGGACGCAGCGATCAGGGCGGCAGCGGTCAGTGCCTGAGCACGGAACTGACGCCAGGTCAGCCAGAGCATGGTTGTTACCTCCAGTGCTTAAGTCAGAACGGGTCAGGCCAGGCGCCGCCGGCTGATCCACCACGAGCAGAACAGCGCCAGCGCGATGGCGGCCAGCACGTAGACGCCGGTCTCGTAACCCTGCAAGGGCCAGAACCGGCTGGCCGGCTGGAAGATGACGAGCTGCTTGAGGTGCAGCGCCGCGATCGACGCGTTGCAGGCTTGCTGGTTGAAATTGATGCACGCATTGGTGGCCTGGCCGGCGAAGGCGTGGCCGGCCGAATTGACCGCTTGATCACTGAGCACCCACGCGCCGGGCTTGCTGACCCCGGCGAAGATCGTCATCTGATGGGTGGTCGAGACCGAGAGACCCTGGATAGCCGAGGTATTCAGCGCCACCAGCTCGCGAACCGGCGTGATCAGGTGCGGCCTGACCCAGTTCGGCCAGGCGAGCAGCACGAACCCGAGGCCGGCCAGCGTGACCGCCATGGCCGGCAGGGTGCGCTTGATGAGCACGCCGGCGGCCAGGCCGAGCGCGAACCCAAACGCGGTATAGCCAATTGGCGCGATGCCGTTGGTCCCGAACAACAGGGGGGACAACCGGCTGAAGCCGAGCGAACTGTCGGGCGGCGCGAAGCTGGCGGCCTTGTAGACCGGCCCAGCCCACCAGTTGAGTATCAGGCTCAGCAGGCCGGCGCCGAGCATCGCCGCCAAGCCAACCATGGCCACCTTGACGATCAGCCATCGGTTGCGGCTCACGCTCTGGCTCCAGGCGACCCGGAACGTGCCAGTCTCGATCTCACGCGCCACCAGCGGCGCACCCCAAAATGCGCCGATTACCGCTGGTCCGGCGTAGATGAGCACGGCTCCGATGTAGAACGCGAACGCGTACACGCTGCCGCGCATCTCGCTTGAGAACGTGTGGATCGCCTGCGAGCAGGTGCCGTGCGACTGGCAGCCGGGCAAGCCGCTGCTGTTGTACACGTGTGACAAGCCGAAGCCGGTTGCCAGCAGGACGATCGCGTAGACGGCCAGCACGCAGCCAGCCACGATCGCCTGGGTGCGGAACTGCCGCCAGGTCAGCCAGATCATCGCTGGGCCTCTAGCTCTGGCTTGTTCTGGTTGCCTGGCTTGTGCTGGTTGGCGGCGCGAGCGGGGGGACGGTTGGCCTGGCTCATATAGGCCAGCACCAGGTCTTCCAGGCCGATCTGGTCGACGGTCAGGTTCGGGTCAACGATCGGCTTGTCGCTGCGGACGAGCAGCGTGCTCTGCCGGTCGGTGTGGCTGGCCGAGATGACCTCCCAGTCGGGTGGCAAGGTCGCCGGGTCGCACCGCGGCCCGGTGAGCTGGTAGTGGCTGGCCAGCAGCGCGTCCACCTCGCCTGTGACCTGGACTCGCGACGCGACGAGCACGACCAGGTAGTCGCAGATTCGCTCCAGGTCAGAGACCAGGTGCGAGGACATCACCACGCTCAGCTCGTGCTCGGCGGTGACCTCCATCAGCGTCTGCAGGAACTCGCGTCGTGCCAGCGGGTCGAGGCTGGCAATCGGCTCGTCGAGGATCAGCACCTCGGGGCGCTTGGCGATAGCCAGCGTCAGTGCGAGCTGGGCGCGCTGCCCGCCCGAGAGCTTGCCCGCCTTCTGCGCTGGGTCGAGTCCGAGCCGGGAGATCCGGTGCTCGGCGACGGAGGCGTCCCAGCGCGGGTTCATGTGCGCGCCGAGGCTCAGGTGATCGGCGACGCTCAACCCCGAGTAGATCGGGGCGTCCTGCGCGACGAAACCGACCTTGGCGAGCTGCGCTTCGCTGCTGGCCGGTTCGCCGCCGAGTACTAGGACCGTGCCCGCGGTCGGCGCGAGCAGGCCGACGGCCAGGTTGAGCAACGTCGTCTTGCCTGCTCCGTTGGGCCCGACAAGCCCGGTTACGTGCCCGGAGGGGACGTTCAGCGTGCAGTCAGACAGCGCCCAGCGCTTCCTGTACCGCTTGCCGAGCCCCCTGGTCTCCAGGACTGGGGTCATCTGACTTCCTCCTCGATGGTTGCGCGGGTTACGCTCGCGGCGCTCGCGGCGCTCGCGGCGTTCGCGGCGTTCGCGGCGCGGAAGGTGGTCGCGAACAGCGCTTCGATGCTCTCGTCGTCCAGGCCGGCCAGGCGAGCCTTGGCGAGCCAGCCCTGCAGGTCAGCCCGGAGCGGACCGTGTGCGGCTAGCGATCCGTCGGTCAAGGTCTTGGTGACGAACGTGCCGACGCCGGCCCGGGCGGCTACGAGGCCTTCGTATTCGAGTTCGCGGTAGGCCTTGAGCACGGTGTTGGGGTTGATGGCCAGCCGGGCGACCACGTCCTTGACGGTCGGAAGCTGGTCGCCTTCAAACAGCAAACCCAGCCGGAGCGCCTGCCGCACCTGCTGAATGAGCTGCAGGTACGGCGACACACCCGACCGCGCGTCCAGATGGAACTCGATCACCGTACTCCCGTCCCGGTTCATTTAACTAGGTTCCTAGCACTATAGGACGCTAGGTAGTGAGGATGTCAAGCAGGGATGTCAAGCCGAGCCAGTATTTGTCGGCGGACCGACGCGCGGAGGTACCTAGGGACGGGCGGGGCTCCGCCACCGGGGCTCTCTCCGCTGACAGCTAGGGGCCCACGAGGTCGTCATAGCAGCAGCCAGGGTCCCACGCTGCGCCCGCCCCCTCCGGGCGCCCGCACAGCTAGGGGCCCAGGAGGTCGTCATAGCGACAGCGAGGGGCCCACGCTGTTAGCCACCGGCGCGCCCGCGCCGCGCCCGGCGTCCCCCTCACACCCACACCCGCAGCAGGTCCGGTCAGCAACCGTCGAGGTAGCCGCCTCGGTGGCAGGACCATCGGATGACGGGCCCTACGAGTGGGCCCGCAAGAACGCCAGCGTCCGCTCGTTGAACTCCTCGACCTGCTCATAGATCGGCGCGTGCGACGCGTCCTCGAATACTACGATTTCCGAATTTCCGATTCCGGAGGAGAGCGGCGAGGCGAACCGCGTCGACGTCACCATGTCGTGCTTCCCGAACGTGATCAACGTCGGCGCGGCGATAGACCCAAGAGCACCCGAAGCGTCGTGCCCAAGCACCGCACCCGACTGCCGCAAGAACGCGTCCACCCCCGGCATCGGCCTCCCCCGGACAAAGTCGGCCAGCCCGTCAATGTATTCGGGCCGCGCGGCGTACATCTCAGGCGTGAAGCACCACGGGAAGATCCCCTTGATCACCATCTCGGTGACGTCGCCCATCCCCTGCGCCATGAGCCGCCAGCTCCCTACGACCGCCCGCAGGAACTCGTCCGACTTGGGCCAGGCACTGTGCAACGACAGCGATTTGACCAGCGACGGGTGCCTAGCCGCAAGCTGCATGCCAGTCGCCGCGCCAAGCGACAAGCCGGCGACGTGCGCCCGACCAACCCCGGCCGCCCGCATGAACGCGGCGACGTCATCGGCGAACAACTCCGTGCTGTACTCGCCGTCGGGCTTGCCGGACAGCCCGGCGCCGCGCAGGTCGACCGTGAAGCACGTGAATCCCTTCGCGTACTCGGCCACCTGGAACGCGTAGCACGCCTGGTCAGCCGCCAGATACGGGATAAGGACCAGCGGCTCGCCCTCGCCCTGGACCTCGTAGTAGATGTCGATGCCGTTCGCGTTGACAGTTGGCATGTCCCAATGGTGCCCTTGATACGCGTCGGGCGCCAGACGCTGTGTTGCCCAGGGAGACGACCCCCTGGAACCCCCGCGAAATGATGGATGCGTGAGCGACTCCCTTTTCGGCGCCCTGTTCAGCGCAGGCGCGGCCGACACCAGCAACGAGGCCTGGCTGCAGGCGATGCTCGACACCGAAGCGGCACTCGCCCGCGCGGCCGAACGCGCCGGGCTCGCCCCCGCCGGCTCCGGAGCAGCGGTCACAGCAGTAGCCCGTGCCGATTTGTTTGTGAACGCAAACCTGTCCACCGCTGCCGCATCCACAGGTAATCCCGTCCCGGCGCTGGTGAAGACCCTCACCGGCCTGCTCCCGGCTGAGTCGGCCGACGCGATCCACCTCGGCGCAACCAGCCAGGACATCATCGACACCGCCGCGATGCTCATCGCCCGCCAGTCAATCACCGCGATCCTGACCGACCTAGCCGCGGCGACCGCCGCCTGCGCCAGGCAGGCGCTGGCCCACGCCGACACTGTCATGGCCGGCCGGACTCTGCTGCAGCAGGCGGTCCCCATCACCTTCGGCTTGGTCACGGCCGGCTGGCTAGCCGCCCTCGACGAAGCCAGACAGCACCTCCACCAGGTCCGCACCACCCGCCTGGCCGTCCAATACGGCGGCGCCGCCGGCACCCTAGCCGCCCTAGGCCCCAAGGGCCCCCAAGTAGCCGAACTCCTAGCCGACGAATTGGGGCTAGCCGCCCCCGTCCTGCCCTGGCACACCAACCGGCTAAGAATCATCGACATCGCCGCCGCCTTGACCGGCACCTGCGCCGCCCTCGGCAAGATCGCCCGCGACGTCACCCTGCTATCGCAAACCGAGATAGCCGAGGTCCACGAAGGATCCCCCGGCGGCTCAAGCACCATGCCCCACAAACAAAACCCGGTCGCCAGCACGGTCATCCTCGGCTGCACCAAACGCGCCCCCTACCTGCTCGCCTCCCTAGCCGCCGCCGCCGAGCAAGAACACCAGCGCGCCGCCGGCGCCTGGCACTCCGAATGGGAACCCCTATCCGACCTACTCCGCCTCACCAGCTCAGCCGCCGCCTGGGCAGTTGATCTCCTGACCGGCCTCCAGGTCGATCCCCGGAGGATGCGAGCCAACTTGGACGCCACCCATGGCCTCCCCATGGCCGAGCACGTAACCGCCCTGCTCGCTCCGGTTCTGGGAAGGCTAGAAGCCCACCAGCTCGTAGCCCGCGCTTCCGTGAGCGCAATAGCGAACGGCACCGATCTGGCCGAGGCCCTCTTCAGCAACGAGGACACGGCAGCGCAGCTAGCCGCTAGCCAAATCAGCCGGGACCAGCTCCAAGCAACGCTAGCCCCCACCACCTACCTGGGGGCCACCCGCCAGTTCATAGCCAGAGCCCTGGCTAGCCATGACACCGTCGAGGCGAGCCTCGCCTGGAGCGGTTCGAGTTAAGGCGCCATGCCACTGTGCCGGTGAGTAGGGACAGCAGCAGGTTCCACGCTGCGCCGGGCCGCCTCCGGCGCAGCGACAGCAACCATTGGTGCCGGCGGTCGGCGTTGGTGCGGGGGATGTCGCGGGGTTTGCCCGCCGTGTGGCGCTGGGGTGGCTGGGTGGCTGATGCCGTGGCGTCAGCCGGTGCGATGGATTCGGGCATTCATCGCGCCCGGGGCATCAGCCGGTGCGATGGATTCGGCAATCCAACCGGGAAAACATGGATGGATTCGGCAACCCATCGCGGGCCATGATCTGCCGGAGCCGATGGATCCGGGAATCCATCGCGGCCGCCGCCCGCACCACGCCGTACCCGGGCACCGCCCCCCGGCCAGATCCGCAGCCGACGCTCCCGCCAGCCCCGTCGATCAGCGGACGAGCGCGAGCGAGCTTGACCTGAGGCGAGCCTCGCCTCTCCCCTAGCCTGGGTTTTCATGACGTCAACCTACGAACAAGGCATGCAAACCAGGCGCGAGGTCCTCGGAGACCAGCATGTCGACCGAGCCATAGAGAACTCGACCGACTTCACGAGGGATTTCCAAGACTTCATTACGCGCTACGCCTGGGGCGAGATCTGGACCCGCCCCGGCCTCAGCCGAGCCGAACGAAGCATGATCACCTTGACCGCCCTCGCCACGCTGCGCCAGGACGAAGAACTCGCCCTGCATACCCGCGCCGCGCTGCGCAATGGCCTGACCCCTGAGCAGATCCGCGAGGTCCTGCTTCAAGTCGCGGTCTACGCCGGGGTCCCGGCCGCCAACCGGGCGTTCGCCGTCGCTGCCCAAGTACTTAGGGAGCTTTCGTAGACCGCACAGTTGTTCACTTAGCGCCCTATCGATATCGTTTCGGTAAACCCGGTCGCTGTCGTATCGGTTAACACCATGGGGAGGCTGGTGCGGGATGGCGGAGATCGTATCGCTGGCCGAGGCGATCGCCGCGAACGTTCACGACGGTGACACTGTCGCGATGGAAGGCTTCACCCACCTGATCCCGCACGCCGCCGGGCACGAGGTGATCAGGCAGCGCAAGCGGGACTTGACGCTGGTCAGGATGACCCCTGACGTCATTTACGACCAGCTCATCGGCGCGGGCTGCGCCCGCAAGCTCGTCTTCTCCTGGGCGGGCAATCCTGGAGTCGGCTCGCTGCACCGGTTCAGGGACGCGGTCGAGCGGTCCTGGCCGGTGCCGCTCGAAATCGAAGAGCACAGTCACGCCGGTATGGCGAACAGATACCTGGCCGGGGCCTCCGGCCTGCCGTTCGCGATCCTGCGCGGCTATCGCGGCACCGACCTGCCCGCGCATACCGCCGGCGTCGCCGACATCGTCTGCCCATTCACCGGCGAAACACTGACCGCGGTGGCGGCGCTGCGTCCCGATGTGACCGCGATCCACGCCCAACGGGCCGACAAGCTAGGCAACGTGCAGTTCTGGGGCATCACCGGGGTTCAGAAGGAAGCGGTGCTGGCGGCGTCCCGTTCGATCGTCACGGTCGAGGAAATCGTCGACGTCCTCGACCCGCGCCCAGGCTCCGTGGTACTTCCGTCTTGGACGGTGACCCACGTCGCCGTAGCGCCGGGAGGCGCGCATCCGTCCTACGCGCTGGACTACTCGGTCAGGGACAATGACTTCTACGTGGCCTGGGACGCGATCAGCAGGGACCGGACCAGCTTTTTGACCTGGATGGACGATCACATCTTCGCCGCGGGCGAGCACAGCCAACGGAGGCAGCCTTGACCTACACGGCCGACGAGATGATGACCGTCACCGCCGCGCGGGCGCTGCGTGACCGGATGACGTGCTTCGTCGGGATCGGGCTGCCGAGCGAGGCCGCGAACCTGGCCCGGGCGACGCACGCGCCGAACCTGGTGCTGATCTACGAGTCGGGCACCATCGGGGCCAAGCCCCACGCTCTGCCGTTGTCCATCGGCGACGGCATCCTGGCGCAAACCGCTGACTCGGTGGTCAGCGTGCCAGAGATCTTCAACTACTGGCTGCAGTCGGGCCGGATCGACGTCGGCTTCCTCGGCGCCGCCCAGATCGACAAGTTCGGCAACATCAACACGACCGTGATCGGCGGCGACTACCACAGCCCCAAGGTCAGGCTGCCCGGCGCGGGCGGGGCTCCCGAGATAGCGGCCGCATGCCAGCAGGTGATCGTGGTGCTGCGTCAGTCGCGCCGCACGTTCGTCGACCGGGTCGACTTCATCACCTCGGTCGGCTTCGGCGACGGACCTGGCTCCAGGCAGCGGCTCGGCCTGACCGGCGCTGGTCCGCAGCGGGTCATCACCGACGTCGGCGTTCTGCAGCCAGACCCCGCATCGTGCGAGCTAGTGCTGACCGGCATTTACCCCGGTGGTTCCGTTTCCGATATCTACGCCAAGACCGGATGGGACCTGCAGGTATCAGCCAACCTCAGGGAGCTGGCGCCCCCGTCCGACACCGAGTTGGGCGTGCTGCGCGCCTTGCTGGCGACGATGCCGGCCAGCACGGGGCCGACCAGCACGGGGCCGGCCAGCACGGGGCCGACCAGCACGGGGCCGGGAGCGCCCGACACAGCGAGTCGAGGAGCAGCGTGATGACCGCCGATCAGGAGACCAGCCTGGAGATAGCTGCCTACGAGCGACCTGTCGGCGTCCACCCGCCGCTCCTGTCGCCTGAGTACAGGTCGACGCAACTGCGGGCGCCGAAACAGCCGCTCGTACCGCTGCCGCACGGGCTGACCGAGGTTACCGGGCCGACGCACGGTTCCCAGCCGGTCACCGCCGTCGACGCCGACCTGACCAGGCGGCACCCGGGCGAGCCGATCGGCGAGCGGATCATCGTGACCGGGCGGGTACTCGACTCCGGCGGTCGCCCCGTTCCCGACACGCTCGTGGAGATCTGGCAGGCCAACGCGGCCGGACGGTACGCGCACCGGGTCGATGACCACCCGGCGCCGCTCGATCCGAACTTCGACGGCGCGGGCCGGTGCATGACCGACTCCCGCGGCACGTACCGATTCGTCACGATCAAGCCGGGCGCGTATCCGTGGGGCAATCACCTCAACGCCTGGCGTCCCGCGCACATCCACTTCTCACTGTTCGGGCAGGCGTTCACCCAGCGGCTGGTCACCCAGATGTACTTTCCCGGTGACCCGCTGTTCGCTCAGGACCCGATCTTCAACTCGGTGCCGGACGCCAAGGCGAGGCAGCGAATGATCGCGGCCTTCGACCTGGACCTGACCCAGCCCGAGTGGGCCCTCGGCTACCGCTGGGACATAGTGCTGCGCGGGCGCGAGCAGACCGTCTTCGAGGAAAGGTAGCGATCGGTGCACCTTCCAATCACGCCGTCGCAGACGATCGGGCCGTTCCTCGCGATCGGGCTACCGTGGCCCGACGGCCCGTTCGTGGTCCCGGAGGGAACGACGGGCGCGATCACCATCACCGGCCGGGTCACCGACGGCGCGGATCAGCCGCTGAGCGACGCACTCGTGGAGACGTGGCAGGCTGACACCAGCGGCCGGTTCGACCACGCGGCCGATCCGCGCGGGGCAGCCGAGTCGGCGACGCTTGGGTTCCGCGGGTTTGGTCGATGCGCGACGGACGCGCAGGGCCGGTACCGCATCGTCACCGTGCGGCCGGGGCCGCTGCCAAACGCGGACGGCGGTTCACAGGCCCCGCATATTGACGTGTCGGTGTTCGCCCGGGGGCTGCTCGACCGGGTCGTGACCAGGATCTACTTCCCCGATGAGAGCGCCGCTAATTTCGCCGACCCGGTGCTGGCCAGCATCACCGATCCGGCCAGGCGAGCCACCCTGGTCGCGGAGCCCGAGCCATGCGGCAAGCCCGACGAATTCAGGTTCGACATCCGCCTCCAGGGCTCCAGGGAGACCGTCTTCTTCGATGTTTGAGACACCACCCCCGCCGTCCCCGAACCCTCCGATTTCGGATTATCGCATATCGGATAGTTCCGTTTCGGAAAATCCGAGGTGGTTGGGTTGACAGCGGCGATTAGGCTGACGGCTTCGCTGGATGGACCGGCAGGGGTGCCGGTGCTTGTGCTCGGCAACTCGCTTGGCACCAGCCGTATGGTCTGGGATCGGCAGGTGGCCGCGCTGGGCGAGCGGTTCAGGTTGCTTCGCTTCGAACTTCCCGGGCACGGCGGGTCGGCGTCCTGGCCTGGGCCTTACTCGATCGCCGGGTTTGGCGCGGGGGTGCTGGCCTTGCTCGACTCGGCGGGCATCGAACGGGCGGGTTATTGCGGCATCTCGCTCGGCGGCATGATCGGGATGTGGCTGGCGGCGAACGCTCCCGACCGGATCGCCGCGCTCGGGGTCGTCTGCACTTCCGCGTACCTGCCGCCGGCGGAGGGCTGGCGAGCCAGGGCCGAGCTGGTGCAGGCTTCCGGGCTGACCTCGATTTCGGCGCCGTCGGCGGGCCGGTGGTTCACCCCGGCGTTCGCTGACCGTGAGCCTGCTGTGATCGCCGCGTTCATCGCCGAACTCGAGCACACCGACCCAGTCGGCTACGCGGGTTGTTGCCTGACAATCGCGGACATGGACTTGCGCGCCGACCTGGCCTCGATCAAGGCACCGACGCTGGTGATCTCCGGAGCAGAGGACCCGGCCACGCCACCCGAGCACGGCGCGCTTATCGCAGCCGGGATCGGCGGCGCGCGGCAGATCGTCGTACCGGGAGCGTCGCACCTGGCTAACGTCTCCTCCCCGACCGACGTCACTGCCGCGCTCCTACAACATCTTGGTGACGCATCGGCGTTGTGGTGAAGACCGACCGGCGAGCCCTGGGCATCGACTTAGTACGAGTTGAGGTTGCTCCAATGGGCCGGCAGGCCCTCAAGACGGGTCAGGCCCCTCGACTTGTTCGGATGGCGCACAGGAGGGTTACCATTCAGAGGAGATGAGAACCTCTGGGCGCACAGCGAACACGTCAGACGAGGCTGAAGACTATCCGGCTGTAGCGGATCAGGCTGTTCCGGATCAGGCTGTACCGGCTCAGGCTGGCGACGAGACGACAACCGATGAGTTGAGCGGTTCTTCGCTCGGCACCGAGGACGGCACGGTGGCTTCGACAGAAGCACCCGCGGCTGGGGTTAGCCCGGCCCGGGACAGCGACTTCGTCCAGTCGCTGGATCGCGGGCTCGCGGTGATCAGGGCGTTCGGCCCCGACCGGGAGCGGCTGAGCCTGAGCGAGGTCGCGAGGGCAACCGGGCTTACCAGAGCGGCCGCCCGGCGGTTCCTGCTGACCCTAGTGAAACTCGGTTACGTGCGCAACGACGGCAGGGAGTTCTCGTTGCGGCCTCGAGTGCTCGAACTCGGCTACGCCTACCTGTCCGGTCTAGCCATGCCCGAGATCGCGGCGCCGCACCTGGAGGAGCTCGTCGCCAAGCTGCGCGAGTCCTCCTCAATTTCGGTGCTCGACGGCCATCACATCGTCTATGTCGCCCGAGTGCCGACCAAGCGGATCATGACGGTCGCGATTTCGGTCGGCACCAGGTTCCCCGCGTTCGCCACGTCGATGGGGCGCGTCCTGCTCGCCGCGATGAGCGAAGAGGAGTTCGAGCGTTACCTGGCCGAGGCGAACCTCGAGTCGCTGACCGACCGGACCGTGACCGATCCGGCCAAGCTCAGGGAGATCGTGCACGAAGTCGCCAGGCAGGGCTACGCGATCGTCGACCAGGAACTTGAGGAAGGCCTTCGAGCCGTGGCCGCGCCGATCCGCGGTTCGGGCGACGGGGTAACCGCGGCGATCAACGTCTCGGCTCATGCGAGCCGGGTCAGCCTCGTCGCCATGCGCACCGACCTGCTGCCAGCGCTTCTCGAGACCGCGCGTCAGATCGAGCAGGACCTAAAGTCGCAAGGCCCGGCCTAACTCGGTCGTTCTGTGCCGCAAACGTCTGTGCCGGCAAACGATCGCATTGCCGAAACTCGGCGCTGCATGAGAGCGTTCTCCATCTATCGCACTATTACGTCATGGACGTTGACAGTGGCGGAGAAGCCTAGCTAAGTTCTACATTGCGTATAGTCGTACGCCAAGCGAACATCCTGCGGTGCCTGTCCTGAAGTGTCGGGCGGTTCTCGCGCTTCAGCCCGCCGGCGTACCGTTGGCGCTTAATCAGAGGAGACGGAATGGACCGTCAGGAACCAGACCAGCCGATTTCGCTGGGTCAGCCGATCTCACGGCGTTCCCTGCTCAGGGGCGCTGGCGCCGGATCGCTCGCTGTAGGCACCGGCGGGCTGCTCGCCGCCTGTAGTTCTAAGATCAAGGGTTCCGGAACAAGCAGCACCACCAAGGCTATTACGATCGGCTGGATTCACCCGCTGACCGGTCCGCTCTCTGGATTCGGCGCACCCGACAACTGGGTGATCAGCAAGATCAAGGCGACGACCCCGTACAGCAAGGGCTTTAAGATCGGCGGAAAGACCTACTCGGTCACGATCAAGTCCTACGACACTCAGTCGAGCCCTACCCGAGCCGGAGACCTGGCCAAGCAAGCTATCTTGACCGACAAGGTCGACCTGCTGCTCGCGTCGTCGACGCCGGAGACCGTCAACGCGGTCGCCAGCCAGGCCGAGTCGCTCGGCACGCCGTTGATCTGCGCGAACATTCCCTGGGAGGCCTGGTACATCAACCTCGGCGGCAACCCGCTGAAGCCGACGGTCAAGCCCAAGTTCGTGACGATGTACTTCCTCGGCGCCGAGCACCTGGCCCTGGCCTTCATCCCGATGTGGAACCGGATCCACTCCCAGCTGCACACCAACAAGGTGGTCGCCGCCGCGTTCCCCAACGACTCGGACGGCAACGCGTTCCGCGCGGTGTTCCCGCCGATCATCAAGAAGGCCGGCTACACGTTCGACATGTCGTCGGCGTACCCCGATGGCACCACGAACTACTCCTCGATGATCTCGGCGTTCAAGGCCGACAAGGCCGACTTCTTCACCAACGTGCCGCTGCCGCCCGACTTCGCCGTGATGTGGAAGCAGGCGGCGCAGCAGGGCTTCAAGCCCAAGCTGGCGACCGTGGCCAAGGTGCTGCTGTTCCCGCCGGACGCCTACGCGCTTGGCAGCCTGGCGTACAACGTGGCCACCGACGCCTGGTGGGCACCGTCGCTGCCGTGGCAGTCGTCGTTCACCGGGGAGACCTGCCAGACGCTGGCCAACGACTTCGAAGCCGCCACCAACGGCCAGTGGAACTCCAACATCAGCAACTACAGCCTCTTCGAGGCCGCCCACGCGGCCCTCAGCTCGGTGAGCGACCCGCACGACAGGGCCGAGGTCGCCGACGCTATTCACAACGTGAACCTGCCGCAGGCGGTCGCCGGGCCGCTGAACTTCGCCTCAGGCGGACCGGCGCCCGGCGTGGCGATCACCCCGCCGGTCGGCGTGCAATGGCAGAAGGGGACCAAGTTCCCGGTCGAGATGCAGGTCGTAGACAACACGCTGCAACCGCAAGCGAAGATCACCGCCGACCTGAAGCCGACTAACCCGTGACCGGATGACAAGCACAAGCCTGCTCGAAATCGACCATGTGTCGAAACGGTTCGGCCAGGTCGTTATCGCTGAGGACCTGTCGCTGGCGGTCGGGCCAGGGGACATGGTCGGAATCGTGGGGCCGAACGGCGCTGGCAAGACCAGCCTGTTCGGCCTCATTTCCGGTGATCTCGCCCCCGATGGAGGCGAGATCCGCTTCGCCGACCGCACGGTCACCAAGCTAGGCGCGGCCACCCGGTGCCGGCTTGGCATGGGTCGCACCTACCAGGTGCCGCGGCCGTTCGCTGATATGACGGTGTTCGAGAACCTTCTTGTCGCCGCGCAACAGGGCGGCGGGATGCGCCGACGGGCCAGCTACGCCGCGGCGGTCGACGCACTGGATCGCACCGGCATGTCCGGCCAGGCGAACTTGCCTGCCGAGCGCCTCGGCCTGCTGCAGCGCAAGCGCCTGGAACTGGCCCGCGCCCTGGCCACGCAGCCCAGGCTGCTACTGCTCGACGAGGTGGCGGGTGGCCTCACCGACCCCGAGGTCACCCAGCTTGTCGAAATCGTCCGCCGCGTGAACGCCGACGGCATAGCGGTGATCTGGATCGAGCACGTCGTGCGGGCACTCACCGCAGTGGTGAGCCGGCTGATCTGCCTGGCCGGTGGCGCGTTCGTCGGCGACGGCGATCCAGCCTCGGTGCTGGCTAACCCGGCCGTTCGCGAGGTCTTCCTCGGCACCGATGTCACCGCCGCCCTGACCGGCGGATCGCTAGGCTCTAGCGAGCGGAGCGAGCAGTGACGACCGCCCCAGCGCTACTAGAGGTCCACGACCTAGTCGTGCACCATGGGCAACTCCAAGCGCTCGACGCGATCTCGTTCGTGGTGCACCCGGGCGAGGTCTACGCGTTCATCGGCGCGAACGGCGCCGGCAAGTCGACGCTGCTGCGCACGATCGCCGGCCTGCACCACCCCACCGCGGGCTCGATCTTGTTCGACGGCACCGACATGACCAGCCTGCGGCCTGAGCGGCGGGCCCGGCAGGGGATCGTGATGGTCCCGGAAGGCAGGCGACTGTTCGGCTCGCTGTCACTCGAAGAGAACCTGCAGGTCGGTGCCACGTACGCGCGACCGGGCCCGTGGACGATCGACCGGGTGTACTCCACGTTCGACTGGATGAAGGCGCGCCGCAATCAGCGCACCGCCCAGCTTTCCGGTGGCGAACAGCAGACGGTCGCGATCGGCCGGGCGCTGCTCGCGAACCCCCGCGTGCTGCTGCTCGACGAGTTGTCGCTTGGCCTTGCCCCGGTGGTCGTCCAGCGGATCTATGGGATGCTGCCGCAGATCCTGGCAACCGGCCTTACCGTCCTGCTGGTCGAGCAGGACGTGAGCCAGGCACTCAAGGTGGCCTCGCACATCCACTGCCTGCTTGAGGGCCGGACCACGCTGGAAAGCAAGCCCGCCGACGTCACCGCCGAGCAGGTCGAGGCCGCCTACTTCGGGCTCGCGGGGACCGGGCCGACCGCCCAGTCAGGCCAGGACAGGCCGGCCCAGGACAGGCCAGCACAGTACAGGCCAGCACAGGGGGGTGAGCCGTCATGGTCTGGGTGAATGCCATCATCCAGGGGCTCCTGACCGGTGGACTGTACGCGCTGTTCGCGTGCGGGCTGTCGCTGATGTTCGGGGTGATGAAGGTCGTGAACCTCGCGCACGGCGATCTCGCCGTTGTCGCCGGCTACGTCGCGATCTTCGTGATCACGGTCACCCACGTGCCCGTGCTCTGGTCGATCCTCATCGTGGTGCCGGTCATGGCGGTGATCGGCTACGCGCTGCAGCGCACGATCATCCAAAGCGCGCTCGACCGCAGCGTGCTCACCACGCTGCTGGTTACCTTCGGACTGTCGGTTGTTATTGAGAATGGCTTGCTCCAGTTCTTCACCGCCAACAGCAGGGGAATCGGCGTCGGGCTGGCTCTCGTCACAGACTCGTTCAATATCGGCTCGCAGATCCAGATCGCCTATCTGCTCGTGGCGATCTTCGCCGTCGCCGTCGCGGTGCTGCTCGGCCTGCAGTACTTCCTGTCCAGGTCCAAGTACGGGCGCTTGATCCGGGCCGTCGCCGACGACAAGGAAGCGGCGCAGCTTGCCGGGGCCGACTACCGGCACGTGTTCGGCATCGCGGCTGGGCTCGCGTTCGGCACCGTCGCGCTGGCAGGCATCGCCTACGGCATGTACGCCCAGCTTGCCCCGACCACCGGTACCGACACGATCCTGCTGTTCGCGTTCGCCGCCGTGGTGATCGGCGGGCTTGGCTCACTGTGGGGCACCCTGCTCGGCGGCGTTGTGCTGGGCGTCGCCCAGCAGATCGGCGCCCAGATCAACATCTCCGACGAAGTGCTGGCCGGCTACCTGGTGTTCCTCGCCGTGCTCGTGCTGCGCCCGCAGGGCCTGACCAGCCGGAGGGCACGGTCATGAACCTGGCCACGGACACCACTGCCCCGCCGCTGGCCGATTTCCGGGTCGCCCGGTCCCAGCGCAATGTGGCCTGGACCGCGCTGGTGGCGCTGGTCGTCGTCGTCGTGCTGGCGTTCTTCCCGTACATCGTGTACTCGGGCACCACGACGATCATGGTGCAGGCGTTCATCGTGCTCACGCTGGCGAGCATGTGGAACCTGCTCGCCGGCTACGCGGGCCTGGTGTCGGTGGGGCAGCAGGTGTTCGTCGGCCTCGGCGCCTACTTCGTGCTGATCCTGGCCCTGCATGGCACCTCGCCGTTCGCCGCCCTGCCCGTGGCCGCGATCGGCTGCGGTGTCGCGGCGCTGCCGCTGTGGTGGCTGGTGTCCCGGCTGCGCACCGGGTACTTCGCGATCGCCACCTGGGTGCTCGCCGCGACCGTCATGCTGATCATCGAGAGGTTCTCGTCGATCGGCGGCGGGACCGGCATGCCGCTGCCCGGGTTCGCCGGGCTCGATCCCACGCTGCTGACCGCGTACACCTACTGGGCCGGGCTGGCCGTCACCGTGGTGGCCCTGCTCGCCATGTACTTGCTGCTGCGTGGCCGGCTGGGCCTGGTGCTCACCGCGATCCGCGACGACGAGGTGGCCGCGCGCAGTTCGGGGGCGCGGGTCGGGCTGGCCCGGCTGCTGGTGTTCGTCGTCGCCGGGGCCGGCTGCGGCGCCGCGGGCGCGGTGCTGGCGATCAGCCAGCTCCAGGTGCAGCCGAGCGCCGTGTTCAGCATCCAGTGGACCGCGGAGATGGCGTTCGCGACGATCATCGGCGGGCTGGGCACGATCGAGGGACCGATCCTCGGCACCGCTGTGTTCATAGTGCTGCAGCAGACGCTGCAGTCCTACAACGCGTGGTATCTGATCATCTTGGGCCTGGTCGCGGTCCTGGTCGCACTGTTCGCCCGGCGCGGGCTGTGGGGCCTAGTCGACGAGCACCTCAACATCCGCCTGTTCCCGGTCGGGTACTGGCTGAGGACTTCCGGTACGCCTCAAGGACGCTTTCCAGATGACGGCGCATCGTCGTCTCGGCTTCGTCGGGTTTTCCGGCGGTAACCGCGGCGACGATGGCTTCGTGCTGGGGCAGTGATACGGCCGGTCGTCCCGGCACGAGCGACAGCGAGAACTGGTAACGGACCGTCTGGTCCCGCAACTGGCGGAGCAACCTGCATGCCGTCTCGTGCGCTGCGATATCGGCGATCGCGCCGTGCAACTGGGCGTTGAGTTCGCTGTAGGCGAGTAGTTCAGAATTCTGGACCGCCGCGCGCATTTCTTTCAGCATCAAAAGCAGTTTTGCCGTATCCGACCTGCTGATTCGCATCGCGGCGCGGGCGGCGACAAGGCCTTCGAGGCGGATGCGGACTTCGGTGATCTCGATGGCTTCGGCGAGCGAGACATCACGCACCCGGGCGCCTCGGTTGCGCTGAAATTCGACCAGGCCTTGGGCCGCCAATTCCTGCAAGGCCGCGCGAAGGATAAACCTGGACGTGCCGAACCGTTCACAGAGGTCGATCTCGACTAGGCGCTGGTTCGGCGCGAATTCCGCGGCGAGAATCGCCGACCGGAGCGCCTCGGTCACCGCGGGCCTGGAATCGGTGGGCACTATCCCGCTCCTGCTCCAGTGCTGGCCTGGGGGGACGACCCCCCTGAACCCCCCGGGATCGGCGGCGTGCCGTGCGTGTGGAACGAGGGAATCGTGGCCAGTCCCCAGGCCTGGCCCTTCGCGCGCTCGGCCTGGGTCCAGGTGATCGGCTCCCAGTCGGGCGCGAAGACGAGCCTTGCGCAGGGGTTGCACAATTCGATTCGATTGCCGCCGGGCTCGTAGACGTAGAGGAAGAAGGTTTGCTGAATCGCGTGCTTGTGCGGGCCGGTTTCGATGAAGACGTGCCGGTCAATGCAGATATCTGCGGCCTTGAGTATGTCTTCCCTGGTGTCGGTCGCGAACGCGATATGGTGCAGTCGCCCTCTCGATTTCGTCCAGTCATTGGTGTAGACGAGATCGTAGGACTTTTGTGCGAAATGCATCCACTGGGCTGAGATCGTGCCGTCGTCGAGAATGATCTGCTCGGTTACCCTAGCGCCAAGAGCCGAGCAGATAAAGTGGCCGTTGGGCTCGGTCTCGGCGGCGAGGTAATTCACGTGATCGAGGCGGCGCACGCTGACGCCTCGGGCCGGGTAAGCCTGTGCCTGATTCTTGAGCGCGGGCTTTAGCTCGGGCGGCGGCTGGTACCACTCCGTTTCCCAGTACAACTCGATCTCATGGCCGTCCGGGTCGCGGAACAGGTAAGTCGGGCCGATTCCAATGTCGCCTTCTTGCCAGCCGATGCCAAGACCGGCGTCGTCGATCGCCGCGATCCGCCGGCTGAGCGCCTCGGCGCTGGCGGCACGCAGACCGGTACGGCCGATGCCGGAGGTGGGGGCGGCCGTCAGCTTCAGGCTGTGGTGTTCGTAGTCGTCCCAGGTGCGCAGGTAGACCGAATCGCCGCTGGCGCCGTTCTCGGTGAGGCCGAGTACCTGGGTGAAGAACCGCAAGCTCTTCTCCGGCTCGGGCGTCAGCAGTTCGACGTGGCCGAGGTGCGCGACGTCGTGGAGCAAGGGTGCCATCAGGGCGGTCCTATCGCTAGGCAGGGAAGACAGTCCCGTCGAAGAGCTTGCGGGCGGTGCGGATGACCCCGGCGCTGACTACCTTTGGCGGGTCGGTTGCGGCATCGAGTTCGATTTCGACGTTGAGGTGGCCGGTCGGATGTTCCACGTCGACGATGTGACCAGCGGGCGGGAGCGCGGCCAGGTCGGCACCGGTCCCGCCGGGCAGGCGCAGCGCGGTCGCGACGGTCACCGCACCCAGCACGCCGATCGAGGTGTGCGGGCGCTCGGGGATGAACGTGCGGGTGCAGATCGTACCGCCGTCGCGCGGCGCACTCACCAGGGTCGTCTTGGGTACCGACAATTCGGTGACATCGCCAAGTCCCATGAGCTTTCCGGCCGCGAGCCGGATCGCGCGCACCCGGGCGATCAGGCCGGCGTCGGCGGCGAGCTCACCGGCTGACTCGTAGCCAGTGATGCCGAGATCGCTGGCGCGGGCGACGACGACCGGCATGCCGTTGTCGACGCAGGTCACCTCGATGCCGCCGATCACGTCGACGACGTTGCCGGTGGGCAGGAGGTCGCCGGTCGTCGAGCCCGCCGTGTCGGCGAACCGCAGCGTGATCGCGGCCGCCGTGCCGGGAACGCCGGCGATGGCGGTGGTACCGGTGTACAGCGGTGTGCCGCCCAGGGTGGGGAACGACGCGGTGACGATGCTGCCGGAGTTCACCATCCTGATCCGGGTGGTGGTCGTCTCGGCGCCGGGCACCGGGCCGATCAGGCCGCGTTCTAGGGCGAACGGGCCGACGCCGGCGAGGATGTTCCCGCAGTTTTGCTGATCGGTGATCGTGGCTTGCTCGACCCCGAGCTGGAGGAAGAGGTAGTCGACGTCGGCGTTGTCGCGCTGCGATGCCGACACGACCGCTACCTTCGAGGTCAGCGGGTGCGCGCCGCCCAGACCGTCGATCTGGAGCGGATTGCCGCTTCCCATGATCCGCAGGAGCAGCTCGTCGCGCCGCTCGGGCCGGTCAGGGAGGTCGGAGGCGAGGAAGTACAGGCCCTTGGAGGTACCGCCGCGCATCAGCATGCAGCGGACGCCGGTCACTGGGACTCCTGGTAGGCCGCGTAGTCCAGGTATTCGACGCCTAGCTCCGATAGCGTCGCGCGCAGGCCGTAGCGGTCGAGGCCGAGCTCGCCGTCACGGAACGCGGCTCGGCTCTCGTTCTCCTTCAAGGCGCGGACCTGGGCCGCTACTAGTGCCTGTCCGATGCCGGACCGCTCGACTACCAGGACCCCGTCGTCGTCGGCTAGCACGGCGTCGCCCGAGGTGATCAGCTGGCCGTTGATGCTGACCGGCACGTTGACCGCGCCCGCCGTTGCCTTCACCGTTCCCTGGGCCGAGACGGCGGCCGCGAAGACCGGGAAGTCCATGGCGTGCAGTTCGGCGACGTCGCGCACGCCACCGGTCGTGACCAGCCCGCGGACACCCCTTTGCTGAAGGGACGTGGCGAGGAGTTCGCCGAACGCGCCGTCGGTCGACCGGGAGGTGGTCGTCACGACCAGGATGTCACCCGGCCGGCACTGCTCGACGGCGGCATGAATCATCAGGTTGTCGCCGGGCCAGCAGATTACGGTGACGGCGGTGCCGCCGATCCGCGACCCCAGGTACACCGGGCGGATGCCCGGCCCCAAGTAGCCGGTCCGGCCTATCGCCTCGTGCACGGTGGCGACGCCGAATTCGGCCAGCTTGGCGACCTCGCCTGGATCGGCGCGCGGGCAGCCGCTGACGATGACGTTCCTCACCGGAGCATCCCGGTCACTTCCGGATATACCCGCATGTAGGCCTCGGCCATCGTCGAGTGGGCCAGGCCCAGGTTGGGACCGGCGTTGCGCTTGAGCTGGACGCCGCGCCGTTTGGCCAGGTCGGTGTAGTAGTCCCACATGTGCTGCTGCGCCTTGAGGCACTCCATGGCCTGGCGTTTGGTGTCGAAGACCTCGGTGATGTCGAGCAGCACCTGCGGGGTGAAGTCGCACATCTCGGGCTGGTGCGGCTCGAACAGGTACACCGGCGGCGCGCCCAGCGGTTCGCCCGGCGCGTCGTAGCCGATCGCCTGTGCGTAGACGCGTGCCTGCAAGGCCATCCTGGCTGCCGCCGGGTGGTCGGGGTTGTAAGGGTCGGCCAGGGCGTGGGTGAGAACGACCGCTGGCTTCACCCGCCGATAGCAGCGGACGATCGCGTCGATGAGTTCGTCGGACTCGCGCAGGGGGTAGTCGCCCGCGTCGGCGAACTCGATCGTGGCACCGAGCACTGCCGCAGCCTGGGTTGCTTCATCGCGCCGGAGCGCCTTGATCTCCGCGAGTTGCTTGCCTTCGCGCCACGCTTTCGCCGACTCGCCGCGCTCGCCATAGCTCAGGCAGAGCACGGTGACGTCCGCTCCCTTGGAGGTGGCCAGCGCCATCGCGCCGGCCGCTCGCCAGACGAAGTCGCCCGCGTGCGCGCTGATCACCAGCATCGGGCCGGCAGATCCCTCATCCGTAGCGCTCATCGATCCCTTCCCCTCTCGCCGTCATCCGCGCCCTCCTCAGGAAGCTAGAGAGTGCGAGCAATATTGTCAACAATATGTGTAACCGTGTGGGTTGGGTCTGTCCTCAGCGTCGGCTGTTGGCCCTGAGCTGCCTCGGAAGCAGGCTGGGCCAACGACAGTGTTGAACAGTTGCTGTAGTTGGGTCGGCAGCACCGGGCCTGTTGGTCTGTAAATAAGCCTCGGCCTGTGTCCCGCGTGAGCTGATCGCAGGTAGCTGTCATGCATCGGTGCGACGTGGTGCGGGGTCCGGCGGGCTGCGGCGGCGTGGTGCGGTGCGCACCGCCCCGGCACCCCGGACGCGATGAATGCCCGAATCCACCGCACCGCCCGCCACCCGGACGGCTCACCAGCCCCGCACTCCCAGCCTCAGATGCTGTCCGCGGTCCAGCCCGCCCAGCGGGTCACGACGTCAGCGGACGACCATGGCACCAGCCACCCGAACCACCCCAGCGCCATACGGCGGGAAAGCCGCGCACCGCGGGATTTAGGTGCCGGGGTCGATCAGGTCGACCGGGTAGGTGATATCGATCTCGGTGATCGCCTGCGGGAAGTCACGCCGGTTATTGGTGATGAACCGGTCGGCACCGATGCTGACGGCCGTTGCCAGGTGGGTCGCATCGGCGGCTTTGAGCTTGTACCTAGCCGACAGGGAAGTAGCGAGCTCGGCGGTTGGCAGGTCCACCGGGCGCAGGTCGAGCCTGGCCAAGAGCCCGGCGAGGATCCGGACCTCCCCTACCGCGCCATCACGCAACGGCTTGCCGAGCAGTTCGGGCAGCAGCAGGACTGAGCCGGCTCCGGCCGCCGTCCGAGCGCCCGCCGAGTGAATCAGGGCGGTCACCCGCCGGCCCAGCGGGTGGCCGGGCACGGCAGCATAGATGAGAACGTCGGCGTCGAAGGCGTCCATCAGCGAGCGTCGCGGCCGACTCTTATCTGCGCGATCAGTTCCTCGGCCCGGGCCTCGGTCAGCCCTGTGCCCACAGGCGTCACGGACGCCGCTTCGGCGAGCAGCTGATGGATCCGCTCCGCGCCGTCCAGTGCGGCGTGTGCGCGGCGGCTGCGCAGTGCATCTGGGCGGACCAGGACAGCCACCGCCCGGCCGTGGCGGGTGATCGTGACTTCCTCGCCACCTTCCACCCGCGATAGCAGATCAGGCAGGGCCGCCCGTGCCTCGGATGCTGACATCATCACCATGAGCAAATTGTACATCAATGTACATGAGAGTACACGGACAGGGCTCGGCGACTCGCCGTGGCGTGACGGTCCGGATTAGCCCGCTAGCTCTGGTATCACCTTGCTGGCGAAGAGGTCGATGCTGCTCCGGTCGTAGGCGGCGTCGACGAAGTAGCCGATCACGTAGCCGAGGCCGGCCTGACCAGCCTGAGTCAGCCGTTCCACGATCTGCTCGGGCGTGCCGACGAGGCCGCCGCTGTACAGGCCCATGTAACGTTCGAGCGCCTCAGCCGAGACCAGCGGCTCGTAGTGCGCCTTTACCCAGGCCATCTTGTCGGCGACATCCTTCTCGGTCTCGCCGATTACCACGTTGAAGTTGGCGGACCGGACGATGGCGTCGAAGTCGGTGCCGACATCCTTGCAGTGCTCGGCCAGGACCTGCGATTTGTGCGCGAACACCTCGGGCGTGGCTTCGAAGTTCGTGTACTGCGCGTATTTCGCGGCGATCCGGAGCGTCTTCTTCTCGCCGCCACCGGCGATCCACAACGGAATCCCGCCGTCCTGGAGCGGCAGTGGCCTGCTGATCGCACCATCGACCTGGTAATGCTTTCCGGCCAGTGTCGCCGTACCGGTCGTCCACAGTTGCCGCATGATCTGCACGCCCTCATCGAGCATGCCGAGGCGGTCGCCGGCCCAGGGAAGCCGTAGCCGTAGGCACGCCATTCGTGCTCGTACCAGCCGCCGCCGATGCCCATCTCAACCCGGCCGCCGGAAACCACGTCGATGCTGGCCGCGACCTTCGCGAGATAGGCCGGATTGCGGTAGCCCATGCACGTGCACATCTGCCCGAGCCGAACCCGCGACGTGCACGCGGCGAACGCAGCCATCATCGACCAGGCCTCGAACGTCGATTCATCCGTCGGCATCGGAACAGTGTGGAAGTGGTCATAGACCCAGATCGACTCGAACGGCCCGGCGTCGGCCGACTCGGCCAGATCGCGCATCACCGCCCACTGATCGCTGACCGGTATGCCGACGAGATCGAGGCGCCAACCCTGAGGAACAAAGACTCCGAATCGCATACGCCCATCCTATTAGCCCGACATGTACGCATCAGTGCCAGGCCTCGGCATGGCCGCCGGGCTGTCAGTGCCTCGGCGCATAGTGGCCATGTCCCCGATCGAACTGTAGGAGGCAGGCATGTGCTGGATGTGCGATCACCCGACCGCGACGCGTCAGGACTACCTCGACAACCTCGGCCGCATGATCCTGGAGAGCGGCTGGGCTGTGCAGTTCGTCGAGCGGGACAGATTACACCCGCCGTATGCCTACACGGTAGGCCTCACCGCGCGCGGCAAGCCCGAACTCGTGGTGACCGGCCTGCCTGCCAGGCGCTCCGCCGAGTTGCTGAACGACGTGGCGGCTCATGTACTTCATGCCGAACTGCCTGAACCAGGCGAGCAAATACCGCTGGTCGGTGGTCCGCTGATCGAGATCGTCGAAGTCGACGTGCCCGAGGCCCATCTTCTGATGGTCGGGGAGTTCTACGACCCGGGATTCCGCGCGCTGCAACTAGTCCACGCTGACGATCGCGGCCACTGGCCGTGGGATGTTGGTTACCGTGGCGCCCGGGGCGGCCAGCCAGTGCTAGGCACCCGGGTTAACAGGCCAGCGTCAGGAGAAACCGCCGCATAAGGCTAACGCCTGACTAAGGGAGGTGCGCAAGCTCAGAGATCGTTGGGCCGGGCGGGGACGCCTACTAGCTCGACAAGATCGTCCAGGCCCTTGAGGTCTTGTGGGTTGGCCGTGTACAACGGCAGCGCGTTGCTCGCCGCAGTGGCGGCGATCATAAGATCGGAAGCTCGCCCGCGCGGCTGACGGCCTGCGGCGCGGACCGCCGCGCAGATCTGACCGTACAACCGTGCGGCGTAAAGGTCGTAGGGCAGCGGCTCAAATGTCGACTCGACATGCTGCAACACGGCGACACGCCTCGCACGCTTTATTGGATCGTCAGTGGCGTGCGGGCCATAAGACAATTCGCCAAGCGTAACGGCTGTAATTAGAAATGTCTCCGGTAGTTCGCCCGGGTCAAAGAGACCTAGCGCGGCGATAATACTGGTGTCAAGCACCCCAAATTCGTGCTTCACAGATTGGTGCCCTCATACGGGTCGTGCACGTCTTGACCAACCGACGCGTCTAGGTCGGAGCGGAGTTCGTCGACGTCGATCGTTGGGGCCGTGGAGAAGATCGCAAAAACTTCGCCCTTTGGGACCGCCTGGCGCCGCCTGATAGGGATCATTTTGGCCAGCGGTTCACCGTTCAGTGTGAGCACATACGCATGCCCCTGCCGCAGGCCACGCGTGACCGCACCGGAGTCAGCAACGAACTGCCGGACACTGACGTCGATCGGCTCATAGCTTCGCGATGTCATGCCTTCAGGATACCCCGCGTACCACGCCGTACCACGTGTTGAGCGATCGGTTTTGCGGGCCGTCCGAGCGTGTGAACGTTGGTGACCTATAGCGACAACGTTCACAAGTCGGTTGCATGGTGCTGCTCGACTCGGTACTGTCCTGCTTGCCTGACCAGGCTAGCCACACGTAACCGGAACGGAAGTCCAGATGGGCGCGCACATCTTCGCCGACGAGTCGAAGCGCAGCTCGTTCGTGCTTGTAGCGGCCGTCATACCTCCCGACGACCTGACCAGGATGCGGCAGTTGGTAGGCAGTCTCCGACTGCCGGGGCAGCGGCGGCTCCACTTTGTCGGAGAGCAGGACTCGCGCCGACGGCAAATCCTTCAAGCGCTGGTAGGTGCCGACATCCAGACGGTGATCTACGACGGCGCGGGATTCCGGGACGTAAAGGTAGCCCGTGACACGGCGGTGGCGCGCCTCGCCGCCGACGCCATCCGCATGCACGCGCACCGCCTTGTGCTCGAGCTTGATGATTCGGTGGCAGCCAAAGATCGCCTGGTGATCAGGGAACAGCTCATGAAGGCCGGCGCACCTGACGGCCTGCTCTACGAGCACCTGCGGGCACACGAAGAGTGCCTGCTCTCGATTCCCGACGCGGTTGCCTGGTCATGGTCCAAGGCTGGCCCGTGGCGAAAGCAGATAGAACCGCTGGTGGCCGAGGTAGTCGTGCTCTAAAGCGCGAAACCCGGCCCACCGACCGTCCGGAAGGCTGCCGGGCTCACTTCGACGCGCTACTGCCCGCCGCGCTCCCCAGCATGCTTGACGGCTTGTCGCGCGTCAAGCCAGAATCGCGGTCCGGCACTGTGAACATTCAAGACCATGTTCACAAATCTAAGCCGTAGCGAACCGCTTCAAGTAGTGTCCTGCCTGTGACGGGTGACACGCACGAGGAGATGACAGCGGCCGCGATCGCGCGGCTGGCTGGAGTCGGGCGTGCCGCAGTCGCGAACTGGCGCCGACGCTACGCCGAGTTCCCCAAGCCCGTCGGTGGAAGCGCGACGAGTCCGACCTTCTCACGGAGCCAGGTTGAGGCCTGGCTCGAGGCGACCGGCAAGGCCGACCAGCTTGCGACGGCGGGCCGAACGGAGACCGGCACCCAGCGCATCTCCGACCCGACGCCATGGTCGCAGATACAGGAACGAGCCATCGCGGACCTGAGCCCCGGTGAACTGCTCGCGAAGGTAATGGCGTCGTTGTTGCCTCGTACCCTAGCCGACGAGGCTGACATCCCAATCGTGCTAGATCCGGCCTGCTTTACAGGAACACTGCTCATGGCGGTCGCCGACCGATTTGGCAATCGCGTAAAGCTGATTGGACAAGACATTCAGGAAACCGCCACTGCGGCAGCCGCACTGAATCTGCGGACAAGTCCCCACGATCTTCAGTATGAAATTTGTACCAGCGACTCCTTGCTAGACGACCAGCTCAGCTACTACCTGGGGACTGCCGCAGCGGTCGTCTGCGAGCCGCCCTTCGACCGGCCGCAGTGGCCGTCCACCGAACTGACGACCGATCCTCGGTGGGAGTTTGGCATTCCGGCACCACGCGATGGCGAGCTGGCCTGGGTGCAGCACTGTTACGCGTACCTGCGCCCGCGCGGCATAGCAATCGTCGCCGTGTCGCCCAGAACGTGCGTCCAAGCGTCGGGTCAAGCCATCCGTGCGGCTCTTGTGGCCACCGGGGTCCTGCGTGACGTCATCGCGCTTCCGAGCGGGCCGAGCACACTGCCGGACACCGACGTATGCCTGTGGGTCCTGCAACGCCCTTACAGTGCGACCGACTACGCGCCCGTGCGGATGATCGACCTGTCGAGGCTCGGCGATACGGCGGATGTTCCGAATGAATTCGCCGCCTGGCAGCGGCTATTTCAAGTTGCCGACCCGACGATCTTCACTGCAGTTCCACGCTCCGAGTTGCTCGACGGCGACGTCAACCTGCTCCCGTCACGTCACATCGGAACGCGTGTCGCCGCCACCGCCGACGACCTCGGGCATGTCGTTAGTCGGTTGCAACACCTCTACACGCTCGCGGGCCAAGTCCTGCCGCGCTTCGGGGCCCCAACCACATCAACTCGGCTGTCCTATATAACTCTAGGCGAGCTCGAACGAGTGGGTGCTCTGACGATCCGGTCTCGCGAGTCCACTCCGCTCCGCGGAGATGTGCTACTGCGCACGCTTGGCCGTCCTCCAACCGTCGCTACCGGTACAGCCGACGACGATGCCGGGGTCGCGCAGATCGTCGAGATCGACGAAACCCGGTTGGACGCACACTTCGTCGCGATTTTTTTGCGCAACGATACCGACACGCTGCCAGTAGCGAACACCCTCGGCGCCCTCAGTCGTGACGACCTCCGCCGTTGCCGTGTCCCCCGTATGCCAGTAGCCGAGCAGCGACGTTACGGCGACGCGTTCCGCCGCTTGCAGGAACTAGAAGATTTTGTTACTAGGCTGGCCAAGATCAGCGTAAAGGTGATCGACCAAAGCATTCATGGCCTGACCGTTGGCACCCTGACCCCCGAATTGCGCGAAGCGAGCGAACCGTGACCTCAGGACCGACGCACTCCAAGATGGCGAGCGACATATGGTCGGTCGCAGACCTTTTGCGCGGCGACTACAAGCGCCACGAATACGGTCAGGTGATCCTGCCGTTCACGCTGCTGCGTCGTCTCGATGCGGTGATGGCGCCCACCCGAACGGCCGTACGAGCCCGCGATACTGTTCTAGAAGTTGAAAATAAGCAGCGGCTACTCGAGATCGCGGCGAAGCTGCCGTTCTACAACACCTCCAGGCAAGACTTCACCACGGTCGCCGCCGATGCGCCCAGCGTCGCCAAGAACCTGCGTGACTACGTGAATGGCTTCTCGCCGAATGTCCGGCAAGTCCTGGCTCGCTTCGACCTGGACAACCAGATCACCAAGCTGGCGAGCGCCAAACTGCTGTACCGAGTCGTCGGCAGGTTCGCCCAGATGCGCGACCTCGACAAGCTCTCCAACCACGACATGGGCTACGTCTTCGAGCACCTGATCAGGAAGTTCGCCGAAGACTCGAACGAAACCGCCGGGGAGCACTTCACCCCGCGCGAGGTCATCAAGCTCATGGTCAACCTGCTGATCGCCCCCGACGAGGACACCGTCGCCGGCGAAGGCCAGGTCATCAACATCCTGGACCCCGCCTGCGGCACCGGCGGCATGCTGACCGCGGCCGAGGACCACATCAAGTCGATCAACCCAAAGGCTGAGGTCTACCTTTTCGGCCAGGAAGTCAATCCCGAGTCCTGGGCGGTATGCGAGTCCGAGATGCTCATGCGTTCCGAGCGCGGCCGCATCTACTTCGGCAACTCTTTTAGCGACGACGGCTATCCAGGCAAGAAATTCGACTACATGCTGGCCAACCCGCCGTTCGGCGTGGAGTGGAAGAAGGTCAAAGACGAGGTCGAGGCCGAGGCCGAACTCGGCCACGCCGGCCGCTTCGGCGCCGGCCTGCCACGCATCAACGACGGCTCCTTCCTATTCCTGCAGCACATGATCTCGAAAATGGAGCCGGTCGAAGGCAAAGGCGCCCGCCTAGCGATCGTCTTCAACGGCTCCCCGCTCTTCACCGGCGCAGCCGAGTCCGGCGAGTCGAGAATTCGTCAATGGATCCTGGAGAACGACTGGCTAGAAGGCATCGTCGCCCTCCCCGACCAGCTCTTCTACAACACCGGCATCTCCACGTACTTCTGGGTCCTATCGAACCGCAAGGCAAAGCCGCTACGCGGCAAGGTCATCCTGCTCGACTCTCGCGATCAGTGGGAAAAAATGCGCAAGTCGCTCGGCGACAAACGCAAGCAAATCAGCGACCAGCAAATCAAGCACATCACCGAGCTATACGTGGATGCCGTAGCAGTCGCAGCCAATCCCGGCCACCCGGACCACGGCAAAGTGAAGATCTTCGACACCCGAGATTTCGGCTACCGGCGCATAACCGTCGAACGCCCACTCAAGCTCCGCTTCGAGATCACCGAAGATACCCTCGCAGCCCTCGACAACGCGAAGACCCTCGCCAAGTGGGCCGGCCGCGAGCCCCTAGTCGCGGCACTTCGTGGCTCGATCGGCTCGGTTTGGTGGACGAAAAAGGAGGCAGCCACCGCGATCCGCGCAACGGCCGCAGCAGGAGGTGCCGCCTGGCCCTCCACCGCATCGCAACTGAAAGCCGCCTGGGCAGCGGTCTCCGTATCCGACCCAGTGGGCGAAGTACAGACGGCTAGCGATGAGACCCCCCTACCCGACCCCGACCTGCGCGACTACGAGAACATCCCGCTAGGCGAAGACATCAACGCCTACTTCGCCCGCGAAGTCCTCCCCCACGTCCCAGACGCCTGGATCGACCACGCCAAAACAAAGACCGGCTACGAGATCCCCTTCACCCGCCACTTTTACGTCTACACCCCACCGCGTCCCTTGGCCGAAATAGACGCCGAGCTAAGGGACCTAGAAGCCCAGATCCAAAAGCTCCTAGGCGAGGTGACAGGGTGACTGCAAATGAGCTACCCGCTTCGGTTTCATGGCCTAAAGATTGGCGGAACGTTCCACTGTGGGCACTCTTTGATCGGGTTAAGGATGTAGGGCATCCAGACGAGGAGATGCTCAGCGTCTATCGCGAGCATGGTGTCGTCAAGAAGAGCAGTCGCGACGACAACATCAACCAGACCGCCGAAGATCGAAACATTTACCAGCTGATCCACGAGGGATGGCTCGTTGTCAATCGAATGAAGGCCTGGCAAGGTTCCGTCGGAATCTCCCCGCTCAAAGGAATCGTCTCCGGTCATTATTTGTGCTTCCGACCAAAGCACGGAGAAGATCCGCGATTTCTGAACTGGCTCCTGCGCTCTGACGCATACACCCACGAATATGCACGCATGTCACGAGGTGTTCGCCCAGGCCAGATAGAAATCGACAACGATGAACTGCGCGCACTCCGCGTATTGCTACCTCCACTTGAGGAGCAGCGCCGCGTTGCTTGCTTTCTCGACAGCGAGACGGCCAGGATGGATGATCTGTACAAACTGGCTATCCGGACGGCCGACCTTCTATCTGAGCGGCGACAAGCACTAATTACCGCAGCGGTGACTGGAGAGATCGACGTCACAACGGCACAGGGTTTGAAGCTAACCGGGGGCGCGGTCACATGAGTACAGGAGCGCTTGCCGAGCGGGCCTTTGAGGCGCGCGTCGAAGAAGAACTGCTCTCACGTAGCTGGGCGCAAGCGCAAGGTGCCTTTGAAGCCGAACTTGGCCATGACCCGAGTTGGTGGGGTGGGCCGACCAACGACAGCAACGGGCCAACGCTGCTGCCGGTGCGGGCCGACCAACGACAGCAACGGGCCAACGCTGCTGTTCGGGTACGCGCAAAAGTAACTCACTGGCGTGTCGTGGCGACAACGCCGACCCGACGATGTCGTTTGTTCCCAGCTTCGAACGACATCGTCGGCCCGACGATGCTGATAGGGCAGCAACGCCGGCCCGACGATGCTGTCCGGCAAGGGCGGCCAGCAGCAATGCCGGTCCGACGATGCTGTCCGGGCGCGCCGACCGACGACAGGAACGGGCCAACGCTGCTATTCGGGCGGACTGGCCAACGACAGTCGAACAGTGGGTCCGCCACATGAGTGCGGGAGCGCTTGCCGAGGAAGCCTTCGAGGCGCGCGTCGAAGAAGAACTGCTCTCGCGTGGCTGGGTACAGGCGCAAGGGACCTTCAATGCTGAACTCGGTATTGACACCGGGGAGATGGAGCGGTTCATCGGGGCAACGCAGATCGATGCCTGGGAGCGACTGATCGACCTCTACGGCGACCAGCCGACTGCGCAGCGGATGTTCGCGCAGCGTGTCGCATCCGAGATTGACGCGCGCGGCGTGCTTGACGTCCTCCGGCAAGGCGTGCGTGACCGGGGCGTGCAGATCGACCTGGCTTACTTCCGGCCGGGCCATACCCTGGCGGCCGACGCGCTCGCTGAGTATTACGCGAACGTGCTGACGGTCGCCCGGCAACTGCAGTACAGCGCGCGCGACCCGCACCGCTCGATCGACATGGCGCTCTTCGTGAACGGGCTTCCGGTGGCGACGGCCGAGCTGAAGAACCCGAACACAGGGCAGAACGCTGACCACGCCATATCCCAGTACCGGCACGACCGTGAGCCGAACGAAGTGTTCTTTGCCAAGCGGACGCTGGTCCACTTCGCTGTTGATCCCGACCGGGCATTCATTGCCACTCGGTTGAGAGGTCGCGACACGCAATTTTTGCCATTCAATGTTGGTTCCAATGGCCCGGGCGTGGCAGGCGGCACGGGAAATCCTGCGGCTGCGGCCAACTCCTACGGCGCCGCCTACCTTTGGGAGCAGATTTGGCACCCAGACAACTGGTTGGAAATTTTGCAGCGGTTCGTCCACGTCCAAGTGTCGGACAAAAAAGGGGCGAGAGAAAACCCCCACACCTCGCCCCGTATCTTTCCTCGCTACCACCAGTGGCACGCGGTCCAGAAAATGGTCGCACACGCCCGGACCAACGGCGCCGGGCACAATTACCTGATCCAGCACTCAGCCGGCTCCGGCAAGTCGAACACGATCGCATGGCTGTCACATCGGCTGTCGAACCTGTTCGACGCGGACAACCAGCCGATTTTCCACAAGATTATCGTGATCACCGACCGTGTCGTTCTTGACCGGCAACTGCAACGGACGATCTTTCAGTTTGACCACATTCCTGGCGTGGTCAAGAAGATCGACGAGGACTCGGCGCAGCTCGCGGCGGCACTGGATGACGCGACGTCCAAGATCATCATCAGCACGCTGCAGATGTACCCGTTCGTGCTCGGCAAGATCGCGGAAAGAGCAGGCGACAAGCGACTCGGCGATAAGCGATACGCGGTGATCATCGACGAGGCGCACTCTTCGCAGGGCGGGGACGCGGCGGTCCGGCTCAAGCAGGCACTTGGCTCGAACGCCATTCCGCGCGAAGAAGACGAGGACGACGCCGAGTACATGACGCGGGTGCGTGGCAGGCAGCCGAACCTGTCCTACTTCGCCTTCACCGCCACGCCCAAGTCGCCGACCCTCAAACTCTTCGGCACGTTCGACCCGGGCCGGGTGAACAAGCACACCGGCGAGCCCGGCATGTACGTGCCGTTCCACGTCTACTCGATGCGGCAGGCGATCGGCGAGGGCTACATCCTCGACGTGCTGGCCAACTACATCACCTACGAGACCAAGTGGCGGTTGCGCAACGCCGCCGTTGACCTGGCCGAGTCGCGGATCGCCAACCCTGAGGTCGACGAGGCTAAGGCCAAGGCGGCGCTTGTGCGCTACGCCGAGCAGCACCCGAAGTCGCTGGAGCAGAAGGCCAAACTGATCGTCGACGACTTCAGGCAGAACATCGTCGGGCGACTTGGCGGCCGGGCGAAGGCGATGATCGTGACGGGCAGCCGTCGGCACGCACTCGGTCTTTACCAGGCCATCCGCAACTACGTCTCGCTTCGCGGGTTTAACGATTGCGGAACGCTGGTCGCCTTCTCCGGACAACTCTCAGAATGACGCCGGCCTGGAGTTCACCGAGGCGCAGCTCAACGGCTTTCCTGAGAGCCAGCTACCCGACCGCTTCGGCTATACGCAAGGCCGACGACCCGCAATCTTTCGCGCGAAATCAAGAAGAGTACCGGCTGCTCGTTGTCGCCGAGAAGTATCAGACCGGCTTCGACCAGCCATTGCTGTGCGCGATGTACGTCGACAAAACGCTGACCGGCGTCGCGGCCGTGCAGACGCTGTCGCGGCTTAACCGGATCTATCCGATGAAATCGCAGGAAGACGTTCACATCCTGGACTTCGTCAATCAGGCGGCCGACATCCAGGAGGCGTTCGAGCCCTGGTTCGAGACCACGATCACCGAGCCGAGCGACCCCAACCTGCTCTACGACCGGCAGCGCAAGGTAATGGAGTACGCACTGCTGGCGGCGTCGGAGATGGAGGCGTTCATCCGGGTGCTCGCCACCGCCGATCCGAGCCGGATGCCGGAGGCGGCCGAACGCAGGCTTCACGCCGAACTCCACGAGTACCTGAAACCGGCGATCGACCGCTTCGTCGCCCTCGATACCGATGACGAGCGCGAGGGCTTCCGTGGCGCGCTGCAGGACTACCTGCGCGCCTACAGCCTCATCGCGCAGATCGTCGACTGGGGCGACCGGGACCTAGAGCGCCTTTATCAGTACGGCCGCATATCTGCTGATTCGCCTGCCCGGTCGGCCATCGACCGCGGTTGACATCGGGGACGCTGATCTGAGTCATTTCCGGCTGGAGTTCACCGGGAAGCACAACGTGTCATTGTCGCCCACCGGGCGATCGCGACATTCGCGGTCATGCCGCCGACGGCGGAGGCTATCGCGAGCCGGACCTGAAGGCGCTTTCTGAGGTGATCAACGAACTCAATAGCCGTTTCGGGCTCGGTCTGGGCACCGCTGACCAGATCCTGGTGTACCAGCAGGTCGTCGGGCTGGTCGAGGACACGGCCATGCAGCAGATCGCGCTCATGAACGACGAGGCTCGGTTCGGCCAGGTCGCCGACGACCGACTTGATGACATCGTCGCGGCGAACGCCGATCGCAACACCGATTTCATCAAGCTGTATTTCGACAACAACGAGTTCCAGAAGGCCATTAAGGAAGCGGCCCGCAAACGCGCCTATCGAATCATCACCGAACCGGCTCGGGACGAGGCACTCGCGAAACTGCGCGCTGAGATGTACCGGGAAACCGGCGCGCACACGACCGGCGGGCACACGGCTAGCGTAGGTGAAGTTTGAAAAATTGCGCGGGCCAGTTCGCCGAGGCCAAAAGGCTAGCCGGGCGCTACAGAGTGGACGGCGTGCTCGGAAGCGGCGGTATGAGTCAGGTCTACTACGGCTACGACGAACGCCTGGACCGGCGCGTCGCGATCAAGATGCTGCGGCAGACGTCGCCTGGATTAGTCCACACCAAGCCGGACAGTCCAGAGGCGACCGAGATCCTCGACGCACTTGAGCGAGACCGCAAGCGTTTTGTCCGTGAGATACTCACAACGGCTCGGCTGGAACATCCCGGCACCCCAGCGGTCTACGACACCGGCGTCGAGACCGCGCCCGATGGCAGCACTCAGCTCTGGCTGGTCATGCAGTTGCTGCGTGGTTCCACTCTTCAGACAATCCTCAGCGCCACCGACTACGCCACCGCGCCACCAAGCTTGACGTGGGCGGCAGCGATCGCGGCCCAGATCGCCGCGGTGCTGGCGGACGTGCATCGAGTCGACATCGTGCACCGCGACATCAAGCCCGCTAACGCGATGCTCGTCGACGGCGGTTTCGTCAAGGTACTCGATTTCGGTATCGCGATCTTGCGCGGCGCAGCGGCCTTGCCACGGCTGACGCAGGTCGACCGGACCGTTGGCACGCCCGCGTACATGTCGCCCGAGCAATGTCTCGGACAGGCCGTCACATCGGCATCGGACATCTACTCGCTTGGCTGTCTGCTCTTTGAATTGATCACGGGCGATGTGCCGTTCCAGGGGACGATCGACGTGCCATTGCGGGTTCACCATCTCCGGTCGTCGCCGCCTCTGATGAAGAACTCGACGGGCCTGAAGTCCCCGAGACCCTCGAATCGCTCGTGGCGTCCATGCTGGCGAAGGATCCTCCAATCCGGCCCTCGGCGGAAGCGGTTTACGACGCGCTCCTGCCGCTCATTTCAGCGGCGGCGGAATCGCCCGAAGTTGACGAGAACAGGGATCCCACGCGGCCATTTCGCCGACCGCTGCTGGCCGCGGCCAGACGGCGCGAGCACTCGCCCGATCGCCCTCCGCTCACCGAGGCCGAGGCCAACGGGCTCAATGACAAAGTTCAGGTCTTGTTTGACAGCGACCGGCTATCGGAGGCGGTCAATCTGCTCGAGGATGGCGTTCAGCGCGCTGTTCAAGGCTCTGTCCTTGAATTGCGGCTGCGCTACTTCCTAGGCGCCGCGTTGTTCTACGCCGGTGAGTACACGCGGGCCGCGTCGCTGTTCGACGCGGTGGGCAGCGACTATCGTCGGCTCCTTACTCCGACCGACCCGGATGTTCTGGACTGCGCCTACTATGCGGGCCACGCTTACGCGGAAATAGGCAAGCCAGAAAAGGCCCTGCCGCAGCTTCGGTTCTTCATTCAGAACTTTGACCCCTCGGCCGACAGCGATGGACCGGAGAAAGTCATCGAAACCCGGTTCGTTATCGCCCAGATGCTCGCAACCCTCGGGTACGCCGACGAAGCGCTATCCGAACTCGAAGCCGTGCGTGTGCTCGCGGCCGACTCCTTCGGCGAGTCTTCCACCCAGCTCCGCAACCTCGACAAGCAAATCGTCAGGCTGCGCTCCATCACCAGGTAGAGCCACCAGCGGCTAGCTCCTCACGCCCTGCCGCGCTGCCTGCCGTCGCCGGACCACGTCAGGGCACCACGGAGCGATCGCACAACTGTGCCACCTGTGAAGAACTGCCCGTAGAGGGGGTCTTCCTCGGTCCTGATGACCAGCTCCACGGCGCTTCCGGAGCGGCCCTGGCCTTCCGCATCACCTCCTACAGCGGCATGTCGTCACGCGCCGACGCTATCTTCACGACCAGACGGCCTCTGATGGACGGTTCGACGTGCACCACCAACCAGGCCAGCGGGACCCGGTGGCTGAACGCCCCTGCTGAAGAACTCAAGGATGTCACCATCGACACGAAAGAGGCGGCCCTGATGGCTGAATTCCAGCGGCATACAGACCCTCCTCGCCGACTGCCGCCACTATGTCACAGATCAGTCATAGCCCACGTAATCCGTCGAGAAGCTAAGCGGCTGCGGTGGGCGGGCTGTGGCCTGGATAGTGCGACCTTGAGGGCTGCGGGCGGTGGTGGTGCCGTCTGGGTTCAGGGCTTCGGACACATTTGGAGATTGTTTATGCAGTGCCCAGGTGGTCTTTGACGACGACTCGACCCGCCCGCCGCGACCCGCCGCACCCGCGCCCTCGCCGCATTCTGCCAGCAGCTCAGCACTACCAGAACGTGCTACCGCGGCAGCAGTGCCGGCACGGCGGCCTGGCTCAGCCCGGCCAGCGTCCGTTCGCCGAACTGGTAGCGGTCAGGTCGATCGCGGCGATCTGGGCCATGTCGTCGAGCCGGTGGCAGGCGGCGTCCGCGAACTCGATGAAGCCGGGCACGTATAGGCTGTCCACGGCCCGGTTGAGCACGTTGAGGAAGAGTTGGGGGTGCGACCGTGGTCGCTGTCGTGGCGGCCCTTGCCGCGACGGCAGCCGGGTTCATAGCCTGGTCATGACGCGCTGGCAAGGGCTGCGGCGCGGCGGCGGGTGACCGGGGTTCCCGGTGGCGAAGGGATAAGCGCGGTGCGGATGGACCAGCCCCTGGCCGCCGGTGGCCTGGCCGACCGGGTGGCGTTACCGGAGCGGCCGGGCCAGCGGGACGAGCTTGCGCAGCGGCTGCGGCGGCTTCCGCCGGGTCACCCGTCCTCGCCCACGGAGGCCGACGGGACGCCGAGGCCGCCTGAGCCCGGTCTGCGCTGCCGCGAGTCCCCCGATGCGAGGTCGCCGGATGACGCGGACTGGCAGCCGCTGGCCGATGCCGAGCACGCCGAGCACGTCACCAAGGTCAGGGAACGGCTGGGCAAGGCCCGCGCCGAGGGCCTGGCTACGGAACTGCGGCACACCACCGACCCAGACCACGAGCAGTGGACGGAAGATCGCGCGGTCCTGCAGGACGCGATCATCGCAGACCTGTACGGGGCGGCCCGCGACGTGCCGTGCGAGCGGCGGGCCATCCTCGCAGGCGGGCTTCCCGGGGCCGGCAAGACCACGGTCCTCGATCACCACGCGGGCATCGACCGCTCGCAGTACCTGACCATCAACCCGGATGAGATCAAGAGCGAGATGGCTACTCGCGGCATGATCCCCGAGGTTGCCGACCTGGCCCCGATGGAAGCCTCCGACCTGGTGCACGAGGAGTCCTCCTACATTGCCAGGCAGCTCGCGTTGCGGGCGATGCCGGAAGGGAAGAACGTCATCTGGGACATTACGATGGCGTCGAGGGAGTCGACCGAGAAGCGGATCGGTGACCTCCGGGCAGCCGGATACTCCCAGGTCGAGGGAATCTTCGTTGACATACCGGTGGATGTCGGCATTCACCGGTCGGACGCCCGGCACCGCGAGGGGTGCGGCAGCTACCGTGCCGGGCACGGGCCGGGCGGGCGGTTCGTTCCCGCTGAGGTCATAAGCTCCCAGGCGGACCCGGACTGGGGCAGCCGCAACCGGAGGACGTTCGAGCAGGTCAAGCCGCAATTCGATGCCTGGTCGCTGTGCGACAACTCGGTGGACGGCCGTCCGCCGGTGCTCGTTGACTCCAGTAGCAGAGAAGAGAACAAGTGATGACCAGCGAGGTCTCTGACCTGATCAAGGCCCTGCGGGACGGGACCATGACCCTGGAAGAGGTGGCCCGGCGGTTCCGCGACCGGCAGTGGCCGCGCCGCAGGCGGTCACCGCCAGCCAGCTACCTGGAGATGGCCGCCAGCGCCCAGGAAGACCCCGGACCGTACGTGCCCGGCTCGTTCGACGACGTGTCGGCCGCGTTCCACCGCGGAGATCTGTCCCGCGCCGAGTACCGAGTTCTCTCAGAGGCGGTCGCAGAGTCGAAGCGCACCGAGGACAAGCGCGAGGCTTGATGCCCGAGGCGACGGCCCGCTGCTCACCGCCGCGGTCGTCATGCCCCGCCAGCACCTCAGGCTGCAGCCATCTGCCGGCGGCTCAACCGGGTGGACACGACCCACGAGCTCGGACAGGTGCGTCTTGACTGCACCCAGGGGCAAAGTGGTCATAGTCAGAGTCTGGCCAAAATACTGTCCGGAGTCGGGCCGTGGATCTGCGCGCCCTCGCTGGGCTTGGCCTTGCCATAGCGCCAGTCAGGTGTTTTAGATGATTTCATGCCTGTTCTCTCGTGCGCGGCGGGGCCGGGACGGTGGTGACCTGATGGCGGGTGCTGATCGTGAGCAGCGCCTGGATGCTGCGGTGAATCGTGCGGCGTGGTCGGAGGTGAATGCGGAGTACTGTGCCCGGCACGCTGAGGCGGCGTGGCAGTCCGAGGAGTTCGGGGTGGGGTATCTTCGGCATCCCCGAGCGGGAGCTGGGAGTCCTGGGGCAGGTAGCCGGCCTGGATGTTGTCGAGCTGGGCTGCGGCACGGCTTACCTGTCAGCCTGGCTGACTCGGCAAGGTGCCCGGCCCGCTGCAGTGGACATCACGCATGCCCAGCTGCAGACGGCGCGGCGCTGCCAGGACCGGCTCGGCGTCCGCTTCCCGCTCATCGAAGCCGACGCCGGGCAGCTCCCGTTCGCCGGCGTCGCCTTCGACCTGGCGGTCTCCGAATGCGGTGCCAGCTTGTACTGCGAACCGGGCCGATGGATCCCCGAAGCCGGTCGGCTGCTGCGCCCGGGAGGCCGGCTGGTCTTACACACCCTCAGCGTCCTGGTCGCCTTGTACCGGCCAGCCGGCGGCCCGGCCGGCCGGACGCTGCTGCGGGCCCAGCACGAGGTAGCCCGCCTCGAAGGCCGCCGCGGGATCGAATTCCATCCCGGCCGCGGGGAGTGGATCCGGCACCTGCGCGCCGCGGGGCTGGTCATCGACGAGATGCACGAGTTGTACGCGCCGCCCGGCGCTGCCGACCATCCGTATTACCAGCTCGCTACCGCGCGCTGGTCCCGGCACTGGCCGGTCGAGGAGATCTGGATCGCCCGCCGACCTGCCACCTGAGGCGGCCGTGCTCAGGCCGGCTGGGCGGCTGCGGCGGGCGGGCTGTGGCTGTGGACGGTGCGGCCACCAGGGCTGCGGGCCGTGGTGGTGCCGTCCGCGTTCAAGGTGATGGTCCATCCCCACCGGTGCACCAGGATCAGGTGGCAGAACGGGCACAAAAGCAGCAGTCCGGTCAGCTTGGTCGGGCCGCCCTGGCTGCGCAGGACCAGGTGATGGACCTGGCAGCCCGAGGCCGGGACCTGGCATCCGGGTCCGCGGCAGTGCTTGTCCCGCAAGATCACCGCCCGCCGCAGGTGCGGCGGGACGGTGTCGGTGCCGGTGCCGACGTCCAGGGGCAGGCTGATCGCAGCGGCGGGCGGCGGCAGGATGCCGGTCCGCAGCAGCGACGCGATCTGGCCGGGACCCGACAGTAGCGCGATGGCGTTGGCCAGGATCAGGTCGCGGACCTGATCCCGGCCGGTGCCCTGGCCGGGGCTGCCGCCAGCGGCCGGGTCGTAGGCGGGCCGCGCAGACCACGGCGTGCTGCCCGTGAGCTGGGCGGTGAGCCTGTCGAGCAGGTCGTAGTCGACCCGCCCGGTCACGACCGGGATGATCGTGGCGTCGCACTCATCACCAGGCATCGCGGCCGGCCCGGGCAGCACCGGCCGGTCCCCGCCGGCGGCCGTCTCCCCGCTGGCTTCCATCCGGCGGAGCAGGTCATCCAGGCTCATGTGGAGCTGGATCTGGGTGGGCTGCCCGGCCCGGTCCGGCAGGCACTGGCTGGCGATAAGCCTCCGGCAGGCCTCCTCGAGCGCGTCGTGGCGCCGCTGCCCGGCGGTGCGGGTGTCTTCCGGGCCGGCCTTCTTGCCCAGCGCGTCCAGCACGGCCTGGACGGCAGCCGCGCACCGCGGTGTCAGGTCCCCGTCGATCCGCCCGGCCCCGCCCAGCGTGGTACCCACCCGCAGGTACCGGTCCTGCGACCCGTCACCCCCGCCGATGTTACTGTCGGCGTCGGGCTGGGCGAGCCGGGCTGCGGATCTGCTCTGCCAGGCTGGCCAGATCGCCTAGCCCGGCGCCGGCCGCCGCCGCGGCGAGCAGGATCAGGTCCGCCTCGTCCCGCGCACCGGCAGGGAACTGATCGGTCCAGTCGCAGATCACCCGCGCCCACGACACCGACACCGCCCCGGCGCGCAGCGCGGCGGCGACCGCCGGGTGAGCGCGCAGCCGCCGCAGCCACATAACGCTGCCGGTCGCGGCCGCGGAAGTGACCCGGGTCTGCCACATCAGCCACGTCCGCGCCGACCGGGACCCGTCATCTTCGAACCCGCCCCCGGCATCAAACGCACCGAGAACTGTCGCGCGGGCGGCGGTGTACACCGACTGGGCTCGTTCCAGCTCCCGCAGGCACTCCGCCTGAACCGAAGCCGGCGCCGACGCAAGGTCCGCGTCGGCAAGCCAGGACAGGCCCGCCATCACCATCCCGAGCGCCTGACGCGCTGTACCTGGTACGCCGGTCACCGGCGCGGCGGGCCTCTGACCGGAAGGCGCACCAGACTGCTGGCCCAGATCACACACGAGCACCACCTCCCGGGAAACGCATAGCCGACCAAAGGAAACATGGCGACGCGCCGCCGCAGACGCGTCCTGCACGAAGGTCGATCCAAGCCCAGACCACTCACGGGCAACCCGAGAAAACCGGAGGGCCACTCAACCGGGAGAACTACTCACCAGCAACCAACTCAAACACAGCATCTACACTCATCCCGGCGATGCCATCTCTCTTGAACTCCTGTTCGTAGTGTACCATCTACCAAGGACATTGTCACTCATCGTCTGAATTCTTTCGGCGGAGAGCCATGCGACCGCCCGATCGCCACGGCGCCTCTACATCGCCTAGTTATCCGCGTTGCTGTTCTCGGTTTCCTCTGTCCTCCTTGACGCGGCAATGGCATTAACCAACGTCTCATACTCGGCATCCGTTAGGCGACCTCTGTCATACGCGGCAACGACATCGTCGTAGGATTCAGGAATGTAGGGATCGGGATCTTCTTGCTCTGCAGTGGCCATCTCCAAATATGTGGCCCCGCTGACCATTTCGCGATGCGGCCAGGATCGTTGCCTAAAAATCTCTACGACCTCATCTAGCTTCATAGAGCCGTCATACAGCGCGTCAAGCAACTGCGATACTTCGTTGTTCATCGTTTATATGTCCCTTCGCTAATGTACGTCAGTCGCGGTTTCAGCCTCCTTTGCCTTGCGGTCAACCAGGACAGGCGGCCGACGGTCTACTGAATTATCGTATATAGACCAATCATCAAGTTGGTCCTTGACCATTTCAAAAGTTCTGCGGTTTTTGGTGCCGAAGGTTTCGTCCGACTGTCCGCTGATCACCTCCGGGGGTACATATCGACCTCCCAGACCCTCGCCAGCAAGGTAGAGGTCATGGCCCCGGCGATGCCTAGCAGTTGACCTAGCGATGCTGGTCTCGATTGGGATGTCGACGAAGATGCCTTCAATGTGATTGTATCCGGCCGCCCTAAGCTCCTCGACACGCCGAGATGACTTTTCGGACGACATGGTTATGTCCCAGATAATATTTTTGCCATCAGCCATGGCCCGGAGCGCTAGGCGGCGCGCGATCTGGGAGGATTCTTCGTGGGCCAATGTAGTCGTTTCCATCGGCGATAGACCCGGTATTCTCTCCGTCAGGCCGCGTTCAGCCAGCTTCTCCTTGAAGCTATCCGGATTGATTGTAATGTACTTTGATAGGTCTATCCCTGCGTACTTTTCAAGTACGGTAGTCTTGCCAGCGCCGCCTAGTCCACCAGCGATGATCGCTTGACGCTCACACGGAACGTCGGCAGCTAGGCTATACGATTCGGCCACTATCGCCGAGTGTATTTTGTTCCGCTCTGGTGTCCAATACTCGTTATTTCCATCAATAGTATGTTGCTCGGCGCTTGTACGACGCGCAGCACCCGCCGCTGCTAGACCTTGGACAACGTCAGTGACGTGGACCGCGTAGGCGGCGTCGCTGAGCGGTGGATCTAGGCGTTCCAGGTCTGCCAAACGCGGGCCTGGCGGGCGCAGCTTGCCGTGTTCGTCCCAGGGCGACGATGGGTGGCCGGGCTCGAAGTTGTTGAGCCGCTCCCGCAACTCCGTCCTGTTGCTGACGGGATTCTCGATCTTGTCAAGGCGGTCGACCCAGCGCTGACGCTCGACCACCGCCCTCGGCTCCGGTGCCCTTAACTCCGGTCGTGGGTGACCCGACATTGTCAGCGGGCGGCACTCGGCGTTCGCGCTCCGGCGCGATCGGCGGCGCCGCCTGATCGGGCCGTGGCCCAACACCATGACCCCCCCACGAGGCTTCCGCCTGCCCCACGACACGGGCCTCCCGGGCACCATTCCCTCCCGCCTCGGTAGCCCGGGCATCACTCTCCCCCGGCGCCGCATCGGTCTCCAATGGCCGACGACGCGACAGTGCGTCGGCCGAAGGCAACTCCATGCCGCTTATCCAAGCAGGAACTGTTCTACTTCATATAATTGTGTTCTATTTTGATGCACCACTCCCACGCCGACCCCTCTAGCGATCCTTCGTCGCTAGGCTCGCGGCAGTGGCGGCGATCGCGAGATCAGAAGCCCGTCGGCGCTACAGCGTTGGACCCTGCTGTAGTTGGCCGCGCTCGCGGAGCAACAGCGCTGGGCCGTTGGTGTTGTTGCCACCCTCAGCGGGGTCTGCTCAGGCTCCTATCCCCAGACCTCGCTGGCCACCTTGACGATCAGGGCCAACTTGGCCTTCTGCTCCTCAGCGGTCAGCACGTTGCCCTCGACCGTGGACGAGAAGCCGCACTGTGGCGACAGGCACAACTGGTCCAGCGGCACGAACTTGGCCGCCTGGTCGATGCGGCGCTTGAGCATGTCGGGATCCTCGAGCTGGCCGCGCTTGGTGGTGACCAGACCGAGCACCACCATCTTCCCCTTGGGCACGAACCGCAGTGGCTCGAACCCGCCCGATCGCTCGTCGTCGTATTCCAGGAAGAACCCATCCACGCCCAGCTCGCTGAACAGGGCTTCGGCCACGAAGTCGTAGCCGCCTTCGGCCACCCAGGATGAGCGGAAATTGCCACGGCACATGTGGGTGGTCACCGCCATGCCCTCGGGGCGGCCAGCGATCGAGTCGTTGACCTGCTTGATGTAGCGCAGGTGCAGGTGGTCGGCGTCCTCGCCGCGCTCGGCGATCTCCGCGCGCTGGGCCGGGTCATTCAGGTAGGCAAGGCTGGTGTCGTCGAGCTGGAGGTAGGTACAGCCGAGTTCGGCTAGGCGCCGCACTTCATCCGCATAGGCGGCGGAAAGATCCGACCAGAACTCCTCCATGTCCGGGTACACGTCGTGGTCGATGGACGCGGGACCACCACGGTAGTGGACCATGTTCGGCGAGGGGATCGTGAGCTTGGGCGTGACCGCCCCTTCGGAGTTCTCCGTCACCACCGACTGCAGGTAACCAAAGGCGCGGTCGAAGATCGTGTGGTCAAGCTTGATCTTGCTGCCAATGTGCAGCGCGGCGGGAGTCCACTCGATGGTGCCCTCGGCGTTCCTGAACTTCACTGCCATGTTGCCGGGGGCCTTGCCGACACCACCAAGCTGATAGATGAAGTCCATGTGCCAGGAGGCACGGCGGAACTCACCGTCGGTCGCCGACCGCAGCCCGGCATCCGCCTGCATCGCCACGATGTCGGCGATCGCGGCGTCTTCGACTTCGCCAAGCTGCCCGGCGTCGATCTCCCCGGCGGCGAACTTGGCGCGGGCCTCAAGCAGCGCGGGCGGGCGAAGCAGGCTGCCGACGTGATCGGCGCGGAACGGCGGTGTCGTGCGCATGTCAGTCCTCGCTGGTCGTGAAAGGGAGTTCGGGATAGCCGGTGTAATTCTCCGCCAGCGACAGCGCAGCCGCTGGCGAGGTGGCGACATAACGAAGCTGAGATAGCTGCAGCGCTATCTCCATGTCGTCGGCGCCTGGGGTCCGGTGCAGCATGGTCGTCATCCACCAGGAAAAGTGCGTGGCCCGCCAGACCCGGTTCAGGCAGGTGGCGGTGTAGGCGTCGGCGAGTTCGCTCTTGCCGCGCAATAGCCAGTCGAGCGTCGGCGCGAGCACGGCGACGTCGGCGATGGCCAGGTTCAGGCCCTTCGCGCCGGTCGGCGGCACGATATGCGCGGCGTCGCCCGCCAGGAACATCCGGCCGTACCTCATCGGCGCCGCCACAAAACTGCGCATCGGCGTGATGCTCTTATCGAGCACCGGGCCTTGCGTCAGCGTCCAGCCTGAGCCCGGCAGTTCGAATCGCAGCGCAAGCTCGTCCCAGATTCGCTGGTCGGGCCAGTTCTCGATGGACTCGTCGGGGTCGACCTGCAGGTACAGGCGGCTGACCGTGGGGCTGCGCAGGCTGTGCAGGGCGAAGCCGCTGCGGTGGTGGGAGTAGATCAGCTCGTCGGTCGACGGCGGCACGTCGGCCAGGATGCCGAGCCAGGCGTACGGATAGCCGCGCTCGGTAACACCGAGCAGCTCAGCCGGGATCTGCTGGCGGCAAATCCCATGGAAGCCGTCGCAGCCGGCGATCGCGTCGCAGACGACCTGGTGCCTGCTGCCGGCTGAGTCCGTGTAGCGCAACACCGGCTCGTCGGTGTCTAGGTGATCAACCTGCGTGTCGATCGCCTCGAACTCGATGTGACCGCCTCGCGCAATTCTTTCTGCTATCAAGTCTTTTACTATCTCAGTCTGCGCGTACACGGTCACGGTCCGGCCGCCGGTCAGCGCGCGGAAGTCGATGTGGTGGCGCTCCCCGTCGAACTGCAGGTAAATGCCGCCGTGCTCAAGGCCCTGACGGTCCAGCCGGTCCGCCACCCCAGCGTCGCGGAGCAGCCTGACGCTGCCGTTTTCGAGCACGCCGGCCCGCTGCCGCGCCTCGCAGTACGCCCGGCTGCGGCTTTCTACGACGACGGAATCGATGCCGCGCAGCGCGAGTAGATGCGACAGCAGCAGGCCGGCCGGGCCCGCGCCGACGATACCTACCTGGGTACGCATCGGCTCCGCTCAGAACGGGTAGGGCGCGATGTCGCCCCGGATCGTGACCCACCGCGTGTCGGTGAACGCCTCAAGGTTCGACACCCCGCCGAACCGGGCGCCGGTGCCTGATGCGCGGATGCCGCCAAACGGCGTGTTCGGCGAGTCGTCCACGGTCTGGTCGTTGATGTGGACGATGCCGGTCGGGATCTTGCGCGCCAGGTCGAGTCCCTTCATGACGTCCCTGGTCAAGATGCCGAGCGACAAGCCGTACTCGGAGTCGGCGGCGAGCTTGGCGACCTCATCGGTGTCAGAGAAGCGGATGACGGGGGCGACGGGGCCGAAGACTTCGTTCGCGTAAGCGGGCATGGCGGGACCGACCTCGGCGAGCACGGTCGGGGAATAGAACAGTCCGTCGTAAGTCCCGCCGGCCGCGAGCTTGGCGCCCGCGTCGACGGTGCCGGTGACCAGCGCGTGCACCTTGTCGCGCTGCCGGGAATCGATGATCGGGCCGAGCGCGACCGGCCCGGAAGCCGGGTCGCCGACCGGAAGGTGACCGGCCTTCTCGGCGAGCGCGCTGACGTAGTCGTCGTAGATCGCGTTTGCCACGATGTGGCGTCCTGTGGTCATGCAGATCTGTCCCTGGTGGAGGAAAGATCCCCAGGCGCCGGCCGAAGCTGCCTTAGCCACATCGGCATCATCGAGAATGACCAGGGCCGAGTTGCCGCCGAGTTCAAGGTGCACCCGCTTGAGGTGCTGACCGGCCAGCGCGCCGACCTTGCGGCCGGCCGCGGTTGATCCGGTGAAGCTGATCACCGAGATCAGCGGGTGGGTGACCATCGCCTCGCCGACATCGGGGCCGCCGGGCAGGACGTGCAGCAGGCCCTCCGGCAGGCCGGCCTCCTCGAAGACCCTGGCCAACGCGACGCCGCCGCAGACCGCGGTGCGCGGGTCGGGCTTGAGGATGACCGCGTTGCCGAGGGCAAGCGCCGGGGCGACCGAACGGATCGCGAGGATCTGCGGGAAGTTGAACGGGGAGATCACGCCGACGACGCCGACCGGGACTCGCTCGACGAAGCTGAGGTGCGGCTGCTCGCTGGGCAGCAAGTCACCGTAGGGGCGACCGGGCAGCGTGGCCGCCTCGAAGACCTCTTCGGTCGCCACGTGGGTCTCGAACTGGGCGGCGGGCGGGATCTTGCCGCTCTCGCGGATGTTCCAGTCCTCGATCTCGGCGGCGTGGGCGAGCCAGATGTCGCCGGCCTTGCGCAGGATCGCGGCCCGCTGGGTGTACGGCGTCGCGGCCCAGGCCGGCTGGGCGGCTGCCGCTGCGGCGGCTGCCGTCGCGATGTCGGCCGGGGCGGCCATGCCTGCGGTGCCGAGGTGGTTGCCGGTGGCTGGTTCGATCACGGGGGCGGTGCCGCCGCCAGCTTCACGCCATCGGGACGAGCTGGCGCTCCCGGCCTCATGCCGTCCGGAAAAATAGGCTTTGCCCTGCCAGACTGAGGAATCGAGAAGAGACACGCACGCTCCTTTATCGGGCTGCCGGGACGAGCGACAGTCGGGCTCAAACCCGCGTTTGTGCGCTTCACGCACATCAGTTCCGTAATCGAACATTGAAAAATCTAGGTGCCTGCGCGGCCTGGTGTCAACGGCGGCCCCGGTCGGGCCTTCCGGGGGCCAACGGGCCGGTCGAGCCAGCCGGGCCGGTCAGCCGACGGGGGCACCGGCTAGGACGGCGATGACGCCTAGGCCGGCCGCGCCGACGATGGCGGCGACGACATTCCTGCGGAACGCGAGCAGCCAGATGAGGTCGAGTCCGAGCAGCGCGAGTTGCCACAGGTGGGCGAGTTCGAGGCCGAGCGGGATCGTGGATCCGGCGATGGCGCCGATGGCCGCCGGGCCGGCGCCGGTCAGGAACGCCTGGACTCCGCTGTTCCTGCGCAACAGGCCGAAGCGCGGGGCCCCGACCAGCACGAGCGCGAACGAAGGCAAGAACGCCACGAACGAGGCCAGCAACCCGCCGCCGACGCCAGCCGCCGCGTAACCGACCACGGCGACGGTCTGGACCACCGGACCCGGTGTCACCTGACCCAGCGCGACAGCGCTCAGGAACTGAGCGCCGGTCATCCAGTGGTAGGTGTGCACGACGTCGTGCTGCATCAACGGGATGATCACGAAGCCGCCGCCGTACGACAACGCGCCGACCTTGAACGCGACCCAAGCCACGGAGAGCAAGCTGCCTGCGGCGACCGGGACAGCAAGCGCGACCGGCAGGATCGCGCGAGGCGGTTGGGTCGAGTGAGTGCGGAAGCCCAGTTCGATGGCGCCGCAGGCGGCTAGCACGACAACAAGAAATGGCCACGCGAGGGCCCCAGCCACACCACCCGCCACCAGGTATGCGATCCAGCGCGCGCCCGGCCAGCCAGGGCGGATTCGACGGCGGCCACGGTCCGCGGCGGGCAGCGGGGCGGACGCGACCCGCGGAGACGGCTGGGCGGGAGCGGCCTGCGGCGGTGACGGCCGGCTGGTGGCCCGGCGCCAGCTTGCCGGGGCGAGGCCGAGCGCAGCCTGGAGTGCGACGGCGGGCACAGCGGCGCCGGCGCCGGCGGCGGCACCCTCGACCCAGAGCGGTGGATGGGTGGCCAAGAACAGAGCGGACAGAGCCAGGATCACGACCAGCCCTGGCCCGATGAAGCACGCGCCGCCGACGATCGCGCCGACCGGGCCGCCAAGCCTCCACGCGCAGAAGATCGCGAGCTGAGTCGAGGCCGGCCCTGGCAGCAGGTTCGTGGTCGCGACGCCGTCCTCGAACTCATCGGCCGAAAGCCACCGGCGCCGATCCACGCAGAGCTTGCGCAGCAACGAGATATGCGCCGGCGGACCGCCGAAGCCTAGGCAGCCGATCCGCGCCCATTCGCGCGCGATCACCGGCAACGGCACCCGGCCGACAGCGGATTCGCCATCGGACCCCATGCCTGGTTCGTCCCTCGATCCCATGCCCGCAAGTTAGCAGCGGCCCCGTCCGCCGCCGCCCCGTCCGCCGCCGCCCGCACCCGCGACAGCACCGCTGACCCGCCACGGCTGTTAATCACCCCGAACTGACAGCAGCGTGGGACCCCTGCTGCTGCTATAGCGACAGCGTGGGGACCTTGCTGTTGCTGCCACACCGGGCTAGCAGGAGCGTTGGTCTAGGCGTGCGGCCCTTTTAGATCTTTTGGATGGAATTGTACCATTATCACTATTGACTGCCTCGGCGCACCCGCCCGCGAACAATTCAGTTGATCGGCGGCACCCGCCCGCGAGACCCTTAAGCCCGTGCCCGCCGGAGCCGCCGCCCAGGTCCTCATAACGGACGACACCTACCTTCCGCTGGCGACCACCCTGCTCCAGCACATGCGCCTGGCCAGGCCGACCGGAGGAATCTGGGAAGCGGCCGATGTCCAGTGGTGGTCACGTCTTGAGCAGCCAGCCACCACGGACGGTCAACTGTTCTGGCTTGACGAACGAGCCCACCCCCTAGCCGCCATCCTCAGCACCACCTTCGCCCGCAGCACTCAATGCGACGTCCTCGTGCTGCCCGACGACCCCGACCTAGCCCGCGCCGCCTGGCGCGCCGCCCTCGACCGAACCGCCGCCATCGACCGAACCGCCACGACCCCCCAGCCCGTCGAGTTCCCCGCCCGCCTAGACGACGCCATCGGCATAGCCGAACTCACCGCCTCCGGCCTCCGCCCAGCCAACGACCCCAACGACCCCGACGACCCCGGCGTCATCACCTGCTGGCTCGACGCTAACCACCGGCCGCGCATCCCCCCGCTGCCAGAGGGCTACCGGCTGCTGTCCAGAGCCGACGAACCCAACCGGCCGTACCCGCTGATCCCCCGCAACGGCCCGCACGTCGAAGATCGCCTTCGCCGCTGCTCGCTCTACCAACCAGACCTGGATCTCTGCGTCGAAGCAGCCGACGGCCAGACTGCCGGGTACGGCCTGTTCTGGCCCGATTCGGTCACCGGTGTCGGACTGGTCGAGCCCATGCGCACCGAACAGCCGCACGAGGGCCGAGGCATCGCCAGCCACCTGCTCGCCGAAGGCCTCTCCCGCCTCGCCGCCCACGGCTGCCGACGCCTCAAGGTCAGCAACGACCTGGGCATTTACCTCCGCGCAGGCTTCCAGCCGCTGCCCGCGGCGACCGCAGCGATCTACTCCCGCCCGTCGGCCAGCGGCGTCTCTTCGGCCAGCACGGTCTCTTCGGCCAGTACCGTCGCGCCGTAGCGGTCCACGTTGAGCTCGCTCACCTCCCACTCCTCACCGGTCGCCTCGGCAATCGCGGCCACGGTATCAGCCCCTGGTGTCACTGGCGGGGCGAGCAGCGCGAGCACGGCCGGCCCCGCCCCAGAGATCACCGCGGGCACGTTCGCCGCCCGCAAAGCCGCCAGCAGGCCAGCCGACGCGGGCATCGAATCCGCCCGGTAGCGCTGATGGAGGAAGTCCTCGGTCGCGTCGAGCAGGTCCCGCGCGTCGCAGGTCAGCGCGGCCACGAGCAGCGCCGCCCGGGCTGCGTTGGCGGCCGCGTCGGCGTGCGGCACCGTGGACGGCAGCACCTGCCGCGCGACTTCGGTAGATACAGGCACAGGAGGAACGCAGAGCACGGGTTTCAGCCCCGGCAACGGCACCAGGCTCGTGCTCCGGACTGATCCCGCCGAAGCCCACGCGATCGTCAGCCCGCCCGCCTGGCAGGCAGCGACGTTGTCGGCGTGACCCTCAAGATCGGTTGCGAGGCGCAGCAGAGCCGCATCCGGCAGCCGTTCGGCCCCGAACTCGCCTCCCAGCGCCCTCCCGGCCAGCAGCCCCGCCATGATCGCGGCCGCCGATGACCCCAGCCCGAAGCCGTGCGGAATCGCGTTCTGGCAGCGCAGCGCGAGTCCAGGCGGCTGTTCACCCAGATGATCGAACGCCGCTCGCATGGCTCGCACGACCAGATGCCCTTCGCCGGCCCGCGCGGTTAGCTCGCCGACGCCGGTGACCTCGATATGGAGGCCGCCGCCGGTGACCTGAGCGTGCACGACATCGTGCGGGCTCAGCGCAAGCCCCAGCGAGTCGAACCCTGGGCCGAGGTTCGCGCTCGTCGCGGGGACCCGCACCCGGACGACCTGCTCCAGCCAGGTCACCACAGTGTCATTCCAGCCCGAGCGCGGTGGCCGCGGCCCGCAGTTCGGCCGGGACGATCGGCGGTTCGGGGAGGCCGGCGATCGCGGTGTCCTGGTCCTTCAGCCCGGTGCCAGTGATCGTGCACACGACGACGGACCCAGGCATGACCGCGCCGTCCCTAGCCGCCTGCAACAACCCGGCCACCCCAGCCGCAGACGCTGGCTCCCCGAATACCGCTTCGGCCGAGCTGAGGATCCGATAGGCGTCAAGTATCTGGTCGTCGGTCACGGCGCAGATCATCCCGGCCGACTCGTCCCGCGCCGCCTCGGCAAGCTGCCAGGACGCCGGGTTGCCGATCCTGATCGCCGACGCGATCGTCATCGGCTCGAGCACGGGCTGGCCAGCGACTAGGGGCGCGGCACCGGCCGCCTGAAAGCCGAACATTCGCGGTGCCTTCGACGACCGGCCGCAGGCCAGATACTCCTGGTAACCCATCCAGTAGGCGCTGATGTTGCCGGCGTTGCCGACCGGCAGGCAGTGCACGTCCGGCGCGTCGCCCAGCTCGTCGATTACCTCGAACGCGGCGGTCTTCTGCCCGGCGAGGCGGTCAGGGTTCACCGAGTTGACCACCGACACCGGGTGGCTGACCGCGAGCTTGCGCACGAGTTCGAGGCAGTCGTCGAAGTTGCCATCGACCGTAAGCAGCCTCGCGCCGTAGGCAAGCGCCTGGACGAGCTTGCCGTGCGCGATCTTGCCGCGCGGCACTAGCACTACGCAGGCGAGTCCGGCCCTGGCCGCGTAGGCGGCCGCGCTCGCGCTCGTGTTGCCGGTCGACGCACAGATTACCGTCCGGGCGCCGGCCGCTGCGGCGAGCGAGACGGCCACGGTCATGCCGCGATCCTTGAACGACCCGGTCGGGTTCATGCCCTCGACCTTGAGCAGCACCTGGCATCCGGTCAGCTTCGAGAGCACGGGGGCAGCTAGTAGCGGCGTGCCGCCCTCGCCGAGCGTGACGATCGAGTCCGCGGCGATGTCGGGAAGATGGGCCGCGTACTCAGCCATCAGGCCGCGCCACGTCCTCACTCGCCCTCTTCTCCCTCGACTCGCATGACGCTGTCCACCGCCCTGACCGCCTCCATCGCCTCAAGATCAGCGATGGTCGCCGCCAACGCGGATTCGCGGGCGGTGTGCGTCACGATGATCAGGCTGGCGTCTTCGCCTCGGCCTTCCTGGTGGACCGCCTTGATCGACACGCCCCGACAGGCGAAGCTGTCGGCCACGGGACCGAGCACGCCCGGTCGATCGGCGACGTCCAGCGCGACGTAGTACCTGGTCAGCGCGTCGGCCATGGGCACAACGGGTAGTTCGGCGTAGGTGCCGGGGTCGGGACCGCGCAGGCCCGCCCGCAGATTGCGCGCGACCGCGACGATGTCGCCGAGCACGGCGCTGGCCGTCGGCTGGCCGCCAGCGCCGGCCCCGTAGAACATCAGCCGCCCGGCCGCCTCAGCCTCGACGAACACCGCGTTGTAGGCCTCGTGCACAGCGGCTAGCGGGTGAACTCGGGGCAGCATCGCCGGGTGTACTCGCACCGAGACCCCGCCGTCGCAGCGCTCGCAGATCGCCAGCAGTTTGATGACGAACCCGAGCGCCCGAGCGCTGGCTATGTCAGCAGCGGTCACGTCGGCGATACCGCAGGTATAGACCTCGGCTGAGGTGATCGTGGTGTGGAAAGCCAGGCCGGCCAGTATCGCGGCCTTGGCGGCGGCGTCGTGACCCTCGACGTCGGCCGTCGGGTCGGCCTCGGCGTAGCCAAGCTGCTGTGCCTGCGCCAACGCCGACGCGAAGTCAGAGCCAGCGGCGTCCATCCGATCGAGGATGAAGTTCGTCGTGCCGTTGACGATGCCGAGCACCCGGGTGACGGTGTCGCCTGCCAGCGACTCGCGCAACGCTCGGAGCAGCGGGATCGCTCCGGCGACCGCGGCTTCGTAGAACAGGTCGGCGCCGTTGGCGCTGCCCGCTTTGTGCAGGGCGGCGCCGTCGCTGGCCAGCAGCGCCTTGTTCGCCGTGACCACCGACCGGCCGGCATGGAGCGCGCGGAGCAGCAGCGACCTGGCGGGCTCGATGCCACCGATCAACTCGACGACGATGTCCACGCCTGGCCTGGTCACCAGCGCAGCGGCGTCGACGGTAAGCAGCGCCGGGTCGACGCCGTCGATCCTGGCAATGTCGGGCCGTCGCACCGCGATGCCGGCGATCTCGATTGGGCCGCCTGCCCTGGCCGCGAGATCAACGGCTTGCTCGGACAGCAACCTGGCGACTTGGGAGCCGACAACCCCGCAGCCAAGCAAGGCGACCCTCAGCGGGTCATGATCGGAGCGCACCGCTCGCGGGCTCCCTTCGATAGCTGGTAAATCCGCTCAGCAGCCTATCGAGCGACCTTGGCAGGCTCGCCGGACAACCCCGATCCGCGCGATCGCGATACGCTATGCGGCATGAACGATCCGTCGGGAACTAACGGACCAGGACAGCCAGCTGACCAGCCATTTTCCTATCAGGATCCGGCTGCGCCCTATCAGAACCCCGCTGGCGGGCCTTATCAGAATCCGGGCTCATATCAGGACCCGAACGCTGGTTATCAAAACCCGACGTATTACCAGGATCCGTCCGGACAGCAGGGTGGCTGGCCTGGTGGTTATCAGCAGCCGGCCCAGATGGCGTCCGCCCCGGGCGTCCAGCCCGCCCAGATGTTCCAGCCGAACAACGACGCGTTGATGTCCGGCGAGCAAATCTTGGTCACGATCGGCGACATCTCGGTCACCTCCACGACCGTCTATACGCCAAGCGGCTCGCGCCCGCTGAGTGAGTTGTCCTGGACTTTCACCGACATGTCGGTGACTAGCCAGGCGATTCCGACCTGGGCAATCGTCTGCGCGATCGTGTTTTTCGTATTCTGCTTCCTCGGCCTGTTGTTCCTGCTGGCGAAGGAGGACAAGACCCAAGGCTCGGTGCAGGTCACGGTGCACGGGCCTGGATTCGTGCACACCTCGACGATCCCGGTGTCCAGCATCGCGCAGGTGGCCGACATCAACGCGAGGGTCAACTACGTCCGCACGCTCACCGCCTCACTACCGCAGCTAGGGCAGTCGAGCCAGCCGGGTGACCCGCAAGGCGGGCCGGGGCAGCCGTGGCAGCAGAACCCGCCAGCGCCCGGTCAGGACCAGCAGCCTGGCCAATCCTGGTAGCCAGCTCCTTTAGCTGACCGCGAACAGCGGAAGGAAACAAACAGACTCCGGCTTGCGCTATGTAACAGCGTAATCAAGTAATACAAGCTGGAGACTTTAATGAGCGAAAACCTCACCCTCCCCGTGTTGCCGCTCGATGATGACGTTCTGCTGCCCACGATGGTCGTGCCGCTCGAGACCTCAGATTCCGAGGTTCGCGCCTGCATCGAGGCGGCCAGGGCGGCCGCTGACGGCGACTCAAGGCCTCGCTTGCTGCTCGTGCCGAGGCTCGGCGGCCGGTACGCCCCGGTCGGCACCCTCGGCGTCGTCGAGCAAGAGGGCCGCCTGCCCAACGGCAAGCCCGGCGCCGTGATCAGGGGCATGGCCAGGGTCAAGATCGGCGCGGGCACCGTCGGTCCAGGCGCGGCGCTCTGGGTGCTCGGCACCATCGTAGAGGCGCAGCCGGCTAGCCAGCGCGCCCTCGAGCTTGCCAAGGAGTACCGCGGGCTCGCGGCCGCGATCTTGCAAAAGCGCGGCGCCTGGCAAGTGGTTGACGCCCTTTCACAAATAACCGATCCCTCGGCGCTGGCCGACAGCGCAGGCTACGCGAGCTACCTGTCGGTCGAACAGCGCGCCGAGTTGCTCGAGACGCCCGATGCGCAGCAGCGGCTGGAGCGACTGATTGGCTGGGCTCGCGACCAGCTTGCCGAGCTTGACGTCGCCGAGACGATCGGCAACGACGTCCGCGAAGGCATGGAGCGGCAGCAGCGCGAGTTCCTGCTGCGCCAGCAGCTAGCGGCGATCCGCAAGGAACTGGCCGCACTCGACGGCACGCCAGCCACCGAACAGGACGACTACCGAGCCAGGATCGAAGAGGCCGACCTGCCGGAGAAGGTCCGTGAGGCTGCGCTGCGCGAAGCCGCCAAGCTGGAGCGCGGCTCCGACGCCTCCCCGGAGGCCGGCTGGATCAGGACGTGGCTGGACACGGTGCTCGACGTCCCGTGGAACACCCGAACCGACGACGCCTACAACATCAACGGCGCCCGCGAGGTGCTCGACGCCGACCACGCCGGTCTGGACGAGGTCAAGGACCGCATCATCGAGTACCTGGCCGTCCGCAAGCGCCTCGCCGACAAGGGCATGGGGATAGAAGGCGGCCGCAGAAGCGGCGCCGTGCTCGCCCTAGCCGGCCCACCAGGAGTCGGTAAGACCTCCCTAGGCGAGTCGGTGGCCCGCGCGATGGGCCGCAAGTTCGCCCGGGTAGCCCTGGGCGGCGTCCGCGACGAGGCCGAGATCCGCGGCCACCGCCGCACCTACGTCGGCGCGCTCCCAGGCCGGATCGTCCGCGCGATCCGCGAAGCCGGCACGATGAACCCGGTCATCCTCCTCGACGAGGTCGACAAGGTCGGCGCCGACTACCGCGGCGACCCCACAGCCGCCCTCCTGGAAGTCCTAGACCCGGCCCAAAACCACACCTTCCGCGACCACTACTTGGAGGTCGAGCTAGACCTCTCCGACGTCCTCTTCATAGCCACCGCTAACGTCGCCGAAGCCATCCCCGAGCCCCTCCTAGACCGGATGGACCTAATCCGCCTAGACGGCTACACCGAGGACGAAAAGCTAGTCATAGCAAGAGACCACCTCTTGCCACGCCAGCTAAACCGAGCCGGCCTGGACCCCGACGACGTCAGCTTCACCGAAGCCGCCTACCGAACACTAGCCACGGAGTACACCCGCGAAGCAGGGGTGCGCTCACTGGAACGCGCGCTAGCCAAGGTCCTCAGGAAGATCGCAGCGAAGCTAGCGACAACGCCGTCCGCGATCGCCGAGCCAGGTCTTCCACTAACCCTGGACGACACTGACCTAAAGGACTACCTCGGCCACCCACGACACACGCCAGAGTCCGCCGAACGCACAGCCGTCCCAGGCGTAGCGGCAGGCCTAGCGGTGACCGGCACGGGCGGTGACCTCCTGTTCATCGAGGCCTCCCTGGCCGACGCCTCATGCGGCAGCACTGGCGTCACACTGACCGGTCAGCTTGGCGACGTGATGAAGGAGTCGGCCCAGATCGCGCTGTCCTACCTGCGATCGAACGGCCCAAGCCTCGGCCTCCCGGTCGGCGAGCTAGCCGAGCGCGGCGTCCACCTGCACGTCCCGGCGGGCGCGGTGCCAAAGGACGGCCCGAGCGCGGGCATCACGATGACGACGGCGCTGGCCTCACTGCTGTCCGGCCGGCTGGTCCGGTCCGACGTCGCGATGACCGGCGAGGTCTCGTTGACCGGACGGGTGCTGCCGATCGGCGGGCTCAAGCAGAAGCTGCTCGCTGCTCACCGAGCCGGGATCACGACCGTGCTGATCCCCGCCCGCAACGCTCCTGACCTGGACGACGTCCCAGAGAAGGTGCGCGAAGCGCTGGAAGTCCACCTGATGACCGACGTCAGCGAAGTCCTCGACCTAGCGCTCGAGCCAGGGTCGGTGTCAGCAGAACCGAGCCAGCCAACCGTGCTCGCCGCGTAGAACCCGCCCGTGAATCACAGCGTGGGCCCCTAGCTGTCGCGATGACAGCAGCCAGGGGCCCACGCTGTCGGCGTTTACCCGGCTAGTTGATCCGGCGGTCGTAGCCGTCCCAGTACGGGGCCCGGAGCTTGAACTTCTGGAGCTTGCCGGTCGCCGTCCTGGCTAGCGACTCGCGCAACTCCACTGAGGTCGGGCACTTGTAGTGGGACAGCTTAGACCGGCAGAACTCGATCACCTCAGCCTCGGTCACCTCGTGACCCGGCCGCAGGACGATCAGCGCCTTGACGGTCTCGCCCCAGCGCTGGTCGGGGACGCCGATCACGGCCGCCTCGGCGACGGCCGGGTGGCTGGAACAGGCAGTCCTCGACCTCGACCGAGCTGACGTTCTCGCCGCCGGAGATGATCACGTCCTTCTTGCGGTCCGAGATGACCAGGTACTCGTCGGGATCGATGTGACCTTCGTCGCCGGTATGGAACCAGCCGTCGACCAGCACCTTCGCCGACTCGTCCGGCTGCTGCCAGTAGCCGGCGAACACGTTGTTAGACCGGGCGAGCACCTCTCCGGCACCATCGGCCGCGACCTGCACGCCCACAGCGGGCGCGCCCGCCCTGGACTGGAGCTTGGCCCGCTCGGCGGCTGGCAGCGCATCCCACTCGGCCGGTCTGCGGTTCACGGTCAGCAGCGGCGCGGTCTCGGTCAGGCCGTAGATCTGGATGAACTCCCAGCCAAGCTCGCCCTCGACCCGCTCGATCGTCTTCGACGGCGGCGGCGCGCCCGCGACGACGATCCTGACCTGGTCCCGGCCAGGCACCGGCTGCCCGGCCGCGCGCCTAGCCGCCGCCGCGTCCAGGATCGCCGCGACGACAGCGGGGGCGCCGCACATCAGCGTCACCCCGTGCGCCTCGATCCGGCAGCAGCAACTCCTCGCCGTCGATCTTGCGGACCACGACCTGCTTAACGCCCATCGCGGTCACCGCGTACGGCATGCCCCAGCCGTTGCAGTGGAACATCGGCAGCGTGTGCAAATAAACGTCGCGGTCGGTCACCGTGGTATGCCAGCCAAACGTGGCCGCGTTCAGCCAGCAGTTCCGGTGGGTTAGCTGCACGCCCTTGGGCCGGGCGGTCGTGCCGCTCGTGTAGTTGATGCTCGCCGTCGCGTCCTCGTCGGGCTCCCAGCCGGCGGGCTGCGCGTCGTCAGGCGCCTCGGCGAACAGTTCGCTCGTCGTCGACGCCGTCGAGCACGATCCTGTGCCTGGCCTTGACGTCACGCAAGACCTCGTCCGACTCGGGGTCGACGAGCAGCACGGAGGCACCCGAGTGCTCGACCACATAGCTGACCTCGTCGGCGTTGAGCCGGTAGTTGATCGGAACCAGCACCCGGCCGAATCCGCTGACTCCGAAAAACAAGATCCCGAATCTCGCCGCGTTCGGGCTGACGATCGCGACCCGCTCTCCAGCGGCCACTCCCATCTGGTCCAGAGCGATCGCTACCCCGCGCGCCCGCCGCTCGAGCGAGCGGTAGGTGATCGTGCCGAGCGAACCAGCCGTGCCAGGCTCGTCGACCAGGGCTGGCCGGTCACCGTAAACCAGCGCTCCCCGGCGCAGGAAATCATCAATTGTCAGCGGCACCTTCATCGGAGGTCTCCAAGGGTTGGGATTTCCCGATACTGCGTCACCGGACGCGCCCGAAGCAACCTGGGCGCGCAATCGGCCCACTAACCTCCTCTACCCACCACGCCTAGGGCATGCGCCGACCCCAGCCGGCTCGTTGCACCCGCACCGGCAACGAGGCTGTGCCAGCATTGCCATATGGTCCGACTTAGCCGCTTTCATGCGAAGGATTATGTCCGGGTAATTGGTGCCGTGACGGTGATGACCGGTCTCGCCGCGTGCGGCGGAACGGCGCTGCCGACAGCGCTGCGCCCCGCTAAGCAGGCTGCTAGCGAGCCCAGGCAAACGCCGTCCGATGAGCCAAGGGTCACCGGCGCGGGACCGGTGCTGCACGCCGAGCGCCGCGCCAGCCTGGCCCGGACCGGCCCGGTCACCAGCACGGCCGTGCCGGGTGCGCCCGATTGCCCGATGTTCCCGGCCAGCAACATCTGGAACACCGACATATCCAAGCTGCCAGTCGACGGGCACAGTGCGGCCTGGATGCGCAGCATGGACTCGGCGCACATCAACCTGCACCCGGACTTCGGCCCGTCCGGCGGCTATCCGTACGGGATCCCCTACACGATCGTCAACAGGTCGCACCGGCTGGTCAGAATCCGCTTCCACTACGCCAGCGATAGCGACCGCGGACCATATCCCTTCGGACCCGACACCAAGATCGAGGGCGGCAAGAACGCCGGCGGCGACCGGCACGCGATCATGGTCAACAAGAAGACCTGCGTGCTTTACGAGCTGTTCAACGCGAAATACTCCAAGCACCCGACGGCTGGCTCCGGCGCGATCTGGAACCTGCGGTCGAACAAGCTCAGGCCGGCGGGCGCGACCTCGGCGGACGCCGCCGGCCTACCGATCCTTCCCGGCCTGCTGAACTACCAGCAGGTGGCGTACTCGGCCCGGACCGGCAAGCCGATCACCCATGCGATCAGGTTCACCGCGGACGTCACCCGCACCCACTACATCTGGCCCGCCCGGCACGAGGCCGGCTCAAGCAACAACCCCAACCTGCCGCCGATGGGCGCCAGGTTCCGCCTCAAGGCGAGCTTCAACATCGCCGGCTTCTGCCGGAACTCGGCGCCGTTCTGCAAGGACGCCAAGGCCGTGCTGATCGAGATGAAGCACTACGGCCTGATCCTCGCCGACAACGGCAGCAACTGGTTCTTCCAGGGCGCCGCCTTCCCGCAGTGGCCGGACACGCTCGTCTCGCTACTCAAGGGCATTCCAGCCCGAGCATTCGAGGCGGTCAACACGACCTGCCTCATGGTCAGTCCTAACTCTGGGCAGGTCCGAGCCAAGCCGGGTTGCCGCATCGGCTGACGCCCTGACCAGCGCAAGCAGCCTTGTCACTACCGAGGTGATGCTTGCTTGACTGGTAGCGGTCGGCGCAGGCCAGGTAGAGGATATTGCTGGAATTGCTCTAGCCGCGATAAACCCGGCCGATAGCTTACCCTCGGGGCATGCGCGGGAAGCCGTTAGCGGTCGTAGCCCTTGCGGCGCTGGTAACCGCCCTGGGCGGCTGCCGCAGCGGTGGCGGCGGCCCGGCCACTGACGGCCCGCTTAGCAGCGGTCTCGGCATCCACGATCCAAGCCCGCCAGGTTCAATCTGCGCGCCCGGTGGTCAGCAGTGGGCATTCGGCCTTGATCAGTTCACCAACTACGGACACACAGCAGTGGTCCTCGACCGTGTTATCTTGCTGCATCCGCGCAATGAGCATCTGGTCGGCTCCTACGCGGTGCCAGGGGACAGGGTTCTGGGCGTGGTGCACTGGCCGCTCAGAAACCCCAGTTGGCTGCCGACGTGGAAGGACCGCCGACCCGTCCACAGTTTCCGGCTGGCGCCAGGCAAGTCCTTTAACATGATCCTTGGCGTGGCGGCCATCGCCGGGGGCCGCCGCGCGACCTCACAGGGCATGCTGGTCTATTACCGCGATTCCGCGGGAACCTACGTGGCAAGGGACTACGACGCAAGCATCATCGCGGCGAATACACATACCTGCGAAAGTGTTGTACCCGGCATCGACGCCGTACCCCGATAGCCCGATACCCAGCGTCGAGGTTTGAGAGTGGCTGCCGGTTCGGTCGTAGTTAAACTGCACAACGTCGCCTGCGGTCTTCCTCCCCTGCGGGGCGATGTAACCTTGGCCGACCACGCCCCAGGCCGGGTTCAATTGCTTCAGCTTGAAGAGGCCGGTAAAAAACAACGATTGCCCCTGAGGGCCCTTGCCACATATCGTTTTGACATCGTCACGGAGGTTGACGGTCACCGGCGCTGACAAATGCTCAGACAGCGAGCCAGTCTGGTACGGGAAGAACCAGAAGCCCCCGAGAGCGCTGAAGATCTCCAGGTTCACGTAGCCGGATTCCACTGCCGCCGCCTTCAGCCTCGCGACCGGGACCCGCAGCATGTACTTTCCGGCACTGCTCGTGGTAGCCGTGGCAAGCAGCGTCACCGGCACAAGCTGGCCAGGCTTCAATGCCTTCTGCACCGCGTCGGAGGGCCAGGCAGACAGAGCGACAACCTGACCGGCCATCGCTGCCCCGCTGGCACTGGTCACGGTTCCGCCCGCGACCGCCATGCCTGATGACGCAGGCTCCGGCGGGGAACCGAAGGCGACAAGCGGAACGAGGAGTAAGGCGGCGAGCAGCACCTGAATCGGGCGTACAGAAACGCGTTCGAGCGCATGAGATGGCATGATCAGCGCCCGGCTAGATTGACATATCTCGACATTTAAGCATCAACTAGTACGGTCGTAAAGTACGGCACCTCGGCGATCATCCACCAATCACCGATTGGCCAAGCCATCCTCGGCTATTTCTTCGCTAGCTGACGCTGGTCGGCTCGCGAACGACGTCAGCCGGGTCCTTGTCCGTCCGCAGCCCCAGGTAGGAGGCGGCCCGCAGGCGACCCGAGTTCGTCCACTGGCCGAACGTCGCCTCGATCACGACCGTCGGCTCGACCCACACCGCGGAGCGGGCGTGCTCGGGCGGGACGGTCGAGCCGAACGGCGACGACGCGCGGCGGAGCGGCGCGAGCAGGTTGGTCAGCATGGCGAGCGTGTCACTGGTGAAGCCGGTGCCGACGTGCCCGGCATAGACCAGGCCCGCCGAGTCGTGCACGCCGACGAGCAGCGAGCCGATGAGGTTCTCCCGGTTGCCCTCGCCTGGCTGCCAGCCGCCGATGACGAACTCCTGCCGGTGAATGTTCTTGATCTTCCGCCAGCCGGCCGACCTCTTCCCAGGCTCATAACGCGATTCCAATCTTTTCGCCATGATGCCTTCCAGGGCATGCTGCCGTGAGACAGCCCGCACGTCCGCGCCGCTGACTCCGATGAAGGCTGGCGGCGTCTGCCAGTTCTGGCCTTCGAATCCGAGTGCGTCCAGGCGCTGCCGCCGAAGCCGGTACGGCTGGTCGATGAGTACTTCGTCGCCGAACATCAGCAGGTCGAACGCCAGGTAGGTGACGGGAATCTCGGCGGCGAGCTGCCTGACCTGGCTGGGTGCCGCCACGTTCATGCGCTGCTGCAGCGCTTCGAAGGTTGGCCAGGCAGCGCCGCCGAAGGCGACTATCTCGCCATCGAGCACGGCTTGGCGCGAGCTGATCGCGCCGGCCATGGCCTGCAGTTCTGGGTAAGTGCCGCTGACGTCGCGGCCGGTGCGGGTGACGAGCGTGACGCTGCTTTCGGCGATGTGGGCGAGTGCCCTGATGCCGTCCCATTTCATCTCATAGGCCCAATGGGCGTCGTCGGATGGCATCTCGCCAGAGATGGCAAGCATCGGGCGAAGCTGGCCGACCGGCCCGGCCAGCCTGCGGTTGTCGCGGTCCATCACCTGGCATCCTTACTTGCCGTGAGCCTTATGCGCGAGCGGGCGGGCCCGCAGCGCGTCACCAACGTCGAGTTGTTCTTCGATCTGGTCTACGTCTTCGCGGTGACCCAGCTTTCGCACTTCCTGCTCGCCGGTCCGGAGGCGGGCGGCGCCGTACGCGCCGGGCTTGAGGCGGCGCTACTGCTCATCATGGTCTGGCTGCTGTGGGCTTACACCACCTGGGTGACCAACTGGCTCGATCCTGACCGGATCGCCGTGCGACTGCTGCTGCTCGCCCTGGCCGTGATCAGCCTGGTGATGTCGGCGGCGATACCGACGGCGTTCGGCCACTCGGGGCTGCTGGTCGGCGCGGCCTACCTGGTCATGCAGGTCGGTCGGAGTACGTTCACGGTCTGGGCCATCGGCGATGCCGCTGGCGATCACGGCCTGCGCCGCAACTTCCAGCGCATTCTGGCTTGGTGCGTGGCGAGCGGGTTGCTGGCCCTGGCCGGCGGGCTGAGCCACGGTGACGCGCGGGTGTTGCTGTGGACCGGAGCGGTGGCCGTCGACCTGCTAGGCGGGGCGGTCGGGTTCTACACGCCGGGACTCGGCCGATCGAAAACGGCCGACTGGACGATCGAGGGCGGGCATTTCGCCGAAAGATGCCAGGGTTTCATCCTGATCGCGATCGGCGAGTCGATCGTCGTGGTCGGTGCCACGCTCGCCGCCCGGCTGACCAGTTCGGTTTCGCTGACCGGCAGCGAAATCAGCGCCTTTGTGGTCGCGGTCGTCGGCAGCGTTGCGTTCTGGTGGCTCTACTTCGACCGCAGCGCGAGGGATGCCACCGAGGTGATCGCTCACTCGGCCGACCCGGGCAGGCTCGGCCGTTCGGCGTACCACCTCATCCACCCGGTCATGGTCGCGGGGATCATCGTGACGGCGGCAGCCGATGGCGCCGTCGCCGAGGCCGCGGCGCACGGGGCCGCTGGCTCGGACGCTGGGGTCACTGTCTCGGGCTGGGTCGCCTGGCTGGTGCTGGCCGGGCCAGCCCTGTTCCTCGCGGGCCACGCCGCCTTCAAGGCCGTCGTCTGGCGCCGGATCTCATGGCACCGGATCGGCGCGGTCGGCGCTCTTGCCCTGCTAGGCCTGCTCGCCCCGCACGTGTCGGCACTCGTGCTGTCCGCCTGCGCCACGACCGTCGTCGTGGCCGTCATAGCAGCCGACCAACTCTGGCCACCCCCCACCACAAACCCACCACCAGCCCAATCAGTCCCACCAGACCCACCAGACCCAGCCGCGAGCCCCTAAGGGTGCGATGGATTCCCGAATTCATCCCGAGGGCGGCAAAAGTCAGTGCGATGGATTCCCGAATTCATACCTGTTTTCCCGGATGAATTGCCACATCCATCGCGCGGGCCGAGCCGGCAGACGCGATGAATTCCCGAATCCATCGCGCGGGTTGAGGCTGCGCGGGTTGAGGCTGCGCGGGTTGAGGCTGGGCGGGTTGAGGCTGGGCGGGTTGAGGCTGGGCGGGTTGAGGCTGCGGCGGCTGGGATCGCCGATCACCGGGGCGGGCGGCTGCGCTCTACGCCTCGGACTACGGTTGCCATCATCAAGCCGGGCGCAAACCTGGACATGCGCCAGAGGACCCGGGCGGAGCGCGGCGCGACTATGAGAGCGCGGTTGCGGGCGAGGCCGCGTAGCACGTCTTGCGCGAGTGGGTCGGCCTGGTACAGCTTGCCAATCCGCTTCGCGAGCGTTTCGGCGTCCATGCCCGCGCCGGTCTGCGGCAGGTCGGGGTTGACGCGGCCAAGCAACGGGGTGTCGACGAACCCCGGGCAGATCGCGCTTACCTTGACTCCGCGTCCCGCCGCTTCGGCCCGGAGCGAGAGGCTAAGCCCGACCACGGCGTGCTTGACCGCGTCATACGGAGCTAGCCCGGGTCCCGGCACTAGGCCGGCCAGCGATGCGGTGTTCACGATGTGCCCGTTGCCCTGGCGCAGCATGATCGGGTAAGCGGCGTGCACGCCGTGGATCACACCGCGCAAGTTGACGTCGATCACCCGGTTCCAGTGATCCAGAGTGAATTCCTCGACCATGCCGCCGACAGCGATGCCCGCGTTGTTGAACATGTAGTCGAGGCGCCCGTGTTCGGCCGCGACCTGGCTGACCATGTCTGTAACTGCCTCGGCGTCCCTGACGTCAAGCGTGACCGTGGTGACCCTGGTCAGATCGGCAGCTACTGACTTCGCCGCTGCCTCGTCGATGTCGGCGATCACGATCGTCGCGCCGCAGGCCACCATGGCCCGCACCAGCGCGGCGCCGATGCCTGACCCACCGCCGGTGACAATCGCCACCTGACCGCTCATATCGATCATTACTGGAAGGTAACCCAACCAGCGAGTTAACGGCAAGCGCGGCAGTCAGGCCTGGGCTTCGCTCTCGGCTAGCTCGAGCGGCTCCCCGTGCAGCAATATGCCGACGAACTCCTCGACCCTGGCCCGGGTGATGCCGGTCCGCTGCTCAACAGCCAGCGGATGATCGGTCGGCTCAAGCTCGATGAACGGCCGCTCGCCCACTGGACGAGTATGCAGATGCGTCTTGAGGTTTATGGTTGTGGGCGAATAGACCGGCAACTGGGTCGACAGCCACCCAAAATATGGCGGCTCGCCCTCCCGGCCCGGAGTGTCCCACAACTGTGCCATTCGGTCGTAGTTTTCCTTGCTGAGCGAGACCCAGACGCCCCAGGCAAAGGGCTCATCGCTGTCGAGTACCGGGATCTCGATCAGGCCATGGACGAAGAACCATTCACCCTTGATCACACACTGGTCAGCCGACAAGCCGCTGTCGTCATCGTCAGCCAGATCATCGGTCCAGTACTCCGGCGTCGGCGCCGCGTAGGACATCGGTAGCGCCTCATGGCGCTCGCCACATGAGGCGCACATATAACCAGCATCTTCTTGCACGGCATCTAGCGTAGTCAGATATGCCCGCGCAATCCGGTTAAGACCTCGGTGAGCGGGTTATTGTCCGTTAGCTATCGCACAGACTGAGCAGTTTTGTCACTGTATTCCAGTTGCGCGCCGTGCCGTCGGCGACAGGGCTTTTCCGCTTAGCCAGCAAAGTCTTCGCGAGCTCGCTGGTCCCGAATCCATCCGGGGTGTGCACGTAGAGCGTCCGCCCGATCAACGTGACCTCGTCCCGGCCGCCCTGGCTGCGCGCCTCCTCGTCAGCCTGCCTAATCTGGTGCTGCGCGGCCTCGTCAAGTTCCGCGGGCAAGAAGACAGCATGCACATATCTCGGATTCGGCTCCTCCCGATACGGGTTGTTGCTGATCACGTCGGAAAGCTCGGCCCTGGTCACCACGATCACCGGAGAATTGACGCCCAGTTTCGCCGTGATAGCGGCCCTGAGTTCGCTCGCCAGCGCGCTGGTGTCGGAGTGCGGCGGGGCGAGCGACGGGGTGAAGACGAGATTGCCGGACTGGATGTAGGTCGCGACATCGGCGTGACCAAGCGAGGAGACGAGCTGCCGCAGATCGGCCATGGCGAGCTTCCCGCCACCGCCGACATTAATACCGCGCAGCAGTGCAACATGGGTCGGCATGAGCCCATCTTGCCAGGCTGAGTCCGGCAGCGGCGTGTACGCGCTGCTGATCGACGGCACAACGGTCCTGATCAGGCAGGCAAGGCCGGCCGACGAGGAAGCCGTCCGACAGATGCACGCGGCTATGTCTGCCGAGAACATCTACCTCCGATTCTTCAGCGTGAGCAAACTCTCATCGGCACGCGAAGCCAGAAGGGTGACCAGGCCGACCAGCCCCGATCACTGCGCGCTACTTGCCTGGCTCGGCGACCGCCTAGTCGGCGTCGCCAGCTACGAGCCCGCCGACCCGGCCGAGCCGGCCGTCGCCGAGATCGCGTTCGCGGTAACCGACGACATGCACGGACGGGGCGTCGCCACGCTGCTGCTCGACCACCTAGTCTCGATCGCCAGGCTGCGCGGCGTGCGGGCGTTCACCGCGCAGACGCTGTCCAGCAACGCCGCCATGCTGGCTGTCTTCGCCGGCGCCGGGCTAGCGGCTAAGCGACACGTCTCCGAGGGCGTCATCGAGACCACCTTCCCGCTACCAGTCGACGAGGCCAACGAGCAGTTGCAGATCTACCTCGACTCCGTTGCCATGCGTGAGCGCCAAGCCGACGTAGCCAGCCTGCGCTTCCTGCTGAACCCAGCGTCGGTCGCGGTCATCGGCGCCAGCCGTAAGCCGACCGGCGTCGGTCACGCGATCCTGCGCAACGTCCTGGCGGCCGGCTTCACCGGCCAGGTGACCGCGATCAACCCGAACGCCACATCCGTCGCCGGCGTCCCCAGCCTGGCCCGCGCCACCGACCTGCTCCAGCCGCCCGACCTGGCGGTGATAGCCCTCCCCGCGGAGGTCGTCGTAGCCGCCGCGCTGGACTGCGGCCGAGCTGGCGCTAAGTCGCTGGTCATAGTCACGGCCGGCATAGACGCCGACATCGGCGCAGAACTGCTTGCCACCTGCCGCCGGTTCGGCATGCGCTTGGTCGGCCCGAACTGCTTCGGCATCGCGGTACCCAGCGTCGGCCTCAACGCGACCTTCGCCGGAGCGAACCCACCGCCAGGCACGGCTGGCCTGATCGTGCAGTCCGGCGGGATTGGCATCGCTGTACTTGAGCATCTGTCCAGGCTCGGCATCGGGGTGTCGTCGTTCGCGTCGGTAGGCGACAAGTACGACGTGTCGAGCAACGACATGCTGATGTGGTGGGAGCAAGACGGGATCACCAAGCTGGCCGTGCTCTACGTCGAGTCGTTCGGCAGCCCGCGCCGATTCGCCAAGACCGCGCGTCGGGTTGGCCGCCAGTTCCCCGTGCTGACGGTCATCGGCGGGCGCTCGCCCGCCGGACAGCGCGCCGCCACCTCGCACACGGCCGCGACCGCGACACCCACCTCAGTGGCCGGCACCCCGCTGATCACCCAGGAGGCGCTGTTCGGCCAGGCCGGCGTGATCGCCACGACCAGCCTCGGCGAACTGGTCGACGCGGCCGCCATGCTGTACGGTCAGCCACTGCCGCTGGGAGACCGGATCGGCATCGTGACGAACGCGGGCGGCGCGGACGTGCTAGCCGCCGACGCCTGCGGCGACAACGATCTGCGGGTCGCCGTGCTCTCCAAGCCGACCACGCAACGGCTGCGACGGCTGCTGCCCGGCGGCTCCGTGGTAGGCGGCCCGGTCGACGCGACGCCGACGGTCAGCTCGCGGGCGTTCAAGGCGTGCCTTGAGATCGTCGCCCAGGACCCGGGCGTCGACGCGGTGATGGCGGTCACCGTCCGCACCGCGCTTGGCGACCTAGGTCCGGCGGTGGTATCGGCTAGCGTCGGCAAGCCGCTCGTCGCGGTCATGCTCGACCAGCAGGAGTCCGTCACTTTCCTTCGCCCCGGCGGCACGGACCAGCGCGCCCTCCGCGATCGTCGCGTTCCCGCCTACCTGTACCCAGAGAGCGCGGCCAGAGCGCTGCGCCACGCCACCAGGTACGGTGCGTGGCGCGCCGCCAGCCCGGGTGTCATACCTGAACTCACCGGCGTCAGTCCCGCCCCGGCCAGGGCGATCGTCGACAGCTTCCTAGCCGACCAGCGTCTCGGCGACTGGCTGGCACCCGAACAGACCGCCGACCTGCTCCGCTGCTACGGCATCCGGCTAGCCCAGGCCAGCGACTCGGCGGTATCGGTCGACGCCGATCCCGGAATCGAGTTGCTGATCGGAGTCAAGCACGAGCCGGTGTTCGGCCCGCTCGTGGTGCTCGGCCTCGGCGGTGAACTCGCCGACGCGCTTGACGATCAGATCGCGAGACTCACCCCGCTCACCGACTCCGACGCCGACGCCATGATCAGGGGAATCCGGGTGGCACCACTGCTGACCGGCCGCCGCGGCACCGCGCCGGTCGACCCGGCCGCGATCGCCGACCTGCTACACCGGGTTTCCCGGCTGGCTGACGACCTCGCCGAAGTCGCCGAACTCACGCTCAACCCAGTCCTCGCTCGATCAGACGGCGCCTATCCGGCGGCGGCCCGGCTGCGACTGGTTCCGACCGAGCCGCAAGATCCGTTCCTGCGGCGACTGCGTTAAGGAGGCGGAAATTTTCGCCCTGAATCTGGGTACCTTCACGTGGTCGCCACGGGACGACTCTATGGTGGCGGCCACGGGGGGAAAGCCGACGTCAAGGGGGATGGCTATGGCCAGGATGATGCTTGATTGCCGGAAGGTACCGAGCGAGAACAACTGCTCGCTCACGATCGCTGGCCGCGAGGACGAGGTACTCGACGCCGCTGCGGATCACGCGGTGGCCAAGCACGGGCACGAGGACAACCCGCAGCTCAGGGAGATGCTCAAGTCGGGGCTCGAGGTCGCCGAGCCATCGATGACGTGAGCTGCCGCGGGGCCAGCCTCCACCGGCACGACCGGTCGAGGCTGGCCCCGCGACTTGGCGGACCGCTGGTGCGCTAGCTCACTGGACGCCCGAACGGGACGGCCAGCTCGACGCCGACCACCTTGCTAGGCGTGTGGATCGCCCAGGTGACCTTCTTGGTACGGGGGTTGAACCAGAGCAGCGACGCCCCGCCAGCGCACTCGTTGACACCACGCACCAGAAGGCTGGAACCATGGCCGGTAATGATCTGGTCGATGGGGAAATGCACACCGGGGATGGTGACCTGGTGGGCGGTCCCGTTGCGCGACTGCGTCGCGATGAATACGACCGCGCACGGACCCAGTGCTTGCAGGTACACGCCGCTGGTCAGCTTCCACGCGTCAATGTCGCCGAGGTCCCCGCTGTGACCGTTTCGCTGAGCTGTCAGCGGGGTCACCCGCCCGCCATGGACCGGGAAGAGCCAGAGCCGGGGCGCCGCGCCGAGCGGGTGCTTCGCGCTGCAATCGCCGAGCACCGTGGTCGCGGTCCACCACCGGACCGGGTCGCAGCCGGACACCGCGATCGGCGCGTGCAGGCGCTTGATCACGCCGCCGAGGTTGGCGACTTGCTCGATACCGGAGCTGGTGCCGACGATCACAGACGTCCCGTCGGGCGATTCGATCGGATTGCCGGTGGTGTTCCTGGTCAGCACCTTGGTGAGCTTGCCGGTCAGGCTATAGCGGCGGACGCCGTTGAACTGGACGAGCAGGTTCTCGCCGAGCGGCCTGGTGTAGCCGATCACCTGCGCGTCCGGGGGGAGCTTGAAGCTGTTGATGACCTTGCCGGTGGCGAGGCTGATCTGCTCGAGCCGGTAAAGGTTCTGGACCAAGACGCGCTGTCCGTCACCCGACCAGTCAACGAGGTTGAAGGTTCTCGGCCCCATCTTCGCGGCCGGCCAGCTATAGAACGCGAACTTGCGGCCCTGCGGGCTGATTGCGTACAGCGTGATCTTGCCCTTATGCGGCGGGTTGCCTATCGTCGCCGCCGAGTACTCGGCAACTGACCAGCCAAACCCGACCTGCCGCAGCGGGACCAGCGATGAGGTGCCTTTGGCCTGCTGTGCCGGCTGTGCCGACTGTGCCGACGGAGCCGACGGTGCCGCGAGAGCGCCGGCCGCGCCGGTGACCGCTGTCGTTAGCGCTGCGGCGACGAGCGCTGCACCTCTCCAACCCGCCCGGACTTTGATTTGTCGGTTATTATCTGATTTCGACATAACTGGCATAGCGACGCCCTTCCGTGAACGTCCATCCATATTGATGACACGCCATCTACGACTCAAAGGCACCGTTCTCGGTTGCGACGACTTTAGGCAGGGTGGGCGAATAGCGGGACGGCCGTCAGTCAGGCATGGCCTTTCATGCCGAACCTCAGCACCATCTGCGGGCAGTCACCGCCGATGAGCTCTGAGCCGATGAAATCGCGCAGCTGGCCGAACTCCAGCGGCTTGGCTTCTATCGCGACGCCGACCCCGTGGCTGCCCGCGATCAGGAGCACTCGCTGCAACGCCTGGCCCGCGTGGACCCAGTCCACTCGTTCGTCGTGCGTCGTGGTCAAGACCGCGACGACACCCGGGGAGCCGGGCGTGGTGCTCTCGCCCGCCGGTCGCGCGCCCCAGCCGCCATTGATCTGGCCGGCAGCGGGCGACAGCCATTTGGCCTCTTCGGCCATCCGGGCACTATTGAGGTCGAACGCACGGTCGGCCGCCGTCAGCACGGCCAGCAAAGCCGACCGATGATCGCCATCAGCCATGATCCGAAGGGTCGTGTCCTCTCGCAGGACCGCCTCGGTCAACATCGACATCACGCCGGCAGGCAGCCGATCCGTGGCGAAGCCGCCCCGGTGAGTTCTGCGCGCGGCGATCTCATCGAACAGCCGGCGCTCTTGTGCGCTCGGCGGCCTACGCTCATCACTCCAGGTAAGCCTCGCGACCAGGTTCGGCACGCCCAAGTCTGGGAAGACGCTGGCCTGGGCGATCAACCCGAGGTTCCGGAGCGCGACCCGTGCGGTCAACGCGGCCGCGCCGCAGCTCATCATGAGTTCTCGGCCCGCCGGGTCGGCGACCGGCACGATCCGTTCAAAATCTGACCGAACGCAGATGGAGGTACCAATGCTGCTGAACCACCACGGCGAACTGTTATAAATCGACGGCGCGTGCGCCGCCGCCTCGGCCACAAACTTTGAAATATATGAAATATCAGATATTTCAATCGACTTTGGGTTAGGCATTTCGGATGAGCCGGAAGCTAGGACGTCTTGCGGTGATTCGCCGGACGCCGAGAACGCGTTCATGGACTTCATCCTGTCAGGTTCCCCGCCGACGCCACTCGCGGCGCTGAGGTGCGCCCCCGCGGCACCCCAGCGCCACGAGCAGCACCCTCGAGACGGCGAGAACAGGTACTAAATTATGCTAAAAACGCATAATGCTCAGGTGCCCGGCTGGCAGCGCCGGACGTGAACAGAAGCTAAGTTACACTAAGTCCCGGACCGATTACAAATCGCTATTTCTGTTCGGACGCCTGAGGCGTGAGTGGCACAGGGGATGGATGGGTTCGCGGCTCAGGGTTCGCTGATGACGCGAGCGGGGGAACAGGCGGAACGCGCGATGCGCCTTCAGGAAGCAGCCGACATGCTTGGCGTTCACTATCAGACGGCGTACGGATGGGTGCGCAGCGGCAGGCTCCCCGCCCGGCTGGTGGCCGGCGAATACGACCTCAACGAGGCTGACGTCCGCGCCTTCTCAGCGGAACGGCGGCTTGGGCGCAAGCCGGTCGGCACGATCCAGGTTCGCGACTGGGGGTCGCAGGCGAGCAGGCTGTACCGCGCCATCGCCGACGGTCAGGAGACAGCGGCGCGCCGGGCGACCGAACGACTCAGCGGTCACGTCACGATCACCGACCTCTGCGATCTCGTGATCGCGCCGGCGCTGCGCCGCATTGGCGATGAGTGGCAGGCCGGGCGAGTCTCGATCGCCCGAGAGCACCGTGCGACCGTGATCTGCGAAAGGCTGATCGTAGCCGCGTCGGCCCAGCCCGCCGGGCGTCCGCGCGGAACGGCGGTCGTGACCACTCCGCACGATGAGCGACACGCCGTGCCCGCCCTCATGGCGGCCGCCTGCCTGCGGGAGAACCACTGGCAGGTCCATCACCTCGCCTGTGATCTGCCGACGGCTGAGATCGACACGCTCGCCGCCGCGGTTGGCGCGGACCTGGTCGTGCTGTCGACCGCCACCACGGCGGGAGCGATGCGGGCGGACAAGGCCCTGCGACTACTACAGGACCTCGATCCGAGATTCCGCGTCCTTATAGGTCACGCCGGCGACACCCTGAATGAGCTCAGGAACCGGGCAACCGCTGCCCACCTTCAGCGACCTGGCGCATAACACCCAGCCTGTTCTAGCTGGGCGTTTACCGTTTCTGAGTTCGCATAGACGGCCTGCTCAGGAAACTCAGCCAGAACTCAGGCAGAACTCACGAAAGTCAATGCAAATCCTGGATCTTGGCTCAGCTAGCTGAGCCAGCCTTGCGGTGCTTCGCCGAGGGCGAAGGCAGAAACTTCTATCAGAAAACGTGAGGTCAACCGAATGGTCAGACGTCCGATGACGAGGCTCGCCGTCGCGGCGGCCGCGGCTGGCACGATCTGCGCGCTCGGCGCTACAGCCGCCAGCGCCGCGCCGCACGCGACCTGGGGCGGCCCGAGGACCGTCCCAGGTGCGATCACGAATGACTCGCCAGGGGTTAGCTCGATCACTTTCCCGGTTTCGCACGGCCAGGGCCAGATTGTCGGTTGGCGCGGGCGTGGTTCGTCGGGTCCGATCTTCTACAAGTACCGGGTGCCCGGCCTGAACAAGGGTCACTGGTCAGCGACCGGGCGGGTGCCGGGCAGCACCAGCTCGGCCCCGGCATTTGGCGCCTACCGGGATCCGTTCGGTAACTGGGCCGTGCTCGCCGTTTGGACCGGGCCAGCGGACCACCACATCTGGACGTCTCAGGGCGAGACCCGGGCCAACGGCAAGATCTCCTGGACCAAGGCGGCCCCGTTGCCGAAGTCGGTGATCGACACCAACACCAGCAAGGGCCCGTCCGTCCTCTTCGCTGGTCACACCTACCGTGTGATCATCGGATGGCAAGGCCCTGGCACGCACGTGCGGTTCGTCGTTGGCACGCCGCACCGCCGCAGCTTCATCTTCGGCGCCTCAAAGATCGTGCCCGGCCCGCACGTGACCAAGGATTGCGCCAACGCGCCGTGCACCGGTAACACCCCGGCGATCGCCGAGGTCAACACCAGCGCCAAGTCCGGCACAATCTATTTCGTCTGGCAGCGCAAGAGCGGCCGGGCCGTCCTGTACAGCACCACCGCCGACACCGCGGGCAACCTCGCCAAGCCAGCGTTCGCCGGGCCAGTCACGGTCCCGGGTGCGTCCACCCTCGCCGGTCCCGCCGCGGCGGACACTGGCGTGAACGGCTTCGGCCCGCTACTGCTCGCCTACAAGGCGCCGCTCTCCACCAACGTCCACTTCCAGACCCTGACTGCCGGCGTGTGGAGCGCCAGCGCGTCTGTACCTGGTGCCCACACGGCTGTCGCGCCCGCGCTGCTCTTCAACGAGCTCGCGTCCACCACGCCAGCCACGGACGGCAACATCGTCCTGCGCAACTTCACCCCGTGATCAACAACTGATTAGCGACCAAGTGATCAGCAAGTAAACCAAGCCAGGGGGCTGGGACGCTCGTTCCCGGCCCCCTGGCTCGTCCGTTCAGCGACACTGAACTTGTGCGCCAACGAATCAGGACCGCGGTCCGGGTTCAGGGAATCGTCCAAGGCGTCGGTTTCCGTCCCTTCGTGTACTCACTCGCCGCTGGCCTTCAGCTAGCGGGCCTGGTCGGCAACGACGCCGAAGGCGTCTTCGCCGAGGTCGAGGGCACGCCCGAGGCGGTAGCGAAGTTCCTTAGAGCGCTCCGCCGGGACGTTCCGCCGCTGGCCAAAATCGAACGAGTCTCCACCCGGCAACTGAGCCCAACCGGCGCCCGCGATTTCGTGATCGCCCCAAACGAGGCGGGCGGCGAACGCCGTACCTTGGTGTCGGCCGACACCGCCACGTGCGAAGACTGCCTGGCCGAACTCAACGACCCAGCCAACCGCCGGTTCGGCTACCCGTTCATCAACTGCGTGAACTGCGGCCCGAGGTTCACGATCATCCAGGGCGTGCCGTACGACCGGCCGCTCACCACAATGGCCGCGTTCGCGATGTGCGAGGCCTGCGCGGCCGAGTACCACGACCCGGCCAACCGACGGTTCCACGCCCAGCCAACCTGCTGCCCCGCCTGCGGCCCCCACCTCCGTCTATCCCAAACCCGACTATCCGAAACGGGGGGGTCCAGCGACCCGGTCACCGCTGCGGCGCGATTGCTTAAGGACGGCTTGGTCGTCGCGGTGAAGGGCGTTGGTGGTTACCACCTCGCGGTCGACGCGACCAGTCAGCAGGCGGCGTCGGCGTTGCGGGCACGCAAGCACAGGGAGGACAAGCCGTTCGCCGTGATGGTTGCCGGGCTCGACGAGGCCCGACAAATGTGCGACGTCGACGACACGGCAGCCCAGTTGCTCACCAGCCGCCGCAGGCCGATCGTGCTGCTCCCCCGGCTCGCGGAAACCAAGACCCACACCCGCATCGCCGACGCGGTCGCACCGGCGAACCGGCAGCTCGGCATCATGCTGCCCTACACGCCACTGCACCACCTGCTGCTCAAAGAGATGGCCGGGCCGATCGTACTGACCAGCGGCAACGTCTCTGACGAACCGATCGCCTATACCGACAACGACGCGCTGCGCCGGCTGGGCGGTATCACCGGCATCGCCGACGCGTTCCTCCTGCACGACCGGGAGATTCACATCAGGACAGACGACTCGGTGGTACGCCCGGTTCGCGGCCGGGAGTCGGTGCTCCGGCGGGCACGAGGTTACGCACCAGAACCGCTTTGGATTGATCTTCCCTTCCCCCGGCCGACTCTTGCCTGCGGGGCTGAGCTGAAGAGCACGTTCTGCCTGGCCAAAGACAGCTACGCGTTCATCTCCCAGCACATCGGCGACCTGGAGAACGCCGCGACGCTGCGCTCGTTCACCGAAGGCATCGAGCACTTCAAGCGGCTGTTCGACGTCGAGCCAGAGGTCGTCGCGCACGACCTGCATCCCGACTACCTGTCCACCAAGTACGCCGAAGAACTCGACCTCGACCTCGTCGGCGTCCAGCACCACCACGCGCACATCGCCTCCTGCCTGGCCGACAACGGCGTAGCGGGGCCGGTGATCGGAGTGGCGTTCGACGGCACCGGCTACGGCACTGATGGCACGATCTGGGGCGGCGAATTCCTGATCGGCGGGCTCGCCGACACAAGGAGGGCCGGCCATCTCGCACCGGTGCCAATGCCAGGAGGCGCCGCCGCGATCAGGCAGCCGTGGCGGATGGCCGCCGCCTACCTCGACGCCGCCTATCCCAGCGGACTACCTGGCGCGCTGGACGTAACCCGAAGGAACGCGCCCGGCTGGGACACCGTCACCACGATGGCCAGGCGCGGCATCAATGCCCCGCTCACGTCCAGCGCCGGACGGCTGTTCGACGCCGTCGCGGCGCTGCTCGGGGTCAGGGACCAGGTCAACTACGAGGGCCAGGCCGCGATCGAACTTGAGCAACTTGCCAGCTCATCCGAGACCGGGAGTTACCCGGTGCGAGTCACCGGCGGCGAGATCCTGACCATTTACGGCGCCGACCTGATCAGGGCGGTCACCGAGGACATGGCCGCCGGCGCCGACGCCGACGTCATCGCGGCCAGGTTCCACAACGCGGTTGCCGACCTGATCGTGGCGGCCTGCGAGACTCTGCGCGAGCGATCGGGCCTGGGCACGGTGGCCTTGTCCGGCGGCGTGTTCCAGAACGTGCGACTGCTCCACAGCGTGTTCGACCAGCTAGCAGAACGCCGCTTCACCGTCCTGGTCCACTCCCGCGTCCCCTGCAACGACGGCGGCATCAGCCTGGGCCAAGCGGTTGTGGCCGCCGCCCGCGACCGCTCGCCCTGACTCCGGCAGCCAACAAACAGCAAGGGCCCCACGCTGTGGCCTGGGCGGGTCCGCAAACGACAGCAAGGGTCCCACGATGTCGCCATAGCGACAGCAACGGTCCCACGCTGCGGGCCGGGCGGGTTCGCCAACGACAGCAAGGGTCCCACGATGCGAGCCGGGCGCCGGGATCAGGCTGGCGCGGGGATCAGCCGGGCGCGGGGATCAGCCGGGCGCGGGGATCAGCCGGGCGCGGGGATCAGCCGGGCGCCGGGATCAGCCGGGCGCGGGGATCAGCCGGGCGCGGGGATCAGCCGGGCGCCGGGATCAGCCGGGCGCGGGGATCAGGCTGGCGCGGGGATCAGCCGGGCGCGGGGATCAGCCGGGCGCGGGGATCAGCCGGGCGCGGGGATCAGGCTGGCGCGGGGATCAGCCGGGCGCGGGGATCAGGCTGACGCGGGGATCAGGCTGGGCCGTGGGGTTGGGGGCGCGCGCGGCTTGTGAGCCAGTCGCACCACTGATCGACGCCCTCCCCGGTTACCGCCGACAGCGGCATCAGCGCAGCGCGGGGGCTGACCTTGCGGACGTCGTCGGCGTAACGATCAAGATCGAAGTCCACGTACGGCAGCAGGTCGATCTTGGTGACCAATACCAGGTTGGCCTGGCGGAACATGTGCGGGTACTTGAGAGGCTTGTCGCCGCCCTCGGGCACCGAGGCAAGCACGATCTTGCTGGCCTCGCCGAGGTCGAACAGCGCCGGGCAGACCAGGTTGCCGACGTTCTCGACCAGCACGATCGAACCAGGCCGCGGGTCAAGCTCGGCCAGCGCCGACCGCACCATTTCCGCGTCCAGGTGGCAGCCAACGCCGGTGTTGATCTGCACCACATCGCAGCCGGCCGCGCGAACTCGATCGGCGTCGAGCGCGGTTTCTTGATCTCCCTCGATGACATTCAGTTTTAGGTGCGGCGTCAAAACCCGCGCGCTTCTTTCAAGCAAAGTAGTCTTTCCGGCACCGGGCGAGCTCATCAGGTTCACCATGACCACGCCACGCTCGGCCAGAAAAGCTCGATTGCGTTCGGCAATGTCGTCGTTCTTAGCCAGCACCTTTTGCTGAAGCACGATCGTCCGGGATTCGTCCGCGCAACCGCATGTTCCGCACATGTCAGGCCACCTTGACCGAGAGTATGCGCAGGTCAGCGCCAGTAAGAACGGCGACGTCGGCGCTCCCGCACTGGCAGAGCACGATCGGGTCGTCAAGCTCGAATTCGCCGCCGCAGTCGCGGCACCGGCAGGTCGCTGCCGGTTCGACAATCTCCAGATTCGCCCCTTCGAGGTTGGTTCCTTCGGTCACCAAATCGAAGCAGAATCGCACGGAATCGGCGACCACGCCGGACAGGGCGCCAACTTCGAGCCTGACCAGCGTGATCTTCTGATCGGGAAGCTTATCGGTGACAGCAGCCACGATTCCCTCGGTGATCGCCAATTCATGCATGTTCTTTGTTTTTTAACAAATTCTCGGCAGCGGATCGCCCACCAAGAGGTCGACGATTCTCGTCCCGCCGAACGACGTCCGCAACTGAACAATCCCGGCCGGCTGCTCGACCACGTGGCCGATCACCGCGGCCTGCTCACCGGCCGGGTGCGCGCGCAGGGCGGCCAGTGCCACGTCGGCCACGTCCGCGTCGATCACCACGACCATCCGGCCTTCGCAGGCCACGTACATCGGGTCGATGCCGAGCAGTTCGGCGGCGCCGCGGACGGGGGCGCGAACCGGGATCGCGTCCTCGTTGACCATGACGCCGACGTCGGCGGCTCTGGCGATTTCGTTGAGGATCGTGGCGACCCCGCCTCGGGTGGCGTCGCGCAGGGCCCGGACGCCCCTCGTCGACTGGAGCAGCTTTTCGACCAGGCCGTTGAGCGGGGCGGTGTCGGAGATGATGTCGGCTTCGAGGTCCAGTTCGCCCCGGGCCAGCATGATCGTGACACCGTGGTCGCCGATCGGGCCGCTGACGATGATCGAGTCGCCGGGCCTAGCGTTCGCGACCCCGAGGTTCGCGTCGACGGGGATGAGCCCGATGCCGGCGGTGTTGATATAACAGCCGTCGGCCTTGCCCTTCTCGACCACCTTGGTATCGCCGGTGACGATCTGGACTCCGGCCTGCCGGGCCGCTTCCGCCATCGACGCGACGATCCGGCTCAGGTCCTCGACACCGAAACCTTCTTCGAGGATGAAGCCCGCGGTCAGGTACAGCGGGGTGGCGCCGGTCATCGACAGGTCGTTCACCGTGCCGTTGACCGCGAGGTCGCCGATGTTGCCACCGGGGAAGAACAGCGGCGAGACCACGTAGGAGTCGGTGGTCAGCGCCAGCCGGGATTCACCTATGCGCAGGCTGGCGCTGTCTTCGAGAGGTTCGAGCAACGGGTTGCGGAACGCCTCAAGGAAGATCGCCTCGACCAGCGACTGAGTCGCCTTGCCGCCGGCACCATGCGACATCGTGATCCGGTCTTCCCTGACCCGAGGCCGAGCGCGCCTGGTCCGGTCGATCCGCTCGAGCACCATTTCTTCGCGGACGGTGCCGGGTGCTGGCTGGGGAGAGCCGAGGCGCTCATGCTGTTCTACTGCTTCGTGCTCGGCCAGCGCACGGTCGACCCAGCCGGTCATGACCGGCTCGCCTCCTTGACCCTGGTCCGCCTCAGCCGCCCGTAGTTGTAGTAGGCCGCGCAGGCGCCTTCCGGCGAGACCATGCAGGTGCCGATCGGGGTCTCGGGCGTACACGCGGTGCCGAAGACCTTGCACTCCCACGGCTTGAGCACGCCCTTGAGCACCTCGCCGCACTGGCAGGCCTTGGGGTCGGCGACCCGGACGCCCGGTACGTCAAAGATCAGTTCGGCGTCGTAGGCAGCGTAGTCGTCCCTCACCTTGAGCGCTGACTGCGAGATGAAGCCGAGACCACGCCACTCGAAGTAGGGCCGGAGCTCCATCGTCTGGCCGATCGCCTTGAGCGCCGTGATGTTGCCGTCCCACGGGACTACGCGAGAGTACTGGTTCTCCACGCTGGATTCGCCCCGCGATAGCTGGAGCATCAGCATGTAGATCGACTGCAGGATGTCGAGCGGCTCGAAACCGGCGACGACGACCGGCTTGCCGTAGTCGCGGGCGATGAACTCATACGGTCGGCAACCGATCACGGTCGAGACGTGACCCGGGCCGATGAAGCCGTCCAGGCGCAGGTCAGGCGAGTCGAGAATCGCCTTGATCGCCGGGATGATCGTGACGTGGTTGCAGAAGATCGAGAAGTTGGTGATCCCGGCGGAGGCGGCGCGCAGCACGGTCATCGCCGTCGACGGTGCCGTGGTCTCGAATCCGATGGCCATGAAGACGACCCGACGGTCGGGGTTCTGCTTGGCGACCTTGAGCGCGTCCAGCGGCGAGTACACCATCCTGATATCGGTGCCGCGCGCCTTGGCGTCGAAGAACGATCCGTTGCTGCCAGGCACCCGCATCATGTCGCCGAACGAGGTCATGATGACATCGGGCTGCGCCGCGAGCGCCATCGCGTCGTCGACCCGGCCCATCGGGATCACGCAGACCGGGCAGCCCGGCCCGTGCACCAGCGTGATCTGCTCAGGCAGGTAGTCCTCAAGTCCGTGTTTGTAGATCGTGTGCGTGTGACCGCCGCACACTTCCATCAGCTTGTACTGGCGGCCAGGCTCGCAGAGACTTGTGATCTTCGCGGCGAGCGCACGGGCCTTATCGCTGTCGCGGAACTCGTCTACGAATCGCATGAGGACGCTCCTATTTCTCCCCGTTCGCCTATTCCCCCGCTCGCGGGTCCCTATTCAATGCGCGATTCGGCCAGTGCGGCGATCTCGTCCTCGTAGGCCTGGCCGATACTTTCCAGAAACTCAAGCGCGGCGGCCGCCTCGGCCTCGTCGATCTTCGACAGGGCGAAGCCAACATGGATGAGCACCCACTCGCCCGGCTGGGGCATGTCGTCGGTGAGCAACCCGACGTTGATGACCCGGCGAACGCCGCTCACGTCGACCCTGGCCAGGTCAGGCTGGTCGGGCAGGAACTCGATGACCTCACCGGGGATGCCTAGGCACATGACTATGTTCCTCCCGTGCTAGCCGCTGGCGGCTTTGATCAGGTCGAGCACGATCCGCACCGCGTCGTCGACCGCCGCCGCGACCGGTGCGCTCAAGTCCATTCCCGGCTCGGCGGTGGCCGGTTCGCAGCCAACGATGAGTACCCGGCCAACGTCGGCGCCTAGCGTGTCAAGCATGCCGAGGACTACGTCGGGCTGCATCCCGTGGCCATCGAAAAGCGCCAGCGCAGGAGAGCTATCCGTTTTCGGATATTCCGGATTCAGATTATCCGAAAACGTTTGCTGGCTGGCCACTCGCCGTTCTGGCTCGACTACGTAGACAGTACCGGGCTCGCCGCCGCGCGGCATCGCATCGACCAGGATCGCGGTCTGAACGCCATCGGCGAGGTCATAGGCCAGGTGCAGGCCGCTGATGCCGTAGTCGCCGACCGCGACCCAATCGGGCAGGTCTAGTTTGGCCAACCGCCGGACGACCTCCACGCCGAAGCCGTCGTCGCCAAGGAAGATGTTGCCGATGCCTGCGACCAGCAGTCGGTCTTTCTCTCGGATCGGGTCCGCCTCGCCCTTCGGCTGCGTCATGTAATTACCGGACTTGAGGCCAGTTCGGCCACCACAAGCTCCCACAGGATGTGGTAGATCGTGGTCTGGGCTTCCTGGATCCGGTGAATGGAGGCCGACGGCGCCACGAACAGGTAATCCAAGCTAGCGATGTCCGCCATCTTGCCGCCGTCGTAACCCGACATCCCGACGGTCATCAGGCCGATCTGGTGCGCCGCGTCGAAAGCTCGCAGCAGGTTCTCCGAGTTTCCGCTCGTTGACAGCCCGAACGCGATGTCGCCCGGCCGGCCGAACGCCGCGATCTGCCGGGAGAACACGACCTCGACGCCGATGTCGTTGGCGAGTGAGGTCAGCACGCTGACGTCGCTGGCGAGCCCGATGGCTGGCAGTGATGTGGCTACGTCCTGTGGGTACATGAACAGCGCCGCGAGTTCCTGCGCGTCGGTAGCGCTGCCACCATTGCCGAACGTCAGCAAGCGGCCGCCGGCGGTAAACTTGGCTGCCATCTCGTGGGCGCAGGAAATGAGCAGGCCGCTGTTCTTGGCGCAGACCTCAGCGCGCAGGTCGATGATCTCGCGGGTCTTGGCCACCGTCGACTGACGCGCTTGGGCCATCACCTGATCAGGGTCGATAGTTCCGGAATAGATGAAGGGGTAGAGGGACTCGACCGACCCCGCGGCAGCGGGCTGCGCCGGCCGTCCGGACTGCCCAGGCCGGCCCGGCTGTTTTGGCTGGCCTGGCCCTGTTGGCAGGTTTGTTCGGGGCAGGTTTTCCGCTGGCCTTGGCAGCCTGCTCATCTTCGCATCACCGCAATCGCCTCTCCGGCGTGCACCAGTACCGTGTCCCCGATTCCAGCGGCGACTAGGGCGACGCTGACCTCTTCCTCACCCGCGGCCAGGCCGACGATCGCCAGGTCATCGGGGAGCAGTGCGAGCACCGTGCCTGGCACCGCCGTGTCCGAGCAGGTCACGCAGACCTCGTCGACGCAGTCAGGCACCTGCCTTCGTACCTGCGAGCTGTCTGTCATTAGCTGACCACCCCATGGCTGAGAACAGAAGGCTGCTCGATGAATACGTGCACAAGTTCCCACAGCAGGTGGTAGATCGTGACGTGGATTTCCTTGATCACCCGCGGGTCGGCCGACCTGGCTACCAGCACATGGTCCGCTGCCGAGGTCGCGGCTATCACGCCGCCGTCGTGGCCGGCCAGTGCGACGGTAAGCAAACCGATCTCACCCGCCGCAGCCAGCCCGGCCAGCACGCTCGGGCAGTTGCCATCGGCCGAGATGCCAATCGCTATATCACCGGGCTCGGCTAGCTTGCCGAGTTGGTGAGCGAAGACCGCCGCCATTCCTGCCTGCGCCGCGATCGCGGTTACGGTCGCGATGTCCGTGGTCAGCGAGATCGCGGGAAACGCGCGCTTGCCAACGATGACCGGGTGAACAAACTCGACGGCAATGTGCTGGGCATCCGTGCTGGCCGGTCCGATGCCGAAGACGAGCAGCTTGGCGCCCTGATGGAACCTGGCTGCCATGTCGAAGGCGGCGTTAGCGATGTCGCCCGCGTGGTCGACGAGGTTACGCGCCGGCGCCCCCCGGCGCTCGAACGCGGCGGCTACTACGTCATCCGGCTCTGGCTGGCAGGTCATAGCCGTATCCTGGCCGACTGGCGAGTCCTGCGAACCCCAGATGGCTGGCCCGGACGGCCTGGCAGTCATGGCCGGGCTTCGTTACCTAGAGTCAAGTCCCCCACCGCCCCTAACTCAGCTAGTTTCACGTCAACCTCAACGCCGACCGCGTCGCTCACCTTGAGTGCGCCAAGGAACGCCGTGTACGGCTTGATGCCGAACTCCGACTGACGCACCGACGCCGTCGCGTGATAGCTGTCCGCACCGCTTTGCGAAACGTGCAGCTTGAGCGGCCGTGAGATGCCGCCCAGCGTCAGCGTTCCCTGAATGAAGCCGCCCCCATTGGACCCGCGCTCGAAGGATGAAGCGACAAAGGTCGCTTCTGGGTGCCGGTCAACGCCGAGCACCTTTCGCGCCGTGACCGCGATCTCCCGGCGGTCCCGGTCACTCAATGGCTTCAGCCCGCCGGTACCGTCAAGCACGACCAGCGACGTCAAGTCAAGCTTGACGGACAGTCCGGTCGGAGCGCCATCGTCGCCGACGCTCAGTTCGCCCGACCAGACAGCCACCTTGATGGTCAGATCATGGCCCGCCTGAGCTGCGAGACCGTCCCGGGCAGTCAGCAACGTAATGTGACCACGGTCAGCACTGAACGCGTGGTGTCCTGGTTGCTGTGCCATGGGAGCACCGTAAGACACTTGTGGCCGGTCGTCTAGTGGACTCACGATACGGCGTTAGTAATTTGCAATATTCGGCCGGACAAAAGGTAGCAAGGCAAACTCCAGAATTCATAAAGGGGCGCAGCGAACTATCCGCGATCACCCGCCCGTCATGGTGACGGAATGCCGCCGTCACCCGGGCCCCCGGGCCCCGGTCGCCGGCCACGAACCTGCGGGTCAGCCGCCTACGTCTAGAGGCACGGAGCCGAAGACTTCCTGAATTCGGCGGAGGTCGCGCATTCGTGGCTCGGTCGTGCCGCCTACCCAGCGACTGATGGTCTTCACCGACACGCCGAGTTGCCGGGCGGCGGCTTCCTGGGTCAAGTTTTGACTGCGTAGCGCGCTCGACATCCACTCGGCAAAGGTCGCGGGCTGGCCTGGACCGCCCAGGCTCACCGGCCCGGCCGGCGTAACATCGGCCGCCCTGCCGCTGCCGCCGCCACCACCCGCGTCACCAGACCCAAGCCCCGACCCGGCCGGCCCGGACCCAGCCGGCCCGGACCCAGCCGGCCCGGAACCAAGCCCGGACCCGGACCCAAGCCCGGACGACCTGGACCCCGCTGACCCGGCAGCCTGTCCCGCCAGCCCACCCGGCGGGACACTATGGACCGGTGAACCAAGCTGGGAGTCAGAGTGCAACACGTCTACTTCGACGTGCTCAGGGAAGATCCGGAACGCTACGTTGATCGAACCTGTCGGCCCGGCCGCGTCCAGCAACGCCCGGAAGACTGTCTCGCCGACTTCCCTCATGCCCTCCTCGGTCAAAGGTGACTCCGCAAGACAGTGCCTGACGAAGTTGCGGATGTCAGGAATCGAGGACGGGCGTGCCGGGAACACCTGCGACAGCACCACAACTGGCGCGACCTCAATCGGTTCGACCCCCGGCCCGAAACTGGGCTCAACCACCGGTTACTCCCTCACCACACACCCGTCCAGGCAAGACCAGGTCTGTGCAAGGTTACGTGCACAGCCGCCAAACGGGAAGGCGGAGCGCCGATCTCGTGGCGGTGACGTACTGGTTTCCCGATTTGTCACTATTGTTACAATGGCCTTGATGGCTCCAATTGATCATGTTGTCGCCAACTCGCGAAGATCCATTACCAAGGACTGGACATTTCTGTCCGGTCAGATGACCGTTCAGCCTTGTAGTGGGATCTCTGCGGGTTTACGATGGGCGGCACCTGCGCATCACCATAGACGAGGTGCGTCTTGATCTCAGTTATCTCCACACAACCACGAAACGCGATACAACTGGTGAATACTGCCCATCGGTTAACTCCAGCAGGCCACAGCGAAGGCCTACTGCGTAATGTGCACGCAGAGTTTCCGAATCTCCGCAGTGAATGGTGCGTACGTTCCGCCGGTTCGCGTCGTAACATTTAGCCGACTCTGCAGCGAGGAGGTTGCTGGCTATGGCCGCTGAGGACCAAGAACCGGGCGCCGATCCCCTGGTTCACATCCTTTGGATGAACGGAGGGCTGGGCTGCGACGGAGACTCTGTCGCACTCACCGCAGCTACGCAGCCAAGCATCGAAGAGATCGTTCTAGGCGCTCTGCCGGGCCTGCCACGTATCGCTGTGCACTGGCCGCTCATCGACTTCGAATGCGGCCCCGAGACAGGTGCGGACAACTTCATCGAATGGTGGCACAAGGCCGATCGGGGCGAACTCGATCCTTTCGTGCTCGTCGTTGAAGGCTCGATACCCAACGAGGCGATCAAGAGCGAAGGCTACTGGTGCGGGTTCGGCAACAATCCGGCCACCGGCCAGCCGATGACCACAAGCGAATGGCTCGACCGGCTCGCGCCGAAGGCCACGGCGATCCTCGCCGCCGGCACCTGCGCCACCTATGGCGGCATTCACGCGATGGCAGGCAATCCTACCGGCGCGATGGGCGTACCCGATTACCTCGGCTGGGATTGGCGGTCAAAGGCCGGCCTGCCGATCGTCTGCGTTCCTGGCTGCCCGACTCATCCGGACAATCTTTCCGAAACGATCTTGTATTTGCTCTATCAGGTCGCCGGGCAGGCGCCGATGATCCCGCTCGATGAGGCACTGCGGCCGACCTGGTTGTTCGGCGCGACCGTGCACGAGGGCTGCGATCGGGCCGGCGACTACGAGCAGGGCGACTTCGCGACCGAGTACGGATCGTCAAAGTGCCTGGTCAAGCTCGGCTGCTGGGGTCCGGTCGTGAAGTGCAACGTGCCGAAGCGCGGCTGGATCAACGGGGTCGGCGGCTGCCCGAACGTCGGCGGGATCTGCATCGCCTGCACAATGCCTGGCTTCCCCGACAAGTTCATGCCATTCATGGACGAACCGCCCGGATCCCGAGTCTCCACGGCTGCGAGCACGCTGTACGGCACGGTGATCAGGACGCTGAGAGGCTTCACCACGAGAACAGCCGACGAAGAGCCGAAATGGCGCAAGAAAAGCGACGAACTACTCACTGGCTATCAGAAGAGCTGGTGACTTCGGTACCAGCCCTGAGTTCGGTGCCAGTCCTTCCATTACTACAGACAGGGAAGATCGATGACGACGGTCGATGATGCCGGCGTAGTCGAGATGGCCTGGGATCCCATTACGCGGATCGTCGGCAGTCTCGGGATTTACACGAAGATCGACTTCAAGCAGAAGCGAGTCATCGAGTGTCACAGCACCTCGTCGATCTTCCGTGGATACAGCATCTTCATGAAGGGCAAGGATCCGCGCGACGCCCACTTCATTACCAGCCGCATTTGCGGTATTTGCGGGGACAATCACGCGACCTGTTCGGTATATAACCAGAACATGGCTTATGGTGTCCGCCCGCCGCATCTCGGCGAGTGGATCATCAATCTCGGCGAGTCCGCTGAGTACATGTTCGACCACAACATTTTCCAGGAAAATCTGGTCGGCGTGGACTTTTGCGCCCGCATGGTCGGCGAGACCAACCCCGGCGTGCTTGAGCTGGCGAATCGCACCGAAGCGCCGCACGCCGGCGACCACGGGTACAAGTACATCGGCGACATCATGCGTTCGCTCAACCCGCTCGAAGGCGAGTTCTACCGCGAGGCGCTCCAGGTCAGCCGGTCCACCAGGGAGATGTTCTGCCTGATGGAAGGGCGCCACGTGCACCCGAGCACCCTGTACCCAGGCGGTGTCGGCACAACCGCGACCGTGCAGTTGTTCACCGACTACCTGACCAGGCTAATGCGCTACGTGGAGTTCATGAAGCGCGTCGTGCCGATGCACGATGATCTATTCGACTTCTTCTACGAGGCGCTGCCCGGCTACGAAGAAGTGGGCCGACGTCGCGCCGACCTGGTCTGCTGGGGCAGCCTGAACGACCCCGAGCACTGCGACTTCAAGTACGAGAACATGACGGACTGGGGCAGGAAGATGTTCGTCACCCCCGGCGTCATCCGGGACGGTCAGCTACTCACCAACGACCTGGTCGAGATCAACCTGGGCATCCGCATCCTGCTCGGCTCCTCTTACTACGAGGACTGGGAAGACCAGGAGATGTTCGTAACCCGCGACCCGCTCGGCAACCCGGTGGACCGCCGGCACCCATGGAACCAGCACACGATCCCGCGCCCAGCCAAGCGTGACTTTGACAGTAAGTACAGCTGGGTGATGTCGCCACGCTGGTTCGACGGCACCAACCACCTCGCGGCCGACACCGGCGGCGGCCCGATTGCCAGGCTGTGGGCGACCGCGCTCGGCGGCCTGGTCGACTTCGGGTACGTCAAGTCGACCGGTCAGAGCGTGCTCATCAACCTGCCGAAGACTGTCAGCAAGCCAGCAGTCACATTCGAGTGGAAAATTCCCACGGACTCCTCTGGGGCTCCGCTATCGAATGCCATCGAGCGCGATCGAGCGCGAACCTATTTCCAGGCCTACGCCGCGGCCTGCGCGCTGTACTTCACCGAGAAGGCGCTGGGCGAGATTCGGGCTGGCCGGACCAAGACGTGGGAGCCGTTCTCCGTGCCGGACGAGGCGAATAGCTGCGGCTTCACCGAGGCGGTACGCGGCGTGCTCAGCCACCACATGGTGATCAGGGGTGGCAAGATCGCCAACTACCATCCGTACCCGCCCACGCCGTGGAACGCCAGCGTGCGAGACAGCTTCGGCACTCCCGGTCCGTACGAGGACGCGGTGCAGAACACCCCGATCTTCGAGGAGAACCCGCCGGACCGGTTCAAGGGCATCGACATCATGCGCGCGGTGCGCAGCTTCGACCCGTGCCTGCCCTGCGGGGTGCACATGTACCTCGGCAATGGGAAGGTACTAGAAAAGGTGCACTCGCCGATGTCAGTCATCCTGTCGACCTGACAGGTGTTCGCCGCCCCGGGCCGAGCCAGGCGGAGCGGCCCGGTCCGGGGCACAAAGGGGCCCCCAGGGGCCCCGCGAGCGGGATACCAGAGGCGAGCGGGGAAGACAGAATGGCCGATATGCGAGAGGTAGGAGGGCAGGTCGACGACCTGCTTGACGCGCTCCGCGCTGGCAAGGGCGAACCATCTGCTATCGCCGACGAACTCGTCAGGCTGCTCGTCGGTCTCTACGGCGACGGCTTGTCTCGCATCGTCGCCGTGCTAGCCGAGAACGGCCAAGCTGGCGCGGCGATCATGACGGCGCTGACCGACGACCCGTTGGTCGAGAGCTTGCTGCTCCTGCACGATCTGCATCCACTCGACGTCGATGCCCGCGTGCAGCGCGCGCTCGACCAGGTCAGGCCCTATCTCGGCTCGCACGCCGGCGGCGTCGAGTATCTGGGTGTGAGTGACGGGGTTGCGAGGTTGCGCCTGGAGGGCAGTTGCGACGGGTGCCCGTCATCCACGGTGACGGTGCAGCTAGCGATCGAGGGCGCGGTGATGAACGCGGCGCCGGAGGTCACCGAGGTCGTGGTAGAGGGGATGACCAAGCCGCCTGAACCGGCCCTGCTACAGATCGGACGGCGGCCGGAGTCCACGAGCGCTGGTTCGGCCAGGGACGGCTGGGTCACCCTGCCGAACATCGGCCCGCCCAGCTCACGTCCGGTGATCGCGACGGCGGGCGGGACGAGGGTGCTCGTGTGCTCGGTCCGGGGCACTCTGTATGCCTACCGGGACGCGTGCGCGGCCTGCGGTTCGTCACTCGCCGACGGGACGCTCGACCGCGAACAGCTAAGCTGCCCGCGCTGCGGTGTGCGGTACGACGTGCGGCTAGCCGGCCAGGGCATCGACGACCAAGCGCTGCGGCTGGACCCGCTGCCGCTGCTGGCCGACAGCCAGGGCGTCCGAGTTGCCCTGCCTGAAGTCACACAGACAGAAGTGTCCGGACCACTATTGTCCGGTGCGTCGTCATGAGCGGAGGCTCGGGCCTGCGCCGGTTCGTGCAGCAACCCGACGCCCGGCAACTCCGATCTCGGACAATCTGATCTCGGACAACCCGATCTCGGACAATCCGAAACGCGATATTCTGAAATAGGGTATTCCGAATTTGGAATATCTGAAACGGGGGTTTCGGATCCGGCGTCGGGGGCGGTGGAGAAGTGCGAGATGTGCGCGGCCGAGATTCCGGCGGAACACGGTCACATCGCTGATCTCGAATCGTCGAGCTTGCTCTGCGGGTGTCGGGCTTGCTACCTGCTGTTCACGGACTCCGGGGCGGGCCGCGGTCGGTATCGCGCGATCCCCGATCGCTATCTCACCGATCCGGCGCACCCGATGACGGCCGCTGAGTGGGACACGCTCGAGATACCGGTTGGGCTGGCTTTCTTCATGCACGACTCGCGCGATGGCGGGGTCACCGGCTTCTATCCGAGCCCGGCCGGAGCCACCGAGTGCAGGCTCGACCTGCAGGCGTGGGACCAGCTTGGGGCTGATCATCCGTTGCTCGGCGCCGCTGCCGCTGATGTCGAGGCGGTGCTGATCTCGCGTTCTGATGGCGCGCTCGAGTGCTTTGTCGTGCCGATCGACGCCTGCTATGAACTCGCCGGGCGGATGCGCTTGCAGTGGCGCGGGTTCGACGGCGGCGCCGAGGCCAGGGCTAGCATCGCGGCGTTCCTTGACAGCGTCCGTTCTCGCGCCCGGGTCTTCGACGGTGACGCCCGCAGCCGCGGCCGGAGGGCGTGAGGTGGCCGACCTGGTCTTTGACTGTCTCGGCGCCAAGCCAGAGAAGTATGCGGTGGCGCCCTCGATGTCGCTCGTGCTGCGCATCGCGGAGACGACTGGTCAACGGGTTGACGCGATCGCGCTGCGGTGCCAGATCAGGATCGAGCCAGCTAGGCGCCGCTACTCGCCCGCCGAGGCCGAACGGCTCAATGACTTGTTCGGTGACACAGCCCGCTGGGCCGAAACGCTCAAGCCCATGCAACTGACCACGGTGGCCACCATGGTGCCGGGATTCAGCGGGAGTACCGAGATCGACCTGCCGGTTGCTTTCACCTACGATCTTGAAATTGGCTCGACCCGCTACTTCACGGGCCTTGAGGGCGGCGAGATACCCCTGCTACTGCTGTTCAGCGGCACGGTCTTCGCCGCGGTCGACGGCAAACTGCAGATTCAGCAGGTGCCGTGGAGCAAGGAGGCCCATTTCCGGCTGCCGCTCGGCGTCTGGCGCGAGGCCATAGACGTGCACTTCCCGGACAGCGCATGGATCAAGATGAGCGCTGGCATGCTCGACGAACTGCTGGCGTTCAAGTCCCGCAACGCGCTGCCAACCTGGGACGCGACGCTGACCACCCTGCTCAAATTGGCATCAGGTCGCGACCTGGCGGGTGACGGACCAGCGCACGACGGCGAGAAACGGTCATGACGACGGACGCGAATTACTCCGAGCAGGCGCGCAAGATCGCCGACGCGATCCTCTACGAGGGCTATCTGCTCTACCCCTACCGGCAGTCGTCGCAGAAGAACAGGTCGAGATTCCAGTTCGGCGTGCTGATGCCAGCCGCCTATGGCGGCATCGATCCGACCGAACGGGCGGCCAGCCAGACCCAGTGCCTGGTCGAGTGCGGCGATGAGAGCCAGGTGCGGGTGGCCGTCAGGTTCCTGCAGTTGCAACGTCGCAGTGTGGACGAACGGACTGGCGCCGGCGAATTCCGCCCGGTAGTCGCGCTCATGGTCGACGGGATCGAGCACACCTGCTGGGACGAGGCAGTAGAGCGGGACGAGCAAGTCACGGTCGGCGTCGCGGAGTTGACCGCGGACGAGCCGGGCGGTGGTGAGTTCAGCGTGCCGTTCAGCTTCGGTCCGCAGCAGACCAGCGCGGATGTGCTCGATTTGACCGGTCGGGTGGCTGGTCGACTGACCAGGAACATGGCCGCGGTCTACGGCGTCATCAAGATCAGCGCGGAACGGGTGGCCGGTCCTTACGGAGCGTTGCGGCTGACCGTGCGGGTCGAGAACCTCACCGTGCCGCCGACCCCGCCGCAGAACAGGGAAGACGCGCTCGGCCATGCGCTGATCGCCGCGCATTCCCTGATTCAGGTGCCTGGCGGGAGGTTCATCTCGATGACCGACCCGCCGCAGTGGGCCAGCGCCGAGGTCGCCGCCTGCGTGAACATCGGCACCTGGCCCGTGCTGGCCGGTCCGCCGGACTGCCGCGACCTGATGCTGTCTTCTCCGGTGATCTTGTACGACCACGCCGAGGTGGCGCCCGAGAGCAGCGGGGACCTTTTCGACGCGACGGAGATCGACGAGATTCTGACGTTGCGGACGCTCGCGCTGACCGACGCGGAAAAAAAGGAAGCCAGGGCTACCGACCCGAAGGCCAGCGACCTGATCGATCGGCTTGAGGGCCTGCCGCCCGAGATGATCGACCGGTTGCACGGCGCGATCAGGTACCTGCAGGCCAAGCCCTCCCGCGTTGCCCCGGCGGAAGAACCGCCGCCGCCGGTGGTACCTCCGCAGGTGCCGTGGTGGGATCCGGGCTCGGACGCCAGCGTCTCGCCGGAAACCGATCAGGTCATCGTTGACGGCGTCGCGATCGCGCGCGGCAGCAAGGTCGTTATGCGACCCGGTACGAGACGGGCCGACGCACAGGATATTTTCCTGGTCGGCCGCACGGCGACCGTCGAGGCGGTGCTGCATGACGTGGACGACAACGTGCACGTGGCGGTCACCCCGGACGACGACCCGGCGGCGGACTTGCAGCGCAGTCATGGCCGGTTCCTCTACTTCGCGACCGACGAAATCGAGCCCATCGAGTACGCAACCGGTGGAACAGGACAGGAGGATCCAGCGTGATCATGAAGCTGATCAAGGCGGCCGTGCTGGCGGCAGTACTGGTGGCGATCGTTCAGTCGCTGCCTGACATCAAGCGGTACCTAGAGTTGCGGGAAATGTAGTGGAGACCATCATCGGGTTCGCGGCCGGCTATCTGGCCGGGGCCAAGGATGGCAAGGCCGGCCTTGAACGCCTCAAGACATCGATCGAGGCGATCGTGAAATCACCGGAGACACGCAGGCTGGCCGCGGACGCGATGTCGCTGGCTGGAATGATCGCGCGACGCGCGTCCGCTCGAGGCGTGGGTGCGAGCGCGAGCGGTTTGGCTGAGCTTGTGATGCGCCGGGTCAGCGAGTCGACGGCCGCGAAGCGACGTAGCTGACCGCATCGTTGGCACGTTGCTGCTGTTGCGGGCCGGGCCGGGTCGCGTCTACAGCGGTCGTTTGTGCCGGGCGGCTGGGAGGCTGTCGGCCCGGGGCGCGGTTGCCGTCGCTGGTCGGCGACCCCGGCAGCGGCAGTGGGCCCCCCGGAACCCGGAATGTCGCATCTGGGATAGTTTTACCGGCCGGTCCGGCGCAGCGGCGGCCGCCCGGGCGGCATCCGCCCCGCTGGCGGGTGATGGCGAGACTCCACGATCATGAAATAGCGGTTACCACGGAGTCTCAGCCGCGATATACGACAGCCAGGCTCCGTGATCATGACCAGAACCATGATCGTGGAAACAAAACCGCGGCGGGTTCACCCGCCACCCGGGTCCAGCCCGCCGACCGGCCACGACGGGGTGCAATCCGGTTGCAAAGCCTGGTCGGCACGATGGCAGGAGATGCCCGGCTGGCTAGGAGGAGCAGATGGAGACGACGGCTGTGGTCGATAGGTTCCTGCACGCGGTTGAGAACGCGGCGATCGGCAGCTGCGGGGTGTGGAGCGCCGATGCTTCGCTGGATGCGACGGTACCCAACTGGCGGCTGCAGGCCACCGGCGCTGACGCGATCCGCGCGGAGTACGCCCGCTGGTTCGCCGACCCTGGCCACTTCGACGAGCTGAACCGCTACCGGATTAACGGCGACGGCGGCGACGGCGACGGCGACGACGGCGACGGCGGAGCGAGCGAACTCGTCGAGTACACGCTGAGCTGGCAGGAGAACGGGGTGCCGCACGCGGCGCACCACATGCACCTGCTGACCGTCCGCGACGGGTTCATCGTCTCTGACAAGGTCTTCTGTGGCGGGCGCTGGCCCGCATCGCTGCTTGCCGACATGGAAGCGGCCCGTGCCTGATCCCCTCGCCGATCCCCTCGCCGATCCCCTCGCCGGGCTGCTTGACGGGCTGCTTGACGGCGTGACCGAACGGGGGGCGCTCGGTGCCGATCACGGCAAGTCGGGCGCCAGGCTGGAGCGGGTGATCATCGACGGCCAGCCGTACGTACTCAAGCATCTCAATCTCAGGGACGACTGGACGATGCGCGCGTCTGGCTGCTTGCTCGGCCCGCCGCTCGCGCTGTGGCGGACGGGGGCGCTCGACCGCCTCCCTGACTGTATTAATCAGCCCATCGTCGGGGTCGCGAGGGAACCGGGCGGGTGCGCGGTGCTGATGCACGACGTGACGCCCTGGCTGGTGCCCGCCACCGACGAGCCGATCCCGCTTGGCCAGCACGAGCGTTTTGTCGAGCACATGGCGACGATGCACGCGGCGTTCTGGGAGTGCGGGACGGAGATCGACGTGGTCCCGGCCGTGCACAGGTATCTCGAACTGTCGCCGTGGACCGCGGAAGCCGAGGCCGCGATCGGCTCGTCGCACCTGGTGCCAACCCTGATCGGGAAAGGCTGGCCGCTGCTGTCCGAGGTGGCACCGCGCGCGGCGGAGATCGTGGTACCGCTGGCCTACGACCCGGCGCCGCTGGTCGAGGCGCTGGCCGCGACGCCGCCGACCCTGGTGCACAGCAACTGGAAGCTCGACAACCTGGGGACCGACGGCGAAGGCCGCACCGTGCTCATCGACTGGGAGCAGCCTGGACGAGGTGCCGGTCTCACCGACCTGGCCTGGTACCTGGCGATCAACTGCCGGCGGCTGCCGCAGAGCAAGGAAGACTCGATCGAGGTGTACCGGCGCACGCTGGAGCGACACAGCATCGATACCGAACCGTGGTTCGGCCGCCAGCTAGCCCTGTCGCTGCTCGGGGCGCTGGTGCAGTTCGGCTGGGAGAAGGCGCTCGGCGGGTACGACGATGAACTGGCCTGGTGGGAGGAGAAGGCGGTCGCGGCGGCTCCCCTGCTTGACTGACCGGCGAGCAAGACCAAAGTTCTGGTCGAAAGATTGACCGAGGCGAATCTTTCAACCAGAAGCTGATGTAGCCCAGGCGGCCAGCTTGCGTTCGGCCGCCGCCAGCATCGGCTCGGCGTGCGGGCCCGCGTGAGCGGCGAGGCGCTTGACACGGTCGGCGGCGCGGTCAAGCCAGGCCCGGCTGGCGAAGTCGGCCGCCACTTCGCCGGTCCACCACCACGCCTCGATCGCCACCGCCCGGTCGAGTTCGTCGAGATCCGCCTCGACGACGGCCGGGTCGACGGGGACCGCGAGCGCCCGGTCGGCGCGGTGCCGAAGCAACCTGGCGACGCACACATACCTGGGCACGCCAAGCGCGACCGCGCGGGCTTCGAGTTGCTCGGCGCCGGACCGAGCCAGCTCAGCCTCGCCGCGCCGCAGCGCCAGGCGGCCGCCGATCAGGCGGTGTTTGCAGTCCAGCCGCCAGCCGAACACCAGGTCGCCGCTGATCAATTCGCGAGCCTGGGCGAGCCGGGCCGCGCTCTCGTCGACGTCGCCGGCGTCCAGGTAGTGCTCGGCGAGGTCTTCCAGCGCGGCGATCTCGACTTCAGCCGTGCCATGGCGTCTCGCCACTTCGAGCGCCTCAACATGCATGTCGAACGCCCGCTGGCCCGCGCCAAGGTTCCGCAGCACCCAGCCCGCGAAGTTGACGGCTCGGCCGGCGAACCTGGGCACCTGCCTGCGTTCCACCTCGGCGGTGTAACCGGCGAACGCGTCGAGCGCGTGCGCGGGCTGGCCTGCCAGTGCGTGCGCGTGCCCGGTGAACAGCAAGGCGTGCAGCGTCGCCGAAGTGTGCTCGACTCCGATCTGCCCGCGTGCGGCCGGACGCAACAGCGACAGCGCCTCAGTCGTCCTGCTCTGGTGCGATCGGAGCACGCCGAGCCACGCCGCGGCAGTGACCCGGTCGGCGCCTTCGGCAAGCGAGAACGCCTCGCCGAGCAGCACCTCAGCCTGGGCGAGGTCGCCGTCCGCGTGACGGGTTCGGCCGCCGACGGCCAGGCAGCGCGCTCGGGTGGCCGGGTCGGCCGCTGCGAGCGCTCCGTCCTCGGCGAACCGCACCGCCTGGGCGAATTTGCGGTCGAAGTACGACGCCCACGCGCCGACCTCGAGAGCCGCCGACACCGCCGACGCCGTCGATACCGCCGACCCGGGCGAGTCCGCCTGAACCGCGTGCTCGATGTCGGCGAGCGCGCCCGCATAATGCCTGCGCCGAGTCCGGACGCGGGCGCGGGCGAGCCACGCCGACGGGGCCGGATGCAGCGTTATCGCCTCATCGAGCAGGTCCTCGGCGGCGGCGTGATCAAAGCGTTCGGCCGCCCGGCCCGCCGCGTCGCACAGCGCACTTGCCGCCAGTTCAAGATCACCGCCGAGCCGGGCATGCTCGGCGACAGTCGCCGCGTCGGCCGCTGGGCGCCGAGCCAGCACTCGGCCCGCCTGCCGGTGCAGCAGAGCGGAGCGTCCGGCGCTCGCGGTCATCGCCAGCGCGTCCCGCACGAGTTCGTGCCTGAACCGGAAGCCGCCGACGTCTTGCGTCAGGAATTGGGCGACGACGGCCCGCTCGACGTCGTCGAGCAGCAGCACGACCGGGCGACCAAGCACGGCGGCGAGCAGGTCTAGGTCGAGTTCCGCACCGATCACGGCGGCCGTCCGGAGCAAGACACCCGCCGTTCCAAGTTCATCACAGCGCTGTGACACCGACTCGATCAACGACGCGGGCAGTTCAGCACCGACGTCCTGCTGCGCCAGTTCGGTGAGGAACAGCGGATGCCCCTTTGATCGGGCATAAAGCTCGTCGACCCTGGCTGGACCGACCAACTCGGTGGCGGCCGCGTGATCGAGCACGTCCAGGTGGATCCGGGCGGTGGCTGGCAGCGGCGGCCCTTCGCCGGGCCTGACGGCGGCGACCACAACCAGCCGAATCCCTTCGCGCAGCACGAAGTCGAGAAGGTCAGGAAGCGGCCGGCCGACCAGGTGAGCGTCGTCGATGATCAACACGGTCGGTGCCCGGTCGATGAGCCGGCTGAACACCCGGCACAGCGCGGCGTAGAGCACCCGCGGGCCGAGCATGTTGTCGGCAAGCTGCGACCCGACCACCGAACTCGCTGGGCTCAACGCCGGGCGGAGCAGCGGTGTCAGCATCGGCCCATCGTCACCCAGCACGTCGGCGGCCGCGTCGGCACCGATCCGGCGCAGTGTCGCCGCCAGCGCGCTGAGCACCGCGTCGAGCGGCATCGCCCGGTCAAGCTGGCCGCACGATGCCACCAGCACCGTGGCCCCAGCGGCGGTCCGCTTGGCCGCCCAGGTGCGCAGCAGAGCGGTCTTGCCAATGCCAGCGGCTCCGTCGACCACGACGACGTCGGCGCAGCGGTCGCCGTCGCCGAGCCGGGCGGCCACGGCATCGAGGTAGGCAAGCTCGTCGTCCCGGCCGACCAGCGTGACCGTCGCGGCACCCGGCAAAGGCGATGCCGGGCCAGCCTGGACCTGCTCGCCGCGCAAGATCGCCATGTAGAGCGCGGCAGTCTCGGGTGCGGGATCGGCGCCAAGATCATCGGCCAGTCGCTCCCTGGCCGTCGCGTACGCGGCGAGTGCCGCCGCGACCTGCCCGCCGATGACGTGGGCAGCGAGCAGCGCCCGCAATGAAACCTCGTCGTAGGGATCGCGCTCGAGGGCGGCCACCGCCGCGTCGGCCGCCGCCATCCAGTCACCAGCCTCGACCAAGACGGCGGCGGCGGTTCGCCGAGCGCGCCCGATCAGGCGTTCGAGCTCGCTGTTTCGCATCCGCGCCCACTCGCCCGGTGCCGCCGCCGGGCCGACCGAGCCGACCAGCGACAGGGCGACCTTGGCGGCGGAACCGGCGCCGACGATGTTCCCCGCCCCACGACGCCGGTCCATCTCGTCGGTGACCGCCGCCAGTTCGGCGGCGTCGAGCCAGTCGTAGCGCACCAGGTAACCGGCGTCGCGATGCTCGATCCGATCACGTCCGAGCACCGAACGCAGCCGGCTCATCAGCACGGCGAGCTGATCGCCAGGACTGGACGGCGGCGTGTCGCCCCACAGCGCGTCGATCAGCACGTCCGGGCGCACGCACTGGCCTTGGCCCAGGGCCAGCAGGTGCAAGGCCGTCCGCGCCTTCCTGCTGCCAAGCGCCTGCGGGTGTATGCCGTCGACGCCGAACTCGCCCAGCACTCGAACGGCCAGCGACTTCATGCAGTAATCAAACCGCTGCCCGGCGCTGCGCCGCTACGCCTACCGGTGGTCTTGCCGGGCTTGACGTGCCAGAAACTGAACTGCTCGACGTCGGCGGGCTCCCCGTGCTAGCAGTCGGGCGATATGACAGGCAGGACTCACCTGACGGACGTATCCCACCATCCAGTTGCGTCGCACGACGTTCAACATGGCCGTCGGCAACGCGGACGCGCACGCGAAGAACTTCTCCCTGCTACATGAACCGGATAGCCCCACGATTGGCCTCGCGCCCTTGTACGACGTGCTATCGACGATCGCGCTAGAACTGCGTGACCCTGGCGGCCAGCCCATGCGGGCAGATACCAATCTGGGCCAACGGGTCGGCTCTTGGTATGCGGTCCTGGCTTACCGGCGCTCGGGTAAACGGCTCCGAGGTTCTTCCTGGTCCCGAAGGCCTTTCCGCTGGTTGCGGTCATCGCGGGGGGCGCTCGCGACTTCCGGTGGATGACGACATTCCCCGCAAAGATTAGGATCAGGACGATTACTCAGGACATGCAAGATCGTTCGTGATGCCCGACTCCCTATCGAATAGGAGGCGCGATGGCGGCGTTGCTCGTCCTAATGATCCGCTGGATCGTGGCCGGTGTCTTTCTGCGTGCCGGTGTGGTCAAGCTCTGGGATCGGGTCGGGTTCCGGGCTGCTGTGGCGAACTACGGGCTGCTGCGGCCTGTATTGGTGGCTCCCGTCGCCGCCGTGTTACCGCTTGCTGAGATCGCTGGAGGTGCGCTGCTCGCCGCCGGGATTCTCACCGCGCTCGTGGCGATCCTGCTCGGCTTGCTGCTTGCGGCGTTCGCCGGCGCGATCGCGGTCAATCTCGCTCGAGGGCGCAGCTTCGACTGTGGTTGCTCAGGGTCGTCGACACCGAGCCGTATCGGCTGGCGCCACGTCGCGCTCGACTTGGGGCTGGCGGCGGCCGCGGCCCTCGTCGCCGCTTACGGCCCGGTCGCAGCCTCGGTCTGGCCAGGTCCGCTCGGCCCGGATCCATGGACGGCTCCGGCCGGCGCCGTCACACCGACCATCCTCGCCGTTCTGATCGTGCTGATCACCACGCTTGTGGCCCGTAGAGCGGCTTCTGTCCGAGTTTCGATGACGGCGGCTGCCGCGGCAGCCGGGCGGCTGAGGATTTCAGGGAGATAGGGATGCCCGTCGGATGGGCTCTCGCCATCGTGATCATCGCGGTGGCTGTGCTGGTACTCGGGGTTCTGATGCTGGGCGTATTGCGGCAGGTCGCGCCGTTGCTTGAGGCGGTGACCGAACAACTGGCGGTGGCATCGACCCATCGGAGCGCGATGCGCTTGCCCGGACTCGCGGCGGGCGACGAGCTGCCGCGCTTCACGGCGCGAGACTCGCAGGGCAAGGTCACGAACGATGATCTGCGCGGACGGTCCGTCATTATGGCATTCCTTAGCGCCGGATGCCGGCCGTGTCAGCTGATCGCGCATCAACTGGCCACCGATGGAGTCGGCGATCTGGCCGGGCTGCTGCTCTTGGTCACTGCTGAGGGTGAGCCCGCCGCTCTCGGTCTGCCGCCAGACCTGCCAGCGCTAATCGAAGAGAATCATGAGGTGAGCGAGGCCCTGTCCGTGCTCGGCACTCCGTTCGCGGTCGCCGTAGATGCCCAAGGCGTCGTTCGCGGGATGACCGTGCCGAACAGTCGCGCCGACCTGGACGAGCTCTCCGCGCTGCTTCGCTAGCTCGCTACCTGCCTTGCCTGGTGAAGATGCGCAGGAAAAAAAGGAACACGTTCAGCACGTCAAGGAAGATCGACGCGGCGAGCAACGGGGCCGAGCTCATGTTCTGCGACGTCCGCAGGCGCTGGAAATCGAACATGGTAAATCCCGCGAAGATTACCAAGCCGATCACCGAGTAAATCACCGCGCCGTGCGGAATGTTCACGAAGAAGAGCACGATGCCAAAGATGATCAACGCGATAAGCGCGAAGAAGCAGATCCGCGCGATCGCCGACAGATCACGCCGGGTCGCGTAGCCAGCGGCGCCGAAACCGGCGATGAACAGCGCGGTCGCGCCGCCAGATTCCGCCAGCGCTTGCGGGTTCGTATTGGCGTAGTAGGCCAGCGTTGGCGCCAAGGCCAGCCCGATCAGCAGGCCGAACCCGACGAGCAGGCCAACTGTCGCCTGCTGAGAACGTCGTACCGTGAACCTCATCGCGATCAAGCACGCGAACGCCGCGATAAACCACACGATGCCGAGGCGGTACGAGAGGTCACGGCCCACGTAGGCGCCGCCCGCGAAGAGAGCGGACGTCAGCGCGACGAAGCCCATTGTCTGGCTGAACAGCGTGCGAGTCCCGTACTGGGTCGTTACGCCGCCGTACCCGCCGTGAAGCGCCGAATCGCTCACCTAAATCTCCTTCTTTCCTACTCCCTCGGTGTCCATCATCGCGCATAGCAACCCGTGCTTCCACCGGGCGGCGGCGAACTGCCTTGACGGGGCTGACATCATGCCTGCATGCGCATATTGATCATCGGAGGCACCGCGTTCGTCGGCAGGCACATCACGCAGGCGGCGCTGGCCGCCGGGCACGACGTCACCTTGTTCAACCGGGGTCGCACGGGCCCTGACCTCTTCCCGCAGGCGACCCACCTGGTAGGGGACCGCGACACGGACCTATCGGCGCTGGCGGGCGGCGAGTGGGACGCGACCATCGACGTGTGCGCTTACTTCCCACGCCAGGTTCGCGAACTCGCGGCCGCACTCGGCGGACGAGACGGGCAGAGCGGACGAGGCGGACATCACATCTACATCTCGTCGACCTCGGCGTACCGCACGCCGGTCGCTCCCGGGTTCACCGAAAGCGCTCCACTCGCCGACCTTGATGACCCGACCTCGGAAGAAATCACCGACCAGACTTATGGCGGTCTCAAGGTCGCTTGCGAAAATATCGCGGCCGAACTCTACGGTCCCAAGGCCACCACAATCGTCCGGCCAACCTATGTGATCGGGCCTTATGACCGGAGCTATCGGTTCACCTGGTGGGTCGAGCGGATAGCGGCTGGCGGGACCGTGCTGGCGCCGGGCGATCCGGCCGACCCGATCCAGGTGATTGACGCGCGGGACATGGCCACCTGGATCGTGGACCTGGCCGCCCGGTCGGTGACCGGCGTTTTCCACGCGGTCAGCCCGAGACCTCCTTTCGGCTTCGGAGAGCTTCTTACCGAGATCAGCTCCGCAGTGGCACCGCCTGGCACGGAGCTGGTCTGGGTGGACACGGATTTCCTGCTGGCCGAGGGCGAGACGGGAATCAGCTTGCCGCTGTGGCCGGGTGACGACAGCGAAAGCGACATCAACACCGCCGATCCGGCTGCCGCCATGGCCGCCGGGCTCAGGCCGCGGCCGGTCGGGCAGAGCGCCGCCGACGTGCACGCGGCTGAACTCGCCGCGCCGACGCCGGTCAGGCCGGGCACCGGGATCAGCCGGGAGCGCGAGGCTGACCTGCTCGCTGGATGGCGCGCTAGCCGGTCAGGCTGACGCGGGGAGGATCTGGCGCGGTACTCCTGGCGGGGTGTCGCGGCGCTGCCATTCCCGGGGGTATCCGAGCGATACCTCCTCGTGCCGCACCCCGTCGTACCAGGTCGTTCGGGGAATGTGGAGGTGACCGTAGACAACGACGGTCGCGTTGAACCGCCGCGGCCAGTCGGCTGTGCGCACGGTGCCGCACCACTGCGCGAACTCGGGGTATCGCAGTACCCGGGTGGGTTCCCTGACCAGCGGGAAGTGGTTGATCAGGACAGTTCGGCTGCCAGCCGGCAGTTCGGCGAGCCTGCGTTCGGTCTGGGTGAGCCGAGCGTCGCACCAGGCGTCGATGCTCGGGAACGGATCTGGATGCAGCAGCATCTCGTCGGTGGCGACGACGCCGGTCGAGTAGGCCTTGGCCAGTCCCTCTCCCTTCGTGGCGGCGCCGTCGGGACGGAACGTGTAGTCGTACAGCAGGAACAACGGCGCGATGACCGCCGCCTCGTTGTCGTCCTCCCATACCGGATACGGGTCCTCGGGCGTGACCACTCCCAGCCGCCGGCACATCGCCAGCAGGTACTGATAGCGCTCGGTGCCGCGCAGTGCGATCGTGTCCCTGCTGTGCGTCCACAACTCGTGGTTGCCAGGAACCCAGATGACCTTCGCGAATCGCTCGCTGAGCAGGCGCAGCGCCCACTCAATGTCGGCAACGAGTTCGCCGACGTCGCCCGCCACGATCAGCCAGTCCGAGGATGTGCGCGGCCTGAGGCCGTCTATCAGCGGCCGGTTCTCAGCGAAGCCCACATGCAAGTCGCTGACGGCGAGCAGGCTCGGCCTAGCTGTGCTGACCCGGGGGGACCCCGCGGAACCCCCCGCTGTAGTACGGTCATCGGCCATGCTGGCGATCATCGCATATCGCGCTCTTCGGCCTTTCGGCCCGTCAGCTAGTCACCCGCAGTTGCCTGGCGCCCGAATACCCGAACTGGAGATAGCCAGCGAGATCAGCGGCGACGACGCGGTATCTGAACGTGCCTAGAGACTTTCCCTTGATCGTGACGCTGAACGACCCGTCGCTGTTCTCATGAGTCGTCGCCGCGGTGAACCACCGGCCTGCCCGACCCCGCACTTGCAAGGTAATGAGGCGCCCAGCCGCGCCGGGGCTGGCCTTGCCCGCTCCAGTCGTCAACTTGCCTTTTCTGATGCGTGACGGCGTGAGGTTGAAGGTGACCGACTGCGCGGCGAGGACTGGGTACCCGACGGCGGGTTCGGTACCGACAACGAGTCCGCTGCCGCGCGAGTCGAGGGTGGCGGCGAACACATCGCTGGTCAGCAGCTTCGTATCGCCCAGGTCAACAGGACCGGCCCAGCGCGATCCGTTCGACGTCGTGTACTCAAGCAACTGGTAGGGCTGGGCGGCGTGCACGCGATCGCTGAAAACGTGGACCGTGCCACTGGGATCCTTGTCGGTGACGAACCACTCAGGCCCGCCGCCGAACGTCCCCGGCACATTGGCCGGCGCGCCGTACTGACTGCCGTTGAACAACCTCAGCCTCACCCAATGGCCGCCGGTCGTCTGAACGGTGAGCAACGCGCGGCCGGACACCCCGAGCAACTGTTCCCCGGCGAAGGTGCCGACGGTCGTGAACGAACTCGCGCTGGTAAACGGGCGGGTGGCCGAGTTCGCGTACTCGACGTACGTGGTGTTGGGTGAGCCGCTCGGACCGCCTCCCCCGCCTGTACTGTCCGAGGCCACGATCACGCCGCCGTGGTAGTCGGTGATGCCGACGTCGAACGCTTCTTTGGGCTGCGTTGTCACGACGGACCCCGCGCTCGTGACGCTCGACCCTACCCGGATGCTCTGCACTTGCGCGCCGGCCCCGTCGTCGCCGCCGATGAAGACCAGGTCGTTGCCGACCATGGCGGCCGAGTCGACGCCAGTGGTCCCTACCCGGACCGGCGGGGCGAACGTCTTACCGCCGTCAACGGACGCATAGACCAAGTCGTCGCCGCTGGAGTCGGACAAGCTATCGCAGCAGGTTTCCTGCAACACGATCACGTGATTGGCCGAGGTGACGAAGACCTCAGGCGTGCCGAATGTCTGATCGCCGCTGAGCGGGTTGAGCACGGTCCTTTGCGAGCACTTGCCCGCGCCGCGACTGAGCAGGCAGACGACGGTCTTCCCGTTGCCGTTCCCGCTGTCGATATCGTAGGCGACAACCAGACTGCCGTTCGGTTCGATCGCCGCCGAACCGGCGCTCGTCGCCAATCCGAAGGTGATCGGCTTGAACTCGGGCTGCGGGTCTGGGTCGCCCCCAGCATGGCTCGCTGTCGCGGGACCGCCGAGCACGGAGGCCGCGCTGAGTGCCCAGGCCACGGCGAGGACGAGGCCGGACCGTCGTGTGCGCTTCATCCGCGCCTCCCCACAAGCTGTGACAGGATACCGAACGCCCGGCGGTTCTTCGGAGAACCTCGTGATCTTGGAACATTGAGCCTCCGGATAGCGGAGGCTCGCTCAGAGGATCTTCCAAGATCACGGCTCTGGCGGGAACTGTCTGTACCGTGCGCGACAATCGGATGGTGCGGGTTGCTGTGGTGCCGGGACATGGCCAGTCCGGGTTGCTTTGCGAACTCGATGAGGATGGCGGCCGCGTTGCCGATCCGGCCGAGGTACCCGATCTGGCGGCGGCCATCCTGAGCTTCGAGACGGCGAGCCAGCCTCGGTGGGTGTGGTGGTCGGCGGCGGGCGTTTATCCGGCCCTGTTGCGCGCCCGAGTCCGAGTCGCGCGCTGCCACGACCTGGCGCTCGCCGACTCCCTGTTGGCCGCCAGGGATCTCGCCGCGCAAGCCGACGTGACCCGAGGCAACCCGGCCCGAGCCGAACCAGCCCGAATCGAGCCAGCTCAAGCCGACCACCCGCGCGCCGACCCAGCCCGAATCGACTCCGCGCGAGAACTGCTGCGTGCCGCCGACGCCCGTCGCCACCTGCAGGCTGACTGCGAGGCGGCTCAGCAGGCCCTGTTCGACCCAGTCGAGGCGGCCGCCGAGGCCGGCGAGATCCAACCCCATCCACGCGAGACGCTCGACGCCGTAATCGACCTGCACGCCGACCAGTTGATCAAGATCGCGGCTGACGAGCATCCAGCCAAATTCGCGATGCTCGTAGCGGCTGAATCGGCCGGCGCCCTGGCGGCCGCCGAGATGACGATGGCGGGGCTGCCCTGGCGGGCGGACGTACACGACGCGCTGCTCACCGACCTGCTTGGCAAGCGTCCCGCCGCGAGCCTGACGAGCCGGGCCAGCGCGATTCAGCCAGCGCGTCCCGCGAAGCTCGCCGAACTGGCCGCCGAGATCGCCGCCGCGTTCGGCGCGCAGCGGCCGGTCAACCCGGATTCGCCCGCCCAAGTGCTCCGCGCGCTCGCCGCCGACGGGGTCAGGCTGCCCTCCACCAGGCTGGCCGTACTGCGCGGCGCCGATCATCCCGCCGTGCCCGCGCTGCTGGAGTACAAGGAGTTGTCCAGGCTGCATTCCGCGTTCGGCTGGTCGTGGCTCGATACGTGGGTCACTGACGGCCGGTTCAGGCCCGAGTACGTAGTCGGCGGCGTGGTGTCCGGCCGCTGGGCATCGCGCGGCGGCGGCGCGCTGCAGATCCCCCGCATGTTGCGCCGCGCGGTAATTGCCGACCCCGGCTGGGTGCTCGTCGTCGCCGACGCCGCCCAACTCGAGCCGCGCGTGCTCGCGGCGCTCGCCGGAGACCGGGCGTTCGCCGCCGCGGCCGCGTCCGGCGACCTGTACGCCGAGCTAGCCGGCGTCTTCGGCGGAGAACGCGCCAAAGCCAAAATCGCCCTCCTCTCCGCCATGTACGGCGGAGCCGGTGGCGAGGCTGGCCAGTTGCTGGTGGTGCTGCGGCAGCGGTTCCCCGCGGCGGCGGGCTATGTCGAAGCGGCCGCACGGGCCGGTGAGGAAGGCCGGATCGTCAAGTCCGTGCTCGGCCGCACCTGCCCGCCACCGTCGGCCCACTGGCGCGCCCTCACCGAAGAGGCGGCCGACCCCGACGCCGAACGAGACCCCAGCGCAGGCTCAGCCTCCCGAGCACGCGGCCGGTTCACCAGGAACTTCGTCGTCCAAGCAAGCGCGGCCGACTGGGCCCTGGTGATGCTGGCCAACCTCCGGGCCGGCCTATCGAAGATCTCCAGCCCGAAAGAATCGTCCGCCCAACTCCCGCCCCAAGACCCAGCGCCGATCGCCGGACTCCCGGAGCCGCCCGGCGGACTGCCGGAGCCGCCCGGCGTACTGCCGGAGCCGCCCGGCGGACTGCCGGAGCCGCCCGGCGGACTCTCTGAGCCGCCCGGCGTACTCCCCGAGCCAGCCGACGGACTGTTCAAGCGCGGCCGGCCGGAACTGGTGTTCTTCCAGCACGACGAGGTGATCGTGCACTGCCCCGCCGACCTGGCCGACGCCGTCGTGGCCGCGGCTACCCAGGCCGCGAACGACGCCGTCCGCCAAGTCTTCGGCCCAACCCGAGTGGTCTTCCCCCTCAACATGGCCGTCGTAGACTGCTACGCCGACGCAAAATAACCTCCCGCACCAACTGAGGTCCGGCACCAACTGAGGTCCCCGCACCAGCCAGGCCGGCGACAGCGAGCGCCCTTAACGCCTCCGCCCCCGCAGCTAGGGGCCCACGACGCTGCCATAGCGACAGCTTGGGGCCCACGATGTCCGCGGCCGCACCCGACCAGCAGCAGCGTGGGCCCCAAACTGCGGTGCGCGGCTCACGTCCGATTCGTGCGGGTGGGAGCCTAGCGGTGCGTGCCGATCGGGGCACCCCGGGTTAGCTGGTGGAAAAGCTGCTCGGTGTCCGGGTGGGGTTCGCCTCCGGGCGCGATCTCAGCGATCGCGTCTAGGCAGCCGGTCCACGCCGCGGTGACGCCATCCGGATTGCCCGCTTCGTACTCGGCCCGCATTAGCATGCGCCAGAGTTGCTCGGCCGCCGTCTCGGCGGACAGTCCGGCCCGGGCCGCGCGCGCGGCGGAGCGCGGGTCTCCGGTGGCTAGCTCTAGCTGGGCGAGCAGTTCGGCGGTATCGATGATCTCCGCTCTGATCGTCTCGACTAGGCCTATGTCGATCCACCAGTGGTAGCAGTCGGCGAACGGCTCGCCTCTGACGAGGGCCATGGCCGCGCGCAAATCCTCCGGCCGGCGATCGGCGCGGCCGCGCCTGGCCAGGGCGCTGAACATGGCCCAGTCCAAGCTCAAGTCTCCGTGCGGTACGTAGATGCCGCTACCCAGGTGAATGATGTACTCCTGACCGTCCCTCGCCTGGCCAAGGCGCTTGCGGGTCCTCGTGATGAGTTGACGCACGGAGTCGGCCGGCCGGGGATGGTCGGCGTCCGGGCCGAGCAAGGAGCACAAGCCGGAGTTGGACACCCCGACTGGTGCGTGCAGAGCCAGCGCCAGCAGAAGTTCGGCCTGCTTTGGCAGTAGTTGCTCAGCCGCACCGGTGATCTCGACCGGTCCCAGCACCTTGACCTGAAGGCTGGGTGCCGCATGCCTTGGGCGACCCCCCTGCGGTCGCGGCTCGTCCGCCGGCCGACCGTCGGGCCGGTTGCCGGGCAGGCCGTCGGGCCGGTCGCCGGGCAGGCCGTCGGGCTGGTCGCCAGGCCGTAGCTGGGCCTCCCAGCCGATCGACTGCATCATCTCCGGCGACGGATCGCCGAAAGCGCCGTCCGGGACCGGCCCGCCCGGCGCGGGCTCGCTGACTGGCCGGGCGAACGCGTCTGCCTCGTACCCAAGCGGCGCGATCGGGGCGGCCGCCAGCCGAATCCACGGCGGCGCGCCGAAGTCGTTGTACGGCTCATCGCCGACTGCCACGTCGGCAGTGTCCGCGGCTGTCGCGAACACGCCAGCCAGCGCCTCGTACTCGGGCACCGTCAGCGTCTGCGGCCACACCTTGATCTGATGGTTCGGGCCAAGATAGGCGAGCGTTATCGTGGCGGCGATCTCGTCGCGGCGATCTGGATCGGCCTCTAGCTGGAATACGGCGGGCGCCAATTTGCCGTCCTGGGTCTGGATGTCACCTGCCATAAGCACCGCGATTCCGCCGGGACCATCGGCGAACTCAAGCAACCGGGCCATTTGGCTCGGCGTCGGCCGAAGCCGACTTACCAGCAATGTCAGGCCCCAGTCCTCGTCGTCCGGGTCGACCAGACGACGGGTCCTGACATCGGGCGGACCGTTGTCATCCATCCGCCTTGCGATCACGTCCGCCCTTGCGTCGAGCAGATCGATCGCCTCGTCCAGGTCCCTACACAACTCCGCTCGACCAAGCACGTCAAGCTCGTCGCAGCCGACGAGCACCAGCTCGTACCAGCCGCTCCAGTGACTGGCGGCAAGCTCGGTCGCCGCCGTGACGAGCATTCTGTCGACCAGATCGTCCGGACCCTCGCAACAGGTGACCCGCATCGCCTCAAGGTCAAGCAGCAGGTAGCCGCCGGCCCCGGTGGCACCGGCGGTGAACAGACCCGGCAGCAGGTCGCCAACCTCGCCCGGCGCCGGCGGCATCGCGTCGGCACCGGGCTGAGCGCCGCCGAGCTTGACCGTCCAGCACATCGCCTGTCGCGCCGGCGCGATCACGAAAGGCGCGGGCGGCGGTGTGGCGGCCGGCGCGGACAGCAGCACGTCCAGCGTATCCGGGGTCAGGTGGATCCCCACGATCGGTGGCAGCGGTTCACCGCCGACCGCGATGCCTTCGCTCAGGTCCCGGAGCGCGTCGCGCAAGGACTCGGGAATCCCGCGGGCGCGGACCTCCTCGCCGGAGCCGGGGTCCCCGCCCTGGCTCGCAGCCACCGCCGCGCCGACCGGTGATCGGCCAGCCTCGCCGAACTGCTCGGCCGGGTCGTAGTCACGCACCTGGTCGTAGCCGCCCAGTTCCTCGTAGCCACCGGACCGATCGTAAGTGCGGCCAAAGTCGTAGCCACCCGAGCGCATCTGGTCGCGCGGCCGGTCGTAACCAGCCGACTCGTCATAGCCGCCCGACCGGTCGTAACCGGCCGACTCGTCATAGCCGCCCGACCGGTCGTAGGCGCGCTCACCGTCGTAGTCCCGCGCCCCGCCGGGGCCGTCAGGCGGCTCATCGTCGCCCGGCCAATTTGGCCCCCCCAGCCGGTCGTAGCCACCTGGCCGCTCATTACCCCCCGGAAGGTCGTAGTCATCAAGCTCACCGCCGTCATAGTCGCCCGCGACGGCATAGCCATTCGAATGTTCTGATGACTCGTAGTAGTCCTCTGGCGGTTGGTAGCCCACTGGCGGCAGCGTGTTGCCCGCTGGGCCGCGAACGTCTACCGACGGGCGCTCCGGCCAGACTGGCCGGTGCGCCTGCGCGGGGGGCTCCGCCCACTCGTCTTCGTCGTCCTCGACCCTGTCATCCGGCCAACGGGCGGCGGCCGCCCGCAGTTTCTGCTCGATGCGACGGCTCTCCGGGTCGGCTGGCAGGGCGATCCGGCGGCCAGGCCGACGTGATTGCCGCTGCCGGTGGCGCAGCCGGTCGATGCTGGCCAACGCCGCTCCGGCGAGCATACCCAGTGTAAACAGCGCGGCCTCGGCGACTTGATCGTGCTGTTCGATCGCGCTGGTACCCGGCCGCGCGCCGGACGCGGCCGCTTGGGTACCTCCCGCGCCGCCACCCGCTCCCTGCGCTCCGCCCGCGTCCGCGGGGCTGGCCGAGCCGGCGGCATGGTGACTCTTGCTGAACCGAGGATGCGCCGAGGAGTGACCATCGTGGTGTGCGGCGCCGTCGTGGGTACCACCCGACGAGTGGCTGTGCCGGCCCGAACCACTGTGCTGGCCCGAACCACTGTGCTGGCCCGAACCACTGTGCTGGCCCGAACCACTGTGCTGGCCTGCGCCGCCCGGTGCTACCCCCGGTAGCAGCAGATGCCAGCCAGGCAGGATGATCGACGGGTCACCGAACACCCGTCCGCCCGGCATCTCGTGGCCGATGTTCAGGTTGACGATTTCGGTGTACCGATCGCCGTCGCCCAGATAGTGCTCGGCGATCGTCCACAGGCAGTCGCCGGGACGCACGACGACGGCGCGCTTGGGCGCGGCTCTCTCGGCGGCCGTCGAGGCGTGCGTCACCAGGCCAGGCTTCGCCGCGGGCGCGACCGTCTGGACCGTCGCGGCCATCGCCGAGGACGACGCGAGCGTCACCGCCGCGGGAGTGGCAAAAGTCAGCGCGGCTAGGGCGACGAGCCGACCTGCCATGCCCTGCAGCACGGACAGGTGCAGCCTCGGTGCCCGTCGGCCGCGGATCGCCGCCTGAGCCTCCGCCAGGACAGCGATCGCGAACGCGAGCCAGGCGATCCAGGACACGTCCCGAACCGCGGCGATGAATAGGCTGCCGTTGTCCTGGTGCAATAGCGCGAAGGTAATCTGGTGCACAGACGGGATTCGCGACGGAATCGGTGAGCCGCCGAACTCATAGAGCGCGATCGGCAAGCCGACCGTCATCGCGACGAGCGTGACCAGCGCGAGCAGTCCGCGGGTGAAATTCCTGAGCCGACCGACCATCATGAGCCCGGTCCCGTCACTCCGGTGACCAATGAAGCGACCGCCCTGCCAGTCGACTTAAACGTCTTGATGCCGATCAACGAAAGCACCGCGGTTGGTTCGGTCACGCTAACGGTGACCCTGATCCTGTTCCCTGATGCTGTGACCGATCCTCGGTAACCGGCGCTTGTCAGGTAGGCGCGCGCGGCGGCGAGCGCCTGCGGTACGGCCACCTTGAACGTGCCAGAGCGGTAGGCGGCCGAGGTATTCACCTGGCCGGCGCCGGCCCGGGCGGCTTCTTGCGCGATCGCGTATGCCTTCTCCGTGGCGTCAAGCTTTCTACCACCGTCGATGACGAGCCCAGCCAGCGCGAGCAGCGCCACCATGAGCACGATGAGCATCAAGGTGAGCGAGCCGCGGTCGCGGGAGTCGCGCGGATCTCGTCGCATCCGGCTCCTCTCAACAAAGTGTGTCGGGTCAAAGCCTTTTGTGGCACCGAGTGTGTGATTCGGGGTGTGACAACACCGTGACAGCAGGCTCACCGTCAGCCATTTCCAAGATCGCGCGACCGGAACGGGTCGAGTGGGGAGGTGAACGACGCTCTCAGCCCGATCGAGCCAGGCAGGCCAGGCACCAGCGTCAGACCTGACATCCGTACGTCGCAGACCACCCGGGCGTGGACTTGTGCCTGCTGCCCGGGCTGGGTCCCGAACGCCTGGCCGAGGCCGGGTAGCGTGACCTTCGGCTGGCAATCGAGTCCGTCAGCACGCAATGCCGCCGCCGCCCCAGCGTAGGCGGCTTGCTGCGCGGCACCCATCGTCGGCGCGATCGAAGCCTGCCTGGCGGCGGCGCGGGCGGCCGCGTCGACCGCACCTTGCGCGATCGACGCCCGCCCGGCGGCGATGACCAGGCAGATCAGCATCAAAATGACCGGGGCGATCACCAAGAGCTCAAGCGCGGCGACGCCACGATCATCCCGAAATCCGATTATCCGACATGCGATTATCCGATTTCGGGTTATCCGATTCCGGATTGCCGGGTTTCGGGTTATCGGGTTTCGGGATTGGGACAGGCGAACGGTGACTCGCCTGGGAGGGTTTGGCGAGACGCGGGCGCGCACAAGGCTGCGGCTTTCCGCGATCATGGTCGGGCGGGTGATCACGGAATCCTGACCGCGCCCCATGACGGCGGCGTTCCGTGATCTTGAGGTGAACCATGATCGCGGAGACCTAGCCGCGGACGTGGCCGGGGCAGCCCCTCCGGACGGGGCCGGGGCAGGCCACCCGGACGTGGCCGGGGCAGCCCCTCCGGACTTGGGCGGGGCAGCTTGGGGTGCCGATCTCGGAGCTAACGAGTCGTTTCGCCAAACCCTCCCAGCGCGCGCGACCGGGGTCATTTGCGCTCCAGCCACGGCCAGGAGGCGACGGCGTTGACGCCAGCCGAGGGGGACGGGTCGCCGAGAGCCACGAACCGCTCGACCGGCGCGGTCACCACCTCGGTGATCTTGATGATCGTCCAGGGCACCAGCCTCGGCGCCCGTCCGGACACCGTGATCCGAACGGTGGTCGCGGTGCTGCCGCGCGACGTGGCCGACACATGGGTCAGGAAGCCCGGTGCCGCCGACTTCGCGAAGCCGGCCGCTGCCGCCGCGCCCGCGCCGGGCGGCGGCTTGGAGGTTCTCGCCACGTCGGCGCCGTGCTGAGCCGCCGCCAGCGCCGTCTCCCGCGCCAGGTACCACACCGACGCCTGGGCGACGGCCATGATTCCCAGCAAGAAAGCCGGAAACACGATCACATAGCTCAACGTGATCGCGCCGCGGTCCCGGCCCATCATTGACCGAAGCCGGCAGGCAAGCCACCGTTTCGGCGATCGCCCGTTTATGGCAGCTTCTTAGCTTCGCCTCGGATGGCTTTAGTAAGCAACACAACGCCGACGCCGGCGGCGGCCACCAAGCCGACTGCGATCACAATCCACTCAAGCGTGAGCGCGCCGGCATCGTTGCGGAAAATAGCTCGCCCCAGCCTGCGTGCCCGCATGCCTAGGTAGTCGACCGCCAGGTACATCGTTTTCATTCCTCTTCTCCTTCTGATCCGGTGGGTTATCCGAACGTCCGGTCGACAATTGGAAAGATAAGTAGCAGCAGAAAGCCCGCTCCAAGCAGTGCGATCGGGACGACCATCGTCGTGCTCCGCGAACCCGCCTTGGCCTTCGTGTCGGCCAGTGCCTCAACCCGCATCGACTCGGCCCTGGCGGCCAGGGTCTGCATGATGCTCGCGCCCTCATGCCCGGCGACCTCAGCGATTTCGGCGAGGTCGGTCAGTTCGGGCACGCCGGTCTGCACGGCAAGGTCGCCCAGCCCGTCCCACGGCGGCCTGCCCGCGTTCCGCGCCGCCGCCAGCGCGCCCGCGATCCTGGCGAAGGCCCAGCCACCGCCGACGTGAGCCGCGGCCTCAAGCGCCTGGGTCGGCGCGGCGCCCGCGCCACGTTCCAGCGCCACAAGATCGAGATAGCTGGTCAGCGCGTAGCGGAAGTCGAGTCGCTTCTCCGCCGCGTTCACCCGGACCACCAGGTCAGGCGCGAAGAACAACCCCACCCCTAGCGCCAGCGACGCAATCGCGGGCACAGTCAGCGACACGTGCTGGCCGGCCGCCACCAGCAGGAGTCCCATCGCCGGGATCACGCACAGGCCGAGCAGCCCGCAGAGGACTTTGCTGGTCATCCATTGCTCGGTGTCCTGGCCGAGTAAAGCCAGGTCGGTGGTGGGCACCGGCAGCCACGGCTGCGTGGTTAGACGCCGGCTAAGCGACCTGATCGACAGATCGCCCGACTCATCCCCAGCGGTGCCGTGGATTCTGGCCAGCGCCGCGTCGAGACTTGGCTTTGATGGCAAAAGATGGCTGACGGCGACGAAGATGCCGAGTCCGACCAGCGTGCCGGACAGCACCACAAGCAGGTTCACCGGACACCTCCGGATCGCAGCGGGCTCGGCTCGATCTCGTCGATCCCGACTGGTGCCTGGTCGAGGAACCGGCCCGGCATCGGTATCTGGCCCAGCTTGTGCAGCCACGCCAGCGCGACCGCGTAGAGAATCGCGACGATCGCCAGCACCACTTCGCCGACGAGGGTCCCGTACGGCGCCGAGTACGACCGGTTGAAGATGGCGAAAAGGGTGAACCCGCAAATGAACACGACGATCCAGCGCAACGTTGTTCGGTGCTCGGCCCGGCTGGCGTCGATTTCGCGGCGAGCGGCTACGTCACGCGCCAGCAGTTCGGCCAGCGTGCTGAGCACCCCTTGCACCCCGCCCCCGCGCTGGCTGGTGGCGATCAGCAAGGCGGCCACGATCCGGTCACCGGCTGGGTCATCGATCTCGTTGGCGAAGATGCGGAGCGCCTCCTGGATACCAACCCGAGCGGACAGTCGCCTGGCCAGGGCGGTGACCTGCGGAGCGATGGCGGCCGGGGCGGTGCGCGCGCTGACTTCTAACGCGTCCTCAAGACCGCGGCTCGCCGTGAGCATGTCGGAGAGCCTTCTGGTCCACTGCTCCAAGCCTTCTAGCCTGGCCGTGCGCTGACGCACGGACCGCGTCGACATCAGGGCAGGCAGCAAGGCCGCGCCAAAAGCAGCGGCGATCGCGGCCACCGGCCAGCGGGTAACAACGAGCATCGCGAGTCCGACGACGAGGCCGATCAGGATCTTCCTGCCCGTGGCGTCGGCGAATCCGGCGCGAATTATCGCCGGGCGAGGCGGCGTGCCGGGAGCCGGAGCGCGGCGGGTGAGTTCGGCCACGAGCAGGACGACACCGAGGACGGCAAGACCGCCTGCCAATGCGGCTAGCAAGATCATCGGTTCATCGCCACCCGCCAGCTTGGCCATCTATCCCGGGGCGACCCCCAGGACCCCCTCGCGGCGCTGACCCGGGACGACCCCCAGTAGGCCCCTGAGACTGCGATCTGTGCAGGTCGAGCAGGTGCGAGTTGAACCCGGCTGCTTCAAGCCGATTCAGCATCGATGGCGACGGCGTGTGCGCGGAGATTGCGCGCCCGCCGGGTCCGGATGGCAGGAACAAGCGGTTGACGGTCGGGCGCTCGGTGTCGCCCGGCGGCATCACCTCAAGAATCTCGGAAACGTAGCGAACGGTCCGTTGTCCGTCAAAGCGCTTCCGCACCTGCACGATCAGGTCGACCGCCATTCCGACGAGCACGTGGATGGCGCGCTCGGCTAGCGCGAGGCCCCCGCGCAAGCCAAGAATCAAGATCCGGTCAAACACCTCGGTAGGCGAGTTCGCGTGCATCGTGCACATCGAGCCTTCCTGGCCCGAGTTCATCGCTTCGAGCATCGGCATGATCTCGGCGCGCCTGACCTCGCCGACGATAATCCGCTGCGGGTTGTGCCGCAGTGCGTGCGCGATCAGGTCGTGGAGCGAAACCGAACCCGCGCCCTCGGAGTTGGCCTCGCGCGCTTCGAAGGCGATCACGTCTGGGTGCTGCTCTCGCTCGTGCAGGTAAAGCTCGTACTCGCTCTCCAGCGTCGCGATCCGCTCGCTGGGCCCGATCTCGCTGGCCAGGGCGCGCAGCAGCGTCGTCTTGCCCGCGTTGACGCCGCCGGTGACGATGATGTTGCACCGGCCCTTGACCGCCGCGGCTAGGAACGCCGCGGTGACCTGGTCGAGCGTGCCGAGTTTGATCAGCCCGGGCAGCGTCACCTCAAGCTGGCCGTGCCTGCGCAACGACAGGCACGGCCGCGGCGTCACCGACATCGTCGCGGTCAGCCGGGCGCCGCCTTCGAGGGCCACGTTCACCAGCGGCGACGCCGCGGAGAAGTCACGGGCGGTCTGCCCGCCCCTGGTGGCCCAGCTGCGGATCATGCTGGCCAGTGCCTCGTCGCTGGAGGCGATCGGCGGGGCAGCTACCCGCTCGCCGGTGGCATAAGTAACCCACACCCGGTCGTACCCGTTGATGTCGACGTTCTCGACCTCGGGATCGCGAAGGAAGGCAGCGAGCGGACCGAGGCCGTAGCGGTGGTCGTAGACCGCAGCGGCCAGCGCTTCGAGGTCAGCCGGGTTGGGGACCGACATCCCGAGCCGCACCTGATGCTGAATCCACCCTCTGACCGCGTCCCTGATCAGCGGCATGACCTCGGATCGCTCCGCACGGTCGGGCAACATGTCGGCGATCGTCGCCAGGATCTCAGGGATTCCGGCGAGCAGCCTGGTGTCGCTCAGCGCTGCTGGCTCGGGCCGCCGGGCAAGGTCACTGTCTCCGAGGTCAGGCTGCCCGAGCGGCCGCACCGGCGGGTTCGGCGGCGGCATCTCGGGCGGAAGGGCCGCGTGCCGACCGTGGCCGTTTTCGCCGCCGACTGGAATGGGCGGCGGCGGGTACGGCACGCTCAAGTCGACCGGCGCAGGCACGGGATACGACCGGTGACCGTTCTGCGACTCCGGCCGGTTAGCCGACCCTGGCGGCCAAGGCAACCCGCTCACGCGTATCCCCCGGCGTCAGCCCTGGGCGCGGTGTCTGCCCGGGGCGCTGTATCTGCCCGGGGGGACACCCCCCGGAGCCCCCCAATTGTCGGGGCGCTTTTGGGCGCCGCCTTCCCTCCTCGCTCGGTCGCTGCGCTCCCTCGCTCCTCAGTCCAGGCGGCACCGCGCCCCGACGGGTCGGGACCGACCGTGGAAAACTCTGCGGGGCCTAGCACGTCATCGGGGAAGTCGGGTATTAGGGGCGGGCGGCCGAACTGGGTGACGGCGCGGCCGGCGGTTCTGGCGGCTCGCATCAAGGATGTGCGGTCAAGGCGCGTTCGGCGGCCATCGCCGTCGGACAGCACCTTGGCGGTGCTGGCGTCATCGGGCAATGACGCCACGACCCGCAGGTCCAAGGTCCGACTGATGTCCACTGGCCGCAGGCCCGCCTCGCCGATCAGCAGCAAGCCGAGCTTGTCCCGGCCGCCAAGCACCTGCGCCACCATGTCGATCCTCGGCCTGGCGGCGGACACCTGGCGCAGCGTCGGGCGCATCACCATGAGCACCCCGTGCGCCTCGGCGAGCACGCTCAGCGGCTGGGTGGCCCCGGCGTCGAACCGGCCGCAATCGGCGATGACGTCGGCCTCCAGGCTGGCGAGGGCGATCGCGATGCCTGGCCAGACCGGGGACAGGCCGAGCGCCTGGCGAGGATCGCTGATCCCGGCGAGAAACTTACGGCTGCCGGTGTCATCGAGCGGCACAAGCTGGGAGCTGAGTTCGGCGGCGATGGCGGCCGGTCCCCGGCCGGCTTCGAACGCGATGCCGAGCAGGCCCCTCGGCGCCTGCAGATGCCCGGCGAACAGCCCGGCCAAGATGTCTCCGCAGCTAGGGTCACACTCGGCGACCACCACCGGCTTGGGCCAGGTCAGCGCCAGCGCTAGCGCCGTGGTGGTAACTCCGGGCGAGCCGCCGGGAGAGATCAGCGCCAACATCGTCATCAGGGCGCTCGCTTGGTGACGATCAAGGCGAACTGCCCGGTCGATGCCTGCGCGGCCACGGCGTCGCCGCTGGCCCGCGCCACGAGCACGTCGACCACGTCGAAGCCGTCCGAGTCCGCCACCAGGTTGACCGCCTCGACGACGCCGGTCACCGGCGCTGAGAGCGCGGCCGCCCCGCTCGACGAGCCTGACTGACCCTGCGCCCCGGGCGTCGCCTCGATCAGCACGCGATCGCCGGTGCCGATGCCGCTCGCCGGGATGAACGACGGCTTGATCGGCAGCGGAATCAGCACCTCGCCCGGCGCCGGCGGGCGCTGTGTCGCGAGCTCCGACGCGGTCAGCAGCATGCCGGCATGCAGCGAGGTACCCGCGACCTGGCCGACCACTTGTGACATCTGCCTGGCCGGAATGACCTGCACACCCGGGCCAACCGAGACATTCGCGGTGCCGAGATCGCTCGCTGTGATCGCGGTGCCGACCGGCACGTTCGCCACGAGGACGATCACCGGAACCCGCAGGTTGGTGGCACCGTACACGGCCACGCTCGCCAGCACGCCGAGGCCGACGAGCGCTACGGCCAGCGCGATCATGCCTGGCCGACGGCGTCTGGGCAGCTTGGCAAGCTGGCCGGCGGTAAACGCCCGATTCCGTGACCCGTTGTATTCCGGCTCTATCTCGGGGTGGTACGCCGTCCCCGTCACCGGTCCGCCGCTTCTCATGGCGTGCTCACCACTGCCTCCGCTTGAGCGATCCGGACTCCGAATGCCGTGCCCGTGGTGTAGCCGGTGCTGATCGTGCCGCCCGCGCCACCAGATCCCGTCCAGCTAATCGTCCAGGTGACGACCAGAGCCGCCTGGTACGCGTTACCCGGCTGCCCGATGGAAGGCTGGTCGTAGCGGAACGAGCAACTGGTTCGCTGCGACCCTGACCGGCTGTGACTGAATTCCGCGCCTGGCCCGCGGCAGGACACCGAGGAGAGTCCGCCGCCCGGGGCGTACGTCATCGTCGTCGGGCTGGCGACCGCGTCGGCCCACACCGGACCGGCGGTTACCGTGACACTGACCTTCCGCCACTGGCCACGTGGCACCCAGAACCACTCAGGCAAGCCGACGAGACCGTTCTTGCCGATCGGCGGCGCCGTCTGCGCGGCGAGCGTCGGCACGGACAGCTCGCCGATGGCGATCTTCAGCAGGTCGACCGGGCTGATCGCGGGCGCACCGGTCGCGATGCTGACCTGGACAAGCTGGCCGCCGAGCGAACCCTGAGCCGATCCAGGGCAAGTCATGATGTCCCATTGGTAGCCAGGTTGCGGCGGTCCGGTGCCGGTCCGCTGCAGCACGGCCGGGCTGGCCTTGGTGTAGGTGCAGGTGTACTTGGCCGAACCGCCGGAGCCCGGGCTACCGGGAGATCCGCCCTGGTCGATGCAGATCCAGGTGAAGTCGATCGGGTAACACCCGCCGCCCGACGAGGACGCCGCTGGCTCAGCCCGCCCGGCTGGCACCGCGTGCGCGGGGAACTGGCCGAGGGCCAGGATGATCGCGGCGACCGCGAGGACGCGTGCTAGTACGCGCATGACTGCACCACCGGAATCGCTCCTGTGACCAGCCACCGGCCATGCTCAAGAGCAAGCGTGGTGATCAGGTAGTCGTGGGATTGGCCAAGGCCGCCGATGATCTGGCCGGTCTTGCGGTTCTGGAAACCGGTGTGACTGAGGTCGATGCAGTCATGCACCGCTGCGGTCTTGCTTCCGGTCATCTTCACGCTCACGATGTGGAAGACCGGCGCGCCGAACGCTTGTTCGCCTCGCTGCCAGAGCACCTTCATGCCGGTGACCAGGCCGGAGACCGCGCTGGCGGGGACGTAGCTGGTCAGTAACGACCTAGCCGCCGCCGGACTTGCCGAGTTGATCGCCTGGTTGGTTGCCTGCCAGTAGCCTTCATAGGCGGTGATCACGAGCTGGCGCATTGACGGCGGAGCCGGCGCCACCCGGGCCAGCCGGGCGCTTGGCGCCTTCTTCGGCAACGTGACCTGTGCCTGGCTGTTTCCGCAGGCAGCCAAGGAAGCGACCAGCCCGCAGGTTAGAACCCCCGTGGCCAGCCAACGGCCGGCTGGAGATCTGTGTTCGCGCATTCGGTCTCCCTGAGCCTTCGTCCCCCTTTCGCCCCGCGTTCGGGGACTCTAGGGCCGGCACCGTGATCGACCGGTGATCCTGGCATGAACCCGCAGGTAGATCGGCAACTGCTCGGTACGAAGGCGGCACGTCACGCGAAGCCGGCGCGAAACGCCTACTCGGATTGAGCCGATTCCTGGGTCGCGCACCGCGATTGTGTGGTTACGATGAGCCCTTCGCATTTTTATGAGCGCGTGTGCTGGAGACCCGATGCGGTTCAAGATTCTCGGTCCGTTAGAGATCGAGAACGACGACGAAAAATCTGTGCCAGTCAGTCGACGGCTGCATCGCTCGACGCTCGCCTTGCTACTGCTCAACGCCGGGCAGCCGTGCTCCATTGCCGCCCTGGTGAGCGCCTTGTGGGCGGATAGCCCGCCGCTGAGTCCAGAAGTCTCGTTACGGAGCTGCGTCTACGGAATACGCAAGCTGCTGCCTGACGGCCAGCGCCTGCGTACCCATCCGTCCGGCTACCTGATTCAGGTCAATACCGGCGAGCTTGACCTGCACAGCTTCCGTGACCTCGTGGCCAAGGGCAGGGACGCGCTCGACGGCGGCAACCCGCTCGACGCCGCCACCGCGCTGGCGCAGGCACTTGACCTGTGGCGGGACCCGCCGATCTGCGACCTCCCCGACGTCCGCGCCAAGGACAAGCTGCTTGACCAGCGCAAAGAAGCTCAGGACGCGCTGATGGACGCCCGGCTCGCGCTCGGCAGGCATCGTCAGGTGCTCGCCGAACTGCGGAGCATCGTCACCGCCGACCCGCTTCGCGAGCACGCCTGGGCGCAGCTCATCACCGCGCTGTACCGGTGCGGCGCGCGAGCCGAGGCACTCGCCGCCTACGGCCGGCTGCGGCTGACGCTGGTGTCCTCCTACGGCATCGAGCCCGGGCCTGAACTGCAGGATTTGCACAAGAAGGTGCTCGCCGACGACCCGGCGCTGATGGCCGGGGTGGAAACCTGCGCCCAGCCGGTGCGAGCCATTAGCACGAGCCCCAGCACCGGCACCACCGAGATCGAGCCATGGCAGCCGGGCAGCCCAGGCGGATCAATCCAACACCCCGCGCCCGCTCCGCCGCCGATGTTGGTCCGGCCGGCTTGCCAGCTTCCCGCGTCGGTCGCCGACTTCACCGGGCGCAAGCAGGAGCTGGCCGACCTGCTGACCAGGATGCCTGGCGAAGGGATGGCGGTCACCGTCCTGGCCGGCATGCCCGGAGTTGGCAAGACCGAGCTGGCGGTGCATGCCGCGCATGCGCGGCGCGGCGCGTTCCCCGATGGGCAACTGTGTGCCTGGCTGGATGACGGCGGCTCGCCGCGCGACCCGCAGATCGTGCTCGGCGAGTTGCTGCGCGGCCTGGGCGTGGCGACCGGCGACATCCCGGTGAGCAGGTTCGAGCGCGAAGCGATGTACCGATCGATTCTTGCCGGGCGCCGCGTTCTGGTGCTGGCCGACGGGGCCACAAGCGCGGCGCAGGTCAGGCCGCTACTGCCGGGGACAGCGGGTTCGGCCGTGCTGGTGACGAGCCGCTCGCGGCTGGCCGACCTCGACGGCGCGAGGATCATCGAGCTGGGCGGGATGCTCCCCGTGGATTCGGTGAGTTTGCTCCACAAAATTTCAGGCCGGGGAATGAAAGGCGCCGACGCCGAGTCCGCTCTGGCGATCGCGGCCATGTGCGGCTACCTGCCCCTGGCAATAAGAATCGCTGGCGCGCGGCTGGCCGACGACCCTGACCTATCCGTTCCCGGGCTGGTCGATCTGCTGTACAACGACAGTCGGCGGCTTGACGAATTGTCGGTTGGCGATCAGTCGGTGCGGGCCAGGTTTGCGGCGGCGGCGTGCGGGCTGAGCGGCACGGCGCGGGCGGTGCTCGCGCTGCTCGCCGCGGCGGCCGGGCCTCGGGACACTCCGGGCTGGCTGATCTCGTCGATGCTGTTCGAGGATCCGGCGGCCAACCTGGTGGCCCCGGCGCTGGCAAACGCGGGGTTGCTACACCGGGTACACGGGGTGCCGACGACGGGAGGCAGCAAGGGACCCGCTTACCGGATGCATCCGCTGGTGCGGGCTTACGCCGGCGAACTGCTGGCCGAGGCCAACCCCGGGCTGATCGGCGCGGCGACCGGCAGGCTGCTGGCATCCGGCTGGCTTGAGCTGGCGACCGGCGGTGCCAGTTCGAGGCTGGACCGGCTTCCGCGCCACTTCCCGCTCAGAACCGCGACGCTGCGCGTCGAGCCGGTGCGGATTGAGCCGGTCAGCTCCCCGTGAAACGCGCCTTGCGCTTTTGCGTGAAGGCCGCCACCCCTTCGGCGAAGTCACCGGACTCAGCCATTTGCTGTTGGATCTGGGCTTCGAATTCAAGCTGGCCGTCGATCTGGTCGTAGAGCCAGTTGTTGAGCTGGCGCTTGGTGCCAGCGTAGGACCTGGTCGGACCGTCGGCGAGCTTGCTGATCAGCTCGTCCGCCTTGACGGTCAAGTCGGCGTCCGGCCACACCTGGTTGATCAGGCCCCACTCAAGCGCCTTGGGCGCGGGCAGTCGCTCGCCAAGCAGCGCGAGTTCGGCGGCCCTGGCAAAACCAATGCGGCTGGGAACCAACAGCGAAGAACCGCCGTCTGGCACTAGGCCGATGTTCACGAAGGCGAGCAGGAAGTAGGCCGATTCCGCGGCGATCACCAGGTCACAAGCCAGCGCTAGGGACAAGCCGATGCCCGCCGCCGCACCGTTCACGCAGGCGACTACCGGCTTGGCCATGTTCCTGATACCGGTGATGATCGGGTGATAGCGGCCGGTCAGCACGCTGTAGACGTCGGGATGACCGGCTGGGGTCGGATCGGTCCCGTCCCGCAGGTCAGCGCCGCTGCTGAACGCCCGGCCAGCGCCGGTGATCAGGACCGCCCTGACCTCACGGTCGGCCGACAGGGTGCGGACGGCGTCGAGCAGTTCGAGGCCGAGCGCTTTGTTCCAGGCGTTCATCCGGTCAGGGCGATTGAGTTCCAGTTTGGCCGCCGCGCCGCTGCGGTAGATGTTGACCGTCTCATAGTTACTGACCAGTTGGTAATCGCTCATGCCGGCAGCCTACGGGCAAGCGTGTAACCGTTGCTGAAAGACTTTGGCCATGACCTACATTGCGCGCGCTGATCGGTACGAACAGACCAGCTACCGTCGCTGCGGCCGAAGCGGGCTCGACCTTCCTGGCGTGTCGCTCGGCCTGTGGCAGAACTTCGGCGACGAGACCCCCATCGACACCCAGCGCGCGATGCTGCGCCGCGCTTTCGACCTTGGCGTCACACACTTCGACCTGGCCAACAACTACGGACCGCCGTACGGGAGCGCGGAGATCAACTTCGGCCGGATCATGCGCGAGGACTTCGCGCCGTACCGAGACGAGTTGCTGATTTCCACCAAGGCGGGCTGGGACATGTGGCCAGGGCCGTACGGAGACCGCGGCTCGCGCAAATACCTGCTCGCGAGCCTGGATCAGTCGCTACGCCGGATGGGCCTGGACTACGTCGACATCTTCTACAGTCACCGGGCCGATCCGGACACGCCGCTCGAAGAGACGATGGGAGCGCTCGCCACCGCCGTTCAGTCCGGCAAGGCGCTCTATGCGGGCATCTCTTCATACTCGGCCGAACGTTCGGCGCAGGCGGCCGCGCTGCTGGCGGAGATGGGCGTCAGGTTGCTGATCCATCAGCCGTCCTACTCGCTGCTCAACCGCTGGATCGAGCACGGGCTGCTCGATGTGCTGCAGCGCGAGGGCGTCGGCTGCATCGCGTTCTCGCCGCTGGCGCAGGGGATGCTGACCAGCAGGTACCTGGGCGGCATCCCGGAGGGGTCGCGAGCGAGCCGGCCAGGGTCGCTGTCGCCGGACCTGCTTTCGCCGGAGAACCTCGCGCACATACGCAAGCTCAACGATCTGGCCGCCGCGCGCGGTCAGACGCTGGCTCAGATGGCCATCTCCTGGGTGCTGCGCGACCGGCGGGTGACATCGGCGCTGATCGGCGCGAGCAGTGTCAGCCAGCTTGAGGAGAACCTCAAGGCGGCGAGCGCGCCAGCGTTCACCTCCGAGGAGCTGAGCACCATCGACCGGCACGCGGTAGAAGCCGGCATCAACCTGTGGGCGACCTCAAGCGACGTGTAGCAAATCGATGAGGGGAAGACTGGATTCATGCGCTACTTGAGCAGCGAGCTGAGCGGCAGCACGGGCAAGAAAGTGTCCAAGATCGGCTTGGGCACCTGGCAGTTCGGATCCAAGGAGTGGGGCTACGGCCAGGACTATGCCGAGACCGAGGCGGCAAGCATCGTCCGCCGCGCGCTTGAACTCGGCGTGACGCTGTTCGACACGGCCGAGATCTACGGTTTCGGGCGAAGCGAGCGGATACTCGGCAAGTCGCTCGGCGACGACCTCGGATCGATCTTCCTGGCCACGAAGATACTGCCGGTGATGCCGATCGCTCCTGTTGTCGAGCAGCGCGCGGTAGCCAGCGCCGAGCGTCTCGGTGCCCGCCTGCTGGACCTCTACCAGGTGCACCAGCCCAATCCCGGGGTGAGGGACGGCACGATCATGCGCGGCATGCGGGCGCTGCAGCGAGTCGGCCTAGTCGACGAGGTCGGCGTCAGCAACTACTCGCTCAAGCGGTGGATCGCCGCCGAACGGGCGCTCGGCAGCCGGGTGCTTTCCAACCAGGTCAGGTACAGCCTGGTCGACCGCGCCCCGGATCGTGAGCTGATTCCGTACGCGCATGATCATGGCCGGGTAGTGATCGCCTACAGCCCGCTGGCTCAGGGACTGCTCTCTGGCCGTTACCACGAGGGACACCTGCCAGCGAACCGGGTGCGGGCGGCTAACCCGCTGTTCCTGCCGGAGAACCTGGAGCGCGCGGTCGGACTGATCGCCACGTTGCAGGCGATCGCGGACGCGCACTCGGCGACGCCCGCGCAGATCGCGCTCGCGTGGGCGATCCACCAGCCAGCCGTGGTCGCGATCCCTGGGGCGTCTACCGTCGCGCAACTGGAGAGCAACGCGGCGGCCGCTGACATTCAGCTCAGCGACGACGAGTACGGGACGCTGCTGACCGCCGCCGGGCGGTTCAACCCCGTTACGGGAGTCAACGCTGTGTCGAAGATGGCCAAGGCCCGGATGGGCGCCAGGCGGCGGTAGCCGTCAGGTGGAGCCTGCTTCCCGAACCCGGCGGCTCAGGCCCGCGATGGATTCGGGAACTCGTCGCACCCGGCCCGCTTACCCCCGCGATGAATTCGGCATTTCATCGCGCCGCACCGCCCTGCCCCTGCGATGGATCTGGCAATTCATCCGGGAAAACGGGTATGAATTCGGGGATCCATCGCGGTCATCCCGGGCTAACACCGCGATGAATTCGGGAATCCATCGCACCGATCGACTGGCCGGGGTTGGCCTGCCCGCGGCGCTGCCTGCTTGACGGCGGTGGGCGTGGGCTCAGGGCAGGGCTGGCGCTATCGCGCTGTAACCGGTGGCGGTTTCGAAGGCTTGCGCTAGGCCGAGCAACTCCCAGTCGGACCGGCGAGGGCCGACCAGTTGCAGGCCGACCGGCAGGCCTTCTGGAGTGAACCCGGCCGGCACCGACATGGCGGGCAAGCCGGTGGCCGAGATCAGATAAGCCGAGGCCATCCAGTCCAGGTAGTTTCGCTGAGGGACGCCGTCGATCTCATGCACCCAGTCAAGGCCGACATCGAACGGCACCACCTGTACCGCCGGACAGGCCAGCGCGTCGATCGTCTCGAAGAACTCGTTGACCTGGTTAGCCAGCTGGTCGCGTAGCACGGTCGCCCGACTCAGATCGGCGAGCGTCAGATCAAGGCCGCGCTGGGCGTTCCACACCACGTTCGCGCCGAGATTGTCGGCGCAATCCGCCAGCAGCGGCCCGTAGTTGGTCGCGAACCTGAACGCGCGCCAGGTCCGGAATACCTCGTCGGCTCCGGTCAGGTTAGGTACAGCGTCGATTACGTCGCAGCCTAGGTCGACGAGCACCTGCCGGGCAGAGGTGATCACCTCGCGCACGGCCGGTTCCACCGGCAGGCCAAGATCAGCGCTCCACGCTACCCGCAGCCCGGTGACATCTCGCTCGATCAGGCTACGGACCTGCGCGGGATCGGTCAGCGCGGGCGGCGGCGATTCGAGCGCCTGCGGGACCCTGGGGTCAGGGCCCGAGATAGCCGCGAGCAGCAGCGCGACGTCGGCGACGGTCCTGCCCATTGGGCCGAGCACGCTCATCGTGTCGAGCACGTCGGCGGTTGGCCAGCTTGGGACCCGGCCGGGCGAGGGCCGCAGGCCGACCACGTTGCAGAAGCTCGCCGGGTTGCGCAACGACCCGCCCAGGTCGCTGCCGTCCGCCAGGCAGATCATGCGGGCAGCGAGGGCGGCGGCCGATCCGCCGCTGCTGCCGCCGGCGCTGCGGCTGGTGTCGTACGGGTTCCTGGTCGCCCCGAACACCTCGTTGACCGTGTGCGAGCCGGCCCCGAACTCGGGAGTGTTGGTCTTGCCGAGGCTGATCGCGCCGGCCACGGACATTCGGCTGACGATCAGCGCGTCCTGCGCCGGCACGTTGTCGGCGAACAGCCGCGACCCGTAGGTGGTACGCACGCCCGCGGTGTCGACTAGATCCTTGTGCGCGACCGGCAGGCCGTGCAATACGCCCAGCGCGTCGCCACGTACCAGCGCTTCGTCGGCGGCGGCGGCCTTGGCCATCGCGGTCTCGAAGCAGCGGGTGACGACGGCGTTGACGATTCGGTCGACCGCCGTTACCCGATCGATGTGCGCGGCGATCACCTCGCGAGCAGACACCTCGCGACCGCGCAGCAGCCCGGCGAGCGCGACCGCGTCGTTCGAGCAGAGGCCGTAGGGGCCGGTGCTAGGCAAGACAGTGCTAGGCAAGACGGCGCTCGGCTGCCCACCGGGTGAGCTGGTGCCGGGTGGATAGCTGCAGCTTGCGCAGGACGGACGAGACATGGCTCTCGACCGTCTTAGCCGAGATGAAGAGCTCCCTGGCGATCTCCTTATAGGTGTAGCCGCGGGCGATCAACCTCAGCACTTCTCGCTCCCTCGGGGTGAGCTGGTCAAGCTCGGGGTCGAAGCTCGGCGCCGGCTGAGTGCCTGGCGTTCCGCCCGGCTGCGAGGCGAACGCGTCGAGCACGAACCCGGCCAGCCGGGGCGAGAACACGGCGTCCCCGGCCGCCACCCGCGCGATCGCGTCGACGAGTTCAGCGCCGGAAATCGTCTTGGTGACGTATCCCCTGGCGCCGGCCCTGATCACCGCGATTACGTCCTCAGGGGCGTCGGAGGCCGATAGCGCGAGAAAGCGCACCTGGGGCAGCGCGTGCGCCAGCTCGGACACCACTAGCTGGCCGCCGCCCGCTGGCAGGTGCACGTCGAGTAGCACGACATCGGGCAGGCTCTTGGCGATGCCGTCGATGGCGGGACCGACGTCGTCGGCCTCGCCGATGACTTCCACGTGCTCGCCTAGTTCGGACCTGACGCCCGACCTGAACAGACCGTGATCATCGACGATGAAGACCTTTGGCCTGGCGGCGCTTGTGCTGGCATTGACGCTGGTCATGACGCCTGGCTCGGCTCGACCCGATCATGGACGGGCTGCTGTGGTTTTTCTGACTGCTCTGGCTTTTGGGCGTTGGCGGCGCGACGCACGGTCAGCGCCACCTCGGTGCCCTCGCCAAGCACGCTCTTGACGGTGGCCGAACCACCGCGCCGCGCCATCCGCGCCTTAATCGACTCGGCGAGGCCCTTGCGATCATCAGGGACAGCCTCCGGATCGAAGCCCTGGCCGCGGTCCCTGATGTACACCGAGACCTCGGTGGGCTCAACCTCGGAGAACAGCGACACCACCTTGGCGCCCGACCACTTGGCCGCGTTGACGGTCGCCTCACGCGCGGCCGCGAGCAGCGCGCTCAGGTCTTCGTCGATCCCGCAGTCGCCGACGGTGACCGCCTCGACCGCCACCCCGTGCTGGGCCTCGACATCCTGCTGAATCAGTTTGACGCCGCCAGCGAACGTCGTTGCCAGACCGTCCATCGAGCCCGGAGCCCGGCCGTCGAACAACCAGGACCGCAATTCGCGTTCCTGCGCCCGGGCGAGCTGGATCACCTGCTGCGGATTGTCGGCGCGACGCTGGATCAGCGCGAGCGTCTGCAGCACGGAATCGTGTACCCGAGCGGCGATCTCGGTTCGCTCCTCGGCCCTGACCCTGGCCTGACGTTCCACTATCAGCGCCCGCGCCACCCGCAACCACCACGGGCCGAGCAGCAGCACGACCGCGCCGATCACGAGCACGACGCCGCCGAGCGGGGCGAGCAGTTGCCTCGCGTTGCGTACCGACAACAACGTGGCCAGGCCGCCGATCAACAGCACGCAGGCGATCCCGATGCGGAGCCGCAGCCGTGAGCGCGCGCCCGTGTCGCCCATGTCGAGCAAGGGCTGGGCCAAGCCGCGCATCGCCGCCTGTTCGGCGGGGTCGGCGTTGCGCCAGATCAGCACCATGCCCGCGGCTGCGACTACAAGCGGCCAGGAGAACGAGCTGAGCAGGCCGATGCCAAGGATGGAGACGATGACGAGCGCGACGATGATCATCGACGCCGTCACCGCGGCCAGCGCCAGACCGCGCAGGTCGGCGAACGCCTTGCTGGCAATGGTTGTCGGCTGATCGACTGCGGGCAGGAACAGCCAGGCGACCACGTAAACGGCCAGGCCGAATCCGCTGATCACGGCCGTGATGCCGAAGATCGCCCTGATGATCGTCACGTTGAAGCCGGTCTTGGCCGCAAGGCCAGCAGCGACGCCGCCGGCTAGCCGTCCTTCGCCGGCCCGCCGTAGCGGCCCGCCCCCGAAGCCTGGGGAGCCTGGCGGTCGTGACCAGGTTGGTTCATCCACGCATCCATCATCGCCCTAGTTCGCTGGTGCTGGTATCCGGACGGCCCCTGATCCTGCTGCCGCGGGATCAGGGTCGAATCGGGGTTCTTCCCAATACCCAGGCGAGCCGCCGCACCGCAGGCTTGAGCCATGAACGCAAGCGACACGGACCAAGAGTCCAACGAAGAGATCGGTCAGCCACCGGCGGACAGCCAGCCACACGCCGACAGCCAGCCACAAGGCGACAGCCAGCCACAGGGCGACAGCCAGCCACAGGGCGGCAACCAGGGCGGCTACCAGCCGCAGTACGACTTCCGACCGGGCGACGAACCGCTCTACCGGCCGCTGAACGGCCGCATCGTCGCCGGCGTCGCCGCTGGCATCGCCCAGTACCTCGGCGTCGACGTCACCGTCGTCAGGATCGTGCTCGCCGTGCTGACTGTCGTCGGCGGCGCCGGAGTTCCGGTCTACGTAGCCGGCTGGCTGCTGATCCCGGATGAGAGTGCGCAGCAATCCGTCGCGAGCCAGCTCATCAACTCCCTGCAAGGCCGGACGAATTGACCACCGACGACGCGACCAAGGAAGGCGCATCCGACATGCCAGCACCAACCAGCCCGCCGTGGTCAGGCGGCTCGACCGGACCCGGTTACCGCCGTCACTTCCGCTACGGCAGCGCGGATTTGCGGGCGTCAGACGCCGAGCGGACCGATGTCGCGGACCGGCTATCCAGGCACTATCAGGACGGCCGGCTTGACCAGGCCGAGTTCAACGAGCGACTAGACCGGGCGATGAACGCCAAGACCCGCGCGGACTTCAACGGCCTGTTCGCCGACCTGCCGGACCTGCCGGACCATGCCGATCAGAACGGGCAATCAGCCAAGAGCGGGCAAGGCAAGAACCGGCAGTCCAGTGCGCCCGCGTTCAACCCAGGGCGCATCCAGCAGCACCAGGCCCGCCGCAACTCGGCGAGCTACATCGTGTTCCTGGTCTTCGTCGCGGTCGTCACCGTCGTGGTCGCCCACAGCCTCATGCACTCGCTGCTTCCCTGGGCCCTGATCGCGGTAGTGGCTTTCTTGTGGCTGCGCAACGAGCACATGCGACGCCGTTGATGGTCGGGCAGCGGGAGGCTGCCCGCAACGTGGGACCCTGGCTGCTGCCATAGCGACAGCCCGGGGCCCACGCCGTCCGGGGAACGAGCCCTGCTAGGCGACGGTCTCGCTGACCTTGCGATCGGCGGCCGTCTTCGGCTCGTGCGCGACATCGCCTGGCTGGCCCATGACCCGCCGCCAGCAGGCGAACTCAAGCACGATTCCGTCCGGGTCCTGGAAGTAAAAAGATCTGACGAACACGCCCGGATGCAGCTGCGCGGCGACCCCGGACGGGCTGTCGTCGTGGTCGAGGATCGGGCTTACCCGGACGCCCTTGGCCTTGAGCTTGTCGCGGTAGGAGAGGAACCTCTCCTCCGGCACATTGAACGCGACGTGATTCATCGATCCGACCGCACTTTGCCATTCGCCAATTCCCGGCACCGCGATCGGGTTGGAAATCCCTGGCACCGGGTCAGGGGCGTCGGGGAACCAGAAGAACGCCAGCGCGTTGCCACCGCCCATGTCGAAGAAGAAGTGCTGGCCAGACCCGGCGGGCAGGTCGATGGTCTTGATCAGCCGCATGCCCAGCACCTGGGTGTAAAACTCGACGGTCCGTTTCATGTCTGAGCAGACCAGCGCGAGGTGGTTGACACCGCCGAGGTCGAACTCCTGATTGCGCCACTCCATGGCTGGCCCTCCATCCGCGGCCTGGTGCACGGCCGGTTACTAAATCTAAGCTCAGCTCCACTGAGGCGCCAGAAGTCAGCGGGACGAGCATGAGCCGTGGAGGGCTGGATGGGCGAGGTTACCAGGGAGTTCGTCGGGCTCCCGTCACCGGCGATCGGCCGGGCTGGCGCTGGCGGTCATCCGTGCCAGGGCATCTATCACCGCCCGGCCGGCCGACGGCCCGCCACCGCGTTCATCGCCACGCACTACAACGTCGACTTCGCCGAGCATTACCTGGCGGACCTGCTAGCCGAGCGCGGTTACGGCTTCCTCGGCTGGAACACCCGGTTTCGCGGCAACGAGGCTCACTTCCTGCTGGATCACGCGCTCGCCGAGATAGGCGTTGGCGTTAGCTGGCTGCGCGAGCAGGCCGGCGTAGAGCGGGTGGTCCTGCTCGGCAACTCCGGCGGCGGATCGCTGATGGCGGCATACCAGTCCCAGGCCGTCGAGCCCAACGTTACGCCGTTGCCGGGCATGCGACCGCTAGCGGCAATCGAGCAGCTACCGCCCGGTGACCTGTTTATCGCGCTGGCTGCGCACTCCGGCCGACCTGAGGTACTGACCGCCTGGCTTGACCCGTCGATCACCAGCGAAACCGACCCGCTGTCGGTCGATCCGACGCTCGACCCGTTCAACCCGGAGCACGGTCCGCCGTACAGCGCCGAGTTCCAGCGGGTCTACCGACGCGCCCAGCAGGCCAGGAACGAACGGATCACCGACTGGGCGATCACCCAGCTTGCCGCGCTGGAAGGCACCCGGGCCAGGGACCGGCTGTTCTGCGTGTACCGGACCTGGGCCGATCTGCGAATGATGGACCCGGCGATCGAGCCATCGGACCGGCGGCCGAACTGGTGCTACCTCGGCGAGCCGGTGAAGGCGAACTACGGCGTGTTCGGCATCGGGACGTTGAGCACCTTGCGCACCTGGCTTTCGATGTGGAGCCTGCGCACCTCGCAAGCCGCGGCCGCGCCGCACTTGCGTCGGATCACGGTGCCGTCGCTGGTCGTGCACGCGACCGCGGACGCCTGCGTTTACGAGAGCGACGCACGCGGCCTCTACGACGCGCTCGCCTCGCCGGACAAGCGGTTCGATACCATCAAGGCCGACCATTACCTGCTCGAACCGGCCACCGCGCGCACCGAGGCTGTCGACCTGATCGCGTCCTGGGTAGCCGCTCACGACGGTTAGCAGCCGCCTCAGGCACATCCAGCACGCTGGGTGGCATGGCAGTGCGGAGCGTGCCGACGAAGGAGGGACGCTATGAGCTTTCAGAAAACCCCCGGCGGGACACGCGGCGGCCGCGGCATGCCGTCGAACGGCGTGACGCGTGCCATCACCAAGGTGATGACCGGCTGGCACCGGCGGTCGGGCGACAAGTTCCAGGGCATGGACCTGCTGTACCTGACCACCGTCGGCGCCAAGAGCGGGGAGAAGCGCCAGTCGACGCTGACCAGGTTCGCTGACGGCGACGACGCCTGGCTGATCGTGGCATCGGCGGGCGGAGCGACTCATCACCCCGCCTGGTACCACAACATCGCGGCTCATCCCGACCAGGTATGGGTCGAGTTCGGCGGCACCCAGCACCGCGTGACCCCCACCCAACTCGACGGAGAGGCGCGGGCGCAGGCGTGGCAGCGGATCACCCAGAGCCAGCCGCGCTACTCCAGCTACCAGACCAAAACCGACCGCGAAATCCCGATCGTCAAACTAACCCGCGCCGACTAGCCGCAACCGGCTGGAAGGTGTCTAGCCTACGCGGGCGACAGCATCCCGGTCTTCGTCGACGCGCGGGCGGGGGCATGCTGGACAACGTGGACGTGGCAGCGGCCGCAGAGGTAGATTTCGCTCCCCAATTCGCCTTGTTCCTACGGTCACGATGCGACCAGCCGGTGCCGGTGGTGTGCGACGGAGTTTCCACACTCGGCCACGTCGTGCAGTCGCTCGGCGTCCCGCTAACGGAGGTCGGCTGCCTAACTGTCAACGGCATCGCGGCTGAGCCAAGCTACCGGCCAGGCCCGGGCGATCAAGTCCAGGTCGACGCGGTGCCGCGGCCGCAGCGCCTAGCTGAATCACGGTTCGTGCTCGACGTACACCTGGGCACGCTGGCGCGGCGGCTTCGGCTGCTCGGTATCGACGCCGCGTACGCCAACGACGCCGAAAACCCCCGCCATCAAGACCACGGTGCGCCGCGACGTCACTTGACGGGGGCGGCGCGCTCAGCGGTCGGGGCGTCAGGCGGGCTTGCTGACCTGGCGCAAGCGTTGCGGCTGAGTGCGGCGACGCCGTTTGGGCGCGGCCGCCTTGGCCGCCAGCGCGCCAACCCCGGTAAGCCAGGCGGTGACCGCACTCGCCATCTCGGCTGGCGCCTCGAGTTGCGGCACGTGACCCACATCTGACAGCACGACGAAGGTCCAGTCCGGGTGTCCCTTGGCCGCCATGCGGGCGACCGAGATCGGAACCAGCCGGTCGCGCTCGCCGTGGATGAGCAGCACCGGGCAGCTGGTCTGGCGAATCGCGCGGCGGTAGGCCTGGCCGCGAAGGAACCCAGCGGTGTCGATAACCGATCGGGCGGCGTGCGCGAAGTCCTTGGCGTTGCCGGTCATGGCCGCTCGCTGCCGTGCCACTTCAATGTGCAAGGCCACGATGTCGGCCGCCACCCGGCTCGCGTCCGCACAGCAAAGCGCGAGCGTGGAGGCGACCATCGACTCGATCGGCATCAAGCGGCGCTGACGGGCGATCAACGGTCCGAGCACTGGCGCTGCCGACAGCGCGAAAACGGCGGTGACCAGCGGGTCTGGACGCACCGGCTGGAACGGTAGCGCCGGGTTCACCAGGATGAGGCCAGCGACGCTCTCCGGGGCGGCGTTCCCCTCTAGCAGGGCGATCATGCCGCCCATGGAGTTGCCCATGACGATAGCCGGGCGGCCGGCGACGGACTCGATGAAGCTGTGCAGCAGCGCGCGATTGGACTGGACGTCAGAACCCCGGCCGCCAGACTCGGTCAGGCCGTGACCGGCGAGGTCGGGCGCGAGCAGCCGGTAGCGGCGGGTCAGCGCAGGCGCGACCGCCGCCCAGTTCACCGCGGAACCGCCAAGGCCATGCACGGCGACGATCAGCGGGCCGTTCGCCGGACCGCCGAAATCCAGGTAGTGCACCGGACCGTCGATATCGGCCCACCGCGAGGTACCACCGAGCCCGCCTGCGGGCTTGCCGATTACGCGGTTGGATGTGGTCATGGGCCGCCGCGCTGGTCCCGAGGAGGCGATCCGGCGGGGGACGTGCCCGGCGCCATGGCTTGCACGCCGGCAATGAACAGGTCCACGCCGAACTGGTAGTGAAAGACCGGGTCGTCGTCACAGGTCGTCATCGGCACGGCGGCCTCGACAAGGCGCGGGTAACGCTGCGGCGGCAGTGAGGCAAGCTCGATTTGCTTACGGCGCATGTGCTCGGCGCGCTCGTCCTGGGTCATGTACTCGAAACCCGGTTGGCTCATCACGAGCATTAGCGCCGTCCACAGTGCCGACCTGGCGATCTCGCTCGCGTGCAAGGCGTCGAAGCCAGCGCTGCGCAGCACCTCAAGCGCCACTTCGGTAACCCGCCAGCTCGATTCGCCAAACATCTTGTTGCCGATCAGCAGCGCCGACGCTGACGAGTGCGCACACAGCACATCGATCAGCGATTCGAGCAGGCTGCGGAGCTGGCGCGGCCAAGCGGCGGCCGGGTCGACGTCGCTGTTTATCTCGCCCCAGATCCGGTCGGCGAGACCGGCGATCAGCTCGTCCTTGCTGCGGAAATGCCAGTACAGCGCCATCGGCGTCACGCCAAGCTCGGTCGCGAGCCGCCTGATCGTCAGAGCGTCGATGCCCTCGGAGTCGGCAAGCTGCAACGCGCGGTCAACCACGGCCGATCTGCTCAGCCTGGTCCGCTCGGCCTCTGCTGTCTTCGCCGGTGCCATCGCTTCCCTAGATGGTGCCGTCGTCTTCGTCGGTGCCATCGCTTGACAACTATACGACGTACAGTCCATCCTGTGTAGCGTACAACGTATAGGAACATTGTATAGGAGCGTTGTACAGGGACGCTGTACAGGACCGAACCGACGGAGCGGGCAGATGGCTAGACGATGGTGGACCCTGGTGGCGGTATCGCTCGCCGCCTTCATGACATACCTCGACAACAACGTCACCAATGTGGCGATCCCGACGATCCAACGCAGTCTGCACCTGTCGATCGCGGGTCTTGAGTGGGTCGTGAGCAGTTACGTGCTTGTCTTCGCAGGCTTGTTGCTCGTCGGCGGCCGGCTGGCGGACAGGTACGGCCGGCGGCGCCTGTTCTTCATCGGCACCTCGGTGTTCACCGTGGCCTCGCTGGCCGCGGGACTGGCGGGCAGCGGCGGGATGCTGATCGGCGCCAGGCTGGTCCAGGGCCTCGGCGCGGCGTTGGTCGTGCCGACGACGCTGGCGATCATCATCGCGACGTTCACCGACGCCAGGGAGCGCACCACGGCGATCGGCATCTGGACGGCGATCGGCGCGATGGCGCTCGCGTTCGGGCCACTGATCGGCGGCTTCATCAGCCAGCACCTGCACTGGGGCTGGATCTTCTTCATCAACGCGCCGGTCGGCGTCGTCGCGGTCACGATCGCGGCCTTGGCCACGAGCGAGTCGAAGGACGCCAGCGCGGTCGGCCGCCTCGACATCCCGGGCATGATCACGTCGACGGTCGCGTTGTTCGGCCTGACCTACGGGCTGATCGAGGGCCACGACAAGGGCTGGACCTCGGGCATCATTGTGGGCGCCTTCACACTGGCCGCGATCGCGGCCGCCGCGTTCGTGCTGATTGAGTCCCGCACCGAGCGGCCGATGGTCGCGCTGTCGCTGTTCCGCTCGCGGGTGTACAGCGGTGGGACGGTGACGATGATGCTGTGGGCGTTCGGGATCTTCGGCATCTACTTCTTCACCGCGATCTACCTTCAGGACATCCTCGGCTTCTCGCCGACCAAGGCCGGCCTGGCGTTCGTGCCGATGGCTCTCTGCCTGGCCCTGGCGGCCACCACCGCCGGGCCGATCTACCTGCGGCTTGGCGCGCACCGGACGGTAGCGGCCGGAATGATCGCGATGGCGGGCGGGCTGTACCTGATGTCGACTCTGGGCGCCACCGCGACGTTCGCCTCGTTGATGCCGGGCTTCGTGATCTTCGGCCTCGGCGCCGGGCTGATGCAGGTGCCGCTGACCAACTCGATCATGCACGGACAGGCCGAAGCCAACGCGGGCATGGCGTCCGCCCTGCTCAATGCCTCCCGTGAGGTCGCCGGCCTGCTGGGCATCACGGTGATCGGGGCGGTGCTTAGGGCGCGCCAGAGCGCGGCGCTTACCAAGGGCGTCCACCCGGCGGGAGCGTTCCTCGATGGGTACCACGTTGGCCTGCTGGTCACCGTCGCGCTCGTAGCGGCCGGCGCGGTCATCAGCTTCCTGGCGCTGCGCCGGATGGGTTCGCTGGCACCGGCCCCCGAGGCGCAGGTTGAGGCGAAGGTTGAGGCGCAGATGACGGTCGAGGCCCCAGGCGAGGATCGGATGCGGACCGGGGACGCCGAGGCACCCGAGTTGGCCGGGGCGAGTCGCTAGCCGCCAGCAGCGTTAGGACCCTGGCTGTTGCCAATGCGGCAGCCGGGGCCCACGTTGTTATGACTGGCTCGGGCCCTGACCAACAACAGCAACGATCCATGATCGGTTGGCCCGCGGTATCTCATCCGGGCTCCGGGTGGCCCATCCAGGCGCGGCTTTGTTTCCGTGATCAAGCTTCCGGTCATGATCGCGGAGTCTGGCTGTCGGATATCGCGGCTGAGCTTCCGCGGTAATCGCGGTTCCATGATCGTGGAGGCTCGCCGTCATTGGCCCGCCGTGCGGGTGCCGCCCGGACGGCCGTCACTGCGCCGGACCTCAAATGAAACTATCCCAAATGGTGCCTTTTGCCCGCAGGGTCGCAGAAATGAGGCGTCCCGGGCACTTGCGTTCATCGCGCCGGGCCATCGCGCCGGGCCATCGCGCCGGGCCATCGCGGCAGGCCATCGCGGCGGGTCATCGCGGCAGGGGCAGACGGCTAGCCGGGCATACTTGGACAGGTGGCCGCGCGGTGGCGCTGTCAGGACGTTCTTACGGGGTCGGGTCTTACTTTGGCTGAGCTTGCGACGACCACGGCGGAGCCGCGCCGGCGGGCTCGGTTTGTCCGCTCGCCATGGATGGCCGTCAACGCCGCCTTCTTTGTCAACGGCTTCCTGTTCGCGTCGTGGACCGCGCACATCCCGCATGTCAAGGAGTTCCTGCGGCTCAGCGATGGCACGCTTGGCTTGGCCTTGCTCGGTGCGCCCGTCGGGTCGGTGCTGGCGATGCTGATCGCCGCCAAGCTGTTGCCCAAGCTGGGCAGCCGCCTGATCGTCCGGATCACGCTCCTCGGGTACTGCGCGGCCGGTCCTCTGGTCGGGCTCGCCAGATCGGCCGCGGGGCTGTTCCTCGCGCTGCTGCTGTGGGGTGCCTTGGTGGCCACGCTCGACGTGTCTATGAACACCCAGGCGATCTCGGTCGAACGGGCGGCCCGCCGGGCGCTCATGCCTGGCTTTCACGGCGTCTGGAGCCTCGGCACGTTCGCTGGCGCCGCGCTCGGCGCCGGCGGGGTCGCGATCGGGCTCTCGCTGAGCGACCAGTTGCTGCTGCTCGCGGCTCCTTGCGTGGTCATCGCGGGCTGGCTGAGCCTCAGCTTGATCCCAGATGAGCACCCCGCACCCGACCACCCGGCCGGGCAGCGGGCCAGCGACGGCCGACGCGGGGTGCGAATCGCGATCGCGGTGCTCGGCGCGATCGCGATCGCCGACTTGCTCTGCGAGGGCGCGGCCGCCGACTGGGCCGCCGTCTACCTGCACACCTCGCTCGGCGCGGCCCCGGCGATCGCCGCGCTCGGCTTCGCCGCGTACTCGCTGGCCATGGTGGCGGTCAGGCTGGCTGGAAACCGGCTCCTTGATCGATTCTCCGCGCACCGGCTGCTGCCCGCGCTCGCTGGCTTGGCCACCGTGGCGTTCGGCCTCGGTCTGGCCGTGCAGAACGTCGCCGTCATGTTGATCGGCTTCGCCGCTCTCGGCGCGGGCCTGGCTGCTGTCATCCCCGTGATCTTCAGCGCCGCTGGCCGGGTTCCTGGCATCAACGCCGGAACAGCGGTCGCGATGGTGGCCGCGTGCGGCTGGGTCGGTCTCGTGTGCGGGCCGGTGCTGATCGGCCAGCTCGCCAACGTGACGTCGCTGCGGCTCGCGTTGATATCGATACCCGCGCTCACCACGCTGATCGCCGCGTCGACCGCCACCTGCAAGGCACTGCGCTCCAGCTAGTCACCGCGATGCCGGCGCCGCTGTCGCCGCCACCGCCGACCGCCTGCTCGCGCTAGTCCCGAGGAACACCCAGCCTCCGACCGCCACCGCGGCGAACAAGATCGCCTCGGCAATGATCACGAAGCTGAACCCGCGAGCCGGATTCCCCCGAGCGACGCTGAGGTAGAACGAGCCCAGGCTCGCCACGCCGAGCGCCAGCGCGCTCTGCTGGACCGTGACCAGGATTCCGCTGCCGATCCCCGACAAATGCTTCGGCACGTCGGCGAGCACGGTCCGGAACAACGTAACCAGCGTCACGGCCTGCGCGAACCCGCCGACGATCAACTCGGGAGACATCGTGAACGTCCCGATGCGCGGCCATTGCCGCAGGGTCAAAAGAGCCAGCGCGACCAGCGCGACCGCCTCCGACGCCATCGCCACCGCGATCGCTCGCCCGCCAAACCGGGCGACGAGCCTCGGAGCGAGCAGCGAACCAGCGAGGAAGGCCGCGGTCATCGGCACGAGCGCCAACCCCGACCGGAGCGGTGAATAGCGCAAGCCATCCTGGACCGATAGCGCGAACACGAACATGAACGCGCCGAACGCCGCGAAGAACGGGATCGCCAGCGCCAGCCCGCGCCACATCGAAGGAATCCTGACCATCGACGGCGCGATCAGCGGCGCGCCACCGTTCCGCTCGATCCGCCGCTCGACGAAGACGGCCGCCACCCCGGCGAGCGGCGCGACCGCGAGGAGCAGCCATGTCCACAGCGGCCAGCCGAGCGCGCGGCCCTCGGTGAGCGGCACGAGCACCGCGACCAGCGCGATTCCGATCAGCGCGGTCCCGAGCCGATCGACGCCAGCCGGCGCCGACGACTTGGTGGCCGGGACGAAACGCCTGGCGAGCGCCAGCACGACAACTCCGACGGGAACGTTGACCAGGAAAATCGGCCGCCACGACAGACCCCAGATGTTCGCCTGCACGAGCGCGCCACCGAGCAACTGCCCGACCGACGCGGCGATCCCGCCCATCGCGGCGTACAGGCCGATCGCCCGAGCCCGGCGCTGGCCATCGAGTGCGGCGTGGAGCGTCGCGAGCACCTGCGGCTGGCTCATGGCCGCGCAGACCCCCTGCAGCACGCGGAGCGCCACCAGCGCGCCGATGCTCGGCGCGATACCGCAGAGCAGCGAACTCACGGTAAAACCACTGACCCCGATGATGAAAAATTTGCGCCGGCCGACCGCGTCGCCAAGCCGGCCGCCGACCACCAGCATCAGCGCGTACGCGACGCCGTAGCCCGCGACCACAAGCTGCAGCATCGGCGCCGAGGCGTGCAGTGTGGCATTCATTGTCGGTAGCGCGACGTTAACTATGAAGAAGTCGAGCAGAGGGAGGAAACCTCCGCACAACAGGACCACCAGTCCAGTCAGCCGCAGTGCCTGCGCCGGCGCGGCCGACCGGTCGGGACTCTCGGCTCCCGAACTGCTCTGAGCGGATGGCTGACGTTCTAGTTGTACGGTCATGACACTAGGTTCGGCGAAGATTTAGCCTAGTACCAGAAGCCTGTTTATCCAGGTATAAACAACACCTGGCACGAGCCGCGAGCGCGTGCGAGGCTTGGTTCATGAGCCGCCACCGGGGTGAGAGGTTAGCCATATGACAGCGACGCTGCCGCACGACCACCTGGCCGCCGACGGGACGGATGAGATCCGGCGGAGCGAGTTGGCCGCGTTCCTGCGCAGTCGTCGCGAGCGGATCGCTCCCCAGCAAGTCGGCGTGACGCCGATCGGCCGGCGCCGCACTCCTGGGCTCCGGCGCGAGGAGGTCGCCCAACTCGCCGGCGTCGGGGTGACCTGGTACACCTGGCTTGAGCAGGGCCGCGACATCAAGGTCTCCGAGCAGGTGCTCGAAGCGATCGCCCGCACGCTTCTGCTCGACCGGGACGAACGGGCCCACTTGCTCAACCTGGCGGGCGCCGCCGACCAGCAGGTGGTGGCCGAGTGCGCGGCGGTGCCGCAGCAGGTCCGCGCGATGCTGACTCAGCTTGAGCCATTCCCGGCCAGCGTGGTGAACGCCAAATACGACTTGCTCGCCTACAACCGAACGTACGCCCGCCTGATCGACAACATCGACGCACTGCCGCAAGAGGACCGCAACTGCATGTGGCTGTGCTTCACCGACCCGGCCTGGCGCAAAGCGTTGATCGACTGGGAAGACGGCGCCAAGCGGATGGTGGCTAACCTGCGCTGGCTGATGGCCGATCACGTGGCCGAACCAAGCTGGAAGTCGCTGGTCAAGCGGCTGCGCTCGGCCTCGGCCGAGTTCGCCGAACTGTGGGAACGGCACGAGGTGCGCAGCATCGAGAACAAGACCAAGCTCGTGCGCAACCCACTGGTCGGCACCCTCCGGTTCGACGTGATGAACACGTGGCTGAGCCCGCGACCAGGAACCAGGCTGCACGTGTACACGCCGGCCGATGCCACCACGAGACGCCGCCTGCATGAGCTGGCCGAGAAGATTGCCTGAGAGGGACTATAGATCCCATGGTTGCTTTCGCCTCGTCGGCTGACCTCGACGACAAAGATCAGACGCTTGAGATCCTCGGCGATGGCGTGTTCGCGCTGACCGCCGAGGGCGACCCTAACGTCGGCGCGGTTGAAGGTGAGGACTTCGTCGTCTGCTTCGAGGCGATGGCCACCCCGGTGGCGGCGCGCGGGTGGCTCGACCGGTTGCGCGAGCACACGGCCAAGCCGATCCGCTACCTGGTGCTTTCGCACTACCACGCGGTGCGCGTGCTGGGCGCGAGCGCGTTCGACGCCGACGTGATCATCGCTCACGACAACACCAGGTCGCTGATCGCCGAACGAGGCCAGCAGGATTGGGAGTCCGAGTTCGGCCGGATGCCGAGGCTGTTCAAGGAACCAGCGTCGATTCCCGGCCTGACCTGGCCGACGCTCACGTTCTCCGACCGGCTGACGATCCACCTTGGCGGCGACAGAGGAGAATTGGTGCTGGCCTACTGCGGGCGCGGCCACACCGAGGGTGACATCGTGGCCTGGCTGCCCAAGCAGCGGATCTTGTTCGCCGGCGATCTGGTCGAGGCGCAGGCGGCGCTGTATACCGGCGACGCGTTCCACCGCGAGTGGGCCAGCGGCACGCTCGACGCGGTCGCCGCCCTGGGCGCGGAGGCACTGGTAGGCGGCCGAGGCGCGGTCGCGCACGGGCCGGACGCGGTTGACCGCGCGATCGGGCAGACCCGCGAATTCCTGGACACGATGATCAAGAAGGTAGGCGCCGCGGCTTCGGCGGGCGGGACGCTACGCGACGCGTTCAGCGCCGCGCATCAAGCACTCGCGCCTCGGTACGGCCGGTGGCCAATCTTCGAGCACTGCATGCCGTTCAACGTCAGCAGGCTCTGGGACGAACTCTCCGGCATCGAGCGCCCGGTGATCTGGACCGCCGAGCGTGACCGAGAGGTCTGGGAAGAACTGCGGGGGGTGCCGGGGGGTCGTCCCCCCGGGTCAGCACTGCAAGGTTAGGCCCATGGAGCCTGTGCTGATCGCCGGGGCTGGGCCGGTCGGGCTGACGACCGCGCTCCTCCTCGCCCGGTGGCAGGTGCCGACCGTGGTACTCGAGGCCGCGCCGGACCGGGTTCCGGCCGGCTCGCGGGCGATCTGCTTCCAGCGCGATGTGCTGGACATCTTTGACCGGGTCGGCTGCGCCGACGACATGGTCAGGGAGGGGGTCACGTGGACTAGGGGCCGGACGTTCTACCGCGAGCACGAGTTGTTCTCGGTTACTTTCCCAGACCCCGGATCAACGCCTCAGCGGGGGGTTCCGGGGGGTCGTCCCCCCGGGCTAGCACAGCCCCCTTGGATCAATCTCTCCCAGGACAGCGTCGAGCGACTCCTGCACGCCAAGGCGGCGGCCGAGCCGCTGATCGATCTGCGCTTCGGGCACAAGGTCACCGGGATCAAGGAGTGCCAAGACGGCGTCGTGGTCACCGCGCGAGCCGGTCAGAGCCACACAGACGTCCACGGCAGCCACCTAATAGGTGCCGACGGCCCGCGCAGTGAGGTCAGGCAGTTGCTCGGGATCGGTTTCCCCGGGCAGTCCTACGACGATCAGTTCCTCATCTGCGACATTCAAGCCGAGCTCCCTTTTCCGAATGAAAGAAGATTTTTCTTTGACCCGTCGTGGAATCCGGGCCGGCAGGTGCTCGTGCACCAGTGCCCCGGCGGGGTGTGGCGTATCGACTGGCAGGTCCCAGCCGGATTCGATCTCGCGGCCGAACGCGCCGCCGGCGGACTCGACGCCCGGGTGCGGCAGATCACCGGCGGGGTACCGCACAAGATCGTCTGGGCGACCGCCTATCGGTTCCATGAGCGGGTGGCCGAGTCGCTGCGGGCCGGAGACGCGTTCCTGGCCGGCGACGCCGCGCATCTGTTCGCGCCGTTTGGCGCACGCGGGCTGAACTCGGGCGTGCAGGACGCCGAGAACCTGGCGTGGAAGCTCGCGTTCGTCCGGCGGGGCTGGTCTCCGCCGAGCCTGCTCGACAGTTACCACGCCGAACGGGCCGCCGCGGCGGCCGAGAACCTCAAGGTCACGAAGACGACCATGGACTTCCTCGTGCCGCAGACCACCGAGCGCCGCCGGTGGCGCACCGAGGTACTCGACCGGGCGGTCGCCGACGAGGCGGCGCGGAGCCTGATCGACTCCGGCAAGCTCGCCGAGCCGTACTGGTACACCACGAGCCCGCTCACTACGCCGGGTCCGTCACTGGCCGGCTTCCCGACCGCACCGGGCGTGCTCCGCCCGCCCGTGCCCGGCGTGCTCTGCCCGGACGGGCCAGTCCGCGTGGCGAGGGCCGAGACCCGGCTGCGACGGCTGTTCGGCGACGGATTGGTGATCCTGACCCAGCGTGCAGCCGGTGGGGTCGGGGCCGGTGGGGTCGGGGCCGGTGGGGTCGGGGCCGGTGGGGTCGGGGCCGGTGGGGTCGGGGCCGCTGGGGCGGGGGCCGCTGGGGCGGGGGCCGGTTCGATCGCCGCTCCGGTTCGCTGCTACCCGCTGCCGGAGATCGACGAGACCGGCGTCCTGCGCCAGTCCCTAGCCGCGACCGACGACAGCGTCCACATAGTGCGGCCCGACGGCCACATAGCCGCCGTGCTCATGGCCTTCGAGCCAGCCGCGATCGCAAAGGCGCTATGCCGGGCGACCGGTCAGCCGCCGTCGCCATAGGTGCGCGTTCACGACGGAGAATCCCTGCGGTTGGCGGGCGACGGTCGCTCTTCTCGGAAACCTGGCGCCCACACGACGGAGAGTTGGTGCTTTGTGGAAAGTTGGTGCGTCCATCACGGAGAATCGGCGCGCGGCTCTCCGGATTGTCCGTGATTGTCCGGATCACGGCGGCACTCCGGGGACCAGCGACCCGCACCGCCGCTCGGCGGAATCAGTCATCGTCTTCACCCCCGTGGCGTCTTCACCCCGTGGCGTCTTCACACCCGTGGCGCTTCCAGCTATCGGACTCCATACCCACAAGCGGGCAGCAAGCGCACAACCCGGCAGCTCATAGTCTCGAAGCGCGTCAAACTTAGCCCTGAGCTTGGACCGACCTTCCCGTTCATCAGACGCCCGCCGGTATCCTGATTGCTGCCAGACCGCAAGATCGCGACCCGGCATGCTCATCGCTGCGCATGGAAACCAACGCCGCCACGGACTCGGCGGCGCGCAGAGCTAGGTTGCCTAACTGGACAACTAGAGAACAATGAGCCAAATCACACAATCAGAACTGTTTGCCGCCCAATCCACCAAGACGATCTACAACTTCAGTGCCGGGCCAGGCGTGCTTCCAGCCGCGGTGCTACGCCGGGCGCAGGAAGAGATCACCGACTGGCACGGTACCGGCATGAGCGTGATGGAGATGAGCCACCGCGGCAAGGACTTCCTCTCGATCGCCGAGGACGCCGAGGCCAGGTTGCGCGCGCTGATGGGGATACCCGGCAACTACAAAGTGCTGTTCCTGCAAGGCGGCGCGACCGGCCAGTTCGTCGCGGTGCCCGCCAACCTGTCGACCGCGTCCGGCGTCGCCGACTACGTGATCACCGGCCAGTGGGGCCAGAAGGCTTACGCCGAGGCGTCCAAGTACCTCGACAAGCTCAACGTCGCGGCGCGCACCGACCCGCACACTTACGTTCCGCCGCGCGACGAGTGGCGGCTAAGCCGCGACGCCGCCTACGTGCACATCACGCTCAACGAAACCGTGAACGGCGTCGTGTTCGACGAGGTGCCGGACACCGGCGAGGTCCCGCTGGTCGCCGACGTCAGCTCGATCATCTTGAGCGAGCCAATCGACGTCACCAGGTTCGGCGCGCTCTACGCGGGCGCGCAGAAGAACATCGGGCCAGCCGGGCTGACCGTGGTGATCGTGCGCGAAGACCTGCTCGCCCGCACCAGGCCGCGGACGCCGCAGGTGTGGGACTGGTACGAGATGGCCAAAGCCGGCTCGATGCTGAACACGCCGCCCACCTACGCCTGGTACATCGCCGGGCTCGTGTTCGCCTGGCTGCAAGACGAGGGCGGCGTGCCCGCGATCGCCGAGGTCAACCGCCGGAAGGCGGACAACCTCTACGCCGCGATCGACGGCTCGCGGCTGTTCGCCAACCCGATCGCGCTGCCGAACCGGTCCCGCATGAACGTGCCGTTCACGGTCGCGACCCCGGAACTCGAAAGCGAGTTCCTGACCCAGGCCAAGGATGCCGGGCTGGTCAACCTCAAGGGCCACCGCAGCGTCGGCGGCATCCGGGCCAGCATCTACAACGCGATGCCGGAGGCCGGCGTCGACGCGCTCGTCGCTTTCATGAAGGAGTTCGAGAACGCCCATGGGTAAGTTCAACGTCAGGACCTACGACGCGATCTCGCCCGTCGGACTTGACCGTTTTAGCCCTGACTACCGGGTAGGACCCGATACGGACCGACCCGACGCCCTCATGCTCCGCTCTCATAATTTGCATAACGAAACCATCGACGACAGTGTCCTCGCCATAGGCCGGGCGGGCGCGGGGGTGAACAACATCCCGGTCTCGGCGCTGGCCGAGCGCGGCGTCGTCGTCTTCAACGCGCCGGGAGCGAACGCCAACTCGGTCAAGGAACTGGTCGTCGCTGGCCTGCTGCTCGCGGCGCGGAACCTGCCCGCCGCGCTCGCCTACGCCAAGGACCTGCCGTCCGACGACATCGCCAAGGCCGCCGAGCGCGGCAAGAAGCGGTTCGCCGGCCTCGAACTGGCCGGGAGCACGCTCGGCGTGATCGGGCTCGGCGCGATCGGCCACCGGGTGGCCAACACTGCGATCGACCTCGGCATGCGGGTGCTCGGCTACGACCCCGCGGTTTCCGCGCACAACGAGTCTCAGATTTCCGCTCATGTGCAGCGAGTCCACAGCATCGACCGATTGCTCGCCGAGAGCGACTACGTCACGCTGCACGTGCCGCTGACCGACGAGACCCGTGGTCTGCTGGACGCCGGCCGGATCGCCGCGCTGGGGCGCGACGCCGTGCTGCTCAACTTCGCCCGCGACGAACTGGTCGACGAGCGGGCGCTGATCGCCGCGCTGGACGCCGGTGACCTGCGGGGTTACGTGACCGATTTCCCGAATGAGCTGACCTACCGGCACGAGGCGATCATCGTGCTCCCGCACCTCGGCGCGAGCACGAGCAGCGCTGAGGACAAATGCGCGGTCATGATCGCCGACGAACTGCAGGACTTCCTGGAGAACGGCAACATCAAGTTCTCGGTGAACTTCCCCGCCGTGTCCTTGCCCCGGCGCGGCTTCACCAGGCTGACCCTGGCCCACCGGAACTCGCCCGGGGTCATCGCCCAAATCTCACAGGTCATGAGCGGCGCGGGCATCAACATCGTCGAGATGATCAACGACTGCCGGGGGGACTACGCCTACAGCATCATGGAAGTTGACACCCGCAAGCTGCCAGAGTCCGTTGTCGACCCACTGATGAATATGCCAGAGTTGCTCCGGCTTCGGATACTCGGTGAGGGCAGCAGTTGACCAAGATGATCGGCGTGTTGCACCCAGCCACGCGGCTGGTGCGCACGCACTGGATCGCCGCCGTGGTGATCGCTGCCGGGCTCGTGCTCAGGGTGCTCGCGCAGATGGCCTATCACCCGGCGCTGCTCTACGTTGACACGCTGAAGTATCTGTACGGCGCCTGGCCGGCCGCCGACCCGCTCGGCTACAAGGTGATACTCAAGCCGATCCTGCTGGTCGGCGACCTCGGCACGGTCGCGCTGATCCAGCATCTGGTCGGGCTGGCGATCGCGGTCGCCATCTACGCGGTGCTGTTGCGTCGCGGGGCGCCCCGCTGGCTCGGAGCTATCGCGATCGCGCCTGTCTTGCTCGACGCCTATCAGATCCAGATCGAGCAGACGATCATGCCGGATGTCTGGTTCGAGGCCTTTATCGTCGCTGGTCTTGTCCTGCTGCTCTGGTGGCCGGAGCCGACCGTCGGCGTAGTCATCGGCTGCGGGCTGATCCTCGGGGCATCGGCGACAATCAGGCAGGTCGGCGAGATCCTCGTGCTGCCCGCGCTGCTCTACCTGGCCGCCGCCACCACGGCCAGGCGACAGGCGATGCGCAACGCACTGGCGCTGCTCGGGGCGTTCGCGATCCCGATTGTTGCCTACAGCGGCATCTGGTACGCCCACGCCGGTCACTTCCAGCTCTCTGACGAGGGCAGCATCGCCGGGCGGCTGGCCGCCTCAGCCGACTGCGCCACCCTCGTGCTGCCCTCCGACGAGCGGCCGATCTGTCCGACGCGCCGTGAGCAGGCCCGCGGCATCGACTGGCTGGAGCACGCCCGGCTCTCCCCGCTCAAGCACTTTCCAGTGCCAGCCGGCACGACGCGGAACGACCTGCTGGCCGGCTTCGACTCCGCCGTCGAGTCTCAGCAGGCGGTGCGCGTCGTCGGCGGCATTCTCGGTGACTCGCTCCAGGTGTTCGCCTTGACCAAGTCGGCGCGGCCCGGCGTGACCCCAATCTCGCGGTGGCGGTTCCAAACCGTGTACCCCAAGTACCCGCCAGAAATCAAGGTCAAGGCGAACGGGCAGATCATCCTCGGCATCCAGGTCACGGTCGCCAAGCCGTTCAGGTTCCAGCCCCTCCGCCCTAGCTACGGCGGCCGAGCGCAAGTCAGCCGCCCGATCGCCGGGTTCCTGCGCGCCTACCAGCTACACGGCGGCTACGCGCCCGGCCCACTGCTCGCGCTCTTCGCGATCGCGGGTCTGGCCGGATCGGTGATCGCGGCCGCCGGGCGGCGCATCGCTGGCCGGCGCGGCGGCGAGCGGAGGGAACGTCAGGTCAGCAGGCTCGCGCTCGGCTGCCTGCTGTTCTTCGGCTCGGCGGTCGGCGTGCTGCTCGTCTCCGACATGTTCGAGTTCTCTTGGCGGTATCAGTTGCCCGCGCTCGTCACGCTGCCGCCCGCTGGAGCGCTCGGCATCTGGGCGGCGGGCCGGATGCTGGCTCGGCGCGAGGCCCCGCCGACCGAGCCCGCCGTCGTGTCGTCGCCAGCGGCCGAGCCGTCGACGGTCTGACTCGCCTGGTTGGTTCGTAGCTACTCGCCAGTACGCTGAACCTTTATCGATACGTTCAGGCGTATTACTGTGGAGCGATGCCGAAATCACGCCCTGTGGCCGCAACACGGGGATTCGCCTCGTGACCCAAGCGGGCAGGGTGGGGATTCCTACGGAAGCGCGCATCAAGTTCCCCCCGGAACTTGCCGATATCATCAGGCCAGAGCTACCGAGCCTGACCGAGGAGGTAATCTCCGAGGTCCGACGGGCGATCCCGGAATACGCCCGCCCCATGGACGGACCGTACGGCCGCGTACTGCGGATGGGGGTCGGCCAGGCGCTCTCTACGTTCGTCGACTTGATCATCGATCCAGCGGCTCCGCACGATCACCGGGACGAGGTCTGCCGCAAGCTCGGCGAGTACGAGGCGGCCGAAGGCCGAAGCCTGGACAGCCTGCAGGCGGCCTACCGGATCGGCGCGCACGTCGCCTGGCGTCGGGCCGTCGCGCTCGGCGCCCGGTACAACATCTCGTCGAAGGTGATGTCGCAACTCGCCGACGCGGTGTTCGGATACATCGACGACCTCGTCTCGCAGTCCACCAAGGGCTATCTGGAGGCGAAGAAGAGATCGTCGGCGTCGAAGGACGAATGGCGGCAGCGCATGCTGCGGCTGATACTCGAGCAGCCGGCCGTGCCCCGCCGGGCTATCGGAGACCTAGCCGATCTAGTCGGGTGGACGCTACCGCACCAGGTCAGGCTGGTGGCGATCCAGCCCCCGGTCGCCTCCAGCCTCGTGCTGCCAGCCGATGCGCTGGCCGACCTCAAGGCCGCTGAGCCGCATCTGCTGCTGACCGGCGACGTCGAAGGTCATCAGCGCACCGCCCTAGAGGCCGCACTGGCCGGACGACCGGCCGCGGTTGGTATCACGGTGCCGCTGGCCGAGGCCGCCGACTCGCTGCGCTGGGCCCGTCAGGCGCTCGCGCTCAGCCGGTCGGGCGCCATCACCGCTGGCAAGCTGATCTTCTGCGACGACCATCTGCTGACGCTGTGGCTGTCTGAGGACCGGTTGCTCAGGCAGCTTGGCAAGCAGCAGTTCGAGTCGCTGGCCGGGCTGTCGGAGCGGCAGCAGCAGCGGCTCACCGACACGCTCGATGTCTGGCTGGAGACCGGCGGCAAGGCAGCCGAGGTCGCCGAGCGGCTCAACGTGCACCCGCAGACGGTCAGGTACCGGATGCGGATACTCGAGCGAGTGCTCGGCGGGCAACTGAACGACCCGGACGCCAGGTTCGCGATGGAGGTCGTGCTCCGAGCCAGGCGACTGCACGAGGAGTCATCCCGCCCAGCAGGCGTCCTTGACGCCGAAGCCTCGTTATCCCCCGCCGACTGACCTCGGGTCAGGTCAGGTCAGGCACCGGAAGGGGGAACGGCGGGGTTGAGTAGCCGGTCAGCCGGTAGCGCTGCCACGTGTCCGGGTCGGAGACCTCGCAGGGGCTGCTGCCATGCGGGGTTTCGAGCGCGCCCGACGCCTTGGCGCCGCCAAGCTGATCATCGAGCGAGTGGCTGCTCGCTATCCGCCCGTACCAGTGGTATCTGCCGTCGATCGGCTCGAAGTGACCGCGCAACTCGACCCGCACGTCGAACCGGGTCTCACCGATGATCAGGCACGCCTCCCCCGAGTAGCCGTCCTCGGACGTCTGCGCTCCGGTCATGAGTGCTCCGCTCGTCGAATGCTCAGCCGGGGCCGGACCGCCGGCAGCGGTTTGTCCGGATCTATCTCGATGCCCGCGTCCCGCAGGACTCCGGTGAGCGCGGCCCAGATCAGTTCGGTCACGTAGCCGATCACGTGGGTGCGGCTCATTGACCGGCGCCGAAGCCACCACTCTCCGGTCGACTGGACCAGCCCGATCACGCCGTTCGCCCAAGGCTCGGCGGCACCGGAGTCAAGCTCGAACATCCTCAGGTAATCGCCGATCACCGCGGTGAGCGCGTTGGCGATGGACTCCTTGTCCGGGTGAACCGCGGCCCAGCCCAGGCTCGGGTCGGCGAAGTCCCTGCGGGCGATCAGCCAGTACAGGTTCGGGTGCTCGTCGATCACCGCGAAATACGCGCCGACGGCGCCCGAGATTCGCTCGAGCACGGGGCCGCCCGAGTTGATAGCCGGCATCAGTCGAACGCGCAGCAGTTCAGAGCCGCGTTCGGCGAGCGCCTCAACTAGCGCGGCCTTGTCGCTGAAGTAACGGTAGAGCACCGGCTTAGAGACGCCCGCCTCGGTCGCGACCGAGTCCATGAGCAACTCGGGACCCTCGGCGTCGAGCACCCGCAGCGCCGCGTCGACGAACTCGCGCCGACGCTGGTCCCGGTGCGAGGTCCACCGGTTCTTGCGGGCGTCGGTGCCGCCGTCGGGCTTGACAGATTCCGTCACACGGATAATGCTACCAGAAGTAACTGTTACCGGAAGTCATAGCTAGTTTGACTTTGAAAACTCCCTGGAGGTCCACCCGTGACGACGACCGACCAGGAGCGCGTCGCTGACCGCCTGCTCCGTTCCACGGCCGCCCGGGCTTACGACCCTGACGTCGACATCGACTGGTCGGCGCCACTAGTCCCAGGCAAGCGCTACGTGTTGCCGCACCGTTGCTCGCTCTTCGGCACGGAACTCTTTGATCACCTCACTCCAGAGCAGCAGTTCGAGCTAGGCAAGCACGAGGTCGTGAGCGTAGCGTCGACGGGGATCTTCCTCGAAGCGGTGCTGATGCGGATGCTGGCCAAGGTCGCCTACCTCGGCGACCCGATGAGCAGCCACATTCAGTACGCGCTCGCTGAGCTGGGCGAGGAGACCAGGCACACGATCATGTTCGCGAAGATGATCGAGCGGCTCGGGACGCCGCACTACGCGCCGCCCAAGATCATCATTCGCCTCGGCCGGATCCTGACCGCGATAGCGACCGGCCCGTCGCTCTGGGGAGCGATCCTGATCGGCGAGGAGATCATCGACCGGCTGCAGCGCGAGATCGTCGATGATGAGTCGATCCAGCCGCTGATCAGGATGATCAGCAAGATTCACATCGTCGAGGAGGCGCGGCACGTCGGCTTCGCCCGGGCCGAACTGGCTAGAAGCGTCGCCGCCACGTCGAAGTTCGCGATGTTCTATCACCGGCTCGCGCTCGCCCGGACCGCATTCGTGGTATCCAGGATCATGATCAACCCGAAGGTCTACAAGGCCGTCGGGCTGGACCCTCGGAAGGCGAGGAGGGTGGCGTTGGCGAACCCCTACCACCGGGCAACCCTGTACTACGGCGGAGAAAAGCTCGTCGCGTTCCTGACCCAGACCGGTCTCATCGGCCGACCCGGCCGCTTCTTGTGGCGAAAGTCGTTCCTTCTGGGCTGATCTGCGGCCATGGCATCAAACGCTAGTAGCCGCACCTGGCGAAATGGATCGGGTGCGTGCCCTTGCGGCGGGGTACGGGGCTAGGGCACCATCGCATAGCAGGCATCCGGCACATCACTTCGCGAAACACTGCGCTGCGTGATGGATACCTGCGTGCGGAGAGCCCCGCAAGGATCCCACCGCCAGGTACGGGGGAACGTTGGATGACCGAAAGGGAGAACACATTGAGTGAGGGGAACTATTCACGAACGCGGGGGAAGCCCGGCTGGCTTAACGCGCGAGGCCTTACGGCCGGGCTCGTCAGCGTGGCGGCCACGACGGCGTTCCTGGCAACAGCCGGGGCAGCGCAAGCCGTTCCGTCGCCGACACCGGTCGGGGCAGCAGGAATCGTTCCGCATGGCTCGGCGCGGATCGGGGCATTGCCGAGCAGCACAACTCTGCAGATCGACGTGGCGCTGGCTCCAAGGGATCCGGCGGCTCTGCGCCAATACGCGACCCAGGTATCGACGCCTGGCTCGCCGCTTTACCACGCTTACATCCCGCATGGCCAGTTCGCCTCGCTGTTCGGCCCGACCAGCGCGACGATCGACAACGTGTACGCCGCGCTGCGGGCGCGAGGGCTGAACCCCGGTGCGATCAGCGCCGATCACCTCAGCATTCCCGTCACCGCCACCGCGGGTCAGCTCGAGAGCGCCTTGGGCGTCAGCATGGCGAGCTACCGGCTGGCCGGCGGCGGAACGGGGTTCGCGAACACGACCGCTCCCAAACTGCCAGCGACCATCGCGTCGGCCGTCCAGGCCATCATCGGCCTTGACAACCTGACCAAGATGCAGTCGTTCGCCGAGGCACCGAGCAAGGCGAGCGCGAAGCTGACGAGGACGCACCCTGTCAGGCCCGCGGGCGAACCGACCGGCGGACCGCAGCCGTGCGCTTCCGCCACCAACCAGCAGTCCCAAGGTGGCCTGACCGCCGACGAGATTGCTTTCTCCTACGAATTCTCGCCGCTGTACCACGCGGGCGACTTCGGCAAGGGTCAGACGGTCGGCATCGTCGAATTCGGCGAGCCGAACTCAACGGCCGACATCGCGACGTTCCAGCACTGCTACGGCACCCACACCAAGATCAGCTACCAGAAGCTCGACGGCTTCAACGGGCACGGTTTCGGCGAGGGCGAGGCCGCTCTCGACATCGAGACGGTGCTCAGCACCGCCCCGGGCGCGAACATCATCGTCTACCAAGCCCCGAACACCGGCAAGGCAGCCTTCGACATCTACCGGGTCATGGTCGACGCGGACCGGGCTCGCGTGATCTCCGAGTCCTACGGCCTGTGCGAGCACTACCAGGACCCGGGGGCAGCCAACGCGGTCAGCGCCCTGTACGAGCAGGCCGCCGTCCAGGGCCAGACCATCGTCGCGTCATCGGGCGACGCCGGCTCTGAGGCCTGCCTCCCCAACGACGGCGTGCAGACGCGGCTCAGCGTCAACTTCCCGGCGAGCAACCCGCTAGTGCTCGGCGTCGGCGGCACCATCTTGTTCAACGTGACCCCGCGGCCTGGCGAAGCGGTATGGAACGAGCAGAGCCTGCAGGAGGGCGCTGGCGGAGGCGGCAGGTCCGGCTTCTACAGCCAGCCTGCTTACCAGCACTCGTTCGGCATCAATTCCAGTGTCCGTGAGGTGCCAGACGTATCGGCCAACGCCGACCCGCAGACCGGCTACGTGGTCTTCTATCACGGCTCGTGGACACAGATCGGCGGCACGAGCGGCGCGGCACCGCTGTGGGCAGGCTTCCTCGCGCTGACCAACAACAGGTGCTCGGCCTCACCGGTCGGCTGGGTCAACCCGACGATGTACTTCGTGGCGTCATCCGCCGTGAAGACCGTCGTGATCGACGACATCGCCGCGGTCGGCGGCTCGCTGAACAACAACGACTACACCGGCCAGGGCGGCGGTCACTACGCCGTCGGCAACGGCTTCGACATGGGGACCGGCCTGGGCTCGCCCATCGGCGGGGTTTTGGCCAGCAACCTGTGCAAGTTCAGCGCGGCAGCACGCGGCTACTGGCTAGTCGACTCCGCGGGCCACGTCCACGCCGAGCACGCGCCGTTCCACGGTTCGTTCACGAACCCGGGCTCGCGGGTTGTCGGCATCACGGCCTCTCACAGCAACGGCTACTGGATCGTCACAGCCAAGGGCAAGGTCAAGGGATTCGGCGTGTCGGCCCACGGCTCCGTCGGCCACCCCAGCTCGCCCATCGTCGGCATCGCCGCTGACAAGTCCGGCAACGGGTACTGGGCCGTCTCCTCCAACGGTCACGTCTACGCCTTCGGCGGCGCGCCGTTCCACGGCAGTGCCACCAACCACGGCACGGTTGTCGGCATCGCGCTTGACCCGACAACCGGCGGCTACTGGATCGCCACGGCCGGCGGAACGGTGATCGCCCGTGACGCCAAGGCCTTCGCCAACAAGAAGCTCAAGAACGTGACCGGTATCGCCTACGACCCGAAGAAGCAGGGTTACTGGCTGGTGACCTCGAACGGCGCGGTGCACGCTTTCGGAGTACCCAACTTCGGCGGCATGCCGTTCGGCGCGGTCGGCACGACTATTGGCATCGCCGGTGACCCGACGTTCGGCGGCTACTTCCTGGCCACGCAGCACGGCCATGTGGCAGCCATCAACGCCGTGTGGCACGGCGACCAGCCGGGTGCCACGTCCATCACGGCTATCGCCAGCAGTCACTAACGGCTGGCCCCGGCTAGCTCAAACGGATGCCGCGTCGCCTCAGCCAGGGGCGGCGCGGCATCCGCATGCCCGATATTAGCTATCTATCGGACAAGCGCAATAAGCGGGCACTGATCTGCCAGGATGGCAGGCATCCGGCCCATCACTTTCGTGACTGCGCGCCGGAATGGGGGCACACGGGACGACCGAAAGGGAGAGCACTTTGAGTGAGGGGAACTATTCACGAACCCGGGTCCGGCCACGCTGGCTGACCGCGCGAGCCCTGACCGCCGGGCTCGTCAGCGTTGCGGCCGCCACCGCGTTCCTGGCCACCGCCGGGGGTGCCCAAGCCGTTCCAGCGTCAGCCCCGGTCGGGTCAGCCGGAATCGTGCCCGCCGGCTCAGCGCGGATCGGTGCGGTGCCAGCCAGCACCGCCTTGCACTTCGATGTAGTGCTGACGCCGAGGAACCCGGAGGCTCTGACTAACTACGCCAACGAGGTATCGACGCCCGGCTCAGCGCTCTATCACCATTACCTGGCTGCTGGTCAGTTCCCCATGATGTTTGGTCCGACCAGCGCCACGATCAGCAACGTGTACGCCGCTTTGCGGGGACGCGGCCTCAACCCGGGCGTGATCGCCAACGACCACCTCAGCATCCCGGTCACCGCGACCGCCGGGCAGGTCGACAGCGCGTTCGGCGTGAGCATGGCCAGCTACCGGCTGCCGGGCGGGCGGATCGGCTACGCGAACGCCGGCGCGCTCAAGCTGCCAGCCAACGTGGCCAGCGGCATTGAGGCCGTCATCGGCCTGGACAACCTGAACCTGCCGCATCCGCTGATGACGGCGCCAAGCCGGGCTAGCGGCACGAAGGCCGCCGGGGCGAAGACCGCTGTCCCGGCTGTCGCGGCCTCCGGGCCGAAGGCGTGCGCGGCCTCGCTCAACGCCCAGTCGAACTTCCATGCCAACACCGGCTTCACCTCGTTCAACTACTCTCAGCTCGCGTTTGCCTACGAGTTCGGCGGGCTGTACGCCAGCCACGACTTCGGCCGGGGTGTGTCGATCGGCATCGTCGAATTCGGCGAGCCGAACAGCACGTCGGACATCGCGAGGTTCCAGAGGTGCTACCGCACTCACGCCAAGGTCAGCTACGTCCACGTCGACGGATTCAACCGGAAAGGCCCGGGTGAGGGTGAGGCCGCGCTGGATATCGAAACCGTGGTCAGCATCGCGCCAAGCGCCAAGGTCATCGTCTACCAGGCCCGGAACACTGGCGTGGCACCCTACGACGAATACAAGACGATCGTCGACAGGGACAAGGTCAGGGTGATCTCTGAGTCGTACGGCCTGTGCGAGCACTTCCAGAACCGCCGGCAGGCCAAGGCCGTCACCACGCTCTACAAGCAGGCCGCTGTTCAGGGCCAGACCATCGTCGCGTCCTCAGGCGACAGCGGCTCAGAGGCCTGCCTGAACTTCGACGGTAACCCGAACCGGCTCAGCGTCAACTTCCCGGCCAGCGACCCCTACGTGCTCGGCGTCGGCGGCACTGCGATCACGAACCTGGTCAGGCGCCCAGGTGAAGTCGTGTGGAACGACGGCTTCGACAACCACGGTGCCGGCGGCGGCGGCAAGTCCGCCATATTCGGCGAACCGAGATACCAGACGGCATTCAAGATCAAGTCCGGTAAGGCGCGCGAGGTACCCGACGTCTCGGCTGACGCCGACCCGGAGACCGGCTACATGATCTTCCACCGTGGCGCCTGGGGAGATATCGGCGGCACCAGCGCCGCCGCGCCGCTGTGGGCCGCCTTCCTGGCCCTGACCGACGCCAAGTGCCCGAGGTCGCCTTTGGGCTGGGCCAACTCAGCGATCTACTTCGCGGCCTCACCTCACGTCAAGGCCGTCGTCATCAACGACATCCGGGCCTTCCCGAAGATGTTCCCCGACAATGTCAACAACAACTACACCCACTTCCAGCCAGGTCACCTGTACCCGTTGCGGACGGGCTACGACGCGGCTACCGGGCTCGGCTCGCCAATCGGCATTGTGCTGGCGAACACGCTATGCAAGGTCAACAAGAAGAAGTAGCAGGAGCGATGATCGTCAGCTCCTGACCCGATTTCCAGCGAAGGCCGCGCCGCGACCCAGCGGCGCGGCATCCGCGTATCCGGGTCAGACCAGGTTCTTCCACCACTCTTCGCCGTAGTACCGGCGCGGCACCGGCACCTTGCTGGGCAGGCGCAGTTCATGCCGGCCGAGAAGGTCGGCGAACCATTCGGGCTCGGCCAGTATCCGCTCGTACATCCAGCCGTAGATCCGCTGCTGCCGCAACTCGGCGGTCGCCGCGTCAATGCCGATTACCTCGCCCAAGCTCGCGTATTCTAGCGCGCATATCGACAGGTGCAGCCAGCTTGACTCGGCGTCGTGCCCGCCCGCCGGCAGCGGCGGCGGGTCCGGCCAGCGCTTGCTCACCTCCGTGGTGGCGGCGTCAAAACCCGGCAGTTGCAGCCAGTGAACTTGCTCGTGCAAGAAGGTGGTCAGCGCGTGGTTCGGGCGTCGCAGCAGCGGATCCGGATTGATCGTCAGCGGGTGGCTGAACCCGCCGCGTATCGTCTCATCGACCATCACCAGGTCGGTGAACATCCAGTGGCGAAGATCGTGCTCGGCGAGCACGGCCCGGAGCGCGTCCGCGCCAGCCTTTTCGTGCTCGCTGTCGTGCGCGGGCCTGACGTCCACGCCAGTCGCTGGCAGCCCAGGAGGTGGGTCATCACGGTCGCCGGCGAACGGCTTGCCTCCGGGAACGGCGCACCCGCCACAGCGCGGCAAGTGGGTCAGGTAGCGGTCATCCCACGCCTGCGTGATCTGCGTAAGCGCCGCGCCGTCGCGCCCGCACAGCGCCGACTTCGCCCCTGCCAGCATTCCGTGCAGCACGACGCGGCCGGTGACCACCGACTCCTCTTTGCCCTGGAACATCTCGACGACCGTGCGCAGGTCGACAGTCTCCTCGGCGAACACAGGCGTCGCTACGGCCATCGCAAACCCCAATCTTGCGTTCGATATCCGGCAGGCTACCCGCTCGGCTGGCTTCATTTACGATGACGCCATGTCAGCCGCCCGATCGCCCGCGCCCGGCCTGGATATCACCAGCCCGGCCAATCCGCGGATCAAGCACCTGGTGACGTTGCGCCGCCGCCGAGTCAGGGACGATGAGCACGTCACGCTGGTCGAGGGCTTCGAAGAACTTGATCTGGCTCTGACCGCGGGCGTGCGGCCCGAGGCAGTGTTCTACTCCCCCGAATTCGGCCGAGCCGAGCACCCGCCGATGCTCACCCGCGTCGCCGAACGCGGCGCCGACGTCATCCGCGTCAGCAAAGAGGTGTTCAGCAAGGTCGCCTACCGAGAATCGCCCGACGGCTGGCTCGCCGTCGTCCCGGCAGTGCGGTCGGACCTGGTCGCGCTCCAGGTCGGCGCGAACCCGCTGGTGCTGATCTGCCAGGGGGTCGAAAAGCCCGGCAATCTCGGCGCGATCCTGCGCACCGCCGACGCCGCCGGAGTCTCCGCCGTCATCGCCACCGACCCGGTGACCGACTGGGGTAACCCGAACGTGATCCGGGCAAGCAAGGGAACCGTGTTCAGCGTGCCTGTCGCCGCAGGCACCTCAGCGCAGGTGCTGGCCTGGCTTTCAGAGCAGCAAATAAAGCTCGTTGCTACATCGCCCGACGCGCGGGTGCTGTTGACCGGCGCCGATCTTACCCCGCCCACGGCAATAGCGGTCGGCTCGGAGTCGGCCGGCCTTTCCGCCGACTGGCTTGCCTTCGCCGACGTGAAGGTGCGCATACCGATGTTCGGTCTGGCCGACTCGCTGAACGTCGCAACCTCGGCCGCCATCGCCTGCTACGAAGCGATTAGGCAACGGACTGACGTTAGAACACCTTGAGCCGCGCGAGCGCGGCCGGATTCAGCGCGTCCCCGGTCGCCTTGATGTCAGCTCCGCTCCAGTCGCCGCGCTGGGTGATCGCCTGGATGAACGCGGGCGCGGTCATGCTGACCTGACCAAGCGGCTCGCCCGATCCGGCCTCGATCGACCGGGCGCCTGGACCGGTGATCACGAACTCCACGGAGCCGTCTAGCTCGGCGAGCGCGTCGGCACTCTGCTGCGGCAAGGCCGCGGCGACCCAGTCGAGCGCTGGCGCCAGTCTCACCTCATCCGACGGCGGGACGCCGGTAAGCGGACCACGAGGCTCGAACAGGTCCATCCGGATGTGCACGTAGTGATCGAAGCTGTACGCGGTCGGCACAACGTTTGCCTTGAACGTGCCTAGGTCACCGAGCGGAATCTCGAAGTCGAGGCTGTCCAGGCCGTCGAGCGCGGTCAGCGCGGCCGCGCTCACCGACTCGTAGTCGGCCACCACTTGCTCGGCGGTCATCGACCGGCGGGCCTCGACGTAGACGTCCTGGGCGCGCTCGGTCGGCAGGCCGGTGACGTCAGGCAGCTTGGTCCGATCGACGACGAGCCAAAACAGCGCGCCCATATGCGCGACGACGTCCTGAACCGTCCACCCGTCGCAGCCGCTTGGCGCCCGCCAGTCCGCCTCGCCGAGGCCAGCGCAAATCTCCAGCAGAGCGGCCCGGTCCGCCGCAAGCCCTTCAGTCGCTTTGGACATCGTCAATCTCCCGTCATCGCGGACCTTAAGGTCGATCCTAAGTATTGACGCCCCCGCAGTACTCAGGCTCGCCCGGTACACCGAGCTTGACGAGCAGTACGCGTTCGCCGCGATCGTGACCGCGCCCAGCGCCTGACGCATCAGGGGGGCGGGCTGAACCCGCCGCGGCTTTGTTTCCGTGATCATGCTTCCGGTCATGATCACGGAGCCTGGCTGTCATATATCGCGGCTGCGCTTCCGTGGTAATCGCGATTTCATGATCGTGGAAGCTGGCCGTCACCTGCCTGCCGTGCGGATGCCGCTCGCACGGCCGACGTTGCGCCGGGCCGGCGATAAACTGTTCCAGATGGGGCATTTTGCCGCCGGAATAGAGATACAACACCCCATGGACCAAGGGTTCTGGCTGCTCGGGGGTAATTTGTTGGCGCAGTCCGGAAAGCCATCACCGAAGCGGTCATCAGCGCCCGCTCTGCGTGCGCACTAGCGTGGCCCAACTCGGGTCTGTTTTCGGGATCTCTGATGTCGGAGCGACGACTCGGCCCTTCGGACCAACCCGACGAGGACGAGGGCGGTTACAGCGAGCGCGACCCCGGTCCAGGCGGTCGCGAACCTTGCGATCCCGCCGATACCGGTGACCTCGCTCACGGCGAAGCCGCAGGCCGCGTACATGCCGACCGGGAACACGGTCGCCCACCTGAGCACGTGATAGCGGAGCCGGGGCCAGATGAGCTCGCCAGCCACCAGCGGGACGAACCAGGCCATGGCAGCGCACCAGATCGCGAGGGCCGTATCGGCGAGCGCCTCGCGCCAGCGCGCGAACTCGGCGATCACCAGCGCCGCGGCGGCGATCTTTCCCGCGGCGAGCGCGCCAATGGCGAGCGCGCCGCCGGCTACCCAATGATCGCCCGCCGCAGTGGCCACGTCGCGTGGGTCGAACCGCCAGAGCACGACGACGTAGCTGGCCAGCCCGGCAAGGCAGGTCAGCATGGCAAGAGCGAGCAGCCAGCCGAGCCGATAGGTGGCGGCGAGCGTGGCGGCGAGCACGGCAACGCCCTGGGTGGCCACGCTCAGCAGAAAGGACGTGCCAGCGGTCGGGGTAACCCAGTGCGACAGCACCGGCCAGGCGAGCGCGGCGAGCCCGGTCGCAGCCAGGACCAGCAGGACCGCCGCGATGGCGCGGGTACCGCCGACCGCGAACCTCGTGCCGAGCACGGCGGTCGCCGCGACGCTGCCGAGTATGGGCGGGCAGGTCGACTCAGCCGCGGCGAGAGCGGGAAACCGTGCCAGCCGGATGGCGAGCACCAGCCAGACCGCCGCCGCGAACAAGAACAACGCGACGGACAGCACCGACTGGCCTAGCGAGGCCAGGTCACTGGACACGATGCCGCAGCCCATCACCACTGCCCACGACCCGGGCGGAAGCTGAGCGAGTAGGCGCACGACCCTAAGAGTGGCAGGAGGAGCCAGCCGTAGCCGGCTGGCCCCTCCTTAGCTCATGCGGTTACTTGAGCTACTTGACTTACTTGATTGAGTAGGTGTACGGGAGGCCGATCAGTTCGTCGGCGCCCTGCTGGCCGTACGGCGGCACGTTAGTCAGGATGTCATCGATGAACAGCGTGCCCTTGACTTCGGTGCCCGATCCTCCGGACGGCGTGATCGTGACGTTGACAGTGGCCGACTGGCCTGGGTTGATGACGACCGGCGTGAAAGTGGCCCCCGGGTTGGTGGCCGCCAGTTCCGCGTCGCCGGTGCTTGAGGTCACCGTGGTGTCGAACGCCTTGGTGGTGGCGCTCATCGCCATGCTCACCGTGCCTGCCGAAGCCCCGCTCGGGTACGGACCGATCTCGCTTGGCGTAGCGAACCAGAAGCCGTTCGTGAGGTTGCCCGCAGGCGTGGTGTAGGAACCGGTCGCCGACGTGCCGGTGCTGCTAACCAAGTCCGGGTCGCCCTGGTTCGGGCCATAGTCGAACATGATCGGCAGGCTGGCGGTCGCGGCCACCGAGACGCTGGTCGACTCGGTCGGCATGAACCACACCGGTGAGCCGACAATCAGCGGCAGGGCGAGCCCGCTGGCCGGGCTGAACGGCGCCAGCGCGAGCGTGGTGGCGGAGTTGAGCCTCGGGTCAACGAAGAAGTCTTCCGCCTGATGACCCTTGTTGGTGATCGTCACCGGGATGGTCACCGGGGTGCCGGCGGCCAGCTTGACGTGCGCGCTGTTCGGCAGGTGAGCGGCCACCTTGACGCCGTTGAACACGACGTTGCCGGAGAACGGCTGGGAGATTTCGTCACCCACCACAGGCTCGGCGAACTCGATGATGAGCGTCCAGATGCCCTTGATCGGGTGGGCCGCGTAGGCGGTCAGCGACGTGCCCTGGATCTGGTTGATGCTGTTCTGACCGTAGCCGCCCACGTTGCCGTTCGGGTCGATGAGGTAGGCGCCGACTGGGTCGCCGGCGTCGTTGGTCAGGTCCACGTTGGCGGTGATGTCCCGCACCTGGTGGGTGACCCTGAACTGGTAGTAGTTGACCTGGCCCTCACCTGGCGGGCGGCCGTTGCCTCCGGTCAGCACGCCGTGGAAGTGGCCACTGTGGTCCACGTCGATCCTGGAGCGTAGCGTCACCGGCAGCGTGGTGGTGTCGCCCGAGGACGAGCTGAACACGATGGAGGCCGCGCTGTCGCCAGGCGAACCCGGCGTCCGGACGTGAATGTGGATGGTGCGGCTCGCGCCCGGGGCCAGATGGACGACCGACGGCGAGACCGAGCCAAACGACCTGTACCTCTCGGTCGCGACCCGCCACGGGATGGCGCCATTGGTGCCGTGGTGGTTCCCGCCCGCGACAATGCCGAAGATCACACCGGTCCAGGTACCCGCAGCCGGGTGAGAGACATCGGAATTGCCGAAGTTGCCGACGCCCTGCGGGAGTGAGTGCGCGGCGAACTTGCCGGTCGGGTCGATCAGGATGAGCCGCACCCGCGCGTTGTTCCCGTTGGCCGGGTTGGCCGGGTAGGCGATCGACGCGTCGAGCCGGTCCTGGTTAGGACGAACGTTGAAGGTAAACGTTCCGTAGTTGTTGGGCACGCCCGCGAAGTTGGTGAACTGCGGGCTGGTGGCGTCGTTCAGCGTCACGCTGCCGGTCTGCACGTTGCGGTCGGCGCCAAGCTTCCGGCCGCTGACGTGCACGGTCTGCGACGTGGTACCGGTGTTGGTGATCGTGACGTGGAAGCCATGCTCCCGGCCGGGGGCGCCGGCCGCGTTGAGCTGGCCGCTCGACTTGAGCAGCGTCGCACCGGTCGGGGCCGGCGAGCCGTCCGAGGTCGAGATCGACTCGGCGAGCTGAACGGCCCGGTAGCTGTTTAGCAGACCGGCCCCTTGCTCGGTCGCCGGGGCGCCGATGTCGGACGCGGTGCTGACCAGGATCTGCTTGACCAGCGCCGGCGTCGGGCTGGCGCCACCATGGGTCTGCCGGTAGGCCTGGATGACGAGCGCGGCCGCGCCCGCGATGAATGGCGAGGACTGGCTGGTGCCACCGGCCTCCTCGATGTCAGACGACTGGCCCTTGAGGTTCACACAGCCGACGAAGTTCGGGTTGGTGAGATTGGAGTCGCACGAGGCGAAGCTCAGCTCACCGGGGGCGACCAGGTCGACCGTTCCGCCGCGCTCGTTGAAGCCGCCCGAGCTGAGCGAGCTGATGTTGTTGTTAAGCCAGCCGGTAGTCGCGAAGTACCGGGCGGCCGCGTAGTTGGTCTGTGCGTAGAACCGGAGGTCAGTCGACCCGCCGGCCGAGATCACGTTCGGGTCGGTCGATGGCGAGCCGATCGTGCTGGTCGAGCCCGCGTCGCCGCTTGACACGGTGACCACGACACCCGCGGCGACGGCAGCGTCATCGAAAGTACTGGTCGCGTCGAGCGCGCTGACGTCGGGGAACGGGTTCGAGCCGAACGACTCGTTGATCACGTTGACGTGGTCGGTCTCGACCGCGTAGTTGATCGCCTGAAGGAAGTTCGACTCGGTGGTGTCCTCGAACGTGCCGAACACGTCAAGGCCGACCAGGCTGGCGCCCGGGGCGACACCCTCGATGCGGATGTTGCACGCGGTCGGGTCTGGCTGGGCGGCGAAGTTGCTCACGTCGTAGGTGTGCAGGCCCTGCCCGGCGATCGTGTTCGCGTCGAGGAACGCCTCGTCGCCGCTGGTCAGATTGCCAGGCCCGTCGCCGGTGAAGTCCTGGTAGTCGACGAACGCCGAGGAGTGATTCGCCCTAATGAAGTTGATGTTGTTCGGGTCAACGCCGTCTGCGATCCAGGCGACCTTGACCCCGGCACCGGTAATGCCGAGCGACCTGGCGGTCGGCTGGCTGGGATTGTCCGAGTCCGTGCCGGTCAGCGACAGCCCTTCGGGGTCGAGTTGTGGCGTGGTAGCCGAGCACGCGCCGGGAATGACGTTGGGCGTCAGATCCGCCGGGTTATTGACGTGCGAATGGCCTGGCCGGACGGGCGCGGCTGGCGCGTCAGACAGCGGGTTCGGGCCGTGGATCGTCACGTCGGGAATGACTTCCCTGACCGCCGGATTGGCCTTGAGCCTGCTGACCTCACCCTTCGACACCGTGGCGGCGAACGAGTTAACGAGCTGGTAGGCCTTGACGTGAGTCGCGTGCACCGCGCGCAACTCGCTCATCAGCGGTCGCTGGGCGCTGGCCACCATGCCTGCCCGCAGGTGGGCAGCGCCGCTGCCCACATGGGCCGCGGCGAACTGCTGCTTGAGGAGCACGATCACGTGCTGGTTGACGTTCTTCGACAACTGCGCGGCCATCGCGCGTGTCAACGGTGCGTACCCGGAAGGGTGATTCGCAGGCGCGGCTGATGCCGCGACCGCCGCGACTGACGTCCCAGCCACCATCGCGATCACGGAGCCAGCCGCCGCTAGGGCTGCTCTCCTGGTTCTGACGCGCACGGGCCGTGCGCCGCCTCCAATGCGTCCTGGCATACTCGCCTCATCCTTGAGGGGTGGCCAGGCAGGCCACCATAAGGACCGATCTCCCCCCGCGCCTGGCCGCATTTTGAGCACGCATGGAAATCGGCAATATACGCTCGGCAAGCTAGCAGGCAGGACCTCTTCAGTGCCCAGGGACGCCCATAACTTTTCCGTAACGCCTACCCCAAGGGATAAGCGTTCAGCCATAGATCCTGACGTTGTAGACGCTAGCGAGGAAGCTGCCAGTCGGATCTGGCGGCAGCTTGGTGAACCAGATCAGCGCGTACCTCGCCACCACCTGGGTGGCGAGCGACAGCCGTACGACGCCGCCCGCACCGGCCTCACTGGCCACCGTTCGCAGGCCGGCGGGCGTCGGCGAATCGCCGACGCGCAGTTCGAGGTTGGCGCCGGGCACCTGGCCGAGCGTGAGCCGGACGCCGGAGATCGCCACCGGCTTGCCTAGGTCGACAAGCAGCCCGGTACCGGGCTGCAAGCCGCCCAAGTTGGCCGATGCGTACCAGGACGTGTGCCATGCGGTGGTGGCGATGCCATCGATGGCCAGCGGGGCGTCAGCCGGATCATCGCCGCTGCCGAGCCCGGCTGGGCCGAAGGCGACCGCACTCAGCGGGGTCAGCGCGTGAGGCCGGGCCGCCGTAGTGACTCCCGAGTGCCCGCTTGAGCCCCGCTTCGGTGACTTGCGAGCACTAGTGGTACGGTTGTGGTGAATTCCGGCTTTGGCCTGATGGCCATGGCCGGTGATGAAGAGGTAGCCGACGAAGCAGAGCGCGGCGAGCACGAGGACGCTGAGCACGGCCGTCCAGTTGATCCCGCGCCGCTCGCGCAGCCTGATCGGGGTGGCCGGGGCGAAAACGGCGGCGGCGGCGATCTCCTCCGTTCTCCTGGTCGAGTCGTATTCCTCGATCAGCGGCCTGGAGTCGGTGCCGACCGCGCTGGCGATGGCTCTGATGTGGCCCCGAGCGTAGAAGTCGCCGCCGCAGGCGGCGAAGTCATCCCGCTCGATGCCGCGGATGATCACTTCTCTGATGCAGGTACTGTCGCTGACGTCGTTGACGGTCAGGCCCGCACGGTGGCGCGCTGTCAGCAGCGCCTCGCCGATGCTCACTACGACGCACGTCCTTGTCTTCGGGTCTCCGTCTTCGGTGACCGTCTTGGGTCACCGTCTTGGGTCGCCGCCCCTAGCCTCTCACGGTCGCCACTGGCCTGGCACTGTGCTTCCCGTGCTGCGAAAGTACATCGACGGCGTCATCCCGGTTTGCTGCTTGAACGCGGCGACGAACGCGCTCGGCGTCTCGTAGCCGACCCGGCGCGCCACGTTCCCCACCGGTTCGCCGGCGGCCAGCGCCGAGATGGCGGCCTGCAGCCGTACCTGTGATCGCCACCGGCCGAACGGTATCCCGGTCCCGACTACGAAATCCCGGGCGAGCGTGCGCTCGCTCGCGCCCACTTCCCGACCCCAATCCGACAGTGAGCGCTGGTCCGCCGGGTTGTCGACCAGTGCCTGCGCGACCTGGCGTGCCCTTTCCTCGGCCGGCAGCCGTACCTCGATCGCGGTCATCGGCACCGGCCGCAGCAAGTCGGTCAGCACGGCCTCGGCACGCCGGCGACGCTGCGAATCGAGACTGGGTTCGGCGAGATACCCGATGAGCTCGGCGAGCAGCGGGCTAGCCGTCACCGGGGTGAAGTCCGGCCAGTTCACCGGGCAGAGCTCCGGCCTGATGTACAGGGTCTGCATGGTCGCAGCGCCTGCGGACAGCGTCTCGTGCCGCAATCCCGCCGGAATCCACAGCGCCCTGGTCGGCGGCAGCATCCAGGTGGCCGAGTCGGTCCGGACCGTCAGCACCCCGCTGGCCGCCCAGGCAAGCTGGTGGTCGGTGTGGGCGTGCCAGTCGAACACCCGCCCGGCGGGCATCGGAAAGGTCACCACGAAGACGGCCGCCGTCGGATCTTCTTCGACCGGGACACATTGTCCGTCCTGCGACACGAGATGGCAGCCTACGCCCTTGGGCCTGACCTGCCTACTTCCGTAGCGTCGGGACCATGAACGAGAACCATTCAAAGTTGTGCCCGAGCCCGCAGTGGGCCGCGCACATCCAAGACGAGGTGCTGCCCTGGTTCACCGGCCAGGTGGACCTAGGCGAGCACATGCTCGAAATCGGGCCGGGGCCCGGTGCGGCGACCGACTGGCTGCGGCACAAGGTGAAGAAGCTGACCGCGATCGAGGTTGATGCCGACGCGGCCGCCAAACTGACCGACAAGTACGCCGGCAACGACGTCGAGATCGTGACCGGAGACGCCACCAATGCCGCGTGGCCGGACGAGACCTTTGACTCGGTCGGATCGTTCACCATGCTGCACCACGTGCCGACCGCCGCGCTCCAGAACAAGCTGCTGGCCGAGGCCTTCAGGCTGCTCAAGCCCGGCGGCGTGCTGATCGCGTCGGACAGCCTGGCCAGCAACGACCTGCACCACTTCCACGTCGATGACACCTACAACCCGATGGAGCCAGCCGCCGCGCTCACCCGGCTGCAGACCATTGGGTTCAGCAAGATCGTCATCATGGTCGACTGGATGCTGCGGATCATCGCCTACAAGCCCGGCAGCCCGGACGAGGAGGCTGCGGCATGAACGGCGAAACTGATCTCAGAAGCGTGATCATCGGGCTGATCGGCCTGGCCGGAACCGAGGAGCAGATCCTCCTCGCCGCCAGCGACCCAGCGGAGGCCGGCGACGCCACCGGTTGGGCGGCGCTGCCACTCGTCGCGCACAATACCGAGTTCAAGCACCAGCAAGTCCAGCGGCTCGAGGCGATCAGGCTCGCCGGCACGCCACCTGAGTTCGCCGAGGTAGACCATCGCTCCGAGCAGGTGTACCTCGACTACGCCGCCCAGCCACCCGAGCAGGTAGCCGCCGACAGCGCCCGGGTAACCAGCGACCTGATCACCAACCTGGGCCTGATCAGCGACGCCGACCTCACCGACCCGGCCAGGCATAGCTGGCTGCGCGGCCGCCAGTTCTGGCTCCAGCTGATCGTGCGCGGCTTCTGGCACCCGACCGGTCATCTGACCGAGTACTACCTGACCCGCAAGCAGCCCGACCGCGCCGTCGCGCTCTGCGCCCACGGTGCGGCTACGGCTACCTACCTGGGAGCGCCAGACGCAGCCCGCGGCATGGCCAGCTACAACCTGGCCTGCGCCCAAGCAGGCGCCAACCAGCTCGACGAGGCAGCCGTCACGCTCCGCGAGGCGGTCTCCCGCAACCCCGACCTAGCCGCGAACGCCGCCCGCGACCCCGACCTGGCCGCCCTGCGAGCAGACCGCTGACCACCAGGAGGTATCGTGGAGAGTAGGAAAGTAAGAAAATCCTAATCGCTCGGAGACCGAACATGAGCATGCCAGCGGGCAAGATCGAACGTGAGCCACGCCATACGGTCAGAGTCAAAGTCCGCCCCAAAGCACAACTCACCCTGCCCGACGAGATCCGGCGCGCCCTCCACATCGGCGAGGGTGACGAGGTCGAATTCGCCGTGCATGACGACGGCACGATCACGATCCGTGGATATGTGTCCATCCCTACCGATCAGGCGTGGTTCTTCACCGCCGACTGGCTGGCCGGGGAGCGGGAAGCCGACCAGGACCTGGCCGCTGGGCACGGCACAGTTCATCAGTCCGCCGAGGAGATGTTCAGCCATCTTGACTCGCTCGGCTCGGCGGATGCGTGATGCCCACATTCGAAACGCTTCCCCGCTTCGAAAGAGACTGGAAGAAGCTCTCACTACAGCAGCAGGCGACCTTCCGCAAAGTCGTCAGCGAGACGTTCGTTCCCGACCTGGCCGCTCCTGATCGTCCGTTCCGTCCCGGACTGCGCGTCAAAGGCGTCGCCGCACGCCCCGGCGTATTCGAGATGACGGGGGACTATGACGGGCGCGCGACGTTCAGCTACGGCGAGGAGCACATCGCTGGGGAACCGCACGTCATCTGGCGGCGGATCGGAACCCACGCCATCTTCTCCCCGCCACCAGGTCCATGACGGCTAGGCCCCGATCCTCCTAGGGGTTACGGCAGCGGGTAGCGGCGGCCTTGGTCTTGTGTTTGACCTGGCAGTTTCCGTGCCGCCACTCCTTGGTGGTGCTAGTGGTCTTGCGCCGCTTGCGCCCTGACCGGACCAGCGTCGTCACCGACCGCTCGACCGAGTAGACGCCGGAACGGCCGGCCGAGCGGTCGTCGGCCTTGGCGCGCTTGGCGTGCAGCCAGGCGAGCAGTCCCACTGCCACCACCTCGGGTCGAGGGTCGACTCTGACCGTATTCGATCACTACTGTCCTAGTGTGAACCGACTTCCTTACCTTCGCTATGACGAACTAACCGCCGACGGCCAGACCGTGTGGAACGACGTTGTCGGCACCAGGGGCGACCGCCTGGTCAACGAGACGGGCGGCCTCATCGGCCCGTTCAACGCGTTCGTGCGCGCGCCCGGGGTCGGGCGGCACCTAAGCGCTCTCGGGGCCGCCGTCAGGTTCGGCACGTCGATCGAGCGCCGGCTGAGCGAGCTAGCGATCATCACCGTGGGGGCGAGGTGGCAGGCGGAGTTCGAATGGTGGGCGCACGCCTCGATGGCCCGGCGCCACGGGGTGTCCGACGCCGTAATCGACGCGATCGGCCGGGGTGACGAGCCCGCGTTCGAGGCCGACGACGAGCGGGTCATCTATGCCGTGGCCACGCAGTTGACCAGGTCGGGGCGGGTCAGCCAGGACGCCTACGACGCCGCCAGGCAACTGCTCGGCGACGAGGGCATGGTGGAGCTTGTCGCGCTGTGCGGCTACTACACCCTGGTCTCGTACCTGCTGAACGCGTTCGACGTCCCACTGCCGCCGGGAGCCGAGCCGACGTGGGGAACGGAGGGCTCGTCGAACCCGAAATGACCAACCGGCCGGGTTTCACCCGTCGTGGGTGAGGCACCCGCCTGATCCGAGCCGAGATCATGGCCGCCGTGAACCGGATGCTCGAGCGGTTGGGCGGCTTCGCCGCCAGGCGGTGGTACGTCGTCATCATCGGCTGGCTGATAATTCTCTTCGGGCTGCTCGGTGCCAAGAACGCCTTTGGCGGCGACTACATCAACAATTACACGGTGTCCGGCACCGACTCGGCGACCGGCCTCAACGTGCTCAATGACAGCTATCCCCAGCAGGGCGGCTACGGCGGGCAGCTCGTGTTCCACGCCGCCACCGGCAAGGTCTCCGCTGACCAGAGCGCGGTCAACCAGGCCACGTCCAACGTCTCCAAGCTGCCGGATGTGATCAAGGCGACCAGCCCGTTCGCGTCCGCGAACTCCGGGGCGGTGTCGAAGAACGGCAGCACCGCTTACGCCAGCGTCGCCTGGAACGTCAACCCGTACTCGCTCGATACCACCTATCTCAGCAAGCTGAACAAAGCGGTCGCCCCGGCCACCAAGGCGGGCCTGGCTGTCGAGTACGGGGCCGGGGTCGGCAATATCGGGCAGACCAGCAGCGACCAGACGTCGGAACTGATCGGTCTTGGCTGCGCGCTCGTGCTACTGCTGTTCATGTTCGGCTCGCTGATCGCTGCCGCGATTCCGCTGGTCTCGGCGATCTTCAGCGTCGGCGCCGGCCTGTCGCTGCTCGGCATCCTGGCCGCCGACATCACGTTCCCGACCACCGCCCCTACGATCGCCACGCTGCTCGGCCTCGGCGTCGCCGTGGACTACGGCCTGTTCCTGACGGCCAGGCACCGGGAGCAGATGGACACCGGCATGGACGTGATCTCCTCGGCCAGGCACGCGGAGCAGACGTCAGGCGCCGCGATCGTGGTGGCCGGCACCACGGTCGTCATCTCCATTCTCGGCCTGTACGTATCCGGGGTCGCGTTCGTCGGCTCGCTTGGCCTCGCCGCCGCGATCGTGGTAGCGCTGACGATGCTGGTCGCGCTCACGCTCGTACCCGCGTTCATGGGCGCCGTGCGCGGAAACGTCCGCAGCCTGTCGGCCCGCGTGCGGGCGCACAGACAGCACATCTCGGTACGCGAGCAGGCGGCCAGCACCGCCGCGGTCACGCAGAAGCAACACGAGCAGAGCGCGTTCGCCCGGTGGGGCAGGAAGGTCAGCGCGAACCCGTGGCCGTGGGCCGCGGCGAGCGTGGCGATCCTGCTCGTGCTCGCGATACCGCTGTTCTCCATCACGCTCGGCCAGCCTGACAACGGCACGAACCCCACGTCGGACAGTAACCGGCGCGCCTACGACCTCATCTCCGACGGCTTCGGAGTCGGGGTCAACGGACCGCTCACGGTCGTGGTCAAGCTGCCCAAGCAGTCAAGCTCGGCGGACAACTCGCTGCTGAGCACCATGGCCGCGAACATCTCCAAGACCCACGGGGTCGCCTCGGTGACACCGCCGAGCGTTAACGCAGGCAGAACGATCGCGGTGCTCAACGTGATCCCCACCACCAGGCCGCAGGCGCCGGCCACCACCAGCCTGGTCACCGATTTGCGCGACAATGTGCTGCCCAAGCAGCACGTGACGACCTACGTGACCGGCACGACGGCCGGCAACCTGGACTTCACCAACCGGATCACCAGCCGGCTGCTCTGGCTGATCCTGGCGGTGATCGCGATTTCGTACCTGCTGCTCACGATGGCGTTCCGCTCGGTGGTGATCGCGACCAAGGCGGCCATACTCAACCTGCTGTCGATCGGAGCGGCCGTCGGCATCATCGTCGCGATCTTCCAGTGGGGCTGGGGCGATGCCCTGATCGGACTGCACACCACGCTGCCGATACCGGCGTACGTGCCGATGCTGGTGTTCTGCATCGTCTTCGGGCTGTCCATGGACTACGAGGTCTTCCTGCTGTCACGGGTGCATGAGGCCTGGATCGCGACCCGCGACCCGCATCGCAGCGTAGCGATCGGGATAGGCGCGACCGCGCGGGTTATCACCACCGCCGCGGCCATCATGGTCGTGGTCTTCGCGAGCTTCGTGCTGAACTCGGACCCGACGGTGAAAATGCTCGCGATCGGCATGGCGTTCGCCGTCTTGATCGATGCCTCGCTGGTCCGGATGGTGCTCGTGCCCTCGGTGATGACATTGCTCGGCGCCCACGCCTGGTGGATGCCGCATTGGCTGGAGCCAGTAGTGCCGAAACTGCACTTGGAAGGCAGCGCGACCGCCTGACACTATGGCGGGGTGGACGACGGGAACCCGACCAGGCTGGTGCAAGTCACGCTGATGGGCGTGCTCATCGGCATCGCTTTGCCGATAGCCATCGGCGACGTGGTAGCCAATCCGTCGTGGGCCAAGACGGCACTCTGCGTTGGCTACGCGGTCCAGGCGCTGAATTTCTTCCACGGCAAAATGGCCACCCTCGGAGACGAGGATTACACGAAGATTCTCCAGGCCAGGCCCAAGCTCGCGATCGCGGACTACGTGCTCAACATGATGATCGTCATCGGGATGGTCTTCATCGCGCTCGTGCTCGACAACTGGCAGCACGTCACGATCGCAAACATCGGGATGCGCTCGATCGACCTCGTGCTCGTGCTGCTCGTTCGGCGGGTGTCGTTCTCGCCGCTAGTCCGCCGGGCCCAGGGATCGTGGGCGACGTTCGACATAGCCGCGACGCTCACCTGGGCGGCCGTACTGCTGATCGGCTGGCACTGGCACGTCGCCGCGGCGACAAACCTGGCGGGCGTGGTCTTTGTCGTGATCGCGTTCGCCGACATCGTGATGGATTACACCTACAATCGCGAGCTGTATTTTTCATCCCCAAGCAATTGGGCCGCTTTCGCCGAGCAGTGGGATGTCATCCAGGGCACCGAGGGGGACGAGTACCGCAGCGCGGTCATCTGGCCCGGGCTGCTCGCCGCGTTGCACCCGCTCAAGGCCAAGCGCGTGCTTGACATCGGAACCGGAAATGGCTGCATCGCGCGCCGCCTGCGCGCTGAGGGCGCGGCCGTGCTCGGCATCGACGCGAGCTCGGAGATGATCGACATCGCCAGGGCTTACGGCACCGACGACGGCCTTCGCTATGAGGTGATCGAGGTCGGCGCTGAGGCCGTCGAGCTTGGCCGGTTCGACATCGTGCTGTCTTGTTTCACGCACCAGGACGTGGGCAGCCTTGACCCGATCTTCTCCCTCGCCCGCGCGAACCTGGAGCCCGGCGGCCAGATGGCATTCGTCTACGAAGACCTCGACGAGCTCGAAGAGGTCCGCGACGAGCACTCGATCACCGACCGGCGCTGGCTGGACCGGATGCGGCGCTCGGACGGCGGACGACGGCAGCTACTGTCCTGGCGGCACCCCATGTCCGGGCATACCGTCGCGGTCACGGAAACAACTTGCTGGCCGGGCACTACTTATATAAATTGCGGAAAAATGTACGGGTTTGATGTGGCTACCCAGCCGACGATCTTGCAGCCGCAGAGTCTTTCCTCGGCCATGCTCCGCCGCTACTCGGCCCGGCCGAGGTTCGCCATCTGCGTCATGCGCCTTGCCGCCGACGCCGGGGCCGACCACGCGAGCGCGGCCCAGGTAGCTAGCTGATATGCCGATAGTCGCCGACAGCCTGCACGAAGCGCTGCACTTGGCAGCCGAACGCGTGCGGGTCGACGGCCAGGCCGCCGAAGCCGTCACGTCGCACAACTCGGTCGGCAGCCGATTCGGCACCGCCAGCCGCGCCAGCACCGAACTGCTCGCCCTCAGCCTCACCATTAATAATCCGCTCGACCGGCTGATTCCCGGCGGCTGCGTCCCGTTCCACCTCGGCTACGCGACGGCCAACTTCCTGTGGTCGATCAGGCGCGGAGCGCAGGCGGACGAGATACTCGCCTACAACTCGGCGGGAGCTTCGCTGCTGGGCGCCGACGGGGAGTTCCAGTGCGCGCTGCCCGGCAGGCTCGTCGGCCAGGACGGGCGGACGGACGGCCTGGCCGCGGCGATCGCGCTGCTGCGCGATGACCCGCAGACCCGGCGGGCGCTTGTTCCGTTCATCGCGGACGACGACCTGCTCGATGATCCGCGCGACTTCCCGTGCATGGCTTCATTCCACCTGCTAATCAGGCAGCGGAAGCTGCACGCGATCACGCACATGCGGTCGCAGGCGCTGCTGACGATCTTCCCTTACGACGTGTTCCTGTTCACGATGCTGGCCGAGGCCGTCGCCAGGCTGCTTGACCTCGACCTAGGGCCGTACCGACACATCTGCAACTCAGCGCACGTCTACGACGACGAACTGACCCGGTTCGATGCCCTCGCGCACTGCCAGGCGAGGACCGCACCGATGCCGCCGATGCCCGATCCAAGCCCGCTGGCCCGCACCGACCTCGTCAGCGCCGAGGCTGAACTGCGGCGTGACCCCGACTCAGGCGTGATGGGCGAGGACGCGTACTGGGGTCCGCTGTTCGGCTCGATGCGCTCGACGCTGGCCTTTAATCGCGAACGCTCGGCCCGGTGAGCGCGGACGCGTCCGGCATCGTGTTCGTCGGCGAGCTGACCGTGGACGCGATCGTGATCGACACCGAGGCCGAGCCCGGCCAATGGAAATTCGACCGCACGGACGAGCCACCCGAACGCTGGCAAGCCAGGCTGACAGCGGCGGCCGCCCGGGGCTGCGAGTTGCACTTCGTCGCCGGCGGGTCCATCGCGAACGTGGCGGCGGCCTATGCGAGCAACACCACGCCGGGCCTGTCGTTCGTCGCCGTCAGCAGCCCGCGTACCGCCCCGGCTAGCTGGCCGCTGTGGTGGCCCGGCTATGACCTGCCCGCGCTCGATCTGACCGCGCGCGGTATCGGAGTCTGCGGCCGCAACCCCGCCAGGACGCAGCCGGATCTCCCCGGCTGCATCGCCACGCTCGGGCCCGACCATTCGGTCACGCACTTGGTCGCCTGGCAGGAGACCCAGGCGCCGCCGACGCTGATCACCGGGGAACTGCTGGTGATCAGGTCCGATCACATCGGGCTGCTCGACGTCGGCTACCTCGGCTCGTTCGGCCAGCGTGCCGTGCTGCTCGCTGACGACGATGTCGGCACCGACGCCGCGCTGACGGCCGCCGAGGGCCGCTCGGCCACCTGGATCTTCGGCCGGCTCGACCAGATCATCCGCCTCGCGGGCGACCTTCGCCTCGGACCTGGCCTGACGCTGATCGGGACGGCTGGTCATCGACCGGTCCGGGTGTACCCGGCCGACGGTTCTGGTCCGGTGGAGCTTGAGGTTCCGCACGCCGCGGTGACCGGCTCCGATCTTGGCGCTGGGGACGCGTACATGGGCGGGTTCTTGCGCGGGGTGCTCGCCAGCGACGGCGACGTTCGCTCCGCGCATGAGATGGGGTGCGGGCAGGCGGCGGCTGTGCTGAGGTCCATTGGCGCGAGAGCGCCGGTGAGCGCGGACCTGAACCGGGTGCTCCCCACGTGGGTGGAGCGACGCAGCCCGAGCGGCAGCGAGGGCGCCCTCATCGCCGTGGTGCACCGTTCGCCTGGCCTGGCCGTGCTTACCGGGGGCCAGACCGGCGTGGACGAGCTGGCGGCCGCCGCGGCGGCCAGCGCGGCGATCGCCACGCACGTGATCATGCCGCGGGACGGCCGCCGCGAGCCTGGCGGCGAGCCCGGCGCGGCCAGCGTCGTCAACGCGGCCGGGGCGACCGTGCGGGTGCACGAGCTGGCCAGTCCCAGCTACCGATACCGGACCTGGGCCTGTGTGTACGCCAGCGACGCCGTGATCCTGCTCGACTACACCGGAAGCGAAGGATCGCAGGAAACCAAGCGGGCCGCCCGGTGGCTGAACCGGCCGCTGATCGAGGTAAGCGACGCCGGGATCACCAGCGCTGACCTGGACGGCTGGCTGGCCGACGTCGCGCCCGAGGCGGTGCTGATCGCCGGGAACCGGGCGAGCCTGCTAGCCTGCACCGGCCTACTCGACGTAGCCAGCGACCGGATCCACTGGGTGGTGTCCCGGCTGGTCCGCTGCATCGCCTGCCGCGCCGCTCGCGCCGCCCCAGAGGCCCCGGATGCCCCGGATGCCCCGGATGCCCCGGGGACGACCGGCATCGGGCCGGACAGCGAGCCCGGACGGCTGATCTGCCCGGAGTGGCTGTGGGCGAGTCCGCAGGTGCGCGAGGCTGCCGCCAGCGCCGGGTTCACCGCCAAGCCGGTGTTCTTGTCACCGCGCGACGTGGCCACCGCGCTCGAATCCGGGCTCGCCGACGCCGGGATCACCTGGCCCTCGTTGCTCAGCGCGGCCGCGATCGAGCGCTTCGCCGTCAGCCAGATTGGGGTAGGCGCCTGCTACTACGGCTTCCTCGGCACCGGTGAGGTGCTGCACCGGCCCGCGTCGATCGGCGTTCAGTACCGCGAGGCGTACGCGAGGCTGCCCGGTGCCGCCCGGATCGCCGATGACGGGATCGTGCGGATCACCGGGTCGGCCGAGTCGTGGGTAAGCGCCGGGCTCGTGCGGACCGCGTTCGACACGTACTACACCGGCCAGACCATGGCCCGCTTCGGCCTCGACGGCTTCTGGCCGGTCTCCTGGGAGACGGCTGCTGTCGTAACAGCGCGTGGCGCGGGAACGGAGACCGTTCCCGCGCCACGATGACTAGCTGATCAGAAGGTCAGGGTGATGAGCCTGCTCATTCTCGGAGTTCCGATGCCGGTGGCCAGGTCGAAGCCATGGACCGTCGGGAAGAACCCGTTGTTGTTCTCAACCTGGCCTGCTCCGTTGATGTCATGGAAGTAGAAGCCAGGTGCGACGTTGTACAGCAAGTAGAGCAGCGGGTTCAGGTTTCCGCTGCGGAAGCCCTGGAAGCTGTCCCGGTCGGCGGCGATCGCTGACCAGAACGGCGACGACAGGCTGGTGCCGCCGATTCCGAACCACCCAGGCGGAGTCTGGAACTGGCTGAAGGTGCCGCAGACGCTGAACGGCGTGTTGGCGTTGCCAGTGCAGAACTCGGCGTACGGGGTGTTCTCGTCGGCGTTGGCCGAGACGTCGGGGTCTTCGCGGCACGGTGCGCCGACGGTAGCAAGCGAGCACTGGGTCGTGCCGTTGCCGGTGGTGCTGAAGGAGTTATTCACGCCAGGACCGCGCTGGTAGAACGGCCGGGGCCAGTACTGGCTGTTGCCGCCGCCACCTGCACCGCCAGCCGCACACCACTGGAAGCCGATAAAGCCGTCACTACCCGGACCGCTGTTGCACAGGTTCAGGAAGTTCCAGATCGTCTCGGTGTTGTTCGGGTAGTTCGGGTGCGCGTTGAGGCCGGGGTTGAAGTTCTCGAACGAGGTGCCGCCAACGCTGGTCACCCAGGGCTGAGACGGCGGGTCGAGAACGTTGAGAATCGTGGTGCCGTCTGACCTGATGCAGGAGAACGCGCCGGTGTCACCTTCGGCACCGAACGTGCTCTGGCCCTGCATGGCCATCTGCTCGAAGACCAGGTTCTCGGCCTGGGCGTAGGCCGCGGTTACGTCGTTCTCGCAGACCGCCCAGCTCGAGCTGACGGAAGCGACGGCATTGTCATTGGCGATCTGAACCCACTCGTCGAGCGAGGTCTGGCCGGAGAAGTCGTTCGGCGCGTTGTAGACGACGAAATGCGACGCGTCCGGCGCGGCGGCGATCTGGGTCTCGATGTCGGCGTCGACCTCGATGTCACCGGCGTAGAACTCGAAACTCGGCGGGCACTGGTCGCCTGCCGGGCACTGCGGGTTCAGCGGACCACCGTCGACGTTGACGTTCACCAGCGGCGGAGTGGTACTCGGGCCGAAGAACGTCTGGGCGAAGGTGTTGATGTCCGATGCTTGGTAAGCGGACAGCTCGAACAGACCGATGTTGACGCCCTGGCCCTTGCCGCGCGGGCCGACGTGCGGTGCGTCATACAGCGAGTTGAGCTGGTCGGGGGTAAGGCCGTTGCAGCCAGGAGCGCCGCCGTAGCCGAACGGGAAGCCGCTGATGCCGAGCAGCGCGTTGGCGACTTGCTGCTCAGTCGGGTACGGCGTCTCGCAGGAGGCGTCGGCTGGATTCATCTTGCCCGCGGCCCGGGTCGTGTGCGGAGCACGAACGATGTCCGAGTGCTCGCGAACCGTGTTGGTCAGCCCGACCACGCCGAGCACGTGCGACGCGATCGACGCGGGCATCTGAACCGCGGTCGAGTTCGCGAAATAGTGCACACCGTGGGGGTCACGGAAGTTGTTCAGCGTGGTGTGGAACGCGGTCGTAACCTGCCGACTCGAGCCGACGGCACGGACCAGGAACGGCGACGACGACTTGGCGATCGCGAAACCCTGACTCTTCAGGTAACTCCGTACCGCCGCGCGGCTCGCCGGGGTCGGCGCGTACCTGGTGTTGAACGCGCCGGTCGCCAGCCACTTGTGGTATGCGCCGCTGTGCTTGGTGTACAGCGCCTTGAGGGTGCGGGCCAAGCCGTTAGCGTTCCTCGGGGCGAGCGCCACTTCAATGGACATCCGCGCGCTGTGGTAGCCGCCCGTGATCGCATCGGTCGTCGGCGAGACACTCCCCTTGATCGCGACGAATTGCGGCCCGCTCGTCGAAGGCGCCGCCATCGCACCGGTCGCCATCGCACCGGTGTAGGCAGTGATCGCCAGTCCGATGACGGCAACAGCGCCGGCTCGTACTGGACGATGGATAAGACCCATACAGCCCCTCCTCAGGCATAGGTGAAACTCGGCTGCGCCGTTAACCTATGACACGAAGGGCTATCCTGTCACGGTTCGATCTGTATGTACCCGATGTACGATCAGCCCAGATCGCAGAGTTGTCGCAGGTCAGCGCCTTCTGCGGAGACACCCTACGGCTTGCCCCCACGCTTGTCCCTGCTGACGGAAAAACGCGCCGGCATGTACCACACGAACCTTCAGTGCCCTAGTGCCACAGCCCCACCTGGTGATTTCTGTTTCGGCGGGTGTAGTGGATCTTGCGGCGTTACCCCTGGTGGTGGCGTGGCGTCTGCAGTCGTTGGCCGGTGACCCTGGCGGCAGGGTCGGATCGCCCGGGACCGGCCGGAAGCCGGAATGTGACATCTGGGATAGTTTTACCGCCCGGTCCGGCGCAGCGCCGGCCGCCCGGGCGCCACCCGCCGTCCGGGCGGGCGACGGCGAGTCTCCGTGATCATGAAAACGCGATTACCGCGGAACCCCAGCCGCGACATATGACAGCCAGACTCCGCGATCATGATCGCAAGCATGATCACGGAAACAAAACCGCGGCGGGTTCGCCCACCCCCCTGGTCGAGCCCGCCAAGGCGGTCACGACGTCAGCGGACACCCTGCGGCACCACGGCATTTACTGGTGATTACAGCCCGGGCGCCAGTGCGACGCCCCACAGGTAGTTCGAGTCCTCAAGCAGTTCGGCCGTCAGCCTGACGCCGGTGAGAATCTCCGCCAAGGCGAAGGATGCAGCGGTGGGGATGTCGTCCTCGTCATCGGCGTCGTCGTCATCGGCGTCGTCGTCGTGCTCGCTAAGCTCGAATCCGGCTTGCTTCATCGCCTCTACCAGCGCGTCGGGCTGCGATCCGTCCCGTTCGGCCGGGAAAAGCGGCTCGAAGTACAACCGGATATCCCGGTCTTCAACGTAGTAGAACCGGTCAACGGCCTCGTTGCTGTAATGGGAGACGACCCGGGTACCCGCCGACAGCGGCACGATTATTTCGGGTGTCACACCGAGGTGCCCGTTGATCTCCAACGCGAGCGACCAGCCACCCGGAACGGCGGCCACCCCGATCAGCAGCCTCTCGCCCTGATGCCTGTCCCATATCTGCCAGCTCGCTTCCGCGAGCGGGCCAAGCCCTCTTCGCGGCAACGCCTCGGGGAGGGCGCCGATCCGGGCCAGGAAGTCCTGCGGCGTCAGGCCGTGCGCCAACGTCAGGCAGTAGGCCCCGGACACCTCGCCCAGCCAGTCATCGATCCAGGCGTACTGCGCGGCAGTCGCCCCGGGTACGCCTGGATCGCTCATTCCTCACGCCTTCGCGGTAGACAACACCTAGACGGACACCCAGAAGGCGTCGCCATTCAGCACGCGGTCGGCATTGTAGAAGGCTGTGATCAGGCCACGCTGGCTGTCCTGCTCCTTGACCGGAACGAACGCGAATCCATGATCGTCCTTCGGCAGCGCCGTGCCTCCCTCTTCGGTGCTGGCGAACGGGTACTCGTCACAGCTCTTGCCCTTGGGTGTCGGGCCAGTTACCCGCTTGTTGCAGGCCTGGTTGCGCTTGCGCCTCTGCTCCTTGACGTCCGTGATGTGATGCAAAGGGTGCTTGCTGCCAATGCGACCGTAGTGACCAGGACCCTTGTTCTGGATCCTGCGAATGTTGGCGCGGATTGCTGGCAGTTTCCGCATTGACGTCATCACCGGAATGAATTCCGGAAAGACGCAGCCGGGGGAAACGCCCTTGAACGCGTCATCGCAGCGGTAGTCGAGAAGGGTTCGGTTCATGATGTTTCCGGCCGAGAAGCCGGGCTTGATGAACAGCCACTGGTACTTGCTGCTGTCCGTGTGCACATGCCCCGCCCCGACCGCATCGTGGTAGGCGATGTCTCCATGCAAGCCCGAGCTGAGCGTCTTGCCTACGGGGAAGTTGTTCTTCGTGGCAACGCACGGGCTGTCGCAGCCCACCGCCAGGGCGACCTGGATGCCGCCGGCGTTGCCGCTCAGCTTGACGTCGCTGATGCCGATGTGCTCGCTGAAGTTGCGGCTACGGGGGCTGAGCTGGAGCGAATGGGTGACGGTGAAAACAGCGTGGCCGACCTGCTTGTGGTTGAGCACCACGTTGACACGCAGGGATTCGTCGTAACAGAGCTGAAAGCGGTCGAACGCGTTCAGCTTAGGCTTGCAGGCCGCCGCGGCCGGGTTCGCGAACCCCATGCGCTGCGGGACCAGCGGGCTGGTCGTGATGCTGACGGACATCGTGGCGGGGCGCGCGGTCGTCGTAGCCGCTCCCGCCGTGGCGGCGACGCCGACCAAACTGGCCGCTGCCAGCGTGGTCGCGGCCGTCGCCGCTAGCAACTTGGCAGTTAATCCGAGTTTCATTGCTAACCTCCTGTCGAGCAGGGTGCCGCGATGACGGTCTGCCCTCCGCATCGCGCACCATTTACCCTAGCATGATCTCTTAACGGATAAGTCCATTAATAGAGACATTTGCCATGCAGACCGCACGCGAGTCGCCGAGACTGCGCGGCGCGCGAATGAGATACTTCTAGCAAGATCAATCAGACGTGCCGACACCCTCAGAACGCGGTGAGTTGATTGAACCCAGTACCGGACGACAGACGTGCATCAGGCATGAACACCTCGGGCGTGAACACTGAACGCGCGGTCGCGACCAACGGCCGCCTTGGACTTGGCCTGCGGCTCGTCGGTGCCGCACTACTTGCTGTCACTGCCGCGCTTCACCTTGACCTCTACCTGACCGGGTACAACACCATCCACACGATTGGGCCGTTGTTCCTGTTCCAGGTCATCGTCGCCTTCGTGCTGGCCGCAGCGGTCGCGGTTGTCGGCGGCAGGCTGATCGCCGCAGCCGGTGCCGGTTTCGCGATCGCGACGCTCGGCGGTTACCTGCTGACCGTGTGGGTTGGCCTGTTCGGCTTCCGCGAGATCCGCACGACCGCGGGCATCGTGGCTGGGATTGTCGAGGTGGCCGCGTTCGGCGTGCTGGCCGCGCTCGCGGTGCTGCCGCCGGCACCGGGCGCGAAGTCGATGACCGATCGGTTCGACGCCGTGATTGGCAAGATGGCCGACCGACTGCCGGGCGGAATACGAGGTTCGGTTGGCGCGGTCGGCGCCGCGTCGCTCGTGGCCCTGATCGTGCTTCTCGCGTCGGAGGCCGGCGCGGGCGGCACGACAACTCCGCTGTCAAGCGGAGGGTCGAGCGTCCTCAAGTCGACCACGATCGGCGGGGTGACCGTGCTCACCAACGCCAAGGGCTTGACGCTGTACTGGTTCGCGCCCGACACGCCGACCAAGTCGGTGTGCGATTCGTCGTGCGCGGGCTACTGGCCGCCGGTGAAGGGCCCGGCCACACTCGCACCCGGCGTCGGAGGGACACTGACCACGATCACGCGTTCCGACGGGACCAAACAGGCGGCGTACGACGGGCACCCGCTCTACACCTTCATCCAGGACAGCAAGCCAGGGCAGAACACCGGCAACAACATTGTCCTCAACGGCGGCAAGTGGTTTGAGGTGAAAGTGTCTCATTAGCGCCGCGCTGTCAGCGGTGGTGCTTAGGCTCGGGTCATGGCAGTAGATGAGCGAGTCGCGGTCGACGTGGTGTTCGCCGGTCTCGGGCGGGCCGAGTATGAGCGGCTCACTCGCGAGCTGACCGGGTACTGCTACCGGATGCTCGGCTCTCCGTTCGACGCCGAGGACGCGGTGCAGGACACCATGGTGCGGGCCTGGCGCGATCACGAGCACTTCGAAGGCCGGTCATCGCTGCGCACCTGGCTTTACCGGATCGCTACCAACGTGTGCATCGACATGCTGCGCGGCCGAGGCCGCCGGGTGGTTCCAATGGATATGCAGCCGCCGTCCCGGGTGGACGGCGCGGGTTCGATGTCGCGTTTGCCGGAGCACGAGTGGGTGCTGCCAGTGCCCGGCGCCTGGGTGACGGCCGACGATGACGACCCGGCTCAACAGGTCATTTCTCGAGAGACTGTGCGGCTCGCGTTCGTCGCCGCGATGCAGTGGCTTACCCCGCGGCAGCGGGCCGTGCTGATCTTGCGCGACGTACTGCGGTTCTCGGCGGCGGAGAGCGCCGAACTGCTTGGTACCACGGTAGCTTCGGCGAACAGTGCCCTTCAGCGCGCCCGGGTCGCGCTGCCGAACCGGGCCGAACCGACGACGGGGGCGGACGATGCCGAGCAGGCATTGCTTGAGGACTACGTCACCGCGTTCGAGGCCTATGACGTGTCCAGATTGACCTCTCTGCTGCGGAGCGACGCGATTCAGTCGATGCCGCCGTTCGAGATGTGGCTGATGGGCCGCGACGAAGTGACCGCCTTCATGCTCGGCCCTGGCGCCGAGTGCCGCGGCTCGCGGCTGCTGCCGACCTCGGCCAACGGGTGCGCGGCGTTCGCGCAGTACCGCAGCGACGGCAAGGGCGGGCACACGCCGTGGGCGATCCAAGTCATCGAGACCGATGGCGGCCTGATCAGCGCGCTGCACTGCTTTGTGATGATGCCGAAGCTTTTCGCCGCCTTCGGCATGCCTGCTCGGCTCGAGGCCGGGCCTGCTTAGTCCCCAGCCGCGCCCGCGTTGTCGCTACGGCATCATCCCAGCAGCGGCGCGGACCCCTTGCTGTCGTTGGCCACCCCGGCCAACCCGTAACGTGGGCCCCTTACTGTCGCTATGGCAGCCTCGTGGGCCCCCAACTGTCACTGCTCGACTTACCAGGCGGCAACTGCAGCACCCGCCAGCCGCAGGCCGGGCCTGCCCCAACGTCAGGGGCCGCCCGCCGCCGGGGCCGCCCGCCCGGGGCCGCCCGCCCGGGGCCGCCCGCCGCCCGCCGCCCGCCGCTCGCGAGGGTCAGAGGGCAAGAGGGAGGGTTAGCTGTTGCTGGGCGGGGGGAGGCCTAGTTGCCGCCTGATGATGCGCACTTGCGTCTCGACCGCCGCGTCGGCGGCTCGGTGCTTGGCGTTGAACGCGACCAGTTCGGCGATCGTCATCGCCTGCGTTTGCTGTGTGGTCAAGGCGATCCGCTGGTTGTTGACCCGAACCAGTGCCTTGGCGGTGGCGGCGATGTCCGGCGGGAACGCGATCTTGAGCAATCGCTCGTCGAACCATCGCTCGGTCGCCACCTCGGCTCGCAAGTCCGCTACGGCGACAGCCAGATTGTCCCGAGCGTAGTCATTGTAGGAATCGACCTCTTTGTCCAGGCGATGGTTCGCTGGAACGGCGATTGCCATATAGGACGAAGCGAGCCCTTTTGTACCGTTGTTAGGCCCGCTGGGGTGCGTGGTACAACCAGCCATCGCCAATACCAAGCAAAGCAGCGCCGCCGTGACCCAGAGGGGTCTACCTTTGCCGATCAGCCGGCTTCTTGCGATGGCCATGCCAATCAAGCCTCCCAAGGATGCGGACATCAGTCACCGCGCCGCACCGGATCGACCTAGCGCCATGGGCCTCTGGTTTAGTGACCTTAGCGACACTCATGTCCTGCGCTGAACTGTCCGGCGCCGGGTTACGTGATCGCCTATATCGGAGGAACCAGGCAAGGAACGGAGAGTTGCGATGGGTAAGAGATGGCTGGTGCCAGTCAGTCTGGCCGCAGCCGCGCTGATAGCAACCGGATGTGGAAGCTCAAGTTCTAACAGCGGCACTGGCACTTCAGGCGGCGGCTCCCACTCGTCGGCCGCGTCATCCGCGAACGTCTTGAAGACAGCGAAGATCGGTAGCACCACCGTGCTCACCGACTCCAAGGGCTTCACGCTGTACTGGTTTGTCCCTGACACGACTACAACCTCCAAATGTAATGGCGAATGCGCCAAGTTCTGGCCGCCAGTGAAGGGCCCGGTGACCGCAGGCCCAGGCGTGACCGGCGCGCTCGGCACGATCACCAGGGCGGACGGCTCGACCCAGGCCACTTTTAACGGCCACCCGCTGTACACCTTCATCCAGGACAAGGCTCCCGGCCAGGCGAACGGTAACGGCAAGAACCTGTCGGGCGGCGTGTGGCACGACTTCACGATGTCCGGCGCTCCGGCACCGTCGTCAAGTTCGTCGAGTTCCAGCGGTGGCGGCGGCTACGGGTACTGATCCACCGGGCAATCGATGACTTGGTGTGATCCAGGCACCCACCAGCCTGGGTCACACCAAGCGTCTCCCGTGGCGTCGACCGGCTCGCCAGAGGCATCAAGAACGACACGCTGTCGTAATATGGGCGCGTGCCAGCTATCCGGGTCCAACCGAGCAGCGAGCCTGGACGCCCGGCGGAACGCCGACTGAGCAAAGCGGGCAGGCTCGTCATCTCGGCATGCCTAGCAGTTGTCGTGGTCGCGGCAGCCGTCACGATCGCGGTGATGGCGAGCGCCAAGCCGACCAAGCAAACCGCCGGCGGCCAGCTGCCGGCGAACCAGATGCCGTCCGGTCCGCTGAGCACGAACCCGAACGTGGACCCGGGCACCAGCCTTCCCGGCAAGGCGGCCCCGGACTTCACGCTGACCAACCAGTTCGGCGCGCCGGTATCGCTGCGTCAATTCCGCGGCAAGGTCGTCGTCCTGGCATTTGTCGATTCGCGGTGCACATCCATCTGCCCGCTCACGACGCTGAGCATGACCGAAGCGACCAGCATGCTCGGCGGCGCTGCCGCCGGCCACGTTCAGCTACTCGGCATCGACGCGAACCCAGACGCGACCACGGTCGCCGACGTGCACGCGTACTCCTTCGCCCATCAGATGCTGCGGTCCTGGGACTTCCTGACCGGCAGCCGGCAGCAGCTAGCGGCGGTGTGGCGCGGTTACCACGTCTACGTGGCGGCCTCGCACGGGAACATCGACCATGAACCCGCCATGTACCTGATCGACGAACGCGGCAACGAGCGGACCCTCTACCTGACCCAGATGGCGTACGCGAGCATCGGGCAGCAAGCCGACTTGATCGCCCGCGGCTTGTCCCGCCTGCTGCCAGGCCACCCGGCACCGCACGAACTCGTCCCGCTCGCGCTAGCCAAGTCGATCGGACCCGCCCAGGCGGCCTCGGTTCCGGTCATCGGCGGTTCCGCCCAGGGCAAGACCGTGGCGCTCGGCCGCGGGCATCCGCACCTGGTTGTGTTCCTGGCTAGCTGGCTGAACGAGGTGTTCAACCTGCCCGCCGAACTACGCGTGCTCGCCAGCTACCAACGGCAGGCGGCACACCACCGCTGGCCGTCCGTGGTAGCGCTTGACGAGACTCAGACAGAAAGCACCGCGGCCGCACTGCCGAAACTGCTAGCCACTGCCGGCGGCAGGCGACTCGGCTATCCGGTCGCGGCCGACATCAGCGGCCGGATGGCTGACGGGTACGGGGTCCAGGACCTGCCCTGGATCGAGATCATCTCGCCAGCCGGCCGGGTCGTATTTTCCCACGACGGCTGGCTGCCGGCGTCAGCGCTGGCCCGCACCGTCGCCGCCCACGCGGGTTCATGACAGTGGCCGAGATCGGCAAAGTCGCCCTGGTCACCGGCGCGTCGGCCGGCCTCGGCCGGGCGTGCGCCGACCGGCTAGCCAAGGCGGGCTGGTCAGTCACCGGCGCCAGCAGGCGAGGCACCGGCTCGGCCGGCTGGCCAGGCCTGGTGATGAACGTGGACGACGAGGCAGCCGTCCGGGCCGGGGTAGCCGAGCTTGAGCAGCGGCATGGCCGACTCGACGCGCTGGTCGCCGCGGCTGGCTGGGGCGTCGCCGGAGCCGCCGAGCACACCACCGTCGACGAGGCCAAGGCGCAGTTCGACACCAACTTCTGGGGCAGCGTCCGGGTCGTGCAGGCGGTGCTGCCGATCATGCGCAGGCAAGGCAGTGGCCGGATCGTGCTGCTGAGTTCGATCGGCGGCGTGATCGGCATCCCGTTCCAGGCGTTTTACAGCGCGAGCAAGTTCGCGCTCGAAGGCTTCGCCGAGGCAATCGCCTACGAGGTCGCCCCGTTCGGCGTGCACGTCACGCTCATCCAGCCCGGCAACTTCCGCACTGACTTCACCGCCAGTCGGCAGATGGCGGCGGCGAGTGCCGAGGACGCCGTGTACCAGTCGGCGCTGACCAGGGCCGTCGGCGTCATGGAGCGTGACGAGATCAACGGCGCCGCGCCCGAGCTGGTCGCCGAAGCCATGTACAGGGTGCTGCGAGCGCGGCGACCACCGCGCCGCAAGTCGGTGGGCAAGGCAGGCGAGCGGCTCGGTCTGGCCGCCAAGCGGGTACTCCCGTTCCGCGCGTTCGAGGCAGCCGCCAAGGGCAGCCTCGGCGTCAGCTAATGGCCCGGCCGACTCGGGCCGAGCAGGAAGCGGCGGCCGGTCGCACGATCCCCGACGTGGCCGCTCCCGGCTTGCGCGTGCTGTTCTGCGGGATCAACCCCGGCCTGTACTCAGCCGCCACCGGCCACCACTTCGCCCGGCCAGGCAACCGGTTCTGGCCGGCTCTGCACGCCTCAGGCTTCACCAGCCGCCTGCTGCACCCGTCCGAGCAGGAGCAACTGCTCGACCTTGGCCTGGGCATCACCAACGTCGCCGCCAGATCCACCGCCAAGGCCGACGAACTCAGCACCGAAGAACTGCTGGCCGGTGCGCGCATACTGGCGGCCAAGCTGGACTCGCTACGCCCCAGGTGGCTCGCCATCCTCGGGGTGACCGCCTACCGCACAGCTTTCGGCCACCCAGGCGCGACCGTCGGACGACAGCACGCCCCTATCGCCGATACACCCGTCTGGGTGCTGCCCAACCCAAGCGGGTTGAACGCCTCGTACCAGATCGACCGGCTCGCGGAGGAGTTCGCGCGCTTGCGAGCGGCCAGCTCGCTCGCATCGAATCACTAGCACGATTATACTTAATATAACTGTAGTCGAGCTAGCTTGGAGAGCTGGACAGCGAATGCTGGACAAGCCGGCGGATGTCTTTAACCGTGACGCAGAGTGGGCGGACCTGACCGACTTCGTGCTTTCGTCGTTGCCTGGGCTACGGATCGCCGTGGTCTACGGGCGGCGCAGGCAGGGCAAGTCCTACCTGCTACGTCGGCTCGCCGATGCGGTCGGCGGGCTGTATCACCTGGCTACCGAGCAGGCGGAGCCGGTGTCGCTGCGCCGGTTCGGCGACTCGGTCGCTGCCTGGGCGGGGCTGTCGGACGGCTCGTTTGGATTCGGCGACTGGGAGCGCGCGCTGCGGACCGCCATGGAGATGCTGGCCGTACGCGGCGTGCCCGCGCTGCTGGTGATCGATGAGTTCCCCTACCTGTCCCAGGAGACGCCAGGGCTGCCGTCCATCGTGCAGTCCCTGTACGACACCCTAGGGCCGGGAGCCGGGGCGGGGTCAAGGGCGCTGCGCCTGATCCTGTGCGGGTCGGCGATCTCGGTCATGGGAGACCTCCTCTCCGGAACTAGGGCGCTCCGCGGCCGGGCCGCGCTGGAATTGCGAGTCCGGCCGTTCGGCTACCGCGAGGCGCGGGAGTACTGGGGGATCGAGGCCCTGGCCGCCGCGTTCGCGCACAGCGCTGTCGTCGGTGGCACCCCCGGTTACCGGGAACTCGTGCCCGACCCGCGCGTTCCCGAGGATCCCGGTCGGCTCGGCGGTTGGCTGGCGCGGAACGTGCTGCGCCCCTCCATGCCTCTGTTCGACGAGGCCCGTCGCGTCGTGCACGAAGACCCGCGCATCCGCGACACCGCCGCCTACAGCTCGGTCTTGGCGGCCGTGGCAGCGGGCGAGTCCTCTCCGACGAAAATCGGCGGCCTTCTCGGCCGCCCGGCGACCTCGCTGGCCCATCAGCTCACCACGCTGGCCTCGGCTGGGTTCATTGACCGTCGCCACGATCTGCTACTGGACCGGCGACCCGTGGTGACGATCGCCGATCCGATGGTGCGGTTCCACCAGCTGGTCATCGAGCCTTACCTGGCCGACCTGGAGGCCGGACGGGCCAGCCAGGTCTGGGCCGAGACGACGCACATGGTCGAATCCAAAATCTATGGACCGCACTTCGAGGCACTGGCCGCCGACTGGGTGGCCCGGTATGCCGCCCCCGAAGCAGGCCTGACAGTCGGTCCCGTCGGACAGACCGTGGTCGCCTGCCGCGAGCACAAGACCGGCCACGAGATCGATGTCCTGGCGCTCGCTCGCGGCGCCCGGCCGCGGGCCCCCGGTGCCCCGGTCGTGTTCATCGGCGGAGCCAAGCATCGTGATCGTCGACCCGGGCTGGCCGAGTTTCGCAGTCTGGCGCACCGGCGCGAACTCCTCACGGCGGCCGGGCATGACGCGTCTGACGCCGTGCTGGGCCTGTTCAGCGCGAGCGGCTTCACCGAGGAGCTCCAAGCCGAAGCCGCTGGCAGCGCAGGCATGATCCTCCTCATCCCGCTGGAAATGCTCTACGGCCTCCGGGCTTGAGAATCTCCGCGCTCGGGCTACAGGTACTGGCCGACAGCGGCGGGAGGCTGGGCTGAGGAGATCGGCGTCCTGGCGCTCCGGCGGGCGTACATCTCGGCCAGCGTCATCGCGTGAATGCCCGCGGCCGGACGGCCAAGCCAGGCGGCCGCCTCGGCCGCGGCGAACGGACCGACCTCGATCTGGGCGAGGCAGCGGCCGGGCCGGATCGCGGCTGGGTGCAGCGCGCGAAGATCCTCGTTGGTGGTGATCGCGACCAGCACGTGCCGACCCTGGCCGAGCAGCCCGTCGGTCAGGTTGAGCAGCCGGGACAGCGCTTGCCCGGACGAGCGCTTCGCGTCGCCGCCGATCAGTTCGTCGCAGTCTTCGAGCAGCAGCAACCGCCATCGCGTTGCCGCGTCGTCCTCCTCGTCGTCATCGTCCCCGATCACCAACTCCATCAGGTATCTGGGATCGCCGAACAGCGACTCCGGGTCGATCACGCAGTCGGTGTCGCACCAGGGCAGCCACTCTCCCGCCAGCGCCCGGAGCGCGGTGGTCTTGCCGGTGCCGGGCGGCCCATAGAGCAGGATCAGCTGCCCGGACAGGCTTGCTGGAGTGACCGCCATCAGCCGGTCGAGCGCGGTCGCGGTGGCGCCGGAGTAGTTGTCCCTGATGGCGCTCCACGGCTCGGCGCTCACCCGGCGGGCCGACCGACACGGACCGCGCCGCTCCGAGCGATGCCAGAAGCCGATCTTGACTCGCCCGTCGCCCTCCGCCTGCTCGACCGCGGCGTCGGCGACGATGTAGCCGATCACCGATTCGGCTAGCTCATCGGTGGTGGCGGTCACGGTCACGTCGGCGGTGCCGTTGTGCCATAGCACGGTGCGCGCGGTCCAGTCGTCACCGGCGATCAGCCTGGCCTGGCGTCCGTTGAACGCGACCCGCAACGTCCGGGCCTCGGGCAGCGTCAACGAGGCTCCGGGCCGCACCTGCTCCAGCCTTACCGACCGCGCGTACGGCTGCCTGCCGTCGGCGAACGCCGACAAGATCAGCGCGTCGATCACGTCGCACGGCGTGTCCAGGTCATCGAAGCAAATCGCGGCGGGCAGCAGGCGCGCCGGATCAAGACTCGCCGCCGTTGTCAATGGCACGAGCCTGGATCGAGCTAGGTCCTGGTTACTCACAGTCGACCATCATCGGCACCCCCCACCCCCCATGTACAGCGAATTTTCCGCCTCCAACTCGGCGCAGCCGCCAGACCCAGCCCTGCTAAGCAGCGTGGGCCCCTATCTGTGGTCAGGCTCAAGGAGGCGGGCGCAGCGCGGGACCCTAGCTGTCGCTATGGCAGCAGCGTGGGCCCCACGCTGTTGGTGCGAGAGCCCAGCGAGCCGCAACGTGGGCCCTTGCTGGCGTCTCCGGGCTAGTTGGTGGTCGCCGACTGTCGATTCGGCGCAGGACTGTGCGTCGTAGTAGGTGGACGCGCCGATGGCGCGCAAGCGAGGCCGGTGCCGTGCTCCGGCCGATCTCATCAATCAATCAATCAACGGGAGAAGTTCATGAGCAAGTACATCTTCCTTTACCGTGGTCCGGCTTCGGCGATGGACCAGATGTCCGAAGAGGAGTCGAAGGCCGCGATGGATGCCTGGGGCGCCTGGATCGGCCGGCTCGGCACGAGCCTGACCGACGTCGGCAACCCGTTCGGCGGCCGCGTGGCAGTGGCAGACGACGGCACGAGCCCCGAGCCCGGCGACCTGAACGGCTACTCGATCGTCGAGGCCGCCGACCTGGACGCCGCTCGCGCGCTCACCGAGAATCACCCGTTCCTCACCGAGGGCAAGGGCCGCTTCACCGTCGACATCTTCGAACTGGTGCCGATGTAACAGCGTCCCGATTACTGCCGTACCAAATGATCTTGGAAGATTGAGTGCGCATACCCAATCTTCCAAGATCAAAGTACGAACCGGACATGCGGCTACATACGGAAGGTACGGCGGGCGACGGTGTCCCAGAGACGGTCGCCGCCGAACCGCTTGGCCTGGACGAAGACCTTGGCGGCCGGGGTGACCAGGTAGCGTGCGCGCGGATGGGCGCTTTCCATCGCCCGCTGAACCGTCTTGGCGACGGAGTCAGGCCCGGCGGCCAGCCTGGACTGATAGTTCTGCTCGGTGATCGCGTCAGCGGCCGAGCGAAGCTTGGCGTACGGGCCATCGGTCCCGGCGCCGGTGAGCCCGCCGGAGGCGACCGAGCCGAACTCGGTGCGAATCAGGCCAGGCTCAACGAGCACCACCTGGATCCCGAACCCGGCCACCTCGATCCGCAGCGCGTCGCTCAGCGCCTCGACGGCGTATTTGCTGGCGTGGTACCAGCCGCCAGCCGGGAAGGTAATCCGGCCACCCATCGAACTGATGTTGACGATGCAGCCACCGCCAGCCGTCCGCATTCCGGGCAGCACGAGCTGGCACATGCGTCCGAGGCCGAAGACGTTGGTCTCGAATTCCCTCCTGGCCTCGGCGATCGACACCTCTTCAACCGGCCCGTACGCGCCGTAGCCCGCGTTGTTGATCAAGGTTCCCACCTGGCCGTGCTCTTGCTCGACCGTCTTCACTGCCGCCGCCATCGAGTCCTCGTCGGTAACGTCGAGCGCCAGCGTCTTGGCCCCGGCCTCGCGCAGATCGTCGAGCGTCCCCGGGCGCCTCGCCGTAGCGTAGACCGGGTAACCAGCCTTGACCAGGTGCTGGGCGGTTGCCCGGCCGATCCCCGAGCTGCAGCCGGTGATCAGTACAGGACCAGATGCGATCATGCCGTCAACTCCTTGAGCACGTCGATGGTCAGGTGCCAGGGGAAGCTGGCAACGTGGGCGGGGCCGGTGCCCGGCGGGTGCGGCTCGACCTGACCTTGGCCGAGCAGCACCTGGACGCCTTCGTGGCGTAGCTGGACGACAGATCGTTCGAAGGGCCGACGGGCGGCCAAGGCGGCGTTCACGAACGGCAGCATCACAACCGGAATCGACAGCCCGATGGCTTCGGCCAAGACGCCGAGCGCGTAAGTGTCGCTAATACCGAGAGCACATTTGCTGATCGTGTTGTAGGTGGCCGGGGCGACGATCACCGCGTCCGCCTTGGCCGAACGAGATTCACCCGGCGAGAGGTACTTGCTGCGGATCGCCGAGCCGGTCAGCGCCTTCAGCTCCACCGTGTCGATGAACGGCAACGCCGCCGGCGTCGCGACAACCTGAACCGTCCAGCCCCGCTCCTGCGCAAGGCGAACAAGTTTGCCCACGTCGGACGCCGGTGCGGCACCGCACACGACAACGCAAAGCGTCCGGCGAAACTCAGCCGGAACGGCATCCTGAACTATAGGCCGAGTCTCGTCCATCGACCCGGCCGGATACCCCTCCCGCATGGACGCCAAGCCTATCCACCGCGCATCTCTATGCGTCCCGAAGGCGCAAGCACAGCGCGCCAAGCACCAACGCCGCCGCTGACCAGATCGCTAGCACGCCTAGGCCGACCCAGGGGCCGATCGGCAGGTGGCGGACGCCGGCGGTGGCCTGGATGGCCAGGCCGGCGTCCATGGGGGTATAGCGCTCAATGCGGTGCTGCCAGGTCGGATTGCCCAAGAAGACGGTGATGATCGGGAACAGGTACAGCAGCCCGAGCACCACGCCGATGGCCGCCGCCGAGTCTCGCAGGACGGCGGCGACGCCCGGGCTCAGCAACGCGACCAAGGTGAGGTACAGCACCGAGCCGATCGCCGCTCGCGCCACCGATCCGGTGGCCAATGACAGCGCCAGGTAACCGCGCCCGGTGGTGAACCCATGGCCGGGCAGGATCAGCCTCCCAGCCAGCATCGACCCGAAGACGACAACGGCCGCGGCCGCTAGCGTCACCGCGCCCAGCACGACGGCCTTGGCTGCCAGCACGGTCCACCGCCGTGGCGTCGCCGCGAGCGTGACACGGATCATGCCGGTGCTGTATTCGCTGCCGAGCATGAGAACGGCCAGGATCGCGACGATCGCCTGGCCAAACTGGACCCCGGTCAGCGTGAGCTTCGCGGTGTCCACCGGGCAAGTCGCGCCCGCCGGGCAGCGGGTCGCGGCGTCAGCCGCGACGCTGATCGCCGCCGTCAGCGCCATCGTGGCGGCGAGCAGCCAGGCCGGGCCTGCGACTGTGCGCAGCTTGGTCCATTCGGCGCGGAGCACTTGGATCATGCGTCCCTCCTCCTGAGCACGTACAACGCCAGCAGCAGGGCGGCGGCGACCCAGGCGCACAGCACGGCGAAGCCGGCCAGCGGCGGCAGCGGGTAGAAGCCGCCGACCGCCGCGTAGACCCTGCTGAGCTGCGGATACGGCGGGATGCTCTGCTGGATGGCGAAACCGGCCGCCGGCGTCAGCCGCAGCAGCCAAGCCGAGACTCCGGCCGGGAAGATTCCGAGGGCGGACAGCAGGAACGGCAGCACGATCGTCACGATGCCAACCGTGATCGCGGCGGCGCTGCGGCGCAGCACGGCGCCGAGAGCGACCGCGAACACCGCGGTCAGCGCGAGCAGCAACGCCGTGCCGACGATCACGCGTACCTCGGTGAGCGCCGACACCGGAAGCACGTACAGCCCTTCACCGCTCTCCCGGGGAACCCCGAGCGCGACCGACACGACCGCGCCGACCAAGCCGGCCACGAACCCGACCGAGCCGGCCACCACCGCCTTCGCCGCGAGCACATGTCCGCGACGTGGGCTGGCCGCCAGCGTCGTCCGGATGAGCCCCCGGCGGTACTCGGCGGTGAAGAACATCGCCGCCACCACGATGATCGCGATCAGCGCCGCGAACCCCCCGGCGGGGCTCTGCTCGATGGTCGCGGTCGGGAAGCCGTTGCCGGGCCCGGGCACGGCGGGCGCGATGTCACCCGACCCGGTGACCGTCAGGTTCGCACCCGACTGGCGGAACTCGCCGCGGGCGATTCCTTCCGCCCCGACTCGTCGGCCGATCGCGTCGCCGGTCCAGGGAGCGTTCGATGCCGCGCCGGGGAGGACGACGTGATCGAAGGCCGCGGTGGCGATGCTGGGCCCGGACTGGATGGAGGCGCCGCCGAAGAACGGCGAGATGTGCAGGTACTGCGGCGCGGCCGCGAAGAGCCCGATCTCCACCGCCTGTGGCAGCCCGGCCAGCGTGACGACCCCGACCTGGGTCCAGTGCGCACCATCGGCCGAGTCGTAGCCGGTGATCGTGTCGCCCGAGCGCACCAGCCGCAGCCAGCGCGGCGCGGTGGCCGAGACTAGGCCGGTCAGGCCGGCTATGTCGCCGGTGAAGTTGTACTGCATTCGCACGCCGTGGCTGCCGGTGACCATCATCGCCGCATAGGCCGAACCCTGCTTCGTGCTCGCCTTGATGATGATCCCAGCCTTCGCCCATGACACCAGACCAGGCGTCATCGGCGGCCCGGGGCCGCCTACCTGGACGTGCGAGAGTCCCGTCGAGTGCACTCCGGTCAGCGACGTCACCCGCGCGGTGATCGTGCCGTTGCCGGCGAGTGGCTTGCGCACGAAGTAGAAATTGTCGGTCACGGCCTCGCCGCCTGGCCCGATCGGCACGTTCGGCAAGCAGGCCCGCCCGGTCGTCTGCGGCCCTGACCCGTTGCCGCAGCCGATGCTGACGTTTCCGGCGGCGAACACCCCGACGAAGACGAACAGCACAGCCGCGATGACCATCCCGACCACCCAGCCGCGCACGGTGCGGAATTTCGTCCACTCGGCTCGAACGACGGTCATCGCGCGACCTCCCTGGCCAGCCCGGTGCCGGGATCGGCAGGCCGATACTCGACCGCGTCCCTGGTCAGTTCCATGTACGCCTGCTCCAACGTCGCCCGGTGCGCCGCCACCTCGGAGAACGGCACGGCGGCGGCGCTGAGCACGGCCACGGCCCGCTCAGCCGACAGGCCAGAAATGGTCAGGGCGTCGGGACCCGTCACCTCGACCGTGGCGCCGGCCCGCTCAAGCAGCGACGCGGTCTGCGCCACCGCGGTCGTCCGCAACCGGACGCGGTCACCGGAGGCCGCGGCAAGCAGTTCGGCCGTGGTCGTGTCGGCGATGGCCTTGCCCCGGCCCACCACGACCAGGTGATCAGCCGTGTCCTGCAGTTCGCTCATCAGATGGCTGGACACCAGCACCGCCCGGCCCTGACCGGCCAGCGCGCGCAGGAAGCCGCGCATCCAGACGATCCCTTCCGGGTCCATTCCGTTGAACGGCTCGTCCAGCATGATCGCGGCGGGATCGCCGAGCATGGCGGCGGCGATCCCGAGTCGCTGGCGCATGCCGAGCGAGTACCCGCCAGCCTTCCGCCGCATCGCGGACTCCAGGCCGGCCTGCGTGATCACCTCGTCAACTCGCTGCTTGGTGAGGCCTTGAGAGTGGGCCAGCCACAGCAGGTGATTGCGCGCCGACCTGCTCGGCTGCAGCGCACCGGCGTCCAGCAGCGAGCCGATCCGCCGCATCGGCTGGCGCAGGCTGGCGTAAGGCTGCCCGTCGACCAGGGCGGTTCCCTCGTCGGCCGCGTCGAGGCCGAGAATCACCCGCATCGTGGTGGACTTGCCCGCCCCGTTCGGGCCGACGAACCCGGTCACTTGCCCAGGCCGGACGCTGAACGACATTCCATCCAGCGCCAGTGTCGGCCCGAACCGTTTGCGCAGTCCGCTGACTTCTATGGTCGCATGCATCGATAATCCTTCGTTCTCGCCGTTGAAATCGGTCGCGACCTGGTTCTACGGCACCGGCCATAACATGGGCGGCACGGTCGTTGTTAGGCCACTGTTAGGTCGGTGCAGGCATGCTGACCAGCAAGGAGATGCCGATGACCACGAGCACGCGCCCGGCCCGCTGGCCCCGATTGCCCGGCCTGTCCCGACGGTCCGTCCGGGCGCGGCTGACCGGCCTGTACGGCGCACTGTTCTTCGCTTCCAGCGTGTTGCTGGTCGGAATCGTCGGCAGCGTGACCGTTGCCCGCACCGGCCAAGTCAGCCGGGCCGCCAATCAGAGCACGCCGACGTCGCCGCTGGCCCAAGCCGACGCGCGCATCCGTGCGCTGCAAGCTCAGCTAGCCGAACAGTCGCGGCAAGCCCACTCGGCGATCTCGCACGAGTTGATCGTCGCCTCCCTGATCGCGCTCGCTGTCATGACGCTGCTGTCCTTGGCCTTTGGCTGGCTGGTAGCCGGGCGGGCCATGCGACCGGTGCGCGAGATGACCGAGACCGCCCAGCGCATCTCCGAATTCAGCCTCAACGAACGGCTCGCGGTCTGCGGCCCGCAAGACGAACTCAAGGAGTTGGGCGACACCATCGACGGCCTGCTCGAACGGCTGGAGACCGCGTTCAGCGCCCAGCGCCGGTTCGTCGCCAACGCCTCGCACGAACTGCGCACTCCGCTGGCCACCATGCGCGCTTCCCTCGACGTGGCTCTCAGCAACCAGAACCTCCACCGCCGCAGACCATCGCGCTGGCCAGACGCCTGCACGCCGAACTGGACCGGATCGACACGCTGCTCGAAGCCTTCCTGGTACTGGCCCGGGCGCAGCATCGTGACCTGCCCAGCCGCGCCGTCGTGCCGCTCGACTACGCCGTCGGGGCGGCGCTGGCCGACCAGTCGGCAGCGATCACCGCGCGGAACCTCACCGTCCAGGACTCCACCAGCCCAGGCGGCGCCTGGGTCACCGGCAGCCACGCTCTGCTAACGCGCATGGTCGCGAACGTGATCGACAACGCGGTCGGCCACAACGAGCAAGGCGGCTGGATTCGCATCGAGGCCCAGTCGGACGGCAGCAAAGCCAGGCTGGTCGTCGAGAACGGCGGTCAGGTGCTCGACCAGCAGCAGGCCGCCGACCTCGCCCAGCCGTTCCGACGGTTCGGCGCCGACCGGACCGGCACGGACAACGGCTCCGGCCTCGGCCTGTCCATTGTCGCCGCGATCGCCGAGGCCCACGGCGGCAGGCTGGATCTGTCCGCGAGGAATGGCGGTGGCCTCCGGGTCAGCATCGAACTCCCGGTCGCCGTGAACGCCGAACTAGTTGCCGCCGGAAGCCCGGCATGAGGGTGCTCGTCGTCGAGGACTCGCCCTCGCTGGCCGACGTGCTGATCGAAGGGCTCCGTGATCAGGGCATGGCCGTCGACGCCGCGCACGACGGCCTAGAAGCGGCCGCCAAGCTCGACGTCAATTCCTACGACGTCGTGGTACTCGACCGCGACCTGCCCGGCATCCACGGCGACATGCTCTGCCAGATGATCACCAGCAGCGACCGCCGGTCCATGGTCCTCATGCTGACCGCGGCCAGCGCGCCCGGTGACCGGGTCGCCGGGCTTGGCCTCGGGGCCGACGACTACCTGGGCAAACCGTTCCACTTCCCAGAACTCGTGCTGCGCGTCCGCGCCCTCGCCCGCCGCCGGCCATCGGCCCGGGCCCGCGTCCTGCGTGCCGCCGGGATCGAGCTTGACCCGGTCCGGCGCACCGTGTGCCGCGACGGACGGCACCTTGACCTGTCCGTCAAAGAGTTCGGCGTGCTCGAAGCCCTGCTGCTCGCCTCGCCAGCCTTCCTGCGCGCCGAAGACCTGCTCGAACAGGTGTGGGACGAGCAGGCCGACCCGTTCACCAACACCGTGACGGTCACGATCGGACGCCTCCGCCGTAAGCTCGGCGACCCGCCGGTCATCTCCACCACGCCCGGCATCGGCTACCGAGTCATCGAGAGCCAAGCTCCCGCCTGACCATCGATGTCGTTGTCACGGCGCAACTCGCGTGCCGGGGCGATGCCTTCGATGAGGGCTTGCTGGAGGCGGTCGGCTGTGGCTACGTCGGGTTTGCGGGCGGCGAGCACGTCGGCGTAGAGGAACGATTCGCTGAGCCGCACCAGGGCGTAGGCCAGGGCGTTCGGCTCGATGATCGTGACCAGGCCGAACTCGGCGATGTCGCGGCGGAGCAGGCCTTCGACGAAAGTCACGACGCCGGGCTGGACCGGGCCGAGCGGGTTGGTGAGCACCCGCAGGGTCAGCGCGGGCTCGTCGTCGAGCAGGCGGCGCAAGCCCTTTGACTGCGACACGATCGCGTTGAGGTGCCGGCCGGTCCCGGGCGTGTGCAGTTCACCTTCAGGCCGCCGCGCCTCCCAGGCCGCCGCCGCGGCCTCGAGCGTGCAAGCGGTCAGCACCCACAGCGCTTTGCCGAGCAAGGCCTCGCGGCCGCCGACGTGACGGAACAGCGTCGCCCTCGACACGCCAAGCTCGTCGGCGAGGCCCTGCATGTCCAGGCGCCGCCCGTCGTGAATCCAGCGGGCGGCCAGCCGGACATACCGATCAGGCCGATCAGGTGTCATCGGCTGCCGGGGCATCGGCCGGGTCATCGGCCGCGCCGGCCAGGGCGAACACGCTGTCGACAATCGCCTCAGCCGTTGCCCCGTACGGCGGCAAGAAGGCGTCGGCTAGGTCGCCGGTGCCGCGGACGACGACTCCGCGCGGGTTGGAGAACTCACGGAATCCCTCGATGCCGTGGTGCCGGCCGCTGCCGCTTTGCCCTATGCCGCCGAAACCGAGCGATGGCAGGGCCCCCTGCAGCGCGCAGATGTTCACGCAGGCACCGCCCGACGTCGTCTGCCGCAGCACCGACTCGGCGACCTCGCTGTCCTTGCTATAGACGTACAGTCCGAGAGGCCGTTCGCCCGCGTTCACGCCGGCGATGGCCTGGTCGAGGTCGTCGTACGGGATGACCGGCAGGATCGGGCCGAACACCTCTTCCTTCATGATCCGCAGGTCCGCGGCCGGGTCGAGCACCAGCATCAGCGGAAGCCGGCGGCTCGCCGGGTCAGGTTCGCCGCCGAGCGCGACCATCCGGGCTCCTGACGCCTTGGCCTCATCGGCCATGGCCAGGATCCGCTCCATATGCCGCTCGGTGATGATGCCAGTGCAGTCACCCGAGGACGTGTAGCCGGCCAGTTCGGTCGTGGCATAGTGCTCCGCGTGCGTGACGAAGTCATCGACCTGCGCCCTCGGCACCAGCGCGTAGTCGACCGAAATGCACATCTGACCGTTCTTGATCAGCTTCGTGCCGATGATGCTGCGCACGCTTTCCGCGTCCACGCTGTCACCCGCCAGTATGGCTGGGCACTTGCCGCCGAGTTCCAAGGTGACCGGCACCAAGTTGGCCGCGGCGGCCAGCGCCACCTCGCGGCCGATCGCCGGGCTGCCGGTGTACAGCAGATGGTCCCAGCGCAGCGTCGGGAACTCCTTGGCCAGCGTCAGCCCGCCGACCGACACGGCGACGAGGTCCTCGCCGAACGTCTGCGAGATCATCCGCTTCAGCAGTTCGCCGCAGGCCGGGGTGTAGTCCGACGGCTTGATGATCACCCGGTTGCCAGCGGCGAGCATCTCGACCAGGGGGCCGACCGACAGGTCGAACGGGAAGTTCCACGGGACGATGTTGCCGACCACGCCCTTGGGCTGGTATCTGATGCCGGCCCGGGCCGTGCCGTAGAACGAGGGGTCGGCGAACCGTTCCTCTTCGGCCATCCACGAGTCGATCTGCTCAAGCGCGTACAGCGCCCGGGCGACGACGCCGAGCACCTCGACCAGATCGGTGAAGACCTCCGGATGCACGCCGAAATCCTCGCTCATCGCCACCCTGATCTCGGCGCGGTGGCCGACCAGCATCTCGGCGAGCGCGCCCAGGTGACCCTTGCGGGTATCGGCGTCCGGGTAGGGATCAGCCAGGAAGGCTGCCCGCTGCGCCGCGAACAGGCGGTGGAGCTCAGAGATCGCCGGGCCGTCGTCAACTTCGGCGGAGCTTGACGGTGTGACAAGGGAGGTCATGCCGGACTCCTCGCGGGCGCGGGCTAGCATGGTGATACATCTGGTCGAAGTGTTGCATAACTCGGGCGCATAATGCCATCCTCATGAACATGACTGCCATGACTGCTGAGCATGTCGACGTACTCATCGTGGGCGCCGGCCTATCCGGGATCGGGGCGGCCTGCCGGCTGAAAGCCGAAGCGCCAGGCACGTCCTACGCGATCGTCGAGGCGCGCGGCACCAACGGCGGCACCTGGGACCTGTTCAGGTTCCCCGGCGTTCGTTCGGACTCTGACATGTTCACGCTCGGCTTCCCGTTCCGCCCGTGGACGGACGCCAAGGCGATCGCCGAGGGCGGCGAGATCCTGCGCTACCTGCGCGACACAGCGGCCGAATACGGCGTCGACAAGGAGATCGACTACCACCGCAAGGTTGTCGGCGCCGCCTGGCGCACCGATGAGGCGCGGTGGACGGTCACGATCGAGAACACCGAAACCGGGGAGCGCACCGAGCGGACCTGCGGCTTCCTCTACCTCTGCCCTGGCTACTACCGGTATGACGAGGGCTACACCCCGGACTGGCCAGGCTTCGATCGCTTTACCGGCACGATTGTGCACCCGCAGCACTGGCCGGAGGACCTTGACCTAACCGGCAAGCGGGTCGTACTTATCGGCAGCGGCGCCACCGCGGCGACGATCCTGCCAGCCATCGCCGGCACTGCCGCTTCGGTGACGATGCTGCAGCGGTCGCCATCTTTCATCCTGTCGATGCCGAACGCCGACCCGATCGCCGACTTGCTCAGGAAACTGCTGCCCGAGCGCCGCGCCTACCTGGCGGTGCGGTGGAAGAACGCCCGGCTCTCCACGTTCATCTACAACTTCTGCCGCAAATATCCAGCCCGCGCGCGAAAGATGCTGCTGGGCAGTGCCGCCAAGCAGCTACCACCCGGCTTCGACATCAGCACTCACTTCACCCCCGCCTACGACCCCTGGGATCAGCGCATGTGCCTGGTACCCGACGGCGACTTCTTCGCCGCGATCAAGGCCGGCCAGGCCGACGTGGTGACCGACCACATCGAGGAGTTCACACCGGGCGGCATCAAGCTGCGCTCGGGCGCCGAACTCGAAGCCGACGTGGTGATCACCGCGACCGGGCTGAACCTGCTGCCGATCGGCGCGATCGCCATGACCGTAGACGGCGAAACCGTTCCGGTACCCGAGCGCATGGCCTACAAGGGCATGATGCTCGAAGGCGTGCCGAACATGGCGTTCGCGATCGGCTACACGAACAACTCGTGGACGCTCAAGGTCGATCTCGTGGCGTCGTACGTGACGCGAATGATGGCGTTCATGCGCGAGCGCGGGTACTCGATCGTCACGCCCCGGCCGGCGGCCGACAGCCTGTCGACATCGCCGTTCATCGACATGACCTCCGGTTACTTCGAGCGGTCGAGGCACACGTTGCCGTTGCAAGGCGACCGGGCGCCGTGGCGGCTACGCCAGCACTATTTCAAGGACGCGCAGCTATACCGGGGACCGATCGACGAAAAGGACCTGGAGTTCGCGGTCGCGCCGGCCGTGCTGCAGCCAGCCGGCTGAGAACGCGGGCGTTCAGACCCAGACGTTGCGGCGGCTGGTCGAGTAGCCGGACTGCTCGGCGCTGGCCTGCGCGGCGGCGTCGCGGCCAGCTTGCGAACGCTGGGTGAACTGCAGTTCCGCTGGCCCGAGCCAGCGGCTCCAGGCCGCGTGGTATGCCTCGGCGCGCTGCTTGGCCTTGCCGAGGTCGCTCGGCACAGCGACCCAGCGATGGCCGAATGGCGGCTTGCGCATCATCACCCGAGCCAGAGCCTGGCCGCCGCCAGACACGTCTGGCACCAGCCTGGACACTAGGTAGCGCGGGAACCCAGTCGGGCACAGCACCTCATCAAGCGCGGCGGCGAATAGATCGTTTTCGGCCGGGGTCGCTGCCTGCAGGTAGCACCTCAGGTAGCCGGAGGCCCTTGGCTCGATCGTCAGCGAACGGGCCGCCTCCGCCGTCATCTGGCCGAGCCGAAGGTAGCTTTCGCAAATAACGCGACCGACGAGGTCGAGCGGCAGCGCGTCGGCGAGTTCGCGGCGGGTACGCGCCAGCCTGGCGGCCGCCCAGCCGGTCGCCAGCGCGAGCACGGCGAGCCCAGCGATCAGTGCTATCACGTTGACGGCGATCGCGCCGATCGCCAGGACCACGAGGCCGCAGGCCGCCAGCCACACCTGGCCGCGCTGGCTAATCGGGTAGCGCGGCGGCGAAGCGTTGGCCTGGGCCCGCCTGTGCGCCGTCGGCTGGCGCGGCCGGATCACCAGGGTCTGGAGTTGCGCGCCCTGATACGGCTCGCCGATGCGCCAGCGCTGCCGGGCGATCTCACGCCCGGCGATCCGCTCGGCCATCGAGGCGTTGATCGACCCGAACTCTGGGTCCGGCGGCGGCGCGAACGGGCCGAGCCCGGGATGCACGTGCGACGGGCCAGCCTCGATCGCGCCGTCCTCGGATGGGGCGAACACATGCAGGTGCTTGCGCACGAAGCGCTGATAGTCACCGACGCCGCGAGTCAGTTCGGGCGCGACGCAGATGATGTCCCAGTTGGAGGCGATCTTCGCCGGGTCCGATGGGTCTAGCCGGAGCGCGCGGCCCCGGCTCTGCTGCACCGACACGGCGGTGGCGGCGCTGCTCAAGTCCACCAGGCAGTTGACGCACGGCGCGTCCCAGCCCTCGCCCAGCATCGCCCGCGTCCCGATCAGCGCGCGGGTCACCCCGGCGGTGAACACCGCCGTGGCCAGTTCTACCCAGAGCCTGGGCTGCCACCCGGATCCGGCGGCGACGAGCCGGACCAAGCCTGTCTCGCCCGGCTCGACCCGCCAGCCGGCCAGCGCGTCGGAGGCGAGCGGTCGCAAGCTGGCCTCGTGCTGGAGCGCGGTCATCAGCGCGTCGGCGTCGTCAGGTATGCAACGCAGTCCCCGGCCGGTGACGAGCAGTGGCACAAGCGCCCTGGTACGCGGGTCGGCGGCGACCGCGTGCAGGGCCGCGGGCGCCGAGCCCGCGTCGGCCGGCAGCAGCTGAGCCAGTCCGCGGCCTGCCGTGCTCGGCTGCTCGGTGTCGGTCAGCACCAGCGCGCGCAGGCCGACTCCCCTGGCGTCGAACTCGCAGGCGAGCACGTCAGTGAGCGCGATCGCCTTGGCACCGGAATTCGTCAGCAGCCGGTCGACATCTGACGCTCCGCGGCGGATGCCCTGCCTGGTCAACGAGAACCCGAGCGCCCGCAGAGCCTCGGAGATGGCCGCGTATTGCGCGGCTGCCGCGTCCCCGTCGGCGGCGGCCAGGCAGCGCAGCGAATAGTCCTCAAGCAAGACCAGCCAGTCGTCGAGATCTGGCTTCTCCCGGTAGCCCTCGCCGCGCGGCACATCGACCGGGAGATCGAGGTCGCCAGAGGATAGGAAACGCGCTCCCGCGCGAGCCAGCGCGGGATGGGCGCGCTGGAACGCGGCCCAGGAAACCTGGGCGCCTTCGCTAGGCCCGCGGCCGCGTTCACGGAGCCGGCGGATCACCCATTCGGGCAGGCTGGTGACGCCGTCGATGGCCGTGTGCAGGCTGGTGATCAGCTCGGTGAACCGGAGGTCGTGCTCGGCCAGCCAGGCGGTCTCAGCGTCCAGCGGCCTGGTCAGCCACGCCAGTTCCTGATAGGGCGCGAGCGCGCGCTCGCGCACCAGCGCCGGGGTGGGAACGCTGTAGTCGACCGGGCCGAGCAACCCGGTGTAGAGGTCGTGCTCCTCGGTCGAGAGCGCGTCCGGCGGGGTCGCGGTCAACGCGACCACGTGCACGCCGGGTAGCTGAGTCAAGGCGGCGCGCACGACGTAGCCCCACATCGAGGCCAGGTGGTGGCACTCGTCGAGCACGATGGTCTTGACGCCGCCCGCCCGGAGAGCGGCGATCCGCTCTCGCGCTCCTGGCCCAAGCAGCTGGTCGAACTCGGCGCCTGGCTTCGTGCCCTTCGCGATCTCGCGTCTGATTGTCGCCATGATCCTGGCAACTTCGCGCTGACGCCTCTCCTGGGCCGCCCCGGTCCAGGTCGCTGCCTCGCGCTGAACGTCTTCCTGGGCGGCTCCGGTCGCCTTGGCCCGGTCGACGGCCCAACGGTGTTCGGCCTGACCGCGGATCGCCGCCGCCGGGTCGTCGAGCTGGCACAGCGACTGGTAGGTCAGGCACGCGATGGCCGCTCCGGCATCGGCGGCGGCCAGCCCCGCCGGGGCACCGAAGGACTGGGCGGTGCGCAGCCACTGCGCTTGCACGGCGGTATTCGGCACGAGCACGAGCGCCCGGCCGTCGAGCCTGCGGATCAGTTCCATGCCGAGCAGTGTCTTGCCAGAACCAGGCGGGGCGACGATGTGGGTGCTCAGCTCGCCACGCTTGCGGTCGGCCTCGAATGCCTCAAGCGCGAGCCGCTGGTAGCCGCGCCAGGTCCCTGAAAATGCCAGCGCACCGAATGCGCTAGTTTCTGCCGTGGCCATCGCGCCAGACTAAAGGCGGCATGTCGTCTCGGCAATGTCGGAGGCAACCGGTACGTTCGCCGCATGGGGCAAGTGCTACTGCCTGGATTCGACACCGCCCAGCTCATGATCCACACCGGACCGACCAGCTACACGCGCGGCGTTCGGTACGCCCGTCAGGGCGCCGTGGCCCGCATGTGGTGGGACGACGCCGCGGACAAGCTGCACGGTTACGTGCGCGGAAGCGCCGGTGAGCCGTACCGCACCACCGCGTGCTTCTCACGGGCCGACAACTATCTCGTGTTCGAGTCGGGTGAGTGCAGCTGCCCGGTCGGGCTCGACTGCAAGCACGTGGTCGCGCTGGTGGTCACGGCGGTGAGCAGCGTGACGTCAACTCCAGGCGGCGGGACGGCGGCGGCTGGCGGCTCGCGCCCGGAGGTCGCACGACCGGTCTCCTGGCGGCAGTCGCTCGAGAACCTGCTCGAACCCGTCAACGACAACGGCCGCGGCCGCTCGGTCACCACGCCGCTTGCCATCGAACTCACGCTCCCCAGTGCCGGGCGGACCCACGGTGCGGGACGGGCCTACGTAGGGCAGGCCGAACCGCGGCTGACGCTGTCGGCCCGGCTGGTGCGGCCAGGCCGGAATGGCGGCTGGGTCGCCGGCGACCTGAGCTGGTCCAGGCTGGAAGTCCTGCGCGCCTACAACGAGTACCGCCCCGATCACATCGAGTTGCTCAGCGAGATCTATGGCACCTACCGTTCGCAGCCGAACCGCACGGGCTACTACTCCTACGGCGCGGACAAGTCGATCAACCTCGCGGATTTCGGGTCCCGCCAGCTCTGGCCGCTGCTCGACGAAGCGGAGTCCGTTGGCCTGCGGCTAGTGCACGCGGGCAAGCTCGGACCGCTCGCCCGGTACAGCGACGGGCAGTTCTGCCTGGACATCACGCGCGGCGACGGACCCGGAGACGATCTAGTCATCACCCCATCGCTGCGCATCGACGGCGAGCCGGCCAAGGCCTCGATCGTCGGCTTCATCGGACGCTCCGGCCACGGGCTGGTGTATCTCGACGGCGCCAAGTTCCGGCTCGCGAAGCTGGCCGAGCCCGTCCCAGCGCAGTTGCAGCAGATGGCGCTCAGCCATGAGCGGCTGACCATCCCCGCCGCTGAGCAGTCCCGCTTCGCTGAGGAGTTCTACCTCCGGCTGCGCCAGGCGACGACCGTGACATCCTCGGACGGCAGCTTCACGCCGCCGGAGGTCTCTGGCCCGACGCTGGCGCTGCGGGCGGCTTACGTCGGCGGCCACGAACTCGAAGCCCGCTGGGAGTGGATCTATCAGATCGGTGACTCCGAGCGAGTTCTCGCACCTGACTCGGCCGCGGGATCGACATATCGCGACCCGGATGCGGAACGAGCCATCCTGGCCGATCTTGAGCTGCCGCTTGACCGGTTCGGCCTGCTGCGCGGGGGCTTGCAGCACGGGGGCCCCCAGCACGGGGGCGGGGCGGGCGCCCAGCTTGTGCTGGCGTCGCCGGTCTGGTTCACCGGTCTCGACACCATGCGCTTCACCACCGAACTGCTCCCGCTGCTCGCCGGCCGACCGGGGGTCGTCGTTGAAGTAACCGGCGAGCAGGCCGACTATCGCGAGGTCGGTGACTCGCTGCGGATCGGCGTGTCGGTAGACGAGGTCGCCGACGACAACGACTGGTTCGACCTGGGGATCACGATCACCGTCGAAGGCCGGGCGGTTCCCTTTGTCGACGTGTTCACCGCGCTCAGCCGGGGTCAGTCGCACCTGCTGCTGGACGACGGCGGTTATTTCTCGCTCGAAAAGCCTGAACTGCAGAACCTGGCCAGGCTCATCTACGAGGCCAAGGCGCTGCAGGACGCACCGCCAAGCGAACTCAAGATCAGCCGGTTCCAAGCCGGGCTGTGGGAGGAACTGGCCGAGCTTGGCGTGGTGAGCAAGCAAGCCGCTTCGTGGCGAAGGCAGGTCGGCGGACTGCTCTCGATCGGCACCCTCCAGCCCGCCGAGCCGCCGGCCGCGCTCAACGCGCGACTGCGGCCGTACCAGCTCGACGGCTTCGCCTGGCTGGCTTTTCTCACCGAGCACCGGCTAGGCGGCATCCTCGCCGACGACATGGGCCTGGGCAAGACGATCCAGTCACTCGCGCTGATCGCCCACGCGAGGAACGCCAGCCCGGACGACCCGCCGTTCCTCATCGTCGCCCCGACGAGCGTCGTGCCGAACTGGGCCGCCGAAGCCGAACGGTTCGCGCCCGGCTTGAAGGTAGTGCCGCTCACCGAGACGACGGCGCGGCGCGGTCAGCCGCTCTCCGAAACGATAGCCGGGGCCGACGCCGTGGTCACGTCGTACGCGTTGCTGCGGATCGACTTCGACGCCTACTCCAGCCTGCCCTGGTCCGGGCTGATCCTGGACGAGGCCCAGCAGGTCAAGAACCACCAGGCGAAGACCTACCAGTGCGTGCGGCGGCTGGCCGCGCCGGTCAAGTTCGCGATCACCGGCACCCCGATCGAGAACAACCTGATGGAACTCTGGTCCCTGCTATCCATCACCGCTCCGGGGCTGTTCCCGAACCCAACCAAGTTCCGCGACTACTACGCCCGCCCGATCGAGAACCACGGTGCCCAGCACGCTGAACTGCTCGCCCAGCTTCGACGGCGGATCAAGCCCCTGGTCCTTCGCCGCACCAAGGAACAAGTGGCCAGCGACCTGCCCGCCAAGCAAGAGCAAGTGCTCGAGGTCGAACTGCATCCCCGGCACCGCAAGCTGTACCAGACCCATCTGCAGCGCGAGCGGCAGAAGGTGCTCGGCCTGATCAACGACATGAACGCCAACCGGTTCACGATCTTGCGCTCGCTTACTCTGCTGCGCCAGCTAAGCCTGCACGCCGCGCTCGTCGACGACGCGTGCTACGAGATGCCGTCCGCCAAGATCGACACCTTGGCCGAGCACATCGGCCACGTCGCCGCGAGCGGGCACCGGGCGCTGGTCTTCAGCCAGTTCACCGGCTTCCTCCGGTTGGTGCGCGAACGGCTTGACGCCGACAACGTGCCGAGCTGCTACCTGGACGGGAGCACCAAAGACAGAGCCGGCGAACTCCGCCGGTTCTCCGAAGGCACCGCCCCGGTGTTCCTGATCAGCCTGAAAGCGGGCGGGTTCGGGCTCAATCTCACCGAGGCCGACTACTGCTTCCTGCTCGACCCCTGGTGGAACCCGGCCACCGAGACCCAGGCCATCGACCGCACCCACCGCATCGGCCAGACCCGCAACGTAATGGTCTACCGCCTCATCGCCAAGGACACCATCGAGGAAAAGGTCATGGCGATGAAAGCTAAGAAAGCAGCCCTTTTCACCAGCGTCCTCGACGACGGCAACGTCTTCGGCTCCACCCTGTCCGCCGACGACATCCGCGGCCTCTTCACAAGCTGACATGCCCTCTACAGCGTTAGCGACGTGGCGCGGTGATCGGCAGCAGGCGCAAGGATCGTCATGGCTGGCTACTCTCAAGGGGCGGTAGCCATTCACGATGCCGAAAATTACCTCGTCAAGAATCAGCCAGCCGAATTCTCACACATCGCGGGAACTCTGCTGCTCGGTGACCCGGACCGGGTGCCGCACACCAAGGCAATGTTGTTCGGCACGTCGCCAGCCGCCGGCGAGGGCGTGCGGGTTTACTTCAAGCTCGTTAAGGCCCATGATGTCCCGGCACCCGCGACCACGGCCAACATCGCGAACAAGAACGACATCGTCGGTGACTTCGCGATCGGCCACCTGCTGCACGCCGCCTCGGCGATCAAGGTCCACACCAGTTACGCCCACCTAGCAGGTGGCCGCATGGTGTACGAGAAGGTGCTCGACGACGCCGCGAACTGGATAGCCTCCAAGCTCACCCCCACCGATGCCAGCATTCGCCTCGGCAATAGCTACTTCGGCAGCCTGCCGGCCGGGGCCGTGACCACCGAGCATCTCACCGCCTCCGGCGGCAGGGCGCCGTACACGTTCCACATCTACAACGCCGACGACCGGGCGGTACCCACCTGGGTGAAGCTCTCGGCCAGCGGGACGCTGCGGATCAGCCCGCCGGCCGGGACCAACGCCACGGTCGCCTTCCACGTCTATGCCGTCGACAAGATAGGCCGGCATTCGCCGTTCACGCGCGACGTGGTCGTCTTCGCCACTGGGTCGGGCGGCGCCGGGCGGCTGACCCTCAACCACGCCAAGCCGATGCTCGGCCAGGCTGGGCTGACGACCCCGGTCATCGATTGCGTCTCATCGAAATTGTGCCTCGCGGTCGGGACCGGCGCCGAGGTGCACTCCTACAACGGGACCGGATGGACCGATCACTACGCGCTCAGCGGCCAGGGCGTCCAATCGGTGTCGTGCGCCACCACAGCTTTCTGCGCGGCCTTCGCCTACAACGGCGTCTATACCTCCACCGCGGCGGGCTGGACCAATTTCTACCCGTTCGGCGCCGACCCCGGCCTCTACGGCGCGTGCCCTGCACCCGGGAAATGCGTGATCGTCGGCCAGAGCGCCGCGAGCGCGGTCTCGTACACGCTCAGCAACGGGACGTTCGGCGCACCGGTGAAGATCGCACCGAGCCTGACCGAACTCGGGCTGGCCTGCGCTTCCGTGAGCTTCTGCCTCGTCACCGGCGAATCGGGCAACCACGGCAATGAGTACGCGGCCACGTTCAACGGAACTCACTGGTCGGCGCTGATCAGGCTGGCCGGGTGGGCGGGCACCGACGCCCCGTCGTGCACAACCGGCGGCGCCTGCTATCTCGAGAGCGGCGGCAAGGCGATCAGGTTCACCGCGACCGGGGGGGCGACGCGGCCGCCAGCTACGGCAGCGGATCGTGGCACAGGCCGGTGATGATCGCGCCAGCCACCGCGACGCTGCACGCGGTGGACTGCCTGTCGGCGGCGTTCTGCCTGGCCGGAGACCGGGAGAGCGGCGATCTGGTCAGTTACGCGGACGGGTCGTGGAGCAAGCCATCTGGCGGCAGCCCCGATGTGGACGCCATCGCGTGCACAGCGGCGTATTTCTGCGTCGTCGCCGGGGACGTCGGTGCGGTATTCGTGTCCGGCTCAGCGGTGACCATTCTCGACGAGCCTGGTCCCGGACCACAGGAGAACCTCGCCGCCACCTGCCCGTCATCATCCCTGTGCTTCCTAGGCGACGGCAACTACCTCGACTGGTAAGCAGCAAGGGTCCCACGCTGCGGGTTGGGCGCGGTGGCCAACGACAGCTAGGGGCCCACGATGCTGCCATAGCGACAGCAAGGGTCCCACGCTGCCCGCGGGCACGGTGGCCAACGACAGCAACGGGCCCACGCTGCGGTTGGGCGAGCGAGCGCAGGCGAGCTGAAACGCCAGGAATAGGATGTTTCGTCGGGTTCTGCGAGTACGCCGCCGACCCCCTCGGTACAGGGCCTTGGCTGGGTTGTTGTCCGCGGCGGTGAACAACCAGACCTTGGCGTCGCCGTCGCGGCGGGCGATCTCCAGGAAGGCGGTTAGCAGGGCCCGTCCGATCCCCTGGCGCCGCGACTGCTCGCAGCTCGCCGTCACCGGAACCAAGCTCAACAATCCGCATGCGAGCCCGGCTACCGCAGGTTGACGCGCAGGCGACGGTGATCGGGGTCGGCCTCGCATCGGGCCGTCAGCGCGGCTAGGTCGTCAGCGGCGTGCAGCACCCGGCCGGTCAACTCGTCGGCCGCACCCAGCGCGATCGCTTCGACCATGGCGGCGGCCGACTGGCCGTCGCCCCAGCGGCGCTCGGCTCCGGAGAATCCGGGCAGCCACGTCCGGCCCGGCTCACCCCAGGCCAGCCGCTCAGTCATCGGAGTCCGAACGAACCCGGGGTGCAGGCAGAACACCAGCACGCCAGAGCCGTCGAGCTCACAAGCCAAGGACTCGGTCAGCCGGGCGATGCCAGCCTTAGCGGCCCCGAACGCCGACACATATCCTTGCTCCCGGTCGCCCAGATTCCCGTAGATGGTGACCACCCTCCCGGCGCCGGCCGGGAGCATCCGGCGAATCGCGGCGGCAGCGGTGAGCATGGTGCCGCGCAGGTCCACCGCTACCGCGTCCCACCAGGCATCGGGATCAGCCAGCCAGGCGGGCCCGAGCACGCTGGCAGTGCCCGCGCAGGTCACCACGAGCGAAGGCGGACCGTGAGCCTCCCCGGCCTGGTCGAACGCCGCGTCGACACCGGACGCGGACCGCACGTCGGCGGCCACCGCGAGCATGACCGCGTCCGATCCGGCGGCATCGACGAGGCTGTCCAGGTCCTCCCCGGGCCGGGCGACCCCGGCCACCGCGGCACCCGCCTTCGCCAGATGGACCGCCACGATCCGGCCAATGCCACGACTGGCCCCCGTGACCACGACCGCCTGGCCTGCCAGACCTATCGGATTCATGGCACCATGATCCAGCGCAAACGGCGGCCCAGCGGCGACCAGTGGTCGCCGCTGGGCCGAAACGAACTGGGAACTAGCCGACTACCACGGGGAATGCGACCGGACTGCGGTTGTCGTTGGTGTCGACGGCACGGATGCCGAACTGCACATTGTCCTTGGAGATGTCGAGGGTGATGCTGGTGACGTTGCCGACCTCGATCACGTCGGTCCACACCGCGGCCGTGGTCTCCCGCATGACGACCTCGTACCCAGCGATGTTGGCCTCGGGGTTAGCGTTCCATTGCATCGACGTGAGGTTGGTGCCAGAGAAGTTGACCGGCGGGTTGGTGTGCATCTCGACACCCTTGGGAGTACCGGGATTGGTCGCCAGCGCCCACAGCGTCGCCGCGTTGACCCTCGCGACCCGGGCCACGAAGTCGAAGTCGACGAAGTCGATCAGGTCGCCCAATTGCACGCCGTTGACCACCTGGACGTTCTGGTGCTCATGGTTGAAGTTCTCTCTCGGCTCGGTGAACCTAGCCGCCGGGTAACCCAGCCCCTGGAACGAGACGTGGTCGCTGGCCCGCAGGTACCGGTCGCGCCGCCAGATCGGCCGGACGTTCATGCCAGTCAGCTCGAACGGCGCGACGTCAAGCACGAACCGGCCGATCTGCCGGGACTTGCCGTCGTTCTCGCCGCCGACCGACTGCAGGAGAGAGATGTCGTTGGAAGTGGCCGCGGTCGGAACGCCCTCAAGGAACAGCCGAAGGGTGCGCGGGTCCGGCGGATGACCGTCGAACGAATGGCTGGCGCCGACGATGTCGTTGCTGAACATGGCCTGCACGTCGTTCCCGGCACTGGCCATCGCGTTCGCCATGAACGTCGACCCGAACAGTCCTTGCTCCTCACCGTCGACCGTCGCGAGCACGATCGTGCCGGGGAACTGCTTGGTCGCGAGCAGCCTGGCTAGCTCGAACACGACGGCGACCCCAGAACCGTCGTCGTCGGCACCAGGAGCATCGCTGGTGAAGTCAAGTACGTCGGTGCACCGGGAGTCCAGGTGCCCGGTAACTACGTAGAAGCGTTCAGGCGACGCGCTGCCCTGGATTGTCGCGATGTTGTTGGTGATCGACGTCGGCACCGGAATCCGGCCCGGCACCACCGGCTGCGTGAACGTCTGCTGCCGTACGGTCATGTTGCTGCCGGGGACGGACGCGAAACCCTGCAACTGGGCAAATGCCCAGGCGTTCGCCGCGCCGATGCCACGCACTGGGTCAGTCTGGCTGGATGCGGTGTGCCTAGTGCCGAACTGCGTCAACCGCAAGATCGTTGCGTGGATCCGATCCGGGTCTACCTGCCGCAAGAGATCACGCAATTCGTCGTCGAATTCGTGCCGTGGCCTTATCGGCCTGCTGTGGACAGTAGAGGCGTTAGCCGTGGTGGCACGCGCGACGATCGGGGCCGCGACCGCGGTAGCGGCGGAGGCGGAAAGGAACGCGCGACGGCTTGGGCCCTTACGGCCTATAGCATCATTGTTCTCCATGTCCTGACCCAACGATGGATCGTCGACGAAGTCAAGCCATTGCGGCGGATTTAAGTAGCGGTTGGGGCCGCGGGTACGCGGGCAGGATGCCGGGTCCGCCACCGCTGGTCAGCCTCCGGAAGAACGTCAGGATTCCGGCCAGTCCCGCGCCCCACGAGGCACCGAAGCTGTCCGCGGCCGAGTCGGTGAAGATCGCCGTTCCGGCGCACCGCCGCTGCGGCGCAGCATGTACGCCGCTACCTCGAACGCAGCGTCCAGATAGCGCGGTTCTCGCTGCGCGACCGCAGGTCGATCAGGAAACTGCCGACGTCGGCAGCACCACAGCACTGCCCGAGCGTGCCCATCCGAGGCACCAGCGCGAGGCACGCATCCGCCGCCTGGCCAGCGAGCGCGGCGAGCGCGGGCTCGTTGACGACCGCGCTCGCGTGGACCAAAGTCAGGCCGATGCCGGTCAGGCCCTGACACCAGGACGCGCCAGCGGCGACGACGACGCATCCCCAGCCTGATCGATCAGGTCCCTGGCGCGGGTAGCCAGCAGCCGGGTACGCATCGCCGCCGCCTCGAACACCGCCTGGTCTCCCGTCTTCTCGGCAAAGCTGAGCAGCGCCTCGGTGACTCCGGCCAGGCCGTGCGCCGACCCGGCCGACGGCCCCCCACTGCCCGGTGATCTTGGAAGATTGAGTCCGGTATGCACTCAATCTTCCAAGATCACGTTTGCTGCCAGTGAACCAGCGACTCGGGACACTAGGCCGGGGTTTAGGCAAGGGAGGCAAAGGACCAGCGGACCGGTTGCACCGGGTTGCCGAAACAGGAATCCTGGCGGGGTGAAAGCGCCGATGGACGCGCCCGAGCCCGGGGACGTGCCCGTCAGGCGCCGCGATGCTGATGATCTATCTGCTCGCCTGGAAGCCCTCCCCGCAAATCACCCCTCCTCTCCCCGTTATCGAGCCGAAGTGCACCGGCACGACCCGAGTGATTCCGGCCGCGTGTCCCAACCTGAGAAGCGAAAGGAGGCGGCTGTCAGCGACGAGACCGCCGTTCGAGACCTCCCACCGCTGACCGATGAGGAATACGCCGACCACATCCGTATGCTCGAGTTCGGCCTCGACGAGGCTGAGCGTCAAGGCATGTCGAGTCAGCGCCTCTACACGGACGATCCCGATGGCAAGGCATGGACCAAGAGCCGCGCGGATCAGCAGGTCGGTCCGCATCGCAGTCCGGCCGTTTCGAACGGCCTGATCGGCGATCTCCGCGAAGCAGAGCTGGCGTGACCCGAGCGAGCCAGGACCTGGCCTGGAGCGGGAGATCCAATTCTGGCGGACATGCTGTAACCAGGGGAAACCGGGCTTGGCCTGGCCCCACGAACTTGGCGGCCATCCGATGCGGCGGGTCGACGCGATGGATCCCCGAATTCATCGCGGCATTAGCCTCGCAGACCGCGATGGATCCCCGAATTCACATCGGTTTTCCCAGCTGGATTGCCGAACCCATCGCACGAGCTGAGGCCGCCGACGCGATGGATTGCCGAATCCATCGCGGGGCAGGGGGCTGTGCGCTGCGATGGATTGCCAGATCCATCGGGCTCACGAGGTTATCGGGGCGGGCGCGGGAGCCTCGGGATCTTGTCCGCCTCGGCACCATCGGCACCACCGGGACCACCGGCACCATCGGCACCACCGGGACCGTCAGCACGGTCGGCGCTCGTCGTCTTCTCGGCGAGCATTCGCCTGATGTGCGCGGCTAGCCCGGCCACCGTCGGCGCCTCGAACAGGATGCGCATCGGCAGTCGCACTCCGACGGCCGCCCTGATCGTGCCGATCAGGCCGACCGCGATCAGCGAGTTGCCGCCGAGTTCGAAGAAGTCGTCCGACACCCCGACCGGTTCGACCCCGAGCACGTCGGCCCAGATCGCGATCAGCCGGTCTTCGAGACTGGCGGCGTCTGCCAAAGACGTCCCGCCACCGCCAGGATCGGCGGTCGACGCCCCGGTGCCGCTGCCCTCCGCGACGTCGGCACCGGTCCGGGCGGTCCTGGCCGCGATCTGAGGCAGGCCAACGGGAGTGACCACCACCTGGGGACCCGATTGCGCCGCCAGCACCATCCGGAACGCCGTAGCGCCGTCGGCGGGACTGATCAGGCCTTCGGCCGGCCGACCAGCCAGTACCAGAGCGTCACGCCGGGCCGGTCGCACGATCGGCGCGGGCCCGCCGGCAGTGATCGGCTGGGCCGGCCCGAGTTCTACCCGGCGCAACGTGAAGTCCGTGATCGCGACCAGTTCCCTGCCCTGCTCGTCGTAGATCGTCACGCTGACGGACTGCACTCCGCCAGCGGCGGTCTCATGCCGCATGTGGCTGTAGAACCGGCCGGGCAGCGGGCCTCGGACGATCACCCGCCCGTACCCCAGCGGGAGGTACCCGCCGTCGCGGTTGCTGACGCCGAACCCGGTCGCGACGTCGAGCAGCGCCGGGTGCAGCACCCAGCGGTCAAGTTCGGCCTCCACGGGCGGGGGCGCCTCGATCAGCGCGAGTTCTTCGCCCGCACCGGTCCACGCCAGGCGCAGGCAGTCCCACCGGGCGCCGTACCTGATCGCGCTGGCCGCTCCCGCTGCCCAGGAGGCATTCGGTACCGGGCGGCACCGGGCGCGTATCGCCGCAAGGTCCACGGTCTGGCTACTGCCTGCGGGGGCAAGTCTCGCGCTCCCCTGGGAGAAAATTTTGCGACCGCTGGTCACCTGGAATTCACCGCGCTCAAGCGTCACGGAGAAGTCGGCCGCCTCCGGCACGGCGAACGGCTCGATGAACATGACGTCGCTGAGTTCGACGACGGTGTCTTTCGCCTCGCCCGCCAGGCTCGCCATGGCCCGCGCCATATCAAGGTGCGCGGTGCCGGGCAGCACGGGCACCTCGGTGATCCTGTGCTCGTCGACCACCCAGTCCGTGCCGGCGATGTGACCGTCGGCGCGGCGTCGCTCACCGGCCAGGGCGGCGTTGCGCAGCAGCGGGTGGTCGACATCGAGCGGCCGTTCGGCGAGGTCATCGGCGAGGGCTAGGTCATCGGCGAGGACGGCGGCGAGCATGCCGACCTCGCCCCAGCCGCCCCAGTTGAACGAGATTACCTTGGCCGCCAGGCCGTGGTCAGCTTGGGCGAAGGCGTCGAGGAACGCGTTCGCCGCGCAATAGTCGACCTGCCCTACGCCGCCGACGATGGCGGTCACCGACGAGCACAGCGCGATGAAGTCCTGTGTCATCGGGCCGAACGAGCGAACGACCGCGATCGTGCCCGCCAGTTTCGGCTCAAGCACGGCCCTGGCCACGGCCTCGTCCTTGACCTCGGCCATGCCGCCGCCCGGCACCCCGGCGCCGTGGATGATGCCGTCTAGCCCGCCCAGCAGCTCGGTCACCTGAGCGCTGACTTGCTCCATAGCGGCGGCGTTGCTGACGTCGGCCGCCATGACGTGCACCTGAGCGCCGTTGCGCTCCATCTCTGCGATCGCGGCGACGGCGGCTGCCTCCCGGCTACCGCCGGCGAGCGTGTCCCATTCGGCACGCGGCGGCAGGCCCGTCCTTGACAGCAGCACCAGACGCGGCCGGCACCGCCGGGCCAGGTCGGCCGCGAGCGTGAGCCCGATGCCGCCGAGCCCGCCGGTGATCAGATAGCGGCCACGGTCTCGCAGGACCATGGATTCGTCAGATTCTGCTGGCACTGGCAGGGTGATCGGCGCGAACTCAGATAGCCAGCGGCGGCCGCCGCGCAGGGCGACGGTCTCAGCGGCCGGCTCGATAGCCAGCTCCGCGAGCAACTCGCCGATCGGTGTTCCGGCCGGGTCGAGATCGATCCTGGCCGCCTTCAGCCCCTGAATCTCAAGCGGCAAGACCCGGGTGATCCCAGCGGTGGTCGCGTGCTCGGGCCGACGCAGGTCGTCGCCGCGCACGTCGAGGGTTCCGGTGACGAGCACGTCCAGGCGTGGCGGCGGCGTTGGTCCCGCCGCGATCGCCTGGCCAAGCCTGAGCAAGCTGAAGAATCCGCGTTCTTGCGCCGCCCAGAGCGCCTCCACGTCCTGACCAGCCGGCGCGCCGGCGAGCGCCCAGGCGTGCACGAAGCGGTCAGCAGCGCCGTCGTCGCTGGCCAGCCCGGCGAGCAGCGCGTCGTAGTCGTCGCGTTCGCCGGCCCTGATCTGCCAGCAGTCGCCGTCGGCGCGGAACTCGGCGCCCGGCCGCACTGTAATCACGCTCACCCCGCCGTCACGGAGCGCCGCCGCGAGTTCCTCTCCGCGCTGGTCGGCGGCGAAGACCACGAACCGGCCAGCGGGGAGCGTGCGGCGGAGCGGCGGTACCTGCCGCCAGACGGGGACGGCGAACCAGTCGGCGATCGGGCGAGGGCCGGCCGTGAGGTCGGCGGCCGGCTGTGGGCTCCCAGAGGTGGCCGAGGGCTGGTCCGGGTCGACCCAGTGCCTTTTTCGCTCGTAAGGGTAGGCCGGCAACGACACGACGCGGCGCGGGCCGGCCGCCGCGCTGTCGCCGACCGGAACCCCGGCCAGCCACAGTCGTCCAGCCGCTCCGAAGAACACCCTGAGGTCTTCAGTCTTCTCGCTGCTGCCGGGCAGGCTTGGCAGCGGCCGTGGCCAGGCCGGCGGAATCTGCGTCCGCGCGAGGCCAGCGAGCTGGCGGCCTGGCCCGCATTCCAACAGCGCCCACGTGTCCCCGGCCGCGGTGCTGGCCCGGGGCAGCGACCCCCCGGAACCCCCCGCGCTGGCGGTGTCAGCCAGCCGCGCGAGGCAGGCGCCGAAGAGCACCGGATTGCGGAGCTGCGCGGCCCAGTAGCGCGGATCGGTCGCCTGGAGGTCGGTGATCCAATCGCCGGTGACATTGGAGAGGAACGGCACCGTCGGGGCGGCCAGCGCCGTGGCCGCCACTGCCTCGGTGAACTCGTCGACGACCGGTTCCATCATCGGTGAGTGAAAGGCGTGCGAGGTGCGCAGGGCAGTGGCGCGGATGTGCTCGGCCTTGAGCACACGGGCGAACTCGCTCACCTCGTCGTCCAGCCCAGCGACGACGCAGGTCCCAGGCCCGTTCACCACGGCGACGCAGAGGCCCGCCGGAAGCCGCTCAGTCACCTCCGCCTCGCCGAGCTGCACAGCCAGCATGGCCCCGGGCGGCATCTGCGACATCAGCTTGCCGCGCAAGGCGACCAGGCGAATCGCGTCCGGCGGCGTGAACACGCCGGCGACGGCGGCGGCCACGTATTCACCGATCGAATGGCCGATCATCGCCGACGGAGTCACGCCCCAGGCCTGCCACACGCAGGCGAGTGCGTATTCGAGAGCGAATAGCGCGGGCTGGGCGTACCTGGTGCTGGTCAGCCCGCCTTGCTGGGCCGGATCCCCCGCGACGATGGCGCGCAGGTCAATGGGCTCGTCCGCGTCGTTCAGCACGTCGCAGCACTCATCGAAGACGCGCGCGAAGATCGGCTCGGCCTGATACAGCCGCTGTCCCATCCCCGGATACTGCGAGCCCTGCCCCGAGAAAAGCATGGCGACCAGCGGAGCCGGATCGGCTGCGGGCCCGGTCACAAGCTGCTTGGCGTCACGCAGCGCGGTCACTGCCTCGGTGGTGTCGCCGGCCAGCGCGAACGCGCGGCGGGAGTACTCCGGCCTGCCAATGTGCAGCGTGTGCGCCACCGAGCCGAGGTCGAGCCCCGGGTTCGCCTGCAGGTAGTCGGCCATCTTGGCGGCCGAAGCGGCCAGTGCGGACTCGGTCCTCGCCGACAGCCGCAGCAACTCGACCGGACGAGCAGCGGCGCTAGCCGAGGGGGACGACCCCCTATCAACCCCCGCCTGCGGCCGGCCAGCCTCAATGGGGGCTTGCTCGAGCACCACGTGGGCGTTGGTTCCCCCGATGCCGAACGAACTGACAGCCGCCCGGCGCGGCGCCCCGCCGGTGTCCCACGCGGACAACGTGGAGACCACGTAGAACGGGCTTGTTTTGAAGTCAATGGCCGGATTCGGCTCGGAGAAATTGATCGTCGGGGGAATCACCGCGTGCTCCAGAGCGAGCGCCGCCTTGATCAAGCCCACCACGCCGGCCGCCTGGCTAAGGTGGCCGAGGTTGGACTTCACCGAGCCGACCCCGCACCAGTCGGTGTCCGTGGTTCCGGCCGAGTAGACGCGGGACAGCGCGGCTATCTCAATCGGGTCGCCGAGCGCCGTGCCGGTGCCGTGTGCTTCGACGTAGCCGATGCTGCGCGGATCTATGCCGGCTACTCCGAGCGCCTGCGCGATGGCCTCGGCCTGCCCCTCGACGCTTGGCGCCGAGAAGCCAACCTTGCTGGCACCGTCGTTGTTGATGGCGTTGCCACAGATGAGCGCCCTGATGTGATCACCGTCAGCGACCGCGTCGGTCAGCCGCTTGAGCGCGACGAGCCCGGCGCCGCTGCCCCAAGTCGTGCCGTCGGCCTTGGCGTCGAACGGCCGGACGTGCCCGTCGGGTGAGGTGAAGCCGCCGTGCGAAATGTAGCCCCGGCCGTGCGGCAGTTCGATGCACACCCCGCCGGCTAGAGCCATCTCGCATTCGCCGCCGCGCAGCGCTTCACACGCCAGGTGGACGGCCACGAGCGCGGACGAGCAGGCGGTGTGCAGCGTCAGGCTGGGTCCGCGCAGGTTGAGCCGGTAGGACGCCATCGTCGCGAGGTAGTCGGGGTGGTTGCCGGCCGACAGAGCGAGGTTGGCGGCATCGGGGCCGAACCGGCGGCTGCGGCGTATGTTCTTCCAGAGGTACTCGTCGTTGCCGGTCCCCGCGTACACGGCGATCTCGCCTTGATACCGGGCGGGATCGCAGCCCGCGTCGGCGAGCACTGTGTGCGCGAGTTCGAGGAAAATCCGCTGCTGCGGGTCGGCCGTCTCGGCTTCCCTGGCGGACATCCCGAACAGCGGCGCATCGAAGTACTCCATCTGGTCGAGCACCGGGGCGGCGGGCACGAAGTCGGGATCGGCGAGGTCAGCCTCGCTAGCTCCGCGGGCCCGCTGTTCGTCGGGGTCAAAGAACGTCACCGACTCGACGCCGTCGATCAGGTTGGTCCAGAACTGCTGGACGTCACCAGCCCCTGGCACCCGCAGGGCCATGCCGACGATCGCGATCGGCTCAGCGCCGACGTCGTAGGACTCGGTCACGTCATCCTCCTTGATCAGGTCGCAGCCGTCTGGACCGCTGGCGGCGGGCCGCGGCGCGCGCCGCGGCCCTGGCGAGTTCGGGGGTATCCGACGCACCTTGCAAATGCCCGGCGAGCGTCCGGACAGTGGGGTACTGGAAAAGCTCAGCGACCGACAGCTCGCGCCCGAACCGCTCGGCGATCCGGGCCCGGACAGCGATCAGCGCGAGCGAAGAACCGCCGACGTCGAAGAAATTCACCGTCAGGCCAACCTGCGCCAGCCCGAGTACTTCGCGCCAGATCGAGGCGACCGCCTGCTCGGCCTGGCTCGGCGGCATTGTCGAGCGAGCGGGCGGCCGGGCACCGCTCGCTCCCGGTAGAGCCGGTGCGGGCGGCTCTACCGCCGCGCTATCCGCGGCGGCCGCCCATCCGGCCGGGAGCGGCACGTCGGCGGCGGTCTGCGCGGGATCGGCCGTAAGCGCCTCAAGCAACCCCAGGTAGCAATCGGCGAAGGCCGCCGCCCGTGCCTGCTTGAAGAGATCGGGATTGTAGACGATGTCAACGGCGTGCTGACCATCCCGCGGCGCGATGTACACGGTGAGGTCGAATGGCGAGCCGCCGAGCCCAGGTACCAGCGGGCGGGAAGTGAGGCCATCAAGCACCAGGTGCGGCTCTGGGTAGTTGTAGACGTTGAACAGGATCTGCACGAGGGGCTGCCGGCCGGGGTCGCGCGGCAGACCGAGCGTGTCGACGATCCGCTCGAGCGGGGCGGCCGGATGAGCGAGCGCGGCGAGCAATTCGTCCGAGCACGCCCGCACCAGATCCGCGAAGTGGGCCGCCGGATCAACGCGCACTCGAAGCGGCATCACCTCGATGAAGAACCCGACAAGATCACCGAAAGCCGGGTGCCTACGGTCGGCGGTCGGGGTCCCGATCACCAGGTCGCCCTGTCCGGTCAGGCAATAGACGAACACGCAGAAGCCCGCGAGCAGCACCGCCGGTACGGTCACGCCAAGCCGTTCTGACAGCTTCCTCACCGCCGCGAAGACGGCTGGCGGTCCCGCCGAACTGACCATGGCGCCGGAGTAGGTCTGCACGTCCGGTCGCGCCGCGTCGCGTGGCAGGTCGACGGCGTGCGGGGCGCCGGCCAGGTGCTCGCCCCACCACCGCAGGTCAGCGTCGCCGCGCAGCCGGTCACGCTCCGCCCGCCAAGCCACGTAGTCGCCGAACCCGGCCGAGGGTGCCGCCAACGTGGCGTCACCGCCACTAGCCGCGGCGCGATAAGCCTGACCAAGGTCTTCATAGAACGGCCGCTGTGACCAGCCGTCGAACACCGCATGATGGAATGTCAGCGCGAGCACGTGGTCGCCCGGACCAAGCCGGAACACCCTGGCCCGCCACAACGGGTCGGCGGCAAGATCGAACGGCGTGCTTGCTTCGGCCCCGAGAAGGTCGGCCAACCTTTGCTCGGTAGCGTCCTGCAGGACCAGCGAAATCGGCAGCGAAGGACGCACCTCGATGACCGGCCTGCCGTCCGCGTCGTCGCCGATCCGCCAGCGCAGGACATCATGCCGGTCGATCACGCAAGCGAGCGCGGCTTCAAGTGCCCCGACGTCGAGCGGCCCGGCGATCCGCTCGGCGAGCGGGATGTTGTACGCCGCCGAACCGGGCGCGAGCTTGTCGAGGAACCAGAGCCTTCGCTGAGCCGGCGACAAAGCCGGCGGGTTGCCGGTGACGAGGTCGACCTGGTCGAGGGCCGGCGCGACTGCCGCCCGCTCCGCGATCGCGGCCAACGTGCGTCCCCCGAATACGTCCTCCATCGAGACCGCGCGGCCGAGTTCGGTTCGCAGGTCAGCCACGAGTCGCATGGCTGCTATCGAATGGCCGCCCGAGCTGAAGAAATCGTCATCAGCGCTCACCTCGGCCCGGCCGAGAACCTTGCGCCAGCTTGCCGCCACTGCGGTCTCGACCGGCCCGGCCGGCGGCCGTCCTTCGACGGGTTCCGTCCGCGCCAACCGAGATCGCAAGGCGGACAAGTCGACCTTGCCGGCCGCGTTGAGCGGAAGGCTTGGCACCGCGATCACCGCCGACGGCCGGAGGGCGGACGGCAGAACCTGTGCGCAGGCGGCCATGACCGCGGCCTCGTCGCCGCCTGGGGCCAGAGCGCAAAACGCGACCAGCCGGGCGCCGCCACCGTCTGGCACGACATCGACGACGGCGTGCCGTACCAGCGGCAGCCCACGCAGGACCGTCTCCACTTCGCCGAGTTCGACGCGGCGGCCGCGGATCTTGACCTGTCCGTCAGCGCGCCCGAGGAACTCGAGCGCTCCGTCTCGCCAGGCGGCGATGTCGCCAGTGCGGTACAACCTGGCGCCGGGATCGGCGCTGAACGGATCGGGCACGAAATTCCTGGCGGTCAGCGCCGATCGGCCCAGATACCCGCGGGCCAGCCCGGCCCCGCCGATGACAAGTTCGCCCGGCGTCCCGTCGGGCACCTCGCGAAGCTGTTCGTCGACCACGTGGACGCGCTGATTGGCCAGCGGCAAGCCAATCGGAAGCGGCCGGTCCCAGCTCCCGGTCGCCTCGAACGACGTCACGCAGACGGTCGCCTCGGTCGGACCGTAGCAGTTCAGGAACCGGCGACCCGACCGGCCGTCGGGCCCGGTCCACCGCACCACCTGTTCAGGTCCTGGTGCCTCGGCGCCCGTGATCAGGGTGCGCCAGCCGGGAAGCCGGTCGGGATCGAGAATCGGCAGCAGCGCCACCGGGACGCAACCCCAGGTGATCGCGTGTTCCTCGCAAAACCGCTGCAACCGCTCTGGGTCTGATCGGTCAGCCTCGCCGAGCAGTTCCACCCCGCCGCCCGCGGCGAGCGGCACGAACAGGTCGATCACCGATACGTCGAATCCGAACGAGGCGAAGGCGAACGAACGGGTCGACCGCGCGGCTCCGGTGAACGCCCCGAACGCGGTCACGTAGCTCGTCAGGTTCTGGTGCGTGACCACCACGCCCTTGGGCGCTCCGGTGGAGCCTGAGGTGTAAAGCACGTAGGCGGCGTTCTGCGGCTGCGCCGGGCAGTCCGCGCCGCCTGGCCGCAAGGACTTCCTGGGCCTTTTGGGAATGCGAATCACGGGCAGCCCGAGCCCCGCCACGTCGGCCGCGCTCTGGTCGTCGGCGACCACGAGCGGCGCTCCAGCGTCGGCCGCGATGATCGCGTGCCGCGCTGCCGGGTCGGACGGGTCGAGCGGCACGTAGGCCGCCCCTGCGAGCTGGATTCCGACGAGCGCGGCCACCGCGGACGGCCGGCGGCGTGCGCAGACGCAGACCCGTGTCTCCGGACCGCAGCCAGCGGCGCGCAGTTCGGAGGCGAGTTCGGTGGCCATCGACCAGAGCTCGCCGTAGCTCAGCCGGTCCTGCCACTGACGCACCGCCGTGGCCGACGGGCGAGACCGCGCCTGCGCGCCGATCAGCTCAGGCAGTGTGGCCGGCGGGAAGGGAAATTTGGGCCCGCTGGTCATTTTGCTTCTCTAAAGTCGCGGATCTGCAGCCGCAGTTCGCTGTAATAGCGTCGACCGGCCCGGTCGGTGAGCCAGGCATGCTCCGGTCCTGGCAGCAGCTCGGTGAAGGTAGCAGATACGCCGGGGCCGCCCTGCTCTCGCGCGCGGCGCAGCATGGCGCAGAGCGAACTGACATACACGGGGCTGGTCAGATCGGCGTAGAACGGCTTGGTCTCCGTGCTCAGCTTGACGAACACCCGCTCTGGCAATCCGAGTTCGCGGCGCAGGGTGCGTGCGGCCAGATACCGGTCCGCCTCGCCAGCCGCGTCCGCCAGGCCGGTTCCCGCGACCGTGGTGCGCCAAGCCTCGCGCACCACCACCATCTTGTCCACCGTGATTCTCGGAGTGTGCGCGGTGGCAGTGACCAGTTTGAACGCATCGGCCGCGTGCATCGAGATCAGCGCGGCGAACACTTCGATAAGCGGCCAGGCGCGGCCGTCGGGTGCGGTGGCCACCAGATCGCCGCCGCGGTCGGCGACGGTGACCGAGGTCACCGGCAGCAGCCGCTCACGGTCAGCGCCCGGTGCCATCGTGAATCCAAGCTGCCGGTCGGTTGGATGATCAAGCGAGTGCGCGAGCCGCCCGGTGTAACGGGGCCAGTCGGTCGGGTAGAGCGGCCTGATCCGGTGGTGACCGATGTCGTCCGCGAGCGCGTCCCGCAACCGGGACGGGTCCGGGTGGCCGGCGCTGAGCACGGCGGTGTCGAAGGTCGCCCACGCTGTGTGCAGCTCGCCGAGCACGAGATAGAACTCGCCCCGCCCGAGCGCCGCCTCATCCTCGGCGCACACGTGCACGTCAGGACTGTGCAGCCGGCCCGCGGCGTAACCCGGACGGTCGGCGGGAAACGCGAGCGCCGCCGCGCCGACCAGCTCGGCGGAGGCGAACGACAGCCGGGCGATGCTAGCCGGTATCTGGTCAAGGCCGAACAACGCGGCCCACCGCTGAACGAACTCGGCCGCCACCGCGTCAACCGGGCGCTCGCCCGACCCGAACAGCGGCGCTTGCGCGAGGTACCACAGGTCAGACAGCCGCGCCCGCCCGGCGCTGTCGGCTAGCTCGGTAAATAGGTCGCGGAGGGCGGCGTTGTACGCGTCCGCGAGCGCGGCGGTCAGCCATCGAGCGGCGGGCAGCAGCACGCTCAGCGGCCCGGCCAGCGCGTCAAGCACCTCGCCGCCGAACACCACATCAAGGCCCGCCACGGTGTCCTCGTAGCACAGCCGCCGCCCCGCATACATCTGGCCAGCCCGGCGACCCGCGGGCACACCGGTGAGGTCGGTGAACTCGGCATCGAGCGCGGCCAGAGCGACGCGCAACGCGGCCGGGTCACCGGCCGCCTTGGCGATCTTCTCCTTGGATCGGGCCAGCATGTCCAGCACGGTGGTCGCGCCGGCCTTGACCGCGTCGTCGCCGATGCCTGCGATCTGCTCACGCAGCACGAGTTCGGCGTCGGGGCTTTGCGGGAGCGAGGCACCCCAGATCACGATGCCTCGGTCGGCGAGCCTGCCGAGCAGCAGATAGCCGTCGGCCGCCGCCCGCACGACCGCCGGTACGAGCTGAGCGACGACGGTGTTCGCCCGGCGGCCGTCGCAGCGGGCCAGCGCGGCTACCTCGGCCGGCTGCAGCGGCAGCGGCGGTTTGGCTGGCCGCAGCAGCCGGTCGCCGTCGACGGTGACGTGCGGGGCCAGCGTCACCGGCAGCCAAGCTCTGATGGCCGGGTCGGCGGCGAACCGGTCAGCGACCGCCTCGACTGCCCAGTACTCCAGCCCAAGCCGCCGCTCGCGCAGCGGTTCGCCGTCGTGGATGAGCACGACGGGCGGTGCCGCTGGATCGACCCGTACCCAGACCGACGGGCCGAAGAAGCCGATCGTCTCGTTCTTTCCGCAATAGCGCTGCCAGTACCTAGCAACTGTCCGGGTCCGTTCCCTGCTCTTGTTGTTGAGCGACAGCGTGGCGTCACGGGGCGATGACCGCGCCAGCGTGTCGAGTGCGACCAGCGCCGACGGGTTCTGCCAGGTGACCGCCTCGACAAAGCGCGGCTGCCCGGAGATTTCCGCCGCCTGCTCAAGGCAGGACTGCCACTGCTGGATGACCAGTTTCTCGAATCTCCCGCGATCGTCACCGTCTAGGCACGCGTCGGCCGCCTTCGCCAGCGCGGGACTCGCGAACAGGGCGAGGCCATCGGCGGGAAAGCCGGCCATCCGGAGCACAGCGTCCTGCCACACCTCCCAGCCGGTGGTACCGAGCGGCACGCAGTGCCCGCCGGCAGGCCCGGCGCGGCGCTCGCCGGAAAGGTCGGCCAGGAGGTCGGATCTGATGTAGGCGGTGAGCTCGTCACGCAGTTCCTGAGTGAAAAGATGACCGGCGGTCACCTGGCGCAGCGTCAGCCCCGCGCTCGTATGGCGGGCCCATCCGGCCATATCGGCGTCGCTAGCGAACTGATCGCCTGCCGCGGCGAAGGCGACGATGGGCACAGCCAGCGGTGGCTGCGGCTTGTAGACGTAGCTTTCGAGCCAGCCGAAGTCGGCCCTGATAATCCGCAGCACCAAGTCGACTAGTTCTGGGTAGTCGAATACCTCAGGCGGAATGCCGCCAAGCCCCACCAGCCGACGGCCGATCTCATCGGCAGGTGCCAGCGTGAGGCCGCGCAGCTCGGCTGGGAGCCCGATGTCAGGCGGCCTGGAGGCGCCGACGTAGAGCCTCCGCGGCGGCGGCACGCCACGTCCCCCAAGCTCTTTGATGACCTCGAAGGCCAGCCACCCGCCGAGCGAGTGGCCATAGAACGCATAGGGAGGCGTGCCCCGCGCGCCGAGCGCGGCGGCAACGGCGGCCGCGACCGCCGGCGGGTCGATCCCGACAGGCTCGGCGATCCGCCGTTCCCTTCCTGGCAGATAGATAGGCAGGGCCTCGATGTCGGGGGCCAGCGCCTGCGCCCAGCGGTGAAAGGCGGACGCTCCACCGCCCGCGTGCGGCAGGCAGAACAACAGTGCCCGCGGGTTCTTGACGACTGACTGGTCATTACCGGCGAACCACTGCGCGCTCATGGGAGCGGCTCGATCCAGTGCCTGCGCCTGCTGAACGGGTAGGTTGGCAGCGAGATCTTGCGTCCCTGACTTTCCGCTGGCGCGAGCGGGTCACCCATCGCCATGCCGGCCTCAATCTTGACCAGCGCGGCCATCGCTTCGCCTGCCGTTCGCACCGACGCGCTCGCCGCGTGCTCGAACCGCTGCCTGCCGTCGGCGAGCGTGTACGCGACGTCGGCCAGACGTGCGTCCGGGTGCTCGGCAAGCCAATCGCGCAGCCGCCGGGCGACGGCCTGGAGTTCGTCCGGCGTGCGCGCCGACAGCAGCAGCGTGCAGTGCCCGCCACCACCACCGCCTGCGGGCTCGGGCCGGGCCGACGGCGACGCGACCAGCACGTGGGCGTTGGTGCCGCCCAGGCCGACCGAGCTCACTCCGGCGATCCTTTCCCGCTCATCCCACGTCACCGGCTTGACCGGGACGAAGAACGGCGAGCCAGCCAGTTCGATGTCCTGATGCGGCTGGGTGAAGTGCAGGTTCGCCGGGATCACACCTTCCGCGCAGGCGAGCACGGCCTTGATCAGGCCTGCGATTCCGGCGGCGGCGTCCAGGTTGGCGATGCTGGTCTTTACCGCTCCAAGCGCGCATTGCTCCCGCTTCCTGCTTCCCGCCGATCTGAAGGCGCGAGTGAGCGCGGCGACTTCGATCGCGTCGCCTAGCGGCGTGCCGCTCGCGTGCGCCTCGACAAAGCCGACGTCGTCGGGCCCGATACCGGCGGCCGCCATCGCCTCGGTGACCGCTGCTGCCTGGCCGACGATACCTGGCACGGCAAATCCGGCCCTGGCGCTTCCGTCGTTTGTGACGGACCAGCCGGGCAGCACCGCGTAGATGTGGTCGCGGTCGCGCTCGGCGTCGTCAAGGCGCTTGAGCGCGACGGTGCCAGATCCGCTGCCGAACCCCGATCCCTGGGCGGCCGCGTCGAAGGCACGGCACCGGCCGTCGGGCGACACCAGGCCGCCGGGCGTGTAGCGGTGCCGGGGCCAGGTCACGCTCACCCCGCCGGCGAGCGCGATGTCGCACCGGTAGTCGACCAGGCTCTGCGCCGCCATGCACACGCAGACCAGAGAGGTGGAGCACGCGGTCTGCACGGCCACGGCCGGGCCGGTCAGGCCGATCCGGTAAGCCACTTGGGCTGGGAGGTAATCCGGTGACTGAAATGGCGCGATCCGGCCTTCCCAGTCGGCCCGCGTTGCCTGCTCCCGGCCGAATAGATGGAACAGGAAGTACCTGCTAATCGACGAACCCGCGAAGACGCCGATTGTCCCCGGATACCGCGCCGGGTCGCAGCCAGCGTCCTCAAGCGCCTCCCAAGCGGTCTCGATGAACAACCTGTGCTGCGGGTCGGTTCTTGCCGCCTCGTCACCGGTGAAGCCGAAGAATTCCGCGTCGAAGTCGGCGACGCCGTCCAGCCGCCCTCCCGCCTTCACGTGGGCAGGGTCATGACGCAGTTCGGGCTCGATGCCGCAGGAGGCAAGCTCGGCGTCGCTGTAGTCGTGCACAGCGTCCAGGCCGTCGAGCAAGTTCTGCCAGTACGCGGCGACCGATGGCGCCTTCGGAAACCGGCAGGCCATGCCGACCACGGCAATAGCGTCGGCCGCGGCCGTCATCGCTGACTCCGGGAAGCCCGTCGCCTGGCCATCCGAAGGTTCACCCGGTCGAGCGAGTCGTCCTGGCCGCCATCGATGTACCGCGCGAACGTCCTGACGGTGGCGTGCTCGGCGAGCGCGGCCAGCGGTATCTCGCGGCCAAGCGCCGATTCGAGCCGCCGCTGCACCCTGGCCATGGCCAGGGAGTGACCGCCGGAGTCGAAGAACGCGCTGTCGACTCCAACGCAGCCCAGACCGAGGACCTCGCACCAGGCGGCCGCGACCAGTCGCTCGGTCGCGGTCGACGGTGCCGCGCCGCGGCTCGCGGCCCGCGGCGCCGGCAATGCCGCCACGTCGACCTTGCCACTCGGGGTGAGCGGAAACTCGCTCATGACCACGATCACAGCCGGCAGCAGGTAGTCAGGCAGCCGCTCAGCAAGCGCCCGTCGCAGCAAAACCGGGTCAGGCCGCGCCCCGGTGGCCGGCACGACATAGCCAACGATCTGGGGTGATTCCGTCGACCCGTCCCCCCGGGCCAATACCACCGCGTGGGCTACTTCTGGCAGCGCGGCCAGGTGCGCTTCGATCTCGCCGAGTTCCACCCGGTGGCCACGGATCTTCACCTGCCGGTCCGCCCGGCCCAGGCAGACCAGGCGTCCGTCGGCGAGCACGCTGCCGAAGTCCCCGGTGCGATAGATCGGCGTGCCGTCGCTGGCCGCGGCGAAGCGCTCGGCGGTTCGGACCTCGTCCTGCCAGTAACCAGGCGACAGGTATCTGCTCTTAATCGCTATCTCGCCGCTGTGGTGCCGCTGTCTACCGCGGCGGTCGAGTAGCAGGATCTCGTAGCCGGGCAGCGGGTAGCCGATCGGCACCACGTCGCGATCGACCTGGTCGGCGGGCCCGATCCGGTATCGCGCGGCGAAGCTGGCCTCGGTCGCGCCATAGCCGTTGGCGAACACGCAGCCGGGACCGAAATGGCGGCGAGCGGCGAGTACGTGGGCTTTGGTGACATGCTCGCCGCCGAGCAGTACGACCCTGATCTCCGGCAGTCGGCGGTCGCCGAGCGCCGCGACCAGATGCTCGAATGCCGTGGGCGTCGAGTGGTACACGGTGACGCCCCGGTCGGCAAGCGCATCGGCGAGATGGCCGATGCCATGCCGCCTGACGTCGACCGTGACTACGGTCGCACCGGACAGCAGCGCCGCGTACATGTCGGTGACTGCCATGTCGAAGCTGAAAGATGACAGCAGGCTGACCTTGTCGGCCAGGCCGATGCCAAAGCCCGTGATGTGGTTGGCTACGCCGTGCAGCACGTTGCGATGAGTTTGCGCAACGCCCTTCGGCAATCCCGTGGAACCCGATGTATACAGCAGGTACGCGGGCTGGTCGGCATCGGTGCCGACGACTTCCAGATCGGCCGACCCGAGATCGTCCGTGTGCACAAGCACTTGGCCGCTGGCGAGGCGTTGGCCGAGTTCGTCATGCGGCCTGCTTGTCAGCAGCACCCGCACGCCGGCTCGGCTGGTCATATGAGCCAGCCGCTCGGCTGGGTAGCCAGGGTCGAGCGGAACGTAGCAGCCGCCGGCGGCCAAGGTGCCGACAGCCGCGGCCACCATGGCGGAACCGTGATCGAGCAACAGCCCCGCCCGCTCGCCCGGACGCAGCGCCGCTGCCAGCAGCGCGCGGGCGATGCCGCCGGCCTGGCTTGCTAGCTCGGAGTAGCTGAGCGCAGCGGCATCGTCGTGGACCGCGATCCGGTCCTGATTGCTCAAGGCGACCTCGCGGAAGGCTTCTGCCAGCGAACCTGACACCGTCACCGCATCACCGCTGCCGCGATGTCGGCGCAGTTGGTGACGGGGACGGTAGCGTCGGGCGGCAACGGCGTGTAGTCGGCTGTGGTGTACCAGCCGGATCCATGGACGACGACGTCGTGGTCGGGCTTTATAAGACCGCGGTCGATGGCGTTGAGCGTGCCGGTCAGCGCCATCACCAGCGACCATTCGCGTACCTGGTGCACGTCACCGGGCAGCGGCCGCCGGCTGCCGGAGAGCCAGTCGCTTAGCTTGCCGTAGCGGCTGAGGCATTCGTGCCTCGATACCACGATCCCGTCGCCGCCGTACCGGCCGATGATCTCGTTCATGGCCGGCGACGTCGCGGGGCGGCGGCTGTAGAAGGTGGGGTCGAGAATCTCGTCCGGATCGTCGGTGATCGACGGAAAGTGCGGGTCAGCGCTCTGCTCGTAGCGGCCCGATCCGCTCTGGTGCCGGTAGTCAGGCATGTTGTGCCGGTCAAAGCTGCCGTGCAGCAGATGAAGGACCATGTCGGGAGTCCCCAGGTGCTGCACGAGCAGGCTGGCCGGGCGGCTGCCCGGGTTCGCGAGACCCGCCTGCTCGAGCACCTCCCGGCCCGAGTGGTAACCGAGCAGCCCGAAGGCGCTCGATACCGCGTGCGCGTGCGTCCTTGGCCGGTCGGCCAGGTCGGTCGGCGCCGCCGCGTGCTCGAAGAACGCACGCGCGGTGTCCGCGACTACGTAGTTGCGCAAATCCAAGGAATACCAAAGGTGCGCTCCTAGGGTACGCCAGAGATTGGCCGCGTAGTCGCCGGCGAACGCCTTGCCAAGCGCCTTGACCCCTTCCGGCTCCTGACCGTCGTACAGCAGAACCGGGTTGAGCTCGCGCAGCCGGCTGTCGGTGGCGAGCCCGCTCGACCGGAGCTTGTCCCTGCCGCTGATTGGGGCCAGCACCACGATTCGCAGCTGCTCGGGGGTCACCAGACCGGCCCGCACCGCGCGCAGCACAGCGTCGCGCAACGCCGTGCCCTTATTCGCCGAGGTGGGCGAGAAGATCATGATGGGCTGGCCGGTCCGGCGAATGAACTCGACGGCCCTGGCCACGATCAGCAACGAGGGATGCGTCTTGGTCGTATTCGTGTCCGGGTTCTCGGCCAGGTCGAGCAGCACAATCTGGTGTCCGCCGTACTCGCCGAGCGGTCGCCAGGAAACGCTCGCGGCGGCGAAGTACTCACGGACCTGGTCGTCGAGTTCGGGCAGTTCGTATCCGGGCGCGAACGCGCCTGGCGTAGTCACCGGCAACGGGTCCGGCACGCAGGAGGCGACCGCGCGCGGCAGCAGGTTGTAATAATCGAGCAGCATGTTGCCGCTGACGGCGGCCGGCGAGGCCGACGACCCGGCGGACACCCCGGTCGAGCTTCGCTCGTGACTAGCTGTCATGCTCTGGCTCCCGTTCTGCTTGCCGGCGCAACCTGGCCCGCAATTCGAGCAGTTGCTCGCAGGCGGCGGGGATATCGCTTACCGCACAGCCGTCGGCGAAACTGGGCAGATACTCGGCTAGCGCGACGCTGGCCGCTGGGCTGAACATCAGGCGGCCGTCAGCGACCACGACTCCGTCGTGCAGGGCGGCGCGCTGGTTGAAGGCAACGGCGTCGGCCAGCGTCAACGCGGCTGGCAGCCGCAGGCTTATCGTTCCCGCATCGACCCGCACCGGGTACCCGCCAGGCAATCCGAACGGCCCGGGCAACTGCGCGTCGAGCTGGTCGCCGGTCGCGAGCGCCGTCGCGACCAGCGCCGCGCTCGCGCCCGCGATGTCCGCGAGGGTCGCCCTCGGCGCCGCGCGGAGCGCGCTGAGCGTCCCGGTAACGCCGCCGAACGGCTCGTCATCGACCCACGCCTTGGCTTCCTCCGCTCCCGGCGGAGGAGCGTGAAGGTGCAGGTGGTGTGCGACAACCTTCAGCCTGGACGGCTCGGTCAGGCCGAGCTCGTACTGCAACGCGGCACCGAGCATCGCCACATTCCCCGCACCGCAGGTGACCGGCAGGCCGAGATGCGCGAGCACGGGGTTAACCGCGTCAGGGAAGCACGCGTTAACGAACCAGGCGCCTGGACAGGCCTTCGCGATCGCCTGGCCGACTCCGATCGCCGGAACGGCCTGGAGCGGCAGTGATAAGCCGAAGCCCGCATGCATGAGCAGGGAAGTCCACCGAGAGGGTGCGCGGAAGCGCTCCCACGGCGACTGGTAGGACGCGCAGAGCACTACGCCCGACGGCTTGGTGACAGCGAGCGTATCGGCGAGTCCCGATGAGTCGCCGATATCCGCACCGGCAGGCTTGAACCGCACCTGGCTTCCGGACAGTGCGGCGAGCGAGCCAGCGACGACGCAAATCGCCGTGGCCGCGGCGGTGTCGCGGGCCATCAGCAGCACGTCGAGCCTGCCGCGCACCGCATCGTACCGACCCGTTGCCAACGATCGGCACACAGCCTTTGCCAGCGATCCGCTGCCGAATATCGCGATCCTCAGCGCCCGCATAACGCGGTCGCGCCGTCGATCTCGGACTTTAACAACGCAGCCACACGACTTAATTTGCCTCACAGTTATACGACGCTCGCCCCATCGCGGGCACCGTACGGCGCCCAGGTCCGCCGCAGGCCACAGTCAGAATAGATGATCGGTGATTATCCGTCCATACGGGAAAACTCCCCACCCCACCGATCCCACCCATCGTCCCGAATCACACCGGCGGGCGGGATTCCGGAAGGTGACAGCGACGGGTATCGTGGGTTTCGCCCTGAAGGTCACCGATGCGAGAACTGGCGGTCAGGCCGGTGCGCGGCACGAAAGGCACGCGAACGATTGCACTTCGTATTTCGGCAGGTCATTTATGGCTGAGGAGGCGAGCGTAGCCGCTGGCGATGGCGTCGGAACGCATCCGTGGCAGGTGCCAGCCTCTTACGCGCAAGAACGGGTGTGGTTCGCCAGCCAGATCGCCGGTCATCAGCCCGTCTACCACGTTGTTGACGACGTAGCGATCTCGTCTCCCGTGTCAGCCGATGACGTACTCGCGGCACTCGCTGTCTGCACCCAGCGACATGAGACGCTGCGGGCCTCGTTCCGCGTGCGGTCCGGCGAGCTGATGCAGGTCGTGCACGACCACGTCACTCCGCAGGTCGACGTTTTAGATCTGAGCCACCTCAGACAGGACGAGCAACGCGAGCGCGTTGAAGAGCTGTTCGCAGAGCTTGCCAGCGCGCCGCTGGCGCTCGACCAGGCGCCGCTCTGGCGAGCAACCCTCCTCAGGCTCGACGCGACCGACTGGCTCGTCGCCCGCTGGCTGCTGCTGTTCGCGGCCCATCACGCCATGTTCGACGCGGCCTCCGCGCTCAACCTGAGGGCCGAACTCACCGAGCTGTGCGCGGCCGCCGCGCAGCAGCGAGCACCCAGCCTGCCCGAACTCACCATCCAGTACCCCGACTACGCCGTGTGGCAGCGCAACCAGCTCGCCGCTGGCCGGATGGACGAACTGCTTGGGTATTGGTGCAAGGCTCTCGACGGCTTGCCTCCCGTGCACGGGTTGCCGACCGACCTGCCGCGCCCGGCGATCCGCAGCTTCGAAGGCGCTGATCTGATCTTCCCGCTGCCCGACGGGGCGGAAAGCACGGCGGCGGGCCTGGCGAGGCAGGCCAGCGCCACGCCATTCATGGTGCTGTTCGCCGCTTATGTCGCGCTGCTGCACCGGCTATCGGCGAGCGACGACATCGTCATCGGGCTGCCGGTAGCTGGCCGGGACCGGCCCGAGTTGCAGCCTCTGATCGGCATGTTCGTCAACATGATCGTCGTACGGACGGACGTGGCGGGCGACCCAACTTTTCTGGCCCTGCTCGACCGGGTGCGCCACGCTCTGCTTGATGCCTGGGACCACCAGGAGATGCCTTTCCAGAAGCTCGTCGAGGTGCTAGCCGACCGCCGCGAACCCGCGGTGCCGCCGCTGTATCAGCTCGGCTTCAACTTCATCAGCGTCGGCTTCAGCCGGGCGTCGGCTGCCGCCGAAGACGACCTGATGCTCGAGATCTCGCGCGGCCACGCACGAGTCGAGTACAACACGGCGCTGTTCACCGAAGACACCGCCAGGTGGCTCGCCGACTGCTACGTCGCCATGCTTCGCGCAGTGCTCGCAGCTCCGCAGGCCAGGATCTCCGCGCTAGCGATGCCAGCGCGGCCGCAAGCACAAACCCACCACGGCCGCGCCGAGGCGGCACGACCGGACACAGCGCTAGCTCATGTGCCGCCAAGGACAGCCGCGGAGGAACTTGTCGCCAATGTCTGGGCTGATGTGCTCGGCCGGGATCGCCCAGGTGCGCTCGACGACTTCTTCGACCTCGGCGGCCACTCGCTCCTCGCGTTGCGGGTGATCGCCAGGCTGTCAGCGGCCACGGGTGTCGACCTGCCGATCCAGTCGTTCTTCATCGAGCCCACGGTGGCCGGCGTCGCCGCCGAGGTTGAACGGGTACTGGCCGCCGAGCTAGCTGAGATGTCCGATGAGGAAGCGGCGCGCCTTGTGGCCGGGGAGGGCTAGCGGCATTGACCGAGCTGTCCGACCCTAAGCGTCTGCTGCTCGAACGCCGGCTGGCAGGCGCGGCCAAGCAGACGGCATCTCCGCAGAACCGGGCCAAGGTCATCGCGCCCCGGCCCGCCGGTGCCTCGCCCCCGCTCTCATACGCGCAGGAGCGGCTGTGGTTCATGGAGCAGTTCGCACCCGGGACGGCCGCGTACGGGGTGCCGCTCCTGGTGCGGCTGGGCGCCGACGTCGACCTCGCCCTGCTCGAGTCCGCCCTTCGCGCCGTGACCACCAGGCACGAGAGCCTGCGGATGAGGTTTCCTGCCACCGACGACGGGAAGCCGACGGTACTCGTCGACCCGCCTGGGCCCGTGCCGCTGCCGGTCATCGACGTGCTGGACGATCAGGGCGCCCTGGCCGCGATCAAGTCAGCGGCGCTGCGGCCATTCGATCTGGCCACCGGCCCGCTGCTGCGGGCTGCCCTGGTGCGGGTGGCTGGCGGCGCCGACCACATGCTGCTGCTCGACATGCACCACATCGTCACCGACGGGTGGTCCAACGACATCATTCTGCGTGAGTTCGGCAGCTCCTTAGCCGCCGGCGACGGCCAGATCGCCAGCGCCGAGCCGCGAGTAACGCAGTACGGCGACTTCGCCGGCTGGCAGCGCGACCAGTTCGCGGCGCCGACCGCGGCCGCGGCCGCGGAGTACTGGGTGGACCGGCTGGCCGACGTTCCCGCGCTCGACCTGCCGACCGACCGCCCGCGGCCGGCCACTCAGACCTTCGCCGGCGCGTCGCATTGGTTCAGGCTCAGCTCCGCCCTGGTCAACGACCTGACCACGCTGGGCCGCGGGCACAGAGCGACCTTGTTCATGACGCTGCTCGCTGGCTATCAGCTCACGTTGTCTCGCTACAGCGGGCAGCGCTGCTTCGCGGTGGGATCGCCGGTGGCCGGCCGGTCGCTGCCCGAACTGGACGGCGCGGTCGGCATGTTCGTCAACGTGCTGCCGCTGCGGGCCGACGTGACCGGCGATGAACTGGTCGGCGGCCTGATCGACCGGGTCAGGGACGGGGTGCTTGACGCGCTGACGCACCAGGAAGTGCCGTTCGAAAAGGTGGTCAACGACCTGGCCGTGCCAAGGGATGTGAGCCGCCCGGCGCTGTTCCAGGCCATGTTCGTGCTGCAGAACTACGAGATCGCCGGCGGGGCCAAGGCCGTCACGGCCGAGCTTGACTGGTCGCCGGTCGAGTTGCCAGCCACCAGGTTCGACCTGGAGCTGCACGCGTATCCGGTGCGGGACGGCGGCCTGCAATGCAGGTTCATTTACAACACCGCGCTGTTCGAGCCCGCCACCGCTGAGCGGCTCGCCGCGATGCTGCACACGCTGCTTGCCGACCTGGTGGCCAAGCCGCTTGGCCGCGTTAGCGACCTTGCCGTAGTGGACAGGCGAGAAGCCGAGGTGCTGGCCAGCTGGAACGCCACCGCGACGCCGCCAGCCTCAGCAGAGGACGGAGTGACGCTGCGGGAGCAGTTCGAACGACAGACCGCGCGAACGCCGGAGGCCGTCGCCGTGGTCGACGAGCACGGCGCGCTCAGCTACGGCGAGCTTGACGAGTTGGCCAACCGGATCGCGGGCCGACTGCGCGCTGAGTGGGTGCGCGGGGTGCGGGGGGTCGTGGGCACCCCGATCGTTGCCGTGCTCGCCGAGCGCTCGACCGACCTGGTCGCCGGGCTGCTCGGGGTCATCAAGGCCGGGGCGGCTTACCTGCCGCTTGACCCCGAATACCCGGCCGAGCGGCTGGCATACATGCTTGAGGACTCCGGCGCGGGGGTCGTTCTCGCCCAGCGGCACCTCGGCGACCTGCTGCCCGAGTCCGTCCCGCCCGTGCTGCTGCTCGATGAGGCATCCGGCTGGCCTCTCCAGCCGCCCCCGGGAGAACGCCAGGGCGGGCCGGCGGACGGGGCCGCCTACCTGATCTACACCTCGGGATCGACCGGCCGACCCAAGGGCGTGATCAACACGCACCGGGGTCTTGCGAACCGGCTCGGCTGGATGAGGTCGGCATTGTCTGTCGGGCCGGACGACGTGGTGCTGCAGAAGACGCCCGCGAGCTTTGACGTGTCGGTGTGGGAGTTCTTCCTGCCGCTGGTCACGGGGGCCAGGCTGGCCTTGGCTCGCCCGGGCGGGCACCGGGATCCTGGATACCTGATTGACGCGATCGAATCTTTCGGCGTAACAATCATTCATTTCGTACCGTCGATGCTGAACTCCTTCCTCGCCGATGCGGCGGCGGGATGTGCGACGGTCCGGCACATCGTGTGCAGTGGCGAGGAACTGCCAGCCGAGCTTGCGCGCCGCTGCCTGGTGGCGCTGCCTGGGGCGAGCTTGCACAACTACTACGGCCCAACCGAGGCGTCGATCGACGTCACGGCCTGGCAGGCCACACCGTCCGCTCTGGCCGGCCGGTCCCGGGTGCCCATCGGCGGGCCAGTCAGCAACGTCAGGATGTACGTACTTGACGAACAGCGCACGCAGGTACCCGTCGGCGTCGTGGGCGAGCTCTACATCGGCGGCGTCCAAGTCGCCCGCGGCTACCACCGACGACCGGCCCTCACCGCGCAGCGGTTCCTGCCCGACCCATTCGGCCCAGCCGGGTGCAGGATGTACGCGACTGGCGATCACGGCCGCTGGCGGCCTGACGGCTCGATCGAGTTCCTCGGACGGATCGACGGCCAGGTAAAGCTCCGCGGCATGCGCATCGAACTCGGCGAGATCGAGGTGGCGCTGCGCAGCCAGCCGGGCGTGAGCCAAGCCGCGGTCGCGGTTAAGGAGACCAGCCCGGGCGACAAGCGGCTCGTCGGCTACATCGTCGGCACCAGCGAACCCGACGTCGCGGCGCTGCGCACCGCGCTCAAGCTCAGGCTGCCTGACTACATGGTGCCGGCCACGTTCGTCTCGCTCGACTCGCTGCCGCTGTCACCGAGCGGCAAGCTAGACCGGGCGGCGCTGCCGGCGCCTGGCCCGGCCAAAGCTCGCGCCGGCGCGAGGACCCCGCCCCGCACCGAGACCGAACGCGCCATCGCGGCGATCTGGCAGGACGTGCTCGACGTGCCCGAGGTCGGCGTCGACGACGACTTCTTCGCGCTAGGCGGTCACTCGCTGCTCGCCACCGTCGTGGTCGCGAAACTGCGCAAGGTCACCGAAGGCACGAAACGCCGGGTCGGCGTGATGGACCTGTTCAAGCACCCGACGGTCGCCGAACTCGCGGCGCTGGTCGAGGATCAATCCGCGGCCGGACGAGCGCGCACTGTGCTCTACGAGCTGACCAAGCCAGTGCCCCAAGACCAGCGGGTCTGCTCGTACGTGTGCGTGCCGTACGGCGGCGGGTCGGCCATCGTCTACCAGCCAATCGCCGATTCACTGCCAGCCGGGCACTGCCTTTACTCGGTCGCGATCCCGGGCCACGATGTCGGCCTCGACGAGGACGCGGTGCCGTTCGGCGAGCTCGCCAAGCTCTGCGCCGACGAGGTCCTGCGCACGGTTGAAGGACCCCTGGTGCTGTACGGGCACTGCGGTGTCGGTGGCGCGCTGACCACCGAGCTAGCCAGGCAGCTCGAAGCGGCGGGGCGGCCGATCGACGCGATCTACCTCGGCGGTGTCTTCCCGTTCGCTACCCCGCGCGACGCCATGACCAGGCTGCGGGCCAGGTTCGCCGACCTGACCAGCAACCGAAGCCAGGCTAACTGGCTCAAGTCCATGGGCGTGGGGATGGACGAGATCGATCCAGCTCAAGCCGACCGGATCATCGCCAACATGAGGCACGACGGGAAGAACGCCGAGGAATACTTCACTGAGCTGTACGCGACCACGCCAGCGCGGCTCCGGGCGCCGGTCATCTCGGTCGTCGGCGAGCGCGACCCGATGACCGACTACTACGAGGAGCGCTACAAGGAGTGGCTGCACGTCGCCGAGGTGGCCGCGCTGGTCGTTCTCCCCGAGGCGGGCCATTTCTTCCTGCGCTACCGGGCCGACGAGATGGTCCAGATCATCACCTCGACGCACCTGGACCTCAGAGCGGCCCGCCCCTGCGAGGCCCGCCCCCGCGAGCGGGAAGATCGCGAGCGGGAAGATACCGCGGCGAGTACCGACCACGCGCCTCCGGCCGGTACACCGTCTATGCGCAGGTTCGCGCTGATCTCGGTCGGCCAGCTCGTCTCGATCACCGGATCGCAGCTGACCGGCTGGGCCATTCCGGTCTGGCTGTACCTCACCACGCACTCGCTGGTGTGGTTCGGCCTCTCCGGAGCCTCAGTCGTGGTGCCGATCCTGATTTTCACGCCGCTGGCCGGAGCGGCCTCCGATCGGTTCGACCGGCGTCGGGTGATCATGTGGGGCGCGGCCGCCGCGGTAACCGTCGAGCTTGCCTTCGCGGTCGCGCTGTGGACCGGTCATACCTTGCTCGGCCTTGTCTACCTGCTGCTATGGCTGCTCGCCGGGGCGGGAACCTTCCAGCGGATCGCATTCATCGCCGCCGTGCCTCAGCTCGCGCCGAAGCGCTATCTGGGTCACGCCAACGGGGTCGTGCAGATGATCAACGGAACGGCACTGTTGTTCGTGCCGCTGCTGGCGGCCGGGTTGCTGGCCGCGATCGGGCTCAAGGGCATCCTTTTGATCGACATCGGCAGCTACGCGTTCGCGATCGGCGTGCTCGCCGTCACCAAATTCCCCGACCTGATGGGGCGCAGGCGCAAAGAGACCTTCCGCGAGCTGCTGCTCGGCGGAGCGAGACTGTCGATGCGCACGCCTGCCTTCCGCGCGATGCTGACGTTCTTCGCGATCGGGAACCTGTTCTATTCCGTGCCTGTGCTGCTCGTCACGCCGCTCGTGCTGGCCTTCGGCAGCCTCGGCCAGGTCGGCCAGGCGGCTTTCGCCGAAGGGCTAGGCACGGTCGCTGGCGGCGCCGCGATGGCGCTGTGGGGCGGCCCGCGCAGCCGCAAGATGATTGTCAACATCGTCGCGATCGCGATCTCAGGCCTGTTCGTGATGCTGACCGGCGCACGGGCGAGCCTGCCGATTGTGCTGGCCGGCGTCTTCGGCACCGCGGTCATGCTGACACTGGCGAACGGCATCTACCTCACGATCATCGAGGTCAAGGTACCGCAGCGGTTCCACGGCCGGATCATCGCGCTCAACCAGACCATCACCTGGGCGATGCTGCCGATCGGGTTCGCCGTGCTGCTGCCGCTGACCGGCAAGCTCAACCCGCTGCTGGAGCGGGGCGGAGCGCTCGCCGACACCGTCGGCAAGGTGATCGGCACGGGCCACGGTCGAGGGCTTGGCCTCGGACTCATCCTGTTCGGCTTGCTGATGACGGTCAACGCGCTCGTCGCGCTCGGAATCAAGCGACTGGCCAAGCTCGACACCCTGGTGCCAGACGCGCTGCCTGACGACCTCGTCGGTGCTCAGGTACTTGGCATGACCGAGCGCGGCGACCTGGCGGAAACGAAGCGCGCGCACGCGGAGGCGATTCATGCCGGTCCCTGACTCCCCCGCCGAAGGGCGTTACTTCCTCGGCGGGCCCGGTTTGACGCCGCTGCCGCGCTGGACAACCGCGCCAGCCGACCGCGAGGTTGGCCTGGACATCGCCGTACCCGACCAGCTCACCGCCTCGGGCCACGCTGTGGACCCGCTGCTGGCGACGGCGATCGCGGCCGTGGTCGGCCTGCTCGCGGCCGAATCCGACGTCACGATCGGGCACCAGGCCGGACCAGCCGATCCAATCGTGCCGCTTACGATCAGGTTGCCCGACGGCTCGTGGCGCGACCTGATCACCGCCGTGCGGACGGTTCTCCAGACAGCAAGATCCCCCGAAATCGGGATTTCCGAAATCGGAAATTCCATCGTCGTGTGGTGCACTGGTCCGCAGATCTCGCTGCGCAGCCGCGCCAGCGACTTCGACTCCGCTTACCTGGCCAGGCTCGGCGTCTATCTCACCACCACGCTCACGGCGGCGGCGGGGAGCCACGCCGTCGCGGCTGCCGCACACCCCGGAACCAACGACAACGTCGGCCCGACGATGCTGATAGGGCAACAACGCCGACCCGACGATGCTGTTCAACTTGCGGGTTCCGGGCAACGCCGGGACCCGGACGCGCCTTGGGCCGACACCGATCTGCTGTCACCGGCCGAACGACGGCACCTACTGGCCGAGCGGTCCGGACCCGAGCGGCCGTTGCCAGATGAACCGGCGCACGTGCTGATCGCGCGGCGGGCGCGGGACCGGCCCGACGACATGGCGGTGCGCTACCGCGCTGAGCGATGGACCTATAACCAGGTCAACCGGTCGGCCAACCGGATCGCCCACGCCTTGCTCGAGGCTGGCCTGCGCCGCGAAGACGTGGTCGCGGTCGGCACCGATCGCACGCCGCGCTGGCTCTGCGCGATACTCGGCGTGCTCAAGGCGGGCGGCTGCTACTTGCCGATCGAGCCCGACTATCCGGCCGCGCGCACCGCCGAACTCGCCCAGCGCGCGAACGTGACATTCGCGCTCACCGAGCCGTCCGGGCTCGCCGGGCTGGCGGCAATGACCGGCCTGTGGTCCAGGCCGGTCGCGGAGCTGATCGACGCCGGCTACCCCGACACCGACCCAGCCATCGCCGTGACGCCGGACCAGCTCGCATACGTGTACTTCACCTCCGGCTCGACCGGCGTCCCCAAGGGCGCGATGTGCGAGCACCTCGGCATGATCAACCACCTGATGGCCAAGGTGGACGACTTCGGCATAGGCCCAGGCGACATCGTGGTGCAGAACGCGAGGCAGTCGTTCGACATCTCGCTGTGGCAACTCCTCGCACCCCTTCTCGTAGGCGGCGCCACCCTCATCGTGCCCGCCGATGACATTCTTGACGTTCGGCGGCTGGTCGACGCCGTCGTTGCCGAAGCCGCGACCGTGCTCCAGGTCGTGCCTTCCTACCTGGACGTGCTGCTCCGCTACCTGGAGCAGCATCCGCGCGACCTCGGCAGGCTGCGGGCGGTGTGCGTGACCGGCGAGGCGATCACCATGCCGCTCGTGACCAGGTGGTTCGGCCGCTGCCCAGGGATAACGCTGGTCAACGCCTTCGGCGCGACCGAGGCCAGCGACGACACGACCCACGAAATCATGCAGGCGCCGCCACCGGGTGAGCTGGTACCGGTCGGCCGGCCGATCGGCAACGTGACCGTCTACGTGCTCGGCCCCGGTGACAGCCTGCAGCCGCTCGGGACGCCAGGCGAGATCGCGTTTTCCGGCATCTGCGTCGGCCGCGGTTACATCAACGACGCCGAGCGCACCGCCGAGGTGTTCGCGGCCGACCCGTTCCGGCCTGGCTGCCGCATCTACCGGACCGGCGACTACGGCCGCTGGCTGCCCACCGGCTCGCTGGAGTTCCAGGGCCGCCGGGACGAACAGGTCAAGATTCAAGGCGTCAGGATCGAACTTGGCGAGGTCGAGGCGCGCGCCGTTTCGCATCCACGGGTGCTCGCCGCGGCTGTCGTGGTCGTGCCGATGCCGGACGGCACCAAAAGCCTGGCAATCTTCTACACCTCCGGCGACGGCCTTGACGCCGCTGACCTGCGCGCGCACCTGGCTGGCTCGCTGGCGCCAAGCGCTACGCCGGCCAGGATCGAGCGGATCGAGTCCCTGCCGCTGACCGAAAACGGCAAGGTGGACAAGCGCCAGCTCACCAACCGGGCGCTGGCCGCCCAGGCAGCCGCGGGCTCCCGTGACCGCGCTGCGCCGCAGATCGCGCCGCGGACCGCGACGCAGCGCCGGATCGCCCGCGCGTGGGCGCAGGCGATGAACAGGCCGATCACCGACATCGGCAGCGACGACAACTTCTTCGACCTCGGCGGCAGTTCGCTGGCCGCGCTCCGGGTGGTCGCGAGCCTGAACGGCCTGATCGCGCTCGATGACCTGGTGCGCAACCCCGTGCTCGGCGCGCTCGCCGCCGTCGCCGACGGCGATCACGGCGAGCCCGGCGGCATGCTGCGGCTGCTGGCTGGACCGGCGACCGAGCCGACCACAGCGCTCGTCTGCGTCCCCTATGCGGCCGGCACGGCGATCAGCTTCCAGGCGCTGGCCGGAGCGATGGCCGCGCGAGACAGCGGCGTCGCGGTGTACGCGGTGCAGCCGCCCGGACACGACCTCGGCCGACCTGACGTGCCGCTCGCCGAACTCGACCAGCTGACCAAGCTGCTCGCCAGCGAGATCACCGCGATAGCGGCCCCGGTCGCGCTCTGGGGCCACTGCGCCGGTGCGGCAGCCGCACTGGAAACCGCCAGGCGGCTGCCCGAATCGGTCATCCACGTGTTCGTGGCCGCGCGGCTGCTCGACTCAGCCACCGCGCTAGCCAGGGAGGTTGCCGTGATGAACGCGGTCTCCGATGCTGACCTGGGCGACGAACTGGCGGCCGATGGCGGGCTCGACGGCCTGCCCGAACTCAGCCGGGCCGATCTCGCCTTCGTCGGCCGGGTGTACCGGCACGACACCAGGACCGCCAACCAGTACCTAGCGATGCTAGCCCGGGGGGGCGACCCCCCAGAACCCCCCGCGGTGTTGCCCGCGGCTCCGTTGCGCCTGCGCTGCCCGCTGACCGTGGTCGCGTCGGCAACCGACCCGCTGACCGCCGGGTATCGGGAGCGGTTCGCCGACTGGGGCGCCTTCGCCGACAGCGTCACGCTCTCCGAACTCGACGACGGCGGTCACTATTTCCCGCGCACGAGGCCGGACCGCGCCGCCGACATCATCGTCCGCGCGTTGCGGACAGCCTCATGACGCTCAGCGGGCGCATCGTCGCCGAACCGAGCCGGGTGTGGCACGACGAGGTGCTCGCGCCGCAGTTCGACTATGAGGTGACGCGCCTGCTGCCCGGGTACCTGGCAATCGAGAAGGTACTGCTGGTCGAGTACGTGCGGATGGGACTGGCTGACGCCGCCCACGCCCGCGCGCTCGCGGACAGGCTGAGCGAGATCGACGCTAATGGGCTCAACCCCGATCCAGCCGAAAATATGTCGGACATCGCGTTCGCGGTAGAGCGTTACGTGGTGGCCGGGCCGGTGACGCCATTCGCCGGCTGGCACGTCGATCGCAGCAGGAACGACCTGCAAGCCTGCGCGCAACTTTTGTGGGGCAGGGACGAGCTCATCAGATCGGCGGCCGCGCTGCACGCGCTCGGCGTGGCGGCGGCCGGGCTGGCCAGGCGTTCGGTGGCGATGCCGATGCCCGGATACACCCACCTGCAGGCGGCGCAGGTGATCACGCCGGGGTTCTATCTCGCCGCCTTGTCCGAGGAGGTCCTGCGCACGCTGCGCAGGCTGGATCACTGTTTCGGCGAGGTCGATCAGTGTCCCCTCGGCGCCGGGGCGATCGCTGGGCAAGAACTCGACTGGGACCGGGACCGGATGGCCCGGTTGCTTGGCTTCTCCCGGCCCGCGCCGCACGCGCTTGTCGCGGTGGCGTCGCGTGGCTGGGCGCTGTCGGTCGCTGGCGACCTATCGGGGTTCGGGGTCGCGCTGAGCCGGTTCGCTACCGACTTGATGATGTGGGGCAGCGGTGAATGCGGTTACATCGACCTGCCCGACGAGCTGTCCGGCATCTCGTCGGCCATGCCGCAGAAGAAGAACTTCCCGATCCTGGAGCGAGTGCGGGGGCGCAGCGCGCACCTGACGTCGTTCGCGCTTGACCTGGCGCTGGCCCAGCGCAGTACCCCGTACAGCAACATGGTCGAGGTCTCCAAGGAGTCGTGTACGCACCTGTGGCAGTTGTTCGGCGCGTTGCGTTCGGCCACGACGCTGCTGACTACCGTGCTCGACAATCTCACGTGGCGTCCCGACCGGATGCGCGCCTCCTGCGAACGCGACTACCTCGGCGCGTTCACGCTCGCCAACTTGCTGACGATCCGCGCCGGGATGCCGTGGCGATCCGCGCAGGTGCTCGCCGGCCATTATGTGGTCGACGCGACGCGACGCGGCCTGCCACCGTCGGCACCTGACGGCGACCTGCTCGCCGAACTGGCCACGGCAGCCGGCCATCAGGTGGCTGACCCAGCCGGACTGCTCGCCGAGGCGTTCGACGTCGACGCCGCGCTCACGGTCAAGCGCTCGCCCGGCTCGACCAATCCCCAGGCCATGTGCGATCTCCTGACCGACCACGACGCCGAGTACGAGGCGATCGCGACCCGCTGGGCCGCCAGGGCGGCGACCGCCGCCGGGACCGCCGCCGCCATCGACGACGCGCTCGATGGCAGCACAACATGACCCGGCTGAACGTTGTTGCGGCTCGTCAGGGCGTCGACCTGCGGGCTGCCGGCGGCGCGGCGTTCGGCTCGTTCGGCGAGTTGCTGCAGGGCGTGCTACCCGACGAGGTCGACTTCCTCGTCACGCTCCCGATCGATCGCGGCTCGCGGGTCAGGTTCCGGCTCGACCCCGGGGGTGAGCTCCGCGTGTTCCCGTCGCACAAGTGGAAGGCGCGCACGCTCGCTCGGATGCTCATGGACGCCTCGGGCTGGGACGGCGGCGGCACGCTGATCGTGGACAGCGAGCTGCCGGTTGGCAAGGGACTGGCCAGTTCGTCGGCCGACCTGGTGGCGACGGCCCGCGCGCTCGGCGAGGTGCTCGGCATCGACACCTCACCGCCCGCCATCGAGTACTGGCTGCGCCAGATCGAGCCGACCGACGGCGTGATGTACCCGGGGGTAGCCGCGTTCGAGCACAGGCGGGTGCGGCTGCGGGCCTTCCTCGGCCCGCTGCCGCCGGTCACCGTCGTGGCCGTAGACGAGGGCGGCCAGGTGGACACCGTCGCGTTCAACGCCAGGCGCAAGCCGTTCGCCGAGTCCGACCGGCAGGAGTACGCGGATCTGCTCGGCCGACTGGCCGCAGCGGTCCCCGCGGCCGACCTGGACGCCGTCGGCAAGGTCGCGACCAGGAGCACCGTGCTGAACCAGGCGTTGCTACCCAAACGTCATCTCGCCGCCATGCTCTCGATTTGCGAGGAGAAAGACGCGCTCGGCGTGGTCTGCGCGCACAGCGGAACGGTGATCGGCGTGATGCTCGCCGACGACCAGCCCGGCCACCGCACCCGCCTGGCGCAGGTGAGGTCAGCGTGCGCGAATCTTTCTCCCACCACACTGGAGTTCCATTCGCTGACATTCGATCCGGGATGCCGCCGTGCGCTTTGACTCGGTCATTGACGCCATCGGGCACACGCCGCTCGTCCGGCTAGCGCTGCCGGCGCCCGCCGGGGTTGAGGTGTACGCCAAGCTGGAGCTGCAGAACCTTTTCGCGATGAAGGACCGGGTCGCCAAGCAGGTCATTCTCGACGCCAAGCGGCGCGGCGCACTGGCCGACGGCGCTCCGGTGATCGAGAGCTCGTCGGGCACGATGGCGCTCGGGCTGGCTCTGGTCGGCAGTTACCTCGGCCATCAGGTGCACATCGTCACCGATCCGAGGATCGACCCGATCACGCTGGCCAAGCTGGAGATGCTCGGCTGCACGGTGCACATCGTCACCGAGATGACCGGGCAGGGCTGGCAAAGCGCCAGGCTCGAGCGGCTCGCCCAGCTCATGGCCGACCTGGACGGCGCGTTCTGGCCGCGCCAGTACACGAACCCGCAGAACCCGGCCGCGTACCGGGCGCTCGCCGACGAGCTGCGAGCCGACCTCAGGCACCTGGACGTGCTCGTCGGCGCGGTGGGCAGCGGCGGCTCGCTGTGCGGCACGGCCAGGGCGCTAATGCCCGACCTTCCGGCGCTGCGGGTCATCGGCGTGGACTGCGTGGGCAGCATTCTGTTCGCACAACCGGACTGGCCGCAGCGGCGGCAAAGCGGCCTCGGCAACAGTCTCCAGCCGGACAATACCGACTATGCGCTGATCGATGAGGTGCACTGGCTCTCCGACGATGAGGCCTTCCACGCGACCAGGACGCTCGCCCGCGAGCAGAAGATATTCGGCGGCAACACGTCGGGGTCGGTATACCGGGTGCTGGGTCACGCCGCGGCGAACGCGGCGCCTGGCACCCGCCTGGTCGGGATCTTCCCCGATCGCGGCGACCGTTACATCGACAGCGTGTTCCGGAGCGAGCTCGGGCCGGTGTCGGCCAATCCGGCGGCTGTCAGCTACGGGACCACGGTGTCGTCGTGGTCCTACGCGCGGATACCGCGCGGTCGCCGACCCCGATTGATCTTCGTCGAATCCAACACCACGGGCACAGGAATGCTGGCGCTCCGGGTCGCCGCCAGGCTCGGTACCGCCCCGGTGCTGCTCACCGGTAAGCCTGACCGCTACGCGGGACTATCCGACGTCCGCTGCGAGGTCGTGACCTGCGACACGAACGATAAGACGGCGCTGGCGCAGGCGGTGCGGCGGCTGGCGGGCGCCGGCGGCGGTCTCGCCGGGATCACCACGACCAGTGAGTTCTACCTGGTGCCCGTCGCTGAGCTTGGGGCCGAGTTCGGGCTGCCGGCCAATCCGGTGCTGGCCAGCCAGACGTGCCGCGACAAGGCGCGCACTCGGCGGGCGCTGGCCGCCGCTGGGATTCACCAGCCCGCGTTCAGGCTGGTCAGGGATCTGGCCGAGATACCTGCCGCGATCGCCGACGTCGGCCTGCCGTGCGTGGTGAAGCCAGCCGACGACTCCGGGTCGAACCTGGTGCGGCTCTGCGAGAGCGATCAGGAGGCGACGGAGCACGCGGCGCGGGTACTCGCGGTCACCCGGAACGTGCGCGACCAGCCGACGGAAGGCACCGCGCTGGTCGAGGAGTACCTGGCGGGAGCCGAGCTGAGCGTGGAGATGTTCAGCGTGGCCGGTGAGTCGACGTGCGTTGGCTGCACCCGTAAGAGCGTCACCGGGCTGCCTTATTTCGTTGAGTCGGGCCATCTGTTCCCAGCCGACCTGCCCGATGGCCTGACCACCGAGGTGGTCGACTGCGTCGGGCGGGCGCTGAAGACGGCCGGGTGGGAGTTCGGCGCGAGCCACGTAGAGGTCAAGCTCACGCAGGTCGGCCCGGCGATCGTGGAGATCAATGCCCGACTGGCCGGCGGCATGATCCCCGAGTTGGTCAGGCTCGCCACCGGAGTCGACCTGCTCGAACAGCAGGTGCGGGCGTTTGCCGGGTTGCCCGTTCGGCTGACGCCGACCAGGGCCAGGTTCGCCGGGATCAGATTCATTGTGCCGCCGCCGGACCGGGCTGGCGCGCTAGTCGAGGTCACCGGCACCGGGAGAGCGCGCGGCGTCCCCGGACTCGAGCGCGTCGTGGTGACGGCGGCCGCCGGGGCAGTGGTGCGCCCGGCCCGCAACGCTTACGACCGGCTCGGCTACCTGATCGCGGTAGGCGACTCGGTCATCGAGGTCAACACCGCGCTTGACGTGGCGTCCGGTCACATCGAGGTTCGCCTGCACGGGGAGGCTGGCGATGATTGAGTTGCGAAGCGATACGTTCACGCTCCCTCCCGAGCGGATGCTGGACGCGATCAGGTCGGCCGCACTCGGTGACGACGTCTACGGCGAGGATCCGACCGTAGCCAGGCTGGAGCGGCTCGCGGCGGAACGCCTCGGCAAGGAAGCGGCTTGCCTGATGCCGAGCGGGACAATGGCCAACCTGGCCGCGCTGCTCGCGCACGCGCCTAGGGGCAGCAAGGTGCTCGTCGGCGCGGAGTCCGACATCTACCTGTACGAGGCGGCGGGCGCCTCGGTGTGCGGTGGCATCGGCTACGAGCCGATCGTCAACCAACCGGATGGCACGCTGTCACTGGCTGACCTAGCGGCCGCGCTGCCCGAGGACTGCCAGGACCCGCAGTTCGCGTTGCCCGCCTTGATCTGCCTGGAGAACACGCAGAACCGGTGCGGGGGCGTGATCCTGTCGCAGGCCTACCAAGCGGCGGTGGCTGAATTCGCCCGCGCCCACGGGCTGCCCGTGCACCTGGATGGCGCCCGGATTTTCAACGCCGCCGTGGGGCTCGGCGTGCCTGCGGCGCAGGTCGCCAGGTACGCCGATTCTGTGCAGTTCTGCCTGTCCAAGGGCCTGCGGGCACCGATCGGCTCGATCGTCGCCGGCTCGGCTGATTTCGTGCTCGCCGTGCGCCGGATCCGCAAGATGCTAGGCGGCGGCATGCGGCAGGCCGGCCTGATCGCGGCGGCCGGGATCGTCGCGCTTGAGGAGATGACCGACCGGCTGGCCGATGACCACGCTCTTGCCCGCAGGCTGGCTGAAGGACTGGCAGAGTTGGCAGGCGTAGAAGTGGCGCCGGTACAGACGAACATCGTGCTGTTCCGGGTGCTAGACGAACGCTTCAGCCCGCCGTCGTTCGTGGCCGCCGCCCGCCGGGGCGGCGTCGCCGTCGGCGAGTTCGGGCACGGCCGGATCCGCGCCGTCACGCATGCCGACGTGACGGCCTCCGACATCGACCAGGCCCTTGAGTCGATCGGGCGGGTCCTAGAAGAAAGGAGTGGCTGTGAGCGTTCCGGTGGAAGTCACCAGCGACCGGCCGGTTACCGTCCGGGTCGACGCTGATGTTGACCCGCGACGCTGGGCCACCGCTCACCGCGACGAACTGTTCGCACTGCTGCTCGTGCACGGCTGCGTGCTGGTGTCCGGGCTGTCGGTGCGCACAGCGCAGGCTCTAGCGGACGTGCGAGATGCCCTTGGGCTGCGTGCCGCGGCGCTGCACGAGCAGTTCGCCGAGCGTCGTGTGCTCGGCGACGGCATCTACTCGGCGCCGCGCTGGCCAGCCGATCGGGAGCAGTGCTTGCATCACGAGCAGGGTTACGGCATCGACTTTCCCAGGGTGCTGCTGATCGCCTGCCTCACCCCGGCGCGGACCGGAGGCGCGATGCTGGTCGGCGACACCCGCGCGATGCTCGACCATCTGCCGCCGGATCTGGTGGAACGATTCCGCGGCGCCGGGTGGCTGCTCGAACGTAACTACCGGCCGCACTTCGGTGTGCCGTGGTCGACCGCGCTCGGCGCGTCAAGCCCGGAGGAGGCGGAGCGCATCTGCGAGGCCCGCATGGTCGGCTTCACCTGGGAGTCCGATGGTGCGCTGCACCTGGTTCAGCGCCGGTCATCGATCGTCAGCCACCCGCTGACCGGGGCCGAGTGCTGGTTCAACGACGTCGGATTCTTCAGCCAGTGGAGCGTAGACGCGGAGGAACGGCAGGTGCTGCTGAAGGCGTTCGGCGACCGAGGCATTCCGTTCAACGCTAGATTCGGCGACGGCGAGGCCATCAGCGAGCAGCCCTGGCGGCGCGTGCTCGACGGCTACGACGCCGTGGTGCACCGGGTTCCGTGGCGGGCCGGCGACTTGCTGCTGATCGACAACGTGCTCTGCGCGCATGGGCGCGAGCCGTACACCGGCGACTGGGAACTCGCGGTGGCACCGGCCGGGACGGTATCGCTGGCTGAGTGTTCGCCCACGGTCACGCCGACTGCTGGGCAGCGGGTAGGTCCGCGCGGATGAACGCGGTGAGCTGGTCGCGCAGGTCCTGCACAAACAGGTGACCAGCAGTCACCTGTCGCATCGTCAGTCCGGCGTTCGTATGGCGAATCCAGCCAGCCATTTCCGGCGGGGGGGCCAGCCGGTCATCCGACGCCGCGAAGCCGATAATCGGCACCGCGAGCGGCGGCTCGGGCCGGTACGCATTGTTCTCTAGCCATTTGAAGTCTGCCCTGATTACCTGCACCACCAAGCCGAGCAACTCGGGATAGTCGAAGAACTCCCGAGGGATGCCGCCAAGCCGCACGAGCCGTTCGGCGATCACATCGTCGGTGGCCTCCGGCAGCCCGCGCAGGTCGGGCGGAAGCTCGATGTCGGGCGGCGGTGCGGCGCCGACGTAGAGCCTCGCCGGCATCGGCGCGCCAATCCTGCGGAGCTCCCTGGTCACCTCGAAAGCCAGCCGCCCGCCAAGCGAGTGGCCGTAAAACCCGTAGCCCGGCACGCCCCGGGCCGCCAGCGCGGCCGCGACGGCCGCCGCGATCGCGGGCGGGTCGATCCCGGCCGGCTCGTCGATCCGTCGCTCCCGGCCAGGCAGCTGAACGACCAGCGCCTCCACCTCGGGGGCGAGTGCCTCCGCCCAGCCACGGAAAGCCGACGCGCCAGCGCCCGCGTGCGGCAGGCAGAACAGCACCACGCGCCCGTCCGTGGGGATAGGACCGCCGATGCCCTCGAACCATCGCTCCGCAGTACCGCTCGTCATGGCAGCACCTCGATTTCGCAGCCGAGACCGGGGGTCTTCGACAGTCGCCCGTCCGCAGTCACCAGAGGCAATGCTAGGGCGGTCGCGAGGGCCACGTACAAGCCGTCATAAAAGCTCACGTTCTCGCGAACCGCCCAAGCCGCCCTCGCCAGAGCGCCCGTCATCTGGTGGCGATGGTCAAGGAGTGACGCGGCGGCACATGACCGCGCAACACATTCCCAACTTCGGCGTCTATCAGATGGGGAGCGTGACAAACCTCAGCAGCGAGTCGACGACGCAGCGCCCGCCACGCCGACAGTTGGGCGAAACTCCGACCACCACCTGACCGATGGTAATTTGACGCACGCCGACACCCCGCCGTCGGCATCATTCGTGCTGGCTCACGACTTCACCGTGCGGGGGAAAAGGGCAGTGACCTTCAACCGACCGGCCAAGAGCGGCAGCCACTACGCAGCGCGCCTGACCATACCGGTTGCGCTCACCGTGGTGCTCACCGGCATCGCCGGAATTGTGGCCACAGCAGTGGCACCGAGCGCCCTCGCCGCGGGCACCACGCTGTTCAACCAGCCATTCCACGACAACACCGTGGATGGCCCGGCCGGGTCGGCGTCGCTGCCCGCGGCGCCGACGAGCAGCAACGCCGCCTGCCTGTCCGCAGCGGGCAACGCATCCGCTAATCCGCTTGCGAGCTGCCCGACGTCAACCGACGCCCAGGGTTCGGGCAAGCTCAGGTTCACCAGCGCTACTCAGTCCCAGGAAGGTGGCGTGTTCGCTGGCACGAGCGTGCCGACCTCGCAGGGCCTGGACGTAAAGTTCAACCTGTATCAGTACGGCGGCAACGGCGCGGACGGCACCGCTTTCGTGCTCGCGGCGGTCGACCCGGCGAACCCGAAGACCCCTAGCACCATGGGCCAGTCTGGCGGCGCGCTTGGTTACTCGGCCAACACGCTGGTGACTCCGGCCAAGATCGGCCTGGCCGACGGCTACCTGGGCATCGGTTTCGACACCTATGGCAACTTCAGCAACAAGTACGAGGGCACTGGCTGCGTCGACCCATCGAACATCTCTCAGCAAATGCCCGGGCAGGTGGTCGTGCGCGGTCCCGGCAACGGAACGGTCGGCTACTGCGCGCTGCAGAGCACCGCGGCGACAGCGACGTCCAGCCCGCTCAGCTTGCGCTCGAACAACGGGAGGACAGCGTCGCTTGTGCCGGTCGAGATCGTGTTCAACCCGGGGTCATCGTCGGTGACCACCGCGTCTGGGCTGGTGGTGCCTGGCGGTGACTACGACGTCACGTTCACCCCAGTGGGCGGTACGGCGCGGAGCCTGGTCGGGCCGCTGCCGACGGTGCCGTCCGGGCTGTACCCGTCGAGCTGGCTAACCTCGGCCAACCTGCCCAAGCAGCTAGCGTTCGGCTGGGTGGCGTCGACCGGTAACTCGACGGACTTTCATGAGATCGACAACGTGGTGGTGACTTCGATCAACCCGGTGCCGCAGCTTGCGGTCTCGCAGACCAGTTACTCTCCTACGACTCCCGTCGTCGGCGGGTCGGTCACCTACACGGTGAGCGCGAGTTCGTCGGGTGCGACCGAGTCGAACCCGGTGACGGTGACCGAGACACTGCCCAGCGGGGTAGTACCGGTCGCGGCCTCGGGGACGGGCTGGACGTGCGGGGCGCCGGTCGGGCAGCAGATCTCGTGCACGAGCACGGTCAGCCCGTTCACCAGCGGGACGCTGACGATCAACGCCGTAGTCAAATCGTCGAGCGTGACGCAGAGCACGATCCAGACGGCGTCGACGGTCTTGGTCTCTTCGTCGGACGGGAACCCGGCGACATCGTCGAGCGCGCCGGGCGGGACGTTGCCGGCCGCGCCGGTGGTGACCGGGGTGAGCCCGGCTAATGGCGCGGCGGGGGGCGGCAATGACGTGGTTGTCAGCGGGACGGGGCTGGGCGCGGCGACCGTGATCGAGATCGGCACGGCCGCTGAGTTCACCGCGGGGACGCCGACGACGCTGGTCAAGTGCGCGAGCTCGGGGCCGGGGTGCTTCACGTTCGCCAGCGACACGCTGGACATCTCATCGATGCCCGCGCACGCCGCGGGGGCGGTCACGATCCGGGTGGTCACCCTCAGCGTCTCCGGCAGCGCGTCCTACACCTATAACACCGGGCCCGCGCTGTTGTTCGGCGTGCCGCCGAGCGGCGAGGTGAACGTCGCCTACACCGACCAGCTCACCGTGAACGGCGGGACCAGCCCGTTCACCTGGTCGGTCAGCAGCGGGTCACTGCCGCCCGGGGTGACCCTGAACGCGTCGACCGGGCTGCTGTCGGGCACCCCGACTACCGCGGGCACGTTCAGCTTCACGGTCAAGGTCACCGACCACGCCGGGCTGACCGACACCAAGGACACCTCGATCACGATCGTCCCGGCGCCGTCGCTGAGCTTCCCGGCCCCGCCCAGCGGCTGGACCAACACCGTCTACCTGGACACGCTGACCGAATCGGGCGGCGTCAGCCCGTTCACCTGGTCGCTGGCCAGCGGGTCGCTGCCGCCCGGGATCTCGCTCACGTCCAGCGGGAACCTGTCCGGCACCGCTACGGCGACCGGGACCTACAGCTTCACCGTGAAGGTGACCGACGCGAACGGGCAGGCCGCGACCCAGGCGACGAGCCTGACCATCAATGCCGGGGTGACGGCGAACTTCTCCCCGCCCCCGGCCGCGGCGGTGAACGTGGCGTACAGCGACACGCTGACCGCGACCGGGGGCACCACGCCGTATACCTGGTCGGTGAACGCGGGGACGCTCCCGCCAGGAATCACGCTCAGCCCGGCCGGGGTGCTCTCAGGCACTCCGACAGCGACTGGGTCCTTCAGTTTCTCGGTGAACGTGATCGACGCGAACAACGGCGTCTCGACCGCCTCGGTCACCCTGGTCGTGAGCACTTCATCGCTGACGATCACCTCGACGGCGAGCACCGGCACGGTCACCCCGGGCGGCACGGTGTCCTACACGATCACCGCGACCAACTCCGGGCAGCTCGCCTACACCGGGGCGACGTTCACCGACTCGCTGGCCGGGCTGACCGACGACGCCGCCTACAACGCCAACGCCGCCGCGTCGTCCGGCACGGTGACCTTCACCTCCCCGAACCTGACCTGGACCGGGAACCTGGCGGCCGGCGCGACCGCGACGATCACGTTCTCGGTCACGGTGAAGAACCCCGACCCGGGCGACAAGGTGCTGACCACCGCGGTCACCTCGACCACGGCAGGCGCCAACTGCGCGGCCGGCAACACCGACTCCCGGTGCGGCAACAGCGTCACCGTGCTGGTGCCGGGGCTGACGATCACCGCGTCGGCGGACAACGCCACCACGACGCCGGGGGCGGTGGTGCACTACACGGTGACGGTGACGAACTCCGGGCAGACCAGCTATACCGGGGCGACGTTCACCGACCCGCTGTCCGACGTGCTGGACGACGCTGCCTACAACGCCGACGCCTCCGCCACCGCCGGGACCGTCACGTTCTCCACCCCGAACCTGACCTGGACCGGGAACCTGGCGGCCGGCGCGGCCGCGACGATCACGTTCTCGGTCACGGTCAAGAAACCCGACACCGGCAACGACGTGCTCGCCTCCACGATCACCTCGGCGACCACGGGCAGCAACTGCGGCAGCGGCAGCACCGACACCCGGTGCACGGCCGCGGTCAAGGTCGCGATCCTGACGATCACCAACAGCTCGAACGTGGGCAGCACCACCCCGGGCGGGGTGGTGCGGTTCACCGCGACGTTCACCAACGCCGGGCAGGTGCCCTACAGCGGGATCACCATCGCCACCGACGCCAGCGACGTGTTCGACGACGCGGTCAGCAACGGGGATCAGACCGCGACGTCGGGGACCTTGTCGGTGACCGGGACCGGGGTGTCATGGACCGGCGACATCCCGGTCGGCGGCAGCGTGACGGTGACCGGGACGGTGACGGTGAAGAACCCCGACCCCGGGAACAAGCTGCTCGCCTCCACCATCACCACCAGCGCGACCGGATCCAACTGCCCGGCGGGCACCACCGACCCCAGGTGCTCGGTCAGCGTCCCCGTGCTGGTCCCGGGCATGTCCATCACCCAGACCGCCGACACATCGGCAGCGGTGCCCGGTCAGAAGGTCACCTTCACGGTGACCGTGGCCAATACCGGGCAGACCCCGTACACGGGGACCAGCGTGGCCGACAGCTTCGCCGCTTCCCTGGACGACGCCGCCTACAACACCGACGCCGCCGCCACGGCGGGGTCGGTGAGCGTGGCCAGCGGGGTGCTGACGTGGACCGGGAACCTGGCCGTCGGGGCCACCGTGACCATCACCTACTCGCTGACGGTGAACAGCCCCGATAACGGGGACAAGCTGCTGGTCTCCAAGCTCACCAGCGGAGCAACCGGGTCGACCTGCCCGGCCGACGGATCGAACCCGGCCTGCCAGCTCACCTTGGCGGTGCTCACGCCCGGGCTGGACATCGCGATGACCGCGTCGCCGTCCCCGGCCACCCCCGGCCAGGTCGTGTCCTACAGCGTGAAGATCACCGACTCCGGGCAGACCAGCTACACCAACACCACCACTACGATCGGGCTGGCCGGCACGGTGGACGACGCCTCCTACAACAACAACGCGGCCGCCACCGCCGGCAGCGTGTCGTTCGCCTCCCCGAACCTGACCTGGACCGGTAGCCTTGCCCCAGGCAACTCCACGACTGTCACCTTCACCGTGACCGTGAGCAACCCCGACACCGGCAACCGCACGCTGACCGTCACCGCGCTGACCCCGGCCCAGGGTGGGGCATGCCAGACCGGCAGCACCGACCCGGCCTGCAGCAACACCGTCCCCGTCGTCAACGCCGCCACCCTGACCTTCACCAACGCCGCCGACGTCAGCTCGGTCACCGCCGGCGGAGTTGTGCACTACACCATCACCGCCGCCAATAGCGGCCTGATCCCCTTCCCCGGCGCCGCCGTCACCGAATCCCTGGCCGGCATCACCGACGACGCCACCTACAACAACGACATCACCGCCACCGCCGGCACCGCGACGGTCAGCGGCGGCACCCTGTCCTGGACCGGGAACGTGCCAGCCACCGGCACCGTCACCATCACGTTCTCCGTCACCGTCAAGAACCCCGACACCGGCAACGGCATCCTCGCCGCCACCTTGTCCTCCGCCTCGATCGGCAACAACTGCACCTCGGGCAGCACCGACCCACGGTGCGCCACCGGAGTCACCGTATCCAGCCTGCTGATCACCAACACCGCCAACGTCGTCTCCACGACCCCCGGCAGCGTGGTGCGGTTCACCGCCACGTTCACCAACACCGGGCAGACCTCCTACGACGGCATCACGATCGCCACTAACGCCAGCAACGTGTTCGACGACGCCACCCCGAACGGCGACCAGACCGCCACCTCCGGCACCCTGACCGTCTCCGGTACCGGGGTCACCTGGATCGGCGACCTCCCCGTCGGCGGCACCGTCACCGTCACCGGCACGGTCACCGTCGACAACCCCGACCCCGGGAACAAGCTCCTGGCCTCCACGATCACCACCACCGCCGCTGGCAGCAACTGCCCGTCCGGCACCACTGACTCCAGGTGCTCGGTCAGCGTCCCGGTCCTGGTCCCGGCCCTGTCCATCACCCAGACCGCCGATGCGGCGGCAGCCGTGCCGGGGCAGAAAGTCACCTTCACCGTCACGATCAGCAACACCGGGCAGACCCCCTACACCGGCGCCGTCGTCACCGCCACCTTCGACGACTCCCTTGACGACGCCGCCTACGACAACGACGCCGCCGCCACCACCGGCACCGTCACCATCGCCGCCGCCGTCATCACCTGGACCGGCAACCTGACCCCCGGCCAGTCCGCCGTCCTGACCTACTCCCTGACCGTGAACAACCCCGACAGCGGCGACAAGCAACTCCTTAGCGAGCTCAACTCCGCCACCACCGGCTCCACCTGCCCGCCCAGCGCCACCTGCCAGCTCATCGTCCCCATCCTCACCCCCGAACTCGACATCGCCACCACCCCCAGCCCCGCGACAGCGACGCTGGGCAGCACCCAGACCTACACCGTCACGATCACCGACTCCGGCCAGACCCCCTACCCCGCACTATCGGTCACGATCGGGCTGGCCGGCGCGCTCGACGACGCCGCCTACAACCACGACGCCTCCGCCACCGCCGGCGCTGTCGCCTTCAGCAGCCCCACCCTGACCTGGACCGGGAACCTCGCCCCCGGCGGGACCGCCACCGTCACGTTCACGATAACCGTGCACAACCCCGACACCAGCGACCACATTCTCACCATTGTCACCACCACCACCGCCAGCGGCAGCGACTGCAACCCCGGCAGCACCGACCCCGACTGCACCACCAACACCCCCGTCGCCGAACTCGACATCACGAACACCGCCGACGCCAGCACCGCCACCCCCGGCACCACCGTCGGCTACACCATCCGCATCGCCAACGCCGGGCAGACCACCTACACCGACGCCACCATCACCGATGACCTGTCCGACACCCTCGACGACGCTGCCTTCAACAACGACGCCACCACCACTACAGGCAGCGTCGACTTCAGCAAACCCAAGCTCATCTGGACCGGAACCCTCGCCCCCAGCCAGACCGCCGTGATCACCTTCACCGTCACCCTCATCGTCCCGATCACCGGCACCGGCAACCAGATCATGAGCGCCACCACTACCACGACCGCATCCGGCAGCACCTGCCCGGTCGCCAGCCCAGCCGCCTTCTGTACCGCCACCGTCACCGTCATCCCCGGCACCCTGACCATCACCGTGCCTAGCGCTGCCAACCTCGGCTCCGGCGCACCCGGCACCACCATCACCGGCGACCTCGGCACCGTCCAGGTCACCGACAACCGAGGACTCGGCCAGAACTGGACCGCCACCGTCTCATCGAGCGCGTTCACCAGCGGGACGGGCCCAAGCGCGCAGACCATCCCTCCCGCGGACGTGGCCTACGACATCACCGCGCTCGGCCAGATCACCGGCCCAGCCACGTTCGACTTCATGCCGTCGGTCACGCTGAGCGGCACCCCGCAGGGCGTCGTCACCGCCACCAACGTCAACGGCAACACCATCGCCACCTGGAACCCATTGATAGCCGTCAGCGTGCCGCTCCAAGCGATCGCCGGCCAGTACTCCGGCGTTATCACCGAGTCCGTCTCCTGACGGCCATCCACCGCTGCCGATCAGCGCATAACGTAGCCAGCATGGAGGAGCCAGCCCGGCCGGTGCTGGCCAGAGTTGTGCTGGCCAGGGATGGCGAGCTGGCCAGCATCAATGCCTGGCTGGCGGCAGGCCACCGTGCTTCGGCTCCCAGCCTGCTGGTCATCGCCGGCGAGCCCGGCATCGGCAAGACCACGCTGTGGGCCGAAGCGACCGGGCGGGCGGGCGCCGCCGGATACCAGGTGCTGTCGTCTCGGCCGGTGCCGTCCGATGCGGGGCTACCGCATGTCGCGCTGGCCGACCTGCTGCGGCCGGTCGCCGATGACGCGCTCGAAGCGCTGCCGGTCCCGCAGCGCCGGGCGCTGTTGGTAGCGCTGCTCAGGGCGGAACCAGGCGAGGGCGACCTCGACCCGCGCGCCGTCGGCACCGGCCTGACCGAACTGCTCGCCCGACTGGCCAGCCAGAGCCCATTACTGCTGGCGGTGGACGACGCTCAGTGGCTGGACCCGGCCTCGGCCCGGGTGCTGGCCTTCGCGCTGCGGCGGCTGGACAGCTCGCCGGTTGCCATGCTGGCCGCGGTCAGGACCTCCGAGCCGGGTCGGCACGGCCAGTTCGCGGCGATCGAGGCGGCGATGACGGGCACGCGACTGACCGTCGGCCCTTTGAGCGTCGCGGCCCTGCACCAGATGTTCCGGCATACCATAGGCCGCTCGTTTCCGCGTCCGCTGCTGGTGGGCATCCACGGGGCGGCGGGCGGCAATCCGTTCTACGCGCTCGAGATCGCCAGGGAGATCATCCGGGTCGGCAGCCCGGCACCAGGTCGGCCGCTGCCGGTGCCCGCCGACCAGGGCGAGCTGGCCCTGTTGCGATTGCGCAGGCTGCCTCGGTCCACCCGCGACGTGCTGGCGCAGGTCGCTGCCATGCCCAGCGCCGCCATAGGCCAGGTGGACCTCGACGCACTGGCCGCCGCCGAGCAATCGGGCATCGCGGTGGTTCGTCCCGGTGGGCGGGTGGAGTTCACCCACCCGTTGTTCGCCTCGGCGCTGTACTCATCGCTCCCTGAGGCCGAGCGCGAGAAGCTGCACCAGCGGCTGGCGAACCAGGCGACCGACCCGGTCGAGCGGGCCCGGCACCTGGCACTGGCCGCCACCGGCCCGGACGAGGCCACCGCCGCCGAGCTTGAGCGCGCCGCGATGACAGCCGGGGCGCGCGGCGCTGCCGACGTGGCGGTCGAACTACAGGAACTGGCCTGCGGGCTAACCCCGGCGACCGATCGGCAGGCGCTGGTTCAGCGCAGCATCGATGCCTCCGAGCGCCGTTACTTCGCCGGCGACCCGAACGGCGCCCGGCACGGCCTGGAAACCCTGCTCACCACGCTCCCCGCCGGGGGAGACGCAGGCGATCACAGGGCACAGGTCCTCCTCGGCCTGGGCAGCTTCCGGTGGGTGCAGGGCGAGGCGGACGCGGGCCTGGAACTCATGGAGCGGGCGCTCGCCGAGGCGCGGAGCACAGCCCTGCGGGCACGAATCCACTCGCGGATCGCATCCGGATCGGACGACGCCGACGTCGCGGTAAAGCACGGCAAGGCGGCGCTCGCCCTGCTGGACGAGCACGCGGATCCCGAGCTTTACTCCTACTCACTGCACACCGTCGCGATGTTCGAGTTGTACGCCGGGCTCGGCGCCGATCACGCGGCGGTCGAGAAGGGCATCGCGATGCAGCAGGCCGCTGCCGGGTGGATGATGAGCCCGGTTCCTGCTTTCTGGGCGCGGAATTTCGATGATTTCGACACCGCCCGCCGCAGGCTTGTCGATCTGATCAGCGCGCTGCGGGAACAAGGCGATCAGGCCCAGGTAGCACCCGCGCTCACGCACCTGGTCCGCCTTGAGGTCATGACCGGGCACATGGACGCCGCCCGCGCGCTGGCCAGCGAGGCGCTTGACCTCGCCGGGCAGACCGAGCAGGAGACCTACCTCATCTTGGCCCAGTGCGCCCGCGCGTATGTCTGCGCCTACGCCGGCGACACCGATGAAGCCAGGCGCTACGCCTCGGGCGTGCTGGACTACCTGCGGGATCGACCTGATGCCGTGCTCGAAGGCATGGCCAGGGAGGTCGTCGGCGTAGCGGCCATGACCGAAGGGGATCTGGCGGCGGCGGATGAGGAATTCACCAAGGCAGAGGAGATCAACGATCTGGTGCATAACCGCGAGCCAGCCAATCAGCGCTTCCAAGCCGACCACGCGGAGGTGGTGATCGGGCTTGGCGACACCGGTCGGGCGCAGCGACTGGTGACCCGGCTCGAGTCCCGCGCCGCTGCCGTGCCACGCCCGTGGATCATGGCCGTCTCGTGTCGCTGCCGCGGGCTGCTGCTCGCCGCCAGCGGCGAGCTAGACGCCGCGCTGGCCTGCTACGAGCGAGCGCTCGCCGCGCACGAGGCGCTGGACATGCCCCACGAACTCGGGCGCACGCTGCTCGCCCTCGGAAGACTGCACCGGCGCCGCAACGAACGGCAGCGGGCCCAAGACGACCTGGAGCGGGCGGTCTCGCTGCTCGAAGCCGCCGGGACGCGTCGCTGGGCGGACATCGCACGCGACGAGCTTGCCCGCGCCCGAGGGCGCCGGGGCGGCTCCGACCGGCTCACCGCGACCGAGCTAACCGTCTGCGAACTAGCCGCAGCTGGGCTGCGGAACCACGAGATCGCGGCCCGGCTGTACCTCTCGGACAAGACGGTTGAAGCCAACCTCACCCGCGCCTACCGCAAGCTCGGGGTCCGCTCCCGCGCGCAACTCGCCTCCGCGCTCGACCGCGCCGACAAAGAACCGCGAGGCGAACCGTAGGGTTTCCCCCGACGCGACGGCGGTCAACGCTCGCCTAGCGTCCAGTCATGAACATCGGATCTGGCGCCGACGCGACCTGGCAGGTGGCCGAATGCCTGCTGCCCGGGGTCAACCAGGCAGTCGCCGAAGCACTTGGTGACCAGGTCAGGGCCACGCTTACCCGATCCCGCAGCCCCGTCGCCTTCCTCGGCTCGCTGCTGATGCCCGAAGACGAGGTGCTGCTGTGCCTGTTCGCCGGGCCGCTAGCCGAAGTCCGCGCGATCAGCGAGCAGGCTGGGCTGCCATTCGAACGCATCCTGCGCTGCGTGGGCCTGTCGTGGACCACGCACGAACGACACGAACGATAGGAAGGTCAACACCAGTGAACAGCACCCTTGCGCGACTGCCGCGCGCCCTGCTGATCGGCACCGCCACCGCCGCGCTCGCAGCGGGAATGGCGGCCTGCTCAACTTCAAGCAGCACGAGCCAGCCGACCACGCACACCACGACGCGGTCGTCAGCGCCGAAGGCGAAAGCTGCCAGCGCCCCCAAGTCCACCAGCGCGCTGGCCGGGAAGTGGTCGGGCACCTACAGCGGCTCCTACAACGGGACGTTCAAGCTGAACTGGCGCCAGACGGGATCGCACCTGCACGGCACGATCACGATCTCGAACCCGGGGAGCACCCTTCCCATCAACGGAACCGTCAACGGCACCGCGATCAGCTTCGGCACCGTCGGCTCGACCGCGATCACCTACACCGGAACGCTCTCGGGCAACTCGATGTCAGGCACCTACAAGGTGGCGGGGGCGAACGCCTCGACTGGCGGCCCGTGGAGCGCCTCCAAGAGCTGACCGAGCGCGATGGCCACGGCCGGCTCGGTCAGGAACCGCCCTGGGCCAGCACGGCCGTGGCCATCTCGCGAAGCTCGACGCGGCGGATCTTGCCAGTGGCCGTGGTCGGATAGGCGTCGGTGAACACGACCCGGCGGGGACTGTAGAAGGTGGGCAGCCCGGCCCGGCAGAAGTCGGTCAGGTCGGTCTCGGTCGCCGCGGCGCCGGGGTTGAGCACGATGTAGGCGACCGGTTTCTCCAGCCCGTCGGCGTCCAGTCCGCCTACCACCACCGCCTGCGCCACCGCCGGGTGAGCCAGCAACCGCTCCTCGACCTCGGCGGGCGCCACCCACATGCCACTTACCTTGAGCACGTCACTGGCGCGCCCCAGGCACTGGTAGTAGCCGTCGGCATCTTGCCGATAGGTGTCGCCGGTGCGCAGCCACTCCCCCTGGAACACCTGCCGGGACGCGTCGTACCTGGACCAGTAGCCGGTCGCCGCCGACGCACCGCGCACGTACAGCGTGCCAGGCGTTCCAGCTGGGACCGGCCGCCCGTCGTCGTCGAGGATTTTCAGCTCATAGCCGGGAACCGCGACGCCGGTGCTCCCCGGCCGCACCCGGCCCTGCGTGTTGGACAGGAAGATGTGCAGCGTCTCGGTCATCCCGATGCCGTCGAGTATGTCGACGCCGAAGTGTTTCGTCCACCGCTCGTACAGCGCCGCGGGCAGCGCCTCACCGGCCGATACGGCGAGCCGCACGCCCGCCAGGGCCGCGGCGGGCAGGCCGCCCCGCAGCATGTTGGCGAAGAACGTCGGCCCAGCGAAGAACAACGTCGCGCCGAACTCCCCCACCCGATCCGCGATCACGTCCGGCCGAGACGGAGCGGGCTCCAGGACCGCGGTCGCCCCCACCGACAGCGGGAACAGCACCGAGTTGCCGAGCCCGTACGCGAAGAACCCCTTGGCCGCCGAGAGACAACGGTCATCGGGCCGGATGCCCAGCACCTGCGCCCCGTAGGTCTCACACACCACCCGGATCGAGCCGTGCCTGTGCATGGCGGCCTTGCTCCGGCCGGTCGTGCCCGAGGTGTACAGCCAGAAAGCCGGCGAGTCCGCTATGGAGGGGAAAATTTCCTCGTGCGGCATCGCCGAATCCAATAGCGAGTCGAGATAGTGAACGCCAAGCCGACCCCCGGCCAGGTCAGCGGTGCTGGCCTGGGGGGACGACCCCCCACCACCCCCCGCCCGCCCTGAGACGAGAATGCCCGTGAGGTCGGGGGCGGCGGCCGCCGCCTCCGCGCCAGTGGCCGCGTAGTCCGCCGACATGACAAGCAGCCGGGCCCGCGAATCCCGGAGCAGTTCGGTCAGCCCGGCCGGGCGCAGCATGGTGGACACCGGCACCGGGATCGCGCCGATCCGCATCGCGGCGAGGTACACCGCCACGAAGTCCGGACCGTCGGCCATGAACATGATCAGCCGCTGCTCTGGTTCGAGCCCGAGCGCGAGCAGCGCGGCCGCGGTTCGCTGCACCCGGTCAAGCAACTGGCTGTAGGTCAGGTCGCCGCCGATGCCAGTGAGGGCGAGCCTGGCGCCATCACCAGCCTTCACCCGGCGGTCTAGCAAGTAGTCGCAGGCATTGAAAAGCTCCTCAGCCTCTGCCACGGAACTCTCCTGTTAGGTCAGATGGACGTAGTCATAGTCGAACGGCTGGCCGTTGATGCCGTGCCGGGGTGGCGCGATCCACGCCGCGATCTTGCCACGCTCATGCACTGGCCGCATCAGCGAGCGGATGTAAGTCTTGTCCATGTCGGTGGGCAGCCAGTCACCTTGGCGTCGCTGCCACTCCTGGGTACTCAGTCGCTCCCCGGACGGCGTCGCCTCGATCCCGGCGAACGCGCCGACATGGCGGTTGAACGCCACGTGCGGCAACCGCAGCCGCTGCGGCAGCCCGGCGCCTTCGAGGATCTTGTTCCACCGGTTCACGCCGCCGGTGCAGTCGGCGATGTACTCCCGCCGCAGGTCGGTGTTCAATCCCGTCACGGCGGCGACCTCGGTCAGCCCGATGCTCTGCTCGCCTGTGCTGGCTTCCTCGATCAGCGCGTCCACCATGATCGAATCGCTGGTCAGCTTGTGGTCGTCGCGGCGGCGATCTTCCATCCACCGGCCCTTGAGCCCGGCGGTGTAGTAGTTGGCGACGTTCGTGGATGTCTCCCCGCCGAACAGGTCGAGCGACACCGAGTAGTGGAAGTTCAGGTACTTCTGCAGGACGGGCAGCGGGATCGCCCCGTATCCGGTCACGTCGTCGGTGTCGTTTTCGACCATCACCTGGGCGGTGCGCTCGACGATCCGGTCGATGCCCGTGGTCCCCACCATCATGTGGTGGGCCTCTTCCTTGAGCATGAACTCGGCGGTGCGGCTCAGCGGGTCGAAGCTCGACTCCTTCAACGTCCCAAGCTGGAACTTGCCGTCCCGGTCGGTGAAGTAGGTGAACATGAAGAACGAAAGCCAGTCCGGAGTCTCCTCGTTGAACGCACCCAGGATCCGGGGTGACTCAAGGCTCCCCGAGGACCGCGCGAGCAGTTCGTCGGCTTCCTCCCGGCCCTCCCGGCCGAAGTAGGCGTGCAGCAGGTAGACCATCGCCCACAGGTGCCTGCCTTCTTCGACGTTGACCTGGAAAAGGTTGCGCAGGTCATAGAGCGACGGCGCGGTCGCGCCGAGGTTGCGCTGCTGCTCGACCGAGGCCGGCTCGGTGTCGCCCTGGATGACGATCAGCCGCTGCAGTTCGGCCCGGTACTCACCGGGAACCTTGCTCCACACCGGGTCGCCCTTGTGCTCGCCGAACCCGATCACCCGGCCGGGGTCGCGCTCGGCCAGGAAGATCCCCCACCGGTAATCTCGCATCGGCACGAACCCGAACTGGGCCCAGCCTTCGCGGCCGACGTTCATCGCGGTGCGCAGGTACACATCCTGGGTCGGCAGCGCTGGGCCCATCGCGTCCCACCAGGTCAGGAAGTTCGGCTGCCAGGCTTCGAGCGCCCGTTGCAGCCGGCGGTCCTCGTGCAGGCTGACGTTGTTCGGGATCTTCTCGCTGTAGTCCGCCGCCGTTGTCATGATCACACTCGCTTTCGGTCGAACTGAGCCCGCTGGCCGGTGCCGTACCTAATCAGCGCCCCGTCCGGGCCTGACGCGTTCGACCGGGTGAAGATCCAGTTCTGCCAGGCCGACAGCCGTCCAAAGATCTTGGTCTCCATGGTCTCTGGACCGGCGAACCGGTAGTTGGCCTCAAGCCCGGTCAACGCGTCCGGGCTAAAGCTCGACCGCTCCTCGATCGCGATCCGGACCTCGTCGGCCCAGTCGATGTCATCGGGCGCGAACGTCACCAGGCCTAGATTCTCGGCCTCCTGCGCTTCGAGCAGTTCACCGGACCGCTTCTCCACCTCGGTCAGCGCGCCGGTGTCGCCGAAGAACCTGGTTGCCAGCCGGGTGAGTCCGTTGCCCATCGGCAGCGGCCCGGTGTTTATTTCTGCCACTGAAATCACCGCGGGCGCCGTGCCCGACCCGCCCATGGCGTCGGGGCTCACACCGGCCAGCATGTAGGACCGGTCGGCGGCGAGCGCGAGTTCGAGCAGCGAGCCGACGAAGCAACTGCCCGGCTCGATCAGCGCGATCAGGCTCCGGCTGGTCACATCCAGGCGCTTCAGCGTGCGCTTGAGGTACCCGATGATCTCGGCCGCGAGCCAGTCGCCCCCCGGGTTGGCCTGCGCCTGTCGGCCCTGGTTTGTGGGGCCGACATCGGGGGTCCGGGGGTCGCCCCCCGGGTTGGCCTGCGCCTGTCGGCCCTGGTTTGTGGGGCCGACATCGGGGGTCCGGGGGTCGCCCCCCGGGTTGGCATGGGCGAGCAGCAGGCGGTCGTAGGCCAGCACGCGCCGCGGGTCGCCTTCGGTGCGCAGGGTCCAGGTGCCGAGTTCAAGCTCATTCGTCCGCAGGTCGAGGATCAGGTCGTCGAGTTCGCGGGTCATCGCGAGCGGCCAGAAGTCGGCGCCTTGCTGGTGGATCGCGGCCAGCCCGTCGGGCGCGTCTTCGGCTGGACCCCGGACGAGGATGTCCGCGACGCCAACCGCGCGATCCAGCCGGGCGGACACGTGACGATAGCTGATCTCGTCGTCGGTACGGTTCACGGTGAGCGGGGTGAGCGTGATTCCCTGAGCGTTTTCCGGACGGGTAGAACGGGCCGCGAAATCGGCGGCTCGTTCGGCCACGGCTTCGTCCCACTTCGTCCGCGGCACCGCCTCGTCGACCAGGCGCCAGGCGACCGCCTTCCGCCCGCCGATGCCCTCGGCCTTGGTCGAGAAGTAGTCGGCTAGGTCGCGCCGTACATGCCGCTTGTCGGTGACCCGGGTCAGCCCGCCGGTGCCCGGCAGCACGCCAAGCAGCGGCAGTTCAGGCAGCGAGACGACCGACGAACGGTCGTCGATCAGCATGATGTGCTCGCAGGCCAGCGCCAGTTCATAGCCGCCGCCGGACGCGGTCCCGTTGAGCGCCGCGATGTAGGTCTGCCCGGAGGTGGCGGTGGCGTCCTCGATGCCGTTCCGCGTCTCGTTGGTGAACTTGCAGAAGTTGACCTTGCTCGGATGGGGCGAGGTGGCGAGCATGCGGATGTTCGCGCCAGCGCAGAAGATCTTGTCCCTGGCGCTCGTGATCACGACCGAGCGCACCTGCGGGTGCTCGAACCGCAGTCGCTGCACCGCGTCGTAGAGTTCGATGTCCACGCCGAGGTCATAGGAATTGAGCTTGAGCTCGTAGCCGTCGCCGAGCCCGCCGTCTTCTGGGACGTCCATCGACAGCGTCGCGACCGGCCCTTCGATCGCGAGCCTCCAGTGCCGGTACCGCGAGGGATCGGTCTGGAAGCTGACGCGGGCCGCCGCACCGGTCGTCGTCATCCGATTCCTCCCGTGCCGCGTTCCCCTTTATGCTCTACATTACTCTGCACAACTGGCGAGTTCTAGTAGCATTTTATGCTCGTCCGGGGGGACCTTGCCGCCCGGCCGGTAAGATCCGGTCATGGCGGCTCTCGCTCCGCTGGGCGACGAGCCCGGCCCGGCCCTGTCGCGTCGGCACGCGGCCGGCGCTGTGAGCGCCCGCGGGCTGCTTTTCACCGTACTCGGCGAGTTCGTGCTGCCCACGGGGGGTTCGGCCTGGACATCTGCCTTTATCCAGACCTTCGGCGGACTTGGCGTGGAGGAGAAGGCGATCAGGCAGGCGCTCGCCCGGACCGGTGCCGACGGCTGGATCACGCCGGAGCGGCACGGCCGGCGCACCCGGTGGCTGCTGACCGCGGCCGGGATCAGCCTGCTCACCGAGGGCACCGAGCGGATCTACGCGTTCGCCAGCTCGCAGGGCGACTGGGACTCCTCATGGCTGCTCGTACTGGCCCGCGTACCGGAGAGCGACCGGTCAGCTAGACACCTGCTGCGAACGCGGCTGAGCTGGGCGGGCCTTGGTAGCCCGGCTCCGGGTGTGTGGATCACCACCCACACCGAGCGGCTGAGCGAGGTCACCGATGTGCTGCGCCAGGCGGGCGTGACCGACCGGCAGATCTTCACCGCCGAGCACAGGGGCGGCGGTGATCTGGAGACCCTGGTCACGCAGGCCTGGGATTTGCCGGCGATTGAGAAGCAGTACGAGGAGTTCCTCACCGAGTTCGCCTCGGCTTCCGCGCCGGACCCGCTGACCAGGCTGATCGAGCTTGTCCACGCCTGGCGCCGGTTCCCGTCGATCGACCCTGGGCTGCCGTCCCGGCTGCTACCAGCCCGGTGGAGCGGTGCCCGAGCCGCCAAGCTGTTCGCCTCCAGGCATGCCAAATGGTCGCCCGATGCGATGACGCAGTGGATCCGCCTCAACCGGACCGGGAGTTAGCCTGCGGGCAGGTCCTCCCGTTGTTGCTGCTGGTGCCGGTCCTGGGCGACCTTCAGTTCACGTGACGGGCGCCGCCCACGACGCCTCCCAGGTGCGCGGGCCGACCAGGCCGTCGGCCGCAAGTCCCTTCTCGGCCTGGAACTGCAGGCACACCGAATGGGATTGCTGCCCGTACCTGCCGTCACGGGCGATCCGCCAGCCCCGGTGCGACATCTGGTGCTGCCAGGTCAGCACGACCTGGGTGTCCTTGCCACCGTAGTATCCGGAATGGCAATGCGGATCGGCTGACGGCAGCCCCAGGTAGTCGTCCGGACCGTACGGCCACGGCTGCCTGGGCGCCTTCGGCTTCGGCTTGGGGACACTGGCGGTGAAGCCGAACATCCGCTCCAGGTCGGCAACGTCCATCCCGTCGGCAGAGTTGATGTCGCAGGCTCCGAACGGCGGGGTCACGTAAGCGTCGGAGTACTGGTGGGCGAACTTTCCGGGGTAGGCCGGGTTGGATCCGTAGGCGGCGATCACCAGCCTGATGCCGTGCGGCTTGGAAGGCCACAGGAAGTCAAGATCGCCCGCGTTGCCGTACCCGGTGACCCGCTGGGGACTGCCGAGCCAGTGCGCTAACTCGTCGAACTGGGCGTTGACCGACGCTGACTGGTTGCCGGTGACCTGCCCGGCGTCGGACTCGACGTCGATCATCACGGCCATCCGATGGTTCGGGCTGCCAACCATCGACTTGAGGACCTCGGCGCCGTTCACGCCCGGGCGGTAGAAGTAGTACACCATATAGCCGAAGATCCGCCCGTCGGCGACCGCCTTGTCGGCCCACGCCCGGTTGGCGGCGAAGTTCGCGTCGCGGTGCTCGCCGTCGTTGGACCGGATGGTGAGGAACTGCCACGGGTAGGCGTCGTCGACGGGGCGCTGCCACTCAGAGATATCGGCCCACTGAGTATTGGTCACGGTCGTTCCTCCCGAGCCTGGCGTGCGCGGTGGCACATAAACGAGTCGTTCTGGCATGCCTGAATGGCTGGATGCCAATTTCAAAATATCATCGTGATTTGAAATTGTTGTCTTAAGGCGCTTTTGGTAGATGACATAGTCGCAGGGGGTGGCCAGGAGCGACGCGAGCTCGGGGTAGGACTCCTCGATTGTGCCGATGCCCACCTGCTGGTAGCCGATGCGCGCGTACCAGCCGGTGAGGAATACCTTCGACGGGTGTGACCATCCGCGCGGAACCAGCACTTCAAGCTGCATAGTGTCACAGTGCGTCGCCGCGACGGCATCCTCGGCGAAGCGCACCAGGTTTCGTCCCACGCCGGTGCCGCGCAGGCTCGGCACGACCGCGAGCATGCCGAACTCGCCAATGCCGGCGGCGAGGATCTGGATGCGCACGCATCCAACGATCTGCCCATCCATGCGAGCCGCGGCCATCTCCCCTGCCCGCACCAACGTCGTGACCCGCTCGACGGTCGTCCGGGCCGCGCCTTCGACCCACAGTCCTTCTTCAGCGACCGCATAGACATCGTTGATCAAGTTGGCAAGCGCTGTCATTAGTCCAGCGTCATCGGCGACCACCGAGGACAACATCTCGATCTCAAGTGACCCGGTTGCTCCCACTTATCCACCTTAATAACCGCCGCCCTGGGGACTGGTTCCGCCGCCCGCACGCAGCTAGGGGCCCACGATGCTGCCATAGCGACAGCTTGGGGCCCACGCTGTTATCCAGTAGCTGGCCAGCAGGCCGGTTCGGCGGGCGGAAGTGACTCTTGCCTGGCGGTTAGTGCAGGCGCAGGCCTTCGTGGGCGGCTATGACGATGCCGAGGCCTCGGTAGCTGCCTGCGCTGTGGTCGAGCATCTGGTTCATCACGTACGAGACTGCCATTCGGGCGTCCAGGTCGACCATCACCAGCGAGCCGCCCCAGCCGCCCCAGCCGACGAGGCGGTCGAAGATGCCGTAGCCCATGCCGTAACGGACGGCCAGGATCAGCGCGCACAGCGCCATCATCGTCTTCGTGACCGACCAGACGCACGTGATCGTGTCGCGTTCCCACGGGAGGGTGCGTGCCGCATCCACGTGCCCGCCCCAGAGGTCGACCACCGGCTCCCCGTCCAGAAACACCGCGGCCGACGCACCGACATCGTCCTTGTCCAGCGATTCCGCCAGTGCCCAGTAGACGGCGTCGAACCGCTCATCGCACGCACCATGAAGTTCAGCCACCGACACAACGTAGCCAGCAAGGCCGAGGCAAACTCAAATGAATTAACGGAACTCGAGACCCTCGAAGGCGCCAGCGGCGCGCCAGTTATCGATGTAGGAGAAGTAAGCGTTGGGGCCGTACGGGTAACCGTGGCCGAGGAACAGGCCGGGATCATGACCCTCGTTGTTGTAGTAGCCCGGCGTGCAATCCGATCCGCCGATCATGCTACCGGGCCCGGTCAGCAGCAGCTTGACCCAGGCATCCTCGGCGTCGCCGCCCGGCTCGACCTCAGCGAACCCTTTGTCGAGCGCGTGCTTGACGGTCAGCGTGATGGTCTTGGCGGAGTCGACGAAGTTGTGCGGCACGTTGGAGATCAGGTTCGCGCCCTGCGTGGGCTGCACGAAGAAGAGATTCGGGAAACCGCGGCTATGAATGCCGTGCAGCGAACGCATCCCGTCGGCCCAGTGCTGTGACAGCATGCGGCCGTCGCGCCCGGTCACTTCGAACCCGGCCCGCCGGGAGTAAGCCGTGCCGACCTCGAATCCCGAGGCGTAGATGATGCAGTCGAGCGGGTATTCGCGCCCGGCAACCACTACGCCCGCCGGGGTGATCCGCTCCACGCCCTTGCCGTCGGTGTCCACCAGGTGCGTGCTCGGGTTGTTGTAAGCCTGCAGGTACTCGTCGTGGAAGCAGGGCCGCTTGCAGAGCTGGCGGTACCAGGCCTTGAGCTTGCCGGCGGTGTCGGGGTCGGCTACGACGGCGTCAGCGCGGGCCCGGATCTCTTCCATCTTCTCGAAGTCGGAGTCTTCGTAGGCGGCGAGCATCGCCTCGATGCCGCGGTCCTCCAACGGAAGCATCCCGATCCTCGCGCGCACTCGCCGGGAGATCTCGGTCCAGCCATCCATCACCAGGTCTTCGTCGGCCTGGCCGGCGGCCTGGTTGGCCGTGAAGTTCTCCAGCCAGCGCTGCTGCCAGCCCGGCGTCGCGATCTGGGCGAACCACTCCGGGTCGATCGGCCGGTTGTCGCGCACATCGACCGACGATGGAGTGCGCTGGAACACGTAAAGCTCTCGGCAGGCTCGCGCTAGGTGCGGCACGCACTGGACCGAGGTCGCCCCGGTGCCGATGATGCCCACCCGCTTGTCGGCCAGGTTGTCCATCGGCGCGCCATCGGGGTCGCCGCCGGTGTAGGCGTAGTCCCACCGCGAGGTGTGGAACGAGTGTCCGAGGAACGAGCCGAGCCCAGGAATGCCCGGCAGCTTCGGCACGCTCAGCGGGCCGATGCCCACCGTCACGAACTGGGCGGTCAGCCGGTCCTTTCGGTCGGTCTCGATGATCCAGCAACCACCTGCCTCGTCCCAGGTCAGCGCCGTGACCTCGGTGTGGAACAGCGCGTCGTCGTACAGGCCGAACTGGGTACCGATCCGTCGGCACTGGGCCAGGATCTCGGGACCGTGCACGTACTTCTCTGTCGGCATGTGCCCGGTCTCTTCGAGCAGCGGGACGTACACCATCGCGGCGGTGTCGCACTGTGCGCCGGGATAGCGGTTCCAGTACCAGGTGCCGCCGAAGTCGCCGCCCTTGTCGATGACCCGCACATCAAGGCCGACCTCCCGGAGCCGGGCGCCGACCAGCAGGCCGGCGAACCCACCGCCAACGCACACCACGGTCCGGTGATCTGTCTTCGGCGCTCGCTGGACCCGCGGCGTATACGGGTCATCGACGTAGTGCGCAAGCTCGCCGGTCAGACGGAGATACTGATCGTTTCCGTCCGGCCGGAGCCGCTTGTCCCGCTCCTGCCGGTACCTGCGGCGCAGCGCCTCCTTGTCGATCTTGGCCGGGTCATCGACCGCCGTCATCAACGCCTCCCTCACCGCGCCGTCATACGGTGCTATCTTCTCAATCCACCCACTTCCCCACCAGAGCCACCTTGGTCAGTACTGCCGGACCGAGCTTGGCCTGCGCCTCGACCTCGGAACCGGCTGAGAAAGCTAGAGTCGGCGCTGTCGCCTGAGGCTCGTCCCTCCATGCCGGCCGCTACCCTGATCGCATGAGGCACCAGCGGCTGAAATCAGTCGTCGTGGAGGGTTTCACGTCGATCCATTCGGTGACGCTAATTCTGAACGGCGTTAACGTGCTGGTCGGCGCGAATGGCGCGGGCAAGAGCAATTTCATCAGAGCCTTGAGCTTGCTAGGTCGGATCGTCGATAGCGAGTTGGGGCTGTTCGTAGGCCTGTCTGGCGGCGCGAATGCCCTACTGAGTATTGACAAGGCAGTCCCTCGGCTCATCCGCCTGAGAGTGGAGTCTGATGCGGGGGAATACACGGCCGAGCTGATCGCGGCGGCGGGGGATGCGCTCATCTTCAACGATGAGACCATCTGGGTGCGCAATACACGTGTTATCACATCGCTCGGCCGGGGGCACCAGGAAACCGGGCTGACAGCGTCAGAGCCGCTGTGGGTCCCGGGAGCGGCACCGCTCGTGGAGACGCTGCGTGGCTGTCGCGTGTTTCACTTCCATGACACCAGCCGCGTTGCCCCGGTAAAGCAGCACGGCTACATATCCGATAACCGAGCGTTGCATCCGGACGCGGGAAACCTCGCGGCAGTGATGCTGCGCCTGCGGCAGGGTGATCGCGAGCGCTACCAGCGGATCGTCCGGGCGGTTAAGCATGTTGCGCCGTTCTTCCGGGATTTCGTGCTGGAGCCAGAACTCAACGCCGACAGAGTGGGACTGCGGTGGCAGCAGGAGGGAAGCGACACGGTTCTTCCTGCTGATGCACTATCTGACGGAACGCTGCGGTTCATCTGCCTGACCGTGCTGCTAGGCCAGGCAGAGCTACCGGGCCTCATCATCCTGGACGAGCCAGAACTCGGGCTCCACCCGTTTGCAATCGTGCAGCTGGCCGAGATGCTGCGGACGGCAAGCCGGGAAAGCCAGGTCCTGCTGGCCACGCAGTCGGTCACACTAATGAACCAATTCGAGCTAGACGATCTCATCGTCGTGGAACGGCAGGAAGGATCTTCCGTCTTCGAACGGCCAGACCCCGGTCAGCTAGGCGAGTGGCTTGCGGAATACTCGCTTGGCGAACTATGGGAGAAGAACATGCTTGGCGGCCGGCCCGTGCCCGAGCGCAGCTGACAGTGCGTCACTTGCACATCCTCTGCGAAGGCCAGACAGAGGAGATTATCGCGCGAGACGTGATAGGACCGCATTTTTCTGCTCTTAACGTCCGGGTCAGCTGGTCTATCTTCACGACGAAGCGCCCGGCTGGCGGTCCAGCCTTCAAGGGCGGGATCTCCAGTTGGCCGAAACTGGAACGCGAGTTGCGGCGGCTGCGGCAGGACCGTTCGACAACGGTGCTGACCACGATGTTCGACTACTATGCGTTCCCACCCGAGGCGCCGGGAATGGCCGATCGCCCGAACGGATCACCTTATGATCGTGTCCGGCACGTCGAGGCAGCGCTCGTCAAGGCCATTGACGACAAGCGCTTCCTTCCGAACCTCGTACTGCACGAAATCGAAGCATGGGTGCTCGCCGACTGCAGTCGGCTTGGCCAGGTCATGGGGGACAGCGGTCCCGCACTTGAGTTGGAGCGGATCGTTCAGGCGGAGTCAGGTCCGGAACTGGTCAACGAGCGAGTTGATACCGCCCCGTCGAAACGGATCATGAACGCCTACTCTCAGTACACGAAGACGGTACATGGTCCTCTCGTCATCGCGGACGCTGGTCTGGAATCCATCCGGAGTTCCTGCCCGCACATGGACGAGTGGCTGCAAGAGATCGAGGCAAGGTCGCGCTTGCGGCTGCCTTGACACGTTCAAGTGCGCGCTCCTCGGCCTGGACGGGACCCTTTTCCAGTTGGCTAGGTCCCGCCGGGCCGACTACAGTCTGGGTAGCGTCCGCGAATGACCAAGGAGGGTAGATGCGCCAGGCGTTCATGTCCAACGAGATGGCCTTTGTGACCTATTCGAAGGGTATGACCGCGTGTCGCGAAGAACGCTCAACTTGGGGATCCTGGCGCATGTAGACGCCGGTAAGACGACGCTTACCGAGCGGCTGCTGTACACCGCCGGTGTGATTGACCAGCTTGGAAGTGTTGACGCTGGTACGACGCTGACTGACTCGCTGACGCTGGAGCGTCGGCGCGGAATCACGATCAAGTCAGCGGTGGCGTCGTTCCCGATCGGCCGGACCGGCGATGTCACCGTCAACCTGATCGACACGCCCGGCCATCCGGACTTCATCGCCGAAGTTGACCGGGTGCTGAGCGTGCTCGACGGTGCCGTGCTGGTAATTTCGGCCGTCGAAGGCGTGCAGCCGCAGACTCAGATCCTCATGCGCTCGCTGCGGCGGCTGCGCATCCCGGCGCTGCTGTTCGTGAACAAGATCGACCGTCCGGGAGCGCGCACCGACGACGTGGTGGCCGAGATCACCCGGCGGCTCAGGCTCGCCGTCGTGCCGATGACCAGCGCGGGCGCTGTCGGCACCTCCGGTGCCAGCGTCGCCGCCGCGACCGGCGACGCCCGCGTCATCGAGATCCTGGCCGAACACAGCGAAGGGATGCTGGCCGCGTACGTGGATGCCGAGGCGGGCGTTTCGGCCTCGCGGCTGCGCGCCGAGCTGGCCGCCCAGACCAAGCGCGGGCAGGTCCACCCCGTGTTCTTCGGCTCGGCGATCACCGGCGCTGGCATCGACTCGCTGATCGCGGGCATCACCGACCTGCTCCCGGCCGCTGCCGGCGACGCCGACGGGCCCGTATCAGGCAGCATATTCAAGATTGAGCGCGGAAATAACGCGGAGAAGATCGCCTACGTCCGGATGTTCTCCGGGACCGTGCGGACTCGCGATCGGCTGACGTTCGGCGCTGACCTGGACGCGAAGGTGACCAGCGTCGCGGTGTTCGAGCGCGGGTCGGCCGTCCGGAGGCCGTCGGTCACGGCGGGCCAGATCGGCAAGCTGTGGGGCCTCGCCGAGGCACGCATCGGCGACCGGGTCGGGGACCTGGCCCGCGGCGGGACGCGCGCCCAGTTCCCGCCCCCGACGCTCGAGTCGGTGATCGTCCCGCGGCACTCCGGCGACAAGCAGCGACTGCGGGTCGCGCTCGGCCAGATAGCCGAGCAGGACCCGCTGATCAACGTTCGCCAGGATGACGAGCGGCAGGAAATGTACCTGTCGCTCTACGGCGAGGTGCAGAAAGAGGTCATCGGTTCCACGCTCGCCGATGACTACGGTCTCGCGGTCACGTTCCGGGAGACGACGATGATCTACGTTGAGCGGCCGGCGGGCCGCGCCAGCGCCCTTGAGGTGCTGCAGGCCGACACCCATCCTTACTCCGCGACCGTCGGGCTGCGCCTCGAACCTGGCCCGCTCGATTCCGGCGTCGAGTTCCGGCTCGACATCGACCCGCGGACGATGCCGCTCTACATCTACAAGACCGCCGAGCACTTCATCGACGCGATGACGCGGTACATCCGGCAGACATTCGGCACGGGCCTGTATGGCTGGCAGGTCACCGACTGCGTCGTGACGATGAACAAGTGCGACTACTACATCGGCGACGGGCCGAGCAAGAAGGTGCTGCCCACGCCCCGGACGACCGCCGCCGACTTCCGCAAGCTGACGCCGCTCGTACTGATCGACGCGCTGAAGGAGGCTGGCACCGTCGTCTGCGAGCCGATGACCCAGGTCCGGCTGGAGCTTCCCGTCAGCAGGCTCGGCACCGTGCTGTCGGTGCTCGCCGGCGTGGGCGCGCGGGTGGACACGCCGTTGCCGCACCAGGACATCTCGGTGATCGCGGCGAGGCTGCCGTCGGCGCAGGTGCACGGCCTGCGGTCGCGGTTGCCCGCGCTCACCGGCGGTGAGGGCGTGCTCGAGACGACGTTCGGCGGATACCAGCCGGTCCGCGGCAGCTTCCCGCGTCGCTAGCTGCTAGCTCGCGGCCTGCTCGCCAGTCGGTCTGCTCGCCAGTCGACAGTTCGAGCGGGGCGGTCACTTCGCCGACACCACCGGCCCGGATCTGGTGGTCGGTGACCTGCGCGAGTTCTTCGCCGACCTCGACTGACCGCTGGCCTGGCCCGGACGCCCGCAGGACCTCATAGTGGAAAGTGAGCAGCGACCGGGCCAGGCCGCGAGCAGATCACGAGGGAGTTCACTATGGCAGAGCCCGCGACCGGTGGCCGCATGCACGAGGGACTACTCACCCGCCGGGCGGCTCTTGCCCTGATCGCGGCGCCGGGCCTGGCCAGCGTCACGGGGCTGGCCAGGGCGCGCACGCTGACGCGGCCGACGATGGCGTCAGCGTTGACCAACATGCAGCTAGCCGGGCAACGGGTGATCTCCTCCTACCCCGGCCTGACGCCGCCAGCCAGCCTGTTCAGCGACATCACAGCGGGAAACACAGCCGGGGTGATCTTCTTCGGCGAGAACATCTCCAGCGACTCCCAGATCGCTGGCGTGATCACCCAGCTTCGGCAGGCGCAGGCGCAGAGCCCGATTCAGGTTCCGCTGCTGCTGATGACCGATCAAGAGGGCGGCGAGGTAAGGCGGCTGTCCGGCCAGCCGACGCTGTCGGAAAAGCAGATCGGAGAATCCTCGAATCCGGCTGGCGAAGCCTCGACAGCCGGCACCGGCGCCGGGCAGAACCTCGCCAGCGTGGGCATGAACCTCAACCTGGCCCCGGTCCTGGACGTGTTCTACAAGAGCGGGAACTTCATCGACCAGTTCCAGCGCTCGTACAGTAGCAACCCGAACGTGGCCTTGGCCTGCGGCCAGGCGTTTGTCACCGCCCAGCAAGCCACCGGCGTGGCCGCCACCGCCAAGCACTTCCCCGGCCTGGGCTCGGCGACCAAGAGCCAGAACACTGACAACGGGCCGGTGACCCTGACGGTGTCCCTTGCCAAGCTGCACACCATCGACGAGGTGCCCTACCCGGCTGCCATCGCCGCCGGAGTCAAACTCGTGATGGTGTCATGGGCGATCTACCCAGCCCTGGACCCCAACCTGCCGGCCTGTCGCCGACGATCATCGGGCAGGAACTGCGCGGCCGCAACGGCTTCACCGGCGTAACCATCACTGACGCGCTGGAAGCTGGCGCGCTCAACGCGTTCGGCAGCACCGGGCAGAAGGCGGTGACGGCGGCCGGGGCCGGCATGGACGTCATCTTGTGCTCGGCCCGCGACATCACCCAGGCCGAGGCCGCCACGTCGGCGCTGGCCACGGCCCTGTCCAACGGCCAGCTAGATCCGGCCGCGTTCAATGAGGCGGTCAACCGGGTGACGACGCTGCGCGCGGGCCTGTTTTGAGGTGACCTGCTCAGCTCGGAATGAGTAGCGCAACTCAAGTGCGCGTCGCCAGGCCCGGCGAGAATCGACGACATGAGCAGCCCATTGCGACCCCGCACCACCACCGCCTTCTACGGACAGGCGATAGCCTCATTCGCAATCTCGCTGGCCGCCACCATCATCGGCATCGGCTACCTGCACGACTCCCGATGGGTCCGCGCGTTCTTGGCGCTCGGGCTCCTGTACACGGTCACCTCGGCATTCACCATGGCCAAGGTCATCAGGGACCGGCACGAAGAACACGATCTGGTCAGCCGCATCGACCAGGCCAGGCTGGACAAGCTCCTGGCCGAGCAAGATCTGCTGCACGTAAGCCCGACCCCCTAACCCAACGACAGCAAGGGGCCCACGACGTCGCCATAACGACAGCAAGGGGCCCACGCTGCGGCCGCCCCTCAAGCCCGACGACAGCAAGGGGCCCACGCTGCGGTTCGGAGAGGCGGGTTACGGTGCCGACGGCTGGGTTTAGGGTTCGGGCTGTTTTTCGGCGGCGGCTACCAGGTCCGCCATCATCTCGGGATAGAACTTGCTGAGGCCGCGGTGCACGATCCGGCCCTGGAGGGTCGTATCCCAGGTGGCGGCCCACCGGATGCGGGTGCCGTCAGCAGTCGGGGTGAGCGTGACTTCGGCTCGGTAGTTGCGTACCGGGATGCCGCCGATCACGGTGTAGACGAGCCGGCGTCCCTCCTCGGCCTCGAGGATTTGCTCGATCGAGGTTACATAGCGCCCGTAGGCGCGGCGAGCTGACCGCAACCACTGGACCGCGCCGGGTCCCCGCGGGGAGGTGTCGCCCTCGCGCTGGTAACCCGCCGCGCTCCATGGGCCCCATTGCGGGTAGCGGTTCGCGTCGGAAATGAGTTCCCAGATCGCCTCGGGTGCAGCCCGCGCGATGCTTTCGGCCTCCACCTGCAGTTGGCCCATCGTCAGACTTCCCTTCTGTCGTGGGTCTAGCCAAGCACTCCGATCGCGAGGGATCTAGCCAGCGTCAGCGTGTTTCTCGCGGGTTTTCGGCCTCCGGCGGGCCCGTCACCAAGGTAACCGATGGATTGCCACATCCAGCCGGTTCACGCACGCTGGCCCCGCGATGGATTGCCACATCCAGCCGGTTCACGCACGCTGGCCCCGCGATGGATTGCCACATCCAGCCGGTTCACGCACGCTGGCCCCGCGATGGATTGCCACATCCAGCCGGGAAAACGGGTATGAATTCGGGGATCCATCGCGGTCATCCGAGCTAACACCGCGATGAATTCGGGGATTCATCGCGCGCGTCACTTTGGCCAATGCGATGGGTTCGGGAGTCCAATGCCTGACCTCAGCGACCGCCTCCGACGGTTGCTCGCGGGCCGGGGCGAGCTTGACAGTTTCTAGGATAACGGCTAGTTATATAGCTAGCCGTTAGGGTAGGACGACGGGCGAGAGCGGGGAGGCGAGAGCCCGTGCAGCAGGAAGTAGTGCTGGCGATGCTGGCCAAGGAACCGGCGCATGGCTATCAGCTCCGGGCGCGACTACAGCAAGCACTCGGGCCAGCCGGGGACGCGATGAATGCCGGGCAGATCTACGTCACGCTGGCGCGGCTGGAGAAGGCCGGTCTGGTGAGCTGCGAGCGCGCGGCCGGCTTGCCGGACCGCCCTGACCGCAAGGTGCACGCGCTCACCGCGGCCGGCCAGCAGCGGGTCAGCGACTGGATCGCGGACGTGAGCTGGCCTGGCCCTGGCCTGGCGGAGTTTCATCTCAAGGTGATCGCCGCCGCGGCGGCCAGGCTCGCCGACCCCGTCGCGATCATCGACTCCCAACGCCGGGAACTGCTGCGCCGGCTGCGGGATGCCCAGCGCGCGGCGATGGCAGAGCCGGACGACTCGGACGCGGCGCTGCTGATCGAGGGCATCGTGCTCCGGCTTCAGGCGGACCTGCGCTGGCTGGAGGCGTGCGAACGGAACTGGACCGGCCGGAAGGATCGATCATGAACGACGTGGATGGAGCCTGGGTGCTGCGCGCCCGCGGGCTGCGCAGGCAGTACGGCCGGGACGCGGGACTGGTCCGCGCGGTCGACGATGTGGATCTCGACGTCGCGGCGGGCGAGACGCTGGCGGTGATGGGCCCGAGCGGGTGCGGGAAGTCGACGCTGCTGCATCTGCTGGGCGGGCTGGACCGGCCCACGGCCGGGGAGATCTGGCTGGCCGGGCGACGCATCGACCGGCTCAGCGAACGGGCCTTGGCCCGGATGCGGTGCGGGGTGGTCGGCTTCGTCTTCCAGGCCTTTCACCTGATGGACGAGCTGACCGCGGTGGAAAACGTGGAGTTGCCCGCGCTGCTGGCCGGGCGCTCGCCGCGCGCGGCCCGGCAGGTAGCCACGGACTTGCTTGATCGGGTCGGGCTGGCGGACCGCGCCTCGTTCTTGCCCGCCGCGCTGTCCGGGGGCCAGCGCCAGCGGGTCGCCATCGCCCGGGCGCTGGCCAACGAACCCGCGGTGGTCCTGGCCGACGAGCCGACCGGCAACCTCGACAGCGCGGCCACCCTTGAGGTGCTCCGCCTCTTCGATAGCCTGCACGCGGCCGGGCAGACGCTGATCGTTGTCACTCACGACTCCAGGATCGCGGCCACCGCCGACCGGATGATCTCGATGCGCGACGGAGCCTTTATCGACGAAACCAGGCTGACTGGCGGCACCAGGGGGAACCTCGCCGACCTCGCCGGGCTTGGGGGCTGATCAATGGGCAAGGCCCTGCTCGTCAGCCGGCTCGCGATCAAGGACATCCGGCACCGGCCAGTCCAGGCGATACTCCTGCTGCTGGCGATCGCGACGGCAGCGGCGACGCTAGCGCTCGGGCTCGCGCTCCAGGGCACGACAAACAGCCCGTACGCGAGGACCCGGGCGGCGACGAGCGGCCCGGACGTCGTGGCGACGCTGTTTCCGGACAACGGCAACGGCACTGGTCCGGCCGCATCGGCCCACCCAGGCGGTGCGAGCGGTCCTGGTCAGGCCGACACGGCCGCGCTGGTGCGGCTTGAGCACGCCCCGGGCGTCGCCGCATACAGCGGGCCCTTCCCCGTGACCTGGACGCTGCTACGCAAGGGGCACACCACGGGGAGCGCCGAGATCGAAGGGCGGCCCGCCGTACTCCCATCCGTCGACCGGCCGAAAATATCGCGGGGCACCTGGGTCCGCCCCGGAGGCGTGGTCATCGAGGCAGCGTATGCCGACGCCCTCGGACTTGGAGTTGGTGATCGGCTGAGCCTTGGCGGGGATTCCTTCGAAGTCGTTGGTACCGCCGTCACCGCCGCGATTCCCGGCTATCCGGACGCGTGCTCCTACCTCGGCTGCTTCCTGGCCGGGCGAGTCAGCGCCTACAATCCCGGTTTGGTCTGGGCGACCGAAGCCGATGCCAGGCACATCGCGGGCGCGGCGGTATCTACGCCGCTCGCTTACTTCCTGAACCTGAAGATCAGCGATCCGGCCCGGGCAGTCGCGTTCACCGACCGCTACGACGCCAACGCCTCACCGGCGGCGCCGTACCTATATTCCTGGCAGGACATCCGCGCCGGGGACGCGCAGGTGATCGCGAAGGTGCAGCAGGTCCTCGTCGCCGGAAGCTGGCTGCTGGCGCTGCTGGCGATCGCGAGCGTGGTGGTGCTCGTGGGCGGCCGGATGGCCGAGCAAACCCGCCGGGTCGGCTTGCTGAAGGCAGTCGGAGGCTCGCCGAGGCTGGTAGCCGTCGTGCTCCTGTTCGAGCACGTGCTCGTCGGGCTGTTTGCCGCCGTCGCGGGCCTCGTCGCCGGGTGGCTGACGGCACCATTGATTGACGGGCCTGGTGCGGGCCTCCTCGGCGCGGCGAACGCCCCGTCGCTCACCGCCGCCACGGTCGTCCTGGTGGTCGCGCTGGCTCTTGCGGTGGCGACCTTGGCAACCTTCGGGCCGGCCATTCGCGCCGCGCACCAGAGCACGGTCGCAGCACTCGAAAACTCCGCCCGGACACCACGCCGCCGGGAAGCGGTGATCAGGCTCTCAGCGCACCTGCCAGTATCATTGCTGATCGGCATCCGGATTGCCGTTCGCCGACCGCGCCGACTGCTGCTGAGTGTGTTCAGCGTCGCCATCACCGCGAGCGGACTCGTAGCCGTATTGATCTGGCACGCGACGGCGGGCAACTTCGTCGGTGCCAGAGTGGCTCAGGCGACGACGATCATCTCGGTCATGCTCATCATCCTGACCGCCGTTAACACCGTCTTCATCGCCTGGACCACAGCACTCGACACCCGGCACGTGGCCGCTCTGACCCGCGCCCTCGGAGCTACCCCCGATCAGATCACCGCCGGATTGTCCGTCGCCCAGCTACTCCCGGCCCTGGCCGGAGCGCTGCTCGGCATCCCGGGCGGGCTCGCCATCTACGACGGCCCCAGAACCGGCCCGCAGCCGGCCACGATCCTGCCCGTCCTTGGCCTTGTCGTGATCGTCGCCGGAACGCTGCTAGCCGTCGCCGTGCTCACCGCCATCCCAGCCCGCATCAGCGCGCGCCGCCCGGTCGCCGACGTGCTCGCACAACAGCCGTAGATCACATGGTCCGGAAGAACGGGGTTTTACCCAATGCGCCGGGCCAGGCACTTGGATGCATGATCTGATTTCGGTCGCAGGCGATGTACCCGGCCGGGACGTCTTTCGTGATCACAGCGCCCGCGCAGACGTAGGCGCCTTCGCCGATGTTGACGCCGCCGACGACGATCGCGCGCCAGCCGATGAACGCGCCGTCTTTGACGATCGGAGCCGGTTCGTCCGCGGCTGGGTCGTCCCAGGGGATAGACGGGTCAAGCTGACGGTGGATCAGATCGCCTGCGATTCGGCAGTGCGCTCCTATCTGGCTGTTGTCGCCAATGTGAGCCTTGATCACGCAGTCGTCACCGACCTTGGCGCCGAGACCGACCCAGGAGCGGCCCGATACTAGGACCCGCGATCCGATCTCGGCATCGGATTGGATAGAGGCGAAGTCTTCGATTATCGAATCGGCGTCGATCCTCGCACCCTGGCCGACGGTAACGAACTCGCCGACCCAGACCCGAGGCCCGATCGCTGTTTCGCGGATAACTCGCTTGTGTCGGCCGTCCAGCAGCGGACGGAACGGGTTTCCGATAGCGGCCGTGCGGCTGATCTGGGCGGACGGATCTATCTTGACCGCACTGTGCCGCGTCATCGAGTGCTGTGTCATCGAGTCACCTTGGCATCAAACGGACGGAAGGTTAAGGAACTTGGCCGCGTCGCGGACGTCGCCGAGCACCGGAAGGCTGGGCAACCGGTTTCGCCAGTCGCTCAGATCAGAGCGCCACGCGCGGATGAATGAGACGCACGCCAGCGCCGTTATGGCATCGAGGCGCTTGCGTGCGGCCGCGAGTGACATCAACGCCGATCCGACGACAGGCTGGTTTCCATCCAGGAGAAGCAGTCGTGTCGCGATGTCGTCGATCAACTGACCGCGGCGTCTTAGGGCGGCACGCCAGTAGTCCAGCGTCGCGTCGGTCAGGCTCGCTCCCTGGTGTATAAGCCGGTACAACCCTTCGGCTATGAGGTCGCCGAACTCCTCGGACGCCGCCCGCTTCGAATGAGCGAAAGGGAGATAGTCCAGTTGAGCAAGTTTACCGGCGACAGCGAGAGAGCGACCCTGAACCGCCTCGAACAAGAAAAGCCAATCTTCATTGTAAATATATGGAAACAACGAGTCGCTGAGGAATACGTCGACAAGCAACGCGCTGCCGCCAGGAAAGACGCTTTGCTTGGCACCAGCTAGTCGATGCGCATGGCAAACTACAGAGCTATCGGGGTAATGGTCGATTTCAAATCCAACGGCACGGAAGTACCCAATCAGCGCGGCGGCATTCGCCACGACGGAAGCGGACAAATTCCTTATATCATCATCGAGATACATGATCGTGCGCCATCCGGAAATGCGTGCCAGCAGCAGGCCGATGTTTCGTTTTCTAGCGATATCGACATGGCACGAAGGTTCAATCTCTGTATCCGGGTGCACTGAGGTCAGGAAGTTGAGCTGACTATCCCCGATGGCCGGCGGCACATAGGTGACAAAGATATTTCCGACGGGTTCAGCGCCGAGAACTTGCCTAGCTTGTGCCTCCGTCGTGCAGAGTACGACAAGCACGCATCCGACCTCTTGCGCGAGGTCAATCGCAGGCCGCAGCGATCCAGGTCTGATCGTCGGGACGACGATGGCATCTAGCGGACGGAGCGACGACTCCGCGAACGCGTTTCGTTGCAGGAGAGCCGCATGTGACTCGATATGAAACGACTCAGCCAGAGCGCTGCTTTCGGGATACAATGCTGTCCTTTATTGGCCTGCGGTACCGGAGTCGTACCACTCGAACAGTCGGTTCTCAGGCTTCGACAAGTCCGGCGTGAGCGGAGCCGTGTTGACCACTGGCACCCGCATCACGACGCAATACGTGGAGCCATCCGGGAACCGTGGCAACAGGTACTGCTCGTTGCGTTCCCGCATCTCAGGGTCGGTGAAACATCGTGCCGCGCCGAGCACGCCACGCGTCGTGATTCCGCCCAAGATCGTAAGCGTTCGCTTCGGGGCCGACGGATTCTCGCCGCGGGCGAAAAACCCAACGTCCTCGATAAGCTCGTCGTCATCGGCAAGATTATATTTGAATTCAAGGTCTTCACTCTCAGGACGGTGCACCACCACGGCCCTGCGAGCACCGGGATCACTCGATTCGATTGGCATGGGGAAGATACGAGTGAACCACCGGGTCGCTACATGCCAGGCCGCGCCCCCGATGAGCACGAGGTGATTTGAGACATCGGGTTGACCCAGGTCCTGCGCGGCTGTGATCACGACTCGTGACGCAGGGTTATAGGACTTAACAGCGCCGTAGATTTCGATCAAAGAATCTAGATCGGCGAGGCCCGAATATCGGAGATAATCCAGGTTCGCCGGGTCGGCGCTCGGCGGACGCCGATCCGGCGGCAAGCGATAGCAGGCCAGCGTGATCTGCGATCTATCAGGAAAATGCCACATGGCCTGGGCCTGCGCCACTGTACCGGAATCGGCGCGCCGCACAGCCCTGTCACGCAGGTCGAGCAGCTCACCCTTGAGCTCCTCGAAGCTCTCCTGCTCCTGCGCGGTCAGGTCGCCAAGGGCAAGCATATGCACTCCACCCTCGAACGAGCGAGGCGTGCTGAACAGCCTCGCATAGGCTTCCAGCCGCTGAACGGGCGGGAGGCGCCCAACGGTCGCGTTCTCCCACATTGAGATGCTCGCCGGACTGAGGGTGCCTGCGGCATCACTGAGTGCCTCACCCAGCTCGTTCTGCGTGAGCCGAACCAGTGCGCGTTCTCGCAGGTCACGCAGCCGCTTGGCGAGCCTGACCGCATCGGGAGCCGGCTGGTCGCTCGCTGTCGCCACGATGCCTCCACAATCAGCACAGGCAGAAGTATGTCCCCGTTGACTCTCCTCTGCAGCAGGAATAGCCGAAACCTTGCCACACCTTTTCGATGAGGTTAAGTGTGGTCAACCAAGTGTTCACCTGGTGTTACGTGACTTCACATGTTTTCACAGAGACTCTACCGGGCATCGACCAAGTGAGCAAAGGCCGGCGCCAGTGGCAATTCGCGAGAGTGCCAGCCGGGGCGGAAGGTACCAATGGTGGCGGATCTGCATGACAAGAGTTTCGGTGAGCTGCTTCGGTCTTTGCGAACACAGGCGCAGATGACTCAGGAGGAGCTGGCGGACGCAGCCACCGTCAGCCCGCGGGCCATCAGCGATCTTGAGCGCGGAGTCAATCACACTGCCCGCAAGGTGACCGCCCGGCTGCTGGCCGATGCCCTGAAGCTGTCCGGCCCGGACAGGTCCGAATTCGAGTCCGCGGCTCGCGGTCTCTTAGCGGATGTAGCTCCCGCCTCCAAGGCACCCCAGGCTCACGAGCACCTGATCGCGGACCCGACCCCCCGGCTGCCTCATGACCTGCGGCAATTTACCGGTCGTGAGTCCGACTTGGCGCAGCTCATGCATGCGGTAACGGCAGACGGCGGGGTCGTGGGAATCCACGCGATCGACGGCATGGCTGGCGTTGGCAAGAGCGCGTTCGCCGTGCACGCTGCCCACATGCTGGCCTCTCGTTTTCCTGATGGCCAGATCTTTCTGCCGCTTCGCGCCCATGCGGCGGGGCAGCGGCCGCTCGACCCAGCGGACGCGCTGGTAAGTCTCCTTCTTGCCACTGGCGTAGCTGCCCAGAAAATCCCGGCCGGGCTCGAAGAACGCAGCGCGTTGTGGCGGGCCCATCTGTCCGGGCGGCGGATACTTCTGCTTCTCGACGATGCCGCCGGGCACGAGCAGGTGCGGCCATTGCTGCCTGGAGGGTCGACATGTCTTGTGCTGGTTACTAGCCGACGTCACCTGAGCGCGCTGGATTGCGTCACGTCGATCTGCCTGAAAACGTTCCTCCCTGATGACGCGGTTGCGATGCTAATTCGCGTGGCTGGCCGGGCTGATCTCGATGCCGGTGATCCAGCAGCCAGAAAGGTTGCCCGACTGTGCGGCTACCTCCCGCTGGCGATCGGCATGATGGCGCGCCAATTGCACCATCACCCGGCCTGGACCCTCGCCGGCCTAGCGGACGACCTTGCCGCAGCTCGCGACCGGCTTGAGTTGATGCGGGCGGAAAACCTGTCCGTCGCTGCTGCCTTCGACCTGTCCTACCAGGACCTGACCGGTCGGCAGCAGCAGTTGTTCCGCCGTCTTGGCCTCAATCCTGGCACCGACATCGCGGCACACGCCGCTGCCGCACTCGACGACACCAGTCCGGCCGCGGCACGCCGCGGTCTTAACGAATTGTTCGATCACCACCTGGTCATCGAGCCCGCCAGCGGACGCTATCGCATGCACGATCTCATCAGGGAGCGGGCCACCGCGCTCGCGTCAATCGACGCCTCACAGGATCGAGACCTGGCGATCGGGCGACTGCTCGACTACTACGTGAGCGCTGCCACGACGGCTGCTTGGCATTTCAGCCGGGCGCCCGCACGGGTGGGCGGCTCCTGGACTGGGCTGATGCAACCAGGGCGTGCTCGCGCCGTGGACCGGCTTTTCGGCCACGACCTGCGCTTCGTTCCGGCGGCTCCTAAGCTCACCGACTACAGCAGCGCATTGGCCTGGCTAGATACCGAGCGCTCCAACCTCCTCGCCTGCGCGGACTACGCCGCGGCCCACGGAGATGGCCCGCGCCTTATTCGTCTCTCCGGCGCGTTAAGTGCGTATCTCGCTCACGCGGGGCTCTGGGATCGAGCGATATACGTGCACGGCGCCGCTTGTCTGGCGGCCGAACGTTCCGGAGACCGGCTTGGGCATGCGAACTCAACTGCCAATCTGGGCTGGGTCAAATACCTGACCGGCGATAGCGCCGGAGCGGACCAGGCGCTTGACGAGGCGCGCGCGTTGTATCACGCGATGGGCGAGGTTCTTGATGAAGCCGATGTTCTCGTCAACATAGGAACGGTGCGGTGGCTCGTCGGGGACTTTCATTCGGCAACCGAGGTTCTCGAAGAAGCACGACGCCTCTACCAAAGAAGCGGAGACCCGCTGGGGCAGGCAGACGCATTGCGGATACTCGGCAAGGTGCACCGGGAGACGGCCGAGTACGACGCAGCCATAGTCACCTTCGAGAAGGCGTTGTCAATCTACCGAGAATTTCCTGATGAACGCCGTAAGGCCGACGCCATGACAGATCTAGGCAGCGCCAAGCGCCTCACCGGGAAGTTCGCGGAAGCCAGATCGCTGCTTGAGGGCGCTCTCTCGCTCTATCAAAGCATCGACGACCGACGCGGTGAAGCGACAGCACTGGTGCAGATCGGCGCCGTCTGCGAACAGACCGGCGACTATGAGGGTGCGCTAGGCCTGTCGGAAGCGGCGTTGAAGATCATCCAGTCGATCGGCGGCCCGTATGGCGAGGCCGACACGCTGCTAAGAATTGGAGTCATTCTGCGGCGGATGGGCAAATACCAGAAGTCCATTCGGATAACCCTAGAAGGGCTCGACATTTTCCAGAACATCGGCAGCCGCATCGGCCGGGCGGATGCGCTCAACGATCTGGGGACCGCGCTCGGTGCCAGCGGCGAGCACGAGGAAGCCAGCAAGATCTTGCGCGAGGCTATGGAACTGTACACGAGCGTCAACAATCGTCATGGCGAAGCAGAGACTCTTAACCAGCTAGGAAGCCTGCAACTGGCAGTCGGAAATACAGACGCCGCGAGCGAGTGCCACTTGCGGGCGCTAGAGGCCTCTCGCGCCATCGGGATTCCGGTCGAGGAAGCGCGAAGCCTCCAAGGCTTGGCGCTGTGCCGGCTGCACGCCGGTGAGAGCGCGGCCGCACTCGCTGGGCTCCAAGAGGCGCAGAGCATATATAGAAGGATCGGTGCGGGCGACACCCAATCCGTGACGGCCGAACTAGCCAAGCTAGCGAACGGCGCACTCGGCGAACGCCGCTAACTGACGTGGAAGGCGGTCAGGCCAGTTCCGCGGCCAGCTTGAGCAACTCGGCGCGTGCTGAGGCATGAAACAGCTGCTGAATGCCGCTGAGCATCCAGTCATCGCCGACGGGTACGATCCGCGAGGTCATGAACACACCTGGCCGCAACGGTGTAAAGGCGCGGGGCCCGGTGTTGGCGCGGACCCGGTAGGTCAGCTCGTCAACGAGGTTGAAGGCGATGATCGCGTCTCCCGCCTGCTCACGGATCTCGAAGACCCCTTCTACCACCTCGCGCCACCCGAGCAGCAGCTCGCGATCGCTTTCGGTGAGCTCAGGGTGCTCGGCGGTGAAGACCTCAACCACTGTGCGGCCGTCGGCCAGCGGGCGCTGCAAGATGAAGTGGTCAATAAGGTTGATGAGTTCATCCGGCGAGAAGGGGCTGATCCCCAGCAGGTCGCGGACCTGTTTGGCCTTGCTGCCCATCGTGCTCTTGGCCAGGCCGAACGCCTCACTGAGCTGGTCGGCGCTCGCATAAGGCTCACTCTCGGGATCGATCAGGAAGTTGGTCTGGCCCAGTGCGTACACGATCCCAGCCGCCCAGGTGGTTCGGCGTCCGCCGACTAGCGGCGACGGGCGCTTGCGCGCCAGCTTCGCGACCGCGCGCCGGGCAAGATCCGCGTATTCCTCATCGAGGACAGCCAGGCACACCCGCGTCGGTGATGGCCACTACCTCCTCGACGACCGGCCGCATCGCCTTGGGCGCCTTTAGCTCGCCGATATCGATCATGGCAACCTCTTTCGAGCCGTCGCCGCCCGCTGCGCCTTGTTCAACTTAGCCACCGGGCGAGCGTATCGGGGTGCACCCGGACGGATGCTCCGTTACGCCAGAACTAACGGCGACCGCATCTTGCTGGCGCGCCCGGCGCGGCATCAAGGCCGTCGCGAGACCCATCAGGACAGCGACGGCTGTCGCGCCGATGAACACGTGGTGCGCCGCCTGTGCGAGCGCCGGGACCGAGGGCGAAGCGGAGCTGAACGAGGCGTTGGCGATCGCTCCGAATAGGGCGACGCCCAGGGAACTGCCGATCGACCGGCTGAACATGTTGGCCGCGGTGACCACGCCGCGCTCGTCCCAGCCGACGGTGTTCTGGGCGGCGATGAGAACGGGTGCGGCGACCCATCCGAGCCCGGCGCCGACGACGAAGCAGGAGACCGCGACGAACAGCACGCTTGACCTAGCGCCGAGCAGAACCGTGAGCGCGGTGCCGGCTATGGCCACCGCGCTGCCGATCAGCGCCGTCGGCCGGAACCCGGCCCGGAGGTATAGCCTGCTTGACTGGCTGGAGGTGATCGGCCAGCCGACGGTGAGCGCCGCGAGCGCGAAGCCGGCCACGAGCGGCGTGGTACCCAGCACGCGCTGCGCGAACGTCGGGATGTACGACGTCAGCCCGATGAGTACCGCGCCGACGCCCATCGCCGTCAGGTTGGCGGAGATCAGGACGCGGCGGCGCAGCAGCCACGAGGGCAGGACCGGCTCAGCCGCCCGGCGCTGGACTACCACGAACAAGGCCACGAACGCGACGCCAGCGAGCAGGACGCCGATGCCGGGCGCCGAGATCCAGGGCCACGCCTGGCCGCCCTCAAGCAGGCCGAGGATGAGCATGGCGCATCCCAGCGCGAGGAGCGCGGAACCGGCGTAGTCGATCCGGTGCGGTTTGCGGCTGACCTTCTCGCGGAAATTGCGGATCAACGCCAAGGCCGCGATGACGCATAGCGGGATGTTGACGAAGAAAATCCAGCGCCAGGTGAGGTACTCGGAGAAGACGCCGCCGAGCGTCGGGCCGACAACCGCGGAAAGGCCCCAGACACTGGCGAGGTAGCCCTGGACGCGACCGCGCTCCTCCAGCGTGTAGATGTCCCCGGCGATCGTCATGCTCATCGGCTGTATGGCACCCGCGCCCAGTCCTTGCAGCGCCCGGAAGATAATGAGCGCCAGCATCGACCAGGCGGCACTGCACAATATCGACCCGCTCAGAAACAGGCCAATGCCGAACAGCATGACGGGCTTGCGGCCGAAAATATCGGCGAGCTTGCCGTAGATCGGAACCGAGACGGCCTGCGCGAGCAGGTACACCGAGAACAGCCATGGGAACTGCCCGAAGCCGCCAAGATCGGCGACAACGGAGGGCACGGCGGTGGCGATGATCGTCGAGTCGATGGCGACCAGGCTCATCGAGAGCATGATCGAGACGAGCGTGGGCCCGCGTTGCGAGCGGAAGCCCACGGCCGCGGAGCCCTCCGCCATCAGCCGGTCCTGACGCTGCTAGCAGGTGCCTTACCAGGAGGATGCTCCTCAACGCTCACCCTCGCGATCCTAATCGGACAGTTCAGGCGAACGGCAACCGCGCCCCTGCGCCCCATCGGCGCAGCCGGATCCGCTGAGCGTTAGCTAGGCTGATGGGATCCCGCCCGGTGATCCGCGCTCTTGACAGGACCAGCATGTTAGCGAAAGTTAAGCTAGCCACAGGAACGCCAAGAGTGCAGGTCGGCGTAGAGCTACTTTCACTGGGGACTCTATCGAGCCGTGTTCCGCGCGATGATGCCATCAGAGCTCTAGAACAAACCGAAGCCCAGCAAGCCGCGGACTTCTTCCGCCGCCATAAGGTTCGGACTCTAGCCGACCGCAAGCTAGCCGAAATTCCGACGGAGAACGCAAGCGCGGTGAGATCGGCTCTGTCGCAAAGCGTCCGTTTCATATCGGGCCGCCTTCAGCTTGTGCCGATGGTGATTGAGCAGCTAGACCGCGCGGGTCGCGAACTCGATATCGCCGTTGTCGGCATCAAGGGGCTGGCCGCGCGGCAGTACTACCCAGACCAGGCGATACGGGAGATTGGCGACTGGGACGTCTACGTTGATTCTGAACGAGCCGCCTGGGCGCTCGCCGGATGGCTGAGACGGCGCGGTTTCGACTACGACGAGCAAGAACTCCCCTGGTTCAAACGCGATCGGGAGAATGGCCGACTCTACGGACAAGTTCGGCTGGGTCGTCTAGTGAATGGCGTCAAGGTATCCGTAGACGTCCATTTCGGCGGTTACTCGGTGCGGCATTGCGGTCTGCTCCAGGTGCGAATGCCGCTTGACCAGCCTGGCTGGCACTTGGCCGATCGGGCGCAGAACCTCGTGATGGGAGTAGCCAACGCCGCCGGGGATCAGTTCATCACCGCGAAGGATCTCAACGACCTCATGCTCGCGCTCGATGATCCGACGCTCGACTGGACTCCGATACGCGCGGGAATCAGCAGCGCGGGATTGCAGGGATTCTTCACCAGGATGCTTGACCGGGTCCACGAGATCGGTGACCTCAGTCCAGAGGCATCGGACCGCGCTAAGGCGGCCGCCTTCCGCGACAGCAGCGAGCCGTTACCGCCCATCTGGGCTCAAGACGACGTTCTGAGGCGGAAGGTCACTGTCCGCCATGCTTACCGGCTCGGCCGCCGCCACTCCCTGCGACGGGGCGCGGTCGCGGCGATGACCGCATCGCGTTACTACCGGGCCGATCTGAAAGTGCGGGTGATCCGGAGGCGCGGCCGGTCCACGTTGCCAAAGGCCAGCCCTTGGACGTGCGTGCGACTGGTACCCGTCCGACTCGCGGCGCGGCTAGGAGGCCTGACTGCTTCGTCATCCGCGGATGCCAGCCTTCACCCGCGGCCAACGGTCGTTGGCAGATCTGAGCTCTCCGCCAACAGCTCGATCCAGTGTGTTCGAACCCCGAGCGGCGATCTCGTCGAAGCAGCGGGCGAGCTGTTTCTCCCGACGGTCTACTACAAAGTCAGCGCGAATCTCACCGACGCGGCGGTCGCACTCGGGCGATGATGTACGACCTGACCGGAGTGTCGCCAAAGTGGCCAGCTGGCCTGGAACCGCTCTGGGCAGCCTGTGTCCAGGAGGCTATGCTGACGGCCAATGCCTGGCATGGGCCCGGGTCGCGGGGAGAACCGGAGCTGCTGACGGCTCTCGGCGAGCTGCTGAGGGTGGACCCGCGCCGCATCGTCGTCACATCCGGCGTCCGGAACGTGACGGTGGCCCTGGGGGCGCTCAGCTCCGGATTGCTCATAGAGAAGCCGACGTTCGCCCAGATCCCCGCGCTCTTTCAGTCGTTGGGTATCCCGGTGAGATGCGCGGCCTGGCCCGATCTCGCGGCGCTCGGCCACAGGGCAGGCGGGACGATCTGGGTGACGTCCCCCGCCCGCAATCCCGATGGAGCGAGCATCGAAGCGCGGCTCGCCATGCGGCTTCGTGACATCGCGGCCGAGCGTGACGGCTTTATGGTCGTCAACGAAACCTACGCCTGGTACGCCGACTTCACGGCCCCACCCGGGTGCGTTCGCGTGGGATCGCTCAGCAAACTGGTGGGCGGTGGTGCGCGCCTTGGCTGGGTAATCGACCCGCCAGAGGCGGCCGCGAGCGCTCTGGCCAGGCTCGGCCCGCCGACGGCCTGGCAGCGCGCGTGGGCGAGGTTTTTCGGCCGAACCGGGCGAGAGCGGCTGATCGCCGCGTTCGTGCGGCCTGTCCAAGACGCGAGGAACGCCTTTTTCGCCGCCTCCGGTGATCTCGCCGACCGTCTTGTCCACCCGGGTGATGGCCCGAGCGTGCTCATTCCTTTGGGCGAATCCGTCACCGAGCAACGAGCGGCGGCGCTGCTGGCCGAGCGCGGGATCCTGGTCGGAACGGGGAGTGATTTCCTCTCCGGGCGACCCGGCATCCGGATCGCGTTCACCGGGCTCACGGCCAGTCAGGCGGAAGACGCCGGCCAGATCGTCCGCACCCTGCTCGATGAAAATCCCTGGCTACTAAGCCGCCGACCGTGATCATGGTCGGGCGCGTGATCACGGACTCTTGCGCAGTATCAGGACCCTGTATGTAGGGTCGGGGCGCACGCGGTCCTGATCGGGAAGGCGGTCGAGATCGGTGTACAAGGCCGCCATGTTCTCGCTGCTCGTGGTCCTGGCCCAGGCCACGTGACCGGTCGCCCGTTCCAGCCGCCCGCGCCAGGCCCGCGGGCTGAGTCCCTGGCCAACGCCGACGAAGCTGGCGTCGGCCAGGTACGACAGCCGCAAGGACTTGCCAATGTCAATGAGCCGATCGGCGCTGTCGGGCTCCGGGCCGACCGAGCATGCCCTCACCCGGCTCGCCCGCACCGCGGCGTCGTCCCTGTCGTGGTAAGCGGAGTCGTTTTTGTCGACGGTCGTCGCCAGCACGCCGCCGGGTCGCAGCACTCGGGCGGCCTCAGCGATGGCCCGCGCCGAATCGTCCATGGTCAACAGGTGCAGCAGCCACACCATCGTCACACCGTCGACTGACCCGGCCGCCAGCGGCAGGCTTGTCGCATCGCCCCGCGCCAGCCGCCCGGGTAGCCTGGTGCCCGCGATCGACAGCATCGCGGGCGAACAGTCAACGCCGACGACCCGGTATCCCTGCCTAGCCACCCGCATGGTGACGATGCCCGTTCCGCAGGCCACGTCGACCACATCATGGACGTCGGCATGGCCTAGAGCCGCGCGAATCGCGGCCGCCGCCGCGTCGGCGCGCGCGTCGCCGCCCCTCGTCGCGTCGTAGTACGCGGCATCTCGGTCATAACGTGGCGTATGTGGCACAGTCCTGGCATCCGGCTAGCCAATATCTCCTATTATTACTATATTATGAAGTAAGGTTTCGCTGGCGGAGACGCCGACGGCAGCTTGGCGGATACGGGGCCACAACGTGCGAGGTGGCATGTTCGATCTCCAGCGCGAACTGGGCGCGCTCAGCGAAATGGCGATGCTGCGGAAGCCGTATGTCAATTCGGCCTACGCGACAGGCAGTCTATTGGCGGGCTTCGGCACTCCGACCTCAGACCTCGACGTCATCGTGCTGGTGCGGAGCGGCAGCGACAAGGAACTGGCGAAGCAGGACGGCGCCCTTCGGCGCCACGGGTCGGTGCGCGCGGACATCGAGGTATTCACGCTGGACGAGTTCGCCGAGGCCATCGGCGCTTGCGCGGACTTCCGTGCCGCCTGGGAAGCCAATCGTATTTACCGCATCGCGCTAGCGGTGCGACTACTCTCCCAGTTCACCGCGGCCGCGCTGGTACTCAAGCCATCAGCGGAGCTGACTGATTTCAGTGACCAGATCGCGGCTCAGCGAGCCGAGCTGATGCGCATATCGGTGATGCGATCAGTCATATACGGGAACAACGCGCAAGAGGACCTGCTGGGACTCGTCGAGGACGGCGACGAAATCGGCGCCATACGCCGGTCACACGGATACCTGGATTTCGGCATCGACGCGTGGTGCACATCGCGCGGATCTATCTATCCGGACGACAAGTTCAAATGGGTGTGGCGTCGGCTGAATCTCGTCCTGTCCAGCGAGCGTGAGCTGGCGACTTTGCGCACCTTGCACGTACCGGAAACGGTCGTCGAACCCGTACCTGAGGTGGCGTCGCGCCGCGGGGATACGGCTCAGGCACTGCTGGCGCAAGCAGCGCTGGCGGCGTGGGCGCCGAATCCGAGCGCGTTCGCGGTGCCGGTACTTCCGGTGTGGGACGGGCCAGACGATACGTTGCACAGATCAGCGAACTGGATGCCGACGCGCACCCCCGATGCGTGGGGGCTGGGCGCCAGCTACCGCTATCACCAAGTGCCGACGGCTGCCGCCATCGCGTGGGCTTGCGCTAGCGGCCGTACGCGCACCGAACTGGAGACTATCGTCGCCGAGAAATGCCGCACTGGCTTCGGGGCTGATGTCGGCCTGCCCGCCGTCCGGCGAGCGATCGACCAGATGCTGGACTTCGGCGCGATTCGCGGCAGAGATTGCGACGCAATCCCTGCGACGCGCATCGCGTGAAGATCTGCGTCGTTGGCAAGTATCCCCCGATCGAGGGTGGCGTCAGCGCTCAAACCTACTGGTCAAGCCATATGCTGGCCCGCGCGGGCCACAACGTATTCGTCGTCACGAACGCCGACGAAACCGAGCCTGAACACAGGCAACGGTTCTTGCCCGGTGACCTTGAGCGTCTTGAGGCGGACTATCCGGGTGGCGGAACGGTACGGGTCAGTTTCACCCAGCCGCACCACGACGACGACCTGTACTACATACCCCGGGGCAAGCCGACGATCACACGGCTGGTTTCCGTCGCGGTCGAGGTGGTGCGCCAGCACGACTGCGACCTGCTCATCGGCTGGTACCTGGAGCCCTACCTAATGGCGACCTGTCTCGTCGCGACGTGGACGGACCGGCCGTACCTCGTGCGCCACGCCGGCAGCGACGCGTTCGAACTCGCCGCTCAGCCAGAACTCGGCCCAGCCTACCGGGAGGCGATCCGAGCGTCGGCTGGGATACTCGGCTCAGCCCTGCCCGCCGATGGCATGGGCTTGCCTGACAGCAAGGTCTTCACCTACCCCGGCCTGTCCTTGCCGGCCGACTTCGCGGCCGTCGGCCCGGTACTTGATCTCGCCGCGACCGCGCGGCTGCTCTCCGAGCACGGCTCGGCGGCCATGCTCGCGACGCGAGACGTGCCGGCTGGCACCATGCTGATCGGCGCGTACGGCAAGCTGGGTGTCACAAAAGGCACGATCGACCTGATCCGGGCCACCGCAGGTGCGCGAGCGGCCGGTCACCGGGTAGGCCTCGCGCTGGTCGGAGGCGGTCGCGGCTGGAACGCGGTGATAGCTGAGGCTCGCGCGGCTGGCCTGACGGATGTCACTGTGACCATGCCCATGCTCGCGCCATGGCGAATCCCGTCGTTCATTCGCGCGTGCCACGCGGTGGCATTCCTCGAACGCGACTTCGGGGTAACTCAGCATCGGCCGGTGCCTCCGGTCGAGGTACTGGCGTGCGGCCGCCCGTTGCTGCTCTCCGCGCAGATGGTGCGCAAGACATTGCCGGGCCGCCCGGACGACCCGCTGCTGCGAGCGGTGGAGATCGTCGATCCGCATGACGGGGACGCACTCACGACGGCTATCGGGTCGGTGCTGTCGCGCGAGAGACCAGCCGCTCACGAGGTGACCACGAGCCTGCCGGACGAAGCCGAGGTCGTGGCCTGGTACGAAAACGTGTTCGATCAGGTCGTAGCCGCGCGGGCGACCCGGCGCGCCGGCGATCGTGAACCAGCGATGGTCTCCGCGGCGCAAGCCCTGCTGGCCGCGAAGTGCCCGGCCCTGGTTCAGATCTGCGGGCGGCCAGTATTTCAGCGTCACCGAGCAGCGATGAAGACGTCGCCGAATGCCCTCACCGCGGCGTACGCCGTCGCGGACGCGGCCCAGCCCGAACTGCGGGCGGCGCTGTGCGGCTCGGATAGCGCCCAGCGGGCACTGGCACAGCTCGCGGTCGCCGAGCATCTCGCCTTGTGGTCGCGGGTTGATGTGGAGAGCCAGGCTGGGATCGCCGCCTTCGCCGTGCCGGTGCGACGAGTTCGGGTGCTGCCGGCCGAGGACGCGCAGCTTGACAAGCTGTTCCCGGTGGCGTCGAGCTGGCTGCGCATCGCTGAGTTTGACGTCGACGCCCTAGCACACCTGCAGTCCGTGGCGGCGGGCCGGTCAACTGGGCTCGCGATCGATCCGCCCGCGCCGTCGCGACAGGTGCTGCTCTTCCACAAGCCCCCGAACCTGCTGGGCACCATGTCGCCGATCGGTCCGGGCATCCGCTCTTTGCTGGAAGCGGCGGATGGTTCCCGATCGCTACTCGGGCACGCGGCCGCCTTGGGAGTCGAACGGGACCGGATGGCCAGATTCCTAGGAGCCGTCCGAGAGCTGCACACCAGCGGGGTGCTGTTGTTCCGCCGCGACATCGGCGCCCGCTGACATCCGCAGCGCCCCCGCCCGCACGAGTTCACGCAACGTCGCGGCGATTCGGGGCTGGGCGCCTTGCTGCCCGGCCCCCGCCACGGCCGCAATCTGATCGATCGTCCGGCTGCCGTCGCAAGCCCGCACCGCCCGAAGAATCGCCGCTCCGATCTCGGCGGTCTTGACGCCGTCAGCGGGAGCGCACCACATGATCAGCCGCATCGTCCGGCGCGAGGCGACCGGACTCCGCGCCAAGGCGGTGCGCAGCAGCAACGGCACGTCTATGGCGAAAGAATCCGCCTCGGCTCCCGGCGCCAGCACGAGGTTCCCGCCCTCGTCGTAATCTCGCCGACCGGGCGGCGATGCTGACGCCGAGGGGGGCGCCTGGGCCAGCCCGGCTCTCCATCGCATCAGCTCGTACCGGCTCAGCTCGCCGAGCCAGTCAAGCTGGCACCGTCCCGCCAGATCCGTGGCGAACCGCGTCCACTCCGCCGCGAGCACGGCGAGGACTTCGTGGGCGGGCACGGTGTCCGGAGGCTGATACCAGCGCCAGAAGTCAGCCGCGAGCGCGTCCGCACCGCAGGCGTCCCTGGCCGCGGGCAACGAGGCCAGGAAGATGTTTTCCATCATCTCCAGCCGCTTGCGCGCAAGCCGGCGACGGTAGAACCTGACGGCGTCGGTGTCGATCGCCGCGAGCGCCTCGAGCGCAGCTGGGTCAGCGGCCAGATCGCGGCGCAGCGCCGCGAAATCACGGCGTTCGAGCGCGGCCAGCAGCTCAGGCTCGGTCAGCACCCGGGCGAGCAGGGCGTGGACGCTCGAACTGTTTTCAGGTCCGCTCACCCCGGCTCGCTTGCGACCGCCGCCCGAGCAAGCTCAAGATCACTGAGGATCTCGCCGAAGTCCTCAGGAAACGATGCGTCTCGTTCCAGCAGCACCGCCGGGATCGTGGTGCGACGAGCGACCAGCCGCATGAGTTCCCAGACGCCGTCAGCCACCTGGGCGTCGTGCGAGTCGGCCAGCACTCCGTCTTCCCACCTCCCGCCGGCTATATGCATCTGCCGGAGGCGGTGCAGCGGAAACTCGGCTAGCCGCTCGGCCGGGTCGAAGCCGAGGTTCGTGGCGTTCGCGAAGACGTTCGCCACATCGAGCAGCAGGTAGCAGCCGGACTCCTCGAGCACGGAGGTGATGAACTGCGCCTCGCTCAGCTCACCAGGCACGACGAACGTGTAGGCGATATTTTCCAGCAGGAAAGGCCGTCCCACGTCCCGGCTGACCGCAGCCGCGTTCCTGGCCATCAACGCCGCGTTGGCGCTCGTCCATTGCACGGGGGCGAGATGACCGAGGCGGACCCCGCCCGCCGTGGTGAAACAGAAATGGTCAGAAATCCAGGGTGCGTCGACAATATCGGCCAGTTCGGCTAGCTGCGCGACCAATCCTCCATCGACTGGCGCCCCGGAGCCAGAAGGTTCAGAGCCGACAGAAAGTTCCGTGCAGTGCGGAACGCACACGAACTTCTCACTGAGTTCCGCCAAGAACTCGCGTCGGGCAGGCGAGAGCGGGAAGAAACTATCGGCGAGAAGCTCAAGCCAGTCAATCTGATCTTGATAGCGCACGATGTCATCGTGCAACTGCGGCCGGTACCCCAAACCGACCCCGAGGGTCGGCCAGTTACCTGCGCCTACCGGCAAGCGTTCATGCCGAGCAGCGGCATGACCTCGGACTTGTCCTCGTCGGTCTCCATTGGGCTGAACGCGAATTCGTCGAGTTCGCCATCGGCATTCTGGGATTCAGCAGGTGTGGTTACAGTTTCGTCCATATGACCATGTTACCGATCCGCACAGTGATGGGCAACCGTACATTTAACCATAAGGTCGCCTTCTTGTCACAATGGCAACACCCGCCAGCGACACCGCCGTCCTGGCTTACTGGTAGCCCGCAGCCTGCGTCGCGCAGACGCCGGCGTACCAGCCGCCGGCGGCCATCAGTTCGGTGTGCGTGCCTGTTTCGACGATACGCCCGTCGCGGAGAGTCACGATCAAGTCGGCCGCGCGGACCGTAGCGAAGCGATGCGACACCAGCACGGTTATGCAGCCGACGCTGGCCCCCGCCTCCGCGCCGAGCCTGAGGTAACTGTCGAACAACGCGGCTTCGCTCTCGGCATCCAGGCTGGCGGTCGGTTCGTCGAGCACGCGCACGATGGGCAACCGTCGCATCATGGTGCGGCCGAGCGCGAGCTTTTGCCATTGACCCTCGGACGGCAGCGCCCCGCCGGCCATCGACCGACCCAACGGCGTTTCCAGGCCGTCCTTCAGCTTGCCGATTACGTCGGCTGAGCCCGCCCTGCTCAGCGCTGCCGCTACCGCGGCTCGATCGGGCCGCCGCGGGAGGTCCCCGGCACCGACGCTGTCGCCCGCGACCAGCTCAAAACGGCAGAAGTCCTGGAAACCGGCAGCTACCAAAGACCGGACACTTTCATGATCGAAGTCGGCGAGCGGAACGCCGTCGAGCAGGATCTGGCCCGATGTCGGCTGGTACAGCCCCATCAGCAGTTTGACCAAAGTCGTCTTGCCAGCCCCGTTGTGACCGGCAAGCGCTACGACAGAACCGGCGGGCAGGAAGAGATTCAGGTCGTCAAGCACGAGCGGGCCGTCCGCGCCGTGCCGGAAGCTTACGTGCCGCAGCTCGATCCCCCGCCGCAGTACGGGCGGCGCCTGGCGGGTACCGCCGAAGCGCGACCTCGCGGACTCGGCGAAGTCCCGCAGCCACGAGAAACGCGCGAGGCTGGTGGTCAGGCGGCTGAACTGGCTCAGCGTTCCGGCCGCCTGATTGGCCTGACCGACCAGTTGCATGGCCAGCACAGCAAGCAGGAAGACTATCCCGCCGTTTCGGAGGCTCGAGCTATGGCCGGATGCCCAGAGCAGCACCAGCGCACCGAGTGCGAACAAGCCCCAGCCGACGGCCATGATCGCGACCATGCGGACCCGGCCAAGCCGCTGCCGGCGGTCGGCGACGCGCAGCATCTCATCCTGACGGTCCGCGATTCCCGACGTCATGTTGTACTGCCGGACTTCGCTGGCCGACCGGGGGTCGGTGCCCGCGAAGAACAGCATCCGGGCTGTGCGCATGAACGGCGATATGTCATCGAGCGTCCGGGTGATCTCGCGCTCCATCCGCAGCGACGCGATAACCGGGATGACCACGAGCGCCGGGAGCGGAACCAGCGCAGGAGCGATGAAAGCCAGCAGCACCGCTGCCGCGACGAACCTGACCACCATGGCCAGCGCCTCGATGATCGTGCTGATCGAGCCGACCAGGTGCCGGTTTCGGCTCGTCACCAGGAACAGCTGATCCTGGAACTCCGGTGACTCGACCGCGGATAGATCGGGCACGGCGAGCACCTCGGACATCAGCTCCTGCTCAAGCCAGTGGTCGGTTCGCTCTTCCAGTTCCGTCTGCCCGTTCATGGCGACCCACTGCGTCCCGACCTGGCTGGCACCGATCAGCCCCATGGCGATGATCGCGGCCCGCACCTGCCCGCCGGCGTGAGCGGTCAGGCCATCCACTAGCTGGCGGACCGTCCAGGCCAGTCCCACCGGCAAGATCGCCTCGATGACCGCCACCGTGACCATGAGGGTAGCCAGGCCCGCGCTGGCGTGAAAGGAAGCCCGCAGCACCAGCCGGGCCGTCAGCGCGTGCGCGCCAAGCGACCGGCGCACCTGGGCCGGCAACCCGGCGAGGGACGGGCGGGCAGCCACGGCCTGGCCGCTCATCGGACGATCGCCGCCTGAGCGTCGAACATCCGCGCGTAGAGGCCCCGCTGGCCCATCAGGCTTTCATGATCACCGGATTCGACTACGCTGCCGCCCTCAAGCACGAAAATGCGGTCCACCCTGCGGACGGTCGCGAACCGGTGCGACACCAGGACGAGGGTCCGGTTCGCGGTCGCGGTGATGACCGCGTCATAGACCTCACGCTCAGCCTCGATGTCCATGCTCGCGGTCGGCTCGTCCAGCGCCAGGACCCGCGCGCCGGCCCGCAGCGCGTACAACGCGCGAGCCAGCGCCACCTTCTGCCACTGGCCTCCGGATATGTCAGTGCCGCCCCTTATCTGGCGGGAAAGGACTGTCTCCCAGCCCCCGGGCACGTCCGCGACCACCGCTTCCAGATCGGCTTGCGCGGCGACCTCGGCCAGTGCCGACGGGTCGAGCGGCGCGGGACCCGGGCCGGTGACATTCTCGCGGACGTTGAGCGGCAGCCGGACGAAGTCTTGCGCCAGCGTCGCTACCTGGGCGCGCCACCGCACTGGGTCTAGGTCGGCGAGCGGTACGCCGTCTACCAGGATCTGCCCCGCGGTCGGCTCGTAGTTACGCAGCAGCAGCTTGAGCAGGGTGCTCTTACCCGCACCATTGCGACCTACGAGAGCGACCGAGCCGCCTGCTTTGATCGTCAGGCTGACGTCACGCAGCGCATGGGTACCGTCGGGGTAGCGAAAGCTCACGTGGCGGAACTCGATCTCGCGAACGGGCGAGGTTCCCGGGTCGGCGCCCGGCGGCAAGGCCTGCGCCCGCACTGTGTCCTCGATGTCGATCAGAGCGTCGACGGAATCCCACCCGATGTGGGCAAGCCGGTCCCACTCGGTGACCGCGGCGAACTGGAGCAGGCCGATGCTGCCCTGCACGCCGATAACGAGGCCGCTGATCGTGACCGCGCCGGCTCGCCAGCCCGCGGCCAGGACGGCGAACGACGCCGCTTGCCCGGCTCCGAAGATGACGGTGCCCGCGACGATGGTCCACCAGGAGACGCGCCGGTCACGCCAGGCAGCCGATGCCACCCGCAGCCACTCTTCGTGATGCAGGCCGGCGAACCACCGGCCAAGGCCGAAAACGTGCACCTCCTTCTCCGCACCTGGCGATACAAGAACGTCGCGCAGGTACTGGGTGCGACGCAGCATGCCAGGATCCAGATGCAGCTGCTCGACCAGCCTCAGGTACTCGCGTCGCAGCCACCACCCCACGATCAGGATCACGGGCGCGAGCACGATCGCGAGTATCGGCTCGACCCAGCCGAGCAACACCGCGCAAAACGTGCCGGCGAGCAGCACCTGGGCCCGGCCGGTCACGCCGAGCAACCCTCCCGCCGGGCCGCCGAGCCGGTTGGCAAGTCCTTGCGCGACCGCGATCGTGCGCGCAATGGCGGGATCTTCCAGATGGCCTACGCCGGCCGGGCGGGCTACCGCCTCGATGAGACGGCGGCGCAGCACGATGTCCATCTGCCGGGCCAGCGCTTCGATAACGCCTTCTCGCGCCACGCCGACGATCTGTGACAGCGCCAGCGCCGCCGCGAGCGCCGTTACCACGCCCGCGAGCCGACCCGAGGTGCCGGCTCCGGCGTGGTGCGCGAGCAGGCCGGCCGCCATCCCCGACAAGATGATGAACACGGCTGGCATCGCCGCGCAGATCACCGTGGTAATGGCCGCCGTCACGGCGAGGCGAGGCTCAGCCTTGCTGACCGCCACGACCGCTGGCCACCAGGAAGGGACGAGCCGACCAGGGAAGTGGCCGCGTGATCGCCTCATCAGCTGACCTCCGTCGGGCCGGACACTGGCCGCCGAGCCGCGTGGCCGACGGCGTACCGGGTCACCGTCAGGTCCGGCACAGAACACGAGACGTAGTCCAGGTTACAGTCGTTGAACGTCAGAATTGAGTCAGGATCGGCGGCATGTTCGCCGCAGACTCCCATGCGCATTCCTGGCCGCACCCGCCGCCCGGCCCGCACCGCCAATGAAATGAGCTGCCCCACGCCAGAGCGGTCAATGTGCTCGAACGGTGAGGCGTCGATGAGGCCGAGGTCCTGGTAAGGCCGCAGCACCGCGGAGTCGGTGTCGTCTCTGGAAAGGCCCCAAGTCAATTGGGTCAGGTCGTTGGTGCCAAAGGAAAAGAAGCTCGCCACTTCGGCCAGTTCGGAGGCGATCAGGGCCGCTCGCGGTGTTTCGATCATCACGCCGACAGGCAAAGAGACCTCGCGGTCGGCCAGCGGCGCAAGCTCTTCGAGTAAATAGTCGGTGAATGCGAGGACCGGGCGGATTTCGCTGGCCGTGGACACCATCGGCACCAGCAGCATCGGGCAGGGGTGACCACCATCGCCGATGCGGGCCAGCGTGGCTTCGAGCAACGCGGTGATCTGCATCTCGTAGAGCCAGGGAAGGATCAAGCCCAGGCGGATGCCGCGCACGCCGAGCATCGGATTGCGCTCCGCCTTCCGCCGCACGGCCCGGAGCCGACGCTCAACGGCCTGATCGACAACTCCGCCGGCCCTCGCGATCGCGGCCTGAACCGATAGTTCGGTGAGATCGGGCAGGAACTCGTGGCGAGGCGGGTCGAGCAGCCGAACGGTGACCGGGAGCCCGTCCATCGCAGTCAAGATGGCGATGAAATCCGCGCGCTGGAGCTCGTGAAGCTGGCCGAGCGACTCCTGGGCCGTGCTGTCGTAAGAACCCAGGAGAATCTCCGCCAGCAAGCGCTGACGGTCGCCAAGGAACATGTGCTCCGTGCGGCACAGGCCGATGCCGGTGGCGCCGCCACGGCGGGCGGCAGCGGCGTCTTCGGCTGTATCGGCGTTGGCCCACACCTCCATCCCCGGGCAGGCGTCCGCCGCGGCTAGCAATGTTCGCAAAGCCGGGTCAAGCGGTCGCCCGCTGGCGACGGGTGAGGTTTCCGCACGGCCGAGGGCCACCGCGCCGCCGGTGCCATCGACCGTGATCAGGTCGCCGTCCGCGATCGTCACGCCGCCGACGTCGAGGACGCGACGGACTTGATCCACGGTCGCATCCGCTAGCCCGACAACACACGGCCGGCCGACGGCGCGGGCAACGACAGCGGCGTGTGAGGTCCGGCCGCCGCGCGTGGTCACGAACGCCGCGGCAGCGAGCAAGGCGGGCAGGTCCTCTGGCCGGGTTTCGGTCCTGATGAACACGACCGATTCGCCCCGCTGGCCACGTTCGATCGCGGCGGCGGCGTCGAACGTGGCGATCCCGGACGCGATGCCCGGACAGACGCCGAGTCCGCGTCCGAGGACCTCCCGGCCCGCCAGACCAGCGGCGGGCGGCCGGGCCGCGGCGGCGAACTGAGCCGGGGACACCCGGTCGAGCGCGTCAGCGGGGTCGAGCCGCCCCTGCGCGACCAGGGCGACCGCGGTCCTGCACGCCGCTGCCGCCTCAGATCCGCTCACTGGGCCGTTACCTCGACTCGCTCGATGCGCAAGTCCGGCGCGGAGCGCTGGCCGACGCGGGACAGCCGGTGGGCCACCTCCCGTGAACCGTCATCAGCCACGTCACCGATGATCGTGTACTGGCCGTTAAGGTACGGCGCCTCCGACAGCGTGATGAAGAACTGCGAGCCGTTGGTAACGACGCCGGTGTTGACCATAGCGACCCGGTACGGCTGGTCGAAAGTCTGATCGTTGTACTCCTCGTCGTAGCGGAATCCGGGGCCGCCCCTTCCGGTCTCGGTGCGATCGCCAGCTTGCAGGAACAGGTCGGGAACGACGCGGTGGAAGCGCGTGCCGTCGTAGAACGGCCCGGAACCAGGGCCGCCGGTAGCCGGATCTCGCCATTCCACCTCGCCGCGCGCGAGCTGAACGAATGAGCCGACCGCTAGCGGCGTCGACAATGGATCGAGTATGAGCGTGATCGCGCCTATGCCCGTGCGAACGACGGCCCGCACCGAAGCCAGCCGCGGGACTTCCCGAGGGAGCGGCATGCGGATCTTGCCGCGGAACAGCGGCTTGCTCGGATCCTCGCAGATCCGGGTGCCGACCTCAGGCAACTCGGCATTGCTGCCGCAGCCAGCGCTGCCAGGCGACGGCCAGTCGTGGAATGCGCCGACCCGCGAGACCACCGCGCTTGACGGTACCGCGCGGTCACGATGGCTAACCCACAATCGGCGCACCTGCGCCGAGGCCCGGGTAACCAAGGTAGCCAGGTCACCCTCCGCCTGCGCGTTCAGCGTGGAACGCATATCCCAGGTGTCGAAGAACTTGTCGAACAGGCAGCCGTTGTTGTGCTCAAGCGTAAAGCAGCGGTCGACGAAGAGCCGGTCTGACATCATGCCGTCGGCATGCTGAGCCATCAGCCTCGCGATCGGCGCCCACGCGTCACCGCCGTACTCCGCGCCGGGGCCCAGGAATGCCTTCTCGGCCAGCCGGTACGCGTCCGAAGCGGCGTTCCGCCGGAAGGACGGCCATTCCAGCAGGCTGTTGCCCTGGCAGGTTAGGCGTATGAAAGAGGTCACGTCGTCAGCCAGGGCCGTCAGCGGAATCCCGTCGTAGTGCGCCAGCTCAGCGCCGATCGCGAAATCGACGTGGCGCACGAAGTCGGCGGCCAGTCTCGGCTGCCAGTCGGCTAGAGTGCCGGCCGCGTCCTGGTCGCCCTGGGCGGCCAGGAATTCGAGCAGATAGAAGTCGGCGGCCAGGCTCGACGCGTCCACCTGTTCCACGAACCACGAGGCGGGCTGAGCGGCCAGGCGCTCGTTGATCTGGCCAAGGGCTTTCTCCCGCGACGTGCGGCCCTGCAGGTAGTGCAGCCACGGCGCGCGGATCGCTGTGAGCAGGCGAGGGAACCGCAGGTCCTGGCCGAACCCGACAATCGTGCCGCGGAAGTCTGGCTCGTAGTGCCGCACGAGATGCTCGGCCGTCAGCCCGATCAGCAGCTTCATCACGATCGCCCGGAGCCGGCGCCGCGCTTGGCCACCGCCGGTCAGCTCGGTGCCGACCGCATGAGACAGCGAGTCGTTCGCCGTGGACCGCGCCAGCAGGTGCCACGACCGCATGGTCAGCACGCCCTCAAGCATGGTCGGACCGCAGTAGCGGCGGTAGTCCAGGTAGGCGGCCTCAAGTGCGCCCGTGCCCCGGTCAACGAGAAAGGCCGATCCCGGCGGGAACGGAGCGAACGGCACCAGGTAAATAGGCAGGGGCTGGTCAGTGCCCGGCGTCCCGAGCGCCGCGGTCAGGACATCCATGCACCGCCGCTCGTCGCGAATGACAGTGTCCTCGATGTACGCCCTCGCCCGCGACAGCGGCGGAGCGTCGAGCTCGATAGCGGCCCTGAGTTCGACTTCTACGGCGGACATCGACTGGCGGACGAGATCCCATCCCGCCGCTTGCGGGCCGCCCGCTGCCGCCAGGGTCTGGGCGAACGACTTCACGTCGACCGCCTGGGCAAGCTCGATCGGGAGCTGGGTGACTCCGCTGTCCCGCAGCACCCGCAGACCCGCGGTGAAAAGGCTCACCTGCGGGGTGTGCGGGCGGGGCAGCAGGCAAAGCTCCCATGGCCGTCGTCCCGACACCTCACGCTGTATCGCTAGAAATAGGCTCAATGGCTCATTATAGAGAAGACTAGTAATGTGAGCGGCTTGTGCCATTAGGCCATGCTAGAAGCCGACTCGCAGGAGGTACAAGATCGGCGGTCCAGCCTCGTTACGGATGTCCGGTCGCGCGACAATTGAGGTGGAGTGGGCATGGAGAGGCAGGTCCGGGCGATTCTCCAAGAGCATTCTGGACTGGGCCAGCTGATCGATGGCATCAGCGCACACGAAAACCTGTGGCGGATGGGCATGACGTCCGCTGCCAGCGTGAACGTCATGCTCGCCCTTGAGTCGGCCTTTGACTTCGAGTTTCCAGAAAGCAAGCTGCGTCACGCGACGTTCTCCTGCGTCTTTAACATCGTTGGCTGCGTGAGGGAACTGACTGGAAGTGAGTCATGACTCTCGGCGACCAGCTTGTGAGCACGTCGGCGGCGGGCGTGTACCTCACCGCGGACGACTTCGAGTCGGTCATCCACGGGCTCAGGTCAGCCATGTCGGCTCTGGCTGATCCGCCGCTGGAGCGGTCATTGCGCGCGCCGCCGGTAATCGACCGGTCAGTTATCGAGATGGTTGGCTACCACGAATCTTTCCCCCATCTGCTCGGCCGGGTCTTCGCCCGGTCAGATGCAGGCCAGGTGAACGAGTCTGACCTCGTCCTGTTGCCAGCCGCTTGCTACAGCGTGTATCCGGGCTTCGCCGGCGTGCGCCTGGCCGGGTCGACCGGGGTGAGCGTCGAGGCGACGTGCTTTCGGCAGGAGGAGAGCGCCGAGCCTGGCCGTCTGCGGTCGTTCCGGATGCGGGAATTCGTCTGGCTCGGCGGCGCGGACGAATGCCGGGCCTGGCGCGACGGTCAGCTGGCGAGCGCACGCGACTGGCTCGCCGAACTCGGCCTGGAGACGGTGCGCGTCGTCGCCAGCGATCCGTTCTTCGGTAGCGGCAACCGGCTGCGGCGAAATCTTCAGCTGGACCAGGAACTCAAGATCGAGCTGGCCGCGTCGGTCGCTCCTGGCTTGGATCAAGCGCTCGCGTCGGGCAACTATCACAAGGATCAGTTCGGCGCGCTGTTCGCGATCCACGACACCGCGGGCGACGTCGCCCACTCCGCCTGCACGGCATTCGGCTATGAGCGCGTGGCGCTGGCCCTGCTCCACCGTCACGGTGCGGATCCGCGGCGCTGGCCGGAAGAGGTCAGGAAGGCGCTGAGCATGGAGGCCAGCCGATGAGGCCGGAGGCCAAGCTATTGCTGGCAACCGCCGTACCCGCATGGGGTCCAGCCAACGAGGCCGCGGTCGCGGGCTTAATGACCGCCGGGGTACCGATGGACTGGCCGTATTTCCTCGACCAGGCGTTGCGTCAGCAGGTGATCAGCATGGTCGGCCGCAACCTGACCCGCCATCTGCCCGAAGACAGGCCGGTGCTGCCGCATCGGTGGATCTACTCGGCCGCGTATGAAGCGAACCTGCGCCGCAACCGGAACCTCTTCGCCGAGTATGGACGGATCCTTTATGCCCTGAATAAGCGGGGCGTGCCGCACGCTGTGCGGAAGGGGCCCGCTCTGTGCGCGCTCGTTTACGACGACGCGGGCATACGGCGAATGAACGACCTGGATGTGCTGATCGAGCGAACGTCGCATGACGCGGTGGCCGCGACGCTCACGGAGCTCGGCTACGCGCAGGGCGTTCTGTCGGCCAACGGAAGCCGCGTTATTCCGCACGAACGAAAGACCCAGCTGTTCTGGTCGGTGCACATGAACAACGCTCTGCCGTACATCAAGCCGACCTCCGACCCCGAGGTCGTTTCGTTCGAAACCGATCTCTGTTTCGATCTCTTTCAGAAGCGATCAGCCGGACATGTGGACACCGGCGCGGTGCTCGACCGGGCCAGGCCGACGGTGATCTGCGGCGAGCCGTCTTTCGCCCTGAGCCCTTTGGATCAGCTGCTTGACATCTGCCTGCACCTGTACAAAGAGGCGACCAGCTACCTGAGCATCTCCCGCGGGCGGGACATGAACCTGCTGCGTTTCATCGACGTGGTCGAGACTATCCGCGTCACGCCCGCGGCCGATCTCGCCAAGCTGCCGCTGCACGCGAAGGAAGTCAATGCTCAGCGCGAGGTGTACTTCGCCCTGTTCCACGCGAGTTTGCTCTATCCCGATGCCGTTCCGGCCGATGTGCTCGATCCCCTCGAACCCGCCGACCGCGGTTACCTGGACGAGTACGGCCAGCTCGAGGACAGGACTAAGCGGTGGAGCCAGGGCTTCATCGACCGGCTGTTCGATCCTCGCAGGGCACTTGAGCTGCCCAGCAAGTCCTCGATTCCCACCGCCTGACCGCCCGGGAGGCAGGCATGAGCGACCGGCTCGAGATTTTCGGTACCGCCACGGTTCCGCGGGTTCCGCTGTCCGACAGCTTGCGTCCGTGGCTGACCGAGCTGACCCGGCGGGCCGAAAGACACGGATTCACGGGGCTGCTGGTCTTCTACGATCACATGATCCTGGACCCCTGGGCGGTCACCAGCGTGCTCCTACAGCAATCTTCGGCCCTGGTCCCGCTGGTAGCGATGCAGCCATACTCAATCCCGCCGTTCACAGCGGCGAAGCTCATCGGCAGCCTGGTGTCGTTGTACGGCCGGCGGGTCGACCTCAACGTCATCACGGGCGCCGCGCCCGAGGAACTCGACCAGGTCGGCGACAAGCTGGAACACGATCAGCGCTTCGCCCGGGCCGCCGAGTACGTGACCCTGCTGCTCCAGCTTCTCAGCTCAGAAGAGCCGGTTACCTGCGACGGCGACTACTACCAGTTCCGCGGCCTTCGAATCAACTCCAGGCTCCCAGACGAGCTGCTACCGCGAATCTTTGTCGCAGGCTCTTCGCCGGCCTGCCGAGGCCTGGCCGAGCGGGTGGGCCACGTCATGATCACACATCCGGAGCCAGTAGATCGCTTCGCCGAGAACTTCCTGGCCGAGCGCGAAGACTCATCACAGGAGATAGGCGTCCGCGTCGGCCTGGTCGGCCGTGAGACCGACGAACAGGCGTGGACGGCCGCGCTCAAGAACCATCATGTGAGCCGGGCCGCACATCTGAAGACGCTGCTCAAACGCGAGTCGCAGTCGGACTGGAACCGGCGGCTCGCGACACTGGCCACCGAAATGGAGGTCTACGACGGCGTGTACTGGACCGGCCCGTACAGCACCGGCAGGACCGCGGCACCGGTGCTGGTCGGCAGCTATGACAACGTGGCCGGATACCTCAGCCGCTACGTCGCGCTCGGTGTCTCCAAGCTCTTGCTGACAAAGGTTGACACCGAAGACGACTTCCGGCATGCTCGCGAAGTCCTGCGGCGGATCGACGGGGCCGAGCTCGCCGTATCGTGAGCAAGCATGACGGACGGAGTGACCGAGCTGTGGCCGACCTTCGGCCTGCTCATCGCGACACCTAGGCTCACGCTGCGGCTGCCATCCGAAAGCGACCTGAGTGCCCTCGCGCACGCGGCGCGCGTCATAGGCCCATCCGGCCAAAGACAGTTCCAGCTACCGTGGATGTACCAGCCGTCCCCCGCGATGGAACGGCAACTCGCGCAGCGGCACTGGCGCGCGCTCGCCGAGTGGCAGCCAGAAAACTGGCACCTTCCGCTCGCCGTCTACCTAGACGAACATCCGATCGGGATACAAGCCATCTGGGCCGCCGATTTCGCCCGCAGACGCTCGGTTGGCACCGGGTCGTGGATCACCTTCTCCAAACAGGGACAGGGCTACGGAACCGAAGCGCGCACAGCGGTGCTCGAACTAGCCTTCGCGCACCTGGGAGCCCAGGAAGCGTCCACCGAGTACCTCGAAGGCAATCACGCCTCGGCGAGAATCGGCCGCAAGCTCGGCTATCAAGATAACGGCCAGCACCTGGTTTACTCCGACGACGCCGGGCGCACGACGGAATACCGCCTTCGCCTAGACCGCGGCACCTGGCTCTCAAGACGCGACGACGCCCGGCCCATAGTGACCGGTATCGCACCGTGCCTACCCATGTTCGGCGTCACGAGCTAGAGCTTCGGGGATTGAGGCTAGCTCGTCCCGACAGCACTCAACCAGCGGCACCACGCAACCAGCCGCGTTGATCGCAGCGGAAAGGCAAACGCTGATCGAATGACCGCTGTTATTCCGTCCCCGGCCGGGCTGGGCAGCCAGACAGCAGCAGCGGGCCCACGCTGCCTCCGCCTCCGCCCCCGCCCACGCAGCTAGGGGCCCACGCGGCTGCTATAGCGACAGCGCGGGGCCCACGCTGTTCGGGGAGCGAGCCCCGATCGGGTCAGTTCGCTAGTGTGATGGTGATCTGGGTCGCTCCGGATGTGGCCGTCACGGTGTGCGTTGTCGCGTTGTAGCTGCCGCCGCTGACCGAGTTGACGCCGGTGCTCAGGAAGACGGGCAACTGGATGAGCACCGGGCCGCCGGGCGGGGTTCCGGTGAGGGTCACCGTGACTACGCGGGTGCTGGCCGGCTTGGTGACCGCGATCGAGACGCCGTAGGTGCTGCGGCTGCCCGAGCCGATGTTGTAGGCGGAGGTCAGGTTGCTGACTGCGATGGTCTGGCCTGCCGCGATCCAAGTGTTCGGGATACCGCGGCCGATGTACAGCGGCTGGGTGTAGGTGAACGGCCCCGTGCCCGATGCGGACAGCCCGGTCGCGGTAATCGCCTGGAGCAGGCCGAGTTGCTGGCCGGAGATGGGCCAGGCGTAGGGGCAGGCCCCGAACTCCGGCGGGGCGTGGTTGCCGGCCCACGGGTTGCTCGGGTTGGGGCCGCTACCGTTGGCCTCCCACCAGGCGTTCGGCCCGCCGGTGGTGGTCTGGATCTGCCAGGCGTAGCTGGTGATCGGCAGGTCGCGGTAATTGTTGCTGTAGAGGCCGTCGTTGGAGTAGGACGTGTTGTAGGCCGTGGAGTAACCGGTGAACGCCCCGAAAGTGGGATACGGCAGGTTGTTGGCCGCCAGCCGGGCGAACCCCATCTGATACATCGCGTCGATCTGGGCCGGGTCGCCGATAATGCCGTTGAGCGTGCCGCCCATCAGCATCGTGGACCACTGGTTCTGGCCGACCCAGGCGGGCGAGGCCCAGTTAGCGTCGTTGTAGGTACCGCAGCGGTTCGCCGAATCCGGCTGGTTCACCGTGCAGGGCAGGAAGCTGAAGCCGTTCGCGGATTCGTCGCTGCCGACAACGGTGTTCAGCGAGTTCAGCAGCTTCGTATATGCGGTGTCGGCGTACTGCGCCTCGCTCGTCATGCCGAGGACGGTGGCGATGTACTTGTAAGACGCGAGCATTTCCAGCGCGGAGAAGTTGCTGAACAGCCAGCGGCCGTTGGAGTCGTTGTCGTTGTTGGCGACCAGCGTGCCGTCGGAGGCTAGCTGCGACGGATAAAGGGTGTGCACGATCGTGAACAGGCTCGGTCCCCACGGGCTTGAGCCACTGGCGTCATCGTGGAGGAACTGACTGACGAAGGAGGTATCGCCGGTCAGCCTGAGGTAATCGGCCCAGACGCCGACTGTTTTCCACACCCCGTCCCAGTACCAGTTGGCACCGACTTCATTAAAACTGGGACTTTCCGATATTCGGGCGGTGAGCAGCAGGTTCTCGGCTTCCTGGAAGTCGCCGCTGTCGAACCTGGCCTGCAGCTCGCCGGGCACGTCGTGGTTAAGCACCCAGGCGTAGTTGTTGGCGGCCGAGAACTGAGCCATGCCGACCTGCATGATCAGGTTATAGATGGTCCCGGCCTTGTAGGCGTTCGACAGTGCGGTGCCTGGATTGGCCAGGTTGCCGGTGTTGGGCAGGGTGAGGTTGGGCAGCGTGAAGGACGCCGTTTCGGCCAGCCGGCCGTTCCAGTAGTTCGTCATCGCGGTGTAGGCAGTGTCGAAGCTCGGCGCGGCTGAGGAGAGCGCCGTGCCCGTGGGCAGCGCCACTCCGGTGCCGAAGTTGTCCACGGCCACGACGAAGTCGTTGTCGTTGGTCGCGCCCGGCTGCACCGTGCTCAGCGACGCGGCTGTCAGCTGGATCAGGTTCGGCCCTGACCCGCCCGGCGGCACCGAGACCGCCGTGGTGCCGTTGTTCGTTACGGCGACCCGAACGTAGACGAGCATGAACGGGTTGCCGGCGATCGTCACCTTGTCGGCGAAGTCCTTGATCGAGATCACCACGCTGCCGACGGTGCGCGTCGTCGTCATCGCCGGCAGGTAGCCGCTGTCTTCGGTCCACTGCACCGATCCGGATCCGGGGGCACCGCCGAAGTCATAGGCGCTGAAGGTGTACATCGCGCCGCAGTAGCTGGTGCTGCCGCTGGTGTACGTGTTCGGCACGCCACGAGCGAAGAACGAGCCGGACAGGTACTCGAACACCGGCCAGAAGTTCCCGTCCCAGCCGATGGCGGTCTGGTTGGCGAACCCCTGGCCATTCGGGTCGGACGGAACCGGGAAGTTGGTTCCGTAGGCCTTCGGCAAGGTGGTGCTGTTGCAGGCGTTGGGGGCGACGTTGGGCAGGCCCTGGAAGCTTCCGGTACCGCCGCCTCCTCCGCCCGAGGCGAGGCCGGAAACCTGCCAGACCCGGGTGCCCGCGGTGGTGCAGGGCAACTGGACGAGCAGGGTGTTGCTGGCCGTCGAGTCGCCCGTGGGCACGATGCACTTGCCCGAGTGCACGGCGACCAGGTTGAAGGTGTTGGTCTTCCCGCTCACCGCGACCGGCTGCGCCTGGAACTCCTGGTTCGTCTGCCCGTTGCAGGTCCACTGGATCACCATCGCGTTGTCGGCGGTCGAACGGCCGGAGACGTCCACGCACAGTCCGGCGAACGAGGTGATCGTGTAGGTGTTGCTGGTGCCGGAGACCACGTTGAAGGTCCAGTTCTGGTTGCTGCCGCCGTTGCAGGTCCACTGGATGAGCTGTACTCCGGTCGTGGTCTGCGAGTTGGGGTCGTCCATGCACAAGCCGCTGCCCACGTTGATGGCCGTCGACGTGGAGCCGGCGGCTTGGGCGAACGGGGCGGGGGCTAACCCGACGCCCGCCAGCCCCACGGTGATGAGAGCGGTTAAAACCAGGCGACCGCTCCACGACGGGAGACGGAGAGTCTTGCTCACAGTGCCCACTTCCGTATCCCTTCCGCAAGCCATACCGCTGTCCAGACCGGATGTGATCGCTAACATCAGCGGCTCTGCTTCTAAGATCCGCGCCGTCCGCTGTGCCGTCAAGAGAGCGAGGCAAACCATTTCCGCCCGATCATGACTCGTCTAGCCTCGTCAGCCGCTCCTCAAGGTTGCCTGCGAGAAAACTATTTCCGAACAGACCCGAACTCTGGCGCTCAGCCGACGGTACGGCGACCCCCGCGCCCCGCCCCAGGTGCGGGCATCAAGCCACCCCGCCATGTCGAACTTCGAGCGATACGCCAGCCCGGCCACCGACGCAGGTTTAGAACGGATTGCTGACTCGTACTCCTGCGTATATCTGGTCTGGATTGAGATCCCCTGAGTACAGAGCCCGGCATCCGAGTTCTTGTGCGCTCCGGAGGATCATTGCGTCCCAGAAGGATGCTCCGGTTTGCTGGTGGATATCGATAGCTGCGAGCACATCGCTAGCGGCTGGGGCGTGGACATGCCAGTGAGCTAGGTCGTTGATGATCTGCGCGGCGGTCGGGGCGTCGAGCGGCTTTGGGATCTTGCGCGTTGTGGTGACGAAGAATTCCTGCAGCACCTGAACGCTGAGGCAGCCCTCCCGAGTTCGCCACAGTTCCTCGACAAGCGCGCGGGCGCGGGAGTGCTTGTCCCCAGCAGTTACGTCGTGCGCGTAGACGAGGACGTTGGTGTCGACGAACTTGCGGTTACCGCTCATGCAGATCGTCCCGAGTCCAGGTCATATGACCACCCGTACCTAGATCCATACCTCGGTGCAATGTGGCCAGGTTGTGCTCTCTCGCGGCGTCATAACCCGTCTCCCGCTCGACAGTCTCCCTGAGCATCCGGGCCAGCAGTTGCGAAATCGAGGTACCCCGCCGTGCGGCCAGCACCCGGGCCTCTCGCAGGTCCTCCTCGGGCAGGGACAGGGTAATGTTCTGATTCGCCACGGTCATTCCTCACGTAACTGCGTGCTACACGCAAAACAGTGTAGCACCGGTACGCGGAGTCTTGCCAGTCGCCGTCACCTCCGTGTGCGCCGCAGGCAAGTACGGTGAATGGGCGGCTTGCGAACACCGAGTGGAGCCCCCGATGACAGGCACAGTGCCGGGCGAGAGCGCGCCGGCGACAAGAACTCCGTCGGTACCGAGCGATTTGCGCCGCGCTCGGGTGGCGACGGGCGTGGTGTTCGCGGTACATGGTGCTGTTACCGGCACGTTCGCCGCCCGGATTCCTTGGGTGGCCCACCACGTCGGTGTGGGGGTGGGCGGTCTGGGCGTCGCGCTGCTGATGCCCGGCATCGGCGCGATGCTGGCGATGCCGTTGTCTGGGCGACTGGTTCACCGTCACGACCTGCGCTCCCTGATCCGGGTGCTCATTTTGGCCTGGTGCGGGGCGCTGGTACTGCCGGCGTTGCCGACGTCGCTGGCGCTGTTGTGCCCCGCGCTCGTCGTGTACGGCGCGGCGGCTGGCCTGGCCGACGTTTCGATGAACGCGCACGCGGTGCTGGTCGAGCAGCGGTACGGACGGTCGGTGATGTCGGGCATGCACGGCTGCTGGAGCGCCGGCGGGCTGGTTGGCTCGGCCGCTGCCGCCGGGGCCGCCCGCCTCGCGCCAGATGCCCAACCGGACTTCCTCGTGACCGCAGCCGTGCTCGCGATCGTCAGCCTCGTGGCCAGCACCCGCCTGCTTCCGCACCGTTCGGATACGGAGACAGCCGCGCCGCCAGCCTTCGCGTTGCCTTCCCGAGCCGTGCTGCTTATCGGCCTCATCGGTCTCTGCGCGGTCTTCGCCGAGGGAGCGGGCCTGGACTGGTCGGCGGTCTACGTGCGCGACGTGCTCGGGCACCCCGCCACCACCGCCGCCCTGACCGTGGCCACCTTCTCGATCAGCATGGCCGTGGCGCGATTCGCGGGGGACTCGGTGGTCCGCCGCACGGGTCCGGTGTGGGCCGTCCGGCTGGCCGGTCTCTGTGCGACGGCCGGTGCGCTCGCCGTGGTATTCACCCACGACATCGTTCTTGCCGTCGCGGGGTTCGCGCTCGTCGGTGCCGGCATCGCGATAGTCGTGCCGCTGGTATTCGCGACGGCCGGGCGCATCGGCCCGCATCCAGGCCGCAGCATCGCCGGCGTGGCGGGCATCGCGTATGGAAGCGGGCTAATCGCTCCCGGCATAATCGGCGGTGTCGCCCGGCTATCCTCGCTCACCGTGTCGTTCGGAGTCGTGGTCCTGCTCACGGCCGCTATCGCGGCTGGCGCTCAGGTACTCCGGCCCCAGGCCTAGCCTGAGCACTTTGACCCGACTTGGGTCACGACTTGCCCTTGATCGAGTTTGCGCGGCGCTGACCTGCGGGTTCTCTTGCCGGAATCGCTGGGTTTGCGCACTAAGCCTGGCCTGGCGGTCCTGGCATATCTTGCGTTGGACCCGGGCTACTCTGATGTGGTACGCGGCAGGCGAGAGCCCGGCAACAGCTAGGGGCCCACGACGCTGCCATAGCGACAACCAGGGGCCCACGCTGTCTCCGCCGCCAGCAGGCCAGGCCAGCTAGGGGCGCGCGCGGTCGCTAGGACGAGCGACGGGCCGCCGCAGCGGTCCGGAAAGGCACGTCCCGGAAACGAAACCCGCGTGTTGACAATCTGCGCGCCCAGCAGCAACGCCGGCCCGACAACGTCGTAATGGCTTGGGGACGAACAGCAACGTCGAGCCCGGCGATGTCGTCGCGGCCGGGGGGCGGGGGGCGGGGGCCCGGGCCGGAGACCGGGGGAACAGCGGAAGAACGGCAACGTCGGGGTTACGGCTTCGGGCGGCTACCGTGGCTGGAATTGGCCGCGCGATTGGCGTGGGTGATTTTGTCCCAGTCGTACAGCATTGGCACGAGTTCGCATCTGGACCAGGCCTCGTGCTGGTCGGCGTAGTGCGGGCTAGCTGGATCTCCCGATGCGCCGCCGACCACGATCCAGGTGCAGTTGTCCCAGTTGCCGACGTCGAACACGTAGCGGGCCACGGCGCCGTAGACGGCCGCCGTTCCGGACTCGGCGCGGCATCCGGTTGCCCAGACGGTCTCGTTGTCGCCGCCGACCCCAGCGCCGGCCGGGCTCAGGGCCAACGGCGCGTCGGGCAGAACTGGCGTCAGCGGGTGGGTGAGCGCCGCCGTATGAAGCTGGCGCCACGGCACATCCGCGGGTTCGCCCGCGATTGCCTCTAGCGCCTCGGCCAGCAGGTCGTTCCAGGTGCTACCGCCGGTCAGCGCCAGGTCGCCCGATCGCAGCAGGGTAGGCAGCACCCACCACAGGTGGCTGACCGCGCCGACGCCGCCGGGCAGCCGCATCAACCCGGCACTCCCGGTCGCGGCCAGGCCGGACCGGTCGCCGACGATCCTGGCCAGCGCCCAGCGAAGCCGGGAGTAACAGGCCGCCCCGGCCGAACCGGGCGACATGCGGGCATCCCAGCCCAGCACGACGTCCCGGATGGCACGCGCGGCCGCGCTCGCCGGTTCGACGTCGGCCAGCGCGGCCTGGAACAGCGCGGCGGAAGCGCTGAGATCATCTCGGTGGATCTCTGCCATATCCTCCGGCGACGCGGGCTCGAGCTCGGCGATGAGCTGCTCGATTCTCCTGGCCCGGTACGACGGCTGGGCGTCGGTGCAGAAGTAGTCACCGGTATCAGGGACGGCGGTGACCACCCTGTTGTTAGCGGTAACAATGTAGCCGCGGGCCGGGTCATCTACGCGCGGCATCTGCTCGGCGGGGATCACCCCGTCCCACTCATGCTCGCCGGTCCAGCCCGGCACAGGCAGCCACCCGTTGATCGCCGGCCGCCGCGGGACTACCGCCCTCACCAAGTGGCCGATATGGCCAGCGGTATCGGCGGCGACCAGGTTGTGGTCGATGAGCCCCCAGCCGCGGACGGCCTGGAATAGCACATTCACCGAGCTAGCTCGCAGCATGGGAAGCAAGCAGTCAAACGACCGGTCGAGATCAAAGAACTGGACCGACTTGAGCGTCAGCGCGGCCCCTCGCTCCGGATCCCCGGCAACGACCGAGCCATGGATGGTTTCGATGATCCGCACCTGTTCTGAGGGCGCGCCACGGACTTTGATCTCCTCGGTTGTTGCCTCGGCCCGCAGCCAGCCGTCCTTATACCGGTACCGGGACGGATCTGCTGGGTCGAAACGCTCGACGTACAGGTCGTGGATATCCGCGTTCGCATGCGTGACGCACCAGGCCACCTGCGCGTTGTGCCCGAAATGCGGAAAGCCCGGCACGCCTGGGACGGTCAGGCCGATCGCGTCGAACTGATCGCAGCCCAGATGCATCTGCGCGTACATGCCCGGCAGCTCGAAGACCCTGTGCGGGTCACCGGCCAGTATCGGCCTGCCCGTCGTAGTGCGGCTCGGCGCCAGCGCCCAGTTGTTGCTCCCGCCGCCAGTCTGGGCGCTGTCCGCCAGCAGGCTCAGCGCGCGGATCGGCTCGCGCAGGTCCGCCAGGCTCGCGACCCACCGGCTGGCCTCCGCACCGGGCGGAATGCAGAGCCGGTCGGCTCCGCCGTCGTCGTAACGCAGCTTGACCAGGTCATCGGCGCTGACGACACCGAGCGCCGCCGCGCGCCAGAGCTTGAACCACAGCGAGCCCATCAGGTAGCCGCGCTGCCGCATAGCCGCTATGCAATGCCAGCCCTCCCACGGCTCGGGCGCACTGGCCAGCAGCCCGTACTCGGCCGGAGCGGGGTGACTGCGCAGATAGGCGTTCACCCCGGTCGTATACGCATCGACCATGGCCTTGGCATCCGCGCCGAGTGCCTGATAGTCCCGAATGGACGCGGCCGCGGCTCGAAGGCGCCGCGCGAGACGGTCGGCGGGCACTCCCGCCGCGCCAACCCATTCGGCCCACCTGCCCTCCATCTGCTTCCTGCTCGCGTCCATCTGCCAGAACCGGTCCATGGCGTGCACGTAACCCTGACCAGCGAACGCGTCATGCACCGACTGCGCGCGAACATGCGGGATTCCCCACTGGTCCCGATACAGGCGGATCGGCCGCTCAAGCCAGCCGTCGCCGGGCAGCGCTTCCCCGCCGCTCTGGGCATCAGGCTGTTCCATCAGGTGCCTCCCTCAGGTCTGGTCACCAAGCCCTCTGCGCCTTCTAACGGTGGCCTGGCCGCACCGGTGGATTCCCGGATCACGAGACGGCATTCGAGCTGCTCGACACCACGGGACGGGATTCCCTCGATGCTAGCCAGAAGCCGGCGGGCCGCGTGCCGACCCAGTTCCCCAAGGCACATGTCGACGCTGGTCAGCGGCGGCAGGCCGGCCGCCGCGAATATGTCCCAGTTGTCATAGCCCACCAGCGCGATGTCATCAGGAATCCGACGGCCGCTCTCGCGCAGGGTGTCGGCCACGCCGCGAGCGATCTGATCACTACCGCAGAAGATAGCGTCCGCGCCAGGGTTGCCGCGCAGCACCATATGGGCGGCATGGCGACCCCATTCCTCGCTCCACTCACCATAAAGAACCTGGCCGGTTACCAGGGGCAGCTCAGCTTCGGCGAGCACTGTCCGCGCTCCGGCCGCCCTCCGCCGCGCCGAGAGGAACCGTTCAGGCCCGGTCACGTGGGCGATCTTCGTGCGTCCGCCAGCGACTAGATGCCGAGCCGCGAGCATGCCGCCATGCTGGTCGTCGGGGATGAGCGACAGATCGGCGGGATCTTCGGATTGCGTCATCACGTAGACGACCGGCACGGGCAGGTCCCGGCCGACCGGCGGCCTTGGATCGGTGCGCCGCCCCGTGATGATCATGCCGTCAACCTGACGCGACAACAGCGCCTGCACGTAGTGGTCTTCCCGGATCGGATCACCCCGGCCGTCGCAGAGCAGCACGGACATCTGGCCCCGGCCGAGCGCGTCCTCGGCCCCGAGCATGACCGGGATGGTAAACCTGCCGAAGCTGTCCGTCGTGATCAGGCCTACTGTGAAAGTGCGCCCGGTCAGCAATCCGCGGGCCAGCGGACTCGGCCGGAAACTGAGCTGATCCGCCGCCGCGAGTACCCGGGCTCGCGTCTCCGCGCGGAGACTTCCCCGTCCGTTGACCGCCTTCGACACGGTGCCGATCGACACGCCCGCCAAGGCCGCCACGTCGGATATCGTCGCCCTAGTTCCCCCCACAGGAAAGCCCTTTCACGGCGCTGACCAGGCTAGCTGCCGGTACGACAAGATCGTACGATCAGTCAAGTCTCCAAGCCTAGCAAGGCTACGCCAGACAAAGCTTCAGAACCAAGGTTGACCTCCCAGTCGCTCCGATCATAGGCTAAGAAAAGGCTTTCCTAATCTTTCCTGAACTGAAGGGATGCTCGCCGTCACGGGACTGCGAGCATGACCTGAGAGCCGGAAGGGTCGCGAGAATGAGGACACCCACGCGCCGACTGACAGCTCTGCCTGGCATGTTCGCCGCCGTCGCCACCACCACCGCCGTCGCGCTATCCGTCGCGGTCATGTCCCCGGCGGTAGCGTTCGCGGGCGCGCACGGACTGACCGCCGCGTCCCGCGCCAGCGGCACGCCGAGCTTTGACCCGCTACCTGATCTGCCCGTGAACGCGTGTAACAACACTGCGTTGCCGCGTGACTACGGAACGAACTTCCCGGTGCCATCCGATCCGAATGGATTCGGCTTCGCCAATCAGAGCGTCATTGGCTGGGAGGGCAACATCTACGCTCCGTTCGCATACTTGTCGGGTGCGTATTTCGCCCGTGGGGTTCCCCAGACCTACCAGCCCAGACGGCAAGCTTATTGCGGCGCGATGTACTCCTTCGGTGCGTACAACTTCGGGCTCGCACCAGGGCAGGCCCCGGCTCCAGGATCGGTGCGGTGGACCATGGCCGACGGCTACCTGCCGGCCTTGACCACGTCGTTCACGAGGGACGATGTCGAGATCTCCATTACTGACTTCGCCGATAGGCAGGTCATCAGCGGCAGCCCGGTCGAACTGGTTTACACAAGGGTCACTGTCACCAACGACGGCAGCTCACAAGTAAGCGTGCCAGCCGGCCAGTCCGGGCCGAACCTAGTATCCCTGAACGACCAGCCGGACACGGTCCAGCCCGGCCAGACCGTTCATCACGACTTCGTCGCAGCGGTGGACGCGTTCACGGTGGGCGGCACGCTACCGGGACCTGACGTCTTGACACCTGGGCCGTCGAACGCCGGCGCGATGCCCTACGAGCGAGCGTTCGGCCACATGGCCGAGTACTGGAACCATCGGCTATCCGTCATCCCGACGCTGTCGCTGCCGAACGCCCAGCTACCGAACACGAACGGCCTGACCAGCCCGGGCGTCGCGATCGACAACGCCTACAAGGCGGCCTTCATCTACACCAGAATCGCGCAGGTTGACAAGTCGCCGTTCTCCGGCGCCAACAACTACGACTGGCTACTCAACCACGACCTGCCGGGGATTCTCGCGAACCGGTTCGAACTCGGCGACTTCACTGACGCGCAAAACCTGCTGCTGGTCGGGCGCATCTCCGAGCAGCCGAACTTCAACGAGGTCGGAGCCAACTGGTACTGGGACGGCGTGTGGCGTACCCCGCTCGCGTGGGCCACGTACCTGGAAAGAACGGGCGACGTCGGTTTCGTCAGGCAGTACTTCCACGACGACGCCAACGGGCCGAGTCAATGGGGGCCGAGCCTGTTCACGATGATGCACACCGACCTGCTGGCGCAGATTGACCCGAGCACCGGATACCTAAAGCCGTCCTTCGACAACGACTCGGGAGGAACCTGGCTGTTCGACGACGAAACCGCGCTGACCGGGCTGGCCGCTTACGCCTACATCGCGGCCCGCATCGGCGACACCGCCGAGGCGCAGTGGGCTCAAGGTGAGTACACCAGCCTGCTCAACGCCACCAACGCGGGACTGTCGGCCAACGAGCAGGCAAACGATTTCAGCTTCTTGCCGTGTGAAGTGGATCAGCCGGTTACCGCCGACCGCTGCAACAGCCCGAGCGACGCGAACTGGGCCTCACAGGCGTTGTGGGGCGAGAACGCCTGGAACATCTTCCTGCAGGGCGGGACCCTGAACGGCGTACTCGGCGACCCAGCCCAGACAGACAACCTGTATCAGATGGGCTTCGCCCGGCTGCAAGGCAGCGTGCCGTACCCGTCGTTTGGCGCCTACACCGGCTACAGCGTCGCATTGAACACCGGATACTCCGCCGCCGCACTGTACGGCAACGCATACCGGGACTTGCCGATCACCAGCTACGCGTGGCAGATCGCCACGACCACGGGCGGCCCGAACGCCTGGTGGGAGGCAAACGGCTCACCGCCTGACCCGAACAACCCATGGCAGGGCAGCCACGCCGCACCGGAGTTCGGCGCGATCCCCTACGCCTGGCCGATGGCCGGGCAAACCCAGACACTGCTGCAATCCCTGGTCGCCCAGGGCCTGGTCGCGCATCAGGCAGCGGACGGCTCGCCGGTCTACCGCCCGGTCCTCTACATCGGGCGCGGCATCCCCGACGCGTGGATCGCACCAGGCCAGACGATCTCGGTCGGCAACCTAACCTCTTCGGCCGATGTCAGCACCGGCGACCGGGACACCTACGCGGTCCGGATCAGCACCCGCGCCGAGCATAAGGCCAGGGTCGTGCGGGTCATCGTGACCGGACGGGTGCCGAGCCGCGATATTCAGGTCCAGCTCCCGGTCTTCGCTGACGCGGGCGTCCGGGCGGTCGCCGGCGGCCGGTACAACGCCGACAGCCACACGGTCCGGCTGGATGGCCGGTCCGCGCTGATCTGGCTAGGCGACGCAGGCCGGCCAGCGATCAGCGTGGCTGTCGATAGCACCGTGCCCGGTCAGCACGCCCAGCCCGCGCTGACCGCCGGAACCCCGACCACCGCCACCGCCACGATCACGAACACCGGCCAGAGCGAGCTGCGTAACGTACTGCTCACTCCCGCGGCACCCAAAGGCTGGACCATCGGGGCCACCAGCCCGGTCAGCTTCGATGCCATCGACCCGGGCGATACCAAGACGGTGACCTGGACGATGACACCGGCCTCAGACGCGAACGGCAGCGATGGCCTGGTCGTGTCCGCCAGCTACTCGGCCGGCTTCCAGGCCGCCGGGTCGGCCAGCGCTGAGCAGTGGCTGCACGTGCAGCCGCCGCTGCCGTTGCCGCCGGGGGCAACGGACCTGGCGCTGACAGCAACGCCGTCAGCCTCCTACGCCTCGCCATGGACCACCATCACGGCCATCAACAATGGGATCTACCCCATCCAGTCCAGCGACGACAATGACCTGACACCGTACTGGGGCACCTGGCCGATGGCCGGCTCGCAGTGGATGGAGCTGGACTGGCAAAGCCCGGTCACCACCAACGCTAGTTCGGTCTACTTCGCCGACGATGGCGGCGGTCTGCAGCTCCCCGCGTCCTGGACGGTCCAGTACTGGAACGGGACCGCGTTCGTCGACGTCGCGAACCCGACCGGTTACCCGAGCGCGGATAACACATTCAACGCGGTCACCTTCGATCCCGTCACCACCACCAAGCTGCGAGTGGTGATGCAGACCGCGCCGACCGCCGGCGGGGTTGGCGCCATCCAATGGGTTGTCCCGAGCATCCCAAGCGGCGGCTAGCGCGGAGCCAGGTGGGGCACCCGGATGATGCTGCCAGTTCCCGTGGCCGCATCATCCGGGTGCGCCGTTATTTCAGCACTTCGGGCAGTTGTCAGACTGGCGACCGGCCCACTGAGGCTTACACGCTCGCCTACCTAGGTGACGTCTACCTGCGGCAGGGCTGTCATGAACGGGCCGCCAGCCACCAGCAGCAGGCACTTGACTTGTTCCGCGAGGCCGGCGACCCGGCCGGTGAAGCTCAAGCTCGCCCGCCGGATCGGCGACAACGACGCACAGGCCCGCGCTCACCGTGGCCTCAGCACCCCGTGACTGAGCCTGGCGGCGCACAGTTGGTCGGCTTGTTGGCTCGCACCCGGGAACTCGTCACAGTGGCGGACGCCGGCTCAGTGAGGAAGATGCCGCCGCCGGCACTGCCCGCGAGGTTGCCGATGATCTGGGAATCGGTTGCGCTCCAGGTCGCACCGGATTCATCGGCGTCGGTGCTGTCGTAGTAGACGCCGCCGCCGTCGGCTCTGGCTTTGTTGTCCAGGAGCCTGGTGCCGGTAAGGGTCTCGTCGGTGTTGATCAAGGTGGTGAAGATGCCGCCGCCGTCGCGGGCGGTGTTGGCCAGGAAGTCCGTGTCGGTAATTTCCTCTGTCTGTCCGTCGCTGGTGTAAAGACCGCCGCCGTCGGCGGCGTGGTTGCTGGCGATCGTGCTGTCCTGCAGGGTCAGGTCGCCGAATTCGTCAGTGGCAATACCGCCTCCGTTGCCGGTGGCGGAGTTGTGGCTGATCGTGTCCTGGCTCAAGAGCAAGCCGTCATTGGGCAACAGCAATAGCCCGCCGCCATCGCTGGCCCGGTTGTCCTCGACCAGCGATCCGGTCACCTGGTCGCCGATACCCGAAAAATCGAAGACGGCGCCGCCATCACCAGCCGCGATGTTACCGGTGAAGGTCGATCCTGTTACCACTACCCCGTCCAGGGCGCTGTTGTTGTAAATCGCGCCACCGGAGTCGGTGGCCTTGTTGTCCAGGAAGACCGACCCGCTGACCACCGGCCCGTCTACGCCGGTGACATCCGAGATCGCGCCGCCGTCGGTCCCGCGGTTATTGACGAAGACGCAGTCGTTCACCGTGATCGTCGGTCCCGGGCCGGAGATGGTGACCGCGTTGTCGCCGTGCCTCATCTCCAGGTCATTGATTGTCACGGCGCCGCTGGTGATAGTCAGGATGGTGAACGCCGGGGTGCCGGGATCGTAGCTGCGCTCCACCGTCGCCCCGTTGCCGTCGATAGTCAGATCCTCGCTCACGGTCGGCAGCGCCGCGGTCAGGTGGTAAACGCACCCCGACGCCAGGCTCACAGTGTCGCCCGCGCTGGCACCTCCCACCGCTGCGACCAAGGCACTGACCTTGCACGGCACGGTTACGACCGACCCAGCCACGGCGGCTTGCGCGGTTCCCAAGCCGATGACGACCAGGCCACAGGTGGCGACACCGCTCACAGCCATTCTCGTTTTAGTTAGCGCCTTCGTTCGCGCTCGCGATATTCGCATGCCAGTTACCCCCGTATTGATGCGATGCGATTGGTGATTACCCCGAAATGCCAAGCTGAGCACTCAACATGCTCGTTTCGGCTGTCATTTCCTTGGACCGCCGATGCTAAAATTTAGCACTGGCTCAATCGCCAACCATCGATATCGCCGAATCCGGGATAGCGGGCGACCCGGCAACGGGCCCGCGCCGGCGAGAAGCCTGACTGTAGCGGTGGGGCGTTCTCCTATGTCGTCGATTTCCCTAATCTGACACAATCTCAGCTATGGCGGAGATCGGCCACAAGACGCAGCCGGTCCGCCGACTGCCGCTCACTGTCAAATGACCCCCTCAGGCAATGCCACTTAGCGTATTTTGATCATGCTTGTGACCTGCCTGTTCGTGCTCGCAGGCACTCGGAGGTGACCGTTTGCCCGGGCCCGGTCCGGCAGCGGGTCAGCTCCGGGAAGACGGCCCGCGGCCGGGAGCGGTACTAGAGCAGCAGCTCCGGGCCGACGTTGTTGCTGGAATCGGCGCTGCCGTGGCGGCCGTGACCGTGGGCTTTGCCACCGCCACCGTCCCAGCCTTCGCGACGACAGGGCAGCGGGGCACGACTCCCGCGACGCCGACGCTCACCATCTACCTGGCCCCCGCCAACAAGGGCGGATCCGACAGCCACACCGGCCTGACCACCGCCAGCCCGATCCTTACGCTGACGCGGGCACAGCAGGTGCTGGCGCAGAAGAAGCCGAATACTGACGTACAGGTGCGAATCGACGAGGGCACCTACGTCGCGGGCGAGACGGACTGGACGTTCTACATTCCCGGTCACACGATCTCGTTCATGCCGGCTGAGGCGATCAAGGTTCGCGACCGCAGCGACTTTAACGTCGTCGAGCACAACACGTTCATCGCGACCGGCGGCGTGTCCGCCTACCGGGACCAGTTCTGCGACCAGGCGTGCGTCAGCAAAAATCCAGGGACGTCCCGGCAGTGCGCGTCCTAGGGCAACAAGTTCTTCTTCAACACGATCGGCACCGCGTTCACCGGCGGCCAGCAGAACGCGTGGTCGCTGGACCCGGCCGGCCAGCTCTACGCCGGCAATTCCGGCTGCTCGATCCCCAAGGGCCAGCAGCGCCTGTTCGCCGGCAGCAACACACTCGACGGGTAGCCAGGTCCCGCACCCGTAGGTTGGCCGACCCGGCCAGCGACCAGCCTCGCGCCTGAAGTTGCCCGGGCCGACTAAGCAGGCACTCTGCCGACGTCCAGCCTGGTTACCCGATAGAATGCCACGCTATCCGTTGAATTTGGCGTCATGCGCGACCATAGGATGTGAGCGCGTGTCGCCGTGGAGCGCAGGGCATGGACGGTGGCGCGGACCGGCCGGCTGCCGCAGGAGCTAGCACAGCCGCCGGGAGTATCACGGACGGCGCTGCGCCGCTAGTCGGGCGCCGCGACGCGCTGCGCGCATTCTCCGAGGCGCTTGACGCGTCGAGTTTGGGCTCGTTTCGGTTCCTCGCTCTGGTCGGTGAGCCGGGCGCGGGCAAGACGCGACTTCTTGGTGAGCTTGCTGCCGCTGCGGCGCTCCGGGAGCTGGCTACAGGGTGGGGCCGAGCCGCCGAGTTCGAGCAGGAGCTGCCGTTCGGGGCGGTGGTCGATGCGCTCGATGATCAGGTTGAAGCCTTGCTGCCCGGCCTGACTGAGCGGCTAGGCGCGGACACGTCCGCGCTGCTCGCCACCGTGCTGCCGTCGGTGCGGGCACTCTCGCCCGGTCCGGCGGCCGCAGCCGCGTCCGGCCCTGGCAGCGACCTGACGAGCAGGCTCCGCGTGTACCGCGCGATGCGGCGGCTGCTTGAGGACCTGGCCGTCACCGACGGGCTGGTGCTGATCCTTGACGACGTGCACTGGGCGGACAGCGCGTCAATCGAGTTGCTGGATCACCTGGTCCGTCATCCGCCTCGGGGCCGGGTGCTGGTGGCGATCGCCTACCGCCCGGCCCAGGCATCGGCGCGACTCGCGGCGTTGCTCGGCTCGGCCGGAGCCCATGGCCGCGAGGTGCCGGTGGGACCGCTGACCTTCGCCGAGACCACCGAACTGCTCGGCTCTGGAATGAGCCAGCCGCGCCGCCAGGCGCTGCACGAGGCCAGCGGCGGCAACCCGTTCTACCTCGAAGCCCTAGCCCGCATGGGCCAGCAGGCGCAGCTCGCGGCGGGCAGCTCCGACGGCGGCGAGCTGCCCGCCGCCGTCCGAGCCGCACTGCGGCTCGAGCTGGCCGGGCTCGCCCCGTCCGCCCTGCTCGTGGCGCAGGCCGCGGCGGTGGCCGCGGACGAGTTCGAACCGAGGCTGGCCGCGATCGCGGCCGAAGTGGAGGAGAACGAGGCACTCGCCGCGCTGAATGACATGGCCGCGCGTGACATCGTCCGACCCGCGTCGGCCGGTCGGCTGCGGTTCCGGCACCCACTGGTGCGCCGGGCCGCCTACGACTGCGCCGCGTTTGGCTGGAGGCTAGGCGCGCACGCTCGGATCGCCGCGCACCTCGCCGAGGTCGGCGCGCCCGCGGCGCTGCGGGCGCATCATGTCGAGAGGTCAGCGTCTTTCGGTGACCAGGTTGCCATCGTCACGTTGGTGGAGGCGGCACGCGAAGCGGCGGCGCAGGCACCAGCCACCGCGGCGCACTGGCTGGAGGCAGCGCTGAACATCATGCCGGTCGGCGCCGCAGATCCTGATCGCCAGCTTGAACTGCTCCTGGAGATCGCGCGGCTGCGAGCGGTCAGCGGCCAGCTCACCGAAGGCCGCGACGCGGCCCGTGAAGCGCTGCGACGCCTGCCACCTCACGATTACGGCCGGCGGGCTCTGGCCGCACGGTTCTGCGCTCTGATGGAGCGTCAGCTTGACCGGCCGCACGAGGCCCGCGCGATCCTGCTCAGTGAGCTGCGCCGGATCCCCGACCCGCAATCAGCGACGGCGGTGCCGCTGCGGACCCGGCTGGTGGCCGAGAGCCTGATGCGCGGCGATATCCGCGCGGCCCAAGCAGTGCTTGACCTCATGCCGGAACGCGCGGACGCCCTGGAATCGGCGGTCACGGTCGCGATCGCGGCGCTCCGGCCACTACCCGCCTACGCGCTGGGCCGGATCGCCGACGCGGCCCGGTTCATCGAGACCGCCGGCCAGCTCGTTTCCGCCGCGCCCGACGAGGAGCTCGCCGACTGGCTCGACGCCATTGCCTGGCTGTGCTGGACCGAGACGATGATGGGCCGGTACGCCAGCTCGCTGACCCACTTCGAGCGCGCGGTCGCGATCGCCCGCTCCACCGGGCAGGGCTATATCATCAGCAACCTGCTGGCCGGCCAGGCTCAGGTGCTCACGATGGTCGGCCGACTGGAGGAAGCGTCATCCGCAGCCGAAGAAGCCGCCGAGGTGGCCCGGCTGCTCGGCTCGGGCCATCAGCTTGTCTTCGCGCTCGCCCAGCAGTGCTTGGTAGCAACCTGGTCCGGTGACGACCAGGCCGCCGTGCGGCTGGGCGAGGAGGCCGTGCGAACCGGTGACGGAAACGGGGAATGGTCGGGCGCGCACGCGCACTACGCCCTGGCGATCGCGCTGATCAACGCGGGACGCCGCGAGGCCGGCCGCGCGGCCATGGAGCAGGCGTGCGGGGGCTCGAACCGGCCCATGCTCGATCGGCGCACGCTGCTGTCGGCCTGCGAGGCCATGGCTGGCGTGGAGGCCGACGACGGCAATCCCGGCGAAGCCGGCCGATGGGCCGATCGCGCCGCTAAGGTCGCCTACCCGGGACAGGAAGCCACCGCCCGGCTCGCCCGCGCGCACGCGCTGCGCGGCATCGACCCTCGTGCTTCCGCCATCGCCGCGGAGGACGCCGCACAGTTCTATGACGACGCTGGCCAGCTCATCGACGCTGGCCGGGCACGGCTCTGCGCGGGCGCGGCCTGGGCCGCGGCGGGCAATGACGCCCAGGCCCGCCCGGAACTCGCCGCGGCCGCCCGGACGTTCGCTATCTGCGGCGCTCGCTCGCTATACGCCGCCACCGCCCGCCAGCAGCGCAGGCTCGGCGTCTGGGTGCCCGCGCCAGCCCGAAGCGCCGGGGTGCACGGACTCAGCCAGCGGGAACTGGACGTGGTCAGGCTGGTCGGCGAGGGCTACACCAACCAGCAGATCGCCGAATCGCTATTCGTCAGCGTCCGGACCGTGGAGACCCATCTGTCGCATATCTTCGCCAAACTCGGCGTAACCAAGCGCACCGGCATCCTGAAGGCGATCAGCGAGCGCCCATAATCAGTGTTTACCACGATGCGCGGGACCCGCCCGAACCTGCACGCTGAACAGTAGCAGCAACAGCACAGGGAGAACCGATGACGGGCCCTATCCCGCGGTACACACTCGACGGGGTGACGGACGCGCAAGTGTCAACGCACCCGTTCGCGACCGACGACGGCCTGGGACTGAGCTTGACGCGGTTCCGCCGCGCCGAATGTGATGACGTCGTCCTGCTTGTGCACGGCCTGACGTCCTCCAGTGACCTGTTCATCATGCCCGAGCACCGCAACCTGGTGAGCTACCTGCTGGACGACGGATTTACCGATGTCTGGGCGCTTGACTTCCGTATGAGCAACCGCTTCCCCTACGACTGCGAGACTCACCGGTACACCCTCGACGACATCGCCGACTACGATTACCCGGCCGCGATGGTCGAGTTGCGGCGGCACATCGGAGACCGCCGGGTGCACGTCATCGCCCATTGCCTCGGCTCGCTGTCATTCATGATGAGCCTGTTCGGGGGCAGGCTCCCTGACATTGCCAGCGTGACCTGCAACAGCGTCGCGCTGACACCACGAGTGTCGACATGGTCACGCGTGAAGCTCAGGTACGGCCCGCCAATTTTTGAATATCTCTTCGGAATCTCTTTCCTGGATCCGCGTTTCGCCCGCAGCCCGAAGCTGACCCGCGACTGGGCACTCGGACGCCTGGTGTCGATGGCGCATCGCGAGTGCGACGTGAGCGAGTGCCACATGCTCAGCTTCATGTGGGGCAGCGGTCGCCCGGCCATGTACGAGCACGACAACCTGCTGCCCGTCACCCATGAGCGGATGGCCGACCTCTGCAGCGCCTGCGGGATCTACTACGACCGGCATGTCGCCAAGATGGTGCGGGCCGGGCACGCGGTGAAATACGACCCGGCCGACCGGCGCCACAGCGACCTGCCCGACGACTACCTGACCAATGCCGCTGAAGTCACGACCGCGATTCTCCTGCTGACCGGTGACCACAACCGCGTGTTCACCGACTCGAACATCGTCTGTCATCAGAGGCTCTCAAAAATCACGCCCGGCCGGTGCGAACTCGAGATCCTCCCCGGTTACGGCCACCTGGACCCAATCGTGGGCAAAAACGCCCACTTGGATGTGTTCCCGCGGATAGGCCAGTTCCTGAAAGGGCAGGCGACCTGACATGACGAGCGCACCCGCCACCTCGGCTGAGCATGCCGATGTGGTCGTCGTCGGCTCGGGCTTCGGAGGCTCGGTGACCGCCTACCGGCTGGCCCAAGCGGGCCTGTCAGTCGTGGTTCTCGAACGCGGCAACGCGTACCCGCCGGGCAGCTTCCCGCGTACGCCGGCGCAGATGAGCCGGGCGTTCTGGAACCCCGCCGCGGGGCTCTACGGAATGTTCGACGTCTGGCGCTTTTCCGGCTGCGATTCCGTCGTGTCGAGTGGCCTGGGCGGCGGTTCCCTGATCTACGCGAACGTACTGCTGCGCAAGGACGAGCACTGGTTCGTCAAGGACGATCCCCTCCCGCATGGCGGATACGAATCCTGGCCCGTGACCCGTGCCGACCTCGACCCGCACTACGACGAGGTCGAGCGCATGCTCGGCGCGACGCCCTACCCGCTGGACGCGCCCGAGTACGCGGCGACCCCCAAGACGCACGCGATGCGAGACGCCGCGGCGGAACTCGGCCTGAGCTGCCACCTGCCGCCGCTCGCGGTCAGCTTCGCGCCGGCGCCAGGGGCCGCGCCAGGCCCCGGGCTGCCGATCGTGGACGTGGGCTACGGCAACCTGCATGGCCGCCAGCGCAGCACCTGCCGCCTGTGCGGCGAGTGCAACATCGGCTGCAACATGGGCGCCAAGAACTCCCTGGACCACACCTACCTCTCGGCCGCCCAGCACCACGGCGCCGACCTGCGTACCGGCCACGAGGTACGGGCGATCCGCCCGAGGCCGCCGGCGGGTACGAAGTGGACTACGTTCGGCACGACCAACAGGACCAGGACAGTCCGCCCGATGACGCGGCGCGGCCGTTGGGAACAATCACGTGCGACCGGCTCGTGCTGGCCGCGGGCGCCTACGGTACTTCTTACTTGCTCTTGCGCAGCCGTCCCCACTTCCGCGGCCTCAGCGCGGCTCTCGGCACCCGCTTCAGCAGTAACGGCGATGTACTGAGCTTCCTCGTCAACGCCAAGAACCACAATCGCGCCCGGCCACTTGAGGCTAGCCACGGGCCCGTGATCACCAGCGCCATCCGCCTGAGCGACGAGCATGACGGCCCTGGCGAGACGGGCCGGGGGGCTTACATCGAGGATGGCGGCTACCCAGCCTTCATCGACTGGCTGGTGGAGGCCGCGCACGTACCCGGTGACACGCGACGGCTGGCGCGATTCGCGCTGGAGCGCCTTCACTCCATCGTGGCGCGCGTGCACGAAACCGACATATCCGGGGAGATATCCGAACTCATCGGCACTGATGCGCTAGCGATCAGCTCGTTGCCGCTGCTCGGCATGGGCAGAGACGTCCCCGACGGGCTCCTGTGGCTGCGCGGCAATCAGCTGGACCTGGCCTGGACAACGGCCACCAGCGAGGCGTACTTCGAGCGGGTGCTAGCGACCATGCGGCGCATCGCGGCCGTGCTCGGCGCGCGATACGTGGACAACCCGATGTGGCTGCGCAAGCGGATCATCACCGTGCATCCGGTCGGCGGCGCCCCGATGGGGCGCGACCGCAGCGTCGGGGTGTGCGACTCCTTTGGCGAGGTGTTCGGGCATCCAGGGCTGTATATAGCGGACGGCGCCGTGATGCCGGGGCCCGTCGGCCCCAACCCGTCGTTGACGATCGCCGCACTGGCGGACCGAATGTGCACGCGGTTGCTGGAGCAGCCGCTAGCCATCACGGCTGGGGCGGCCGATCTGGGCGGCGCGGTATCGGCGGCAAACCGGGAGCACTGCCTGCCGCCGCGCGGCCCGGACAGCACGTCGCTGTCGTTCACCGAGGAAATGAGCGGAATGTGCATCCCAAAGGGTCGCTATGGCGTCCTTGGTGCGGCAGGTCATGGTCAGCAGGAGCCACTGGCCTTCCAGCTCACAATCACCGCCGACGATGTGGAGCGTTTCCTGGATGATCCCGAGCACTGCGCCCGGGCTGAGGGATGGATTGAGGCCGCAAGCTTCGGGGGCCGGCGTCATGTCCAGCGGGGCTGGTTCAACCTCTTCGCGCCGGACGGCGCACCGGACCTCCGCCTCATGCGGTACCGGCTGCAATTCGCCGACGCTTCGGACCAGCCCCGCACCGTCATCGGCCAGAAGGACATCTGGCACGGTCCGCCCAGCCGTATCTGGCCGGACACGTCGACCCTGCATTTCCGGCTGCTCGAAGGCCACGTGGCCGAAGGCGAGGACGAGGACGCCCGCATCCTCGCGACGGGAACCTTGCACCTGCGCCTCACCGGTTTCGCGCGACAGCTCACCACTATCCGCACCAAAGGACCGCACGGCGCCGAAGCCCTAGAACGGTTCGGCCGATTCTTCGCTGGCCAGCTATGGGACGTTTATGGACCACAGCACAGCGACGCGTGACCGCAGTGAACCGGGGTTGCGATCACTTGCGAACCGAGTCTAGTATCCACTAGTCGATATCACCCTAGATCCGCCTTAAGGAGGCTATGTGGATCTCAAGCAGCCAGGTAGTCCCATGGTTGATCTGCTGGGGATTGGATTAGAACAGCAACTACTCCCTGGAACAGGTTCAAGGCATACGACGAGGCTCTCGGTCTACTGGCCGCCGCATGAACCTGTGCGGGGGAACGGATCATGACCAATTCGGTGTGGCTTACCGCTACACCGCCCACGCCCAACGGCGACATGCACCTGGGTCATATGGCGGGACCCTACGTCGCAGCCGACGTGATGCGCCGGTACCTGGTCACCGAAGACGTCCCGGTACTGATGACCACTGGCATGGACGATCACCAGAGCTATGTGCCGGTGCAAGGCAGGCGCGAAGGGTTGACCGGGATCAAGATGGCCGACAAATACGGCCTGCGGATCACGGCCGCCTGGCACGACGCTGGCGTGCTTTTCGACCGGATTATCGAGCCGCGCCAAACGCCGGGCTACAGCGACTTCGTCCAGGCATTCTTCAAGAAGTTGTTCGACAGCGGCGCCATCGAGTCCCGTACCCGGCCGCTGCCATACTGCCGGAAATGCGACCGTTGGCTCTACGAGGCGCATGTTGTCGGGGACTGCCCCCACTGTGGTTCGCGGTCGGGCGGGAACTCCTGTGAGGCCTGCGCACGTCCCAACGACTGCGGCGATCTTACCGATCCCTGCTGCACCGCTTGTGCTGGCCCGGCTGAACTGCGTGAGCAGACCCGCCTGTACCTGCCGCTGGCACCGTTCGCGGAACGGCTCGCGGCGTTCTGGGCCCGTACCCCCATGCCGCCGCACCTGCGGGCCGTGTGTAGCGCGATGGCAGCCGATGGCCTGCCCGACGTCGCGGTGAGCCATCCGTCTGACTGGGGCGTGCCTGTACCGGTCGCCGGCTTCACAGATCAGCGCATCTTCGTCTGGTTCGAGATGGCACCCGGGTACCTGCTGGAGTACGGTCCACGGGCGGCGTATCCGGTGACCGGCCCGATCCAGTTCTTCGGCTTCGACAACGGCTACTTCCACGCCGTGCTAATCCCGGCCCTATTCATGGCGTGGGATCACCAGATCCCGCTCGCCTCGGCCTTTGTTATGAACGAGTTTTACCTGCTGGAAGGCGAAAAATTCTCCACCAGCCGGCGCCACGCGGTGTGGGCCAGCGACAGCCTGGCCGAAGTCGGTGTCGACGCGCTGCGGTATCAGGTCCTGCGGAATCGTCCCAACGGCCGGCAGACAAGTTTTGCCCGAAGCGACCTTACGTTGGTGCGCAACCATCTGCACACGCAGTGGAACGGCTGGCTGGGCGAGTTGGCCGACGCCGTCCGGGCCGAGACCGGAGTTGTGCCCGACGACCCCCCGGACGGCGACGACTGGCGGTTGCTGCGGGCGCGTCTGGTCCGTCTGGTGGCGGAACTGCGTGAGGCATACTCGCTGGCCGGCTTCGATCCCCGCCGGAGCGTTGACCTACTTGATGAGATCGTGCGCTGCGCACGGGACTTCGGCGATGTCCAGCGGCACGAGTCGGCCCAGGCAATGTACCGGTCGGCGCTCGTCGCTCAGCTCACGGTCGCCCGCGCGCTAGCCGCCTGGGCGGCGCCGGCGTTGCCGACCGGCGCCTCGCGACTGGCTGCTGCGCTGGGCGTGCCACCAGGCGGCCGCGTCGACCCGACCACCTTGGCCCCGCCGGCGCCGGGTACCCGTCTGGACGACCTCGCTGGCCTAATCTTCGGGAGTTAGCGGCGTGAAATCGACCCTAGTACAGCCCGGTATCAGAATCTAACCCCAGCGATAGTGGCGGCGAATCGTCGCATGACTCAGTGTGTGGGGAGGTAAGGGCCGGGTCACAAAGCAAGTAGGGGGGCGGCGTGCTCGGAACGCGGGAGCGGGCTGGAGCAAGCGTTCCGCAACTGCGTGATCTGCTTTGTGCGCTGCGGCGATTAGACCAGCGCCTAGAGCGCGCGGTAGCGGCCTGCGGCGACGATTTTGACGCTGATGAGCTGCGCGGGCTATACATCGATCAGGACGAGGTGCGAGGGCTGCTCGGCCGGGGCCCGGGTGCGGTGCCATGGCAACTGCCAGCCGACCGCGATGAGGCCGAGCCGGAACGCATAGATCTCCCGTGGCTGCGGGCTGCTTTCGGGCTCGATACGTTTGACGTCGAGTTGGTCGTGATGGCGCTCGCACCGGAGGTGGATTTACGTTACGAGCGCGTTTACGCCTTCTTGCAGGACGACATAACCCGCCGCAGGCCGACCGTCGAACTGGCGCTGAACCTGCTGTGCTCCGGCGCCGAAGCAAAACTGGCCGGACGAGCGCACCTGGCCGCTGACGGAGCGTTGATCCAGTCTGGGATCGTCCGGCTGCTCGCGGACCCCGGGCAGGTCGAGCCGCCAGTACTCGCGCGCTACCTCAAGATCGACGACCAGGTCGCGGGCATGCTGCTCGGCCAGCCGGGGCTCGACGCGAGGTTAGCCAGGTACGCCAGCCTCGTGGCCTATTCCGGCCAGCCGCCCGGCCCCGCGGGGCCGGCGCCGGCACCCGCGCTGGTCGCTCACGCCACCTGGTCCGTCGCGAACGGCCAGCCACTTCGGCTGTACTTCAGAGGCCGTCCGGGCGTGGGGAAGGCTGACGCCTGCCTGGCACTCGCGCGGTCGCTGCGCATGGGACTGCTCATCGTCGACCTGGAGCGGGCGCTCGGCGACGGCGCCGATATCCGGGAGATCGTCAGGCTGGCGCTGCGGGACGCGAAGTTCCGCCCGGCCGTACCTTACCTGGCGGGGCTGGACGCCCTCCGAGCCGAAACCGCCAGCGGCGCTTGGGACGCCGTACTGACCGGCCTGGCCGCCGACCCGCAGATCTGCGTGCTTAGCGGGTCGCAACCTTGGGTAGCCACTGCGAGCGGCCCGCTCGGCGTCGTTACGGTCGACTTTCCCGCTGGCGATTATGCCCAGCGGCGGCGCAGGTGGCAGAGCACGCTGACAGCGGGAGCCGTGCCGGCGGATGAGGCGTGCCTGGACACCCTGGCCGGTCGCTTTCGGCTGACTCCACGCCAGATCGACGACGCCGTTGCGACTGCGATAGCGGCGGCGGCCGTGGCCGACGACCCGCACCCAACGCGCCCCAACCGCCTGCCCGAACTGCCCGACCTGATGGCCGCCGCGCGGACGCTCGCTGGTCACGGGCTTGCCGCTGTCGCGTCCAAGGTCGAGACGGTGGCGGGCTGGGCCGACCTCGTGGTGCCGGCCGACGTGCTCGCGCAGTTGCGGGAACTGTGCGATCGGGTAACTGCCCGTGAGCGCGTGCTCGGCGACTGGGGGCTGGCCGCCAGGCTGCCGCTCGGCCCAGGCGTGGCGGCGCTGTTCACCGGGCCTCCCGGCACCGGCAAGACGATGGGCGCGGGGATCGTGGCCGGCGAACTCGGCCTCGACCTGTACCGCATCGACCTGTCCCGGGTGGTTAGCAAGTGTTAGCGGCCTGATTATCTGCACATCGGACCATGATCAACGGCAGCGCTCCTTGCGCAGCACGGCTGTCACAGAGCGTGCTGGCTCTGGGTAGCTTCGCTCGTGGCGGGACCGCGCATCCTCCCTGCCGAATACGCGTCGCCGATTGATGGTTTGTCTGAGATTGACGTAGTGCGTAGAACAGCCAGTTCGGTCATTTGGCCGAGTTGCCTGGCTAACGGCCCGAACAGCGGTCGTGCTTTGTGGTCAGAATACGAACTTGCGTGCCGATTGCCGTTCTTGAGGTTTCAGCTGACGGATTCACGGCTGGGGTCTATCGGGTCGTCAGGAGCGACATCTTCGGGCTTTGGTACTCCAAGCTGGACGCGGGCCGCAACATATAGCCGGAGCAGCGCATCTCGTAGGCGATCCTCCGGTGGCATGCCTGCATAGTGCCCTGCCAGCCTGTCCTCACGGCCCTCCAGCACCGCGCGAACCCACCAGGCGTGATGCTCGACTTCCCGGGCAGCCTGCTGGAGGTCCTTGCTCCCTAGCAGGCGTATCTGCTGAGCGAGCCCGCGAAGGTGCGCGTGGTTCTTGTCCAACTCGGCGGCACGCTGCTCCTCGTTAGCGACGCGGCCGCGCCGCCGGGCCAGATGAACGAACTCGCGGACTGTGTTGGAGAAGTCCTTACAAAGTTCGTACAGCGCCCCATCCCAGCGTATAGCGAGTTCATGTCTCTCCTTCCTGCGCTCGATTAGGTACGTCGGGATCACGCCGACCGCTGCACCTATAATCAACAACAGAATACTCGTGAATACTACCTTAAGGTCCATGAAATCATGATAGCGTTTTATAGCTGGGACTGCCGAGGTCAGCGGGCGCGCAGAACTCTCAGTTCAGGACGCGGCCGGAGCCGTCATCTGAGGATGAAGCGGCCGACCATTAGGCAGGTATGCGCCCACTGGCAACCTCGCCGACAGTCACGCTACGTGGTCAGGCCCCTGTGATGTCCGTGAAGCGCTGCCGAATCGTAGCCAGATAATTCAGCCGCTGGATGTTCAGATAACGAGGACGGTAACAGCAAGTACATCGGCGAGACCGAGAAGAACCTAGAGCAGGTCTTCACCGCCGCGCAGGACGCCAATGCCGTCCTGCTATTCGACGAGGCCGACGCCCTCTTCGGCAAGCGTTCGGCAATCCATGACGCCCACGACCGTTACGCCAACGTCGAGGTGGCCTACCTGCTGCAGAAGATGGAGGAGTACGACGGTGTGGCGATCCTCGCGACCAATCTGCAGGACAACCTGGATGACGCGTTCGCCCGGCGGCTGGCGTTCACCATCGGCTTCCCGTTCCCTGACGAGGCGTGCCGACGGCGCATCTGGGCCATCGCATGGCCGTCGCAGACGCCGGTAGCCGATGACCTTGACCTCGACCTCGTGGCGCGCGAACTCAAGCTAAGCGGCGGTAGCATCCGCAACATCGGGGTCGCGGCGGCTTTCCTGGCGGCGAGCGACGGCGGCCAGGTCGCCATGCGACACGTCCTGCACGCGGCCAGGCGCGAGTGCCGCAAGATCGGGCGGGTCTTCCCCGAAGGGCTGGCCAGCCATGTTCGATGACCTCGACGCCACCCTGCGCGCACTGCTTGACGACGTGGGGGCGCCGTCCGAGCTCCGCCTCGCCGACGTGAGCTTCGAGACGCCGGGCAAGGACTACGCCCCGGCGCAGGAAACGGTGAACCTGTTCCTGCGCGAGGTACGCGAGAGCGCGGAGTTGCGCGATCCGGTGCCAACGATCGAGCAGCAGGCCGGTGGCGGCTTCACCAGGCGGCAGCCGCCGCTGCGGGTCGAATGCCGCTATCTGCTGACCACCTGGGCTGACCCGTCGCAGGCGGCGGCCATGCAGGTACTCGCCGAGCATCGGCTGCTCGGGCAGGCGCTGGCCTGGCTGCGCCGGTTCCCGACCATCCCGGCCGGATACCTGCAGGGCAGCCTGGCCGGCCAGGAGATACCGCCGCCCACAGTGGTGGCGCGGCCGGGAGGCGGCGACACCGGGGAGTTCTGGACCTGGAGCGCACTCGGCATCGCACCACGACCGTCGCTCGACCTGGCGGTGACGATCACCATGACGATCGACCTGGCGATCGACGAGGGCCCTCCGGTAGTGACCAGCGAGCTTCGCCTGGCGATGGCCGGCACGGCCGAGGCCATCTTCGAGGTCGCCGGCACTGTCAGCCGGGCGCTCGCGGCCGTGCCGGGAGCCCAGGTCGCGCTCCAGCCAGGCGGTGCGACCGTGCTCACCGACGACCTCGGCCAGTTCAGTTTCACCGGCCTGGCCGCCGGTACCTACAGCCTCAGCACCAGCGCCACTGGCCAGCCGGCTACCAGCACGACCATCAATGTTCCCGCCACAACCGCCAACGCACCGACATCAGCCGATCGGCTCAGACCGCCCGCGGACCATTTTTCCGAAATGTAGAACGGTCAGCGGAGCCGGCGGATCGGATGCCGCCGGCAGGTCGGATACCGCCGACGGATGGCGGAAACGCCTCGCCGCCGCCGACCGCCGCCGACCCAGCGCCACCCGTTCCGTCCACGGACCTGGTGGGCCCAGCGACGCCATCGCTAAACCTTCCAGCGCCCGGATCGGGCTCGTTTCCAGACAGCGTGCTGCTAGTGCGCAAGATCGGCAAGACAGGGCTATGGCGCGGCCATCAGTCGCGGGTGCGTTTCGCGCTGGGCTGGCAAGTGTCACCACGGCGACAGGTGCCGCAGGCGCGGAGTGGGAGAGATATGCCTTGTGCAGCAGGCCAGTAACCACCGGGCATACGGAAGGTATATTGCCGTGAACCAGCCATCTGACGTGCGTGATCACAACCTCAGGTCAGTCTTCGCCATCATGGACGCCGACCGGGACGGATTCATCGAGCAGGAGGTTTACGTCCGGCTCTTCGCGGTGACCGGCGCGGACCCCCAGACCGTGCTGGCCGGCTTCCGCCGCATAGACTCCGACGGCGACGGCAGGCTGACCACCGCGCAGTTCCTGGAAGGCGTCGCGCACCTGACCGGGCCGGACCGGGCGGTCGCTCACAAGGGTAAGGCGCCACCGGGCGGTGATCGCGGCCAGAGCCAGTGCGGCCTGGGTCAGGCGGAAACGATCGCCAATGCACTTGCGGGCGCCCGCGCCGAACGGAATATAGGCGCTGCGGTCGGGCCGGGTGGCCTGCCACCGGCCGGGGATCGAAGAGGCTTCGGTTGGGGTACAGGTCCCTGCGGTGGTGGATGAGGTAGGGGCTGAAGGCCAGGGTGGTTCCCGGAGCAAAGGGGGTGCCGCCATCAGGACCATGTCCCCTTGCGCGGGCAGCCTGGACAAGAAGCCAAGCGGATCACGACCAGGGACAGCGTGTGCCCTAAACCCGGCCGCGCCCCCGTCGCGTCTGGCACCGGCGTATCCAGCTTCACCACGCCTCCACTCATAACGTGAGCCCTGCCAGGCATATTCATATCTCCGGCATTCCTCCCGTTATCGCCGAGCGATCACGGCTTCCTTCGTCCCTCCCGAAGAAATCTGTGGTTAGTACAGCCCGTTCCGAAGTTTCCCTGATTTAACGCTGGCTCCGCCTGCAACACTCTCGGGTCATCCGGTCCAGATCACACACCGACGTGAGCGCGGCGATCACACCTGCCCATACGACGGCGGGATTAGTGTCGGCCTCAAGGTTGAGGTGTCGAGTTATCATATCTGATACCATGGGTCAATGACGGGAAAGCTTCCGGGCCAGGGTTCGCCACTGGGCAACTCCCTTGCCGACGCCAGCCCCGAACTGCTGGCCGTGCTCGAGTCCGCGTCGCGGTTGCAGCAATTGGTTCCTGACGCGGTTCTCGTCGGAGGTTCGGCCGCTGCCCTGTACGCAGGTCACCGGGACTCCTACGATCATGATCACGTTCTCGCGGACCTGAGGGACCGGTTCGACATCGTGCTCGAGGCCCTTGAATCGGAGGGCGAATGGGTGACCAACCGGGTGGTCCCGGGAAAGATCATCCTCGGTCAGCTGGGGGATGTCGAGGCCGGCGTTCGTCAGATGATCCGTACCGGGCCCCTGGAAGCCACGCAGGTCACGCTTCCGTCGGGGCGCCTGCTCACGGTTCCCACGGCGGAGGAGACGCTTCGGATCAAGGGGTTCCTGATCGTGCGGCGGAACCAGACCCGCGACTACCTGGACGTCGCGGCGCTCGCGGATCGTTACGGCATCCAGGCGGCGGCAGGAGTCCTGGCCAGGATCGACGACTACTACGCGGACCAGCACGGCGCGGGCAGCGGCGTAGCCGCGCAGCTAACTCGCCAGCTCGCCAGTCCCCGTCCGAAGGACGCTTCCGTGACCAGGCAGCTCGGCGCGTACCGGAACCTGGCAGCCCGCTGGACCACCTGGGGTGAAGTGCGATCGGTCTGCGGTCAACTGGCCGCCAGCCTGCTCGAAGCGGAGGTATAGCCCATGGTGCTGGCATTCCGGAACTTGACCATTACGCCCGATGCCCCCGTTTCGGAGTGGCCGACCGAGGCCGTGCAGACCGCGCTCGAACGAGGTGATCTCGCTGACTGGCACCGGATCGTTGTCGCAATCGGCGCCGATCCCTGGGGCCGGACCGCGCGCCAAGTGGAAGAGGTACTCAGTCACTCACGCCCGTATGGCGTCGCCGAAGCGATCGAGACGGCGCTGTCACGGGCCCGGGAACGAGCCGAGGCAAACGAACGCGCGACGGTCGCCGCCGAGATCAGGGAAACTGTCAAGCGCTCCGGGCTGAGCCGAGCGGAGTTCGCCTCCCGGATCGGGACCTCCGCCTCGCGGCTATCTACCTACGCCTCCGGCAAGGTGATCCCCTCGGCCACGCTCATGCTCCGGATCCGCCACGTAGCTGACCGGTAGTAGCTCGTCGGGCGGGTCGTGGGGGCGAGGCAGGTTCGCAGACGCTGTCCGCGAGGCCAGCGGGTCGGGGTGATGCCTTTCACCGTCAGGCAGACTCCGTCCTAGCCGACGTTGAGTCCCTGGCTGGCGAGCGTGACCAGAAGGGTATTCATGATCCGGTCTCCCCGCCACGGAAAGAACAGGGTCTCCTAATGACGAGCGAGGATATCGCCGTACCCGACTACTAACTGGTCCTGTTCACGCGTCTCAGACCTCTACTGTCAGATCCGCGTTAGCAATGCCCAGATCGCCGTGGTACTCGGCGGCGGCCTCGGCCAGCGCGGCGGCGTGGCTGGTGCCCGGCCACAAGTGGGTCAGCAGCAGCCGCCCCGCACCCGCCGCCGCGGCCTGACGGGCGGCGACGCTGGCGCTCGACAGGTAGGGTCGCGCGTCCCGCGGAACGGGGTCAAGGTGGGTGGCCTCCGCTATCAGCAGGTCGGCGTCCTGCGCGAGCTTGATGACCTCCTCACTCGGGCCGGTGTCACCGGTATAGGCGAGCGCCTTCCCGGCTGCGGTCAGCCGCAGGCCCAGGTTGGGCCGCCAGTGCGGCAGCAGTCGCGTGTGCGCCCGGAACGGGCCTATATCAAATGATTCGCCCGCATCGACGGTCCGCACCTGATACGAGCCGGCGAGCGTCTGCGGCTGGTCGAGAGCGAGCACCGCGTCGAGGGCCCCCGCGGGCGCGTATACCGGCAGCGGCGGCAGCGGATCCTCGCGCATCGCGCGCGCCCGCAACAGCGGGCTCAGGTCGGCGCAGTGGTCGGGGTGCCCGTGACTGATGTAGACCGCGTCGACCGCACCCGCGTCGACGTGCCCGAGCAGCCGCGGCACGGTCGCGTAACCCAAGTCCACGACCAGCCTGAAGCCATCGTGCTCGATCAGGTATCCGCTGCACGCCAGGCCGGGCTCAGGCCAGGCGCCACAGCCACCGAGTACCGTCAGCCGCATGAAATCGACCCTAGTGCAGCCCCGGCGCCCGCATATACCTCGCCGGCCAGCGAGATCGAGGCCAGGCTTCGGCGCCTGATCCACTACCAATGCCGACCCCTCCTCGGCGCCAGCACTGTCCCCAGCAAATTTCGCCGCCGGGTTACGGTAGTTCTGGGATGAGGATCGCATACTTGCACCTTTTGCGCCACTGTCATAATGGGGCGGGTGGCAACCTTTATCACCCGCCTTGACTGCTCAGGTGAGCCCGCACCGCGACTGGCGGTCAAGGACCTCATAGACGTGCGCGGAGTGCCGACAACCGCGGGTTGCCTGGCCGTCGCCGAGACGGCACAGCCGGCCGCCGAGGACGCCGCGTGCCTCGCCGGAGCGCGCGCCGCGGGAGCCGCGATCGTGGGCAAGGCGAACCTGCATGAGCTGGCCTTCGGCGGCGCTGGGACGAACGAGTGGTACGGCACCCCGGTCAACCCGCTCGACCCGGAGCTGCTGCCGGGCGGCTCGTCCAGCGGGTCCGCGGTAGCTGTCGCCGATGGCGACGCCGACTACGGATACGGCACCGACACCGGCGGATCGGTCCGCATCCCGTCCGCCTTTTGCGGGCTGACCGGGCTGAAGACAACCTATGGCCGGATCAGCACCGCCGGTGTCTGGCCGCTGGCGCCAAGCTTCGACACGGTCGGCCCGATCGCGGCCGACATCGCCGGTCTAGCCGCGGCCATGGCGCTGCTTGAACCTGGTTTCACAAGCGGATCAATGGCTGGCCAGCGCCTCGGCAGGCTCAGGCCGCCGGCCGAAGGCGCCGACCCGGAAATCGACGCCGCGATCGACGCCGCGCTGAACCGCAGCGGCCTGGAGATCATCGACGTCCCGCTACCCGACTGGCCGACCGCACTCGCTCACGCCTACAAAGTGCTGGACAACGAAGCCGCGGTGTCTAACGCGGCCCTGCTCGCGGACCCGGCCAGCGACGGCAAGATCAGCGCGGCGGTCCGCACCCGGCTGGAGAGTGGCGCCGCTATTCCGGCGGAGCAAGTCAGGATCGCACGCGAGTTCCGCCCGTCCTGGCGCGCGCAACTGGCCGTCCTGCTGGACTCGGTGGACGTGCTAGTGCTGCCGACCGTCGCGTTCTTCCCGCCACCGCTCGCCGACGCCGGGCAGCACAATTTCACTCAGCTCACAGCTCCGATCAACCTGGCGGGCCTGCCCGCCCTCGCCCTTCCGGTGCCGTCACGCCGACGACTGCCCGCCAGCCTGCAACTCGTCGGCCCCGCCCACGGAGAAGAGCTGTTGCTAGCCACCGGAGCACTACTCGAGGCCGCCGCCGGCTACCGTCGGTGAACTCGCACCGGTCACGGGGCGGTGGTGCGGCCGCGGGCGGCAACGTCGTCCGTTGTTGCTGCTGGGCGTCGGTTCCGGCGACAACGTCGGCCCTTTGTTGCTGCTGGCACGACAACTCCGGGTCGTTGCGGTTCGCCCGGGCGTACCAGCAGCAACGCGGGGACGACGTTGCTGTCCGGAGCGCCAAGTTGTGCCTCACCGGACAGGCGACCCGCGTAGGGGTCTTGGAAGCTGCGGCAATGATGGCTTCGAGCAGCTATATCTCCTTTTCTGCTTGATCCGATACCATGCGCAGATTGGGTTCGGACAGATCGATTCATCCGACTCCCTCGCTGGGCACTTGATTCGCGACGTTGTTGGCAGCCTGCCAGGAATCGGCGTACCGGCGATCGATTTGATCATCTTGTCGGGCGACATCGCCGAACGCGGCAAGCGAGCGGAATACGCCGACACGCTACTGTTCGTTGACCGGATATGCCAGGCGCTTGGCCTGGGCCACGAGCGGGTCGTGGTGGTAGCTGGCAATCACGACGTGAGCTGGGATCTGAGTGAGTGCGGCGGAAGCGCGTCAAGGCGCGGTTTTGTTTCCGTGATCAAGGTTGCGGTCATGATCGTGGAGTCTGGCTGTCATATATCGCGGCTGCGCTTCCGCGGTAATCGCGGTTCCATGATCGTGGAGGCTTGCCGTCATATGCCCGGCGTGCCGATGCCGCCCGGACGGCCAGCGCTGTGCCGGACCGTCAATAAAGCTATCCCAGATAGTACATTTTGCCCGACCGGAATCCAGTAACGGCCGACCCAACGGTGCAGTTCTTTGGGGGACCCGTCGTCAGGCCCGGAGCGGGATGACGCTGCGCACGATGATCGCGCCTGGTCGCGATGGAATATCCCGGTCGTCGCCGAACTTCTCGTGGCCCGGCATCCGCGTGAAGTTCACCTCGATCACGGCAGCCAACGGATCCCCCATAACCGCGATCTCCTGATCGAGTCCGTAGAAGGCATCGAGGCACCACGGTTCTTCATGCGTCAGTAGCAGCGACATCGCGCGGGTGGCTACACCGCTGTGACCGGCCAGGATCAGGATCTTGTGCTCTCGGGCGGGCTCGCTGAATGGGTTGTCGGCGAGAATCATGACGCCGTGGTCCCGTTCGTCGGTGCTGGCCCAGAACTCAGCGGGTTCACCGTCGCGGATGAGCCGGACGCCGTCGGAGCCGCTACTGAGCGAGTGGTCGTAGAACGTGCTGAACCGGCGTCCGTCCTTAAGAATCCGAAATCCGGTGTTCGGGGCGATATCCGGGACATAGGGCTGCACACGCAGCAGTCTCGCCAGCGTGATCTCGGCGAAGTCGCTGACGTCGGGCGAGCCAATGATCACGCAATTCCTGTTGATCAGGCGCTGGCTGAACTCCGAAGTGTCGAACGATCGGGTGGCCTCATCGATCCTAGCCTTACTAACCGGCTGCTCGATGACGACTCCGATCTCGCGATGATGACGCGCGAAGTAGTGCGTGATATCGACAGCGGACTGATAGTCCCACTTGTCGATGCTGGTCCTGCCTCCCGCCCCGCGCTGGATTGTGTCCTCGGAAGTGTCACGGCCGCACGTGAAAATGTGCAGATCCTGACCAGATGTCTTGGAGAAGGGCCGCCAGAACCTTGTATGCCGGTAGTACTCGAACGCCTGCCTGGACAGGTCCTTGGTCTGATCGAGCGTGTCGCTAGCTTCGTGCAGCGCCGCGGACAGTTCCCTGATCCTGCGCTCGGCCACGATCTCGAGAGCATGCAGCGAGTCACGCGGCCGCAGGACGCTGCCCAGAACGCTGTTGGCCGCGACTACGCGCTGTACCCTTTCCGGGCTGAGGTCGGGATCGGGTATGGCGAGGATCTTGCGGTCCTCACGAGATCCGGTCTGCCTGCTGCCATCGAAGATCGCGATCTCCCGTTTGACCCAATCAGACAGCGAAGCGTCGGTGGAGCAGTAGACACCGAGATTCTGGCTATTGCCGATAGCCTCGGCTATCCTGTCCTCCCAGCCTTCCCGGCCGACATAATCGCTCAGATCATCGGGAGCGAAATACGGCCTTAGTCCAAAGTGCCGGAACTGGTCGCAAATTTTCCGAACTCTATCAACGTCTGCCTCGTTATGGCAGAAAAAAATGTCGTAGAGGAACTCTCCGGGCATTTTGCCAGTATCCGCTTGAGCGATAACCTGCGCAAGTTGGCCGCTCCTCACATGGTCCACAGGGCTTGGGTGGGGGACATCCGGGCGGCGCGCAGGGCGGGCAAGAGTCCGGCGATCGCGCCGATGGCCAGAGCCGCGACCAGGCCGCCGGCCCAGGCGAGGGCGGGGATGACGGTTGCCCAGTGTTGGATGTGGGCGTAGACGGCGGTCGCTGCCGCGCCGAGCCCGACGCCGAGGGCACCGCCCAGCAGCGCGAGCAGCATGGCTTCGGTGAGGAACTGGATGCGGATGTGACCCTTCGTGGCGCCCAGTGCCCGGCGCAGCCCGATTTCGGAGCGGCGTTCGAGCACGCCAATGAGCATGACGTTGCCGACGCCAATGGCGCCGACCAGCAGGGAGACTACGCCAAGGCCGAGGAACAGGCTCTTCAGGGCGCCTTTGGCATCGGCTTGGGCGACCAGCGCGTCAGACGGCTGGCTAACGGTCACTTCGCCGGGGCTTTCCGGGTTGGCCTGCGCGCCGAGCAGGCTGTCGACGGCGGTGGTCGCGGCTAGGGTGTCGACGGTGCGGACGTAGATATCCGACGGGTGTCCGTCGAAGCCGAGGTACTTCTCCGCGGCGGGGTATCCGATGAGCACGGCCGAGTCGATTTCGGGGGCGAGCACGGCGGGGTGCAGGACGCCGGCCAGGTAGAACCATTGTCCGCCCACCCAGATCCGCTCGCCGGGGTAGATCCGGTCTATGCCCATCAGCTGGGCGGCCTCGGCGCCGAGGACGGCGACCGGCTCGCGCGCGGTCGCCGCGTTCAGGAACCGACCCTGCGCGAGGCTGGTGCCGACCACCGCGGGCAGTTGCGGGGTAGCGGCGTCCACGCTGAGAGCGTTGGTTTCGATCGAGGGGATGTAGGGGGACTTGTAGGCGCTGACGTTGCCGACGGCACCGGTGTCCTGAACCGCTCTGACCCCGGGCAGCCGGGCGATCATGCCCGGCGCCGTTTCCGCCAGCTCGGCGGTGGCGCCGGCCAACGTCTGCCCGTTAGTGACGGTGAGCAGGTTGGTGCCCAGTCTGCTGATCTCGTTCAGCAGTCCGGCCTGAGAGGAGGACGAAAGCCCGAGCACGGCGACGATCGCGGCGACGCCGATGGCGATGCCGAGTGCGGACAGGGCGGCGCGCAGTTTGCGGGTACCCATGCCCGCGGCGGAAAGACGAGCCAGATCCGCCGGCCGCATCCGGTACGTGCTCAGCGCAGTGGCGGTTGTCATGAGCGTGCTCCGGCGCTGATCGCTGAGTGGGCGGTGTCGGCGACGATTCGCCCGTCGAGCATCTCGACACGCCGCGGCATGCGCGCGGCGATGCGCTCGTCGTGGGTGATCACCACGATGGTTGTGCCGGCCACGTGCAGGTCTTCGAGCAGCGCGAGGAGGGCCTGCCCAGCGGCCTGGTCGAGGTTGCCGGTGGGTTCGTCGGCCAGCACGATCGCCGGTTGCCCGACGAGGGCACGGGCGATGGCGACCCGCTGCCGCTGCCCGCCGGAGATCTGGGTCGGGCGCGCGTTCAGCCGGTCGGGCAGCCCGACCGCGGCCAGCGCCCGGGCGGCGCGTTCCCGGCGCTGCCTGATCGGCACACCGGCGTAGAGCAGCCCGTCGGCGACATTGTCGAGCAGGCTGCTGTGTTCGGCGAGGAAGAACTGCTGGAACACGAACCCCACCCGGCCTGCCCGCAGCGCGGCTAGTTGCCGATCCGACAGATCAGCCAGATCCAGGCCCGTGATCTTCACCATGCCGGCGGTGGCCCGGTCCAGGCTGCCCATCACCTGCAGCAGCGTGGTCTTTCCTGACCCGGAAGGACCCACCACCGCCACCAGTTCCCCCGCGGCTACGGTCAGGCTGACCTCTCGCAGCGCGGTCACCGGCGGTGCACTGGGATAGGTCTTGCTCACCCGGGCGATTTCCAGCACCACCCGCGCGCTGCTCATTGGCTGGCCACGACTCGCTGCCCGGCCGTCAGAACGGACCCGGACACAGCCACCATCCCTGCCGCGTCGTCGAACAACCCCGGGGTCACCCGCACCAGGTGGTACCTGCCGTCGCCGGCGACCACCTCCACCGCGTACCGCCCGCCAGACAGTGCCAGCAGCGCGGTCACCGGCACCGCCAGAACGTTGTGCACCGTTTGATCGGTGATCGACACCACCACTGGCGCCTGATCCAAACTGCCGGTGGCCTCCGGATCGGCGGGCCGGATCGTCACCCGCACCGTCGGGGTGGAACTGCCCGCACCACCGGCGTTGTTCGACGAGGTGCTGGCGACTTTGCCCACGGAGGTGACGGTGCCGGCGATGGTGTTGTTGTCGGGCAGGGTAATCGTGACCCGATCACCGGCCTTGACTTCGGATTGCAGGTCTGCGTCGAGCGCGACGCTGACCGTGCGCGCCGTCGAACTCGCGGTCATAACCGGGCCGATGGCCTGACCGCCCAGATTCGCCGACACCGCGGTGATGCGGGCGGCGGTGGGCAGGAACACCACGTAGCCGAAAGACAGCCCGCCGGTCTGGTCCACCCCGAGGTGTTTCTGCAGTTCCTCCACCCCGGCTTCGGTGGCCCAGCTGAACTCATCCCAGGCCGACTCGACATCGGCGGAGTCCACGTACCCCAGCGCAACCAGGTCATGGTTCAGCTGCGCCACGTCCGGCCCGGTCACGCCCTCAGCGAGGGCGCGGTAAGCCGGAACGGACCCATACAGCAGAACGACCGGCACCTCATCGACCCGGAACAACACCTGACCGGCGCCGATGACCTGTCCCAGCGCCGGCAGCCACGTCACAGTGCCATGCACCTGATCCATGACCGGGTAGGAGCCGACGTAGCCCAGCGTGCCGGTGAATTGCGTCTGTTCAGACAGCGACCCGCGCCTGACCGTCGCCAGCGACCTCCCCGGCCCGCTATCGGCCGGTCTGCTGCTGCCCCTGGCACCGCCGAGCACGCCAATGACCACCGCAAAGGCGGCTGCGGCCGCCAGCACCAGGGTTCGCGCCAGCCACGGCCCGGTCACGAGCCCGCCAGTTGCTGCTGCACGCTCTGCCAGTTGTTGTTGTCAATGTGGCCAAGGACCTGGTTATTTGGCACGAGCCGCAGGCATTCATCCATCTTGGAAATGATCTGCGGTATCGGCTGAATGCTGGCCGGGATAATGAACGTAGGTTCGTTGGGGTAGGGGGGATAAGGGGTGGGGTCGGGCCAGTTCGGCACTCCGTGCGAGTGCATGCACCGGGCGAAGTTCGCCATGCCGCTCCACCACTGCCGCAACTGCGCGGGGGTCCGCCCGCTACTGCCGCCTGGGAGCAGGTGGCCGCAGGTTTGGCTCGCCGTCTGATACCGAGAGTTGCTGGCCGCGAGCTGGGCCAGAGCGGCCTTATCGAACCGTCCGCTGCTGCCGGGGTCGGGGAAGTCCGGCACTCCGTGAGAGCGCATGCACCGGGAGTAGCTCACCGCTGACGGGGTGCTCGCCGAATTTTCCGCCTGCGGCGAGCCAGCCGAACCGTCCGATGACGGGCTGCTGCATGCCGCCGCCAGCAGCGCCAGGACGGCGGTGGCGATAATAGCGGCCGCTGTTCGCGCTAGCCGGGGCCCTTCCCGCAGTGCCCGGCGACTGGCCCCGAAGCTGTCGTTCATCATGCCTCCTCTGGCTGGGTCGTGGCTGCACCTGGTCATCGACGTGCAGTCTGGCCGGTAGCCCATGACAGGAGCCGAACAGCGATTGTTAAGCGGATGTCATCTGGGCAGGCGCACAATGTGCGGGTGCGGGTGCTGGTCGTCGAGGATCACGTTGCGCTGGCCAATCGGATCGGCGAGGGCCTGCGCGACGCGGGTTTCGCCGTCGACGTTCTCTACGACGGCGCGGCCGCCCTGGATGCCGCGACCAGCACCGACTACGACGTGGTGGTGCTCGACCGCGACCTGCCGGCCGTGCACGGCGACCGGGTTTGCCGGCGGCTGGTGCGCGACGGCTCGCCCAGCCGCATCCTGATGCTCACCGCGGCCGCGGACGTCGAGGATCGGGTCGACGGGCTGGAGCTGGGTGCCGACGACTATCTCGGCAAGCCGTTCGCCTTCGGCGAGCTAGTCGCGCGCATCCGCGCCCTGGGGCGGCGCGGACCCGGCTCGCCCGCGGTCGTGCAGCGGGGCGACCTGCTGGTAGATCGCGCGCGGCACCGCGCCAGCCGAGCCGGCATCCCGCTGACGCTGACCCGCAAGGAGTTCGGCGTGCTGGAGTACCTGGCCGGAGCGGATGGCGCGGCTGTCAGCGCCGAGGAGCTACTCGAACACGTGTGGGACGCCCACGCCGATCCGTTCAGCAACACGGTCGCGGTGACGGTCGGACGGTTGCGGCGCAAACTCGGCGACCCGCCGCTGATCCAGACCGTGGCCGGCGTCGGCTACCGGCTGTGAGAAGGCATCTCAGCGCCCGGTCGCGGCTCACGCTGCTCTACGCGTCGCTGTTCACCCTCGGCGGGGCGGCGCTGGTAGTGATCACCTACCTGCTGGTCGCGCACACCTTGGATAGGACGACGACCAGCAGGATCCCGCCGTCGATCCAGCCAGCGATCGGGAAATGCGTCCTGGCGGCGCAGAACGGGGGTGGCCCCGGCGCCCTGAACCAGTGCGCCCGGCTCTACGCCAGCGGTGTCCAGGCCGGCGCCTCGGCCCAGCGCGGCACGACGCTCGCCCACCTGCTGACGTACTCGCTGCTCAGCCTGGCCGGTGCCGCGCTGCTCGCCGCGGTCGCGGGCTGGCTCGTCGCCGGACGTATCCTGCGGCCGGTACACCGGCTCACCGCGGCTGCCCGCGCGGCCAGCGAGCAGAACCTGTCCCAGCGCATCGCCTTGCGGGGTCCGCGCGACGAGCTGCGTGAGCTCGCCGACACGTTCGACACGATGCTCGAACGGCTCGACCGCGCGTTCACCAGCCAGCGGCAGTTCATCGCCAACGCAAGCCATGAGCTTCGCACGCCGCTGACCGTCATGCGCACCGCGATGGACGTCGTCCTCGCCAAGCCGGAGCCAACGCGCGCCGAGCTGGTGTCGATGGCCGCCGATGTCCGCCAGGCCGTCTATCACTCCGAGCGGCTCATCGAGGCACTGCTGGTACTCGCGCGCAACGATCAGGCGCGGGCCTTCACCGACCCGCTGGATCTAGCCGCCGTCGCCGAGGACGCACTCGAAGGACGGATCTCCCCCGGCATCACGACGACCACAACCCTCGATGAAGCTCCGGTATCCGGCGACGGAGTGCTGCTCGAACGGCTCGTCGTCAACCTGCTCGACAACGCCGAGCGCTACAACATCACCGGCGGCACCGTCGCGATCTCGACAACCGCCCACGACACGACATCCGTTCTGCGCGTGGTCAACACTGGGGCGGTGGTCCCCGCCGACATGGTCGAACGCCTGTTCCTGCCGTTCACCCGTCTCGATGACCGCACCCGCCACGACGGCTTCGGTCTCGGGCTCGCCCTGGTATCTTCCATCGCCACCGCCCACAACGGAACCGTGCACGCCACCGCTGTGCCCACCGGGGGCCTCGACATCACCGTCCGCCTCCCGCGACGTACCTGAAGCGACGATTATGCACCGGGGTTGCGCCGGACGGCCGGTCATGGTGATGTGATCCTTATGGTCCGCGGCGCGGTGCGAGACGACGACACGGATTACGCGCGGTCCGCCGCCGATCGTGCGTCCCGAGCGGCCGGCATTGACGTGCGACCGGCCGAGTCGTTAGCCGAACTCCGCCGGGTTGAGGAAATCATTGACGCGGTGTTCGGGCTCCTGCCGGGCCAGAGCGAGGCGTCGCTCAACCTGCTCGTCGCGTTCGCTCACACCGGCCAGTACGTCGTCCTGGCCCGCGACCTGAGGACCGACGGCCACCCCGCTCTCGCCACGAGCCTGGGTTTCTTCTGCGCCCCGGACCGGTCCATGCTTCACAGTCATGCCACCGCCGTCCTGGAAGCCGGCCGCGGCCGCAACGTCGGCTGGGCGCTGAAGCAACACCAACGGACCTGGGCAATGGCGCGGGACCTGGACATCATTACTTGGACGTTCGACCCACTGGTCCGCCGCAACGCCTGGTTCAACCTGGCTAAACTCGGGGCCCTGCCAATAGCGTTCGAGGTGGACTTCTACGGTGCGATGCCGGACGCCGTGAACGCCGGGGATGAGAGCGACAGGTTACTCCTCGCCTGGCAGCTTCGGTCGCAGCCGGTGGTGGCCGCCTGCGACGGCGCTCGGCTCGTCCCGCCAATGGCCGACATGCTCGCGGACGGCGTCCCGCGACTGCTTGAGGTAGGACCGGGGGGAGTCCCGGTGCGCAATGACCTGCCCCCGGGCGCGGGATCCGGCCTCGTGCAGATTCCCCGCGATATCGAGTCTGTGCGGACGGCCGAGCCTGCTCTCGCCCAGCGCTGGCGGCAGGAGTTGCGCGCTGTGCTCACCGATGGACGCGACCGCGGGCTCGGCATCGTGAGCATGGGGCCCGACGGCTGGTATGTGCTCGGGCCCAAGTCCGCGGATGACGTGGCATGAAGCTGACCGGCCTCGAGTTGGTCCGGGTCGGCCTGCCACTCGTGAGCCCGTTCCGTACCTCGTTCGGGGTAGAAACGACCCGGGACATACTGCTCACCCGCGCCATCCTCTCCGATGACCACGACGGCCAGATCGAGGGTTGGGCCGAGTGCTGCGCGCCCGACGACCCTTACTACGGACCCGAGTACGTCGCCGGGAGCGCTGAGGTCGTCAAGCGCTACCTGGCCCCTATGTTGTTCGCCGCCGAGCGGCTGGACCCCGCGTCAGTGGCCCCGGCGCTCGCCCGGGTACGCGGGCACCGTATGGCCAAGGCGGCAGTCGAGACCGCGGTTCTCGACGCGTGGCTTCGGCGGCACGAGATGTCCCTGGCCGGGTACCTCGGCGCGGACCGCGTACGCGTGCCCTGCGGGGTCTCAGTGGGGATCATGGATGCTCTCCCGGCGCTCCTGGACACGGTCGGGAGCTACCTCAAGGAAGGTTACGTCCGGATCAAGCTGAAGATCGAGCCGGGCTGGGACGTCGAGCCTGTGCGCGCGGTCCGGGAGCGGTTCGGTGACATCCCGCTGCAGGTGGATGCGAACGCGGCCTACACTCTGGCGGACACCAGGCACCTGGCCCGGCTGGACGACTTCGGGCTGCTGCTGCTGGAGCAGCCGCTCGCGGAGGACGACCTGATCGGGCACGCTGAGCTCGCCGCTCGCATCCGCACCCCGGTCTGCCTGGATGAGTCGATCGTGTCCGCCGCGGCAGCAACGGCGGCGCTGAGATTGCGCGCGTGCTCCGTGGTGAACGTCAAGCCTGGCCGGGTGGGCGGATTCCTTGAGGCGCGCCGCGTACACGACGTCTGCCGCGCGGCCGGTGTCCCAGTGTGGTGCGGCGGGATGCTGGAGACCGGGATCGGGCGTGCGGCTAACCTGGCGCTAGCGGCATTGCCTGGTTTCACGCTGCCGGGTGACACCTCAGCTTCTCGGCGCTACTTCGACGTCGATATCACCAAGCCATTCATGCTGAAAGATGGCACGATCGACGTCCCGCAGGGGCCGGGGATCGGGCTCGACCCGCTGCCTGAGGTACTGGATCGGTTTGTCAGCGGAAGAACCTGGCTGACAAGATGAGTTCGCGCTCGCACAGATTTTGGGAAAGAACTTGCTCGTTGAACACACTATCGCGCCGTACTTCCTGTTGGATTGGAGCGGCTCCACCAGGAAAATAGTCCGACTACCCTGACCGTATACGTCGTCGCCGTAGGTCACAACCTTCTGGCTGATCGAGCATTCGGCCTACTCAACGGAGAACGCGTGCCGACCATTGAGCGCTCGCCCCAACAGCTAGTCAGCATTCGGCTTGCCGAGCCCCACGAGGCACGGTTGGTTCGCCACATCGACGACAGCGTCTTTCCAGAGCAGAGCGAAGACCTGCAACGCGCCCGCGTCGGCGAACTGGAGGACGGCGTTGAGGCCAAAGACGTATATGTCTTTGAGATGGAGGAGCGGGTAGTCGCCTACCTGCACGTGGACCGCGCCGATCCGCAGCGGATCTACCTCTCAGGGTTCGGAATACTTCCCGAGTTGCAAAACCGCGGCCTCGGGACCATCTTCGTCGGGCTAGCGCAGCCCGTCCTCGAGGAGTACGAGGACAAGCTGCCGATCTACACAGTGACCAGCCCTCGAAATATGAGGATGCTGCGCCTCCTGTTCAACGCGCGCTTTGTGGGACGGCATGTGCTACTTGACCACTTTGGACCAGGCAGGCACCGGCTGGGGTGTCAACTGCTGCGCCGCACGAGCGACTTGAAGGAGATGGCCACGGTCCGGCAAGTCCAACTCACCGACATCCACGAACTGAACCGCCTGGTCCGCGACGGCTGGGTCATCCGCGATCACCACAAGCGTAGGACCGGGCCGTTCTTCGAACTGGCCGAAGGAAGCGACAAGGACCTTCTCGCCTGCCCGCCACCGCCGGGCCCAGATCAGGTTAACGCGGAATACCCATAGCCACCGTTCATGACTTAACCTGAGATTAGGCGTGGGGTGCGCACCGCGCTCAAACCGGCGTCAGGGGTGCTTTATGGACAGTTCCCTCACGGCGATACACAACGTCGACATCGCCTGGGACGCGTTCAATCCCTACGATTACTACCGCCGGAACTACGGGGTTCTGCTTCCTGAGGACCGGCAGATCATGAGTGTCGCTGGGAACTTTCTCGCTGAGCACTTCCGGGACAGCCGCGTGGCGCGCCGGGCAATTGACGTTGGTGCGGGCGCAAATCTCTACCCCGCGCTCCTCATGCTGCCCTGGGCTGAGGAGATCACGCTCGCCGATCTCGCGCAATCCAATGTCGGGTGGCTGTCGGCGAACGTGTGCGACCCCCCGCTTCCCTGGCCCTGGCAGAAGTTCTGGGACGAGATTTCCGGACTGCCCGGATATCGCGACCTTGTCGAACCGGAGAAGATCCTGGCCACCCGCAGCGTTGTCGAGCAGCTCAGCATCTTCGAGTTACAGCGTGCGACCTGGGACCTGGGGTCGATGTTCTTCGTGGCCGACGGCATGACCGAGGACGCGGATGAGTTCGACGCGGGGGTCGAGTCTTTCGTGCGCGCATTGCGACCTGGGGCGCCGTTCGTCGCTGCTTTCATGAAGAACTCGCAAGGGTACACGGTGGACGGCCGGAAGTACCCAGCCGTGAGCGTCGACGGGGATTCGCTTGTGAAACTGTTCACCGCATTGCACGCGAAGAAATTTGACATACGGGCCACGGATCGGACTGCCGAGGTCGTCCGTCCGGGCTACGAGGGCATGCTCGTCGTCACCGGATTGGCTGGCTGACGTGCGAACTGGCAGGGCTCAAGCCGACTTCCCGGAGGCGTGGACGTGAAATTACAGGCGCGGCAGAGCATCCTGGACATGTGGCAGGCGGCAGCCGAGTACTCCTACACCAAGGAGAACACGTGGAACTGGGGCGGTCGGCGAAGCCCGAACTGCATAAGTGACGCCGAGCAACTCCTGGTGTTCCTCTACCCAGCGACCACAATCAACAGTCTGAGCCTCGAGTCGATCGAGGATGAGCAGACCGACGTGATCCGCGCCCTCCGCAGGCTCGGCGGCAGCCGGGCGATCCCCCAGGCCATCATCCGCGGGACGAAAGACTACCTGCTCCGCTACCGCGATGAGGAGGGCAATCCCACGTTCTCGGGCGGCACTGACTTTCAGGCGCCGGGCGGCGAGGAGACGGAGGCTGTTATCCGCCAGCGGCGACTCGACGTAGTCGACGCCTACTCGATGTCGGTGACCCTCTGCCTGGCGGTGCTGGGTTTCGCCAAGGTCTACAAAACCACGGTTTACCGAGAGAACCTACTGTCCGAGATCACAGAGGTAGAGAAGCTTTCGTCGCATCGGCTCAGCGCGGCGATGGTCGGCCTGCTGCGCTGCTTCGCCGTGCATACCTTCCACCCCGACAGCGACGAAGGCCAGAACATGCTCGCCATGGTCAACCAGTCGCGGATGTCGTCGGAGGCGGCGGTCAGGGCGGTGAACCGAGAACTGGACGAGGTTTGGGTCAGCTTGCGCGAGAACCTCACCGATGGGATGGGCGAGTCCCAGCGGAAACACTTCGACGACTTCGACGACTCAAGTCGCCTGTTCCAGTGTGGCTGGTCCTGGGGTGTGGTGGATGGCGCGCCCAAGGTGAATTACGCCAGCGACCTTGTTCCTTATCAGCCAGACGGCGTCGCGGAAGCACGCCCGAACACCTACTTCACTGTCACTGCCCTAGACGGCATCCGGGACCTCTTCACCGAACGGACCAGAATCCTCGGCCTGCTCACCGTGGAGCAGCAGCGACTTGCCCGTGCCCTTCAGAATCGGTTGAACGTCACCCAGCAGTTCTGGACCACACTGGCAACATTCGGCGACGCCGGGTGGCCAGTCGAAGACCCTCCCTGGAAGGCCGCCGACGGTTCCGAGTCCGACTATCACTCGCTCCTGCTCTGCGCGATCGTCATCCAGGGTCTCCCCGAGGAGGGCGGATCGGGCCCGAAGGTGCGCCGACTGGCGCGGTTGCTGGAGGAGTTGGCGATGCGCGCCAAGATCACTCGGCGAGCCGTGGCCAACGATGCGGCCGTCGCACTGCACAGGCCGGGCATGAGCATGCCGCTCGGCGGCAGCGAGAAGGTAGGCGAGGCGCGCATCGAATGGGTCATATCCAGCTTCTCGATGCTCTTGCTGAAGCAGATGGTGCAGGTGGCGGCTCGGATCGAGGACAGTTTCGAGCGGTCGGAGCTGTTGCAGCAGGCAGACAAAATCTGGGCGCACCTGCAGGCGCGGCGGCTGACTAGCGGCGAGGGGCGAGAACTCTGGGACGCGCCGGGCAACGTATACCCAGGACCAGACGCGGTTGAGCTGGGGCCGTCTTGGTATCTCACGGAGCGGGCGATGGAGGCACTGGTGCAGGCCGCCCAGACCGTGAGCAGGGACTCGACGCCGGGCCCATCGGTCAGCGCTGTCGCCGGCCAGGTGCTGGCCGAGGCGGAAAACCTACTCGACCGGGAGTTGCTTCGTGGCGCTTACACCGCTCGTCACCCGGCGTTCGACGATGAAGAGGACGAGATGGCGGGGAAGCTGCGGTTGACTCTGCGCGAGATCCAGGCGAACTTGCGCCGCTCCCGCGCCCTGCAGGCCAACCGGCCGGCCACCTCGATGGCGCTGGCGCAGGCCGCGCTGCGGGATTTGGACGTCCTGGCAGCTACTCGGCAGCGGCAGTAGGGGCGGTTAGACGATGCTGCTGATCGCGACCTCCGACAAGGGCGGCACCGGACGCTCTGTGACCGGCAGCAACGTCGCCTATCGGCGTGCCCTGCAGGGCGACAACGTCTGCTTCATGGACTTCGACTTCGGCTCGCCCACGGCCGGCGCGATCTTCGGTGTGTCGCGCGTGGCCCGCGGGACCACCTCCGGTGAGGGCACTCATTCCTATCTGCTCGGACGGGCTCCCACGGTCGAGGAGTGCGATGTCTGGAGCCGGTCTGACCGGCAGAGTCTGCGCCCGCGACCGCCGGGCAGCGGCCGGCTGGTGCTGATCCCGGGTGACGCGGGGGGCGGCGAGTTCGCGAGTTCCCCGGCTGTCATTGAGCGCTGCGTGGACCTCTTCCTCCGGCTCCAGGAGGAGTTCGAGATCACGATCGTCGACCTGTCCGCCGGCCGCTCGTACGCGGCGGAAATCGTGCTGAAGGCGACCGCGTCGCCGCAGCTGAGCGCCTCGCCATGCCGGTGGCTGGTGTTCCACCGCTGGACCAGGCAGCACATCATCGCCGCAGCCGGGCTCGTGCACGGTGACCGCGGCCTACTTGAGGTCGCGATGAAGAACGGGTGCGACCGGGACGAGTTCCTTGACCAGGTGCGCTTCGTGAGGACTGCGGTGGTAGACCCCGGCTCGCCCGATGTCGCGGGCCTGCGCCCGCCTCAGCACGCCTGGCTCCAAGATATGAACCGGGAGCTGACGGCGCTGGCAACGCGTTTGAAGCTAGGACGTACGTCGGCAGCCGGCATCGTTCCTCTCGACCCGGTGCTGCAGTGGGAAGAGCAGCTGATCACTGATGATGACGTCTGGGCTCATCACGTCGCCAACGCGACCACCGTGAAGGCATTTGAGGTCATAGCGGCCAGGCTGGACGATCAAAAGGCATGGGAACGGCCATGACCGAGGTGTTTAGCACGGTCCGGGAAACCAGCGCCGACCTTCGGGTGGTATCGCTGCCGATGTCGCACGTGTCACTGGAACTCGGCCACCTCTACTACGAGGATCTGGAGGCTGGGGCGGACGCGCTCAGCGCGATGTTCGGCGCGCTGACCCCGTGGACAGCCGCCGCGAGCAGCCGGATCGCTGCCGGTGAGCCCGCCAGTAAGGCAAGGGTCAGCACGTGCTTCCTGGTGGCCGACTACTACAGCCGGTTCCCCAGACCCAGCGAGGTAGTCCCGATGATCCTGGCTGCCGCCAGGAAGGCGGGCCTGCGGATCGACTACCTTGTCCGCGAGTCCGGCTGCGCGGTGGCCGGCGACAGCTATCCGGCCGATCTAGCATTCGGCCGGCTTGTGACCGAGCCAGCGCCGGGAACGACGGGATCCAGGCCGCCGATGACCGAGTCCGGCTGGCTCACCAACGGCGTTCGATCCCCCGGCACACCGTTCACCCCAGGCATCCCGGAGATGGCGATGCGGTCGCCGGAGCCATGGACTCCGCCGAAGCAAAACGCGGCCGGGCGGCACTCGATCTTCGTTGATGTCGAGCTTTGGGACGAGGCCGACGGTCAACGGGTCTGGTCGTGCGCCATGCTCGCCGCCGTCTGGCAGTTGCTGCGGCTCGGGCTGCTGCGCGACCTGGGCAGCCCGGTTGCTGAGCCGGAGGAAAGGCCGGGCGAGTGGCCGGACGAGTGGGGCGATCTCGCACCCGTGGTGCGGCTGCGACCCGATACCGAGCCGTTCGCCGCTTACACCACGGTCTCGCTGCTGTCGCCGAGATTCCTCCCGGTCGAGCTAGCCGTGCGAACGATTCTCAGCCAGTTCGCGGCCGACCCCGCGGTGCTGGCGGATCTCGCCGACCGCGCCACGCGAGAGCACATCAACCTTCCCGAGGAAATTGTCGACCGAATCGGCTACGCCTTCGTCAGCCATGGGCGGGGCGGATTGGCCTGAGACCTTGGCGCCAGAGGCGCAATGCGATCACTGCTCGCTAGGGGCAGCGGGTCCGATCGCCGCTCGGCCGACCTCGTGCCGTCGCATCCAGTCAGGCTCGTGGGCACGCACCCAGAGTTGCTCGAACCGTCCATGCAGGTCCCGCACCCGTTCCTCTTTGGCTGACAAATAGGTGGTCAGCCGTTCCGGGCGGTAGCCGTCGGCGAGCGCGACGTCAGAGGTCATCTCGTAGCCGAGACTGTCGTCGAAAACGATAAAGTCTGAGACGAGATTCTTGAGATCCGGTGGCAGCACGGACTGCTCGAGAATCCGCACGTTCACGCCGATCGCCCGCTGCCGGGCGCAAATGTTCTGGAACACGCTATCCTGGGAGATCTTCGGTCGGTCGAAATAGAAGATCCGGCGGATCTGCAGGCCACGCTGGATTGCCATCCGCTGTAGCTCGATGTAGCGGTGGCCGAGGTCGCTGCGCCAGAGCCCCCCGTCATAGTTGTTGACGCCCGCGTCGATGGTCGACAGGCTAATGGCGTCGATACTCTTCTTCGCCACGACCGTCAGAGCCAGCAACCACTCCCGGTCCTCGCCGTGGTAGGCGATCGAGAACGGCTGCTCGACTCCCGACTGAACCGCGCCTGCGAACCGGCCGGCTTCGTGTACCTGCTTGATGAAGAGACCAAGCCGGTAGATCTCGAGGTCCACGAGGTCGAGCAGCAGAGAATGGGTGTCTCGGTCCAGGCTGCCAACCTGGTTCAGGAAGAAGTCAACGTGAGAATGGTTCACCGGCGAGCGTTCCATCCTGTCGTATAACCGACTCGCTTCGCTGAAGTTGGCTAGCCCTTCTCGCTGGCTGGTCTTGAGGAACTCGATCGACTTCTCGAATTCGCTGAGGAACTCGATCAGCAAAACTATCCCGCCGACCAAGACAGAGATCTGGACGCTTTGGACGACGTCCTTCGTCGCGAACGCAGTGATCCCGAAAACCAGCGAACCGGCAGCAAGCGAGGTAGCGATCTTGGCCAGGATGGGCGACTTGAATGGTCGATGGGAGGGCTCGGTCATCGCCTCTCCTCCTGAAACACGCCGAAGGGTTCGGCTGACTCGGTCCTGACGACAGGCAGGGGGGCGGCGAGCAACCCCTCAGCTAGGCGGATCTGGACGTAATCGCGGACCCTGGTGATGACCGCATGCCATTGTGCCGGCAGCCGCGCTCGGCGTTCCAGGTCCGCCCACAGCATGGCCAGACCGTCGTCGACTCGCGTACCTGGCATCCAAGTATGAACCAGGGCCTCGAATACCGGGCGCAAGCCCCGCAGCGCCGCTCGCTGGGACGTCGTTCCAGTGAGGGCGCGATCGACGACGTCCCGCAGATTGGACAGCAGCCAATCGTGCAGCGCGAGATCCGAGCAGAACTCACTGACCGCCGGGATAAGCCGGTCCGAGATTTCGAAAGAGAGCGTGCGGACCTCAGGGCCGATGGTGAAGTCGGCGTGCTGTCTATCTTGCTCACCCAGCCGGGCGGCCCATCGCACCCGCGTGCGCCGAGCCGTGAAAGGTGCCCGGCGGTCCAACCAGGCGCTCTTCTGCACCCTAGCCAGGAGCTGGCTGTTCACCGCCGACAAGTCCAGGGTGTCAGCGGCGTGCGAAGCGGTCAGGAACCCGTTCGCCACGGCATCGTCCGGTACCAATCCGAGCAACTCGACGGTGCCCGGCTCGGCCAGGTAATGAGACCACGGCCGACGGTGGTCCAAGGCGCTTCGGCGCACCAGCGTCGACGTCGCGACCTGCAGCAATTGCCCCTCGGTGACCGACACCGTGGTCCGCAGCGTCCCCACGAGGCGAGCATGACGCGCGGTCGGCGGCAGCGGTGCGGCGCAGTCCACGCCAGTCAACAGGTCCGGCGACCAGGCGATCCGCGTCGGCTGGCTCCTGAACCGGACCCGCTCACCGGGCAGCAGCGTCAGCAGTTCGTTCACCATCTCAGCAGACAAGGCCGTCGATGTCTGTAATAGCGAGGTGTGCACCTCGCCGACAATTGCCACGGGGTTCACCGGCATCACCGGGCAGGAGTCAAACGCCGTTCCGCCAGCGAATCATTCCCTGTCGTCATGACGGTTACCTCCAACGGCTTCCTTGAAAGTTTAGATCAATTTCGCGACGAAAGAACACGGCAACCTGGTCATGATCGCTCACTCGACTGATTCCCGGCGCGGCTACCGGGCGAGTGACGGGGCGCCTTGACCGCCGTACAGGCGGTGGCCGGAGGCGTCATAGGCCGCCCAGCGCGCGATCCGGGGTCGGCCGAGCAACACGATCGCGTAGAGACGGATGTTGCCGACCTGAACCGTGGGTACGTGCCGCGTAGTCCCGTCGGTCATCGACAACACCAGGTAGCTGACCCGCGGCCGGGCGGCGGCGACGATCCACCACGGGAACTGGGCCGGGCCGCCTGACCCCATGATCCCGCCGGCCTGCCGCGTCGTGGCCGGCCAGCAGCCGACGTTCCCAAAGTCACCTGGTATCGCGGGCACGGCGCACTGGCCCCAAGGTCCTACGTGCACCGTCACCGACCACTGCTTGCCCGCGCTGACGCCCGACCCGATCAGGCGGGCGAACTGGCGTGGCGCGCGCTCGCCTGACCTCAGCCAAGCCTCGACGCTTGGCAAGCCGCCGCGGGCGGCGGTGAAAGGAATCGCGAATGCCAGCTCACGGCTGCGCGAGTAGGCCACTACCTTGGTCACCGCTAGCTTCGCCGGAAGCTCAAGGCCGATCCACCGGCGCCCGCCGAAACCGACTGGGCGCAAGTTCAGCACGATACCGTCAGACAGCGTGATGCTAACCCGCGCGACCCGGGCGGCGACGGCGCCGTAGAGCGCATTAATAGCTCCGCCGCCGGTCCCGTCGAGCGTGGCTGGCCAGGCCGCCGCATAAGAGCTTGGCTGCCCGCAGCCGGGTCGCGGCAAGTCACCCGATGTTCCAACGCACAGGTCCTTGCCTTGCCAGCTCAAGGTCATCCGCCATGGCTTGCCGTCGATAGCACCGCGGGCGATCAGCCCAGCCGGGGCACCGCGGCCCACGTTGCCTACGATGACCTTGGGGCTCTGGTGCCGGGGCGAGATCGGACCTCCGGCCTTGGATTGACGCAGCAGTCCGGGGACCAGCGCGGCCGCGAGGACAGCGACGCCGATACCCGTCGCGACGCCGACCCGGCGCCTGTTCCTGATGGCCTTTCCCCGGCGCCTGACTGCCGCCGTCGGAGCAGCGGGCGGCGCGACATCGTCAAGCACGGCAGTGAGCTCGCCACGCAAGTACTCAAGATACGGGTCGTTACCGGTGGTCATGGTTCACCTCATCGGTCAGTTCCGCGCTCAGCCTCAGCTTCGCGAGCGCTCGTGACGCTTGGCTCTTGACGTTGCCGACGCTGCAGCCGACGGCCGCGGCGGTCTCGGTCTCTGTGAGGTCAAGCCAGTAGCGCAGCACCACGACCGCGCGTTGCCCGGCGGGCAGTTTCATCAGGGCTGCGAACAAGGCCGGACGCTGCTCGAACATGGCCGGATGGCCAGTCACGACGTCGGGCAATGAGCCGGTCAGCACCTCGTCGACGTGACGCCTGCGGAAGCTGTCCCGGCTGGCGTTGACGACGATCTTGCGAACATAGGCTTCCGGATTCCCGGCGCGCGCGACCCGAGGCCAGGACGCGTACGCCTTGGCCAGCGCGGTCTGGGCGAGATCTTCCCCGAGACCGCGGTCACCGCTCAGCGCATAGCCGAGACGGACCAATCGGGGCCAGCACGCGAGCATGAACTCGGTGAACTCGGCGTCGGCAGTTGCGTCCACGGCCACCTCCCTCACCCGTCATGACGGTGGCAGTGACCTACACCGTTGCACGCGCTCGTTGGGCTTGGCGTTGGTTCCGGGTCAGGCCGATTGCTCGGCTTGCAGTCGCTTGACCATGTCCAGCGCGTCGTCGATGTGGCGGCTGATGCGCGTCATCGAGCTGAAGACATGACGGACGGTGCCCTGGCGGTCGATGACGTAGGTGACCCGGCCGGGCAGCAAGCCGAGCACCGAGGGCACGCCGTAACTCTTGCGAACGAGACCGCCCTGGTCGCTGAGCAGGGTGAATGGCAGCTCGTGCCGACCGGCGAACGTGGCGTGACTGTCCACCGAGTCCGAGCTGACACCGATCACCTCGGCGCCGGCCTCGGCAAATACCTCGTGGCTATCGCGGAAAGCGCATGCTTCGGCAGTGCAGCCAGGAGTGCCGTCCTTCGGGAAGAAGTACAAGACGACTACCCGTTCGCCAAGCCGGTCTTGCAGCCGGACCCGGTCGCCAGACTGTGACGGGAGGGTGAAGTCGGGGGCCTTGTCGCCGGCCTGAATACCGCTCGCCATGGTTTCCTGCCTCTCGGTTCATCTGCCTGGGATCACGGCTACCGCTGTCCCGGCGTTCACGCCACGTCGATGGCTCCGCCTTTGACGACGTACCTGATCGCCGCGGGGTCAGCCAGGACCGCGATATCGTCGAGCGGATCGCGGGTCAGCGCGACGAGGTCGGCGAAGGCCCCTACCGCCAGGGTGCCGAGCTTGCCGGGCAGGCCGACGATCTGCGCGCCTATCGTGGTGGCGGACCTGATGATGTCGATCGGGGCCTGGACCTGGGAGCGGATCACGAACTCCCGGCTCTGGTGCCGGTGCATGCCGCCGAGCAGGTCCGTCCCGTAACCGATCCTGATCCCGGCCGAGTGAGCGAGCTCAAGCGCGCGAAGCCCGTCGTCGAGCACCTCGGCTACCTTGCGCCATGATGCTTGCGACAGGCCGAACTCGCGGCCCTCGGTTTGCAGCGCCCAATAGGTCACCAGGTTCATCACCAGGAAGGCCTGCTTCTCCAGGACGAGTTCGGCGGTGGCTGGATCGAGCAGATTCGCGTGCTCAATGGTACGGACGCCGGCGCCAAGCGCGCGCGTGATGGATTCCGGCGTGTAGGCATGCGCGGCCACGTACCGGTGTGCCGCGGCCGCTTCCTCGACCGCGGCCTCCAGCTCTGCGAGGGAGAACTGCGTCGAGTCGATCCGATCGGTTGGCGACGCGACCCCGCCCCCAGCCATCACCTTGATGTGATGCGCCCCCCGGCGCAGTTCCTCGCGGGCGGCCTTGCGCACCTCACCGGCCCCATCGACGATGACGGAGAGCTCACAGCAGGCCGGATGAGCGTCCAGGAAATGCTCGCCGGGCCCGCGGTGGTCGCCGTGCCCGCCGGTCTGGCTCAGCGCCCGCCCGGCGTAGAACAACCGGGGGCCGCGGATCACGCCCTCCTCCAGCGCTCGCCAGGTGCCGTAGTCACCGCCAGCCATGTCCCGCACAGTCGTGAACCCGCGGCCCAGCATCTCGCCGAGCAGCCGCGCCGTGCGGTGTGCGTTGTACGTGACTGGCCACCTGGCCAGCTCGGCCAGGTCAGCGGTACTGGCCATGACATGCACATGACAATCGATCAGGCCAGGCAACACGAACGCCCCGCCCAGATCGACCCGCTCCGCATCCGGCGGCGCAGCCAGCCGAACCCCGGTCTCGGTCACCACGCCGTCGTCCACCCGCAGATCACCTTCGCGGTACCCGCCGGTCTCGACATCAAGGAACAGGCCGTTGGCGAAAACCGTCGTCGTGTCACTCACCCCTCGCGCCTCACCCCTCGCGCCAGTCAGGAACCGCACCGCCAGCCCCAGGAACATCCAGTATCTTCTAGACATTTCTTAACACAGCGCAGCGGCCCATGCGACCTTCAGGTGCGATCGTCGCGCGGAGCCGGAGCCTCAGGCGTCAGAAAGGCCGGTGTCATAAGCGCGCCCGATATCGCGCAGGCCGTGCTGGGCGGCGGGCTCGTAAACCGCCTAGCTGGGTCCCGGCAAGCAAAAGGTCCGACTAGCTACTTTCATGATCCGGTAGGGCCACGCCGGGCCGGGCTGCCCTGGCGGGGCGTGCCTTAGGCCGGGTAAGAGGGGCCGTCGGCCGGGCGTCGGCGATGATCGCGGAAGCCCGCCGTCTTCCAGCGACCCCCCGCGATGGATTGCCGAATTCATCTGGCTCACGCTCCCCAGTCCCGCGATGGATTGCCGAATCCATCTGTCTCACGCTCCCCAGTCCCGCGATGGATTGCCGAATCCATCTGGGAAAACAGGTATGAATTCCGGCATCCATCGCACGCGCCAGCCAGTGCAGCACCGACATTCAGCCGGTAACAACGCGCTGCCGCCGTCCCGACTACCGCGCTAGCCTCGCAAAAGCCGTAAACCACCCTGAGAGTGCTGCGCCGCCCGCCGCAGCCGCGGTCGTGTCCCGACAGCGCCCCTGCGGCACCAGCGACCAACTCAAGCTAAGCGCAATTGCGCTAAGGGAGGGCTGCTGAACAGCGGTGGCCACTCGGGCACCTTTCAGCGGACGCTTATAGCGACAATGCGGGCTTGTTGCTGTGACCGGTGGTGACAGCGCACAGCAGCATGGGAGCCTTGCTAAATCGGGAGCCCGGGTACGTGAATCACGGCCTGCGCAGCGAGATCGGGTCGGTCTGGGCGATGTTGTCGGCTTCGATTGCCCGCAATCCCTGGCCTAGACGTTCGCGGGCCTGCCGCAGGAGCTTGAGCGAGTTCGTGGACGGGCTTTGGGCGGCCGCGCGCTCTGGATCTGCCTCGTGCTCCTCGATCAGGTGTGTCTGCAGAGCTGCGGCAACTTCATCGATGGCTTTTAGCGCCTGGTAAATAGCTCGGTCCCGTGCGATGTCCTCCACCATGCTGCCAGTATCTCGCTCTACCAAGGAACTTTCACGACAAGCACGGCGGTGTCGTCGCTGAGAACTCCACCGCTGAAGGCCTTGGTCGCCTTGACGATGGCAGTGGCTATCCGCGCTGCCGATAGGTCACCGAGTCCGGCGATGAGTTCCCTGAGACGGTCATCGCCGTACAGGTCACGGTCAATGTGGCTGCGGGCCTCGGTGACCCCGTCGGTGAACAGGATCAGGCTGTCGCCCGCCCGCAGCTTCAGACGCGTGTCGTGCAGGTCGAGGCCGGGAAACAGCCCGAGCAGGGTTCCTGGCCGTCCGACTGACGTGACCTGGCCGTCCGCGCGGCGAAGTATTGCGAGCGGATGCCCGGCGGAGCTGATGCGCACTGAGGTGGCGGCGAGCTGCGGACGGACTGTGGCGTAGATAGCGGTCAGGAACCGGGGGTCATCGGTAGGCCAGTCCAGCATGGCCTGATTCAGCCCGGCCAGTATCAGGCTCGGCCTGGCCTGCCTGAGCGCCTCGCCCCGCAGCGCGTAACGGGCTAGCGCGGTGCTCTTGGCCGCCGCGATCCCGCTGCCGCACACGTCACCGACCACGAGTCCCCAACTGCCCCGCACCGACGGGAACACGTCGTAGAAATCTCCCAGGACCTCGGCCCCCGTCCCGCCAGCCTTGTAGCGCGCCGCGACCTGCAATCCCGGTATTTCGGGAAGCCGCGGCGGCAGCAGGATCTGCTGCAGGGTCCGGGCGAGAACGGTACGGTCAGCGCCCCGCTTTAGCGCGACTAGCAGCGCGACCTCGTCCGAGGCGACCTGAGCCAGATCTGCCAGCATCCGGACGTCATCAGGACTCCAGGGCCGCGGCCGATCGTCGGCCACGCAGAGCGCGCCGACGGTCCGGCCGTCCAGGTCACGCACCGGGAACCCGGCCCAACCCAGCGGAGCAGTTAGCTCACCTGCGCGGCGGAGACCGGCCGGAAGGTCAATCGCGGCATCGTTGATGATCAGCTCGCGCCCCGAGTCGAGCACGTACTGGCGCAATGACCGCTCGACCGGGCTCGGCGGACCTGCCGGGGTCCGTGCGGCGCCCCAGATCGGCTCGGAGGAGTGGTTCCCGCCGACCACGGTCACTGACGCTCGCGACCTGCGCAGGGCCATCACGGCCAGCCGTGCGACCCGGTCGAACGAGTCCTGCGGGCGCGGACTTGCTGATCTGGGCTGCCGACTCGTGACCGGGGCCTGAGCGGCCGCGACCGGAGGCCCGTTCTGCTGGACAATCCCCGCGACGCCCGCAACAGCGGGTTGAGGTGTATGGACGGGCCTGCCAAGAATCTTCACTTATCCTGCCCCCGCTACATATATCGTAATCGATACTTGAATAGGCTTCGGAATAGGCAGGGTCCAGGCCTCCAGGCATCAGTCTGGCATACAACTGAGCGAGCCGAAGTCACTTGCCGGCCTATGCCCTAAATCAGCACAGGCCCGGAACTTTTTGGTGTACGGACAATTACAAGGACACGACGCGCTATTACCGGGGGGATTTCGGAGCGAAGTACACCTTGAGTCGAATACCTGCCGCGCCGACGCTTAGCCGACCGCCCCTTCCATCTGCAGTTCGATCAACCGATTCAGTTCAAGCGCGTATTCCATCGGCAGTTCGCGCGCGATCGGCTCGACGAAGCCGCGCACGATGGTGGCTGCCGCCTCGTCCGCGGTCATGCCGCGGCTCATCAGGTAGAACAACTGGTCCTCGGAGATCTTGGAGACGCTGGCTTCGTGGCCCATCTCCACGTCGTCCTCGCGGACGTCCACGTAAGGATAGGTGTCGGACCGGCTGACCGTGTCCACCAGCAGCGCGTCGCACTTGACCGTGGACTTGGAGTGTGCCGCGCCCTCCTGCACCTGGACCAGGCCGCGGTAGGACGTGCGACCGCCGCCCCGGGCCACGGACTTGGAGATGATCTGGGATGAGGTGTTCGGCGCGCAGTGGACCATCTTGGCCCCCGCGTCCTGGTGCTGGCCGGCACCGGCGAACGCGACGGACAAGGTCTCGCCCCTGGCGTGCTCCCCCATCAGGTAGACGGCCGGGTACTTCATTGTCACCTTCGAGCCGATGTTCCCGTCTACCCACTCCATGCTCGCCCCGGCCTGCACCACGGCCCGCTTGGTGACCAGGTTGTAGACGTTGCTCGACCAGTTCTGGATCGTGGTGTAGCGGCAGTGGGCATCTTTCTTCACGATGATCTCTACCACTGCGGAGTGCAGCGAGTCTGAGGAGTAGATCGGCGCGGTGCAGCCCTCGACGTAGTGCACGCTAGCACCCTCGTCGACGATGATCAGGGTCCGCTCGAACTGGCCCATGTTCTCGGTGTTGATCCGGAAGTAGGCCTGCAGCGGGATGTCCACGCGCACGCCCTTCGGCACGTAGATGAAGCTGCCGCCAGACCAGACCGCGGTGTTCAGCGCGGCGAACTTGTTGTCGCCGACCGGGATCACCGTCGCGAAGTACTCGCCGAAAAGATCCGGGTGCTCTTTCAGCGCGGTGTCGGTGTCGGAGAAGATGACGCCCTTCTCCTCAAGGTCCTCGCGGATCTTGTGGTAGACGACCTCCGACTCGTACTGGGCCGCGACGCCGCCGATGAGGCGCTGCTTCTCGGCTTCGGGGATGCCGAGCCTGTCGTAGGTGTTCTTGATGTCGGCGGGCAGGTCGTCCCAGGTCGCCGCCTGCTTCTCAGTAGAGCGGACGAAGTACTTGATGTTCTCGAAATCGATGCCAGTCAGATCCGCGCCCCAGATCGGCATAGGCTTGCGCCGGAACAGCTTCAGGCCCTTCAGCCGCAGGTCCAGCATCCATTGCGGCTCGTCCTTCAGCGCCGAGATGTTACGGACGACATCCTCGGACAGGCCACGGCGCGCGGACCCGCCCGCCACGTCCGAGTCAGCCCAGCCGAACTTGTAACGCTCCAGCCCCTCAAGCTCGGGGTGCGCGATTGTCGTCATGGGGAGATCCCTCCGGACTCGGTTGTCGTGTCAGCGGCGGCGGCGGCTAAGAGTAGGGCCACGGCAGGCGCCAAGCGCCAAGCGCACCGGGCTGGTGGCGGCCTTCGGCTGCTGTCTCCCGGTGTCTGATCTCATCGTACATGGAACTACGAAACTAGCAATAAATTTCTAGAATATTGGACGGCCCGCCCCTCCGGCGACCCGCCTAGCTGTGATGCGCAGGCCACGTGGGCGACTTGCACTGATTTGCCGGATGTCGTTTACTAGGGGGGCGGCATAGGCCGGTCCGGACTTTGCGCTCGCTCGCCGTTCGCCATTTGAAATGGTTGCGGAGATGTTCAGGAGTGAGCAGTTGACGTCCGGACATGGCAATGCAGGCAATGGGGTGAATAGCGCTCCCGGGGCATGGCGGCTCAACGGTGCGCGGCCGCTGCACATCGCGATGGTCGCACCGCCGTATTTCGGCGTTCCGCCGGTCGCGTACGGCGGGATCGAAGCTGTGGTCGCCGACCTGGTAGACACCTTGGTCGGCCGCGGGCATGAGGTGACGCTCATCGGCGCCGGCCGCCACGCCACCCGGGCGCATCGGTTCATCGCCACCTATGACAGCGGGCCTGCTGACCGGCTGGGGGAGCTGATGCCCGAGCTGGTTCACGCCGCCAAGGTCGCTGGCATCCTCGACACGCTGACCGCTGACGTGGTTCACGAGCACACCGTGGCCGGCCCGCTCACGGCGCGAGGGCGGCGGACACCAACCGTCGTGACAGCCCACAGCCCGGTCACCGGCGAGCGGGGCGATTTCTACCGTGCGCTGGGCGACACCGTCCGCCTGATCGCGATATCTCATGCCCAGCGATCCACGGCACCCGACCTGCCGTGGACCGCGACCGTCCACAATGCGATCCGCGCCGAGACGTTCCCGTTCCACTCCGACAAGCAGAACTACGTGCTCTTCCTCGGCCGGTTTCATCCCGAGAAGGCACCGCACCTGGCGATTGACGCCGCCCGCGCCGCCGGGATTCCTATCGTCCTTGCGGGCAAATGCTCCGAGCCGGTCGAGCATGTCTACTACCGGCGGGAGATCGAGCCAAGGACCGGCCCGGGCGTGACGATCGTCGGCGTCTCCGACGCCACGGCGAAACGCGCCCTGCTGGCCAAGGCCGCCTGCTTGCTGTTCCCGATCACCTGGGACGAGCCGTTCGGCCTGGTCATGATCGAGGCAATGGCCTGCGGCACGCCTGTCGTCGCGCTACGGCGCGGCGCGGTGCCCGAACTGATCGTCCACGGCCAGACCGGGATCATCGTCGACGATCCCGCCGACCTGCCCGACGCGATCGCGCAGGCAAGACAACTCGACCCGGCTCTGTGCCGCAAGCATGTAGAGGCAAGCTTCACCGCCCCGGTGATGGCGGCCAGCTACGAAGCCGTCTACCGCCAAATTCATGCCGCCGCTCGCTCGTCTGCTAACCACGCGGGTCACGCTAACGCGCGATCGCCTCGCACCTATCCGGAAGGTACCTGAACGACTAGGCTCTAGCTGTTGTCCCCGGACCCTGGCAGCTTCCGAGTCGCCGGCATCCTTAAGGGGACGCACAGACATGCTGGGTTATGTCGTTCCCCGTGCTGCTCCGGAGACGGCCGCTGACAGGCAGCCGGGCGACCAAGCCGAAGTTCCTGACTTCATCCCCATCGCACGTGACTGCCCGGAGGCAGCTATGAGAATTGCATCGATCGTGCTCATCATCTGGCTGATCATCGGAGCCGTCGCCGCGGGCCAGCGCCACGACTACTCCGGTCACCCCGACGGCTGCAACAAGATCGGCACGATCGCCCTCACGATCGTGGCCGGACCGCTCAACTATGTCGGCGTGAATCCCAAGATCGCCTGCCAGGCACCGCACCCGAGCAAATAGCCGATTGACTGACGCGCGCCCGGGTCACCCGGCACGACCCGTGACGCCAGGAAGGGAACCTCATGCTCGCCATAATCGCCGCCATACTGTTCGTCATTGCATTCTTGCTGAACGCGACAAGCACATCCACCAGTGCGGTATTTGATCCAATGAGCTTGCTGCTTGTTGGACTCGCCTGCCTCGCGCTCCACCTAGCGGGGATTGGCACGGGCTGGAAGGTGCCCGGCCGAAGCGGGCGCCGCTGACAAGAGGGCGATGAACTGTTATGCCATCGGTGACTTCGGCGCGCGTGTCCGCGAGGGCCAGGCGAGCATCCGACAGCCGGCCCGCACAAATAGTGGCCAGGATTGGCCTGGCCGCGCGCGGGGTGATCTACATCCTGATCGGCTGGGTCGCGATCTTGGTGGCGCTGGGGAAGACGACGCAGGAGGCCGATCAGCGGGGCGCGTTGCAACTGCTGTCGGGTAAGCCGTACGGCCTAGTCTCGCTGTGGCTGCTATGTATCGGATTCGCTGCCTACGCGCTGTGGCGGCTGAGCGAGGCTGCCTTCGGCGTCACGGTCGACGGAAAGGGAGCAGGCCCGCGGCTGAAGGCGCTGGCCCGCGCGGTGGTATACGGGAGCCTCGCCGTCACGACGTTGGCGGTGATCAACGGGGCGAGGGCGAGCCAGTCCGGCCAGCAGCAGGACTGGACCGCCAAGGTGATGAATCACCCCGGCGGCCGGTTGGCCGTGGGCCTGACCGGCGCGGTGGTCGTCGTAGTCGGCGTGATCCTGGTCCTCGACGGAGCGCGCCGCAAATTCGTGAAGTACCTGCGGACGGGGCAGATGAGCGCCAGGACCCGGCGCATCGTCGTAGCGCTCGGCATGACCGGGACGGTCGCGCGCGGTCTGGTGTTCGCCCTAGTCGGCGCTCTTGTGATCGAGGCGGCAGTGAGATACCAGCCGGCCAAGGCAGGCGGCCTGGATACAGCGCTGAAAACACTGCGCGACCAGCCGTACGGTCAGTTCGCGCTGATCGCCGCAGCGCTGGGGCTGATCATCTTCGGCGTGTACGGGCTGTGCGAGGCCAGGTGGCGCAAGGTATGAACCCGGGTTTGCCGGGCTTGATGGGGGGTTATGGCGGCGTCAGAGGGCGTTTTTGCGCTGCAGGTAGTTCATGGCAACCCAGCCGATGGGCACGGGCAGCCAGAAAGTCGCCAGGCGGAACAACAGCACGGCGGTTACTGCTTTCGCGCCGGGCAGGCCGGCCGCGACCAGGCCCGCCGACAGCGCCGCTTCTACCGCGCCGACACCGCCGGGTGTTGGCACGGCTGAGCCGATGGCACTGCCGGTGAGGTAGATGACTGCGACGCTCGCGAGTGCCGCTGATCCGCCGGCTGCCCTGACGGAGGCGTCCAGGCAGGTGATGTAGGCCGTGGTCAGCAGCAGCGCACCGCCGATACCCTGGGCCAGCTTCACCGGCTGCTGCACGATGTCGAGGAGCCTGGGGACGATCTGGCTGAGCGCGGGCGCCAGCCGGGAGCGCAGCAGCCGGCGGCCGACCGGGATGGCCGCCACGATGAGCACTACCGCCACGACCGCGGCCAGCGCGATCCAGACCCAATTCGGCGGCCTGAGCGAGTTCTTGCTTGCGGTACGGGTAAGCGCCGCGAAGATGACCAGCAGCACCATGTGCAAGGAGAACGCGGCGACCTGCGCGACGCCGACGCTCGCTGCCGCGTCCGTGGGACTGACGTTGGCTTTCCGCAGGTAGCGGATGTTCAGCGCCACCCCCCCGACCGCTGCGGGGGTAACCAGCGTGACGAAGGATCCGGCGATCTGAGCCAGGAAAGTCCGGACGGGATCCAGCCGCTCCAGCACGAACCCTGTGAGCTCAAGGGCAGCGCCGACGTATGTTAGCACCGACAGCAGTACAACCAGCGCGCCCCACCGCCAGTCAGAGTTCTTTATGACAATGCCCAGGCTGACCTTGGAAAGCTGGCCGATCAGCAGGTAGGCCGCCGCCACCGCGGCGACGAGCGCGATCAGCGTCCGCAGGCGCACGCGTTCGAGCTGGACGGGCGCGACCTCGCCGCCCTGGGTGGTGCCGAGCAGTCGCTTACGCAGTACGGGCAGCACATCCTTGCGCTCGCGGATCGCCGTGCGGGTGGGGCGGAGCAGCGCCACCGGCTGCAGCAGCGGCACCATGGCCGCCATCTGCCTGGTGCTGAGCCTTTCGGCCGCTACATCGGCAGCACGGTCGGGGCCGGCGGCGATGGCCAGTTCGGCAAGTAGCTGGACCAGGTCAAGCCGTAGCTGGAGGTCGCTTGCGGCCACGTCACCGTCGCCGGGTTCGAGCAGCATGACGTCGCCATCGCTGTCGGCGAACAGCATGCGATCGGCGGTCAGGTTGCGGTGCGTGACTCGGTGCTCGTGCAGTTTCAGCACCGCCTCCCAGATCCAGCGCATCTGCTCATCGGTCGGCTCGCCTTCCTGATCCGCCAGCGTCGTGCCATCGTGATGGTCGGTGGCCAGAACCGCCGCCTCAGGCCCGACCCGGACCAGCGCGCGCAGCCTCGGAGTGGCGACGCCCGCGTCCTGGACCGCGTAGGTGAGCAGGGCGCAGCGCTCGATGGCCCGCTCCACTGTCAGCATGCCGCTGCGAGATACCTGGGACTTGAGCCGCAGACGCCGGTACAGGCGGTAAAGCGCACCGGCGGCCTGCTGGTCGCGATCGAAGACCGTGATGTCGATCTGCCCGCCGCCGCGAACCGTCGCCGCGTAGCGCCGCGTTTCGGTCCCGGCTTCCCTGACCCTGCGAATGGCGGTCACTGGCGTGCCAGGCCGCTCCGATCGCCCCGGCGATCGCGCCGGCGGCGGGCCGCTCCGACGCAGAGCCCAAGGCATACCGCAGGCCGGACCCGATGGCCGAGCCGATTAGCAACGTGACCAGCAGCGACAGCAGGGTCACGTGCGTATTCTTCGCATTCGCCAGGCTGGCCAGCACGTAAAAGCCCAGCGCTGCCCAGTACGCGCCGCGCCAGCGGCGGCCAGACAACCCGACGACAGTGACGTAGGCAGCCAGGCCAGCCAGGTACCAGTCCAATACGGTCCCATGCCCAGGACGAGTAACCGACAGCGTCAGCGCGTCACGCAGCGGCGCGGCCGACGGCAGGCGGAGCAACGCGTCGCACATCACCACCACCCCCGCCGCGACAGCGCCCGCCCCAGCCGCCTCGACCAGGCGCCGCGGCTGGCGGCGCATGACCAGCTGCACCGCCAGAGCCAGCGGCAGCAAGAGCAGGGCGATATGCGCTAGGACGCCCAGCAGCCCCAGTATCCCGGTGAGCAGCTTCCTGCCAGCGAGTTGACTCGCGCCGACGACATTTGTCTCGACCCCGCTCACCGTCGCCCGGGCCAGCAGCCCGACGCTCGCGAGCAACGTGATCTCAGCGCACGCAAGCATGCACCGCAGCCCGTCGGCCGGCAGCCGCAACCGCGATTCCAGGTCATCTTCAATACGGAGCGCAGGCCCACCCACAGGTGCCGCCGCCAAGGAGGCGACATGGCCACGTCCCAGACCTGGCTCCGGTGCTGTCACAGCGCGATACTTTCACCTTTATCCCGCCATCGGGTACCGCGCCTGGTGTCAGGTCAGCTCGCCGAGGTACTGCGGCAGCATCCGGCGCCACGTGACCCAATCGTGTGCCCAATGCGGGCCCCAGTTGTCCACACGGTTGGGAATCCCCTTCGCGCCCAAGGCTGATGCCATCTGCCAAGACTCGCCGATGTCCTCCCACGCGCCTTCTCCGGATGCGAGCACGACGTACCGCTGCCTGAGCAGGTCCAGCTGCTGTCCTTCCAGGCCGGGCAGGAACTGCAGCGGCGCTGAGAAGTACAGGTCCTGGCTCCAGGCCTGATCGTAGAATCGCTCGATCCGGTAGCTACCGCTCATGCCGATGGCAGCGGAGAAGACGTCGGGATACCGGCATAGGACGGCCACAGCGTTGAACGCGCCGATTGAGGCGCCGCCAGCAATCACGTCGAGAACCTGACCGCCGAGATCTGCGTGGATCGCCGGAACAACCTCACGCCGGACGCACTCATGGAACTGGCTGAGCAGCCAGGTGCGGTGCTCGGGGGAGCCCGCCTTGGTGACCATCGCCTGCCCCGCGAGGCTGTCGACCGAGTACAGCTTGACCCGGCCCGCCGCGAGCAACTCCCCGCACGCGTCCACCAGGCCGAAGCGCTCGATCTCCTCGGCATCGCCTCCGGCGGACGGGAAAATCAGAACGGGCCGGCCGGAGATTCCCCACCGCACGACCGTGACCTCGTTCTGGAGCCGGTCTGAGAACCACCGCTCGGTTGTCTTCACGTCATCACTCATAGAAAAACTTCTGCGGACCAGGGAGTATCCATGACAGCCCTTCACGCAACCGGTCGCGCCAATTCTCCCAGCTATGCCCGTCGCGGGCCTCGACATAACGGACAGTCATGCCGGCCGCCTCGAACGTGGGAACCATGGACCGGTTGCGGATGATCAACGGCTCGTAGACACCGCAGCTGACAAACACCCGTTCAGCGACCCGGCGCGGCGCGGCGCGATACCGGTTGACGAACCGCACCACCGGCTCGAACGCCGGTCCGCCGCCGTGGTCGTTGCCAATGTCGGTAAAGACGAACGAGCCGGACTGCAGCAGCAGCGAGCCGTAAGAACCCGGGTAGCGGCAGGCGGTTGATAGCGCGGCGACGGCACCCAAGCTCGCGCCCATCAGGCATCGGGCAGAGGGCATAGCGGCGAGCGGGAGCTCCGCCTCCAGCCGTGGCACCAGTTCAGCGGTCAGATAGCGGGCGTGTGCCGCCGAGTTGGCGTACTCGACCAGCCGGTCCCCCGGGGACACGAACGCCACGATGGTCTCGGCCACGTCGAGCCGGTGGATGAGATTGTCGAGCACGGTCGTGGCCGATGCGTACCGGAGGTAGTCGCCGCCGTCGTGGGCGATCAGCAGCGGATAGCGGGAGGTGCGCCGGAAGCGGGCCGGCAAGTAGAGCGTCACCTGGCAGTCGCGGCGCAGCACGCGGCTCGGCACGACGAGATCGACCAGGGACCCCGAACGCGACGCCGGATCCGGCTGCGTCCACTTGGGTACCTCGTACCCGCGGGCGTAACAGACCGAGGAACTGCCCAGCGGGCTATGCGCGAGGCGGCGGTTCATCGGGTCGTTGATGCGCTCCCGCTGCCCGCCGTGCGCCACTTCCAGCTGGTACTCGATTCGGGAGCCTTCGGGCAGTTCCACGACGACGTACCACAGGTCGGTGCCGTGCAGCCGCCGCAGCGCGATGCGCTCGGGTAGCCCGAAGATCCGGTGGATGAGGCGAACCTCATCGACCTCGCCGCGATAGAGGAAGGTGCACCGGGCACCCTCAACGATGGGTACGTCGTGTCGGGCCAGGAAGCGATCGACGGCAGCCGACTCAAGTGGCCTGCGCTCCCTGAGCCTGTTGATGGCGAGCTTGCGGCTGACCGCCGGGCCGCTGACGGTAGTCAGGCTGATTCCAGGAAAGTCACGCGGCCATCCTCGGCGAGTACCTGGGTGCCCGGGGGACACGCACCGTCGCTGTCGGTATCTACCCGAGTGCCATTCTCCAGGAGGATGCAGCGAGCGGGGGCGAATCTCCGGGCGAAGACGGTCATCCGGGGTTTGTCGTCGAGCAGCAGCCTCGCGCGGGCGTGCGGCAGCGGCACTACATCGCGGAGCACGCACAGGCCGCTACCGTAAACCTCTGGCTGGGCGAATCCCTGAGGCGAGCGGTCGTGGAACAGCACGATCCGGTCGGTCAGCGCCATAGCCCCGGCCGACCACGCGATCACGGGCGAGCGCAGCGATGCCGCGACATTGAATACGCGCAAGACGTCCGCAAGCACGCCTATGTGGCCGCCAGCGACTACGACGGCAGCGGCATCGCTGAGCAGGCGTGCGACAGCGTCGCAGTGCTCGGCAATCACCGCCCGGTCGTGTGGCTGCCATGCCTGGTTGAACTCGCCGCGGACGTTGCTGATGCGGCGTAGGTGCGCGGCATCGAGGTCGCGGACGGCGGCGATGGCCTCGGTCACCTCGCTGAGCCGGAGCTGATGTTCGCCGCGGCGGCGCTGAACCGCGTAGACCGCCTGCAACGCATGGTCCAGGCGCAGCAGGTAGATGTCCTGCACCTCCTCGAGCACCCCCTGCAACTGCCGCTCGGCTACAGCGAACTCCGGGTCGCGATCGGTTACCTCAAGCCATCGCCGGTACAGCTCGAGATTGACATCGCGGGAACCGAGCCGCTCGCTCAGCGCTTCGTCGGCGGGCTCGCGCTCCTGCCAGCCAGCGGTGATCGTGGCGATCGGCCCATCGATGCGCAGCGATGCCACGACCGCGTCCAGCGTCGGCCGGCGCTGCGGACCCAGCAGCGTCACCCTCACGAAGCGTAGACGTGCAGCGTGCGTCCCACCGCGTCGAGCATCGCGCGCAGCGCGTCATAGTCGGGATGACGCATCCGCACATAGGCGTTGGCCATATACCCAGCCTCCACCGGCTGCGTCGCCGTGCCCGGCGGCGGCAGGTGAACGTCGATGACCCACTCACCGTGCTGCTTGTGCATTTCCTCTACTCCGGTGTAGCCCGTGATGCTGCCGTCCTGGTCGGGACGCAGCGCGACTATCCCGCTGGCGTAACGCCGGGACGGCGCAGATCCGGCCTCGCCGTGCACGATCGCCATCGCCCACTCGCGGTAAACGTCGATCTCGTTGCCAGCGGAGTAGAGATCCCAGGCCCCTACCCCTGGCGGGCGGCAGCCGATTTCCGAGAACTTCAGCCCCTTCGGGCCGAAAAACCACTCCATGTGCGTCGCCGACGTCCCTATGCCGAGAGCGGTGTTAACCCGCTGGCCCATCGCGCGCAGTTCCGCATACTCGGCCACGGTGTCGATCCGGTTGGTGGAGATGAACTCGGGCGAGATCCACCGGGCCCGCATGGCCTCAAGCACGTTCGGGTAGTAGTGCGACACAAAATCCACTGCCACCTGCCCGTCGATCGTGATGGTGTCGTAGAAGCCCTCATGACCCTCGACGAACTCCTCCACTGCGATCGACTCGACGCCTTGACCGCCAAAGACGGCAAGGGCGTGCTCAAGCCCAGCGGTGTCCTCGGCTCGCATTGTGTCCGATGCACCGGCCCCGCTGCGCGGCTTGAGGATCAGCGGGAAGCCGACCTGCTCGGCGAAAGCAAGTGCCTCGGCGGCGTTGCCCACGGCAGCCGAGGCGGCTGTCGGCACCCCCGCCTCGCGCAGCGCTTGCTTCATTGACGGCTTGTCCCGGCACAGCCACGCCGTCCTGACCGACGTGCCCGAAATGGCGCAGGCCTCGCGCACGCGCGCCGTGCTCAGGGTGTGCGCTTCGATCGTCGCCTCGATCCGGTCGACCCACAGCGTGTCCTGCACTCGGCGGACCTGCCGAATCATCGCCTCGACATCGGTGACCGACTGTACCTGCTCGTAGTGGTGCAGCCAGCCCTTGAGCTGATCATCCAGCGACTCGGTGGGAAACTCGCCCAGGCCTATCACCGTCGCGCCGACCTCGGCCAGCGCGCGGGCGAAATGGCGCTGGCTTGAGGGGAAGAACGGCTCGATGAACACGATGTTCATGCCTGGCATGCTACTCGACCTGGGGAATCGTCAGCTATGTCCGTATACAACAGCAGCCGGCTGTCCTGTTGGAGACGGCTGATCCCCGGCTGGCTCGCCCGCATGCCGCCGACTCTAGACGGCGATCCGGGAATACGGTGAGGGCGCGGCTGGTTACCACTGCTGGTCGTAGTTTTTCTGTGTACGTGGTCAATTTCACGCTCGCGGAGTTACTCGCGGGCGTTTCGCTGTTTGTGCCTGATGGTGCGCAGCCGCCCGCACGGACCCGGGGTCCGCATGGTGCGGGTGTCGAATGTGTTACAGCAAGGAGTCACCATGGCACAGGGAACTGTGAAGTGGTTCAACCCGGACAAGGGTTTCGGGTTCATTAACGTTGACGGCGGCGACACGGACGTGTTCGTCCATTTCTCCGCGATCGAGTCTACCGGGTTCCGTAGCCTTGACGAGGACCAGCGCGTCGAGTTCAACGTGACCCAGGGCCCGAAGGGCCCACAGGCGGAGCGGGTTCGGGTCGTCTGACCGGCTCGGCCATCACCCGTAAATAGCAAGCTCCGGACCCAGGTAATTGCAGTCGCGATATTCGCGGCGGCAGATTAAGGGTCCGGATTTTGTTTTGTCGTAACACGGACCGGCCCGGATGGCGAATAGGCAGGGGTCAGGCCGGTAAGTGTCTCGGTTCCGTTGACGAATGCCTGCGCCAGCTCGGATAGGCGGAGGTTGCGATTTCTGGCGTGGTCCCGCAGGAGGCTGAATGCCTGGTCCATGTCCAGGCTGAGGCGCTCGGCGAGCTTGCCCTTGGCCTGCTCGATGATGACGCGGCTGTTCAGCGCGGTCTGGAGCTGCTCGTTCAGGGTGTCGCTGTGGCGCATGCTGCGTTCGTGCAGCAGCCCGATGGTGGCCACGTCCGCCAGGGCCTGCCCCACCCGGATATCCGCCGCCGAGAAGGCACCCGGGCTGGCGCGGAAGAGGTTCAGCGCTCCGACGACCTGCTCGCGCAGCCGCATCGGCAGGGCCTGAACGGCAGCGAAGCCGGCCCGCCGGGCAGGTGCGGTGAACCGCGGCCAGAGCGACTCCGCGTCGGTCAGGTCCTCGGCCTGCACGGGCTCGCCCGTCCGGAAGCAGTCAAGGCACGGACCCTGATCGTTCTGGATCTGGAAAAGTTCAAGCAGCCGGGCGGCCTCGCTGGAGGCGGCCACCACGCGGAGCTCCCCGCGCGGATCAGCCAGCAGCAGCCCGGCCGCGGAAACGTCAAGCAGCTGCACGCTGCGGTCGGTCAGGATGTGCAGGAAGTCGATCACGTCGAAGTCGGCGACCATCGTGTCGGTCAGCTCGACGAACGTCTCCGCTAGCAGTTCTCCGTCCATACCGGCTCACTTTCTCAGGCAAGGTCCAGCATCCCAGGCGCATCGCGAGCGAAGGCGGTGTCGCGAATGCGGGAAGCATCACGCATGGCCGTCCACGGATGGGTCCGGGTCAAGCGGACAGCCTGAGACGGCGCGTCACGATGTCGCTGGCCAGCTCGCTCAGCCGTCTGTCATGAGCATAAGCGTACGCCCGCAACCGGACAAAGGCCTCCGCGATGTCCACGCCGAGTTGCTCTGTGAGCATCCCGGTGACCTGGTCGATCTCGACGCGGTGGATGGTCAGTTCCGCGAGCTGGCCACCCTGGGCCGGACTCGGCCATCTCGCTCGGCTTTATCACATGGCTCTCGAAACCGGCGGCCTGATCCAGGTCTTCGACATCTGGGAATCCGCGAAATCGTTCCAGGCCTTCGCGGCAACTCTGGTGCCGGTTTTCGCCGAGCTAGGTGTTGACCGAAGCGGGCCGCAGGTGTCGCCAATTCACAACATCATCGTCGGATAAGGTCCTAAGCCGATGCGGACCCGCTCAGCCAGGGCTGACGATCAGGAAGGTGACGGTCCCCATTCCGCTCGCCACCGCCTCCGAGACGCGCTCCATGAAGCTGCTCCCCCCGGCATGCGGAGCGCCCCCGGGCTTGCTGCGCTGATAGTGCGGGTAATGCCGCAGCGGATCTCCGTCGGTCTGCAGGTCAGGCGCCGTGGTGGTCATCTGCTCTCCTCACGCACATCAACCATCGCGACCAAGATCACGGAAGTTGGCGGCCTGTAGGAGGCTGTCGGGTGACTTCTGCCGTGATTGGGTCAAGCGGGTTTGGCTGAGTCAGGATGCCCGGCAGGCCGTGCCGCTGGAGGCGGGGATCGGCGTTGCGGTGCGGGAGGTTCGGCGTGGTCCGGGGCTTGGCCGGGTTTATCGCGGAGGATCGGCGTGTGCGGTGCGGGAGGTTCGACGTGGCCCGGGGGGCCGGGGGATCAGGACGGAGCATCGTGCGCGCTGTCGAGGTCGGGGTCGATCAGGTCGTGCAAGCGCGGCTCGGCTGGTTGCTGAGGCGGTCGCCGGTGATGATCCCGGTTCCTGGTACGGGCTCGGTCGCCCGGCTGGAGGAGAACGTAGCGGCCGGGTCGATTGAGCGGGCCGGTGCCCAGTTTGGGTCGATTTCGGTGGCCTGAGCCCGGCCCTAGGCGGGTCTTCGGATCGACTTATCATCAGTTTGTGCGGAGCAAAACCTGGCAGACCTGGCATATTGACCACCAAAAGTGATGATATGTTGGCGGTCGGCGCGATCCTGGCGACGTGAGAACGGATCAAACGAACAAACCGGCCAGGACTTTCAGTCCCGCGCTGTCACCCGTCACGTTGAGCGAGCACGAACGGGGCGCCAGGCGTCAGGCGGGGATTACGGAGCGAAAGCCCCGGTCCCTCATCGAGCGCGGTGCCCTGGTGCGACTTGCAGGGGCGCCCATGCCGCAGCCGCTGACGCGCGACGGCCCGCCGCCGCCGCCGCGGTCCGGGCGCATCAGGCGCCGCCGCAGCGATAGCGGCGGCGGGTCCACCGGCCGCGGGAAGTCATCGCAGGCCGCGGCAATCCATAATCTCGATCTGCCCGGGCGCCCGGGGTCAGAAGGGATCGCCGTGACGCGTCCGCCTGGAGCATCTGGCCGGCGCACAGGCCGGCGGAGCGTTCAGCTGCATAGAGCCGACACCAAGAATCCCAGATGCTCCAGCTCTCGGCCCTGCGACCGCAAACGCTCCGCGATCACCGCCAAGAACACTCCCGGCTCCCCCAGACCGGCCACCAGTGCGTGGACCAGGCTGCGATACGGTCACCCGACAGCCTCGTAGGTACGGAAACATCCAGATGGTGCGGATGAGGTGCAATTATGGGGGTAATACATCCACGATAGATCCTTTTAGGCTAGATTCTGTGAAAGGCGGATTGCGATGACCTTCACCGTCCATGGAGTCGACGGTTTCCTGCACTTGGTCGCGGCTATCTGTTTCTTGGTTGGTGCGATCTTCGGCTGGGTCCGTGCGGGGCATCGGCTAGTGCTCGTGCTGATCGCTGCCGGGCTGTTCTTCTGGGTGCTCACCCTTCTGCTGCACTAGCCGAAAGCAGCTCACAAGGGCTCACCCGACGGGCGATCACTAATCTGATTTGGCGACGTGGCCTCGGCCTGGTCGGGTCGGCGGGTAAACCCAGCAACGCCGCGCCGACCAGGCCGAACCACCCGACTCCCAGTTGCCGCCGCAGAGCGTCCAGGACTGCCGACCGCATCCTCGACGCAGGCATGGACCGAGAAGGTATCTGTCACCCGGGTGATGGCAAGAACCCGCAATACTTGCCGCTGCGGAGCGGCAAGCAGCAGGTCACCCCCGACATGGCGGGCGTGCTTCCGCGCGGGCCGCGACTTGCGCGAGCGCGCTGCGACGCTGGCGGCGCCTCTACATCAAGCTCCCCGCGCAGCGACACGACAACCTGGCCGTTGCCTTCCCGGGTAGTCAGCTCCACGAAGGCCATCTGGGCCGCCTTTCTGCACTCAGCAGCAAAGGCGAGGTCCAGACCCATAGCAGCTGGCATTCGCCAGTGCTCAGCATGCACATTACGCCAAACGCACACTCCCGTCGTCGCGGAGTTGCGCAGGCTACCTAGCGCACATGCATAATCGCGACACCAGTAACACCATGGTGTCGCGAGCGCCGCTGGCCAAGCTCGAGCGCGCCGGGCGCAGCGAGTCCGCCGCGCCCGGCTTCGCGTCCTGACCGCCCTGCTCCGCTACCGGACCGGACCGGACCGGTAGCGGTGCGGTCAGGGTGTCAACGGCGGGCTGGCCGGCGGCCGGTGCGCCCGGAGGCCAGATGGAACAGGAGCAGCAGGACAGCTGCCCCGGCGATGGCGGTCAGCCAGGTGGAGGCGTTGAAGAAACCCTGCAGCGGATGGTGGAGGTGGAAGATCTTGGTGGCTGCCCAGCCGCCGAGTAGCGCCCCGGCGATGCCGATCAGGCAGGTCAGGAAGAGTCCTTGTGACCTCCTGCCGGGCATTAGCATGTTGGCGAGCAGGCCTGCGCCGAGCCCGAGAACGATCCAAGCGATAATGCCCATAACAATTCCTTCGTCTTTGAAGTACGCGGGATGCGCGATAGCGGGTAGCCGGGGCAGCTTGTCAGCCGTCCGGGTGCGCCGGGCGTTACCGGGTGTGGTTGCCGTGGCTTGTTCAGCTGGCCGGTGACTTGCGGCGGTCGCGTCGCATGACCTGGCGGAGCTGGGCGATCCGGGCGGTTCCCGCGACGGCCATCAGCAGGGCGCCGCCGATGGCGGCGAGGAACAGGGCCACGGCGAGGGAAAGGCGCAGGTGGGCGCCGAGGAAGCTGATGTTGACGGCGTGCGCGTTCTGGATGATGAAGATCATCACCACGATGAGGCCGACGGCGCCGGCGATCAGGGCGGTGTGCATGCCGCTGATCCTGGTATGCATCCGCCTGCGCGGAGGCGCCGGTGTTGGCACAGACGCCGACGTCGGCGCAGGCTCCGGTGTTGGCACAGGCTCGGGTGTTGGCGCTGGCGGGGCGGAGCCGTTGGCTGAGGGGGGCGGCAGGGTGCTGGCCGTGCCCTGTGGTGTCGGTAGTCCGGTCATGGCGCTTCTTCCAGATGGGAGCGGGCCGTTCAGACCTGGCCGGCTCCTTGCGCACCGGGTTCGTGGCGGCCTTCGGCTGCTGTTTCCCGGTGTCTGTTCTCAGTTTACATGGAAAAATAAAACTAGCAATGAATTTCCAGAATACTAATGATAGATTCATGGCATGGAGAGCTGGAGCTTCCTGACCAATCACGCCAGGGTCCTGCTGCGGATCGCCCAGGATCCGGGTGCGCGGCTGCGGGACATCGCGGCCGTCCTGGGCATTACCGAGCGCAGCGCCTACGGCATCGTCACAGACCTGACCGATGCCGGGTACGTCATCAAGCATAAAGACGGCCGCCGCAACCGCTACCAGATCCAGGCTCACCTCCCGCTGCCCGAGCCGACCAGCCAGGCACCCGCCGTCGGCGACGTCCTGGCCGTCCTGCTCGGGGACGATGCGGGCGGGGGTGGCGGCAGGCTAACCGCGATCGCGCAGAAAGCCGATCCGCCCGGACGGGACCAGGATCTCGTGACGCCTGGCAACGACTGAATCAGCCTGGGACGTAGCTGCGGTAGGCGGCGGCGATGAGGTCGGCGCAGGCGCGGAGGGGTATCGCGGTGCTGTCGATCTGCAGCTGGTATAGCTCCGGGTCATCGATACTGACGCAGTACAGGCGGCGGACGTACTGCGCGCGGGCACGGTCGACCTGGGGCAAGCGCTGACGAGCGGTAACCATGTCCACGTTCTCGATCCGGGACGCCTGCGCGATGCGTGCTTCTGGCGGACCGAACAGCCGCACCCGCAGCACGTCTCGCTCCTTGCAGAAAGCAGCGCCGCTGGCCCGCCCGAGGATCACCGCGCCCGACGCGAGCGCCTCGCGCATGATCGCCTCGGCCTGCTCGCGGAAGAATGCCGCTTCATCCGGTGGCGGGGCGACGTCGTGCGGCGTCCCGTCGGTGCCAGCGCCGAGGACCCCGCCGGCCAGCGGGGACAGCACGCTAAAGAAACGGTCGACGAGGGGACGGCGTATCATCGCGCCTTCGGCTTCGGAGACCGACACCTGCAGCTGCGCGGCGACGTGGGAGCTGATCGCCCGGTCGATCAGCGGGAAGCTGAGCTGGCGGGCAACCTCGGGGGCGACGATGCTGCCGCCCGCGCCGTAGGCGGCCGAGATGGTCACGCCAGGCATCTAAGGCGTCCTTTCGGCAGCGGCCGTGACCGGATGATTCTCGCCGGCCGCCGCGGAAGCCTCAACGGTTGGCCGCGTCTGGGTGTTGCTCGTGCGCAGCCGCACCTGGTTGATAAACAACGCGGCGAAGACACTGAGGATCGACACCAGCACCGCGACAAGGAACAACCGGTCAATCGCATGCGAGTACGCCTGGATGATGCCCTCGTGGATCGCCGGATGCGTACGCTTCAGCGCGTCTAGCTGGGCCGGGCTTCCGATGAGCGTTCCTACCTTGTTCCCGCCGACGGCCAGCACGGCGGGCGGCAGGAAGCGCGGAAGCTCGGCGATAATCCCAGCGGTCAGGACCGCGCCCAGAGCCGATGCCCCGATGGCACCGCCCATGGACCGGAAGAAGGTGACGGACGAGGTCGCGACGCCTAGTTCCTTCATCGGCACGGCATTCTGCACTACGAGCGTCAGCACCTGCATGAACAAGCCGAGCCCGACGCCGAAGACCAAGATGTCCAGGCCCACTATCGTCAGCGAGGTGTGCGCGCCGAGACGCGATAGCAGCACCAGGCCGATGGTGACGATGACCGTACCGGCCAGCGGGAACCATCTATATCGCCCGGTGCGCGAGATATAGATGCCCGAGCTGATACTCATGGCTAGGAGGCCGACCAGCAGCGGCAGCAGCAGCAGGCCCGACGCGGTCGCCGATACCCCGTGCACGAGCTGCAGGTACTGCGGCAGGAACGCCAGCGCGCCGAACATCGCGACGCCGCTGACAAAGGAAATGATGTTGGACACCGTGAAGATCCGCAGCCGGAAGAGCGCGAGCGGGAGGATCGGCTCGGGCGCCACGGCCTCCCGGAACGTGAAGCCGCCCAGGACCAGCGCTCCGATCACGAAAAGCCCGATGACCTGCCACGATGCCCACCGGTAGGTATTACCGCCCAGCTGCGTCGCGAGGAGGATGCACGACACGCCGGCGACCAGCAGAATCGCGCCCCACCAGTCGATCTTCACTTCCCGCTTGCGCATGGGCAGCCGGAGCACGCGATTGGTGACGATCAGCGCGGCTATCCCTAGCGGCAGGTTGACATAGAAGATGTATCGCCAGGTCAGGTGGTCGACGGCGAACCCGCCAGCCAGCGGGCCGACGACGCTGGAGACACCGAAGACGGCGCCGAAATATCCCTGGTAACGGCCGCGCTCGCGGGGCGGGATCACATCGCCGATGATCGCGAAAGCGAGCGACAGCAGGCCGCCGCCGCCGATTCCCTGCAAGCCGCGGAAGGCGATCAGCTCGAAGATATTCCTGGACAGCCCGCAGAGCGCACTGGCGACCAGGAACAACACGATGGCGAGCTGGAACAGGCGCTTGCGCCCGTACAGGTCACCCGCCTTGCCCCAGATCGGCGTCGAGGCTGTGCTGGCCAGCAGGTAGGCGGTGATGACCCACGACAGCAGGTTGCTGTGGTGGAAGTCCCCGACGATAGTCGGCAGCGCGGTCGACACGATCGTCTGGTCGAGCGAGGCCAGAAACATCCCCATCATCAGCCCGGACATGATCACCAGGATCTGCCGGTGCGTGAAGCCCTCGCTCGCCTGCGGGCTCGCAGTCGTCGTAGCCGAGGCGCTCATGAGCGACTGCTGTGCTTGTTCCGCGTCCCGTCCACCAGCAAGACACTACCCGCCAGTAGTGCCTGCGGCCGCCGCAGTCAGGGAGGCGTCACATGAACTGTCATCCGGCCGGCAAATGCTGGCGCCATGGCAGAGCGGACAAGACGCCGACAGGTTACCCGTCGCCGCCAGGTAGATCTGGCGACCCGGCGGGCGGGCACTGGCCCGGCGGTCCGGGCCAGGCAACTGCAGATCGGCAATCCTGTGCTGAGAGGGCTGGCCAGAGCTGCCGGGATCCGGACCCGCGATCAGGCATGGCGCATCGGTGCGGCCGGCGAGATCCATGTCGGGGCGCGCCTGGACCGGCTCCGCGGGCACGGCTGGCACGTACTGCATAGCATTCCGCTTGGCCGCGGGAGCGACATCGACCACCTGCTCATCGGCCCGGCCGGGGTGTTCACCGCGAACACCAAGCATCACCCGAACGCCCGCGTGAGTGTGGGCCGGTCGGTGGTGTTCGTCCGCGGCTACCAGGTGACATACATCGGCAAGGCGCTGCGTGAGGCAAGCCGGGTCGAAGGTGCGCTGTCATCCGCGCTCGGACGAGCCGTCACTGTGCAGCCGCTGGTCATCATTCACGGCGCCAGCGTGTCCGGATGGCTGCTGCGACGGCCACGAGGAGTGAAGGTTCTGCCTAGCTGGGCAGCCACCTGGTGGCTACGGATACCAGGCCACCAGCGGAAAGCCGACGTCGAAGCGCTCTATGCCGCAGCCCGCCATCCAGCTACCTGGCGCAGGACCTGACAACCGCCTGCAACAGTTCGTTTACGACGGGTACGGCATCAGCCGCCTGCTGGCGTACGCTCTCGCCATGTACCAGCAGGTTTTCGGGCGGGATGCCGATCTGGCCGCGATCGCCGACTTCCTGACTGCCATGGCGAGCTCAGCGCACGGCCTTGTGCTGGCCGGACCGGCCGGACAGGGCAAGACGACGCTGCTCCGCGCGGCCGTCGCGGCTGCGGCCGAGCGCGGGTATACGGTCCTCGAGACTTCTCCCGCCCGCGGCGAGGTACGGCTGGCCTTCGCCGGACTGACCGACCTGCTGGAAGGACGGCTAGACGGCATCGCTGACGACCTGGCGCCGCCGCAAGCTCGCGCGCTGCGAGTCGCGTTGCTGGAAGAGGAAGCTCCGGCGAACCCGGCGGAGCCACGGCTGATCGCGGCGGCGTTCCGATCGGCGCTAGCAGCACTCGCGGTAGCCGCGCCCGTGCTCGTGGCCATCGACGACGTCCAGTGGCTTGACCAGCCCAGCGAGACCGCCATCGGATTCGCTGGACGCAGGCTGCAAGCCGAGCGCGTCGGACTGCTCTGCGCGCAGCGGACGGACCGGCCGGGCGCGGAGCTGCCACTGGAGCTGGACCGGGCCCGGCTGACGGCCGGGCTGCTGCCGGTAGGAGCGCTGACCATCGGCGCGCTGCGCCGGATGCTGCGCACCCGGCTCGGCAGCTCTTTTTCGCAGCCCTCGCTGCGCAAGATTGAGGCACAGTCCGGCGGCAACCCCTTCATCGCGCTGGAACTCGGCCGAGCGCTCGGGCGGCACGGCATGACCACGTCGGGCGCTCCGCGCGGAGTGCCCGACACACTGAGCGGCCTGGTCGACGAGCGGCTCGGCGACTTGGAGTCAGGCGTTCTCAATGCCGTGCGGCTGGTTGCTGTCATGCCCGACGCGCCCGCGGCGCACTACGTCATGGCGGGTGCGGAAGCAGCGCACGTGGACGCCGCGGTGGTAGCCGGCGTGCTCGAACAGGACGGCGGCCGGCTGCGATTTTCCCATCCGCTGCTGGCATCGGCCGTGTCCGCCGCGATACCGCCGACCCGGCTGCGCGAGCTGCACGCGATCGCGTCCCGTCTCGTCCAGCTGCCGGAAGCGCGAGCGCGGCACGGCGCGCTCGCGGCCGCGGGCCCATCAGCCGCGGTGGCGGCGGAGCTGGATGCGGCGGCGCACGCGGCCGCAGCCCAGGGAGCGCCATCGAACGCGGCGGAGTTGTTCGAGCTGGCCGCGTCGCTGACGCCCGACGACCAGGTAGCCGACGCGACCCGCCGCCGTCTTGACGCGGCGCAGCAGTTTGAGATCTCCGGCGAAACCCGCGGTGCCATAGCCGCGCTGGAGACGCTCATCGAGTCGATGCAGGCCGGACCGGCTCGGGCCAAGGTGCTGACCACGCTCGCCGCGGTGTGCTACAACGACTACGCGGCGGGAATCGGGCACCTGCGGCAAGCCGTGGCTGAGGCGGGTGACGATCCGGCGCTCGCCGCTGAGATCCACTTCCTGCTGTCATCTACCTGGGCCAAGAGCGGAGATTGGGCGCGATCCCGCGACGAGGCCTGGCAGTCGGTGGCGCTGGCCCAGCGATCCGGTCAGCCCGCGCTGCTGGCGAGTTACCTCGCGCAAGCGCTCGATGCGGACATGCTGAACGGCGCGGCGCAGGAGCGTGACCTTGATCGGGCTCTCGAGCTCGAGCGCACGGCCGGGAATGCCCCGCAGCATCTTTCCCCTAGCCAAATGGCCGGGACCTACTACATGACGCAAGGGCGCCTGGAGGAGGCGGCAGCGGCCTGGCACCGGGTGCTGGCCAGGGCCGAGGCTGGCGGCATCGAGAACCTGCGGACCGATGCGCTATGCCGACTGTCCCGGGTAGTGCTGCGGCAGGGTGACGCCGAGCGCGCCGCCGATCTCGCCGCCGAATCACTGGAGATTGCCGAGCAGCTCGACTATTACCGGCCGATCGTCTCCGCACTGCATGCCTGGGCGTCCGCCGCGCTCCACCTAGGCGAGGCGGAGAAGGTCAGCGAGCTTGCCCACCGTGGCCTGGAGCTAGCCCGGCCGAACGCGGACAAGCCCTACGTCATCGGCAACGAGGCATCGCTCGGATCACTTGATCTAGCCCGCGGCGACTACCGGGCGGCGGCCGCGCGGCTCGGGCCGCTGGCGGCCCTGCTGCTAGACATCCGCTGGCATCCATTGATGCAGTACATTGCGCCGGACCTCGCGGAAGTACTGATCGCAACGGGCGAGCTGGACAAGGCGGCGGCATTCATCGCTGACATGGAACGTGGCATGCGTGACCCGCTGACGGCGGCTCTCATAGCCCGAAGCCGGGGGCTGCTGACTGCCGCGCGCGGAGACCTCGGCACCGCCGTCGCCGAGGTGACCGCGTCGCTGCGGCTGCACGATCTCATGTCCCCGCATCCGCTGGAACGTGGCCGCACCCTGCTCGCTCTGGGCACGGTCCAGCGAAGGCTCAAGCTGCGCGCCACCGCGCGGGACACGCTGTCGGAAGCGGCCAGCGTATTCCAGACCATCGGAGCGCCGCTTTGGACCGCTAGGGCACGCGACGAGCTGTCCCGAATAAGCGGCCGCTCGCCAGGCCCGGTAGAGCTCACCGTGACCGAGCGGCGGGTAGCCGAGCTGGTGGCCAGCGGGCGCAGCAACAAGGAAGCGGCGGCTGAGCTGTTCGTGACGGTGCGGACTATCGAGTCCACGCTGACCAAGGCATACGCCAAGCTCGGCGTGCGGTCGCGGACGGAGCTAGCTGCGCGCCTGCACGAGCCTAACCGTTACTAGCCGTTGTAATAGCCGCTACTTAGCGGGTGCTCCGGGATCTCCTGACAAGAGGCGTCGCCGCAGCTTATCGGCGGAACACAGCCGAACAATTGGGAATATTCCCAGGTAGGACTAGCCGTCCCGGCGACCGGAGGAGCATGAAAGAATCCGGGGAGATTGCCCGGGGGCCGCAGGCCGGTCCCGCCACATGCCTCCGCTATCACCCGGGCGTAGGTATTGCTGTTAGGTCCCCATATGCAGTAATTGCCCTTTGGGTACGCGTCGTACTGTTGCGCCAGGCACGTCGCGCTGATCGATGGAGCCGACACGCACGTCGCGTCAGCAGAGTCCTGGTCTTCGCGATAGTCCCGCCTGGGAATACCCTGCATACCACAAGGACAATGATCTCCGAGATCATCATGTTCCAATTCGTAGGTGTGGTTACCGGGTCCAGCCCCGCCCACACTAAAGAAGGCGTGCTTCCTTCCCAGCGCGACGTTCTTTGAGCAAAAGAACACGGGCCGCGCAGGTCCCGCCGAGGGCACCGGCGCGGCGGGGGCGGCCGGGGCTGAGGGCAGCGAGGCTTTGGAGTCGGGGATAGACGCGTCGGGCTGGGTTCTGGGGTCATCGAGGTTGTCCCGGCGGGCGATTGTCGGGGGCTGACGAGACAGGACGGGCACCGGCTCGCCCATCACGGCGAGCATCGCAGCGCCATGGGCCTCGCGTTCGGCAGCAGGGCTCGCATGGTCGGCGGCTAGCCCGGCGGACTTTTCCAACTGGTCGGTGGCTCCGGTGTCCAGGATGCCTTGAGGCAGGCCATGCGCCTGCTGGACGACGTGAGCGAGTTCGTGGGCCAGCAGGCGGTCACCGCCCGTGGTGCCTGGCAAGTATTCGCCCGCCCGGAACAGGATGTCGGTTCCCGCTGTCAGCGCCCGCGCGCCCAAGGACGAGGCAGCATCATGGGCGGCTGGGCCCGTATGAACCCGCACCGTGGCGAAGTCGAAGGAAAACGCGCTCTCCATGCGCTCTCGTGGAGTGGCAGGCAGCGGCGTCCCGCCCGCGACGGTGGCGCGATGCAGGTCGTGCTCGATTCCCGCAAGCTTGTCGCGCGGCGGGCAGTCGCAGGAGGAGCCGATCCCGCACCGCTGGATCCGCAGCTTGCCCGCACTATCTCCGGCGCGCAATAGCCGGTCCCGGGACGGTCGCAGCCCGGCCGACGACGGTATAGCGGCCGAGACGCCGGACCTGGCCACCGCAACCTGCGATGGGCGCAGTCCACTGGACTGGATGACGGCACCCCGGATTGGCGAACCGGCCGGCTGCTGCGGGAACCGCCATGAGGCAGAGCGAGCGGGTGCCGATCCAGGCCGAAACTCAGCGTCAGTTGTCAGGTCGGCCGAGCCTGCCCAGGCCCCGCTCGCGCGCGCAACCGCACCGTTCATGTGGCATTCGGGCTGGTCAGCATGCAGCCCAACATAACGGAAGGTCCTCGCGGTCGCCTCACCGATGCAGATCGCGCGCTCATGCCCGTCACCGCGGGCCGGCTGCGAACTCGGCCGCTTCCGGCGCGACGACCGCGTGCTTGGCGAGCCAGCCGAGCAGAGGACGCAGGCGCTCGCACGCGCGGTACACCGGCTCGACGTCACGCACGGCTTCGGACTCGAGCTGGCGGGCGGCGATCAGCGAGCGGTGCTTGAGCAGGCCGGCCCGGGGGTGATCGGCGGGGTAGCCGCGCGGAATGCGCTTCATGACATCGCCGGCGATCTCGTGCCCGTCCGCCGCGAGCGAAGACACGAGATCCTCCAGCGCGCGCCCGCTCTCCTCCTCGGCGGCCGCGGCGCGAAACGCAGCGATCTGATCAGGGCCGGCGTACCACCAGCAGGCCCTTATCCGCAGGCCGTCGAGGTTGAAGCAGAGTCCTATATCAACGTTGCGCGCCACTCGCACGGTGGCGCACTGGTTCTGCCACCAGTACGCGGTGCTGGCGTACCGCCACACGGCGAAGTCCTCATACCAGGGGTTTACGTCCGCAAGGTCGTTGAGCAGCTCGATCATCGGCTGTCGCACCTGCTCCTCGCGGTGACGCCGTATCCGTTCTCGCGTTTCCTGCGACGGCTCGCCGTCCAGTTCGAGCAGCACCGCGTAGGCCTGCTCCGGCCAGCCGTGGAAGCGCGCCCCCATGCCCGCATGCTATCCGCAGCAACGGCCGGAGCGCCGTTCCGGCTGGGCTATTCCTTGACGGCGCTCAGGTAGGCGAAGGCCGTGCGCTCCAGCCCGTCCCCGGACTCGACGAGCGGCCTGAGATGACTGGTGAACTCGGCCGCTTCCTCCGGGCTGAGCACGCGATCCATCGCTTCCCCGAAGGTGGGTAGGAGCGGGTTTTCTGATGTGCGCAGGAACCCTTCCCAGGTAATTGGCTTCGTGTGGGACTTAACGCTCACCCGTAGGTCAAGGTTGATCTCGTCGAATCCGGCGTCCGTGGCATGGCGCACCAAGTCGCGCTCGTCGAAGTCGCTTATGGGATCGGCGCCGCGCGGCTGGATCGACTCAAACAGAGCCATAACCTTGGCCGCCAGGGCTCTGACCGCAACCACGTCATGACCGAAGAACAGGTCAGGATCGACAGGAGCCATAAGCACATTGATGGGCTCGAACAAGCTCATCCGCCCGCCAGGCTTCAGCGCCCGGAAGAACTCCCGCATCGCCGCCGCCTTGTCCTTGACATAGATCAGCACCGACCTGGTGGTGATCACATCGATCGACGCGTCCGCCACGCCGAGCAGGGAATCGGCAGCGGTCAGAACGAAGTCGCACCGGTCAAGCAGCCCTTCGGCGCCGACGGCACGGCGACAGTGATCAAGCAGGTCCTGGGAGATATCGGAGAAGATCACACGACCGTCAGCGCCGAGCCGTTCAAGCGCGCCGAACGCGATGAGCCCATCACCGGCGCCCACGTCAAGCAACGAGTCGTCGGGGCGCAGTTGAGCCTTGTCGAGCACGGTGTCCCGCTCTGGATACAGGATCTCTTTGAGATACTTCTCCCGGTAGGCGGCGTCGCCTCCGAACCGCGCATCGAGCAGCCATCGGTGCCAGCGGTCAGGGCCTTCCGTCATGGGTGGCCATTCTGCCCGAGATTCACCCCACTTGTCACGGGAAGACCGCCAGGCCCGCTACGCTGCCTGCTCACCTTGGCTCGGTCGCCATGACCGGGCTGGCCATCGCAGTAAGCGACTTCGGAACTTCGCGCGCTAGCTGGCGCTTGCGCAGCGGCCCGCCCAGGACCCGGCGGTCGAAAGTCTTGAGGTAGCAGTCCCACGTCACCGTGACCTCGGCGCCGGTGCCCGCCTGCGGCGCGGCATCGATCCGCACCGAGGCGCGTCCGTGAAACTCGTCCATGGTGATGCCTTTCTCGCTAAGGAGAGCGGTGGCTCAGGCTTCTGGGCGTGCGTCCGCGCTGACGGTGCCGACTGGTACCGCTGCGCTTCCGACTATGAGCGGGCTCGTAAACGACGGGACCTTCCGCCAGGTGAGGTGCTCGACTTGGGTGACGGTGAAACCGGCCTCCTGGATGGAGGTGAGCGTCGGCCGGTTGCAGTCGCAGCACACCATGAACCTGTTCAGCGGGTTCATGCGGTCCTGCCGGCGGGCGAGCCGGGCATCGCCGGAGCGGACGTGCTCGATGAAGAGGAGCCGCCCGCCGGGCCGCAGCACCCGGCGGACCTGGCGCAGCGCCCGCGGCTGATCATTTACCCCGCACAGCACCAAAGTGGACACCGCGACGTCAAAGGTGTCGTCTTCGAACGGGAGGTCCTCGGCGGGCGCCCGCAGAACCTTAGCCAGGGACGCGTGCTCACGAACACGCCGTTCGAGGCGGCGCACCATGGGCGTTTCCGGCTCGGTGATTGTCAGCGATTCGAGCTCAGGCCCGTAGATGGCCAGGTTGGCTCCCGTGCCGCCGCCGATCTCCAGCACGTGGCCGGCGGCCGCGGCGAGCAGGCCCTGCCGGAGGGTCCGCAGCCCCGCTTTCTCAACCCTGGCCATATTGCGGTCGTAGGTCATGGCGAACAACCTGGCCCTGGTACTCATAAATGCCTCGATTCGTCGTCCTTCGATCCCTGACCGGAAGGTAGCGGCGCATCCCGCCCAGTCGCATGAGGCAGTTGCCTCATCTTTTGCATCCGTCGGCAGAGCCAGCCCCGGATTTGCTCAAGCGGTGTGCTAGACGACCTACCCGCGGAATGCGGCTCGGGTTGCGGCTGCGGTGGAGCTGAAGTACCCGGGTGGTTCGATGAAGCCCCACTCGTTGAATGCCGAGCCGTCGGTGAGGGCGCGCCGGTAGCCGAAACAGGCGAGGTAGAGCGCCCGGATGTACATGACCGCCTCAAGCCGGTCGAGTTCGTCGCCAGTCGGCTCGACGTGCCGGCGGTAGGCGCTGACGGCAGCGTCGATCCGCTCCTGGTCCGGCCGGCGCGGGTTCCACGAACCCGTGCCCCAGATCAGGTAAGCGAAGTCGGCGAGGCGCGGGCCGCGGCCGGATGCCTTCCAGTTGATCGCGACTGGCCCTTGTCCGGTCAGGACGGCGTGATCGGGGGCGTGGAGGAGATTTCCGTGGAGCAAGCCTTCCGGAAGGCCGTGACCGTCGTCGGCCGAGCGCACCTGGTCGCGGAGCTGCTCGAATCGCTCGCGCCCGGCGGCCGCGACCTTCGTGTCGACGGCATCGAGAAACGACAGGGCGGCCAGCAAGTCCTGACGCGGCGTGCCCTCACGGCTCGGGTCCTCACCACTCGCCCCGCCCGGACGGCCGATGGTTTCGTCGTACGGCAGCGCGTGCAGCCGTCCGAGCAGCTCCCCCAGCAGGGCGAACTTCGCGGCCCCGTCGAGGAGCCGGGCGCCTTCAACGAACCGCGTCACCAGGACCGCGCTGCCATCGAAGTCAGATACCGCGTCATCGACCGCCAGGCGCTCCGCGGGATAGTCCTGCCGCTCCAGGAACCGCAGGATCGCGGCGTCGCCCTCGACACCGGCCCGCGGCCGAGCGGGGGAAACGCGCGGGCGACCCACGGGCTGCCGTCATTGCGGTCGATGCGAAACACGTAGGTCTTGTGCACACTGAGCTTCGTCGCCGCGACCGGGTCAATGTGATAGCGATCCCGGAGATGGACCATAAGCCGCTCGGCGACGGGCTCGTGGTGCATCCGCGCACCCAGACCCTCAAGATCCGTCAGCGCTTCGGTGTATCGCTGCCCAGTCTCCTCGGCGTGGCGCCGGACAACCTTCTTGAAGCTGGCATCCCTGGTCATGGACAAGCCTCCCCACGACACTCTCGTCCCCCAGCGACGCGGTGTTGGAAGATGGCCTGTGACATTGACAACCGAGAGGGCGAATCCCCTTCGCCGGCGGAACCCCGGCTAGGGCGGATGTTCCACAGCTCGGCGACCGGTCGCCGCCGTGAACAACTCTTCCTCAGGCGCTCGGTCTTCGTCAAGCGCTTCAGGAGCCCCCAGCCGCGCGCGTGGGCCGGCATCGTGGGCCCCCGGCTGTCGCTATGACAGCGTCGTGGGCCCCTTGCTGTGCTCGCCGGGTCTGCGGGATCCAGCTGCGGGCCAGTAAAAGCTGCGAGTAAAGATATAAACGGTTCGACGGTACGAAAACCTCAGCGAAGGTGGCGGCAAATGAAAACCGGTGATCGGCCCATCACCATCATTACTGGGGGCGGCCGCGGTATTGGGGCAGCAACCGCTGTCCGCCTAGCCCAAGCCGGCCATGACCTCACCCTCGCCTACCGGAAAGACGACCGCGCAGCCCGAGAGACCGCCGCCCAGGCACAGGCCGGCGGAGCCCGGTGTGTCCTGGCCAAGGTGGATGTCACCCGCCAGGACGACGTGGAACGACTGTTCTCCGTCACAGCCAGCCAGCTGGGCATGGTGACCGGCGTAGTGAACAATGCTGGCGTTACCGCTCACATCGGCGATCTCGCTGACACCCCCGTCGAGGTGATACGGCGGGTCATTGAGGTCAACCTGCTCGGGGTGATCCTCTGCGCCCGGCAGGCCAGCAAGGTCATGTCGATACACCGCGGAGGACATGGCGGAGCCATCGTCAATGTCTCCTCCGCAGGAGCCACACTCGGCTCCCCGCATGAGTACGTCCACTACGCCGCCGCAAAAGCGGCAGTCGAGGCACTTACCATCGGCCTAGCCAAGGAACTCGCCGCTGACCAGATCCGCGTCAACGCCGTGGCTCCCGGGACAATCCGCACCGATATCCATGCCGCCGCCGGAGACCCAGGCCGCCCTGACCGCGTCGCCAAGAACATACCGCTGGGCCGAGCAGGTGAACCCAGCGAGATTGCCCCAGCCATCGCCTGGCTGCTCGGCTCCGAAGCCTCATACGTAACCGGCGCGGTGCTCCGCGTCGCAGGCGGCCTGTAAGCAGGGCCGGGCTGGGTCATTGCTCGCCGAGTTCGGAAAGGAGCACGGACCGCCTTTCCTCGAGGGTGGCGAGCTGAGCCCTGAGCTGTTTGCGCTGCCGGTTGATCCGGGCCAGTTCGGTCCGCGCCTGTCGTTCCCGCAGATGCCCGTCACCGTGCGGAGCCTTGGCGAGATCTTCGACCTCGCGACGGAGCAACCGCAACCACGGGTTCCCGTGCATCGCGGCGGGCCGATACTGGAGCTTGCCCGCGTCGATCGCATCGAAGATCTCATCCTGCGTCAGTCCGTACTCTGAGCGAGCCGTCTTGTCGCTCAGAGTCGCGCCCTTGCTGGCCCATTCTCTATCCTGAAATTCCATAGCTCGTCATTATCTAGTGGCCTGGCGCCGGAGGCAGCGACTACTAGCACTCCGGAACCCTTCTGCTGGGATGTGTGATGAGCGCAACCTCCGTTCCTGGCCGAGAACCAGGCGGCGGAACCGCTGCGCCGGGGAGTGCTCGTCTGGCTCGTGAGCCAGTATGAAGACGTGCGCAGGCAGACTTAGTTTAGGGGTGGCCACACGTCTCCCCATTGCGCATGCCTGGCAGCACGATACAGATCGCCTTGGCGTTTAGATACGTTAGCTGATTCCAGTTCACCTCTATCGGTGCACAAGCGCAGTGACACCAATCCCTTGCGCTGCTCAGGATGTCGAAGCACTCGACTGGCTGCGCGCGTGTCCGAGACGGAGGCTGCGGCGACATAAGAGAACTTCTCGTCCTCATGCCCTAGCGTCGCGCCTTTGATCGCGCGGTGCAGGCTGCTGCGGTTGACTCGGGCCGAGAAATGGCACCAGTCTTTGCCGCGCGGGATCGGGCAACTCCGATCATGTGGGCATGGCGCGATGATAGTGAGGCCGCATCCGATCATCCGGTCCCGTGCCTCAATCACGCGCTCGTATCCGGCGGGGGTGCCCGGCTCGACCAGCACGACAAGTCCCCCGCACGCTGCGAGTTGATCAACGAGAGCGCGACGCTGCGCTGTCGGCAGTTCGCCGAGCACGTAGGACATAGTCACGACGTCAGCGCTGAGCAACTGTGTTTTACTGTTGATGTCGGCGGTGAGCCATGAGGCCGTACTGACCGATGGTGCCGTCGCTGCCTTGCCCAGTCGGCGGCCAAGTGCCAGAACTTCCGGCATCTGCTCCACGACTCTGGCCGAGCTGAGCGATGGCCAGACATCTGCCGCCGCCCAGATTGCGGCTCCGGTGCCGCCGCCGAGGTCAATTTGCGTGGAAGGTCTGAAGTCCTGGTCCGCTTCGGCGACCTGGCCCAATGCCGCCCGCACTGCGGCGTAGGTCGCCGGCATGCGATACGCGGCATACGCCAAGACATCAATGTTGGAGCGGAGTGTCGGCGCCGACGGCGTGCCGTGCTGCCGGTAGACCTCAATCAGTCGTTGCACAGAACTGGTGAGCTGGCGGATCGGTATGCCGCCGAGTTCTTTATCCAACCCGCGACGGAGATCGTCGGGCAAGCTAGTCATCGCAGCTCATCGTATCGACATCGGTCTACCGATCATTCACATCTGGCAGTTATCAAGCCGCTTGGGAACTTCCTCCGACGGCGGGCGCCGGGGGGTGGTTGGATGCGGGCTCGGATGACCGTCGGCGGCCAGAGCGTGGCTCAGGTCCTGGGCGGCCAGGGTGGTGTCGCTGCTGTGGCCACCGCATTCAAGATGGTGTCGAGCAGTTTACGGGTGTGCGGCTCGTCGAGAACCTCGCCGATCCATGCGGCGGCATCGGCTCGCTGCGGCGAGCGGGGGTTGGGGGTCAGCCAGTCGAGCGCGGCGGTTTCGGCAATGTGCCCGAGCTGGGCGATGAGCATCGAGAAGTGTCCGTGCCGATTCACGGTCGCCGGTCCGCCGGCTTGCCGGTAGGCGCCGGCATCTGCGGTGGCTCGATCCAGGACTCGAGCGCGACCAGCTCATTGCGCAGTTCGGCCAGTCGGCCAGCGAACGGCGCTCCCGCCTTCAGCAGCTGCCCGGTCAGATCGTCCCAGCGGTCGGCGCCAATCGGTTCGTGATACCACGGGTCCAGCGGGCCGAGATCAGTGGCCGGAACGCGGTGAATAGCAGCGACGACCACGCCCACCTGGGCTGGGTCGAGCCCGGAATCTGGGGCCATCAGATCGACCCACTCATACACCCTGACCTGCCTGCCTGCGATGGTCGCGAACACGTGGCCCTCGTTAGTACGCCGCACCTGCGGCACCGGCACACCGGCTGAATAGGCCGCCTCCTGGAACGAGGCCGCTGCGCCCGCTTCGTCCTCGCTGGACCGGTGAAAGGGCATCTTCACCGCCCAGCTGCCATCCGCCACACAAGTCCCTGCTTGCCCCGCGCGACCGGCCCGCCCGACATCCTCACGACCCGGCCAAGGCCGAAGCGCCGCGCTACGTCTACGGCATTCACCAGGCCACCTCACCACACCTGCACGGGCAGATGCCAGCACGGAATCGACCAGACCAGCGGTGCTCGACACGGCTGCCCGCAGGCAGCCATGAGACATGACCGCCTGCCGGATCAGCCGCGTGACCAGCTGATCCGGCTGTCCCACCCTGTTCGCCTTTCACCCCATCGAATCCGGTGACGGGGCTGACCGTGCGTGAGAGAATTCGCGGGCGGGCTGCCTTGTGAGGTTTGATGAGCATTGTCGGCCATTCTGGGCTGCGGTGGGCCGGATTCCGCTCGCCTCGCGGTTCGGCCGGGCCGCTGGTGGAGAGGATTGCCTGCTGGAGCGCCAAGCATCCTAAGACCGCGGTCGCATGCTGGTTTGGTCTGGTCGCAGCCGCGTTCGTCGCCGGGCAACTGCTAGGAACGCAGAGCCTGCCTCAGTACGATCCAGGTCAAGCAGGTGCTGGTGAGCAGGTCCTGCACCGGCTGAACGTGACGACACCGCCGGCGGAAAGTGTGCTCATCCAGCCGCGCGGGCCACGGGCCGATCACCTGACCTTCGCCGACGACCCGCAAATGCGCCGGGCAACCCGCCAGGTAGCCATCGCGCTTGGCCGACTCCCTTCCTCGGCGGCAAGCATTCAGGCGGCCGGCCTGGTGTCGGCAGACGGGCGGAGCGCGCTCGTGACGTTCGAGGTGCCCGGACCTCGTTCGGCGAGGGATGCCGCGGTCAGGGCGGACCTGGCCGCCGTTGCCAGGATCCAGGCCGCCTACCCTGACTTGCTGGTCGCCGAGGCGGGAAACGCCAGCGCGAGCGCCGCGGGGAACACGCTGCTGGAGTCCGACTTCCGCCGCGCGGAGTACAGCGCGATCCCGATCACGCTGATCTTGCTCCTTGTGGTCTTCGGTGCGCTGATAGCGGCTGGCATTCCGGTCGTGTTCGCCGCCAGTGCTGTCGTCGCGACGATCTCCCTGCTCGCGATTCCTAGCCGGTTCCTGCCGATCCGCTCCGGCACCTCGGAAATCGTGCTAATCCTCGGCATGGCGGTCGGTGTTGACTACTCGCTGTTCTACCTGCGCCGGGAGCGGGAGGAGCGCTCGGCCGGGCGATCTCCGGACATGGCACTACGGACGGCGGCGGCCACCTCGGGCCGGGCGATCGTCATATCCGGGCTGACTGTGATGGTCTCGCTCGCCGGGCTATTCCTCAGCGGCATTGAACTGTTCACCGGCATGGCGTTCGGCACGATCATCGTCGTCGGCGTAGCCGTGGTCGGCTCAGTGACCGTGCTGCCCGCTTTGCTGGCGCTGCTTGGTGACTGGGCCGACCGAGGCAAGATGCCTATCCTCGGCCGCCGCCGCACCGCGGCGGCGCCTTCGACATGGTGGGCCGCGCTCATCCGGCGGGTAGTGCGTCATCCGGTCGCCTGGGGCGGTGCGGCGGCGATCGGGATGCTGCTGCTCACCGCGCCTGCCTTCGGAATGCGGCTAGGCAACCAGCTCGTCAACCTGCCAGCCTCGGTGCCGGTCGCGCAGACTCTTGCCAGGATCTCGGCGGCGTTCCCCGGCCGCCCCGCGCCGGCCGAGGTCGTTGTCACCGGCCAGGGTCTCGCCGGTCCCGGCGTCCGTGCCGCGATCGCCGCCCTCCAGGCACGCGCGTCATCAGATGGGCCGATCCGCGCCCCAGTAACCGTAACGCCGGTTGCTTCCGGACGCGGCCTGATCATCACCGTGCCGCTAGCGGGCAGCGGATCAGGCAGAACTTCTGACGATGCGCTGGTGACTTTGCGGAACCAGATCCTGCCGCAGACCGTCGGCAAAGTTACCGGCATAAGCGATCCGGTCACTGGCAGCACCGCCATCGACTACGACTGGGCGGCCACGTTGCACGCGCGCACGCCGCTGGTCTTCGGCATAGTCGCCGGACTCGCCTTCCTGCTGCTGATGGTCTCTTTCCGCTCGATCGCGCTGCCTTTGGCGTCAATCATCTTGAACCTGCTGTCGGTAGGAGCTGCCTATGGCGTGATCACGCTGATGTTCCAGGACGGCTGGCTTCACGGGCTGCTCGGAGTCACCTCTACCGGCGCGATCGCCCAATGGGTGCCGTTGTTCATCTTCGTGTTCCTATTCGGGCTCAGCATGGACTACCACGTCTTCATCCTCAGCCGCATCCGCGAGAGACACGCCCAGGGCATGGCCACGGCCGACGCCCTGACCAGCGGAATAGCCACCAGCGCCGGCGTCATCACCAGCGCGGCGATCATCATGGTCGCCGTGTTCTCTATCTTCGCCACGCTGTCCTTCGTGGACATCAAGACGCTCGGCATCGGGCTGGCCGTCGCGGTACTCATCGACGCGACAGCCGTTCGCGGCATCCTGCTGCCCTCGGTGATAGCCGTGCTTGGCGAACGAACCTGGTACCTGCCACGCTGGCTGTCCTGGCTCCCGACCGGGCACATCGACACGACCACCGAGTAGGTGGGATGGACAGTGGCGGGCCTGGGTGGCGGCGGCCCGCGGTGATATACCGGAAGCGTGGCGAGTGACGAGACTGCGGCCCGGATGCGTCAGGAGGCCAGTGCGCTGCTGCGGGAGCTCGATGGGGAGCAGCGCAAGCTCGCGGCTTTGGAGTTCGGCGATGACGCGGCCCGGCGGTGGATCGAGTACCGGCCGCACCCGCGGCCGGGCGGATGCCTGGCGCTGATGAGTGTGGCTGGCCGGAAGGCCGCACACCGGTTGCTGGCTATCGGGCTGAGCGAGCACTGCTTCGCGCAGGCGATGGCGATTGTCGCGCTCGAGGAGGTGCTCGATCTGCGGGAGCGGCGGGCGCTGGACCGGCACGGCGGCAGCTACTTCGTGACCGTGTTTGGCGATCCGTCCGAGGCCGATGTCTGGTCCTGGCGGTTCGAGGGTCACCACTTGTCCGTGACGATGACCATCGCGGGTGATGAAGTCTCCCCAGCCCCCGTCTTCCTCGGCGCCAATCCGGCGTGCGTGAGTTATGCCGGACGGCCGGTGTCCCGGCCGCTTGGGCCTGAGGAGGATCTCGGGCATGCCTTGCTCGACGCGCTCGGGCCAGCGGGCCGCATGAACGCCGTCGTCGCTGATCAGGCCGCCGGCGACATTCGCTCGGCCACCTCGGCTCGCGCCGGGCGAGTCGAGCCACTGGGAGTCGCCGCGTGTACGGTCGGGCCGACGGCGCGGGCGCTGCTCGGGCAGATCGTAGCTCTTTATCTCGACCGGCTGCCGGAGGCGATGGCAGCGCAGGAGGCGGCGAAGCTCGCGAGCGGCGAGGTGTACTTCGCCTGGGAGGGTCCGCTGACGCGGGACGACCGGCACTATTACCGGGTGCAGGCCGACGACCTTCTCATCGAGTTCGACAAGACCGACGCCAACCACGCGCATTCGGTGCTGCGCCGGCCAGGCGGCGATTTCGGCGCGGACATCCTCGCGGCGCATTACCGCCATGCGGTCAGTCGCCGGCACTGAACTGGCTCGTGCGCCTTGCCCGCCCGGTAGCCTGGCTTTCAGCACGGTCGCGGGGGGCGCTGCCGGAAAGGGCCATGGCAACGCTTACCCTCGCTGAGGACCGTGCGCGGGCGTTGCCGGTGGATGAGGCGAGGTAGTTGGCGATAGCGGAGCAAAAGGCAAGTTCCATCCGGCCATGGAAGATGGATCCGTCATCGCTGCGCTCAATGCGCCCAGCAATCCCTGTGGTTGTAGCCCATGGACAGACAGGTACCTGCCTTGTAGCGAGTTCACCTGGTTCGACATATGTGCATCGTAGCGGTCGCCCACGACAACACATTTTCGCAATTGGCCGTAGATCTCACAAAGCTGCTCCACAGCCTTCCGGCCCTGAGTGTCATTCGCTCTGACGGTCATCAGGAAGGCTGTGAGCGGCGAAATATCGGGAATGACGCGTGCAGCAGAAGCGCCTGGATCATGCCTGAGCAGCGTGGGCAGTACCTCGCGCCCACGTGACGCCGTGACGGGTGAAAACGGGATCCGTTCGCGGAGAAGTATGTCCCGGACGAACTTTCCGACGTCAGAATCACCTGGCCTCGCGCGGTCCGATTCCGCCATGTCGAATAGAAGCACGTGCGGATACAGATCTGCATCAGACGTGCTCAGGCTCCCGAAGAGCGCTGAACCCAGCGGACTTGTCCCGAGACGGTGAAATAGATCCGGCAGCAACCGCTTGTCTTGGAGTTCGGGCATATCCGCCAGCAGGCGACGCAGGTCATCTCGCAGCCCCGAAAGCTTTCCCGCGTAATCATCGCTTGCCATCAAGATTTTCGCATACGGGAATGGTGCCGTGGTGTCACTGAGCTCGCCCTGCGAAATCGACAACTCGGCGCGAGCCAGGCGCAACAGTACAGCCACTACTTCTAGGTGCGCCGCTACCTCGCGCTCTGGGTCCTTGGCGGCACGTTGAGCACTCTGATAGTCGGCTGTCGCCAGCATGACCAGCTGATTGCACTCTTGCGGATCCCTGGCGCGGGAAATCTGGCGCAGCAGCGTATCTTCAGCCGCAATCAGTGCCGTTGGCAAGGGCGCGAAGTCCTTCGTCGCCCTTCCGTCCACGACCGGCGACCGAGCGCCTATCCCCTCGAGCTGGCGCAGAAGCTCAGTGAGTTCGCGCTCGGCCTCGCTCCGAAGCTCATACACCACAGGCTGACCGCCTGGCCTTCCCGTGGACCGCGCGCCGGCCCGCTTAACGTAGCGGCTCTCACGACCCATGATCGTCCGGACGGTCGATTCCCGCACGCCGCTATAGCGCGCTAGGTCAGCTACGGTGAACTCGCGAAGAGCCAGCACAGCTCCAAGAGTGCGATACCTGGCGAGCATCGGCTGGCCTCACTTTCCTAAGAACATGTTCCCCAGACTGCATCATCGTTAGTCGTTTGTCAAACGAATTTTTTCATCGAGAACGCGGCTCACCAGTCGCATGGCGTCATGATCCCGCAGATAATCGCGCAAAAGGTCGAGTACGATTTGAGGTTCACTCATCCTTTTATCTAGATCTTCATGGATAAAGGTCACGAAACGATCCCGATCGTTGTTGGCGACCGAAGAGGCGTTTAGGGACAGGCTCAGGTGCATGAACGCTGTCTGCGCGTCTTGGGTCCCCGCGAGGCGAGTGAGGCGATCAGCCATGAGGATCGCGGCGTCATAGCCGATGGCGCGATGCGCCCATGCCCTGTCCGAACGCTGCGGTGCACGGCGGGCCGCATGGACCTGCTCGGCCGCGTCCAACTGGGCTGCCAGGCGCAGCGGCGTCATCAAGCTTACGAACGACCCATCCTTCAGGCTTAGCTCAGCGTGAAGCCGGAAGGCCACGACATCCATCCAGCCCTCCGCGAACCGACTGTTGGCGTCGGCCTGCTCTCGCAACGACGTCCACGGGCCCTGGAAGACATGGCAGAGGCATTCATGCAGCAGTACATACGGAAGAGCAAAAGCCGTTAGCTCGTCGAGGTCGCCCGGCGCAAGAACTATCTCCACACGGGCAGATGGTAAAGTGCTAGTGGCGTCCAGAAACGTGACTGCCCTGAGGTTCACCGGGAGCAGGTTGTCAGGAATGCGAGACTGATGATCGAATGTAATGCTCACGTTGTCGACAATACCGTCGGAGAGTGCCAGCTCGCAGTCCCGGTATTCGGCTGACGCCTGCGCCACTGCCTGGCGGAACGCCTCAACGAGCAAATCCTCTGTACAAGTCGATGCCTCATCCATCAGCTTGTCAATGTCGTCAAGAAGCGGAGCACATACCTGTTCGGACGCAGAGTTCGGAAAGGACAGCGCCGACCGGAGCTCTTGAGCGAGGGCACGCAGGTAGTCAGATACCGGCCGACTGTCGTCCCGGAACTGCAGTTGGAGGTCCGTCGATGCATGGAGCCGATCCCGGAGTTGCTTCCAGAAGGTGCCGTAGTCTGCTGCCTCTATGTCTGCCCTGTGCAGGTCAAGCGCCTTGTACACCAGCATGCGGCCGAGGACGGCCTTCTGAACATGCACAGGTAGCGAAGCGTTATGACCCATCGCCCGCAGGCCTCTCAGGCCCGATGGCATCTCGCCCGTGTTTCTTTAGTATTCCTGGAAGAATCACCTTCTTCCAGGCAGAGACGGCGATAGTGTTCACAGCTGGCGCAAATGCTACAACCAGGCATACCAGCCCTGGATCCAGCCCCGCTCCCAGGGCCGTGACCCTGATAGCTTCCTTACCGCTCAGCAAGTCTAGGACGCGGACATCGATCCCGCCATCTCGAACATCGGCGCGGAGTTCGTCGTCCTCACCCAAAGCATCCCAGAAGGCATCGATCTCCCGCTGGATCTCATCTACCGAACGGGTGCCACGCGAATACAAGAGCTTCATCACGACAACCCTTCCCCCCACTAGATCCCTTCCGTAGGGCACTCTACTGCAACAATGCCGTGAGTTGCCAACTTCTGTACCCAAATACCAGTTCAGCTGCTGATGGCTTGCAATGAGATGTCATCTATCCGCACCGTACCGCCGTCGCGCGTACAGAACTTCTTGCTATCGACCGCGTAGAATCGAATACTTTAACTGAGATTATGCGATATTGAGACAGGACAGGAAGAATTCATGATCAAAGGACCCACGCGCAAACCGTGCCAGCACGCGCAAATCAGCAGATAGTTTGTCGAAATGACCCGCGATTGGCGGGCCTGGCCTGCTCCAGCCAGGACCGGAGCCGTAACTAGTGGCGTGTCAGGCAACGTTGCCCGCTCGATGACAGCATTCTGCCCGCGAGCCCAGGCTTGCCCGATGCCCTTCCCCTGATGAGCTGGGACGGCTCTTGGGGAGCGAGTTCTTAGGTGGTCAAATGGTGGCTGCTGCGGGGCTGATAATGCTGAGCGGGGTGGTGCTGACAGCAACGTCGTCCCTGAGTTGCTGTTGACTCCCGTTTTGAAGCGCAACGTCGACCCGCTGTTGTCGTTGGACGGGCTGTTGGCGGGGATTGGGTGGCGGGGCGGGGCGGTGGCGGGCTTGGGTTTGGGTTTGTTTCGGGGCGGTGGGTGGCTGGGCCAGGGGCCGGGTGTGGCCGGGCTGGTTCAGAGGGCGGTGAGTGCCTGGGTGGTGGAGCTGGCCGGCGCTGATGGCGGTCAGGAGGTTGTGGACGCTGGTGATGAGGTTCCATTCGGCGGTGACTTTGGGTGTGCCGCGGAGGCTGAACTGGCGGAAGCCGAGGTTGTGCTTGATGTTGCCGTGGGGGGTTTCGGCGATGTGGCCGCGCTGGCGGTAGGCGGTGAATGCCTTCGGGGGTTTTGAGGCGTTCGGCCATGGCGGCGGTGGCGGGGCCGTCGGGTTCGCCGGGCCCGGGGGGGCGCCGGGGTCGCGGGCGGCGTGTTCGAGGTCGCGGTGCTTGCCGACGGCGATGAGCCGGTCCGGTCCGGGGCAGGTCATGTTGTGCTCGGATTTGTAGCCGGCGTTGGTGAGGAACAGGCGGATGAGGCACCGGCCGCAGGTGCCGCGACGTGCAGCCGGTGCTGTCGCTGCTGCTGGTGGCGGGTGCGGCGGTGCCGGTGCTGCCGGTGCCGGGTGCTGCGGCGGTGCTGCCGGTGCCGGGTGCGGTGGTGCCGCATGTGCAGCTGGTGCCGGGTGCGGCGGTGCTGGTGGTGTTGCTGCTGGTGGTGTCGGGTGCGGTGGTGGCGGGGGGCTGGCGGGCGGCGATGTATTCGGCGGCGGCTTCTGCCTTGGCGGCCATGGGCTCGAACCAGGTGACGTCGCCGGGGGTGCCGGTGACTTCGGTGGCGATGATCAGGCCGTCTTCGCTGGTGACGTTCTGGGTGTTGTAGCCCTGGATGAACCCGCCGCCGCGGACGGGCATGAGCCGGGAGTCAGGGTCGGTGATGTTCCGGGACCGGGTTGCGCGCTGGGCGTCGCGGGCGGCCTGGCGGGCGGCGTCCCGGTCGCGGGCGGCGTCCCGTTCGGCTTCGGCTTCCCGGAACCCGGCAGATACCGGCGGCCGGGGCCGGGGGCGGGCCGGTCATCTCTTCTGCCCGGCGGCGGCGCGGGCGGCCTGGCGGGCGTGCCAGTCATCGATCCTGGCCTGCTGCCTGGCGATCTCGGCATCGACTTTCTCCTGCGCCAGCCCGGCCTCGGACCCGGCCGGGGCGCGGCCGGTCGGCTGCCCGGCCGCTTTGCGCTCCCGGAACGTCCCGGTCTTGGCGGCCTGCTCCTCCCGCTCGGCTTTCTCCCCGGCCTCGGCTTCGGCTTCCATCTCGGCCAGCGCCCGGGCTATCCGCCCGGCCCTGGCCTTCCGGCCGGCCCGCGACTGCGGGCTGGCCACCTGCCCGGGCACCTCGTCGCCGCGCCGCCCGGCCCCGTACGCCGCGTCCTCGGCCGCGTCGGCGGCCGCGTGCTCGGCCACCGTCTCGGCGGCCAGGTCCCGCAGCCGGGCCAGCGACCGGTTCGCCGACTTCGACGCGGAAGCGGCGACCTTGGTGCCGTCCAGGGCCACCACGCCCAGCTTGCCCATGCCCAGCCGCGCGCACAGCCCCAGCACCTCAGCGAACAGCCCGGCCATCGCCGTCCCGGCCTGCGCCCGGAACCGGGCGATCGTCACGTGATCCGGGTGGTTCCCCGCGCAGATCACCATGAACGCCGCGTCGGTCTGGCACAGCTGCTCGATCCGCCGCGACGACGTCACCCGGTTCGCGTACGCCCACACCAGCAGCGTCACCAGCATGTCCGGGTCATACCCCGCCGCCCCCGCCCCGCCGGTCCGCCGGAACGCGTGGAACGCGCTGGTGTCCAGGTCGTGCCGTCGACCACGGGTGCATCACCAGCCAGACCGGATGATCGGCCGCAAGCCAGTCCCGCCGGTCCGGCGGCAGCAGGGTACAGCTGGTCCCCGCCGGCACTTCCCGGTACCCTTTCGCCATACCATAATTATGACAGATAACCACGAACACGCACAAAAGACACACCGCGTACCCGCGCCCGATTCTGCAACAGCCCGTGGAGCAGCAACTCAGGGACGACGTAGCGGTTGGATTCTGGTCGCCGGCAACAGCGCCGGGACGACGTTGCTGTCACTCACTCCAAAGAGCAGCATCAACTGTCCAACGCTGCTGATCGGGTCAGTCCCACCGGGCCTTCGCTGGACGTCTTTCCATTCGCGTGTGTCGAGCCACGGGCAGGAGCCCTCGTCGGGACGAAGGATGACCATACCGCGACCGGCCTTGCCCAGCCGGCAGCGCTCCTGAACTTGGGCCACCCGGTTACCGGCTGACGCCGGGGCAGCTCAACGAAAAGCTCGCTGGCGGCAGCGGATGGCTGCCGCCAGCGGGACGAACCGCGGTTATGTGCTGGTGGACTTATTTACATGCGGTGCCGTTGATGGAGAAGCTAGTCGGGTTGGTGTCGTTGCTGGTCCAGGTGCCCTGGAAGCCGTCCGTGATGCTGGCGCCTGGCGCGATGGTGCCGTTGTAGCTGGCGTTGGTGAGGGTCGCGTTCTCACCGGTCTGGGAGAAGCCGCCGTTGAAGTTGCTGGTGACCTTCTGGTCGCCCGGGAAGGTGAAGGTCAGCGACCACCCGTTGATCGAGGTCGTACCGGTGTTGGCGATGACCACCTGGCCGGTGAAGCCGCCGGGCCATTCGCTGTTCTTTGTGTAGGTGACATGGCAGGTGCCACCGCCGCCGCCACCTCCGCTGATGTTCCAGGCGAAGCTAGCGGTGCCAGCGCCGCCCGTGGCGTCGGTGACGGTGACGGTGACGGTGTTGTTGCCAGACGCGGTGGGCGTGCCGGAGATCAGGCCGGTGGAGGCGTTGATCGATAGCCCGGCGGCCAGGCCGGTCGCGGCGTAGGACAGGGTCTGTCCCGACGCCGAGTCGGTGGCGTGGATCTGGAGGCTGGCAGCGGTGCCGACGGTCCCGGTCTGCGTGCCCGGGTTGGTCACCGTAACCGTGTTCTGGCCGCTGCCGCCCCCTGCGAGCGTGTTCTGCACGGAGGTGAAGGCGGGCTTGGGGTTGTAGTTCTGGTCGAACAGGGTGGCGGCGCCCTGGCCGGAGAACGTGCCCGGGACCCAGGAGTCGGCGTCGCCGACGGCCCACTGGGTCACGCCGACGCAGCGGGAGACGCCCAGGCAGTCCTTGACCACCGCGGAGAATTCGGTGGCCTGCTGCGCGAGGTTGGCGCTGGTAGCAGGAAGCGTAATGCGGTCGTCAAGCTCGGTGACCGCGACATCAAGCCCGAGGTTCGCGAACCGCTGCATGTTCGCTTCCATGTCGGACGGGACCTGACCGAGGATGAAGTGGCTCTCGAAGCCGATACCGTTGAGCGGCACGCCCTGCGCCAGCAACGACTGCGCGAGGCTGAACATGCCGTTGCTCTTGGCGTTCTCCCCTTCGATGTTGAAGTCGTTCAGGTACAGCTTCGCGTTCGGGTCCGCGGCGTGCGCGGTCCTCAGCGCGTCGGCGATGTATCCGCTGCCCATCGCGTTGAAGAACACGTCCTGATTGAGCGAGCCGTCGGAGTTGAGCGGCTCGTTCACCACGTCCCACGCGTAGCACTCGCCTTTGTAGTGGGAGGCCTCGGTGGTGATGTGGGTTTCCATCGCCGCCTGCACCTGGTTGAGCGGCAGGCTCGTCACCCACGACGGGAGCTGGCTGGACCAGACCAGGTTGTGGCAGCGCACCCGTTCATTGTTCGCCTTGGCATAGGAGACGATCTGGTCGCCCGGGGCGAAGTTGAACGTGCCGTTGGACGGCTCGGTGGTGTCCCACTTCATCTCATTGCCGGGCGTGACCATGCTGAACTGCTGGGTCTGGAGCTGGGTCACCGTTGACTGGGACAGCAAGTTTCCAGTCATGTCGCTGCCGAAGTACCGACCGCCTGCGGCCTGGGCTAGCGTCTTTAGGGGCGTCCCTGGCGCAAGCGTCGCCTGCGCGGCACTACTTCTGATCGCCAGCGGCGCCATTGCCGCCACTGTCGCGGTTACGGCCCCGGCGGCAAGCATCCGGCGCCGTAACGCGCTACCAGGGGACTTGGTCGCGTCGGGCGCCGGGCGGGATCGCCTTATCTTCATGGCTCTTCTCCTTATCTTCATTGCCATCCTCATCGAAACTTATCGGAGAGAGTTTCGACGCCCTGCATGAAGTGAAGACGTCGCAGAACTTGCCCGCAACGACCTACGGCATTTGCCCCAGACATTGCTGATTAAGTTATGAAAGTTCCACGCCGATTACCGAAAGCTTTCGAGTCTCCTGAGGCTTCTGCGCCGACTCCCGCAGGTCGCTGATCAGCAGCGCCTGGCGCGGAAATATCGACGGCGCTGGCCCGCAAGTGGGAGGAGTAGGCATCGGTGCGGTCGGGTCTTGCCCGGTTGGCGGCGTAGATGTGAAATGAGCAGGGGGTGCCGTACTAGGGTCGCGGAGTCAGGATGAGCTCTTCGGCGGGGCTGGCGTCCCTGATGCCGCGCGAGGCTTGGCAGGCTCTTCTGGCCACGGGGGCGGTGCGCCGGTTTGAGAAGGGTGAGATCCTGATGCGGCAGGGGGAGCGGGGCGGCTACGTGTTCATTCTGGCTGCGGGCCGGGTGAAGGTTGCCAGGGTCGACGCTGACGGCAACGAACTGCTTTTGGCAGTCCGGGGGGTGGCCGATATCGTCGGCGAGCTGGCCGTGCTAGGCGGGGAGATGCGGTCGGCGACCGTGACCGCGCTTGTTCCCTGCATCACCTACGTCTTATCGGCTGCCGCGTTTCTGCGGATCGTGCGGGAACGGCGCGTGGAAGAGATCCTGCTGCGTTACCTGATCACCCGGCAGCGCGAGAGCGATGACGCACGGGCCGAGCTGGCGGGCCTTAACGCCATGCAACGGGTCGGCCGCGTCCTGCTGCGGTTCGCGTCCGTGGCGGGCGGCGAGCAGCCCGGCCTCGACATGTCGCAGGAGGAGCTTGCCGCTGCCACCGGGTTATCACGGGCTTCCGTGGCCGCCGCGCTAGCAACGCTGCGGCAGCGCGGGCTCGTCGCGACCAGTCGGCGCAGCCTGGTTATCCGGGATCTTGGCAAGCTGCGCGAGGAATTCGGGTGACTGGCCGGCCGTCGCCTTCGGCTGGCGTCGGAAGACCTTGTTCCCGTCGCTAGACGAATGCTGCCTGTGCCTGATTCTGGACAGTCCTGGCCGACGACTCCCGGCAAAGTCGTGTCGGAGCCGACCCGCTGGCAGAACGACCAACAGGGAGAACCCAAGCATGCATGCCACTCGGAAATTGCCTCCGTCTCGCGCGATCTTCGCCGTGGACACCGAGAAGTTCACGCGCAACCCGAGCGCCCGGCAGCCGGAACTCAGCGACGCGATCCCCGAGCTGCTCGGCAGCGCGTTCGCGCGGTGCCGACTGGCAGAGGTGTGGGAGTCGCGTCGCTTCCCGCAGGGGACCGGGGACGGTTACGTATTCGGCGTGCCAGAGCAACACGCGCCGTTCCTCCTGGACCCGCTGCTCGACCAACTTCAGGAGGTCCTGGAGGAACACGACCAGCGTCTCCGGAGTCAGGACCGGAACTTGCGACTGCGGCTCCGGGTGGCGATCCACATCGGACCAGTGCCTGACTCGGGTGAACGGCGCGAAGGTATCGGGACACCGGTGAACGACGCGTTTCGGCTCCTAAACTCCGACTCCATCCGGCAGGAACTAGGCCGCAGCAACCCTGACCTCACGCTGCTGGCCGCGATCGTTTCGCAGCGGGTTTTCGAGGACGTGGTCCGGGCCGGGTTCACGCCAGGGCTGCCACCGGACAGGTTCCGGCCAGTGATCGCCGAGGTGGCGGCCAAAGAGTTCGTCCAGCCGGCCTGGATCTACGTGCCGAAGCCGTCGAAGCCGAGCGACCGGGCGTCGCGGTCCGCCGTAGGCCGAAGTCCCGGCGATGCCGAACCCGCCGCGCAGGCTCCGGGCGGAACGACGATCAAAGGCAACGTCGGGAACGCCATCACCGGCGGAACCTTCTCTGCCGAGGTCAGGCAGGTCGGAGGCAGCGGGTCATGACCGAAGTAGGCTTGCCAGCCGAGACCCAGAACGCCACAGGCAGCGGGTCAGAGACGACGATCAACGGCAGCGTCGGCAGCTTCATCGGCGGTGGAACCTTCTACAGCCCTGTCCAGCAGGCCAGTTACAACAACACCTTCAACTACTTCCGTGACGTGATCGCGGCCATGGCCCTCGCCGCGGGCGAGGTGGAGCGTTGTCGTGCGACCTTTGTGGAGCCTCCGGAGTTCGGCGAGGCCACAGTGGCCCTGCGCAGAAAGTCGGCCGTCGCGCTGCTTGGCCAGTCCGGATGCGGCAGGCGCACGACGGGGACAGTTCTGCTGGCCACGCTTGAGGTCATCCCGAAAAACGTGGTGCTCGACCCTGAGGACTTCGGTCGCCAGCTGGAGATCGCACCGGGCCACGGTTACCTGCTCGACCTCGACGAGGACTCCGACCAGCTCACTACCAAGGCCGGCGCCTGGATAGGCGACCTCGCGGTGCGGCTGCGAGCCATGAAGTCCTGCCTCGTCGTGCGGGCCCGCGAGCACTCCTGGCGCGCACTGGGCCTGGACGACGACGTGTTGCCCGTCACCCGCCTGACACCGCCCCCGGCGATCAGCGTATTCCAGGCCCATCTAGCCCGCATGACCTCGGACTCCTTCGCGGAAGCGTGGGCACGACACGAGCAGATCGGCAGCCTGCTCCACACGGCCACCCTGCCAGACGGGGTCCGGCTGGCCCGGATCGTCGCCGAGACGAGCGCTCTGCAGATCCCCGGAGAGCAGCAGCTCAGCCAGGTCGTCGCGGAGTACCGGAACTGGGCGACCGAGCTGGCAGGGTGGTTCCGACAGTCGGCCGGGCCGATGGGCGCCTACCGGCGGGCTCTGCTGCTCGCCGCCGCCGCGCTAGAGGGGGCACCCGCGGCCACAGTGTTCGCCGCCGCCGACAGGCTTGCCAGGATCGTCGAGATCCCGCGCGTGCCCGGCGGCGCGCTGGCGGGCCCGGACGCCGACGAGCTGGTAGGCCAGATCCGGGCCGAACTGCGGCAGGACGCGAGCATCAGATTTGCCAGACCGGCCTACGGGACATCCGTTCTGGATCATGTCTGGAGTCAGCGACCGCAGCTACACGCGGACCTGCGGGCATGGCTGACCAGTATCCCCAGTTCGGGCGACGAGGGCAGCGAGCTGGCCGCGCAGGCTCTCACCAGGCTGGCGATCAGGAAGCAGGAGGCCGGCCTGGTGTGCTTGGCTGCGCAACAGTGGGCGGCCGAGCCCGCGAGCCGCCGCGAGCTCGCGATCGGGGCGCTGACCGACGCTGCACTGAGCGAGGAGATCGGCCGAGACGTGCGGCGCCAGCTCTACGACTGGGCGCGAACCACGGGCGCGGGCGAAGCCATCCATCTAGCGGTCGCCGCGGTATGCGCCGGACAGCTGGCCCGGCAGTACCCGCAGATAGCACTCACGCGGTTGCGACACCTGGTTGTCAGGCCGAACGCGGTCGTCCAGGAATCGGTCTACGACAGCCTGACCACGCTCGCCGGCGAGCCGGCGCTCTACTCCAGTGTCGTCGGCGAGGTGGCCCGGTGGGTAAGCGAGGAGGAGCCGCGCCGGTCCGAGGGGCTGCGGGCGTTCCTTCGGCTGGCCACTCCGGACGAGACTGGCCAGATCGCGATCCTCGCCCACGTCGGCCAGCAGACTAGCGGCCAGCAGTACAGCGGCCTACAGTACAGCGGCCTGCTGGGAGGGTTGTGGCACGGGGCGTTGCGCGACGAGAGAACGGACGGGGTGGCCAGTAAGGCGGCGGCGCTGGCGGCGCGGTGGCTGGATGCAGCCGCGCGGGGCCAGGCACCGCGAGAACCAGTTCTCGAAATACTGGCCGGGTCATGCCGGAGCAGTATCGACGTAGCCCTCCTCGCCGGGATCGCGTTCGCAGGAGTCGGTTCCAAAGACAGCGACCCGGTTCGGTGGGAAATCGGCACCGACCTCGTGCGGCGCACCTGGGAGCGCGACCCGATCATGGCGGGCCGGGGACCGGCCACAGGGGAGCGTTCGTGAACGGCATCAGCGTGCCGCTGCAGTCCCGCCTGCGACGGGTTTGGTCCCAAAGTCTTAATCCCATCCCGGCGAACTTCAAGGCGCGACTGCCGAGCGAGATCCCGCAGGCCCATTTTCACGCCGTGATCGAGACAACATGGCCGCGGGGGACGAACGCCGGCCAGAGCATCCGTTCGCTCGCTGACCAGCTACTCGGTGTGGCCCAGCCAGTGGCCAGACGGTGCTCTGTCCTCGATCGCGATGAAGCCTGGGCGGCGATCGAGCGTGCATTGCTCAACGATGCGAGCGTGTGGGAAAGCGGCCTGATCACGCTCACGGTCAGCGACGTGCGGGTCGGCCCGGAGGACCAGAGCCTGGCCGAGCAGCAGGAAACCCTTCGCCGCGAGACCGCGCTTGCTCAGGCCAAAGCCGAGAACATGCGCGTGCTGCTCGCCGAGCCAACCACGGCCCGCCTGTGGTGGCTGGAGAACAGCCCCGGCAAGCTGGAGAAGCTGGTGGAACCAAAGATGGACGGCATCTTCGAAAAGGTCGCCGCCCTCTTCGGCCAGTCGACCGGACGCCCGGCCGTCGACCCCATCACGGAGCTGATCCGGCTATTCCTCCAAGGCCTCGACGGCCGGTTCCGGGAACGGCTGGTCGACCAGCTGCGCCTCGTGTTCAACGCCTATGAACGCGACGACCTGGCAGCGAGACTGACCGCTTCCTTTACGCAGCTAGACTGACCGTCATTCACCGATCTGGTGCGCTGAGCCGGCGGCGGCCCACAATTGCTCGAACTGATTCTCCAGATCACGAACCCTAGCCGGAATCGGCACGAGCAGGGTCCGTACGATCGTCGGGATAGCTCCTCCCGCTTTGAACCCTATTGCGCCGATCTCATAACTGACCGCTCCGTCGAAGACAACGAAGTCGAAGATCCTCGGTTGGAGCCATTCCGGAACAAGTCAACGATCGAGCATCCTGACGTCGACGCCGACGTCACGCTGAAGCTGGATGATCTTCAGGAACATCTCGTCGCGGGCTAGTTCCTGGTTCTCGAACACGAAGATGCGCCGGATCGAGACCTGCCGGTCTATCGCCTCGCGCTGCAGCGTCAGATAGCGGGTGCCCAGATCAGTGGTCAACAATCCGCCGTCGAAGGCATGCATGCCGGCGTTCGCATCGACCAGCGAAATCGCGTCGATCGAGCGCTGCGCCTCGTGAGTGAGCCCGAGCAGCCACTCCCGGTCTTCTCCGTCATAGGCGATCTCGTTGCCGACCGGCAACTGCCGCACGAAGGAGGCGACTCGCTTGATCTCCCGCCGCGCGAGGCGCTGCAGCAGCGGGCTGATGCTGGCCTCTGCTTCGCCGACCGTCTGAAAGAACTCCGTCAGCCGCCCAACGTCAAGGACCGACCGCTCCATAGGCCCGAAAAAGTGGTTGGATCGGTCGATCTTCTGAAAGGTTGCGGCAGCCTGCCCCGGATTCCCGGATACGGGGGGCGCATCGGCGGGCTGGCGCAAGAGCGTGTCGCGCATCCTGGTGGCAAGCTGCGCCAGAGTCCGGCGCACCACGGGCGAAGTGAACGGCTCGAAACGCAGCTCCCGCCAGTCGGCAAGCTGCCGTGACGCCACCACTCGCGTCAGCTCGTCAGCGTCGCGCAACACCGGGTTGTCCAGCTCCGGGGTACTGACGTAGTACACGGGCAAGATCAGGTCCTGGCGGCCAAGCTCGCGCTCTCGCGCCACGAACCGCTCGACCTCCGCCCGGCAGGCCGCGCTGCGGAAGAAACTCGGAGTAATGATGACCACCAGCAGCGTCGCTGCGTCTAACGCCTGATCGATCCGCTGACGCCAGGCCTGCCCCCAGGCGATATCACTGCGATCCTGGAAGGTCGGGAACTCCTCGCCGGTCTGTGCCCGCACCTCCGCGCTGAGGCGCTCCCTGAACTGAGTGAGCTGACCGTCGTCATGCTGATCATTGAAGCGGACGTAGCTCATAAAAGCGGCCGACTGACCTGCCACCTGCAGCCTCCCTCGCGGGCAGTCCGGCGGGCTCGGCGCTTGCTGGTTCTAGCGCCCGGCCCAACTGCGCGTGTCTGCGCCCCCGATCGGGCGGTTCACAGGGTCTAAGCTGGCAGAGCCCGTCCTTAAGTTCGGTCGCCGAGTTCTGGAGAAAGTTCACCGGGACGCAGATCTAGTTCAACGGCCTCAATCCGACGCCATGCCGCGGCGAACATTTCCTGGTCATCCTGCTCGCCTCCGCAACCAGCAATGATCGCGATCACCGTCTCCAGAGGTGGCAGTTCTTCGCCGTTCAGTGCCCGGCACATGGCAAGGTGTGGGATTGCGTGGCGCGCCCGAATTGCCATCTGGCGGAAAGAAGCAGATCCCGCCCAGGCTCTATAGCGTCGCATCGCAGCGAGGAGTTCGGCAGCTGTCGTCGCCATCAGCGGGTTCGGCTTAAGGGTGTCTACGGACACGGACGCATCGTGCATACCTTCGGCCGTAGCTGCCCGGTCTGAGTCGCCGATCGTTAGGCGGTGGCGACCACGGCTATGGTCGAGTACATCTGCGAGCTGGCTCTCCAGCTCGGCGATCGCGGATTTGACGTAAGGATGAGAGAGCGTCTCCGGGTTCCTCAGTTGGCGCCCGATCGTCCGAATATCACAGACGAGTGTGGTGACATCGCCATCCGCAGTTCTCAATCCGCATCCACTTCGAGCGGACATGCGGGTCTCTTGACCGGTCATTGGTCACGCTCCGAGGTCAACACTATCTCCTTTGGTTGAATCTGCTGCAGGTCCGTGCTTTGCGGGGAACCGTCCTAGCTGAATAAGGACTGAATCGCTATCGGCATCTGCCTGATGGCCTCGCGGCCTACTTGAACAGCGGGCCGCTGTCCGTCTGGGCGGATCTGATAAATGCCGGTAACCAGCTCTTCTGACAGCGACTCGACGTGCTCGGCTATATCGGAAGGCCAGATCGTGGTCTCGGCCCAGATGACGCCAGCAAGGATCGCGGGATCGTGGATCTTGATCTGCGACAGGTCCGCTGCTACGGCGTTAACCTCGACAGCATCGAGGTGCTCTAGCACGGCGTTAGCGAGTTCGGTCGCCTGGTCGAGCGCGATGTCGATAGCCAAGGCCAGCTCATGCGCGTGCTGCCTGTCAAGGTTCTGGTAGCGTCCACGAATGTCGCTCAGTCGGCGGGCGTTCTCTAGGCGCATCGACAGCTCGCGCGCATCCTTGATTTGCTCGTCGATGATTAGCTGGCGATTGTGGGCAAAGTAGCGGTCCAGCTCGCGGATGCCATCGAACGCCTGATCACCGGCAACTTCACTGATCGAATGCTCTCGCACGACTTCGGCGTCCTTATCGGCGGATAGGTCACGATCGAGCTTTCGGATACGAATGGTGTCGTATGCGATCTGCACGGCGAGATCGCGAGAGTGGCTCAGGAGTTGCATCAGATGCCGATCCCGTCGCCGCGCAAAATTGATCGCTGACAGAACCGCAATGGTCAAGTCACCTTCGCTGAGCTCTCTGTCGAGATCTCTGGCGAGGTTGCGGGCGCGGTGCACAACCTCCGTAAGTCGTTGGTGAACCTCGGCTGCGCGGTACCGTGTCTCGATGAGAGCACGCAGCCGTTGCGCGACGATGTGCCGCGGTATCGGCGCAGCGAGGTCCGGCATGCGCAGTTCAGACTCATCGCTGTCAACCATGATCGCGATGAGTGCCGCGCTCGGATCGGCGACCTGCTCGACATGTGCTAGCAACTCGCAGTGCGTATTCGCCAAGATCGCATCAAGCTCGTCGTCGGTGAGTTGGTAATCGAAGCTGTCTCGGCTATGAGCGTTCAATCGTCGGCCCTCCGTTATTCTTCTTCAAGGCCACCAGTTCCGTCCTGAGGGCTTTCCTGCCTTTCTTGATCAGGTCGCGAACCTTTTGGTCGGTGGTGCCAACTAGCCGAGCTATCTCAGCGGACTTGAAACCATCGATAAGAAACGCCATGACTATCCTGGTGTCGGCGTCCAGTTCACGCAGGGTGGCGCGCACAAACTCCGTTTGAACCGTAAGCTCGCTATGATCGTCACGCCCATCGAGTGGATAGGCGTCTGTAAGATCCATCACAACACGGAGGCCGCCTTCTTTTTGGAAACGGTAGTACTTCCGCAGTGCTACTCGTCGGATCCAGCCTCTCGGCGTCTCGATGCCTTCCCAGCCGCCTGGCCGTTGCGTTAGTCGCCATAGATCCAGGAACGCTTCCTGAGCCGCATCCTCTGCATCTTGAATTACCGCCCCGCACGTCATGAGAAAGGCTACGACGGGACGGTATTCCTGCTCATGCAGGTCGAGGTATTCCTTGCGCGCCTCAGTCGGATTGAACTGCACTGTCCGTGACCCAGACCAAGATGGTTGGAGCGGCCGGTCGTCGCCTCTGTATCCTTCATGCGGCGTCATCGGCGCGGTCCCTGTCGCTCGTTACTCGGCTGGCAGTTATCTTGGCGCCGTGCGGTCGCCGCGCAGCGATGCCACTGAGCGGTCCGGTGGATCTCAAAGCACATGCCGGTCTAGTCGTGCTAGATCTCATCTGCACGGTAATGCAAATGTGCATTCGCACAGCGACGCCGGTACGGCTGGCCGATCCCTTTGCAATCGATCTCATTAAGGTGAAATCAGCAGTAACGGCAAGATCGTTAATCGCGACGCGTGATCACCGAGTTATGACATGCCGATCGCGTCTTGCCACGTACGGCCAGCTGGCGCAGGAACTGCCGCCACGTCGTGCGGGCTGTTGGGGTGCGGGCGGGCTCCGCAGCTTCAATATCCGCCGCACGGTCGTGGCTCCGACGTGGATGCCGAGGCCAAGCAGCTCACCCCGGATCCGCTTGGACCCTGCGCTGACTTCTGAGTACTGACGGTGCCCTATCGCAGGATCACGGCGCAGCTAGACGCTCAACCTGGACACCCCTCATCCAGCTACGGCGGCTACCTGAGCTACGACGCCGGACTCGCCGGAGTCCAGCAGTGCCTGGCACACCTGTATCGCTACCTCGATGACGCTTATGCGATCGACCCGGTATCCCAGGTCTGGACCCGCCAGGCCGGCGACGCCCTCCGCGAGGCCGCCGCGGCCGTCAGGACCGCCCGGGCCGTCGGCCAGGCCAGCCTGGACCCCGCGTTCCTGGACAGGCTGCGCCACAGGTACGACCAAGCCGTCGCCTTCGGAACCTCCGTCAGCCTGTCCAGACCCTGGCACAAGGGCAACCACCTGCCGTTCCAGCGCACGATCAGCGTCCGAGTGACTTTTCCTGGCTGATACTGGCCGACCGCCCAGGCATTCCCGGCGGAAGTGGCCGCCACGCCGAATAACGTGCCGAACAGCAATGACGACGCCGCCTTCCCGCTCGCCGCGTCCCTGGCACCGGCCGCCGCTGCCGACGGCGGGAACACCCCGGCCGCAGCCCCTGCCAGCAGCACGAAGCCAACGACCCGAACACCTCGAGCGGCTCGCGACCCCTCGCGCTGACATCGCGGCCTTGTCATGATCGTCCTCCTCGCCGTATCGCCGATTGAGGGGTTCTGATGACGAGGGTGGGCGCAGGCCGCACAGGTGTCTATGCCGCGCCGACTCCGCCAGCTCCTGGGCTCCCGTAGAGTTGGTCTTGCGGGTGAGTAGCGTGAGCAGCGCGTGCCTGGCCCGCGTCTGGTCCTCTGCGGTCATGGTTCTCGATCCCGGGCCTTGGCCAGGAAGCCGTCACGGCGGCTGGCAGTCACGACCTGGACACCATACGTGTATCCGGCCGCTGCCGCGGCGGGTCAGGATTGCCCGGCAGGGTGGCTGCGATGCAGTTCGGCGGCGATGGTGCGGCTCAGCTGGTTCCAGCTCTTCTCGAACTTGGCGAGGCCTTCGCGCTCAAGCTGGCCGGTGACGTCGTCGAAGTCGACGCCGATGGTTGCCAGCTTATCGAGGACGCGGCGGGCATCGTGGTATCGGCCGCTGATGGTGTTGCCGGCCACCTCGCCGTGGTCGGCGAACGCTGCCAGCGTGTTTCCCGGCATGGTGTTGACGGTGTCGGCGGCGACGAGTTCGGTCACGTACATGGTGTCGGGATAGGCGGGGTTCTTGACGCCGGTGGAGGCCCAGAGCGGACGCTGCGGCTGAGCCCCGAGCCTAGCCAGCTTTTGCCATCGCTGGCTGCTGATGACTTCCTCATAAGCCTGGTAGGCCAGGCGGGCGTTGGCGATAGCCGCCTTTCCCTTGAGTTGTGTGGCCTGGCTAGTGGCGATCCGGTCGAGCCGGGCGTCGACCTCGGAGTCCACCCGGGAGATGAAGAAGGACGCGACAGAGCGGATGGCCGCGAGGTCCCGGCCGGCGGCAGCGGCTTGTTCCAGGCCGCTGAGGTAGGCGTCCATGACAGCGCGGTACCGGGCAAGGGCGAAGATCAGCGTCACGTTGACGCTGATCCCCTCGCTGGTGACTTGCGTGATAGCGCTGAGGCCTTCTGGCGTGGCGGGGATTTTCACGAACATGTTCTCGCGGTCCACCGCGGCCCGCAGGGTGCGGGCCATGTCCGCGGTCGCGGCGGCGTCGCGGGCCAGCTGGGGGTCGACCTCGATGGAGACGCGTCCGTCGCGGGTAGATGTCTGCTGGTAGACCGGGGCGAGGAAGTCACAGGCGGCGCGGACGTCGTCGGTGGTGACGGTAAAGATCGCAGTCTCGGTGCTGGCGCCTAGAGCGGCGAGGTCACGCAGCTGGTCGTCATACCGGTCGCCCTTCGCCAGGGCCGACGCGAAGATTGTGGGGTTGGTCGTGACGCCGACGACGTGCAGGCCGGTGATGAGCGACTGGAACTCGCCGCTTGCGAGCAGCTCGCGGGAAAGGTCGTCGAGCCACACCGCCACGCCCTGGGCGGACAGCTCGGCTAGCGGGTCCTGGCGGGTGTCACTGGTCATGTTCAGGCCTTCCGGTGTAGACGCGGCCTGCGCCGTCATGTTCAGCCGGAGCGAGTCGGCATTGCCGCCGGTGTTCGGGGCAAAGGTGGCGGGGCGGCCTCCTGACTGGGTGCCGGTGCCGGCATTCTTAGGGTTGCGGGCATTACCTGCTGTCTGCCTCGACGAGGCGCTCGATGAGTTCGTCTCTGTTGCCCGTCTTGGGTAGGTCCCGCTTGGCCAGCAGGTCCCTCAGTTCGGCTTTGGGCAGGCCTTGGTAGCGCTGGCGTGCCCTTTCGTGAGCCTGCCTCGCGTGCTCGCGCTCGGCCTTGCGGGCCTGGCGGGCTAGCTCCTTCTCGGCTTGATCGGCCTTCGCGGCCTGCTCGCCAGCGGTCTGCTCGACCTTCACCGCCTGCTCACGCTCGGCCTTGCGGACCCGACGGGCCAGCTCCTTCTCGGCTTGATCGGCCTTCGCGGCCTGCTCGCCAGCGGTCTGCTCGGCCTTCACCGCCTGCTCGCGCGCGATATCACCGGCCGCTTCGGCCTTTTCACGCACGGCGTCACCGGCCGACCCGGCCTTCTCGCGGACCACGCCGGATAGCGTGCCCGCTGCCTCCGCCCACCTGAGGGCGACTCGGCGGTTGATATCTACCGCCCGCTGCACGAGATCGAAGTAGCGGTCCACTGCCGGGACCAGGTCGACCTGAGGCAGCCCGAAAAGCCGGTCCGTCACCGTCCGCGCGCCCTCCGTCCAGACATCGGCAGTCTTCTCAACGGCATTTCGCGCGTGGCCCGCCGCGGCGCTGTACTGCTTGGTCATGCTGGTCATATGCATCCCATCATGGTGCGTGAGTGAACATAAAGATGTGGTAACGGTAGCCAGTCACGGCGCAGGCCGCTCATGGCTCGGGACGGGAGATTGCATCGGCTATGAGCGGTGGGTACTCAGCCGCGTGAGCCCTCGGGCCACCGCTGGATGCTGGTGCCTCAGTCGTCGTCATGCGCCGCCGAGGCCCTCGCGAAGCGACGGCTAACAGGAGGCCCAAGGTACCGGCCATCCCAGCCAGTCCTGGCCGGCTGACGAATTCGCCTAGCGGTCAGGTCCCCAGTCATTACCCGGGCCGCGCTGGCCCGTCCCTCGTCCGGAGCTTGCTTGTCTTCGTAGTTCGTTCATAACCTGTGTCCGTCGCGGCTCCCTCCCCCGAAGAACCGGTACTCCGGCAAGCTACCCGCCCTCGCCGGAGCAAACCAGGTTGGCGCCGCACACCGAAGTCCCGGCGTGGAGCAGGTCGAAGTGCTCTGGTGGGTCGACGGCGACGAGGGTAATGCCGAGATGGCCAGCGCCGGCGGGCTGGCGTACCCTTCTAGCGGCGGCCACCGCCGAAGCCGCCGCACTCGGTTCAGGGGGACGCGTGGATATTACCCAACTGATCCTCGATGACCATCATGAACAACGTCGGCTATTCGCGGTGCTGGAGCAGATCAGCCGCGACGATACTGAATCCCTGTCGGTGGTGTGGGGGCGGCTGGGCGTCTTTCTGGAGTTGCACGCTGCCGCTGAGGAAGCAATTTTCTATCCGGCCCTTCTGCGAGCGGGTCTGGCCGGAAGACGCCAGCCAGGTGCCGAGGCCGAGACGGCCGACGCGATCCGCGATCACAACGAGATCAGGGACGCAGTGAAGCAAGTCGCCGGTCACCGGGTAGGCAGTCAGGGCTGGCTCGCCGCCGTCGCTGCCGCGAACCTGGCCAACAGCGACCACATGGCAGAAGAAGAACGTGAGGGCCTAACGGACTTCCGCCACCTCGCTGGCCTGCAGCAGCGTCACGACCTGGCGGTCGCCTTCGCAGCCTTCCAGGCGCGGAACTACGCCGGCGTGCCAGCGGTCGACAAGGATCCGCGAACCTACATCAGCCAAACCGAGGCCGCCCAGCATCCGGCCGCGGCCGGTTCACTCAACATCGGCGGCCTCAAGTAGCAACACTCCATCCCGACCCCGCGCCGCGGTCGGCCGCGGTCCCCGCACACTGGATCCCGACCGGATCTCGGCTGTCCGGGCGACCGGGCTGCTGGACGAACCGGAACCGGCATGGGACGACCTGGCCAGCGTGGCCCCTCCATGACCGGATGCGAGCGGGCCTTCACGTGAAAGCCGGCCGGATCACGCCCGCGAACTGGGAACGGATCGCGTCTCCGATCAGCGGCTCGACCAAGCCGGTCTGGCAGCGCCGATACGACCCGATCGTGCTACAGCCACCCGGTCAGCGCGGACGGATGCGACCAGGATCAGCGTCCTCCGGCTCCGGCTCCCAGCTCCAGTTCAGGAGCTCCACCGAAGGTCCATACCGGCTCCTCCTCAGCAGGCTCCTGAAGGACCTGCAGTGCACGGTAGAGACCGACGCCGTCCACGGTTGGCGCTGTGTGGTCCAGTTCGCGGATATGCGCGAGCAACCCAGCGTCCGGTTCTAGGCGGTGCTCCTTTACGTAGTACGCGGACGCTTCGGTCCAGATCCAAGTCCCGTCGGTGCGGAAGCTCATCGGCACGGAGTAGACCCGTGCGGTGGCGACCACATCTTCCATGCGCGCGGTGGTGACCAGCAACGGCTCGCCCTGGTACAGGTACCCGGCGACCTTGTCGGCCTCATCGTCGTCAAGCCGGGCGTGGTCCGGAAAGAAGTGCGGTCCCGTCTCGGCGTCGACCTCGTCGAAGACAACCGCGATCTGAATGTCCGGGTTCTCTTCGGCCGCCCACACCAACTCCCCGTACGCCCGCGCCAGCCGCTGGTAGACAGGCAGATCCGCACCGACCGGGTAGACCTCCACCTGCGGGTGGGCTTCGCCCACGGTGATCAGCTTGGCCTGCAGCCCGGCGGTCAGAGCGACCTGGTCGACATCGGGACCGACCTCGATCGTGTAGACCCTCTTGGGCGGCGGCCACGGGGCACCGTCGGACGGGAACCGCCACGCGCGCCAGACGCCGATCACGCCATCTTCAGCCGTGATCGCCTTGATTAGTGCCCGGTCCACCCTTTTGCGGCCGGAGTTCGCGGTGGCGACCCGGCCCAATACGAGGTCTACGACTCCGCGGCCGCCTCGGGCACCCCCGTCGGCTCGTTTGCCATCGACGACCTCACCAACCGCGGCCAGTGGGTCAGCACCGGCTCATACACCGTCACCAAGGGCTTCCTGACCATCATGCTCAGCAGCGCGGGCCTGGACTGGCACGGCAAGCTGGTCACCCATGCACACCTGCCCATCTCCCAGGTCATGGTCTTCTGCAGCGCGACCGGGTCATGAACATCACGGCGAACCAGGAAGCGCTGCCCCCACCAGCCGACCAGGCGGCTTCCGGTCCAGGCGAGTAGTCACAAGGCGCGGAACCCCCGCCATCATCGCTCGGCGTCGTCGCCGCTGTCAACGACGCCGGGTTCACCGAGTGCTTCCGCGATCACCTGCTCAAACGTCATGGCGTGGCCCTGTGCGAAGACCGTGGCGTACGTCTGGTCACCGAGCGCGAGCCGGACAGCCGTCAGCCGTTCCTCGCAGAGCGCCGCGTGCGTCGGCTGGATAGGAGTTCCGCTCGCGGCGCGAATGGCCTGTGCCGCGCCGAAGAAACGCGCTGCCCGGTCCGGCAGCCCGTCGGCGGCTGCCACACCAGCCAGCCCTTCCAGATCCATGGCGACGAGCCAGGGCAGTCCGCCGCCGTGCCGGGCGTGGAGGCTCTCCGCGAAGGCTTGCCTCGCACGAGCGGTGTGTCCCCGTTCCAGCGCCATGAGTCCCATGCTGGCCAGCACTTCGGCCCGGCCTTCAACGATCTGCCCCAGCGACGCGAGCGCGGCATCGAACAACGACTCCGCACGCACGTGATCGCCCCGCTGCCAGCTCGCCATTCCCAGGTTGTGGAGCGCGTACCCGCGAAGGAACGTGTCACCAAGCTCGCGGGCTAGCGTCAGGCATTCCTCGCCGTACTCGATACCCAGCGCGGCGTCTCCGCGATCACGCGCAACGTCCGCCAGGCCGATCAGGGCACCCGCGACGCCCTGCACGTCCTCAAGCTCCCGGAACACCGCCAGGCTCTGCTCAAACAGTGAAATCGCCTCCGCCATCCGGCCCTGCTCCCGCGCGAACTGGGCGAGCACCATGCCCAGATGCGCCGCGTCGCGCCGGTGGCCCTGACGCAGATCGAGCGCGATAGCTTCTTCAAGAAGCGCGACCGCCTGTCCGTAAGCCCCCAGCGTGGTCATCTCAAACGCCATTCGGGCGAGCCGTTCCCGCATTTGCACGTCCGGAGGACTGGCGTACCGCAGCCAGTCGACGGTCTGCTCGAGCAGAACCCGCATCCTGTCCTGATCGCCTTCGATACGGGCAGCGCACAGAAGAACTTCCAGAATGGCGTCCAGGCCAGCCGAGTCTCCGCGCCGCAGGCGTTGTTCCAGAAGCTCCTCGGCCCACCGCTTGGTCTCCCCGATGTCCGCCCGCGCGGCATCCGGGCCAGGCGGCCCCGACAGCGAACGGCTGACCAGGTCGGCGTCCCCCAGATCGCGAGCGAGCACCAGGCATTCCCGGAAACACTCTTCCGCTCGCCCGTAGTCCGCCTGGTAGAACGCGATGACTCCGCGCTGGTGGAGCGTCTCCGCCATACCGCGGACGTCGGTCAGCGACCGGTACAGCGCGAGGCTCTGCTCAGTCAGCGTCGCGGCCTGGGCGAAATCGGGCTCGAACGCCCTGCACCCCGCGATCTTCAGCGCCGCCGCCCGGAGCTCGGGCACTTCGTCCGACGTGATGGCCAGCAGGCCCGCCAGCGAGCGCCGACCTTCGGTGAGATACCCGTGCAGCTCCCAGAAATGGCTCAATGCTATAGCCATGCGGAGTCCCATCTGGGTCTCCCGGCGCTCGATCATCCACCGCAGCGCCGCCTGGAGATTGTCGTGGTCTTCGCTAAGGCGGTACAGCCAGATGGCTTGCTGACTGTCCGGTCCGGCCGCGGCCCGCTCAGCGAGGTCGAGAAAGTAGCAGGCGTGCCGGCGCCTCACCTCGTCGCCGGCGCCCGTTGCCGCCAGCCGCTCCAGCGCGTACTCGCGGATCGTCGCCAGCATCCGCAGCCGTGGCTCCGGCTGAGCGGCCTCGGCCCCGTGCCAGAGCAGGCTCTTGTCCACCAGCGAGGCGACCCCGGCCAGGACGTCGATCTGGTCGCCTCCCGAGACCTCGCAGACCACCTCGGCCGCCTCGATCGTGCAGCCTCCGGCGAAGACGGCGAGCCTGGCCAGCAGGTTCTGCTCCGTCTCGCCGAGCAGGCTGTAGCTCCAGTCGATCGCCGCCCGGAGCGTCTGCTGCCGGGTTGGCTGATCACGTGCGCCACCGACCAGCAGCTTGAGGCGGCTCGACAGCCTGCCCAGGAGAGCCTGCGGCGGGAAAAGCCTGATGCGGGCTGCGGCAAGTTCGATCGCCAGCGGCAGGCCGTCGAGGCGGTAGCAGATCTCGGCCACGGCCGCGACATTTTCATTGGTGACCTGGAAAGCCGAGTTCGCCGCCCGCGCCCGCTGGACGAATAAGGCGACGCCCTCGTAGTGCGACATTTCTTGCCGGGCGCCGTCATGCGGAGGAGCGGGTACCGCGAGCGGCTGCAGCGCAAAAACGTATTCCCACGAAAGCCTCAGTATGGTCTGGCTCGTCACCAGCAGACGCAGACCCGGGCATTCTTCCAGCAGCTCAGGAACCACCCCGGCGGCATCGAGCAAGTGCTCGAAATTATCCAGCACCAGCAGAATCGTCTTGTCGCGCAAATGCTCTTTGAGAGTCTCGGCGAGCCTGCGCCCCTCCCGCTCCCGGACGCCGAGCGTGGCGGCGATACTGGAGGGCACGAGGTCCGGATCGGCAACGGCGGCGAGCGGCACGAAGAACACGCCATCGGCGAAATCCCCGAGCGCACCGGCGGCCGTACGCAGCGCCAGCCGGGTCTTTCCGCTGCCCCCGGGGCCAGTGAGCGTGATCAGCCGGGCGTCCGGACGATGGAGCAGCTCCTGGAGCATGCTGATCTCGCCGGTCCGGCCCACAAAGGATGTGGACTCTTCGGAGAGGTTGTGCGGCGGAGATAGCTGACGGACAAGCCCACCGTGCGGCCGCGCGGCTCCGCGTGAGGCCGCTTCCAGCACGGCCCGTTGCTCCTCGTTCAGGTCCAGTGCGTCCAGCAGCAGGCGCAGCGTCTCGCGATACGGAACGCGGTGGACCCCGCGTTCTAGATCACTGATCCCCCGGGCACTCATCCGGGCTCGCTCGGCCAAAGCTTCCTGGGAGAGGCCGGCGGCCTGCCGGAAGCGCTTCAGCAACGCCCCGAACGAGATCTGCGCAGCATCCACCGGCACCCGCCTCCCTGCCTAAATCACGGTCGACAGAGCAGGGAAAACACCAATATAGCACGCACTGTCCAACAGCCCACATAGTTCAGACCGGCACGCCAGTGCGTGGGCAAGAGTGTGGGGCGTGGTCATGGTCGCCGCCGGCGGGGCGGCCGAGGCTTACCCCATGACCGAGAACGGAACGCTTGCGGACATCCGCGCAGAAGCGCTATTCGCCAGCGACCTGCAGCCCAGCCAGCACCCGGCTCCCGAAGAGGTCCGCGCCAGCATGGCCACCACGCTGCGCCGGCACAGCCGGCGTTGGTGCGCCGCCCGGATGGCCGAGGAGTATGGCGAGCATCCGGACACCGCGATCGTGCGCATGGCATGGGCGGTGCGGACAATCAGCGACTGCTACCCGGCGGAACGAGCGGCCGCGTTCCGATCGGAGACGCCAGAGCGCAGTATCGCGAAACTTCTGGATGAACTTTGTTGTGCACTTGCCGTATAACGCCCGGCCTGCGAACTCACCGCAGGGTTCGACTATGATAACTGGAGCCCCAATGTTCACGATTGAGCAAGTCGCCGTTGTTTCCGGTACCGCCGAGCCGGACGCTGACCCTCAGCAGCCGTCCGGGGACAGGGCTGCTCCCGTGACCCGGCCGATCGGCGGGCGGGGATCCGCTCATCGCTGCCGTGCTTGTAACGTACCCGACGAGCACGACCAATGGAACGCGGGCGTGCGCGGCGAGACCCCCGTGCAGCGGCTCGACCGGGCCTACGGCGAGATCCTGCAAGAGCTGCGAGTCGCCCAGACCGGAGTGCAGTTCCTGCTCGCCTTCCTGCTCAGCCTGGCGTTCACCGGCAGGTTCGCCTCGATCACCCACCTCCAGCGCGACATGTACGTGGCGACCCTGGCTCTGGGTGCCGGAGCGGCCGCGCTGCTGATCGCACCCGCGGCGTTCCACCGGATGGTCTACCGCCAGCGGCTCAAGCGGCAGCTCGTACGCGTCGCCAACCGGCTCGCGCTGGCCGGCTTGCTGCTTCTGCTAGCCACGATGGGTTCTTCGCTGCTGCTGATCCTGGACGTCGTCACCGGGATGCGCCCGGCCATGGTCCTGACGGGGGGCGTGATGGGATGGTTCGTCGCCTTGTGGTTCGTCCTGCCGGTCTGGACCCGCATCCGGCACCGCAGCTGCCGTCAACTCAGCCACACTGGCCATGGCGTTTCCGGCGCCTCCCCGCTACCTCGCTGACTCCCCGAGCAGGGCAATGCCCGCGGTTATGCCGTAGAACGAACGGAGCAGTCGATGACGGACCGCGCGATGCGCCGTGACCAAGGAGGCACTATGGACGGCGAGAGCCTCGGGAGCGTTCCTGGCAGCCGGGCGCGCTACGGGGAGCGAATATTCTCGCACCAGCATGCCGGGGAGGCTGACCACCTCGCGGTGGCCGCCTGGGCACTCGATCCGGTCACGATTCCGGTACTGGAAAGCCTTCGGCTGGCACCGGGCAGCCGCTGCCTTGAGGCCGGGACTGGCATCGGCACTATCGCGACATGGCTCGCGCGGCACTGCCCGGAGGGGAAGGTCGTGGCCACCGACCTGCAGCCAGCCCTCGCCGAGCAGCATGCCGATCCCCGGGTGGAGGTGATGCGGCATAACGTGCTCACTGACGACTTCCCCGAGGGCTCATTCGACCTCATCCACGCGCGCAACCTGCTCGGCAACCTCCCGGAGCGGGAGCATGCGCTCGCCCGGATGGTGTCATGGCTGGCACCGGACGGTATCGCCGTCATCGAGGATGTCACGACCTTCCCGGTCTACTCGTCGCCATATCCGCTGTTCCGCAAAGTGGCTGTGGCGGAGGCCGAAACCGCTTACCGGGCCATGGGCAGGGCGCGGGCCATGGCCGCGGTCGCGGCGGCGGCGCGGGCCAGCCGGGGGTCGACCTCGATGGAGACGCGCCCGTCGCGGGCAGATGTCTGCTGGTAGACCGGGGCGAGGAAGTCACAGGCGGCGCGGACGTCGTCGGTGGTGACGGTAAAGATCGCAGTCTCGGTGCTGGCGCCTAGCGCGGCGAGGTCACGCAGCTGGCCGTCATACGTTGCGGGCGTTACTTGCTGTCTGCCTTGACGAGGCGCTGGATGAGTTCGTCTCTGTTGCCCGTCTTGGGTAGGTCCCGCCCGGCCAGCAAGTCCCTCAGTTCGGCTTTGGGCAGGCCTTGGTAGCGCTGGCGCGCCCTCTCGCGAACCTGCCTGGCGTGCTCGCGCTCGGCCTTGCGGACCTGGCCGGCCAGCTCCTTCTCGGCTTGATCGGCCTTCGCGGCCTGCTCGCCGGCGGTCTGCTCGGCCTTCACCGCCTGCTCGCGCGCGATATCACCGGCCGCTTCGGCCTTTTCACGCACGGCGTCACCGGCCGACCCGGCCTTCTCGCGGACCACGCCGGATAGCGTGCCCGCCGCCTCCGCCCACCTCAGGGCGACTCGGCGGTTGATATCTACCGCCCGCTGCACGAGATCGAAGTAGCGGTCCACCGCCGGGACCAGGTCGACCTGAGGCAGCCCGAAAAGCCGGTCCGTCACCGCCCGCGCGCCCTCCGTCCAGACATCGGCAGTCTTCTCAACGGCATTTCGCGCGTGACCCGCCGCGGCACTGTACTGCCTGGTCATGCTGGTCATAGGCATCCTTGCATGGTGCGCAAGCAGCCAGTCGCGGCGCAGGCCGCCGCTGGCTCGGGACCGGCGATTGCATCGGCTACGAGCGGCGGGCACAGAGCCGAGTGAGCCCACGGGCCGCCACTGAATACTGGGCCCCAGTCGTCGTCACGCGCCGCCGAGGATGCCCTCATCCCCGGCTGTCCTTGACGGCTATCACCACGCGGCCACGCCGCTGACGAATTCGCCCTAGCGGTCAGCTCCCCGGTCATTACCCGGGCCGCGCTCGCCGGAACAAACCAGGCTGGCGCCGCACACCGAAATCCCTGCGCGGAGCAGGTCGAAGTGCTCTGCCGGGTCGACGGCGACGAGGGTAATGCCGGGACCGCCGGCGCGCCGGCGGGCAGGCGTACCCTGCAAGCGGCAGCCACCGCCTGGACTGAGCCGGAAGCAGCCGCAGGAACCCGGGGCCAGGCTGGAGGACGCATGGGTTCGCCGAGCTTGGGCAGTTGCGCTCTGCAGGGCCAGTAACCGTCTGGCTGCCACAGGAGATGCGCAATGGGATTCATGGACAAGTTCAGGAACAAGCTCCAGATGGGCCGCGGCCGTGCCAAGCAGGAGGCGGGGCCGCGCTACGGACGATCCTTATCTGGAAGCCGAGGGCAAGACCGACCGGGTGACCGGCAGCGTTAAGCAGGTCGGCGAGGAGGTCAAGGACGCCGCAAGGAATATCAAGGACGCCTCGACCCCACCGACCCGGTAACCCCTCGGCGGGATTGGGCTGACCGGCACAGCTGACAATAATCGCCACAATCTTCCTGGGTGCCAGCATCGCCCTGCAGGCGCCGTGGCGGCCGGCAGCGCCTGCGCCGTCAACGCTGCCAGTGCCCCCGGGGCCGCTGCCACTCGGCTGTGCTTCCTGGCCCGCACGGCCCGAACTGCGATTGCAGCCTGAGGACTTGGGCGGGTTTGAGCCGCTGACCGCAGGGCATCTTCGGTCACGCTCGCGCAGCGGCGATGGGTAGAGAGGGAGGCCGTGGTGATACGAGAAGAATTGTCGAGGCTCCTCACGCGGAGCGAACGGCACCGTCGGCTGTTCGCGCGCCTGCTGCTCGCGTTCGGGCTCTCCGTGGTGGTCTTCGTCGTCGGCACTCTGCTCATATGGGCTACCGAGAGCGGGCGGCAGGGCGGCGACATTAATGGGATCGGCGACTCAGCCTTTTTCTGCTCCGTGCAATTGCTTACCATTTCCTCGAGCATTAAGAACCCGCTGACACCACTGGGCAAGATTGTCGACGTTGCCCTTGAGGTGTGGGGCATCTTCGTCGTCACCGCAGTCGCGGGTAGCTTCGCTACTTTCTTTAGTTCGGGCGACGCCAGCTAGCTCATTTTCGCATCGAGGCACGTTGACGCGACGGCGGACTAGCGCGAGCACGACCTGGGTGCGTTTCTTGCCCTCGGCGCGGCTCTTGTCGTCGCGGTGGTAGCGCGGCGAATCGAGGAAGCATGTCAGGCAGCGGCCCACCTGCCGTCGGCCTTGGCGGCCTCGACCTGGGCCAGGCCGGACGGTCGCATCCGCCCGGCCGCGATCAGCTCCTCGACCTTGGCCATATTGACCTGCGACCAGCGGCTGCGCGGCCGACGGGGCACGTATTTCTGAAGGCCGACATGCGCCTCAAGCCAAGCGTCGAACTCCGCAGCGTCGCGGAATGCGATCACCACGGCCCCGCTGGCCCGGCTCATGCTGGTAGTCGCCGATGCGGAACTCGACGTAGCCCGGCCCGGGCCCGGCGGCGCCGACGCCGACCGCCAATTGTTCGAGAGCGACCTACCTGTGTCACCTGGGCAGATGCTCTGCAGAGCACGGTCCGCAGTCCAGTGATTGCGCGCTCGGGTTGGTTTGGCCTGCCGGGATGGTGTCCCGGTCTCAGGGACGATTGGGGGATCACCCTGATGCGCCGCGCGTTCTCGCCGCCTAAGCTGCCGGGCAGGCAACGACGGGAGGACGGCAACGGCATGAGTCAGGCCAATGTTGGCGAAACGCGCGGCGCCGAGGCAGGCCACCGGGCCAGTCCGGCGGGCAACGAGCGCCTCACCGCGATGGCTGGTGCGGTGCTGCTTGTCCTGTTCGGCACGGAGGTCGTCACCACGCTGCTCATGGGCAGCCTGTTCGGGCTGCATTTTTTCCTTGGCATGCTGCTGATCGGTCCGGTCTGCGTGAAGATCGGCAGCACGGTGTGGCGATTCTGCCGCTATTACCTCGGGTCGGAACCGTATGTCCGCCGCGGAGCGCCGCCGATGACGCAGCGAGTGCTCGGACCCGCTCTGGTGGTTGCCTCAGCCGGCGTGCTCGGGACCGGCGTCCTGCTCGCGGTCGGCGGACCGGGCGGGACGTGGGGAAAGCCGCACCAGCTGTTCTTCTACCTGTGGCTGATTATCGTGATCATCCATGTCGTGCATTACTTGCCGAAGCTGCCGAAAATGCTGGCCGGCCGGCCGGCCGAGCGCGCGATGCGAGCCGTGGCCGGCAGCCGGACGCGATGGCTGTTGCTGGCCGGTTCCCTGGTCGGCGGGCTGATCCTGGCGATCCTGACCTACCACTTGCGAGCCAGGTGGGGCCTGTGGGGCGGCAGCATCCTCTAGTGCCCTGCGCTCTCCCGGCTCGCCAGCCCCCGTCGTTACAGTGGGGGGACGTTACGGGCTTGCGGGCTTGCGGCCCCAGGTGTAGATCATGGTTATGCCGAGATCGATGAAATCAGGGTCCTGAAGGCGAGCAGCGATCTGGGCGAGCGCCTGGCTGTCCAGGATGCCCCGCTCGGCGGCTAGGCCGCTGGCCGCGTCGAGGGTCAGCTGGCAGCAACGGGCGTGCGCGCCGCCGCCTTTGATAAGGGGAGTGTCCGCCTTGATGGCAATGTCGGTCAGGCCGAGATCAGCGAGCCGGCCAGGCAGGGCGCGTACCCACGTGAAGCTCGTGGCCAGCGTAGTTGTGAGAACCTCGGTGATCGCTTGCCACATGGCGCGCATTTCCGGGTGGGCGGACGCAAGGCCGAGGTCGGCGACGCCCTCGGCGATCATCAGGTAGCCGCCGGCTGCCACCGCCCGGCACAGCTTGTCCAGGACGGCCTCGCGCTCGGGCAGGTGAAGCAGCACAAGCCTGGCGAAGACTAGGTCAAAGGCCGCTTCCGGGAGATCGCCGGTGACCAGGTCCAGTTCCTTGATCACCAGATTGGGCTCGCTGGCCGCGCCGAAGAACCGCACATCCTGGTCGACGGCGAGCACGGCGCCAGGCTCGACGCGGCCGGCCAGCCACCGAGCCACCGACCCGTTTCCGGCGCCCGCATCCAGGCAGCGCCAGGCCGGACCCACACCTAGCTCCTCAAGGACGCCGAACGTCGAGGGGCCGAACGAGGCGGCCAGCACCGCGACCCGCTCCCGCTCCGGATCGTCGTAGTGGCCCAGGACGCTGTCGCCGTAACGGAACACTGTCATGTCTCCTCCGATCCCGGAGCCGTCAGCCGGCTATGGCTGATTCTGGGCCGTCGGACGGATATACGCCAGCCGCTCAACATTCGTTCACCACCCGGCTTCCCGTGGCCGAGCGGGCCGAGCGACTGGCCGGGGGGGTTGGGTCGGCACATCCTCATGACGGCATCGGCCGCATTCACCCGATAGTCACAGCAGAAGGGCCCACAGTCTACCAGTCCTTACTCTGGCGGCGCAGGCCGCTGGGGCCTACTGTCAGCCGCAACGCATTGGCCGGCGCGGACGACAAGGAGTCTGTCATGACGGGTCGAGTACGCAGCGACGCATTGGCCGGCAAGGTGGCGCTGGTCACCGGTGCGAGCCGGGGAATCGGCCGGGCCATCGCTACGCGCCTAGGCGCCGAGGGTGCTTTCGTAATTGTTCATTATCACGCTCGCGGCGACCTTGCGGCTGACGTGGTCGCGGAGATCAGGAAAAGCGGCAGCCGCGCTGAGGCGGTACAGGCGGACCTGTCCTGCATGCCGGCGATCCCGTCACTTTTCGAGACCATCGACGTGATCCTCTGCCGCGAGCTCGGCGAGACAGCTATCGATATCCTGGTCAACAACGCCGGGGTCAATATCGGCGGCACGATCGGTGATATCGACGAGGCAACATTCGACGAAATGCTTGCCGTGAACGTCAAGGCGCCGTTCTTTCTTACTCAGCAAGCGCTGCCGCGCCTGCGTGACGGTGGCCGGGTGATATTCCTCTCCTCGTCGGTCGCGACCATGGCTTATCCAATGTACGCGGGATACGCGCCGACGAAGGGCGCCATCGACACGCTGACAATTCTGCTCGCCGCCGAACTGGGCCTGCGGGGTATCACGGTCAACGCCCTGGTTCCGGGGGCGACTGACACTGACATCAACGCCCACTGGCTGCGCACACCCGAGGGCGCTGCGTCGATCGTGGCCGAGACCGCGCTCGGGCGGGTCGGCGGCCCGGCGGACATCGGGAAGGTGGCGGCGTTCCTCGCTGGGCCGGACAGCGCCTGGGTCACTGGCCAGCGCCTCGTGGCCAGCGGCGGCCACCGCCTGTAGCGCCGGGCGGCCGGCCGCGGCCGGGACGAAGGTCCTCGTTGCCTGGGCGACGGGTCAGGGCACGCAGGTCAGGCGGATAGCCGATACCGCGATATGCGCGTACGTCATCGAGTTGGCTGACCAGTCTATGCCGTAGCTGTCCAGCCTGACGGTGAGCCAGCCGGTGGTCATCGGCCAGCCGGGCTCGCTGACCCAGCCACCGCGCCGGGCGAGCTGGTCGATGCCGAAGGTCCCCAGATCTGGTCCTTCCGTGTTGGCGGAGCCGAATACCTGGTAGACGGCCGGATTGCCGCCGACGTGCTCGACGCTGCGGTCCGCCGGGATGTAGACGCTGATGTCACACGTCCCCTGCCGGAGGGGACCGGTGCGGAAGGTCCACAGGGCGTAGTTACCGGGGTCGTCATAGGCCTTGCTACCGGACATCGGCATGGCGTCGAAGGCGCCATCGCAGCCGGAGGCGTACGGGCCGTCGGCGCGCACGGAGATGAACCCGCTGAGACCGTCGGTCCACCGGCCGTACTCGGTGAACCTGGCGTTCACGAGGGGCGGGCAGCCATAGCCGACCACCGCCGTGAACTGAGTACTGCCGTTGTCGCGCGTCGCCGTGGTCCTGGCGGTCGGCGGGCTGCTAGCGGCTGGGGGCGACATGGTGACCGCCGGCGACCGGCCGGGCGCTGAGGCGGTCGCCGGGTGCTTTTTAGCCGGGCGGCCAGATAGCCCACGCCGAAGACCACACCGCCAGCCAACGCCGCCACCGTCAAGGCAGCCAGCAACTTCGCCCCGCCGCCCGCCCGGGCGGCACTGACGCGCCCCGCGAATGCTGATGCCAGGACACGCTGATCTGGCGGGTCCTGGCCGCGTAGATCTGTCATCGAGTTCACTTTCGCCATCGGGCGGCCGGCGAGGCCGGTTCAGACATGTTGTCCCAGGGCGGGTCATGGCGGTGGCATGAGGTAGTCCGGCCAGGGGGGGTCGTTCGCGCTGGCGAGGTCAGGTGACGCGGTCGCCTGCGGGACCGGCCCCGACTCAGCCGAGGTCTGCTCAGCGGTCGAGGCTGCCTGGGGAGCCGGGGCCCTCCGCAGCGCCGAGGTCGCCGGGTGAACCGGCGGCGTTACCTGGCGTCCGGAGGCGCGCGGTCCGGCGTCAGCAGGATCCTGAAGCCGTTCCGCCTGGGCCGACGGCAGCAGCCCGGGCCGGAACGTCGGGGGCACCGCCGACAGGACGGCCTCGGGAGCCAGGCCGGGTGAGGCGCTGCGCGCCTGGCCTCGTCGCCGGGTGACGATCCCCGCCACAGCGAGCAGCGCGACCACGACCAGAGCCAGTAGCCCGACCCGTACGTCGCTCATCGCCCCAGACTGGCTGGCCGCTGCCGCGGGCTGGCCGGCTGGCGTCCCGGATGGGACCCGCAGCTTTGGCGGGATCCCGACGTGCGTGCCAGGTCCGGCGGCATCCGAGGGCAGAATCAGGATCCAGCCGGGATCGACCGACGTCGGCGTTTCCAGCCGGCGGCCGTCCGGCTGCGGTCGGCCTCGGTTCAGGCGGAAGATCTCCCCGTAGCGGCCGCCATCGCCGAGCACCTGAGCCGCGATCTGATAGAGAAACTCCGGGTGCCCGCCGACGGCTGGGGGGACGATGTAGTAGCGGACCGCCGGGCTCCCGCTCCGCGCCGCGGCGGGGGGAACCCGATCGGCCCTGGTCGGGGCCAGGGCAGGAGCGACTACCGCGCCGACTGTCATTACCGCCCCGCTGACGGCCGCCGCGGTCACCCATGCCTTCCACCCACGGCGCCAGCCGCTCCTGTGGCAGCGCATGAAGGGCATCGTTCGCGCCTCCTCCCAGTACCGGTCGTGGTGCGCCCAGGACCTGCGAAGCTGCCGGTCGCACGTCACTCATATACGCGCCGGGTGGCCGCGCGGTTCGGCGCGGCCTAAGCGTGGTCACGAAGGCCGGCGGAAATGAGCCGGACGCCGGGGTTCGTTGCCGCCGGCCTGATGCCTGGCGATCTGGCTGGCGACCTCGACCCGGGAACGGACCTGAAGCTTGGCCAGGATCCGCGACACGTGCACCTGCACCGTGTACCGGGACAGGCACCCAGGTGGTACAAGGCGGCACTCGCCGCGCGCCGCGCCCATCGACGATCCTCAGGTCCCGCACCGAGAACCGCGGCTCTAGGAGCGCCGCCGCCCGCAGCGCCTCCAGGGTCGCCGCCGACAAGGAAACCCAGCCGCCTTCCTGGCGTCAGGCAGTAGAGCGTTCGGCCGTCGGCGGGGATTCCTGATGCTGGCGGGCGAGCTGGCCGGCGACCTCGACCCGGGAACGGACCTGGAGCTTGGCCAGGATCCGCGACACGTGCACCTGCACTGTGTACCGGGACAAGAACAGCCGCGCCCCGATCTCTGGATTGGACAGGCCCTGGGCGACCAGGAAAGCGACCTTAGTCTCGGTCATGGTCAGCGCCGCCCAGCCGGTCTGCGGGCGCAGCCGGCCCGGCCGGCGGCGCCGCACCCCGTAGGGCCGCAACCGGCTATCAGCGCGCAGCAGGTCCCACTCCGCCCCCAGGCCCGCATAAATTGCCGCCGCCTCGCCCAGCCTCGCCCGGGCCGCCGCCAGGTCCGCGTGCATCGCGTGCACCACGGCCAGGTCCTCCAGCACCTGCCCCAGATCCAGCGGCCGGGTCACCGCGCGATAGTAGCCAACCGCTTCATCCAGCGGTCCGGGATCGGTATCAACCAGGCCACGGCACCGCCGCGCCAGTGCCCTCGTGTCAGCGAGGCTGCCGCCCCGTGACGCATGCTCGCACCGGGCGGCGGCGGCCTCGGCGGCGGGCCGGTCACCGGCCGCCAGCGCGCAGCGGGCCAAGTCCACTTCGAGCTCCGTCGTCCGCGTGACATCACGGCCATCGAAGGCCTCCGCCAGCATGACGGCTGCGTGACCAGGCCGACCGTCCCGCTCGGCGGCCGCAGCCCGCGCATGGAGGAGGTACAGGCCGAATCGCTTGAGGTCCGGCAGGTCTGGCAGCTGCTCAGCGGCGCTGAGGTGAGCGGTAAGACCGTTGCGGTCATCCCGGTGCACGGCGATCAGCGCTGCTATCCCCAGCCCGCTCGCCAGCACGCGCTCGTCCACGTCGGCGCCGGGAGCGAGCACGGCGTCCAGCTCAGCCAGCGCGTCATCCCAGTGCCCCGTGTGGAAGAGTATCTCCCCTACCATGCACCGGGCCATGCTGAGACGCGCGGTGCCGACCCGCTCGGCCAGCGTGAGCAACTCGCCCGCCGCATCGCCCGCATCGGCGTCCATACTGGAGAGGGTGCCTGCCCGGTTGATCAGCAGCAGCAGCCGCAGGTCAGTGGTCTCCAAATCGTCGCCGACCACCGCCAGGGCACGCTCCAGGAGCGCCAGGGCGCCAGCCTGGTCGCCGCCGCGACTGCACAACGTCGACTGGACGTGCAGCGCGTAGCCGGCGGCGAACCGGTCGCCGGTCTGCTCAGCGTCAGCCAGCGCCCTGGCCGCCTCCGCGCCGGCTTCCTTGTCGTCCGAGCCGACTTCCAGGGCATGGGCACGGGCGGCGCGCAGCCGTGCGGTCGAGGCATCGGCGGGGTCAGCAGCCACCAGCGCCTGATCGGCCACCTCCAGCGCTTCACCTGGCCGGCTCTCATGAGCGTGCTGGCCAGGGTCCAGGCCATCCGGGCCCGCCGGTCCGGGTCACCGGTCCCGGCCAGCAGTTCCCTGGCCACCGGCTCAGCCTGGTCATACCGGGCCAGCGCCAACAGAACCCCGGCCAGGTGCTCCATCAGCACCTCCCGCCGCGGATCCCCCGCCGCGACCTCACCCACGGCCCGGGCCAGCAGGTCCGCCGCCGCGCGCGGCACCCGGTGCACCAGCACGCCAGCACTGCCCGCCAGCCACCCCGTCATCCACTCATCCAGCTCACCCCCCGCCGCCAGCAACTGAGCCGCCACCCGCTCCGCCGCCGCGCCCGCCTCCGCCAGCGCCCACGCCGCGTCCCGGTGCAGCTCCGCCCGCATCCCGGCCGGCATCCCCCCCACCAGCGCCTGCTGGATCAGCCCATGCCGGAATGCCAGATCCAGCCCCGACTCCACCAGCACCCCGGCCGCCACCGCCTCACCCACAACCCCCGCCAGCTCCCGCGCCCCGCGCCCCGCCACCACCCGCAGATCCCGCACCGAGAACCGCGCCCCAAGCAACGCCGCCGCGCGCAGCACCTCCAGCGTTCCAGCCGACACGAACCCCAGCCGCTCCTCAATCGCCGCCGCCAGCGACACCGGCCCCCCAGCGGCGCGGCTGGTCACCTCCGCCAGACCACCGCGGACCTGGACCCTGTCCTCCCGCACCAGCGCATCGGCCAGCTCCCGCACATACAGCGGATTACCACCTGCCTGCCGCGCCTGCGCCAGCAGCCCGGGCCCTGCCCGAGCCCCCACCAGCTGTCCCACCAGCACCGCCACCTCCGGCTCCAGCAGCGGCCGCAGTGACAGCACCTCCCCGCCCCGCTCGGTCACCCCCCGCCGCACCACCGCCAGCCCCGGCGACAGCGGCACCGGCCGCGCCGCCGCCACCACCAGCAGCGGAACCTGCCCAACCCCCGCCGCCAGCCGATGCCACACCGACACACTCACCTCATCAGCCCACTGCAGATCATCAACTACCAGCACCACCGGCGACCCCCCGCACAACCGGTCCACTAGTCCCAGCACCCCCTCTGCCGCCGCCATCACCGCATTCCCCGCCGCCACGCCTTCACCACGCAGCAACCCCGCGATCCGCTTCAGCTCGCCCTCGCCGGTGTCACCGGCCTCAAGGCAATCCATCATCACCCCCAGCGGAAACCGACCCCTGAGCTCATCCGCCACCCCCGTCAGCATCACGCAGCCCAGATCCGCAGCACCCGCCAGCCCCTCGGCGACGAGCGCCGACTTCCCGATCCCCGGCTCCCCCTCTACCCAGGCCAGCCCGCCCTGGCCCGCGGCGACCGCAGCCACGAGTGTCCGCAGCACCGCCAGTTCAGCGCTACGCCCGACCAACCCCGCCGCGCCAGCTCGCAGTCCCATTCTCACCGCCCGCCTGTCGCATCACCGCACCCGACAGCAGCGCGGCGAGCAAACCGCCGCAGCGACCGCCACCACGCCACCGCTGCCCGCCTCATTTTGCCATGTCCCGGTAAAGGGGCTCCTCGCAGTTAACGGGGTCGGGTTGTCGTCCGGTTACCTGACGTGATTGCCGTGGTGTGACGGCCTTGGTTCGCCGTGCAGTCCTTGTGCGGGCGATCCGGACCCGGCGGCGCTGGTTCGCGGGGTTCCGGCCAGCGTGAGCAGCTCTGCTTTTCCTTGCCGATCCAGGCCGCGGTGATCTCCTGGCCGTGTCGGCGCGGCCACCTCACGTCGGGCTGAACTTCCCGGCCGCACCGTTCGTAACTAGGCAGAAACCAGGCCGCGGACGAACACACCAAGGAGTGGGCCAAATGGCTGCCGACATGGAGACCGAGGCGGGGCTGCACCCGCTGGACTGCCACGAGATGCTGCTCCGGCTGGCCGGGAAGGCGCCGGATGACCTGGTGGCCCGCTGCCGCGGCTGGCTGGCGGAGGGCGAGCTCGACTCGCTGGCCCGAGCCGTCGGCTTCTTCGTGGCCTCCGCGAACCTCTCGCTTGCCAGCGTCGATGCCGCGCTGCTCGCCGAGCTGCTGGGGGAGGCGGACGGTGCCCCCGCGGCGCTGACCCAGGTCGCGATCGACGACTCCGACTCGTTCCCGTTCTACGAGTTCGCCTCGGAGGTCCCGGCCGGGCTCGCCGCCGCCGCGACCGATGCTTCCCGGCCGGACAAGGCCGAGCCGGCCCTGATCAAGGCGCTCACCGCCGAGCCCGGCGCGATCGGCGCCTGGCGCGCCTGGCGCTTCCCCGGCGATGGCTCCCCCTGGCCGCAGCCCAAGCGGGTCTTCGTAATCGAAACCGCCTCCAGCACCGACCAGGTCGCCCTCACCGCCCGGCTGCAGCGGAAGCTGGCCACCACCCGCGAATCCGACCCTCAGGTCGAGGTCTACCGGACCGGCCAGGATCTGCCCGTCTACCAGGTGCTCGCCCGCGGGTACGGCGAGCTGATCTGGGCCGCGGCCGACGACCCTGGCCTCCAGGTCGCCGCTGTCTTCGATGCTGCGGACGCCGAAACCGGCCCGTGCTTCAGCCCCGGCCACGCCAGGCTCGACACCGAGGAGGCCGCCAGGGTCGCCCGCTACCTCGGGCAGGGCGAACCGCTGCTGGTCACCACCGCCCGGATGGATGACGTGGTGGACACCACGCGGGCCGGCGCGGTGCCCATGAACTTCCGCACCGACGGCACCTGGATCTGGACCGAGGCCTCTGCATACTACGCCGCGGAGCACCTTCTCGAACCGGACCCCAGGCTGCTGGCCCGCATCCGGGAGGAGGGCTACGCGTGCCCCGCCGTGGACGGCGTCGCGCTGCACCGGGCCCTCCAGGTGCTCCAGGCACCCGCCGGGGAGGAAGCCTGGACCGGCGGCGACGCCCGCGACTCCTGAGAATCGCTGTCCGCACCGGTGACCAGCGCCACCTTGCCCGCGAGCACCGCCCGTTGACCGCTGTGCCTGACATCGTGACTCCTCAGCGACCATTGCTTCAATGACCATTCCGCGGCGACCTCGGCCGAGTAGGTTCGCGTCTCCTTGAGAAAGGCAGGATCAGAGCCGCGCTGCCATCTCCGTTCAGACCTGGGCTTCGGCGAACGGGCCAGCGATCCTTTCCACCTCGCCCAGCAAGAATGCCGCGTACAGGTTCTCCACGCCGACGATCTGAACCAGCCGCATCACCTCCGCATGAGAGGCATACCGCTGCTGCGAAGGGTGCGGCATCCGGTCCGGACTCAGCGGCGCCTCGCCCGCATACTCGCCCTCGATCAGGTCTCGCAGGCGCTGGCTGCCGATGCCCGCTTCGACCTCGCTCCACACGATCTCGGTGAGCAGCGACACCACCCCCTCTACCAGCGCGTTGTGCGCGTGCGTCCCGGCCCCCAGTGAGTTGGCGTACCGGGCGTAGCGAGGGTGCTCCAGCAGGTGCAGGTACTCGTGGATCAGTGTCTGGGACGTATCCCACAGGAAGCGCTGGTTCTCCTCCATCTCGGGACGGCGGAAGGCGTCGATCCAGATCTCGCTGGTCTCGGGCTGCGCTCTCCCCGGTGACGCGCGATAGAGGTTGAGGGCACGGCTCCGGGTGTCGGGATCCCCGGCCAGGCCGCTGATCACGTCGTGGACGATCTGCGCTTCGTCATTGAGCGGCTCGCCTCCCGGGCCGAACACAGGATCAGCGTGGTGCGCGGACAGGATGCCAGCGGACTCGGTGCGCCAGGTCAGGAACCTGCGGAGGAAAGACTGGGCCAGCTTGACCTGTCCCTCCTCGTCCATCTGCTGGATTTCCCGGTCGGCGTCGGCGAACGCGTCATGGATGTTGCCGCGCTGGCCCGGCCGGTCGGGGACTAGCGCCTGGGATGTGGCGAACTCGCCGAACACCTCGTCCGTCCACTCCTTGGCCTGCCGGGCGAGCCGCTCGATGTGGTCCATCGGGAACAGGTTGGCCTGATTGGCGTGCTCCGCCTCACCCCGGCCGGGCAGGTATCGCTGTTCGAGGAGGCCGATGTCCGCCAGCATCGCCGCCCGCAGGGTGACCCTGAACTCGCCGGGCTCACCGGGCAGCTGGCGAGTGAAGGCAGGACGGGGCCGGGGGTCAAGCGCGGAGCGCAGTCGCGGCACCAGGTCAGGCCGCGGCGTGACCGTGAGGGACTGAAGCGTGGCGGCGTCTGTCTGGTGGGTCAGCCTGCGGTAAAGCCAGGTAAGCACCGCGTCCAGTTCGTTCACCGTGAGCTGGAGTCCCTGCCGGGTCTCGCCGGCCTGGGTGTCGAGCTGGTCATGCACGACGACGCGAGCGCGGGTCAGCCACCACATCGCCCGGGCCAGCTCGACCGGGGGCAGGTCCTGGATCGCCTCCAGGATTCGGTCGGCAGTAGGCCGGGCCGATGGCCTGGCCAGATCGGCGGCCTGGCTCGCGGTCAGCTCGCCGGTCAGGTCGCCGGTCAGGTCGATCGCATCGGCCAGTACCTGGCTGACGAGCGCGGGATCGAAACGTTCCGCGTAGTGGCCGTGCGGATCCACCAGGCCTTCGGCCACGGCGTCCCGGCCACCCTCAAAGCGCTCACTGAGGAATTCGCGCAGGGCGGCACCGGTCCTGCCATCCGCGGGGAAGGCCGCTTCCAGCAGGGGGAGCATCCGGTCGTCGCCGAACAGGGCAGCCAGGTCGTCATCGTCGCTCATCCGGAGCAGGACGAACGCGGCCAACTGGTCATCTTCCGTGCGCTGCCCGGCGAGCAGGTCCCCGATGAGCTGTCTCTTCTGCGCGACATCCAGGTCGTGAGCCGGGTCGCCGGAACGGTACCGCATCACCAGTTCCCGATGCGCGGCCGGGTCCGCTTCCGCCGGGGCCGGTGCCTGATGCCGAGGCGGCCGGGGGGCGGGGCCAAATTGCCAGTCAGTTTCCAGGCCGGCAGGCTCCTCCGGTTCTGGCGAGGCCGCAATCCCCCGCTCAGGCTCACGGGGCGGCTCGGCGGCCTCGCCCTGGATATCCGCGTCCCTGAGGGTCCACCCCTGGGCGATGGCTGCCTGCCGGGCCGCCCGGTAAACAGCCTGCCGGTCGCCGGCCATGTCGGTCAGGCCGGCTAGCAGCCGTCCCGGGACCTCGACCATGCCCAAGCCGGTGAGCATCGCGGCCAAGCCCTGGTTGGCGACCTTGCCCACCCTGACCCGTTGCCCGGTGGCGTGCTTGGCCAAGTACCACATGACCAGATAGGTGATCTTCTTGACGCCTTGCGTATTGTTCTGGATGGTGCTGAAGAACACCTCGTGGCCGTCGTCACTGGTGTCGGCCAGCCAGACCCCGCCTAGCGGCTCAGCGGCGGCGGTGAAGAACAGCGGATCGTCCATGCCGGTGATCGTGCCCACCCCGCTGGGCACGGTCATGTACGCGCCGTCGGAGGCCCTGATGGCCACGGCCTCGGCGGGAAGTCCGGCAAACGGGTCGACGCTGGCGTGGGCCGGCTGGTTGGGAAGCGGCTGCGGGCTGGGCGGCGGACTCGCCTCAAAGTCAGCCGCGGGAAGAGTGGCGCTGAACCGCCGACCGCCGGCCGGAGAGCCGCCAGCCGGGAGATTCTCAGTACTGGCCGCTGGCCCGGCGCCGAAGCGGCCGGGGAGAAGTGGCATCGGTCGGGATCCCGACTCGGCGGTCCCGCCCGCACCGGGCGGCTGGCTGTCGTCACGGGGCGGCCGATCGGCCCGGTCGCCGCCGGTGTCCGCGACGGTAACGGCTGGCAGCAGGGCCAGGTCCCGAACCTCGATGACCTGGCGCCCGCCGGGTTGGCGCGTGATGCCGCTCACCCGGAAGCGGTGGCCACGGTTGAACATGACCAGATCGGAGCCGCCGCCCGCCAGCCGGGACACATCGCGGCCCGCTGTACTGCTGATTATGAATAGCGTGTCCCCGTCGAGCCTGGCGTTCGTGCTGTGCGCGTGGATCAGGCCGTCCACGGTGAACTCGCCGCGCACCGCCAGTTGTCCCGCGTCGATGCCGGGCAGTGAGCCGGCATAGAAGCTGGCCTGCCGGAGGGCGGGGGGCAACATGGTGAGCCCGTCGGAGACCTGTTCGTTCCACTGCGGCTCCGCCGGGGCTGCCCCGGCCAGGTGCTCGGCTTCGGCCAGCACCGCGATGAGCGCGCTGATCGTGTCTTGATCCGGCGAGGGCATGCCAGGACCGCTCAAGTAGTCCAGCACGCGCCTGCGGAGACCGTCGTGTGCGTCCCCTCCGAGGCGCAGCGTGAACTCGCCCGGCGCCGGATCAGCCGGACCGCGACGCGGCCTGCGCACGAATGGCCCGAAGTCGGCGTACGAGAATTGCGTCGCAGCCTCGCCCGCCGCTGGTGTCCGCGGCGGCGGCTGGGGTTGCGGCGGCTGGGGTTGCGGCGGCGGCTGGGGTTGCGGCGGCTGGGCCTGGGGTGCAGGCGGGGCAGCGGTTCCGCTGTGCGGCCCGGCCGGGCCGGCCGGGGGCAGGTTTCCAGGGCCGCCGGGAAGGGTCAGGTATGCGGTCGCCATGTCGTGATCGCCGGCATAGATCACCAGGTGGATGGTGCGGATGAACGTGGTCCTGGCGTTGCTGAGCTCGTCGATGGCTGCCCGCAGGATTTCCTGCCTGGGCCGGTTACCGCGGTAGAGATCCCCGGACAGGACCGGGAACGCGATGGTGGCCATGTCCGCGCGTTGGTCGGCGGTCATCCGGTCGCGGGCGGCAGCCGGCAGGGCATCGTAGTAACGCCGCAGGGCCTGGTCAGCGGCATCGACCGTGTTGCGGTAGGCATCCCGCAGCAGGCCAAGATCGTTCTGGTCGGGGAGGCTGAGGTTGGGCGGAAGGACGTGAATGACGAACAGGGCGTTCATGCCGGGGGCGCTGGTCTCATGCGCCTGGATCAGCGTGATCCGGGTGTCCGCGGTCCCGGGCAGCACGGGGTAGCGGGCGGTGATCTCATCGCTCAGGACCCGCCCGCCCGCACGGGATATTGCGCCCGCCACCCCGCCGCCGCCGAGCATCGTCGGGTTGGTGGGGTTCACGAATGCCCCGGCCGGCCGGGGCAGGCGCAGCATGTCCCCGGTGACCACCTGGAACGCGGGCTGGATGAAGGCGACGCCAGGCTGCGGCGGCGGTCCCGGCGGTGCCTGAGGGGGAGCTGGCGCCGCCACGGGCGGAACCGGTGCCGCCAGGGGCCGGGTCATGTCGTCGAGCTGGTCCCGCAGAGCGGATAGCCGGGCGAGGAGGCCGGCGAGGGCCTGAGCGTCGACGGGCGGCGGGGCGGCGGGCGCAGCGATTTGCTCCCATTGTTCGCGGAGCTGGCCGGCCTGCTGCCGGTAGGTCTGCGCGACCTGGGCGTCGAGCCGCGGAAGCAGCTGATTGATCTCAGCGATCGTGGTGAAGACCCGGCGCCGTATTTCCGCCGTCGGAGCCGCGGGTGGCCCGGCGCCCAGCGGCTCCCGCTGCGGCAGCCTGGCGGTGACGGGGGCGAACAGCGGCTCGAAGTGCCTGCCTCGCCAGTACAGGTGCAGCACCGGGGTCGGGTTACCGTCCTGGTCCCGCGGCGGGCCGACCAAGCGCGAGGGCAGGATCGTCTCCGGCCGAGCCGGGCCAGCCGGGCCAGCCGGGACGGCCGGGACGTGCTGGAACACCTGCACCCGGACCTGGAACATGTTGGTGAAGGTGGGCAGCACGCTCCACACGTCCACCATCTGACGGGCCAGCATCTGCTCATAAGCCTCGTTGTTGACCGGCAGGTGATCGCGGAACCAGCGGGCCAGGAAGTCCAGCGTCATCTGGCCGCGCTGCTGATCCGGCAGCAGCCGCCCCAGCAACTGGCGCAGCGAGTCGGTCAGGCACGCCAGCCCGGTCGCGGTCGCCGTGCCCCGGGTCAGCCCCGGCGGCAGGGTGGATGTGGGACCCGGGCCGCCCCACATCCACTGCTGGCCGCCGTGGACGTCGGTGACCTGCTGCCAGCCCGGTCCGGACGGGAGCCCGGGAATCTCGTCGGCCATCAGCGCGCCGCGGTCGGCCAGCCAGCCCAGCAGGTCCTCGCGGCTGAGCTGGTCGGCGCCCCGCAGCCCAGTCAGGCCGCCCGGGTGGGTATGGCCAACTCTGGCGTCCCGGTCGAGGATCACGCCGGTGCCGTAATGCGCCAGGCCAGTCCCGGACTGGACCCAGCCGTAGCTGAGCGGCACCACTGTCCCGTTGTCCAGCACCATGATCCCGGTACTCAGGTGCACGGCGTAACCGCGGCCGGGCCCGGGCTCTGCCGCCCGCCAGTCCTGCATGGGCGTCCGGATATTGCCGGTCAGCGCCGGATCTACGGGCACCGCCAACCTGCGCTCCGCGTCCAGCCACTGCCAGCCAGCCGGCAGCACGGGCGGCGGCTGGACCACCGGCGGAGGCGGCTGGACCACCGGCGGAGGCGGCTGGACCACCGGCGGAGGCGGCTCCGGCGGCGGCAGCTGGACCACCGGCGGAGGCGGCTGCGGCTCCGGCGGCGGCTGGACCAGCGGCGGAGGAGGCTGCGGAGGAGGCAAAACCCGTGCGGGCCGGTACTCCACCAGGTGGATCTCGCGGATCAGGCGGCCATCGCCGGTGTGGACAAAGTCCCTGCGGTCTACCTGGAACATGGTTCCTTCCGGAATCACCGCCCCCCGGGCAAGCTGGGGCAGCATCGGGCTGGCATCGCGGGCATCGGTCCGGGCGGGCAGGAACTCGTAGATCATGCGGGCGTTGCTCGCCGCGGGCACCGGGAACGTCCCGCCGGCCAGATGGGCCCGGGCCAGTACCGGGTGGGGGTTCACGTGCAAGCGGCCCTGCTGGAGCGCCGCTAGCGCGTCGTCATCCAGCGTGACGGATCGCTGGGCCGTACGCAGGGCAGGATCCAGGCGAGGCAGGAATTCGATGGTTTCGGGGCCTAGGCCCGCGACGATCTCGCTGGCGACATCAAGGATATGGCCCCTGACCTGGTGCGGGAAGCTCAGCGTGAGATTTGGCTGGGCGCCCCGCAACAGGTCAAGGACAAGCCGCCCGGCGGCTTCCCAGTCATCGGGGACGACCGGGGAGTCGATGATGATCTGGTAGCGGGGTCCCGGAGGAATGCTCGCGACCTCGGCGCGCCGTGCGGCCGGTGACTGGTCGGAGTGCAGCCACAGGCCAGCGGGAAGCTGCTCCACCAGCCAGGGCCCATACGCCCAGGCCCCCGGGTGCTCAATGCTCTGTGGCCGCCCGTCGAGCGCCGGCGGCGTCAGGTGATGAACCAGCGGGTTGCTGATCAGGTAGTTCAGCATGCCGGGCACCTGGTGGGCGGCCCGGAGATCTACGGCGAGGGTTGCCCGCTCCGGGTCCGGCTGGACCTCTCGCGCGACCTCAAGCAGGCGGGCGTATTCGTCCGCCGGGATGGTGTCGGCCGAGGGAAGCATAACCAGGCCCGCCGGGATCCTGTGCACCGCCACGTCGTCCGGCACCCCCAGGTCCTCGAGTTCTTCCTCCAGGCGGACCTGCCAGGTAAGTTCCGGGTGAGCCAGCGCGCCAAGGCGCACGGGTGCTGGCTGGGCCGGGTCGAAATGCCACCACGATGCCGCCAGGTTGTCCCTGGCGTACGTGAACAGGCCGGTCGGAGCCGGCAGCACAGTGCCATTCGCCGCAGCGGTGGTGATCTGGATCCGGTCTGACAGTCTCTCGGCCAGCGTGACCGCGTCATTGCGGTGGTCGGCGCCGTTCGCGTCGTAGTGCACCATGATGACCTCGAAGCGGCGCGTGAGCGCGCGCGCTGCCTCCTCCACGGCGGCGGCCAGGTCATCCGGGGGCAGATTCGCCGCACTGACGTCCGCCGTGATGAACAGGCTGACGATTGGGACTTCTGTCGGCATCGCGTCGATCAGGGCTTGTTCGGCATCGGTCAGGTCATCGGCCGGATCAAAGGGACCGGCCGGGCGGATCACGACCATGTTCGGGTAGCCGGCTAGTGGCCCGGCGACCAGCCCGCCGGTAATAGCGATCTCGCCGTCCAGCGGGGAGCCAGGGCTCGGCCGGAGGTGGCCCAGCAGGGTGAAGCCGGAGGGCGGAGGGCTGATCCTCGGAGCAGCGGCCGGCATCGGGATGGGGGCGTCGTCCGGGACTTGCGCGGTGATCACCGTGCGCAGGTCATGACTAGTGGGCTGGATGGCGTGCGGACGGCCGCGGTTGAACACGATCCAGGGGTGGCGGCTGGACGCTGGTCCTTCGCCGGTATCCGGCCGCGCGCCCACGCTCAGCGGCCGGCCGGCGGTGTCGAACCAGTAGTTGACGGACCAGGTCTGGCCCTCCGGGGTGTGGTAGACGTGGGCTCGCGAGGCCAGTACCCGGTTGTACAGGTAACCCGCGACCCGCTGGGCGAAGGGCAGGCGGCCGGCGGGTCCGGGCGCGCCGGCGTGGCCGGCCGCGATCACCAGATCGGGGAGGGTGGGGAGGTCCTCGCCGTGGAATTGCCTGTGCTCGTCCTCGAACAGGTGCCACAGGTGCGCGGCGAACTCGACATCGGTGAGATCGGGGCCGCCGCGGAACCTGGCTTCCGCTGGGCTTAGGCCGTGCAGCAACTGGAAAGGCTCGGGGAACGGGGTGTCCGGAGGGTAGGCGTAGCCGACGTGGAAAGTGTCCTGCTGGTAGTCGTAATGCCCGGTGACGGTGAACCAGTCGCGCAGGGCCGGGTCGAGCCGCCCCGCGGGGGGCAGTTCGCTGGCCGGCCCGTCCCGGGTGTACAGAGGCATGTTGAACGCGGCGGCCAGGACGTTGGCGTCGTCACCAGGGCGGGGGAAGTAGCGGCCGCCAGGAACGGGGATGCCGCCGCGATGCGGCAGGCCCAGCCGGATGCTGGCCTCGGGGCTGACGCCCAGTTCCAGAGCGTTGCGGACCAGGAATGAGACGGTGACCGTGCCGCCCGGCAGGTCGATCTTGTCCCGCTGGTTGCGGGCGGCCAGGGTGACTGTGATGACGGCGTCGGCACCCACCCGCAGCCAGGGGATCCTGCGGTTGCGGGCCACCGCCCTGGTCATGGTCTGCAGTACCCCGTACCCGGTCCTGGCCGCCCATCCGCTGAACTTGACGTCGGCGCTGGTCGCGAGATTCTGCTTCTGGGGAGAGACGGGAGAGGTCTGGCTTCGGTCGCCGGTATTCAGGGTCGGGCCGCCGCTGCCGCTGGTAGACCACTCGAAGCCTTGGGACTTGCTGGCATTGAACTCGGCGAAATGGTAGCCGACCGATTCCAGCCAGCCGTTGAAGTACCCGCGCACCTGCGGCGCGACGAGCTGGACCGACACGTTGAGCTTGCCGTGGGTGTCGGTGAGGGGGCCGCCCTCCCGGGCTAGTTCCGGCATGGCGAAGCCGTGCTCGTCCAGCATGAATTCGAGCTGGCGGGTGAGCATCGGGTAGGAGAGCATGTAGTGCAGGGCGTGCCGCGAGATGGTGCCGTGCTCGATGAGACGGCTGACCGCGGCGCTGCGTTGCCCGCTGGCCGGGGTCTCGTTGCCCGCCAGCCGGGCGGCCACCTCGTCGAAGAGCACTTGCAGTTTCTCGTGGTCAAAACCGAGGTTGAACACCTGGCGGCTCAAGATGTCATCGCGGGTGATGTCCAGCCCCGCGCCAGTCAGCGCGGCACCGGGCCTGACCTCCTCGACCGCCGCGGCGGCGTCGGCCGGGATTTCGGGCAGCGTGTCCTTGCGGATCAGGTCGAGCGGGACGAGAACCCGTTCTTTCACCCGTACGTCGCGGGCGGGGAGGGTACGGCGCTGGTCGCCGGATCGCTGGACCTGGCTGGCGAGCTTCTGCGGCAGGGTCATCCCGGCGGCGTTGGCCAGCCGGGACGGCATATAGGTGGCGGACAGCGACACATGGATTTCCACCTCGCCGCCGTAGCGGTCAGCGGGGCCGTTGATGAACAGGGTGTCGCGAGTCGCCTCAACGCTCTGCTGGTACCCGTCGGTAGTGATGGTCTCGGTGCCGCTGCCCCCGAGCTCGGCTTCCCCGGAGTGCAGCGGCCCGCCATCGGGCCCGGCGTTCTCCTGCGGCACCTGCACCTGCCAGCCGTTTCCCGTGGCTTTGGCCTGGGCCGCGTTGGCGATATCCAGCCGGAACGCGTACCGGGAGACGTTCGCGTTCTCGACGTGCTCCAGGAACGCGTAGCCCTGGTTGTCGGGGTCGCGCCGGGCGCGCAGCAGGATCTGCACTCGCTCATGGGCCAGCGGGACCGCGCGGGCGGGGGCGGTCAGGATCAGGCCCGGCCCGAGCATCAAGTCCATCAGCATGGTCAGGGAGCCCAGGTTGAGTACGTTCTGGAGGCTGGCCGGGACCTGCCGCTCGGGGGGATTGCCGTTCTCGATCGTCCAGTGCGCCTCAAGCAGTTCCGGCGCCTGCGCCTCAAGCAGTTCCCGCACGGCCTTGAGCACGGGGTTGCCCTCACCGGTGACCCCGTCCGGACCGGCGTCGGCACCGGCCGCCGGCGGCATGGGAAACAGCCGTTCGGACGCGGCTGACGGAGGGATCAGCGGGACGATGGGCACAGTGCGAGCACTGCCCGGGGTGCTCGGCAGGACCGGCACCTGCCGGGCGCCATCCCGGGCGGGAGCCGGGGCCGGGGCGCGCCGGATTTCTGGAACGGTCCCCGGTTTGGCGGGCCGTCCGCTCGCGAAGCGGGGGTCGGGCACCGGATCGGCCAGCCGCAGGAAGCTGAGGCCGCGCTGGACGATGACGATGGCGGCGGCGTGCCTGGGCAGGCCTCGGTAGACCATGTTCTGGTCGTGAGCGGTCACCGAGATCCGCCATACCATGTCGGCGGCGTTCTCCCGGTAGTTCCTGACCGCCTGGGTGAGCCGCCCGGAGGTAGGGGTGATGGTTCTGGTCTTGGCCCTGGTGGAGCCGCGCGTGCGGGTGTAGCCGACCGACGGGTTCACCTGCTGCTCCCCGCCGCCAAGCGCGCCTGCCAGCAGGCCGTAAAGGACTGTGAACGAGTAGCTGAACGACTTCGCCTTAGCCTGCGACGAGCTGACCGTGCCATCACCCTCCGCGACGTGCATCTGGAACATGTCGATGGAGTCCGTGCCGGCCGACCGGGCATTGGTCGGGTAGCCCTCAATCCTGATGACCGCGTGCCGGTCGGTGACAAGGCCGTCCCGCACCACGGTGTTCATCAGCACCGAAGGACCGCGGACCATTGAGGAACTCAGGTGGACCGGACTGGTGGTGGTCCAGTGCAGATCCCCGATCGAGGCCAGGTTCATTCCCGCGTCCAGCAGCAGCGACTTCAGCGTGCTGCCGATTTGATGGCTGCCGAGCACCTCCATCACCTGGTCGTCAGGATTCAGCGGCACATGACCATCGGATCCGAGGAACGGCCGGACGTCGGGCAGCGTCACAGTCCGGTCCGGCCGGCGCCTCGGGTGCGGGCGCCTGCGGCGGGGCCGGAACTGGAGCACCCGCGTCTGGCCCGTCGCGGCCACATCGGCCGGGTCGGGCGCTCCCTCGCGGGTCAGCATCTCGGGCATGACGAACCGGACCGAGCCGCCTTCTACCCGGTCCCGGACAGTGACTCCCTGGCGCTTGGCGGCCTCGGCATCCGCAGGGCTGAACGCCGTCTTGGCGAGAGCCGCGAATAGCTGCATCCAGCCCGAGGACACGATGCCGGGCTCGTTGCGGATGCGTACCTCGATGCGGAAGTCGACGTCGTAGTCGAAGTAGCGGGCGGGGCCTTCGTAGAGCATCGCCTCCAGCCCGAACCCGGATGCCTGGGCGCGGGTCGTGGCGCTGTGCGTTCGGGAGCTGCTGACGGCCGCGCTGGCGCCCAGGCTCCGAGGCGGGACGTTCGTGTCCAGGCCGATGCCCCCGCCGGCCGTGAAAGAGCCGGCGATGCTGGTGCCGACGGTGTCGGCGGCGGAGTTGCCAGCGAACGCCGAGGGCATCACCTCCAGCGTCGCTTCCTCGATCCGGCCGCGGGCGGTGTAGTCTGCCCCGCGCACGGCGCGGACAGTGACGCTGATGATCTCGCTGCCATCCCGGGCCGGGCGGAACAGCTCCATCTTCTCGCCGCCGGGCTGGAACAGTCCGGCCGCCCCGCTGGACAGCGCCTCCCGGGTGAACTTCGCGCTGAGCTGTGAAGCCAGGTAGGCGAACTCCAGCGCGTTCCACGGCCGGGCCCAGGCCAGCGGTGCGTCCCCCCCCTGGATCAGGTCCAGGATCGCCGGGAGCACGTCTTGGGCGCCGTGCAGGTGGCTGACGGCGGAGAAGCCCATGCCCTGCCCGGCCGCCATGGACTCCGGCGGGTAGCGCGACGTTCTCTCCTCGTCGGGCTCGTCGTCTACCGGGATGTCCGCGCCAGACTGGTGAACTGCCTCGTTGATCAGTGCCTCGAAGCGCCCCCGCTGGATGCCGGGGACGCGCAGCCCCACGACGATGCCGCCCTGCACCGTGGGCATCGCTGCCGGGGCTTCGCTCTCCCTGGCGATCTGCACGATGAGGTGCATTTGCGTGGTGTAGCGCACGCTTTCCCCGTGGAAGACCACGCCGCGGATGTCGCCTGACCCGGTGTTGGCGAGTTGTGACCGGTCAGCCGACAGCGTCCCGGTGATCCCGGCCTTTACATACGCGCCGGAGTTTCCGCCGTCGGGCGCGGTCGGGTCGCCGATGGTGTAATCCGCCTCGACCTGGGGCACGGTCAGCGATACCTGCCCACTTTGCACCGCCTCGTCCACCACGTTGGTGAACCGCTGGAGTTCCTCCTTGACCGGCACGTGGTCGATGGTGGACGCCTGCACCGTGCGCAGCTCGGCTCGGACGATCAGGTACGCCTGCCGCCCGCCGGAACCGGTGATCAGCTGCGAGACGGCACCCGCTCCGGTGATGTCCCCCCACATCCGCAGGAACGACGGCTCGCTGAGGAAGAACTCCACCCCCTCGGCCAGATCCGGGTCCGGTTCGTCCAGGCCCTCGGCCAGCGCGGCATACACCTGGGCGCGGATCTGCGGCAGTCCCCCGGCCGACTCGGGCGTGACCAGGAACTGCGACAGCACCGTCTGCAGGGCCTCCGCCGCCTCGCGGGCCGGCACCGCGGCGGCGGAAGCGGATGCCCCGGCCGAGCCCCCGCTGTCGGCGGTCGGCTGGCGGATGTGGACGGTTATCCCCGCGCCGCCAAGCGCGTCGGGCCCGGGGTCAGGGTCGATCAGCGCATTGGCGGCGACCTGCTCCTGGGTGACGCCCAGCCGCCGCGCTCCCGGCAGCGTGCGCGGCGCCGCGCGGAACGCGCCCGGCGGATCACCGGGCTCCTTCGCCGGGCTGAACTCCTCGGGGAATCCGGCCCGTGCGCCGCCGTTGAGCGACAGTCTGCCGGTCTCCCCCGGCCCCGGGTGGCCGGCCGGGCGCACCCGGGTGGTCAGTGAGGCGCCGGGAAAGTCGAAGTAGGCGGTCCCGCCGTGGCTGACGGGGTAGCGCTTGGCCGCTGACACCGTGTCACTGCCGCTGGTGAACTCGCTGCTGCTGCCCCCGGCCACAGTCGCGCCCGCGACCACGGCGAACACCTTTGTCGGCAGTGCTCCCGTCGGCGTCTTGACATCCGCCGTGACGCTCAGGTCGCGCCCGCTGCCCACGGTGCGCCGCGATCCCGCGATTATCTCATGGTCGGCCTCGACCGCGCCGTGCTCGATCTCCCCCACGGGCCGGTTCTCGGGATTGACCTCCCGCAGGTGCGCCCATCGCGCCGGATCGCCCAGGTCCAGGCCGACCGTGACCTCCTGCCGCAACGCCCCGGTGACCACCTCGAAGGTCAGGCCGCCGTCCAGCAGCCGCTGGATGAACGCATGGTTGCCGTGCTCGCCCAGGAACCCGAGCACATGCCTGGTGACCTTTCCGGCCAACCCGGTGACCGCCCCGTCCAGCCCGCCGCCCGGCGGCAGTGCGGCGGCCACCAGCCCCGCGATCCCCGCGTCGTCGCCGAGTCGTACCCCGCCCAGCCGGACGAACCGGCCCCGGTGGCCCATCGGGAACTGACGCACCCCATCGACTTCCACGCCGAAGCCGGGTGGCAGTTCCCGGTCCGGCATGCCCTCCGGCTCCTCCGCCACCGTGGCCGGGATGCCGGACCGGATGGAAGGAGCGCGCGTACGCGTGCTGCCCGAGTCAGACTCGCCCCCCGCCCGGGTCGACCGCGTCCCGGTCCCGGCGGCGCCACTGGCGTGTGTGGGCGGCGATAGCCCACCGCCGAAGCCGCCGAAGCCGCCGAAGCCGCCGAAGCCGGTCGAGACGCTACTAAACCGCACGTCCTGCGGCGGCGCCGTCCACCGCCCGGCTACCCCCTCAGCCGGATCGAGGGCCGTGGCGCCAAGCTGACTCATGACGTCCGCCAGCGTGCCGTGGTACCTGACCGGCGGTGTCCCGTCCCTGGTCACCCGCAGCCACTCGGCCTGGTGAGCCAGGTCCGGCCTGGTCTCGCCGCCGGCTGCCGGCGCGCTGATCACGTCACCGGCCGCCGTGCGCCACACGTCATCCAGTCCGGCCACCACGTCCGAGCCGAGGCTGGCCGCGAAAGCCTCCAATACGCTGGTGCTCGCGAGCACGCACGACACCAGCACGACCGCCCGGCCCGGTACCCATCCGGGCAGGCTGGTCAGCCGGGCTGCGAACTCGCTGAAGCCGTACTGCCGGCCGTCCGCCTCAAACCGCCCGGCCTGCTGGTCGAAGTGCACCGCGACGATCTGATGGCCCTCGAACCCCGGCAGGTTGTCCGCGGCCCGCCGTACCGCGGGATCGTCGTGATCCAGCGGGAAAAACCAGCCTCCGGTGATCTGCTCGGGCGCGAACTGGACCCGCTTCACGTCCGGGCCACCTGGCCGCGACCCCTTCCGTGCACCGGGATGCTTCAGCGCCGAGCGCAATGGCGGCGCCGGGCGGGCAGCCAGGCCAGGCGGGGCCGTCGCGGGCGGAGCGAACTCGAACGCAGCAGCATGTCCTGGCTCGGTCACCCGCCCCGACGCCCGCAGCGGCACGACCTGCGGACTGGCCGGCGGCACGCCGGACAGTCCGGCGGCCAGGGCGGTGACCGGCACGGCAAGCTGGCCGGCCAGCTCGCTCAGGGCGGCCGGGTCATGCGGACCGGTGCCGGGCGCGACGTAGATGCCCGTGATGGCGCGAGCCGCCGGGGGCAGCCCGGCCAGGAACCCGCGGATCTGATCAGCCAGCCCGGTGCCGGCCTGTCGCGGGTCGAGGAACACCCGGAACACCCCCGGGTCCGGCACGACCGCGCCGGCCTCGGCCAGCACCTCGCCGGGAACGGCGGTGCCCAGCGGGTGCGCGAACATCCCGGACCGGACGTGGGTCAGCTCGAACCCGGCCGGCCCTGCCCCGGTGGGCCCGGCCCCGGCCGGCCCGATCCGGCCTGGCCCGGCCCCGGCCGCGGGCCGGGGCAGCACCCATCCGGGCAGGGCCTGCCGGTCGGAGGTGAGTGCGCTCGCGTAGCGCCGTATCCAGGTGTCGCTGAGATTCTGTTGCGCAGTGGTGAGCTGCCGCAGTTCGGCGGCGTTCGCCTGGAAGGCCCGGCTGGCCTGCGCCGACGGGCCGCCGGCCGGCTGGGGAAGCGAAGCCAGGTGCTGCTGGGTGCGGGCCAGGTGCTGCCCGGCTGAATCGACCGCGGTGGCCGCCCGTACCCGCCCGGCCACCGGGTTGCTCAGGGCCCGCATCCGGGCCCGAAGCGCGGTGACGTGAACTTTGCGGTACAGCGGGCGGCCGACGGGGTTGTCCAGCCAGCCCGGCGCCCGGTACCTGACCAAACCGGCGCCGCGTGTCCGGCCCAGCCACCGGTCGCGAATCTGGCTTACCCGCAGGTCGGCCTCGGCCAGTTCCTGCCGGGCGGCGTCCAGCCGGTGCTGGGCGGCATCGACCTTCGCCTGCGCCGCGCTGACGTCATCCTTGGCGTGCTGGCCGACGTACTCCAGCCACTGCTTCTGAGCGGTGACCTGCGCATGCTCGGCGGCGATCTCGCTGAGGCGCTCCTCGGGCCGCGGCCCGGAGGGCGGAGCGCCGCCGGACTCGCCAAGCAGCCGGCTGCGTTCGCCGTCAAGCTGGCTTAGGCGGTCATCCAGGCGGGCCTGGATCCGGCGCACGACCCCGGGGCTGGCCGCCAGCCTCCCCTCCACCTTCTGCCGGACCGGGCCGATCCGCGCGGAGATCTCCGTGAGGTGCCGCGCGGTCGCGTCCAGCTCGGCCGCGTTGTGGGCGGCCTCCAGCGACCTGGCGTCGTTGAGCAGCGCGGACTCCCGGGCGTTCAGGTTCTCCAGCCGGGTGGTGATCGAGGTCTCCTCCGGATCTGGCGACCGCGGGCCGACGCTGTCGCGCAGAGCGGTGCGCACGGTGAGCACCTCGCGGCGGGCGGCGGTGACCTTTTTCAGCTCCCCGGCAAGCTGGTCCTTGTTGACGGCAGGCGCCGGCTCCAGGTTCCCCGTGCGCGGCTGGCCCCATCGCCGGATCTGCTCGGCGAACAGCTCGGCCTCGTGGTCGTCCAGCTTCTTCAGCCCGGCGCCGATCTCCGTCAGGCGCTCGGACGCGGCCTGGGTCTTCGGCCCGATCGCGGGCTGGTCGTGAAGCCTGGCCTGCTCGTCCAGCAACTGCCGCCGCTGCCCGGTGATCTGCTCAAGATCGCGGCTGATCTGAGTCCACCGGCCGGGTGGCTCGGATGTCCCGGTCTGCTTGCCCGGCCGGTAGACCGTCCCGCCCTGCCGCCCGCCGTCGGCGAGCTGCTCCTTCACGCCGACCGCGTGGGCCAGCGCGTCGAGCGCCTGCTCGTGTCCTGACCTGGCCAGCGCGTCGGCAGTAGGCTGATCCAGCGGGGCGGCCAGCCGTTCCGCCGGGCTGGCGGACCCTGCGGTGTGCGTCGTCGTGCCGGTCAGGGCGTCCGCGTTCGCCGACGGCCGCTCGTCAAGCTGCGCCTCGACCCACTGCCGGCGTTCGGTGATGACGTCGCGGACCTTCCCCGGGTCGAAGCCAGGACCGCCGAGCTTGCTTTCTGGCAGCTTCAGCTCGGCGGGGCCCGGCGCCGGCCTGCGCAGTGCTTGCACCAGCGCTTCATCCGCGGCCGGTGAGTACAGGTCGGCGCGCGCGCTCACGCCGAGCCGATCGCTGCCCTCGGGCAGGGCGCCGAGCGACTCCGGGCCAGGTGCCTGATCTCTGGCGCTGGCGCTCAGCGGAGCCTCGTCGCCAGGGCCATGCCCCGCTGGCAGCTTCTCGGAGTAGGCAGGCGGCAGCTTTGCCGGATAGGAAGGCGGCGGGACCACCTTCTCCCTGAGCATGTCGATGAAGCCGGGCGTCGCGCCCGGCAGCCCGTCAGTCTGCGCCGTCAGGCCGTTCGGCTCAGTCGCGGTCAGGCTCGGCTTGCCGTCAGCGGCCAGCGAGTCCTTGGGCACGCCCGCCGGCGGTCCCGAGTCCAGCAGTTGGTCCCGGTAGATGTGGTCAAAGCTCGGCAGCTCCACGTTCGCTATGCGGGTGACAAACGAGCCCTCCGGCAGCGAACCGACGGCCAGTTTCTCAGTCGCAGCCGGGGGCTGGAAGTCCACCTCGGCTGGGCCGCCGCCGGTTCCGCCGGCTTTCTCGCTGCCAACCGCCACCGGGACCCGAACGGCCTCACTGCCCGCGGGCGCCGCGGTGACGGCCTCGGCGGGGCGCGCGCCAAAATCGGCGGCCGGCGCCGCGGCGGCACCGGGGCCAGCTTCACCGAAGGCAGCATGGCTGACGGCGGTGACCGGGCTGAGCTGGTCCTGCGCGGTGATCGCGGTCTGGGCGGTGGCCTCCGGCGCGGGCGCGTCAGCCGTGGCCGCGGACGGGCGGATGGCCGGCTCAGACAGCGGCGCGGGCGCGCCGTTGCTCACGGCCGTCACCAGGTCCTGCGGCACGGCAGTCGCGGACCGCGCCGAAAGGTCCGGCGGCAGGGCGTCCGGCCCCGTCCCGGCCGGGTTCGCGGTCACGTCGACGGGCATGCCCGCTGGCGGCGGCGAGGCGCCCTCCGGGATGAGCGTGGTCGGCGCGCCTACTGGCGTCGCGTCGACCGGAAGGGGAGGAGCCGGCGGCTCACCGGGCAGCGGCGCCGGCGCCGCTTTCACGCCAGGAGAGGGCACCGGGCCGGGGACCACGCTGTCACCGGCAGGCAGGTGGTCGGTGACCACGGTGGCCGGATCGGGGATGGGGTCCTCGGAGGAGTGCAGGCCGCCCACACCACCCAGGACACCGCCGGTGACGATGTCGCTGATAATCTGCGGCTCGCTCATGCTGAAAGGCAGGCCGGTGGCGGCGTCGCCGATCCACGTGGCCAGCGCGTCCCCGCCGAGCGCGACCGCGGCCCCCCCAATCGCACCCGCGGTGAAGGCGAGCGGCGTTATGTCGGCCAACGGCGTGAGGAAGCCGCCGACGGCCACGATCACGTCGCTGAGAGCCGGGATGAAGGCGTCGATCAATTCGCCGAGCGCCCCCAGCACGGGGCCGAGGAAGGGCGCGGCGGCGAGGCCGACCAGCATGAGAATCCCCGATACCAGCGCGGCGATATCGCTGGCGTTCTGCTGCGCCGTCATGTTGGCCAGCATCTGCTGCTGGTACTGCTGGATGGCCTGCGCGTACGCGGTGAGAGCGTCGGCGATCTGCTGGCACGCCTGCGGTATCGCCTGTAGCTGCCCGGCGGCGATGCCGTTCTCCCAGGCGTTAATGGCGGCCGTGTAGCCATCGCCCATCCACGCCATGCTCAGCGCCGCCGTGTTCATCGTCGACGTCTCCGCGGCGAACGTGCCCGCCATGGCCGACCAGGCATCGGCCAGCGCGGTGATGTCGGCGGTAGAGAAGTTGGACTGGTAGGGGGTGGGGGTGTCGGTCACGAATGCCTGCCGACCCGTGGCTGGCCGCTCATCAGGATGCCGTCCAGTTGGTCTCCCCTACGGCGCTCTGCGACCCGTCCGTCACCGAGGTGCCCGCCGGAATCGGGGTGGTGTCGGATCCGCCGGGGGTTTTCACGCTTAGCGAGCTGTCCAGTGCGTTGAACATCGCGGCGACGGACTGCTCGGTGCTGGAGTAGTTGTCGGCGGCGGTGGCGAGCGCGGTTATCACCTGGTCGAGCACCCCGACAGACGTCTTCTTCCCGGAGCCGAACAGGTTGTCCATGGCGGCCGTCCACTGGTCGCCGAAATCCTTGACCTCCGCGGCGGTGGTGCCCGCCCAGCCGAGAGCCAGATCGTTCAGCGTGCTGTTGATCACATCGAGCGAGCTGATGACCTCGTCTACGGCGAGCCCGAGCGCCTGGCTGGTCGATGAGATCTCCGCGGGCGTCATGGTCAGGTTCACGGCGTTGTAGTCGGCGGGAAGAAGCATGATGACTCCCGATACTCTGGACGGCGGTCCTACTTCTGGAAGTTGCCGATGTTGGCCTGCTCGGCGTCCAGGTAGTTCTGGTATGCGGTGTGCATCCGGCTGATCATTTCCGTGAGCAGGTCGGTCAGCGCGGTCATCTGCTTGGTGCAGGCCTGCTGGAGGTCGTTGAACGTGCAGCTCGGCCGGCGAGGACCAGTTCGCCGCCACGCCCTGCAGCAGCGTCGTGATCGTGGCGGCGCGGGCATCGATGTATCCGGCGTGCAGCTTGACGGTCTGGATGGCCTGATCGAGCTGCTCGAGATCGACCTTGAGCTCCGCTATGGTCAGTGTCTTCGCCACGCGCCGTCCCTCCTCTTCGAGGCTGCCTGCAGGTGCTGCCCGGTCAGTGCCACGAAGCGTAGGCAGCCGACCCGGGGCGGTGACAGAGCCCGCTACAGGGACCGCGCCGTTCGGGTTCGGCGGTACGTCCCAGAACAGGGACCTTCCGCCGCCCCCCGGCCCGGCGCGATCCTGACGGGACCGCCCGCCTCCTGATGACAGTGCGCGCAGGGCCAGAGAACGGAGGAACCACGTGTCCGATTCCTCGGCAACCCCGTCAACCCCGCCGGCGGGGGCCGCGTCCGACCCGACGCTGACGATCCTGTGGGGCCCGCCCCCGGCCTACACCGGCAACACCGGCACGGCGGCGGCCGGTCCTCCGCCGGTCACCAACGCATCCCCCATGCTGGTCAACCTGGCCACGATGCAGGCCGCCGAGTCGGGGCTGCTGTCCTCGGCGTCACGGGTCGTCGACGCGTACAACGCGCTGGACCAGCAGGTCCAGTCCGACATCGCCGGGGGCACGATCTTCGGCCAGCAGGCCACCTACACCAGCGTGACCGTGCACGCGGTTGCTACTTATGGCCACGGAACGGCCTGGACGACCACGCAGACCCAGGCCGACACCGGGTTGCAGCAGGCGGCGCAGCAGTTCGCCGCGCAGATCAATCCAGTGATGACGCGCGTGCTGCGGATGATCGCGGACGCGACCGAGTCCGTGGGGGTATATATCGCGCTGCTGGACAAGGCCGGCCAGGCGTATACCGCCGCGGACAAGAACTCCTCGGTCCCGCCGGTGACGCCGCCGACTGGCAGCTAGGCGCGGGCCGACCGGGCGGCCGTGGTCAGGCGGTTGACCGGGCGGCCGCCTCCGGGCCTCCGGGCTCCGGCGCGTGGCGGGCCACCTGCCCGGCCACCTCCACCCGGGAACGAACTCCCAGCTTGGCCAGGATCCTCGACACGTGCACCTGCACCGTGTACCGGGACAGGAACAGCCGCGCCCCGATCTCCGGATTCGACAGCCCCTCCCCCACCAGGTACGCCACCTTCCCTTCCGTCGGCGTCAGCGCCGCCCACCCCGACGCCGGGCGCCGCGCCCCCGCCCGCCGCCGCCGCACCCCGTACGGCCGCAACCGCGCATCAGCCCGCAGCGCATCCCATTCCGCCCCCAGCTCCGCATACACGCCCGCCGCCTCCCCCAGCGCCGCCCGCGCCCCCGCTAGATCCCCGCCCGCCGCCCGAACCACCGCCAGATCCTCCAGCGCCTGCCCCAGCCCCAGCGGCCGGGTTACCGACCGGTAATACGCCACTGCCTCCTCCAGCGGCCCGGCATCCCCCTCGACCAGCCCCCGGCACCGCCGTGCCGCCGCTACCGCCAGGCCCGGCCCGCCGTGCCGCGCGACCTCCGCCTCGCACCTGGCGGCAACCGTCCCAGCCGCCCCCAGGTCGCCGGAGGCCAGCGCGCAGCGAACCAGATCCGGCAGCCACGGCAGCATCTCGCCCATGCTCCCTCCGTCTGCGAGCGCCGCCTGAAGCAGGGAGGCCGCCTCGCCCGGCCGCCCCTCCCGCTCCGCGAGCGTGGCCTTCGCCCGCAGCAGGTACCAGCCGTACACCCGGTGATGCCCGGCCGGGTCCGGGAGCAGGCTGGCGGCGGCCAGGTGCGCGGCGGCGCCGGCCCGGTCATCGCGGTGCGCGGCGATCAGCGCCGCGCTTCCGCGGGCGCCGGTCAGGACGTCCGCCTCGACATCGGCGCCCGGCTGGAACAGGACCTCCAGCTCGGCCATCGCGTCGTCCCAGCGGCCGGTCCCGAACAGGTACTCCGCTACGCTCCACCGGACCGTGCCGATGCGCGCCGTGCTGGTCTGCTCGGCGAGGGCCAGCAACTGGCGCGCCTGCGCGCCGGCTTCGCGGTCCAGGAGCTCCAGCGTGCCCAGCCGGTTGGTCAGCAGCAGCAGCCGGAGGTCCGTGGTCTCCGGGTCGTCACCGATCACCGTCAGCGCCCGCTCCACGATCTCCAGTCCGCCAGCGTCGTCGCCGCCGGAAAAACGAGTAAGAGTCCAGACGTGCAGGGCGTAACCTGCGGCGAACCGGTCGCCGGCCCGCTCAGCGTCCGCCAGCGCCTCCGCCGCTGCCGCGTCCGCCTCGGTGAAGCGACCCGCGCCCGCCAGCGCCAGGGCATGCAGTGACCGCAGTCGCGCCCGCCACACGTCCGGCCTGGGCGCTTCCGTCAGCGCCTGGCCGGTCACGGCGAGCGCCTCCGCCGGCCGGGTGGTGCGCAGCAGGGTGTGGGCCAGGGTCCAGGCAATCCGGGCCCGCCGCTCCGGATCGCGTGTCCGAGCCAGCAACCCGCGCGCGGCCGCCTCCGCCTGTTCGAATCGGCCGAGCAGGAACAGCACGCCGGCCAGGTGCTCCTCCAGCACCTGACCGCGCTCATCCCCGGCCGCGGCACCCGAGACTGCCCGCTCCAGCAGTTCGGCGGCACCCCGCGGTGCCCGGTGCACCAGCGCCGCCGCGTGACCGGCCAGCCAGTCCACCATCCAGTCATCCAGATCGCCCCCGGCCGCCAGGAGTTGAGCGGCCACCCGCTCCGCGGCCACCCCCGCATCGGCGAGTACCCGGGCCGCGTCCCGGTGCAGCTCCGCCCGCAGCCCGGCGGGCATCCCCTCTGCCAGCGCCTGCTGGATCAGGCCGTGCCGGAACGCCAGATCCTGACCCCACTCCACCAGCACTCCCGCCGCCAGCGCCTCGCCCACCACCTCGGCCAGCTCCCAGGCCCCGCTCCCCTGCACGATCCTCAGATCCCGCACCGAGAACCGCCCGCCGAGCAGTGCCGCCACCCGCAGCACGTCCAGGGTCCGGCCGGACAGGAATCCCAGCCGGTCCTCGATAGCCGCCGCCAGCGACACCGGGCCGCTGCTTCCGGCGCGAGCCGCACCGTCGGTCACCTCCGCCAGCCCGCCACTGACCCGCACCCGGTCCTCCCGCAGCAGCGCGTCGGTCAGCTCCCGCAGGTACAGCGGGTTGCCTCCCGCTCGTTCCGCCTGCGCTAGCAGGCCCGGGCCCGGACGACTCCCGACCAGCCCGCCCACCAGCGCCGTCACCTCGGCTGCCGGCAACGGCCGCAGCGACATCACCAGCCCGCCCCGCTCGGCCACGGCGCGCCGCGCCACTGCCAGCCCGGCCGGTCGCGGCACTGGCCGCGAGGTGCCCATGACCAGCAGCGGAACCTGATCGGCCCCGCCTGCCAGCCGGTGCCACACCGAGACGCTCGCCTCGTCGGCCCACTGAAGGTCATCGATCACCAGCACCACCGGGCACACCGCGCACAACCCGTCCACCAGCGCCAGCACCCGCTCCGCCGCGGCGGCCACCGCGTCCCCGGCGGGCACCACGCCGCCCATGCCCTCTCCCCGCAGCAGGCCGACGATCTTTCCTCGCTCGCCCTCGTCCGGCCCGCCCTCCACACCCAGGCAGTCCAGCATCACTCCCAGCGGAAACCGCCCGCGCAACGGGTCCGCCGGCGCCAGGAACACCGCGCACCCCAGGCCCGCCGCCCCCGACAGCGCTTCTGCCACCAGTGCAGACTTCCCGATCCCCGGCTCACCCTCCACCCACGCCACCCCGCCGCGGCCCTCGGCCACCCCGGCCACCAGCCCGCGCAGTACCCCTAGCTCCGCCATGCGCCCCACGAATGCCCCGGACTCGGCACGCTCCGCCACGCCACCGACCCTAATCCCGGGCCGGTCCCCGTGTCCGCACGCTCCCGGCGCGGATCCGGGAACGGTCCAGGGGACGACGGGAGTCCCTCTTCCGGCACCTCCGCAGGCCCCGGCCGGGGCGTCCCGCTAGTGGGTCCTGGTTCCGCTGGTCACGACCGTTTAGCCTGCCGTTTCATGAGCGGAGTCGCGTTCCATCGCCCGGTCCGTGCCCTCCCGCCGGCCATCCCAGACGAGCGGGTGACGCTGCCCGCGGTGCCGCAGGAGCCGCGGCCCGCCTCCGGGTCGTCGGCGATGACGCTGGCCATGCCTGTGATGAGCAGCGTGATGATGGCCGGTTACATGATCAGTTACGGCAAGCCGCTGCTGATCGCGATCGGGGTCATGTTCGTGGTCGGCTCGATCGCCGCCGGCCTCGTCATGCGCCACCAGATGCGCAAGGGCACCAGGAAAAACAAGGCCGTCCAGCGCGCCCGCTACCTGGAATACCTGGCCGGGGTGCGGCAGGCCGCGCGGGATGTCGCCGCGCGGCAGCGGTTCGCCGCGGCGTGGGCGCATCCGTCGCCGGAGCGGCTGTGGGCGATCGCGGGCCGCAGGCGGCGAGTGTGGGAGCGCCGCGCGGCCAACCCGGACTTTCTCCAGGTGCGGCTGGGCCTGGGACGGGACAAGCTGGCTACCCCGATCGGCGTGTCCGGCCACTCTGACCCGCTGGCCGAGTATGACACCCAGGTGCTCGCCACCGTGCGGCGGCTGACCACCCAGCACGGCCTGGTCGGGTGCCAGCCCGCCTGGGCTGACCTGGGGAACGCCGGCGTGGTCAGCGTGCTCGGCCCGCCCGCCCGGGCCCGGGCCCTGGCCCGGGCGATGCTGATGCAGGTCGCGGTGCTGCACGCGCCCGATGACGTCGCGGTGGTCGTGTGCACGGCAGATGACCCGGGGTGGGAGTGGGCGAAATGGCTGCCGCACACCCGCCAGGACCCGTCCGCCGCAGGGCCCGCGGATCCGGCCGGAGCCGGGCTGCCGCCGCTGGTCGCTGGCGGCATCGACGGGCTGGCGGACGCCCTCGAGGCCGAGCTGGAGCGGGCCGGCCAGCAGCGCTCGGCCCAGCCGGCCCGGCCGGGGCAGATCAGGCTGGCCGGGCAGCAGCTTCCGGTGCGCCGGCGGCTGCTGATGATCGTGGATTCCTATGACCCGGCCGCAGCGTGGGCTCAGTCGCCGGTGCTGACCGGACTGCTGGAGGCGGCCGGGCCGCAGTCCGGCATCACGATGGTGTGCCTGGTCACCACAGAGGCCGCCGAGCCGACCCGCACTCAGCTGCGCGCGCGGGTAGGCGACGACGGCTCGCTGTCCCTGGAAGGGCCCCGGCCCGAGCTGCGCGGCACGGCTGCCGACGCCGTCGCGGACCAGGCCGATCCAGCCCTCGCCGAGCTGACCGCGCGGGCACTGGCGCCGTTGCGGCTGTCGCAAGAACCGGACCGGCTGCTGGTCAGCACCATCAGCCTGCCGGACATGCTGGGCGTCACCGACCTGGCCACCGTCAACCCGGTCGGCTCCTGGCGCAGCGCCGACGACGAACGCGTGCTGCGGCTGCCCATCGGCCGGGACGCCGACGGCGAGCCAGTCGAACTGGACCTGAAGGAATCCGCGCAGGGCGGCATGGGACCGCACGGCCTGATCGTCGGCGCGACCGGATCCGGGAAGAGCGAGCTGCTGCGCACCCTGGTCACCGGGCTGACCATGACCCACTCTCCTGAGCTGCTGAGCCTGGTCCTTGTCGACTTCAAGGGCGGGGCCACCTTCGCCGGGGTCACCGAGCTGCCGCACGTGGCCGGCCTGATCACTAACCTGGCCGACGACCTGTCCCTGGTCGACCGAGTCCGGGCCGCCCTGCACGGCGAGCAACAGCGCCGCCAGAAGCTGCTCCGCGACGCCGGTAACGCCGACTCGCTGCTCAATTACCACGCCCGCCGGGCGGCCGGCGGCACCGACACCGCGGGAAAGCCCCTCCAGCCGCTCCCCTACCTGCTGATCGTGGTGGACGAGTTCGGCGAGCTGCTGTCCCAGCGCAGCGACTTCATCGACCTGTTCGTCCAGATTGGCCGCGTCGGCCGGTCGCTCGGCATGCACCTGCTGCTGGCCACCCAGCGGCTGGACGAGGGCCGGCTCCGCGGCCTGGAGTCCCACCTGTCCTACCGCATCTGCCTGCGTACGTTCAGCGCCGCCGAAAGCCGTGCCGTCATCGGCACCCCCGACGCCTACCAGTTGCCCCCCCTCCCCGGGTCCGCCTACCTCAAGGTCAGCGAGTCCGACTACCGCCGCTTCCGCGTAGCTCACATGTCCGGTCCCTACCGCGACCCCGGCGGCGACGGTCACCCGGAAGCCGCCGGTGCCACGGTAATGCCGTTCGGGCTGCGGGCCGCGCCACCTGCGCTGCCGAGCGACCGCCAGGAGCCCCGGCGGCCCCGCCCGGTGCACACCGGCCCCACCGCGATGCAGGTCGCGGTCGAGCAGCTACGCCGGTTCGGCGAGGCCGTGCACCAGGTCTGGCTGCCGCCGCTGCCACCCGTGATCACCCTGGACGCGCTGCTCGGCCCGCTCGCCGAGCAGCCGGGCCGGGGCTGGCAGGCCGCGATGTGGCCCCGGCGCGGGCATCTGTCCTTCCCTGTCGGCCTCATAGACCTGCCGTTCCAGCAGCGGCAGGAGCCGCTAACCCTGGACTTCGCGCTCAAGCATGGCAACCTCGCGATGACCGGCGCGCCGCAGACCGGCAAGAGCAGCCTGCTCCGCACGCTGATGCTCTCGGCCATGCTCACCCACACCCCCGATGAGATGCAGTTCTACTGCGTCGACTACGGCGGCGGAACGCTCGCGCCGCTGGCTGCGGCGCCGCACGTGGGGGCGGTGGCTGGCCGCCGCGACCCGCACACGGCCGGCCGCTGCTGAGCGAGATGCTGCGGCTGATCACCGCCCGCGAGCAGCTGCTCGCCGACCTTGCCATCGACTCCCCCGCGGCCTTCCGCGCGCTGGCCGGCTCGGGCGGCTCCCGGCCGGCACGCGCGCCGCCGACGTGTTCGTCATCATCGACAACTGGGGGGCGGTCCGGGCCGACCTCGAGGGCGCCGACGCGGCCGTGACCGAGATCGCCTTCCGCGGCCTCGGCGCCGGCGTGCACCTGATCCTGACCGCCAACCGGTGGGCCGACATCCGGATGAACCTGCGCGACGGCATCGGCGCCCGGCTGGAACTGCGGCTGAACGACCCCACCGAGTCGGAGGTGAACCGGCAGCTCGCCCGCCAGCTCGCCGCCTGCCCCGCGGGCCGCGGCATCGCTCCTCCCGGCCTGCTGTTCCACGCCCTCGCGCCCCGTCTGGACGGCCTGGAGACGATGGAGAACATCGGGGAGTCGCAGGACGAGACCATCACCAAGATCGCGGCGTCCTGGACGGGGGCCGCCGCGCCGCCCATCCGGCTGCTCCCGGACCTGGTTCAGGCCGCCAGCCTGGCCGGTGGCGAACCAGCCGCCTCCGGAGCCCGCTCCGCCGCCGTCCCGATCGGCCTGGGCGACATCGACCTCGGCCCGGTCAGCCTCGACCTCACCGAGGACGACCCGCACCTGCTCGTACTCGGCGACGCCGGGTCCGGCAAGACGGTGTTCCTGCGCACCCTCGTCCAGGGCCTGGCTGCGCGGCACGGAGCCGATGAGATCCGGTTCATGCTCGTTGACTACCGGCGCAGCCTGGTCGACATCGTCCCCGGGGGCTACGTCGGCGCCTACGCGGGAGACGCGTCAGCCGCCCGCGAGTACGCCACCCAGCTCGCGGCCAAGCTGGCCGAGCGGATGCCTCCGCCCGGGCTGTCGGCCAGCGAGCTCCGGGCCCGCGCCTGGTGGAGCGGCCCGGAACTGTACCTCGTCGCCGACGACTACGATCTGGCGGCCACCGGCCAGGCGGCGCCGCTGGCCCCGCTCATCGACTACATCCCGCAGGCCAGGGAAGTCGGCCTGCACGTCATCCTGGCCCGCCGCGTGGCCGGCATGTCCCGCGCGCTGACCTCCGACCCGCTGCTGAACCGGGTCCGCGACCTGGGAACCACGGGCCTGATCCTCTCTGGCGACTCCCGCGAGGGCATTCTGCTCGACACCGAGCGTGCTGCCCAGCGTCCGCCCGGCCGCGGCGTGCTCGTCCGCCGCCGCCAGCCGCCCGTCCTGATCCAGGTCGCCACCACCGAGGGTCAGGCGTAAAGAACGCCGATGGCTAGCGAAGCGAACCGGGCCGGGACGGGCGGCGGGCGGCGGGCGGCGGGCGGCACGGGCCGAAGGCCGGCGGATAACCGTGTCATGTTGTGCACGTGACGCGGACCGCAGACATCGCGATGTGCGCGGAGGCGCGGCTGCTGCCTGAGGAGCCGGTGCCGCGGTTGTCCAGCTTGACGGTAAGGGTGCCGCTGGTGATCCGCCAGTTGTGCCTGCTGACCCAGTGGCCGTGGTTGAAGATCTGATCGACGTCGAAGGTGCCCAGCTCGGGCCCTGACGTGCTGGCGGCGCCGAACACCTCATAGATGGCCGGGTGGCCGCCGACATGCTCGGTGCTGGCGTCGTCCGGAACGTAGAGATTGATATGGCAGACGCCGCGGGTGATAGGGGCGGTATGGAACGTCCAGGTGGCATACGTGCCGGGATTGTCGTACGTGGTACTGCCGGACACCGGCATGGCGTCGAAGGAGCCGTCGCAGCCGTCGGCACGCAGCCCGCCGGACCGCACGTTGATGACGCCGCTGCGGCCGTGTTCGGTGAACCTCGCCTTGCTGTCCCGCCGGCAGCCGGAGCCGGTCACGGCGGCGAAGCTCGGCTTCGTCTTGTGCGGCGCGGCAGCGGGTGAGGCCGCCGGAGACGGTGACCGCCGGGTGGTCGTCGGCGCGGACGGGTGGAAGCTGCCAGGGTCGTAGCAGGCCTCCCGGCCGGAGCTGAACAAGGGAGTGGTATCCACCGGCTCGGTGGCGGGCGGATCGGTGATCACCGACGTGGAGCTCCGGGTGAGCTTGTCCTCGCAACTGATCACGTCGTGGCTGTGCCGCGCGCCTTCGCCGCCGGCCCACAAGTCGATGTGGTGCAGGCGAGGACCGCCGTCCGGGCCGTGTCCGGCCCAGTCCGCGTCGCATTCCGCGCAGTCGTCTTCCATGATGAAGTAACGGTGCAGGAAGGGCACGTAGACCTTGGTGCCGCGCGGCAGCTCCGACCGGTCGGTCGCGAACGTGATCGGGTCGGCGTAGCTGCCCGTGCCGCCCGCCCTGTGGTGGAGGACCGGGTAGGCGATGTCACCGCCGGGCGGTGAATTGTCCGGCCAGCCGTAGAGCGTCACCAGAAAATTGCCCGTGCTGCTCGCGCCTGCCGGGGCGAACGGGGCCCAGAACGCTGTGACCAGTGCCAGCCCGGCCAAGGCCGCCGAGCAGATGACCCCCTTCGAATTTACTCTCATGACATCTTCCTTATCGGTTGCAGAAGACCATGACCTGGGTGACGGGAAGGTGTGCGTGGGTGACCACGTTGCCATGCCAGTCCAGGCCCGAGCTGATGAGCTTGACGGCCAGGACGCCCCTGGTCAGGCGGTAGGAGCCGCCGCTGACCCACTGGCCGCGACGGGCGAGTTCGCCGATCGTGAAGGAGCCGGCCGCAGGGCCTGACGCGGTCGCGGAGTCGTAGACCTGGTACCGAGCCGGGTCGCCGCCGACGTGCTCAACGGAAGGGTCCGCCGGCACGTACACCGCGATCTGGCAGGTACCCGCCGTGACCGGCGCGGTGCGGAAGGTCCACATGGCGTAGTTGCCCGGGTCAGGCCGGATCGCGCTGCCCGACATCGGCATCGCGCCGAACCTGCCGTCGCATCCCTGGTGGTCCCAGCCGCCCGCGGACACGCCGAGGAAGCCGTTGATTCCGTCGGCGTACCATCCCGCTTCGCGGAAACGCGCCTGCGGGCGCTGAGGGCATCCGTAACCAGCCAGCGCCCCGAAATAGCCACCGGCCAGGCGGGCCGCCGGGACCGTCGGCCGAGGTGGCGCGGGCGCGACGCTGGCGGCCTGCGGCTGGGCGCTCGTCGGAGCGGTGAACAGGCCGCACCCGCCAACGGCGGCGGTGACCAGCGCCAGGACGGCGGCGAGCAGCGTCGTGCGGATGCGAGCGCTCAGGCGGGGCTGGCTCACGCGGGCCTCCTGAAGGGCTGGCCCCCGGCGAGCCCGGACTCGGGCGGGCTCGCCTGCTGCCGGGCGGTGGTGATGTAGCCGAGGTCGATGGCCTTGCGGGTGAGCTCGGCCTTGTTCCCGGCGCTGAGCTTGCCCCGGATGCGTTTCACGTAGGTGTTGACGGTCTCTTCGGTGAGCCCGAGTTTGCGGGCGGCCTGGCGGTGGGTGTAGCCGTCGGCGATCAGCCGCAACGTCTCGATCTCGCGGCGGGACAGCGGGCCGCCGCAGGCCTGCCGCTGCCTGCTGAGCTCGCTGCCGAGCTGGCCGGCGAGACCAGCGGCCAGGTAGACGGCGCCGCGTGCGGTGGCCTCGACCGCCGAGAGGAACTCGGTGTCGCTGCTGTGGCCGGTGATCAGGCCGCAGGCGCCGGCCAGGAGCAGGGCCAGCAGCCCGTCGGCCGGGCCTGGACCGGTGATCACCAGTACCGGAGCCTGACCGGCCAGCACAGCGATGACCCGGGCCGGATCCTCGGCGGGATGGCTGGCCTGGTCCCAGATGATCAGGTCAGGACCCGGGCCGGGCGGGGCGAGCTCATCCGGCGTGGCCACCGTCGCGGTCACCCGCAGCCGGGGGGTGCGGCCGAGCACCTGGGCGACGCCGATCCGGGTCAGCCAGCTAGCGGCGACGACCGCGACAGTAGTCGTGCCGATGGTCACAGTCGTGGTCATGGCGGCCGGCGGCCCGGGCGGCGGGCCGTCGCCGGCAGTCATGGCGGCGGGCCCGCTCATGCGCACAGCGCCAGGGAGTGATCCAGGCCACGGGCGGCCAGGGTGTCCTTGAGCGCGCGCAACGCGTAATAGGTGCGCGACTTGACCGTGCCGACCGGGACGCCCAGCCGGGCGGCCACCTCGGCGAGCGCCCGGTCCTCGAGGTATACCTGCCGCAGCACCTCTTGGTGCGGTGCGCTCAGCGCCGCGATCGCCGTCCGGACCTCCGCGGCCAGCAGCACCCGGCCAACCTGGTCTACCGGGTCGGCGGCCGCTCCCAGGTGGCGTTCGTCGCTGATGAGCGCGGGCCGGATCGCGGCGGCCCGCAACTGGTCGATCGAGACTCGCCGGGCGATGGTAATCAGCCACTGCGGGCCCGCCGAGATGCATCGCTGGCAGTCCTCGGGATGCCGCCACGCCCGCAACAGCGTTTCCTGGTAGATGTCTTCCGCGCGGTGCCGGTCACCGTTGGTGAGCTGGATCAGGAACCAAGACAGCGCCCGGCCATGCCGGGCCACCAGCCGCTCGATCAGCGGGGCGGAGCCGGCCAGCCGCAGCTTCCGCTCGGGCCCTGAGGGGACAGATATTGTGGGGTTGCTCATGGGTCAACCCTCGCCCCGGGGCGCCACGGCCTGTATTACTCATCTGGGGTATATCCGGACGGTCCCGGGCCGCTGGCACAGTTACCTTTTAGGGGCCACCGCCGTAAAGGCAACTACCTTTTAAGGCGACCGCGGTCACGCGGTGGACCGGGCGGATGCCTCCTGCCCCCCCGGTCCCGGCGCGTGCCGCGCCACCTGCCCGGCCACCTCCACCCGGGAGCGGACTCCCAGCTTGGCCAGGATCCTCGACACGTGTACCTGCACGGTGTACCGGGACAAGAACAGCCGCTCCCCGATCTCCGGGTTGGACAGTCCTTCCCCGACCAGGTAGGCGACCTTGGTCTCGGTCGGCGTCAGCGCTGCCCACCCAGTCGCCGGACGGCGCGCTCCCCTCCGCCGCCGCCGCACCCCGAACGCCCGCAACCGCACGTCCGCCCGCAGCACATCCCACTCCGCCCCCAGCCTGGCATAGAGCTCCGCCGCCTCTCCCAGCGCTGCCCGTGCCCCCTCCAGATCCGCGCTCGCCGCTCGCACCGCCGCCAGGTCCTCCAGCGCCTCCGCCAGCCCCAGCGGCCGGGTCACCCCCCGGTAATACGCCACCGCCTCCTCCAGCGGCCCCGGATCCCCGTCCGCCAGCCCGCGGCACCGCCGCGCCGCCGCCACCGCCACGCCGATGCCGAAGCGAGACGCTCTCTCTTCACACCGGACGGCGGCCGCCTCGGCGGCCGCTTCGTCGCCGGCAGCGAGGGCCCAGCGGGCGACATCCGCCAGGCCATCCAAGTCGTCGTGATCCGAGAAGTAGTCCCCGGAAAGGCCTTCCGCGAAAAGGGCCATGGCCTCGCCGGGCCGCCCGTCCCGCTCGGCGGCCATGGCCCTGACCCGAAGCAGGACAGAGTCGTAACGCCAGCCGCCGGGCAGGTCCGGCAGGCGGTCGGCGGCCCGCAGGTGGGTGGCGACGCTGGCACGGTCGTCACGGTGTATGGCGATCATCGCGGCGAGCCCGCGGACCGCCACCTGCAGGGGCGTCTCGACATCGGCACCGGGCTGGAGCAGGACCTCCAGCTCGGCCAGCGCGTCATCCCAGTGCCCCGTCTCGTAGAGGATTTCAGCGACTACGCAGTGAGCCGTGCCGACGTGCGCCGTGCCGGCCTGCTCGGCCGCGGCGAGAAGCTGGCGCATCTCGGCGTCCGCTCCCCGGTCCAGATTCGACACCGCGCTCAGCCGGTTGACCAGCAGCACCAGCCGCAGGTCGCTGGTCTCAGGATCGTCACCGATCACCGCCAGCGCCTGCTGTGCGAACTCGAGGCCGCCAACGATATCGCCGCGAGAAAAGCGGGCCAGCGAGCGGACATGCAGGCAGTAGCCGGCCGCGAAGCGGTCACCCGCCCGCTGGGCTTCCGTCAGCGCGCTGGCCGCGGTCGCGTCCGCCTCGCCGAACCGGACGGCGTTCGCCAGCACTACGGCGCGCATCGACCGCAGCCGGGTCGGCCATACGTCCGGCAGGGCCGCGTCCCGCAGCGCCTGGTCGGCCACGGCCAGCGCCTCCTCCGACCGACCGGTCCGCGACAGCATTAACGCCAGTGCCCAGGCCATCCGGCCACGCCGCTCCGGGTCGCCGCTCCCGGCCAGCAGCCCGCGGGCGGCCGGCTCGACCTGCTCGTACCGGGCCAGCAGGAGCTGCACCCACGCCAGGTGCTCGGTGAGCACCTCAGCGCGCTCATCACCCGCCGCGGCCCCGGCCACCACGCGCTCCAGCAGCTCTGCCGCGGCCCGCGGCGCCCGGTGGACCAGCGCTGCGGCGTGTCCCGCAAGCCAGTCCACCGCCCAGTCATCCACCTCGCCCGCGGACTGCTCGCCGGCCTGGCTGCTCGCCGCCAGCAACTGGGCGACCACCCGCTCGGCCGGTGCCCCGGCATCGGCCAGTGCCCGCGCGGCGTCGTGGTGCAGTTCCGCCCGCAGCCCGGCAGGCATCCCATCCGCCAGCGCCTGCTGGATCAGGCCGTGCCGGAACACCAGGTCCCGGCCCGACTCCACCAGGACTCCCGCCGCAATCGCCTCAGCTACCTCCCCCGCCAATTCCCGCGCGCCGCGCCTGGCCACCACGGTCAGGTCCCGCACGGTGAACCGCGCCCCCAGCAGCGCCGCCGCCCGCAGCACCTGCAGCGTTTCCGCGGACACGAACCCCAGCCGGTCCTGGATCGCCTCGGCCAGCGACACCGTCCTCCGGCCCGGCTCGCCTGTTATCTCCGCCACGTCCCCGTGCAGGCGCACCCGGTCCTCCCGCAGCAGCGCGTCGGTCAGCTCTCGGACGTATAGCGGGTTGCCGCCCGCCCGGGCCGCCTGCGCCGCCAGCCGCGGCCCCGGCGGCGCGCCGACCAGTCCCTCCACCAGCGCCGTCACCTCATGATCCGGCAACGGCCGCAGCGCCAGCACCACCCCGCCGCGCTGCATGACCCCGCGCCGCGCCACCGCCAGCCCCGGCGACCGCGGCACCGGGCGGGCCACGCCGACGACCAGCAGCGGGATCTGCCCAACCCCGCCCGCCAGCCGGTGCCACACCGACACGCTGACCTCGTCCGCCCACTGCAGGTCGTCCAGCACCAGCACCACCGGGGATACCGCGCACAGCCGGTCCACCAGCCCCAGCACCCGCTCCGCCGCGATCGCCACCGCGTCTCCGGCCGGCACCACCCCGGCCAGGCCCTCCCCGCGGAGCAGCCCGGTGATCTCCGCGCGCTCCCTGGCGGCCAGCCCGCCCCCGGCCTCCAGGCCTTCCAGCATCACCGCCAGCGGGAACCGTCCCCGGAGTTCGTCGGCCAGCCCGGTGAACACCGCGCAGGCCAGCTCGCCCGCCCCCGACAGGGCTTCGCTGACCAGCGCCGACTTGCCGATCCCCGGCTCGCCCTCCAGCCACGCGGCCCGGCCGTGGCCTTCGGCCACGCTGGTCACCAGCCCCCGCAGCACCGCGAGCTCGGCGGCACGTCCCACGAACCGGCTCGGACCAGCACGTTCCGTCACGTCACCGACCCTAACCCCGGCGGGGCCGCCTGTCCGCCCGCCGCCGCCGCGAACGTCACCGGCAGGTGGCGCAGGCCGCGCACCCGGCGGCTGTGCCGCCAGGCCAGCCCGGCGGGCTCAGCGGCCAGCGCCAGGTCACCGCAGCGGCTCAGCAGCGTGGCGATGGCGATCTGTCCTTCGGCCCGGGCCAGCGGCGCGCCCAGGCAGTAGTGCGGACCGTGGCTGAACGCCAGATGGCCGGCGCCACCCGCACGCCAGATGTCCAGCCGGTCGGGGCCGCTGAACTGCGCCGGATCCCGGTCGGCCGCGGCGTAGGAGATCAGCACCGGATCGCCGGTCGGGATGACCACGCCGCCGACCGGCAGATCCTCGGTGGCGAACCTGATCGCGGCGCTCATCTTCACCGGGCCGTCGTAGCGCAGGAACTCCTCGACCGCCGGGCCGGCCAGCCGCGGGTCAGCACGCAGCGCGGCCATCTGCCCGGGGTGGCGCAGCAGCGCCAGCACGCCGTTGCCGATCAGGCTGACGGTCGTCTCGTAGCCCGCGGCCAGCAGGAGGAACGCCATCGCGAGCAGTTCGGCGTCGTCCAGCCGCCCGCCCTCGTCCCTGGCGGCGATAAGCCCGTCCAGCAGATCCCCGCCTTCCGCGTCGCCGGGCGCGAGGCGTTGCTTGTCCTCGATCAGCGCCGACAGGCGGGCACGTAGGTCGGCCAGGGCCTGCGGGACCCGGGTGGCGTCGCCTTCGTCCACTCCGGCGTAGATGTTGGTCAGCCGGGCGAACTCGGCCTGGTCAGCGGCTGGTACCCCGAGCATCTCGGCGATGACCGTCATCGGCAGCGGCTGGGCGAACTCGGCGACGAGATCGGCCCGGCCGCGCGGGAGGAAGGCCTTGATGAGGTCATCGGCGATCCGCTGAATCCGCGGCCGCATCGCTTCCACCCGGCGCGGCGTGAACGCCCGGGAGACCAGCAGCCGCAGCCGGGTGTGATCGGGCGGGTCGGTGCGCAGCAGGTGGCGGGTTATGCCCGGCGATGTGATCGCCGCCACCCACGGCACGGTGCGAGCCGCAGCGCTGGCCAGTTCCGGATTGACGCTCAGCCGCGGGTCGGCCAGCGCCGCGCGCGCCTGCTCATGGGTGGTGATCAGCCACGCTGGGAGCCCGTCGATCACCACCCGGCAGGCAGGCGACTTCTCCCGCAGCCGCGCGAGGAACGGGTAGGGGTCAGCGGTATGCTCCGGCTCCCACATCGCCATGTCGATCTCTGCGGCCATGCTGATCCCTCCGGCGACGAACGGAACGCGTCGCGGCGCCCACCGTCCTCGCTCCCGCCCCTGGTCGCGACGATGCGGAAACCGTGGCCCGCTGCCCCTTATGCTGCCACGTCGGCATGTACGACATAAGGCTCTTGCCGGGCGGCGGCGGCTACGCCGGCGAGTCGGCCGTCATGTCCCGGTCCAGGGATTCCCCCCGGCGGTCGCACCGCGTCCCGCAACAGGGATCTTGGCGCCTCATCCGGGCCCGGCAAAGGTTAAGGAGCAACAGCCAACGGCGGGCCAAGGCGCAGGATAACGGAGAGTTCAATGGCTGAGACGAATTGCCGGGTCACTGTGGCCGGCGCGGCGAAACGGGTCGACGTGGCCGTACCCGCGCGCGCTCCCATCGGGGAGTACGCGGCCAGCCTGGCCGTGCTGTGCGGCGAACAGGACAGCGACGTCATGCCGTCGGCGTGGTCGCTGTCCTCCCCGGAGCGGGGGACGCTGCCGCCGACCGCGTCGCTGGCCGACTGCGGGATCGCGGACGGGCAGGTGCTTTACCTGCGGGACCGGACCGCGGGCGAATACGACGAGCCCGGCGTGTTCGAGGTCAGCGAGGTCGTCGCCGACGCCGCCGGACGGGCCGGCGGCCCGTCGTGGAACGCCCGGGCCCGGACCGCCGCCATCCTGATCGCGGGCACGGCCTGGCTGGTGGCCGTGGTGACTGCGCTGCTGTTCACCGGCACCCGGGTGAGCGCCGGGCCGCTGGCGGCGGGAACCGGGCTGATGCTGGCGGTGACCGCCTGGGTAGCGCGAGGCAGCCGGCTGGGGATCCCGGCCGCCGTCCGCGCCGTGCTGGCGCTCGGCGCGCTGCCGTGCCTGGGCGCGGCCGGGTGGTTCATCGGCTTCTCCCGGACCGGCGGGCAGCCTGGCCCGGCCGTCGCCGGGCTGGCGGCCGGCGTCCTGGCCGGGGCGCTGGTCGGCCTGCTGGCCGCGCCGTCGGTGGCGACGTTCGCGGCGACTGCGGCGGCGGGGCCCGCGGCCGCGGTGGCCATGACCCTGGCTCTGCTGCACGCCGGGCTGGCCGGGTCATCCGCCGTCGTGGCCCTGATCAGCTACGTCGCGGTGATCCTCGCGCCTCGCGCGGCGGGCCGCCTCGCCGCGGCCTGGGCCCTGATGACCGGGCGGGATCACCCGGGAGTGACGGTCGTTCAGGCCCGGCGCCTGCTGGCCGCCGGGAACATCCTGGCTTGCGCCGCGCTGGCCGTCACGGTGGTGCTGCTGGGGCACTCGCCGAGCCCGTTCGCGATCGCCCTGGCCGCTTCCCTGTCGGTAGCCGTACTCCTGCACACCACCGCGTGCTCGTTCGTAGCCGAGGCCGTGCCGGCCGTGACGGCCGGGCTGGCCGGCCTGCTCAGCGTGCTGCTGTTCGCCACCGGGCGCCTCCTCGGCGTCCCGGCCTGGGCCGCCCCGGTCATCGGCGCTGGCTTGGGGGTTACCGTACTCGCCGCCGGGCTGGCACTGAGCATGAGCACCCCAGACCGCGACGCCGGGGAACCCGCCTGGTCGCGGATTACCGCGTCGGTGTGCTTCATGGCGGCGGTCCCGCTGGCGGTCGGCGTCTTCGGCGTCTTCGGCATGCTCATGCACCTCGGCCAGCACATGTGAACCGCTCATCTGACGTGGAACCCGATCGCGAAGGTGGACTGATGGCAGATCAGCAGAGGCAGAACGCGCCGGACCGGCACGCGCTGGTCTCGGCATTCGCCGGGCGGGTCAGCGCGGCGCGGGCGGGAGGCGGGGCCAAGATCCTGGCCGCCGTCCTGGTCGCGGCGCTGGCCGGCGGCCTGGTCGTGGGCGTGGGCTACCTGACCCGCCCGGCGAAGAGCATCACGTCGCCGCGTCCGCGCTGGCCGGCCGCCGGCGACCCCCGGGCCCGGCCTCGCCGACGCCCAGCCGCCCGCCGCCCAGGCGGCCGTCCCAGCCTCCGCCGGCCCGGCCGGACCCGGGCGCCCGGCCAGCGCCGGGAAACCAGCCGACCCCCGGCCAGCCAGTGACCTCCTGGCCCGCGCCCGGCCAGCCGGCCAGCGCCTCCGCCAGTCCCCGGGCGAGCGGGCCGCCGAGCACGCCAGCGCGCACCCACCCCTCCCCGGCACCGTCCCGACCCGCGCCCCCGCCGACGAACGTGGCCGGCGGCAAGAAGACATTCGCGGCGGTGACCGGCTACGGCTGCCCCTCGGCGGGCGGGGCCACGTTCAGCGAGCATGGCCGGTGGACCGACGGCCTCAACGGATTCATCGCGGTGAACTCCGGCGGCCAGCACGCTGACGGCTGCAACGGCTCGTTCGACGCCATGCCGATGTCCGGCAGCACCACCTACGACGACCCGGGCAATTACGCCCTCTGGACGTTCCACACCGCTCCCGTCGTCCGCGGCATCTGCCACATCAACGTCTACGTCCCCACCGACACCAGCCTTGAGCACGTCGGCGGGCATCCGGCCGACTACCAGGTGTTCGGCTCCGCCGGTACGTCGGGGCATGAGCTCGGCGCCTTCGACGTCGACCAGATCTTCAACCGCGGCCGGTGGGCCAGCAGGCACAACTGGCCGATCACCAACGGCACGCTCACCGTCAAGCTGGACAGCTACGGCATCGACTGGTCGGGCAATTCCCCGACCTACGCGCACATCGCCATCTCGGCGGTCAGCCTGACCTGCGAGTCATGACCAGGACAGCACTCGCCTCGACCGAAGGAAAAGGAACAATGACAGCGAACATGACCCCCGCGGGCCCGATGTCCGGCTACCGGGTTACACCGGGCGACCTATCGGCAGCGGGCAGCTACGTGGCCACGCAAGCGGCCGACATCGAAGCCAAGATCTCGGCCCTGCGCATGTACGTCCGCAGCCTCAGCAATTACTGGGGAGGCCCGGCGCACGTGCAGTTCGAGAATCTGATGACCGACTACAACATCTACGCGGCCATGCTGCACAACGCGCTGACCGAGATAGCCGCTGGCCTGCACAGCAATTCCCAAAATTACTCCGTAACCGAGGACACGAACGTGGGCAACATCGTCAAAGTCAACCTTCCGCCGCCCAATTTCGGTTCCTAGCCGACCGTTCGGTACGTCGTCTCACCTGTAAACCTTCCAGATAAGGAGCCTTCCATGGCTGTTTCAGACAATGTGCCGATCCGGGTGGCGCCAGAGCTCGAATCGGTGGGCTCCTACCTCAACGGGCAGGCCACCGAGATCTCCGACCAGCTCAGCCAGCTCGCTAGCTACCTCAACCAGCTCCCGGACGGCTGGCAGGGTAACGCCTCCGGCACTTACCAGGCCCTCCAGACGGAGTGGAACATCGCCGCGGAGGGGCTGTTCGGGCCCGATGGCGTGCTCGGCGAGATCTCCCATGCGATGAACGTGAGCTGGGGCAACTACAGCGACGCGGAGTGGAGCAACACGCAGACCTGGCAGCATGGCGGCGGCTCCCGGAGCTGACCGCGGACCAGAGCGCCCGGTATCCCCGTGCGCCCGGTGAGGTGATGGCATGAGTAACGCGTGGGTCAGGGTCGGCGACCGCGGCTGGGGCCTTCAGCGGACGATAACCGCGGGCATCAGGGCGGTGGCCGACGGCGGCGTGGTATCGGTCGCGCCAGGTGAGTACCGCGAGAGCCTGATCCTGGACCGCAGCGTGACCGTGCTGGCGGAGAAGGGCCAGGACACCGTGCGCGTCATCGCCTCCCGCGGTGCCGCCATCACGGTGGCGGCCGGCTCCGGCACGCTCCGGGACCTCAACCTGGAGGCGGAGCCAGGCGGCGGCCCGGCCGTGCGGATGACCGGCGGCACCGCCGCGCTCGACCGCTGCACGGTGACCGGCGGCCATGTCGAGATCACCGGCGACGCGGCACCCGAGCTGCGGGACTGCCGGATCCGGCAGTCCCGGGCCGGGCTCCTGCTGGCCGGTGACAGCCGCGCCACTGTCAGGGGCGGCATCCTGTCCGACATCAGCGGACCGGGCGTTCTCATCGATGCCGGGGCCGCGCCGGACGTCAGCGGGCTCACCATCGCCGGGCCTGGCGGCGACGGCATCCACGCCCTCGGCCTGGCCACAGGCGTCTTCGACGACTGCGACATCGCGGCCCCGGGCGGCGCGGGCCTGCGGGTGACCGCTGGGGCCACGCCGCTGCTGCGGCGCTGCCGAATCCGCGATGGCCAGGCCGAGGGCGTCCATGTGTCCTCAGCGGCACCAGGCGAGGACAGGGCCGGCACCGGGGAGGGGGCGGGCCGGGCCGCCCCGGAGCAGACCGTCCTGGAGGCCTGTGAGATCTCCGGGACGGCGCAGGCGGGAGTGGTCGCGGCCGAGGGCGGCCGGGTGCTGCTGCGCGGCTGCCGGATCGAGCGAACCGGGACGGCCGGGATTCTGGCCGGTGACCGCAGCCGCGTCCGGTCGGAGGCCACCACGGTGACCGACGCCGCTGATACCGGGCTGGTTGTCAGGGGTGACGCCGAGCTGAGCGTCACAGGCGGCAGGGTCGTGCGGCCCGCGGGCAACGGTGTCCTCGCCGCCGGCCGGTCGCGCCTTGAGCTCGACGGCTGCGAGCTGACCGATACCGCCTTCACCGCGGTCCATCTCGGTGAGCGCGCCAGCGCCACGCTGCGCGGCGGCCTGATCAGCGGGTCGTCCGAGCACGGGATCCTGGTGACCGGGAGTGCGGTGCTGACGGCCGAGGCCACCGCGGTCGAGCGCTGCCGGATGACCGGGGTCGCGGTCGAGGAGCACGGCGACGCGGCGTTGACCGGCTGCAAGATCACCGACTCGCGGACCGGGATAACACTGCGCGCCGATCACCGTGCCCTGATCGATGACTGCGAGGTGACCGGCCACGGGCGCGCCGGGATCGAGCTGGGGCCCGGCGCCGGCGTGGTGCTGCGGGAGACCCGGATCCGCGCCACCGGATCAGCCGGTGTCGTGGCGGACGAAGGCAGCCTGCTCATCGCCCGCGGCTGCGAGATCACCGAGACCGGCGGGAGCGGCGTGGTGATCAAGGCAGGCGCCTGCCCCGAGATCCGGGCCAGCACGATCGCGCGCACCGCCAGCAACGGCGTTTACGTGGGCGACGGCGCGGGCCTGTTGCTGGAGGATTGCACGCTGTCCGCGACCGGCTATCCGGCGCTGTACGTGGGCGACGGCGCGGATCCCGTACTCCGCCGCTGCCGGTTCCGCGACACCGGCCAGGACGTCCTGCTGGCCGACGGCGCCGAGCCCACGTTCGAGGACTGCGACGCGGACCGCGTCACCACCTCCCTGCTGCCCGCCGACGGCGGCCAGGGCGGCGTCCGGCAGGTGGCCCGGGCCGACCGGGCACGCGCGGCCGCAGGCGGGACCCAGGATCCGCCCGGCGAGCCGCCCGAGGACCTCGACTCGCTGCTCGGCGAGCTGCACCGGCTGGTAGGCCTGGCCCGGGTCAAGCGGGACGTGACGACACTGGTCAGCCTCGCGCAACTGGTCCGCAAGCGCGAGGACCTAGGCCTCCCCCCGCCGCCCATGAGCCGCCATCTGATCTTCGCCGGCAACCCGGGCACCGGCAAGACCACCGTGGCCCGGCTTTACGGCCGACTGCTGCACGCGCTGGGCATGCTCGCCACCGGTCACCTGGTCGAGACCGACCGCAGCGACCTGGTCGGCGAGTTCGTGGGGCACACCGGGCCCAAGACGCAGACGGCGTTCCGCCGCGCCCTGGGCGGGGTGCTGTTCATTGACGAGGCCTACGCTCTCGCCCCCCGCGGGACGGGCGGCGACTTCGGCCAGGAAGCCATCTCCACGCTGGTCAAGCTCATGGAAGACCACCGCGACGAGGTCGTCGTCATCGCCGCGGGCTATCCCGCGGACATGCACCGCTTCATTTCGGCCAACCCGGGCCTGGCCTCCCGGTTCAGCCGGACCCTCAACTTCGACGACTATGACACGCCGGATCTGGCGGCCATCATCGCGCACCAGGCCGCCGATCACCGCTACGAGCTCTCCGACCCGACCCGCCAGGCCGTGACGGACTTCCTGGACCGGCTGCCGCGCGACGAGATGTTCGGAAACGGCCGGACCGCCCGGCAGGTGTTCCAGCGGATGACCGAGCGCCACGCTCAGCGCGTCACCGACCTCCAGGACCCCACTGCGGCCGACCTGTCCACGCTGTTGCCCGAGGACCTGCCCGAGGACCACGAGCTTGTCCCCTAATGGTTCTCGCAAGGCCGACCGGCGGCGCGGCGAGCCGGTCCCGTCATCCAGTGAGCGCGAGGAACCGGCGCAGCATGGCTCGTCCCTCGGCGCGAAACTCCAGATGCGCCTGCATGCCGTAGCTGCCAGACGACGGATCCCAGATCCCCTCAAGCTTGCAGTTGGCCGAGGTAGCGATCGCCTCCCAGCCCGGCGGCAGTGAGGCCAGCCGGTAGATGTGCCGCTGGAACAACTCGACCTGGCTAGGCATCCCGGTAAACAGCGGGATGCCCGCTGCGAGATTAACGCGAGTCCGGCCAATCACTGGCGCCCCTTCTTCCAGGTCGGCACCGAATGCTCGACCGATGAGCTGCATCCCACCGCAAATGCCCAGCAGCGGCACTCGGCCAGACCGGATGAGGTCTAGCTCGTCGTGGTAGACCGGCGCCCAAGCCGGCAGGTCGGTGCCGCTGAGGATCACCGCGTCGAACGTGGCAGGCCAAGCCGATCCGGCCCGGGGCAAAGCGGTGAGGGGGAGCACGGTGCATGCCCAGCCTGCGCCGCTGACCTCGCGGGCGATCAGCGGTACTGACCGGCTTCCGTTGTCAACGATAAGCGCGCGAGGCGGCAACGATCTTGCTCCCTTCCGGGATGTCCAGCGTCCCCTCGGCGATGATCCGCACGGTGCCGCGGATGTCGAGCGTCAGATCCCGGTCGCGCCACTCCACCTCTACCGATCCCCCCGGCTGAAACACGACGCTGCGGGCCGGCCAGTCCGGCGCCATGCGCGCAGCCGCGATGGCCGCGGCGGCGGCGCCGGTCGCGCAGCCCGCCGTGGCACCAACGCCACGTTCCCACGGCACCACGTCCAACTCCCCAGGGCGGCGAACGTGCGCGAACATCACGTTGGTGCCTCCGGCTCGTGCACGCTCCCAGGGCGGACCGTCGCGTTCGGGCACCAGGTCAGCGAGGTTGCGGAAGATGACGCAGTGCGGCGTCCCCAAGTCCAGGTGAAATACGTCCTGCTCGCGCTCGATCAGCGGGTCCGCGGCGACCTGCACGGTCCCGGTGAGCGTGTATGGATCACGGGCGTCCAACCGGTGCGTGATCGTTCCGCCAGGGCAGGACACGGTCACGACGTCGTGCGCCCGGCCCGTGGCGATGGCCAGCGCGGCGACGCAGCGGGCCCCGTTCCCGCACATCGGCGCCTCGGTCCCGTCGGCGTTGAAGATGCGCATCCAGGCGCCCCCCGCGTGCCACCGCACCAGAAGCACGCCGTCGCCGCCGATGCCCTGCCGTTGGTCGACACTCCACGGCAGGAGGCGGGTCACCGGGGCTCGATGATCCAGAATCACGTAGGAGTTCCCCTCCGCGTACGCCTTCCAGAACTGCGCCTTCAAGCTTGCACCCCCCGCGCCTTCGGCAACTTCATCGGCGGAGGAATTCGTCGATCTGGTGCAAGCCCTCGGCCAACTCACTGGTGGCGAAGCCTATTCGCAGGTGGCCCTCTGTCTCGTAGCAGTCGCTGCCCGGCGCCAGCAGCACGCCCGTCTCCCGAACAAGCCGGACACAGAAATCCCTGGTCGGCACCTCCAGCCTGAGCCGGGGGAACATCAGCCCGCCGCCGGCCGGAGGATTGACCGTGAAGAAATCCTCATGCTGACCGAACCAATCAAGCGCCGTTTTCAGCCCGTCGCACACCAGGGCGTTCGTCCGGGCCAGTACCCGGTCTCGGTTCCGGAGCACTGCGGTCGCCCAAGCTTGATCGAGGGCGCCCGGATTCAGCGAGGTGTACTTGCGGTACCTCCGGGCGCGGACCACCAAGTCGGGATCGGCGACCATCCAGCCGATGCGCAAGCCCGGCAGGCCAAAGGACTTGCTGAGCCCGCCGACCACCACGATGTTGGGCGCCCCGTCCCAGGCGCTTGGCTCCGGATCCGGCCACATCTCACGGAACACCTCGTCCACCATGAGGTAGATGCCCTGGCGATGCAGATCGGCGGCCAGCGAACGCAGGTCGACGGCCGGGACGAGCTGGCCGGTGGGATTGTGCGGCGAGTTGATGATGACCAGCTTGGTTTTCTGCGTAACCGCCTGCCGGACCTGGTCTAGGTCAATGCGGAAGCCCTCGTCCGGCTCCAGCCGGACGAATCGCACGTGGCCGCCCGCGCCGGTCACCAGTTCGTAGAGCGGCTGGTAGCTGGGCCACAGGCAGACTGCCTCGTCGCCGGGATCAATGAGCAGGTTCGTGGTGATGAGCAGCGCCTCGATGGCCCCGACGGTGATCAGGACGTTGCTCGGGTCGGCGCCGGGGAGACCGCCGACTTGGGAGTAGACCTCGGCCACGGCCGTGCGCAGCTCATCGAACCCGGCCGACGGTGTATACCCCACCTCCAGCCCGGGCGCGGGGCCGTCCGGCACGTAGGCCGCGAGTTCGGCGTGCGTGAGCGGCTGCACGCCGCTGAGTGCCAGCATGCACCGGCAGCTAAATTCGTGCTCCTCGAAGAATTCTTCCTGGCGGAATATGTTCAGCTTCACGGCTCACTCCGAACTAGTGTTACCAAGCCGTCGCGGACTGCGGCGTCGATGGCCGCGTCGGCCAGGCGGATGGCGGTATCCGGGGTCGGGCCGGCGGTGACCACGCCGCAGACCTCGCTGTATCCGTCGGGCGGTATGCGGTAGCTCTCCCCGGGACGGAGCCACTGGTTAACTGCCTGGACGCCAGCCAGGCGGGACAGCCCGTCCGTGTCGATGCGGACCAGACGTCCCGGCCGGGGCGGGTACAAGCTCCGACTGGCCGCGGCGATGCCGTCTGCGCGGGAGCCGGCCCGCAGGGCGGCGGGACGCTGACCGAGCGCTAGCCGCAGCGTCAGCTCTACTAGATCCACACCGGTGGCCAGCCGCACCACCTGCCGGATCGAGCCACCGCCCATCCGGGCCGCGATCTCCAGCATGTGCGGGTCGCCGGCCGTGTAAGCCCGGGGGGACGACCCCCCGGAACCCCCCGATGCGCCTGCGGCGCCGGCCGAGGCGAACTTGAACTCGGCGTGCGTGACGGCCCAGTCGATGCCCAGGGCACGGATGGCCCGGGCCGCGATCTCGGTCAGCTCGGAAACCGCGCCCGGAGCCAGCCGAGGTGGCGTGGAGTGGCCGATCTCGCGGAAGAACGGCCCGGTGACCGGTCCCTTCTCGCACACCGCGATGTGTTCCACCGTGTCCCCGGTGACCAGCGACTCTACGCTGAACGCGGGACCGTCCAGGTACTGCTCGACCAGCCAACGGCCGCACATCTGCCGCAGCGGGGCAGGCGTGCGCACGGAGATCTGGGCGGTGAACTCGCGCAGCCGGGCGCGCAGCTCGGCGGCGGTCTCGCAGCGAACGGTGAACAGGCTGGCCACGCCGGTGCTCGGCTTGAGAACCACCGGCAGTCCGACGGCCTCGGCCGCCGCCTCGGCTTCGTCCGGGCTGGTCACAACTTGCCTGCGAGCCTGCGGGATGCCGGCGGAGGCGAGCCGTTCACCCATGACTATCTTGTCGCGGCAGCGTTGCACAGTGACCAAGCGCGGACCTGGCAGGCCGTAGACGCAGGCCAGCCGCGCCGCGGTTTCCAGACATGACTCGCTGCAGTTGACGACTCCGGCTGGCCTGCTCCGCGCCGCCACCTTGGCCGCGACCTCGTCCGGGTTGGTCGGATCGGCCTCGATCCAGTCGTCGACCAAGTCCCGCTCCCAGCGCAGGGCCCGGCTCACCAGGACGACCCGCATGCCCAAGCCACGCCCGCGGTCGTAGATGTCTCGCCGGGTCACGTCGGCACCGGGATCCAGGAAAAGGAAGTCGCCCGTCATGATGGCATCGCGAACTCTGCGATACGGACGAGGCCCTCGGTGATGGCGTCGGCCGGGGCGGTAAGGGAGAGCCGGAGCCAGCCGGGCGCGCCAAACACCGAACCGGGCCAGGCCAGCACGCCCCGTTGTTCGGCCAGCGCGTCGGCGGCGGGCGCAGTGCCGATCGCGGGTCGGCCCTGCTCACCCACCTGGCCCGGTTGGCCCACCCACAGGTAATAGGTCCCCTCAGGCTGGGCGACGGTGAGGCCAACGCGGCTGGCGGCGTCCAGCGCAACGGACCGGCGATGGCGGTAGGGCCGCATGTAGTCGGCGTCGGCCGACGCTCGCAGCCCGGCGCAGAACGCCAGCTGCGACGTGACGCTCGCGGCGCCGGCCAGCACGGCGGCCCGGCTGGTGATCGCGTCGATGACCGGTTCCGGCCCGATCGCCGCGCCCACTCGCAGCCCGGGACGGCCGATGGTCTTGGACGCGCTGCGCAGTACCACCCACTCCGCTACCCCGGCCTGCCTGGCCGGCGTGGCAATACTGGCGAACTCGGCGTCCGGGTAGACGTAATCGGCGTACACCTCATCGGCGATGATCGCCGTACCGGGCGGCAACGCTGCGATGATGGCGTTGACCTCCCGCGCGCCGTAAGCCGTCGCGGTTGGGTTGACCGGGTTGGTCAACAGCAGCGCCCGGGTCCGCGCGCTGACGCACCGGGCCAACAGCTCGGGCCCGAGCCGCCAGCCGTGATCCTGGGTATCCACGAACCGCGGCACAGCGCCGGCGAGCCTGGCCTGGACCGGATTCATCTGGAAGTACGGCGATGGGATAAGTACCTCGTCCCCGGGCTCGCACAGCGTGGAAAGCGCAAGCATCAGGCCAGATACCGCGCCTGCGGTGACGCAGACGTTCTGCCGGGTCATCGGTAGGCCCAGCACCTCGGCGTAGTACCCGGCCAGCTCCTCGCGCACCGGATCAAGGCCCGCGACGGGCGGATAGCGACGGGTGTGCGCGGCGCCTTCGGCGGTCAGCTGGCCATCCGGCGGCCAGGCGCACAACGGTTCGGACCGGGCCAGGTCGATCAGCTCCGATCCCCACCGGGCCCGGGCGCTGGCTCGGATTCGGGTCAGCTCGCCGCGGAGATCCTGGGTCAGCGGCTTTGCCGCGGCAGTACTACTCATGTCCCCGCACCTTCGCTGCGGCAGGCCCGCATGCGGGTACTAAAGCATTAGCAGAAAGCTGCGTTCCGGAGCGGCCGGTGACCAGGGAGGTGACGGCCGCCCGGCCGATAACAACTAGCGGGACACCGTCATTGACCGCGGCCACGGCAGCGGCAACCTTCTTGCGCATGCCGCCGTCCAGGTGGCCTCGGACCGAAGGGAGCGAGGCCAGCGCGAGGCGCCGGACCGGGACGCCGTCCATCAGCACGCCGTCCACGTCGGTGACCAGTGCCAGCGCGGGTGCTGCCAGCTCGGCCGCGATCTTGGCTGCGGCACGGTCTGCGTCCACATTGACGTAGGGATGCTGCGCCGCGTGGGCCAGCGGCGTTACGACCAGCGCGTCGGCCTGCTCCAGCCAGGACCGCAGAGCGATGCCGTTCACCGCCCGCACGGGCCCGACCAGGTTGGTCATCGGCTGCAGCCGTCGGTCGATCCACCAGCGCTGCGGGTGCACGGTCGCCTGGAGCAGCCCATCCCGCGCGGCCTCCAGGCCGACGACTCGGACGCCCCGCCGGGTTAGCTGGGCGCAGATCAGCGCGCGCAGCGAGGCGGACACCTCGACGATCTCATTGAGCACCTCCGTGTCGGTGAGCCGGCTGCGATGACCCTGCTGATCGGTTAAGAACACCGGCTGCCGCCCGCGCGCCTGCTGCAGGTCGAGCAGCGGACGGGACCAGCCATGCACGAACACGGCTTGGTGCCGCAAGCTGGTCGCGGCGACATCGTCCCACCAGTCCCCGTCAAGGTCGCTGATGACGCTGCCACCAATTTTGATGACCCATGGTGACCCGGTCGGCATCGTTGCGCTCTCCTCTCAAGGATCTCAGGCGGGAAAGACAGGCTGGAAGTTCAGGCCAGCGTCCTCAGGCCACCCGAACCGTCGGTTGCACGCCTGGATCGCCTGGCCGGCCGCGCCCTTAGTTAGCGTGTCAAGCACCGAGATGATCACCAGGCGTCCGGCGTCCGTGTCGACCAGCGGCGCGACGTCGCAGTAGTTAGAGCCGATCACGGCCTTGGGGTCGGGCATCGGGAGCGCGCCGGACTGCCAGTCGATGACCCGGACGAACCGCTCCTGGGCGTAGGTGTCGCGAAACATCTTCGTCAGATCGGAAGGGCTGACGTCGCTGTCTGACCACACGTACACGGCGACGGACGCGCCTCGGATCAGGTCCACGCCGTAGGCTGACATCCCGAGCCGCAGGCCGCCGTCAGTGGTCGCCAGCCCGTGGCCGGTGAGGCATTCGCGGATCTCCGCGGCGTGCCGGTGCCCAACCGGGGCGTACGGGGCCACCACGTGGCTGCGCAGGGCATGCAGTCCCTGGGCCCGCAGCCGGGTGCCGGATCCGGCTGACCCGGCTTTGGCGTCGATGGTGATGTGGCTGAACCGGGTGCCCTCCATCCGGGACAGCGGATACAACGCCAGGATCGAAGCTGTCGCCAGGCAGCCGGGCACGCTGATCAGTCGCGCACCGGGTAGCAGGTCGCGGTTCAGCTCGGGCAGGCCGTATACCGGCTGGTGAGCCGACCATGACCGCGAGACGTCCGGGTACCAGCGCTTATGCAGTACCGGATCGGAGATCCGGAATGCCCCGCTCAGGTCGGCCACCACCTCAACGCCCGCGTCGAGCAGGGCCGGCGCGAGCGATGCCGACACTGCGGGCGGTGTGGCAAGAAAAACCACCGCGCACGTCCCGGCAATCCGCGACACTCTAGTGCGATCCAGCGGCAGCTCGCCCACCGGGCGGCCGAGCAGATGCGGGTGGATCTCGGCCAGTGCGACTGGGTCAGCGCCGCGGCCTGAGGATGCGGCGTAGACCACGCGGAAGTCAGGATGGGTGTCCAGGAGCCGCAGCAGTTCGCCACCGACCAGGCCGCTGGCGCCCACGATGCCGATGGGTATCGTCATCGCGCACCCGTCAGCTCCACGTCCCCGGCCATGACGCGCTCCAGGTACCCGGCGAGGGCGGCCCCGATGCTGGCTCCGGTCGCCTCGGTCGCGCCACGGAACAGCGGCACGTGGTTGACCTCGTTGACCACCTTGTGCCCGCCGTCGTCAACGAACAGATCGAGCGCGTAGACCTCGGCACCGGTAACCCGGGTCACCTCGCGGCACAAGAACTTCGTCTCGCTGGTGACGTCGGCCGCGACCACGGTAGCGCCGACGGCGACATTGGCTCGCCAGTCCCCGTCCGGTATCCGCTGGTAGGCGGCCACGACCTCCGAACCGACCACTATGACCCGCTCGTCCTGGCCCCGGTGGTAGGGCTGGGCGATCAGCACCCGGTCGAAGCCAGCGCCGAAATGCTCGACGTACTCATAGGCCGCCGTGGCCACGTCGCGCTCGCGGACCAGCAGCACCCGGCGGCCCAGGCCGCCCAGCACCGGTTTGATAACGCACGGCAGGCCGAGCTCGTCGATTGCCCGGGCCAGATCCTGCTGGCTCAGCACGACGCGGAATTCGAGCACGGGCAGGCCGACCGTCCCGAGCACGCGCGCCGTCGTAATCTTGTCCTGGCAAATCCCGATCGACGGGGCTGAGTTCACCACCCGCGCTCCCCCGTCGCCCAGCAGGCCCGCGATGATTCCGCACCTGGTGTAGCTGCGGCTGCGCATGAGGAAGACGTCGGCGTCTGGTGCGCCGGCGGCAGCCGGGCCTAGGCACAAGTCGGCGTCGTTGACCCAGAAGGCGTCGATGCCGCGCTCTCGCGCGGCCAGCATCAGCTGGCGCTCCTCCCAGCCGATCCGGTCGGCGACCACGGCGATCCTCATACGGCCACCTCGCGGACCGGGTCGAGCCTCGGCGGCTGCTCGCAGCGCAGCAGGTCCGCGCTGGATTCCCTGCGTACTACCAGGCGGCTGGTGCCATCGGCGGCGAACACGACCGCCGGGCGGTAAAACCTGTTGTAGTTGCTGGCCATGCAGTGGGTGTAGGCCCCGGCCGTCAGCACTGCCAGCACGTCGCCTCGGCGGATATCCGGCAACACGACGTCGCTGAACAGCAGGTCAGTCTCGCAGTGCCGGCCGTAGATATCCACCGTGACCGCATCGGTGCAAGGCCGCGCCTGCCCTGCCGCCCTGACCCCAGCGGAAACATTGCGTACCTGGTGCCGGGCCGAATACATGAGCGGCCGCGGGTTGTCGGACAACCCGCCGTCGACCACGACCAGGGTCCGGCCGGACCGACCAGCCGGGTGCTTGACCACGCCCACCGTGTAGGCGATCACACCGTGATCGGCGACGGCCGCACGGCCCGGCTCGATGCCGAGGACCGGCTGTGAGGCGCACAGAGGCGCCAGCCGGTCACGAAACGCGCCGCCAAGAACGGCAGCCCACTCCCGGGGCGTGGGGACGACCTGGCCCGGGTCGTAGCCGACTCCCATTCCGCCGCCCAGGATGACGCGACTCGGAGCCCAGGAGTGCCGTGACCGCAAGTCCGCCACGAATCGCGCGGTACGCTCGATCGCCTCAAGGTAAGGCTCGGCCGTCATGATCTGAGATCCAAGGTGGAAGTGCACCCCGTCCAGACGCAGCCAGTGGGAGGCCAGTACGCGCTCCGCGGCCCGTCGCGCCGACTCGTCCCCGACGGGCAGGCCGAACTTGCTATCGGCGCCACCGGCCCGGTAACGAGCGTCGGTCCGTATGTCCACCTCCGGATTGATCCTGATCAGGACCGGCTGTGTCCGGTTCAGGCGGCTGGTGACGGCGATGAGGTCGTCGATCTCTCCCAGTGAGTCGATGACGACGTGGCCGACCTGGGCACGGACCGCCGCCTCCAGGTCGGCTACGGTCTTGTAGCACCCATGGAAGGTGATCGCGTCGCCCGGTGCCCCCGCTGAGGTGGCCAGGTCGAGCTCGCCCACTGATGCCACGTCTAGGCGCAGGCCCTCCGACAGCGCCAGCCGGATCATCGCGCCTACCGCGAAGGCCTTACAGGCGTACGCGACTTCAGCCTGCGGCCACTGGGCTCGGAAGGCGCTCAGGAACTGCCGGCAGGTGTCCCGCAACCCGTCCTCGTCGTAGGCGTACAGTGGCGTGCCGTACTCGGCGGCCAGCCGCGCGAGGTCACAACCGCCGACCCGGACGCTCACTGTCCCCAGTCAGGAAGCTCGGATTCGATCATCTCGAGGACCAGCTTGGATCCGTCAATTTCCCGTACCTGGAGCGTGAGCGCGCATTCTGGGCAGGAGAGCGATTCACCGACCTCCATGTCTGACGTCACGAAGGAGAATTCGCATTCCGGGCATATGCCCTTCATTTCCATAGCTACGCTCCTTGTTCGATACTGGCCTTCGGCCCTTCAGCGCGGTGACGGGCCGCATAGGACGAGATCAGCGACATCAGATCGGCCTCGTTAAGGCTCTGCCGTCCGGCCGGGAGGAAGCGGTCGCGCACCTCCTCCGTGAAAAGGTCGAGGTCGACCTCATCGGCCACGCCCGGCGGCAGGAAGGCGCGCATGAGCGCGGGACGCAGTCGGCTCCTGACCCGGATCCCGCGCCTGTTGCCGACCAACTCGGCGGGCACCGCCTCGAACGCGCCCGGGTTTTGCCACTGCCCGGCGATCTCATAGCAGTAGCTGAGTTCGGCCGTGGGGCCTGAAGTCGCGCCGAAACGGGTGCCCGAGCGCGCCGCGACCTGCTGCGATAGCTCGGTAAGATAGCCCAGCTGGTAGCGATCGTCGGACCAGAACCGCCACATGCAGGCCAGAACTTCGGCCAGCGGCGTGTTCCCGCCACGCTCGCCCAGGCCGCCGACTGTCGCGGAGATCCAGCTGGCACCAGCTTCTCCGGCGGCGATCGCGTTGGCCACAGCCAGGCCGAGCATGTTGTGCGAATGGATCTCCACTTCCAGGCCGGGTGCTGCCGCGACCACCTGGCTCACCATGCGGCGGGTGCTGTCCGGGGTCAGAATCGATACCGTCTCGGCGAGCCGGATCCGGTCAGCGCCCGCCGTCAGGCCGTGGGCCGCGTATTCGGCCAGGAAGGCGATCTCGGTCCTGGCACCGTCTTCCGCGCTGAACGTGGTGTGGAAGCCCAGGTCCTTGGCGGTGCGAATGGCGTCGGCGGCCAGGGTCATGATCCGCCTGCGGCTGGCTGTGCCGAGCTTGAGCGTGGCGTGCTCCTGCGACGTCGGGATCGACAGCATCACCGCGCGGAAGCCGAGCTCATGCGCGAGCTGCAGGTCCGTCCGAGTCTGAGCGCGGCTACGGGCCAGCACGAACGTCATGGCGTGCCTGGCGCCCACCTCGTCAAGCACGGCCCGGCACAGGTCGAGGTCGCCGCCGTCGGCAGCCGAGACGATGCCCACCTCGATCGCTTCGATGCCGACATCGCGCAGCAGGCGCGCGATAACCACGCCGTCATCCGGGCTGAAGTCGACCCCCGGCATATGTGCGCTATCGCGCAGCGTCGTATCGGAAACGCGGGGCAACTGGCTCGGCGGGTGAGGCTGGCTTTCGGATTCAGTAGACATTTATCTGTCTCCCGTACCTGACTGAACCAGCGTCATCAGGGCGCCATACGCGCTGCCGCCGCCATGGAGAGTGCGTTGGACTAATGGTGCCATCAGAGCAAACATGTCTTTATTATGCAAGCCGCTTGCGACGGTCGTGCAGGCCCGTGCCTGTGGCGGCCAGCGCAACAGGAGGTGCCAGCGGAATGGAAGTGACTGATGTCCTGACCATGCTCATCTCGCCCGAGGGGAGGGCCAACCCCTACCCGCTCTATGCGGCGCTACACGGGATCGGCGAGGCGGTGGAGCTAGGCCCGGACCAGGTGCTGGTCGTCGGCTACGACGCGGCCAACTCTGTTCTGCGCGATCCCGGCTTCCGCGTTTCCGACGCCGATCGCTTCGACGAGACCCTCTCGGACTGGCGGGTTGGCCCTGTATTTTTTCAGAGCGCGGATTGGATCTTGAACCTTGACGCCCCTGCGCACACGCGGATCAGAAGCCTGATCGCCCGCGCGTTCACGCCCCGGCGCATCGCCGGCCTAGAACCCGCGATCACCACGATGGCCGATGAACTGCTCGACGTCATGGCCGATCACGGCGCCGACGGTTCGGCCGTCGAATTCATGCATGACTTCGCGTACCTGCTGCCGGTCACGGTGATCTGCGAGCTGATCGGTATCCCGGAAGCGGACCGAGAGGGGTTCCGCCCGCTGGCCCGGGATCTGGCCGGCGTCTTTGAGGTCCTGGCCGGCGTCTCGGCGGGCACCGACGCTCAGAGCCTGAGCACGATCAACGCGGCGGCTACCGAACTACTCGCCTATTTCACTCACCTGGCCGATCAGCGGCGCGCCGATCCGCGCGATGACCTGCTCAGCGACCTTGTCGCGGTCAGTGACTCCGACAGCGGCAAGCTGACCAGCGCCGAACTGCTGCACAACCTGACGCTGCTGCTCGTCGCTGGCTTTGAGACCACAACGAATCTGCTCGGTAATGGGCTGAACATCGCCCTGCATGACCCGCCGTCCGGCGCCGCCCTCAGGGACGGCTTGGTCCCGCCGTCGGCGTTCGTCGATGAGGTGCTCCGCTTCGACTCACCGGCCCAGCTCACCGCCCGCATCGGATACGAAACGTTGATCGGCGGTGTGCCAGTCTCGACCGGGATGGAGGTGACTACCCTGCTCGGGGCGGCTAACCGGGATCCCCGCCGGTTCGCCGACCCGGACAGGTTCGACCCGATGCGCCCGGACAACGTCCCGTTGAGCTTCGGCGCCGGCGCGCATTTCTGCGTCGGCGCCGCGCTGGCCAGGCTCGAAGGCGCGGTAGCATTCCCCCGGCTGCTTAACCGGTTCCCGAAGATCGCGGCAGCGGGCGAGCCGGTGCGCCGCGACCGATTGGTCCTACGCGGCTTCGACGAGCTACCCGTAACAGTGGTCTGAACCGACCGCCGCCTAAGACACTCCGGCCGCAGATGCTGGCGGTGAAGAACGATGCCGGGCACCGTGGCAGGGGCTTGCGATCGCGCATGGGCGGGCGACGGCTTTCTGCCAGGCTCGTTCTCGCACAGCGTGGGACCCGCGCTGTCGCTAGGCAGCAGCCCGGGGCCCACGCTGGGGGCAACGGATCGTCGGCAGCCGCCCCGGCTGCCGTATTAAGGCCCGCCGGGCGGGTAACGCCCCGCCCGCAGGCGCGGGGTCAGCCAGGCCCAGATGCCCGTGACCACTACCATGCCCGCGGCCGAGATCAGCGTGAGCTGGATGCCGATGAGCTGCGCGACGCTGCCCGCCGCGAGCGGCGGCAGGACGTTGCCCACGGCCTGTCCCTGCCGCCAGGCCGCCATGGCCGCACCGTGCCGTTCCGCCGGGGTGGCGTTGAGCAGCCTCACCCGGCACACCGGACCGAATACCGCGGTGGCCGCGCCCCAGAGCGTCACGCCGCAGGCGGCGATGAAGAACCGGTTCGAGATCACATACAGCATCTCGGCGAGGCCGGTCAGCAGCACCGCGGCCACCAGTGCACCGCGGCGGCCGAGCAGGCTCGGGCAGCGGGACAGCGCCAGGTTGGTGATCAGCAGGCCGACCCCGAAAAGCACCTGCAGGACGACGAAGATCCACATCGACGAGCGGAGCACGTCCCGGACGTAGAGGATTTCCAGCACGCTGAAGCTGCCATAGGAGATCCAGACAATCAGCGAGATGCTCAGGACCAATCGCGCCGCAGGAACCCGCCGCACCGGCTGCGCGGCGGCTGGCTGGCCCGGCTGAGCCGCGCTCGCCGCCGGCCTTCGACGAGCGCGGGTCCGGGCGAGAACCAGCAATGCCGCCGCGTACATCGCCGCAGTCGCAATGAACACGTCCGCCGGCCCGCCGACGGCCATGATCCCGGCCGCGGCCAGCGGTCCCAGCACAATCGGGGCGCTGTTTCCGAAACCCAGCCACACGCTGGATGTGCCGTGGTCGATCTGGTGCGGCAGCCAGGACGGCATGGCATCGATCGCGGGCCGGATCAGCGCCCGGCTCATCCCGGCCAGCGCGAGCAGCCCTAACAGCGCGTTCCAGCTGGGGAGAAGCGCCAGCCCAAGCGAGACGGCGACACCGCAGACGCCGGCGGATGCGGCGACCCCGCGCGGGCCGCGCGCGTCGATGAGCCGTCCCACGAGGGACCCGGACACGGCAGGCGGTGCGCCCCACGCCAGGCCCGCCACGCTGATCCGGAACGCTCCCACGTGGAGTATGTAGCTCGCGTAGTCCAGGACCCCGAGCAGCATGGCCCACTGCGCGACACCGGCCAGCAGCTGACCGGACACCAGCGGCAACAACGCGCTCCGCGCGCCCTGGGCACCCGGCGCGCCGGTCCCGGCCATCACCGGCAGGCGTTTACGTAAAGGCCGTTCGCCTCCAGATGCCGGATGCGCGCGTAGTCGCGTTGTAGCTCCGCCGCGTCGTCCGCGATGAGGTACAGGCCGGCCGGGGCCGTATTCAGATCGACCGTCCGCTTCACCGGCCGCGCGGGCGACAGGTCGCCGATCACAGCGTGCAACGTGGGCAGGCCACGCAGCTCGGCCACGGCGCCGTCAGCTGCTAGGTGGCCGTCAAAGGGGGCGATCAGGGCGGTCATCCATAGCTGCCGCCGCACCGGGTACGGCCGGCCGACGAGCGCGGCCAGCCGCCCCGGATCGGTGTAACAGTCAACGGTAAGCGTCACGTGATCGCGCCCGGTTGCCGCCCGCACGCTGTCCGGCAGGAACGCTCCCGACATCCGCGCGCCGGTCTCGATCAGCACCGGGCCCGAACTGGTCAGCATCACCTCGGAGTGAGCTGGGCCCCAGGCGATACCCAGCGCGTCCAGCACCTGCGACACATACCGGGCCAGAGACTCCTGCGGCTCGCCGCCGGATGTCACCAGCTTCTCCAAGTCATACGCGACACCGCCCGCGACCGGCCGGCGCGTATCCTCCCAGATCTCGGCCACGTAGTGATCGCCGTTGACACTGACCGTGTTGACGATGAACTGTTGCCCGGCCAGCAATTCCTGCACGAGCACCACGTCGTTGCGGCCACCGCGCCGGTGCGACCGCCGGTACAGGCGGCCAAACGCCGCCCGTGCCTGTTCCGGTGTTGCGCAGAATGTGACGCCGTCCGATCCGGCGCTGCCCGGCGGCTTTACCACGATCGGCCACCGGTCGCGCTCGTCCGCCCACCGCACCATGGCGTCCGGGTCGGCGGCGGCGATCGTCTCGGGCGCGCGGACGCCGTGCCGGACGAGAGCCTGCGCCATCGCCTGCTTGTCGCGCCGGCTCGCGCTGCCAGCGGTGCCGTTGCCCGGCAGGCCCAGCCGCTCGGCCAGCTCATCGGCGAGCGGCACCCCGATCTCGGTACCGGGAATCGCCGCACTCACCGGGTACCTGCGCAGGGCCGCTACGACCTGGTCCGCGTCCGAGCCGGTGATCACCTCCAGGTAGCGATCGGCGTCCCGGAGGCCGCCCCAGGCCGCGGCGATGTCCGGCGAACTCAGCACCGCGACCGACGGCCAGCCCCGCGCGGCGAACTCGGCCCGCAGGTACTCGCCGGTCGAGTACGGATCGACGATCGCAACGACGTGAGGAGTCTCGGACATCTCGCTACCGCCGCCGGTACGGGCCGAACCGTGGAGCACCCCCGCACCCCCCCGCGCCTTCGGCCTTTTCAGGCTCGGGTACGTAAAGGCCGTTCGCCTCTAGGTGCCGGATGCGCGCGTAGTCGCGGTGCAGCTCCGCCGCGTCGTCCGCGATGAGGTACAGGCCGGCCGGGGCCGACAGCAGATCCACGGTCCGGCTCACCGGCCGGCCAGGCGACAGGTCGCCGATCACAGCGTGCAACGTCGGCAGGCCGTGCAGCTCGGTCACGGCGCCGTCGGTCGCTAGGTGACCGTCGTAGGGGGCGATCAGCGCGGCCGTCCATAGCTGCCGCCGCACCGGGTACGGCCGGCCGACGAGCGCGATCAGCCGCCCCGGATCGGTGTAACAGTCAACGGTGAGCGTGACGTGGTTGTGCCCGGTTGCCGCTCGCACGCTGTCGGGCAGGAAGGTTCCGGACATCCGCGCGCCGGTCTCGATCAGCACCGGGCCCGAGCCGGTCAGCATCACCTCGGAGTGAGCCGGACCCCAGGCGATGCCCAGCGCGTCAAGCACCTGCGACACGTACCGGGCGAGGGTCTCCTGCGGCTCGCCGCCGGGCATCATCAGCTTCTCTAGGTCGTAGGCGACGCCGCCCCCGACCGCCCGGCGCGTATCCTCCCAGATCTCGGACACGTAGTGGCTGCCGTTGACACTGACCGTGTTGATGATGAACTGCTGCCCGGTCAGCAACTCCTGGCCGAGCACTACGTCGTTGCGGCCACCGAACCGGTGCGACCGCCGGTACAGCCGACCGAACGCCGTACGTGCCTCCGCAGGCGTCGCGCAGAACGTGACGCCGTCCGAAGCCGAGCTAGCCGGCGGCTTTACCACGATCGGCCACAAGTCGCGTTCGTCCGCCCACCGCACCATGGCGTCCGGACCGGCTGCCGCGATCGTCTGGGGTGCGCGGACGCCGTGACTGACGAGGGCCTGCGCCATCGCGTGCTTGTCGCGCCGGCTCGCGCTCCGGGCGATGCCGTTGCCCGGCAGCCCCATCTGCTCAGCTAGCTCATCGGCAAGCGGCACCCCGGTCTCGCAACCGGGAATCACCGCGCTCACCGGAAACCTGCGCAGGGCCGCTGCGACCTGCTCCGCGTCCGGGCCGGTGATCACGTCCAGGAAGCGGTCGGCGTGCGGGACGGGGCCGAACATCGTGAGGATGTCCGGCGTGCTCAGCACTGCGACTGACGCCCAGCCCCGGGCGGCGAACTCAGGCCTCAGGTATGTACCGGTCGAGTACGGATCGACGATCGCGACGACGTGCGGAATCTGCGACATCGCGCTACCGCCGCCGATACGAGCCGAGCCGCACGTCGCGGAACCTGATGTTGCTCAGGTACAACTCGTACAGCCGGTGGTTGTCGCACCACGATTCGTCATACCCCAGCGGCAGGACGGTCGGCGGCGCGTTGATCTTCCTGATGAGGTCCACGCCGTCCTCGGCCACCAGCGGTGCTGCCCGGAGGCTCGAGATCTGCCGGCTGACTTCCTCGGTGAACTGCGGCCAGTCGGTCAGCCGGAGAGCCAGCAGGTCCGCGATCAGCTCGTTGTCGTAGGGCACCGGATTGCGCGGCAGCAGGTACGACAGCGGGCGGTCCGCCAGCGCGTTCACAGCCACCACGTCGGCCAGGACGTCCACCGGCACGTAGCACATGCCAGGACCCCTCCAGACCACGCCGATGCTGCGGGCCATCTCCACCAGGCGCCACCAGCTGTACGTCTTGCCGGGGTCGAGGCCGAGGTCGGTGGCGCCGAAGACGTGCGGCGCCTCGCACAACGTCACCGGCAGCAGGTTGTCACGGGCCAGCCAGCGCAACACGGCGCCGTTCACCCATTTCATCTGCGCGTACCCCGAGTACCACCACGAGTCTGGCCGGCGGAAGTCTCCCGGATCGGTGTAGAAATGGGAGCTGACGCTCCCGACGTACGTCAGGTGCTTGCGCTTCCCCTCGGTCGCGAACTGCACGAGGCGCAACAGGCTGCCAAACCAGTCGTCCCGCATGCCCAGGTACGGGATCTCGTAGTCGTTGCTGGTGGCGCAGCCGAACACCAGATCGACGTCCTCGGACAGCTCCCGGTAGCGCGCGGCGGGCAGCCCGAATCCGGATTTCACCGGGGTCGCGTCGACGACCTCGATCTTTTCGCTGATCAGGTCGGTCACCTTGTACTTACGCAGCGTCCGATCGAGCCGCTCGCGCGGATCGCGCCCGTCGCTGGCGCGCACGGTGGCCAGGACCCTGCGGATGCGAGGATCACGCGACAAGCGGGCGACCACGTGCGCGCCGACAAATCCGTTGCCGCCAACCACAAGCGCGGTATCGGTGCCGTAGCCGGGCAGGCGGTCCAGCCGCGACCTGGCCTCCTCGTCCAGCACCGGGCGCAGAGCTAACGCGTCCCCGGTGTTCAAAGCCACCAGATCAGCGAACTTGCCGTTGAACAGCAGGCTCGGGCAATCCTCGCTGAGCAAGCTCAGATCCTGGCGCATGGTTCTCTCCTGTCCGGTCTCACCTGTTTACCTCGCATACAAGGACGCTGATCTCTGAATCGGATACTGCACAGGTCTTGGTGAGCGTCATTCCCGCGGCTGCTGATAGCCTCCGCCAATCCCCCTGCGTCCGCTCGCGGCCACCTGTCATTGCCAGCATGCAGAGGTCACCAAATGCTGCCGCGCATATCCCTGACTCGGGCATGGATCGTTCCAGCAGGAAGATGCGACCGCCTTTCGCCAGCGCTTCTCGGCAGCGCCTGAGAATTGCCAGCGCCCGCTGGTCGTCCCAATTGTGGAGGATACTTGCCAAGACGTAGAGGTCGCCGCCGGTTGGCACTGCACTGAATACGTCACCCCCAACGAAACGTACTCGGTCGCTAAGCTCCGACGCAGCTAGCGGGGATAGCGCGACTACTGAGGGCAAGTCATGAAGTACCCCAGTCACGCCCGGCCGCGCCGCCAGTAGCTGTGCGAGAAGCCCGCCTGTCCCTCCGCACACATCAACTACAGTGCCCTGGCGTGGCCAGATGTCAAGATCGAGCAGAGGGCCGTACAGGCTCTGCGCCCGCGCATACATATGTCTGTGGAATTCTTCCAGACTGCGCTGATTGGCTTCCATTCGATCGTAGAGATGATTTCCGAGCACTTTCGGATAGCACGGCTGACCGGTTCTTACGGAGTGCTCGAATCCTGTCCATGCGGTGAACAAGTCATTGTCTGCTAGTTCGGCGCGCAGGCTGCCTGGTTCGTCATTGCACAGCAGTCGCCCGGCGTCACGCAGTCTCCATCTGCGCGCCCCGTCTTGGCCGGTCAGTTCGGCTTCCGGCTCAACCACGCCAAGTTCCGCTCCGGCCCGCATGACCCTGTCCAATGCATCTTCGTCGGCACCTACGCGGGAAGCCAGTTCTGCTGTCGTTTGCGGGCCGTCGCGCAGTTGATCGGGCACGCGCAGGCGACAGAGCGCGAAAAGAGTGCGCAATGGCGCCGGATCAGCGAGCTTTCGCAGGCGTCTGGCCTCCGGTGCAAGAGTTGGGTCCAGGTGATCGCTTCTCATCTGTCATCTCCGCGCCCCAGCCGCCCCGCAAGCCCGGCCGGCGTCGGCTCCTCAAGCACATCCTGGATGCTCAGCTCCGCACCCAGCACCGCACGAACCTGGCTCACCAGCCGCATTGCCAGCAGCGAATGCCCGCCCAAGTCAAAAAAGCTATCTCCCGCCCCCACCGCTTCCACCCCCAGCACGCCAGCGAAGACGCCGCACAAGATCTCCTCCCGCGCCGACATCCGCTCCGACGACCCCGTACCAGCCCTCAGATCCGGTACTGGCAACGCCGCCCGGTCCACCTTCCCGTTCATCGTCAACGGCAGCCTCTGCACCACCACAACCACCGGCACCATGTATTCCGGCAACCGCTCCGCCAGATATCCCCGCACCACCGCCGCCAGCCCGCCCGTGGCCCCATCAGCCCCGCCTGCACCGACCACATACGCCACCAACCGCCGATCACCGGGCACATCCTCCCGGGCCACCACCACCACGTGCGCCACCAGCGGATGTCCCGCCGCCACCGCTTCAACCTCACCCGGCTCAACCCGGAACCCCCGGATCTTCACCTGATCATCAACACGCCCAGCGAACACCAGCACCCCGCCCGCAGACCACCGCACCACATCCCCGGTCCGGTACATCCGCGACCCCGCCGGCCCGAACGGGCACGCCACAAACCGCTCACCCGTCAGCCCCGCCCGCCCCAGATACCCCCGCGCCAACCCCGCACCAGCCACATACAACTCGCCCGCCGCCCCCATTGGCACCGGACGCAACCACCCATCCAGCACGAACACCCGCGCGTTCGCCACCGGACCGCCAATGTGCGGCTCGTCGCCCGCCTGCAGCGGACCGGTTATCGTCGCGCACACGGTGGTCTCCGTCGGCCCGTAAGCGTTCAGCAGCCGCCGTCCGCCGGCCCACCGCGTCACCAGTTCGGCCGCTGCTGCCTCACCCGCCGTCACCAGCACCCGCACCGACGCCAGCTCATTCGGCGACAGAACTCCCAATACCGCGGGCGGCAACGTCGCGTGCGTCACCGCATGGCGGCCAATCAGGTCGGCGAGCGCGGGACCCGGCTGCGTCTGCTCCCCCGAAGCCATCACCAGGCAGCCACCGCTGCACAACGTCATCAGCAGTTCCCATACCGACGCATCGAAGCTCAGCGAAGCGAACTGCAGCACCCGACTGCTGGAGCTGACCGCAAGCCGGTCGATTTGCGTCACTGTGAGGCTGGCTAGCCCAGCGTGCGGCACAACCACGCCTTTCGGCCGGCCAGTCGAGCCCGATGTGTAGATCAGGTAAGCCGGGTGATCGGGAAGCGCGGGGCCGTTCCTATCGCAGTCGCCGAGATCTGTCTGGTCACGGCGACGCAGGTCCGCGACCAGTTGCGGATCATCCAGCACTTCTGTCGGGAGCTGAGCCAAGCCTGGTACATCCTTGGCGGCGCGAACGGCCGCCGTGGTGACCATGATCGCCGGGCGTGCGTCAGCGATCATGAAGGCGAGCCGCTCGGCTGGATACTTGGCGTCCAGCGGGAGGTAGGCGGCGCCGGCCTTGAGGATGGCCAGCAAAGCGGTGACCAGGCCGACGGAGCGCTCCATCAAGATCGCGACTACTGCTTCGGGTCTTGCGCCGCGCGCTACCAAAAGCCGGGCCAGCTGGTTAGCCCGCTGGTTGAGCTGGGCGTAGGTCACGGCAGTGTCCTGGCAGGTCACCGCGACCGCGTCCGGGGTGCGGGCAGCCTGGGCCTCGAACAACTGCGGCAGCGTCGCCTCGGGCACAAGCGCCGCTGTATCGTTCCAGCCCGCCAGGATCTGCTCCCGCTCGGCGCGGGTCAGCACGAGGATCCGATCGGGATTTCCGTGCCCGTTGACATGGCGTGCATGGTACCCGTCGCCGGGATGGGATGGCCGGTAAGGTGGTGTATATGGGCATTCGCAACGCCGAAGACGTCGACGTGGTCGTGGCGGGGGGTGGCCCGGCGGGCTCAACCCTGGCGACGCTAATCGCAATGCAAGGCCACAAGGTCATCGTTCTTGAAAAGGAGGAGTTCCCGCGTTACCAGATCGGTGAGTCCTTACTTCCCGCGACGGTTCATGGCATCTGCCGAATGACCGGCGTGTCCGACGAGTTGGCCCGCTCCGGCTTCACGCGAAAGCGGGGTGGCACATTCCGCTGGGGATCTAACCCGAACCCTTGGACATTCACATTTTCGGTTTCCTCGATGATGGCCGGACCGACATCTTTCGCGTATCAGGTGGAACGAAGTAAGTTCGATAAGATACTGCTTGACTACGCCCGCCGTCAGGGGGTGGACGTGAGAGAGAAATGCGCCGTCACCGGCGTTATCCAGGATGCGACGAGAGTTCAAGGACTGACGTACGTCGACGCCGAGGGGAGTCAGCGTCAGATTCGAGCTAACTATGTCGTCGACGCCTCAGGAAATAAGAGCTTCCTCTACAAGCAAATCGGATCACGTCAATACTCGGAGTTCTTCCGCAACCTTGCGCTATTCGGGTACTTCGACGGGGGAAAGCGCCTGCCTGAGCCTAACTCGGGGAATATTCTATCCGTGGCCTTCGACAATGGCTGGTTCTGGTATATACCGCTCAGCGAGACGCTCACCAGTGTCGGAGCGGTCGTAAGAAAGGAGCTGGCCAGCAAGATACAGGGGGATACCGAAGTCTCCTACCAGGCACTTATCGACGAATGCCCGCTGATCAAAGAATACCTCTCAGGGGCGACCCGGATTACGAACGGACAGTACGGAAAGCTTCGCGTACGCAAGGATTACTCGTACCATAACATGAGCTACTGGCGGCCCGGCATGGTTCTCATCGGCGACGCCGCTTGTTTCGTCGACCCCGTATTCTCCTCCGGCGTGCACCTCGCCACTTACAGCGCACTGCTTGCGGCGCGGTCCATCAACAGCACTTTGACGGGAAGGATTGATGAGCAGGCAGCATTCACAGAGTTCGATCTCCGGTACCGCCGAGAGTTCCGTGTCTTCTACGAATACCTGATGTGCTTCTATGACCTTCACGTTAGCGAGCAATCCTATTTCTGGAATGCCAAGAAAATAACAAACGACACCAGCTCCGAGCTTGAGGCGTTCGTCAACCTCGTTTCCGGCTTGTCGTCTGAAGAGAAAGCCCTCACGGACTCCGCCAGCCTTGTACAGCGTTTCAAGGGTCAGGCCAATGAGTTCGCGGACGCGATAAACGAGTCGGCGGCCGCCGAGGAATTCACTATGTACCCCATATTCAATACTTCAGTAGCAAAGGAGGCGGCACTAGAAGGGGCACAAGTCCAATACAGAGCCACCCTCGGTGATGCCGCAGAGCCCGAGAAGCCGCTTTTCGATAACGGGCTCGTCGCGTCGCCAGATGGCATGCACTGGTCGCAGGCGGCCAGCTCGGCCGGGGCGTGAGGATAACCAGGCCGCCTGCGGGCGGACGAGTCAGTTTGGACAAGATCAATCTGGCTGACTGCGATCTTTACATCACTGGCGACGCGCACCGCGCCTGGCAAACGCTACGGGCGGAGTGCCCGCTGTTCTGGCAAGAACAGCTCGATGGCCCCGGGTTCTGGGCCGTGACCCGCAGGGACGACGTCCGGCGAGTGCTTGCCGAACACGAGACCTTCAGCTCTGAGGGCGGGACTGCGATATCCATGCTCGGAGGGCCCGACCCCGCGGCAGGTGTCATGATGCAAGCAACCGACCCGCCCAGGCACAGGCAGGTTCGGGACCAACTGGGCAAACCGTTCTCCGTCCGCGCAGTCCACGTTCACCAGCAGCGGATCCGGGCTTTCGTCACCGAGGCCATGGCCCCGGCGTTAGACGGCGAGATATGGGACGTTGCCGGCGCGTTCGCCGATCTTCCGATGCGAGTCGCGGCAATGCTCATGGACCTGCCAGCGACTGACATCGAGCCACTGCTCCGCCTCGCGTACGCCTCGCTCGCCCCGCGTGACCCGCGGTTCAGTCTGGGATCGGAGCAAGTCACCGCCACGGCGGCGCACTACAAGATAATCAGCTACTTCACCGAATGCATCGCCGAGCGGCGGAGATGCCTCTCTGAGGATCTGATCAGTCACCTCGTCACCCTCAAGGTGGACGGGCATCACCTGAACGACGACGAAATTCTGCTTAACTGCCTGAGCCTGCTGCTCGGTGCGGTGGTCACCACCTCCCACGCGATCAGCGCCACGCTGGCGGGACTGGCCGAGCAGCACGGCGGCGAGGGGCGCCTGCCGCGCAGCACTCAGGCGCAGACCGCCGTCGAGGAGGCCTTGCGCTGGTCGTCACCGGTGACTCATTTCATGCGTCGGGCCCGTCGCGATGTACAGATGCACGACACGACGATCCGTGCCGGCGACCCCGTAACCGCCTGGATCGCATCAGCGAACCGCGACGAGACCACGTTTGAGCAGCCGTACACGATTGATCTCAGCCGGTCTCCCAACAGACACGTCGCCTTCGGTAACGGCCCGCACAGGTGCGTTGGCGGCAACTTGGCCAGGCTCATCCTCAGGCAAGCCATTGAGGAACTCGTCGCGAGGATCGAGGCCTTTGAGATTGCCGACACCCCGACCCATCTGGTGTCCAACGAAATCGCTGGCACGGTCAGTCTCCGGCTCAGGGTCCGGCTCAATCGGGATGCACAAAGAGCGTGATGGAAAGGGGCTTGCGGCATGCTGGTACTCGGCCTGAGCGGACAGTTCGCGGATGAGGATACGGATCTGACGCCGAGCATGGAAGGGGCATCCATGCAGGAGGACGGCTTCAGTGATGCGGCGCAAGATGCCTTCCATGATGCGGCCGCATGCCTGATCTCCGATGGCGAACTCTTGGCGGCCGTAGAAGAAGAGAGATTTAATCGCATCAAAAAGACGGTGAAGTTCCCGATCAACGCAATTCGTGCCTGCCTGGACACTGCCGGAGTCTCGCCGTCTGAGGTCACCGCAGTCGGGCACTTCTTTGCGGAAGACGCGCTCGACGAATGGCTTGACGTCGTCTACTTGAGTCATCCCCAGCTTCCAATGCTCAGTTCACGTGAACTTATAATGAGCCGTCTGACGGAAGGTCTGGGGATAGATGTGCCGGCTGAGCGGCTGTTGTTCACCCAGCACCACGTCGCTCATGGCTTGTCGTCCTACATCCGCTCGGGGATTCCAGACGCGCTGGTGGTAGTAATGGACGGGCGTGGCGAGGAACACTCAATAACAGTCTTCCACGGAAAGGACGGTCATCTAGAGAGCCTCGCTACCTATGGTCTCGAGAAGTCGCTCGGTGGATTCTACCTGGCCAATATCCGACTGCTAGGGTATTGGCTCGGCGACGAATACAAGGTCATGGGCCTTGCGCCGTACGGAAACCCTGAGACCTATCGCGAGATGTTCAGCTCCATGTACGAGTTGAAGGACAATGGCGATTTCCTGCTGCGGAGCTTTACGGCACGCGGCTTTCCGCGCCGCCACAAGGGCGAGGAGTTCACTCAGGCACAAAAAGACTTCGCTGCCGCCCTTCAGGAGGCTCTGGAAAAGATCGCCATGCATGTCCTGTGCCACTGGGCTGACCAGACAGGTCTGAAGGATCTCTGTTTCGTGGGCGGCGTAGCGCACAACAGTACCCTTAACGGACTCATTCTAAATTCGGGGAAATTCCGGGAAGTATTCATTCACCCCGTCTCAAATGACGCTGGTGCCGCTGAAGGCGCCGCCTTGGCCGCCGCTTCCCAGCTAGGGGCATCCCCCTTCAGGCAAACCCGCATGCGTAGTGCGAGCGTGGGTCCTTTCATTGGCGCCACTGCTCAGGTCGAGAGGGAACTCGTCTCCTGGAGTGACCTCATTGAATTTGATCGGCCGACCGACATTGTGGAAGCCGCCGCGCAACTGCTGGCCGACGGCGCGGTCCTCGGCTGGGCACAGGGTCGGTCCGAGTACGGACCCCGTGCGCTCGGTAATCGTAGCATTCTCGCTGACGCGCGGCCCAGCGACAACAAGCAGCGCATAAACGCGATGATCAAGAAACGAGAAGCGTATCGGCCGTTCGCACCAGTCGTCACCGCTGAGGCTGCCAATACTTATTTTGATCTGCCAGAAACTCATGCCAATTACGACTTCATGTCGTTTGTAGTTAATGTGCGCGAGGGCCGGAAGGCTGAACTCGGAGCCGTTACGCACGTTGATGGCAGCGCCCGGATTCAGATTGTGCATCCGGTTTCAAACAAGCGATTCTACGATCTTGTTCGCAGATTTGGCGAGTTGACCGGCACGCCGGTATTGCTCAACACGTCGTTCAATAATAACGCCGAGCCGATCGTACAGACGACACAGGATGCCCTCACCTGCTTCCTTACTACCGGGCTCGACTTGCTAGTGATCGATGACTTTCTGGTGCGCCGACGCCTAGGTGCCTCTCTGGCTTTTGACAATATGGCGCTTAGATTCCGGCCCACCACCCGGCTTATCAAGCGGATCAGGCAAACTGCGGCAGGCCGCCGCGAGGTCTGCCACGAAATAGTTCTAGATCACTCAAAAGGCTCGACTGCGGAAATTTCGCCCGATCTATTCGGCCTGCTGGAGTCGGCTGATGGGGTACGGACCCTGGGATCCCTCGCCGGCTCAAGCGGCATCAGCCTAGGCATCAGGCACGAACTGTACAGCCTGTGGCAGCAGCGATTCTTCACGCTTCGGCCGGCTTGATGGCCATTGCGGCTCGGTGAAACCGTGCGAACAAGAAGCACTCCCACAGCGGGCAAAGGTCCGGACAGGGTCAGCGCACTCGCAGTGTGAGGGTGTGGCTGCGGTGTGGGGGGCTGCCTGTTTCCCATGGTCGGCGCTGCTCGAACCGCAGCCGAAACTCCCCCGGCTCGCTGGCGCTGACCAGGAAGGCTTCATCGGCCGAGGCTCCTGGCAAGGGGGTGGATGATGGCGGCGGGGCGGGCGCCCGCCGGACGCTGACCGGCAGGTCGCCCTGCCCGGGTGCCAGCGACCAGCGGTATCCGGCGGCGCCCAGCCCCGGGAGCCGCAGCTCGTGTTCCTCTCCGACGCCGATGTCGGCTTCGGTCGCGGTCTCCATCTGCTTATCTCCCGGTGTCGCCATTTGGCTGGCGGAGTTGATTTCGTATTCTGCTGCTTACTCGGTACCCAGACTGGACCATCCCGACCAGCCGTTGGCTGTTGGCGCGCCCTGGTACTGGTGGTAGACGGCGCCGTCGGTGCCCCTGACGTATATCTCCAGCCGACCGTCGGAGTTGGTCTGGATTGCCGGGTCGCTGGCGGTGAGTCCGCCCAGGCTGGCCCAGCCGGACCAGCCGCTGTTAGCGGCGACCTGATAGTTGTGCCACACGGCGCGGTCGCTGTAGACGGCGAACAGTTCCTGGCGGCCGTCACTATTGCTGGCCACTACTGGTTTGCCAAGGAGCTGGCCGCTGAGGCTGTTCCAGCCCGACCAGCCGGTGCTGCCGCCCGCTGAGGCTTGCCAGATGTGCCACAGCGCGCTGTCGGTGCCCAGGACGAAGACCTCCAGGCGACCGTCGGCGTTGCGGCCGACGATCGGGTCGCCGCCTAGGACGTTGCCCAGACTGGCCCAGCTAGACCAGCTCCCACCGGGCGCGGATTGCGAGATGTGCCACAGCGCGCCGTCACCGCCACGGGCGAACACTTCCAGCCGCCCGTCAGCGTTGCTGATAACCGCTGGCTGGCCGGTAATGGTGTTGCCTAGGCTGGCCAAGGCCGGCCAGCCGGCGCCGGGCGCGGATTGCGTGGTGTGCCACAGCGCGCCGTCGCTGCCGCGCGCGAACAAGTCGAGTCCCCCGGTGGAGTTGTTGATCACGACTGGCCGGCTGGTAATGGTGGTAGTACTGCCCAGGCTGGTCATGCTCGACCAGCCGCCTTGCGGGCCTTGCCAGCAGTGGTAAATGGTGCCGTCCGTGCCACGGGCAAAGACTTCCAGTACGTTGGATGGGTTAGTAACGACGCAGGGGTCGGTGGTGAGGGTGCTGCCGAGGCTGGACCACCCCGAATAGCTGGTGGCGCCCGCCGAGGTCTGCCAGCAGTGCCACAGCGCCTTGTCCGGGTTGCCGCGCACAAACACTTCCAGGATGCCGTTGGGATTGTGGGCGACCACCGGGATACCGCTGGCGACGCCTTCGACGGCCCACATTTGCGCGTCGATGCCGCACTGCCCGTAGGCGATCAGGAAGAACCCAGCGGCGCCCCACCCGGTGCCCCAGCTGTTTTTGCAGATCCACGCGCCCTGATTGTCGTCGTAACCGATGACGCAGATGCAATGGCCGCCATCCAGGTTGCCGGAGCTGTGCTGGTACACCCCGCCGGCGTAGTAGTAGAAGTCGTCATAAACGGTCATGCAGGTCACCAGCGGGCCGCGGGTGGCGAGCCACACCTTCATGTCGTTGACCGATGTCAGCGAGTGCCAGCCGGTGATGTTGGTGACACGTTGCTGCCAGTTCGCGCACAGGCTGGTGCAGTTCTGGTCACCAGCTGTATAGGGGTAGCACCCGGCGTCGGCGATGCCAGGGAACTGCAGGGCGTTCAGCGCGGGCGGGACCGTCCAGCCGCCATTCGGCCCCTCGCAGAGACGACCTTGCGATCGGGCGACGCAGTAGAAGAGCTGCGCCTCAGAGAGCTGGACGGCGAGGCTCGGGTTGTCGGTGCCGATGAGCATGGCGCTCTCGGTCGCCGCAGAACTGCCGAAGGAAACGCACGAGCCGCAAGCGCCTTGGTTTTCGATCGGGGTGACCCAGTTGTAACCCTGGTAGTTCCGCCAGTCGCGGACGGCCGCACCGGATCCGGCCGGTGGCGCCCCAGCGCCAGTCGCCGAAGTTGCAGGCGCCGGGACCGCGACGGCCGGGGCCGTCGCGTCCGAGGCCGTCGCGGCCGGGGCCGTCGCGTCCGAGGCCGTCGCGTCCGGGGCAGCGACCGCCGATGCCGCGGCCGCCACGCGGGCCGCCGCGCGCTGTTCCCGGTCGGTCAGGGATGGTTCGTCCTCCCTAGGCACGTAGCCAAGGTGCTTTAACGCATCTTCGTGCTCGAGCACGGACATGCTCGTCTGAGCTGGATGCCAGCGATGCCCCTTCTCGCGGATAGCCGAATGAACGTCGTCAAGGGAGATAGGAAACTGGGACATAGGTATAGATGCCTCTCGGTGCTGGCGGGGCGATGAATCCCGAATAAAAGGTCAGTTCCATGAGCTAAGCCTGCGGAAAGGCAACCCCACTAAACTGAATAATGACAAGGCGGCATCACAGCCACCATGCAGGTATCCTTGCCCCTTAATCTTTCCTGTTTCTCGACAGGATCTGATTAACTTTATTCTGAATAACGCGGCCTGTCTATACCCACCAGTTCGATATTCCCACCGATCACCTGATTTCCAGCGGACAACTCTGGCACCGGAGCACACTCGCGTCCCGCCAATCTAGCTAACCAGCTGCGATCAACCCCAGAATCGTTGTCAAGTCTCTGACCTGCAGTTTTCTCAAAAGTCAGTCGATGACAACACGACGCTGATCCCGAACAGAGACACCGCGCCACGCAATGTAATCACCGGCTTGGGCATCTATCCAACCGCGACCAGCAATGATTACAGAGCGTACCGGCGGTCCCTTGGAAAGCCCCACGCCTCACGATGATGTTTGCTCGGCGTTAACCCAGGCAAAAAGTGTTGCCAGCACCAGTCAGTTCTGTCATGTGCAAGACGCCGCGCAGGACGCTTCAGGCCACAACCGACGAACTCGGCCAACCCGCGAACGTACCTGCGCCGGCAATCGACACTTGTGGTGCTGTCGCCGTTAGATCGCCCTGGATGACTATCCAGCCCGCCCGACCGGCGTGAGTCCTTTCTAAAATCAGCCTTGAGGTTTAATGAAAGCCGAGCTGCGCCACTGTCCGGCGGCTCAGCGTGAACTGGTCGTGGGTGGCCTTTGACGGCGAGATCGGGTCCGGGCGGTTCAGCCGCCGTGATCGCTGTTCCTGCTGCCGCGCTGGTGTCCGGGACAGCGCGGAAGCTGAGCTGCTGCCGCCGCCCGGCGGCGGGCCGCCGGATCCTGGCTGCTGTTCGTGCGCCGGAACCCTTGTCAGCAGGCTCCGCTGGCAGCAGGGCTCGACGACCTATGACCCGGCTGGCCCAGGGGATCGAAGGCCGGCGGCAGGGTTGAGAGGCCGGGTCCGCTCCGGCCACTGCCCTGCCCTGCCCTGCCCTGCCCTGCGATGTATCCAGCAATCCGTCGCAGTCCGCAGCCGACCCGCGCGGTGGATGCGGCAATCCACCTGGGAAATCCGGTGTGAATGTGGCAATCCATCGGACTCCGCAGCCCCGCCCGCGCGATCGATACGGCAATCCATCGCGGGGCAGGCGGCCGGGATGCGATGGACCCGGGGAACCTATCTGAGCGGGCAGGGCTGCCGTCGTCCGGTGCCGGGTCGCAGGCGTCGTCGGGTTTGCCGCATGTACGCCTATCAGCAAGGCCGGCCCGGCACTGCTGCCGGGACGGTGCCTGAGCAGCAACGCCGGGCCGAACCCACCCCAGCACACCCCTGCCCCACGAACTCGATGATCACCCAGATCCCGAGCCGCCTCGACGCCCGTCGTTGCCGAAGCAGCAGCACAGCCAGCTTGTCAGCGACGAACAGCCCAGCGCCGATTCGCCGGGCCGGCCCGGCCTAATCGCCCGGAAATACCCGGTTGGGTACCAGGTTCCCGCAGGTCAGAAGCGGGCGTCCGCAGGGACGATCTACGCATAAGTCTATACCGGCCCACTGTCATGATTTTTTCTGATTCCCAATCGGCGGGCTTGTGTGTCCTGCCGTAACATGACGGTGTGGTGCCGGCGCGCGACGATTCAGAGTTCCCTGCCTACGATCCGATGCGGCAGTTCTCCCAGCTGGCCGGTGACGTGCGCGACCCCTACCCGATGCTGGCAGACTTGCGGGAAACGACCCCGGTACTGCAGGTCAGCGGGGAAGCGTATAGAGGCCCGGGCCGGTTCGATGCTAAGACACCGAAAGTGCCCACCTTATTCACGGTCCTCCCGCATGAGTACGTGCGGGAGGTGCTGACAGACAACCTGCGTTTCTCCTCGGCCGGTTATGCGACGACCGTGGGGCACGTCATGGGCCGGACCATCTTGGAGATGGATCCGCCGGAGCACCAGCGCCATCGGGCCCTCGTTGCCAAGGCCTTCCGCGCCCGCGTACTTGAGCAGTGGACCGGCAGCGTCATCGACGCGACGGTCAGCGAGCTGATCAGCGAATTTGCCGACGACGGCCAGGCCGACCTCATCCGGCAGTTAACCTTCCCATTCCCGGTCCGGGTGATCTCCCAGATTCTCGGGCTGCCGGAATCGGACTGGCCGCACTTTCTGCGGTTGTCGACCCAGCTGATCGCGATTATGCGCAACTGGGACGCGGCGCTTGCCGCGAGCCGCGAACTGCGCGCCTACTTCGCTCAGATCATCGCCAACCGCCGGCGCAACCCCGGTGATGACCTGGTCAGCCAGCTCGTCGGAGTAGAAGCGGACGGGCAGCACCTCACCGACGAGCAGATCTACCCGTTCTTGCTGCTCCTGCTGCCAGCAGGCGCGGAGACTACCTACCGATCATCCAGCAACCTACTGTTTGGCCTCCTCACCCATCAAGATCAGCTTGATGCCGTGCGAGCCGACCGCAGCCTGCTGCCGCAGGCGATTGAGGAGGCACTGCGGTGGGAACCGCCGCTGCTGCACGTGGTGCGGCTGGCCACCAGGGACACCGAACTCGGTGGCGTGCCCATCCCTAAGGGCGCCTTCATCTCGGTCTCGCTCGGAGCGGCCAACCGTGATCCGCAACGCCACCCCGACCCAGACACATTTGACATCTTCCGCGATCGCGGCCAGCACATCTCGTTCGGCACCGGGCCGCACATGTGCCTGGGCATGCACCTGGCCCGGCTGGAGACACATGTGCTGCTCAACGCGGTCCTTGACCGCCTGCCGGGGTTGCGCCTGAACCCCGCGGCGCATGACACGCACATCCACGGCCTAGTCTTCCGTTCACCGCCAGAACTGCCTGTACTGTTCGACTCGGCAATCGGAAATGACAGCTAACGCGGGGGCGGCCCGGCCCGGCGTTTTCCTGGTATCGACCGGCCGCTGTGGCTCGACGATGCTGTCGAACATGCTCCGGTTGAACCCGGAGATTCTCAGCCTGTCCGAGTTCCTTGCCCTGCTCCTGCCTGACCCCTTGCCCCCGGGTGAACTCGACGCGGCGGCGTACTGGCGGCTGCTCACCCGGCCGCGGCCCTTCTTGACACACGCATACCGGCTCGGCGTACGCGTCACCGAGTTCTTGTATCGGCCAAACGCTGATAGCAGGTTCACCCCGGCTAGCGGGATCCCGCCGATCATGATTACCGCGCTGCCGCACATGAGCGACGACCCCGACGGGCTTTATGACGAAGTGGAAGCATTCGTCGCGGACCTCACGCCGGCGACCGCTGCCGCCCAGCACACCCGGCTGTTCGAGTGGTTGTGCGATCGCCTAGGCGCCCGCGCCTGGGTCGAGCGGTCAGGCAGCTCACTTTTGTATCTGAGCCAGCTAGCCAGCGCATGCCCGGACGCCAGATTCGTCCACCTCTACCGCGACGGGCGCGAATGCGCATACTCGATGAGCCGCAACGCGGGATACCGGCTCGGAGCGATCGCGATGATGCTGCAGGCACGCTTGGGCGCATCCCCTTACCTAGGCGAGGGCAACCTACCCGAACATGTGCCTCCCGACCTGCGACCGTTCATGCCCGACACATTCGATCGTGAGATGTTCGAGCGGTTCGAGGTACCGGTGGCCGAGCTCGGGCAATTGTGGTCCGACATGATCACGCCCGCGCTCGACATCCTCGCCAGCCTGGCTCCCGAGCGGGTGCTCCAGCTCAGCTACGAGGAGTTCGTCGCCGAGCCGAGGCAGGCCCTGGTGCGGCTGGCGCGCTTCGCCGACTTGCCGCACGCGGATCGGCGGCGTGCGGTGACGTAGGGTCAGTTTGTTACCGCCCAGCACGCCCACGTTATGAGCCAGTGCTCCAGTCCCAGGTGCCCCACTGGTGGTCGACCCACGACTGGCCCGGGTTTCTTGCTGCTTGGGGTGGGCAGGGAGCAGGGATGCCGAGGGGTGATGGCGGAATCGTGATCATCGGCGGGGGCATGGCTGGGGGCAACGCCGCCGTAACCCTGCGAGAGGAAGGATTCCGGGATCGGGTCAGCGTAGTCGGCCCGGAGCCGGGCGTCCCCTTCGGACGGCCCCCGCTGTCGAAGACGTTCCTGCGGTCGGAGGAAGATCTCTCAGGCTGGTATGTCAGGCCCGCCAGCTGGTATGAGGACCGTGATGTCGAACGGATCGTCGGGTCTGGCGTCGCGGCCATCGACACCGCCGCGCACACAGTTCTTCTCGACTCGGGCCAAGAGCTGCGATACCAGAAGGTCCTGATAGCTACGGGCGGGCGGAACCGGAGACTTGAGCTTCCCGGAGCTGAGCTGCCTGGCATCCACTCTCTGCGGACGGTCGCCGATTGCGAGGCAATCAAGGCAGACGCCGGAGCGGGCCGCCGCGCGGTGGTTGTGGGCATGAGCTTCATCGGCTCGGAGGTGGCGGCGTCGCTGACCCAGCTCGGGGTGCGCGTGACCGCCATCTTTCCCGGCAGATATCCCCTTGAGCGGGTGCTTGGCAGCGAGATCGGCGCGTTGTTCGATGCCATCCATCGTGCGAACGGTGTCGAGCTGCTCGCTGGAGATCAGGTTGCGGCGTTCGACGGGGCCGAGCGACTGGAAGCGGTCACGACCGCGGCCGGCGTCCGGGTGGCATGTGACTTTGCCGTCGTGGGTGTCGGGATCGAGCCCGTGGTACCGGAGGGCATAGGGCAATCGATCACGCTGGATAACGGTGTTCTGGTCGATGATTTGTGCCGGGCCGACGCCCCCGACGTCTACGCGGCCGGCGACGTCGCGAATCATCTTCACCCGGTATTCGGCCGGGTGCGCGTCGAGCACTACAACAACGCCGAGAAACAGGGTGCCGCGGCGGCGAGGTCGATGCTGGGCTCGAATGCCCCCTATGACTACATTCATAGCTTCTGGTCAGACCAGTACGACCACAAGCTCGAGTATGTCGGCCACGCCACGAAGTGGGATGAGTTCGTGGTCCGCGGGAGCCTGCCGGAAGGAAAACTCATCGGGTTCTACCTGGCGGGCGGGCTGGTGCGGGCCGCTGTCGGGCTCGACCGCGGCGGCGACCCCGAACTGGACCACGGCTCGGAGATGGCGGCAGCGGCGCGCCTCGTGGCCGTCCGAGCCCGGCCTCCTCGCGGACTGCTCGCCGATGAGCGGGCGGACCTGTGGTCGGTAGAACCCCGCTTCGCCTAGGCATTGGAGAACAGAGGGATGTTCGCCCCGCTGGCCGGGGCCAGCGGGCTATCCAGGAGCGCGAGGATCAGTTCCGCGACATCACTGGGTGTCAGGCCTGGGCGAAGGTCCGGGTTGGCGCGGTGCAGCATCTGCGTGTCGACGGCTCCCGGACTCACGCAGATGGCGCTGATGCCGTGCTGCCTGCCTTCCACGGCGATCGCCTCGGTCAGGCCGATGACCCCGTACTTGGAGACGTTGTAGGCAGCCAGCCCGGGGAACTTCTCCGTAGCGTAGATCCCTGACAGCGACGCTATGTTGACGATCCGCCCTTCGCCCGCGGCGCACATGGCGGTGAACGCCGCCCGGCAGCACAGGAACGACCCGGTCAGGTTGACCCCCAGCGTCGCGTTCCAGATGTCCCACGTTGTTTCGCCGAACGGCGCGGAGGTTAGCACGCCAGCCGCGCAGACCAGGGCGGCGACCGAACCGACCCGCGCGGCGGCAGCGAACAGCCTCTCGACATCGTCGACCTTGCTCACATCGGCCGGAACGGGCGTGGCCGCTCCGGCCTTTGCCTGAATGCCGCTGGCGACGCCGGCGAGAGCGTCGCGATCACGGGCCGCGAGAACGACGTGCGCGCCGGCGCCGGCAATCGCCTCGGCGGCTGCGGCACCGATTCCACGGCTGGCCCCCGTGACCATCGCGACCCGTCCCGCCAGCCAGTGCCCGGAGTCACTCATGGACCACGGCTCCAGCGCGCTTTTGGATCACCTGCCGGTAGAAATCCTCGTGAGCATCCAGACTCCGTTCCAGATCCAGATGTCTCTCGGCATGCTTGCGGCAGGCCGAGCGCGAGATCTGCCTTATCCGCCGGACCCCCTCCGCGGCGGCGTGGAGATCATCCGGAGCCACGAGGAACCCGGTCGCGCCGTCCACAATAATTTCGCCGAGGCCGCCGCGATTGAACGCGACGACGGGAGTCCCGCACGCCTGAGCGTCAGCGGCCGCCATGCCGAACGGCTCGTCCCACCGTGCCGGGCAGACGACAACCGCGGCGCGGGCCATTGCCGCCCACATCGCTGTCCGGGGCACTCCTTGGTGTACCGCCACGCCTGGGGTCTCGCGCCGGGGTTCGATCTGTTGTCGGGAGTAGTCAGCGTCGTAGGCGTCGCCGTAGACATCGATCCGGACTCCGGCTGCCAGAGCGATATCGATCGCCTCGGCGGCTCCCTTCTCCGGGCTCAACCTGCCCGCGAAAACGGCGCCGTCCCAGTGGGCGTCCGACCAGCGGATGGAGCGTGTTGGCACCAGCGGAGGGAGGATCGCGTCGACCTTCCCGATCGCGTGCCAGGTGCTCGCCTGGAACGCCGACACGCAGGCGACGGCCGGAGGCTCCGAGCCCAGGTTTGCCTCGCGAAGCGCTTCCGCGACCGCCGAGTCCGGTGGCAGGTGCAGCGTGTGCACCACGGGCGCGTTCAGACCCGTCGCGAGACTAATCGCCGGGGCGTCAAACGCATGGTTGTGGATCACGTCGTACCTGATCTCCTGGACAGCGGAGTAGGCGCTGGCGAAGGCCGCCGTCGCCGCGCCGGGGTCACGGGGCGATGGGTCGGCGGCCCGGTACAAGGTGGCCTCCATGGATCTCGGATCAACCCCGGTGTCGATGACGGTGACTCCCGGTATCTCGGATCCGGTCGCCGCATAGACGTGGACCTCGTGGCCCCTCCGGGCCAGGCCCCGCGACAGATCGGCCACGAAGGCCTGCGAACCGCCGCCCTGCGGCTCGCGGATGGCCGATACAAGCGGCGCCACGATCGCGATCTTCACTGGCTGATCACCTTGAAGGCGAGGTCGCGAGGCGGATTAACACCGAGCACCTGATATGGGACTAGCCGGCTGCCACGGCGGCGGACCTCAGCGACCGCGTCAGGATAGAAGATTTCAGCCAGCGCAACCGCCTCGCGGTGGCTCGCGAACTCCATCGCCATCGGGTCAGGGAAGCATTCGTACTGGTAACCCCGGGCGGCGAGCCAGCCAATGTTGTTCGGCCAGATGATGGCGACGCGGCCGCCCGGGCGGCAGGCCCGCTCCATCTCGGCCAGGCCGACATCGCCGCCATGACCGGGCGCGGGGGTGAAGACGGAGCACGCCACGACCAGGTCGGCGGAGCCGCTCGCGACCGGCAGGTCGTCGAAGAACCCGTGCGTGACGCGGGCACGGTGTCCGTGATCGGCTTTTGCGAGCTTCCGTTCGAGTATCCGGCGCAGGCCGGCCGCAGGCTCGATAGCCACCACCTCCCGTCCTCGCTCGATCAGCTCCAGCGTCAGACGCCCGGACCCAGCGCCGACCTCGACGATCAGGTCCGCGCTGCGCGGCAGCCAGCCAACTATCCCCGGATGGAGACGCTCCGCACTGGCCAGCCGCTCGTAAAGATCCGGCTCGAGCCGGTACAGCAGCTCCCACGCCAAGGTATCGTCATCCCGTGGATCGCAGCCGCCGTCGGGCACGAACCGCCGCGCCTCGTCTGGGGTGAGTACCCGGAGGTCCGCTGCCGTGTAGCGGCTGCGCAACTCCGGGCCCGTGACCGGGCCCTCAGAGGTGATCACCGACCTCGGCCCAGTTCTTGTCGGTCTCCCAGACTCGAACTGACCGCAGAGATCCTTCCGAGATTTCACCGCTGAGCCGTTCCCAGAAGATCACCGCCAGGTTCTCCGCCGTCGTGATGTGTCCTTCCAGCCACGGAACATCGGTATTCAGATTGCGGTGGTCAACGTGCTGGATGATCTGCTCGCACATGACGTCCGAAAGCCGCTTCAAGTCCACAACATAGCCACTAGCGTCACTAATTTTTCCGGATATAACGACATCTAGTATGTAATTGTGGCCATGAAGATTGACGCATTTCCCGAACAGCCGCCGGTTCTCAGCGTCCGATAGACCCGGATTAGCCAACTGGTGCGCCGCATTGAACGTCTCGCGGCGGCTCACCAGTACGGTCACCGGGCCGGAAATAGCCCCGGAGGGGGAATAATCGCTTTTATGTCGCTTATAGTCTTGATTGACCATCCCATGCCTCCAAGCTATCCGCTCGGCTGCTCGGCGCCCCGACGACTCCACCTCAGCCCCGCGCCGTGCAGGGATCAGCAATCCCATCGATTCCCCGTATTCTTACCGGGCAACCAATTTGGCGCGCAGTCGCTCGGTGTCGGGGTGGTGGACCTGCTCGAAGACCTCAAGCGCCTCCTGCCACAGGTCGCAAGCGGCCTGCCGGTCAGCCGCCGCCTCGTGGGCGTCGCCGAGGTTGACCAGTACCTCGGCGCGGTTGGAAATCGCTCCGACCTCCGCGAACATCGCGACGGCCTGCTGATAGCAACTGAACGCTGCCTCATGCTGACCGAGCAGGTGCCGCACGTAGCCGAGGCTGTCCCAGGTAGTGGCTGCGACCATCCGGTTGTCGACTGCCTCGGCGAGAGCCAGGGCCCGCTGGCAGTAGGTGAGGCCGCGAGCGGTGTTGCCGAGCTGAGCTTCGAGCCAGCCAACGGTATTGAGTGAGGCGGCTAGGCCCGCTCGCTGCTGGTCAAGAGGCTCGAACAGTTCGCAGGCTCGGTGAGCGTGGCTGAGCGCTCGTTCGCTGTGGTCCATGTGATGCAGCAGGCAGGCGAGGTTCAAGTGGGCGCGAGCCTGGCCATCGACGTTGTTCAGGGCGGTGAATTGATCAAGGCAACGCCGCAAGTGAACGTAGGCGTCGTCGTATCGTCCCAGCCTCGCGAACGCGCCGGCGAGGCCGCGCTCCGCGTGGGCCTCGGCTTCCCGATGGCCAGCCCGCTGCGCGGTCGCTAGCGCGATGGCGCTGTAAGCGGCCAGGTCATCCCAGCGGGCAGACCGGTCAAGTACGCCGGTCAGCGTCACCGCAAGCTGGCATGCGTGGAGATCGAAGCCGAGGTCAGCGGCCAGCGCGATCGCCGCCATCAGCGCCAAGTGCTCAGTCTCGAACCAGTCCGCGGCGCCGCGACGGTCGGCGAAGCGCCCGATCGTTACCCCTGCGACGCTTCTGGCCGGCGCGATCCGGAACTGCTGGGGCTCAAGCAGCGTCCCGGCAGCGAGGGCGGTGTGCAGGTCATGGTCGAGCATCCGGTGTATCGCCGCGCGCCTGCTGGCTTGGGTGCCGACGGATTTCGCGCACTCCGCCGCGTACTCGCGGAGCAGGTCATGCAAAGCGAAGCGGCCAGGCGCGTGCTCCTCGATCAAGCCGACGCTGACAAGTTCACGCAGCAGTCGACAGGTCGCTGGCAGCGGCAGCCCGGCGAGGCTCGCCGCGGCTTCCGCCGCAAGGCTGGGACCTGGATGCAGCCCGGCCAGCCGGAATAGCCGTGCGGCCGGCGCGGACAGGCTGACATAGGACCAGGAGAACACCGATCGCACGTCGGTGGCCGAGTCCCCGGTGGTCAGGGCGTCCAGGCGATTCCTCGCGGCGCGCAGTTCGGCGGCGAGTCGGCCGAGCGACACGTGCTGCTGCGCGATCGCTCGGGCGGCAACGATTACCAGGGCGACCGGAAGTCCGGCGCACAGCGCTATCAGCTCGGCGAGCGCTTCTGGCTCTGGCGCCGTCCGCGCGCCGCCTAGACGCCCGGTCAGTAGTTCAGCGGCCTCGGCGTCGCCGAGTACGTCGAGGCTGAGATGGCAGGCGCCTTCGGCCGCGACTAGGCCAGCCAGCCAGTTGCGGCTGGTCACCACCGCCATACAACCAGCCGATCCTGGCAGCAGCGGTCGCACCTGGGCTGGATCGCGGGCATTGTCGAGCACTACGAGCATTCGCTTGCCAGCCAGCAGGCTGCGGTACAGGGCGGCCTGAGCATCGGTGGCTCTTGGGATCATCTCCGCTGGCACCGAGAGCGCCGTAAGGAATCCCCTCATGGCGTCGGCTACGGCGACCGGCGCACCCGACGCGTCGAATCCCCTCAAGTTCACATAAAGCTGGCCGTCGGGAAAACACCGTGCGACGTGATGGGCCCAGTGCACGGCCAGCGTTGTCTTGCCCACCCCCGCGACACCGGCGATCGTCATGACTCCCGCGCGGGCCCCCGCGCAGCCCTCATCCAGCGCTTTCGTCATCGTGGCGAACTCAGCGGACCGGCCGGCGAAGTTCGGCACCGAGGCTGGCAACTGCCTAGGCGTCAGCGGTTCAGTGCCGCCGCTGCCGCCGCCTCGATGCCCGGAATCGGGTATGCGGCCGTCGGCCTTTTGCGGCACCTGTCTTTGCGGCACCGTCTGGCGGAGCACTCGCTGCTGCGCGTTGGCGACCTCGGCACCTGGGCGGACGCCAAGTTGGTCGTCGAGTCGGCGACGCAGGTCATCGAACAGCGCGAGCGCCGCCGCTTGTTGTCCGCTGCCGGCCAAGGCGAGCATCAGCGCCGCGTGTGCCCTCTCGTTCAGTGGTTCCGCCGCGGCGAGTTCGGACAGCCGAGGCAGGACCTCTTCATGCCATCCCGCTGCCGTCGCCGCTTCGGCGTACCTGATGACGAGGGCCGATCGCCGCTGGCGGAGCGCCACCACGACCGGATGCGCGTGCAGCACCTCGATGTCGGCGAGCGGTTCGGCCCGCCAAGTATCGAGTGCGCGGGTGTAGGACTCGCAAGCCAGGCCGAGTTCACCGGCCGCCTGAGCTCGCGTCGCACGGCTGGCGTACGCCTCGAACACCATCAGGTCTACTTGGCCGTCGGCCGCCGCCAGTTCATAGCTTGTTCCGGCCGACGTTAAAAGACGGCCGGGATCGAGGAGGCGGCGCAGCCTGTTCACGTAGACCTGGACTAGGTGCGCGGCGGTCGTCGGGACGTGGTCGCCCCAGAGTGCGTCGATGATCGTCTTCCTGTGCACGGGAACGTTGGGCGTGAGCGCCAGCAGTCCGAGCACCGCTCGCTGCTTGGACGGGCCGAGGCCGACCCGCACGCCGTCGCGCCACACGGTTACCGGCCCGAGTACGGTGAGTTTGAATCCGTGCCCCACGCTCGCGTCGGGGCGCTCGGCCGCTGGGTTTTCGTGACCCGGCCCGGCGGCACGAGCGAATTCAAGCGCGTGCCCCTGGTCCAAAGTGAGTGCCTCGATTAGGCGCCGGACGGAGTCAGCGCGCAACCGCGAGGTACGGCGCTGCTCAAGATCCCGAACGACTCCGATGCTCACCTGAGCCAGTTCGGCCAGCCGCCGCTGGCTCAAACCTGCCGCTTGGCGGTACTCCCTGAGCAAGGCTGCGGCCCGCGCGTTGTCGCCCTGTGTCATCCCTGCCTCACTGTTCCTATTTATACCGGCAGGGGCTACAGGAGTGGACGTGATCAGAAATTGAGCGTTCTGACCTCGGGCGGCGCGCCAGTGCCCGTTTTCGTATGATCTGGCAGAGAATCGGTGGCCCGCGTGCGCGAGGTCGGGGTCGGTGGCGGCGGGGATGCGGACGTCAGTTCATGATCCGGAGGAGTTGTCCGCGATGAGGCTGTCGCGTAACTCGTTCACGCGCCGGGCCATGATCGCGGAAGGCCGCTGCCGGTCCCCGCGACCCGGCGCGATGGATTGCCGCATCCACCCTGCGCCCGCGCGCCGGCCGCGCGATGAATTGCCACATCCAGCTGGGAAAACAGGTATGAATTCGGCATTCCACCGCACGCTCGGGCGCGGGCCGGCACGGCGAACCCCCGCGCCAACGCCATTCAGGTCAGCACCGGCCTCGACGAGCACGTGCGCCGTTTCTGCGGGAACCGAGGGCCGTGGCCGAGGGCCGCCGCTCGCGTTTGCTGCCGCAGGCGGCCAGCTCAGCAGGTTTCCGAGGACACGATCTCACCGGCTAAGGGCACGACCGCGGCAACGATCTGCCCGATGGTGTCGTCGGGTATCCCGGCTTCGCTGAGAGCCGCGACCAGATGCCCGGCCACGAGGTCGAAATGAATCTGATGTATCCCCCGGCCCCGGTGCACATCCCTCATGGACGGACCGCGGTACGGATCGGGACCGCCGAGCGCGGCCGCGAAAAACTCGACCTGCCGGCCCTTGAGCCTGCTTAAGTTCGTGCCGGCGAAGAACCCGCTTAACCGCGGGTCAGCAAGCAGCCTGATGTATAAGTCGTCGACGACCACGGCTAGGGCAGGTTGCCCGCCGATGGCTTGGTAGATGGTAGGTCCGGCCGCGGTTCTCATTGACGTGCACTCCTCCTGCCGATGGCCAGGCGCGCTTCGTCGAATGATAGACGGCCAAGCGGCATCCCGAAGGAAGAACGACAGTCACGAGGCCGAAACTGCTGGCCCACTCCCCGGCGGTGTCGAAGGACGCCGAACCGCCGGCGGGGATCAGCCGGCGAGGTGGATCTGGCGGCCGCCTGCGAGCTCGTAGATTGGGATGACCGGATTCTCCAGGTCGCCGTGCGCCCCGATCGAGAAGGTGCCGGTGGCGCCGGGGACTTCGGTGGATCTGTTGAGCTGGTTGAGCCACGGCGCGACATCGGTCGGCTTCATTCGGGCGGGATGGGCGATCGATCCGGCTGCCAGCTCGATCGCGTCGTCTGCCGCGGTGGTCGCGTTGTAACTAGCAAGCAGCCAAGGGTCGTCAATGCCGGGGAGCGCGCTGCGCCCAAGCCAGCTGACGTAGTGGCTTCGGAAAGTGCTGGTGATCGCCCGCCGGTCCTCGATGTCGCTGTAGATGACTGACACCCGGGCACCCACGCCGCTAGCGCGGGTGATGGACGGATCCAGCCCGTCGGCGTCGCCCCCGGTCACGATTTCCAGACGCCGGTTCGTGCAGTTGCCTTCCTGCTCGAGCTGGGTGATGAAGCTGTCGAACACCGAATTCCGGCCAGCGTAGAAGACCACCGGTGACGACGAGTTCGCACAAAGGTCCTGGGCGATCTTCTTGAACAACGCGCTGTCCTCGCCGCTCGGCACGTACTGGATCTGATTCGGCGACAACCTAGACCGGAACACCCGGGTGAAATCGGCGCGGAGAGTGGCCGTGTACAGGTCGCTAGCCTGGCTGTCGTAGACAAGCACCGTCGGCGCAGGCTTGGATAGGTACCTGGCCAGCGCGTGTACCTCGTCGGCGACGCTCGGCGCCACCTGGGCCAGGTCCGGGGTCACCGTCGAGTCCAGCCCGTCCGCGGTAGTGACCGCCCCGAACATGGGGATGCCGCCGTGCGCGATGTCGGGGGAGCCGATCCGTCGGGCGGCGTAGATAGTCCGCCGCACGCTGATGCCCATCCCGGTAATGGCGACGAGCTGACCGGGAGTACGGGTGAGCCCCTTGAGCTGGTCCCAGTCCGCGGCCCAGGCTTGCTCCTGGCTACCCTCGTTAGCGAGCAGGAGCCGGATCCGCGGCAGGATGTTGCTCTGGTGGTTGTGGAAGTACTGCGCCAGGTAAGCGCCGCGGAGCACGTCGGCGATCCGGGACGGGGACACGTCGGTAAGCGGGCCGGTCGTCAGCGGCATCAGCAGCGCCACCGACACGTACGGGCCGCCCGAGGTGACCCGGGCATTCTCCGCGCGGATGCGCTGCTCGGCGTCCTCGATCGCCGGGACCTGAGGGTCGAACTGGAACGAGCCGTCGGTGACGCCGACGCATTCACCGTCGGCGGCGCGGACCACCCGGAACTGCCCGCTGGCACCGCCAGGGCATAGCGGAGGCCCGGCCGCGGGACGTGCCTGGCCCCCGACGGTGCCCAGCAGCCCGGCGGTGACCGCACCGGCCGCAACGAGCACGGCCGCGGTGACGGCAAGCAACCGGCGCCGCTGCTGGCCCCGCGAACCCGAAGCGGTCAGGGGCGGATCGAACGAAGGCGGCGCCGGCTCGTGGCCGCCGGCGAAGACCGGTCCGGGATCACCGGCATACCGCTTCGCGTACTCGTAAAGCTGAGCGGCCCCTGGCCCCCAGTGCAAGGCGAGCAGCGTCAGGTACGTGTGGATCTCTTCGCGCAGACCGGCCTCGCTGTCGCCGCTGAACGGGTCCGCATGGATCCACATTGCCGTGACCAGCCGGCTGACCAGGAACGGCAGATGACGCAGGTCGCCGTCCCCCGTGAGGTTGCGCAGCCCGTCCAGCGTTCGCTCCGACTCGCGGAGGTTATTCGGCGCGCTGGTCACGCTCTCCAGGAGCGCGATCCAGGAGCCGGCGCTTTCCCGCCGGATAGCGGCCGCCAGCGAGGTACCGACAAGCGCAACCTCGCCGAGCGCCAGCGAGTAACTCAGCGTGACCGCAGGGCCAGCGTCGTCGCAGTGGTCCCGCAGCCAGGCGTGCACCTCGGCCCAGCTCGGCCCGTCACCGCTGCGCGCCGCCAGCGCGCGCAACGCCAGCCGCCGCAGCAGCGGGTGCAGCCGTCGCCCGGTTGGTGCCTGCTCGCTCCAGAGCGCGTCTCGGAAGATCTTCGAAGTCCCGTCGCGTACCTGGCCAAGCAGGCCGTCAGCCCCGGCCAGCCGAAGCGCTGCTTCCTGGTCCGCTGCGGCGCCGCACGTCACCAGGTCGGTGGCCTCGCTGGGGGACAGGTCGCGCAGAAGCCGCCCTAGCAGCGTCTCGCCTAGTGTCCGCTGGGTACCCGGCTGGGGCAGGTCCAAGATCGCCGCTAGGTCCGTCGTCTTAGTTCGGGCGACGGCACCCACTATCGCCCGCACCCCGCCCGGATGCCCGCACGTGTATCGGTATACGGCTGAGGCAAGCGTGTCATAGCTGGCGTCCAGTGGCAGGTTCAGCCGCCGCACCATCGCCATGACGTCGGGGTAGCTCAGGTCTGGCAGCGGCTGCACGTGCCAGCGGGGGTCGTCCGCTCGCGCGCCTTCTACCAGGTCGCCGCGGCTAGTGGCCACCACGGTCAGCGGATCTGGCTCGCGTTGATGGGACCGTGCCTGTAGGAGTATGCGCAGGAAGTCGCGCGCCGCGTCGGTGTCGGCGTTATCGAGCAGCACCGCGCAGTTGAATGCGCGGTCGCTGGCAGGCCGTCGCGTGAACGCGTGCCGCAGATCGGCGAGAAAGGCCGCGAGCAGCAGTTCCGCGACCCCAGGAGTGCCTTCGGCGGCCGCGCGGTTGATGTCGACGAGCACGTCGAGCGGATCCAGTTCTAGGCCTCGGTCCTGGTGCCCGTACCAGTCCTGGCCGGCGCCCAGCAACATCTGGCGGCCGCGCCGCAGCCGCGCCAGCCCGCCGAGCACGAGCGCCGGGCCGACCTGCAGGAGCAGCTTGGTCAACTCGGTGGTGTCGGCGGGGCTCAGGCCGGCCCGGGGCATCTCGGACGCGATGATCTCCGTGACCGCCTCGGTAAGCAGGCTTGCCGTCTTTTCGCGCTGCTGCAGCATCGCCCGGATTCGGTCGCGCGCAGCGGCCCGGTCCGCCTTGCGCGGCAAGTCGCTGAGGTCGACATCGTGAATCACGATGAGCCCGGTGATCAGCCGGGGGAACGGCAGCCGACCGTACCGGCCGCTGCGCCGGTTCAGGCTGAACGCGAGCAGTGCGAGCAGTTCTCGTGTCCCGCCGCGAAAATCCTGGCAATAGATCAAGGCATGCGGCATTCCTTGCATCCGCTCGGCCAGATCGTCCAGCAGCGCCGTCTTCCCGCTGTCGTGCGGCCCGGGGAACACGATGACCGGGCATGGACGCAGCCGCAGGAAGCCGTGGACCAAAGTTAACGCCGTGCCGCGTGCCACGTAGAACTCGTCGTGCACGTCCGCTCACCGCCAATCCCGCCCGCCGGAACCGGGGCAAAAACTGATGTTCCAGTAAGAATATGCGTCCGTGACAACCGCGTGGCCTGCTACAGCGGACGACGACTCACCGCACCCCGGGAACTCCGGCCCCGCCCATTCACCCTGTCACCGACCCTCCTGGGAGCCGAACCCCGTCAGCGCCTCGAAGGCTCATATATTTCGCTTATGATGCTGATCGCGAGCCTTTTCCAGGCTTTCATTGACCGGTCGAGTGTTTTCGTAGCCGGACGTTGCGTTCGGGTCAATGAACCCGGTCAGGGTCGACCCTACGTTGGCGGTCGTCACCTCCTGGCTGATCCCTGCGCTGACTGACTCAGACGTCGCGCCGATCCAGCCGTTTATCACCGATGCTATGAACATGCGAACCGCATGGTGTTCCACATTGAAACCGGCGCTGTTGGCGGCCAGCACTCCCCTGGGACAAGCGGCTCGAAGCCTTGCCCCCATCCCGCCGTATCCGCTTTCGATACCACGCTCGACCAGCCAGACCATAGCCTCACTCAATGGGCCGCTCGGAAAGCCGGCAGCTTTCATGGCCCGGAGAACTTCTGTTGCGGTCCCGATATTTCCGCTCGGCGGGTGGAAGTTTGCCAGTGCGCCCTGTTCGCCACCGTCCGCGACCGGACCCGTAAGGATTTCCGCGATATTCTGCTCAGTGGCCAGGAGTTGCTTCAGGGCGTTGTCCAGATGGTCGTCGGTTACACCAGGAAGCGCCGCCTTCAACTGGAGTACAGCATTCACTATGCGTGGGTCTGTTGTGCTTTTCTGCAGCTGCGCATTCGCTTCAGCGAGGCTCTGCGCTTCCACATTCCCGGCCACCTTGCGCCTTGCCTCCTCTTCGAGGTCCTGCTGGGCCAGTCGCAGGATCTCCGCGTCGGATTTTTCAAGGAGAGCTTCGAGCCTGGTAATCTCTTTTATATTTTTCCCTCGCTCTTCATTCAGCTCCCCTATTTTCTCCTGCCAATGTTTAGTACTCGAGGAGCGCGCATCTATTTCCGCCCTACCAATAGTAATTTCGAGTTTGTCATTGGCCTCATCCAAGCTCGCTCGGGCGCCTCTTATCTGGCTCCTCTTTTGCTCGATCAATTTCTCCTCGGCCCGCGTGAGCGTGTATTCCGCTACGATGTCACTCAGCCTCTGTTGCCCGTCGGGGTGGCGCCGGATCAATTTCGCCGCACCCCTGCCGTAGAACTTGCCGATTCGGTTTACCACTATCTGTCGGATTGATTCAGCATCATCTGGGGAGACTTCTGGGATTTCGACGGTCATGGCTCTGCTCTCTTTCAGCTCATGGTGGCCTGCGTCCTGGCGATCTCTTCCTCGATGATTCCCTTCACGACGTAGTCCGGTACTCGGATTCCGCTCGCTTCGACATCGCCGAACACGGCATCAATGAATTCCCTGAACGTCTCCTCCTCTTTCAGGTGGTCTGCCGTCGGTTCGGTTACCGGAGCACCGGCCCTTAGCGAGATGGCGTCGAGGAGTTCCTGGTATGTGCCGTGCCAGGTGCCGGTATCCCTGGTCTCACCGAAGTAGTAGGTGTCGTTGGCGTACTTGGTGAAGTGCCCAGTGTCGAAGTACGGCTCGACATCGTCGCCGACCGCCACCTTTGCGGTGCCGGTCGGCTGCGGCTCCGACGTGGCAGCGATCGCGTCGAGCAGTTCCTGATAGCTACCGTGCCAGAACGTAGCGTCAGCGGACTCGCCGAACGTGTAAGCGTCATTCTCGTACTTGGTGAAATGCCCGGTATCGAAGTACGGCTCGACCTTACCGCCATTGCCGGCGGGAGTAACGGCGTAGCGAAGACGATCCTCCAGCGGAGCCCAGTCCGCGCCTTGCCTGCTCGGCCCATAGAGCCACTGACCACTCGACAGCTTGTAATACTCGGTTCCCGCGACCGACCCGCCGACCTCGAAGTCGCCGTTCAGCGTGGGGATTGCTTCGCCGCGCTCGAATTGCGCGAGGATCCCGCGCAGCCAGTCCAGGAGGTTCGGCACGTCATCCGGAGCTGCCTGGGCGAAGTCCTCCAGGCCCTCTCGTTCCTCGCTGTCTTCGACGAACCAATCCCGGACCTGGCCTTCGAGCACGGATTCCCTGCCAGGCAGATACCATTCCGTTTCGGAGAACAGCATCCCGAGCCGGTCCCGGACCGCGACCACCTCAGCCATGAGCGTTTCGCCTCCTGCCCGCTTGGCCTGATCGATCGCTCCCCCGTCGCCCTCCTCGCGCAGATCGGAGAACCACTCCTGCATAACCGTCGCCAACTCGGCATCATTCATCTCGGGACTCCAGTTCATTGAGCAATCCCATTAGGCTGTGACGCTGGTATTAGATCGACGTCCTGTCAGGAGGAAAATATTTCGACGGCCAGCGCAGCATTATATCGAGCACGACTCCATCGGCCACGCCACACATTGTGTCTTGTCTGATGTTTATGCCGAGTTCCCATTAGCGCAGACTTTATGGCAATTAACTCTGCGCTTCGTAGTCGCGTCCGGCCGAAGCGCGGCTCGGGTGCAGACCCTGTCTCAGGTCGAGACCAGGTCGCACACGAAGATGAGGGTCTCGCCCGGCGCGATCGCACGCCCGGCACCGCGGTCCCCGTAAGCCAGGCGCGGAGGGATGATCAGCTGGCGACGGCCGCCGACCTTCATGCCCTGCACACCCTGGTCCCAGCCGGCGATGACCTCCCCGGCACCGAGCTGGAACTGAAGGGGGTCGCCCCGGTCCCAGCTAGCATCGAATTCCTCGCCGGTCGAGTACGCGACTCCGACGTAGTGAACCCGGACCGTGTCACCAGGATTGGCCACCGGACCGGAACCGTCCCAGATATCCGTGATCTCCAGTTCGTCCGGCGGATTGCCGCCGGGAAAGTCGACCTCAGGCTTGCCGGCACTCATGTTTGCCTCTCTGGTAGCTCTTCGACTATGGCGTGCGGGCCGAGCCAGGGTAGCCCTGCCCAACGCCCGGTAGCGGCCTTTCCGCCCGGCGCAAGGTTATGCCCCCGCGTACCCGCCCGTTCGCAACCCAGGGAACTCGCCAGCAACCCAGCTGAACCAGTCACTTATCATCACTTTCAGACGTCCTGGCACCCGGTTTGGGGTGTTTTGCGAGTCGGAAAGTGATGATAAGCCGTCTCATCCGGGGGGATAGTCGCGCTGCGGGAAAATGGGGCCGGGTGCGGGCGGGTGCGGGGTGACTGCGTCGTGGTGGCGGGTGCGGGTGCGGGGGTGCGGGCGGGGGCGGGAGGATGGGGGCGGGCTGCCCGTGACGCAGGCGCACTTTGGGACGCGAGCCCGTTGATAAGCCTGGCGCCGGGGCCTTGACCTGAGGGTCGTTTCTTGTTGCCTTGAGCACGACGGTCAGTATTCCGGCGATTGCAGCGAGATGACCGGGGCCCCCGGGCAGCCCGCTGGTTATCCCTTCGGTTCGAGTGTAGGAGGCCGCGGTGGGCAAGCCGCAGGTGATCGCAGATGAAGTGCATGAACGGGTTTATGAGCGGGTGGCCGCTGTGGACGTGGCGAAGAAGGACGGGGTGGTGTGCACCCGGCTGCCGGACCGGTCCGGCAGGCGGCTGTCCAGGTGCTGGACGGTGGCGGCGACGGCGGGCGCGGTGATGGCGCTGGCCGCCGAGCTGGCCGGCCTGGGGATCGAGAAGGTGACTTTGGAGTCGACGTCGGATTACTGGCGGATCTGGTTCTACCTGTTCGAGGCGGCCGGGCTGGACGTGCAGCTGGTGAACGCGAGCCAGGCGAAGAACCTGCCCGGCGGGCCGAAGACGGACAAGCTGGACGCGATCTGGCTGGCCCGGCTGACCGAGATGGGGCTGCTCCGCGCTAGTTTCGTGCCGCCCGAGGGGATCCGGGCGCTGCGGCAGTACGCCCGGACCCGGACCCGGCTGGTGCAGGACCGGACCCGGTACTGGCAGCGGCTGGAGAAACTCCTCGAGGACGCCCTGATCAAGGTCTCGGCGGTGGCGTCGAAGATGACCACCAGATCGGTGCGGGACATGCTCGAGGCCCTGATCGGCGGGGAGCGGGACCCGCAGGTCCTGGCCAGGCTGGCCCGCACCCGGATGCGGGCCAAGCACGACGCCCTCGTCGCGGCGCTGGACGGCCGGTTCCAGGATCATCACGGCGAGATCGCCCGGATGCTGCTGGACCAGATCGACTTCCTGGACCGGCAGGTCACCCGGCTGGACATCCTGATCAGCGAGCAGCTCGCCTCGATCCCGAAGCCTGGGGAGCTGACAGCGACGGCGTCACCGGCCCGGCCGCCGGCACCAGCCCCGGCGCGGCCGCGCTGCCCGCCGATGCCCGCCTGGATGAGGTCCCCGGCATCACCGTGGAACTGGCCCGCTCGATCATCTCCGAGACCGGCCTGGACATGACCCGGTTCCCCAGCCCCGATCACCTGGTGTCCTGGATCGGGTGGTGCCCCCGCACCATCCAGTCCGGCACCCGCACCCGGTACGGCAAGAAACCCGGGAACACCTGCCTGCGCGGCTACCTCGGCCAGGCCGCCGCAGGCACCGCCGGCACCGCCACCTTCCTCGGCGAGCGGCACGCCCGCATCGCCCGCCGCCGCGGCCCGGCCATAGCCCAGGCCGCCACCGCCAGATCCATCGCCGTCATCATCTGGCACCTCCTGCACGACCGCGACGCCCGCTACCGCGAACTCGGCCCGGACCACTACCAGAACCGGACCGACAAGCACAAGAAAACCCGCAACCACGTCCGCCAGCTCGAAGCCCTCGGCTACACCGTCACCCTCACCGCAGCCGCCTAGCCGGACACGAACCCCGCATCACCGGCGAGCCGCGCAAGAGCGGGCTCGCAGGCGCTGCCGCGCGCCCAGCTGAGGTCCTATATTTTCCGGTCAGTGCCCAAGCGAGGCCGCTTCGCCGCCGTTCTGCTGACCCAGAATCATGGCGTCCGCGACCCCGTACGCGAACTTGCGGAACCTCGGCGCGCCAGCCATGGCACGGGGGCGGTCGCAGGGCAGCATGTCCCTTATGCCAACGCAGGAGTTGCTTGATCGTGTTCGTGAGTTGCGGGACGCCGGGCGCACGCCGAAGGAGATCTCCCGGGAGCTGCACATGCCGCCTAGCGCGGTCGCGCCGCTCATCAGGTCGGTCGCCGCCGCCCGAGGCCAGACCCGGGAAGATGCCTTGATCGGGTGCTGGATAAGTCCGGGCTGGTCATCCAGCGTCCAGGCGCCAGAACGAGCGGACTGGCCTGGGTCGGCGCCATCAGAACGAACCGGGCACTCGGGCCTGGTCACCGTCCTGGTCGCGCGGGACCGAGGCGGGTCCAAGGCCGGGGTGTGCTTTTACCTGGTGGACACCTGGTGCCTGGGGGTGAAGAACGCGGCTGGACCGCAGTCGATGGACTGGCGGCGGCTGGGCGGGTTCACCGAGCAGATCTTCAGCACCTGGGACGAGCCGGCGGTACAGGTGCCGCTGGATCTAGGGCGGCAGGTCGTCTACGGCGCGATCGGGTATGCCCGCGAGCTAGGGTTCGAGCCGCACGCCGACTTCGCGCGGGCGGCGAGGTACCTGGGGCCTTGGGACGGCCAGTGCGAGCTGTCCTTCGGCTGCGACGGGAAGCCGATGTATATCTCCGGGCCCTCCGACGACGGGGAAAAGATAATCCGGCAACTGCACCGCAACCTCGGCGACGGGAACTATCACTTCACGCACATGGTCTCAGGCTGACCGCCCACAAGCTCAGCGACGCCGTCGGCAGGGTAGACGACTGTCGGTTGCCAGGGATCCTCGGCGCTGCGGCCGACCACCAGTCCGCTCTGGCTGCCGCCGGGCAGTTATTGCCCGAAATGGCGGAGTCTCGGCCGGCCGACCAGCCTCGGCTAGCATCGGATCACTGCCAACGCCCAGCGGGAGGCCACGATGGACGATGACGCGCCCCGTCTGCTGTGCGGCACACCAGAGCTCCCGCCGCGGTGCGTGGCGCTGACCTTCGACGACGGCCCCGGCCCGCGGTCGGCCGAGCTCGCGCTGATGCTGCGTGAGGCGGGCGTGCCCGGGACGTTCTTCGTGCTGGGCGAGAGCGTGCAGCGTTATGGCCACGTGCTGAACACCTACCGGGACTGCGGGCACGTGATCGGGCTGCACGGCGACCGGCATCGCCGGTTCCGATCGGCGCAGGACGCGCTCGACGATCTGAGCCGTTGCGCGGACCGGGTTCGCGACTACCTGGACGACACTCCCTGGTTCCGCCCGCCGTATGGCGAGGGCGACTGGCCGGTTCCCGGCTTCGCCGGGCCGGTCGGCTGGCACGCACAAGGACGGGACTGGGATATCACCTATCGGCGCGGGCTGACGGTGCGGGCTTGCGTGGATGCGATCGTCGCCAGGGTTGTCGGTCAAGGTGGCGGCATTGTGCTCTTGCACGACTACGCGGCACCCACCGAGTACCTCCCGGCCCGCTTGACCGACGCAGATCTGGACCTGCGGATCCTGGAGATCACGAAACTGCTGATCGAGCGGCTACGGGAGGCAGGATTCACCTTCGTGACACTGCCAAAGCCCGCGCCGAGCCCCGTGCCGCAGGTACCTGTGGCGCGGGGACCGAGCGCTGCCGAAGACATGCAGAACCTCCGGGTATTCCGCTCGAATGCCAAGACAGCCGACGGCATCTTGGACCTGCTCATGCCGATGCGGACCGGCGGCGACGGCCCGCCCCTTTTCTGTATGCACCCTTTAGTTGGCCTCAGCTGGTGCTATATCGCGCTGCTGCCGTACATCGACGCCAGGTACCCGCTTTACGGCCTCCAAGCCCGTGGCCTGCGACGGCCCGAACCGCTGCCGATGAACATGGAGGAATTGGCGCGGGACTTCGCCGACCAGATCAGGACTACGCAGCCATCCGGTCCTTATCACCTGCTCGGCTGGTCGCTAGGCGGAAACATCGCCTTCGCCGTGGCCGAGGAACTTGAGCGCCGTGGCGAGCAGGTCGGGTTGCTCGCCATCATGGACGCCCTTTTGAGCAACTTCGATGCGATCGAGAACACGAGCGAACCCTGGATGGTTTACAACCTCGTTCTCGCGCAGTTCGGGTACGTGCCCGCACTCACGCCTGCTGAGCAGGACCCCGAGGCCCGGATGATGGAACTAGTGCGCCGCCGACCGGGTCTAGGGCTTGATAAGTGGCCGGATGAGCGGGTGCGCGCACTTCAGCGCGTGATCAGCAACAACGTCAGGGTATCGCGGGCCATGCGGCCCGGCCGCGTGCACTGCCCCTTGCTGTTCTTCGCGGCAAACCGCAACAAGCCCAGTCTGGACAAGAAGCTGGAGACCTGGCGGCAATACGTCGACGGCCCGATTGAGGCCATTGAGCTGGATTGCGATCACCGGTACATGCTGTTGCCCCAGATCGTCTCGCGGATTGGGCCAGCGCTCTCGAACGCAATGGCACGGCGAGCAGCGAAGGACAGTTCGTTATGGTGCTCGACGACTTCCGTTCCTGCGTCGCGCGGGTGCCGGATGCGATCGCCGTGCAGGATGGTGACCTGCGACTCACCTACACCGAACTGGCCGGGCATGCCTGCGGCCTAGCGGCCAAGCTGACCCGACGTGGAGTCGGACGAGACGACGTGGTGGCCGTCTACGCCAATAGGTCGGCCGAACTTGTCGTCGCCGAACTTGCCGTTTGGCTGGCCGGTGCCGCTTACCTGCCGCTCGATCCCGCCCACCCGGCCATGCGGATCAGCGAACTGCTCGCGCTGTCCGGCGCGGCTGCCGTGATCAGCACAAGCCCGCTGATGTCGGATGAGGCGCTGCATGGTCACGATCTTGAAGTCGCCGAATTGACGGAACTACCGACGGAACCGCTCGCGGCGCCGGCCAAGCTGGCCAATGCCACGCTCGCCTACGTGATCTTCACGTCGGGCTCAACGGGCCGGCCAAAGGGCGTCGCAGCCAGCCACGGCAACCTCGCTAACCTGATGCGCTGGCGCCGGAAGGCCTACCCGCTGGGTCCGCAAGACCGGGCGATGCTGATGAGCAGTCCCGGATTCGACGCCTCAGTCTGGGAGACCTGGGCGATCCTGGCCGTCGGCGGGACGCTGGTGATACCGCCCGCTGAGGTGCGCACCTCGGCGTCAGCCCTGGTCGCCTGGCTAGCCGATGAGCAGATCACCTCGACGCTCCTGCCCACGCCTGTGGCTGAGGCAGTGCTGGATGAGCAGTGGCCGTCCCACGCCGCGCTCAAGGTGATGCATACAGGCGGCTCGGCACTACTCCGCGGCGTGCCCTCCGGACTGCCCTTCTCTTTAGTCAATCTGTACGGGCCAACCGAGTGCACAGTGGCCGTGACCAGTACACCGGTCTTGCCGGGCGGGCCGGTGCCACCCCCGATCGGCTTTCCCATCGACGGCGTACGCTGCTATGTGCTCGACGGCCTTGATCCGGTGGCCGACGGCGAGGTCGGCGAGATGTGCGTGGCCGGCGATTCAGTGACGCGTGGCTATCTGGGCGACCCAGCCAGCACCTCCCGGTCCTTCGTGCCTGACATCGCGGTCCCCGGGGAACGGATGTACCGAACCGGTGACAAGGTCCGACGTCTGCCGGATGGCTCGTACGAATACCTCGGCCGGATCGACGATCAAGTCAAGATCCGGGGATTCCGGATAGAGCCCGGCGAGGTGGCCGCGGTGCTGCGGCAACACCCGGCGGTCAGAGAGTCGTTCGTGGCGGCTGAACCATCAGGCGCGGGTTCCGCTGACCCGCGCCTGATCGGCTACGTGGCCGCAGACGCCACGGCCGCCGAGTTGATCGAGTTCGCCGCGGCCCGGTTGCCCTACTACATGGTGCCTGCCGCGATTGTTGTGCTTCCGGCGCTGCCACTGACGCCCAGCGACAAGGTGGATCGCGCCGCCTTGCCAGTGCCGGGCCGGGCGGCCGCCAACCTGGCCGACGTGGTCGCGGCGCCGTTGCGAACGCCGACCGAGCGTGCGCTGGCGGGGATATTGGCGCGGTTGCTTGGGGGCGCGGCTGTCGGTGCCCGGGATGACTTTTTTGCTCTGGGAGGTAACTCGCTGCTGGCCGGGCGGCTGGCTTCGCAGATTGCCGCTGAGCTGGCGGTGACGGTGAGCCTGGCTGATGTGTACCGGGCTCCGACGGTGTCGGCGATCGCTGCCTTGGTTGACGAGCGGGCCGGGCAGGGTGTTACGGCACCGGGGGTGCGGGTAGATCCGAATTCGCCGCCGCCGATGCCATCCGGGCTGCCGGTCCGCCGGGGTCTGCGGGACCGGCCGGTGCCGTTGTCGTGGCAGCAGCAGCGAGTGTGGTTTTTCGAACAGCTAGCGCCGGGCAATCTGGCCTATACGACTCAGGCCACGGTGTCGCTGCGGGGCGAGGTGGATACCGGGGCACTGCGGGCGGCGCTTGATGAGATCGTGCGCAGGCATGAAATCTTGCGGACCGCGTTCGTTACCGTTGGCGGGATCGCGATGCAGCAGCCGGTCGCAGGCGTGAAGGCGCCGCTGCGGGTGCTTGACGTGCCGGCGGGCCAGGCCGAGGACGTTATCGCCGTCGAGTTGCGCAAGCCGTTCGACCTGACCAGGCCGCCGCTAGCGCGCTGGGTGCTGCTGCGGCACGGCGATGGCGAGAACACGCTTGTCTACGCGGAGCACCACATCGTGCATGACGGCTGGTCGCAGGGCGTGCTGCTGTCCGAGCTTGGCGGTCTTTACCAGGCGTTCGCAGCCGGTGAGAGCTCGCCGCTTCCCGAGCGGGCTGCCCAGTACGCGGATTACGCACTGTGGCAGCGGCAGTGGATGCAGGGCGAGGTCCTGCGGGCGCATGTGGACCACGGGGTCGTCATGCTGGCCGGCGCACCCCACGTCCTGGAGCTTCCGGCCGATCACCCACGGCCGCCGGTCAAGAGCTTCCGCGGTGCCGCACCGCGGATCGAGGTTCCGGCCGAGCTGTCCCGCGCGCTGCGCTCGTTTAGCCGTGCGCACCGGGTTTCGCTGTTCGCGACCATGTACGCCGGGTTCGCGGCGCTGCTGTACCGGTATACCGGTCAGGAGGACATGCTCGTGGGCACTGGTGCGGCGAACCGCAGCCTGCCCGAGCTGCAGCAGGTGCTCGGCATGATCGTCAATACCCTGGTTCTGCGGACCAAGGTATCGGGCGAGATGTCGTTCACGGAGCTGCTCGGCCAGGTGCAGCAGACCGTCGTCGACACACTGGCCTGGCCAGATACCCCCGTGGACGCCCTCATCGACGCGATCGGTCCGACCAGAGAAACCTGCAGGACCCCGCTGTTCCAGATCATCTTCACCTTCCATGACTCCGCCGTGCCGGACGTGGACTTCGGCGGGCTCACCGGCGCGGTCACCGAGCGCGCGAACGGCGCGTCCATGTGCGACCTCACCGTCATGGTGGTGCCGCGGGCCGCGCAGCGGCTTGGCCGCGAGCCCCGGCCCGAGGATGACGCCCTGACGTTGATCTGGGAGTACTCGACCGATCTGTTCGACGAATCCACCATGACCAGGATGGCCGGGCACTACCTGAACTTGCTCACCGACGCCCTGGCCGCGCCTTCGACCCAAATCGGCGACCTGCGCCTGCTCGCCGGCTCCGAGCTGGCCCTGCTCGACTCCTGGAGCCGCGGCCCAGCGGCCACCGACGGCTACCCGGCCGACGCGACCATCCCCGCGTTGTTCGCCGCTCAGGTCGCCGCGAACCCGGACGCGACCGCGGTGGCCTGCGGCGGCACCGCGATCAGTTACGCCGAACTGGACCGGCGCAGCAACGCGCTGGCTTGGATGCTACGCCGCCGCGGCGTGAGCACGGACACGCCGGTCGCGGTGGCGATCGAGCGCGGCGCCGACCTCATCACAGCGTTGCTCGCTGTGCTGAAAGCTGGCGGCGCCTATCTCCCGGTCGACCCCGCCAGTCCTCCGCCCCGTGTCGCCGCCATGATCGCTGCCGCCGGCGCCCGGCTCGCGCTCGCCACCGACACCACTAACGCCACGATGAGCCAGCTCGCGGGCGTGGAGATCGTCGATGTCGGCCCGGCATTGGCCGGCTCCGGGTCCGGCCGGACTGCCGATGAGGGGGTGGCACCGCCTGATACAGCGCATCCGTCGAGCTTGGCCTACATCAGCTTCACATCGGGCTCGACTGGCGTGCCGAAGGGGGTGGCGATACCACAGCGCGGTGTCGTCCGGCTGATCACCAACCCCACGTTCGCTTCGCTGGGCCCCGGCGAACGGGTGCTCCACCTGGCCCCGGTGGCGTTCGACGCTTCCACGCTCGAGATCTGGGGTGCGTTGCTGACTGGGGCCACGATCGTGGTCGCGCCACCGGGCCCGCTGAGCCTGTCGGATATCGCCGCGCTGCTGCGCACCGCCGGCGTGACCGTGACATTCCTTACCACCGGGCTGTTCGAACAGCTGGCCGCGACCCGCCTCGACGCGATCGCCGGCGTGCCCCGCGTCCTGATGGGAGGCGAGACGATCACTCCTGACACGGTGCGGGCCGCGGTGGCCGCCCGCCAGGGCCGACCGCTAGTCCACGTCTACGGTCCGACCGAGAACACCACGTTCACCACCTGCGACGTGATAATCGGCCCGGACCGGATCGGGCGGGCAGTGCCGATCGGCCGCCCCATCCAGCACACCACCGTGCGCATCCTCGACGGCCGCGGTCAGCCGGTCCCGGTCGGCGTGACCGGGGAACTGTATACCAGCGGGGATGGCCTGGCCCGCGGCTATGCCGGCAACGCCGCCGCCACCGCCCGGGCGTTCGTGCCCGACCCGTCCGGGCATGGCACCCGCCAGTACCGCACCGGTGACCTGGCCCGGTGGCGCCCCGACGGTACCGTCGAGTTCGTCGGCCGTGCCGATGACCAGGTCAAGATTCGCGGATTCCGGGTCGAACCGGGCGAGGTCGCCGCAGTCCTGCGTTCCCACCCCGCCGTGCGCGACGCCGTCGTCGTGGTAGCCGGCGACGGCGCGCAACGGCACCTCATCGGCTACGTCACCCCCGCCGAGGGCCACGACGCTGCCGCCCTGCGGCCCGCACTACTTCGGGACTACCTCGCCAAGCGCCTTCCCGACTACCTCGTGCCCACCGGCTTCAAGGCCCTCGGCCAGCTCCCGCTCAAAGCCAGCGGCAAAATCGACCACGCCGCCTTGCCCGCACCTGAACGCGACGCCCGCGGACCCGCCACGCCGCCGCGCGGCCCCATCGACGAGCGGCTGGCCGAGATCTGGACACAGCTGCTGCCCGTGGACAGTACTAGTGGCGAGATCGGACGCGAGGACAGCTTCTTCGCGCTCGGCGGCAACTCCCTGTTGGCGGCGCACCTGGTATTCCGCATCGGTGAGACGTTTGGCGTCGAACTGGGACTGGCCACGTTCTACGACACACCAACGCTTGCCGCCTGCGCCGCGGCCATTGAGGCGGCCCGCGACCAGACAGCACCATCGACCATCCGCCGCACGGACTGGAAAGCGTATCGCGTCACAGATGGGAAGGCTGATCGTGGCTAAGTACGAGTTCCCCGCCTCGCTCGGCCAGCGGTGGATGTGGCTGCTGGCCGAGATGGATCCCAGTGAACCTACCTATAACATCCCGTGGGCGCTGTGGCTGGATGGCGCGCTTGACGTCAGCGCGCTGCAGCAGGCTTGGGACGCCGTGCTGGTCAGGCACGAGGCGCTGCGTACTACCTTTCGAAACGAATCCGGCGTGCCGGTGCAGGTAGTCGGCGACGAGCCAGACCCATGGCCGCTCGTCGCCTCCTCGGTAGAGCAGCTGGCGGCAGGCGAGCGCGAGCCTGCCGCCCTGGCGATGATCCGCGACCTCGCCCGCATTCCCTTCGACCTGGCAACCGGGCCCCTTGTTCGCACCGCCCTGATCCGCCTCGCGCCGGAATCTCACGTACTCGCCGTCATAATGCACCACATCGTCGCTGACGGCTGGTCGTTTCGGATCCTGTTCGGCGAATTGTCGGCGGACTACGAGGCGATCAGCCGTGGGGGTGGAGCGCTTGCCGTTGAACCGCCGATCCAGTACGTGGACTTTGCCATCTGGCAAGCCGAGCACGCGGAGGACGGCGGGTATACGGCGGCCGAGCGCTTCTGGCGAGCCGAACTGGCCGACGCCCCCCCGGCGCTGGCGCTGCCAACAGATGCGCCGTATCCGGCGCGCCCGACCTTCGCCGGCCAGGCAATCAGCACCACGATCGACCCGAGCCTTGCCGACCAGCTCAGAAAACTCGCCAACGGGCAAGGAACCACGCTGTTCGCCGTTCTGCTGGCCGCCTATTCGATCGGGCTGCTGCGGCTGACCGGCAGCGACGATCTGCTCATCGCGGTGCCGATGGCTGCCCGCGTCAGACCGGAAACCGCGTCGGTCATCGGGTTGTTCATGAACACCGTCGTGATCCGCGTCCGGATTGACACCGATGGGACGCTGGTCGAGCTGCTGCGATCGGTCCACAACGCGACAGTGCGGGCTATAGCGCAGCAAGACCTGCCGTTCGCCCGGGTCGTGGAACTGGTCAAGCCCAAACGCGATCCGGCGCGGCTGCCCCTCGTCCAGGCGATGTTCGCGATGGAGGAATCGCTGACGCTCCCGGACCGCGGCGGGCTGCGCTGGCGCCCGGAGACGGTGGAAATCGACACGATTAAGTTGGAGATCGAGCTGGCCGTCACCGACGCGCCGACCGGGCCGCAGCTGCGGATCGCCTACAACACCGCGCTGTTCGAGTCGGCCACCGCCGAGCGGCTGGCTAGGAATCTGCGTACGGTGCTCGCTCACATGGCGGCCAAGCCAACGGCCAAAACCAGTGATCTTTTCGTCACCGAAGAACGCGAAGCCGCCGCGCTCGCTCAGTGGAATGCCACCGCGAAACCATCGCCCACTAGCGACGATGTGACGCTTCGCGACCTGTTCGAGCAGCAGGCCAAACGAACACCCGATGCCATCGCCGTCGTAGGCGACCAGGGCAAGCTCAGCTACGCGCAGCTTGACTGCGCCGCAGACGTGATCGCTCACCGGCTGATCGCGGCCGGGGTGGGTAGCGAATCTGTGGTCGCCGTCGTGGCCGAGCGTTCTTTCGAGCTGGTCACCGCCCTGCTGGGGGTAGTTAAGGCGGGCGCTGCCTTCCTGCCGTTGGATCCCGAGTACCCCGCCGAGCGGCTCGCGTACATGCTCGCGGACTCGGAGGCTCGGGTCGTGCTCGCGCAGCGGCACGTCGGCGACCTGCTGCCGCAGGCCGGCCCGCCGGTCCTGTACACCGACGACGCACCGACCTGGCCGGTGAGCACCACCGACGGCGACAGGCCGGTCAGTCGCGCGGACAACGCCGCCTACCTGATCTACACATCGGGCTCGACCGGTCGCCCGAAGGGCGTGATCAACACCCACCGTGGCCTGCTCAACCGCCTTGACTGGATGCGGTCGGCGCTATCCTTCGACGCGACCGACGTGCTGCTGCAGAAGACTTCGGTTAGCTTCGATGTATCGGTATGGGAATTCTTCCTGCCGCTGACCACCGGTGCCAGCCTGGCCCTGGCCCGGCCAGGCGGTCATCGTGATCCTGCTTATCTGCGCGAGGCGATCGCGTCGTGCGGAGTTACCGTCCTGCACTTCGTCCCTTCCATGCTGACCTCGTTCCTCGCCGATACCGAGACGGCGGACGGTGCTGTACTTGCCCGTGATGGCCGAGCCAGCTTCGCCACGCTGCGGCGAATCGTGTGCAGCGGCGAGGAACTGCCGGTCGCGCTCGCTCGTCGGTGCCTGGAAGCACTGCCAGGGGTAAGCATTCAGATCACCTACGGCCCGGCCGAGGCGGCGATCAGCGTCACTACGTGGCAGGCCACGCCGGATTCACTGGCCGGCCGGTCGCGCGTTCCCATCGGCGGTCCGGTCAGCAACGTCCAGATCCACATCCTCGACAGCAAGCTTCGGCCGGTGCCGATCGGTGCGGTCGGCGAGCTATACATCGGCGGCATCCAGGTCGGGCGCGGTTACCAGCGACGGCCGACCCTCACGGCGCAACGGTTTGTGCCAGACCCCTTCGGCCCGCCCGGCTCCCGGCTCTACGCGACCGGCGATTATGGCCGCTGGCGTTCCGACGGCACGATCGAGTTCATGGGCCGGATCGACGGCCAGATCAAGCTGCGTGGCATGCGGATAGAACTCGGAGAGATCGAGGTCGCGCTGCGCGACCAGCCCGGCGTCCTTGATGCCGCGGTCGCGGTGCGGGAGGTCAGGCCTGACGACAAGCGACTCGTCGGGTACATCGTCGGCTCGGCGGCACCCGATGCCGGTGCCCTGCGCACCGCGCTCAAGGCCAGGCTGCCTGAGTACATGGTGCCGGCCGCGTTCGTTTCGCTCGACGCGCTGCCGCTCACCGGGAGCGGGAAGATGGACCGCCGCGCCCTTCCCGAGCCAGATTGGGGCGCGGTCACCGGGCAGGTCCCAGTCGCGCCCCGGACGCCAGTCGAAGCGCGCCTCGCGGCGATCTTTGCCGAGGTGCTCGGGTTGCCGACGCCGGTCGGCGTGAACGACGACTTCTTCGCGCTCGGCGGCCACTCGCTGACCGCGACCCGGCTGCTGGCCCGCGTCCGGGTCGTCTTCGGCGTCGACCTGACCGTGCGCGAACTGTTCGCCGATCCCACTGTCGCTGGCGTGGCCGCCGCGCTGGCCGCCGCCGACGATCGGATGGCTACCTGAAGGCTTCACGAACGAAGTGGCGGAATGGCGGTGGCGCCTGTCAAGCCAGACACCACCGCCATTTTTCGTATTCTGTTATAGAACTCGCCTGCCCGGCGTGGGCCATGTTGAGGGTGGGCGGGTTGTCGACCGGCGCGAAGAAACCGCTGAAGGAGTAGACGTAGCTGAACTGATCGGCCGGGCTGGCGGCGCTTGTGCCGGCCGGGGTGGTGACGGTCACGTCTACGGCGCCGGCGCCGCTGGCGGCCGGGCTGACCGCGGTGATGGACGTGTCGCTGCTGACCGTGAACGAGGCCGCCGGGGTGCCGCCGAAGCTGACTGCCGTGGCGCCGGTGAAGTTGCTGCCGGTGATGGTGACCGTCGTGCCGCCGGCGAGGGGCCCGCTGGACGGGCTGATCGCGGTGACCACGGGTGCCGGCACAGGCACATCGGCGACCGCCAGCGCGAACGGCCCGCTGAACCCGCCGATCGTGCTCGTGACGGTGTTGCTGCTCGTGTCGATCGCCGAGACAGTGCCGCTCGCGTCGTTGGCGACGTAGATGGCCGAGCCTGATGAGTTGATGGCCACCCCCTGCGGGGTGGCGCCGACGCCGATCGTGTCGGTGACCGTGTTGGTGGCGGTGCTGAACACCGAGACGGAGTTGCTCCCGGTGTTGGTGACGTAGCCGGTCGTGCCGTCCGGGGTGATCGCGAAGAAATGCGGGAGGCTGCCGACGCTGATCGTGGCGGTGACCGTGTTGGTGGCGGTGCTCAGTACCGAGATGGTGCCGGCGGTCGCGTTGGCAACGTAAGCGGTGCTGCCGTCCGGGCCGACCGTGACGCCGATCGGCCGGCTGAACCCGCTGATCGTATTGGTGACCACGTCGGTGGCCGTGCTGATCACGGAGAGCGTGTTGCCGATGAAGTCCGGCACGTACAAGGTAGAGCCGTCCGGCGTCAGCGCCAGGCCAAGCGGCTCGCCGCCGGTGCTGATGGTGGCGGTCACCGCGTTGCTGGCCGTGCTGATCACCGAGACCGAGCCGGCCTCGTTGGCTGCGTAAAGCGTGCTACCGTCCGGGCTCAATGCCAGACCGATCGGGAACGAGCCGTCCGGGATCGTGGTGGTGACGGCATTGGTGCTGGTGTCGATCACCGAGATGCCGCCGAGCGCGTTGGCGATGTAAACGGTCGTGCCGTCGCGGCTGACCGCCACGCCTTGCGGCTGGGTGCCGACCGGGATCGTGGCCGCGGCGCTGGCGGTGCTGATGTTGTAGGCCGTGACGGTACCGCCTTGGCCATTGGTGACATACAGGACCGGGGCGGTCGTGCCAGCGCTCGCCGACACCGCCGGTGCGATGGCGAGCAAGCCGGCCACCGCCAGGACGGCGCTAACTGCGTGCACCAGGAGTCCGCGCCGCCGCTTGATGGCGGTGGCCGGCCTTAAATCCCGGCCAGGAACCTGCTGAATACGCGACATGTAATTGACCTTTCTTGCGTAGGTTCTCGCCGGGAGTGCCGAACCTCCAGGCGTGCAGCTGGTCGCCGCCGCCGTCGTCGAACGGGCGTTCCTCGGTCTGGTTGAGCCCGGCGAGTACCCGTCGACCGAGATCGATAGCTCGCGGGTCGGCGGCGTGCCAATCTGGCGTGAAGCCTAAGGCGCACGCTCGGGCGCGGGATGAATTGCCGAATCCACCGCGCCCTCGCAGGAGCTCCCTGCGATGGATTGCCACATCCATCGCGCCCCGACATGCATTTCCCTGCGATGGATTGCCACATCCAGCTGGGAAACCGGGTATGAATTGCCGAATCCATCGCGCCCTCGCAGGCGCTCTCTGCGATGGATTGCCACATCCATCGCGCCTGGGGCGGCGGGGCCGAGCCTGGAGTCGAGCATGTAATCGGCCTCGGCGACGACTATGCGCGAGACGGGCCGACAGAACATGACAATCCAGTCAATGCGGTCGATGGCGCTCGGCGAGTGTGCCCCGCTGGGGCTATCGGATGCGCTGGTCACACCCCGACGCCCCGGTTAGCATTCCACGGACCAGCGGGATTCACCCGCTCTGGGGGATGAAGCTCACCGGGGCGCGCGGTCGAATGGTGAGGTGATGGTGAGCGCGACGTGAACGGTTCGCCGGCAGTCCCGGCGCATCACGCTGATGGACCTGGAGGGAAGAGGTTGCCATGTCGGTGAAGACTGAGGATGCAGCGCGGCGAAGAAGGCCGCCGGCCGCGCGGGCGCCCGGTGGAGGCCGGGCGCGCGCCAAGCCGGGCGAGCAGCCGAGCCGCGCGGACCGGGAAGCGCGGGGCAAGGACGCCCGGGCAGCGGCTCCGCTGGAGTCGCAAGCGGAGTTCGGACCGGATCGGTCGCGGGATCCGGTCGGGCTGCTGCTGGAGCAGGAAAAGAGCCGGGTACCGGAGCTGCTGCCGATCCGGCATGGCCGGATGCTGGTGTCGCCGTTCGCGTTCTTCCGGGGGGCGGCGCTGCCGATGGCGGCCGACCTGGCCACGACCCCTACCGCTGGGCTTGCGGTGCAGCTGTGCGGGGATGCCCACCTGGCCAATTTCGGCGCGTTCGCCTCCCCCGCGCGGCGGCTGGTGTTTGACGTCAACGACTTCGACGAGACGCTGCCCGGCCCGTTTGAGTGGGATGTCAAGCGGCTGGCGGCCAGCCTGGCCGTGGCCGCGCGGGACAACGGGTTTGCCGACAAGGCCCGCCGTAAGGTCGTCCTGGCGGGGGTGGAGAGGTACCGCACGGCGATGCGGGAGTTCGCCGGTCAGCCGTTCCTGGCGGTCTGGTACGCGCACATGGACGTCGATGACGCGATCGCCCAGTTCCAGTCGCGGATGAAAAAGAAAAGGGTCAAGGCCACCGAGAAGCTGGTGGCCAAGGCGCACACCCACGACAGCACGCAGGCACTGCGCAAGCTCACCGCCCGGGTCGACGGGCAGCGGCGGATCATCAGCGACCCCCCGCTGATCGAGCCGGTCGAGGAGGTGTTCCCCGACGTACAGGCCAGTGCGATCTATGAGCTGATCCGCGGGGTACTGGGCAAATACCGGCGCACCCTGCAGTCCGACCGCAAGCACCTGCTGGAGCAGTTCACGCTGGTTCAGGTGGCCCGCAAGGTGGTCGGAGTGGGCAGTGTCGGCACCCGCTGCTGGATCGCGCTGATGGACGCCGGGGACGGGACCGAACCGTTGTTCTTGCAGCCCAAGGAAGCCCAGGCCTCCGCCCTGTCGGCTTACTGCGGGCGCAGCCGCTACGCCAGCCACGGCGAGCGCGTCGTCGCCGGGCAGCACCTGATGCAGGCCGAAAGTGACATCTTCCTCGGCTGGACCCGCGTGACCGGGCCCGATGGAGTGGACCGCGACTACTACATACGCCAGCTCAAGGACTGGAAGTTCTCCGCGCCGATCGAGCAGATGATCCCCTCGGGCATGGCGGTTTACGCGCAAATGTGCGGGTGGTCGCTGGCCCGGGCCCACGCCCGTTCTGGCGACCGCATCGCGCTGGCCTCCTACCTCGGCGGCTCCGACACATTCGACAACGCGATCGCCGACTTCGCCGAAACCTACGCCGACCAGAACGACCGCGACTACGCCGCATTCCAGACCGCCGTCAAAGATGGCCGGGCCCAGGCGACCACCGACATCTGAGAAGTCCTCGGCTATCAGGGAGGGAAGAGCTCCGCCAGCCTCCGCAGGGCGCGATCGGTCTGGCCGATGAGCGCGAGCGTCCTGGCCTCTTCTAGCGTCGAGTAAGCGTCTTTGAGCATGGCCGTGACCTCAAGGCGGTCCGTGGCCACCGTCGGCGGCGGGAAGCGGAAGATAGCCTCCTCGTCCGGGCGGGGATTCTCGGTGGGGCCTTCGGCGACAGCGTGGACCGCATAGGCGAAGAACCGGTGCAGGCCCTCGAATGGCTGGGCCGACTCGGACCCGGCCTCTAGTGCCAGGGACTTGATGTTCCACGAGTACAGCGGCGGCTCCGGATCGTAGCCGTTCCGCCAGTGCTTCACCAGGCGGACGGTCCGCGAGAACGACCCGCCCGAGTCCAGGTCAGCCTTCGTCAGCAGCTCGCGGTGAAAGACCGGGGCGTTCTCGTCCCAGCCGACCTCCAGCTCGTTATTGGGAATCAGCAGGGTGCCGGTATGAGGTCCGGGGAGCGCGAGGATCACGTCGCAAGTGAAGTCAGGTCGGCCGGGCGCACGCGACTCGTTGAACTCCAGGAGGATCGAGCGCTTTCTGTACGGGTCGACGGTCAGGTCATCAAACTTCTTCTTCAGCTCCCCTTTCAGTTGCTCGGCAGCCCATTCCATCTCCGCGAGCGGCCCGTACTGGCCGGGGCCAGGGCCGAGGTCGGACCGGCCTTGCAGGATCACGCCGAGGTCGATGTCGCTCAGCGGGGTCATCGCGTCGCCATGGGCGACACTGCCCGTATGGTAGATCCCGGCGCCCGGGTAGATCCTGTTGAGCGCGCTGACGACCGCTTTCGCGCGAATCTCAGCCAAGCCCAGTTCGTCTGGGGTCGCACGCACCGCGGCGGCCCGCGCCGCCAGCCATTCGTCCAGCGGCGCCAACGCCGGGTCACTGAGCTCAGCGGACTCCCGGGATCGCGGTACTCCGGTACCCAGGTCAAGAAACGAAGGTCCGTGCCGGACCTCCTGCTGTCGCTGTAGGTAAGCCGCGTCCTCATCAGCGCTGCCTGTGCTGATGAGCCAGGGCGGGGCGTCCTTGGCCCGCAGGCGCCGGGCGGAGGCGGCCTGAGCCGAAGACTCCTTCTGGGACGCCATGACCGACGTCCTTTCCGGCGCGGCACTCCTGCGCAGTGGCATGCCTTACCTCTCGAAGCGGGGGGTCATTCCCAATGCTTCCCGACATAGGTCACCATCAGCTGGTCTCCCGCAGCCGAGAACGCGTGACTGAGCGCGCTCATCCTGATAACCACCTCAAGCGCCAGGTGAGGCTTTCGCGCGATCAGCGGCTCAAGGCCGTGAATGACAATGACGAGCGGAAAACTCCATCCCTCGCGCAGCTCTTCAAAGGCGTCTTCGAGTGAATCCCAGTTCGAGCCGCACCAGTCGGGGAAGGGAAGGACCGCCTTCAGCGCGCTGATTACCATGGCGACGTCCCCCGCGTCGCCGATCTCCACGTCAGCGACCGTGGCGGCAGCGGAGGCAAGGTAACTCCCGAGTTCATCCAGCCTAGACTCAAGCACGAGATACGGCTCGGCGGCATCGACCAGCAATGGCGTCGGCGGACGCGTGATCCAGGCGCTCACCGTGGCAACTTCCTGAACGTTTCGTAGTGGTCGTTCGAGTAATACGCCTCGCCCCGCCCGCCGACGACGACACGCTCAGTGCCACGCTCCCCTGGCCCGGCCCAGACGTCGCTTTCTGTGTAGTAACCCTCAGGTTTATCTGGCAATTTGCCGCTCCTATTGCCGTAGACTCCCGGTCGGCCAGGCAAGCCACCCTGGCGAACCCCTTGAGGCGGGTCCCCGGTCCGCGCTATCGAGTCAACCACCTTATCGATCTGCCGTCGCAGCGCACGCGACTCCGCGTGGGTGCTTCCTTGGTCAACCCATGGCAACGCCGGGATGGAGTCGCGGAGGTCAGGCACCTGCATCTTCTTCGCCCGGCCGGACGACGGGATCTTCTGCTTCGCCTGGGCTTTGCCCATGTCTTCCTCCAGAAGCAGTGGTGCCACGGCTCATCCTATTCCAGTATGCCGCGAATTCAGCTCGCTGAACAGCATTCTTTGTCCGATGCCCAATAGGGCACGTTCTCCGCACGCAAAGGCAGACAGCGGACCCTTGTGTCGTCTTTGGGAATGATAAGACACTGAACACGTGAGCGATTTCGTCATCATAGACGGCGACACACTTACCGTAAATTTCAGCCCCACCGTCATTACGCCGGCTCAGGGATCGCTTTTAGGATCGAGCCCTGATTTCCTCGTCAAGAGTTCTCCGGTCTGCCGGAGCGGCGACGAGATACCGCCATCGCTCAAGGGTCCCCTGCCCTACACCGAGGGGGCGTACTCGATTCCGGGCCAGGGCACGCTCGCCGCCTTCCCGCAGACCACAACGGTTCTTAATAACGGCAAGACCGCTCTTTTGCTGAAGGGGACGCAGTTCCGCGCCACGTTCACGGTCACCCAGCCAGCGACGACCCCGCCGCCCGCGAGCACGCCCGATCCGGTCCTGTCCAAAACCGGAACGGCCTCCTTCACCACCAGCAACACCGTACTCAAGGCGAGCTAACCCCGGCCGCGTCGCCGGCGAACTCGGCGTCGTCGACGACCCGGCCGAGTTTGCGGTACTCGTTCCTGACGGCCGCATACAAGTCAGCCGTGCTGACCGGCCGGCCGGTCCTGGCTGCCTGGTAGGCGGCGGTGAGGGCGCAGGACCTGATGGAGCCGCCGGTCAGATCGAAGGCGGCGGCGGGCGCGAGGTCAAGCAGCGGTGAGCGGGGCACGGACGAACCAAGGCACAGGTCCCACAGCCGGGCCCGTTCGGCGGCGACCGGGCGGGGGAAATGGATGATCACGTCGAGGCGGCGCAGGAACGCCTGGTCTACGTTGCCGGACAGGTTCGTGGCCAAGATGGCCAGGCCGTCGAAGGTTTCCAGGCGCTGGAGCAGATAGGCGGTCTCGATGTTGGCGAAACGGTCACGGGCGTCAGACACTTTCGCGCGCTTGCCGAACAACGCGTCGGCCTCGTCGAAGAAGAGTATGCCCGCAGCGCCGGTCGCCGCGGCAAAGATCCGTTCGAGGTTTTTCTCGGTCTCGCCTATGTACTTATCGACAACGGTCGCGAGGTTGATCACGTACAGGTCGATCCCGGCCTGCCCCGCCAGCACTTCGGCGGCCAGGGTTTTGCCGGTCCCTGACTCCCCGGTGAACATGGCGGTGACCCGGCCGGCGCTCCCGTGGGCCGGGCGCAGCCGCCAGTCGGTGCGCACCGTGTCGCGATGGCGGTGTCGGCAGGCCAGTTCGCGCAGTTGCCCGAGCGGCGTCTCAGCGAGAATCAGGTCTTCCCACCTCGCTGACGGCGCTACGCGGCGGGCGAGGTGCTCGAGATCGGCGGCGTTGTGGCGGCGGGCGCTGCGCAGCAGATCGTCCGCCGTCACGGCCCGCCGCTCGGCGGCGGCCTGAGCGCGGGCGGCGTCGACCGTGTCGCGCATCTGATGCGGGGCGAGCCGGTAGGCGGACAGGGCGGCGGCCGCGCCCGGAGGGCTGTCGGCCAGGCGTCCCATCGCGTCCCGCCACCAGCTATCGCGTTCGTCGTGGCCAGGAGGGTCTATCTCGGCTAGCAGCGGCGGGCAATCCGACCATCGCGCGTCCCAGCTGGCGTGCCCGACGAGCACCGCCGGCGTCGCAAGGCTGAACAAACCGCTCAGCAGCCGGGCCCGCTCGGCGGGCTCGGCCGGGAGACGGTCAATCGGGCCGGCGACCAGGCCGCACTCACGCAGTCCAGCTTCTCGTACCGCGGCATCGAGAACCTGCTGCTTCTCCTCGCCGCTTGGCAGCCGCGTCAAGTCGAGCAGCATGGTTCCTTCCGACCCCGCGGCGACCGACGCCAGCGCGGTTGCCGCGATCGCGACATCAATGACGGCGCTGTCCTGCGTACCACGCAGGTACACCAGGCGACCATGAGCGCTGCCGGTGGTCAGGCAGGCGACAAGCCGCTCTATGGCCTCACCCGCACGGCGGCCGGCGGCCGCGGTGACGAGTTCAGGTAGGTCGCGATGCCGGTCAGCGCGGGGTCGAGCCGGTCATCGCCGAGCAGATGGGCCGTGACGCGGTCATCGACTCGCAGGGTGCGCGCGGGAAAGGGCTGGTCAGCGTCAGTTACGGAAAGCAACCCCGAGGCCAGCAGCGGCGCACCAGGGATCAGTCGAGCCCGGTGGACTGAGTTCAGCGGTGTTGTTCCGCACAGTTCAAGCGCCAGGCCGGCGGAGGCGCGTAGATGATCGGCATCGTCGTGCAGGAAGCCGTAGAACAGCCCGAATCGGGAATCGGCCTCGGGCGCGAGCGCAATGAGGAGCAGTTCGGTGTCCAGTTCGGTGAGGGAGAAAGCTGCTGCCACAGACAGCAACCGCACCTTGGCCCCAGCCGCCTCCGCTGCCAGCGCTATCGCCTGCGCCTGCGCCAGTCCCTGGCGGATCGCGGCCGCGTGCTCGCTGGTATCCCCGTCCGGCGTCGTCGCGGGATGGACCAGCGCCCTGGTGACGGTCTGTTCGGCGATGTACCAACGACGGTATGGGTCGTCCCCTGGATCTTCCTTGGCACGCCGGGCCAGGGCGCGGCGCACCCGCGTCTCGACGACGTCGAGACGGGCGCGCAGGTAGGCGTTTCCTTCCGCCGGAACCGGCTGGCCGCCCCGGCTCATGGGGCGATGGCTTTGATGCCGGTGATGACATCGCGTACGAGCGGATCGGCGATCGGACCTGGTTCGTCCCGCTGGTAGCGGTCAAGCGGGAGCGTGACCGTGCAATTGATGTTCGGCAGCGGCGTATTGCCGAGGGAAGTCCACAGTTCGGTGACCGTCCGCGTGTCCGGCGGGTCGGCGACGAACATCACCGCAGTCGGGTTCAGCGGTTGGAGCACTTGGCTGAACGCGATGTCGAGCGTGGTGTGCGATGACAGTTCGATGAGGATGTCTTGCAAGATCCTGTGCATGTCGCCCGGGTCCTGATACCACGCGGTGATCATGTAGGACAGGACATACCACGTCGGCGGGTGGATGGTATGCGTGGGTGAGGTGGCGCTGACCCATCCGGCGGGCTGTTGCCGCAACCCGATGGCGCCGACCGAGGCGTAAGCCAGATCCTGGCGCAGATCGTAGAGGAACACGTTGACGGTCTGGGCGGTGCCGATCCGGTCGGACCACTCCCTGGTCGGCGCGTCGAAAATCACCGGCGTGCCGGGCACCGCCTGCTCGATGAGGTCCTTGAGCGCCTTGTCGACATCGGGGATCACCGCTGTACCCGCCTTCCGGCCGTCCCGGCCACGCTCATCGGATCTGGCCCTGCCCTAGATCCTCGACGGTGACCTGGTGGTCCACCGAGAACACCGTGGACAGGTCGGTCACGTCGACCCGCTCGGTCGCCAGCCCTCGCTCACCGGTCAGCACGCTCATCGGGTAAAGCAGGACCGTGCGGACCCGCCCCACGCCGGGAAGGCGGTCGAGCACGCCGTAGGCGTCACCGAGGTGCACCGGCCGACCGAACGGCCAGCCGGTATGGTCGGGGCCACCGCCAACCGGATTGAAGTAGGCGTACAGCGCCTCCTCGGCATACTGCTTCAGGGCGACGCGCTCGGAAGGCAGCAGTGCCCGCGTCGGGATCACCGTGGCCACCACCCCGATGCCCTGGTAGCCGGGGGCGTGCACGCCGACCGTTGTGCCCGGCGGCATCAGCGGCCGCACGACCCGCTCGACGCTGTCCCGCAGCGTCGGCGACGGCAGTAGGTCGTTGTAGTTCAGCCGCCCCGCGGCCTCGGCGGCCACCGCCGGGACCACCAGCAACCCGTAAGGCCCGCTGGGCGAGGTAATGGCGGTGTCCCCGTTCACCCCGTCCTGCGCGGGGACATTGTTGGTGACGGCTAGTCCGGCCGGCACGCTGACCGTGGTAATGGTGTCGTACCGCACGTTCCCGTCCTCGCCTCGGGTGGTCTGGTAGTCGGTCCCGACCGCGAAGGTGGAGCCAGCGACCGGGATAGCGCCGTACTCCCCGACGCCGAAGGCGACCTCCCCGGTCGTCGCGTTGACCATGACGTGGCGGTCGGTCGAGGTCGAGGCGGTGAACGTCTCGACGACCGACCAGAGTTGCATGCCGGTGCTGGGAGTCAGCACCCTGATAGCCGGTTTCGTCCCGGTGATCGGGTAGTCCGCGAGCCGGAACCGCTGCCCGGGGGCGCCGTTGGAGACACCGCCGGGGACCGCGGTGTCCGCCGGGATCGTTCGCCGTTGCGTCACGTGCGCGTCCGCGAATCCCTGGGCGTCGACCGTCACCGCGTGCGTGGTGGCGAACACGATGCCGTCGTCGGTGCTGACCTGCGTGCCCGCGGGCACGGTCACGTCCTCGCCATCACTCGGCTCCTTGGTAAACCTGACGACTGACGTGGCCGGGGTCCACGACGCGACTTCGGTGAACGGCGTGAGCAGCTCCCCGCCTCCGGTGGCCACGTGCAGGGCGCGCAGCACGCCGGTCGGGGTGGACAGTACCGACCGCTCGATGTCGGCCGCGGTCACCACCCGCTGCGGGCCGATCCAGCCCAGCGGAAGCCGGTCGGAGAACAGCTCGGTGTTCTCGGCGGCGGTGCCGCCGGTCGCGGCCGACGGGTTCGACACGCTGGAGATCGGGGGCAGCGGCTGGCGCAGCACCGTGATCGATCGAGCCGGGACGTTCCCGGCGGCACCACCTCCGGTGAGGTAGCGGGTGATCCTGACCTCCGCCCTCCTCGGCGGGATCGCGCCATGGCGGCGTAGGCCGCCTGGCTCCTTCGCCTCCAGCCCGAACACCGCTTCTCCGGTCGCCGGGTCGAGCCAGAAATCCAAGTCGTCAGGTCCAGATGCGGCCAGCGAGCTGACGCTGGTCCATAGCTGCGGCGGTTCCCCATGGACGGCGGTCTGCGCGGTGATCCGTCCCTGGTCTAGCAGCGGCGGAACGGGCAGGACGAACCGCTGCCCCGGCTCCCCGGTAGAGACACCGACCAGGGCGTCGACGATCACGTCCGCCTGCACCACCGGGACCAGCACCGACATCTCCGTGCTCAGGGCCAGCCCCGTCAGGGCGACCGTGACGGCCGCGTCGCCGGCCTGGCGGCAGCGCAGCAGACCCACGTCCTCGGCCCGCCACTGCTGTGGCGCCTGCGCCGTGCCGAGGTTCACCTCGACGGTGGTGGTCGTCTGCTGCCGGGGAATGTGCAGCGTGACGTGCCCGCTGCGGGTCAGGGCGTACGTGCTGTCCTCGACTACCTCGCAAGGCACCCAACGGGTACCGGCCCACACCTCCCAGGCCAGCTGACCGGCGGCCGGCGCCGCGCCGGACGTGCTGGCAGTCACCTGCAGGTCGAGCGTGATCTGCGTGTCGGGCACCGGGCGGGACAGCACGGCCAGGAGCACGTCGTCGGCGGTCAGCACGATCTCCTGGCCGAGCGCCGACAGCATGCCGGTGAATGTCTGCTGTTCGGCCAGGTACTGCCCGGCGCGGTAAATTCCGCTGGCGAGCAGCGTGCAGGAGTACAGCAGCGCGTCTTCGGTGGTCACAAAGCCCACCCCGGCCCCGCCGGACACCTCGGCGGCCACCTGCGTACCAGCCGGGATCTCGACCGGGGCCGGGCGGGCCACGGTCAAGGTGAACGCCACCTTCGTCCGCGCGGGCGCTGCCGGGCGCGGCCACACCCGCAGGTCGGACAGCACCGCGAGCCGCTCCTTGTCGGGCGCCCGGTTCACCCGCTCTACCAGGGCAGCGACCATCGCCGCGCACGCCTCGACCAGCGCGGTCCCCGGATCCGGCCCGTCGATCCCGGCCCATTCCGGCACCAGGTGCCTAACCACCGCCTTCGCCTCGAAAACGAGGCCGGCCAGGTTCTGCCTGTCGATGGGGGGAACGGGCAGTGTCACCGCAGGGCTCCATTCCGCTTGACCGTGCAGCCAGAACTGTAGGTGCCGATCAGGCCTGCACCGACCTGGCCACGTCGTTGTAGGCGTTGCCCACATAATCTGTCCAGACGCGCCCCTCAATGATGTAGCGCGTGCCGGTCCAGTCGTTGTTCGACCACAGCCAAACCGACCGCGCGCTTTGATTGGCCACGCTGGACACCCTGTTGGCCGCGTTAATGTCCGCCAGATTGGTCGCGGTCCCCTCACGGAACACCCACTGGATCCCCTCGTAGTGCCAGGCATCGAACAGGCAGAAGTAACCTGACCGGAGCGTCGAGCGGTCCGCCGGGTTGACGCGGTGCAGCCGGGCGTACTTGGCCTTGTCGTTGAACGAGCTCGTCGCGGGAGTCGTCATGCCGGGATAGAACAGCTGCCACAGCCCGCTCTCGTCGGTCTCCGAAAAGAGCTCAAGCGTGTAAATGGTGTTGTTGCGCACGTTGGAGATCCCGACTGCGCCGATGCCGGAGCTGGTCAGGTTTACCCCGGTGGCGGAATCGTGGAACAGCCACTGCCGACCGGAAGTCGTGCCGTGCTCGTACAGGCAGTAGTAGTTCGCCGGGGGGCCGTTGTGGACGGTGATGATGGTGGTCTTGTTGTCCAGATTAGGCTGCACGTTCGCGTTCTGCGACGGGTAGCACAGCTGCCAGACGCCGCTCGGACCGGGATCGGCCCAGAGCTGGATCGTGTAGTCCGTCAGGTTGCGAACGCTGGAGATCATGTCGTTGGCGCCGATGTTCCGGAGGTCAACGTTCCCGATGGTCGGCCGGAGCACGTACTGGTTTCCTGCCTGGTTGCCCCCATCGAAGAGGCAGTAATAGCCGTTCGGGCAGCCGTTGTAGCACGCCACGGAACTGGCCAGATTGTTGATCGTAGTTACGTTCGCTTTCGCATTCTGGCCTGGGTAGAAAAGTTCGCCCCTCATGCCCTGCCCGGTGGCCTCGAAGAGCTGGAGCGTGTGCCGCGTCCTGTTCCAGACGCTGGAGATCTTGTCGTTCCAGTTCTGGCCGGGGGCGGTCGCGTCCCACCAGGTCCCTGGGGCGGTGCGGAACACCCACTGGGATCCGCTTTGATTCGTTCCGTCGTAAAGGCAGAAGTAGTCAGCAGGCGGCCCGTTGTGGCATCGGGCCAGCTTAGCGCGATCCCAGAAGTCCGACCGTACCGAAACGTTCGTCTGGGGATAGAAGAGCTGGTACGCGCCTGTGCCACTGGTTTCGGCGAACAGCTCGATCGTGTAAGTGGTCCTGTTATAGACCTGGGTCACAGTGCTGGCGGCCCCGCTGGCGGCCAAGTTGTTATCGGTGCCTGGCGCCGCTTTGAATACCCACTGCTTGGCCGGGCTGCCGCCGTATAGGCAGTAGTGGTCATTCGGAGGGCCGTCGTAGACGGTCGCGGACTGGGCCTGCTTATCAAGGCCAGACACGGTGACAGCTGAGGTGCTTACGGGGTAGAAAAATTGGCTGTCGCCGGTCCCGTCGTCGTTCTTAAAGAGCGCAAGCGTCCGGGTGGTGTTGTTTTCCACCAGGGAAGCGACGTTACCGGCGCCGATGGTCGCGCTGCTGAGCTGCACCGTCACTGCGGTGCCGGGGAACACCCACCGGTTACCGGTCTTGTCCGCGTTCGCGTAGAGGCAGTAGTAGCTGGCGGGTGGTCCGCTGTACGCCGCCACTGACCTCGCCAGGCCGGTCAGGCCGGCCGTCACGTCGACAGTGAGATCCGGATAGAACAGCTGGCTCGCACCGCTGCCGTTGTCGTCCCTGAACAGCTCCAGCGTGCCCGAGGTCAGGTTCTCGACCGACGACACGGCATTGTCCGCCGCCACGCGCGGGTTGGTGAGGTCGATAGTAGGGCCACCGAGCCCCTTGAATACCCACTGCTTGCCGGTCTTGCCGCGGCCGCCGTACAGGCAGTAGTAGCCGGCCGGCGCTCCGTTGAGCACGGTGACGAGGCTCCCCTGAGCGACTAGCTCTTCGGCGACATTCGCGAAAGCGCTGGGATAGAAAAATTGGCTGGCGCCGGTGCCGTCGTTGTTCGCCCACAGTTCCAACGTGACTGCCGTCATGTTGTAGACGGACGAGACAACGTTGTCAGCGCCGATCGCTGCCAGGTCGGCGCTCTCGCCAGGCGCCGTCCACAGGATCCACTGCTTGCCACCTTGCTGCATGAGCTCGTAAAGGCAGAAGGCGCCGTCAGGAACCCGCGTGTGGACGGTGACCCGGCTCAGCGCTAGCGCCAGGCTGGCGTTGAGCGCGGCGGTGACGCCGGGGTAGACGATCTGGCCGGCCGACTCGGGTTGCGCGGCAAAGGCCTCGATCGTGTGGATCGTGTTGTTAACTAGCGACGTCGCCGACGTGCCGACGCCGACCTCCAGGCCGCTCACATCCCCATCGAAGACGCCGAGCAGGTTGCCGTCGGCGTCGAGCAGTCCCCAGGAGCCCGTCGGCACCGTGGTCAGGAACTTTACCGACGACGCCCGCTTGTTCATGGACTCCGTCACGTTCACGGCCTGCTGCGCCGGAACGGTCTGACGACTGCCGTTCTCGCCGAAATCCGGGTCTTCGTACAGGGCCAGGCTGCCTTTGGTGCGGTTCCAGACCGAGGATGCCATGTTGTCGAAGCCGCACGTCGCCAGGTCGGCGACGTCCCGGCCCACCAGGAGGGCCCGGCCGGTCGAATACGGTCCTTCGTAGAGCGCGCACTTCCCGGGTGGCGGGGCGAGAATGCGCGGCGAGGACGCCGGGACGTGCGCGTCGATGAGCCGCTCCAGCGAGCCCTGGTTGTAGCTGACCGGGTCCCACCCCGACCGTTCGGGTTCGAGGTCGACGTACAGCGTCCCGTCGGTCGGCCAGGTGAGCGCGTCGGCTGGCAGGCGGACGCCGCCGGGGTCGGCGACCGTCAGCGTCCAGCCATAGACGACGCTGGCCTCGCGGACCAGCGCCGCGGGGGTGCCTCGGTGGACGGCCAGCCACGGGGCCAGGTCGATGGCCGCGCGCACGGCGCGTTCCGGCCACGACGGCTCTACCCGCGCCTGGCTCACCCGCACCAGGTACGGCAGCAGCTCGGCCGGGGCCGCGAAGGCGTCGAAGTTATCCGGCAGCCGCTCCAGGGTCCGGTCGACGGGGAGCAGCATGGCGTCGATGGCGGTCGCGAACGCCTGGGCCGTCGGGTCGGTGGCGTACGCGGCGGGCAAGCTGGCGTGGACTGACCTGGGATCACGGGTGTGGCTGACCGGGTCGCTCGGCACGTTCACCTGCACCGCTCCTTTCTTTCTTGGCGTCTTGGTCATTGGGTCACGCAGACGGTCAGGGAGCAGGCCTCGCCGACGGCGACCGCGACGGAACGGGAGGCCGTGAACGCCGGGGCCGCGAACGGCTGGCCTCTGCCGGTGGCGATGCCCCAGGCGACGACGGTGCCGTCGGCCTGCAGCGCCAAGGACCGCATCGCCCCGGCGGCGGCGGTGGCGACCTCGTCAGGAACCGCCGTCCCGGCCGCGCTCGCCTGGTGGATCCAGGGGTCGGCGGCGGCGACCGCGGTCGCCGTGGCGATGGCGACGACGCCGGATAGACCGGCCGGGACCTGGTTCGCGCCGCTGTCGCCGGTCTGGTAGCCCCAGGCGGTCACGGTGCCGTCGGCCCGCAAAGCCAGGGAGAACCACATCCCGGCGGCGACAGCGACGACGTGGTCGAGGCCGTCAGGGACAACGGTCTCGCCGTAGCGGTCGGCACCCCAGGCGGTGACCGTGCCATCGGCCTTGACGGCCAGCGAGTGCCCCATGGACGTGGCGATAACGACAACACCGGACAGCCCGGCGGGAACCTGGTTAGCGCCGCCGGCGCCTGTCTGGTAGCCCCAGGCGGTCGCGGTGCCGTCAGCCCGCAAGGCCAGCGAATGCCAGCCGCCCGCGGCGATGGCCACCACGTCGCGGAGTCCGGCCGGGACGGCGGTCTGGCCGTCGAGGTTGTCGCCCCAGGCGGTGACGGTGCCGTCGGCGGTAAGCGCCAGCGAGTGCCAGGTGCCGGCCGCGACCGCGACCGCGCTCCTCAGCCCGGCGGGAACGGAGGACTGGCCGTAGCTGTCGTCGCCCCACGCCGTGACGGTCCCATCGGCGCGGAGCGCCAGACAGTGCCAGGCGCCCGCGGCGGCGGCGGAGATGTCGGTCAGCCCGGACGGGATGTCGGTCAGCCCGCTGGCCTGGTCGCCCCAGACCACGACCGAGCCGAGCGGCCGGATCTCCGCCGACGCCACCTCGCCAGCCATCGGGGCGCGCACCCGGGCTGTGGACCCGGGCGCGACGGACTGCATGCCGGCCGCACCGATCATGTAATCGGGCTGCGGGTACAGCGCGACCTGATACTGGGTCTGGTTGGTGACGGAGATGACGGTCCGCCCTGCACCGAGCACGGCGGGCAGATCCACAACGCTGCGGTTGAACACCCACTGCTCGACGCCTGCGGCACCATTCGCGGTTAGGCCGTACTGGCCCTGGCCAGGAACGGTCAGCAGGGTCACGAAACGAGCTTGGTCGTCGAGCGCGAAGCTGAGGTCGGCGGCCTCCCCGGGCCGGATGAGTTGCTCGGTGCCGCCACTGGCGGCGTTGCCGCGCAATTGCACGGTGCGAGCGGTCCTGTTGAGCGCCGACGACACGGCCCGGTCCGCGCCGATGCCGGGCAGCGTCAGGTCAATCGTGCCGTCCGCTGGCCAGAAGAGCCACTGTTTCCCGGCTAGCGCCGGGTGCTCGTAGAGGCAGTACGTTCCGTCGGGAACCTGGAGGTGAACGATCGCCGAGTTCGTCACGCCGCTGAGGTTGACGACGGTGCCGGGATAGACGACCTGGTGGAGGGTCCTGCGGGCACGTGCCGACTGCGTCCTGCGGAGCGAAAAAACCTCGATCGTGTAGGAGGTGGCGTTGACCAAGGACTTCGCACTCGTGCCGACGCCGTGGCCCAGGCCGGCGGCATCGCCGGAGAAGGTGCCGAGCAGCTTCCCCGCGCCATCGGCGCCGTCGAAGAGTCCCCACATGCCCGGCGGCACCCGTTCGAACTCCTCCGAACCGGACGCGACGAGGACGACCTGGGCCTGGCGCAGCAGCGGCAGTCCGTGCTCGGGCACGTCGATCCAACTGGTCGGGATGCCCGCCTGGTTAGCGATCGCGACCTCGACGACCGTGATGGTTTCCGGCAGGCCCGCCAGCACCGCGTAGGCGTCGCCGACATGGACCGGGCGCCCGAAGGGCCAGCCCGTGCCGCCGGGACCACCGAGCGTCGGATGGAAGTACCTGAACAGCGCCGCCTGGGCACTGCGCTGGCCGGCCTGCCCGGCGAGACTGTTGCCGCCTGCCCAGGAGTACACCGTGGCGGTAACGCTGAACGGGATCCACGCCGGGTCAGCGATCTGGACCCGGGCGCACAGCAGCCGGACGCTCTCCGCGCGTTCGCCCGCCGCCGCCGCCGTGGCATCGGACAACCGCAGGTCCGAATCGGGCAGCGGTTCCCCGGGTCGGCCCTTCGGCGTGGGAACCACGGTGACCTGGAGATATCCGGGATCGTCAGACCCTGGCTGGCCCGCCACCGCCGCGGTGTGGACGTGGGCGATCCCGGCGACGCCCCAGGTCAGCACCTGCGCGTAGTCGTCCGCGGTGACGGCGCGGTCCAGCGGGACCAGGACCGCGTTGGTGCGGGCCACGGCCTCCGGGACGCTCTCCGCGTCCACGCCGCCCGCCGTCGGCGCCAGGTTGGTCACGGCGATGGTGGTGGAACGTTCCCAGACGACGAGGGTGTTCGCGGGAATGTTGCCGAGCGAGCCCTGGCTGGTGTCGTAGCGCGCCTGGACGCGGGCGCCCCGCACGGGTACCGCCCCGTGGTGGCGGCGGCCGGAAGCGTACCGGGTGCGGGGGCCGAAGGCCACCTGGTGCGCGACCGCGTCCCACAAGAAGCACGAGTCGTACTCGTTGACGTCCGCGAACGTCGCGACCTGACTCCAGGGGAGTCCGGTCCCGTCCGGGTTCACCACCGTTACCGTCAGCACCGCGAGCTGGGTGCCGTCCGGGTTCTCCGCGACGAACGGCGTGCCGCTCAGGGGGAAGCGCTGGCCAGGTTCGCCGGTCGAGACGCCGAGAACCTCGTCCGCCGTGACGACGTTGACGGCCTCGACGCCGCCGGCCGGCGTCCCCTTAGGCACGACGAGGGCGTGCACGGTGCGAAAGGTGATGGCCGGGCCGGGATGGGCGGGCGTGGTGGAAACCACCGTGCCGGCCGGTATGGTGAAACCGCTTCCCAGCCGCCGGCGGCCAATCCGGGTGAAGGTGAGCTGGGTGCGGGCGCTGGCCGGCGGTGTTGGCAGCAGCCCGGCCAGGCGCAGCAGCCGGTCCCTGACCGCCTGCGGAACCTGGTTGGTCCGGTACGACAGCTGGTCAACCCGGGCCGCGCACGCCTCGATGAGCGTGATGCCGGGATCGGAGACGTTGTGGTCGGTCCATGCCGGGGCGCGCACCGGCACGTAGCGCTTGGCCTCGTCCACCAGCTCCTGGAACCGCAGATCGTCCAGGTAAGGCACGGGCACGTCGGTCACGGCGCCCCCTGGTCCTGGGTCGTGCCGGGTTCGCCGGGCAGCGTGTAGAAGGGGAAGACGAGGTTGCGCGGGCTGTTGGTGGCCAGGATCGTGTAACTGATGTCGATGTAGAGCAGGCCGGAGACGACGTCGTCGGCCGAGACCTCCACCACGTCGACGGCGATCCGCGGCTCCCACCGCTCAAGCGCGGCCCGCACGGCCCCGGCGATCAGCCCGCCAGTGGCCGCGTCCACGGGGGCGAAGATCAGCGCGTAGATGCCGCAGCCGAACTCCGGCCGCATCGGCCGCTCGCCCGGCGCCGTGGTCAGGATCAGCTGGATGGAGCGGTCGATGTCGGCGCCGCCGCCGATCAGGGCGATGGTTCCGTCGCTGGCGACCCGGACGGGGAAGGTCCACCCCTGACCGACCAGCGGATCCGTGGCACCGCTCATTTCACATCCACCTTGGGTGCCTCGAGGACGATGCTGTTCTTGGCTTCGAGGGTGATCTCCCCGGGCTTTTTGATGACGATGCTGTCTGATACGTCGAAAATGATCTTCTTTGCGGTGAACGAAAGGGTGCCGCTGGCGCGGTCCAGGCGGATCTGGACGTTTCCGTCGCCGGTGGTGAGCAGGACGCCAGGCTCCTGGTCGGTGTCCAGCAGGTCGATGCGGTCACCGCCCCGTGAGGACAGGGAGCGGCGGTTGACCTTCCCCGCGTCGGTGGTGAGCGGGACGTCGTCCTCGCTGGGCTTGTCCTTGCCGTTGTACAGGCCGCCGAGCACGTAGGGGCGGTCCAGGCGGCCCTGCTCGAAGCCGACGAGCACCTCGTCGCCCTGGCTCGGACTGATCACGCCGCCGCCGCCTACCCCGCCGAACTGCACGGTGCGGGCCCAGTCCGAGGTGTACTTGTCGTCCAGCCACGGGAATGTGACCTTGACCCCGCCGGACTGGACGCCGTCGGGTTCCCTGACGTCGGCCACTATGCCGATGGCCAGGCCAGGGACGACGGCAGCGGCCGGGCCAGCCGCCGGCGGGCCGCCGGAGCGCTGGCGGGAGCTGACCGAGACCTGGGTGCGGTAGCCGTGGTCCGGGTCGAACAGGTGGCAGGCCCCGGTGACGGTGTACCGCCCGGTAAACGGCGGCCCGACTCCGGCGAGGGCGACCGCGCTTCCGGCCTTGAGTTCCGGCGTGCCGGTGACGGTGGCCTCCAGGTCAGCGAACGCCGCCGCCGCCGCGCCGGCGAACGACTTCACCGCGGCGGCGAGGTGGTATTCCAGCGCGTACCCGGTCGCGACCAGCTCGGTGATGCCGTCGCCGGTGAAGGCCTTGGCCAGGTCACCGGCGGTGGTGCCGATCTCCACCTGGTTGCTGGCGGCCGTGCCGGCCTGCTCCACCAGCGGCTCCTTGGCGTCGGGGTTCCAGCCTCGCACCTGGATGGCGCCGACCGGCCCGGTCGAGTCCACGGCGACGTCCAGGGCGAGCAGGTTCTCGCCGTAGGTCAGCGTGTAGGGATTCTGGCCGTCGCCCCGGCGCGGATCGGGGGCCACTCCGGCCGGGGTCGGCGGGACCAGCGAGAGGACGCCGTCCCCGACGGTGACCACGGCGCCGTGCAGGTCGGCCAGCGACCGCAGGAACTGCCAGTCGGTGATGTTCGGCTGGACCAGCCTGGGGTATTTGGCCGCCGACGCCGTCACCTGCCCGACTTTCAGCGCCGCCTGCCCGGCGAGGTCGCTGACGACCTGGCCTAAGGTGGTTCCCTGCCAGATCGCCAGGCGGCGACCCTGGGTTAGCCGGTGCGCCTGGTCGTGGGCGCGCAGCACGGTGAAAGTGCCGTCGTCGTCGTACTCGCTGGCCAGCCCGGTCACCTCGCCGGTGAACACACGCACCTGCCGCGGGGTCTCCACGGTCGCCACGGTGACCGCGGAGATCGTCAGCGGCGTGCCGATGCCGATGCCGGTCCCCGTCAGCAACTGATGGGCTGGGTCGCGGAATCTCAGGGCAGCGAAGGCCGGCGCCGTATCGCTGGTGTCCACCCGTACCTCGACCAGGCGGTCGGCCCACTGCGCCGGCAGCGGACGGTCGGCGGCCACAACCGGCACGGCCGCGTAGGCGCGAACGCTCACCGGGTCCTCCCCGCCCCGGCCGGCGGCGTGACGCCGACGGCAGGCCGCTCGGGCGGCAGCGGCGGGAACACCAGGACGGTGCCGGGGATCAGCTGCCCGGGGTCGACGATGCCGTTGGCGTCGGCGATTACCCGCCACTGCCCGGCGTCGCCGTACTGCCGGAAGGCGAGCGACGCCAGGCTGTCCCCGGCCCGCACCTCATGCGCCACCCCGGACTCCGGCGATCCTGAGGTGGGATTCTGCTTCGGGACAGACCCGCCGATCTCCTGCAGCACCACCGAGCAGGTCGCCCGCTTCGGCGAGCCGTCGGCGGCGAACAACGTGTAGGTGGCCTGAACCGAGGTGACGCAGGCGGTGAACGCCATGCTGCGGCCCAGCCCCCATTCCAGCCGTACCCAGGGCGGCGACGGCCGGTCGGCCTGGATGCTCTGATTCGTCGGAACACAGCAGCCCAGGAGGGCCTCCACCTGATCCTCGACTGTGTTACGCAGCGCGAAGGTGGAGTCCAGGAACAGGTCAACCGACAGCACCCGGGGAGCGGCACCGCGGAACTCCGGCATCGCCGTCGTCGCTGCCTTGCTGGCCAGGCTGCGGTCCCAGGTGGCCGTCTTGGACAGGCTGACCCGCTCGGGATTGAACTGCAGCGGGATGCGGCGGCGTATCGCCATCGGCTCATTGCTCAAAGACGGAGGCGGCTCGAACAGCAGCAGCACGGCGTGGGTCAGGCCGATGGTGGACAGCGACAGCACCGGGCAGCTCCGTTCAGGGAGTGACGAGGAATCCGTGGTGGGCCAGTTCGAGCGTCTCCATCGCGGGCCGGGACGCCTCGGCGGTGAACGACGGACCCTGCCAGCGCACCGGCATCACCCGGTCCAGGCTCCACCTGGCGATCGTGCGGCGATCCGGCGCCAGCGCGGAAATCTGACCGATGGTGGGCACGGGCTGGAGCACCTGGCTCCGCAGCCACAGCCACAGGGATATCGTCGACGCCGTCAGCGGCCGGGTCAGCACGATGTTCGAGTAGTGCAGGCGCGACGGCAGGATCCATGGATGCGCGTTGAGGCCGCCCTCCCAGTGCTCCTCGTACTGCACCTCGCAGGCCAGGCCGTCACAGGTGGTGAAGGACCCCAGGTCGATGGCCCCGATGAACACCCGGAACAGCACGCTGGTGGCGAAAACCTGCTCGGTCACGGCGAGCGCTCCTCTCGGTCTCGTTCCGCAGCGACGGGCCAGCGGCTCATCGGGTCACCGGGGCAGTTCCGGAGGCAGCTCGTCGCGTTCGGCACCCCGGTCCCTGCGCGGCCGCAACAGCCGGGCTAGCGCCGGAGCCACCGCCTGGGCGAGTTCGTCGCCGTGGTGCTGCGCGATCTCACGGGCCAGGGCCGCCGCGTCCACCGGGCGGACCTGCCCGGCCGAGGTGAAGCGCGGCCCGGACGAGCCGATCGTGACGTGCCCCGGCGACGCTGAACCGCCTGAACCGCCTGGCATCGAACTGCTCCGGGCCTGCGCTGGCGCGAAGCCCGCGGTCGGTGACGTGCCCCGCCCGGCCGGGGCCGCCTGGCCGAGGCGCTGGACGACGGGCAGCCGCTGCTCCGGCGGCTCCGCATGCGGAGTCGCTGCCCCCGTCGGCGTCGGTCCTGTCGGTGGCGACGGGTGCGCGAGCGGCGCGGGCAGCGGCAGCGGCGGCCCGCCGTTCTCGGGACTCAGCGGCCGGGCCGTGGGCGGCAGGCTGGCTAGCACTGGCCCGATTCCAGCCCTCGGGTGCGCGCTCGCGTTGGCGGGCGCTGGCGCGGTCACTTCCGACCGGCTCGGTCGGCCCGGCGTGCCCCGTCTGCCCCGCGTCCCCGGCGTACCCGGCGTACCCGGCGTCTCTTGCCAGCCCGTTCCCTCTAGTGCTCCCAGCGCGTTGAACGCGGCTGGCGCGATCGGCGCCAGCGGTTCGGCGGGGTCAGGTCTCAGTGGCCGAGCTGAGGGCGGAAGGCCAGGCAGCGCGGACCCTAGGCCCGTTCGGGGCCGGTCGCGCCGGTTCGCGCCCGGCGTCCCGGCGGCACTCGCCAGCCGCGACGGCCCAGCGACCGGCCCTCCCACCACCGGCCCTGCCACCACCGGCGGAATCGGGGGCGCCGGTCCCCTGACGTCGATGCCGGTCGGCCTGTTCAGGGTGGCCAAGGGGTCAAGGCTGGCGCTCGCGTGCGCGGTGCCCTGGTGCGGCGGCCTCGCGGTCCGCCGCTTGACGGTCACCGGATTCGATCCCGGTTCCATGGTTGACCGCCACCGGGCCAAGCCGGCGTCCGGCCCGGGCCCAGCCTCCCCCGCGCCAGGAGAAGTGCGCACGCCGGTGCGGCGTCGGGTCCAGGCCGGCTGGGTCAGTGGCGTCAACGAGGTCCAGGTGCTGGCCGGCCGGGTCGCGATGGTCATCGTCGCCAGGCGCCAGGTGGCCAGCCGGTCGGTGAATCCCGGCGGAATGACGAGGGACACGGGATCGCTCAGGCGCCGCTGTACCGGGGGCGCGGAGCGCCAGGCTTGCTCAGGTCCGGGCTCGCGCCCGGCCACGGGGACGTCGGCCTTGGCCCGCCGCGGATGCCACCGCACCGCCATGACGTCACCCTCCCCTGTTCATCCTGGTATTGATCCGCGCGACCTCCGCGACGTAGCGGAGCCGTTCGGAGTGGTCGAGATCCAGCAGGTCGTCCGGCGGCCAGTGGAAGTAGTAGGCGAGGTACGCGATCTCCTCACGCAGCCGCGCCGCCGGGCGGATCAGTATTCCCCCAGGCGGTCACCCGCCCCTGGGCCCAGCGGGTTGACGTTGTTGACGCGCTCGTAGAAGTCCTGGAGGTAGGCGACGTCGGCGGCGAAGAACTGCTCGACGACGTCCGGATACACCTCGCGCAGGTCGCCGAGCCCGGTGATCACCAGGCTCAGCAGGACTACGCCGAGGTACGCCGGGTTTTCCTTCACCCGCTGGTCGATCAGCGGCGCCAATTCGTCCCTGGCGGTCGCCAGCCGCATTGTGCCCCGGCGGTGTACCTTGCCCGCCGGGTCCACGTAGCCCAGGGGCAGCTCGAATTCGAACTCCGTCCGCAACCCCTGATATGCGGCCTCCGCTGACTGCAGCCGCGCCGCCGTCCGTTCCGCCGTCCGCCCGGTCATACGACCGTGATGTCCTCGAACTCGATGGTGACCTGCTCCACGGCCGGCCCGGACCCGCTGGCCTGCAACGACGGGCCGTCCCACCGGGAGGCCCAGGCGTTCGACATGCGGATGCGGCGCAGCACCCGCTTGTTCGGGTCCATCAGCGACACGGTGATGTCCTGCCTGGCCGCCGCCAGATCCTTGTTTTCCATGGTCGTCTTGATCCAGTCGGTGAACGCCTGGCTCTTGTCCATGCCCCGGGTCACGGTCAGCTGCCCGCTTTGGCGAGCGCCCGGCTGTTTTCGGATAAGAAGTTCACCGGTTGAGGTCACCTGCCGCACCTCCACCACGTCCTGCTCGATGACCAGGCCGCTGACATCCTGAACGGTCTCCACCTGAAACTTCCCCAGGTCGATCGCGTACTGAAAGGCCATGAGCGTGTCGCCGGTAACCATTGGGATGTGCCCTCCTTCGGGTGCGGCTTGCCTGCGATGCTGCGACTCGCGCCGCGGCCTCAGGAATAGGTCTGGGTGACGCGGAAGTAGACGAACTCGGCCGGCCGGGTAAGCGCCACCCCGATGTCGCAGAAAAGGTTGCCTTCGGCCATCGTGATCGGCGTGTTGTTCGTCGCGTCGCAGATCACGTAGAACGCCTCGGGGGCGGTGGCCCCGACGAGCGCGCCGGTTCGCCACTGGTCGACCAGGAAGCTGCTTACCGCACCGGCGACCTTGGCCTGCAACTCGGCGTTGTTCGGCTCGAACACTGCCCACTTGGTGGACAAGGTGATCGAGTCGTCGAGGAAGCAGACGTAGCGGCGGATGTTCACGTACCGGAAGTCGAGGTCGCTTGGATCCATCGCGGCCCGGGTCCTGGCACCCCAGACCAGGCTGCCCTGACCGGGGAAGGTACGCAGGCAGTTGATGCCGACCTCGTTGAGCGGCGCCTGGGTCTGATCGGTGAGCGTGAACTCCAGGCCGAGTATGCCGAGCACGGTCACGTTCGCCGGCGCCTTGTACACGCCGCGCTCGGTGTCAGTCCGCGCCCACGTCCCGGCGACGTGCCCGCTCGGCGGGATGTACCGGGCGTTGGAGTTCTTGTATACGCTCGGCGCCAGCATCCAGGGGTAGTAGACCGTGGCGAAGGTGGCCTGGGTCGAGGTCAGGGTGATCGTGCCGGCGACGTCGGCCGCGCCGGGGACCGAAACTGGATCGCCGCTGCCGTCCACGGCGTCCTGAGTCTGCGGCGGCGTCCCGCTCGGCAGGTCGAGCAAGGCCACCCGGTTCCCCATGGCCTGGCAGTGCGAGACCACCAGTCCCTGCTGGGTGGGCTGGTTCTCAGGCAGGATGGCGGTGATGTCCGACAGGCCAGGCACGGCGACCATCGTCACGTCCGGCTTTTCCTCCAGGGCGGTCAGCGCGGGCTGGAGCGAGTCCTGCGTCGGCGGGATCCGGCAGACGTAGCACGGGCCGCCGCCATTGGTGAACCACCCATACACAGAGTCGGTCAGCAGCGGCGGATTCTCGGTGCCTTCCAAATTGACGAACTTGTCCTCGAACTCCTGCCAGGTGCTCACCCAGATCGGCGTGTTCGCTGGCTGATCCTTGTCGGCCGTACCGAGGAACGCCGCGATCGAGGTGCCGGCCGGTGCGATGACCCGCATACCGCTCGGGATGTAGCGGACATAGACCCCGGGGGCCTGACTGGCGGTCGCCATGGGCTGCTCCTTCGACGGCAGGACTTCCTCACCTCAGCCTGGCCCGGCCGGCCGCCCCCGGCTATGCCCCAACAGGGGCCGGTAAAGGCAGCGCGTGAGCCCTTTCGGGCAGCCGCGCCGCGACCAGCAGGCCGGGCGTGAATTCACCGCTGATCGCCATGGCAAAGGCGCACGGGCGATGGCAGACTGAGACTTGACGGAGTTTCCTCGCGGACAGGGAGATCTTGGCCGATCCCCGTTCTATCGAGAGTTCTCCGTTGACACAGGGCACCCTTGACTTCCTTTGTCACGCGTTGTCACGCGGGAGGGGATTGATCTTCCAGGAAGCTGACCCAAACAGCCAATAAGCGGGCACCAATGATCGCTCGCGATGCGCGCCCGATACAGCGTGCGCAGCTGCGTAATAGTGACTGAGGAGGCTTAGGTGGCTCGGATTGCGGTTCGCATACACGCGGATGACTTGATTCTGGAAGCCGGCGTGACGACCCACCTGAGAATGCGCCCGGAGATCACCCTGCTCCCTGGCCTCGCCGAGACCGCCGATGAACCCGCGGTCAACCTAGTGGTTGCCGAGACACTCAACGAATCCACGGTCCAGACCCTGCAACAGCTCAGGAACACCACGTCAGCGGTCTCCATGCTGCTGATCGGCCGTATCGAGGTGAACGACCTCCCCCAGGCCGCCGCCTGCGGCGTCCGCGCCTTGCTCTACCGTCATCTCGCCACCCCCGAGCGAATCGTCTCGACGATCGTCGCGGCGGCCAACGGCGAGGGCGTCATGCCGGGCCAGCTGCTGAACCACCTCCTGACCCAGGTGGGACACCTCCACCACCAATTGCTCAGCCCGAACGGGATTACCCTGAGCGGCCTGACCACCAGGGAGACGCAGATACTGAAACTGGCATCCGAGGGATATGACACCGCCGGAATCGCGCGCCGCCTGGGATTCTCTGAGCGCACCGTGAAATCCCTGCTGCACGGCGTTGTCGTTCGGTACGGGCTGCGTAACCGCACCCATGCGGTCGCCCACGCCATCCGGGAAGGAATGGTCTAACCAATCAGCAGTCCGCTGACCTGGCTGATCGCCACCCTCCTGGATATGTAAATTGACGTGCCATGCAAATCGGTATGGCGGGCGGAGATATCGATTCTGTACCGCTCCAAAATGTCGCTGCCGGTCTTGTCTGCGGTTCCCACCTAGCTTGCCGTCAGCCGGGATGATCTCACGTTGCCCGATCGCCGCTGGAAGCTACACGCTTCAAGCCGTCCCGGATCGCCGCATCCTGGTGCCAGGGCCTAGCCGGGATCGCGCCCGTCCTGCTGCACGCAGGAGACGTACTGCACGACCACAAGCTTGGCACCCTAGCCCGGCGGCTCACAGACGTGTGCATGGACTTTCTGCCGCACGTGAGCGTTTCGGTGCAGTGCTCCGGCCTTGTCGGCATCGGCAACCTTTTCGTCGACCTGGCGTACGCAGGGTTCCAGGCCAGCGATCTGGGGCAGGCACCTGCACCTGGTGATCGGAAGTAGGTCCTATCAGGCTTCCCGGTATCGCTTTGCCAGCAGTGGCTGTAGTTCCTCGATCAGCTCGGCACTGCGGCTGGTACTCGGCGAGTACCCGCTCTGTAGGTACCGGCTTGGCGACGCTATCGTTGCCCAGCGTGGCCGAGTCGATGCAGCCGTACAATCCGCTTGATCGTGTGGAGCTTGGCAAGAGTGTTGAGCGCGCACTTCTCGCGCGCCCGTTGACGGCGCTCGCGGAGTTCCTCGCGCACCGTCCCCGGAAGTTCGCCGGTGCTGGCCTTTACGCCATCTACTATGTCGGCCAACTGCCGCAGTATGTTCCGGCCGCACCTCCGACGCAGCCTGAGGGTGAGATACCGATCTACGTCGGGCGGGCCAGGCCGGTTGGTGCGAGGCAGGGAGCGCTTGGTCTGGAGTCGACTACGAGCGATCCTGTGCTGTTCGACAGGTTGCGGCAGCACGCCCACTCCATCAAAGTTGTCGAGGACTACTCCGCTGAGGTAGGCGACACGAACCTTGCGGTCTCAGACTTCGTTTGCCGTTATCTGGTCGCCGACGACATCTGGGTACCGATGGGTGAGGCGCTGCTGATCGGGCACTATCGCCCGGTGTGGAATGTCGTGGTTGATGGGTTCGGCAACCATGCTCCCGGTGGCGGCCGGGCTCGGCAGGCACGGTCGATGTGGGATACCCTCCATCCCGGCCGCAGATGGGCGTTTGACCTGCCAGACTCACCCCGAAGCACTGCGGAGATCGGCAGACTCGTCGCCGAGCACTTTGCGACGGCAGCCCGGCCCGATCTTGACGTGGCTCCCGTGGTTGACGAGGAATTGCGGCGTGCACTCGCCGAGCAGACCGACGAGTGACTTGCTGCGAGTTCAGCGCGGCTCACGGTCTCTGTCATTAGTCCGCGGTAAGGTTTTCGACGTGACTACGGTGATCAGCTTGGAAGAGTCCGCCGCCCTTGCTGAGGTCGGCACCAGCGTGGAGTTGTTCACAGGGGGCGGGGGCTTGGCGCTGGCTATGCATCGGGCCGGGTTCCGGCACGTGCTCGCGGTCGAGTGGGAGAAGCGCGCTTGCGCGACGTTGCTGCGCAACACCGCCGCTGTGTTCGCTCCGGGTAGTCCTGACCCGACCTCGATCTCCGATCGTTGGCCGCTGATTAACGGCGATGTGAAGCAGATCGACTTCTCGCGCTGGCAAGGGGCGGTGGACGTAGTGGCCGGAGGTGTTCCGTGCCAACCGTGGAGCCTCGGCGGTGCTCACAAAGGTTATGATGACCCGCGCAATCTCTGGCCAGAGCTGTTCCGCTGCATCCGCGAGACCAGGCCTCGCGCGATTATAGCCGAGAATGTCAAAGGACTTCTGCGCTCGTCATTCAAGCCATATTACGATCATATCTTGCGGGAACTATCCGCCCCGTTCGAACGGCGCGTGGAAGGCGAGGATTGGCGAGATCACGATCGTCGGCTACAGAAAGTTCTCAGCCGAACAGCGGGTGACTCAACCGAGCGATACACCGTCACGTACCATCTGGTGAATGCCGCCGACTATGGAGTGCCGCAGACACGCTGGCGCGTTTTCGTCGTAGCCTTCCGGCAAGACCTTGGCAAGGGCTCCTGGCGATTCCCCTCTCCGTCACATTCGGAAGCCGCGCTTACATACTCCCAGCAGTCCGGCGAGTATTGGGACAGACATGCACTCCCAAGAAGTCAATCTGGACGCCAAGCTGTGTTGCATGTAGCCGATAATACGGAATCGGCCTGGCGGACACTGAGGGACGCGATACGGGACCTGCCCGCCCCAATAGAGGGCCAGGAGTACCCAGGCTGGCTTCACCACTATGGTTGGCCTGGCGCCCGGCAATACGCTGGCCACACTCCTAATGACCTCGACAGTCCCGCCAAGACAGTCAAAGCTGGCGTGCATGGGGTTCCCGGCGGGGAGACGGTCGTGCGCCTAGACGACGACTCGATCCGCTACCTGACCGTCCGCGAAGCCGCCCGGGTGATGACCTTCCCGGATGACTGGTGGCTGGCGGGCCCGCGTGGCGAGCAGATGCGCCAGCTCGGGAACGCCGTACCAGTCGAACTCGGCCTGGTCGTCGCGCGCTCCGTCGCCAGCGCGCTGCGGCCGGACCTGAAAGAGACAGACCGAACCGAGGAGCGCGGGCATGGGCAGCCAGTGGCGCGAAACCAGCCTCGATGACGCCGCTTGGCGCCCCACGCCCGGGCTCAGCAAAGCGGCTCGCGCCGCCGAACAAGACCAAGCGGCTGGCGGCCGGGACTTCCGGCTCGTGCCACATGCAGGTCGGCACGTACTAGCATCGCTATACTTTCGTCGCGCTACGGGGCGTCGGGTCTACGGCTATCTCCGCTGGTCCGACGCGGGCCGCACGTCCGAGCAATTCGTCTGCGAAGCCAACCACGAAACACGCGCCACGAACCTCGCGCACGCATGGACCGTTGTCCGTGATAAAAACCTACTTTCTCAGCCTCCTACCGGAGGCGGAAAACCATCATGGGCCAGCTCTGACGCAGTGCGAAAGCAAATGCAGGCGAATCGGAGCCGCGACACTCGACCTGAACTCGAATTGCGCTCCCGCCTGCACGAACTCGGCCTGCGTTACCGCGTAAGCGCCCGGCCCGTTCCATCAGTCCGGCGTACTGCCGACCTAGTGTTCACGCGCGCCAAGGTAGCAGTGTTCGTGGACGGATGCTTTTGGCATGGCTGCCCTGACCATTACCGCCCAGCCCGTGTCAACAAAGAGTTCTGGCAGAACAAGATTCAGGGCAATCGCCAGCGTGATGCGGAAACTGACAAGCTCCTAGAAAACGCCCACTGGACGGTCGTGCGCGTCTGGGAGCACGAGCAACCCGAGACTGCCGCCCTTCGTGTACAAGAGATCGTAATTTCGCAGCGCACCAAGTCGCGAGGCACGACTGCTTCGCTCGACCAGGCACGCATCCATCAGTAATGCCAGCGCAGCGCCCAAATGTCTTACATCGCCGAGGGTCCATTGGAGGATGAGTCGGTGTGTGGCGCGCCCGGCAGATCCTCGGCGGTCATGCCTGCGATGCCCTGATCGCACTCCATCAAGCGGCCGAAGCGGCGCTGGCTGAGCAAGTCCTGCGCTGCTCCGAGAGAACTAGCCGACGACCCATACGACCGTCGGCCACGGTGGGCGTGTTAGCACATTCAGGGCGTCCGGGCGAGTAGGGTCTGGCGGCATGGCAACCCCCTTGACCGCCGTCAAGGCACCGGACCTGGTCGATGGTGCTATGTCGAGTCCAGCCTTCGTCCGCGCCCGCAACCTGGCCGCGTGGGTGGGTCAGGGCCGGACATTGACCGCGAGCGGCGTGCTGCACCCGGCGGAGGCCGTTGAGGCCTGCCGGGCCCTGGGCATCGACCTGCCCGGGCCGAGGCTTCGCAGCGCGCTCGACGTCTGGGAGCTGATGCGAGGCTGGACGGGCGGCGGCAGCCGCCGGGTTCCTTGAGATTGACGGACGGCGCGCCTGGGCGGTACCTCATCTGCTAGACGCGGTCGGCTCGGCACCCGATGCGGAGGCTGTCCTGACCGCCTGGCTCCAGGCCGCGACGGTGATGCTTGACCTAGACGAAAACCCGTGTCCCGAGTGCGTGACGGCGCTGCATCAGATGCACGCGTCAGCTGAGCCGATGGACATGGGCCAGCTCGTGAATGCGATAGCGGCCGAATTCGGATGGGACGCACTTGGCGCGCCCGACAGCCAGCGATGCCCGGCCTGCGGCCAGCTCCACGACGACCTTCTTGGTATTCCCGGCTTCCTTGACGACTGGGACGAAGGCGAACACGACGCGGCCGGACACGCTGCCGACCTGGTGCTAGGGATGCTGGACTTCGGCGCAGTCGCCGCCGATGGCGGTGTTGTGAAGCTAACCCGACTGGGCTTCCTTCTGGCCGAGTCGGTGTACGGCAAGCACGCGGTGCCGGCTGATGCCAATGCCGCTGCTGTGGTTTCCGCCACGGCTGGCATCCCGCCGGCCGCGGCCGTCACCCTCGCCGGGCCGTGGCTGAGCGCTCGGCTGGCGCCAGATGCGGCCCGGCAGCTGATCGCGTTCGCCGAGTCAGCTTGGGGCGGCGAGCGGATCGCAGCCCTCGCGTTCGCCCGGACGCTCGGAACCGAGGCCGCCGATGCCTGGCGGGAACTGGCGATGCGACCGGGAATCGGCGCGTACGGCCGCCAGTGGCTTTCCGAACAGGATGAGCCGGTCATCAGCGACCGGCCGATGATGCCTGGCTGAATGCCGACGCACTGTGCGCGATGATGGACACCCTGGAAGGCGCCATTCCGCTGGACCTGATCCAGGTGCTGGTGGCACAGCGGATCGGAGATGAGGCCGCCGAGGCGGCAGAGATGGTGTCTGATTCTGGCCACCCGCGAGCCGGCGATCTCGTGGCTTTGCTCACCGGTCAGCCCTCGGCACCGCGACCAGCCCTGATCTGCGGTTCTGGCAGCCGTGGGCGCGAGGCGCGGTCTGAGCCGGTCGTGTACCAGCTCAAGATCACGCTGCGCGGGGTGTCGAAGCCTCCGGTCTGGCGGCGCGTGCTCGTGCCGGCCGATATCACGCTCAGGAAGTTGCATGAGGTTATCCAGCGCGTGATGGGCTGGCATGACGGTCACCTTCACGTGTTCACCATGGAATGGCAGGAATACGGTTCGCCCGATTCTGAGCTCGCGCACGCGAGCGATCAGAAGGTCCGCCTTGAGGAGGTTCTCGCCGGTCAAGGCGACCGGCTCCGCTACACCTACGACTTCGGCGACGGCTGGGAGCACGAGATAGTCGCCGAGCAGACCCTGCCCGCCGAGCCCGGGCAAGCTTATCCCCGTTGCCTCGCTGGTAAAGGAACGTGCCCGCCAGAAGATTGCGGCGGAACCTGGGGTTACGTCGAACTCAAGGAGATCCTGGCCGACTCCTCTCATGACCAGCACGAGGACATGCTGGACTGGCTCGGCCTCGCGTCCGGCGATGAATTTGATCCGAACGAGTTCACCGTGGCTGATGCGGACGCGCGACTGAGGCGTCCCGGATCCTGGGCTGTAACGTAGTCCGGCCCGAGGATCGCGACGTCGGCGTGCCGGAAGTGCTTCCACATTTACCAAAGGTTCCTCCACTTTTCACGAATGCCCTGTCCTGGCGCTTGCCGAGGAGACCGGCGCTGTGATCGTGACCGGCGACGACGACTTGCTGTCCCTGGACCTCCCCATCTGCCACCTGGGAGGACATCAGCGAGACGTGGCAGAAGGCAGAAGCGCTCGCGCCAATGGAGTACTCAACCGTGTCGACAACTGGAGTCCGCGGAGCACACCGCAGTCACTCGGCCGCGGCGCCGGCCAGATAGCCCTCGGTCACGATCCGCTCGGCGGCCTGCTGGTAACCCGCCGGGTCATCTGGCGCGATCGTCGCCAGGCCGTCAACGTACCTGTTGAACATGCAAAAGGCCGCCGAGATGAGAACGGCGTCATGGATCTCCACGTCGGTGGCGCCCGCCTCGCGGGCGGCGGCCACATCCGCCGCCGTGACCGCCTTGCCGCCCTGCTGTACCTTGGCAGCCATCCGCAGGAGCGCCTTGAGCTTGGCCGACACCGGCGCTTGCTCCAGGTCGGCGCATACCTGGCCAACCAGCGGCATGCCCTCCGGCAGCTGGGCGGCGGCGAACGCCGAGTGGGATGACGCGCAGAACGCGCACTCGTTGAGCTTGGACACGTACGCCGCGATCAGCTCGCGTTCCCCCGGGGAGAGGGTGTTCGGCCCGCGGAGCAGCACCTCGGCAAGCCCGCTCAGCGCGCGCCCTGTCTCGGGCCGGTAACTCAGCAGACCGCTGATTCCCGGAAGATCATTATCTAGGTTGATATGGGGCACTTATGCTCCTTTAACCATTACAAGGGAACATTGCCGTGCTTGCGTTGCGGCGGCGCCTTCCTTTTACCTCGCAGCATGGCCAGCCCTGACGCGACCGCCGATCGAGTGTCCACCGGATCTATCACGGCGTCCACAAGCCCGAGCTCGGCGGCATGATACGGATGCACGAGCTTCTCCACGTACTCGCAGATCAACTCTGATCGCCGTTGCGCCGCGTCCGCCGTGGCGGCCAGTTCCTTGCGGAAGATGACGTTGACGGCGGCCTCCGCGCCCATCACTGCTATCTCGTTGGTTGGCCACGCGAGCGACAGGTCCGCACCGATCGAACGCGAGTCCATCACGATGTACGCTCCGCCATAGGCCTTGCGAAGGATAACCTGAATGCGCGGCACGGTCGCCTCGCAGTAGGCGTACAGCAACTTGGCACCATGCCGGATGATGCCGCCGGATTCCTGATCGGTACCCGGCAGGAACCCGGGTACGTCCACCAGCGTCACAAGCGGAATGCCGAATGCGTCGCAGAACCGCACGAAGCGAGCCGCCTTCTGCGATGCGGCTGAGTCGAGCGCCCCGGCGAGCACGGTCGGCTGATTCCCGATGATGCCGACCACTTCACCGTCAATCCTGGCCAGCGCGCAGATCACGTTCCGCGCCCAGTCCTGGTGCAGCTCAAGGAACTCACCGTCGTCGACCAACTCGGCCACGACCCAAAGCATGTCATACGGCTTGTTTGGCTCGTGCGGGACGATTTCGACGAGCCGCGGTCTTTCATCGGCAGTAGCGCCACGAGCCGACGCGGCCGGTGGCGGATCGAGATTGTTGCCCGGCAGCATCGTGACCAGGTAACGCACGTCCTGCAGGCAGCTCTCCTCGTCGTCGTAGACGAAGGTGGCCACTCCCGATCGCTCTGCGTGGACGTCCGCGCCGCCGAGTTCCTCATGGGTCACCTGCTCGCCAGTCACGGCCGCTACGACATCGGGCCCGGTCAGGTACATCTGCGCGATCTGGCGGACCATGAACGTAAAGTCGCAGAGCGCCGGCGAATAAGCCGCTCCCCCCGCGCACGGCCCGAGCACGACGCTGATCTGCGGTATGACGCCCGACGCCTGAACGTTGCGGCGGAAAATGCCACCGTATGCGTCCAGGGCGACGACTCCCTCCTGGATGCGCGCGCCGCCACCGTCATTCAGCCCGATGAGCGGGCAGCCGATTGCCAGGGCAAGATCCATCGTCTTATGAATCTTCGCGGCGTGCGCTTCGCCGAGAGATCCTCCAAAGATGGCGAAATCCTGGGCGTAGATAAAGACCTGGCGACCCTCGATAGTGCCCGAGCCAGCGACGACACCGTCGGTATGCGGCCGGGTTCCGTTGGCCTTGGGGCCGTCGGCCGCCCGATGCCGGCGGTACATGTCGATCTCGATGAACGAACCCTCGTCAAGCAAGAGCTCGAGTCGCTCCCTGGCCGTGCGCTTGCCGAGCGCGTGCTGCCGCTCGACCGCCTCGTTGCGGCCAGCGAGTATCTGGCTCCGCAAGGCCTCTCGCTGCTCTCGAAGCTGCCGCATAGGCAGCTGGGCGGTTCGCCGCACAGGTCGCGGTGCGTCCACGCCCGCGGCTCGCGCCACGGTCATGCGGCGCGCTCGCCCGATGTGGTGAGCACGGCCGCGGTGAGCGGCAGCGCGTGCCCCGCCGCGGGCGCGCGACGTTCGAGGTCAGGCACGGCGAAGAGGATCGGCAGGTCGATCAGGCGTCTCGGGCGCAGCGTGATGTTGACCTCGCTGACCGCGCCGGCCGTCACCGTGACCGATCCCGGCCCGCCGACGAGAAGGGACCTGCGGGTCCACGGCTCAGGGTCAGCGCTGTCGGACTCCGCTACCGCGCTGATGAACCACTCGCCTGGCGGAATGTTCGGGAGCCGGTACGAGGCTGGACTAGCCGACATGGTGTCGATGATTGTCCAGGACGGCGGCCGACGCTGGATTATCGGGGTCTCGAAAGCACCCAGGTAGACCCTCGCGGCCGTGTAGTCGGACGGCAAGTCAACGAGCCCGGTCACGGTGCCGCTCGACGACGCCGGCGCCGGCTCGGCGGACGCCGGGTCGAGATCGGCGTGGTTGCCCTCATCCCACATGCGCCTGAATCGGGTCGGCGATGCGCCCACGCTGTCGGTGAACCTGTTCGTGAAGGAGCCCAGGCTGTTGTACCCGATCGCCACCGAGATTTCCGTCACGCTCAGCGAGGTCGAGACCAGTAGTCGCTTCGCCTGGTAAATGCGGACGGCGGAAAGGTACCGGCCCGGCGAGACACCGGTGGCTTCGGTGAACACGCGGCAGAAATGAAAACGGCTGAGTATCGCGCTCTTGGCGATGTCGGACAGCGATAACGGCTCACCGTAGCTCTCCCAGATGCGAGCGATGGCGCTTTCGACCGGACTGAACATCGGTCTCCTTCCGTCACAAACCGCATGAGCATCACTACACACGGTGCACTGGGCCGCTTAGGCGGCGATACGACGCCGCTACAGCTCCGGTCCAGGCTCGCTTGGGCCGGCCGCCAGGGGACTAAATGGCGCCCTCTGGCGGCCGGCAACCTAGAAGATGCGCGGGCACGGGCGCGGACCCATGATCATCTGTAGGACTCAGGCAACAGCACTGGTGAGAGGAAGTTCCGTGGCTACTCCGCAGGATGTATACGCCGACCTGGTCACCGAGGGCGACGTGCTCGAGCAGCTCGTGGCCAGCCTCGAGCCGGCCCAATGGAACCTGCAGACTCCCGCTCCAGGGTGGACGATCGCGCATCAGGTCGCGCACCTAGCCTCGGTCGCGCGCCTTGCCCAGATGGCAGCGGCCGCTCCGGGCAAGTTCAAGGAGGTGGCCTCAAGAGCCACGGGTGACTTCGACGCCGCTGTTCACGCGCTACTCGAGCCCTACCTGGCTGACCCCCCGCCCACGCTGCTAGCCCGCTGGCACGCCGATCGCGCCGCGGCATCGGAGGCGCTCGCCGCGCTGCCGCCGAGCGAGATCGTGCCCTGGCTGGCCAGGCCGCTGCCCGCCGGCATCCTCGCTAGCGCAGGGATCATGGAGCTGTTCGCGCATGGCCAGGACATCGCCGACACCGTAGGGTCTCGCCGCGAGTACACCGACCGGATCTGGCACCTCACCATGTTCGCGGTGCGCACCTGGGACTTCGGCTACTTGGCCCGCGGCCTGACGCCGCCGGAGCAAGAGTTCAGGTTCGAGCTCACCTCGCCGTCCGGCAAGCGGTGGGATTTCGGTCCCGAAGACAGCACACAACGAGTGACCGGGCCCGCTGTCGACTTCTGCCTGCTGGCCACGCGGCGCAGACACCGCGCGGACCTCGCGCTGGTCGCCGAGGGCGCTGAAGCCACCGCCTGGATGGACATCGCCCAGTGCTACCGCGGATCACCGGGACAGGGCCGGTCTCCTGGCCAGTTCGCCGCCACCGAGGCAACCCCCACGCCGCGCTAACCTGCTGGTATCCGCAAGCGGACGTGAGCCGACGGAAGCTGGCCACGTCCCGCTCGCGGTGACTGGCTCGCCGCACCCCTCGCAGACCACCTCGGCCCCGAGCCAATGGCCGCACTTGTGCTCGAGGACAAGTGGCGGCCCGCCGTTTCCGGCCAGATACCTGTCGCCCCATGACATCAGGGCGAGTATGACGGGGAAAAGGTCGAGGCCCGCCTGCGTCAGGTGGTACTCGAACCGGGCCGGATGGGCGGAATACGGCACTCGCTCAAGAACTCCCGCGCCTACCAGTACGCGCAGCCTCGCTGCCAGAGTGTCGCGGGGGACTCCGGTCCGCCTCACCATCTCGTCGAACCTGCGGTTGCCGAGAAAGACCTCCCGTACGGCCAGCAGCGCGCCCCTGCTTCCGACGATCTCAAGCGTGCGGGCCACGGAGCACTGCCGCGGCTGGGTCGATACCGACATCATGCCGTTGAGCATAACCAATCATGACAATAATTTAGGTCGCAAATCTGGATGCACTAGGCTCAGTTGGCTTACCATGTGAGTCTTCGCTGCTGACTCAAACGAAGGATGACCCAGTGCCGCAGCCGAGCTACGAAACGAGCCAATGGAGGTCCAGATGAGCCTTCCGCAGGTCGCCTCGCGCGAGCAGTGGCTCTCAGCCCGCAGGCAACTGCTCGCCAAGGAGGAGGACCTCACCAGCCGTTATGACGCACTGAACTCCGATCGCCGCAGGCTGCCAATGGTGCGGATCGATAAGAACTATCTCTTTGAAGGAGAGCGCGGCCAGGTTGGCCTAGCCGAGCTGTTCGATGGCTGTCGCCAGCTGATCGTCCACCACTTCATGTTCGATCCAAGCTGGGACGCGGGATGCCCGACCTGCTCGGTCGCGTCCGACGAGCTTTCCGCTGGAATGCTAGCCAGGCTTCGGGCGCGGGACACGGCCTTCGCGGCGGTCTCGCTGGCGCCATTTGCCAAGATCATGGCGTACCGGACGTGGAACGGCTGGACCTTCCCCTGGTACTCCTCGTTCGGCAGCGACTTCAACTACGACTTCCACGTGACCCTGGACGAGAAGGTAGCTCCGGTCATATACGACTACCAGTCCAAGGAGGAGATCTTAGCGGCCGAGGTGGCGAATGATCTGGTCGCCGCCGAGCAGCCGGTCGAGGTGCCCGGCATCAGCTGCTTTCTTCGCGACGGCGGCGACATCTTCCATACCTACTCGACCTACGGTCGCGGCATCGAGCAGCTCAGCTCCGCAGAGAGCTTCCTTGAACTCACGGCGCTCGGGAGCCGATAGTCAGCCCAGGCCAGCGAGTCCGCGGGTAAACCTATAGAAGATCAGTCGCCCCGAACCGGCTGAGTCGGCACCAGCCAGGATCCAATGCGGCGGGCCGCGGCCATGCTAGCCCACGCCGCGAGGCTGATCAGCTCCTCGTCGGAGGGCTGACCACGGCGGAACTCTTCAATGTCGCGAGGACCGACCTGGTGCGGCGCGAAGGCGACGAGCAGGGCGAGGCGGCCCGCTGGCCGGTCGGCCGGGGCCAGCCTCCTTAGCGCGTCATCGACCCAGGAGCGGCCGAGCCCAACTGCCTGCCCGGACCAGCCTGCCAGCTCGCTGGTGACGAGGTCGCGCACTCGGTCCTCTACCGCGCGGGCACCCGCTGCATCGATTGCCGCGATGGCACGCGCGAACGCGTCGGCGATCACGTGACGGCCGGCCGCCCACGCCAGGTCATCAGGCATCGGCGCCTCCGAGAGCAGGTCAAGCGCGGTGCCAGGCTCAAGTGCGCTGCGGGCGGTAGACCTTAGGAACCGGCCGAGCACGCGCATCATGCCGCTCGCGAGAGTGGCCGGCAGGATTGCCGGGAGCGGACTGTCCTCGCAGAACACGGTGACCATGCGGTTCAGGTACTGGAAGGTCACCGCCACGCCGGCGAACTCCGGGAGTTGCTCGATTCCGAACGGCGGGTCGCGGCGCAGGATCGACTCCCTCAGCCCGCTAGATCTGGCCCAGGCGGCGAGGTCGCGCAATGCGGGGTCGACCACCGCGTCAACGCGGTCGCCGCCGATCGCGTCGGCTTCGGCGCCATGGGCAAGCCCGCGCAGGACCGCGCTGTGGACATCGACGCAGTACGGGCAAGCGTTCCCGAGCGACACCCCGGCCGCCACCACTTCCTTTGCCGCCCGGTCGGCCACTCCCCGCGCCAGCAGCGTCTCTCGCAGCATGACCCAGCAGGCCGCCAGCGGGCCGGCGGCCGGTGAGTGCAGCACGACCGGCGGCGCGAGCATCCCGAAGTCCCGCTCGACCTGGGCGTACACGGCGGCGACTGGGCCAGCGGCGGCGCCTGGCGATACCGGGCGGACGTGCCGGATCTGCGCCGTCGACCTGCGTAGTGCCCGCCGCATCAGCGTGGTATTCACTATGCGGCCGTCCGGTCGACCGCGCGCATGGCGCTCGCGACGCCGCCGGGCGCCGGTGCGCCGTACTTGACCCGCACGCCCCGCTCTCTCGCCGCCGCCACGATGCCAGGCATGGCGCGCTCGGCGAGCGCGGCGATGGTCAGCGCGGGGTTGACGGTGAGCCCGCAGGGCACCGCCGAACCGTCGGTGACGAAGATGCCCGGGTGATTGCGCAGCTCATGCTGGTCGTCCAGGGCCGAGGTCGCCGGGTCGTCGCCGATCCGGCACGAGGCCAGCGGGTGCACTGTGTAGGCACCCACCACTTCGTTCGTCCACGGCATGACCTTCGCCAGGCCATCGCGCTCAAGAATGTCCTTCACCGCGGCATCCGATTCGGCCCAGCCGCGCAGTGTGTTCTTGGTTGGCTTGTACTCAAGATTGCCCTGGCCAAGCATCTGCTGGGAGATGCGGACCGCATTGCCGCTCGGCGGCGGCGGCCCGAACACGCCCTCATTGTCGTCCTCCGACATCGTGAAGATCGTCAGCCAGGAGGTCCACCGCCGCAGCATCTCCTTCTTCTCCGGGCCGAACCAGGCCGGCCCGTCCGGGCCGGCCGCCTGGGCCAGGATCGTGCCGAGGCCGGGCGGGAAATACAGTTGCTCGAGCGAGAACCTCGAGAACTCGGGCAGCGAGCCGTCAAGCCGATCCCAGCTCGCGACGCTCGGGCCCCGGCCGATCTGGTTGGCCTGGTATGCCTGTCCGCCGGGGCGGGAAAGGCCGAGCACCTCCCTCACCTTGTCCTCATTGAGCACGGCGGTGTTCAGCCGCTCGCCGTTGCCGGAGAAATACCGCCCGACCGCGAAGGGCATCGCGCCGAGCGTCCGCTCGGACCGCTGCAGGATCACCGGCGTGGCGCCTGCGCCGGCCGCGAGCACGATGATCTTCGCCTCGATCGTGCCGCTGCCAGTCTGTACCCGGTAGTCCTCGTCATCGATGACGCTGTAGTCCACCCGGTAGCTGCCGTCGTCGGTCCTGGAGAGCTGCTGCACCTCGTGCAACGGCCTGATCTGGGCGCCGTGCGAGATCGCCGCGGGCAGGTAATTCATGAGCAGGGACCGTTTGGCGTCGAACCGGCACCCTGCCATCATCCAGTTACAGTTCGTGCACATCGCGGTGTCGATCGCGACCGGCACCGGGTTCGCCGTGCGCCCGGCGTGGCGGCAGGCCGCCGCCCACAACCCGCCCGGATAGGTGACCTCGCTCCATTCCTGGCGGTGGACCGGCAGGGCCTCGACGACCCGGTCGTACCACGGGTTCAGTGTCTCGCGAGTGATCGCCGCTGGAAACAGCCGCCTGCCGATGCTGCCCTGCCGCTCGAAGATAAAGCTCGGCGCTCTGGGCATGGTGGCGAAGAACACCACGCTGCCGCCGCCGACGCAGTTACCGCCGAGCACGCTCATGCCCCGTCCGGCGACGAACTCGAAGATGCGGGTCGACGACGAGCCCAGGATGAAGTCGTGCTCGAACTCCTCGCTCGACAGCCAGGGCCCCCGCTCGAGCACCACTACCTTGGCACCTCCGGCGGCGAGATGGTAGGCGGCGATCGCGCCGCCAAAACCACTGCCAATCACAACTATGTCGGTACGCTCCGTGGTTGTCATGCCGGGTCTCCTGCCGGGGTTGTACCTGGATGCAGGCTGGCCAGTTGCTTTCCGTAGGAGAAATCGGGAAACCGCCACAGGCCGTCCGCGTCTGGCTTGGCGAACCCCATCGCGGCGAGCCCGGGGTGGCCAGTCGCGATCGCGTCGACCGTGCGCATGTGCGCAGCCGTGTCGAAGGCCATGAAACAGAACAGGGCGACCAGTATCCAGATGTCCTTCTCCGGGTGGTCGGGCGCGATGAGCATCCGCACCACGGCGGTCCGATCCGCGTATGGCAGCGCCACGAATGCGGGGACCGAATCATCGAGCGTGACACCATGGCTGCCCGCCCAGGCCTCCGCGTGCTCGTTCAGCGCCTTGGCCAGGCTGTCGAGGCCTTCCGACACGCCGGTCGCCGGTGTCTCGAGCAACTCCACCGCGCCAGCCTCTACCGCGCCAGGGCCGGCCGCCGCGCCCGCGATCGTCCGGTCGTCCGGCCAGCGCTTCGCGCCGGGCACGAATGTATCGGCCCAAGCCTCAAGTGTCCGTATGCGGTACTGATCACCGCCAGAGGTATCCGATTGCACTGACGCTCTCCTATCGGAGTTTCAGGCTTTCCTTACTACATGCCGTTTTATCAGCTTTGGTTAGCAATTACTGTCTGCCGCTGCCGGCCTGGCTAGATGAAGAATGTGTTCGACTCAAGGCCGCACAGGACCCTTCCGTAGAGCTCAAGGTTCTTGATCGGCATGTTCAGGGCGTGCAGGCTGATGGCCTGGATATCCCGCTGTATCCGCTGGATCGGCATCGAGTTGTAGATGCCGCCCGCGCCACTGGCCATGTTGTAGATGTTTACGGCCTCATGGCAGAGCTGCGACACGCGGCCAACTGCGACTCGGCAGTACGCGCGCTCGCGCGTACTGTACGCCTCATTGCTGTAGTTCTTGTGGTCCACCAAGGCCGCGAGCGTGCGGGCGTGGTACTCAGCCTCGTCGATCTTCAGGTCGGCCTCGGCCACCTGAAGGTGAGTGATCGGCCATTCGGCCTGCGTTGCGTAATTGGTGTGGTGGATCGGGCGATGGTGAATACGCTCGAAAAACGCTTCCCTGGCGGCCTGCGCCATCCCAACCTGTTTGCCGGTGTTGATGTTAGAGAGCACCCCGACGATCGGACCGCGGTAGCAGGGCGAGTCCGCGTTGCGCTCGGAACCGTATTCCTGGCGTGCGACCTCGCTGAGCCACTGGAAGCGCTCCCGCGGGATGAACACGTCCCTGGCGACCAAGGTGATGCTGCCGGTACCGCGCAGGCCGGCGACGTCCCAGTCGTCGACTATCTCTAGGTCGCTTATCGGCACGACCGCCGCGATCGGCTCGATCTCGCCCGCCGGGTTGACCGCCAGCGTCGAGAGCACCTTCCACTGGCTGTGCCAGGCACCGCTGTTGAACCCCCACTCACCGGAAACCACGACGCCGTCCTTGGTGATCTCACCCTTGCCGTTAGGCACCAAGGTCCCGCAGATCCGCACGTCAGGGCTGGCGAAGACCTCGTCTTGGACCGAGTCGGGGAAGTGCGCGACGGCCCAGCACTGAGCCCACCAGGCGGTCGCGCAGAAGGCCGGCGACCCGTCTCCCCGTCCGAGCTGGATGCCCACGTCGACGATGGTCTGCATGTCACTCTCGTAGCCGCCGTAGTGCACGGGAACCAGCATGCGCAAGACTCCGGCGTCAATCATCGCGTTGACCGACTCGTCGGCCAGCCGCCGGTGCCGATCTCCCCACTCGGCATTCGCCCGCAGTACGGGAACTATGTCCGCCACGCGCTCAACAAGCTCGGCTCGTGATGGTATTTTGACAGCCTCCACAAGTCCTCTCCTTAACTCAAAACGATCACGGCTGTTATCCCGGCGAGATCTGCCTCCGCGCGGATTGACGTCATGTCAGATGTATGGGGTATTAGGCTCGAGCCCGCAGATGATCCGGCCGTACAGCTCCAGATTGGTGGCCGGGTGGACGATCGCGTGCAGGTTCAGCGTCTTGACATCTCGTTCGATGCGCTGGATCGGCACGTCCCGGTAAATTGACGACCCGCCACTTGCCGAGTCGAGGATCTCGACGGCCTCCTTCGCGCGCTGGCAGGCCGCGCCTAGGTCAAGCCGAACCCGTGCGCGCTCCTCAAGCGTCCAGGGCTCACCCGACGCACCCTTGGTATCGATCATGTCGGCGGCCCGGTAAGCGTGGAAGCCGGTCTCGTCGATCTTCGTGGTCGCCTCGGCGACCTCCAGGTGAGTGACGGGAGCCTCGCTCTGACGCTCGTAGCTGGTAAACGTGATCCGACGACCGGGCAGCCGTTCGAAGAACGCGTCCTTGGCCGCATTGGCCAGGCCCAGGGCCACCGCGCTGACAGTCGTGCACGCTGTCGGCATGAACGGGGGGTGCGGGGGGGCGTCCCCCTGCGGGCTAACACTGTGGTGGCCCTGGAGTACCGGTTCCATCGGCAGCACGCGCTCGGCCGGGACGAAGACGTCCTTGGCGATCGTGGTGACACTGCCCGATCCGCGCAAGCCCGAGGTGTACCAGTCGTCGATAATCTCCAGGTCGCTGATCGGGATCAGGGTCATGACCGGGTCGTGCCCGCCATCGGCGGCCGGGACGACGGCCGCGTTAGTGTTCCACATGCTCTGCCGCGCCCCGGTGTTGAACGACCACTTGCCGTTGACGATGTACCCGCCGTCGGCCGGCACCGCGATGGCACCTGGAGACAAGATCCCGCAGACGCGCACATCTGGCGTGGAGAACACCTCGTCCTGAACCGCCTCTGGGAACAACCCGACCATCCAGCTGCTGAGCGCCCACATCGCGAGGGTCCACGACACAGAGCCGTCGCCCCGCCCGATCTCAGAGATGACGTCAACGATGGTCCGCATGTCCGAGTCGAATCCGCCGTATCGAACCGGAACCCGCATCTTCAAGAATCCGGCATCGGTCAGAGCGTCGATCGCGTCCTCATGCATGCAACGGTTCTCGTCCATCCATAGCGCCTTCTCGCGAAAAAGCGGAATAAGGCTTGAGGCGCGTCGCACAAGTTCAGCTTTCGATGGAGCGTTGGTGGCGCTCATGGCATTCTCCTCGCTGGTGACACGAGGCGCGGCGATACCCTCACTCACTCACTTTGTGACGACGCCCCGTGCCGCACCATCTTCGAGATTGCCTGATTGGCGGGTCCCATTACCGCGAAAGGCCATATAGAGTCGCCGCTGCGGCGCGGTCTTAGGCGACCGCTTGCTCGCCGCAGCGGCGACTTTCATAATGATTAGCCGACCGTGTAGGTGTAGGGGATGTTTACTAGCTCGTCACCACTGGATGTGGCCTGGTTGTAGGTGTCAACTGCGATGAAGCCGCGGACCACCGTGCCCGTGGGCGCATTCGGGGTAATGGTGAGCGTGATGGTGCCGGACTGGCCGGGATCCAGTGTCATCGGCGTATAGGGGGCGCTGGCGTTGGCGGTCTGCGCCCAGATGTCGCCGGTGCTGGCGGAGATGGCGGAGTCGAACGGGTTGGTGAATGCAACCATGGTGATGTTCGCCGAACCTGCTACCGGACCGGAGAACGGCCCGGTTGGCTCGGACGCGGCCCAGAACTGCCCGGGGGCGACCTCGGGGTCTGCGAGTTGCGCCACCGAGTTGTTGCCGAACGGGACGCCAAGGGCCTCCGGGTCGTTGTTGTCGGAGTTGAAGTCAAAGAAGATCGGCATCGTCGCCTCCGAGATCCCGATCAGCGCGTTGGTGTTGGTGGGAATCAGCCAGTGCGGGTTGACACTCGCGGGCATCGGCTCCGGCGTGGTGACCTGCGGCTGCGTGTAGCTGGTGCCGTTGACCACGCCGGTGCCGAGAATCCGCAGCGGAACCCGGTCATTGAGACGCGGATCGGCGAAGTAGTCCTTGGCGATATTGCCCGTGTTAGTGACGGTGATGGTCGCGGTAGCCGGCTGCCCGGCGGGCAGGACAGTGCTCGGCGAGCTGGGCAGCCCGCTGCTGGTTATCGCTGCCGGGGTGAACGAGATCGCGCCGGTGAAGGGCTCGCTCAGGTGCGCTCCGTCCACGGGGGCGAAGCTCACGAGGGTCAAGGTCCACAGCCCAGGCTGCGGCGTGCGCTCGAAGAACTGCATGGTCGGACCGGGTCCGAAGAACACGTCGTTGGCGGTGGACTGCAGGTCAAGTGGCTCGCCGTTGGGGTCGACGAGGGCTCCCTGGAGCACGTAGTCGGGGTCGGGCAGCTTGATGCCGACGTTCAGCGATGGCTGGCCGGCCGGCACGTTGAACTGGTAGGTGAACTCCTGGCCGAAGGCCAGGTAGCTGCCGCCGCCGGTCAGGTTGCCGGCGAAGGAGCCGCCGCTGCCGGTTATCGGCACCAGTGCCCGCAGCACGATCGGGATGGCCCCGTCCGTGCTGGAGCCTGTTCCCAGGTGCAGGCTGAGCGCCTCGTCGCCCGCCTGGCCGGCGGTGACGGTCACCTGGAAGGTACCGGACTGGCCCGGCGCGAGCGTCCTAGCCGCAGGCGAGACCGATCCGGCGGCGTGGAACCTCGAGGTGTTGTAGGAGAACTGGATTGGATTGTCGAGGTAGGGCGCGCCGCTGATGGTATAGATCACCGCGGTCCACGTGCCCGCCATCGGCTGGTGCACTTCCACATGCCCGAAACCGCTCTCGAGCGATCCGAGAGACGAGTACGCGGCGAGGTTACCCCGGGGGTCGAACAGCTCCTCAAACACCACGCCGCCGAGTTGCTGGCCGTTCCAGGTGATGTCGCCGTTCAGGGTGTCAGTCCCGGCCGACACCGTGAACGTGTGCTCCGCGTAGGAGTCGGTGTTCCCTCCGCCGTCGACGAAGGTCGGTGACGAGGACGTCAGCGTGACGCTGCCGGTGTCGTTCGACACCGTCGTCGGGCGGCCGGACACCGTCGGGGTGACGGTCTGGGCCGCGCTGCCCTCGTTGGTCACGCCGATGCTGAACATCTGGCTCTGACCGGCGTTCAGCGTCGCGTTCAGGCTTGTCTTGGTCACCAGCAACGTCCTGCCCTGCGGGCTGGCGCTGTTGATGGACTCGGCGAGCTGCACGGCCTTGAGCGCGTTGACCAGACCGGCGCCCTGGTGATCGGCCGGAGCGCCCAGGTCGGTAGCCGTGCTGACGATGATCTGCTCGACCAGCGGGGCCGGCGGCAGGGCGCCGCCATGCGTCTTGGCGTACGCCTGCTGGATCAGCGCGGCCACGGCGGCGACTTCCGCCGATGACGAGGCGGTGCTGCCCGAGTCGGTGATTCCCGGCGAGGACCCGTTGTCGGGGTCAACGCAAGCGCGGAACATCGACGTGTTGGTGCTGCACAGCGACCAGGAGGCGTCGCCGGGGGCGACCACGTCCATGGTGCGCGGGTTGAACTCGTTGACGCCACCCGAACTGAGCGCGCTGATGTTGTTGTTCTCCCAGCCACCAGCCCCCAAGTTCGGGCCGTTCGCGTCGGTCTGGCGGTAGGCACGGAAGGTGGTCGTCCCGCCCACGCCGATCACTCCGGGAATGTCGGCCGGCGAGCCGACGCTGCCATCGGAGCCGTTGTCACCGGTGGACGAGACGACCACGACGCCCGCGGCAACCGCTGCCTGGTCGGCGAGCCCCACCGGGTCGTTCTGGGTGTTCGGGATCGGGTTCCCGCCGAAGGGCTCAAGCAGCACGTTGACATGGTCGGTCATGACCGCATATTGGACCGCCTGCAGGATCGTGGAGTTGAAGACCGCGGTGTCGTTCCCGAAGGCGTCGAGCATCGCCAAGCCGGTGCCGGGGGCGAGACCCTCGATCCTGATGTTGCAGCCAGTCGGCAGCGGCTGCGCGGGGTTGACGAACTGCGACAGGTCGTAGACCTGATTGCCCTGCGCGGAGATGAGGCCCGCGACGAGGGAGGACAGCAGGCCGCCGGTGACCGTCTGGAGACCATCCCCGCTGAAGTCCTGGTAGTCGAAGACGACGTGCTGGCCGTTGCGCCGGACGAGGTCTGGGTTGTTCGTGTCGAGGCCGTCGGCGATGATCCCGACCTTGATGCCGGTGCCGTCCGCGATCTTGCTGGCGGCGTCGACGTTCATCAGTGTCCGCGCCTCGGGCTCGACCAGCGGCTTGGCCGGGTCTCTGGGGCAGATCTGCTGCGCATCGTCGGCGGGCTTGGCGTGATGGCCATGCAGGGTCCTGGCCGGCAGCAGCGAGCCCGGCCGGTTATCGACCGGATCCAGGCGCCGTAGCGAGTCAGGCACGACCGCCCGGACCGCCGGGTCCGCCCGCAGCCGCTTGACCTCGGCCGGCGAGATCGTCGCCGCGATCGCGTTGATGATGTGGAAGCTCCGCACCTGCGTCGCGTGCAGTTGGGCAAGCTCAGCGAGCACCAGCGCCTGGGAGGCGTTGGCCGCGCCGACTCGCAGCCGCGTGGTGGCGCCCCGCGCCGGCAGGTTCGACAGCTGGTTCTTGAAGATGATGATCGAACGATCAGTCGCGTGAGCAGCTAGCTGACGGACTTGCGCCGCTGTCAGGACCGGCCGTTCTGATTTGACTACATGGGCCGACGAGCGAGCGGCTGCGGCAGTGCCGCCCAAGCCGAGGGGGCCGCCCAAGCCTAAGGCGAGCCCGGCTGCCGCGATAAGCGTGACGAAGCGAAAGTGAGATCGAGAGCGGAAGCGCATGACAAGATCCTTTCCGGAATCCTTCAGCTCTGGTCGACTTGAATCAAACTCATACGTCGCGGCGAAGATAGCCGCGATTTGCTATCAGACGCTTCTCCGGGGTTGCCTACAGCGCCGCCGCGGCGCAACTAAGGAGATGCGCCGCCCGGGGGCCAGATGTCACCGTCGGGAACATGAGCGTCGGCGGATTGTCAAAAACGCGGCTCGCCCGCATGCGCGATGTAATGGCAGGCTACGTCGAGCGCGGCGAGGTACCAGGGCTGGTGCTCGCGGTGAGCCGACGGGGTGAGTCGGTGATCGAGCCGATCGGCGCGAGCGACCTGGACGGAACGCCTGTCCACAGCGACACGATCTTCCGCATCTCGTCGCTGACCAAGCCGATCACGGCCGCGGCAACGATGATGTGCGTGGAGGAGTGCGCGCTGCGGCTGGACGAGCCGGTGGACCGGCTGCTGCCTGAGCTGGCCGACCGCGTGGTGCTTCGGCGCGTGGACGGCCCGCTGGACGACACAGCGCCGGCCAGCAGGCCGGTCACCGTGCGCGACCTGCTCACGTTCGGATGGGGCTTTGGCATGGTCATCGCGCCACCCGAGGAATACCCGATCCAGCGCGCGATGACCGAACTCCGCCTGGGCCAGGGCGCGCCTGACCCGCAGGTGCCGCCGGAGCCCGACGAGTGGATCCGCCGCCTGGGAACGCTGCCGCTGATCCACCAGCCGGGCGAGGGCTGGATGTACAACACAGGCTCCGACGTGCTAGGAGTGCTGATCGCGCGCGCCGCCGGCCAGCCGTTCGACGAGTTCTTGCGCCAGCGGATATTCGAGCCGCTCAAGATGGCGGATACCAGCTTCAGCGTGCCGCCGGGGCGCCTGGCCAGGCTGGCCACCGGCTATCACGATAACGGGGTCGACGTCTACGACGCCGTGGCCGACAGCAAGTGGCGACAACCGCCGGCCTTCCCTTCCGGGGCCGGCGGCCTGGTCTCCACCGTCACCGACTACCTGGCGTTCGGCGAGATGATGCTGCGCCAGGGCAAGGGCGACGGCGGGCGGTTGCTGTCCAGGCCGTCGCTTGAGGTGATGACCACCGATCAGCTCACGCCCGACCAAAAGCAGGCCTCCGGCCCGTTCGCCAGCTATTTCGCCAGCCACGGCTGGGGGCTCGGCATGTCCGTGGTCACCGAGCGGGACGGGCTCGGCGAGCCGGTCGGGCGGTTCGGCTGGAACGGAGGGCTCGGCTCTGTGTGGTACGCCGACCCGGGCGAGGACATGGTGACGATCTTGATGACCGGCTGCGCCAAGTTCACGCTCAACCCGCCGAACCTGTACCGCGACTTCTGGACACTCGCATACCAGGCGATCGACGACTAATCCTGCCTGCAAACCTAGCTGAGCGAGCCGGAGCGGCGTGAGCTTAGAAGGACCCGGTCGCCCTCGGGGCAATTGGTTCAAAATAAATAGGGCCGAAAATTGTCCGGGCGACTGTCGTGCTATGAGCAACGCCGAGCGCGTTGTCTTCGCTATACCCGCCGTCCGTCAGCATCGGCCCGCGTGCACCCACGCTCGCGCTTTCCTTTACCAGCTCGCGTACCTGCTGGTCAGCGCGCTGGCTGCCTGGGGGGCCTTCCGGCCGCTGCAGAGGCGGTGGCTCCCGCGAAGCTCCCGTCCCCAATAGCCCCGGACCATCCGGCCGAACGAACGTGGCCTCTCCGTCCACCGGGCGTCACGCCTGCTCCCGCGCGCAAGCCTAGCGGCAGGCTAGAAATCTGGCCTATACTCTGGCTATGGTTTCTCTCTCGTTGGCTGAGGCCAAGGACAAGCTTTCGGCCGTCGTGAACGATGTCACATCGACTCATGAGCACTACACCATCACGCGCAACGGTCGCCCCGTAGCGGTTGTCCTGCCTGTCGATGACCTTGAGTCTCTAGAGGAGACCGTCTTTTGGCTGGAGCGCGAGATCGCCCGGCTGCGCGCCGGCGAGCCGAGCACGGACGGCCCTGATGTCAGCGGCGACGAGATGGCGGCGATCATGGACCGCCGCCGCAGGGAGGTCGGGCTCGCGTGAGTGAGCCCTTCCATCTCGTTATCAAGGCACAGGCGCGTCGCGCGCTTGAACACCAGCTCGCGCCGTCGACTGCCTTCGCGGTGTGGGAATTCATAGCAGGGCCGCTCGTGGACAATCCGCAGCGCGTCGGGAAACAGCTTGTCTCGCCGCCGTTTCAGGGCGACTGGTCCGCTCGGCGCGGACATTACCGTGTCAGGTACCAGATCGACGATGAAAAGCACGCGATCACTGTGATCGACATCGCGGACAGGTCGGACATCTACCATCCGGGACGCAAGTAGTCCTGCTGACTCCGCACCGCGATCAGGGACAGAACAGGACGCGTAGGGCTAGCCGACAGATTCGTTGCTTCATGTCCGGCCCGGGTTCCCGAGGTGCTGGCGTTGGCGACCTCACCGACGCTCGCGCTGCGCCCAGGACGCCTGGCCCGAGTACGAACCCGGTGACGAGGGCCTGCCTCAAGGGCGCTACTCGGGGCCGCAGGGCATCCACCTCCGCGTTCACGCACAAGCCCTACGTCCACGCCAGTCCCCGGGCACCCGGCTGTGCCGGGTGCCCGGGGACCAGATCCCGCCCGTGGCAGGTGGCGCGCTAAGACGACAGGCAGTCCTCGAAGCCAGCCGGCGCCTGCGTGGCCGAGCTGAAGAACAGGTTCGCGCACGTAGCCAGGAATCCCGGATCCTCCTCGGGAATGTAGTGACCCGAGTTCGGCGCCACGACCGTGTGCACGTCCGTGGCCACATTCTCGAAGGACTGTGCCACCGCGGGCCCGAAGCTGTTATCGCCACCCATCGCCAGCACCGGCATGGTCAGCATCGGCGTGGCGTGCGCGAGGTTGTAGGCCTCGTTCTGCGGGAACGCCCGGTAATAGTTGTAGCCGGCCTCGCGGTTCGCGGGGTTGGCGTAAGCGGCGTACCACACGGCCCGGTCGAAGGGGGTGATGGCGGCCGGATTCAGGGCGAACGTGTAGAGGTAGTTCAGGTACGACACCTCAGACCCGAAGTTGTTGACGATGCCCTCCGGCGTCGGCGAGGGGGCCATGTTCAGCAGGAAGTGGAAACTGAAAGCGTAGATGCTCTCCAGGCCAAACCCGTTGAGCAGCGACTCGAGCACGGCCAGCTTGGTCACCTCTTGCGGGAAGAGCTGGGCGTAGGCGTAGGCGATGTTCACACCGAGGTCATGGCTCAGGATCGAGATGTCCTGGAAACCCAGCGCCGCGACCGCCTGATGCAAGATCATCGCGGTGTCGACGGCGGTATAGCCGTCGCTGGCGGGGGCGGTTGAGTCGCCAAGCCCTGGCAGGTCGAACGCGACCACCGTATGGGCCTGGGCCAGGCTTGGCATCACGGTGTGCCACTCCCACCAGGTCATCGGCCAGCCATGCAGCAGCACGAGCACCGGTCCTGACCCGCCCATGACGAAATGAATGGAGGCACCGGGGACCGCGACGGATCCCTGCCGGAATCCGGGCAGACTAGGGCTGAAGGAGCGGAGCAGGCTCTTGGGGATGCTGGTATGCGCTGCATGTGTCAGGAGAGCAGGCAGTCCTTCATGCCGCAGCCAGACCCCATGAATCGTGGGCTTCCAGGAGCGCGGGCTGTGGGCGGACGCGTTATGCGCTGCCTGCGCGGGCAGCGCGTTGATCGCCGCGCCCGCGCCGAATACCGATAGCACGGCCACAACGCTGACGCTGATGTATCGCCGCCACCCGCGAACCGCGATGGCTTTTCGCGACATCCGCGTTGCGGCGGCCGTGCTCCGTTTCAATCCAAGCGACATGTCTACTCCTCCGAATCGGACTGCGATACCGGCTGCTTGCCTATGGGCAAGGGCAAGTAAGAATCTCCCGGACTGCCCAGCTGGCTGACCCTTGCCCCCCGTCCGCGATCCGCTGGCCAGTGGTGTAAGGATAACCGTGATCCGCCATTCGGGCACATCTCCCGGATTGCCACTCACAGCGCCGTCTCGGCGCAATAGCGAAGATATCCACCAATGGACGGGTATGACCGTCAGAATTAACGACCGGCGAAGGGCACAGTTTTGCCCGGAGGGCTAGCTTCCATCTTGCTGACGGAGCTAACCGAGCTGGACGGGCTCGGCGAGCCGGTCGGGCGATTCGGCTGGAACGGCGGGCTCGGCTCCGTGTGGTACGCCGACCCGAGCGAGGACATGGTGACGATCTTGATGACCGGCTGCGCCAAGTTCACGCTCAACCCGCCGAACCTGTACCGCGACTTCTGGACACTCGCATACCAGGCGATCGATGACTGATCCCTGTCCCCGGGCAGGTGGCGCGTTAAGACGACAGGCAGTCCTCGAAGCCAGCCGGCGCCTGCGTGGCCGAGCTGAAGAACAGGTTCCTTCAGGCGGACTCCGCCGCTGGTTAGTCGCTATCGCTGTAAGTAACCCGTTAACGCGGTTCATCAGCCGCTAATTGGCGCATAACGCTTTCGCGCCTGGGTAGCCGTCTCGAAATGCGGAAGTGTTCTTAGATTGCGGGCCGGCTGAGCCATCCTTTGATTATCCTGGCATGGATTCCCGATGATGCAGGGCGGGCGGCCGCCGGCCGAATGCATGGCATTTATATCCAGCAGGGCAAGGACGGGTGGATGTGACTGAAAGGGGTAATGGTAGTACCACCATTACTGAATTCATTGCGGCTTGCCTGGGCCGGGACTGGCTGGATCTAGGTGGCCTGGCCGCGGTGCCGAGGTCGGCGGAGCTGCCCAGGACACGCTGTACCGTCTTTGCGAGTGGCGGGCAGGGACCGGTGCGGCGTGGCGGGCAGAAAAGACGCTGTGCGCGGCCTTCCTCGCTGACCTTCGCGCTCATTTCCACCAGCCCCGCGCCCGCCGGCCCTGGCGGCTGCCGACGAAATGCCTGGTGCTGCTGGACAACACGGGCGGCGCCGGGGGCACGCGGTTCCTGGAGACGCTGGCGGAGTGCCGGGCGGAGATGCCCCACGATGCGGACCCGCTTGTCATAGTTGCCGGGCACGACGCGCGCCCGGAAGGCGACCTCGGGTCCGGGCCGCTGGCCGAGGCACGCGTCCAGGTCGGCGACCGGGCTGACGCGACCATCTACGGGCCGGGTTATGTCGACTGGCAGGCGCAGGCCCTGGATCTGCCCGATCAGCCCTTGTGGTACCGGGTGAGGCTGGCCGACCTGGACGCGCATGGCTTGCGGCGGATGGTTACCACCAGGGAACTGGACGGCATGCGGGGCCACGACGCGGACTTCATTCACGACCTGACCGGCGGGCATCTGGGCACCGCAGCTACGCTCGCTGCCGCGCTGAAGGATAGCCAGGCCGGCCACCTCGATCTGCTCAGCGGACACGACCAGCTGCTTCGCGCGCTGGTCCCGGATGATCCGGACGACGCCATGCTGACGGCGATGGCGATAGGCGCGGTAACACCGGGTTCTGCCCTGGTCGCATGCAATGCCGTCTTCAAGTTCCTGCGGATCAGCGGAGTGACCGCCCAGGATGTGCATGACCGGCTAACCGCCGCCATGTGGGCGGCCGGGCACGGCGGTGGCCTGGATCTCCACCCGCTCGTGAGGCGCCTGCTCGTTCGCCGGCTCGCCGACGATCCCGCCCTGTGGAGACAGGTCCATGACGGATACCAGGCTTACTACGCGACCGCCCGCGACGAGACTTGCAGCTGGTATCACAAATTGGCCAGTGAACAGCCGGGACAGGCCGGTGAGCTGGGCAAGCTCGTCCAGCGCATGGATGCCCGCGTCGGCGAGATCTCGCCGGATCAGTGGTGCGGCGAACTCGACAGCATCACGTCGGCGCCGAACATGCTGCGGCCGCGGGGAATCCCGCCAAAGACTGGGGGTGGACGCGATGACGAGCCTGCAGCGCCGCATGGCCGGGGCGACCTCGCGGATGGCGCGACCGCGGGACTGGACCGTCATGCCATGGCCGTGGAAGGTACTCCACGTGACGGCCAGGGCGCTAGGGGTCATGGCGGCCGTCGCCGTCATCTGGTGGGGCGCAAACGCGATCGTGACCGCTCACGACACCTGCCAACGGCAGAATCGGCGTTGGGCGCGCCTCAGCGCAGCCAGGTTGATGAGCGCTGCCTGCCGGTCCCGGGCCAGGACGGGAGCCGGAGCCGGCTGCCGAGGCCGCGATCCGGGGACGCCCTGCAGCCCGGCGGCGAACCCGGCCACCAGGAAGACGGTAACCGCGGTAGCCAGTCCTGCGTAGAGTCCTGCTGCGCCGCCGGCTGTTGTGAGGAGCGCGGCGGCCATGCCGCTGGCGCCGGGGCGCAACCGGAATCCGCGTAATAGTCCTGGGTCGCTCGTCTCGGCAACAACGTCGGCCCTCTGTTGTCGTTGGACGGGCTGTTGCAGAATCGGGCGCGGGTACGCGGTGTGTCTTTTGTGCGTGTTCGTGGTTATCTGTCATAATTATGGTATGGCGAAAGGGTACCGGGAAGTGCCGCGGGACCAGCTGTACCTGCTGCCGCCGGACCGGCGGGACTGGCTTGCGGCCGATCATCCGGTCTGGCTGGTGATCACCGTGGTGACGGACCACCTGGACACCAGCGCGTTCCACGCGTTCCGGCGGACCGGCGGGGCGGGGGCGGCGGGGTATGACCCGGACATGCTGGTGACGCTGCTGGTGTGGGCGTACGCGAACCGGGTGACGTCGTCGCGGCGGATCGAGCAGCTGTGCCAGACCGACGCGGCGTTCATGGTGATCTGCGCGGGGAACCACCCGGATCACGTGACGATCGCCCGGTTCCGGGCGCAGGCCGGGACGGCGATGGCCGGGCTGTTCGCTGAGGTGCTGGGGCTGTGCGCGCGGCTGGGCATGGGCAAGCTGGGCGTGGTGGCCCTGGACGGCACCAAGGTCGCCGCTTCCGCGTCGAAGTCGGCGAACCGGTCGCTGGCCCGGCTGCGGGACCTGGCCGCCGAGACGGTGGCCGAGCACGCGGCCGCCGACGCGGCCGAGGACGCGGCGTACGGGGCCGGGCGGCGCGGCGACGAGGTGCCCGGGCAGGTGGCCAGCCCGCAGTCGCGGGCCGGCCGGAAGGCCAGGGCCGGGCGGATAGCCCGGGCGCTGGCCGAGATGGAAGCCGAAGCCGAGGCCGGGGAGAAAGCCGAGCGGGAGGAGCAGGCCGCCAAGACCGGGACGTTCCGGGAGCGCAAAGCGGCCGGGCAGCCGACCGGCCGCGCCCCGGCCGGGTCCGAGGCCGGGCTGGCGCAGGAGAAAGTCGATGCCGAGATCGCCAGGCAGCAGGCCAGGATCGATGACTGGCACGCCCGCCAGGCCGCCCGCGCCGCCGCCGGGCAGAAGAAGATGACCGGCCCGCCCCCGGCCCCGGCCGCCGGGTACTGCCGGGTCCGGGAAGCCGAAGCCGAACGGGACGCCGCCCGCGACCGGGACGCCGCCCGCCAGGCCGCCCGCGACGCCCAGCGCGCAACCCGGTCCCGGAACATCACCGACCCTGACTCCCGGCTCATGCCCGTCCGCGGCGGCGGGTTCATCCAGGGCTACAACACCCAGAACGTCACCAGCGAAGACGGCCTGATCATCGCCACCGAAGTCACCGGCACCCCCGGCGACGTCACCTGGTTCGAGCCCATGGCCGCCAAGGCAGAAGCCGCCGCCGAATACATCGCCGCCCGCCAGCCCCCCGCCACCACCGCACCCGACACCACCAGCAGCGACACCACCAGCACCGCCGCACCCGGCACCAGCTGCACATGCGGCACCACCGCACCCGGCACCGGCAGCACCGCCGCAGCACCCGGCACCGGCAGCACCGGCACCGCCGCACCCGCCACCAGCAGCAGCGACAGCACCGGCTGCACGTGCGGCACCTGCGGCCGGTGCCTCATCCGCCTGTTCCTCACCGACGCCGGCTACAAATCCGAGCACAACATGACCTGCCCCGGACCGGACCGGCTCATCGCCGTCGGCAAGCACCGCGACCTCGAACACGCCGCCCGCGACCCCGGCGCCCCCGCCGGGCCCGGCGAACCCGACGGCCCCGCCACCGCCGCCATGGCCGAACGCCTCAAAACCCCCGAAGGCATCACCGCCTACCGCCAGCGCGGCCACATCGCCGAAACCCCCCACGGCAACATCAAGCACAACCTCGGCTTCCGCCAGTTCAGCCTCCGCGGCACACCCAAAGTCACCGCCGAATGGAACCTCATCACCAGCGTCCACAACCTCCTGACCGCCATCAGCGCCGGCCAGCTCACCACCCAGGCACTCACCGCCCTCTGAACCAGCCCGGCCACACCCGGCCCCAGCCACCCACCGCCCCGAAACAAGCCCAAACCCAAGCCCGCCACCGCCCCGCCCCGCCACCCAATCCCGCAACAGCCCGTGGAGCAACAGCTCCGGGACGACGTAGCTGCTGGAATCGGGGCTGAGCCGCGATCGCGTCACGGCTGGGTTGGCGTTCAGGCGACAGTCAGACCTCACCTGACCCCAAAGACCAGTGGCCCGTCTGGCACTAAACGATCTTGAAACGGCCGCGATGTCCGACCGGTCGGCTAGCTTGACCTCATGTTCGCGGAGCCTGGCTGGTGCGGAGTGTGCGGGTTGCCGGTGCCTGCCGGGGAGAGGTTCTGCCGCTGGCCGTCCTGGGCCCGGGCTGGTGACGGGCAGCATGACGACGAGGTTGTGCCGTGGGCATCGCACAGCCTGGCATTCATGACCGAACTGGCAGGGCTGCAGCACTGGCGCTGCCCATGGTGCGTGGATTACCTGCCGGACTCGCCGCAAGGTACCGCGATCGATCACATCATCCCCAGGGTGTACGGCGGACCGCATCGCCGCTGGAATCTCCAGCTCATGCACTCCGAGTGCAACTCGGCCAAGGGCAAGAAGATCACAGCCGAGGCGCTAGAACTGGCCGGCGCTCACGGCGTGAGGATCAGCATGGACATCGGGCAGTACCGCGCTGAAGTCCGCCGCCGGGCGGCCATCTATGCCGTGCGGGCAACTCTCCAGCTCGGCGGCGAGGCCCGTGACCGGGCTCTGGCCGCGGCGAGGAACCTCACCGTGTTCTTCCCCGAGGCGAGGGTTCACGCCATCATCAGGGCAGCGGCGGAAGGGCCTGGCCCGCCGACAGCCCCCGCTCGCCATCCCGGCGAAGCACACCGGCCAACGGACCAGTGAAGACCAGCGCACTGGGCTCCGCTTAGCCCACGTCACCGCTGTCAGCCTGGTTGTCACCCGCACCCAACACCCGATCGCCGATTCGGTTATCTCTATCGAACTGGTGGGTATCCGGGACTCGCTGGCTCGCAGATGCCTGTTATGGGTGCCGTAGTCCGTGGTGCGAGGCGGCCGCTGGCTCCGGGGAAGGTCAGCCTAGAAAGCAAGACAGCCCCTTATAGAGGGCGTTTCGCGCGCTGATGTCCTTTTCGTCGTTGATGTTGCGTAAGGCGGGCTGGTTGGAGGCTCGCCATTGGATTATGGGCGCGGCTGGCCCGGCCGACTCGGTGACGGGCTCGCTGGCCGGCGAGAGCAGGTTCTTATGGGTAATCCGCAGATGTTCGATCGCCTCGTCGAGTTCGCGGAGCCTGGCGGCCAGGTCATCGATCTGGGCGCGGGCCTGCAGCGCTGGACAGTACCGGGATGACTGCCAGTCAGTTCTCAGCGCGCGTGCTGGGCGTGTCGGGGAGCCCGGTAGACCAATGTTCGGCGGACCCTTATCTTAAAGGGTGAACTGGCTGCCCGTCGGTCATCATGACTAGGTGGTGCAATGACGATTATGCGGCAGGCGGACATCCTCATCATCGGCAATGGTGCGCTCGGTCTGTTCCTGGCCGAGGAACTGGCTACCCGGGGCGCCGGCTCGGTCGCCGTCGTCGGACCACGCGAGCGGGAGATGGGCGCAAGCCAGGCGGCAGGAGCGATGCTCGGCTGTTTTGGCGAGGTGACCACGGAAACTCTGCGCACCGCGGCCGGCCGAACCAAGTTCGAGATGAGCAGATCTGCTCACCGACTGTGGCCTGAGGTGCTGCGGCGCCTGGAGACAGGCGCCGCAGCACCTCAGGCGCCGTTGCGTGTCGCGCATGACACCTACCTGATACTCAATACCTGCGGCTGGCTTGACTCGGCGAATTTCGCCGCCGTCATAAGCGCGTTAGGCGACTATGGCGAGACCGTCGAGGAGGTAGACCCAGGCGAGATCGCTGGATACCGGCCCCGCGCCGACCAGCGGGCGCTGCGCGCAGTGCACCTGCCCGGCGAAGGTGCCGTCGACTCGCGGCGGGTACTCGCCGCAGTCGAGGCCAGGATCGCGTCGGCCGGTTTTATCCTCGCTGACCAGACAGCCGAAGCCCTTTTAGCCGCGGATGGCAGGATCTGTGGCGCCCGATTGGCCGATGGCAGCCGGATCGAGTCAGGAACCGTGGTGGTAGCGGCCGGTGTGCGCAGCGAAGCGCTGACGCGGACGGTGCTCGCGGCACCGGAATCGATGCCAGTCTTCGCCGGGCGCGGTTTCGCTGCCGTCGGCCGCCGGGCCTTCGGGGCGCCCTTTGAGAGCGTGGTGCGTACGCCTAACCGCGCCTTCGCCTGCGGGTTGCACCTGGTGCCGCTCGGCGAAGGCCGGGAATATCTCGGCGCCACCAATGGCGTCTTCAGACAGCCAGTGGCCAGCGTCCAGCTTCACGATGTGCACTTCCTAGCCCAGTGCGCTATGCAGCAACTCGACGAGACCATCGGCCTCCACGAAATCGAGCAGTGGCGGGTGGGTAGCCGGCCTGTGACGCTGGACGGGTTCCCATTGATCGGCTGGTCCGGGTTTCCCGGTCTCTATCTGATGACTGGCACGTACCGCGACGGATTCCACTGTGCGCCCTTGCTGGCCGCGCACGTAGCCAATGACCTGCAGGGGAAGGACGGCCTCATCGACCGGATGTTCGCTCCAGTGCGCACCCTGATCCCGACCAGGACCGTAGAGCAATCGATCGAAGAGTACGTGCAGCACTGCCTTGCCGGGTGGTTCGAGTCACAATCCGCCCCGAGTGCCGCGACACCCTGGCTGGCGAACAACTATCGCCGCCAGGCCAAGGAGTTCTACGACTGGCTCGGCATCGACTACGGACTCGGTCCAGACATCCTCGCCTATGCCCTAGGCGGCCCGCAGAACGACCGCGAGATCCAGCGCTACCTGCGAGAGCACTGCGCTCAAGACGCACTTCAGAGGCCGGCAACCTCAGCATCGGAGCAGTCGAGATGATCCACCCTATTTGAGTAGGGTCGGCTGCGCGGTGAGTCGGTCTCCACCTACGCCGCCGGCAAGGCCATCGTCGACGAGTAAGCCGCCCGCGCCGCCGTCACCGAGACCTGACCGGCACCTCACCCACAGACACAGGCAACACCACCGCCAAAGCCCGCAGCCACCACGGCAGCAGGGCTTCAACACGCCACCACATCGGCACCGTGAACGCCTGTAGTACGTCCGTAACTCGGCCACCGGCTCGGACCTGCCGTGATGTGCGCTCGTGTATATACGCCTGATTTACAGGTTCGGTGTTGCGGTGCCGTCCTGGCTGGCGCTGCTGGCCCGATCATCGGCGTCGAAGAACGCCGAGATACTGGTCCTGCGCCAGGAGGTCGCGGTGCTGCGCCGGGTGAACCCGGTGCACGTAGTGGGCGTCGAACCGGATCGTGACGACAACATGGTTCTCTGCCCGCTAGTGCCGGCGGTGCCGATCGGGCGTGAGCTGCAAGGGACGGCGGAGGCCGCCGGTGGCTTCCGCCAGCGACGGCCTCCATTACCCGGTTACGGCAGTAGAGCCTCCCCAAGGAGGAACGCGGCACCGTGGGGAGTGCCTAGACCCGTTGTGTCGTCGTAGCCCTTGGTCGAGGTCAGCGAACTATCCAGGCCCATGGTGATGAGGGTGCGACCTGATACGGTGATCATCGCCGTTGGGCTGGCCGGTGCCTGGACGTCGTGGAACGTCCCGCCAGCGAGGCCGAGCACATAAAGCAGCGGGTTGGCAAACCCGATCGGGAACCGCCGGTTCTGGCTGGCCAGCGCCTGGATACCCGCGATTACGGGACAGGACAGGCTGGTGCCGCCGATGACACCCGGGGTGCCTTGGAAGACGAACGCGAGGCCTGTCTCCGGGTCACCAACGGCTGCGATGTCCGGCACCACGCGCATTGCCGTGGACCCGTTCAGCGTGGCCAGGCTGCTTGGGACCGCCAGCCTCTGGTAGAGCGGTTCCGTGAACAGCGCGCTCACGCCGCCGCCACCGCCGAATATGAAGGAACCGGGCGGCGGCTGGGTGTAGGTAGACGGAGTGGTCGCGAAGTTCACCGGGTCGATGTCGTCGCCCCATGAGGTCTCGAACAGGTACCCGTTCGAGGACGTGACGGCGAGCGACGTGCCGCCGACCGCGGTCACGAACGGGTCGGAGGCCGGGAAGTCCGGCTCTGGGTGCGGGGTGCCGTTGACGGCGACGTTGTCGCCGGCGTCGCCGCTGGAGAAGTAAAAGCCAATGCCCTCGACGACCGCCTGGCGGAACATCGAGTCCTCGGTCGCCACCTCGTCACCGAGGCCGTCCTCGCCGGCGAACCCGTAGGAGTTGCTGATGATGTTGGCCGTGTGGTTCTGCAGCACGAAGTTGACCGCAGCGTCGATGCCGGTGTCGCAGTCCATCGCTCCGATGTAGTGGATATTCGCGCCAGGTGCCAGGCCGTGCACGGCCTGGACGTCGAGTGACTCCTCCACGTTCCAGCCGTTAGGACCACATTGGTCCTGCAGGTCGAACGGGGTCATGTCGGTCTCGGTGAACTGGCCGGGCGCGAGTTCGGGCTCACCTTGTGAGTCAGCCAGGGCGTTGGTGTCGGAGACGATCGTGGGCGAGGCGTACGCGTCGATGATGGCCACCGTCTGACCGGTGCCGTTGTCGCCGTGGCTGACCGCGCCCTGCAGGCCGTACGCGCCGCGCAGCTGCGCCGCTGTGTAGCCGCAGTTGGGGGTCGGGAACGAGGTACGGCCGTAGGCCGACGGGCCGACTTGCTCGAACTGGTCCCAGAACGCGGAGCAGCTCTGCCGCGGCGGGAGAACGGCGTTCGGGTGGACCGTGCTGCCGTCAAGAACGAAGGCGGGCTTGCGCAGCGTGCCCTCGGTGCCGACGCCAACGAAGCCCGCGATCAGCTTGGACATGCTGGCCGGGACGCTCAGCGGGCGGCTGGCCGCGCGCAGCGTCTTGCCCTTGTAGGAGTAGTTACGCAAAGTTGTGCCGAACGCCGACTCGATCCGGCGGACCGTGCCGCTGACCGTCACCCAGCGGTTGCCCTGGACCACGCCCTCGACGGTGAAGCCGAGGCCCTTGAGATAACCGCGCACGGACGCGGCTTGCGCCGCGGTAGGCCCGAACCGCCGGTTGAACTGGGCCGGCGTGATGTAGTGACCGTACGAGGCGCTCTTCGGGTTGGAGACTGCGATGGCGAGCCTGTCCAGCGCGGCCGTGTGGCGCAGCGGTAGCACGACGTTGAATGTGATCCGGGACGAGGCCGACGGCGTACCGACGACCTTCGCCGTCGCGACCCAGGACGGGGCGCTTCCGGCTATCGGCGCACGGCTGGCGTGCGCCGCCGAGGCACTGCTGGCCGCGAACGCCAGGGCGAGGGGGACGGCGCTTGCCACGACGACCGCTCTCCGTAAGGTGTGGAACCGCATGGAACTCCTTTCAGGCACCTGTGGTGCGCGAGGGTCCCGGCGGACAGGAGAAACGTCGCGTGGGATGACGAACGTACCCATCTGTATACCGGGGCGCAGCGTCATCCAATCGAGGCACTCATTACATGTCAAGAGCTGGCACATTGGCGAGGGTCACCGCGGACTTCGGCAACAGGAACAGGCATCGCGCCCGTGGGGCGACGTCCACTATCGTGACAACGTGCTCTTCGTCGTCAATTCTGCTGATCACCCAGTAGGCTCCGCAGCGGGCACTGCGCCTGTCGTCGAGGGGCGCGTTTGACCGGGGCGGGCATGTCTGATGACAGATCACGACCAGTGATCGAACCTCGTACTAGCCACGCCACGGCAGGAACCCAGCGGGCGGCAACTCGATCTTAAGCAGCCCCGAAGGACCGCAGAGCCAAATGCGAACCAGCCCGCCAGGATCCCTGGACAACGGGTCTTCGGCGGATCTGCTGTCTATCGACGTCGGTCACCGTCGCACGATCATCCGCGTCGCCTGCACCCAGCGTGTGCGCTCGCGGCTACGACCAGAGCGCGGAGACTGGCGCGGCGACGATGCGGTCGCTGACCGGGAAGACGTGCGGGCCGGTGTGCAGGACGATTCCGGCAGCGAATGCGTCGCCGGTCTCGTCACGGAGCCAAGCCAGGTGTCGCGCGTCGGAAGGCGTGACGGTGGCGGCGGCCTTGACCTCGATTCCGATCAGCTGCCCGCCCGCGGTCTCGATGAGCAGGTCTACTTCCCTACGGCCTTGCTCTTCCCGCAGGTGATACAGGCGCGGATCGTTGCTGCTTGCGGCGAGTTCCGCACGCAGCTGCGCCGCGACGAAGGTGTCAAGGAGCCGGCCCAGCATGTCGGGGCCGTACAGGATGGCGTCCTTGCCAAGCCCGAGGACGGCCGCGACGAGCGCAGGGTCGACCAGGTAACGCTTGGGGGCCTTGACGAGCCTCTTGATCCGGTTGGAGAACCATGCGGGGACCAGGTCGAGGACGAACATCCGCTGGAAGAGAGCCTGATAGGCCTGGGCGGTCCTGGCGTTGATCCCGGCAGCCGACCACAGCGTTGACTCGGCCGCGACGCCAGCGGTGTTCACCGCCAGGACGGACAGGTAGCGGCGCAGCAGTTCCGGATCCCGGCGGGGTGCCACCGCGGGGACATCGCGGGTGATCATCTGCTCGACGTAGCCGGCGAACCACCGCCGCCGCGCGGTCACCGGTATACGCAGCGATGGCTCGGGGAAGCTCCCGGCGAGCATCAGATCAAGGTAAGCACGCACACTGAGGGCATCTTCCGGTGCAGTGACCGCATCCGTCCCCCCGCCTATGAGCCGGTCGATGAACGGTGCCAGGCTGGCGCGCCCCTGAACCTCGCGGACCGACATCCCGTACATGGGAATCTGCAGGAGGCGGCCGGTGCCCGGCCAGACCCGGTTCTCCAGTTCCGCGCGGACAGAACCGGTCAGGATGTAGCGGCCTGGGGCAGGATTCTCATCCACCGAGCGCTTGACGGCGCCGAGCAGTTCCGGTACCTCCTGCCACTCGTCCAGGATGACCGGCGGGCGCAGGCCCGCGAGCATCGCGTCGGGAGAGGCTGCCACTGACTGGCGGACCTCTGGCCGGTCTAGGCGCAAGACCGTGCCGCCGCGCCGGACCGCCGTGGTGGTTTTCCCTGCTGCCCTCGGCCCTACCAACGAAATTGCCGGAAAGGAATCGAGCAGCCCGTCAAGCAGCCCATCGACGATCCGGGACACGTACAAGTCGCTCACCTAGGTAAGGATACCCGTCTCCCGCATAGGAGAGTACCTGTTTTCCCCATCCATGACTACCGGTTTACCGCAACCTATTGACCCGGGCCATGCCCACGAGATCGCCCTCCCGCTCACACGGAACGGCGCTCCAGCACACCCGCGCAGGTATCTCGGCGATTGATCCTCTCGCGGAGCGCAGGCCATGGCCACCTGCTGCTGGCGGCGCAATCAGCGTGGCTGAGCGCCAAGCTGTTCACCGCGCTTGATGCGATGGACGAGATTATCGGCCGTCACCTGCGGCGTTCCGGAGAACGCCCCGTACGACCAGGCAGCACTTGCAGCCTGGTTGCGCTCGCGACCACCTCGTGATCGATTCCGGAACTCGCGAACAGCAGTGAGAGCCGGATACTCGCTATCGGCGAGGTGAAGGCCACCACGTGGCAGGTTGGCCGGAACCAGCTACAGGGGGTACGGCACATTCGTTAGCGGGGCTCGGTCCTGTAGGGGCCGGTGACGGCCCAGGGCGTCTGGGCTTCGGTCAGCGCGGCTTCGGGGAAGCGGGGACCCTGCCGGTAGTAGCGCGCTCTGGTGCGGCCTACCGGGGAGAGCAGGCCCTGCGTGACAAGGTCGCGCAGGTCTCGTTGCGCCTGCTGCAAGCTGAGTCCTTCGGCATGCTCGTAGTGGAGCCGCCGGACCCTGCCCGTCATCGCCACATCGTGCAGCGCGGAGACGACCCGCTCGTCCATCGCTGACTTCTCCGCGAAATCAGCGAGGAGTCGCCATACCCGAGCCGACCGGTTGAGCAGGTTAAGGACTGCCTGAGCCTGCTCGTGGTACGCGGTGAGGTTGAAGCGGATCCAGCCGGACACATCCTGCGCCGGCTGGTAGACCGGGCCGCGACTCGCCAGCGACCAGTAATACTCCCACGTGTTTCCTGGTCGTCCGAGCCAGGCTTCGATCGAGGAGAACTCGGGGGCAAGCACACCCTCACGCGCGATCAGCAGTGTCTGCAGCGACCGGGACATCCGCCCGTTTCCGTCAGCCCAGGGATGAACTGGACCAGGTGAAGATGCGCCATCGCGGCTCTGACGAGAGCATGCGTGTCGTCCCTTCTCGCGACGTGGCCAAACGAAGGCGAGAAGGGATCCCTCACATTCCAGCGAGGACACCCAAATCCTGGCCCGCCCCGACAGCGGCCAGACAGCAGCATGACCAAAAAGCCCGGCCGAAGACCGGGCCAGCATGCTCAGGAAATCAGGCCGTCAACACGTGCCCGTTCCATACCGCAGCGGCGGCCCGCTGCTCGTCCTGGCGACCGTGCGGACTACTGGCTGGTCTGCCCGCCGGCGGCGGAGCAGCGTGGGCCCCTAGCTGTCGTTATGGCGACAGCGTGGGCCCCTAGCTGTTGCCGGGCTCTCGCCGGCCCGGCACGGCGACTGGACCGGCGCCGAGTTCACCGGCGAGTCCGGGTCGCACGTCTCGGTTTATCGGCTCCCTGTAACGCCCTAGCGCCACGCGGCCGAGAAGTTCAGTGGCCCATGGCTCGGATCGGGATCCCAGGCGAGCAGTGACGATGCGTCGCAGTCTGGCTGGCTACGGCATCATGGGTCTGTGGATCGGCGATTGAGGGTACTGACGAGGGTGTTCACCATCTGCGGCGTCCTGCTCGTGCCGTGGGTCGGGGTGCTGGTCGAGCAGTTGCACGGGCATGCGGGTGAGCGCAGCTTCGACGCTTCCTGGGTCGGCCTTGACGTCCTCGAGGCAGTTTGCCTGTTGATCGTCGCCCAGTTGATGCGGCGAAAGCACCGGGCGACCAGCCCAGCGGCAGCAGCCACGGCCGCGATCTTGTGCATGGACGCGTGGTTCGACACGATGTCCGCGGCACCGCAATTGCCTTATGCCGAGGCACTTGCCATGGCCTTCTTTGCAGAACTTCCCTTGGCCGCCCTGCTCGGCTGGACAGCCTGGTACTCGCTGAGGTGGGCCGTGGCGGGCGAAGACATCGTGATGGCGCGGGCCGCCGACCGCCAGATCGAGCCGTCAGCGACCCACCGCGCGTAGCTCGTACCGCGAGGTGAAGGCCACCACGTGGCAGGTTGGCCTGAACCAGGTACAGCGGCTACGGCACATTCGTTCCCTGCTGCCAGCTGAGGCAGTTGGCGGCCAGTTGAAACTTCTGTTGTTCTCCCGCCAGGGCCTCACCCGCGACCTGATCGCCGAAGCTCGCAGCAGCAAAGAGCTTGAGTTGATCGATCTTCCCCGCCTCTACCACGGCTCATAACTGGCCTTCCGGCTCCGCCTACAGTACTGGGCAAGGATCCTGCCGGGAGCCGCATTATGGGCCCATGCGACCACAGCTACTCCTGCTTCCTTCCCATGCGGGCGCCAGCACCGCAGAACGTGCCCGTGAGGCGTGGACCGGACTATCCCGCGCGGCCCGTCACCATGCCTACGAACTCGCGCCCACTGCAGCCGAACTCCGCACCTGGCACACCGCTGTCATCCAGGTCGGCTCACGGTGGGTTAGGTGGCAGGCGGTATGCGCGGTTGCGGCTGGCGGGTGGGGCGGTCGCTATCAGTCGTCCCTCTGTCACAAGCCGGGCAAGGTGACGGTTTGTCATGGCTTTGCTGAGACCGGTCGCCTGGGCGATGTCGGAGGCTGTGAGATCCTGCTGGCTGGTGAAGAGCGCCAGGATCTCGGCGGGCCGCCCGGCAAGGTTCCCGCCTACATGGGAAAAGTCTCTTCCTGCGCGGGACTCGTCGCTGCTGGGTACGTCGCGGGTGAAGGTGACGGTGAAGTGGCTGATCGCGTTGGAGAACTTCACTGATGCGGTGCCCGAGCGGCGTAGTTGCTCGAGCATTGTCGGGATGCCAGTACCCCTGTTCTCGCAGATGACCCGGTCGCTGTCGGGTAGCTGGACTTCCTGAAGCAAAGCAGACAGGACCGGGTTGCGTGACGAGGTGACCCCTTCAGTGCCGAGCTCGCCCTCGGCCACAGGTCCGAAGAGGCCACCCGGGTTCCGCACGACGAGTCGGCCTGGGAACATCTCGACCTGGACCTGCGCTCCTCGTGACGGCGGGGAATAGTCCCGGTGCATGACGGCGTTCACGATCGCCTCTCGCAATGCCTCAACCGGGTACTCGTATACGTCTTGGCGACCCACCCCGTGCACGGTGCCAGCGAGCCGCATGTTCCTTGTGATGGCGTCCACGGCATCGGATACGACCCAGGGGACCGGGCCGTTCAGCGAGCGGTTGTCGATAAATCGTGGCCCGCCCTCCGGGACGACGCCCGCCTGATCAGAGGGGAACACCACGAAGGTGACGTTCAGCTGCGGGAAGAACTCCTGCGGATAAGTCCCGAGCGTAAGCAACCCTGCCAGCGACGGAACTAGCCTTTCCGACTCCGGATCCTCCGGGACCATGACGCCGAGCCGCCGCAGGGCCACCTCATCGGATACCAGGCGGAATGCCCGGGGCTGCCGCCGCCGCATCCGCCGCAGAAGCGCCGAAACAGCGTCATCGTCCAGATCGGCAATCGACGCCCCAGCGACCGGTTCCCTGTCGTCACGTGACTGACCCCGATTCGCGTGTAGCAGGGCGACCTCGTAGTCAGACAGCTTCCGGTCCCCGTCTCCGCGCCTTATGAATGATCCCTGGTACTCCCCGCGGCCACGTACGTATGCGGGCTTGCTGAGCGGGCTGATTTCGGGAACCTCGGTCACCACGATGTGTGCACCCTCGAACGGAAGGATCTCTATCACAGGTCGAACCGGAGGATGAATATCGTCGGCGCACGCACGAGCGAGCGATTCCCTTGTCCTCACTGCGTCGAACCCGGGAGCGGGCCGGAAGCCCGCTCCCTCGTCGAGTCCCAAGATGATCGTGCCACCGGCGCTATTGCTAAACGCGCTGAGTGTTTCGTTCAGCGACCTCGGTAGCTTGCCAACCGCCGACTTCACCTCGACGGAGTGTGTGTCCGCCCCAACGGAGCGAAGTTCCGCCACTAGGCGATTCAAGCCATCAGTGTCCACCAGCACCCTCATCTCCCGCGTGAATGTCAGCGCACGAACCCAGATGCGGCTCCGCCTCGCGTGCCGGATATCAGTCTACTTCAGTCTACTGCGCGATGCGACTGACGGTAGACTGATGGTAGTGCGGCGCCCCGACAGCCGCCGGCGTCCCTTCCGGGGCGGCGGCCCAGTCTCCACCGTCGCGGACTACCGGGCGCTCGGCGAGATGATGCTGCGCCAGGGCAAGGGCGACGGCGGGCGGTTGCTGTCCAGGCCGTCGCTGAAGGTGATGCCGGCCTAGGACGCTGGCGGGGCTGCGCCGGCGTGATACGGGGCCACTGGTCGCGGCGTTCAACGCTGCTGACCGCGATCATGGCCGCGCACGGTGCCCGGGCCGCGGCTTGCCAGCCGGCCCGGGACCGGCTGGTCTCTCAGGCGAGGTTGAGCGGCGCGTCGGGCGCGGCGACCGCGTCGCGCAGTACCTGTGAGAATTCGGCAGCCATCTCGCCGATCGTGGCGTCGGAGAAGATATTGCGCTTGAACGTTATCGCGACGATCATGTCGCCCGCCGACGTGGTGCTCAGCGTCCACAGGACGCCGTCGGGCAGTGCTGAGCCCCGCTCCTGCGATCGTGGCTGCCTTGATATCTCGGCGAGCGTCAGGTCGCCATGGGCGTGCTCGCCGAGCAGCACCGGGTCAGGGAACACCTGGAACACGGCGGCGGCCGCGTTATCGGACATGGCAGGCCCCATCAGCGCAGGTGCCAGCCCGAAGATGTGAATGCTGGGGATGTCGCGGGAGTAGGCATCCAGGCACGTCCTGCGGGTCCGCTCGAGCACCTGCCGGAACGTCGCGGCCCCCTGCAGATCGGTACGCAACGGTATGAAATTAAAAAAAGATCCGACGGAGTCCTGGAACTTCTGACCGCCGCGCCCAGGGGTGAAGGTCGCGACGATCACGTCATCGGATCCGGTCTTTCGCCCGACGACGATCTGGTACGCGGCGAGCAGGACCATGACCGTCGTGCTCTTGGTCGATCTTCCCAGCCGCGCCGCGGCCGTGACCACGTCGGCGGGGATCGAGAACCGGAGCGCGCCTGAGGACTGCGGAATCCCCGCCGAGCGGGCGAAGTCGGTGGGGATCGCGCTAATCAGGGCACCATCCAGGGTTTTGCGCCAGTAGTCCAGCGCGGCAGCGGGCTGGGCATCCGGCGACTCGCGCTGCCAAAGCGCGAACTCGCGGTACTGCGGCGCCTTCGGCAGCTCTGGAACGCTGAGGCCGCAGTGCACCGCGTAGCGGTTGACGAGGTCACGGATGATGACCCGGACCGACCAGCCATCGGTCGCGATGTGGTGCGTCTGGATGGCGAGCACCGCGTCCTGCTCGTCGAACCTGGCCAGCACGGCCCTGATGAAGGGCGGCTGCTCGGCGCTGATCGTGGTGTTCTCAAGCTCCCTGATCAGCGCCTCCGCCTGGTCCTCTCGTGAGATTCCCGCAGCGGCGGGCAAGTTTCTGACGATGAGTTCCGGCGTGGCGGGCGGGTAAATCTTCTGGTACTTATCGCTTTCGCCGCGCACGATCACGGTGCGCAGCGCCTCGTGCCGGTCCACCACGTCGCGCAGCGCGTCCCGCAGCGCGTCGGCATCCACCGCACCACTGACGCGCCAGGCTTCGACGATGTGGTAGTGCGGTCCGAACGGCCCGTCGTCGTCGCCCTGGTCAAAGAGCAGCACAAACTCCTGATTCAGCGACAGCGGGATCTGCTCGCTTGTGGTCATGCTTCACGCTCCTTCTCTTGGATATGCACGGATTTGCTCGAACGAGCACAGGTCGGGCACCGTCCAGCCGTCCAGGTCGTACTCAGCCATGCACGCCTGCGCGAACGCCTTGTACTGATCGATCAGGCCGCCTGACTGCTGCGCGAACAGCAACTCGACCCGCACTGCCTCGTGATTGCCTGCGTAGTTGCGCTCGTACAGCTCGTGCCGGCCCGCGAACTCGGTGCCGACTGCGTCCCACAACAGCTTCATCACCTTGACCCGCTCGACCGCGTCCCGGCCACCGGAGCCACGCAGATATTTATCCAGGTACGGACGAATGTCTGGGTTCTTGAAATCCTCGGCGCTTGAGTTAACGTAGATCAGCCCGCTGGCCACGTCCTGAAGGACGATCTCCCTGATCCTCGGGTAGCCGATCTGCATGAACCAGCGGTACGCCATGCCGTACTGGGGGTTGGGCAGCACGGCGCCGTTCTTCCACGGAACCGGATTGCGCGCGGCGGCGTCCGACAGCGCCCAGAAGAGATTGCGCCAGGCAAGGACCTCGCCAAGGCGAGCCTGAACCCCGCGGAAGTCCTTGGTACCGGTGATTTCTATTGCCTTGGCAAGTAGTCCGGCGATGAATTCCAGCTTCACCGCCAGCCGTATGCAGCCGTGAAAGGTAAAGCGCTCGAAAAACCCGGATTGCTCGCTAAACTGCTGCACCTTGCTGAGGCTGCCGTAAATGAACACGTTCTCCCAGGGTATGAGCACTTTATCCAGCACCAGAATGGTGTCGTTCTCATCCAGGCGCGAGGACAGCGGGTAATCGAAGGGGCTGCCCATCACCGCGGACATGGCCGTGTAGGACGGCCTGCAGATCAGCTTTACTCCCGGCGCGTCCATGCCGATGGTGGCGACGAGCGCGAACTCCCGCTTGCGCACCGGCAGGCCGTAGTGGGCGATGAAGTTGTAGTGCGCGAGAGCCGACCCGGTGGCGACGACCTTGGCCCCGCTGACGATCAGGCCCGCGTCCGTTTCGCGCTCGGCGTGCACGAAGACGTCCGCCACCTCGTCTGGCGACCGGTTCCTGTCGACCGGCGGGTGCACGATCGCATGGTTCCAGAACAGCACCTGCTCCTGGGACTGCGCGTACCAGCGCCTCGCGTTGGCCTCGAACGGCTGGTAGAACTCCGCGTTCGCGCCCAGCGTGCCGAGGAAAGACGCCTTGTAGTCGGGGCTTCGTCCCATCCAGCCGTAAGTCATGCGCGCCCACTCCGCGATGGCGGCCTGATCGGCGACGAGGTCGTCAGCGCTGTGCGGCGTAGTGAAGAAGCGGTGCGTGTAGCCGTCGCTGCCGGTGTCGGTCGGAGCGACTAGGACGCCCGATCGCTCCGGGTCGTGCAGGGCGTCGTACAGCCTCGCGATCATCCTCGCTGGATTGCGGAACGCAGGATGGGAGGTAACGTCCTTGACCCGCTCGCCGTAGAGGTAGATCTCCCGCCCGTCGCGCAGGCTGTCGAGGTACTCGTCGCCGGTCAAGGGCCGGGTCTTGCGCCGCGGCGGCATTGCAGTCGACTCCATCACACCCCGCCCGCGCGGATGTGACCGCTCAGGTCCGACAGGTACTTGGCAACCACGTCGGGCACCACCTTGCAGTCGAGCACGAGCGTCCCGTGGCAGCCTGCGTCACGCCAAGCTCGCACGGCGGTGAGGTCGCGGACGGTTCGCACCGTGACCGCGGTAGCGCCGAGCGAGCGAGCCACCCCGGCGAAGTCGGTATCGCCGAAGGCGGCTGGGCTGATGTCAGTGACGAGCGGACGGTACATATGGACCTCCGCGCCATAGGCGGCGTCGTTGAAGATCACCACGAGAGACGAGTGCGAGACGCGGATGAGGGTCTCGAGATCAGGCAGCCCCATCAGCGCGCCGCCGTCGCCGACGGCTACGACCGTCGTGCGGTCCGTCCGGCCGACAGCGGCGCCGACCGCGCCGGCCAGCCCGAGCCCGATGGTCTGGAACGCCGCGCCGGTGAACACGAGCGCAGACGGGTCGGCCGCTGGCCAGTACATGGCAGGCCATCCGACAAAGTGGCCGCCGTCCATGACCAACGTCCGCTCCCGCGGCAGCAGGCCGGCCAGCGTTAGCGACAAGCTCCTTGGGTCGATCCTGCTGTCCGTACTCGCGTCGTCATACGGCTCGTGTGCCCAGCCGATGCGCCCCATCTCGGGCGCCACCTCGCCGCGCCAGCCAGATGCCGGCAGTCCGCGGGCCTGCGCGCCGTCCAGCAGGGCACCGGCGACCTTGGCCGCGTCACCCCTGACGCACAGGTCGACCCGGCTCACCGTCGGGGCGACGAGCAGGTCGACCTGCACCAGCGTGGCGCCGGGATCGAGCAGCATGCCGCCGTGCAGCGTGAAGTCGGTCAGGCTCGCCCCGAACGCGACGACCACGTCCGCCCCGCCGATGATCGCTGCCGCCCGTGGCGAGGCGAAACCGCCGCAGATCCCGAGCGACCACGGGCTGTGGCGGTACAGGCCGTCGGCCATGACGGTGGTCGTGAGCAGCGCGCCGAGCCGGTCAGCGAGCGCGGCGATCGGGCCCGCGGCGCCGGAACGGTACGCGCCAAGCCCGGCGAGCAGCAGCGGGCGGCGCGCGCGGGCGAGGGCATCAAGCGCGGCGTCGACCTGGGCAGTGTCGACCTGGGCGGGCACGATCACGGGACTGGCGGCCCGGCCTGCGGCGCCCACGTCGGGCACGGTGGCGTCGAGCAGGTCGGCGGGCAGGCTGAGCACGATGGGGCGCGGGCCACCGCGCGCGAGTTCCAGCGCGCAGGCGACGGCGCCGCGGGCGTTCGCCGGATCGGTGACGCGCACGGTCCTAGCCCCTAGCGCCGCGGCGAACGCGCCCTGGTCGATGTCGATCGCCCGCGGTGCGCCCGCCGGCTGGTCGCCGGTGAGCAACAGCACGCCGCTGCGGTGCTTGACCGCCTCGGCCAGCCCGGTCGCCGTATTGGTCAGGCCAGGCCCGTACGTGGTCGTGCAGACCGCGACGTTCCCAGTCGCCCGGTAGTATGCGTCCGCCATCGCGATGGCCCCGCCCTCATGCCTCGCGGCGACGTACCGGACGCCACTAGCCATGAGCCCGGCCACGGCGAGGAAGTTCCCGTTGCCCACGACGCCGAAGGCGGCCTTGACGCCCTCGTCGGCGATTGCCTGTCCCACTGCGGTCGCGAGCTTGGCCATGGTCGACTCATTCCAGCTCGAAGACGACTTCGCCCACGGTCAGGTCGATTCTGTTGGTCCGCGTCAGCCTCCAGCCGGTCTCGTCGAACACCGACTCCCAGTCGGCCACGGTGGGAAGAAAAACGCCCATCAGGTCATGGCCGAGCTCGAAGCCCAGAGTGAACACCGGCAGATCGGCGTCAGGCACCTCCGTCGTCCGCGTCGCGTCGCCGAGCAGAAGCCGCCGGGCCGAGGGAAAGACCTTACGCAACCGCCGGAACGCCGCCACGCAGCTCTCGCGCGGCCAGAAGTCGTGGCCCATCATGAAGCACGTGATCAGCTCAACGTCGGCGAACTCGGAACGCTCCTCCAGGTCACCCGCGTCCGCCTCGATGAAGGTGACCCGATCGCTCAGGCCGGCGGCCGACGCGCCAGCCCACGCCGACTCAAGCGCCGGTCGCGCGATGTCGATGCCGACCCCGCGAGCGCGCGGGTATTTGGCCAGGACGTCGAGCAGCCGGCCGCCGCTGCCGCAGCCCAGATCGGCGACGTGGCTGAGTTCGAAGTCAAGGCGACCCATCGCATCGGCGAAGGTCGGGGCGTAGCAAAGCTCGTCGATCTCCTTGCAGGCGTAAGCGATGGCGGCCGCGTCCCGCTGGAAGAACTGGCCTACCCGGTTCTCGCTGACCAGGACCGACGGCATCTGCCTGAACAGCTCGGCGCTGCCTCGGCTCAGCCAGTGGAAGAACGACTTGTACTGGTACACCTCATCGAAGGCGCCAGTGGCGGCGACCACCGAGCCTGTTCGCCGCACGACGCCGACCGAGGCCAGCGCTCGGAATAGCCCGACTGTGGAGGCCGGGTCCAGGCCCCGGCTGGCGGCGAACGATTCCGCGTCCAGCACCCTTGACCTGTGCAGCTCATCTAGTGCGCCGATCTCCCAGGCCGCGGCGATTGCCCACGCGGCCACCGCCGAGTTGTAGATGGTGGCGGCGGCTCCCCGGCCGGCTCGCTCGGTCATGACCTGACCAAGTACGCTGTCGGCTCGGCTACCGAGGCGGAGAGCACCCGGCAGTATCGCGCTGCGATCCCTGCGATCGTGGCATGGTCGAACCGGTCACGGCTGAACCGGATAACGCCGGCCAGCTCTCCCGACCGGAGGTGGTCAAGCGCCCAGAGCATGCCTTTCGGCGTGCCTGCCCCGACGGACCTGGACGTGCGCCTGCAGCGGAGCTCTGAGTACCCGATGTCACCGGCCCGCTCGATGCCCGCGAGAGTTGGCCGCGGGAGCATCTCGAATGCTGAGACAGCCAGGTGATCGTCACCGCACGGCTTCAGCAGGTCGCCAGCTTGCGCTTGGATTAGCTGGAAAGGTATGTCGTTCGCGAATGCCTGCAGGCAGCTGGCCCTGGTCCGGGCGATTACGTCCATAAAGCTGCCGCAGCCGCGCAGGTCGATCCTGATCGGCAGGAAGTTGTACAGCGGTCCCACCACGCCGTCGAAGCGCGGCTCGTTGCGCCCGGCCGTGAATGTCGGCACCACCAGGTCAGATTCCCCTGTCAGCTGGCTGGCCAGCAGGCTGTAGGCCGCGATCGACGCGATGAACAGCGAGCTGCGGGTCGACCTGGCCACCTTGGCCGTCGCCTCGGTCAGGTCCCTGCTGATCATGAACCGGTGCACCGAGTACGGTTCGGCGGCGCCTTCAGGCAACACCCGATCGGCCGGAAGCGCGTGCAAGCGAGCGTCGAGCAGGCGCTCCCGCCAGTACCCGCTGGCGACGCCAGACCAGGACTCTTCCCTGGCGCGTTGCCACGAGGCGAACTCGCGGTGCTGGCACGCGCCTGGAAGGCTGGGCGCGCGCCCGGTGATCCTGGCGGCGTAGCAGGCGGCAAGGTCCTTGATGATCACCTGCATGGACCACGCGTCGGACGCGATGTGATGCGTCATCAGCGCGAGCACGTGGTCGTCCGCGCCTAGCCTGCCGAGCACGGCTCGCAGCAGCGGCACCTCATAGTGGCTGAATGGCTCGGCCTCGACGTCATCGAGCAGGTCGTACGCGGCCTGGTCAGCTGACTCAGCCGAGCCCAAGTCCCGCACCCGCAAGCTCACCGGGCACGGCGGGTTCAGGTGCTGATACCACCCGCTTTCGTCCCGGCGCAGGGAAGTGCGGAGCAGTTCGTGCCTGGCAACGACGTCATCGAGTGCGGCCGATAGCGCGGCTACGTCGAGTAGGCCGCGCAGCCGCAGCCCGTAGGTGATCGTGTACCACTTGCTGAGCGCTCCCGCGGTTTCGCCGTGGTCCAGGGAGCACAAGAAGTCTTGGTTCAGCGACAGCACAGTGCTGGCAAACACTGGCGGGTTGGCGGTCATCTCGCGCCGTCTCCCGGCCTCAGGCCCGCACTTGCCGCATGGCCTTCTCGACCTGCTGGTCAAGCTCGGCGACGGTGGGGGCGTCGAAAATGTCGGCCATCAGCAGCTCGACGCCTAGAGCGGTCTGGATCGAGCTGATCAGCCGCATCGCCATGAGCGACTCTCCGTGCAGGTCGAAGAAGCTGTCATCGACGCCGACGCGAGGCACCCCCAGCACCTCGGCGAACAGTGAGCACAGGACCTCCTGCCGCGCGGTATCCGGCGCCCGGTAAGCCGACGAGCCTTCGACGACGGGCTCTGGCAGCGCCCGGCGATCCACCTTCCCGTTCGGGGTTAGCGGCAGCGAGTCGACCGCGACGAACGCCGACGGCACCATGTACTCGGGCAGCAACTCCGTCGCGTGCGCCCGCAGCCCGTCGACGTCAACCTGCGCGGGGGGGTTGGGGGGGTCGTCTCCCCCGGCCAGCACCGCGGGGGGGTTGGGGGGGTCGTCCCCCCCGGCCAGCACCGCACCTGTGTCGGCAACGACGTAAGCAACCAGGCGCTTTTCGCCGTCGGCGACATCGCGGGCGACCACGACCGCGTGCGCCAGTCCCTGGTACCTCGCGAGCACGCTCTCGACCTCGGCCAGCTCGACCCGGTAGCCGCGGATCTTGACCTGGTCGCCTGACCGTCCGACGAACTCGATCAGGCCGTCCGGCCGCATTCGCACCTGGTCGCCCGTGCGGTACATGCGCTGGCCAGGCCCGTCGAACGGATCGGCGACGAACCGCTCGGCCGTGACCTCCGGCCGCCGGTAATAGCCGCGCGCGAGGCGGTCTCCCGCGACGTACAGGTCGCCCACTTCACCCGCCGGCAGCGGCTTGAGCCGCTCGTCGAGCACGTACAGCGCGGTGTTGTCCATGCCCCGGCCAACCGGCACAGTCCGGCCCATCGAGTAGGGCGCTCGCATGGGCGAGTTGGTGATGAACGATGACATCTCAGTCGCGCCGTAGGTCGCGCGCACCACCGTGTGAGGGCACGCCCGCAGCACCTGCTGCACAGCCTTAGCTGAGATTACGTCCCCGCCCGTCAGGACCTCAGCCACGCCAGAGAAGACTTCAGGCGCCTCGTCGGCCACCACCCGGAACAGCCCGGCCGTGACGTGTACGGCGGAGATCTGATGCTCGGTGATCAGGCGCCGCAACGTGCCGACATCGAGGCGGCCTGGAGGCGCGAGTACGAGCTGGCCGCCGCGCAGCAGCGGCACCCAAAGCTCATAGGTGGAAACGCCGAACGCGTAGGGCGCCAGCATCAGGATCCGCTCCTGCCCGCCGCCATCCCAGCACGAGTCGAGAGCCAGCCCGAGAACGCCGCGGTGGGTAACGGCGACCCCCATCGGATCGCCGGTCGAGCCTGAGGTGTACAGCACATGCACCAGGTGATCGAGGCCGGCCTTGACCTTCGGATCGGTGACCATCAGCGCGGGCAGCTCGGCGTCGGAGTCCACGAAGACGACCGTGGGAACCTCGGGCAGGCCGCGCTCAGCCATGATGGCGTCGGCAAGCAGCACGGGCTTGCCCACGCTATCGGCTATCCACTGCAACCGCTGCAGCGGATACGCACTGTGCAGGGGCAGGTACAGGGCGCCGGCCTTCACGATCCCCAGGATCGAGGCGACCATGTCGACGGACCGCTCCTGCAGCACCATGACCGGGTCTTCTCGCCTGACGCCCAGGCCGAGCAGCCTCCGGGCAATCCGGTTCGCCCGCTCATCGAGCTCGGCGTAGGTCACATTCTCGGCGGACGAGGACACCGCGATCGCGTCCGGTGTGCGTGCAACTACCCGAGCAAAGCGTCCATGAACGGAATTGTTATCCCTCATACCTACTGATCCGCCTATTCCTGGCAGCCGCCTCGCAATTTAACGTCTACGGCGAAGATCGCAGCGATCCGCTCCTGGGTGCATCTCGCTGCTTGCGCTCAGCGCCGCCGCGGCGCAATCAGCGAGATGCACCCCTGGGGGACGGGTGTCACCCTCGGGAATGCAGCAGATTCGGCCTGCACGACACCCAATACCTGGCCATGGAAAAGGAAGCGCAATGGCTAACCAATCTGGAGGACGGGCGGTGGTGCTCGGCGGCGGCATGGCCGGGCTGCTTGCCGCCCGCGTCCTGTCCGACACCTACGCTGACGTCGTCATCGTGGACCGCGACCAGCTGACCGGCACGACCGGCGCCCGCAATGGCGTGCCACACGGTCGCCACGCGCACTGCCTGGTCGCCAGGGGACACCAGATCCTTGAGGAGCTGCTCCCCGGGGTCACCCAGGAAATGAGCGACGCCGGGGTGACGCTCGGCGATTTCAACGGCGGAATCCAGTGGAACTTCAACGGCCACCGGCTAGCGTCGTCCGACTCGGGCCTGCTGTGCGTCTCGTCCGGCCGCCCGGTGCTCGAGCAACACATCCGCGAGCGCGTCCAGGCCCTCCCCAACGTGCGCTTCCTCGAACTGCACGATGTCGTGAGCCTGGAGACGACGCCAGAGCGCGGGCGGGTCACCGGAGTGCGGATCCAGCGCAACGAGCCGAGCAGCCAGCCCGAGGTACTGCTCGCCGACCTCGTGATAGACGTCACCGGCCGCGGCTCGCGGATGCCGGCCTGGCTGCGCGACCTCGGTTACGAGGCGCCGGCGGAAGACAGGATCAAGGTCGACCTTGCCTACACGACGCGGCACTACCGGCTCAAGCCCGATCGGTTCGGCTCGGCCATCGCCATCAACCAGGCCGGGACGCCCGCGTCTCCACGCGGCGTGTTCTGCTACCCGCTGCCTGACGGCGAGACCGTCGAGCTGTCGCTGACCGGGGTGTTGGGGGACCATCCGCCGACGGACCACGAGGGCTTCATCGCCTACATCAAGTCGCTGCCGCTCCCCTTCCACTACGAGTACGTCAAGGACGCGGAGCCCGTCGACGAACCGGTGCGCTTCAGGTTCCCTGCCAGCGTCTGGCGCCACTACGAGCAGCTGACCCGCTTCCCTGACGGCCTGCTGGTGATGGGCGATGCCGTGTGCAGTTTCAACCCGGTTTACGCCCAGGGCATGACGGTCGCCGGGATGGAGGCGCTGACGCTGCGCAAGCACCTGCAGAACCCGACCGGGCTGAACGCGACCGCGTTCTTCGGCGAGATAGCAGGCCAGATCGCCGGCCCATGGCAGTTCTCCGCCATCGCCGACCTCGGCTACCCGGGCGTCGAGGGCGAACGGAACGACCAGATCAACCTCGTCAACCAGTACATACCCAAGGTGCTGGCCGCCGCGACCCAGGACCCGGTCGTCACCGACGCCTTCCTCCGCGTCGCCGGGCTGGTCGCGGATCCGATGTCGCTGATGAGCCCGCCCATCGCAGGGCGGGTCGGTGCAGTACTGCGGCAGTTCGCGAGCATGCAGGCCGCTGCGGCTGCGGCTGCGGCCGCGGCTGCTGCCTGACCAGACCTCAAGATTGAGCCCACGAGAGACTAGGTGCCCAATGCGTCCGTTTAAGATCGACATCCCGCAGTCGCAGCTCGATGACCTGAAGGAGCGACTCGCGAACACCCGCTGGCCCGACGAGATGCCCGGCGCCGGCTGGAGCCGTGGCGTGCCGGTGGCTTACCTGAAGGAGCTCGCCGAGTACTGGCGGACCGGGTATAACTGGCGCTCCGCCGAGAAGTACCTGAACCAGTTTCCACAGTTCCTCACCGAGATCGACGGCACGCAGGTGCATTTCCTGCACGTCCGCTCGCCCGAGCGGGACGCGATGCCGCTTATCCTTACTCACGGCTGGCCAGGCTCCTTCGTTGAGTTCATCGACGTGATCGGCCCGCTGACCGACCCGGCCGCGCACGGCGGCGACCCGGCCGACGCGTTTGACGTTGTCATTCCCACCCTGCCCGGCTACGGCTTCTCCGGCCCGACCGGCCAACCCGGCTGGGACACCGAGCGAGTCGCGCAGGCGTGGAAGGAGCTAATGCGCAACCTCGGCTACAGCCGCTACCTGGTACAGGGCGGCGACTGGGGCATGCCGATCTCACTGCGGCTCGGCCTCGCCGACCCGGAGCATGTCGCGGGCGTGCACGTCAACATGCTGGTCACTTTCCCGCCGGCTGATCCGACTGACAAGGAGGCCATGGGCGCGGTGATGTCCAAGCTGACCCCGCAGGAGATGGAGCGGGCGGGGTTCGCCATGCATTTCCAGCAGGACGGCATGGGCTGGCTAAAGATCCAGGCCACCCGCCCGCAGACGCTCTCCTACGGGCTGACCGACAGCCCGACCGGCCAGCTCGCCTGGATCGCGGAGAAGTTCAAGGAGTGGACGGACAGCAAGGACAGGCCCGAGGACGCGGTGAGCCGCGGCCACCTGCTGACCAACGCCTCGATCTACTGGTTCACAGCGACCGCCGGGTCCAGCGCGCAGCTGTACTACGAATCCGAGCACATGGACGCCGACTTCTTCAAGACCTGGGCCGGGCCCTGGCCGCTGGCGATGCCGGCCGGAGTGGCGTTCTTCCCCAAGGACGCTGCGCGGCCGATCCGACCATGGGCGGAGATGGTCCTGCCGACGCTCACTCACTGGACCGAGTTCGATCAGGGCGGCCACTTCGCCGCCATGGAGCAGCCCGAGCTCTTTGTAGGCGACGTCAGGAAGTTTGCCAGCTCGCTCCGCTAACCACCGCCGCTCGCGCCCTGCCGCGGGGCGCGCCCTGCCGCGGGGCGCGCCCTGCCGCGGGGCGCGGCCGGGACGGACCGGAGCAGCAGCAGCTCCGGGCCGGCACGGGGTCACGCTGGGGGTTTAGCGGAAGCGTCCGAGGACAGCGTGGGACCCTGGCTGCTGCCATAGCGACAGCTAGGGGCCCACGCTGCTGCCGGGATAGCGCAATGACAGGACAAAGTGCGCCGCGAGGTTGTTGGTTCGACTTCCGGACCGGGCCTCAGCGCGGTTCCGGTCAGGTACCACAGGCGGGGTTTGGCATGATCAGGTGGAGTTGTCCGCGTTATTTGCGGTGAGCGGTCCGCTCGCCTGGCCGAAGGCACGCTCGCCCGGCGCGCGAACCTGTTCTTTAGCTCCGCCACGCAGGCGCCGTCTGGCTTCGCGGACTGCCTGTCGTCCTAACGCCACCCGCCCCGCGACCGGCGACTCATTCTGATCAAGGGCATACCGAGGCGGGCACGGCCAGGCGGTGATCGCGATGCCGCAAGCATCGTGATGATCACCGGGAGCCGTGCCCGCCTTTTCGTCTTCGCCTATGCTCGCCCTGCCCGTACCTATCTTCGGTCTCGTCTTCAGACCGGCGATCAGGTGGTGGCCAAACACGTGGCGGCTCGTCAGATGTAGAGCGAATCGGGCTCCAGCCCGCACAGGATCCGCCCATAGAGCTCAGCGTTGGTGTCCGGGTGCATCAGCGCGTGCATGGTGACCGCGTTCACGTCACGTGCGATTCGCTGGATCGGCTGGTCACTGTAGATGGAGGAACCACCGCTGGCCGAAGCCAGGATGTCCACGGCTTCCTTGCTGAGCCTGCACACGGCACCGAGGTCGGCGCGTGCACTGACTCGCTCCTCAATGGTCCACTGAGCCGCCTCCTCGCCCTTGGTGTCGACCATCGCTGCCAGGCGGTGAGCGTGGAAGTCGGCCTCATCGATCTTCATGACCGCCTCGGCGACCTGCAGATGGGTCAGCGGCGCTTTGGCCTGCTTGTCGTAGCCCGTATAAGTGATCTTCCGTCCGGGCAACCGCGCGAAGAACGCCTCCTTGGCGGCCTTCGCCAGACCGAGAACGCAGCCCACCGAGGACGCGGACGCGACAGGCAGCATAGGCGACCGGTAAATCGCGGTGGCGGCGCTTTGCGGCGAGGCCGAATGACCCTCCAGGAGTGCGAAGATGGGCAGCACGCGCTCCTGCGGGACGAACAGGTCCGTCGCGATCGTGCTCACGCTGCCGGTGGCCTTGAAGCCCGACGTGTACCAGTCGTCGATGATCTGCAAGTCTGACATAGGCACCAGTGCGACGACCGGAATCGGCTCCCCCTCGCCTCCGATGAGGATCGCGACGATCTCCTGCCAGTGGCTGTGCAGCGCCCCGCTGATGAATCCCCACTTGCCGTTGACGACGACGCCACCATCGGTCTGGATTGCCATCGCGCTTGGGCTCAGGGTCCCGCATACCCGGACATCCGGGGTCGAGAACACCTCGTCCTGAACCTGGTCAGGGAACATGCACGCCATCCACGTGGGAATCCAGTACACCGACGCGACCCAGGCAGCGGAACCGTCACCGCGGCCGAGCTCAGTGGCCACATCAACCAGAGTTCGCGTGTCGGACTCGTAACCGCCGTAGCGCGCGGGTGTCCGCATCCGGAAGATGCCAGCGTCAGCCAGGGCCTCGATCGACTCCTCATGAATACGCCGATTCTCTTCCGACCAGGCCGCGTGCTTCTGGAGCAGCGGCACAAGCTCGGACGCGCGCTGAACAAGCTGTTCTCGCGCCGGAACGTCGGTCTTCGGCATCATATCCTCCTCAGGAATAGGCCGAGCAAAGTGCGCTATCGTGCGCCACCGAGATTTACTGTCGACGATCGCATTTGGTGGCCCGCTCCGCATCTTGTGGATTGCGTAAGATGTCACCAATCAATTTGACTAATGGCGCTCGCCCCGAGTCAGCGGAAGCTGAACGCCTCTGGCGACCCCATGGTCGCCAGAGGCGTTCAGTGACAGGTTGCGCGCGTCAGTCCCGCTGGGAGTTGATCAGGCTCAAGGGGCGCATGTCCGTCCAGTTCTTCTCGATGTACTCGAGGCAGCTGGCACGGGAGTCCGTGTCGTGAACGACGGTCCAGCCCTTCGGGGTGGGCTGGCTGGCCGGCCACAGGCTGTGCTGGCCCTCGTGGTTCACGAGCACCCGGTACGAAGCATCTGGGTCTTCGAAGGGATTCGTCATGGTGGTCCTCATTCCACTACTTAAGATGAGCCTCCAATACGGCAGCCTGGCAGACCGGGCCGCGCACCGGCACCTCCGACATTGCGCCCCAACCTCCTCGGCGGTTACAGGGAAGATCAGCACGACCGGCTGGCCGCCGACCAGCAGGCGCATCCCAAATCCCAGCTCGTCGCGTTAGCGCGCATAAAGCTTGGCCGGGTCAGCGGCTGCCGGTCGGCGCGCCGGGCCGACCCGCGCTACTTACCCTCCTGCTCGCGTCAGCTAGCCGGGTCGCGCGGACAGTTCTGGTACACGGCAAGCCGCCACAGGCCTTCGCTCTTGACCAGGATCCAGGCCGCGCGGATGGCCTCCTTGCTCGACACTTCCTTCTCACCCGGGCCGAGCACACCGCCCACGGTCAGCAGGGCAAACGCGCCGGAGCCGAGCGGCTTGACGTCAAGCGGCGTGCCTGTGACGGTGGTTCCCTTGTACTGGTTGGCGTATCCATCCTCCATGAACTGCCGGATCTCGTCGCGGCCCTTCTTGTACACCCCTGGCAGGATGAGCGTCCCATCTGGCGTGAACAGCTGGGAGAACGCCTCGGCGTCATGCGCGGCCCAGGCCGAGACCAGCCGACCTGGCACTGCGGCGATTTCCGCCATCAGCGCGTCCGGCATCTTGCCTGCGGGTGCGGATGCTTGAGTGGTCATACTTCTTTCTCACTTCCCGTAGAGGACCCGGATTTGCCTAGGGACAAATTCGGTCAACGACTCGATGAAAAAGTAGTCATCCAGGGACTTTTGCACCTCTCTCAAGATGCTGTATCCTCCAGCGTTTCTCCCGAATGTCATATCCCTGATCCGGTACCCCGCTCGGCAACCCCGGAGGTGCACCGACACGTGCCCGAAGCCAGGATTGCAGCGACGCCGCCATCGACAGGCGCCAGGGGGTCGCCCCAGTCTTTGCCGATGAACTGCCGAAGGAGTAGCAGCATGACAACCATTCGCGGCGCTCTGCGCGACCTCGTTATGTCACCTGCCTTGGTCGACGTTACGTTCGCGAAGCGCGGATTCCCTGCCGAGCGGTCCGCGGTGACAGAGCAACTCGAGGCAGTTCCGCAGGCCGTGATCTGCGGCTTCGAGTGGGGCATAGCGGCGCGCAACCAATGGGAGGTTGAACGCAGGCTGGACATGGTCGATCCTGAACTGCGCGGCTTCGCGTACGAGGGCACCACGATGGCCTTCACCATCCTCGACTCGATGGGTCGCGGCCACCGCGCTCGTGACTTGCTGCTGGGGCCGGGGCGGCCGCATATCTTTCTGGCCTACATCGGCATGGGCTTCGCGATGGCGCGGCTGCCCAGGCCGGTATGGAAGAAGGTGCTCCCCGACCTGACCGGATGCGAGTTCCACCCGACCATGAGCTGGCTGGTCGTCGACGGATACGGCTTCGACCGGGCTTACTTCGACACCAAGCGCTGGGTGGACGCTCAATACACGCCGTCGCCGTACCCATGGGACGGTGCGCCCGACTACTTCCCGCGCGCCGTAGACCAGGGCATCGGTCGGGCGCTGTGGTTCATCTGCGGCGCGAACGTAACTCACGTGGCGGCTGCCATTGGGAGGTTCGCCAGCAACCGGCATGCGGACCTGTGGAGCGGCGTGGGACTGGCTGCCGCGTTCGCCGGCGGCAGCGACGCCAGCGGCCTGGCCGCGCTGCGCCGTGCATCCGGGGAGTACTGGACCGAGCTCTCCCTGGGCGCGGTGTTTGCGATCAAGGCGCGGACCTACTCCGGCTTCCTGCCGCCCCACACCGAGCTAGCCGGCTCGGCCCTGGCGGACCTGTCCGCCGAGGCGGCCGTCGCGCTCGCCGACGGCACTAGCCCGAACGGCAGCGGCAGCAGCGTCCCTGCCTACGAGGTGTGGCGACAGAACATTCGCGCCAGCCTCGCGGCGCGATGACGTCACCCCGGTACCCTGTTTGCTGGTCATGACTGCGTTTGTTGGTCATGACCGCGCTGGCCTGCGGGCTGGTCCCCGGGTGGCTAGCGCTAGCGCGGTTTTGTTTCCGTGATCATGCTTCGACTCATGATCGTGGAGTGCGGCTGTCGTATTTCGCGGCTGAGGTTCCGCGGTAATCGCGGTTTCATGATCACGGAGACTCGCCGTCGCCCGCCCGCGGGGCCGGTGCCGCCCGGACGGCCGCTGTCCGGGACCGGCCGGTAAAACTATCCTAAAGGGGATATTCCGGCCTCCGGGCGGTCCGATGCTGCCCGCCGGCCCCAAGCCACCTGCCCAGCCGGAGCCGACCCGCGAGCCGGGCCGCGGCCAGCAAGTTCGGAGGTGCCCGGCCTCGCCCGCAACTGGAAGGCTAACGAAGCGTGGCACATCCGTTCACCGATGACGGCACCGTTCGCAGCGACCTGATTCTCCAGCAGATCACTGCTGGCGACGCCAGGCCGGTCCTAGTGGCCGACTTCCAGGCTTTCTCCTCGGCCCCTCGGCTCAGTCACCTGATCAGCACACGGGCGCAAGGCCGGCCGGTCTACCAGGTCGATCCGCTCAACGCCTTGTCCGGTAACCGGGCCTACGTGTCGCTGGCCGACATGGCGGCCGAGGCCGCCGAGGAGTTCGGTCGCTCTGAGCCGGCCGACGGCCCGGTCTCCGTCATCGGCTATTGCAGTGCCGCCGCGCTGGCGCTGCATGTAGCGACACTGCTGGCGCGATCTAGGCCAACCGTAGCCGTGCTGCTGCGGCCGTCCTGGCCGGACACGGAGATGATCACGACCCAGTTCGCGATGCTGGTCGCCAACCTTAGGACCAGCGCTCGGTCGAGCCTGGTGCTGGACGGCGACCCCGGCGAGTGCGTGACCAGAATGGAGCACGTGCTGCGCGCCCATATGGCGGCCCTGGCAGCCAGCCAGGGACTCGAAGGCGCGGAAGACCCCTTCGCTGAGCTGCTGATGACCTACCGGTCCTGGCTGGCGTTCCTGCTGGCCTGTAGGAACGACCCGCGGTCCGCGTGGGCCGACGGGGGTGCCGCCGTGACCGTGCTCACCGAGTTGCCGGAAGCCTCCGTTCCCAGGCTGAGCCCAAGCGCGGTCAAGCACGAACGGGTGCCCGCTCTCGGCGACAAGAACCCGGTCACGCCTGAGGTCGTCGATCTCGTGGTTGCTCAGGTAACCAGCCGCTGAGCTTGGCCCCTTTCCATCAGGCGACCTCGACCTGGCCGCGCCGCAGGTTCACGACAAACTCCAGGGCAGGGACGCGAACGCGACGTCGATGCCCTTCTCCCGTCGGTAGCAGACCCGCCGTACCGCAGCTCGTGGCGGATCGCTTGGCATGATCGATAACCTGGCGCAGCCGTCGACGCGCGGCGCTGGACTCAGTCAGGGGGTTGGACAGGATCTCGGTCACTTCCCGACGCAGTTCGCGCTCGCCCAGACCGACGTCGGGTCCAATGACGACCCGCAACTGGTTGCGCTGCCAGTCGCATGCGGACTGCGATAGGACGCCCGCCGCCTGCCACGAGTTGGCCTCCCATAGCTCTTCCAGGGCGAGGATCGACCCGATGTCCCAAAGCCGCCTGGGCCATGGGGTGCCCTCGTCCGTGAAGAAGTCGACCAGCCGGGCCAGCACATGGCGGGCATAGTCATCGGTGACAGGAGCGGGTTGCGGCACGCAAACGACTGTAGTGGCCGTACGTTGGTGTATCGGGTATACTTAGCTTCGGACTTAAAGGGGCACTCGCCATTCGTGGCTACTGCCCCTTTTTCCTTTCTTGTTCGAGAGGGATCCAGACGTACCCCCACGCCGTGAACCCCCCCCGCCAGGAACATGGCACGGGCGCTTTCAGCGCAATGCCTTCCTGGTACGACCTTACTCGAATCGCTCGCGGATCCGCTGCCGCCACCGTTCGTATCCAGGCTCCGGCCCGCTCGTGTCGAACAGCACCTCGACCGCCTGCTCGGTGACAGCGGCCGCATCCTCGGCGGACATCCCGCACCACGCCTGCGCTCCGGCGTCGGTATGCGGCGATTCGAGGCCGGCCAGTAGCCGCGCCTTCGCCGCGAACGCCGCGCCCAGCGCCCCGTCCGGCGCGTGCTCACCCGCGAGCTTGCGCATCAGCGTCAGTTCTCCCGCGTCCACGCCGCCGGCGTAGACGCTAGCCAGCGCCGCTCCGCTCCAAAGATCGCCTCGGCGATGCGGGGCGAATATGCCGATCGCGTCGGCCACTCCGCGGACGTCAGATCCGTTGACGAACCACATCGCCCGGCCGATGCCCTGGTCGATCGCCCTGCTGGCGTACTCGGCCGGCTGGAACAGCGGAACCCGCGCCTGGTGCTGCTTGCCGACGTACTGGCTGGTCCGGAAGTACGCCTGGTGGAAGCCGTAGCCGTCCAGGGCCAGCCAGCGCAGCACCTCGTCCTCGGGCATGATCGCGCGCCAGCGAACTGAGGGTAGCCGCGCCATCGCCCAGCCAACCCCGATGTGGGCCATGTAGACGTGCGGCTTCGCCGGGCCGTCCAGGAAGTCCTTGACCCAATGCCGCCCGGCGGGCAAGAGCGCGTCTCGCACGGCCAGGGCCATACCGCAGCCCTCGTAAGCAAAGCCGCGAAATGGCTTCTCGACATCCTCAAGCGACGACTCCATGTCGGTGATACCGCGACCGGTCAGCCCATATCCGAAGCCGGTGAGGAACATCGTGCCGACCTTTTCCAGGTTGGCCTGCTGCGCTGGGTCGGTCGGGGGCCATCCGCGCCGCTCGAAGGTGACATCTCGGGGATCCGGTGCGAAGATACGGTTCCGCAGCGAGCCCATTAGCGTCGGCTTCACTTGCTGCTCCTGTCGTTCCGGCGGAAGACCTGCACCCATCTGCCGTGGCACAGCAGGTCGGTCCGGCTCATGCCACGAAGCGATAGACGCCATGCCATCCTCGCCGGCTCCGCTCGACTGGGGCTTGGGCGCGGATAGAGCAACGAGGGAATTGCCGATGCGTGCTTTGTGGTGATCTGATGGCATTCGGAGAGCTGGGAGCTGGAGGTGACATGAAACTTCGGAACCGGCGACGTGGGGCGCTGCGCTCACGGGCGACGTGAGTTTGTCATGTGTCGATTCATGAAGCGCTAACTGTACGTCCGATGCGGCCGGGCAGATGCTCAAGACGCGCACGGTTTGCCAAAACGATACATGTGAGGGCACGAGGATGAGCACCGAATCCGGAGGATTGCACATCGAACTCCTCGGACCGCTGTCCGTGCGCATGAATGGGGTGCCGGTCATGCCAGCGGCCGCCAAGCCACATCAGGTGCTGGCGATACTCGCGTTGAACGCCGGGCGCGTGGTCACGGTGTCAACGCTGATCGAGGAGCTGTGGGGGGACCGGCCTCCGCCCAGCGCCCACACCACCCTTCAGACCTACATATTCGACCTGCGAAAGCTCCTGGCGACCGCGATGGGACCTGGCAAGGACCCAAAGTGGGTGCTGCGCACCACGCACGTCGGCTACCAACTCGATGCCCAATCCTGCTGGATCGATATCGACGAGTTCGACCGGCTCGCCGGGGCTGGCCGGACAGCCGCGGAGGGTGCCAACTACCGCGGCGCGGCCGAGCTGCTCGGCCGCGCCCTGGCGCTATGGCGTGGACCCGCGCTAGTGGACGTGCGCAAGGGCAGGGTACTTGAGCTTGAGGCCTTAACGCTGGAAGAAAGCAGGCTGGCGGTACTCAGCCGCCGCATTGAAGCGGACCTGGTCCTGGGACGGCACGCGGACATACTCGGCGAACTAACGGCCCTGACGGCCAGGCACCCTCTCGACGAGAACTTCTCCGCGCAGCTGATAACAGCGCTCTACCGCACTGGCCACACGGCACGCGCGCTACAGGAATTCCGCCGACTGCGCAGTTCGCTCGTCGACGAACTCGGGATCGAGCCTTCCGCGCAACTGCAACGGCTGCAGCAAGCGATGCTGTCCCGAGACCCATCCATCGACGCCGCCTGAACGTCGTGCCAGGTATCCGATCCGCGACACGCCGGAACCGGCGCAGATTGACATGTCATTACGAAACGCGGTACAAGAGGACGCATATCTCCAACCAGCGGAAGGTCGCCGCGCGACCATCGGTCGACCGCCCTTCCCCTAGCTGTTCACAGCAATGTACCGGATACACGGAAATTGGCTTCCGAGGAGAGCACGCCTCTCCTCGGATAGCCGTCGAGGTGAAGGTTCCGCCCGATGATACGGCTCTTAGCGCAGCGACGTGACTAGCCCCGACGGCTCCGGTTCCAGCAGGGAATCGTGATTTGCTGAAGATCCTGGTGGCCGAAGACGCGGCCATGATCCGCGGTGCGCTCGTTGCGCTAATCGAACTGGAGCCTGACCTGAAAGTCGTGGCCGAAGTCGACAAGGACAGCGAGATCTTGCCAACGGCGCTGCTCTATCAGCCAGACGTGGCGATCATCGACGTCGACCAGCCTGGGTTCGACGGGCTCACGGCGGCAACACAGCTTCATGGACGGTTGCCGTCCTGCCGGACGCTGATCCTGACCAGCCTGGGCCGCCCAGGGCTGCTCAGGGCAGTGCTATCCGCATCAGCGGGCGGATTCATCCTGAAGGACGCCCCGCCTAGTCAGCTCGCGGCGGCCATCCGCAACGTCGCGTCGGGGCGTCGAGCGGTGAGCCCGGATTTCGTCGTGCCTACGTGGAGCTCGAACAGCATGCCGCTGTCGCCACGCGAGCACTCGGTCCTGCGCATGGCCGGGGACGGCGCTGAGCCAGCAGAGATCGCGGTCGCCATGCACCTGTCCATCGGGACCGTGCGCAACTACCTGACGACCATCGTGGCCAAGCTGCACGCACGCAACCGGGTTGACGCAATCAGGAAGGCGTACGACATCGGCTGGCTGCCTTGACCGACACGCCCGGACCCGGCCGCGTGTCTAGGCTGCGCGATCACGCAGGGAGGACCAGCATGGGCAGTCCACCTTGCACTCGCAGCGACAGCATAGCCTCGGGCTTGACCTCGCGGCCTGGCACTAGCCCGAGTCGGAGCCTGCGCGCGACCATGATCGCGACGAAGGTCGCCTCCATCATGCCGAGGTGGCTGCCGACGCAGACCCTGGGTCCGGCGCCGAAGGGGATATAGGCGTACCTGTGGGTGAGCTCAGCCATAGCCTGCTCGAACCGCAGCGGGTCGAATCGCTGCGGCTCGCGCCAAAAGCCCGGGTGCCTGTGCAGCGTGTACGGGCAGATCATGACGTCCGCCCCGGCAGGTATGCGGTACCCGCCGACCTCGTCGGCAGCGACCGCGCGGCGGGTGAGTGCCCACACCGGCGGGTACAGGCGCATCGTCTCCTGGATGACCATCGTCGTGTACGGCAGCCGATGCAGGTCATCGAGCACGGGCAGCCGGTCGCCGAGCACCTCCGCCGCTTCTGCCCGCATCCGCTCGGCGACCTCAGGATGCTGGTCGAGCAGGTACCACGCCCAGGACAAAGTGCTCGCTGTGGTCTCGTGGCCAGCAAGCAGAATGGTCAGCAGCTCGTCTCTTAGCCTGCGCCGCCGTACGTTCTCCGGCTCGTCGCGGTAGGCGTCTAGCAGCCTGGTGATGACGTCGCCCGAACCAGGCTTGGGGTGTGCCTCGCGCTCGTCGACGAGGGCCATGGCGGCATCTTCAAGCTGGCGCAGGGCGGCGTGGAAGCGACGGTGACGGGGGATCGGGAGCCAGATCGGCATCATGCGCAGCGTCACCATCTCGAACATGGCCTGGTCCTGCACCTCCTCGAATGCATCGCCCAGGCTCAGGAACGGGCCGAGGTCGGCGTCGAGCAGCGCCGTAGCGAGCACGCTGAGCGTCAGCCTGGTCATCTCGGTCACGACGTCGACGGGTCCCTGGCCGATCTTGGATTCCAGCCTGTCAACAAGCGTGCTTGCCTCGTCGGCGACCAGGCCGGCGAAGTCGCCGAGGCGATCACGCCGAAAGGCCGGCTGGATAGTGCGGCGCTGCCGGCGCCAGAGCTCGCCCTCGCTGGTCAGCAGTCCGTCTCCGAGCAGTCTCTTGGCCTCGGTCAGGCCCATGCCCTTGTGGTAGTTGGCCGCGTTGTCAGCCAGCACGTGCTTGGCGTGATCTGGGTGGTTGAAGAAGTAGAGGTTCTTTGGGCCCATCCGAAAGCGCACCGCGTCGCCGTACTCGTCGGCGGCGTCGGACAGCAGGGCGAGCCTGTCTGTCCAGAGCTTGCGCATCAGCGAGGGCAGCGCGCGCATCTGGGTTACCGGGATCGCGCGGCGGGCGCCGACGTCGCCCGGTGCCGGTCGCAGCGCCGTCGATGCGGGCTGATCGGGGGTCATGATACCTCCTGATAGACCGCTATATCCCATTTGCCAGCCCGGCGCAGAGCCGGGCGGTGGAAGCGGCCACCATAGAAGAGCAGGGCATCGCGGGTCGCCTCATGGCCGCTGGCAAGCACGGCGCCGAGGAAGATCGAGTGATCGCCGCCGTCGTAGGTGGCGGCGAGATCGCACTCGATCCACGCGAGCGACCCGTGAATGACCGGCGCGCCGGTGTTAGGCGCGGGCGACCAGCCGACGACATCGAACTCGCGCCGTCCCCTGGGCCGCGAGTGGTCGGCGAAGTAGCGCGCCACGTCCTCCTGGGACCCAGCCAGCACCGAGACCGCGAAGGATCCGCTGTCAAGCACGGTCTGGTGGATGGCCGCTGACCGCTTCACGCAGACCAGCACCAACGGAGGCGACAAGGAGACCGACGTGAAGGAGTTGGCCGTCATGCCCTCAGGTGCGTCGCTCCCAGCGGCCAGCACCGTGACGCCAGTCGCGAAGTGGCCGAGCACCGTGCGCAGCGGACCAGGCGCCACCTGACCATCCCGGCCGCCATGGGCGTGCTGATCTGGCCCGACCCGCGGCAACCCCCTGAGCGTCATGGCGTGGGCCCGACGCGCACCCGGGCCGAGCCTTCGGCCCGGCTCATTGGCTGCGGCGCCTTGATCGCGTACCCTTCTAGCGCCGTCCTGAGCGATTCCGGCACGCGCGCCGGGGTGACTTCGCCGACCTTGCCGCGCATGCAGGCGACCCGCTGCTTGCCGCGGGCGATGAGTTGCTCCATCCCGCCGGCCAAGCTGACGTAGTCGAACGCGAACGCGATCTGGGTCTGGGTGAGCTCCTCCAGCCGCATCCTGATTGACAGCTGGTCGAAGGCCGATATCTCGGCGAGGTACTCGCATTCGGCGCTGAGCGTGAATAGCTTGAGGTCGTCACGCAGCTCGATCAGTACATCCGGAGCATGCTCCAGCAGGAACAGCTCCCTGCAACGGCCCTGCCAGCGCAGGTAGTTGACGTAGTAGACGTTGCCGACGAGATTGGTTTCCTCGAAGCTGACAATGTGTCGATATTCGTAGTACGACTTCACTTAAATCTCCGCTTCTGTGAGGATGGCGAAGACGACCGGCGCCGCTTCGTTACGGACGTGAGTCACGAACGTCGCGATACTGGCCGTGCCTGCTCTGAGCAGCACCCATCCGCCGGGCGGCGACTCGCCGAGAGTGACTGGGCCTGGCAGCGCCCGGCCGACCTTGCGGAGGCACTCGATGGCGCTCCAGGCGCGCGTCGCCGACACCGCGAGATCCTCGCCGCGCTCCCGCGCCACGAGCTCAGCGAGGGCGAACTGCTCCGCGCCAAGCAAGAGCTGCCATTCGTCGGCCGTCCGGCTCTCGACGACTTCGGCGTCGCAGCCGACCTGACCGGTGATGGCCACCGCCAGGGTCAGGCCAGCGTTATGCGAGACCGAGACGCTGACATCGGCGTCTACCTCTGGCTTGCCGTCGGGGCGGTGCCTGACGACGGCGCGCCGGCCAAGTATCCGGCTCAGCGCGATCGCAGTCTGCTTGCGCTGCCCGTCGCGGCTGCGTGCGCGCCGTGACCCGTCAGGTTCTACTACGACCCGTGGCGGCTGATCGTAGAACTCCGCCAGCTGGCGCTCAAGGAACGGGCCGAGCAGAGCGGGCACCCAGGGGCCCCTGCTACCGTCCTGCTTGCGCACCGCACGCAGCCGCAGGCCCTCCCAGCGTTCGACGAGAACTCCGTCAGGGTCGCGGACGTCCAGGTCATAGGTGTAGCTGTCGCCGTCGCGATGACGCTCCCTCGCGTCGAGAACGACCTTCATGACGCCGTCACGCGGCGCGCCCGGGTAAATCCTGGCGACGCCCTCGGGCAGCAGCGTCGCGTTCGGCACGCAGCACTGGATCGCGTGCATGAACGCATCCCGCGCCCCCGGATCGCCCAGCAGGAGGTTGGCCGGGAGGAACGCGCTGAACCAGTTGTCAGCGGGAACCGTCGAGATCTCCGCGACACAGAATGTCGCCGCCATGGCCTGGTACCCGAGGACCCGCTGGAACCGCTTTCCCTGGAACAGCATCCCGCCGTACAGGTCACGCCCCGGGTCGATGGGCACGCCTGGCAGATCGCTCTTGGGCCCCGCGCGCCCGGACCCGGTAGTCCCGGCGTCGGCGAAGCTCAGCTCGGGATCGCGCTGCTCTTCCGGCAGCCAGCGCACCGTGGCGCTGAAATGGTCGACACCGAAGCTGGTGTCACCGCAGCGGATCACCACGTCCACGCTGCCGCCCCGATTGAGCGCCGCCACCCTGATCCCGGTCGAAGTGCCGGGCGTAACGACGATCGGGCGACGGAACTCGACATCCTCGAGCACCAGCCGGCCGACGTCGTGAGCGAGAACATTTCACCCGGCATCGCCAGCGCCGACGCGGCCTGCGTCATCGCCTCGATTCCGAACACGGCGGGGAACAGCAGTTCGCCGTCGAGCGCATGGTCGGCCAGGTACAGGTCACTGTCGGTGGACAGTTCGGCATCGGTGACCAGCTCAATGCCCGGGTAGTAGACCCGCGGCCGGTCAAGGAACCGGGCCAGCGGCAGCTCGTGCGGCTCGAACGCGATCGTCGGCAGGTCACCCGCCCGGCCCATGACCACCAGCGCGGTGGGCAGATCCGGCGTCGAGATCAGCTCGAGCAAGGTGGCGATGCCCTCGTCGACCGTGATCGGGCTGATGCCCTCGCGGGTGAGCGACTCAAGTACCCCAAGCCGCTCGCCCATGCCGGCACCGGCCCAGACTGACCATTCCAGGGCCAGGCAGCGGCATTGCGTCTGGGCTTGCGAGATCCGGCGGGTTAGTTCCGTTTGCCAGTCATTAGCGGTGGCGTAGTCCGCCTGCCCGCGCAGCCCGGCCCGCCCAATGATGCTGCCGAAGGTAACGAGCAGCCGTAGCGAGTCGAGGTTGAGTGCGGCGAGCACCGCCTCCAAGCCGGCGATCTTCGGCGATAGCGTCGCGGTGAACGCCGCCTCGTCGAGCTGTGCGATTGACTTTGGCTCATTGCGGCCCGCCCCGTGAAGCAGCGCTGTCACCGGTCCCAGGTCGGCTGTGATCTGCGCCACCGCCGCCTTGACGTCGGCCCGGGAGGTCACATCGGCCTGGGTGTAGCAGTAAGCTACCCCGGCCGCCTCCATCCGGGTCAGGTTGGCGGCCAGCTCGGCGTCGGCGGCCGGGTCGGACCGGCCAAGCAGCCCAACCGCCGCCCCGGTTTTGGCGGCGATGGCGAGGGCGCACTCGGCAGTGATGCCCTTGCCCCCGCCGGTGACCAGCAGGACGTCGCCGACGCCAAGCGGTAGCGTGCGCTGCGTGCCTGCGCTCGCGACCGGCCGGAGCACGGGTATCCGGCGGGTGCCTGCCTCGTCATAGTGAACCTCGCTGAAGCCCGTGGTGCAGGCCACGTCGGCGGCGATCCGGTCGGCGGCGTCCTTGACCGCCCCAGTCGGCATCGCCGCATCGATCGGCATCGTGACGACGCACGTCACGACCGCAGGAGCCTCTAGGTGCATGGTCTTGGCCAGGGCCGCGGCACCGCGCCGGTCACCGACGACCACGAACCGCGCCGGTGCGGCCAGCGCCGCGTGTGCCGCATCCAGCATCAGCCCGACGTGCCGCTCGTCGCAGTCACTCGGCAGGCAGAGCAGCACCCCGTCGCCGAGGTCGGACCCGCGCAACGCGTCTGCCAGCGGCCCGGCAAGCGGGTGCCCTGGCGTCGCGAAGACGCGCCAGTCGCCCGGCATCGCCGCTACCGCGCGGGGTGCCCTTACCTCCTGCACCAGCTCGATGGCGAAGGCACGCACCCAGGGCCCGACGCCCTCGGGCAGCCCGCGCTCGGCATCGCCGGGCAGCTCAGTGCTGGCAAGGTCGTCGATCATCTGAGCCAGGTCCGCCAGGGTGGCTGTCGCGAAGCTCGCGGTCGCGGCTGGCGCGGTTATGCCGAGCTCGCGCGTCGCCTGATTGACGACCTGCCCGACCGTGATCGAGCTGAAGTGCAGGTCGTCAAGCGGTCGGCTCTCCGCCCGCACGGCTTCGATCGGCAGCTCGGCTCGCTCAGCCATCAGCCGTCGCAAGAGGTCGATGCTGGACTCCGCCTGACCGCCCGCCTGCTGGCCATCCGCCGCGCCGTCGGTCGGCTGGCCGGGCGCGTGCTGGCTAGCACCGTGCTGGCTCGGCTCGTGGTGAGGTGTGCCGTCGTCGGCCGGCGCAAGCTCGCACGGGCTGGCGAAGAACCTGAACTCCTTGTCAAGCGGCAGCGGCCTGGTGAACCGGTCGCTGAACAGCATGTCGTGCCGCACCGGCGCGCCCAGCACGTAAGCGGCCCCGACCGCGCAGAGCAGGCCCGCGAGCGACGCGCTGTCCGTGTCGAGCGCGACACACGGCATGCCCGGCGCGATGTCAGCCGCCAGGCCAGACAGCACCCGCCCTGGCCCGACCTCAAGCAGCAGGTCGGTGTCGGCCGCCATCAGGCGCACGGCCTCGTGGAAGTGGACCGGCTCCAGCACCTGCCGGACGAGCAGGTCGCGCACGTTAGCGTCGGGCAGCAAGGCGTCACTGGTGACCGTGGACAGCACCCGGCGCGCGAGCGGCTGGAACGTCACGTCCGCCAGATACGCGCCGAGCCCTTCAGCCGCGGGCGCCACCGCCGGGGAATGGAAGGCGTGTGACACGTTGATCCTGGTCGCGGTCATGCCCTGCCGCGCTGCCGCCCCGCATACCCGATCGACGGCATCGGCCGGACCGGATATGACCGTCTGGCGCGGGCCGTTGTAGCCAGCGATGACAACGGGCTCTCCGGGCAGCATCGGCTCGACGTCTGCGGGAGCCGCCGCCACGCTGGCCATGGCGCCGTCGCCAGCGCTGGCGTGTGCCATCACCCGGCCGCGCGCCGCCGCGAGGTCAAGCAGCGCGGACTCGCTCATCGCGCCCGCCCAGTGCAGGCTGGTCAGCTCGCCGAGGCTGTGGCCGACAGCGCCCGTGGCCTCGATCCCCAGCAGGCCGAGCACCCGCAGGCCGGCCACCGATGAGGTGACAATGCGCGGCTGCGCCACGGCGGTGGCGACCAAATCGCCATCCGCTGGCAGCACGAGCCCCTGATAGAGCTCGCGCGCCGGATCGAACCGGCGCGCGATCGCCCCGCCGTCGTTGCGCTTGCCCGATCCCTGGCCAGGGAACAGGTAACCGATCCTGGGCGGCGCGGCACGCCTGCCAAGAAACACGCCGCCCGCCGCATCGACGACGGCCTCGACCTCTTCAGCCAGCATGGCGGCTAGCGCGGTGAGATGTCGCGTCGCGTCCTGCGGCGACGCGGCCACGATCGCCGCGCGAACCTCGCGGTCGGCCAGGCCTTGTTGTAGTGTCTCGGCCAGGTCACCAAGCTCGGCGAACGATAGCCTGGCAACGAACGTTGCTAGCTGCTCCACCCGGACAGCCAGCTCGGTCGGCGTGTCCGCGTCGAGCAGCAGGATCTCGCAGTCCTGCCGCGACTTGAGCAGCACGACGGTGCGCGGGTCGAGTCTGGTACGGCGGGTTCCGTCCCGGTTCTCCAGGACGACGTGCGCGTCGATCCCGCCGAATCCCATTCCCGAGACGCCCGCCCTGACCGGATGGTCGGCTGGCCACAGCTCGGCTGTGAGCGGCACCCGCAGGGCCGGCCTCGGGCCCGCCAGTTCCGGGTGGGTGTCGTGGTGACCAGTGGCTGGCGGAATCACCTGGTGGTGCACGGCCAAGGTGGCCTTGATCAGCCCGGCGACTCCGGCGGCCGCCTTGGTGTGACCGATGTTGCCCTTGATGGAGCCGATGGCGGCCGGTTCGGCCTCCGGGCGGGCCTGCCTGCGTGCCTCGCTCAGCGCGCGCAGTTCGGTCTCGTCGCCGACGGCGGTACCGGTGCCGTGCCCTTCCAGGTAACCGACCGTGCCGATGTCGAAGCCAGCGGCCTGGTAGGCCCGCTCAACGGCGAGCCGGTGCCCGTCCGCTTCCGGCCGGGTGATCCCGCCCCGGCCGTCCGAGGCGTAACCCCACCCAGCTATCGTCGCGTAGCTGCGCAGACCCTTGGCGTCCGCGTCCGCCTGGCGCAGCAGCACGAGCATGCCGCACCCCTCGCCCGGCCAGAACCCGTTGGAGTGCTTGTCGTATATCCGCATGTCGCCGGTCGCCAGCGCACCGGTCTTGGCGAACCCGATCACTTCGAACGGGTCGATGCTCAGGTCCACGCCACCGGCGATGACCGCGTCGACTTGATGCGACTCGAGTGCGTTGCAGGCCAAGGCGACGCTAAGCAGCGAGGACGAGCACGCGCCGTCCACGGTGAAGCAGCCGCCCTTGAAGTCGAACTGGTTGGTGATGCGGCCAGCGATCGTGTTGGAAAGACCCCCAGCCAGGCTGTCCTCGTCGATCGGCGGGAACGGGCTCTTGTACCGCTCTTCGAGGTCACCAAGGAACTTCGCGAGATCGCCGTCGCCCCAGCCGTGCTCGGCCAGCGCGGCGCTGACCACGCGCCTGACATACGGCCAGCGCAGCCGCATCAGGTTCGCTCGAGCGAACTCCCCGGTCAGGGTGTTGCCGATGATGACGGCCGTGCTCCGCCTGGGCAGCCCGTCGCCGTCGGCGAGGCCGGCGTCGGCCAGCGCTCTGGCGGCAGTGTCGAGCGCCAGCCAGTGAGTCAGGTCGGTGGCTCGGTAGGTGCTTCCAGCGATCTTGAAATGCACCCGGTCGAACTCGAAGCCCTCGATCACGGCGGCGTTTCGGCTGTAGAACCGGTCCGGTGCGGCCGGATCGGGCGACCAGTAGTCCGCCAGGCGCATGCGCTCGTCGGGCAGCTGCCGGAAGGCGCGGCGCCCGGTGAGCACGTTGGCCCACAACTCGTCGGGATTAGCGGCGTCGGGATACCGGCACGCCATTCCGACAATGGCGATTGCCTGGGTCACGTGGCCACCGCCTGCTCCCCGACCCTGGCCTCAACCTGGCCGACCGTGCCCGCCGAGGCAGCCGCTTCCCGCCGCTTGCGGCGGAAGTCGGCGACCCACCAGCCGAGCCCGCGGACGGCGCAGACGATCGTCAGGGCGTAGAACAGCGTGTACACGATGTTGAACGCCATCAAGAATCCGTAGACAAACGCGGTGACGCTGCCGAACATGAACATGGCCATCGGCTTGGATGGGGTGGTCGCCGGGTCGGTGATCATGTAGTTGCTGAAGAGCACGAACGCGACTCCGGTCATGACAGCCAGCGCCGTGTTGAGCTGGACGCCGAAGATCAGGTGCCGCAGGAAGGCCTGGATCGCAAACGCGCCCAGCCAGCCGACGATGAGCGGGGTCTTCTTGGTGAGCAGCGCGTTCAGCACCGTGCCGGCGGTCAGGATGATCATCGGGATCATCAAGCGGAAGTACGAGTTCGCCCACTCGGTGAACATGTAGGGGGGCGAGATGCTGACCCAGTTGCCGAGCACGAGCAAGGAAACCGTGATGCCGAGGTTGGACGGGTTCATGAAGTGCCGCATCCGGCCCTTGACCGGCGCCTTCAGTATGTGCTTTTGGGCCACGGCGACGACCACACAGAACATGACGGGCCACCACTGGTTGTTCGCGTAAAGCAGCATGTTGGCGGCCAAGCCGGTGATGTGGGCGGGCAGCAGGTACGCCATCATGCCCTTAGGCCCGCGGCCGACGAACTCGGGCGGGCGGTGATTGACCCTGGCGCTGAGCCATTCGAGAACGAACTCGGTCGTGTAGGCCGTGAGAACGGCGAAGATCGGCCACAGCCACGGCTGCTCCCAGCCGAGCACGGTGTACCCGAAGATGTTGAACGCCGTGATCGACATCGCGAAGTTGCGCAGCGCCAGGTAGCGCGGGTCTTTCCAGGGATTGACCTGGCTGGCCGGGGCCGCCTTCCCTGGCTGATCTGCTGCCGGAATGCTGGCCACCGGCTTGACGGTCGCGGTCATCGGCTCTGGCCCTCCTGTGCGGTGGTGGTGAGGTAGATGTCGTGGTTGCCGGGGCTGAGCTGCAAGGTCTGCTGGTGTAGCGCGCCGCTCGGGTCGCGCCAGTGAATGTGGACGGTGACCATGCCGCTGTAGTTGCCGAGGCCGAAGTAGACCTCGAGACTTGACTTGCCGCTGTGGCCGCTGCCGCCGTCGAGCTGGGAGATCTGGGTGTGCCCGGGCGTGTCGATCTGGACTGTCGCGCCGTAGGCCGGGCTGCCGGGGCCGGTCAGCCCCTGCCCTGGCTTGCTGCCGGGAACCGGCTGGTACAGGTGCAGGCCGAGGTAGTTGCCGACGAGTGACTGGTTCTCGTAGAAAGCGGGCGGCCCCCACTGCCGGGCTATCGCGAAGTCCAGCCTGCCGTCGCCGCGGGTGTCCGCTATGGCGACGCCGCGGGTCGGGATCGGAACGCACAACCCGAGCCGGCGGCTGATGTTCGCGTACTGCCCGGTGGGCGAGTAGGCGTAGAAGGCGACGCACTGGTGCCCGGCGAGGTCATCGCCCGGCTCCACCAGCGGCCAGTTAGCCGGGTTGGAAAGCAGGTCGTCATTGGTCATGGCCATTTCCTGCAGCCACGGCCACCGGTTGATCGTTCCCTTGACGAATCCGTCGGTCTGGACAACGTCGAGATGACCGCTGTTGAGGAAATCCCCGAACTTAACGTCCCAGGACCAGCCCGTCCACGCCATGCCGACTTGCTCGGCTTGCTGGGTGAACGGTGCCATGTTGCCGGCCAGGTCCTTCTTCATGGCGGCGTCATTGGCGGCCTGGTTCATGAACACGAAGTTGCTTTCCTCAAGCGCGTACGGCGTGGTGATGTTGCTCACCATGAAGTCGAACTTGCCGTTGTCGTTCAGGTCACCGAAGTCGACGCCCATGCCCTTGAATGAGCCCTTGCCGACCACGAACGACTTGGGCGTGAGCGGCGTGCGCACTCCGATCGCCTCGGAGAAGCTGAGATGGCCCGGAGTGGACCGGTTGTAGAGCAAGTGGCCCTCGCCGAAGTCGTTGGCGATGTACAGGTCCGGCATCCCGTTGCCGGTCAGGTCGGCGCTGGCGGCCGCCAGCGTCCACCCGGTGCCATCGGTGTACGGGATCGCCTTGGGCTGCTCGACGTAGCTGACCGTCGGGTTCGGGCCTGACGTGGCGCCCTTCCACAGGTACATGTGGTCACCGCCGCCGTTCTTGGCGAACGAGAGCGAGGACGGCATCACCACGTTGTTCAAGCCGTGCGGGTCGAGGACGGCCGAGTCAGGCCAGTAGTTGCCGACGAAGACGTCCGGATGGCCGCTGCCGTCGAAGTCGGCGATCGCCACGGCGTTCGTGTTCCAGTCCGGCCCCCCGTACGCCCCGGTCACGTGCTCAGGGACAAGCTCGTTCGGCTTGTAGGCGCTAGGGGACGGAGTTGTCGCGGTCGAGCGCGCCAAGAACATGATCGGGGTCCGGCCCCAGTAGTACACGAGGAAGTCGGTCCGCCCGTCGCCGTTGAAGTCCCCCGGCGCGCAGCCCATCGGGGCCATCGCCTTCGTCATCGGCAGCGGCGCCGGGCTCAGCACGAACGGCGTGAACCTGTCCTGCGGCGGCGCCGTCGGCGTGTAGGTCACGATCACGTCGTCGGTCCGCGGATCGACGATGCACATGCCATCGTCCCGGCCGTGGCCGGTGATGTCAGCGAGCGCGATGCCTGCCCCGACCGATGAGATCCATGAACGCAGGTGATAGTAGGCCGGATTCACCTGGCGTATGGTCTGGGTCGGTTGGTAGCCCGGCGGCAGCGCGATCGGCATTTGCACGAAGTTATAAGGCGCTGCCACTTTCTTGATATCACCGTGGAAGTTCGGTGGCTGTCGCGCAGCGTTAAACAACGCCAGAATCACGACTATGGCCGCCACGCCGGGCACCATCCTATAAATGCGGGAAGTGGAATTGGGCGCAGTTCCGCTCACAGTCAGCTCCTGACTTATCGACGACAGGATTAAGCCCGCTAATAGATTCAGGATGAGGGCCGCGGCGGAACATTCCTTCTCTGACCTTGCTCGATCAGTTCCTCGGTCATGCTGTCGTAGGCGACGAACCTCAGCTCGGAGCTGTAGCGGCGGTCCTGGTGGTCGGCGAGCCAGAGCTGGCCCAGGTCGGGGAGCATCTCGGTGATGGTGTACTGGGCGTGCCCGGCGGCCCGGGTCTGGCGGATGTGCTTGGCGAGCAGGTTGACCAGGACGATGCTGCGGAAATCAGCGGCCGCGGGCTTGAGCTCGACCGGAACCCGGTAGAACACCCGCTCGGGCAGCTGATGATCGCGCCGCCACCGCCGCGCGAGGCAGTACCGTTCCCGCTCGTCCTTGGCGAACGCCCAGCCCGAGTCCGCGACCTGGAAGGTCCACTGCTCCCGGCTCAGCACGAACCGGTCGATCGTGACCCGCGGCCGGTGCGCGGCCGGAGCCAGCGGCTCGAACGCATCGGCGACGACCCAGACCATCAGGTCCCCGATGGTCTCGAAGAAGTCCAGTTCGATGCCGGACGGCAGGAGCCGGACCACCAGATCCCCGCCCCGGCGCGCCACGGTCATCGCGGCGGCTGGCATGACCGTATCCGGTTCGGGCGGGTCAAGCGAGTCGATGACGGAGGAGGACCAGCAAAGCTGGCCTGGCTCTACTAGGGCTGAGGGCGGGCTGGTACGGGAATTCACGTACGGGTGGTCTTTCGCCAGGATGGAGACGATCCGCCGTCGGCCGCGGTCGGCCTGCTCGGCGGCGATGAGCCCGGCCGGGTCAGGGTGCTGCTCGACAAAGAGCCGCTGGTCCAGAGTATTGGTGGCCACATGTATTTCGCCGAGGACGAGCAGGAAGTTGCCGCGCTCCACCTCGCCGGGAGAAGCCGCCGCGATCATGATGTCCGGTGAATGCTGCCGGGCGCCGGTCCAGGCGACCGGGCGGCCGGGGAAGCACTCCGCGGCCCTCGCGCTGATCTCCTCCGCGCTGACCTGGTGCCTGCGAGCCGATGACGGCGGCCCGAGCACCTTCTCCCACCGCCGCTGTAGCTCAGCTGCGCTCGCCGCAGCGAGCTCGCCGTCCCCCCGCCAGTGTAAAGATACGGTGATGCCATCGTGAGCAGCCGCGAGAGCGGCACGGGCGCTCCGCCGGTCCGGGCGCTCTCATGGTCGAGCAGGTCCGCGAACAGTATCTGGTACCGGTCCGTGATGTCGTTGACCAGCCAGCGGGCGCTGTCCAGCACCAGGCCCAGCGGCGCGGCCAGCGCCCGGGTCACCGCCTGACCCAGCTCCACCCGCACATCCCGGACCGCATCTTGGTAGACCAGCGTCCGGCCGGCGTAGTTCGCCCCGGCCCTGCGAGTCGACGCCGCACCGGTGACCTGCTCGAACGTCCCGGCCAGGTTCGCTAGCGCCTGCTGCAGCCTTTCCGGGTCCCCGGCCGCGGCAGTCACCGCGTCCCGGGCCCTGATCATCTCATCCACCGGCGCCAGCGCCGCCGCCCTGGCCGCCGGGTCAGCGATCAGCTCGAGCTTGTCCCGCAGCAGCCGCTCGGGCCACGCATCCGCCGGGCCCTCCAGGTCCAGCCGCACCGCGCCCAGCCCGGCCAGCCGGGTCAGCAGCGGGCGGGCACCGGGCACCCCGGCGCCGTCCAGCACCTCGGTGATCGTCCGGCTGCCATCACACGCCCCCAGGATCGCCAGTTCAGGGTCGGTCAGGGTGACGGGCTGGCGGTGCGGGCGGTGCAGCACGCTCCCGGCCAGGAACACCGACCGGGCCCGCCGCGGCCGCAGCCACCCGGCCGCCCGCCCCGGCCCCGCGACCGCCGCCGCCACCTTGTCGATGGCCCACACCTCGAAATAAGTAGTCCTGCGCGCTATCAGCTGCTCCCCCGGCACCACCACCAGGCCAGCCCGGCCCGGCCCGGCGGACGCCCAGCCGACCGGCCCGAAAAACCCGATCGTGTCGTTCTTCAGGCAGTACCGCTGCAGATAGCTCGCGACCACCAGCTCCCGGCCGCGGTCCTTAGATCGCCTCGACCCACCCACGCCAACGTCCTGCAGCCGCTGGGCCAGCCCGGGGTTCTGCCAGGTAAGCGCCTCCCGGAAGCCTGGGTCGGCGTGTGTGTCGGCGATGGCGCGGGACAGCCGCCTAGTGGCGTCGGCATAAACCGCCTCATAGGCCGGTCCGGGTTCAGCTCGCTCCGCCCCGTCGAGGTCCGCCCCGGCTAGGTCCGCACTGCGCGCGAGCGGCTCATCACAGATGGCCAGCACCATGTCAGCGGGGAAGCCAGCGCTGCGCAGGCACACGTCCCGCCACACGCTCCACGTCGTCCCAGGAAGCGGGACCCGGTGCCAGGCCCCGGCCGCCGGCCAGATCCCTGCCTCCACCGCCTCGCCCAGCGTCATTGCCAGCCCGCCCTAACCTCTCGCCAGCCACGCGAACAACGAAGCCATCCCCAGCGTGCCCGCCACGCACCGCAGCGCCCATCTCGCCGATTGCGCATTCCGGATGACCGCCCGTCCTGCGCATCGGGTATGTCGGTTCGCGCAACGGGGAAGGTGCTGCGGCCGTTCCGCCCTGCGACGCTGACTTGACCTCACGGCTGGCGCGCGGAAGGAAGGCAAGGAATGGCGGCTATGACAGAATCCTCACCAGCGGCGGACCAGCAAGGGCAGCGCTACCCGTTGTCTTTCACGCAGGAATGGTTCGTCGGCCTGGACCAGGGTGACGACGGCGGGACGTTCGGCCGCCGGTTCATTATGGTCCGCCCGATCCGCATCGCAGGCCCGGTGGATCTCGCGGTGCTGCAGGACGCGCTCGACGACGTGGTTGCGCGCCATGAGCTGCTCCGCACCGTGGTGGTCAGGGAAGCCGATCCGCCCTACCAGCAGGTGTTCCCGCCGTGCCCGGTGCCGCTGGAGGTCAGGGACCTGCCGCCGGTCGCCGGCAAGTCCCAGGATATGGTCCTCCAGGAACTCCTGCACCAGACCGACACGGTCAGCGCGCGGGAAGTGCCGCTGCTGCGGGCCCGGCTGTGCAAGTTCGACGAGCGCGACAGCGTCCTGTTCCTGACGGCACACCACTCGGCGACCGACGAATGGTCGTTCGAGGTGATCATGCGCGACCTCGGAGCCTTTTATACGGCCCGGCGCTCCGGCGTCCCGCCGGAGCTGCCGCCGATTCGCCAATACCGCGAGTACGCGGAGTGGCAGCGAGCTAGTGCCACCAGCCCAGCTGAGGACGGCGCACCGGCATACTGGCGGGACAAGCTCCGCGGCGCCCGTGAATTCACCATACCGAACGACCACGGCCACCCGGACAGCTACTCCAGGCCATACTCACGTCACATCCACTGCATCGAGGCCGACATCGTAGCCAAGGCCTCCGCCCTTGCCACAGCTTCTCGCACCACCCTGTTCCCCGTCTTGCTCTCAGCCGTCTACGTCCTTGCTCACGAAATCACCGGCGCGACCGACCTGACGATCCGGGCATTCACCGCCGGCCGCGAGATAGAGCAATTCCACAACACCATGGGGCTGTTCCTCAACTGCGTGCCCTTCCGCACCGACATCGCTGACTGCGCGAGCTTCCGCGACGTCGTCGCGCGCACCAAGGAAACCTTCATCGACGCCATCGCGCACGAACTCCCAGTCAACGTGATCGAACAGACATTCCCTGACTTCATAAAGTCACGTGATGACCTGCGTACGTCCCAGTTCATCATCTCGTGCGAGACGCCGGCGCTCGGCGACGATGTCATCTTCCCCATCGCCGAGGGCGCCCGTCAGATAGGAGTGCGCTGGCTCGAGGAGGAGGGGCATCGCGATATCCCAAGCGGCACGGTCTGGTTTGTGGACTTGCCAGTCTCTAGCGTCCTATCCGGCGAAATCATGTTCAACCTCGACGAATTCGACGAGAGCACCGTTGCGGGTTGGGCCGCGGGCCTGCGGCGGATCATGGCCAGCGCCGTCCGCGACCCCGACCAGGACTGGAAAACCCTGTAACCTCGATCATTTCGCTAGGGGTACCGTCTCCGTATCAGCACCCCGGTTGCCGGTCTAGGTACTGGTCGATGGCACGGGCGGTGGCGTTGGTCATGAAGGTTCTGAGGCTGATCTGGACGCCGAGCCGCTGGGTGAGCCGGGCGATGAGCACTGCGGCAAGCAGGGAGTGGCCGCCGAGGTCGAAGAAGTTGTCTTCGACCCCGATCTGGTCTAGGCCTAGTACCTGGGCGAATACTTCGCAGACGGCTTGTTCGCGGGGAGTGGCCGGAGCCCGGCCGTCACTCCTCGCACCGTAGTCGGGGGCGGGCAGGGCCTTGCGGTCCAGTTTGCCGTTGGCGTTCAGCGGCAGCCGGTCCAGGACGACGACGACGGATGGCACCATGTAGGCGGGCAGGGTCTGGCCGCACGCTTCGCGGAGCCGGGCGGGGTCGGAGGTGGTGGCGGGGGCGGGGACGACGTAGGCGACGAGCCGTTTGTCGCCGGGCTGGTCTTCGCGGACCGCTGCGGCGGCCTGGACGATTCCGGGCTGGGCGGCCAGGACGGTCTCGATCTCGCCGAGCTCGATCCGGAATCCGCGGAGCTTCACCTGGTCATCGCGGCGGCCTAGGTATTCCAGCTGACCGGCCGCGTTCCAGCGGGCCAGGTCCCCGGTGCGGTACATCCGCTCTCCGGGCGTTCCGTACGAGCAGGCGGTGAACCGTTCCGCGGTCAGGCTGGGCCGGCCGAGGTAGCCGCGGGCCAGCCCGGTCCCGGCGATGTACAGTTCGCCGGCCACCCCGGGCGGGACCAGTTGCAGGTTCTGGTCCAGTACGTACGTGCGGGTGTTCCACAGGGGGCGGCCGATCGGCGGGGCGGCTGCGTGGCTGCCGTGGGGGACGACGTACGTGGTGGCGTAGACGGTGGCCTCGGCCGGGCCGTAGATGTTCTCGATCCGCGCCCCTGGTACCGCTGCCCTGATCGCCGTGACGACGGACCCGGTCAGCGCTTCCCCGCACAGCGCCGCTACCTGCGCCTTCGCGGCTGTCCCGGGGGTGGCCAGTACCTGCGCGAGAGCTGACGGCACCGCGCTGATCAGGGTTCCCTGCCACGGCCCGGCGGTGCCCCGCTCGGCCAGGGCCAGCAGGTTCGGCACCACTTCCAGGCAGCCGCCCGCGGTCAGCGTCCCGAAGATCTCGAATACCGACACGTCGAAGCTCAGCGACGTCGAGGCCAGCACCCGGGACAGCTCGCCCCCGAACGCCGCGGCTGCCCAGCACGCCAGTGACACCACTCCCGCGTGCTCTACCATCACTCCCTTGGGCCGGCCGGTCGACCCCGAGGTGTAGATCACGTACGCCACATCCCGCGGCCCCGCCCCGCCCGGCGGGTTCTCCCCGCCCGGGCCGTCCAGCACCGCCGCCCCCGCCGGGTCGTCCAGGATCAGCACCGGCAGCCCGGCTGGGAGCCCGGCCGCTACCGCCACCGTGGCCAGCACCGCGGCCGGGGCGGACTCGGCGAGCATGAACGCGATACGGTCGGCCGGGTAGCCGGGATCTACCGGCAGGTATCCCGCGCCGGACTTGAGCACGGCCAGCACCGCGGTGATCATGTCGGGGGAGCGGGGCATGGCGATGGCGACCAGCCGTCCCGGGCCCGCGCCCAGGGTGATCAGCCGCCTGGCGAGCTGGTTGGCCCGGGCGTTCAGGCCAGCGTAGGTCAGCGTGACCTCGCCGGCGGTGACGGCGGGGGCGTGCGGGATGCGGACGGCCTGCTGCTCGAACAGCCCGTGCACGGTGACCGCCGGCACCTCCCGGGCGGTGTCGTTCCAGCCGAGCAACAGCCGGCGCCGCTCAGTCGCGGCCAGCACGGCGAGCTGGCTGACTGGGCGGGCCGGGTGGCGGGCGGCCTGGCGCAGCAGCCGGGTCAGCCGGCCCGCCAGCGCCCGCACGGTCCCCTCATCAAACAAGTCCGAGGCGTACTCGAAGGACGCCTCGATCCCGGCCGGGGCACCGCCGTCACCACGGCACTGCTGGAATCCCAGGGTCAGGTCGAACCTGGCGGCCGCATCAGGGACCGGCTCCGCGGTGATCCGCAGCCCGGGCAGCTGCCAGTCGACGCCGCCGATACCTTCATCGGCGAGGAAGACTTGGAACAGGGGGTGCCGGGACGGTGAGCGGGCCGGGTTCAGCACCTCGACCAGCCGCTCGAACGGGATGTCCTGGCGGGCCTGGGCGGACAGCACTGTTTCCCGGACCCGGCCGAGCACCTCGCCGAACCCGGGGTCGCCGGACAGGTCCGCGCGCAGCACCAGGGTGTTGACGAAGAACCCGACCAGGTCGTGGACCGCCTCATCGGTCCGGCCTGCTACCGGGGCGCCGATAGGGATGTCGGTCCCGGCGCCCATCCGGGACAGCAGCACCGCCAGACCCGCGTGCAGCACCATGAACACGGTGGCCTGGTGCTCACGGGCCAGGCTGGCCAGCGCGGCGTGCAGGGCGGGGTCGGCCAGCTGCCAGCGGACCTGGCCGCCGTGCCGGGACGGCTCAGCCGGCCGCGGCCGGTCGGACGGCAGCGCCAGCTCCTCCGGCAGCCCGGCCAGCGCCTGCCGCCAGTACTCGATCTGCCCGGCCAGCACCCCGCCATCGTCCCCGCCGCCGTCCGTGTCCTGGCCCGCGCCGCTGCCGAGCAGGTCCCGCTGCCACAACGCGTAATCGGCGTACTGCACCGGCAGCGGCGCCCACCCCGGTGTCCGGCCTTCGCGGCGGGCCTGGTACGCGGTGGTCAGGTCGCCCATCAGCACCTGCATGGACCAGCCGTCGCTGGCGATGTGGTGGCACAGCAGCACCAGCACATGCTCCTGCTCCTGCTCCTGCTCCTGCTCCGCGAGGGTGAACAGCGATGCCCGGAAGGGCAGCTCGCTGTCCAGGTCGAACTCGTGCCGGGCCGCTGCCGCGATCAGCCCGGCCAGCTCATCCGGGGCGGCGGCCGTCACGGTGACCGGGATGCCGGCCTGCCCGGCCGGGATGATGTGCTGGTAGGGCTGGCCGCCGTCGGCGGTGACTATCGTGCGCAGCGATTCGTGCCGGGCGGCCACGTCACCGAGCGCCTGTCTCAGCGCGGCGGCGTCGAGCTGCCCGCGCAGCCGCCACGCGAACGCCAGGTTGTACGCCGTGCCCGGGCCGTGGAACTGCTCAAGGAACCACAGCCGCGCCTGGGCGAACGACAACGGCACCCGGCCCGGCCGCGGCATCGGGACCAGTGGCGGCCGGGCCTGGCTCCGCCCCCTCCAGCACCCCCGCCAGCAACGCCGGCGTCGGGTGCTCGAACACCGCCCGCACCGGCAGCTCCGCCCCCAGCACCACCCGGACCCGGGATACCAGCCGGGTCGCCAGCAGCGAATGCCCGCCCAGATCAAAGAAACTATCCTCCACTCCCACCCGGTCCAGCCCCAGCACCTGCGCGAACACCTCGCACAGCGCCTGCTCCCTGGGGGTGGCCGGAGCCCGGCTCGCAGCCGCTTCGTATTCCGGGGTCGGCAGCGCCCGCCGGTCCAGCTTGCCGTTGGCGTTCAGCGGCAGTCGGTCCAGGACGACCACGGCGGATGGCACCATGTACCCCGGCAGCGCCCGCCCGCACGCCTCCCGCAGCCCGGCCGGGTCCAGCACCGCCCCTGTGGCCGGCACGGCATAGGCCACCAGCGTGCCGTCACTGGGCCGGTCGGGGCGGAAGGTGACCGCAGCCTGCGCGACCTCGGGCTGGGCCGCGAGCACAGCCTCGATCTCGCCGAGCTCGATCCGGAACCCGCGGATCTTCACCTGATCATCGACCCGGCCCAGGTACTCCAGCTCACCCGCCGCGTTCCACCGTGCCAGGTCCCCGGTCCGGTACATCCGCCGCCCTGTGCCGCCAACATCATCGAACGGGCACGCCACGAACCGCTCCCCCGTTAGCCCTGGCCGGTTCAGGTAGCCCCGCGCCAGCTGTCCGCCCGCCAGATACAGCTCCCCCGCCACCCCCGGCGGCACCAGACGCAACGCAGCGTCAAGCACGAACGCCCGCGTATTCCACACCGGCTGCCCGATCGGCGGGTTCCCGCCCTTGGGCGGCGCGTCTGCCCTGCCCGCGCGCCAGGCGGTGGCGTAGACGGTCACCTCGGTCGGACCATAGATGTTGCGGACCTCGGCGCCGGGCATTGCGGCAGCGATGGCCGCGACGGCGCGCGCGGTGAGCGCCTCGCCGGCCAGCACTATCGTCCGCGCACTGGCCTTCGTGCCGTGAACAGACAGCATCTCCGACAACGCCGACGGCACACCGCTGATCAAACTCCCGTCCCAAGCTCTTCCGCTGCTGTCAGCCAGTGCCAGCAGGTCATTGACGACCTCGATGCTCCCACCCGACACCACCGGAGCGAAGATCTCGAACACCGACACATCGAAGCTCAGCGACGTCGACGCCAGCACCTTCGCCAGCTCACCGGCCGTAAACTCAGCCCGCGCCCAGCACAACAGGCCGGCCAGGCTGCGATGCTCGACCACCACGCCCTTGGGTCGGCCGGTCGACCCCGACGTGTAGATCACATAAGCAGGGCTGGTCATGGTCAGCGGCGTGTTCAGGTCATCGCCGTCTAGGTCCTCGACCACGGCCATGGTGGCGGGATCGTCGATGACAATCCGGCGGACGCCGCCGGGCAGGTCCATCCCCGCCAGCACCGTGGTAGTCAGCACGGCGACCGGGGCGGCGTCGGTGAGCATGAACGCGATCCGGTCCGACGGGTAGCCGGGGTCGACTGGCACATAGGCCGCCCCGGCTTTCAGCACGGCCAGCACCGCGACGATCATGTCAGCGGACCGCGGCATGGCGATCGCCACCAGCCGCTCAGGACCCGCGCCGAACGAGATCAGGTACCGGGCGAGCTGGTTGGCGCGGGCGTTGAGCTCGACGTAGGTCAGCTGGGTGCCGTCGTAGATTACGGCGGTGGCGTCCGGGGTGCGGGCGGCCTGTTCGGAGAACAACTCCGGCAGCGCTGCCGACGGTACGTTCCTGCTGGCACCGTTCCATTGGACCAGGATCTGGTTACGCTCGCCGGGGCTGAGGACCTCCAGGGAGGTCACAGGGTCTTGCGGGTGGTCCGTGGCCTGGCGCAGCAGCCGGGTCAGCCGCCCCGCCAGCGCCCGCACGGTCCCCTCATCAAACAAGTCCGAGGCGTACTCGAAGGACGCCTCGATCCCGGCCGGGACACCGCCGTCACCACGCTGCTCGCGGACTCCCAGAGTCAGGTCGAACCTGGCGGTAACGGCCGGTACCGGCTCCGCCCGGACCCGCAACCCGGGCAGCTGCCATTCGTCGGGGATGAGCTCCTCGCCGATCATGACCTGGAACAGCGGGTGCCGGGACGGCGACCTCGCGGGGTTCAGCACCTCGACCAGCCGCTCGAACGGCACATCCAGGCGGGCCTGCGCCGACAGCACCGTTTCCCGCACCCGGCCCAGCACCTCGCCGAACCCCGGGTCACCAGACAAATCCGCGCGCAGCACCAGCGTGTTCACGAAGAACCCGACCAGGTCATGGACCGCCTCATCAGTCCGCCCCGCCACCGGCGCGCCCAGCGGGATATCGGTCCCCGCCCCCATCCGCGACAGCAGCACCGCCAGACCCGCGTGCAGCACCATGAACACGGTGGCCTGATGCTCACGCGCCAGGCCGGCCAGCGCCGCGTGCAGGGCCGGGCCGGCCAGCTGCCACCGGACCTGGCCCCCGCGCCGGGACGGCTCCGCCGGCCGCGGCCGGCTGAACGGCAGGACCAGCTCCTCCGGCAGCCCGGCCAGCGCCCGCCGCCAGTACTCGATCTGCCCCGCCAGCACCCCCCCATCCCCGCCATCATCCCCGTCGCCGCCCGCCCCGAGCAGGCCCCGCTGCCACAGCGCGTAATCCGCGTACTGCACCGGCAGCGGCGCCCACCCCGGCACCCGGCCCTCCCGGCGCGCCTGGTACGCCGCGGCCAGGTCCTCCATCAGCACCTGCATCGACCAGCCGTCGGCGGCTGTGTGGTGGCACAGCAGCACCAGCACGTGCTCATCCCGGCTCACGGTGAACAGCCAGGCCCGGATAGGCAGCTCCCCGGCCAGGTCGAACACGTACCCCGCCGCCGCCGCGACCAGCCCGGCCAGCTCATCAGGACGGGCCGTGGTGATGATGACCGGGACGTCGGCTTCCCCCGCGGGGATGATGTGCTGGTACGGCTGGCCGCCGTCGACAGAGAATTTGGTCCGCAGCGATTCGTGCCGGCCGACCACGTCGTTGAGCGCGCCGGCCAGCGCGGCGGCATCGAGCCGCCCGTGCAGCCGCCACGCGAACGAAAGGTTGTACGCCGTGCCCGGGCCGTGGAACTGCTCCAGGAACCACAGCCGCGCCTGGGCGAACGACAACGGCACCCGCTCCGGCCGCGGCACCGGGACCAGCGGCGGCCGGGCCGGCTCCGCGCCGTCTGCCACCGCGGCCAGCAGCGCCGGGGTCGGGTGCTCGAACACCGCCCGGACCGGCACCTCGGCGCCCAGCACCACCCGGATCCGCGACACCAGCCGGGTCGCCAGCAGCGAATGCCCGCCCAGGTCGAAGAAGCTGTCCTCGACCCCGACCTGGTCCAGGCCCAGCACCTGCGCGAACACCTCGCACAGCGCCTGCTCCCGGGCGGTAGCCGGGAGCCGGCTCGCGGTCGCCGCGTATTCCGGGGCCGGCAGCGCCCGCCGGTCCAGCTTCCCGTTCGCGCTCAGCGGCAGCCGCTCCAGCACGGTGACCGCGGACGGCACCATGTACCCGGGCAAGGTCCGCCCGCACGCCTCCCGCAGCACCCTCGGGTCCAGCACCGCCCCCCCGGCCGGCACCACGTACCCCGCCAGCCGCCTGTCCCCGGGCTGATCCTCCCGCACCGCCACCGCCGCCTGCCCCACCCCCGGCAGCCCCGCCAGCACCGCCTCCACCTCGCCCAGCTCAATCCGGAACCCCCGCAGCTTCACCTGATCATCAGACCGCCCCAGGTACTCCAGCTCACCCGCCGCGTTCCACCGGGCCAGATCCCCGGTCCGGTACATCCGCTCCCCCCCAGCCCCGAACGGGCACGCCACGAACCGCTCCGCCGTCAAACCCGGACGCCCCAGGTACCCCCGCGCCAAACCACCCCCCGCGATATACAGCTCCCCGCCCACCCCCGGCGGCACCAGACCCAGCCCCCCGTCCAGCACGTACACCCGGGTATTCCACAGCGGGCGGCCGACCGGCGGCGCAGCCGACACCTCACTGTCGCCGGGGACGACATAGGTGGTGGCATACACCGTCGCCTCGGCCGGGCCGTAAATATTCTCGATCCGCGCCCCCGGAACCGCCGCCCTGATCGCCTCCACTACCGGCCCGGTCAGCGCCTCCCCGCACAACGCCACCACCTGCGCACGGGCCCGCACCCCCGGCGCGGCCAGCACCTGCGCCAGCGCCGACGGCACCGCGCTGATCAGGCTCCCCCGCCACGGCCCCGCATCCCCCCGCTCAGCCAGGGCCAGCAGGTTCGGCACCACCTCCAGGCACCCGCCCGCCGCCAGCGTCCCGAACATCTCGAACACCGACACATCAAAACTCAAAGACGTCGACGCCAGCACCCGCGACAGCTCGCCCCCGAACACCGCCGCCGCCCAGCACGCCAGCGACACCACCCCCCCGTGCTCGACCACCACCCCCTTCGGCCGCCCCGTCGACCCCGACGTATAGACCACATACGCCACATCCCCCGGCCCCGCACTCACCGGCAGATTCCCCCCGCCCGGCAGGCCCTCCCCGCCCGGCCCCGCCAGCCCCGCCGCCGGGTCATCCAGCACCAGCACCGGCAGCCCGCCCGGCAACCCCCCAGCCACCCCCGCCGTCGTCAGCACCACCACCGGCGCAGACTCAGCAAGCATGAACCCGATCCGCTCCGCCGGGTAACCAGGATCCACCGGCAGGTATCCCGCACCGGACTTCAGCACCGCCAGCACCGCGGTGATCATGTCCGCAGAACGCGGCATCGCGATCGCGGCCAGCCGCCCCGGGCCCGCCCCCAGCGCGACCAGCCGCCGCGCCAGCCGGTTAGCCCCCGCATTCAGCTCACCATAAGAAACCGTCACCCCGCCGCAAACCACCGCCGGGGCGTCCGGGACCCGGGCCGTCTGCGGCCTCGAACAACCCGTGCAACGTCACCGCCGGCACCGGCCGGGCCGTATCATTCCACTCCCGCAGCAGCCTGCGCCGCTCAGTCGCGGTCAGCACGGCGAGCTGGCTGACCCGGCGTCCGGGATCGCGGGCGGCCTGGCGCAGCAGCCGGGTCAGCCGCCCCGCCAGCGCCCGCACGGTCCCCTCATCAAACAAGTCCGAGGCGTACTCGAAGGACGCCTCGATCCCGGCCGGGACACCGCCGTCACCACGCTGCTCGCGGACTCCCAGAGTCAGGTCGAACCTGGCGGTAACGGCCGGTACCGGCTCCGCCCGGACCCGCAACCCGGGCAGCTGCCATTCGTCGGGGATGAGCTCCTCGCCGATCATGACCTGGAACAGCGGGTGCCGGGACGGCGACCTCGCGGGGTTCAGCACCTCGACCAGCCGCTCGAACGGCACATCCTGGCGGGCCTGCGCCGACAGCACCGTCTCCCGGACCCGGCCCAGCACCTCGCCGAACCCCGGGTCACCAGACAAATCCGCGCGCAGCACCAGCGTGTTCACGAAGAACCCGACCAGGTCATGGACCGCCTCATCAGTCCGCCCCGCCACCGGCGCGCCCAGCGGGATATCGGTCCCCGCCCCCATCCGCGACAGCAGCACCGCCAGACCCGCGTGCAGCACCATGAACACGGTGGCCTGATGCTCACGCGCCAGGCCGGCCAGCGCCGCGTGCAGGGCCGGGCCTGCCAGCTGCCACCGGACCTGGCCCCCGCGCCGGGACGGCTCCGCCGGCCGCGGCCGGCTGAACGGCAGGACCAGCTCCTCCGGCAGCCCGGCCAGCGCCCGCCGCCAGTACTCGATCTGCCCCGCCAGCACCCCCCCATCCCCGCCATCATCCCCGTCGCCGCCCGCCCCGAGCAGGCCCCGCTGCCACAGCGCGTAATCCGCGTACTGCACCGGCAGCGGCGCCCACCCCGGCACCCGGCCCTCCCGGCGCGCCTGGTACGCCGCGGCCAGGTCCTCCATCAGCACCTGCATCGACCAGCCGTCGGCGGCTGTGTGGTGGCACAGCAGCACCAGCACGTGCTCATCCCGGCTCACGGTGAACAGCCAGGCCCGGATAGGCAGCTCCCCGGCCAGGTCGAACACGTACCCCGCCGCCGCCGCGACCAGCCCGGCCAGCTCACCGCGCCGCAGCGCCGTCACCGTGAACTCCGCCGCGATCTGCGCCCTGGCCTGCCCGGCTGGGATCACGTGCTGGTACGGCTGCCCGCTGTCGACGGAGAAGATCGTGCGCAGTGATTCGTGCCGGGCGACCACGTCACCCATCGCGTCGGCCAGCGCGCCGACGTCGAGCGGGCCGGTCAGCCGCCACGCCAGCGGCAGGTTATACACCGCGGCCGGCCCGTAGAACTGCTCCAGGAACCACAGCCGCGCCTGCGCGAACGACAACGGCACCCGCCCCGGCCGCGGCACCGGGACCAGCGGCGGCCGGGCCGCCTCCGCCCCCTCCACCACAGCGGCCAGCAGCGCCGGGGCCGGGTGCTCGAACACCGCCCGGACCGGCACCTCGGCGCCCAGCACCACCCGGATCCGCGACACCAGCCGGGTCGCCAGCAGCGAATGCCCGCCCAGGTCGAAGAAGCTGTCCTCGACCCCGACCCGGTCCAGGCCCAGCACCTGCGCGAACACCTCGCACAGCGCCTGCTCCCCCGGGGTGGCCGCAGCGCGGCCCCGGCCCGCCGCGTACTCCGGCGCCGGCAGCGCCCGCCGGTCCAGCTTCAGGTTCGCGTTCAGCGGCAGCCGGTCCAAGATGACGACCGCGGACGGCACCATGTACCCGGGCAGCACCCGGGCGCACGCCTCCCGCAGCCCCGCCGGGTCCAGCACGGTCCCGGCCGCCGGCACCACGTATCCGGCCAGCCGCTTATCGCCGGGCTGGTCCTCCCGCACCGCCACCGCCACCTGCGCCACCCCCGGCAGCCCGGCCAGCACCGCCTCGACCTCGCCCAGCTCGATCCGGAACCCGCGGATCTTCACCTGATCATCGGAGCGTCCCAGGTACTCAAGCTGGCCTTCGCTGTTCCACCGGGCCAGGTCCCCGGTCCGGTACATCCGCCCGCCCGTGCCGCCAGCATCATCGAACGGGCACGCCACGAACCGCTCCGCCGTCAAACCCGGCCGCCCCAGGTAGCCGCGGGCCAGGCCAGCCCCCGCCACGTACAGCTCCCCCGCCACCCCCGGCGGCACCAGCTGCAAATTCTTGTCCAGCACGAACACCCGGGTGTTCCACATCGGACGGCCGACCGGCACGACCAGGTCCGGGACCGGGTCGCCCGGGCTGATCTGGTAATCCAGGCAGCCCACCGTCGCCTCGGTCGGCCCGTAGTGGTTGACCAGCGCCAAACCAGGATGCCGCCGCCGCCACTCGCGCAGCACCCCGGCCGGTACCGCCTCCCCGCCCAGCATCAGCAGCCCAGTGGGCACGCAGCTCGCGGGCAGCCCGGCCAGCAGCGGGAGGTGACTGGGCGTCGCCTTCATGAAACTGAAACCGCCCCCGGCCGCCAGCGCGGGCAGATCCTCATCCAGGTCGCCCAGGCACACCTCGCCGCCGGACAGCAGGCACCCGTACAGCCCGGTGACGCTCAGGTCGAACGACACCGGCGAAACCAGCAGCGTGCGGCCAGCCAGGTGCGGGTACGCCTCCCGGCACCGCGACAGGTAGTTCACCAGGCTCGCATGGGCGACGATCACGCCCTTGGGCCGGCCGGTCGACCCCGAGGTGTAGATCACGTACGCCGGATGCGCCGGGGCCAGCGGCCGGCCGCGCTCAGGATCAGAGACGTCGCCGGCCGGATAGCGGGAGATCACCTCCCCGACCGCCGGATCATCCAGCACAACCGGGGCCGCCGCTCCCGGCAGCGAACCAGCCACGCCGCCCGCCGTCAGCACAATCGCCGCCCCCGCGTCACCGAGCATGAACGCGATCCGGCCCGCCGGCAAGCCCGGATCAACCGGAACATAAGCAGCACCCGACTTCAGCACCGCCAGCATCGCCACGACCACCTCAGCAGAACGCGGCATCACGATCGCGATCAGCCGCTCGGGGCCCGCGCCCAGGGTGATCAGGTGCCGGGCCAGCTGGTTGGCCCGCTGGTTCAACTCTGCATAGGAAAGCGTGACCTCGCCGAAGGCCACGGCGGGGGCGTGCGGGGTGCGGGCGGCCTGCTGCTCGAACAACTCGGGCAGGGTGGATCCCGGCACTTCCCGGGCGGTGTCGTTCCAGTCGAGCAGCAGCCGGCACCCTTCCGCGGCGGTCAGCACGCCGAGCTGGCTGACCGGGCGGCCGGGATCGCGGACGGCCTGGCGGAGCAGCCGGGTCAGCGCCGGCCAGCGCCTCGATGACGGCCGGGTCGAACAGGTCGGCGGCGTAGCCGAGGGTGGCCTGGATCCCGGCCGGGGCACCGTGGTGGTCGCGGCCCTGGGCGAATGCCAGGGTCAGGTCGAACCTGGCGGCCACATCCGGGACCGGCTCAGCCTCAATGTGCAGGCCGGGCAGCCGCCAGTCCACCGCGCCGACGTCCTCGTCAGCGATCATGACCTGGAACAGCGGGTGCCGGGACGGCGACCTCGCGGGGTTCAGCACCTCGACCAGCCGCTCGAACGGCACATCCTGGCGGGCCTGCGCCGACAGCACCGTTTCCCGCACCCGGCCCAGCACCTCGCCGAACCCCGGGTCACCAGACAAATCCGCGCGCAGCACCAGCGTGTTCACGAAGAACCCGACCAGGTCATGGACCGCCTCATCAGTCCGCCCCGCCACCGGCGCGCCCAGCGGGATATCGGTCCCCGCCCCCATCCGCGACAGCAGCACCGCCAGACCCGCGTGCAGCACCATGAACACGGTGGCCTGATGCTCACGCGCCAGGCCGGCCAGCGCCGCGTGCAGGGCCGGGCCGGCCAGCTGCCACCGGACCTGGCCCCCGCGCCGGGACGGCTCCGCCGGCCGCGGCCGGCCGAACGGCAGGACCAGCTCCTCCGGCAGCCCGGCCAGCGCCCGCCGCCAGTACTCGATCTGCCCCGCCAGCACCCCCCCATCCCCGCCATCATCCCCGTCGCCGCCCGCCCCGAGCAGGCCCCGCTGCCACAGCGCGTAATCCGCGTACTGCACCGGCAGCGGCGCCCACCCCGGCACCCGCCCCGCCCGCCTGGCCTGGTACGCCGCGGCCAGATCGGACAGCAGCACCTGCATCGACCAGCCGTCGGCGGCGATGTGATGGCACAGCAGCAGCAGCACATGCTCGTCCTGGCCCACCTCGAACAGCGACGCCCGGACGGGCAGCTCCGCGGCCAGGTCGAACTCGTGCCGGGCCGCCGCATCGATGAGCCCGGCCAGCTCGCCAGGACGGGCCGCGGTGATGATGACCGGGACGGCGGCTTCGCCCGCGGGGATGACCTGCTGCCAGGGCCTGCCGCCGCCGTCGACAGTGAACACCGTGCGCAGCGACTCATGCCGGGCCGCCACGTCACCCAGCGCCTGCCTCAGCGCGCCGGCATCGAGCCGCCCGGACAGCCGCCACGCGAACGGCAGGTTATACGCCGTGCCCCGGCCGTGGAACTGCTCCAGGAACCACAGCCGCGCCTGGGCGAACGACAACGGCACCCGCCCCGGCCGCGGCACCGGGACCAGCGGCGGCCGGGCCGCCTCCGCACCCTCCAGCGCCGCCGCCAGCGCCGCCGGGGCCGGGTGCTCGAACACCGCCCGGACCGGCACCTCAACCCCCAGCACCACCCGGACCCGGGACACCAGCCGGGTCGCCAGCAGCGAATGCCCGCCCAGGTCAAAGAAGTCGTCCTCCACCCCCACCCGGTCCAGGCCCAGCACCCGCGCGAACACCTCGCACAACGCCTCCTCGACCGCAGTGGCCGGAGCCCGCCCGCCCGCCGGGGCAGCGTATTCCGGGGCGGGCAGCGCCCGCCGGTCCAGCTTCCCGCTCGCAGTCAGCGGCAGCGCGTCCAGGACAACGACCGCAGCCGGCACCATGTATCCCGGCAGCACCCGCCCGCACGCCTCCCGCAGCCCGGCCCGGTCCAGCGCGGTTCCGGCGGCGGGGACGACGTATGCGGCTAGCCGCCTGTCGCCGGGCCGGTCCTCCCGCACCGCGACCGCGGCCTGGGCGACTCCGGGCAGGGCGGCCAGGACGGATTCGACCTCGCCCAGCTCGATCCGGAACCCCCGCACCTTCACCTGATCATCAGAGCGGCCCAGGAACTCCAGCTCACCCGCCGCGTTCCACCGCGCCACATCCCCGGTCCGGTACATCCGCTCCCCCGGCCCGCCGAACGGGCACGCGGTGAACCGCTCCCCCGTCAGACCCGGCCGGCCCAGGTACCCCCGCGCCAGCCCGGCCCCCGCCACATACAGCTCCCCGCCCACCCCCGGCGGCACCAGCCGCAGCATCTCATCCAGCACCAGCACCCGCGTATTCCACACCGGGCGGCCGATCGGCGGAACCACCCGCCCCGACAACGGCCCCGCCAGCGTCGCGACAATCGTCACCTCAGTCGGCCCGTACGCATTGAACATCCGCCGCCCCGCCGACCACCGCGCCGCCAGCCCATCCGGGCACGCCTCACCCCCCACGACCAGGCACCCGAACCCGTCCACCCGCCCCGCCGGGACACTGGCCAGCACCGACGGAACAATCAGCGCATGACTGACCCGCAACCCGGTCAGCGCCTCCGCCAGCGCCTCCCCCGCCAGCAGCCCCGGCCCCGGGACCACCAGCGCCGCCCCGGCCGGCCACGCCATCAGCACCTCCATCACCGCCGCGTCAAAACCCAGCGAGCTGAGCTGCAGCACCCGCGACCCCGGCCCGATCCCGAACACCGCCGCCATCGACCCCGCCAGGCTCGCCAGCCCCCGGTGCGTCACCACCGTCCCCTTCGGCCGCCCCGTCGACCCCGACGTGTAAATCACATACGCCGGATTCCCCAGCCCCGCCCGGCGCGGCACACCCACACCACCAGGCCCCCGCCCGGCCAGCACCCCCGCCACCACCGGATCATCCAGCACCACCCGCACCGGCCCCCCGCCCCCCGCCGGCGGCAGCAACCCCGCCGCAGCCGACGTCGTCACCACCAGATCCGGCCCCGCATCCGCCAGCATGAACCCGACCCGCTCCGCCGGATACCCCACATCCACCGGCAAGAACGCCGCCCCCGACATCACCACCCCCAGCCACGCCACGAACACCTCAGCCGACTTCTCCATCACCACCGCGACCAGCCGCTCCGGACCCGCCCCCAACGACACCAGGTACCCGGCCAGCCGCCCCGCCAGCTCACCCAGCACCGCATACGACAAAGCCACATCACCGCACGCCACCGCCACAGCACCCGGAGTCCGCACCGCCTGCGCCTCAAACAACTCCGCCAACGTCAACCCCGGCACAACCCGCCCCGCGTCATCCCACCCCAGCCCCCCCGCCACGCTCCCCCCCGACGGTGCTGACCGAAACGGAGTGGCCATAATGATCCTCATTCCAATGGGCCATGCCACACGCGCATGACTTTCCGAGGCAATCCGCAGCGGACGCCGCCCGAGAGGTCCGCGCATGCCGGCGCATCGAGGCTCCCGAACGGCAGCCTCGCAAATCGGGCCGCACACCCACACCTTCAACATTGCGCACGAACCGTTACGCTCAGGCGCGCCGAGCACACTCGCTCCCGCTGGGCCGCGCAAGCTGGAAGGTGCGGTGGTTTTCGCGTGATGCGAGCGTGAGGACGGGCCGGGGAGCTGACAGGTCCGCTAACCCGCGCGCATACGCAGATGGAAGGTGAGCCGTTGATGACCCCTGACAGCATCGGTGAAGCCAAGGCGGCACTGGCGGCGTACCCCGGGCTCGCCGATATCACGGTCATCGAGCACGGCGCCGGCCAGGATGACCACTGCCTGATCGCCTACGTCGTGCCGTCCGGCCCCGGCCTGGACCTGCCCGAACTGCACGCCTATGCCAGGAAGTCGCTGCCGAACGGCAGCATGCCGGCGGCGATCGTGGTTGTCGATGAGATCCCCGTGACGGCGGCGGGAACGGTCGATGCCGCCGCGCTGCCGGTGCCGGAGTTGTCTGGCCTGGTTCCCTACGAGGCGCCGGTCACGCCCCGCCAGGAAATCTTGTGCGAGCTGTTCGCCGAGGTACTGGGGGCGGCCCGGTGCGGCACCGGCAGCGACTTCTTCGACCTCGGCGGCCGCTCTGTCGAGGCGATGGTGCTGGCCGGGCGCATCAGCGCCGCCCTCGGCGTCCGGCTATCGATGGCAGACCTGTTCAAGGCGCCCACAGTCGGTGAATTGGACCGCCGACTCGACCAGATCGCTGACACGCGGAAATAACCGGGCAAAGGAACGACTCGGCCGCATTTCAGAATCCGCTCCGATCTCGTGGCGGGTGTTCCTCGGTCATGCTGTCGTAGGCGACGAACCTCAGCTCGGAGCTGTAGCGGCGGTCCTGGTGGTCGGCGAGCCAGAGCTGGCCCAGGTCGGGGAGCATCTCGGTGATGGTGTACTGGGCGTGCCCGGCGGCCCGGGTCTGGCGGATGTGCTTGGCGAGCAGGTTGACCAGGACGATGCTGCGGAAATCAGCGGCCGCGGGCTTGAGCTCGACCGGAACCCGGTAGAACACCCGCTCGGGCAGCTGATGATCGCGCCGCCACCGCCGCGCGAGGCAGTACCGTTCCCGCTCGTCCTTGGCGAACGCCCAGCCCGAGTCCGCGACCTGGAAGGTCCACTGCTCCCGGCTCAGCACGAACCGGTCGATCGTGACCCGCGGCCGGTGCGCGGCCGGAGCCAGCGGCTCGAACGCATTGACAACGACTCCCATCATCGCGTCTCCGATGACCTCGAAGAAGTCCAGTTCGGTACCGGACGGCAGGAGCCGGACCACCAGTTCGCCGCCCCGGCGGGCGACGGTCATCGCGGCACCGGGCATGACGGTGTCCGATTCCGGGGGGTCAAGCGAGTCGATGAGGGCGGAGGACCAGTAGAGCTGACCTGGCCCCAGCAGGGCTGAGGGCGGGCTGGTGCGGGATGTCACGTTCGGGTGGTCTTTTGCCTCGATGGGGACGATCCGCCGCGGGCCGCGGTCGGCCTGCTCGGCGGCGATGAGCCGGGCCGGGTCGGGGTGCTGCTGGACGAAGCACCGCTGGTCCAGCGTGTTTCTGGCGAGGTGTATTTCGCCGAGGACGAGCAGGAAGTTGCCGCGCTCCACCTCGCCGGGAGAGGCCGCGGCGATCATGATGTCCGGTGAATGCTGCCGGGCGCCGGTCCAGGCGACCGGGCGGCCGGGGAAGCACTCCGCGGCCCTCGCGCTGATCTCCTCCGCGCTGACCTGGTGCCTGCGGGCCGATGACGGCGGCCCGAGCACCTGCTCCCAGCGCCCCTGCAACTCGGCCATGCCTGCGGTGCCGAGCTCGCTCGTCCCCCGGCCGCTGTAGCTGAGGTAGGGGGATGCCATCGTGAGCAGCCGCAAGAGTGGCACGGGCGCTCCGCCGGTCCGGGCGCTTTCGCGGTCAACCAGGTCTGCGAAGAGCACGCGGTACTTGTCGGTGATGTCGTTGACCAGCCAGCGGGCGCTGTCCAGCACCAGGCCCAGCGGCGCGGCCAGCGCCCGGGTCACCGCCTGACCCAGCTCCACCCGCACATCCCGGACCGCATCTTGGTAGACCAGCGTCCGGCCGGCGTAGTTCGCCCCGGCCCTGCGAGTCGACGCCGCACCGGTGACCTGCTCGAACGTCCCGGCCAGGTTCGCTAGCGCCTGCTGCAGCCTTTCCGGGTCCCCGGCCGCGGCAGTCACCGCGTCCCGGGCCCTGATCATCTCATCCACCGGCGCCAGCGCCGCCGCCCTGGCCGCCGGGTCAGCGATCAGCTCGAGCTTGTCCCGCAGCAGCCGCTCGGGCCACGCATCCGCCGGGCCCTCCAGGTCCAGCCGCACCGCGCCCAGCCCGGCCAGCCGGGTCAGCAGCGGGCGGGCACCGGGCGCCCCGGCGCCGTCCAGCACCTCGGTGATCGTCCGGCTGCCATCACACGCCCCCAGGATCGCCAGTTCAGGGTCGGTCAGGGTGACGGGCTGGCGGTGCGGGCGGTGCAGCACGCTCCCGGCCAGGAACACCGACCGGGCCCGCCGCGGCCGCAGCCACCCGGCCGCCCGCCCCGGCCCCGCGACCGCCGCCGCCACCTTGTCGATGGCCCACACCTCGAAATAAGTAGTCCTGCGCGCTATCAGCTGCTCCCCCGGCACCACCACCAGGCCAGCCCGGCCCGGCCCGGCGGACGCCCAGCCGACCGGCCCGCATGTGCCGATCATGTCGTTCTTCAGGCAGTACCGCTGCAGATAGCTCGCGACCACCAACTCCCGCGCGCGGTCCTTAGCCCGCCGCGCCGCACCCACGCCAACGTCCTGCAGAAACTGCGCCAGCACGGGGTTCTGCCAGGTAAGCGCCTCCCGGAAGCCAGGATCGGCGACGGTAGCGGCGATAGCGCGGGACAGCCGCCCGACAGCATCGTCATACACCGTGTCATTCGTCAGCCGCCCGGCTAGGTCCGCCCCGGCTAGGTCCGCACTGCGCGCGAGCGGCTCATCGCAGATGGCCAGCACCATGTCCGCGGGGAAGCCAGCGCTGCGCAGGGCCACATCCCGCCACACGCTCCACGTCGTCCCAGGAAGCGGGACCCGGTGCCAGACCCCGGCCGCCGGCCAGGCTGCGGGCGGCGCCGGCGCCGGCTGGGACGTCACGACGCGACGCCGCGACGTGAAGTGCGATCGGCGAGCAGCCTCCAGTCCTGGTCAGGCTCGCGGACGCCGCCGGTCAGGGTTCGCCGCAGCCCGGCGACCCAGCCCTGCACGGTGCTCTCATCGAATTCGTCGAGGTTGAAGTGAACGCCTCCGGATAGCTCGCCGGACAGTTCATCGGACAGATTCCACACCGTGCCGCTCGGGATGTCGTGATGCGCTGGCCCCTGCAACAGCCGCTCACTTACCACACGGGCGCCCTCGGCGATGGGGAGGGGAGGATCCTCGCTGGACTGCCCCTGCGTATCTGAGATGATGAACTGTGACGTGCGCAGGTCTTCGCGTGACTTAATAAAGTCGGGAAATGTCTGCTCGATCACGTTGACCGGGAGCTCGTACGCCATGGCGTCAACGAAAGTCTCCCACGTGTGCGCGACGACATCGCGGAAGCTCGCGCAGCCGGCGATGTCGGTACGATAGGGCACGCAGTTGAGGAACAGCCCCATGGTGTTATGGAACTCCAGCTCCGTCCGGCCGGCGGTGAACGCCCGTATCGCCAGGTCGGTGCTGCCGGTGAGCTCGTGGGCCAGGACGTAGAAGGCCGAGAGCAGGATCGTGAACAGCGTGCTGCGGGTAGCCGTGGCGAGAGCTTTAGCGGCGACCGCTACGTCAGCGTCGATCGCGTAGAAGTGCAGTGAGTAGGGCCTGGAATAGCTGTCGGGATGCCCGTGGTCATTCGGCATCGTGAATTCACGCGCGCCGTCAAGCTTGTGCTGCCAGTAGGCCGGCGCGCCGTCCTCGGCTGTGCTGGTGGCATTGGCCCGCTGCCAGGCCGCGTACTCGCGATACTGCCGCATCGGCGGCAGTTCCGGCGCGACGCCAGTGCGCCGGGCCGTGTAGAAAGCGCCGAGGTCGCGCAGGATGACCTGCATTGACCAGGCATCCGATACCGAGTGGTGCACGGTCAGGAATAGGGCGCTGTCGCGGTCATCGAACCTGCACAGCAGCATTTTCATCAGCGGTACTTCGCGGGCGCTGATCGTGCCCGCCTCGGCCTCGAGGATCAGCTCCTGGACGACCAGGTCTCTGGACTTCCCGGTGACCGGCGGCAGGTCCCTGACCTCCAGCGGCACCTGGCACGGCGGGAGCACCATCTGATACGGCGGGTCGGCGTCCCTGACCACCAGGGTGCGGAGCAGCTCATGGCGGGCGACCACGTCGTCGAGCGCGCCCTGGAGCACGGCCAGATCCACCGGACCGGTCACGCGCAATACACGGACCATCAAGAACCTGGGGCCGAACGTTCCGCCGTCGTCCCCCTGGTCGAGCGTCACGAACCATTCCTGGGTGAAAGACAGCGGGTACCGCTTCGATTCCTGGTCCAGCGCGAGCGAGGATTCCGTCATTTCTGCCATTCCTTTCGCGGATTAGCGGATCTGCTGGCTACCGGCCGCGTGATCACGCTCGCATGACGCAAAAAACACCGCACCTTCACAGTTGCTCGGCGGCTGCCTGTTAGGTGTCGTGGCGGTTCAGGTACTCCTCGATGGCGCGGGCGGTGGAGTTGGTCATGAAGGTTTTCAGGCTGATCTTCACGCCGAGCCGCTGGACCAGCCGGGCGACGAGCACAGCCGCGAGCAGGGAATGCCCGCCTAGGTCGAAGAAGCTGTCCTCGACCCCGACCTGGTCCAGGCCCAGCACCTGCGCGAACACCTCGCACAGCGCCTGCTCCCGGGCGGTAGCCGGGAGCCGGCTCGCGGTCGCCGCGTATTCCGGGGCCGGCAGCGCCCGCCGGTCCAGCTTCCCGTTCGCGCTCAGCGGCAGCCGCTCCAGCACGGTGACCGCGGACGGCACCATGTACCCGGGCAAGGTCCGCCCGCACGCCTCCCGCAGCACCCTCGGGTCCAGCACCGCCCCCCCGGCCGGCACCACGTACCCCGCCAGCCGCCTGTCCCCGGGCTGATCCTCCCGCACCGCCACCGCCGCCTGCCCCACCCCCGGCAGCCCCGCCAGCACCGCCTCCACCTCGCCCAGCTCAATCCGGAACCCCCGCAGCTTCACCTGATCATCAGACCGCCCCAGGTACTCCAGCTCACCCGCCGCGTTCCACCGGGCCAGATCCCCGGTCCGGTACATCCGCTCCCCCCCAGCCCCGAACGGGCACGCCACGAACCGCTCCGCCGTCAAACCCGGACGCCCCAGGTACCCCCGCGCCAAACCACCCCCCGCGATATACAGCTCCCCGCCCACCCCCGGCGGCACCAGACCCAGCCCCCCGTCCAGCACGTACACCCGGGTATTCCACAGCGGGCGGCCGACCGGCGGCGCAGCCGACACCTCACTGTCGCCGGGGACGACATAGGTGGTGGCATACACCGTCGCCTCGGCCGGGCCGTAAATATTCTCAATCCGCGCCCCCGGAACCGCCGCCCTGATCGCCTCCACTACCGGCCCGGTCAGCGCCTCCCCGCACAACGCCACCACCTGCGCACGGGCCCGCACCCCCGGCGCGGCCAGCACCTGCGCCAGCGCCGACGGCACCGCGCTGATCAGGCTCCCCCGCCACGGCCCCGCATCCCCCCGCTCAGCCAGGGCCAGCAGGTTCGGCACCACCTCCAGGCACCCGCCCGCCGCCAGCGTCCCGAACATCTCGAACACCGACACATCAAAACTCAAAGACGTCGACGCCAGCACCCGCGACAGCTCGCCCCCGAACACCGCCGCCGCCCAGCACGCCAGCGACACCACCCCCCCGTGCTCGACCACCACCCCCTTCGGCCGCCCCGTCGACCCCGACGTATAGACCACATACGCCACATCCCCCGGCCCCGCACTCACCGGCAGATTCCCCCCGCCCGGCAGGCCCTCCCCGCCCGGCCCCGCCAGCCCCGCCGCCGGGTCATCCAGCACCAGCACCGGCAGCCCGCCCGGCAACCCCCCAGCCACCCCCGCCGTCGTCAGCACCACCACCGGCGCAGACTCAGCAAGCATGAACCCGATCCGCTCCGCCGGGTAACCAGGATCCACCGGCAGGTATCCCGCACCGGACTTCAGCACCGCCAGCACCGCGGTGATCATGTCCGCAGAACGCGGCATCGCGATCGCGGCCAGCCGCCCCGGGCCCGCCCCCAGCGCGACCAGCCGCCGCGCCAGCCGGTTAGCCCCCGCATTCAGCTCACCATAAGAAACCGTCACCCCGCCGCAAACCACCGCCGGGGCGTCCGGGACCCGGGCCGTCCGGGCCTCGAACAACCCGTGCAACGTCACCGCCGGCACCGGCCGGGCCGTATCATTCCACCCCCGCAGCAGCCTGCGCCGCTCCGCCCCGGAGAGCACCCCCAGCCCGCTGATCCGCTGCCCCGGATCACCAGCAGCCTGGCGCAGCAGCCGGGTCAGCCGCCCCGCCAGCCCTCGCACCGTCCCGTCATCGAACAAGTCAGTCGCAAACTCAAAAGAAGCATCGATCCCAGCCGGGACACCACCCTCACCATGGCGCTGCCGGAATCCCAGGACAAGGTCGAACCTCGCGGTAACGGCGGGTACCGGCTCAGCCCGGACCCGCAACCCGGGCAGCTGCCATTCGTCGGGGATGAGCTCCTCGCCGATCATGACCTGGAACAGCGGGTGCCGGGACGGCGACCTCGCGGGGTTCATCACCTCGACCAGCCGCTCGAACGGAAGGTCCTGACGGGCCTGTGCCGACAGCACCATCTCCCGGACCCGGCCGAGCAGCTCGCCGAACCCCGGGTCGCCGGACAGGTCCGCGCGCAGCACCATCGTGTTGACGAAGTACCCGATCAAGTCGTGCACCGCCTCGTCGGTCCGCCCCGCCACCGGGGCACCGAGCGGGATATCGGTCCCGGCGCCCATCCGCGACAGCAGCGCGGCCAGGCCCGCGTGCAGCACCATGAAAATGGTGGCCTGGTGCTCACGGGCCAGGTCCAGCCAGCGCGGCGTGCAAGCGGGCGTCCGCCAGCCGCCACAGCATCAGGACGCCACGCCGGGAGGGCTGCGCCGGGCGCGGCCGGTCGAACGGCAGCGCCAGCTCATCGGGCAGCCCGGCCAGCGCCCGCCGCCAGTACTGCACCTGCCCGGCCAGCACCCCGCCGTCGCCATCCGCGCCGCCGAGCAGGTCCCGCTGCCACAGCGCGTAGTCCGCGTACTGCACCGGCAGCAGCACCCAGCCTGGCGCCCGGCCGTCGCGGCGTGCCTGGTACGCGCTGGCCAGATCGGATAGCAGCACTTGCAGCGACCAGCCGTCGCTGGCGGTGTGGTGGCACAGCAGCACCAGCACGTGCTCCCGACCGGTGAGGGTGATCAGCGATGCGCGGAAGGGCAGCTCGCCAGCCAGGTCGAACACGTGCCCGGCCGCGGCCGCGACCAGCCCCGCCAGCTCACCGCGCCGCGCCGCCACGATCGTGAACTCCGCCGCGACCCGCGCCCTGGCCTGCCCGGCCGGGATCACCTCAAGGCAGGGCTGCCCGTCCGCAACCGCGAACACCGTGCGCAGCGACTCGTGCCGGGCGACCACGTCACCCAGCGCCTCTCGTAGCGCGCCGGAATCGAGCGGCCCGGTCAGCCGCCACGCCAGCGGCAGGTTATACACCGTGCCCGGCCCGTGGAACTGCTCCAGGAACCACAGGCGCTGTTGCGCGAACGACAACGGCACCCGCCCCGGCCGCGGTACCGGGACCAGCGGCGGCCTAGCCGCCTCCGCGTCGTCCAGCGCCCTGGCCAGCGCCGCCGCCGTCGGGTGCTCGAACACCGCCCGGACCGGCAGCTCCGCCCCCAGCGCCACCCGGATCCGCGAGACCAGCCGGGTCGCCAGCAGCGAATGCCCGCCCAGATCAAAGAAATTGTCCTCCACCCCTACCTGGCCCAGGCCCAGCACCTGCGCGAACACCTCGCACAACGCCTTCTCCTGGGGAGTGGCCGGGGCCCGGCCCCCGCCCGCCGCGTACTCCGGGGCCGGCAGCGCCCGCCGGTCCAGCTTCCCGTTCGGGCTGAGCGGCAGCGCCTTCAGCACCGTGATCACGGCCGGCACCATGTACCCGGGCAGCACCCGGGCCGCGGCCTCCCGCAGCCCCGCCGGGTCCAGCATGGTCCCGGCGGCCGGGACCACGTACCCGGCCAGCCGCTTGTCCCCCGGCCGGTCCTCCCGCACCGCTACCGCCGCCTGGCCCACCCCATCCAGCCCGGCCAGAACCTTCTCCACCTCGCCCAGCTCAACCCGGAACCCGCGGATCTTCACCTGATCATCGGCCCGGCCCAGGTACTCGACCTGGCCGTGGCTGTTCCACCGGGCCAGATCTCCGGTCCGGTACATCCGCTCCCCCCGCCCCCCGAACGGGCACGCCACGAACCGCTCCCCCGTCAGCCCCGGCCGCCCCAGGTACCCGCGCGCCAGCCCGGCCCCCGCCACGTACAGTTCTCCGGCCACCCCCGGTGGCACCAGCCCCAGCGAACCGTCCAGCACGAATACCCGCGTGTTCCAGGCCGGCCGGCCGACCGGCACGACCAGGTCCGGGACCGGGTCACCCGGGCTCATCTGGTAGTCGAGGCAGCTTGTCGTGATCTCGGTCGGCCCGTAGGAGTTGACGAAGGCGAGACCGGGATGCCGCTGGCGCCATTCGCGCAGCAACGCCGCGGGCGCCGCCTCTCCGCAGACCATCAGCTGGCCGGTAGGAACGCAGCTCGCGGGCAGCCGGGCGAGCAGCGGGAGGTGACTGGGCGTCACCTTGAGGAAGGTGAAACCGCCCCTGGCGGCCAGCGCCGGCAGCTCATCATCATCCAGCGCGCCTAGGCACAGCTGGCCGCCCGACAGCAGCGAGCCGTACAGCACGGTGACGCTCGCGTCGAACGATACCGGAGTGATCAGCAGGCTGCGGCCGGCCAGGTGCGGGTACGCCTCCCGGCACCGCGACAGGTAGTTCACCACGCCCGCATGGGTGATGATCACGCCCTTGGGCCGGCCGGTCGACCCCGAGGTGTAGATCACGTACGCCGGGTGAGCCGGGCGCAGCGACCGGCCGCGCTCAGGATCAGAGAGGTCGCCGGCGGGGTAGCGGGATGTCACTTCCTCGAGCGCGGGGTCGTCCAGGATGAGAGGGGCTGCCGCTGCCGGCAGGGATGGGGCCAGGCTGCTCGCCGTGAGCACGATAGCCGCCTGGCTGTCGGCAAGCATGAACGCGATGCGGTCGGCCGGGTAGCCGGTGTCGACGGGGACGTAGGCGGCGCCGGACTTGAGCACGGCGAGCAGGGCGACGATCATGTCGGCCGAGCGGGGCATGGCGATGGCGATCAGCCGCTCGGGGCCCGCGCCCAGGGTGATCAGGTGCCGGGCCAGCTGGTTGGCCCGCTGGTTCAACTCTGCATAGGAAAGCGTGACCTCGCCGAAGGCCACGGCGGGGGCGTGCGGGGTGCGGGCGGCCTGCTGCTCGAACAACTCGGGCAGGGTGGATCCCGGCACTTCCCGGGCGGTGTCGTTCCAGTCGAGCAGCAGCCGGCACCCTTCCGCGGCGGTCAGCACGCCGAGCTGGCTGACCGGGCGGCCGGGATCGCGGACGGCCTGGCGGAGCAGCCGGGTCAGCGCCGGCCAGCGCCTCGATGACGGCCGGGTCGAACAGGTCGGCGGCGTAGCCGAGGGTGGCCTGGATCCCGGCCGGGGCACCGTGGTGGTCGCGGCCCTGGGCGAATGCCAGGGTCAGGTCGAACCTGGCGGCCACATCCGGGACCGGCTCAGCCTCAATGTGCAGGCCGGGCAGCCGCCAGTCCACCGCGCCGACGTCCTCGTCAGCGATCATGACCTGGAACAGCGGGTGCCGGGACGGCGACCTCGCGGGGTTCAGCACCTCGACCAGCCGCTCGAACGGCACATCCTGGCGGGCCTGCGCCGACAGCACCGTTTCCCGCACCCGGCCCAGCACCTCGCCGAACCCCGGGTCACCAGACAAATCCGCGCGCAGCACCAGCGTGTTCACGAAGAACCCGACCAGGTCATGGACCGCCTCATCAGTCCGCCCCGCCACCGGCGCGCCCAGCGGGATATCGGTCCCCGCCCCCATCCGCGACAGCAGCACCGCCAGACCCGCGTGCAGCACCATGAACACGGTGGCCTGATGCTCACGCGCCAGGCCGGCCAGCGCCGCGTGCAGGGCCGGGCCGGCCAGCTGCCACCGGACCTGGCCCCCGCGCCGGGACGGCTCCGCCGGCCGCGGCCGGCTGAACGGCAGGACCAGCTCCTCCGGCAGCCCGGCCAGCGCCCGCCGCCAGTACTCGATCTGCCCCGCCAGCACCCCCCCATCCCCGCCATCATCCCCGTCGCCGCCCGCCCCGAGCAGGCCCCGCTGCCACAGCGCGTAATCCGCGTACTGCACCGGCAGCGGCGCCCACCCCGGCACCCGCCCCGCCCGCCTGGCCTGGTACGCCGCGGCCAGATCGGACAGCAGCACCTGCATCGACCAGCCGTCGGCGGCGATGTGATGGCACAGCAGCAGCAGCACATGCTCGTCCTGGCCCACCTCGAACAGCGACGCCCGGACGGGCAGCTCCGCGGCCAGGTCGAACTCGTGCCGGGCCGCCGCATCGATGAGCCCGGCCAGCTCGCCAGGACGGGCCGCGGTGATGATGACCGGGACGGCGGCTTCGCCCGCGGGGATGACCTGCTGCCAGGGCCGGCCGCCGCCGTCGACAGTGAACACCGTGCGCAGCGACTCATGCCGGGCCGCCACGTCACCCAGCGCCTGCCTCAGCGCGCCGGCATCGAGCCGCCCGGACAGCCGCCACGCGAACGGCAGGTTATACGCCGTGCCCCGGCCGTGGAACTGCTCCAGGAACCACAGCCGCGCCTGGGCGAACGACAACGGCACCCGCCCCGGCCGCGGCACCGGGACCAGCGGCGGCCGGGCCGCCTCCGCACCCTCCAGCGCCGCCGCCAGCGCCGCCGGGGCCGGGTGCTCGAACACCGCCCGGACCGGCACCTCAACCCCCAGCACCACCCGGACCCGGGACACCAGCCGGGTCGCCAGCAGCGAATGCCCGCCCAGGTCAAAGAAGTCGTCCTCCACCCCCACCCGGTCCAGGCCCAGCACCCGCGCGAACACCTCGCACAACGCCTCCTCGACCGCAGTGGCCGGAGCCCGGCCCCCGCCCGCCGCGTACTCCGGCGCCGGCAGCGCCCGCCGGTCCAGCTTCCCGCTCGCAGTCAGCGGCAGCGCCTCCAGGACAACAACCGCAGCCGGCACCATGTAACCCGGCAGCACCCGGGCCGCGGCCTCCCGCAACCCCGCCGGGTCCAGCACCTCCCCGCCCGCCGGCACCACGTACCCGGCCAGCCGCCTGTCGCCGGGCCGGTCCTCCCGCACCGCGACCGCGGCCTGGGCGACTCCGGGCAGGGCGGCCAGCACGGATTCGACCTCGCCCAGCTCGATCCGGAACCCCCGCACCTTCACCTGATCATCAGAGCGGCCCAGGAACTCCAGCTCACCCGCCGCGTTCCACCGCGCCACATCCCCGGTCCGGTACATCCGCTCCCCCGGCCCGCCGAACGGGCACGCGGTGAACCGCTCCCCCGTCAGACCCGGCCGGCCCAGGTACCCCCGCGCCAGCCCGGCCCCCGCCACATACAGCTCCCCGCCCACCCCCGGCGGCACCAGCCGCAGCATCTCATCCAGCACCAGCACCCGCGTATTCCACACCGGGCGGCCGATCGGCGGAACCACCCGCCCCGACAACGGCCCCGCCAGCGTCGCGACAATCGTCACCTCAGTCGGCCCGTACGCATTGAACATCCGCCGCCCCGCCGACCACCGCGCCGCCAGCCCATCCGGGCACGCCTCACCCCCCACGACCAGGCACCCGAACCCGTCCACCCGCCCCGCCGGGACACTGGCCAGCACCGACGGAACAATCAGCGCATGACTGACCCGCAACCCGGTCAGCGCCTCCGCCAGCGCCTCCCCCGCCAGCAGCCCCGGCCCCGGGACCACCAGCGCCGCCCCGGCCGGCCACGCCATCAGCACCTCCATCACCGCCGCGTCAAAACCCAGCGAGCTGAGCTGCAGCACCCGCGACCCCGGCCCGATCCCGAACACCGCCGCCATCGACCCCGCCAGGCTCGCCAGCCCCCGGTGCGTCACCACCGTCCCCTTCGGCCGCCCCGTCGACCCCGACGTGTAAATCACATACGCCGGATTCCCCAGCCCCGCCCGGCGCGGCACACCCACACCACCAGGCCCCCGCCCGGCCAGCACCCCCGCCACCACCGGATCATCCAGCACCACCCGCACCGGCCCCCCGCCCCCCGCCGGCGGCAGCAACCCCGCCGCAGCCGACGTCGTCACCACCAGATCCGGCCCCGCATCCGCCAGCATGAACCCGACCCGCTCCGCCGGATACCCCACATCCACCGGCAAGAACGCCGCCCCCGACATCACCACCCCCAGCCACGCCACGAACACCTCAGCCGACTTCTCCATCACCACCGCGACCAGCCGCTCCGGACCCGCCCCCAACGACACCAGGTACCCGGCCAGCCGCCCCGCCAGCTCACCCAGCACCGCATACGACAAAGCCACATCACCGCACGCCACCGCCACAGCACCCGGAGTCCGCACCGCCTGCGCCTCAAACAACTCCGCCAACGTCAACCCCGGCACAACCCGCCCCGCGTCATCCCACCCCAGCCCCCCCGCCACGCTCCCCCCCGACGGTGCTGACCGAAACGGAGTGGCCATAATGATCCTCATTCCAATGGGCCATGCCACACGGCCTTGTCAGTCAGCTACCGCCGCTTGCTCGGCCTCAGCTACGACGCCGACCATCGGCGCGGCCGGTCGGGTCCGCTCACCCCACCGGGCCACGGCCGGGCCGGCCAGGCTAAGCAGGGCGAACCACAGGCCGAGCAGCACGAAGCCGAGCCGGCCGCCGCTCAGCACGAGGCCGACCAGGATCAATGGGGACAACGCCTGCCCGGCGAAGTTGCTCATGCCGACCAGGCCCTGGTACTGCCCCTGCGCATGCGGGGGCGCCAGGCCGAAGTCAAGCGCGTACACGGCCGAGGCATGCCACAGCTCCCCGTACGTATGCAGTACCACAGCACCAGCCAGCAACAGCAGCGCGGCCCACGTCGGCAGCCCGGCCGCCAGCCCCATCGCCGAGCAGCTGACCAGGAAGATCAACCCGGCCCGGCGGATCGCCACGCCGCCCTGCCCGATCGTCTGCACCGTCTTGCCGACCCGCACCTGGAACAGCACCACCATCACCGTGTTGATGATCACGAACGCCGACACGCTCCACCGCGGCGCATGCGTGTGGAACACCACCCACACCGGCAACAGCAAGCCCAGCACGAAATACTGCATGTACATCGCCCCGGACAGCACCGCGTAACCCAGGAACGGCCGGTCCCGCAGCACGGCAAACGGCGACTCCTCACGCGCGCCCGGCAGCGGCTCGAACCTCGGCAGCAAGCCCAGCCCCGCCACCCCGACCAGGCAGCTCAGCGCGTTACCTAGGAACAACGCTCGGTACGCGGTCACCGTATTCACCTGGATCGCCACCCCGCACGTCGCGATGCCCAGCGTGATACCCGCGCTGAGCACCGCGTTCGCCTGAGACCGGAACGTCGTCGCGTCCTGGCCGCCGACCCGCCGCAGCAGCGCCACGTTCGCCGTTGCCGCCGAGCTCAGCGCCGACCCATCCACGATCGCGACAATCAGGTAACTGACAAAGCTGTGCGCGAAGAACACATAACTCGCCGCCGACACCGCCTGCAACGACAACGACAGCCGGAACACACCCCTAGGCCCGCGCCGGTCCGCCAGCCGCCCAATCGGCATAGATGCCAGCAACCCCACCAGCCCCGCGATCGTCAACGCCAGACCCGAACGCTCCGCCGACAGATGCACCACCCGGATCGCATACAACGTCATCGCAGTGACGATCAGGCCGGTCCCGTATATGTTGATCAGCGACACCAGCAGGTACACCCGCTGGTCGCGCGACCGGGGAACCATGGACCTCACAGCGTGTCCAGGATTCAGCCTCGCCATGCCCACCTCGCTCCGCCAGCACTATCCGCCTTCCCGACGGTGGCACCTGATCCCGGGCGGCGCATCTCTCCTATTGCGCCCGCGCATTCCCGGACCCGCTGCGCCGAGTTCTGGTACCTCGCTGGGCCGCGCAAGCTGGAAGGTGCGGTGGTTTTCGCGTGATGCGAGCGTGAGGACGGGCCGGGGAGCTGACAGGTCCGCTAACCCGCGCGCATACGCAGATGGAAGGTGAGCCGTTGATGACCCCTGACAGCATCGGTGAAGCCAAGGCGGCACTGGCGGCGTACCCCGGGCTCGCCGATATCACGGTCATCGAGCACGGCGCCGGCCAGGATGACCACTGCCTGATCGCCTACGTCGTGCCGTCCGGCCCCGGCCTGGACCTGCCCGAACTGCACGCCTATGCCAGGAAGTCGCTGCCGAACGGCAGCATGCCGGCGGCGATCGTGGTTGTCGATGAGATCCCCGTGACGGCGGCGGGAACGGTCGATGCCGCCGCGCTGCCGGTGCCGGAGTTGTCTGGCCTGGTTCCCTACGAGGCGCCGGTCACGCCCCGCCAGGAAATCTTGTGCGAGCTGTTCGCCGAGGTACTGGGGGCGGCCCGGTGCGGCACCGGCAGCGACTTCTTCGACCTCGGCGGCCGCTCTGTCGAGGCGATGGTGCTGGCCGGGCGCATCAGCGCCGCCCTCGGCGTCCGGCTATCGATGGCAGACCTGTTCAAGGCGCCCACAGTCGGTGAATTGGACCGCCGACTCGACCAGATCGCTGACACGCGGAAATAACCAGCCAAAGGGAACAGCGGAAATGATCGAATCCTCGCTCGCGGCGGACCGGCAACGGCAGCGGTACCCGCTGTCTTACACCCAGGAATGGTTCCTCACGCTCGACCAGGGAGACGACGGCGGAACCTTCGGCCCCAGGTTCATGACGGTCTCCGCAGTCCGCGTCACGGGTCCGGTGGATCTCGCGATGCTGCAAGGCGCGCTCGATGACGTGGTCGCCCGGCATGAGCTGCTCCGCACCCTGGTGGTCAGGGACGCTGACCCGCCGTACCAGGCGGTGCTCCCGCCGTGCCGGGTGCCGCTGGAGGTCAGGGACCTGCCGCCGGTCACCGGCAAGTCCAGGGATCTGGGCGTCCAGGAACTGATCCACGAGGCCGAGGCAGGCTCGATCAGCGCCCGCCAGGTACCGCTGCTGAAGGCGCTGCTGTGCCGGTTCGACGACCGCGACAGCGCCCTGCTCCTGACCGTGCACCACTCGGTATCAGATGCCTGGTCAATGCAGGTCATCTTCCGTGACCTCGGCGCTTTCTACTCGGCCCGGCGCACCGGCGTCCCGCCCGTGCTGCCGCCGATGCGGCAGTACCGCGAGTACGCGGCCTGGCAGCGGGCGAATGCCACCAGCACAGCCGAGGACGGCGCGCCGGCCTACTGGCAGCGCAAGCTTGACGGCGCGCGTGAATTCACGATGCCGAATGACCACGGGCACCCGGAGAGCTATTCCAGGCCCTACTCGATGCACGTCCATGACATCGAGCCCGAACTCTTGAACGGGGTCTTCGCTCTTGCCACGGCTACCCGCAGCACGCTGTTCACGGTCGTGCTCTCGGCCTTCTACGTCCTGGCCCACGAAGCTCACCGGCAGCACCGACCTGGCGATACGGGCGTTCACCGCCGGCCGGACGGAGCTGGAGTTCCAGAACACCATGGGGCTGTTCCTCAACTGCGTGCCCTTCCGCACCGACATCGCCGGCTGCGCGAGCTTCCGCGATGTTGTCATGGCCACGTTGGAGACTTTCGTTGACGCCATGACATACGAGCTCCCGGTCAACGTGATCGAGCAGACCTTTCCCGACTTCGTAAAGTCACGCGAAGACCTACGGACATCACAGTTCATCATCGCCACCATTCAGGGGCAGCTCGGCGACGATCTCACCTTCCCTATCGCCGAGGGCGCCCGTGCGGCAATCGAGCGGCCGGTGCCGGCTGCAAACGACATCCCGAGCGGCACAGTGTGGAATCTGTACCAACCGTCCGGCGAGCTATACGGGGGCGTGCTGTTCAACCCCGACGAATTCGATGAGAGCACCGTGGCGGGCTGGGCCGCCGAGCTACGGCGAATCCTCACCGGCGGCGTTCGCGAGCCTGACCAGGACTGGAGGCTTCTCGCCGGTCCCGCCTGGCGGCGCGAAGATCGCGGGTAAGCCCCGGGAGCAATCTCATGGATGAGCCTGGGCGTCGACGTCTGTCGGCGCCCACAATGCTGCCACACCCGCGCACCCGCCTGCGCTAGCACGCCCACCTCGTCCGCCGGCTCTTGCTGATCGGCGGCTGCCTGTTAGGTGTCTTGGCGGTCTAGGTACTGGTCGATGGCGCGGACGGAGGAGTTGTCCATGAAGGTTCTGAGGCTGATCTTGACGCCGAGCCGCTGCGTCAGCCGGGCGATGAGCACTGCCGCGAGCAGGGAGTGGCCGCCGAGGTCGAAGAAGTTGTCTTCGACTCCGACCTGGTCCAGGCCCAGTACCTGGGCGAATACTTCGCAGAGGGCTTGTTCGCGGGGGGTGGCCGGGGCGCGGCTCGCACTCACGGCGTAGTGGGGGGCGGGCAGTGCCTTGCGGTCCAGTTTCCCGTTCGCGTTCAGCGGCAGGGCGTCCAGCACCACCACCGCGGATGGCACCATGTAGGCGGGCAGGGTCCGGCCGCATGCTTCCCGCAGCCCGGCCGGGTCGAGCGTGATTCCGGGGGCGGGGACAACGTACGCCGGCGAGCCGCTTGTCGCCGGGCTGGTCTTCCTGGACCACCGCCGCGGCGTGCGCGACTCCGGGCAGCGCGGCCAGCACGGTCTCGATCTCGCCCAGCTCGATCCGGAACCCCCGGAGCTTGACCTGGTCATCAGACCGGCCCAGGTATTCCAGCTGGCCGCCGCTGTTCCACCGGGCCAGGTCCCCGGTCCGGTACATCCGCTCCCCCGCACCCCCGTACGGGCAGGCGGTGAACCGTTCCGCGGTCAGCCCGGGCCGCCCCAGGTAGCCGCGGGCCAGCCCGGCCCCGGCGATGTACAGTTCCCCGGCCACCCCCGGCGGCACCAGCTGCAAATTCTCGTCCAGCACGTACACGCGGGTGTTCCACAGCGGGCGGCCGATCGGCGGCGCGGCCGCGTAACTGCCCGGCGGGACGACATAGGTGGTGGCGTACACCGTCGCCTCGGCCGGGCCGTAAATGTTCTCGATCCGCGCCCCCGGCACCGCCGCCCTGATCGCCTCGACCACCGGCCCGGTCAGCGCCTCCCCGCACAACGCCGCCACCGCCGCCTCCGCCGCCGTCCCCGGCACGGCCAGCACCTGCGCCAGCGCTGACGGCACCGCGCTGATCAGGCTCCCCCGCCACGGCCCCGCATCCCCCCGCTCAGCCAGGGCCAGCAGGTTCGGCACCACCTCCAGGCAGCCCCCCGCCGCCAGCGTCCCGAACATCTCGAACACCGACACATCAAAACTCAAAGACGTCGACGCCAGCACCCGCGACAGCTCGCCCCCGAACACCGCCGCCGCCCAGCACGCCAGCGACACCACCCCCCCGTGCTCGACCACCACCCCCTTCGGCCGCCCCGTCGACCCCGACGTATAGACCACATACGCCACATCCCGAGGCCCCGTCCCGCCCGGCACATTTCCCCCGCCCGGCCCGCCGGCCACCACCGCCGCCCCCGCCGGGTCATCCAGCGCCAGCACCGGCAGCCCGGCCGGCAACCCGGCCGCCGCCGCTGTCGTGGTCAGCACCGCCGCCGGCGCGGACTCGGCGAGCATGAACCCGATCCGGTCGGCCGGGTAGCCGGGGTCCACCGGCAGGTATCCCGCGCCGGACTTGAGCACGGCCAGCACCGCGGTGATCATGTCCGGGGAGCGGGGCATGGCGATGGCGACCAGCCGCCCCGGGCCCGCGCCCAGCGTGATCAGGTGCCGGGCCAGCCGGTTGGCCCGCGCGTTCAGCACGCCGTAAGTCAGCTCCGTCCCGCCGCCACTAACAGCAGGCGCGTGCGGGGTGCGGGCGGCCTGCTGCTCGAACAGCGCGTGCACGGTGACCGGCGGCACCGGCCGGGCGGTGTCGTTCCACTCCCGCAGCAGCCGGCGCCGCTCGGTCGCGGTGAGCGGGTCGAGCTGGCTGACCGGGCGGCCCGGATCGCGGGCAGCCTGCCGCAGCAGCCGGGTCAGCCGCCCCGCCAGCGCCCGCACGGTCCCCTCATCAAACAAGTCCGAGGCGTACTCGAAGTGGGCCAGGATCCCGGCCGGGACACCACCCTCACCACGGCACTGCTGGAACCCCAGAGTCAGATCGAACCTGGCGGCCACATTTGGGACCGGCTCCGCGGTGATCCGCAGCCCCGGCAGCTGCCAGCCGACGCCGCCGATACCCTCATCGGCGAGGAAGACCTGGAACAGCGGGTGCCGGGACAGCGAGCGGGCCGGGTTCAGCACCTCGACCAGCCGCTCGAACGGCACATCCTGGCGGGCCTGCGCCGACAGCACCATCTCCCGGACCCGGCCCAGCACCTCGCCGAACCCCGGGTCACCAGACAAATCCGCGCGCAGCACCAGCGTGTTCACGAACAACCCGACCAGGTCATGGACCGCCTCATCAGTCCGCCCCGCCACCGGCGCGCCCAGCGGGATATCGGTCCCCGCCCCCATCCGCGACAGCAGCACCGCCAGACCCGCGTGCAGCACCATGAACACGGTGGCCTGATGCTCACGCGCCAGGCCGGCCAGCGCCGCGTGCAGGGCCGGGCCGGCCAGCTGCCACCGGACCTGGCCCCCGCGCCGGGACGGCTCCGCCGGCCGCGGCCGGTCGAACGGCAGCGCCAGCTCCTCCGGCAGCCCCGCCAGCGCTTCCCGCCAGTACTCCACCTGCCCCGCCAGCACCCCGCCATCATCCCCGTCGCCGGCCGCCCCGAGCAGGTCCCGCTGCCACAGCGCGTAATCCGCGTACTGCACCGGCAGCGGCGCCCACCCCGGCCCCCCGCCATCACGACGAGCCGCGTACGCGGTAGCCAGATCGCCCATCAGCGCCTGCATGGACCAGCCGTCACTGGCAATGTGATGGCACAGCAGCACCAGCACGTGCTCGTCCCGGCGCACGGTGAACAGCCAGGCCCGGATAGGCAGCTCGCTGTCCAGGTCGAACTCATGCTGGGCCGCTGCCGCGACCAGCCCGGCCAGCTCATTCGGGGCGGCGGCCGTCGTAGTGACCGGGACGGCGGCCTGCCCGGCGGGGATGATGTGCTGGTACGGCTGGCCGCTGTCGCTAGAGAATATGGTGCGCAGCGATTCGTGCCGGCCCGCCACGTCGTTGAGCGCTACGGCCAGCGCGTCCGCATCGAACTCGCCGTGCAGTCGCCACGCGAACGCCAGGTTATACACCGTGCCCGGCCCGTGGAACTGCTCCAGGAACCACAGCCGTGCCTGCGCGAACGACAACGGCACCCGCTCCGGCCGCGCCACCGGGACCAGCGGCGGCCTGGCCGCCTCCGCCCCCTCGGCCAGCCCGGCCAGCAACGCCGGCGTCGGGTTCTCGAACACCGCCCGGACCGGCAACTCCACCCCCAGCACCACCCGCGCCCGGCTGACCAGCCTGGTCGCGAGCAGGGAGTGGCCGCCGAGGTCGAAGAAGTTGTCTTCGACTCCGACCTGGTCCAGGCCCAGTACCTGGGCGAATACTTCGCAGAGGGCTTGTTCGCGGGGGGTGGCCGGGGCGCGGCTCGCACTCACGGCGTAGTGGGGGGCGGGCAGTGCCTTGCGGTCCAGTTTCCCGTTCGCGTTCAGCGGCAGGGCGTCCAGCACCACCACCGCGGATGGCACCATGTAGGCGGGCAGGGTCCGGCCGCATGCTTCCCGCAGCCCGGCCGGGTCGAGCGTGATTCCGGGGGCGGGGACAACGTCAGCCGGCGAGCCGCTTGTCGCCGGGCTGGTCTTCCTGGACCACCGCCGCGGCGTGCGCGACTCCGGGCAGCGCGGCCAGCACGGTCTCGATCTCGCCCAGCTCGATCCGGAACCCCCGGAGCTTGACCTGGTCATCAGACCGGCCCAGGTATTCCAGCTGGCCGCCGCTGTTCCACCGGGCCAGGTCCCCGGTCCGGTACATCCGCTCCCCCGCACCCCCGTACGGGCAGGCGGTGAACCGTTCCGCGGTCAGCCCGGGCCGCCCCAGGTAGCCGCGGGCCAGCCCGGCCCCGGCGATGTACAGTTCCCCGGCCACCCCCGGCGGCACCAGCTGCAAATTCTCGTCCAGCACGTACACGCGGGTGTTCCACAGCGGGCGGCCGATCGGCGGCGCGGCCGCGTAACTGCCCGGCGGGACGACATAGGTGGTGGCGTACACCGTCGCCTCGGCCGGGCCGTAAATGTTCTCGATCCGCGCCCCCGGCACCGCCGCCCTGATCGCCTCGACCACCGGCCCGGTCAGCGCCTCCCCGCACAACGCCGCCACCGCCGCCTCCGCCGCCGTCCCCGGCACGGCCAGCACCTGCGCCAGCGCTGACGGCACCGCGCTGATCAGGCTCCCCCGCCACGGCCCCGCATCCCCCCGCTCAGCCAGGGCCAGCAGGTTCGGCACCACCTCCAGGCAGCCCCCCGCCGCCAGCGTCCCGAACATCTCGAACACCGACACATCAAAACTCAAAGACGTCGACGCCAGCACCCGCGACAGCTCGCCCCCGAACACCGCCGCCGCCCAGCACGCCAGCGACACCACCCCCCCGTGCTCGACCACCACCCCCTTCGGCCGCCCCGTCGACCCCGACGTATAGACCACATACGCCACATCCCGAGGCCCCGTCCCGCCCGGCACATTTCCCCCGCCCGGCCCGCCGGCCACCACCGCCGCCCCCGCCGGGTCATCCAGCGCCAGCACCGGCAGCCCGGCCGGCAACCCGGCCGCCGCCGCTGTCGTGGTCAGCACCGCCGCCGGCGCGGACTCGGCGAGCATGAACCCGATCCGGTCGGCCGGGTAGCCGGGGTCCACCGGCAGGTATCCCGCGCCGGACTTGAGCACGGCCAGCACCGCGGTGATCATGTCCGGGGAGCGGGGCATGGCGATGGCGACCAGCCGCCCCGGGCCCGCGCCCAGCGTGATCAGGTGCCGGGCCAGCCGGTTGGCCCGCGCGTTCAGCACGCCGTAAGTCAGCTCCGTCCCGCCGCCACTAACAGCAGGCGCGTGCGGGGTGCGGGCGGCCTGCTGCTCGAACAGCGCGTGCACGGTGACCGGCGGCACCGGCCGGGCGGTGTCGTTCCACTCCCGCAGCAGCCGGCGCCGCTCGGTCGCGGTGAGCGGGTCGAGCTGGCTGACCGGGCGGCCCGGATCGCGGGCAGCCTGCCGCAGCAGCCGGGTCAGCCGCCCCGCCAGCGCCCGCACGGTCCCCTCATCAAACAAGTCCGAGGCGTACTCGAAGTGGGCCAGGATCCCGGCCGGGACACCACCCTCACCACGGCACTGCTGGAACCCCAGAGTCAGATCGAACTTGGCGTTGAGAGCGGGCAACGGCTCGGCCCGGACCCGCAGCCCGGGCAGCTGCCATTCGTCGGGGATGATCTCGTCCACGAGCAGGATCTGGAACAGCGGGTGCCGGGACAGCGAGCGGGCCGGGTTCAGCACCTCGACCAGCCGCTCGAACGGCACATCCTGGCGGGCCTGCGCCGACAGCACCATCTCCCGGACCCGGCCCAGCACCTCGCCGAACCCCGGGTCACCAGACAAATCCGCGCGCAGCACCAGCGTGTTCACGAACAACCCGACCAGGTCATGGACCGCCTCATCAGTCCGCCCCGCCACCGGCGCGCCCAGCGGGATATCGGTCCCCGCCCCCATCCGCGACAGCAGCACCGCCAGACCCGCGTGCAGCACCATGAACACGGTGGCCTGATGCTCACGCGCCAGATCCGCCAGCGCGGCATGCAACCGGGCGTCAGCCAGCTGCCACGGAATCTGGCCGCCGCGCCGGGACGGCGCCGCCGGCCGCGGCCGGTCGAACGGCAGGACCAGCTCCTCCGGCAGCCCGGCCAGCGCTTCCCGCCAGTACTCCACCTGCCCCGCCAGCACCCCGCCATCCCCGCCATCGCCGGCCGCCCCGAGCAGGTCCCGCTGCCACAGCGCGTAATCCGCGTACTGCACCGGCAGCGGCGCCCACCCCGGCCCCCCGCCATCACGACGAGCCGCGTACGCGGTAGCCAGATCCGCCAGCAGCACCTGCAGCGACCAGCCGTCGGCGGCTGTGTGGTGGCACAGCAGCACCAGCACGTGCTCGTCCCGGCTCACGGTGAACAGCCAGGCCCGGATAGGCAGCTCGCCGGCCAGGTCGAACGTGTGCCCGGTCGCTGCCGCGACCAGCCCGGCCAGCTCATTCGGGGCGACGGCCGTCACGGTGAAACCGGCCGCGATCTGGGCCCTGGCATGCCCGGCCGGGATCACGTGCTGGTACGGCTGCCCGCTGTCGACCGCGAAAACCGTGCGCAGCGATTCGTGCCGGGCGACCACGTCACCCATCGCGTCGGCCAGCGCGCCGACGTCGAGCGGGCCGGTCAGCCGCCACGCCAGCGGCAGGTTATACACCGCGGCCGGCCCGTAGAACTGCTCCAGGAACCACAGCCGCTGCTGGGCGAACGACAACGGCGCCCGTTCCGGCCGCGGCACCGGGACCAGCGGCGGCCGGGCTGCCTGCGCCCCTTCCACCGCCACGGCCAGCGCCGCCGGCGTCGGGTGCTCGAACACCGCCCGGACCGGCAGCTCCGCCCCCAGCGCCACCCGGATCCGCGACACCAGCCGGGTCGCGAGCAGGGAGTGCCCGCCCAGGTCGAAGAAGTGGTCCTCGACCCCGACCCGGTCCAGGCCCAGCACCTGCGCGAACACCTCGCACAGTGCCTTTTCCTGGGGGGTGGCCGAGGCCCGGCCCGCAGCCGCCGCGTACTCCGGGGCCGGCAGCGCCCGCCGGTCCAGCTTCAGGTTCGCGTTCAGCGGCAGCCGGTCCAAGATGACGACCGCGGACGGCACCATGTACCCGGGCAGCACCCGGGCGCACGCCTCCCGCAGCCCCGCCGGGTCCAGCACGGTCCCGGCCGCCGGCACCACGTATCCGGCCAGCCGCTTATCGCCGGGCTGGTCCTCCCGCACCGCCACCGCCACCTGCGCCACCCCCGGCTGGGCGGCCAGCACCGCCTCGACCTCGCCCAGCTCGATCCGGAACCCGCGGATCTTCACCTGATCATCGGAGCGTCCCAGGTACTCAAGCTGGCCTTCGCTGTTCCACCGGGCCAGGTCCCCGGTCCGGTACATCCGCCCGCCCGTGCCGCCAGCATCATCGAACGGGCACGCCACGAACCGCTCCGCGGTCAGCCCCGGCTTGCCCAGGTAGCCGCGGGCCAGGCCAGCCCCCGCCACGTACAGCTCCCCCGCCACCCCCGGCGGCACCAGCTGCAAATTCTTGTCCAGCACGAACACCCGGGTGTTCCACATCGGACGGCCGACCGGCACGACCAGGTCCGGGACCGGGTCGCCCGGGCTGATCTGGTAATCCAGGCAGCCCACCGTCGCCTCGGTCGGCCCGTAGTGGTTGACCAGCGCCAAACCAGGATGCCGCCGCCGCCACTCGCGCAGCACCCCGGCCGGTACCGCCTCCCCGCCCAGCATCAGCAGCCCAGTGGGCACGCAGCTCGCCGGCAGCCCGGCCAGCAGCGCAAGGTGACTGGGCGTCGCCTTCATGAAACTGAAACCGCCCCCGGCCGCCAGCGCCGGGCAGATCCTCATCCAGGTCGCCCAGGCACACCTCGCCGCCGGACAGCAAGCACCCGTACAGCCCGGTGACGCTCAGGTCGAACGACACCGGCGAAACCAGCAGCGTGCGGCCAGCCAGGTGCGGGTACGCCTCCCGGCACCGCGACAGGTAGTTCACCAGGCTCGCATGGGTAACGATCACGCCCTTGGGCCGGCCGGTCGACCCCGAGGTGTAGATCACGTACGCCGGATGCGCCGGGGCCAGCGGCCGGCACCGCTCAGCATCACCGACATCGCCCGCCGCGTACCGCGAGACCACCTCCCCGACCGCCGGATCATCCAGGATGAGCGGGGCTGCCCCTGGCAGGGACCCGGCCAGGCTGCTGGTGGTCAGCACGATCGCTGCCTGGGTGTCGGTGAGCATGAACGCGATCCGGTCGGGCGGGAAGCCGGGGTCGACGGGAACGTAGGCGGCCCCGGACTTGAGCACGGCCAGCATTGCGACGATCAGCTCGGGAGAGCGGGGCATGGCGATGGCAACCAGCCGCTCCGGACCCGCGCCCAGGGTGATCAGGTGCCGGGCCAGCCGGCTGGCCCGCGTGTTCAACTCTGCATAGGAAACAGTGACCCCGCCGAAGGCCACGGCGGGGGCATACGGGGTGCGGGCGGCCTGTTGCTCGAACAACTCCGGCAACGTCGATGCCGGTACCGGCCGGGCCGTGTCGTTCCACTCCCGCAGCAGCCTGCGCCGCTCCGGAACGGTCAGCACGCCGAGCTGGCTGACCCGGCGGCCAGGATCGCGGACGGCCTGCCGCAGCAGCCGGGTCAGCCGGCCCGCCAGCCCCCGCACCGTCACCTCATCAAACAAGTCCGAGGCGTACTCCAGGAAGGCGCTGATTCCGGCCGGGGTGCCGTCGGCCTCACGGTGCTGGCGGAATGCCAGGGTGAGGTCGAACTTGGCGGCCACGTCAGAGATCGGCTCCGCGGTGATCCGCAGGCCGGGCAACTGCCAGTCCACGGTACCGGCGATGTCCTCGTCGGCGATCATGACCTGGAACAGCGGGTGCCGGGACGGCGAGCGGGCCGGGTTCAGCACCTCGACCAGCCGCTCGAACGGCACGTCCTGGCGGGCCTGCGCCGACAGCACCATCTCCCGGACCCGGTCCACCAGGCCGCCGAAGCCAGGGTCGCCGGACAGGTCCGCGCGCAGCACCAGGGTGTTGACGAAGAACCCGACCAGGTCGTGCACCGCCTCATCGGTCCGCCCCGCGACCGGGGAGCCCAGCGGGATGTCGGTCCCGGCACCCATCCGGGACAGCAGCGCCGCCAACCCCGCGTGCAAGGTCATGAACACGGTGGCCTGATGCTCACGGGCCAGCCCGGCCAGCGCGGCGTGCAGGGCGGGGCCGGCCAGCTGCCAGCGGACCTGGCCGCCACGGCGGGACGGCTCCGCCGGCCGCGGCCGGTCAGACGGCAGCGCCAGCTCCTCCGGCAGCCCGGCCAGCGCCTCCCGCCAGTACTCCACCTGCCCCGCCAGCACCCCGCCATCGTCCGCGCCCAGCAGGTCCCGCTGCCACAACGCGTAATCCGCGTACTGCACCGGCAACGGCGCCCACTCCGGCACCCGGCCGTCGCAGCGAGCCCCGTACGCCGCGGCCAGATCGGACAGCATCACCTGCAACGACCAGCCGTCGCTGGCGATGTGATGGCACAGCAGCAGGAGCACGTGCTCCCGCTCCGCAAGGGTGAACAGCGATGCCCGGACGGGCAGCTCCGCGGCCAGGTCGAACTCGTGCCGGGCCGCCGCATCGATGAGCCCGGCCAGCTCGCCAGGACGGGCCGCGGTGATGATGACCGGGACGGCGGCTTCGCCCGCGGGGATGACCTGCTGCCAGGGCTGGCCGCCGCCGTCGACAGTGAACACGGTGCGCAGCGACTCATGCCGGGCCGCCACGTCGCCCAGCGCCTGCCTCAGCGCGCCGGCATCGAGCCGCCCGGACAGCCGCCACGCGAACGGCAGGTTATACGCGGTGCCCCGGCCGTGGAACTGCTCCAGGAACCACAGCCGCGCCTGGGCGAACGACAACGGCACCCGCCCCGGCCGCGGCACCGGGACCAGCGGCGGCCGGGCCGCCTCCGCACCCTCCAGCCGCCGCCGCCAGCGCCGCCGGGGCCGGGTGCTCGAACACCGCCCGGACCGGCAGCTCGACCCCCAGCACCACCCGGACCCGGGACACCAGCCGGGTCGCCAGCAGCGAATGCCCGCCCAGGTCAAAGAAGTCGTCCTCCACCCCGACCTGGTCCAGGCCCAGCACCCGCGCGAACACCTCGCACAACGCCTGCTCGACCGCAGTGGCCGGAGCCCGGCCCGCCCGCCGGGGCAGCGTATTCGGGGGCGGGCAGCGCCCGCCGGTCCAGCTTCCCGCTCGCAGTCAGCGGCAGCGCGTCCAGGACAACGACCGCAGCCGGCACCATGTATCCCGGCAGCACCCGCCCGCACGCCTCCCGCAGCCCGGCCCGGTCCAGCGCGGTTCCGGCGGCGGGGACGACGTATGCGGCTAGCCGCCTGTCGCCGGGCCGGTCCTCCCGGACCGCGACCGCGGCCTGGGCGACTCCGGGCAGGGCGGCCAGCACGGATTCGACCTCGCCCAGCTCGATCCGGAACCCCCGCACCTTCACCTGATCATCAGAGCGGCCCAGGAACTCCAGCTCACCCGCCGCGTTCCACCGCGCCACATCCCCGGTCCGGTACATCCGCTCCCCCGGCCCGCCGAACGGGCACGCGGTGAACCGCTCCCCCGTCAGACCCGGCCGGCCCAGGTACCCCCGCGCCAGCCCGGCCCCCGCCACATACAGCTCCCCGCCCACCCCCGGCGGCACCAGCCGCAGCATCTCATCCAGCACCAGCACCCGCGTATTCCACACCGGGCGGCCGATCGGCGGAACCACCCGCCCCGACAACGGCCCCGCCAGCGTCGCGACAATCGTCACCTCAGTCGGCCCGTACGCATTGAACATCCGCCGCCCCGCCGACCACCGCGCCGCCAGCCCATCCGGGCACGCCTCACCCCCCACGACCAGGCACCCGAACCCGTCCACCCGCCCCGCCGGGACACTGGCCAGCACCGACGGAACAATCAGCGCATGACTGACCCGCAACCCGGTCAGCGCCTCCGCCAGCGCCTCCCCCGCCAGCAGCCCCGGCCCCGGGACCACCAGCGCCGCCCCGGCCGGCCACGCCATCAGCACCTCCATCACCGCCGCGTCAAAACCCAGCGAGCTGAGCTGCAGCACCCGCGACCCCGGCCCGATCCCGAACACCGCCGCCATCGACCCCGCCAGGCTCGCCAGCCCCCGGTGCGTCACCACCGTCCCCTTCGGCCGCCCCGTCGACCCCGACGTGTAAATCACATACGCCGGATTCCCCAGCCCCGCCCGGCGCGGCACACCCACACCACCAGGCCCCCGCCCGGCCAGCACCCCCGCCACCACCGGATCATCCAGCACCACCCGCACCGGCCCCCCGCCCCCCGCCGGCGGCAGCAACCCCGCCGCAGCCGACGTCGTCACCACCAGATCCGGCCCCGCATCCGCCAGCATGAACCCGACCCGCTCCGCCGGATACCCCACATCCACCGGCAAGAACGCCGCCCCCGACATCACCACCCCCAGCCACGCCACGAACACCTCAGCCGACTTCTCCATCACCACCGCGACCAGCCGCTCCGGACCCGCCCCCAACGACACCAGGTACCCGGCCAGCCGCCCCGCCAGCTCACCCAGCACCGCATACGACAAAGCCACATCACCGCACGCCACCGCCACAGCACCCGGAGTCCGCACCGCCTGCGCCTCAAACAACTCCGCCAACGTCAACCCCGGCACAACCCGCGCCGTGCGGTTCCATTCCTCCAGTGACTGCCGCTCACCGGCAGCCAGCAGGTCCAGAGCGCTCAGCGGCCGGTCCGGGCTGGCCGCCGCCTGGCGGAACAGCTGGGTCAGCCGGGCAGCCAGCGCCTCCACGGTTGCGTGGTCGAACAGATCCCGCGCGTACTCGAAGACCCCGCTGATCCCAGTCGGGGCACCCTCACCGTCACGGTTCTGCTGGAACCCCAGGGTCAGGTCGAACTTGGCATCCACCGCCGGAACCGGCTCATCCCGGACCGCCAGCCCGGGCAGCTCCCAGCCCGCCGCCGCAACATCCTGATCGGCCAGCACAACCTGGAACAGCGGATGCCGTGCGAGAGACCGCACCGGATTCAGCACCTCGACCAGCCGCTCGAACGGCACATCCTGACGGGCCTGTGCGGCCAGCACCACATCCTTGACCCGGTCCAGCAGCTCGCCGAAACCCGGGTCACCGGATACGTCCGCCCGGAGCACCAGCGTGTTCACGAAGAACCCGACCAGGTCATGCACCGCCTCGTCAGTCCGTCCGGCTACCGGGGCGCCGACGGGAATGTCGGTCCCGGCGCCCATCCGGGCCAACAACGCGGCCAGCCCGGCCAGCATCACCATGAACACGCTCGCGTGATGCTCGCGCGCCAGCCCGTCCAGCACCCTGTGCAGGCCCGCGTCCGCAAGCTGCCACCTGACCTCCCCGCCCGCCTGGGACGGCTCGGCCGGGCGCGGCCGGTCAGCTGGCAAAGCCACCTCCTCAGGCAACCCGGCCAGCGCCTGCTCCCAGTACCGCACCTGGCCAGGCAGCCCGCCGCCGTCGCTAGTGTCGCTGTCTCCGCCGAGGAGTTCGCGCTGCCAGAGCGCGTAGTCGGCGTACTGGACCGGCAGCGGCGGCCACTGCGGTGCCCGGCCGCGGCTGCGGGCCTGGTACGCAGTAGCCAGGTTGCTCATCAGGATCTGCATGGACCAGCCGTCGCTGGCGATGTGATGGCACAGCAGCAGGAGCACGTGCTCTTGTTCGGCAAGGGTGAACAACGATGCCCGGACGGGCAGCTCGGCGGCCAGGTCGAACTCGTGCCGGGCCGCCGCATCGATCAGGCCGGTCAGTTCGCCCGGCGCGGCGGCGGTCACGGTGACCGGGACGGTGGCCCGCCCGGCGGGAATGATGTGCTGGTAGGGCTGGCCGCCGTCGCTAGTGAATATGGTGCGCAGCGACTCGTGCCTGGCCACGACGTCATCCAGGGCCGCGGTCAGCGCGCTCGTGTCGAGCCGGCCTGTCAGCCGCCACGCGAACGGCTGGTTGTACGCCGTGCCCGGCCCGTGGAACTGCTCAAGGAACCACAGCCGCTGCTGCGCGAACGACAGCGGCAGCCGCTCCGGCCGGGGCACCGGAACCAGCACCGGCCGGGCCGCCTCCGCCGCCTCCACCACCCCGGCCAGCGACGCCACGGTCGGGTACTCGAACACCGCCCGGACCGCCAGCTCGGCCCCCAGCGCGACGCGGATCCGCGACACCAGCCGCGTCGCGAGCAGGGAGTGCCCGCCCAGGTCGAAGAAACTGTCCTCCACCCCGACCCGGTCCAGGCCCAGCACCTGCGCGAACACCTCGCACAGCACCTGCTCCCCGGCCGTGGCCGGCGCCCGGCCGCTGCCGGCTGCGTACTCCGGGGCCGGCAGCGCCCGCCGGTCCAGTTTCCCGATCGGCGACAGCGGCAGCCGGTCCAGCACCATCAGCGCCGTCGGCACCATGTACCGCGGCAGCACCCGCCCGCACGCCTCCCGCAGCCCGGCCGGGTCCAGCTCGGTTCCCGGTGCCGGGACCACGTACCCGGCCAGCCGCTGGTCTCCCTCCCGGTCCTCCCGCACCACCACCGCGGCCTGCGCCACGCCCGGCAAGCCGGCCAGGACCGCCTGGACCTCGCCCAGCTCGATCCGGAACCCCCGCACTTTCACCTGGTCATCGCTGCGGCCCAGGTACTCCAGATCCCCGCCCGCCTCCCCTTCCCCCCTCACTGTCCACCGGGCCAGGTCCCCGGTCCGGTACATGCGCTCCCCAGACGTCCCGAACGGACACGCCACGAACCGCTCCGCGGTCAACCCCGGCCGGCCCAGGTACCCCCGCGCCAGCCCCGCCCCGGCCACGTACAGCTCCCCGCCCACCCCTGGCGGCACCAGGCCCAGGTTGTCATCCAGCACGAGCACCCGCGTATTCCCGGTCGGCCGGCCAATCGTCGGGACCTGGTCAGCCTCCTCGCTGGAACTCCACGACGTGGCGTACACCGTCGTCTCGGTCGGGCCGTAGATATTGACGACCCGCGCCCCAGGCCAGGTCGCCCGGATGACCGAAAGTGCACGCGGCGTGAACACCTCCCCGCCCAGGACCACGGTCCGCGCCCTGACACCAATCGGTGACGTAGTCACAGCATGCGAGATCGCCGACGGCACGCCGCTGATCATCCGCCCGGACGATGGATCATCAAACTCATCGGCCAGCGCGAGCACGTTACGCACGACCTCCACGCACCCGCCCCACGCCAGCGGCGCCAGGATCTCGAACACCGAGAAATCGAAGCTGAGCGAGCTCGACGCCAGGGTTTTGGACAGCTCCGCGGCCGAGAACTGGACCGAGACCCAGGACACCAGGTCGGTTAGGCTGCGGTGTTCGACCACCACGCCCTTCGGCCACCCGGTCGATCCCGACGTGTAGATCACGTACGCCGCGCTGGACAGCCTCAGCCCCGCAGGCCGCCGCTCCCTTCCGGCCAGGCCACCGCCGTCCAGCCGGCCGACTGCTGCCATGGTCGCGGGGTCATCAAGGACCACCTGCGATGCCCCGCCCGGCAGGCTCCGCCCGGCCCCCGCCGTGGTCAGCACCGCGACGGGGTCAGTGTCGGTGAGCATGTACCCGATCCGGTCCGGCGGGTAAGAAGGGTCCACCGGGACATAGGCGGCCCCGGTCTTGAGCACGGCCAGCACGGCGACGATCATGTCCGCAGACCGGGGCATCGCGATGGCGACTAGCTGCTCAGGGCCCGCCCCCAGCCCGATCAGGTGCCGGGCAAGGCGGTTACCCCGCTCATCCAGCTCGGCATAAGAAAGGGTGATACTGCCGCAGGTAACGGCCGCGGCGTACGGCGTCCTTTTGGCCTGCGCCTCGAACAGCTCGGGCAGCGTCGCCTCGGGTATCTCGCGGGCGGTACGGTTCCATTCCTCCAGCGCCTGCCGCTCACTGGCGGTCAGCAGGTCCAGAGTGCTCAGCGGCCGGTCCGGGCTGGCCGCGGCCTGGCGGAGCAGCCGGGTCAGGCGGGCGCCCAGCGCCCCCACGGTGGCCTCGTCGAACAAGTCCTGCGCGTACTCGAAGACCGCGCTAATCCCGGCCGGGGCACCCTCGCCGTCACGGTCCTGCTGGAATCCCAGGGTCAGGTCGAACTTAGCGGCCACCGCCGGAACGGGCTCATCCCGGACCGCCAGCCCGGGCAGCTCCCAGCCCGCCGCCGCAACATCCTGATCGGCCAGCACGACCTGGAACAGCGGATGCCGGGACGGCGACCGCACCGGGTTCAGCACCTCGACCAGCCGCTCGAACGGCACATCCTGACGGGCCTGCGCGGCCAGCACCACGTCCTTGACCCGGTCCAGCAGCTCGCCGAAACCCGGATCGCCGGATACGTCCGCCCGGAGCACCAGCGTGTTCACGAAGAACCCGACCAGGTCATGGATAGCCTCGTCGGTCCGCCCCGCCACCGGGGCGCCGACCGGGATGTCGGCCCCGGCACCCATCCGGGACAACAAGGCGGCCAGCCCGGCCAGCATCACCATGAACACGCTCGCGTGACGCTCGCGCGCCAGCCCGTCCAGCGCCTTGTGCAAGCCCGCGTCCGCGAGCTGCCACCTGACCTCCCCGCCCGCCTGGGACGGCTCGGCCGGGCGCGGCCGGTCAGCTGGCAGGGCCAGCTCCTCAGGCAGCCCGGCCAGCGCCTGCCGCCAGTACCGCACCTGGCCGGACATGATGCTGGCCGGGTCCTGATCGCTGCCCAGGAGTTCGCGCTGCCAGAGCGCGTAGTCGGCGTACTGGACCGGAAGGTCCGCCCAGCCCGGTGCCCGTCCCGCCCGCCGGGCCGCATACGCCGCGGCCAGTTCGGCCATCAGGATCTGCATGGACCAGCCGTCACTGGTGATGTGATGGCACAGCAGCACCAGCACGTGCTCCTGCTCAGCCAGCGTGAACAGCCACGCCCGCACTGGAAGCTCCGTGGCCAGGTCGAACTCGTGCCGTGCCGCCGCATCGACCAGGCCGGTCAGTTCGCCAGAGCGGGCAGTGGTGATCGTGACCGGGACGGTGGCTTCCTCCGCGGGAATGATGCACTGGCAGGGCTGCCCGTCCGCGGCCGTGAACACCGTGCGCAGCGACTCATGCCTGGCCACGACGTCATTCAGGGCCGCGGTCAGCGCGCTCGTGTCGAGCTGGCCCCTCAGCCGCCACGCGAACGGCAGGTTGTATGCGGTACCCGGCCCGTGGAGCTGCTCCAGGAACCACAGCCGCTGCTGCGCGAACGACAGCGGCAGCCGGTCAGGGCGCGCACCCGCCGGGACCAGCGGCGTCCGGGCCGTCCCCGCGCTGTCCAGTACCCGGGCCAGCGCCGCCGGTGTCGGGTGCTCGAACACCGCCCGGATCGCCAGCTCGACGCCCAGCACCGCCCGGACCCGGGACACCAGCCGGGTGGCGAGCAGGGAGTGGCCGCCCAGGTCGAAGAAACTGTCCTCGACCCCGACCTGGTCTAGGTCCAGCACCTGCGCGAACACTTCGCACAAGGTCCGTTCCCGGGCACTGGCCGGAGCCCGGCCGCCCGCCGAGGCGGCGTAGTCCGGGGCCGGCAGCGCCCGGCGGTCCAGCTTTCCGCTCGGGGTCAGCGGCAGCGCCTCCATCACCACGACCGCGGACGGCACCATGTAACCCGGCAGCACCTGCCCGCACGCATCCCGCAGCCCGGCCGGGTCCAGTACCACTCCGGTCGCGGGGACTACGTACCCGGCCAGCCGCTGGTCTCCGGAGCGGTCCTCCCGCACCGTCGCCACCGCGGCCGCCACCCCCGGCTGGGCAGCGAGCACGGCCTCGATCTCGCCGAGCTCAATCCGGAACCCCCGGATCTTCACCTGATCATCAGACCGGCCCAGGTACTCAAGCTCCCCGTCGCTGTTCCACCGGGCCAGGTCCCCGGTCCGGTACATCCGCCGGCCTGTGCCGCAAACATCATGGAACGGGCACGCCACGAACCGCTCCCCGGTCAGCCCCGGCCGTCCCAGATACCCCCGCGCCACCCCCGCCCCCGCCACGTACATCTCCCCGGCAACCCCCGGCGGAACCAGTTGCAAACTCTCGTCCAGCACGAACACCCGCAGGTCACCGAGGGGCGCCCCGATGACGCTCGGCGTGTCCCGCGCGGCGGTGTCCACGACGTGCGCGGTCACGTGCACCGTGGTCTCGGTGATCCCGTACATGTTCACCAGGACCGGGGCATCCGGGACCGCCCGCGCCCAGCGGGCCGTCCTGGCGCAGTCCAGGGCCTCGCCGCCGAAGATCACGTACCGTACTGCGAGCCCGGTGCCGTCCCCCCAGGTGTCCATCAGCTGGTAGAACGCTGCGGGTGTCTGGCTTAGCACGGTGATCTGCTCTGCGGCCAGCAGCTCCCTGAACTCGGCGGCTGACCGGGACACCAGGTACGGGACGATGACCAGGCGGCCTCCGGTCGCCAGTGCCCCCCACATCTCCCACACCGAGAAGTCGAACGCGTAGGAGTGGAACAGCGTCCACGCATCGCCTGGCCCGGCATCAACCCAGCCGCTGGTCATCGCCACCAGGCGAGCCACGTTCCGGTGCTGGACCACCACTCCCTTAGGGCGGCCCGTCGATCCTGAGGTGTAGATCACGTAGGCGGGATGCGCCGGCCGGAGCGGCACGGCACGGTCCTGGTCCTGGTCCTGCGGCCGGGTGGCGGGGGACGTGGCCACCTCCACCGCGCAGGCCTGGTCATCCACGACGATACGGGGCACACCGCCGACCGGCATCCTCCCTGCTGTGGCCTGGTCGCAGGCCAGCAGGACCGGCCGGGCATCACCGAGCATGTAGGAGATCCGCTCGGCCGGGTACTCCGGATCGACCGGCAGATATCCGGCCCCGGACTTGAGCACCGCCAGCAACATGACCACCAGGTCGGCGGAGCGTTCCATCGCGACGGCGACCAGCCGCTCGGGACCCGCGCCCAGCGAGGCAAGGTACCGGGCCAGCCGGTTCGCCCGCTCATCCAGCTCCGCATACGACAGGGTGGCATCACCGCAGGTAACCGCGACCGCCTGCGGGGTCCTGGCCGCCTGCGCCTCGAACAGCTCCGGCAACGTCGTTTCGGGTAGCTGGCTCCCACCGGACGGTGTTGGTCCAAAGGGACTGGCCATATGACTCCTCATTCCGATCTGCCACCGGCACATGACTATCCGCAGCAATACGCGACGGAGACCGTCCGCAGAGGTCCGCCCATGCCGACGGCCTCAGATGAGGCTCCAAAACAGCAGCCTCGCGATCCGCGACGCACACCCGCACCTCTGGCATTGCGCACTAACCCAAGTGATCCTCGGTCAGGTTGTCGTAGGCGACGAATCTCAGCTCGGAGCTGTAGCGGCGGTCCTGGTGGTCGGCGAGCCAGAGCTGGCCCAGGTCGGGGAGCATCTCGGTGACGGCGTACTCGGCGTGCCCGGCGGCCCGGGTCTGGCGGATGTGCTTGGCGAGCAGGTTGACCAGGACGATGCTGCGGAAATCAGCGGCCGCGGGCTTGAGCTCGACCGGAACCCGGTAGAACACCCGCTCGGGCAGCTGATGATCGCGCCGCCACCGCCGCGCGAGGCAGTACCGTTCCCGCTCGTCCTTGGCGAACGCCCAGCCCGAGTCCGCGACCTGGAAAGTCCACTGCTCCCGGCTCAGCACGAACCGGTCGATCGTGACCCGCGGCCGGTGCGCGGCCGGAGCAACCGGCTCGAACGCATTGATGACGACCCAGACCATCGCGTCTCCGATGACCTCGAAGAAGTCCAGCTCCGCGCCTGACGGCAGGAGCCGGACCACCAGTTCGCCGCCGCGGCGCGCCACGGTCATCGCCGCGGCCGGGATGACCGCGTCCGGTTCGGGGGGGTCAACCGAGTCGGTGATGGCGGAGGACCAGTAAAGCTGGCCTGGCCCCAGTATGGCTGAGGGCCCGGCGCGGGATGTCACGGTCGGGTGGTCTTTCCCCAGGATGGAGACGATCCGCCGCGGGCCGCGGTCGGCCTGCTCGGCGGCGATGAGCCTGGCCCGATCGGGATGCTGCTCGACGAAAAGCTGACTTTCCATGGTGTTACAGGCCAGGTGTATTTCGCCGAGGACGAGCAGGAAGTTGCCGCGCTGAACCTCGCCGGGACAGGCCGCGGCGATCATGATGTCCGGTGAATGCTGCCGGGCGCCGGTCCAGGCGACCGGGCGGCCGGGGAAGCAATCCGGCGGCCCTGGCACTGATCTCCTCCGCGCTGACCTGATGCCGGCGGCCCGGCGACAGCGGCCCGAGCACCAGCTCCCAGCGCCGCTGGAACTCAGCCACGCTCACCGCGACCAGCTCGCCCGCCGCCCCGCCGCTGTGCAGGTACGGTGATGCCACGGTGAGCAGCCGCTGCAGCGGCACCGGCGCGCCGCCGGCCCGGGCCATCTCACCGTCCAGCAGGTCAGCGAACAGCACCCGGTACCGGTCGGTGATGTCGTTGACCAGCCAGCGGGCGCTGTCCAGCACCAGGCCCAGCGGCGCCGCCAGCGCCCGGGTCACCGCCTGGCCCAGCTCCACCCGCACGTCCCGGACCGCATCTTGGTAGACCAGGGTCCGGCCGGCGTAGCTCTCTCCCGCCCTGCGGGTCGACGCCGACCCGGTCACCCGCTCGAACCCCGCGGCCAGGCCCGCCAGCGCCCGCTGCAGCCCGTCCGGGTCCCCGGCCGCCGCGGCCACCGCGTCCCGCGCCCTGATCATCTCATCCACCGGCGCCAGCGCCGCCGCCCTCGCCGCCGGGTCAGCGATCAGCTCGAGCCTGTCCCGCAGCAGCCGCTCCGGCCACGCATCCACCGGGCCCTCCAGGTCCAGCCGCACCGCGCCGAGCCCGGCCAGCCGGGCCAGCACACCCCGCGCCTGCGGCATCCCGGCCGCCTCCAGCACCTCGCTGATCGTCCGGCAGCCATCACAGGCCACCAGGATCGCCAGCTCAGAGCCGGTCAAGGTCACCGGCTGGCGGTGCGGACGATGCAGCACGCTCCCGGCCAGGAACACCGACCGCGGCCGCCGCGGCCGCAGCCACCCGGCCGCCCGCCCCGGCCCCGCGACCGCCGCCGCCACCTTGTCGATGGCCCACACCTCAAAATAAGTGGTCCTGCGGCCTATCACCTGCTCCCCCGGCGTCACCGCCAGGCCCGCCCCGCCCAGCCCGGCCGACGCCCAGCCGACCGGACCGAAGAAGCCGATCGTGTCGTTCTTCAGGCAGTACCGCTGCAGATAGCTCGCGATCACCAGCTCCCGCTTACGCACCTGACTCCGCCGCTCCGCACCAGGACCCGCGTCGTGATCGTGCAGCCGCTGCACCAGCCCCGGGTTCTGCCAGGTCAGCGCCTCCCGGAAACCAGGATCAGCGAAAGTAGCGGCAATACCACCAGACAGCCGCCCGACCGCACCGTCATACGCCACGTCATACGCCAGCCGCCCGGCCACGTCCGCCCCGGCCACGTCCGCGCTGCGCGCAAGCGGCTCATCGCAGATGGCCAGCACCATGTCCGCGGGGAAACCAGCACTGCGCAGGCACACGTCCCGCCACACGCTCCACCCCGTCCCCGCAAGCGGGACCCGGTGCCCGGCCCCGGCCGCCTCAACTACCCCGCCCTGCGCCATTGCCAGCTCGCCCCAAACCTCTCGGCAGCCACGCGAACAACGAAGCCATCCCCAGCGTGCCAGCCACCAACTGCAGCACCCATCTCGCCGATTGCGCATGCAGGGCCGGCTGGCGTCGGTTACGTCGGGTAGCCGCTGCGCCAGGCCGCGTACTCAGGGCAGAGCGGACGGCCGGCTTCGGGCCGACTGATCCACAGTCGTAGCAGGTGCCGTTGACGGGCTGGGTTCTCAGCGTCGTCGACGAATGCCGTGCGGGTGTGCACCGTCACGAAGTTGTTGATGAACTGCATGTCCCCCGTCTGGAGTTGCATGCCAAGAGCGACGCCTGGCCTCTTCGGCAGCGAGTCGAAATACATGAAGCAGGAGACCTCGTCCGCGGTCAGCCTCGGCACCTCGGGGAAGCGCATCGCTGACATTGCCCGGCCGGTCCTGACGGTCGCCGAGAGCGCTCCGCCGACGTAGCTGTAGAGCGGCTCAAGGTACCAGCCGGGTGATCCTGGCGGTTCCTCGCTCCGCCAGTCAGTCGGGAAGTTCTTGTGGAGGATGGGCAGGTACTCGGGGTGCTCGTCGACGACGAAGTTGTACAGGAGCCCCGAACTGGCGACGAAGCTCTCCCCGCCATAGAGCGCGGGGCGCAGGCACATCAGGCCCACGAAGTCAGTAGAGTCTGTGTGGAACCCCAGATCTTCGTTGGTTGCGTACGCTCGCTCGTAGGGGCCGCGCCTGCCGAGGTCTTTTATATGACCCACCAAATCGCCTTTGCGGTTTTGCGAAACAAGGTTCCCCAAATGCCGACCCATTCCCCAGTAGATAATGGCCGCCTCGTCCTCGCTGAATCTGTCATAGACGGGCAGCCCGCGCAGCAGGACGATCCCTAGACCGCGTTCCAGCCGGTCCACGATGTCATCGATTCGCTCCTGGAAATGAGAAAGCGGGAAATCTTCAACCCGGATTTCGGTGACGTCCTTGAAGTCCTTCTTGGAGACATGACCGAGAGCTCGCTCGAAATCGACGAAGTCTTCTTCGGTGAAACGAACGCTCCACGGGCCGGCGTCGGCGAGCTCGTCGCCTCTCCATACGCTCGGAGCCGATACCGGCTCGGTGAGAATCTTGGTCACCGAAGACGCTCCTTCGCCACGTACACCGCCCCCGCAGTTCAATAGTATTCCGCGCGGCGGTGACCGCGATCGCGGCCGAACCCTTACGGCCGCGTGCCGCACCCGGCCGTAGGTCCGCCAAAATTCGTTCGGGATTCGCAGGGTGCGGAAGTAGGATCAGGTTTTCTATGCGCGCGACGGCCCGGATTTACTGGCGGCTCCTGGTGGCCGGCTTCCGTCGCCAATCGGCCTACCGGCTCGCCGCGCTGGGCGGTCTTGTCGCCAACCTGACCTTCGGGCTGCTCAAGGTGGCGATACTGTTCGCCACCGTCCGGGCCGCGGGCGGCCAGGCTGCACGGGTACGACACCGCCTCGATGAGCACTTACGTCTGGCTCTCCCAAGGGCTGCTCGGCTCGGTCAACCTGAACGGCCGCACCGACTTGATGCTGCGGGTCAAGGACGGCCAGGTCGCGGTCGACTTCCTGCGGCCCGTCGACCTGCAGGCGGCAACGATCTCCACCGAAGTCGGCGCCTCCCTGTTCGCTCTCCTCCCCCGCGGACTGCCGTCGGTTCTGCTTGGCGCCGTGACGGTTGGCCTGCGGTTGCCGACATCCCCGGTGATCTACTTGCTCGGAGCGGTCAGCTTGCTCCTGGGCATCGTCATCTCCGCGGCGACGGTTTACCTGATCGCGGTGGCTGGGTTCTGGCTGGTGGAGACGCGCGGCCTGCAGATCCTCTACATGCTCGCCTCCGGCTTCCTGGGCGGGCTGTACGTGCCGATCGCGCTGTTCCCGCAGTGGCTGCGGATCCTCGCCGCGGCCACGCCCTTCCCCTCCATCATGATGTATCCCGTCGACGTCTTGTCCGGGTTCGGCGGCCCCAAAGGCGCCGCCGAACTGGTGCTGGCGCAGCTGGCGTGGCTGGCCGGAGTGGCGGCCGTCGGCCAGCTGCTCACTCGCGCCGGCCGACAGCGGCTGGAGGTCCAGGGTGGCTAGCACGGGAATGCATGACACGGGGGCGCCTTCGGCCGCCGGGCTGCGCGGGAGGCTGCGGCCCTACCGCGCCGTGCTCTCCTCGCGCGCCCGCTCGCAGCGCGCTTACCGGACCAGCTTCGCCCTCGACCTGGGCAGTTCCTTGCTGGTCGGCGTCGTCGAGCTGGCCGAGGTCTGGGTGCTGTTCAGTAATGTCACCATCCTGGGCGGGATGCGCTTCAACCAGATCCTGCTCGTCTTCGGCATGGCCGACCTGACTTTCTCGCTGGCCGACCTCTCCTTCGGCCACCTCGACACCTTGCCGGACTTCCTGCGCGCCGGCACCCTGGACGCCTTCTACCTGCGCCCGCAACCCATCTTGCTGCAGCTGATCACCAGCGACATCTCGCTGCGCCGACTGGCCCGGGCAGCGGTCGGAGCCGCCGCGCTCGGCATCGGCCTGGCGACCGCCGGCGTGCCATGGAGCCCACGCACCGTGGTGCTGCTGGTGCTCGGGCTGGTCAGCGGCTACGCCACGTTCGCGGCCCTGTTCGTCTGGGCCGCCGGGCTGCAGTTCTTCCTCCTCGACGGCGCGGAGATGACCAACGCGTTCGTATACGGCGGGCGTTACGCCGCCGCCCAGCCCGCCGCGGTCTGGTCGCGGCCCCTCAAGCTTGTGTTCGGGTTCTTCTTCCCCATGGCCTTCACCGCCTATCTGCCGGCAGTAACGATGCTCGGCCTGCCCGGCCCGGATTGGCTGCCGACCTGGCTAGGCTGGTGCGCTCCTGGCGCCGCGGTGTGGTCGTGGCTGATGGGGCTGCTGTGCTGGCGCTGGGGACTGCGCCACTACCAGGGAGGCGGCGGATGAGCGGCGCGATCATTGAGACCGACGGCCTCTGCCGCGAGTTCCGGGTACGCGACGGCAGACGCAGGCGGCCGGTCACCGCGGTCGACGGCCTCACCGTCCGGATCCAGCCCGGCGAGGCCGTGGGCTACATCGGCGCGAATGGCGCCGGGAAGTCGACCACCATCAAGATGCTCACCGGAATTCTGGTGCCCACCGCCGGCCGTGTTCTCACGTGCGGGCTCCGTCCGGTGCCGGACCGGCGGCGACTGGCACGGCAAGTCGGCGTGGTGTTCGGCCAGCGCTCGCAGTTGTGGTGGGACCTGCCAGTGCGCGAGTCGTTCCGTATCCTGGCCGCGATCCACGCGCTCACCAGAGCGCGGGAAAGCGACCGCACCGCCGAACTCGTCGAACAGCTCGAACTCGGCGGCTTCTTGTCCGTCCCGGTGCGCCAGCTATCCCTGGGCCAGCGGATGCGCGCCGAAGTCGCCGCCGCGCTGCTGCACTCACCGCGCCTGGTGATCCTGGACGAGCCGACCATCGGCCTGGACGTGCTGTCCAAGCAGCGGCTGCGGGAGTTCCTGATCGGCGAGCGACGCCGGCACGCCACCACCCTGCTGCTCACCACCCACGACATGGGTGACGTGGAGCGGCTGTGCGACCGGATCCTGGTAATCGACCACGGCCGGCTGGCCTATGACGGGGACCTGCCCGGGCTATCCCGGACCGTCGGCGCCGAGCGGGTGCTGGTGGTCGATCTGGCTGAGCCCCTGCCGGATCTGACTGGCCTGGACGCTGCCCGGCACCTTTCCTCGGAAGCCGGCGGGCTCCGGCAGCGGCTCGCGTTCGACGCCGAGCAGACCACGGCGGCGAAGGTGCTGGCGGCCGTATCGGATAAGGCGGAGGTGCTCGATCTCACCGTGGAGGAACCCGACATCGAAGACGTCGTACGGCGGATCTACGCCGCGACCCGCTAACTCCCGTTCAGCTGTCCCTGCGCCGCACGGTCAGGATCGTCGCGGTTCCGAGCAGGAGGGCGACGGTTAGCAGGCCAGCGGTCTCGATGGCCTGCAGCGGCCAGAACCGACTGACGGGGATATAGGTCTGGATGCTGGCTGCGTGGAGCCGCCCGAGTTCCTGGGCGATGCGGGTCCAGCCGCCGCCGTTGCCGAGCACCTGCGATGCGCGGTCGGCGGCCGCTCCCGTGAGCGGCTGCCCGTCAGGCTTGCCGGGATACCAGTCGAGGAGGTAGGAGTCCGCCGGGGATGACCGGTTCACCGCGAAAGCTGGCGGGAGGTAATAGGGCCGCAGATAGAAGGCGTTCCACGCGGCTGTCGCGATTGTGAGTACCAGGCAGCCGGCTGTAGCGGCGGCGCGGTTCCGGGTGAGGGCGCCGAGAAAAGCGGCAGTGGTGAAGCTCACCAGCATCCAGCCCGCGAAGACTGGCGGGTACAGGGCGAACGTGGGATCGGTGATGCGGGCGGAGATGTAGGGCTGGTCCCACCAGGCGAATGCCAGGCCCACCGCTATCGCGCTTGCCGCCAGCACCAGACCCACCGCAATCAGCTTGCCGGTTATCCATCTGACCCGGGTGATGCCCTGCGCCCAGGCGAAGGCAGCAGTGCCGCGGACGAGATCCGGCGCTGTCAGCGCGGCACCGAGGTACGCCCCGATCAGGAAGGGCAGCAGCACCGGCGGGTACAGGTTTCCGTTCGTGGGCGCGCCGGTATCAATTGCGCCAGTTTCGGCGGCGAACCGGGGCCGGAGCGGGGCCGCCTCGGCGTGGATGTGCAGGCCAGTGACCAGCAGGATGAGCGCGAACAAGGAGAGCACGCCAGCAGCGGCGAGCAGGCCGGTTTGGTGCTGACGCCAGGCGGCCCTGGCGATCGCCAGCCTCGGCTTGGCACCGGCGAGCCTGCGGGCCAGCCGCTGCGCCGGGTCCCGCTGCGGCCATGGCAGGCTGCGCCTCAGCCATGGCATGGTCGGCACTGTTGGCACGTCCCGGACGAGCCAGATCGTCACGCCGGTGAACACCGCCGACAGCGCCGCCAGGACCGCGAGCTGGGCGAACTGGAGCGGCCAGAACTGGCTGGGGGGCGTGGTGGGCGAGCCCAGCGTGACGAAGTGGTGCAGCACGGCCCACCCTGCGATGGTGAGCAACGTGCCGCGGCCCTCGCGGCGCGCCACAGTGCCGGCTGCCATTCCCAGGGTGAGCCCGGCAAGCGTCCAGCCGGCGAGCGCGGGAGCATACAGCGCGAACGCCTGCAGGCTGAAGTAGCCGGTCACGGGGACATAGATCTGGTACCACCAGCCGAAGACCAACCCGAGCCCGACAGCCGAGGGCACGAGGACCGCGGCTGCGGCGGCGAGCTTGCCGAGCAGCCACCGGGTCTTGCTGTAGCCCTGCGTCCAGGCGAACGCGGATGTGCCAGCCTCAGCTTCCCGGCCTGCCAGCCGGACCCCGACGAATACGGCGATCAGCAGCGGGATTGCCTGCATCGCCAGGTCGGGGTAACGCGGGCCGTAAGAATAGGAGACAGCGTCGTGCCATTGCCGCGCGCCTAGAGCAGACGCGATTCCCCGCAGCCGGAGCCCGCTGATGACCAAGGTGCCTGCGGTCAGCGCAGAAAGCGACATGAGTACGGTAAGGGCCACGCCATGCTGCCGCCAGAGCACGCGGAGCATGGGGAACCGATGCTTGCCGGGCTTATTCAGCCGTCTGGCGGCTCGTGACTGCGCGGGATCACCAGCGGCAGCGGATCTGGCCGCGGCGGGAGCGTGCGTCATCAGGCAACCGCCTCGGGTTCGGCCCGTCCCGGCCCCGGCAGTGACGTGGCCGCTGGCTCGCGTAGATAGGCGAGCACTAGTTCTTCAAGAACGGCCGGCTGCGCGCTAAAGCCGGGCGGGACAGGTTCCCGGTTCCCGGCCCGTACCAGCAGGTGCGCCTGAGCGTCCGTTTGCGAGATCAGGACCGGCGCCAGCGCGGCCGGCAGGCCGGGCACTGCCCGCGGCGGGCCAGTCAGCACAAGGTGACCGGCCAGCACCGCGTCGACTGATCCGGCAAGCTGGATCCGCCCGCGGTTGACCAGCACCAGGTAATCGCTGAACCGGGCCAGTTCCGCGAGCACGTGCGAGGAGAAGATCACCGACATGCCGTCGGCGGAGACCGCGGCCATCAGCATGCCAAGGAACTCGTGCCTGGCCATCGGATCGAGCCTGGCCATCGGTTCGTCAAGGATCAGCAGCGCAGGCCGCTTCGCCAGCGCGATCGCTAGCGCGACTTGCGCCTGGTGGCCGCCCGACAGCGCGCCCACTCGCATGCGCAGCGGAATCCCGAGATCAGCGATCCGGCGGATGGCGTACGCGCCGTCCCAGACCGGGTTCAGGTCGCGGGCCAGCTGCAGCAGGCCGGCAACCGGCATGTTCCGGTACAACGGCGCGTCCTGAGCGACGAACCCGGTTCCCGCCAGCGCCGCGCGCGAGCCGGGAACCTGGCCGCCCAGCACCCGGATCCGCCCGGCCGAGGGACGCCGCAGGCCGACCGCCAGGCTCAGCAGCGTGCTCTTGCCGGCCCCGTTCGGCCCTACCAGGGCCGCCACACAGCCAGCCGGGATAGCCAGGTTGCAGTCACTCAAAGCGCACATCCTCCGGTAGCGCTTGGACAGGCCGCTCGCCTCGAGCACACTCACGCGGCGCCTCCCGCCTGCCGGGCACGCAGATCCCCCAGCGCGGCAGCGAACATCGCCGCGACGCCCTGGTCATCCAGGCCATACGCCACGGCGTCCACCACCCAGGCCCGCAGCCGCCCCGCGAGCGCCGCCTGCTCAGCCAGGCCAACCCGCCGCAACGCGCCAGTGATGAAGGTACCCTGCCCGGGCCGCCCGCCCGCCAGCCCACGGTGCTCAAGCTCCCGGTAGGCCTTCATCACGGTGTTCGGGTTGATCGCCAAGGTCCCCGCGACGTCCTTGACCGTGGGCAACTGGTCGCCCGGCCCGATCAGCCCCAGCCGCAGCGCCTGCTCTACCTGCTGGACGAGCTGCAAGTAAGTCGGAACCCCCGAGCTATGGTCCAGCCTGAAGGCGACAGCCCCGGCCGCTCCTACTTTATCTATGACCATAGTATAAGCATATGATTGCGCAGCTGCATGTCAAGTGCATCCCGCGCCTTGAACGCCGCCGCATTGATCCCCGGCACGCAGAAGCTACGGCGGTGAGTATCGCGTTCTTCCCGGTCTCCTGTCAGGGACATCTGAGCCCGTTGCCCTGAGCGCGTACAGCGTCGTAGTCCTCTTCCGTCAACTCCACGCGATATCGCCGAGTCGCTCCGCTGTCATCATCAAAAGTCCGCCGCGACGACTCCGCCGGGACCAAACACACCCGCGCGATGCAGGCGAACGACTAGCCCTTGGATAGTCACGCCCGCTTTCGGCGGCGGGGTTGAGTACGGGCGGCAGTACCCGTGCCGGTGATCGCCACACCGGGTGCGTCGGGACGCGGCCAGGTTCCGTGATCAAGGTTCCGGTCATGATCGCGGAGCCGCGCCGTCATATATCGCGGTTGAGACTCCGCGGTAACCGCGTTTCCATGATCGTGGAGGCTCGCCGTCACCGGCCCGCCCGCCGGGGCGGATGCCGCCCGGACGGGCACCGCAGCGCTGGAACAGTTGCTGCGGCTCCTTGGGAGTGAGCCTTGCCTGATGGCTTGTGGTGGACGTTGCTGGTGCAGGCGCGTGTGAAGGGCTCCGTCCCGTTACGTTCCTGGTTGTTCGAAGACCTGGCAGCAACGGGAGGACCCTGATGTCAGGGCAGGCGGTGTCGTTTGCCTGAGTAGGTTCGTTAGGCACTGATCAACTGGAGACGACGCGAGTCTTGGCAACGCTGCCGAGCCGTTGGACAAGCAGGTCGTCATTGATGAAGTGCGCGCCAGGATCGGGGCCGACGGCCTATGAACTGATCAGGATCAGGAATGGCGGGTTCGGTGGGAGGTGGCACTGCATTCGAGTCCGTTGATGCCACGACGACTGGCTGGATGACCAAGCGGGACGGCTGATCGATCACGTCGGCCGGACCGGCCGCCGCGCTGGAGCAACTCCCGTCCGCCGAAACGCTGTGCCGGGATCTGAAGCGCCGCTACCGGGCGGGCTCGCCGAACGCGGAATGGCGGCTGTCCGGCTGCCAGGAACCTGGTCGGCCCTTAGGACGTCCAAGCGGTATGACAACAAAGAGCCGGGGCGCGGTCGTCGCAGCGGCGCTCATCTCGTCGGCCCTGGCGTGCGGATGCGCCGTCGCGCCCTCGCGCCAGCCGGCGAGCGGGCTGCCGCGTCCTCCGGCCGTCTTGACCTCAAGCCAGGTGAGTGCGCTTCGCGCTTACGGCACGGGTGACACCAAGTTCGGCCTGAACCTGCTCTCGGCGCTGTGTCACGGGCAGCCCGGTGCCAATGTGGTGATCTCTCCGGTGAGCCTGGCCACCGGCCTGGGCATGGCCTACCTTGGCGCGCGCGGAGCGACGGGGGCCGCGATGGCGCGGGTGCTGCACCTTCCGGCCACCGGGCAGAGCCTGGCCGCCGGCCTGGCCGCGAGGGCGACGCTGCTGGCCTCGCTGAACCGGCGGGGGGTCACGTTTTCCGCGAGCAACCGGATCTGGGCGGACCCAAGCCTGGTTACCAGCCGAAGCTTCGCGGCGGCGCTGCACACCGGGTATCAGGCCGACCTGACGCACCTGCCACTGCTGACGAGGCCAGAGCAGGCACGCACCAAGATCAACGCGGCGGTGGCGGCCGACACCCGGGGTCGCATCACGGACCTGCTTCCGCCCGGTTCGATTCCGCCGCACACGGTCGGGTGGGTACTGACCGACGCGCTGTACCTGAACGCCACCTGGAAGCAGCCGTTCAATCACGCGCTGACCCATCCTGGGTCCTTCAGCACCGCCAGCGGCCAGGTCACCGCCCAGTACCTGAGCGGCGTCAGTTTCGCGGTGACGAAGGCGAACGGCTGGACCGCCGTTTCGCTGCCATACCGCGGTAACCGGCTGACCATGCTCGCGCTGCTCCCGCCGGCGTCCGGACACGGAGCGGCAGGCGGCTGCCAGCTGCCGACCGAGGCCGCGGCAGGCGCGATGGCAGCGAGCCTCGCGACGACCCATGAGCAGACTGAGGTCGCTCTGCCGAAGGTCAAATTCGCATCGAGTTACTCGCTGCAAGGCGTGCTCACCACGCTAGGCATGGGCATTGCCTTCGGCAGCGGGGCCGACTTCTCCGGGCTCTCGCCGCAGGCCTGCTGCATCGGGTTCGTGCGGCATGCCGCGACCCTCGCGGTGGCCGAGAAGGGCACGGTAGCCAGCGCGGCGACGGCGATCGGGGTCACGCCGTCGGATGCCCAGCTCGTCCTGAGCTTCGACCGGCCATACCTGCTGATGCTCAGGGACTCCGTTACCGGCGAGCCCCTGATGCTCGCTTGGGTCGCGAACCCCGCAGGCAGCTAGCCTGGCGGCGGCGCGGCGCCAGCAGCCCGATTCATTCCTGAGAAGACCATAACGCGCTCATTGGGAACCTTTACGCCAGACGTCAAATTTTGAGACGCTAGCGATGTATCTCCAGGCGCGAAGCGTGCTCTGTAGCGGTAAAGGACGTCGAGATCTTCGACATCGGCCGCGACGCGGGTGCCAGTTGGCTCGCGTTATGGCTCGCGAAAGGGGCAATCAGCATGAGCGTTCGGGGTTCCAGACTGTGGCCGGGGTTGGCCGCGGTATTTTTGACATTGGCCGGGGTCGGCCTTGCGGTGCCCTTGACGAGTGCCGCCGCGGCCCAGCCTGGCCCGGCGATGACCTCGCAAACCCCGCTGCCCGTCCGTGACGGGTCAGCCCGCGAGCTCGGCTCGTACAGCCGTTCGGCGACCATCAGGCTCGCCATCGGACTGCGGCCTCCGGCCATGGCCGCGGAGCAGCGGTTTCTCCGCGACGTCCAGGACAAGTCCTCGCCGCTGTTTCACCGGTTCCTGACCCAGAAGGCATGGACCGCTCGCTTCGGCCCGAGCGCCTCCGCGCAGCAGGCGGTGGTCTCGTGGGCCAAGGAAGCCGGCTTGACCGTGACGCATCTGTATCCGAACCGCTTGGTCGTAGATCTGGCCGGGAGCGTCGGCGCGATCGAGAAGGCGCTAGGGGTCCGGATCAACTCCTACCGGCTCGGTTCATCGCGCTTCTTCGCTAACGATCATGATCCGGTACTGCCGCAAGCGATGCGAACCATCGTCGAGTCAGTCGAGGGGCTCAGCGACTTGCAGACCATGTACCCCGCCTCGCCGGGGCTCGCCGAGCCGGCCAGCCCCGCGTATGTGCCCGGTCCCGTTGTCGCCGCCGGCCCTCGCGCCGCCGCCAGCGGCAGCCGAGCCAAGCTGCTCGCGGCACAGCGGGCCTCCCGCGATGCGAAGCCGGCCATCACCAGCGGGGACTACGACCCGACGGATATCTACAGCTCACAGGCCTACGACTACAACGGGCTCTACCGGCAGGGCCACTGCTGTAACGCTCTGGGCAACCCGGGCAGCTCGCCGCCCCAGTCGACGATCGCCATCGCGACCTTCGGCCAGCAGAAGATCAGTGACATGGCCGGATTCCATGCCCAGTACCCGTACCTCGCTTACAACGTCCAGGAGGAGTTCATCGACGGCACTCCGACGTGCTGCGACGCCGAGGGGACGATGGACATGGAGTGGTCGACGGCGATGTCCAACAGCTTCGGCTCGGCGGGAAATACATCGAAGGTGTACGTCTACGACGGCGCCAACTTCAACGACTCGACCTTTACCGACATTTACAACGACATGGTGAGCAACAACTTCGCCCGGGTATTCAGCACAAGCTGGAGCTGCACCGAGAATTTTGGCTGCTCAACGACCGAAATGAGCACGCGGGACGCCATCTTCAGCGAGATGACAGGCCAGGGATGGACCCTGGTCGCCGCCTCCGGTGACCGGGGGGCCTTCGACGACTGCTCCCATCTAGCGGTCAGCTTCCCGGCGTCGGATCCGAACGTGGTCGGCGCGGGCGGCACCGAACTCAGCCTGAGTGCGGGGCCGGCCTATGACAGCGAGGTCGCCTGGTCTGGCGGACCCGACGGATGCGGTTCCAACGATGGCGGTTCTGGCGGCGGCTGCAGCTCGGTCTACGCCGCCCCCGCGTTCCAGACCAACCATCCCTGCGGAACCGGGTCGCGGGCCGTCCCCGACATCTCCCTGAATGCGGACTGGTTCCACACCCCGCAGAATCTCTACTTCAACGGGAGCCTCAGCGGGAACGGCGGCACCAGCATCGTCGCACCGGAGCTAGCCGGGTTCTTCGCCCAGGAAGATTCTTACCTGCTATCCGAGGGCAACATCTGCGGGTCGGGCACGTCCGCCTGCGCACCGCTCGGCAACGCCAACTACCCGCTCTACCAGAGCGCCCTCACTTTCACCCCGCACAAGCCCTACTACGACATCACCTCCGGTTGCAACAGCAACAACATTGGCACTGGCTATTGCGCTGGCACCGGCTATGACCTCGTGACGGGATGGGGCTCGGCCAACATGCTCCAGCTCGCCTGGGCATTCAACTGGCATCTGCTGGCCGATGACGGCCGACCCCAGGTCACCTTTTCCGGGCCCATACCGAGCCACTGGTACAACACCGACCAGACGGTCGGGATCTCGGTCGCCGACACGGGCGGCGGCCACCCGGCGAGCGGCGTGGCCGGGTTCAGCGATGCCTGGAACGCCGATCCGGGAGACCCCACCACCGAGGCAACTCCAGGCTCGGGCAACTCGTTCTACAGCGGGCCGGAGTTCGTCAACGCCACGAGCGGCACTCTCGACCTGGCCGCTGAGGGCCAGGGGTGTCACACGGTAAACGTCGAGGCGTGGGACAACATGGGCCTGCAGTCCGGCGATGTCCTCGACGGCCCGTTGTGCTTGGACTCGGTGGCGCCGAGCATCACCATGAAGCCCGCCGTCAAGCTCCGAGACCACGTTCGCATGGTCGGCCCGATGGTTCCGGTGACCATCGGCTGGAAGGGAACCGACGCGACCAGCGGCATTAACCATTACGCGCTCTACCGGAGCAAGGACGGCGCCCCGTTCCTCCATGTCGCCAACACGACCGCGACACACCTCAATGTCGACCTCACGCCTGGACACAAGTTCCGGTACGAGGTCACCGCGACCGACAACGCCGGCAACACCAGCGCAGCGGGCTTGGGAAGCACCTACACGCTGTCGGCATTCCAGGAGAACTCGAAAGCGATCAAGTACTCGGCCGGCTGGAAGCGGCAGAAGCTCGCAGGCGCCTACGGCGGCTCGGTCGACTCCGCCACCGCGGCCGGGAAGACAGCGACGCTTACCTTCACCGGGGTCCAGGTGGCCTGGGTATCGACACTGGGCGGCACGAGGGGCTCGGCCAGGGTCAGCCTGAACGGCGGAGCGTCAACGATCATCAGCGCGCACGCTAACTCGACCAACACCGCAGAGATCGTTGACACTGTCCTGGCGCCGACTGGCAACGGCAAGAAGAAGCTCGTCGTCAAGGTGCTCGGCACAGCGAAGCATCCGCGTGTCGACATCGACGCCTTCATCGTCCTGGCCGGCTAGCAGCCCGGATCGAGCCCATAGCCCGCCGGCACAGTGCCGGCGGGCTATGGGCCTGGCGGAGGTGCGGATTGCCCTAGCGGGCGGTTTAAGTCTGGCATCAACGAGGGTGCGCGCAATGCGGCTCGCGCCGCGGGGTCGGCGGGACGCCGAACGCGGACAGCCGGGTCTCCGGCCCGCCGCAGCCGACGGCGAGCAGCTCTTCCAGGTCACGCGCCATGCCTTCGACCGTCACAGGCTTGAGCAAGTCGGCGTTGTAGACGAACTCTGCCCAGGCCGCGTCCTCACCCCAGGTCACCTCCAGCGTCAGGTCGACCTGGGCGCTGCGGTGGTCTAGCTGCAGAGGCGTCACTGCCAGGCCATCCAGCTCCAACTCGACAACGGCATCCGCGTCGAGCCGGAACATCGCCTGGAACACCGGCGTACGGCTCAGGTCGCGCGGCAGCTTCAGCTCGGCTACGAGGCGGTCGAATGGCACGTCCGCGTGGGCGTACGCCTCCAGCGCGGTGGCGCGCGTGCGGGCGATCAGCTCCTCGAACGTCGGATCGCCAGACAGGTCGCCGCGCAACGCGAGCGTGTTGACGAACAGGCCTATGAGCGGCTCAAGCTCGACCTCGTCGCGGATAGAAACCGGGGTACCCACGCACACGTCGTCCAGTCCGCTGTGCCGTGCGAGTACCGCCTGGTAGGCGGCCAGCACAGTCATGAACAGCGTGACGCGGCGCGCCCGCGCGAACCGACTCACCTCCGCGCTCAGGGCGGCCGGGAGCCGCCACCGCAGGGTAGCGCCGCGCGACGTACGAATCGCGGGGCGAGGCTGGCTGCTGTGCAGGTCCAGCGGCGGCACGCCAGTCAGCCGGTCGAGCCAGTAATCCGTCGACGCGTCCTGTCCCACGGCGCGCCGCTGCCAGATGGCGTAGTCGGCATACTGGACCGGCAGCGGCGGCAGCGGCGCTTTGCGACCGGGCGTGGCCGCTGCGCGATACAGGACGCTCAGCTCCTGGCACATCAGCCCGAGCGACCAGCCATCGACGACGATGTGGTGGACGACCAGGCACAGCAGGTGCTCGTCGTCGCGCAGGCGCAGGAGGACGAAGCGCAGCAGCGGCCCCCCGGCTAGGTCGAACGGTGCCTCGATCCACTGGACCAGCAGGTCGCGGGCCTTGCTCTCAAGGTCCTGTCCGTCCAGGGGCGACACGCATACAGGCACGGGCTCAGCCGGGCCGACGACCTGGACGGGGACGCCGTCCACGGCGGGGAACCGCGTACGGAGGCTTTCGTGCCGCGCGACGAGGTCCGACACAGCGCGGACGAGCCGGTCCGTGGCCAGCGGGCCGCGGAGGCGCTGAGCGACGAAGACGTGGTACGCGGTGTCGGACGGCTCGATTTGGTGCAGGAGCCACATGCGTTGCTGGGCCCAGGACAATGGAAGGTCCTTCTCGCCCGCCGGCCGCGGAACGATCGCCGGCACGTCGGGCAGCAGGCCGGCCGTCATGTCGTCTCCCAAGGTCGTCGTGGGCTCAGCGCGGCAGCCGGCAGGCCGCCGCCACCAGGCCACGTACCGTCGGCATGTCATAGAACAGCTGCAACGGAAGGTCGAGGCGGAGCCTGCGGCGCATCCGCGCGGCAATCTGGGTGACGGTCAGCGAGTGGCCGCCAAGGTCGAACAGGTCGTCGTCCAGGCCAATTGCCGGGGCGCGCAGCACTTCCGCCCAGATTGCCCGGACGTCCTCAAGCAGCCGGTCGTCGGCCGGCGACGGGCCGCTAGTGGCCTGGGGCACGGGCAAGGCGACGAGCGCGGCATAGTCGAGCTTGCCGTTGGCGGTCAGCGGCAGGGACTTCACCGGCGCGAACGCGGCCGGGATCATGTAGTCGGGCAGGCGGGCCGCAAGGTACCCGCGCAGCGCGGCCGCACCTGGGGCCTCATCCGTCGCCGGCACGACGTACGCGACGAGGCGGCGGTCGGCGTCCGGCCCGGCGACGATCACCGCCGCCTGAGTGACGCCGGGATGGCTCGCGATCGCCGCCTCGATCTCTCCGGGCTCGATCCGGTTGCCGCGCAGCTTGACCTGCCGGTCGATCCGTCCGAGGTAGTCAAGGTCGCCGTCCTCGCGCCACCGGGCCAGATCGCCGGTCCGGTAGAGCCGCCCGCCGGGCCGGAACGGGTCGGGGACGAACCGCTCGGCGGTCAGCCCAGGGCGGTGCAGATAGCCCAGCGCGACGCCCGTTCCACCGATGAGCAACTCGCCAGGAACCCCGGCCGGTACCGGATTGCCCCAGCGATCCACGACGTAAAGCCGCGTGTTCTGGATCGGCCGGCCGATCGGCAGGCGCGTGCGGCCAGCCACCGTCTCAAGGGTGCAGTGCCACGAGCTGACGTCGATAGCGGCCTCGGTCGGGCCGTACAGATTGTGCAGCTCGCCGGGCATCCGCCAAAGGAACTCGGCCGCCAGCGCGGGCGTGAGCTCCTCGCCGCTGCAGATGGTGCGGCGCAGGCTCACGCACGACTCGACGTCCGGTTCCTCCAGGAACTGGCCCAGCATCGAAGGGACGAAGTGGACGGTCGTGACCTGCGAGCCGGTGATGACCTTGCGCAGGTACTGGGGGTCACGGTGCCCGCCGGGCCTCGCCACGACGAGCCGGGCACCGGTCATGAGCGGCCAGAACAGCTCCCACACCGACACGTCGAAGCCAATCGGCGTCTTCTGGAGCACGGCGTCGTCGGCGCCTATGGGGAACGCGCGCTGCATCCAGTCGAGGCGGTTCGCCAGGCCACGATGGCTGTTGGCTACGCCCTTCGGCGTCCCGGTCGAACCGGAGGTATAGATGACGTACGCGGGGTCGCCGGGGCCGGCGAGCGGCCTTGGGTCGGTAGCTGGCCGCCCGGCGGGGGTCTGCTCCAGCGACACGGCCGCTGCGACGCTGGGAACCCGGGGAGCAAGTACGCGCGCGGTGAGGACGAGACCGGCGCGGGCGTCGGCGAGCATGAACGCTAGCCGCTCGTCCGGCTGGTCCGGGTCAAGCGGCAGGTACGCGGCACCGGCCTTGAGCACGGCGAGCAGGCCGGTGATCAGGTCGGCCGAGCGGCGGGCGAGCACGCCGACGACCTGGCCGGGGCCCACGCCCTCCTCGCGCAGCAGGTGCGCCAGGCGGTTCGCCCGGATATTCAGGTCCGCGTAGGTGAGCCGTTCGCCCTCAAACTCGACTGCGGTGGCGCCCGGCGTGCGCCGGGCCTGGGCGGCAATCAGCCGGTCGATCGTGGTCGCGTTCGGATAGTCCGCAACCGTGTCGTTCCACGCATCGACGACCTGATGCCGCTCAGCCTCGGTGAGCATGGGCAGGTCGGCGAGCGGGCGGCCAGGGTCCAGCGTCGCGGCCCGCAGCAGCGTACGCAGGTGGCCGGCGATGCGGCGGACGGCGTCGCCGCTGATCGTGCCTGGGTCGTAGCTCAGGGTGGCCGTGGTGCAGCCGGGCGCGTCGACGATCCGAAGGTGCAGTGTCCCGCGCGCGGCGTAGTTAAACCGGGTCCAGTCGACCCGGGCAGTCAGCCCGCCGGGCCACGGTGGCTCCTGCGCCCGCCGCCGGTAGCTGACTGAGACCGGCGCGAGCGTGAGCCCGGCCGACACGCCGACAGCGACATGGCCGACCGGCACGCGGCGGACCGCGTAAAGCTCACGCAGGGCGGCACGGGTCGCGTGGGCGAGGTCGCCGAAGCCGGCCGTCGTGTCGGCAGTCCCGGTGAGCGGGAGCTGGTTGACGTACATCCCGATGCGGTCGCGCGTCGCCTCGGTCCGCGTGCCCAGGTCGACGGCGACTGTCACCGGGTCGTTGCCGTAACGCTGGAGCACGGCGCGCAGCGCGGCGAGGAATACCTCGAAGCGGGTCACTCCGAGCCGCCCGGCCGCCGCGTCCACGGCGCTGGACAGCGCGGAGTCGATGGCCACGTCCGCCGACTCCGGCTCTCCGTCAGCCGCCTCCAGGCCCGGCAGGACGACCGGACCCGGCTGGATCCACCGCTCCGCCCAGAACGCCCGCGCCGCGGCCTCCTCGTCCACCGGGCGGCGGCGCGTAGCTGGTGCTAGCGCGGGCAGCTGCGCCCTGATGGTGCCCTCGCTGGCCGCCCCGTACGCCGCGGCCAGCTCCGCGACCAGGATGTCCTTCGACCCGCCGTCGAACGCTAGGTGGTGGGCGACGACGAGGAGGACGTGGTGTGTCTCATGCAACCGCAGCAGCGTGAACCGGCACAGCGGTCCCCGGTGGCGTGCGAACGGACGCACCGTTTCGTCATCGACGTATCGCCGCGCCGCTGCCGCCCGGCGGTTCACCGGAAGGCCAGACAGGTCGACGAGGTCGAGTTCCGGCGGCGGAGCGGGCACGAGGTACGGCACGCCCTCCGTCACTTGGACCGCGGAAGCCAGCACCGGGTGGCGGGCAACGACAGCCGCGCAGGCGTCGCGCAGTACCGCGGCGTCCAGCCAACCGGTGAGGTCCACGGTCAGCGGAAGGTGGTACGCGGTGCCGGTCCGTCCGAGTTCCTCGGTGAACCATACCCCGGCTTGCTCGGGGGACATCGGGATTGGTGTGGTCATCAGTCGCTCCCTGCCGGGATGGGGCCGCCAGCCGACTCGGGCCGGCGGAAGTGGCGTCGCGACGTGGCCTGCGTCAGGTCCGGCGACAGGACCTGGGCCGCCGCCTTCCGCAGGTCGTCGGCGAGCTGGCCGACGATGTCGGGGGCGAACGCGTGACGGTTGTAGGTCAGCCGCGCCTCGATTTCTCCGCCGGGCAGCTCGGCTAGCTCAAGCTTCGGCACGCCGCGGTCCTCACCGGGCAGCGGCCAGCTCGCCGCGAGCCCGTGCGGCAGCGCGAGGGCCTCGGAAATAAGCCCGGGAAAGTGCGGCTCGCCATTCCAGCGGCTGAACGGGATCTCCACCGGGTATGGTACGGCGGCACCGAACTCGCCGAACGGGTACGCCTGACGGTCGGTCGCGGTCAGCAGCGCATCGCGAACGCGCTGCACGAGAAGGCCAAGCGGCGGGTGGTCACCGACTGGCACGCGCAGCAGCAGCGACTGGGCCAGGCAACCGACCGCGGTCTCGAAGTCGGGCCGGGTCCGGCCGGTGACGGGAGTGAGCGCGACGAACTCCTCCGCACCGGTGTGCCGTGCCAGCGCCGCGAGCCAGCACGCGGCGATGAGCGTGAACGGGCTGGTCGCGAGCTGTTCGCCCGCCGCGCGCAGCCTGGCCGCGAGCGCGTGGTCGAACACGAAGTGCTGCGACGCGGCCTGGTACGCACGGGTGAATTGGCGGCCGGGGAAGTGCTCGACGGCCGGTGGGGCTCCGTCGAGCACCGCTCTCCAGAGCGGCCGCGTGCGGGGCCACTGCCGACGGTTCCAGCGGATCACCTCCGCTGCCTGAGCCGCGGGCGGGAGCTCCGGCGGGCAGCCGGAGCGGAGCGCGGAGTAAAGCAGGCCGAGCTCGCGCAGCAGGATGCCCATCGACCAGCCGTCCGCGACGAGGTGGTGGACGACCAACGCGGCGACGTACTCCTCGTCGTCGACCCGGACGAGAACGGCGCGGACCAGCGGCCCGCGCCGCCAGTCGAACGGGCGGGCCACCTCGGCGGCGGTCAGCGCAGCGGCGCTCCGTTGCCGGGCGGTGCCGGTGGCGGTGCGCACGACCAGCTCGGCCGGCCGTTCGTCCAGGACGACCGCGGTCCAGCCGGACCGCCCGGCGGCGAAGCGGGTGCGGAGCGCGTCGTGGCGGAGTACGAGGGCGTCGAGGGCGGCTGACAGGATTCCGGCGTCGACATTCTCGTGGATGCGGACGGCCAGGTACACCGGGCCGCCGTCCCGGGGCGGGTCCAGCTCGTGCATCCAGTTAAGCAAGTGTTCGGACAGCGCACTGACCGGATAGTCGCCGCCGGTCTCCGGCTCGTCGCCTGATTGCGCCTTCGGCTCGGCGCCCGGTTCCGCGTAGGCGCGGGCACTCCCCTGGCGGTCGATCCAGGCGGCCTGACCAGCGAGGTCGGGATGGTCGTAGACGAACGCGGTCGGCACCCGCAGACCGAACGCCTCCTCCGTGAGCGTGGCGAGCTGGGCGGCCCGCATCGAGTCGCCGCCGCGCGCGAAGAAGTCGTCGGTGCCGCCGACGCGCTCCGAGCGCAGGAGACGGCGCCACAGCCCGGCCAGCGTGATCTCCGTCGGGGTCTCCAGCGTCCGTCCGCAGTCCCCCGGAAGGTGGTCCTGGGCGAGCGTCGCTCGCAGCTCTGTCTTAACCACCTTTCCGGCGTGGTTGTACGGGAGTGCGTCAGTGAAGCGGATGCGGGCGGGCACCTCGTGGCGGCCCAGCCGTCCGGCGAGAAAGGCCCGGAGCGCCCCGGCGTCCTGGTTCTCGCCCACGGATACCACAGCCGCGGCGAGGACCTGCCCTAACACCGGGTGCGGGACGCCGACCACCGCCGCTTCAGCGACAGCCGGATGCTCGTGCAGCGCGGCCTCAACCCGGAGCGTAGAAACCGCGAGAGCGCCGGTCTTCACGACGTCGCCGGCCCGGTCGACCAGGTGGAGGTATCCGTCGGCATCGGCGTAGCCCAAGTCGCCCATCGAAACCCAGCCACCGCCAAGCGGCCGTTCGCCGGGCTCAGGATTCTCGCCGTGGTAACCACGCGGCGGCGCCGCCGACCGCAGCCAGACCGCGCCGGTACGCCCCGCGGGCAGGAGTCGCCCGACCTCATCGGTGATCCGCAGGTCGCCGGGACGCGCGGGCCGCCCGAGGGCGGCAGGCCGGACCGGGTCGAACACCATGGTGAGCTGGGCTGGCGCCGCCTCGGTGGAGGTGTAGGCGTTGGTCAGCGTCGCGTCAGGCAACGCGGCGGCCAGTGCGAGCGCCACTGCGGGCGGTAGCGCCGCGGCCGTGGAGCCTAACAGCACAACGCTCGACAGGTCGAATCGCTCGGCGATTCGCCGGTTGACCAGCTCGATCGCCATCGCGGGCACGACGAAGACGCTGCCCACGCGGTACCGCTCGACGAGCGCTCCGAACTCCTCGGCGTCGAAGCGGGAGCAGACCAGCGTGACCGGTCGCGCGACGAGAGCGTTCACGAGCATCGTCTGTGCGGCGTTGGACCCGAGGGCGAACGCATGAAGGCAGTGTTCGGAGTGCGCCAGCGCCCGGTGCCGGGCCGTTGGGTCGAGCCCGTACGTGAGGTTCGCGTGGCTCGCCAGGACGCCCTTGGGCCGCCCGGTGGTGCCGGACGTGTAGAGGATCTGCCCGGCGTCGGCGGGCCGTACCCTCAACTTGACCGGGGTGTCGTCGCCGGTGTCGAGCTCGCTGGCGCTGACGGTCCATCCGGGGCTATCGGGCACAGGGCCAGTGCGGCCGTATATGGTGCCGACGACACCGCACCGGGCAAGCAGCTCGGCGATGGCCTGGAGGCCGAGATGAGCGCCGAGGGGCACGGCGACACCGCCCGCCTTCTGCACTCCGCAGTAGGCCACCGCGTAGTCGATCCACCCCGAGCCATCGAAAACGAGCCCAACCGGTTTGCCAGCGGGCAGGCCGCGTTCGCGTACGGCACGTGCGACGACGTCCGAACGCCGGTCCCACTCACGGAAGGTGAGGCGGTCACCGCCATCGAGCATGAGCGCGACCCGGTCCGGCTCGACCGCCGCGCGGGCCCGAAGAAGGGCTGGCACGCTACTGCTGCGTCCGCTCTCATGCCTGGCGCCCAGGTCACCGGGTCCGCCGGCGCGGGCTGGAGGTTCAGGCACGCCGCCACCGTCCGGCCATGACGATCCGCCTCACTTCTCGCATTCGATCGGGTTGCGGGGTGAACAGATGGTCGTTACGGGCGCCTACATATAAGTTATGCATATCCATTAGATATAGTCAATCGAAGGTGACACGCCGTCATCCGCCCGGTGGGCCAGTAGCCCTAGCAGTCGCTGCATTTCCGCTTCGGACATCAACCATGCCCCAGGTTCGCGGGGGTATGCGAGCGGGGCCGGATCTGCTGTAGCGCTGCCGTCGACTGTCGAACGGATGGGGCCAGTGGGATTAGCGGGTCTGGCGGGATCGAGGTCGCGCGGGCACAGGTTCGACCGCTCGGTGGTTAGCCACGACACAGGGTAGATCTCGGCGAGAGCATCGTCCCACCCGCCGAAGGCGTACGTCCAAAACAGCCACTATTTACGCGGTGGATTGGGGCTAAGATCACAAAGGTCCGGTGTCTCGCCAGCTATGTAACCGCCCCGGTTTCCGGATTTCCGGGATCACCGGGGCGGTTCACTGACTGCCAGTTTGGACGGGTCTTCCTTCTTCTTGTTGTTATTTTTAACCGATGAACTGGGCTACGGTCTGCAGGACGATACCGGGGTGCTCAATCCAGGGGAAATGCCCGGCTCCGGGGACTATGACGAGTTGCGTCTGAGCGGACGTCAGTTCAGCAACGGATGTGCTCGACCATCCAAGCCCGAACGGATCCTCGGCTCCCTGCATGACCAGGGCATTCCCATGCCACTGCCCGAGAGCGGTTACGAGGGCGGGAAATCCGCCCGAGTCATTTACGAAGGCCTGGGTAGCAGCGGTGGAAGTGCTCTCGGTGCAACTTGATCCCCAGACCACCGCCGGATTGACTGGCTCCTGCGGGCTGGCAAGGTAGGCAGGAGTGAGGGCCTCGTCGAAGGCAAGACACGAATTGTCCACGACAGAGGGCAGCGGGTTAGGGATGAGACCTTCGCTCTGGAGCTGGCTGATTCTTTCCCCGAGGAGCTCCTCGCCTGTCCCGGCCGCGTTCAAGTCGGGCGGCAAGGCGTCGATCAACGCTAGCGCGGCGACGTTAGAGGGGTGCAACGCGGTATAGGCGGCTGCTAGATAGCCACCCCAGGAGTGGCCGATGACGGTGATCTGCTGGGCGCCGGTCCAGGTGCGTACCGCGTCAAGGTCGCTGACCTGGGCTTCGACCCCGTAATCACCATCGGCAGGCGCGGTGGATAGTCCTGAGCCCCGCTGGTCGTAACTGACGATCTGCCGGGTCGGACTGGCCAGAAGGTCGAAGATCCTCAGATAGGTGAGGCTGAGCCCAGGGCCGCCATGAACCAGCACGATGACCTTGGCATTGGGGGCTCCTCCGCCGACGCTATTGGCCCACAGGCGGACTCCGTCGGTGGAGTTGATGTAGCCGCTCGATATCGGCAATGAGTCTGCTGCGGCCGGCCGTACTGCTGCTTGCGCTCCAGCAGCAGCGAGCGGCGCGACCGCCAGCGCGGCGGAGATGAAGGTTAGGGCGCGCAGTCCGTGACGCCGTCGGCGGGCGGACGGTGCTGGCTTCGTTACAGAGTTAGTCATTGGCAGTGTGAGGCACGGTGCCGGGAGGCCCGTTCCTCGTCTCCTTTCGACTACATATACGGCCTCCGGCTGATAATTTTTCAGTCACTTTGCTTTTTTCTGGCGGATAGGCGAGTCTTTGCCCGAGCTGGCATAGATCTCAGCTTTGTCGAATGGCGAGCGGAGGTGGCGGGCCGCGCAAAGTAGCCGTTGCACGGCCCGCCCTAGAATGTCCGTCAGATTCCGAGGTCGCTCAGGAACCTGTCGGTGTACTCCAGCGCTGTCGTGCCGGAATCCGAATTGCAGGTCGGGGACGCCCACGTCGTAGTGGTGGCGCAGGGCGTGTCCCGATCCAGTGACCAGAAGTGCAGCCCGGCCAGGCCGTTGCCGGCCACGTATTTGGTCAGCGTGTCTACGTCAGCGGGAGTGAAGGTCTCGCTGGTGGCGTCGTTCAGGCCGATCATCGGGGTAATGGCGATCTTGCTCGCCGGGATTCCGTAGGTGTGCTCGAGGTTGCCTGCCGCCTGGATCGCCGACTGCGCCATCTCGCAGCTGCCGGAGACAACGACGCAGACACTGCTGGAAGCGCTGCTGCCGTAGTCCATGGTCATCAGGTTGATGACGTAGTTCTTCAGGCTGGAGCCGAGCACCGCCTCGACGACTTCGTTGCCGAGCGAGTTCACTCCGCCGAAGCTGCCATCGGATGCTGCCAGCGTGGCGAGCGTGAACGAGAACTGCAGGTTCGGGTACGCCGACTGTGCTCCCGCCGCAGCGCTGACCAGATTCTGGATGTCCGACTGAGACTGGCCGCCTTCGATGTCGAAGTCGATTCCAACCAGCTGCGGGCTGGCGTAGCGAGCGATGAACGATTCCATGCCAGCCGTCGAGGCGCAGCTGAAGGTCCCGGCCGCACCACCGGTCGAGACAACGTAATTCAGGCCGGCGCCCTGAAGTTGCGGAATGTTCTCGGCAGCGAAGGCGGCACCCGAGACACCACCCCAGGTCTCGCTGCCGCAGGTTCCGGTAGCGAACGCGAGGGTGATAGCGGGCAGCTTCGGGATGAACCCCGACACCAGGCTGCCGGAGCCCACCACGGGAATGGCGGTCCCGGTCACGGCCGACTGCATCTGGTCGGTGTTCCAGTTGAGGTTGATGGTGACGTCCTTGTACGGGCTGAAGAGCAGGCCGGTCACCGAGCCCGTCCCGGACCCTGACCCCGAGCCTGAGCCTGAGCCTGAGCCGCCGGTGCAGGAGCCGTTGGATGTCCACGGCTCGCCCGAGCCGGACCCGCCGTTGTTGGTCGCCGGGTCATTGCCCTGAGTCCACCAGTTGGCGGTGTAATTGATGCCGTTCTCGCTGGCCTGGTTGCCGGCGGTGTAGACAGCAGTGGAACTCCACGCTGAGGCACATGTGGCGGATGCCTGCGCGGCGGGCCCGGAGACCAGCGCCAGGATCGACCCGCCGGCTGTTAAGCCGAGTGCCGAGCCAGCGATGAGAGTTGTGCGCAGAGTTCGTCTTCGGAACTGCATGGACCCTCCGAGGGTGAGAGGAGCTGAGGCGATCTGGCTCCTCGCACGAGCCAAACCGTGATTTGTGCACTTTGTACGCCCGGCGAGCCGGGCCGTCAAGGTTTACTATTAGGAAACTTTCTTGTTATTTAAAACTGGATCACTCGCGACCGGGAACCGGTGGACCGGCCCCGGGACCTGCCCGGAGCGATCCAGGCGGCTGAATCGCCTTCCCGGCAGTGGTTTGATAGGACAGATCCGTATTAGAATTACAAAACAACCAGCGTCGGACAGGAGCATGCTTATGACTACACTGCTCGCCCTCGAACCGCGCGACGCAGGCGCTAGCGTCATCGAACCCGACATCGAGTTCGATAGCGGGCTGGATGCGCTGCGTGCGCGGACGAAGTGTCATGGATGCTGCATCGATGCCAGCCACGGCGTCGGAATTACCGGCACCCTGGTGCTGTAAGCAGCACGCGAGGTACTGCCCGGCACGCGGCTGTCGGCGTGTGCCAAGCGTGCCGGGCAGGCCCGGTCGCGGGCGGTGGCCATTTCGGCTGGCACGCACCGCTCTGGTAGAACGCGGCGAGGAGTCCCCGGCATGGATCACGACGACCTGCGAGGGTCGCTCAAGCGGGCGGTTGCGGAGCGTTCGGAGTTTGGTTACCGGGTGCACACCGGTCCGACTTGGCTTGCCGTCAGCCGGGATGGTGTCGCGTTGCCCGAGCACGGCTGGAAGCTGCACATTTCCGGCCGTCCCGCTACTTTCGCGGCCCTGGTCGAGAAATTGCTTCCGGTGCTCCTCGATGGTGGTCACATCTTCAAGCTCGCTCGTTCACGGCAGACGCTCGCCAGGCTCAACAATGGCATCAGTTCACCGGCGGCGGTCGGTAAGGCGTTCACCATCTACCCGGCGCAGCAGCAGGTACGCGAGCTTGGGCTGCAGCTAGCTAGCTTGCTGCGCGGAGACGAGGCGCCTCGGGTGCTCAGCGACCGGCAGGTAGACCCCGACGCCCCGGTGTACTACCGGTACGGCCCGTTCCGCCGGAGCTGGCGCACAGACACCGGGGGGCGAATGGTCACGCTGATCCACGGCCCGGCGGGCGAAGAGTTCGGCGGTTTGGCCACAATGCGCTACCGGCAACCGGCGTGGACCACCGATCCGTTCACCGGGATGGCGGGTGGAACGCACAAGACCGCCGCAGACCAGGTGATCGGTGGCAGATACCGGATCATCGCCGGACTTTGGGAGTCAGCCAGAGGCAACGTGTACCGCGGCATCGATCAGCGGGACGGCGCGAGCGTGGTTATCAAGCAGGCCCGTGCACTGGTTGACGAGCACGATTCATCGGGCGATGTCCGGTTGCGGTTGCGGAACGAACGCCGGATCCTCACCGTGCTCGATGGCGTGGCCGGGGTGCCGCGTTTCATCGACCACTTCCGGCACGCATCCGACGAGTTCTTGGTGACGAGCGATGCCGGGCCACATAACCTGCTCCAGGACGTCGTCACCAACGGCCGCTACCTCCCTGCCGAGCAGACCGAGCCGAGCGGATGGCGCACTCTGGACGCGCTTGGCCGACGCCTGGCCCGGATCTTGCGCGATGTGCACGCCCGCGGCGTTGTTCTCCATGACGTGGCGGCAAAGAACGTGGTTGTCAACGGGCCCGACGTCAGTCTGATCGACTTCGGCTTCGCCAGCCACGATGGCCTGCACATCCCCGGTGGCACCCCAGGTTTTGCGCCCGCTCGGCAGCTCCGCGGTGAACCACCCCGGGATACCGATGATCTGTTCGCTCTCGGCATGACGCTTATTTACGCTGCGCACAGTGTTCTGCCGGTGACGTTGGACGGCGATCTCGATGCCCCGAGGCAACGGGCGCTTCAAGCGATCAGCGCCCAATACGGCCCGGCGCCCAGCGGGATCATCGGCAGCATCGCGGCGTTGCTCGGTGAGGATGACGACGCTGCCCGGCACGCGGCGCGGATGCTGGCGGCCGGTGCCTCGATGGAGCAGAAAAAAGGCGCCGGGGGCCGTGTTTCCGGTCGGCTGCCGACCCCGCCGGAGGTCAGCCCTGAGCTTGCCGCCGAGATCACCAGTAGCTTGCTGGACGATCTGCTGAGCCGGACCGATGCCCTGCTGGCGGCGCCGCAAAGCCTCGAGGCCGCCCACGATGCCAGCGTCTACACCGGAAGCGCTGGCATTGGGCTTGAGTTGCTGCACCACACCAGCCATCCGGGCGTCCAGGAACGACTGGGTGCGATAGTGCCGTTCACCCAGCGCGCTATGACATCGGTGCTGCTGCCGCCAGGGCTGATGGTCGGCCGAACGGGAGCGGACGTGTTCCTGGCACTCGCGCGATCACGTGGAATCGAAGCTGCCGCGCAAGAAGCTGGCACTGAATACGCAGGGCCTGAAATCCCAGCTGCCGGCTGGCAGCCCGACGGGGCTGATCTGACAGCGGGCGCTGCCGGTGTCGGCATCGGTCACCTGATGCTTGGCGATATCACCGGCGATCCGCCGCACCGTGCCGTCGCACAACGCTGCGTGGAGTACGTGCTCGACCGGCTGGACGACGGGCAGCTTTCACGGGGATCGGATGAATCTAGGCAGCCGGCCGAGCGGGAGGCCGTAGAGCCATCCACTGGCCGCGCACATGGGTTCGCTGGCTATGTTGACCTGCTGCTGTCCGCCGCCGAACGGTTGGGCCACCACGACTCCCGGGTCGGTGCGGCCAAGCATGTCAGTCATCTTGCTGAGCGTGCGGAGTCACTGGCCCAGCGGGTGCCCACCCGATTCTCCGCCCCGATCGCCGCATCCTGGTGCCAGGGCCTCGCTGGGATCGCGCCCGTTCTGCTGCACGCCGACGACGTGCTTCATGACCACGCGCTTGGCGCACTTGCCCGCAGGCTCGCCGACGTGTGCATGGACTTTCTGCCGCACGTGAGCGTTCCGGTGCAGTGCTGCGGCCTTGTCGGCATCGGCAACCTTTTCGTCGACCTGGCCCTTCATGACTCCAGCGGGCCTTACTGGGCCGCCGCGCACGCCACCGCACGCCAACTGCTGATCCGAAGTACGGGACCGGTAAATCAGCCAGTCTTCGTCAAGGACAGCTTCGAGGAATACGGCGCGTCATGGGCATTCGGCGTTGCCGGGCAGCTCGCTTTCTTCCGCCGACTGGCGAACCACGGTGGCCCCGGCAGTCTCCCCCTGCCCAGACCACCCGCCGCGGACGGATAAGCCGCAGGAGCTATGCGGCGGCTTGGCGGGGATGAGGCGGACCAGGCCGCGCATCGTCCGGCGGTCCAGTGTGTACAGCAGGTCGCTTCGCTAGGCGAAAAGGCGTTCGCTGAGCGACTTCTGGACCCGGCCCTCGGTCTCGGCGATGCCGGCATTGAAGTACTCGACGTTCCGCGCCAGGTCGAAGACAAGGAACTGTTGTGGACGTGTCGGTGGCGGGGTTGTGCGTGACGGCGAACGAGGGCGTGCTGGCGGCGATGGGTCCGCAGCCGGATGACTGCTTCACCGTCGAGCCGGACTGAACTGGCATCGCCGCTACCAGCCAGCCCTCGTCGGCACTACCCGCGGTCGGTGCCCCAGGTGTCGATTGGCGGCAGAGTCGTTTGGCGAGGCTGGCGCCGTCCGGGCCGTGTCCGATGGCACCGAGGCGGGTGCCCTGCTCGGGCGTTTCAAGATGCTGGGCGGTGAGGTAAGCGATGGATTGGCGTTCGGCCAGGGCCATGGTGCGCGATTTGATGACCGGGGTGCACAATCCGCTGGTGACGGCGGCTGGTTCGGCGGAAATGCGGCAGACGGCCGGGTCGGTGGCGGTGGCGCGGAGCCACATAGGGTCCAGGCTGCCGATGGTGATGATGATGGCCCGGTCGTATGGGGGCGTTCTCCGGAACGCCGTGACCGGCGTCGCCGGCGATTATCTAGGGTGTCAAGTTAATTCAGCATGTCGGATGGGTATTTGCTTCAAGTTATGTGAGGCACGTGCAGGCCGTGTGATCCGCTGGGAGCCGGGATGCCTGCGGCATGTGCGCGTTCGGTCTTGCTAGGTGGTGCGGGGTGGGCCGGTCAACTCGATGCCGAGGGCGATGACGCCGAGGGCTTCGCGTTCGGGGGGTAGATCTGGCGGATGTTGGCTAGCTGCTCCTCGCGGGTGGCCAGCGGGTTGACTGAGGCGAGATCTTCGTGATCGAGCATCTCTTCGAAGGTGGCGTAGCGGGCGATGCGCGTGACGCGGGTCAGGACATCGTCGCCCTGGCAGCGGAACCCGGGGGCTCGGCGGGTCGTGCGGTCATGAGCCGGCCGAGTTCCCTGACGGTGAACGAGCGGAAGAAGTGCCTGGGATCGGCGAGAAGCTCGGAGACCAGCCAGACCAGTGCGTCGACATAGTCATCGACGGTGCCGGGCCAGGCGGTGGTATCGAGCATCCAGGGTTCGACGTCGGCAGGCGCGGCGCCTGTGCCGTGCTCGCGCAGCAGGGACTTGGACAGCTTCGCGCCCGTCGGGGCGAGGACCTGGGGTGTGAAGATCCGGACCGGCATGTGAGCTGGCGGGGTGTGTAATGCACCCAGCGCGCCGTCGACGAGCTGACAGCCAAAGGCCCAGTCACCGCCTTTCATCATCACGTGCAGCGTCTGGGTGTCACGGCCCAGCGCGCGCTGGCTGCTGGCTGCCCGCGAGAGATAACCTGGGGTCCGGCTTCTGGCCAGCGCTTTCGGGTATCGCAGCTCCGGTACCCATGGTTCAGTGCCGCTGGCGGGTGACGAACTGCCGCACTCCGGCGGCGGCATTCCCAGTGGAAACAGCGAGACCGAACCAGGACGCCTCGACCGCCAGCGCCTCGTCGATAGTCCGCTTGCCCCGCCGGGCGCTGAGCCAGACGGGGCAGTGTTAGAGCGGTATGACGCCAGTGAGGGCAAAATGCCTACCTTGGCCTAGCGTCGCTGGCCAGCGTTACAGGTGGTTGATGTATACGTCGGAGCTGTAGATTTCGCCGAGATTCTCCGACGGCGGGGAATAGCCTGACGGGAATTCGATCGTTGCGACGGCACCGTCTTGGTAATAGCCCGCCACGTACTGGTAGTTGGTCTCCACCGAGGTCACGGCGACATTGAAATTCTCCGCGTAGCTATCATTGACGAGGCTCCCGTCGAAGTAAAGGCCAACTCCGACATACAGCACCGATACCGTTGCCGAACATTGCACCTCGGCGCTGCCTTCCACGACTGCTTCCGTGCTCTGGAAGTACTGCGGGTTGGTAACGCTCAAAGTGCATGAGATCGTGGTCATCGGCGAGTTGGTGATCTTCCTGACGACCAAGGCTTGAGCTGAGCCGTCGGACAGGGAGTAGCGCCCGGCCCTAGCGGGTATGGCGAACGTCTTCTGCACCGCAATGTGCGATACGCCGACGGGCACATGGCTAACCAGTGCTTCCGGGTGGACAGTACGAACTAGCGTACTTGCCATCGCGGTGCCCGCCATCGCAAGGATGCCGACTACGGTAGCCGCAGCCGACAGCGAGGCGCAGCGCCGCAGTAAGCGTGGTTGCCTTGACAGCATAGATTTTCTCCTTTGTAGCATGAATTCCGCTTCGTATTGGCGATGCTCACGCTAATAGCCGCCCTGAACTGAAACCATGAGGGAAACCCACGGAATCGCTAACAGGTGCGTGGCGCCCTCACCAGCCGCGGCCGCGCAAGATCGTGGCAACCCGGTCCGCCTTCGGCGAGCCGATCACGCGGTAGATCGCCAAGGCCTCCCCTAGCCTGGCCTTCGCTTCGGTGGCGTGGCCGTCCGCGATGTCACACAGGCCGAGTCCTTCAAGTGCCGCCGCACGCCTGAGCGGTGACTTAATATCTGTCGCCAGCCTTAGTGCCTCGTCATGCCTAGCACGAGCCTGGTGCGCATCTCCCGATCTCAGTGCAAGCTCACCGAGATTATTGAGAATATCTGCGTTTGCGAAACGATCCCCGCTGCTTTCGGCAAGCCCGAGCGCGGTGATCAGAGGTACCGCTGCGTCTTGACACTTTCCCGCATGCAAATGCAGTTCCCCAAGGAAGTTTAGCGCGTACGCCTCGCCGATCGGGTCACCGAGGTCGCGGTATATCTGCAGTGCGCGCGAATGATCGGCTACGGCCTGCTGGTAGTTACCGGCCAGACGGCTCAAAACACCCCGGTAGTTGACGGTGTTGGCTTCGCCTAGCCGCTGGCCGAGTTCGACGAACAGCTTGAGCGCCGACGATAGCGTAGCCGCGGCTCTTTCGTATTCTCCGATGAGGTACTCGGTCACGCCGAGGTAGTTCAGCGAGGTGGCCTCGCCGGGCCGGTCCCTTAGCTCGCGGTACAGTTCGAGTGATCGGGTCAGGCTGGCTATTGCATCGGGGTAAGCCCCGGTCAGATAGTGGACAATGCCGAGGTATCCGAGGTCTTTGGCCTCTCCAACCCGGTCATCAAGATCTCGGTGCAATTGCAGAGCCTGGTTCAAGGTATCGGCAGCCTTTTCGCAACCCTCGGTAACCGCTTCGGCGTGTCCGAGTTCATGCAGCACATTGGCCTGACCAAACCTGTCGCGGCCCTGCCTATACAAGGTGAGAGCGGTGGTAAGGCTGGCACTGGCCGTGACATGGTCACTCAGGCGCTGGACAATCCCCAGTACCAAGAACGCGTTGGCTTCTCCGATCTCGTTGGCAGACTCGCGGTACAACTTGATGGCTTTGGCCAGGGTCTCAGCAGCTGCTGGCATGTCAACGAGCATGTGCTGCATATCGCCCAAGTCGGTGAGCGCATCAGCTTCGGCGAGGCGATCACCGGCGGCGTGGGCAGCGGTGAGCGCGGCACTGTGCAGGAGGATGGCCTGATCCCAATGACCTTGACTGTGCAAGAACTCGTGCATTGCCGCCGGTATCGCGATCACATAGTCCAGCCAGTTACGCACAGCGGCGTAGTCGACGACTGCCTGCAAGTTGGATCGCTCCGCCGTCATCCAACGGGCCGCGTCGTTCCGGTTTCGGAGCTCAGGAGCGAAGGCGGGCGCGGTGCCGACAGCCGCGGCCTCGTGGCTGGCCGGCCGTCTCGCTAGCCGGGCGTCGGCGGCGCGCGCTGTGTACACATAGAAGTCGAGCAGCCTGACGAGGCCGTTCTCGGCCTCGGCCTCGGCTTCGGCCTCGCTCGTCAGCATTTGTGCGTGCTGGCGGATGAGATCGTGGAAGCGATAACGATCATGGGCAGGCTCGCTGAGCAGATGCTGGTCATACAGGCTGCGAAGGTGCCGGCGCGCGGTCGCCAAATCCGTGTTCGCGAGAGCAGCGGCGGCGTAAGGGTCGATGTCGGTACCCGGATGCCGCCCGAGCAGACGGAAGAACCGCTGCTCCTGGGCGCTCAGGTCCTGGTACGACAGATCGAATGCGGCCGCGACAGACAGATTCTCGGCATGGATTAGTTCAAGCCGGTTTCTGGCTTCCAGCAGGTCGCGCGCGATGTCGCCGACGGTCCAGGCCTGGTGGTGATAGAACTGGCGGGCAAGCAGCCCTACGGCCAATGGCAGTTGACCGCACAGCCGTGCCAGCTTCGCCACAGTGCCAGCCTGCGCATTCAACTCTGGCCTTCCCGCCAGCCGAACGAACAGTTCGACTGACTCCCGCTCTGGAAGGACGTCGAGGCTAATCGCCTCGGAGTCTTCAAGCGCGGCCAGTCGCCTGCGGCTGGTGATAAGCACAAGGTGCTCGCTCGAGCCGGGGAGCAAGGGCCGAACCTGCTCGCTCCCGGCGACGTCATCGAACAATAAGAGGAATTTCCTCCCTGCGGTATGTGCACGCCATGAAGCGATCCGGGCCTCAAGACCCGGCGGTACTTGCTGCCGGGCTACGCCAATCGTGAGCAGCAGACTGGCCAGCGCATCCTCGGCGTCGACAGGTGGCTGCCCCGGTGTATGCGCGTGCAGGGCCAGGAATATCTGGCCGTCAGGAAACCCCGCCGCGACCAAGCGGGCCGCGTGCACGGCGAACGCCGTCTTGCCGATGCCTGCCATTCCGTCGATCACCTGGATGGCAGCAGCGTCGTTCTTGGCAGCCGCGCTTACGATCTTCTCGATCTCGGCGGCTCGGCCGGTAAAAGTCGTGATATCGCGCGGCAATGCCCTAGTTGGGGCAGCAACACCTGACACGGCAACCCCAGCGAGGGAACCAGTCGTAGCTGTCACGCCGCGAGCCGCAGACTCAAATGCCACCCGAATGCTACCGTGCAATTCCAGTGCTTCCGCCAGCCTGCGCGCGGTCTCCTTCCGCGCCGTCGGATAGACGCCCCGCTCCAAGTCGCTGATCGATCGCGCGCTCACGCGCGCCGCATCAGCCAGTTCCTCTTGCGTCATACCAGCGTCGCGCCGCAAGCCCTTCAGCAACTCAGCAAAGGTCATCATCGACACCCGATTGACGAAACTTTCCTGTCGGTAACTCTCCCAGACAATCTAGCAATCCGGCGATTCGCCTTAGCACACCGCAGGGCCGATAAGTGCCGAAAAGGACCGCAATTTCAACGGCCGGCGTTGCTGTTCGGCGCTGACCCGCGATCTACGGCCTGTGCCAGCGGCTGATGGCCGCGCCAATATCCTGGACCAAGGGCGGGCGCAGGAACTCGTAATGGTCGCTCTCGACGGACAGGACCGACACCTCGCCGTTCAACTGTCCCGGCCAGAGCGCGAGCGCCGAGGCGTTCAGCGAACTGGCCGCGCTGACGATCAGCGTGGCTGCCCGGACACGGCTCCCGGCCGGGCGGTACCCGGCGAGCATCCGGCTATGCGCCGCGAACAAGCCGAACCGCCGGTGGAGCCGTGCCTCGATGGCGCCACGTTCGGCGGGGTCGCCCTGCGCGGGGTCGCTGCCGCCGGCTAGCCGTCCCGCGAGCCAGGCTAGCTGCCTGGCAGGCGTCACGGCCGCGGGATCCGGAGCTCCCGCGGTATCCAAGCTCAGGCTCTGCGCCGCGTCCGCGACGAAACGCGCGGCGAGCTCGGCCTCCCCGGATGGGTGGTCCGCGGGAATGGCGAATGGCGCGTCAAGCAGCACGAGCAGACTGACGTCGGCGCCGGCCTGTTCCAGGCGCTGCGCGATCTCGAACGCGATCACGCCGCCCATCGACCAGCCGGCCAGCGCGTAGGGCCCGGCTGGCTGGACCGCCCTGATCCGCTGCGTGTAATCGTCGACGAGATCGGCGAAGCAAGAGGCGACGACACCGCCGTCGCTGAGAGCGGGAGATTCCAGCCCGTACACCTTGAAGGTGTCCGCCAGTTCCTGGCCGAGCCGCGCGTAGGCCGATACGGTGCCGCCAACTGGGTGCACGAGGAACAGCGGGGATTCGGCCTTTCCGCTGCTCAGCGCCACGAATGGACCCGATCCCGCCAGCGGCACGGAGCTGATCCCGGCGATGGCGGCGGCGAGCCGGCGCGGGGTGGGATGCAGGAAGATCTCGGAAACTCCGATGTCAGCACCGGTCTCGCGGCCGATCATATTCACCAGGCGCATGGCCGTCAGGGAGTTGCCGCCCAGATCGAAGAAACTGTCGGTGGCTCCGACTCTGGTGGTGCTGAGAATGGTGGCGTACAAGCTAGTCAGCAAGGCCTCGGTTGGGGTTTCCGGCTCGGCCTTGTCCTCGGCTACCTGGCGGCGCGGGGTCGGCAGTGCTTTCCTGTCCACCTTGCCGCTGGAGTTGAGCGGGAAGGTGTCGACGGTGATGAAGTGGGACGGGATCATGGCGGCGGGCAGCGTGCGCGCCAGGTGGGTCTGGATGTCGTGGTCGCTGACGGGTCCTGTGTCGTCTAGGCGGAGGTAGGCGGCGAGTTCGTTATCTGCGGCGGGCCCGGTGATGACGGTGACGACGGCCTGGGCGACGGCGGGATGGGTGAGGAGCGCGGCCTCGATCTCGCCGAGCTCGATCCGGATGCCGCGGATCTTGACCTGGTTGTCGATGCGGCCCGCGAACTCGATCGTCCCGTCCGGGCGGCGGCGGACCAGGTCACCGCTCTTGTGAAGCCGCTGGCCGGGAGTGAAGGGGTCCGGGATGAACCGCTGGCTGGTCAGGTCCGGCCGGTTCAGGTAGCCGCGGGCCAGGCCGGCGCCGCCGATGTGCAGCTCCCCGAAGACCCCGACCGGCACCGGGTTCAGCTGCTGGTCCAGGACGTAGGCCCGGTAATTGGGGTGAACCGGGAACCCGATCGGGGGTGGCATCGCGGTGGTGGCGTCCAGTTCAGCGAACGCCGCGGTCACGGTCGTCTCGGTCGGGCCGTAGCCGTTGACCAGCCGAAGGCCGGGGCGTATCCAGCGGCGGGCGACCTCCGTCGGCAGTTCCTCCCCGCCCGCCATGATGACAGCCAGCTCCGGGTACTGGCCGGCGGGCAGCAGTCCCAGCACCGCCGGCGGCAGGCTGGCGAACGTGATACCGGTCTGGCGGATCAGTGCCGCCAGCCGCGGCGGTGAGTGCAGCGTTTCCGGTGCGGCCAGCACCAACCGGGCGCCGGCCAGCAATGATAGGAACATGTCCTTCACCGAGACGTCAAAGGCAAGGGACGCGAACTGGAGCATGACGCTGCCGGGACCGATCCCCCAATGCTTGATCAAGCCGTACGCCAGGTTGACCACGTTGCGGTGCTCGACGACCACGCCCTTGGGCTGGCCGGTCGAACCGGAGGTGTAGATCACATAAGCGACGTTCGCGGGGGTGACGCCGGCATCTTTCAGGTCATCGCTGGCCAGCCGACTCAGCTGGTCCCACTCGGCGTCCACGTTCAGCGCACCGGTAGCTGGCACCCGGCCCGCGCTCGCGTGGTCGGTGAGGATGACGGTCATAGCGGCGTCGTTGATCATGAAGGCCAGCCGCTGCGGGGGCAGGGCCGGGTCCAGGGGGACGTACCCGCCGCCGGCTTTCAGGATGCCCAGCAGAACAGCGAGCCTGCGCAGCCCGGCGCCCATGCTCACCCCCGCGAGCGCCTCGGGTCCGACCCCGAGTTCTCGCAGCCGCCGGGCGACCTGGTTCGCCTGCCGGTTCAGCTCGGCATAGCAGACCCGTTCGCCTTCATACTCGGCCGCGGCCGCATCCGGGGTCCGCGCCGCCTGCGCCTCGAAACCCTCATGGACGCAAACCGGCGGGACGGGGCCCGCGGTGTCATTCCAGTCCTCAAGCTCGGCCCGCAATTCCCGCTCGGTCAGCAGCGGCAGCTGCGACAGCCGCGCGCTGGGGTCTTCCGTTATGCCGCGCAGCAGCACCTCGAAGTTTCCCAGCAGCCGCTCGACCGTGCCCGCATCGAACAACGCCGTCTTGTAACAGCACTCCAGCCACAAACCCCCGGCCCGCGCCTCCACAGCAAACGTCAGATCGAACTTCGCCGCGTCCAAACTGCGCACCACGTCGACAAAGAGGAAGTCGGCGCCCGCCGCGTGCACCGGCGTGTCATCGGGTTCGGCGTAGGTGAGATTGATTTGGAAAATTGGCGACCGGCTGGCGTCGCGCTGCACCTTCAAGGCGTCCACCAGCATGCCGAACGGCAGATCCTGATGCGCGAACGCCCCGACCACGACCTCCTTCACCCGCGCCAGCAAATCACCGAACGCCGGATCCCCGGACACGTCACAGCGGATCGGCAGCGTATTCACCAGAAAACCGATCAGCGGCACCAGCTCCGCCCGGCCCCGGTTCGCGCTCACGGTACCCACCACCAGGTCGTCCTGCCCGGTATAGCGGCGCAGCAGCGCCAGCAACCCCGCCATCACGGTGACGAACAACGTCACCCCCTCCCGGCGGCTCACCTCCCGCAGCCCCGCCAGCAACCCGGCATCAGTCATCCGCTCAGCCACCGCCCCGTCGAAGCAGTCGATGACCGGACGCGGCCGGTCAGCAGGAAACCGAACCGTCTCGAACCCCTCAAGCACCCCCCGCCAGTACGACTCCAGACCCGCCAGGAACTCCCCCCGCAGCCGCTCCCGCTCCCACACCGCGTAATCAGCGAACTGCACCGGCAACTCGCCCACCCCCGGCTCCTCCCCGCACACCTCACCCCCGTACAGCGCCGCCAGATCCCGCACCAGCACCCCAGCAGACCAGCCATCGAACACCGCATGATGAAACACCGCCACCAGCACATGCTCAGCCTCACCCAGCCGCACCAGGCACGCACGCAGCAACGGACCCGCCGCCAGATCAAACGGCCGCATCGCCTCAGCCAGCACCAACTCCCGCAGCCTGGCCAGCACCTTATCCGGCTCGAAACCGGTCAGATCCAGCACCTCCACAACAGCAGGCACCACCGGGTCGATCACCTGAACCGGCAGGCCCAGCCCATCCGCCACCAGCCTGGTCCGCAGCACCTCATGACGCGCGATCAGCCCGTCCATGGCCCGGCCCAGCGCGCCCGTATCGAACGGCCCGCGAATGCGCATCACTGTCGGGACGTTGTAAGTTACCTGCCCAGGCGCGAACTGGTCGAGGAACCATAGCTGCTCCTGGCCGAACGATGCCGTCGGTGTGCCTAGGCCGGGGCTACGGCGGCCAATGCGCACACTGGCGTCATTTTCCTGGCCGCGCCGCAACCGCGCGACCAGTTCTGCTCGCTGCTCCCGTGACAGCATCTGCGCTCCTTGGTCCTGTCGGACTAGGCGAAGCCGCCGGTCCCGGATTCTGCGTCGCTGAAACCGTGCTCGTCGCGCAACAGCGCGGCCAGTTGCCGCGGCGTGGGCGCCACGAACACCGACGCTGCGCCGACCTCTAGACCGAGTTCCTGGTCGAGCACGCCGATCATCCGCATCGCCAGGAGCGAGTTGCCACCGAGGTCGAAGAAGCTGTCGGTAGCACCTACCCGGACGCCACCGAGTAGCGAGGAGTAGATGTCCGCCAGCAAGATCTCGAGGAGCGTGGCGGGCACAATGTGTTCCGCGGCTGGCCGCTGCGGTGCCGCCGCGGGCAGGGCAGAACGGTCTACCTTGCTGCTGGAGTTGAGCGGGAAGGTGTCGACTGTGATGAAGTGGGACGGGATCATGGCGGCGGGCAGCGTGCGCGCCAGGTGGGTCTGGATGTCGTGGTCGCTGACGGGTCCTGTGTCGTCTAGGCGGAGGTAGGCGGCGAGTTCGTTGTCTGCGGCGGGCCCGGTGATGACGGTGACGACGGCCTGGGCGACGGCGGGATGAGTAGCGAGCGCAGCCTCGATCTCGCCGAGCTCGATCCGGATGCCGCGGATCTTGACCTGGTTGTCGATGCGGCCCGCGAACTCGATCGTCCCGTCCGGGCGGCGGCGGACCAGGTCACCGCTCTTGTGAAGCCGCTGGCCGGGAGTGAAGGGGTCCGGGATGAACCGCTGGCTGGTCAGGTCCGGCCGGTTCAGGTAGCCGCGGGCCAGGCCGGCGCCGCCGATGTGCAGCTCCCCGAAGACCCCGACCGGCACCGGGTTCAGCTGCTGGTCCAGGACGTAGGCCCGGTAGTTGGGGTGAACCGGGAACCCGATCGGGGGTGGCATCGCAGTGGCAGCGTCCAGTTCGGCGATGACCGCGATTGAGGTGGCCTCGGTCGGGCCGTAGCCGTTGACCAGCCGAAGGCCTGGGCGTATCCAGCGTTGGACCAGGTCCGTCGGCAACTGTTCGCCACCGACCGATAGGACCCGCAGGTCTGGGTAGTGGCCGGCGGGCAGCAGGTCAAGCACGGCAGTGGGCAGGTTAGCGTAGGTAACGCGGGTCTGGCGGATCAGGGCAGCCAGTCGCGGAGGTGAGTGCCGGGTCTCCGGTCCAGGCAGCACCATCCGGGCGCCCGACAGCAACGACAGGAACGTGTCCAGCACCGACATGTCGAAGGCGTAGTTGGCGAACTGCAGCACAGCGTCGCCCGGGCCAATGCCCCAGTGCTCCATCCGGCCGTGCACCAGGTTGACCACGCTGCGGTGCTCGACGACCACGCCCTTGGGCTGGCCGGTCGAACCAGAGGTGTAGATCACGTAGGCGACGTTCGATGGGGTGATGCCTGTATCGGCCAGGTTATCGGGGGGCAGCTGACGCAGCCGGTCCCATTCGGCGTCCAGGGATGCCACGGTCACCCCGGCGACATCCGGCACGCTGGCCCGGCTCTGGTCCTCGGTGAGCAGTACCCGCATGCCGGTGTCGTTGATCATGAAGGCCAGGCGCTGCGGGGGCAGGGCCGGGTCCAGGGGGACGTACCCGCCGCCGGCTTTCAGGATGCCCAGCATCGCCGCGAGCCGTCGCAGTCCCTTTTGCATGCACACCCCGGCGAGCGCTTCGGGCCGGACCCCGAGCTCCCGCAGCCGCCGGGCGACCTGGTTCGCCTGCCGGTTCAGCTCGGCATAGCAGACCCGCTCGCCTTCATACTCCGCCGCGGCCGCATCCGGGGTCCGCGCCGCCTGCGCCTCGAAACCCTCATGGACGCAAACCGGCGGGACGGGACCCGCGGTGTCATTCCAGTCCTCAAGCTCGGCCCGCAACTCCCGCTCGGTCAGCAGCGGCAGCTCCGACAGCCGCGCGCTGGGGTCTTCCGTTATGCCGCGCAGCAGCACCTCGAAGTTTCCCAGCAGCCGCTCGACCGTGCCCGCATCGAACAACGCCGTCTTGTAACAGCACTCCAGCCACAAACCCCCGGCCCGCGCCTCCACAGCAAACGTCAGATCGAACTTCGCCGCGTTGATGCCACGCACCAGATCAGTGGCCGCGAACTCGACACCAGCGGCCTGCAGCGAGGTGTCGTCTGGTTCGGCGTAGGTGAGATCGATCTGGAAGACCGGTGACCGGCTGGCGTCGCGCTGCACCTTCAAGGCGTCCACCAGCATGCCGAACGGCAGATCCTGATGCGCGAACGCCCCGACCACGACCTCCTTCACCCGCGCCAGCAAATCACCGAACGCCGGATCCCCGGACACGTCACAGCGGATCGGCAGCGTATTCACCAGAAAACCGATCAGCGGCACCAGCTCCGCCCGGCCCCGGTTCGCGCTCACGGTACCCACCACCAGGTCGTCCTGCCCGGTATAGCGGCGCAGCAGCGCCAGCAACCCCGCCATCACGGTGACGAACAACGTCACCCCCTCCCGGCGGCTCACCTCCCGCAGCCCCGCCAGCAACCCGGCATCAGTCATCCGCTCAGCCACCGCCCCGTCGAAGCAGTCGATGACCGGACGCGGCCGGTCAGCAGGAAACCGAACCGTCTCGAACCCCTCAAGCACCCCCCGCCAGTACGACTCCAGACCCGCCAGGAACTCCCCCCGCAGCCGCTCCCGCTCCCACACCGCGTAATCAGCGAACTGCACCGGCAACTCGCCCACCCCCGGCTCCTCCCCGCACACCTCACCCCCGTACAGCGCCGCCAGATCCCGCACCAGCACCCCAGCAGACCAGCCATCGAACACCGCATGATGAAACACCGCCACCAGCACATGCTCAGCCTCACCCAGCCGCACCAGGCACGCACGCAGCAACGGACCCGCCGCCAGATCAAACGGCCGCATCGCCTCAGCCAGCACCAACTCCCGCAGCCTGGCCAGCACCTTATCCGGCTCGAAACCGGTCAGATCCAGCACCTCCACAACAGCAGGCACCACCGGGTCGATCACCTGAACCGGCCGGCCCAGCCCATCCGCCACCAGCCTGGTCCGCAGCACCTCATGACGCGCGATCAGCCCGTCCATGGCCCGGCCCAGCGCCCGGTGATCCGGTGCGCCCGTCAGCCGCAGCACCTGCGGGATGTTGTAGTTGGCCAGTCCTGGCGCAAGCCTGTCGATCAACCACAGCTGCTCTTGCCCGTGCGACGGGGGGAACTCGGCGAGCCCAGTTCGGCGCCGTGGGATCTTCCGGGTGTCGTCTGCCTGTCTGCGCAGCAGCGTGTCGGTCAGCCCTTCGACGCCGTCGGGGCCCAGGTCGCTGTCGGCGAAGCCGTGCGTGTCTCGCAGGACCGTGGCGAGCTGCCGCGGTGTCGGCGTCAGGAATATGGCGGTGATGTCGAGGTCAGCGGCGAGCGCGGTGCGAAGCTGGGCGATGAGACGCATCGCCTGCAAGGAGTTCCCGCCGGCGTCGAAGAAGCTCTCGGTGGCGCCCACCTGCTCGGTGCCGAGCACGCTGGCATACTCCCGCACCAGGACAGCTTCTATCCGCGTGTGCGGCGGCACCCGGTCGGCGGCCGCGTCGCCTGCCGACTGCGGTGGCGGCAGCGCGGCCCGGTCGATCTTCCCGTGCGCAGTGAGTGGCAGCTCGTCCAGCGTGACCAGATAGGTGGGGATCATGTAGGCGGGCAGCGACCGCGCGAGATGACGGCGGATGTCGGTGACCACGACAGCCGCGCCATCGGCAGCCCGCAGGTAACCCGCGAGCTGCTTGACCCCGGCCGAGTCGGTCACCACTGTCACCACCGCCTGCGCGAGCGAAGGGTGCGTCACCAGGGCCGTTTCTATTTCCCCGAGCTCCACCCGAAGCCCTCGGATCTTGACCTGGTTGTCGATGCGCCCGGCGAACACAAGCGTCCCGTCCGAGCGGCGGCGGACCAGGTCACCGGTCTTGTAGAGCCGCTGGCCGGGAATGAAGGGGTCCGGGATGAACCGGTCCCTGGTCAGCTCTGGCCGGTTCAGGTAGCCGCGGGCGACCCCGGCGCCGCCGATGTGCAGCTCCCCGATGACGCCGACCGGCACTGGGTTCAAATAGCTGTCGAGCACATAGGCCTGGTAGTTCGGCTTGGGCCTGCCGATCGGGGGCGGCAGCGGCGTGCTCGGCTCCAGCTTCATGAACGTCGACCCGATGGACGCCTCGGTCGGGCCGTAACCGTTGTAGATCTCCAGCCCATCCTTCAGCCAGCTCCTGAGCAGTTCGCTCGACAGCTCTTCCCCGGTCGACAGCAGCGTCCTGAGCTCTCCGAACTCCTCCCCGGTCAGCAGGTTGAGCACAGCTGGCGGCAGGCAGGCGAAGGTGATCCTGGCGTCGCGAATGAGTGCGGCCAGGCGAGGCGGCGAGTGCAGCGTCTCAGGTGTGGCGAGCACCAGCTTCGCGCCGCCGAGCAGCGGCATGAACATGTCCATGACGGACACGTCGAAAGTGAAGGCGGCGAACTGAAGCACGGCGCTGCCGGCCCCGATCCGCCAGTGCCTCGCCATGCCGTGCAGGAAGTTAATCGCCTGCCGGTGCTCAACCACCACCCCCTTGGGCTGGCCGGTCGACCCGGAGGTGTAGATCACATAGGCGACGTTCGATGGCGTAACGCCTGTGCTGGCCAGGTTACCGACGGGCAGCTGACGTAGCCGGTCCCATTCGGCGTCCAGGGAGACCACGATGACCCCGGCCATGTCCGGCACGCTTGGCCAGGCTCCGGTCGTCGGTGAGCAGCACCCGCATGCCGGTGTCGTTGATCATGAACGTCAGCCGTTCCGCGGGCAGTGCCGGGTCCAGCGGGACGTATCCGGCACCGGCCTTCCAGATGCCAAGCAGCGCCGTCAGCCGTCGCAACCCCGTATGCATGCACACACCCGCGAGCACCTCCGGGCCGGCCCCGAGATCCCGCAACCACCGGGCGACCTGGTTCGCCTGCCGGTTCAGCTCCGCATAGGAGACCCGCTCATTTTCGAACTCGGCCGCCACCGCGTCCGGCGTGGCCGCCGCCCGTTCCTCGAATCCCTCATGAATGCATTGCACCGGCAGGTCCAGGGCGGTGTTGTTCCAGTCCGCCAGCTCGGCACGGAGCTCAGCCTCGGTCAGCACGGGCAGCCGCCCGAGCCGCGCGGACGGATCATCCGCCACTCCGCGCAGCAGTACTTCGAAGTTCCCAAGCAGCCGGCGCACCGTGACGGCGTCGAACAGCGCTGGCGGGTAGGTGGCTTCCAGCCGCAGTCCGTCTGAGCACGGCTCCGCCAGGAAGCCGATGTCGTACTTCGACGCGCTCAGGGGAATCCGCTCGCAGCTGAAGGTGACGCCCGCTGCCTCTATGTCCTGCGGCGGCTCGGAGTAACTGAACGCGGTCTGGAAGACAGGGAAGCGGCCAGGGTCGTGGTCGATGTGCAGGGCTTCCACGATCCTGGCGAATGGCAGGTCATGATGGGCCTCTGCGTCAGTTACCGCCTCGCGCACGCAAGCGAGGAACTTCCTGAACTCAGTGTCCGCAGACGCTTGCGCGCGGATGGGCAGCGGACTGTCAAGCAAGGCCACGAGTTGGGCCAGCTCCGGCCTGGCCCTGGTGCCAACGATGGCCGTTCCGGCCACTAGGTCGCCCTGGCCGGTGTAACGGTGCAGCAGCACAAACAGCGCCGCCAGCAGCGTGACCGGCAACGTCGTGCCCTCGCTGTGGCTCAGCTGTCGCAGGCGGCCGAGCACCACCGGGTCGACTATGGTCTGCGCCACCGCGCCGGTATGGTCGGCGAGCAGCGGGCGAGGCCGGTCGGCTGGGAAGCGCGTGGTCTCGTAGCCAGCCAGCGTCGTGCGCCAGTACTCCTCCTCGGCCGCCAGCACCGGGCCCTCGAGATGCTGCCGTTCCCAGACCGCATAGTCAGCGAACCGCACCGGCAGCTCTGCCAGGCCCGCTGGCTGCCCTGTCACCTCGCTGCGGTACAGCGCGGTCAGGTCCGCCAGCAGCACCCGCATCGCCCGATCATCGAGTGCCGTCTGGTGCGCCACGAGCACCAGCACGTGCTCATCGCCGGTGATCCGCACCAGGCGAGTTCGCAGCGGGTGTTCATCCGTCAGGTGAAACGGCCGGAGCGCCTCGCCGTCCGCGAGCTTCCGCACCTGTCGCACCGCGGCTTCGCGGGGCAGCGTCGCGTAGTCCGTCAGCTCGGGTTCCGCAGCCGCCGCCGGCCCGCCCGCTGGATCGGTCACCTGCACCGGATGGCCATCGGTCCCTGCCACGAACCGGGTTCGCAGCGGCTCGTGCCGGGCCACCAGGGCGCTGAGCGCCCGCTTAAGCGCGGCCACGTCAAGCTGGCCGCGCAGCCAGATCAGACAGGGGACGTTGTGCGCGGGGAGCCCGTGATGGAACTCGTCGATGAACCACAACTGTTCCTGCGTGAACGACAATGGCGGCCGCGCCGGACCCGCAGTCGCCGGGATCTGCGTCATCAGTTCCGTCCATCCTTCGCGGTCGGCGTAGCGGGCTGGCTTTGCGGTTCCAGCGGCGCGGCAGGCATTTGCTTGAGCCGGAACGCCGGGGAGAAGAACAGCCACAGCAGCGGTGACATCATCAGCGTCAGGGAGATCACCAGCGCGGTACGTAGCCCCACTGCGCCGCCGAGCACTCCGCCCAGGGACATCCCGATCGGCGCGACGCCAAAGAGCACCATGCGGTACGTCGCGTTCATCCGCGCGAGCACCCGCCTGGGCGTGACGGTCTGCCGCAGCGTGATGACGTTGACGTTGAGCACGCCGATATTCCACCCGTAGGCGAGCTGAGCCACGACGAAGATCGCTATGGCGGCCACGCTGGCGTGCCGGGGCACCAGCAGCAGGAGCATGGCCGTCGATTCCCCCACCGTGTTGACGATCATCGTCCGGCCGAGCCCGAGCGCCCTGCTGACGCGCCTAGCGGTCGTGGCGCCCGCGAGGCTGCCGACCGCTGCAGCCGGCCATGACGATGCCCAGCTCGATCGGATGCAGGTGCACTACCCGGACCGCGTACACCACGAAGATCGTGATGTACGCGCCGAAGAACAAGTTGGCCGCGGCGCCCTGGGTGAGCAGGGCGCTCAGCAGCTTGCTGCCCCACACGGCGTGCAGCCCCTCGGAGATCGACTGCCGGACCGAGACCCGGACGTCGGGCACGTCCGGCGCTGGCTCGGGCTTGCGGATCGCGATCAGGCCGGCCGCCGAGAACAGATATGACACCGAGTCCGCGGTGAGCGTGATCGGCGCGGTGACCAGGCCCACCAGCACCCCGGCGAGCCCGGGCCCGGCGACCCCGGCGAACGCCGTGCTGGCCTGGATCTTGCTGTTGGCATCCGTAAGCTGCTCGTGGTCAACCAGGTTGGGCACGTATGACATCGCCCCGACATCGAATGTCATGGACAGCAGCCCAGTCATTGTGACAACCACGTATAGCAGGCCCATGGACAGCAGGCCGGTCACCGATGCCAGCGGCACCATGCCAATCAGGACCGCGTTGCCCAGCGCGCAGGCGATCAGCACCGGCCGGCGGCGGCGCCGGTCCAGCCAGACCCCGGCGAACAGCGACAGCAACAGCACCGGCACGAAGCGCAGCGCATTCAGCAGGCCGACTTCGGCCACCGTCGCGTTCAGCGACAGAATCGCGATCAGCGGCATCGTGAACTGGGTTACCTGGGTGCCGATCAGCGAGACCGACTGCCCCGCCCAGAGCTTGACGAAGCTGGGGTTAGAGAAAGCACGGGTAGCGCGTTCCGCAGCCGCTCCGGCCTGCCGCGAGGGCGCCTGCGCGACCTGGTCAGGCGCCACCGCCGACCGCCTCCCCGGCGCGTGAAGCCACCGCCACTAGGTGAGCCTGCGTGGGACAGAGCACCACGCAGACGTCAATGGCGGGGCTGGCCTTCAGGTAATCCTCCAGCGGCCGGACTATGGCCTTCTTGCCGTTGTCGAGGACGATTACGTCGTCGGCCCGGCGTTCCCTGGACCAAGACCGTCTACCTCCTCAATGGATTTATCGAAGGTATGGCTGCAGCCTGCACACGCTTCATGGATTCCAAGGAACTCGCCCTGGGTAACGCGAAAATATATATTCGTTCATACCGGCAGCTATCCCCTGAAAGATCACATGGCCCTCGAAAGATGTCAAGGTTACTCTTGTGTGACGATCCCACATAAGCCAACCTCTTTCTGGTGCCCACCGGGCTACCCCGCGGCTCGGCGCCTGCTTACGGTGGGACTAGACGCGCGTGACCGGTGAGAGGACAGGAACGGTGACGGAGACGATTACATCTCTAGTGGCCGGACAGGCGGCGCGGCACGCTAGAAAGGTCGCGGTGGTCGATGGCACTACCCGGCTTTCCTACCGTGAGCTGCTGGCACGTGCCGACAATCTGGCCGCTCGGCTGTCCGCCGGGGGGGTGGGACGGGGCGTCTTCGTCGGCCTGGCCTGCGTGCGCTCGGCACGCCTGATCATCGGGATGCTCGGGATCCTGCGGGCCGGGGCGGCGTACGTGCCGCTGGATCCGGCCTACCCGGAGGAGCGGCTCAACTTCATGGTGGCCGATGCCGGGATCCGCCTCGTCGTCGGCGACAAGCAGTCGTTAGCCAGGTTGCCTCGTGGCCCGGTGCAGGCCATCTCGGTTGACGCCGACTGGTCGGCTACGTCCTTGGCGCCACCACGGCAGTGCGGGGACGACGCCGCATACTTGATATACACCTCGGGCTCGACCGGGACTCCGAAGGGAGTCGTGATCCCGCATCGCGGCATCGTCCGCCTGGTCGCAGGGTGTGACTACGCCGACCTCGGTCCGCAGACCGTCATTGCCCAGATGTCGAGCCCGTCGTTCGACGCGATCACGTTCGAGGTGTGGGGTGCGCTGGCCAATGGAGGACGCGTCGTCGTGGTACCGCAGGACGTCCTGCTCGCGCCGACGCGACTTACCGCGTTGCTTCGCGCCGAGTCGGTGTCCACCGTCTTTGTTACCACGGCGTTGTTCAACACCATCGTCACTGCCCGCCCTGATGCCTTCGCTACCGCCCGCCAGGTGTACTTCGGCGGCGAGGTCCTCAATCCGGCGAAGGTGGCGCTGGCGCTGGACGCCGGAGTCGCCCCGCGTGGCCCAGGGCCGGCCTTGCACAATATCTACGGTCCGACTGAGGTTACGACGTTCGCGACGTATCAGCGGCTCACCTCCGTCCCGGACACCGGAGGCCCGATCGGCGGGCCGATCTCGCGAACCCGCGCGTGGGTGGTCGGTGACGACGGTCAGCTCGTCGGGAGCGAGCCGGGCGAGTTGTGGCTGAGCGGCCCTGGAGTTGGCTGGGGCTACTGGCGTCGGCCAGGGATGACAGCCGACAGGTTCGTACCCGAGCCGTTCTCGGGTGAGCCTGGCGCTCGGGCTTACCGCACTGGCGATCTTGTCCGCAAGCGTACCGACGGAGGTCTTGAGTTCCTCGGTCGCCTCGACAGCCAGGCTAAGATCCGCGGCTTCCGGGTCGAGCCCGGCGAGATCGAGGTGGCCCTCTCATCGCATCCAGCGGTCGACGCGTGCGTTGTCGTCGTCCGCCAGCCGACCGGAGATAGCCCCGCCTCCCTGGTCGGATATATCCAGCTCGCCCGTGACCAAGAGTGCAACATCGAGAACTTGCGGGCATTCCTGCGCCGACGGCTGCCGGAGTACCTCGTACCGGGAACGCTGGTGCCGGTGCGGGCACTGCCGCTGACTCCCAACGGCAAGATCGATCGGGAACGACTTCCCGTCCCTGACACCGTCACGCCGGACGGGGAGTACGTGCCGCCGCGGACCGCCACTGAGGAGATTGTCGCCGGAGTCTGGGCAGAGGTGCTGGGTTCCGGCCGCATCGGGCGCCTTGAGTCGTTCTTCGATCTCGGAGGCAACTCGCTGTCAGCCGTCCGTATCGCCGATCGCCTAACGACGGCGCTTTGCACGAAGGTTTCCGCTACGGACATGTTCACTATGCCCACCGTGGCCGGACTAGCCCGGCTCCTCGACGTCGGTGGCACTGGCCCCACGGGCGACCGCAGGATCATTCCCGATCCCGGACGTGACCGCAGGTCGCCGCTCTCGCTGATCGAGGAGGAGGTGTGGTTCTTTACCAAGCTCAAGCCAGATAACATCGCCTATCACACACAGATCAGCCTGCGCGTCGCGGGTCCCCTTGAAGTTGACCTGATCGAGCGCGCGCTCACCGACGTCGTAAGCCGCCAGGAGTCCCTGCGCACGACGTTCGAGGAGGACGACGACGGGCGAGCGTGGCAGGTGGTGCATCCGCCGGCCCCGGTGCGGGTGCACCGGGTCGACCTGAGCCATCTCTCCGACGCCGCTAGAAGGCGAGCGGTTCAAGACCTGATCCGCGAGCAGTGCGGGCGGCCGTTTGACCTCGGTGCTCTGCCCTTGTTCCGCTGGACCGCCATCCGGCACCGTCCGGAAGCCTACGAGCTACTGCTTGTCGAGCATCATTTCGTTCACGATGGCTGGTCGTTCCGACTGCTTTCGCGCGAACTCGCCGCCCTCTACAACGGCTACCTGACCGGTCGCCCCGTTTTTCTGGCCACGCCACTGGTGCAGTACGCCGACTTCGCCGGCTGGCAGTGCGCCGCGGCCGAAGGCGCCGAACTGGCGGATCAGCACGCCTACTGGATCGGTCGGCTCGCGGACGCGCCGCCAGTGCTGCTGTTGCCGGGGGATCGATCTCGTCCGCACCGGCAGTCCTTCCTGGGTGGCCAGGTGCGCGTGGATCTTCCCGGTGACTTAGCAGAGGGGCTGCGGGAGCTGTGCAGGAATGCGGAGGTGAGCCTGTTCGCGGGTGCGTACGCTGGGTTCATCGCCTGGCTGCATCGCTATACCGGTGAACGGGATCTGTGCGTCGGATCCGGCTTCGCGAACAGGCGGCCGGACACAGAGAACGTCATCGGGATGTTCGTCAACACGGTGGTGTTGCGCACCCAGATCCGCCCGGTGATGCGCTTCGAGGATCTGCTCCGCGCGTCATGGGAGACCGTTCTGGGAGCCACCGCGAATCAGGAGTATCCGTTTGTACGGCTGGTGCGAGAACTTCGGCCAGAACGCGACCTCGCCTATAATCCGCTCTTTCAGGTCATGTTTAGCTTCCACGATGCTCCAGCCCCTCGGCTGGACTTCGGCGGCGCACCCGTCAGCGTGTTCGAGCATGCCAACGGGTCGGCGAAAGCTGATCTTAACGTCATAATAATCCCCAGAGACGGCTCACCCGGCGAACCCGTGAGCATCCTGTGGGAGTACAGCGCTGACCTGTTCGACCGGTCAACCGCCGAACGCATGGTCGCGCAATACGTCCACCTGCTCGACGCGGTGGTCCACGATCCGCTGCTGCGTGTGTGGCAGCTCTCCCTGGCATGAGACGCGGTTGGAGGTCGTCCGCATGGTGAGCGTCGTTCGTTTCTCCGCGCTCGGGCCCGGGTCGTCGGCACTGAGCTGGCTTGCCGAGGCTCTGCCGGTTATCCGGTCGGCTCTGGGCGATACCGGAGCCGCGCTCATTTCCGGGCTTGGTGTCAGTTCGGTAGCTGACGTGGCGTGCGTACGTGATGTCGTCATGGACACGCCCATGGTGCCAACCGAGTCCTTCGCGCCGCGCCGGGCACTGGGGCAGGATCTGTTCTCGCCAATTCGCTGGCCCTCGGATCGGGCGCTATGCCCGCATCACGAGGAAAGCTACTCCATGCGAGGCCCCGGGCTCGTCCTTCTCGCCTGCTTAGGCGTGCCGACGGGGGGCGGTGAGCCATTATTGAGCGACTCCCGGTCTATGCTGGCCCGGCTGCCTGCCGATCTGGTGTGGCGCCTACGCTCCTATGGCTGGTTGCTGACCCGCACCTTCCGGCACCGGATTGGTACATCGTGGCATGAGGCGTTCCACCTCCAGGATGCCGCGGCGGTCGAAGACCTGCTGCACAGGAACTCAATTGGGTTCGAGTGGCTGCCCGGGGGTGTCTTGCGAACGACGCGGACGCGTCCCGCAGTGGTACGCCATCCCGCCACGGGAGACGAATGCTGGTTCAACGACGCAGGGTTCCTGAGTGAATGGAGTCTGGACCTAGCCGAGCGTGAGGTGCTACTGGAAACTTTCGGCCCCGAAGGCGCCCCGTTCAACACGGCGGTCGGTGACGGCAGCCCTCTTGTTCCCAGCGATGTCCACGACATCGAGAAGGCTCATGAGGAACTAGCCGCGCCCGTCGCCTGGCGGACCGGCGATGTGCTACTGCTCGATAACATCCTCGTGGCACACGGCAGGCGACCATACACAGGGGAACGGGAAGTGGTCGTGGCCCTGGGTAACCCCGTCGACTTCTCCGCGTGCCGGGCAGCCCGCTAGCCGGAGCCCTGGGGTCGGCTGCCTCAATGCAGACTCCATCATCAACCCAACAAACCTACACAAGCACCCGGCAGGCTCGGCAGTTGTGTCAACCATTGAGCGCCCGGACGCGATCCCACGGACGGCTGCGCAGGCCCAAGTCCCGGCCTCGCCCGCTCAGCGGCGATTGTGGTTACTGCACGGGTTGCTGCGACGGCCTGAGACTTATCACGTCCCGGCTCTGGTCCGCTGGAACGGTGTCGTTGACCCCTCAGTGCTCCGTCGTTGCCTCGCCGAGATCGCGGAGCGGCATGAGCCCTTGCGCACTGCCTTCCGCGAAGCGGGCGGCCAGCTCTACCAGGTCGTCTTCGATATGGCTGACGTCAGTGTCCCGCTGGAGGTGCGGGACCTTCGCCACTTGCCGGAATCGCGGCGCGGCGCGGCGGTGAGTCACCTGCTTCGAGAGCAGGCGAGTCGGCCGTTCGACCTCGGCGCGTTGCCGCTGTGGCGCGCTGGGCTGGTCCGGGTGGCCGACGAGACCTGGCTGATGCAGCTGACCATGCATCACATTGTGGTTGACGCCTGGTCGGTGCCAGTCCTGTTCGGGGAGATCGCCCGGGTCTACGCGGCCTTCTCGGAGGGGCACGAGTCACCGTTGACCCCGCTGCCCGTGCGGTATGCCGACTATGCCGTCTGGGCACAGGAAAGGTTGCGCGGATCGCGCCGCGAGGGCTTGGTCACCTATTGGCGATCGGTCCTTCGTGGAGCCCCTGGAAACATCGACCTGCCTCGCGATCGACCGCGGCCGCCGGTGTTCTCCCATGACGGTGACGCGGTCGAGTTCGGCGTTCCCGACGATGTCACACGCCGGGTCGGGTCGCTTGCCCGCCGCGTGCGGGCCAGCCCGTTCATCGTGCTGCTAACCACCTTTACCGCGCTGCTTCACCGGTACACGCGCCAAGCCGACCTCGTCATCGGCACTCCTGTGGCGAGTCGTCCCCACGCGGACCTGGCCGGGCTGGTGGGGTTTTTCACCAACATGATCGTGCTGCGCGCCGACGTCTCCGGTGACCCGTTGTTCTCCGAGTTCCTCGGCCGGATGCGTTCGGTCACGCTGAACGCGGTAGAACACGAGGAACTCCCTTTTGAGGACCTAGTAGCCGCGATGGACCCGGAGCGGAGCCTTTCCTATAACCCGCTGTTCCAGGTCCAGTTCACCCTTGCCAGCGTGCCACGGGCGTGGCCGGTCCGGCCTGGGCTCGAAATCGTCTGGCTGCCTGGAACGCGGACCGGAACCGCGAAGTTCGACTTGTCATTCGTGTGCTATGAGGAATCGGGGACACTTCGCGGGGGTGCCGAGTACGCCACTGATCTGTTCGACCGGTCAACCGTCGAACAGATGGTCAAGCACTTCGTCACGCTTCTTGACGCGGTCACGCGGCAGCCGCAGACACCGCTTTCCCAGTTCGACCTGCTCGACGACGATGAACGTCGGCTGCTGACGCGTGTATCGGCCGGGTCGGCCCAGTCGTATCCACGAGATCGCGTAGTAAGCGAGCTCTTCGAGGCACGGGTCGCCCGGAACCCGGAAGCGCTCGCGCTGGACGCGGCGGACGCGCGCCTAACCTACGCGGAATTGAACGCGCGCACTAACCGGCTTGCCCGCCACCTTCGTGCTCTCGGCGTCGGGCCCGACAGCCTGGTAGCGATCTGCCTGGACCGCTCAGCGGCGCTGGCGGAATCGGTGCTTGCCGTGCTGAAGGCCGGCGGGGCGTATGTGCCGATCGACCCGGACCTCCCGCGACAGCGGCGTTCACTCGTGCTAGGCATTGCTGCTCCCGCGATCCTCATCACCCACTCCGCGATGCTTGATAAAGCGCCTTCTCAGGTCCGGCATACGCTCCTGGTAGACCGGCCACCGGCCGGGCTCGGCGCGATCAGCGATGCGAATCTGCCCGTCCTTGCGCGGCCGGACAGCCTCGCTTACGTCACCTTTACGTCCGGATCGACAGGAGTGCCCAAGGGCGTCACCGTGCCGCAACGCGCCGTCGTGAACCTCATGTACTGGCATCAGGGCGCATTCGCCGCCGGGGCACGGACCTTGCAGTTCGCCGCGCTCACCTTCGACGTCAGCATCTACGAAATGCTCGCTGCCTGGCTGGGCGGCGCGTGCCTGGTCATGGCCAGTAAGGCGGAACGACACGACGTGGACGCGCTGGCCAAGCTGATCGTGGCGAAGAGCGTCGACAAGGCGATGCCCCCGGTATCGGTGCTGCAGCATCTGGCCGAGATGCTGGACCCCGCGCGGGCTGCGGTCTGCCTGCGGGAAGTGGTGACGATCGGAGAACCGCTGGTTATCACCGAATCCGTCCGCGACTTGTTCGACATCGCTGGCGCCCGGCTGCACAATCAGTACGGTCCGTCGGAAAGCGCTACTGTCGTCACGGATTATCCGTTGCCGAGCAGGCCGCGGGACTGGCCGACCCGCCCCGCGATCGGGCGCCCGATCGCGAACACCCGGCTGTATCTGCTCGATGAGGATCTCCGGCCGGTGCCCATCGGCATACCGGGAGAGATCTACATCGGAGGCGACTGCCTGGCTCGTGGTTACCTGGGCCGACCGGACCTGACCGCCGACAGGTTCGTACCAGACCCGGTGGGAGAACTCCCCGGCCAGCGCCTCTACCGGACCGGCGATCTAGCCCGGATCGGATCCGACGGCGAGATTCATTTCATTGGCCGGATGGACAACCAGCTGAAAGTGCGCGGCCTCCGAGTCGAGCTAGGTGAGATCGAAGCCGTGCTCGGCGGCTGTCCTGGCATCCGAGCGGCTGCCGTCGTGGCTCGCGGCACGGCGAACGACGGCGTCCAGCTGGCTGCCTACGCCGTACCGAATGCCAATGTGACCGGCGAAGGACTGCGCGCGTACCTGCGGCAGCGACTGCCCGCGCAAATGGTACCCGCCGCTGTCGTACTGCTCGACGCCCTCCCGCTCAACGCAGCCGGCAAGGTCGATCGAGGACGGCTTCCCGACCCGTCCGCCACCCACCGCTACCTTGCACCGAAGACGAAGACCGAGGGTGCCCTGGCCGAGATATGGACGGAGGTACTCGGCGTGGAGCCGATCGGTCGCGATGATGATTTCTTCGCTGTTGGCGGCCATTCGCTCCGTGCCACGCAGATCCTGGCATTAGCGCGGGCCCGGTTCGGCGTGGAGTTGTCTTTCGCTGATGCTTTCTTGTACCCAACGGTCACCGCGCTCGCGGCCCACATTGACGCACTTCGAACTGACGGCGCCTCGGTCGCAGCGACTATCCCGCGGGCGAGACGGCGGCTTGAGCAAGGAGAAAGATGACTACATTGGCTCAATCGGGCGTCGATGCAGGCCACATCGCTGTGATTGGCCTCGCGTGCCGGTATGCGGGCGCTCGCGATGCCGATCAGTTCTGGCGGAATCTCAAAAATGGCACGGAGAGCCTCCAGAGGCTCTCCAGGGAGGATCTGCTTGCCGCTGGGGAGCCGCCAGAAGTCATCGACGATCCCGCGTATGTGCCGGTTCACGGCAGGCTTGACCGCGCCGCAGAGTTCGACGCGGCTCTGTTCGGGTATTCCCCGCGCGAGGCAGCGCTTATCGACCCGCAACAGCGGGTGTTCCTGGAGTGCGCCTGGGAGGCGCTGGAGGATGCTGGTTGCGACCCTCACCAGTACGACGGTGAGATCGGGGTGTACGCGGGATCGCCGCTAAGCACGTACGCGATTCTGCTCTACCTTCGGGAAGGACGCAGTCGTTCGATGGCGGCACAGTATCAGTACGCCATCTCCACGGGACCGGATCACATCTCTACCCGCACCTCCTACAAGCTGGGACTGGCCGGTCCGAGTATCACGGTGCTGGCTACCTGTGCCACATCGCTGGTCGCGATCCACCAGGCCTGTCAGTCGCTGATCGGCGGTGAATGCGACGTGACCCTCGCGGGCGGCGCTTCGATACGCACACCGCCGCGCGGATATCTCTATACAGAGGGTGCCGTTGGGTCGCCAGACGGTCACGTACGGGCGTTCGACGCCGGCGCCGCCGGAACTGTCGGCGGCGATGGCGTAGGGGTCGTGGTCTTGAAGCGGCTGGCCGACGCCCTATCCGACGGCGACCACATACGCGCCGTGGTGACCGGTTCGGCCGTCAATAATCTCGGTCGTGAAAGGGTGGGCTACACGGCGCCTAGCATCGCTGGGCAGACGCGGGTGATCCGGCGGGCGCAGATTCTAGCCGATGTTGATCCAGCGACGATCAGTTACGTCGAGACGCATGGCACCGGTACGGCCATGGGCGACCCCATCGAGGTCGCAGCGCTCACGAGGGCCTTTCGAGCGCGGAGCGATGGGGTGGGCTTCTGCGCGATCGGGTCGGTGAAAACGAATATCGGACATACTGATGCGGCAGCGGGCGTTGCTAGTTTTATCAAGACGGTATTGGCGCTTGAGAATGAGGCTCTTCCTCCTAGCCTGAACTTCGAGGAGCCGAACCCCGAGATCGACTTCGCGAGCAGCCCGTTCTTCGTGAATACAGAACTGCGCGAGTGGAAGGCCAACGGCATCGCGCTTCGGGCCGGCGTCAGCTCTTTCGGCATCGGCGGCACTAACGCCCACGTGATTCTTGAGCAGGTACCGGCCATCGCCCCGTCCGGACCGGCGCTGCCAAAGCAGCTCGTAGTGCTGTCAGCGCGAACCCCGACCGCGCTGGTCGAGGCTACGCGGCGACTCGCTGTACACCTCGACGAGCGGCCTGACGTGAATCTTCCGGATCTGGCCTACACGCTACAGACCGGGCGGCAAGCGCTCAGCGACCGCCGGTTCGCGGTGTGCTCAGATACCCCCGATCTGATCGAGGTTCTAGATGACACCATTACCCGCGCTGCCAAGGCCCACGAGCTGGGGCGTATGGTGCACGCACGGCAGCGCGCAACCGAACGCGATGTCATCTTCATGTTCCCGGGTCAAGGCAGTCAGCGCGTCGGTATGGGGCACAGTCTGTACTCCCAGCTGCCCGAATTCCGTCGTTACGTGGATCAGTGCTCCGACATGCTGCTGGCGCCACTCGGCGCAGACATTCGCGAGATCCTTTTCCAGCGCTCTGGTGGTCAAGCCCGAGAGCTTGTCGACGAGACCGCCTACAGCCAGCCAGCGCTCTTTGTCGTGGAGTATTCGCTGGCCAAGTTGCTCATGGACTGGGGCGTCAAGCCGACGGCGATGATAGGCCACAGCTTAGGCGAGTACGTCGCGGCGTGCCTGGCCGGCGTATTCACGCTGGAGGACGCGCTGCGACTGACGGTCGAGCGTGGCGGCCTGATCCAGAACCTGCCGGCCGGGGCCATGCTCGCGGTATCGCTGTCGGAGGCGGAACTGGCGGCCATGCTCGAGGACGAGACGGAGATCGCCGTCGTCAATGGCGCGGATCGGTGCGTCGTATCGGGTCCGGAAGCGCAGATTGACCAGCTCGCCGCCCGGCTTGAAATGCAGGGCGCGCCCGGCAAAAGGCTGCGGGTCCATCGCGCGCTGCACTCGGCGATGATGGATCCGGTCCTGGACACCTTCGAGGAATGCGTCCGCCGCGCACGCCGTCAATCACCAGGAATCGCCTATGTCTCGAACGTCACAGGGACCTGGGTTACTCCCGATGAGGTCACCGACCCTGGCTACTGGCGACGGCACCTGCGCGGCACCGTCCGGTTCGCCGATGGGCTCTCCGTCCTGATGGCCGAAGCCGACCGTGTCCTAGTCGAGGTCGGGCCGGGAAAGACACTCACCACGTTCGCCCGGCAGCATGCGAGCAGCCCGCTGGGCTCGCGGGCAGTGTCCACTCTGGAGCCGCCAAAGGAGCACACGGGTGACGAACTGGCCTCCGTGCTGACCGCGATCGGCAATCTCTGGGCCCTGGGCACGAGGATCGACTGGCCCCATCTCCATTCACCAGGCAGCCGTCGGCGGATACCCCTGCCGACCTATCCCTTTGAAAAGCAGCACTACCTGATCGACCTGGCGGAACTCCTCGCGACCGGATCCGTCCCGCGCGCCGTCGGCGGATCCCTGCCGGCCATTGCGCCGATTGCGACGACCGACGCGGCCCCGGCACAGACCAACGCCTCCGAGACGTCAGCGGAGGAAGGGTCGCGCGGGAGTCTCTATGACCAGGTGGTGGCGATCTTCGCCGACGTGCTCGGCATCGACTCGCTACGGCCCGATGACGACTTCTTCGGGCTCGGAGGAGACTCCCTCACCGCGACCCTAGTCACCACCCGGGTTCGTGATGAGCTCGCCATCGATGCGCCGCTAGAAACCATATTCGACTTCACCACGGCTGCCGAGTTCGTGCGTGAAATCGGTGGCATCGCGGCCGAACGTGGCCACCTCGACAAGGAAATACAGGGCTGATCGTGTCAGCGGCCGAACCCGGCGCGCCGGAAGCGGACGTTCCGCTGACGTTCGCGCAGCAGCGGCTATGGGCGCTAGACCAGCTCGCTCCGGGCCTGACGGCCTACAACCAGATCTCGGCCCACCGTATTCGCGGCCTGCTACACCCTGCGGCGCTCCGCTGGGCGCTCGACCAACTCGTCCGCCGTCACGACGGGCTGCGCGCCTGCTTCCCGTCGGAACGTGGCGAACCTCGGCAACGCATCCTGCCAGCCCTCGCGGTCGCCTTGACGACTTTGGATCTAGCCGGAATGTCGCAAGCGAGCCGGGACCGCCAGGCGCGGGAACTGCTCACCGACGCTCTCGCCAGGCCGTTCGACCTCACCACCGGACCATTGATCCGAGTCGACCTGTTGCGGCTCGGCGAGCGTGACCACATCCTCGCCGTGATCTACCACCACATCGTGTGCGACGGCTGGTCGCTCGGCATCTTCTTCGAAGAGCTGATCGCGCTCTACACGGCCCGGCTGGACAACCGGGGTAACCCGCTTGCGCCGCTGCCGATGACATACGGCGATTACGTTACGCGGGAGCGTGGGCGACCGGGCCAGCCAGATCAGGTCAACGCCTTGGCATGGTGGTGCGATCTGCTAAGGGACGCACCAGCCGTCATGGAACTGCCCACCGACCGTCCGCGTCCGGCGATTCAGAGCTACGCCGGTGCTCACCACCACCTGTTTGTACGCGGGTTGCGCTGGGCCGACCTGGTCGCGGCCGCTCGGCTCAGGCGGATGACACCGTTCATGGTAGGCCTGTCCGCTTATGCCGCTCTCGTGTCCCGACTCACAGGCACGACCGACGTAATGATCGGCACGCCGGCCGCCAACCGCCTGACCTCGGCGGTCGAGCCGCTCATCGGCGACTTCGCCAACAACCTGCCGTTACGGGTCGATGTATCTGGCGACCCGACGGCTGAGGAACTGCTGCGGCGGGTACGGAACCTGACCCTGGAGTGTTTCGCCCGGCAGGAGGTGCCGTTCGGCCAGCTCGTCGAAAAACTGCGGCCGCCGCGCTCGCTCAGTCACACCCCGGTCGTGCAGACGCTCTTCGTCCTACACAGCGTGGAGCTCTTTCCCGCGCTTCCCGGTGCCTCGGTGGAGGTTTTCCGAATTGAGCAACAGACGAACACGATGGACCTGATCGTCGAATGCGCACCTTACGGCGAACAGGTCCGGCTGAGCGTCCGGTATGCGACGGCACTGTTCGACGCCGCGACCTCGGCTCGTCTCGGGGAGCAGTACGGTCGGTTCCTGACCAGCATCATCAGGGAACCTGAGACTCGCATCTCGAGGTTGCCACTACTGAGCGAGGCCGAACGGCGGACCACGCTGGTCCGCTGGAGCGTTCGCGGTGCGGCGTATCCGATGACGAAGTTCGTGCACGACCACATCGAGCGGACCGCTCGAGAAAATCCCGCCGCCATCGCCGCCATATGCGGCAGAGAATGCCTTACCTACGGCGATCTGGACACCCGCAGCGGCCAGCTCGCCGCCGAACTGCGCGCCCAAGGGGTAGGACCGGAGACCATCGTCGGGATCCGCCTGGTACGCGGCCTGCCATTCATTGTCGCCGTCCTGGCAGTGTTGCGCTCAGGTGGCGCGTTCTTGCCCTTGGATCCCTCGCTTCCCGATACGCGGATGCGGCACATACTTCGAATCGCGGGCGCGCGCCACGTTGTGACCAGCGACGGGCGGATCCTCAGCGACTGCGGGGCAGCCGCCTGGGCCGACAGTACCGTCGCAGATGGCGGATCGCGTGGCCAGGAGGCCGCGCCAGGAAACCTCATGTACGTCATCTTTACGTCTGGCTCCAGTGGAGAGCCGAAGGCGGTAGGGATCCCGCACACTGGCGGTGCCAACTACATGGCGTGGATGCAGGATCTGTACCCTCTCACCACTGATGACCGGGTCCTGCTCAAGACGCCCACGTCATTCGACGTCTCCGTGTTCGAACTGCTGTGGCCGCTCATGGCTGGGGCGACCCTGATCGTCGTGGCGGGAGAGGGGCATCGTGACCCGGCGCACCTGCTGGACCTCATCGTCGCGCACCGGGTGACCGTGGCTCACTTCGTACCCCCGATGCTGGCCGCTTTCCTTGACCGGCCCGAGGTAGGCCGGGCGGCCTCCCTGCGGCTGCTGTTCGCGAGCGGGCAGGCTCTGCCGCCAGATCTCGCCGCGCGTTGTCTGGCCGCGCTCCCGGGTGTACGGCTGGACAACCAGTACGGGCCTACCGAGTGCTCCATCAACGTGACCTGGTGGCGGTGTCTGGCCAACGAGAAACAGCTTGAGGTCCCGATCGGCCGCCCTATCCCGGGTGTCTTTGCCTATGTCCTGGATTCTGAGCTGCAGCCGGTACCAGTGGGCGTTCACGGCGAGCTTTACATCGGGGGGGTGGCGCTCGCCAGAGGATACTTGAGCCGGGCGGATCTCACCGCCGACCGGTTCGTACCGGACCCGTTCGGACGCGATGGCAGCCGCCTGTACCGCACTGGAGACCGGGTGCGCTGGAGGCCAGATGGCAGCCTGGACTACCTCGGGCGTCTTGACGATCAAGTGAAGCTGCGCGGCTACCGGATAGAGCCGGGCGAGATCGAGACCGCACTGGCAGAGCATCCAGCCGTGCGCCAGGCCATCGTCAGGCTGCACCGTACCTCCAGCGGCGACGACCAGTTGGCCGCCTACTTTGTCGCGGCGGCGGATGTCCGCGAGATGCCGACCGCCGGGGATTTGCGTGACTACCTTCTCACCCGGCTCCCCGCGTATTTGGTGCCGACGCACTTCGTCGAAATCGGCCAGATCCCGGTCACCCGCAACGGCAAGTACGATCGCTCCGCCCTTCCCGTACCGTCGGTACGGGGCACCGAAACCAGCGCGGGCCGTCCTGTCGCCCGGACCGAGCGCGTCATCGCCGCGATATGGCAAGAATTGCTTGGTGCCAGCGACATCGGAGTTAACGACAATTTCTTCGATCTCGGTGGTCATTCGCTTCTCGTGGCGACCGCTCGAATCCGCCTGCTCGAAGCGTTGGGACGTGATGTTCCTATGCTCACACTCTACGAGCACCCGACGGTCGCGGCGCTGGCGCGCAGGCTGGACAGCGCCCTCGCCGCGGACGCCCCCGTAGGGCTGGGGGACGCGGCTACCAGGATTGACGGCGCTCGCGATGGTGCCTCCGAACTTCGCGTCGAGGCCTGGCAGCGTGGTCGCCAGCAGATGATCCGGCAACGACAGCTACTCGACCAGCACCAATCTGAAACAAGACGAAAGGAGTGAAGCTCCCAAGTGTTCGAGGATGATGACGACCGTCTGTACGTGGTCGTACGCAACCATGAGGAGCAGTATTCCGTCTGGCCGGGCGATCGTCCGGTGCCCGCCGGGTGGGAGCCCGCCGGCCCGACCGCCGACAAGGCAACGTGCCTGGCCTACATCGCAGAAGTCTGGACAGACTTGCGGCCGAAGAGCCTGCGCGAAGACATGGCTCGCTAGTGGATTTCCCGCTGTCGGCTGAGCAGGCACGCATCTGGTTCCTGCAGCAGCTCATGCCTGATCTGGACGCCTACCGCGTGCCGATCGTGCTGCGTCTGCGAGGCCGGCTGGACATTACCGCACTGCACCAGGCATTGCGCACGATCACCTCCCGGCACGAGGTACTGCGGACAACATTCCCCGCTACCGACGGACAGCCGGTGCAACGCGTCTCTTCCGCCGCGCGCATCGAGATGCCCGTTATGGACGCCGGTGACCGGCCGCTGGCAGAAATAGTCGCGGACAAGGCCGGTCCCGCGCTCGACCTCGCGACTGGACCGCTATTTCACGCGCTGCTGGTCCGGCTGTGCAGTGGCGACCACGTACTCATCCTGACCGCGCATCACATCGTGTTCGACGGCTCGTCGGCGCGAGTTTTCTACTCCGAACTCGCCGCCCTTTACCTGGCGCACCACGCCGGGCGGCCGGATCCGCTGCCGCCGCTGGCGATTCAGTACGGCGACTACGCGGCGTGGCAGCACGAACAGGCCGACACGCCGCATGGGCGCGAGCAGATCGCCTGGTGGGTGGAGCAACTCAACGGAGCGCCGCCGGTGACGAACCTCCCGGGCGCCAAGCGGCGACCTCCGGTGCAGCGCTACGCAGGGGCGGCGATAACCCGCCACATCCCAGCTGAGCACTGGCAGTCCCTTCTCGGCTTGGCGGCCCGTTGCCGGGTCACGCCGTTCATGGTGCTGCTAGCTTGCTACGCGATGCTGCTGGCTGACCCGGACCGGCAACCTGAGGTCGTCGTCGGCGTTCCTGTCACCCAGCGTGGCCGCCCAGAACTCGATCCGCTGATCGGCATATTCGCTAACTTGCTCCCGCTACGGATCAACGTTGACTCTGCCGGTTCGTTCGCTGACTTGCTGGCCGTTGTACGGCGGGTCACGTTGGATGCGTTCGCCCATCGCGAGGTGCCCTTTGAGACGCTCGTGCAGCGATTGCGCCTGCCGCGGGCCACGAGCCATAACCCCTTGGTACAGGTAGTGCTGGCCCCTGATCCGGAACCGGCCGTGCCGATGGACTTCGGCGACCTATCCGTTGAAGAGATCTCGCTGCTCTCCGAGACCGTGAAGTTCGACCTGGTGCTCGCCGTCGCACCGACCACCAGCGGCTCCGGTCAGGAGCTGACCGTTGCCTACCGGACGGACCTATTCGATGAACCCGTTGCCAGACGGGTCGCGGATTCTTACCTTCGCTTGATCGAACTATCGATCAATGCGCCAGAAACTGGTGTTTTCGCTCTCGTAGCCCGCACGCCGGCTATCAGCGAAGAGGTTTCACCCGGGCCGATTGCCAATGAAGCCCGGCCGGCCGAGGTACACCGCGGGCCGGGAAACATCCGTGCGCGACGCCAGCTCACGGCCATCTGGGAAGAAATACTTGAATTAGATCATGTGGCGCCCGACGACAACTTCTTCGATCTTGGCGGGAACTCGCTCCTGCTGGTCCGGGTCCATTCCCGGCTGGTGGCCACGCTGCAGCGGAGCATCCCGCTCCTCGGGCTCTATCAGTACCCGACCATCGCCGCGCTCGCCCGGTATTTCGAAGAGCAACCCGAACTCGCGGCCGGGCAGGACGCCGCGCAGTTCGCCGGACAGGCCGGACGGCTGCGGTTGCGACGCAGACGCGAACAGCTCACCCGATCCGCCGCCGGATTGCCCGCCCTGCCCGAAGCGGTCGCCGTACACCGCGCGTTCGAATGGCAGGCCGCGGTCAGGCCTGACGATGTTGCGGTAAGCGACGAAGAGATCACGCTCGCTTATGGCGAACTCAACGAACGCGCGAACCGGCTGGCCCGGTACCTCGCCACCCTCGGAGTTCGGCCCGAGACACGGGTCGGGATCCTGCTGGAGCGCTCGGTCGGCTTCGTGGTCGCGGCACTCGCCATCTTGAAGGCGGGCGCGGCCTACGTGCCTATCGATCCGGCCTACCCGCAGGCCAGGCTCGCTGCCCTATCCGAACGCATTGCCGCCCCCGTCGTGCTGACGGCCAGCCGGTTCGGCCGGATGCTGCCACTCGATTCGGGCACGCCGGTTTACCTCGACCGAATGCGCGCAGACCTGGAATCTTTGTCTTCGGACAACCTGGACATCCCGGTCGGCGAGGACAATCTTGCATACGTCATGTTCACATCCGGGTCCACCGGTGAGCCCAAGGGCGTGCTGGTTACCCACCGGGGCGTGGTGCGTCTCGTACGCGAGGCCGCCTACGTGCGATTGGGACCCGACGAGGTGATGCTCCATCTGTCGCCAGTTTCGTTCGATGCCTCCACGTTCGAGATATGGGGGGCTTTGCTCAACGGCGGCAGGCTGGTAGTGGGGCCGCCGTCGTTGGCGGCCCTGGCCGACGTAGGGCGTCTCGTCCGCGATGCGGGCATCACCGTCTCCTTGCTGACCACCGGGCTCTTCCACCTCATGGCAGACGAACACCCGGGCGGACTCGCCGGCGTGCGCCAGCTTCTGGTCGGCGGTGACGTGCTATCTGCTCGGCAGGTGGCACGAGTGGTCGCCGGTGCCCCCGGCTGCCAGGTCATCAATGCGTACGGACCAGCCGAGACCACCACGCTCGTCACCACTCATCCGGTTCCAGCAGACATCACACCTGACGACTCCGTCGCGATCGGACGACCGGCGGACCATGCCATTGTGCGCATTCTCGACGAGTACCTCCAGCTCACCCCGATCGGTGTTCCCGGTCAGCTATACGCGGGCGGCCACGGCCTTGCGCGCGGATACTTGGACGACCCGGCTCGCACGGCAGCGGCGTTCGTACCCGATCCGTTCGCCACTTTGCCTGGCGCCCGGCTGTACGCCACCGGCGACCGGGCTCGTTACCTCGCGGACGCCACCATCGAGTATCTCGGACGTCTAGACCAGCAAGTGAAGATCCGCGGCTTCCGCGTCGAGCCCGCCGAGATCGAGACGCAGCTGCGGCGGCATCCGCGAATACGGGACGTGGCCGTCGTCCCGCACGGCGATACTGCCGAGAGCCGACGCCTGGTCGCGTACGTCACTGGCGTACCAGACGTCCAGGAGGTCCGCGCCTGGCTGCGGGAACGCCTGCCCAACCATCTAGTTCCTGATTTTTGGATGCCTATCGACGCGATGCCTTTGACCTGGCATGGCAAAATCGACCGAGATCGGCTGCCGCCGCCGGTTCCCGTCACGGGACGCCGCCGCTTGGCGTCAGCCGAGCACATCGAACGTGTGGTCAGCGCGGTCTGGGCCGAAGTCCTCGGCCTCCCGATGGTCGGGCGGGACGACGATTTCTTCGACCTGGGCGGGTATTCGATCCTTGCCATGCGCGTATTGCAGCGTCTGCGTCAGATTCTGAAGGCCGAACTCAATCTGAGCGCGTTGTTCGACTATCCCACGGTCGCCGAGCTCGCGAACTTCATAAGCGAGTCGGCCAGTCAGGAAGATGGCCAGAAGCCGAATAGAGGGGACTAATGGACTTCAGTCTGTTCTACTTCGCCAATGACAGCGGCGAGAACGCTGGGAACCGGTATGAACTGCTGCTCGAAGGTGCCCGTTTCGCCGACCGGCACGGGTTCTGTGCGGTGTGGACGCCGGAACGGCACTTCCACAGGTTCGGGGGGGTCTACCCCAACCCGTCGGTGACGGGCGCGGCCATCGCAGCCGTGACCGAAAACCTGCATATCCGCGCGGGCAGCGTAGTACCGGCTCTGCACAATCCGATCCGGGTCGCCGAGGAGTGGTCCGTTGTCGATAACCTGTCTCATGGTCGAGTCGGCATCTCGTTCGCCTCTGGCTGGCACGCCAGGGATTTCTGCCTCGCCCAGGATGCTTATGCCGACCGCCGCCAGATTCTGTTCGACCGCATCGACCTGATACGTCGGCTGTGGCGGGGCGAACTGCTGTCTACGCCGGATGGCGACGGCAAGCTGATCGACATAACGATATACCCGCCGCCCGTTCAGGCTGAATTGCCAGTATGGGTCACGAGCGCGGGCGATGTGGAAACCTTCCGGAGCGCCGGGCGCATAGGGGCCGGACTGCTAACTCACTTGCTCGGCAAGGAATTCGACCAGCTAGCTATGCGAATAGGTGAATACCGCAAGGCCGTTGCGGAGCGCGAGGGAGCGGACGGCTGGCCCGGCCACGTCGCCTTGATGCTTCACACTTTTCTCGGTGCGGATGAGGACGACGTCAGGGAACAGGTCCGTCCTTCATTGCTCGAATATCTTCGAGAGGCACTTAGCCTGCAGCTAAGCGGAGCTCGTCGACTCGATCCGGCCAAGATGCGCGAAGAAGATGTCGATTTCCTAGTCAACCGCTTTTTCGACCGCTATTATCAAGAAGGAGGACTTCTCGGCACTGTCTCGAAGGCTGAGCGGATCGTCGACCGGATGCGCGGCATTGGCGTCGATGAAATTGCCTGTCTGATCGACTTCGGGCTCCCGACTCCGGTGGTTCTTTCCTCACTTGAGTATTTGCGCGAGTTGCGCGAGCGTGTAGACGGTTGAGTCTAGGCTGGCTGGTACTCGTCAGGAGCGTCTGGGACGTCCTGCACCGCTGGGACGGTGCGCACGGCGGCGAGGGGAGACAACAGCACGGGCAGGAAACCCAGTACCGCACCGCCCGCTCCGATCCAGACAGCGTTGCGAATTCCAACGTGCTGCCCGAGGAAACCGCCGATGAGACTGCCCAGCGGCAGGGTGCTCCAGACGAGGAATCGCATGCTGGCGTTCATGCGTCCCTGCATCCGGTCAGGAGTGATGCTCTGCCGGAAAGTCACCTGCGCAATGTTGAAGACGACCGCTCCGCCCCAGGTCAGCGGCCACAGAACCGCCGCGAGCCATAGCAGCAGGCCGTGGTGGGCGGCTGGCAGCAGCAGCGCGAAAGGCCGGGTGAGCCCGGCCGAGAGCCAGATGGCGGGCCCGATTCCAGCCCGCGCCACGAAGCGTCGCGCCAGGAACGAACCGAGCACGGCACCCACTGCGCCAGCGGCGAGGATAAGCCCGACGAGTGCTGCCGACAACCCGAGCACCCGTACGAGCAGCAGCATAAGCATCGAGTCCACGATGCTGCCGAACAAGTTGATCCACGACGTTGAGATCGCGATGGGACGCAGCATCCGGTTGCCTAGCACGAAGCGAAGGCCCTCAAGCATCTCCCGGCCCATGTGAGCATCGGGGCGGCGCTCGGGACGCGTTTCAGCTTTACGGATGCGGGCGAGGAAAAAGGCTGAGCCGCCGAAGCTCAGCGCGTCGACGAGGACGGCGGCGGGTGCGCCAATTAGCCTGACCAGCAAGCCGCCGACAGCCAGGCCAACGATCATATTCACGGTCTGCGCCGACTGCAGTTTGGCGTTTCCCTCAGCCAATTGATCGCGCTGGACGAGGTGCGGCAGGATGCTTTGATAGGCCACATCGAAGAACAATGTCAGGCAGCCGTTAAGGAGCGCGATCACGTATAGCTGCGGCATTGACAGGCTGTCTAGCCACCATGCAATTGGGATCGTCAGCAGAATCAATGCGCGTCCGCAGTCCCCGGTGAGCATCACAGGGCGGCGGCGCATCCGGTCAACCCATACTCCGGCCGGTAGACCGAGCACGAGAAATGCCACGTACTGACAGGCGACTAGGCCGCCAACAGCGATCGGCGAAGCGTGCAGTGTAATAACGGCAACCAGAGGTAAGGCGATCTGGCTTACCTGAGTACCGAACTGGCTGATTGTGTCTGCGAGGAACAGCTGGCGAAAATCGCGAACTCTCAGCAGTCCGAGAAAGTCGGAGCGCATTGCCATGTATTGAGATTGTTCTACATACGCGGAGGGGAGTCAAGTGCCCACTTTTGGCTCCTTAGTCCGCTTTCGGCCTCAACGAAAAGCTTGCGGGAGAGGTCGAGGAATTCGGCCGCCTCCTTCGCGTACCCCTGACGCGCGTGCAACTCGCTGACGCTCTGCAGCACGTATGCCTGCCGTACCTGGTCGCCGACCGTCTCGGCAAGTGCGAGACCTTCGGCGAACGTGGCCATCGCGGCCTGCCACTGGCCTCGCCGCACATGCAGGTAAGCGAGCCCGTCGAGGAAAGCGGCCTGCGCCGCGGTGTCGCCGACGCGCCGGGCAGCCCGCAAGCCCTGGCGATGCGCGTGTTCCCATTCGGATAGATTCTCGTCGAGTTCAAAGAAGGCGGTCTGCGCGAGCGCCAGCCGCCAAGCCAGGATCCATGTCTCGGTGCGGAAGGCTTCCGATCCACACCATTGGATCATCCGGCGCTCACGCCGGTACCAGGCGTGGGGTTCGCGCCATGGCACCTCGTCTGTCCCTGTCAGCGGTTCCATGCGCCTTCGGTCTTCGGGCCCGGTGCGCCAGCGAACGGCTGCGGTGCCGAGTGAGTCCTGTGCGGCTGATGTCGCGGCCAGGTAGGCACGAAGCAACCGGAGCCGCGCCTGGATCACCTCGTCGGGGTCGTCCGCTTGTAACTCTCTGCTCAGGTCACGTATCAACGGTAGCTGCTGATAACGCGGTTCACGGCCAACTACCCGAAGCAGATGCTGCTGGGCGAGCCCGTCAAGGATGTCCTGTACGACAGCCGGATGCCTGTTCAGCAAGGATGCGATCGGCCACGTCGCGATTGGCGCGCCCGGAAGCAGGCCCAGTAGCCGGACCGCACGCTGCTCCTCGCCGTCCAGCTGCGAGTATCCTCCCGCCAGCTTCTTTCGCACGCCGAGGTCGCCGGCGGTCAACTCACCTAGGCGCCGCTCGGGGTCGGCCAGTCGGGCCGCCAGCGACTCCAGCGACCAGTGGGGCCGGGCGACGAGCCGAACGCCCGCAACCCGGACCGCGAGCGGCAGGTTGCCGCACAGCCGCACGATCTCCCTGGCGGCAGGTCTTTCGGCGCAGGCGCGGCTCTCCCCGACGATCCGGCTCAGCAGCCGCAGCGCGTCGTCCGTCGGCAGTTCGGTCAGCCGGATGAAACCGGCCCCCTCCAGCCCGGCAAGCGGGGCGCGGCTGGTCACGAGCGCCGCACACCCTGGCACGATCGGCAGCAGTGGCCGGGCATTCTCTTCCTGCGCCACGTCATCAAGTAGCACCAGCAGCCGACGCCCGGCGAGATGCGTGCGGAAGAGGCTAGTCCTTTCGTCACGGCTATCCGGGATGGCCTGCCCGGGGAGTCCGAGTGCCCGGAGGAAACCGATGAGAACCTCGTCAGGGTGCAGCGGACTCGCCTCCGAGCCACGCAGGTTGGCGTAAAGCTGCCCGTCGGGAAACCGCTCCGCCCAGCGGTGTGCCGCGTGATGTGCGAGTGCGCTCTTACCGACGCCGGGCATGCCGGTGATGACCAGCACAAGAGCGCTGTCCACCGCTGTTTCTCCGACTGGCAGCATGTCGGCGACCCGAGCTAGCTCCGCCCGGCGCCCGGTGAAATCAGCCACCGGGGAAGGAATCTGCATCGGCCTGGCCGAGGTGGTCGTCAAGGTCGCGCGGTTGGCGGGAGCTACCTCCTGAGACTGGTCATCGGCGAGTATCGCGCGCATCATCCGCTGCATTTCCTGGCCTGGTTCAAGACCCAGCTCAGTGACTAAGGTCGTCCTGACCCGCTGATAATGGCGGATCGCCTCGCTACGCCGCCCCGATCGATAGAGTGCGAGCAGAAAATGCCGATGCAGCCGCTCACGGAACGGATACTCCGCGGTCAGCGCCTCCAACTCGGCTATCACCTGAGCGTGCAAACCAAGTGCCAGGTCGGCTTCGATGCACTCCTCCCAGACTCCGAGTCGTGTCTCTTCCAGCCGAGGCACGTCGATAAGCGTGATCAACCTGGAGCTAACGTCGGCCAGAGCCGGCCCCCGCCACAGGGAAAGTGCCTCATGGAACCGCGTGGCGGCGGCCGGGTACTGGTGCTGAGCGAGATAGGTCCGACCCGATTGGACAAGCTGCTCGAAGACAAGTAGATCAAGCTGATCGTCGGGCACACGCATGAGGTAGCCGGGCGACTTGGTGACGATCCTACCTGCGTCCGGGCCCACCGCTGCGGCGAGGGCTTTCCGAAGCTGACAGATATACCCGCATATTAAATTCCTGGCTGTAGGCGGCGGCCGATCATCCCAGACAACATCGACGAGTCGCCCGAACGATTGCGCACGATTAGCCCCGAGCAGCAATGCGGCAAGAACGCTGCGATGTTTCGGGGCGCCAATAGCTACGAGTTCCCCGTCCCCGACTTCCAGCGGACCTAAGATTCGGAAGTGCATCAATTGCTCAACTCTATGCGGACTTAGTACGGTAATTCCGTTTCCAGCATATGTTATGTATTATTAGAAATCCAGAGGCAGTGCACTCTGGGACGCTCGAGCGTCACGCTGATCCGCCGGGATGGCTGGCGGTTCTGTCGCGGTGTTCCTGGCAGGCCAGTAGGCGGCGGCGAGCAAGGCGAGCAGCGGGCCGGTATTGGGGTCGGTGGCGGTGCCGGTGAAGATTCCACCGAAGTTCTCGCCGATGACCCAGATGACCGCTGCCGCGGCGAAAGCGATGATCACGGCCACGCGGGCGGCTGGGACGGGCAGGAAGATGCCGATGGCGATGACCTCGCAGGCGATGGCCAGGACGGCTGAGGCTTGCTGGCCGTGCTGCGCGAGCAGGGCCAGGGCGCCGTGGCCGGGGGACGCGATCGGGCCGGGTTCGCCGGTGGCCATGGACGTGAGCATGTCGTGCAGTCCTTGCGGCGCGGCGGTCGCGGCGCGGAGCGCGAAATAGGCCAGGCTGCCCCACAGCGCCAGCCACATCAGGCGGGCGGGCAGGCGGCCGAGCGGCCGGGCCGCTGTGAAGGACACCGGGGTGTCCTGGCTGGCTGGCCAGAGCAGGACGGCGAGCAGCGCGTAAAGGATCACCGCGCCGGGTGCGCCGTTCCAGGGGCTGGCGGTGCTGGTGAGCACGCCGCCCAGGCTCTCGCCCAGCCACCAGATCGCCAGGGACCACACGATTGAGGCGGCGAGCGCGGGCTTGACCGACCGGTGCCAGGCTATCCCGAGTGCCAGTAGCAGCTGGATGGTCGCGAACGCGGCGTTCGCGACCGCCGGGTGCTGAGCTATGACGCCCGCGGACCAGGTGACCGGCCCGGCGATGACCGGTGGGTTGCCCTGAGCTGATTCGCCGAGCATCTGGCTGAAGGCCTTGGTGAACATCCATGGCTGGTACTGCAGCGCGGCGTCGGTCAGCCAGATGGCGGCGAGGGTGAGCCGCAGCCGCCGGGCGCCGGTTGTCATCATCGGCAGCCTGCGGGTCAGCTTGCTGTCACCGGGCCAGGCTCGGTCACAGTGCGCCGACCGGTTCCGGTGCGCCCAGTTCGCTGGCCTGACCCGCCGGGTCGAAGCTGCCGCGGATGGCGCGCCGTTCGCGCCACAGGTGGTACAGCGCCATGCCGAAGATGAACGAGCCGATCAAGTTGGCGATGAAGTGCCACCAGATCCGGTAGGTCGTCAGGCCCGGCCCCGGCGTCAGCTGGCCGAACCAGGTCGACAAGCCGATCGCCTCCTTGGCGCCCAGCCACACCGACAAGGTCAGCGACACGTGTTCCAGGCCGTGGATGCCCTGCATCCAGACGCCCATCTTCGCCCAGAAGCGGGTCCGGGTGTGCCGGGTGTGCCGGGTGATGACCATGACGGCGGCGATGCCGGCCAGGAAGATGAAATTGCCCGTCAAGTGCAAGATCTCCATGCCCAGGGTCGGCTTAGAAGTGTCTACCTGGCCGAATCCGCGCGCCAGGGCGCTGCCCCACGGCGTCATCCACGCCGGGGAGTTGGAGTGCCCAACCCAGTAGCCAACCTGGGCGACGTGCTCGGTGAGGTGGCCGATCTGGCCGACGAGACCAACGACGATGACCGCAGCGCTAGCGCGGAACAGCCAGGGCCGCGCGGTGCCCCGGTTGGCGTACCACAACCCGGCTACCGCTGCCCACATCGCGACGGCCCACAGCAGGAGCAGAACGGCGCCTGCGCTATCCCAGCCGGACGCGGAACCGCCCATGCCGGCCATACTCTGCACGCTCAACGTGCTCGGCATACCTGGCATATCTCCTCCTGGCAGTTGATCAAGGTTTGGCGTCCGGCAAGGCGCGTAACGCTGTTATATAACAGTGTTACATCTAGCTGATTCGTGAGACCATGTCAAGGGTGAGCCCGCGAGGGGTTCGCCCGGCTGAACCAGTGGATGACTGCCGTCAGCACGACGGACGACCCGGTAGCGGACGTGGTCACTCTCGGGTGCGCCTACCGCGCCAGCGCCCGGGACAATCCTTACCTGTACGCGGTGATGTTCGGCGGCTCCTCACTCGACGGGTTCTCACTGACCGACGAAGACCGCCAGCACGGCCGATACACCATGGAGGCGCTTGTCGGCGCCGTCACCCGGTGCATGACGGCCGGCCGGTTCCACCCTGCCGACCCGCAGCTGGTCGCGCACCAGATGTGGATCGCCACGCACGGCCTGGTGACCCTGGAGCTGGGCCGCTACCTCATCAGCCCCTGCGACGCCGATGCCTGCTTCGAGGCCCAGGTGTCCGGTCTCATGCTGGGCGCCGGAGACAGCGCCGCCGCGGCCGCCCGGTCCATCCGGCGAGCCCTCGACCGGTACGCGGACACCCGCACCAGTCATGACAATGGCAATGCCGGTTCGCCAGCGCCGCAGAACATCGGACGCAGCGCAACCGACCTGAACATGTTCGACGGCACCCGGTCCCTGGCCGCCGCCCTGATCCCCAAAGCTCGATTCCCTCAGGACTCATTAGCCGCGCTGGCCTCCGATGCTTGATCGCGGACGGAGGTGGATCCGCGTATCCACCCCCGGATGTGTAGACATCCTGAATTAACGTAAGTTTTCGGCGTGTCGGTGGCGGGGTTGTGCGTGGCGGCGAACGAGGGCATGCTGGCGGCGATGGGTCCGCAGCCGGATGACTTATCATCAGTTTTGGTTGCCCCAGTCCCTAGCAAACTTGGGTAAACCAGATAAAACCATCACCAAAAGTGATGATAAGTGCCCTCCTTCACCGTCGAGCCGGACTGAACCGGCATCGCCGCTACCAGCCGGTCCTCGTCGGCACCACCCCGCATACCACAAAGGACTTCCGGCACACCGCAAACTCACTCAAATTTGGGATGATTACATTCGTGGGTGGATTCCGCAATCCACCCCGGGACTCGTCGGCCGAGGCTAGTTTTCGGCGAGTTCTCGCCAGAGGGCGGGGCCAGGCCGGGCCGGGCCACTGGCGCTAACCTGGAATTAAGACAAGGGGAGCCATGTGTTCGGCAACAAGGACCACGACCGGAACAAGAAGGTCAGGGAGCAACTAGAGCATGGCGGCGGGCAGCGAGCGTGGGCAGTCATTCTGGACTACAAGTCCCGCTACCAGACCGGCAAGTATGCTGTCGTGCCGCAGAACCAGGTCGATCACGCCACGCTGACGTTGCGGGTCGAGCCGGACAACGATGCGCCCTTCCAAGCCACAGTGCGGGCGAGCTTCGCCAGTCACTGGCCGCGCAAGGACGGGTCGATCGGCGTGATCTTCGATCCCCGAGACCACTCAAAGCTCGCCATCTGCCCCGAATGGATCATCTCCCCCGAAACGGCTGCCGTCCCAGGACACAGGAGATGATCGCGGCGTTCCTGGGGCGCCAGTCCACCATGCCCGATGCCCAGCCCCCTCCCGACCCAGCACCATCCAGCCAAAGCTGAAACGCCTCAAGGCATCCGGGCCGAATTCCGCGGCACTTGAGCCCTGCCCGCTGGCCAGCGGAGGCCGGCGGCAAATCGGTTCAGGCGGAAACGGGCCGCCGCGCGTCCGGCTAGGAAATGGGTGTCCTGAGGGTTCCATGCTGGATGCAATGCCAGGCTTACCTGGCGCGCGTTCACAGCACTGCGGTCATCCACAGGCCAGCTCACGGTGGCCCTGGTTTTCCACAGCTACGTCGGAGTGCCTGGCGGTCTTATCAGTTCCCGGATTGACTCGGCCCATGGTGAGCATCACGGGCGAGACCCCCGAGTACGATCCTCTAGCTCCGATCAGCACGGACGCCGAGGTTCTTGGTCGCGTCGATCAACTCATTGGCACGGATGCGCGGCATGATCGCTCGCTGTGGCTACTCTTCCTCACGGCGGACGCGGTCCAGCTTCCCGTCGTCGTTCCGGTCGACGACATACCGATCAGTCCCGATCCCGACACAGCATGGAGCATCTGCCACCTGATCGCGCATGTGCTCCGCGATGCCGCGCCCGGCGGCTCTGCGGTGATCACCCTGGTGCGTGACAACGGGCTCAACGTGGCTGGTCCCGACCAGCAATGGCTCATGGCCTTGAGGTCAGCCGCAGCGAGAACTGGCTTGCACCTTCGCATGCTGTGCCTGGCCACCAGGGAAGGAACACGGCAACTGGCTCTATAAGCGGCCCGCAAGTTCTGGCTGGCGCCGCCGGTGCAGGCCGAGATCTGGACTTGGGTGCCTGAGCCTCGGAAGCCGGTGTCGTCGGGGCATTTGCCAAAGTTGGGGTTGACCAGGGCGCCGTTGGGCTGGGGGATCCAGGTTTGCGGTCCAGCGGTGCGCCGTGCCCCCCGTGGGCGGGGGCACGGCGCACGGACCGGCTACCTGCTGACGGACCGGATCCGGGACTCGTCGCCCACCAGCAGGTCGCCTGATGGAGCGATGGCCACGTCGCCGACGCCCGCGAAGCTGGCCTGCGTCGCCGGGAGACCGTCACCCAGGCCGTCGATGCCGAGGCTGGTCCCGTTGCCCGCGACCACGTAGATGTCGCCGACGGTCACCGCCTGCCCGTAGAACGTGCCGGTGGCGGCCGCGACTACCCAGATCACGCTGTCCTCCAAGTCGGTTATCGCGATGTTGCCCGAGGCGTCGACGGCCACGGCATCGGTCGAGCCGAACCTGACGTCGAGAGCGGGGCCGCCGTTGCCGGACAAGCCTGACGGACCGTTTCCGGCGATCGTGTAGATGTCGCCGGCGGTCATCTGCTGGCCGTAGAACGTGCCGGCCTTGACCGCGATCACGCTGACGTGGCTGCCGCCGGCGATGACCACGTTGCCCGCCTGATCCAGCGCCAGCTCAATAAAGAACGGCAGGTTCGCCTTGAGGGCCGGAATGCCGTCTCCCGTATCGCGGAAGCCGCCGTGTCCGGCGATCGTGTAGATGTGCCCGGCGGCCATCGGCTGGCCGTAGAACCTGCCGGCGAGAGCGTCCACCACCCGGACCCGGCCGCCGCCCGCTACCAGGACGTTGCCCCACTGGTCCACGGCCACCGCGCCCGGAGAGTTCAGCTTGGCCTTCCGCGCCGGGCCGCCGTTGCCGGAGAAGCCTGCAGCGCCGGTGCCCGCCACAATATAGGCGTGGCCGGCGGTCATCGCCTGGCCGTAGAACCTGCCGGTGCGGACCGCTATGACCCGGACCAGGTTGGCCTGCGTGTCGGCCACCAGCACGTTGCCGGAGTGGTCGAAGGCCGTCCCGCCGACCGAGTGGAATGTCACCTTCGCGGCGGGACCGCCGGCGCCGGCCACGGGGTAGCTGTCCCCGGCGGTCATGGCCCGGCCGAAGAACCGGCCCGACCTGCCCATTACTACCCACACGACGTCATTGCCGGGGGAGTTGCCGGGGGAGTCGCCGGACGCGCCGAACGCCAGGTCACCCGACGGGTCTTCGGCCAGTCCCCCCACGCCGGAATACTCGGCCCTGGCCGCCTGGCTGTCCGCTGCCCGAATATGTCTTGCCGTTGCCGGCCACCGTGAAGATGTGCCCCGCGGTCATGGGCTGCCCGTAGAACCTGCCGCGCCGGGCCGCGATCACCCGGACCCGGTTGCCGCCGCCGAGCACCACATCTCCGGAACCGTCGATCGCGACGGCGCTGACGCTGACCCGCGCCCTAACCGCCGGACCGCCGTCGCCGGAGTATCCGCCCTTGCTGAGCCCGGCGATGCCGTAGATGTGACCCACGGTCATCGACCGCCCGTAGAACCTGCCGCCCCTGACCGCGATCACCCGGACCCGGTTGAAGTCAGCGATCACCAGGTTGCCGGCCCGGTCCACCGCCACGGCACCGCAGCTTTCCAGCGGCGCCTTCCGCGCCGGGCCGCCGTCGCCGCTGCTTGCCTGCCGCGACGTGCCGGCCAGCTGGTACATGTGTCCAGCCGTCATCGGCTGCCCGTAGAACCTGCCGGTCCTGACCGCGACCACCAGAAGCGACGGCGCGATGAAGCTCACATCGTGCTCCCCGCCATCGGGGATAAGCAGGTTACCGGCGCGGTCGAGCCGGACCGCGCCGATAGTCGTCCCCAGCCAGGACCCGACCGCAGCCCCTCCGTTCCCGGCGACCCGGTACCCGCCGCCCGCCACGGTGTAGATGTCGCCCGCCGTCATCTTCTGGCCGTAGAAGGTGCCGTTGCTCGCCGCGAGGATCGTCACGAGCGCGCCAATCGGACAAGATCCGCTGCAGTCTGCCGGGGCGCCCGAGTCCGCGATGACCACGTTCCCCGCCCGATCCAGCGCCACCCCGGTCGCATCGAGCAGCCTTGCGATCACGTAGATATGCCCCGCCGTCATCGGCTGCCGGTAAAAGACGCCGGTACTGGCCGCGACGACCTGGACCTGCGGCCCGTCCGCGATCAGCAGATTCCCCGCCGCATCCACGGCCGTCCCGCAGGCGTCCCCCGGGCGGTCGTCGGACGGACCAAGGGGCACCGTGGCTGCGGGATCGCCATTGCCGCCGCCAATCGACGCGTTGTTCCCGGCAACCGTCGTCAGCGCCCCGGTCCTAGTGCTCACCCGGCGCACTGTGTCGCCGTCCCCGATGTACAGCGACCGGCCCGCCACCTCGACCCCGCATGCGGACACCGCCACCGACCTCGCAGGCCCCGGCCCGCCAACCCCGCCGGCCACCGTCGTGATCGTCCCGCCCGCTCCCGTCGCGGTGGCGCTTGCCACCGGAACCGCCACCGCCACCACGCATGCTCCGGCAGCCATCGCAGCGAGCACCGCCTCTGTCCAGGTACGCGCAACCCCAACCATCACAACCATCTCCAACTCCCCGGCGCGGCCGCCGGGCCGTCCCCAGGACGACCATCCGCCGCGGCCTCACCGCCGCGCCCTTACGACGCCGCAGCCGGCGATCCGGTTTACAACCTCCCGGCCGAACCGCTAACGAAGCTGCACGCCCAGCCGATGCGCCGCCCGGAAGATGGCCGCTGACCAGCGAATTTCTGCGCCCGACCCACCCCGGTCACTATGCACTTCCGCGGGCCCCCGGTGGCCTCTGCGGGCCGGCGACCGCAGCCTTGGCGTCGCGGCGGTCATAACGGCCACCTAAGAGGCAGTGTCAACCGCTTGCGGCATTGATGCGTCCACTAGGGGTTATCGCTGGACGAGATTGCGTATGGAGGACGAGATGATTATGATGCCGCGCGCCGCGCGATTGCTTGCGGCCAGAGTTGCCGTTCTGCTGGCCGTGGCGCTCCTGGTTGCGGGCGGCTCATGGAGTGCCCGTGCCTTCGGTGCAGTGCCCGTTCCCGACACGGGTTTCGGGACCACGCCTGTCGCTAACGCCGCGATGACCGCGGTGTCCTGCGTCGGCGGTTCTTTCTGCATGGCGGTGGGTTCGTACTCCGATCCATCGCGAACAACAAGGCCGTTGGCTGAAAAATGGAACGGGCGGGCCTGGCATGAGGTGGCGCTGCTGACCGGCGACATGAACTCGGTGTCGTGCGTCAGCGCGTCGTTCTGCCTGGCAGCCGGGAAGGGCGCGGCGATCTGGGACGGCGCGCGCTGGCACCCGATGCGAGGTTCGCCGAGCGGCGTGCAGGTCTCCTGCTCTAGCAGGTCGTTCTGCATGGTGACCAGGTGGAACGGTGCGGCGAGCTGGAACGGCAAGGCCTGGCACCGGTTGCCGCTGCACATCGCCTGCACGTCCGAGCCTACTTGCGGCCAGCCGGTCATGTCCGCGCTGAGGTGCACAAGCAGGTCGTTCTGCATGGCCGTCGGAAGCGTCAGCATCGGCGCAGGCGATGGCGAGACGACGGGTCCTTGGGCCGAAGTGTGGAACGGCGCGCGGTGGGCCGAGATCAGCGTTCCGTTCTTTTATGACGGGAATGACAATGCCGACGGCCTGACCAGCATCTCGTGCACGTCGTCGTCCTTCTGCCTGGCGGTCGGTCCGCTAGGCCTCCGGGTGATGTGGGACGGGCACGCGTGGACGACCCTGAATACAGAGGCCGACGACAACTCGGACGCGTTCGCGGTCTCCTGCATCGCCCCAGATCACTGTTACCTGCTCGAGTACTTGTTCCAGATCGGGGTCGGGTCGCAGCTCACGTTCGAGTTGTGGATCAACGGGACGTGGCGGACGCTGGCGGCGCCGCCGGCCCCGGCCGGTGCCAGCATCACCCCCGCCGCCCTGGCCTGCGGTGGCGTCAAGGTCCCCGCCTGCACGATGGTCGGCAGCTACTCGGTGCCCGCGGGCGGCGAGACCATGACGCTGGCTGAACGGTGGACGGGCGCGCGCTGGCTGCTTGAGCGCACGCCCACGCCTGGCGATCTGTTCGAAGGGCTATCCGGGGTGTCGTGCCTGGGCGCGTCGTTCTGCGTGGCGGTCGGCAGCTACCACACCGCCGCCGATACCGAGCAAGCGCTCGCCGAGCAGTGGAACGGCCACCGGTGGCTGCTGCTGCACCCGGTGAGCCCGGGCACCCAGGTGAACTACCTTGCCTCGGTGTCCTGCCCGACCCGGACCGAATGCGTAGCCGTCGGCAGCTCCGACAACCAGTCCGGGAACTTCCACACCCTGGCCGAGCTGTGGGACGGCACCGCCTGGAGCGTGCTGCCCACGCTCGATCCCCACGCCAACAACGACCTCACCGCCATCTCCTGCCCATCGCCGCTCAGTTGCATGGCAGTCGGATCGTCGCACGTGAGACTTGATGACACCTATGTAGCGCTCGCCGAGCAGTGGAACGGCACCACCTGGAAGGTGCTCGCCACCCCCGACCCCAGCCAAGGGTTCAACGTCCTGTCGGGAATCTCGTGCCTGCGGCCAGGCTGGTGCATGGCGGTCGGCTACATGTCCGCCGGGGGTCACCCTGTGTACGCCGACGCGCTGGCTATGGCGTGGAACGGCACATCGTGGCAGCAGGTCCCGGCTCCGAACCCAGGCGGGGACATGGAACTCGACAGCGTCTCCTGCACCCGCACCACCCGGTGCGTCGCGGCAGGCCAGTACGTTCACAGCGGCACTGGATTCCCTTTCACGCCCAAGGCCGGGGACACGATCAGCCCCGCCGCACAGATGTGGAACGGCAAGACCTGGATCGTGCGCAAGCCACCGCTGCTGGCCAGAGGGCAGACCGGCCAGCTCAACGGCGTCTCCTGCCCCGCCGCGTCACGCTGCATGGCCGTGGGCGAGTACATCACCACGGCGGGCGCCGTCCGTGAGCTCGCCGACGACTGGAACGGCCGCGCGTGGCGCTCCGTCAGGATCACCAGCCTCAGCTCGCTGCTCAGCGATCTGCTCGGCATCGACTGCACCCGAACCGCCCGCTGCATGGCGGTCGGCGAGGTCACCGTTGCCCGAACCCTGGCAGCGCAGTGGAACGGATCGTCCTGGCACTCCCAGAACGCCATCAACCCCTGACTGGCGGCAAGGACAACCACCAGCTTGATGGCTGGTGATCAGTTCAGCGCGATATATCCCGGGAATCGTTGATATCGCCAAGGCCAATCGGTCATGCCAGGGACGCGCGGTGTCCCTGGCATGACAAGCTCCGCGTACTGGGAAACAGGGATGGATTTCTTGATGCCATAGAACCCGAGCAATTGGAGTCAGTCCAGGAGCCGCTAAGCGGGGGATGGAACGGCAGCATCTGGAGGATCTTAGGACACCGAGCCTGCCAGCGAGTTCCTACACTTGATCAAGTGACACTGCTTAGCGGGATCAACCTGATGTGGTGCCCGAATCTGGCGAAGTCCGCTAGGTTCATTGTGATCAGATAGTCGATGCCGTGTACAAGCATGGTCGCCACGACATTCGCGTCATGTATCTGCTTGCCAGCGCAGGGAATTTCATCCAGCAAGCCGAGCAGGCAGTCAGCGACCTTGCTGTCCTCGGCAAGCAAGCTCGCCCGCGTGCGGAAAGCGCGGACGTTCGCAACAGCGTCGGCCCGCTTCAAGCCGAGCCCGTTCTTATCCGCGGGCCGGGTTGCGACAGCCAGGTATTCGCGCATGATCTGCCCGCTGGCGTACAGGGACGTACCGCGGCCCGCCCAGTTGTTGAAGATCAGCATCGCCTGTCGGTGCTCCGCTCTGCTCTCATCGGTCGCCGACAGGATGACGTTGGTGTCGAGCATCGCCCGGCTCGGCAGCGCCGTGACGCTAGCGGCCATCGTCGCCGTAGATGTCCTCGCGGGACCATGCCGACGACCCGCCGCTGCTGACCGTCGTCAGTTGGAGTGGCGGCAGGGATCCTGGGGCTGGTGCGGGCTCGTCTGCGGCGGCCTCGAGAATGGCCAGAAGTTCCTGCTGAAGCGAGCGTCCATGCCTCCTGGCTCGCTCGCGCAAGGCAGCGGCGACAGGGCCGGACACATTGCGTACGTTGAACGCGACCATGATCTCATGGTAGCACTACTAGTAGCACGTGCCGAGTTCAGCGACGGCGACGGCGACGGAGTATCCCGGCAGCGGGCCGCCGCACCGCTAGCCGCAGCGGCCGCAAGGTCTACGTCCTGACCTGGACGGCGACCGGCGCCAACAGCACTCGGATCAGCACCCGGCTGGTGCTGGACGCAACCAGTCACGCGCATGAGAAGCTATTACAACAATTTCCTTGGTCTGTGCATGAAAGTCTCGTCGCCTACCAAGCTGAACGCCTGCGGTACAGCCGACGGATTCACCCTGACTTCGCAGTAGCTACCAGGTCCGTAGCGGCTGTCCATGGCCCCGCGCTGCGCGCTCCCGGCACAGCGCGGGACAAGCTGCGGGAACGCATGGGAACAGCCAGCAGGGTCCGCCCCCTCAGGGCCGACCACCACAACAGACCCGGCACCCTCGCGCTTCGGTCAGGAGGCGGCAACGACTTCGGACCGCACGCCGGTCAACTGGTCGAACCCGGCTTTCGAGTCTGTGGTGATCAGGACGCGGTTCGTCGCGGCAGCGGTGGCGCCGATCATCATGTCGTACGCCGATCTCGGCCGACCCTTCGACATGGCCTCGACCGCCAAGCGCGCGTGGACTCTGGCCACATCCAGGCTGTAGGACTCGATCGGCAGGACGGACAAGAGCGCTTCGACGTGGACGGCGCGGGCCGCCTTATGCGCTTCGTCGGAGCGTTCGACGCCGACGAGCAATTCCATAGCGGTGATCGCCGCGATGCAGGCGTCGTCGGCTCCCAGGGCAGCATCGATGTCCAGCCTGCCGCGCTCGATCGCGATGAGAACGCCTGTGTCGAGGATTACTCGCCTGGCCATACGCGTACTTCGTCGCTGAACGCGGACCGCAGGTGATCATGAACGGCTGCGAGGTCATCGGCGAACCCTCCGTCAGCCGGATGCTCCCGCAAAGCCGCCTTGAGCCGGTCGGCTGCCGTACGCCGCTCGGGCGCGAGCCGCCCGACGGGCACTCCGTCCCGGGTGATCACGACGGTCTCACCGTGCTCGACCGCGTCAAGCAGGCTCGCGAAATTCCGTGCCGCGTGGGTGGCAGTGACCGTCACCATGACTACAGAATATCAGATTAGCTGCGTATCTCTGCAGAGAGCGGTTTCGGACAGTGCGCACGATGCTCGCGGGTCGCGCCACAGGCCCAACCAAACTACCGACGCGATCCGGCGACATCGCGGGCTGACCTGCACACCGCTCCATCTGGTCCTTGGGGTCAGCGGGTCGCTCCTGCGTGCGCCGGAGGATCCAGGTTCGACTGCCGCGGTACGGCGATGATTCCACAGGCCTGGGCAGGTCTACCTTGCGACGACGTCACCTAACCGGGAGGGGTCAAGCGATATGGCACGACCGAAGTACGACCACCTGTGGGCGCTGGCGCATGCAGAGCGCGCCGCGCTGGCGGAAGATCTAGCAGGCCTCGGCGCAGAGCAGTGGCGGCATGACACCCTGTGCGGGAAATGGGACGTGGAGCAGGTCGTCGCCCACCTCACCGCTGCGGCGAGCCTCAATCAGTGGCAGTGGCTGCGCAGTATGCTCGGCGCGCGTTTCCGCCCTGACGTGCACAACCAGCGGCGGCTGGCCGACTACTGCGGCAGCATCCCCGCGCAGACGCTAGACCGGTTTCGCGCCGTCATCACTAGCACCACCGCACCCTCCTGGCACACCCCGGCCTACCTCGGCGAGGTCGTTGTGCATGCCCAGGACATCCGCCAGCCGCTGAGGCTCGCGCGGACACCGAGCGTCGACGCGCTGACACCCGTGGCCGGCTTCTTCGCCCAGCGCGACTTCACCGTTGCCAGCCGCACCCACGTCGCCGGCCTGCAACTGCGGGCAGACGACGGGCCGTTTGCCGCGGGCACCGGCCCGGTAGTCACCGGATCGACTCTCGCGCTCGTGATGAGCATGGCTGGCCGCGCATCGTACCTGGCCGAGCTAGACGGCCCCGGCGCGCCCACCCTGAGGTCACGTCTCCAAGCCACCGCAGCCTGATCCGCCCGCTGGCCATTACAGCCGTCGAGGGCATCCACGCCAATGAGATAGCCACCGCTGCCGGCAGACCGTTCCATCTCGGTCATGTGCCGCACCAGCTAGCGGTCCTTGAGGCCAGCCGCGCGGCGGAAAAGCTGCTGGGCGGCGCGGATGAGCCGGTCATCGGCGGGAACGGGGTCGCCCAGGAATTCCGGATCGGAGCCGTGCGTGCTCGCCCATACCAGGACCGCCGTGGCATCCGGGTCATCGACGTCGAAGGCCCCCATGGCGACCCCGCTGGCGAGCAGGTCGCTGAGCGCCTGCAGGACGAGCCCGTGGCTGGCCCGGTGACTGGCCGACACGTGGCCGCCATGGCGGAACAGGACCTGATGCAGGTCGTGCTGCTCCCGGTAGCTGCCGAAGATCGCCTCGACGCACGCGTCGAGCCTCGCGCCCCAGTCCGCGACCGAGTTCGTGGCGGCGCGGATGCGGTCGGCGAGCTCGGCTGAGAACTGGTCCTGCAACGCCTGCAGCAGGTCGTCCTTCGACCGGTAGTACAGGTAGAACAGTCCCTTGGAAACCCCGGCACGGCTGGTGATGTCCTCCAGCGAGGTGGCGGCAACGCCCTTGCTGAGGAACAGGGTCCTGCCCGCCTCGAGCAGGTCGGCGCGCCGCTGCTCGGCGGGCTTGGTCCGGGGCATCGCTGGCTCCTCATCGGCAGTATCGTCCCGCCTGGACTCTACTGGGAGGCGGCTGAGCTCCGGCAAGGACCAGGCTAACTAATTGACTGACCGTCAGTCAGTCACGTAACCTGCTGCCGTGAGACGGACTTCCCGCCCGTGGCGGCACCTGCTGATCGACCTGTCCCCGCTGCGGAGATCCCGCGACCTGCGCTACCTAGTCGCCGGGGAGTTGCTGTCGCAGCTGGGCAGCGCGCTCACCATGGTGGCGGTGCCCTTCCAGGTCTACGCGCTGACGCACTCATCGCTCGATGTCGGGCTGGTGTCGCTCGCGCAACTCCTCCCGCTGATCGCCGGGGCGCTGCTGGGCGGATCGCTGGCCGACGCTGTCGACCGCCGCGTGCTGCTGCTGATCGCGGAACTGCTGATGGCGCTGTGCAGCGCCGGCCTGGCCATCAACGCCGATGCCGGAGCGCGGCTGTGGCCGCTGTTCGTCCTGCCCGCCCTGGCCGCCGGTTTCAGCACCGGCGCTCAGGCCGCGATGTCAGCGATCCTCCCGAACCTGGTCACCCAGTCGGAGATCGCCACGGTCAACTCGATGTTCCAGGCGCTCTTCCAGCTTGGCGGGGTGGCTGGCCCCGCCGTGGCCGGCCTGCTGCTCGCGGGTGCCGGCGTCAGGTTCGTCTACTGGATGGACGTGGCCAGCTGGGGCGCGGCCATCGTAGCGGCAGCCGTGATCGGCCCGCAGCGCCCCCGGCGCGTGCCCGGCTCGCGGGGCGGTGATCATGCCCCGGGCCTGCGCTCGATCGCGCAGGGCTTCGGCTACCTGCGCGGACGCCAGGTCCTCCAGGGGGCCTACCTCATCGACATCAACGCCACGGTGTTCGGCATGCCCAAGGCCGTGTTCCCCGCGCTCGCCGCCACAGTCTTCGGCGGCGGGGCGAGTACGCTCGGGTTCCTGTACGCCGCTACCGGTGCGGGAGCCCTGCTCGGCGCGGTCACGACTGGCTGGGTCCATCGGGTACGGCGGCAGGGCCGCGCGGTCGTCCTCGCTGTCATCGTGTGGGGTGCCGCGATCGCCTGCTTCGGGCTGGTGCGCTCGCTGCCCGTCGCGATCGCGCTGCTCGCCCTGGCAGGCTGGGCCGATGTCCTGTCAGCCATCTTCCGCAGCACGATCATCCAGCTGGCCGCGCCCGATGACCTGCGCGGCCGCCTGATGGGTGTGCAGATGGCGGCCGTCATCGCCGGACCGCGGATGGGGGACGTGGAGGCGGGGGCGGTGGCGAATGCCCTCGGCGCGACGACGTCGGTCGTCTCGGGCGCCCTGGCCTGCATCGTCGGGGCGCTGGCCCTGGCCCGCCTACTCCCGGCGTTCTTCCGCCAGGAGGCACCGGCCCCTCCGGCCGGCGGTCACGCGATGCCCAAGCGAGCGTGAATGCATGACGTCGGGTACGGCGTCCAGTCGGCGCAATGCACGTCCGGCCAGAGTCCACCCGCAACGCCGCGATGACCGCTGATGGCCAGAGTTGGCCACACCCAGGCCCTGCCCTGCGCCACGCGGGCTTGTGGCCGTTACCGGGACCGCAGGTCCAGGTCGGCCACCTTGGCGCCAGCATCGGTCAGCGCCGCCGCCATCATGTCCGCGGCCCGCCCGGCCGCGGCCAGCGCCTCGGTCACCTCGATCAGCACACCGTCGGGTTCGCCGCCCGTACCGCCCACGATCTGGCCGTCCTCGCACTGCGCGACCAGGAACCGAGCCAGTTGCTCACACAACTGGGGCAGCTCACCGCCCATAAGCGCCAGCCGCCCGACAACCTCGCGGGCCTCGCCCAGCCCGGCCAGTTCCCCGGCATCGGCCGTCAGGCAGGTCAGGGCCTGGACAGCCTCGCCCGCCTGCGCGGCGAATTCCCGGACCGTCATCGTGGCGGCCAGCTCGTTCACATACCCCGGCGCGGGGCTGCGCCGGGACCGGGCGAGCGCGGCAGCCTCGATGTCATCTCCGGAGCCGTACGGCTGAACTTTCCTGGGCATCTTTCTCCACGGTCATCCAACGGTCGAAGGCAGTGGCCCAGAACGAGGGCTCACCTGCACGATACGCACCACGGCACGCGCTGCTGCGGCGCGGGGCGCGCGCCGCGGCGGCGTGGGGACTCACGCCGCAACGCGGCTGCAGCGGTGATGCGGCGTGAGCGGACGTCGACTTGCAATGCGAAAGACGAACCCACAGGGCTGTTTGGAGTGGCGCTGGGGTGGGGCCGCAATGTCAGCTGACGCGGCGATAGCGGATGTGGGTGGTCAGCGGCGAGTGAAGAACCTCGGCGGGCTCGAAGCCGAAGGACTCAGTTCCGTCGAAGATACGCTCGCCCGAACCGAGGAGGACGGGCGCGATGTCGAGGGTGAGCTCGTCGATCACGCCGGCGATCAACGCCTGGCGCACGGTAGAGGCCCCACCGGCGATGTCCACACCCGTCTCACCTGCAGTCTCACGCGCTGCGGAGTAGGCCGCGTCGAAGCCCTCGGTGACGAAGTGAAACGTCGTCCCCCCGTCCATCTGGATCGGATCATGGCGGTGATGGGTCAGCACGAAAACCGGCGCGTGATAGGGCGGTTCGGGGCCCCACCAGCCAGACCATTCCTCGTCCCAGTCCCCGCGGATCGGGCCGAACATGTTCCGACCCATCACATACGCGCCCCTCGGGCGCATGAGCCACTCGTTCGCGATCTTGTCGGCCTCATTGGCCCGCGGGTCGCCGATATGCCAGCCGTGCAACTCCTGCCCCCGCTTCCCCAGAGGGTGCTCCCGGCTCTGACCCGGTCCGGCGACGAAGCCGTCCAGCGAGATCGACATGTGGCAGGTGGTGTCCGGCACCGCGAACCTCCTGAGTGATCGTACTTGCAGGCGGTCGTCCCAACGATAACAAGCGACCGTCGTGGTTGTCGTTCCAGAGCAGGCCGAGCCATGGCAGGTCGCCAACGCGGTGCACGGCCTTGCCATTGCAGGCCACCCAAGCCAGGCATCGTGCTGGCACGGGCTCTGGTCGGCGTGATTGGACCTGCGGTATGGTCTGGCTCGTGACCGGGACTACCTTTTTGTCCGCTCTGCGGGAAGGTGCCGAACGCGCCCCGAACCGGCCATCCCTTACCTGCGGTCCCGTGACACTCACCCGCGCCGAGTTCCTCGACAGGGTCGAACGCCTCGCCGGGTTGTTCGAGAGCCGCGGCGTGACCAACGGCTCCAACGTCTCGATCGGCCTGCCCAACTCAACGGACTTCGTGGTGAGCATGTTTGCCGCGTGGGCCGTCGGCGCAGTGCCGCAGCCCATCGCTAGTCGGCTTCCGACCGCCGAGCGCGTCGCCCTCCTGCACGTGGCCCGCCCGTCGCTGGTCGTTGGCGTGCCCGAAGAGGACGCCGGCGGCTGGCCGGTGCTGGAGTCGGTGCGCGCAGAGCTGCCCGTCAGTCGCTTCACGCCCAGCATGTCCCCCGAGCTGAAGGCCGTGGCCAGCGGCGGGAGCACCGGGCGGCCCAAGCTGATCGTGACGACGGCGCCCGCCGCGGTTGAGAGGTCGGCGGCCGTCGCAGCCATGCTTGGCATGCGGCCTGACGGGCAGGTCCTGATGACCGGGCCGCTCTACCACAACGGCCCGTTCTCCTTCACGGCCGCCGCGATAGGGACCGGCAACCACGTCGTACTGATGTCCCGGTTCGATGCCCTGCAGACGGTGCAACTCATCGAGAAGCACCAGGTGACCTGGCTCTACATGGTGCCAACAATGATGCTGCGCATCTGGCGGCTGCCCGAGGACGCACGCATGGCAGCCGATGTTTCCTCGCTCGAGGCGGTGTTCCACACCGCGGCGCCGTGCCCAGCCTGGCTTAAGCGGGGGTGGATCGAGTGGATCGGCCCGGAGAAGCTGATCGAACTTTACGGCGGCACCGAACTCCAGGCGATCACGGTGATCAACGGGGCCGAATGGCTCAGGCATCCCGGATCCGTCGGCCGGGTCGTGGTCGGCGAAATGCAGATTCGCGACCACGGCGGCAATCCCCTCCCCGCAGGTGCGGAGGGGGAAATCTGGATGCGGCGCGGGCCCGGCGCCGAGGCCGTGTACCGCTACGTCGGTGCCACCGCCCGCAGCGCGGCGCAGGGCTGGGAGTCGCTGGGCGACATCGGCGTGATCGACGCGGACGGCTACGTCTACATCACCGACCGGATGGCCGACATGATCCTGGTCGGCGGGGCGAACGTGTATCCGGCCGAGATCGAAGCGGCGCTGGACGAGCACCCCGCGGTACGCTCCTGCTGCGTGATCGGCCTCCCGGACGACGACATGGGCAACATCCCGTACGCCATCGTGGACCTGTCCGACCCGGCGTCCGACGAGGATCTCCTCGCGCATCTCCGCCAGCGACTGGTCCCTTACAAGCTTCCACGCGTCATCGAGCGCGCCAGCGCGCCGTTGCGCGATGATGCAGGCAAGGTCCGCCGGTCGGCGCTCCGGGCCGAGCGGATCGCTCAGGCCAGAGCCAACGCCACGGCAGCAGATTAGCTAGATGGTCGCGGCCCATCGCCGCCAGTCTCAACCACCACTGCGCACATGGGAGGCCAGAATGGACCTGGGGCTGCATGGTCTTCGCGCTCTCGTCACCGGGGGGACCAGGGGAATCGGACGGGCCATCGTCGAGGTGCTCGCGGCCGAAGGCGCGGTCGTCGGGTTCTGCGCGCGAACCGATCGCGACGTCACCGACACCGCGGGCACGCTGACCAGGCGCGGCAGTACGGTGTCCGGGCAGGTCCTTGATGTCGCCGACCAGCAGGGCATGCAGCGATGGGTTGCCGACAGCGCTGCCGCACTCGGCGGCCTCGACATCGTGGTCGCGAACGTCAGCGCGCTGGCGATCCCGGACGAGACGGCAAGCTGGCGCGCCAGCTTCGACGTGGACATGATGGGCACGGTCGGCTTGGTCCAGGCCGCCCTGCCGTACCTGGAACGAAGCGCCGCAGCCTCGATCCTGACGATCTCAAGCGTGTCCGGCCGGGAGATCGACTTCGCGGCCGGACCCTATGGCGTCGTCAAGGCCGCGATCATCCACTACACCCAGGGTTTGGCCTACCAGCTCGCGGCCAGAGGAATCCGTGCCAACAGCCTCTCGCCGGGCAACACGTACTTCTCCGGCGGCGTCTGGGAGAACATCGAGCAGCAGAATCCAGAGCTGTTCGCCAAGGCCATGGCGCTGAACCCGACGGGCCGGATGGCCAAGCCCGAGGAGGTTGCGCGGGCGGCAGCGTTCCTGGTCAGCCCTGCTGCCAGCTTCATCACCGGCACTAACCTGCTCGTCGACGGCGCGCTGACTCGCGGCGTGCAGCTCTGACCTCGTCGCCCGGCGTCAGCCTCAGTGGAATCCTCGCTGTCGCGAACTTGTCCGGTGTGCTGTTCCTGGTCATCATCGTCAGGCCTCCGGGATCTGCCGGCCGAAGCTTTCAAGGGTGATGGCGTCCGGCTCGGGACCGCCGCGCTTGCCGGTATCGAGCTTGTCGATGGCTGCGACCTCGTCCGTGGTGAGCTCGAAGTCGAACACGTCGAAGTTCTCGGCGATGCGGCGGGGCTTGGTTGACTTCGGGATGACCGAACGTCCCTCCTGCAGGTGCCAGCGCAGCATGACCTGGGCGGGACTCTTGGAGCGGGACTCGGCGATCTTGACGATGGTCGGGTCTTCCAGGGTGCTGGTGTGCTCGCTCTCGCGGTAGAAGGTGATGCCGCCGATCGGTGACCAGGCTTGGGTCACAATGCCGTGCTCCTCTTGTCGAAGGCGTGCAGTGTCTGGTCATATCCGTAGTCGCTGATCCAGATCTTGGTCTCAAGGAAGACCGCCGCACGGCCGCCCTTCGACGCGTGCACCGCTTCGCCCACCTCGCGCTCGTTGCCGTAGGCGGCGGCCGTGTCAATGTGGCGGTAGCCGGTGCCGAGCGCGGCCGCGACCGCGCTGCGCGTCTCGTCCGGCGGTGTCTGGAAGACGCCGAGACCGATCGAGGGCATCTCGACGCCGTTGTTCAGGGTGATTCCCGGTACTTCGCGGTCCATGGTGATAATCCTCCGGATGCTTGCTGTGGGCGCGTCGGCGAGCTTATGTCTACCGCCGACGGGGGACCGGGCTGCTGCTGATCGGCCTGGTGGCCAACGACCAACAGCTCCCAGATCACTGCTTACCTGCTCTTGAGCGGGCGAGGGATTCAGGGCTCAGGTCAGGGTCAGCCCAATTGAGGTGATCAGGTCAGCGACGGCCGTCAGCCATCGGCTTAGCTCGACTGCGGTTGGGGCGAGTTCGTACGGGTGGTAGTGGCATGCATTGCTGAGCGCTGCCCAGACGTAGCTGATCTCCCGGGCGAGTCCTGGTTCCAGGTACGCGGGCAAGCAGAGGAGTTGTGTCTTCATGGGGCATTCACTCAGCCCTGCGGTCGTCCGGCCGCTGGCCCATAGGTCGCTGAGCGCTTGTTCCAGAGCCTGGCGGGTGAGGAACGCTACCGCGCGAGGCCAGCCGCCGACGGCAGCTTGCTTATCGTGCTCGAGCATGCCGCGGGCCGCGACGAGCAGATCGGCTGTGGTCATCTCAGTCTGTCGCCGATCAGGATCGTCAGGGAGCGGGTGTCATCGACCAGCGAACGGAGCGAGCCGCTGTGCCCGCCGTGAGCACCTTTGTTCAAGGACTTGTAGGTGTCGGCGGCCGTCCGGCGCCACCCGCCCAGGCGCGGTAGTACTTCAGCGCCCCGGTCCGCGTCGCCGAACATGGCCAGAGCGGCTTTTTTCGTCAGCGTGTCCGCGGCCTCAATGCCGGCTTCGACCTCGGCCTGCCGTCTCCCGGCGCGCAACTGGGTCCGGCGGGTCGCCTCGGTGAACGCGGCCTCCGCCGCCAGCCGGCACAGTCCGGGGATGACCTTGGCTGCCACCTCGGCAGGCAATGCCCGATCGGCGCACAGGTCTTGCGCGTCCTTGAGCTGTCGCTCGACGGGGGAAAGCGCTGGCCGGACGTCGACAAGCGAGCCGACGCGGCGGGTGACCTCCAGGATGCGGCCGGGGATGGCGAGGCGCCGCACCGCTTCGGGAAGCCGGTCGTCGTGGGTGAATACGAGAACCTGGCGGGACCTGGACACCTCCTCCAAGACCCGGGCGAGTCCTTCGACCTTGGCCGGGTCCATTGCCTGGACCGGGTCATCGATCACGAGGAACCGGAACGGGCTCGCCGCGAGCATGGCCCGCGGCAGGAAGATGCTCAAGGCCAGCGCGTTGACCTCGCCCTGGCTCATCACCCCGAGAGCAGAGCCGACGGCGCCGTCCACGGTGACGCTGACATCGAGCTTGCGCGAGGTGCTGCTCCCCGACAGCCGGATAATGCCGAGATCGACGTTGCTTTCCTGACGCAGCCGGGACCAGATCATGCGCGCCTGGTCACCGATCGGCGCGAGCCGGTCGTTGCGGATGTCATCATTCGCTTTCTTCAACCAGTTGATCGCCATTGTCAGAGCCGGAACGACGGCAGCCCCAGCCTCGGCGTCCTGGGCACGTGTGCACCAGGCCACCACATCCCTGCCGACTGGCGCCCACTTGTCCTCGCGCATCGCAAGCTCGGCATCGGCAGCGCTCGCTAGCGTGCTCACCGCCTCCGAAAGCAGGGGCCATAGTTTTGTGATGTGCTCAGCGAGCTTCTGGAGCCCATCAGGGCTGTCACCATCGGGGTATCGTCGCCAGTTCGCCCACACCTCCCGCGCGCGTGCCGGGTCGGCGGGGCCGATCGGAATGGTTGCGAGCGCGGACGGCATATCCTGGACCAGATTCCCGACCAGGGCTTTCGCCTCCGTCACCAGGGCGCGCGCCTCCCGGGCCTCAGCGGCTTGCTCCTCAAGCCTGGTGGCCTCTCTTTCGGTTCGGGATCGCCATTCGTCATCCATGGCACCGGCAGATCCGCACACTGGGCATGCTCCAGGACCGTGCTGGTGGTAGAGCCTCAGGGCCGAGTTGAGCAGCCCGGCCACTGTCATCGCCTGATCGGCCTGCGTGCCCGCAACGGCGGCTATCGCGCTGGCCGCATCCCGAAGGCTCAACACCACAAGATCGGCCTGTTCCTTAGACGGCACCATGATCTGGCTGAGTTGCCGCAATCGGCCGACGTCTCCGCCCGGCTGCGCAACCGCTGAGCCGGTCGCGACCGACAAGGCGAGCTCCAGATCGCGCCTGCGGCCTGACAAGGCCGTCCGGCACGAACTGGCCCGCTCGTCCTGCAGTGAGTCAAGGCGGTCGAGCAAGGCAGGCAGATCCTGATTGACCTGCTTGAGCCCGTCTTCTCGTGCCTTGCGAGCAGTCCCCAGGCGCGTAGCCGCAGCGGTAAGGTCTCCCAGACCCAGAACCGAGAAGATCAGTTCGTACAGATGTGACGGACGGCTGAAGAACGCTTCGAGTTCGGAGTGAGACAGGAACGGCCGGTGCGGTTCCAGCGCTTCCTGCCAGCGCAACCGGACCAGTTCCTCGCGCTTCTTTCCTGCAAACTGCACCGTCGCCCGCGAATCCGAGAACGCGGCATCGGGCTCCCAGATGCGCTCTACCACGGCTGGACCCGCGTCCTCGACGACCACATCAGCGGCTAGGCGCGTGCGATCCGGCGTGTGAAGGCTCCGCCATCCGGCCCGCCACGCGGGGTGCTCCTGCCATCGCCGCAGATCGCCGGTCAGCAGTACCTCCAGTCCCTCGGCGAAACTGGACTTACCGCTGCCGTTACGCCCGACCACCAAGGTCAAGCCAGGACCAGGCTGCAGTTCCAGCGTTGCCTCCGGTCCGATCCCACGGAAGCCGCATACCGTGATCGAGCGCAGATACGCCCCCGCCGGCTCAGCCTCCGGCCGACCCTGGCGGTGCTCGGGTTCCTCCCGGTCCTCGCCAAGAAGCCCAGCAGCCAGGGCAGCCTCGCTATCGCAGGCCGCCAGCAGCAGCCGCTCAGCCTCCTGCTCCAGCGGGACCCTATCCAGCCGTCCGAGCACGACGTCCAGCAGAGCATCGTCCATTGAAACTCCACACCGATTTGCCGTAGTCGGGCGAAAGGTAATATCGCCAGTAAAGAGCAGAAGGAACGCACGCCATCAAAGATGAACCTATCGATCGACACACTATCAACACGCGGATTGACCGATCTCGACCTGACAAATTAACCCGGACTCTACAGTTTTTGCGAAAAGAACGGCAATTGCCAGTTCTGCGATGAACACGCCAGATGAGTCATTTCGGGAGGACCAGCATGATCCGTGAGTTCGATCTCAATATCGAACGTGTTCTAGAGAACTGGGCCGTCGCCCACGCCCTCCGCGAGGTCATCGCCAATGCCATCGAGGTTGCCCGCCAGCTCGACAGCACACGCTTCAAGCGACCGTAGGTGACGCACTCGGCCAACACCCACTGCTCCACGCCGGCCGGCTCCGCCGCCGGATGCGCTTTCAGCGTTTGCGGCCTGCCGCGCACCACAGGGACGACCTGCCCGTGCCGGTCGTCTCGGGGCCCGGGCGCCATTCCTCGACCCGCACAAGACCGGGTTCAACCAGGTCCATCCCCTGGAAGAAGCGGGCCACCTCCTCGCGGTCGCGGGCCTGGGATGTGAACTGCTTCCGCATCATCTGACTCTGCACGTCGTCTAGACCGTCTTGCGTTTCCGGGTCCAGGAGATCTGAGGCCAGGTGGGTCAGGGCGAGATAGCTGCCCGATGGGACGGCGTCCATCAGCGTGGCCACGATCCCGTGCGGGTCATCAGAGTCTGGTATCGCGTTCAGGATCGCGATCAGCGTGACCGCTACCGGGCGGGTGAAGTCCAGCAGCTGGCTGGCCTGCGACAAGATCATGCCGGTATCGCGCAGATCGGCGTCGATGTAGTCGGTGGCACCGGCCTGGCTGCTGGTCAGCATCGTGCGGGCATGGGCGAGCACAACCGGGTCGTAATCTACGTATACGACCCGGGACTCGGGCGCGATCGCCTGCGCGACCTGGTGGGTGTTGCCCGCCGTCGGGATGCCGGTGCCGATGTCGAGGAACTGGCGAACCCCCGCCGTCCGGGCGAGGTAGCTGATGACACGGCCGAGGAACGCCCGGTTCGCCCGCGCGGTGAACGGCATCCCCGGCCAGATCTTGAGCGCCTGCTCGACGGCCGCCCGGTCGGCGGCGTAGTTGTCTTTGCCGCCGAGCAGGTAGTCATACATCCGGGCCTGGCTCGCCACGGAGACGTCGAAATCCGGTGGTGAGGCCTTGCTTGCGGGGCTCCCGCCCCTCGGTACTGATGCCTCGCTGCTGGTCATCTCAGTGCCTTTCTCGGTTGCCGCCTATCGGCCTGCCGCCGGGCCCGGGCACCCGCAGCCCGTCGGCTGTCGGCCCGGCCTCGCGCCCGGCGGGTCCTGGTCATGTCTCCAGCGCAGCCTGCTCGATGAAGCGCGTGGTGGCGCCCGGGGTCAGCGCCTCGCCGCTCAGCCGGTCCATGACCTCCAGGTAGTGCTCAACATCTGAGCGCTGCTCAAGGTAGATGGCGCTGGTGATCTGCTCCATGTAGACCACGTCAGGCAGGTCCCGTTCGGCGAAGCGCAACACGGTGAACGATCCGCTCCCGTCGGTATGCCCGCCACTGGTGAACGGCACGACCTGGACAGTCACGTGCGGCATCCGAGCCACCTCGGTGAGGCGGTGGAGCTGGGCGCGCATCACCGCCGGGCCGCCGACCGGCCGGCGCAGCACCGCCTCGTCTATGACCGACCAGATCCGGGGCGGATCCGGCCTGGTGAGCAGATCCTGGCGCTTCATGCGGAGGCCGACCCGATGCTCGATCTCGCCGGCAGGTGCTGCCTTATGGCCGAGCCGGGTAACGGCCCGCGCGTAGTCCTCGGTCTGGAAAAGGCCATGCACGAACTGAATCTCGAAGCTGCGGATGGCCGACGCCGCGGACTCCAGGCCGAGGTACGTCTCGAACCAATCAGGCAGGACGTCGCTGTACTTAGCCCACCAGTCCGGTTTGCTGCACTGCCTGGCCAGCGAGAGGAATCTCGACCGGAGCTGCTCGTCGGTCACGCCATACAAGGCGAGCAGGTCCGTGACATCGCGGATCTTGAAGCCGACCCTGCCGGTCTCCATGCGGCTGATCTTGGATCGGGACCCCCGGATCTCGTAGCCGGCCTGCTCAGGCGTGATGCCGGCGGTCTCGCGAAGGCGCCGCAACTGGGTGCCGAGCAGCATGCGCAGGACAATCGCGCCGCCCGGCGGATCCGCCAGGCTGGGAACGGGCTGGTCGCCGCCCGGCACGATGGTATTCATCACTACTCCGATGCCGATGGATGGCTCCTCCGCGCCCGCTGACGGGTCAGCCAGCTACTGCAGCGGCCATTGGCCATTGCGCATATTACGCGACAGATCCGCTTCGGCAAGATACCGGGCCGATATGCGTCATGCAGTGTCCTCGGCGCGATAGGGAATAGCTGGCCCGCCACTTCGTCATCGGCCTCGGGACCTGTGTCAGCGTCGGCGTTATCCCGTGGGGCTCGATTACTGGATCACGCCTTTACGAGCTTCCCGGCTGGGATCATCGCTGAGTGATCATTTCGGTCCTCTACCTGCTCCGCGCGAAGGTCGCCAGCCAGACCCAGACAGCTCTCGAACAAGTTAGCCTTCTGTAAGACGCCCAGACACTCAGCGCAGATCTAGAAGATTTGAGAAAGCAACTCCACACCAATCCCCGCCATCCCAACGCAACAACTCACGGGCCTGCGCCTGGGCCAAGCCGCCGGTGCGTCTTTCGCCCTCACCAGCGAGCGCCGCGTCGAGCTGATCGTCGGACCGCCGGCATCGGCCAAGACCGCAAGCAGTGCACGCTGCGACAGGTACTCAAAGTTGGCGCAAAAGTACAATGATCGCGCATACCGGTCTGTCGGAGGCTAGGACAGCTCACGCTCGATGACCGGAGGACCAGATGCGTACCCGTCTATCAGCCCGTACTGCGGGCCTGCTGTCCGCCACTTTGGTTATCTGCGCGGGTGCGTCCGGTGTGGCGGCTGCTGCCACGATCAGAACAACATCTGCCCAGGCATCCCGGCCCGACCTCGTCGTCACCGCGGTGAGCCTGTCCGCCCGCAGCGTGACCGCTGGTCACTCTGTCACCATCACGGCCACCACGAAGAACCAAGGCGCCTGGCCCGGCCGCGGCGAGCGTGACCGGCTACTACCTATCCCGGGACAAGACGTGGTCGAAGTCCGACAAGCAGCTCGGTACCCGGAAAGTGGCCAGGCTCGCTCCGAAGGCGAAGGTGACTGGGAAGACTGCCGTGACGGTCCCGTCGGGCACGGCTGCCGGGACCTATCATGTGCTGGCGTGTGCTGACGCCAAGAAAACGGTCGTCGAGTCCAACGAGAAGAACAACTGCCGCACGGTCGGGATCACCATCCGGTCTGCGTCGCGCACCTTCCCGATGAAGGCTAATCCGTTGACCACCTTCAGACCCACCTTCACCCATCCGTCGTTCACCTCCGGCTCCGGGGCGGCGACGCCCGGCGCCTCAACGACACTGACCGAAACCATGCCCGACGGCACGGTCTACTCGCTCTCCGTCCCGGCGAACGCTGTCAGCCAGTCCGTGACGCTGACGATGGCGCCAGTTGCCACGCTTACCGGCGCGCCGACGACGTGGGTAGCCGGGGTCAGCCTGCAGCCCACCGGTCTTGAGCTGTACCAGGATGCGACACTCACCATCACGCCGGCAGCCGGCCTGGGCACCCCCAACACGGCATTCCGGTTCTTCGGGGGCGGCGCGGATCCGGGAATGTACCCGATCGCCAGTTCTTCCAAGGGGTCGTTCACGCTCCCGGTATCCACGCTGGCCACATACGGAGTGGGGGCGTCGACGAGCGCGCAGCGCGCCACGATGCGCGCCCACCCGCCGGTACGCACCGACGGGCAGCTTGACAATGTTGTCGGGCCTCTGACCGGCCCGGCACCGTCCTCCGCGAGTTCCCCCGACCTCCGGCCAGCGGTTACCGCACAACCAGCTGACTTCATCGCGGAGTTGCTGCATTGGTTTGACACCGACTACACCGACGTGGTCAAGCCCGGGCTCACAGCAGCACTGACCAACGAGTCGCAAGCGGCAAGCGCGATCGCCCATGCACTCGCCTGGGCCCACGACCTGGGCGGCGTGGGAGGAGACGACGACCCTAGGGTGGCCGAGATCCAGACGCTCATGTTGCAGATCTTGCGTTCAGTCGTACCCCACGAGTACCAGCGCTGCCACACCGAACACAGCCTTGGCGATCTCGGGCTCCTGCTTAGCAATGCTCGGGTCTTCGCCATCTTCGAGGGGGAGAACAGCGCCGACTTCAACGCTACGTTCGACGACGCGGTAAAGTGCGGGCACTTCACCGTGAAATGGCACTCCGTCATCACCCAGGACGAGCACTACACCAGCACCGGCGAGGTCTCCAAGTTCGACCTCAGCGCCGCGTTTAATGTCGGGACCGGGCCCGTCGATCTGAGCTGGGGCGCCGGAGGGTTCACCGGCCAGGCTAAGCTCCACTACAACTCCGCCAGTTACCAGTCACATTACGTCTACGCCCTCTGCGGAAGCACCGAAGACACTACCCTCACATCCACCCACGACATCGACGCCACAGTCACCCTGCAGATGCCTTTCATGTTCGCCAAAGGGCCCGGCGTCGACCCGCTAGGAGCCACCCTCAGCATCAGCCCCAACTGGCTTATCCCCATCAGCCAAAACTTCCCCCCGGACGAGACGTACCACATCAAGAGTGTCAACAAGTGCCCGCCCGGGAGCACCGTCCAAGCCGACTCGGTGCTGCCAGGGTGGCAGCTCGCCCTGAAGTCGGCAGGACTCCCCAACCCGCTCCCCATGACCGCGGATGACGCTGCCACGGTGTTCGACCAGACCTTCACCTTCGACGGCACGGCGACCTACAGCCTCGCCACCCTCCACCCTCACGAGCACTCCGACACCACCGTCACCATCCTGCACATTCCGGCGTAGCCCGGCGCAGCCGAATAACACCGAAGCCTGAGGCCAGGCAGAGGCCAACGCTGACCACATCGGGCCGCCAGCTCCGCCCGCCCTGGCCCGATCACCCTCCCGTCGACCTCTCCCAGGAGCGGATCAAACGCCGGCCCGTCCTCGGCGGCCTTATCAACGAGTACGAGCGGGCCGCATAGAAACCCAGGTCAGGAACGATGGCCGAGTTCTGGAACCCCACAAGTTCGGCGAGGTGGACGTGCGGGTGGCGCGGCCGGGAACGGTCGCGGCCGCACTGGAGAATGGCGCACATGGAGGGAGACCGATCCGTCGAACTGCTCGCCGACCTTGACCGGCCGGGAGCATGGATGCTGCTCGTGGGCGGCACCCCCCAGTCGCACGTGGACCTCGATGATCCGGAGCACCTGGAGTTCGAGTACATGCGGCGGCTCGGCCACGTCGCCGACCTGGCCGGGCCGGCCGGGCAGCCGCTGCGGGTTCTGCACCTCGGCGGTGGCGGGCTGACGCTGGCCAGGTACGTGGCCGCGACCCGGCCGGGGTCCATCCAGCTCGCCGTGGAGAATAATACCGAGGTGGCCGAGCTTGTGCGGCGGAGGCTGCCGCTGGATCAGCCGGGCCGCTCGCGCACGAGGGCGGGCCGGATCCGGGTCCGCGTGGCCGACGCCCGCGCCGCGCTGGAGACTGTGGCCGCGAGCTCGTTCGACCTGGTGGTCGCCGACGTCTTCGCCGGCGCTGCGACTCCGGCTCACCTGACCTCGGTCGAGTTCGTGACAGCCGCGCAGCGGGCCCTGCGGCCGGACGGAGCATTCGCCGCCAACATCGGCGACGGCCCGCCGCTTGAGCACGCACGCGGCCGGGTCGCCGCCGTTCAGTCCGTCTTCAGCCACTGCTGGCTGATCGCCGAGAGCGCGATCCTGAGCGGCCGGCGGTTCGGCAACCTGGTCGTCGTCGGGGCCGGCCGCGAACTGCCCGCCGCCGAGCTGACCCGGCGCGCGGCGGCCGACGCGTTCCCCGCGCGGGTGCTTGAGGGCGAGCAGCTTGACCGGTTCGTGGCCGGATCCCGGCCCGCTACCGACGCCAGCGCCGCTCCGTCCCCGGCGCCGCCGCCCGACGTCTTCGCCGACCGCCGCCAACCGGGCCGGTCAGCCGGGTAAGCGGCCCGGATCTACTCAGGCGGGGGCAGTTCGCGTCGTCCACCTCCGTGACCTGCCCCACCAGGTCACGGAACCGCTGGTACTCCGCCGGGTCAAGTTGTACTGCGTGCCGTGACCCAGGTGCCGCGCAGGCGCAGTTGTCGTAGGCGACGAATCTCAGCTCGGAGCTGTAGCGGCGGTCCTGGTGGTCGGCGAGCCAGAGCTGGCCCAGGTCGGGCCGATTCGTAGTACGTGTCCCGTCAGAGGTCCACCGCCGTCTTGCCCGCGAAGCCGCCGAACAGCACGTGAGCCCTCAACCGGCTCGTATGCGACCGACTTGCCCGGGCCTGACCACGGCAATCGCCGGGCAGAAGACCAGCGCGTCACCGACGTGGGACGAACGGGCTGAACCAAAGCGTGAGTGGCCGCCAGCGGCCGGTTTGCTGATGTCGTATATCGTGCGGCACGATCGTCTACGAAACCGCTGGCGTGGCAGCGCGTGATGGGATGAACGGTCGGCGCGCGTGGAGGCGTGTCGGTTGCCGCGAACAGCGCTTCTAATTTGACAGGTAAAAGGTGCCGCTTCGTTTGCCCGGCAGGCCCTCCGGTGGCTGGCGATGACGGGTGAGCGAGCAGGAGGCGGCGTGCGGGCGGTCTGGTGCAAGATAGTCGCGCGGGCGGGCGGGCGGTGCGGTGGCTGTGCTGGCGGCTCAGGTGTTTGCTCCGGTCTGGGCGGGGGCGGCCGTGCACGAGCCGCGCGCTATCGGGACCGGCTGGCGTCTGGACGACGCGATCGCGTTCCGCGGGCAGATGGTGCTGCTGGACAGCATTCACGTGACCAGCGCGGATGACGCCTGGGTTGCCGGGCTGGTGATCGCGGACAATTATTCGGCGGAGAAGCTGCTGATCGAACGGTGGAACGGCGCGGCGTGGCGGCCGTCCGCCGTGCCGGCCCGCGAAGCGAGGCGGTTTGCCGCGCAGACTCCGTTCGTGCAGATCGGCGCGTCGTCGCCGCGGAATGTGTGGGCGGTCGCTCTCACCGGCGGGCGCTACCTGCGGTTCGACGGCACGCGCTGGTCAGCCGGCGCGCTGCCTCGGCCTAAGGCAGGCACGTTGGCCATCTACTCGGTGGAGGTGTTCGGGCGGGCCGACGTGTGGGTGATCGGCGGGGTGCTCCATCTGGCCGGCTCACGCGCCGAGTTCGCCCCGTATGCTGTCCGGTTCAACGGCCGCCGGTGGACCCGGATGCCGGTGCCTGGCCGGGGAGTGCTGGCCGCTGTCAGCGCGCTGTCCGGCCGTGACATCTGGGCGGTGCTGGCCACGGGATCCGCCAGTGCCGACCGAGGCCCGGCGCCGGTCATCCTGCGGTGGAACGGCACAGCATGGCGGCCGGCGGCACAGCCCAAGCTGCCCGAGCACGCGACCGTGAACGGAATCTTGGCCACGGCGACCGATGACGTGTGGATCGTCGGCGGTCGTCCTCATGGCAGTAAAGGCACCTCGGGGCTCGCGATGCACTGGAACGGCAAGTCCTGGCGACCGGCCAGCCCGGCGACCGCGGCGCCGGCGAAGGCGTACGCCCTGAGCAGCCCGGCACCTGATGGCTCTGGCGGGTTCTGGGCACTTGGCAACCCGCTGTCGTTCAGCCCTGCTCGGCTGTGGCACCACGCCGGCCGATCGTGGGTCGGCCCCGAACCGGTGCCGGGATATCTGGCCCAGCTTGCCGCCGTGCCGGGCACCAAATCGACGTGGGCCATCGGCGAGAACGCCGCCTTCGACAACGGCCTGATACTCGTGCACGGCCCCTTGCCGCACTGAGGGGCATCGGGTCTGGTCCGCGCTGTCGAGCCTAGCTCGGGGAGGAAGTCAACAGCAGCACCGCGCTCTACGACGGGTCAGCCAACGGTTTGCAGCGCGCCACGGTGACGCCGAGCCCGGCTAGCTCGCCGTGGATTCGCCGGTAGCCCCATGACTCGTTCTCCCGAGCCAGCCTCAGCACCACCGCCCGCACGTTCCGGCTCGTTATCCGGGAGCGGCGGTGTCCGCCCAGCTGTCCTTTCACGACGGACTGGCACGGCGTGCCATCAGCGCCGGGCAGTGTAGGTCTTCAAGCTGGTCATGCTGCGTCGTGGAAGACGAGGCCGAGGGTGTACCGCTGGCCCGACCGGATCACCGATACCCCGTGCCGCACCGGGGCCGCTGTCCACCCTCGCGCCGAACGCACCGGCCTGTCCCGGGTCGTGAACACGTACCCGTGGCCTCGTGGCAGGAGCGTGGCGGTCCCGCGCGACTGCGCGCGGGGCCGCTGCTCCAGCAGCAGGAATTCTCCTCCGGTGTGCTCGGCGCCCGGCTCGCTCAGGTTGATCACGACCTGTAGCGGGAAGACCAGGTCTCCGTACAGGTCGCGGTGCAGTGCGTTCCAGTCACCCTGGCGGTAGCGGAGCAGGATCGCGGTCGGCTTGTCCTGCCCGGCGTTGTGGCACATCCGGAGCCACTCGTCCAGGGTGTCCGGCCACGGGGCGGGTCGGCCGAGTTTCGCGTGCCAGTCGCGGGCGATCGGCAGCAGCCGCGGGTACAGCGCCTGCTTCAGCCGTTCCACCGGCTCGGGGCAGGAGGCCCCGAAGTAGCGGTACTCACCCGAGCCGAAGCGGTGCCGGCTCATGCTGACGGTCGCGCGGAAGCTCGCGTCGTCCTCGTACAGGGAGCGGATAGCATCCGCCTCTGGGTCGGTGAGCAGCCGCGGGAGCAGGGCGCCGCCGTGCTCGTTGACTTCGGCGGTGATGCCGCCCCAGTCACCGGAGCCGACGCGCTGCTCCCACTGGCCTGCTCTGTGCTGCGCCTGCGTGGCGGTGCTCATGCGGCTGCCTCCAGGTTGAGAAGGGTGCGTTTGGCGTCGGGGCCGCCGACGTAGCCGCCGGGTGTCCCGTCGGACCTCAGCACCCGGTGGCAGGGCAAGACCACCGGCAGCGGGTTGGTGGCGCAAGCGGAGCCGACCGCGCGGACCGCCTTCGGGTTGCCGACGAGCTCGGCGATCTGCCGGTAACTGCGGGTCTGCCCGTACCCGATCGACGGCAGGTTCTGCTGCACCAGCAGCCGGAACCCGCGCGACAGGGACAGGTCAAGCGGCAGGCCGAAGGCACGGCGCCGACCACCGAAGTACTCCTCCAGTTCCCGCGCCACCGCGTCCAGCCGCTTCGGCGCGCGCAGCACGCGGGGGCTGAGCCTGTCCGCCAGGGTCTCCAGGACGCGGTCGTGGTCCTCGGTGTCGTAGGCGACCCGCGCGAGGCCGCGCGACGTGGCAGCCAGCAAGAGCTGGCCGACCGGGGAATCGACCGTGCGGTAGGCGATGTCGAGCAGTCCCTCCCGTTCGGCTGCTTCTTCGAGCTGGCGGTGCAGACGGGCCAGCGTGCCGGGCTCGGGTGCGGGGGTCGGGAAAAGGTCAGCGCGGTGGTTCATGACGTGGCTCCGCCCGGGTAACTTTTGCGCAGGTTCTTGATGCCGTCCGCGGCGGCCCTGCGCGCCGCCGCGGTGGTGCCGCCGAGGATCTGGGCGACCTCGGCGTAAGGCAGGCCGGCGACGTAGTGGTAGGCCACCGCCTGGCGCTGCTTGCCGGGCAGCTCGCGGACCGCCTGCCACAGGCCTGAGTCGTCCGCGCCGGGGACGCCGAGCCTGGCGGGCCGTTCGGGGACCTCCTCGACTGGGACCGGCTGCCGTTTGCGGGCGCGCAGCAGGTCGATCGCCTTGCGGTGCGCGATCGTGACCAGCCACGCCTCGGTGTTCGCGGTCTCCGGCAGGTCCGGGTAGGCGCGCAACGCCGCCAGGAACGTCTCCGACCAGGCATCGTCGGCGTCCGGGCCGGCGAGCAGGACCCGGCACACGCGCAGCACCGTGACGCCGTGGTCCGCCACGACCTTCTCGAACGGATGCTTGGCGTCCATACCCTGAAGACGCTCCCCCGCCCCGAAACGTGAGGTAACCACCGCGGCCTCCGTTCCAGGCCGGTAACCCGCATGGTGAGCAGCACGTCCGGGGTGTACCCGTGGACCCGCCTGCCGTTGACGCCGGTGGCCTCGCGCGTGTACTTGCGCGGCTGCCAGTGCCAGCCCAGGCACGCCGTCCGTACCGGCATCTCGTGCCCGCGGACCTTAGCGGCGCGGGCCGGCACCGGGCCGCGCGCCCACTCACGGAACCGCCCGGCAATCCACTGCCGCTGCCCGCTCGTCAGGCAGGACCGCACGTGCACCGCCCCGGGCACCAGCTCACGCCGCGGCCGGTCGCCGGGGGAGATGCCGAACAAGGCGCCGGCGGTCATGTCGTGGTCTCCCTGTCTCGCGGGGAGACCTGGATGCTGCCGTTGCAGACGGTCCAGGTGCCGCCGTCGGCGGTGGCGCCCGCAAGGCCTTGCAGGATGTGAGCGCCGACGAGCCCGATCGCCGCTGCGGCGAACCGGCTCCGTCATCCGGCTCAATTCGGCGCCGGCCGGCCCGGACCCGGCCGTGTCGCAGGCGAGGCCCGACGGCAGCCGCGGCGACACGTCATTTTCCCTCTCCTTCCGGAAACCTACCTTGTTGCCGGCACGGCCGGGCTTCGCTGAACAGCCCGCACCGACGCAGGGCGCGTGCGGGGGCTGTGCCCGGGGGGCACGGAGATCACGGCCGTGCCCCGCGGGGGGCGGCGCGGGCGTCACGCCCCGGTGATGAGGCCGAGCTGGCTGAGCGCGGTGACGCCGTCGTCTAGGCCGATCTCCTCGGTGATCAGGCCGTTCTCGACCTTCAGCACGGTGGTGCCGGTGAACCGCATCGTCTTGCCGGTGCTGGCCGGCAGCGGCCCGTAGGGCATGTCGTCGAACGCGCCGCCGGTGTGGGTGCCGCCGCCTTCCCACTGACCGACCACGTAGCCGCCCTCGGCGATCAGGTCGGCGGTGCCCCAGAAGTTCAGGTCCGGGAACGCGGCGCGGAACTTCTCCGCGAACGCGCGGACCGCGGCGCGGCCGCGCAGCGCCTCGTGCAGCGAGTACTCGAACCGGATGTCCGGGGCGGCCAGCTCGTCGATGACCGCCGAGTTGAACTCCTTTCCCCAGAACTCCGTGAACCAGCGGCCCACGATCGCCTTGTTCTCCTCAGCCGACATGATCGTCTCCTCGTCGGTGCAGTGCGTGTAGCGCCCCTCCTGGGGCACGCCCCGCAGACGACGGCCGCCACCGTTCCGTGAGGTCCCGGCCCCGGAAAATTTCCCGCGCGATTCCCGTTCCCCCGGATGCCGGACGTGCCTCGCCGCGAGCACGCCGGGGCTGATGCTGACGCCGCCAACCACTCCGCCGCGCCGACTCCATCCGCACCCGACAGCCAAAGAGCGGTGCGACGGACCTCACCTACCCGGCATCCCGGTCGTCTGCAGGATGCGGGGCAGCACAAGCCGGATCTCCCAGTACCCGCACTCCCCGCGACATCTCACACAGGGCGGAAACCGGGCGGAAACCCATGCCTCTTGTCCATTACTACCAAAGCCGCCCGGCCAGCACCTGGATCACGGCCATGTCCCGCCGCACGCAGGCGGCGGCAGCCAACCCGGCCGACGGCACGTCCCCGGCCAGCGTGCATGGCGTTCCTGGCTCCTTTGCCACGAACGAACGCCGTCCCCAGGTGTCTGTGCCGGGATGGCGGCCTACTGCCTCGAACTCGCTGGGATCGTCGATCGGGATGTGCGAGTCGTCGACGAACGGGAGATCCGGAACCGGGTGGTTGGTCCCGATGCCGTTCGCCAGCACGCGATAGGTATAACAGCGCCTTATTGAAGAGGAAGCCGGGATCGCCTGCGTACAGGGCGGCCGGTCAGCCAGCGAGCCGGGCCATCTATTGGATGGCGGCTGTCAGCGGTTCATCAGGACGGTGCGGTTCCCGGAAGCGTTACCCGATCCAGTTGACCTGGATGAGGACGACGCGTTCGCCGCGGACATCGGTCAGGTAGACGAGCATCAGCGGGCCTCGCTGGATGGTGCGCAGTCCAGGAGGTTCGCCGGTGAACGCGAGGCCGTCCAGGAACACCATCGATTCGCGTACGGCCAGTTCCTTGCCTAGCTGCTCGACTGTGCGCAGAGCGTCGGGCGGCAGGCGGTCGAGCAGGTCATCGGTGATGCATTCCCAGCGCCACTCAGCCACCCGCGACCTCGCGATAGGCCGCCTGGACGATTTCGGCCGCTTCGCGGATAGCCTGCTCTCGGACGTCAGCGGCGGGGTCGGCGAGCGCGCGCTCGGCGGCGTGCAGGCGCGCGGCCACCGAAGGTCGGCGCTCGATCGCGATGGTGGCGCCCCATCGCTGGTAGAAGTGCCGGATCGGGTAGATGCTGTCTTCGTCGCCTGCCTGGCTGAACGCGTCCTGGATTTCCTGGAAGAACTCGGGCAGCCGGGAGGGCACGACAGCCGCTATCGCTTGCCGGAGCGCGTCGAGTGTCAGGGCGGGCATGGCAATCAGCGGCTCGTCACCGTGTGCGTGCTCAGCTGACATCCGCAGCGTCTCCTCTCGTTCCAGGGCAAGGATAACCGCACCAGGCGTCACCCGCCCGCCAGAAGAGATCGCTCACGGCGGGGCCCGCGAAAAGCGTTCGGCTCTGACAGGATCTCTAGAGTCGCAGTTTGCCGATTGGCTTGGCCCCACGCGGCAGCTGCCGGACGTCTCGCCGGGCGATGGATTAACCTGACCCAGCACATCGGCCTGGCTCCGGCCGAGTGCAGGTCAGCGCAATGCCGGATGCTGCGGAGAATAGGCGGAGAAGTCCCGGCTAACCACCCGACGCCGTCAGTGCCCGGCTTCGCGGCGGGATCTTGTCCAAGGCCCGCCGCGGCGAGCTGATCACCCCGCTGCCCGTCGGGCTGACCTGCGATGCCGCCGGCCACGTCATCCTGGACCCCGACACAATAGTGAGACCGGCCCCCACGAAGCCGGGAAAGCGCAGGTCCAGGGGCTATGGAAGTTATTGAGACCACAGGGAACTCTGAGGTTATTAAAGGCCCCAGGTTCACCCGAGGTGAACGCGGAACCTCGCCGGGCGGCCCACCCTACCCACCGCAGGGGCGTGCTTGAACTACTCGACCACGCCACCCCTGCGCCGCTGCGCGGAGCCGACCAAGCGGCCCGCCTGGCCGCGATCATCGGCCGCACCGGCCTGGATCCCTGGGACGCCCACACCGCCCGCCGTCGCCGACGCCGCCATCTGCCCCGTTCTAACCCTCAACCCAGCCAAATGGCGCGAACCTGCCGCCGCCCTCGACGCCCCGCTCCGCATCATCGAGATCAGCGACCCCGATTCGTGACGCCGCTGCCAGCAGACCGTGCGTCCGCCCGTGGGCTCTGCTGACTCTTTGTGCTTGAGCGCCGATGAAAGATTCATGCTTTCCTGGGCGACAGGCGAATCCGATCTGCGTCCAATACCCCGACGACCCAGAACTAGAATTCGGTCTAGAGCCACTTTCGAAACTCTCGCAGCTGCCCTCCGCCCAAGAGCGGGCGCTTACCCGCATGCGGATGTGGGATACCGCTACAGGGTAGAACTCAGTACCGACGGTCAGTTCATTCTGGCCATCAACGGTGACATACAGATCTATGACACCTCAAGCGGCAATGCCGCTCAGCCTAAAAGGATCTTGAAGATCCGCGACGGTGTCCCGGCGTTGCCGCTCAGCCCGCGATTCCAACAGCAACGTCGACCCGGAGCTGCTGCTCCAGTACCGCTCCCGGCCGCGAGCCGTCTTCCCGGAGCTGACCCGCTTCCCGGAGCTGACCCGCTTCCCGGAGCTGACCCGCTGCCAGACCGGGCCCGCCACCAACCCACACAACCGCGTAGAAGCCGAAAGCCCTGATCGGCATAACGCCCAGGTCAGGTGCTGTTGCCGCAGGTGATAGCAGGTTGGGTTCCAACGGACGCAGGCTGAGCCGACGGCTTTACAGACCTGGCACCGCAACGCCATGACCTGCACGAATGCGTCTTGCCGGCAACTTTGCGCGTGTATTTGGCGTACGCGGCTCCGCTGTACCCCTAAACCGCATCGCGGGGCCATGTCTTCCGACCTGGCGGCCGTTCGTGCCGCTAGCTTCGGCCTGCGATTTGAAAGGAGTCATTCCGCCGGGCTGCTGTCGTCGAGGTGGCGCGCTACTGCGTCCTCGAACGCCTCTACCTCATGCGCGCTGAACAGGTGCATGTTCATCTCGGTCACCATGTAGCCGACGTCACGGCTCGCGAGCGCGAACGCCCTCATCATGGGATCACCGGCCTCGCCGGCGAGATCCTCCATCGCTTCGTCCCAGAAACCGTCCGGCAGCGGGCGAGGCCCATCGGCGTCGGGGTCGAAGAACACCGGATCGCCAGGGCCTGGGTCACGCCCGATCTTCTCCCGGAACAGATTCTCTTGCCGGCGTAGCTGTTCAACGACCTCGGGCGGAATGCTCACCGTCGTCTGGCCGTCAGGCTGCACGGTCCGCTGCGAAAGTTTGGGTCGCCCTGCCGCTCCACGACGAGCTTCGCGTGATCCTCGAAACGCCGGGCGCGGTCCGCCACCCTGCGCTCGCGCCTGCGGCGCTTCTCTTCCTCGTCGGCTTGCCCATCTCACCTCCCGGCCCGGAACCCCGCACATCATCCATCATGCCGAATGCTCGGGAAAGCGACGCTGAATGGGGTAGTGATTCGGGCTGGCTTGTCGATTCGCCTGGTGTTATCTGCCGGCTGGCAGGACCCGGTCAAGGAATTCGGTGCGGCGGGTCTGGTCGAGCTTGCTGTCGAGCGCCAGGACCGTGCGGACCGAGTGTTCGGGACACTTCGCGGGGGATACCGGCGGCGTTCAGCGTCGCCGATTGTCTCGCCGATGATTGCTCCGGCGAGAGCGGTGTTATGCCTGATGAGCCTGTCCAGGATCCTCGTCTACCTGGGATCAGGAGGTGATCGGGTTCACGACGCGGTGCGCTGCGTCCTCTTTACCTATGAAGGGCCGACGCCGGGTCGGCCCCGGCGAAGGGGCCATTAAATTGGATCTGGTTATCGTGCCGGTGCTGACTGCGCTCACCACCCCGGCTCTGCGCGGTATCGCCATCGAGGAGCTGCTTGCGCGGCTACGGTGGCAATACCGCCACCAGCAGAGACACCACTCCCACCTGGCGGCGATACCCCGCACGCTGCCGCACGACTGCCGGCTGGATGAGACCCGGGCCCGACGGCAGCGAACTGCACCTGGTGATCGTGCGTGCGGCCGAGTCAACCGAAAGGCCGTCGAGATGACCCCTCCCGTTCCTCCAAGAGGCGCGGATGCACTTGGGCCGTCGGGCCTGCCCCGCCCGCGAGCAGGTCGACCCGGGTGCCCCGGCGCACCTGGCCGCCGAGCTGGCGCAAGAGGCAATGATCGCGGTGTATCAGCGGTGGGACACGATCAAGTCCCCCAGGGCTTACGCCTGGACGGTCGCCTACAGGGCGTTCATCCGCTACACCCTGGAAGTCGCCGAGGAGCCGGTCGCTGCGGTTCCCGAGCCGACTGTCGTGCTACCTCATCCCGACGTGGCCGAGCTATGGTTGCAAAAGCAGCAGGTCATCGACGTGCTGCGGACGCTGCCCCCGCGCCAGCGCCAGGTGCTGGCGCTCACGCTCGACGGCTGGGCTCCCGCGGAGATAGCCGACCTGCTCGGCATTCCCTCCACGGCGGTACGGTCGAACCTGCTCAAGGCACGCCGCAACGCGGATGAGCATCGCCGCCGCCTCGGGGAGGAGTGCCCGTGACCAGCGCATCAGGACACGGCCAGGAACCCGTTGACCGCTGGCTGGCCAGCAGGCACCACCGCATCCACAACGGCCTGAGGCCGTTCCTGAACCTCAGCGCCGGCCTGCGGGACGCCATGCTGCACGCCGGGCACGCCGACCTGCTCGGCTCCCTCGACAGCGGGCTGGACACCGAAGCCGGCCTGGCAGACATCTTGACACCACCGGCCCCGGCAGCCCCAAGGCCCACGCCGGGTACCCCGCAACGCGGATCCAGCTTGCCTGACATGACCGCAGCCATCACGGCCGCCGACCCCGCAGTACGCATGGCCCTGCGCCGCAGCCCCGTCATCCTGGCCGTCTTGATGGCCTCAGCGATGATCACGTACAGCAGGGTCCGCTTCAGCTCCGACGGGCAGATGACCTTCCCGCCCGCGTGCACCAGGGATGACCAGCTCCCCGTCAACGATGGGGCGGACCTGGCCAGGGCCACCCCTGACTCCGGCTACGCCAGACTGCTCGCCGATCCGCCAGTGGACCGTTACGGATGCACAAGGTCAATCAGTGGTACCCGTCTGAGGGCAAGCACAAGTGATCTACCGCGGCCCATATCAAGGGACCAGAAGGCAAGCCAATGCTCGATAGAGGACCCCTGACGCAACCCTGCATGTTGTCGCTCGCGGCTTCCGCGGCACCCACCTGCCGTCGCTGGGTTATGAGACATACGACGCCCGTCTCCGGCGTCTCCCCCGTTCCGCTGCGTCCCCGCTGACCTGGGCCTGGTCTGGTGAGCGTCTCCGGCGTCCCACGCCGTCTCGCTTCGTCCCGCCGAGTCTCGTTAGCAAATCTGTTAGCCGAACAGGTCGTTGACCAGCAGGAACACTCCGGGTCTGTTAGCGCCACCGCGTACCTCGCCCGGCTCGTCCTCCCCTGCGCGACAAGCGCGAGCACTTCGCGCTCCCGCGCACTGAGCTCATCCAGCAGGTCAGCGCCGGCCCCGCTGGCCGGCGCGGGCGGGCCTTCGATCCCCAGAAACGGTGCGATCGCGCGCAGGACAGCGTCCCCGTCCCCGTGCCACGGCAGGTGGGCATCACCCGGTAGCGTCAGGAGGTCGGCGTGCGGCAACAGTGCGGCGACCTAGCGTGCGCCTCTCAGCCGCATCGCGCGGTCGCCCTCGCGATGCACGACCAATGACGGCGCACGAACCCTCGGCAGCTCGTCACGCACGTCGGTCTCATAGATAAGCGTGAGCAGATCGGCAGCGATGTCGGCGCTGGCGGCCGCGCGCTGGAACGCGGTGAACGTGGCCCGGTCCTGCGCTGACCAGTTCGGAACGAACATGTCGGCCAGCAGTCGGCTGCCCAGGCCCCAATGCGAGCGCATCAGGTCAATCATGCTGGTCCGCGCTTGCGGCGGGCCTAGCGCGTGCCCATGGGCGTAGCTGCCGTACAGCACGAGCCGATCGACGCGCTCTGGCCGCCGCGCGGCGAAGCTCACGGCGGTACAGCCCCCGCACGAGATGCCCATGAGCGTCGTGCGCACCAGGCCCAGCTCGTCAAGGATCGCGCAGAGGGCCGCATCCTCAAATTCGGGCGTGAACGTCTCAGACGGCCGTTCCCGATCGGACAGGCCGGTCCGAGCCGGTCATACCGCACCACCATGCGCCAGGCCTTCAATAAACCGCGCAGCGGATCAAACTGCCAGTCTTCGACCACATGGGAGACCCATCACGCCGGCATCACCACGGCTGGGCCGCTCCCGACCACGGCAAAAGCGATACGCTGCCCATCCGGCAGCCGCGCAAAGCCTGTGGTCTGCCTCATCGGCTCACAGTAACCGCAAGCCAACGCCGGCGCTATCGAGCCTGATATCCGCGGATCACGCGACTGCTGACCTCGACGTCCCGCACGTCGCAGCGATGAGTTTCGGCGGCTTGATCAGTCCACTAGGCAGTATCCAAACCCAATCGGAGGTGCCGGGCGTGCGAAAGATCGTCGGGTACGAGCTGCTGTCGCTGGACGGGGTTGCCGAGGAGCCAGATAAGTTCATCGCCGACTGGGACGATGCGATGGACGCCAACCTTGCCGCTGTGATCGCGACCCAGGACGCGGTCATACTCGGCCGCCGTAGATACACCGAGTGGGCGCAGTTCTGGCCGGATAGCCAGATCCAGCCATTCGCGACATTCATCAACGGGGTCACCAAGCATGTCGCGACGTCGACGCCGCTTGACCGGGGCTGGGCCAATGCGACGGTGCTCGGCGGCGGGCCGGTGGAAGTCGTCCGCGATCTCAAGCAGCAACCCGGAGGCGATGTCGGCGTCCACGCCAGCATCTCGGTCGCGCAAGCATTGCTGGCCGCCGACGTAGTCGACGAACTCAGGCTCGTGATAGCGCCGAGGATCGCGAGCCGCGGACGACGCCTCCTCGACGGCTTGCCACCGATTCAGCTCAGATCGATCCGAAGCGAGATCTCACCGACCGGCTATCTGCTCGTCGACTATCGCGTTATTCGCTAGTTCTGCATGCGGCCAGGATGATCCGCCGCTGTAGTCGTGCCGGCCGACGAGCTGGCCACGGTAGTCGATGACGGCTGATCCGCCGCCGAAGGTGTCTATCGGGACGGTGGAGTCGGCATCCAGGTAGTAGGTGCCGACGTTGCACGCGATCAGGTACACCTGCCCGACCCGCAGGCCTCCCGGTCTGCGTTCGCGCCCAGCACATCCGCTGATCTCGCGAGTTGACGGCCCCGGATCAGTCGGCTCTAATTGCGGAGTGCAACCTGATCGGCGATCGGACACAATCTCCTTCGGCTCCCGACAAGTCTCAACAAAGACGCGATGGCTGATAGTGGTCGTAATGCTTGCCATCGCCTTGGCTTGGGCGATTACCGTCACAATGCATTATCGCGCCGATGTCACATCGCTCCGGAGAGAACTGCGAGCAGCCCGGCTGCCTGCTCCCGCGACAGTCGCGTCACCCATCATCTTGTCGGTCAGCACTGCGGCGCTGCCTGCGTCTGGAACACTTCGCGGCTCCATAATGGCCATCACTGCCATTTCGGCGCGAAGCCTGAAGACAGTTCTTGTGACTGCGCAGATCGTCGGAGCGAGGCCGAACTCACGATACGAACTGCTCGGCGGCGACTGCGTGGGCAGCGCCACTACTAGGACCTGGGCCAGCGGTGTTACTAATGCGGACGGCTCGGCTCAACTGGCCGGTCCCAGCATGACGATCTCCTCATCGCGCCACGAGTACTACTTTTCGCTTGACCTTCGCGGCCGACTCAGCTCGCCAGGTCCGGCGGCTCATGGCTACTTCGGGCAGCCTCACGGCCTTTCCTCCGTCCGGCCAGACGTTGCACCGTGTGCCCCATGACCAGACCAAGTTGCTGGGCCCACATCCACTGAAGCTCAGACCCTTGCGCTGGACCCGGCACGGTGCTTGAGTGAGCGTAAGGCTTCTTATGCTCCCCAAATAGCCAAACTTCACGCGCATGCTACATGTCGGAGGCGTGCCTATGTTAGCCGGGACGGTCTCGCAGCAGCTCTCCGGAGCATCAGCGCTCCTGGTAGGCATAGTCCTGCTCTGGGCCGGCTGGTCAAAGGCTACGTCGACTGCCGTCTTCGCGACGCAGGTTGCGGCCTACGACATAGTTCCTGAATCTGCCGCTCCGCTCCTAGCACGACTCATTTCGTCGTCGGAATTACTAGCCGGAGCACTACTGCTCGCCGGACTCGTCGCACCGCCTGAGTTGCGACAAATTGGCGCCGGCTTAGCCTGTCTCCTTTTCCTAATGTTCCTAGGCGCGCTCGTAAGCGCCCAAGCACGAGGGCGCCAAATCGCATGTGCATGCTTTGGCGGAAGCGGTGAACTGGAAACCGTCGGTCCACACAGCATCGTCCGGACATCATTGCTTTTCATGGTCGCATTGCTGGCCAATATTCCCATTCACAAAGCGCAGCCCATCGAGATAGTCGTCCTTGCAGCGCTCGTGGCCGCGCTCGTGGCGCTCGCTAGCGAGATAGCGCGGCTGTTCGGACCCCTGCGGCGTACGACGAACTCCATTCTAGAACAGTTTAAGGCAACTGTTAACAGTGCAGATAAGGCTGAGGTGATCCAATGACAATCCTTCAAGTCTCGGTGATTCTCGTCGGCATACTGTGCGTACTGAATACCGTGGCCGTCGTAGCGCTCATACGACAAGTCGGCGTCCTCCACATCCGCATCGCGCCCGTGGGCGGTCTCACCGGCGCCGGGGGGCCCGCCTACGGATCTCAGCTTCAGTTGCCTGCGGCTCTGAACAAGCTAACCCGAACGGACGCCGCCCGCTACGCGGTTGGCTTCGTCTCGCCAACCTGCGGGGTCTGTGGGCCGATAACCTCTTCATTCGGCCGAATCGCAAAGTCCTCTCGAACGGACACTGCAGTTCTCCTAGTCATCGATGCAAGCGAAAAGGACGCCCGCGAATACATGCGGACCAAGGGCGTGACCTCCTTGCCATATCTCGCTGACAAAACGAGTTTTAGGGACAACGTGCCCGGAGCGCCCTGGGCAGTAATTACTGACGGCTCAGGCAAGGTCATCGTGTCGGGCGGCGTGAATACTCTCGACAACATCGAAGAAATGCTAGATCAAGCCGACGATCTGGTTGCGAATCCTCCGATCACGGATTCGCAAGGAAACCACGCATCCGAACATCAGATGGAGGCTATACCGTATGTCAGCCGACCAACTCTTTGAAAAGACTACCCGGCTCTTCGGCGATCGCATATCGCGTCGAAGTTTTGTTGGCCGTGTCGCTCTTGGCATAACCGCCATCGGAGCTGGTGGTCTAGGATTCATGCCCGCAGCTTCCCCTCGTACAGCCTGTGGCTGCCCGAACTGCGGCGACAGTTCAACATGCGGTGGAGCAGTTTGCAATGGATGCCCATCTGGCACATGCGCTGGCGGCTCTTGGCTAATGTGCACGACAACTTGCCAGCCGAACCTCTATACCAAGTACCAAGACTGCATTAAGGCGGCCTCGAACTGCACCAAGTACTGCGGTAGCGACGGTCGCCCAGGGTGTTACTACACAACGCCGTATGGATCGTGTGGCGGCCACACCACGGTCTATTGCCGAGCAATCATCTGTCTCGGACCCGCGAGTTGCACGGGGAGTATCTTCGGATGTTCGTGAATCCCGCCGCCGATCTCAGCTTCGCTATTCTGGGCTTCGTAGTTGGGATCGCCGCATTGTGGTCGCCTTGAGGCCTGTCTATGGCTGCAAGCCTTACGCCCGCCGTGAGCGGTGCCAAATTGAGGCCGTTCCGCCGACTGACTATGCTCCACGGCGCGGGACTGATAATAGGCGCTAGCATAATGGGCCTAATTCTTACCTTGCTCGGATCAATTCTGATCGCCACGGGCTTCCGGCCATTACTCATCGCTCCGCTGGCTGTCGCTCTGGCCCTGACGGCCCTGCAAACTATGGGGGTCGGCATCCCGCAAAGCCGATGGCAGGTTCCCGAATATTGGCGTCGCGCGCTTGACGCCAATATAGTGCCCGTCCTGTACGGAGTGATCCTCGGCTTCGGCGTGTTCACTTCCGTCGTAGTCGGAGCCTTCTGGGTGTTCGTCGCCCTGACGCTCAGGTATGCCGGGCCCGCGGCACTGCTCGGATGGTGCTGCTACGCAGCGGGCCGAATTATTGGATTCCGCTTCGCGCTACGAGTGCAGCCGGTAGAGCGCATGTTCCTGACGTCAATGCAACGGAAGATGCTGGTCATTGCGACGACCGTAGTAGCGGCGCTAGTCGTCGTTTTCTAAGTCAAAGAACGGAGAAGTATGATGATGCGTACCCGGAATCTAGCTGGGTTCGGATTCCAACTGGCCGTCGACCATCCCGTCGACTGGCACTTCGGAAGGCGACTCGTGCCGAATCTTTACTCGCCGCGCGAGCTATGCACGATATCAAACCGCCCTTTGCGGCCAGTTCCCGTGACGAGCACCCAAAATAGGCCTGATCTTAGTAACCTCGATTCTCACGGCTACTTGATCTGGATATATTATGAAGTATTGGGCGAGGTAATCGGAGATCCAACGATTCCCGATCCGACACGCCCGCCAATTCCGGACTACAGTCGTTATTCCTACCCGCTAGCATACAGCGAGTCGCAATTGTTCCCGCGACTTTCTTATGATTGGGGATCGGACCTGCAATGGCGGCGTGTGGGGCACAATCTTGGTCCAACGGCCGAGCGCCCCGAGCCAGCCGCCCTAACTGTGATGGTCTGGGAGGGCGTCAGAACTTCCGCTGCGGACCTTCGCATAGTAGAGGGCATTGTTTCTTCGGTGTCCGTGTCGTATCCGGTTGCCTCGGTAATTCAGCCGGGCTGATCGGCTACGAGCCACATCAGCTCTTAGCCGGCCAATGCCGGGGCGGGCCACGGCTGCGACCGCGCCCCGGCAAGTGACGTTCAGCCGACCATGACCGGGGCGGCGACCGGGAGCGGCGCTCGCTCCGCTCTGCGCAGCGCGAGCCTGGACGTGATGTGCAGGGCGAACAGCAGCGGCACGGCGGCCGTCGGGATCAGCGCTAGCGGGAGCTGGGTGAGCGGCGCGCTGGACGGGGTGAGGTTGATCAGCTGGTATCCGGTGATCTGCGCCAGACGTGGCGCGCTCTTGATCACGGCTATTCGCGAGAGCCGATGGCATTCTTCTTGCTGATCGTGACTGCGGGGATCGGCACGGCCTGGCTGCAGGCGCACCCGCGTGTGCTTGCCAGTCTTGATGGCACGCGGATGCCAGGGTTGCGGTAAACAGCCGGTCACCTTTTCCGTTCGCGGCACGCCCCCGACACGCTGACACCGCTAATCCCTCCGTAAGTATTCGGTCCGCCCGTACGGTCGCTGGCCTGTGATGGGGAGGCTGTTTTGCTGGCGGACGGGGTTCTTACTGGTTCTGGGTGAGGATGCGCTGCCAGTTCCGGTGCAGGGGGTAGAGGTAGACGTCCTTGACGGGGAGGGCGTGCTGGTGGTCGCGGTCGAGCTTGCCGCGTCCTTGGGTGCGTCCGGCGTGGATCCAGTTCGCTGCCCGGTAGCTGGTGGCGTCGAACCGGCAGGTCTCGACGAAGGTCTCGGCGAGGACGGGTGCGTAGCCGTAGGCGGCCCGCCAGTCGGCGGGCAGGCGGCGGGTGACGCGGCCGAGGATCGCGGAGGCGAGGTGCGGGACTCGGACGTGGGGCAGGATCAGGAAGCGGGCGTTGCCGGTGATGAGGTGGAGCCGGGCTTCGCGGGCGGGGGGTCCCAGCCGATGAGGGTGTCGCGGGCGGCGCATTTCCAGGCTGATGCCGCGAAGCTGATGGCGGCGATGGTCCCGGCCCGCTCGGCCTGGATCAGGTAGCGGAGCTGGGCTCCGGCGAGCGGGGTGTAGCCGAGGTAGTGGTGGGCCGCGATGAGGTTGTTGCAGGTCCGTGAGTCCGCCCGGGTGGTGACCGGCCGGATGGTCAGCGGGCTGAGGCTGGCCAGGGTGCCGGTGACCGGAACGGCGGGGAACAGCTCACCCTGTCCCTGCGCGCGGTGGCGGGGGATACGGCCGTTGCCGTTGCCGTTGCGCGGCGGCGGCAAGGTGATCAGGTCGTCGGCGGCCATCCGGTTCAGCGCGACCCGGGCGCTCATCGCCCTAGTCGCCCCGTCGGGGCGGCGCCAGTCCAGCGCCTGGCAGGTGGCCTCGGCGATCGCGGCGCGGGTGGGCAGCGTGGCGGCGAGGCCGGCGATGACAGTGATGTCGGCGGGGCTGAAGTCCCGCCCGCAGTAGCGGGCCGGGCCGGCCGGGCCCGGCGGCTCGGTCACGGTGCCGGCCCGGTGCCGGCCAGCAGGCCGCCGGCGGCGGGTTCCGTCATGTCCGGGTGGCCGGGCGCGGCGCCAGGGCGCCAGACGGCGAGGTCAGCTTCGGCGGCGGCCCAGGGGAAGAACCGGGCCAGCGCCGGGCCTTCGGGTGCCTTCCCGCCGGCCTGGGCGCAGGCGCCGGGGTAGTCACGCAGGTAGGACAGCGGGCTGATCTTGGCCATGGCGGCGGTCGCGGTGATGGTCCAGGCCGCGCTGGCCAGGCCGGCGGAGGCCACTGACCCCGATCCGTAATAGTTTTTCCTGCCCACGACCGGGCCGCGCAGCGCCCGCTCCGCCGTGTTGTTGTCCAGCGGCAGCTCGGGGAACTCCTTGTGCCGGGCCAGGCCCTCCCATTCCCGGTCCAAGGTGGCCAGTACTTTCGCGGCGGCGGGGTGCAGGCCAGGACGGGCCGCCTGCTCGCGCCGGTCGGCGTCGATGCCGTTCATGGCGGCGGAGAACTTCGCGCTCGCCCAGCGCCGCTCGCCGCTGCCCGGCTCGGCGGCGGCCATCTCGGCGTGCGCCTGGTACAGCGCGCCGATCCGCTCGCACCACTCATCCGCCCAGGACCGCAGCTGCCTCGGGTGAGCGTCACCAGCCCGGACGAAGTACCTCCTGATGTGCGACCAGCACCACAGGTTGTCCACCCCGCCGGTAGCCCCGAAGGACTGGCAGGCGGAGTAGAAGTCGGAGCTGAGCAGCAGCCGCCGCCCGCCGGGAAGGTCCCCGTCGGCGGCGTCGGCGCCGAGGTGCTCCCTCAGGACCGCCAGGGACCGGGACGGGGCGATCCGGAACACGACGGTGTCCGGACCGGAGAACACCCACAGCCACCACCGGTGGCTGTCTTTCCCTTCCGTGGCGGCGAACACGTTCCAGCGGCTCTCATCGGCGTGCAGGTGCCCGGCCGCCGCGTTCCGCCCGGTGATCGCCGCCGCCAAGGGCGCCAGCAGCGGCGCCAGCGCCGCGAAAACCCCGGCCAGGGTCCCCTCAGCGATCTCCAGCCCGTCGAACGACAGCGCCGCCGCGATCCGGTGCGCCGGGCGGGCCAACACGAACTTCCCCGCCAGCAGCCGCGCCAGGAAACCCGTGGTGAACCGGCCCCCGGTGATCGCCTTGGGCACCGGCGGGGCGGAGATCACCCCGGGGACCGGGCAGCGGCAGGCCTGCCGGTAAGCCGGGCGGCGGTGCGTGATCCGGATCAGGCGGACCTCCCAGTCGATCTGCTCGCAAGTATCCTCAGCGAACCAGGAATACGGCGTGCCGCAGCGCGGGCACGCCCTCTGGTCCTCGGGGACATCATGGATCTCCTCGCGGCCCGGCAGGTGGGAGTAGTCGCGGCGGCCGTGCCCGCGCGACCCCGGCCGCTGGCCTCGCCGGCGTCCCGTGTCCCCGCCCGGCGGCGTGCCGTCCGCGCCGCCATCTCCGGCAGCCGGGCCTTTCGCGGTCTTCTTCTCCGAGGACTTGCCGAACGCCAGCCTGGCCAGCGTCGCGACCTTCGCCGCCAGCGCCGCGACCTGGCCCTCCAGATCAGCGATCCGCGCCCGGTACCCGGCGCTCTCCGCCCGCAGCACCACGTTCTCCGCCGCCAGCACCGCGTTTTCCGCCCGCAGCCGGCCAGCCTCGGCCCGCCAGCCGACGACGCCGACCGGATCAGCCTGCTGCTGCTCGCGGGAAATCATCACCGCAAGGCAACATGATCACCGGCCCTGTGTCCAGCACCCCGGCCAGCGTGTCGCGAGCCGCCCGCGACCCCGCAAGCCCTACGGCATCACCGAATACTTACATCCCTCCGGCCCATCCGTGGATCTATCCGGGATCGCGGAGAGCGCCGGGATCCTGAGCGCGGCCTGCTGTACGCAGGACCAGTCGCGGTCACCGGCCGGTCTATTTCGCTGGCACAGCCCCGGTGACCATTCACGCGTGGTCGGCCTGGTTGCAGGTCATGACTTTCCCAGCTGGTATAACCCCGCAGCCCTGGCCAGTTCCGCGCTGGTGCGGCTGAGGCCTTTGATGCCAGTGCTGCTGGCAACGGTGGCATTCGCGGTGTTCGGATGGCGCGATCTTGCAGGAAAGAGCCCGCCGCCCGGCGGCCTTGCCTTCGCTATGCTGCTTGCCGCCTCGTTTCTCCTGCTGCTGCCCGGAAGCGCTCTCTTTGAGGCTGGGCTGAGGTCGGCGCTGCAGACTTTCGAGGTTCATCTAGCGGACGTCTGAGAGAGCGATGCGCTGACGGTACATACTCGACCGCTTCGACGCGCTCATCGTGCCCCTGGGCACTGGGCACGCCCCCGGCCTGAGCGCCCTGCACGGCGTCGGCGCCGACACCGCCGCGCTGCTCCTAGTCGCCGTCAGCGGTCACTGAGCGTGCGAGTCATTGCCTAACTGACACGCGCCGGTTCAACCTCCATGGTGTCGGCCGGCGGGCCGAGCAACCGGATCAACACGCTGGGGCCGGCGGCAGGGAGTCCCAGAACAGACGTCGACTGTCGCGCTAGTCACCCCCCGCCGGACTACTGGCTCCAGCCGTCCGGCGCTGTCTAGATCCGGGACGACCGGTCGGAACTTTTGAGCGTGTATTTGCCGTGCACCACGCCATCTCCGCGCGCCATCGGTCTCACTCACCACGCTGACCTGCAAGAACTCCAGATCCAGGTCTCAGCCGACAGCGCCGTGCACCGCTCCCCTAATGCTGGCGCCAGCTCCGGCGAAAGGGCCTCTGACCTGGGGTTATACATGG
>CAVYKS010000004.1:0-1567690 GCA_963769145.1 uncultured Actinomycetota bacterium
ACTGACGAGCAAACGTGGAGCAAACATGGCCCCGAAACGGCCTTCACAAGGCAACCCGGAACTAGCATAACCCCAGGTCAGGACGGGTGCGCCGCCAGGGACTTGAACCCCGAACCCGCGGATTAAGAGTCCGCTGCTCTGCCAATTGAGCTAGCGGCGCAAGAACCTCAGTGATGCTACCAGCGACGGCATGACCGCGCGAACCAGAAACCCAAGCCCGGTTCGCCGGAATCGAGCGCTATCGCCCTCGCCGATACCAATGGTTGCTGTAGTTGGTCACTGCGCCCGAACCACCGCGTTGGTCGTAAATAGGCCTCAGGTGGGGGTTGGGGTTGGGTGACGGGGTGCGTTCTTCGGTGGCGGGGGTTGATGGTGAGGTGGTAGCCGAGGCGTTCGAGGTTGCGGATGTGGTTGCGGACCTGGCGGGCGGCGCTGCGCTGCGGAGGTCGTAGTAGTCCGGTCCGGAGCGTTGTCGCTGCCGTTGAAGGGCGACCCCTGCAGCGGCATCGGACCGCCCGGAAGCCGGAATGTCCCATCTGGGGTAGTTTTACCGCCCGGCCCGGTGCGGCTGCGGCCGTCCCGGCGGCATCGGCCCCGCGGGCCGGTGACGGCCAGACTCCACGATCATGAAACCGCGATTACCACGGAATCTCAGCCGCGATATACGACAGCCACACTCCACGATCATGACCCGAACCTTGATCACGGAAGCAAAACCGCGCTCGACACCCGGGTCCAGCCCGGCCAGCCGGCCACGACGTCAGCGGATGCCCCGCGGCACCAACCACCCCACCACCCCCGAACCACCCCCAGCCCAAACGGCGGGAAACCCCGCACCATCTACACCACCACACCAGCGTCAGCCAGCCGACACCAGTGGTTGCGGTAGTTGCCCAGAAGTTGCCCGCGCTCAGATCAGGTCCCCCGTCCCCCCGCACCCCGCCCCCCGCACCCCGCCCCCCGCACCTCGCCCCCCGCACCTCGCCCCCCGCACCTCGCCCCCCGCACCTCGCCCCCCGCACCCCGCCCCCCGCTGGATCAGCCACCTAGGAACCTGTCGAAGGCGGAGGCCAGGCGGGACTCGCGGCCGGTTCGCGCCTCGACGTGGTCGGCCCTGGTCATCGCCAGCAGTCCGGCGTTGATGCCGAGCCAGCGCAGCGGCTCTGGCTCCCAGCGCGGTGACCGGTGGCCGACCCAGGGGAGCCTGGTGATCTCGCTGTCCTTGCCAGCGATCAGGTCGGCCAGCGTCCGGCCGGCCAGGTTCGTCGTGGACAGCCCGTCGCCGACGTAGCCGCCAGCCCAGCCCAGGCCGGTCGAGGTATCAAGGCCGACCGACGCGCACCAGTCCCTCGCGATGCCGATCGGCCCGCCCCAGGTATGCGTGATAGCGACATCGGACAGCACCGGGAACAGTTCGATCAGCGTGCTCCGCAGCGCGGCGAACACATCAGGCGCGCGGTCGAACCCCGGGCGCACGGCCGAGCCGAAGTGATAGGGCGCGCCGCGTCCGCCGAACACCAGCCGTCCGTCGGCCGTCCGCTGCCCGTAGATGATCAGATGCCGCAGGTCGGAAAACGTCGGCCTGGTCTCCAGGCCAATCTGGTCCCACGCGCCGGAGGGCACCGGCGCGGTCGCGATGACCAGCGAGTAGACCGGGACGATCGCACGCTCCTGGCCGGGCAACTGCGGCGTGTAACCCTCGGTTGCCCGGATCACGTAGCCGGCCTTGATAGTACCCGTGGCGGTGATCAGTCGGCCCGGCTCGATCCGCTGGACTGGCGTCTGCTCGAAGATCTGGACGCCTCGGTCGACGAGCAAGGCGGCCAGGCCCCGGGCTAGTCTCGCCGGGTGGATTGCCGCGCAGTGTGGTGTGTAGACGCCGCCCAGCACGTCGGAGGCGGCGCCGATGTCGCGGGCCTGCTCCGCCGTGAGCAGCCGCAGGTCGGTCTCGTCGAAGCCGTACAGCCGGGCCTCGTCGATTTCCTCTCTGGCCCGCTGCAACTGGACCGGCGACCGGGCGAACGTCACGCTGCCGCCTTTGGCCCAGTGACAGTCGATGTTCTCAGCGATCGTGACGCTGCCGACCTCGTTGACCGTCTGCTGCATGGCCCGGTACATCGCTATCGCCTGCTCGCGCCCGGCCATCCGGTCAAGCTTGGCGAGCGAGGCGGGGAACAGCGCCGAGCACCATCCCCCGTTCCGCCCCGACGCGCCGAAGCCGGCGATCTCACGCTCGCAGATCGCGATCGACAACTCGGGGTCGGCCTTGTTCAGGTAGTAGGCGGTCCACATTCCGGTCAGCCCGCCGCCTACGATCGCGACGTCGACTCCGATGTCGTCGGTCAGGCCGGGCGCCGGGTCGAGCGAGCCGGGCACGCTGTCGTGCCAGAACGAAAGCTGCCGATACGTCCTTGCCTGAGTCATCTATCTACCGTCCCATGTACCTGACCAGACCGGCTCGCCGGCCATGCTGGTGTCATGCCCGCTGATCGTCGCGCTCTGGTGGCGCCACCCGACCCGCGCAATTCTTTCGAAATGTATGGCATTTGCGTGGTTTGCCTGGGGAACATTTGCCGTTCGCCGATGGCCGAGGTCCTGATCAGGACGGAGTTGGCGGCAGCCGGCCTGGCGGACCGGGTAGCGGTGGAGAGCGCGGGGACCGGCGACTGGCACCTCGGCGAAGGGATGGACCGGGGCGCGCGGGCCGAGTTGTCGCGGCGCGGGTTCGACGGGTCGGAGCACCGGGCCAGGCAGATCGGTCCCGACTGGCTCGACCGGTTCGACCTGCTGATTGCCATGGACCAGAGCAACCTGCGCAACCTCCAGCGAATGGCGGCCGGGCGACGCGATCTTGATCAGCGGGTGAGGCTGCTGCGGTCGTTCGACGCGGACGCGCCTGACGGTGCGCAGGTGCCCGACCCCTACGGCGCCGGCGCTGAGGAGTTCGCCGAGGTGTTCGACCTGATCGCGGCGGCGGCCAAGGGCTTGGTCGCCGAGTTGGCCGCGATGGGTGATGACTGAACCCGAGGTGGCGGCGCGGCTCGAGCGCGCGGCCGGGGCGCCGCTACGTCAGCTCCGCCATATCGGCGGCGGCCACGGGGCGGCCCACTACCGCGCCGCACTCGCCGACGGGCGCGAACTCTTCATCAAGTCCGTCCCGGCCGCCGCAGCCGACGCCGCTTTCGCTGCCCTCCGCGCCGAGGCCGCCGGGCTGCGCTGGCTCGACGAGGCTGGTGTCCCGTTAGTACCCGAAGTGTTTTTTATTTCGAACGAAATGCTGGCGCTCCCGTGGCTCCCAGAAGCTGGTGCCGACCGGGCGGCAGCCGAGCGGTTCGGGCGCGACCTGGCGTTGCTGCACGCGGCCGGGGCCGACTCGTTCGGGGCGCCGTGGCCCGGCTACATCGCGAGCCTGCCGCTGGGCAACGACCAGGCGGACTCCTGGCCATCCTGGTACGCGGCGCACCGGCTGCTCCCGTACTGCCGGATCGGCCGGGACGCGGCGGGCCTTCGCCCGGCCGACGTGAGCATGGTCGAGTCGGTGGCCAGCCGGATCGTGGACCTGGCCGGTCCGGCCGAACCGCCGAGCCGGATACACGGCGACTGCTGGTCAGGCAACCTGCTGTGGTCAGGCGGGCAAGGCTGGCTGATCGACCCGGCGGCGCACGGCGGCCACCGGGAGAGCGACCTGGCGATGCTCTCGCTGTTCGGGGCGCCGTACCTGGACCGGATCATCGCCTCTTACCGAGAGATGCGGCCGCTGGCGGATGGCTGGCGGTCGCGGGTCCCGCTGCACCAGTTGCATCCGCTGCTCGTGCACGTCTGCCTGTTCGGGTCCGGATATCGGGACGCGGTGGTGGCCGCCGCGCGGGCGGCCCTATCTATGTCGGGCTAGCACTGTCCTAGGCGCTCGCGAGCCTGGCCTCGGGGGCCAGCGGCAGCGCGAAGCCGAACGTCGCGCCCTGTCCGGGCGTGGAATCCACCCAGACGGTGCCGTGGTGAGCGGCCACCATCGCGGAGACGATCGCGAGGCCGAGACCGGTGCCGCCGGCCGTTCTGCTGCGGGCCCGGTCGGTGCGGTAGAACCGCTCGAACACGTGCTCCTGCTGGTCGTCGCCGAGACCGGGCCCCTGGTCGGTCACCTCGAGTATGACGGCCGGCTCGGCGGCGTTGCCGGGAGCGCGCTCGTCTGGCAGCGTGCCCACCCGGATGGTGATGTCGATGGGCGTGCCTTTCGGCGTGTGCATCATCGCGTTGCTCATCAGGTTGCCTACCACCTGGCGCAACCCGGCCTCATCGCCGACGACGAGCGCGGCGTCCGGGGAGCCGACCGTGAGCATGATCGAGCGTTCAGGCGAGATCACGCGGGCGTCGTGCAGCGCGTCAGCGGCGATCGCGAGCAGGTCGACGGTGCCGAAGTCGAGCGGTCGCTGCTGGTCCAGTCGGGCCAGCAGGAGCATGTCGTCGACCAGCAGGCCCATCCGCTTGGCTTCCTGCTCCACGCGCTGGATGAGGTGATCGAGATCGGGCTTGGCGAGTCCGCCGGCCTGCGTCCCGTCGTTGGCCGCTGGCGTCTCGCCGTTGGGGCCCTGCGTTCCGCCCCGCTGCCGGTAGTACTCCGCGTAGCCCCTGATCGCGGTCAGCGGGGTGCGCAGTTCGTGGCTGGCATCGGCGACGAACCGGCGCATCCGGTCCTCTGACCGGCTCGCGGCCAGCGCAGACTTACGGGCCGCATCCTCGGACCGCCGGGCGGCTTCCTCAGACGCCGTCCGGGCGCGGAACGAACTCTCGATGTGCGCCAGCATGATGTTGAGCGACCGGCCGAGCCGGCCGACCTCCGTGCGTGAGTCATGAGCAGGCACCCGGCGGCTGAGATCGCCCGCGGCGATAGCCTCGGCCGTCTTCTCGATGTCGGTGAGCGGCCGCAAACTTGACTGGATCAGCGCGACCCCGAGTATGCCGACGACAATTAGCAGCAGGCCGCTGATGATCAGGTCGATGATCGTGAGCTCGTTGATAGTCCGGTAGATGCTCGTGACGTTGATGCCGACGATGATTGTCCCGTGGTACGGGCCTTGCCCTGTGAGCGTGTCGAGCGTCGCGGCCGCGCTGATCACCCGCCAGCGCTGGTTCCCGGTGGCCGAGCGCACCGTGATCGGTTCGTCGATGCCCTTGTTCAGCCAGGAGGCGCCGTGCGCCGCGGCCGGTCCTGGAAGCTGAGGACCTAGCTGCCCGCCTCGGAATCCGGCGTAGTCGATCCACACCGGCTGGACCGGACCGTGGGCAGGAAGCCACTGGATGGAGATGCCGTTGCCGGTGGGCTGCGGCCGCTGAGCTACGAGGTAGCCCCGGACGATGTCCAGGATGTCCCCGTTGCCGACGTCCGCGGTGAGCTGCTGATCGGCTTGGTCGAGCAGGTAACCGCGTAGCACGGTTATCCCCGCGATGCTGATCACGGTCAGCGCGGCGGTCACCAGCGCGAGCACCGCGGCGATCAGCTTGACTCGCAGCGGAATACGGCTCGGCAAAGCCCTGGCGGCCTGCCACCTGGTGCGCTCGGAAGAAGCCATGCCTGGCCAGCCGGTTACGAGGAGGGCAGCCGCATCACGTAGCCGACTCCACGCAGGGTGTGCAGCAGGTGCGGCTCGGTTGTGTCGATCTTGCGGCGCAGCACGGACACGTAGGACTCGACGATCCCGGTGTCGCCTCGGAAGTCGTAGTCCCAGACATGGTCCAGTATCTGCATCTTGGACAGCACCCGGCCCGAATTGCGCATGAAGTACCTGAGCAGCTTGAATTCGGTGGGGGAGAGCTGGACCTGGGTACCGTTCCGCCACACCTCGTGACTGTCCTCGTCTAGTTCGAGGTCGGCGAACGACAACCTGGGTGACGGTTCGACGCTGCCGCCTTTGGTGCGCCTGAGCACGGCCTCGATCCTAGCGATTACCTCTTCGAGGCTGAACGGCTTGGTGACGTAGTCGTCGCCGCCGAGCGTCAGTCCGCGCACTTTGTCCTCGGTTGAGTCCCGGGCCGTAAGGAAGAGCACCGGGGTTCTCGTGCCGCCGCCGCGTAGCCGGTGCAGCACCTCGAACCCGTCCATGTCCGGCAGCATCACGTCGAGCACGATCAAGTCCGGCCGGTGCCGCTGCGCTGCCTGTACGGCATCGGTGCCCGCCGCCGCGGTGACGACCTCGAACCCGGCGTAGCGCAGGCTTGCCGCGAGCAGTTCAAGGATGTTTGGTTCATCCTCGACAACCAGCAGCTTGGCTGTCGTCTGCTGGCGCTCACTGGCCGCGGTACTCATCTGACTATTATCGAACGCTTGCCTGAGTGTTACCTGAAGCCGTGCTGCAATGGGGCTGAACCCCCACGTGTATTTGTGGGGGTTCAGGCGGGCTAGCCACTCAGGGTGGAGCCGGAGATCAGGCCCTTGGGGATGGCCGTGCCGTCGTTGAGCGCCTTGTCCAGTTCGGCGAGCTTGGTGCTGTCGAGTAGCAGGGCGTCCTGACCGTTGACCACGTAGTTGGGGTTGGCGATCGGGACGGTCGTCGTGATCGGGTTCTTAAGCGCGAGCGCCACCTGCACCAGCTGGTACAGGCTGGTGCCGCTGTCCACGATCAGGGTGCCGGCCGCCCCAGAGGCCGCTGGGAGCGCCTTGAAGGGGTTCAGGATGACGCCGGTGCTGGTCAGCTTTCGCAGTAGGGCGCGCAGGAAAAGCCGCTGGTTCTGGACGCGCTGCAGGTCCTGGGTGGCGTAGTCGTGCCTGCTGCGGACGAAGCCGAGCGCGTGCCCGCCGCTCAGCGTGTGGCAGCCCTTGGTCAGGTGCAGGCCAGAGGCCGGGTCATCGAGCGGTGCCTTCAGGCAGATCCGCACGCCGCCGATCGCGTCGACGACGCGTACGAAGCCGCCGAAGCCGATTCCCATGTAGTGGTCGATGCGCAGGCCGGTAAGGTTCTGCACGGTCTTGGCCAGCAGCGCTGGACCGCCGAACGAGAACGCGGCGTTGATCTTGTTCGCGCCGTAGCCGGGGATCTGCACCCACGAGTCACGCGGGATGCTGATGAGCACCGGCCGGCCACCGCCCGCGGGTACGTGCACGACCATGATGGTGTCGGACCGCTGGCCGCCGATGCCGAAGCCGGTGGAGAACTTCCTGATCTGCTTGTCGGTCAGCCCTTGGCGGCTGTCGGAGCCGGTGATCAGCCAGTTCGTTCCCTGCCCCTGAACTGGCCGGTTCGCGTAGTCCACCAGCACGTTCTTCTTGGTCAGCTTGGAATCCAGGTAGAAGTACGTGGCGACCGAGCCGATTATCGCCAGCGACAAGATCGCGGCGAGGGCAAGCGCGATCGGGCGCGGCCGGAGCCAACGACGCCATCCGGACAGGCGAGGACCGCCTAGCCGGGCCCGCGATGCTCCGCCTGGGGTGCGAGGCGCGGGCTGGGCCGGCCAGCCGCCGCCGGGGCCGCCCGGGCCGCCTGGCCCGGCCTGGCCGGGTGGCTGGCCCGGGGAGAACGGTGGTCTGACGTTGCCGGGCTGGGTGAGCTGATCGGCCGCCGCCGGGCGGGCGCCCGGCGCCGCCGCACCTGCCCCCGCCGGGCCCCGCACCGTGGGCGGCTCGATACCGCCGGTCGGTTTCGCGCCGGCGCCACCCATGCCGCCCGCGCCGTCTCGGAACCAGTCGTCCGGCCAATCCGTCATGAGTACTGCCTCACCATCGCATCATGCTGACTCGTCGTCTCTACTACATGACGCCTCAGCGGCCTAAACGGCTGGGCCGTCTTGACCGGATTCTTGTCCGCTGCCGTTCCACCATATGGTCAGAACGTCACTGCCTGATGACCCGAGATCCTGGGGCCGGGCGGGATCGACGCCCATGGAGACCAGCGCCTGCGCCACGTCGTCGGCCCGGTCGGGTGGTAGGCACAGCCTCCGCCTGGTGACGTTGACAAGCTCGGCCATGGTCGGATAGTCGGGTCCGCCGGCTCGGCGCCAGCGGTCCGCGCCGAAGCGCACACCCATCGCGGCGAGGATCGCGAGCACGTCGTCGCCGGTAGGTCCGCCGGGCCTGGCCAAGCCGTGGAACCGGCGCCACAACTCGTTGAGTGAGGTCAACGGGTGGGTGAGGGTCATCTCGACCACAACGAGTCGGCGGGCATGCTCGGTCAGTGCGAGCAGGAACGGCACGATGTCCGGCACGTTGTACAGCACGTGATGGCACGTCACCAGGTCGGCTGCGGGTACTTCGGCGGCTTTGTCCGGCCAGGTGCCAACAATCGCCACGACCGGGACGCCGCGCGCGGCGGCCCGGTCGCCGAGCAGGCCGAGCATCTGCGCGCTTGGGTCAACCGCGATCAGTTCGGTGGTGCGCGGCGCGAGCGGGAGACTAGCGGCGCCGGCACCGACGCCGATGTCGAGCACGGTGCCAGCCGGATCGAGCGCGGCCCATTCGCGCTCGAACGACTGGCCGGCTGGCTGGGCACTGGCCTTGTCCGCGCGCCTGGCGAACACCTGAGTGGGCAGTACCCACGGCGACTCGACGACGCCAGCGAGGATGTGCTCGGGAATCGTCCAGGCGGCCAGGTCGTCGCGCCAGCGGCTGGTCAGTTCAGCCAGCAGCGGCTCGTTGGCCTTGCCCTGGTCGGCGGTCACTTAATTCACCTAGCTGGCAGCTTCACTACGGTGACGAAGAAGTCGTCGATCTGGCGAACCACGCCGAGGAATCGCTCAAAGTCCACCGGCTTGGTCACGTACGCGTTCGCGTGCAGGTCGTAGCTTCGCAGCACGTCTTCTTCGGCGTCTGACGTGGTCAACACCACCACCGGGATCCGTTGCAAGTCGGCATCCGACTTGATGTGGGCCAGCACCTCGTAGCCGTCCATTCTCGGCAGGTTCAGGTCTAGCAGTATCAGGTCGGGCCGTGGCGCGTTCGCGTAATCGGCCTGTCGGCGCAAGAACTGCAGCGCATTCACCCCGTCGTTGACCACGCTGAGGTGATTGCGGACCTTGTTCTCCGCGAACGCTTCTCTGGTGATCAGGACGTCACCGGGATCGTCCTCCACCAGCAGTACTTCGATCATGGCTCCAGCCTCGTCAGACGCCATCGGCCACCACCTGGCGCGTTGTGTCCGTCGGCAGCGTCCACCTGATTGTCGTGCCGGGCGCTCCGTCCGACTGGTCGTCCACCCAGATTTTTCCGCCGTGGAAGTCGACGATCTTCCGGCACAGTGCCAGTCCGATGCCGGTCCCTGGGTAGGCGTCCCGGGGGTGCAGCCGCTGGAAGATCACGAACACCCGGTCACGGTAGGCGGGTTCGATCCCGATGCCGTTGTCCTGGCAGGCGAACTCCCACTCGTTGCCGTTGCGTTCGGCCGTGAACCTGATAACGGGGGCCTGGTCCACGCGGCGGAACTTCATCGAGTTGCCCATCAGGTTGGCGAAGAGCTGGGTCAGCAGGCCGCGGTCTCCGGTCACCACGGGCAGCGGGTCGACGGTGATCGTGGCGTCGCTGTCCTCGACCGCCGCCTCGAGTTCTGACACGGCCTGGCCGGCTACCTCGTTGAGATCGACCGGGCGGAACTGCGCGCCGGGCTGGCCGACCCGCGAGAACGCGAGCAGGTCGTTGATCAGCCCTTGCATGCGCTTGGCACCGTCGACCGCGTAGGCGATGTATTGCTTGGCCCGCTCGTCCAACTGGTCGGCGTACCTGGATTCGAGCATTTGGCAGAAACTGGCTACCTTGCGCAGCGGTTCTTGCAGGTCGTGCGAGGCGACGTAGGCGAATTGCTCAAGCTCCCGGTTGGATCGCTGCAGCTCGGCGGCCTTGTAGGAGACGTCGTCGAAGCTCAGGATTAGCTGGTGTCGCATCGCTTCGACGTCGGCGCCCAGTTCCATAATCTCGCGCGGACCGGTGACGTTGACCTGGTGGTTCAGGTCACCTGAGGCAACCGTCTGGGCTTCGCGCCGCACCGACTCAAGCGGCCGTCTCACCCATGCGGCCAGCCCGATCCAGCTCGCTACGGCGGTCAGGATAAGCAGCACGCCGACGGCGCAGGCCTCGGCGATCGTCGCGTCGGTGGCCGTGCGCAGCCGGCCGAGCGCCGCGGTTCGCTCCGCGTTGGCCTCTTTGTTGAACGCGCCCAGCGCCGTGCGGAACCCGTCGAAGTCGTTTTTGCCGGCGACCTCGGTTGCCACCGACACGTTCTTGTGCTGCTGGACGGCGCTGAGCGCTGGCAGGGCATAGTCGGCATGCCAGCGGCCCGCCTGGTGGAGCACAGTCCCCAAGTCGGACCGCAGCCTCGGATACGGTGCGACGAGTTGCCGCAGCGTGGCGGCGTCGCCTGGTTCTGTGCTCAGCCCGGACTGGTACGGCTCCAGGAAAGAAGTCTGGCCGGTCAGCGCGTAACCGCGGATGCCGGTCTCCTCGTTGATGAGCGCGTTGTTCAGGTAGCTGCTGTAGCGAACGGCCGGGTCGAGCCGGTTGACCTGCAGGTTGGTTGCGCTGATCATGCTGGCCAGGCCAAATCCGAGCGCGACCCCGGCCGCGACGAAGAGCACCCCGGCGATCGCGAACGCGTAACCGAGCCTGCGCTTGAGCGACCAGGTCCGAGGGCTGACGCTCGGCCGGGTCCTGGCCCAGAGCCGGGCCGCCGGCTCGGTTCGTGACGCTGTCCTCGCGTCGGTCCTCGGGGTATCTGTCACTGGCGCCGTCCAACGACCAGGACGGCGATGTCGTCGGCAAGCGCCTGGCCGTTGAGCCGCTCGACCTGCTTGACCAGCGTGTCGGGTAGTGACTCGGGGTATCCGGGCAGATCAGCTTCCCAGCCCGACTCGGCGATCAGCTCAACCAGCCCATCGCAGCCGACGATCTCGCGGCCGGATCCGCCGCGGCCTTCGATGAGGCCGTCGGTGTACAGCATCAGCGACCAGTTGGGGCCGAGCGAGAACGGGATGCCCGGCCAGTCCACATCGAACAGGCCAAGCGGCGGCCCTGGTCGTTCCTCGGTGAGCAGCCGGGCATCCTTGCCGAGGACGACAGGCGGCGGGTGACCGGCTAGCCGCAGCGTGCCCGTTCCGGTGGCCGCGTCCAGGGTCAGCATCGCGACGGTCGCGAATACCTCTTTCCTGTGCCGCTCGCGCTCGAGCACTTCCTGCAGGCAGGCGAGGGTCTGGTGCGGTTCGCGGCCGGAGAGGATCAGCGTGCGCCAGGCGACCCGGAGGCAGACTCCGAGCGCTGCCTCGTCCGGCCCGTGTCCCGCGACGTCGCCGATCAGCACGTGCAGCGTGCCGTCGTTCAGTTCGATCAGGTCGTAGAAGTCGCCGCCGAGCAGCGCCTGATCCCGGCCGGGACGGTAGCTCAGCGCGTGGTACAGCTTCGGGTCGTCCAGTATCGGCACGGGAAGCAGTCCGCGCTCCAGCCGGGCGTACTCGGCTTGGCGGATCGCTGCCTCGTGGAGTTGGCGAGCCGATTCGTCGGCTCGCTTCCTTTCGATCGCGTACCTGATGCACCGGCCCAGCATGGTGCCATCCACCTGGCCCTTGACCAGGTAGTCCTGTGCGCCGGCGGTGACAGCGGCCACGCCGAGCGACTCGTCGTTCGCGCTCGTCAGCACCAGGACCGCTGCGTCTGGGGCTAGCTTCAGGACCCGGTGCAGTCCGTCGAAACCCTCTGAGTCAGGAAGACCGAGGTCGAGCAGCACGCACGAGGGGGCTTTCGCCAGTTCGGGTACGGCGGCACCGATGCTCTGCTGCCAGGTCAGCGAGACTTGCAGCCCCGCGTCATGCAAAAGCTCTCTGGTTAGCAGCGAGTCAGCTTCGTCATCTTCGATCAAGAGCACGGAAACCACCTGCGCGGTGTCGCCGTTCGCCGTTCCAATACGGAACATCCTGCTGTTCCTCGCCCGCTGTAGCCGGTCTGCCTATCGACCCGGAGCATACTCGCGGATAGCGGGAAAGCGGGTCGCCCAGCCGGCAACCAGGTGCGCAGGAATGCGTGGACAACCCGGCGCTCGGCCTTCGCTGGGCCGTTCACTGCTCCATGTACTCCTCGATCGTCTCGCGCTCGACCGGTTCGCCGATGGGCTGGGTCAGTCCGTCGGCGGGAGCGGGCTCGGTCGGCCCGGCCGAGTCGGCTGGACCTGTTGGGCTCGCCGGGGTCGCTGGGCCTGCTGGTGGCCGAGCCGCGATCTGCGCTGGCCTGCGCCGACGCACGCGCGAGACGTCGGGCGAGCCCCGCACGATAACCGTGCGCCGCAGCCAGTCCCGGCCACGGCGCTGGAGCAGCAGCCCTGCCGCGCCGGTGGCCATCAGGATCCAGCCGACAATCTGTACATTCAGGAAGCTCGGGCTGGCGCTGATGGCGAAGGCCAGAATCGCCCCGACCGCGATCACGGTCAGGCTGGTCGCTCTATTCATGACTTCACGTCCTTTTTGATGCCGGCTGGCGGGATACGCTTAGCCGTTACCTCGCCCGGCGCGATGCCCAAGCAGGTCGGCGAGTGGCACTCTCCTCGCGTCATCTCTGGCGAGGTCGGCGGTGAGCGATTCGAACGCCCGGGTGCCGCGGGCCACCGCGGCGGCGAGCAGTTTCTGGCAGCGGGCTCGGCGCGGCTCGTCCAGATCCATCCACAGGCCGACGCCGCCTCGGACGAGCAGGATCAGCCCGATGACACGGAAATTGAGTAAAGCGAGATGGCCTCTGACCGCGAACAGCAAGATGCCGCCCGCGGCCAGCCAGGCAAGAGCCCTCACCGGTGGCTCGCGTTCGCGCCCGGTGCGTGGCCCTGCGGGTCGGTCACCACCGGTACCACCGGTGTGACGTTTGCGGGCCGCGCAGTACGAAGCCAAGCAGCCACAGCACGAGCACGATGAGCGCGATCCACCACAGGACGTGCAGGGCGAATCCGATCCCAAACAGCAGCACGGCCAGCAGCAGCACAGCGACAATGATGGGCATGTCTGTTCCTTCCGTTTCGCGTCGGTCAGACACTGCCCAAATGGACCTTGTTAAACATGGTGCGGCCCCTCGCGGCCCGGCGCGACCCTACGCTGCCTGGGCGAAGGCCGAGACGGCCCCGGCGCGCTGATTGCCGTAATGTGCCGAGAGAGGGCCAGTTGGAAGTCTCTAGGTTTATGTAGCGTATTTAGGGTAGATTCCGCCTCGCTTGAGCGTCGCGGCCGCCCCGTTAAGAAACCGCCGCGAGCACGGCGAGATTTCTGGCGGTCAAGCCGGTCGCCAGCGTTGAACCCGGAGGCTTCCTATGCGTATTGGTGCGATCCTGCTTGTCATCTGGCTGATTATCGGCGCCATTGCCGGAGCGCAGCGCCATTACTACAACGGGTCAGTTAGCTGCGCCCGGGCTGGCACCATCGCCGTGACAATCCTGGCTGGCCCGCTGAACTACGTGGGCGCGAACCCGAAGGTGACCTGCCACGTGCCGAGGCCCAGCAAGTAGGCTCCGGTCATGCTGGATCCGCAAGAGGCTCTGAAGACACTGCTTGAGGGAAACGAGCGGTGGATGCGAGGCGAACTCGCGCACCCGCGCCAGACCGTCGAACGGCGTCTTGAAGTCGCGGACCACCAGCAACCGTTCGCTGTCATCTTCTCTTGCATTGATTCGAGGGTCCCGCCGGAGATCGTCTTCGACTGCGGGATCGGTGACCTGTTCGTCATCAGGACCGGCGGCGAGGCCCTGGACGACATGGTGGTGCTGGGCAGCCCGGAGTTCGGACCGAGCGGTTACGCGTCGGCGCGGCTGATGGTCGTGCTCGGTCACCAGCGCTGTGGCGCGATCACCGCCGCGATCGAGTCCATTCAGACCGGAGTCCCCGCGCCCGGCCACATCACCGCCATCGTCGAAGCGCTGCGCCCCGCCTTTGACGAGGCGGTCACGCAACCCGGCGACCTCGTCGAGAACATGGTCAGGGCGCAAGTGCGACTCACAGTGGCGGCGCTGCGGGCCGACCCGTTGCTAGCCCATATGGTCGCCGACGACGGCCTGATGATTGTGGGTGCCAGGTACGACCTGGAGTCCGGCGCGGTCGACGTCATCGCTTAGCCCTCGGTCGCTCCCCTCGTCCGATAGTCCAGCCACTCCCGCGGCCCACAGCGTGGGCCCCTTGCCGCTGCCATGGCGACAGCAAGGGGCCCACGCTGTCCGGCGGCCCCGCCGTCCCTACGCAGCAAGGGGCCCACGACGCTGCCATGGCGACAGCTAGGGGCCCACGCTGTCCGGCGAACGAGGCCGGTAACCCATCGCATGGGCTGGACGGATGGCGTGGCAGACTGCGCTGGTGCGACGTGCATTCGCCCGGGCGATCGACAGGCTGGATGAGGAGCAATCACAGTCTCTGTACGGCAGGTGGGAGCCGCTGACGCCGCCGCAGGTCGCTGACTTGCTAACGGGGTCATCGGTGCGGTGGTGGATCGCCGGGGGCCGGGCGGCCAGGGTCGGCGCCGCTACCCGCCATCACGATGACACCGACGTGGCCGTCGACATCGCCGACCTCGAACGCCTCCGGCACCACCTCGCCGGCTGGGATCTTTGGGAGGCGCACGAGGGGACGTTGCGGCCGTTGCTGCCGGGCGACAGCCTTTCGAAGGGGCGTGAGCAGCTGTGGATGCGCCGGAACGCGGACCAGCCGTGGCGGCTCGACGTGCTTCTCGACCGGGGCGGGTCGGAGTGGGTGTACAGCCGCGACACCCGCGTGCGGGTTCCCTGGGATCGGGCGCTGCACGTTGTCGACGGCCTGCCGTTCCTGCGACCCGAACTCGCGTTGCTGCACAAGTCGCACCTCGACCGGCCCAAGGATCGGGCCGACCTGGCCGCGGCCAGCCTCGACCCAGCCGCCAGGACCTGGCTGGTCGATGTGCTCACCGAACTTGGCCACGTCGAGTGGGCCGCTAAGGTGGCGAACGGCGAGGTCCGCGGCCACTAGTTGGACCATTCGTCACGCAGATTGCCGTCCGCGATATTTGAGCTAAAAGAAACGGGCTACTCGGGGACAGCCATCTCGCCAAGTAGGGACCAGTCGTCTTGCGGCACGATGAAATTGACGATCTTGGGCGTGGCCGCTAGGTGCGGAGGGAGGGTCCCCTGGGCGGTCTTGAAGTGCTCGGACTGCACGTGAGCCGCGCCGGCGTCGCCGTCGCGGAAGGCCTCCACGAGCACATAGGTGGTTGGGTCGTCGACGCTCCTGGACCAGTCGAACCACAGGCAGCCAGGCTCTGCCCTCGTGGCTTCGGTGAATTCACCGGCGATCTGCGGCCATTGATCGGCGTGCTCGGGCCGCACAGAGAACTTCGCGGTGATGAAGATCATCTTCTCTCCTGCCTTCGTTGCTCGCGGAACGACTGGCTGTGCGCTGGCAACGATATCGGGGTCAGCCGCCGGGCCTTCCAGTGAGCGGGCAGTCGCCACACAAGCCGCCATTGTCGACGCGATAGTAGAGGCAGCAACTGCGGCGGACGAAGGCCGGCTCGTCCTGGTTTAGCACGCCTGCGCCGCGCAGGCGCGGATGGCTGAGCGCCAGGCCCGCCAGGTGCCGCCAGCCGGGGCCGATCCGGCTGTCAGCCAGTCGCAGCGCGGCGACCAGCGCGGATGCGGCATTGTCGCGCAGCAGGCTGGCCGGTATTCCCACGCGGGCGCGCAACGCGGTCGCCAGCGGCCGGAGATGCTCGTCGAAGGACTGGGCAACCGTCAGCCCGATCAGCGCGTCGGCTGGTGCCCGCCAGCCGGGACCGGGCGCGAGGGCCAGCCGCACGATCTCGGCGTCGGGACGCCGCCAGGAGAGCAGTCCCGCGGGCATGGCGGGCAGGCACGCGGCGCTGACCAGGCAGCCCACCTGAGGCGAGAGCAGGCGCGCGGCGTACCCCTGGAAGAACAACGAAGCCGCGACACGGCGCTCGCAGCCGGCCAGCCTGGCCATGACGGCGTCGAGCATCGAATCGAGCGCGCCGCCGCCGCGCTCGTAGAGCAGTCCGGCCGGCTGCCAGCCCGCTTCTTCACCGGAGGGATCGGAGGGATCGGAGGGATCGCGTGGATCGGAAGGATCAGCCAACCGGAAGAACGGGCCAAGCTCGGCGGCGGCCGCGAGTGCTTTCCTTACCTCGCCGGGAGTAGCTGCCACGGCGGACCGGTCAGCCGGCGCGTCATCTGATGGCGCCGGCAGGCAGCAGGGCATGCACCCCCCAGGATTCGTTGACCACCTGGGTGACGCGCAGGTCGACGGTGGGGCTGAGGAGCGCCAGCGTTTCCGCCCGGCCTAGTCCGTAGACAGGTTCGACCCAGGACAGCATCGCGTCGATTGCGTCGTACATCGCGGTGTTCAGGTCAGGGCTGAACCCGAACGTGATGTGGCCCGCCGGGGTCTCCGCGTGCACGCCGGACACCGGCCGGCTGCCAAGGAGTTCGAGCCTGACCTCGGTGGTCATGCCGCACTCGATTGCTGTGCCTGATACCTCACCGTCGCCTTGGGCAGCGTGCCCGTCGCCGATGCTGAGCAGCGCGTCAGGCACGGTCACCGGCAGGTAGAGCACCGATCCGGCGACGAGTTCCTTGCAGTCGATGTTGCCGCCGCCGACGGTGCGCGGCGGGATCGTCGAGTGCTCACCAGGCTCATCCCAGGCCAGGCCGGTCACGCCGTGGAACGGGCCGATCGTGACCTGGTGGCCGTGATTGTCCGTCGCCACCCCGGCGTCGGCGTCGATCTCCCAGAGCAGCCAGGCGGGCGGGCCTTTGTCCAGGCCCAGGCGCCGGTTCAGCGGTGTGTCGCGGGCAGCGGCGACGGTCCAGCCCCAGTCGTCTGGTCGCAAGGTAAGGAAGGAAACCGCCAGCACGTCGCCTGGCTTCGCGCCGCGCACCGCGATCGGGCCGGTCAGGCAGTGCCCGCGCGCTTCGCTGATCATGGACGGGACATCGTCGCCCGGCACTTTCTGCCGCTCCAGGTGGCCGGCCGCGTTGAGCGAGCGGAGCAGCACGGTGTCACCCGGCTCGACGGCAAGCGCGGGCGGCAGGTCGCGGCCGAAGACATCTACCGTGGTCGATGGTGACGGTTCAAGCTGATGACGGGTCATACAGTGATCTTGCTTGGCGCGAGCGGTTCCATCAACGGGATTGCGGCGAGCCGGCTGGAGTTCCCTAGCGGGCTCCGACTGCTTCGCGGTCCGCGTTGACGAAGGAGTTGAGGAAGGAGCCGATCACGCGTGGCGAGATCGCCTCGGTCCGCTGCGGGTCAGGAAGCGTAAGCTCAAGCACTTCGCGCGTCCGCACCGTTAGCCTCGGCAAGATCGCCCGGCCCAGGCGGGCCGCGAGGTGCACGGAGTCCAGGTCGTCGGACAGCGCCGCGAGCGTGAGGTGCAGCGCGATGACCGCCGAGCGGCGATGCGGAACGCTGTTCAGCGCCGCGGCCCACAGTTCGGCTACGGGTGGCAGATCCGCTGGGCTCGTCCGCAGCCGGCTCGCTACCACCGGGGTCGGCGACTCCGGCGAGTCCGGGGGCTTTGGCGAGTCCGGAGGTGACGCGGTGAGCGTGGCGTTGACGACGGCCAGGGCCGCCCGGCGTTCATACGCTGTCGCGTCTGGCTTCAGCAGCGGCCGGACCTTGAGCACGAGGAACCGGGCGACGGTGCTCCGGTCCGCGGACATGCCCGTCTCGGCCGCGAAGAGCTCACCGAACGCCAGCCGGGCCACCCGGCTAACCTGCTCGTCACGAAGCGTGAGCGGCCAGAGCAGTCGCGACGCCTCGGCGAGACGGCGCTGGCCAAGCGGTCCGCCTAGCGCGATCGCGGCGGTTACCGCCCGCTCCTGGTCGCCCTGACGGGCCCAGCCAGCCGCGATGTCCATCGCAGTCACCGCGAGCAGGTGATCTTCGGCCATCGCGGACAGGATCCTGGCAGCCATCAGTTTGTGCTTGATGTCGCCGGCGGACCACGATGTCAGGTAGGCGTCGAGTACTTCGTCGAGCGCGCTCCGTGCGACCACGGCAAGGGCGCGGGCAGCGGAGAGGACCGCTGGCTCGGGCGTGGCCTGCCGGTAGAACTCGGTGATCGCCGCGAGCTGCTGCGAGCTGTCCGCGTCGTTGGTGTCGTCACTATTCGGCCAGCGCGCGGGAATTCGGGCATCAGCATGTCCCGGCCGGGCGGCGAAATTAGCCGCAGCCGCCGTTCTGGTGCGCCGATAGCCATGACCCATCATGGACGCCCCCCAGACCTCAGGGACCGTTGCAAACCGCTCTCCCCAGCGACTCGCTACGACCCTTGCATCCCGTTTAGCGTAGCATGCCGCCACTTATCTGGACTGTTGACCAGATCTGCTCTACTATCGCGCGGCCGCCATTCCTGCGACAGTCAACCAAGATGACCGCCTGAGCCAAGACTTGTCATCTATTTGTCATTTCTCGGGCTCGGGCCGGGCTCAGGCTCGCGCCGGGCTCAGGCTCAGGCCGGGCTCAGGCTCAGGCTCAGGCCGGGCTCACCCGGGCAAAAAGATGGGAGCGCCCGGCGCGGACGCTCCCATCTCGGCGCAACCGTCAGGCGATCGCCTGATTTGCTCCCCTGCGAACAGATGGGTCAGGTCTGCTCGAGCAACGGGAAGGCACGGTGGCGCCTGGGTGGGACCAGGAAGTTCTGACGGCGGGTCGCCTGGGTGAAGCGCTCAAGCCCGTCGTCGTCGGAGTCGGCCGCTTCCACGCCAGGAGGCACGCTGGCCGCGGTGCCGCCTTGCTGGCCGGCCTTGACGTAGTCGAGTGAGGCCGAGTTGATGCGCATCACGCGGAAGAAGTCGGCGGTCGGGACGAACGCGGTGAATTCGAGTGTTGGCTGCACTGAGCCGTCGGGAACGTCCTGCGAGGACAGGCCTGGTCCGTCGTTACGTATGTGCAACGGCGTTCCGTCGGTGGCCCGGCTCGAACGTTGCAGCCCAGCTAGGTGCCCGACCCGGTACTTCTTGTGGTCGGTCACGGCCGGGTCGAAGTTCGTCGCCTGGTCGCCGGGACCGAAGAACTGGTTCTGCAGGAACGCGGACTGCTGCTGGGTGGCCAGGTTGCCGGTGGGGGCACCGAGCCCGCCGCCGTTGGTGAAGGGGTCGTTCGGGTCCTGCGGGAACGGCAGTCCAGGCGCGTCACTTGAGGTCTTTGAGCGGAACATGTACTGGATCCGCTCGCTGAACGGCTCGGGATCGGCGGCAGTGGTGCTGTAGAACTGCGCCAGGTCATCGATCACGTGCGACAGATGCTGGACGGAGCCGTTGTCGAAGTAGTCGCCTGGCTTGGCCGTGGTCAGCACCGCCGACGAGGTACCGGCGAAGCTCACGATCGCGCCGTTGGCCGCGCTGCCGGCTACCTGCTGGTCGACGAATCCCATCCACATCGACGAGGCCGGGTTGATCTGGGCGGCAAACGAGAAGTTGGCGGCATTGGCAAGCTTGCGCGGCAACCCGGGCTGGACGAAGTTGAGCCGAGGCGTCTTGAAGTTGAACAGGCCGTTGAAGCGCGGTGACGGCACCAAGGTGTTGTTAAGTACGTTGCTGCCGTTGAACCACGCGGACACTTCGGTGATGTTCGCCAGTGAGTCGCTGCGCAGCGTGAACAGCACGTCGTTGCTCTCGATCTGCACAGGAACGTTGTAGAGCCGCTTGCTGATGCCAGGGTTAAGCGGCGACACGTCGGTGGGTGAGGGAACGGCCTCCTCAAGGGCGAACCGGCTGTTGTCGAACGTCAGCCGCGGCAGGTTGGCCGCGACCAGGCTGCTGGGCAACCGATTGAAGTACGGCAGCCCGTAGGCCACGAACGTGAAGACTCCGCTCGGCGAGAACGCGTACGCCTGCTCGACGGTCGCGAGCGCGGCCGACAACACTTGCTGGTCTGCCTTGGTGGGATTGCGAGTCAGCGCCGCCGGGGCGAGGAAGGTATAGAGAACCCCGAAATCTACGAGCACCCCGGCTATTGTCTGCGCGGGATGCACGAAAGCCCCGATATCAAACTGAATATCGGGCAAAGAAGATGAACTGGCGCTCGCCATCGCTCGCTGCGGCCTCCACGCCGCAGCGCCGACGGTGGCGAAACTGGCTGCCATCGCACCGATACCGCCGACCTTCAGCAGGGTGCGCCTGCTAATCGGCTGACCAGCCAGTTGAACCATTTCGGGAGCGTTCGAAGGCTGGTCAGCCGGGGTCGGCGAGGCCCGCATCGGGCAACGCCCCGTACTGGGTAACGACTTATCCATAAGATGGCTCCTCCCGCGCCTGCCGGGCCTGCCGGGCCTGCCGAGCCGACCCTGCGCATCACCGGCAGACACCAGCGTGCTGAGCGTGACCGCCATGACGCAAAGAGCTACTAGCAGCTACGTCTTGGCGCGAATCCACACATGAGCCTAATAACGCGAATGCCGCAGTCAAGTGACAAAATCGTCATGAATGGCTGGGTCCCCCCTTGACATGTGCTTACTTCACATCTTAAATCAAGGTTTGAAGTTAGTAGATAGGAGGTTACCCGCGATGATGGGTACCTGGCCGTCAATATCGGTCAAATCAGGACACAAGCGACGCTTCATCGCCGCCACAGCGGCCGTTATAGCCGCCTTATCGGCATCCGTCGCCATTGCCGTGGCGCTGAGCCAGCCGGTGGGGGCGACCACCGTGCCCGGTCCGCCGCCGGGCTTCACGACAGTGTTCAGTGACAGTTTCGCTGGCTCGGCAGGCTCGCCGGTCTCGTCAGCCAACTGGAAGTACGACACCGGCCCGGGCTCAAGCTTCGGCACCGGCGAGATCGAGACAATGACAAACTCGACAAACAACGTCTTTCTCGATGGCAATGGCCACCTGGTGATCAAGGCGATCGACTCAGGCGGCGCGTGGACCTCCGGCCGCATCCAGACCAACACGGCGAACGTCGGAGCGCCGGCCGGGGGAGAGCTTGAGGTCACCGCCTCGATCGAGCAGCCGAACCCGAGCTCGGGCCTCGGCTACTGGCCCGCATTCTGGATGCTCGGCCCGGGCACATGGCCGTCGACCGGCGAGATCGACATACTCGAGGATGTCAACGCGCTGTCTGATCACTCAAGCACGTTCCACTGCGGCGTCGATCCCGGCGGTCCGTGCAACGAGACCACAGGCATCGGCAGCGGCCTCCAGACGTGCTCGGGTTGCCAGACCGGCTTCCACACCTACACGGTGATCGTGAATCGGACGAACACCTCGGCCGAGTCGATCACCTGGTTCCTGGATGGCACCCAGTTCTTCCAGGTAAACGAAAACCAGGTGCCGGTAGCGACCTGGCAGGCCGCCATCGATCACAACTTCTCGGTCATCTTCGACCTCGCGATGGGCGGCGGCTTCCCGAACGCCATCTGCGGCTGCACCTCCCCGGCAAGCTCGACGACGTCGGGTGCGACGATGACCGTGGCCTACGTCGCGGCGTACGAGACCACGGGCGGCAGCCCCTCGCCGAGCCCGAGTCCGAGCCCGACTCCATCGCCAAGCCCAAGTTCGTCCTCGCCAGGCGGCGGGTCGTCTTGCACGACGACAGCCACCTCGGACATCTCGGCTGACTGCTTCAGCTCGAGCAAGGGGTCGATCAGCGTCGCCGCCGCGAGCGGAGACAGCAACCCGTCCGGCGTTGACGGCAACCAGGCCGCGCAGCTCGTCAACGGCGACTACCTGGAGTACAACAACATCAACTTCGGCTCGGGATCGACACAGTTCGACGCGAGGGTCGCCTCGGGCGCCGTCGGCGGCGTGAGCGGACTCGTTGAGGTGGTGCTCGACAACCCGTCGAACGCCCCGATCGGCTCGTTCGCCGTTGGCAACACCGGCGGCTGGACTACCTGGAAGACGGTTCCGGCGAACATCTCCAAGGTGACCGGCACCCACAACGTCTTCCTGGAGTTCTCCTCAGCCGCCGGAGGCAATCCGCCCTACGTCAGCCTGCACTACTTCAACTTCCCAGCCTCATAAAGAAAGGCGCGCGGCCCGTGCCCCGCCCAGAGGCAATCTGAGCGGGGCGCGGACCATTGCGAGTCCGTTAGCCTGCTGTCCCAGACGCGTATTTCGTCCCGCTGATGGGAGCACTCGATGACCGATCAACACCGGGATTGGCCAGTAACCTATGGCGAATTCAGCCTCGGCGACCTTGAGATCGAGCGGGGCGGCGTGATCGGCGACGCCCGGCTTGCCTGGCAGTCACACGGCACGCTGAACGCCTCGCGTGACAACGTCATCGTCTACCCGTGCAGTTATACGGCCACCCACGATGACCTGGTCTGGCTGATCGGTCCGGACGGCGTGCTCGACCCGACCCGGTGGTTCATCGTGATCCCCGACATGTTCTCGGGCGGCCTATCCTCCGGCGCTGCCGACACGGCGAACTACCCGGCCGTAGTCACGATGGCCGACAACGTCCGCGCCCAGCACCGGTTGCTCACCGAGCACTTCGGGATCACCAAGATCGCCGCCGCGTACGGCTTCTCGATGGGTGCTGGCCAGTCCTACCACTGGGCCGCGCTGTACCCGGAAATGGTCGAGCGGGCGATCGTCGTCTGCGGCAGCGCCAGGACGTCGATTCACAACAAGGTGTTCTTGTCCGGCCTGTTGCGCACACTGGAAGCAGCGCCGGAGTACCTGGGAGACGGCCGGTTCAGCGCTGAGCCGGCGGCGGCGTTGCGCGCGTTCGGGCACATCTACGCGGGCTGGGGACTCAGCCAGGACTTCTACCGCGAGCGGCTGTTCGAGACCGCGCTCGGCGCTCCTGACCTCGCCACGTTCTTGAAGACCGAGTGGGAGGACGGGTTCGGCGAACTCAAGGCGGCCAACCTCTACGCTCAGGCGATCACCTGGACCGAAGCCGACATCAGCGCGGACGAACGGTACGCCGGCGACCTCGCGGCAGCGCTCGCCGGGATCAACGCGCGGGTGCTGCTGATGCCAAGCTCGACCGACCTGTACTTCCGGGTGGCCGACAACGAGGCGGAACTCGTCCACCTCCGGCATGGCGAGTTGGCGACGATCCCGAGTATCTGGGGTCACCGGGCTGGCAGCCCAGAAGGCATCCCGGCCGACCTGGAGTTCTTGACCAGCCACGTCCGTGCCTGGCTTGACCGCTGACGCGCTGACCGCTGACCCTGAGACAGCCGACAGGTATGCGAGCATTCCCGTATGGGGTTGCTCGCGGCGTTCGGGCCGATTTGGATCCTGAGCGTCACGGGATACCTCGCTCGCCGCTACCACGTGCTCGCCGAGAACGGGGCGGTGGTGCTCGGGCAGTTCCTCTTCCAGATCGCGATTCCGGCCGCGCTGTTCACCACGCTTGCCAAGACGCCGCTGTCCGGGTTCGCGCTGCGGCCGCTAGCCGCGTTTCGCGGTGAGCACCGTGATCGTGATCGGCGTTGGCTGGTACTGTGCTGGCCGCTGGTTCGGCCGCAAGCCAGGAGAGCGCGCGATCTGGGGGATGGCCGGCGGCTACGTCAATTCGGCTAACCTCGGCATTCCGATCGCGTTGCAGGTGCTTGGCAACCTGTCGTTCCTGATCGAGGTCGTTTTGCTGCAGGTGCTGATCATCACGCCGATGATCATGACCGTGCTCGACCGGAACGACGACGCGGCTGGCAAGGTCAGACTGCGCCGGATCGCCACCTTGCCGGTGCGCAATCCGGTGATCCTGGCATCGGCGCTGGGAGTGATCGCGTCGGCGACGAGGTTCCATGCGCCGGTGGTTCTGCAGGCAACGTTGACCCTGCTCGGGGCGGCGGCGGTGCCGACCGCGCTGGTCGCGCTAGGGGCGTCGCTGTATCACGGGCGGTCGGCCGCGACGCCGAGGGAGGGCGACACCCCGGCCGACACTGAGGGCGACATCCGCGCCGACACCGCTCCCCCCGGTGGTCCCAAGCGGCTGGCGGTCATCGAGATATCGGTGATCACCGTGCTAAAACTAGTAGTCCAGCCAGCGATCGCCTTCGCGGTCGGGGCGTTCGCGCTGCGGCTGCCGCACCCCCAGCTGCTGGCAGTCGTGATTTGCGCCGGACTGCCGACGGCGCAGAACGCCTTCGTCTACGCACAGTATTACCGCACCGCGCAGACGCTGGCCGGCCGGGCGATCCTGATCACGACGACGCTATCGATGGCAACCTTGCTCGGGACGGCGGCGTTGCTGCACGGGCGATAGCCGGAGCCTATTTAGGCCCGCCCGGCTCGCCCAGATCCCAGAACAGCCCGGCCATAAGCTGCAGCGCCTGCCGGGCCAAAGGCGCGAGCAAGTGCTCATCCGGCGCGTGCTGCGCGCACGCTGGGTAGGAGTGCGGCACCCAGATCGTCGGCAGGCCGAGTTCGTCGGTGAATGCGTCGTTCGGCAAGCTCCCGCCCAGATTGGGCAGCAAGGCGGGGGTGCTGCCAGCCGTGCGTTCGAGTGAAGCGAGCGCGAAGCGGACCCAGGGATTGTCGGGATCGGTGCGGGAGGCGTTCATGAGGTGCCCAGGTTCCACCGAGACCATGGGGTACCCGTGGCTGTCCAGGTGCGCGCGGAGGGCTCGCGGCAGGCTGGCGATGTCGGTACCGACGACGAACCTAAGCTGGCAGTGCGCGTGCGCCGAACCGGGGATCGCGTTGATCGGCGTGTCCGGGTTCCCAGCCGCGAGCGACAAAATTTCCAGGGTGTTCCAGCCGAGGAGCCGTTCGGTCGGGCTGAGGTCAGGCTCACCCCAGTCGGCATCGACATCGGGATCGTCCTGACCGCCGCCGACCTTGATGTCAGCCAGCGCGGCGCGGACGTTCGCCGGTATCGGCGGCGGCCGCAGTTCGGGCACCGCCAGCCTGCCTTGGCCGTCGACCAGGCACGCGACCGCGCTGGCCAGGACCGTCGCCGGGTTGCGAAGCAGACCGCCCCAGTTGCCCGAATGATAGGCGCGCTCCCGCAACGACACCCGCAATGTAAACGCGGCCGAACCCCGCGTACCAAGGAACACCGTCGGCCGGTCCGCGCTGACTCGCGGCCCGTCCGAGCCGACTAGAAGGTCGGCGCCAAGCTCCTCGCGGTGCTGCGCGCAGAACTCGCGCAAGCCGGGGGATCCGGACTCCTCGCTGGTCTCGATCAGGATCTTGAGGTTGAAGCCGAGCCGCCCTTGCCTGGCCTTGATGACCTGCTCAAGCGCGGCGAGATTGATGGTGTGCTGACCTTTGTTGTCGGCCGTTCCGCGACCGTACCAGCGATCGCCTTCGACGCTGACCAGCCACGGATCGAGGCCTTTGCGCCAGCGGTATTCCTCGCCGAGCACCACGTCGGCGTGTCCGTAGGTCAGGACCGTGGGCAGCCCGGCGGCCTCATCCCGGTGCGCGAGCAACAGCGGGCCGCCGCTCGGATCGGGGTTGTCGAGCACCTGGACGCTGGCACCGAGTCGGTGCGCGACGGGAACCATCTCGTCGTCGAGATACTCGCGCAAAGCTCCAGGCAAGGGCCGGGCTTGGCTCTCTGTGCGGTAGGCGACCCGGCGGCTCACATCTTCGAGAAAGGCACCAGAGTCGAAAAATTGCGTAGCGTACTCGATAGCCGCGGACCGGTTCACCCTCCCAGTCGATCATTGTTCGCCGTGCCGGGCAACCGCCGCCCGCGGGCGGGTCTGCGTTGCTCTCAGCCCCGGGAACGTAGACCCAACGCCGCCCCAGGCACAACGCCACTCAGTCGTCCGCGCCCGATCATGCTACTGACCTGCATGTTTGCGTCGCGGCCGGGTGCCGTCACCGGCAACTCTCTGGATCGACCACATTGGACCGCGGTCCAACGTTCCACTGGGCGCGCGGTCGACGGATGCGGCAGTCCCCGCACAGCCCGAGCCCGGCCCGCGATAGGTCCAAGCATTCATTGCGCGCCGCCTGCGCCCCCGTCGCGATGAATTCGGCAATTCATCGCACCGCCGCCTGCGCCCCTCGCGATGAATTCGGCAATTCATCGCACCGCACCCCACCAGTCCCTGCGATGGACCTGGCAATTCATCCTGGAAAACGGGTATGAATTCGGCAATTCATCGCGCACCGCCGCCTCACCGCCGCCTCACCGCCGCCTCAGCCCTCGCGGTGGATTCGGGCATGCACCTCACGCTTGGGCTGGCTCGGCCGGGTGGATTCGCGGCTCGGAGAACATAGAGGCTTCCAGGTCACAGACGGACAGTGACGGGACCTTTACCCTCAGCGCGTGTGGTCTGGTGGATGGCACCCGGTTCCTCTCATACCGGCTCGGTCATGCGGCCTACCTTGGGGCCGGTGATAGGATCGCGGCGCTTGAAACCACGGTGCTCGAGCTTCGCGGGAATATCTATCGCGCCGTTCTGGGATATGAGGATCTGAAAAGGGATCAGAGCTGATGATGGAATTTACCGGCGATCGCATTACTGTTGTCGTCCCAACTTATAACGAGCGAGATAACCTCTCCGATTTGGTTGACCAACTGCTTAAATTGCCGCTGCCCGGGCTGCGGGTGCTCGTGGTGGACGACAACTCTCCGGACGGTACCGGTGAGATAGCGGATAAAATTGCCGCAGAGTCATCTGATCGCGTTGCCGCTCTTCGTCGTATAGCGAAGGATGGCCTTGGCCGAGCGTACGTAGCCGGTATGAGCCGCGCTTTGAGTGAGGGCGCGGACATCGTTATTCAAATGGACGCAGATCTATCTCATCCGCCGTCGGTCATCCCGGCTATGGTCGATAAACTGCGGAATTCAGATGCCGGAGTGGTAATAGGTTCCCGCTACGTGCCGGGCGGCAGCACGGCCGCTGACTGGCCACGATACCGCAAGGCGCTGAGCGTATGGGCTAACGTTTACGTGAACGCCATCTTGAATCTGAACGTCAGAGACGCCACTGCCGGTTTCAAAGCATGGAAAGCGTCCACCTTGCAGGCAATCGATCTCGAATCGATTCAGAGTAACGGCTACAGCTTCCAAGTTGAAATGAACTTCCGCACCGCCTGTGCCGGAATGAGAATTGCCGAAATCCCCATCAGCTTTTCTGAAAGAGCTGGAGGCGTGTCGAAGATGAGCCTGAAAGTTCAGCTCGAATCGGCCCGAACGCCCTGGCGCCTACGGTTCGACCGTCGGCGTCAAGAACGCAGACTACGCACTCCCCGGACCAATTAAGGTTCGCCATGTGGCAGGAGATAACGAGCCAGGCGCGTGAGTTAGGAGGGTAAGTTGGAGTGGAGGGTTAGGGCGGTCCAGGCGCCTAGGCAGATTTGGTCTCCGTCGTTTAGGCGTACCGGTTGACCAGATTCGATCTCGCGTCCGTTAACTAGTGTGCCGTTCGACGAGCCCCGGTCGATCACTGACCACGTACCGTCCTCTTGCGCGATCAATACCGCGTGCAAGTGTGAGATGCCAGGGTCGGTCGGCGGACCCGCCAAATCGATCTCTGGCTCCAGCCTGCGCGACGCGCTGCGGCGGCCGATGCGCATTTCGGCGCCTTTGAGTTCGAAGCGCCGCTCTGGGTAGTGGCTGGGGAACTCGATCGCCGCCGCCTCGACGTGGCCGTCTGCGGTTACGCCGTCGAAGTAGGAGCGGTCCGCCGAGACCACGGCTGTCCAGATCGCCTTGGTTGGGGCCGGGTCGGCTGGGTCAGGAAGTCCGGCCGGCTCAGCTGGCTTTGGCATATTCGCCGCACCGAGCGCTCCGACGGGCCCGGCGCCCACGGCCCCGACCGCGCCGGCGCCCACCGCGCCGGCGGCCGCGGCTCCGGCGGCCCCGGCGCCCACCACCCCGGCGGCCGCGGCTCCGGCGGCCGCCTCTGGACCGAGGCCAGCGGCTGCGGGAAACGGCGCTTTGATCCGACCGCCCGGATCGGCGCCATCCCCGTGGTGCCGCCCGCGCCCCAGCTGCGCCGCTCGCCTGGGCCCCGCTTCGGCTTTCCCGCCGCGTCGGCCAGGTTCCGGCCCCGCGCCCCCGGCACCGGCCGCGCCCCCCGCACCGGCCGGGCCCCCCGCACCGGCCGCTCCCCCCGCGGCCCCCGTGCCCCCGGCCACGCCAACGGGAGCGGGCGGTTCGGTCGATGCGGGATCGGTGGACTTGTCGGGGCCGACCACCACTGGCTTGCCGGGATCGCCCGCCATCACCGCGGTGACCGAGGGGCTGAACCTAATCGGCGGAGCACTGTTGTTACTCACCAGACCCAACGCGAGGGCGAATTCGCCGACAACCCAGGCGCACGCATCGGGTGGGAACATCGTCGCGTCGGCGAACACGGTGGCGGCCAGCCTCGACGCCGTTGCCGGGTCCATTCCCGCGGAAGTGTGCTCGCGCAATTCATCGGCGATGTGATCCTGCGCCGCGGCGACGAGAATTCGCGCCAGCCTTGGCGAGTCTGGCAGCAGGTCAGCGAGCAGGTTCGAGAGCACGCCCGGACGGGACAGCATCTCCGGCCCGTGCTCGGTCACGATAGTCCGCAGCGCAAGCCGAGCTTGGTCAGCGTGCTCAAGCGGAGCAGCGGCCATTTAATCCCTCCACGAGGCTTCGGCACCTACTGTGCTCGAAGTACCAGACCACCGCAAACATCGTGTCCTTGGAGTGAATAGAAAGTGTATGGCACATGAGGATTGAGGATCGGTAAGACTCCCCGCCCGTTCGGAGGGTACCCGCCCACCAACCCTTTCGGCACTCATCGCGCTCAGTGGCCTGGAAGTGGACGAATCGGACTGTTGCAGTAGGGTTCTGCGTTATCGGGGCAGGACCGACACTACTGAGGTGCCCATGACGAGGGAACTGACCGGCAAGACCGCGGTCGTGACCGGCACGGCGCACGGCATCGGGGCGGCGATCGCCGAGGCTCTCCGTAATGAGGGCGCGGACGTCCATGGGGTCGACAAGGACAACGTCGATCTGACCGACGCGGCCGCGGTCCGGGAATTCTTCGCTAGCCTCGGCGGCACCGACGTCCTGGTCAACAACGCCGGCGGGGTGTGCGGCCAGGTCGGCAGGCCGCTCGAAGAGGTGCCTGATGACGACTGGCGCGCCGTCGTGGACGCCAACCTCACCACCGCGTTCTACTGCACCAGGGCGGTGGTGCCGACCATGAAGCAGCGGGGCTGGGGCCGCATCGTCAACATCTCGTCGGCCGCCGGCCTGACCGTCAGCAAAACCGGAATCCAGGCCTACGCCAGCGCCAAGGCTGCCCAGATCGGCTTCACCAGGCAGATGGCGCACGAACTCGGGCCGTTCGGCATCACCGTCAACTGCATAGCGCCCGGCTTCATCTTGTCGAACCCGACCACGGGGCGGCAGTGGGACAGCTACGGCCCGGACGGACAGCGCGACCTGGTGAACGGGATAGCGATGCGGCGGCTTGGCGATCCGGCCGACATCGCCAATGGGGTGCGGTTCTTCGCCGCGACCCGGTCGTCCTGGGTCACCGGGCAGACGATCGCGATTGACGGCGGCAGTGCTCTCCTTTGACCGCGACGACGCCCGCTACCTCGCCGAACTGAGCGAGTTCGTCTCGATCCCCAGCGTCAGCCGGGACGCCGACGCGCCGACCATGAACGTGGCCGCGCAGTGGCTGGCGGCCCGGCTCGGGTTCGCCGGCGGTCGCGTCGTGCCAACCGCCGGTCACCCGGTCGTGCGCGGGGAATGGCTCGGTGCCCCAGACGCGCCGACGGTCCTCGTGTACGGGCACTACGACGTGCAGCCAACCGGCGACGAAGCCGAGTGGATCACCCCGCCGTTCCAGCCGACCGTCGACGGCGAGATCATCCGCGGCCGAGGCGCGACCGACGACAAGGGCCCCATTTACATCGCCCTGGCGACCGCGCAGGCGTTCATCGACCAGGAGGCGGGCCTGCCGCTGAACGTGAAGTTCCTGTTCGAGGGCGAGGAGGAGATCGGCAGCCCCAGCCTCGCCGCCTTCGTGGCCGAACACGCCGCCGACCTCACCGCCGACCTCGTCATCTCGGCCGACGGCGCGATGTGGCGGCCAACTGAGCCCTCGGTGTCGATCGCATCGAAAGGCCTAGTCTCGCTGGACATCACCGTCGAGGGCGCCGCCTTCGACCTGCACTCGGGCCGGTACGGCGGCACGGTCGCGAACCCCATACACGTCCTAGCCGCCGTCCTCGCGAGCTTGCACACCGAGGACGGCGCTGTCGCCGTACCGGGCTTCTACGACGGTATCCCGCCGCTCAGCGCAGAGCGTAGGAACGAGATCGAGGAAATTCATTTTTCAGCCGCAAATTACCTGGCCGAACTCGGGCTCACAGTAGGTCATGGCGAGCCGGGATTCACCACGCTGGAACGCTTGTGGGAGCGGCCGACGCTTGAGGTCAACGGCATCAGGGGCGGCGGCAAGTACACGGTGATACCGCACGTCGCTGTCGGGCACATCTCCTGCCGCCTGGTGCCCGGCCAGGATCCTGATCATGTGATCGAGACGATCACCGCCCACGTGGCCGGTCAGCCCTCGTCGGGTGCCCAGGTCACGGTTAGGGCGGATGAAGCCGCGATCCCCGCGTACACGATCCCGGCCGGTCATCGCGCGATCCGGGCGGCTATCGCCGCCCTCGAGGCGGTCTATCCGGGGCAGCCGGTGCTGCTCGCCAAGGTCCCGGGCACGCTGCCGGCAACCGTGTTGTTCGAGCGACTGCTCGGTGCCAAGACGCTGTTCTTCTCGTTCTCCACCGCCGACGAAAAGCTGCACGCCCCAAACGAGTTCTTGCGCATCCGCCGGCTGACGCGAGGGAATGCGAGCGTGGGAGCATCTCTGGCGGCTGCTCGGCGCGTTGGAGGCCAGCTAGCAGATGTCCGAGCCAACCCAGACGCTTAGCGTGGCCTAATGGTTTACACGTTGGCGAAGAATTTTCGGCAAATTGCTATGAAAGACAATCTGCTGCCCGGATTCCGCCAGGTATCAATATAGTAGTCAGCTACGATAGTCCCGTTAATCGCGACTATTGGATAAGCTGACCCATCTGCGGGGTGTGTTGTCTTCTAACTTGTGGCGGGAGATCGGTATGACTGGCTCACGTGTAACGCGTCGACTCGGGCGGCTGGTGCGAGCATGGGCGGTCGCATCCGCTGCCGTCGTTGTGCTTGGCGCTGGAGCAGCGCAGGCCGCGAACGCTGGCACGGCGGTGGCCGGGCCCGGCGTGGTCGGCGGGCACGCCCGCCCGGTCGTCGCAGCGGCTAGGCCAATGCACCCTGATGCCACTGGACAGGAGTGCTTCTTCAGTGCCGACTGCACGAGCGCCGACCCGACGGTCTCCTTCACCATAGCGTCCAATGGAGATTCGACTGGGTGCACGTTCCAGCAGGACACGTCGTGGGGAGACGGGTCGGCTGACACGGTCAAGACCTACAAGGGTGGCAAGGACGGCGCGCCGCTCGCGACGTTTACGCACACCTACGCGGCCCCAGGCATGTTCCAGATCGGCATGACGTTCACCGTGACCGTCAACCCGGGCAACAAGTGCGGAGGCGGAACCGACAACCTGCAGTTCACGCTGGCGGCGCCGCCGATTCTGCCCTGCCGGTCCTCGCAGGTCACCGTACCCGCGACGACCGCGGCTCTGCGGCCATCGGAAAGGGGCATAGGCATTACCTACGGGCCCGCGCAGCTCACGTTTACGCCTGGGGTAAAGGGCACCGGGGCGCAGTGCACGATGCAGCCCGCCGTGAGTTCGCTGCCTGTCGAGCTCAGCATCCCAGGCGTGGTGACGCCGATCCTGCTCGGGGAGACCGATCTGACGGCGACGATCGACCTCCTCGCCGCTAGCAGCGTCGCGACATCCATTCCGTTCTGCGACTTCGCTCCGCTCGAGTCGCTCACTAACCCGAGCATTACCCCGCCGCTCTCGGACTTCGCTCACACCAACAACTGCTTCTTGACGCCCACCTTCCACGCGAGCTGGGACGTGGTCGCGCGCCTGACGGTGCCAAGTGGTGCCGTGCAGATGGCGCACAACCAGGTGACGAACACCGACACCGCGATCTACTCAACTCAGCCGCTCACCTATTACGTCGATCTCGACACACTGCCGTTGCCGGCTGGGTTCAGCGGAGACACGATGAGCGCGCTCGTCGATTTCATTTACTCGACGCTCGCTGAGAATATCCCCGTGCTCGACCGGATCGCGCTTATCCAGGCTCCGTCCGGACATCTCCTGGTCATCAATCCGCGCGGGCGCCGCATCGGGCTCGACAGCAAGAACCAGGCCCACGCGTTCGCTGGCGTTGGCTACACCGAAGTCGGTGGCCGGTCAATCGCCTGGATGCTCGAACCCGCGGTCGGTGACTATAACGTCAGCGTGCGCGCGCAGGCGGGATCGACGTTCAGCGTCGACATGGCCGATCTGCAGTTCCTCGGCCACGGCGAGGGTCCGCTGGTCGAGAACTTCACCTGGAATGGGACGCTCGGCCATACCGGCACGGCGACGAAGCGGTTCTCGGTCCGCGGCACGGCGCTGTCGCCGGTACTCAGCCCTACCGAGAGCCAGACCAGAGTGAAGCCGCACGCGCGGGTGCGCTTCACGCTCGGCGAGTCGGTGACCCCGCTGGGCATCAGCAAGGTGGTCTGGCTGTTCGGCGAGGGCAGCAGGGCAACCGACCGGTCAACGAAACACCGCTACAGCAAGCCGGGCCACTACACCCCGACGCTGACGGTCACTGACGCCGTCGGCTACACGGTGACCGTGAAACTGCCGACGATCGTCGTCAAGAACTGAGCCCTGGATCAGGCCGCCGCGTCGACCCGACTTGGCTCACGATCGTCGGATCTCGGCTGGGTCGACGCGCTGACGCGTGGCAGGGCGTGCAGTCGTGCACGAGTGGCCCAGGGATCTTCGGCGGGCCGCATTCCCGGCACAGCGTGGGCCCCGCACTGTCGCTCTAGCGACAGCGCGGGGCCCACGCTGCGAGTAGTTGCTGCCGTTGGCGACCTCCGCTAAGCCCGGTGACCGTGAAACTGCCGACGATCGTCGTCAAGAACTGAGCCCTGGCTGGATCAGGCCGCCGCGTCGATGGCGGCGCGGAGTAGCCTGGCGGCTTCAGGAACGCCGGAGGTTGCCGGCACGAACGGGTCCTCGTGCTGGATAGAGATCACCTTCGCGTGCGAGCCGGTCATCGTCGCTACCAGCCCGGTCCACCAGCCCAGGTCGTGACCTCGGCCTGGTACGGCGAAGGTCGGACCAGTACGGCTCGACGTGGCTGGCCCACTGGCGTTCGTAGACGCCCTCCAGGTAAGGCAGCCATCCGCCGGCGCCGAAGTGCGGGGCCCGGTCGCCAGGCATAGCGGGCGGGCAGCCGGCCATCGCGACGACGCGATCGGCACCGAGCAGCACCGCCAGCCTGATCGCGTCGCGCCGACGTGGTCGCGCCCGGCCTGGTTTCGCCCGCCGTGTCCCATTACTATGGCAAACTCCCCGAGCCGTCGCATGTTCTCCCCGTCCGCCAGCCCAATTCCAGCGACAACGTCGGGCCGACGATGCTGCCCTGGGGACGCGCTTGGAAGTAACTCGCTGGCGTGTCGCGGCGGTCCCGGGCATCAGCCAGCACCGCCGGCCCGGCATCGCCGCCCTGGCCGGCGGCGCGGGCACTGCCCGCCCTCCTGGCCGCAGCGCGGGAACCTTGCTGCTGTCCGGGGAACTGCCGGCCAGACAGCGCGGCCTCGCTGCTGTCGTCATAGCGACAGCGCGGGATAGTCGCTGTTCCCGGCCCGGGACAGGCCACCACAGCCCGGGAACCTTGCTGCTGCCTGCCAGCGGCTGCGATCAGCTCAAGCCAAGCGGCATCGTGACAGGGCAGCACCATCGTGACAGGGCAGCAACGCCGGCCCGGCGAAGCTGTCCGGGACAGGGCAGAGCGAGCGTCTGCCACATAGCAGCTGGCTAGGTTGAGAACCTACGTGTTATTTCTACACGGGCACTGGTAACAACGTCGGCCCGACGTTGCTGTTGGGACGGGCGTGATCAAGCAGTCCGGCGGCGGCGATTTTTGAGCGCGTGCCAGGCATCCGCGCCCTGGCGGAACTCCTCCCAGCCGTCGGGCATGTAGATCCTGCCGTAGGTCTCCTCGTCCGCTTGCTTGTCGGTCAAGATCAGCACGGTCAGCGCGTCCTCTATGCTCCGCCGGTCATCGCCGAAGAACCCGTCGGGAATCTTCGCTGACAAGATGTTAGCGGTCAGGTACGTGTCAAACTGAGCGACTGTCGTGATCCCGCTCCAGCGCAGCACGCTGAGCAGGTCTTGGCGGTCCCTGGCCAGCCGCTTGCTGTCCAGCCTGCCGATATTGGCGTCGCTGTGGTTGTTCAGCAGATCGGTGATCTTATCGTCAGTCTCGCGGTCCTCGATGTACGCGGTGAGCGACGCCTCATCCAGGGGTATCGTCAGCAGGCCTTGCTGGACGTCTTGCTTGTAGCTGGACTCGATACGCTTCCGATCGTCGCGTAGCTGGGAAAACTCGACGTCGGCCGATTCGATGACGGCAACCAGCCGGAACAGGCGCCGCTGCAGTTCCTTCGGGATCGCGATTTCCGACTTGTAGTCGAGCTTGTGCTGTACTGCTGACCAGGCGTGCTGCAATGCCGTGCGGACCTGGATCTCGGCCCGCACGTCCGCGTACGGGCCCCAATCGCGGGTATCGGTGCTAGGCGGCGTGATCCTGATGATGTAGTGCACCGATTTATAGTTGAACCGATCCACCTCATCGCCGGCCTTGTCAACGGTGACGGCCTTGTCCACCTGGAAATTCTTCCGGATAATCTCGCCTACCGTGTCGACATCCTCAAGGTAATACGTGATGATGCGCACGCCGACGAGGTCGGTGATCTCGCGGAGCGGGTCGGCGAATTTGGCTTCCTTCGTGTTGCGCGCCTCGATCTTCGCGATAAAGCTCTGTACTTCCTTGGTGCGCGATTCCACATTAAAGACATCGATTTCGGCGCCACTGAGGATGGCGGCAATCCGGGTCATTAGCCGCTCGGTCTGCCATTCGTACCAATCCCGGTAGGCGCTGTACCTGGCACCCCACTCCTGCGGGCTCATCTCAATCAAGGCTGGCTCCTCGCGCGAGCGGTCGATGGAACCGGTCGCGGCCGCGCATGGCCGGTGGTGGGGTGTGCGTTCGCGCGTCGCGCACACGACGACAGACACCTGGCCGTCGGCTGCTGCCTCCCCTAAGTACCACACAGACCGGACCGGGTTGTTCTGGATATTCCAAGATACTCCGATCAAGTCAGGGCGTAGTGCTAAGGGTCGGGCTAAAGGATTGCCTGGCGTCGGCCAACCGCTGTGGGCATGATGCCTGAGTGGCTCGTGGTATCGCGATTGAATGAAATAGCCGAATGGACCTTGACGATTTGAGGTAGCGAAGTAGGGTGGATTGTGCCAGTTGGGGAGTCATCCGCGCAGACAGACTCACGTCGTCACGCGCGGCCGCGCGAGCGTGGCAGCGCGATGGTCGCCGCTGTCGTTGTCGTCGCGGTCGCTGCGGGCTTCCTGCGGCTGATGGCGGGGTCGAGTGCCTCAGGTGGCACCGACACAAGCCACCGCTACGCGGCCGTCAGCGTTCTCAGGGAAGCCGCCGGTCGCTCGCTTCCCGCTCCGGTCCGCTGCCATCGGTGCTGGCATCCCGCGCAGCGCGGGAGCTGGCAGATCCAGCTTTCATCCACGCCCAGGGCGCCTTTCGTCAAGGTGCGGATGTTCGAAGTCGACGGGTTCGACACGCCGGCGGCCACGGTCGCTGCCCTGCACCGCTCCCTGCGCCGGCGCGGCGTAGTGTGCTACATCGACGCTGGGACCTGGGAGAACTGGCGTTCGGACGCCGGGCAGTTCCCGCGCTCGCTACTCGGCAAGAACGACGGCGGATGGCCGGGCGAACGCTGGCTGGACATCGCCAAGATTGACGGCGCGCTCGGTCGCATCATGCGGGCGCGAGCCGCCATGTGCAAACGCAAAGGCTTTGATGCGGTCGACTTCGACAACGTGGATGGTTACACCAACAACACCGGCTTCCACCTGACTGCCAGCGACCAGTTGCGGTACGACGTGTTCCTGGCCAACGCCGCCCACCGGCTGGGCTTGGCCGTGGCCCTGAAGAACGATCTGCGGCAAATTCCCGTGCTGCTGCGCTATTTCGACTTCGCGGTCAACGAGCAGTGCTTCCAGTACGCGGAGTGCCTTACCTCGCAGAACGGCGGCTACGGCTTGGATGAGTTCGTGCGCGCGCACAAGGCCGTGTTCGAGATTGAGTACAAGCTAAGGCTCGCCCAGTTCTGCCCGGCCGCGACGAAGGACCACTTCAACTCGCTCCGCAAGGGCCTCAATCTCGGTCCGTGGCGACAGGCGTGCGGATAGCCGCCTCGGCAAAGTTCTTACGGAAGTCCTGAGTGCGTGTTGAGCGCCAGCAGCTCGTTGTTGTCCGTGCCTATGTAGACCGCCTTGTTCGCCTCGACCGGGCTCGACATCACGACGCCGTGGGTTTGGAAGGGTGGCCAGACGAGTCCGCCATCGACCGCGCTGAGCGCATAGACGTTGCCGTCCTCGCTGCCCACGTAGACGACATCGTCCCGCACGAACGGGCTGGAAGACACGCGCCCGCCAGTCCGATGGGTCCATACCACCCGTCCGGTCTTCGCGTCGAGAGCGTAGACCTTGTGGTCGTTGCTGCCGACGTAGACGACGCCCGCGTAGATGAACGGGCTTGAGTAGACCGGGCCGCCGGTGCTCCGCGTCCACTCGATCTGCCCGGTCACCGCGTCAAGCCCGTAGACGTCGTGATCTTTGCTGCTCACATAGAGCATCCCGCCGCCGAGCACCGGGCTGGCGTCCACCGGCCCGCCGACCGGAGTCGCCCAGACGACCTTTCCGGTTCGCGCGCTGAGCGCATACACGTGGTTGTCGTCACTGCCCACGTAGACGATGCCGGCGTGGACGAGCGGTCCGGAGTTCACGGTGCCGTTGGTCGGATATGTCCAGACCTGATCGCCGGTGGCCGCGTCGAGGGCGTGCACGTTGTTGTTGCCGTCGCCGAAGTAGATCACCCCGCCCGCGAACGCGGCGTTCGAGTCGATGCCCCCGCTGAGATGCTTGACCCAGCGCAGCGCGCCGGTCCGGGCGCCGATCGCGTAGAACCGGCTGCCGTCATTTCCCACGTAGACGGTGCCGTTCGCGATCAGTGGCTTCACATCGACCTGGCTGCCCGTCCGGTAGCGCCAGCGAAGCACGCCCGTCTTGGCGTTGATGGCGTAAACGACGCCGTCGTCGTCGCCGACGTACACGAATCCGCCGGCCACTGCCGGAGTTCCATCAACCGACGCCTCTGTTGTGTAGGTCCAGGATGGTCCGGCCAGCGTCGGAGGCTTGACGATCCTTTTAGGCGGATGAACGGAGAAAGCCGAAATAACGACTAGTACCGGAATGCCGACTATTGTGATCGCTGTTGTTGTCCGGTGCCGGTTGGCGTACTGCCGTCGGCGCCGGGCCTGGGTCGCAAGGCGCTGCACCAGCGAAGAAGCTTCACCTTCTGTTTGCTTGATGTGCTTGTGACGGGCCGGATCTGTCTTCACGACAGCCCAGTCGGCCAAGAGGGTCACGGCCGGAACCAGTGAGAAGACCGCGACTACCTTGGCGACCGCGCCAAGCCAGGAACTCAGGTGCGCCGCGTTCACGGCGTAAAACATCACGACTGCTAGCGCCGCGATTAAAAGGACGACGACGGCCCAGCGCCACCTGCCAGCTCTTCTCGTCTCGGTCACGATGGACATTCTTGCGCATCGAATCATCAATTGATACAGACCGTAATCGAACCGTAACATAGCGGATTCGCCGATTGCGTCGCGGTGTGACGCCGTTCACTATAAGTGACTTTTCGGATGATCTGCCGTCCGATTCGCAATCGATTGTTGGATATTTCGGCAATAGCAAATTCACTGTCGGTAAATGCCAGATCCATGACACGCTCCCCGCAATCCGAAGGACGCGGTGCTGCTCAGACTGAGCCGTCAACCACAGCAACGGGCCGACGCAGTACACCGGACTACAGCAACCATTGGTGCCGCGGGCAGGCGTTGGTGCGCGGGAGTGTAAATGTCGCGGGGTGTTCCCGCCCTGTGGCGCTGGGTGGTTTGGGTGGTTGGGTGGCGGGTGCCGGGGCGTCAGCCGGTGCGGTGGATTCGGGCATTCATCGCGTCCCCGGCGTCAGCCGGGCGATGGATTCGGCAACCCAGCTGGGAAAACAGGGGTGGATTCGGCAACCCATCGCGGCCTCGATCTGCCGGGAGCCGGCGTCCGCGTGCGCGCCGGACGGATTGCACAATACGGCTGAGGACTACTTCAACCAGTGGGACCCGACCGCGCTGTCCAACACCGATAGCGGCAGGTGCTTCAACGCCGGCCTGTCGTGGGCGTCTGCTCGATTGGCAACACCACGTTCTCCGGCCTGAACATCACCTACAGCGAGCCCGCTAGCTGACCTGATGATGGCGACGCGGTGCCCGGAATCCCGGGCACCGCGTCGCTGCGATCTACTGGGCGCGGCGCTTCGCGCGGACGATCGTCTGGCTGATCAGGAACGCGACAACGAACGTTGCCAGGCCCAGAACCAAGGCCCAGACAGTGGCCGAACCGGCCGACGCGCCGGTGGCCAGCGCGATGACTACGTAGATGACCGCGGCTATGGCGCCGGCGATGATGTTGGAATAGACGCTCGTGTTAAAGCGCATTGATGGTGAGCCTTTCGGTGGGCTTGTTGCTGGATCTGACCGCTATGGGAGACCTTACGCTGATTTAGCGGTCCAAGAATGGCGCCAGCAAAGCCATAATGTGCTCGGTGAGCTGCTCTGGGGTTCCCCTGGCCGGCACGAGGTCGACGAGCTCGGGCGGCTGCGGTAGTTCAAGCGCCGCGAACTGGCTGTCGAGCAGATCGCGTCCGAAGAAGTGCCCGTGCCTCGCCTCGATCCGGGCCGCGCAGACGTCGTAGGGGATGACGAGGAACATCACCCGGGGCCTCGCCGCAGCCGATAGCAGCACCTCGCGGTAGGCGCGCCGCAGCACAGAGCACGCCACCACAGCCGACTCGCCCGCCGCGGCCCGTTCGTCCATCCAGGCGGCGATTGCCTGTAGCCAGGGCCAGCGGTCCTCATCGGTGAGCGGTATGCCCGCGTGCATCTTTGCCACGTTGGCAGCGGGGTGAAAGTCGTCACCATCGGCGAACACGCACCCCAGCCGGCCGGCGACGAGCCTGCCAACCGTCGTCTTGCCGCTCCCGGCCACCCCGGCTACAACCACGATCACCTTGCGAGGCTAGAGGCCCGCCCGCCCCGCGAGCTACCCAACACTCCGCGCCCAGCGCCTGAGGTGGATGCGCGAATCCGGATAGCTCAGATCTGGTGCGGGAACGCCAGGTGCAGCAGATCGCCGATCGCGGCGAGCATCTCGGCCCGGTGCGCCGGCAGACACGTCTCGGACAAGCCGGGGTCGGGCCGGAAGCCTCGGTCGGCCATCAGGTACAGACTGCGCAAGGTGCGCGTGGCGTTGGCGGCGGGAGCGGGAACCGGGCCCGGCTCAGGGCCAGGCGATCGTCTTCGGAGTGGGCGAACACGTACGTGGTGTCATAGAGCAGTCGCGAGCAGGCCACGTCGAGCAGCCCGGTCAGGTCCTCGCGGCCCAGTCGCGGCGAACCATGAGGCCAGAATCAGCGCGGCGAACGTCCTGGCCTGAATCTCAGGGTGGTCGAATAGCCCGATCACCCGCATCCCGAGCGCGGCCATCTGGTCGTCCAGGTGTCCGGCGAGGATCCAGGTGCCGAGCACCGGATAGGCCTGGTCGTCCCTGCGGACCGGATCGGGCGAGCACAACGCGTCGGTGAGCTCGTCGACCAGGTCGGCCAGTACGGCGTCGGCCGGGACGGCGAAATCGGCATCGATGATCGCGGGCCAGTCGGTCACGCCGGCAGTCTAGCTAGCCTTACGAGTGCGCCGACGGCAATGTCACCGTGACGCTGAGCCCTTGCGGGCGGTTCAGCCTCGCCTCGGCGGTGCCGTCATGGGCGGTCGCTACCGCGGCCACGATGGCCAGCCCGAGGCCAGCGCCCGGTCGCGGTGACGGGGTCGCGCCTCGATAGAAGCGGTCGAAGATCCGCGGCAACTGCTCGGCCGGGACCCCGGGGCCGTCGTCGCTGACCCCGATCTTGACCGAGCCGTTGACGCGGCTGGCGCTGACGGTCGCGGCGGTGCCGTCCGGCGTATGGGTCCGCACGTTGCCGAGCAGGTTGGTGATCGCCCGACGAAGCTGCTCGACGTCGCCGGTCGCCGCCAGGTCGGGCGCGATGTCGGCCTGCCAGGTCCGGCGCGGATCGGCGAGCCTGGCCTGACCGATGCACTCGGTGACAAGCGCGGTGAGATCGACCGGCTCATGTTGCTGGGCGGGATGCTGGTCGAGCCTGGCCAGCCGCAGCATGTCGTCGACCAGCGCGCTCATCCGCTGCGACTCGAGCACGATGCGGCGCATCGCCTCGTCAACCTCAACTCGCTCGGTCAGCGCCCCCTGCTGGTAAAGCTCGGCGTTGGCGCGCAGCGAAGCGAGCGGCGTGCGCAGCTCATGGCTGGCGTCGGCGAAGAACCGGTTGGTCAGTTCCTGACTGGCTTCGCGTTCGCGCACCGAGGTCTCGATCCTGGTGAGCATCCCGTTCAGCGCGGCGCCGAGCCGGCCGACCTCGGTACTTGAGTCCCCCTGGTAGACCCGGTCGGTAAGGTCGCCCGCGGTGATCCGGTCGGCCTCGGTTGCCATCGTCTCGATCGGCCGCATGCCACGGCGCAGGACGAACGCGACCCCGAACGCGACCAGCAGGGCCGCGCACGACGAGCCCATGATGAGGATGAGCTCGATCCGGTCGGCGGTCTTCTGCTGGGCGGCGAGGCTTGTGGTGACGAGCAGCGTGCCTCCGCCCAGTCGTGCGGGCAGCAGCCGAAGCTGCGCGCGGCCGTTCACGCTCGCCACAGTTTGCGGCCGCTGGCGGATGGCCAGACGGGGCAGGTTGGCGGGGATCCGCGGGCGCAAGTCGGGGTTGCCGCCCAGGATCAGCTTTGGCCCTTTGGACGTATAGAGCTCGACGAAGTACTGGTCAATCAAGCCCGGCCTGAGCAGCAGGGGCGGACCGATCACCGAGATTCCGCCCGATCGAACAGCTTGGACATGGGCGGTCTTGGGATTGACCTGGAGCCAGTTAGGGCGCGTATGGACGGAGATGTCGATCGTGAGGGGTCGCCGGTACAGACTGAGCACGCCCGCCAGTTGCGTGTCGGTCTGGGCATAGAGATACCGGCGGAGCGCGGACGTAGCCGCGAAGTCGAACCCGACCAGCGCGCCGAGCGTCACCAGCAGCACCCCGGCCAGCACCCGGGTTCGCAGCGGCGCCCGGCCAGGTACCTTAAGCCTCATCCGCGGCCACCAGATCCCCGGCCCGCGGCAGGCGCAGGCTGTACCCGACGCCACGCTGGGTGTGGATCACGTCGGGTCCGTGCAGGGCCAGTTTCCGCCGCAGGTAGGCGACGTACGTCGCGACCACCGTGCTCGACCCGCCGAAATCGTAGTCCCACACGTGGTCGAGCAGTTCCGCCCTGGTCAGCACCCGGCCAGCGTTTAGCATCAGGAAGCGCAGCAGGCGGAACTCGGTCGGCGACAGCTCGATCGCCTCGCCGTGCCGCCACACCTCGTAGCTGTCCTGGTCAAGCTCGATGTCGGAGAACGTGAGTACGGCCATCGAGTCGGCCATCGGCCGGGTCCGGCGCAACACCGAGCGCACCCTGGCCGCCAGTTCCTCAAGGCCGAACGGCTTGGTCACGTAGTCGTCGCCGCCAAGGGTCAGCCCGGTGACCTTGTCGGCCTGGGTGTCCCTGGCGGTCAGGAAGATGACCGGGACCCTGTTGCCTTCGCCGCGCAGCCTTCTCACTATTTCGAAACCGTCGGTGTCGGGCAGCATCACGTCGAGAACCATCAGATCGAACGAATGGTCTCGAGCCAGTCGCAGCGCCTGGGTGCCGGTCTCGGCGGCGGTGACGTCAAAACCGAGGAACCGCAACGAGGCCGCGACGGCGTCACGCAGGAAGGGCTCATCGTCGACAACCAGCAGTTCACCCTGATCACGCGGGTGGTCCGCGATCGGATCGCGCAATGCCCTGCTCCTCGCCCCGGTAGCGGGGGTTCCGGGGGTCGCCCCCCGGGCCAGCACCGCGGGGGTTCCGGGGGTCGCCCCCCGGGCCAGCACCGCGGGGGTTCCGGGGGTCGCCCCCCGGGCCAGCACCGCGGGGGTTCCGGGGGTCGCCCCCCGGGCCAGCACCGTCGCGATCATCGGATCACCTCATCCTGGCGTCAGCATGCGAATAACGTGCGAGTTTCGTGTGAGCGCAGCGTACCTGCCGCCGGTCGGCACGCTTGGCTAGTGACGAGGCGATCACGTGAAACGGGCCCGGCCGCGGATGGCGCCTCGTCGTTAGCCCGGTCCGAGACCTGGGTAATCCGGCTCAGCAAGCCCGGGCTCAGACCGGGATGTCGCAGTGGCGCCCATCGACGTCTTCGCCGAGCGGATGTGCTCCAGCCGAGGTGCGCTATACATGACATTGCACGACGCGCGGCTCAAGCTCAGGGCCGGGCCCGTTGCCCATCTTGAGGGCTGCCTGGCCGCCGTGAGGATCACGACAGCCTGCTCGCGCTGCTCGCAGAGTAACTTTCTGCGCCGATGCTGTCGTTGGGTAACCAATCGATAGCAAACCTGTACATCGAGGCAGCGTCGTGCCAGCATCTAGCTCCACGCGGAGGATTCGAAACGCCCTGATGCTGGAGACACTGCATGGAGGCTCTCAAAACTGCTAAGAAGCGGACATATATTCCCACCGGGATCTATGTTCTACGGCCTGGCACTCTCATAGCCGCAGTCATCGCGGTCTGCGTGGCGCAGATGGCGCTCGCCATCCCGGCCGTTCTCAACGGCCTATTCCAGCAGGATCTCGGGACTAGTTCAGCCCAGCTCACCTGGATATCCGACGCGTTCTTGGTGCCGGTCTGCGTTCTTGAGCTGAGTTTCGGGGTGCTCGGCGACCTGTTCGGCCGAAAACGGCTGCTGGTGATCGGCGCGGTGGTGCTCGCGGTCGGCGAGTCCATAGCGGTGCTGACTCCCGGAACCTCACTGCCGACCAGCACCAGGATGCTGGTGCTGTGGACCGGCGGGGCACTAGCCGGAATAGGCGCGGCGGCCATTTTCCCGACCAGCCTGGCTATGGTCGTCGCTGGCACCCACACCGCACGCGACCGGGCCCGCTCGGTCTCGATCTGGGCGGCGGCGCTCTCGATCGGAAACGTCGCCTCGCCGATCCTGGGTGGCCTGGCCGCCAGGCGGCGGTTCGGCGCCGACCCGCTGGCTGGCTGGAAGTGGGCGATCCTGGTCGTGCTGGCCCTCGGCGTGATCAGCGCCGTAGTCTCGATCTTCGCGGCCAGGGACTCGTCGTCACCGGAAGGCCGGTCCCTTGACTGGCCTGGCCAGGCGACGATCGCCGTGGGGCTCTTCGCGTTGCTCTACGCCGTCGTCCAAGGCCCGACCAGCGGCTGGCGAAACTGGCAGGTACTCGCCGGGTTCACGACCGCGGGCGTCTTCTTGTTGTTGTTCGTCCTGGTGGAGCGGCGATCGGAGGCTCCGCTACTGCGCCTTGATTTCTTCCATAACCGGAATTTCGCGGTGGCTTCGGTGATCACGATCGTTGGCATGTTCGCCTTCCTCGGCACGGCCTATTCGACGAGCATCAGGTTGTCGGCGATTCAGGGCTTCAGCCCGCTGAAGACCGCCACCGCGTTTGTGTTCTTGAACGGCCTGGCCCTGGTCGAGTTGCCGGTCACGATCCGCTTGCTGGAACGGCGCAGTCCCAAGTGGCCGCTCTGCGGCGGGCTCGTCCTTATGGCCGTTGGCGCTTTCTGGCTGGCCGCCGTTCCCGCTGCCGACCTGTCACTGATCCCGGTCATCGCCCCGTTCGTCCTCGTGGGACTCGGGTTCGCGCTGGCGCTGTCCGCGCTAACCGCGGTCGCCGTCAATACGCCGCCCACTCACCTGGCCGGCATGGCGAGCGGTACCACGAACATGCTTCGCGACTTCGGCTTCACGCTGGGCCCGGCGGTCATCGGCGCGGTAGCGCTCAGCCAGGCGGCAGCCACCATCAGGCAAAAGCTCGCCGCCAGTGCCGCGCTGAGGCATGCCCTGTCGGCGTTCGTCGCCTCCCCGGCTCATGTCCCGGCCGCCCAACGGCCGGCCGTCCTCGGCGCCGTGCACGCGGTCGGGTCCGGACCGCTGGGCGCGAACGCGGTGCCCGCGACCGTGACGCTGCCTAGCGGCCAGGTGGTGCCGTTCAACCCGTTGCAGAACATCGCGTTCGACGCGCTTAGCCGCTCTTATTCATTCGGGTTCCTCCTGTGCGGCGCTGCCGCGCTCGCGGCCGCCTTGCTGACCGTTTTCGCGATCCGCGCCCAGGCTGACGAGACGATGCTGGACCTGGAGGCGCTCGATGAGTGAGCGCGCCGTGGCCTATTTGCCGCCTCAGTCACGGACCTGGCCGGTCCTGACCGGCGTCGTGCCGTTCCTTGGCGACGCTTATGCGCGGCGGCCGGAGTCCGGTCAGGGACTAGACGATGCCCTGCATCCCGGCCTGACCGTGATCTTGGGCCCGGACGGCGATCCTAGGGCGTCGGCCGCGCGCCGCTCTGGGACGGGAAAGACGCAGCTTGCCGCCGCGTTCGCGACCAGGCTGTGGACCGCGGGCGAACTTGACCTGCTGGTGTGGGTGGACGCGGGCAGCCGCGACAGTATCATCTCCGGTTATGCCGGCGCGCTCGCTGACATCAAGGTCGCGGCGCAGCCCGGCCGACCGGAGTCAAGCGCCGTCCGGTTCCTGGCGTGGCTGGCGGGCACCGGCAGGCGCTGGCTCATCGTGCTCGACGGCTTGGCCGACCCAGCCGACGCGGAAGGCCTATGGCCGTACGGCCCGAGCGGTCAAGTGCTGGTGACGACCAGGCTGGCCGGGCTCCGTCCGAAGCCAACTACGCCGGCCGGGACTGCTGGGGCTGCCGCGCCTCCGCAGCTAGCGATCGCCGTACCCGCGTTCAGCCAGCGCGAGGCCCTGGACTACATGTCCGCCAGGCTTAATGACGATCCCTATCAGGCCGCGGGTTCGCTCGATCTGGCCATCGCCCTGGAGTGCCTTCCGATCGGCCTCGCCCTCGCCGTGGCCTATCTGCACGACAGTGGGCAGGATTGCCGGCAGTACCGGCTTGCCCGGGAGCGGTACATCCGCGACTGGGCCAACGGGATCGCTAGCGACCCGCTGGCGCCGTCGTGGATGCTGGCGGTCGACCGGGCCAGGCAGTTCGCCCCAACCCAACTGGCCTGGCCCGCGGTCAAGCTGGCCGCGGTGCTAGGTCCGACCTGGATACCTGGCGCTGTCCTTACCAGCGCGCCGGCCTGCGCCTACGTCACTGGTCGGCGCTCGGTGACCCGTGGCGACCAGGGGGACCTGCGGGCCGCGTTCGGGAACCTGCAACGGCTCGGCCTGGTCACGATCGAACCGGATGACGAGGCCCGCACAGTATGGATGCCAGCGGCGCTGCAGTTCTCGATCCGGCAGGTCATGACGCCGACGGAGCTTCGCCAGACCGTTGCGGCCGCAGCCGACGCGATTTACGAATGCTGGCCGCAGCGCGTCGCAATGGCCGGTCAGCCCGCCCCGCCCGACCGCTCGGCCCCGCCCGCCCAGCCGCGCCCGCCCGCCCAGCCGCGCCCGCCCGCCCAGCCGCGCCCGCCCGCCCAGTCGCCCCCGCCCGCCCAGTCGCCCCCGCCCGCCCAGCCCGGTCTGGAGCAAGCGCTGCGCGACTGCGCCGTCAACCTCAGGCGATGCGACGACCTCGCGTTGTGGGACCGGGGCTGCCACCCGCTTCTTGTTCGCGTCGGCCAGAGTCTGGACGACGCTCAGATGCCCGAGACCGCTTTCGGCTACTGGCGTGACCTGACCGCGCGCTCCGCCGAGTACTTCGGTGCGCGCTCGCCGCTGACCATGGAACTTCGTGAGCGGCTGGCCAGCGCCGCGACAGCAGCGGGTCACTTCGACGAGGCCACCAGCCTGCGCGAGCAACTCGTCGCCGACATCGACCAGGTGGCAGGGCTGAACCATCCGCAGGCGATCACCGCACGAGCGAGCCTGGCCATGGCCCTCCATGCCGAGGGCCGTCTCGGCGACGCGATCTTGATGGGCGAGCGGGTCGTGGCCGATAGCGAACTTGTACTCGGGCAGGCCCACCCGCAGACCACCGAGAGCCTGGACGAACTCGGCTGCGCCTACGTCGAGGCCGGGCGATATCCCGAAGCGATCGGCGCGCTTGAGCGTTGCCTCGCCATACGCGAGCAGACGATCGGCCTCATGCACCCCCAGACCAGCGTTGCGAGGTATCACCTGGCGGATGCGTATCGCCGGGCGAACCAGGCAAGAGACGCGATCCTGCTCTACCAGGACGCGCTCGTGCAGATCGAGGGCGCTGCGGGCGCCGCTCACCCGGACACGATCGCTGCGCGGGAGAAGCTGGCGATCGCCTACTACCAGGCCGGACAGACCGATGTGGCGGTCGCGGAGCTTGAGCGGGCTGTCGCGGACAGCAAGCGCGTCCCTGGAGTTGAGCCCGCGGACACGCTTGCGGCCCGGGCGAATCTAGCCGCCATGTACTGCCAAGGCGGCAGGCTCAAGGAGGCGGTCCCGCTCTATGAAGGCGAGGTCGCTGACGTCGAAAAGATCCGCGGCCCTGGTCATCCCGATACCCTCCGCGCCAGGTGGAAGCTAGCCGCGGCCTGGCACAAGGCCAAGCGGTTGCCAGAGGCAATCAAGCTCGGCGAGGCCACGCTCACTGACTGCGAGCAGATCCTTGGTCCCGGGCACTGGGAAACCCTGACCGCGCGCGCGAATCTAGCTCACGCGTACCACTCAGCCGGCTTGCTCAAGCGGGCGAGTGCGCAGTTCGATCGCGCGCTTCACGACTGCGAGCAGTCGCTAGGGCCGGAAGACCCGCTCACCGAGCAGGTTCGGGCGCTGCGCAAGCGCTACCTGGCAGGCCGCCAGGGTGCCGCCCCGATCATCGCGCCTCCGGCCGGATTACCGCGTTGTGGTCCGGGCCGGGGCATCATGGCAGATATGGACCAGCCTGACAGCGAACGTTTCTGGCCGAGCTTGTCGACAGCGTGAGCGTCCGTTAGTGACATCCTGCGAGACTGAGGCATGATCAACTACACCGACGATATGTCGGGTATCCGGGATGACATGCTGGCCGGGTTCTTCGTCGGCTGGCCCCGGCGTCCCTCGGCCGCCCAGCACCTCGCGGTACTGCGTGGCAGCTACCGGTCCGTGGTGGCCATTGATGATGCGCCGGGCCGGGTCGCGGGCTTTGTGAACATGATCAGTGACGGCGTGCTGACGGCCTTCGTCCCGTGGCTGGAGGTGCTGCCTGGGTATCAGAGCCGAGGTGTCGGCGCTGAGTTGATGCGCTTAATCCTGGAGGGCACAGATCGGTTCTACTCGGTCGACCTTGTCTGCGACGCGGCGCTGGTTCCGTACTACGCGCGCCTTGGGATGGCGGGCGCGTCCAGTGCGGTGCTGCGCCACCCGCACGCGCTGGAGGGCGGTCAGGCCGCCAAGCCGAGGACGTAGGAACGCTGCGATCGTGGTGCGCTTGTCATCTCAGCGGCTGCCGACTACAGCAACTGCCTAAGGGTGCATTTCTTTTGGAGTGAGCCCTAGTGTCGCTGGCGCGGCACCGTGCCGGTGCCGCGAAGGCGCCATGATCAGGTGGCCCTTTCCGTCACAGCACTCATCCGGACGACCTGACGTTCACTCCAGGCGCAGTTGATCGTGCTGAGCCGGGTGCTGACCGCGACGTCGTCCCTGAGTTGCTGCTGACTGCCTTTTGAACCGCAACGCCGACCCGCTGTTGTCGTTGGGCGGGCTGTTGCAGAATCGGGCGCGGGTACGCGGTGTGTCTTTTGTGCGTGTTCGTGGTTATCTGTCATAATTATGGTATGGCGAAAGGGTACCGGGAAGTGCCGCGGGACCAGCTGTACCTGCTGCCGCCGGACCGGCGGGACTGGCTTGCGGCCGATCATCCGGTCTGGCTGGTGATCACCGTGGTGACGGACCACCTGGACACCAGCGCGTTCCACGCGTTCCGGCGGACCGGCGGGGCGGGGGCGGCGGGGTATGACCCGGACATGCTGGTGACGCTGCTGGTGTGGGCGTACGCGAACCGGGTGACGTCGTCGCGGCGGATCGAGCAGCTGTGCCAGACCGACGCGGCGTTCATGGTGATCTGCGCGGGGAACCACCCGGATCACGTGACGATCGCCCGGTTCCGGGCGCAGGCCGGGACGGCGATGGCCGGGCTGTTCGCTGAGGTGCTGGGTTTGTGCGCGCGGCTGGGCATGGGCAAGCTGGGCGTGGTGGCCCTGGACGGCACCAAGGTCGCCGCTTCCGCGTCGAAGTCGGCGAACCGGTCGCTGGCCCGGCTGCGGGACCTGGCCGCCGAGACGGTGGCCGAGCACGCGGCCGCCGACGCGGCCGAGGACGCGGCGTACGGGGCCGGGCGGCGCGGCGACGAGGTGCCCGGGCAGGTGGCCAGCCCGCAGTCGCGGGCCGGCCGGAAGGCCAGGGCCGGGCGGATAGCCCGGGCGCTGGCCGAGATGGAAGCCGAAGCCGAGGCCGGGGAGAAAGCCGAGCGGGAGGAGCAGGCCGCCAAGACCGGGACGTTCCGGGAGCGCAAAGCGGCCGGGCAGCCGACCGGCCGCGCCCCGGCCGGGTCCGAGGCCGGGCTGGCGCAGGAGAAAGTCGATGCCGAGATCGCCAGGCAGCAGGCCAGGATCGATGACTGGCACGCCCGCCAGGCCGCCCGCGCCGCCGCCGGGCAGAAGAAGATGACCGGCCCGCCCCCGGCCCCGGCCGCCGGGTACTGCCGGGTCCGGGAAGCCGAAGCCGAACGGGACGCCGCCCGCGACCGGGACGCCGCCCGCCAGGCCGCCCGCGACGCCCAGCGCGCAACCCGGTCCCGGAACATCACCGACCCTGACTCCCGGCTCATGCCCGTCCGCGGCGGCGGGTTCATCCAGGGCTACAACACCCAGAACGTCACCAGCGAAGACGGCCTGATCATCGCCACCGAAGTCACCGGCACCCCCGGCGACGTCACCTGGTTCGAGCCCATGGCCGCCAAGGCAGAAGCCGCCGCCGAATACATCGCCGCCCGCCAGCCCCCCGCCACCACCGCACCCGACACCACCAGCAGCGACACCACCAGCACCGCCGCACCCGGCACCAGCTGCACATGCGGCACCACCGCACCCGGCACCGGCAGCACCGCCGCAGCACCCGGCACCGGCAGCACCGGCACCGCCGCACCCGCCACCAGCAGCAGCGACAGCACCGGCTGCACGTGCGGCACCTGCGGCCGGTGCCTCATCCGCCTGTTCCTCACCGACGCCGGCTACAAATCCGAGCACAACATGACCTGCCCCGGACCGGACCGGCTCATCGCCGTCGGCAAGCACCGCGACCTCGAACACGCCGCCCGCGACCCCGGCGCCCCCGCCGGGCCCGGCGAACCCGACGGCCCCGCCACCGCCGCCATGGCCGAACGCCTCAAAACCCCCGAAGGCATCACCGCCTACCGCCAGCGCGGCCACATCGCCGAAACCCCCCACGGCAACATCAAGCACAACCTCGGCTTCCGCCAGTTCAGCCTCCGCGGCACACCCAAAGTCACCGCCGAATGGAACCTCATCACCAGCGTCCACAACCTCCTGACCGCCATCAGCGCCGGCCAGCTCACCACCCAGGCACTCACCGCCCTCTGAACCAGCCCGGCCACACCCGGCCCCTGGCCCCAGCCACCCACCGCCCCGAAACAAGCCCAAACCCAAGCCCGCCACCGCCCCGCCCCGCCACCCAATCCCGCAACAGCCCGTGGGACAGCAACTCAGGGACGACGTCGCGGTTCGATCCTGGCCGCCGGCGACAACGTCGCGACGACGTTGCTGTCCCTCACTTCAAAAGAAAGGCACCCACTGCCCAACGCTGTAGTCCGGCTCCCAGCCCAGGAAGGCCAGGATCTGCTTGGCGACGGATGTGACGGGCTGGTCGTTGCTGATGGCCAGATCCTCCAGGCCGGAGCCTTCCTGGGTTGCGAGCGACTCGGCGGCGGCGCGCAGGTCGTCGCGGCGGCCGGTGGTCACGTCGCTGGCCAAGCGTTGCTCGATCTGCTCTAGGGGAACGGTCAGCCGCACAACGGACAGCGGCACCTCGACGGCGTCCTGGGTCGCACGCAGTTCGCTCGGGGAGCAGTGCGTACGGCTCCCCGCGCTGCTCCAGGACGAACGCGAGTTCCGCGGCGACTGAGCTCTTGCCCGACCCGTAGACGCCCGTGATCAACACGCCGCCGGTACGCTCGCCACTCACCGGCTTAGGCTATGCCCGATTGACCGGCAATCCTCACTGACCAGGAATCCTCACACCCCGGTCGATTCCGGAAGCCGATCGTCCGCCATGGACCCTACTGTGGCAGCCATGACCGATACCGAGCTTTCCGCGAGTGATAACAAGGGCGGCCGGCTGACTGCCGCGCAATTCTCGGCCTTCCCCGGCGTCACTGACTGGCGGGTGCTGTGGGGCGCCGGGTATGCGGCGGCCCGCTTCGTTACCGGCTCGTTCGCCGCCGGGCTGGCCCTGGTCGCAGCGATCGGCGAACTGGCGGCCGCTTCCGGCCGCGACCCTGACCTCGATGTGCGGCCCGAGTACGTGACCGTCCGGCTGAGCACGGCCGAGATCCGGGGCCTCACCAGCCGGGACGCCGACCTGGCCAGGGAGATCTCGGCCGCCGCGGCCCGTCTGTCGGCGCCGGCCGATTCGGCGGCCGTGCAGCACGTGCAGGTCGCGATCGACGCCCTGGACATCGCCAAGGTCCGGCCGTTCTGGCAGGCGGTGCTCGGCTACGGCGAAGCCGGCGATGAGGACCTGCTTGACGTGCACCGTCAGGGGCCGACGTTCTGGTTCCAGCAGATGGAGTCGCCGCGGACCGGGCGCAACCGCTTCCACATCGACATCTACGTGCCGCACGACCAGGTGCAGGCCCGGATTGACGCCGCGCTCGCGGTCGGCGGCCGGATCGTCATCGACGCCCACGCGCCTGGCTGGTGGACGCTCGCCGATCCCGAGGGCAACGAAGCTGACCTGGCGATCTGGGGCTAGACCACCGCCCTGACCGGCTAGGGCTAGCGTTTGTTCCTGGCTTCCGATGGTGAGATGCCGTACCGCGCGCGGAAGGTTCTGGTGAGGTGCGGCATGTCGTGGACCCCCCAGCGCGAGCGAGCGACGTCGCGGCAGCGGCCGAGCAGGCGAAGGCCGCGCAGCCCGCCTGGGCGGCTACGCCGGGTCACGAGTGAGCGGCTCTGATCAGGAACGTCGCGAAGGTTCTCGAGGACAACAGGTCCGACTTCGAGACCTGGCTGGTCCGCGAGGGCGGGGCGGTGCCTGGCAAGGCTGCCTTCGAGGTCGGTCTCGTGCTGGGCGAGCTGTGGGAGGCGGCCGGCTTGCCGACGCAGCCATGGGGTTACCTGCTCCCGACCGCCGAGCCTGGCCGCGAGTCGATCGCGCAGCGGCTGCCACTCGGCGTAGTCGGCGTGATCAGCCCGTGGAACTTCCCGCAGATCTACGCACCGACGGTGCTGGGCAGTGTCACCCAGTCGATGCCCGCGTTCCGCGAGGAGACGTCACAGTGGAATCGGCGCCCTGGACGCGAGGCGGGGCGCAGCGTGGGCCCCCGGCTGTCGCTATGGCAGCAGCGTGGGCCCCAAGCTGCGCGCGGACCGGCAGTGGGTAGCGTGGGTCCCGGCCGCACCGGATAGCCGGTTTCCGCGTCCGGCGCGGGGCCTGGGTCGGGCGGGGTTACGAGTCGATCAGCGCGTCAGTTAACGTAACGGGTCTATACCGGCCAGCTTCGCCGCCAAGCCTGCCGCTGGGTTGCCGACGAGCGCGAGCACAGCGTCCCGCAGCGTCAAACCCGTCTTACGTGCCTCCTCGCTCTTGTCGATTACCGCGAGACTCGGCGTGGGTCAGGTGCTCGGGATCCAGCTGCCGTGGAATCCGAGTGGTATCCGCGCGGGCAGGTGGACGGTCGCCACTGGCTCGCCAGTGAAATCCTGCGCGGCGAGGATCACCAGGTCGGAGGCACCGCGCTCGGGGTTGTGGACGAACGCCATCGCATACCCGTCGTCCTCGGCAGCATCGGGTGATGACGGCGCGAACGTTGCTTCCCCGACCGTGGCGCCCGGGCCGAACTCGCGCGTCTGTACGGTGCCGGCCATCAGGTCGTGCCGCAGCAGCGCGTTGCTGAACGCGTCGTCGGCGAAATCGCCAGCCGGCGTGATGGCCCGGTTGACATCGCCGATGACGGCGCTGTAGCCGTAGCGGTGTGGCCGAGAGACGATCCGGTCATCAACCCTGGGGAATTCCTGCCCGCGGTCGTCGAGTCGATGCTGCGCGACCTTGCCGATGGCCGGGTCGATGGTCCACCGGTCCAGGGTGACTGGCCCGTGGTCCGTCCAGAGCGTGGAGACTTCGAAGGAGCCGGCGTACTGGCACAGGTCGACCACCACCTTGCCGTTGTCGTCATAGGCGTTGAGGCAGTGGAAGACCCAGCACGGGTCAATCTCGATCCAGGTGACGTCACCGCTGCCATCGCGCGGCAGCAGGCCGACGCGGGCTTGATGCGCGGGGTTCCAGACGTAAGGCAGTTCCTTGCCCGCGATGACCGCGTTCAGGCTGAAAGTTACCGGCAGGTCCAGCAGCACCACGTAGGTGGGTGTGAGCGCGAAGTCATGCATCATCGGGCCGTCTGGAACGGCTACGTCGGTAGTGCGGCAGACTTTGCCCGCCGCGTCGACGACGACGTGCTGCACGTGATCCCAGGCCCAGAAGTACGCGATGGCGTGGAGTTCGCCGGTGTGGTGATCGAGCTTGGTGTGCGCGGCGAAGCCGCCGGGCAGCGTCCCGCCGAAGTCGTACGGGCCGATCGTGTCGAGTTCATAGGTGAGCTCGTACGGCAGCGGCCCGGCCTCGACGGTGGCCAGGGTGCGACCGGCGTGCGCGATGATGTGGGTGTTCGCGGCGAAGTCCATGTTCTTGTGCACCGGGCCGCCAGCCCACTGCTCGGCGTGGGCTTCCGCCACAACCTTGGAGCGGACCCAGCGATTGCGGTACCACTCGGCTTTACCGTCCCGCAGTCGCACGCCGTGCACCATGCCCGCGCCCATGAACCAGTGGTAGTTGGGGTCGTCCAGGCCTAGTGGGTTCGGGCCGTTGCGCAGGTACCGGCCGTTCAGCTCGGCAGGCAGTCGGCCAGAGACCGGCAGGGCGTACGTCGTGACTTCCTCGGTCGCCGGCGCGAACGAACCTGTGAGAAAGCGCTTCGTGTCGGGCATTTCAATGTCCCTTGCTCGTTTGAGCTATCGGCTCGATTTTGGTACCGGCCGGTCGGACATCGGTCGAATGACTGTGCGGCTAGCCTTCAAGCCTTCGGAGGCTGCCTAGAACGCACACTGGTGCTCGGACCGGAAGTCAGTCTGCACCACGGCTTGGGCGAGGACCAGCGACAATGCCTCATGGTCGGCCGCCAGGTAAGTGGCGTTGGAAACTCCGAAGAGGTACTGAACTTCGGATTCGTGGGCCTCGCCGTAAGGGAATGCAATTGGCGGCAGGAATCGCTGCGGCGCGTTCTCGTCGTTGAAGTCTGCGGCGGTCGCCGACACCTGCAGCCGCTCATCGCGCCGGTAACGCGCTGCGATCCGCGCCGAAGCGCTGCCGCAGTTCGATCTTCCTGACTTTGCCTGTGATGGTCCTCGGCAGTTCGTCGACGATCTGCACGCGTTGCGGCCAGAACCGGTGCGTCACGCCGGTCTCGGCCAGGTACTCGTTCAGTTCATCGAGCGACGGCGGCCGGCCGGCGGGTACGATCACGGCGCAGATGACCTCATCAAGGTTCTGGTCGGGCAGGCCGATCACGGCGACTTCCTTGATCTGCGGCTGCCTGCCAAGGATGCCCTCGATCTCTGCGACTGGCACGTTGAAGCCGCGGTTTATCACGATGTCCTTGACACGGCCGGTGATTCGCATGCCGCCACGGCCGTCGGGCCGCGCCAGGTCACCGGTATCGAACCAGCCGTCGGCGTCGAGAAAGGCGGCGTAATCCTCCTCGCGCTTGAAATAGCCAAGACACTGGCAGGCCCCGCGGACCCACAGCTTGCCCGAGCCGTCTGAATTGCCGGGAACGGCGGCGGTTTCGATGCGTATCTGCATGCAGTCGATGGGCCGGCCGTCGCTGTGCGCCGCCCAGTCGGCGGGGTCGTCCCGCCGCGTCATCGTCACCGGGCCGTTTTCGGACATGCCCCAGAGCGCGAACAGCGGCGCGCCGAGAAGCTCGCGGACCTCATCGACAATGTGCGGCGGCACCGGTGCCGAGCCGGTGATTACCGTGCCGAGCGTGCTGACATCACGCGGATCGGACCGTTGCGCCGCGAGCAGCTTGAGCAAGTAGGGCGGCGAGCCGTAGAACGTCGTGACGCCGTGGCGCCGGATGAGCTCGAGGCCGTGATCGGGATCCCAGGCGTCCTGCAGTACCGCGGTGCAGCCCAGCATGACCGGGATCAGCAGACCCTGCACGAAACCGGTGTAGTGAGTGGCCGCGTGCGACACGAAGCTGATCACCGAGCTGTCCATGCCAAGCACGTCGACGTAGGCGCTGATTCCCGCGTACAGCGTGTTCTGGCTGTGCAGCACGCCTTTCGCCTCGCCCGTCGTGCCGGAGGTGAACAGGATGAGGAAGGGCTCGTCTGGGCCGAGCGCGAGATCACCGAAATCGGCTTCGGCCTCGCTCGCGGAGCTGGCATCCGGTGACTGGCCCTGGCTGGCCGGGGTCGTCGGGAAATATTCGGCGAAGCTCAGAGTTCCCGCCGGGCGATCCGCGCCCGCCACAATGACATGTTCGAGTTCGGGCAGCTCGCCGAGCAGTCCGGTCACGATCTCAGCGAGCCTCGCACCGTCCCACTCGGTCACTGTTATGCACACACGGGCTCCGGTCAGGCGCAGCATGTGCGACATTTCGTAACGCCGGTAGATCGTCATCAGCGGGCAGAACCGGGCACCGACCTGCGCGCAGGCTAGTGCTATAGGCAGCGTCTCCAGCCTGCTCGGCAATTGCACCGCGACCGTATCGCCGCGTCTGACGCCGAGGCTGAGCAGCGACGCAGCGAACTTACCAGTGAGCCCGGCAAGTTCGGCATAGTCGACTTCGCTGGACGTCCCCTCGTGCACCCGGTAAGCGACCACGGCCGCCCTGCTCGGCGTGTCACGCGCGTTGCGCCGCAGGTCGTCGAGAAAAGTCTGGTCACGCCACCAGCCGCTGGCCCGGTACTGCGCTGCAGCTTCTAACATCGCCCGCCGCCATTCGCCATGAAGGGGGAGATCTCACGGTAATCCGAAGAGCCTATCTCGTGCCCTGGACGCGATGCGGGTTCCTTTTTGACCCGCAACGCCGGCCCGCTGTTGTCGTTGGAGCAGCAACTCAGGGACGACAGGGAGGATTCTGGTCGTCGGCAACAGCGTTGGGACGGCGTTGGTGTGATCAGCATTGCGATTGCGTAGCTGCCAAGTCAGTGAAGGCGCGATTCCATGCCTGGCTGATCTTGCCGAAGCTGTCGCGGCCGATGTCGGCCCTGACCTTGCTGAGGTCGACCTTGTCACGCGCAATCTCGGCCGCTAGCGTCCGCGCGATATTGGGGCCGGCCGGGACGCCGGGCCCGCTGCCAGCCTGAGACGCCGCAGAAAAGGCGTGCTGCCAGCCGCCGCCGTGTTTCGCCATCAGCGTGATGAGATCGTCCGTGGTGTGCGTGCCGTTCGCGTCAGCCACCATCGCGCTGTACGTCGTGCTGAACTGGGCGCATTCGTGCTCGAAGGCTCGCGAGATGAGTTCAGCAGCCGAGGTGATCGTGGAGGTCGGCAACGGCCGTGGAACCGGCGGATGGACCGTCTTGGTCGCGGTGCAGCCCACGACGACCGTAGCGAGCACAGCAACAGCAATTCCCCGCGCGGCCAGCGATGATCGCAGCTCCATAGACCGGTCTGTCCTTTCGCACGGCCATTTCAAGATCGTATAATGTCATCTGGGCTGGCGCGGTCCGGGCGTTCAATCCCGGGATGTCGGCGCGGCAAGCTCGGCCAGGTGGTGCAGCGAGTTAGTGAGATGCTCAGGGCCGAACGGCGGGAACTGGATGTACTCCCGCCTGAACTGCGGCACCGCCGACCAATCGTAGGTGAGCGTGACCTCAGTCTTGGACGGGCCGAGCGGCACCAGGTCGTAACGCCAGATCCAGCCGCCGAACTCCAGTTGACCGTCGCCCTTCTCCGTCCCCGTCAGCCAGCCGATGGCTCGCGGCGGGTCGAGCACCTGGACCTTGTTGACTACCTGGTAGTCACCGTCTGGATGGCCGGCGTGATACATGTCCATCCGGAAAATCTGCCCCACCTCGGTCAGCGGCGCCCGCTCGACAGATTCTCGAACCCAGCCCGTCCCGTCGATCCCAGCATGAGCCGCCGGGTCCGCCAGCACCGCGAACACCCTCGCGGCGGGCACCGCGACCGTCAAGGTGGCGCTCACGTTCTCCTCGGCCACGGTGTGCACGCTCCTCGTCATCGGAGGCCTCCCGCAGGCGCGGCGGGAGCTTCGACCGGCAGGTCTATGGCTTGTGCCGAGTCGCGCAGCCGCTTGTCGTAGCAGACGAAGGCGGTCAGATTCTCTCAGATGCACGTGAAGTCCGCATCGTACTCGCTAGCGATCCGGGTGAGCATGGCTGCGTAGTTGAAGATGTCACCACGTGGTGGTGCGGGCGGGCTGGTGACAAGGCGGACTGGCGTAGTGCCGTCGTTGGGCATGTTGATTACGACGATCGCTAGGCCGTCGTATCCAGTTCCGGAGGTGCCCCTTCTTCGGGGAAGGCCCTTGACGACGTCGATGGAGTGCTCCACCGCGGCAGGCTGCTTGTGGATGGTTATGTCTCGGGGTGCGTCCTGGGCAAGGTTCTTGTTGCGGTCTGGGCTCATGAATATGCCGGACGCGTTGATGCCTCAGCACGCGACCTTTGAGTGACGGTCGCTGCGCGAGTGGTATTGCCAGCGCGTTTTCGACGGGCCTGTCGGGACCGCTGCTCGGGTTCAGTAGCGCTGACATGGTTTTTGACTGCCAGGATGAAGTCGGGGTCGAAGCGTAGCTTGGCGCGCTGGGTTCGCTCGAGGAACCCGGCCGCCGCTCGATAGCTGAGCGGTGTCAGACGCGAGTGGTCCAGGAGGTCGAGCAGATGCCTATACGGCTGTTGCTCGGGCCACATCGATACCTGGGATATCCATTGCTGGCCATTGGCACCCCACGCTGCGCCCGGCCACCGGTCGCCAGTGCGGAGGGGCTCGGCTTCGGCTGGATCATAGGAGCCGGGCTCGGCGAGTCGGCGGCCTAGCCAGGCGGCGACTCCGGTGGTGACGGCGTTGCCGATTAGCTTCCACCGCGCGCTCTTGCGACCGTCGGCCTGCGCCGCCTGTGTCCAGCCGCGGTTAAAGCCTTGTAGTTCTTCCGCGTCTTCTATGGACGGCGTGACCAGTTGGCGACCGAGCGGAGCGTCTGGAATCCAGATCCCTGGCGGAGAAGGGATTCCGATAGTTGAGCCGCCTTTGAGCGTCGGGGTCGCGTCCTGTGCCCAGCCCAGCCCGCGCAGGCCCTCGGTCCAGTAGAAGCCGAAGGCGTCTGAGCTGTAGTGCTCGCTTCCCGGCTCGCCCGCATCGTCCGCAAGCAGGACTCCGCGGGGATCCTCGGTCCTGCTTGCCACCAGCAACACCCGCTGCCGCCGCTGCGGTACCCCGGTGAACCGCGAGTCGACAAGACGGTAGGCCCACGCGTAGCCGCGCTGTTCGAGTTCTGATACGAGGTGGTGCATTGCGCGCCCGCCGTCGAGCGGCAGCATGTTGCGAACATTCTCAAGTACAAGCCACCGCGGGTGCTGGTGGTCGACTTACTGCACGCGGGCGGCGATCGCCCGCGCGCACTCCAGAGCCTCGGCGCGTGTCGTGTCTACTTGAAGGTCGTAGACGACACCCTGGTGGACCACGTCCGCCTGGGACGCCGCCATCCCGATGATCCGATCACCTCGTGCGATCTCGCGGCCTGCGGCGACCGCGCTATCACACCGGACGCCGACCCACAGCACTCGCAGTGGGCCGAGCCCCGCCTTCCACCGCTGCTGGGACGCCGCGCCGCCGAGAAAGACCTCATCGACGATGACCTGTGCACCGGCCTGCGCCATCGCAGCGATCCCTTCGATCCACGCTGCTTCCAGCCTGCGGAACTCCGGCCCGACGGTCACCCCGCCGCCCGAGGTGAACTCGATCCCGGTAGCCGACAGCGGCGAGGACGAAGGCAGCGCCTGGATTAGCATGTCCGTTCCCAGGACCAGCCATGGATCGGGCAGGACCGCCTGCAGGCACCGGGCGATCCCGGACTTGCCCGAGCTTGAGCTGCCATTGAGCACGATCACCTGAGTCGTCACCGCGCCACCGTTCCGGGTAGCGGCGGGAGCGGGTACGTCAGGGTCTGAACGGCGTGGGTAGCCACGGCAGCGTACATGCGGCGAGCCTCGTGGCCCGGACGGCTCGCGTCAACCAAATTTCACCAGTCACGGTGCGCAACCATGGGACGGCTTCCGGGCCGTAGACAGGAACATGTGATCTCGGGTGAACGTTGGACTGACGTGTTGCGCTGCTGCCGGTCGCGTGTGCGGGCATCGCCCGGTGTTTAGCGGCGTGCGCACCCGGGTTGCGCGTTTCCTGAACCGGCCCGGTGCCGTCGACCTGCGGCCTTACCTGGAATTGCTGCCGGATGTCGCCGCGCGCGAGGAAGCTCTGGCCGTCCTCGCCGACGCCGAGCTGACCGCTGCCGCTCACGAGGCGACCGATACTGCCTCGATCTGCGCGCTGGGACGTGAGGCGGCACGGCGCGGGCTCGGTGAGCGTCCTTTTGACGTGCAGCTCGCCGGCACCCTGGCGATGCTGTCCGGGCAGGTGGCGGAGATGGCTACCGGGGAAGGCAAGACGCTGTCAGGCGCGCTCGCCGCGGCCGGGTACGCTCTGCGCGGCCGGTCGGTGCACGTCATGACGGTCAATGACTATCTGGCTCGCCGCGACGCGGCGTGGATGCGCCCGGTCTACGACTTGCTGGGGGTAACCGTCGGGTGGATCGGCCAGGCATCCACGCCGGATGAGCGCAGGGCCGCCTACGCGGCGCAGGTGACTTACGGGCCGGTGAGCGAGTTCGGTTTCGACGTGCTGCGGGACCGGCTCGCGACCAGCGCGGCCGGTCTCATCGCAGGGGCACCGGACGTGGCGCTGATCGACGAGGCGGACTCAGTGCTCGTCGATGAGGCGCTCGTGCCGCTGGTGCTCGCGGGTACTGCCGACGGCGCGGAGGGGGACCCGCGCATGTCGGAGGTCGTGCGCCGGCTGCGTTCCGGCCGGGACTACCAGATCGATGAGGACAGGCGAAGCGTCCACCTGACAGATGCGGGAACCCGGGTCGTGGAGGCTCAGCTCGGCGGGATTGATCTCTACGCTGGCCCGCAGCTAGCCACGCTCACCAAGGTCAACGTGGCGCTGTACGCGCACGCGCTGCTGCACCGCGATGTCGAGTACATCGTGCGGGATGGCGGGATCCAGCTGATCAATTCCGCTCGCGGCCGGGTCGCCCGGCTGCAGCGCTGGCCGGACGGGCTGCAAGCGGCGGTTGAAGCGAAGGAAGGGCTGGATACCAGCCTGAGCGGGGAGATCCTTGACAGCACCACGATCCAGTCGCTCGTGGGGCGATATCCGGACGTGTGCGGCATGACCGGAACGGCCGTGGCGGTCGGTGAGCAGCTCCGCGAGTTCTACGGCCTTGAGATCGCCGTGATCCCGCCGCACCGGCCATGCGTGCGGATCGACGGGCCGGACCGGCTGTTCGCCACGACAAGACAGAAGGAAAAGGCACTCGCAGACCACGTCGCGGCCATGCATGCCACCGGTCGGCCCGTGCTGATCGGCACCGGCGACGTGGCCGAATCCGAGCGGATCGCGGAACGGCTGGGTCGAGCCGGGCCTCCGTTGCGTCGTGCTCAATGCCAAGAACGATGCGGAAGAAGCACCGATTGTGGCGGGAGCGGGTGCCCGCGGCGCCATCACGGTTTCCACCCAGATGGCGGGCCGCGGCACTGATATCCGGCTTGGTGGCGCCGGGGGCGATCAGGGCCAGATCGCCGCGCTCGGCGGCCTGCACGTGATCGGCGCTGGCCGGCACGTCAGCAGCCGGCTCGACCGTCAGCTGCGGGGGAGAGGCGGTCGCCAGGGAGACCCGGGCAGCTCGGTGTTCTTCGCCAGCATGCAGGACGAACTCGTTACCCAGTATGTGCCAGACGCCAGTCCGCCAGCAGCGATCGCCGACGACGGCAGCACCCAGGATGCCGCGGCCCGCGAGACAGTCGCTCACGCCCAGCGCATCGCCGAGGGCGTCAGCCTTGAACTCCACCGCAACACCTGGCGGTACAGCAAGCTCATCGAAATCCAGCGCCAGATCGTCCTCGAGCAACGTGACCGGGTGCTGCGCACCGACGCGGCTCTGCGCGCCTTCGCCCGCAGGTGCCCGGACCGCTTCGCTGCGCTCGGGGCTATCGCCAGCGACGACGTGCTGGAGAACGTCGCGCGCCAGATCGTTCTCTGGCACCTGGACCGAGCATGGACCGATCACCTCAGCTACCTGGCCGACCTGCGGGAGGGGATCCACCTGCGCGCCCTCGGGCGCGGGCTCGACCCGCTGGACGAGTTCCACAAGGAGGCGGTCCGCATATTCTCCGGCCTGCTCAAGGACATCGAGGATCGTTCCGCAGAAAGCTTCGAGACAGTGCCCGTGATCGCCGACGGGGCCGAGTTGTACCTGGCTGGGCTAAAGCGACCGACCGCCACCTGGACCTACATGGTGCAAGACAACCCGTTCGGCACGGACATCGACCGCGCGCTACGGACCGTAGCTCGCGCGATACGCCGACTGCTGCCCAGCTAAATCGACACCCGCGATCGGCGCGGGGCCTGCCTCAGCGCAGGAGACCGAAGTAGCGCGACCAAGTATGTTCGACCTGTGCCATGTCATCCCGCGAGAGGTAATCCACGAGTTCGCCGGCGACATAGGAGACGTCGATGGTGCGGACCTGATCGATCAGGATCTTCGTAACACGCCCCGCGACGACAACTTCCGGCCTGAATACGGACACCTGAGCTGCGGTAGAGGTCGGGATGATGGTCACTGTGGACCAGGCGTTCTGCTCAATGCTGATGACGAGCCCGAGTCGCCGGCCGCGCTGCTCATGGCCACGCTTGGCATCTCCGAGGTCTACTGGATAGATCGCTCCGCGGATCATGCACGATCCTGCGGCTTCGCCGGAACTGTAAGGCTGGTGTCGGCGATCCTGATGCTGCCGTGGGCGTCGTACTCCCACGCGTCCGCTTCGGCGGAGAGGTCCTCGTTCCGCAGCCGCTGCATATCAGCGCGGGCGCGCTCTTCCCACGCCTCGCGGTCAAGAAGTCGCAGCGCACGACGGATGACGTCGCTGGTCTTCTCATTATCGCGGCGGTTGGCTTCGATTACACGGAGGTCGTCTTCGGTGGGGCGGAATCCAACGCTCATAACTGAACTGTACAACAATTGTTAGACAACTGGAGTCGCGGTGCCGGTGAGCAGCGCGATCGCTATGAACTGGCAGGCCGCGGCGACGCAGATATAGGCGTGAAAGACCTCGTGGTAGCCGAACACCGAGGGGTAGGGGTCCGGCCGCCGGCGGTGGTAGGAGATCGCTCCGGTCGTGTAGAGCACGCCGCCGGCGACCATCAGCGCTCCCGGTGCGGCACCGGCATGGATCCACACCGCGGGCAGCGAGAGGGCGGCCACCCAGCCCAACCCTATGAAGGTGGCGCCGACCAGGACCTCGGGAGCGTGCATCCACACGAGGTGGACCGCGGTGGCGGCCAGGGTGAGGGTCCAGATCACGACCAGGCAGATCAGTCCGAAGTCGCCGCGTACGCCTAGGACGAAAGCGGGCGTCGCCGTGCCGGCGATGAGGAAGAAGATCATGGCGTGATCTAGGCGCTGCAGCCGTCGCTGCCACGCCTGCGCCCAGCGGCCGCGGTGATACACGGCGCTGACGCCGAACAACGCGCTCACGCTGGCCGCGTAGATCGCCACGGCCGTTATCCGCATGGCCCCGTGCACCCGGGCCAGCAGCAGCCCGCCCAGTACCAGCGAGGCCCCGAACCAGATCACGTGCAGCCATCCGCGCAAGGCTGGCTTCTGGTAGTAAAGATCACGCCTGGCGTCGTACAGCACGCCCATTTCCGGCTGCCCGGACACCGTCGGCGTCGAATCCAAGACCATCGGGGCCTTCCTGCCTCGGCAGCAAGGCGAGGTCCAGGCCCGGCGGCTAATTCGCTAACTTCAGCTGCGACTCTACGCCGACGTTCACCAATTGTCCCCTGTCGATGATGGCTGTCAGTTTTGAGACTCCTGCATCAGCCATTGTCTCTATCGACTTGCGCGGCCGGCTTGGCTACGGTTGCAGCGTGCCCGCACCGGTGAGCGCCGCCATCTCGCGGTCAGCGGCCGCGACCAGCGACGACGCCGCTCGCCAGCAGCGGCCCGCCGGACCGGTCGCGCGCCGGCTTGGGCCGCTGCCAGAGCTGACCCGGCCGTCGCAGGTTCCGGTCCGCGGCGCGATGCCTGATCAGGCAGGGGGGATCGCGGGCACCGCACCCGTGTTCCGGCGCCAGCGCCCGAGTTCGATACGGGCATCGGCGCCTGTCATCGGCCTTGCCGCAACGGCGGGCGGTCGACCGCTAGAGCCGGATGTGCGCGCGGACATGGAGAGCCGCCTAGGGCACGATTTCTCCGCGGTCCGTATCCATGACAGTGAGGTGGCGCACAGGTCGGCCGAAGCCATCGGCGCCCGCGCTTATACCGTCGGCTCGCAGATCGTGTTCGGGCGCGACGGCTACGCGCCCGGGTCGACCGCGGGCCGCCGCACGCTCGCGCACGAGCTAGTGCACGTGCTGCAGCAGCGTTCCGGCCCCGTCGACGGGGTGCCGACGGCCGGCGGCCAGCGCATCAGCGACCCCGCCGACCGGTTCGAGCGTGCGGCCGAAGCTATCGCGCGGCGGGTCACGGGTGACGGCTCACCGCGCGCCGGTGCCGGGGCGGCACCCGGCCCGGGCGGCGCGGCGCACCGGCCACTGGCCGGTTCAGTGGTCATGCAGCGGTGCGGTGACGACGCGGATTGCGGTTGCGAACACGACGAGGCGCTTCCGCAAAACGGGCCGGGCACGGCAGTGCCCGCGACGATACAGCGTGCCTGCCTGTCCGGTGCTGCCTGCAGTTCCGCGCACGGCTCGGCGACTGGGTTCGGAGCTGAGTCGGAGAGCAGGGAGGCGGCGGCGCGCCGGCGCCGCGCGGGCATGTCGCCGGCCAGGCAGCGCCTGCACGGGCACACGGGCCATGCCCGCGCGCTGGAGACCTTCTTCAATTCCCAGGTACCTGGCCTGGTGAGCAACTTCCACGGGTTTTTCGTCGACCAGGACCTCGATCCCGATACCGGAGCGCTGCAAGAGGACTGCGCGCAGATGGTCCCGCCGATCACCGGGGCGACCAAGCCCTGCATTTTCGTGCACGGCGATCTCAATCAGCAGGCGCTCAAGTTCAACACCGACCCGACCGCCACCACCATCGGGGGGCGGTCACGAGAGACCTGGCGCATCGACACGGTCCAGCTCATCGTCCATGAGAATCAGCACCTGTTGTATGGCGGGGCTATTTCCGGAACGGCGGTGCCGGCCGGCGTGACGTCCTGTACCAGGGCCGCCGTGGACAGTGACCTCAGCGAGCTCAACGCGATCATGAGCGAGTTCGTGATCGCCTTCCGGGCGATCCCCGCTGGCGCTCCGGCGACCGACCCCGCGTCTCTCCGGCTCGCCCGCTGGTTCGATTTCAAGATCGACACGGCGGGCGAGAATATAAGGGACAACCTCAGGCGGCTCCGCTGCAACTGCGATTGTGCTGACGCCGACCGGTTCATCAAGGAGACGTTCAACTTCGCCACGTCCTCATGGAGCGTGGCCGAGAAAGACGCGTTCAACGCCGAACTTCGCCGGCCTGCCCGTGGCCTGAATTGGCCGCTGTAAATTTCCGCAAATGTCAGGAGGGCAGGCCCGGGCAGCGGTGACAGTGCTGACGTCCGCTCAGCACGAACGCCCTTCATTGGTCGAGATCGAAAGATTTGTGCAGGGCGTTGGCAAGGAGCGCGATAGATATGGTTGTCGCGGTCAGGATGGCTGTATTCCATTTAATGTTATACCCGGAAATCGAACTGAGCGGCGTGTCCGGCAAGGCAAAGGCCCATGCGGCGAACGCGACCGACGCGATGATCATCTCGAAGACAGGGAGCTTGAAGGCATCGCCGCTCTCGGTCCTTGCCATCGAAAGAAGAACAACAACCACTGGGTTGATCGCGGTCATTACCGCGAAGAGTACCCAACGGCTAGTGAAGGACGGGGAAGTACTTGCCGCCGGCGCAAGAAGAGCCAGCAGGACGACGTAAACAGTAATGGTTTCAGTGGGTATCCATCGAGTAATTTGATTAATAAGAGTCGTGGCGATATCCGCTGGTTTTGGGGAATTAGTTGAATTCGGGTCTTGAGCCTGCTCGAGTGCGACCTTAGTGTCGACCATTGTGGCGAGACTCATAGCTCGATCTCCCGTCCGCTACCACTCGAAAAACCAGAGTCAGCGCCCGGAAGCTACTGATTCCCATTCCAGGTTAGCGCTTTAAGGAGCGGATTTCAATAGACGTATTTACCGGCGTCGTTTAGTCGGCCACGTCCATAATCGTCAGTTTCGCGGTACCCAGAGTACGAGGCCTTTTGTCATCGCTGCTTCGGGTGAAGTAGTTCCCGCGAACACGCCGTTGATATAAGCGGCTGCCTCCCCGGCAAACGTCCCGTCATGGATCGCGGTCATTCTCAGGATCGATGCCGCCTCGGTCTTTAGCTGCGCAGCCAGGTCATGAAGAGACAGTTGCCCGTCGCTTGTCCAGGAAATCTGCCCAGACCGGATTGCTTCGGCCCGCATGATGATCTCGCGGCGCTGCCCGGCCCGAGGCCCAGGGCCCGGGCAAGTATGGCCACCCCACGCGCCTCCGCCCATTACGTGAGTACCGTAGCCTTTGACGTCTACCGAGTTGGTGACCTGCAGCGGAAAGCCGGCGAACCGGCTGAGAACCTCTACCAATTGGGCTGATGCGGTGAGTTGCGCATCGGTGAGAGGGTTCGCGGTATTGCCGTTGTCGGCGTGCTCGATCGAATACCAGGCTTCGTTGCCGGCCATCTGAGCCCAGGCGATCCAGCCGTGGCCGATCGGCCCGAACTGCCAGACCGAGCCGTCTTGCGCGATGCCGAAATGGGCGCTCGCGGCATAGGAGGGCTTATTAAACACATCGACCGTGCCGGGCAGGTTCCCGACCATCGTGTGCATCACGACACCCATCATGGTCCCTGACCCCCAAGAGCCGTTACCCGTCGGAAAAGGGTTGTTATAGGTGATGGCTATCGGACCGGTCACCCGGCCGTCAGTGCCAACCTCCAGCTTGCCGGTCATTGGTTTCCCTTTCTGGCCAGGTGTAGATAGATGGTGTAATAGTTGGGCTGTACGGAAATCTCGCCCTGAGCGGCCGTATTCGAAATTGATCATAACCGCTTTGACTCAGCGTTATTTTTGTTCCTTCACTGGTTGAGTGCAAGGAGCCAGTCCGCAAGTGCCGTTCGCGGCCGGCAACAGGTGTCCGAGATGGCGCAGAATGGCTGTGACATTCCGGAAACGGATGCCCAGTCAGGAGGAAAGATCGCGCTTAGGCGTTTTACGGGCAAATAGGCTTGACGTACGAGAGCCTTGGCGATAGGTTGCGTTTAAAGACGCCGAAAAGACTGTAAAAACGTCTATATTTGCAAGGGTCGACCCAGAGAGAGGGTGGGAAATGGCACGCGCGAAGGTACTGCTTTCTTTGTTGGCCTGTGCGGTTTGCCTAGTGTTTGCGTCAGGCGCCTTGACCGCGCCGAGTGCACTGGCCAGGCCGAGCGCCGCGGCTAAGGGGGTGTTCCACCCACGCATAGGGCCCGCGCTCGGGATCGTCCCGGCCTTGACGTTCCGGGACGGCCGGCTCCAGCCGGCCCAGAGCGTCTCTCAGCCGCTGACGCCGGTTACCTACCACGGCGGCCAGACGATGACCGGCGGGGTCACCATACACGCGATCTTCTGGGGCGGAGGCGCGAACCCCTTCCAGGGGAGGCCGCCCGGAGCGCCGCACAACTACATCGGCATGATCAATCAGTACCTGACCGATGTCGCTGATGCCAGCACGGGAACGTCGGGACAGACCTGCACCACCGCCCACTGCAACGTCTTCACCGTGGAGTCTCAGTTCGGATGGGGCACCACACCCGGCGACATCACCCACGGTGAGTACACGGTCCGATTCGCGCCGAGCGACTCGATAATCGACACCCATCCCTACCCGTCGAAGTCGGAGCAGTGCGCCTCGCCCCAGAACACGGCGACATGCGTGACCGACGCCCAGGTTCAGGGTGAGATCAATCGCGTCATCGACGCCACCCACGGCTCGCGCGGCCTGCACGACCTCTGGTACGTCTTCACGCCGCCCAACGTCGATGAATGCATTTCCCCTGGCGTCTGCGAGACCAACGCCTTCGGCGGCTATCACTCGGTGTCCGATCTTGGCCACGGCCCGACTATCTATGCCTACACCGGCGACCCGATCGTCGAGACGACAGCCGTCAACGAGCCTGGCAAAGATCCCGAGGGCTATCCCGATGCCGAGATCGTGATCGGCATCATCGCGCACGAGGTGAACGAGGCGCTGAGCGACCCTGAGGGTGTCGGCTACATGGACCCGAACGGGTTCGAGATCGGGGACAAGTGCGAGTTCGGACCGCAGACCGGCACGCCGCTCGGGTTCGCCCCCGACGGGGCTCCCTTCAACCAGGTGATTCACGGCCACAAGTACTTCTACCAGGAGATGTGGGCTAACCGGGACAACAGCAACAACCCGGACTGTGTTCAGGCGACGACGACCACCACCAACTCGCTGCCGCTGCCGCAGATCGACCTGAGCCAGTTCTCGCGGACCGTCCGCGGCAACATCGAGCACCACACGGCCGGGGTCGTCGTTAAGGTCAAGCTCCAGCGCGCGAGCGCCTCCGGCACGCCGGTCACGGTCGCGAGCGGATCGACGACTACCGCCGGAGACGGCAGCTGGTCCGTGTCGCTTGGCGCCCATGCGGTCGGCGACGACCGTGACGTGATCACCGTCGACTACTCCGGGACCGGCGCGCCCACGCCGGAGCAGGAGCAGATCCTCACCGGCAGTGGAGGCAACCCGTTCAACGCGGCCGGCTGGACCGGCTGGACCGCCATGGACAACGGCAGCTTCCTGACCAACACGCAGAGCCTGCAAGGCTTCGCGGCGCCCACGATCACGCTTGAGCCGTGCTTCCAGACCGGGGTGGAATCGTATACGGTCGCAGGCGTGACCGGCGTCGAGACGCCGACCGACTTCTGCAACACCACGACTAGCGCGGCCACGGCGCCGCTGAAGGCGGCGGTCACGCCCAGCCAGGCGGTCAACTGGAGTTCACTCGATGACCGTGCGTTCACACCCCTGGGTGATCCGAACCCGAACCTCACCGGCGCGCTCGTGAGGCTGACCGTACCGACCGGCGAGCCTGACTCGGTGTCGTCGTTCTCCAACCCATTCGTCGTTATTCCTCAGGGCGGGTTCGCGACCTGCACTGGCGATCTCCAGACCAAGACCGTCACGTGCACCGGGCTCGTCCCGGGCCGGACCTACACGCTCAAGGACGGAACCAAGAGCGCTTCCGGCAAGGCCGACGGGACGGGCGCGGTGTCCGTCTCGCTCGCGATCAAAGGCGGAGACAGGGTCGCGCTTTCAAACGGCTCGCGCACGCTGACGACATTGCACGTCGCCCGTCTGCGGGTAGCGATCAAGGGCAAGGCAGCGGTGCTCGCTAGCGGGCATTGCCAGCCGGGCGAGTACTTCGGCCCGCAAGTCACAACCCCGCCGACTAGTGCCTCGGCCGGCTCGATCTTCGGCGGCGGCGCCCTCACCGGCGAGATCTGCCCGCTGAACGGCAACGCCGCAGGGCTGCCGTCAAGCACGATCGCGCAGACCGACGAGTTCAGCGGCGGCCAGACCATGACCGAGGTGCCGTCGATCGTGAGAATCTCGCCGTCCCGAGGCGAGAATGTGTCCGGCACGTTCACGGCCCGCGCCGGCGCGGGATCCCCTGGGTCGAACTCTACGATCGCGCTCAGGATCACACGCTCAGGCAAGACGGTGTTCTCGGCTCGGAACGTCAACGCCAAGAACGGCGTGAAAGTCAGTGGTCTGCGCAGCGGCACCTACACCGCGACTTGGACGCTGACCGACGCCAATGGCGACACGAGGACGGTGGTGACGCAGTTCTTCGAGCAGTAGGAGCCGTCGCGCGAGGGACCATGGGCCGGGCTGTCCGCAGCCCGGCCCAAGGCCTTGGGCTACTGTGCCGGTCGTGGGGAATGTGATGATCGATGATCTGATCGCCTCGGCCGCCGCGGTGATCTACCCGCATACGGTGGGTGACCGGCTATTCGGAGACGTCGGATGCTCGCTGGTCACGGCTGCGGGCCACCGGTATTCAGGGGTGTGCATCGATACCGCGTCGGGTACCGGGTTCTGCGCGGAGCACGCCGCGATCGCGGCCATGATAACGGGGCGCGAGTATCAGATTGCCAGGATCGTCGCGGTGTGGCGTGATGCGAGCGGCGCGCTGTATGTTCTTCCCCCGTGCGGGCGCTGCCGCGAGTTCATCCGCCAGATTGACCCGGCCAACATTGATGCGGAAGTCATCCTCGCGCGCGATTCAACTTGCAGGCTGCGCGAGTTGCTCCCGTTCAGCGAGTGGCCGTCGCCACTCGACCGCCCTGATGTGCTCAGGCTCGGAGGTGCTTGAGGTAGTAGACCAAGGTCCAGCGCCAGTGCGGCCGGGTTTCGCGTCCGATCTCCTGGTAGCCGAGGCTGCGGTAGAAGGCCATGGCCTCAGGCTGATTCGTTGCCGTGTCGAGTCCCGCCTGCCGGTAACCGCGGGCGGCGGCACCGGTCTCCAGGGTGCTCATGATCGCGGTGCCGAGCCCGATGCGCCGCCGGGCGGGATGCACCCTGACGCGCAAGATCTCCACCCGGTCCTGTTCCTGTGCCGTCGGCCGGAAACCGCCCATCGCGGCGATGTGCCCGTCCACCTCAGCGACAACGAGCTCGCCGCCGGCGGCGGCGAATGTCCGCTGCGGATCCGCTAGGTCGGCGAACGCCCCTGCTGGCAGCACCGGGGCCGGGGGCAGCGGGAACGGGACGGCGGGATCCGCGGTTGCACCGAGGTTCGGCAGAACTGATAGCGCCCAGATAGCCGGCAGGTCCCTGTCCTCAGCTGGCCGCAGCGTCAGCATGGCCGTCATGCTCGCACGCGGCCTGATCTCATCGCACGCCATTATTGAGGCTACGCCGCGAGCAGCCAGTCCTGGCGAACGATCGCTGTCGGGAAGTTCGCCGCCTGGCGCAAGGTCTCGTCGATCTCCAACATCGCCCGCAACCGGTCATCTGCCGCGAAATGCGAGGCGGCCTTCTCGAACAGAGACCCGGTTCCCGCCGGAAGGACGTCAATCGCGGCCGGCCCGGACGGGCGGGTGTCTGGTGTGAGTTTCGCTCTGGGGTGAGTTGACCGCTTTAATTGCCGAAAAGGTTACGCTGGCTGATGTTCGCTTAGGAGCGGACACGCAGTGTTGGCGTACTTGAGCGTCAGCTTGCCCATCCTGTAAGTCCACGAGCATCTGCAACGGCCGGGTACGTGATCGGCGGTGACCAGACCCTCGGGAGCCCCGGACCGACGGCGGATATCGGGGCGCTCCCGGAACGGCTCCCCATACGGCACTAGGTCACTGGCAGTCGTCGTGACTGGCTGCAGCATTCCGTCATGCAGCGCCAGGTACTCCATAAGAACTAGGCTACCGGGTTCGCTTGTCGTGCCTGGTGAGCACGAGTCCACCGTCGCACGCCGAACCGGGACATTCTCGTCATATTTGTCATGGTGCTGACCTCCGTTCCGGCCCTCCGCTATTCAGTGTTACTAAAGGACATCGTTTCTCGCGATCCTGTCCGGCGCCCACGAAACGGCTTCCGGTGGGCGATCATACGGCGATCGATGCGCTGGAGCGGTACATGGGAGGTAGCGTCGGTGGCCTCGGCCGGGGTCTTCGTGGCTTGACGGTCAGGAGCCCAAGCGCCGCGCTCGCCGTCGCTGCTCAACAGCAGCGTGGGACCCTTGCTGTCGTTGGCCGCCCAACCCCAATGACAGCGTGGGACCCTTGCTGTCGCTATGGCAGCAGCGTGGGACCCTTGCTGTGCCCCCGCCACAGCTCCGGTGCGGGCTGGTCTCCCCGATCATCGCCGGACCCGACCGCCAAACTGCAATCAGGCCCATCTACCAGGAGATCAGGCGCAGGATGATACTCGGGGTTTTATGGTCTGGCCGGCGCCGGCTCACCGGGCAGCGCGCGCCCGCTGCGCCGCGAGACACTCGTCGATTGCCTCGCGTGCCCACACCCGCTGCTGGCCGGTACCGACACGCTCAGCCCACTCTTGCGCCTGCTCGAACGATGCCAGCGCCTTGTCGAGGTCGCCGGCCTCGGCATGCGAGCAGCCGAGGTTGTTATACAGCGAAACGAGCCAGCGCCGCGTACGGTCATCGGGCGCCGCCAGGGCCCGCTCGATCGCCTCCGCCGTGCGCTCGCGGGACCGTGCCTTGTCGGCGATGGCGAGCATGTGCAGCGCGTCGATCTCCAGGAACAGCAGGCCGCCGGATCCGGCGAGCGCGGCCGCGGCCTCGAACTCGTTCACGGCCTCATCGGTGTTCCCCGCGCTGTTCAGCAGGCGGCCGGTCTCGAGCTTGATCCGCGTCCTGACGGCCGCGTCGGCGGACTGGCCGAGTGATTCCAGCAGCGCCCGCCCCGCGTCGAAGCGTTCCTGCAGCCCGAGCGCCCGGGCCTGCTGCGTGAGCAACTCGGCCCGCTCGGCGCCAGTGCGCGCCGGCGACGCCGCCTCGGCGGCGAACCGCCGCTCCGACCCGGCCGGGTCGCCGAAGTCCCACAGCTCATCGAGCAGTTCCTGCGTGATCACCCCAGCAACCTACCGCGCCGACCAGCCCGCTCCTTAAAATCGGGCACCGACGATGCACGAAAGCCTGGCCGTTCATCGACGACCGAGGCGTCTAGCCTACGAACATGCCTGGGGTGGACGATGGGACCTGAACCCCACGACATTCAGGACCACAACTCAGTGCTCCCGGCGTTGATCGGGCTGTCTTCGCGGTTTCCGCAGGTAGGAGAGGTCCGATGGACGCGAGCGACCGCGGCTGACGGCGGTTCGTGGCGGATCGCCGCTCCCATGTCGCTCTTATCCGAGCTGTCCTTTGATCGGGCTGGAGCGACATAGTCGCCATCCATTAGGTATACGCGAGCTTCTGCGCGGATAGGTATACGCGAGCTTCTGCGCGGACTTTATCGGTTCGGGAGTGCGGTGTCATGGCGGATGGCTGGCCAGATGCGGGTTCGCGGCGCCTTTCCCTCGCCCTGGCCTTGCGACAGTGTCGAGTTCCGGGGAGTAGCGCGGCGGCGTCGGACGTGCCCATCCGCTGGAGTATCAGGTGTGCCTGCTGCAGCACAACCTTGGCTCGCATGCCGCAGCCGACTGCGGCGGTGCAGCGGTCCAGGCCAACCAGGCCTCGCGCCTCGTCCTGGGCGCTGCCGATTCTGCCAGCCAGTTCCAGGGCCTGCTGGTGACACGCTTCCGCCTCGGTGGGCCGTCGACCAGGTACCATCGCCGGGTCCGCCCCTCCAGGACGCGTGCGTGTCAGGTGACGGATCGGGAATGACTGGCGATGGCGCGGGCCTGTTCGTAGTACACCCGCGCCTGAGCTTGGAGCCCGCTGGCCATGGCCAGGTCACCCATCGAGTTGAGTATGTAAGCCTGGCCGCGGGGCCGGTTGAGGGCTTCCTCGATGCGGAACGCGCAAGCCAGCGCCTCGGAGGCGGATTGGTTGTCTCCGATCGCTTGAAGCGTAGCGGCGATAGCTGGGAGGGTATAAGCCTCGACAAGACGGCTACCCAGCTCACGATACAGGTCTAGTGCCGAATTCAATTCAGCGGCTGCGGAATGGTGCTCCGATGTAGCGAGGTAGGCCTCGCCGAGTCCACGCAGAGCGTGAGCTTGCAGGATCCGGCTGCCGAGATCGCGCGCCATATGCAGGGCTCGGTCACATGTCCGCGTGTGTTGCTCTGGGACCAGTTCCGGCCTCAATGGAGCTTGTTATTGCTTGCTTTCGGTCTGCTCGGCTGCGCGGTTAGCCAGCCCGCGTATCACGATGCTCGCATCCACCTCGACATCACCGACCAAACGCCAAGCACGTCGCTCGAACACCAGATCACCAGTGACTATGAGAGGAAGCTTAGCCCAGTAGGATTGGAGGGCTTGCTCGTGAGCTTCACCACTCAGTGTCACATGGACATTGCGCTTGCGGCCTCTGGCTTCAGCGGACATGATCACTGATCCGGTCTCGCCCTCGTCCGGGTTATCGTCGTCCCAGCTAAGCGACTTCACCTGGCCAACGAGGGTCTCGCGGCGAGGAGGCTCTTCGGCTCGCAAGAGATGTTCATGCACGCGTCCGAGCTCTCCAACGAGCCTATGATCGAGTTCAATCGGCTGGATGCCAACATCTGGTTTCGCTTCAGCAGCAGCCCACTCAAATGACAGCTCAAGTGAACGCACGCCTTCCGGTTCAGCCATATCTTCGATTGATTCCAGTAGCGCTGCGCTCAAGCCCCACTCCGCTGGCGCGTCCAGCGCAGGTAGGGACTCACCGCGCGCTAGGTCCGAAGTGGTCTCAAGGCCGCGCGCAAGTGTCTCCATTACTTTCCGAGGGAACGACGGTCTGACCTGAGCAGTGTCCGGCTCGGTCAGTGGATGTTCGCTGGATCTGTCAAGCCGAGTTACCACCGTGAAAGTGAAGCTGCCACGTTTCGTATGTCCCAGCCTGACGTCGTCTTCCAGGAATGCGGAAACTGAATTAGGCAGACGCCCGCCACGCTGAGTGCGGTTCGGCGCCGCGGCAGTAATAGCGGCAGCCTTGAGCATCTCGTAGAGCGCGTCGATGGTGGTTTCAGCTTGCTTTAGCGGAATGGTCTCGTCGTCCGTCGCTTGGTCAAGCCGCACGAAGAACAGGTCGGCCCGGGCTCTGATGATGTGCTCTTCGAGTTCCCGTGCATCCCAGTCGTTAAGGCGCCCTATGGCCCGTAGCGCATCAGCAAAGCGCTGACCGAAATCTGCATAGTCCGTTGCGAAAGGCAGGAGGATACGTCCGACGGGTCTTCCGCCGGACGCCTGCAAAGACCATACCTCCTTCACTCTGTCCAGCCTGCTCTCCAGCTGCCATGAGCTGGTGACCGCTAGATACTGCGAGACCGCGGCTGGGGTCAGTGTTTCTGCAAGTTCGCGATACGCGGCGTCGGGCGCAAATGGAGTCACGCGTCACCTCCGTCACCGATGGTCTTCATAATGCCGCGAAGCTGGGGAACGTCGAACTGGTTGCTCCGAGGTAGATAAACTGTTCTCGTCGCCGCGTTATTGTCCCCAGTCATCGCCAGGTCGGCGGCTGACTGCCAGTACATCCGGCTGGCGCTGATCAGGCGGTCCTCGTTCTGGTCCAGCCAGGCTTCGGGTTCAGCTGGCACGACTAATACGCCCAGATATGCGGTCGCGAATCGCTTGGGGTTGATGAGCTTGCCGAGCGGCTTGGCGGCCATCGGCCAGGCCACGCGATCCGCTTGTAGGATGTTTTGCCTAGACGTGCATTTGAGCTGAAGCTCGAACTCCGGGCAGTAAAACGTCTCGTATGCACTGGAGGACGCGATCGTGATGTCCACACCGTCATAGTCGGTCTCATGAGACTTCACTGAGCAGCCCGCTGCTGCCGCAACAAGCCGCACATACCCGAGGCTGAACTGTTGTTTCTTCTCGTTCTTAGGGAGATCGTGCGGTTCAGGGGGCGAATCTCCTGCGGCTCTGTCCTGCCCTGCCATAGGTCTCCGTTACGGTTAACAAACCCTCGCCTCACCATCATTGCATCGCCTTCTGTCAGCAGCGTCCATCTTGGCGATCACGTGAGTGTCGGGCGCATGGGCCACGAGGTTCCGGGCATGCGCGGCATCTACAGTCACGTGACGCGCGCGGCATGCATAAGGAGCCGGTGGACGGCCTGCAGGAGATCTCCCGGCTCGCTCCCACAATCGGACATCGACCAAGTACGAAGGCCCGGCCGCAATCCGCGACCGAGCCTTCTACCTGCGAATACGCCTGGGGTGGACGATGGGACTTGAACCCACGACATCCAGGACCACAACCTGGCGCTCTGCCAACTGAGCTACGCCCACCACGGCCACGCGATTGCGCGGCGCACCGCAAAGCATACAGGCCAACGCCTACCCAGCAGAACTCGATTCGTGCGCTCCGCTACCCGAGCCGCCCGGCCCGGCACCCGGCCCCGTACCCGGACCGCCTCCGTCCGCCACCCGCACGGTGAACTTCGTGGCTAGGTCACGGGCCGTCGCCGTATCCGGTCCCGGCATCGGCACGAACACCGCCTCGCGGTAATACCTCAGCTCAGCGACGCTCTCCCTGATATCCGCCAGCGCCCGGTGCCCGCCGACCTTGGCCGGGCTGGCGAAGTAGGCGCGCGGGAACCAGCGCCTGGCCAGTTCCTTGACGCTGGACACGTCGATCATCCGGTAGTGCAGGAAATCGTCCAGCTTCGGAAGGTCGCGCGCGATGAACGACCGGTCGGTAGCGATCGAGTTACCGCACAGCGGCGCCTTCCGAGCCTCGGCGACATGCCCGCGAACGTAGGCGAGCACTTGATCTTGCGCTTCGGCGAGGGTGATGCCGCTTGCCAGTTCATCGAGCAGGCCAGAGCTGGTGTGCATATTCCGCACCAACTCCGGCATTTGGTCAAGAGCCTCAGCCGGAGGCTTGATGACGACGTCAATCCCGGCGTCGAGTTCGTTCAGATCACCATCGGTAACCACACACGCGACCTCCACTAGCGCATCGCTAGCCAGGTTGAGGCCGGTCATCTCGCAGTCAATCCAGACCAGTCGGTCAGTCACCATCCCAGCCTAGTCACTGTCAGGCACCAGCGCGCGCTCGCCGACTGACCGGCGCTCCAGCAGTGCGATGTGCTCAGGCATCTCGATGCCTGGCGGCAGCAGGGAATCCGGCTCGGCCGCCCCGATGGTCTGCGTGATCGGCAGAACCCCAGCCCAGTAATCAAGCTCGTAATCCTCGTCCTCGTCCTTCGCCTCGCCGTCGCGAATCTTGACCGATGCCTCGTCCAGCGACAGCGCGATCACCGAGGTGGCCGCGAGTTCCTTCTTGGTCGGCTTACGCGAGTTCTCCCAGCGTCCTGGGATCAGGTGCTCGCTGATCGCCTGGACCGCGGCGAGGCGCTCGGCCGGGTCGGTGACCAGCCTCGGGGTGCCAAAGATTACCGCGCTGCGATAGTTCATCGAGTTGTGGAACACCGATCTGGCGCAGACAAGCCCGTCGAGCAGGGTGATTGTCACGCAGACGTCCTGGCCCTCGGCGAACTGAAACGATCGGTTGCCGGAAGACCCGTGCAGGTACAATGTGTCGCCGATCCGCCCATAACCGGTCGGCAGTACAACTGGCGAACCGTCGATGATCACGCCGAAGTGGCAGATCAGGCCCGCGTTGAGCACGTCGTAGAGCACGGACCTATCAGTCGCGCCGCGATCCCGCAGCCGGTGCAAGGTTGTTCGTTCGGTAGACGAGAGAGCGCGAAAGGTGTTCATGGTGCCCTACGGTAGCGAGGTGCAGAATGTTCCTGGTATCTCGGATCCGGCCAAGCTCGACGCTTGGATCAGCGCGAACGCCGATGTCGGCGGTGCGAGGCTCACCGGCGTGTCGCTGATTTCCGGTGGTCGCTCTAACCTGACGTACCGGCTCGATCTCGGCGACGCTGGCCCGGGGGAGCGATCCCCCGGAACCCCCCGCAATCTGGCGATTGTGCTGCGGCGGCCGCCGCTTGGGCACGTGCTGCCGACCGCACACGACATGAGCCGCGAATACCGAGTGCTCTCCGCGCTGGCTGGTACCTCGATACCGGTGCCGACCCCGGTCGCGTTCTGCGAGGACACCGAGATCACCGGCGCGCCGTTCTATCTGATGCGGTACGTCACCGGCCGGGTGCTGCGGACCAGGGAAGACGGCGCGCAGGTGAGCGCCGACCAGGCCCGCGAGCTGTCCGAATGCGTGGTCGACATGCTCGCCGCGATCCACAGGGTCGACATCGAGGCGGTCGGCCTGGCCGGGTTCGGCCGCCCGGAGGGCTACATGACCAGGCAGCTTGCCCGCTGGCAACGCCAGTGGGAGCTGTCCAACTCACGCGAAGTAGCCGGTTACGACGACCTGGTGCGCAGGCTAGCCGCCGACCTGCCGCAGTCAGTCGATGGCACCCTCGTGCACGGTGACCTGCGCCTGGACAACATGCTCGTCAACCTCGAACCAACGCAAGTCGCCGCCGTCGTCGACTGGGAGATGTCGACGCTCGGCGACCCTCTCGCCGACCTCGGCCTGACGATGATGTACTGGACCGACCCCGGCGATGAGGACTGGCTGCGAGCGTCCGAAGGCGGATCGATCACCGCGATCCCAGGCTTCATGCGCCGCGCCGAAGCAACCGCCCGGTACGCCGAACTGACCGGCCGCGACGTCTCCGCCCTCGGCTACTACATGGCGTTCGGCTGCTTTAAGCTGGCGGTGGTGCTCGAGGGCATACATGCCAGATTTTTGCAGAAAAAGACAGTGGGGGAAGGCTTCGAACGCGAAGGTCCAGCCGTCCCCAAGCTGATCGAGAGGGCCCACCACCTGCTAGACGCCAGCTAGCGAAGCGCCCAGCCGAAGCCCGGGCGAAGATCAGCCCCGGGCGAAGATCAGCCCGATTTGGAATCAGGAAGTCGGCCGCAAGCACCTATCCCATTCAGGCGCGCAAGCGCCGCGCTCGCCGTCGCTGTTCAACAGCAGCGTGGGACCCTTGCTGTCGTTGGCCGCCCAATCCCAATGACAGCGTGGGACCCTGGCTGTCGCTATGGCAGCAGCGTGGGACCCTTGCTGTTGCCGGCCGCCCAACCCTGGCGCCCGCAGCCAGAAACTAACCATCCCAAATGGGACATTTTCGTCCCGGGTGGTCCCCTTTGCAGAGTCTTAGCCCGTGGTAAGTCGACTTATCATCAGTTTGCGTCGCGCATAGTTCGTCAAATCGGGCGATTTGACGACCGAAAGTGATGATAAGTCGACCAGGTGGCGGTGGAGGAATCGGCGTTGGCGGAGACTTGTCGTGTTGATCACGGTTCGGTTAGCAGCTTGGGCTGCATAGGCGGTGGGCTAGGGCCTCGTAGAAGACTTCGAATACCTGGGAAGACTTGGTAACCGAGTAGGCCTGCCCGCCTGTGATCGTGGCGATCTGCTGGAGTTGGGCGTAGTTCGACGGCTGGCCGAAGATGACCATGATGATGTTGATCTTGCGCTGCGGGCTGCTGAGCCGGTTGAGATCCTTGATTAGCTGTTGCGCGGTCAGGTCACCAGGGGCGCTCTCGACGCCTGACCCGAGCACGATCAACGCGTTGAAGAACTTCGGCTGGTAGGTGCGCAGCATGTACTTGTACCCGGCCAGGATGGTGCCGTAGGTGGCGACGGTGGGGACGTTGGTGGCCGTGAGGTTCTGGTTGATGCGGACCAGCGCCGCTCGCCGGGTAAGCAGGCCGACTTGGGCCGGCAGTGGGCCGATCGACATCAAGTCCTTGTACGGCAACGCGCCGTTCAGGTGATCGGCGTACTCCCACAGGCCAAGGTTCGACGTGTCGGCGAACAGGGCCAGGCCGATGGTGGCGGCCTGGGACAGTTCCTTCTCGTAGGACGGGTCACCGGGCGCGGACGACTTGTTCATGTTGGAGGAGACGTCGACCAGCGTGAGGTCTCTGGAGAAGACTTCGAGCTTGCTCCACGACTGCAGCACGCTCGGAGTCTCGATCGCGGAAGCCGGCGGCGCTATCTGCAATAGCTGGCTGTCTAGGCCGTACGAGCTAGCGAACCGGTCGGGCACGCCAGCGGACTGTCCCGCCGTCCGGAACCCGGCGAACCTGATCACGCTGGCCGCGTAGCTGCCGCGCAGAGCCTGGCCGAAGATGTTCGCCGCGGTGAGCTGGGCCTGGCTCGACGAGGCGAGCAGCACGTACGGGTAGTCGAATTCGGGACTGCCGAGAGATGAACTTCGGCCGGTGGGATAGATCGCGGCGAGCGGCTGGCGCGGGTTAGCCGTGTCGTACGCGATCACGGCCTGCTCGGTAGTGACGGTGACCGGGTCGCCGTTCAGCGGCGGTGCCGCGAGGCTTACCAGCGAGGCCAGGGACACCGGGTCATCGAAGTACGAGGTGACCGCCGAGTTGTGGACGAACTTGGTGAACTTGACCCGGCCGGCCTGGGTGCTCCCGAGCAGTCTGCTCTCCTCGATCAGCGTCGCGAGTCCCGCCGCGGTCTGAGATGGGTCAGGCAGGTCGACCCGCAGGTCCTTGGGCGCGCTTGGGCCGCCCGCAGACGGCGGCAGCAGCAATCGCCAGCCATCCTTGCTGAAGGCAGGAGTCCGGTCGGCGGCCTGGACCGGCATCACGATCATCAGCGGGGACTTGGCGACGCTGAAGCCGGCCGGGTTGACGGTTCGCACGCCGGCGACGTATCCGCGCACCTCGTCGACCCACAGGCTGGAGTCGGGAATCCAGGCGTTGATCTGACCGCCGCTGGCGTTCGGATGCTGACCGTCGATCTGCCCGGCCGCGACCGCTGACGAACCCGAGTTGATCTGCACGGCGATGCAGCGCCCGGCGGTTTCATGTTGCTCGCGGTTGAACGTGGCGGCGATTTCCTCGACGGCCGGGGTGATGTCCGTGCTGACCGCGACGGTGATCACCAGCGGATCGCTGGTGCATGAGAAGTGGTGCACGATCTGCGCGGTGCCACGGCCGATCATCAGCACTAGGCACGCCGCTACTGCGATGAAGACCAGCGACTTCGTCCGCAGGCGGCGCTTGCGGCGCCTGGTCGCCTTGATTCGTCCTGGGAGCGGCGCGGTAGTCACGGCATCCTTCGGCGGGGTGGGGAAGCGCAGCGGGGGAGCGACAGCAGCCCGGATTTCAAACTTTACCGAATTGCGGCCCTTTTCGACCTGTTATCCGCTGAGCTGCTGCTGTCCGAACTCTTCGCGCAGCTTGCGCATGGCGGTGACGGGCGCGCCGATCCGGTCGAGCCCGAGCAGCGCGGCGCCCGCTACCGGCGCCGCCTCGATCACCCGCACCGTGCAGGCCGGAGCGACGGCCGCGATCTGGGCGGTGATCGTGTCGATGAGCAGGGGGTTGCGCGCGGCGAGCACGCCACCGCCGAGAATCACCGGCACAGCCGTCGCGGTCAGGTCGAGCCGCCGGATGATCGCGGCGGCCATTACTGCGATCTCGTCAGCGAGCTTGCACACCAGATCACGAGCGACCTGATCGCCGCGGTCGGCTGCGTCGAACACTAGCGGTGCCAATTCCCCGATCCGATCGAAGGAGACCTTGCCGAGGTGCAGCGCCACCGCCAGGTCGGTGGGCTCGGCCAAGCCGAAGTGAGCAGGCACGAGCCGACGCAGCACGGTCTGCGGACCGCGCCCGTCTTCCGCTCTGATCGCCCACCACTGCGCATCCATGCCGAGGCTGCCCCCGCCGCCCCAGTCGCCGGTGATCGCGCCGAGCGCGAGGAACCCTGCCTTCCTGCCATCGGGCGCCATGCCAGCGCAGTTGATCCCGGCACCGCAGGTGACGCCCACGCCCCACAGCCGGTCGGCGCCCGCCGCCGGCTCATCGTCTAGGCCGACCCTGAGCACGGCGAAGGTGTCGTTGGCGACCAGCGTGCTCTGGGTCCATCCCTGGTCGGCGAGCATGCGTTCAAGCTGGCGTTCGTCGTCGGGCAGATCCACGTTGGCCACGCAGGCCACGGTGTCCAGCGCGATGTTCGACAGCGTCGGCGCGCCGCCGGCCCCGTGGTTGGCAACACCGTGGTTGGCAACACCGTGGTTGGCAACACCGTGGTTGGCAACACCGTGGTTGGCAACACCGTGGTTGGCGACACGGTAGTTGGCAACACCGCGACGGCCGACCTCAGCAGGTCGGCGATCACCTGCACGTTCTCCTCCGACAGCCGGGCGGGCATGCCAGGGCCGCGCACGGAAGCAAGCAATGTGCCGTCGGCCGCGACCAGCGCCAGGTCGGTCTTGCTATTACCGCCGTCGACGGCAACAACAGCGCTAGATCGGGGGTTCACTGGGTCCATCGGAGGAAACGGGTGTTTTCGGCGATCAGGCGGTCGGCTAGCTGGGTGGCCTGGTCGTACTGGCCGACTAGGGGGTTCGCGAGCAGGGCGCGGACGACTCGGTCGGCACCGCCATGGAGCGCGGCTTCGATAGCGAGTTCCTCGTACGCCGACGCGTGCGCGACTAGGCCGGCCAGCAGCGGGTCGAGCGGCGCCACCGGCACGGGCGCGGGGCCCGAGGCGCCGATCACGGCTGGTACCTCGATGACCGCCTCGTCGGGCAGGAACGGCAACGTACCCTCGTTGCGCAGGTTCACCACCTGCTGGTCACCAGTGTCGTTGACCAGCGACGCGAGCAGCGCGACCGCCGCCTCGGAGTAGAAAGCCCCGCCGCGCTGGCCGAGCAGCTCTGGCTTGCGGTCCAGCGTGGGGTCGGCGTACATCTCCAGCAGCTTCCGCTCCATCTCGGCGACCGCGGCGGCTCTGGTTTGGCTGCCCTTCAGCTCGGCGACGACCTCGTCATGCTGGTAGTAGTAGCGCAAGTAGTAGGACGGAACCGTGCCCCCGGTCAAAGCCAGCACAGGCTCGGGCTGCCGGATCAGCGCGGCGATATCGGCGCCGCGTTCGGCGAGCAGTTCGGGCAGCCGGTCCTCCCCGTTCACCAGCACCGACCGCTCCCAGGTCAGGTGGTTGAGGCCGACGTGGCCGAGGCTTACCTGCTCGGGCGTGACCCCGAACCAGCCGGCAAAGATCCGCTGAAAGCCGATCGCCACATTGCACAACCCAACGGCCCGGTGACCGGCATCGAGCAGCGCCCTCGTCACGATCCCCACCGGGTTGGTGAAGTCGATGATCCACGCGTCGCTGACCGCCCGCTGCCGCGCGCGCTCGGCGATGTCTAGCACCACGGGCACTGTGCGCAGCGCCTTGGCGAGCCCGCCCGCCCCGGTGGTCTCCTGGCCGACGCAGCCGCACTCAAGCGGCCAGGTCTCGTCCCTGTCCCTGGCGGCCTGACCGCCGACCCGAAGCTGGAGCAGTACCGCCCCCGCCCCGTCGAGCCCGTCGTCAGTGTCGCAGGTCCACCTGACCTTCGCTGGGTGCCCGTAGGCGCGCATGATCCGGGCCGAGAACGGCCCGACGACCGCCAGCCTGGTCTGGTCCGGGTCGACGAGCACAAGCTCGGTGACTTTGACCTGGTCCGCCAGTCGGGCGATCCCGTCGACGAGCTCGGGTGTGTAGGTAGAACCTCCGCCAATGACAGCGAGTTTCATCCGAATGCCTTTACTTCGGCCCCTGACTGGGCGACGTGGCAGGCGGCCTCGTGGCCGTCGGCGATGGGTAGTAGCTGGGGTGTGATGGTATGACAGGCGTCGATCGCGATCGGGCAGCGCCACCTGAAACGGCAGCCCGGTGTCGGGTTGATGACCCTGGGCGGCTCGCCGCGGTCGGTTTCCGCGCCCACGTTAAGTTCGGCCCGCGGGTCGGGGGCGGCGGACAGCAGCAGTTGCGTGTACGGGTGCTTGGGGTTTGACAGCACCTCTTCCATCGGCCCAGTCTCGGCGATCTGGCCCGCGTACATGACGATCAGGCGGTCCGCGATGTACCGGGCGCTAGCCAGGTCATGGGTGATGAACAGGATCGAGACGTCTTCGCTGTCGCGCAGCTTGGCCATCAGGTTCAGCAGGCCGATCCTGATCGACACGTCGAGCATGGAGACCGGCTCGTCGGCCAGGATCAGCTTGGGCCGCATCGCCAGCGCCTGGGCGAAGCCGACTCGCTGTCGCTGACCGCCGCTCAGCTCGTGCGGGTAGCGCTCGAGCACATCGGCGGCTGGCGTCAGGCCGACCACGTCGAACACCCGCTTGGCTTCCTCGTACTGCTGCTTGCTGTCCAGCTCGGGGCGGTGCAGCTTGAGTCCGCGCAGCACCCCGTGCGATACGCGAAAGATGGGGTTCAGCGACGCGAACGGGTCCTGGAAAACCATCGGCACGAGGCCGCTGTAGCGCAGCCGCGCCGCGCGCGACCTGAAGGACGAAAGACGCTTTCCCTCGAAAAATATCTCCCCGCTGGTCGGGCGGTAGATTCTGGCGAGCAGCCGGGCGATGGTCGACTTTCCGCTGCCGCTTTCGCCGGCCAGCGCGACGATCTCGCGCTCCCCGATCGAGAAGCTCACATCGTCAACGGCGTGCAGCGTGCGCTGCGACAGCGCGTTGCCGATCTTGAAGTGCTTGGTCAGCCCGTCGGTGCGCAGCAGCGGCTCGTCTGTCTCGGCTTGGGGAGCGTCGGACTGCGGGATCAGCTCCGTCATGACGTGCTCTCCGTGTTGGCTCGGGGCGAGCTGGGGTCGAAGAGGAAGCACCGGGCTTGGGTGCCGTCGACCGGGTAGAGCTCGGGGACCTCCGACTTGCATCGGTCGAACACCTTGGGGCAGCGCGGCGCGAACCAGCAGCCCTCGGCCCGCCTGGCCAGGTTCGGCGGGCTCCCGGGAATGCCGCTCAGCGGCAGCTTCGGGCCCCTGATCGACGGGAACGCCTCCATCAGGCCCTCGGTGTAGGGGTGCGCGGGGGAGTCGAACAGCTTCCTGGTCGGCCCGACCTCAGCCACCTGCCCGGCGTACATCACCATCAGCCGGTCGGAGAAATGGCTGACCAGCGACATGTCGTGGGTCACGAAGATGACCGCGAAGCCGAACTGCTCCTGCAGCTCCTTGATCTGCACCATCAGCGAGCGCTGCGCGACCACGTCGAGCGCCGACGTCGGCTCGTCCATGATCACAAGCTCGGGTGTGAACAGCAGCGCCATCGCGATCATCGACCGCTGCCGCATGCCGCCAGATAGCTGATGCGGGTAGCTCCGCAGGTGAACGGGATCGATGCCGACCATCTTGAGCACTTCGGCCGACCGGTTCGCGACCTCCTGCGCCGACATCACGCCGTGCGCCCTCATCGCGTCTTTGAACTGCGCGCCGATGGACTTGACCGGGTTGAGCGCGTTCATCGCGCTCTGCATGACGACGGACATGTCCTTCCACCTGACGGCGGTCAGCGCCTCGTCGGTGAGGCCGACCAGGTTCCTGCCCTTGAACGTCACGCTGCCGTTCACGATCTCGGCGGGCGGAGACAGCAGTTGCGCGATGGCGAACAGCAGCGTCGACTTGCCGCAGCCCGACTCGCCCACCACGGCCACGAATTCGCCACGGTCAAGAGACAAGCTGACGTTCTGGACAGCGAGCACGGTGCCGCCCTCAAGCAGGTACTCAACCGACAGGTCGGTGACATCGAGAATGGCGCCGCTCTGCGGCAGCGGGCTGGCGTCCGCCACGACGAGCGGACCGCGATTAGCTCGTCTGCTGAGCACGGTTCCTCCTGGTGGCCGGGGGAAGCAGGACCCGGTTCCGGCGCTTGAGCGGCCGCAACGCCGGGTTGCCGATTTCGTCGAACGCATAGTTCAGTAGCGCGAACGCGGCACCGAGCGCGACGATGCACAGGCCCGGCGCGATGATCCACAGTGACTGGCCGGTCTGGAATGCCTCGTTGTTCTCCGCCGCCTGCAGCATCGTGCCCCAGCTCACCTGGTTCGGGTCACCCAGGCCGATGAACTGCAGGCTGCTGGAGAACAGCACCGCGTACAGTGCGTTGCCAAGGAAGCTCGCGACGAGCAGCGACGTCATCGTGGGAATGATCTCGACCATGATGATGTAGAGCGGCCGCTCGCCCCGCACCCGTGCGGCTTCGAGGAAGTCGCGTTTGCGCAGCGACAGCGCCTGGCTGCGCAGTTGTCTCGCGGTGTAGGACCAGCCGGTCAGCGTCAGCACCGCGATCATCACGCCTGTGCCGGCGCCATTCAGGTACCGAGCGATCACGATCAGCAGCGGGAAGAGCGGTATTACCAGCAGGATGTCGGTGACGAGGTTAAGTACGCCGTCCCAGGCGCCGCCAAGGTAGGCGGCGGCCACGCCGATCATTACCGCGATCGCCGTCGATGCGATGCCCACGGCGAAGGCGATCTCTAGCACCGGCCTGGTGCCCCAGAGGATCTGGGCGAACAGGTCCTCGCCGAGGCCGTTCGTGCCGAGCAGGTGATGCCAGGACGGCCCGAGGCTCGCCTTGAACTGACCGGTCACGTTCGGGTAGCTGGGCGCGATCACGCTACAGAACACGCCGACCAGGAGGAAGAAGGTCAGCAGGCCCGGCGCCCCAGCTGGCCTTGCGATTGGATCTGATCGCCTTGCCCATGCGCAGTAGGGCACGTCTGGCGGGAGACTGACGACGGCGAGAGGACAGGTCGAACTCGGGCAGTTCGGCGAGCTCAAGCGCGGCCGCGGCGTCCGGTGTCGCCGTGGGTATGCGGAATGCCATGGCTAACTCGCGTCCCTAGTCCGTGGGTCGAGCAGCGCGGTTGCGATATCCGAGATCAGGATCGCCACCAGCACCGCGACTGTGATCAGCAGGAACAGCGCCTGCATCAGCGGATAGTCCTCGTTGTTGACCGCGTTCAGCAGCCAGTACCCGACGCCCTGGTAGTTGAAGACGTATTCGACCAGGATCGCGCCGCCGAGCACGAATCCGAGCGACATGGCGAACCCGGTCACGTTCGGCAGGATCGCGTTGCGCGCCGCGTAGTCGAACATGATCCGGCGACTCGACAGGCCCTTGGCCCTGGCCATTCGCACGTAGTCATCGGCCAGCGTGGTGATCATGGTGTTGCGCATGGTCAGGATCCAGCCGCCGATCGTGGTGATCAGTAGCGTGACGGCCGGCAATATCGCGTGCTGGATCACGTTCCAGATAAAGGACAGGGTGAACCCTGGCGTGGCCGAGAAGCTGTAGCTGAAGAAGTACGGCAGCCAGTGCAGCTTCACGCCGAAGATGAGGATCATGACCAGCCCCAGCCAGAAGTACGGGACGACCGAGGTGACTACGAAGACGGGCGGCATGACGCTGTCCAGCGTGCCGCCGCGGCGCCAGGCGCCGACTATGCCGATGCCGGTGCCGAGCAGGAACGCCATGATCGTGGTCAGCCCCACCAGGCCGAGCGTCCAGGGAATGGCCTCCTTGACGATGTGGCCGACCGTCGCCGGGTACTCAGACAGCGAGACGCCGTACTTTCCTGTCGCCATGTTTCCTATGTAAGTCAAGTACTGGGTTAGCACTGGCTTGTGCGTGAACACGCCGAACTGGATCTCAAGCGTATGCAGCTCCTCCGGCGTTACCCCGCCCTTGAACTTGGAGATCATGGCGATCGCCGGGTTGCCTGGCATCAGTCTGGGCAGCACGAAATTGAGTGTGAGTGCGGCCCATAGCGTCACCAAGAAGAAACCCAAGCGGCGAAGCGCGAATCTCATGCCCCGACTCCCTTCTGCCCGCCCCTACCCACCCACAATGGTCATGCCGCCTGAGGTATTCGGCTAGTCCGCGGCCCGTGACCGCGGGGACCGGCAACGGCGGCCCCCGCGGTCAGATCAGCCGTTATCCGACCGGCTTCAGGTGCAGCATCACGACTTCCCAGTCGGGGGCGTTGTAGGCGGCAGGCTGGGCGTACGGATTGCCCGGCGTCGGCCAGCCGGTGAACTTGCTCGTGTCGTACTGGAACCAGTCGACCGACTCCGTCACCGGGATCACCGGCACGTCGGCCAGCATGACCAGTTGCAGCTTGTCGATGATCTGCTGTTGCTGGGCCAGGCTCGTGGTGGTGGGGAACTCGTTGATCAGCGCGTCGGTCGCCTGGCTGCTGTAGCGCTCGTAGTTCGAGCCGGCCGGCGTGCCGATCGCTGCCGAGTTGGCCGAGTACAGCCACTGCCGCATCTCGAAGTACGGGCTGGGCCCGCCGCTCTCCGCGCCGTAGCCGAGCTGGTACTGGCCTGCGAACAGCTTGGACTCGTAGGTCGTCTGGGACAGGTCCTGCGGTGTTACCGCGATGCCGACCGCCTTCAGGTCGGTGACGATCACGTTGACCGCGTTCACCCAGTCAGAGAATCCGCCGTTGTTGATCATCGTGAAGGAGAGCTTTTGCCCGCCCTTGGCGAAGATGCCGTCGGAACCGCTGCTTGTAGCCGGCCTTGGTCAGGATCGAGATCGCCTTGGCGGGGTTGTACGCGTAGTTGTTGCCGAACGCTGCCGCCTGCGAGGAGTCCAGCCAGCTTGAGTACGTCGGCGTCACGATTCCGGCCTGGTTCGACGCCGGCTCTTCGCCGAACTCGCCGAGCTGAGAGGCCTTGGACCGGTCGATCGCGTAGGCCATCGCCTGGCGGACCGCGACGTTCTTGAGTATCGGGTTGGTCAGGTTGATGAACACCGAGACGTTCGCGATCGCGGGGAACCAGTACTTGATGCTCGGCTGCCCGGCCAGGAACTTGTTGATCGACGGGATGAACTGGCTGCCCCACTGCGCCTGGCCGTTGGCGAGGAAGGTGTTGGCCGTGTCGTTGGTCAGGAAGGCAGGGTAGTTGACGGTCTCCACCTTCGGAAGGCCTGGCTGCCAGTAGTGCGAGTTCGCGGTGTACTTGATGTTTTGCGGCGTGCAGGTCTTTGAGCTGACCGTATAAGGGCCGGTGCCGATCGGATTGGTGTCCGGGTACTTCGACGGGTCGGAGATCTTGGACCAGACCTTCGGGTCGACGATGCCGATCTGGTCGGCGATGTAGTAGAAGTACGTCACCGCGGGGGCCTTGAACTGGAAGACCACCTGGTTCGAGCCCTTCTGGGCGACGCCGCTCAGCACGGACCAGACCGCGTTGAGGTCGAGCGTCTTGTTCGACTTCAGCAAGTTGAACGTGTAGAGGACGTCAGCGGCGGTCAGCGGGTCGCCGTTAGTGAACTTCACGCCATTGCGGATCGTGAACGTCAGGGTCTTGTTCCCATTGCTCCACGCGAAGCTGGTCGCGAGCCAGGGCGTCGTCTTCTCGTTCTGCAGGGCGTTCACGAACATGAGTGGCTCGTAGACGAAGCCGAGCGAGAACCCGATGTCGGAGCCGGAGAACGGGTTGAAGTCACACGTCCAGTTGCCGCCGCTCTCGTTGTCGATGGTGAGGACGCCGCTGGCGGACGTCCCCCCGCCCCCGCCGCCCCCGCCGCTACTGCTGTTGCTTGAGCAGGCTGCCGCCGCTAGGCAGCACGACGCGATGACGACCCCGTACTTGATAAGGCGTCTCATTGCTTAAGCCCTTCGGTTGCGCTGCGCGCGGCACTTTCGTTGGGGTCCCCGCCTCGGCTCGCGCGCTGGCGCCGGGCGGTATTGGGCGGCTGTGAGCCGTAACCACCATAATCAGTTTGAGTGCGATGAATCTGCTGACTGTTCGGACTCTTACGATTTTCTGGGCCTTGCGTTCAGTAAAGATGTACGACAACGCTAAACTGTGAGATTGTTAGGACAGTATCCTAACTATCCAGCTGGTAACAGAGTTCGTGGCCGAACCGTGACCAACCGCCGACGGAGGCTGCTTTAGTGGACATGATCTCGTTCGGCATGCTCTTCCTTGAGCTGGTGTTCGGGCAGCTTGACCGGCTGCCAGGGCCAGGCGAGGAAGTCTTCACCGACGAGTTCGCCATCTCCTGCGGCGGCGCGATCACCAGCGCCACCGCTGCCGCCGCGGCTGGCGCGCGAGCCGGCCTGTGCACGGTGCTTGGCGAGGATCTCGGTTCGCAGCTTGCGATCGAGCACTGTGCGGCGCGCGGGATCGACACTTCGCCGTCGACGCGGGTTGACCGGCCGGCCGCCGGCATCACCGTCGTGCTGAACTTCGCCGGGGACCGCGGATTCGTCACCCACGTTCCGCCGCAGGCCCGCCGATGAGCGCCGCGAGGTCGACCGGTGGCTCGGCGTGCTGCGCGAGCACCGCCCGGCCTGGTGCTACCTGCACGCCGGGCGCGGCGTTCCCCGGTTCCTGCGCGCGGCCCATGACCTTGGCGCCAAGATCGTGCTCGATATCTCGCTTGGCGACGAGCGCGAGGGCGACGTCATCACCGAGTGCGTCAGGCTCGCTGACATCTTCGTCCCGAACTCCGACGAGTTGCTGAGGCTGACCGGCGCGGACGACTTCGAGCAGGCGATCGATCGCCGCGTCGGCCTGGGGCACGCAGTTGGTCGTGACCAGGGGCGCGGCCGGGGCGGTGGTGTCGCACCAGGACGGCTCGTTCACCGAGGTTACCGACGGCGTGCGCGAGGTCGAGGTCAAGGACCTGACTGGCGCGGGTGACAACTTCGCCGGTGCGCTGATCGCCGCGTTGCATTCGGGCGCCTCGATCACCGAAGCTGTAGTGCAGGCCAACGCGGCCGGTTCGGTAGGCCGTTGGCCAGCTTGGCGCTATCGGCCAGGTTGGCGCGGCGACCGAGCGCGGGCTGGCCGTTGCGCCCTATGGCTCTTGAGGGTTTGACAGCGGCGCTGACGACAGGTGGGCAGGCCGACTTGATGGAGCGTGGCTGATGAAGTTGTCCATACTGGGCGGCGGCGGGGTCAGGATGCCGGCCTTCGTCCGGTCCGTGCTGGCCGGTCAGCCCAGCAGGTTCGACGAGATCTGCCTGTTCGAGCCCGACGCGACCAGGCGGGCGACGACGGCCAGGCTGGCCAGCCGAGGTTGGCCGGGGTGCTCGGGCTGCCCGGCGTGGTGACCGTGACAGCCGATCCAGCGGAGGCTTTCACTGGGGCGGACTACGTGTTCTCCGCGATCCGGGTTGGCGGTGACCGGGGCGGGTCATCGACGAGCAGGTCGCGCTGCGGCGCGGCATCGTCGGCCAGGAGACGACCGGCCCTGGTGGCGGCGCGATGGCCCTGCGGACGATCCCGGTGGTGCTGTCCTACTGCGAGTTGCTCAGCCAATGTGCGCCGAAGGCCGTGCTGATAAATTTCACCAACCCAGCGGGACTGATTACCCAGGCGATCAGCGCCCAGGGCAAGGTGACCGCCGTCGGCGTGTGCGACACTCCGTCAGGAGTGATTCACGGATCTGGCGAGATTCGCGGTCGGCCGAGGTCGGACAGTATGCGGCTGAGTATTCGGCGGGCTGAATCACCTTGGGTGGATAACGTCGTTCAGGGTCAATGGCACTGAGATGATGCCTGAGTTGCTCGGCCGGTTCGACGAGTTGCAGGCGTTCGACCGGCACTTCGGCATGTTCGACGCCGACTTGGTGCGCCGGGTCGGGCGCTATCCCGACCGAGTACGTGTACTACTACTACGACGCGCGCCGGTATATCGACGGCGTGGTGAAGGCGGGATCGAGCCGGGGCCAGGATGTACTAGCGCTGAACGATGAGCTGCTGACCGCGATCGCGGCCGGCGTTCGCCGAGGGTGGCGTGCACGCGGCCTGGACCGCGTACGCGAACCTGCTCGGCGTCAGGCGGGACACGTACATGCGGACCGACACCGAAGGGGACAGCGGGCAGGCGGCCGCACGGGCGGCGCGGGCCGCGCGCGGCAGCGTGCCGATCGAGTCGCAGGAGGTGGGCGGCTACGAGGGTCTGGCGCTGCGGGTGATCGACGGCCTGTCGGGCCGCCGCCCAGGCGAGGTGATCGTTAACATGCGCAACGGCGGCACGCTGGGCTTCCTTGACCCCGATGACATCGTCGAGGTGCCCGCCCGGGTGGACGCGCAGGGGCTGACGACGTTGGACGGGGCTGAGCTTCCGAGGTCGGCCAGGGCACTGGTCGAGGCGGTCAAGGAGTACGAGCGCGGCGTCGTCACGGCGGCTATGTCGGGGGACGCCGGGCTCGCGGCCGTCGCGCTCGGGCAGCATCCGCTGGTGCCCGGGATCACGGCGGCACGGGAGTTGCTCGCCGACTACATCGACTTGCACGGCGAGCATCTCGCCTACCTGAGCTAGCTGAGTTGCGACCGATGACGGAGAACACCCAGCAGGCGGCCAGACCGCAGCTGATCAGGGCGATGAACGAGCAGTTGCTGCTCAGCCAGATCCGCCAGCTTGGCGTCTGCTCGCGAGCCGACCTGGCCCGGCTGTCCGGGCTGTCCAAGCCGACCGTCTCGCTGGCCTTGGCCAACGTCGAGCGGTCTGGGCTGGTGCGGACGGCGGGTCAGCGGACCGGGGTTCCCGGCCGGTCGGCCGTGCTGTACGAGATCAGGCCCGAGGCGGGCTACGTGCTCGGCCTGGACATCGGGCACGAGTACCTGCGCGGCGCGATCGCCGACCTGACCGGCGAGGTCAGGGCCAAGGCCGAGGCGCGCAGCCCGTCAGGAAGCGTGAGCAAGCGGGTCGATGAGCTGATCAAGCTCGCCGACGGCATCTGCGCCGCGTCTGGCATCGGCCGGGCCGACGTGACCCAGACCGTGCTCGGCAGCCCTGGCGTCTACGACCCGAGCCGGGACGCGATCGCGCTGACCGGCGGCCTGGCTGGCTGGGACAAGCGGGCGGTGCTGGCCAGGCTGCGGGAGGCGTTCGGCCCGAACTTCGTCGTGGAGAACGACACCGACGCGGCCGCGCTAGCCGAACGCGAGCACGGCCATGGCCGGGAGTTCGCCAGCTTCGCGTTCGTGTCGATCGGCAGCGGCATCGGCATGGGTCTCGTGCTCGGCGGGCAACTGCACCGGGGAGCGCACGGGGTGGCGGGCGAGATCGCGTTCCTGCCGATCTCCGAGGGACTTTCGGTCGTGGGCGGGCCCGGCGGCCCTGGGGCCGACGAGGTGCGCAGGCGTGGCACGCTGGAAGCGGCCGGGTCGTCGTCGGCCATCGTCAGGTCGGCGCGCCAGGCCGGGTTGCGGGCGACGTCGGCACGGCAGGTGTTCGCGGCGGCCGCCGGCGGGAGACGACCGGGCCGCTGCGATCGTCGCGACCGAGGCGAGGCTGGTCGCCAAGGCCATCTGCGCGATCGTGACGGTGATCGACCCCGGGCTCGTCGTGCTCGGGGGCGGTATCGGCCAGGCACCGGGGTTCGCCGCCGCGGTGACCGGCGAGCTAGCCGAGATCGCGCCCGTGCTGCCCGAAGTCAGGGTCAGCGCGCTCGGCACGAGCGCGGTGGTGGACGGCTGCCTAGCCGGAGGCGCCGACCTGGCCTGGGGCCGCCTGACCGCGCAGATGGCCACGGCTACGCCCGATCAACCGCAACCGTCGCCCGAACCCGAACCGGCACTGGCCTCGGCTTCGACCGGCTAGTGGTGAGGTGGGCCCTTGTAGGCGTCGGCGGGGACGTACTGCAGTAGCCAGACCTTCTCTTCGGGTCGGCCGCCGCAGGTCGTGCCGGGGGCAGAGGGCACCAGGCAGGCGAGCACCCGCCGACGGAACCCAAGCTTGCGCAGGTAGGACTCAAGCTTGTGGAGCCGCTGGAGCGGGTGGCTCGCCCGCCAGAGGTTGGTCCACTCGATCGCCCAGCCGATGTTCAGCGTCTTCAAGTCCGCCGCCGCGAGGCGCAGTTGCCTTCTGGTTGGCTTGGATCTGGAGCCCTGGTACATCATCAGGTACCGGTAGAACGGGTGGGCCTCGATCGCGTCGATCGTGGGTTTAGGCACCCACGCGGTGTAGGACACCGCCCGAGGATGTCCGTCCTCGGTGGCGAGCAGCAGCGTTCGCTCGGAGATGCCCGAGCCGACCAGCGACAGACCGCCGCGCAGGCCGAACGGTACGTCGAGCACGATCAAGTTCGAATGATCTGCTTTCAGCGTCGAGTCGAAGGCCGGCATGGTCGTCGGCATTGTCTGGGTCGGTATAGCGGGCGGGCCGACAAGGCCGCCGGCCCAGCCGGACTCAAGCACGCCCAGGCCTGCGACCGCGGCGACCAGCGGAATGGCGATCCACCGCCGCCGCCTGCTGAGCCAGTCAACGACGATCCCGGCTAGCACCGCCACGCCGATCATGCCGACCAGCATGAATCTGTCGGCCTCGCGCAGTCCGGCCAGGCCGGGGATGCGGACCAGCCACGTGTACGGCATCAGGTTCGATACCAGCACCTTCTGCCACGTGACGATGTGATCGATAGGGACTTGCGTCCAGTGCACGTGGCTGAGCAGCGGCAGGTACTGGTGGCACGATCGGCCGAACACCTTCCCCGGCTGGATCTGATCGACGACGCACGAACTGCCGATAGTCAAGCTGGTGCCGAGTGCCAGCACCGCGCAGCCTGCCCACAGAAGCAGGAACCACCAGGTCGTGCGCTTGCGCCAGCCAATGATTACGCCCAACAGCGCGAGCACGCTAACCACGATCCCGAAGGTGGGCAGGCCCTCGGGCGGCTGGACGGAAACGCCGAAGGCGGCCGCGGAGTTGAAGGCGTACCCAGATCCGAGGCCGCCAAGGCCGTAGTAGTGCAGCCGAGGCGACGGCGAGAAGAGGGTCTGCAACGGCACGCCGAACTGCGTGTAGTTGACGGCGAGCGTTCCGATCGGAACCTTCGCCCCGCCCGACGCGATCTGCTGCGCCATCGCGATCAACTGCGGGCTGGCGACGACGAGCGCGACGGCCGCGCCTATGCCGAGCGGCACCAGTGCCTTGCGCAGCGAGGGCCGGTCGTTGACGAGCTTGCCGATGATCCACGGCACCAAGATCACTGCTGTGATCAGCAGCGCGATTGCGGCACCTTCCTGGCTGGTCATGACCGCCCCGCCGAGCGCTATGCCGAGCCATACCGCTGGCGCGATCTTCTGGGTGCGGCGCAACCGGACGGCGGCTTCGATGGCCACCGGCAAGAAGATCAGGCCAGCGGCGATGTTGACGTGGTACCAGTTCTGCCACAACATCATCGACGACAGGCCGAAGAACCCGCCGGCGGCGATCGAGCCAGGCACGTTCAGCCACAGCCTTGCCGCCCGGAACATCGTGTAGCAGAGCAGGCCGGGCACGAGGAGGCTGAGCGCGGTGAACGCTGCTGACGGGCCCCACAGCAGCGTCACGGGCGTCATCACGAAGCCGGCTAGCGGCATCAGCGTGGAAAAGCCGAGCTGGACGCCGACCGGCGCGGCCATGAGCTTGGTGAAGAACGGGTTGCCCAGGTGGACGACTTGATGAGCGATCCACCACATGCCCCAGACGAAACTGGCGACATCGGTGGTTCTCGGCAGCTTGCCCTCAACGAGATAGGTGAACCTCGGCCAGGTCGCGGCGATTCCCGCGCCGATGTAGATAAGCAGCAGCGCGACGTGCCGCACCCAGGCTCGGCCGGCGGACCGGCGGACGAATCGCCAGCTGGCGCTGAAAACTCGCCTGACCCGGCCGACGGGCTCGCCGGGATCAGCTTGTTCCCGCCGCTTGCGGCCTGCGCCGACCCCGCGGGCCTGCTGCTCTTGCGTCACCTTCTCGGCGCCTGTCGTGCTCGGGCTTACCACTGCCGTCGCCGTCGCTGATTGTCCGTCGGCCGCCGTTCGGTCACGTTCGTGCTCTGCGGGCGGTTCGGCAAGGACACCGTCGTCCAGCCTGGCCGAATCTAGGGATGCAGGCTTGCCGCCGTGGCCTCGGCCTGCTGAACTCATCGAATCACCCTGTCTACGCTCGCTCTGACCGTTCATGTCTACCGTCTCAGCGACGGCTTGTCGCATGATCTGGCAGACCCGCCCTACCACGGCAACGGTCAAGTACACGCACTGAGCGCCAAGACGATCTGCAAGCTACCACTCAACGGCGGCGAATTTGCGGTGACTGGCACAGGCTAGAGTCCTTCAGTGGCACTCAGGGAAACTAGCGTACGCCCGCCGCCCCCATGGCTGATCCGTTGGGAGATCTTCGCGGTTTTCGCTGTGTCGCTCGGCGCGAGTGCCCTCAATGCGCTGCTATCACTGATCGGATCGTTGCTCGCGCCGCAGCCGCTTTCCGGACAGCAAGCGCTGCTTGTCGGCTCGCAAGCGCACAACCACTGGCTTGATCTGACCCTGCAACTCGCGACGATCGCCGAAAGCCTCGCACCCGTGGTGCTCGTGTTTTACCTGCTCGCGCGCTCCGGGGAATCGCCATCGGTGATCGGCATCGATGGAACCGAGCCGGCCAGGGACGGTGTTCGCGGCATCGTGCTCGCCGCCTTGATCGGCGGCGTGGGCTTGGGCTTTTATGTTGCCGCGTTCAAGCTCGGCGCGAACCTCAATGTCGTCCCCGAGCAATTGCCGGCCATCTGGTGGCGCATTCCCGTGCTTGCTCTTTACGCAATTCAGAACGGGCTGCTTGAGGAGACGCTCGTTCTTGGCTACTTGCTGACACGACTCGATCAACTGGGCACCAAGCCATGGAAGGCGATCGCGATCAGCGCCGTGCTGCGCGGCTCCTACCACTTGTACCAGGGCTTTGGCCCGTTCCTCGGCAACGCGGCAATGGGCGTGATCTTCGCTTTGCTGTTCCGCCGCTGGCGGCGGGCCATGCCGTTTGTCGTAGCGCATTCGCTGATCGACGCAGGCGCGTTCATCGGCTACGCCGTCCTGCACGGCAAGGTCTCCTGGCTCCCGTAACCGGGCCTCGTTCAGCGGGCCCAGTTCAGCGGGCTAGGCCGTCGACGACCACCGCGCCTGGGAGGCTGGCCAGTGTCTGGCCGGTCAGCGCGAGCTTGGACCTGCGCACCCCGCTGCCGATGATCACCTGGGCACTCGCCGCCGCGGCCGCGTCCACGAGGATCGGCCAGCCTGCGGGAAGCCCGATCGGCGTGATGCCCCCGTACTCCATGCCGGTCTCGGCGACGGCCACCTCGGCGGCGGCGAACGACGCCTTGCGCACGTCAAGTGCCCTCCGGGCGACGTTGTTGACGTCGGCCCTGGTGGTCGCGAGGATCACGCAGGCCGCGAACCTCGTTTCGCCCTCACGCCGTCCCGCGATCACCACGCAGTTGGCCGATTCGGCCAGCGAGACGTCGTAGCGCTCGCAGAACGCCGCGGTGTCGGCTACGTCGGGGTCGATCTCGGCCACGCCGATCGCTTCGGCGCGGTGCGGCCACTTCGGGCTGGTCAGCGCCGCCGTGACCGGTGCGGCTAGCAGGTCAGTGAAGCCCACGGCGGGCTCGAAATCTAGCTTGCCGATGCTAAAAAAGCTCATTGCGGCAGTCTAGGAGGAAGTATCGGCAGACCACGCCAGCTACGGCTCGCTCGACAAACTGCCGAGCCTGACGACGAACTGCTCGCGCTGCCCGCCGCGCAGCACCGCGACCTTAACCTGGTCACCAGGCTTGTAGTCGAGCAGCACGTCATTAAGCTCGGCCAGGTTCTCGGTCTTGGCACCGCCGAGATCGGTGATGATGTCGTCGGCCTTTATGCCCGCCGCGGCTGCCGCCCCGCCTGGCTGGGCCGCGTCGACGGTGACGCCGTCGGCGTCGCCCTGCTGATTGACGTGCGTGCTGCCGGTCACCTGCAACGAGGCCCGGTTGGACCTCGTGACGTGGCCTTTGTCGATGAGTTGCCCGGCGATGTCGCGCACCGTGTTCGACGGGATCGCGAAACCGATGCCGTCCGCCGCGCCGCCCAGGTCGGGATCCCTGGCCTCGAGCGTCGGGATGCCGAGCACGGCGCCGCTCAGGTCGACGAGCGCGCCGCCGCTGTTGCCAGGGTTGATCTGGGCGCTGGTCTGCAACGCGTCAGTGATCACAGATGACGGGCCGCCTGCGATCTTCGGGCCGGTCACGGTGCGTCCCGTGGCCGAGATGATCCCCTGGGTCACGCTGTCGATCAGACCGTACGGGCTGCCCATGGCCAGGACAATCTGGCCGACCTGAGCGCGACCTGAGTCCGCCCACCGGACCGGCCGCAGCGTTGCCGCGCCGCTGGTCACCCTGATCACGGCCAGGTCATCGGGCGCGAACACGCCGATGACGCGCGCGGCCAGCGGCCGGGCTGATGCTGAGGCGATGACCTGGTCGTTGCCCTTAGCCCCGGCCACCACGTGCGCGTTGGTGACGACGTCACCCATGTTGTCGAATACCACGCCTGACCCAGTGGACTTGCCCGCGTCGATCTGCACCACCGACGGCAGCACCATCTTGATGATCCGCACGTAGCTGCCCTGGACCGGCGCGCCCTGACCGGCTTGGCTGCCGTTACCCGATCCGCACGCCGCGACCGTCGCACCCGCGATCGTGGCAGCGATCAGCGCCGCAAACGCACCGCGAGCATGGCAGTGTCGAGAGCGTTCAGAAGCCATCCGCCCTACCCCCCGATGCCGTGATTACCCGGCTCTCCTAGTCTTCCACCATGTCGCAGTGGCAATCCCAGAGCGAGTTGATCGGGCAGTCGGGCATCGACGCCGCCACGGTCACGGTCTCCGCGCTTAGCGAGGCGATGACGGCCGGACGGCTGACCGCCGCCGAACTCACCAGTTTCTACACCGGGCGGATCGAGCGCGGCAGCGAGCTAGGCGCCGTTATCTCGGTCAGCGCCGACGCGGCCGATCAAGCCAGAGCGATCGACCAGAGCCGGGCCAGCGGCGCTGAGCTAGGTCCGCTAGCCGGCATCCCCGTCTTGCTCAAGGACAACATCTCGGCCGAAGGTAGCCCGGCGACTGCGGGCTCGCCTGCGTTGCTCGGGGCGGAGGCCGCGGACGCGTTCTGCGTCAGCAGTCTCCGCGCGGCAGGCGCGGTCATCCTCGGCAAGGCGAATCTGTCCGAGTGGGCCAACTTCCGTGCGTCCCACTCGACTAGCGGATGGTCGACGCTCGGCGGGCAGGCGGTGAACCCGCACGGCACCGGCCGCAACCCGTCGGGCTCAAGCTCGGGGTCTGGCGCGGCCGTCGCGGCCGGACTCGCGCCGCTATCGATCGGCACCGAGACCGACGGATCGATCGTCAGCCCGTCCAACAACTGCGGGGTCGTCGGGCTGAAGCCGACGCTGGGCCTGGTCAGCCGGACCGGCATCGTCCCGATTTCGTCCGCTCAGGACACCGCCGGGCCGATGACCAGGTGCGTCGCTGACGCCGCCGTCTTGCTCGGGGCGATCGCCGGCCTTGACCCCGCCGACCCGCCGACGGACGACACGCCCAACGCCGGCGCGCGCGATGACTCCATCCACGCTGACTACACCCAGTTCCTCGACCCCGCCGCGCTGGCCGGGGCCAGAATCGGTATCTGGCGCGACGGCGCTTCCGAGGCAATCACCGGTGCTGTTGCCCTGTTCGACACCGTGGTGAGCCTGCTCGCCGAGCACGGCGCCGTCGTCGTCGACCAGGTCAAGCTGGCGGGAGCCGACGAGATCAGCAAGCCGGAGTTCGCCGCGCTTGGCTGTGAGTTCAAGGACGACCTGAACGCCTATCTGGCCCGACTCGGCGGCGAACACCCGATGACTCTCGGCGAACTCATTGAATTTAATAAGCGGAACGAAAAGAGCGTGCTAGCTCGATTCGGCCAGCAGATCTTCATCCAGGCTCAGGAAACCAGCGGCAGGTCTGATCCGGCCTGGAAGCCCGCTCGCGACCAGGCGAGGAACCTCGCCCGGGGCGGCCTTGACAGTGCCTTCAGCGAGCACGGGATTGACGCGGTGCTCACGCTGACTGGCAACCCAGCCTGGCTGACCGACTACGTGCTCGGTGACCACTACACGTTCGGCACCTCGGCGCCAGCGGCCGTCAGCGGTTACCCGGCTATCAGCGTGCCCGCCGGGTTGGTGTCAGGGCTGCCGGTGGGGGTTACGTTCATGGGTCCCGCGTGGAGTGAGCCCAGGTTGCTGGCTCTGGCGTACGCGTTTGAACAGGTACGGTCCCTCCGATAGCACGCAAGCAGAGCGATAATCTTGCGGCCATGGACACCTGGCCCGCTGCGAGCATCCCAAGCCTGCCGGGGCGGGCGCCCGACACGCTGGTGTGGGACACGCCCAGCAAGGCCCGCGTCCGGGCGGCTCAAGGACATCAGGCGACGATCTACGCGTGCGGTATAACGCCGTACGATGCAACTCACATCGGCCATGCGGCGACCTACATCGCCTGGGACCTGCTGATCCGAAGCTGGCTAGATTCAGGCCACGCAGTGCGTTATGCCCAAAATGTCACTGACGTCGATGATCCGTTGCTCGAGCGTGCGGCGAGGGACGGTGAGGACTGGCGCGAACTCGCTGATCGCGAAATCGCCCGCTATCGGGACGACATGGCGGCGCTGCGGGTGTTGCCACCGGACTACCTGATCGGTGCCGTCGAGGCGCTCGATGTGATCGAGGCGTTCAGCGCGGTGCTTGATGACCGGGGATCGCTCTATGACCTGGACGGCGACGTGTACGCGGCCAGGTCGGCTGACGCCAGGTTCGGCGGCGTGTCCGGGTTCGATCAGGCGACGATGGTCGAGTTGTCGGCCGAACGTGGCGGTGATCCGGGCAGGCCGGGCAAGAAGGACCCGCTCGACCCGCTGGTGTGGCTGGCGCAGCGGCCAGGCGAGCCGCATTGGGACTCCCGGTTCGGGCCAGGTCGGCCTGGTTGGCACGTGGAGTGCGCGGCGATCGCCTCCCGGTGGCTCGGCGCCGCGTTTGACGTGCAGGCTGGCGGTTCTGACCTGATCTTCCCGCACCATGAGATGAGCGCGTCGCACGCCCGGGTCGCGTACGGGGCGATCGAGGGCGAGGTGTTCGCCCGCCGGTACGTGCACGCGGGGATGGTGCGATACAGCGGCGTGAAGATGTCCAAGTCGCTCGGCAACCTGGTGTTCGTGTCGGCGCTGCGGAACGGTGGCACCGACCCGATGGCGATCAGGCTCGCGATCCTGGCGCATCACTACCGCCAGGACTGGGACTGGACCGACGAGGGACTCCAGGAGGCCATCACTCGCTTGGCCCGCTGGCGCGAGGCGGCGGCGCGGTCCGAGGCGGCCGCGCGGTCCGGGGTGGGCGCGCGGTCCGAGGCGGCGGCGCGGTCCGAGGCGGCCGCGCGGTCCGGGGTGGGCGCGCGGTCCGAGGCGGCGGCGCGGTCCGAGGCGGCCGCGGCGCGGCCCGGCACCGGCGAGGACGAGGCGGTGCTCGCGGGCATGCGCGAGCGGATGGCCGACGACCTGGACGCGCCCGGGGCGCTGGCTGTCGTCGACGCCTGGGCTGATGCCGCGCTAGCCGACCGGCCCGGCGATCCAGCGCCGTCAGGATCTGGCCTGGTCAAGGACGCGATCGACGCGTTGCTCGGCGTCAGTCTCTAGCCCGGCGCACCGACTCGGCTGGAGCGCGCAGATTATCAACACGCGGGTTTCGTTGGGCGGCACGTGCCTTTCGGGACCGCGGCGACGGCCCGATGCTCGTCCCTGACGACCGCGTGGGCTCTTGGCCGGTCTGGCCTGCCGTGCTCTCGCTGCCCGGAACAGCGTGGGACCCTTGCTGTCGTTATAGCAGCAGCGTGGGCCCCTAGCTGTTGCCGGGCTCTGGCTGCCCGGAACAGCGTGGGACCCTTGCTGTCGTTATAGCAGCAGCGTGGGCCCCTAGCTGTTGCCGGGCTCTGGGCGGCCGCGTGTCACATCAGAGCAGCCGGGGTTGGGAACCTCCGATTTATTGAAAGACGGCCACCTGTCCACAGGCTGTCGGCCCGAAGCCCTCGTTCCCTCGCGTCCTTCCCCAGCCAGGAAACTGATCATCCGCCGCCCTCGTTCTTCGGGCGACTCTGGCTGCCATGAATGAATTTCAGCCAAATCAAGATCACCTAACCAATCCAGATCCCAAGCCTGGCGCTACCCGCTCCCTAGGCGGGTCGGCTGGCGGCGGGTCCACTGGCGGCGGGCTTGCAGGCGGGCGTGCGGGCACCGGGCGTGCGGGCGACGGGCGTGCGGGCGGCGGGCGTGCGGGCGGCGGGCGTGCGGGCGGCGGGCCTGCTGGCGGCGGGCCTGCGGGCCGGGGACCCGCCGGTCAGGCGGGACGCGGTCCGAGCCGGAGCAGGTCGGCCAGCCAGCAGACCGACGCGGGCGCGGGCGGTCAGCGCTGCCGGGTCAAAGTGGGCTCGGCCGACGGGATCTTGGCCGTCGTGCCGCACCTGCTCGGTTTCCACCCGGCGAACAGCCTGGTGGTGCTCGGCATCGGTGGCCCGCACGCGCGGATCAGGCTTGCCTTCCGCTACGACCTTCCCGAACCGCCCGAGGAGGGGCTGAGCGCGGACATCGCCTCGCACGCGACCACCGTTCTGCGCCGGGAGCACCTCACGATGGCGGTCGTGATCGGCTACGGCACCGGGCCAGCGGTCAGCGGCGTCGTCGACGTGATCGCGCCGGCGTTGCGCGATGCTGGCATTGTCGTGCAGGACGCGCTCCGGGTGGAAGGCAGCCGATACTGGTCGTATCTATGTCACGACCCCCGTTGCTGCCCGCCCGAGGGCGCGTCCTACAACCCGGCCGCCCATCCGGCCGCCGCGGTGCTCGCCTCCGCCGGGCTCACCGTGCGCGCCGACCGGTCCGAGCTCGCCGGGACCCTTGCCAGGGATCCTGAGTCGATCGAGCCGATGACCCACGCGGTCGAGGGAGCTCGGCGCAGGGCGACGCAATTGATCGAAAAGACGCTCATCGTCACGGCGGATGGCGACCCCTTGCAAGCGATCGCCGACGCTGGCCGCAAAACGGTGCGCCAGGTGGTGGCGAGATACCGCCGTGGCGTCGAGTTGAACGACCCAGACGAAATCGCCTGGCTTGGCCTCACGCTGACCGATCTGCGGGTGCGCGACGACGCCTGGGCCCGGATGGACCCGCAGTTCAACGAGGCGCACCAGCGACTATGGACGCAGTTGCTGCACCGGTTGCCAGCGGAGTTCGTCCCGGCGCCGGCGGCCCTGCTCGCGTTCGTGGCGTGGCAGGCCGGCGACGGCGCCCTCGCCAGCATCGCGATCGAGCGGGCGCTCGAAGCCGACCCGAAGTACTCGATGGCCCTGCTGATCGCCGACGCTCTGCACGCGGGCCTGCCCCCCTCGGCCGCCCGGCTGTCGATGTCCCCGAAACAGGTCGCCGCCAGCTACGCCAGGCACAGAAGGCCGCCTTCAACCAGCGCGAACAGGCGCCGCCCGCCCGCCACGCCGTAATAGCCGCCAGCCTTAAGCCGGCCGGAGCAGCTCAGCTTTCGGCCGCTCTCGCCCGGCCTCGGCTAGACGACGAGGCCTGAGGTCGGGTCGCGGCCGACATCGAGCAGGGCTAGCTCGCGGCCTTGGCGGTACTGCAAGGCGGCTGGCGGCAGGCTGGCTGGCCGGCCGCTAAGCAAGACGGTGAGCGTGCCGACGCAATCGCTGGCCGATCCCGTGTTAACGACGCAACCGCTGGCCAACTCCGCGTCAGTGAGGCCGGTGCTGGCCAACCCAGCGTCAGTGAGGCCGGTGCTGGCCAAGTCCGTGCCGGTTGCCGAGGCCCGGCGGAGGGCCTGGCTGGCGACGGCGGCAGCGGAGCCGAACAGGATCGCGTCGGGTACCGCGGCGCCGATCTGGTCGGCGGCTAGCTCGTATTCGGTGCAGCCGAGCACGAGTGCGCCGCATCGGGCGGGCGTGCGATTGGCCGCGTCGGCGATCGCGGCCTCGATCGCGGTGCCGTCGCCAGCGTCAACGGCGGTGGCCAGACCGGGGCAGGCGACCGGGGTAACCTCGGCACCGCCGCCGAACTCGGCGATGAGCCTGCGCTGGTATGCGCTCTCGGTGGTGGCGACGGTCGCCCAGATGGCGACCGAGCGCGCAGCGGCGGCAGCAGGCTTAATCGCCGGGACCGTGCCCACGACCGGGATGTCCGGCTCGAACTCCGACCGCAGCACTTCTAGGGCGTGCACCGACCCGGTGTTGCACGCCATGACGATCACATCCGGCTGGTAGCTCGCCGCGACGCGGGCGATCGCGAGCGAACGCTCGGCGATGTCCACAGGCGTGCGCGGACCCCACGGCATCCCATCGGGATCCATGGCAATGACCAGGTCGGCGTCCGGGCGGAGCTTGTGCAGTTCGCTGGCAGTGGCAAGCAGGCCGAGCCCGGAGTTGATCAGCGCGAATCGCATGCGCCAACGATAAGAGATGCCGGACGGGACCTTGGCGAACTACGAGTATCAGTTGCCCAAGAGGAACGTCGGCCTGAGTTGGCCAAGGCGCGCCTGGCGAAGTGCGGCGTTGCACGGTTGGTCTGTAGATAGACCTCAGATGTGGGTTGGGGGTTAGGCGGGGTGAGTTTTCGGTGGCGGCGTTGATGATGACGTGGTAGCCGAGTCGTTCGGTGGTTGCGGGCCGGCGGGCGGGTCGCGGGATGGTCGTAGCCCGGTCCGGGGTCGCGGTTGCTGTCGCTGACCGGCCATGGCAGCGGCATCGGACCGCTCGAAACCCGGAATGTCGCATCTGGGATAGTTTCACCGCCCGGTCCGGCGCAGCGGTGGCCGTCCGGACGGCATCCGCAGCGCGGCGGGTGACGGCGAGACTCCGTGATCATGAAACCGCGATTACCGCGGAATCTCAGCCGCGATATACGACAGCCACGCTCCGCGATCATGGTCCGAACCTTGATCACGGAGACAAAACCGCGTAACGCCACCCGGGACCAGCCCGCCAGACGGTCACGACACCAGCGGACACCCCGCGACGGCGGCGGACACCCTGCGGCACCGGCCACCTGGCCAGACCGGAACCACTCCAGCCCAAACGGCGGGAACCCCCGCACCATCTGAACCCCCGCACCATCTACACCACCGCACCAGCACCACCGGCCCCCCACCACCGGCCCGCCGATACCAATGGCCGCGTTGGGCTGCGGCGCCGCCCGGCTCGCCTGGTCAGGGGAGCGCGGGAAGTCCGTCGATGCTCGCGGAGTTGTTCTTGACGCGGTAGGCGACGAGGTCGTCGGCTGACTTGCGTTCGGCCCAGCGGGCGAGGAGGTCGCGCTCCTCGACGAGATCCATGCGAGGCACGGCGTAGCCGCATGAGTCGGCGATCCGGTTGATCGCGACGACGATGATGGCCCGGTGGCTCGCGTGATCCATGCCAGTCGCGATGCCGGCCGTGCCGGCCGCGCCGGCCGCGCCGGCCGCGCCGGTGGCGGCGGTGGGGTCGCCCTCGGCGGCGCCGGGGAAGTTAGCCGCGAACTGCTTCCAGCTCGGGTCATCGGGGAGCACAGCCTGCCCGGTGCCATAGATGCGCAGGATCTTCGGCTCGCGGTCGAAGGAGCAGAACATGATCGTGATCTGGCCGTTCTGCCGCAGGTGAGCGATGGTCTCCGCGCCGCTGCCGGTCAAGTCAAGGTAGGCGACCGTCGACGGGTCGAGCACCGCGAAGGTGTCGCGGTATCCCTTCGGCGACAGGTTGACGTGACCACCTGTGCCTTCGCCGTCCAGGCACGGCGCTGTTGCCACGAAGAACATCGGTTGACTAGCAATGAACTTGATCAAGCGCTCGTCAAGCTCGGAATAAACCGCTGCCATCTTTCCTCCCCTTCCATTGTCCGACAGGCCAGACTCAGCCGATCACCCTGCCCCGGCGCGAGCGGGGGCGACGCTGTCCATAGGCTTGGGTCATTGACCAGGTCAGATGGGCGACCGACGGGGGACGGTGGTCAGGATGAGCCGGATGTCGCCTGGGGTGCTCGCGCCGCCGCATGAGGTGTTCACTCCGCAGGAGTGGCGGGCTCAGGGACGGGCGATGCGCTCGGGGGTGCCCAGGTCGAGCCACGCCTCGTGGGCGGCGCCGCCCGACCGGCCCGATCCGATCGCGGTGCTTGAGCAACAGGCAGGCGAGCGGGTGCCCGACCTGGTGCCGATCAGGTACGGCCGGATGCTGGCCTCGCCGTTCGCCTACTACCGAGGGGCAGCGGCACCGATGGCCTGGGATCTCGCGCATACCCCGACGACGGACATCCGGGTTCAGTGCTGTGGCGACGCGCATCTGATGAACTTCGGGATGTTCGCCGCGCCCGACCGGCGCCTGGTCTTCGATGTGAACGACTTCGACGAGACGCTGCCCGGCCCGTTCGATTGGGACGTCAAGCGGCTGGCTGCCAGCTTCGCTGTCGCGGCCGGCGACAACGGATTCTCCGACACCGAGGGCGTGACCGCGGCCCGCAGTTGCGCCCGCAGTTACCGGCTGGAGATGGCGAAGTTCGCGACGATGCGGTTCCTTGACGTGTGGTACGCCAGGATCGACGTCGAGCGGATCACGGCGATCTACGACGCGCTCCAGCCCAAGCGCGCTGTACGGCGCAGGCGGCACGACATCGCGAAGGCCCGGCAGCGCACCAGCCGCCGGGCGCTGCTCAAGCTGTGCCAGCAGGTCGAGGGCGAGTACCGGATCAAGCCCGACTACCCGATGATCGTCCGGTACCCGATCGAGCTTGACCCGGGCATCTTCGACCAGTTGCACGGCGCGATCGCGCTGTACCTGGCGACCGTCAGGGCCGACGCCGCCGAGGTGCTCAGCCGGTACTACTTCGGCGACTTCGCGCGCAAGGTCGTCGGTGTCGGATCGGTTGGCACCGAGGCATTCGTGTTGCTGCTGATGGGCGATCGCGCCGACGAGCCGTTGTTTTTGCAGCTCAAGGAGGCGCAGATGTCCGTGCTGGCCCCGTTCGCCGGCAAGAGCACCTACGAGCACCAGGGCGAGCGGGTGGTGCGTGGCCAGCGCGTGACCCAGGCGGCGTCCGACCCGTTCCTGGGCTGGACCAAGGGAATCCCGGCCGACGGAACCGAGCCAAGGGATTATTACGTCAGGCAGTTGCGCGACATGAAAGGCAACATGGACGTGCCCGTTATGGACGCTGACCAGCTCAAGTACTATGCCCGACTGTGTGGCTGGGCGCTGGCCAGGGCGCACGCGAGGACGGGGCGGGCGACGATGATCTCGGGCTACCTCGGTTCTGGCGAGGTGTTCGATCACGCGATCGCAGACTTCGCCGTGGCCTACGCCAAGCAGAACGTGAAGGATCACCAGCGGCTGGTCGACGCGGTAGCGTCCGGCCGGGTGCGGGCCATGACAGGCGTCTAGCCGAGGCCTAGCCGAGGTCTAGCCGGGGTTATCCGGCCGGGGAACGGCGACCTACTGGACGTTAAGATAAGTACGTTGTGTGCCGAGCTGCGATGGTGTGGCGGATTCCGCGGAACGCCGTTTGATCGGAGCCCGGTAAAAGCGCCTCGGGAGGCAGCGTGACCGAACTCACCGACAGCCCGCGGCTCGCTAGCAGGCACGCGGCCGCCGCGAGACTCCGGCATCAGTTCGCCGCGATACCGCCGGGGACGCCGGTCCGGTTGGCCAAGTCGACATCGAACCTCTTCAGGTTCCGCGACAGCAACGCCGCCGGGCTCGTCACCTTGGACGTGTCGGCATTTGACAGCGTGCTCGACGTCGATCCGGACGCGCGTACCGCGATCGTCGGCGGCATGACCACCTATGAGGACCTGGTCGACGCGACGCTGCCGCACGGGCTGATGCCGCTGGTAGTTCCGCAGCTAAAGACCATCACGCTTGGCGGCGCGGTCTCCGGTCTCGGGATCGAGTCGACCTCCCTGCGCAACGGCCTGCCGCACGAATCCGTGCTCGAAATGGAGATCCTGACCGGCGACGGCCGGGTGGTCACCGCCGCACCGGGCTCCGCCCACGACGCGCTGTACTGGGGATTTCCGAACTCCTACGGCACGCTGGGTTACGCGCTCTGGCTAAAGATCGAGCTTGAGCCGGTCGCTCCCTACGTGCACCTGCATCACTTCCGGTTCGGCGGCGCGGGGGCGGCGATGGCGGCGATCGCCGAGATTGCCGCCGACGGCAGCTACCGCGGCCACAAGGCCGACTTCCTCGACGGCACGGCATTCAGCCCGGACGAGATCTACCTGACCGTCGGCGCGTACAGCGACGTCGCGCCCTGGCTGAGCGACTATACCGGCCAGCGGATCTACTACCAGTCGATCCGCGGCCCGGCCGAGGACTTCCTGACGATCCGCGACTATCTGTGGCGCTGGGACACCGACTGGTTCTGGTGCTCGCGGGCGTTCGGGGTGCAGCGGCCGCTAGTCCGGCAGTTGTGGCCGAGCCGGTTCCGGCGCTCCGACGTCTACCGCAAGCTGGTCGCGTTCGATAAGCGGCACGGGCTCACCGGCAAGCTGGGTGCCCGGGTCGGGGCGCCCGCTCAGGAGTCGGTGATCCAGGACGTCGAGATCCCGGTCGAGCGTTCGGCGGAGTTCTATGACTTCTTTGCCTCCGTCGTCAAGATGAGCCCGGTCTGGCTGTGCCCGCTGCGGCTGCGCGGCGACCGCGCCTGGCCGCTGTACCCGCTCGCTCCCGGCCGGGTCTATGTGAACTTCGGCTTCTGGGGCAACGTGGAGCTTCCCGCCGGCGCCACCGACGGTTACTTCAACAAGCAAATAGAGGAAAAGGTGACCGAGCTTGACGGGCACAAGGGGTTGTACTCGACCTCGTTCTACTCGCCCGATGAGTTCTGGCGGCTATACAACGGCGCTGCGTATTCCGAACTCAAGCGCAGCTACGACGCCGACGGCAGGCTCGCCGACCTCTACGAGAAATGCGTGCGCGCAAAGTGATGGGCGCATCCGCCCGGCGGTTCGGCGGATGGCGAGTGAAGTAAGGAGGACGCATGACGCTAGCCGAGGTGTTCGAGCGGGTGGCTGGCCCAGATGCGGCAGTGGAGTTCCGCGCCTACGACGGTAGCGCGGCGGGATCGGCGGGCACGCCGCCGGTAACGGTCACGGTGCGCGACAAGACCGCCGTGTCCTATCTGGCCCAGTCGCCGGGTGCGCTGGGTCTGGCTCGCGCGTTCGTGTCCGGTCATCTGGACGTCGACGGCGATATGTACACGGCGCTGCGCCGGCTCGCCAGCGCGCAGAAACTGGACTCGAGCACAGCAGAAAAGCTCGCCGTGCTGCGGGCACTCGGCGGCGCCAAGCTGCTGTTCCCCCGGATACCGCCGCCGCCGCAGGAAGTCCGGGTCAACCGAAGCTGGCTGAGCGGCAGGCGGCACTCCATGAGCCGGGACGCGAACGCGATCTCGCACCACTACGACGTCTCCAACACGTTCTACGAATGGGTGCTCGGGCCATCGATGGCCTACACCTGCGCGTGCTACCCGACCGCGGATGCCACGCTCGAGCAGGCGCAGGAGTTCAAGTTCGACCTGGTGGCGCGCAAGATCGGGCTGGAATCAGGAATGCGGCTGCTCGACGTCGGCTGCGGCTGGGGCGGCATGGTCATGCACGCCGCGCGGAACTACGGCGTCAAGGCGCTCGGCGTCACGCTGTCCGAGCAGCAGGCGTTGTGGGCGCAGCGCGCCATCAAGGAAGCCGGGCTCGATGAGCTAGCCGAGGTGCGGCACCTGGACTACCGCGACGTCACCGAGACAGACTTCGACGCGGTTAGCTCGATCGGCCTGACCGAGCACATCGGCAAGGCGAACCTGCCCGGCTACTTCAGCTTCCTGGCCGGCAAGCTGCGCCCGGGCGGGCGGATGCTCAACCACTGCATCACCCGGCCCGACAATCAAGGCAAGGCCAGCGTCAGGGGCGGGTTCATCTTCCGGTACGTCTTCCCTGATGGCGAGCTAGAAGGGCCGGGCTACATCCTGTCGGCCATGCACGACAACGGCTTTGAGGTCAGGCACGAGGAAAACCTGCGCGAGCACTACGCGATGACGCTGGCCGCCTGGTGCGCGAACCTTGAAGCGCACTGGGACGAAGCCGTCGCCGAGGTCGGTGAGCCGATCGCCCGGGTGTGGCGGCTGTACATGGCAGGCTCCCGCCTAGGTTTCGAGCGCAACGACATCCAGCTACACCAGGTGCTGGGGGTGAAACTACGGGACGACGGCACCGCCGGCTTCCCGCTGCGCCCCGACTGGGGGAGCTAGGTGCGGCGGTAGCTGTCGGCGACGGTGAAGGCTAGATCTAGGGCCTGGCTGCGGTTGAGCCTTGGGTCGCAGGCCGTCTCGTAGCGTTGGTGCAGGTCGTCGGCGTCGAGCTGGTAGCTGCCGCCGGTGCACTCGGTCACGTTGTCGCCGGTGAATTCGATGTGGATGCCGCCGGGATGCGTCCCGGCCGCTCGGTGCACCTCGAAGAAGCCGTCAAGCTCGTGCAGAACGTCATCGAAGTGCCTGGTCTTGTAGCCCGACGGAGTCTCGAATGTGTTGCCGTGCATCGGGTCGCACACCCAGGCGACCGGAGTGCCGTCCCGGGTGACGGCCTCGACCAGCGGCGGCAGCGCATCGCGGATACGGCGGGCGCCCATCCTCGTGATCAAGGTCAGCCTGCCGGGCCGGCGATCCGGGTTCAGCGCCTCGATCAGGGCAAGCACGTCATCTGGCGTCGTGTCGGGGCCGAGCTTGACTCCGACCGGATTGGTGATCGACCGCGCGAACTCGATATGTGCCCCGTCGAGCGCCCTGGTGCGCTCGCCTATCCACACGAAGTGCGCCGACGTGTCGTAGACCCGCCCGGTCCGGGAATCGACCCTGGTCAGCGCCTGGTCGTAGTCGAGCAGCAGCGCCTCGTGGCTGGAGTAGAACTCGATCGTGCGCAACTCCGCGGAGTCTGCGCCGCAGGCGCGCATGAAGCTGAGGGCGCGCTCGATCTCTCCGGCCAGCCGCTCGTAGCGCTGGCCCGCCGGGCTGTCGGCTACGAAATCCTGGTTCCAGGCGTGAACTTGATGCATGTCGGCGTAGCCGCCGGTGGTGAAGGCACGGCAGAGGTTCAGCGTGACGGCTGAGCAGTGGTAAGCGCGCAGCAGCCTGCCTGGGTCCGGAGTCCGCGCCTCGGCGGTGAAGTCTAGGCCGTTGACCGCGTCGCCCCGGTAGGCGGGCAGTTCGACGCCGTCCCTGGTCTCCATCGGCCGTGACCTGGGTTTGGCGAACTGACCGGCCATCCGGCCAATTTTCACAATGGGCACACTCGCGCCGTACGTCAGCACGACCGCCATCTGGAGCAGGGTGCGCAGCTTGGCGCGGACCGCTGAGGCCGTGGAACCGGCGAATGTCTCCGCGCAATCACCGCCCTGGAGCACGAACGCCTCGCCAGCGCTGACCGCCGCCAGCCGCTGCGTGAGCAGGTCACACTCGCCCGCGAACACTAGCGGCGGCAGGCCAGCGAGTTCGGAGGTGACTGCCGCCAGCCGGTCAGGGTCAGGCCAGTCCGGCTGCTGGGTGGCCATGCGGGAGCGCCAGCTAGCCGCCATCGACGGCAGCGGGGCCGTGTCCAGATCGGTGAATTCGGTCGCCAGGTGGAGATTGTCCTGCGGCGAAGCAGTCGATGTCACAGTTACCGGAGTCTAGCTAAGCGCGCCCAGGCTGACAGCGCGCTCCCGGGCCAGGGAGAATGGCGGTATGCACGCCACCTCCGCTGACCACCAGCGTGATGTTGTCCTGCTCGGGTCCACCGGGTCTATCGGCACCCAGGCGGCGGACATCGTACGGCGCAATCCCGGCCAGTTCAGGCTGGTGGCGCTGGCCGCGGGCGGCGGTAACCCGGAGTTGCTCGCGAGCCAGGCGCTCGAATTCGGCTCGGAGATCGTCGCGGTCGCGGACGAGTCCGCGGTGCCGAAGGTGCGGGCCGCCCTCCAAGCGGTCCGGGCGCCAGCCAGGCTCGTGGCCGGACCGCAAGCCGTGGCCGAACTAGCCGCCTGGCCCGCTGACGTCGTGCTCAACGCGGTCACGGGCGCCGTCGGGCTCGCCGCCACCTTGACGGCACTCGACGCGGGCCGAGTGCTCGCGCTGGCTAACAAGGAATCGCTCATCATGGGCGGCGAGTTGGTGTCGGGGCGGGCATCGCCTGGTCAGATCGTTCCGGTGGACTCCGAGCACTCGGCGATCGCCCAGTGCCTGCGCAGCGGCGAACCTGACGAGGTGCGCAAACTCGTGCTGACGGCGAGCGGCGGGCCGTTCCTGCACTGGACCGCCGAGCAGATGGCTGACGTGACGCCCGAGCAGGCTCTCGCGCACCCGACCTGGCACATGGGCCCGGTGATCACGATCAACTCGGCGACCCTGGTCAACAAGGGCCTCGAACTCATCGAGGCGCACTTGCTGTTCGGCGTGCCGTTCGATGCCATCGATGTCGTCGTGCACCGTCAGTCGGTGATCCACTCGATGGTGGAGTTCACCGACGGATCGACGATCGCCCAGGCCAGCCCGCCCGACATGCGGATACCAATCGCGCTCAGCCTGGCCTGGCCGCACCGGGTCGCCGGGGCGGCCAGTCCGGTCGACTGGACAACGGCGCACACTTGGACGTTCGAGCCATTGGACACCGGCGCGTTCCCGGCGGTGGCGCTGGCCCGGCAGGTCGGCATCGCCGGGGGAACCGCGCCCGCCGCCTACAACGCGGCCAACGAGGAATGCGTGGCGGCATTCATGGCTGGCGCGATCCCGTTCACCGGGATCGTCCAGACAGTGGCACAGGTAGTCTCAGAACATGGTGGATCCCAAGGGCCGGCGAGCGGGATAGACGAAATCCTGGCCGCCGACACCTGGGCGCGGACACGGGCCCGCGAGCTCACGAGGTCGCCCCTCCGGGCTGGCGCGACGGGGTAAGGAGAGCTAGCGCAGATGAGCTATCTGCTTGGCGTGCTGATTTTCGTGGTGGCATTGCTCGTCTCGATCATGCTGCACGAGGCCGGCCACTTCTTCACCGCGAAAGCCTTCGGCATGAAGGCGACCAAGTTCTTCATCGGTTTCGGCAACACGGTCTGGTCGCGCACCCGCGGCGAGACCGAGTACGGGATCAAGGCGCTGCCGCTGGGCGGCTTCGTCGACATCAGCGGGATGAGCAACCTCGACGTCGTCGACCCGGCCGACGAGCCGCGGACGTTCCGCGCCAAGCCGGCCTGGCAGCGCGGCGTGGTGCTGCTGGCAGGCTCGTTCATGCACTTCGTGATCGGCTTCGGGCTGATCTTCGCGGTGGCGGCCGGGATCGGCCTGCAGAACACGACCACGATCAGCGTGACGTCCTGCGTGCCAGTCAAGAAGACGCAGATCAATTGCCCGAAGTCGGCGGGTGACTCGCCTGCCGTGCTGGCCGGCCTGCGGGCCGGCGACAAGATCGTCGCGGTGGACGGGCACAAGGTGACCACCTGGGACCAGTTGACTGGCCAGATCGGGGCGCACAAGGCCGGCTCGTCGGTGGCGTTCACGATCTCGCGCGACGGCCGGCAGTTCACCAAGGACATCACGCTGGCCAAGTTGTCCTGGCGCAAGGGCGGGTTCCTCGGGGTGGAGGAAGTCGCGTTTGCCCACACTTCGTCGGTGACCGCGCTCCGGTCGAGCGGGGACCAGTTCGGGCAGGCCGTTCAAGCCTCGGTGGCCGGCCTAGGCAAGCTGCCCAGCGAGATTCCCAAGCTGTTCTCGCCGAACCGGGCTAAGAACGGCGGCGGCGTGACCAGCGTCGTCGGGGTCAGCGAGGCGACCGGTCAGGTGATCAGCGCTAGCGGGGTGAGCTGGCAGGAGAAGCTCGCGTTCGTGCTGCTGGTCGTCGCTTCGGTGAACATCTTCGTTGGGTTGTTCAACCTGCTGCCGTTCCTGCCGTTGGACGGTGGCAAGCTGGCAGTCGTGATATTCGAAGGGATCAGGTCGCAGCTCGCCCGGCTGTTCCGCAGGCCAGATCCCGGTCCCGTCGACATGCAAAGGCTGATCCCGCTCAGTGTCGGTTTCCTGTTCGTGTTTGTCTGTCTCGGCGCGCTGCTGATCGCAGCTGACATCTTCAACCCGATCCAACTGACCCAGTAAGGCGATAACTATGACCGTTAATCTCGGCATGCCCTCGGCGGGGGGGCCGGGGGGGTCGTCACCCCAGGGCAGTACGGTGGCTCCAGCCCTCTTGGCGCCCCGGCGCGTGTCCCGCCAGATCATGGTGGGCAAGGGCGCGCACGCGGTCGCCGTCGGCGGGGGAGCGCCAGTCTCCGTGCAGTCGATGACGACGACGCTGACCGCCGACGTGAACGCCACCTTGCAGCAGATCGCCGAGCTTACGGCGTCCGGCTGCCAGATCGTCAGGGTGGCGGTGCCGTCGCAAGATGACGCCGACGCGCTACCGGATATAGCTCGCAAGTCGCAGATACCAGTAATAGCCGACATTCATTTCCAGCCCAAATATGTCTTCGCGGCCATCGACGCCGGATGTGCTGCCGTCCGGGTAAATCCCGGAAACATAAAAGCCTTTGACGACAAAGTGGGAGAAATAGCTCGCGCGGCGGCTGACGCCCAAGTTCCTATAAGGATCGGTGTCAACGCCGGCTCACTGGACAAGCGCTTGCTGGCCAAGTACGGCAAGGCGACGCCGGAGGCGCTGACCGAGTCGGCGCTGTGGGAGTGCTCGCTGTTCGAGGAGCACGGCTTCCGCGACATCAAGATCTCCGTGAAGCATCACGACCCCGTTGTGATGATCGCGGCCTACCGACTGCTCGCGCAGCGTTGTGACTACCCGCTGCACCTGGGCGTCACCGAAGCCGGGCCGACCTTCCAGGGCACGATCAAGTCGGCGGTCGCGTTCGGCGCGCTGCTGGCCGAGGGTATCGGTGACACCATCCGGGTCTCGCTGTCGGCGCCGCCGGTCGAGGAGGTCAAGGTCGGCATGGCGATTCTTGAATCGCTTGGGTTGCGCGAACGCGGACTCGAGATCGTCTCGTGCCCCTCGTGCGGCCGGGCCCAGGTGGACGTCTACAAGCTGGCTGACGAGGTCACCGCCGCCCTGGACGGCATGGACATACCGCTGCGGGTCGCGGTCATGGGCTGCGTCGTGAACGGACCTGGCGAGGCCAGGGAGGCCGACCTCGGCGTCGCATCGGGTAACGGCAAGGGCCAGATCTTCGTCAAGGGCAAGGTAATCGCGACCGTGCCGGAGTCGCAGATCGTCGAGCGGCTGATCGAGGAGGCCATGAAGCTGGCCGAGACCATGACGATTGCCGATGCCTAAGCCGGGGCGGCGGCCTGGGCTGCCCGGCGAACGAGCGCCGGTTAGGAACGCCCGGCCGCTCGCCGGGCTAGCGGTGCTCGCGCTGCTGGCCGTGTCCGCCTGCACGCCCTCGTCGCACGCGAAGTCGGCCGGCGGCGACGGCTCGGCAGGCACCTCTCAGGCTTCCTCGAAAACCCAGGCCTCGCTGCACTGGCAGGCCTGCTCGGCGGGCACCGGCCGGTGCGGGCACATCGCCGTCCCGGTCGACTACAGCCACCCCGGCGGCAGGAAGATCACGCTGGCCCTCACCGAGATGCCAGCCAGGGCGCCGGCCAGCAAGCGGCTCGGCATCCTGCTCGTCAACCCGGGCGGCCCGGGAGCCAGCGGCCTGTCCCTGGCTAGCTTCGTCGCCCAGGGACTGAGCCCGGCCGTCGCTGCCCGGTACGACATCATCGGGTTCGACCCGAGGGGTGTCGGCGCTTCGGTGCCCTCGCTGCACTGTGACCCGTTGTTTTTCGCCCACGCGCGCCCGAACTACATCCCGGCGAACCGGGCTGCCGAGCAGGTGCTGATCAACCGCGCGAAGATGTACGCGGCGGGCTGCGCCAAGCGGTTCGGCTGGCTGCTGCCTTACCTCACGACAGCCAACACCGCCCGGGACATGGACAAGATCAGGACAGCGATGGGGCAGCCGAAGCTGAGCTACCTCGGGTACTCCTACGGCACCTACATCGGCCAGGTCTACGCGACGTTGTTCCCGAATCGAGTGCGTCGCCTGGTGCTCGACAGCACGGTGAATCCGGACGGCGTCTGGTACGCGGACAACATCGGCCAGGACTATGCGTTCCAAGGCCGGATGAATGCCTTTCTGGCGTGGATGGCCAAGTACAACAGCCTCTACAAGCTGGGAGCGACCGCGGCACAGGTCAGAAAGTCCTGGTACGCGGCTCGCGCCAAGCTGGCCGCGCATCCGATCGGCGGGCTGATCGGCGCGGATGAGTACGACGACACGATGCTGGTCGGCGGCTACGACAACGGCTACTGGCCTGCGCTCGCCGCTTCCCTCGCCACCTATCTGCACGTCGGCGGGACGGGACAGTTGTCGACGTTGTACCACCAGATCGGCAAGCAGAGCGAGAACGAGTTCGCTGTCTACAACGCCGTCGAGTGCGCCGACATCGCCTGGCCGCGTAACTTCGCCAAGTGGAACGCCGACGCCAGGCGGGTTTACGCCACCGCGCCGGTCGAGACCTGGGACAACGTATGGTTCAACGCCGCTTGCGCGTTCTGGCCGGTGCACGGGCCGACCACTCCGCTCCGCATCGGCGCGACTGGGCTGCCCGGGATCTTGATGATCCAGGGCACGCTCGACGCGGCGACGCCGTACGCGGGGGCCCAAGCCGCGCACCGGCAGTTGCCGACCGCGAGGATGGTGGTCGTCGAGGGAGGCGGCAATCATGGCCAGTCGCTCGCGTATCCGGCGAACACCTGCGTGAACGACTACCTGAACCGCTACCTGGCCACCGGCGCCCTCCCGTCAGCGCAAGGCCAGGTTAACGCCACCTGCCCAGCCCTCCCCGACCCAATCCCGAGCGGCTGAGGTCGGCCCGCTAGCGGAAACACCGCTACTCTTGAAACGTGTTGCGCACTAAGGCTGGGCGCTCGTCAGCGCTTCGCTTGCTAGTTGATCGTGATCGGGACGAGGCGTTGGCGCTGTGCGATCGCGATCCTGTGTCCAATGTGTTCGTCGCCGCCAGGATCAGGACCAACGGCCTTGATCCGGTCAGCCTTGGAGCCCAGCTTTGGGGGTACTACGAGGGCAACCAGCTAGTGTCGGCGTGCTACGTCGGCGCGAACATGGTGCCGGTCGAGGCGGTGCCCGCCGCGATCAGCGCGTTCGCTGAGCGAGCCAGGCTGCAAGGGCGCCGGTGCTCATCGATCGCCGGTCAGGCCGATGCCGTCCGCGATCTGTGGGGGTATTTGTCGCCATTCTGGGACCGGCCGCGCGAGATCAGGCACGCCCAGCCACTGCTGGCCATCGCCACCGATCCGCTGGTGGCCCCCGATCCGCTGGTCAGGCGGGTCATGATCAACGAGATCGGAGTGTTGCTGCCAGCCAGTATCGCGATGTTCACCGAGGAGGTCGGCGTCTCGCCGATCGGGCTCGACGGCGGAGCGATGTACCGGGCGCGGGTGACCGAACTGGTAGTGAGCGGGCGATCGCTTGCCAGGATCGAGAACGGCAAGGTTGTCTTCAAGGCCGAGGTCGGAGCCGTGACCCCGGCAGCGTGCCAGGTCCAGGGCGTCTGGGTGCCGCCCGAGCAGCGCAACCGAGGGCTCGCCGCGCACGGCATGGCGGCGGTCGTGGCAACCGCCCGCCGAACGTTCGCGCCGGTGGTCAGCCTGTACGTGAACGACTTCAACGCTCCGGCCAGAGCCGCCTACCGGCGGGTGGGCTTCCGTCAGGTCGGCACGTTCATGTCGGTCCTGTTCTAACCGGAGTGTCCGTCGACTCCCGAGGCGGCGGCGGTCGCACCGGGGTCGTCTGCTCTTCCGGTTCAAGTTCTGTCTCCGGCTCCTGCTCGGGCTCCGGCTCCTGCTCGGGCTCCGGCTCCTGCTCGGGCTCCGGCGGGGTGCGCGGGTCGGGCGTCACCTGCCGGCCCCCTTCCCTGGCTGCGAACGCGCCGCCGATCACGTCGCGATGTGGCCAGGACTCCTGTGCCTTGCCGCCGGGATGACGGTCAGCCATGAACACCAGCGCGATCCAGACCGCCATAGCGATCGCGAACGCGAGCGCCATGATCCCCAGCCAGTAGTTGTGAATGACCCCAGGCACGACGTCCACCCCCCATGAAAGCCCCTGGTGTAGTCATTGCCGCTGAGCAGCGAGCTATGCGTGATCGTGACCAGCGGGTGAGACCGACTTGGCTCACGATCATCGGCGGGCGGCGCGCTGGGACAGTGACAGCTAGGGGCCCACGACGTCGCTATAGCGACTGCCCGGGGCCCACGCTGCAGGCCGGCACCTTGCCACTGCCGACAGCATCCGCAAAGTCGGCGGCTGCTCTCAGCAGCGCGTGAAATTTGGTGACAGCATCGATCGTCGCTGGTAAGCTTCTGTGCCCTTGTGCCAACCCCCGGACGATGCTGAGGGAGCCCCCGCGATGGGACCTGGCAGTGATGCTCACACTGCGACGGAGGACGATACCGAGACCGGCACCCCCACCGACACCGACCATGTGCTCGTCGTCGAACGCGAGCACCTCGCGAAGTCGCGCGAGTTCCTCGAACTAATGCGGCAGGACGTGCTGTCACTGCCCGCCCTGGCCGGGGACCGCGTCTCGCAGGAGTACCTCAAGGCCGACCTCCACCGTCGGGCCGAGTCCTTGCGCGACTTGCCCGACACCCCGCTGTTCTTCGGGCGGCTCGACTACGAGCGAGTGCCCGTGGAGGAGTTCCACATCGGCAGGCGGCATGTGCATGATCCGGATGGGCATCCGGTCGTGATCGACTGGCGGGCGCCGGTCTCCCGGCCTTTTTACCGGGCCAGCCAGGCCGATCCGATGGACCTGGCCCGGCGACGGCGGTTCGGGTTCAACGGCGGCCAGCTCACCGCCTACGAGGACGAGCTGTTCACGGCCGCTAGGGCGGCAAGCCCGGCCGCCGCGCCGGCGATCAGCCGAATCATGATCGAGGAGATCGAGCGACCCAGGTCGGGCGCTATGCGCGACATCGTCGCGACGATCCAGCCCGAGCAGGACGACATCGTCAGGGCCGACGCCACACTGTCCGTGTGCGTTCAGGGCGCTCCGGGGACCGGCAAGACGGCGGTCGGCTTGCACCGCGTCGCCTTTCTGCTCTACGCCTACCGAGAGCGAATGAGCCGGGGCGGCGTCCTGGTGCTTGGGCCGAACCGAGCGTTTCTCACCTACATCCGCAACGTGCTGCCGGCGCTGGGTGAGTTCGACGCGACCCAGACATCGGTCACCGAACTGCTTGCGACAGTGCCCGTTCGCGGCACCGACTCCGAGCAGGCCGCCCGCATCAAGGGCGATGCCAGGATGGCGGAGGTGCTTCGCCGGGCCTTGTGGGAGCGGATCAGGGAACCGGTCGAGGCGATCATGCTGGCGCGCGGCTCCCGGCGGTGGAGGATCTCGATCGACCGGCTGGCCGGCCTCGTCGCGGAGTTGCGTGAGCGTGGCGTCCGGTACGGAACTGGGCGGGACATGCTCTCGCATCGGATCGCTCATGTGATCTTGACTCTGATGGAGGCGGCGGGGGAGACCTGTGACGACCGCACCCACGAGGCAGTGCGCAGGACCAGTCAGGTCAAGGCCGCGGTCAGCGCGATCTGGCCGAAGGCCGACCCGGCGCGGGTGGTGTTCGACCTGTTGTCAGACCCCGAAGCGATAGCTAGGTGCGCGGATGGCGTGCTCTCGCAGGCCGAACAGCAGGCGATCGCCTGGGCGAAGCCGCCGCGCAGCCCAGGTTCGGCCCGATGGTCGGCCGCCGACGCCGTGCTGATCGACGAGGTCACCGACCTGCTTGAGCGAACGGGCAGTCTCGCCCACATCGTCGTCGACGAGGCCCAGGACCTGTCGGCGATGGCCTGCCGAGCGATCGGACGCAGAGCCACGACCGGTTCGGTCACGGTGCTCGGTGACATTGCCCAGGGCACGACGGCGTGGGCGGCCCGAAGCTGGGAGCAGATGCTCGGCGACCTCGGCAAGCCGGAAGCGTCGCTCGAGGTGCTGATCACCGGCTACCGGGTGCCGCGCCAGATCCTCGACTTCGCGAGCAGGCTGCTCACCCAGATCGCGCCCGACCTTGAGCCCGCCCTGTCGGTGCGGCAAGATCCAGGATCGCTATCCATCGCTCCCGTATCCGAGGCCGACCTCGACCGGGCGCTTGGCAAACTTTGTGCCAGCGCGCTCGCCCAGCCGGGTTCGATCGCGGTGATCACCGCGGACAGCGACGCCGCGAAGGCGGCCGCGGCGTTGCGTGCCGCTGACCTGCCCCACACCGTTCTCGACGGCGAAGTGGAGTCCACTCAGCTCACAGTGGTCCCGGTTGGGCTGGCCAAGGGACTTGAGTTCGACCACGTGATCGTCGTCGAACCAGCGAGCATCGCCGCCGCCGAGGCCCGCGGCCTGCAGCGCCTCTACGTCGCGCTGACCAGGGCGGTGTCCCGGCTGACCGTCCTGCATTCCCGCCCGCTGCCCGAGGCTCTCCGCTAGCCTTCGGCCTCTGCTGGCCCGCGGGGGGTGCACCCCCCGCACCCTCCGCGCCTTTGATATCACCTCTGCCCGCTGGTCGATCTGTGCTGTATAACCAGTCATGAGCGACTGCGTGGTGCCGACCGGGCAGCGCGGGCGCAGGAGAGTGGCCGATGAGCGTCGTCAGCAGGTTTTTCGGTCAGGTGATGAAGCTCCCGGCGGCGGAGTCTCACGCTGTCAAGGTCGAGCGGAATCTGAAGATCCCGATGCCAGATGGTGTCGTGCTGCTCGCCGATCGGTATGTCCCGGCCAGCGGTTCTGGACCGCTGGTGCTCGTCCGGTCGCCGTACGGGCGCAGCAACATGTTCGGGATGTTGTTCGGCACGTTGTTCGCTGAGCGCGGTCTGCAGGTACTTGTCCAGAGTTGCCGGGGCACATTCGGCTCTGGTGGCCAGTTCGACCCGTTCGCCGAGCGGGACGACGGGCTCGCGACGGTGGCCTGGATGCGGAAGCAGGACTGGTATCCGGGGTCGTTCGCGACCGCGGGGCCTAGCTATCTCGGCATGGTCCAGTGGGCGATCGCGGCTGAGGTTGGTCCTGAACTGGCGGCGATGGCATTGCTGGTCACGACGTCCGATCCGCACGGGATGATGTTCGAAGGCGGGTCGTTCTCCCTCGAAACCGGTCTGGTCTGGGTCAACCTGATGGCTCGTCAGGAGCAGCGGTTCGCGCTGATCCGGCAAAGGTCGGCGGGTCGGCGCCTTCGGCCGGTGTTTGACCGCCTGCCGCTAGACCACCTGGATAGCCAGGCGGTAGGGCATGAGGTCACGGCCTGGCAGGAGTGGCTGGAACACAGCCAGCCTGACGACGCCTACTGGGCCGGGCGGCGGTACTCGGCCGGACGGCCGACGGTCGGTGCGCCGGTGTGCTTCGTGGGCGGCTGGTACGACATCTTCCTGCCTGGTCAGTTGCAGGACTACGCGGAGTTGCGTGCCGCGGGAGCTGAGCCTTACCTGCTCATCGGCCCGTGGCAGCATACGGACACCGACGGAATGGCCGCGTCGATCAGGGAGTCGGTTGCCTGGCTGCGGGCCCGGATGCTCGATGACTCGAGTCAGCTGAGGTCGGCCCCGGTGCGGATCTTCGTCGGCGGTGTTGGCGGTGTTGGCGGTGTTGGTGGTGCTGGTGGTGTCAGTGGCTCGGCGGGTTCTGACGGGTGGCGAGATCTGCCGAGCTGGCCGCCTGAGGCGACCGAGCAGCGCTGGTACCTGCGGGCCGACAGCGGCCTGAGCCTCGACGCGCCGGAGGCTTCGGAGCCGGACAGCTACACCTATGACCCGGCCAAGCCAACGCCGAGCGTCGGCGGCCCGGTGCTTTCTGCCAGCCCGCGGCGGAACAGTGCGCCGCCGGACAATCGCGAACTCGAAGCGCGGTCCGATGTGCTTACCTATACGAGCGCGCCGCTCGATCGAGATCTCGAAGTGATCGGTCAGGTCACCGCTGACCTGGTCGTTCAGTCCAGCCTTGAGCACACGGACTTCTTCGCCCGGCTTTGCGATGTGGATCCAGCCGGTCGCTCGGTCGGCGTGTGCGACGCTCTTCGGCGGCTTAGCCCTGGTCGGCCCGCGCCGGAAGCGGACGGCACGATCAAACTCGCGATCGACTTGTGGCCAACGGCGTATGTATTCAAGGCCGGTCACCGGGTCAGGCTGCAGGTCTCGAGCGGGGCCCATCCGAGATTCGCGCGGAACCCGGGGTCGGGGGAAGCGCTTGGTTCTGCCACTACGCTCAAGCCTGCTGACCAGCGGATTTTTCATGACCCTGACCACGCTTCAGCGCTCGTACTGCCAGTGAGCTCCGCGTAGTCGGTGATCAATTCCTGCGCATTTCCCGAGCCGACCTGCCAGGGGAGCGCGTTTCCCGTTTTGCGGTTTAAATTGCCGCGCTTACCGCTCATTATCGTGAGCGATACGGTCGCCCGAATATTTCCGGCGAAATGGGTTGCGCTGGGTCAGTGGAGCCGCGTGATCGTAAATGAATTGCCCAGCAGAACTTGCAGTGCTGGTCTCATAGAGGCATCCTTTAATGATGCATTACTCTGTGCGGTCTAGCAAATACACAAAGTGACGAGGCGGACGCTGTGACTCTGCTAGCTGGTCAGGTCGGCGGCGAACACAACACGGCCCAGCCGCCGCATCCTTTCCTCGAACGGCTCGAAGCGCTAGCTGAGGAGTTGGTGAGACGTGGCCTGCATGCGAGGGTTATTAGTGCGGCGGGGCGCATTCCGTGCTTGCATGTGACTAATCCAGCCGTATCCAGGCTGGCCGAGGACGTCTATGTCGGCCGGAGCCGGGATGGCGTGTGCTGGTTCTGGTGGCCGTGGGCCGAGCGAGTCGCGTCAGCCGATGACGTGGCCGAAGCGGCGGACATCATCACCAGGGTGCTTGATATCAGCAAATGACGCACTTCAGCCCCGCGATGGATTGCCGAATTCAGCCGGGAAAACAGGTATGAATTCGGGAATCCATCGCAGGACTGGACTAGCCAGAGCCGATGAATTCGGGAATCCATCGCACCCCGGTCGGGATCGACTCCGGGCTGAGGGGAGCGCTGAGGGGAGCTGAGGGGAGCTGAGCTGAGGGGAGCTGAGGGGAGGGGAGCCTGACGGGAGCTGACGGGATCGGCCTAGGAATCGAGTCCGGGGAACGGTTGCGACCTGGCGCCCCACCGAGCGGCCCTAACGTACGCGTTCTGCATGTTCGTCGCCGCCAGCGTGCGCAGGCGCGCATTGGGCACGGCGGCCAGTTCCACGTACGAGGCGACGACCTCAAGTTCGAGGTCGACGGCGAGCTTGGCCGCGTCGGCGGCATTGCTGACGTTGAGCGGTAGCTGGTAGGCGGCGGCAGCCGGCCGTGGCGTCGCGCCGAACGACGTGATCAGCCTGGTCAGGTTGTCCCGAGCCCGCTCGTGCAGCACACAGTCAGCCGTCGCGACGTTGAAGGCTGAGCCAGTCAGGTGCGAGCCCACGATCCCGTAGCCGTAGCTGGCTGCCTGCTCAGCGGCGAGCGCGGTCTGCAGCGCGGCGACCTCGCCGCCCGCCCGGCCCTCAGCCGCCCCGCCTACGCCCGCGGTCACGCCGACCCGGCCCGGCGTAGGTACACCACGTGCGCCGCCTCCGACGCGGCGATGCTGGCCATCAGCTGGGCTAGTGGCGGCGGCGCGTCCACTAGCTGGCGGGTCAGCCGGGTGGCCGCGTCCCGCTCACCGGCGACCAGCGCGTGGAGAATCCCCAGGTTGTCGGCGGGCAGTGGCGACGGCCGTCCCGCGCGGAACTTGGTTTTCGCCAGCCTCGTCGGCAGCACCAGCCGGGCCCGCAGCCTGGTGAGGTGAGCTTGATGTTCGGCTTGAATCGCGGTGACCACGGCGCTGAGACGCTGTGTCTTGCTGGCTCCCGCTGAGCCCGGTCCGCCGGCGGCTAGCTGCTCGGCCGCGGCCCGGTAGGTGGCCACCAAAAGCGCCTCGGCGACGATCGCGTGCTCGAGCATCAGCACGTCGGGCGATGTTTTCGGAATGGGACCGAGCGCGGCGATGCCCTTGCACCCGGTTAGCCCGAGCGATCCAGCGGCGGCGGCAGCTATGGTGGCAGCGAGCATGGCGCGGCGCGTTGGTTCAGCCACCACCTGTCCTTCGCCTCTCCCCGGTCCGATCTGCTTCCCGGCCTGCCCGCGGCGGGCGTCACCCAGCATGCCACGCCAGGGGGAGCGGACGTGCTCCATCGCGTGAGCGACTGCCGTGCCCGACTTCGCTACCGGTTGCTCGGAAGAGCAACAGGTCAGACCCGTGGGCGGCGGTCCCAGATAGGCTAGTGCTCGGGTTAAGCAACAGAAACAGATAGCTGGCGAGGAGGCGTGATGCGCGAGGACTCCCATCGCGGCGCGCCGCGGTCGGCTCGTGCGCCGGGCCGGGCTGGCCAAGGACGCGACAGTCGCGCGCCCCGTTCCGGTGGCCGCGGCGCCCCTGGCCGCGGGCCGGCCGGGCGCGACGGCGCGAGGCCGGCGCAGGACGCAGCCAGCAGGCCAGCCGTCCAGCGTCCAGCCGTCACGGCCCGCCTGACCAGCCTGATCGAGTCGGTGCTCACGGCGATGGAGATCGATCTCGAAGCGGTGAAGATCACCTCCGCCGGGCGTCGGGTTGTGCTGCGGATCGTCGTTGATTCCGACGGTGGTGTCAGCCTCGATGACATCGCCGAGGTGAGCCGGGAGGTGTCGGCCAAGCTCGACGAGAAGAACGCGATGGGCGACGTGCCCTACACGCTCGAGGTGACCTCGCCTGGCGTTGATCGTCCGCTGACCCAGCAAAGGCACTGGCGGCGCGCGACCGGCCGGCTGGTTGCCGTACCGCTTCTCGGTAAAGATCACGACGCGGAAAGAATTGCGCCCGCTGGTCCCGCCGAGCAGCTCGGCCGGATTATCGAGGTAGATCAAGACCGCGTCACGCTCGACATAGACGGTGCGCGGCGCACTTTCAGCCTGGGTGAGCTTGGCCCGGGCCGGGTGCAGGTGGAGTTCGGACGCCTTGACGAGATAGACGACGCCGATGACTCCTGGCAGGGCGAGGACATTGCCGACGGCAGCGGCCCGGACGAGGAGGACCCCGATGGACATTGATGTGTCCGTGCTGAAGAGCCTTGAGGCCGAGAAGGACATCTCGATGGACCTTGTCATCAAGGCGATCGAGGACGCGCTGCTCGTCGCGTATCACAAATCGGAAGGGGCGGCGCCTTCGGCCAGGGTTGAGGTGGACCGGCGCACCGGGCACGTAACGGTGTGGGCTGCGGAGACCGATGACAACGGGGCCGTGTGCTGCTGAGTACGACGACACGCCGGCGGGTTTCGGCCGGATCGCGGCAACCACGGCCGGCCAGGTCATCTTGCAGCGGCTGCGGGACGCCGAGGACGAGCTGACGTTCGGTGAGTTCGCCGGGCAGGAGGGCAACATCGTTGCCGGGGTGATCCAGCAGGGCAAGGATCCCAAGGCGGTGCTCGTCGACCTCGGCCGGATCGAGGCGATCCTGCCGCCGACCGAGCAGGTGCCAGGAGAGCGCTACGTGCACGGCGAGCGGCTCAAGTGCTACGTCCTGCACGTGAAGAAGGGGTTCAGGGGCCCGTCGGTGACTCTGTCGCGCACCCACCCCAGCCTGGTGAAGCAAACTGTTCGCGCTCGAGGTGCCCGAGATCGCCTCCGGCGCGGTCGAGATCGCCGCGATCGCGCGTGAGGCCGGCCATCGCACCAAGATCGCGGTGATCGCCCGCGAGCCAGGAGTCAACGCCAAGGGGTCGTGCATCGGCCCGATGGGCAGCCGGGTCCGTAACGTGATGGCCGAACTGCACGGCGAGAAGATCGACATCGTCGACTACTCCGAAGACCCAGCCGAGTTCGTCGGGCACGCCCTGTCGCCGGCGCGGGTCTCGCAGGTGCGGATACTCGACGAGGCCAATCGCGTCGCCCAGGTCATCGTGCCCGATTATCAGCTATCGCTGGCGATCGGCAAGGAAGGGCAGAACGTCCGGCTGGCCGCGCGGCTGACCGACCTGGCGCATCGACATCCAGCCGGACAACCAAGTCGGCGGTGAACCGCCCGCCCGCCACGCCGGTCACAGTGAGCATCACGACCGGGCGTCCGCTGCGGCACCTGCTGCTCGGCGGCCTGCTGGACGCGAGGGTGAGTTCGGCGCTCCGATGGCGCGCAAGGTGCCTGGTGCCGCAGACGCGCCGGCCCTGTAAGCTGTTAGCCGGGCGGCTATGCGGTCTTCGTCTCTCGTCATGTCCGGATCGGTGATCCGGACATGCGTGGGGTGCAGGGCCCGGGCCGCCAAGTCGGACTTGCTCCGCGTAGTGGCGGTCGACGGCGAGCTCGTCGCCGACCCGGCAGCGCGCAGCCCAGGCCGGGGAGCTTACCTGCACCCCAGCCTGGACTGCTTGGAGCAGGCCAGGCGCCGCCGGGCGTTTCCGAGAGCGCTACGCGTGACAGGACCGCTCGCTGACGACGGGCTCGCCAGCTATCTGTCGCGAACCTGACCGAGGTCGCGGGTGGTGCAAAGCGGCACCCGGTCCGGCGGCACGTGCGCGAATGGCGGACGAGGAACAGGCGGCGCAGTACTTGCCGGAGAGACAGGCTGAGATTGTAATGAGCGCTCGATGAGCAAGCGGCGATGAACAGCAGGAACTGACGCCGGACGGAGCATGCGCTGCCCCGGACCGGCTGACTGGCCCGGAAGAAACGGGCCGAGGCAGGGAGCGTAGTGGCGAAGGTCCGGGTATACGAGCTCGCTAAAGAGTTCGGCGTTGAGAGCAAGGCCGTGATGGCCAAGCTTCAGTGAAATGGGCGAGTTCGTTCGATCGGCGTCATCGACTATTGAGGCGCCGGTCGTCCGCAGGCTCAAGGAGGCGTTCGCTGGTCAGGCTGCGGCCGCGAAGGCGTCAGCGCCAAGCAGATGGCGGCAGGCGTGCGGCCAACGGCCGGCCGCCAGCGCCCGCGCCAGCCGATCGAGAGCGGTGCCCGAGGGCCCGCCGGTCGTAGAGCCAGTCGCGGAGCAGCCCGCTGTCGCGGTGCCGCCGCAGGTCACAGAGCCAGCCAGGGCCGGCCGAGCCCGGCGGAGCCAGTCGAGTCGCCGCGCGGCGAAGACGACGGCCGCCGCGACTTCCGGCGTTCCGCGGGTGCCGTTCAGCCAGCCCGAGCAGCCGCCAGCCCAGCACGGTGATGGTGGCGCCGGACAGGCGGGCCGCGGCCCAGTTCCTGGACCTGGCGGGCGTGCCGTTCCTGGGCCTACCGGTCCTGGGCCTACCGGAGCCGGACCGGCCCGGCCGGGCCCGGCCCCCGGACCGGGTGCGGCCCCCGGACCGGGTGCGGCCAGGCCTGGGCCGCCAGGCGGGCCGACGCCAGGGCCAAGGCCAGGCGCGCCTCGGCCGGGCCCGCGTCCTGGCAACAACCCGTTCAGCTCGACCTCGACCGGCATGGGTTCGGCGGGCCGCGGCCCGCGGCCTGGCCAGCCAGGCCCAGCGGCCCCGGCAGCCGGCCCAGGGCACACTGGCCAGGCCAGTCCCGGCCAGGCTGGTGGTCGGCCGGGTGCTCCGTCGGTCCCGGCGGACCGCGGCCGCCGGACCGCGCCCGATGGGAGGCAGGCCAGGCCCAGGCGGTCCAGGGGATGGCGGCCGTCCTGGCGGCCCGCGTCCTGGCGGTCCGCGGCCGAGCCCGAGCAGCATGCCGCCGAGGCCGTTTGGTGCCGCAGCGGTCCTGGCGGCGGCGGCGGATCGGGCGGTCCGGGAGCCGGTACCAGGCCAGGCGGCGGCCGGGGCGGTCCGGGCGCTGGCGGCCGCGGTGGTCCAGGCGGCGGCGGCGGTGCGGGCGCACCGCGCACCGGTGGCGCGGGATCCGGCTCGTCCAGGTGCGCGGCGGTCGCGGCCGGAGCGGCACCCAGGGCGCCTTCGGGCGGCCGGGCGGACGGCCGTCGCGCGGCCGGAAGTCGAAGAAGCAGCGGCGTCAAGAGTTCGACAACATGCAGGCGCCGTCGATCGGCGGCGTGTCCGTACCGCGCGGCAACGGCCAGGTCATCCGGCTGTCCCGGGGCGCGTCGCTGAGCGACTTCGCCGACAAGATCGGCGTCAACCCGGCGTCGCTCGTGCAGGTGCTGTTCCACCTCGGCGAGATGGTGACGGCGACCCAGTCGGTCAACGACGAGACGCTGCAACTGCTCGGCGCCGAGCTGAACTTCAACGTCCAGGTCGTCTCGCCGGAGGAGGAGGACCGCGAACTGCTCGAGACGTTCGACATCGAGTTCGGCGAGGACGAAGGTGACGAGTCGGACCTGGAGGCCAGGCCGCCGGTGGTGACCGTGATGGGTCACGTCGACCACGGCAAGACCAAGCTGCTCGACGCGATCAGGAACACCAACATGGTCGCGCACGAGGCCGGCGGCATCACCCAGCACATCGGCGCGTACCAGGTGACGACCAAGGTCGACGGCCAGGAACGCACGATCACGTTCATCGACACTCCTGGTCACGAGGCGTTCACCGCGATGCGCGCCCGCGGCGCGGAGACCACCGACCTGGTGATCCTGGTCGTCGCGGCCGACGACGGCGTGAAGCCGCAGACCACCGAGGCGCTGAACCACGCCCAGGCGGCCGGCGTGCCGATCGTGGTCGCGGTCAACAAGGTCGACAAGGAGGGCGCCGACCCGGCGCGGGTGCGGGCCCAGCTCACCGAGTACGGCCTGGTGGCCGAGGAGTTCGGCGGTCAGTCGCTGTTCGTCGACGTCTCGGCGCGCAACGGCACGGGGATCGCCGAGCTGCTCGAGGCCGTGGTGCTGACCGCCGACGCCGAGCTCGACCTGCGGGCGAACCCGCACCAGCCGGCTCAGGGCGTGGCGATCGAAGCGCACCTGGACAAGGGCCGCGGCCCGGTCGGGACCGTGCTGGTCCAGCGCGGCACGCTCAAGGTCGGCGACTCGATCGTCTGCGGCGAGGCATACGGCCGGGTCAGGGCGATGCTCGACGAGAACGGCGATCAGGTGGCGCAGGCACCGCCGTCCAGGCCGGTCCTGGTGCTCGGCCTGACCGCGGTTCCCGACGCTGGCGACAGCTTCCTGGCCGTTACGATGACCGGGTGGCCAGGCAGATCGCCGAGCGACGCGAGGCGAGGGAGCGGACAGCTCAGTTCGCCCAGCGGCGGCCGCGGGTCACGCTTGAGGACCTGGAGTCCGCGCTCAAGTCCGGCGCTCGCGAGGAACTGCTGCTCATCATCAAGGGCGACGTGTCCGGTTCGGTCGAAGCGCTCGAGGACGCGCTGCTCAAGATCGACGTCGGCGAGGATGTCGTGCTCAGGGTCATCGGCCGCGGCGTCGGTGCGATCACGCAGGACGACGTCAACCTGGCGATCGCCTCCGAAGCGGTGATCATCGGCTTCAACGTCCGGCCCGCTGGCCGGGCCGGCGAGCTAGCCCAGCGCGAAGGCGTGGACATCAGGTACTACTCGATCATCTACCAGGCGATCGAGGAGATCGAGGCCGCGCTCAAGGGCATGCTCAAGCCGGAGTTCGAGGAGGCGCAACTCGGTACCGCCGAGGTCAGGGAGGTCTTCCGGGTGCCGAAGATCGGCAATGTCGCCGGTTGCATCGTCCGGTCCGGCACGATCACCAGGAACTCGCGGGCCCGCTTGGTCAGGGATGGCGTCGTGGTGCAGCCAGCCTCAGCATCGAGTCGTTGCGCCGGTTCAAGGATGACGCGACCGAGGTTCGCGAAGGCTTCGAGTGCGGCATCGGCGTCGGCTACGGCGACGTCAAGATCGGCGACGTGATCGAGACCTACGAAATGCGTGAGAAGCCGCGTAGCTGACGATGCGGGCACACTTAGATCCATTAGACGCGGCCTCGGCCTGGGCCGGACAGCGCCTGGCCGGGCCAGACGAAGGGGCTGAGTGTGTACGTGGGAGCGCTGACCCTGGACGTGCTGCTCGGCGACGTCAGGTCGCTGAAGCAGAAACGTTCAGCGGTCAGGCCGCTGATCGCCGAGGTGCAGAGGAAATTTCCTGGTCTCGCGATTGCCGAGACCGGGTATCTGGAGTTGCACCGGAGGACGGAGATTGGCGTCGCGGTGGTGACGTCGACGGCGTCGCACGCCATCGAGGTACTCGAGGCGTGCGAGCGTTTCGTAGCCGCGCGACCCGGCATCGAGCTGCTATCCGCGCGGCAGCGATTGTTCAACGACGAGGGGGAGTGACGCTGATGGATCCGGCGAGGGCGCGACGGCTAGGCGAGCGGATCAGTCAGATCGTCGCCGAGATGCTGGAGCGGCGGATCAAAGATCCGCGTCTGGGGTTCGTGACCGTCACCGACACACGAGTAACGGGGGATCTACGTGAGGCCACCGTCTACTACACGGTGTACGGTTCCGAGGAGGAGGCGACTGCCTCAGCCGCCGCGCTGGCGAGCGCGGCTGGCGTGATCCGCACCGAGGTCGGCAAGCAAACCGGGCTCAAGCACACGCCATCGATTACGTTCAAGCAAGACACGCTGCCAGAGGGCGCCAAGTCGATCGAGGACCTGGTGACCAAGGCAATTCAGGCAGACGCTGAGCTAGCCGCCGCCAGGGCGGGCGCGGTGCACGCCGGGGACAGCAATCCATATCGCGGCACCGATCTCGCGGAGGGTCCTGAAGGATCTTCAGCGGCTAGTACTGCGGGGGCATCGGACGAGGGTGAGGAACCATGACCATACAGGCTGGAACCGTCCAGTCGGATGGACGAGCATTAGTGCCTGAGTCGGGACTTGTGATAGTCGACAAGTCGGGCGGCATGACGTCACACGACGTAGTCGCGCGGATACGCAGGCTGGCGGGCACCAGGAGAGTGGGTCACGCTGGCACGCTAGATCCGATGGCGACAGGCGTGCTCGTCGTCGGTCTTGAGAAGGCCACCAGGCTGCTCGGCCACCTGTCGCTGACCGAAAAGGGATACACGGCGACGATCAGGCTTGGTCAGTCGACAGTGACCGATGACGCGGATGGCGAGGTACTGCCGCCCGCGCCGGACGCGGTGCGGGCGAGCGAGGTGTCGCGGGCATCCCTGCGCACCGCGCTGGTGGCGCTGACCGGCGAGATCGAGCAAGTCCCGCCCAAGGTCAGCGCGATTAAGGTGAAGGGCCAGCGTGCTTACCACCTGACCAGAGCCGGAGCGGCGCCCGAGCTAAAGGCGAGGACGGTCACGGTGTGGCGCCTTGAGCTGCTCGCCGTCCGTCCGGTCGGCGACTTGCTTGATGTCGACGTGGATGTTACCTGTTCGAGCGGCACGTACATCAGGGCGATCGCCCGCGATCTCGGTGCGGCGCTTGGCACTGGCGGTCATCTGACCGCGCTGCGTCGCACCAGGGTCGGCCCTTACACCATCGACATGGCGAAGTCGCTCGATGAACTCGCCGAGCACTTCGATTGCATACCGCTGGCGCAAGCGGCGGTCGAGGCGTTTCCTTCGGTGCGGCTGGACGCGCGGGAAACATGGCTGCTGTCGCACGGCGTCAGGCTGGCCGCGCCCTGGCGGGCCGCCGTTGGCCGCGACCCCGTCGCCCCCGTCGCCCTCGGGGCCGAGGGGGCGCTGGCTCATTCCACTGACCCGAACATGGCCGGCCGGACACCCATCGCGGCCTTCGGCCCCGACGGCTCGCTGATCGCTCTGGTAGCGGAGCAAGACGGCGAGTTGCAGCCGCTAGCAGTTTTCGTCCCGTAGCCCAGCCCGTGCTCGGGCTTTCTGGCGGCATGGCAGGCTTGGGCTGCAGGGGAGGCAGACAGCGGCTTGGGTGCTGACCGAGCCGCCTGGAAGCTGTCAGGCGAAGGGAAGCTCACCGTGTACCGCTGGAACGGCCTGCACGACGTGCCCGCTGACTGGGGCCGATGCGTAGTCACCATCGGGGTATTCGACGGAGTGCACCGCGGTCATCAGCGGATCGTCGCGCGGGCTGCGCGAGTCGGTGCGGAACGCGGCCTGCCGCTGGTCGTCGTTACCTTCGACCCGCATCCCGACGAGGTGATCAGGCCGGGCTCGCACCCGATGCTGCTGTGCACCACCCGGTTCAGGGTCGAACTCCTCGGTCGTTTCGGTGCCGACGCGGTCTGCGTATGGCCGTTCACCTTCGAGTTCTCGCAACTGCCGGCCGAGGAGTTCGTCAGGACGGTGCTTGTTGACGGCCTCCACGCGGCGGCGGTCGTGGTCGGGGAGAATTTCCGCTTCGGGCACAAGGCGACCGGCAACGTCGCCTTGCTCAGCGAGCTTGGCGAGAAGTACGAATTCGTCGCCGAAGGCGTGCCGCTCTTCGCCGATCACGGGGTGACGGTGTCGTCTAGCTGGATCAGGGAGCTGCTCTTGACCGGCGAGGTCGCCGCGGCCGCGAGCGAGCTTGGCCGGCCGCACCGGGTCGAAGGCGTCGTGGTCCGCGGTCACCAGCGCGGCCGGGCGCTCGGCTTCCCCACCGCCAACGCGGAGCCGCCGCACTACACCGCGATTCCCGGCGACGGCGTGTACGCCGGGTGGCTCGCGAGCCTGGCACCGGACGGTGCCCAGACCGACCACTGGCCTGCCGCGATCTCGGTTGGCACCAATCCGCAGTTCGACGGCGTCGACCGCACCGTCGAGGCGTACGCGCTCGACCGGGACGATCTTGACTTGTACGGAGTCCACGTCGCTGTCGAATTCGCGCAGCGATTGCGCGGCCAGATGCGGTTCTCGTCGGTCGATGACCTGATCGCGCAGATGCGGCACGACGTGACCGCCGCCAGAAAAGCCGCCAGCTAGCGGGCCGGTCGATTGTGCCGGGCGGCCGGGAAGCTGCCGGTCGACGGCGCGGTTGCTGTCGTGGACCGCCGACCCAGCAGCAGCATCGGACCGCCCGAAGCCGGAATGTCCGATCTGGGATAGTTATATCGCCCGGTCCGGCGCAACGGCGGACGTCCGGGCGGCATCTGCCCTCCGGGCGGTGGTGGCGAGCCTCCACGATCATGAAATCGCGGTTACCACGGAGTCTCAGCCGCGATATACGACAGCCAGACTCCGTGATCATGACCAAAAGCATGATCACGGAAACAAAACCGCGCCATCCGGGTTCAGGCCGCCATCCGGGTTCAGGCCGCCATCCGGGTTCAGGCCGCCATCCGGGTTCAGGCCGCCATCCGGGTTCAGGCCGCCATCCGGGTTCAGGCCGCCATCCGGGTTCAGGCCGCCATCCGGGTTCAGGCCGCCATCCGGGTTCAGGCCGCCATCCGGGTTCAGGCCGCCACCCGGGTTCAGGCCGCCACCCGGGTTCAGGCCGCCACCCGGGTTCAGGCCGCCATCCGGGCCAGACACCAGTGGTTGCTGTAGTTGGCCGCTGCGCCCGGACCGCAGCCGTTGGGCCAGGACTAGCCACGGCAGTCACGCCCTTGGGCTGGCTTGGTCTCGGGTCGGTGACTTGCGTGGTACCGTAGCTGAGGCTGAAGTAAGTGGCCGGGTCATGCTGCGCCCTCATGCGGCTGGCCGATCTGGATGTCAGGCGGTTACGCCTGGAGTCCTCTCCGTGCTCTGACGAAGACTTAGGTTCTGCCGTCGGGGCGTACTAGCAGACCACGACAAGAGGGAAACGACTTTGCCGCTCGATACCGCAGTGAAGAAGGAGATCATCGCCGCGCACGCGACCAGTGAGGGTGACACCGGCTCGCCGGAAGTCCAGGTCGCGTTGCTGACAAAGCGGATCAACGATCTCACTGAGCACCTCAAGGTGCACAAGCATGATCACCACAGCCGCCGCGGGCTGCTGCTACTTGTCGGCCGTCGCCGAAGGTTGCTCCAGTACCTGACGCGCGAGGACATCAACCGGTACCGCGCGCTGATCGAGAGGCTTGGCCTGCGCCGCTAGCGGTACATTGGTGATCGGGATGGGTTCGGCTGGACGAGCCCATCCAGGCAAACTGAATAGACTTCCAGAAACTGATGTACCAGAAAGACTGGATATATCAGTCTCGCGAATAGAAAACACCGGCAACTACTCAAGCAGGAAACGTCCCGCGGCCCCGGCCCGGGAGCGCTCAGCGTGCATGAGGGCCGGTCCTCGGTAGTGGTTCTCGGATCCGTAAGACGCGGACCGAGGGCTTCGATCGAAGACCGGTCGGCAGCGATAGTCCAGCACTACTGGACGCGGGCAGCGCCCCACTGGCGGCGGGCAGACGCGGGACCTCACGACAGGAGGTCTCACCCGATGGAGGGTGTGCATACCGCGGAAGCCGTCATTGACAATGGCGCTTTTGGACAACAGAAAATCAGATTCGAAACCGGCAGGCTAGCTAAGCAGGCGTCCGGCTCTGCCGTCGTTTACCTCGACGATGAGACGATGGTGCTCTCCGCGACCACCGTGTCGAAGAGCCCCAAGGAAAACCTGGACTTCTTCCCGCTCACCGTCGATGTAGAAGAGCGGATGTATGCGGCCGGGCGTATCCCCGGCTCGTTTTTCCGCCGCGAGGGGCGGCCTTCTGAGGACGCGATCCTCACCTGCAGGCTGATCGACCGGCCGCTCCGCCCATCGTTCGTCAAGGGCCTGCGTAACGAGGTGCAGATCGTCGAGACGATCATGGCGCTGAACCCCGACCACCTTTATGACGTCGTGGCGATCAACGCGGCGTCGCTCTCGACGCAGCTGTCCGGGCTGCCGTTCTCAGGGCCGATTGGCGGGGCCAGGGTCGCGCTGATCAAGGGCCAGTGGGTCGGTTTCCCGACTCACAGCCAGCTTGAGGAGGCCACGTTCGACATGGTCGTGGCCGGGCGGCTGCTCGACGACGGCGACGTCGCGATCATGATGGTGGAAGCCGAGTCGACCCCGAGCACCCTCAAGCTGCTCGCCGACCCGTCGAGCGGCGCGGTCGGACCGACCGAAGAAGTAGTCGCCGAGGGCCTCGAGGCGGCCAAGCCGTTCATCAGGACGCTGTGCGAGGCGCAGATGAGCGTCGCAGCGGCTGCCGCCAAGGAGACCGGGTCGTTCCCGACGTTCGCCGAGTACGGCCAGGACGTCTATGAGGCGCTCGCCGCTGACGCGTCCGCTGACCTCGCCGCCGCGCTGACGATAGCCGGGAAGCAGGAACGCGGCGTCGAGACCGACCGGATTCAGGCCAACGTCACCGAGCGGCTGGGCGCCAAGTTCGAGGGCAGGGAGAGTGAAATTGGCGGCGCGTTCAGGTCCTTGACCAAGAAGCTGGTCAGGGAGCGGATCATCAACGATGGCGTGCGGATCGACGGCCGCGGTCTGGCTGACATCAGGCAGCTGTCCGCCGAGGCCGGCGTCATTCCTCGGGTGCACGGTTCCGCGTTGTTCGAGCGCGGCGAGACCCAGGTGCTCGGCGTCACGACGCTGAACATGCTCCGGATGGAGCAGATGATCGACACGCTCAACCCTGAGCGCACCAAGCGGTACATGCACAACTACAACATGCCGCCGTACTCGACCGGCGAGACCGGCCGCGTCGGATCGCCCAAGCGCCGCGAGATCGGCCACGGCGCGCTGGCCGAGCGGGCGCTTGTCCCCGTGCTGCCGACTCGCGAGGAATTTCCCTACGCGATCAGGCAGGTCTCTGAGGCGATCGGCTCCAACGGGTCGACCTCGATGGGCTCGGTGTGCGCGTCCACGATGTCGCTGCTCGACGCCGGAGTCCCGCTCAAGGGCATGGTGGCTGGCATCGCCATGGGCCTGATCAACGAGGGCGGCAGCTACGTCACGCTCACCGATATCCTCGGCGCCGAGGACGCCTTCGGCGACATGGACTTCAAGGTCGCCGGCACCAAGGACATCATCACCGCGCTGCAGCTCGACACCAAGCTCCTCGGCATCCCCGCCTCGGTGCTCGCCGCCGCGCTCAAGCAGGCCCGCGAGGCCAGGCTGACCATTCTCGGCGTGATGCAAGAGGCGATCAGCGTCCCGGCCGACATGAGCGAGAACGCGCCGAGGATCATCACGGTCAAGGTGCCCGTGGACAAGATCGGCGAGGTCATCGGCCCGAAGGGCAAGATGATCAACTCCATCCAGGAGGACACCGGCGCCGAGATCACCATCGAGGACGACGGCACCATCTACATCGGCGCCACCGACGGCACCTCGGCCGAGGCGGCGAAGTCGGCGATTAACGCGATCGCCAACCCGCACATCCCCGAGGTCGGCGAGCGCTTCCTCGGCACCGTGGTGAAGACGACCACGTTCGGGGCGTTTGTCTCGCTGCTGCCCGGCAAGGACGGCTTGCTGCACATCACGCAGATCCGCAAGCTCCACGGCGGGGTGCGGATCGAGAACGTCGATGATGTGATCAAGGTCGGCGACAAGATCCAGGTCGAGATCCGCGAGGTCGATGACCGCGGCAAGCTCTCGCTCGTGCCGGTCGAGGTGGTAGAGCGCGAGGCAGCGGGCGAAGACCTCGGCGGCGGCCGGGACGACCGTGGTGATCGAGGCGAGAGCCGGGGCGCAGAGCATCGCGGCGACCGCGACCGGAATTCCGGAAGGGACCGAGGCGACCGCAGCCGAGGCGACCGCGGTGGCGACCGCGGTGGCGACCGCGCCCGCGGCGGTGAGCGAGCCAACGATGGTGAGCACCGCGCTGGTGGCGAGCACTTTCGGACCCGGCGCCGCGACCGCGAATCCGGCAACTCATGACGGGTGACGGGCAGCGACCTGATCGATCCGAGCAGCTCAGTGACGGCGAGACCGTAGTTCGCCGCACTGTGCTGCCCGGTGGCCTGCGGGTCATCACCGAGTCGCTGCCGACGGTGCGATCGGCTTCATTCGGGATCTGGGCCAGCGTGGGTTCGCGCGACGAAGACCTGTCTCACGCCGGAGCGACCCACTACCTTGAGCACCTGCTGTTCAAGGGCACCCGCAAGCGGTCCGCGCTTGACATCTCGGCCTCCATCGACGCCGTGGGCGGTGAACTAAACGCGTTCACGGCCAAGGAGTACACGTGCTACTACGCGCGGGTGCTCGACGATGACCTGCCGCTCGCGATCGACGTGCTATCGGACATGGTGACCGATTCCTTGCTCGACGCCAGCGAGGTCGAGGCCGAGCGGGCGGTCATTCTCGAAGAGATCGCGATGACCGAGGACGACTCGTCCGACGCCGCGCACGAGGCGTTCGGCTGGCAGTTGTTCGGCGACACTCCGCTCGGCAGGCCGATCCTCGGCACCGTCGACTCGATCGAGACGATCTCCAGAGAGCAGATCAGCGAGCACTACGCGGCCAAGTACACCCCAGACAACCTCGTGGTGGCCGCCGCTGGCCGGCTCGACCACGACGAGGTCGTGGACCTGACCAGACGCTCCTTCGGCAGGGTTCTGGACGCCACGTCCGCCCCAGCGCCGCCGCGGTTGCCCGGCCCGGCCGGGCCTGAGGTCGGGGCTGGCACCGGCGTACGCCTTATTTCACGCCCAATCGAACAGGCCAACCTGGTACTCGGCTGCGCTGGGCTGGCTCGTACCGACGAGCGGCGGTTCTCACTCGGCGTGCTGAACGCGGCGCTCGGCGGCGGCATGTCGTCCAGACTGTTCCAGGAGATCAGGGAAAAGCGCGGGCTGGCCTACTCGGTGTACAGCTTCAACAGCCAGCACGCGGACATCGGGCTCTGGGGTGTCTACGCCGGCTGTCTGCCAGCCAAGGCCGACGAGGTGCTGGCCATCTGCGCCGAGGAGATCGCCAAGGTCTGTGACGAGGGCTTGACCACCGAGGAGCTCGACCGCGGCAAGGGTCAGCTTCGTGGCTCGATCGTGCTCGGGCTTGAGGACCCGGCTTCACGGATGACCAGGCTGGGCAAGTCCGAACTGGTCTACTCTCGGCTAGAGCCGGTGGACGAGATACTCGCCAGAATCGAGGCGGTCACGCCCGACGACGTACGTGACGTGGCCAAGGCGATACTGACCCGTCCTAAGGCGCTGGCCGTGGTGGGCCCGTACGACGACGCCGACGCGTTCGCGCAGGCGATCGCGGGCTGAGGCGGTCCAATCTGGCCACTCGGAGGTCTTGATGATCAAGGTGGGGGTGCTCGGCTCGAAAGGGCGGATGGGGTCGCTGGTCTGCCAGACCGTGCTGGCGGCGGAGGACCTCGATCTGATCGCCGAGGTCGACATCGGGGATGCCCGCGAGCCGCTGACTAGCTGCGACGTGGTGGTTGACTTCACCAACCCAGAGGCGGTGATGGACAACCTGCGCTGGTGCCTGGAGAACGACATCCACCTGGTGATCGGCACGTCGGGGTTCACGCAGGCCAGGCTCACCGAGACCAGCGAACTGGTCGCGGCCAGCGAAGCGAGCGACTGCCGGGTCCTCGTGGTGCCCAATTTCTCCGTCGGGGCCGTGCTGATGATGAAGTTCGCCGAGCAGGCGGCCAGGTTCTTCGACTCGGCGGAGATCATCGAACTCCACCACGCTGGTAAGGTCGACGCCCCGTCAGGGACAGCGGCGAGGACCGCCGCGATGATCAAGGCTGCCCGGTCGACGGCTGGGCTCGGCCCTATCCCCGACTCGACCATCACCGAGTCACCCGGCGCGCGCGGCGCCACGATTGACGAGGTCAGGGTGCACTCGGTGCGTTTGGCCGGCCTGGTCGCGCATCAGGAGGTGCTGCTTGGGGGATGGGGGGAGATCCTCACAATCCGGCATGACTCGCTCGACCGGGCCTCGTTCATGCCCGGGGTCCTCCGGGCCGTGCGCGGGATAGCCTCCCTCCCCACTGGGCTGACCGTAGGCTTGGACTCCCTCCTGGGCCTGTAGCTCTGATCCGCTGTCACCGCGGGCAGCCTCCGAGCCGTCGGGCCGGATCTGACCGACCTGATAGCGTGTTAGCTGGGGGTGGACGGCGGCTTGAGGGGGCTGGCTGCGTGCGAGTAATACTCAATGTGATCTGGCTGGTGCTCTGCGGCTTCTGGATGGCGATCGCCTATGCGCTGGCCGGCCTGGTGGCTTTTGTGCTTATCATCACGATTCCGTTCGGCATCGCCGCGTTCAGGATCGCGAACTACGTGCTGTGGCCATTCGGCCGGACGGTGGCGCCGAGGCAAGGAGCGGGCGTCGGCTCGCTGATCGGGAACATTGTCTGGATCATCCTGTTCGGCTGGTGGCTGGCCATCGGGCATCTGCTCACCGGCATCGCCTTGTGCCTGACGATCATCGGGATACCGCTCGGCTTGGCGAACTTCAAGATGATCCCGATCTCGTTGCTGCCACTCGGCGTGCGCATCGTCCCAGCCGACCAGGCCGGCACCTACGCGATGTAGTTCCGCCTCGTGCGAACTGGTCTGCGTCGGAGAATTTTTCCGTAAATAGCGCATCAAAGTTTCCATGGTCATGGAGGCTGTTCTTGGAACGGCTGGCCGGGTTATGGAAGGGATGCGATGAGATCTTTGCGGAAAGGCGCGAGGCTCGGTAGCCGGGTGCTCGCAGTGGCGGCGCTCGCCACCTCGGCGGTGACCGTGGTGGGAGCCACTCCCAGCCGGGCGGCGAGCTATCCGTTGCCGGTCAAGACCACATCAGGCACCAATCACAACATGCCAGACCCGGGCGTCCTGCTGCGGGCGAACAATTTCTACGCGTTCTCGACCGGCGGCGGACTGCACGAGTCCTCCTCGGCGAGGGCCGGCGGCCCGTGGACCACGCCGGTCAACATGCTGGCCAAGCACACGCTGCCAAGCTGGGCGGACGCCTCCAAAGGGATCTGGGCGCCCGACATGATCAGGACGACTTCGGGCACGTTCGTCGTGTACTTCTCGGCGGCGCTGGCGGGGGCTAGAGGCCCGGCCGGCAATGACGCCAAACCCGCCGCCGGCGCCCGGTGCATCGGCACCGCGGGGAGCAAGTCACCCCTCGGACCGTTCAAGGCCAACAAGAAGCCACTGGTGTGCTTCAAGCAGTACGCCCCGGCCGACAATATGGACGCCAACCCCGGCAAACGGACGCGAGGCGAAGGTGTCATCGACGCCTCGCCGGTGTTCGTCACGATCAAGGGCCGTCAGCAGTTGTACCTGGTATACAAGACCGAGGCCGACCCTGGGAAGGGGCAGCCGGCGACGATCCGGATGGTCCGCCTGTCGGCCGGGACCGGCACGGCCGCCGTCGGCGCAAGCCGCCAGTTGCTGTTCTCGGCTACCGGGGTGTACGCCGACACGATCGAGGCGCCGTCTCTGATTCAGCACGGCAAGTACTTCATCCTGTTCGTCGCGCACGGAAACTTCGGTTCCTGCGAGTACTCAACGGTGTGGTTCAAGACGCGGCACATCTGGTCGTGGTCGAACAATGGCGGCACCACTCTGCTGGACAGGACGAACACCCGCGGCCTGTGCGGCCCAGGCAGCGCGGACGTGAGCCCGTCCAAGGTCGCCGGGAAGGACGAGATCTTCTTCCACGCCTGGGTGAAAGAACACAAGCAAGTGATCAGCACGGTCCCGTTGCCGGTCAACGTCGTCCCGCACGAGGGCTCGAACGCCGCCCGGGTGATGTACGCGGCGGTGCTGAAGTTCGCCGCGAACGGTTTCACCCCAATTGTCGGACCATTCCAGGGTCAGTGAGCCAACCCGGAGAACAGCGTGGGCCCCTGGCTGTCGCTATAGCAGCAGCTAGGGGCCCACGCTGTCAGGCGGGGCGGCCGGGGAGGGCGCCGAGGACGCCGACCGAGGTAATCCAGATCGCGGCCTCGCCGGCGTCGTCGGAGCCGGCGAGGTCGACCTCGGCCGAGAAGCCCCAGTCGTGGTCACCGGCCGGGTCGTCGAAGATCTGGCGCACCCGCCAGACGTCTTTGTCGCTGTCGTCGATAATCAGCATCGCCGGGCCTCGGGCATCCGCGGCCGTGCTGATCTCGCCGTGCTCGGCGAAGTACGGCTCGAGCGCGTCGGCCCAGGCGTCCGCGTCCCAGCCGGCTTCCTGGTCAAGGTCACCGAGGTCGTCCCAGTGCCGCAAGGCAGCAAGCTCGACCCGGCGGAACATCGCGTTACGGACCAGCACGCGGAAAGCTCGCACGTTGCCGGTCACGGCGGGAGGACGCTCGTCAAGCTGGCCGACGCCTCTGGCCTCGGCATCCTGCGGATTGACCAGCCGCTCCCACTCATCGAGCAGGCTCGAGTCGACCTGCCTGACCATCTCACCGAGCCACTCGACGAGGTCGATGAGTTCCTCGGTCTTGGCCTCGTCGGGCACGCTCTGCCGAAGAGCCTTGTAGGCGTCGGCCAGGTAGCGCAGCAGCAGCCCCTCCGACCTCGCCAGTCCGCACCAGGCGATGTACTCGGTGAACGTCATCGCGCGCTCGAACATGTCCCGGGCGACCGACTTGGGGTGCAACTCGTAGTCGAGCACCCACGGGTGACCGCGTGCGTACATGGCGTAGGCGGCTTCGAGGAGTTCGGCCTGGGGCTGGGCGTAGGAGACCGATTCGAGCAGATCCAGCCTGGTCTCGTAGTCGATGCCCTCCGCCTTCATCTCCGCGACCGCCTCGCCCCGCGCCTTGAACAATTGCGCGGCAAGCACCGGCCGCGGATTATCGAGCGTCGCTTCGATGACCGAGAGCACGTCCAGCGGGTAATCCGGCGATGTCACGTCGAGCAACTCGATGGCGGCGAGGGCGAGCGGGGAAAGCGCCTGGTTCAGAGCGAAGTCTTGCTGAAGATCTACGGTGAGCCTGACCGTCCGGCCGGTGTCGTCTGGCTCGGCGAGGCGTTCGACCACCCCGCCGGCCAGCAATGCGCGGTAGATCTGGATCGCGTGGTGGATGTGGCGGCGCTGGGCCGGGCGGTCCTCGTGGTTGTCGGTCAGCAGGTGCCGCATTGAGGCGAACGCGTCGCCCGGCCGGCTGATCACGTTCAGCAACATCGCGTGCGTGACGGAAAAGCTCGACCTGAGCGGCTCGGGGTCGGCCGCAACGAGACGGTCGAACGTCGGCTGGCCCCAGGAAACCATGCCGGGCGGCGGCTTCCTGCGCACGAACTTGCGGCGCTTCTTCGGGTCATCGCCGATCTTGGCCAGCGACTTCTCGTTGGCGATCACGTGCTCGGGGGCCTGCACCACGACCGTGCCGGTGTCGTCGAAGCCGGCCCGGCCGGCCCGGCCGGCGATCTGGTGGAACTCGCGTGCCTGCAGCAACCTGGTCACGCTGCCGTCGTACTTGCTCAGCGAGGTGAACAGCACGGTCCTGATCGGCACGTTGATCCCGACGCCGAGCGTGTCCGTGCCGCAGATCACCTTGAGCAGGCCGGCCTGGGCCAGAGTCTCGACCAGGCGGCGGTACCTGGGCAGCATGCCAGCGTGGTGCACCCCGATGCCGTGCCTGACCAGCCGGGACAGCGTCTTGCCGAAGCCCGCGGTGAACCTGAATCGGCCGATCATCTCGGCGATCGCGTCCTTCTCGGCGCGGGTGCAGACGTTGACGCTCATCAGCGCCTGCGCCTGATCTATGGCGGCCGCCTGGGTGAAGTGGACGATGTAGATCGGCGCCTGCTTGGTGGCGAGCAGCTCGGTGATGGTCTCATGCAGCGGTTCGACCACGTACCTGAATATCAGCGGGACGGGGCGTTCGGCGGAGTGGACGACCGCGGTGGGGCGGCCTGTGCGCCTGGTCAGGTCCTCGACGAACCGCGTCACGTCGCCGAGCGTGGCCGACATCAGCAGGAACTGGGCCTTGGGCAGCTCGATCAGCGGCACCTGCCAGGCCCAGCCGCGATCGGGGTCGGCGTAGTAATGGAACTCGTCCATGATCACCAGGCTGACGTCGGCGGCGGCGCCGTCCCGCAACGCGATGTTCGCGAGCACCTCGGCGGTGCAGCAGATGATCGGGGCCTCGGGATTGACGCTGCCGTCGCCCGTCATCATCCCGACATTGGCCGGGCCGAAGACGTCGCACAGCGCGAAGAACTTCTCAGAGACCAGCGCCTTGATCGGCGCGGTGTAGAAGCTACGCTCGTAGGCCGCGAGCGCGGCGAAGTGGGCAGCGGTCGCGACCAGGCTCTTGCCCGACCCGGTCGGCGTCGACAAGATCACGTTGGCACCGGAGACAAGCTCGATCAGCGCGTCGTCCTGGTGCGGGTAAAGCGTCAGCCCCTGCTCGTCGGCCCACTGCGAAAAGGCCGCGTAGAGCGCGTCTGGGTCCGCGGCCGGAGGCAACTGGTCGGTAAGCGTCATGACGTATCTATGGTGCCAGCCTTCGAGGACCCCGTGAGCCGAAGGGCGCGGTGCCGCCCTGGATTGAGGAGTCGAGGGAGCGCAGCGACCGAGCGACGAGGGAAGGGCGGCACCCGCAAGGTGCCCGGAGGCGAGCGGTGTTTGAGGCAGAGCGCCCGGAGGCGAGCGGGGACTAAGAGAGCAGAGCGTCGGGAGGGACCAGGTCGACTCCGTCCGGGTCGTCGAGGTAGCCGGATGCTCGACCAGGTACTCCCTTGTGCCCGTATTGCCAGACGATCTTGTTCGTGCGCGGGTTGATCACGATGACCCGGTGGTTGAAGTCGTCGTTGACCAGGATGTTTCCGTTCGGCAGGGGGATTGCGAGCGAAGGTTTGTTCAGCCCGCCGAACCGCCACAGCAGCTTTCCTCGCGTCGTGAACTCGACGACCTGGCCCGGGTCGGAGTAGTCAGCCGTGATCATGTGGCCGCCGCCGAGTTGGTTGGTGTCCGATGGGTAGGCGACACCGGGCGGGTGGGTCGACCAGAGCACGCGGCCACCGGGCCTGATCCCGTCCGCCCAATCCCCGTTGATCTCGGTGACGATGAATCCGCCGCCTGCCATCGGGAAGGCGCCGTTCGGGCTGCCGAAGCGCCTGGGCGGCCGATGCAGGCAGGCGTTCGTCGTCCGGCCGATGATCCGCAGCGAGCGGTGGGCTGGCGGCTTGATGTACAAAATGCGGCAGTTCATGATGTCAGCGGTGATGATGTCGCCGTCCGGCAGCAGCATGGCGTCGTCTGGGTTGCTCAATCTGTCTGGGCCCCAGCCTCTCGTGCCGGGCTTGCCGTAGCGGTAGACGATCCTGTGCTTCGCCACGTCGATCACCGAGATGACCTGGTCGTCCTCCTGAGTCGCGACGATGTAGCGGCCGTCGGGTGAAAAGAAGGCGTCGTCCGGCACTAGGAACGTCTGGCCTTTGGTCAGGTCTCCTGGCTTGGGGAACTGCCACCTGATCCGGCCCTGCGGGTCGATGATGACCAGGCGGTTGTTCAGGTGATCGGCGACGAGCACGTCGGCGGGCAGGGCACTGGGATGTGAGCCTGGAGCCAGGTGTCCCGGGCCGGTCGCTCGGGCCAGCCAAGGCTCGGCTGCCGGGGCCTGGGCGGCGGGCCGGTGGGTTGGCTGGCTTGGCTGGGTTGACTGGGTGGTTGGCGGCTCGGCCGAGGAAGAACCCGCGTCGGCGCTGGTAGCGGCCGGGAGGTGCGGATGCGGGTGCGGGTGCGGGTGCGGGTCGCGCGGGCTGCCGGTGCACGCGACAGCGAGCAAGGCTGCGGACAGGCAGACGGCCGATCGCGGGAACCTCATCGCGCCATCCTGCCGTGAACAACGCGCTCGAAACATCGAAGCGCGTGTCTTGGCCAACGGTGGCCGCGAGCCGGGGTTGCTAAGTTGGACACATGTGCCGCAGCATCAAAACTTTGCGCGAACCGTACACCGAAACGGTCACCGAGGCCGACGTCAGGGCGGCCGCGCTGCAATATGTCCGTAAAATCAGCGGGTTCCGGGCGCCAGCGTCCCACAACGCGGAGGCGTTCAACTCCGCGGTCGACGCCATCGCCCGCGCGACCGGCGACCTGCTAGATCATCTCGAAGTACGCGGAGGTCCGTCCCGCGCCGCCTCCAGCGCCTGACCGGCGCAGACGGCGGCGTCCTGCCCTGATCAAGCTGCCGGTCATGTTCACGGTGCCGCGTTGGCGCCCGCCGGGCGGCTTACAGCATCGCCAGGCCGGCGATGCTGCGGAATTCCTCTTCGCAACGACAACGTCGTCCCGGCGTTGCTGCTCAGCCCCGATCCCAGCAGCTACGTCGTCCCGGAACTGCTGCTCCGGTACCGCTCCCGGCCGCGGGCCGTCTTCCCGGAGCTGACCCGCATCCCGGAGCTGACCCGCTGCCGGATCGGGCCCGGGCAAACGGTCACGTCCGATTGCCTGCGAGCACGAACAGGCAGGTCACATGCATGATCAAAATACGCAAAGCGGCATTGCAATAGGGCAGCAGCGTCGGTCCGGCGATGCTGTAAAAACTGGGTACGAGCAGCAACGGCGGGCCGCGAACGCGCTGTCCACGATCCGGACTGCGCGAGCCAGTCAATCCCCGCGATGGATTCCCGAATTCATCGGCATCTGCCCGCCAAGCGCCGCGATGGATTCCCGAAATCATACCCGATTTCCCGGATGGATTGCCGGATCCATCGCAGGGGTTGGGCTGGGTGGTGCGGTGGATTGCCGCATTCATCGCGGGTGGCGGGGCGGCGGGGTGAGGGCGGCGGGGTGAGGGCGGCGGGTGAGGCGGGCGGCGGGGTGGCGGCGGGCGGTGGGGTGAGGCGGGCGGCGGGGTGAGGGCGGCGGGTGAGGCGGGCGGCGGGGTGACGGCGGGCGGCGGGGTGAGGCGGGCGGTGCGGTGGCGGCCCGCGGGTTAGATGCTGTCGATGATGCGCTGGCGCTGGGATTCGTATTCGGCCTGGCTCAGCAAGCCCTTGTTGAGCAGGTGCTCGAGCGCGGCCAGGCGCTGTTCGGTGCTTGTTCGCGGCTGGCCTGCCGAGGTGGCTCCGATCTGGTGCAAGCGCTCGATCGCGGCCTGCTTCGCGGCTACGTCGCCGGACAGCATGGCCTGGGTTAGCTGCGCGACCTCCGCGGGATCGATCGGTACGTGCTGCCCGTCCGGCCCGATCACATGCGCGTTCGTGTTTCCGGGGTCGCTGGCGCCGCGATCAAAGTGAATGGTCGCTTCGCCGCTGGTCATGATCACGCTGCCGCGCCCACCGCGCCCGCCGCGCGCGGTGCCGAAGTCAGGTCCCCGAGAGGCTGACGGCTGATCGAAAGCGGCTGCCGCCTCGGCGATCTGGTCGGTCATGCTCATGGTGCTGATCAGCGGATCACCCCCAGGCGCACTGGGGTCGAACCGCATCTGGTTGTGCTCGTCGATTTCGATCCTGACCGTGGAGCCGACCGGGTAGGCGGCGGGGCTCTTGTGCCGCACCGTCCCTCTGACGTGGATGCCCCGGCCATTCCAGGCATCAATGGTGTACGTGTGCTCGTGCCGCCTGGATTCGAAGTCGACGATCGTTCCCTCGGCGCTATTCCATTGATGTCCGCGCATGTCATGTCCTCCGGTCGGGTCAGGCTGTCTTAGTCTGGCTCGCCGTGGTCAGTCCAAGCTCGGTAATGGACGTTTCCCGCATCTTGAACTTCTGCACCTTGCCGGTCACCGTCATCGGGAACTCGGTCGAGAACCTGATGTAGCGCGGGATCTTGAAGTGCGCGATCTTGCCCTGGCAATACTGCCTGACGTCGTCGTCGCTGAGTTCGGCACCGGGGCGGAGCTTGATCCAGGCGCACAACTCCTCGCCGTATTTGGCGTCAGGCACCCCGACGACCTGGACGTCCTCGATCGCGGGATGCGCGTAGAGGAACTCTTCGACCTCGCGCGGGTACACGTTCTCGCCGCCCCTGATCACCATGTCCTTGATCCGGCCGACGATGTTCAGGTACGCCGGCCTCGTCCATCACCGCGAGGTCGCCGGTGTGCATCCATCGCGCGGAGTCGATCGCCTCGGCGGTCTTGGCTGGCTCGTCCCAGTACCCGAGCATCACCGAGTAGCCGCGCGTGCACAGCTCACCGGGCGTGTCTCGAGGCAGCACCCGGCCGCTCTCCGGGTCGGTGATCTTGACCTCCACGTGCGGGTGGACCCGTCCGACGGTCGACACCCGCCGGTCCATGTCATCCTCGGCCGTGGTCTGCGTCGACACTGGCGACGTCTCGGTCATCCCGTAGCAGATCGTCACTTCGGTCATGTGCATCTCGCTGACGACCCGCTTCATCACCTCGACCGGGCACGGTGACCCGGCCATGATGCCAGTGCGCAAGCTCGACAGGTCGTAGTCGGCGAAGTCGGGCAGCGCTAGCTCGGCGATGAACATCGTCGGAACGCCGTACAGCGACGTGCACCGCTCCGCCTGCACGGTGCGCAGCGTCTGGGCTGGCTCGAACCCGGGTGCCGGGATCACGATGGCCGCACCGTGGGTCGTGCAAGCCAGATTGCCGAGCACCATCCCGAAGCAGTGGTAGAACGGCACGGGAATGCAGACCCGGTCGTGCTCGGTGTACTTACAGCCCTCGCCGATGAAATAAGCGTTGTTCAGAATGTTGTGATGCGACAAAGTCGCGCCCTTGGGGAAACCAGTCGTCCCGCTCGTGTACTGGATGTTGATCGGGTCGTCGAACGACAGGCTCGCCTCGCGTGCGGCCAGTTCGGCGCCGTTGGAAGCGTCGGCCCGGCCCGCGGCGAACAGCGCGTCCCACGCCGGGGTGCCCAGGTACACCACGTTCTCAAGCGCGTGAAGGTCGGCGCGCACCTCGTCGACCATCGCGCGGTAGTCGCTGGTCTTGAAACTCTCGGCGCTGACCAGCAGGCGCACGCCGGACTGGCGGAGCGCGAAGCCGAGCTCGTGGCTGCGGTAGGCGGGGTTGATGTTGACCAGAATGATGCCGGCCTTGGCGGTCGCGTACTGCAACTGCACCCACTCGGCGCAGTTCGGCGCCCAGATGCCGACTCGGTCGCCGGCCAGCAGCCCGGCCGCGATCAGGCCGGCGGCGAGCACGTCGGTATCGGCGTCGAACTGCGCGTACGTCCAGCGCCTGCCGGTGGGCGCGTCGACGAGCACCTCGGCCTGCGGATACCGCGCGGCCACCCGCCGCAGGTTCGCGCCGATGGTCTCGCCGAGCAGTTCTGTGCTTGACGCGCCGTGGCTGTAGGACAGCGACATGATCGAATCCCCTCAGCTAGCTGCCAGAGCAGGGCGGTGGCCCGCCGATCACACCATCGTGCCCGGTTTGCCGCTGGGTGTGAAGCTGTGGGTGACCAGCGGGTGCGAACCGCTGGACTGGAAGGTCGACCACAGCTTGACCACAGCTTGCAGCCCGAATACGCGCACAGTCGGCACGGTGGAATAGTCTAAGAATTGCAGGATTAAAACTGGCGCATCTTGCTCTTACAAAGCCGGAGCGGCATGTGGGCCTCTGGGTGATTTGGGTTATCGCCGCGGCGGTGCTCGGCGTAGCTGAGTTGCTGACGACGACGCTGGCGCTTGGTCTTGTCGCGGTTGGCGCGATCGCCGCGGCGGTGACAAGCGTGCTCGGCGGCAACGCCGTGACTCAGGTCGGGGCGTTCGTCGTGGTTTCGCTCGCCGGGATCGTGCTGATCAGGCCGCTCGGACTGCGGCGGCTGCGACGTCGGCCCGCGCTGCGCACAGGGACGGCCGCGCTCGTCGGGAAGACGGGCTACGTGCTCGCCGAGGTCACGCCGCACGCGGGCCGGATCACTATCGGCGGCGAGGAATGGTCGGCCCGGCCGTTCGATGAGATGTCGGTCATTCCCTCCGGCTCAACAGTTGACGTCCTGCAGATCAAGGGCGCTACCGCCCTTGTGCACCCGAGGGAGTAGTTATGTCGCCTGCTGCTATCGCCATCCTCGTGGTGGCAGTTCTCGCGGTCGTGCTCGTTATCGTCTTCGTGAGCCGCTCCATCTGGCTGGTCCCGCCGGCGCAGGGCTCGTAACGTAGAACGCCTCGGACAGTTCCACAAGACGCTGGAACCTGGCCTGCACCTCGTGCTTCCCATGATCGATCGGGTCAAGGACGTGATCGACCTGCGGGAGCAGGTGGTGTCGTTCACCGGCCAGCGTGTGATCACCGAGGACAACGTGGTCGTCGCGATCGACACGGTGCTGTTCTTCCAGGTCACCGATCCGCGCGCGGCCGACTACGAGATCGTCGATTACATCACGGCGATCGAGCAACTGGCGGCGACCATGCTGCGTAGCGTCATCGGCAGCATGGATCTTGAGGAGACGCTGACCTCACGTGACACGATCAACACGCGGCTGCGCAGTGTGCTCGACGACGCCTCTGGCAAATGGGGTATCAGGGTAACTCGGGTAGAAATTAGGTCGATCGACCCGCCCCAGACGATCAAGGACGCGATGGAGAAGCAGCTCAAGGCCGAGCGCGAGAAGCGCGCCGCGATCTTGCACGCCGAAGGGTTGCAGCAGTCCCAGATCCTGACCGCTGAAGGCGACAAGAGGGGCTCAATCCTGCGCGCCGAAGGCGAGAAGCAGTCGGCGATCCTGCGCGCCGAGGGTCAGGCTCAGGCGATATCGACGGTGTTCCAGTCCATTCACGACGGCGACCCTGACCCGAAGCTGCTGGCCTACCAGTACCTGCAGACATTGCCCCAGCTCGCCCAGGGCGACGGGAACACGGTATGGATGATCCCCAGCGAGCTGACCGGCGCGCTGCGTATGGTCAGCCAGGCGTTCGGTGGCGACTCGGCCGAGCCGGAGAAGGTTGCCGTGCCGCTGCAGTCACCTCGGCACGCGGCCCAGGGATCACACCCGGCGCAGCAGCCCCAGGTTCCGGCCCAGCCCCTTCCGGGTGCGGTGCCGACCGTCGCGATACCCGCGGCGCTCAGGGATGGCACGACCGTGCCGGGCAGCCCGAGCGGCGGACCGGGCCCGTGGTCAGACGCGGATGGCCAGGCCAGCGGTTAGCAGCACGCCGAACGCGAGTTGCAGCCGGCCGGTCTGGGCAAGCACGGCGATCAGCTCGCGGCCGCCTGCGCCCCGCAGCACGTTCGCCAGCGCGACGATCGCCAGTGGCAGGGCGGCCAGCGTGACCAGCGCGAGCGGCGAGACGAGCGCCATCGCGACGACGGCGACGAATGGCAGCGACACGCAGCCCGCATAAAGCAGCCTGGTCCGCCGATCGCCGAGAACCACCGCGAGCGTCCGCTTGCCGGACGTCTCGTCGGTCGGGATGTCGCGCAGGTTGTTGATCACCAGCAGCGCGCACGCGAGCAGGCCAACCGGGATCGCGGCGCCGAGCGCGAGCCAGGTGAGCCGCTCCATCTGGACGTAGGCGGTGCCGAGCACGGCGCCGAGGCCGAAGAACACGAAGACGGAAAGCTCGCCGAGGGCGCGGTAACCATACGGACGATTGCCCCCGGTATAGAACCACGCCGCCGCGATCGCGGCGCCGCCGAGCACCAGCAGCCACCAGGAAACCACGGCGGCGAGCACCAGCCCAGCGAGCCCGGCCACGGCAAAGCAGCCCAGCGCCGCGATCAGCACATGCTTCGGCGCCGCCAAGCCCGAGCCAACCAGCCGGACCGGCCCGACCCGCTCGGTATCAGTGCCCCTGACCCCGTCGCTGTAGTCGTTCGCGTAGTTGACGCCGACCTGCAGCGCCAGCGCGACGACCAGCGCGAGGGCGGCCCTCCAGGCGACAAAGGCCCCGCATCCCGCCGCGACGCCAGAGCCCACGGCGACCGGGACAACGGCCGCCGGCAGCGTCCTGGGCCGTGTTCCAGCCACCCAGTCCTTAGCCGCCGTCACAATGTCGCCAACACAATGTCGCCAATCTGCCGCGTCGCCAATCTGCCGCGTTGCGAGGGTCACAGACTAGCGGCAGGCGGATCGCGACGACCGGGCTACCAGGGCTTGAGGGGCATATCAACGACTAGCGGACGAGGCCGGTCAGTCGGTCTCGGCCGGCAGACCGAAGTCCTCGTCGTCTAAGCCGATTGACGGCAGGGCGTGCGCGGCGGCGGCGAAGACCAAGGCGACCTGGGCGTTGTCCAGGTGATGAGGGGTGTTCGCCTTGGACTGCTTGCGGAAATAGCTGCTCACGTGGCGGCCGTCGAACACGTCGACGCCCTTGATCCGCATGATGATCCAGGACAGGCTCGGCCCGTAGATCACCATGGCCGGGCGTACCCGAACCCGCCGGCCGAGTTCGTTGGCGATCAGCGCGGCCGCGCGCTGTGCCTCGAACCGGGCGTGCTCGATCTTCTCCTCCTGGCTGACCGGCCCGTGGTAGAGCACGCCGCCCTTGGCCTTGATCGGCAGCCGCTTGTCCATTTTCTGCGAGTCGACGGTGAAGATCCCGGCCGGGCCGACGACGACGTGATCGATGACCGTGTTGGTGCCGGGTATGGACCTGGCGTTCATCGACATATAACCGGCCGTCCGCAGCACTCGCAGGCGCCGAGCGGTGCTTCGCTGGGCCGCCGTCACCCGCACCGAGGCGGGCGTGATGCTCGTGGTCTTGGACCGGTACAACGTGTCGGCGCAGGCGTAGATCACCGCGGCGGTCAGGCCGAACCGCCAGTCCTTCCACATGCTCACCGCGATGAATACCAGCACGCAAATGACCGCCCTGGTGATCCACACTCGCCAGCGCGGGTCTGCGCGCAGGCGCGGATGAATCAACGGGCGGCTCGTCAGCGGGAAGATGACCCGCCTTTCGCCCGACCGCGCCCGGCCTAGCAGCCGCCAGCGAGACGGCGCGGCCTCCTCGTATTCTCGAGCCGCGGCCACCCCATCGGTGTCCGTTCCGTCGGCGTCGAGCCCGTCGGCGTCAAGATCTTCGGCGTCGAGTTCGCCAGCGTCTTGATCGTCTGCTCCATCGGCGGCGACATGAGCGATGCCCTTGCCGAACCACGAGCGCCAGCTTTGCTGGTCATTCCCGGTCGTGGTCGACTGGTCGGCCGCATTTTCAACCTCAGCGTCCACACACAGAGCGTAACGGATTAAGCCGCCGCCGAACATGGCGGCGGGGGGCTATCCTGCCTAGACGCCTTAGGTCGCCCGCAACTACTGTTCAGTAACGTGACGCAGATACATGACATGACCGTGCTTGAGCTTGCCGCGGCGATCAGGGAAGGCGAGCTTTCGCCGGTCGAGATCACCGACCACTACCTGGCCAGGATCGACCGGCTGAATGCCGAGACCGGCGCCTTCTACACCGTGACCGCCGATCTGGCCAAGGAGCAGGCGGCCGCCGCCGAGCAGGCCGCCGCCGAGCACCGCCGCTCGGGCGCCAACGCCGCGGAACTTCCGCCGCTGACCGGTGTGCCGATCCCGATCAAGGACCTGAACCTCGTCGCCGGGGTGCGGGCCACCTTTGGCTCGGCGATTCTCGCCGACAACATCGCCGCCGAGGACGACTACGTGGTCGCCGAGTTGCGCAAGGCGGGCATCGTCATCACCGGAAAGACCGCGACCCCCGAGTTCGGCCTGCCGTGTTACACCGAGACCAAGATCGGACCGCCGGCCCGGACGCCGTGGGACCTGTCCCGGTCGGCCGGCGGATCGAGCGGCGGCGCGGCCGCGGCGGTCGCTGCCGGGCTCGCGCCGGCCGCCCAGGGCAGCGACGGCGGCGGCTCGATCCGCATCCCGTCGAGTGTCTGCGGCCTTTTCGGAATCAAGCCCAGCCGGGGCCGGATCTCCGGAGGTCCGCTGATGCCGGACCTATTCGGACTGTCGATCGACGGGCCGCTCGCCCGCACCGTCGCCGACGCCGCGCTGCTGCTCGACGCGATGAGCTGCAACTATCCAGGCGACCTCTACCTGGCGCCGCCGCTAGCAGCAGGCGAGACTTTCCTCGGGCACGCCAGTCGCGACCCCGGCAAGCTGCGGATCGGCCGGTCGATCGCCAACGTGGTGCCAGGAGCGAGCGTGCACCCCGACTGCGTGGCCGCCTATGAGGACGCGAGCACGCTGCTGGCCAGCCTTGGGCACGAGATCGAGGACGTGGAACTGCCATTCGGGTCCGATGCCGTGCCGATGTTCGAATACCTCTGGTACTCGATGGCGACCCTCGCGCCGATCGGTCCGGAGCAGGAAGATCAGCTACTGCCGCTGACCAGGTATCTGCGTGACCGCGGGCTGAAGGTGACCGCCGCCGAGGTGTTCTTCGCCGAGGCCTACCTGCAGGCCATCACCCGCAACGCGCTTGGGGTGCTCAACAACTACGACGCGTTCCTCAGCCCGACGCTCGCCTCGCCGCCGGTCCCCGTCGGCTACTTTGACGAGGTCGAGCCCGCGGAGAACTTCGAGCGGCAGAAGCGGTTCACCCCGTACACCGCGTTGTACAACATCTCCGGCCAGCCTGCCGTGAACCTGCCTTTGTTCGCCAATGCCGACGGGCTGCCAATCGGAGTCATGCTGGCCGGGCGGATTGGTGACGAGGCCACGCTGATTTCGCTATCGGCCCAGCTAGAGGCCGCGAGGCCGTGGCGGGATCGGCACCCGGCGATCTGGTAAATCGCTCAGAAGGCACGTTGGCGCTGACCTGACTCCGGGCGCCGCGATGTTGGCTCCGGGGGAAGCATCCCCCCGGAGCCCCCGCAATGTGCGGGGGTTAGCTGCCTCGCGTATCACCACGTCCTACGATCGGGTGTGGCTTGGTTCGTTGACTGGCCAGCGCAAGCTCGGGGGACAGCGCAATCCGGAGGTGCCTCGTCGTGCCCAACCATCCGCTGTGGCGGCTGGTCAGACAGGTCGGTAACGTGATCGCCGCCACCTGCGCGGCGCTGGCCGTCCTCGTGTTGTGCGGGGCGGGCTTCGGCGGCCTGCCGGCGCTCGGCCGGGTCCTTGACCCTGGGCACGGCGCCTGGACCTCGGCCGCGGGCGGCCAGTTGCCGCAGTCGCAGACGCTGCGGCTGGCGGGAATCGCTGGCGGCGCGACCGTGTCATTCGACCGCAACGGCATCGCGGCCATCAACGCGGCCAACGAAGGCGACGCGATGGTCGCGCTCGGCTACACCCACGCCAGCTTCCGGCTGACCGAGATGGACCTAGAACGCAGGCTGGCCGAGGGTCGCCTGGCCCAGCTTGTCGGTCCCCGGGCCGTGCCGTCGGATGAGTTCGAGTTGCGGCTCGGCCTGCTGCGGACGGCCCAGCGCGAGTGGGCGGAGATACCAAAGAACGGCATCGAGGCACGCTTGCTCGACAGCTACTCGATCGGCGTCAACGACTATCTTTCTCAGTTGCGGAAAAATGGGCAGTGGCCAGCTGTCTTCTCCCTGGCCGGCGTCTACCCGGCGAACTGGACCCCGGTAGACAGCCTCGCCGTGCAAGGCGCCCTGACCCAAGAACTGGACTACACGACCACGCCGCTGGACTACGCGGTGCTGGCCAGGTCGCTCGGCCTGGCCCGGACCATGGCCTGGTTCCCCGTGCTGCCGGTCACCAAGCAGAATCCCTACGACCCCGGCCCGTACCGTTACCGGGGCATAGCCCCAATCGCCACCACGCTCACCACCGCGGAGTTGTCCGGTGGGTCGGGGCGCGGTGCCGCCTGGACGGACGAGCGAGGGAGCGCAGCGACCGAGCGAGGAGGGAAGGCGGCGCCGCGCGCTGTGTTGTTCCGGGGGGTGTCCCCCCGGGCCAACACAGCGATTCTCGCGCAGACCAACGCGCTGCCGGTCGGCCAGATCTACGGCTACCCGGACAGCAACGCGTGGGCGGCCAACGGGCCGAAGGTGTCCGGCGGCGGCTCGATGCTGGCAGGCGACCCGCATCTGCCGCAGACGCTGCCGTCGATTTGGTTCGAGGTCGCGATCGCGGCACCGGGATACGACGTCAGCGGCGTCAGCGTGCCTGGCCTGCCAGGTGTGCTGCTCGGCCACAACCGCCACATCGCCTGGTCGCTCACCAATACCCAGAACCAGGCGACGCTGTTCTACGTCGAGCAGACCAGCAGGAGCCATCCCGGCCAGTACTTCTGGCGCGGCCAATGGCACGCGATGGGGCGGGTGAGCTACACGATCGACGTGCGCGGAGGCCCGGCCAGGCACCTGACGGTTGACCTCACCGTGCACGGCCCTGTACTCACCCGCGCGGGCCAGACCGTCTCGGTGGACTGGATGGGCAACGTCCCGTCCCCCGACATAGCCGTGCTGCAACAGATCAGCACCGCGAGCAACTTCGGCCAGTTCCGGGCCGCGCTGGCGAACTGGCGCGCCCCCACGCAGAACTTCGTCTACGCCGACGACCGCGGCAACATCGGCTCGATCTCGGCCGGCTACTTCCCGATCGTCACGCGGGGCACGCCGTGGCTGCCGATGCCGGGCACCGGCGCCGACGACGTCGCCGGCGTGATCCCGTATGCCGCCGTGCCGCAGAGCTACAACCCGCCCAGTCACGTGATCGCGACGGCGAACCAGCGTCCGGTGACCTCCGCCTACCCGTACTACATCGGTACCACGGCGAACTTCTTCGATCCGGGTTACCGGGTCGGCCGGGAGTACGCGTTTCTCGACCACAGGTCGAACTTCAAGGTCTCGAGCTTCGCCGCGCTGCAAAGCAGCCAAGTCGACGAACTGGCCGTGCGGCTGCTTCCTCGAATCGAGGCGATGCTGCGCGGTCCGGTGCCGGCCCGGGGCGACCCCCCGGAACCCCTCGCGGCGCTGACCCCCATGGGCAAGCAAGCGCTGGCGTTGCTGCGCGGCTGGAACTACTCGATGGACCCGAGTTCGGCGGCGGCGGCGATCTGGTGGACGGTATGGACCGACTATCTCCAGTCGACGTTCGGGCCGTGGTGGCGTTCGGCTCGGGTACCGGTGCGGCTTGACCGGACGGGGCTAACCTTCTCGCCGGGCCAGCCCAGCCTTGACCAGGTGCTCGAGAAGTGGACGCTGACCGACCAGGCCAATCCGGTGTTCAGCCCGCCGGGCAATCCACCGGGTACGGCGGCGTCGGTGCTGCGGGTGGCGTTCGCGACCGCGGTCACTCAGTTGCACGCCAAGCTCGGCGGCGGGCCGTCAACCTGGGCCTGGAGCAAGCTGCACAGCCGGGAGTTCCCCTCACTGCTGCGGACGCCCGGCCTCGGCTACGGCCCGCGGGCAGCGGGCGGCGACCCGTGGACCGTGGACGCGGCCGACGGGCTGCCGGTCTCGACGGCGGGCCCAAGCTGGCGGATGATCGTTCGCTGGCCAAGTACTCCAGGGCACCACCCGGCCATTGCCTGGGGCATCTACCCGGGCGGCCAGAGCGAGAACCCGGCGTCGCCCTGGTACCAGAATTTGATCGCCGATGAGTGGAACGGCCGCTACCTGCCCATGCCTTCGGCCGGGCCGGCGATCGGCCACGGCAACGTGCGATGGGAACTTGAGCCATGACCAAGCAGGTAAGCAGGTCAGAGTTCGGGCGGCTGGGCAAGCGCGGGTCCTACCGGCTCGGAACGCTCGCGCCGCAGGGAATCGCCCGGCCAACGCCGCCGCGACCATTCCGGCCGTCGTTCATCAGGCCGACGCATGCCGGGCCAACGTGGGCGTGGATAGCGGCTGGCCTGATCGGCGCTGGCCTAATTGGCGTGACTGCTATCGCGGGACTATGGTTCGTCCCCTTGGTCGTTGGGGTTATCGGCGGTCTCGCGGCGCGGTGGGGACAGTGGCGACTGCGGGTGATGGCGCCTGCCGTTGTCGTGATCAGCGCCGTGGGCTGGGGAGCCGCGCTGGTTGATCAGGCCGCGACTGGTCTGCCGATCGGGGCGACCGCCAGGACGATCGCGGCGATTGGGGGACTGCCGGCGTTCGCCGCCGTGGGCGTGGCTGTGACGCTGGGCGTCGCGGTGCTGCTGGGTCTGGTCGGCCTGTGGCTAGGCCGCGCGCTCACGCCGATACGGCCCTCGTAGCGGAACGGGGGAAGATACAGCAACGCTGGCGGCTAGGGCGCCGATGCAGGTCAGCGCCGCGCCGAGGATCTGGAGCGGGGTCGGCCGCTCGCCGATGAAGAGCGCGGCGAGGCCAAGCGAGGCGGCCGGCTGCAGCAGCAGCATCAGCGAACCGACGGCGGCCGGCAGCCTGGGCAGCGATGAGGTGATCAGCAGCCAGCCAGCGACCTGGCTGATTAGCGCGAGCATGGTCAGCCAGCCGAGGGCCGGCCAGATCGGGTGCAACGCGAGGCCGCCGCCGAATAGGCCGATCACCAGCGAGGTGACCGTCGCGCCGGCGGTCGAGTCGGCGACCGGGCCTGCCACGTGCGCCGAGTCGGCCGATGACCGGCGCAACATCATCAGGTAGCCGGCGTAGGCGAACGACATGGCCAGACCGTAGGCGATGCCGGCGAGCGGGTGGTGGCCCGCGACCGGCTTGCCGATAAGGCCGGAGACGAGCACTACGCCGATCATCACCACGGGAAGCGCGAGCAGCACCGCGCGGCTAGGCCGTTCGTGCCAGATCAGCCAGGCGAGCCCGGCGATGATCAGAACCTGCAGGTTGCCGAGAACGGTCGCGACGCCGGCTCCGATGTCGGCGATGGCGTGGGTCCACAAGATCAGGTCAACGGCGAGGAAAACGCCGGCCGCGCCGGCCGTAAGCCGTTGCTTGCGCGACCGGTTCCCGTGCCTGCGACGTTCAACCGCGGCAATGGCGGCCAGCACCGGCAGCGCGATCAGCGACCGGTAGAACGCCGTGCTCACCGGGCTCGCGCTAGACAGCACCACGAGGATCGGGGACGCCGAGATCGTCATCGCGCCAATGCCGGCCAGCAGTACGGGCTGGTTGTTGAGCTTAGTGAGTGCCGGAGAGCCGACGGGGGATACGGTTTCGGTAATGACCGTAGGATCGTACGGTACTGTCATGTGCCTCAGCATACGCAGGGACATCGCTGGGCGCAGAGGCGGGCTAGCCGGCGATCAGCGCCTGCGCCGCTGCCCGGGGGAGCTTCGCATCGCAGACCGCGTCGGTGCTATCGATGAACTGGTCGACCGCGCCGATCGACGGCAGAGTTCTGACCTGGTCGTCGGCAATCGATTCCCGTAGTGCGGCAGCGAAACGGCCGCCGTCGATGACCTGGTAAGGCCGGTCGTAAAACGGCCTGATCGTCGGATCGATCGGCTGCGTCAGGCCAAGCTCATTGTGGGCGCGCGCGAGCTTTTCGAACAGCTCGGTGAGCGCGCGCTGCCGGTCGGGCCAGGTGGTCGCGGTGATCGCCTGGTGGCAGGGCCCGACAATCGCCGAGGCGCCTGGGAGCCGGGCCGCGGCGGTGCCGAGCCACTTGCTGTACGGCGGATAGCGGCGGCGCATCAGCATGATCAGCCTGATGCAGTCCCGGGCGAGGCGGGCGGCGATGAGGGCGGAACCGAGTTCGTCCCCTGCTTCGGCGCAGCGTCCTGGGAAGGCTTCTTCCTGGCTGATCCGTTGCCACTGGCAGGCGAGCACGTAGCGCCAGATGTCGTCTGGGTACCAGGCGAGGGCCTGGCGGGCGGCCTGGAGCCTTTGAGGCCCTTGGAGGTCGTCGTGGAAGACGGCGCCGGCGGTGAGCTCGGCCAGGCGTTGCGTCGGGGTGGCGAGCCAGCCGGCCAGTTCGACGCCGGCTCGTGGATCGAACCCCAGTTGGCTGGTCAGCCACGCGCCAAGCTCGGCGACCTCGACCCAGTGACGTGTCGGAGCCTGGGGCGCCGAGACGTCGGGGAATCTGGTGGGCCAGTTGAGGAAGGTCGGCGGGAGTTTGGCGTCCAGCATCGAGTTGATCTGGTCGATCCGGGCCGTGTCGCCGGGTCCGACGAACACCTGGCAGCGCGGACCCCAGTTGTGGTCGGTCGACCGAGCCGAGTCGTAGCCGAGCACATCCGAGCCCCACCCGATCAGCGCCGCCGAGTGTCGCAGCCCGGGCACGTGCTGGTCAAGCAGAGGCCGGACGACCTCGCCGTAGTACTGCCGCGCCAGCTCAATTCCTGCGACGAAAGCCGGGCTGGGGTCATGCGGGGGTTCTGGGGGATTCACTCGGTGATCGTTTCACGCTTCCGCCCCCGCAGGCCGAGCTGGGCCGGACATTCTGGGCAATCATCCTGTATCGGCTTCGGCAATCCAGTACGGAATCGGGTGTGAATTCGGGGATCCATCGCACGGGCCATCCAGCAACGTCGGGCCGTTGTTATGGGGACCGGCGACGGGAAGCGCGCGCGGGGCGTTAGGCGGGGAGGGGAGTGGTCAGGAAGTCCGGGTCGGGTTGACCGGGGAGGGCAACGGCGCGGCGGGCCTGGCGGATCAGCCTGATGGACACGAGGACCGGGCCGGCCACGGCGGCGACCATCACGATGATCGCGATCGTGATGGCCAGCCACGGCGGGATGGGCGGTTGCGTGCATCGCGTGCCCTTGCTGCCGAGGTAGACCACGCAGGTCGATCCGACTGTGAACATCGCGGTGGCCCCGAGCACGGCGAACGCGACCAACGGCGCGAGCAAGCCGCCCGGCCAGACCAGCGTGGCGAGCAGTTTGTCGCCCGCCTTCCAGCGCGGCGAGATCCACAGCAGGACCACGCCTGCCAGCCAGCCGACCACGGGCACGATGATGCCGCCGATCAGCAGCCCGAGGATCGCGAGAATCTCGACTGCCCCCAGCGGGTTGGCGGCCGGGTAGCCCATCGCGGTCTCCGGACCCGCTCCTGCGCCCGCCGCCCGCACGATCTCCTCGGGCGTGCCTAGCTGATCGAGCACGGCCTGGATGCCGCCAGGCTGGCCGGGCGCGGCGGCCATCGCCTCTTCGATGTGCGTGGTGATCTCGTCGATCAGTTCATGCCGCCGGTCGGCTGGCATGCCGCTGGCTGCGGCGTTCAGCCGTGCCAGGTACTGCTTGACCAGCTCATCGTCCCTGCTGCTCACCGCGATTACTCCTTGTCCGTGTCAGCTTGTCCCTCAGCCGCTGAGTCCGTCGCCAGCCCGGTCCGTGGTCCGCCGCCCTCGTCGAGCAGTACGTCGACGGTGGTGCGCAGGCTCCGCCAGGACTGGGAGAACTCATAGAGCGCGTCCTTGCCGTCGGTCGACAGCCGGTAGTAGCGGCGCGGTGGTCCCGACTCGGATTCCCGCCAGCTCGTCTCGACCAGGCCCTGCCGTCGTAGCCGCGCGAGCAGCGGATAGATGGTGCCCTCGCCGGTCACCAGCCCATAGGTAGTGCCGAGCGAGTGCACGAGCTCGAAGCCGTAGCGCTCGGAGTCAGCCAGCATGGCGAGCACGCAATACGGCAAGACACCGCGCCGCATCTGCGCCACAAGGTTCCCGGCGTCGCCAGCTACCATGCACCACATAGTAGTGAATGAGCGTGCGGTGTCAACTGAGCGCAGGCGCGACGGGATCATAGGTGGATGACCGATGCCGAGCTGATCAGGCGAGCGCAGGAGGCCGGTGTCTGCGCCAGCTACCTCGACTGGCGGAAGAAACGAGTTCAGGTGCCCGCCGACACCCTGACCGCCATCCTCGACGCGCTCGGTGAGCCGGTGGAGGTTGACGAGTCGGTCACGGCCCACGAGGCCGGCGCGCTGCCGCGCCGCCCATCCGGGCGCACCTGGGGGCTGACCGTGCAGCTTTACTCGGTCAGGTCGCGCCAGTCGTGGGGCCACGGTGACCTGCGGGACCTAGCCGATCTGGCCATCTGGTCGGCCAGGGACCTCGGTGCTGGCTTCCTGCTGATCAACCCGTTGCACGCCGCCGAGCCAGCGCCGCCGCTGAGCAATTCGCCCTACCTGCCGATGACCAGGCGCTACGTCAGCCCGCTCTACCTGCGGATCGAGGACGTGCCCGAATACCAGCGGCTGACCCGTACGCAGCGCCAGCAGGTGGCCGAGGCCGCCGGGCCGCTGCGCGCCGCGAGCCGCACGCCTGAGTTGCTCGACCGGGACGCCGTATGGGTGGCCAAGCGCCAGGCGCTCGAAATGATCTTCGAGGCCGGAATGACGGCCGACCGCAAGGCCGAGTACCTGGACTTCGTGGCTCGGGAGGGACAGGCGCTGGCCGACTGGGCGGCCTGGTGCGCGCTCGCCGAGACGCACGGCGCCGACTGGCGGCGCTGGCCCGCCGAGCTATCGGACCCGCGCCGCGCTGCCGAGATCACGTCGGGGAGCCCGGTCGCCGAGCGGGCGGCGTTCCACGCGTGGCTGCAGTGGCTCGCCGACGAGCAAGTCGCCGAGGCGCAGCGGGCAGCGCTGTCGGCCGGCATGTCCATCGGCCTGATCACCGACCTGGCGGTCGGCGTTCATCCTGGAGGCGCCGACGCCTGGGCGCGCCAGGACCTGCTAGTGCGCGGCATGAGCGTGGGCGCCCCGCCAGACGGGTTCAACCAGCGCGGCCAGAACTGGTCGCAGCCGCCGCTGCACCCGCGCCAGCTTGCCCGGACCCGTGGCGAGCCGTTCGCTGACCTGCTGCGCGCCGCCTTCCGGCACGCGGGCGGGCTGCGCGTCGATCACGTGATGGGCCTGATGCGGCTGTGGTGGATCCCCGACGGCATGCCGCCGGAACGCGGCGCCTACGTCAGCTACGATCACCGGCTGATGGTCGGCACTCTGGCGGCCGAAGCGGCCAGCGTCGGCGCGGTCGCGATCGGCGAGGATCTCGGCACCGTCGACCCGTGGATCCGCGACTACCTGGCGAGCGAGCATATCCTCGGTACGGCGATGGCGTGGTTCGCTCGTCAGCGCGACGGCTCCCCGCTGCCGCCCGCCAAATGGCGGCGGTGGTGCATGGCCACGGTTGGCACCCACGACGTCCCGCCGGTGGCCGGCTTCGTGGCAGGCGATCAAGTGACCGTTCGCGCTCGGCTGGGGCTAGTTCCCAACCCTGAGGCAGAACGTAATGCCTTGGAGCTAACCCTCGCACACTGGCGTGACGTCCTTGCCGCGGCCGGTCTGCTGTCGCCCGGCCAGGCCCCGACCGCGCACGAGATGACCGCGGCTATGTACGGCTACCTCGCGCTCACCCCGTCGGCGCTGGTCGGCGTCGCGCTGGCGGACGCGGTCGGCGATCGCCGGACTCAGAACATCCCTGGCACCACCGATGAGTATCCCAATTGGCGTATGCCATTGTGCAACGGCGACGGCGAGGCCGTGCTGCTCGAAGACCTGCCCGAGATGGCTCAAGTCGAGGCCGTGGTGCGCGCGGCCCAGGGCGCCTGGTTAGCCGGCCGGTGGCTGACCGGCCGCCGCGTCTAGTTCGCGGCAGCGCAGCGCGCGTACCACGTCGTCTCGCCTCTCAGCGAGCAGTCGCCGCAGCGGGCCGGGCAGGTCCTCGCGCGCGAGGTACTCCGCGGCGAACTCGATGGCCTCGCGGGTGACGAGGTTGGCCGGGTAGCCACGTTCCACGAAGAACCGCGCCATGTCGGGTCCCCAGGCATCCCAGACATCGGCCACCACGTCGAAAAACTTAGCCGCGTAGGGCTCGAGGAGCTCGGCCTGATCGGGCGCCTGGAAACCGAGGAGCACCGCGCGGAACATGGCGTTCGGCAACTCGCCCGAGGTGATAGCCGCCCAGGCCGTCTCCTTGGCCGCCGGGTCAGGGATCGCGGCGACGCACGCCGCCGCCTGCCTAGCCCCGGCATCGGTCTGGTCGGTGGCGTGCTCGGCCTCGATCGCGTCGCGGCCTGCCGCGCCCCGGCTAACCAGGCGGAGCAGCACCTGCCAGCGCATCTCGGCGTCGGCGACGAGTCCGTCGATCGTGGCCGAACCGTCGAGCAAGCCGGCCAGCAGGTCAAGGTCGGCCGGCGAAATCGCCACTGAGATCAGCGCGTAGGCGCAGGAGAGTTGCTTGTCTGAGCTAGGTTCAGCGCTGGTCAGCAGGGCCTTGAGCCCATCGGCCAGCAGGGCGAGGCCGGCGTCGCGCCAGCCTGGATCGGCGAAGCGACGCACGGCGGCGATCGCCTGTCTGAACATGGTCTGCAGCACGTTGACGTCATCGACGTCGCGCGCCGCGGACAGCGCGAGCCGAACGTAGTCCCTGGCTGGCGTCTCAGCGTCCCGGCACATGTCCCAGGCGGCGGCCAGGCAGAGCGCGGCCGGCAACGGGTCGGCGAAGTCCCCGACGGAGTCGATCACGGTGCGCAGCGAGCGCTCGTCCAGCCGGATCTTGGCGAACGTCAGGTCGTCGTCGTTGACCAGCACCAGATCGGGCACCCGCTCGCCGACCAACTCGGGCACCTCGGTGCGCCCGCCCGCCACGTCAAGTTCGAGCCGCCGACGCCTGCGGATAAGCCCGTTGTCGCGGTCGTACAGGCCGATCGCGACTCGATGAGGCCGCAGCACCGGATGGCTTTCCGCCGCTTGCTGAAGGACGGTGAAGTTGGCGAATGTCCCGTCGGCGGCGGCGCTGTAGATCGGCCGCAGCGTGTTGACGCCGGCCGTCTCCAGCCAGGCGCTCGACCAGTCGCCGAACCGGCGTCCTGACGCCTGCTCAAGGGCCCTGAGCAGGTCGGCGAGCGTGGCGTTGCCCCAGGCGTGAGCGGCGACATAGGAGCGCAGGCCGGTCAGGAAGTTCTCCGCGCCGGCGAAGGCCACGAGTTGCTTGAGGACGGCCGCGCCCTTGGCGTAGGTGATGCCGTCGAAGTACACCTCAACCGATTCGACGTCCTCGATGTCAGCGACGATCGGATGGGTCGACGGAAGCTGGTCTTGCCGGTACGCCCAGGCTTTGTCGTACTGGGTAAAGGTGGTCCACGCGCCCGGCCAGCGGGTGACCTCGGCGAGCGCGACCAGGGCCGCCCAGGTGGCGAACGACTCGTTGAGCCACAGGTCGTCCCACCAGGTCATGGTGACCAGATTCCCGAACCACATGTGCGCGAGCTCGTGCAGCATGGTCTGAGCTCTGCCTTCGCGGCTGGCCTGCGTCACCCGCGACCGGAAGACGTGTTGCTCGGCGAATGTGACCGCGCCGGCGTTTTCCATCGCGCCGGCGTTGAACTCCGGAACGAAGATCTGGTCGTACTTGGCGAACGGGTACCTGACGCCGAAGGTGCCGTGGAAGTAGTCGAGGCCCTGCGTGGTGACTTCGAATAGCTCGGCTGGGTCAAGGAAGCTGGCCAGCGACTGCCGACAGTACAAACCGAGCGGAATGCCGTCATGCTCGGCGCGCACGACGTGGTACGGCCCGGCGATGACCGCGGTGATGTACGTCGATACCGGCGGGGTGGCTGGGAAATGCCAGCACTCGATGCCGGGACCAGCGGGTGTAGCCGTCCGGTCGGCCGGCATCGTAGAGATGACCTGCCAGCCGCTCGGGCAGCGGACGGTGAATTCGAACGTCGACTTCAGATCGGGCTGGTCAAAGCACGCGTACACCTTGTTCGCGTAGAATGTCTCCAAACAGGAGTACAGGTAGACGCTGTCATCGGCCGGGTCGAGAAACCTGTGCAGGCCCTCTCCGGTGCGCGAGTACGCGCACTGCGCCGCGATCGTCAGTTCGTTGGTGCTCGCCAGGCCAGGCAGCCGGACGCGGCCGCCATCGAAGAACGTCAGCGGCAACTGCTCACCATTGAGCTCGATCCGGCTGACGGAAAGGGCGGCCAGGTCGATGAACGACTCGGCGTCCGGCTGGGAGTCCGATTGGGCGCAGTCAAATAGCACGGTCGTCAGCGAGCCGAAGCTCGTCGCGCTGCCATGAAGGTCAAGCTCTATGCGGTAGGAGCGGACGCGGAGCAACCGGGCGCGCTCGGCCGCCTCCGTGCGAGTCAGGTTGCCAGTCAGCGGTTCCATCTCGGGCATGATGTCACGCCACGGCGACGGAATGCCTAGCGCCAGCGCCGAGTTGTGATGTTCGGTGCGCCGAGTTGTGACACGGGCGACATATGCTGTGCTGGCCAGCCCTTCGGAGGAGAACGAATGACTGAGCAAACCCCCACCCAGGTCGACTTCTGGTTTGACCCGCTCTGCCCCTGGGCGTGGATAACTTCGCGCTGGATGGTCGAAGTAGAAAAAGTTCGCCCGGTCGATGTGCGCTGGCACGTGATGAGCCTGGCCGTGCTCAACGAGAACAAGGAAGACCTGTCCGACCGCTACAAGGAACTGATGCTCCAGGCGTGGGGCCCGGTTCGGGTCTGCGTGGCGGCGGAGCAGAAGTTCGGCGCCCAGACTGTCTTGCCGCTCTATACCGCGATCGGCAACAAGTTCCACAACGAGAAGGCGGAGCGGAACCGGGAGACGATCGAGGCCGCGCTGACCGAGGCTGGCCTGCCGGCCGACTTGGCCGACGCGATGACCTCGACCGAGTACGACGAGCAAGTTCGCGCCTCGCACGCCGAAGGCATCGACCGCGTTGGCTACGAGGTCGGCACGCCCGTGATTACGGTCAACGGCGCGTCCATCTTCGGGCCGGTCGTGTCCCCGATCCCGCGCGGCGAGGCGGCAGCCAAGCTCTGGGACGGCGTGCTGCTGGTTACCGGGACGGATGGCTTCTTCGAGCTGAAGCGCAGCCGTACCAGGGAACCCATCTTCGACTAAAACCTCGCGCAAATAACTCTCTGGCGTGTCGTGGCGACAACGTCGGCCCGGCGATGCTGTTCAGCGTGGGCGGTGGCTTGGCCGTGAGCGTTGTTTCAGGCGCCTGAACCGCCCAGCATGACGACGAGGGTGATGAGCGCGAGCACGAGGCCGAGCCCGGCGCAGGCGCCGCCAACGAGCGCGGCGAGCCGCAAGGCCCGGTGCCTCTTCGGTCGGCGGGTCGAGAGCGCGAGCGGGCCCCGGTGGCGGGGATGATGGCGGACGCGATCAGCTAACAGACCTGTCCGGCCAAGCTGGCTCAGCGAGGACCGTCGTGCCGGGGAATGCCGCACAAGGCTCTCCCATCGAATAGGTCATTATTGGCCCGAATCGGTTTATGCTCGGCGATCCCACTCGGTCGATAATCCAATTTATTGCCTGAAAATGCTATAGAAATCAACTCAGTTAGTATCGCGTTCGCCAAAAGCGTTCTATCACGGATCGCAATGCGGCGTTGCCTATTCTCGCTGGCCCCCTTGGTGCTGGGCTCGCGGCGCTCGATGGGCGATAATGCATGCATGCGCAGTAACTACATCAACGGCACCTGGACACCGTCGGCCGACTCTGGCGGCATCGATGTGGTGAACCCCGCCACGGCCGCGGTGATCGACCGGGTTCCCGCCGGACATGATGCGGACGTCGGCGTGGCCGTACGGGCGGCCAGGGTCGCGTTCGGTAGCTGGTCGACCACGTCGCCCGCCGAACGGGCTGAGCGGCTCGATGCCGCGAGGCTGCTCCTCGAAGAGCGGGCAGACGACGTCGCCGCGACGATCAGCGCGGACATGGGCTCGCCGATCACGTTCGCCCGCAGGGTGCAGGTCGGCACGCCGCTCGCCGTGCTAGCGAACTTCGTCGACGTGCTCGCCAGCTACGACTTCAGCGGCGAACGGGTGGGAAACGTGCTGGTCGTGCGCGAGCCAGCCGGGGTCGTCGGCGCGATTACCCCGTGGAACTACCCGTTGCATCAGGTCGTCGCCAAGGTGGCGGCCGCGCTCGCGGCGGGCTGCACCGTGGTGCTGAAGCCGAGCGAGGTAGCGCCGCTCGCCGCGTACGCGCTGGCCGAGATCTTTCACGAGATCGGGCTGCCTCCAGGGGTGTTCAACCTGGTCAGCGGCACCGGAAAGATCGCCGGCGAGGCGATATCCGCTCATCGGGACGTCGACGTGGTGTCGTTTACCGGATCGGTGCAGGCGGGCAGGCGAGTCGCTGAGGTGGCGGCGGCCACGATCAAGCGGGTCACGCTCGAACTTGGCGGCAAGTCGGCCAACGTCGTGCTGCCGGACGCGGACCTCGCCACCGCGGTGAAGGTCGGCGTCGCGAAAGCCTTCGTCAACTCGGGTCAGACCTGCAACGCCCTGACCAGAATGCTCGTCCCGGCGAGTCGCTACGACGAAGCCGTTGAACTGGCTGCGGCGAACACCGAGCGCTACCCGCTCGGAGATCCGATGGACGAGCGCACCAGGCTCGGCCCGCTGGCCTCGGCCTCCCAGCGCGACCGAGTCCGCAACTACATCGAGCGCGGAGTCGCCGAAGGCGCGAGGATCGCGGTGGGCGGTGCCGAACCCGTGCCCGGCTTCGAGACCGGCAGCTACGTCAAGCCGACGGTGTTCGCCGACGTGACGCCAGACATGGCCATCGCGCGCGAGGAGATCTTCGGCCCGGTGCTGTGCGTGCTGCGGTACGAGACCGAGCACGAGGCGGTGGCGATAGCCAACGGCACGCCGTACGGCCTCGCTGCCGCCGTTTGGTCCGGCGACCAGGAGCACGCCGTCCGGGTAGCCAGGCAGCTTCGGGCCGGCCAGGTCGAGATCAACGGCGGCGCGTTCAACGTGGCCGCCCCGTTCGGCGGCTTCGGCCAGTCCGGCTATGGCCGTGAACTAGGCATCCACGGCCTAGAAGAGTTCGGCGAACTCAAAGCCCTCCTGTTCTAGCCGAGGCTCCCGGCGCGGCTCCCAGCCAGCACTGCGGCGTCGCCCCGTTACTGCCGGACGCCGCCCTGCCCGCGCGCAGCGTGGGCCCCGCGCGGTCGCTGACCGCCCTGCCCGCGCGCAGCGTGGGCCCCTTGCTGTCGTCATAGCGACGTCGTGGGCCCCTTGCTGTTGTCGGCTTGAGGGGGCGCCCGCAGCGTGGGCCCCTTGCTGTCGTGGTCGGCCCGCCCGAGCAGCAGCGGGGGCCCAGGCCGGGGGTGGCTGGGGTTAGAACGAGGTTGGGGCCCAGGGGGCTGGGTCCCACCACATGGCTGCGGACAGGGCAGCGACGGCACCGGGGCGTAGTTCGGTGATCTGGCCTGCGGTGGCCAGGGCGCCGAGCCTGGTGCCGCCGAGATAGCCGGCGCCGAGCGCCGCGATGGGGAGTACTAGGTCAGGCTCGGCGGTCGTGCGCTCGCAGACCGGCTTGCTGTCATCGCCGAGGCCGCCTGCTTCCAGCCGCCACCGGCCGCTGTTGGCATTCAGGCGCTCGTCGATCACGTCGATGACGAGGTCAACTTCGCAGGAATAACGGCGCTGGGTCAGCGCGGTTGGCAGGTCGATCAGCCTGATCCACAAGCCGTCGCGGTACGAGGCGCGGGTTCGGCGTGGGTCAGAGAGTTGGTGCAGCAGCGGATCATCGACCGGCCTTGACCAAGCCTTGATCGTGGCGACCAGATCCCTGGACAGCATGTCGGTCCATAGTGTCACGACCGCGTCGTTGTCGATGCCGAGCAGTTCGCGCACGTTCAGCACGTGCGCTGGCAGTCCGTCCGATCCCCAGTCAGGTTTGGCCGAGTAAAGCGCGTAGCCGCGCGGGCCTGAGTCGTCCTCGGCCACCACGCAGTTCGTTGGCGAATTGCCCTCTCGGGCGAACTCGGGGTCGGCGAGCACGACCTCCCAGTAGGCCTGGTTCCTGCTCATCATGCCCGGGCTGGTCGCCCGGACGGTGTCGTGCACCTGCTTAAGCGTGTCCACGGCGGACTTCGGGTCAACGATGCGCAGCCTCGGCGGGTTGGCTGGTGTCTTGAGCAAGCCCTCGCCGCGCTTGATGTCGTAACTCAGGCTGCCGGTGGCGACTCCGTAGCCGTATCGGCCGTAGATGACCGACTCTGAGGCGTATAGGGCGGCCACCGGTTCGGTCCCCGCGGCGACGTCGCGGAGCTGGGTGTCCATCAGCAAGGACAGCACGCCGCGACGCCGGTGCGATGGCAACACCGAGACGCTTGTGACGCCTGCGGCACCAACTTCGCCGCCGCCGGGCACGATCAGGTCGAACGACATGATCCTCGCGGTGCCGATGATTTCCTCGCCGTCGAAGGCAGCCAGGCTGCGCTCTGGTTCGAAGACCTTCCGCTCCCACTCTATGAACTGCTCGGATGGCCAGTTCGAGTTAAATGCGTGGTCAGCAACGCGCATGAATTGTGGCAATTCCGACATGGTGATCGGGCGGGTCGGGTAGTTGGGGCTCATGATGGACTTCGTACCCCATGAGAGTCCCTCGCAGCGACTTGTTTTCTGTGCGTAGGCAGGGGATCCGCAGGTCCGGCGCCATGCGAGCTACGAAAACCCAGGAATTGGGGCATGGCCGCCAGATCTAAAGCCGGTACAGTTTCGCCATCATGGTTTCGAGTTCGCTACGTCGACTCTGGTCGGCGGTCTGTGCCGCTGCATTGGCGTTTCGCGGCCTCGTCCGCCGGCAGTTCATTACGCGGAACCGGCGGCTGGCCTTCGTTCTCGCGATCGCCGTCATAGGCATCGGCATCGCCGCCGTGAGGATTTCCGAGTCTTGGTTCTCGCCGGGACTGATGATCTTGCCGATCCTGGCGGGCGGGCTGCTGCTATGGCCGCGTGCGCTGCGCATCCTGTTCTGCATCGTGGCGGTGATGCTCGGGTATGACGTCGCGCAGGCCGACCAGCGGACGGGATTCGGGATCGTCGCGACGGTCGTCATCATCGCGATTTTCGCCCATGTGCTGGCGCGGACCAGGGCCAAGCTTGGCCTGCTAGGGCTACGCGGAGACCAGATGCTCATCGAGCTCAGGGACCGGATCAAGGTGCAAAGCGCGGTTCCGAGCTTGCCTGAGGGCTGGGGCTGCGAGTCGGTGCTCAGGCCGGCTGGCGGCGCCCTGTTCGGCGGCGACTTTGTGGTGTCGGTCTGCGACGGAAAGACGCTCGAGGTCGCGGTCGTCGATGTGTCAGGCAAGGGCATCGACGCCGGCACGAGGGCGCTGATGTTGTCCGGCGCATTCGGCGGCCTGCTCGGCTCCGTGCCCGCATCGGAATTCTTGTCCTCGTGCAACGCCTACCTTCGGCGCAGTGATCCCGTCGAGGGATTTGTTACCGCTGTGCATCTTTGTCTTGACCTGACCAGCGGTAACTACGTGATCGCCTCGGCCGGGCACCCGCCGGCCGCGCACTTCGACTCGGCTAGCGGTGCGTGGCGACTGACCCATGCCAAGGGCATCGTGCTCGGCGTGGTGCCCGACTTGCGGGACGTGCCCGAGCACGGCACGTTGCGGCCGGGTGACGCGCTGATGCTCTACACCGATGGCCTGATCGAGCAGCCTGGAGTGGACATCGACGTGGGCATCGACCGGTTGCTTGGCGAGGCTGACCGGCTTGTGGTCGCCGGGTTCAGCAAGGGCGCGGCAGGCCTGGTGCAGATGCTGCCCGACAGCGTCGGGGGAACCGACGACCGCGGGCTCGTCCTTATCTGGCGGACGTGACGTGCCGTCCGCTGCTCAGCCTGGTGACCGCGTGCTCGACCAGGGCGACGAGCGCGTCGCGGCTTGACGACCGATGCCGGGCGTCGCACAGCATGAGCGGGACGTCCGGGGTGAGGTTCAGCGCTGTGCGCATGGTGTCCAGCGGGTAGCGCCTGGCACCGTCGAAACAGTTCACCGCCACCACGAATGGCAGGCCGCGTCGCTCGAAGTAGTCGACCGACGGGAAGCAGTCGGCGAGCCGCCTAGTATCCGCTATCACGACCGCGCCGAGCGCTCCGAAGGCGAGTTCGTCCCACATGAACCAGAACCTCTTCTGGCCGGGCGTCCCGAACAGGTACACGACCAAATCATCGCTAATCGAGATACGGCCGAAGTCCATGGCGACCGTAGTCGTGGTCTTGCGTTCTACCCCATCAAGCGGATCGACGCGCGAGCTTGGCTCGCTCAGGGTCTCCTCCGTGCGCAGCGGACGTACCTCGCTCACGGCGCCGACCAGCGTGGTCTTGCCGGCCCCGAAGCCCCCGGCGATCAAGATCTTGATCGCGACGGGAGCCCGGGCCGAGTCTGGGACGGACTCAGAGTCTCCGTAGGGCATCGGCGACCTCCTTGAGTATGGTCACGTCGCTGAAGCCGGACGGAGTGGGCTGACGGACGCTCACCAGGCCTTGCTCCCGTAGGTCTGCGACAAGGATGCGGACTACCCCGAGCGGCAGGTCGAGGTCGGATGCCAGATCGGCGACCGCGACCGGGAGTCGGCAAGCGTCAAGCAGGCGCCGGTGCTCGGGGCCAAGCTTGGCTTGGAGATCTGGCTCAAGATCGGCTAGCGAAGCCCGGCGCAGCGCCGACACCAGCGCCACCATATCGATGGCCGCACCGCTGGGGCGGGTCCGACCCGAAGTGACCGCATATGGCCGGACAACTGGGCCTTTACTATCACGGTTCTTGCGTTCTCGCCTCGGGGTCATTCAAGCTCACGTCGCACTACTAGCTGACCTGCGCCGGGCGCGGCCGCACGCCCAGATGCTGGCCAACTCGTTTCACAAGCAAGGCCATCTCGTACGCGATCAAGCCCGCGTCGGCACCGAGGCTGGCCAGCACAGCCAGGCAACTACCGTCCCCGGCGGCGGTCACGAACAAGAAGGCCGTTTCAAGCTCGACGATCGTCTGGCGCGGACTCCCGCAGTCGAAGTGCTGTCCGAACCCTCGCGCGAGGCTCTGGAATCCGGCCGCGACCGCGGCTAGATGCTCAGCATCTTCACGGGACAGGCCAGATGACGCGCTGATCGCCAGGCCGTCCCTGGACAAGATCACGGCCTTGTCCACGTTGGCGACCCTGGAGACCAGGTCATCGAGCAGCCAATCCAAGCTGCCACCGGTGTTCATTTGCGCCCCTCCTGCTGGCGGTCGGCCGGGCTCTGTCTATCGCTCGGCGTCGGGCTCGTCGGTCATTTGCTCGGCCATAGAGCGTCCGCGCTCCCAGCCACGTTGCAAGGCGGACATGAAGTTCCGCGCCGCCTCGGGGGAAGGCTCTGCCGTGGCTGCTTGCTCAGCAGGCATTTCTGGAGCCGCTACGTATTGTTGCGCCTGCGCGGGCTGCACCTGATCGCGCAATTGCGGCGCGAGGTTGGCTTGCCTGACCCGAACCGGCAGACCGTCGAGCTCCAGCGGGCTCGGCTCGCTTGGAAGCGGCCCGAAGTTGTCGGTGTCAGCGAGATCGCGGCCAAACGACAGCCCAGTTGTCCTTGGCTGCCGCCGAGGTAGCAGCCGTGCCTGGTCGGTCGCTGAGCCGTCGTCTTGGGCATCGTGCGAGCCGTTGGCTGCCGGGTCCAGGCTTGGACCTCGGCGCGGTAGCGACGTCGGGTCTAGCGGTTGTGCGACGGCAGGACGGTGCGGTAGTTCGGCCCCGTTGTCGTCGGCGCTGGCCTCACTGGACGCATTGGCGACCAGGTGGCGCCAGTCCGAGTGGTCGGCCGACCGGCCGGGCCCGCCGACCGGCCGGTCACGGCTACCCCCCGCCGAGCCCGCACGGCTCGGCAGGCTGACCGAGTCGCTGGCCTGACCGTCGTCAGCAACGGCCGGCCAGCCCACCGACTGGCTGGAGTCGCGAGAGTCGGCCGCAGGACCGATCGAGCCAACGGAAGGTTCGACCGGACCGAATTCGGTCATTCGCTGGGACGGCGATGCCGTGACGGAATCGGTTGGCAGGGCGGAGCGTGTCGGGAGGGCGGAGCGTGTCGGGAGGGCGGAGCGTGTCGGGAGGGCGGAGCGTGTCGGGAGGGCGGATTGGGTTGGCAGGGCGGAGTCGGCCGGTCTAGCGGCAGACGCCTCGGCGATGTCGGGGGCCGGGCCGAGAATCAGCATCGGCGTCTGCGGTGCGATAGGTGCCGAGGTTGCCAGGCCATCGACTGGCTCGTCCGGCGCTTGTGAAGTCGCTGCCTGCGCCTCAGCGAGCCAAGCGCCGGCACCCTTCAACCCGCTTGGTTCGCCGTCGTCGGTGCTGACGTCGGCGCTGACGTCAGCGTCGGTGCTTTCGGTGAGGTGGCCCCAGGAACTTGCCGTCGACCCCGAACCGGCCAGGGGGGCGTCATCCTCGACCAGGTCCGCGGAAACCACTTCGCTCGCCACTTGCTCGTCGGCGAACTGCCCGAGTGGGCCCGTGCCGTACGGTTCGACCCGGCGCTCACCGGTGCCGTAGAGGCCGGCGCGGTAGGCATCAGTGCCGTATGAGCCAGTGCCGTATGAGCCAGTGCCGTATGAGCCAGTGCCGTATGAGCCAGTGCCGTACAAGCCAGAACCGTCATCGGCGGGTTGGTCCGCGGCCACCTGGTCGGCGTCTATCTGGTCGGTGTCTACCTGAGCGGCGGTCGTCGTCACCGGACCCATGGCTGTCTCTAGGTCCAGAAGATAGCTGGTAGCACCGACATAGTCCGGGCTCGTCACCGAGCTGACACTGGCTGCGATCTCGTCGGCGGCCGACGCGGCCGGCAGTTGCGGGACCGGGCGGCCGCCAAGCTCACGGATGCCGACGACCGTCAGCGGCTCGTCGTAGCCAGGATCGATGACCAGCCCGCTCGGGATCAGCACCACGGCCGTGATCCCGCCGTAGGCGGACCCGCGCATGGTGATCTTCACTTCGTGCCGCCGGGCAAGCTGGCCGGCGATGAACAGGCCTAGTTGCTCGCTACCCGACAGGTCGAGCAGCGGGGGATCGTTGAGCTTGGAGTTGATCTCATCGATCTGCTGATCGGTCATGCCGAGCCCGCGGTCCTCAATCTCGACGATCAGGCCCTTGGCGACGTTGTCGCTCTCGATCCTGACCGGAGTATTCGCTGGCGAGAAGGTGGTCGCGTTCTCGACCAACTCGGCGAGCATGTGGATAATGTCGGCGACTGCGTGCCCGGCAACCGAACTGCTTGACCGGGAGGTGACCCTGATCCTTGTGTAGTCCTCGATCTCGGCGACCGCCGCGCGCATCACGTCGACGATCGGCACCGGCTCGCGCCAGACCCGCCCGGACGACCCGCCGGCGACGATTAGAAGGCCTTCAGCGTGCCGCCGCATACGCGTCGTGAGGTGGTCGACGCGGAACAAGTCGGCGAGTTCCTCTGGATCGTGGACCCGCCGTTCCATCGCGTCGAGCAGCTCAAGCTGCCTGGTGAGCAGCGACTGGTTGCGCCGGGCCAGATTGCGGAAAACGTCGTTGACCCCGCGCCTGATCTCCGCCTCGTCCACCGCGGCGGCGACGGCGGACTGGGCGGCGATGTTGAACGCCCGCCCCAGCTGGCCGAGTTCGTTGGCGCCAGGATCGAGCTGCGGTGTCTCGGTGGAGACGTCGATCTCCTCACCCGACCGCAGCCGCGCGAGCACGGCGGGCAGGCGTACCGACGACAGGTCGAGCGCGGACTGTCGCAAGTCGTCGAGTTGCCGCAGCAGTACGCGGCTGAGCACGACCGCGACCGCGATCGCCGCGATGATCGCGAGAAGGCCAAGGCCGCCGATCAGGATCAGCCGGATCAGCACGCTGCGGGCCTCGGCGAAGCCGGCCGAGCGCAAATCGTTCGAGGAGCTATAGAGCGCCTGGCGGAAGCCAGCGGCGTACGCGCTGTTCACCGACGTCCACGCCGGGATCGAGACCCGCATGGCGTCGCGCGGCCCGGAGAGGATCTGGCTCTCCAGGCTCGTCAGCGCCGCCGTAGTCGCTGCGGGGATGTCCGCGGAGAACAACTGCAGGTATGGCTTGTCCAGGCTCGCGGTCGCCTGGTTCCATAGCTCCCGATGCTCGGCCGTGAGCTGGCTGATGAGCTTGCTGTCGGCGGGCGGGTAGGAACGCGTGGTCAGGTCGGCGGTGAACAGGTCGCGTTCCTCCGCGACCACCTGGAGCGACTCTTCCATCGTCAAGATGTCGTTCGCCTGGATCAGCGCCGAGGTGGTCAGCACCGGCAGAACCGCCTGGGTCAGCACGAAGTCGGCGCCGCCGATCAGCCCGCTGTATGAGGAGGCCGCCGCCGCCCGGCTGAGCCCTATGCTGACGACGGTCGCCCTGAGCGCGTGCAGCGTTGCGAGCGCCGTCGCCCACTTCTCGCTCGCGCGCCGCTCGCCGATCCCTGCGCCCGCGTTCGTCTTCGACGCGGCGTCGAGGTAGGCGTTGACCGCCTCGTCGGTCTTCGGCTCCTGGCTGAGCATCACAAGCAACCGGGCGTGGGTCGGATCGGCTAGGTATTGCAGCGCTAGCGCGCGCTCCATGCTGAGCTGGAGCTGGACCTTCGTGACCGGGTTGGTGACTTCGTTACGAACGTCGGCGGACTGCTTGAGCGATAGGAAACTGCTCAGCGTGAGCGAGAGCGCTACTGCGTACAGACCGATTAGGGCGACCACGGGGACAAGCACGAGCACGATGATCCGCATGCGGATTGATCGGCGACGCAGCATAGCTGTTGGTCCTCAGGGATCGAGCCAGCGAGCGGTTGAAGTTGTTTCCCGCGCATCGAACATAGGTAAGGGATCTTACTCGCCCGTTGCGGCAGCTACAGCGGCATCTGACAGGCCTCAAGATAGTTTTCAGCAGCCTTTCCGATACGCGAGCGATCTGCGTTCGATCCGCTACACCCGGTAAGCTTGACGAACGGGTAGCCGGTCATGATCGCATCGCGTGGCGACCTGATAACCACCGCCCGGCTGTGACGTGACCGGTGTCAGGTGATGCTGCAGTCAGAACCGGCATGTTGCGACTTTGGGTTTGACTACGATTGGGACGCTGGCTCGGCGCACTTGGGGGCGCTTTCGAGTTCGTTGCTAGCCCGGCGCATTCGCGGAGGATGAGACATCATGACTTCACCCGGCGGGCCTTCGGCTGTGGAACACGCGGCCGCTGGCGACGCTGTCGCGACCGTCGCCGATGGCGCGGACGCTGCCACTGACTCAGGCGAGCGGGCATTGATCAGCGGACCGGACGCCGGGGCCGCGGAGCCGAAGCCCTACGACCGGGGCCCGATCTGGGCCATGCTGCTGCCGCCGCTTGTCGTCTTCGGGCTGGCGCTGTGGAACATCGCGACGCCGTCGTACTGGCGCGACGAGGCGGCGACGATGGCGGCCGTCAAGCGCCCGTTCGGCGACCTGATTCGCATGCTCGGCAACGTCGATGCCGTGCACTCCGCGTACTACATCTTCATGTGGCCGCTCGCGCACTTGTTCGGCACGGGCGACTTCATCATGCGGTTGCCATCGGCGCTGGCGGCCGCCGTCGCCGCAGCCTTCGTCGCGGCGATCGGCCGACGGCTGATCTCGCCGTGGGTCGGCCTGGCCGCCGGGCTGCTGTACGCCGTGCTGCCGGTGGCGAGCAGGTACGGGCAGGAAGCCAGGTCATACGCGATGGTCGTGGGCGCCGCTACCATCGCCAGCTACCTGCTCATGCGCGTCATCGGCGCTGAGCCCGCGACCCGCCGCCGCTGGCTGATCGGCTACGGCGCCGGCCTCGCTGCGCTCGGCATCGTGAATATCTTCGGCCTGCTGCTGCTTCCCGCGCACGCGATCACGGTCGCGCTGCACTACCGCCGCCGCGGCGGCGACCAGGACGTGCGCAAGCTGGCGGTCGGATGGCTGATCGCGGCGGTGGCCGGGGTCATCTGCGCTAGCCCGCTGCTTGTCCTGGGCTGGGAGCAGCGCGGTCAGATCGCCTGGATCGCGGTCAACCAGTCGTCGTTCAGCACGCTGCTCACGCTCACCGGGTCATTGCTGGTGAGCGTGGTCGTCAGCGGGATCATCGTGATCACGCTCATCATCAGTTCGGAGGCGGCGGGCATGCGCAATAAGGCGTGGCGCTGGCAACTCACCGAACTGAGCCTGCCGTGGATGCTCGTGCCGCCCGCACTGCTGGTCTGCGCGTCGGTGATCTCGCCGATCTACACCCCGCGTTACCTGCTGATGTGCGTCCCGCCGCTCGCATTGATCGGCGGGATGGCGCTGGTCACGCTGGGCCGGGTGGCAGGGCCGGTCGCGCTCGCGCTCGTCCTGCTGGCCGGGCTGACGACTTTCGTGTCGCAGCGCCAGCCAGCCGGCCACTACGACAACATTCGCGCGCTTGATCGGATCGTGGCGGCTCACGCTCAGCCTGGTGACGTCGTGCTCTATGCCAACCCGAACGCCGAAAGCTTCGCGGCGGCTTATCCCACCGGCCTAGGCAGGCTGCCGGACATCGCGGTCAGGCAAGCCGCGGACCCGTCCGGGACGCTAGCGGGTACATCGGTGACACTGTCTACCTTGCGTTCCCGGCTCAGGCACGCCAAGCGGGTCTGGGTAGTAGAGATCAACCGCTGCCAGCCCGAACCGGAGTTGCTGTCGCTGAGCGGCACCCAGGAAGGCGCGGCGCTCTTCGGCTTGCCGTTGAGCTTCGTGCGGACCTGGCGGGCACACGGTGACTGGCTGCTGCTGTACCAGCACGGCGCGGGCCATCAGGCAATCAATACGGCTTGTAATGGCCACATATAGCCCACTGCGAGCGGCGGTCTAGCCGCCGCTCGCAGTCAGGGCGTTGCGCCGAGACCCCTTGCGGCGTGCGGGCTACGGCCGCGCCGAACCACTGATCTGGTCGAGCAGTGCTCGGACCTCAGCTTCGGGATACCTGCGGTGACCGCCAAGCGTGCGTACCGAGGTGAGCTTGCCGTCTTTGGCCCATCTCGTCACGGTCTTCGGGTCAACGCGGAACATGGCTGCGACCTCTGCTGGGGTCAGCAGCCGGGTGAACTCTGGTGACTGTCGGCTAGTGCTCATATTGTTCGATTCCTCCCCATGATCGCACACGGACTGTGCAAGATCCAGCGAACGATCATAATCTTGCTTATTGAAGCATAAACCAGACGAGTTGAGAAGACATTACGACTAGGTCGTTTTGGAACGTCTGAACGGTCGCGATGCGACCTAACGACCCCGATCTGGCTTCCGCTAGGAAGTGACCAGTTCCCGGTCCGACGCCGACGCTGGGCCCGCACCGGCAGCCGGCTCACGCCGCCTGGGTTTGGCCGGCGGATCGGCCGCGGCGGAAGGTACGGTGAGTTCGCACCAGACGACCTTTCCCGCTCCGGCCCGGCGGGACCCCCAGCGGCGCGCCAGCTGGCTCACGACCTGGAGTCCGCGACCACGCTCGTCGTCCTCATCGGCGTGGCGCAGCCTCGGCACCGCAGCCGAATCGTCGACGACCTCGATGAACAATCCGCCCTCGAGCACCAAACGCAAGCCGATAGTGCCTTGCGCGTACCTGACGGCGTTGGTGACCAATTCGGAAACGACGAGCTCGGCGAGCGGTATGAGGTCAGCCAGACCCCACCGCCGCAACGGCGTGCGGATCAGCGAGCGAGCCCGGCGCGCCGCGGTGAGCTTGGCGGCCAGTTTCCACGCCACATGCCGGTCCTGGCCGATCCGGCTCAGCCTTGCGACCAGGAGCGCGATGTCATCTCGCTGGTGATCGTCGTAGACGTCGGCGAGCGCTTCGCGGCAAAGCTCGTCGAGGGACTGCGCCGGCGAGGCGGGGCCGAACACGGTCCGCAACCGCTGCAATCCCTGATCGATGTCCTCGGTGCGGCGCTCGACCAGTCCGTCGGTGTACATGACGAGCAGGCTGCCGTCGTCGATGCGCAGCGTCCGGCTGACGATCGGGCTCGCGCCGATCCCGAGCGGCGGCGCCGGGGATACGTCGAGGAACTCACTGCTGCCGTCCGGGCGGATCAGCAGCGGCGGCAAGTGGCCAGCCGAGGCTACTTCGCAGGTGCCGTCCACGGAGTCGTAGACGGCGTAGACGCAGGTCGCGAAGTGCGGCTCGAACACGCCAAGCTCGTGCATCAGGTCATCGAGGCGTTGCAGCGTTTCCGCTGGCGGCAGTTCGAGCATAGTGAGCGTCTTAATCGCGGTGCGCAGCCTGCCCATCGTCACGGCCGCCCGGACGCCGTGCCCGGCCACGTCCCCGACGACGAGCGCTACCCGGCCGCCCGGCAGCCCGATCGACTCGTACCAGTCGCCGCCCACCTCGATCAGCTTGCTGCCTGGCAGGTACCGGTGCTTGACCTCGACCGAAGCGGGGTGCGAGAGCCCGGTCGGCAGCATGCTGCGCTGCAGGGTCAGCGCGGTCGCGCGTTCCCGGCCGTACCGTCGGGCGCCGTCGACGAACAGTGCCGCCCGGCTCGCGAACTCCATGCCGATTTCCGTGTCATAGGCGTCGAAGCGATGGAAGCCGTGCTGTCGCACGCACACGAAGAAGCCGAGCATGACCTCGCCCGCCATGATCGGCAGCGCGAGCATGGACGTGCCAGAGATGAGCCGGGCCACCGGGGTGCGCAGCCAGGCCGCCGCCAGGTCCTGGGCGGCCTGCTCGTTCATCACCGCGCTGACCGGTGCGCTGGTATCCATGCAGCGGGTGTACAGGCTGTCGGCCGGGTAGCGGAGGACCTCGCCGACCGGGAACGCGGATTGCCAGCCGGTGTCGCTGTCGTCGTAGGCGAGCGCGAGCCGTCGCACGAACTGCGTGCCGCCCCTGCTCGTCTCCTCATGGTCGCCGTCGCCGAGCATGCTCTCCACTATCAGCAGGCCAGCTGAGTTACAGAAGTGCGGCACGAGGATGTTGACCAGCTCGGGAGCTAGTTGGTCCAGGTCAAGCGCGCCGCCGATCCGTCGCACCGCTCCGTCGAGGAGCGCGTGCCGCATCAGCGCCGGGTCGATGAAACGTTCGGCGGCCGGGGCTGGAATGCGCATGGTGACCTGAGCGAACAGGTCGGGATCGGCAGACCGGATTGGCTCGACGGTCACCACCGCGTCGACCAGCGACCTGCTCGCCGTCCGCAACGTCAGCACCGTCGTGCTCTGCCGATCGGATCGGGTCGCCTCGATCAGGCCGCTCAGGATCTCCGCTGGCTCGCCGGGACCGGTGATCAAACTGCCGAGATCGGTGCCGAGCAGCGAGTCGGAAGGGTCAGCCAGGATGTCTCCCGCGCCGCGATCGTGCTGGCGGATCATGCCCGCCTTGTCGATGCCGACGATGAGGGTCTGCGCCGAGGCGCTGGCAATGACCGCGGACTCTTCGGTCGTCATCGCCGACGCCACTAGGCCAGCTCCTATCCAGCGCAAAGTTTCCGGACTACGAGGGTCCAGTCTATGAAACATCTCCTCGTCAAATGAGAACGAAAGCCGAATCGAAGTTGTGGGGCTGTCCCATTACCGCTACTTGGCGGGTTCGCCGTGGCCGGCGTTCGCGCGGCCGCGGCCCCAGTACGCCTTGGGAGAGACCTGATCGGCCGCGATTCCTCGGTTGCCCAGGATCTCGCGCAGCCTCAGTACAACGGAGGCCTCGCCGAAGAGGTAGACGTGCCCGGCACCGCGTGGCAACTCGACTTCGGCCGCTTCGCTGGCGAGCAAGGCCGGGTCGCCCGGTTTACCCCCGAGCCTGTGCAACCAGCTGATGCGGGTCGTAGCCCGTGCGAATAGTTCCTGCTCATCGTCGGGATCAGGTACCTCGATGACCAGCGTCGCATCGGCGTCGGGCGGCAACGACTCCGTCATAGCCAAAATGGCTGGCATCGCCGACTCATCGCCCATGAACAGGTGCCAGTCGGCCGTCGGTGACGTGGTGATCTTCCCGCGCGGCCCGATCCCCTCGATCGTGTCACCTGGCCGTGCCGATCGCAGCCATCGCTCGCCCGGCCCCGCGCCGTGCAGGACGACGTTGAGCGTCAGCAGCAGGTTCGCCGGGTCGAGCGACCTGATCGTGTAGCGCCTTCTGATCGGCTTGGACCCGTCGGCGGCTACGAGCACCATGACGTCCTGGCCAGGTGTGTAGCTGAACCCGGCGAGTTCGGGCGCGGTGAACGTGATCCGCTGCATGTTCGGCGACAGCTGCTCGTTCTCGACAACCCGGAAAGCCAGCTTGCGGGTTCCGGCCAGCGGCCCGGTCAGTTCGGCGAACGGATCGTCGAGCTGGGCGCGTACCTGGTTGGGCAATGCTTCAGTCACGGGCTTGAGTCTAGGTGGGAGGCGCTCAGCGACATCGGCGGCGGGGCGGAGCTTCCCTCGGGTGGGGGCGAGAGCTTCCTGGCTAGCAGCTCGGTCACCTTCTGTAGTCGTTGCGCCGTGACTGTGCGTCATGGGAAAGCGGGCGTCGAATGTCCGCCTTAACCGCGAATGATCGCCGTCACCTCGATCGCTTCACAGCGTATTGATGCAGCATAATCGACAAGTTCCGAATACCTAGACACGCCGCCGTTATCAAAACGCGACTGAAATCACGAGCGGTTCTGATTACCGCCGGCGATTTGCTGATAACGTTGCGTAGCGAACTGGCAGGGCGGGGGATTACTAAGAGCAACCATTGCCAGTCCGTTTCTTCGCCGTAAGTCGACCGGTCTTGACCGCCCGAGGCAACGGAAGCGAACAGCGGCAGAACCATAGGAAGGGACTACTTATGCGCAAGCGCTTTACCAGGGCGTTGTACGCGGTCTCGGCGGCGGCGGTGATGACGGCCGGGCTCAGCCTGAGCGCCGGCGTCGCGTCCGCTGACACGCACGGCAAGAAGGACACCGTCGCGTGCGGCTCGAACTGCGTCAGCATCTTCAGCGACCAGCTCGGCTCAAGCATCACGATGAATGCCTACGTACCTGGCGACACTGGCGTCGGCGGACGTGTTGGCACGCCGGTCAACCTGCACGTGGCCGCCAACTACCGGCCGAACGGTGACTTCACGCCGTCGATCTCCGGCTTCGTGTTCCAGTACTGCGGCTTCTTCGCGAACGACTTCTTCTCGCCAACGTCGTTCATCTGCACCCACTACCCGTTCTTCGCCGTCATCGAGCTGAACTGGTCGCCGTTCGGCAACGAGTCAGGTCTGTGTGCAGGAGTGTCCAGGGCCACCTCTGGCCGGCAGGTCACCCTGCGGCCGTGTGGCGTCGACGCCAGGACCGTCTGGGTCGCCGACCGCATCCACAGCACGAACGGCGGCAACTGCCTGATCGCGACAACGCCGCCGGTGTCACCCGGTGACCCGTCGGTCAACTTCTGCCCGCTGATCAACGGTGGCGACAGCAACTTCAGCCAGCCGCTGGTGCTCACGCTGAACACCGGCACGAACCGTCCGGCCAACCAGCTCATGCTGTGGCGCGAGCTGCTCGTCGGCTCCATCGCCCGGTCGAACCAGCAGTTCGCTTACTACTTCGGCCCGGTTAGCTGACACCGGATCGCAAGGCTCGCGGCCCGTTCCCTGGCATCCGCCGGGGAGCGGGCCGACGCGCTGACCGACTGAGAGGCAAACTAGATGACGCGCAAGCGCGTGGGCGTGGTCGCCGTGGTCGCCGCGGCCGGCCTGGGAGCGGGTCTAGCCCTCGGGCTCGGCCTCACCAGCGCCCCAGCTCTGCTGGTCGCCGCGCATAGCGACGGCTGGCCAGCCAGCCGGTCGGAGGCTGCCGGTCCGGCGCGGGCGGTCGCTGGCGGGTGCGGCAAATACTGCATCCTGCTCTACTCGCGCCGGCTCGGCCAGACTTCGACGATCAACGCTTACATTCCGTCTGACGACGGCAGGGGCGGCCGGGCGGGCCGCAAGATCAACATGCGACGAGCGGCGTCGCGCTCCGCGGACGGTGACTTCACGCTGTCGTTCGCCGCGCGGGTGTGGCAATTGTGCGGCATCGACGCACACGATTTTTTCAGCCCGGGATCGTATGTGTGTGATCACGACTCGAATTACTGGGCGTTCGAGGTGCATTGGACGCCTTACGGAAATAGCTCAGGCTTGTGCGCTGGCGTGGCGGTTCCCGATGAGAGCGGCGAAAATATCACTTTGCGCGAGTGCGGCGTCGACGACCGGACGTTGTGGATAGCGAATCAGGCGAACGGAAGCGGGGGAAACTGCCGCGGCCCAGCTGGCTTCTGTCCGTGGATGAACGCCAGCGACAACAATTTCCGGCATCCGCAGGTGCTGACGCTGGACGGCTCCACCTGGTCACCAATTAATCAGCTAAGGCTATCTAGAGAGCAGTTGCTGCTGCCGCGAAACAATGGCCGCGCCTGGAGCAATCAGGAGTTCGCCGTAATTAGATAGAGTCAGGCCGGTTCGTGCTGTCACACTCTGGTCCATGAACTCGCCAGATTACTGGCCGCTGCCAGGCCTTCGGCTGCGCACCGGCCGTCTTGAACTCAGGCTGCCTGACGCCGCGGACCTGACCGCGCTCGCCGCCCTGGCTGAGGCTGGGGTGCACGACCCGGCGGCGCAGCCATTCGCGGTCGCCTGGACCGACGTCGAACCGGTCGAGCGCGCTCTCTCGACGATGCGTTACCACTGGTCCTGCTGGAGTTCCTGGCGGCCGGCCAGTTGGACGTTGAACCTGGTCGCGGTCCACGACGGCGTCGTGGTCGGCACTCAGGGCATGGGCGCGACCGACTTCGCCGTGGTGCGCGAGGTTGGCACTGGGTCCTGGCTGGGCCGGCAGTACCAAGGCCAGGGGATCGGCACGCGGATGCGGGCCGCCGTGCTCGCACTGGCATTCGACGGCCTTGGCGCGCAGTTCGCGACGTCGGGTGCGTTCGCCCTGAACGTGGCCTCGCTCCGGGTGTCACGCAAACTCGGGTACGCCGATGATGGAATCGAGCGGCAAATGGTGCGCGGCGAGCCGCACGAAACGCGTCGGTTGCGGCTCGACAAAGCGTCATGGCAGGCGCATAGCTCAATTCAGGTTGCAATTACCGGGCTTGAGCCGTGCTTGCCTTTTTTCGGCGCCGTCTGAACTGAGCCAAGAAGGCGGTGGCGCGTGTCGGCGAACGCTTATCATTACCCGCAGCGGTCATACTTGACTGGCAGTCTGGTCAAAGATCAAGCCAACCGAAATGGCGGGGGAATGTTCCGGATTCTGACGGCAGGAGTCACCGCGGTCGCGGTAGTCGCGGTATCGTCTAGTGGTGTAACACATGCCAGTTCGCGGGATTCGCGGGCGTTTACCCTCTGCAAGACATATCAGCACATGACGGTCCGGCGTGGCAGCGATCAGTATATCGTGCGCAATGACAATTACGGCCGCGACAAGGAGTGCCTCGCCAATCAAGGTCAGGCCGCCAACTTCGCAGTGACTAAGTCGAGCGCCCGCGCTAGCCGGGTCGAGCCCGTCGCGTTCCCTAACATCTTCGCTGGCTGCAGCTGGGGTCTCTGCTCACCGCGCAGCGTGTTGCCGTTGCGGGCCGACAGGATCTCCTCGCTGGTGACGACCTGGCACACCACCACCAAGGCGCGCGGGACCTGGGGCGCTGGCTATGACATCTGGTTCGCCCGCAAGCCGGCCAGGTCGGGGCAGAGCGGCGGGGCCGAGATGATGATCTGGCTGAACTCGCGCGGATTCGGTCTCAACACCTGGCCGGTGGTGGTGATCGATCACGTGCGCTGGCACTTGGCCCACTGGGTGACCGGCGGGCACGGCAAACGCTGGAACTACATTCAGTTCCGCCGGGTCGCCTCGACGAGCAAGGTCACCAACCTCCGCGTCAAGCCGTTCATCGCGGCGGCCGAGCGCTACCGGCTGATCAAGCCGCGCTGGTGGCTGACTAGCGTCGAGGCAGGATTCGAGATCTGGCGCGGCGGCGTCGGGCTGCGCACGACGCAGTTCATGGTGCGTCTGTCGCCCGCTGGGAAAGCGGCCTGAACGCTTACGTTCCTGCGGCTAGAGTGCATGGGTGGAAACAGCCTCGCGGGCAGGTAATTCCGTCGTTGATGACGTTAGCTCTAAAGACTACGCGGCTAGCGATAAAACACGCTTGGTGGCACGTTCAAGCGCAGTGCTCGCATTGGCCGGCCTGACCGCGTTCGCGGTCGCCGCCGGAATCTATATCTGGTACGCGCTCACCCATCCGATGGCCGAATGGATGGAGCCGGTGGATCTGCGCGTGTACAGGTTCGGCGGTTTCATCGCGGCCCACGTCTCGCCGTCGTACCAAGGGCACCGAAGCTCGCCGCTTTACGATTGGCCAGGTTTTGAGAACCTGAAGTTCACCTACACGCCATTCGCCGCTCTCGTATTCACGGCGGCGACGCTGCTGCCGCTCCGGTTGCTCGAGTACTCCTCGCTCGCCGTCAACACGCTGGCGACGCTGCTGGCCGTCTGGGTCACGTTCGCCGCGGTCGGGTGGCCCGGGGACGGCGGTGGTGCCGGGGGCGGGAACGGCGGTGGCGGCGAGCAGGATCGTCCGGTCCGGCCGGCGATCGCCAAGCGGGCTGGCCTGACGTTGCTTGCGGGCTCGGTCGTGTTCTGGCTGGAACCGGTGCAGCGGACGCTTTTCCTCGGCCAGGTCGAGCTGATCTTGATGGCGCTGATCATGTGGGACCTGTGCCAGCCCGACCGACGCTGGTGGAAGGGCGCTGGCGTCGGTGTAGCGGCCGGGATCAAGCTCGTGCCGCTGATCTTCATCCCGTACCTGCTGCTCACTCGCAGGTTCCGGCAGGCTGGCGTCGCGGCCGGCACCTTCGCGCTGACCGCGGGAATCGGCTTCGTCGTCGATCCGGCGGACTCGACTAGGTGGTGGCTTGACGGGGTGTTCGTCAAGGGATCGAGGACGGGCTTCGTCGGCTGGGAGGGCAACCAGTCCCTGCTCGGGCTGATCACCAGGCTGGCTGGGAGCGTTGCCGCCGGCCAGCGCCTGTGGATCTGGGTCGCGATCGTCGTGATAGCCGCCGGACTCGGTACAGCGTCGCTGCTCAGCCGGGCCGGACATCCCGTCGCCGGGCTGCTGACCTGCGCGCTGACTGGAATCCTCGTATCCCCGATTAGCTGGGATCACCACTGGGTCTGGGCGGTGCCGGCGGTCGTGGCGGCCATCGGGTACGCGCTGCGCTCGCGCGGTGCCCTGCGCGCGGCGACGGCAGGACTGGCTGCGGTGATCGCGATCGTCTACTTCGCGTGGCCTGGCAGCCTGTGGGGCGAGCCCAACGACCTTGGCGGTTTCTCGCTCGGCCTGATCTGGGCGCCGCCCAATACCAATCCCGGGACCTACTACCGGCTAGGAGACCGGCCGTGGTTCGCTGAGTATCACTGGCACGGCCTCGAGTTGCTGAGCGGTAACCTATATGTGCTGACCGGGATCGGCCTGCTGACGCTATTCGCCGGGATCTCGGTCGCGGCGAGCCGCCACCGCCTGGCCAAGGACATCCAGGCCAGCCCGCCGGCGCTGGCGAACAGCACTATCGGCGTCCACAGCGTGAGTACGTCCTGATTAAGCCGGTCGATCAGGTGACCCGCGTGCAGGTAAGGATCTCCCGGGATCAGCGCCACCGTGCCGGCGGTGAGCCGCCCGAGCACGATCCAGTCAAGCTGCGAGGCCGGATAGAAGATCAGCAGGCAGATGATCATGGCGTCGTACCAGGGTAGCTGGTACGGCCAGACGAACAGCCAGGCGCAGCCGAGCGCGAGTGCGGGCCGCAGCGCCGGGGTCGGCGACAAGGCGTCCGGCAGTCGCCACCACAGCAAAACCGTCAGGATCAGAACAAGGCCCACCGAGAACTCGAGCAGGTTGCGGATGACGAAGCCGGTGGGTGATGAAAAGAGCTGGTAGAAGTTGTCGGCCGTGACCTTGGTGGTCCGGTCGAGTACTGCCTGGACCGCCGGCGGCCCGTACCACACGTAGGTCGGCACCAGGACAGCGAACACGGCGGCCATCGTGACCAGCAACGGTCTTACCGCCTGGCGCAAGGCCCAGGCCGCCGCGATCGAGAAGATAACGTAAGGGATTTTGATGTCGGCCGCCGCACCGAGGAACAGCCCGGCGATGACCGCCTTGGCCACCGGGAGATCGGCGAGGTCCCGGCTGGTGGCGGGGTTTCGGCTGGTGGCGGGGTCCCGGCCAGTGCCGATTATCAGCAGTCCGATCAATCCGGCTCCGGCGGCGATCATGTCGATGTGCCCGGCGGCGATCAGCCCCCAGAGCAGCAATGGGTTGACCGTCCAGAGCAGGTGCGCGCGCAGTCGCGCGACCGGATCGGAGCGGAGCAGCCGGTCGGCGACGACGCTGACCGTCGCGAACGCGATCGCGTTCCACAGCTTGAGCCAGAACACGATCCCGGCCACCGACGATCCGCCCAGGGTCGCGGCCAGGAACTGCTCGAACGTCGCGAGCGGGCCATACAGCGTGACGTGACGGTCCCATTCGACCGGCACGCCGGTACCGAACGGACTGCCGTCGACGCGCAGGTGGTAGGGCGCCCATACATAGGGGGTATGGCCGAGCGTGACGATGTGGCCGAACGTCGCGTAGTCGAGGATGTCGGTCGATCCGGCTGGCGGCAGGATGGCGAGGATCACGACCGAGAGCAGGCCGCCGCCGGCCAGCAGCCGAGGGCTAACCCGGAAACCCCGGCGCACGGCGACCAGGCCGGCCGCGACACCGCCCGCACCGGCGAGTGTCGCCAGCCACAGGCCGACCGTCACGACGCCGACCGGGATGTGCACCCACGGCAGTTCCCACGGCGGTCCTTCACCGGGCAGGGTCAGCCGGGGCGGTGACCAATAGCCAGGGTTAAGCGAGACGGCGATCATCACGATGATCGAGCTAGAGATGCCGACCGCGGCCGCTATGGCGATATGCCGGGTCCTTGCATACGCGTTATCGGGACGCGCAGGAGAAAACACGGAAGGCCGGAACGGCACCCTCCGGTCAGTAGCCGTTGTCATCCTTCTCCGGACTCACCTAATTGCACAATGGCAGCCTGAAACGACACGAGGGCATACTTCACGCCGACGACTTGCTTAAGGTCGCGTATAAGTGTGCGGAAATAGTCAGTTGTCCTGCCGTGCCCGTTTCGGTGGGACGGGCATCGGAATTTCTGACGCGTTCGAGAGTGTACGTCGCGTTAGCAACGCACGGGACCAATAAAGGAGTTCCCGAATGGCGATAACGCTCAGGTTACGAAATGAATGCGGACATCAAGGTCGAATCTGGCCGAGCGAATCAGACCAGTGGCTTGCGGTAGCGGACGTCCGGTGTCGGGAAGTTGTAGCGCTCGTCGCACCTCGCGGTCCCGTCTTCGACCCAGCCGCAGCGCTCGTAGAACCGCCTGGCCCGGGCGTTGCTGTCGAGCACCCAGAGCGTGGCCTGAGCGTACCCAGCGGCGGCGAGGCGAGCCAGCGCGGTGGACATCAGTCGCTTGCCCAGCCCCTTGCCCCACACCTCGGGAGCGATGTAGATCTGCTTGATCTCGCCAACCAGGGAAGTGTCCAGGTCCACGTCGCGCGTCGGCCCGAAGCGGGCGAATCCGACCATCTCCGGACCTGGGACGGCGACCATGACACCGGCCTTAGGCCAGTCAGATCTGCGGAGCGCGCGTTCCCACGCCTCGGTACCGCCGGAGAGATCAAGTCCGTCCACGAAGTCCTGCGGGACAAGTCCCTGGTAGGCCGCGTGCCATGACCGGGCATGAATGCTTGCGAGTTCGGAGGCATCGCGAACGGTAGCGGCCCGTACCGAAGGGCGCGGAATGGCCGTCATGGTAGCCTCCTTCGCCAGCGACGCGACCTGCCACCTATCGCAAGCTTCGCCAATGGCGTACAGCCAACGATTGTAGCCCATAGTCACCAATACAACGCACTCTATAGCTCATTTTCGCCGTCGCGTGTCATCTCCGCTTCGGGGCGGCCTGGGTCCTCTCCGCTTCCGAAGGCGCGCGGTCCGCTCGATTCGGGCGGTCGCGCGGATCGCGGGGTTCCCGTGATGATCATGCTCCGGGCGGGTTGTCGTGGAGCCGTGGGCCGGAAACCGGGTGAATGCCCGGATTCGCCCCATCGAAACTAGCTCAAGCCAGTGGTAAGTCGATGCTCAGGACGACTTATCATCAGTTTGCGCGCCGCAAACCGGATCAACCGGTCAGATTGGCGACCAAAACTGATGATAAGTCGACGCCGCACCACCAGTCGATCCGACAAAAGCCGCAAAAGCCCCGACATGCAACGCGACCCCCCAGACGGTTGGGGTGGTGCGGTTGGGAACGATGCCTGGGTGGCAGGCAGGGTTCGGCCGAGATGGCCCGGCATTGGAACGAACGGCATGGACGCGAGCCAGCCACCGTGTCCGGTAGTACGTTCGGATCGTGGACGACGAAGCGTTTGTCGACTACGTGGCCGATCACCTCGCGGCACTGCCCGCGGTCACAGCGGTGTCGCTCGGCGGTTCACGGGCACACGGTACGCACCGGCCGGACAGCGACTGGGACTTCGCGATCTATTACCGAGGCGGCTTTGACCCCCGTGCGCTCCGCGACGTCGGCTGGCCCGGCGAGGTCTTTCCGGTGGGCGGCTGGGGCGGCGGCGTCTTCAACGGCGGCGCCTGGCTGCAGATCGACGGACGTCGCAGTGACGTCCACTACCGAGACCTAGTCAGCGTCGAGCATGAGCTTGCGGAGTCTGGCCAGGGCCGGTTCCACGTTGAGCCGTTGATGTTCCATCTGATCGGCATTCCGTCTTACCTGGTCGTTGCCGAGCTTGCGATGAGCCGGGTCCTGCGCGGCAGCCTGCCCAGGCCCGGTTACCCGGACGCGCTTCGGGCTCGAGCACCGGCGGTGTGGTGGGGCAAGGCCGAGCGGACGTTCGGCTACGCGCGGGACTATCACGCGAGCGACGGGCGGGTCGCCGAATGTCTCGGGCTGATCGCCCAGGCGGTGGCCTACTCGGCGCACGCCGTGCTGGCCGCCAGGGGAGAGTGGGTGACCAACGACAAGACCCTGCTCAGCCGGGCGGGGTTGCGAGGGCTTGACGAAGTTCTGGCGTTGGCTGGTCCCGGGGCCCCGTCGCTAGTTCGGTTGGTTGACCAGTCGAGCGAACTGTGCTCGCTGGCCGTCCGCGCCGCTGGCGCCTTGCCTTAGGGCGAGACTGCGCGGCGGAGGCCGGCGAGGGCCTCGCGCAGGAGGGCCGGGCGGGCCTGATCGGCGGCGTACTCGGCGAGGTAGGCGGCCAGCGAGACGGCGAGCGTCCTGGCGGCGAGTTCCTGCCGGGCGGTGATCGGGTTGCCGTACTCGGTCAGCAGAGCCGCTCGCGCCTCTTGGGCGAAGCCTAGGTAAGCGATGCCCAGGTCGACCGTCGGGTCGCCTCGGCAGAGGTCACCCCAGTCGATGACACCGACCGCCACGCCGTCGTCGTCGACGAGCAGGTGACGCGGATGCAGGTCGCCGTGGCAGGTCACGACGTCGGTTGGTTCGGCCGGGTCTTCGCGTTCGGCGTGGTCGAGCAGGCGGCCGACGTCGCGGGCAGCGTTATCGGGCTCGTCTGGCGGCCAGATGCCGGTGCGCTCGAGCCTCCCGAGCACTTCGCGCGCTCGGCCGGCTCTAGACCTGGCGTCGCCTCGGCGCATCGGGTCGACCGGGAGGCTGGCGAACTCGGGGATGGCGGCGAGGCTGGGATCGTGCAGTGCCCGCAGGAAGCGGCCGACCGACGCCGCGGCGGCAGTACGCCGGGAATCGGGGAGGGCCGAGTCGGCGAGTTCGCGACCGGGCAGCATGGCGGCCCCGAAGAACGGCCAGCGGTAACGATCGGATGGGTCGCCGATGAAGGTTGGATTGGGTATCGGCAGCGGCAGCAGCGGCGCCAGCCGGGGGAGCACCTCGATCTCCCGCCGCACCCCTGGTACCGCGATCGCCCGGCGCGGGAACCTGAACAACCACCGGTCATCGACCAGGAAGGCGATGTTGTCCCAGCCGGTCGCCAGAGCCGTGATCGAAGCTGCGGCCAGGTCGGGGAACTGCTCGGTGATCAGGCTGGCCGCGAGCGCTGGTGTGACATCCACGTCCGGGACCCACGGAGGCTCGGGCACCGTTGTACGCCCGTCAGTCACAAGTCAGTCACAAGCTATGACCTTAGTAGTTGGTCACACGGCCGCCTGACTCCTATAGTAGGCGCTCCTGAAGGGGAGAAATAAGCCATTTGACGGAATTCAAGCTGGGGCTCATGCTGGTCCGGCCACGTTGCGCTGACGGGAGGACACACGTGACCGCCACCAAGAGGTTCGACACCATCTCGACCGACAGGCTGCTGATGCGGCGCTGGCTCGAATCCGACCGCGAACCGTTCGCCGCCCTCAATGGCGACCAGGAAACCATGCGGTTCTTTCCGCAGACCCTCGACCGGGCCGGCAGCGACGCCCTTGTCGACCGCATCGAGTCGCTCTTCGAGGAGCAGGGTTACGGCCTATGGGCCCTCGAACTCGCCGGGACCGGCGAGTTCATCGGGTTCACCGGGCTCAACCCGATGCCCGAAGGCACGCCGGGTGTCGGCGGCCTTGAGGTCGGCTGGCGGCTAGCCAAGCAGGCCTGGCATCACGGCTACGCGACGGAGGCCGCGAAGGCGGCGCTCGCTGTCGCCTTTGACGGGCTGGGACTGGATGGGATCTGGTCGATGACCTCCGTGCTCAACGAGCCATCGATCGCGGTCATGCGCAGGATCGGCCTGACCGAGGCCGCCAGGTTCGATCACCCGCGCGTGCCCGAAGGCCACGTCTTGCGGCCTCACGTCGCCTACTACCTGGCCCGCGCGACCGACTAGGCGGACTGATCACTCGCCAATCACCCCGTCGATGCGCTCGCGCAGCAGGTCCGCGTGGCCGAGATGCCTGGCGTACTCCTTGATCAGGTAGTGGTAGACCCAGCGCAACGAGTACGACGAGGTGCTGCCGAAGGCGTCATCGAGTTGGTGCTCACCCATGATGTCCCGCGACCGGGCGGCATGCTCGATGAGCGTCTGGACGTCGGTCAGCGCCTGCTCGGCGGTAGCCGAGCCAAAGTCGCCATCGGGGTCGTCGTCGGTGCAGTAAAGCAGCTTGACCGTCCGGTCGGCCAGCCTGTGCGCGTAGGCCCGCTCCATCTCGGTCATGTGCCTGACCAGGCCGGCCAGCGACATCGGCGACGGCTCGCACGACCGGACGACGAGTTGCTCGCCAGTCAGCCCCGAGCACTTGGCCAGCAGGCTCGCGCGATAGTAGTCAAGCCATGAGTCGAGCATGCCGCGCTCGTCGGCCAGCCGGCCCGGCTCCTCGCGGTCGGTTGGCGTTACCGTCATCTCGCGACCTTTCCCCGCAGCCACGCGAGGGCCGCGGCCTGGTTGTTGTCTTCGACGTTCGTGTGGTCTTCGCGCTCGGGGTAATGCGTCATGACGTTCGGCAACTGGCCGGCCAGCCATCGTGAGTGCGCGGGCGGGCACCTGGTATCGGCTAGGCCGTGCCACAGGCTGACCGGAGCGCGGACGTCAGCAAGGTCGAATCCCCACGGGCTGAGAAACGCACTCCAGTCGTCCCACCAGCCGGCGTCGCCGTTCGTCCATCCCTCCCGGATGGCACCGGCCAGATAGTCCGCCATCTCCTGGCCGTGCGTCGCGTCCTGGTGGGCTCGCGTTCCCCAGGCCGCCAGCCAGCCTTCCGGCTTCGACATGCGCTCGAACATCTCCATGGCCTCAGTCCTGAACTTCTCCCTGGCCGCCTGCCGGTCGTCAAAGAACACGCGCACCTCTTCGGTGTAGGAGGCGCGGCCGTCGCGAGCGCGTAAGGCCCGCCGCCGGAGTATCCCCAGACGGCGACCCGAACGATCGAAAGCTCCGCCAGGATCGCCTCGACGTCCGCCGCGCAATCGGCAATCGTCCGGCCAGGCCGCAAGGTCGAGCCACCGTAGCCGGGCCGGTCGTAGCTGACCAAGCGGAAGCCGCTGGTACGCGCAAGCCGAACGGCCGCAGCTGGTGGGGGATACATGCGCCAACCCTAGCCCGTTCGGTCGCAACCCCAGAGCCAGCGACAACGCGGCCCGATGATGCTGGTAGCAGCCGTAAAGCCCGGCGATGCTGCTGGACCTGGGGGCGGAACCGAAGGCAGGGCGCCGCTATTCGTCGTCGACGACCATTGACGCGGGCACCGCCGCGGGTTCATTCTTCCCCTGCGTACCTGAGGTGATCGGGTTCAGCAGTTCGGCGTCGGCAAGTATCAGATCGACGGTCTGGCGCAACGTGCTGGTCTCGCCGATGACGCGCTCTTGGATGGTCGCCAGCAGATCACGTGGCCGGTACCAGCTGCGCATGTCGTCCGCCCCGAAGTCCGATGCCTGCGGTCGCGTCGCGTGCCGGCGAAGTGTCTCGTCCAGCGTGACGTCAAGGTAGTAGAACCGGGTCAGACCGAGATGCTCCCGCCAGAGCCCGGCGAGCATCTGCTCATACCTGTCCGCGTAGAGGATGCCGTCGAGCACGGCGTGGTAGCCCTGGTCAAGGCAGTAGCGCGTGATCTGGTCGATCAGGCCGATGTTGACCGCGCCGGGCCGGTCTTTCTCCTTCAAAATGACCCTGCGGATAAGATCCTGCGATATCCAGGCCAATCTCTGGCCGCAAGCGGCTCGCAACTCGGCCGCGACCGTGCTCTTGCCCGAGCCGGAGTTCCCCCGCAGGACAACGAGCCGGGTGCGATCCGAGCCGGTCGTCATGCGCGCAGGTCCATGACGAAGGCGCGCGGGCTGCCTCCGGGGAACAGCTGGATGGGGAACTCGGTGAATCCGACGTGCCGGTAAAAGCCGATTGCCCTCTGGTTGCCGTCCCCGACGATGAGGTGCAGGCCGGGAGAACCTTGCGCGCGAAGGGTCGTGACCAGCGTCTCGATCAGCCGTCGGCCGAGTCCGCGACCTTGCAGCGGCGGGAGCAGGTCGATGTGCATGTGGGAGGGGAACGTGCTGGCCAGCTCGTCGGCGGTGTGCGGGGAGTGGTGGATGGCGTTGAGCGCGTACTGCTCCGGATATGGCAACGTCTCGAGTAGGTCGTCGGTTGGTTTGGGGTACTCGGCCCGCAGCGCCGGCCACCAGTCGCGTTCGAGCCGCTGCCAGAAGGCCTGGCTGTCGAGCGTCGCGACGATGTAGCCGGCCACTCCGCTCGCGTCCTGCGTGACAAAGGCGAGCGAGGGCTCGAACGTGACGTAGGGCGCCATATACACGTGCCCAGGCAGCTTGGGATCGCGAAATAGCGAGGTCGCGTCCTGGCCGTTGTCGGCGGTCAGCAGGCAGATGCGGTACAGCGCGTCGAGATCGCTGCGCTGGTATCGGCGGATGCGCACCTGCTCGGTGTTCACAGGAACTGGTCTATCTCACCAGCCTTGACGCCCGATTGGTTCATGGGTACATTACTCAAGTAATGAACCACTCAAGTAACGAAGGGACCGGGCTGTTGCAGGAGATGGCCGGCCTCGACGAAGGGGCTCCGCTGTTCGTTCAGGTCGCCGAGCGGCTCGCTGACGAGATCGCCGACGGAGGCCTCGCCGAAGGCGACCGGGTGCCTTCGACCAACGAATTGGCTGCCTACTACCGGATCAACCCGGCTACCGCGGCGAAGGGGATCGGCATGCTGACAGATGATGGGCTGCTCGAGAAGCGCCGCGGCATCGGGATGTTCGTCGCGGTGGGCGCCCGCGCTCGGCTCCTGGCTGAGCGCCGGAAGCGGTTCGCCGAGCGCTATGTGGAGCCGCTGGTCGCTGAGGCCAGCCGGCTCGGGATCGACGCAGACGACCTGGTCGCGTTGATCCGTGAATCGAGTTTCGTCCAGAGAGGTAACTGATATGACGCCAGCGATCTCGGTAGCGGGCCTTACCCGCCGCTACCGCGGCCAGGTCGCCCTCGACGATGTCACGTTCGACGTCGAGCAAGGGTCGATCACTGGACTGCTCGGCCGCAATGGCGCGGGCAAGACAACGTTCATGCGCATCATCGCCGGTCATGAATTCGCTTCGGCCGGCTCTGTATCCATCTTCGGTTCGTCGCCCGTCGAGAACGACAAGGTGCTGCGCAAGATGGTGTTCATCCGCGAGGACCAGATCTACCCGGACACCGGATGGACCTTCCGAGTTAAGAACGCATTGGAGGCAGCGTCCTGGCTGTACCCGAACTGGGACGACGACCTCGCCGAGACGCTGCTCAGGGATTTCGACCTGCCGCCCAATAAGGCCGTCAAGAAGCTGTCCCGAGGCATGCGCTCCGCGCTGGGCATCGTGATCGGCCTCGCCTCGCGGGCCGAGGTCACGCTGTTCGACGAGCCGTACGCGGGCCTTGACCCGGTGGCCCGTCAGTTGTTCTACGACCGGATGCTCGCCGACTATGTCGAGAATCCCCGGACGGTGCTGCTGTCGACCCACCTGGTCGATGAGGCCGCCGGCTTGCTTGAGCAGGTGGTGGTGATCGACCGTGGCCGGGTCGTGCTTAACGCGAGCGCGGACGAGGTACGCGGCAGCGCGACCCGGGTCAGCGGCCCGACGATCGCGGTTAGCGAATTCATTGATGGGCGGACGGTCTGGGACCGGCGCCGGATCGGGTCGCGGGAATCGGTCGTAGTAGCCGGGTCGCTGGACGACTCCGCCCGAGCCCGAGCCCGGGCGCTGCGCATCGACCTGGAGCCGCTGACGTTGCAGCAGGTCGTAGTCCACGCTTCCGGCAGGCAAGAAACAGACGTGCGGGAAAGGACCATCGCATGAAGACCCTGATCGGCGTCGGCCGATTTCATCTAGTCAACTGGCCCGAGTTCGTGACGCTGCCGTGGATCGTCCAGGGGTTCGTCTTCGCGATCAACCTGGTCGTCTTCGCCGCAACCCCAAGCGTGACCAGCCCAGCCGACCACGGCGGGGTCAAGTATGCGGGCGCGCTGGCCACGATCTACCTCATGTTCAGCATCGTCGGCGCCCGCACGATCTCCAGGCGGTTGCCGTTCGCGCTTGCCCTTGGCGTGAGCCGGCGGTCCTTCTACGCCGGGACCGCGTTGCTGGCCGCCGCTATCGCGGCAGCCGACGCGCTGGCGCTGACGCTGCTCCAGCCCATCGAGGCGGCCACCGGCGGCTGGGGGCTGCACCTGCACTTCTTCCGCGTGCCTTACCTGCTGCAGGGACCTTGGTACCTCACCTGGCTCACCTCGTTCGTCGCCCTGGTCCTGATGTTCGCCTGCGGCATGTGGTACGGGCTCATCTACCAGCGCTGGAACCTGGCCGGCGTGCTGACGTTCGGTGCCATCCAGATCGTCGTGCTGACTGTCGGCCTGGTCATCGCGTTCCGCGACAATATCTGGCACCAGGTCGGGCACTTCTTCCTCACGCTGACCATCGTCGGCCTGACCGGAGGGCTTGCCGTTATAGCGGCAGTCTTGCTGGCCGGCGGCTACGCCACCATCCGCCGCGTCACCGTCTAACTAAGGATCGGGCCGGACCTGAGCGGTCGCGTGACCACGGGCCGCCTGTCCGGTTCGGGCGACTCGGACTATGGTTCCGTCGCCGGTCTCGAGGACCACGCTGCCGAATCCCGTGTCGATGACTCGCGGCGCTGGCAGCGGGAGATCAGGACAGGCTTCCCGCAGCGCTCGCGCTAGCTCATCCAGTGGCACCGAGGCGCGCAATCCTTTCCTCCACCTGTCTTAGGCTGGCCTGCGGAGGTCCGCAATGTCCATTCGTGTCGTGCTCGAACGAGGTCCGAAGGCCAAGAAGGTCGTGGCGTTCGCGGTCGACTGGCCGGGCTGGAGCCGCGGGGCAAAGACCGAAGATGAGGCGCTGGAGACGCTTGCGGCGTACCGCGAGCGCTATCGGTCGGTCGCCGTCGGGCCGGCCTGCGACCGGCGTTCGACGGCGGCGGGCCGCTCGATGTCGTCGAGGATCGGGTCGGCACGGGATCGACCGACTTCTGGGCCATCTCGTTCTCGCCCAGTTCCCTGGAGCAGGAGCCGATGGACGCGGCCGAGCTTGAGCGCAAGCTCGCCGTGCTCCAGGCCTGCTGGGCACGCTTCGACGACGTCGCGGCGCGGGTCTCGCCGGAAATGCGCAAGGGCCCGCGCGGCGGCGGGCGCGACCGCGACACGATCATCGGTCACACGATCCGCACCGAGAGCGAGTACTTCGCGAAGAAGGTCGGCTTGGTGGTCCCGGAGCGCGGGGCCCTTGGGCCCGGCGCTCTCGCGCCCTACCGGGCCACCTACCTTGACACGATGCGCGCCTACCAGCGGGGCGAGGTCGCCCGGGCGATGCGGTCGTGGACGTTGGCCTTCCTCGTCCGCCATTCCGCCTTCCACACGATGGACCACGCGTGGGAGATGGAGGACAAGGATCTGTCCGACGAGGCTTCGCGCTAGCTCATCCAGCGACACCGGCCGCGCAATTCTTTCCTCCACTTGATCGCTATCAGTCGGCGGTGCGAGGTTATACAAGTGCTGAGGTTCGCATCGTTCGTGCTCCGGAGGCTGCTCGCGATCGTCGTGCTCGCGTGGGTAGTTACGCTGGCGGCCTTCGGGTTGTTCCGGGTCGGGGTGGAGAACCCGGCGACAACCGCGCAGATCAATGCGCAACTGGGCGTGGGCGAGCCGGCTCCGGTGCAGTACTTGCACTATCTGATGCGGTTGCTGCACGGCGATCTCGGCCAGACGCTGACCGTCGGAGTGTCAGTCGACCATTTGCTCAAGCAAGCGCTCCCGCCGACGCTCTCACTGATCATTGGCGGGATGGTGCTGTGGCTGGCGGCCGGGACGGTGATAGGCGCGGTCAGCGCGCTGCAGCCGGGTTCGTGGACGGACAAGAGCCTCTCCGCTGGGGCGCTGGCCGTCACCTTGATACTCCCGACCTTTCTGATTGCCGTGTTGTTGCTCGACTTGTTCTCGTATGCAGCTCGGTCGGGGGTGTCGGGGATCTTGTGGATGCAGCCGGGCTACGTGCCATTTACCCGGAGCCCAGGGCAGTGGCTCGGCCGGATGATCCTGCCCTGGATCGCGATCGCGGCTGCGCAGGTGGGACTAACAGCCCGGCTGACCCGGTCGACCGTTATCGAAGTGCTCAGCGAGGAGTACGTCAGGACCGCGCGGGCTAAGGGGCTGGGTGAGGAGCGGGTCTTCTGGGTTCATGTCCTGCGGCCGGCGGTCACTCCTGTTCTGGCGAGCATCAGCATAGGTTTCGGCACGCTTCTGGGATCGGCGGCTATCGTCGACCAGGTGTTCGCACTCGGCGGGATTGGGCAGCAACTCCTGACCGGCGTCAGGAACGGTGACCTGATGCTGATCATGGGTACCGCGCTCCTCACGGTCATCCTGATCTCGCTGGTCAACCTGATCACCGACATCTGCCAGGCCCTGGTCGACCCGCGAGTCCATGTCACATGACGGTGCCCGGTCCTCAGCTCACCGCTTTCTTCACGAGCTCGGCGATCCTTGCCTCGTCGGCGGCGGTCAGCTCCGTCAAGGCGTAGCTAGTCGGCCACATGGCGCCTTCGTCGAGATTCGCCTTGTCGCTGAAGCCGAGCGTCGCGTACCTCGTCTTGAACTTCTGCGCGCTTTGGAAGAAGCAGACGACCTTGCCGTCCTTGGCAAACGCGGGCATCCCGTACCACAGTGTCGGTGAGAGCGTCGGCGCGCTGGCTTTGATGACGGCATGGAGCCGCTCCGCCATGGCGCGCTCCGGCTCCGGCAGCTCGGCGAGCTTCGCGAGCACGACGCTTTCCTCGTCCGCCTCGGACGTGCGCGGGCTGCGCCGCCCGGCCCTCTTCAGCTCCTGGGCGCGCTCCTTCATAGCGGCGCGTTCGTCGTCGGTGAATCCCTCATAGGTCTTGCCGCTCGCGCTGGTGCTCTCGGCTGACCTCTTCGTGGTGCTCATGGCAGGCTTCCTCCCCCTGCGAGTCGATGGTCGGGACGGACCTCATGTTGGGAGGCCCCCAGGCGGCAGCTTGTCGGAAGCTGATCGAAGTTCACTTGAGGTCGACGCGACGCTGGCTTGTCCGTCCTCTGCCCTGCCGAGATCGAGCGGGAAGGTGAAGAGCAGCATCTCGAGCGGGATGCTGTCGTCGGGTCTGAGGCTGGGAACTTCTCGCCGCTCGCGATAGCTGTCGAGCAGCGCCCAGAGATCGTTCTTCAGGCGCTGCGCTTCCTCGATGGTTACGTACGCCACAGTCTCGGCCGCGCTTGTGACCGACTGGTGCTCGGCTGACAATCGCGCCCGGTCTTCAAGCATCCGGCGGACTCGTTCGAGCATCATGCCCCACAGCACCCGGTCGAGCGCGCCGGCTGCCAGCGAGGTCTCCGGATCCGGGTGGACGGCCGGAAACGTCAAGCCCCCGTGGGTGAGCTGCCAGGGCCTGCGCCGGCCTTGGCCCTTCCCGGCCTCCTCGACGAACCCGTATTTAGCCAGCATCCGCAGGTGAAATGAGCAGGTCGTCGGGGATTCGCCGATCATCTGCCCCGCTTCGGTCGCGGTCAGCGGCCCGCCATGGCCTAGGGCCTGGAGCAGACGAAGCCTGACCGGATGCGCGACCGCCCGCATGGCTCGCGGGTCGTCAAGGTCCAGCAGCGGGCGACGATCCGTTGCCGGTGTCGCGGGTGTCGCGGATTCTCTGTCGAGAGACATGTATCGAGAGTAATGCTGCGAAGAACGATCGGCAAGTCCACATGAATATGCCAAAGAAGTCTTTGACTTTCTGGGATGCCAAAGTATTGTCACGCCCTACGCCGCCAAAGCCTGGGGGCAGGGCCCTGGGCTCAAGCCCGGACAGCGTCTTGTCCGGTATTTCATGGCCGCGACCCCCCTGCCAGAACCCGATTCGATGGACAGCGAGGATGCACCCGGTGACTGAGATGACCTACAGTCGCATCGACTTCGTGACCGGAGCACCCACGGCGGGTTCGATGGACGTCAGGTGGATCCACGGCGCACCGGTCAGGCGGCGGAGCAGCGACCCGCCGATCCAGGTCCACTACTACGACCAGCACACGATCATTTTGCGCGAGAGCAAGTCGGTCAGTTATGAGGCTCCGTTCCTCTACCTGTTCTTCGGTAACGACCGCGCGCTGCTGCTAGATACCGGTGCTACAAAGGACCCTGCGAAGTTCCCGCTGCGCCCTACCGTCGACCGGCTCGTCGCCGAGTGGCTGGCCAGGTATCCGCGTGAGGCCTATCAGCTCGTCGTTGCGCATACGCATGGCCACAATGATCACGTCGCAGGTGACGCGCAGTTCGCTGGCCGGCCGGATACGACCGTGGTCAGCCGGGAGCTTGACGCGGTGCAGAGGTTCTTTGGCTTCACAAGCTGGCCCGAGCAGATCGTGACGTTCGACTTGGGCGGGCGCGTGCTGGACGTTACGGGCAGCCCCGGTCACCATCGGGCTGCCATAACTATCTACGACCCGTGGACCGGCTTCCTGCTCACCGGCGACACCGTGCTCCCCGGCCGCCTGTACGCCTTCGACTTCGCGCCGTTCTGCGCCAGCCTCGACCGGATGGTTGCCCTCGGCGACAGCCGTGTCATCACCCACGTGCTGGGCTGCCACATCGAGATGACCAGGCAGCCAGGTCGCGACTATCCGCTCGGAGCCACCTACCAGCCAGGCGAGCGGGCACTGGAGATGACCGTAGCTCAGCTCAGAGACGTCCGCGCGGCAGCCCGTTCTGTCGCGGCGAAGAAGGGCGTCCACCGGTACGACGACTTCGTGATCTACAACGAGCCCCGCTCGCGTGACCAGCTGAGCCTGATCGCCCACGGACTGCTGCACAAGGCCAAGGCGCGCATGCGCACGACGCGGGGCTAGTCCCGGAACACCTCGGTTTGGAACCACTTCCAGGTCCGGGGGATGCCGACTTCGCGGGGGACCGATGGCGCGTAGCCCAGCATCTGGTTCGCTAGGTCATAGGAGGCGAAGTTGCGGCCCACCTCGCCGGCTCGTTTGGGCCGGTACTCGATCGGGTGATCGGGGGCGCCCGCAGCCTGCCGACACAGGTCGGCCAGATCCCTGACCGCGGTCTCGACGCCCGACGCGGCGTGCAGCACCGTGCCGCCTGGGACGTCCTTTTCCAGCGCGAGTTGGAGGGCGTTGGAGATGTCGTCCACGTGCACGTAATCCCGAGACGCCGATCCGTCGCCGTAGATGATCAGCGGCACGCCGGAGTGGAGCGACTCGAAGAAGACGTTGAGCACGCCGCGCTTGCGGGCGCACCACGGGCCGTACACATTGCCGAACCGGATCGCCACAGTGCGAACCCCGTAGGTGCTGGCAAAGGCGTGCGCGTAACCCTCGCCGGCTAGCTTGCTCGCCCCGTAGGGGGAGAGCGGCTTGGGCAGCGACCGCTCGTCGACGGGCGGCGTAGCGTCTCCGATCAGCGCCCCTCCGGTCGACGCAAGCACCACGCGCTCGACGCCCGCCCGTCGCGACGCATCGAGGACGCGGAACGTGCCGAGCACATTGACCTCGAAGTTCATCTCCGGATCCTGCACAGACCCAATCACCGAGCCAGCCGCGGCGAGATGCATGACCGCCCCGATACCCTCGAGAGCGTCGTCCAACGCGGCCGCGTCGCGGATGTCGCCCTTGACCAACTCGGCGTCCACGCCCGCTAGGTGCGCGGCATCCCCGGTGCTGAGGTTGTCGAGCACCCGGACGCGGTAACCGCTCGCCACTAGCCGTCGGACCAGCGTCGCGCCCACGAAACCGGCTCCGCCGGTAACCAAGACTCCATCAGAAGCACTCACAAGAGGGGGAGTGTACCGTTCCCCTGGCCGGGCAGTCGGCTAAAGCTCAGGTCACGCCCCGTGCCTAGCCGGGCCCGTCGAACCAGAGGGTGACGTCGCTTACATTGATCCGCATTGGCCTCCGCCCAGGCAGCGTTGGGCGGCGGCGCCGCGATGGATTGCCGTATTCATCGGCTCCGGCAGATCATGGGCCGCGATGGGTTGCCGTATCCACCCCTGTTTTCCCGGCTGAATTGCCGAATCCATCGCACCAGCGGACGCCGTGGACGCGATGAATCGCCGAATCCACCGCACCGGCGGACGCGGCGCCACCAGCCGCCCAGCCACCCCAGTTACTGCGCCGTTCGCTATCTAGCCGCGTTGCCAGATCCTCGCCGCCCGTGGCATAGTCCCGTATGAAGTCGCTCCTCGGTTAACGGAATCGGAAAGGAGGTGCGGTCAGATGCCTGGTCCTGTTTCCGCGCCTCCCGCTGCGCGCTGACGTCGCGGTGGCTGGCGCTCGTATCACGAGCGGAGTTCGCGATGAGTTCGACTGTTCTCAACGTTACTTTTGACTGCACTGATTCTGGCGCTATCGCCCGATTCTGGGCAGCGGTCACCGGATGGGCCCTTCATGAGGAGGGCACCTGGGATGGGCACGAGGAATACAGCGTCGGGCCGCCTGCCGAGGGTGGGATACGGCTGTACTTCGTCGGTGTGCCAGAGCCAAAGGTCGTCAAGAACCGGCTCCACCTGGATGTGGTCCCGCGCGGTCAGAGCCAGCAGGAGGAGATAGCACGCCTGGTGCGGCTGGGCGCCTCAGTGGTACATGACCAGCCTGCCGATGTGGGTTGGGTGATCTTGGTTGACCCGGGAGGAAATGAGTTCTGTGTAGAAGGCGGCGACTGACCCAGCCCGTTTTCTGCTTGCAATGATCGTTTGCGTGTATGCCTTGCTAGCATGCCGTCATGGCGTTGTGCCTGATGAAGCTGACTGCGGACAATGTCCAGGCTGCCTGCCGCATTGAGGTCAAGCATGAGCAGCAGAGGTTCGTCGAGTCCATCGCCGGAGACCAGGCGGAGCCTGGTGGGATCGGCCAGAGCCTTGAGGATGTGCGCGAGGTCGGCCGCCTGACCTGCGGATAGAGGCTCGCAGAGCAGAGGGGTACAGCAGGCGGCGGCTTTCTGGGGCAGCTCGGCCAGGCCGGTTTTGCTCACGGTCTCCAGTATGCATCACGCATTGACAGTCGTCTATCTGTCAGGAATCATTGCATCGACGATGATCTATGCGTAGGAGGATGTCATGACTGGTGACACTGGTACCGATCTGAAAGAGCAGGTCCGGTCCAGGTACGCGGAAGCGGCGCGTTCAGTCATGAATGCTGACCCTGCCGGACCGGCCGGTTGCTGCGGCTCTGAGGCGGGAGATGTTTACTGCGGCACGTCGGCCACGGCTGAACAGGAGAACTGTTTCGGCGGGCCGCTTTACGGCGAGGGCGAGATTGACGGCTTGCCGGCGGAGGCGGTTCTGGCGAGCCTGGGTTGTGGTAACCCGCTGGCGGTCGCTGACCTGCGTGAGGGCGAGCGGGTGCTCGACCTGGGTTCGGGCGGCGGTATCGATGTGCTGCTGTCGGCCCGGCGGGTCGGCGTGACTGGGTTCGCTTACGGGGTCGACATGACCGATGACATGCTCTCGCTGGCCAGGTCCAACGCAGCTAAGGCGGGCGTGACCAATGTGGAGTTCCTGAAGGGTGAGATCGAGGCGGTGCCGCTGGCAGGTCGCGCGGTCGACGTGGTGATCTCCAACTGCGTGATCAACTTGTCTGTCGACAAGCCCGCCGTCCTGGCCGAGATGTTCCGGGTCCTGGTGCCAGGCGGCCGGATCGGTATCTCCGATGTCGTCGCCGAAGACCACCTGACCGAAGCCGACCGGGCGGCCGCGGGTTCCTATGTCGGGTGCATCGCGGGCGCGCTGTCCCGGTCCGAGTACCTAGCGGGGCTGGCCGCTGCGGGGTTCGCTGACGCTTCTGTGACATTCACGAACGAGGCCGCACCGGGGATGCACTCGGCGATCGTGCGTGCGGTCAAGCCAGCGTGAACTCCGCATTTGCCCGGCGGGTACTGGCTGAGTTCACCGGTACCGGACTGCTTGTCGCAATGGTCGTAGGCTCCGGCATCGCGGCTACGGGCCTGACCAGCGACGCGGCGCTGCGGCTGCTCATCAACTCGCTGGTGACCGCGTTGGGCCTGGCGGTCCTGATCGTAGTATTTATCCCGGTTGGGGGGTACCCGGTCAAGGACGCCGTAACGAACCCTGCCCAAGCCGAGCTCGCTGGCTAGCTCTGGAAGGATGCACGATGGCGGACATCCCTGAAGTCCTCTTCGTCTGCACTCACAACGCGGGGCGGTCCCAGATGGCCGCCGCTCTGCTCGACCGCGAAGCCGCCGGACGGGTCCGGGTAACCTCCGCCGGATCACAACCCGCCAGCCAGCTCAACCCTGCCGTCGTCCAGGCCATGACCGAAATCGGCCTCGACATCAGCCGCGAATACCCCAAGCGCCTGACCACTGACCAGGTGGAAGCAGCCGACATCGTGATCACCATGGGCTGCGGCGACGCCTGCCCCGTCTACCCCGGCAAACGCTACCTCGACTGGGATCTCCCCGACCCCGCAGGCCTCGCGCTGGCCGATGTACGCCCCATCCGAGACGCGATCCAACACCGCGTGACGGCCCTTCTCGCCGACCTCAGCTAGGCCGAGTGGAGCAACGGGGTCACCGAGGATGACTGGACCAGACTAGACCAAGTAATTTATAGTGATCTTATGACTGCAAGCGTGAACGTCTACGAGGCCAAGACCCACCTGTCGCAGTTGCTAGATCGCGCTGCGGCTGGGGAAGAGATCGTTATCGCCCGGGCCGGCCGTCCGATCGCACGCCTTGTTGCGCTGAGCAGCGCGTCAACGGGCAGGCGCGTACCGGGTGCCTGGAGGGGCAAGGTCAACATCGCTGAAGACTTTGATGAGCTGCCGGTCGAGATGGATGCGGCGTTCCGCGGGGAGCGTCCGTGAGGCTCTTGCTGGATACTCATGCCCTGTTGTGGTGGCTCGCCGACGAAGGCCTGACTGACCAAGCGCGGAATGCCGTTGCTGATCCCGCCAATCTGGTCATGGTGTCTGCGGTGAGTGCTTGGGAGATCTCCATTAAGAAGGCCCTGGGGAAGCTGGCAGCGCCCGATGACCTGGAACTGCAGGTCGACGAGGGTGGATTCACCCCGCTTTCGATCAGTATCGCGCACGGGATCGCTGCTGGTGAGCTGCCTCGGCATCACGACGATCCCTTCGACCGCATGCTCATCGCACAGGCATTCGCGGAAGGGCTGACGGTCGTCACACACGACAAGCGCTTCGCTGACTACGACGTCGCGATGTTGTCGACATGACCTGCCGCCGCGAGGGGTATGCCGTCGCCCGTGGCGGTGTTCGCATTGTGGAGTGCACCACGAGCGCGATCGACGGCTTTCTTTCGATCGATGGTTGAGCGCGGCGATATGGCCGTACTACTACACGAACCGTTCTGCAATCTAAGGGACTATGGCCAGACTGATGTCGGAGCGCGAACGTTCGATTCGCCGCTGTCGCTCCTCGCCTGGCTGCGTGATGAAACGCATGACATGAGCGTGTTCTTTAAGGATCACCCTCCGACCTACTACCTCGGGGACGTGCTCGCAGACCGGCGCTTCCTCACTGCGGCCCGGCATGCGTTCCTCATCCGCCGTCCCGAGGAGATCGCAGCGTCCAGCTACGCCCTGTACCCCGGCATGAACATCAACGGGATCGGCCTGGAGACATTGTGTAAGGTGCAGGCCGCTGTCCGCGATGCCGGGGGCGACGCTTCGGTTGTCATCGACTCTGATGACCCCGTGACACGACCCGAAGCGACGATGGCGGCCTACTGCGCGGCCGTCGGATTGCCCTTCATCCCAAAGGCGCTGACCTGGGCGCCTGGTGAACGGCCTGAGTGGCGCCGGTCTGCGCGCTGGCACGCGGAGGTAACCGCGAGCCGTGGCTTCGAGCGGCGCGAGCGTGTCTACCCGCATACCGTCGAGAACTCCCGCGACCTGGCCCGGTTCGCCGCCCACCACCGACCGTTCTACGAGCAGCTTTACGTACAGCGGCTGGACGTTACGCCGTGGGAGCAAATCGCGGACTCCTAGCCGGTCCGCACGGAGGAACCCGCTCGCGACCCCTCGGCAGTACGAGTGGCGAGGGTGGGAATGGCACGGCAGCATCAGCCGAGGCCAAGTGCTCGTCCGCTGCGACACGCGCCTTTATGGTGGACCGATGGCGTCGGATCACCGCCGCATTTTGCGGGCGATTTTGGGCCTTGGGAGACGTTGTCGTGGCTGTTACTGTGCGTGTAAGCCGGGATCCAAGAGTGATCGGCGGGCGGCTATGGTCGCGATGAAGGGACACAATCATGCGTAACGGGCTGACTTTAACTGCTGCTCTGAGTGCGGTTCTGGTGGCGGGCAGCGTCTTAGCCGCCGCTCCCGCCAACGCCGCCGGAGCATCCGCGTTTGTCCGGAGCGATGTCACCGAACAGTACAACGTGACCTGCACATCATCCAGCACGTGCAACACGATCACAACGGGCACAATGGACATAGCGTTCGGGCGGACCGGTTCGACTAGTTCGTCGCTCGGCATCTTCTACAAGGTCGTCAACGGCGACGCCGTCAACGGCGTGGACTTCAGCACCCCGGCGACAGGTGAGGTAGTCATCGCAGCCGGCCAGACCACCGCAGACCTGTTGATACCGCTGCTCGACGCCGGGCTGTTCGGCACCACTAGGTCCTTCAGCGTCGTGATCACCGGCACCACGACGCCGATCATGATTTCGAATAGAACGGGCACGGGCTTGATAGAGGGCGGGAACATCCCGTCCGACTGCTCGTTCACCTTCCTGGGCGGCTTGAGCCTGGCGCTGAACTGCACCGGTAGGCCCCCCACCCAGGTGTGGACCATAAGGGCCCTATGCGGCTTTGTCCACGGGATGCCCAATGGGGTAAACGGCAACAACGTGACCGGCGACGGCACTTCGACGGTCAACTGCAGCGTTACCATCGAAGCCGCAATCCTCAACATCGTTTCATAAGGCCAGCCGTCCGCTGAGCCAGGCCTTGGTCACCACCCCGCAACCGCCCGGAGGTGGTGACTAAGGCGGTCGCTGCTCAGGCAGGAGTGGAGTCGCTAGAACCGCGCGCTGGTGCCGCTTCTCGATCCGTCAGCGCTGCGACCCAGCAAGACGGTGGCTAGGCGGTTTTCGTAGCGGCACGCAAGCCGATGTAGACGAAGCGCCCGCTCGTGAACGTGACCGGCGTCCACCGGCCACCCGATTCCAGGTAACCGACGAAACGCCCCTCGGAGACCGGGACCAAGTCGAGTTCCAGGTCCGGGATCATCCCGGCCAGGTCACCGGTCTGAGTCTCCGCCAGACGCAGCGCACCGTCCTCCCCGACCGTGACGTCGACGTGGGCGCCGAAACGCTCATACCGGCCGACGAACTGCTGCGGATCACTCTCCGAATACGGTGTCTGCGGCGGAGCGGGCGCAGCGGGCATGCGGATCCCGCACAGCCCCAGCAGCAGTTCGCCGACGACTTCGCGCTGGAATAGCGAGAACCGATCGGTGTTCGCCATCAGCGCGATCGCGACCCCGGCATCCGGGACGACGACGAGACTCGCCGACTGGCCGGGATTGTCGCCGGAGCTTCCGAACATCTCGTGGCCGTCCCAATTCCACAGCAGCCAGCCAAGACCCCAATGGTCGGCCGCCGGCACCGGGATCGCGGCCTGCGGCTCCCGCATCACCGCGAGCGCCGGGTCGGTCAAGTGCATCCGCGCGAAGGCGATCAGCTCGGTCGCCGTCGTGCTGACCGAGCCGCACGGCCCCATCCCCCGGAACGGCAACTCCCAGAACGGGGCCGGTACAGGAGCGTCACTGGCCGACGGCGCGAAGTGCCCCATCGCCGCCCGGAACCGCAGCACCTCCTCGGGCAGCGTCCACGTGTGCGTCAATCCCAGGGGCTCGCTGATGTGCGCCGCGATCGCCCGGTCCCAGACGAGGCCGGTCAAGACCTCAATCACCCGGCCGGCAACGCAGAACGCCGCGTTGCTGTAGGACGCGGTCGCGCCGAGCGGGACATCCTGACCGAGATCCACGCACGCCGCGACGTACCGCTCCACACAGTCGTCGCCACGCCACTCGCCCCGGAAGAAGTCGCTGCCGATCCCCGAGGTGTGCGACAGCAGATGCCGCATCGTCACCTTGCGGGCGACCTCCGGATCAGCCAGCGCGAAGCCCGGAAGCACCTCGACGACCGGCGTGTCCAGCCCGACGAGACCCTGCTCGACCAGCCGCATGAACACCGTGGCCGTGTAAACCTTCGTGATCGACGCGATCTGGAACAAAGAGTCGGTCGTCGCCTCGACGCCGGTGGCCAGGTTCAGCACCCCGGACGCCAGCGCGCTGACATCCTCCCCCACCAGCACCGCCAGCGTGGCACCCGGCACCTGGTGCTTGAGCAGCAGTTCGTCGAATCGTTTCTGATCCATCACGCCGCTGCCATCCCTCGCGACTCCATCGCCGCGCTCGCTGTCAGCACCCGAACGGCCAGGCTACCCAAGGTTCTCGTCCAGGACGACCAACCCCGGCGACGAGTCAGTGTCTGCCCCCTGTCGGATGGGCGCAACCGCCAAGGCCGCCCTCGTCATGCCCCACCTCGAGCTGATAATGCCGGAAGTGCTCTTCGGGCTGGAAGCCTAGCGCCATGTTCACCGCGATCATGTGCTCGTTGTCCGCCGCGTTGAAGGTGATGATCCGCTTCACCTGCGGCTCGAGTTCGGCTAGATGCTTCAGCATCGCCGCTTTGACTAGCACGCCAAGCCGGTGCCCGCGATGGGCCCTGACGACGGCGGTGATGTCCTGGAAGGCCCAGCCGGTCACCATCGGGTCGATGCTGAGCTGGGTCAACGCCGCCATCTCGCCGGTCGCGTCATGAATGGCCGCGATGGAGTACCGCCGCAGACCCTGGGCGGCCACCCGCTCCTCAGCGGCGCGAATCCGGTTGCCATCCCACTTCGGCTTCTCGAACCACTCGGCGTGCGGTGCGTCCGCCAGTGCTTCCTCCAGGGCCGCGTTCTGCGCCAGCAGGTCGTCTGGAGCTGGGCCAGACCAGTGCCGGAGCGAGTACCCGCTCGCCCGGGCGGCGGCGTCGGCGCACAGCGCAGGGAGGCGATCTAGCGTTGGCGCGTCGACGGTTAGAACTGACCGCAAATCACTGAGGCCCGGCTCAGCGCCGATGTGAACGGCGAAGGCCGCACCCGGCGATCCGATCCGGCACACCGTTTCCAGCAGTGTCCGGCCGTTCAGCGCCGCTCGCTCGCGGCAATGCGTGAGCAACGCCTGGCCGAGCCCCTGGCGGCGATAGGAGCGGGTAATCCCGAGCGTCAGGAACGCGATCGTGACGTTCTCCTGCTGCGGAAGCTCAAGCAGGTAACAACCGGCCGGCTCGCCGTCGTCGGCACGGGCCAGCCAGGCTTCGCGGGGCTCGTCGGACAGGCCGTGAGCCCACCAGCCGCAGAAGGCGCCGGAGGAGAATGGCGGACCGCCCGGATCGTCCTCTTCCTGCGCTGAGATGATGATCTGGTGACAGCTGCGCAATCGCTGCTCGTCGGCCTTCGGGTCGAATTGCTCAAAGCGCATAGGCGCCAGCCAATACGCCTTTGCCTGCGGTCGCAATCTAATTAACGGGCTTTGGTATGCCGGTCGCCTACGTCAGGAGGCGCGAGCGAAGGTTACTCGCTTGCCGTAGGCCGACGGCTTGCCGCAGCAGACGTATTTGCCCTGCTCGGGCTCGCGGGCCAGCGGGATGCAGCGTTCCCGCTCTCAGTCGACGGCATCGAAATCGTCGCCTTGCTCGTCCTGCTCGGCGACCGCCGCTCGGGCCGCCAGTCGGGGTGGCCTCTTTGGGCCGCGCTGGCGATCGGTGCGGTGCGGCTACGTTGGCCGGAATATTCTTTGGCCCCGCCTTAGCGTGTTCGATATCGTGCGGCCGTATGGAGGCTGAGGATCCTAAGGACGTAGTACGCCGCGGATATGACGCGGTTTCAGTGCGGTATGACAAGGAGTACGGCGGGGAGACGAAGTACTCTGCCTGGCTCAGTGAGCTTGGTGAGCGAATCCCGGCAGGCGGCGCGGTACTCGATCTTGGCTGCGGCAGCGGGCTCCCGGTGGCGCGCGATCTGACGGCGGCAGGGTGCGCCGTCACGGGCGTCGACATTAGTGAGGTGCAGATCCACAGGGCCAGAGAGCTCGTACCCGCGGCCGAGTTCCTGCGAGCGGATATCGGCTCGGTTGACTTCGGCTTGGAGTCCTTTGATGCCGTGGTCTCGTTTTTCGCGCTGATCCATCTTCCGCTTGGCGATCAGCTGCCCCTGCTGCGCCGCGTCGCTGGCTGGCTGCGGCCGGGCGGGCTGTTCGTGGCCACGACCGGCTGTCGGGCCTGGACGGGTTACGAAGAAAACTGGCTGGACGGCGGCGTGCCCATGTGGTGGAGCCATGCCGACGTCGCCACGTACCGGTGCTGGATCGATCAGGCGGGCCTCTTGATAGACCGCGAGGAGTTCGTGCCCGAAGGTGACGGCGGCCACGCGCTGTTCTGGACATCCCGGCCGTGAAGCCGCGGATCTTGCTTCCTGTGCGGAGCTGCGCGATCAGCGGCCGCCAATCCCGGCGCCAGTTCGCCGGCCCATTCGCGCTAGAAGGCACGTAGGGATGACACCCCAGAAGCGTCGACTGGCAGGTCCTCGTCGGTGAGCCGGCCCAGGCTCGCTGCCGCGCTTGTTACCAAGGCTGCGCCAACCACGAGGTATAACCCGGGCTTTAAGACGGCGACGTTCCCTTCAGGTCGAGTAGTGACCTGAGGATATCTTCGAGCGCGTCGAAGCTGTCTTGCTGGCCGTCGAACCTGGTCATATGCTCACGGCCAGCTTTGTCGCGGAACGCCAGCCTCATGGTCAGCGTCGTAACTCCGTCAGTTTCGTGCAACTGCATGGTCTCGACCGCCTCCGCATCCGGCCAGCCGTCGAATAGCCACGTCTCCACGGTCCGGATCGGCGGCTCGATTTCCAGGTAGGTTCCGCGGAACGAGCACTCAGTTCCGTCGTCGGTCACAAAAATGTGGTGGTAGGTCCCTCCGACGCGCAGATCGATCGAGCATTCCTTCATCTGGTCCGGGGGTGTAGCGCCCCATTGGCTCACATGCTCGGGCTTCGTCAATACGTCGAAGACGAGAGCGATCGGAGCGTCGAACTCTCGTGTTATGAGGACGTCGAGCTCGTTCGGGAATTCGACGTGAGCCGATCCGTGCCTACTTGGCGTCACTACTGCTCTCCCTTGTCTGTAGCGCTTTGAGGTAGTCGTCCGTCCGGTCCAGGCGCTCATTCCACATCTGCTCAGCACTCGCAGGTGCTTGGACACCTGCTGGGACAGCGGGAGGTCGGCCACGATCGTGCCGACCGCCCTCTCGCCTGCCATCAGTGTGAAGTGCGAATCGTGGGGAGTGGTGTTCATCGGCCCGACGGCCTGGTTGCTGCCAACGTTGCTCAGCTGTGATCAGGTGGATCCGGCTGCGTCATGTAGGTATAGGTCACGTAGGACGCCGAGTTCGGCCCCGTGGCGGATCTGCTCGTCGAGGTGGTGGAGCACGAGCGCGGCCTTGTCACTCTCGGCGTACTCGTGAGCGACTGGGCCCAGCGGCTCCGCCCAGGAAGCTGCGGGCAGTTCCTGGAGTAGGTCCCGCCAGAAAGCGTGCGCACGGGCCAAGACGGCAATGGCTTCCGCCGCGGTTGGCGGTGCCGGGTCATCCCTTTCAAACCCGCCGGGCGGTCGCTCCAGTCCTAGCCACTGCGAATTCCGTTTCCCTCCATAGTTTTCGATGAGGTGCCACAGCCGCCAGGCGATAGTCGCTACGTCGCCTGCCAGATCAGGTGAGTCTTCGGTGGACAAGCCAACGCCGCTTGCCTCCACTTCGGCCGGCCGTCAGCATTACGCGCTCGAATCCGTGTGCCTCGAACAGGCCAACCGTCCCCACATACGCGGCAGCCTGGTCGACGCGATCGCCTTCGGGGTCCACCGGGTAACCTTCAATCACCATTGCTCCGCTGGCCTGCGCGTGCTCAATCGCGCCATCCAGCAGGTCGTGCATCAGCCCCCGGCGCCGGAACCCCGATCGCACCCTGAAGCAGACCGCCGACCAAGCCTCCGCGTCATCAACATGCGGGATGGTACGAGAGTTGACGAGGGCACGATACGTGCCTTTCGGTGCGATCGAGCACCAGCCAGCAACCTCGCCGTCCACGAACGCGAGAACTCCCGGACCAGGCTCGCGCTCGCACAAGTTGCGCATGTGCTCAAGGCGGCCAAACGTGTCGAGACTGGAATTCCGGTACGCCATGCACACGCACCCGCTCTGCGCAAGCAGCGACGCGAAGTGGTCCCAGCGCCCGACGGCAGAAAGCACCTCGATGGCCATCGCACCTCCTTGGATCTGATCCTGATTCCGCTACGCGTCCGCAGCCCACTGTGGTCCCTGCCTGGCGTGTGGCACGCCCGGGGTCACGGCTCGGGATGCGATCCATTTCCGGGCCGAGCGGATCGGAGGAGGCGGTCCACGACCTGGTGCACTTCGGCGGCCATGTTCGTCAGACTGGATTCCTGGGTGGCGCACGCATCAGCGAGGCTGGTGATTGCATGGGCCAGATCGTCGGTATGTTCTGGGTTGCGCCCGATCCGCTCGAAGCCGCCGCAAAGCAGACCGTCAGCGGCGTCCGCCTGGCCGCGGACCGCCGCCTTGATGGCCGCGATGGCATTCTCGATTGCGCTAGCGGGACCGGACCATCCCGTATCGCTGCGGGCGTCCAGGTTGTCGGCATCGTAGAGATCATCGGCAGCGACCGAGCGGGCGCGGATATCAATGTCGACCCGCCAGAACAGCGGCATGCCGTAGAGACGCGCGAAGACGAGGCGCCGCCGGGCCGAGCGGGCGAACTCCGGATCGGTGCGCAGCGACAACACTGCGGCGGCGCGGCTGAGGGCCGCGCCCAGGGTATCGACGGCTTCCGTGAAGCTATCATCGGGCACCACCCAGGAGATGTCGATGTCGCTGTAGTCGTCAGCGGTGCCGGAACCCAGGGATCCCCGCAACTCGGCCGCGGAGCCGAGGACCCAAGCCTCCAGGACTCTTAGCAACTTACTCGCGAATGTGTGGCGCCGCTCCGAGCGGAGGTCCAGGTCCGCCACAACCTCGGGGCCTCGGTCTCGGACCGTTTGCCAGTAGCCAAAGCTGCGCCGCAGTGCTTGGTGGAAGTTCTGAAGCCCGGTGTCGAGCGCATCAGCAAGGCGGATGGCATCTGGATCTGCAAGGTAGCTGTTCAGTTCGTTCTCGATGGGCCGCAATGCGTCGATGATCCTGGCGATGTTGGAGTCATTTACCAGATCTGGGAGCGCACCTTGAATCGTGGCTGGTAACCCGTCAAGGTTGCTTAGCAGTGTAACGAGGCGCGGAGCGTGAGGAGCAGCGGCACTGGCCGTGTCAAACATTGCTTCAGCGGAACGCTTCTCGGCGTCGCTGGCACTCTCAAGGAAACGCTTCTCCCCGTCGCGGATACTGTCTGCTGCCGCAAGCGTTGTTTCATCGAAACGCTGGGCCGTTTTCCGGATGTTATCTACCTGAGCAGCAAGACCGGACTCATGGTATTTATCCTGATACCGGGTCATGAACCAAGCCTACGCGGCCCATCGGTCTCGATTCGATCATGGCTCCGGGCTGCGAGTTCGTGGCTGCTCCAGTTCCGCGACCTGTTGAACTCGTAGTCCTGGGCTGGTCCCGTCTTCCTGGTAGACCCGCGGCCGCCACGCCCCAGGCAGCACCGCTCCGCGCCGTCGGCTGCTGCCGCCTGCCCACGGAACATCCCATTTTTCGGACAAGGTCGCGCGGACAGTCGCTACGTATAGTTACTAATGGGTTACGGGCACGCTGGTTGCACTGAAGTCTCTTCAGAAGACCGAGCTGAGGGAGCTTCACGTGAACGCTGAGGCCGCCGAGATGAGCGTGCCGAGCTTGAGGCGCGGAAACCGAGCTGAGGCGACTTCGGCGTGAGGTTGGACGTGGCGTGGCCCGGACGCGTATTCACGGTGACCACTTCCTAGACGACGGCGCGCCCATGTTCACTCGTGGTCAACTGGCCGAGGCGTGGGGAATCCATGAGTGACCGCCTTGTCGCTTCCCTGGACGGTCGTGGCAGGAAATCGAAGCCTTGCCGCAGCCGCTGCGGTGGACGGTTCAGCGCACGATCTTCCACCTGCTAGACGAGCCCGTCCCGACTCTCGCCGACCCGTTCCCGCTCGATCCTCTGCCCGGCGCCTACGAGCTGCATCTGGCCGCAGACGACGTGACTATCTGGTACACGGTTACCGTGCACGAGGGGCAAGAGATCAGCATCCAGCACGTCAGGCTTGATACCTGATCAGCCGTAGCCTCCGAGAGCGGGCGAAGGGAATCGAACCTCATGACCAGCTTGGAAGATCGGTAGCACGCCACGCCAGATGACCAGCGGAAACGCAGGTGCAGGCCAGGCAGATGCTCATGCTCGTGAGCCACCGTGACTGACCGCTGGTCACCCTGGCGTGTGGCACGTATGTGGCACGGTGGATCTGTCTAGGCGGGTCACGATCCAGGCAAACGGGTGAATCTAGTAGCTACCAGCCGCAACTGGGTGTCCAGCAACTAATAGGTTGGTCTTCTAGTCAACCCTGGCGTACGGATTCCTCACCAGGCGTAGATGACCTGACAAGGAATCCGTACTTGATTTCAGCTCGTACGCAAACCTGTTCAGCAGAGCCTGGTCTGAGTAGGATTACGTACAAGCTAGGAGGTGATCAGGATCACAAGCGGCGATCTGCCTGCTACATTCACCGCCGGTGAAGCTGAGCGGCGAGGCGTTACGCGCCGTCGGCTTCAAGAGATGCTTGCATCAGGCTCGGTGGAACGAGTCGGGCGTGGTTTGTACCGCCGCACCGACGGCGAGCCGGCTGACTACGACCTAGTCGAGATCGCAGCGAAAGCGCATAGGCCAACCTTGTGCCTGCTTTCGGCGCTTGCTCGACACGAACTGACTGACATCATTCCATCTGTTCATGACGTCGCCGTGCCTCGGGGAGTCTGGCAGCCGGTCGTCTCTGCCCCTGTGAACTGGCATCAATTCGACGTCTCCACCTTCGATGTTGGCCGAGAGAAACTACGTGTTGATGAAAGACACACTCTCGGTCTGTACGATGCGCCCCGTAGCATCGTCGATGCATACAGGCTTAGGTATGAGGTCGGGCCGGACGTCGCGAACGAGGCGCTGAGGCGTTGGCTGCGTCATGGCGGTAGACCGGCTGACGTGATGCGGATAACAAAGGACTTCCCGGCAGCAAGGAAGGCCGTTCTGAACGCGCTCCAGATCCTGTCATGACAGATGTGCCACATGTCCTGTCGTCAACAACTCGAATGGGAGAGCAACGATTCCAAAACCGACCAAGGCGACCGCCGACGGACGGGCGTTCCTAGCGTTGCAGAGAAAAGCAAGGGACGAAGGCCGCACCACTGCTGAGTATCTGAAGTTGTATGCGCTCGAAGGTTTCCTGCTTCGCCTTGTCAACTCTCAGCACGCCAATAAGCTTGTACTTAAGGGAGGAGTGCTGCTTGCGGCCTACCAGTTGCGTAGGCCAACCACCGACGTCGACTTCGCGGGAGTTCAGGTTTCGAACGAAGTTGAATCCGTACGACAGTTAGTCGCGGAAGTTGCCTCCACAGTCCTGCCGACCCAACTGGATGATGGACTCGCGTTCGACTTGGACGATGTAAGGGCTGAAACGATTCGGGAGGATGACGAATACAGCGGAGTAAGGGTCCGGCTCGTTGCTAGGCTGGCGACGGCAAAGGAAACCTTTCATGTCGATGTCAACGTCGGCGACCCAATCTTGCCGGCGCCGACCGAGATCTCCCTGCCCAGGCTGCTGGAACAAACACCAATAAGACTTCAAGGCTACCCTCTAGAGATGGTGCTTGCCGAGAAGGTCGTCACGGCGCTCCAGCGCGGTCCTGCAAGTACCCGATGGCGAGACTTTGGCGACGTGTACCAGCTCACCGAGCATCATATCTTCCGTGCGAAGGAACTACGCCAAGCGTTGCATGCTGTGGCGAGCCACCGGCGCGTTGAGCTCTCGGGTCTGGAGGATGCCCTCGACGGATATGCGGAAATCGGCCAGCCGCGATGGGCGACGTGGCGCCGAAAGCTACAACTCACAGATAGCTTGCCCGAAGACTTCGGCGACGCCCTTGATGCACTCCGAAGGTTCGCGGAACCAATCCTGAGCGGATTCGTAGACGATTCTGAGTCCTGGGATCCGATCCGACGCGGTTGGGTCTACCGACAACTTAGACCGCCGTTATCGCGCGATTCCCAATATGAAATGGGACCGGTGTGATGAGCTGGGAAGACCTCTACGAGAAGCTGTACGACGCTGACGCTCGTGCCGAGAACGAGTGGCTGAAGACCCGGTTGCTGTCAGAGTTGAAGGGCCTTGACTTGCGCAGGCTCGTAAGGGCCGCAGTCTGACGCAGCGTGATGGCATGGCGGCGACGGACGTCAGTGTCGATCGCGTGTCGCAGATCAAGCGAGGTGAAGTGCCTAGCATTGATGTCCCGGACCGCTACGCCAAGGCCATCGGCGGCCGGCGTAGGGTCGTCATCGACTTCGGCGATGAACTCGTAGCCGCATGACCTGCGCGGCGGCCTAGCCTACATTGTGCTCTCTCAGCGAGGCACATCTGTGGCACGGGCCCGCCTGACCAGTGAAGGGAATCGAACCCTCATGACCAGCTTGGAAGATCGGTAGCACGCCACGCCCGGTGACCAGCGGAAACGTCGATGCAGGTCAGGCGGGCGTCTTTGCCCGCGAATCACCGTGACTGACCGCTGGTCACCTTGGCGTGTGGCACGTATGTGGCACGATGCTCACCTTCGTGCGCGCCTCGAAAGAACCACGATCCCTAGGCGGGGGACGAGCTAGCCATTACTCCAGCTACCGCGACGAAGACCCCAACCAAGAAACTGTCGAGCTTGGCTACGATCATCCGCACCACCTCCTTCAGGGCCTTGATCAGATCACACTTGATCACGACGACCGACAGGACGAGCACAACCCAGCACTCCGGCAGCCTCGGACTTAAACCAAGACTTCCCCCGGCTAGGGCCGTGGGTGCTGAAAGCCTACCTGGTGCTGGCGCAGGTCTTGGAGTGTCGAGAACTGCCTCGCCGTGCGGTACGATCACGGATGCCCCACCTGGCCTGTCAGCTCTAGCTTAAGGTTACGACTCCATCTGAGACGGCACGCCTGTGTAGAGCCTTGCTCAATCAGCCGAAACAGGCTGCTAGGCGGACCGCGATCCCCATCTCACCTACCTCGTGGTTCTTGGTTGCCCGGGAGGTACAGTCATGACTGTACAGCTTCTACCGCGTTCCAGTTGCGAACACTGTGGGCGCATATGCTACGAAAGGGGTAGATATCTAACAATCGAGGCCGCTGTTGGCAAGAGCGAAGAACAGCCAGTTGAGGAATATTTGCACAAACTGGAGAAAGCGCGGGGTCCCAGAGGACGTAACCAACAGAGGCTCGCGGATATCCTTGTGCGGTTCGACGCATTTGCGAACGATGGCTCGCTAAGAATACCTCTAGAACTGAATTACTTGACTGACGATATCTGGGAAATTAAAACGCCAGCTTCACGGTTGCCGTTCTACTATGTAGTGGATGCTTCGCACGGGAATGTGATCCGCTTGACCAGCGGATTCGATAAGAATTCACAGAAAACCCCGCCTAAGGAAATAAGGAAAGCGCTCGCGGTAATGCGCTACGACAGAGGATGGACGCAGTCGACTGACGGAGGCGCAGGATGAGTCTATACGAAAGTTTTGCTACGAGCCCAGGTGGTGGCCGAGCACTGGCTCGCGCTCGTTTGAGCGTGCCGTACTCCGTTGTCTAGACAAGGCTCTCTCGATGTCGGACTTGACGACTCAGAGTGCACTTGCAAAGCGATTGCGAGTGAGGCGGTCTGCCGTTAGTCAGGTATTCCGCGGAGATGGGAACGTGAGAATTAGCACGCTTGCCGAATATCTGTACGAACTTGGCTTTGAAGCGGATCTACAACTGTACCAATACGGTGAGCTGCGGCAAGCTGCCAGGGAAGGCCGTACGGCGGAAATGCAAGCTCGTCAAAGTACGAGCTGGGATACATGGGAAGTACGGGTTAATGCCATCCTGGTGACATCTCTATTGCCAACTCTTCGCGTGGGCCAGCTTGCCAATTGGCTGCAAATTCCATCGGCTCCCACCGTAAGGTCGTCGTTCTGGAATGAGTCATTTCGGCTACTTTCTGCGCAAGGAGTCACTGAAGCGGCAGTTTCTTCTACGAGATCGGCGGTCCTGTATGCGTCTGCGGACCCGCCCAATAACGCCATCGTCATTGACCTGAAGCGGAATGTGGAGACTCCATGAAACTTGAATGGGTAATCCTTGCGGAAGGACTGGGAACGGACTCGAAGTCCGCGGTCACGGTCATAGGTCTAGGGCAAAATATTATAGTAGCACCCGACCTGCCAGCCACAGCGAAACGTGCAGTTCTTGCCCATTTCATAGAAGATGGCAGTGAAGGTGAGAAATCTGTCAAGCCTGGTGATAGGCTAAATTTCAGAATTTCTGCCGTGAATCCTTCAGGTAAGGTTGATAGCGCCGTGAATACTCCGGCGATTTTCAACCAGCCAATATGGCCTGGTCTTCCGCAAGTCGTAGATCTTCCTGCTGAAATGATACTTACTCTCTCAGAGTACGGTGAATACAACATTAAAGTGGAAGCTGACCTTCCAAGCGGCGAGACGATCGCTGGCGGTGTAAAGTTTTACGTCCGTAAAGAGCCTGCCCAGTCACCGAAGGATGCGCAGCAAGGCGCGACTTCGCTCTAGCCGCAAGCTGACGCTGAGACTTGCAAGTCGATTTGAAAGAGCGTGCACCAATAACGGTCACTGCGCGGCGGACGCGCTTCATTGGTCCACTAGACCTATGCGGACGGCTCAACGGCCCCAGCGTTGCTGGGCAGCTTGCCGAGTGACGCCGGGGAGGACGGGTTAGTGTTCGTCGGGCCGAAGGGCGGCAGGCTTCGCCGGTCCAACTTTCGCCGCACCTGGACCAAGGTGCGCAACACGATGGCCTGCCTGACCTGCATTTTCACGACCTGAGACATACCGGCAACACGATGGCGGCGGGCCAAGGTGCGAGCCTGCGCGAGCTGATGGAGCGCATGGGCCACTCGTCCGCGCGGGCCGCGCTGATCTACCAGCACGCCACGCGAGAGCGGGACGAAGCCATCGCGGCGGGCATGGGCAAGATGCTCACGCAGGCGCGGCAGCGGGCACGAACCAGCGGGGGATCGGGCACGCAACGGGCACGGCGTCGAGCCGACAGGCGTCCTGACGCCATCCGAGAATGGGATTATTGCCCTGACCTGGGGTTTTGCATCGGAATCGGAGCGGGCGAAGGGAATCGAACCCTCATGACCAGCTTGGAAGGCTGGGGCTCTACCATTGAGCTACGCCCGCGCAGCGCCTGCGCGCTATGCGTAGCGTACCGGGTTGCTCGGGCGCGGACGACGCGGTTTGCGCGCGGCTGATCCGCGGAATATCGCTGGCCTCTTCGGACCCAGGGTCAGCCTGACGGCGGGTGCATGCGAGGTGCACGACAGCCAGCTCGCACGGTATAAGCTTCGGGTGCGAACGGGATGTGGCGCAGCTTGGTTAGCGCGCCTGCTTTGGGAGCAGGAAGCCGCGGGTTCGAATCCCGCCATCCCGACCATGAGGTCTTCACGTTTCACAGTGTCCAGGTTCACGTTTAGGCTTGGCGCCCCCCTGCTGGCCCAAGGTGTGGCTCGCTCTGCTGCCAGCGCGAATCAGCCCATAACGCCGTGGGTATCGCTCGCTTAACCTGTAGGTCGGCCCGCGATCAGCGCCCGTCGCCGCATCTTTGTGGCAGCACGGTGGCGGCAGGATCTGGCCCGGAGAACGGTACGCAGCGCCAAAGACCGGTGGAGATCGGCACTGCCGAGGCAAGTCGGACGTCGCCTACTTGAACATGGTTGACGCCCGTGGGCACGTCAGCGGGCGAGTTGGTCGGGCTCTGGCATGGGCTCAGCCGGGACATGGCCCGGATGGCCGCAGGCGGCTTCGCCCTTCAAAGCGGCAGCGTCGGTTATCCAGTCGGGGCTACGAAGGTAGCGGCAGGTCAAGGGTCTGGTCTGCGGTTGGCGGAGGCCAGGCCTTGATCATTTGACCGTCATTTGACGTGGAGACAAACGTTGACGGGCGGCAGGAGTTGGCATGGATCGGCTACTTGCGGCAGAGTGTCTCGGCTGCGTAGCAGAGGCCCGGATTGATCAGTGTTCCGTCGGTGGGCTTGGCCGTGCCAGCGGTGCGGTTACTGCTCCGGGCAGATTGCTGACATTCCCGCCACGCGGAGTCGGCATATTGCCGCCGTATCTGGTTGTCGCGCAGGCGGCGCTAATGCTGCCGGATGGCGCGGGGCGTCATTCGCTGGTCGGCGAGGGTGGGTTGTCCGGGCCGAGTTCTGCCAGGTGGGAGCGGACGGTGTCAGCTTCGGGGGTGCCGAGGTCGTCATAGAGCGAGAGGGCGTGCTCCCAGTGGCCGCGTGCCTGATCGAGGTCGCCGACGGCATGGCTTACGCGGGCCAGGCCGTTGCAGGCGCGGGCCTGCTGGTAGGGGTCGCCGGTCTGGCTGGCCAGGTCGTAGGCGGCGGTGTGCTGGGTGCGGGCCTGGCCGGGCTGGCAGACGGCAAGCAAGGCTTCGCCAAGGCCGTTGAGTGCTTCGGCTTCCCCGTCCCGGTCGCCGACCTCGCGGAACAGGCCCAGCGCCTGCTGGTGGCGGTCAGCGGCCTGCTGGTAGTGGCCCAGCCGCTCTTCGAGGGCACGGAGGCTGGTCAGCGCGCGGGCTTCGCCGCACCGGTCGCCGGTCTTGCGGAATATAGCCAGCGCCCGCTAGAGGCGGTCGGCAGCCTGCCGGTAGCGGCCAAGCCGCTCATCGACGCTGCCGAGGCTGCCCAGCACGCGGGCTTCGTCGTACCGATCGCCGGCCTCGCGGAACAGATCCAGCGTCTCCTGGTGGTGGCCGGCGCCTGCTGGTAGTGGCCCAGTCGCCAGTCGACGCTGCCGAGGTTGGTCAGCGCATGGGCTTCGGCGGTGCGGTCGCCGACATGGCAGGCGGCCTGGCGCGCGCGGCTGTGGATGGTGATGGCGTCAGGGTAGTGGCCGCCTATGTCGAGGTAGCGGTGCACGCTGGCGGCCAGGGCGGTGGCGTGGCCGGGCCAGCCATGGACGGCGGTGTGCACGGCCACCGCGACCAGGGTGGCGCGGTGGGCATCGAGCCAAGCACGGGCGGCGGCGGGGTCGGCCAGTTGCGGGGCGGGGAAAGCAGATGGCGGGACGCGGGGCCGGCGGTACTGCTCAGCCGGGTACAGGATGTCCATCGCGGCGGCGGCGGTGGCCAGGTAGTAATCGAACAGGCCGGTCAGCGCCGCCCGCCGTACTGGTTCAGCGTCCTCGTGGCTGACTTGTCCGGCGGCGTAGCTGCGGAGCAGGTCATGCATGCCATACGAAGCCGGGGCCGGGGTGCAGGCCGAGCAGCCCGAACACACGGGCGGCGGCGGGGTCGAGGTGCTGACAGGACCAGGACAACACCGCCCGAACCGCCGTGCGTGGTTAGTGATGAACGAGCCGAGTATGTGATCGGGACTCTGAATAAGCAGATTGATCTCACGATCAAGGAAGCCAGTGCCCTTGACGGCACGTACAGTCACATCGCTGCCGTCTGCCGCATCTTAAGACGGGGCTGCTCGGCAACGCTGGGAACGCCACCGCGATCGGTACGAGAACCCGAAGGTCCGCCTCACCGGCGGGCCCGGTGAAGGTCAGTGGCGGAGATCAGCTCCGGGTGCCGAGGTCGTTGTCGATTTTGGGATACGAGACGCGCGGCGAGACAGCGCGAAACGCACTGCGACACCCAGCAACGCTCCCGAGACTCTGCCCAGGTCAGCAGGGACGCGCCGAAACGCCAGAGTCGCACGTCGTATGTCTCATAACCCCAGAGGTCGCAGGTTTCAAATCGTGCCCCGCTACCAGGAAGTGCAGGTCAGAGACCCGATCGCCGGGAAGCGGTGCTCGGGTCTTGATTATCTGGCAGCAAGATGGCAGCGGAGATCTAACCGAGACATCTAACCGAGGCAAGCGTGACAGCTCGGCAGGATGGTTGGGTTTGGCGTAAGGCCGTTGGCGAGCCCTCGGCCGTCGAGCGCGGCATCGTAAGTGCAGCGGATTGCATCTGGAGATGCAGTCCAGGTACAGTGGGAGCGTGTCTACTTCTACTGTCGGGTTCGCGGTCGCCGATGAAGACCGTGAGCGGCTGGATCGTCTTGTTGAGCACTTCGGGGGCGGCAATCGGTCGGCGTACCTGCGTGCGACGTTGACAGTGATGGAGTCGCTGGCGCGTGCGGAACGGCTGCGTGAACTTCAGGCACGCAATGCGGAGCGTGCGGCTGCGGCGGGTCAGGATTACGAGTCGCTGCTGTCTGGGGTCCGGCGGGCGTATAAGGACGGGGTGCGGAACGGGTGAGCGTTCCTGGTCCGGCTCCGGTGCCGGTCGTGTTCGACGTCAACGTGCTGGTGCTGGCGATCGCGGCTGGTGAGTCGCCGTTTCGGAGCTGGCCGTCGCCGCGGCCGACTTCGGGTAATCCGAGTGCTGATTGCCTGGGCGTTGTCAACGACGCAGCCGAGTTCGCGTTGTGGCTTTCGCCGCACATCCTGGTTAATACCGGCCGCGTCCTTGCCTCCGTGGTCAAGATGCCCGACGACGAGGTCGACGAGTATCTGGCTGTACTCGTGGAGATCGCCGAGGCATCCGGGGGAGGGGTAGTTGATCCGCCGCAGGTCGTCGGGGACTGCCCGGACTGGGAAGACAACCGCGTTCTGGACCTGGCGCTGGAGGTAGGAGCTTTCCTGTTGGTATCCGCCGACGCTGACCTCACCACCATGTCGTCGTGGCGAGGCCGTCCCGTGATCGAGCCATCCCAGTTCGCCTCTCTTGTCGATGCCTCTCGACGATCACGTCGTCGTCGGCGCTGACCGTTCTGTCGCTGACGGCGACAACCGGATCGGGTTGAACTGTGCCGTTCAGTGCTCATAACCCAGAGGTCGCAGGTTCAAATCCTGCCCCCGCTACGAGAAGATGCAGGTCAGACGCCGGGCATCTGGCGAGGCCCTGTCGTCGCATCTGCCAATGCCGCCAGTGACGGCGCACCGATGACGTTCCAGAGGGCCGCTCGCTATAGCTGATGCCGCCACGATCCGGGGAAGCCATCAGTCCAGTTCGGCGAGGATGTCCTGGGTTTCGGCGGCGCTGAGCCGCTGGAATATCTGGTGTGCCTGCCGCAGCAGAGCCTATGTGCAGGGCTTCGTCCACGACCTGCGCCGCGCCTGCGAGGTCACCCGTCAGCTGCCGCACGGCTCCGAGGTTGCTCAGCGTCTCCGCCTGCCCGAGGCACGCCCCGGCTCAAGCAGGTGATGCGGGAGCCACTTCTCCATGACGTACGTCTCGAAGGCTTGCTTACCCCGGCTCGGATCGCCCTGCTTGCCGGTCCTTACCGCGACCTCCGCCTGCTTCCAAACGTCATTGGCATCCTTCTTAGTCCCGAAGGTGCCTGCCGATCGCTCCTGGCCCCGGATGTCGAGACAGAGAAGGTCTCACGCCGCATCGCCGGCGCCATCGGACCGGGAGCCTGCGGGCTGCTGTTCGTCCCGTTCAGCGAGGGCTGCCCTGGCCGCGTCGTCATAGCCGGTGAGCGGGAAAGGAATGAGCTGCCTGATAGCCGGATCGCGCACGATGACCTCGTTGGTCATCGAGTCGATCAGGGAGCGGCCGGTGGTGGGGTCAACGTCAGTCACCAGCGTGAGCCAGAGCGATGAGAGCCGGGGAGTAAGGATCGGGACGGACACGACCGGCAACGGCCGCCCGCGGATGGCGGCGACCCGTTTCAGCATGTCGCAATATCGCATGACCTCGGGGCCGCCCACCTCGAACGGCCGCCCGGTCGTGTCCGGGCGGGCAAGGACCCCGGTGAGGTAGCGGACGACATCCCCGATCGCGATCGGCTGCGTCCTGGTGTGAACCCACTTCGGAGTGATCATGGCAGGCAGGTGGTCAACAAGCTGGCGGGTCAGTTCCCAGGACGTGCCTCCGGCGCCGATGATAATTCCGGCCCGCAATACGGTGACCGGAACGCCGGCGTCCCCGAGCAGCCTTTCAACCTCCCGTCGGCTGCGCAGATGCTCAGACAGGACATCCCGGTCATCACCCAGGCTACCGAGATAGATGATCCGCCGAACGCCGGCCTCAGCTGCCGCCGACCCGAAATCCTGGGCCGCGCGAGCGTCCTTTCGGGCGAAATCCCGCTCGCTGAGCGAGTGGACCAGGTAAAAGGCTGCTTCACAGCCCTCCATCGCGGCCATGAGCGCAGGTCGGTCACGGACATCGCCGAACACTGGCTCACCAGCGCCCTGGTAGCGGTCCGGATGCCGCGTCATCGCCGCCACCTCGCGCCCCTCCGCGACCAGCGCCACAGCGAGCCGGCGACCTACAAACCCCGAAGCCCCGGCGATGAGAACTCTCACTGCAGATGACCCGCCCGTTCCTTCCCGCCCGCCCGCCTGCGGGCGCTCCCCAGCCGCCGTGCCCTGGGCCAGGCATCAGGTCCTACCCGGCACCTGCCCCCGGGTAACCGACCAGTCCGGCCTGACCAGGTTTCCATCGGGCGCACTGTGCGTGGATGCCGTTAGGACTCGCCGCGTTGACGCATGGATGCCGTATACCCGTATTCCCTGCGCACCCCCTCGGGAACGAAGATGGCAAGACGTTCCTATTTGTGCCACTCGGGGAGGGTGAGGCCTGATGCCGTACCTGGGCCGGTACCTGACGCCCGGCCGGGCAGCGATCGCGGCTGCTTTCGCGGCGCCCTTGGCCACTGCGGCGATCTTGCTGCCCTTCCGGGCGAGCTGGTCGAACACTAACGTGGCTTTGCTCCTGGTCGTAGTCGTCGTCGCGGTTGCCGCCATCGGGAACCGCGTGGCTGGCGCCCTGGCCGCTGTGCTGGCTTTCGCGTGGTTCGACTTCTTCTTCACGCTGCCCTACTACCGCTTCACGATCCGCAGCTCGTCAGACGTAACGACCGCTGTCCTGCTGCTGGTGACAGGGCTGGTCGTATCGCAGCTGGCGGCCACCGACGCCGGTTACCTGGCGCTGATCCACCAGACCGCCGAGCTCAGCCGGACGGAAAGATCGCCGTTCACGGTCGTTGACCTAGTGAGGGAGCAACTCCCCGAGGGGTCGGCGCCGTCGCTGCAGGCGCGCCTGGTTGCGGTAACTCTCGCCGACCAGGCCGGGCGTGCGCTCGGCACAAGCCAGGAGGCCGACGCAGGCTCAGCAGCTTCATGAAGTCACTGGGGTGCCTGCCATTCACCAGCTTCGGCGTGAACTACACCAGGTCCTGCTGGATGCGGCGGTAACGCGGCTGTCACGTCCCAGCCGCGCAGGTGCCTGACGGACTGGCGGTACTCCCACTCGATGGCGTCTTTGAGCAGGTGGGCCAGCCGCCCGCCGCTGGTGAAGCCAGCGATGTCGGCGACCCCGCGGCGGCTCCCGACCGAGACGACGAACCCCTTGTCGCGGAATGTGAACGCCTCCAGCGGGCTGCCGTTCAGCTCCGCGTCCAGGTTTCTGGCCACCGTCTCGCCCTCTTCCAGCGCCACCTGCGCCAGTGGAGGTAGCGCGTGCCCGGTGCGCGGATCCACCACCGAGGCAAGGTCGCCGGCCACGTAGATCTCCGGATGGTCCAGTACGCGCAGGTACCGGTCGACCTTGACGCGGCCGTTGTGGCCGGTCGGCAGCCCTGAATCGGCCACAAGGGCGGGTGCTTTCAGCCCGCCCGCCCAGACGAACACGCCGCCCTGCACTAGCTGGCCGTCCGTAAGCCGGAAGCCCTCTTCCGTCGCGGCGGCGATCCTCGCGTTGGTGCGGACCTGGACCCCGAGGTCAGAGAGGATACGGGTGGCCTTGCCGATCAGCTGCGGTGAGGAGCCGGCCAGGATGGTTGGGCCCGCCTCGACAAGCTGCACGGCGGGCCGGTCGGGCGGCAGGCCGTGACCGCTGGCAACCTCAGGCAGCATCTCGGCCAACTCGCCGGCCAGCTCGACGCCGGTGGCGCCGCCGCCTCCGATTACCACGGTCGCCAGATGCCGCTGCTGCTCAGGGTCGGTGGCGGCCGCGGCCGCCGTGACCGCTTTGGTGGCCGCCGCCCATACCTGCTCGGCGTCGCTGGCCGAATAGAGCGACAGCGCGCGCTGGGCGAGTCCGGGGATGGCGAAGTCGTTGGGCCTGCTGCCGAGCGCCAGCACCAGCCGTTTCCAGCCGATCGGCCCAGCGCCCGTGAGCAGCCGCTGGCCGGCCAGGTCGAAACCATTGATCTCGGTCTGGACGAAGCGGACCCGCTTGGCCAGCGTGTCCTGGAGCGGAATGCGCACCGCGTCGGCAGCGCGGGTGCCGCCCGCGACCCGGGGCAGTTCGGTAAGCGCCTGGTGGTAGTCGTGCCGGTCGACCAGGGTCAGCTCCATATTGGGGCTGTGGTGCAGCTTGGCCGTCAGGCGCAAGACGACGTGCAGTCCGGCGTAGCCCGCGCCGGCTACCACGATCTGCCCGCTGCTCCCGGCAGTGGATACATTCACTTCGTCCTCCATGAGCCTTGCCCCCTTCTCGCGGAGATCGCTGCTGGCGTCGCCTGATTGATGTCAGTCATCGGTGATGATGCCCATCAGCGACTGGGCCTGACCGGGGGTGGTGGGCTTAGCATGTTTGACTTTGGGCGTTGGTTAGGAAATGCTAACGGTTAGTGGATGCTGACCGAGATGGTGACGGGTGGGGTGCACTAGCTGATGGCACGCGGCGGGCGATCGTGGCGTGCCTGGCTGACGGGCCTCGGGCGGTCGGGGAACTGGCGGCCGGGTTGCCGGTGAGCCGGTCGGCGGTGTCCCAGCATCTGAAGATTCTCAAGGACGCTGGCCTGGTGGAGGACGTGGCTGCGGGCACGCGCCGGATTTACCGGCTGAACCCGGTGGCCCTGGCGGCGTTGCGGGATCAGCTCGACACCTACTGGCAGCGGGCGCTGGCCCGCTACGCCGAGGCGGCGCAAGCGAAGGACGAGGAGGAATGATGGCTCAGGCCGAGGCGGTAACGGTGCACAGGCAGATCGTTGTCGACGCGCCGATCGAGCGTGCATTCGCGGTGTTCACCGGCAGGTTCGGGGACTTCAAGCCGCCCGAGCACAACTTGCTGGGCGCGCCGATCGTCCGAACGGTGTTCGAAGCCCGGGTGGGCGGCAGCATCATCGACCGGGCCGCGGATGGCAGTGAGTGCCGGTGGGCCCGGATCCTGGTCTTCGAGCCGCCGGACCGGGTGGTGTTCAGCTGGGATATCAGTCCACAGTGGACCATCGAGGCCGACCCGGCCCGGACCAGCGAGGTCGAGGTGCGGTTCTGGGCGGAGTCGCCGGAACGCACGCGGGTGGAACTAGAGCACCGGCACCTCGATCGGCATGGTCCCGGATGGGAAGCGGTCGCCGACGGCGTCGCTGGCCCGGAGGGCTGGCCGTTGTACCTGGACCGCTACGCCGTGCTGATCAATAAGGAGGCACGCTGACATGACCGCGATCACAGCCAGCACCGAGGTTCAACGCCCGGCCGCCGACGTCTTCGCCTACGCCACCGACCCGGCCCAGTTCAGCGAGTGGCAGAAAGGCGTGGCAGACGGGCACATAGACGGTCCGGACGGGGCCGGTCCGCCGGCCGCGGGCTCGCGCTGCCTGACGACCCGGCGGATCGGCGGTGCCGACCGCCAGGTCACCTCTGAGCTTGTCCGCATCGACCCACCCAGGAGCTGGGCCATCCGCGGCCTGGACGGTCCGATTCGGGCGGCCGTGGACGTCCTGGTCGAGCCGGTCAGCGATTCCCGCTCCCGGCTGACCATCACCGTCGACTTCACCGGTCACGGCATTGGCAAGATTCTGGTACCACTGCTGATCCGCCCGCAGGCACGCAAGGAGATGCCGGACAACCTGGCAGCACTCAAGCACAAGATGGAAGCCAACTGAACGCCGCCGGCCTGAAGGGGAGCGAGCATCGCTCTAGATACACGGGTTCACGCGTAGCCGCGCAGCTTGATGTCGTAAACGGACACTTGGTACGTGCCAGCCTGGTCTGGTGGCAGCCTGGTGAACCACACCAGAACGTAGCGGCCTCGGGTCGGCGTTGTTTTCAGCCGGACTACGCCTGCGGCGTCGTTGGCGTGGGCGACGGGTGGCAGGCTGGCCAGGGTCGGCGAGTTGCCGATGCGCAGGGCGAGGTCGGCGCCGGGGTGGTCGCCTAGCGCGATCCGGGCGGACGTTATGGTGACCGTGCGTCCCATATCCAGGAGCAGGCCGGTGCCTGGCTGCAGGTTCCCAAAGTGCGATGTGGTGTACCAGGCGCTGTGCCAGGGCGCTGCCGGCTTGCCTGCCAGGGCCTGACTGGCCAGTTGCGGGCTATCGCCCCGACCGGCGCCGCCGGGGCCGAACGCGGCGATGCTGGCCGGGACTAGCGCATGCACGGGCCGGCGGCCCGCGGGCGAGGCCGTACGCGTCCGTGGCTGGGCCGGGTGGGTGGTGCCGCTACCGATGTGGTGAGGCCTGGCGGCGATGGCGTGCCGCGTCGGCTGGCCGCTGGTGCCCGTGATGAGCAAGATGCCGCCGAGCACGATGGCAGCGAGCAGAGCCCCGCCTAGCGCGATCCAGACGAATGGGCGCTGGTCGGCGACTGCTTGCCGGGCCGGCCCGAATGCCCCTGCGGGGATGGCGGTCCAGACAGGTGTGACCGGGTCGGGTGACTCGCCGGTGGTGAAAGTATGCGCTGGTTCGCTGGCCGGGACCGGCTCCGATGGCTGACTCATACTGATCGGCTGGCTTATCGGGATCGGCTGGCTTATCGGGATCGGCTGGGTGTCAGCGCTGGCCGGATCTGGCTCGGGATCGTGCTGGGGCGTTAACTCCTCGGGTGCCTGCGACTGGGCCGCCTGCGGCTCGGCCGCCTGCGGCTCGGGTGCCTGCGGCGCGAGGGTTGGCTCGGATGATCTCGCGGCGATCCATCCGGCTGGCCGTCGGGTGGCATAGTAGGTCTCGATCAGCGGCCCGGCATCAACGCCCACAGCCCGCGCGATCGCCGCGATAGCGTCGCGGGCTCGGAAGTCCTCGCCACAGGCCGAGTATTCGTCGTGCTCGATGTCGTCGATGACACTCAGCTTGATGCGTGTCCGGCTACTGATGTCGGCGATGCTCAGGCCCGCATCACGGCGCGCCCGGGCGAGCGTTTCGCCGATGCTCAATGTCCCAGCCTCCTAATCCGATCCGGGTCCGTCCTTCCCCGGATCGCCGCGCTTTACGCTGCGCCGTCCCGGCAACCGCCGAAACCCCGAAGCCAACGACAACGTCGGCCCGATGATGCCGATGGGGCGCAAGGCCACTTAGCCTGAAAGGCTCTTGAAGATCCGCGACGTCGTCCCGGCGTTGCTGCTCAGCTCCCGATTCCAACAGCAACGTCGACCCGGAGCTGCTGCTCCAACGACAACGCAGGGCCGACGTTGTTGCCGAGAAGAGCGTCCCAACAGCAACGCCGGGCCGGCGATGCTGTTGAACCTCCCGGGGGAACGGCAGGTACGACCGGAGGTGAGGCTTAGCCGAGTTAATCCTGCCTTCGCGGCCGGGATTGGCTGTCGATAATGGCCTGATAGTGCTGGGTGGTCGGCGAGCGGTCGACGGGGACGACAAAGAGCGAGATCTGGCCGTGCCAGGGGTGGCTGACAGGGTAGGTCCCCTGGGACAAGGCGGGCCGGAGCCCGCGTCTGGTGAAGATCAGGGAGAACTGGTCTTCAGCGCCGGACTTGGCGGTCGGGTCGAGGTCACTGACTTGGTGCAAGACGACGATGAGCGAACCCCGGGCGTGAGCGATCCGGAAGTTCTGGCCGAGCAGCGGGAGAAACGCTGATCGTCGCAGGGCGAGGTTCTTGCGGGGGGCCGGAGCCGACGCGGCGGCAGCACGCGACGCCAGGGCGGTCGCCCACCCGGCGCCTGCCAGCGACGCTCCAGAGGCGAGAAACGCCCTTCTCGGTAGGCCGCCGCTCATAGGGGCACCTTTTTCGGCTGGCTGACGTTGTGGACTATACATAGCACAGGTAATAACGCGGTGTCGATGGTGCCTGACCAATGGCCGTGGAAGGGCCAGAATTCAGTTACGATTAAATAAATGGTCAAGACTCAGCATGAATGGTGAAATCCTCGCAAGTGCGAGCGACCGGGTACTAAGGAGCGCATCGGTGCTCCGCCGCGTCGACCAGCGCACCGGGCTCAACCACGCCCATCGTCGTCCCGGCGCTGGCGTTATCACACCATCGTCGTCCCGGCGCTGGGGCTGGGGCATGCTGGGGCTGGAGCGCTGGGGTCAGGCTGGGGCATGCTGGGGCAGGAGCGCTGGGGTCAGGCTGAGCGGCTTGGGCCGCGTGGTGCGGGCGGCCGCCGCGATGAGTTGCCGAATCCATCCCCGTTTTCCCGGTTGGATTGCCGAATCCATCGCATCGGAGGACGCCGCGGACGCGATGGATTCCCGAATTCATCGCACCGGCTGACGCTGCGGCACCAGCCACCCATCCACCCATCCACCCATCCACCCCGAACCACTCCCTGGCGCCACACGGCGGGAAAGCCCTGCGACATTTACACCCCCGCATAACGTCGGCGGCGACGTGCGGCGTGGCCAGGTAGCGGCCGCGCCGGGGAGCCTGGCCGCCCGCCGCCGCTTCGCCGCCCGTGTGTACGCGCTGACCAAGGAGGAAGGAGGCAGGCATACGCCGTTCTACGGTGGCTACCGGCCGTAGTTCTTCTTCCGCACCACCGACGTCGTCGGCGAGATCGACCTCGGTGCCGCGTCGATGGTGATGCCAGGTGACACCGCGGACATCACGGTGGAGCTCGGCCAGCCCGTCGCCATCGCGGCAGGCCAGGAGTTCTGGGCCTGGCCCGCATCAGCGGGCCAGGCCCAGCTCGGCTTTTGCAGGCGAAAATGGCTTGACGGCTGACAATGTCGCTCAAAACTAATCTGCGCCGGAAATGTTTTATCGCTTGCGAGCGGCGCGTTGAGGCCGGAGATATTGTTTGCCCAACGATGATCTCTTGAAACAAAGAGACGTCAATAAAAGGGGGGAAAGCAATGTCTCAGGATTCATCGCATCGCCGGGCCTGGCTAGCTGGCGCCGCCAGCGTGCTCGCGGTCGGTGGGGCCCTGCTAGGGCTCTCGCTTTCGGCATCGGCACGAAACGTGACAGTCAATACGCCGGGAACGGTATCCGCTCACCACGACTCGACCGTTACCGTCGACTCAACGGTCGGAGACTCCGGGTTCGCCGATGTCGGCGCCGAGGCCGAGGGCTGCACGTCGGCGGCGCCCAGCCAGGTCGCGTGCGGAGTCCCGGACTCGACGTCCACGGTCAAGTACTGGTGTCTGGGTGCCACCCCGTCGGGAGGGGTCGCGCTGACCGTCACTCGGTCGGAAAGCGCGCAGCCCAACCCGGTCACCGTCAACTGCGCGCCCCGGCCCGCCCCCACCGTCGGCTTCCCCGGCACCATTCGGGTCCAGCTGTTCACCGCGACCAGCGAGTACGAGAACGAGTCGTGCAGCACCAATACGCCGGGGGTCAGCTGCTCCACCCCTGACTCATCGAACGCCGTCGACGTCACCTGCAGCCCAGGCATTCCGGCCGGGACCGCCACGGTCACGGTGCAAGCCTCAGATCCAGTTGAGGTGGCCGGCAAGTCGACAAGCTTCGACGTCAACTGCCCTGGCGGTACGCCGCTCAATGTCAGCTCCACGGTGGGATCCGGAGGACAGGTCAACGTCGGCGGCGAGGTCGAGGACTGCACGTCAGCGGCACCTGACCAGGTAGCCTGCGGGGTCTTTGACTCCCAGTCCGTCGTCAAGTACTGGTGCCTGAGCCCGACCCCGGCCAGTGGTGTCATCATTACCGCCAACCCGTCCGAGGACGCCCCGGTTGCCTCGACGACCGTGAACTGCGGCTCCATGGCGGTGACCAGCATTACGAGTCCGGGGAGCACGAAGATCACGATGTACTCCGGCACCGCGTACGAGGCCGAGTCGTGCAGCAGTGACACCGCCGGGGTGAGTTGCTCCGTACCCGACTCGTCGAACATTCTCACGGTCAAGTGCGCTGCCGGGGTGGGGATGGCGACGATCAGCGTGGTCGGCTCGGACGGCGATACCTCCGGCAAGACGACCAGCTTCGAGGTCGACTGCCAGTAATTCACCGGCTCTGGGCGGGCCACGTCTCATCGGCAAGCACGTGGCCCGCTCGAGTCCGGCAGGTTTTGAAATTTATTTCCAGGGGGTGAACCACACGTGCTGACCGCGCTGACCGTGGCCAGTGTCAAGTTCCGTCTCCTGCTTGTTGCCCTCGCCGCTGGCCTGATGATCGTCGGGCTGGCCCGGCTGCCCGGCATGCCCGTCGACGTGCTTGGTGAGATCTCACCAGTGGTGGTCCAACTTCAGGCCGAAGCGCCAGGTCTTTCCGCGGAAGAGGTTGAAACGCTCGTCACTACGCCTTTGGAGAAGGAGTTGCTCGAAGGCATTATGGGCGTGGTCAATGTCACCTCCGATTCAATTCCTGGCTTGTCGTCAATTGTCTTGCACTTCGCGCCAGGCACCAATGTGTATCAAGCTCGGCAGCTCGTGCAGGAAAGGCTGACGTCGGCCTTTGTGCTTCCCAACGTGTCCAGGCCGCCGGTCATCGTGCAGCCGCTTTCCACCACGAGCAACGCGATGATCATCGGCCTGACTTCAGCAACGCTGAGCCAGATCGATCTGTCGGTGCTTGCCCGCTGGACCATCGTCCCTCGCTTGCTCGGCGTCGCCGGGGTCGCCGAGGTCGCCACCTTCGGGCAGGCCGACCGTCAGCTTCAGGTGCTGGTCAACCCGGCGACGCTCGCCGCTAATCACGTCAGCTTGGCCCAGGTGATCGCGGCGGCTGGCAACTCCCAGCTGGTCTCCCCGCTGAGTTACCTGCAGGGATCGACGCCAGGGACGGGCGGATTTATCGAGGACCAGAATCAGCGGCTGACGGTCCGGCCCATCCTGCCATCGGGCACGACCGCCACCCTCGCCCAGGTGCCGGTCACCGGCGTGACGGGCCGCCGCCAGATCCTGCTCGGGCAAGTCGCGGACATCGTCCAAGGTAACCAGCCGCTGATCGGCGCCGGCCTGATCGGGGGCAAGCCGGGCTTGGCGCTGGTGATCGAGAAGCTTCCCGGCGCAAGCGTGACCCACCTCACCGCCGGCATCGAGCAGGCGCTGGCCCAGCTCAGGCCGTCGATGACCGGCGTGCGGGTGAGCACCTCGCTGTTCCGCCCGGCTAGCTACCTGACCAGCGCGGAGCACAACATACGACAGGCGCTCCTCATCGGGGCGGCACTCGCATTGCTAGCGCTCCTCGCGCTGCTGCTCAGCTTCCGGCTCGCCGTCGCGGCGCTCGCCGCCATGTCGATGTCATTGATCGCGGCCACGCTGGTGCTATGGGCCTTCGGGTACAGCTTCAACTCGCTGGTACTGCTTGGCCTGCTGCTCGCGCTCGCGGTCGTGGTCGACGATGCGGTCCGGTGCTGCTGCGCGGTCACGGCCCAGCCGGCGGGTGAACAGGCCGGGTCCTACGCCGCTACCACGGTGACCGCGCTGGGTGCCGCCGCGCCCATCTTCGTCGCCATCGGCGTGACAGCGAAGTTCTTGCACCCGATGATCGTGGCGTTTGGCGTCGCGGTGATCGTCTCGCTCATCGTGGCACTGACCGTCTGTCCGGCGTTCGTCGCGCTGCTCATGTCCTGGCCGCGTCGAGGACCGCGCGGTCAGGCAGTGAGCCGCCGGGTCGGGTCCGCGCTGGCCCGCCTGGTGCGCGGAATGCTGAACGTGCCGACCGCCGTACTGGCGCTGGTTGGAGCGGCGGCTCTTGCCGGGCTGGCCTTGCTGCTGCCGCAACTGCACCCTGGCCAGCCGGTGTTCACCGATCGCGACCTCGTGGTCAGCTGGAACGGGGCTCCCGGCATGTCACTGCCAGAACTCGACCGCATTTGCGTACTCGCCAGCAACGAACTGCTGGCGCTGCCAGGAGTCCAGGATGTCGCGGCGACTTTGGGCCGGGCGGTTTCCTCCAGCCAGCTTTACAACACCTACTCCGGCAACCTCTGGGTCACCATGAAACCGGACGCCAACTACGCGCAGACGATGGCAAGCGTCCGGGCCATCGTGACCCAGACGCCCGGCATGCGGGGCAGCGTCAGCACCTACGAGCAAGACGCTATGTCCGGGGTGCTGGCCGGGTCATCGCACGTGGTGACGGTCCGGGTCTACGGACCCGATCTGTCCGTGCTGACCGGGCTGGCCGGACGGGTGCGGTCAATCACCGCGCGGGTTCCCGGGCTGATCCAGCCGATGGTAGGGCTTCCGGTCGAGCAGCCGACTGTCAATGTCGAGGTCGACGTGACGAAGGCGGCGGCGGAAGGCCTGTCACCTGGTGATGTACGCCGCGAAGCGGGCACCTTGCTGTCCGGGCTGACCGTCGGGAACTTCTTCGAGCAACAGAAGGTGTTCGATGTCGTCGTCTGGGCCCAGCCGGCTGTCCGCTCCAGCCTGACGAGCATCCAGAACATGCTGATAAGCAATGGCGACGGCGGCCAGGTGCCGCTGGGTGACGTGGCCGCGGTGAGCATCGCCGCTGAGCCGGCTGACATACAGCACCAGCAAATGTCGCCATTCCTGGACGTCACCGCGCCGGTCAGCGGCTCGGGCGCGACCGCTAGCGCCACGCTGACCCGCAGGCTGCAGGCGATGAGCTTCCCGCTGGGCTATCACGCCGTGGTGATGGGAACTCCGGCGGGCGGGGCAACGTCGCGGGGCACGCTCGCCACCTGCGCGCTCGCCGCGCTGCTCGGGATCGTGCTGCTGGTCCAGGCCACGACCGGAAGCTGGCGCCTCACAGCGATCGTGCTGGTGGCCGTCGCGGTGCCGATGGCCGCCGCCGCCGATGTGGCGATCGCCATCGGACCAGCCTCACTCGGTGCGGCCGCCGGGCTTCTGGGCGTGCTCGCGATCTCGCTGCGCCAGGCCACCGGGGTCGCCGCCCGCATTCGGCGGCGGCAGGTGGCCGGCGCGGAGACAGCACCGCTGCTCACCGAGGTCACCGAGAGCACTCTGCCCACGCTCGCCTCGGCCGCGGTCACGATCGCGCTCCTCGTGCCATTCATGGTCATCGGCGACGTCGCTGGCAATGAGCTGGCCGGGCCCGCCGCGATCGTGATCGCCTGCGGTCTGCTCGTCGCGACCGGTGTGAACCTGCTGGTCCTGCCCGTGGCGTGCCTGAAGACGGAACCGGCCAAGCTCGGAATAGCGGTTGTCGCACTGAGCGTCCTGTCCGGATGCGGTCCGGCGACCTCGGCCGCTCCCGTGGTGCTTCCGCCTGCCCGGATGGAGCTTGTCGGCCCCGGCAAAGTTCCCAGCGTGGCCCTGACTCCGCTCGGTGCCCAGCGCATCGGCATCGAGGTGGCGCCGGTCACGAGGCAGGGCACCGGCGTTGTCGTCCCGTACAGCGCATTGCTGTACGAGCCGAACGGCCAGACCGCTGTCTATACGAAGATCTCGGCGCTCGTGTACACGCGCCAGTTCGTGACCGTCGCCAGCATTAACGGCGATCGGGTTGTGCTGAGCGGCGGCCTTTCGCCCAGCGCGGTGGTCGTTGTCCAAGGCGCCGAAGAACTGCTCGGCGTGCAAAGCGGGGTCGGAGTCGAGACATGATCGTCGGCACCCGCCCGGTAGCGAGGTGAGTCGTGCGCTGGATCATTGCCACGAGTCTTAATTTCCGCTATCTAATCATCGGATTTGCCGGCGTCTTGTTGTTCTTCGGAACCCAGGCCGTCGGCCACCAGAAAATCGACGTGTTCCCCGAGTTCGCGCCGGTCTCCGTGGAAGTCCAGACCTCCTGCCTGGGCCTGTCGCCAACCGAAGTCGAGGCGCTGACCACGGTTCCGCTTGAGGCGGCTTTGCAAGGAGTGCCCGGAGTTTACGACGTCCGGTCCGATTCCGAGCCGCAGCTTTCGGTGGTCTTCCTGTACTTCCGGGCAGGCACCGATGAATTGCATGCGCGGCAGCTCGTGCAGGAACGTCTGCAGACGACCGCGCCGAGCCTGCCCACCTGGTGCGACCCGCCGCAGATGTACCCGATCGTGTCGGCGACCAGCCGCGTTATGCAAATCGGCCTGACATCGGCGACGCTGTCGCCGCTGGATCTGTCGACGATGGCGAACTGGACGATCAGGCCGCGGCTGATGGCGGTGCCCGGCGTGGCTAACGTGGCGATCTGGGGCGACCAGCCCAAGCAGATCATGATCGAGATCAGCCCCGCGGAAATGGCGGCCCATCACACTTCGCTGGACGACGTGATGTCGACCGCGGCTGACGCGGTCGACACCGGTGAGCTCAGCTATACCACCGGGTCAGCCGTCGGCTCGCTGGGCTTCCTCGAGACGCCGGCCGAGCGCTTGTACCTGCGGAACATTCAGCCGATCATGACGCCCGCCCAAGTCGCCGCTGTGCCAATCGCCCGTCAAGGCAACGGATTCCTGCGCATCGGCCAGGTCGCCAGCGTCGGCTGGGGCTACCCGCCGGCTATCGGCGACGCGGTCATTGACGGCGGACCCGGCGAGATGCTGGTGATCGAGAAGTTTCCTGGCGCCAACACCCTGGACGTGACCAGCGGAGTCCTCAGCGCCCTGCGCGAGCTGGAACCGGGGCTGCGGGGGATTCGCGTCGACACGCAGATCTTCCGCCAGGCCACCTTCATCGAGCAGGCCATCGGAAACCTCGGTGAGTCGGTGGTCATCGGCTGCATCCTGGTGGTGTTCGTGTTGTTCGCGTTCCTATTCCAGTGGCGGGCAGCGCTGATCAGCATGCTGGCGATCCCGCTCTCGCTGGCCGTGGCCGCGATCGTGTTTGAGGAGAACGGCGCCACGATCAACACGATGATCCTGGCGGGCTTCGCGGTAGCGGTCGGCGTCGTCGTCGATGACGCGATTGTCGACATGGAGAACATCGTGCGGCGGTTGCGGGCCTGGCGCGCGGCGGGCCAGCCAGTCACCCCGCTCCATCTGCTGCTGGCCGCATCGCTTGAGGTACGGGTCGCGATCTTCTACGCGACGCTGATCAACATCGTCGCTGTCATCCCGGTGATGCTGGTCGGCGGGCTGACGGGCGCGTTCTTCGAGCCGCTGGCCGTTGCCTACAGCCTGGCGGTGCTCGCGTCCATGGCGGTAGCACTGACGGTGACGCCGGCACTAGGACTGGTGCTGCTGCGGCCCGCCCGGATCCGCCGGGCTGACCCGCCGCTGATGCGGCTGCTCAAACGCGGCTACGCGGCCGTGCTGCGACCGGTTGCCTCCGCGCCGAAGATCGCGCTGACCGCGGCGGCGCTGGCCATCGTCGCGGGCATCGTGATTTATCCCCGGCTGGGATCTGACTTGTTCCCTAGCTTCAAAGAGCCCGATTTCCTCATGCACTTCGTCACCAAGCCAGGAACGTCGGTTCAGGAGGAAGACCGGCAGGTCACCGACGTCCAGCATGAACTGCAGGCCGTTGCCGGGATCACGCACGTCGGCGCCCACGTCGGCCAGGCGCTGCTCGGCGAGGAGATTTCCGGCACCAACTTCGCGGAGAACTGGATCGCGGTGTCGCGGAAGGCCAACTACGCCAAGACGCTCGCGGCGGTCAGGGCGGTAGCGGCAAGCCATCCGGGCGCGTTCAGCGACGTGCAGACCTACCTGCACGAACGGATCGACGAGGTACTAACCAATGGCACCACCGAAGACATCGCGGTGAGGGTCTACGGGCCGGGACTGGCCGCGCTTGCCAACGTCGCCTACCAGATAGCGCGCAAGCTCGCGGATATACCTGGGCTGGTGGACGTCCAGCCGGCGCCGCTCGAGTTCATTCCCGAGGCGGACGTGACGGTCAACGTCGCTGCCGCCCGGCGCTACGGCTTGTCGCCCGGCGTAGTGCGCCGGGCGACAGCGATCATGATGGCGAGCGAGCCGGTGGCGATACTTCGCGTCGATGGCGCGCCGATCAATGTCTCGGCCTGGAGCACCCCGTCGGCTAGGGCTAACCTGGCCACGCTGCGCGAACTGCCGATCGACACGCCCGGCGGCGGGCAGGTGCCGCTCGGCGCGGTGGCATCCATCGTGATCGCGCCCAGCCCGAGCGTGATCTACCGCGAGAACGGCCAGCGGCAGACCGAGGTGGACGCCGACGTGAGCGGCCGCTCGCTCGGCTCGGTCATCTCCTCAGTCCAGGCCGCGCTGGCGACCGTCAAGCTACCGCACGGCTACCGGCTTGAGCTGCTCGGTGAGGCGACCGAACGAGCGAGCGCGCAGAACCGGCTGGAGGAATATGGACTCGCCGCGCTGGCGCTGATTCTTCTGTTGCTGCAGGCGGCGTTCGGCCGCTGGCGGCTGTCGGTCCTGGAATTCCTCACCCTGCCAACGGCGCTGGTCGGTGGCGTCATCGCCGCCTGGGCGTTCCTCGGCTCGATCACGCTCGGCGCGCTTGTCGGCTTCTTCACCGTGCTCGGCATAGCGGCCAGGAACGGCATCCTCCTGATCAGCCATTTCCGCTACCTGGAAGAGCGCGAGGGCGAGCCGTTCGGCATCGGGCTAGTAATGCGCGGTGCGAGCGAACGACTGTCGCCGATCCTGATGACCGCGCTGGCCACAGCGCTGGCACTGGTGCCGCTTGTCCTGTACGGCGACCGGCCCGGCCAGGAGATCGAGTTCCCGATGGCGGTAGTGATCCTTGGCGGCCTGCTGACATCCACCCTGCTGAACCTGTTCGTGCTGCCGTCCCTCTACTTGTGGATCGGCGCCTTTGGCCGGTGTGGCAGGTTCACCTTCCAGCGTTCCTGATCTTTGTGAGGCGCAGCGCCAGCGCGGGGCAGGTGCTGACGGCGCGGCGTGCATGAGCGCGAAGGTGGACCGGGACGTTGTCGGCCAGCATGGGATAGCCCCACTCATCGAGTTCGATGGCTTCAGGGAGCAGGTCGGCGCACAGTCCGTGCCCGGTGCACGCGATGGGGTTGACTTCGAGCTTGAGCGTCACCGTCGGGCCGCCAGACACCGGCGACGGCGTGCGTGTGCGTGTGCGTCGGCGGCGAACGTCGATAGCGCCGACGCCGCCATGCGGACCGCGCCATCTGGATGGCGGCAGGCACCGCGCCCGGATATCTGACGGAATCGCCGGTGCAGACGGTCCAGCGGGTCGCCCTCGGGTCGGCCTGCGGCCAATTGGGTCAGATCATCAGCGATAGCTGGCAATCCGAACATGCACGGACCGCACTGCTGAGCGCTCTGATCGGCCAGATAGCGCAGGATTCGTGCTGCTTCGGCTAGACCGCAGCTGTTCGGATGCAGAGCGAAGAGCACCCCCGCCCCGGGTGCCGCGCCTGCTCGTCCGAGGCCTGCCTTGCTAAACGGCAAGTCGGAGACGTGCTCGACCGGATGCCAGCTACCGAAGTAGCCGCCGACGAGCAGGGCCTCGATGTCTGTCCTGGTCCCGGCGGCCGTGAGCACGTCTGCGACTCGGGTGCCGCCTGCGATCTCGAATACCCCGGGCTGGCTGCACGCGCCCGTGGCCGTCGTGAGCAAAGTGCCTGGCGCATCGGCGAGTCCCGCTTCCCTGAACCAGCCCGCGCCGTAACGGGCGATGAGCGCGATGTGCGCGAGCGTTTCGACGTTATTGACGAGCGTGGGCCGCCCGTGGACGCCGCGCTCGAACGGGCGAGGAGGCGTCGCAGTGGGCAGCGCCTCCCCGGCGTTCAGCCAGTGCGCCAGAGAGGTCTCCTCGCTTGAAACGTATCCGTGCGGGAGTTCGCGCACTTCGACATGCATGCCGATCCCGGCGGAGCGCCGTTCGTCGACGGCCGTTCGCACCAGGTCCACGAGCCAGCTCCTGGTTCGGGGCAGGCACAGGTGGGCGGTTGTCGCGCCGACCGCTTCGGCCGCAAGCTCGATTCCGTCCAGCACCAGATGCGGCGCGCGCGAGAGCAGCGCTTGATCTTTCTCGCTGGCTGGCTCGCTCTCCATGCCGTTAGCTACCAGCACGGCTGGTCCGCGCCGGGCGGCGACGGCGTGCATCTTCGTGGCGGCGGGGAATCCGGCCCCGCCCCGACCGGTCAGACCAGCAGCAGCCACCTGCTCGATCAGGTCGTGCCCGGCGACCCGGCCGTGGCGGATTGGTGGCAGAACGCCGTAGCGGTGGGTGTGTTCGCGCAGGTTGGTTACCCGGTCCAATTTCTGCCATCCGGCTGTGATCCTCACCATCAAGCCGGTGCGACCGTTCATCGGCGCGTCTCCTGGTCCAGCAGTACCTGGCCGGCGACACGGCGGCCGCTGATCCGCAAGCTCAGGTGCGCCTGCTCAGTTGCCCCGCCCGGTCCGTGCAGGACGGCGGTGAGACGAGCATTGTCGAGCGAGGTCACGGGTCCTGCCCAGGACGGTCCGCCGGTTGCCGAGGTAATCCGCACAGATCCGGCCGACATCTCGATTCCCGCGTCGTCCTTGATTCCGCGCAGAATGACGGTCAGGTCACGTGTGATGCGGCCAGCGATCCGGGCCCGGACTGTGATGACCTCTTGGTCGGAGCCAGCGAATGTAGCAACTGTCAGGTCTCCGGCGAAGGGCATCCAGGAAGCGCGCGCGGCAGCGGTCGAAGTGTGGCCCTGTCCGAGCAGCGCGGCGGGGGTGCCGGCTCGGGCCGCCCAGCCAGGGCGCAGTGGTCCCGCGATCGCCAGCAGGGTCGTCGCAATGGGAAGGGCGATGGCGGTAGCTACCGCCACAGTTCGCCAGGTACCGGCCGCCATCAGCTGCGATCGCCACACCAGCGCGCCGGTGACCGCGATCACGCACAGCACGTTGATCGCCAGCAGCCAAGACAGCTTGGTATCGGTGCCCGTGCCCAGCCCGTGCCACAGTGCGATTGGCCAGGACGCGTACGCCAGGAGGTGCACCCCGCGCCACGTCCGATAGGAAAGTCGGCTACGCAACAGGCTCGTGGCCACCAGCGCGAGGATCAGATCGAACGCGATCGCGCCGAGGCCGAGCCAGAAAGTGCGATAGCTGGACGCGAATGGGATGATCGCGGCCACTGGGCTGATGGAGACGAAGCTGTCCAGTACGGTCGTCAGTACGTGGATTATCACGAAGGCCACGACGAGAAGTGAGATGTTCTTGTGCAGTCCAGCGGTGATGATGCGCGGCCACCGCCGGGATTCCAGCCTTGAGACGCCTGCTATGCCGAGCACGACGCTGATAGTCAGCAGTACAAGGGCCATTACTCCGGTGGCGCGGGTCGCGTACCAGAGCGGGCTCGGGCCTGAGGCTGCGGCGGTCAGCATAGCTCACGAGCCGCCTGAGGCCACGACCGGTGAACTCTGTGCTGGCGCTGGTGCGGGTGCGTGATGCGGAGGGGCTAGCCGGCTGCGGTGGGAGTGGCCGCCGCCCGCGCGGGCGTGGATACCAGACGGTTGTGGCGCCGGGGAAGGTGAGTGACCGGGCAGCGCGTAGGCGAAGGCACCGCCGAGGCCTACCGAAGCGGCCGTCGCGCCGCCGGTTATCCACAAGGACAACTTTCTGATGCGCAGCAGGTTGCTGTCCCGACGCGCGGAGGCACCGTGGGTCGGAAGTTGCATGTGCGGTGTCCCTTCGAAGCGTTATCTTCGTGATCCAGCATGCGAAACGACTGGTGCGGGATCGGTTCAGGAAGCGCTAAGAAGTAGTAAATGTCTGCGGGTCTTTGGGGCTGACGCTAGTCGCGGCTTGCCGACCGGGCATGCCCCGTCCGCCCGGAGTTCGCTATCCACCGCAGGCCGCGTGCGGGTCGTATCGCGGGCAAGTCGATGGTGACGGTGAGGCCCCCGCCCTCGGTGTCCGACAGCATTGCCGAGCCTCCGCTCGATACCGCCAGCCGGTCTACGATCGCCAGGCCTAGGCCGGTGCCTCGGCCGCTGCTTGTCGCGAAGCGCCGGAGCGCGACCTGCTTCTGTGCTGTCGTCATGCCCGGGCCGTTGTCGGCCACGATGACTTTGACCCTGTCGTCGGCGAGGCTGGCTCTGATGGCGACGACCCCGCCGGCATCCAGGGCATCCAGGGCGTTCGCGATCAGGTTGTCAAGTATCTGTTCAAGCTGTCCGTCGTTGATGCGCGCCTGCACGGGCTCGCAATCATGGGTTGTCAGGGAGATCTCCTGCTCCTCTGCCGCCGGGCGCCATGCCGCCACCCTGCGTGTGATAACAGCGTCCACCTGCACGTTCACCGGCGCGGTGGTCACGTTCTCAGCGCTGGCGACCGCCAGCATCCCGTTCACGAGCCTGGATAGCCTGCCGATCTCCTCTTGTGCTCCGGCCAGCTCGGCTGTGGTCGCGTCGTCGCTGTCTTGCGCGAGCAGCTCAAGTCTTAGCCGTAGCGCGGCGAGCGGCGTCCTGAGCTGGTGGGAGACGTCCGCCATCGTCGCCTGGTGGCCATGCACAAGGGCCTGTAGCCTGGCGGCCATCTGATTGAAGTTCGCCGCCAGTGTGCGCACTTCGCGCGGCCCGGCCAGGGCCGGTGACCTGACGCCGAGGTCGCCATCGCCCAGAATCTGGGCGGCGTTCTCCAGCGCTCCGAGCGGCCTTCGCACCCACCGCGCCAGGCTGATGGCTACCAGCGCAGCCGCGAGTAGGCTAGCCGCGGATACGCTGGCGATGAGCGCCCAGGTCAGGGCGATCCGCTGATCTACTGAGGTCGTTGGCCTGGCCAGGGCGACGGTGCCGACATTCCCCGCGTTGTCTTTGACTATCGGCGCGATAACCAGGATGTAGTCATCGTGGCCGTAAACAGCCGGCTGCGTCACGGTGCTCGCACGGCCCCGCTGTCCCGCTGTGATTACCGGTACTCTGGCCGTTCCGACGATCTGGGCTCCAGTTTGATCAGAGACCGAGATGAGGTCGCCATTCTTGCCGAGTCCGGCGACAAGGTGACGCAGTGCCTTGCCGTCAGCGCGGTCGCCCAGCCACTCTTCGGCGACGTTGGCCAAAGTCGTGGCGGTGGACTTGGTCTCGACCGAGAAGTCGTGGCGAACCTGAGCGGCGGTCAGCAGTCCGAGAGGCACGCCGACGGCTCCAAGCGCCAGTGTGATCAAGACGAGGACCGCGAGTACGATCCTGCGGGTCACTTAACCTCGCCCAGCCTGAACCCGCGGCCGTAGACGGTGTCAATCAGACCAAGCACACCAAGTTTCCTGCGCAAAGCGGCGACATGGACATCAAGCACCTTCATCGGTCCGTACCAGTGCGCGTCCCAAGCCGTCTCCATGATCTCCTGCCTGGTAACGACGCGGCCCGGATCCGTGGCCAGGCACTCAAGAATGTCGAACTCCCGTGGTGTTAGCGCGATCTCCTGGCCGTTCACGGTGACGCGGTGGGTACGAAGGTCTATGGCGAGCGGGCCATGCCTGACAGTCTCGCCAGCAGGGCGTACCCGTCTGAGCACGGCACGGATGCGAGCCAGCAGTTCGGCTAGGCCGAACGGTTTGACGAGATAGTCATCGGCGCCGGCGTCCAGCGCCATCACCCGGTCGTGTTCCTCGCCCTGGGCGGTGATGACGATGATGGCCGCGTCCGAGCGCTCGCGCAGCTTGCGGCACACCTGCACGCCGTCAGCATCCGGCAGCCCCAGATCGAGAAGCACGACGTCGGCCGCTCGCCTGGCGAGGGCCGCGCCGCCGGTCTCAACGTGGTTCACCAGGTACCCGCCCCTGGTCAGGCCGCGGACTAGCTGCGTGGCGATGCTGTTGTCGTCTTCGACGACCAGCACACTAGTGCCGTCCCGGTCGGCGAAGCCCGGACCTGCGGGGTCGGTGCCTAGTGGTCTCATGGCCTCCACGTTAGGCTAGCGCGGTGCCAGCCGAGGCGCTGACTGTCTTCCTTCATGAAGCCTTAATGAAACCCCTGATAATCTGACTCTTGCGAGCAATTATGCTGATAATCAGCTCTGCCGGAAATGGCATTGGCAGCAGGCGGCGGCTCGTCAATGACTCTCACCGCGGGACGGAACGCTCATGACTGACTCGCGCCGCTCGCGACCCGAACGGCGATCTTCTGTAACCAGGAGCCAAGCCGCTCAGGTGAGCTGGCGGGGGATGGCCCTTCTTGCCGTCACCGGAGCCGTAGGCCTGGTGCTTGCTGTACACGGCTGGACCGCGCGAAGCGGCACGACGCTGCCTGGGCAGATCGCCGGCCACAGCCGGGCCGCATCTGACGCTTCGGCATCGCCCAAGCCCGCCACGACTGGCACCGCCAGTCCGGCCAGCCGCCAGCCCGGACCGGTTGCCAGTACTCACCGAACTCCATCGTCCTCCCCGTCGGCCGCGGCCAGCATAGGGCCTCTGCTCGCATCTCAGTCCTATGCGCAGTACTCCTACGAGGTCTGGCCTGGACCACCCAGCCCCGCTGCCAAGACTGCGATGACCGGCCTGTCCATCTCGGTGAGTCGTACCACTGGCGGCATCCGGGTTGTAGCGGGCGTTGTCGGCCAGTCCCCGGCGCAGGCCCAGGTGTACGTGGGCGGCGTCAAGGTGTACGTCGTCGAGGCGTCACTGGGTGACGACTCGAACAATGCCGATTACAACCTCGGTGACGACGCCCTGGTTGTCACCAATGCCGCAGGCAGGATACTGCGATGAATCAGGGCGATACACGTACCCGGCAGGCGGTGGCAGCTTGCGAACGCGTCGCAGTTGACTGGGGGCCGACCGCTGGCCGGATCTTGCTTGGCCTGGTTCTGGCTTGGTTCGGTTATCACGAACTCGTGCAGCCGTCGCTGTGGACAGGTTATGTGCCTGTCATCGCGAGTACCTCGGCCCTGGCAACGGTCCTGGTCCTCACCCATGGCTGGCTGCTCCTGGTGCTTGCGGTAGCACTTATCGCGGGTGTCACACCCCGTTTGGCGGCAGCGATAACCGCCGTTCTGCTGTTGCAGATAGTCGTCACCCTGACGATCACCGGAGGCTTGTCCGACCTGACCATGCGCGATGTCGGCGTACTTGGCCTCGCTGTGGCCCTGACTGGCAAAGGCAGGCACCGGCTCGTCGTTTAGGGTGATCTGCGCCACGAAATCTCGAACAGCGCGCCGCCAAGAGCGGATTTTCCGATTCGCCATTGCCCTGACGTGCTGGACACTATGGAGTTCGCGATCGCTAGGCCAAGCCCGGCACCTCCACCGCCGCCAGTCGACCGATGAAAACGGTCAAATAGCCGCTCCTCGGGCTCGGCCGTCAAGCCGGGGCCGCTATCCTCGACGGCGAGCATGACTCGGCTCCCGCGCTGCGACACCGTGATCCGTACCTGGCCGGCCTCACCCGCGTACCGGCACGCGTTGTCAACGAGAACGCCGACCAGCCGGGCGATCCATTCCGCTGGCGCGCTGATACTCGTCGGCTCGGTGCTCCCGTCAGTTTCTTCCAGTGAGATCGTGAATGATCCGGCGTGGGCAACGGCGGAAAAACGGTCGGCGCACTCGCGGGCGACGGTCGCGAGGTCTAGCGGCTCAGAGTTAGGCTGAGGTGGCGCCGAATCAAATCGCGCCAGCCATAGCAGATCCTCGACAATGCTCCGCAGGCGCTTTGTCTCGTTCTGAATTCGCCCGAGCGTAGCTTGGTATTCGGTGGCGCTCCGCTCCGCGGCCAGCGCGACCGCTGTCTCAGCGCTGATGACGCTGAGCGGAGTCCGGAGCTCGTGCGACGCGTCAGCAGTGAAATCGAGCTGACGCTGACGCGACCTCTCAACCGGGGCAAGCGCGCGCAGTCCGATGATCAGCGCGCTGACGAACACCGCCAAGAACAGCACAGGCGCGGCCAGGACTTCGCCGCTACGAAGTATGGCCTCGATGCGCCCCTGCTCGGCCAAGCTCTGGCCAGCCAAGAGAAAGCCCGCGTCACTGCGAACGGAAGCGACGCGGAATTGTCCTCCAGGCAGCTTAATGGTCACCGGACGGCTGAGGGCGGCCACCCTGCTCTCCGCCGCCGACAGCCGCGGCGCACCCGGGCTGAGTGCAACCGGACCCCGCGGCGGCTCGGCCAGCCACAGGAAGACAGGGGCCTCGTCGGCATCGTTATCGCTGCCCGATTGGCTGAACGGATGGCCCGCGTTAACGTCGGCGAGGCGCTCACGCAGCCGGGCGTCCACGGCCGCGACCAGTCGTGCGGCCGCAACCACATCGAGAACCGCTACGCTGCCAACGTAGACGAGGCCGATTAGCAGGCTGGCGGCCATCGCGACTCTGACAGCGTGGGCCGAGCCCGGCACTTTCAGCCAGTGACCCAAGACCGCCGGCCAGTGCTTCGATGTCATGCGTCCACGATGCGGAACCCGATTCCCCGCACTGTCTGGATGCGGACCTGGCCGCCCGCCAGTTTTGCCCTGAGCCTGGCGAGGTGGACATCGATCGTATTGGAGCCCATCGCGTCGGCCTCGTGGTCCCAGACATGCTGAGCGATCGCTTGCCGCCGCATGACGGCGGGCGTGTGTCGCATCAGAGCTTCCAGGATGCCCAGCTCTGTGCCGGTCAGAGACAGGGGCCTGCCGCTTGCCCACACCTCCCGGGTCGCGGGGTCGAGCAGGAGATCGCCGACAATCAACTGCGGTGTGCGAGTGGCGTTCAGCCGACGTTGCAGGGCGCGCATCCGTGCCAGCAATTCGTCGAAGTCGAATGGTTTGACCAGGTAGTCGTCCGCGCCCGCATCCAGGCCGGCCACTCGGTCAGCGTGGGCGTCACGAGCTGTGAGCATGAGCACAGCCGTGGGTGTCTCGCGGCCACGCAGCCATTTCAGTACGTTGAGCCCGGACACCTCGGGCATGCGCCAGTCAAGTATGGCGATCGCGTACTCATAGCTACGCAGGAACCTCATCGCGACAGCCCCGTCTGGCACCGCGTCGACGGTATAACCGTTCTCCCTCAGTCCCCGGCTCAGCACCTCGCGGAGGCCGCGGTCATCCTCGGCAACCAGGACCCGCACGTCTTGCCTCCCGCGTTCACTTGAGACCGATCCGCTCATCGTCAGGCTAGCTGTTCCAGGACGTATGTCACCGCGCGTAGACCGCCGTGAAGTCACGGCTCGATGCCGAGTAGTAGCGGCTCGCGGACTGGCTCTGGGTTGGCAGCAAGTTGACTGGGTGCGGATCCTGCGGGTGATGACGCGACTGGTAGTACATGAAAGACATCCACTCCGGGTTAATATCCAGTTGCATGGCTGTCACCGCGCCTGCGCGCTGAAGCAGGTTGGCTAGCTCACGTACGTCTAGGGCAGGCCCATAGACAAAGACGATCCGCCCCGATCCAGTGATTCCGACTCCTGACCGCCAGACGTAGTACCCTCCTCCGAGCGTCGCTCCCCAGGTGCTTTCGATGTTCGCATTGACCGAATCAGGGATATGCCCGTCGATCACGATCAGGTGCAGATTCTGCCGGACCGCGACCACGTCAGGAGTCATGTGCACGGTCTGTCCCCACACGCCGATGGTCAGGCGTCCATCGCGGTGATAGACCTCAGATGCCACGCCGCTGGTCAGGGTTCCCGCGCTCGCGCCGTTCAGGTAGAAGCCGCCATCGCTGGCGCTTACCTTGAATCCGCCATTGAAGGTCGCCACGAGCCCGCGCCGGGTTCCTGGCGCGATCTCGGGGAGCGCGTTCCATTTAGCCGGCCCGGGATCCACCGCACCGGGCCGCAGCTCGAACCGGAGCAGCCGTTGGTCCAATACGGCAATCCCTGCGACGTACGAGGAGTACACACGGCTCGCTCGCAGGTAGGTAACGTAGATGGCCGGCTCTCCGCGGACCATCGCAGCCACGCGCCAGGCACCCTCACCAGGTAGTGGTCGGCCAGCGAAGGACGCCAGCCGTGCCGGAGGCGGGAACGAATTATTAGCGAAGCGGATCGACCGGCGCCGATGCCTTGCGCTGACCCGACCATGTCCCTGGCTGGTCAGCGGGAACGATGGTTTTCCGCCGACCTTGGGTGGCTGGTAGCTGAGCCACTCGCCGAGCGTGACGATCGGACCCAGATAGTGGTCACGAGCCCACTCAGCGAGTCGTTCGGTTACCGTGCCGCCGCCCGGCATGGTCAGGGCGTGGCCTACCGACCACGAAACCATGAACAAGAAGACGGCCAGCAGGCCGGCCACGGCCCGGAACCATGGGCGATGCCGCAGTCGCCCCCAACGCCGTCGGATCCCTGGTCGGCTAGCTGCACGGCCTGACGTGTACTGCCGGTTCCGTATCACGACGATCGGTCTACCCGCGGAGTATTAAGACTTCATGACAGGCGTCGGCGGCCCTACCGGATCGTTCCCGCTGCCCTCGCGGACCTGGCTGGCTTCTTCACGCTCGATCAGGCCGCTGCCGTCGCTGGCCGGAGACGGTCTCGGCGTGGATGCGCGGCCGCCGGTCAGCCCACGGCGCGGCCTGCTCAAGCTGGCTGGCGACCCTGACGAGGACGTCCTCGCGGCCGTAGGCGGCAACCAGTTGCACGCCAACGGGCAGGTCGTCCGGCGTCCAGTGCAACGGCAGACTCACCGCCGGCTGGCCGGTCATGTTGAATTGCGCGGTGTACGGGATGAAGCTGGCGATCCGCCGCCCTTCATCCTCGGGGCCGGCGGCGGTGAACCAGCCCAGCTCGGGTGGCGGTGCGCCAAGGGTCGGCGTGACCAGCAGATCGAAGTCGTCCCACCAGCTCGCCATTCTTCTCGTCCACTGCCCGATCCACTGCCGGGCCTGCAGGTACTCAACTGAGCCGAGCGCTCGGCCAGCCTGCCGGTGGGCAGCGTTGCGCGGTTCGATCTCGGCGTCGCTGATCGGGCGGCCAAGCGCCGCCTCGAACGCGCGGAACGTCGCCTCGGTGTCGGCGGCGATGATCGCCGTGAAGTGTCGTGTGAACTCGGGCTCGAACATCGCGCCCGGTCCCGACTGCTCCACCTCGTGGCCGAGCGACTCAAGGAGCCGGGCGGCGCCGGCGACGGCGGCACGGCACTGCGGATCGTCGCCGAACCGCTCGTCGGGGGCATGGTCGACCACGCCAATCTTGAGCCGGCCGGGATCTGCTCCGACCTCCTGCGACAGCGGCCTTGGCAGTGCGGGAGCGTAGTAAGGCTCGCCTGGCATCCGGTCGCTGATCAGGTCGAGCACGGCCGCGGCGTCGCGAACCGTCCTGGTCAGCGATCCGTCAATGGTGCCGCCTGCCCACGCCTCGCCGGTCAGCGGACCCTGGCTCACCCGCCCGCGAGTGGGCTTGAGCCCCACTAGCCCGCACTCGCTGGCTGGGATCCGGATTGACCCGCCGCCGTCGTTGGCGTGAGCGACCGGGACCATGCCGCTGGCGACCGCCGCTGCCGAGCCACCGGAGGAGCCGCCAGTCGAATGCCGAGGATTCCACGGATTGCGGGCGGCGGGAAAGCTCATCGCCTCGGTCGTCACCGTGGTGCCGAACTCTGGCACGTTCGTGCGGCCGACGGTGACGAATCCGGCCGCCTGGAACATCTGGGCGAGGTAGGACGTCACCGGCCAGGCCAGGTCACGCAGCGGACCGATGCCGAATGCCGTAGGTTCCCCCGCGACCATGCAGCCAATGTCCTTGAACAGGATCGGCACGCCACGGAACGGCCCGTCGGGCAGTTCTCCGGCTGCTTCCTTCCTTGCCAGCTCGAATCTCGTCCTGATCACGGCATCGAGCTGGGGATTCAGGTGCTCGATCCGGGAGATGGCGGCATCGACCAGCTCAAGCGGGCTTGCCTCATCGCGCCGAACCAGCTCGGCCTGCGCGGTCGCGTCCAGCCAGGTGCTATCTGTCACGGAGCCAACTTACGCGCGTCGTGCAGCGTGGCGCGATGCCGCACGCATCTGTTTGAGTGTGGCCAGGCTTGCCTGGCGGGATGATCGCGCGGGAAAGGTGTTTGCTGGGTGAAGTTCGCGGAGGAGTTCGTCGAGTTCGCCGAGGCGGCGGCGCCGCGGCTGCGGCGCACGGCGTTCTTGCTGTGCGGTGACTGGCATACCGCCGAGGATCTGGCGCAGAGCGCGTTGGCGAAGGTCTTTGTTTCATGGCGGAAAATCCGACGACATGATGCGGCACACAGCTACGCGACGCGGACGCTGATCAATTGCTACCTGGCCGACAAGAGGCTCAAGCGGCCCGTCGAAGTGCTGACCAGCCAACTCCCCGAGCGCGCCGGAAGCACCCCGGACCTCGAGACGCGGCTGGTGGTGCTCGCGGCCCTGGCCGCGCTGCCGCCCAAGTCCCGTGCGGTGGTGGTGCTCCGCTTCTGGACGGATCTGAGCGTCGACGAGGTGGCGGCGATGCTCGGCTGCTCGCCGGGCAACGTGCGAAGTCAAAGCACCCGCGCGATGGCAAAGCTGCGGCTGGTACTCGGCGAAGCGCTGAGTGCTACCTCGGACGACTGGCTGGTGGCCGACCACAGCGAGATGAAAGACACCTGAGATGGACGAGCGATCACTACGAGCCCTCATGGAGGACGCTATGGCTGGAGAACCACCGATCGGACCCATCGCCCGTAACGCACTGCGAGCAGGGGTCAGCCTCCGCCGCCGCCGGGCCGGAGCGGCCGGCGGCGCTACCGTCGTCGCCGCGGTCGCCATTGCCGTCCCGGCGATCATGGGCCATCTCGGCCTGCCCGCGACCGGTCCGTCGCCGCGCCACGAGCAGCCGGACGGCATGGGAGGCTATGGCGATCGCCCAGTTGAGCTGGCCTTCAGCCCAAACGGCAAGATCCTGGTTACCGCGGACAACGACGGCACCGCCCGCCTGTGGAACGTGGCCACCCAACGACAGATCGGCGCGCCGATCAGGGTCAAGGGCAAGCGGATAAACGATGTGGCCTTCAGCCCGAGCGGCAAGATCGTAGCTACCGCGGACTCCGACGGCACCGCCCGCCTGTGGAACGCTGCCACCCATCACCAGGTCGGCGCGCCGTTCCGAGTGAGCCATGCGCAGGTGCTCGGGGTGGCGTTCAGCCCCAACGGCAAGACGCTAGCCACCGCGGGCATCGGCGGCAGCGCCAGGCTGTGGAACGTGGCCACCCGCCGCGAGATCGGCGCGGCGATGACGCCCGGCGGCGGCGCGGTGCTGGCGGTAGAGTTCAGCCCCAACGGCAGGCTCCTGGCCACGACGGGTTCCGGCGGCTCTGCCCGGATATGGAGCGTGGCCACCCAACGGCAGGCCGGCAAGCCACTTGCCACGAGCGGCGTCGTAACGGTGACGTTCAGCCCCGATGGCAAGCTTGTGGCCACCGTGGGTGCCGGGTTCGGCTTTACCAGGGTGCTGAGCGTGGCTACCCACCACCAGATCGGCACCCTCATGTCCGCTGGCGCTACCTCCGCATTCGGGGTCGCCTTCACCCCCGACGGGAAGACTCTGGTCACCACCGACACCGACGGGACGATCCGGCAGTGGAGCGTGGCTACCCACCATCAGATTCGCCCCCCGATCGCGCCGAAGGGTCACCCGGTGTTCCTCGTCGAGGCCCTCAGCCCTAACGGCATGATCCTGGCCACCACCCAATCCGCGGGCCCAGCCCGCCTGTGGAACCTGAACTCCGCCGGACACCACTGAGCAGCTAGCGCACGGAAAGGGCATGCGGCGGGGGCGCCGGATGCCCTTTTACGCTGATCGCGGTCAGTCCGCCCCTAGATACCCGCTGCTGGGTGGAGTTGCCGTGGGTGTGGCTAGCTGTCAGCGTGGCTAGCGGTGTGGGCGTCTTCCGCTGCCTTGCACGGTTTGAGTTCTAGCTCGAACTGCCCGTCAAGTGCGACCGCGAGGCTGGCTAGCGTCCGGAGCGTGAGGTTCTCGCCTCCCGAGAGGACCTGGCTGACCCGGCCGGGCGAGACGCCCATCTGGCTGGCGAGGTCAGCCCGCGTCAGCTTACGCTCTGACATGTACCAGCTGATCTCGTTTGTGACCTGCGTGATCAGGCTTGTTAGCTGGTCCTCGGTCGCGTCGTCGATCTCGTGCTTGACGGACGATCTGCTTAGTCGAACGTTCATGACCAGCTCCCAGCAGCGGCGGCTCAGGTGACTCTTAGTTCCAGCAAAGACTATAGGTATACCTAAAGGAAGTATCCAAACAGCGAGCTTCACCTAACCCATGCAACTCTTCCGTTATCAAATTTTTACTAAATCGTGATGTCCGCACTCCGGCGTCGTCGGGCGGGCGTTGCTGCTGGCTGCCCGCGCTGAACAGCATCGCCCGGCCGGCGATGTCGTTCGCGGCAGGGAACCGGCCACGCCGGCAACCTCCTCGCGGTCCGGCCTGTCCTGCCGCGGCCGTGCCTGCGACCTGCGAATACCCGAAGGCGATGCATCGAAGTCGTGCTACGCCAATATTTATGGACGATGATGCTCTGAGTGCCTAATATCTTATAACTATCCAGATCGTCTTGTCCGATCATGGTTGCGCTGCTAAGTAGTGCGGGGGGTAGGTCATGCCGAGCTGGACTGCGGGAGCTGCCGGAACCTTTGTTATATCCGCGGCGTCTGCCTATGTCTTTCTTTTGCTCCGCTGCCGGGGGATCGGATATCCGTTCGGGGCGCACGCGCGGTGGTGGGCGACGGCGGTTGTCCTGATGACGGCGATAGCCGCCACGGGCCTAGGCGTGGCGGCGGTCACGGTCAGCGATCACCTGCGCGCGGTGTACGTCGGCGTTCTAGTTCCGGGCGGCCTGTGGCTCGGGAGCCGGTCAACCTCGCAGCGGAGCCGGAGCCTGCGGGGTAGCACGCTGCTGCGGGCGATGCTTACCAACATCACCGTTCCGTTGCGGTGCCTAGACGACTGCATGGGTGACGACATGCAGAATTGGTGCGACGAGCGGGCCGCGGCTGTAGCCGCGAGTCCGGAGCTGATCTATGACGCGGCGGACCACTACTACATTCAGATGGCCAACCAGGTTAGAGACCGTCAGAAACACGATGATCTTGATAACCGGCTCGGATCTATCAGGCACAAGGTCGCGATCGCACAACGGGCACGGCTCGGCACGGTCCGGACCGCCGTGCTGGCCGATGATTTGCAACATCACCCTTCGACGCGTGCGAACAGGAAGTACACCGCAGACGACCCGATCCTGCTGGCCCGCCGCCTCGAAAGCGATGCGGAAAACGAGCTTCAGCTGCTGCTTGCCTACATGTACCAGCTTGGTTACCGGAAGCTGGTGACATACCGGGGATTTAAGCCAGCGCCGCGGCCAAAGCGATCAGTTCAACCTCAGTAACGCCAGCCCACGCCAACCCGCGGCGCCGTCGCCCTGAAATTCCTGAACCAGCCTCTCTCGCGATAAAGCAGCCAGAAACAGCAGGCGCGACCTGCCAGCCATCAGAAAGCCCTTCCGCAGTCGAAAATGCAACGCCGAGGATGCTGTCAGGACCGTCACTGCCCGGTAGGCCACACGGCGAACCGAGTGGTGGTCGGCTGGGAGTCGATGCCATCCAGCCGGTGCCGTCCCGGCCCGGATGGATTGCCATATTCATCCGGGACACCGCCCCAGCTCTTACGATGGAGTGCCACATTCATCCGGGAATACGGGTATGAATTCGGGAATCCATCGGGCCGCTGAGCGGCCCGATCGCGATGAATTCGGGGATCCATCGCGGCGTCGCTACGATTTCGGGACTACCGGCGCATGATGACCACGTGAGTATCGCCGCTGACGTCATCCGGGCCGGGCGGCTCACGCTGGTGCCGTTGCGCGCTGGCCACGCCGGCGAGATGGCCGATGTGCTGGCCGACCCCGATCTGTACGCCTTCACTGGCGGCTCCCCGCCCAGCGTTGCGGACCTGCGCTCGCGTTACGAGCGCTGGGTCGCCGGATCTCCTGACCCTTCCGTGTCGTGGTGCAACTGGGTGATCCAGCTTCACGGCCCGCGATGCCTGGCAGGCACGGTCCAGGCAACGATGGGTCCGGCGTCGGCGTCGGCGTCGGCGGCGATCGGCCATCAGCCGAGGTCGCCTGGGTGATAGGTACCCGCTGGCAGGGGCGCGGCCTCGGCACCGAAGCTGCTCGCGCGCTGGTCGGATGGCTCCAGGAGCAGTCAGTCAGCACCGTCGTCGCTCACATTCACCCGCGTCACCTGGCATCAGCCGCTGTCGCCGCCGCAGCGGGACTCGCTCCCACCGACAACTGGCACGACGGAGAAAGAATGTGGACGTTCACGATCACAGCTGAACCGGGTAGCCGCCAGTAGTCAGTCGAAGTCCCATGTGCCTGAACCGCGGGAGCCGCGGGAACCGCGCCGTCGCCCCGGCGCTGGGCCTCGGGCACGGAGTCGGCGCGCGGCGGTGAGGGCGATCGCGAGGAGGGTCGCGGCGGTCATCGCAAGGAAGCCGCCGGCGATCCACTGCAGCGCGCTGACCGAAAGGGCGGTGAGGGTCGCATCGCTGGCTCGATCGTGAACGAGTCCGGCGATCAGGCTGGCTGCGAGAAAGGCCAGCGCCGGCACCGGGATGATCACGTGGACGACCTCGGTCTGGACCGCGATGGCGGCGGTCAATGTTCCCGCGATGAGGAACGCGCCAAGAAGGTTTCCCGGCCCGCGGCCCGTGACCACGGTAACGATCAACCCGAGCGTGGCGCTCAAGGAGATGATCCACACACCTGAACGCGCGGGCATCGAGCCCCAGCGCGTTCTTCGTGGACGTGTTCTCACTGGGCGCGGTTGTTGCCGTGGTGGCGCGTGCATCGTCCTCCAGGCGTGAAATGTCCAGTGGTGAGGCTAGGGTAATTCGGGTTGGGGAACCGGGTAGCAGGCCGTGGCCGTTATGGTACTAAGCCCTGCCAAGCCGGGGAGTCCGACATCATCAAAGCCCGCCCGGCGGGGACGCGCCCGGCGGGACGCGCCCGGCGGGGACGCGGCAGGCGGCCGGAGGTGCATACGGCGATGACAGGGCAGCGGTGGTGAGGTTCTGTGGCCAGAGTTGGTTATCCGCTGGCTTGCGTACTCGCAGCGATCGTGCTGGTCGTCAGCGGATTTGGGTATCTTGTCGTCCGCGACGTCAGCGGCATCGGCGGCTCGAACGCGATCGTCAGCGGTCCGTCTACCGGGCCGCAGAACATCTTGCTGATGGGCCTTGAGAGCCGCCGGGACTGGAATGGGAACATCCTGCCGCAGAGCATCCTCAACAAACTGCACGCCGGAAGCAGGCGGGGGATCGCGTACGAGGGGGTGGGCGGCAACGCTACGAACACGCTGATCCTCATCCACGTGTTCGCGGGCGGCAAGAGAGCCGTCGGGTTTTCGATCCCGCGCGACGACTGGGTCACCTTCGCCGACACCGTAGGCCCGCAGCAGATCGGCAAGATCGACCAGGCCTACGGGGTGAGCCTGTTCTACAAGGAAGGCACGCTGCGCGCCAAGTACCCGAACATGAGCTATGACCGGGTCGCGTTCCTTGGCAACGAAGCGGGCCGCGCCGCCGCGGTGGCCACCGTGGAGAAGCTGACCGGCGTCCACGTCGACCACTTCGCCGAAGTGAATCTGGACGGCTTCTACGAACTGGCGAAAGTCTTCGGCGGCGTCCAGGTCTGCCTCAATCACCCGGTTCAGGACAGCTACTCGGGCGCGAACTTCCGCGCGGGATTCCAGCACCTGAACGCCGCGCAGGCGCTGGCCTTCGTCCGGCAGCGCCACGGCCTGCCCAACGGCGACCTGGATCGTACCCACCGTCAGCAGGCGTTCATCGACTCCGTGATGCACCAGCTCAGGACCGAAGGGGTACTCAGCGACCTGAGCAAGCTCAGCGCGCTGCTGTCGGTCGGCCGGCGGTACGTGATCACCGACTCGGGCTGGAACCTGCTCGACTTCGCGGCCCAGGCCAAGGATCTGACCACCGGGAACTTCGTGTTCCACACGTTGCCGATCGTGAACTATCAGGTGATTGACGGCCAGGACGCCAACGTCGTCAACCCGGGCTACATCAAGGCCATCGTGAAAGCCGCCTTCGCGCGGCCAACACGCCCGTCCAAGCGGCACCATCAAGGCCGCAAGAGCACTCCACGCGCTACCAGCGCGGTGCGCGAGATCACCCCGGCAACCGTCGACGTGTTCAACGGCGGCTACACCTCAGGCCTGGCCGCCCAGGTGCTGGCCGCATTGGTCCACGCTGGGTATAAGGCAGGGCTCGAAAGGCAACGCGGCCTACCGCACCAGCACGGCGGTGCTCTACGGCGCGGGCGCCGCGAGCAGCGCGAAGCTGATCGCCGCGGACTTCGGCGTCACCGCGCTGGCGAGCGCGTCGGTGGCAGCGGACCACGTGCAGGTACTGCTCGGCGCCAGCGCCGTCGTGCCGCAGATCACGGCCGCGCCCACGCTCAGCCCGACATCAAGCCCAAGCCAAAGCCCCAGCCATACCCCCAAGCCAGTTGCGATCCCGACGACCGGTCCGCAAGGCGGCGCGGTCTCAGCGAAGAGCGGCATCCCGTGCGTCAACTAGCGGAGAACCATGACCTTGAAAGTTAGAGTCCGAAATGCGGAGGCGGTTCCAAGGAGTCGCCTATGGGGGTGTTAATGCTAGGAACTCATATGACCTGGCTGAGCATTCCGGGCAAGTAACCTCGTATCGGGTCCATTATCTGGGATATTTTTCGTACTTGGGAGAGTTTTCCGCAAATGGCGCGGTTAGCTCTCCCGGATCATGGTAATCCCAGATCCGGCGCGGACTGCTCTCCCCGATCCTGGCCTGACCCCGTCGCCCCGCCGCATCAGGCCCGTCGACCAAGACCGGTTGCCTGGCGCTTAAGCGATCATGGAATCCGGGCGTGAACAGCAGCAACGGCCCAACGCTGCGGCCGGAGTTGATCTGCTAACAACAGCAAGGGTCCCACGCTGCTGCCATAGCGACAGCAAGGGTCCCACGCTGTCATCGGGATTGGGCAGGGGCAGGGCGCGGTTTGGTTTCTGCGGGAGCCGGGGGTGAAATTCCCGGGCCGTGCGGATCGCGGATGATCGCCGTGTCACGGAACCCTGTCCGCGTCCTCCAAGATCACGGCAACGACGCTGGCGGGCCGGTGACGGCGCGGTAGGCGTCCTGGCATAGTTCGGCGACCTCGGCCCAGTCCAGGTCGCGGTCTAGGCGGACGCCGATCCAGCCGCGACCGCCCACGTACTGCGGCCGGAAGAACTTCGCCGGATCGGCGGCGATGAGTTCCTGCTGGGCTCCTGGCAGGCCGGCGCACCACAAGTGGGGGAACTCGTCCGCGTGATGACCGTGCTCCCACAACGTGACGAACGACTTCTTGCCTCTGAAGAACCAGGTCGGCGCGCCGTGGCTGAGCCGTTCGGCCACCTCAGGCAGCGCCAGGCAGATGGCCCGCGTCTGGTCGGCGAGATCGGCTGGCATTTGGACAACTCCAGAATTGCGCAGCAGTGGACTTCCTGGTTACCCGGGCAGCATAAAGTGTGGGCGATGTCGCGTGCTGATGATGACTCGGGGGCCGAGCGGGCCGAGTGCGCTGACTGGGCTAGGCCGGTCGTGCACTGGGAGATTGTCGCGGTCGATGCTGAGCGCCAAGCGGCGTTCTACCGCGACCTGTTCAACTGGGAGATCGGGACCGGTCCGATCCGGCAGATAGCGGCTGGTCTCGGCGGCCCTGAGCCCGGACCGGCCGGGCACATCCGGTCCGGGCGGGAATCCGCCGTGGTTTTGTACGTCCAGGTCCGCGATCTTCGTGCCTCGCTAGACCGGGCCGTGCGCCTCGGCGGCACGATCACCGCTGAGCCCTTTGATATTCCCGGCGGCCCGACCCTGGCCGCCATCACGGACCCGGAAGGCAACCCGCTGGTCCTGGTGCAGCAGTAAGCCGGACTGGTTAGCTCAACGGCTGGTATCGCTCGACGGTGACCGACGGCCGGTCAACCAGTGCCATGAACGCCTGCGCGACAGGGTCAGCGTCCCATCGCGCGTCACACGCGTCCGCGTCAGCGGCCGACCGCCATAGGTCAATCACGATCCAGTCGCCGTCGGCGCCGCGCGCCGTGGTCCGGCGCAGCAGACCCGGCTGCTGGTAAGCGAACTCCTCCTGCACGCGCCGGTCGGCGGCCAAGAACGCCGCCTCGTCGTCGCCCGGGCGCAGCCGGAACCGCATGATCTCGATCACGCCACCATTGTCGCAAGAGTTAGTGGCTCGTCCGGCCCGCGCTCTGGTGAGCCGGCCGGGCCGGACGAGCCGGCCGGGCCGGCCCGGCCACTTGCCGCAGGAACTCGGAGTTGGAGGCGGTTTCGCGGGTCCGTTCGAGCAGCAGTTCCATTGCTTGCTGGGCGTCCAGGCCGGTTAGCGCCCGTCGCAAGCTGCTGAGCGCGGCGTGCTCGGCCGGAGGCATGAGGAGTTCGTCGTGCCTGGTCCCGGACGGGGCGATGTCGACGGCCGGAAAGATCCGCTTCTCGGCGAGGTCGCGGCGCAGCCGCAGTTCCATGTTCCCGGTGCCCTTGAATTCCTCGAACAGGACGTCGTCCATGCGCGAACCGGTTTCCACCAGCGCGGTCGAGAGGATCGTGAGCGAGCCCCCTTCCTCGATGTTCCGCGCCGCGCCGAGGAACTTCCTGGGCGGCTGGAGCGCTGTCGTCGCCACTCCGCCGGCCAGGATCCGGCTGCTGGCGGGCGCGGCGAGGTTGTAAGCACGGCCGAGCCTGGTGATGGAGTCCAGCAAGACGACGACGTCGTGGCCTAGTTCGACGAGGCGCTTGGCCCGCTCGATCGCTAGCTCGGCGACCATGATGTGGTCCTCGGCGGACTGGTCGAAGGTTGAGTAGACGACCTCCCCGCGCACCGACCGCCGCAGGTCGGTAACCTCCTCGGGACGCTCGCCGACGAGCACTACCATCAGGTGCACCTCGGGGTTCCCGACGGCGACCGCGGCGGCGATAGCGGCGAGCACCATCGTCTTGCCGGCCTTCGGCGGGGAGACGATCAGGCCGCGCTGACCCTTGCCGACCGGGCTGAGCAGGTCGACGATCCGGGCTGTCGGCGACGCCGTTCCTGACTCCAGCCGAAGGCGTTCTTGCGGGTACACGGGCGTGAGTTCCTCGAAGTCCGGCCGGTTCCCGGCCGCTTCTGGCGTCATGCCGTTGACGGTGTGCACCTGGTCAAGCGCGGTTGGAGTGGCTTGCAGGCGGCTCGATCGGGCCGGCTGGTCGTCCTTGGGCGGCCGGCGGGGCCGGGCGGTGCCCTCGATCTGATCGCCAGTGCGCAGTCTGTGGCTGGCGGCGCAGGCGGCGGGTACGTAGACGTCGTCGCGACCGCGCCGGTATCCGGACGTTCGCAGAAACGCCTGATTCCCTCGGGCGTCCAGGATGCCGGACACCTGGATTGGCGCTGCCTCGCTCCGATCTCCTGACGAGCGCGATCGGGACGCGGGCGGATGAACCATGGTTGGCATAGAGATATTCCTTTCGAAAATCGGCGTGACTTTATGCACGCCGACGAAATGCCGCGGCTACACCGGGGCTAGATACGTGAAAAATGGATAATCGAGATGCTCGACGCCGCCCGTTCACGGGCCGGGACGACGGAGCCTTCAGGCACCGGCAGAAAAGAATGCCTATCCGCTATTGCGGAACTTCGCTTACCTGGACTGTATATCACGATGCCCCGTCCTTCACCATAGGTACGGGACCAGCCGCCACCGGACTCGCTGCTGATAGGCGCGATAGGTCTCGGACTCGGCGAGCACCCTCTCCTCGGCGAGGGCGCGGAAGACGTTGCAAGCGGTGACGAACGCGAAGATCGCGATGTTGCGCACCGACACGCTTTGCAGCACGTAACCGGACCCGATCAGCAGGTAGGACGCGTAGACCGGGTGGCGGATGACGGCGTAGGGACCCTTGGTCTTCACCCCCCGGTCGGCGGCCAGGAAGCCGATCGACCGGCCGAGCGCCAGCAGCGACATGATCACGATCACCAGGCCCGCTAGCTGCAAGATGAAGCCGGCCTTCACACTCCACGGCACGTGAGCGGCGTTGGGGCGCAGGAGCAGGCCGCCGAAGGTTCCGCCCGTGGCGGCGAGCCAGTTCGGAAGCCGGTGGCCGACCTCGCGCGGGGGGCGCCGGGTGAGGAACGCGATCACAAACCAGGCCTGCTCGATGACGAACAGGCCGCCGACGAGGCTATGGGTGTGGAGGTAGAAGTTCAGGCTGGCCTGGCCGAACAGGACGGCGAAGGCCGCGCCCGTCACGTTCGCCACGATCCTGACGGCCCGTTCGGCGCCAGCCGTAAGCGGCTTCGGCAGGAGCGCGGACAACGCCGACTTCGCCGTCGACGTTGGCTGGGCGCCCGTTGGCGGGCGGTGCGGGTCGTCGCACATGACTGGTTCTCGGTTACGAAACTTTACCGGCTCCTATCCATGTCGACGGGGCGAGAGCCGGGAAGGTTCACCGCTCTTCCCCTAGGCTGTCGCGTGTGGTCGCAAGACGATTGCCCACGGTCGCCTCCGGCGTATTGGCGTTGCTGGCGCCGCTGCTGGCAGTCGGCTGCGCGCACCAGTCCGGTCAGGCGCAGAACGCGCGGACCCCGCGGACGACACCGGTCAGGCATGCGGCACCGAGCCCGTCGATGAGGCCAACGCACCTGGTCACGCTCGCTTTCGCCGGCGACGTGAACTTCGCCGACCGCACCGCGCGGCTGCTGCACGATCCGGCGACCGCCTTCGGGCCGATCACGTCCGTGCTTAAGGCGGCCGACTTCACCGCGCTGAACCTAGAGACCTCGGTGACCAGCCGCGGGACGCCACAGCCGAAGACCTACCACTTCCGCACCACGCCGCTGGCGTTCACCGCGCTCCGCGACGCCGGGGTCGACCTGGTCACGATGGCCAACAACCATGTGCTGGACTACGGGCAGACCGGGCTGGCCGATACCCTCGCGGCCGCCCAGGCGGCCAGGTTCCCCTACGTGGGAATCGGAACGGACGCGGCGGCCGCCTGGGCGCCCTACGTGACGACTATCAACGGCACGAAGATCGCGATCATCGGGGTCTCCCAAGTCGCCGAACTGGCCCCTTCCTGGGTGGCGACGCGCACCAGGCCTGGTGAGGCCAACGCGATCAATCTGACGCGGACGCTGGCAGCGGTGCGGGCGGCCCGGCGGCTGGCGTCGATCGTCATCGTGTTCATGCACTGGGGCACCGAGGGCCAGGCTTGCCCCGACCCGAACCAACTCGCGCTCGCACCCAAGCTCGCCACCGCGGGCGCCAGCATCATCATCGGTGCCCACGCCCACGTGTTGCAGGCTTCGGGCTGGCTCGGTCACACGTTCGTGGCCTACGGCATGGGCAACTTCTTGTGGTGGGAGCACTCCTACAGCACCGCGACCGGGGTGCTCGAGCTGACCTTGCACCCGCACGGGCCGCTGACCGCGCGCTTCGTGCCCGCCGTAGTCAGCAAGACCGGTCAGCCGCTCGTCCTGCACGGTGCGCGGGCCAGGCAAGCCGCCGCTCACTACGCCAGCCTGCGCGCTTGCTCCAACCTCTCCGCGCGGCCCGCACGCGGTTAGTACACACTGAACGGCCGCATCTTCCGGCCCATCTTCGTGCCGAGCATGAGCCAGGCGTGGGTGAACGTGTGCGTACCGCCGAGCAGGCCGTCCTTGGAGTCAGACGCGTCGATCGAAGTCTCAGTGACGTTATCGTCACTGACCGGGCTGGTTTTGAACAACGTGAAGAACCCGGCTGGTTCCTCAACCACGAGACCGCCGTGGCCGCTGCCGAAGCCGACGAGGAAGTTGGAGTAAGCCTCGTTGAGGCTGTTGTACCGGGCGAGGAAGTCCCACGCGTTGATGCGCTCACCAGTGGTCAACGGCCCGGCATCCACCTCGGCGAGGAAGGTGCCGGGCGCCACAAGTCCCTTGAAGGGTGCGTCGTAGTCCTGCTGAGCCAGGACGTGAACGCCAGTCCAGGTCAGCAACAGCCTGCTCGTTGCCGGGTCGGTCTTGATCCAGGACTTGCCGGCGGTCGCCGCCTGCTCAAGTGCCTTTTTCAGGTCGGGCAGCGAAGCGGCCTCGAGCTTCAGCGGCGGCTTGTTGCCCTGGTCAGAAAGGAACCACGTGTTGTCCTTGCTGAGCCCGATGAGGAACGCGTGGTAGCCCGTCGACGGCATCACTGCTCCCGTGCCGGCGTTGATCGCGGTGGTGTTCACGTACCACTCGACCTGCGCGGTCTGGCCGGGCGTGAGGCCGGTGAGAGCCGGACTTGAGAATATGTCAGCCAGGTTGTTCGCCGCCGCACTGGCTGGAGCCTTGAGACCAAGCTTGACCAGGATCGTTTCCGTGCTGTCACCGAACCGGCTCAGCAGCTCTCCTAGGTCCTGATATTGCGACTCGGTTGGCGCGGAACCGGGTTTGCGCAGGTCATCGCGGGCCTTGGTGACCATTGCCCACGCGTCGGTGAAGGTCTTCAGCCCGTCGGCCCCGCCCGCGGACCAGTCGGCGACCAGTTTCGGCTTGTGCATGTCCATGTACAGCAGAGCGGCTTCGCACACGCCCACGAGGTTCCTGTTGGGATTCGCCGGATCGGCCCGCTCCCGGTCCCAGACGATCAGCGCGGTAATCATCGACGCGGGCTGGCACGTGTCACCACGCTGAGCGAAGTCCGGTGTCGGGACCGGCGTTAGGCGCTGAATAGCCGCGGGGGCGGCGGCGGTGCTGGCCAAGGGGGACGACCCCCTAGCAACCCCCGCATGACCGCCGCCATCAGGTTGGCGGAGGTCGGCGCTGACGGCGTGATCGCCAGCCATTGCCCGACGCGACGCGACGTCGGCTTCCCGCTCGAGGTCGTCGCTTGGGTCGCTGACCAGGCGTGAGCCTGGGTCGTCCGCCGGTGCCTGAGTGCGGCCATTGCCCTGCTGCACCACGTGCGCTAGTTCATGCGCCAGCGTCCGCCGCCCGTAGTCCGTAGACGGCGCGTACTGCCCGGCCCCGAAGACGATGTCGCGCCCGACGGTGTAGGCACGGGCGTCAAGCGCGCGCGCCGACTCCGCCGCCACGGCGTCGGTGTGCACGCGCACATCGGCGAAGTCACGGCCGAACCGGCCTGCCATGAAGGTCATCGTGGTCGCGTCCATCCGGTCGCCGTCGCGGGCGCCGGTCACCGGAGGCGTCGCTGGCACCCGGGACGGCCGGCTGCCGCCGGCTAGCCTCCGGTCGGGCAGGGCCGCGCGATGTACTCGGGTGACGGCGGGCTCGGCCGATGTCACCCGCCCGTTCTTCGGCGCCCTGACCGACTGCCACGTCGCCATTTACTCAGTGTACGAGTCCGGGCGTCGGTGCCGACCGCGAGCAACAAGAGCACTCCAAGGGTGATCTGGTCGTAGAGCGGATTTAGGCCGTGCAGGTCAGAACCATTTCCGATCAGCGCTATGAAGAGCACGCCGACGATCGTCCGCCAGACCGCGCCGTCGCCGCCAAGGATGCTGGTGCCGCCGACAACGATCCCCGCGAGCACCGTGAAGGTCAGGGCGGTCTGTCCGTTCGACGCCTGAGCGCTCAGCACCCGCGAGGTGTCGATGACCCCGCCCAGAGCGGCGGCGCCGCCGCTGAGCACAAACGTGAGGAGCCTGACTTGCTGGACCCGGACGCCAGCCAGGCGCGCGGCCTGCGCATTGCTGCCCGCCGCGTACATGTAGCGTCCGGCCGTGGTGCGGGACAATACGAGCGCTAGCAGCACGACGACGATCAGCATGGTCCACGTTGAGGTGTTCACCGTGAGGAACGACCAGCGGGCCAGGTCGCCGAGCGCCGGGTGGCTGTAGTCGATGATCAGATTCCCGCCGGTGACCAGGCCGGCCAGGCCGCTGATCACGAACGACATAGCGAGCGTGGCGATCAGGGAGTTGATGCGGAAGAAGGTCGCGATGGCGCCGTTGACCAAGCCGACGCCGAACCCCACCGCCACACCGCCCGCGATGGCGAGCAGCGGCGACACTGAGAGCGCTAGGTGCGCCGCGGTCACGCCGGCCAGCGCGTAGATCGCTCCCACCGAGAGGTCGATGCCGCCCGCGACGAGCACCAGCGTTCCGGCCGCCGCGATGATCAGAGTCGAGGCTTGCTGGTCGAGTATGTCGAGCAGATTGACTTTGGTCAGGAACGGTCCGCTGGTCGCTGCCAGCGCGATGAAGAGCGCGAGGAACGGCATGATGATGCCGCCTCGGCGGAGCCGGGAACGTAGGTCGTCGGCTGAGAGCGAGCCGATCCGCATCATGCACCTCTTTCGGCGGACCCGAACGCCGCCCCGAGAACCGACGCTTCCGTTGCCGTCTCGCCGGCGAGCTCCGCGACGACCCGGCCACCGCGCATGACGAGCACCCGATGGGCGAGGCCAAGCACTTCCTCGGCATCGGAGGAGATCATTAGGACCCCAAGCCCGCAGGCGGCCAGCGAGGCCAGCAATTCGTAGATGGCGCGCTTGGAGGCGACGTCGACGCCCCTGGTCGGCTCGTCGGCGATCAGGACCCTCGGCGTGACCAGCAACGTTCTGGCGAACAACAGCTTCTGCTGGTTGCCGCCGGACAGAGAGCTCGCCGGGGCTGACTGGTCGGCGGTGCGAACGTCAAGCTCGTCGAGTACCCGCTGGACTACGGCCCGTTCAGCTTTCCTGCTGACCAGGCCGCGTCGGCTTACCTTGTCCAGGCTGGCCAGGGTGACGTTGTCCGCGACGGACCGCTGCGGCATGAGCCCGTCGTCCTTGCGCGACTCGGGATCATCGCGATGCCGGCGCTCAGTGCCCGATGCGGGCTGACACCGCCGCCAGCCAGCCTGCCAGAGCCGGTTTTCCCGAACTGGCGACCACCGGCCGCGGTGACAATTCCAGCCGATGTCCTGTCAGCTTGAAATATTGCCCGGGCCAGTTCGGTCCGGCCGGCTCCGACAAGCCCGGCCAGGCCAACGATTTCGCCTTCGCGGACATCGAGCGAGACATCGGTGACCCCGGCGGCCGATAGCCCGCGTACTGACAGCGCCAGGGCGGCGCCGGCCGACACCGGCCGCCTAACCGGGAACGTCCCGCCGAGAGTTCGCCCGAGCATTGCATTCAGCAGCGACTCTTCGCTTTGGCCGGCGGCGGGAGCGCTCAAAGCGACGCGGCCGTCCCGCAGCACGGTGATCTCGTCTGCCAGATCGAGTACCTCGCCGAGATAGTGCGAGACAAGAACGATCGTCGTGCCGGACTGGGCAAGCCCGCGGATGATCTCGTGCAGCGCCGCGACATCTGGCCGCGACAGGGCGGCGGTGGGTTCATCCATCACGATCAGGCTGGCGTCCCTGTTCAGCGCCCGCAGGATTTCGGCCTTCTGCTGGTCCGCGGTCCGCAGCGACGCCGCGCTCGCATCGCCGTCGAGATCGAAGCCGACGGATGCGACCAGTTCGGCGTAGCGCCGGCGCAGTTCGCGCCGGCGCAGCAGCCCAACTCGAGCAGGCTCGACACCGAGGAAGACGTTCTCGGCGACGGATAGTGCCGGGACGATCGATAGCTCCTGTGCGATCTGGGCGATGCCGCTCGCCAGAGCGGCACGGGGCGTGTGGAACTGCGCGAGGTTGCCGTCGACGAGCAGCTGGCCGTGGTCGGGCGCGAGGTCGCCGGAGATGATCTTGCCTAGGGTTGACTTGCCCGCTCCGTTCTCACCGACCAGTGCGTGGATCGAGCCGCGCGGGATCTGAAGGCTCACCGCCTTCAGAGCGCGCGCACCGCCGAAGGACTTGCTGACATCCCTCAGCTCGATGTGCGCACCCGGATCAGGCACCGTTAGCCCGGCCACTCGGCGGTGAATTGGCTGACATTCGCCTTGGTGACTACTCCGCTGTTCGGCAGCGTGGCAACCGGGTCGATACCACCGCTGTCCTTGCCGGTGCGCAGTGCTTTGAGGAGCGCCTGCACGGCCAGGCGGCCCTCACTGGCCGGAGCTTGCGCCACGTCCGCATACCAGGCGCCTCCGGACACGCCGGCCAACGCCTCGGCGCTCGCGCCGTAGCCGACCAAGATGACCTTGCCGGTCAAGTGCGCGGAAGCGAGAGCCTGGGAACCGCCCTCGATTCCCTGGTCGGAGCCGACGATCAGATTCAGGCCTGGGTTGGCCTGCACCATGTTCTGCACCGCCGTCAGGCCGACCGTCGGGCTGAAGAAGCTCTGGCCCTGGGCAACTATCTTGACGCCAGGATCTGTCGCGATCGCCTTCTTGAACGCGCCGCTGATCGCAACATCGAGCGCCGATGCCTTGATGTCATAGAGGTAGCCGACCTTGCACGGGTTCAGCTTCTTGGCCTGGCAGGCCTGGACGACCAGATTGCCGAGCTTGGTGCCGATGTCCGTGGGCACGAACGTTACGTTGGCCGACAGGCCAGGGACCTGCGGGGCGTCAGTCGACAGGTCAGGACCGAGTATCTGATCCATATTGACGACCTTGATTCCCTTGGCGATCGCCTGCTTGACCAGGCTGATCAGTCCGGTGCCGAAGATCGGCTGGACGATGATCCCCTGGTACTGGCCCGAGTTGATCACGTCCTGGAGCTGGCTGAACTGGGTCTGCGGGCTGTTATTCGCGTCGAACACCTTCAGCGTCGCGTTGTTGTCGGAGGCGACGGCCTGCGCCGCGGCCAGCATCGGAGCGTCGTAGCTGTTCTCGACGGCGAACGAGAGGTAGGCGATGCTCAGCGGGCCGCTTGAGCCTGACGAGGGCGAGGCGCTCGGCCCCGCCGAGTTGGTGCTGCCGGTGCTGCCGCCTTTTGCTTACTCACTGACGGTGGGTTAGTGGAGTGCCGGTGAGTCGGGTGGCAGCCCGGCTCACCGGCTTTGCTGCGTTGGCCTCGTGGACCGCCGCTGTCAGGGCGGGACGAGCACGGCCCGCTTGTGCGGAGTGCTGCCGCACCGCGACCAGCCGTCAGCGGCGCGGTCAAGCGGCAGGATCTCGCGGTCGGTGGTTATTCGCCCGGCTGCGGCGTGGCGCAGGATCTCGGCCAGCGCGGCCGCCTTCTGCTCCGCGGTCAGCGCGTTGTTGGTATATCCGAGGACGGTGAGAACGCGGCTGCGCAGTGGCGCCGACCCTAGGCTGGCCATCGGCCCCGCTGACGAGCCGAGATTGACGAGCCGCCCGCCTGGCCCCAGGACGCCGATGGCGGCCTGGGCGGGCATACCCCACAGCGGATCGAGCACCAGGTCCACCGCGCAATCGGCCGCCTTCGCCAGCCGCTCGCCGACCGATGCCAGATCATCGCCGCTCAGATCGGCAACGGCGTCGGCTCCAAGCTCGATAGCGCGAGCGCGGCCATGCGCGTCACGGCAGGCCGCGATGACCCGGTCGGCCCCGAGCAGCCGGGCGGCCTGGATGCCGACCTGGCCGACGGTGCCGCTGGCGCCGAGTACGAGCACGTTCTCGCCCGAGGTGAGCTGGCCGCGCCATTTCAGCGCCATCCAGGCGGCAATCGCGGAGAGCCCGAGCGCGGCTACGAGATCGTCGCCGACGTTGTCGGGCAGCGGGAGTACCGAGTCATCAGCGGTGACGCAGTACTCGGCCATGGCACCGTCGCCCGCAGCCATCCCAGCCTGGCAGCTAAACCAGACTCGCTGCCCGGCCGGCAGACGGTCGCTGGCCTCGACGACGCCGACCCCCTGAGCCCCCGGCACGTAGGGCAGGGCCGGCGCACCGAAGTACGAGGTTCCCGAGGCGCAGAGCAGGTCGAGCGGATTGACCGGCGCTGCGGTCACCCGGACCAGCGCCTGGCTGGTGCCGCGGTGCGGTGTCGGGTGCGAGCCGTATTCCGGCGGCGCACCGTGAGCACGGAGTACGGCGGCCCGCATTGTCAGTCTTGGGAGTAAGTGTACGTGTATGGGTTGTCCAGTACCCGGGTTTCCGGGATCTCCGGGTGCATGCCCTCGTTCCACGCCTCCGGGCCAAGCTCGCCCTTCAGGTAGTCGACGGTCTGCTCGATCGCCTGGCGTGCCTTTCCGAGGTCAACGCCGACGAGACGGTGGTTGTGCTTGACTACCCGGCCGTTGACCACCACGGTGTGCACGTCGCCGCGCTGCGCCTGGAACACCACGTGCCCGTACGGGTTGAGCAGCGGGAACATCACGGGGGAGGCGTCATTCTTGATCAGCACGATGTCGGCCCTCTTGCCGGGCTCCAGGCTGCCTGTCACCGAGTCGAGGCCAAGTGCCCTGGCCCCACCCCTGGTCGCCCAGTCCACGACCTGCTCGGCGCGCAGTTTGTGGTGGGTCACCGTCTCATCCCGGGCGTGCGCCTCCAGGTGCTCCCGGGCGCGGTCAGCGCTCAGCGTGGCCCGCATCGCCGAGAAGAGGTCAGCGCTCCACCAGACGCTGGTGTCCATGGAAAGCGAGATACCGATACCGTGCTCGCGCAGCTTCCAGGTGGGCGGGTAGCCTTGCCCGGCGCTCTGCTCGCTTTCCGTGGACAGTGATGCCGATCCGCCGGTCGCGGCGATCCTGTGGTATGAGTCGGTCGACAGGGTCGCCGCGTGCACGTAGACCGACCGCTCCGTCATGAACCCGTGCTCGTGCATCAGGCGGATACCTTCGTCGGTGGTCACCTTCCATACCCCGGCGTGAGTGGTGACCGGCACGTTGAGCTCGCGCGCTACCTCGAACGCCGCCTTCTCGGGGAAGTCGGGGCTGGCCGGCGGGACGTCGAAGGCCATCTGGAAGCCCAGCATGTCGGTGCCTCCGCCGCTGAAGCGCCGGCTGACGAAATCACGAAACTCAGGTGCCGCCGACCACTCCCAGGGGGCCGCCTGAATGTTGCCGTAGGCGAGCACGAAGCGTCCTGGCACCTCCGTCAGCGCGTCCGCGGCCGCCTCGGCGTGGTCGATCGTGTGGAGGTTATGCGACCAGTCGACGGCGGTCGTGACGCCCGCGTCGATCGCTTCGATCGCGCTCAGCAGGTTGCCCGCGTAGATGTCCTGCGGCCGGAACGACTTGCCCCACTGCAGGTAATTCCAGACGAAGTACTGAGTGAGCGTCCAGTCGGCGCCGTAGCCGCGCATCGCGGTCTGCCACATGTGCCGATGGGTGTCGATCATCCCAGGCATCACGATCCCGCCGGCCGCGTCGACTTCGACGGCGCCTTCTGGGACCTGGAGCTGCTTGCCGACCGCGCTGATTCGCTCACCTTCGATCAGGACGTCAGCTCCGTGCTCGACGTGATGCGCGTCGTCCATTGTGAGCACAGTGGTGTTGCGGAACACCAGCGGCCGACCCGACGCTAGCTCATTCACTACAGGGGCCTCCGTTCTCAGACGGCCAATACCAAGCTTAAGCGGACAGTTGTCCGGATCACGGCTGCATCAGACTTGACCGGAAGCGTTGTCGCTTTGCAGGCTGCTGTCAAGAGGCTCAATCACGCGACTTGTTCAGGCTCGCGCTCCGGTTGTCCGGCATGCGGACAACCGGCGGGTTCACGCTACAGTCAGCCAAGTTCAGCCTACGCACAGCGCAGTGGAGCAGCCGATGCCACGCCAGGAAACCAATCCGGACTTCATCGAGGCGCTTGCCCGTGGTCTTGACGTGATCCGTGCCTTCCAGCCACGCCAGCCTGCGATGTCGCTGGCCGCCGTCGCCAGCGCGACGGGGCTGGCGAGGCCGACGGTGCGACGAATCCTGCTCACCCTGACCGATCTCGGCTACGTGCGCGCGGTCGGCGGCGGCTTCGAGCTGACCTCGCGTGTGCTCGATCTCGGGATGTCGTACGTGCTGTCGCACAATCTCTGGGAGGTGGCCAGGCCGCACATGGAGGCGCTGGTCGCCCGCACTCACGAGTCGAGCTCGATAGCGCAGCTCGATGGGTCCGACATTGTCTACGTGGCTCGCGTCGCCGTTCCGAAGATCATCGCGCTCGCGGTGACAATCGGCACCAGGTTTCCCGCTCTGCAGACCTCCCTTGGCAAGATACTCCTGGCCGGCCTGCCGGCCGAGCAGGTGGAGCGCGTGCTGGCCGAGCCGAGCCGGTCGGGCATCACGGCCCGCTGGCAGCCGGACCGAGCCGAGCGGGACGCGGCGCTGCGTGAGGTGCGTGCACGCGGCTGGTCGCTGACCGACGAGCAGCTCGCTCTCGGCATCAGGTCGGTTGCCGCGCCGCTGCGGGACGGTGACGGCACGGTGATAGCTGCCTTGAACGTCACCGTGCACGCGGCGGAGACGCCGGTGGGCGTGCTTACCGCTGAGTACCTGCCACTGCTGCTCCAGACGGCCGGGGCGATCAGCGCGGACTGGGCCGTCTATCAGTCGGCGCCCGCGATTACCGTGCCGCTCGCTTCGGCGCCCGCTCTCATCGGCCGCCTTGACAGCCGTGGGACCGAGCATCCAGACTGACCAGATCTCCGGACTAATGTCCGTCAGACGGACAAGAGGATGCGTCTGCCGCACATGACCGCTCCAGATGGCCCGCTGGCCGGGCTGCTTGTCGCCGACTTCTCCCGCGTGCTTGCTGGCCCGTACGCCACCATGCTGCTCGCCGACCTCGGCGCGGATGTGATCAAGGTAGAAAGCCCGGCAGGCGACGACACGCGCCGTTGGACGCCGCCGGTGACCAGCGACGGCGTCTCCACTTACTACCTGGCCATCAACAGAAACAAGCGCTCGGTGGCGCTCGACCTGACGAAGCGAGCCGACCTAGCGGCGGCTCGTGAGCTCGCTCGTCGTGCCGACGTGTTCGTAGAGAACTTCAAGCCGGGCGGCCTGACCAAGTTCGGTCTTGACTATGACAGCGTCCGGGCCGCGAACCCGGGCATCGTCTACGCCTCGATCAGTGGCTTCGGCGCGGGTGGCGGCGCCGGCCTGCCCGGTTACGATCTGATGGTGCAGGCGATGTCCGGCCTCATGAGCCTCACCGGCAGCCAGGACGGCCCGCCCTTCCGGGCCGGGATCTCGGTCTTCGACGTCATCGCCGGGCTGCATACCGCTATCGGCGTCCTAGCGGCGCTGAACCACCGGTCGGTCACCGGCGGCGGCCAGCACGTACAGGCAAGCCTGATGGCTTCCGCCTTGTCCGGAATGGTGAACCAGACCAGCGCGTACGTCGCCGGCGGCGTGGTGCCGTACCGGATGGGCAACGCGCATCCGAGCCTTTTCCCCTACGAGCTACTGCCGACCGGAGACGGCGACCTGATCGTGACGGCGGGCAACGACGGGCAGTTCCGCAAGCTCTGCGAGGTTCTCGGCGCACCAGACCTGGCCGCTGACCCTCGATTCGCCAGCAACGCCGGACGCACGGCCAACCGCTACTTGCTCGCGCCGCTGCTGGTCGAACGGCTCGCCTCCCGCCCGGCGGCCGAGTGGTTCGCCGAGCTGATCGCGGCTGGGGTGCCGTGCGGGCCGATCAACACGGTCGAGCAGGGCATCAAATTCGCCGGCGAGGTCGGCCTCGAGCCCGTGGTGATCGCCGGCCGTGGCGAAGCCGGCGTCGCGACGATCCGGCACCCGCTGACTTTCTCGGTCACGCCGCCGCGCTACGACCTGCCGCCGCCCAGCCTTGATGAACACGGGCCGCAGATCAGGGCCTGGCTGGCAAGCGACCCCGACGCCGGAAACGTCGACGACTTCCCGCCGAACCCGCACGCCTGAGGAGCCGCCATGGCACACGTTGTCGCGGTCATCGCGTCCACGCATCATCCGTTCTACTACCGCGCCAGCACCTCGACCGGCGATGAGCGGCCGCCATTCGCCGACGAATGGGTAGCCAAGATCGAGGCGTTCCGCGAGACCCTGACCAGCGCGCGGCCTGACGTGCTGGTCATGGTGGGCAGCGATCACTTCCACCAGCTCTGGCTCGACAACATGCCGCAGTTCCTGATCGGCAAGGCGCCGTTCTACGACGCCAACTACTACAACGAGGAACGAGAGTTCGGCCTGCCGCGCATGTTCGTACCAGGCCACGAGAACCTGTCCGCCTATCTGCTGCGCGAAGGGCTCGACGCCGGCTTCGACCTCGCGTTCAGCAACGAGCTGCGGATCGACCACAGCATCACCTGCCCGCTGATCACCCTGCGGCCGCAAGCCGACCTGCCGATCGTGCCGGTCTACACCAACATCTTCGCCCCGCCGCTGCCGCGGCCAAGGCGCTTCGTCCAGCTCGGCCAGACGATCAGGCAGCTCGTCGAGTCCTGGCCGAGCGATGAGCGGGTCGCGATCATCGGGACCGGGCACTTGTCGCTCGAACTGGGCGGGCCGCGGCAGTTCGGGCCGCACGGCCCCGACCCTGAGTTCGACCGCAAGGCCGTCGAGTGGATCGCTTCGGGCGACCTGACTTCGGCGCTAGCCGAGGTCAGCCTGGAGAGCTTGTGGCGGCCAGGTAACGCCACCCACGGATTCATGGACTTCATGCTGATGATGGGCGTGGCCGGAGAGAACGCCAAGGCCGATCACGTCGACTCGCTCGACCTGTTCCACACGATGGAGGCGTACTTCACCTGGTACCCGAAGGCGCAGGGAGGCGTGGCATGAGCAAGTACCTGCTGAACAAGTTCCTGTACTCCATCGACCGCGACCCCGACCTGGTGGAGCGCTACCGGGCCGACCCGCGCGGCACCGCGGAGTGGTGGGAAGCCGAGCGGGCCAACGTGATATTGAACTGCCCGGAACAAGAGCGCAGCACCTGGCTGAGGTTCACCGACGCCGAGCGCGAGGCGCTCGCGACGCACGACTACGTGGCCCTGTTCGAGCTTGGCGCGCACAACTTTCTGCTGCTGACGCTGTTTATCGCGTTGTTCGAGCGGGACTACGCCGAACCGCTCGCCTTCCAGCGCGAATTCGCGACGAGGCTCGCCCACTGGACTGTTCCCTATCCGGACATTTCAACCTAGACGCACGGGAACCTTCGCTTGACTGCCTTCGCGCCGACGTGTTAAGTGTCACTACGCGCGAAGGGAATTTAATGCATCTTGGCAATGATCTCGGGCATCTCACCTACTCCACCCTCGTTCACCCTGGCGACACCTGGGACGAGATCTGGGAGAGCTTGACTACCTACGCGCCCGCGGTCAAGCGCAACGTGGCGCCTGATGTGGCATTCGGCATCTCCTTGCGGATATCGGGTGCGTCGGCGCGGACCCTGGTCGCCGACAACAGGCACATGGCCAGGCTCAGGGATTTTCTGGCTGAGCAGAACCTCTACGTCTACACGGCCAATGCCTTTCCCTATGGGCCGTTCAAGGGCCAGCGCGTGATGGAACAGGTATACGAGCCCGACTGGACCAGGCCCGAGCGCGTCAGGTACACAAACGCGGTTGCCGACGTGCTGGCCGGCATCGCGGTTCCCGGCATCGCGCCGACGATCCAGACCGCGCCGCTCGCGTTCCGGCCGAACGTCACCGGGCCTGGCTACATCGCCACCTTCACCCGGAACCTGCTCGCGGCCGTCGCCCACCTGATTGACACCGAAAGGCGCACCGGCTGCCGGGTCAAGCTGGCGCTCGAACCCGAGCCGTTCTGCTTCCTTGAGACGACCAGGGAAACCATCGAGTACTTCGGGGAGCATGTGTATTCGGCCGAGGGAACGGCCGTGCTCGCGACCCTGACCGGGCTACCAGCCTCGGAGATCCATGGCCTGGTCAGGCGCCATCTTGGCGTGGTGTTCGACATCTGCCACCAGTCCGTCGAGTTCGACGACATCCCCGCCTCGCTGCGGCTGCTGGTCGGCGCGGGCATCCCCATCTTCAAGCTGCAGCAGGCGGCCGCGCTGTGGGTACCAGAGGTGACCGCGGAGGCCGTCGCCGAACTGGCGAGCTTCACTGAGACGATCTACCTGAGCCAGACGACGCAGGCGCAGGATGGCCAGCTCACTCGCTTCCTGAACCTGGGCGACGCCATCGAGGCCTGGCGCGCGGCGCCCGGCGGGTCGCGCGAATGGCGCACGCACTTCCACGTGCCGGTTTTCCTCGATGACCTCGGCGCGTTCCGGACGACGCGATTCGCCATCGAGCAGGCGCTGCGCCTGCACGCCGCGACGCCGGTGTCCGACCACCTGGAAATCGAGACCTACACCTGGGACGTACTGCCCGCGCACCTCAAAACCGGCGACATCACCGAGTACGTGACCCGCGAGATCGAGTGGGTCCGCGGCGAGTTGCTAGGAGCGCGGGGCGGTCCGTCGACGCAGGCCAGCGCCCGGCTAATCGCGGAAACTTAGCGTCCGTGCTGAGGAGAATCGTGGCATCCCGGCGGCCGGAGCAGCGTGGGCCCCCGGCTGTCGTTATAGCAGCGTCGTTGGCCCCTGGCTGCGCGGGCGGCGGAGGTGGAGGCAGCGTGCGGCTAGCTGAGGCGGGGAATGATGCGCTGCTCTCGCAGGACGTCGAACAGATCGGTGAACGAGCGGGTCGAGTCCTGGTAGTCGATGAAGCCGAGCGCCCGGCTCTTGCTCATGTCGGCGAAGGTCTCGACCTGGCGGCCGAGGTCGGCGTCCGTGTGCCACCAGGACGCGAGGTCGGTGGCGCGATAGGGGACTAGGTCATGCTCCTTGACCAGTTGTGCCCACACCTCGTCGGCGTGCCCCATCCGGTCGGCGAGTGGCGTGGGCGAGCCAGGGTACGGCGCGGCCGGTACGCCGAGCGCCTCGGCGACCCGCGGCCACATCTGGCGCCACCGGAACACGTCGCCGTTGACGGTGTTCAGCGACTGGTTCCTGGCCTGCGGCGCGGCCAGCGCCCAGGCCACCTGGCGGCCGAGCAGCCGCGCGTCGGTGATGTCGGTCACGCCGCTGAGCTGCTCCGGACTTCCGGGGAAGACGAACGGCTCGCCGGTCGCTGCGCAAATGCTGCCGTAGATGGCCAGCGTGACGCCCATGTTCATGACGTTGCCGAGCGCGTAGCCGATCAGCGTGTGCGGGCGGTGCACTGTCCAGGAGAAGTCCTGGCGCTGCGCGCATGCGAAGAGAATGTCCTCCTGGTCGTAGTAGAAGTTCTGGTAGGGCAGCCGGGCCTGCGACTCGCGGTAGGGAGTCTCGGCCGGGCTGGCCGCGTAGGCCTCGAACGGCCCGAGGTAGTGCTTGAGCCCGGTCACCAGCGCGACCTGAGCCAAACCCGGCGAGCCGGCTAGCGCTTCGAGCGTGTTGGTCAGCATCGCGCCGTTGACCGTGCAGTTCTCCGCTTCGGTGGCTTGGCGCGACCAGGTCGCGAACACCAGGTGCGAGATGTCGCGGCCGCGAAGCGCGGCCTTGACCGACTCCGGGTCTGCCGCGTCGGCGGTCAGTCGCTCGACGCCCGGGACCTCGTAGCGTTCAGATCGCGACAGCCCGACGACGTGCCACCCATCGCGGACAAGCGCTTGCGCGGCGTTGTAGCCGGCCATCCCGGTGACTCCGACGACGAGTGCGGTGCGATCCACGATCTGCTCCATCACGGTATGGTGCGTGATTCTGGACATGTCGTCAAGTGTTGGTTAACGTTCTCCCAGAGTCCCGGCCTCCGGAGCAGGGACGATCAGTGTCAGTCAACTTTGCGACCACGCCGCCCGGCCGGAGGGTGTCGTGGGAATGGTGATGATCTAGATATCGCTGTATGCATTGATTTGGCGAGTTCTGGCGGCGAGGCCGCCGTATCAGTTGATCGGGGTGAGCATTGTGGTCGAGGGCGACGCTGAGGGTGCTTCTCCAGCTGAAGTCGGGGGAAATCTCGGCGCCCGATTGCGGGACGCCCGCCTGCACGCTGGGCTGACGCTGCGGGAAGTGGCGAGGCAACTCGGGGTCTCGGCGTCGTTCGTCTCCCAATTGGAGAATGGCAAGTCCCAGCCGTCCGTGGTGACCTTGTATTCGCTGACTCAGCTGCTTGGCGTGTCTATCGACCGCATCTTTGAGCAGGACGGCAAGCCGGCCCACGCGCAGGCCGAGCAGGGCCGGCCACGCGCGAGCCGTACCGTCGGCTCGTCCCGGCGCACCAATCTAGACGGGCTGCCGGCCGACGACCAGCCGATCAGCCGGTCAGACCTTGGCTCACCGGCGGACGCCTGGCCGCATCGGCACGCCGCGCCGCGCTGGGCGCTGACAAAGCCAGGCAATCGGGCCAGGCTCGTGATGGACAGCGGAGTCATCTGGGAACAGCTCGCTCCAAACACCGGTCGTTACCTCGACTTCCTCGAGATCATCTATCCGCCTGGAAGCAGCTCGACCAACGACGAGCACATGCTGCGGCATTCCGGCTTCGAGTGCGGTTACCTGCTCGAAGGCGAGCTTGAGGTCACCAGCGGCTTCGAGGTCTTCACTGTCAGGGCCGGTGAGGCGATCGGCATGGACTCTTCTGTGCCGCATCTGCTCAGGAACCGCGGGTCGATGCCAGCGCGGGGGATCTGGTGCGTTCATCACGAGCACTCAGAGCCGTCGAGTCCTTAAAGTTTCCCTTGACATCGACTGTACCGACTGTTCAGTATTTGTTGACCTGGGAGGCGCGCTGCTGATGAAGGCCCTGCAGTTCATCGGGGACGGCCAATGCGCTGTCAACGAGATCGACGTTCCGCGGATCGAGGACGACGAGGTGCTCCTCGCCAGCCGCAGCGTCGGGATCTGCCACTCCGACATCGAACTGCTCTCCGGCCGGTACATCATTCCGTTCAGCTACCCGGTCATCCCCGGTCACGAATGGGCAGCCGAGGTGGTGCGGGTCGGGCGCAAGGTCACCAAGTTCGGCGCCGGTGACCGCGTGGTCGGCGAGTGCGTCATCGGCACCGAGCATTTCGGATTCTCGATCAGCGGCGCCGCGGCGGAGTTCTTCGTGGCGAAGGAGGCGTGGCTGCACCGGCTGCCCGACAGCCTGACGTGGACGGAAGGCGCGCTCGTCGAGCCGTTCAGTTGTGGTTACTACGCCACCGTGCGCGCGGACAACCTCGACGCCAGTGACACGGTGGCGGTACTCGGCGCCGGGCCGATAGGGCTCGGCGTGGTAGCCGCCTCCGTCGGCAAGGGGGCGCGGGTGGTGGTGGCTGAGCCAGACGCCGACCGTGGCGCGCTCGCCAGGCGGCTTGGCGCCGAGGCGGTGATCGATCCGCGTGCTCCTGACTTCGCCGAGGCGGTCGCGGAGCAGACCGACGGCCAGGGAGCGAGTGTCGTGTTCGAGGCCAGCGGCAGGACGGCCGCCATGGCGGCCGCCCTGGAGGTGGCTGGTTTCCGGGCCAGGCTCGTGTACATCGGCATCGACGTGGGCGGGACGGCCCCGGCCGCGCTCGGGCTCATTCAGAGCAAGGAACTGCAGATCAGGGGCATCATCGGCTCGCCTGGCGTTTGGCCGCAGACGCTGCGCTTCCTGTCGCGAGCCAAGGTCGACCTATCGCCGCTCGTCACGAAGTCGTTCCCACTGGTCGGCGGCGTCGACGCGCTCGGCGCTGTGTTGGGTGACCGCACGCAAATCAAGGTGCACATGACGTCCAGCGCGGCGCTGTAGCGCGCCGGTCCCGACCCATGAGTCAGCAGCCGCCGACCTCTGGAGCGTGCCGTGAGAGCAGGTGTCCTGTACAGCCCGCACGATCTGCGGATCGAATCGCGTCCTGATCCGGCCTGCGGTGACGACGACGTCATCATCGAGGTCGCGCTCAACGGCCTGTGCGGCACGGACGCGACCGAGTTCTCCATGGGCCCGATGATGGTGCCGCTGACCACGCCGCATCCGGTCACCGGGCACGTCGGCCCGACGATACTCGGCCACGAGTTCATCGGCGTCGTCGTGGAGTCAGGCAAGAACGCGCGCCCGTTGCTCGGCCAGCGGGTAGCCAGCGGGGCTGGTGTCTGGTGCGGGACGTGCCGGCGCTGCCTGGCGGGCCGGACGAACCTCTGCGCCAGCTATTACACGCTCGGCCTGAGCACGCACGGCGGGCTCGCCGAGTTCGTCAGGGCGCCAGCGCGGAGTTGCCTCCCGATCCCCGATGGCTGCACCGACCGGGATGCGGCGCTGGCACAGCCGCTGGCTGTGGGCATCCACGGAGTCCGCCGCTCCGGTATCCGGCCTGGTGACACGGTTGTCCTCCTCGGCGCCGGTGCGATCGGCTCGTTCATCTTGTCGGCACTGAGCGGGCACGAAGGACCGATCATCGCCATCGATATCGACGCGGCCCGCCTCGAAGTGGCTACCAGGCTGGGCGCCAGCGAAGTTCATCGGATCGAGCCTGATTTCACTCCAGCGCAGGTGCGCGAGCTTCTTCCGGGCGGCGCCGACGTCGTGCTCGAGACCTCCGGCGCGTTCGGTGGTGCGGAGCGCGCGGTCGCGTTGACGGCGGCTGGCGGGACTGTCCTGCTAGTCGGGCTGAACCAGAGGCCGCAGCCGCTGAACGTGGCTGACCTGGTACTACGTGAGATCAACGTGCACACCACGGTCGCCCACGTGTGCGATCAAGACCTGCCGCGCGCGCTCGCCTTGCTGACCGAGCGCGCCCTGGCAGGGACGCTGCTCGATCGGGTAGTCCCGCTCGACGAGGTGGTGGCAGGGGGACTTGAGCGGCTGCTGGCCGGCACAGCGACAGGAAAGATCCTGGTGACCCCCCACACCATTCGTTAACAGCAAACGCGAAGCGTTTCTTAACGCCGACGCCGACGTTGCCATGAGCCTCGACCTGAATTCGCTGGTCAGACGGTATATCTGAGACGATTCGTCGGCCGGTATGCCTATCACCGTTCATACCTGGCGGTAGGTTGCCAAATCGTTATTTTGAACCTCTAGTGAACATTGGTTCAGCTATGTAAAGTCACGCACAACATTCGCGGCTGCGGACCGCGGGCGGACTTCCGGAGGCGGCATGACGACGGCGGCACCCGAGCGGGGCCTCGCTGAGCGAGTGCGCGGTTTGCGAATGTCGCGGGGCCTGGCCACGATCATGATCGCGCTGTTGCTGCTGTTCGCTGCCAGCGCGGCCGGACTCGGGCGGAGCAGCATCGGCGGGGCCGCGCTGCTCGGCATGCTGCCATTCGCGGCCGTGCTCGCGATCGCCGGGCTCGGGCAGACGCTCGTCGTGCAGCAAGGCGGCATCGACCTGTCGGTACCCGGCGCCATCTCATTGACGGTTGTCATCTGCACACATCAGGCCGATGGCGTGAACAGCAAGCTGCTGCCCGCGGTCCTCACCGCCCTGGTGGCGGTGATTGTCGCCGGGTTGATCAACGGCCTGCTCGTAGGGCGCCTCGGGATCAACCCGATCGTCGCGACGCTCGGCATGAACGCGGTGCTCTACGCCGCGGTATTCCAGGTGTCAGGCGGCGTGCCGCGGAGCACGACGACGCTGCTCGCCAACATCGCGGGTGGCACGTCCTTCGGCATACCGAACGCCCTCTACTTCGCCGTCGGCGCGGTGATCGTGACGACGATCGTCGTCAAGGCGACCGTCGCGGGCCGCAGGTTCGAGGCGACCGGTGCCAGTCCGGCCGCTGCCTGGGCTACCGGCCTGCGGGCCAAGAACTACCAAAGCGGCGCGTATGTCTGGGCGCAGGTCCTGTACTGGATGGCTGGCGTGCTGCTGGCCGGCATCGTCGCCCAGCCGACCGCTTACGAAGGCGACAACTACCTGCTGCCGTCGGTCGCCGTCGTCGTGCTCGGCGGCACCTCGCTGCTTGGCGGTCGCGGCAACCTCGTTGCCAGCGCCTTCGCCGCATTGTTCCTCAGCCAGCTCGAGCAGTTCGTGCTGGCTCTCGGCGTCACGTTCGCGGTCCAGACGCTCGTTCAGTCGGCGGCGCTCGCCATCGGCGTTGCGCTGTACACGATCAACTGGCGAGTCGTGCGGAGCTGGCTGGCGCGCCGGGTCGCAGGGCCAGCCGCCATCGCGCCGACCAGCACTCGGGCGTACTGACCGCCGATCGCCGCGGCTTCGGCCCGGCCCGACTCACCCTCGACCCACCAACGCTCCATCCGATAGGAAAGGACCCCTCATGACCCGATCGCAGCGACGGATCCGTCTGATGGCAGGCATGGGCGTGGTGGGCCTCGCCCTCGCCGCGTGTAGTAGCAGCAGCAATACGACCACCGCTGGCTCTGGCCCGAGCACGGGCACGAGCGCGCCGGCCGGGAACGCGCCATCCTGGTGCGGGCCGAAGAAGATCACGCTCGGCCTGACCGACGGCTTCGGCGGAAACAGTTGGCGGCTCATTACGACCGCGTCAGCGAAGAACGAGGCGTCCAAGTGCCCGAGCGTCACGCAGTTCTTTTACGCGAACGGCGACGGGAACACGCAGAAGGCCATCTCCGACATCCAGGGCATGGTGGCGCGCGGTGTCAAGGCGCTGGTCGTGTTCCCCGACGCCGGCCCCGCGATCCTTCCCGCGCTGCGGAGCTCCTTCCAAGCCGGCGTCATCACGGTGCCCTACCGGGTGAGTCCTGGTGGCACGGCCGGAACGGACTACAACGTCTTCATCGACACGAATTTCACGCAGGCCGGCGTCGAGTGGGCGCAGTGGCTTGAGCAGATTCTGCCCAAGGGCGGCAACATACTCATGCTGAGCGGCCCGCCGGGGAACAGCCAGGGCGTCGAAGAAGCCCAGGGCCTGCACTCGGTGCTCGACCCGACGCACAAGTTCCACTACATCGGGCAACAGCCGTTCATCCCGACCAATTGGGACCCGGCTCTGACCCAGACCGTGCTGAGCGCCGCGATCGCCAAGTTCCCGAAGATCGATGCGATCGTCTCTGACTTCGGCCCGTCGCTGGTCGGGGCGCTGAGCCTGTTCGACAAGAGCGGCCGGTCGATCCCCGCCCTGGCGACGTCGGACGGCAACGCGCTCGGCTGCCTGTGGCACAAGGTGGAGAAGACCAACCCCGAGTTCAAGCTGTTCACCGTGTCAACGCAGAACGACCACTCGCGCCTGGCGATCGACTGGGCGGTGGCGCTCGCGACCGGCGGCAAGAAGCCGTCGACGACGCACTACCCGAATACCCCATTCGAGAATTCCGTGACCGGCAAGCCGCACCCCGTCCTGTGCGACGCCAGCCTGCCCGGTGACATCTACCTGTCGGCCGAGCTTCCGGCGACGGAGCAAGCGGCCATCGTGAACGGCAAGTAGCACGGCAACCTGACGCCCCCGCGGGCCGACCACCCGCGGGTGCGTCGCCAGTAGTTATCCGTCACCCGTCGCTTGAGAAGGGTCAAGAGGTGACAGAACAGAGCACGGTCGCCGTCCAGCACGCCACGATGGTCCTGTCCGGGATTTCCAAGAGCTTCGGCGGCGTCGAGGCTCTCAGGGACGTGAGCCTGCAGGTACGGTCCGGTCGCGTCCACGCGCTGCTCGGCGAGAACGGCGCGGGGAAGTCGACGCTGATGGCGATCGCATCCGGGACAACGAAGCCGGACGTGGGCACCATCACCTTCCTGGGCAGTCAGCTTGCGCACCTGACGCCCGCCCAGGCGACGGAACTCGGCATCGCGATCGTGCACCAGCATCCGGCGCTGATGCCTGACCTCACCGTGGCCGACAACCTGCGGGTGGCGATCCCGGCGCGGTTTCTGCGGTTCGCCGGGGATGAAGAGGCGTCGATGCGGCAACTGCTGGCGAGCGTCGGGTCGACCGCTCACCTGCGGGACCGGGTCGGTTCGCTGAGCGTCGCGCAGAAGCACCTGCTGGAACTGGCCAAGGCGCTAGCGATCAAGCCCAAGCTGCTCATCTTGGACGAGCCGACCGCGCCGCTCGGCCAGGAGGCCGTCGACCTGCTGTTCGACCTGGTCAGATCGGCGGCCAGGGACGGCACGGCGGTCGTGTACATAACCCATCGGCTGGTCGAGGTCAGGATCCTGGCTGACGATGTCACCGTGCTGCGGGACGGCAGGCTCAGCGGCTCGGCACCGGTTAGCGAGATTACGGACGACGCGCTGCTCGCCATGATCGTCGGCCGCACGCTCGACTCGACATTCCCGCCGAAACACAATCCGGGCCCGGGCGACGACGCGGTGCTGACAATCGACGGGCTGTCCGGCGACGGCTTCTCGGGAATCTCCGTTCTGGCCAGCCGTGGCGAGATCGTCGGGGTGGCCGGCGCGGTCGGCAACGGCCAGAGCAACCTGCTGCGCGCGCTCGCCGGCCTCGCGTCGTTTACCGGCACGGTCAGCGTCCTCGGCGCCACCTGCGGCCAGTCGGAGCTGCGCGCTCGAGCCGCGTACATGCCCGCCGACCGGCACCGCGAGGGCCTGATGATGACGCTGACGGTCAGGGAGAACGCGGCCGTCAGCTCGCTGCGCCAGTTCGCGAAGGGCCCGCTGCTCAGCCGCAAGGCCGAGGTCGAGGTGGTCACCAGGCAGCTCGACGAGCTGGCCGTGAAGACTCCCTCGATCGAGGCGCCCGTCACCGCGCTGTCAGGTGGCAACCAGCAGAAGGTGGTCCTGTCCAGGGTGCTGCTCGCCGGGCCGGCCGTGCTGGTCGCCGACGAGCCGACCCAGGGGGTCGACGTGGGCGCGCGGGCCGAGATCTACCGCATCCTGCGCGAGGTCTGTGACACCGGTGTCGCCGTGGTCGTGGCGTCATCGGACGCCAAGGAACTTGAGGGCCTGTGCGATCGCGTGATCGTCATGTCGCGCGGCCACGTCGTGGAGACACTGACCGGTGACGACATCACCGAAGAGCGCATGATCCGCGCCGCGGTGGGCTCGACGACGCACACCCGGCAGGCCTTTGCCGACGTTGGCACGCGGGCCGCGCGGTCGGCGTCCATCAGACGGTTCATCCAGGGCGACTACGCACCGGTTGTCATCCTCGGCATCGTGATGCTGGCGCTCGCTGGCTATATCTACGGACGGAACAACCTCTACTTCTCCGCGTTCAACATCACCTCGGCCATGCTGGCCGCGGCGGCGCTCGGCTTCATCGCGATGGGGCAGACAGTCTCGCTGCTGACCGCGGGCATCGACCTGTCGGTAGGCCCGCTGTCTGGCTTCCTTGTCGTCCTGGCGTCCTTTTTCGTGAACGCCGGCAAATCTGGCCTCATCGTGGCGCTTGGATTCCTGCTGATGGTCATCGCCGCCGGGGCGATCGGCATGGTCAACGGAACGCTGATCCGGTTCGTGAAGTTCACCCCGGTCGCCGCCACCCTCGTGACCTATCTCGGCCTCCAAGGGCTCAGTTTCTTGCTGCGCAGCGTTCCCGGCGGCTATATGAGCGGATCGGTGGTCACCGCGATCACCTACAAAGTTGGCCCGGTCCCGATCGCCTTCGTGCTGCTGGTCGCGGCTACCGCGGCGATGGAGTTCCTGCTGCACAGGCGTCGCTGGGGACGCAGGATGCGCGCGGTCGGATCGGACGAGGAATCCGCGCGGCGGGTCGGGGTCAGCAACAATCGCACGATCATCGGCGCCTACGTGCTGACCTCGCTGTTCACGTGCCTCGGGGCCGTCATGCTGCTGGCTCAGCTCGGTGTCGGTGATCCTTCGCAAGGCGTCGGCTACACGCTGAGCTCGATCACCGCGGTCGTACTCGGCGGCACGAGCCTGCTCGGAGGCCGCGGGTCGTTCGTCGGGACCCTGCTCGGCACCGGGCTTGTCGTCCAAGTGCTGAACGCGACCGTATTCCTCGGCTTGAGCCAAACCTGGCAGTACTTCTTCCAGGGGGCGCTGATGGTCGTCGCCGCGGTCTTGTACTGGCAGGTGCGCCGCGTGCGCGTCGCCGTCGTCTCCGCCTAGGCGCGGGAAAGGAACGAATGACTATGCGCGCAGCTCGCTTCTACGCGGCCAAGGACATCCGAGTGGAGGACGTCGCGATGCCCGCTATCCATACGGCCGACGACGTCCTCGTCGAGGTGCTGTACTGCGGAATCTGCGGCACCGACCTGCACGAGTACCTGATGGGGCCGATAGTGACGCCGCAGGTACCGCACCCGCTGACCGGCGCCACGCTGCCGCAGACGCTCGGCCACGAGTTCTCGGCCAGGGTCGTCGAGACCGGCGCCGACGTGGCGGACGTGCGCGCGGGCGACCGGGTGGCGATCATGCCGGCGATCGTGTGCGGTCGCTGTCATTACTGCAGGCGCGGCTTGGGGCACCTGTGCCTGAACTTCGCCTGCACCGGCCTGTCCGCGCAGACCGGCGGGCTAGCGAAATTCGCCGTGCTCAAGGAGTACCAGCTCGCCGTGCTGCCCGAAGAGGTGTCCGACGCCGAGGGCGCGGTCATCGAACCCGCCTCGGTTGCCGCGTATGGCGTCGACCGCGCCGGGGTCAGCGGTGGCGACGTCGTCCTGGTCACCGGCGCCGGCCCGATCGGCATCCTGTCGGCGATGTACGCGACCGCTGTCGGCGCCGCCACGGTGGTCATCGCCGAGCCCAACCCCAACCGGGCCGCGCTGGCCAGGGCCATGGACATCGGCCCGGTGACCGACCCGACCGCTGACGGGTTCGCCGCCCTGCTCGACGAGCTCACCAAAGGCATCGGCGTCGACGTCGCCGTCGAGTGCTCTGGCTCGTCCCCTGGTCTTTCGACCTGCGTCACCCACACGAGGCGCCGCGGATCGATTGTGCAGACGGGCCTGCACACCAAGCCGGCCTCGCTCGACGCGATGGCGCTGTCGGCCAAGGATCTCTCGCTGATCGGAAGCTGGTGCTACCTGATCACCGACTGGCCGCGGATCATCCGGCTCGTCGCGTCAGGCAAATACCAGGTGGCCAAGGCGATCACCGCCCGGATCGACCTGGACGACGTGTTGCCCCTGGGCTTCGACGCCCTCGTTGACCCGCGGGGGGATCAGCTCAAGATCCTGGTTGCCTCTGGCGACGTGAGCTAGCGAAAGGACGGTTATGACGCTGCGTGCCATCCACCACACCGGCCTCGTGGTCCGCGACCTCGACCGGTCGATCTATTTCTACCATGATCTTTTGGGTCTGCCATTCGCCAACGAGCCGACCTCCTGGTTCTCCGGGCCCGAGCTGGAAGCGGGGGTCGGCGTGCCCGGGGCGGTGCTACGCCAGGTCTCGCTCTGGGTGGGCGAGCACTCCACCATGGAACTCATCGAGTACGAGAACCGGCCGGTCACCAGCGTGGCGCCGGTGCCCAACAACCACCTGGGCGCCGCGCACGTCTGCTTCAAGGTCGACGACGTCCACGGCAAGAAAGCCGAACTCGAAGCCAAGGGCGTGAAGTTCTACTCCGACGTCAACGTCGTCGACGAAGGTCCGCTGGCCGGCTGGCGATGGGTCTACTTCAGCGATCCCGACGGGCTCGCGCTCGAACTCGTCGAGGTCGCCTACTACCTCAAGGAGGAGCGGGACGCGGCCGCCGCTGAGTACCTGCGGATCCGCCCGACGCTCGCCGCCCTCAATTTCAGGAGGTCTTGATGGGGTACCCCACATTCGGAGTCAACGCGGTCGACTGGGAGAACCGGCTCGACATGTCGCGGCTTCGGGAGCAGCGCCTTGAGCGCCTTAACGCAGAGCTGGAAAGGTCAGACCTCGGCGCGCTGCTGACCTTCGACTTTCACAACATCCGCTACATGACATCGACCCACATTGGCACCTGGGCGATGGACAAGCTAATCCGCTTCGCCCTGCTGCCGCGCGGCGGCGAGCCGGTCCTGTGGGACTTCGGGTCGGCCGCCCGCCACCACCAGCTCTACGCGCCTTGGCTTGACGAGGCCCACGTCGGAGCCGAGTCAGGTTCACCTGAGTACCACTACGGCGCCAGGGCAGGCATCTCGACGCTGCGTGGCGCCATCTCGCCAGCGGCCGGCCTGGCGGAGGGTGTCGCGTCCAAGGTTCACGAGGTGCTGGCCACCTACGGCCTGGCCGGCGAGCCGGTTGGCGTGGACATCATCGAGCCTGCTGTCATGTTCGCGCTCCAGGGGAAGGGGATCCACGTCGCTGACGGCCAGCAGGTGTTCCTCGCGGCCCGGCGGATCAAGACCTGCGACGAGATCGGCTTGCTCGTCCAGGCCGTGTCGATGGTCGACGCTGCCTACCACGAGCTCTACCAATTTCTGCGTCCCGGGGTCCGTGAGAACGAGTGCGTCGGACTGGTCAGCAAGGTTCTCTACGACCTCGGCTCTGAGCATGTGGAAGGGGTCAACGCGATTTCGGGCGAGCGGTGCTCGCCCCATCCGCACGTCTTCTCTGACCGGTTGCTCCGCCCAGGCGACCCGGCGTTCTTCGACATCCTGCACAGCTACATGGGATACCGGACCTGCTACTACCGTACGTTCGCGGTCGGCAGCGCCTCGCGAGCTCAGGCAGACGCCTACAAGATCTGCCGCGACTACATGGACCGCGCGATAGATCTGGTGAAGCCCGGCGCCACGACCGCGGACATCGTCTCGTTGTGGCCGACCGCCGCCGAATTCGGCTTCCCGGACGAGGAGGCGGCATTCGCGCTTCAGTACGGCCACGGCGTCGGCCTGAGTATCTGGGAACGGCCCATCTTCTCCAGGCTCACCTCTCTCGATCACCCCGAGACGCTGGAAGAAGGCATGGTCTTCGCCTTGGAGACCTACTGGCCGGCGGCGGATGGCTGGGGGGCGGCGAGGATCGAGGAGGAGATTGTCGTGACCGCCGACGGAGCCGAGGTGATCACGAAGTTCCCCGCCGAAGAGCTGCTGGTCGCTGGCAAGCGCTACTACACAACCGGAGGAGCGCTGCCGACCATGAGGGACAGCCAGTCGCATCTGAACAACCTCAGCCAGCTATCCGTTGCCTTCTCGGGTGACGGCGCCGTATGAGCCTGCCGCTGCGCGCGCACCAGTACGGCGACCACGAGATCGTGCTGCCGCCCGCGCGCCCTGACCGGCATGATGGGGCGCCGGTCGCGCTCGACATCCGGCTGGACATCTACCGCAAGCTGCAGGAAATGCGCCAGTTCGAAAAACGCGCCTACGACCTGTTCATGAAACAGCTAGTCAAGGGCACTAGTCACCTGTCACTTGGCATGGAGGCGATCTCGGCCGGCTTCGGCGCGGCGATGCGCCGCGACGACTACACGTTCGCCACTTACCGCGGTCACGCGCACGCGCTCGCCCGCGGCGTGCCGATGACCCCGGTGCTCGCCGAACTGCTCGGCCGCGAGAACGGACTCATGGGCGGCAAGGGTGGCTCGATGCACTTGACCAGCGTCGAGCACGGGATGATGGGTTCCTACGCCATCATCGGCGCCCACCTGACGATCGCCAACGGCGCCGCCTGGTCGGCTCAGTACCTCGGCACCGGGCAGGTCGCCATCTGCTTCTTCGGCGACGGAACAACCAACATCGGCGCGTTCCACGAAGCCCTGAACTACGCGGCGGTGTTCAAGCTGCCGACGGTGTTCGTCTGCGAGAACAACCTCTACATGGAGTACACGTCGATAGCCGATGTCACCGCCGTAGCGCATCCTGGCGCGGACCGGGCTGCCGCGTACGGCCTTCGTGCCCAGGTCATCGACGGCAACGACGCCGACGAGTGCTACCTGACGGCGACCGCCGCCTTTGATCGCGCCAGGCGCGGCCAAGGTCCGTCTCTCGTCGAGGCCGTGACCTACCGGCACGGTGGCCACTCACGCGCCGATCCTGGCAAATACCGTCCGCAAGCGGAGGTCGATGCCTGGACGGCCTACGACCCGATCACGGTGTACCGGGGGCGGCTTGAGCGGCTAGGAGTAGATCCGGCAGCACTGGACGCGATTGACAAGCAAGTGAGCGAAGCGGTCGAGGCCGCGACGCAGGAGGCCATCGAAGGCGCTCAGCCGTCCCCGGAGAGCGCGCTGACGAACCTATGGGCAGACGGAGGCTCGTCATGGCGGAGCTGAGCTACCGGGAAGCTGTGGCCCGGGGCATCGCGCAGGAGATGGCACGGGACGACCGGGTGGTACTGATCGGCGAAGACATCGCTGGCGCCGGGGGAGTGTTCAAGACGACGGTCGGACTGCTCGAACGGTTCGGTCCCAAGCGCGTGATCGACACGCCCATCGCCGAGCAGGCGATACTTGGTGCCGCGATGGGCGCGGCGATGACCGGGCTGCGGCCGATCGCGGAGATCATGTTCTCGGACTTCTTCGCCGTCTGCTGGGACATCGTGGCCAACGAGATCGCGAAGACTAGATACATGACCAACGGCCAGGTCACGCTGCCCTTGGTCATCAAGACCGGCAACGGCGGGGCTTTGCGGTTCGGCGCGCAGCACTCGCAGTCGGTGGAGAACTGGGCGATGGCGGTGCCGGGCATCAAGGTCGTCACGCCGTCGACACCACGCGACGTCGTCGGCCTCATGGCTGCAGCCATCAGGAGCGATGACCCTGTGCTGTTCTTCGAGCACAAAGGGCTGTACGCGAGCAAAGGCCACGTTTCCGACGGTGAGATCGTCGATTCGCTCGGGACGGCAGCGATCCGGCGGCCAGGTCGCGACGCTACCGTGCTCGCGCTCGGGCTCATGGTCTCGCGAGCCCTTGCGGCGGCTGAGCAACTCGCGGAGCGCGGCATCGACGTTGAGATCATCGACGTCCGCTCGCTGGTTCCGCTGGACACCGCGACCATCCTGCGCTCAGTCAGCCGAACCGGAAGGCTGTTTACGGTGGAGGAAAACCCGAGGCTGCTCGGCTGGGGCGCGGAGATCGCCTCGATCGTCGCCGATGAGTGCTTCTGGGACCTGGACGGGCCAGTCCAGCGGATCACCACGCCGCATATTCCGCTGCCGGCTGCTGACTCGCTCGAGGACCTGGTGATTCCGTCAGCGGAGGTAGTCGCCACGACCGTGGAGAAGGCGCTGCAGTCGTGAGCACGCCGGTCACCGCGCCGCGACATCGTCACTCACCGCGAGTGCGCCGCCTAGCCAGCGAGAACGGACTGGATCCGGACACTCTTGGCGGCAGCGGTCCACGCGGTCGGGTGACTCCTGCTGACGTGGTCATGGCTGTTGCCAGCCTCCGGACGCCTGCGTCGGCCGCGGTCGCTGGCCACACCCAGGTCGTGGAGGTGGACGTGACGCGCGTGCTGGCCCACCGTGACACCTCGGCTGGCGTGGTCGCCTCCACAGCCATCATGGCTAAGGCTGTCTTGGAGTCCCTGCGGGCACATCCGCTGCTCAACGGGCGCATCGGTGCGGACGGCAGGGCGGTACGGCAGGCCAGTCTCGATCTCGGCGTTGAAATCGACACTCCGAACGGCCGGCTGGTTCTCGTACTCGGCGACGCAGGCGTGCTCAATCTGGCCGGCCTTACCCGTCGGCTGAGCCAGCTAGCCGAACGAACGCTGGCCGGCCAGGTCAGGCCGTCCGAGCTGACCGGAGCTAGCTTTACGTTCATCGACAATCGTGACCGGGCCGTGCTCTTTGACACCCCTGTCCTTAATGGTTCGCAACTTGCGGTGCTGAGCGTGGGTATGCCCGTGGACCGCCCGGTGGTGGTGCGCAATGACAACAACGAGCCGGCGATTGTCATCCGGTCGATGGTTCATCTCGCGCTCACTCATGACCGCACTGTGATTGGCGGTGCCGACGCGACGGCATTCCTCGGGACGCTCAAGGCGAAGCTTGAGGTATGCATGTTCAGGTGACATCACAGTCGAGTCGCTGACGGAGGTCATCGTGAGTAGTGACGAGCGGATCGAACAAGCCAAGCGGTACTACGAGCTCTCTATTTTCGGCGGTGACTCGAGCCAGTTGCCTGCGGCCATTGCCGAGCTTGACGCGGTTGAGGCCGAGGTAGCGCTGGCGCGTGGCCGGGTCATCCATGCCGGGTTTCTTGAGCAGCGCCGGGTCGAGGCGGAGGCGGCCGTCGAGGATCCGAGGGAACTCGAGCTGTTCGTGCACGCGGCGCAGTTGTATCACGGGCTAGGCGATGTCCGGGGCGAGGCGGAGGCGTTGTTCTGGATCGGCTGCTGCCTGCAGGTGGTCAGGGACGACGAGCCATTGTCCGTGCCGTACTTCGAGAGGTCACGCTCGCTGGCGGCGCAGGTGGATGACAAGCTGACGATGTCGTACGCGATCAGGCACCTGGCCTACGTCGAGCAGGGCGCCGGACGGCTCGATGCGGCGCGGGAACTGATCTGGGAGTCGATCCGGCTGCGCCGAGAGGTTGGGTTCCTGCCCGGCGTGGCCGCGAACCTGATCATGCTCGCCGAGATCGTGGCTGGCCAGGAGGGGAAGGCCGCCGGGCTGGCGCTGCTCGACGAGGCCGAGGCCACGGCCAAAGACTGCGGGGCGCACGGCATCCTTGGCTGGGCCACCGCGGCCCGGCAGGAGCTTGAGTCCTTGCCCGAGTCGTAGTGCCGCCCGTTGCGCGCTGCGGTGCCCGTCCGGGCGGCATCCACCCCGGCCGGCCGATGACGGCGAGCCTCCACGATCATGGAACCGCGGTTACCGCGGAGTCTCAGCCGATATATGACGGCGCGACTCCGCGATCATGACCGGAACCTTGATCGCGGAAACTTGGCCGCGCCCCGGTGCCATCCGGTGTGGTGATCACCGGCCCGGGTACCGCCCGCTGCCGCCCGTACAGCGTCGGACCGTCGCTGTCGTTGGCCGCTGCGCCCGGACCACACCGTTGAGGCCGTTGCTGCTGTTGCGCCAAAGGGTGTAGATGGGCTAGCAGGTGGCAAACTGGGCGATGAGCGGTTCGGCTACGATCTTGCGGGCGTGAGTAGGCCAAACCCGGAGGTTGCGATGCGTTTTCAGATGACCGGCTGGCCGAGGTCGTCCCGTAGGGCCTGGGTGGTGCCGCTGGCCGGGTTCGCGGTCGCGCTGACGTGCTCCGGGGCGACGTCGGCGTCTGGGCTGACGGCCGGGACCGTCGCGGTGGCGCGCGCGGGTTCCGAGCCGGCGTTGCTGTGGTCGGCGCCGATCCAGGCGGAGAAGCCGCCGTTCCGGGACCGGTTCGCCCTTGACTCCATCGCCTGCCCGGGCGCGAGCCTGTGCCTGGCCGGGGACGCTCAAGGCAACATCTACAGTTCGACGAATCCGGCGAGCGCGTCGCCGACGTGGCGGAAGGCGTTCACCGGGCCTGAGCATAATGCGGCGGTGCAGTCCATCGTCTGCCCGAGCACTTCGTTCTGCGCCGCTGTGATCGACGGGACTCCAGACTTCTTCACCTCAACCGACCCCTTCAGCGCGTCGCCGCACTGGACGGCGGCCACCACTCAGGTGTTCGCCACCGGGGAGTCATGTCCGAGCGTCAACTTGTGCGTCGGCGTCGCCCAGCAAAGGATCATGACGTCGACCGATCCGTCCGCAGGCGCGTCGTCCAAGTGGCGGCTCACCGCGCGGCTGACCCTGTCGAGTGACCACGCCAACCTGATCAAGGTCTCGTGCCCATCCGCGACCTTCTGCGTGGCGATCGACACCGGCGGCGACGTGGTGACTTCCACGAACCCGGCGGGCGGGGTGTCCGCCTGGAAGGTGACAGACGCGGACGGCGGGGTCGCGCAGTTCTTCCTATCGTGCCCGTCGGCGTCCTTCTGCGCCGCGCTCGACGGTCTTGGGCGGCTCGAGTACTCAACGAACCCGACCGGCGGCGTGGCGGCCTGGCAGCGGACGACCGCGCCGAGCGACTCGGGCCTGACCGCGTTTGGCTGCCTGAGCGCGTCGTTCTGCACCGCGGCTGATGGCTCGGGCAATGTGCTGACCACGTCTGATCCCACGGCTGGTTCGGCTGGGTGGACGTCGGCCGATGATGATCAAAATCATGCGATCAACGCGCTGACGTGCCTTAACATCACGTTCTGCGCTGGCGCTGATCAGCGCGGCGACGTTGCCTTGTCGGCCAATCCGACGGGCGGGCCGTCCGCCTGGAAGGTGAACAACGTCGCCGGGCTGACGCTGATCGTCGGTCTCGACTGTCCTACGACATCGGAGTGCGTCGGCGGCGATCAGGCGGGCAACATCGTGACCTCGAAACGCCCGGCAAGCGGCCCAGGTGCCTGGCACGAGGCGAACGTGGACGGGGCGTTCGGCGACATTGACGCCGTGAGTTGCCCGGCCGCGTCGCTGTGCGTCGCGGCGGACGGCTCAGGCAACGTGCTCACCTCGACTGATCCAACTGGCGGCGCCTCGGCCTGGCACGTGACGAATGTGGACGGGCACTCGATTGACTCGCTGACCTGTCCGACCACGTCACTGTGCGTGGCCGGTGACGTGTCGGGCAACATTCTCACCTCCACCGATCCGACCGGCGGTGCGGGTGCCTGGCAGGTGGCTGACGTGGACGGGTCGAACGGCATCAACTCGGTCTCATGCCCGAGCGTGTCGTTGTGCGTCGCCGGAGACGTCGTTGACGACGAAAACAACGCGGGCATCCTCACCTCGACCAATCCGACCGGCGGTGCCGGGGCCTGGCAGCCGACGCGGTTCGCGCCGGCGAGCATCGTCGGCGCGATGTCGTGCCCGAGCACCACGCTCTGTATAGGCGCTGGAGCATACGACTTCGGCAGCCGGTTCTCGCAGGGCGCGATCTTTTCCTCGACCGACCCGACGAACAGCGCCGACTGGCAGGTGATCAACGTGCGCGGCCAGGGATCGGTCATGTCGTGCCCGAGTACGACGCTCTGTGTGGCGGCGGGTTCGGGCGTGCTCATCTCGACGTCCCCGGCCAGCGCCAACCCGGCTGGCTGGCAGCTGGTCGCTGGGCTGGAGTCCGGACTCGGCGTGTCGTGCCCGACCACCTCGTTCTGCGTGATGGCCGACGGGTCTGGCAATATCGTGATCGGCACCCCGCCCGCGCCGACCACGACCTCGATCACCTCGGTGACCAAGTCACCCGTGGTCGGCCAGCAGATCAAGGTCGGCGTTCGGGTCGCCAATTCCACCCGCGGTCAAGGCGATGCGACCCCGGCCGGCGCGGTTACGGTCAGCGACGGCACCCGCTCGTGCACGGCCGTGCTGTCTGGCTCGGGCGGCGTGGCGACCGGGACGTGTGCGCTCGTCGAGTCGAAGGCAGGCAGTTACGCCCTGTCGGCCAGTTACCCAGGTCAGACGCCGGTCACCGGTAGCAAGACCCTGGCGAGCGCTCGGGTCAAGGTGGGCCGGGCCACGACGGGTACCACGCTGAAGCTTTCTGCCGCCAAAATCAGATACGGCCACGAACAGTCTGAAAAGCTAACAGTGACCGTCCGGGCGGAATTCGCGGGCGGGCCGGCCGGCACCGTGATCATCCGGTCCAGCGGGACGGCGATCTGCACGCTGACGCTGCGCCGCGCCACCGCGTCGTGCAGCCTCAGGAGCAAGCAACTCGCGGTCGGTACCCACAAGCTGATCGCGTATTACCGGGGGAGCAGCGACTTCGTCGGCTCCGCCTCCGCCGCCAGGTCAGTCAAGGTCGTGCGCTAGCCGCGCCGCCGCGGGTGGGCCAGGCCCACGGTGCCTGGCCCACCCGCGTGTCTAGTGGCCTTTTACAGCAGCGTGGTGACCGCCTTGACCTCGGTGTAGGCCTCGAGCACCTGGTGGCCCATCTCGCGGCCCCAGCCGGACTGCTTGTACCCGCCGAACGGCAGCGACGCGTCGAACACGTTGTAGCAGTTGATCCACACCGTGCCGGCCCTGATCTTCTTGGCCAGGGCGTGCGCCTTGGAGATGTCCTTGGTCCAGATGCCCGCGCCCAGGCCGTAGGTGGTGTCGTTCGCCACGGCGGCGATCTGGTCCAGGCTCTGGAACGGGGCTGGGCGAACTCTTCGACGTGCTCCATGAGCAGGTCGCCGACCTTCCAGACGATCTTGCCGCGTTCTGACGGCGCCATCCGGCTCCACGGGCCGTCGAACGCCGCCCGCGCTGCCGCCGCGGCGCGGTTGATGTCCTCGGCGTCGCCCTCGGCGACATGGGCGAGAGTCTCGCCGGTGGCCGGGTTGGGCGTCTCGAACGTCCTGCCTGAGACCGCGTCGACGAACTGCCCGTTGATGAACAGCTGACGCGGGAAAATTGGCGGAGGCACAAGAGAGGCTGACGCCGGGGTTAGCGGGTGCGTGTCCGCGCTAGGTCGTACTCGCGCAGCGCCTCGAGGAATCGCAGCGTCGCAGAGACGGTCTCGCTGCGCCAGAGGACTAGCGTGCGCTCGAACCCCGTCGCCGTGGCGAGTCGCTCGCGCAGCGCCCGCGCGACCGGGCCAAGCTGCTCATGCTGGGCCTCGATCAGCTTGCTGGGATCTCCGCCCGCGCGATCGATCAGCGCCAGCTTCACGAGAACCTCTGACCGCACGTCTCGGTTGTGGCCAGCCGGCCGGTCCAGCCAGGTGGTTGCCAGCCGGCGCCCGGCTGCGGTCGCGTCGACTGGCGACTTGGCCGGCCCCTGGTGCGACGGCTGCAGCGCGGCCGACCGCACCAGACCAAGTTGCTCCAGTCGCTGCACCGAGCGGTAGACCACGGGCTTGGGGACCCGCCAGATCCGGCCCAGGCTGCCATCGGAGTCCAGCAGCCTGGCGATCGCGAAGCCGTGCCGCGGCTCCTCGCAGACCACGCACAGCACGAGCCACTCGGCGAGTGACAACGTGGGCTCGCCGTGTCCTGGCTCTGGAGTACCAGCCACCATTATCTAAGGCTACGTGGCACCGCGGCGTCGCGTCCGCGATGCCACGCCCCTCCCAGGCGGGCCGGCGCGGTCAGCCCTTGGCGATCATGACCTCGGTCGACTTGATCACCACGACGACCTCGTCGCCCTCCTTGACCTTGAGCCGCTTACGCGAGGCGTCGGTGATGGCCGCGGTGACCGTGCCGGCCTCCACGCTCACGGTCACCTCGGCCATGACCGAGCCGGACTTGACGCCCTTGACGGTGCCCTTGAGCTGGTTACGTGCGCTTAGCTCCACGCTTTGACTCCTTGTCGTTTCCTATCGATTTGTGATCGGCAACTACCACTTGTCCATCACGGGACCTCGGCAATGGCCTCGGCGGCGACTGATACCCACTGTCGGCCCTGGTTATCCCGCCCGGCCCTCGGCCGTGGTTCGCGCTGGCTCGCCCGGCTAGTGACTGACAAGGCCCGCGCGCAGTAGTCTCTTTGTGACTAGCGTGTCGCCTGGGAGGCCGATCGTGTCCGCCGAGATGGTCAGCCACGAGATAGCCGTCGCGCCTGAGACCGCGCGCCGACCTGGCCGGCTCATCAGGCCGGTCGTGGACGTGCTCGCCGACGGAACGGTGTGCTACGCCCCGGTCGGTGAGGTGGTCACTGACGGGCCTTTGGTGATCTGTCACCTGTGCGGCCGGTCGTTCCGCTCCGTGGCTGCTCACCTTGCCTCGCACGGCTGGACCAAGCAGCGCTACTGCGCCGCGTTCGGCCTGGAACTCAGCCAGTCGCTCGAAGGCCTCGAAACCCGCAAGCTGCGTGCCGCCGCGCTCACCGCTCGCCTGGTCTTCGACCCGGCGATCAGGGAAGGCAGCGCCGCCGGGCGAGCACGGGCGAAGTCCGGAGAACTCGCCAGGGACGCCGCTGCCGCCGCCCGGGGCCGGTCCTTCCCAGAACAACGACGCAGAAAAGCTTCGGTGGTGCGGACGGCACGGCCGTCCGCCGTCGTTGCCCAGGCTAATCGAGATCGGGCCGACCGTCGGCTCGCCGACATCGCCGCGGCGGCGGCCAGGCAGCGTGGCTACGCGGACATCGGGGCTTACGTCTCCGCCCGCAGGCGGGCCGGGCTGAGCCTGGCCGCGATCAGCAAGGAGGCCGGTCTGCACAAGGACTGGCTGTCGCGGCACCTCCGCCGCGTCGATTCGGCCGCGGCAACCGCCGCGCGGGAGCCGGTCGGTGCTACGGCCGATGCCGGCCTGGTCGCGGCACTGACCCGCCTGGGCTACCAGAACCCAGCCGCCTACCTGCGCGAACGCCACGTTCACCAGCACCACACCGTCAACGCCATAGCCGCTGACCTCGGCCTGTCCCGCCGCGCGGTCGAGTCCGCCCTGCGATGTTACGGTCTGCGCCCAGTCGCCCACGCCGCCAAGCGGCACGCGGCCGACCGGCGAGCCGCCGAGGTGGCCGCGCGCCTCGGGTTCGGCTCGATCGCCGACTACGTCGGTCAGCGCCGAGCGGCCGGCCAAACCTGGCGCGCGATCGCCGCGGAGTCCGGTCAGCCCCAAACCTGGCTCAGAAGACACGCCGCCCCGCCGACTCACCCCGAGCCCGACGACAGCTAGGGGCCCACGACGTCGCCATAGCGACATCTGGGGGCCCACGCTGCGCGCGCGACGGGCGCCCGATGACAGCTAGGGGCCCGCGCTGCGGTTTGGCGGGCCGGGCTAGTCGGCGAGCTTGTGCATCACGAACATGCCGCCGAGGGCGGGGCGGTCACGCCGGAGGTGGTCGGTCTCGATGTACTCATCGAGCACCGCGAGTATCCGGCGGTCGAATTCGATCAGCTCCTCGTTGGACAGGTGCAGGGAGAATCGTTCGAACGTCTGGACCGAGTCTGGGCCGGCTTCGCGCAGTTCGGCCTCGAACGCTTCCAGAGGCGCCAGCCGGATCTCGGTGTCGGCCGCCTCGAGCGGGCCGTCGATCCACCACGAGCGGCCGGTCGAGCGGTACGGCTTCTCCAGCGCGCCGCTCTCGCCGGTGCGCACCGGCGCCGGTTCGAGCAGGCCGGCGTCGACGAGCTGGCGCACGTGGTAGAGCACCGTGCCGGGGTCCTTGCCGAGCCGGTCGGCTAGCTGCTTGTTCGTCAGCTCGCGTTGTCCGGCGAGGCGCAGGATGCGTAGCCGAAGGGGATGTCCCAGCGCCTTGACCTCGCGGACCGTGGCCGGCGTCCGCTCGCGTGGGTAACTGCCTTCCATGGATCAAGATTAGTCTATCGATTGCCGAGAGCCCACCGATTGATTTTTCCAAATCAATGTGCGATCCTCAGCCGGTGACCACCCAGACCCCTGCACTAGCGAAGCCCGGGAGGAGCGGGCGGCCGAGCCGGCCCGCCCTCGGCGCCGCGTACTGGCGGCTGTGGACCTCGGCCGGTCTTTCGAGCCTGGCCGATGGCATCGTCAAGATCGCCCTCCCGCTCGTCGCGATTCGATTTACCAGGTCGCCGGTGCTGATCGCCGGGCTGTCGTTCGCGCTGACGCTGCCCTGGCTGCTGTTCGCGCTGCAGGCGGGCGCGCTCGCCGACCGGCTCGACCGGCGCCGGGTGATGCTCGGCGCCAACTGCGCGAGGGCGCTGCTGCTGACCGCGATCGTGATCGCCGTCGCGCTCGGCGCTGGCTCGATCTGGGCGCTCTACCTGGTCGCGCTCTCGATCGGGGTCGCCGAGACGATCTACGACACCTCGGCCCAGTCGATCATGCCGCAAGTGGTCAAGCGCGATCAGCTGCCGCGGGCCAACGGCCGGCTGTACGCGGCCGAACTGGCCGCCAACGAGTTCGTCGGCCCGCCGCTGGCCGGGTTCCTGACCGCGGCCAGTGCCGCCGTGGCGTTCGCCGCGCCCGCCGTGCTGTGGGCCGTGGCGATATTCGCGCTGCTCTTCGTGCGCGGCGATTTCAAGATCGAGCGGACGACGCGAAGCACGGTCCGGGCCGACATCGCCGCGGGCCTGTCGTTCCTGTGGCGACACAGGCTGTTGCGCACGCTCGCGGTCATGGTCGGCCTGTTCAACGTGGCCACCAGCGCCTCATTCGCGATCTTGGTCCTGTTCGCCGTCGGACCCGGATCGGCGATGGGCCTATCCGCCCAGCTCTTCGGTGTGCTGCTGGCGAGCTCGGCGGCCGGAAGCGTGATTGGCTCGTTCGGCGCCGAACTGATCATCGCGCTGATCGGCCGGGCGCGCGCGCTCGGTGTCTCGCTGGTGTGCGGAGCGCTGTTCGTCGGCATTCCCGCGCTGACCGCTAACCCGGTGATCGTCGGCGCCGCGTTCTTCGTCGGCGGCGTCGGCATCATCTTCTGGAACGTGGTCACCGTGTCATTCCGCCAGCGAATCACCCCGGACCGGCTGCTCGGGCGGGTCAATAGCTGCTACCGGCTCGTCGCCTGGGGCACGATGCCGCTCGGTGCGGCGGTCGGCGGCCTGCTGGGCCAGGTGCTCGGGCTTAGAGCCGTCTTCGCGCTGATGGCAACGCTCACGCTGACGTTGTGCCTAGGCATGCTGATCGTGACCGACCGGAGAATGGACGCGGCCGAATTGTCCGCGGATCAGGACGCGTGAGGCACGGTGGCCGAGCGCGACCGCGACATTGCCGATAGCGATTCGCTGTATTCGCCTCCGGCCCGCATGCCGCTAATGAGCGGCGAGTGCGCCAGCGCGAAGGCCCCGGCGAACGCGACCAGCAGCGAGATCGCTTCGAGCGGACCGTGGGCGCCGCTGGTCTGCAGGTTGTCGCCGAACAGGCCGACGCCGATCAGGATGCTGGCCAGCGGATCGACGAGGACGAGCGTGGACTGCGAGGCGACGATCGGGCCGGCATGCATGGCGTTCTGGGTCAGGAACACGGCGAGCACGCCGAAGAACGCCAGCGCGTAGGTCTGCCAGTGCCGGTATAGCTGGGTCCAGTCCTCGGCGGCGTAGTCCGATACGACCTTGGTGCACGCGGCGGTGAACGCGTAGCTGATAGCGGCCGACGTGCCGAACATGGCGGCCCGCCACCAGCGCGGTCCGCGCAGAGCCAGCGCGATTGTGCCCGCGATCGCCGCCGCGGACGCGGCACCGGCTATCGCCCAGCGCCACAGCGGGGGCGGGATCATGCCGTATTCCGGGTGCGCGAAGTACAGGAAGCCTGCCAGGCCAGCGGTAACCGCCAGCGAGCCGAACCACTCACGTCGGCCCAGCCGGAACCCGAACCAGATCGACAGGATCGCCGCGAGGAATACGAGTTCGGTGGTGAGGATCGGCTGCACCTCGGACAGCCGGCCGAAGTGCAGCGCGAAGGCCTGCACCACGAACGAGACGATCATCAACGCGAAACCGAGCAGCCAGACACCCCGCCGCACCGCGTAGCGGAGCAGGCTGAGCCTAAGAGTGGCGTCCGCGGGCGCGTCTTCGACGCCTAGCCGCTGGAACACGCTGATCAGCGCGTTGGCCAGGGACGCGCACAATGCCAAGACGTATACCAAGGCCTTCATCTCCGAGCCATATGCCGCAGTATGTGCCCGGGCGCGTACCTGCCCGATACTGCGCAGGGCCTTCACTTTAGCCACATCACGGCTAGCCTTGCTGGCCTGCCGCGACTTATGGCTGCAACCAACTAGCCAGCGCAAAAATGCCTGCCGCCGCAGCGGTGACGCTGCGGCGGCCCGTCGGCGCTAAGGTCAGCTGAGCTGAGAGAGACCCTTCTGCAGGTCAGCGCCGTCCATCACCGGCGAGATATTGACCTCGGCGTTCAGTTGCGTGAAGAACGGTTCGGCGAACGGCGGGATGTCGCTCGTGTCCGACATGTCGAGCACCATGTAGGCGGTCCTGCGCCCGTCGAACGTGGTGAAGTACATCGCTTCTGGATGCCAGCGATCTGCCGCCTGCTGGATGACCGCTGGCAGTGACCCTTCGATGATGGCTCTGTTGCCCGGCTCGACCGGAATAGAGATCTGCGCCATCATTCGCATGTTGCCCCCCGATGTGACGTATGTCCCGTGCCCCACGGCACGTTATCAGGTCGTTACTCCCCGTCACTAGCTGCAACTATGCGGAGGGGGATCGAGGGAGTTACGGGAACGGCATGCGCGTGCGCGGGCTCCACCGCGGGCTGGGCGAGCAGGCGGAGATGCCGGACCGCCCGCAAGTAGGAAGGCTCCTTGCGGTGACGTCCCGAGTAGGGCAAACGCGACGTCGGCGAGTCGCTGTCGAATCTCATCGGCGCCCTCCCGCTGGTGCGGACCGATGACGGGCTGACAGCCCGGCTAGGCCACCTAACACTTCGCCGAACCTCCAAATCCGTCCAACGCTCGTGTCACCCGCCCCTGGCGGCCTAGCCCGGCTTGTCAGGTCTACGCCAGCGCGGCTCCTCTCGCGCCACCGTAGCCCTGCCCCCCTAGATTGTGAATAGCAAATCGCGAATCGTCATGAAAGCACACCCCCGAACTCGGGGATGCCAATTTGGCTCAGCCGACCTAGAATGCCCGCTACCGCATACTCGTGGCGATGGCCAGCAGAGTCGGCCTGATGGGTGGAGAGCGGGACGAGTCGGGCCTTGTACCAGCGGGCGCTCGTAAGGTATGGCCAGGATAGGCAGGAGATGACGGTCGAATCGGCGTTGACCCAGGCGCACGTCACCACCCCGTCTGGACGGGTGGTCGGCATTCCCGACGGCAGCAGCCTCGTGTTCGGTCGCGGTCCGGACGCCGATCTCGTGATCGCTGGCGGGCGAGGGTTGTCCAGGCGGGCCGGCATCATCACGGCGATCGCGGGCGGCGCACTGGTCGCCAACATCAGCTACACGCATGCCCTCTACGCCGAGGGTGAGGGCTTCCGGATCAGGCTGCCCAGGCTCGATGAGCCCGGCGAGCCGCCCGGAGGCTGGTTCGTGCAGCGGGGGACAGCCCTTGTCGGGTCGAGATCGATGCTCGACGACGGTGAGCCGCTGCGGCTGGTGGTTACCACCCGCTCGGCTGAGGGCGACGACGAAGGTCCGGATTCCGGGGACTCCGGCCCGTCCGGCGCGAACCAGGGACCGCCTGGGGATGCGACCGTGCTGCCGCTCTACCTCGACCCGAACACCAAGCTGTTCCTCGTCGCGCTGATCTGGTGCCGGCCGTGGCTCATCGATCCCGCCCGCTCGACCCCGATCCCGAGGACGCCGGAAATCGCCCGGGCGGCGCTTGAAGTGACCGACGCCCACCACGAGATCGAATGCTTCGACACCGACCCGGCGTTCCGTGACCGGCTGTCCGCCCGGGTCGGCGAGCACATCAAGGTCCTGCGCAGGAAGATCGCCGAGCGCGGGCTAGTGCGGCCGGACATCAGGCTGTCCGATGAGGTGGCCGTCGGCGTTCTGATCGAGAACGGAGTCGTCACCACCGCCGACCTCGGCCGCCTAGGCGACCCGGCTTGGTGCTCGCGCCAAGAGGACCTGTGGTGGACCAGGTCCTGACGGTCCTGACGGTCCTGACGGTCCTGACGGTCCTGACGGTCCTGACGGTCCTGACGGTCCTAATCCGATGCCGCGATCTCGGATAATCTTATTTTGGATAATCCAATTTCGGACTGTCCGAGATGGGATTGTCCCGAAATGCCAGCGACGGCGGGCGACAGAGGGCGACAGAGGGCGACAGTCGACAGCAAAGAGTCCCAGGTTGCTGCCAGGACGCGATGTAAGGCACTAAAGCCGTTGACTGGACTGAACATTCCAGGCAATACGCCTGTATCGGATCGTGCCGTGGTGGGCTCGGGTGACTTATCATCAGTTTTGGTCGTTCCAAACCCCAGCAAACTCAGTAAATCGGGCAAAATTATGACCGAAACTGATGATAAGTGCGCTGCCGCACCTTTGCGTGGGCTGCCACGGCATCGCCGCCACCAGGCAGCTCTCGCCGACACCACTTCACGTACCACATAGAACCCTTCCGGCACACCGTAAAGAGCTATCAAGTTACCCAGATCACGAAGGACCCGACCCGGCGCGGATAACTCTCCACGATCACGACTTGACCGGCCCATACCACGGTTTCCGGGCAGTCCATCACGAGATCAGGATCGAAAACGGCTCCTTAACGGTCCTGCACGCTGCCAGGGCGACAGTAAGGGTCCCACGCCGTCGTTGTAGGGGTCGGCCAACAACAGCAAGGGGCCCGCGCTGCTGCCAGGGCGACAGTAAGGGTCCCACGCTGTCGTCGGGATTGAGCGGTCACGACAGCAAGGGGCCTGCGCTGCCGTTTGAACAGTCACGGCGAGCGCAGCCGTTGGGGCGCCTCACAGCCAAGCCAGGAAGAACCCGGGCCCGGACCACCGACGCCACTAACTGGGATTATCCGAAATGGGATTGCTCGAGGCGGGGGTGTTCGAGGCGGGGGTGTCCTGGGCGGGGGTGTCCTGGGCGTGGGCTGGGAGATGCTGAGCTGGGACTACTGGGGTGGCGGGGGGCCTTGGCCTGGTGGGCCCTGGCCCGGTGGCGGCATCACGTAGAACTTTGCCGTGGCCCTGATGCCGGTCGACGTGGTCACGACGACCTTGTACCGGCCCGGCGGTAGGCCGCTCGGGAAGTAGGCCTCGTTCTGGTTGATCGCGTAGTTGAAGCTGCCCGCGCCGTCGGTGAGCACGTGGCCGACCGGCCGCCGGTGACCGGCCAGGCGCACCGTGATCGTGACGCCGCGCGGCCAGTCCCTGCCCTGGATCACGAAGATCGTAAACGGATCGCCCCGGTTCTGGATCAGCACGATGATCGGCTTGCCGCTCGGATCAGACGGCTGGCCGGTCCTAGTGGGCGGTGGCAGGGGCGCGAGATTGTTCGACTGGTTGTTCCTGGCTACTGAGGTGCCTACCGTGTTCGGCGAACCGCGGCTGCTCGCCGAACGGTTCGCGAAGTATGCGCCTGCCGCCACGCCACCGCCGAGGAGCACCAAGGCCGAGAAAGCGGCGGCCAGCCCGACCAGCAGTGAGTTGCGCCTGCCGGCGGTCTGACCTGCCCGGCCAGACGACCCGCCGGAGCCACCAGCACGCTCAGGCGCGGCCCGGCCGGCGGGCCGGGGGGTACCGCTGCGGGGCTTCGCCGAATGCCGCGCCGATCTCGGCGGCGGGCGCTGCTCAGGAAAGGAGCCGAACGTGTCGTCGGCGTCGGCCTCGGCGCCCTGGCCAGGCTGATCGGCTGGCCTCGGGTCGCGCCGGAACTTCTCGATCAACGCAACGGCCGCCGAGGGCAGCGGCGCGTGGCCGAACGTGTCGTCGGCCGAGTCGGCGTTGTCCGGAGCGAGGTGGGCGAGCAGGGCCGCCGAGGTCGGCCGCTTGCGCGGGTCTCGTTCCAGGCAGGCGGTCACCACCTCGATCAGCTCGACCGGCAGACCGGCCAGGTCCGGCGGTTCGGTGGCGAGGTGCACGAGCACATCCATGACCGAATCGCCCCGGTACGGCCCGTGGCCGGTAGCGGCGAAGAGCACGGTGGCGCCGAGCGAGTAGACATCGCTCGCCGTGGTGGCCCGCTGCGTGTCTCGAGCCTGCTCGGGTGGCATGTAGGCAGGAGTGCCGACGGCGCCGCGCGTCATCGTCAGGGCAATCCGCTCGGCCGCTCTGGCCACGCCGAAGTCGATCACGCGCGGCCCGTCGGGCGAGACGAGAACGTTGGACGGCTTGAGGTCGCGATGCACTAGGCCGACGCTGTGGATGGACTCAAGCGCCTCGGCGCAGCCGGCCGCGAGCCAGCGGACCGCGGGCACGGGAAGCGGGCCGCACTGGACGACGAGCATGCTCAGCGGCGGGGCTGGCACGTACGCCGTCGCCAGCCACGGAACGTCAGCCTCGGGGTCGGCGGCAACCACCGGCGCTGTGAACGCGCCGCTGACCCGGCGCGCTGCCGACACCTCGTGCGCGAAGCGGGTGCGGAAGTCAGGCTCTTCGGCGAACTCGGCTCTGATCGTCTTGACCGCGACAAGCCGCCCCGCCGTCGAGCGACCCAGATAGACCAGTCCCATCGCGCCGGCCCCGAGTCTGCCGATAAGCAGGTAACCGCCGATCCGCTCTGGGTCCCACGGCCGTAGCGGTTCGATGAGCGGAGGATGATCCGCGCTCGGGCTTGCCCTTATCGACTGCAGATTAGCCTCCTCTCATATCATTGATTAGCTGATGATATTACCGATTAGAGCAAGTGCGGTAAGCAGCAGAAATACTGACGGGGTATGGGCGCATTTCGTCCTAGTGGTCGTCGTCGACGGCGGTGCGCGGCGCGCCCTGGGCGGCTGGCCTGAACGCCGAGACGAGCCGGGCGACCAGCGTGGCCAGGAAGATCTGGCCGGTCATCGCCTCGATCATGGCGATCGCCCGGCCGCCGTCCTGCGCCGAGGTGAAGTCGCCGTAGCCGAGCGTGGTCAGCGTCGTGAAGCTGAAGTACTGGAACGTGGCCACGGTGCCTGGCTCGTTGCCGGTAAAGAAAGTCCGCCCGTTCAGGTAGTAGGAGGCCGAGTAGATCGCCGCGTACATCAGGCCGATGATCAGGTAGGCGCTGACCGCGCCGTAGATGCTCTGCAGGGTCACGGTCGGCATCAGCAGGATCTGCCGGATCAGCAGCAGGACCGTGAACAGAAGCAGCAGCGCCGTCCAGATGGACGTCAGCGCGCGGCCGATGTCGGTGCCCAGGCTCGCTGATATAACGATCAGCGTCGCTGACACCAGCAGCCCGGCTGATGTCGCGATCCGGGTAGCGCGGCTGTGTGCGGGAGAGTTGCGCAGCGCGAGCAGCCCGGAGATCGAGAAGAGACCAAGCTCGACCGCCGTGATCCACCGCGTATGCAGGAAAGCCGATAGCAGATACGAGGTCAGCAGCGTGATCAGCAGCAGGCCGTATCTGCGAGGAGCCCCGCCGCGGCTGGATGTCGCGGCGGGGCTATTCGCGTAGTGGCCATTTCCGGTCGGCACCGAGGAGTCAGCGGATGCTAGAACTCTTGCGGTGTTCGTCGCGGAGTAAGCAGCGCCCAGATGATGAAGGCGTCGAGGGCGATCATCACGATCGACCACAGCGGCTGGTACGGGATGAACACGAAGTTCGCGATCGCGCTGAGCACCGCGAAGAAGGCGCCGACGTAACGGGCCCAGGCCATGCCGAGGAACACGCACATGCCCGCGGCGAACAGCACCACGCCCAGCGCCAGTTCCGTCCAGCCCCAGCCCCTGATGTTGTAGCGGAACGTGTAGGCCGGCGCGGTGCTGAACACGTGGCCGTGCGACAGCGCCACGACCGCGACGGTGACCATCCACAGCCCGCCGAGCAGCATTAGCGTCCCAGCGAGCGCGGTGAAGCCGATCACCGCCCCCCGCTGCTCCGTAGCGTGGCGGCCCCCCGCCTGGTAGTCACGGCCGGCGGGCCGGTAATCCCGGTCCTGGGCCTGGCTGGGCGTTTGCCCCTGCGCCTGGCCCCGCTCCTGCGACCCGCCCTGCCCCTGCTCTTGTTCATAGCCCATCGTGGAGCCTGACGTGCCGGCTTGCCGTTCTGGTGAACTGCTCATGTCAAGCCGCCCCCTTCCCCTCGTAAGCCCCATCGGTCCATACCCGATCCGGTCGAGCCAAACGCACATCTAGCCGGTGCGGCGCAGCCGCAAGCCCATGACCGCCGCGATCAGTCCGTAGATGATCAGCCAGATGCCGATGACCGCGACGAACACGGTGATCGAGATCGTCGGCCAGAACAGCACGATCAGCCCGGCGGCGAGGCTCAGCACGCCGGTCAGCATCGTGAAGCCGCGCCCGGCAAACTTGCCGGCGAACAGGCCGACCGCGATGTCGGCGATCCCGTGGATCACCCAGAACAAGCCCACGATGATCGCGAGCGCGGTGATCGTGAAGTGGTAGTGCCGGATGCTGTACAGGCCAAGGATGATCGCGATCAGGCCGATCACCACGCTGGCCACCCGCTTGCCGCCGCTGGCCTCATGGCTGGTGAAGCCGTCCATCAGGCGCAGCGCGCCGGCCACTATCAGCGCGATGCCGATCAGCACGGCGACGATCGTCAGCGTCTCCTTGGGCCAGGCCAGCAGGATGGCGCCGACCACGACGCAGCCGATTCCCGCCGCCACGAACGCTGGCCACACGGCCGCCGTGAGGTCGGGACTGAACCCGGAGAGTTCGCCCTGCTCAACGTCGTCCGGACGGGGAGTGCGCGGCGGAGTGGTCATGCTCGCCATAGTGCGGAACCTCATCGGCGGCTATCACCACCCGCGACGGGTGAATGTTGCCGCAAGACCTTGCCAATTGACTACTAGACTTGGCGGCCGTAACAGCCGGATAGCCAAGGAGTGACCACGTCGTGAAGACCGACGTCGAGGAGCTAAGCCCAACCCGCGTGCGGCTGACCGTTGAGGTGCCGTTCGATGAGCTCAAGTCGAATCTGGATCATGCGTACCGCGAGGTCGGTCGCCAGGTGCGGATTCCGGGCTTCCGGCCAGGCCACGTGCCCCGTCAGGTACTCGACCAGCGGGTTGGCCGCGGCACCGTGCTTGAGCACGCGATCAACGAGGCAGTGCCAGACCTGTATGCCAAGGCCGTGCGCGAGGCCCAGGTGGTCGCGCTCGGCCAGCCTGATGTGGAGATCACCAAACTGGAGGACGGCACCGAGATAGCGTTCACCGCCGAGGTCGACGTGCGGCCGAGCGTTCGAGATGCCCGATATTGACCAGCTTCGCGTCGTCGTCGACGACGCCGACGTCAGCCCGGACCAGGTCGAGGAGTACCTGCGGTCGCTGCGCGAGCGGTTCGCCTCGCTGCGGTCGGTCGACCGGCCAGTGGAGGACGGGGATCACGTCTCGATCGACCTGTCAGCCGAGGTCGACGGTGAGGACGTGGAAGACGCCAAGGCGACCGGCTATCTCCTATGAAGTCGGCAGCGGCACGATACTCGACGGGCTGGACGAGGCTCTGGTCGGCATGTCGGCGGACGAGACCTCGACGTTCAACTCCGAACTAGCGGGCGGGAAGCACGAAGGGCAGCGTCGCCGACGTTACGGTCTCCGTGCGCAGCGTCAAGGTCAAGGACCTGCCTGATCTGGACGACGACTTCGCGCAGTCGGCCAGCGAGTTCAACACGGTCGGCGAGCTTCGCTCGAATACCCGCAAGCAGATGGAAGCCATCCGCCGGTCCGGGCAGGCTGGTCAGGCTCGGGATCGGACGATCGAGGCGCTGCTGGAGCAGATCGACATGCCGCTCCCCGAGTCCGTTGTCGAGCACGAGATCGAGCACCGGCACGAGTCGCTGACCGAGGAACTCGATCGGGCTGGCCTGACTATGGACGTGTTCCTGGCCAGCCGCAATCTGAGCCAGGCCGACCTGGACAAAGAACTCGGCGATGACGTGCGGCGCTCGGTCAAGGCCAGGTTCATCCTCGACAAGTTCGCCGACGACGAGCAGCTTGGCGCCGAGCAGGAAGAGATAGCTCAGTACGTCACCCAGCTTGCCTACCAGCAGGGTGTTTCGCCTGACCAGTTCGCCCGCCAGCTCGCGACTTCTGGTCAGCTCGGCGCGGTCATCTCCGACCTGATCAGGACGAAGGCGGCTGACCTCCTGGCGCACCGGGTCAAGGTCGCCGATGAGTCCGGCCGCAACATCGACATCGATGCCAGCCTGGCGCAGGACGACGACGAGGCGAGCGAGGCCGACGAGACGACCGATGTCGACGAGACTATTGAGCCCGCCACCGAGTCCGCCACCGAGTCCTCCGCTGAGCCCGCCGCCGAGGCGGCGCCCGCGAGCGAGCCGGCTGGCCGCGGTCGGCGGGGCGGCAAGCGCGCCGCGAAGGACGCCGCGAAGGACGCCGCGAAGGACGCCGCGAAGGACGCCGCGAAGGAATAGGGCTGATCCGGCCGCGCCAAGCTCGGCCGGGCCGGCCGGTGATCTTGGCTTGCGCGCAGAGCGAACACCGGCCCCGGTGACCCCGCCTGGCCTGCGCCCAGAGCGAACAGGCCGCAGCGGTGGCCGATCGCGCCTGCGTGGCGAGTTAGGGTCGCATTCATAACAGTCAGCCAATTGTTGAGGCGATGGCAGCGCGGGTATTCGCGATGCCTGCTCGCACTGAGGGAGGGCACCGTGACCATGCCGGATGAAGATCAGATGCCGGCCCGGATACTCGCACGGACCACCGAGGCCCCGGTCATACCGATAGGCGATCAGCTCTTCCAGCGGCTTCTGCGGCACCGGATCATCTTTCTCGGCCAGCAGGTCGATGACGAGGTCGCCAACCGGATCTGCGCTGAGCTCATCCTGCTCGCTGCCGAGGACCCCAAGCGGGATATCAATATCTACATCAACTCACCGGGCGGCTCGGTGAGCGCTGGTCTGGCGATTTACGACATGATGCAGTACGTGCCGAACGATGTGGCCACCTACGCGATGGGTATGGCCGCGTCGATGGGCCAGTTCCTGCTCTGCGCGGGCACGGCGGGTAAGCGGTACGCGATGCCGCACGCGCAGGTCATGCTGCACCAGCCGCACGGCGGCATCGGCGGCACCGCGTCGGACATCAGGATCCAGGCCGAGCAGATCTTGTACGTCAAGCGGATACTGGCCGAGCGCACGGCCATGCACACCGGCCAGAGCCTTGAGCAGGTGGAGCGCGACTCCGACCGGGACCGGTGGTTTACCGCGGACCAGGCCAAGGAGTACGGATTCATCGACCACGTGGTGCGTAACGCCCAGGAAGTCCCGTTGGAAGGCGCGGTCTCATGAGTATGAATCAAATGCCGAAGGCGCGCGGGGCGCGGGGGGTCGTCCCCCCGCATGCTGGTATCCAAGCCAGGTACGTCCTGCCCTCTTTCGTTGAGCGGACGCCGTACGGGATCAAGGAGATGAACCCGTACAACAAGCTGTTCGAGGAGCGGATCATCTTCCTCGGCGTGCAGATCGACGACGCGTCGGCCAACGACGTGATGGCGCAGCTGATCACGCTGGAGTCGATCGATCCGGACCGGGACATCCTGATGTACATCAACTCGCCCGGCGGATCGATGACGTCGATGATGGCGATCTACGACACCATGCAGTACGTCAAGCCGGATATCCAGACCTTCTGCCTGGGCCAGGCGGCGTCGGCGGCGGCCGTGCTGCTGGCGGCCGGCACCAAGGGCAAGCGGATGGCGCTGCCGAACTCGCGGATCCTGATCCACCAGCCCGCCATCGAGAGCGGCTACGGCCAGTCCAGTGACCTGGAGATTCAGGCCAGGGAGATCCAGCGGATGCGCCAGGCGATGGAGACAGGTGCTCGCCCGGCACACTGGCAAGGACGAGGCGGAGATCCGCCACGACATCGAGCGGGACAAGTTCCTGACGGCCCATGAAGCTATGGAGTACGGGCTGGTAGATGATGTACTGACCATGCTCAAGCGGCAGCCCGATGTAGTGTCTACCTAAGAGCGGCACAACGATGCGCCGTGTAGGTGGAGTAGCCGCCTTGAAGCGGTTACGGTTTGAACTAGGCACAGTCTAGGTCTGGCTGGCGCACAGTGTCGCGAACGGCGTACTGGCCGCGAACGGCATGGTGTAAACATCGTGGGCCAATACATTTGACCGTAGCTGGTCCGATTCATCCACTTTGGATGACGCGGGAGAGGGAGTAATGCGGTGGCACGCATTGGCGATGGCGCTGACCTGCTGAAGTGCTCGTTCTGCGGCAAGAGCCAGAAGCAGGTCAAGAAACTCATAGCCGGGCCTGGCGTGTACATTTGCGATGAATGCATAGATTTGTGCAACGAGATCATCGAAGAGGAGCTTGTCGAACGGTCTGAGGTCAAGTGGGATAGTTTGCCCAAGCCGCGCGAGATCTACGAGTTCCTCGACTCCTACGTGATCGGCCAGGAGAAGGCCAAGAAGGGCCTGTCCGTCGCGGTCTACAACCACTACAAGCGGATCCAGTCCGGCGGCGAACGGGTCGCCGAGGACGGCGTCGAGCTGGCAAAGTCGAACATCTTGCTGCTCGGGCCGACCGGGTCGGGCAAGACCCTGCTCGCGCAGACCCTCGCCAGGCTGCTGAACGTGCCGTTCGCCATCGCCGACGCCACCGCGCTGACCGAGGCCGGGTATGTCGGCGAGGACGTTGAGAACATTCTGCTCAAGCTCATCCAGGCCGCCGACTACGACGTCAAGAAGGCCGAGACCGGGATCATCTACATTGACGAGATCGACAAGATCGCCCGTAAGAGCGAGAACCCGTCGATCACTAGAGATGTCTCAGGCGAGGGCGTGCAGCAGGCGCTGCTCAAGATCCTGGAAGGGACGACGGCCTCGGTGCCCCCGCAGGGCGGCCGCAAGCATCCGCATCAGGAGTTCATCCAGATCGACACCACGAACGTGCTGTTCATCTGCGGCGGGGCGTTCGCGGGGCTGGAGAAGATCATCGAACAGCGGGTCGGCCGCAGCGGCATGGGATTTGGGGCCGTGCTCAGGGTCAAGACCGACCGCACCTCGTCGGACCAGTTCGCTGAGGTGATGCCCGAGGATCTGCTGAAGTTCGGGATGATCCCGGAGTTTGTAGGGCGCCTGCCGGTGATCACTAGCGTGCACAACCTCGACCGCGAGGCGCTGATCAGGATCCTGACCGAGCCGAGGAATGCGCTGGTGCGGCAGTACCGGCGGCTGTTCGAGCTCGACGGGGTCGATTTGGAGTTCACCGATGACGCGCTTGAGGCGGTCGCCGATCAGGCGATCCTGCGCGGAACCGGCGCTCGCGGCCTGCGCGCGATCCTTGAGGAAGTCCTGCTCTCTGTCATGTACGAGGTGCCGAGCAGAAAGGACGTCGAGCGGGTTGTGATCACGGCCGAGGCCGTGCTTGAGAACGTCAACCCGACCCTGGTGCCACGCGACGTGGCGCGGCGGACGCCGCGGGAGAAGTCCGCCTAAAGCGGTCGGCGCTTGATTAGCCTGGCTGCAGATCAAGCCGCATGAGCGGCATTAGCACCGCGAGTTCTTTCCCCCTCGTAACTGATGTTGGTGACATCAGCGCGCCTATCGTGCGGCCGGTAGCCCAAGCGCACAGCGACACCGTGGTGGCGCCGAACGACGCGATCGCGCAGCGGGCGACGCCGCCGCGCGGTCCCGGGTCGGCGCTCCAGGACGCGTCGGGCGCAGAGCTGCCAGTCAAGTCGGCCATGACCCGCGCGATCGTGACGGCAGGAGCGCCCATGGCCGTCGCCGCGTTGTAGCCGAGGTACATCACCCAGCCGGGGTTGTCGCTGGCCAGGTCGATGGTGCCAGGCTCGCGGTAGAGCCCGGCTGGGCGGCCCGGGTAGGTGTCGATGATCGCGGTGAACCGGCTGACGAACTCGGCGAGGAGCCCCAGCGACCTGGGGTCGGTGACCGGCGCGTAGTGCCTGGGCAGCCCGCCGGCCACGGCTGGAGCGGGCACAACCAGCGGATTGGCCTGGGCGGATTCGCCGGTCGCGACGGCGAGCCCGAGGTTGACCAGGCCGACGGTCACCGCCGTCAGCGCCAGCCCGGCAACGACGAGCAGCGCGAGCATAGGGAGCGCGACTCGGCCGCGCAGCCCGCGACCACGCGGGGGCCGCGCCGCGCCGGGCCGGGTGCGGCCGCCGGTGCCGGTGCGCGGCGCGGGGCGGGGCGAGGTCCGGCGGGGCGAGGTCCGGCGGGGCGAGGTCCGGAGCGGCGTGGGGCGGAGCGGGCTTGGGCGGGGCGCGGGGCGCGGCGGCCTCTGGCGATGCGGCGGCTGGGCGTCGAGGTAGCTGGTGATCAGGCGCGGGCCGAGGTCGGGTTCGGCGGCGAGATCCCTTTCCTCGGCAAGATCAACTTCGGCGTCGAGGCCGAGTCTGGCGTCGAGGCCGAGTCTGGCGTCGAGGCCGAGTCTGGCGTCCAGGCCGAGTCTGGCGTCCAGGCCGAGTCTGGCGTCCAGGCCGAACTCGGTCACCGTAGCGAACGGCGAGGTCCTCGTCATACGGCGCTTGCCGCGCTTCTGGCTCCGGCGCACGGTCCATGGCGGGGGGATTCGGGTGGCCGCCCCCCCGAGCCGATACCGCGCGGCCAATGGATCGATCACCTCAACATTCGCGGTGCGCTGACGGGGATTTGCACAAGGGTAGACCAGGACGCCCAACCCAACTGCCCATATGCCGCGAACCGATCTCGGTTACCAGCAACGCTGGGATGACGTTGCCGTTGTTTCGCGCTGGGGCAAGCAGTTCCGACGACGTAGCGGTTGAAATTCGAGGAGCGCGGCAACGGCGGGCCGGCGTTGCTGCTGGGGGAGGGCTGCTGGGGGGAGACGCGGCAGGGGCTGGGACTCCGTAGACTCTGCTGACGTGACAACCGCTGACCAGACGGAGCCGCGCGCCGGGGCATTCGCGTCGCGCCCTGCGCGCGAGCTAACACAGCAGTACGTGCCGGGCGAGGTCGAGGCCCGCCGCTACCAGACCTGGGTGGACGCCGGTTACTTTACGGCCGACGCTAGCTCGCAGGCTCCGTCTTACACGATCATGATCCCGCCGCCGAACGTGACCGGCTCGCTGCACATCGGCCATGCGCTCGACCACACGCTGATCGACGCGCTGATCCGGCGCAGGCGGATGCAGGGATACAACACCCTCTGGCTCCCCGGCATGGACCACGCTGGTATCGCCACGCAGAACGTAGTCGAGCGCGAACTCGCCAAGGAGGGCCTGTCCCGCCACGACCTCGGGCGCGAGGCGTTCGTCGAGCGGGTCTGGCAGTGGAAGGCTGAGTACGGCGGCAAGATACTCGGCCAGATGCGCCGCCTCGGGGACAGCGTGGACTGGAGCCGCGAACGGTTCACCATGGACGAAGGGCTGAGCCGGGCGGTCCAGACGATCTTCAAGCGGCTGTTCGACGACGGGCTGATCTACCGCGCGCAGCGCATCATCAACTGGTGCCCGCGCTGCATGACCGCGCTGTCGGACATCGAAGTCGACCACCTTGACGACGACGGCGAACTGGTCAGCATCAAGTACGGCGAGGGCGAGGATGCCGTCGTGGTCGCGACCACCAGGGTCGAGACGATGCTCGGCGACACCGCCGTGGCCGTGCACCCGGACGATCCCCGCTACACCCGCCTAGTCGGCCAGACCGTCGAACTCCCGCTCACCGGCCGCCGCATCCCGATCGTGGCCGATCCGCACGTCGATCCAGCGTTCGGCACCGGCGCGGTCAAGGTCACCCCGGCGCACGACCCCGACGACTTCGAGATCGGCCGCCGCCACGATCTGCCCAGCCTGACGATAATGGACGAGCGCGGGGTGATCACCGCGAGCGGACCGTTCAAGGGGCTTGACCGGTTCGAAGCGAGGCCGGCCGTGCTCGCGGCGCTGCGCGAACAAGGGCGCGTCATAGCCGAAAAAAGGCCGTACGTGCATGCCGTCGGACATTGCGATCGATGCGGCACGACGGTCGAGCCCAGGTTGTCCCTGCAGTGGTTCGTCAAGGTCGGTCCGCTGGCCAAGGCGGCCGGCGACGCCGTTCGGGACGGCCGGGTGCGGATCTACCCAGGCCAGCTCGCCGCGCGGTACTTCGACTGGGTCGATGACATGCACGACTGGTGCATCAGCAGGCAGCTTTGGTGGGGACACCGGATCCCGGTCTGGTACGGCCCTGGCGGCGAGGTGCGCTGCGTCGGGCCTGACGAGGAGCCTCCCTCCGGGCCCGACTGGACCCAGGAAGGCGACGTGCTCGACACCTGGTTCTCTTCGGCGCTCTGGCCGTTCTCGACGCTGGGCTGGCCGGACGATACCGCGGACCTGCGCGCGTTCTACCCGACGAGCGTGCTGGTGACCGGCTACGACATCCTGTTCTTCTGGGTCGCCCGGATGATGCTGTTCGGCCTGTACGCGATGGGCGACGCGGGCCCCGATGAGTCGGTGCCGTTCAGGAAGGTCTCGCTGCACGGCCTGGTCCGCGACGCCCACGGCAAGAAGATGTCGAAGTCGCGCGGCAACACCGTGGACCCGCTCGACTGGATCGCTCGCTTTGGAGCGGACGCGACCAGGTTCACCCTCGCCAGGGGCGCAAGCCCCGGTGGCGACATCGCCCTCTCCGAGGAGTGGGTCGTCGGATCGAGAAACTTCTGCAACAAGCTCTGGAACGCAGTCCGCTTCGCGCTCATAAACGGAGCTGTATCTGCCCGGGGGGACGACCCCCCGGAGCCCCCCGAGGGCCGGGGCGCTTCAGGGCGCCGCCTTCCCTCGTCGCAACGGCGCTCCTCAGTCCAGGCGGCGCCGCGCCCCGGCGACCTTTCCATCCCTGATCGGTGGATCTTGTCGCGGCTTGGTGCCGTGGTCAGCCAGGTGGACGCGCTCTTTGAGGAGTTCGAGTTCGCCAAGGTCAGCGACCTGCTGTACCACTTCGCCTGGGATGAGGTCTGCGACTGGTACCTGGAGCTGGCCAAACCCACGCTGAACGGGGACGACCAGGTAGCCGCCGACCAGACCAGGCGGGTGCTCGGCCACGTACTCGATCAGTTGCTCAGGCTGATCCACCCGCTGATGCCGTTCGTCAGCGAGGAGTTGTGGACCGCGCTGACCGGCGGCGAATCTGTGATGATCGCACGCTGGCCTAGCCGGGGCTCGGCGCAGGACGCGGATGCTGAGGCCGAGGTCGAGTCGCTGATGCGGCTGGTCACGGCCGTGCGCCGGTTCCGTGCCGATCAGGGACTGCGGCCGGCGCAGTCGGTCCCGGCCACCTTGAGCGGCATCGAGCGGACGCCGCTGACGGCGCACGAGCGATCGATTCGCTCCTTGCTGCGGCTGGCCAGGCCGGGAGATGCTTTCCGCCCCAATGCCCGCGTCGAAGCAGAAGGCATCACCGTTGAACTCGACACCTCGGCGGGCATCGACGTCGCGGCCGAGCGGCGACGGCTTGAGAAGGATCTCGCTACGGCCGTCGCCGACGCCGAGCTCTCTGAGCGCAAGCTCGCCAACCCGGCCTTCGTCGACAAGGCACCCGCCGAGGTCGTGGCCAAGAGTCGTGACCGCCTCGCGGCTGCCCGGACGGAGATCGCCCGGCTCCAAGAGCGCCTTGCGGGCCTACAGTGAACGATGACGTCAGGATCGAGCTGGCTGCGATCGAGCGACAGATCTTCGCCCGGCGCCCCGAGCACTCGATCGACAAGTCCCTTGATCGCATCATCGCACTGACCAGCCTGCTCGGTGACCCGCAGCGCACCTACCCGGTCGTGCACATCACCGGGACCAACGGCAAGACCTCCACCGCCCGGATGACCGAGACGCTGCTGCGGGTCAGGGGCTTGCGCACAGGCCTGTTCACCAGCCCGCACTTGACGTCGGTCAGGGAGCGGATCAGCGTGGACGGGCAGCCGCTGAGCGCCGAGCGGTTCGTCGAGGTATACCGGGAAATCGAGCCATATCTGCGGCTTGTCGACGCGCAGCAGCCGGTCAAGCTTTCGTTCTTTGAGGTGCTTACGACAATGGCGTTCGCCGCATTCGCCGATGCGCCGGTCGATGTCGCGGTCATCGAAGTCGGCATGGGCGGCACCTGGGACAACACCAATGTCGCCGACGGCGTTGTCGCGGTCGTCACTCCGATTTCCATCGACCACGCCAAGATACTGGGCAATACGGTGGCGGCGATTGCCACCGACAAGGCCGGAATCATAAAACCGGGTGCGGTCGCCGTGCTCGGCCAGCAGCCAGTCGACGCCGGGGCCGAATTGATCAGGCGAGCGGTGAAGGTCGGCGCGTCGGTGGCGAGGGAAGGCATTGAGTTCGGCGTGCTGAGCAGAGAACTCGCGGTCGGCGGGCAGCGCCTCGCGATCAAGGGATTGCTCGGGGAGTACCACGATCTGTTCCTGCCGTTGTTCGGTGCCTACCAGGCGGGCAACGCGGCCTGCGCGCTCGCCGCGGTCGAGGCGTTCTCCGGCGCCACCGGGTCGCCGACCCCGACAGTGGCCGACGAGGCGGCCGACGCGGATGGCCAGGTCGAGAATTCAGCATCGGACGTCGCGGTCTCCGCGCACGCGGGCGGGCTCGACGACGACCTGGTCAAGACGGCGTTCGCGACAATGTCGTCACCAGGCAGGCTCGAAATTGTCAGGCGTAGCCCGCTCGTGCTGGTCGACTCGGCCCACAACCCGGCAGGCATGGCGGCGGCCGCCGAGGCGCTGACTGAGTCGTTCGGCCCGGCCGAGGTGATCGCGGTGGTCGCGGTCAGCGCCGACAAGGACGTCACCGGGATTCTCGACGCGCTCGAGCCGGTCGCCGCTGGCGTCGTGGTGACCACGAATTCTTCGCCGCGGTCGATGCCTGCTACCGAACTGGCCGAGCTGGCCCGGCCGGTGTTCGGGCTGGACCGAGTGCACGTAGCGGATCGTCTTGACGACGCCATCGACGTCGCGGTTGGCCTTGCCGACGAGGCGGCCAGCGCTCTCAGTGGCCCGCTGGCCGGCCTGATCGCCGGTGACCCCGACTCTCCGGCATCGGCAGGCACGATGGTGCTGATCACCGGCTCCGTGGTCACCGCCGGCGACGCCACGTTGTTGTTGGGCGGCCGTCAATGAGCAGGCTGTCGGCGACCGTGCTCATTCTCGAGGCGATCGTGATCGCGCTGACGATCGTTCCGGCCGTCAAGCTTGGGCACGCGACGCCGGCCTCGGCCGGGATCGTGGCTGGGATCGCGACCATAGCGGCGATCTTGCTAGCCGGCCTTGCCAGGCGGTTCCTGCCGGTTACGCTGGTGGGCGGGAGCCTGTTGCAGGTCTTGGTGATCATCGCCGGCACCGTGCTCCCGGTGATGTATATTCTCGGCGGTATTTTCGCATTGCTCTGGGTAACAGGAATATGGCTAGGCCATCGAGTGGAAAACTCGTCCTAATGTTATTGCAACGATTAGTGACTAGTATTCCCTTAAGGCCCGCCCGGTGCAGACCGGGGCCAGCAGGCCGGGTACTCTCATTGTCTGCGGACCGTGGTGGCTTGCTATATGCCCTATATGCTACGGATCACGCGGAATATCCAAAAAATCCAAACGTGCCCGCTTTGACAGGGACGCGGCGGGCGTGGCGACACGGCATCGGACGCGGGGTGCGCTCGATGCGGACAATCGGCTGACCTGAGGGAAGGTTCTCGTTCCAGATGAGCAACGCTATGGCCTTTCTTGGCCGTGACATGGCCGTGGACCTCGGCACCGCGAATACGTTGGTGTACGTCCGAGGTCGCGGAATTGTTCTGAATGAACCCTCGGTCGTTGCCCTCAATACCAACACCGGTCAAATAGTCGCGGTCGGTCTGGAAGCGAAACGTATGATCGGCCGGACGCCAGGTAATATTATTGCCATCCGGCCGCTAAAAGACGGTGTTATTGCGGACTTCGACGTCACCGAGCGAATGCTGCGGTACTTCATACAGAAAGTTCACCGGCGCGGTGGCCTCGCTAAGCCGCGAATCGTCATCGCCGTGCCGAGCGGGATTACCGGCGTCGAGCAAAGCGCCGTGAAGGAAGCCGGTCACCAGGCCGGCGCCCGGCGGGTCTACATCATCGAAGAGCCCATGGCCGCCGCTATCGGCGCTGGCCTGCCGGTTAACGAGCCCACCGGCAACATGGTCGTGGACATCGGCGGCGGCACCACCGAGGTCGCGGTGATCTCGCTAGGCGGCATTGTCACCGCCCAGTCGATCAGGGTCGGCGGCGACGAACTCGACCAGGCGATCATCAACTTCGGCAAGAAGGAGTACTCGCTGACGCTCGGCGAGCGGACTGCCGAAGAGATCAAGATGGCGCTTGGCTCGGCTTACCCGGCCACCGACGAGCCCAGCGCCGAGATCCGCGGACGCGACCTGGTGAGCGGACTGCCGAAGACCGTGGTCATCTCGGCCGGAGAGGTGCGCAACGCCATCGCGGAGCCGCTGTCGGTGATCGTCGACGCGGTCCGCACCACCTTGGACAAGTGCCCGCCCGAACTGGCCGGCGACGTCATGGACCGCGGCATAGCGCTGACCGGCGGCGGCGCCTTGCTCCGCGGCCTGGATCAGAGGCTGCGCGAGGACACCGGCATGCCGATCCACCTCGCCGACAACCCGCTCGACTCAGTCGCGCTCGGCACCGGCAAGTGCGTGGAGGACTTCGACACACTCCGTCAGGTGCTCGTGCCTGAGTCACGCCGCTGATCGCAGAGGTAGCTACCGTGCGCGACACCCGACGGACCAGGCTGTTGCTCAGCGTCGCGCTGCTCGTGGCGCTCGCCTTGATCGCCGTCGATTACCAGAACGGCTCGTCGCCGGTGATCAAGACGATGCGGCACGTAGCGAACTCGGTGTTCGGCGGTGCTGAACGCATCGTGGGCACGGTGACCGCGCCGATCGGCCGGTTCGTCGGAGGCGGCCTGGCCGGGACCGGCGGCGGCCAGGCCGGGAGCCTGCAGCGGAAGCTGGCTCGGATGCGGACCGAACTGAGCGCAACACAACTGAGCAAGCGCGATAGCCGCGAGCTCGGCCGGCTGCTGGCTGTAGCCGGGGCGGGCCGGTACCGGATAGTCGCCGCGTCGGTGATCGCGTTCGGTCAGGGTTACCAGCAGACCGTGACGCTCAACGCGGGCAGCGCCGACGGGGTGCGGCCGCAGCAGACCGTACTCGACGGCGACGGCCTGGTCGGGCAGGTCGTCTCGGTGGGCACGACCACGTGCACCGTGCTCCTAGCCAGCGACGCCAGTTCGGTGGTCGGGGTCAGGCTGGCACCCAGCGGGCAGATCGGCTGGGTCACCGGCAGCGGCTCCGACCAGAATGCCGCTGGCTTGTTCAAGCTCCAGGTGCTCAACCCCGGCGCGGTGCTGACCCCGGGCGAGCAGCTCGTGACCGCGGCGTCGGTGCACGACCAGCCGTTCGTGCCTGGCGTGCCGGTCGGGGAGATCGTCTCGGTGCGGAACCGGGCGGGCGCGCTCACCGCCCAGGCGCTGGTCCGCCCGTACGTGAACTTCACCGCGCTTGACGTGGTCGGCATCGTGATCACTCCGCCCCGGCGCGACCCGCACTTCTCGGTGCTGCCACCCAAGCCGGCCCCGATACCGACGCCGACGGTGACGGTGACGGTGACGCCGGGTGCTCAGCCGAGCCCATCAGCCACGCCCTCAACCCCGAGACACTGAGCGGGCATCGGCCGATGAAGCGCCTGATTGTCGTCGTCGCGGCCCTGGCTGCCGCGCTGCTGGTGCAACTCACCATCATCGACGGCCTGCCACTGCCCGGCGGCGGCGCGCCTGACCTGGTGCTGCTGTGCGTTGTCGCGATCGGCTTGGTCGGCGGCCAGGAATCGGGGCTGATCGCTGGCTTCTGCGCTGGACTCGCGATCGACCTGGCGCCACCCGCCACCGAGCTGATCGGGCAGTACGCGCTTGTTTTCTGCCTCGTCGGCTATTTGTCGGGACGGTTCGCCTTCACCCTGCGCCGGTCGGCGGTGCTCGCGCTGGCGGCGGCGGCAGGCGCGGCCGTGCTGGGCGAGGTGCTCGTCGGCGGCCTGGTCGTGGTGCTCGACACCCCAGAGGTCACGCTGGCCGCCGTGGCGGCGCTGCTGCCTTCCGCGGTGGTCTACGACGTGGTCCTCAGCCCGGTGGTCATGTTCGTCGCGGTCAGGATCGCGATCGCGCTCGGGGTGAGCTTCAACCCGCTCGATGACTCGCCGGCGCTGGAAACCGGCGGCAGCGCCCGGCCGATGGGGCTGGCCCGGCTGGCTCGGCTCCGGCAAGCCCGGCACCCCGTCGTCGGCGACGGCCTGGGCGCGAGCGGTTCGTGGCTGACCGGCGACTCGGCTGGCGGCGTGCCCGCGGTCGGGGCGGTCGGCTGGCTGAGCGGTCCGGCCACTACCCGCAGAGCCCGCCGCGAGCAGGCCAGGCTGACGGCCGCGCTGACTGGTGCCGAGCCTCGCAAGGGCGCGGTCTGGGTCGGCGGCCGGCCCGCCGGATTGCGCCCGGCGACAGGCGGTCCGGCTGCCGCCGGGCCTTCAGGGCTGGACAAGCTCAAGCCCGATTCAGGGGTCGCCGGGTGGGCGACCAGGGAGGCGCTGGTTGGTCCCGGCGGAGCCGGCCGTCGGCCGGCGTCCCGTCGATGGCGCGGGCTTGCCCAAGATCGCGTTCGGGTCATCGGGCGGAGCCGGTCAGGCCACCGGGCGGACAGGCGGCGACGGCGGCGTGCCGAAGATCGCCTTCGGCTCCGACTCGGGCACCGGAAAGATCTCGTTCGGCACCGGTGGGCTGCCTGGCACTGGCCGGCCCGGCGGACGGAACGTACCGCGGATTCGGTTCGGCGACGCGGGCCTGCCCGGGGGCGGCCGGGCTCGGGCGCGCCGGACTCCGAAGATCGCGTTCGGATCAGGGTTGCCCAGGGCGCCGCGCATGAGTCCGGGCCGCCCAGCGCTGCCGAGATTCTCCGGGTCGGGCCGGTCTGCGGCTGGTTCGTGGCTGGCCGGCTCGAGGCTGCGATCCGCTCAGTTCGGAGCCGGGGGTCCGGGCAAGCAACCGTCGCTGAACGGCGGCGGGCCGAGTTACGGAGGCAAGCGGTCACGCCGGTCGAAGACCGCGAGATGGGGCAAGAGACGCCGGCAGTTGCGATGGCTGCCGTTTCGCCGGCGGGCGGGTGGCCGATCTTCGGTGGGGCGGATCAGCCGGCAGATCGGAGGAGAGCAATGATCCCGGCCTCGCGGCCGCGGCTGGCCGTGTTGTCGGTGGTGGTGTTCGCCATGCTGGCAGGGCTCGTCGTCAGGGTCTGGTACATCCAGGTCAAGAGCTGCGTCCGCGTATGCGGCCCAGGCCAGTTCTGAGCGGGTCAGGCAGGTGATCGAGCCGCCCGTGCGCGGCCCGATCCTTGACGACCTCGGCTCGCCGGTCGTCAACAGCCACCCAGCGCTTGTCATCTCGGTCAGCATGCCGACGCTCTGGAAGCTCAGCGACGGCGGAGCGTCCGTGCTTCGCAGGCTCGCTGGCTTGCTGCACCTCAAGCCACGCACTATGACCCGCGAAGTCAGGCTCTGCACGGTAGGGATCGGCCAGCCGTGCTGGCCTGGTTCGCCCTATCAGCCGATTCCGGTCGCCGAGCATGTGCCGCCCAACGTCGCTCTCCAGGTGCTCGAAGACCAGCGGCTCTACCCGGGCGTCACCGCCGCGATCCAGCCGGTCACCCACTACCTGCAGCCGATCTCAGCCGATCTGTCGCAAGTGCTCGGCTACCTGCAGCCGATCACGGCCAGCGAGCTCAAGAGGCAGGGACTGCCGGTGACCGGGTTCTCGGCCGTCGACCTCGTCGGCCAGGCCGGGCTTGAGCAGCAATATGACCGGCAGCTACGCGGCATCCCGGGCGTGCAGCGGCTGGCGGTGAACGCGGCCGGGCAGGTCACCGGAACGCTCAGCACGGTGAAGCCGCAGGCGGGCGATTTCCTGGTCACCAGCATCAACGCCGCGCTCCAGCAGGACACGATGACGGCGCTGACCAACGCGGTCCGCAGGAGCCAGTTCGCGGGCAGCCCGACAAGCAACGGCGGCGCGGCCGTGGTGATGACGACCACGGGGCGGGTGCTGGCGATGGCGAGCTATCCCAGCTACAACCCGGCGGTGTGGACCGGCGGGATCTCCCAGCGCGAATTCACCAGGCTGTTCAGCACCTCCGACGGAGAGCCTGTGCTCGACCGGGTCACCCAGGGCCAGTACCCGCCCGGATCGACGTGGAAGGTCACCTCGGTCGCGGCGGCGGTGGCGGCCGGTTATTCGCTGAACGGCACCTACAGTTGCCCGGGCGGCGTGACCATCGGCGGTCACACCTACCAGAACGACGGCAATCCGTCGCTGGGGCCGATGAGCTTCTACACCGCGCTGGTGGTCTCCTGCGACACTGTCTTCTACCAGCTCGCTTACGACATCTACCTGCGCGACCGGGTGCGCGCCGACACGGTCATCTCGCCGCACGCTCCGGTGCAGGAAATGCAGAAGATGGAGCTTGGCTGGGGGTTCGGCCGGACCACGGGCGTCGACCTGCCAGAGGAGAATCCGGGCGGCGTGCCGACCCGCGAGTGGCTTTACTACTTCTGGAAGGACAACGCGCACAAGGGCCAGAACTGGTGCAAGTTCGGCCGGGAAAACGGCAGCTACGCGCAGCAGATCGAGTGGCAGGACTGTCGCTACGGCAATGTCTGGACGGCGGGCCAGTCGGTGATCGCCGCGATCGGCCAGGGCTACGTCTCGGTGACACCACTGCAACTCGCCCGCGCTTATGCGGCCCTCGCCAACGGCGGCACACTCTACAGTCCGCGCATCGGCGAGGCGCTGATCAGTCCGAGCGGCAAGCTGGTCCGCAGGATCACCCCGCCGGTGGCGGGCCACCTCCCGGTCGCCAAGTCCACCCTCGCCTACATCAGGCACGCGCTGGCCGGCGTGGTCACCAGCGGCACGGCGGCCGGCACGTTCGGAGGGTTCCCGCTCGGCCGGGTCTGCGTCGCCGGCAAGACCGGTACCGCGCAGGTCCAGGGCAACCAGTCGACCTCGGTGTTCGCCTCGTTCGCGCCGTGCGACCATCCCAAGTTCGTTGTGGTCGTGATGATCCCGAACTCCGGCTTCGGCGCCCAGGTATCGGGACCCGCGGTCCGTCAGATCTGGGACGGGCTGTTCGGCCTCGAAGGCCACAAGGCAGCGCTACCAGGCGGCGTTCTGCCCGGCCTGCCGCAGTTGAACAAGGCTGGCCAGGTCGTGCCGCCGCCCGGCTTCGCTCCCAAGCCGCCGGCCAAGCCGGTCAAGCACGGAAAGCAGGTGGGGCGTCCATGAGTTGGGTGAGCGGGCATCCGCGCTCCCGCACCTCACCGATGTGGACGGCGCTGCGCTGGGTGGGGACTCGCCTGGTCGGCCAGGACTCAGCGCTGCGAGAAGCCGACTGGCTGCTGCTCACCGCCGTTGTGGCGCTCGTCGCGGTCGGCACGTTGGTCATCTGGTCAGCGACCGCACCGATGCTCCTCCAGCAAGGCGCCAACCCGCATCAATTTTTGCTAAAACAGCTACTGAACATCGCCTTGGGCGTCGTCCTGCTGCTGGTCGTGAGCTCACTGGATGCCCGCCAGCTAAGGCTGTACGCGCCGATCGTGTACGGGTTGTCCTGCCTCGGGTTGCTGGCCGTTTTGACGCCGCTCGGCAGCGTGGTGAACGGCGCCAGGTCGTGGATCTCGATCGGCGCCGGATTCCAGGTCGAGCCGTCCGAGTTCGCCAAGCTCTCGGTGATCGTGATCAGCGCGATGCTGCTGTCGAACCTGCGGGACGGCCAGACCAGGCCGACGGCCAAGGCCGTAGCCAAGGCGATCGGCGTCGCGGCGGTGCCGATCCTGCTCGTGATCGCCGAGCCCGACCTCGGCGTGACGATCGTGCTTGTGCTGCTCGTGGTCGGGATGGTCGCGGTCGCCGGTGTCCGGCTGCGATGGCTCACCGGCATGCTCGCGGTGTCCGCGCTCGGCGTCTTCGCGGTCAGCAAGCTGCACCTGCTCAAGGCGTACCAGGTCAGCAGGCTAACCTCGTTCGTCAACCCATCCGCCGACCCACGCGGCACGGGCTATAGCGCTGCTCAGGCCAAGATCGCGATCGGATCAGGCGGCATGCACGGTACGGGCTTGTTCCACAGCCAGATGGTGGCCGGGAGCTTCGTGCCTGAGCAGCACACCGACTTCATCTTCGCCGTGATCGGCAACGAGCTCGGCTTCGCGGGTGCTTGCGTGGTAATCGGCCTGCTCGGGTTGCTGCTGTTCTGCGCGCTGCGGATCGCGGCTAAGGCCGAGGACCAGTTCGGCACGCTGGTCGCTGCTGGAATCGCGATCTGGTTCGCCGTGCAGGCGTTCGTGAACATCGGCATGACGATCGGGATCATGCCGGTCACCGGACTGCCACTGCCGTTCGTTTCCTATGGCGGGTCGGCGATGTTCGCCGACATGATCGCCGTCGGCCTGCTCCAGTCCGTCCGCCGCCGCCGCTGCGTCTTCACCAGCTAGCCGCCGGGCCGGGTCTGGCGGGCGGCCGGGCCGGAGTCGGGCGGGCGAGCCGGGTCCGGCGGGCGGCCGGGCCGGAGTCGGGCGGGCGAGCCGGGTCGGGCGGCCGGGGTCGGGCGGCGGTGCGGTCCATCAGCCACGCCAGCTCGTTTATCAGCCACTTATCATCACTTTTGGTTGCGACAAAAGCTATAAATGCCTCATAAGGGCGACCAAAAGTGATGATAAGTCGAGCCGATGCGGTGCCGCGCGAGCCGAAGCGCGGCGCCGAGCGTGTTATTTGATCTCTATGTCCGATTGGGTTTGGCCGTTGGAGCTGGGTGCCGCGCCGTGGCCGTTGACCGGGACGTGGCCGGGTTGTTCGACTGAGACGTTGGCGGACGCGGACGCCCCAGCCACGTTCCCGGCAACCGCGGGCCCGGCTTCGCCGTTGCGCCAGGGCCTGACGATGGCGAGCCAGGTGACCATGCCGCCGAGAGCGACCACGCACAGGATCCAGCCGAGCGCGGTCGTGCCGACACCGACGTACTTGAGGCCGGACGCGAAGATCACGAACGTGATGATCGGCCTGATGTACTTGTCGGGGGCGCGGGACGACAGGTACGAGCCGATCAGCACGGCGGGCACGCTGCCGATCACAATCGACGCCGTCACGCCGAACTCCACGTGCCCGAACACCAGTGCGCCCAGCGCCGCCGCCGCGGTCAGCGGCACAGCTTGCGTCAGGTCGGTGCCGACGAGCTGGTTGGCGCCGATCAGCGGATACAAGAACAGCAGCAGCACGATCATCAGCGAGCCCGAGCCGACAGACGTCATGCCGACAATCAGGCCGCCAACGGCGCCGATCAGGACGGTCGGCAGCGGCTTGACGGTCAGTTCCGAGACCAGGGCCAGCCGCTGGTTGCCTGACCGGCGATCGAGGACGTAACGGAGCACCATCGCCCCGGCGCCGATGAGCAGCGCCGCGCCGAGCGCTATCTCCACGTTCTTCTGCGCGGCTGTCCCGCCGCCAAGTTGCTTGAGCAAGAAGGAGCCAAGGAACGCGAACGGCACCGAGCCGAGCACCATCCAGCCGACCATCCGCAGGTTGACTGTGCCCTTGCGCAGGTGCACCATCGCGCCGACCGGCCGCATCAGCACGGCGGCGACCAGGTCGCTTGAGATCGCCGACGATGGTGTGATGCCGAAGAGCAGGATCAGCATCGGGGTCATCAGCGCGCCGCCGCCCGCGCCGGTGAGACCGACTAGCAGTCCGACGATCGCGCTGCCCAGGACGATGTATGGGTTCACATGCATTTCACTTGGCTCCGCTCCCGCCCCCACTAAACGACTTCGATCAGGAGAATAATCGATATTCCAGATCTAATCCATGGGCAATTCATCGCCCTGACCCGCTGGCTCGCCGCGCGAGGCGCTCGGCGGTGCACCGGTAAGCTGTAGCGATGCCTGTCCAGTCGGTCTACCCGCGCCTTGAGCCGCTCCTCCCGTTGGTGCGCAAGCCCATCCAGTACGTCGGCGGCGAGGTCAACAGCGTGGTGAAGGACTGGGACAGTGCCGACGTGCGCTGGGCGCTGATGTACCCGGATGCCTACGAGGTAGGCGTGCCGAATCAGGGCCTGCAGATTCTTTACGAAGTCCTGAACGAGCGTGCGGGCGTGCTAGCGGAGCGTACCTACAACGTCTGGCCCGACCTGGAACAACTCATGCGCTCCCACGATCTGCCGCAGTTCACGGTCGACGCGCACCGGCCGGTCAGGGCGTTCGACGTGCTGGGCGTGAGCTTCGCCACCGAGCTTGGCTACACCAACCTGCTGACCGCGCTCGACCTGGCGAAGATCCCGCTGATGGCGGCCGACCGCGGCGACGAAGACCCGATCGTGCTGGCCGGCGGGCACGCAGCGTTCAATCCGGAGCCGATCGCCGACTTCATCGACGGGGCTGTGCTCGGCGACGGCGAGCAGGCCGTGCTCAGCATTACTGACGAGATTAGGGATTGGAAAAATTGCGGACGGCCAGGTGGGCGGGATGGCCTGCTGTCGCGCCTCGCGATGAAGCGCGGCGTCTACGTGCCCCGCTTCTACGACGTCAGCTACGCGGCGGACGGCACGATCGAGTCGGTGCTGCCTAACCGGCCGGGCGTCCCGCGTGCGGTCGCCAAGCACACCGTCTCCGACCTCGACTCGTGGCCATACCCGGCAAAACCGCTTGTTCCCGTCGCTGAGTCGGTGCACGAGCGGTTCAGCGTGGAGATTTTCAGGGGTTGCACCCGGGGCTGCAGGTTCTGCCAGGCCGGGATGATCACCAGGCCGGTTCGCGAACGGTCGATCACCACGATCGGCCAGATGACCGAGGTTGGGCTGGCTGCTAGCGGGTTCACCGAGGTTGGGCTGCTGTCGCTGTCCAGCGCCGACCACAGCGAGATCGACGAGATCGCCAAGGATCTCGCCGACCGGTACGAGGGCACGAATACCGGATTGTCGCTGCCCTCGACTAGGGTCGACGCATTCAACGTGACGCTCGCGAACGAGCTCAGCAGGAACGGGCGGAGGTCCGGGCTCACCTTCGCCCCGGAGGGAGGCACCGACCGGATCCGGAAGGTGATCAACAAGATGGTCACCGAGGACGACCTGATCTCGACCGTGTCCACCGCGTACGCGAACGGCTGGCGCCAGATCAAGCTCTACTTCATGTGCGGGCTGCCGACCGAGACGGACGAGGACGTGCTCGCGATCGCGCGGGTAGCGCATCGGGTGATCGAGGCAGGCCGGGCGGCGAGCGGACGGAGGGACATCCGGTGCACGGTCTCGATCGGCGGGTTCGTACCTAAGCCGCATACGCCGTTCCAGTGGGCCGCGCAGTGCGACCACGAGACTGTCGACGCCAGGCTCAAGGCGCTCGGCGCCGCGATGCGAGCCGATCGCGGCTACGGGTCGTCGATCGGGTTCCGTTACCACGATGGCAAGCCTTCGGTTGTCGAGGGGCTGCTGTCGCGGGGTGACCGCCGGGTCGGCAAGGTGATCAGGGCGGTGTGGGAGGACGGCGGCCGGTTCGACGGCTGGAGCGAGTACTTCTCCTATGAGCGCTGGGAAGCGTGCGCGGCCTCGGCGCTGGCGGCGGACGGCGTCGACCTTGCCTGGTACACCACGCGCGAGCGCGGTTACGCGGAAGTCCTGCCGTGGGACCACCTGGACGCTGGTCTGGACCGGGACTGGCTGTGGCAGGACTGGCTGGCGGCGATCGATCCGGCCGGGGGCGCGGAAGTCGAGGACTGTCGCTGGACGCCGTGTTTCGAGTGCGGTGTCTGCCCGGCCATGGGCACCGAGATCGAGGCCGGGCCGACCGGCGCGCGGCTGCTGCCGCTGACCATAACCAACCGGACTCCGGAGCAGGCAGTGTCGGCCCAGGCAGTGTCCGGGCAGGCAGTGTCGGCGCGGTCGGGGCAGGCAGTGTCGGAGCGGTCGGGGCAGGCAGCGCCGGCGGGGCATGTGCCGGGGCATACCGGCGCCGCGGGCAGCGACTGAATGGCCAGGCCGCAGCCTGACGGCGCGCCGCCCGCGCCCACCGTTCAGCGTCTGACCATCAGGTACGCTAAGAGAGGCAGGATGCGATTCGCGAGCCACAGGGACGTGGCTCGAGCGATCGAGCGGGGTGTGCGCAAAGCCGGCGTGCCAGTCGCTTACTCTGCGGGGTTTTCACCGCATCCGAGGATTTCGTACTCGGGCGGGGCTCCGACGGGATCTGCGAGCGAGGCTGAGTACCTCGAAATCTCGCTTATCCGTCGCCTGGAGCCTGCCCACCTCGGTCGGCTGCTTGACGCAGCCCTGCCGGACGGGATTGACGTGGTCGATGTTGTCGAGGCGGACATGAAGTCCGCTGGGCTGCGGCTCGACGCCTCGCTGTGGGAGGTGCTCCTCCCGGGCGTGCCGGCGGACGTGGCCCGCTTGGCGAGCGTGGCCTTCCTCGCTGCGCCGGCCGTCGTCGTCGAACGGCTGACCAACAAGGGGAAACGGCAGCTTGACGCCAGAGCCGCCGTCGTCAGCCTGGATGTGCACCGGCATGTCGGGACAGACCCGGCCGCCGGATGTGCGATACTTCGAATGGTTGTTCGGCAGATGACTCCTGCTGTCCGACCCGATGACATTCTGACCGCGCTGGGTCAGTTCACGGCACTTGCGCCTGCGGCACCACCATTGGTGACGCGGCTGTGGCAGGGACCGCTCGACGGCCCGGCGGTCGAAGCAAGCACAGCGGTCGAAGCGAATACAGCGGTCAATGTAAACACAGTGATGGCGGCTCAGACGGATACATACGGGGTGACGGGGATCGCTGAGTCCGACTCGTTCGGCGCTGCCCTGGGTCTGTCACCTGGAGCCGAGCCTCACGTAGCCGGGCCACAGCGCCGGCCATCATCGTCCCGTGCCGCAAGCACCACCCAATCCCTCAGTCGCGTCGGCCGGGTCCGCCGACGCGCAAGGACTTGCAAGTAACCAGGCAATGCGACCTGAGGCGGGGAGCGCCGACGTGGCGCCCGTCGCCCCGGCGTGTGCGAACGAACAGCTCTCGCGCGGCGAGCGGTCAGTTAGTGATGACCTGCACGCCCGGGAGCCCAACGGAAGAGATTGCCCGAATGCTCGAAACCGAGCCACAGAACCGACAGCCAGATCCCAATGAGCCCGAAGGTAATCGCCAGGGCTCAGATCAGGAAGCAGGTCAGGAGAGCAGCAGCCAGCGGCGCGGCTTGCTCCGCAGGTCCCGCCGGAGCGTAGCCAAGCCGGCCGAGCCGCCGGAGTTCCGCTCCGGTGCCTCTGATACCGCGCCGCCAGGCGGTGCGCCTAGCGGCGGGGCGAGCGGTGGAGGCGGCGGGGCTAGCGGCGGCGAGCCGAGAGGCCGCGCGACCAGCGCTGTGCCGGCCGTGCCCGTCGTGCCCGCAGCCCATGCCGACTCCCAGCGTGCGTCCGCGGCTCCGCCCTACCAGCCTGTGCCAGCGGCGGCGTTTCAAGCCCCGGTCGTGGTTTTCCAGCCGCCCGACCTCAGCGAACGGCGTCCGGCCGAGAGCGGCCGCGGCCAAGCCTCTCCTCAAGCCTCACCCCAAGCCTCTCCTCAAGCCTCACCCCAAGCCTCTCCTCAAGCCTCACCCCAAGCCTCTCCTCAAGCTGCTCCTGACGATGACTCCGAGTCCACTTCTGCCGGATCGCGTAGGCGTCGCCGCGGTGGCCGGGGTCGAGGAAAGGGCGCAGGCGGCGACGCAGGAACCGCACAGGGACAGGGCAGCGCGGGTCAAGCCGGGGGCAGTTCCGGCGGAGGCCAGGCAGGCGCGGCTGGCGGAGGCGGCCAGACTCAGGCGGCAGGCGCCAGTCAATCCGGCTCGACGCCTGACGACCAGCGTCGAGGGCACGGCGAGCGCGGCGGTCAGAGCAGCCGGTCGGAATCAGGTAAGAACCAACCCGACGCGAGGGACGCCGAAGCCGAAGGGCGCGACGCCGCCGAAGACGCTGAAGGTGAAGCGTCGCCGGGCTCATCGAGCAGGCGAAGGAGACGGCGCCGGCAGCGCAGCGGTTCTGGCTCGAGTGACACCGATGCCCCCAGTCCAGACGACCCGACGGACACGGTCGTGCACGTCCGCGAGCCCAGGCCCGCGTCCGAACCAGATGATGTGCGCGCCGTCAAAGGCTCGACGAGGCTCGAAGCGAAGCGGCAGCGCCGGCGCGAGAGCCGGGACACCGGCAGGCGCCGTCCTCCGATCATCAGTGAGTCCGAGTTCCTCGCCCGGCGCGAGGCGGTCGAGCGAGTTATGGTCGTCCGGCAGCACGGCGACCGGACCCAGATCGCGGTGCTTGAGGACGGCGTACTTGTCGAGCACTACGTGGACAAGGCCAGCCACCAGTCCTACGTCGGCAACGTCTACCTCGGCAAGGTGCAGAACGTGCTGCCTTCGATGGAGGCGGCATTCGTCGACATCGGCAAGGGGCGCAACGCCGTCTTGTATGCCGGCGAGGTCAACTTCGACGCCAGCGGGCTCGAAGGAGTGGCGAAGCGGATCGAGTCGGCGCTCAAATCCGGCCAGTCGATCATGGTGCAGGTCACCAAGGACCCGATCGGTCACAAGGGTGCCCGGCTGACCAGCCAGATAAGCCTGCCCGGGCGGTATCTGGTGTACGTGCCCGGCGCCTCGATGACTGGCATCAGCCGGAAGCTGCCCGACACCGAGCGAACCAGGCTCAAGCAGATACTCAAGAAGGTCGCCCCGGAAGAAGGCGGCATAATCGTCAGGACCGCAGCCGAAGGCGCCTCGGAAGAGGAATTGCTGCACGACGTGACCAGACTAGTCGCGCAGTGGCAGGCGATTGAGCGCAAGGCCAAGACCGCGAACTCGCCCGACCTGCTCTACGGCGAGCCCGACCTGACCATCCGCGTCGTGCGCGACATCTTCAACGAGGACTTCACCAAGCTGGTCATCTCCAGCGACAGTGAATGGGACCTGGTCGATGAGTACGTGCGCTATGTCGCCCCGAACCTGGCCGACCGGCTTGAGCGGTGGAGCGACGAGGTCGAGGCTGACCTGTTCGGCGCCTACCGCATCGACGAGCAACTCGCCAAGGCGCTCGACCGGAAGGTGTGGCTACCGAGCGGCGGCTCGCTGGTGATCGACACCACCGAGGCGATGACGGTCATCGACGTCAACACTGGCAAGTTCACCGGCCAGGGTGGCAACCTTGAGCAGACTGTCACCAGGAACAACCTTGAGGCGGCCGAGGAGATCGTCCGGCAACTGAGGCTGCGTGACATCGGCGGCATCATCGTGATCGACTTCATCGACATGGTGCTTGAGAGCAACAGGGACCTGGTGCTCAGGCGGCTAATCGAGTGCCTGGCCCGTGACCGCACCAAGCACCAGGTCGCCGAGGTCACCTCGCTCGGGCTGGTCCAGATGACCAGGAAGCGGGTCGGCTCGGGGCTGCTCGCCGCGTTCTCGGTACCGTGCGAGCACTGCAGTGGCCGGGGCGTCCTCGTTTCCTCCGAGCTCACCGAAATTCATTCGCACGGCCGAAATGGCCAGCCGACGCCGATGTCGAAGCCAAGCCCAGCGCGTTCCAGATCAGCCCGGAGCAAGGCGATCGCCGAGGTGGCGGCCAAGACTTTGGAGTCGCACCAGGCCACCCAGGACGACGCTTCCGACCAGACCAGGGACGGCGCCGGAACCGGTGCGGGCGATGCGGGCACTGGAGGCGGTGCAGGCGCTGGAGGCGGTGCGGGCGGTGCGGGCACCGACGGTGAGGCCTTGCGGGAACAGGCTCAGGTCGAGCCGGAGGCCATCGCCCACAGCGGCGCCAAGTCGGCCTCGACCAGGTCGTCGTCGAGTCGGTCGAGGCGTTCCGCACCTGCGATGAAGCAGAAGCAGGCGGCGGCCGAACCGGCTCCTGACGCCGATGGCGGCGAGTCGGCGTCTCCTTCGCTTTCGCCGTCGCCGTCGCCGTCGCCGGACAGCGAGGCCGAGTTGGAGAGGGCACCTCGCCGGAGGGTGCGGAGGTCGGCCTACCGTGAGGCCGGTCCGCCGGACTCGGTGGGATCGGACGGATCGGGCCCGTCAGCGTCGTCCAACGCTGACGGTGCGGCGCAGGCGCATGCATCTGAGTCGGCCGACCGCGCGCCGAGCGAGCCGGAGGCGGCGGTGAGCGAACCGGAGGCGGCGCCGAGTCAGCCGGAGGCCGCAGTGAGCGAACCGGCGGCCGCAGCGAGTCAGCCGGCCGCCGCACCGAGCGAACCGGCGGCCGCACCGAGCGAACCGGGTGCCGCAGTGAGCGAACCGGTGGCGGCGGTGAGCGAACCGGCCGCTGCGCCGAGCCAGGCAGAAACCGGGTCTGGCACCGACGACGAGGTGCTGCGGATGCAGTCCACTCACAGCCTCGAAGGATGACCGAATCGAAGCGAGGACACCGGCCGGGCGCGCGGTCTGATATTCTTTATCGTCGGTGCGCCCGGCTGCCCCTCAGCTTCGTTTCTGAGTAGTCGGCGGCGCGCTTCATCGGTAACCTGGCCGCAACGAATCCCACGGCAGGCTGGCCCCAGGAAGAGAGAGTTCCTTCGTGTACGCGATCGTTCGCTGCGGCGGCAGGCAGGAAAGGGCGTCGGTTGACGATGTCCTCACCGTCGACAAGCTCGCCGGTGAGGTTGGCTCCACCGTGATGCTGCCGGCCGTTCTCATCGTTGATGGTGGCCAGGTGATTACCGACAGAGCCGAGCTTGGCGGCTACGAGGTCACGGCCGAGATTCTCGGCCCGACCAGCGGCCCCAAGATCAACATGATCCACTACAAGAACAAGACTGGCTACCGGCGCCGTCAGGGGCACCGCCAGAAGTACACCCAGGTGAAGATCACCGGAATCGGTACCGGCACGGCCAGCGCCAGCAAGAAGAAGGCCTGAGATGGCACACAAGAAAGGCGCCTCGTCCAGCAGGAACGGGCGCGACTCCAACGCTCAGCGGCTCGGCGTCAAGAGGTTCGGCGGCCAGGTCGTCAAAGCCGGCGAGATCATCGTGCGCCAGCGCGGCACCCACTTCCACCCTGGCGTCGGCGTGGGTCGCGGCGGCGACGACACGCTGTTCGCGCTGGTTGCTGGCAAGGTTGAGTTCGGCATGAGGCGCGGTCGGCGGGCGATCAGCATCGTCCCGGCCGAAGCCGCCGCATCCGTTGCCAAGGCCCGCTAGGACGGGCGTCGCCGTCTGGGTGATCTTGGAAGATTGAGTCCGGTATGCGCACTCAATCTTCCAAGATCACGGCCAGTCCGTGATCCACCCCGGAACTGGCGGGGTGGTCGGACGGCGTCCGCCAGGGAAGATCAACTTGCCTGCCCGTTCTTCGTGATCAACTAAGGGGACTGGTGTGGCCGACTTCGCTGATCAGGCTGAGCTTGTGGTCCAGGCCGGCAACGGCGGTCATGGTTGCGCGTCGGTGCACCGCGAGAAGTTCAAGCCGCTTGGCGGTCCGGACGGGGGCAACGGTGGTCATGGTGGCGACATCATGCTCAAGGTCGACCCGAGCACGGCCACGCTGCTCGACTTCCACCGACGGCCGCTGCGCCGGGCCGGCGACGGCAAGGCCGGGGCTGGCGGCCACCGCAATGGTGCCCGGGGCGCCGACCTATTCGTCAGCGTGCCGGACGGCACGGTGGTTAAGACTGCCGAGGGAGAAGTGCTCGCCGACCTGATCGGCTTTGGCACCGAGTACGTGGCCGCCCAAGGTGGCCACGGCGGCCTCGGAAACGCGGCCCTGGCCTCGGCCAAGCGCAAGGCGCCTGGCTTCGCGCTACGCGGCGAACCTGGCCAGCACGCCAACCTGCTGCTCGAGCTCAAGACGATCGCGGACGCCGGCCTCGTTGGCTTTCCAAACGCGGGCAAGTCCTCGCTGGTCGCTGCGATGTCGGCCGCTCGTCCCAAGATCGCCAACTATCCATTCACCACGCTGATCCCGCATCTCGGGGTGGTCGAGGCGGGGGACACGCAGTTCGTAGTCGCCGACGTGCCTGGCCTGATCCCCGGCGCCAGCGAAGGCAAGGGCCTCGGCCTGGATTTCCTGCGTCACGTCGAACGCTGCAGCGTACTCGTGCATGTCATTGATTGCGCAACGCAAGAGCCCGGGCGTGATCCGATCACCGATCTGGATGTGCTTGAGGCCGAACTCACCGCTTACGACGGGCTTACCGGTGCCGACATGGCGAGTCGGCCCAGGATCGTGGTGCTCAACAAGATCGACGTGCCCGAAGCCAGGGACCTCGCCGAGATGGTCGAGCCTGACCTCGCCACCCGCGGCCTCGCTGTTAACCTGATCTCGGCCGCGACCGGCGAGGGTCTGCGCGAACTGGCGTTCGCGATCGCCGCGATCATCGACGCGGCCCGCAAGGCGGCGCCGAAGGCGGAACCGACCAGGGTCGTGATCAGGCCAGAGCCGGCGGCTGGTCCGGACTTCGAGTTTGTCAGGATGGGGCCGAACTCCTTCGGTGTCCGCGGTGCGAAACCTGCTAGGTGGATCCAGCAGACCGACTTCAGCAACGACGAAGCGGTCGGCTACCTGGCCGACCGCCTAGCCAAGCTCGGCGTCGAGGAAGCCCTCGCCGAGGCCGGGGCCGAGCCAGGCGCCGAGGTGCTGATTGGCGAGGTGGACGACGCCGTCGTCTTCGACTGGGATCCCAAGCAGTCGTCGGCCACCGGCTTCGGTCCCCGCGGCACCGACCCGCGTTTGGAGCCATAACGGATATTCCGAATTCGGAATATCCGAATTCGTGGTCCAAAGTCTAGCGCTGGGCTACCGATCGTCCCTCTGGCGCCGGATAACACCAGCATCGTCCGGACGATGACCCCGGCCTCGGAGAACCTCCGGGCTCTGCCGATGATGCGGTGCGAGCGATGGAGCTGACGGGTACCGAGAAACGACGCGGACGGGGCCGCTGTGGTGAGCAAGCCGCCGGTACCACAGTGATGGCATACGGCTGGGGTTGGCTCACGCCCACCAACCCAGCTATGTGCCATGGGTGCGGCTCTTTGGAAGTGAGTGACACCAACGTCGTCCCGACGCTGTTGCTCGCGACCAGAATCCAACCGCAACGCCGTCCCTGAGTTGCTGCTCCAACGACAACGGCGGGCCGGCGTTGCGGTTCAGAAGGGCAGTCAGCAGCATCTCAGGGACGACGTTGTTGTCGGCACCCGCCCCGCTACCACATCCACTTATCACCACCTTGTGTCGCGTTGCCGACCGGAATAGAGAGTTTTACCCGTTTGGCAGCTTCACAAGTGGCCGACCAGGGCTTGCTGGGTCTCGGCCAGCCAGCACTGCGATAATCCAGGCTTGGATAATCCAATTTCGGACTATCTGAGTTGGGATTGTTCGAGTTCGTGGAGGGAGGAGTGGAGGGAGGAGATGTGGCCGGAGGCGACTAAGATGTATGGGCCATTTCACTAGGCGGAGGGGGCACGGTTGCCCAGCGAGGATCGTACCGAGACGGATCAGGCCCGCACAGACAATGACCAGGCCCGCGAGCAAACATACATAACGCGACTATACGAACGACTCGATGAACTGAGGCAGCGTGCCTCTGATCGGCTCGCGAGCGTGATGCGGCAGGTGGGCGGAACGCACGCGGCCCGCACCGAACGCGACGCGCTCACCGTCATGTACCGGCAGCAACTCGCTCAGCTCGACGCGGCGGAAAACGGGCTGTGCTTCGGGCGACTCGAATTCACTGGCGGCGCCAAGACCTACATCGGCCGGGTCGGCATGCACGCCGAGAACGACGACTATGACCAGCTCTTGATGGACTGGCGAGCCGACGCCGCCCGTCCGTTCTACCTCGCGACGGCCGCCTCACCCGGTGACGTCAAGGTGCGCAGGCACATCAAAACTCGCGGTCGGGCCGTGACCAGGCTCGATGACGAGGTGCTCGACCTTGCCGCCGCCGACCCGAACCGGCATGAAGGGCTGACCGGCGAGGCGGCGCTGCTCGCCGCGCTCAACGCGAGCCGCACCGGGCGGATGCGCGACATCGTCGAGACCATCCAGGCCGAGCAAGACCACATCATCAGGTCGGGGCTGGCTGGGGTGCTCGTCGTTCAGGGCGGGCCGGGGACCGGCAAGACCGCGGTGGCGCTGCACCGCGCCGCCTACCTGCTGTACACCTACCGGCGTCAGCTTGAAAAGCGGGGCGTGCTCGTGGTCGGGCCCAACGCCACCTTCCTGCGCTACATCGGCCAGGTGCTGCCGTCCTTGGGCGAGACGAGCGTGCTGCTGGCGACGGTAGGGGACCTGATGCCAGGCATCAAGGCGACCGGCACCGAATCGGCTGAGGTCGCCCAGATCAAGGGTCGGCTCGTGATGGCGAAGGTAGTGGCCGCCGCCGTGCGCGACCGGCAGAGCGTGCCACATGGCGGCCTTGAAATTCGTGTCGAAAAAGATCTTTACAAGATCAGCGCGGATTCGATCTCGCGGGCCAGAGAGCGAGCACGCCGGTCCAAACTGCGGCACAACCAGGCGCGCCAGATCTTCGTCAGGGAGATGTTCACCGAATTGGCGCGGCTGGTGGCCAAGCGACTCGGCGCGAACCCGTTCGGTGGCGGCAACCTGATGGGTCGCACCGACCTCGAGGACTTGCGGGCCGAACTGCGGGACGACTCGGGGGTGCGGGCGGCGATCGGCCGGTTGTGGCCAGTGCTCAGTCCCCAGCAGCTTATCGGCGACCTGTACGCCTCACCGAGGCTGCTTGCTTCGGCGGCGCACTCGCTCAGCCCGGCCGAGCGTGAACTGCTGCGTCGGCCGGCCGGGTCGCCGTGGACGCCTGCCGACGTGCCGCTGCTCGATGAGGCCGCTGAAATGCTCGGCGAGGACGACCGGCTGGCCAAGGCTCTGGCCCGGCGTCAGCGAGAGCAGGAAGAGGCGTACGCGCAAGGCGTGCTTGACATCATCGGCCGGGACGACGAAGACGATCCTGACATCTTGATGGGCGCCGACATGCTCGACGCCGCGCGCCTGGCGCAGCGCTATGACGCCGGCGAGTTCCTCACGGCGGCTGAGCGGGCGGCGGCGGACCGGACCTGGGCGTTCGGCCATGTAATCGTCGACGAGGCGCAGGAACTGTCGCCCATGGCCTGGCGGGTCTTGATGCGCCGGTGCCCGGTGAAGTCGATGACGGTGGTCGGCGACGTCGCCCAGACCGGGGACATCTCGGGGTTGGCCTCGTGGTCGGACGCCCTCGGCCCGTATGTGGGTGACCGCTGGCGGCTGGCGCCGCTGACGGTCAACTACCGGACGCCGGCCGAAGTCATGGCGGTGGCCGCCGACGTGCTCGCCGAAATCGATCCGGAGGCCACGCCGCCTCGGTCGGTCAGGGACTCGGGTGTGCTGCCGTGGCGGCTCGGGGTAGACGACGCCGATTTGGCCTGCTCGGTGGCCGAGGCGGCTACGGCGCTGGCAGCTGAGCAGGCCGGCGACGGGACGCTCGCGGTGATAGTTCCGGCCGGGCGGCTTGACCAGATCAGAGGCGTGGTGGAAGCCGCGCTGCCCGAGGCGGCGCCCGGGGCGGAAGGAGCGGATGGTGGTCCGGCCCCGGACGACGCCGACATCGAGCGCCCGGTCGTGGTGCTGACGGTCAGGCAGGCCAAGGGCCTGGAGTTCGACTCGGTGCTTGTGGCCGATCCGGGCTTGATCCTGGCCGAGTCGCCGCGCGGTCTCGGTGACCTCTACGTGGCGCTGACCAGGGCGACCCAGCGGGTTGGCGTGATCCACACCGGCAACGCACCGCCCGTGCTCTCCCAGCTCACCGAGGTTTCGAGCGTGGCGCAAGCACTCGGCCTGGTGACGAGCGTGGGTGGCGAGGCCTAGCTTTAAAATCGATCGACCGCGGACGGTATTGCGCCCTAGGGTGGGACATCGCGCGGCGGGCTGGCTGCCGTGCGATGTCCTAGGAGCGGACCATGGTCATGGTCATGTTCGTCCGTGCCAGGGCGGCAGTCCCGTCGCCCGTCCCGTCGGCCATGCCGCTCGCCCGGGCCAGCGTGCGCGGCGAATCCAGCCGGAGCGCATTTCCTCGTTGACCGGCCGCTGATCGGCCAGCTCGTCCGGACCAGCGGCGTCGGCCACGGCGATCTTGTCTTCGATCTCGGTGCCGGGTTCGGCGCGCTCACCGCGCCGCTCGCGAACACCGGAGCGAAGGTCATCGCGGTCGAGCTTGATCCCGCGCTGGCAGGCCGGCTGCGCCGGCGGTTCAGGGCCGAACCGCTCGTCGGCGTGGTCGAGGCCGACCTCAGGCGGATTCCGCTGCCACGGCGGCCCTTTCACGTGGTGGCCAACCCGCCGTTCGGGCTCACAACCTGGCTCTGCCGTCGGCTACTCGGTGACCGCGCGCTTAACCTGACCGGCGCCGAGTTCGTACTCGAATGGGGTGCGGCCAAATGGCTGACCAGCCAGAAGCCGCGCGACAGCGAAATGGCGTCGTGGACTGCCAGGTACGACATCCGGCTGGTCCGGCGAGTGCCAGCGGCCTCCTTCTCGCCGCGCCCCGCCGCCGACGCGGCCTACCTGAGCATCAGACGGCGTGGATAAGCGTGGATAAGCGTAGATAGGTCAGAAGCCGATCGTTTCGAGCGCCGCGTGCAGCGCGCTGTGCCAGGCATCCGCGGATCTGGTCGGCATCGCTGGCGGTGGCTTGGCTTGGTCAAGCGCGGACAGCGTGGCCCGCACCACGTCGGCCGCCCGGCCAGAGGCGACGGCCGCGTCGCCGAGTTCAAGCTCGTGCTGCAGGTTGTCGCGACCGTGCCCCTGCACGACGTCGAGCAGCAACAGCGGCCGACCAACCACGCGGGCCTCGGTGCAGGTGTCGCCTGAGCTAGTGATGACGAGATCCGACGCGGCCATCAACTCGGGGATCCGGTCGGAGAAGCCGAACGGGCGCACGCGCGGCTGACGCTGCGCCACCGAACGCAGCCGGTGCTCAAGCTTGGCGTTGCGGCCGGCGATGGCGAGCACGTGCACGCCAGCGTCACCGAGCGCCTCGGCGGCCTGGGCCACCGGCCCGAGACCCCACGCGCCGGTGGTCAGCAGCACGCAGCGTTCGCGCAACGGCACATCGAGGCTTGTGCGTGCCATGCCCTGAGAGGGCGGATGGTAGAAAGCAGTGCGCACGGGCGCCTGCACGACGAGAACTCGAGCTTCCGGCGCGAACCGGCGCACCGCCCGTTCGGCCGCCTGCGACGTCACCAGGTACAGGTCCACGTTCTGGTGCACCCAAAGCCGATGCGGGGTCACGTCCGTGGAGAACACCACGTGCCTCATCGACGGATACCGTCCGGCCAGCCTGCTGATCGCGGAAGCGCCGGTGGCGAAAACCGAGATAGCCAGGTCGGCCGGGTCGGTGTCGAGCAGGTCGCGCAGCCTGGGCAGGATCCTGCGGCTGGCAGCCGCGTCCGCCAGCTCCGCGACTCGGTTTCCGGTTCGCAGCGCGGCGAAGTGGAACGCGTCGTACAGGCCAGGGACCGCCAGCATCGTGCGGAAAACCGCGCCGCCGGCCGAGTCCGCCCCCCGGCCGAGCAGCCGCATCAGGTCGATAGTCCGGGTCGACCAGCCATCGGATTCCAGCGAGGTCGAGCACGCCTCGGCGAGCTGGTCATGGCCAAAGCCGATGGAACCGGACAGCAGCAGCGCACGGCGTCTGGCCGCTCCGCTCACTGGGTGCCTCCCGTCGTCTCCAGCCAAGCCAGGTACCGGCGGACGCCTTCGGCCAGCGGCGTAGTCGGCGACCAGTTGAGCAGTTCCTTGGCCAGCCGGTTGGAGATGCTCACCCCGTCGTAGTCGGCGGGCCGGCCAGGCACGTGCTCGACCGGCACCGGGCGCACCAGGTGCTGCACGGTCTCGGCGATTTCCGCCACGGTCACCGGCGTCCCGCCTTCCAGCGCCAGCGTCTGGTTCGCCGCGGCGGGGGAGAGGGCCAGCACGTGCGCCTCGGCCAGGTCCTCGACGTAGAGGAAGTTACGCTGCTGGTCACCGGTGCCAGCGATGGTGATCGGCTCGCCTTCCTTCGCCGCGCTGACGAACTTCGCGACCACGAGCGCGTCCCGCATCCGCGGGCCGTAGGGGATGCCGTAGCGCAGGATCGTGAACTCCTGGCCGTACATCTCGTGATAGCTGTGCATGACCATCTCGGCGGCGAGCTTGGTCGACACGTACAGGTGACCCGCGCGGCGCAGGTCGACGGCGGCGTCCTCGGTCCGCTCGCCATCGCCGACGGTCGCGCCGTAGACCCACACGGTGCTAGCCAGCACGACCCTGGCGCAGCCCTGCCGGCGGGCAGAGTCGAGAACCTGACCGACCCCGTCGACGTTCAGCCGGATGGCGAGCAGGGGGTCGGTGACCACCTTGTTCACATCGGCCGCGCCGGCCAGGTGGAACACCACCTCGCGGCCGTCGGCGGCCGCATCGAGCGCCGCGGTGTCGAAGAGGTCGGCGATCACGTAGTCGGCCTTGGGATTCAGCCACTGCTCGTGCTTGTCGATGACCAGCACATCGTGGCCAGCCTTGACCAGATGGTCGACGACATGCGAGCCGATGAAGCCGCACCCGCCGGTTACCGCGACACGCATGCGCGCTCCTCAGTTTCGGGCAGCGCAGCCACCTCGGCCACGGCAGCCAGAACCTCCTCGACCTCGTCATCGCGCATGTCGGAGTGAACTGGAAGGCAGACGTGACGGCTGCACATGTCCTCGGCGACCGGCAGGCTCTCGCCCAGCGAGTACTCCTCAAGTATCGGCTGCAGGTGCAGTGGCAGGTCGTATACCTCCCCGGACAGCCGGACATCATGCCTGGTAGCGAGTTGGTCCTTGAACCAATTCCGGTCGATGCCGTGATCGAGCACGGCGATGTACTTGTAGAAGTTGCCCCGGCAGCCGAGCGGCTCTTGGAGCGACTGGATCACGGCAACCTCAGCGAGGCCGGAGTCGTACCGCGCGGCGACTTCCCGGCGCCTGGTAATCGACTCGGTCATCCGGCGCAGGTGGATCACGCCGGTGGCCGCGTTCTGCTCGCTCATCCGCCAGGCGTATCCATGCCTGATGTGGTGGTTGACGCCGAACGAACCTTTGCCCTGGTCGCGGTAGATCCGCGCCTCGTCGGCGAGTTCAGGCGAGGCGGTCAGGATCATCCCGCCTTCGCCGCTGGTCACGACCTTGGTGGGATAGAACGAGAATGCGGCGGCAGTGCCGAACGACCCGGCGAACCGGCCGTCGTAGCTGGCGCCGTGAGCGTGCGCGGCGTCCTCGACGAGATTCGCGCCGTGGTCCTGGCAGAGCTTGCTGATCTCATCGACCTCGGGCGTGATCAACCCGCCGACGTGCACGAGCACGACCGCCGCGGTGGCCGGAGTGAGCGCGGCCGCCACAGACTGCTGGCTGAGCGCGAAGGTTGCGGCGTCGATGTCGGCGAACACCGGCCTGGCGCCGGCGCTGATGACGGCTGCCGCGGTGGCGTAGAAGGTGTTGGCCGGGACGATCACGTCCTTGCCCGCTACCTTAAGCGCCCTGAGCGCAATCTCAAGCGCCGCGGTGCCGCTTGAGGTAGCGACGGCCTGGCTGGCTTGATGCGCCGCCGCGAAGGCGTCTTCGAACGCTTTGGTATAGGGCCCAAGCGTCAGAACGCCGGTTGTCAAGATATCCGTTATAGCCGAGGCAATCTCTGCCCGATCCGGTTCGGGAAAAACAACGCGCGCTGCTCGAACGGTCACTGACACCCCTACCTATCGGAACGGCTAGATCGGAACGGCTAGATCGGAACGGCTAGATCGGAACGGCTAGACAAGTGCAGGCCGACTTCGGTTCGATCGCCGGCCCGGCGACCTCCGGCCCGGCGACACCGTCAGGTCCGGCGACCTCGATCACGACCGGCCAAGGCACCCAGGTGTCGGTGGGCCCCGGTATCTTGGCTCTGCCCGGCTAGCAGAGGTCGGTCGTGACAGGGTCGGAGACCTCGGTCATGACATGATTGCAGTAATGGCATCGCCACGATTTAACGACTTCCTTAGATGTCCATTTGGAGAACTCTGGACGGTTACTGATACGCGAGTCATTTAGTGCGGAGGATGTTAAGTGAGTGACCGTATTATCTGTCCAGATCGCCTGTCTTGATGATACGGCGGTTGATCGTCGCGGCAGCTGGGCTCGCCGTCGTCCAAGCCGGCCCTGGGATCACCGGGCTCCCCTCGGTCCGCGCTGCGTTCTTCCCGGGCCTGTCTGGCATCGGGCGGCCCGACCACGTCGCCCTGACTTTCGACGATGGCCCTGATCAGGCGGCGACGCCGCTCGTCCTCGACACGTTGCGAGAACACGGCGTGCGCGCGACGTTCTTCCTGCTCGGCTCCCGGGTGGCGATGATGCCGCGGCTAGCCGCCGACATCGTCGACGCCGGCCATGAGGTCGCCGTGCACGGCTGGGACCACAGGTATTTGCTGCTGCGCGGCCCTCTCGTCACCCACGACCACCTCGCCCGGACCATGGACACCATAACCTCCGCGACCGGCGTGGTACCCCGGCTGTTCAGGCCGCCGTACGGAGTGCTCAGCACGTCAGCCATTATCGCCGCGCGCGGGCTGGGACTCAGCCCGGTGCTGTGGAGTTGCTGGGGACGCGAGTGGATGCCGGCGGCAACGCCGCAGTCCGTATTCGGCACGCTCAAGCAGGATCTGCGCGGCGGTGCCACGGTCCTGCTGCACGATTCGGACTGCACGTCACCAGCGGGGTCGGCGCAGGCCGCGCTCGGCGCGTTGCCACTTCTGCTCGATGAGTGCGCGAAGCAGGAACTGCGCATCGGCCCACTTAGCGAACACGGCTTGCCTCGCCCATCGCAATAAGATATATCTTGGTTTGTGAGCAGCAGCACGTCGCTAACGCCTGACGAAGTCCGCGCCGCCGCTGAGACGCACCGTGAACTCGGCCCCGACTACCAGGCGGCAGTCATCGAGTCGTTCATCGACAAGGTCGGCAAGGAGATCGACGCCCGCGTCGACGCCCGCCTGTCGATGGTTCAGCCAGGCGTTCCCGCGTCGAGGCAGTCCGGCCGGGGTGGACAGCTGGCCTTGGCGATCGTGTCATTGAGCCTAGGAATCCCGCTGACCGCCATCATCGAGGCCTTCAGCGGGGGACTCGTCGCGCTCGCCGTCGTCTGGGCGGCCATCGCCGTCATCAACGTGGCCTACACGCTCTCCGCGTCACTCCCGACCCGCCAGCACCCTTACAACCGCCGCTAGGGCCCCGTGGGCGCTGGCGGAGCGCGCACCCGCTAACAGCGTGGACCCGTTGATGTCGCTATAGCGACGTGGCGGGCCCCTAGCTGCGCATTGTCGCCGGGTGGGTGCGGCGGCCGCGGCCATTTTGCTGGTCATTCCAGTCGCCACCATGCTCAGACGCATCGCGGTCGAGGAGGCGACGCTGACCGGGGTGATCGGCCAGCCCTATGTCGCCTACTCCGAGCGCACCAAACGCCTCGTGCCTGGCCTCTGGTTATGAGCACGCACCAGAGCCGGGCGCGAAAGGACTAGTTACTCGTCGGAGTCAGGCCCTCCGCCGTTCGCATCGTCCCGTCGGCCGAACCTGTTCATCAGCCGCTCCCCGGCGCCGACCGCCGATCCGGCGACCCCGCGCACCGCGCCGATCAGCGGGTCGGCCGAGCGGTTCCATGAGTCCTGGTACGCCTTGGCCGCGGACTTGAATTCCTCCCCGACGGAGGCGTCCCTGTCCTGGTCGCGGCGCGGGTAGTTGCCCGCCAGGATGGAGGTGTAATCGCCCTCGGCCGCCCACCGGTCCAATTCGGCGAACCGGACGACGGCCATCGGGTGCGTGGTGCCCTGCATCTGCATGAGCTTGATCAGGCTTTCCCGTACATCGGGAACGCCGTCGTACTCGCGCGCCTGCTCAAGGAAGGCGTCGGCGCTCAGCTCGGACAACTGCGATCCGCCCGCCATCTTCATCAGCGCCCGGCGCGCGGCCGCCACGTCCTGCCCAGCCAGCAGGCCAGCCCGGTCGCAGGACAGCTCGGACTTGCGGTACCACTCCTCAAGACCCCAGATCACCGCCTTCAGCCCGATCCACGCGATCGGTACGAGTGCGAGCCTGGCCGCGAGCCTGATCAGATGGAAGAGCATGGTCCGGTAAACGGTATGGCCGGACAGCACGTGACCAAGCTCGTGGCCGATGACGAACCTGGTTTCCTCTTCGTCCATCAGGTCGATCAGGCCGGTCGTAATGACGATAAAAGGCTTGTCGGTCCCCAGCGCCATCGCGTTCACTTCGGGGTCCTGGGTGATGAACAGCTCAGGAACCCGAGGCAGGTCAAGCACGTAGGCGCCGTCGAGCAGCATCTGATACAGGCGGGGGAACTGTTGCTCGGAAGCGCGGACCGAGCTAGCGAGGAACCATAGCCGCAAGGCACGGTCGTTGAACAGCCCGGCGATGTTGCGCAGAATCACGTCAAAGCCGGTGAGCTTGCGCAGCGCGACCAGAGCTGAGCGGTCGGCTGGATGTTCGTATGCGCGGGAGCTAATGTCCGGCAGACGGACGCGGGAGCGTTCGGGCACAGTGTTCATGCCGTCATGCTATGCGCGATAAGGAAGGCTGGCCGCCATGGTCGAGATTAGTTTTGACGCTGACGCGATTCCCGCCATGTTCGAGCCCGCCGCCGAGTCGATGCCGCCTGAGCAGCGCGCCGACCTTCAAACCGAGCGGCTGCGCGGCCTGGTCGACAAGCTGATCGCGGCCGGCGGGCTGCAAGCAGGCCGGCTGGCTGAGGCCGGGCTCACGTCAGGTGCCGACGTGAGCCTTGCGACTCTGGCGGCCTTGCCGACCACGACCAAACAGGATCTCTGGGACGGCTACCCGTTCGGCCTGCTGGCGGTGCCGCGCAGCGAGGTCGTCGCCGTGCACGGGTCAAGCGGCACCGGCGGCCGTCCCACGCTGGTCTCCTACTCTCGCGCCGACATCGCGCTGTGGGCCCGGATGTGCGCGCGGGCGCTCGCGGCGGCCGGCGCCGGGCCGGGCAGCATCGTGCACAACGCCTACGGGTATGGCTTGTTCACTGGCGGGGTCGGCATTCACCAGGGGGCGATCGAGTTGGGGGCAACCGTCGTTCCGGTCTCGGGCGGCATGACCGCCCGGCAGGTCACGCTGATCGCGGACCTGAAACCCGACGTGCTGACCTGCACGCCGTCGTACGCGATCAGGCTCGGCGAAGCGCTCGCCGAGGCCGGCCTGACGCCGGGGAATGGCCTGTCCCTCAAGGTCGGCGTGTTCGGCGCCGAACCGTGGACCCAGCAAATGCGGGAACGGATCGACGAACTGCTCGGTATCCGCTCGCTCGACATTTACGGTCTGTCCGAGGTGATCGGCCCGGGCGTGGCGTGCGAATGCGTGGTGGCCGCCGACGGGCTGCACGTCAACGAGGATCATTTCCTGGTGGAGGCACTTGATCCGGTGACGGGTGAGCCGGTCGGAGACGGCACGGCCGGCGAGCTTGCCTTCACCACCTTGACCAAGGAAGCTATGCCGCTGCTGCGGTACCGCACCGGCGACATCGCCGCCCTGCGGCCCGGAGCGTGCGAGTGCGGCCGGACGCTGGTCAAGATGTCCAAGGTGACCGGCCGCAAGGACGACATGCTGGTGATCAGGGGCGTGAACGTCTATCCCAGCGAGATCGAGCGCGTTCTGCTGGCCGAGCCCGCCGTAGCGCCTGACTACCTGCTGGTCATCGACGAAAGGGAAGGTCGCCGCGACCTGATCGCCTGTTGTGAATATCGAAAAATTGGCACGGGCATCTCGACGCTTTCTGAGGAAGTCGTGCGTGAGCGACTCGAAGGCAAGCTCCGCGAGACTCTCGGCCTCCGGGTCCCGGTCGCGATGCTCCCGCCGGGATCGGTGCCCAGGACCGAGGTCGGCAAGGCGGTGCGGGTGCGGCGATGGTCGGCCGGGGAGCCGCCGGTGCCAGGCCTGACCTGAACCGGCAGGGTCGGGTAGGGCCTGGCCGGGTAGGGCCTGGCCGGGTAGGGCCTGGCCGGGTAGGGCCTGGCCGGGTCGGGCCTGGTCGGGTCGGGTCGGGCCGGGTCGGGCCTGGCCAGAGGCAGCCAGATGGATGCCCGGCTCCGGCCAGCCCAGCGCCGCGATGAATCCCCGAATTCATCGGCTCCGGTCAGCCCAGCGCCGCGATGAATCCCCGAATTCATCGGCTCCGGTCAGCCCAGCGCCGCGATGAATCCCCGAATTCATACCCGATTTCCCGTATGAATCCCCGAACCCATCGCAGGGGCGGGCTCGGCGGACCGCGATGGATCCCCGAATCCATCGCGGGGGCGGGCTCGGCGGACCGCGATGGATCCCCGAATCCACCTCACTGGCCGACGGGGCTAGGGTCGGCGGCATGGGCGGTGCGGCGCGGATTGGCGTGTTCGGTGGGACGTTTGACCCGATTCATCACGGGCACCTGGCGGCCGCGAGTGAGGCCGGGCACGCGTTCAAGCTGGACGAAGTCATTTTCGTGCCGACCGGGCAGCCGTGGCAGAAGGCCGACCGACCGCTCGCGCCCGCCGAGGACCGGTACTTGATGACGGTGATCGCGACGGCGAGCGACCGGCTGTTCTCGGTGAGCCGGATCGAGATCGACCGGCCGGGTGCCACCTATACGGTCGACACGCTGCGCGAACTGCGGGCGCGGCGCGGGCCGGAGGCTGACTTCTTTTTCATCATCGGGGCCGATGCGCTGAGTGGCCTGGCGAGCTGGCACGCCCCGCAGGAGGTGCTCTCGATGGTCCATTTCATCGGTCTTACCAGGCGCGGGCATCAGCTGGCCGATAACAGCCTGGGCAGCGAGCAGTTCGACCTGATGGAGATGCCGACGCTGGAAATCTCATCGTCCATTTGCCGGGAACGCGTCCGCGCCGGACTGCCGATCACCTATCTCGTGCCGGACGGCGTGATCAGCTACATTTCAAAGCGCGGGTTGTATGGCAGCTAGGAGCAGCGGGTTGGAACAAGTACTACGGCTTGAGGGCATCGGCAAGCGATACGGGTTTAGGCAGCCGTGGGTCGTCCGGGACGTCAGCCTCGAGATCCGGCCTGGCGGGCTGGTCCGGCTCGAAGGCAGGAACGGGACCGGAAAGTCGACGCTGCTCCGGGTGATCGCCGGGGTGTCGGTGCCGACCAAGGGCACGGTCACCGGCCGGCCGATTACGGGGTTCGTACCTGAGCGGTTCCCGCCCGCGCTGCCGTTCTCGGCTCGCGACTACCTCGTACATATGGGCCGGGTGCACGGGCTCATGGGCGACGAACTGGACGAGCGCGCCGAGGCGTGCCTTGAGCAGCTTGGCGGGCTCGAATTCGCCGACGTGCCGTTGCGCAACATGTCCAAGGGCATGTGCCAGAAGGTCGCCGTCGCGCAGGCACTGCTGCCCGACTCCGGGCTGCTGGTGCTCGACGAAGCGTGGACCGGCCTGGACGTCGAGGCCAGGGCAGCGCTGGACGGGGCGGTGGCGCAACGGGTGGCCGACGGCGGCTCGGTGGTGTTCGTCGACCACGATCCGCGGCGGCTCGATCACCTGGAGGCCGAGCGCTGGCGAATTGAGCGCGGTCGGGCCGGGCGGGTGAGCGACGACCAGCCCCGGACCGCGCCGGCCTTGGAACCCGGTCAGGTGGTGATCGAGGTGACGGGAGTTCCCCGCGACGCGCTTGACGAGATCGGCGAGGTCAGCTCTGTGAAGTTCGATGGCGACCGGGCCGTCGTGCGGGTGGCGGAGCAGGCATCGGATTTGGTGCTACGTAAATTGCTCGCGGCAGGCGATGATGTACATATCCGCAATGTCAGGGCTGAGGCGGCCAACGGAGGACAGCAGTGATCGCGCTCGTCAGGTACCAGGTGTCGCTGCTGCTCCGCTCGCATCGGTGGATTCCCGCCGCGGTGATCTACGTCGTAGGCGTGATCGGCCTTGGCGGCCTCGGCGGACCCGCGGTCGCGCACGGAGCGGCGCTGTCGCAAGGGCTCAGATGGAGCGCGCTGATCCTCGTCCCGTGCGTGGCCTGGCTGACCCGGTCGATGCTGACCGCCGAGCCCGCCGCTGCGAGATCGGTTGTGGCCGCGGCCGGAGGACCCCGCCGGGCGCAACTCGCGGCTCTGGGTGCGGCGCTTGGCGTGGGAGTAATTTTCGGAATAATCGGCATCTGCTGGGAAGTGATCACTAACGGGGTAGTCCGGGTGCCGCACACCAACTCCGTCGTGTTCGGTGCCACGTTCAGCGACTTGGGGCATGGTGTCGGCGCGGCGCTGATCTGCTTGTTCGTCGGCTCGGCCATCGGCGCGCTGTGCAACCCGCCGGTCATCAGGCGGCCGGCGCCCAGCATGCTGGCTAGCACGGCGGCGGTCGTGCTCGGGCTGGTCGCGAGCGTCTCGCCGGCGAACGCCGCCGTGCGGACTGGTTACGGCTCGGCGTCCGGTTCGTGGCCTGCCGGGCTGCCGGTCATCGCGGCAATTACCCTGGTCGTGGTGGCCTGGGGCATTTCCGCGTTCGTCGCGGCCCGGCGCAGCGGCTGACGTTCAGCATGATCGCGGTCTCGGGATACGCTGAAAGCGCCGCTGTGCAGGCGACATCAAGGAGGGCATGCAGCTTTTGACCGCCACCGACCGGGCCGTCGAGCTAGTCAGGATCGCGGCGACCGCCGCATCGGACAAGCTGGCCACCGACATCATTGCCTACGACGTCAGCGAGCAACTGGTCATCACGGACGCGTTCCTGTTGTGTTCAGCGCCGAACGACCGGCAGGTGCGAGCGATCGTTGACGAGATCGAGGATAAGCTCGCCAAGGCGGGCGCCAAACCCGCCCGCAGGGAAGGCGAGCGCGAGGGGCGCTGGGTCCTCCTCGATTACCTCGACATCGTGGTGCACGTTCAGCATTCAGAAGAGCGGGTGTTCTACTCGCTTGAGCGGCTGTGGAAGGACTGCCCGCAGATCGCGCTGCCCGAGACCGTGAACGCCGCGGCGGCGCAGGCCAGCCGGGGCCGACACTGAGCGCGGCGGGCGCTCGCGGTTCAGCTGAGGGCCGGGGCGGGGGTGCGGCCGGGGCGGCCTTGCTCAGGCTGGTGCTGTGGCGGCATGGCCAGACGACATATAACGCCGAGCATCGGTTCCAGGGCCAGCGTGACGTGCCGCTCAACGCGCTCGGCCGGGCGCAGGCGCAGCGAGCGGCCAAGCACCTGGCTGGCCTGCACCCGGCCGCGATCTGGTCCTCCGATCTGGTCAGGGCCAGCGAGACGGCCGAGTGCCTGGCGGATCTGACCGGCCTGGTCGTGCAGACTGACAAGGACCTGCGCGAGCGGCACGGCGGCGCCTGGGAAGGCTTGACGATCGACGAGATCAGGGAGCGTTACCCGGAAGATCTTGCCGCGTGGGACCCACCCGGTGGCGAGTTGGTCGAGGCGGTCGCCGAGCGCACGCACGCGGCGTTCCTGCGCATCGCCGACGCCACCGAACCCGGTTCGCTCGTGGTCGTCGTCGGCCACGGCGCGTCATTGACCTGGGGTATGTCGCGACTGCTCGGGCTCGATGAGCGGGTCACCGGCGGGCTCGGCAACTGCTGCTGGAGCCTGCTGTCGCGGCGCGGCGACGGTGGCCGGTGGCGGCTGCTCGAATACAACGTCGGGGCGTTGCCCGAGCCCGTCGAGGTGGCCGAATTGGGGGACGAGGCCGCGACCTAGGCTGCGGCCTCGTCCCCGATCGCTAGCGGCGGGCGGGGCCGCTAGCGGCGGCCGGGGCCGTTGACCGGCTTGAGTTCGGAGATGGCCAGCGACGACACCACCGCGCCTCGCCGCGGCCATTGCAGGGCGTCGTGAGCCTTGGCGATACGGGGTGTCGCGGGCACGTGGACAGGGGATTTGCCGGTGCTCACCTCGCGTATCCCGACTACGGCGTAGCTTCGCGGGTTAAGCAGAAGCTGGTCGATGCCGCCGTTGTCGGACACAGCGATGGTTTTCTGGCCGGCCGCATCGGTAACGCCCCGCTGGACAGTCACGCCGGGCAATTGGGCCATGGCCAGGTACACGCTGGCCTGCGCGGCCGACGGCTCGCCGTCGGCCGCGTTCCACATCAGCTCCACCAGGTAGCTGAAGGTGACCTGGCTGGACGAGGTTGGCGCGTATTGCTCGACGGGGGAGAGGACCTGATTGGGGTTCAGCTTGGCCACGTGCGCCGAGATGACCGCGACGAGCGCGGCCGGATTGGAAGGCAGTGAGGCAAGCGCCTGATAGGCGGTGCGCGGGGTGGCGGTGAAGTCGAACCGGTCGAGGGCGGTGGCGCCTCGGCCGACGATGGCGCCGGGATTTCGGTGCACGATAAGTTGACCGCTCGCGTGGTAGGCCGTGTACCTGCCGTCGAAGGTGCCCCACTCCTCGTCGACCGTGGTCCTCGGCGTGCTGCCGAACTCGTAGTCCACCGTCTTGCTGTAGAACCACTGCCGCGAGGATGGTTCTCCCGCTCCGTTGCGCGCCGCTGCGGCGGCCGCTTGATGCAGTACCTTCACGGCCAGTTCGGCCTTGGATGACTTGCCGGGTGCGGCCGAGTGCTGCGGGCGCCTTACGGGTGGGCCAGCGCTGGAGAGGCTGACTGCGACCAGGGTCGCCGTGACGGCCAGCGCCGCGGCCGCGCCAGCGGCGAGGGCGGGGTGTCGGTACTTGCGGGTGGCGGGTTTCGGCCGGGCTTGGGGTTCTGGGCGTGCTTGGGGTCCTGGGTGCGCCTGGATGGCGGCGGTCAGCCGGGCTCGGCCGGCTGACATCGTGGCGTTTGGCGGATCGGGGACACTGGCTCGCAGGTCGCGGAGGACATCCAGATCGTTCATGTGCAGAACTCCTCGTGGCTAAGATTCGGGTCGTATTCGTCCAGCGCTGTGCGTGTCTTTCTTCGAGCCCGGTTCAGCCGCGACCGGACGGTCCCGACCGGAATCGACAGTGCCTCCGCGACCTCGTCATAGGACAGGTCGCCCCACGCAATCAAAAGCAGGACTTCTCGGTCACCCGGCGCCAGCGCCGCCAGTGCCGCGGACAGGGCGCGGTGGGCGGCGCTGGCCGTGACCCGGCTTTCGATCTGGTCGGCGTGGCTTACGGTGACGGGGTCAATCCCGGTCCTGGCGAGCGCACGCAGCAGCCTGACCTCGGCCCGCCGATGCTTGCCGATGACGTTGGCCGCGATGCCGTACAGCCACGGCCGGGCGTCGGCCCGGCTGAGGTCATACTTGTCCCGGTGCCCGAACGCCGCCAGGAAGCACTCGGCCACGATGTCGTCCGCGCAAGCCCCTCCCAGCCGGCGGGTTACAAAGCGATGCAGAGCGGTCGCGTGCCGGTCGTACAACGTCGCGAAGGCCTCTGGCTCGTGCCAGGACAGCCTGATTACTGCCGCATCGTCGATCGAGTGCTCGGTCGGCGCAGTCATCCCGGCTCCCATCCTGGCTCTGTCGGTAATCCGCAGGTATGCGGCGTGGACGGTCACTCGTTATAACCCGAAGCACCGAAACAAGTTCACGGTTCTGACCGTGCGGTGGCCCGGGGTGCCAGTCTTGGACCTAGAACCCTGTCGTATGCGGTCTGTCGTATGCGGTCTGTCGCACCTGCCGGTCGCATGCGCCGCCGAGTTTCTTGTACACTGGCGTGGCGTTGAGGCCAGTGTTGGTGGTCGCTGGTCGGCGCCCGAGGGGCTATAGCTCAGTTGGTAGAGCGCTTGCATGGCATGCAAGAAGTCCGGGGTTCGAGTCCCCGTAGCTCCACTAATACTGTTTTCGCAGGTCAGGGGCGGCAAGGCTGCTAGCTGTCTGTCTTCTTGCTGGTCATCTGGGGGGGTCCGGTGCTCCGGGGCATGCTTCCTGGTTCTCGGTGTTTTCGCAGGTCAGGTCGATGATCGTGATCTTGCCGGGCTGGTGGGCCGGGTGCTTGCGCGGGCCGCAAGCGGTCAGGGACGGCATCGCAGGTCAGCGTGGTCGTGGTTACCAAGGTGGTTACCATCGGGTGGCGAGGTGCCGCTGCTGGGGGAGCGCCTTGAGCGGCTGGCCGGGGGAGCGGGCGGGCTCATTCGCGCCGGGTTTGTGCTGGCAATCAGTCACGCGGGCAGCGGTCGCCTGGCCGGCGCTGGCGTAGCGGCTGCTCGGCTCGGTACCAGGGACAGCGGATCAGAGCGCCGGGCGGGCGGCCGGAGCCGGGTTGCGCGCCGATAAGGGTGTAAAGGACAGCTCCCTCGTCCGAAGCCGGGCGCGTGAAGCCGAAGATCTGACCGACCGTCTCCTCAGGGAGTCTATTGCGCTGCTGGTCGTCGCGGAGCAGAACTACGCCCTGTGGCAGGAACTGCGACTCGCGCATGCCGTGAACCACGAACCGGCTGCTACCGCGGCCGTCACCTCGGACATTCACCAGCAACTCGCTGCCCTCACTCAGGCGGACCAGAGCCTTGTTGACATGCTCCAAGACATTGCTGACCGGTTGACCTCGCCCACCGGCTACGAGGACCTCGCCCCGCTGCAGAAGCGCCGTCTCCGCGAGCACGTCGGTCGACTCGATGAGATGGGCCGCTGGTTCTGCGAGCAGCGTCACCTTGATGACCGACCTACCGAACGGCCCGAGCTCGCTCGAATGCCCGAATCGCTCGGCAAGGTCGGTGGCGAGATCACCCCGGCGGCGTCCGCAAAGACATCACCGCGAACCGGGCCGCCGCCATCCTGGACGCGCACCACCCGACCGGCCAGGCGGGCCAGGCCTGGCACGACCTAGCCCAGGAGCACCTCGCTGACCTGCAACGGATCGACGGCAAGCTGCTCGATGCCCGCAAGAAGATCACTGCCGCCGTCAAGCTGCCCGGCACCACACTCACCGAGGTCTTCGGAGTCGGCCCGATCGTCGCCGCCACCCGTCATCGGCGACGTCACCGACGTCACGAGGTTCCCCGACGCGGACAAGTTCGCTTCCTGCAACGGCACCGCGGCGATCGAAGTGTCCTCCGGTGCCCGGAAGATCTACCGGCTGTCTATGCGCGGCAAGCGCCGCATCAATCACGTGATCCACATGGCCGCAGTGACCCAGATCGCGCACAAGCACAGCGACGGTCACGCCTACTACCAGCGCAAACTCAAAGAGGGCAAAACCCCGGCCGAGGCCCGCCGCGCACTCAAGCGCAAGATCAGCAACGCCATCTACGCCCGCCTGCGCGCCGACGCCCGCAAGGCCGCCACAGCGCGGGCACAGGGTCCGGGAGGGCAACCGGGGAACGACTCTGCATCCAGCGCGGCTGGCTCACACCCCGAACGCCAGCTCTTCGGATCAGCCACTCCCAGACCCTCCAGTACCCTACGCCCGCCTGCACGGCCCGCCGCCCGTAAACCGTCCATGACATCACGCCGATCAGCTTGACAAACAGACGAACAAATGGGACTCGTTATGTACTGTCACCGTGACCGTCGTTGAGTTCTGTTCGCGACGCAGAACTGGCCGATATGTGCGGCGCAATGTTGTTCCCGGGCTCTGGGTACCGGACAGGTCACCGTCCTACCGGTTCGTCCGCGTCCGTGTACGGGTCGCCCTCGTTAGGGAACGGTACCCCTGGGCACGACCCAGCGGATGGCCTGGCCGGTGACACTGGCGATGTGCTCATAGTCGCTGTCGTAGTGCACGACGGTGACCCGCTCCCGTTCAGCCACGGCGGCGATCAGCAGGTCAGGAAAGCCAACGGCCCGGACTTTACCGCGGCGCCAGAGTTCGGCCTGGACATCAAGGGCGCGCCGCCAGTCCTCATCCATGGTGGGCAGCCATTCGTAACCGAGGTCCCGGTCTGCCCGGAGCTGATCGAATTCAGCGCTGGTCCGCGCGGCCCAGCCGAGTTCGAATTCGATGACCCCGCATGTGGCAACCAGTCCCGCCTCGATCAGCGGCCCCAGAGCGTCGGCCACCGTCGCATGGCCAAGCCTGGCCAGGGCGCTGGTATCGGCCAGGCACCGGGCTACCGCTGCCATGCGGCTCGCATCACCTGCTCGTCCAGCAAGTCGGGCAACCCGCCGGTCATCATGCGCTGCAGATCCCGGCGCCGGGCCGCCATCGCGGCGACCGCGCGCAGCGCAGCATTAACAGTGTCCTTCTTCGTCTCGGTCTGCAGCACCTCCTGGGCCGCTGCCAGGTACTCCTCATTCACGTCGATCAGCGTCTTCGCCATCCGCACCTCCCGCAGCTTAGGATATCTCACAGACAGCTCGGCAGATATACTGTTCGCGCGGTCGGGAGCTCAAGCCCAACCCAGCCCGGGTACCGTTGCACCGCGCCGAGCACCGGCACCGCGCTCCGCAGGCCCGTCGTTAGATACCGTCGCTGCGCGAAAGCGTGCCGCCGTGGCGGCGACGGTTCGTGGCCCGCCTTGGCCAGGATCACCAATCGGATATAACGCTCAGTAACAGCCGAGGGTACAGGGGCCGCGCGCGTAGGGCCCGATCTGGCGCGGCGTCATGGCTGGAGAGCGAACGGTTGGAGCGAGCAGAACCGACGTTTTGGCCGCTGCGCCTCTCGCTGTAGCTCAGGTGGCCAGCATCCCGGCGCGCAGCCAGTCAGCAAGATCGTCAAGGACGCCTCCGGTAGCGCGGGTGAGCGCCTCGCCCACATCAGCCTGAAGGCAGAGCTGGGGCCGCTCGCCGAGCAGGTTCAGGTGCTGTACTACGATCATCGTGGCCATGGCCGCAGCGATCACGACACCCCCAAGTGCCGGGACCCTGCTGACCTGCGGCGGCTCCCTGCGCGCGGGTACGTGCAGGCCACGCCACCGGACTCCTGGCAGGGCGGCCTTGGCGCCGCTGGCCGGCAGTTCGCCACGGCCGGCGAGCGGGTGCTCGATATCCAGCCTGAGCTCGGCTCCCGCGCGCTGACTGTCTGCGCTCAAGGACTAGCGACCAGTGCCTGGCGCTGGAAGGCAGTTTCTACAGGCGATTTTACCAATATGCACCACAAGACCTATAAAGGCGGCGTTCGCACCTCCTATTGCAGAAATTTTGGTCTGCAGCTGATATGGATGATCTGCCGCTGAGTTATTCGGGCCAATCGGCCCGTACGGTCCCGCGATGATCTCAAACGGGGCAGTTCGGTCTAGTCCAGGGTACCCTTAGCGTGAGTCACTTTTTACGGCTGCACAGTGGTGACGGAGCTTAAAGCATGAAGGAAAACGTGCATCCCGCCAAGGAGCCCGCCGAACCGGACTCAAGCGACAGTTTGATCAGGATCAGCCGCGAGGTGACGGCCGACGGCGCCTCGCCAAGCCTGCCGGCGGAGATCAGCAAGGCGCCGAATCGGCTGGAGAGTCGCGTCCGCCGTCGTGCTGGAACGCCGAATCCACCCAACAGGCTAGGAGAACGCCCAACCATTGCGGCGGGCGAACCTGCACCCGGCACCGTGTCTGGGATCGGCGAGAACGTGATCCGACCGGTCGAACCGTCGGCCGGTCCCGGGCTAGGGCGGGGCTCCGCGCGCGGGATCCGCGAGAACGTGATCCGGCCGGTCGAATCGTCGGCGGATGCCGGGGTTGTGCGGGGGATCGGCGAGCCGACGGGTATCCGAGGCTCCCAGGGGGGTGAAGCCGTCGGCGACATCCGTGCGATGGTTGCAGAATTCAGCGATGCAATGTCAAGGCAGCCGATTGAGGCGATGGGCGAACTTAATCCGCGCTTGCTAGCCGAATCCGTCAAGGAGAAGCTGGGCGCAATTAGCGAGAATGGTCAGCCTCGGCGAGAACTTTCCGCTGATCCGCGCGACCTAGAAGATCTCGTAGCCAACATTCTGAGTGTTGTACAGTCGGTAGGAGACGAGGCTGTCGCGCGCGCGGCCGAGAGCATCGTGCGAGATCAAGCTAGCCTTGAGGTATTGCGCAATCTGGCGGAGGATGTCGGCCGCCTGACCGAGGTTGCCGCTCAAGTCGCCGAAAAGATCACGCCCACCGAGAGCAACGGAGGCTCGGCAATTTTCTGGTGGGTTCTCGCTGGCGCGATCCTGCTCGCACTTGGCGTTGCCACAGTCCCGCTCGTGTGGAGCGTTACCGTGGAGAGCATTGTCACAAACGAGTTGGCCGTCGCCGTCATAGCGTGCAGCCTCGTTGCTGTTCTCAAGGAGAAATAGCCTCGTTATTACCGCAAGCTTATTTATTGTCGAACAGCGATCGCCGGCGCCGTCAGGCCAGTTTTGAGATATAACCGATCCGGAGCGGACGCGCATAATAGTTAATCTGGGCCAAGCTGGCGGCCAAACAATTGAATTGGTTGACCACACAGATTCGGCGTACTGCACGAGACCGACCGTTACGGTAGCTACTCAGAGTGATCGGCCTTCCGGCAAGACCGCACGCGTAAGGCTCGTTCTGTATCTCGGCGGCCATATTGATCAGTAGTCGCCGCTGGACAGAATGGCTGTTCTGTGCCCGCAGCGGGGCTGAGCCAGGGCAGGCTGTGGGCGTTTGCCTTGACCGTGGGTTTAGTCGCTGTCGGCTGCCCTCACCTGGCCCCGTGATGAAGGCGGCCCGGTCGGATGCGAGGAAGCAGACCGCGCGGGCGATGTGGTCGGCCACGGACGGCTAGTTCCGGGGTCAGGGCAGGCAGGCACTGGCGGGCCGGGCAGCAGGCCAGGCCGACGTGACCCGGATACGGGGCGTCAGCGGACACGATGATGATCCGGCCGCCCCGCCCGGTTATGTGATCGAGTGCCGCCTGCGTCAGGAGCAATACGCTGGCCTGGGCTGTGCGCGCTGCCCTGGATGACCAGGATGTCAAGCCAGCCGTACCGGTCAATTACCGCGTGCAGACCGATGTCACCGGCCGCGATGAGCACACGCCCTGGTCCGCCAGCCGTTGGCCGATAATGGCATCAGGACCGCAGGTGCCCTGCGTGACCATGGCCACCTTGGCGGGAACCCGGCCTGCCCAGGTGCGGGGCAGGCCGTTCGTCCTGGGCTATACGCGCGATGGCGTTAACCATGGCGTGCTACCTTCGCTGACCGGGCCATTGTGTGCCTTGCGGCATTTCGCCGGTTTCTTCGTTCTGCTCTGGCACCTTCTGAATGCTTGGCGTGATGACCGGCTGACAGGGCAATCGGGCGTCTTGCTACCCGGGACCTTCGGCCTGAGCCGGAAGCGGCCGGGATCGGGGCTGAACTTGCCGCGCACGTGACAGCGTTGTGGTGAGCGAGGATCGCGCTGGCGAGGTTGTCATACAGCGGCCAGGCAAGTTGCGTTCGGCGTATCGGGTAGTCGGCATGCCCGGCCTCTCGGCTGGTGCCGTGGGTGCCGCTAGCGCCGCGGTTACGCGGCGCCGGGCAGGAGATGGCGGTCACCACTGTTTTAGCCGGGCTTGGACAGGGCCGGGACTCTGGAGACTGGGAGCACGCAGGGTCGTCCGGGCCAGGGCGGTGTTGTCGGAGGGGAATGCGTCGCGGTTGCCCTGGATGGTTGCGATGGCCTCGAAGGTGACCTTGCCGGCTGTCGCGTCGCTCGGGGTGAAGGTGTAGCTGAAGGCGAACGGGGTGGTGGCCTTGCCCGTTTTCACTGGTACCGACTGGGTCAAGGTGCCGACGACGTCGAAGCCGCCCTCGCTGTTGTTCTTCAGGAACTGCACCTGGACCGTCTCGGGGTAGCGCTTGTCGCTGATGGCGACCGTGATCAGGGCTGTCTGGCCGGCATGCGCCGAGGCTGGGGCGGTGAACTTGGTGATCGCGACGTCGTGTGTCATGACGTGGACGACCTGGACAGCGGAGGCGGTCCGGCCGTCCGGCGTCGCGACAGTATCGGTGACGGTATAGTCACCATCCTTCGCGTACTGATGAGTGGCATCGAGATCGCCGGGCAGGTTAGGGCAGCAGCCCGCGGCGGTCGTCCCGTCCCCGAAGTTGTATTGATCCTGGGCGAATCCGGCCCCGGCAGGGTCGCTGGATTGATTGGAGAACTGCACGGTGTCGAAGACCGAGGGATCGCCAGGGGAGGTAGAGAAGTTGGCGACAGGCTGGGGCGAGTGGTCGAGCGTGAAGGTCTGCGGGATGAATTCGACATCAGAATGGTCACTGACCTGGAAGTAGTACGTGGTACCCGCCGAGGCCCGGAACGTCAGGCTCTGATTGCCGAATGCGCAGCCCATCTGGCTCAGGTTGGCGAGCGCGGTGCCGGTGAAGGCGGCGATGACGCCCGCCCCGTCTGTCGAGCTGGCGGTCACTGAGCCTGCCGAGGTCGCGGTGAACGAATACCACCAGCTGTTCGGAAGGATGTTCGCGGGCGAGCATGTGGGCACGGGCTCGCCCGGCTCCGTGGTCGACACCGTGGCGATTTCTGTGTCGCTGAACGGCAGGCCCGCTGCCGAGATCACCGTCGAGTCCGCGAAGTTGTCGTTCGGTGGCGGCGGGATCTGCTTCACATCCAGTTGCAGCGTCCCCCCGCCGGAGAAGGCGCTGCCGGCCTGGATGTAGTAGGTCTTGCCGGCGAACAAGTGGAATGTCCCTGACTGGCCGGGGCAGCCCAGGCTGGCGAGCCCGTCGAATCCGGTCCCTGTCTGCAGGTAGATGAAGAACAAGGAGCTGAAAGTGTCCGCTGTCGTGCCTATCTGCACAGCGATGTTGCTGGCGGGCGTGATCGAGTACCAGGCCGTCTGTGCCGGGGTCAGGCCGCAGCCGCCGGCTGGCTCGCCGGGCTCGGTTGTGGCGGTCGTGGTATCGACGGTATCGCTGAAGGGCAGCGAGGAGATGATGGTCGCGTTCGCGAAATCATCATTCGGGAGCCCGGCGGCCAGCGCGGTCCCAGCTTGGGCCAGGCCCAGGCCGGCAATGGTAACGATCAGCACCGCGATCCATTTTATTACGGGCATTTTCCTGATCACGGGCATTTCCCGCCTCCTGACATGCGCAGCATCAGCGCTGCCTTCGCGGCAGACACCGGGCCGCCGGCATTTGCGATGCGCTTTCGGCTCACCTGGCCTTAGGTAGACGCCTTAATACTTCGTCAGGATTACCAGTGCCTGAATATATTTCAGCAAGAACCGCAAAATCGTCGCGCCATCCCCGGACCGGAGTGGCGGCAGAGCAGAAGGGGCTCAAGAGCATGCCGAGGTGCATCTGGAACGTCAATTCCGCTCGGGGACGTCGCCAGGCCTCCTCCCCTGGGGCGCAGCACCCAAAGTCGCTGGCCACCGCCGCACGGGACGAGCGCACCCGAAAACTCTATCTGCGCTCCGCGCCGCCGACGTCGCCTTGCCTCAGCTGGTCGCGGATGATGTCCTCCGAGAAAACGGCCGCCCGGTCGATCAGCAACTGGCGTCCCTTAGGTTTCTCGCTCCGCCCGAGTTCCGTCCCACTCCTACAGGCATCCTAGTGATCGGCCGCGATCCTGAGCAGCATCTGCCGGGCTCATATGTTCAGTTTGTCCGTTTCGATGGAGTGCGGCTCAGCGCCCCGGTGCTCAGCCAGCATCGCGCATCTGGCACGGCTCCGGACGTCCTCTTGGATGTGGAGGAGATACTGCGCTCGCACATTGACACAGTCGTCGCATTCGAGGGCCTGCCGACCGAGGAGCGCACGCCGTCGGTGCCGTTCGAGGCACTCTAGCAGCTGTTCCGAAATGCCGTGCTGCACCGGACTTATGACTCCAGCAACGCCCCGGTACGGGTGAGCTGGTTCGACGACAGGGTGGAAATCCACTCGCCAGGCGGACCATACGGCCAGGTAACGGTTGAGACGATGGGGCAGCCCGGTCTTACCGACTACCGCAACTCCACTATTGCGGGTGCGCCTAGGGACCGACTTGCGCAGAACGGGAATCCACCGCTCGAGTTCGAGGCATCGGTGGCCGCAGTAGCCGCCATCGTGAGGTTGAAGACATGACCCCGCCGGTTCTTGCCTTCTTCAACAACAAAGGCGGCGTCGGCAAGACAATGCTGGCCTACCACGTCGCCTGGATGCTGAACGAACTCGGGAAGTCCGTCGTCGTCCTCGATCTGGACCCGCAGGCCAACCTCACCGCGTCTTTCCTCGACGACGAACGGGTGGAGCGGCTGTGGACAGAGTCAGCACGACGCACTGTCTACGGCGCACTGGCTCCGCTCTTTGAGGGCGAAGGTGGGATCGGCGCGCCACATGTGGAGGAGATCGCTCCGAACCTCGGGCTGGTGCCAGGCGATCTCCTGCTGTCCGGGGCAGAACAGGAACTCAGCTTCGCCTGGGCCAGCAGCCTGGACCGTCAACTCCGCGCCTTCCGGGTGACTGCGGCCTTCGCCACCGTCGCTCGGCGCGCCGCGGAGCAAGCAGATGCGGAAATCGTCCTAGTGGACGTCGGGCCTAATCTTGGGGCCATCAACCGGACGGCCATGGTTGCCTCAGATCATGTGGTCGTCCCACTCAGGCCAGACCTGTACTCGCTGCAGGGCCTGCGCAACCTAGGCCCCACTCTTAACAACTGGCGCCAAGGCTGGTCAGACAGGGTTCAGCGTGCTCCCCGTGGGGACATGGGACTGCCAGCAGGGGAGATGCGACCTCGTGGTTACGTGGTTCTCCAGCACGGCACCCGCGTGGACCGAGTCGTCGGCGCCTACGACCGCTGGCTGCGGCGCGTACCTGATGAGTACCGCCGATCTGTTCTTGGAGCACCAGGCCTTCAGGTACCGCTGGCAGCAGATGACGAACATTGCCTCGGCCCGATCAAGCACTACCATTCGCTTGCCCCACTCGGACAAGAGGCTCGCAAACCAGTCTTCCTGCTCCGATCAGCCGACGGTGCCATCGGAGCTCATCAGCAGGCCGTACGCGACGCATACGCTCACTTCGGAGAGCTGACCGCACGGCTGCTTGACGTCGCAGGCCAAGCTCCTGAAACGTCAGCGGTTTGATTCGGACCTTTCGCGCAGAGCGTTGAGGATCGGAACGCCTGGAGCATGATGTGGTATCGGGGTCGCGGAAGAGAGGAGGCGTTCGTCCAGCAACTGTTCCAGCTCATGGTTGTGCCTCTGTGTCGTGCTCATAAAGTAGACATCAGCTGCTCGGAGTCCCGGCCGATGAGGCAGCCCGGCTCGCCGCGCTCCCGATCCCGGAGCAAGGCGGCTGGTAGCAGGCAGGCGGGCTCGGAGCTAGCGGACGGCGTCCTCCCGGTCCGCGCCGAGAGCGGCCAGGTCGTGACGGCGGGGCAGCCCCTCGCAATCGCCGGGCACGCCGACGGCGAAGGCACCTGCCGCGATCGCGGTGCGCAGCCGCGCCTGCGGGGACTCCCCGGCCAGACGGTCGGCCAGGTATCCGGCCGCGAACGCGTCACCTGCTCCGACCGGGTCCACCACGGGCACGGTGAGTGCGGGTAGCGTGAAGCTTGCGCCGTCGATCAGGGCGGCACAGCCGCGCGCGCCGTCCTTGACGATGACTTCGTGCGGGCCGAGTGCTGCCAGGCGGCTCAGCGTGGCGGGGCCTACGCTGGCTTGCTCGTCGCCCAGCAGCAGGCGCGCCTCACCCGGGCCCGCCATCAGGATGTCGGCTCGCGCGGCCAGGGCACGCAGCACGGGTCCGGCTGCGGCTGGCTCCCATAGCCTCGCCCGGTAGTTCACGTCGAGGCAGATGGTCACGCCGAGGCCCCGCGCGCGCTCGGCTGCGTCGAAGACGGCCTGCCGCGCTGATGCCGATAGCGCCGGGGTGATGCCGGTCACGTGCAGGATCGCCGCTCCTGCGAGCAGGTCGTCGGTGATGTCGCTGGAGCAGAGTCTGGTGGCGGCGCTCCCGGCCCGGTGGTAGTCCACGCTGATGTGCCCGGCGACCCGTTGGTGCCGCACCATGAGGCCCGTGCAGCCGCCGTCCCTGATGGCATGCACGCGAACTCCCTCGGCGCGCAGCCGCCGTTCGATCAGGTCGCCCGTCGCGTCGCGGCCGAGGCGGCCGATCCAGGTCACCGGTGCGCCGAGCCGGACCGCGCCGACCGCGACGTTGCTCTCGGCTCCGCCGATGCCGTACCGGAACTCGCGCGCGAACTCGATCGGCCCGATGTCGGGCGTGCTGACCAGTCCCATCGACTCCCCGAACGTGACCAGCGCGCGAGGCGTGGCGGGGAGGCCGGGCGTGGTCGCGGCGTCGCCGCTCATCGCGCGGGCTGCCGGTCGGCGGCGAGCGCGGCAGCCTGCGCCGCAAGCTCGCGGATGCGATCCCAGTGGCGGCTGGCGATCAGCTCGCGGGTCACCATCCAGGTGCCGCCGACCGCGAGCACGCACGAGGCGGCGAGGTAGCCGGCGGCGTTCGCCGGGCCGATCCCGCCGGTCGGGACGAACCGCATATCCGGGAACGGCCCGGCCAGGGCCGACAGGGCCCGAAGACCGCCCGCAGCCTCGGCCGGGAAGAACTTGCACGCCGCCAGGCCGACGCGGCGTACCTGCTGGATCTCGGTGGCGGTCACGGCACCAGGAATCACCGGGAGCGAGCGACGCAGGCAGGCCGCCACGACATCAGGATCAAAGCCGGGGGAGACGGCGTACTGCGCGCCAGCGTCGGCGGCCGCCGCGACCTGGCCCGGATCGAGCACGGTGCCCGCCCCGGCGGCGAAGCCGGGATAGCGGGCCATGACGGCAAGCGCGCCGAGCGCGGCAGGCGTCCGGAGCGTGACCTCGGCACCGCCGATTCCTCCCTCGAGCAGTGCCTCGGCTAGCGGGGCCGCCAGGCCGACGTCATCGATCACGACGACCGGGATGATGCCCATGCGGCCGAGTGCTCCGATCGGCCCGGCGCCGGTTCGGTCGGCATCGGAACTGCCGGCGTCGGAACGGCCCGGCCCGGCGGTGACCGGAGTCACGGCGCGCTCTCGCCGAAGACGCGGCGCTGGATCTCGCGCCGGTAGTCCTTCAGCGTGTTATCTAGGTGCACGCAGGTCGCCTCGGCGGCCGCCTCGGGCTTGCCGTCCCTGATAGCACGGTAGATGACTTCGTGCTCTTCGACCGCTTCGGCGGCATGCCCGCCGACGCCCCGGATCCCGATGACGCTCGACTGGCGCTGGAGCCTGCGTGCCTCCCGCACCGCCGCGACGAGGAAGAAATTGTGCGAGGCGGCGGCCACGCCGAGGTGGAAGTCGTCGTCGCCCTGCTCGAACTCTGCCTGGCTGCTCACGAGGAAGCCGTGCCGGCAGGTCTGCACGGCAGTCTCGATGACCAGCAGCTCGGACGGGCTGGCCCGGGTCGCGGCCAGGCTGCTGGCCTCGGCTTCCTGGACGCGCCTGAACTCGAACAGCATGAAGATGTGGTCGAGGTTGGTCGGCAGGAAGAAACCGCCGAACCTGGTGGCCCCGAGCACGCTCTCGCCGTCCGCGACGTACAAGCCGCGGCCCTTCTGGGCGCTGACTCTGCCGGTGGCCGAAAGGATCTTGACCGCCTCCCGGACGACGGTGCGGCTGGCGCCGAGCCGGGCCGCGAGCCCGTTCTCGGTGGGAAGGCGGTCACCCGGCGCGAGCGCGAGCTCGGCGATCAGCTGCAGGATCTGCTCGGCCACGACCTCATAGCCCGGCCGGTACCCGCCCGGTCCGGTGCGCCGGGCATTCGCGGCGGGTTCCGCAGCCGCCGGGGATGCCGCGACGATACCGGTCGACGGCTCCGAGTCCACCGCTCTGCCTCCCGTGTCGCCGACTTTGACACCCATTATGACTGAAACGTCACAGTAGCGTTGATCATATCTATTACACCCTCACTCATCAAAATGAGTATGAAATATTGATTGCACTTCGGTTACGACTAGCTATTCATACCCGGTCAAACTGGTTAATAGGTCACGCTAGGTCTAGTTCAGAGTGAACCTGTACGGAATATAGGTCTGCGAAGGTCTTGACGGCAAGGTATGCCCGGTCTGCTAATTGTGGGCAAGCATGTGCCAGGTTCCGCGTTCGCGCATGATCCGCCGGAAACCTGGATACGCGAGCACGATAAGTAGTACATATCAGACGGTCCATCGGCCCTATTCCGAACGGCAGCCGTCTTGACGACACGAGCAATGGAGCTGCCATGCCCCCGATGAACAGCACCATCCGGGTGCTCAGTCCGACAGGCCCATCCCGCCGGCGCGCCTTCGCGGCCGCGGGCCTGGCTGCCGTGGTCGCTGTGGCGATCGCGGCGTGCAGCGGCGGATCCTCCTCCTCACCGGGCAGCCCGATGAAGGACGGCTTCAGCCAGGCACCGCAGACCTCGGGCGCGCTGACGGTCTGGGTGGACTCCACGCGCGTTCCGGCCGCTCAGGCCTACCAGAAGGCCCATCCGGGTGTGAAGCTGAACATCGTCACCTACGACGGCGACGCGAACGGCTCGAACTTCCTGCAGACGAAGGTCGACTTGTTCAACCGCACCGGCAAAGGCTGGCCTGATGTCGTGTTCAGCACCCAGCAGAACGAGACGACCTGGGCGGTGACCGCCGGGTATGCCGCACCGCTGGACGAGGGCCTGATCCCGCAATCGACTCTGAGCAACTTCTCGACCGGCTCCCTCAACGTGTGCACGGTGAGCGGCAAGGTCTACTGCCTGCGCAATGACCTCGCCCAGGTCGTGCTGTGGTACAACGCCTCGCTGATGAAGAAGTGGGGCTATCAGGTGCCGGCCACCTGGCCGCAGTACGAGGCACTCGGCCTGAAGGTCGCCAAGCAGCATCCCGGCTACCTGATTGGCAATGCCGGGGACACGTTCACCCCCGAGATCTACATGTGGGCCAGCCAGTGCCAGGGCAGTGACATCACCGGCCCGCGCTCGGTGACGGTCAACGTCACGACGCCGAACTGCACGCGGATGGCATCCCTGCTTGACACGCTGATCAAGGCCGGCTCGGTGTCGAAGCTGAGCGTATTCAGCACCGCCTTCGACAAGAACGACAAGGGCAAGGTGCTGATGCTACCTGGCCCGTCCTGGTTCGGCGGCGCGGTCTTCGACACCAAGTCGGGCCTCAATGTGCCGAAGAGCCAGGTCGCCGTCGCCCCGATCCCGCAATGGCCAGGTTCGTCGGCCGTGAGTACCGGGAACGTCGGCGGCGGCACATGGCTGCTCTCTGCGCATTCCGCGCACCTGAAGGAGGCTGTCGACTTCATCACCTGGGTCACGGGCAACAATGCCTGGCAGGATTCGCTGACTCCCGGCTATCCCGCCTACGCCCCAGCGGCCAAGGTGTGGCTCGGGCACCAGCTCAGTTCTGGCTACTACGTCGGCAACCCCGCCGCCGTGCTTGAGCAGGCAGCCGGGCAGGTCTGGACTGGCTGGAACTACGGCAAGTGGAGCAACGAGGCCGTCTGGGCCGCCACCATCGATCCTGGCCTGACCGCGGGCAAGACCATCATCTCGATGCTGCCTGCCTGGCAGACCGCGATCACCAACTACGCCACCACCGACGGTTACACGGTCAGCCATTGAGGAGGTCTCCTCAGGCCGGGCCGGCCGGGACGCGCTCGCTGAGCACGTTCCGGCCGGTCTCGGCCGGCCACTTCTTCGTCGCCGGATATGTGCTGCTGCTCGCGGCGTTCGGCATCCTGCCAACTGCCTACGGCATCTACTTCGCGTTCAGCGATGCGGGGAACAGGTTCGCTGGGTTCTCCAACTTCGCCGGCGCCTATCACGACTTCAGGTACCTGCCCGCGGTGGAGCATGTCGCGTTCTACGAGCTGATCTGGCTGGTGACCCTCGTCGCCTTCGTCACCGGCCTCGCGATCGTGCTGCAGCAACTGCCGTTCCGGCGGATCAGCAGGGTGGCCCGGTTCCTTTACTACATTCCCGGCTCGCTGGCCGGAGCGGCGAGCGTCATGCTGTGGCTGTTCATGCTCGACCCGACGGTCAGCCCGGCGGCACCGCTGCTGAGGCTGATCGGCTACAGCACGTTCGGCGCGGTCATAGAGCCCGGCCACCTGGCCTTCCTGTTCGTGATGATCGCGTTCTGGACCGGAGCGGGCGGCTGGATCGTCGTGATGTTCGGAGCGCTGAACAACATCCCGCTGGACATCATCGACGCGGCGCGGATCGACGGGGCCGGGGGCTGGAGCATCGCCAGGCGAATCCAGATCCCGATGCTGCGCAAATGGATCGTCTACATGGTGATCCTGGCCTTCGCCGCCGGAACCCAGCTTTTCGTGGAACCGCAGCTCATCTCTGAGGCGAGCCTGGGCGTGGCCGGGCGTGACTTCTCGCTGACCCAGCTCTCCTACGACTTTGCCTTCCAGAACAACAACGTCAACTACGCCTCGGCGATCTCCGTCGAGCTGCTCGTCGTGTGCGTGGTCGTCGCAGCCCTTTTCGTAACCCGGTCGAGGTTCTTCGATGCCAGCTGACACCGCCGCCCCGGCTATGCCCAGGGCTCCCGCTCCCCGGCGGGTCCGCTCGCTGCCGCGTCCGGCCAGCATTCCTGGCTACCTGGCAGCAGGGGTGCTACTTACCGCCTTCCTCATCTTCTTTATCCTGCCGGTGCTGTGGCTGCTGCTTGCCGCGACGAAGACCGACCCTGAGCTCGTGTACCGGAGCCCGTTCTCGTTCGGCTCCTGGCATGCGCTCAGGGAGAACTGGGATGCCCTCACCCGCTTTCAGGGCGACACGATCCTGCTCTGGCTGCGCAACTCGATGGTACAGGCGTTCGGCGCGCTCGTGATCACGCTGCTGGTCGGCATCCCGGCCGGCTACGCGCTGGCGATGATGGAGTTCCCCGGCCAGCGCATCCTGCTGATCGGCACTCTCGTGGTCATGCTCATGCCGGCTACGACGCTGGTCATCCCGCTGTTCCTCGAACTTAACGCGGTGCATCTGATCGGCAGCATCTGGTCGGTCGTGCTGCCCTACGCGTTCTATCCGTTTGGCGTCTACCTGACCTACATCTACTTCAGCACCGCGCTGCCGCGTGACCTGCTGGCCGCGGCCAAGATCGACGGCTGCTCGGAATTCGGGGCGTTCCGGCGGGTGGCGCTTCCGCTCGCCACGCCGGTCGTGGCTCTCGTCGGCTTCTTCAGTTTCGTCGCGAACTGGACGAACTACTTCCTGCCCTACGTCATGCTGCCCGAGAGCAACCAGTATCCGGTTCAGGTCGGCCTTGGCCTGCTGATCACCGACGTGCCGCAGTTCAACCCGACCGCGGGCACCGCCGCCGTGCTGCGGCCCGAACTCGCGCTGGCCACCCTGCTGGCGATCAGCCCGGTGCTGATCGTGTTCCTGTTCGCGCAGCGATTCCTTGTCACCGGCCTGCTTTCCGGGTCCACGAAGGAATGAGATGACACTCCCCGTCGTGACCGCCTCGCTGCCGCTGCTCGAGCCGCCGGGCTGGGCGCTAGCCGAGCGCGAACTGTTCGACCTGCTGGATTACGCGTGGCGGCGATTCGCCTCCGACTTCACCGGACCGGACGGGCGGCTGAACTACCAGCGCGAGCTCAGCTCCCGGGACGGCGCTGACGACTTCTACGAGACGTTCTTCAACTGGCCGCAGCTCTACCTGCTCGGCGGCGCCGACGACTTGCTGCCACAGGCCGAGCGGCACTGGGAGGGCGTCACCGCGCAGCTCACCGAGCTTGGCCTGCTCGCCGACGAGTACGAGCGGGGATACGACTGGTTCCACCAGAGCGAGAGCCTGCTGCTGCTGTACTTCCTGTGCATGGCAGCGCCGGGAAGGTGGCGGGACCGGGCGGTCAGGTTCGCCGAGCTCTACGTCGACCCCGCGCACGGTAACTACGACCCTGAGCACCGAATCATCCGCCGGCCGCACAACGGATCCGATCCCGGCCGCACCGGCCTGTTCGACGGGACCCACTACCCGTGGCTGGAACACGAGGAGCGGCTCTATGGCTTCCCGCTGGACTGGCTGCTGCCCGAGGGGACGCCGACGCCGCCCCGTGCGGCTGACCCGAGGCTGGCCGGCGAAATGGCGGCCAGGCTCAGCATCGGGGACACCGCCGTGAATCTCGCGTCGGCAGGCCTGGTGCTGAACGCCTGGATGCTGACCGGCGAGCGGCGCTATCAGGACTGGATCGCGCACTACGTCGGAGCCTGGCGGGAACGAGCGGCCGCGAACAGCGGCGTGCTGCCGGACAACGTAGGTCCGGACGGCGTGGTCGGCAGCCTGCTCGACGGCCGCTGGTACGGCGGACACTACGGCTGGAGCTGGCCGCACGGCTGGTACAGCGTCGGTCAGGCGGCCGCGGTCGCCGGGCTGGCGGCTGTCGCGGCGACCGGTGACCAGACCTTCCTCGACCTAGTGCGGCGCGCCCTCGACACGATCATCGGCCACGGCCTGGTCAAGGCCTACGCCGATTCGGATTCGTCGCTGCGTTCCAAGTGGTACCCGCAGCTCCGCGAGGACGCCGAGGTCCCGACTTTTCTCGTACCGTACCGCCACTCCGACCGCGGCTGGTTCGACTTCAACCCGCTGATGCCCGCGGTGCCGGTGGCGCTCTGGCACCATAGCGGCGACCCAGCGGACCTGAGCAGACTCGCGGACCTGCGCGCCCGGGCGGGATACGACTGGCGCACGGTCCGCCCGTTCCGCAGCAAGGAAGAGGCAGGCCACGAGGAACCCTGGTTCACCTACCTGGCGGGTGAGCACCCCGGGTACCCGGAGCAGATTCTCGCGGCCGCCCAGGCGCAGGTGCGTCACCGGCTCGCACGCGGCCGTGCGTACCGGGCCGTCGAGGTCGAAGAGGCCGACATCCACGTCTGGCAGCAGTGCAACCCCGTCGTCACCGAGGCGCTGGTGCAGCTCACCTGGGGTGGCCCGCAGGTGCTCTACAACGGAGGGCTGCAGCAGGCGCGAGTCCGCTACTACGACGCCGAGCGGCGCCGTCCCGGACTGCCCGGCGGCGTGGCCGCGCTTGTGTCGGCCATCGATCCGGACGCAACCGTCGTCGACCTCGTCAACCTCGACCCCGCGCAGGACCGCTCGGTGATCGTGCAGGCGGGTGCGTTCGCCGAGCACACCATCGAGCGGGTGCGGTACACCGCATGCACGGACGGCTCCTGGATGGGCGGCTTGTATGACTACGGCCACCGCGCGCCAGTCGTCGCCGACAAGGAGGCCGATGTCGGCGGGCCCTGGCTGACTGTGCGGCTGCCCGCCTCGACCCGGATCCGGCTGACTCTCCGGCTTGGCCTGCGGACCCGGCCCCCGTCATACGCGACGCCGTTCGACCGCTGCCCGGCTGGCCCCGGCTATCAGCTCGGCAGCGCCGGGCCGGACGCTACGGACGACGAGGCCGGAGGACCTGGCGCGGCGAGGGCGGTGCCATGAGATACCGCAGGTTGGGCAGCAACGGCCCGGCCGTCTCCGAGCTCGGATTCGGTGCCTCGCCGCTCGGTGGCATCTACGGCACCTTCGCCGAGCAGGACGGCATTGCCGCCGTCCATGCCGCGCTCGGCGCGGGGATCAACTTCTTCGACGTCTCCCCGTACTACGGGTTCACCACTGCCGAGCAGGTGCTCGGCAAGGCGCTGCACGGCATTGACCGTGACCTGTACGTTCTGGCCACCAAGGTCGGGCGGTACGGCGACGATGCGTTCGACTTCTCCGCGGCCCGGGTCACCCGCAGCGTGCGCGAGAGCATGGAGCGGCTCGGCGTCGGCCACATCGACCTGATCCAGTGCCACGACATCGAGTTCGTGTCACTGGAGCAGATTGCCGTCGAGGCGATTCCCGCGCTCCGCGCCCTGCAGGAGACCGGGCTCGTCCGCTGGATCGGGGTGACCGGTTACCCGCTGCCAGCGCTGCTGCACGTCGCCAGGCAAGTGCCGGTGGACACGGTCATGTCGTACTGCCACTACACCGTGCAGGACCGGCGCCTTGCGGTCCGGGCAGCAGAGTTCGCCGCGGCTGGCGTGGCACTGATCAATGCCTCCCCACTCGCCATGGGCGCGCTGACCGACCGGGGCGCGCCGCCCTGGCATCCGGCCCCGGCGCAAGTGCTTGACCGGTGCGCTCAGGCGGCCGCCTGGTGCCGGGATCGCGGGTCCAGCCTGGCGAAGCTCGCGCTGCAGTTCTCGGTCATGACCAGTCCGTGCATCGCGACCGTCGTCGGCAGTGCCAATCCGGCCAACGTGCAGCGCGACGTCGAGTGGATCGGCGAGCCGATCGACGCCGAGCTGCTCGCCGAGGTCGAGGCCATACTCGAGCCGGTCCGCGACATCGGCTGGGTCAACGGACGGCCAGAGAACCAGGACCCCTGGCAGGCATCGTGACCGGGCAGGTCGTCGACAGCCACCTGCACCTGATCGACCCGGATCGCTTCGGCTACCCGTGGATCGGGGCCGGGGACGAGCTGGATGCGTCATGGGACGCGCAGCGATTTGCCGCCGAGGCCCTCCAGGTCACGGCCGCGATCGCCGTGGAGGCCGGCGTTGAATCCGGGCAGGCTGGCCGGGAGGTGTCGTGGGTGCGATCGCAGGCCGCCGCGCATCCGTGGATCCGCGGCCTGATCGCGCAGCTGCCGGTGGAGCAGCCAGGGGCGCTCGCGGTCGGCCTCGGCCAGCTCCGCGGCGACGACCTGATCGCCGGGGTGCGCCGCAATCTCCAGGACGAGCCGCCGGGATACCTTCATGATCAGGACTTGCGGGACGGGATCCGGAGGCTCGGCCAGGCGGGGCTGCCGTTCGACGCCTGCGTGCGATCCCGGCAGCTCACCGAGCTCTCGGAGCTGGCGGCGGCCTGCCCGGACACGGTGATCGTGCTCGATCATCTCGGCAAGCCCCGGTGCGGCACCGACCTCGCCCCATGGCGCGCTGCCATCGCCGCGCTCGCCGCCCGCCCGAACGTGCGGTGCAAGCTCTCCGGCCTCGCCACGGAGGCGGCGCCGACGGCGTCCCTGGGCGATCTGATCGCGGCCTTGGACGTTGCCCTCGACTCCTTCGGGGCCGGCCGGTGCCTCTACGGCGGCGACTGGCCGGTGTGCACGCTGGCAACCAGTCCGGACGTCTGGCTGGACATGGTCCTGGCCGCGCTGGACCAGGCGCACGCCACGGAGGCCGAGCGCGTGGAGGTACTGACCCGCACCGCGATGCGCACCTACCGGCTGCCGCCGATCCCGGCGACGACCCTGAGCGATGGAGCAAGCAGATGACATACCGGATTCCGGCAGCTAGGCCGCGCCGGGCAAGACGGGCACCTCGCCGGCAGGCACGGCGATGACGGCGCGCGTGGTCTACTCGGGCGCTCGCGCGCTACGGCTGGAAGCCGCGGCCGTCGAGCCGCCGGGGCACGGACACGTCCGCATCTCCGTCGCTTACACCGGGATCTGCGGCACCGACCTGCACATCTATCACGGCGATATGGACAGCCGGGTCACCGTCCCGTGCGTGATCGGGCACGAGATGTCTGGCCGGGTCGCCGAGGTCGGCGCCGGAGTGGACGGCTGGCAGGAGGGCGACCAGGTGACCGTCATGCCGCTTGACTGGTGCGACGAGTGCCCAGCCTGCCGCGCCGGGCACACCCACCTGTGCCACCGGCTGGCCTTTTTCGGCATTGACGCCGCCGGCTCGATGCAGTCGAGCTGGACGGTCCCGGCACGCACGCTGATCCGGCTTCCGGACGACCTCCCGCTTGACTGGGCGGCCCTTGTCGAGCCGACCGCGGTGGCCGTGCACGACGTTCGCCGCGCCGGCCTGCGGCCGGGTGAGAAAGCGCTGGTGGTGGGCGGCGGTCCGATCGGACTGCTGATCGCGAGCGTGGCCGCACGGCAGGGCGCCGATCTGCGCGTTGTCGAGCCAGACCCCTACCGCCGGGGCCTGGCCAGCGAAATGGGATTCACCGCCGTCGACCCGGCATCCTCTGATCTGCCCGGTATGCTCGCCGCGTGGACCGCGGGCGCCGGGGCCGCGGTCGCCTTCGAGGTCTCCGGGGCCGCCGCCGGGGTTACCACTGCCGTCGATTCGCTGGCCGTCCGGGGCCGGCTCGTCCAGGTCGCCATCCACTCCGTGCCGCGCGAAGTGAGCCTTTACCGGTTCTTCTGGCGCGAGCTCACCCTCCTAGGCGCGCGCCTGTATCACCGGGAGGACTTCGAGACGGCGGTCAGCCTGATCGCCGACCGGCACATTCCAGCGGCCGCGCTGATCTCCCAGGTCGAGCCGCTCGGCCGCGCCGCACAGGCATTCGGTGCGCTGGAGGCCGGGGCGGGGGTCATGAAAGTGCTCATCGACTGCCAGGCCGAGGGGGAGCAGTGACCAGTGGCATCACCGGCGGCGTGAGCCCGCAGTCAGGGGCAGCACTGCCGTCCCTGTTCGACCTGAGCGGACAGCTAGCGGTCGTCACGGGCGCACGCCGCGGCATCGGGCTGGCGATCGCGGACGCGCTGGCTTGCGCCGGCGCTGACATCGTGGCCGTCAGCGCCCACCTCGACGCGGACGGCGGCGAGGTTGCCCGCCGGGTCCGGGCTGGCGGCCGGGACTGCTCGTTGTTGCGCGCCGACCTGGCTGACCGTGAGCAAGTGGCCGCACTGGCGGCGCAGCTGGCCAGCTGGCCGCGGCCCGTCGACATCCTGGTCAACAACGCGGGCACGATCGCCCGCACTCCGGCCGCGGAGCACTCCGACGCCGACTGGGACCGCGTCCTGCAGGTCGATCTCACCAGTCAGTTCGTCCTGGCCCGGGAGGTCGGACGGGCCATGCTCGCCCGAGGCCGCGGCAAGATCTTGTTCGCTGCCTCACTGCTGAGCTTCCAGGGCGGCATCAACGTGCCCGGATACACCGCCGCGAAATCCGGCATCGCCGGGCTGACCCGGGCGCTGGCCAATGAATGGGCAGCGGGCGGGGTGAACGTCAACGCGATCGTCCCTGGATATATAGCCACCGACAACACGACGGCGCTACGCGAGGACCCGGACCGCAACGCCGCCATCCTCGCCCGGATCCCGGCCGGCCGCTGGGGTGAGCCGGCTGACTTCGCGGGGCTGGCCGTCTTCCTCGCCTCGCGGGCATCCGACTACGTGCACGGGGCGCTCATCCCGGTGGACGGGGGGTGGCTGGGCAGGTGAGCGAAGGATCGGCCAGGCTGCCATTCGCCAGAGTGGACTCCTCCACCCAGTCGGCGAGAGTGCCGCTCTGCCGGGCTGAGGATGACAAGGTCGTCGGGCAGGACAGCGCGCCGCACCGGCCCGGCACCGAATGCGACGCGCGCGGCCGACGATCGGACGCCAAGATGCAAGCCGCTGGCTGGTGGCGGGTGAGCACTTGGCCGGAACTGCTCGACCGCAGTCAGGCCATCACGGCTCTGACCATCACTGAGCTTCTGGATCACGGATAACAACCGACTCAGCCGTGACCGGCCAGGCTCCGCCCGCGCCGGGCGGGCATTCGTGAGGCAGGCCGAGTTAGGCCGCTCGGCACTGGGTCAGGATGTGGGCGGCATTCGACTACGTCGGGTGGCATTGGCATGTCGTGTTCCGGCCAGGTGGCGCTGTGCGGGCCGTGCCCGCCGGTTCGCGTTCGGCTGGTCCCCATCTCGGGCAACCCCAGGCTCGTTTATTTTGTTCGAGTCCATTCAGGTCGGCGGGCTGGCTGGTTACCAAATTGATTACCGTCCGCAGCGTCCTGGCGTGAACTACGGTGAACTGCGGCGTCCTGACCCGGCCTTGCCGAACAGGTTGTTATGGCGAGCGGGGAAGGCGCATCGATGCACGCGCATCTGACGGGGGAACCTCACGCAGCGGCGACCTGTCCGGTATCGCGCCATGGCTGGTTAGCTGCCCGAGGCCAGGCTGCCGTTGCCGTGAGCGCGATCCCCGGTCGGCGGTATCAGCGTCTTTGCGGGATCCGGGGCCGAGGGCAGGCTCAGGCATCGCGCTATCGCGAGGGCATAGCGCCGTCTCCATGCCCGGCTTGCCGTCGCTCAGATCGCAGCAGGACCGCGGATCCGGCCCGCTCCAGTTCTAACGTGACGGTGAGTTCTGGACAGACGCGGCCGGCTCGTCCCCGTGAGGCGAAACCCATGACGGTGAAGAGCTGCATGAGTGCAGGGCATCCGCCGCAGGCGACGCCCCAAATGCAACCGCGGAACCGCGAGGTGACAGCTGGCGGTGCCCGCAGAGGCCCGGCATGGTAGCCGCGACCGCCTGCGGCGTGCGAGAACTGTTCGAAGGGCTGGTTGACCCCAGGGTCATCGAAGCCTATGACCGGCTGCTCGTCATCGGTGGCTGCGCCAAAGCCAACGCCGACGCCATAGTCGGCCCCGGTGTGATCCAGGCGCTCACCAGCCAGGGCATGGCCCATATCCTGCCGCACACCCCGGCCGACCCCGCCTGGCTGCGCCCGGCCTCACCCGACCTGGCATTGCAGGGCGTACTGGCCGGGCACCAGAACCGGCTCGCCCAGGACAGCGAACGCCTCCTAGCCGGCCACCGCCGCCTCGCCGACGCCCAGGCACAGTACGCCACCGCCACGAACGGCACGCTCCCCGAGCACCTGGTCTCTGTCATCTCCGACCGTACCGAGCCGTCCGTACCAACCGACCAGTACGGCTACCAGGAGGTCGGCGGGAACGGCACCTACAATCCGAACCTGGCAGCCGATGGCACCGATCTCACAAACGCTCCCATCACGGCAGGCAACGCCAGCAACACGAAGGACTGCTGCAACGCGAACGAGCAGGGGTGCACAGACATCCCGGACGGCGGCGTCAACAAGAAAAGTGATTCCTGGACGATAGTGGGCCAGTGGGACAACAACTGGGACGATGGCGCATCGTTCTCATACGCAAAGGGCGCTAGCTCTAATATCGGATCAGAGGTAGGGGTCAACGGGCAAGACTACGATTTCGCTGGGTACGACAAGTACAGCACCAGCTCGGGATTCAGCCAAGGCCTTGGCACCAATGACTTCTACAACTCTCACCAGGTAGCGATCTACATGGAATACCACCGCAAGAAGTGGGTAGCCGTCCAAAACAATAGGCAAGGTGCACCAGACGGCACGACCTGCTACTCGTACCAGCAGTGGGATAGATTCGGCGTCGTGAGGTCGCCCGCCGGGCACTTCATCCTGATCTGGCATAAGATCTGGAAAGATCCATCGCAGACAGGCACCAGGTGGCGCACGGATAACTGCCAGGCCTTCCAGAACATGGAAAACGACGGGCACGACTCGTACAGGTTCAATCAGGGATATCCATACGAATTCAGCATTACGCGGGATGCGGGCCTGACCTACGGCTTCGCGGCGAACCTGGGAGGAGTTGCCGTCCAAGCCGAGACGAACCATTCGACCGCCACTGAGAACGATGTCTACTACAATCAGCCCAGCGGAATACCGCAAGAATCCCGCACGGATCCGTTGACTTTCGCCGCAAATTCAACTCAGCACTACTTCTGGGGATCGAACAGAGCTGTCGACCCTAACGGCGGTCCGCAGCCTAAAGCTGTCTACAACTGCTAACATGATCACCTACAGTCGCGCTCGCGCCTTGGTCGCCCTGTCGGCAACGGCGGCAGCCCTCGCGGTCGGCTGCACGGCATCCGGGCCCGATGGCCCCGAACGAGTCGTGTTCGCGACGAGCCGGACATCCATTTCAATCAATGGCGCATCCCCGACCAAGACGATCCTGAATTTCAGTAACCTCCTCAACAACGTCACCAGCTCACGGGTCAAGCTCCTGTCGATCCGGCTGCTGCTCCCGTCAGCGCGCTCCTTCCGTGCGATCACGATCAAGGCATACTCATTCCGCCGATCCCGGGCAGGAATCTTCGAAGGAGAGCAAGGCGACCTGGAAAAGATCTGCCCACGGCAATTCGTTCCTGTCCCGCTAAGCGATGTCACCGTCGCGCCTCATTCGTATTCACAGTGGAACATCGTGCTATCGTTCGTCGTCCCGCGTGCAGCCCATATCCCGTACATGGAGATGACGCTACGAGGCCGACGGTAAACCGGGCTGGCAACCGCTATACCTGAACGTAAGATTCGCGGCCATACCCGTGAGCAAAGACCCCGCACTGGTCCAGCCCTACCACTGTGTGCCTGCCCGCCACTCGTAGCTGTGCGCCTGTCCCGCTTGTGGCATGGAGGTCGCAATCGACCGCGACCACGCACACGTCACCAGCGGCGAACCGCACCGCCAAACTACGGCCCTGCCCGCCCGGACGGCCGGCAGAAGCAGCATCCTCCCAAGCTCAAGGCACGTGCCCTGCCGGAGGCACGGATTGCGGTCTGCCACGGGGCCCTTCATTTGCCGGCTTCGGGCTCGTCCGCGTGCGCGCCTCGGCGAACCGCTTGCGCCACTTGCCCACGTCATCTCCGTCACGCCCAGGCCGGCCGCCACCCGCTGGTACACCACCCCGGGCTCCGCGCAGGCCAGCACGATCCGGGCCCGCAGAACACACACGGCCTCATCTCGCCAGTCTCAGGCACACCAACCCGCTTGGACACCAAGTCAGCCATCGACAAGCCAAACTCGCAGGAGACCTGCCCGGCCCGACATCACTCCGCAGGAGGAGCTAACCCAGCCGATATACGGCACGGCCAATAGGTTTCCACCAAGTGCCGATAACTCTGCGTGATCCAAGCGATCTCGTCGCCGCGCGCCGTCGGCTCGATCTGTATCGGGCCGTGCCGATCAGCCTGGCCGTCAGTGTCGCGCGAGAAGGACCGTTCTGTTGAGAGATGAGCCGATACAGGCGGGGCAGGGCGCCGGGATGACGAATGTCGGCGACCTGCGGCAGATCGCGTTCGGCGACCGATCCGAGGTAGCTCGCGAACCAGCGGCGCCTAGAGTTGGGGGTAGGGCGGGCAAGCGCCGCCGGGTAACCGCCTGCCGCCAGGAATTCGAAGTAGCCTGGGCGGCGCCAGGCGGAGATGATCGAGGCGGGGTCGTCGTCGTTGAGTGGTTTGCGGCGCCGGCGGCGGGTTTTGGGCGGGAGGCCGACGGCGGCCCGGCGAGCGTTCCGGGCCTGGCGTGCGTCGAAGGCGGTCAGGATGCGCTGGTTGCGGACGACGAGCAGGCAGCCGGCGAACAGCGTGATCGGGGTCAGTCCCGTCAGGCGGCATCAGCCGCGGCTGATGTCGTTGCTGGCGGGGTCCTTGGCGGTGGAGAAGGTCCGCTCGGCGGCGGAGCGCCGGGCGTTACGCGAAACCACCGTCCCGTCATGCTACCGGCAGGCCCAGATGCTGTACCCGCACGACGAGAACGACATCGTCCCGATAGTCCTCAAGAAACCAGATCACTACAGAACCTTCGCCGTAACTCTTTACGTTTGAACCGATTCACGGACGTCGAATGAGATGCCTATCCGGCGCACCGCTACGGCATCCGCAATCCGCGACGCGAGGTTCTCCACGTCCTCGACCTGAGCCTGCGTGAGCCCGCCGACGACGCTGGGAGCATCCGGGACGTATTCCCACGTCCAGTCGCTCATGCAGCAGCTGTCTCGGCCTGCCGCAGAATCTGGCTGATCTCGGCGGCCGCCGCCCGGCGCTCCGCGCGATCCGGTGACTCGGCGACGACGCGCTCGCAGGCCCGCAGCCGGGCCGCCAGCCGGGGCCAGCGTTCCACGGCAACCCAGGCGAACCAGTGCTCCACGAAATACCGTGCCGGAAGCAGGCTGTACTCATCTCGCGCCCGAGCGGTCGCTGCCGTCCAGTCAGCCTCGAACCGGGCCAGGGCCGCCGGGTCAAGACGGGCGACAGCCGCGCGGAGCGCGGCGGGCTCGCGCGCCGGCAGCGGCACAACCGGCTGCCCTTCCACCAGCGGATGGCTCATGACAGCCATGCTAGCGCCAGGCCGCGTCAAAGCTCCTTCTCAGCCCGGTGACGACAAGCTGGCCGCGCCTGGCGAGCACTCCGCTGTCGCAAGACCGTTACGTTCCGCGATCACATCAAATGTCACGCCGCCCGCCGGCAGGTCACGCCGGGACACTCCGGCATCGGGAGTGCTGCTGGCGGATGGCAGACTGTCCCCAGCCAGCGCCAGCCCGAATGAGGGAGATGTCGTGTCGTTCGCGATGAGCCAGGCCGAGCGCGAGGCGTTCCTGGCAGGCGTGCACGTCGGCGTGCTCACCGTGGCTGCCCGGACAGGGCGGGCGCCGCTGGCCATCCCGGTCTGGTACAGCTACAGCCCGGGCGGCCTGGTCAGCGTGCCCACCGGCCAGGCCACCCAGAAGGCCGTGGCCATCGCCGCAGCGGGCCGGTTCAGCCTGTGCGCGCAGGACGAGGCGCCGCCCTACAAATACGTGACCGTCGAGGGCCCCGCGATCATCGAGCCTGCCGAACTGGCCGAGCGGACCGCCATCGCCCGCCGCTACCTCGGCGCCGAAGGCGGCGACGCCTTCATTGCCGCGAACCCCGGCACCGACGACATCATCATCCGGATGACACCCGAGCACTGGCACTCCGCCGACTTCGGCAAGGCCGGCAGCTGAACAGCCCGCGAGGCCCGATGCCGCAATCCCGCCCACACCGCCGCGCGGCGACCGAGCTACCCGGTGCCCAAGGTCGGCAACTCTACGGCCAGCGCTCTGCGCACATGTGGCTCGATATGGCGCATCGTGCGAGCGGGATTTTCGGATCCCGGCGAGACATCGTAGATTTTCTGGGCTTGCCCTAAGTTGCCTCATCGCGGCCTGCGGAGCCGCGGTAGCCCGGGAACGCGGCTCAGCGGTCGTGGTGAAATACGATCGCGGCGGCAATATCGGCCATGTCGGGACGCGGGACGCGCCGGTCGCGCACGCACTCGACGGTGCCGGCAAGGCCAGGCGGGTATTCATGGCTGTCCCGGTGCTCGCGTGCCATGGCCGCGATGTCCATCCGGGTGTCCTGGTCGCCTGCCTCATCGGCCATTCCCGACAGCTGGCGGCGACGCTGGACATTGTCCCAGACGGGCTCAGACTCCATGACCACCCGGGACCGGATCCGGAAGGAGCTGGCGTCGGCGGCGGGCAGGCTGCCTGCGATGAGCTCAAGCTCTGCGGCGAACTGAGCACGGCAGGCTAGCTCGGCGCGGCAGAGAGCTTGAAGGGTGTCCGGGGGCACGTGCCGGGCGTACCTGCGATACTGCCGCGGAACGTCAGCCAGGCCGGCCAATCCGGGTGCCTTCCGGGCCGCGGCCGGCGCCACGGCAGCCAGCAGGGCACGCACTGCTGATCGCGCTGCCCGCACTCCCGTCACCTCCATCCGCACGAAGCATCGTCACCGGCAGGGACCAGGCCGCCGCGGGCCCTTTCCGGACCCCGTGGCCGGCCCCCCCACGACAACAGACGCGCCGGAGCCGCTGCCGGTTGACCGGCCACCGCAGATCCGCCGCCAGCGACCGGGGCGCCAGGGTCGGCTCGCCTGCTCAGCGAGGTTGGAACATTGCTCTCTACCAGTACCGACGCCGGCGTGCCGCCGCGCGATGTCCAGGAAACCGCCTCATACGCCGACCCGCGCACCACCATGCGCTACCACCGCCCGGGCGTCCCTCGACCGGTACGCAACCCACCCGGAACCGCCCGGTAACACACGGACTTCCGCCCTCACCCGCGTGGCCCGGCCACAGCTCGGCCAGGCGGGAACCGGACTCATTACCTGTCGAAGGTCACCGGCCGAGCTACACGATGGCTCTATCTGGGCGTTCCGTGAAAACTTATCGACTCGCCAAGTTCCGCGCCGGAAAGGATGATCTGGGTGAGCCGTCGGCGTGAGTGGCTGGGGTCGTGCTGGTGTGGTTCGCGGGCTGGCGTGATGTACCTGAGCCTTGTCACGGTCGTGGTCGAGGACTATGACCGGGCAATCAGCTTCTTTACCGGTGCGCTGGGTTTCGAACTGGCCGAGGACTTTCCGGCTGTCACCAACGACGGTCGGCCCACGCGCTGGGTGGTGGTCCGGCCGCCAGGCGCCGAGACCCGGCCTGCTCCTGGCGCGGGCCGGCGGCGAGGCCCGGGCGGCCGTCGTCGGCAGGCGGGCCGCGGGCCGGGTCGGGTTCTTCCTGCGGGTCCCGGACTTCGACGCGCCTTCGCGCCGATGAGCGGGGCGGCGTAATCTTCGTCACCGCGCCGCGGGCCGAACCCTACGGGCGCGTGGCCGTCTTCGCGGACATCGCCGGCGGCCGGTGGGATCTTACCGGCCATCCTGACGCGTTTTCTGCTGCTTCCGGCATGCGGGTTTGTACCGCGCAGGGGCGCTCATCCGCGCGGATCTCCTCCGGAGGGGAGTTCTTTCCGCAGTCGTATCTCGCGCACCTGCGGTCCGATGGACCGGGTCCATGCGTTTTCCTCTTCATGGGTGACCTGATACCCGAGGTGCTGCCACCAGGGAAGCGATTTCCAGGCCACGCCCTGCGCGTTCCGGCTCGTGCCGGCGGTCACTGTCTCCTTGCTTGCTGCCCTGGCTCGCTGCTCGACCGAGCGCACCAGCATCGTGCCGATCCCTCTGCCCTAAGCTGCAGCGGGACGTCGATGTTGACGAGCTCAAGTTCGCGTCCCCTGTCCTCAACGGTCACGCAGCCGACGACCCGCCCGTCCATGTCGGCAACCAGCACTTCCTCCCCCTGGACGACGTTGGGCTCCCGCCAGGCCGCCGCGAGCACCGACGCGTCGCGGAACGGCGAATCCATGCCGCCTCCGAATCCGGCGTCTTCGCCGGGAAGGATCGAACAGTGGTCGGCGTGAGCCAGGGGTGCGCACGGAACTCCTTGAAGCTTTCTCGCTGCAGTCCGCGGGCAGGCTCGCGGACTACGCGGCGTCGCTGGGCCTGGAGCTGGAGCCCGTAATCGTGCTGCACCCGTCGGTGACCGAGCGGTTCACGCGGTGCGCGCCCGGGCTGTCCGGCACCACGCCGGCAGCAGCGCATGCGTCACCCGGCACGAACGGCACCGTGACCTGCGCGGACGCATCCGCGCAGCAGGACCGCCAAGAATCCGCACCCGGCGCTCCGCCGCAAAACCCCAGCCGCCCAGCACCCCGCCGCACGACGGGCACGCCAGCTCCCCGCCCGCCAGCTGCTGCGAGCACTGTCTGCTGGGTGGGGACGCCGATTCGCCAGTGCGATGTTTGCTGGCGAGATAGCTCAGGCTCATCCTGTACCTGACAGTTACCAGCCAAGCGACGTCCGACACGGTCCGCGCAGGTGGTTTTGTCGCGGTCTGGGCTCGGCCATGCGGTATGTCGTTTCGATTGTCGGGAGGACGCTGGGTCTCGACCTGGCGTTGCGCTGACCTCGTCGAACAGGGTGTCGCCGCGTCGGGCGGGGTACGGTGCAGGCAAGCCAGTCGCGGCCCGGGGGAGGTTGGGATGGCAGTTAGCACAACCGTCGTGCTCGAAGACGATCTAGAGGGTGGCCCGGCCACCGAGACCTTGCAGTTCAGCCTTGGCGGCAGGGACTACGAGATCGATCTCAACACCAAGAACGCCAGCAGGTTCCGCAGCCAGCTGGCGCCCTTCATCGATCATGCACGCCCGCTTGGCGCGAGTCATCGCCGGCGGCCAGCGCGTTCGGCGGCCAGCCGCCAGCGCAGCGCTGCCATCCGGGCATGGGCGAAGCAACAGGGCATCGGGCTCAGCGACCGTGGGCGCATCCCCGCCGACGTCATTGAGCAGTACCGGGCAGCCGCCGAAGCACGCTGATCGGGATGACCCTGAGCGTCTGCCGTTGCGCGTTACCGAACTGCGCGAACACAGAAGTTGCGTCGCGGAGCTGGCGGAATGCTGCGGAATGCTGTGGGGAGATCGAGGGTGTTCTGCAGTCATATGCCGAGTCGGTGAAGGAGATCGGCTGGCTTCCGCCGGACGACGGCATGGATCTTCTTAGCGGCTGACCCGGGCCGATGAGGGTGAGCTGGCCGAACTGATGCGCCGCTAGCCGGGATGGGCCGGTCAGCCGGTGAACTGCTCAAGCAAGTGGCTGAAGGCCCAGGGCTGCTGCGCTATGCCGGAGCAGGTAGCGGCGTTCGGGAGACCGGGGCAGCGGCCATTGTCGCGCTGGAGCGCCCAGATCGACAGGTAGCTCATCCGCCTGGCTCGTGCGTAGCTCATCAGCTTCCGGGCGTCGGACAGATGCGTCACCTCGGTTCCCCGCGGGTACCCGTCTATCCCCGGCATCATCGTCAAGCCAAGCTTCGCCCAGATCTGGACGCTGGTCAGCTTGTCATAGACCGCTCGCAGCTGGCGGTGTGCGTTCACCGCCGCCCTGATCGCCAGAGCCGCCATATTCAGCGGCCTGGTCTCGTGGAAGAAGTAATAGTCGAACACCATCAGGCCGATCGAGCTGATCATCGCGTGGTTCCTGACGGCGTCACGCACCAGGGCCATCGTCCTGCTGTTGAGCCCTCCTGGCTCGATGGGCAGGGTGAGCTGTACCGACAGCGGGATCCGGCGCGTCTTCGCCCAGCGCTCCACCACGGCGATCGCCTGGTCGCGGCGGCTGATGCTCGCATTGTCAGTGAGAGCCACCGCCCCCTCAAGGTCCATGCTGAGCCCGACCGCGTGATAGCTGGTGATCGCCCGCTCGTAGGCGGCCGCGATCGCCCGCACGTCGTGGCAGGACTCGGCGATCTCGATGCCGCCCTGGTCAGCGTTCCATCCGCCGAACCCGAGTATGACGCCGCCGCCCCTCGCCCGCAGCGCACGAGCCGCAGACCGGTACCGGCCCCGGCTGAGCGGCTCCCCGATACCACCCCAGGCCAGCCTGCACGCGCTCGGGCCGCTCTGGCCCTGCGACGCGACGAACGCCAGCGTGACGAACCGAACACCCGCCTCCCGGACCATCCGAGCAAGATTGTCAGGCCGATAGGCCTCGAAGTATGGCGCATAGACCCGCACCGGCAGCGTGTACCCCTTGGCGGCCGATGCCAGCGCCGGGCCGCCAGCCAGGCCGCTCACCACGATGACAGATAATCCGACCGCCCACAAATGCTGAGTCCTCACGCGACGACTGTCACCTACCGGGCGCAGGCCGTCAAGAGCCCGCAGCCTCAACAGGACTAAAGTCCCGCCGAGCGCGCAGCTTCGCCTGGGCCGGCAGCCTGGACCGTCAGCTCCGCGCGTTCCGGGTCACTGCGGCATTCGCCACCGTCGCTCAGCGGCTGCCACGGCCGAAGGCACCCGCGCAATATTTTCTCAATGAAAAACAAAACCTTTGACTAAGCAGAAAGAATTCCGCCCGGCTTAGCGACTTCGCTAGCGCCCATGTCGTGCCGTTCCAGTGCAAGATCAGGGTCCGGCCGACGGCGCTGCCGGCGGCCCAGGCGTTCGTCTTGGACGTGGCCGTGATCGAGGCCAGCCGCGCAGGGGTTCCAGCTGGCGGGGTGGCTAGCTGCCGTCAGCGGCCATCTATGAGTTGCAGCACCAGGGGAGCTTGACAGGCGATGCCCACGGCCCACGTTCCTGCCCGCGAGCTCGTCACGCCGAACAGGCGGTCGTTGCCGCAGCCTCCGCTGGACGGGTCGGGGCTTGGAACCGTCGTCCACTTCGTGCCGTTCCAGTGCTCGGTCAAGGTAACCCACCGCCGCGCCGAGTGTTCCTGCCGGGTGTGGGCGTAGCCAACGGCCCAGGCTTCCTTCGGCGAGGGGGCAGCCACGGCCTCGGGCCGCCGGGACGGCCGATCCGGTCAGTCCCAGGCCCGCCAAGCCACCCAGCGCGGCCACGGTCAGCATCTTGCCGTCCGCCATCTGCATGCTCATGACCACCGGGCACCACATCCCGTCAGGCGAGGAGCCGCCAGACACGCGGTTACCGCGCAGCGACTCCACTCCATAAGACCCCCAGCGAACCGGCCCGGTTTACCGGCCCCGCGTCTTCAGCCGGTCGGCCAGCATCTCCCTTGGCCGATCTGTAATCCGGTTGTGCTTGTGGGGCGTCTATTGCATGTACGTGAACTGGCGAGTGCACCCGACCGGGCGCAGAGCGCTCGGTGCGTGCCGTCTGGGAGGGCGTGACATGATGCGAGAACGCCAGGTTGTGGTGGTCATGGCCAGTATGGCTGCGGTGTTTCCCCTCTCCTGGCCATTGCGCGGCCGGCGGGTACTACTCCGATCGCCCCCATCATTTCCAGGGATTCGTCGTGACACAGACTCACTAGAAGAACTCGAAGCGGCGACCCGACCCGACACGACCGCTCGATGCGGGCATTTCGCCCGCCACCGTAGCAATGCACCGCGCCCTCGGAAACAAATTCGGCGAGGCAAACGCCGCCCGAGCCCCGAACTCGCCAAGCCCAAAGCGCCCTACCACGAGCCGGCGACCCCGCAAACCCGATGAAACCACGCACTCCACTAATTCGCGTGGCCAGTTTCACTACCTGTTTCAAAGAGTGACTAAAGTCTTCCTATTCGCATTGAGGGGGTCAGGGGATTAAATCAATCAAATCCCGTCAGTTCCAGCCAAAACTGCAGATCAGAGCTGGTGCTGCACGGTCCACCGGGATCAGGCGGGAGCAGTTGACATCGTTCGGGCCAGGAAGAATTTTGCGGCACGTCCCGGCATCGGCGCCGAAGGTCCGCCGGCAAGCCACAGGCGATTCACTGCGGCGGTGGTTGCTGATATGCCCGTACTTGACCGGTATTGACCCAAGCGTGGGGTGGCTGTGCGGCTGTCGGACGTGGCAAAAAGGTCGTTTAAGTGAAAACAACGCAAGTAGGCGCGCAGCAGCGAAGCCGCACTATGAAAGTCCCGTTGCGCCGCGGCGTCTGAGTTGGCATTGTGATCTCGCGTCGTCGCCAGCAAAGGCCCCGGCTCATGAGCTGTCATGTTATACAGTCAATCCGGTAATCCGGGAACGCTGGGCATCTCGCCCACTGCGCGTTAGCGGCAGTTCGGTCTTCATGGCGTCCGAGCGGCCAATCATAAGCACAGGCCGGGCTGACCGCGGAGCGGACAGCAGGACAGGATGAAACCATTGATTGACCGCCGACTGTCGGATCGTCCCGTCGTCCCATGGGCGGCCTTGCGAGTGGCATACGCCGCAGCCAGCAATGCTGGGGCCACGTTTACTGATTGGTCCCGTACCCGGAACCGGCTGCTGTGGTGGCTGACGGCGGCAGCGTCGGGCGTGCTGCTTTTCTTGGCGTACTTAGGGCAGGCGCGGACGGCGCCAACCAACTCTGATGGCGCGACGAACCTGTTGCAGGCGCAGGACATGCTGCATGGCAACCTGCTGCTGCACGGCTGGGTGATGTCGGACGTGTCCTTCTACACCACCGAGCTGCCTCAATACATGCTGGTGGAATTGGTCCGGGGGATCAATTCCGACACCGTGCACGTGGCGGCCGCGATGACCTACACGCTCGTGGTGGTGCTGGCAGCGCTGCTGGCCCGGGGACGGGCCACCGGGATGGAAGCGACGGTTCGGATGCTGATCGCGGCCGGGATTCTGTTGGCGCCGCCGCTGGGATTGGCTACGAATGTGCTGCTGTCTTCGCCCGACCATATTGGCACCCAGGTGCCGTTGCTGCTGATCTGGCTGGTACTAGACCGCGCTCGACCGCGCTGGTATGTGCCGGTCGTGGTGGGGGTGCTGCTGACCTTGGTGCAGCTCGCCGACGCCGTGGCCATCGTGGAAGGTGCGCTGCCGCTCGCGTTCGTGTGCATGGTGCAGGTACTGCGGCAGCGGGGGGCGCTGCGGGAGCGGTGGTACGAAATCAGCCTGGCCGGCGCGGCAGTCGCGTCCTACGTTGCGGCATGCCTGGCCGGTCTGCTTATCCGGTGGGCAGGCGGGTTCATTGTGTCCGCGCCGCCCCGGGGGGTGACGTCGAGTTCCGACACCTTCGTTCACCATGTGGCCCACGCCGTCCGCGGCGTGCTGCTGCTTTTCGGCGTCAACGCCCGGGGCTGGCCGTTCGCCGGCCTAGGCAACGCCACAGCGGGGCAGCATGCGATCGTGATCATCTCGGTCGTGGTGCACCTGGTAGGCGTGGCGCTTGTGATGGTGGCGCTGGTGGTGGCAGTGCGCCGCTCGTTCACCGGCGATGATCTCGTGGTGTCGCTGCTGACGGTCGCGATCGTGGGTCTGTCAATTACGTTCGCCCTGAGCACGCGGTCAGCGAAGGTTCCTGGCGTGCGGGAGATCAGCGGAATCCTGCCGGCCGGCGCCGTGCTCACGGGTCGCCTGCTTGCCGCCCGGGTGACGGCCTGGCGGCTGGTGCCGCTGCTGTCGACGGTGATGGCTGGCTACCTGCTTGTCCTGGGGTCGCACGCGGGTCGGCCGACCGCGGTGAGCGGGAATCAGCGAGTTGCGGCGTGGCTGGTGGCTCACCACCTGCGATACGGGCTGGCTCAGTACTGGTGGTCCAGCGTGATGTCGGTGGACAGCGGCGGACAATCTCTGGTCCGGCCGGTGAGACCAAGGGCAGGCGGAAAGGTCAATTACTACGGCTGGGAGTGGGACGCCGCCTGGTATCAGTCGCGGTTCGATGCCCAGTTCGTTGTTTACCGCATCGGCGACCGCAGTATCACGGTAGCCGAGATCCGGGCGACATTCGGGCAGCCCGCGGCCACCTATCGGCTTCCGCATTACCGGGTGTTCGTGTGGCACAAGAACCTGCTGCGTGAGCTGCCACCCGCCACAAAGCGATGGCGGGCCGCGCCGTGGTGGTGGTAGCCAATCGCGGGCCACTCCCGGCTGCGGATGATGCCGGGTCGCCCCCGCGAGGAGAGTTCACATTCTTCGACCAGCACTTACGCGGCATCAGAGCCGGCTGCTGACAAGACCCTCTCCCCAGTCCCCTGGCAACCATCGCAGCAAGGCCAAGCGATGCGTCCCGCCAATACCTGCTCATTCCAGCGTAACCTGGAATATAGGACGCGAACACCGAGCCTGAGCCAACGGTCGCCCGGCCGTCAGTGACATCAGGTCAGCGCATTCATGCGCAAAATGTTAATCCGCGAGGTCGGAGTTTAAGTACCTGTGGCTGGGCTGAATCCGCAGCTTGACGCTGATATGGCGCCGGTTGCCGGGGATTTGCTGACCGCTGACGAGCGGTCCGGTGAGATGCGGATCATTGAGACGGCGAAGCAGCGGAGTTGCTGGAGAAGGTCGCCTCCAGCGGCGGGAACATGCTGATCGTCGGCCTGCCGGCTACTTCGCCCGGACCGGATCAGTGCTGTGCACGCTCGACGGTGTGGACGAGGCCGTTAGGGTGCGGGGATTGACGGTGTTCGCGCTCGCGGATCTGGTGAATTAGCTGGGTATTTCGTCATTCGACGGCGGTCGTGTGGGGGTGGGATAACTTCCGGCTTCGGGGAACTGTTATAGGCCGGACTCCGGGCGAGCGCCAGCTTGCCGGTCTGTTCGGAGGAGCAACCGCCGGTCACTGAAATACGCAATATTACGTATGCGCCAAATAATGCATTAGTCGCTCATACTGCATTATTGATCAGGGCGCGTTAGGAAGAGCCTTACCTACCAGCTTGACTGTAGCCTGCTCGCTATAGGCATCCGTTCAGAATTCTGTCATCATCGGTGCGACGGCGTATAGCCGCTCAGCAAAAGGAGTGCTTATGAGCAGGTTACGGATTCAGTTGCTGGCAGCGACTGCCTTAATCGCAGCCGCCTCATTCACCAGTGGCGCGGCCGCGATGGCATCGACGGCGGCCCGGTCGCATTTCCCGGCTTACGTCATTGCCGGACCTCGTAGCGTGGGCGCCTTGGATTGGGGCGATGGTCCTACCGCAGTAGCGGCGCAACAGGCTGCCACTGAGGCCCTGCACGGCGACTTCTACGGGTGCGAAGAAGTTTACCTAGTGTCCGACACGGACAACGGTGACGGCACCTGGACCGCCGAAGTGAGTTCGGTCTGCCGGGGCTACAACTAGTCCTGCTCGCCTTTCTGACCGCACGACACTTTAGTAGCCGATCAGACTCTCCGACTCTGCCCCGCGGGCCGGAGGGGCTGCCTCAAGTTCAGCACGCCGAAGGAGGCCCGGCTTCGCTGATCATTTGCGTTCCCCGTTCGGCGTCGCCTTCGGTCGCGGCGGCCTCCCGCGCGGATCCCAGCGTGCGGCCGCAAGACCGCTGACGTGATCTCACCACTACTCACAGCGCGTCTTCCGCGTGGCGGGGCTACGGTGCGCTGACGGTGAACTGCGCGGTAGCAGATGCGGCGCCCGAAGCGCTGACGGTGACGGTGGCCTGATATACACCCGGTTTGGCGTAGGTGTGCGCGCCTGTGACGGTGTAGAGGCTGTTGATCGTCGTGGAGGTGGCCCCGGTGCCGGTTACGGTTGCGGGTCCACTGGTTCCGTCGCCCCAGTTGATCGTCGCCGGTACCGCGCTGGGCGCGTAGCCAGGTGCCGCGAGCGTCGCGACGACTCCGCTGACCTGGTCCTGGCTGCTCGCCGTGAGGTCGGGGGCGGCTAGTGACAGGCTCCACGGCACCTCGGTCGACGGGTAGAAGTTAGTCCCCGCGGCCATGAGGCGCGCGCCCTGTGCAGCAAGCCGCCCGATGAAGTCGGTGTACGCGGGGCTGCTCAGCGAGGTCCGGGCAGCCTTCGGCGACCAGCCGATCTCGGCGAGCGCCAGAAGGCGCGGGAAGACCATGTAGTCCACATTGCTCAGATCGACTACGGTCTCGCCGAATATCGTGCCTTCCACGCCGACGACGTTCGCGTCCGTTACCCCGGTGACATAGCTTCCCGGGTCCCAGTTGTAGAACTGATCGACGTCGCAGCCCTTTTTGCATGCCCAGGTCATGCCCAGCGTCGCCGGCACCCTGCTCTTGTATCTCTGGTCCAGGTACGCGTGGCTGGCGGGCGCCATCACGACCTGCATGCCCTTCTGAACGGCTTCGGTGGCGGTGATGGTGCCGCTGGCGGATCCGGATGCCGGGTTCCAGTATTCGGCCACCGACGGGCCGGCGAGGTTAGTCCCAGGCCCGGCGATGTCGGCCCAGCCCATGACCGTCTTGCCCTGGCCTTGGATGATCCCGGCCTCGGTGTTAACGAACGAGGCGTACTGGGACTGGCTGAGCAGTGTCGTGGGCACCTCGTCGCCGCCGACGTCGTAGTAGGGTCCCGGCGACATCGCCGTGAGCTGATCGATGATCGCGGTCAGGATGGCCCAGGTGTTGGTGCTGGCCGGGCACATCGCGCTGTAGCCGACGTCTGCGGTGTAGTCCCACGCCGGCGGATTGTGCGCCGAGCAGTTGATGTCCTGCGGATGGCCGTTCAGCAGGGAGTTGGCCGTGTCGTTGTACTCAGACATGATGATGGCGTTGTTGTGGCCCGGCGAATCGACCTCCGGCACCACGGTCATAAAATGCGCGGCCGCCGCGGCGACAACAGCCTGGTAATCGGCTTGTGTCCAGAAGCCGCCCGGGTCCATGGTCCGGCCCCCCGTGCCGACCGAGCCCTGGCCGCCGATCGCGGTCAGGTCGGGAAAGCCATTGATCACGATGCGGAATCCCTGGTCATCGCTTAGGTGCAGATGCAAGGTGTTTATCTTGTACGCCGCGGCCTGGTCGATGAGCTGCTCAACAGCCGATGGCGGCTCGTAGTGACGGGCGATGTCGAGCATCAGGCTTCTGTAGGTATACCGCGGGTAGTCGGTGATCTGTACGACCGGCATCGTCCAGGGTCCTGGCTGAACGGACGAGCTCGTGATCCACGCGGGGAGCAACTGGCGGATCGTCTGGACGCCGTTGTACAGGCCATGCGGCGTCTTTGCCTCCAGCGTCACGCCGCCGGTCGTGACGCTGAGCTGATAGCCCTCGCCGTCCGGGTCGCCCTGCAGCCCTCCCGGGTCGCCGATAATGAGCTCAATATCACCGCCTTGCGCACCTCCCGTCACGACGGGAAGCGAGTAGCCGGTGGCGGGCTGCAGGTAACCGGCCAGGTCCTGTGCCACAGGCAGCGCGGCCTGCGATCCTGAGGGCACCACAATGCGCGCGGTCGCGGCAAGCGTGAAGTCGCCCTGCCCCACCGTCATAGCGACAGGTTTCGGTATCAGCAACGGTACCGAAGTCGCGGGTGCCAGGTCCGCCGACACCGGCGTGACCGCGGTAATCTGCACAGCCAGAGAAAACGGCAGGCTCACGGCCAGACAGGCCACCCCGACCAGCACGGTGACCCGCGAACGTCGCCAGTCGCGCACCCTACCGGCCCATCGCATGGATCTCACTGCCTTAATGAACCCGGTCCGCCGCATGGAACCCTCCGCATCCGGCTCGACTTGCTGTACGTAGGCGATCCGCCGTATCGGAATGATTGCGACTTTTAAGGATCTGAGCGCAGCGTCTCTCCGCTTCGCGTTCCTGTCAACACCGCCACGGCGCCGACGCGAGTTCGAGCAAACCGCGATGGTGGACGGCACCAGCAGGCTCAACGCGCTCGGCCGGATCGCCCTGCCGCTGGCGCTGCCAGGCATCGTCTTGTTCGCCTTCATCGACGGCCGAGTTGTCAGCGGTCTGACTGCGGGATCCATCAAATAGCGAGGCTGCGGTCGGGAACCTGCCCGGGCCAAGCACGGGCCAAGCAGCGCTATCACGAGAGGTCTAAAGAGAAGTTTTTATGGTGACTGTCCTGCTGCGCCGCCAGAAAACAGCTGCCTCATTCTGCGCTCCGGCCCACTGTGTCCCAGGGCGGCGGACTTAGGTCCGGATGTCGGCTAGGGACCCCCGCCGCCCCTGCGGAAGGCCCGCGTTATCTGTGGGATGTGGCTGGCCAGGAGCGTTGCGACCACCCCTCTCAAGCCAGACAGCACAATCACGAGAGGTGGAGGCTAGAACGGTCGATAAGTTACTATTCTTAGCATTGGAGCAATAACCGCCCAATTGAAACTTGGCGATTAGTGTCACCGTCAAGCCAGGGCGCCATGTTCAGAGCGGAAGCGGCGCTGAAACGGCTCCAGACGTGGACGGTGCCTGTGGTCATCGGCTCATGGAGAGGCGAGCCTCAAGATCAGCATGAATGGCTCGGTTGTCAAAACGGCAAAGCAATCTCAAAATGGGTGCTCGCACCCGTTCTCAAGATCGTCATCTTAGCCGCCTGCGCCACGACCCTCAAGGAGCAGGCGTGGGCAGGCTCCGTCGTGGGCTCTGTTCATAACCGAGAACTCGTAGCACTAGTATCTCGCGACGCTTCGTCCCCATCGTCGTCACGCTACACTCGATGCCCATGTCACAACGGCGATTCAATCATTGACCATCGATGCACGAAAATATGGAAACTATGCGAATAGCGATTCTTGGTGCCTTGCAAGACGAGATCCAGGTACTCGTCGACAGAATGACTAATGTCGAGCAAATGGATGCCCTGCAGCGAGTATTCTACACAGGAGAAATAGAGGGGCAGAAGGCCGTAGTTGTAAGTTCGGGAGTAGGCAAGGTACGTTCTTCGGCATGTACTCAGTTCCTAATCGACCAATATCAGATCGACACGGTCATTGTGTTCGGCCTGGCCGGAGCGCTTAATACGAAGCTGGGAATAGGCGATATCGTGGTGTCCGACGAGGCGATCATGTACGACTACGTAGTCGCCGGCGTTGGTGTCAACGAAAATATAGCTCTCAGTCCGATTCGGGCAGACCGAAAGCTGATCCGCTTGGCCATGCTGGCCGGCAAGAATGTGGCTCCGCGCGTGCTTCTTCACGTCGGGACCATCCTGACTGGAGATTCAGCTGTAGCCGACTCGCAGCGGCGAGCCGAGCTGCGACGAGAATTCATGGGCGATTGCGTTGAGATGGAGGGTGCGGCGGCTGGCTTGGTGTGCTCGTTGAACCAGATACCCTTCGTGATTGTGCGTGGGATTTCTGATCTAGCCGACGAAAAAGCTCACGAGCAATTTGAAGTCGCATTTGAAAGCGCTCTGAATGGCTCAGCGCGAATAGTACTCGAGATGATGAGGATTCTTGCTCAGCCAGACTGCGACGAACTGCTTGATGCGGCGGAGAACTCGCATGACGGGCAGGACTTGGCGGCTGACTGGCGGGAGCAGTCCAAATTGGCGCGTCCGCGTTACTGAGCTGAGTTTTCGGAGATTTAGTGAGCGTCCTGCTAGTAGTCGGAGTCGCGTTCTCGGTCGTCGTTTCTCTGATCCTAGTCCTGACAGGCACCGATACGGCGGCAAGCATCTTAATTGGCCTCGCGACAATTATTATCACGCTCTTGCTGGACCTGACTACGCGGACTAGCAAGATGGAGAGCAGGCTTATCGATGTCAGTGAGCTGAACAGCGATATGGTGAAGAACGAGCGGCTGTTCTCCGCACTCACGTCCATCGGACGGGACTACCAGCGAGTGCTGGGCACTGTCGAGTATGCGATCTTCCAGGACCGCGCCCAGGCCGCCTTGTCCGAATGCCAGGAGGCGCTGCACAACCTAGTCGAAGGCCGCATGAGCGTGCCGCCGCTGAGCGAGTACAGCTTCGGCGTTAAGGAAATCTTCCATATACGTGAGGAGCTCCTGGCGACCAGCTATGTCGATGCGGAGAGCTTCTGGAGCAGCGTGGCGGGGGAGAATTACTTTCAGATCAACGTGGCACTAGCCAAGAAAGGTGTCAAGATCACGAGAGTTTTTATCGGCGATCGGGACACGCTGCATCGGCTCCAGGATCTGATACGCAGGCACAAAGCGGCAGGCATACGAGTGATGGTTGCCTTGGCGGAGGAGATACCTCTCCAGCTATGTGAAGATTATTTGATCGGCGATAAGCGTATTCTAGTTCAACTCGATCTTACGCGCCAGGGCGTAGCCAGAGCTGAGCGCATAACCATTGACCCGCGCGAGGTGCGTCGCGCTGTCAACAATTTTGAACGACTTGTGCAGGGTTCGTATAAGCTGGAACAGCTGTTCCCGGAGAAGGTCGACTAGATATGCTACGACTCTTCAGGCCATGATCTCACCGAACTTGTATAGCAGATTGGCTAGATACTACGACCTGACGCACGGCTGGCGTGAATATACAAGAGAGGCGCGCTTTATTCGGGAGCTGTTTAACAGATTTAACGGGTCGGAAACAGTTCGTGCTCTCGATCTGTTTTGCGGCACCGGTGGTCACAGCATCGCTCTCGCGCGCCTCGGCTTCGACGTTGTCGGTCTCGATGCGTCAGAGGACATGCTTATCCTGGCGAAGCGTAAGGCGAGCTCGGGTGATATGAATGTTCGATTCGAGACCGGGGATTGTCGTTCGCTGGCGTTCGCAGGCGAATTTGACCTGGTGCTCGGCCTAGGTCAGTCGCTCCAGTACCTCGTGACCTATGACGGGATCAACTCGGCTTTTCGGAGCGTACGTTGTGCTCTGCGATCGGGTGGGTTGTGGATCTTTGATATCATTGATGGCTGGCAGATGATTCAGCCTTTTGAGTCGAAGCGATGTGATTTTGGCGAGGATGGTGCAAGAGTTCTGAAGCGTGCCCGAACCGAACTGGACAGGTCAAGGCGTATCGCGACCTGCAGGGCAACGTGGATTATTAGTACTCCGGACAGCGGCGTTGATGTAGATGAGACTGTCGAGGAATACCGGATCTTGTTCACTGACGAGGTCAGGTTCTTGCTTGAGATGAGCGGCTTTGAGGTTGTTGGCGTGTACGGTGACTGTGTCGCTGACGCACCTGCGGACGACAATTGTGTGGCGCTTACATTCGTGGCGCGTGCCATGGCCGCCGACGCGTGGCGGCAATGACAGGTGGCGGCGGGATGAGTTTCGCGGTGGCCCGCCCACGGCGGCAGGCGGCGGTCTGAGCGGTTACCCGGCGTACTGGGCAGCGATCTTGGTGAAGTCGTAGGGGTTCTGGGTGATGTTGCTGCACGTCCCGGGGGCCCAGGGTTCTTGCGCACCGGCCGGGCAGGGCTGGTCGCGGTTGAGCGACCAGAAGGTGAACCACGCGGCGTGGTTGCCGGCGGCGAAACCGCGCAGGGTGGTGAACGTGTCCTGGGTGAACAGCTCGCTGGGCTGATCGGTGTGCCCGTTCATTAGCGTGAGGCCGATGTGCGACCACGCGGTAGCGGCCGTCCAGCCGTAGAGGGACTCGAGCTGCCCGGCGACGTCGCTGGCTACGGTCTCGTCACTGCTCACCTGGGTGCCGCTGGTGAGGCCGTAGTCGAAGTCCATGATGTTGAACACATCGATCCTGGCACCCGCCGCTATCGCCTGCCGGATCTCGTCGGTGCCAGTGCCTGGCAGTCCGACCGAGGTCATCGGGATCGTGAGCGAGACCGTGAGGCCTGGGTCTTTCTGCTCCAATATCGTGATGGCCTGGAACCGCTTGAGTTCATTGGCCGAGTCGCCGAGCGCGGTGTTCTCGATGTCGAAGTCGACGTGGGTGAGCTGGTATTTGCTGACCACCGACTGGTACGCGCTGGCCAGCGCGCTCGCGCTGCCGCACGTCTGGCCAAGCTCGGTGCCGTTGTAGCCGCCGAAGCTCACGCCGGCGTCCCCGCCCGCGCCGCGGATGGCGGAGATCAGCGCGGCAACCGTGCTGTCGCCGGATACTAGCTGGCTGCCGTTGCCGTCCCAGGCGGGCGTGCAGCCGCCTGCGTCGAGGACGAAGGAGAGCATGAAGTTCTTCTCTCCGGTGGCGCTCATGATCCCGGCGATCTGTGACGCTGCCGGCGGGTTGTTGTCGAGCGGCATCAGGTAGACGGGCGATCTCCAGCCGCCGCCTCCGCCGCCTGTACCGGACGTCGTCGCGCTGACGGCCGCGCTTTGCGCCGAGGCATTACCGGCCGCGTCCACCGCTGACACCGTGAACTGATAGCTGGTGCCCGGGCTCAGGCCGGTGACGGTCGCGCTGGTCGTGGCGGCTGTGACGGCGAGCGAGCCGTCGGCGTACACGCCGTAGGACGCGGCGGGATCGCCGCCGGACGGTTCGGTCCAGGACAGCGAGACCGACGAGGACGTCACCGCGGTAGCCGACAGGCCGGCGGGCACCGCGGGGGACGGCGGCGGTGACCCGGAAGGCCCGGTCAGCACCGCGTCGTCCGCGTAGTAGGTCCCCTGCGCGTACCAGCCGTGCAGGTAGATGGTCACGCTGGTGGTGGAGGCACCGGTGGTGAACGACGTCGACAACTGCTGCCAGGTTGTCGCCGACGGCGTCCAGGAGCTGGTGTCGCTGGTTCCAGTTCCGCTGTCGCCGAGGTAGACGTAATTGCCCTCGACCCAGGCGGACAGCGAGTAGCTCGCACTCGGCTGAACCGAGATCGTCTGGGAACACTGGGCATCATCGGTACTGTTCGCCGCCCCGCTGAGTGCGTCCGACCCGGAGTGCACCGGGGCGTTAACCACTGACGCCAGCGCAGAGCAAGTCCAGCCGGACAGGGTGCCGGTCTCGAATCCGGGGTTGTTTACCAGGTTCGCCGCCGCGCTCGCGGCCGGAAGTCCGGCCAGCGTCGCTAGCGCGGTCGCCGGCAGTAACGCCAGCACCACAGTGGCGGTGAGGGAACGAATGCGTGGCGTCATCGCACGCCTCCTGACGATCGCGCCCGCGCGCACCGAGCTCGGTATCCATGGCCAGCATCGAGTGAGCGCATGCCGTCGCCGGTCGTATAACTAATAGGAAACTTTCCTATTTATTTTAAAGATTAATCGCGCATTCGCCGTGAGTCAATGCCCTGCGCTGTTGCTTGCGTGTCACCTTCGACGGTTCGGCATCCCAGTCGCGGTTACGCTGGAATGGCCAGAACCGGCTCACGGTCTTGGGCTTGCCGCGGCAGTCGGTCAGCCGGCGGGCAGCTGGAAGTGCCAGATGACGAGGTGCGGGCGGCCGCCTGCGGCCCGCTGTGCCGACGGCAGGTAGTCCATCAGCGAGAACGGCCAGTCCTGCCAGTCGCCGATGCCGGTTGCGGGCTCGGCCGGGGGTTCGCTCTCCCTGACCACGCGCGGCTCCTCGCACCGCTTTACCTGCAGGCCATGTCTCAGTGCCGCCCGCAGGTACTCTCCGAGCTGATGCCGGTAGCTAGGCGCGATGCGCGGCTCACCCGCCGGGCCGCGGGTGGTCATCGCCGAGCCGCGGGTGAGGAGTTCGTGGTGAATATCTGAGATGACCAGGTCGCCGCCGGGGCGCAGCACGCGAGCGAACTCGGCCAGTACCGGATCGAGGCGGGGGACGTGGTCGAGCGCGAGCGCGCAGACGATGACGTCCACGCAGTCATCCGGCAGCGGCAGCCGGTCAATCTCGGCGACGTGGAACCCGGCGCCGGGACACGCCGCCGCGCGCGGGCGAGCATGTCCGGCGAGCTGTCGACGCCGCCGGCCAGGCTGCCCATCCGTTTTCGGGAGCTGGCGTAGCGGGCGAGCAGGGGGATGAGGACCTGGGCGTTGGGGCTGCCCCAGCCGGTGACCGGGTCCCAGCCCGGCCCGGCCTGGTAGCCGGCGATCGTGACGGGCGGGAACCGCGCGGTGTTGTTTCCGGTGGTGATGTCGTGGAAGGCCTGGTGGTAGCGGGGGCTGCGAGCGATCTGGTAGATGGCCGGGTTGATGAAGCCTAGGTGGCGTCCCGCGTACTGGTCGGCCAGCGCGATCAGCGCTGCCCAGATCGGGGCGCTGGCGCTGGTCCCGCCGTGGCTCTGGACGGTGTCCTGGGTTCCGTTGCTGACGACGACCGCTACGCCGGTGCGGTCGCTGGCATCGGCGGACACGTCGGGAACCCCTCGGGTAGCTCGGCTGCCGGGGACACCGGCCTGGTAGGTGGGCCGGGCGAACAACTGGCTGAATCCGCCGCCAGAGGCCTGGAAGGATCCTCCCTGGTTTCCGGGGTTCCCGGACGCCAGGCCCCACGCCGTTTCGCTGGTCCAGGCGCCGTTGGCATGGCTGGCCGTCAGGCTAGTGCCCCCGGCGCTGAGGACGAGCGGATCGGAGGCCAGCAGGAGGACTCCTTGGGCCGGGGCAGCAGGCGCGGTGCCGGTCAGGGCCGAGTACAGGTCGCACTGATAGGCCGCCGCTCCTATATCGCCTGAGGCGGCGACGACCGTCATGCCATGGGTGGTGGCTGCCTGGAGCGCGGCGTTGACGCTGTCGGCCTGCGCGCGGGTTACACAGTGCTCGCCGCCGATCTGTCCCGCGGCGCTGATCGACATGACGCTCCCCAGGGCGGGGCCGAGCCGGAGCCCGGCGACGGCGGCGCGGACCGCGTCCGCGGTGTCGCTCAGCGATGCTGACGGGAGCAGGAGGATGACGAGGGTGGCGCCCGGGGCCAGGGCGTGCACTACCTCCGCGTCCAGCACCTCCTCCCCGAAGGCAAGCCAGCCAGAGCGGGCGCCGGCAAGAGTGGTCACCACCCGCATCCGCGCAGCCGGAAGGTGAAACAGGTCGTCGAAGCCTGCCATGTCTTGGCGCAGGTCAGTGACCAAGGGCGGGTCCAGGTGTGACTCGGCCAGCTCAGGCAGCACCACGGTCTGGCCACGGCCGTCGATCCCGCGGTTCAGCAGTGGCTGGACGCCGTAGGCAACCTCAAGCTGCTGGGGCGTGTAGCACATGGCCGCAGAGCCACAGCCGGCCGTCCCGCCGCCCCCAGCCCCGGCCGCCCTGCTCGCAGGTCGCGTCGCAGGCGTACTGACGCTAGAGGAGCAGGACGCAACTAGCGTCATGGTCGCGACCGCGGAGACAGCCGCGGTCCCGGCGACCAAGAGACGCTTTCGGCAGGTCATAGTGGCACAGTAGGCAATGAGGCGGCGTGAGCACATCGCGCGCGCGAGTGAATGCTTCCTACATCGAGCAAGTGATCCCGCATCCCCCCAAGGAGCCATAGCCCGGTAATCGCAGCAGATCAGAGAGGCTCACGCGTTGCGGTCGGCTGCTTGCTCTCGCCGGGGGTGTGGCTGTAGCTAGGCTGCGCGATCCGTGCTGCGATTCCGCGCCGAGCGCCGACTGTGTCTTCCTGCTCCGTAAGTAGTGCACGCGTCATTCGGCGTTCATAATGTCTACCGTGAGCCCGCTGCAACATGGGATTGGGTTGTCCAATTCGTCAGGTTTGATCCCTGCCGTGTGACCAGAAAGGTATGGAGCGGTATCGTAGTTCCGGGACCATGCATCGGCGTGGGTCTTGCAAGGGAGACATGTTCTAATGTCCTGAGTCGGAAGTTCGTGGTAACCCGCCATGGCAGGGCGCTGACTCTAGGACAAGGCACGCAGGTTACCGGCGAACTGGACCCGGGACTGGAACAAGCCGGGACCCGATGGCTCCCCGGTGCCTTGCTGCCAAGGAATTAACGACTCAGGACACTAGGAAGGCCCATTGTTGGATGCTCAGCTGAAGCCATCGTTCCGCTACGTGCATGAGCCGTTGTCAGCCAGCGAAGATGCGCTGCCCGAACTCGGAAGTGAGCAGCTGAAAGCTGAGCTCCGAAGTCGGCTCCTGCACTCTCGCGGCGGAACTTTCCTGATCACTGGCTTTCGGGGCGTTGGTAAGACCACCCTAGTTAAGCGAACCCTCGATGAGATCGTTGCGCATTCGGCGCCCTCAGAGTTGGTGCTTCCAGTATATATTAGCGTAGCCCGGTCGACAAGTACAGAAAAGCTACTATTTGCCATAGTCCGTAGGGTTTTCGAGGCGCTGAACGATTCTGGTATATTTGCCCGGCTTTCGCCTCAGGTCAGGAATGCTCTGCTTGTCGCCTACATGCGCACCTCCTTGTCTTTCAAGCAATCACAATCGGAAGCTCTGCAGAAGTCCATCGGAGTCGAGCTTGGGCCCGGGTCTTCGAGAAGTATGGCGGCGATAACTGACTTCGTTCTTCCCAAAATTTCTTTTTCTGGTCAACGAAATCAATCGCTTGCTACAGAGGCGGCGTTCCTGGCTTATTCAGAGACCGATGCTGAGCACGATCTAATGCGTATTGTCGCTATGGTAAGCCATGAGCTCGTGATGGCTGCTCGGCGGAAATTCACCCTGCGCTGGCTCTGGAGGCGGCCAGCTAAGCAGCCTTCGCATCTGCGTCTGGTCGTGATACTTGACGAGGTCGACAAACTGACAGGTGGTGAAGGGGGCCTGGCTGTCATCGACGACCTGCTTGGCGGGATGAAGAATGTTTTGACCACTTCTGGGGCGCATTTTCTGGTTGTGGCCGGCCCTGATCTGCATGATCGAGCAGTTCGGGACACTGCCCGCGGCAATGGCGTATACGAGAGTGTATTTGGGTGGAGAATATACGTGCCGTGCAGCTGGAATGCTGCCGAGGTTCTTGTCGCCGACTCGGTAACACCGGGAGCCGATACTGGTAACGATCAGTTGCAGTTGCTTACTCAGTATCTCCGATTCAAGGGACGCGGGGTCCTGCGTCGCCTGTTGGTTGAATTTAATGACTTCGTGGAATGGAACGAGCGGGGCCCAGCATTGCGGATAGATGCTGCCGGTGTCGAGAGAGTGAAATTCTACGCCCGGCTGGAAGAAATTCTCCGCGAGTATTTCGACCAGGGTCGCGGATATTTGTTCCCGGTGGCAATCGATGAGGATCGCTGGCGGCTCAGCGGCTATCACATAGTGGATTGGGTGATCCAAAGCCGCGATCCCTTCAGCGCAGCTGATGTGATACGTGACGACGGCGAGGCGAGTTTGAACCCGTTGCTCCGAATCTCCCGGCGCAACGTTGATAATCTTCTCGATCATCTAGCCGAACGCGGAATCCTTGAGATAATACGTGACAACAATCCTAATCAGACAATTATCGGTGACATTCCTGAATCTCGGGATAAGATATACCGGCTTGCTGAGGACGTCCGGGCCGCTCTGTATGGATTCGCGGTTCAGCACGAATCGGAGAGAGCTTCCGCTGATATATCGCTGGTGGTACCTGTCGCAACTCCACAGGAGCAACCCGGGTTGACGTCGCCACAGCTGCGGGCCGCTGGACCGCCTCGTGTCATCGGGGATCGCTACGAGTTGCTGGAACTCGTTGGGCAAGGTGGAATGGGCTCGGTTTATGCGGCTGAGGATCGGCTGACTGGTCAGCGCGTTGCAGTCAAGGTTCTCCTTTCGTCAATGAAAGACAACCCGCAGGCCCAGGCTCGGATACGCCGCGAGGCCGAGATCGCGACTCAGCTTGCACATCCTCACGTTGTTCAGGCTCACGGCATGATCGAGAGCCCCGACGGAAGCCCAGCCTTGATCATGGAGCTTTTGGAAGGTTCCACACTGAGCCAGGTAGTGCAGTCGGGCGGTCCGTTGTCACCAGAAGCGACAGCCGACGTAGGCCACGCACTGGCCGAGGGGCTAACTTACCTGGCCAACAAGAAGGTCATTCGACTGGACCTCAAGCCAGGCAACATCATCCTGCACCCCCAGCGCGGGCCGGTGATCATAGACTTGGGAATCGCCAAGCCGGTTGAACCGGACACTACGATTACTGGAATCGGTGGATTCGTAGGCACTCCGATGTACATGGCTCCAGAGGTAATCCAAGGAGATCTGGCGGATGAAAGAGCTGACCTTTATTCGCTCGGGCTTGTCTTGTATTACTGCCTTGTGGGAAGGAGTCCCTGGGAAGGCAAGGAAGGCCTTGGTCTTATGCGGGCTATTATGTCGACCGCCGAAGTGCCGCTGGACGCGCTCCGAGTCTCTCCCGAGTTTCGAGCAGTTCTTTCGCGTGTGCTTGTCGCCGACATCACGAAGAGGTTCGTAGACGCTTCGTCATTCAGAGTAGCTCTGGAGAAGACACCTGAATGGCGAGCAGCAAGTGACGAGCCGGCTCCTTCGATTGCTCCAATAATCGATAGCGGATCTGTAGAAACGGTCGTAAGATCGAGGTCCTGAACTGCTGGGCATACCGCGACTCCAGCAGATATGACGACACCACAACGTTAGAACGCTGGGTGCTAAGTCCGGTCATGTCAAGTAGAACCCGCGCCGATGCGTACCTCTCCGAACTACGCATCGCCCGCCCCTTCCCGCCACTGCGCGGCGACCCGCCGGGCCGGGGCGTGGTCAGCGGGAGCGGCGAACTCCAGGAAGACTGCCGAACCCCGTCTTCGAGGTCGGCCGCCAGTTCGGCACTCGGCAGTTCCCGTTCGGGCACCGCGGCAACATACCGGCACGCCACGCCGCGACGCACCCGGCATTTACATCACCGCCATCCGCCATCGACGTCTGCGTGACGGCACAGCCCGCTGCGCTGCCCGGCCATCTGACCCGGGCCGCGGCACGACCGGCCGCAGTCCGGCAAGTCACCGGCCGGCCCATCCGTCCGCAGCGCGCCGAGCAAACGACATTGAGTCATGAGTAGTTGTGCATCTTGCGGTGATCGGATTTCTAGCCGTACGGGGAGATGGTTGATGGCGGACCATACCGGGTCGCCCGTTTGACGCAGCCCTGCGGTTCGGTCTGGGGTGCTGGTAATGCATTAGGTTGGCGTTGGCGTTGGCGTGAGAGTGGCTTTCTGGATTGGGGCTTGGCAGCGTCTGGCTTGTCCTGGGCTGGTTGCCGTCCGGTTGCCAGGCTCTGGCTGGTGGCGGCGTTTCGGTTCGCTGCTAGGTGATTGCGGCCTGGCGGCGCTTGCTGGCTGCCGGGCTGCCGTTGCGCTGGCTGAGCAGGATGGTGCCGTAGCCGGTGAGCACGGCCAGCGTGAGCAGGATCGCGGCGAGCAGGGCCTGGATGAGCCAGTAGTGGCTGGCCGGCTGGTAGGCGATCCGGTAGCTGATGCCGCGGGCGGCGAGCCAGTGGTCGAACCAGGTTATTGGCTGCGCGGAGAGCGCAAATTTGCGATGCGGTAGCCGGTCGAATATCTGTTGGGTCGCGCGGGCGTTTAGGTGGCCGTGCGGGCCGGCGAACCAGCCGGCGACCCAGACGGCGTCTTGGGGGCCGGACCGGCCGGCCGGGTAGTAGTAGGTCGACTCAGCCTTGTTGTGGTCCTGGTAGGGCGGCTCGTTCTGGTAGTACTCGGCGATGACGATGGTGCGGCCGTTGTCGACCATTCCGACCGGGCCATCCCACAGGTTGGGCTGGGCTCGCATGGTGGCGGTGTCGATCCGCAGCAGCGCCGCGGCCAGCCGGCCGTAGGGCGCGTCGCCGTGATTGGTGACGCCGAAGCCGGTGGTCAGCGAGGTGATGGCCAGAACGGCGATAGCGGTCGCGGCCATCGCGGGCACCGTGCGCCGGATCAGCGCGCCGAGCGCGACCCCGACACAGAAATCGAGCAGGGCCACGGCGGGGAGCACGACGGGAGTGATCCCGAAGTAGCCCGCCGACCAATAGCTGACGCCTCGGTAGGAGCCGGTCGCGACGAGATGCGATGGGTTCTTCGACCAGATGGCGAGGACGGCGAGCAGGCAGCTGCCGACGCCCACGATGCCGCCGAGCAGGAGCAGCATCGCGGTGACCTGGCGGCGTCTGCTGACACCCTGGGTCATCGCGAAAATAAAAGAGCCGGCCTCGAACTCGCCGGCGATCAGCGGCGCGCCGATGAAGACGCCGGCGATCCAGGGCAGCAGGCTGATGATCCAGGTGATGTCATTCATCTGCCCGAGAAGGTGCCAGCAGGCGGTCGCCTGGTAATGAACGATGCAGCCGTCACTGCGGTACCGATCGTAGGTGAGGCGGGTTCGCAGTCCGGTCACGCTGAGGAAGACCGCGCTGACCGCGAATGCGGCGAGCATGATCCGGATCGTGAGCCGGTGCTGGCGCCACGCGGTCCAGGTCAGGCTGGCGCGGCCGGGCGGGCTGCGGAAGGGTGCGGGCAGGGCCGGGCGGGTCATGACGGGCAGCCGAACCAGGCCGCGCAGCGGCCGGCCGGCGGCGGGACGGCGGGCCAGCACCAGGGCGGCGGCCAGCAGCGCCGCGGACGCGGTGATCAGCCAGCCGAACTCGATCAGCTCAAAGGTGCCGAACCGGCTGGCGGGCTGGTAGGTAATCCAGACCTTGATGTGATGCGCCGCCAGCCACCGTGTCGGCCGGGATTCGTCGGCCACGCTGAGCCGCCGTCCATCGGGCCAGCCGAGCCAGCCACTGAGCTTGTCGACGGTGCCAGGGACGCCGAGCGCCCAGGCCCGCTGCCAGACCGATGAGCCGGCGAGCCGGAGGGACAGGGGCGGCAGGTAGTGGGTGCGCCAGGACGCGGCTCCGGCGAGCGTGGCCAGGTAGCCGACAACGGTGGCGGCCAAGGCCGGTACGACCTTCCTGATCAGGCCACCCAGCGCGGTGCCGAGGCTGAACCCGAAAACCAGCCAGCCGGCGAAGGGCAGCGGGTTGAGCGGGAACAACCGGCCACCCCACGCGAAGTGGTCGGTCAGGTAAGGGGCGGCGCTCCAGCGGAACAGCAAGCCGAGCCCGGCGCCGGCCAGGACTAGGACGACGGCGGCGGGGATCACCTGGGCGATCAGCCAGCGACGGACACCGATGCCTTGAGTCCACACGAACCGCATCGTGCCGCTGGTGGCCTCACCGGCCAGCAGCGGCGCGCCAATGAACACCCCGGCGAGCAACGGGACGAGCTGCAGCAGCAAGACGAGTTCGCCTAGTGTCTGGGCCGACCTGGGCCATGCCCAGGTCCGATGCAGGTCAGCCCCGGCAACTCCGACGATCACGGCGGTGACCGCCAGCCCGGCGATGGCAGCGCAGTAGCCCGTCCGGTGCTGGCGCCAGGCGACCCAGCCAAGATCGCGCCAGCCTGGGCCGTCCGCCCGGCCCGGCCGCTGGCGCCCGGGAGGTGACGTGAGTGTCGTCATGCCGGCTCGCCCAGGCCTGCCCTCGCCATGACCGGGACCGGCAGCGCGGTGGACGCCGGGTCGCGCAGGTAGGCGAGCACGATCTCGGTCAGGCCGGCCGGCTCGCTGAGCCACCCGGCCGGGGTCGGCTGGCCCGGCGCGGTGGTCTTGACCAGCAGGTGAGTCTGCGCATGAGCCTGCCGGGCCGTGAGCACCGTGAAGCCTATTTCAGGCAGCGGAATTTCGGCGGACGGGCCGGTCAGGATCCGGTGCGCCGCGAGCAAGCCATCGACCGCGGCGGCGACCTGCACCTGACCCTGGTTCAGCACGATCAGGTAATCGGCCACCGGCTCAAGCTCAGAAATCACGTGCGTGGAAAAAACAACTGACACGCCGTCCTGGGCCACCGCGGCCATCACGGCGGCCGCGAAGTCGTGCCTGGCCACCGGATCGAGGCTGGCCATCGGCTCGTCCAGCACCAGCAGCGCGGGCCGCTTAGCCAGCGCGATCGTGAGCGCCAGCTGCGCCCGCTGGCCGCCAGACAACGCGCCTACCCTGCGGTCAAGGGGTATGCCGATCTCAGCCAGCCTGGCTTTGGCGATCGGGCCATCCCAGCTCAGGTTCAGCTTCCTGGCCAGCTCCAGCATGTCCCCTGCGGGCAGGTGCCGGTAGAGCGCGCCGTCTTGCCCAACGAAGCCGATCCCGGCCCGCGCCGGGTCCGAGCCGGGCGGCAGCCCGCCGAGCACGCTCAGCGTCCCCGACGTCGGCCGCAGCAAGCCCGCGGCCAGGTTCAGCAGCGTAGTCTTGCCCGCGCCGTTGGGGCCGACAAGCGCGACCACGCGCCCAGCCGGGATCGCGACGCTGCAGTCCCGCAGCGCCCAGGTACGGAAATAGCGCTTGGAAACCCGGCAGCCTTCGATGACGTTCACGCGACCTCACCGACCCGGGTGCCCGCACTGCGAGCGCCGCGGCCGCCGGGCTGCTGGCCGCGGCGATCAAGAAAATCCTGGAGCGAGGACGCGAACAGCGCCGTCATCCCTTCCGGGTCAAGGCCGGCCCCATCCGCCTCGGCCAGCCAGCTCAGCATGCTCTTGCGCAACGCGGCCTGCTCGATCAGCCCGGCCTGGCGCAGCGTGCCCCGGATGAAAGTGCCCTGGCCAGGGCGTCCGGCCGCCAGCCCGCGGTGCTCAAGCTCGCGGTAGGCCTTCAGCACCGTGTTCGGGTTGATCGCCAGCGACTCGACGGCCTCCTTCACGGTCGGCAGCCGGTCGCCGACCTGGAGGTAGCCGAGCCGGAGAGCCCGCTCCACCTGGTGCACGAGCTGCAGGTAAGTGGGAACGCCCGACTGGGCCTCCAGCCTGAACCCAATCGGCGAACCAGGCCCAGCGCCAGCCGCCAGAACACCAGTGCGATTAGACCCTTCATCTATAGTCATAGGTAAACAGTAGATTCAGAGGTCGGCACCGTCAACCAGCCAGGCAACGAAACGCGGCTTCGCCCCCAGAAGCCGGATCGCCGTCAGTCACGACGAGAACGCATACCTCGCAGATCTGGCCCGGCCCGTTACAGCGAAGCAGGTGGGCGTGGTAGCAGGCCTGCTTGGCGCAGCATGCCGCCAGGCACCGGGCTCATCTGGACCAACCGCCCCGCCGGGCCCCACAGCCTGCTCTTTCACTGCCACAACCGGCACCGTGGCGGGGCCAGCGCGGCGAGCGTGTGCCAGGCCGCTCAGCTCACGCCATCAGCGGGATGCGCCGGGGTTTCTCGGTAGGGCCCGTTTGTCTCATGAGCGAAAGTTTCATGCCCTGACCGTGGCGGTGACCTGCAGCTATGCGCGATTGCCAGCACGAAATCTTGCGCTGAGGCCGCTGGTTACTAGCGTGTGCCTCATGCGGCAACGACCTTGTCCCCGGCTTCCTGGCGAGAAACGCGCGCTGAGGCTCGCGGTCGCGGCGCTGATGGCCGCCGCCACGGCCGCCCTGGGGGCGGGCCTGGCCCCGGGCGCGATGGCGGCCACCACGACGGTGTGCCAGTCGCAGACGGCACCGGCCGGCGGCGGCACCTACATCGTGCAGAACAACGAGTGGAACTCCAGCGCCGCCGAGTGCATCAGCACCGACGGCGGCACGGACTTCACCGTCGCGAACTCCTCGATCTCCAACAGCACCAGCGGCGCCCCGGGCGGCTACCCGTCGATCTACCAGGGCTGCCACTGGGGCAAGTGCAGCTCTGGCGGGCTGACCGCCACCCCGATCCAGGCGTCGAACCTCACGACCGGCAAAGTCACCACAAGCTGGAGCACCACCCAGCCGGGCGGCAGCAGCGACTACGACGTCGCCTACGACATCTGGTTCAACCAGGCATCGACCACCACCGGGCAGCCGAACTGCCTGGAGCTGATGGTCTGGCTCAACCACAACGGCCCGGTCCAGCCGTTCGGCTCCCAGGTCGCCGCGAACGTCAGCATCGGCGGCCACAGCTACAACGTCTGGGAAGGCGCGCAAAGCACCTGGAACACCGTCTCCTACACGATGACCAGCGGCGCCACCTCGGTCAGCAACCTCGACATCGGCCAGCTCGCCCAGGACGCCATCAACCGCGGCTACATGCCCAGATCCTGCTGGCTCATCGACGTCGAAGCCGGATTCGAGCTCTGGCAAGGCGGCACCGGCCTGACCACCAGCTCCTTCACCGTCGCCATCAACAGCGGAACGCCGGGTAATACGGTCTCCGTCACCAGCCCCGGCAACCAGTCCGGCACCGCCGGCACGCCGGCCAGCCTCCAGGCCCAGGCCAGCGACTCCGCATCCGGCCAGACCCTGACCTACACCGCCTCCGGACTGCCGCCCGGCCTGTCGGTCAACTCCGCCACCGGCCTCATCTCCGGCACCCCGACCACGGCCGGCACCTACAACGTGAGCCTGACAGCTCAGGACGGCACCGGAGCCTCCGGCACCGCCAGCTTCACCTGGACCATCGCCCCCGCCCGCACTGGCGGCGGCGCCTGCACCGCCACCTACACCATCGTCAACAGCTGGACCGGCGGATTCCAGGCCCAGATCACCGTGACGGCCGGCCCGGCAGCGATCAGCAACTGGACCGCCGCCTGGACCTTCCCCGGCGACCAGAAAATCAACCAGATGTGGAACGCCAGCTACACCCAGTCCGGCCAGGCCGTTACCGCGAACAACATGCCCTACAACGGCACCCTCACCGCCGGCACCTCCACCACCTTCGGCTTCACCGCCACCGACACCACCGGCGCCACCGCCCCAGCCAGCCTGACCTGCACCTGACCGCGCACCGGAACCGGCCTTAACGCTTGGCAGGCGAGGAATGCCGGAGGTGCAGTGCCGATGTATGTCCGCCACTCGGCGCGGGTGAGGCGTGCGCCTGCGGCTTTGCACGCTGCTGCGGCGAGTGCTTTTCCGCTGAGATTGCGGTCGATCAGTGTGCCTGGGCCGAGGCCGTAACCGTCGGTGACAGCTATCAGTTCGCCGCTGTCGGGCGCGAACGCGGTGCCGCTAAGGAGTTTGCCCGAGTCTGACGGCGTGCTGAGTGTGTCGAGTGTGGTGCCGCTGAGCAGGCTGTCGATGACGATCGAGCCGTTGACCCGCTGCCGCGCGACGAGAGTGCCGTTCTGATTGGCTACCGGCGGCCATAGGTATCCTGGATCGCCTGCGATGGTCAGCTCAAGCTTGGTGCCCAGGTAATTCCATATCTGAAGGTTTCCGTTTTGCAGTTGCACCAGCAGCTTGCTTCCGCCGAAGGCGACAGAAGTCACACTCGGCGCGTGCACGCGACCGACTACTTTGTCGTCCGCGATGCGGACAATGGTTACTGTCCTGCTGCTCGCCAGGGCTACGATGCCGTCCGCCGGGTCAATCGCAGCCGGCAGATTGTCGGAGGCGTCGGCCGCGATAAGCGGCGGACCTCGCCGCGGCCCCGTCCGGATAAGGCTTCCGTCCCCGGCGTTCAGCTGGTATACGCCCCCGGTCGCGCTGACGATTATCAGGTTTTTCCCGTTAGCCGAGCGCGCATCGGCGATCGCGGTTTGATCGGGGAGCGGCAGCCCTAGTGCGAACGAATCGGCGCTGCCCAGGCTTTGCAGATGGGCGGCCGGCCCGGCGTACGGCAGGATGACGTGCGTTCCATCGCTTTGCCAGAGCGGCGGGCCGTAGATCGGGCCGCCGGTTGGGTTTCCTGAGATGACCTCGGCGCGCCCGGCGATTCCCGGTAGCGGCTGGACGACCGCTGAACCTTCGGCGGGCGTGACCATGGCGACCCACGCTCCGTTCGGCGAGATAGCCACTTCCGGGCCGTGGCAGGCTGAGCAGGACAGAGCTACGCGTGCCGGTTCTGCGCGCGCCAGCCGGTCAGGTTGCCGCAGGCTCCAGACTGCTACCGCGCTGCCGGTCGCCGAGATCAGGTGAGAACCGTCACCGAGGAAGCTCAGACCGTTGAGGTTGATGCTGCCGTTGCCTGCCAGCTGCACCGCGGCGGCGCGCGGAGCACCCGCCCGTGCGACCGGTGTCACATAGATGACACCGCCTTCGGTCGTGGCGAGCTCGGTGCCGTCATAACTCAGCGCTGTTGATCCCGGATAACTGACCGGAGCTTGCGCGGTGAATGGCGCATTAACCCGGTTTATGCCGGACGTCGGCCACACCTGAATCGTGCCGGCCGCGTTCGTAGCGGTAAAGAACTGCCCGTCGCCCGACGTGTAAGGACCATTTTCAGCAACTCCGATCGGAGAGCCGCGCTTGTCGCTGGACAAGATCCGCCAAGTCGGCATGGTCCGCCACTGCCAGAAGCCGCTGACGGTACTTTGCAACATGACCTTCACGTCTGAAGGCATCACGATCTCGGTCGCGGAATCTGCGGGGTCAGCGTGGATCGCCCGGACTCGCCCGGTTGGCAGGCTGACCACGACGATCGATCCGGATAGGCCCGCTCGCCCGGACGCGTGGACAAGCAGCGTCCGCCCAGACGGCGACAATGCGACCAGATCGGCTCCTTCCTGATCGGGAACCGAAACCCGGAACGCCGGTTTGGCCGCTTGCCAAACGCTGGCTTTCTTGCCATCAGCCGCGGCGACCTGCGCGCCGTCTGCGCTAACAGCCAGGCTCAAGACCGCGGATCGCAGCCTGAATAGCGTCTCAGGACGCGGATCCGGCAACTGCCAGCGGACGACCTGGCCGCCGGCAAGCCCGGCAACGACCGCCTTGCCATCCCGGCTAGCGGCGAGGCTGGTCACCCTGCCTCCAGCCGGCAGGTACCGCACCAGCGCGGGCACTGCCGTGTCCGCCTGCATCAGCGCGGCGAGTGTCTGCGTGTCCGGGTTGATGTGGTAGGCCTCGACGGCCAGCAGCAGCGCGAGCCGCAGGTCCGTGGACTGCTCGTTCTCCGACGTCGCCGCGACCAGCCTCGACAGCGAGATATTCTCTTGAGCGATGGCGTTAGCCCGCTGCGTCACGGCAATTAGCGCCCCGATGACTGCCGCAGCCAGCAAGACAGCCAGCCCGGCGATAGCGCCTCCCGCCAGGCGCATGGTGCGCCGGTGCTCGCGGATCGCGTCAGCCATGTACTGGTCCTTCGGGACCTGCATGATCGCAGCTCCGACCCCAGCGACCGCGTCATCACTGTCACGCTGAGCAGGCACCCAAAGCGGCTCGGCGGTAAAGGCCTCCCGCAGCGCGGGAGGTATCGCTGTAGAACGAGCGCTGAAATCGCCCGCATGCCATTCCAGGATTCCGCTAGTCAGCACGATCAGGATCCGGTCAGCGGATCGGTGGTCAAGCCACCATCGGACCTCTCGGTCAACCCATTTCGAAACAGCGGCATCAGGCGATGCCATAAGCACAAACCAAGCCGAGTCCGCTAGTGCTTTCTCGATCTCCGGCCACAAGGCGGCGGTCACGGCCAGACTGGACTTGTCACGAAATATCCGCAGCGCGCGTATCTTGTACCAGGGCCTGCCAGTCTTTTCAAGACCGCGCTGAAGACTTGCGGCAAGGTCCACGTTGTCTCTATGACTGTACGAAACGAATGCGTCATAACCACGCGCGGGCTCGATGACAGCTGCTCGCCACTTTTGCGACGGCCCGAAGGATTGTCGGAGCCGGCCGGGAAATCCTTGTACCAGTGCACGATAGTCCCGTCGAGACACCGCGCAACTGTAACAGTTATCAGCATCCATTCCATATCGCTCTCGCGAACGTCATTCACTTGAAGCCATGCCGTCTGGCGGGCTTCGGCTCCGCCGATCTGCCCAGACTCGGTCGTGCAGAAGGGCTCATGCTGTCGCGGCCCTATAGCCCGGCGGTACGACGCCAACCAGCGCCAGACCGAGCCAGATGGGCGCGCCGTTCTTTTTGATCGTGGCGATTACGGAGAGTGAGCGGGCTCGGTCATGATTTGTTCTCAGTGAAGTTCGCGGGACGCTGACTTGCGGATTGTCAGTTCGGTGATGCGGGCTTGGCGGCGGCGCTGATGGCGGCGGCGATCGATTCCTCGGTGGCTGCCTTGCGCAGGCCGAGGCTGGCGAGCGTTCCCTGGCCGGCGTCCTGGTCCAGCAGGGCGAGCAGGAGGTGCTCGGTGCCGACGTAGTTGTGGCCGAGCCGCAGAGCTTCCTTGAGGGTAAGTTCCAGGGCCTGCTTGGCCTGGGCGCCGAAGGGGATCAGGGGCGGCGGCGCCTGGCTGCCGGGGGGCGGCAGCGTGCGGGCGACGGCATCACGGACGCTGTCCAGCGTCACCTCCTGCGCCACGATGGCCTGCGCGGCGAGCCCGTGCGGCTCGCTGAGCAGGCCGAGCAGCAGGTGCGGAGGCGTGATTTCGGCGCTGCCCGCGGCGCGCGCCGCCTCCTGGGCGGCCATTACGACGTTGCGGGCGCGCGGAGTGAAACGGCTGAACCCGTGGGCGTCATCGAGGGCAGGCGGGGGCTCCTTGCCGACGAAGCGCTTTTGCGCCGCTTGCTTGGTCACGCCCATCCGCCGACCGATCTCGGTCCACGAGGCGCCTGAGCGGCGAGCCTGGTCGACGAAGTGGCCGATGAGGTGGTCGGCCACCTCGTCGAGGTGCTCGGCGGCGATCACGGCGTCGGTGAGCTGGTCCAGCGGGCTTGAGTGCGTCTTCTCGATCGCTTCTATCAAGTCGCCGAGCCGTACGTGAGGAATCGTCATGCGTCAACCTTACGTTGACGCGCGACGGATCGTCAACCGCGAGTTGACGCATGGCGTCGCCGGGCCGGCCACCCCGGCCAATGGGCCGGTTCCGGGCCGGGGTGGCGTCAGGCTAGGGTGGCCCAGAACTCGCGCATGATGGCCGCCGCTCGGGCAGGGTCCTGGAGCATCCACCAGTGACCGGCCCCGTCGAGGGCGGCCGTACTGGCGCCGGCCCGCGTGGCGGCCCTGGCCGCCGAGGCCGCGCTCAGGAAGGGATCCTCGCTGGGGATGATCACCAATCCGGGGGCTGGGATGGCGGCGAAATCCGGGCCCCACTGCCTTCCGACGTCCACGGCCGAACGGTAGAGGTCCAGGATGCAATCAGCCATCGTGCGGGTGATGTGCGATGCCAGGTCGAGCGCCGGCTCCTCGGGCACCCCGAACATCTGGAAGACACCGGCCCGCTCCTGCGCCGATGCCGCTAGCTGCTGGTCCCAGAAGTCTTCCCCGGCCCCTGGCGCCTGCCAGAGCTTAGCGAAGTCGTGCCACTCGAACTCGACGTCGCCGATGCCGGCGGCGTCGGTGACCCAGGATCGGACCAGCTCGGGCCGGGTCGAGACCACCCGGACCACGAAGCCGCCGCCCCAATCGTGTCCGACGAGATCGACCGGGTCTCCGAGGCGTTCGAGCTGTGCCACGAGCCAGTCGGCGTACTCGTCCATCGTCGCTCCGAAGTCGGCCGGCCGGGCGCTGTCGAACCCGGGGAGCGACAGTGCCACTGTGTCAGGGCGGTCAAGCGCAGCCAGCAGGCCATGCCAGACGGCAGGGGTCTCGGGCACTCCATGGACGAAAACGGCGGTCATGGCTCCCATATTGTCACTGCGGATCGGCCAGTTCTGTATGGCACGGCAGTCGATGTGATGACCTTGCCGCGATCTTGCCCATCTGTCTTCGCCGCGCGGCTCGCCCCTGCCGAGTCGGGGCGGTCGCTTTGCTGATCGGGTTGTGTCCTGGACGCGCGCAGATCATCCGGTCGAGCGCGGCGCTGAGCGCCTTGGCGGCGGTGTCGGCGTGAAGGTCGGCGTTGCGCCGGCTCGCGCGCCCAGGGCGAGCCCTGTCCGCGCGAGCCGGTCCCTGCCAGGCAGGGGCGTTAGCGCTGCTGGGGAGGTTGTAGTCGGGGTGAAGGCTGTTCCGGTTCGGGCGGGCCGGGGTGGCGGTCCCGCCGGGCAGGCCGAAGGCGTACATGTTGCCGTCTTCCGAGCCGATGTAGACCATCCCGTTGGCGACCGCCGGGGAGGATCGGACGACGTTCCCGGTGGTGAAGGTCCACAGCTGGGCGCCGGTGGCGGCGTTGAGGGCGTACACGTTGCCGTCGTCCGCGCCGACGTAGACCACCCCGCTGGCTACCACCGGGGAGGACCCGGTGGAGGCCCCGATGGTGGAGTTCCATACCGTGGCGCCGGTGGCGGCGTTCAGGGCGTACACGTTGTTGTCGTCGGAGGCGATGTAGACCACCCCGTTGGCCACCGCCGGGGTGGCGTCGAAGAGGCCCGTGGAGGTGAAGGTCCACAGCCGGGCGCCGGTGGCGGCGTTGAGGGCGTACACGTTGTTGTCGAAGGCGGCGATGTAGACGATCCCGTTGGCCACCGCCGGGGCGGAGAAGTCGAGGATGCGCCCGGTGCGGAAGCGCCACAGCCTGGCGCCGGTGGCGGCCTTGATGGCGTACACGTTGTGGTCGTCCGAGCCGATGTAGACCACCCCGTTGGCCACCGCCGGGGAGGAGTCGACGGCGCTCCCGGTGGTGAAGGTCCACCGCCGGGCGCCGGTGGCGGCGTTCAGGGCGTACACGTTGTGGTTGTCCGAGCCGATGTAGACCATGCCGTTGGCCACCGCCGGGGAGGAGCCGACGGGGCTCCCGGTGGTGAAGGTCCAGTCCTGACTGAGCCGGGTGACGCTGGAGGTGGAGAGCACGTTCTCAAAGGGGTTGGTTCCGGTGCGGGTGGCGGAGAAGCGGAACTGGGCCCAGTTGGTGTTCACGGTGAACGCGGCCTGGGTGAACAGGCGGGTGTGGCGGCCCTCGGCCGAGATCCACGCGGTGCCGGGGACAGCCGTCGCGGGGATGGTGACCCGGATCGGGCCGAAGCTGCCGGCCGTGCTGGTGCCGGCCAGCGCCTCATCGGCGGTGCCCATGAAGATGTCCGTCCCCTCCAGGGTCCCGAACCCGGTGCCGGACACCGTCACCACTGAGCCGGGCGGCGCGGTCGTCGGGGACAGCACCACCCGGGGGGTCACCGTGAACCGGGACCGGCTGGTGGCCGTCCCGGCCCGGGTGCTGACCGTGATGCGGCCGGCCGCCGACGGCATGTCCGGCACCCGCGCGGTGATCTTCGACGAGCGCACCTTGAACGCCGCCGCCACCCCGGCGAACCGGACCGCGGTGACCCCGGTGAACCCGGACCCGGTGATGGTCACCTTCGTCCCGGCCGCACCGTGAGCCGGGCGGACGGCATGAATCCCTGGCGCGGTGAGGGAGGACGCCGCAGCCGGGACGGCGGCCGCCCCCAGCCCGGCCAGGCCGGCCAGTGCGGCCGCTGCCAGCAGCCCGCGGCCTGCCATCCGAAGTCGAGTATCCGCGCCTATCGGGCACCACACCCCATCGTCATCGGGGAGCCTGGCCGGCTGAACGTAACAGCGCGATAGCTCCCGGCAATAGGACGCCCGGCCCGCTCAGCTGGTTTACCGGCTCTTCCGGATTGAGGGTGTAGTGGTGGGCGCGACGGTGCCGGGGTCGTAGAAAAGCAGGAGCAGCTTCACGAGCGTCGAGTTGCTCGCGCCGTTGCCGCCGACCAGCGCCACGAGATCTCCAGGGTGGAGCTCGCCGCGTTCGCCGGGTCGCCGTCGACGATCTTGCGTGAGCTGCGTCGGAACACGTCGACAGTTAGCGAAGCGCGTTCAGCTCGTCAAGGGCGCGATGGCCGCGCTTGACCACCCCCGCAACGACATCGTGGCGCCCGAGACGGATGGGCCACTCGAGCTGCAGGAGGATCTGTGTCGCTGCGAGCACCGCCGCCCCCTCCCAGCCGACCAGGGCGAGGATTCTCGTCCACAGCCGCCTTCGGACACCGTCCAGCGGATCCTGGAAGGTGTGCCACTGGAGGGTGGTGAGATCAGTCGCCCGCGTGCCGCTACCTGCGTTCCCGATATCCACGACCGCCACCACCGCTCCGTCACGGACCAGGACATTGTCGGGCTTGAGATCGGCATGGACCATGTCCGGTGCCTCTCGTGGTGGCGGGACGTCGGCACACACGAGCCGCAGGCGCTCGACCAAGGCCGACACCACGGAGGAATACCCCGAAAGCCCGGCGACAGCCCTCGACAAACTCGGAGCCAAGTCTTGACCGGATTCCTGACCGGTGGCGAGCCGCCAGGCGTACGACCAGTGGTCGTAGGGCTCGGAGGCTTGGCCAGCCTGGAGTTCGATGATCTCCATCAGCTGCTCAACGAGGGACGGGGTCAGCTCTGGCACGGGAGCCGCGTCAACGAAGTCCATCAGATGCCATACATGAGTGGCTGTGGCCCCCACTCCGAGCCAGGCCGGGGTGGGATAGCCGCGCCTGCGCATGTGCTCGACCACTCTCTGGGCTCGCAACGTCTCGTCCAGGTGGCTGGGGTGTGCCCGGGGCCATGCTTTGAGCACTGCATCTGCCCTTCCGGCCAACTGCACGCGCATGGCACCCACATCGAGGCCTCCGGGTAGGCGACTGAGAAGAGTGACCTCTGCCCCGACCACGCTGGCCACGTCGTCCAGGACCTCGGCCGGCAGCTCTTCGGGATGGGTGCCCTGGTTCATCGGCTCGAAGGGCGGATCACCGCACGGGTCGCCGCAGCTGCGGACCGATCGTTGGCCGAGCACCGGCCAGTCGCAGTAACCGAAAGTTCACGTACGGAGTGGTTGATCAGGCGTGCGACGTCGTCGACGTCACTGCTGGTCATCTGCGAAACATCCACGTTCGCTACCTAACCAGATGCGAGGTTCCGCACGCCTTGGGATTTTGCCTGCACGGGTCAGACGCGATCGGACGGTCTGCCGAGGTTTACCCGTTCGCGGAGCCACCGAGCCCGCCGGTCGGATCGTGGCTGTTGCCCGCAATGTTGACACTGTAGGACGCGGGACTTGGTCCTCGGTGCCAGGGAAGCTTTCCTCTGGTACCTTCCGATAAGCATTTCGCGGATCGCCTCGCCAGTCTTTGCCTTCCATCCACATTGCGAGTTCCGTGAGGGCTCTCAGGAACCTAGAGTGAATCAGGCTGGATGCGACAGCCGGATTAGGTGGCACCAGGGATTCCCAATCCGGGCGCCAGCATTTCCTCGGCCCAAACGCCTCCTCGCCTGCTCTGTACATCAGTTCGGAGAATCGATTCCTGGCTGCTGCGATCTCACCGGTAGTCACTTCCTTGTGCAATGTCAATACGCGATCTACTTGCCTATCATTGACAGCCACGTCAATAAGGCCCCGCGCGTATCGCAGGCCACGCACGGCCGCCGCCGCAGCGGCGCACGTCGCGATTGCCGCGATCACGCTGATCCAAAGCGTAGCATTCATTGATACTCCTTCGGCTTTCGTTGGCAGACTCGGCGCCGCGCCAACTCAAGCGGTAAAGCTCGGCACGATCAGATGGACCTTTATGCGTGTCAGTAGATAGTTAGCCACATTGACTGGCCTTGCGCCAGATCGAGCCCTCGGCGTGCGGGTCCTAGACCAATGCTGATCACCCGGTGGATGCGTGTTGGCTCCTGCAGATTCTGGCGGTTGCCTGGCGGGCGATGCCATTGCTGGTCTGTCACGCGGTCGGTGGCCAGCTTCGCCAGCCCGGCTTTCTCCAGCGTGCCGGATAGGCGCGAGAGCGGGTCGCGCCGCACGCACTGACGTCAGGCGGGCGTTGTCCGGGCGGAACTGTGCTGATCAGCGGTACAGGCACCTGCCTTGTGCCGTGCGGTCATCGAGGCACCGGGCAGCGCGCGGGCCGCGGCCAGGACCGGTGCACAGATTGCCGATATACCGGACTCCGATATAATGGGTGATCGTGACTCATTCTGGCGAGCTGTCATCCCTGAGCAGCCGGCGGCGCATGCGCGTCCTGGCGATCGCGGCGGTCCTGGCGTGCCTCGCGGGGCTGCCTGCGTGGCACTACTGGCCGTGGCGGCAGAAATACGCTGTCCCGGTGCCGCCGCCGCACGCTTCCCCGCGCCGGGTCGTGGTGGCCTACCTGCACGCGCTGGACGCCCACGACAACACCACCGCGCAGGCGCTGTCAGCCCTCGGCGAGAGGGCCACCACCGCCTTCTGGCTCAATGACACCGCCGGCATCACCGCCATCAAGATCGAATCCGTGCAGCACTTCACCACCAGCCCGCCCTACTACGTCTGCGCCGAATTCCGGTACTCCAGCCACCCGTGGACGGGCGACAGTTCCTTCCCGGACGGAGAGCATTACTGGTGCTACGACCTCGTCCACCGCCACGGCCGATGGCTGATCTACGACGACGGACTAGGCTGAACCCACCATCCGCCACGGCGCCCGGCACCCGCGCACGCCCGGGCACAGTACCTAGGTGACGGATAAGAGGCAGGCGTCGTTTGCTGCTGGTGTTCTTTGAGTAGCTGGTCCAGGCGCGGGACGGCTGAGCCGGGCGCTAGTTCGAGGCGCTGGGTGAGGGCTTGTTGCCAGAGTTGTTCTAGGACGTAGCAGACTTGAGGGCGGCATCAGGTCGCCGCACGCGACGGCTAGCCCGGCACCTTTGCCAGCCATTGGTGCAGGCCTTGCTGGGCGGTGTGCAGTACCTCAGCCGGGGTCAGTTCCGTTGCCTGCCCGATCAAGACCAGACCCCAGTCTTGGCGGCCGGCGATGCTGAGCGTAATTGCCCGCCCGCGTCGCAGGTACTCCGCCGCCGATGCGACATCGTGAACCTCCGGCTGGACCTGATACCGGGCGAGCTTGCCGACGTACCACTCCAGCCATCCCGGTCCTTCCCGGGCCGCGGCCCGCGACAACGCGAGACTGGCATCCCCGTCCAGAAAGATCATGACCGGCCGGAGCGGCGCCAGAATGTCAGCCAGGCCGGCCATGAACGCGCTGATGGCGTGCTCGCTGTGTCCCATGGCCAGCAGGGACGGCACGTACGGCATGAGAGCGTCAGCGATCACCACGTCGGTACCGGCCGCCCGAACCGAATCCGCGAACCGGGCGGTTGCCGACAGCAGCGCATCCCGCTCGACCTCGCCGGTCGCCAGGAAATGGCTAGCGACTTCGGCGTACTGCTCGGCGCACTGCGCGATCGGCGGTTCCGGCGGCTGTTTGCCGGGCAGGCGCTATCCGGTTTCGGCGACAGCGCGCTCTACCTCACGCTCGGGATCTGGGCCAAGACACTGACTGGCAGTAACGCCGCGGCGGGCGGCGTGTTCCTGGCCCTGGCGGTGCCGAACCTGCTCGCGCCGCTGGCCGGGCACCTCGCCGACCGTGTGCGGCGCAAGACGCTGATGATCGCAGTGAACGCGATCACGGCCCTGATCGTGCTCTCGCTGATCTTCGTGCGGTCCCGTGCGGAGCTGTGGCTCATCTACGTGGTCGCGTTCTGCTACGGGGCCTCGTTCGACCTGCTCGGCGCGGCCGGTGCTGGCTTGCGCAAGGACATGCTGCGCGGCGAGGACCTGGCCTCCGCCAACGCCGCGCTGCAGATGGCCAGCCAGGGCCTGCGCGTGCTGTCCCCGCTCGTGGGGTCGGGGCTGTTCGTGGCGTTCGGCGGCCCGTCGGTGGCGATCTTCGACGCCGTGACGTTCCTCGCCGCGATCATTGCCACCGCGAGCCTGCGGGTAGCAGAATCCGAGCCTGACAAGACCCACGAGTCGTTCTGGCGCGAGACCGCGGCGGGCTTCATGCGCATCCGCGCGGTGCCGCTGCTGGCCCAGCTCACGCTCGTCAGCGCGATCGCGTTCGGCGTGATCGGGGTGAGCGAGACCGTCATCTACGCGGTCGTTGGCGAGGGCCTGCACCGCGCGGCGTCGTTCGTGGGCGTGGTGATGAGCGTCCAGGGCTGCGGGTCGATCGTCTCGGGCCTGGCGGCCGCGTACCTGATGCGCTGGGCGGGCGCGGCCAGAACGGTCGGGCTCGCGCTCGGCTGCTTCGCGCTCGCGGCCATGGTCTACCAGACCGGCTCGCTGCCGCTGGTGCTGGTCGGCGCGGTCCTTGACGGCGCCGGGGTCGTCTGGCTGTCGGTCGGCTTGTTCACCGCGATGCAGGAGCACACGCCGCCGCGCCTGCAGGGCCGCGTGAACGCGGCAGCCACCACGCTGCTCATCACCCCGCAGACACTGTCCATCGCCGCAGGAGCCGCGCTGATCAGCGTGGTCAGCTACCGGCTGATGCTCATCGTCATGGCGGTCATCATCGCCGCCTGTGCTGCCTGGCTGCTCGCACGTCCGGCCTCAGCCCAGGCGCTGGTGGCTTGCAAAATCCCGGTGACGGAGTGAATGTGCCGGCCTGCTGGTCCGGGTCAGGTCCCGGCCCGGTTGCGCTTGCCGGGGCCGGAAGGCTCGGCCTTCGCTGTGCGCAGCAGCACCGTGAGCCTGTTCAGCTCCCTGGCGTAGGCGGCGCGGTACCGGTGGACGGCGTTGCTGAGTCCTTGCTGGTTCGCGGTGACGAGCTGGCGCTCGTAGCTGGCCTGGACGGCGAAGTAGATCCCGCTCAGGTCGGTCGACTGGGTGCAGCCGGCATCGGTGACGGCAACGGCGATCTGCGCCCGCTCGGCGGGCGCGCTTACCTGGGTTCCTGGCCCGATGTTGTGCTGGCCCGTCCCGTACATGGCCTGCAGTTCGGCCCGGAACACGTTCTGCGGCGCGGTGAAGCTGTAGCCGTTCTTCGCCATGCACGCCGACCAGGCTCGGGTGGCTGTCTTCACCGCCGGGTCCTGCAACGTGTCGGTGAGGATGTCATTGGCCAGCGTCCCGATGCCGGCCAGCGGTCCGGTCGCGATGGCGTCGGAGAAATCTTGCACGATGGTGGCGCACTTGCGGGCCGCGGCCTGCTCAGCCGGGGGGAGGCTGGTCAGGTTCGCAGACGACAGAGCCAGGCCCAGGACGCTCAGGGCCGAGCCAGGCCGGGGCTGGAAGCCGTACTGCTGCGCGTCGGCCTCGCTGAGGTAGCCCCACCCGCCCCACGGCATCGCGAACGACAGGCCCGTGGTTCCTCCCAGGCTAATGCTTTGCAATACGGCGCCGGCGTTCGGATAGCCGGCGGCGGTCATGCACGCCGCGTTGATGGCCGAACCCGATTCGCCCAGCGCCAGCCCGTCGTCGTTGGACAGCCCGAGCGCGGCGTAGGGGGTGAACTCCTCGGCGGACAGCGCCGCCTGAGCAGAAGCGGGTGGCACCGGCTTGCCGACGCTGGGCGTGGTCACGGCCGCGTCCGGCCCCTTGTGCCCGGCCGCTGTGCAGGCCGCGAGGACGGCGCAACAGCAGGTCAGCACGCACAAGACGGCACGGATTCGCATCGCCGTTCCTTTCCGGCCCACGGCAGCGCAAGCCTGCCGAAGCGGCGCCAGCGGGCTGGCCCATGCCGCGGCAGCGCGAGCCAGGTACTTCATCCTCTGCGCTGGTCCTCAGTTACCGGCATGAGCTTGGTGTGAGTTCCATGTCAATCCGCGCTCGATATGGACGCCGACGAGATGTCAGTCATGCCGGCGGGCGACGCTGACCACTATCTCTCCTGGCAATCAACCTCTACGCTGCTCGTGACGCCTTTGGTCACGGTGACTGGTCGCGAGGCCTGGCAGTCTGCCGTGTCTCCTTCGTACTGCGGGCTCCGCCCTGTGATGGTGTACGTACCCACGGTTACGGGTACAGAGAAGCGGCCGTTGGCACCTGCAGCAACGGAGAACCTCGTCCCGTTCGACTCATTGAGGGTGACTTGTCCGGCTAGGCCACGTGGGCCGGCGCCGGTAGGTCCGCCTACAGCCTGGAGCGTGCCGCTCAGAGTCCCCGTCGGACCTGGGGGGCCGGTCGGCGCTGAGCAGCTGGCTAGCGTCAGCCCGGCAGCCATGACTGCGAGCACGATCAGCGAGACCAGATGGTCACGGCGATGAGCGAGCCCGGCAGCGCGGCCAACCAGCCGCCCTGGATCTCCAGGAACGGCCAGAAGTGGCTGGTTGGCTGTCAGTCGCCCGGGGCCGGCCTCTTTCCGTTTCATGAGGAGGCTATCCTTTCTTCTCCCTATTCGGCTAGCAGGCCGCAGGCGCGGTCTGCTGGTCAGTCATTCCGGGTGACTTCGGGGCCGGTGATGCGGGCCAGCAGTGGGAAGGTGGCCGCGATGATGCCGAGGGAGACCACGATTCCGCCCGCGGTCAGCAGGTAGTACGCCGCGCCCGGGGTCACCATCGGGTGCTGCTGCGCCACAGAGGCGAACGTGGCGGCTCCGGCGAAGCCGGCGCCGATCGCGACGGCGGCGGCGGAGAGCAGCGGAACGGCGCCCTCCAGCGCCACGACGCGCCGCAGCGTGGCGAGCCGGGCGCCGGTGAGCCGCAGCAGGCTGAACGGCCGCTTGCGGTCCGCGAGCCCGCCCGCGATTCCCGCGGCGAGAGTGCAGCCGGCGATCAGCAGGCTGACCAGGATCACCACGTTCGCGAGCTGCTGGTAGTCGTTGTCCTTGGAATTGTGCTGCGCGATGATGTCGCCGATGGTGAACGGCGTGCCGGCGCCAGGGTAGGCGTGCGCGTTCTCGAGCAGTGTCCTTGCCTGCTCGACCGCCGACGTGGTGCCGTCCGTACGGACATTGATGCCGTCGACCCCGAGGGTGAGCAGCCGCGAGGCGGAGATGTTCGCGGCTGGCCAGGTGATCCCCGTGGTGTTCCTGCCGAACAGAGGGCCGCCAGGGCCGAACCCGCCCTCCGGGAACGCCGCCGCCGCCGCGCCGGCCGGGCAGTGGCCAAGGGCGGCCACGGCCGCGAGCTGCGCGCACGAGACCAGGCCGGCCGGAACCGGGCCTTGCGGGGCAAGCGGGCCGGTGCCGAGCAGCGACCTGGGGACAGTCAGCCGCGGGTCCGCGCGGACCACGACCACCCCTTGAACGCCGTAAATCCTCTGCAACCGTGCCACGAGCGGCGCGATGGGCGCAGCTCGTCCGGGGCTCCCCAGGGACGCGGAGCCAGACTGCTGCCGGGCAGCCAACTGGTCCGTCACTATGTTCGCTTCCGCTGTGGTGCCCCACCGGGTGAGGTTCTTGGCATCCTGCGTGGTGATGGCGACCACGGCCACGGTGGTGATGAACAGGGCAAGCACCAGGCCGCTGACGGCGCGGAAGGCGGCACTCGGGTCGTCGGCTAGGCGGCGGGCGGCCATCAGCGCGCTGGGGCGGCTCGTCCACCGGGCCATGCCCCGGGCGGCGGCCATCGTGAGCCACGGGCCCGCGATGAAGAGGCCGACGAGGATAAGCGCGAAGCTGGACGCGAACGCCTGGATCTGTCCGCTTATGGAGGCTGGGTGGCCGTGCACGGTCCAGAAGCTGAGCTCGGCGAGGCCCGCCAGCAGCGGCACCGTGCGCCAGGCCGACGGCGGCCTCGGCGTCGCCCGCCGGGCGACGCCGAGCGGGGAGATCTGCACCCGGCGCAGCGCGAGCCGGGCGGCCACGGCGGCGAAGACGGGCACGCCGACAGCGACTAGGAGGATGTCCGGCAGGCTGAGCGACAGTTCGGCCGGGAAGAACGGCTGGCCGATCAGCGGGATACCCGCGACCGGGATCCGGAGCAAGAAGAAGACCCCGAAGCCGGCCGCGACCCCCAGGATCCCGGCCACGGCCGACTCGGTCGCGGCGATCAGGGAGACCTGCCTGCGGGTCGCGCCGGCGAGGCGCATCGCCGCGAACCGTTGCTCACGACGGGCGGCCGACAGCCGGGTCGCGGTGGCGATGAAGATCAGCACCGGGGCAAGGATGGCTAGCGCCGCAACCGACAGGATGAGGTCGATGGCGCTCTTCCCGCCGGGCACGTTGGGCGGGATATAGCTCAGACCCATTGGGTTCAGCAGGTTGAGGTTCACCGGGACCGCCGTGGAGATTGATGTCACCCGCACGCTGTTGGGCGTGCCCGCCAGCTGCGCCGGGGTGCGCCCGACGATGAGGACCAGCGATTTCGGCGAGGGAAGCGCGGCGTCGCCGATCGGGCCGGCCAGGCGCCCGGGGTAGCGGCCGGCCAGCTGGCCCGCAGGGGTGGACCGCAGCAGCGCGGCGAGTGCGGGCGAGGCGTAGTACTGGCCCGGGCCCGGGTCACGGGGGATGCCCGGCGGCACCGGGGACGAGGCGCCGGTGGCGGCCACGTCGAAACGGTTGATCTGCTGGCCGTCGAAGACGTCGCCGCTTGGGTGCCACCACAGCGGGGCGACGCCCGCGTTCGCCGGGTCCGCGGGGACGGACGCGGTGCCGGTCAGGAACCAGGCGTGGCGGTTGATCCAGGTGGTGGCCGCGTTGGTTGCGGCCACCACCGTCAGCAGCAGGCCGGTGCCGAGCCCGACCGCGACGGTCAGCACGGCTAGCCGGGTAATTGCCTCGCGGCCGCCGCTGATCACCAGCCGCAGCCCGAGCCCGATCACGGCTGGGCCCAGGTGAGCGTGGTGACCGCGCCGTCCCGGACGATGACCTCGCGATCGGCGTAGGCGGCGACCCGGGCGTCGTGGGTGACCAGGACCACGGTCGTTGCCTGCTCGCGGGCGGCCGCGGTGAGCAGGTCCATCACCAGTTCCCCGGACACCGAGTCCAGTGCCCCGGTCGGCTCGTCGGCGAACAGCACCTCCGGGCCAGCGACCAGGCCGCGGGCCAGCGCGACGCGCTGCGCCTGCCCGCCGGACAGTTCCCCGGACCTGCGGCCCTCGAGCCCGTCGAGGCCGAGCACGGGGAACCACTTCCTGGCCGCCGTCATCGCCTGGCCCCGGCGGGCACCCGATAGCAGCAGGGGCAGGGCAACGTTCTCTGCCGCGGTCAGCTCCGGAACGAGCTGGCCGGACTGGAACACGAAGCCGAACCGGTCCCGGCGAAGCGCGCTGCGCCGGTCGTCGCTGAGGGTGTCAAGCCGCTGCCCGCCGAACCAGACCTCGCCCTCGCCGGGTACCAGGATGCCGGCCAGGCAGTGCAGCAGGGTGGACTTGCCGGAGCCGCTCGGCCCCATGACCGCGACGATCTCGCCCTGCCGGACACCCAGCGAGGCGCTGCGAAGCGCCGGGGTGCTGCCGAATGAGAGGTGAAGGTTCCGCGCCTCGATGAGGTTCGCGGTCCTGGGTTCCGTCGCGGCGGGGAGGTTCGCGGTCACCGTCGCACCGCTCGTGCGAGCAGGTCCAGCCGGGCCGCTGTGTGGTCGATCCATCGCAGGTCTGCCTCCAGTCGGTAAAGCGCGTGGTCGGCGAGGAGCACGCCGACCACATCGGAGTCACGTTTGAGGTCGGTAAGCTCCCGCATCCGGTGCAGGTGCGCCGCCCGCTGGGCGTCCAGGTAGCCGTCGGCCAGCCGGCCGAGTATCAGGGTGAGCACCACCTTGGCGAAAAGTTCGCTGTGCGGGTCCGGCTCCGGCGGGGCCGGCTCGGCCAGCCACCGCTCCACCTCGGCGACGCCCGCCTCGGTGATCACATACCGGCGGCGCTCGGGCCCGGCCCCCTGCTCGACCGGCCCGGGAACCGCCTTGCCGTCCCTGGCCAGCCGGGACAGGGTCGCGTAGACCTGGCTGTAGCGCAGCGGCCTGCCCCGGCCGAAGTACGCGTCGTAGTCCCGTTTCAGGTCGTATCCGTGGCTCGGCCCCTGCTCAAGCAGGCCAAGCAGCGTCAGCGGAACACTCACAACCGAGAGTATACTCCAAGAGTATTCTCTCGGACAGTAGCTTCAGGTACTGGTGCTCGCGGAACGCTGGTAAGCCGAAGGGCCACGCGAAATCGAGGCGCGGCCCTTCGGGCGGGTGATCTGGTCCCGTTATCAGGCGGGCGGATCAGCTTCCGGTGCACTGCTGGCTGGCATATACCAGGCTGACGCGAAGGACACCGTTGTGCGCTCGCGCCGCGACCTGGTGAACGGGCTGACGGGGGAGGTGATGGATGGTCTGATGGACGGCCGCCTGGTGGAGACCACGGTTTCCTGCGTGCGGGCCGACGGCAGCCGCGATCTGCACGCCCGCGCCGCTGGGGAGAGCGGAGGGATGAATGATCAGTACCGTGTTGCCGGATCCCGCGGCCTTCTGAGCCTGGTAAATGCTCTTGAAGAGGGCCTGGGTCTGGGGGTAGGGGTGACACGACTGGTCAGGATGGGCGAGGAAAGTGACGTTGGCCGGGACGCCTTCGGCGCGCAGCGTGCTTTGCAGCCCGGATGGATCGCTCAGCTGGCGGATGGTGACCTTGATATCGCCATCGGCCCGCTTGGCCACCGTCCAGGCCGCCAGCCGGGCGACGGGCGGACGGCTCGCCGGGTGGCTGGATTGGATGGCCGGGTGACCGGACGGTGCCAGCGCGGTCACGGCCATGGCTGTCCCTGCCGTGACAGCCATGGCTCCGCTGAGGCCGGTGAGCCTGTGCCGCCTGCGCCTGGCCCGGCCGTTGCGCGCGATGGCGTCCGGCGGCATGTTCATGTGAAGCCCGGCGAGGGAGTCCATGGCCGTCGTGAGGGAGTCCCGCACCACGTCCACCGTGTCGTCGTCATTCATTTGCTGATCTCCTGACCGTCGTGACTGGGGATCGCGGCCCGCAAGCTTGCGACCGCTTTATGCAGGTGGGCGCTGACGGTTCCCTCGGCTATGCCAAGGACCCCGGCTGTGGTCTTGGTGTCCAGGTCCAGCAGCAGCCGTAGGGTGACGACTTCGCGCTGACGTGGTGGTAGCCGCCGCAGCGCTGCCAGCAGGTCGCCGCTGACCACTGTGGTCGCCTCCGCCGGCATCGCAGCGTCGTGGTCGCCAAGAGCGACCTCATGCCGACGGCGGCGCCACCACGACACGTGCGTATTCAGCGCGATGCGCACAACCCATGCCCGCGGCACCTCCAGCTCGCGTACCTTCCGCCACGACATCCACGCCCTGGCGTACGCCTCTGCGACCAGGTCGTGCGCCAGGTGCCGGTCACCGACGTTGAGCAGCACGATCCGCAGGCAGTCATCGCGGGTGGACTCATAGAACTCCGCGAATTCCATCGGCTCTTGCTCCATACCCCTTACACGCATCACGGGACCGATCCCTTTATCCGACTCGACTCCGGCCGAAGGGGCGGGACGTCCGCGGTGGCGGTCAACCGGATCGGCGTGCTGGACGTCGTATTGGCAGAGTCACCGCTTTGGTTACTTTCCGGCCGGCCATCGGCGCGGTCTGGGATGGGGTGAGGGACATGATGAGGCGACGCCAGGTTCTGGTATTTGCGGCGAGTGGGGGGTGCGGGGCCGCTGGCGGTCCTGGGCGCGGGGGGCGCCTGGGCTGGGGCGGTCGCTCGCTGGTCGCGTTCGCCGCTGTCATAGTGGTGGCGTCGCTGCTGGCGCTGGCGGCGGGCCAGGCCCGGGCGCTGGCGCGGCGGTCAGGTCCCGGGGGGGTCATCTCCACGATCGCGGGTGGTGTGGGTGGCCCTGGCCGCGCGACCTCGCTGGCGACGGGGGCCTGCGGGGTTCAGGTGGCGTCCGGGTCGTTGTATGTCGGGGACTTCTCCACGGTCCGCCGGATCAGCGAGGCGACCGGGACTTTGGCCACGGTCGCGGGAAACAACGCGGCCGGGCCTGTTGGTGATGGCGGGGCCGCAATCGATTCCGCGATCGGTATCCCCGGCGACATGTCGATCCAGGCGTGCGGGACGACGCTGGACGGTGCGGGGAACCTGGTGATCGCTGACGGCAGCCGGGTACGGGTGGTCGCGGCGGCTGCCGGCACCTTCTACGGCCAGGCGATGAGCGCCGGCGATATTTACACCGTGGCCGGACAGGAAGGCAACGACCGCAGCGACGTGCCGGCGGGCGATGGCGGGCCGGCCGTCAAGGCCTATCTCTTCGACGCGATCGGAGTTTCCTTCGACCGGAACGGGAACCTGCTGATCGCCGACTCCGGCTTGCCGCGCGGGTGCGATGATTGCGAGGCGCTCGGCGCGCTCGTGCGGGTGGTGGCAGCCAGGACCGGCACGTTCTACGGCCAGGCGATGACGGCCGGTGATATCTACACGGTGGCCGGTACCGGGGCATCCGGGGACCTGGGCAATGGCGGCCTGGCTACCAAGGCCTGGCTCGGCACCAATATTGGGTCGGTGCGGCCGGACCGGGCCGGGAATCTCGTCATCGCCGACCTTGCGCAAGAGGACCTGAACGGGTTCATCTCGGCGCCGTCGGTGCGGGTGGTGGCGGCCAGGACCGGCAGGTTCTACGGCCGGGAGATGACCGCCGGGCGCATCTACCGGGTCGCCGGCAACGGGCGTCAGGGCAGCACCGGCGACGGCGGGCTCGCCACCCGGGCGGCCCTGGACGAGGCCGGGGGGGTGGCCGTGGACGGCGCCGGCAACCTGGTGGTAGCCGACGGTACCCGGCTGCGGGTGGTGGCGGCCAGGACCGGCAGGTTCTACGGCCAGGCGATGACCGGCCACCACATCTACAGCGTAGCCGGGACCGGGGTGGCTGGTTTTTCCGGCGACAACGGGCCGGCGGTCCGGGCCCGGGTGGACGTGGCCGCCGCCGCCGTGGACGGCGCGGGCAACCTGGTGCTGGCCGAAGCGGTTCGGCTGCGGGTGGTGGCGGCCCGTTCGGGCCGCTTCTACGGCCGGGCCATGACCGCGCACCACATCTACACCGTGGCCGGGAACGGGCTCGGGTATTCCGGCAACGGCGGGCCGCCGCTGCGGGCGGAGTTCGCCACCCCGAGCGGGGTCACCGCGGACCAGGCGGGTGACCTGGCCTTCACCACCGGGAACCAGGTAGTGAATGTCGTGATGGCTGCCTCGGGTGACTTCTTCGGCATTCGCATGACTGCCGGTGACCTCTACACCGTCGCCGGGAACGGCAGCGAAGGGTCCTCGGGCGACGGCGGGCCGGCCCGCAAAGCCGCGCTCGGTATAAGCGAGATCGGCGCCGATGTAGCGTTCGGCGCCGGCGGCAGCCTCGTCGTGGCCGAACCGGACAACGACCGGGTGCGCTTGGTGGCGGTCAGGTCCGGCCGCTTCTACGGCCGGCCGGTGACCGCCGGTGACATCTACACGATCGCGGGCACCGGCAGGCGGGGGTTCTCCGGCGACGGTGGGCCCGCGGCCAGGGCACGGCTCTTCTATCCCCTGGCGGTCAGCGTCGATCACCACGGGAACGTGCTCATCGCCGACGGCCTCAACGGGCGGGTGCGCGTCATCGCGGCCAGGACCAGCACGTTCTACGGCCGGTCCATGACCGCCGGCGACATCTACACCGTGGCGGGCGACGGGAGCCGCAGTTACTCCGGCAACGGCGGCCCGGCCCGCGCGGCGGGCATAGCACCGCAGGCAGTCGCGGTGGACGGTGCCGGGAACCTGATCGTGACCGACCTCAGCGAGCGGGTGCTGGTGGTGGCGGCGACGACGGGCACGTTCTACGGCCAGGCGATGACAGCCGGCGACATCTACACGATCGCCGGGAACGGCCACTACGGCGACTCCGGCAACGGCGGCCCGGCCGCCAGCGCCGAATTCCAGCTCCTCGGCGGCGCGGCCGCCGACCGGTCAGGCAACGTGGTCGTCACCGACTGGAGCACCAGCCTGGTGTGGGTAGTGGCGGCCAGCACCGGCACGTTCTACGGCCAGGCCATGACGGCCGGGCACATCTACATCGTGGCCGGCGGCGGCAGCACCATCCTGGGCGACGGCGGCCCCGCGACCCAAGCCAGCCTCGGCTCCCCGATGTCGGTCACCGTCACGCCCGCCGGCGACCTGATCATCACCGACCTAGAGGACAACCGACTGCGCGCGGTATCCCCCTGACAGCATGAAGACACCTCGTTCGGACGGGCGCGGTGGCTGGCTAGGAGCCCGCTGTCTCCCAGAGCGTGCGGAACGTATCGAGTTGGGTGAAGGTTTCGGCGGCCGAAGCTATCGGCAGCACCATATAGGCGTAATCCCACATATCGTGCAGAAGCCGCAAGAAACGGAGTTGCTTGTTGCGGTTCTGAACGTAGTTGTTTGAGCTGAGGACCGATCCGCCGATGGCGAACAGTACGCCTAGGGCGATAATGACCCATCCGGCTGCGGTATTGGTTTTCACGAGCCCGGCTCCGACGGCGGAGACGATGGAACCGATTGCCGCACCGGCGCCGGTGGCAAGCTGGCCGCCAAACCGTGATTGCCAAGCCTGCCGTCCCTGTCTGGCCCGTGCCTGCTCATAGTCGTGATTCACGTAACCGCTCAGAGCGGTCAGGTCAGCGAGCACTCTCCATCGCCACCCGTCGGGTGATGTCAAGTCGGGCGGTGCCTCGTGATCCTCGCGGCCCGACGCGGCAATATCGGCTGCCCGCAGCAGCGCCGCTTCGGCCCACGCCAATCGCAGCTTTTCGTCGAACTCAGTAGTGGAAGCAGCAGCCACCGTCGGCCCCCCTCAGAGCTTAAAAAGGTAGCCTTCACTTATCCGCCCCTATGCCATTCAATTCTAGCGTATAACTGTTTAGACCCTCGCTACTTGATCGTGTAGGCATACGGCATCGCGACGAGTTCGTCCCCGGTCTGCTGGCCGTATGGTGGCACCCCGGAAATGAAGTCGTCGATGTACAGGGAACCGCGCACCACTGTGCCAGGACGGCCGGTCGGCCGGATATGCACGTCGATGGTCGCTGACTTTCCAGGGCCGATGTTGACCGGATGGAACGGCGCGACCACGCTGATCGAGGTTATCCACAGGTCTGCGGTCGAACTGGTCACCGCTGGGTCGAAAGCCTTGGCGGTCACGGTCATTGCCATCGTGACGTAGTCCTGCTTGGCAATGTGCGAGTACGGCCCGATCTCATCAGGGCTGGCTACCCAGTTCCCTGGCTGCAGGGAACCACCGGCCGCGGTGAAAACGCCAATCGCGCGGTCCTTGCCAGCCGGCGGCGCGAACAGGTCAGGATCGCCTTGCGCGGCTCCCCAATCGAACTCGATCGGTACCGTGGCCTGTGCGGTTACCCGCGCGCTCGACGCCTCGGTCGGCACGAACCACTCCGGCAGATCCGCTGACAGCGGCAGTATGAAGGTCTGGCCGTCCTCCGAGTCCAGCACAAGCTTGGTTAGCTTCGCCAGCCGCGCATCGACGAAGTACGACCCCGGAGCGTCTCCGAGGTTCGTAACCCTTACTCGCACAGTCAGCGTTCGGTCGCGCCTCAGCAGCCGTCTTCGACTGTCGGGCAGGCCGAGGGCGGATACCCGTGTGCTTTCGCGCCTGATGGTGCCGTGGAACTGCTGGGATACTTCATCACCAGCCACCGGACCGGCAAAGTCGATCACCAGGGTCCAGATCCCGGGCGTGGGATCGAGCGTGTACGCAGTCAGTGATCGCTCGTTGGTTCCGTCGAAGGTGTTCTGGCCGAAGCCGAGAGCTTGGCCGTCGGGCGCGACCAGGTACGAGCCGACATTGTCGGAGGCGTCGTTGGTTAGCGCCACGTTAGCGGCGATACTCCGGCGTCCGTGGCCGACCTTGAACTCGAAGTAGGCGACCTCGCCTAGACCAGGAGGGCGACCGTTCCCGCCGGTCACGATACCGCTGAAGGAACCACCGCCAGCGATGTCCACCATCGAGCGGAGAGTCACCGCGATCGAGTCGCGCTCGGTGCCGACGTTGGGGTCGGTGCCGCCGAGATTGGATTTCAGGATGATCGACCCCGCGATGTCGCCGGCGTGCGCAGGCAGCGTCTCCGTGACATGCAGGATCTGGCTCTGTCCAGGCAGCAGATAGAAAGCGTGCGGTGCAACGGTTCCGAAACCGGTGAACCGCTGCGTCGTTACCTGCCAGAGCACGGTGCCGTTGGTCCCGTTTTCGGCGCCGATCACGCCGAAGATAACGCCCGTCCAGACTCCTGGGGCTGGCGTTCGCACGTCAACGTTGCCGAAGTTGCTCGTGCCCTGGGGAAACGTGTCCGCCGCTAGCCTCCCGCGCGGATCGATCAGGATGAGCCGGACCTGCGAGAAAGGCTCGGCGTTGGGAGTGCCTTTGTAAGCGATCGACGCGTCCGCCCGGTCCGCTCCCGGTCGCACAGTGAAATGGAACATCGCGTAGTTGTTCGGCAACCCGGAAGCGTCGGCGAACTGGCGGCTGGTGGCGTCGTTGAGGCTCACCGAGCCGGTCTGGACCTTGGTGTCGGGCCCGAAGCCACGCCCGCTGGCGACGACCAACTGGCCTTGTGCGCCGGTGTTGGTCACTGCGATCGGCCAGCTCTTGCGAGTACCGGGCCAGCCGGTCGCGGTCAGTTGACTGCGCGAGAGCAGCAAAGTGTTGCCGGCTGGGCCGGCGCCCCCGCCGCCGTCTTGATCGACTCGGCAAGCAGCACCGCCTTGTAGGAATTCAGCAGGCCTGCCCCCTGCTCGATAGCGGGCAAGCCAAGATCGGTCGCCGTGCTCGTGAGGATCTGCTGCACTAGTGCCGGGCTGGGCGAACTGCCGGAGTGGGTGCGCCGGTAGGCCTGAATGACCAGGGCCGCGGCGCCGGCAGTCAGTGGCGCGGACTCGCTAGTGCCGCCGCTCAACTCGACCGGTGATTGCGCGCCGGTCAGGTTCACGCAGCCGAGATAGAGATTGGCATTCGTGCTGCATGAAGCGAAGCTGAAGTCGCCAGGCGCGACCAAACTGACGGTATGGCCGGTCGTGGTGAATCCGGCCGAGCTCAGCGAGCTGATGTTGTCGTTGAGCCAGCCGGTTGACGCGAAGTAGCGAGCCGCCGCGTAGTTTGTCTGGGCGTAGGCCCTGAAGGTTGTGGAGGCTCCGACGGAGATGACATTCGGGTCGCTGGACGGCGAGCTAATCGTGTTCGTACCGCCCGAGTCCCCGCTGGATGCCGTCACGACGACTCCTGCGGCTACCGCCGCGTCGTTGAATTGCTTGAGGACGTCCAGCGCGGCTGTATCAGGGAAGGGGTTCCCTCCGAAGGACTCGTTGAGCACGTTTACACGATCGGTCTCGACCGCGTAGCTGATCGCCTCGAGGTAGTTCGACACCAATGTGAATTCGAGGCTACCGAAGACGTCGAGCCCGACGAGGGCAGCACCCGGTGCTGTTCCCTCGATCCTGATGTCGCAGGTCGACGGATCCGGCTGAGCGGAGAAGTTGCTGATGTCGTAGACGTGGATGCCTTGCCCGGCGATCGCGTTCGCGTCGACAAACGCTTCGGCGCCGCTGGTGATCTGCCCAGGGCCATCACCGGAGAAGTTCTGGAAATCACCGCCGAACGACCGGTTGAATACCGACCGGCCGTCGGCCCTGATGAAGTTCACGTTCTGCGTATCAAGTCCGTCGGCAAGGAAGGCGACCCTGACGCCGGCGCCTGTGATGCCGAGCGAGTGCGCGGTTTTCGCCTTCGGGTCGGTCGACGCCGTTTGAGTCGTCTCCAGTTCCTCTGGGTCGGCCGCGGCCTGACCGTGGCCGACGCAGGCGTGCGGGATCACGTGAATCAGCGGCGTGCCGTCGGTGGGCCCGGCCCGCCGCGGTTTCCCGGACGACCGGCCATCGGCCCGAGTTGGAAGGCCGTCGGGCGCCGGTTCGGAGATCACGACGTCTGGTATCACTTCGGCGACGGCGGGATTCGACCTGAGGTTGGCGGCCTCGGCAGCGGAGACAATGGCGGCGAAAGCATTCACCAGTCGGTATGTCAGGATATGCGTGGCGTGGGTGAATCGCAATTGCTGGAGTAGCGGAGCCTGCGAGTTTGCGATCGCGGCCGACCTGGCCGCCGCGGCTCGCGTACCCGGCCGAACCGATGCTGGCTGGCTTCTCATGATCACGATGACGCGGTCGCTGACACCGGCGCTGGCCGGCCGCGCCCCACCCGTGGCCACCGCGACCGCCTGCGTGGCTCCGCTAGCCTGCGCCGCCGTCGCGGCGACGCCCAATGGCCAGACTCCGAGCGCAAGGACAGCGATGCCTCTCACTCGCAACGAGATCCCTTTGACCGAAGACCGACCTTGACCGTTCATCGCACCGCTGCTAGCCATGCCGCCTCGTCCTCTAGAAAGCCAGATGCCCTTCACACTCAGTCCTTGCTCGTGGCCTGTCAATCGCGGCGCGGCGGCGAGGCGAGTCAGTCCTACCTGAGCGCTACCAGCCGGGGTGCCGACCGGTGACCCCCACTCAAGTTGGTCCAGCGGTCCGGGTACGTCACGGCCAGGTCCACCCAGATCATGCCGTCTAGGAGGACGGGGTGTAAAGTCGCGGGTTTTGCCCGTCGTGTGGCGCTGGGGTGGCTCGGGGTGGCTGGTAGCTGGTGCCGCGGCGTCAGCCGGTGCGATGGATTCGGCTATTCATCGCGTCCGGGGCGTCAGCCGGTGCGATGGATTCGGCAATCCAGTCGGGAAAACGGGGGTGGATTCGGCAACCCATCGCGGCCCTTGACCTGCCGGAGCCGATGAATTCGGCAATCCATCGCACCACGCCGCCCGCGCCACGCCGCCCGCACGCCGCCAGTCAGCCGATCGTGCGTTTGACCTCGCAGCCCTGCGGGGCTGAGTGGCTCAGAGTTGAGCCACTCAGTTGCCCCGCCGAGCCAAAGCCATCATCTGGCGTTCGGAGGTGGCGTGGTGATCTATCGAAGCGGCCGGAAGCTCGTGCGAACTTCTTCTGTGAGGAGCTGCGGCTGTTCCCAGGCCGCGAAGTGCCCGCCCCGGTCGAGTTCGTTGTAGTGGATGAGGTTGGGGTAGGCCCGCTCGGCCCAGCTCCGCGGGGCCTGGTAGATCTCACCGGGGAAGACGCTTACGCCAGCCGGGACGGAGACGTTTTTGGCGTCGAAGAAGCCGAACTTATTGTCCCAGTAGAGGCGGCCTGACGAGACCCCGGTGTTGGTCAGCCAGTAAAGCGTGATGTTATCGAGGATCTCGTCGCGGGTAAGCTCGCCTACCGGGTTGCCGTCAAAAGCTTGTACGATCTCCTCGTAACTGTACGCGTCGTGGTTAATCATCCACGCCGCCAGGCCGACCGGTGAGTCCGCCACTCCGTACAGCGTTTGCGGCTGCGTCCCCATTTCTACGCCGTAGCCGGCGCCCTTGGTGTAGAAGGTGCTTATCTGTTCGAACGCGCGCTGCTCGTCGGCTGAAAGACCGGGGGGCGGCGGGCCGCCGGGGGCGAGTTGGCCGGGCACGGGGAGAGCCTGCGCGATGTCTGGCAGAACTACGCCGGGCATGTTGGAGTGCACGCCCATCAATTCCGGGGGTGCTTGCGCACCCATCAGGTCGGCGACAACCGCCCCCCAGTCGCCGCCTTGCGCCACGTAATGGCCGTATCCGAGGCGTTTCATCAGTTCCATCCAGGCAGTCGCCACATGGTCTGGACCCCAGCCGGGTGACCGCGGCTTGTCTGAGTACCCGTAGCCAGGAATCGATGGAATCACCACGTGAAAAGCGTCCGACGCGTTCCCGCCATGTGCCGTGGGGTTGGTGAGCGGATCGATGACCTTGAGCAGCTCGATGACGGAGCCGGGCCACCCGTGCGTGAGGATGAGCGGGAGTGCATTGTCATGTTCTGAACGAACATGGATGAAATGAATGTCCAGCCCGTCGATCTCGGTCTTGAAGTGCGGCAGGGCGCTCAGCTTCGCTTCGCATGAGCGCCAGTCGTAGTCCGACGCCCAGTAGCGGGCGAGTTCCTGAATCGTCCTAAGCTGAACGCCTTGCGAATGGTCTGGGACGGTTTCCGCATCCGGCCATCGGGTCGCCGCTACGCGCCCACGCAGCGCTTGGACTTCGTCCTCGGGAGTGACCGGGATCGGGAACGGGCGGATCGCGGTGGCGCCTGCTGAGTTACCGGTCGAGACAGACATAGAGGTCTCCCTGTCTATTGGAGGTCGGGCGGCCGGTATACGCAAACCACCCTCACCGCTATCAGCATTCGACACCTCACCCGAGCCGGGTGATCCTATTTGTACCTATAACGGTCCGCCTGGGTGACGGGGCTGGTGCCGCCCGCGGTCGTGATCTGGATGTCGACCGTGCCGGTGCCGCCCGGCGGGACGGTCACGGTGCACTTGGTGGCCGTGCACGTCGCCGGCGCCACGTTCAGGCCGATAGTGACGACGCCGCCGGACAGGTGAGTCCCGGTGATCGTGATCGTGTTGCCGCCGGCGGCGGGGCCGGACGTCGGCTTGCTTTTGGTGACGGCCGGGCGGTGTGGCGCTTTCGGCTGGTAAGTGAACTCGTCGCTGGCTGACACCGGGCTCGTGCCGCCCGCGGTGGTGAGGCGTACGTTGACGGTGCCCGCCTTGCCCGCCGGGACCGTCGCGGTGCACAAGGCAGCCGAGCATTTCACGGCTCTGGCGGCCTTGCCCGCGAGCGTGACTTTGCCGCCTGCCAGCCCCGTGCCCCTGATCGTCACCCGCGTCCCGCCGGATGCCGGTCCGGCCGCGGGCGACACCGACGTGACCGCGGGGAGTGGCGGGATCGCTGCTCCGTACCGGAACCGGCCGGCCGCCGTTGCGCCAGTTGTCCCGCCTGAGGTGGTCACCGTGACTGTGACGGTGCCCGCCCCCGCCGGGGCGACGGCGCTGACGTGGGCCGCGTCGATCGCCCGGACGCTGGTCGCGGCCTTCGCGCCGAAGTGGACGGCGGTTGCCCCGGTCAGGCTTGTTCCGGTGATCGTGATCGTGGTGCCGCCCTTCGCCGGCCCGAAGGCCGGGCTGACCGCTGTGACGGCCGGTTTCACCCCGGACGTGACCCCGGTGACGTGCACCATGGCGTCGCCGGTGAGCTCGCTGGCCCACAGCGAGCCGTCCTTCGCCATGGCGAGATAGCGTGGCCCCGAGCCAGCGAACGCGCCGGGCAGCGGGTAGTCGACGACCGCGCCCGTGGCGGGAGCGAGGGCGCTGACCTGGTCGAAGCCCGATTCGGTGAACCACAGGCGGCCGTCGGCGCCGGCGGCGATGCCCATCGGGTCGCCTTCCGTCGCCGGCAGCGGGTAGCGGGTGACCACCCCCGAAACTGTGATCGCGTTGAGTTCGGGCACGCCGTCGTCGGCAATCCACAGCCGGCCGTCAGGGCCGGCGGTGATGTCTTGCGGTTCGACCCCGGCGTCCGGCAGTGGGTAGTGGGTGACGACGCCGGAAGTGGTGATCGCGTCGACCGCGTCACCACCGATCATGGTGACCCACAGCCGCCCGTCTGGCCCGGCGACGATGTTGTCAGGGAAGTCGATGAGGTCCGGTAGCCGGTACAGGGTCACCTTGCCGGTGGCGGTGATCGCGCCGACTTCCCCGGATGAGTAGAGGGTGAACCACAGCCGGCCGTCCGGCCCGGCGGTAAGGCCGGCGACGTCCTGCGGTTTGCCGGGAAGCTGGTAACCAGTCTGCTTCCCGGACGGACCGCGGGCGACGACCTTGTTGTCCGTGTACTCGGTGTACCAGATCGTGCCGTCCGGCGTGCCGGAGATCCCGTCCGGCTCCGAGGGGTTCCCGGGTGTCCCGTCCAGCGCCGGGTAGACGGTGATCACGCCGCTGGGCGAGATCTTGCCGATCTCGGAGTAGGCCGGGACCGTGAACCACGTACTGCCGTCCGGCGCGGCGTACACATGCCCGCCTTCCGCCTTGTCCCCGGCCGCCAGGCCGGGGATCGCGGCTGTGGCCAGCGAGATCGCCGAGTAACTGAAGCGGTCGGCGGGAACGGCCTTCGACGTGCCGCCCGGGGTCGTGATGGTGATGTCCGCGCTCAACCCCGCTGTCGCGGCCGGGGCGACAGCGGTGCAGGACGTGGCGGTGCATTCCGAGCCGAGGCCGGACGTCGGGCCGAAGTTCACCGTCCCGCCGGCCAGGTTCGACCCGGTCACCGTGACGTTCGTGCCGCCGCTCGCTGGCCCGCTCGCCGGCGAGACCGCTGAGATGGCTGGCGCGGGCGGGTTGACGTAGTCGTAATGGTCGGCCGTGCCGAGCGCGGACTTTCCGGCGCTGGTCTCGACTCCGACGTCCACCGCTCCCGCCGGCGCGGCCGGGGTCACCGCCGTGCACGAGGTCGCCGCGGTGCAGGAGGAGGTCACCGCTGGCTTCCCGCCGAAAAAGACCGTGCCGCCGGTCAGGTTCGTCCCGGTGATGACGACGGCGCTGCCGCCGGTCGCCGGGCCGGATGCCGGGGACACTCTGGTGATCGTCGGCAGCCCCGGAGCGTAGTAGCTGAACCGGTCGGCGGAGCTGACCGGCGAAGCGCCGGCCGGCGTGGTCACGGTGACGTCGACCGTGCCGGTGCTGCCGTGGTACGGGGCGATCATCGTGCAGCTGGTGTCGGTGCAGGTCACTGCGGAGGCGCCCGAGCCGCCGAAGCTGACCTTGCCGTCATCCAGGTACTTGCCGGTGACCACGACCGCGTCCCCGCCCTGGAGCGAACCGGAAGACGGCGCGATCGAGGTCACGACCGGGGCGGGGATCTTCGTGTAGGTAAACCGGTCGGCGGAGCTCGTCGCCGACACCACGTCCGGGCCGGCGCCTCTGGATATGTCGGAGACTACGGCCGTGACGTCGATCCGCCCCGAGGACGTCGCCGAGGGAAGCGTGCCCTTGCACGCCGTGGCGGTGCAGGCGAAGCCGGTGTAGCGGTTGCCGCCGAAGCCGATCTCGTCAACGCTGGCCAGGTTGGTCCCGGTGATCGTGACCGGGGTTCCGCCGATCGTCCAGCCGGCCGCCGGGACGACCTTGGTGACTGTTGGCAGCCGGTAGCTGAACCGGCTGGCGCGGGTGGCCGCGCTGGTCCCGCCGGGCGTCGTCACCGTGACGTTGACCGTGCCCGTCCTGGCCCCGGCCGGCGTGCGGGTGACGTCGCAGGCGGTCTGGGTGCACGTGACCGCGTCGGAGTCGGCCGCCACCCGGCCGAACCGGACTACGCCGCCGGACAGGTTCTGGCCGAAGACCTCGACTTCGTCCCAGCCGGTCAGCCAACCCGCCGCCGGCTGCACGGACGTGACGGTCGGCTGGCCGGGCCGCAGGTACGTGAACGAGGCCGGGCGGGACGACGTCCCGTCCGGCCGCTTCACCACCACGCGGGCGGTCCCCACCTTGCCCGCCGGCGTGTACACCGAGCACGCGGTCAGCGTGCACGGGCTGACGCTGGTGTCGGGCAGGCCGGCCGGCCGCCCGGCGACGTACACGGTGCCGCCCGCGAGGTTCGTGCCGAGCACGGTCAGCGGCGTGTTCCCGGCGCTGCTGCCCCGGGCTGGGGCCAGGGACGTGATCGCGGGCGCCGGCGCGCGGACGTACCTGAACCGGTCGGCTGGCGCCTTGGCCGACAGCCCGTCGAACGCCTGGACGGTCACGTCGACCGTCCCGGCAGCTGCGGCCGGCGTCGTGAACGAGCATCGCGTCGGCGTGCACGTGCCAGCCACGCCGGAGTCGGCCAACTCGATTGAGCCCGCGTTGAAGTACCGCCCGGTAACGGTGACCGTCGTACCGCCGGTCGTCGGCCCGGACTTCGGCGAGATCCCGGTGATGACAGGCTTCCTGTGCACGTAGCTGAACTGGTCCTGGCTGGTCACCGTCGACGCGCCGGCGGCGTTGTACACCGTCACGTCGACCTTCCCGGCGCCGCCGGCCGCCGACTCCGGAGTAACCGCCGCGATATGAGAGTCATCGATCACGGTGAAAGATTGCGCCTGGTTGAACGTCCCTCCGAAATCGACTGCGCTGGCCCCGGTGAACCCCGTCCCGGTGATCGTCACCGTGTCACCGCCGAAGTCGTCCCCGGAGGACGGCGACACGCCGGTCACCGTGGGCGGCTTGACCGTCGGCGGCGGTCCCGTCGTGTAGCGGAACTTATCGGTCGCGCTTTGCGCCGACCAGCCGGACGCGGTGAACACCGACACATCCGACGTAGTCGCCCCCGCGCTAGCCGGGGAGGTCGCGGTGCACAACGTATCCGTGCAGGTGGAGCTTTGCGCGAGGTCAGGGCCGAAGAACACCGCCCCGCCCGCCAGGTGCGTCCCGAAGACCGAGACGGGAGTCCCGCCGGCGATCGGGCCGGTCCCCGGGAAGACGTGGGTGACCGACGGTCCCGGGACCACGTGGTAGGAGAACCTGTCGGCGGCGTTCGGTGGCGACGGGCCGCCGGGGGAGTCAGCCAAGACGTTAACGGTCCCCGTACCCGGTGGCGCGGCCACCTGACACTCGTCGGCCGAGCAGGTTCCGGTGACCGCGAGGCCCGCGTCCGTCGTTGATGGCCCGAAGCTGAACCCGGTGACCGCGTCCAGGTTCGACCCGTACACGGTCAGCGACGTGCCGCCCGACGTGGGCCCGGAGGACACGCTCAGCCCGGAAATAGCCGGCCGCGCGTCGCTCAGGGTCCCGGCCGCCCACCGTGACAAGCTCGCGAGGTCGCCGGCCGCGGCGGCGAAGTCCATTGGCGTGGCGAACAGCGCCGCGCCCTCGTTGCCCGTCGCGGCCTGCGGCTCCTCGACGCCGAGCAGATCCGCCGCGATTTCCTGCTGCTCGGCCGGGCCAGCGCCGAGGCTGGTGGCGGTCGCCGCGATCTCCGGCGGCAACCCGCCCACCAGACTGGTGATCGCGGACAGCACGTCGGCCGAGGTAACCAAGTCCGGCGGGACCTCTTTGGTGAACGCGGACCGCACCGCGTCATACAGCGCGGGCAGCCTGCGCAGGTCGGCGCTGGTTTTCGCGGCGAACCTGGCCAGGGCCTGCATCTGCTGGTGGAACCAGTACTCGCCGTCGGCGTTGCCCGCGCCCCACGCTCGGTTCGCAGCGGTCGTCATCGCCCGCTCGTCGCCGATCGCGGTGGCGAGGCCTGCCTCCAGATCGGTCGTCGCGGCCGTCCGCGCTTGCCCCTGCCCGGACGGCACCGGCGGCAGCGGCGGCGGGCTGGCAGACGGGACCTGCTCGTAATCGGGGTCCGGCGGGTCGTGCAGGGCGGCGTCCAGCAGTTCCCCGTCTAGCAATTGCGCCATGGTGTACCAGTTCTGGACGTCCTTTTTCAGCTTCAAGCAATAGGGGCAGACCTTCTTGATGATCTCTGTCTTCAGATCAGGAGCGTTCTCGGCGATGATCTCGTTCAGGAAGTCGGTCGCCGTCGCGAAGTGCTGAACCATCGGGCACTTCACCTTCGCCGGCGCCCGGAAGGGCGGCAGGCCCTTGATCGTCACCGGTACGTCGCGGCTGGCGATGGCCGGGTCCGGGCCTGTGTCCTGGACGATCACCTGCAGCGAGTACGTTCCCGGGGGAGTGCCGAGGTTGCTGGGCGTGAGGAAGAAGTGGAACACCTGGACGGGCGAGGTGTTGCCGAAATGGTTGTCGGTACCGCCGAAGCCCCCGGTCCAGTTGCCCACCGCGTAGGGCGAGAAGGCCTTGGGCGGGACCGTCGGGGTCAGGAAGGTGGCGACCACCGTGACCGGCAACGACGGCCGCGAGACGCCGCAGACGGCCGTGTAGAAGACGCTGCCTACCTGGACGTCGTCGATGATGATGGCCTCGCCGCCGAGCTCAAGCCCGGCGTGCGCGCCCGCCGCCGCGATGACACCGCCGGCCACGGTGGCGACGGCAAGGACAATGCAGGCCAGGATGAACTTCACGGTCCGGATCACCTCTAGTTGCCTGACCGGATGATCTTCCAGCGTCCCGAGACATGCTGCTCGGCCAGAGTAGAGATGTCGCTCTGACCGACGGCGTACACCCTGCCGCTGACGACGGCCACCCCGTTGAGTGCGTTGGCATTGGTGCTCGTGCACCGTCCGCGGTTAGCGGCGTTGACGAGGTGCCAGGCGCCGCCGGCCCACACCGGGCCGCTCGGCGTCACGGTCACGCCGCGCAGCTCGGCGCCGCCTGGTGTCGGCACGCGCGCCCAGCCTGACCTGGTGCGCTTGAGTATCAGGCTGTGGATTACCGAGCTTGCGGTCGCGCTGAAACCGACCGCCCACACTGTCCCTGATCTGGTCGCCGTGACCCCGAACAGCTCATCGGTCGCACCGGGATTGGGGCTCTTCTCGATGGTCCAGCGCGAGCCGTTGTAGAACTCTGTCAGCGTGAGCGTCTTGCCGGTCCTGGTGGTCTGGTAGCCGACGGCCCAGGCCCGGTGCCTCGGCAAGGTCACCACGGAATCCAGCCAGCCGCAGGTCGGCGGGCTCGCCGTGCGCAGCGACTTCCACGCCGCTGGGCCGCGCCGTTCCGACAGGTCGCTGCCGCACAGCGGGTTGAGGAACGTGCTGATGCTGTCCGCGCCGACCGCGAGCGATGCGTCGCTGCTGACCGCGTTGAGCGCGGCGATCACCTGGCCGGTCCCGGCCGGCCGATCCGGCCGGCTGCCCGCGCTCGCCGCCGCAGCCGGCCCGGTCATCACCACCCCGGCCGCCACAAGCAGCATCACCCCAGTTCTGACCCGCCTGACCTGCATGGCCACTCCCGCCGCGCTCGATGACTCCACCGCTGCGACGGTAAGGGCGACGCGTCCGGAAATGAATACGGGAAACCACACACTTTGGCCGCCGCGGATCGGCCTGGATACATGGCGCATTACGGGAAGGCTTGCCTATTGTGCTCGCATGGGCCGCAATGTCATCGGACGGGACGCCGAGCTGGGCGTTCTTGACAGGTTCCTGAGCGGCCTGTCCTCCGGGCCGGGCGCGCTTGTGCTCGCCGGGCCAGCCGGTGCTGGCAAGACCACCCTGATCAGGGCGGGGCTGGAGCAAGCCGCCGCCGCCGGGTATACGGTGCTGCGCTCCTTTCCTTCCCCTAGTGACCTGCGGCTCGCGTTCGCCGGGTTGGGCGACCTGCTCTCCGCCCGCATCGACGACGTGCTGCCCGGCCTTCCCGCTCCGCAGCAACGTGCACTCGGCGCGGCGCTGGTCATCGAGGACCCGCCGGAGACTTCGCCAGAACCGAACGTCATCGCCGCGGCGGTCAAGCACGCGCTCGTGAGGCTCGCAGGCATGGCTCCGGTCCTGATCGTCGTCGACGACGTTCAATGGCTTGATCCGCCAAGCGCGTCGGCTGTGAGCTTTGCCGCCCGCCGGCTCGATACCGAGCACATCGGCCTGCTCTGCGCCGTTCGTAGCGAGGAGCCGCACGACTCGCTGCCGCTTGAGCTCGACCGGGCCACCGTGACCGCCGAGGTGCTGCCGATCGGCGGGCTGAGCCAGGGGGCGCTGCATCGCCTGCTGAGAACCGAGCTTGACTTGTCGCTGTCGCAGCCGACTCTGCACCGTGTGCACGCCGAGTCTGCTGGCAACCCTTTCGTCGCGCTCGAGATCGGGCGCGCGCTCGGCAGGCGCGGCATCACCCGGATCGGCAGCGGCCCGCTGCCGGTCCCTGGCACGCTCGGCGGCCTGCTGGGCGAACGGCTCGACGCACTTCCGCGATCGGTGGTCAGCGCGCTCGCCGTGCTCGCTGTCATGCCAGACGCGGTTGTAGGCCGGCTGCTCGCGGCTGGAGTTCCCGGCGACGACCTGGACGCGGCGGTGCTGGCGGGCGTGCTGGAGCCTGACGGCGAACGGCTGCGGTTCGCGCACCCACTGCTTGCCTCGGCCGTGCTCGGGTCGATCCCGCCGGCGAGGAGGCGAGCGCTGCACGCGATCGCCGCGAAGGGTAGCGCTGATCCAGAGGAAAGAGCCCGGCATAAGGCGCTCGCGGACGACGCCAAGTCGGCCCAGCTCGCCGCGGAACTGGAAGAAGCGGCCAGGACCGCCGAGCGCCGTGGTGCCCCCACCGTGGCGGCCGAACTGCTTGAGCTCGCTGCCTCGCGTACCCCCGATGGGCAGGACAACAACGCGCACCGACGTCTGCTCCGGGCGGGACGGCTGTTGTCGATCGCGGGGGAAGGCCGCGCCGCCGCTAGCGTCTTTAGCCAGCTCGCAGCGAATGCGCCGGCGGGTCCCAGGCACGCTGAAGCGATCGCCCACCTGGCCTGGACCACTGAAGATGACATCGAGCATTCGAGGAACCTGCTTGAGCAGGCGCTAGCGGAAGCAGGCGACTCACCCGCGCTGGCCGCGAGAATCGGTTCATTCTTGTCGGACTACTGGGCGATGCGCGGCGATCCGGCGAAGGCGCGCGCCGAAGCGTACCGCGCGCTTAAGCACGCCGAACGGGCCGACGATGAGGCGTTGCTCGCCGCGCTGCTCGCGCACGCTTTCATCTGCGACTGGCGGTGCGGGGACGAGGCCGACGAGAGCCAGCTTGCCCGCGCGATGGAACTGGAGCGCGGCCACGCCATGCTCAGCGAGAACGAGCTTGAGCCGCCGAGCCAGGTGGCCGGCCTTTACCTGAGCTCGATGGGGCGCCTGGACGAAGCACGGACCGTGCTCGAAGGCACGCTGGCCGAGGCGCAGGCACAAGGCATGGAGTACGTGCACGCCGACGTGCTGCTGCGGCTCTCCGTTCTGGCCACCCGCACCGGTGACCCGCACCGCGGCGCTGAACTGGCGCGCTCGGGGCTTGAGATCGCCGAACAACTAGATCTCGGGCAGCTCATTAGCGCACTGCTCTACGGCTGCGGTCTCGCCGCGCTTTACCTTGGCCTGCCAGAGGAGGTAACTGAGATCGGCCGGCGTGGACAAGATCTGTCGCGCAAGGTCGGCGACCGCGTCTACCTCCGCGCCCATGACGCGATAGGCGGCGCGATCGACGTCGCCCGTGGCAACTACGCCGCCGCTGCCGCCAGGCTCAGGCCGCTCATCAGCCAGCGGTCAGAACTCGGGCGCCGGTTCGAGAGCTTCTGGGTGCCCGAGATCGTCGAAGCGCTGATCGGCGTCGGCGACATCGGCGAGGCCGCGGCGCTGACAGCCGACCTGCAAGAGCGCTTTCCCGATCCGGTCACGCGGGCCGCTGCCGCCCGCTGCCGTGGCCTGCTCGCCGCCGCGCGCGGCCGTCTTGACGACGCCGTTGCCGAACTCGGGCAGGCACGGGAGATCCGGACCCAGGTGACCCCCGAGCCCGTGCCTGACGGCCGGATCCTGCTCGCGCTCGGCACGGTCCAGCGGCGACTCAACCAGCGGCGGGCCGCCAGAGAGACGCTCGAGGCGGCCATCACAATCTTCGACCGCGCGAGCGCCGCGCTATGGGCGGACCGCGGCCGGCAGGAACTGGCCAGGGTCAGCGGCCGTCTGCCGGGTACCGGCAAGCTGACTGGAACCGAGCGCCGGGTAGCGGAACTTGTCGCGAGCGGCATGACCAACCGGGCCATCGCGGCCGAACTGTTCGTGACCGTCAGGGCCGTAGAAGCGACCCTGACCAAGGTATACGCCAAGCTCGGCGTCGGCTCCCGGACCCAGCTCGCCGGCCGGCTCGGCGACGATGGCTAGGGTCATCGTAGTTACATTGGTTGCCGATATACCGGATGACGATGTAGTAATCAGTCATGACTCATCCCGTGCCTGGCGGCTTCCGCGCGGCAGCCACACTCGCGACCGCGCTCACGCTGGTGTCCCTCGCTGGCGTCCTTGCGGCGTGTTCAGATCATTCGGCAACGTCTGGCGCTTCCGCTCCGCCGGCCGCGGCGTCGCCCGAACGAGTTGCTCGCCTCTATCTGCGCGCCGCCTTCGCCGGCAACTGCGGGCTGACGGCCGAACTCACTCAGTCCCGCACCTGGAGCTGGTGCGACGACCCCAAGCTCCTGAACTATCGGTCGGTGGGAAAGGCCTATTTCGTCCCCGCATCCGAGGCAGGCCACAACGAACGTCCGCTGGAGTCGAGCCCCATCGCGGCGCGTCTTTTAGAACGAACACTCCGACTTTGGGCATCCGGGTGGGACGTATGCCAACAGGACGACAGACCGCGATGCTCGGCGGACTACTGGAGCATTAGGCCGTGTGCCGGTAATCGTCCCGGGCGCTTTTCTGCGCAGCAACGTCGGCCCTCTGTTGTCGTTGGACGGGCTGTTGCAGAATCGGGCGCGGGTACGCGGTGTGTCTTTTGTGCGTGTTCGTGGTTATCTGTCATAATTATGGTATGGCGAAAGGGTACCGGGAAGTGCCGCGGGACCAGCTGTACCTGCTGCCGCCGGACCGGCGGGACTGGCTTGCGGCCGATCATCCGGTCTGGCTGGTGATCACCGTGGTGACGGACCACCTGGACACCAGCGCGTTCCACGCGTTCCGGCGGACCGGCGGGGCGGGGGCGGCGGGGTATGACCCGGACATGCTGGTGACGCTGCTGGTGTGGGCGTACGCGAACCGGGTGACGTCGTCGCGGCGGATCGAGCAGCTGTGCCAGACCGACGCGGCGTTCATGGTGATCTGCGCGGGGAACCACCCGGATCACGTGACGATCGCCCGGTTCCGGGCGCAGGCCGGGACGGCGATGGCCGGGCTGTTCGCTGAGGTGCTGGGGCTGTGCGCGCGGCTGGGCATGGGCAAGCTGGGCGTGGTGGCCCTGGACGGCACCAAGGTCGCCGCTTCCGCGTCGAAGTCGGCGAACCGGTCGCTGGCCCGGCTGCGGGACCTGGCCGCCGAGACGGTGGCCGAGCACGCGGCCGCCGACGCGGCCGAGGACGCGGCGTACGGGGCCGGGCGGCGCGGCGACGAGGTGCCCGGGCAGGTGGCCAGCCCGCAGTCGCGGGCCGGCCGGAAGGCCAGGGCCGGGCGGATAGCCCGGGCGCTGGCCGAGATGGAAGCCGAAGCCGAGGCCGGGGAGAAAGCCGAGCGGGAGGAGCAGGCCGCCAAGACCGGGACGTTCCGGGAGCGCAAAGCGGCCGGGCAGCCGACCGGCCGCGCCCCGGCCGGGTCCGAGGCCGGGCTGGCGCAGGAGAAAGTCGATGCCGAGATCGCCAGGCAGCAGGCCAGGATCGATGACTGGCACGCCCGCCAGGCCGCCCGCGCCGCCGCCGGGCAGAAGAAGATGACCGGCCCGCCCCCGGCCCCGGCCGCCGGGTACTGCCGGGTCCGGGAAGCCGAAGCCGAACGGGACGCCGCCCGCGACCGGGACGCCGCCCGCCAGGCCGCCCGCGACGCCCAGCGCGCAACCCGGTCCCGGAACATCACCGACCCTGACTCCCGGCTCATGCCCGTCCGCGGCGGCGGGTTCATCCAGGGCTACAACACCCAGAACGTCACCAGCGAAGACGGCCTGATCATCGCCACCGAAGTCACCGGCACCCCCGGCGACGTCACCTGGTTCGAGCCCATGGCCGCCAAGGCAGAAGCCGCCGCCGAATACATCGCCGCCCGCCAGCCCCCCGCCACCACCGCACCCGACACCACCAGCAGCGACACCACCAGCACCGCCGCACCCGGCACCAGCTGCACATGCGGCACCACCGCACCCGGCACCGGCAGCACCGCCGCAGCACCCGGCACCGGCAGCACCGGCACCGCCGCACCCGCCACCAGCAGCAGCGACAGCACCGGCTGCACGTGCGGCACCTGCGGCCGGTGCCTCATCCGCCTGTTCCTCACCGACGCCGGCTACAAATCCGAGCACAACATGACCTGCCCCGGACCGGACCGGCTCATCGCCGTCGGCAAGCACCGCGACCTCGAACACGCCGCCCGCGACCCCGGCGCCCCCGCCGGGCCCGGCGAACCCGACGGCCCCGCCACCGCCGCCATGGCCGAACGCCTCAAAACCCCCGAAGGCATCACCGCCTACCGCCAGCGCGGCCACATCGCCGAAACCCCCCACGGCAACATCAAGCACAACCTCGGCTTCCGCCAGTTCAGCCTCCGCGGCACACCCAAAGTCACCGCCGAATGGAACCTCATCACCAGCGTCCACAACCTCCTGACCGCCATCAGCGCCGGCCAGCTCACCACCCAGGCACTCACCGCCCTCTGAACCAGCCCGGCCACACCCGGCCCCTGGCCCCAGCCACCCACCGCCCCGAAACAAGCCCAAACCCAAGCCCGCCACCGCCCCGCCCCGCCACCCAATCCCGCAACAGCCCGTGGAGCAGCAACTTAGGGACGACGTTGCGGTTGGAATCGGGGCTCAGCAGCAACGCCGGGACGACGTCGCGGATCTTCAAGATCAACGCGCGCTCAGAGGCATCGGATCAGGACCCGCCGCCCGCCTCAGGTATGACCCGTCATCTCCACGACGCTCTTCGCGTCTCCCTGGGTCATCAGCAGCACGCCGTTGTATATCGCCTTGAACAAGGCGTCGGAATTGATCCGCTTATCGATCACGCAGGTGAGCCGGTCCTGAGGAAGGAACTGGATAGCCCACCGAGGGCTGAAGAACAAGATGCCGTTGGGAGTGGCGGGATCGACGAAGACGGCAGAGAGGGTAGCGGCGCCGACGTGGAAGTGGGCGGTCATAAGTTCTTTCTCCGCAGCGTCAAGCACTTCGAACATATTCATGATGTCCTTGACGCTTTCCCGCAGGTGAATTGCGCCCTCCGGAGCGATGGGGCTCAGGGTCTCGTAGGTTGCGAGTATCAGCGTTACGCGTACCTGGCGCTCCTTGACCAGCGCGATCAGGCCCCGCTTGCTGTCCTCGTCGCTGAGCCAGCTTCTCAGGTTCGGGCCAGCTAGCACGAGTTCGCGCGTCGTGCGGTCCATGAGATCCCGTCGGCTGTAGCCCGCTGAGTCGAAGATGGCAGGTCCCGCCAGGATGTGGTCATCCGACGGCACCACCTTCTGACCGACCTGGAGTGATGCCCACGCCCGTCCGGCCAGCTCGAGGACTGAGGCGGTGTAGTGGTCAGCATCGAGGATGCCGAAGGACAGCTCGTCCTTAAGATCGGGCGGGACAGAGTCCAGGGTGGAGTGCGAGTCGGCGTATGGTGCCACCGTTATCCCGGGGGACCGGAGAGCATGCCGGAGTTCCTTCATGCACCATCGTGACCCGAGGTAGGAGTCCGTGATGTAGGCGAAGAACAGATCGGAGCGGGAAATAGCGTCTTCGATAACGGGATTCAGCCTATCGCCGGCCTGAATCTCGGCGACGTCGATCCAGCAGTCTACCCGCGAGCTGAGCAGATCCGTCCTGACGTTGCGTACGCGATCCTGATCCGATCTCGCATACGACATGAAGATTCGCGGTCTGATCATTAAGACGGACTTCTCGCTGCCTTATGGTCATATAAGAATGGGCCAAGTGTAACGTGGTCAGCCAGCACATTCGACGGGCCGGACCGAGATATCGTGCCCGGCCGACGAGGATAAGGTAGCAGCCCGTGAGGGTCGTGACGTGGAATCTGTGGGGACGCCACGGCCGGTGGCTCGCCCGAAAGGAGCTGATCGCCGCGACGCTGGCCGACGTCGGCGCGGATCTGTGCGGTCTGCAGGAAGTCTGGTCGGCCGACGGCAGCAACATGGCCGCCGAGCTTGGCGAGCGGCTCGGCATGCAGTGGCGATGGCAGCCGGCCGACCCGGCTGGGTGCGGTCACGACGGCGTCCGCGTCGGGAACGCCATCCTGAGCCGGTGGCCGATCCTGACCGATTCGGCGGCCAGTTTGCCCTGCATCGACAGCGACCAGGGAAGAATCGCGCTGCACGCCATTGTCGACGGGCCGGCAGGCTTCCTGCCGATGTTCACGACGCATCTGACGCACTATCCTGGCGGTTCTCAGATTCGTCTCGCCCAGGTTCGGCGCCTGGCCGAGTTCATCGCCGAGAAGGCGGCGGACTGTCCCTACCCGCCAGTCCTCACAGGAGATCTCAATGCCGAGCCGGAATCCGACGAGATCCGGTTGCTAGGCGGCATGCTGACCGCGCCCGCCGTACCCGAGCAAGTGCTGGTCGACGCGTGGCGCTATACGGAGGCGCCGGACCCGGGCTGGACGCTGGACCGAAGGAACAGCTACAGGGCGGGACGAGTCATCCCCGGCTCTCGCGTCGACTACATTTTCGTGGGGTGGCCGAGGAACGGCAACGGCCGCATCACGTCGGCGCGGCTGGCCGGCCATGCGCCCGTCAACGGCATGTGGCCGTCCGATCACTTCGCAGTTGTGGCTGACCTGGAATAACTTTTCGCTGGCTGCCAGCCGTGGCATGCTCGGTGGTCATGACTACCACTAACGAGCCGCGTCCAGGGGGCGGGACGACCGGGCCGCCAGGCCGCCGTCCAGTCAGGTTGCTGGTCTTCTCCGCCTCGCTGCGCGAGGGATCGCTCAACTCCAAGCTGGCGGCCTTGGCCGCCAGGGCGATCGAGGCGCAAGGGGGCGAGGCCAGCGTCGCGTCGATGCGGGACTTTGACTGCCCGTCCTACGACATCGACGTGCAGGACCGGGACGGGTTCCCGCTCGGCGCGGACAACTTCCGGGCCCGGCTGCTGGCCTGCGACGGCTTCGTGATCAGCTCGCCCGAGTACAACGCCTCGATGCCGGGAGTGCTGAAGAACGCGATCGACTGGGTGTCGCGCTATCAGCCGCAGCCGTTGAATGAGCGGCACGGGCTGCTAATGTCGGCCTCGCCGTCGATGTCGGGCGGGAACCGCGGGCTGTGGGCGCTCCGCGTGCCGCTTGAGCACCTGGGCGTGCGCCTGTATCCGGACATGTTCTCGCTCGCTCAGGCTCATCTGGCCCTGGACGGCCAAGGCCAGATCGGCGACGAACGGCTGCGGGACCGGTTCGATGCCAATATCGCCAACTTCCTTGATCTAGTCGAAGCCTCCAAGCACTCCCCGTGCGTGAAGCGGCACTGGGTCGAGTACCTGGGCGAGCACCCCGAACCCTCATTCGACCGGGTCGAAGGACCGCCGCGCTAGCCGCAGCCGGCGGGGATACTGGGTCCGTGGTCATGCCGGTCGTTCGTCCCGCCTGCCGCGGCGATGTCGCTGCGCTGGCCGCCGTGTACAACCATTACGTCGAGCACTCGGTTGCGACCTTCGACACCGAGCCAGTCTCGGCGGCGGACCGGGTGGCGTGGCTGGAGAGTTTCTCTGAGGCGGGCCCATTCCGGCTGCTGGTGGCCGTCGATGCTGACCGGGTTCTGGGATGCGCGTCGAGCAGCCAGTACCGCGCTCATCCCGCGTTCGCTCAGACGGTCGAGGTGAGCATCTACCTCGATCCCGGGGGTCGCGGCCAGGGCGTGGGCTCGCTGCTCTACGGTGCCCTATTCGATGAGTTGCGCTCGGAACCAGTGCACCTGGCCGTGGCCGGGATCGCCCTGCCCAACGACGCCTCGGTCGCCTTGCACCGCAAGTTCGGGTTCGCCGATGTGGGCGTCTTCGACGAATACGCCGTCAAAAACGGCGCTTATATCAGCTCGTTGTGGATGCAGCGCCGGCTTTTGAACACCAACGCCGCACCCCTGCCTGACCACTTGCATTAAGGACGTGCCAGCACACCTCCCGGATGACACAATCACAGGGCTCGGTGAGATTATTGACGGCTGGCGGGCAGCTAGCAGCAGGAGGCACTCTTCGTGATAGGCGATGTCGGCGACGTTGACCGGCCGCGATCGGGCATCGACACTACTGTGCCGCACTCGGCCCGGATCTGGAATTACTGGCTGGGAGGCAAGGACAACTACGCCGTCGACCGGCAGGCTGGTGATCAGACTCTTGCTGTGCTGCCCGAGATCGTGGATATCGCGCGCGCGTCCCGGCGGTTCCTCGCGCGCGTGGTGCAGTACCTGGCGGCTGACGCGGGGATCCGCCAGTTCCTCGATGTCGGGACCGGGCTGCCGACTGTTAATAACACGCATGAAGTCGCCCAGGGGATCGCCCCCGAGTCCAGGATCGTCTATGTCGATAACGATCCGCTCGTGCTGGTCCACGCCCGGGCGCTGCTGACGAGCAGGCCCGGGGGCGCCACTGCCTACCTTGAGGCTGACGCCCGCGACGTCGGCGCCATTGTCGAGGGCGCTGCGGCGACGCTGGATTTCAGCCGGCCCGTGGCTATCACCATGCTCGGCATCCTGCCCTTCATCAGTGATGACGATGAGGCGAGGACGGTCGTGAAGCGACTGCTGGCCGCTGTGCCGCCGGGCAGCTACCTGGCTGTCACTCACTCCACTAGCGAGGTAACGGGCGAGCGGGTGATCGAGGCGGTCCGGCAGTGGAACCAGGTGGCGCCGACTCCCTATTGCCTGCGCAGCCCGGCGCAGATCGGCGCTTTCTTCGAAGGCCTGGAAGTAATCGAGCCGGGGGTGGTGTCCTGTCCGCGGTGGCGGCCGGAAACGGACGACCAGGTCGGTTTGCAGGATATGGACGAGTTCTGCGCCCTCGGCCGCAAGTGAGCCCAGGTCACCGCAGCGCGCGGGCAGGCCGGATCTCCCAGCTCGTCCACAGCGGCCGGTAGCCCATCCGGTTCCAGAACGGCGCGGACAGCGGATTCAGCTGGCCGTGATGCAGCAGCGTGACCGCTGCCCCGGCCGTGTCGAGCTGGCGGTGCAGGTCGGCCACCAGCGCGGTGCCCACGCCGGCCCCGCGCTCGCCCGGCAGCACCGACAAGGTGCCCAGGTAGGCGACCGGGCCCGGCCCGGTCGCGGCGGCTATCCAGCCCGCCCGGTCCGGCGGCTCGGCCACCAGGAGCCCCACGGCCTGCCCGTCCCGCTCGGCCAGCCACGTCCACGGCTCCGGCCGGGCCAGGGCCTGCTCAGCCTCCTGCCGCTGTGCCCGCTCGGCCTGCGGACGGAACAGCACGCTGCCGAAGTGCTGGTCAAAGCGGATTACCTCCATGGTCAGCGCGGTGACCGCAGCGACATCGCCAGGTCCGGCCGGCCGGATCCGCAGGCCACCGGGCCAGGGTGCCGCGTCCGGCGTGGCCCGGCCAGCCGGCCTGGCCGCGATGACGGTCAGCGGCAGGAGGCCGTGGCGCAGCAGTGCGCGCACTCCGCCGATGTCCCGGCTCGGCCACCTGATCGCAGCCTGAGTGTCAGGCCCGGCCGCCGTCGGCTCCGCGGCCAGGTGCGCACGCCAGCGGGCCAGCAGCTCATCGAGCGCGGCCCCGATACCCGGCTCCGCGGGATCGCCGGCAACCACGGCCGTCAGCCAGAACTGGCCGGCCGCGCCCCAGGCGAGCTCGGCCGCGTCCGGCTCGACCTGGCGGTGGCGGCACCAGCCGACCGCCGCAGCCCGGCCGTCCGCCGCCGGTACCGTCAGCTCGGCGCCGCAGCCGGGATCGGCAGACGGCCCTGGGTCCGGCAGCAGCGGATCGATACGCCGCCAGCGCTCGCCCGCCGAACAGAGCACATCCTCGGCATTGACAGCTGGCATGAGGCCTCCTGCGAGTTCCTCGCGACCGCGGGATTACTGAACCGGACGGCAGTCTACCATTATGGCCACTTATGCGGCTTTTATTAAATACCCGGACCGTGGCAGTCCCGCGCCGGCCAGACGCGACGGCCATTAAATAACTATCGCTGCTTGATCATGCTAAACCGGGGCCAGGCTATAGCTAGATCCGATTGGCTCGGGGAAGTACGCTCAGCGCATGATTCCATCACAGGCATATAGACATTGGAATTGGTTATTCCGAGCACTTCGCGCTAAGCGGTGGCGGTGGTTCCGCGCTGCGCTCGCCGTGGCTGTCGCCGCTGCCGCGGTCGTCGCCCTGCAATCCGCCACCACCCGCTCGGCCTCGGCCCTTGGATCCTTCCAGTTGCTGGGCGAGGGCCTGGACTCGTGCGCCGCGCCGTCGACTACTCAGATGGCGAACTTCTGGCACAACACGCCGTATTACTACTGGGGCATCTACATCGGCGGAGACGAGCGGGCCTGCTCGCAGCCGAACCTGACGAAGAGCTGGATCTCGACGGTGACCAGCGGATCAGCAAACGGCATCTCGATGGCATGGAAGCTCCTGCCGATCTGGGTCGGGCCGCAGGACCCGTGCCAGCCCGGTTTCGGCAGCTACATCAGCTTGAACACGTCGACGGCGTTTACCCAGGGTAAGGACGAGGCCATCTCGGCTTACGACGCGTGGGTCAACCTCGGGCAGAACTCAGATACACCAATCGTCTACGACATGGAAGCTAGCGGAGGCACTATCACGTCCGGCTGCCTGGCGGCGATAAGGTCGTTCATCAACGGCTGGGTAGCCCAGTTGCATGTCGCGCCCGCGCAAAAGGGCGGTGTTTACACGTCGACGTGCGGTGGTGACCTCAGCACGTTCGCGACGATCGCCAATCCGCCGGACTTCATCTTCGGCGCCAGCTACGACGGCAAGAAGTCGACCTCCAGCATGCCGTGCGTGCCGTCCTCTGACTGGGTGAATCAGCAGCGGCACAAGCAGTATCAAGGGGGCCATAACGAGACCTGGAACGGTTCCACGATCAACGTCGACAGCGACTGCGCGAACTCGTGGGTGTATGCCACGTCCGCCGTGCAGGACGCAACGCAGGGGTGCTCATGACGAAGATGGCGAAGTTCACGGGCATCGTGCACATGACAAGCCGGCGCCAGGGTACCGGGCCAGCGCTCCGGACCGCCGCCGCCGCAGTGGTCTCGGCGGTCCTTCTGTCAAGCTGCGCGGCACACGGCACGGGACCCTCCGCGCATCTGCCAGCAAATACCGGCCGGGGGGACCGGAGTGTCATGACCCTGGGCAGCGACGGGCAGGTGTGGACGCTCACCGCGAAGATCATTTCTGTACGTGGGGCCGGCGCATGGCAGCACATCACCCCGCCTGTGAAGCCCGCGGCAGGTAACAGCGTTGTCGTGCGCGGCAAGCTGGCCCTGGTTGCTTCCATCGCCGGCACCACGCTAACGCTTGCCGTCTCCCGCGACGGTGGAAGCACGTGGATGACGTCCAAAGCCCGGCTCCGCGCGCCGGCGGCGGCCGCTTACATCGCCTTGGCCCCGGACACGAAGCACTGGGCCGTCGGGCCCGCAAGCAGCGCCAGCGCTGGTGGTGCCAGCCAGTATTCCTACGGGTTTGTGAACACAGCCCGCGGGATGCTCACCGAGATGCCCGTACCCGGTTCGGTGGCGAACCTGGCGTGGACCGCCTCGGGCATGGTCGTGCCAGGCGGCCCCGCGGACAGCCACCTCTACCTGAGCACCGACCTGGGGCAGTCGTGGCGGGATGTGAGCCGTGCGGCACTCGGGTTCACCCCGCCCGCCGCGAACATTCCAGCCACCGAGCCCGTGCTGGGCCCGGTTCTCGGACTGTCCGGCGGCACGGCGGTTGTGCCCGTCGAGCACGCCGGGCCGAAGGGCCTGAGCATCCAGCTGGAGGCGACCGCGACGGGCGCGTCCTACACGACGGCCGGATCGGCTCACGTAGGCGGTAGCTACGGAGCGGGCCCGATCGCCATCGCGTCAAGCAGTTACGGCCCGGAAAAAGCCGTGCTGGTGCTCCCCGGAACTATGAGCCTCTACGTCGTAGCCAGCCACGGGAGGCCCGTGATGATTCACATGTCGGGCCTTCCGGTATCACCGGACTCGATCAGCTTCCAGGACACGGCCAACGGAATCGCGCAGACAACAATGAGGTCATGCGCGGACGGCAAGAGGAACTGCACAGTGACTATTTCGCAATACGCCACCTCAGATGGAGGGCACACCTGGGCTCACAGCCGAGCCTGACCCAACGCCAGCCAAACCGCACTGAGCCTGGGACGAGGATCTGGTGAGGGGTCGTCACTGGATCATGGTGATTTGCGCGCAGCTCGCGATGGAGGGAAGCGAGCACGGGATCCGCGTGAACTCAATCTCGCCAGGTCTGATCGAGAGCAACCGACGAGAGCTCCTACGTGACTGGCATCGATCTCGTGGTCGATGGCGGCATGAAGTCTGGTGACAGCCGTGTCTGCTACACCCGACGTTAATACGTCCGAAGTGCCCGCCGAGCAGGGACGCAGGCATCGCTCCGGCTTTGGGGCGGCAGCGTTCGCCTTCCTGATCGTCATGGCCGTCGAGACCCTGCCTAGCCCTCTTTATGGCCTCTACCGGATCCGGGATAACCTCTCGGCCCTCACCATCACCGTGGTCTTCGCGATCTTCGCAGCCAGCACGATCGTCATACTCCAGCGGGACAGTGCCATCGCCGCGGGGATCCGGCGCCGGGGCACGATGCTCGTGTCCGTCGCGACGATGATGGTGGCAGTGGCGGTGCTCGCGACTTGGAAGGACCTGCCCGGGCTGCTAATCGGGCGGGTAATCACCGGAGTGTCGGTCGGGCCGGCCGCAGGCACCGCGATCACTTACCTCGTCGAGTTGCGTCTGCGCGCGGATCCGAAGGCGTCGCCCGTCCGGGCCAGGACCGTCGGCACGTCAGTGACCGTCGGCGCGCTTGGCGTCGGCCCGTTGATCGCCGGCTGCCTCGCCCAGTGGGTGACGCAGCCGCTGACCGTGCCCGACCTTGTGTTTCTAGCGCTAGGGGCGATCGCGCTGATCGGCTTGTGGGCCGCGCCGGAGACGGGCGCGCCGGCTACGTCGGTAACAGAGCAGAAGCCGGCCGGTTCGCGACCCAAGGTCGGGCTCCCGGTCCCGGCGGCAGCCGGGACCCTGGCGGCTTTTTCCGCGAAATGGCCTGTTCGCAGGGCTGTCCGGACTCTTCCTCGCTACCAGGTCTGCGGCGGCGCGGAGGGCTAGCTGCTCGGCGAACTGCCGGCGTCCTTCATGGCGCAGGACGATACTCAGGCACCTTGCCGACGAGGCTATGGCCACGGGGGAACCTGACCGGGCGGCCCAGGAGGCCGCGCGGTCGGCGGTGATCCTTGCCGTCGGGTACCTGCCGATCTTGATCATCGTCTCGGTGGCCAGGTCGTAGCAGGCAGCCAGGACCGCCATCGCGGCTGGCTCGCTGGCGTGCTCGGCCCAGTCGTGCGCGGTGGCGAGCAGGTCTGGCAGGCCGTCGATGAGGCGGGCGACATCCCCGCTGTCGTACAGGCGGCGGGCGCGGGCCAGCCGTGAGGTGATGCCCTGCGGGCTGGCCCGCCCGGCGGGGGGCGGCAGCAGCGCCAGGGCCTCATCCAGGCGGACCAGAGGACTCAGGGGGATGGCCAGGCCCGCCGTGATGAGCGTCCGACGGAGCATGGGATCGTCTCCCTCCACACGCGCGGCGAATCCCGCCACGGTACAGGGTGCGGGCGGGGTGAGTCCCAGGACCGCGCCGAGAACGGCAGGTCATCCTCGGCCCCCGGAGAACGCTGCCGGAATCCCGGCCCGAGGATACGCGCCTGAACCGGCCCGGGGAAAGACCGCGTGCCAGATCGGCACGCCGCGTGCCAGTCACGTGCCGCGCCTTCCCGGGCAGACCGCCACCGGGCTGAGCTAGAGGTAGCCCGCATAAGGGCTAGCGGTGAGCTTAAGGTCGCATCTGCTTGTCATTTGCGGGGAGGTTGCTGGGGAGTTTTCCGCCTACCAGCGCGCCGCCGGCGAGACGAGCCAGCTCCGGCTGGGCGGGCCGCAAGGCGCGATCGCGCCTATCTCGGCCTGGCCAGCGAGACCGGCTCGATTCTGAACGTCTACAAGAAGTACCTGAGGGACGGGATCGACCTGGCCGCGAACCGGGAGTTCCTGCACCAGGAGCTAGGCGACGTGCTGTGGTATGCGGCTGCGGTCCCGACCGCGTGCGGCCTGGACCTGGAGGACATCGCGCACGCCAACCTGGTCCGTGCCAGGGACCGCTACCCCCGCCAGCGCGCCGAGGCAGGGCACGCGGACCTGCCGGTCTTCGACGCCGGGTACCCGGACCGGGAACGGTTCCCGCGCCGCGTGACCGTCGCCGTCGCCGGGCGGGTGCTCGAGCCGTGCCGCAAGGCTGCGGTCCTGAGGCTGGTCAGCGCCGAGCCGGACGCGTTCCCGGACGGCCCGGTCAGCATCGGCGGGAAGCTGCACGGGTTCCGGGTGGGCGCAGAGCTAGGTGACCCGCTGACCGACAATTCCCGGGGGATGGATGCCTACCGGTTCCACGACGCGATCCACCTGGGGTTCATGGCCGTGCTGGGCTGGTCGCCGGTGATGCGGTCGCTGCTGCGGCTCAAGCGCAAGTCCAGCCCGGAGGCTGATGAGTGCGAAGACGGGGCGCGGGCCATCTTCGCAGAGGAAGGACTGGCCGCGGTGCTGTCCCGGCTCGCGCCCGGCCGCACCGGGTTCTCGAACCAGGCCAGCATTGACGGAGACGTGATCCAGGTCGCCAGGGCTGCCTCGACCGGCCTGGAGTCCGAGGCGGTGCCTGGCTGGCTCTGGCGGGCCGCGATCTGCCAGGGGTTCCGCGCGATGCACCTGCTGCGCGAGAACGACGGCGGATACCTGGTCGCCGACCTGGACGCCCGCGAGCTCGCCTACCTGAAGGTCCTGGCGGCTTAGCCCGCGCCCTGGGCGCGAGCACCCAGCAGGTGCCCGGCGATGGGATGAGGGATGAGGAGGAGGACCGGAAGATGCGCGACGAGGATTACGCGAAGCTGCTGGAGGACACCCAGCGGGAACTGCTCGGCGGCGCGGGCCCGGCGGCCCTTCTCGGGCTCACTCCGGTGACTCTGCGGCTGCTGGCCTCGCTGGCGCCGGCCGGGTTAGACCGCGCTGTGCAGGCCGTTTACGTGCCAGCGGAAAATGACGGCGGCCCGCCTCTGACTGTGCCGGTACGTCCTCTACCCGCGCTCGGCGAGGCGGGCTGCGGCCTGCTGGTGGTGGCGGCCGACGTTGAGAAGGAGGACTTGCTGTGTGCCGCGCTGCCGTTCATCGCCGGGACTCCGAAGGTGATCGTCGCCGGGTACGGTCACCTCGGGTTCCGCGACCGGGCGTTCGAACAGGAGCGGGGGCAGCTTCTGGTGCCATCGCTGGCTAATGGCTACCCGAACTCGCTGGTCCACCTGTACCAGTGCCTGGCCAACGCCGCCCGCCTGCGCCTGCGGGGGGTGGTAGCGGAGTTCGGCATGTTCAAAGGGGGCACCACCATGTTCTTGTCCCGGATCATCGAGCGGCTCGGCGCGGGCTGGCCGGTGATCGGGTTCGACACCTTCGCCGGGTTCCCGCCGCGCCGCTCCCCGCTGGACATGTACGACCATCCTGACTGCGTCTTCACCGACCTCGCCGCCGTGCGGCGCTATCTTGACGGACGGGACATCGAGATCGTCACCGGTGACATCGCCCGCACCTGCAGCCGGCTGGAAGGAGAAGACCTGGTGCTGACCTTCATCGACACCGACAACTGCACCCCGGCCAAGGCCGCGATCGAAGTGGCGCGAGAGCGCACGGTACCGGGCGGCGCGATCGTCTTCGACCACGTCGCCGGCTCCGGCCGGTTCCGCTACACCCTCGGCGAGCGGATCGCCAGCCGCGCGCTCCTCGACGACTCCCGCTGGTTCTGCCTGCACGGCACCGGCGTGTTCTACCGGCAGGGTGCGGGCCGGTGAAGCGCCCGCCCGTGCCCCGGCCCCGGGTTTATGACCTGTACTGGTACTTCGCTTCCGAGCGGCAGCGCATGTTCGCCCGGCGGGTGGCAGGCGAGCCGGGGCCGTGGACCGAGGACCCGATCTTGCGCGAGTTCAAGTTCTGCAACGTCTTCCGAGCCGCCGACCGGGTCTCGCAGTACATGATCGGCGAGGTGTGCTACCACGACGAGCCGTGCACCGATGAGGACCGGCTGTTCCAGATCACGGCGTTCCGCACCTTCAGCAAGACCGCCACCTGGAACACCGTCCGCGACATCCTCGGCCGCCACCCGGTACTGGACGACCTGGCCGACGGTGCCTTCGGTCGCGCGCTCGACCAGGCCAGGGAACGGAACGGCGGCCTGTATACCGGGGCGTTCATCTTGTGCGCTACCGACGCCTACGGCCAGCCCTCCAAGCACCGCAACCACGTCGAACTGTTCCGGCACATGTTCCTGCACGACCACCTCGGCCTCCGGCTGGCAGAAGCCGCCTCGCTGCGGGAGATGTACCGGCTGCTCCACGGCTACCCGCTGATGGGCGACTTCATGTCCTACCAGACCGCCATCGACCTGAACTACTCCGCCTTGCTGAACTTCAGCGAGAACGACTTCACCCAGGCCGGGCCCGGTGCGCTGCGCGGCATCAGGAAATGCTTCGAAGACCTCGGCGACTACACCCCCGCCGAGGTGGTGCTCTGGATGACCGAACGGCAGGACCGCGAGTTCGCCCGCCTTCACCTGCCGTTCGACGGCCTGTGGGGACGGCCGCTGCACGCCATCGACTGCCAGGGCCTGTTCTGCGAGACCGATAAATACTGCCGTGAAGCCGCCCCCGAACTGGCCAGCGCCCGCAAGCGGATCAAAGCCAGATTCACCCCCACCCCCGAGCCGGTCCGCCTGTTCTTCCCTCCCAAGTGGGGCATCAACAGCGAACTCCCCGACCAGCCCGTGCTCGACGGTGCCGAAGCAGGCAGGCAGGAAGCCTTGTTCTGACCCGATGCCGCCGCTCCTCCCGAAGCGGGGCGCTGGCTGGCGGCGGCGTGCGGAATCAGCGGCGGGCCGCGATGCAGCGCGCCTTCTGCGGGGGCCCGCCACCGGTCCTGGGGTGGTGGAGGGCGGGCCGTCTTTGTTCGACGGCCGATTCCGCGGCCGGTGATCGTGTGGTGCGCCTTGGTCCGACGGGACAGGCGTTCGGGTGTTCAGGCGGCGCGGCGGCGCCGGTCGGAGTCTGCGGGCAAGCCGGTTGGCTTCTTGCTTGCCTTGCGTCCGTGGTGGCGTGCCGGGGTCCTCCTCGTGCTTTGAGGAGTTGCAGGAGCGGGGTCACGCTGGCGTTGCGGATCGGGTGGCCGCGCTGGCGGATGCGGGCGGCCAGGGAGTCTCTGGTCAGAGGGAGCCCGTCGCGTTTCAGCTCGTCCTTTGCTGCCCTGGCGGCAGGCAGCAGCGCCGCGGCACCAGGGTCCAGGCGAGGGACAACGGATGGCCGGGTCGGCGGCAGAGACGGGCGGGCCTCGGCCGGGCGGGTCGGCTGGCCGGAATGTACGCGGCGGTCGCCGGATTCCGAGGGCGGGACATGGACTTGCGGGCGAATGGCCAACTTAGGGTCGCCGCGAGCGTCGTCATGGCCGGCGACGGCGGGCGGTTCCGCCGGGACGGTGGCGGGGCCCCCATCGGCTTCGCGATGTTCCAGGATGCCGGACAGGAGCTTGACCGAGATGAGCAACGCGAAAGCGGGCCATCCGGCGATAATGCGGCTGACCGGGTCGGGATGAGCGCTGGCGATGTTCGCGGCGAGGCTTCCCGCTGTGCCGGTGATCAGCGCGGCCCAGGGCAGCCAGCCAGACCTTCGGCCGCGGCGGCGGTCGGCCAGCAGCACCAGCGAGGCCACGAACTCTAGGCCGTCCACGGACAGCGGGAGCGCTTGCGCGTGCCAGCCGGCCTGCCCGTGCTGCTGGGCGAGTTGCCGCATATGGCTATAGCTGATCGCCCCGGCCAGGCTCGCCAGGCCGGCCACGGTTCCGGCGGCCGCCCGGCTGATCCACCTGTCAACCGGGCCCTGCCGCGCAACTATGCGGTCGCCGGCGGCGCGAGAGCGACTCATTTCGCCGCCCCCGGATGAGTGCGGTTAGTGTTGAGCTGCGCGGTCCACTCGATGACCAGGCGCCGTCCCGCATCCGGGTCGGCGTCGTCGGTTTTTGTCACATGCACCTATGACGACAGCACGGGGCCCACGCTGCGGGCAGGCGGGGCGGCCAGCGACAGCAGCGAGGCCACGCTGCCCGGCGGCAGCTCCCCGGGCAGCAGCAGGGTTCATCGAGGGAGCCCGCAGCACGGCGTACAGCGTCGCGCGCATCATCGCGGTGTGGCCGGGTCGGTCAACCACGCGGTGTTTCCCGGCATGCTGCTTGGCCGGGCTGGCGGGGCTGTGCCCGTAGGGTTTTCCCCGATGCGGCAGCCTGGCCCCGGGGGATAGCGTCTGGTGCTGCTGTATGGATGCCGTGGCGAAGGGGAGTGCTGTGATGAGGATCATGCCCGGAAGATTGTCGCTGCTTGTGGCCGTGGGCCTGGCTCTTCCAGCTGGTCTCGCGGTCTTCGCCGGCCCGGCCCTGGCGTCCCCGCAGTCGATGCCAATCCGCCTGGCCGCTCGCGCAGCGGCTGCCAGTGACTGTCCGAAGGCGGGTACCGGCACGGGATTCGCGGACCCGCATTCAGGCACTCAGCCAATCCGCGCAATAATGAAACTCAAGCCGGCTACCGTCCGGCCGCCGCGGTCGGCTAAGGCGTTTGCTCGCGAAATTCTCGGTGAAGTCGCGATACCATCAGGTTCGGTTCACACGGTGATCGGCCGGCGTTCAATTCTGCCGACACCCGTCGCTACCCCGGCCGTTAAAGGGCTGACCGATATTTACCGTGCCTACAAGGTGGCCCACTCCGAATCCGTTGTACTGGCCTACGTGAAGACGCATTTTCGTCGGGGTCTGCGTCTGGTTGGCACTGGAAGGGACTGCAATCACGGGAAGATCTCGTATTTTGTTCTTTTGTCAGTCCCGGTGGCGGGCAGCCATGAGTACAGCGCAGCAGTGGCGATCGGCGTTGCTTCGCTCGGAAAACGCTCGTCATTGTTGCGGGTCGATGCTGAGGTCGTGTGGGTCGCAAGCCGGCCGGCCGCCGAGAGGGCGCGGGCAAGCGCTCGGCTGCGGTTGACGATCTACCGGTCGAACCAGGTGGGCGGGAACGTCACGGTCAGTCTGGGCAGCGCCCAGGAGCGCGCGGTGACGGGGCTGCTCAACTCGTTGCCGCTCGCGGCGCCTTCTCAGTGCGCGGAGCGCGATCCTTTGTACCAGCTTAACTACGTCGGCGCGGCATCGAGCTTCCGGGCTACCGGTTATGGCTGCTCGGGCGCGGTACTGGTGGCCGTTAACGGAAGGAAAGCCACGCCTTTGCATGACGGGAACCTCAGCCTGGTCCGCTTGTTGAACGGCTTCCTGCGGGAGAACCTGAAGATCTCCCGGAACAACAGCGACGGAGGCTGGGCAGGCTGGGTTACCGTCTCTCCGCCGTCGCCGCCGGGTCAGTACGAATCCGCGTTCGCGGATTGGACCGTGCCAAAGGCTAGCTGTGACTTCGGGGAAATGGCCGGAGCCTCCGAGTGGGTGGGCATCGACGGGTTCGGCGAATCAACCGTCGAGCAGGCTGGCACACAAAGCGATTGCGTACTTGGCCAAGGCACCTACTCGGCGTGGTGGGAACTGTTCGGGACGCCCGTTAACGGCGGCGGCCAAGTCGACCTGCCAGGCGATGATCAAATTCATCCCGGCGACCACGTATCAGCACTGGTGGTAGCCGGCCATGGGTCAGGCAACCCTTCGCTCTTGTACCCAGGGGAGGGGGCCTACCTGTTCACTGTGGTCAATTTCACCGAGCATTGGTTTTACCAGGCCATCCAGCCGATGCAAGGAACTTTGAAGCCATCGCCGCCAAACCTGACCGCGGAGTGGATAGTCGAGCAGCCATCGTGTTTCTGGGTCTGCCAGGCCCTAGCCAATTACGGCCAAGTGAGCTTTACCGGAATGTTCCTGAGCCTCAACAGCTTCGACTATCCATTCGGTCCCATCTTCCCGCCATCCATGTTTCCTGGAGCCGCCGTCAGCCTTGTGACTGGCAGCACCCTCAAGGAGACCGGGTCGGGCCTGGTGGGCGGGAACAAGGAGGTCGTGACGTTCGTACACAAATGAGACATGGCACGACCACAGGCATTACCAAGCCACTCCCGCAGAGAGGATCTGGCCGGTCCGCGTTAGGCTCGGCGCATGCCATATCCGGCCCGGCGAGTTCTGGGCTGGGCGGCCTGTGCTGTTGCTCCTTCCGCACGGGTAATTAGCCTCAGGGGGATGCGGGCGGGCGGCAATCCCTGGCTACTGCGCCTTGCCGATGCCGACGGCACCGATGAGGTGGTGCTGAAGACCGGCGACGTGACCGCCGACCTGGGCCGCCGACAGCTCATCACCACTGTCGCCGCGCTGGAAATCGCGGCAGACCACGCCCTGCCGGCGCTGCGGCTGATCGCTGCGGATCTGGATGGCAGTGCGGCTGGCACGATCGCAGTGCTCATGACGGTGCTGCCTGGCTCCAGCCGAATTCCCCGCGTCGCCTCGGCAGCACGGCTTCGCGCGCTGGGTGCGATGGCAGGCGCGCTGCAGCGCGTTGCGCTGGCACCGCGGCCAGGACTGGAGCTTCGGACCCGTGCCCTGCATGACGTGGACTTCGCTGGCTGGCGCAAGTCAGCCGGCACGTCGCAACTGCTGGCCATGGCCGAAGAGCGGATCGCCAGATTGCCGGTGCCAGGCGGCGAGTTGGTCTTGGTGCATGGCGACCTGTGGCTGGGCAATACCATCTGGTCTGGCGATTCTTGCAGCGGCATGATCGACTGGGATGCTGCGGGCGCCGGATCACCGGGCATCGACCTGGCGACCTTGCGTTCGGACGTGGCCCTGTTTTTCGGATCATCGGCACTGGACTCATCGCCCGACGCATCAGGGCCGGGCTCGTCGGCTGCGGAGGAAGTGCTGGCCGGATGGCAGCACGCGGCCGGCCGTCAGGCCGAGCACGTCCCGTACTGGGACGTGGCAGCAGCCCTGTGCACGGTGGGCGATATGGCCGCCTGCCTGCCGGATGACCTCCTCGGTGAGCTCGGCCGCCCGGATCTGAACGCGGCCATCCTCACGGCTCGCCGTGACGCCTTTCTCGCTGCGGCGCTCGACCAGCTCGACTCATGATAATGAAGGGATCGTAGGGCGGTGGCCGAGAAGGTTGCGCTGGGTTTCGGTGGGCTTCTGCGGCAGCTTCGCGTCGATGCCGGGCTGACGCAGGAGGAGCTGGCGGAGGGTGCGGGCCTGAGCCTGCGGGCGATCAGTGATCTGGAGCGGGGCGTGAACCTCACCGCGCGTAAGGAAACGGCCCGGCTGCTGGCTGACGCTCTCTGCCTGACCGGGCCGGAGCGGGCGCTGTTTGATGCGGCGGCCCGTGGGCGAGCCGCGGCCTCAGGTGTATTGGCGGGCGGAACGCTGGCGAAGGGGCCCGCAGCAGCGGCGACCCGGACATTGCCCAGGGATATCGCTGGTTTCACCGGCCGCGAGCGCGAGCTGGCGTGGCTGGCTGGCGCGGGTGAGGTCACGCCGGGCGTCGGTGGCGTGGTGGGGATCTACGCCGTAGGAGGGATGGCAGGAGTCGGCAAGACCACCTTCGCGGTGCACGCGGCGCACCGGCTCGCCGAGCGTTTCCCTGATGGCCAGTTTTTTCTGCCGCTGCACGGACACACGCCTGGCCGGGGGCCAGTGGATCCGGTGGATGCGCTGGCCAGCCTGCTGCTTACGGCTGGGGTTGCTGCGCAGCAGATCCCGCCTGGTCTGGAAGCCCGGGCGGCACGGTGGCGTGACTGCGTTGCGGGCAGGAAAATCCTGCTGCTTCTGGATGACGCGGTTGGTCATGAGCAGGTCCGGCCCCTTCTGCCCGGTACGGCGGGCACCTTGGTGCTTGTCACCAGCCGCAAGCACCTGACCGCGCTGGAGGACTCCGTCGCCATCAGCCTCGACACCCTGCCACCGGGTGATGCCATGGCGCTCCTGGCCCGGCTCGCGGGACGCCCAGGTCTGCAGGCCAGTGACGCCGGCGTGAGTGAGATCGCCCGGCTGTGCGGGTACTTGCCCCTGGCGATCGGGATGCTGGCCAGCCAGTTGCATCATCATCCGGCGTGGACTACGGCAGGCCTGGCCGCCGATCTGGCCTCTGCCAGGGACCGGCTGGAGCTGATGCAGGCCGAAAACCTGTCGGCCACGGCAGCGTTCGGCCTGTCCTACGGGGACCTCACGCCGAGCCAGCAGCGGCTCTTCCGTCGGCTCGGCCTGATTCCGGGTTCCAGCATCGATGCCCACGCTGCCGCCGCTGTTGACGACACCGATCCGGTGCGGGCCCGCCGGCACCTCAGCGAACTCTACGACCAGCACTTGCTCACCGAGCCTGCACCGGGCCGCTACGTCCTGCACGACCTGCTTCGTGAGTACGCCCGCGCGCTCGCCGCCACTGAGGATCCCGCCGTTTGCGACGACGCCGTCGGCCGGCTGCTTCGGTACTACGTGACTTCCGCCCGCGCTGCCGACTGGCACCTGGTGCTGCACGCTGGTGCCGCACCGGACGGCGATCCGCCGGTTCTCCCGCCGCACCTGCCTAGCTGGGATCGGGCGCTCGCTTGGATGCGGGCCGAGCGCCTGAACCTGCAAGCTTGCCTAGAGCATGCCGCTGCCGCGGGACGTCATCTTGAGGCGACGCAGATCGCCGCCGCTATGAGCACTTTCCTGTACGACGGCGGGTACTGGGACGAGGCGCTCAGCATTCACCAGGCCGCTGCGACAGCGGCGGAGGCTGCCGGTGACCGCCACGGACAGGCTCGAGCGCTGATCGACCTCGGCGCTGTGCAACGCCTGACAGACGATTATGCGACTGCGGTGCAGACCCTCACCCAGGCGCTGGACCTGGCCCGCAGCCTCGGTGACCAGCATAGTCAGGCGTGGGCGCTCATCGATCTCGGCGGCGTGTGGTACTCGACCGGCGACTACCGGGCCGCGACCGAGGCACTCGTGGACGCACTGAGCCTCTGCGGCGAACTCAACGACCGGCAGGGCCAGGCAAGGGCCATCTGCTATCTAGGCGGCGTGCGGTACGAGAGCGGTGACTATCCGGCCGCAGCGCAGACGCTCACCCGGGCACTCGAACTGTATGGCGAACTCGGGAATCGGCTCGGGCAAATGAATACGCTCCTTTGGATCGGCACTTTGCGGCGCGTGTCCGGCGATTACGCTGCTGCAGCAGAGAGCCTGACCGGGGCGCTGGCCATATCCCGTAGCCTCGGGAACCGGCTCGGCGAGGCTAACGCCCTGCACTACCTCGGTGCCGTGCTGTGCGCTACCGGTGATTACCAGGCGGCGACCAGAGAACTGATCCAGGCGCTCGACCTGTTCCGCAGCCTCGGTGATCACCAGGGCGAGGCCAACACGCTCAGCTATCTCGGTCGCGTTCAGCACGAGGCGGGTGACTATTCCGCCGCAGCCACGAGCCTGACCCAGGCACTGGACATAGCCTGCGAATTTGGCGACCGGCATGCCCAGGCCGAAGCGCTCGCTTACCTTGGCAGGCTGTACCTCACCTCAGCCGGCCCGGACAAGGCGCTCGTGGTCTTCACAGATGCTCTCCGTGTCGCCGACGAGCTGCAGAGCCCGCTCCACCAGGCCAGGGCGCTGGACGGCATTGGCCGATGCCGGGCCCGCGGCGGCGACACCAGCGCCGCCGCCGGTTACCTCAGCCGCGCGCTGGCCCTCTACCAGACGCTCAATGTGCCAGAGGCCGCCGAGGTGACCGAAGCTCTGGTCAGGCTGGGCACGGATCAGGTTCCCTGAGACCGGCCGCCGGGGCTCGTTTGATCGCCTGGCGCACCGGTAATGTCAGGAGCAATGCCCGAACGCCTGAGATGGGACAATACGCGTGTACGCAGCGCAGCATGCCAAGGAGCACCCCGATCAGCCTGCCGTCATCATGGGCGGGACCGGCGAGAGGGTGACGTTTGCCGAGTACGAGGCCGCCGGCAACCGGGTCGCGCAACTGCTGCGCGCCGCGGGGCTGCGCCGCGGCGACCACATCGCGGTGTTCATGGAGAACTGTCCCGAGCTGCTGCAGATCGAGGGCGGCGCCGAGCGGACCGGGGTGTACTACACGCTGATCAACACCTACCTGGCCGCCGACGAGGTCGCTTACATCATCGCTAACTCCCGGGCCAGGATGCTGTTCAGCTCCCCGGTCGGGCAGCCGGTCGCCGGGGCCGCCGCGGCCAGGTGCCCGGGCCTGGAGCGGATGCTGATGACCGGCGCAGGCGAGCCAGCGGCCGGCTGGGAGTCGTTCCGCGCGGCGATCGCCACGCAACCGGACGGGCCGGTGCCGGACGAGTCGCTCGGCGCGGCCATGCTCTACTCCTCGGGCACCACGGGCCAGCCCAAGGGCGTGCTGCGCGTGCTGCCCGAGGGCGGGCCCGGCCAGGCGTTGCCGGTGATGGAGTTCGTGAAGGCGATGTTCGGGTTCCGGGCTGGCATGACCTACCTGAACCCAGCCCCGCTGTACCACTCCGCGCCGCAGTCCAGCGTGTCGGCCTCGTTGCGGATGGGCTGCACGACCGTGGTGATGGAGCACTTCGACGCCGAGCAGTGGCTGGCCCTGGTGGAGCGCTACCGGGTCACGAACTGCCAGATGGTGCCGGTGATGTTTGGTCGGCTGCTGCGGCTGCCCGAGGAAATCAGGGCTAGGTACGACACCTCCTCGCTGGAGTGCATCGTGCACGCGGCGGCACCATGCCCGATCCCGGTCAAGCAGGCCATGATCGACTGGCTCGGCCCGGTGATCACCGAGTACTACGGCGCGACCGAGGCGAACGGGTTCACTTTCTGCGACTCAGCCCAATGGCAGGCCCGCCCCGGCACCGTCGGCAAGGCGATCCTCGGCGAACCGCTGATCCTGGACGATGCGGGCGAGCCGTGCCCGCCGGGCACGGACGGGACGATATGGTTCCGCGGCGCGACCGCGTTCGAGTACTTCGATGACCCGGGGAAGACGGCCGCCGGGCGGCGCGAGGGCGGGACCACCAGCACGGTCGGCGACGTGGGCCACCTCGACGCGGAAGGCTACCTTTACCTCACCGACCGGAAGAGCTACATGATCATTTCCGGTGGTGTGAACATCTACCCGCAGGAGACCGAGAACCTGCTGGCGGCTCACCCGGCCGTCTTGGACGTGGCCGTGATCGGCGTGCCTAACGAGGATCTCGGCGAGGAAGTCAAGGCGGTGGTGCAGCCCGTCGATCCGGCCGCCGCGGGCCCTGAGCTGGCGGCCGAGCTGATCGGCTACTGCCGGGACCGGCTGGCGCACTTCAAGTGCCCGCGCACCGTGGACTTCGTCGACGAGCTGCCTCGCTATCCGACCGGCAAGCTGTACAAACGGCTGCTGCGCGACCAGTACTGGGCCGGCCACCAGACCCGCATCGTCTAGCGGCCAGCTGTCATTGTTCGCGTGTGACGCGGCGGATCAGGTCCTGCCAGCCTTGGCCGAGGCGTTCGGAGACTTGCGGGGCGGTCTGGGTAAGGGTGGCGGATGACAGGTAGAGCAGCAGCGGGGCGTCCAGGGCGGCTGTGAGCTGCGTGGCCAGGACGTCCAGATCGGCGGTGCCGAGACGGAACTGCCCGAGCAGGAACCGGATGTGTGCCCGCGACATGGGCGTTTGCGATCCGGCTGGTATGGGCTCCCTGCCGTCGAGTGCGGCGCGCGCGATCTGGCGGTGCCCGATGAGGAAGTCGATTCTGGCGCGGCCGTAGGCGATCAGGCGGTCCAGCGGCGGGGCGCCAGGGCCTAGCGGCGGGGGTCCGGAGAGAACTTGCTCCTGGAAGTGCCGCTCGTCGTCGTCTAGCAGCGCCTGGAAGATCCCCGCCCGGGTGCCGAACCGGCGGAACACCGTTCCCTTGCCCAGGCCCGCGCTCGCGGCTAGCCCGTCCATGGTCAGCTTGTCGGCCCCGCGCTCGGCGACAATCTCGCGCGCCGCGGCCAGCAGGAGCTGCCGGTTGCGCGCGGCGTCGGCACGCTCGGAGCGCGGCGATCCCCAGATCACGGGCTGGTTCATGGTGATCCCACCCTACGGCCGGAATATAACCGGGGTAAGGTCCGGTTACGGTCCAGGTGTCGGACTATCGGTCAGCGGAGGACCAGCCATGACCACGACCACTACACCGGACCGCTTCACCACGCTGCCCGACGAGCAGACGCTCGTGGCGGCCGTCACCGCGCTCGAAGATTATGGGTTCAGCGTCGAAGTCGTTGATGAGCCCGACGCCGCGCGCGAGGCCGTCCTTGCCCGGATTCCGCGCGGTTCCTCGGTGATGACCAACACGTCGGTGACCCTGGCCGAGGCAGGCATCGCCGACGCGATCAACGACGGCGGGCCATATGAATCGGCGCGCAACTCCATGCTCGCGCTCGACTTCGCGACGCAAGCGCAGGAAATGAAGGCGATCGGCGGCCAGCCCGACTACGCCCTCGGCAGTGTGCACGCGGTCACCCGGGACGGCACGCTCGTCACCGCGTCCGCGTCGGGCAGCCAGGCCTACGGGCAGCACAGCCAGGTGGGCAAGATCCTGGAGATCCACCAGGAACTGCCCGGCCGCATCCATATCGTCCTCATCCGCCAGGTGGTCGGGTTCTGATGAGCGAGCTAAACAGGCTCACGGTGCTCGGCGCGGGCCATGTCGGGCCGGTCATCGCCCGGCTGGCCATCAGGGCCGGATACCGGGTAGCCATCGCTACGTCGGCCGATCCTGCTCAGCTGACCCTGAGAATGTAAAGGCGTCGGCAACCGGTCCGTCAGGCAATCAAGGAGTAGTCCAGTGGTGGATAACATCGAGGATTTCCGGGCCCTGGATCCGTTTTTCCGCATTATCGAGCAGGGTCTGCACGAATATGTGGACGGCGGCCACTTCTTCGACCTCTTGGCTGAGGACGTCGTCTTCGACTTCGTGATCACCGTGCCGGATTACCCGCGCCGTGTCGTCGGCCGCCGCGACCTCATCGAGCTGTACCGGGGCTACGGTGCCACATTCTCCCTGGATCGGTGCTATGACCTGCGCGTGCACTACTCGGAAGCAACCTCTTCGGTCGTGCTCGAATATTCCTCCGCGGGCAAGGTCGTCCAGACCGGGTACCCGTACAGCAACAGGTACATCTCCGTCGTGGCCATCAAGGATCGCAAGATCGTCGGGTGGCGCGACTACCTCGATCCGCTCCGGGTCTTCGCCGCCCTTGAGGGTCGCCCTTTCGGGCCGGACGGCACCGAGGCGAGCTGATCGGCGTGTCTTCGTCAGCGGTCGAAGGGCTCGTGCGCAGCGATCCGCGCGGTCCGGGGATCAGCAGGGTAGGAGTGCCTGGCGGGTTCGGGTACCGCGAGGCGGCTGGCGCGGACATCACCGATCCAGCGACGCTTCACCGCATCCGGGTACTCGCGCTCCCGCCCGCCTGGCAAAACGTCTGGATCTCACCGGACCCGCTTGGCCATATTCAGGCGACAGGCGCCGACAGCCGCGGTCGCGTCCAGTACCGCTACCACGAGTTCTGGCGCGAGCAGCGCGACGCCCAGAAGTTCGACCACATGCTGCGGTTCGCCGGCGTGCTGCCCGCACTGCGCGGCGCTGTCATTCATGACCTTGGTAGGCGCAGGCTCGACCGGGCCCGGGTGGCAGCCAGCGCGGTGCGGCTGATCGACCTCGGCCTCTTCCGGCTCGGCGGTGAGCGGTACGCCGAGCTTGACCATCACTACGGCGCCGCTACGCTGCAGAAACGGCACGTCGCGGTGAAACGCGACGGCGCGGTGTTCGACTACGTCGCCAAGGAGGGTAAGCGGCGGACGATCATTGTCACGGACCGCGCCGTGCTTTCCGCGCTGCGCAAGCTGACCGGCAGCGACAACGGCCTCGACGCGTTGTTCAGCTGGCAGGACGCCGGCGGATGGCATCAATTGCACTCCCACGACGTCAGTGCCTACATCGCCGAGAACTCCGGCGGCCATTTCACCGCCAAGGAGTTCCGGACCTGGAATGCCACAGTCTTGATGGCGCTGCAACTCGCCAACGCCGGCCCGTCCGCCTCCATCCGCGATACCAAGCGCGCGATAGCTGCGAGCGTCCGCGCTGTAGCCGAGTGGCTAGGGGATACCCCGGCCGTGACCCGCGGCTCTTACATCGATCCCAGGCTGATCAGCCGCTATGAATCCGAGGGCGGGCTGAAGACCGTTCCCGTGCTGCCTGCGATGCTGCCAGCGAGCGCGGAAGCTGAGGCCGCGGTGGCAGCATTGCTCGCGAAACCTTGAGTTCTACAGAACGGGCGGCGGCTCCCGGCCGGCAGCTTCCTGATGCTCCCACCCGGCCCTGGTCAGCGCGTACTCGACGTCCCCTTGCTCGTGGCCCGGTATCTTGTACGGCCCCGGCTGATCGAAGGCCCGCACCAGTGTCAGGCCCGCCTTCTCCATGACGCGACGGGATGCCGCGTGCACCGCCATAGTCTCCGCGAAGACCCGGCGGACACCGAATTCGACGAAGCCCTTGCGGATCAGGGCCCGCGATCCTTCCGTTCCGTAGCCTTTACCCCACGCTGACTTGCGCAGCCGGTACCCGAGTTCCGGTTGGTCGGGGAGGCTCCCGTCCCGTGGCCGCAAGTGAAACCAGCCTAGGAACTCCCCCGTGGACTTCTCCATGGCGGCCCAGAACCCATACCCGGCGAAGCGGTCGTAGTACCCCAGGAACGTCGGCAGAACACGAGCCACGATGTCCTCGCGACGCGTCGGCCGGCCTCCGGTAATGAAATGCATCACCTCGGGATCGCTGTCCAGGGTAAGCAAGTCGTCCGCATCAGCCAGGGTGAACCGGCGCAGCACCATCCGCTCGGTCTCCAGGAAAACCTGCACAACCAGCACCTCCCGATGACACTGCCGATAGTACGCGCTGCCCACGAGCGCGCCTCGCAGCAGTGCCGGGCCTTGCTGACGGATCGGGTATCAGGTCCTCGTAGGACAGCGTCATCGAAGTTCCGGCGGTAAGGCCGGAGAGTGTGGAGACCCCGGCGCGCACGAGCTCTGACCACAGCGTGGCGAACCGTGCCACCGGGAGGTCCAGGCTCATCAGGTAGTTGGTAGTGCGCGGTTCTGGTCAGCCGCGCCGTGATCACCGCCTCTGCGGCAGGTACTCGCCGACGCGCGTGGGGGGCTGGGCGCCGGAGCTGGCGCGGGGTTCGCCGTGGCGGCTCGCGCCCGAGGTGCGATGGAATGCCGAATTCATACCCGTTTTCCCGGCTGGATGTGGCAATTCATCGCGCGGCCGGCGCGCGGGCGCCGGGTGGATGTGGCAATTCATCGCGCCGGGTCGCGGGGACCGGCAGCGGCCTTCCGCGATCATGGCCCGGCGCGTGAACGAGTTACGCGACAGCCTCGGAAGGGATCCAGATCACCCGCGTTCCCGGAAAGTCTTCCGGCCGCTCTACCGCTGATCACTTCATAGCGCGAGATACCGCTAGCTGACGGCCACGACCAGGACCCTGATATCCAGCGCGCAGCTGAACCGGCGCGGCGGCAAGATCGCCTCCCGGATCATCCTGACCCTAGTCATCGTGGTGTTCACGCTGGTCTTCATCGGGCCCATGTACTTCCTGTTCGCGGACGGGCTCAAGTCCACCCAGGAAGCCATCGCGACACCGCCAACGCTCTACCCGCATCATCTGCATCCGGCCACCTATCCGCTGGCGTTCGACCGGATGGACGTAGCGCGCTTGCTCTGGAACACCTTGTACTACGCCTTCGGCGCGCTGGCATTCCAGCTTGTCTTCGATGTGGCTGCCGCCTACTCGCTGTCCAAACTGCGGCCGGTGCTCGGAAACGTCATCTTCTTCCTGATGCTGGCGACGCTTATGATTCCGGCCACGGTCCTCGTCGTACCGCAGTACGTGACCGTGGCCGATCTTCCGATCCTGCACGTCAACCTGATAGGCACCCCCGAGGCCATCTGGCTGCCGTCGGTTGCCAACGCGTTCAACATCTTCCTGCTCAAGCGGTTTTTCGACTCGATCCCCGCGGACTACATCGATGCCGCCAGGATCGACGGCGCTTCCAGGCTCGCCATCCTCAGGCGGATCGTGCTGCCGATCTCCCGGCCGATCATCGCCGTCGTTTCGATCTTCGGGCTGGTCGCGGTCTGGAAGGACTTCCTATGGCCGCTGCTGGTCGAGTACGGCTACAGCCCGACGAGGGAGTCACTCAACGTTGGTATCTGGCAGGCGTCAGCCACCACGCCGCAAAACTTGATCATCGCGGCTTCCGCGATGGCCGCGATCCCCACGATCGTCTTCTTCCTGATCTTCCAGCGCAACATCATGGCCGGGCTTACCGCGGGCGGCATCAGGGGTTAACCCCCCCAGATCCATAGAAAGCAGGTTTCATCGTGCCCGAAAACCTCTGGTGGCGGAGCGCCGCGATCTACCAGCTCTACATTCGCAGCTTCGCTGACGGCGACGGCGACGGGATCGGCGACCTCGCCGGCGTGCGAGCGCATCTGCCATACCTCGCACAGCTTGGCGTGGATGCGATCTGGTTCAATCCGTGGTATCCATCGCCGATGTCGGATGCCGGTTATGACATAACCGACTACCGCGATATCGAGCCGGTCTTTGGCACGCTGGCCGACGCGGACGCGCTGATAAGCGAGGCGCACGCCCATGGCATCAGGATCATCATCGACGTAGTGCCCAATCACGGATCTGATCAGCACCCTTGGTTCGCGCAGGCGCTGGCCGCCGCGCCGTATTCCGCCGCGCGGGACCGGTTCTGGTTCCGGCCTGGCCGTGGCCAGGGCGGCGATCGACCGCCGAACAACTGGCAGTCGATATTCGGCGGGTCAGCCTGGACCAGGATCACCGAGCCGGACGGTGCGCCCGGCGAGTGGTATCTGCACCTGTTCGCGCCCGAACAGCCGGACTTCAACTGGGCGAACACGGACGTCCGCCAGGAGTTCGAGGACGTGCTGCGGTTCTGGTTCGACCGCGGCGCCGACGGCATCAGGATCGACTCAGCCGCGCTGCTCACCAAGGACCCGCGACTGCCCGACGTCGCGCCTGGGCAGACGCCCGGGCCCACGCACCCCTACACGGACCGCGACGACGTGCACGATATCTACAGATCGTGGCGCGCACTGGCCGATGAGTACCAGGCCCGGGTGCTGATCGGCGAGATCTGGATACCCGACGCTGTGCGGCTGGCCAGGTATGTGGGCGCCGGCGAACTGCACGCGGTATTCAATTTCCCCTACTTGAGCTGCCGTGGGATGCCGCCGAGCTGCGCTCCGTCATCGATCACACTCTGGAGTTGCACGCACTGGCTGCGGACCTAGCCGGTGGCAGGATTCCAGCTCCGGACGACATCGCGGTTCGCCCGGGCGTCCTGGCGATCGCGTGGCTCCTGGCTGGTCTGGCCGGCCGGGCGGCGGAGCAGCGTGGGCCCCTTGCTGTGCCGGGCTCTCGGGTGGCCGGAACAGCTTGGGACCCTTGCTGTCGTCATAGCAGCAGCGTGGGCCCCTAGCTGTTGCCGGAGGAGCTCCCGTACCAGGTGCAGGCCGAGGAAACCCGTCGCACCCGTAATGGCGATCTTCATGATCCCGCCGCACGCTGATCGTCGGTGATCACGCGTCTTTGGGGTTGATGCGGCGCTGGGCTGTTGCCCCAGATTGTCCAGTGTCCGGATTCGAATGGGGTGCGGGGGGTGCGGTGCTCGGTGCGGTCTAGGTGGTAGCCCAGGCGGAGGGGAATCGCCATGCTTGCGGTGTTGGCGTGGTCACAGTGGATCTCGATGCGGTCGACTCCGTCGAGGAGGAGGGCGGTCTTGGTCAGGGCGGTGGCGGCGCGGGTGATGATGCCGCGGCCGGTGTGGTGGGCGTGGACCCAGTAGGCGAGTTCCATGGTGCCAGGGGTGAGGCGGGCGTGAAGGGCGATGGCGCCTAGGAGGGTGCCGTCGGCTGCGTCGAAGATGCCGTAGGCGAAAGACTCGGCGCAGTGCCATGCCTCGTCGGATCGCTGCTGGAAGGCTTGCAAGCTCTGCTCGTCGACTGGGTCGGCGGCCCAGGGCAGCCAGCGGCGTAGGTGCTCGCGGGACGCGGTGATCGCGGCGTGCCGGGCAGGGATGTCTGCGGAGCTCCAGCGGCGGATGATGAGTCCGTCGGTCGTGACGGTCTCCGGTGGGCGCTCCGGGCAGTCGAGGACGTCGCGGAGCGCGGAGACGAGGCAGCGGTTTTCGGCGTCGGTGCGGCTGGAGATCCGCAGGTACCGTTCCGCGGAGTCAAATGACTTGCCTGAGCAGTCCTTCACGAGGATCCGGTGCCGGCCGAAGAGCTCGGCTGCGACCTCGGAGGCGCGCGCGGGAGCCGCCAGTCGAACCAGGACGAAATTGGCATCGGGCCGGTGAACGTGGTCGAAGGCGGTAATCGTCGAGAGCCGCTCGTACAGCGCGTCGGTGCTGCGCCTGACCAGGCGCAGACTCGACGCGAAGGCCGGGCGGTACCTCGGCAGCAGCCGGAGGAATGATTCGGCGATCCCGTTGACGTTCCAGATCGGCATCTCGGCGGCCACTCGTGCGAGGAATCCGGGGTCGGCGCTGGCCAGATAGCCCAGGCGCAGGCCGGCGACGCCGTAGGCCTTGCTCATGCTTTTGACGATCACCAGGGTTGGATGGTCGGCGAGATGATGCTCCAGGCTGTACCGGCCTGCGCAGAAGTCGGTGAAGGACTCGTCGACGATCAGCCGGGTCGCTGTCTTGCCGAGCAGCTTGCAGAGCCTCAGCAGTTCTTCAGGTGGCATGGCGGCCGATGTCGGGTTGTTGGGCGAGTCGAGAATCAGCGCGGCGCTTCCGGCCGCCGCCCGGTACAGGTGCTCGGCGTCCAGCGTGAGGTCCGGCGGGCGAAGGGCGACCTTACGCGCGCTGGGGAACACCGACTCGTACTCGTTGAAGCCGGGGACTAGGAGTACGACGTCGTCCAGCACCCGGCCGAGAACCTTGATCAGCTCGCTGGCGCCGTTGCCGACGACCAATCGGTCGGCGGGGACGTCGATGACCGAGGCCAGGATGTCCCGGAGTCGGCTGTGCCCGACCGGGTAGTGAATCAGGGCGTCGCGGAACTCGGCCGCCAGTGCGCCGATCACGTCGTCGGTGGGGAAGTAAGGGTTGTACAGCAGGCTGTGGTCCACGGCCTCGTGCCGCCAGTAGCCACCGTGCTGGCTGTTCAGCAGCGCGAGGCGCTGGTCGGCCGTGCCGAAGCGGTAGTCCGCGAGTTCAAGGTCGGTAGCGTCGTCGACCTCCTGGCACGCCAGGTCCGCGCAGTCCACGGCCTGGATCGGGTACCGGGTGGAGCGGGCGAGCACCGCCTCGTAGAACTCCTGCTGTCCGCCGTCCGCGACCAGGGTGTCGAGTAGCGGGACGAACTCCTCGCGCAGGTATCCGGCACGCAGCAGATGCACATTGAGGGTCTTGTGCAGGCCGTCCGGGGGCGGCTGGGCCGCGCCCGCCAGATGGACTCGGCGGACGTGACCGTCATCGGCCACGTCGAACACCGTGCCCTCGATCCCGGGCCGGCAGGGAAAGACGGCCGAGACGGCCTCGCCACCGACGTCAGACAGCCGGGTGAGCAGCGCCGGGTCGAAGACGACGTCGCCGTCAAGGAGGTACAGGTCGGTGATGAGATGCTCACGGGCAAGCCATAGCGAGTAGGCGTTGTTGGTCGTGGCGTACCTGGGGGAGATGACGAAGCGGAGCGTCATGCCCGCGAACATCCTTCCAACGGACTCGATGATCTCGTCCGCGCGGTGACCGGCCACGATAACGGTCTCGCGCACGCCTGCCGAAGCGAGCGAGGTCAGTGCGCGGTGCAGGATCGGGACGCCCGCCACGGGAGTTAGCGGTTTAAGACGGCCAAGGCGCGTCCCCAGCCCCGCCGCGAGGATGACAGCACGGGTGGGACGAAACGGCGGCACGGCGGACTCCTTCTGCAAGTAGCAAAAAAGTAAATCTATGGATGTATCTCGGCTTCCCTCGTTATGAGATAGAGGTTACTATCCAGCAAAGAACAAAAAAGGGATGCTTCCGGAGGCAGCTGTGACCGTGACGCCAGAGAAACTCGTCGAGATCGTCGCGGTTCCTGAAGACGACAGCGGATTCGCCTGGCTCCCGTCCTATCCGCGCGCTGATGGCACACCCGGCTCGCTAAGCAGCACCACCACGACGACGACCACCTCCGAGCCATTCACACCAGTACCGGTGGTGACGACTACTGCTGCCCCCGTGCCGACCACGCCCGCCCCGGTCCCGACCACCCCCGCCCCGGTCCCGACCACCCCCGCCCCCGTGCCGACCACCCCCGCCCCCGTGCCGACCACGCCCGCCCCGGTTCCGACCACGCCCGCCCCCGTGCCGACCACGCCCGCCCCGGTCCCGACCACGCCCGCCCCGGTCCCGACCACGCCCGCACCCGTCGTCCCAGGTCCGGGCGCTGACGACGACGATGATGGGGATCGCGAGCACGATGATCGAGGGCTCCACACCGGGCAGCCGGGCCACGACCACGACGACCACGACGACCATGGGCAGCACCGTGGAAAGTCCTGAGCCGGTCGCGTGATCAACCCGGCCCCGCGCGGGCGGGCCTCTTTCGATGCGGGCTTTGACGACGACAGTGGAGTGCTGCGAGCAGATGGCGCGACTGACGATAGGGATGGCGGTTTACGACGATTATGACGGCGTCTACTTCACCATTCAGGCGATCCGGCTGGTGCACACGGCTGAGATCGATGATATCGCTTTCCTGATTGTCGACAATAAACCCGGTGGTCCCGTCTCGGCGGCTTTGGAAACGTTGGCGAAACGGGTGCCTGACTGCCGATATATTCCTTTCGCCGGGTATTCGAGCACCGGCGTCCGGGACATCATCTTCCGCGAGGCGACAACCGAGTACGTCATGTGTGTCGATTCGCACATCATGCTGGAGGCTGGATCCATCCGCGCCCTCCTCGCCTATTTCGACGAAAGGCCCGGCTCCCTGGACATCGTCCAGGGGCCTTTGCTCCAGGACAGCCTGGCCGGCAGCGTCGCCACCCACTTCAACGACGAGTGGGGCGGTGGCATGTGGGGCCAGTGGGGTTGGGACCCCCGCGGCCAGGATCCATCGGGTCCCCCCTTCGAGATTCCCATGCAGGGGCTGGGAGTGTTCGCCTGCCGCCGCCTGGCGTGGCCGGGTTTCAACCCGCGGATGCGGGGTCACGGGGGCGAGGAAGGCTATGTGCACGAGAAGTTCCGGCGGGCCGGCGGACGCGCGATCTGCTTGCCGGCCCTCCGCTGGGTGCATCGCGTTTTCCGTGACAGCGGGATCCCCTACCCGGCGCTTTGGCGCGACCGGGCCCGGAATTACGTGTTGCTGTTCGATGAACTCGGCTGGGAGCTCACCGGGTTCGAGAAGCATCTCCACGAGATCTTCGCGGAGCACCCAGGGCAAGCCGAGGCCATCTTCACTCTCGCGCGCGCCGAGGCGGCCAGCCCGTACTCCTGGTTCGACGCGGTGTTCTGCCTGCACCGCGACGCCGTCCAGCGGCGCTGGCTGCGCAGCATGCGGGCGTTCGCCGCGCTTGGCATCGACTGGCTCGTCGAACCGGTTCTCGCCCGCGGACGGGCCGAGGCGCTGCGCTCCATCGTCGTCTCGGCGCGCAGGCGCGCGCTCGGCTCGATCCTGATCCTTGAAGACGATCTGCTGCCCGGCGCGGAGTGGGCCGAGCACCTTCGTTGCTTTGTCACCGGTACTCGCCCCTGGACGGCCTGGTATCCCGGCGACGGCACGGCCCATGCCCTGGCACTGCACCACACCGCCTTCGACGAGGTCCTGGCCGGTGGCGCCGATGCCGGCGTGACCGCCTGGCTTGAGCGGGAGATCCCGGACACCCTGCCTCCGATTCTTCCCGACTGGAGTTTCCCGCGCGTTCCGCAATGGGCAATCGACGGCATCTACGGGTGCCTGGGCGCCGTGCACGAGGTGCTCGACGAGATCGATGTCCCCTACACGATGATCGCGGGGACGCTCCTGGGCGCGATCCGCCACCACGGCATGATCCCGTGGGACGACGACGCCGACCTGGCCTTCCGCGAGCAGGACCACGCGGCCATCCTGGCCGCCAGGCCGTTGTTCCTTGACCGCGGTTACGACATCAAGGAGACCGAAGTCGGCCTTAAGCTCTTCCCAGCCGACCACAAGGCACCGCACGTGGACCTATTCCCGATACGCCGTCAGAGCGACCTGTGGGTTTACGCGGCTGACCGTCCCCGGCTGACCTGGCCCAGTCCTGACCTCACCGATCACGACCTCCAGAACCTCCGCCCCCTTGCCTTCGGTCCTCTCGCCCTGCAGTGCGTCCCCGCCAGCACAGCCCACGCGTATCTCACCCGCGCCTACGGCCCCCAATGGCCGGTGGCCGTCCGTCTCAAACGCGAGAGCCCTTACCGCGCGGCCATCGAGAGTCACACACTCCGCCCAGAGGACCTGGCCCCAGCCCTGCCGTCGGCTTGGCCCCTCCCACGAAGCGCTCAAGCGTCATCGGCGGCATTGCCGGCCTAAGCGCCCTGCTTGCTCACCAGTGCTATCCAGTTACCGTCCGGGTCGGTGACATACGCCCGGCGGTGCCCGGCGACGTGGTTGTACGGCTTCACCAGGACCGGGGTGCCGGCGGCTCGCAGGGCTGTGACCGCGTCGTCGGCGGATAGGTTTCTCCTGATCTCGTTAGCTGGTGGGGTTCCGTACAGCGATGTGCCGGGCGAAGGCGTTCAGCGGTTCGCCACCCTTTGCGTCAAGGATTCCGCGCATCCGCTCGGCCTCCGAGCCGTAGCGCTCAAGACGCCGGTGCGTGAAGTCGACGCGGGTGGTATCCGGGCCTTCCGGGGTGAAGGTGACCTCGATCTGCGACCCGCGATCAGGGTCTTCCTCATACGTCCAGCGCGGGCTTACCTGGAAGGTCAGCAGCAGCCGGTACGGGGGCTGCCAGGCGAGCACGGTGCCCCAGTCGGTCTGCGTGCCATCGGTGGCCCGCTCGTACCACCGACCGCCAGAAAATGGCTCCAGTATGACCTCGCTCCCGTGCGGCTGGGCGAGATGATGGGTGTCCACCGGCCACCACTCCTGGCTGGCGAATACCTCGAACGCCACCGCGAGCGGAGCGTTCACCAGCACGGTCTTGGCAACCACGACTTCCTGCTCGGTCGGCATAGTCAGCTCCTTCGCCCGGGTCTCCGCAGCGTGCTGATACGCCGCCAGCGACCGCTCCCAGTACCAGTCCAGGTAATCCCGCAACCGCTTAAGCGCCGGAGGCTCCAGGTGGTAAACCCGGCGGTTGCCCGCCGCTCGGTCGCCCACCAGCCCGGCCGCCTTGAGCACCCGCAGGTGCATCGACACGGCGGTACGGCCAACCGGCATTCCCGCGGAAAGCGCGCCGACATCGAGCGGGCCGACAGCCAGCCGTCCGAGGATCCTGCGCCGCATCGGATCCCCGAGTGCTTCAAGCGCCGCATCTATGTCAGTCGTCATTGACGGTCAATCTACGATGACCATTGCGGCCTGTCAACCGCTGGCAGCTACGATCATCGGGGTGACGATGCGAATGGCTCGGCTGCATGCGGCCCACGACATCCGGATCACCAGCGAGCCGGTGCCGGTGCCCGGCGCCGGTGAGAGCCTGGTGCGGGTGACAGCGGTCGGCATCTGCGGGTCCGATCTGCACTGGTGGGACGAATCTGGCATCGGCGACGCGCGCCTGCGCAGGCCGCTCGTCCTCGGTCACGAGAACGCCGGCGTGATCGCGGCCGGACCAGGCCGGGGCGAGCGGGTGGCGATCGATCCGGCGATCCCGTGCGAAATCTGCCGGCCGTGTCGCGACGGATACCGCAACCTGTGCCCGCAGGTGAAGTTCGCCGGTCACGGCACCGTCGACGGCGGAATGCGCGAGTTCCTGGCCTGGCCGTCATCGCTGCTGCACCGGCTGCCCGACGGGCTGACCGATCACGAAGGAGCGATGCTTGAGCCGCTCGGCGTGGCCGCGCACGCGATCGATCTCGGGCACCTGCGGCTCGGCGGCAGCGCGGCGGTCATCGGCTGCGGGCCGATCGGGTTGCTCCTGGTCCAATTGCTGCGAGTCACCGGCGCGGGCCGGGTAGTGGCGATCGATCCGGTGCGCCGCCGCCGGGAAGCCGCGAGCCAGTTCGGTGCTGACGCGATCGCCGATCCGGCGGCCATCACAGATCTGGACGACTTCACCGCTGGCGGCGCGGACGTGACGTTCGAGATAGCGGGCAGCGGCCAGGCGATCGAACTCGCGATAGCCGCTGCCAGGCCGGGCGGCCGGGTCGTGCTAGCCGGGATACCCGATGACGATCGGATCGCGTTTCAGGCCTCGGCCGCCCGGCGCAAAGGCCTGACGATCGTGCTGGTCCGGCGCATGAACGAGGCTTACCCACGGGCGATCCGGCTGGCGCGGAGCCGGACGGTCGAACTCGGGTCGCTGGTCACGCACGAGTTCAACCTCGCCGATGCTGCCGAGGCCATGCGCACGGCGGCCAGCCGGGCTGGCCACAAGGTCATCATCAGGCCGGACGCGGGCCGAGTATCAGCCGGCGGAGGCCTGCTGGGTGCCGCGCCGATGAACGAGGGCGTCGTGGGCGATCTCGGTCCGTGACTGGGCATTGAGCTTGGTCAGGATGTGCGAGACGTGGGTCTGCACGGTGTTGCGCGATAGGAACAGCTCGGCGGCGATATCGGGGTTGGACTGCCCGGCGGCTACCAGGTAGGCGACCTTGAGTTCGGTGGGGGTCAAGGCATCCCAGCCGAAGTCAGGACGGCGGCTTGAGCGGGGACGACGGCGGATTCTGAGCGGCCGGAGCCTAGCAACAACTCGGCGGATGTCCCAGCTCGCGCCCAGGGCCTCATACAACTCCACCGCCTCGGTGGCCGCCGCCCGAGCGGCCGGGATCTCGGCGCTCCCGGCGTAGACCACAGCCGCGTCCTCCAGTGCCTGGGCGCGGTGAAGCGGTCGGCCGTGGTAAGCGTTCGCTACCTCGATCAGCGTGGCCGGGTCGGACTCGACCAGCCCGCGGCAATGATCGACCGTTGTCCCCTCTTCCCGTTCCCGCGCGCCGGCATAGGCCGCGGCGGCGACGTCGTCGTGTCCGGCCGTGACCGCCAGCCGGGTCAGCATCGGCAGCACCGCGACGTTCAGATCGCCTATGGACTTAGCAAGGCTCGGCTCCAGATACTCCGCGAGCACCGCCTCCGCCTCGTCGGGGTGGCCCGCGCGTTCGGCAGCCAGCGCTCGGGCCAGGAACGTCTCCGCAACCGGCTTTCCCCAGGCGATGTCGCCCACCGGAATGTCGTTGATGGCAGCGAGGTGCTCTTCCAGCGCGGACGAATCGTCCCGATGCCCTGCGATCAGGGCGGCCAGCGCACGAGCCAAGACTTTGTGCAGTTCGGGTTCAGATGCGGAAACAGCGGATTCCAGCTGGACAAGCGCATCGTCCCATTGGCCCGTATCAAAGTAAAAAGCCGCGAGGTACGAGCGGATTTCCCGCAACCGCGAAGTCCCCACCCGCTCGCCGAGCGCCAGAGCTTGCTGCGCTGTCGCGAGTGCGTCAGCGGGACGGTCCAACGTCTCAAGCATTGAGAATCGGTTCATCAGCAGCAGCAGGTGCAGGTCGATGGTCTGGAGATCATCGCCGATGACATCCAGCGCCTGGTCAATGCGGTCAATCATCCCGGCGAAGTCCCGCGCGTGGTAGACCGGCCACATCGACGATTGCATCGCGTACCCTGTCGCGAGCCGGTCCCCGACCGCTTGCGCCTTGGCCAGCGCCTCACCGGCCACCCTGATGCCTTCGTCGACCCGGCCAGCCCCGATGAGCGTCATCGAGTGCAGGGCGGTCAGCCTGGCGGTGTGTACCTCGCTCATGCCGGGGCGGGTCAGCGCCTGCTCGATCATCGAGGCCGCGTCGGCAGGCCGCGCGGTCCGCATTACCGTATAGGCCACGAGCCAGGTGATCTCGGCGGCTTGGTCGGGGTCGCGCGTGCCGCTCAGCAGCTTGCGCCCGACTCGCTCCACCTCCTCATCGCGGCACAGCAGGAACTCCACCTGCACAAGCACGGCCTCGAGCAGCTCGCGATCCTGGTCGTCCTCCGCCACGCCGGCGAGCGCGCCGCGGAGCAGGTCAGCTGTGACCTGGGGTGCCCGGTAGGCCAGAACCGGTGCTGTCTTAACGAGCCAGTCCCGTACCCAGCGGTCGGTGATGTCTAGCCCGGCGACGAGTTGCGCGGCGACTCGTTCCGGCGCGGCGCCGGCACCGGCCAGCGCCCGCGCTGCCTGAACGTGCAACGCCGACCGCAGGGAAGCCGGAATGCTCTGGTACATCGCCTCGCGGATCAAGCCGTGCCTGAACCGCATTCGCGCGCCCGCCTCGGCTGCCACGCCCGCGGCGACGGCTTCCTGGACCGCCGCGATCAGAGCACCGGCGTCCAGTTTGGTGACAACCTGGAGGTCGGTGATCGAGAACTCTTGACCGAGCACCGCTGCCCAGCGCAGCACCGCGACCGCTCCCTCACCGAGCGACGCCAGCCGCGCGCTGATTACACCGGTCAAAGACACCGGCACCGCCACGACAGCGGCGGGATCGGCCAGCTCGGCAACTCCCTGCGCGACCCGCACCTGTTCGTCGCGAACCAGCGCGTCGGCCAGTTCCCTGGCATAGAGCGGGTTCCCGCCGGCGCGCTCAGCGAGCTTTGCCAGCCGGCGGCCTGGTTGCCCTCCCACCACTCTGCCCACCAGGCCGTTGAGCTCTGGCGGCGCTAGCGGGCCGAGCGTCAGCACCCGTCCGCCGCGTGAGGTCACCCCTCGCCGAAGCTGCGCCAGGTCATCCCTGGCCGGAGTGGGCCGCAGCGAGCCGACGACCAAGATCGGTGCCTGCCGCGCCGCCCGGCTCAGCCGGTGCCACACGAGCACGCTGGCCTCGTCGGCCCAGTGCAGGTCCTCTGCGACCACCACGAGCGGGCTGACCGCGCAGAGCCGGTCGGCCAGCGCCAGCATCCTTTCCACCCCGGCGAGCACCGGATCGCCGGCCAGCACATGATGCCGCCCGTTTCCGCCTAGGTCAGCCATCTCGCCGGTGGCCGCCAGCCGGCCCTGGGTGCCAAAGCAGTCGGTCATCAGTCCGAGCGGGAACTGCTGCCCAAGCTCGTCGGCCGTCGCCCACGCGACCCGGCATCGGTCCGCCGCGGCCGACAGCGCTTGCCTGAGCAAGGCTGTCTTGCCGATCCCTTGCTCGCCCTCCACGAGGACTGCCCCGCCCACCCCGGCGATTAGTCCGTCCAGCAATTCCTTAAGCTTGTCGAGTTCTTCGCCGCGACCTACGAACCAATCACCGCCCACGGCACCAATCGTAGGTGCGCAATGGTGACTTTAGGCGGTCAGCGCTCGCGGGAACGGCGCTAGCGTTGGCTCGTCCTGCTCACCGGATGCCTCTTCTAGCAGCCCCTTGAGATGGCGCAGGCCGTAGTAAGTGCGCGATTTGACGGTGCCTTCCGGAATGTTCAGCAGCTGGGCGATCTCGGCCACTGACCGGCCGAGGTAGTACACCTCTACGATGACTTGCCGGTGCTCGGGTGTCAGCTGCGCGAGCGCCGCGCGCACGTGCATGGCCGTCATGGCCTGCTCGATGGGCTCGACTGGGTTGGGGCGGTCGGTCGGCTGTTCTTCGATGATGTCATCGTGCCGCGACTGCGTTCGCCACATGTCGATGGCGACATGCCGGGTCACGGTGAACAACCATGACCTGATTACCTCGGCGCGGCCATCGACGACCTCGGGGTGCCGCCAGGCGCGGAGCAGGGTTTCCTGGACGATGTCCTGGGCACGATGGCTGTCGCCGAGCGTGAGCTTGAGCGCGAACCGCATCAGCACGGTGCCGTGAATCCGCCACAGCTCGTTCATCGACTCGCTCGCGGCCCTCGCCGGGCTGCCTGCCACGGCCGGCTGCTCCTGCGTCCGCACCAGGACCAGGGCGGGCGCCGGCTTGCCGATCTCGCGCTGAGCGTCGATCTCGTGGTCCAGTGTGGCAGCGTTCATGACTCGCCCTCCGACAGTCCTTCCCGAAGAGCCTGTGCCTTCGGATAGCTGCCATCGTGGCTGGTCATCGCCATGCGCCACGTCAGCGATATCAGTGAGCTTGAAGCCGCGAACTCAGTGAGAATTTCGGCCACTCAATGACATCTGCGGGCCGCTCAGTGATTTATGGCGGCCCCGACCCGGAGCTATTCCGGGTCGCCGACGAAAGCGGTCTGCAGGATCTGAAACCCACGTCTGGTCAGCAGCATGGCCCGGCCGGGCGGGAACTGCCGCGGGCGCACGTTGCCGAGCAGCGCTCCTTCCGACGGCGGGCAGGACAGCGCTATGTCGGGCGTATTGGACTCCTGCAGTCGGCGCAGCACCGGGTCCATCGATGTGCGCATGGAGCCTGCCGCGCCGCGGGCGATCACGACGTGCAAGCCGATGTCGCCGGCCTGCGGCAGGAAGTCGATCAGGGGCTGGAACGGACTGTTCGCCGACGATGCCACCAAGTCGTAGTCATCGATGAGCAGGAACAACTCGGGGCCGCTCCACCAGTCGCGACGCCGCAGCTGCTCCGGGGTAATCTCCGGGCCAGGCACGCGGTCACGGAGCTGCGCGGCGATGTCGGTCACGACCTGGCTGGCGACCGCCGCTGAGACCGCGTAGCCGAGCCTGAACTCAGCCGGCACCGCGTCGTAAAGCTCACGGCGCAGGTCGACCAGGAAGATACGAGCCTCGTCCGGGGTGTAGCAGCGGGTCACCGCCTTGGCGAACAGCCGGAGCAGGTTGGTCTTGCCGCTCTCGGTGTCACCGAGGATCGTCAGGTGCGCGGTCGCCCCGAAGTCGTGCCACACCGGCGCGAAGCTCGGTCTCGCTCCAGCCGATCGCCACCTTGAGCTTGCCTTCCGGTTCCGGCAGCGCGTCGGCAGGCAGCTTGTCCGGCAGCATCCGGACCTTCGGTGCGACCGTGCCGGTCCAGCAGTCCGCGACGTTGCTGACCAGCGCCGCCAGCCCGTCCTCGAGATCGGCGGTCTCGCTGCTGCCGTCGATCCGCGGAAGCGCCGCGAGGAACTGCAGCTTGCCCGTGGTCAGCCCGCGTCCGGGCAGTTCGGGCACGTTCTTTGAAGCCCGGATGTCGATCACGGATTCGAGCGGGTCACCGAGCCGGAGCTCGAGCTTGGTGCCGATCTGGTCGCGCACCGAGCTGTGCAGCTCTATCCAGCGGTTGGCGCAGACGATGAGGTGCACGCCGTAGTTCAGCATCCGCGGCAGCACCTGCCGCAGCGCGGCCTCCAGCGGTTCGAATTCGGTCTTGAACGTGGTCCAGCCGTCGATCACGAGGAAGACGTCGCCATGGGTGTCCTCGGCGAACTTCCCGGCGGCGCGCTGCTGGCGGTAGGCGGTCATGGTGGCGATCCCGTGCTCGCCGAACCGGCGTTCCCGGCTGGTGACCAGCGCGGTGATCTCGGCGATCGTCCGGTTGACCAGGTCGGTCTCCAGCCGGGTGGCGACGCTGCCCACGTGCGGCAGGCCAGCAAGTGAGGCCAGGATGCCGCCGCCGAAGTCCAGGCAGTAAAAGTGGGCCTGTGCCGGGGTGTGCGTGAGCGCGAGGCTGGAGATCAGCGTTCGCAGCAGCGTGCTCTTGCCGCCCTGCGCCCGGCCGACGATGCCCGCGTGACCGCCGACCCCGGACAGGTCGGCCATCAGCAGGTCGCGCACCTGGTCGAACGGCCGGTCGACGACGCCGATCGGCACCACGAGGCCACCGCGCCCGGCCCAGTCCGCGGGAGCGAGCCCGACTCCGGGGATCGGCTCGAGCGCGGGCATGATCTCGTCGAGCGACGGCGATGCGTACAGCGGCGGCAGCCAGACCTGGTGCGCCGCCGGTCCGGAATCGGCGAGCCGCTCGATCATCATCTCCAGCAGCGTCGTGCCTCCGCCGCTGACTCCCTGGCCAGCGGACTCCGCGCGGTCGTCGCCGGCGGGCTCAGCTGGGCTGAGGTCGGCTCCTGCGATCTGCTCGGGTGCGCGGCTGGCGAGGTGGTCGGTCACATACGGGACAACCAGCTTCCTGACCGCCTCGATGCGCTGGCGCTTGGAGGTGACCGTGCGGTATGGGCCGGACACGTAGGCCGCCTTGAACCTGATCAGCGTCGAGTTGTCGATCCGCATGTACCCGGATCCTGGCCGCGGCGGAAGCTCGTAGGCGTCGGGCACGCCGATAACGGCGCGCGATTCCATAGAGGAAAAGGTGCGCAGGCCGATCCGGTACGACAGATGCGACTCAAGCTGGTGGATCCGGCCGTCGTCCAGCCGCTGCGACGCCAGAAGCAGGTGCACGCCTAGCGACCGGCCCAGGCGGCCGATCATCACGAACAGGTCGATGAACTCCCGGTGCGCGGACAGCAGCTCGCTGAACTCGTCGACGACGACGAAGAGGGTGGGCAGCGGGTCCAGCGCCGCACCCTGTGCCCTGGCCTTCTCGTATTCGAGCGCCGAGCTGAAGTTGCCGGCCCGGCGCAGAGCTCCTGACGGCGCACAAGCTCGCCCTGCAGGGACTCTTGCATCCTCGCGACCAGCTGCACCTCGTTGGCCAGGTTGGTGATGAGCGCGGAGGTGTGCGGGAGCTGGTCGAGCCCGATGAAGGTCGCGCCGCCCTTGAAGTCGACGAGCACGAAATTCAGCGTCTCTGAGGAATGAGTGATCGCCATCGACAAGACCAGGGTGCGCAGCAGCTCGCTCTTGCCGGAGCCGGTGGCGCCGATGAGCACGCCGTGCGGGCCGTTGCCGCCCTGAGCGGGTTCCTTGATGTCCAGCTCGACGATCCCGCCGTCCTCGTCGATGCCGATCGGCACTCGCAGGCGGTCGTCCGCTGGCCTGGCCGCCCAGAGCGGGCGCGGATCGAAGGTAGCGACGTCGGTTATCCCGAGCAGCTTGGCCGCGTCGAAGTCGGTGGCGAGCGGCTCGGAGATCTCGGTGGTAACGCCGAGCCGGAACGGCGACACGATCCTGGAGCAGGCCCTGGCGTGCGCGACGCTCAGCACGTCACCGCGGCCGACGCAGGCGCGGACCTCCTTGCCCGACCGGTTGGCCTGGACCATGTCGAGCCGGGGGCCACCTCCGGTTGCGGCACCGTCGTTTGCAGCACCGTCGCTAGCGGCCTCGTCGCCAGCGGTGAAGTCCAACCGCAAGACGCGCTTGGAATGCCGCCACGGTATCGTCGCGCCGACGTCGATGAGGACCGCGTTGCGGTACCCGGCCGTGACGAACCGCGTCTCGTCGCTGACGTCGCCGCCATCGAGAATAACGACAACGTAGGGCTCTTCCCGGCTCGTTGCCGCGCCCGGGTCATGCCTGGGACGCTCAGCGAACTCCTCGCCGAACAAGGCGACGACCTCACCAAGCGTCGGACGCAGCGCGCGGACCGGCCCGGCCGCGTCGGCCTCGGTGGCGTGCTGTGAGTGCGGCAGCCACTTGATCCATTCCCAGTCGGCGGCCGTCCGCTCATCGCAGCAGGCCGCGATGCGGAGGTCATCGGGCGCGTGGAAGGTGAAGAGCTGAGCGAGAGCCGCACGGGCCGCGGCCCGGGCCAGCTCGGGATCGCCGGTCAGGAAGATCTGGGCGAAGCTCCGCACGAAGACCGCCACCGGCTGGTCGGCGACCGTGGCGTGGGCGCTGATGAACCGGCGCAGAGCCCTGGCGCTGAGCGGCTCAAGATCCTCAACAGGCTTGGTCTGCATCGGGTTGATCTTGACTGCGAAGAGCTGCGGCCCGGTGCCGATCCTGATATCGGCGAAGTCGGGGTGCGCCGGGCGTCGCTCCCACAGCCGCGCGCTCATGGCTACCAGCCAGAGCGACTCCGGGTCGGGGTGAATCCAGGCGAGTGCCTTGCGCTGCTGAGCGGCCTGCTGCCTGACCTTCCGGCGGGTCTGGCTGAGGTATCGCAGGTAATCACGCCGCTCGCCCTTCGTGCGCCGCTTCCGCGTGCTGGTCGTCCGACCCATCTGACCGACCATCATCGACATCGTGGTGACCATCATCAGACCGCCGGCCAGCCAGGTCGTCGCGCCGCTGCCTCGCCCAGGGGTCACGAACAGCAAGATCATCATGCTCGATCCGAGCGCCATCGGCAGGAACGTCAGCAACAGCCCCATGTTGCCGGTCGGCTCCTCCGGCATCACCGGCGGCTCCTGCAGCGACAGCTCACCGCTCGGCATCTCAGGTGGCTGCCGCCGCGCCGGGCGCCGGAACAGGATCGTGCTCATATCGCCGCTCTCCCTCGCTGGGTCGGCGCCCGCGGCAGGCGCGAGGGCGCGCTCGCGGCAAAACCGCGATGTTATCTATACGCGCGCGATGCCGCGGGGGCGTCAAACCTGCGTGGAAATCGGCGTTAGGGCCTAGACATGGGCGTCAGCCCAGAACGTGCCGTAGTCGCTGAGCGGACTGGACGGGGGCGGGCCGAAGTACGGAGTCTTCGCCATGGCCTGACCTAGCTGCGTCACGCCGCTAAGAAATACCTCGTAGATCTCGTCGGGACCGGCTTGTGCGGTGGCGAATACTGGCGGCAGGTCCTCATGGTAACGCCGGTAGTCTCGGTGCAAGATCCGCATCCCGAAGCGTTCCGCGTCATCGTACATCGCGCTGCCCGGATAGGGCACAAGCCCGAAGAGGTATGAGGCCTGCAGTAGATCTTTGTCGATTAAGTCGCACACCCAGTCGATGCTGCGCCGCATATCGTCGAGCGACTGATCTGGAAATCCGTTCACAGTGAAGGCGCAGGCCGCGAGCCCGGCATCTCGCACGCGCAGCAGCGTTTCTTCGGTCGGGCTGAGCTTCATCCTGTGCTTGTGCTGGTCATGGCTGCCCTGGACGCCGGTCTCGAGCCCGATTTCTACCCACTGGCAGCCGCTGCTCTTTAGCTTTCGTAGTATTCCATCGTCGGTGAGGCAATTCAACCTGGTCTGGCAGTCGTATTTGATGGTGCCGTCTTGCTCAAGGGCGTTGAGCAGCTGCATGGTGCGGTCGGGGTAGAGGGTGAAAGTTTCGTCGCCCCAGTAGATATTGTGGTGCTCGCCGTATTGCGCGCGGTAGGCCGCTATTTCCTTCAGAACTCGATCAACGGGGAAGTACGCGGGCCGGCGGCCAATGGTCTGTATGGTGCAGAAGGTGCACTTATAGGGGCAGCCAAGGGCATAGACCTGCCGCAGGTAACGAATATCGTGACCGGCTTGCCGCGGGAAAAGGTCCACCTTAGGGAATGGAATATCTTCGACCGGTATGTTTGGATAAAGAGTGCGGCTCCTGGCCACGGATCCGTCAGGTAGCTGGCACGCCAGGTTGCCGACCGCGCTGACTGGCTGGCCGCTTACGATCGCGTCGAGCAGGGCTGGCAATGCGATCTCACCCCGGTCGAAGACCACGTAATCGACGCTGGCATGGCCAGCGACATCCTCGGCCAACGGCGTCGCGACGACACCGCCGAATATCACGATGGCTGCGGGATGTGTGGCCTTCACGGCGTCGGCTATCTCGTAGGCGTAACAAAGGTTCGGTGTCATGGGGGAGAAGAGATAGACATCGCCCGGATGCTCGCTCACGGCCATATCCACCATAGCCGTGTTCATATGGTTGGGTTCATTGAATGCGCCCGGCTCGGTGTACAGATCAAGGACGTCGAGATCGTCGTAGCCGCGCGCGACTAGCACTCCCGCGAGCCATGTCATCCAATGGGGGAGTTCCCACATGTTGCGTTTCATATGCCGCAAACCTGGATGCACCGAGTGATATTGAATGTCAAAGTTCCGCCAGAAAAACGCACGCTGCTCGACGGGAACGGTTGACATGGGCGTATGGACAAAGACAATGCGCATTAGATGCTGCCTCGTGAGTTTAAGTCCGCGACGCATTCCGGGTGGTCTGCGGCGAGATAAGCAGAGAGCAAGGTGTCATAGCCGGGATCGTCCCGGTCGATGCCCGAGGCGATCAGGTCAGCCAGCACCTCGTCGGTTCCCCCGCCGAGCCTGGCCAGCCGGCAGTCGCGCCAGAGCCGCTCCAGTGGGAAGGTCTCGCTGCAGCCGCGGGCCCCAAGTACCTGCATGCACGTATCGACGATCCGGCCGGCGGCCTCGCCCGCGACCAGTCGCAGTGCCGCGATTTCGCGCGTCGGCATGCGCTCTTGCTGCCGCGCGTAGTCAGTCAGCTCTCGCAGGCGGCTCTGCAGAGTCCACAGGTTCGCCTGACAGCCCGCAAGCCGATGCCTGATGACCTGCTTGTCGAGGATGCGGGAGCCACCGACCAAGCGCTGCCGCGCATAGCTGATGGCGAGCCGCAACGCGAACTCGGCGCTGGCGATCAGCTGCGCGGATATGCTGATTCGCTCGAAACTGAGCAGATGCGAGGCATAGGCAAGACCAAGGCCGGCCCGGCCGAGCAGCGCGTCGGCGGGCAGCTCGGCGTCGATGGTGATCTGTCCCACATCGCACGCCCTAGCCCCCACCATTCGGATGAACCCGTCCACCCGTACTCCGGGATGAACCAAGGGAACGATGAAAATGCCCAGGTCATCTGTGTCCCTGGCACTGTGTGTCCGGGACAGAACCAGGACGTGACTGGCTTGGCCGACATTAGATACGTACCGCTTGCAGCCACTCAGGCGCCATCCGGCGGCGCAGCGGGTCGCCGTGGCGCGAATATCGGTCAGGCTCGAGCCGCCTTGCGGTTCGGTGGCGGAAAAACAGCCGACGGCTCGGCCGGCCAGCGCGTCGGCGAGTAGCGCCCGATGCGCGGCGCTTTCGCCAAGCCAGGTCAGCCCGCCGATGAACATCTCGCTATGTCCCATGGCGGCGATCGCGAGACCGCCGTTTCTGCTCGATGTCTCCTGCGACATTACGATCAGGTACGGCAGCCCGCGTTCGGCACCAGGGTCCCATCGCTCACGGAAGATCCCGCCGCGTGCGAGCCTCGCGATAGCTTCCCTGGGAACGTGCCCGCTTGCCTCCCACGAAGCGAGCGTGTCGCCGTCGTAGTCGTCGAGCACGTCCCGGATTCGCTGGCGAAAGCCAGCTAAGTCCGCTGTCAGCCCGGGGTGGACCGTGGTCGCGGTCATCAGACAGCCTCTCGCCACTCCGGGTGCGCGTCTGTGGCCCCACCGGTGATCTCGGACAGCATCTCCGTCAGCTTGACGGTGACCGGACCTGGCCGCCTCGTTCCGATAGGTCGACCGTCAACAGATGTCACGGGCACCACGCCGGCGGCAGTGCCCGTGAGGAAGCATTCGTCGGCGAGATAGAGGTCTGTCCGGATGAGATTCTGCTCTCTGACGCCGAATCCGGTCTCATCAGCCAGCGTCATGATTGTTTCGCGGGTAATGCCAGCGAGCGCGCCGGCGGACACTGGCGGGGTGAGGACGGCCTCGCCCTGGACTACGAAGACGTTGTGCGCCCACCCGTCGGCTACGAATCCGTTGCCGTTCAGCAAGATCGCCTCGTCGCATCCGCTTCTGAGCGCCTCAACTTGGGCCAGGAGAGAATTCAGGTACTGTCCGGTGGCCTTGGCGGCTGGCGGCACTGAGTTGACAGACATCTTCGTGAAAGTCGAGATGCGCCCGGTTACGCCGCCATTCTCGCGCGCTGGCGACAAAGGACCATTCTCGGTAGCGATAACAGCGGTTCTCAGTTTCGCGGAGAGAGGGTCTGGGCCGTCGCCAAGGAACACAATTGGACGAAGGTAGCAATCGGTCAGGTGATTCGCCGTGATCACCGAGCGGCAAGCCGTCGCGATGTCCTCGGTGCTGTGCGGCAGCTCGAAGCCATAGATCGCAGCTGAGCGCCGTAGCCGTCGCAGATGATCGGACAGCCGGAAGATGGCCGGGCCGTCGGGCGTCGAGTGGCAACGAATTCCTTCGAAGAAGCCGATGCCGTAATGCAAGCCAAAGGTAGTGACGTGTACGGTGGCGTCGTCCCAGCTGACGAGTTCTCCGTCCATCCAGACGATTTTCGTGGTCATTAGCTACCACCTTTCTTGGTCAGGTCAACTCGGCCATGATTCGCCTGCTGATCTCCCCTGAGTTGTAAATGACGCGGCACTGGGCTCGCCGCACCTTGCCTGATGTCGTCCGTGGTATGACACCGCTTCTGACGACAAGCACGGGATCGAGCCGGGTGCCGACTACCTCGGCCACCGAAACCTGGATCAGGCGGCCGAGCTTCGCCGCGGCGGGACGGTCTTTGACTAGACGCGGGTTAGCCTCAACCATCAGGCCGAAGCGATCTGTTACGGCCGGGTTGCGGAAGGCCGCGCAAGCGGAGACCAGGACACCGGCCGAATCCTGGGCAATGATCTCTATGTCCTCGGCGAAGACATTGCGCCCGGCAAGCGTCAGCACCTCATCGCGTCGGCCAAGTACATAGAGTTCGTCGTCGGCAGCGAAGCCGGCGTCGCCAGTGTCGAACCAGCCGTCGGTCGTGGCTGGCTCGAAACCAGCGGCGGTGTGATATCCGCGGAAAAGCCAGTCGCCACCCAACTCGACCGGGCCATCGAGTCCCGGTGCGGAAAGTATTCGCAGCTTAGTTCCGGGTAGCGGATGGCCAAGCGACACATTGCCGCCAGGTCCCAGCACGGGGCCGCGTCCAAGCGGCGAGTTCGTCACGGCGACGGTGCCCTCGGCGAGGCCGTATGAAGGCGTGATGGCCTCCCAGCGGAGCCCGAGTGGGCCGGCGGTCGCGTGGAAGTCCAGTAGTGACTGCCAACTCACCCGTTCTCCGCCGCAGATGGAGGTCCGGACCTTGGACAGGTCCAGATCGGGCTGGTAGGCGCACGCGGCCGCGAGGCGGTAGGCGAAGTTTGGCGCCGCCGTTATGGTCGCCTGTTCCCTGGCGAGGCCGGTAAGCCAGCTTGCAGGCTTGACCGCGAAGTCGCCTGGCCGGGCAAGCACCTGGTCGATACGCGCGGCCAGCCCGCACAGGAACATGACAATTAATCCCATATCATGGTAAAGCGGTAGCCAGGAGAAAAACCGATCAGTGGCGTCGTCGAGTTCGAGCACTGCGTTCGCCGACGCAAGGTGCCCGGCTAGGGTCGTGGCATCGATGGCCACGCCCTTGGGGCTGCCGATGCTGCCGGAAGTGAACTGCACCAAAGCGGTGGCGGGAACGGTCAGGTCCGGAACGGCTGTGCGGCCATGATCGGGCTCGGCCAGCGCCGACTTGCCGATGACCCGCATGCCGCTGACTGCCGTTGCGAGCACATCCTGGTCATCGTCGCTGATCAGGAAGCCGCAGCCGATGGCGCTCAGCACGGACCCGAATTGACGGCCGTACCAGTCGCGGGCCTTACGTGGCGGCGGGGGTAGCGACAGCACTGTGGCTCCGGCTGCCCACATGCCGAGAACCGAGAGCACCGACTCAAGGTCGTTGCCGATCGTGCTCGCGACCGTCTCGCCCGGTTGGACTCCGGCGCGGGTCAGCCGCGCCGCGGCGAGCGCCGTCCGTTCTGCCAGTTCCTTGTAGGTCAGCTCGGCTCGGCTCTCGTCACTGAGGAAACTGATGCCGTGATTGGCCACGCCGTAGGGCCGGATAACTTCCTCGAGCGGTGCCGCGGCGAGCCCTGCCCCACCGCTCAGCATGACCCCAGCGGGATGGGCAATCGCGGTCATTCCCCGCCCTGTCCTGGCATGGCGGCGGCGGCGTCGCCGACGGTCAGTTCCGCGACCGCCCGCTCCTCGGCGGCTAGGGCGCGATCGACAATGTCCTGTACGCGCCGGTCCGCGCGAACCCGCTGCCCAAGCTCCTCGTCGATGTATCGTACGTGCCAGTGCTCGTCTTTGAGTATGCCGCGCAGCGTGCGGTGGATCAGCGGAGTGGTGTCAGCCGATTCCAAGTGCTCGGTGTACTGCAGGACGCCCCGTCTTTCCGAAACGAAAGTAAGCGCGAGCAACTCAGTGAGCGTGCGCGGTATCCCGAAATGCAGACTTGTTCGTGCCTGGTACGGTAGGTCGACCTCGTCGACCTCTCCGCCGAGTTTCTCGATTACCTTTGTCCACATCCAGGCGTGCGCTGCCTCATCGCGTAAGTGCCGGCTGAGGCTGACGCTCAACGAAGTGGAATCGGCGAGCCTGGCCATGCGCATGACGGCGCCTGCGCCGTGTATCTCGGCCACCCGATATTGGTTGAGCAGCCACATCCCGTCCTGATTCGCTGGCTCAACACCGTCCCCGACAATCAACTTTGCTCACTCACTTCCATGGGTTCGCAGCTCATAAGGCTCTTGGCGACATCCCGCACGGTCTGAATGTCGCTGATCGAATTCAGGTTCAACTGCCGACCGGTCTCCTTATGCAGAGCTGAAAGAAGTTCTGCTGCGTCGAGAGAGTCGAAGCCAAGATCTTCCGTTAAATTGGCCGCTGCCAATACCTGGGATGCCTCTAGGTGTCGGGCACGGCAAATCAAGCTTGTTACCAAAGCCATTGCCTGTTCGTGTGTCACCGCTGACTCCATGCCCTCGCGGGAAGCGTTCACCCGCTACCATCATGGCGATAAGCCAGCCGGTCAAGACTCACGTGCGTCCCGTCAACAGGACAACGCCAAACGGGCCTCGTCCGCTGGTCAGCACGGAGAAAGTACCTTAGCGTGATGTCGCGTGAAGTCACGTCATACGGCAAATGAGCTATCGCACATGTACGTTCCTGCCCAGTTCCGTGAGCCTGACGGATCGTGGATCGTCGATCTGATCCGCGGCAATCCTCTGGCGCAGTTGATCAGTAATGGTGCCGACGGAAGTGCGCCTCGCGTCACTCACGTGCCCATCATTTTGGATCCGCATCTGACTGACCCTCCGCCCGATCTGGTCGGCGCCACATTGTGGGGCCATATGAGCAGGCTGAACCCGCATTGGGTGGCGTTGAGCACCCCGACCGAGGTTGTAGTGACATTCACTGGCCCACATTCCTACGTCTCGCCGACTGTGTACCAAACGACGCCTTCGGCGCCAACGTGGGACTTCACGGCGGTGCATGTGCGCGGTCTGCTACGGGAGATAGAGTCGACCGATGAGACCATGGAAAGCGTCCAGGCTACGGCGCGAGCCCTTGAGTCAAGATTCGGCGCGGGCTGGGATATGGCCGACTCGATCGGCTATCTGCGCCAAATTCTTCCGGGCGTAGGAGCCTACCGAATCGTCGTATCCCGCGTCGACGGCATGTTCAAACTCAGCCAGGAACAAGAGCCAGAGGTTCGCCAGCGCGTGCAGCAGTCCTTCGCGCAGAGGGAGTCGACCAATCCCCGCGACATCGCCACCTGGATGACCAGGCTCGGGCCCGACAGCTAAGCAGCCCAGGGAGCTAAGCGCTTGCCGCGGCTGAAAGTAACTGCCTCAGTTACGTTCTATTTACCGGTGCCCAGGTCCGCGTTTGACGTTCACAATCCAATCACGCATATTTCACGGGAGTCTGCCTATCGTGAAGCCCTACGGTACAGATATTCCCGGTGCGGCTAGACGCATCGGGATCTGATGAGGTGAATCATGACTTCGATCCAGTCAGCTCGCCCGACCACAGAAGGGTCTAGACAAATAGCGGTCGCCACGGGCTCGTTAGCGCAATCCCAGGGTGCCGCCATATTACCGAGAACCGGCCTGAATCTTCCCAGTTCGCTCTCTTTTGAGAATTGGCTGCGCATAGGCGAAGTTCTGTCTACCGTGCGAACGTCGTCGGCGTGGTGCTTAGGTGACTGGCTGATCTACGGCGAAATGGCCTATACGGGACGCTATCGGGATGCGATCAAGCAGACATCGCTGGACTACCAGACGCTCCGTAACTACGCATGGGTTGCCCGGCGGTTTTCGCTCTCCCGCAGGCGAGACGCGCTGAGCTTCGGCCACCACGCCGAGGTAGCCTCGTTGTCCGAGCCCGAGCAGGACTTCTGGTTACGCAAGGCCGAGACACTCGGCTGGTCGACGAGTCGTCTGCGCCGGGAAGTTCGCTCCAGCCTGAACTGGCGGGCAGCGGCCGAGGGCGTGGAGGCAGGCGACTCCGGCGAGGGCGAATCCACGCACGCGGAAGCGCGGCCGGACGGTTCGCGGCCGGAGGGCGGTTCGCGACCGAGCGGGTCAGAGTCCGCCGATGCCAACCGGCAGCAGAGGCTGCGACTGCGGGTGCCTCCCACGCAGTTCGGTCTTTGCCTGGCCGCTGCCGACAAGGCGGGCATGTCGGTCGAGGATTGGGCGATCCGAACTCTGTTTGAGGCAGTCAGCCAGACGGGCAGTGACGTCGATCACGCCGCAGCGAATGAACCCTAGCCAGGTCCTTCCGCCTCAAGACGTTCGAGTGAGTAGGCTCGCAGCAGATCATGGAAGTAGAAGCGGCCGGGTGAACGCTCGGTCACGAGATGCATGAGAGCAAGCTCCCGCAGTGCGTTTACCGCTTCATGAGCCGAGACGCCGGCCAGGTTAGCGATCGCCGACGCGGTGACCACCGGTTCTGGGCTGAGGCTCATGACGCGCAACGCGCGCGCGGCGGTCGCGGTCAGATTAGCGTACGACGCGGAAAGAGCGCTTCGGACGTCGCCGTCGGGCTCAGGGCCGCACAGCGCGTCAAGCCGATTGTGCGCCTGGCGCATTTCAGTGACTAGGTGAGACAATGCCAACCCAGGCCGTTCGGCAGCGTGTGTGGCCATGATCGCAAGCGCTAGCGGCAGGCCTGCGCATAGCTCAGCGACTTCGGATATCGCGTCAGCCTGGGCTGCCGAGCTATCTCGCTTCAAGCGGCTCGCAAGCAGCGCTTCGGAGTCTTCGCGCGACATCACGTCAAGATTGAGCAAATGGGCGCCTTCGGCCACGACGAGGTTAGTCATCTGCCGACGGCACGTGATAATCATCATGCATCCAGGACTTGCCGGCACGAGGTGCTGCACCTGGGCACTATCCCACGCATCGTCGGCGACCAGGAGAATCCGGTGATTTCTCACCAGACTGCGGTAGAGCGCGGCTCGAGCCTCCACGCTGGCCGGTATCCGTTCCGTCGGCATGCCAAGGGACTCAAGAACGCTGTGGAGCGCTTCAGCGGGCCGCATCGGGCGCTCTTCCTGCGAAAAGCCTTTCAAGTCGAGAAAGAGCTGACCATGAGGAAAGTGCTTGGCCATCTGGTGAGCGGCATGCACGGCAAGCGCGCTCTTGCCTACGCCCGGTGAACCGGAGATCACTACTACCCTGGCTGAATACCGGCTCCTTCTGGCATTACTGGTCGGCTCCACCAGCATGGCAAGCTCTGAGTGTCTTCCGATGAAGTGCCGGACCGGGTTCGGAACCTGGCGCGGAATGGTAATTGGCTTCAGCAATGCTTCCGCGGAATTCTGGCCTGGCGTCTCCGTGCTATCTGCGGAGACTGGCCCAAGGCCGAGAGCAGGATCATTGGATAGCACTCGCTTCTGTACCCGCTGGAGTTCAGGTCCTGGGTCGAGACCGCATTCCCTCAATGCGGCGCGCGCTTGGCCGAATGCATCTAGTGATTCTGCCTGCCTGCCGGACCGGTATAAGGCAATCATAAGCTGCTGCCACCTGCGTTCGCGCAATGGCTCGGCCACTGTAAGAGCCCGCAACGAGGGAAGCAGGTCAGGATGGCTTCCAGCGGCCATCCACGCGTCTACTAGCGCCTCTTCGGCCACACTTCGCCGCTCAAGCAACGCCGCCGCGAGTGGCTGCATCGCCGGGGTCAGGGGAAGATCGGCCAATGGGGGAGTTCGCCAGACCGCTATGGCCCGCTCAAGCAACCGAGAAGTCGCTATGTGATCCAAGTTACGGGTGGCCTCGGCGGCCTTTCTGGTAAGTTCATGGAACATATTGACGTCAAGTAAGTCGTGCCGTTGAAGCTCTATTGTGTAGCCTGAGGGGTGCGTGCGGAGACGATCGCTGATGCCGCGGACCTTTCTGAGATTATAAATATAGCTTCTCAGTGCTCCCCCTGGATCGCCGGGATGATCCGATCCCCAGAGTGCGTCGATCAAATGTTCACGCGTGAGGCGTGCACCGCAATTCAGCAGTAAAATGCACAATATGGAACACTGCCGGGGCTTTGTCAAAGCCAGCAACTGGCCGTTGCTTGAGTAAACCTCTATGGGCCCAAGAACGCGGAACTCCACCTAAATCTCCAGGGCGATCCGCCCACGACTCGGCAGCCCCGGGATCTTCATTCTAGCCTCCATCGCAGTCTAGCACGTTTTGCCCCATCTCGTCCGACTCTCGTATCGTCGGCAGGCGACAGCGTGCGATGTGGTGCTGTCAATGGCTGTCCCGTCGACGGGACGACGGCTCGGACGGGGCCCATTTTTGACCACCCTGCTGCCTCGCCAGTCTTGACTGGCCGGACTTATCCCCGTGAGTGTGGCAATGCCCACGTCCGTTTCGGGTGGGCTTTGCGGTGGACGAGGGGACGGCCATTTTGCGTTCATTCGGCGTTTCGTCAGCGCAGCAAGGCCTGTGGCTGGCCCAGAAATTGACGCCCGAGGTTTCCAACAATCCGACCATGCTCTGGGAGATCGTCGGGGAAATCGACCTCCCTGTCCTGCACGCCGCCCTGCGGAGGGTGTTCGGCGAAACCGAGGCGGTGCTGGTCAATTTGGTGGAAGAGGCAGATGGGCTGCGGCAGCTCATCGGCGATCCGGGCCGGTTTGAGCCGTTTGCCATCGATCTGAACACGGCAGATGACCCGGAGGCGGTCGCGCTGGCGCTGCTGGGCGATCTGGTGGGCTCGCATTTTGACTTAGCGCGCGACCTGCTATTTCGGGTCGGCACTATTCGGCTGGCGCCGTCCCGGGTCTTCCTCGTTGTGATCTTCCATCACACGGTCGCTGATGGCTTTAGCGGCATCACCATGCTTTCGCCCAGGGTCGCCGAGGTTTACCGGGCGCTCCGCAGCGGCCAGCAGGTACCCGACGCGCGGTTCTTCGGGCCGCGGGAGCTGTACGAGGCGGACGTTCGATATCGGAGTTCCGCTCAGTTCGCAGCCGACGCGCGGTTCTGGAAGAGCTACCTGGCAGACAGCCCTCCGCCTGCTCAGGTGCCGCGGCTTGGAATGGGCCCGTCGGGACTGCTGAGTCCAGGTCTGCGCGAACGCGTCGATCCCGCGGACAAGTGGGCCGAACTGGCGGACGCGATCGGCATGGTCAGCCGCGTCGTCACCGTACCTGGGACCGAGGCAGCGACGTGGGAGGCGACGGCCGACAAGATCGGCGTCCGGATGCCCGCGCTGCTGGCTTGCGCCGCCGCCGTGTATTTCAGCCGGCGCTGCGGGCTCGCGGAGCCGTTGTTCTCGATGAGCGTCAAGAACCGGCTCGGAAACCTCGGGCGCACGCCGGGGCTGACCCTGAACATGGTGCCGATTCGGGTCCGCGTCCCGCTGTGGTCCAGCTTCGCCGAAATAGCCCCCGCCGTGGCCGCGGAAATGCGCGTGGTCCTAAAGCGCTCAGGACATCACATCACCGAGATTCAGCGCGGCACCGGTGCGACCGGCATGATGCGGAGCCCGTTCGGCGTCCTGGTCAACTTGATGCCATTCGTGGAGTCGCTCGATTTCGCTGGAGCTAAGGCGAATCTCCTGCTCGGTGCCTGGGGCAACGGCGACGAACTGGGGATCTCGACGTACCGGGACGGCGGCGAGCGCGGTGACTACCAGATCAGGATGGACGCCCCAGCGACGCTGTACGGCCGGGCCGAGCTCCGGCTGCTCTGCGAAGAGTTCGTGGACTACATCCGCGCCGTCGTGGCCCGGCCTGATACCCCCATCGGCCAGCTTGACGTGCTGCGGCCCGCGCATCGTGAGCTGTTGCTGACTCAGATCAACGACACAGCCGTTGCCACGCCCGCGCTGTCCGTCCCCGAATTGGTGCGGCGGCAGGCCATCACGACGCCGGAGGCTATCGCCGTCGCCGACGGCGACGTCCGGCTGACCTACCGCGAGCTCCAGGCCCGGGCTGACCGGCTTGCCGCCGAGTTGGTCCGGCGTGGCGTCGCGAAGGAGTCGCTGGTCGCCGTGGTGCTTACCAGGTCGATCGACTTGGTAACCGCGGTGCTCGCGGTGCTGGCGGCAGGTGGCGCGTACGTGCCGATCGACCCCGGTTACCCCCAGGAACGCGTGGAGTTCATCCTGCGGGACGTGCGTCCGGTGCTCGCGCTGACGAGCGCCGCGCATCGTGGCGTCCTCGCGGACGCGGACTGCCCGTCGATGGTGCTTGACTGCCCGGGCTCGGTGGCCGGCCTAGACACACGCCCTGACCTGGAGACACTGGCCGACCAAGATGCAGGCGTCACCGGCCAGGTGGACCGCCTGGCCTACGTCCTGTACACCTCGGGTTCGACGGGGACGCCCAAGGGCATCGGGGTAACCCACAGGAATATCGCGGACTTCGTGCTCGACCGGAGATTCCTGTCCGGGCACGAGCGAGTGCTGATGCACGCGCCGCTCACCTTCGACGTGTCGACCTACGAGCTGTGGGTGCCGCTGACCCACGGCGGCTGCATCGTAGTAGCCCCGCAGGGAGACAGCGACGTCGCCTCCATCGCCGAGGTGCTGAGCAGCAGCGATCTCACGGCTGCGGTCTTGCCTTCTGCCTTGCTTAACCTCGTCGTCGAGGACCACGCCCGGTGCCTTGCCGGGCTGACGTACGTGGCGACCGGCGGGGAGCGCGTCTTGGCCGGGACGATCCGGCGGGCGATCACCGAGTGCCTGGACACAACGTTCCTGAACGCCTACGGGCCGACCGAAGCGACGGTCAGCGCGACCTGCCACGCGGTCCGCGCAGGCGACGCGGTCGGTGACGAGGTTCCGATCGGCCGCCCGTTGGACAATATGTCGGTTTACGTGCTTGACTCGGCGCTGCGGCCGGTGCCGCCCGGATGTGCCGGCGAGTTGTACCTCGCCGGTTCCGGGCTGGCGCGCGGCTACTTCGGCAAGCCGGGCCTGTCCGCGGAACGATTCGTCGCCTGCCCGTACCAGGGGGCTGGCAGCCGGATGTACCGCACGGGCGATGTCGTGGTCTTCACCTCCTCTGGCGACCTGGTCTTCATCGGCCGCGCGGACGAGCAGGTCCAAGTTCGAGGCTTCCGTGTCGAGCCCGGCGAGATCGAGGCGGTGCTCGCCGCCAATCCGGGTGTCGCGGCCGCGGGCGTGATATCCAGGGACGATCCGGGCGTCGGCGGGGGCAAGCAACTGGTCGCGTACGTGGCCTTGACCGAACCACTGACCGTCGATGAACTGCGCGGGCACGTCGCGCGGCGGTTGCCCCCGTTTATGGTCCCCGCGGCGTTCGTCGTGCTTGACAAGCTGCCCTATAGCCCCAACGGAAAGCTGGACCGGGCGGCATTGCCGGATCCTGAGCTCGCGCTCCAGGCGTACCGGGCGCCCAGAACCCGGCGCGAAGAGATCCTGGTGCGGTTGTACGCGGAGTTGATCGGGGTCGGCCATGTCGGCGTCGACGACAACTTCTTCGTGCTTGGCGGGCATTCGCTGCTCGCCGCTCGCCTGGTCAACCGGATCCGCGCCGAGCTGGGAGTGGAGATCTCGATCGGCGCGGTGTTCGAAGCCCCCACGATCGCCGATTTGGCAGCTCGCCTCGATACGGGGTCACGCGTTCGCCCGCCCCTTGTGCCGGCGCCGCGTCTTCGCCGGGTCCCGCTGTCGTTCGCGCAGCAGCGGCTGTGGTTCCTGCACCGGTTCGACCGGCTGTCAGCCACCTACAACATCCCAGCCGTATTCCGGCTGGCTGGCCCGCTTGATCGCGGGGCCCTGAGCGCGGCGCTGCGTGATGTGGTCACCAGGCACGAGGCGCTGAGGACCTTGGTCGGCGAGGATGACCAGGGCGTCCCTTACCAGCGCGTGGTCGCGGCGGACCAGGCCGTGATCGACCTGCCGGTCGTTCCTGTGCGGCCCGCCGCCATCGCCGCCGCCGTTGCCGAGTCGGCTGCCCGGCCCTTCGACCTGACCGCGGACCTGCCGGTGCGGGCCGATCTGTTCAGCCTGGACGCAGACGAGCATGTGCTGGTCGTTGTGCTTCATCACATCGCGAGTGACGGCGAGTCCGTGCTGCCGATGGGGCGGGACCTGTGCGTCGCCTATGCGTCCAGACGCGATGGTCGCGCCCCGGAGTTGCCTTCGCCGCCTGTGCAGTACGGCGACTACACCCTGTGGCAGCGAGAGCTGCTGGCCGGTGAATCCGACGAGAACAGCCTGATCGGCCGCCAGCTCGCTTACTGGCTGGGCGAACTGGCGGACGCGCCGCAGCCGCTGCTGCTTCCGACCGACCGCCCGCGGCCGCCGGCCGCCACCTATCGCGGCGATGTCATCGACTTCACTGTGGAGCCCTCGCTGCTGGCCCAGGTGGACGAGCTCGCCCGCGGTCATGGCGTGACGCCGCCGGTCGTGCTGCAGGCAGCGCTCGCGGTGCTCTTCTACCAGCTTGGCGGCGGTGACGACATCAGTATCGGCTCGCCGATAGCCGGCCGCACCGACGAAGCGCTTGCTGACCTGGTCGGTTTCTTTGTCAACACGTGGGTGCTGAGGGTACGGCTGGCTGGGAACATGCCGTTCGAGCGGCTGATTGAGCAAGTGCGCGGCAAGGCACTCGCCGCGTATGACAATCAGGACGTGCCGTTCGGCCGGCTGGTCGAGCTGCTCAACCCAGACCGATCGCTGGCCTACCACCCGCTCTTCCAGGTGATGTTCGCCTGGCAGAATGCGCTGCCTAGCTTTGACCTGGCCGGATTGCGGACGGAGTGGAGCCTGGCCGCTACCGGCACGGCGAAGTTCGACCTGCTGATCAGCGTCGGGCCCGATGTCAGCGGTGAGCGCCTGCGGGGCGCGATCGAGTACGCTGCCGACCTGTTCGACCGGGCGAGTGTCCAGCGGATCGCTGAGCGGTTCGTTGAGGTGCTGCGCCAGGTCGCTGCTCACCCGGACAGGCCCATCGGGGCCGTCAGCGTGCTCGATTCCAGCGAACGGGCCAGGTTCACCGGCGCGCGCGGCGAGGCGGCCACTATCACCGATGGGTTCGCCCGGCAGGTAGCCGGCAGGCCCGGAGCAGTCGCGGTGCTCACCGATCGGGAGTCACTGACGTACGCCGAGCTCAACGCTCGCGCCAATCGCCTCGCCCGCCTGATCGCGGAGCGCGGCGCCGGCCCGGAGACGATCGTCGCGACCGCCCTGCCTCGGTCACCCGAGCTGGTCGTGGCAATGCTCGCCGTGCTCAAGTCTGGCGCGGCCTGCCTGGCGATCGACCCCGAGCAGTACAGCGCCAGAACCGAGTACATGCTGTCCGATGCGCGCACCCGGCTGATCATCACCGACGAGGTGCTGGCCTGGGGGGACGGCATTCCGCGGCTGTACCTCGATGAGGCAGGCTCGCAGGATCAGCACCTCAGCCGCGCGGACCCTGACCCTGGCCTGGTGCGGCCGGACGGACTCGCGTACCTGAGCTACGTCGGCGGCCCGGGCGGCCAGCCCGCGGGCGTCGCCGTCACCCATCGGGGCGTGGTATCCCTGTTCGCCGGCGCGCGGGCCTGGTCAGCCTTCGGACCCGACGATGTGTGGGCCTGGTGCGAGTCACCGGCCTGCGATATGTCCGTCTGGCAAGTCTGGGGTGCCTTGCTGCACGGCGGACGGCTCGTGGTCGCGCCTGGACGGGTGGTGCGCTCACCCGATGCGCTCTGGGATCTCGTTCTCTGCGACAGCGTGACCGTGCTCAGCCTGACTCCTTCGCTGTTCTACGAGCTGGCCGGGGCCGCTGAGGCGTGCTTGCGGCGCGGCGTGGGACCGGCGCCGCGGATGGTGGTGTTCGGCGGGGAAGAACTCGATCTTGGCCGCCTGGCCGGCTGGTATCCGCAGCAGATGCCCCACGCACCCGCCATGGTGAACACCTACGGCGTCACCGAGACGACGGCGGTTATCAGCTACCTACAGGTGACCGAGGAGCTGGCACACCAGGGCGCGACAGCGACGCGCCGAGCAGTCGGCCGGCCATTGGATGGCGTCCGCGTCTACGTGCTGGGACCGGGAAACAATCCGATGCCCGCGGGAGCGGCAGGCGAGGTGTACGTCGCCGGAGCGGTCGTCGCCCGCGGCTATCACGGCAATCCAGCGCTCACGGCCGGACGCTTTGTCGCCGACCCGTTCGGCCCGCCGGGCTCGCGGATGTACAGGACCGGCGACCTGGGCCGCTACGACCAGGCCGGCCGGCTTGAGCTGATAAGCCGGACCGATACCCGATTGCGGATCCGCGGCTTCGGTGTCGAGCTAGCCGAGATTGAGGCCGCGTTACTCCGTCATCGGGATGTCGCCCAGGCCGCGGTGGTGCTGAGAGAAGAAAGCCCTGGTGAGCGGCGGCTGGTGGGGTATGTCGTGCCGGCCGGGCAGGCGCACGTCCAGGCAACGGACCTCCAGGCGTTCGCGGCCCGGCAATTGCCTGAGTTCATGGTGCCGGCCGCGACCGTCGTTCTCGACAACCTGCCAAGGACAGTGACAGGAAAGCTCGACCTGGCCGCCCTGCCGGGCCCAGAACTCCACGGCCGGGCCTCCAGGGAACCGGCGTCGGCGGCCGAGCAGGTCATTGCCGGGATCTTTGCCGACGTGCTCGGGCTCGACCGAGTCGGCGTCGACGAGGACTTCTTCGCGATAGGCGGGGAAAGCATCCGGTCCATCCAGGTGGCGGTCCGAGCGAGGTCGGCCGGGATGGAAATCAGCGCGCGGCAGGTGTTCGAGCACCGGACCGTCGCGCGGCTCGCCGAAGTGGCCGGCGCGGCCGCTCCGCCGACCGCGGCGCTGGACGAGCTCGAAGGCGGCCCGCGCGGATGGATGCCGCTGCTGCCCATCGCCCGGTACGTGCTCGAGCTGGGCGGAGCCCATCGCGAGTTCGCGCAGAGCATGGTGCTCGCGCTGCCGGACGGCCTCGACGAAGCTGGCCTGCACGCCACTGTGAGCGCCGTACTTGATCACCACCACGTCCTGGGCTCCCGCCTAGTCACCGAACCCGAGGTCGGGCTGGTGATCGGCGGTCCGCCGCCGAGCGCCGGCCTGGTCCGCCTGGTCGATTGGGACGGTGGCTGGTCAGGGCCGGCCTGGGAGCGCGCGCTGGCCGGTGAGCTGCGCACTGCGGCTTCCGGCCTGGAGCCGGCGTCCGGCGTGATGGCGCAGATCGTCTGGTTCCGCTCGGACACCCAATCCGGCCGACTCCTCGTGGTTCTGCATCACCTGGTCACCGACGGCGTGTCGTGGCAGATCCTGCTTCCGGACTTCGCCGCGGCGTGGGATCGGATCCGCGGGGGACAAGCCGCCGAGTTGCCTCCGACGACGACATCCGCGCGGCGATGGGCGCATGCCCTGGCTGACGAAGCAGTCCGGCCAGGCCGGGTCGCCGAGACGGCGCTGTGGAAGCGGCTGCTGACCGGACCCGACCCGCTGATCGGGACCCGGCCGCTGAATCCGGCCGCTGACCTGATGTCCACCGCGGACAGCGTGCGGATCGATCTGTCCCCCGAGGTGACCCAGGCGCTGCTGGTCGCGCTGCCGGCCGCCTACCGCTGCGGGACCAATGACGGACTGCTCGCCGCGCTGGCGATCGCGGTCGCGCGCTGGCGAGCGACTGGCGACACCTCGGTGCTGATTCGGCTCGAAGGCCACGGCCGCGAGGAACAAGTGGTCCCAGGCGCCGATCTTTCCCGCACGGTCGGCTGGTTCACTAGCTCGTTCCCTGTGCGCTTGGACGTCGGCGCCGTCGCCGCCGACGAGGTGCTTTCCGGCGGGCCGGCGGCGGGCGATCTGATCAAGGCAGTCAAGGAACAGCTCGGGGCCATCCCGGACAAGGGCATCGGTTACGGCTTGCTGCGTTACGTGAACCCGGTGACCCAGGCCGAACTGGCGGAGCATACGGAAGGCCAGATCACGTTCAACTACCTCGGCGGTTTCTCGGCCGCCGACATGCGCCAGGCGGCGGCCGGAGCCGGCTGGGTACCGCCGCCAGAATCGGATGGCCTGTCCGCTCCGGTGGCCGGCCACATGCCGATGATGTCCGCGCTTGACGTGACCGCGGTCGTGACCGACGACAAAGCCGCGCGGCGTCTGGCCGCCATTTTCAGTTTCGCCAGCGGCGTGCTGTCACGCGATCAGGTACGCGAGCTCGTGGATCTGTGGCGGGCCGCGCTTGAAGGCCTTGCGCGCCATCTGGCCGATCCGGGTGCTGGCGGGCTGACTCCGTCGGACGTCCCGCTTGTTGCCGTAAGCCAGCGGGAAATCGACGCGTGGCAGGTCCGCTACCCAGGTCTGGCCGACATCTGGCCGCTGACCCCGTTGCAGTCTGGGCTGCTATTCCATGCGTCGCTGGCGGGCACGGCCTTCGACGCCTACCACGTACAGCTCGTATTCCAGCTCACCGGCCTGGTCGATCCCGACCGGATGCGGGTCGCCGGCCAGGTACTGCTTGACCGGCACGCCAGCCTGCGCGCCGGGTTCACCAGCGGCATGAACGGCGAGCCGGTGCAGGTCGTCGCCAGCGGATTGACCTTGCCGTGGGGCGATCTCGACGTGCGCGCGCTACCTGGCCCTCCGCGTGCGCGGGCTATTGAGCAATTTCTCGCCGACGACCTGCGCAGCCATTTCACGCTGGACGCCCCGCCGCTGCTGCGGCTGACGCTGATCAGGACCGAGCGCGAGCGAGCAGAACTCGTGCTCACCTCCCACCACCTGCTGTTCGACGGGTGGTCGTTGCCGATTCTGCTGCGGGAGCTGCTGCATCTCTACTCAGCCAATGGGGACTCCCGCGCGCTACCAAGGCCAGGTGACTACCGGCATTTCCTCGACTGGATCGCCCGACAGGACCACGACGCATCCGCGCGGGCGTGGGCGGAAGAACTTCACGCGGTCGACGAACCGACCTTGCTCGCCCCGCAGGCGGTGCCCGGACCCGCGACGCCTCGGCGGGAAAGCTCCGGTATCGGGCACGTCGATGTCCCGCTGGCTGCCACCGACTCGGCGCGGTTGTCCAGCCGGGCCGCCGAGCTTGGCGTCACGGTCAACACGATCCTGCAATGCGCCTGGGGCCTTCTGCTCGGGGAGCTGACCGGACGCCTTGACGTGGTGTTCGGTGCCACGGTGTCCGGCAGGCCGCCCGCGGTCGCCGGAGCCGACACCATGGTCGGGTTGCTCGTCAATACCGTGCCGGTGCGAGTGCGATTCGCGCCCTCCGATACCGCAGCCGACGTGCTGACCAGGCTCCAGCGGCGGCAGGCCGCGCTTTTCGAGCACCACCACGTCGGGTTGGCCGACATCCACCGGCTGACCGGACTCGACGTGCTCTTCGACACTCTGGTCGCGTTCGAGTCCTACCCCATCGACCGGGCGGGGATCAGTGGCGCGGCGGCTGGGATCGACGTCACCGGAATCCGCCCGTTCACGGTTACCCACTACCCGGTGACGCTGATCGCCGCCGCCGATCCGCACCTGCGGATATCCGTGCAGTATCAGCAGCACCTGTTCAGCGGCACGCAAGCGGAAAACATCGCGGCCAGGCTGGTGCGCGTGCTCGGGTACCTGGCCGGCGAACCCGAGCGGCGGATCGCCGGTCTTGACGTGTTGTCCCCGCGGGAGCGTGGTCGGCTGCTGCGCATCAGCCAGACCGCCGCCGTGCCGGTTCCCGCCGTGACGATTGCCGAGTTGGTCGAACGCCAGGCAGCTTCGACGCCTGGCGCCATGGCCGTGACGGACGGCAGGACCACGCTGACCTACACCGAACTCGACGCTAGGGCGAACCGGCTGGCGTACGCGCTGACCGCACGCGGCGTCGGCCAGGAAACTGTTACGGCCGTGGCGCTTCCCCGCTCCGCTGACCTGGTCGTCGCGGTACTCGCGGTGCTCAAGGCTGGTGGCGCCTACCTGCCGATCGACCCCGAGCACCCGGGCGCCAGGCTGGATTCGCTGCTCTCCGACGCGCATCCGGCGCTGATCCTCACCGACGCGGTCACCTTGGCATCCCTTCCAGCTCCCGCGATCCCCAGGCTGATGCTCGACGAGATCTCCGAGATCTCCGGCGGCGTCGCGCCCAATAGGGCCAGGCCAGACAACCTGGCCTACGTGATGTACACGTCGGGATCCACCGGCACCCCCAAGGGAGCCGCTATCACTCACGCCAACGTGGTAAACGGCCTGGCTGGGCTGGTGCACAGCATGGGCCTGCCCGCCGGGTGGCGGATGCTCGCTGGCACGTCGATCGGATTCGACGTCTCTGTCTTCGAGATGTTCACGACGCTCAGCACCGGCGGTTGCGTTGAGGTGGTCGGCAACGTACTGGCGCTTGGCGACCGCGAGAGCTGGCAAGGCGGCGTGATCAGCATGGTTCCGTCGGCGTTCGGCGAGCTAGCTGACCGGCTGGCCGGGCGGGTCAGCGCGGACGCGGTCGTGTTTGCCGGAGAAGCGCTGCCGGCGGGCCTGCTAGCGCGGGTCAACGAGGTCCTCCCGGGCACCCGGCTGGTCAATGGCTACGGCCAGAGCGAGACCTTCTACGCCACCGCGTTCGCGGCGGCCGCCGGTGAGTTCCGGCCGGCGGCGGGAGCTGTGCCGATCGGAGAGCCGCTCGGCAACGTGCGCGTGTACGTGCTAGGTCTCAGGCTGGCACCAGTGCCGCCCGGCGTGACCGGCGAGCTCTACGTCGCCGGTGCGGGTATGGGCCGTGGCTACCACCGCCGGGCGGGCCTGACCGCGGCGTGGTTCGTGGCCGACCCGCTAGGCCCGCCCGGCGCCCGCATGTACCGCACCGGCGACCTTGGCCGCTGGAACGCCGACGGCAAACTCGAATGCACTGGGCGAATCGACGCGCAGGTCAAGATACGCGGGCACCGCATCGAGCCCGCGGAGGTCGAAGCCGCGCTCGCCGCGAATCCCGCCGTCGGGCAAGCGGTCGTCATCGCCACGAACGCCGGTGCCACCGCGCGTCTCGTCGGCTATGTGGTTCTCAGCGGCCAGGCGTCCGGAGATGAGCTGCGGGAGTTCGCCCAGGAGCGATTGCCGTCGTACATGGTGCCATCGGCCGTTGTGGTGCTCGATCACTTGCCGTTGACGCCGAGCGGGAAGCTGGACCGCGGTGCACTTCCCGATCCCGAGTTCGCCAGAACCGGGTACCGGCCACCGCGCACCCGCGACGAAGAAGCACTCGCTGAGCTGTTCGCCGAGGTTCTCGGGCTCGACCGGGTCGGCATAGACGACGACTTCTTCGCGCTGGGCGGGCATTCGCTGCTCGCGACCCGGCTGACCGGCCGGATCCGGGTCGCGTTGGGTACCGAGGTCCCCATCGCGGCCGTACTCGAGGCAGCCACAGTCGCGCGGCTGGCCGGCCGGCTCGCTGCGGGTTCTGGTGCTCGGCCCGCCTTGACCCGCTCGGTGCGGCCCGACCGGATACCGCTGTCGTACGCGCAGCGGCGGATGTGGTTTATTGACAGGTTCGAAGGCCCGTCCGCCACCTACAACCTTCCGCTCGCGGTGCGGCTCCAAGGCGAACTCGACGTGCCAGCGCTCCGCGCGGCGTTGCGGGACGTGGTGAACCGGCACGAGACCCTGCGGACGCTGATCAAGCAGGACGAGCGCGGCGCCGCGTTCCAGCAGGTGCGTCCGGCTGATGGAGCCCGGCTGGATATCCCGGTCCTGCCGGTGGCGCAGGACGACGTGCCCGCAATGATCGCCACGCTCGCCGCCCACGAGTTCGACCTGTACGCCGAGATCCCCATCAGGGCGCATCTGCTTCGCTGGGGCGCGCGCGAGCACGTGCTCGTGCTCGTCGCTCATCACATCGCGGCGGACGGTGGGTCGGCTGCGCCGTTTGCCCGCGACCTGTCGCTGGCCTACACGGCGCGGCGGCAAAAGCGCCTGCCAGCATGGCAGGAACTGCCGGTGCAGTACGCCGACTACACGCTGTGGCACGATGACCTGCTCGGTGACGAGAACGACCCGGACAGCGTGCTGGCCGCGCAGTTCGGCTACTGGCGGAAAGAACTCGCTGACCTGCCGGTGCCGCTCGCGCTGCCGGCGGACCGTCCCCGGCCCCCGGTCGCCAGCCACCGCGGCGGCCGGGTCGCCGTCGCGATCGGTACCGAGGTGATGTCAGGGGTCGACCAGCTCGCGCGGGATGCTCACGCGACCACATTTATGGTGCTCCAGTCGGCCCTGGCGGTGCTTGTCTATCAGCTTGGCGGCGGAGACGACATCACGATCGGCTCACCGATCGCCGGCCGTACCGATGAGGCGCTGGCTGACCTGGTCGGCTTCTTCGTCAACACCTGGGTGCTGCGGGTCGGGCTATCGGGAAACACGTCGTTCGCCCAGGTACTCGATCAGGTGCGCGGCAAGGCGATGGCGGCGTACGACAACCAGGACGCGCCGTTCGAGCGGCTGGTGGAGTTGCTCAATCCGGTCAGGTCCACGGCCTACCACCCGCTGTTCCAGATCATGCTGGCCTGGCAGAACACCGTGCCGCTCGACCTCGCCCTGCCTGGGCTGCGGGTCGAGGATGAGCCGGTCCCCGCGCTGAGCGCGAAGTTCGACATGCTGGTCAACCTCGCCCCCGACGCCGACGGCGGCGGAGCCCGCGGCGCGATCGAATACGCGACCGACCTTTTTGACTCCCGTACCGCCCAGCGGATCGCCGCCCGGTTCATCGAGGTGCTGCGTCAGGTAACCAGCGACCCGGCCATCGCGGTGGGGTCCGTCGACATACTCGATCGGGGCGAACGGGACTGGCTCATCCACGAACTCAACGACACCTGCTCGCCGGTGCCAGCCTTGACGGTCGCTGAGCTGTTCGAGAAGCGTGCGGCGGAGACGCCGGGCGCGGTCGCGCTCGTCTGCGGTGAGACCGAGCTGACCTACCGGCAGCTAAGCGCGCGGGCAGGCCACCTCGCCCAGCTCCTCACCGGCCGGGGAGTCGGGCCGGACATGCTGGTGGCGATCGCTCTGCGCAGGACACCGGATCTGGTGGTCGCCCTGCTGGCGGTGCTCATGGCCGGCGGTGCGTACGTGCCGATCGACCCGGCCTATCCAAGCCTGCGGCTTGAAGTCGTGCTTGATGACGCCTGTCCGGCGCTGATCCTGACCGACCACGGATCCGAATCGGTGCTGCCGCGCGGTGACATCCCGCGGCTGCACCTGGACGAGCTTCGCGGCGAGCTTGCCCGGCCGCCGGTCACCGCGGCTCCAGGCAACCTGGCGTACCTGATGTACACGTCAGGGTCGACCGGAACTCCCAAGGGAGTGGCGATCACCCACGAGGCTCTGACCAGCGGGGTGCTGGCACTGACGGGCGCGGCCCAGGTGACCGGCGAGACCCGCATGCTGGCCGGCACCTCGATCAGCTTCGACGTGTCGGCGTTCGAGTTGTTCACCACGCTGTGCGCGGGCGGGACCGTCGAGCTCGTACGGGACGCGCTCATAATCGGCGAGCGAGCTGGCTGGACGGGCTCCGTGCTCGCCGCGGTGCCGTCGGTCGTCGCCGGGCTGCTCGGGCAGATCGCCGGCCACACCAGCGTGGACACGGTGGTGTTCGGCGGCGAGGCGTTGCCGACCAGCCTGGTCCGGCGGGTGCGCGCCGCGCTCCCCGGAGCGCGCCTGATGAACGCCTACGGCCAGACAGAGTCCTTCTGGGCCAGCACATTCGACATACCGGGCACTGACGACCCTGGAACTCCGCCGGATGCGAGCACGGTGCCGATCGGCCGGCCGATCGCTAACATGCGGATGTACGTGCTCGGCTCGGGACTGGCGCCGCTGCCGCCGGGAGCGGTCGGCGAACTGTACGTGGCCGGGCTGATTGCCCGCGGATACCACCGCCGTCCTGGCCTGACCGCCGAGCGCTTTGTGCCCGACCCGTTCGGCTGGCCGGGCTCGCGCATGTACCGCACCGGCGACCTGGCGCGATGGAACGCCGCCGGGTACCTGGAGTACGCCGGTCGAGCGGACACGCAGGTGAAGGTGCACGGTTTTCGCATCGAACCCGGCGAGATCGAAGCGGTGCTCGGCGGCTATCCGGGGATCGCGCACGCCGTGGTGATCGTCAGGGAGGGCCAGAGTGGCGGCAGCCGGCTGGTTGGCTACGTGGTACCCGCTCCGTCAGGTACCGGCACTGACTTCGACCTGACAACTGGGGTCAGCGTCGGAGAGCTTCGCGGCTACGTCTCGGCGCGGCTGCCCGACTACATGGTGCCCGCGGCATTCGTCGTGCTTGACAAGCTGCCGCTGACGCCGAACGGCAAGCTGGACCGGGCGGAATTGCCGGAGCCTGAGCTCCCGGTCGGCGACTACCGGGCGCCTGGCTCGGTCGACGAGCTGATACTGGCCCAGGTGTACGCCGAGGTGCTCGGCCTTGGCACGGTCGGGGTCGACGACGACTTCTTCGCCGTCGGCGGCGACAGCATTCGCTCGATCCAGGTGGTGGCGCGCGCCAGGGCACTGGGGGTGGAAGTCACCCCACGGCAGGTGTTCGAGCGCCGGACGGTGGCCGAGCTAGCTAAGGCCGCCGAGCTGCACAGAACGCTGGGGGCGCACCAGGCACTCGAAGAACTCGACGGCGGCGGTGTGGGCTGGATGCCTTTGCCGCCGGCCGCGACGTACCTGCTTGAGCTGGGCGGCGGCCATGACCGGTTCTCGATGGCGCTAGGGCTGGAACTGCCGGCCGGGATCACCTGGGAAGGGCTGTCGGCGACTGTGACCGCCGTCATCGACCGGCATGATGGGCTGCGGTCCCGACTGCTCGCCCCACCCGAGGAAGGGCTGACCGTATCCTCGCCGGGCTCGGTGGATGTGGCGCGGCTGATGCGGCTGGTCGAGTGCGGCGCAGCCGATCCGCGGGATCAGCGGGCCGCCCGCGAGGTCCACGCTGGTGCCGGCAGGCTCGACCCGGTCGCTGGCGTGATGGCGCAGTTCGTCTGGCTCAAGCCGGCCCAGGCGTCAGGCTGGCTGCTCGTGGTACTGCACCACCTCGTCGTCGACAGCGTGTCCTGGAGGATTCTGGTCCCGGACTTCGCGGCCGCCTGGGAGCAGGTGCGCGACGGCGGGCCGCCGGTCCTGCCCAGGGTGCCGACCTCGGCCCGCCGGTGGTCGCACGCGCTACTCGACGAGGCGTCCCGGCCGGGTCGGGTGGCTGAGATGCCGGTGTGGCAGGCCGCGCTGCGAGGGTCTGATCCGCTGCTCGGATCCCGGCCGCTTGACCCCGCGGTGGACCTGGCCGGCACCGTGGAGACAGTACGTGCGGGGCTCTGCGCGGCCACGACGGGTGCGCTGCTGACCGCGCTTCCCGCGGCGTTCCGCACCGGGATCAACGTCGGCCTGCTCGCGGCGCTGGCCGTCGCGATCAGGCAGTGGCGTGGTACCGCCGCCACCTCGGTTCTGTTCCGGATGGAAGGACACGGCCGGGAGCAGCACGTGATTCCTGGCGCGGACTTGTCGCGCACGGTGGGGTGGCTTACCAGTATGTACCCGGTCAGGCTCGAAACCGGCGGCGTCGACCCCGGCGAGGTGGCCGCCGGCGGTGTCGCGGCCGCCGACCTAATCAAGTCGGTCAAGGAACAGATAGGGGAGATTCCCGACAATGGACTCGGCTACGGGCTGCTACGTTACCTGAACCCCCAGACCGGTGCCGAGCTGGCGTCCTATCAGGCGCCGCAAGTCGGGTTCAACTACCTGGGCCAGTTCTCGGCGGCCGAAATCGCGGGTAGAGGTCCAGATTCGGGCTGGGCGGTCATGCCGGGGATCGACGCGCCGGCACCCGACCCGGATATGCCGGTGATGTCGGCGCTAGAAGTCACGGCAGCCGTTACCGAGGCGGGCTCGGGTCCCCAATTGTCGGCGCTGCTCGCATTCCCTCGCGGCGTGCTCTCGGCCGAGCAGGTCAGCAGGCTGGCGGAGCTGTGGTTCGCGGCACTCGATGGGCTGGCCGCTCACCTTGCCCGGTCCGGCACCGGCGGGCTGACGCCGTCTGATCTGCCGCTTGTGCCAATGAGCCAGCGGCAGATTGACACGCTGGAGAAGCGCTACCCAACCATGATCGATGTCTGGCCGATGACCGAGGCGCAGTCGGGCTTGCGGTTCCACAGCATGCTGGCCGATACGTCGTTCGATGCCTACCACATGCAGCTGGTCTTCCATCTGGCCGGCCCGGTGGACCCGGCTTTGATGCGGGCGGCTGGGCAGGGGCTGCTTGACCGGTACGCCAACTTGCGCACGGCGTTCGTCCACGACTCGGCCGGCCGCCCAGTGCAGGTCGTGCTGGAGGGCGTGGAACTGCCGTGGCGGTACATCGACCTCAGCGCGGCCAGCGATGACGGCCGGGACGAGGCGTTCGCCAGTCTGCTTGCCGCTGACCACGCTGACCACTTCGACGCGGCAACGCCCCCGTTGCTGCGGATGACGCTCGCCCAGACCGGCCAGGAGCGCTTCGAGCTGGTATTCACGGCCAATCACGTGCTGTTCGACGGGTGGTCATTGCCGTTGATCATGGAGGATCTGCTTCGGCTCTACGGTTCAGGCGCCGACGTGCGCGCCCTGCCGCCGCCAAGGACCTACCGCGATTTTCTCGTCTGGCTGTCCCAGCAAGACCGTGCGCAGGCAGCACTGGCGTGGGCGGGCGAGCTCGCCGGGCTGGATGAGCCGACAGCGCTGATTTCCGGCCCGCCCGGCCACGACGCGCCCGGCCACGACCAGCCAGGCCTGGTGCTCATCGAGGTTCCGCTGCCAGCGGGGACGGCGCGGCAGCTTTCACGGCGGGCAGTGGAGCTCGGCATCACGCTGAACACCGTGGTGCAAGGGGCGTGGGCGATCGTGCTCGGCCACCTTACCGGGCGTCAGGACGTTGTCTTCGGCGTCACTGTGTCCGGCCGCCCGCCCGCTGTCGCCGGCGCTGACCACATGGTCGGCCTGTTCATCAACACGCTGCCGGTGCGGGTGCGATGCTCGCCAGGGGACACCCTCGCCGACGTGCTGAGCGCTCTGCAAGATCGGCAAGCCGCGCTGATGGATTACCATCACTTCTCCCTGGCAGAGATTCAGCGAGCCACCGGGCTCGGATCCCTTTTCGACACCCTGGTGGTCTTCGAGTCCTTCCCGATCGATCGCGTCGGCCTGACCGACGCGAACACCGCCGCTGGCATCGCGATCACCGGTATCCGCTCGGCGAGCGGCACCCACTACCCGCTGATGGTGGCCGCCGACGCCGCCCCCTACCTGCGGGTCGGCGTGCAATACCAGGAGGCTCTGGTAGCCCAGGCGAAGGCGGAGGAGATCGCGCGCCGTCTCGGCCGGGTACTCACGCAGATCGCGGTTGACGTGCACCTGCCGGTGCGGCTGGTGGGGACGCTGGAGCCCGCCGAGCGTTCGCCGCTGCCGCACGAGTTCAACGACACGGCGCTCGCGGTGCCGCGGATCACGGCGACCGAGCTGTTCGAACGGCAGGTCGCGGCCACCCCGGATGACGCTGCCGTGGTCTGCGGCGAGGCGGGGCTGACTTACCAGGAGCTGAACCGGCGGGCGAACCGCCTGGCCCGCGCGCTGATAACGCGCGGAGTCGGACCAGAGCAGCGGGTCGCGCTGGCCCTGCCGCGGTCCGCTGACCTGGTGACGGCCATGCTCGCGGTGCTCAAGGCCGGCGGCGCTTACCTGCCGATAGACCCGGCGTATCCGGTCGATCGGGTGAGGTTCATGCTGGCCGATGCCGCCCCGACGGTCGTGCTCGCCGACCGCTCCACCGTCGGCGTGCTTGGCGATGCCGCGATACCGCACGTGTTCATCGACGAGTTCTATGCGGACCAGAGCGCGGAGATGGCCAATGCCGCTGACCTGTCCGATTCCGAACGCAGTAGCCCGCTGCGGCCGGACAATCTGGCCTACCTGATTTACACCTCCGGGTCGACCGGCCGGCCCAAGGGCGTTGCCACGACCCACCGCAACCTGGTGAACAGCGTCAGCACGACGCCGGGTCTGCTCGGAAGCAGGCAATCGCCGCGTGTGCTTGCCGGGTCCTCTGTGTCGTTCGATGCCTCGGTTTTCGAGATCTTCACAACCTTGGGCGCTGGCGGCTGCGTCGAGATAGTACGTTCGATACTGGCGCTCGACGACTACGACAAGTGGTCGGGCGACGTGATCATGACGGTGCCGTCCGCGTTCGACGAGCTGCTGAGTCATACCCACACCACGATAACGGCTGACGCCATCGTCTTCGCCGGCGAGGCGCTGACCCAGGCGATCGTGGACCGCACCAGGACGCACGTACCTGGCATCCAGATCTTCAACGCCTACGGGCCCACCGAGACGTTCATCGCGTCGGCGTACGCCGTGCGCCTGGCCGGCAATGGCGGTGCCGACGGGGTTCCGGCGGGCGCATCGGTGCCGATCGGCTGCCCGCTGGGGAACGTGCGGTTTTTCGTGCTTGACGCGTGGCTGCGGCCGGTTCCGCCCGGCGTCGCCGGCGAGCTGTACATCGCCGGTGCGGGGGTGGCTCGCGGATACCTCGGCCGACCTGGGCTGACCGCATCGCGGTTCGTGGCTGACCCGTTCGGTTCCGGTGAAGTCGCTGGGCAGCTCTATCGCACGGGCGACCTGGTGCGATGGGTTTGCGCGCCTCTGGTCTCCGCGCCCGAGTACGGGGCGCTCGAGTATGCGGGCCGGGTCGACGAGCAGGTGAAGGTCCGCGGTTTCCGGATCGAGCCCGCAGAGGTCGAGTCAGTGCTACTGGCGCATCCGGGCGTGTCGCAGGCGGTCGTGATCGCGCGAGATCGCCGGGCCGGGGGCGGCAACCAGCTCGTCGGCTACGTGGTGCCAGAACGGCCCGCCGCGCCCGTCGAGCATTCCGCCCCGCTCGACGGCGCGGAGGTGCGCCGGTTCGCGGCCGGCCGCCTGCCGGACTTCATGGTGCCGTCGGTCGTCATGGTGATCGACGCGGTGCCGCTGACGCCCAACGGAAAGCTCGATCGTAAGGCGCTGCCTGACCCGGAGTTCGTCTCGGCGAGCCGGTACAGCCCGCCGCGCACCGAGCAGGAGCGGCAGCTCGCCGGACTGTTCGCTGAGGTTCTTGACACCGGGCGAGTCGGCATTGATGACAACTTCTTCGAACTAGGCGGCCATTCGCTGCTCGCCACCCAGCTGATTGGCCGGATCAGGGACGAGCTTGGCGTCGAGGTTCCGATCAGGCTCGTGTTCGAGTCACCGACGGTTGCCGGGTTGGCGGGCGGCTGGACCGACCTGACTGCCTCTCGCCGACCACGCCTGCGCAAGATGACCGAGGAGTGAGACCATGATTCCGCTGTCTTTCGCCCAGCGCCGGCTCTGGTTTCTTTACCGATTCACCGGCCCGTCGCCGACCTACAACATTCCCGCGGTGTTCTGGCTGCGGGGCAGCCTCGATGTCGAGGCGCTCGCGGCGGCGATGCGGGATGTCGTGGTGCGGCACGACAGCCTGCGGACGCTGATCGTCGACGACGATACCGGCTCGCCTTCGCAGCGGGTGCTGCCAGCCAGCGAAGTATCCCTTGAGGTGCCTCTGGTGGACGGCACGGGTGACCGGGCTGCCGCCATCGCCGGGATCACCGAGCACTCGTTCGACTTGTGCGCCGAGATTCCCGTGCGAGCGTGCGTGCTGCGGTGTTCCGAGCACGAGCACGTGCTCGCGCTGGCTGTCCATCACATCGCGGCCGACGGCGGCTCGGTGGGCCCGTTCGTCACCGATCTCAGTGCCGCCTACGCGGCCAGGCTGATCGGCCAGGCACCAGGCTGGGCGCCGCTACCTGTCCGGTATGTGGACTACACGCTGTGGCAGCGGGAACTGCTCGGCGAAGAGTCCGATCTGGACAGCGTGCTGGGCAGGCAGGTCAGCTACTGGCGGCAGGAGCTGACGGACGTTCCGCAGCCGCTGCGGCTGCCGACAGACCGGCCGCGGCCACCGATGATGGGGTACGCCGGCGACGCCGTGGCATTCACCGTCGATCAGGAGCTGTTCGCCGGAATCGAGGAGCTGGCTCGCGATCACGGCGTGACCGTGTCCATGGTGCTGCAGGCCGGCCTGGCCGTGCTGCTGCACCGGGTGGGCGGGGGAGACGACCTGACGATCGGCTCGCCAATCGCTGGCCGCCCGGACGAGGCGCTGGCCGATATGGTCGGCTTCTTCGTCAATACCTGGGTGCTGCGGGTCAAGCTGGCCGGGGATCAAACCTTCGAGCAGGTCATAGAGCAGGTGCGCGGCAAGGCCCTCGCCGCGTACGACAATCAGGACGCCCCGTTCGAGCGACTGGTCGAATTGCTCAACCCCGACCGTTCGCTGGCCTACCATCCCTTCTTCCAAGTCATGTTCGCCTGGCAGAACTACGTCAGGCTCGAACTTGGGCTGCCGGGCCTTCTGGTGACAGCCGAGCCAGCCGCGACGAAGACCGCCAAGTTCGACCTGTTCTTCAACCTGGCCCCCGACCCTGGCGGATCTGGTGTCCGCGGGGTCATCGAGTACGCCACCGCGTTGTTCGATCGCGACACGGTCGAGCGGCTGGCGCTGCGGCTGCTGAGCGTGCTTCGTCAGGTTGTGTCCGCGCCCGCTCACCCCGTCGCCTCCGTCAGCGTGCTCGCGCCGGGGGAAGAGGACTGGCTGCTCCGTGAGCTCAACACGACGGGCGCGCCGATTCCTGGCGGCTCGGTGCACAAGGTGTTCGAACAGCAAGCGGCGGCTAGCCCGGACGCCGTCGCGCTCGTGTCCAGCGACCGGACACTGACCTACCGGCAACTTGACCAGCTTGCGGAAAATTTCGCCCGTCATCTTGTCCGTCGGGGCGTGGGCGCCGAATCCATTGTGGCGGTCGCGATCAAGCGGTCCCCTGAGCTGGTGATCACCTTGCTCGCGGTGCTCAAAGCGGGCGGGGCCTACCTCCCGGTCGATCTGCGGTATCCACCGGATCGGGTGGCGTTCATGCTGCGTGACGCCGCTCCGTCGGTCCTGGTGACTGACGCCGATTTCACGCCGCCGAACGGCCTGCCGAGCGTGCCGATCGGCGAGCTTTACCCGGCACTCGACGGGCCGCTGCCGGTGGTCGACAACGGCAACCTGCTCGCCTACGTCATGTACACCTCAGGATCCACCGGCGTGCCCAAGGCCATTGCGACGACGCATCGCAACGTGGTCGCACTGGCGGCGGACCGCCGGTGGCGCGGCGGCGCCCACGATTGCGTGCTACTGCACTCCCCGCAGACGTTCGACGCGTCCACCTACGAGCTGTGGGCTCCGTTGCTCGGCGGAGGTCGCGTGGTGGTCGGTCCCAGCGAGGACCTCGATGCGCGCGCGCTGGCCGTCCTGGTGAGCAGCCGGCGGCTCACGGCGCTCTGGCTGACCGCTGGGCTCTTCGCGGTGATCGTCGACCAGGACCCAGCGTGCCTGGCGGGCCTGCGGGAGGTATGGGTAGGAGGCGACGTGGTCCCCCCGGCCCCGGTGGCGCGCGTGCTCGGGGCGTGTCCAGGCCTCAAGGTAGTCAACGGATACGGCCCGACCGAGACGACCGTGTTCGCGACCGCCCATCGGATCGTGGCGGACCAGGACGGGGCCGAGGTGCCGCTCGGCCGTCCGATGGACAACACCAGGCTGTATGTGCTTGACGGCAGGTTGCGACCGGTTCCGCCCGGCGTGGTAGGTGAGCTGTACGTGGCGGGAGCCGGAGTGGCCCGCGGGTATGTGGGCCGGGCCGGTCCGACGGCGGAGCGGTTCGTCGCCTGCCCGTTTGGCGATCCTGGTCAGCGGATGTACCGGACAGGGGATCTGGCCGCGTGGAGCTCGACCGGGGAACTGGCCTTCCGTGGCCGTGCCGACGCCCAGGTGAAGGTTCGCGGGTTCCGGGTTGAACCTGGCGAGATCGAGACGGCCCTGGCGGCCCATCCGGCCGTGGCGCGAGCAGTCGTTGTCGCCAGCGAGTATGCGAGCGGCGACCAGCGCCTGCTCGCCTACATCGTGCCTGACCTGGCTGGGACGGAATCCGGCGGCGCCGAGCACGTGGACGAGTGGCAGCAGGTTTACGAGCGCATGTACGCCGCCCCGGAAGCGGGCCTTGGCGAGGACTTCTCCGGCTGGAACTCGAGCTTTACCGGCAGGCCGATTCCGCTGGCCGAGATGCGGGAGTGGCGGGACGCCGCCGTCGAGCAGATCCTGTGCTGGTCACCACGCAGGGTGCTTGAGCTTGGGGTCGGTTCAGGTCTGCTGCTGGCTCGCGTCGTCCCGCACGTCGAGCAATACTGGGGTGCGGATTTCTCCGCCGCCGCGGTCGACCGGCTGCGCGGCCAGGTGCGGGCTGCGGGCTGGGATGATCGGGTGCACCTTCTCTGCCAGGCCGCTGACGTCGTGTCTGACCTGCCTGCCGGGCTGTTCGACACGGTCGTGCTCAATTCGGTCGTGCAGTACTTCCCTGACGCGGACTACCTCGACCGGGTACTGCGCCAGGCGATGGAGTTGCTGGCTCCCGGCGGTCGAGTCGTGGTCGGTGACGTGCGGCATGCGGGCTCCCTGCGGTTGCTGCACACGGCCGTGCGGCTGGCGCAGCAGCCGGGCGCCTCGGCGAGCATGCTGCGGGCAGCGGTTGAGCACGCGGTGTTCATGGAGAAAGAGCTCGTGGTTGAACCTGAGTGGTTCACGCGATGGGGCGAGCGGGCCGGCGCGGCGGCAGTCGACGTACGGCTCAAGGCCGGCATCGCGCACAACGAGCTGACCAGGCACCGCTATGAAGTGATCGTGCATAAGGCCCCGGCTGAACCGGTGTCGCTCGCGGCGGTTCCAGCGCTCGAATGGGGCACTCGGGTCGATGACCTGGCAGCCTTGGCGGAGCTTTGCCGATTCCACGACGACACTCCCGTCAGGATCGCCGGCATTCCGAACGCGCGCCTCGCGGGCGGGAGTCAAGACCCGGGCGTTGATCCGCATGAATTCCAGTGCTGGGCCGCCACGCTGGGCTGGGGCTCGCTCGTCACCTGGTCACGTGCGGTCGACCGGTTCGACGCCGTCGTGTGGCCTGGCGGCCCCGCACCCGGGCGGGTGTTCTCCGGCAGTTATTCCGCTGACGGCCGCCCTGGCCGGACGCTGACGAACGACCCGGCGGCCGTGCGCGGTGTCGGCTCTGTTCTCGCGGCGCTGCGCGAGCACCTGCGCGAGCGGCTGCCCGAATTCATGGTGCCGTCGGCCGTCGTCGCCATCGGCGAGATCCCGCTGTCACCGAACGGAAAGCTGGACCGGCGGGCGCTGCCCGCCCCCGACTACGCGGGAGCATCGGATGGGCGGGCGCCCAGGACGCCGCGCGAGGAGATCTTGGCTGGCCTGTTCGCCGAAGTGCTCGGGCTTGACCGCGTCGGCGTTGACGACGACTTCTTCCTCATGGGCGGCCATTCCCTGCTGGCCACGCGGCTGGTCGGCCGGATCCGCGCCGAACTGGGCGTCGAGGTGCCGATCCGGACTGTGTTCGAGACCCGCACCCCAGCCTCACTCGGGACGCAACTGGCCACCGGGCGGCAAGCGCGGCCTCCCCTGGTACGCCAAGCACGCTCCGAACGGGTGCCGTTGTCGTTCGCCCAGCAGCGCATGTGGTTCTTGCACAGGTTCGAAGGTTCGTCCAGCTCTTATCACATGCCCGCGATGCTGCGGCTGCGCGGAGCGCTCGACATTCCGGCGCTGCGGGCGGCTTTACGTGACGTGGTCATCAGGCACGAGAGCCTGCGGACGTTCATTTCCGAAGACGAGCACGGCGTCGCCTACCAGCGGATCATCCCGCCTGAGCGAGTTCGGCTGGACGTGCCGGTCGATCGGATCGCGCCCGATAATCTGGCCGGGGCCGTCGTCGCGGCCGCGTGGCACCAGTTCGACCTGACTGCCGAGATGCCGTTGCGCGCTCGGGTATTCCGCTGTGCCGACGACGATCATGTACTCGCTCTCGTGCTCCACCACATCGCCGGCGACGGCGGCTCGGCGGCGCCGCTGACGAACGATCTGGTGGCGGCGTACGCGGCCCGCCTAGAGGGAGTAGCGCCCGGCTGGACCCCGCTGGCCGTGCAATACGCGGACTACGCGATCTGGCAGCGAGCGATGCTGGGCGATGAATCTGACCCGGACAGCCTCATGGCCGCGCAGGTTGGCTACTGGCAGCGGGAACTGGCCGGGATACCGCAGCCGCTGGCGCTGCCGCTTGACCGCCAGCGGCCAGTCCTGGGAAGCAGGCGCGGCGACCAGGTCGAGTTCGCGATCGCTCCTGAGCTGCTGACCAGGATGGAGGAAATGGCCGGCCGCCGGAACGTGACGGTTTCGATGGTGCTGCAGGCGGCGCTGGCGACTCTGCTGCACCGGCTGGGTAGCGGGAACGACATCACGATCGGCTCGCCGATCGCCGGTCGCACCGACGCGGCGCTGGCCGACCTGGTCGGTTTCTTCGTCAATAGCTGGGTGCTGAGGGTGGACCTGGCCGGCGATCCCTCGTTCGATCAGGTGCTCGGCCAGGTCAGGGACAAGGCGCTGGCCGCGTATGACAACCAGGACGTGCCGTTCGAGCGCTTGGTCGAACTGCTCAATCCAGGCCGGTCCGCGGCCTACCATCCGCTGTTCCAGGTCATACTCGCCTGGCAGAACTACCCGAGGGCCCAGTTGCGCCTGCCCGGGCTTGTGGTCGGCATCGAGCCGATGCCCGGCGCCTCCATGGCGAAGTTCGACCTGACCTTCCTGCTCAGTCCCGATCCAGATGGCGCGGGCGCGCTCGGCGTGGCCGAGTTCGACACCGATTTGTTCGACCGGGAGACCGTCACCAAGCTCGCCAATCGCCTGGTCAGCGTTCTCAGGCAGGTCGTCACCGATCCATCGGGCCTGGTTCGCTCGATTGACGTGTTCGAACCCGGTGAATTCGAGCGATTGACCGTTGATGTCAACAACACAGCCGCGACGCTGCCCGAGGTCACGATCACGGGTATGTTCGCATCGCAGGTGGCCGCCGCGCCCGAGGCGGTCGCGGTAACGGCTGGTGCGGTGTCGCTGACTTACCGTGAGCTCGAGGTCGAAGCCGATCGCCTCGCTGCGGTGCTGGTCAAGCGCGGTGTCGCCGCCGAGTCCGTGGTGGCGGTGGCGCTGCCGAGGTCGCTCGAGCTGATCGTGGTCTTGCTCGCTGTGCTGAAGGCGGGTGCGGCCTACTTGCCAGTCGACCCGGAGTACCCGGCCGACCGGCTGTTCTTCATGCTGACCGACGCACAGCCGATGTTCGTCGTGTGCACGGAGGACTTCATCGGACAGCTCACCGCCGACGACTGCCCACGAGTGCTAGTCGACGAACTGTTCGCGGCGCGGGGAGAACCCGAGCATAAGGTGGACCGGGCCCGCCACGCTGCTCAGCTCGCCTACGTCCTGTACACCTCGGGATCGACCGGGCTGCCCAAGGCCACTGGGATCACGCATCAGGGCGTGGTGCGGCTCGCGGCCGATCGGTGCTGGCAGCCCTACCCGAACGAAAGCGTGCTGCTGCGGTCACCGCAGACATTCGACGCCATGACCTGGGAGCTATGGCCGACGCTGTTGCGCGGCGCCCGGCTAGTGCTGGCGCCTGCCGCTGATCTTGACGCTGCCACCTTCGCGGCTCTCGTGGCCGGGCAGCAGGTCACCACCACACTGCTCATCACCTCGGTGTTCAACCACCTGGCCGACCAGGACCCGGCATGCCTGGCCGGGCTGCGCGAGGTGTGGATCGGCGGTGAACGGCTCTCGCCAGCCATGGTCGAGCGGGCGGCGAAAGTATGTCCTGACACGACTTTCGTGAACGCTTACGGGCCGACGGAGATCACCGTCTGCGTGACCATTTATCCCGTTACAACTGAGCCAGGAACCGATGTTCCCATCGGCCGCCCGATGGACAACATGGCGGTGTTCGTGCTTGATGGCGGGCTGCGGCCGGTTCCACCAGGGGTGGTGGGTGAGTTGTACGTGGCTGGTGCGGGTGTGGCGCGTGGGTATGTGCGTCGGGCGGGGCTGACGGCGGAGCGGTTTGTGGCCTGCCCGTTCACCGATATTCGCGGCACCGGGCGGCGGATGTACCGGACCGGGGATCTGGTTGCCTGGAACTCGGCGGGGGTGCTGGCGTTTCGCGGCCGGGCGGACGCGCAAGTTAAGGTGCGCGGGTTCCGGGTGGAACCGGGTGAGGTCGAGGCGGCGCTGCTGGAGCATCCGGCCGTGGCCCAGGCGGTCGTCGTCACCCGCGACGTCCGCAACACCGGAACGCACTTGGTCGCGTACGCGGTCACCACCCAGCCGGTCACCGGCGGCTTGCGCAAGTACCTGGCGGGCATGCTGCCGAGCTTCATGGTGCCATCGGCGGTCGTGCTTCTGGACCGGCTGCCGCTCACCCCCAACCAGAAGCTGGACCAGGCGGCGCTTCCCGAGCCCGCATTCGCCGGTGCCGACTATCGGCCGCCGCAGACGCCCGATGAGAAAGCGCTGGCTGGGCTGTTCGCCGAAGTGCTCGGCGCGGATCGGGTCGGCATTGACGACGACTTCTTTGAGCTTGGCGGCCATTCGCTGCTTGTCACCCGCCTGGTCGGCCGCATCGCCGCCGTCATGGGCCTGTCGGTGCCGGTGCGGGCGGTGTTCCAGCACCCGGTCCTGGCCGACCTGGCCTCGCAGCTACGAACCGACACTGGGTCCGACCCGCCCGAGGACCCGTTCGCCGTCATATTGCCGATCAAGAAGGATGGGCGCTGGCCGCCGCTGTGGGCGCTACATCCCGGAGCAGGCCTGTGCTGGGCGTATCTGGGGTTTGTCGACTACCTGCCTGACCGGCAGCTCTACGGCATCCAGGCGCGCGGGTATTCATCGAAGGAACCACGGGCGCGGTCCGTCGAAGAAATGGTTGCCGACTACCTGGACGAGCTAACCAAGATCCAGCCCCGCGGCCCGTATTTCCTTCTCGGATGGTCAAGCGGCGGCACCCTCGCCCAGGTGATGGCGGTCGAGTTGCAGCGGCGCGGACACGAGGTTGGCCTGGTGGTGATGCTGGACAGCGCCATCCCGGGCGGCCGGATGGCCGAGAACGACGTCGACGAGAACGACATTCTCCAAGACGAGAAAACGCAAGAGCTGGTTAAGATGTACCTTGGCAAGTCGGCGGCCGAGGCTGGCTACTCGTCTCTTTTTAAGACTATGGCAGCTATCACCGCCGAGCACGCCGTGCTTCTCGACACTTTCCCTGCTTCTGTATTTGACGGCGACATTCTGTTCTTCACCGCTGCGGTCAGCAACTACGGCTTCGCCGCACAGTGGAAGCCGTACGTACGCGAGATCCACGAGCACGTGATCAACTGCGGACACCGTGACATGGGCCAGCCTGAACACGCGGCCAAGATCTGCGCGGTGATAGACCAGGCGCTGGCCGACATCGAGAATTCATTATGAGAGGCCCCTCTGTGCATATCGTCGAGCCTGAAATCTATGACGTCGTGGGGCTGGGGTTCGGCCCGGCCAATCTGGCATTAGCCATCGCGCTGGAAGAGCACGAGTACCCGGTGACGCGTGCCTTCTTCGAGCGCCAGGCCGGGCTGGGCTGGCACCGTGACATGCTCGTCCCGTCGGCCAAGATGCAGGTGTCCTTCCTCAAGGACCTCGCGACCTTCCGTAATCCCACATCGCGGTACAGCTTCGTGTCCTACTTGCACGCGAAGAAGCGGCTGGCCAGGTTCCTGAACAAGCAGGACTTCTTCCCGACCAGGCAGGAGTTCCACGACTATCTGGAGTGGGCCGAATCGGCGCTCGCCGACCAGGTCACCTACGACGCTGAGGCGGTGGCGCTTCGGCTGCCCGAGCCCGACGCACCCGCTCACCACGTGTGCGTCGATGTACGCAAGGGAGGCAGCGGCGGCGTCGTGTCGACAGTGTCCGCGCGCAACGTCGTCATCTCGACCGGGCTGGTGCCGCGAATGCCGCCTGGCCTCGAAAGGGACGAACGCGTATGGCACAGCTCGGAGTTCCTCGGCCGGTTCGGCCGATGCGACCGCGCCAAGCTGAATCGGATCGCGGTCGTCGGTGCTGGCCAGAGTGCTGCCGAGGTTGTCAGGTGCCTCTACGACGCCCTGCCCCATTCGACCGTGTACGCGATCATGACCCCGTACGGTTACTCGATCGCCGACAGCACTCCATTCGCCAACGAGGTTTACGACCCAGCCGCCGTCGACACCTACTACCGCGGGTCCCAGCCGGCCAAGGATGCGATCTGGCGATACCACCGCAATACCAACTACTCCGTGGTCGATGACGAGGTGATCAGGGACCTGTACTGCCGAGCGTACGACGACGAAGTGAGCGGCGACCGCAGGCTCGAATTCGTCAACCTGGCCAGGGTGACCGGCATCAAGCAGGCCACCGACGGTACCGTGGTCTCAATCCATTCGCTGGTGAACGACCAGGCCGTCGACCTCACCGTCGACCTGGTGGTCTGCGCGACCGGGTACGACGCGATGACGCCGGGCGCACTGCTCGGCGAGCTCGACGCATATTGTGCCCGCGACCGGGACGGCAGGTACCTCGTCCAGCGCGACTACCGGCTGACGACATCTCCCGCATTGCGCTGCGGCATCTATCTGCAAGGCGGCACCGAGCATTCACACGGGCTCTCGTCGTCACTTCTGTCCAATTTGGCCGTTCGCGGTGGCGATATCGCCGACTCTATTGTCGAGCGGACAATACGCCACGCCTTCGCCATACCCAACGGGCATGCCGTGCCAAGCGGCCGCTCATAACAAGGAAAGCACGTTACGATCGCGAGAAAGGGAGCAGTCCATGGCCACCAACCCGTTCGACGACGAGGACGGCGAATTCTTCGTTTTGGTCAACGACGAGGATCAGCACTCGCTGTGGCCGACCTTCGCCGAGGTGCCGCCAGGATGGCGGGTGGTACTCGGACCAGAGGGCCGTCAGCGGTGCCTTGACTATGTCGAGGAGAACTGGACGGACATGCGGCCGAGAAGCCTGCGCGAGGCGATGGCCGCGGACGCGGCGCAGTCATAGCGTGATCAGCCTCTATTACGCAGCTGGGCTGATGTACTCGGTGATCGCCTCGCCCGGACAGGTCTGGACGGCTAGCCTGGCCGCGTCGTGGTGCTCGGGCGGCGGGGCGGGATCCAGCAACACCACCTGCCCGTCGTCGTCCTGATCGAATATCTCGGGTGCCGCCAGCACGCACATGCCGGAACTGCAGCAGCGCTCCCGGTCTACGCGCAGGCGCATTGGCTAGGCCTCGTCCCAGGTAACTGGGAGTTGCTTCACCCCGAAGACGTTGCCGGTGCGCAACGGGATGTCCTCGGGCCGGACGGCAAGGCGCAGCGAAGGGAATCGGGTCATCAGCGCGGGAAGGGCGGCGCGTATCTCGACGCGCGCCATTTGCTGGCCGAGGCATTGGTGGACGCCGTGGCCGAAGGCCACATGCGCGACGGCGCGCCGCTTCAGATCGAGGGTATCGGGGTCGTTGAATCGCGCCGGGTCACGGTTGGCGGCGTTGACCGCGAGAGTCACCGTCTCGCCGGTCTTGATCAATTCCCCGCCCAGCTCGACGTCGTCGAGCGCGGCTCTCCCTGAGGTGTGCAGCACGCTGGTATAACGCAGCAGCTCCTCCATGGCACTGTCGGTGATGTCAGGATCGGCGCGCAGGGCGGCGAGCTGGTCCGGATGGCGAAGCAGGGCGAAGACGCTGAGCGCGAGCATGTTGGCTGTGGAGTCGAGGCCAGAAACCAGCAGCAGGGATCCGACGCCTTCGAGTTCGGATTGGGTGAGATCAGTTGTGGTCAGGTCGCTGAGCAGGTCATCGGTGGGCCTGGCGCGCTTAGCCCGCACTAGCTCGCGCATGTAGTCCTGGAGTGCGGCCACGGTAGCGGTCATGTCTTCTGGCGTGGCGTCCCGTTCGCTCACGGCCGCCAGACGCTGGAACAGCTCGTGGTCCGCGTCGGGCACGCCGAGCAGCTCACAGATCGTCAGCGCTGGGATGGGACGCGCATAGGCCTGAACCAGATCCGCCGGCGGCCCTTGCCGTTCCATGGCATCCAGGTACTCGGCGGTGATCTGCTCGATGCGGGCGGTGAGCAAGTTCATCCGGCGGACCGTGAACTTGCCAGTCAGCAGCCGTCGGTAGCGAGTGTGCTCGGGCGGGTCAAGCGTGACGAAATATCCCGGCGGGATTGGGGGCAATTCGCTGGCATCCCAGTGAACGAACGGATGGTGCATGAGCTCATACCGGGCGCTGAACCGTGGGTCGGCGAACACCGCGCGGACGAGTTCATGACTGGTCGCCAACCAACCCACATGCCCATCGGGATAGGCCATCCGGCTGAGCGGACGTTGCTCGCGCAGCTCAGCCAGTTCGGCCGGCGGATCGAACGGGCAGCCAGGACGGCGCGTAATCGGCAGCGCCGCGGCCTTCGGGAATGATCCGGTCATGTCGACTCCTTACCGGCGAGTGACCAGTGCCGACGCCGACAACCCCGCCGCCTTAATCGTCTTCAGCTCACGGCAAGGCTACGATGCGCGTGCCTATATATCAACGCATCCAATTTGCTGTCCCGTCGACAGGACAAATACAGCGTGGGGCGGGCCAGGGCGACGACGGCGGGTTTACGCTATTGCCTCGCACTCATCCATGGCGGCAAAGTCAGATTCAACCCCGATAGCGCCAGGAGGAAAACAAATGAACCTGACCGAAGGGCAGGTACGAGACTACCGGCGGACTGGATTTCTGCTAGTGAAGTCCGTGTTCGACGCGCAAGAAGTCGACGTGCTGCGCACCGCATACTGCCGGGACAGTGAGATTCCCGGCGATCACCGCATAGCTGAGGCGGATAGTGGCGAGATTCGCGCGGTCTATGCGTCACACCTTCGGCAGCCTGAGTTCGAGGCGTTGGTCCGATCGGCGCGGCTACTTGAACCGGTATGGCGCCTGCTGACCGAGCGTGTGTACATCTACCAGTTCAAGATTAACGCGAAGCAGGCCTTTGGCGGCGGCTCCTGGGCATGGCACAAGGACTACGTGGCATGGAAGCTCGTGGACAACCTGCCGGCCCCGAATCTGATCAATGTCGGCGTCTTTCTTGACGACGTCACTGAGTTCAACGGACCGCTGATCCTCGTACCAGGCTCGCACCGTGACGCCCTGATCGGAGATGAGCCCAGTGCCGACAACTCGTGCCAGGACGGCCCATCAGCTCAGCACCTGGATCCGAATGACATCGCGCTGTCGAACTCTGAAATGGCCGGCCTGGTTCACCGGCATGGCCTGTTAAGCGCCAAGGCACCAGCCGGCTCCGTTCTGTTCTTCGACCCGGAGATCGTGCACGGATCAGCGCCCAACATGTCGCCATTTCCGCGAAAAGTCTTGCTCGTGACCTACAACGACGTACTCAACCAGCCACGGCCGGTGGGCTCGCCGCGACCCGAATACCTGGTGGGCCGCGATACCGCACCGCTGCATATCAGGCATGGCGGTCTGGCTGGCGCGGTAAGGGCGGCTCGTGCCGACAGGATCCGGGTGGCCCAGCAATGACGCTGAGCCGGGCTGTGGTCTTGGAACGGTTCGGCGAGCCGCTCACCCTGCGCGAATACGAGGTGCCCGCCCCCGCCGCTGGTGAGCTGATCGTGGCCACACGCTACGGCGGCATCTGCGGTACAGATCTGCACCTGCGGCAGGGCCATCTTGATGTGCCCATTCCCCTCGTACTCGGACATGAGGGACTGGGGGTCATTGAAGAACTTGGACCTGGCAGGCACCTTGATTTCTACGGCGGCACGCTGCGAGCCGGTGACACGGTGATGTGGGCGTCGTCCATCGCGTGCGGGCAGTGCGTGCCATGTCGCCTCCATCAGGAGCCGACCTTGTGTGCCCGCCGCCGAACCTACGGCGTGAACCGGCCAGCGAACGAGCGGCCATCGCTGTCCGGAGCATGGGCGGAACACATCGTGCTCCGTGAGAACACGACAGTTGTCAAGGTCGGAGACGGTATCGACTGCGTGGCCGCAATGGCCTTGGCCTGCGCAGGACCCACAATGGTGCATGCCGTGGCAGAACGGAGGCCGGTCCGGGTCGGCGAGGTCGTTGTCGTTCAGGGCAGCGGTCCGGTCGGCTTGGCCGCCGCCGCGCTCGCCGAACTAGCGGGAGCTGGCAAGGTCATCGTCTGTGGCGGGCCAGCGCGACGGCTGAAGCTGACCGCGGACGCGGGCATCGGGCAGCACCACGTGAACCTGATCGATGCCGACGACACGGACGCCGCGCTGGCCGAGGTGCTCGAGCTGACCGGAGGTGCGGGGGCCGACCTGGTGATCGAATGCACCGGCGTACCGGTCGCCGTGGCCCAGGGTCTGTGCCTGGCCCGCCGCGGTGGGAGCTATGTGATTGTCGGCCAGTACACCGACGCCGGCGACACGCGGATAAACCCGCATCAGATCGTCTTTCGGCAGCTCGACCTGATTGGCTCCTGGGCATTCGCCGGCCATCACCTGGCCAAGTACGCATCCCTGCTGCCCAGGCTGACCAGCAGATTCGACTTGGCCAGCCTGGTGACGCTCTTTCCGCTGGCCGAGGTAAACCAGGCCATGGAGCAGGTCGCGCACGGCGAGGTGATGAAGGCCGTGCTGGCGTCAGGTTGTCTGCCGGGGATCGCGCCTGAACAGCCTCTTCGACCACAGGTAGCCGGCGAGCGCCAGGCCGGCGCACCAAACGATCGCGAGTATCCAGTCGTTGCCGATCGGCGTGCCAAGTAGCAGGCCGCGCAGCGTGTTGTTGATCGGGGTGAACGGCTGGTTCTCGGCGAACCAGCGCAGCCCGGCCGCCATTGACGCGGGCGGGACGAACGCGCTGGACAGGAAAGGCAGAACCTGCAAGATCATGGGCGTGTTGCTGGCGGTGTCAACGGTCTTGGCTAGCAGGCCGAAGGCGACAGCGATCCAGGTGAGCGCGAACGTGAGGAGCGCGAGCAGGCCGAATGCCGCAGCCCATTCGCCGATATCAGCTGTGGGCCGGAAACCGACGAGCAGGGCGACCCCGATCAGGATGACCACGCTGACCATCGCCTGAATGACGCCACCGAAGACGTGTCCGGTAAGGACGGACGTACGTGAGATCGCCATCGTGCGGAACCGGTTGATGATTCCCTTGGTCATGTCGACGGCCACCCCAATCGAGGTTGCCATGGCCGCGGCCGTCATTGACAGCATGAAGATCCCTGGAGAGATGTAGTCCACATAGCTCTTGACCTTGACCGTCCCGGCCAGCCCATGGCCGATCGTGCCGCCAAAGGCGAATACGAAGAGCAGCAACATGGATGTTGGTATTACCACGGTGGCGAGGAGCATCGTCGGATACCGCATCGCGTGTCGCAAGTTGCGGCGAAGCATCGTCGATGAGTCGCTCAGGGCATAGGACATTGTGGTCATCGGACCGCTTCTTTCTCTGCGTTCTCTTCCACGTTATTTTTGTTTTCTTCGTTCTCCGCTGAGCGGTCGGTGATGGTGAGGAAAACGTCGTCGAGGTCGGGTGTGTGGACCGAGAGGCTCGTCGGCTCGACGCCAGCTTGGTCGAGCAGGTCGAGCAGGCTGCGCACCGACCGCAAGCCACCGTCGCTTGGCACCCGGAGCGCAAGCTCCTGATCGTCGCGGGCGGACTCGGCCAGGGCTCGGGCGGCCGAGTCGAGTGTGGTGCCGCTGTCAAAGGTGAGCAGAACGTGACCGCCGGGAACAAGGCGCTTGAGCTCGGCCGGTGTGCCCTGCGCGATCAACGTGCCGTGGTCGAGAACCGCGATCCGGTCAGCCAGGTGATCGGCCTCATCGAGGTACTGCGTGGTCAGGAAGATCGTCACCCCGTCGGCGACTAGGTCGCGGATGATCGCCCACATGGTGTGGCGGCTGCGTGGGTCCAGACCGGCGGTCGGCTCGTCGAGGAAGATGATCCTCGGGCTGCCGACCAGGGTCATCGCGAGGTCGAGCTTGCGGCGCATACCTCCGGAATAGGTGCTGGCGACCTTCTTCGCGTCTTCATCAAGATCGAATGTCTCGAGCAGTTCAGCGGCGCGGCGTCGGCTGAGCGGGCGTTCCAGATGGTGCAGGTCGCCCATCAGGAGCAGGTTTTCCTCGCCGGTGAGCAATTCGTCCACCGCGGCGAACTGCCCGGTTACGCCGATCATCCGGCGCACCGCGTCAGGGTCGGTGGCGACGTTGTGGCCGCCGACGTGCACGGTCCCAGCGTCGGCGCGGATGAGGGTGGACAGGATGTGCACCATCGTGGTCTTTCCGGCACCATTCGGACCGAGCAGTGCCCAGACACGTCCAGAAGGCACATCGAGGTCGATATTATTGAGAACAAGCTTGTTACCAAACGACTTGCGCAAGCCGTTAGCCGTTATCGCCGGCTCAGGGACCATTGGCATTGCCGTGTCCTTTCACATATTGGCATGTCTTGGATCGATGAGATATGCCTTAAATCAGAGCGTATTCCCTGAACGGCGGATTACGATGTCGCCTGACCTGGTGCGGGCTCGCACCTGCACCGTGTCGAGGAACTTATCGGGGTTGGCTTGGGCGGCCAGGAAATTGCGTACGGATCCGATCTTGCTGTGCGCGTCGATCCATGCGGCCGAGCCGTCGCGGACACCTACTTCGACATCTCCCGCCGCGGTCATCAGCTCGACCTGGCCACGCTTGAGCTGGCCGGCCCTGATGCTGCCGTTAGCCGTCGTGGCCTTGACGTTCGCGTCGGCGCGGTCGACCACGATGCTGCCGTTCACCGTGCCGAGATCCAGGTCATCAGTGGCGCCGCCGAGCCAGATATCACCGTTGACGCTGCTGATCACGGCGCTGCCGTCGATCTCGCCGATCCGCACCTTGCCAGTCACCGCGTTGATCTTGGCGTAGCCGGTCACGTGCTCGATGGTGACGGAGCCGTCCGCGGTCTCCGCGTGCAGCGTCCCGGTCCGGCCGAGATGGATGGGGCCCGCCACCGTGTTGAGTTCGCAGTCGCCAAGCAGGCCGTCGGCGCGGATCTCCGCCTTCACCGTGTTGACTTCCAGGCTGGAGCCGGTCGGCACGTCAATCCGCACATCGATCGAGCCGTCTTTCCATACCTTCCCGACCGAGCTGTTGAGCAAGCTCGGCTCGGGAGCGGTGACCAGCAGCCTGCCTTCGGAAAACTCGACCAGGGTCTGGTCAGCCGCGTTGACATCCGGTGCGCTAGACGGGTTGCCTGGAGCGATCCGTACGACGGTGTCGGCTCGATCACTGGCGACGATCAGCGCCTGACCGCTGCTGACCCCCAGCGTGACCTTGATGGGTTCGAGCGTCGCGAACGTGGGCATCTGAGTTCCTTTCTCTCGTTGCCGTCCGGCTTAGCCGACCCAGCCGACAAAGCGCCCGCCCCGTTCGGCCTCACGCCGCCCTCGCCGACTAACGCGGCTGTCGCCCAGGGCCGAGGCGGCCGCGCGGACCAACCAGGCGTTGACCGACAGTCCGCTCTGCGCGGCAGCCGCCTCGATGCGCTGCTTTTGCACCTCGGGCGGGCGGAAGTTGATGCGGGAGACGGGGCCTTCCGTTCCGCCAGTGCCCCCAGGGGCCGGGTTTTGCGCTGGGCCGTTACCAGGCAGCAGGTCGAAGCCGTCATCGGGCTCTTCGTCGGCGTTGGGGCGCGTGACCACGAAGTAGGGATTACGCCCGCGCAGTCTGACCTCCACCGAGCCAGGCACCAGGTCCGCGGTGATCTGGTCGGCCGCGACGGACAGCACATCGAGAATCGTGAGTCGGGTCGCCGACGCGACCGACGCGCTAAGCCGTTCGGCGAGCGCCGTTGCCTCCCCGGGCTCCGCGGCGGCCATGAGCTCGTTGCGGAGGTTGTCGATGTAGGGCGTCAAGTCCATGGCTCACCATGGCACATTTGTGGCGCCAGATCAAGCCAGTTTGACGCCATGAGTGGCGCCCCACCTCCGGACGGCACTCTTGGTGCGGGCACGAGTCGCGGACCTGGACCCGGTTATCCTGGCGACAGGACAGCGTGGATCGCCGAGCGGGACGGGGGTGGCTGTGAAGGCAGACCATTCGCCGGGCGGTGAGCCTTCTGGGCCCGGTGCCTCGCCCGAGGTGAGGGCGTCTGATGCGGACCGCGAGCGGGCGGTAGATGTACTGCGCGTCGCAGCGGGGGACGGGCGGCTGACCGCTGACGAGCTCGATGAGCGACTTGAGGCCGCCCTGACCTCCCGAACGGTCGGTGAGCTGGCCGTGCTCACCGCCGACCTGGTGGCCAGGCCGGGCTGGCCGGGTGCCGCATCGGCGCAGGCGCAGGACGTGATCCGGATCGACCAGCGTGGCGGCTCGGTCAGGCGCGCCGATGGCTGGGCGGTTCCGAGGCGGCTGGAATTGCGGACGACGTGGTGCGACGTGACTCTCGACTTCACCGAAGCGGTGATCACGCACGACGCGCTGCTTATTGACCTGAATATACGCGGTGGATCCCTGATCCTGGTCGCCAGGCCGGGCATTGTCGTGGATGCGGATCCGCTGACGGTGCGCTATACCGACGTCAAGATTCGGCCGAGTCCAGAGCCCGGTGCGCTGGTCATTCTCGGAGTCCGGCTCGTCGGCCGTATGCGCTACGGCCGGGTCGAGGTGCGGTGGCGCGGCTGACGCGCGAGCGCTGACCGGTCTCGATCCCATCCCACGCGAATTGTCCTGGCGACAGGACAGTTTCGGATTTGCCGCACGTCGACACCGGCATAGCCGTCTGACAGACTCGGATAACTGCGCTTCCGAGATCAGGTACATCAGATGGTGAATGCCCTTCTGATTCGGCTGATCGCGCTTTCGAATTGACGATGATGGGGATGTCATGTCCGAACTAGCCGAGCGCTGGAAACTAGATGAAGAACGGTTCTTCTGGATGTATCCTGGCAACGATCGGATGCCCAGGCGAGTCGAGCTCGACGAGACTACCGGCTTTTGGAACGTGTACGGGTATGCGAAGGCGCTTTATGTCCTGAACAACCCGCATATCTTCTCCTCAGGGACGTCGCGTCTTATGCCGACGGGAAATGAGATCGATGACAGCGCTATTACTCAGCTTGACCCGCCCAGGCACACCGCGTTGCGCAAGCTGGTCACGCGCGCCTTCACGGCTCGGGCGATCACTAAGCTCGAGTCTCGCGTCAACTCAGTCGTGGATGATCTGCTGAGCAAGGTCGCGGGCACAAAAGGCTTCGATCTGGTTGGCGAATTCGCCTACCCATTGCCGATCACGGTGATCGCCGAGTTACTCGGCATTCCAGCGAGCGACTATCCCCTGATCAAGGGGTGGGTCGATAATATGCTGAGTGGCACCATGGAGTTCTCGCTGGTCAAACTCGACGGCGACCTTGAGAACGAGCTGGAGTACGTGCTTGATCAGGCCCGCCACATTACCGACTACGTCAGGGAACTTGTCAGGGAACGCGGCGTCAGGCGGCGGGATGACCTACTCAGCGGGCTGGTCGAGGCGGAGGTCGATGGCGAGCGGCTGACCGAGAACGAGGTCACCAGCTTCGCGAACGCCCTGCTCGTCGCCGGCCATGTCACCACGACGCTGCTGATCGGCAGCACGATGCTGTGCCTCGATGCTTATCCGCACATCAACCGTGCCGTGCACGAGGACCGTGCCCTCGTTCCCGCGCTGATCGAGGAGTCCCTGCGCTACTTCCCTCCGATTTCGTCGACGGTTCGGGTGACCAATACCGAGGTCGAGCTTGATGGTGTCCTGATCGGGCCCGATCAGATGGTGCGGGTGTGGATCCCGGCGGTAAATCGCGACGCGAAGGTCTTCACCGATGCGTACGAGTTCAGCCTGGCCCGCGATCCTAACCCGCACCAGGCTTTCGGCCATGGTGCGCATTTCTGCATCGGGGCGGCCCTGGCTAGGCAGGAGGCCAGGATCGCGCTGAACGCGCTGTTCGACCGTTACCCCGAGCTGCGCTGTGACCCGGAAAACCCGCCAGCCTTTATGACCAGCCCCAACCTCAACGGCGTGACCAGGCTTGAGGTCCTCGTCGGCTGACGGACCCTCTGGAGGAACGATGTACCCGCCCAGCCTTGACATCGGCGTCTACCGGACGGCTGACCGGCTGCTGCGCCACCACCGTGGCGAGCTCGTGCTCGGCGGGAAGGTCCAGCCACGGTGGGTCGATGGCGGCACCAGCTTCTGGTACACGGTCGACACCGAGAAAGGACGGCAGTTCATTCTCGCCGACCCGGCCGAAGGCACCAGGAAGCCGGCGTTCGATCACGAACGGCTCGCGGCCGCGCTTGAGGCCGCGTCGGGGCGGGAAATCGACCAGGGCGCGCTGCCGTTCGGCCTGTTTACGCTGACCGCCGAGGCGGTCGAGTTCGACGCGCTCGGCGAGCACTGGCGGTGCGAGCTCGGCGATTACGCCTGCGCGACCGCCACCAGGCCGGCGACCAGCAGTCTGCTCGAGATCGTCGCGCCCGACGGCAAGCAGGCGGTGTTCCGTGACGGGTTTAACCTCCGGGCGCGGTCACTCGCCAGCTCCGACGACTGGGCACTGACCGATGATGGCACCCGTGATTTGGACTACGGCGCGAACCCGGACTATCCGATGTACACCACGCTGCTGGCGAAAGTCGGGATTCCGCACTTGCCGCCCGTCGCTGCGTGGTCGCCGGATTCCAGCCGCGTGCTTACCCACCGCACCGACCAGCGCGGCGTCCGCGAGACCTATCTCATAGATGCCCTGCCCGCCGATGGCGGCGCGCCGCGGCGGCTGACGCGGCGATTCGCGTTTGCAGGCGACGAGCGGATGCCGCTGGCCGAGCTCGTCGTGCTTGACGTCGCGGCCGGGAAGGTCGTTCGGGCGGTGGCCGAGCCCGTCGCGATGCCGATGCTGTCGCCGGTTAGCTTGCGGCGCGCGTGGTGGTCCGAGGATAGCTCGGCGGTGTACTACCTGAGTTCGACCCGCGACTCGAAGGAGCTGAGCCTGCACCGGTTCGACCCGGACTCCGGCGAGGTGCGCCTGCTGCTGTCGGAGTCTGGCGTCACCCGCGTTGAGCCGGCGCAATATCCCATGCAGCCGCCCATGGTCCAGATCCTGTCCGGGGGACAGGAGGTCTTGTGGTACTCACAGCGCGATGGATGGGGCCATCTCTATCTCTACGACGCCCAGGCTGGAGAGCTGCGCGCGCGGGTGACGTCGGGGCCATGGGCGGTTCGGCAGATCCTGTATGTCGACGAGCGGAGGCGGGTGGTGTACTTCCTGGCCTCGGGCCTTGTCGAGGCGGATCCCTATCGCCGGACGGTATGCCGGGTGGGGTTGGATGGCACGGGATTCGCCAAGGTGACCGACGATGATCTCGATCACGTCGTGACCGTGCCGCCGGATCATGGGTACTTCATCGACTCGGCTTCCGCCAATGACGTCGAGCCAGTGATCACCGCTCGTAGCTGGGACGGTCAGATACTCGTCGAGCTCGAGCGCGCGGACATATCGCGGCTGGTGGAGACCGGCTGGAGCCCGCCGGAGCGGTTCTGCGTGACCGCGGCCGACGGCGAGACCGACATTTACGGCATGCTCTACCGGCCGCACGGGTTCGACCCGGACAAACGGTATCCGGTGGTTGATCATCCGTATTGCTACCCGACCGGGAATCGCGTCAGCCCGTCGTTCGATCCCGGCTATTACGGCTATGACGCCGAGGTGCTCGCAGCGCTTGGGTTCGTCGTGATCGCTGTCGACGGGCGGGGCTCTCCGGGGCGGTCCAAGGCATTCCACGACGCCTCGTACGGCCGGATCTGCGACGCTGGCGGGCTGACCGACCACGTGGCGGCGCTTCGCCAGCTCGCCGCTAGTCGTCCGTGGATGGACCTCGACCGGGTTGGGGTTACGGGATCTTCCGCTGGCGGCTTCGCCACGGTACGGGCGATGCTCGACTTCCCGGAGGTGTTCAAGGCCGGCGTTGCCGAGAGCGGAATGCACGACATCCGCTACATCGAGCTCAGCACCGCCGAGATGTACAACGGCCCGTTCGACGCCGGGCGCTATGCCGCGGCGTCGAACGTGGACATCGCCGAACGGCTGGCCGGCAAGCTCTTGCTGGTGCATGGCGGTCTCGACGAGAGCGTTTCGCCGCATCTGACGCTGCGCCTCGCTGAACGCCTGATCACCGCTGACAAGGACTTCGAGCTGCTCATCATTCCCGGCGCGGACCACACCTACATCGGTTATGAGCACTACCTGAATCGGCGAAGGTGGGACTTCCTGGTCCGCAACCTGATGGGGGTCGAGCCGCCAGTCGGCTACCGGCTCACCCCGGTCCCGCTGGACGTGGAAGCGTTCGCCGAAATGCTCGGGTGACGGAGCGGAGAGGAAACGGATATCCCGATGCTGCCCGGTAGCTGCTTGCACACGATCTTCGCCCAGCGCGCTCGCGAGGCGCCGGAGCGGGTCGCGCTGTCCGGCACCGACGGGACGGTGTCGTACGGCGAGCTCGACGCGAGGAGCGACCGGCTGGCCGCGCGGCTCGGCGGCCTCGGCGTGGGACCGAACGTCCTAGTTGGGCTCTGTGCCCGGCGGGGTCCTGAGGCCATCGTCGGCATGCTCGGCATCCTGAAAGCGGGCGGCGCCTATGTGCCGGTGGACCCGGGCTATCCGGCGGACCGCATCGACTACCTGATCGCTGACTGCGCGGCGCCAATGGTCGTGGCGGCGATGGACACCGCTCCGGTGATGACCGGGCGCCATCCCGCGATCGTGTGGATCGAAGGCGACCAGGTCGTGGCCCCCGCAGGGACTGCGCAGGAGTGCCGTAAGCCCGTGGACCGGGCCACCGAACGAGATCTGGCCTATGTCATTTACACCTCAGGCTCAACCGGCGCCCCGAAAGGGGTCACTGTCGAACACGCCAACGTGGTCCGGCTGTTCGAGCAGACCGATCCTTGGTTTCACTTCGACCACCGGGACATCTGGTCGCTCTTCCACTCGATCAGCTTCGACTTCTCCGTGTGGGAGATCTGGGGCGCGCTCTTATACGGCGGGCGGCTGGTGCTGCTGCCGGAAAAGATCACCCGCTCACCCGAGTCGCTGACGTCGCTGCTGCGCTCCGAGCGAGTGACCGTGCTGAACCAGACTCCTTCGGCGTTCCATCAGTTGATTTCTGCCATGTTCCCCGGCGGGAACGGCGTTTCGAGCGGGAACGGCACCGACAGGACCAGCGGCCTGGCTTTGCGGCTGGTGATCTTTGGCGGGGAGCGGCTTGATCCTCGGATGCTTGCCCCGTGGATAGCCCGGCACGGAGACAGGCTGCCGGCGCTGGTCAACATGTATGGAATCACCGAGACCACCGTCCACTGCACCTACCGGCGGATCACCGCGGCGGACCTAGACCGGAGCGGCGAAAGCCGGATCGGCGTGCCGCTGCCCGACTTGCGTATCCACGTGCTGGACAGCGACAGGAAGCCGGTGCCTGACGGCACGCCTGGTGAGATGTATATCGGCGGGGGCGGGCTGGCCCGCGGCTACCTGAACCGGCCAGGGCTCACTGCGGAGCGATTCGTATCCGCGGCGGGAACGCTCGGTGCCGAACGCCTGTACCGGTCAGGGGACCGGGCTAAGCGGCTGCCCGACGGTGAGCTTGTCTACCTCGGGCGGATAGACGACCAGATGAAGGTGCGCGGCTACCGGATCGAACCTGGCGAGATCGAGGAGTGCCTGTCCCGCCTAGCCGGGATAGCGGGAGTCGTGGTCACCTCACGGGATTTCGGCGACGGTGATGTGCGACTGGTCGCCTACCTCGTGCCCGCTCACACCTGCGACTCCGACGAGCGGACCGCGGCCCGGCTGGCCGCGGCAGCGGAGCGACATGCCAGAACAACATTGCCCAGGCACCTTCGGCCGTCTGCCTACATGGTCATCTCCGAAATCCCGATGACAATACAAGGAAAGGTGAATCGTGATGCGCTCGGATAACGAACTGGCCGCACGTCTGGAGCCGACGCCATGACCGCGCCGGCCGGAGCCAGGATCTCGGCATACGAAATCTGGCAGTCGATCAGCGAGGTCGTCAGGACCGTGCTTGACATCGATGGCATCGATCCCGCTGTGGACATGTTGGATCAGGGGGTCACGTCCCTGGCGTTCACCAGGATCGTGGCGCGGGTGAACGAGAAATACGACATGACAGTCGATGTCATGTCGCTCGAGGAAGCGAGCATCGAGTCGTTGTCGGCGCTCGTGACCGCCCAGATTAACGGCGAAACCAGCTCAGAGTGAGGGATTGACAATGACGAATACGATGCAGCAGACCTTCGCGATGACCACGGAAGAGCTGGCTAAGTTCCACCAGCTTGGCTACTTCGGGCCATTCCAGGTATACGAGGTCGATGAGATGAAGCGGCTCTGGAGGCGCGAGCGAATGCGGCTGATGGACCGCTCAGAAGCCGTTTATGACGAAGGTGACGCGCAGGCGGGGAACACCAACATCGCGAACTACGACCGCCACCTGGATTCGGAGTTCCTGGCCGATCACATTTGCCGGCCACAGATCGTGCACCGGGTGGCCAGCGTGCTGGGGCCCGACGTGCTCTGCTGGCGATCAGAGTTTTTTCCGAAATATCCGGGTGATGAGGGAACGGATTGGCACCAGGCCGACACATTCGCTTTCGCCTCCGGCAAGCCGCAGATCGTGTGGCCGGAGTCAGAAAAGGAATTCGGCGGGACGATCACGGTGTGGACGGCGTTTACCGAGGCGACCGAGGACACGGCCTGCCTGCAGTTCATCCCGGGAACGCACCACACGATGCACTACGACGAGACCAAGGCGATGCACTACCAGCCAGACAAGATCAACAGCGAGGCCAAGGACGGCATCAAGCGCGGCTTCTACGGCTATGACTACCGCGAGCTGCAGAAGGATCCCGACTGGAAGCCCGACATTGACCGGGCGGCGTCGATGATCATGCGCCCCGGTGAAGCGATCCTGTTCTGGTCTACCCTGATGCACTCGTCGAAGCCGCATTCGGCGCCGGACAAGGGGATGCGGCTCGGCTTCGCTGGCCGGTACGTACCGACCAGCGTGCAGGTGTATCCGGACACCGAGGACGTCGAAGAGTACGGCGGCCGGGTGAGCCTCCGTCAGTACGGCACGGTCCTGGTGGCTGGCACCGATAACTACACGCACAACCGGAAGGTGACCTCGACCACCAGGGGTCACCAATTCCCGGTCCAATGATCCCGCTGAACTGAAAGCTCGTCGGATGCTTGGACGCGATGCCCGAGGGGCGGTCGCGCGGCTGGCGGCATCGGTACTGGCAGTGAAGCCACTGGTCGAGGGGCTGGCCCCGCCGGTCCGGGTGACGCCGGTTGGGCGGGACGACGCTGACTCACCTGCTCAGTGGTCGGCCGGGCAATGGAGTGCGCTGTGCGGGCTGCTTGACCGGGTCGCCAGCCGGGTCGGCGTCACCGGGCTGACACTGCCGCGGAACGTTGCTTTCCGCGACCTTCAAGTTTTCGAGCGAGTGGTGAGCGACCGGCTGGCGTTCGCGGACTGGGCGAGCTCAGCCATGACGATCCCGGTAGACCGGCTGAGCGAGGTGGACCAGGTAGTCGCGGAGGTCGTGGCGGACAGCTTCGATGTGTTCTGCCACAAGGAGGCCATCAGCTCGTCAGATGGGGTGCCCCTGCACGTGTATGCGGCTGGCCGGGGCGACGAGGCCGTCGTGCTGATTCCGGCCTGCGGCATGCCGGCGGTGCTGGCGGAATCCTGGGTACGGTTCCTCGCTGCCGATCGCCGCGTGCTGACCTGGGAAAGCCGCGGGCTGTTCGGTGCGGCCGGACATCACGGCGATTACGCCTTTGACATCGGTTCGCAGGTAGCGGATCTGTTCACGGTCATGGATCACTACGGGGTGCCCAGCGCGCATGTGGTCGGCCTCTGCGGGGGTGCTGTCATCGCGCTGGCCGCGGCGGCCGGCCGCGGCCGGCATCACCTCGCTGAGCTTGTGGCACGGCGCCTACGGGTTCGCCGACGGCGGCCAGAAAACGGGGCATCAGCAGAACCTGATCGAGTTGATGACCGACGCCGCCCGGAGCCGTTCAGCCGCCAGGGCGGTTCACGCCGCCTTCTGCCAGGTCATGCTGACGGCCACGTCGGCCTCGGTGGCACACCTCGTGCTCTACCCGTACGCGAGCCCGGAGGTGCTTTACCGGTACTGCAGGCTCAACACCGGGATAACCAGCACCGATGTCGGCGAGTACCTCTCGAAAGTGAAACAACCCACGCTCGTAGTCACCAGCCAGGACGACGACATCGCGCATCCGGCAGGCTCGGAGCGGGTGGCGGCCGCCCTGCCGAACGCGCGCCTTGAGGTGGCGGCGCACGGTGACCACATCTCGCTGTTCAGCGGGGGAGACACGCTGCTGCGAATGGCGGCCGATTTCATGGCACGACTCGGAATCAAGTCATAGTAAGGAGCTTCCCATGGAGGAAGAAAGTGCCGTGTGTTCCTACACGGAATGGGATCCGCTAGAAGAAGTCATCGTCGGAATAATCGACAACGCGAGCTTTCCGCCCTGGCACATCGCCTTGCAGCCGGTACTGCCGGTCGATCAGCACGAGCTCTTCCGGCGGCATGGCGGAGAGCCGTTTCCGGCCGAGCACGTCGAGGCGGCGCGCCGGGAGCTGGAAGAGTTCGCGCACATTCTGGAAGCCGAGGGGGTAAAGGTAGTCCGCCCCGAGCCGATACAGCAGCGCCGGCCTTATTCGACGCTGGACTGGACTAGCACGGGCATGTACGCGGCGATGCCGCGCGATCTGCTGCTGGTAATAGGCAAGGAAATCATAGAGTGTCCGATGGCCTGGCGATCGCGTTATTTTGAGTCTACGGCGTACCGGCCGCTGCTCAAGAAGTACTTCCGCTCGGGAGCGAAGTGGAGTGCGGCGCCGAAGCCAGAGCTAAAGGACGAACAGTACGACGGCACTTGGACTGACTCTGGAGACGGTCAGGCAACGCGCCTGGTGGTCACCGAGTTCGAGCCCACTTTCGACGCTGCGGACTTCATGCGCTTCGGGCGCGACATAGTTGCGCAGAAGAGCAATGTCACCAATGACTTTGGCATTGAGTGGCTGCGCAGCCACCTGGGTGACCAGTACAGAGTACATGTGCTTGAGTTCGCCGATAGTCATCCGATGCACATTGACGGGACTATCATGCCGATCGCTCCCGGTAAGCTGCTGGTAAATCCTGAGCGCGTACCGCAGGTGCCAAAGCTATTTAAGGGATGGGACGTGCTCCGGTCACCCGCCCCCACGATCCCGGAATCACATACGTTGTACATGACGAGCAAGTGGATCAATATGAACATACTCATGCTCGACGAGAAGCGGGTGATCGTGGAGCGTCATGACGAGCCGATGATCGCGGCGATGAAGAAATGGGGCTGCGATCCGATCTTGTGCGACTTCCTCCATTTTAACAGTTTCGGTGGCTCGTTCCACTGCGCCACGCTCGACGTGCGCCGGCGCGGCAAGCTCGAGTCATATCTCTAATACTTCGCGTACTGGCATGCGTGGCCAAGAAATGCCGTCGCCGACTCCAGGAGGTTGCCAGCGATAGCTGTCGTGTGGCTGCCAGGACCATGCCTTTCCAGCCTGCGGCGGCAACCGCGATCATCACGCCAACGCGGCAGTGAAGCATCCCGGCCGGTCCGCGCGTATCACTGGAATGAGCGAAAATTCGCCAGAGTCGGCCGCGAATGGGAGCGGCGGCCCGCTTGCGGGCACCGCGCCGTGGTCAGACGTCAGCGCCGGTGCGGCGCAAGGTAAGGTCGCGGATACCGCCGAGCCCGCCGCCGAGCAGGCGCGCCAGCCAGCGATGACAGACGACTTGTGCCGCCTGACCCTCTGCGGGCCCAGCCGAAGCGCGGAGCTCGCGGTACCGGCGCACGTGCCGCTGATCGACTTGCTTCCAGCTCTGGTCGGCCACCTCGGTGACGGCCTCGCCGACGCCGGGCTCGAGCATGGCGGATGGGTGCTGCAGCGGCTCGGCGACCCGCCGCTGCGCGAGGAACAGAGCGTCGCGGCCCTTGGCTTGCGCGACGGCGACGTGGTGCATCTGCGGCCCCGGGCTGAGCAGCTTCCGCCGCTCGACTTCGACGACCTCATCGACGGCATCGCCACGGGAATCTCGGCCCGGCCTGATCGCTGGCATCCCGGCATGTCGCGGCGGTTGCTCGCCGGGTTGCTCGCCGCGCCGCTCGCGGCCGGGCTCGCGCTGCTGGCCGGTCATCTCGGCGCGCTCTCCGACCTGTTCGCGGCCGCCATGGCGCTCGTTCTGATTGGACTCACGGCCGCGGCGTCCCGCGCCTTCGCCGATCTGGCGGCGGCCGACGTCCTCGGGGCGTCGGCTATCTGCTACGCGGGCCTGGCCGCCGCCGAACTGCCGCTGCTGCACGGCAGCGGCGGTGCTGGACTGGCGAGCCTGGCTAGTTTCCGCCCCATGCTCCTGGCCTGCGGCGTTGCCGTGACCGGGGCAGCGATCGCGGTCAGCTTGGCCCGCGGTGGACGGCATCCGGCGTTTGTCGCCACCTCGGTTGGATCCGCACTCGCGGCGGCCGGCGGTGCGATCGCCACCTTCGCCGGGCTAGATGCCGCCGCTGTGGCCGGGATTCTGCTAGCGCTTACGGTGCCGCTGGGCAACTGGGTGCCGGTCATCGCCTTCCGGCTGGCGAACATGCGGCTTGACCTGACGCCGAGCACGCCCGACGAATTGCAAGCCGACCTCGATCCTGTGCCCGGCCAGCGGGTGCTTCAGAACACGGCGATGGCTGACCGGTACATGACGGGCCTGTACAGCGGCTTGGCCGTCGTCATTACCGGGTGCCTGGCCGTGCTCTCCTTTGCTACTACTGGCTGGCCAGCGCGCGTGGTCGCGATCGACGCTATCGCGCTGATGTTGCTGCACGCGCGGGTGCTCGTGGCGGCCCGGCACCGGCTCGCGGTCGTTATCCCGGCCATCTGCGGGGCCACGGTGCTGGCCATCGTCACCGGGCTACGGGCAGATGCCCGCGCCTGGCCGGCGGTACTGGCCGGACTGGTGATCGCGGCCGCGCTGCTTTTCGTGGGTGAACGTTCGCTGCCTGGGTCCAAGCTCCTGCCGCACTGGGGCCGGGCCGGCGACTTGCTGCAGACCGCTACAGCGGTCGCGCTCATCCCGGCGGTCCTCTGGCTGCTCAACCTCTATGGGTTCGCCAGAACAGGCCACGGGTGAGCGGGAGGTGCGGACATGAGATCACGACGTGACCAGGTTCAAGCGCACGCCTACGTGGTGGGACGCCTGACCTCCGCGCTGGTGCACGGTGAGCCCGACGCTCCGGAAAGTCCGCTGCGGCGGACCGGACTCGGCGCGTTCGGCGGACTGCTACTCGGCACGCTGCTGGTCGCTGCGTTCCTGGTCTGGGGGCTGATCTCGGCCGGCCATAAGGCAGCGGTGCTGTCGGCTGGTGAGCTGGTCATGGCCAAGGAGACCGGCGCCCGCTACGTCTACGCCCGTCACGAGTTGCTGCCGGTGTTGAACTGGTCATCCGCGATGCTGCTGACCGGCGGCAACACGGCGATGACCGTGGTGCCTGCCGCGACGCTGACCGGCATCCCGCAGGGCCAGCCGGTCGGCATCGTCGGCGCGCCCGATGCGCTGCCGGCCGCCGACGCTGTCAACAAGGGCGCCTGGCTGGTCTGCGCCGTGAGCGCAGGCCAGCCCGAGGTGTCGGTGACGATCGGCGTCCCGGTTCCGGTCAGTCCGCCGCCGCCGAACGGCGCGCTGCTCGTCGCGGCTCCGGGCGCTGAGTACCTGATCTGGCACGGTCAGCGGCTGAGGCTGGACGCGTCGTGGATCGCGGGCGCGCTCGGACTCGGCCGGGCCCGCGTCACCGATGTCAGCCCAGCTTGGCTTAACGCGGTACCGGCTGGCCCTGATCTGCGGCCGATCACTGTGCCTGGACGGGGTGGACGAGGGCCGACGATCGGCGCGGTGCGCACCAGCATCGGCCAGGTCCTGGTCGCCCGCAACGTTGGCAGTCCGAGCGAGTTCTATCTCGCCGAGGCAGGCGCGCTAGTTCCCATCACGGCCGCCCAGGCGGCGATCGTGCTCGGCGATCCGTCCAGCGTCGCGGCCGGCGGCGGCGCGACCGGGGCACCGGTCGCGATTAGCCCGGCAACGCTCGTGCATGCCCCCATCGCCGCCCAGAACCTGACGGACTCGGTCGACGCGCCATCGACGCCGCCGCGGGACGATTCCGCCGGTCCTGGCGTTCCGTGCGTGGACTACCGCGGCACCGGGGGAGTGCCGCCACGAGTCGTCTTCGCGATGCCGCCGGCCGGCGCGCCACCCGCCCTGGACTTCCCGGGCGTCAGCGGCAGTCCGCAGACCGCCAACCTGATCAAGGTGGCTCCGGGCGGAGGCGCGTTTGTCCAGCCGCAGGCCGCGCCGGGCGTGGGCGGCGACTCGCTGTTCCTGGTGACGGACGCCGGAGTCAAGTTCGCGGTGCCATCGGCGAGTGCCGCCTCGGCCCTCGGATACCGGGCTGGCCGCGCCGTCCCGATGCCCGCATCGCTGCTCGGGCTACTGCCGACCGGTCCCGCACTCGACCTGACACCGATGAGGGGGTGAGCGGCTACCGGATGCCATGACCGATAGCGGTCCCCTTTATAAATAATTATGCAGTTTCGAAAGGAAGCAATCATGCCTACGGGTAATTCGGCGTCGGTGACTCAGAATGAGATCAACGTCACGCTTCAGGCGCAGCAGGCGTTCGAGGAGGCGGTCACCGCGCTAACTCAGATCGTTACCGGGGTTTTCGACTCGCAGCAGCAGCTTACGAGTACCGGGATGGTCACCACTGCCGGTGAGCGATTCGGCGGAGCGGTCGTGCAATGGGCGGAGGACTTCGAAGACCTCAGGTCCACCCTGAACTGGATGGCACAGCAACTCGGCGACACCGCTCAGCAGCTGCAAAGGAGCAACCAGCAGGGAATCGAGATGGCCGCCGCGCTGCCGCAGTTCGGTTCAAGCGGATTCGTCAGCGCTCCGCACTAGGCAAGTTCGATAGAGAAAGGAAATCTCATGGCAGTCAGTGACGGCCAGATCTACGTCGATTACGGCCAAGTCAGCAACGTTTACCAGGCACTCGAAGACGCCGATAGCGCGATCCAGCGGGTGCTGACCCAGCTTCAGGATGTCATCAATCCGCTCCGCGCGAGCTGGTCCGGCGCCTCGGAAGCGGAGTACACCTCCGTGCAGGCTAGGTGGAACAACGACATAGGCCAGATGAATGCCCTGCTGGGCACCTACAGAAACACGCTCGATGACATGACCGTCAATTACGGGACGACGGACAACCACCTCGCGCTTCAGTGGTCCTCGATCACCTGATCGCATCAGGTCGGCGGCTGTCCGGCGCACGCGGCGCCGGACAGCCAAAGGACCGCATAGCTATTGACTGGAGGAAATGGCAATGGCAGACGGCAATGTCACGCAGATCGACACGGACTACTTGAATAAACTTAAGGCTCAGCTGGAGGAACTGCAGAGCCAGGTCGAAACGCAGATCAGAGGGATCGGCCCAAGCGGCAGCCCGGAAACTACCAACTACATCAACCCGGTAAACAATCTAACGCTGATAGCTGGTCCACCGGGATTCAACGCTGGCGTGGCGATCTCAAACGCGCTAAAGACTACCGGTGGCAGCGTCTATAGCCAGCTTCAGTGGCTGGACAAAGTGCTCAAAGACATGAGCGAGGAAATCACGACGACGGTGAATGCGCTTAACGGAACGGAAAGCCTCAATAACGATGCCGTAGACAAGCTAATGAGTGATTTCCAGAATACTATCAATGACATGAACGGCTCACCGAATCCGAATACACCCGCGAATCCGAATACGCCAACCCACTAACTGAGACGCAACTCGGCCGTCGCTCTGCCCGGTGCGCGTTAGGAGGAAATGCACGTGCCTGTGACTCGAAATCCTAATTCAAACCCGAACCAAAAAGTCCCGTGGAACCCAATCCCGGACGACAACGGGCATTACAACGACGGTCCTGCGCCTGGGAGTTATAACCAGCCGAGCCACGCCCCGGCGAACGGGTACAGCAACAACACCCCTCCTTATACCCCTATCAATGCCCCTGGCGGTGACGACTACACCGCCTGGAATTGGGAGCAGGTGCTGAACGGGGTACTTGGAATGAAACTGCCCGACCGATCCTTGATATCGGGTCTTCGGTGGACGGTGACTGACAGTCAGGGCGAAGGCGACTCCCTCTTTCAGATCTTCGCTTTTTCTGGCGGTGGAGGTCTATCCATCCCAAGTTTCTTTGTCTATCTCTCTCCGGACATGCAGGGCACGGGCGGCCCATGGGACGAGTATTACAACACCCCCGTCCAGCAGCTCTCGCAGGTAATTTCTTCATCGCCACCCGACTACACTACCGTTGCGGTCGATCCGCGCACGTTTGGCTCGGCAGACTTGGCGTTTCAGGGCGTCGAGGATTTCTACCTGAACGCGGCTGGCTACTTCTACAGCGCGGGCGCTGAGCTGAACAGCGAGGCATCGCAGTACAAGGGCCAGGCGGGGGAGGCCTTCTATAAACTCATTAATAACCTTTTCACGTCGGCTGAGTCGATCTCGGCCCAGATGGGCAATTCCCTGAGTCGTGATAGTTACTCGGCGAGGTTCGGGCAGTCAGGCTCTGATACCCAGAACTTCGTGGTAGGTATATGGCAGACCATTGGCGGCTGGCAAGAACGGCTTGATCATTCGCCAATCGGCGCTATCTACCAAGCACTACTCGACGCCGGAGTGGTTTCCGGGTCGCCAGGCAGTTATTACATTCCAAATGTTTTGGACGCTGGCTCTTTTGGTAATCTGCTGAGCGATGGTACCTGGGTTGCGGTGGAGAACCAGGCTAAACAGCTCTGGCTGACCTCTATTCAAGAAACGCTGGATACGAGCGCACGGTCGCTGATAAACGCTCTCACCGTCTCCTATCTGGCCACGGCGGGGCTGGTTCAGCCGCTGACGCCCGCGACGCTCTCCCAGATTGCTCCGCCGGGTGGCGACAATTTCAATACCGGCGGTCCTAACTCTGATGGGGGATTGGGCGGCCTCAACGGATTCGGTGATGGCCTAAACAATTTCGGCAATGGCCTGGCTAACTTTGGCGCCGGGCTGGGTGATGGCCTGAATAATTTCGGCGGTGGCCTGAGTAACCTGGGCCTCGGGCTGGGTGATGGCCTGAATAATCTCGGTGGCGGTTTGGGTGACCTGGGTCTCGGGCTCGGTGGTGGCCTGAATTCGCTCGGTGGCGGACTCAATGGCCTAGGCGGCGGGCTCAATGGCCTGGGCGGGCTGAATGGCGTCGGCGGGCTGAATAGCCTAGGCGAGCTGAATAGTCCGGCCAAGGGCCCCAACGTGCTCGGCGGTCTGCCCGGCGCGGGGCCCGGCCTGGGTAATCCAGGCGGCCCGCTGGGCGGAGCGCCCGGCAATCCGACGACCGGTCAGCTCCGCACAGCCCTTGCTGATAACAACGCCCAGCGGCGCGCGCTGGAGAAGGCACTCGCCCTCGCCCCGAGTTCAGGCCCGCTGCACAACGCGCTCGAGCAGGCACTGGCGGACAACGGCATGGTGCAAGCCGCGCTGCGGAGCGCGCTCGCCGGTGCGACGCCAGCCGGGACCGCGCTGCAGGAGGCGCTGGCCGGGAACGGGCGGGTGCAGTCCGCGCTGAACCGGGCGCTGGCCAGCGGGCAGGTGCCGAAGTCCGGGCCGCTGCGCACCGCGCTCCAGCAAGCCGCAGGTGACAACTCTCACACCAACGCGGCCCTGCGCAACGCGCTCGGCAATGCCGTGCCAGGCGGGAACTTCGTGCACGCCGCGCTCGCGGACAACGGCAAGGTGCAGAGCGCACTTCGGCATATGCTCTCCAGCGGGCAGATACCCAGGACCGGTCCCCTGCACAACGCGATCGAATCCGCGCTCGCCAAGAGCCAGCAGGCACAGCAGGCGCTTGACCAGGTACTGGCCGGCGGAGGCTCGCCGGGCCTGAACTCTATTCAAAACGCGCTGGCCGATAACAGGGCCGTGCAGCACGAACTGACGGCGGCGCTAGCAAGCGGCCAGATTCCAGCGACCGGTCCGCTGCACGACGAGTTGCAATCGGCGCTGGCCGGGAGCCGCGACCTGAGTTCTGCCCTGCGTCATGCCCTGACCAGCGTGGGCGTCCCAGCGGAACCCGTTCCGATCGTGCCGGGGCTCGGGCTGCCCGGGGGAGCGGGGCTGCTTGGACTGCCGGGCGGACCAGGGTTGCACGCTCTGCTTGGCGGAGGCGGCCTTGGCGGTGCGGGCGGAGGCGGCCTGGGCGGCGCGGGCGGTGGACCTGCGTTCACGGGCGGTCTCGGCAAGGGCGCGCTGACTGGGCCGGCTGGGCCGGCCGCCCCGAGCGGACTATCTGGCCTGAATGGCGGAGCATCGGCCGCGCCGGTATCCAGCGGCCGGTTCGTCGCGCCACCCGGCGGCGCGGCCCAGGTCGCGCAGGCTCCGGCCGGCACCGGCACCGGCGCGGTGCCGTTCTTCCCGCCGATGGCCGGCATGGGCGGCGGCATGGGTGGTGGTCAGCAGGGTGGTGTGCAAGAGCGAGAACGGACGACCTGGCTGGCCGAGGACGAGGATGTCTGGGGCACCGCCCCCACCGTCGGACCAGCATCGATCGGACGTGACTTCGACGATATGGATGAGGACACCGATAGTTACGACGACTTCGCCGAGCCGACTGCCGGGTCCCGTCGCACCCAGTTCAGGCAGGGTGCGCGATGAGCCAGCCCTCCGACTCGCTGTCGACCATTACCGATGTGCCGCTCTCCGGTACCGGCACGAGCACTCCTGAGGCCCCAGCCGGCAATGGCGACTACTCCGCCTGGCAGTGGGAGGCCGTGCTCGCGACCGTGCTGAGCGTACCCATCCCCGATCGCAGCGAGGTCACCGGCCAGCCGTGGCTGACGATCGGGCACGACGGTCAGGGCGGCCCCGGCTCGCACTTGATCTGGGCTGCCAACTGGAACACCGGTCCGAACTCCGGTGCCACCTCCCTCCAGGTCTATCTCAGTCCCGGTCTCTACACGGCCGCCGGCGCTTGGGACCGTTTTCTGAATTCCCCGCCGGAAACGCTGTCCGGGGTGCCTTCGCGTCAGTACGCCGGGCTCCCGCTGGTTCCGCCGAGCTTCGATGCGGCGGGTCTCGTGCTGGCCAGCGCCACGGACTTCTGGGAGTCAGCGGGTCAGCAATTCAGCGTGATGCACAATGAGGCGACCTCGGGGCCCATCGTCGGATTCCAGGGCAACCTGGCCAGCGTGGCCGGCGATCTGCTTAGTCATCTGCAGACGGTCGCGGTCAGCCTGCATCAGCAGCTGACCGACCCTGTCCGTTACAGCGATTCCATCGAGGCGGCCGGCGGATCGGCGGCGACATTCCTGGCTGACGTGCTTTCGGCCTATTCCTCATGGACCCAGCATGTGGAGCACTCGCCGCTCGGCGCCGTGGTGACTGTTCTCGAGCAGATCGCGACGCCGGACGCGAGCGGCGGCTACGTGATCCCCGACCCGCAGAACACGCCGTACGGCGACCTCACCATCGACTCGTCGTGGGCGGCGGTTGAGCAGCACGCCAAGGACCTGTGGACAGGCACGCTGACCGGCGGCACAGACGGCTTCACCGGGCTGGACCTGCTCGGCCGGACCGCTCTGAACAAGATGGTCACCCAGTTCGCCGCCACGACGAGCGCGCTCGTGCCGGTGGTAGGCCCCGCACCGCCGGACATCCAGCCGAATCCGGTGAACCCCACACCCCACGCCAACGGGCCTGGCCACAACGACGTGCACATTCCCACGCCCGGCGGGGGAGGACCCGGGAGTCCTGGCTCCCAGCCACCACCGAACTTGCTGATTACATCCTCCGGTCCTGGCGGTCCGAACCCTCTTGGCGGTCCTGGCCGTCCTGGCGGTCCTGGCGGTCCAAGCGGTCCAGGCCACTTTGGCGGTCCAGGCGGTCTTGGCGACGCCGGCAGTCGTTTCAGTGTGGGGGGAGCGCTGGGCGGGCCGGGTCCGGTGCCGCCGGGAGGAAACCCGAATCCCGTCGTGTTCCCGGCGGCCAGCCTGCTCACCTCGGGCCTCCCGGGATCGCGGGCGCCGGCCAGAACCACCCCTGCTGGCGGCACGATCTTCGCCGGATCCGCGCACGATGCAGCCGGCTTGCCGCCGCCCGCTGGCGGAAGGCTATTTGGCGGGTCCACCAGCAACGTGGCGATGGGTCTCGGGCAGCCCGGTTTCACCGGCGCGATCGGCAGGCCGACAGCAGATGGAGGGAAGAAGAGCAGGCGTCGCCACGGCATGGGTGGCCGGACGGACCCCGGCAAGAAGGGAGCCCTCGCGGCACCGCCGACGGCGCCGGCCGCCGGTTTCTCGATCGGTCGCGGTCCGGGTGGCGTCGTTCTCGAGCAGTCAGTCGTACCGGCGGTCGCGGCTCGGCCGCCCGCCGTGACATCCAGCGTCATAAACCTCCAGCCGGTTCAAGCGTCCGGTGGGACCATTCCCGCCCCGGCCGGGCCCTCGGCCGGTGGCCCGACGACGGCCGGACCTGTTGCCAGCGCCCAGGCGCCCGCCGACGGCAGCTCTGTCCTTATTGGCGATGGCGGCGTGACCGGCGAAGGCGGCGTGACCGGGCCGGGAGAGCCGATGGGCGGCATGGGCATGGGCGGCATGGGCGGCGTCCGCGGCGCGGGAGCTGGCCTTGGCCGCGTCGAGCGGCAGCGGCTCGCCTACCTTCCGCAGGAACCGCGGTACTGGGGCACAGAGTCGGATCTGGTCACATCTTCGCTCGGCACCGAGACCGACGACGATGACAGGTTCCCAGAGCAAGGTTTCGATGCCGTTCCACCGCGAATCGCTGGCATCGGCGCTCGGAGTGAAACCGATCAACGGGAAGAAGCAATGACAGATTGGAGAATGCTGTGAGCTCGAAGCCGCATGAATCATTTCAGGAAGCCCTGGACGAACTACGTCGCTCTCAGGAACGCCTGCGGTCGCTTCGCACCGATATGCAGAGCAAGGCGACCAAGGTCACGTCGAAGGACGGCATGGTCACCGTCACCCTGGACGGACGAAGCGAAGTGACATCCATCGCGTTCAACACCGCCAAGTTCCGCCGGATGGCTCCGGCGGAACTCAGCGCCGTTCTCGTGGAAACCATAAGCCGAGCCCGGAGTGAAGGCCGGACCAGGGTGATCGACGCTTACCGGTCCATGTTTCCGGAGGGGACGGACATCGACGCCATCATGTCAGGCAAATTCAACGTAGACAAGATATTCGACGACGCGGCCCGCCGGGCGCAGGCGATTATGGCCGACGGCCAGCCTAGCCCCGCCCTTAGCGGCGCGGCAAGGAAGGGATGAGAGATGGCAGATCTCGAAGTTGACGCCACTCAGCTCGCTAAAGATGGCGACGGATTCAATAACCTCGCCGCAGTGGCCTATTCGATCTACGGTTCCCTGGCGAGAATGGCAGCGTTTATTACCTTTCCCGAGGACGACGAAGTCAGCAAGCTGTTCAGCGAGCAGTGGAATCCGCTGGTCGACGGCGTCAAGGGGATGTTGCTCGGCTTCCGTGACGGCATGACCGGCGTGGCCGACAACGTGTTCAGTACCGCCGCGCTCTACCAGAAGTCGAATGACGTCAACACGGAGTCCATAACCCCGCCACCGACCCTGCACCGGTGACGCCGGACCCGCTGGGCAACGCGGTGGGGCAAGTTGTCTCCCCCGAGCAGCAATGGTCCCAGCGAAGCTCCGCTTGCTCCTGCTGGTCGCCGTCATCATGATCATCAGGCCGGGCAGAGAGACCCGGCTGCTCCGCCACCAAGCCGACGATCTACAGCACCAAATTGACGATGTCCGAAGCCAAGCGAGTAGGTGTATTCAGGGGCTTTGAACAGCCGCGTGAAGGCGGCGGGTCCGTGCTGCTGGTTGAGTTCGGCGCATAACCGGGTCAGTGTTCCGGTGATTGTCGCGGTGACGATGAGGGTGTGCAGGGTGACGGGGCTGGCGGGACTCAGCTCGGCAAGGAGCGCCGTGTAGGGAGCGGTGACCAGCCGGGTGCTGATCGCACCGCTGGCTCCAGCAACTAGAACTCGCATGACCTGCTCCCCCCTTATCCTTCCGGTGCCGTGGCCGGTGCTTTCCTTCGTTCGCGCGGAACGGCCAGGCCGGGGGACATCCGGGCTCTTGCTTGCCGTTCATCACTGCTATGAGTTCGCCCGCGGCGGATGCGGGATCCAGCGGGCGACCGTGCGCCGGTAGGCCTCGTATGGCTCCCCGAACCGGGCGCGCAGCCTCGGTTCCTCGTAGCCGATGACGAGCAGGTGGAACGCCACCGCGAGCGCGCCGGCATACACGAGGAGATCCACCGAGAGGAACAGCCATGCCTCGCCGCCGACGATGAGCAGGGCGGCGATGTAGATCGGGTTCCGGACCCAGCGGTAGGGGCGGCCGGTGCCGGGAAGGCACCGTGACGCGTGAGGATCAGCCAGGGAACGTACACCCCTCCCGCGCCCGGCACCACAATGCTGAACAAGAGATTGCGGATGATGAGGCTGATGCCGGGCCTCACGGTGTAATGGAGTGGTGCATGCGGCGGCTGGGTGGCCGTAGCGCCCAAGACAGTACGGTAAGCGCGGCCAGGACGGCCAGCAACCCCACCTCGGTGAGGTCGTAGCCTGTGGTCAGATGGGAGACGATAGCCCCGGTATAGGTGAAGAACGCGCCCGCGTAGGCCCATTCCTTGAGCAGCGCGCGACGCGGGACGAGCAGGGCGACCGCGCCCAGCACCTTCCAGGTCCCCAGCAGCACCAGGAAATAGGACGGATAACCCAGGTGTATCACCAGCTCGCGGACGAATGGAAGTCGCGCGATGTCCCAGATGCCACCGAGTCCCAGTTCGCCGGCCACCGCCGCGGTGGCCACCCAGTAGCCAGCCGGCCGCAAGCGCAGGGATCGGTAGCCGCTGGCGATGGCGGGCGGTTCGGTCAAGGTGTCCATGTCCATGTCCTCATCTCGTCGGGTTGGTGCCGGGGTACAACGTGTCGCGGGACGACCTCGAGTCGTGCCATGAATGCTCCTTTCACATCCGGGCGGGTTGCCGGTTCATGGCCATGAACCACCAGGACAGGAGAATGTGACCGATGGACGAGGCTGGCTGGCTGGCTGTGCGCTTCGAGGAGCAGCGGGCCCATCTGCGGACGGTCGCCTACCGGATGCTCGGCTCGCTGGCAGAAGCAGACGACGCGGTGCAGAATTCGTGGCTGCGTCTCAGCCGCGCCGACACCGCCGATCTCGACAACCTCGCCGGATGGCTGACCACCGTCGTCAGCCGAGAATGCCTCAAGATGCTGCGCGCCCGGCGCAGCCGCCGCGAGGAGCCCATGGCCGACACCACGGTCGAGCCCCCCGCAGGCGACCATGACGTCAGCGACCCTGAGGCTGAAGCCCTGCTGGCCGACGCGGTCGGTCCAGCGCTGATGGTGGTGCTCGACACCCTCGCCCCCGCCGAGCGGCTCGCCTTCGTGCTCCACGACATCTTCGCCGTGCCCTTCAACGAGATCGCCCCCATCCTGGAACGCTCCCCGGCCGCCACCCGCCAGCTCGCCAGCCGCGCCCGCAGACGGGTCCAAGGCACAACCCCACCCCAACATGTCGATCTCGCCCGCCAGCGGCAGGTCGTTGACGCCTTCCTCACCGCACTGCGAGAAGGTGACTTCGACGCGCTCCTCGCCGTGCTCGACCCCGATGTCCTGCTCCGGGACGACAGCGCTGCGCTGCCCCCCGGAACCGCGGCGCTGATGCGAGGTGCCCGGGCGGTGGCCGCCCACGCGCTCACGTTCTCGAAGAGTGCCCAGTTCGTACAACCCGCGCTGGTGAACGGAGCCGTGGGTCTCGCCATAGTCCCGCCAGGACAACTCATCGGGGCACTCGGCTTCACCTTCAAACACGGCAAGGTCGCCGAGATCGAGATGATCTCCGACCCCGAACGCCTTCAGCATGTCGACTTGGCGGCTCTCGACGGCTGACGGCCCACGGCTCACGACGAATGTGACAAGATCCCATAACCCCAGTCAGGCCGGTATCAGGCTCGTACCTGCCAATCAGCACTGCCAGAGCAGCAGCGTGGGCCCCGGGCTGCTGCTATACCGACAGCCCGGGGCCCACGTTGTCCAGGGAGGGGGCGCTGGGAGGGGCGCGGTGCGGGGGAGCGTCACGCGGGTAGCTGGCTGGCCTGCAGTGCGGTGATGTCGGAGGCGTTCTCGTAGGGAGTTGACATGACGCGCTTGAGGTGGCGCAGGGCGTAGTAGGCGCGGGACTTGACGGTGCCGGCCGGGATGCCGAGGGATTCCGCGATCTCGTCCACCTGGCGGCCGTAGTAGAACATCTCCACGACGACCTGCTGGTGCTTGGGCGTGAGCTTTGCGATCGCCGCGCGGACGTCCATGGCGGTGACGGTCTGCTCGATGTGCTCGACCGGGTCGGGCCGGTCGGTCGGCTCGTCTTCGATGACTTCCTCGTGACGCGACCGGGCCCGCCACATGTCGATCGCCACGTGACGCGTGACCGTGAACAGCCAGGGGCGGACTAGGTGCTCGCGGCCGTCCACCACGTCAGGGTTGCGCCAGGCGCGGAGCAGGGCCTCCTGCACGATGTCCTCGGCCCGCTGGCGATCCCCGAGCGTGAGCTTGAGCGCGAACCGGAGCAGCGCGCCGCCGTGAAGCCGCCACAGGGTGCTCATCGCCTCCGCCGCCGCCGTGGACCGCCCTGCCGCGGCGGTGGACCGTCCCGCCGCGGTCGCCGACTCGGCGTGGCCGGACCGCGCCAGCGCCACAGCGGGTTCGCAGGGGCGGGGCTGGAGTGTCGCGGCTGCGTTCATGACGTGTCCTCCCGAGTCGTCCCGGGAGGTCAAGCACCTTCCGGTACTAGTAATCCTCGGTTGGCGACCCCGCTGGAGACTATCGGTGACCACAGTGAGGTTTCCCGCCGCTACCTCAGTGAGATGACCGGTGTACCTCAGTGAGACGCACCCGCGCGCGGGGTGAGCAGACCTCACTGAGGTACGTTGACCTGCGGCCGGCGGTCGGTGCCGGTTCAGACTGCCAATCATGACGTTGGCACGCGCGAGCCGCTGTCCCCGGCGAACGCGGTCTGCAGCACCCGATGCCCGCGGCGGGTCAGCAGCAGGGCGCGACCGGGCGGGAACTGGCGGGGCCGAACGTTGCCGAGCAGCACTCCCTCGGTTGGCGGGCAGGACAGCGCGATATCGGGGGTGTTTGACTCCTGCAGGCGGCGCAGCGCCGGGTCCATCGAGGTGCGCGTGGAACCCGACGCGGCCCGGGCGACCACGATGTGCAGGCCGATGTCGGCCGCCTGCGGTATGAACTCGACCAGCGACTGGAGCGGGCTGCCGGCCGCGGACGCCACCAAGTCGTAGTCGTCAAGCAGCAGGAAGAACTCCGGCCCGCTCCACCAGTCACGGCGGCGCAACTGCTCGGGCGTGATGTCCGACCCGGGGACGCGCTCGCGCAGGTCGGCGGCCACCTCGGTCACGATCTGGCTGGCGGCCGCTGAGGACACCGCGTAGCCACGCCGGTACTCCTGCGGTACCTCGTCGTACAGCTCACGGCGCAGGTCGACCAGGACGATCTTGGCCTCCTCCGGCGTATAGCGCTGGGTAATCGCGCGCGCGACGACCCGCAGCAGGTTGGTCTTGCCGCTCTCGGTGTCGCCCAGGATCGTCAGGTGGGCGGCGGAGGAGAAGTCATGCCACACCGGGTCCAGCGCGGTCTCGCTCCAGCCCAGCGCCACCTTGAGCTTGCCCTCCGGAGGAGGAAGCTGATCGACGGGCAGCCGGTCGGGCAGCATCCGCACCTTGGGCGCCAGCGGGCCGTCCCAGTGATCGGCCACCGCGTTAACCAGGCTGCTCACGCCGGACTCCAGGCTGGCCACAGCGCTGTCGCCGTCGATGCGCGGCACTGCGCCGACGAATTGCAGCTTGCTGGCGGTGAGCCCGTGGCCGGGGAGCTCGGGCACGTTCTTGGCCGCCCGGATGTCGATGATGGAGTCGAGCGAGTCGCCTAGGCGCAGTTCCAGGCGGGTACCGAGCTGGTCGCGGACCGAGCTGTGCAGCTCAGACCAGCGGTTCGTGCAGAGGATCAGGTGGACGCCGTAGTTGAGCATCCGGGGCAGGAACGCGCGCAGCCCGTTCTCCAGCGGCTCGAAGTCATGCTTGAACGTGCTCCAGCCGTCGATAACAAGGAAGACGTCGCCGTGGGTGTCCTCGCTGAACCGGCCGGCGGCCCGGAGCTGCCGGTACGCGGTCATGTTGGCGATCCCGTGCTCGGCGAAGCTCCTCTCCCGCTGGGTCACCAGCGCGGTCACCTCGGCGATCGTGCGGCTGACCAGGTCGGTCTCCAGGCGGGTCGCGACGCCGCCGACGTGCGGAAGCCCGGTCAGCGCGGCGAGCGTGCCGCCGCCTAGGTCCACGCAGTAGAACTGGACCTGCCGCGGGGTGTGGGTGACGGCGAGGCCCGTCATCAGCGTGCGCAGCAGCGTGCTCTTACCCCCCTGCTGACGGCCCACGATGCCGACATGACCGCCGACCCCGGACAGGTCCACCATGTGCAGATCGCGTACCTGCTCGAAAGGCTTGTCCACCACGCCAACGGGCACCACCAGGCGACCTCGGCCCGCCCAATCCACCGGTGCCAGGCCAACTCCTGGCACTGGCTCCAGCGCGGGAAGCAGCTCGTCGAGGGTCGGTGACGCGGTCAGCGGCGGCAGCCAGACCTGATGGGCGGCCGGGCTCTTGCCGGTCAGGCGGTCGACCATCACCTCGAGCAGGGTCTGGTCAGCCTCGGCGTTCTGCGCCCCCTCCGGCACGGCCGGTTCCTCGGGTTCGGTGCTCACTGGCTCGCGTGGCGTCAGGTAGCCCGCGGCGTAAGGCACGACCAGTTGCCTGACGGCCTCCTGGCGCTGACGCCTCGTCGCGGCCGCGCGATAGGGGCCGGACACGTAAGCCGCCTTGAACCTGATCAGCGTGGACACGTCGGTTCGCATATAGCCAGATCCTGGGCGGGGCGGGAGCTCGTAGGCATCGGGTACGCCGATAACGGCGCGTGATTCCATGGAGGAAAAAGTGCGCAGGCCGATCCGGTACGACAGATGTGACTCAAGCTGGTGGATCCGGCCGTCGTCCAGGCGCTGGGAAGCCAGCAGCAGGTGGACGGCGAGCGACCGGCCCAGGCGGCCGATCATGACGAACAGGTCGATGAACTCCCGGTGTGCGCTCAGCAGCTCGCTGAACTCGTCGACGACGACGAACAGCGTCGGGAGCGGGTCAAGCGGCGCACCTTGTGCCCGAGCTTTCTCGTAGTCGAGCGCCGAGCTGTAGTTGCCGGCCCGGCGCAGCAGCTCCTGGCGGCGGACCAGCTCACCCTGCAGGGACTCCTGCATCCTCGCGACGAGCTGCACCTCATCGGCCAGGTTAGTGATCACAGCGGAGGTGTGCGGGAGCCGGTCAAGTCCCAAGAAGGTGGCGCCGCCCTTGAAGTCGACCAGCACGAAGTTCAGCGTCTCCGAGGAGTGGGTGGTGGCCATCGCCAGCACCAGCGTGCGCAGCAACTCGCTCTTACCCGAGCCGGTGGCGCCGATGAGCATCCCGTGCGGGCCGTTACCTTCAAGGGCCGATTCCTTGATGTCAAGCTCCACCATGTGACCGTCCTCGTCGATGCCGATCGGCACGCGCAGCCGGTCGGCCGCCGACCGCGACGCCCACAGCGGGCGCGGGTCGAACGTGGCGAGGTCCTTGATTCCCAGCAGCTTGGTCAGGTCGAAGTCGGTGGCGAGCGGCTCGGAAATCTCCGTTGTGGCACCCAGCCGGAACGGAGAGACGATCCGAGCGCATACCCGGGCGTGGGCCACGCTCAGCGCGTCGGCTCGCCCTAGTGGCGTGCGGACATCCTTGCCCGACCGGCTCGCCTGCACCATCTCCAAACCGTCGGGCGTAATGTCCAGGCGCAGCATCCGCTTCGAATGCCGCCAGCCGATGGTCTGGCCGATATCGATCAGGACGGCGTTGCGGTACCCGTTGCCGACGAGCCGCGACTCCTCGCCGACATCGCCGTCGTCCAGGATGACAACCACGTAGGGCTCGTCACGGTTCGGCGCGGCTCCGGGCTCGTGCCGGGGGCGGTCAGCGAACTCCTGGCCGAACAGCGCGACCACCTCGGTGAGCGTCGGGCGCAGCGCACGAAGCGGGCCGGCCGCGTCCCCCTCGGAGAGGTGCTGGGAATGCGGCAGCCACTTGATCCATTCCCAGCGCCCGGCGGTCTCTTCCCCGCAACACGCCGCGATGCGAACATCGTCCGGCGAGTGGAACGTGAAGAGCTGGGCTATCATCGCGCGGGCCGCCGCACGGGCAGCGTCCGCGTCCCCGGACAGCACGATCTGCGCGAATCCTCGCATGAACACCGCGACGGGCTGGTCGGCCACCGTGGCATGCGCGTGAACGAACCGCCGCAGCGCCCTCGCGCATAGCGGCTCCAGATCCTCGACCGGCTTGGTCTGGATGGGGTTGATCCTGACCGCGAAGAGCTGCGGCCCCGTGCCGACCCTGACCTCGGCGAAGTCCCTGTGGGCGGGACGCCGCTCCCACAGCCGGGCGCTCATGGCGACCGACCAGAGGGAAGCAGGTTCAGGGTGCAGCCAGGCCAGCGACCGTCGCTGCTCGGCGGCTTGCTGCCGCGCCTTGCGCCGGGTCTGCGTCAGGTACCGCAGGTAGTCACGGCGCTCAGCCCTGGTCTTGCGTTTGCGGCTGCTCGAGGTCCGGCCCATCTGGCCCACCATCATGGACATCGTCGTGACCACCATCAGGCCACCAGCTATGTACTTCGTGGCCCCGCCCGCGCCAGGGGTCACGAACAGCAAGATCATCATGCTGGACCCCATCGCCATCGGCAGGAACGTGAGCAGCAGCGAGAGGTTGCCAGTCGGCTCTTCTGGCATGACCGGAGGCTCTTGCAGCGACAGCTCGCCCGTGGGCATCTCCGGAGGCAGCCGGCGGGTCGGCCGCCGGAACAAGGTGGTGCTCACTGGCGGGTTCCTCCTCTGCTCTCGGTGCCCGCCCGGGTCGGGGCACCGGCGCCGCGGTCGCGCACCGTCTTCGCGGGCGCTGCGACGCCACCTATACGCGCACAAGCCCGGGAACCGTCAGTCGAAGTGAGAAGTACTGACCTCCGCCCGCCAAAGGGCTGAAAGCCCGGAGGCGAAAAGCAAGCACCCGGCTGAAGCGCACCCGCCGTCTCATCCGTATGTGGGCCGTGAATGAGAACCCAGCCGGGCCAGCCCTCAACGGGCACGACAGCCAGACCGGCGAAAGCTTGGCTGCTGCCGGGCTGCGGGCCGACGCCCGCCACTGGACGACCATCTTGGCCATCGTGGTCGCCGCGGCGGCGCTGCTGTTCGCGGCCGAGCGATCGCTGCCCGGCCACAAGCTGCTCCCGCACTGGGGCCGGGCCGGCGACGTGCTGCAGACGCTCGCAGCGGCCGCGCTGTTCCCGCTCACGCTGTGGGTGCTGAACATATACCAGTTCGTCCGCGCGGCCCGCGGATGATTCCGGCCCTAGCGAAGGAGACGCTGCCGTGAAGTCCCGTCGTGACCAGGTGCAGGCGCACGCTTACGTCGTCGGCCGCCTGACCTCGGCCCTCGTGCACGGCGAGCCAGACGCGCCGGAGAGCCCGATGCGGCGCACCACCCTTGGATCGTTCGGGGGCATAATGCTCGGGACGCTGGCGGTCGCGGCGTTCCTGATCTGGGGGCTCATCTCTCCCGCCAGCAACGCCGCCGTCTTCAAGGCCGGCGAGATGGTCGTGGTCAAGCAAACCGAGAGCCGGTACATCTACGCGCGCGGCGAACTGCACCCGGTCCTCAACTGGTCATCGGCGATGTTGCTGCTGAACGGCAACACCACGATGACCTCGGTCCCGGCCACCGCGCTTGGACGCGTACCGCAGGGCCACCCGCTCGGCATCCCCGGCGCGCCCGACACGCTCCCCGCCGCGACTGCTGTGAACACCGGATCGTGGCTGGTCTGCTCGCAGGCCAGCGGCGGTCGGCCGCTCGTGTCCCTGGCCATCGGCGACCGGGCGGCGGTGTCCCCGGTACCGCCCGGCCATGCGATTATCGTGCAGTCCTCTGACGGCAGCCGGTATCTGCTATATGGCGAGCGCCGCATGAGGCTGGACGCACCGTGGATCGCGGGAGCGCTCGGCATGGGCCGGGTTCCGGTGATCCACGTCAGCGCCGCGTGGCTGAACGCGGTGCCCGCCGGGGCCGATCTGCAGCCGCTGCCCGTGGCCGACCGGGGCGCACCCGGTCCGGTACTCGGCGGCCGGAGCACCCGCGTCGGCCAGGTACTGGCCGACAGCAACATCGGCAGCGCGAGCCAGTTCTACCTCGTGGTCGCCGACGGGGTCACGCCGATCACCGCCACGCAGGCGGCAGTGCTCATCACCGACCCGGCCACGATCGTGGCCTACCGGGATGCCATGGCGACGCCGGAACCGGTCAGCCCGGCCGCCATCTCGACCGCCCACGTCGTCGACGAGGTCTTGCCCGACGCGGGCAGCGCCCCGCCCGCTCCGCCCACCGGTTACGAGGCCATCAGGCCTGAGGTGCCGTGCATGGACTACGCCGCCTCGGACGGGAGCCAGCCATTGCTGGTGTTCGGGGCACCTCTCGCGGGCGCACCAGCCGCATTGGGGATGACCAACGTGACCGTCAGCCCGCAGAGCGCGGGCCTCATCGAGGTCGCGCCAGGGGGCGGCGCCCTCGTCCGCCCGCAGGCGGCCCCTGGAGTTAGCGCGACCTCGCTGTTCCTCGTGACCGATGAGGGCGTCAAGTACCCGCTTCCATCGGCGACCGCCGCCGCCGCGCTGGGCTACGAGGCCCGCCGGGCGGCCCAGATGCCCGCCGCACTGCTCGGCTTGCTGCCGACCGGCCCGGCGCTCGACCTGCCAGCGCTGACAGGCTGAGCTGGATCCGGTGCCGAGATACTTGGCCGAGGCGACGGCCGGCGCCAGCATGCCGCCCGTCTGCAATGACTTCGGGTCGGCCGGGAGAGGCCATGCGCTTGCCGCTGCTGGCCAAGGAGGCCGCCCACGGGTACGAGCTGAAGGTCAGATTAGAGCAGACTTTCGGTGCTGGCTACCCGCCTTGAGCGCGCCGGACTGGTCCGCGGCCAGGACGTCGTTCAGGCTGACCGGCCCAACAGGCGGGTCTACGAGCTCACGGGGGCAGGCCGGGAGGCGGTCGCGAACTGGATCGAGGAGCCGAGCCATGAGCCGCGGCTGCGCGACGACTTCGTCATGAAGCTCGCGCTCGGGCCGCCGGCCGGGGTCGCCGACGCGCTGACCCTGATCAACCGGCAGCGCCGTCACTACTTTGGCCTGATGCGGAGTCTGTCCAGCCTGGCCGAGCAGGCACCCCAGGACAGCAATCCCCAGGGCAACGAGATCGCCCGGCTGCTCGTCGAGGGCGCGATACTGCACCTGCAGGCCGATCTCGACTGGCTGGAGCGCTGCCAGGATGAATTCCTGTGACACCGATGCGCACGGCGGGGCGATCCTTGCGTCAGGGCTGACGGCGGGCGCGGTCCAGGCCATGTCGGTCAGACGAGCGCAGGGGGCCGCGAGTCATCCGCGTACGAAGCTGACAGCAGGCGCTTGAGGTGCCGCATCGCGTAGTAGGCCCGTGACTTGACTGTCCCGGCCGGGATGCCGAGCGACTGCGCGATCTCGTCTACTTGCCGGCCGCGGTAATACATGTCCACGATGACCTGCCGGTGCTTGGGTGTGAGCTGCGCTAGCGCCGCCTGCACGTCCAAGGCGGTGACGGTCTGCTCAACGCGTTCGGCCGGATCAGCCCAGTCGGTCGGATTGTCCTCGATGGATTCCTCGTTACGCGACCTGGCCCGCCACATGTCGATCGCCACGTGGCGCGTGATCGTGAACAACCAGGACCTGATGGCGTGCTCGTGGCCGTCCACCACCTCGGGGTGACGCCAGGCGCGGAGCAGGGTTTCCTGCACGATGTCCTCGGCCCGCTGACGATCCCCCAGCGTCAGCTTGACCGCGAATCTGAGGAGGGCGCCGCCGTGAAGCCGCCACAAGGTGTTCATGGATTCCGCCGCGGCGGTGCGGCGGGCCGTCGCGGACGTCGGCCCGCAAGTGCCTGATCCGATCAGGTTCAGAGGGGGCTCACCTGGGCCTCGCTGGCGTATCGCGGTTGCGTTCATGACTGGTCCTCCCGAGTGGCACCTGGAGTTTCCGCACGTCCCGGTAATAGCCATCCTCAATCGGCGACCGCGCTTACGGCTATCGGCGATCACAGTGAGGTTTCGCGCCACTGGCTCAGTGCGACGCTCGCCTATGTTCGTTGAGAGCCGCGTGCCTCAGTGAGATGAGTCATGACGTTGGCCCGTGCGAACCGCTGTCCCCGGCAATCGCCGTCTGAAGCACCTGATGCCCGCGGCGGGTCAGAGGTCGCACACGCGAGCGCAGGCCACGCTCAGGAAGTCGCCGCGTCCCAGTGACGTGCGGACTAGCTCCGGCGAACCTGGTCTCCTCGCCGACATCACCGCCATCGAGGATGACAACTACGTAAGGTTCGTCGCGGTTCGGCGCCGCGCCGGGCTCGTGCCTCGGGCGATCAGAAAACTCCGGGCCGAACATGGCGATTAACTCAGTGAGGGTCGGGCGCAACGCGCGGAGCGGGCCGACCGCGTCGTTTTCTGAGTGGTGCTGGGAATGCGGCAGCCATTTGATCCACTCCCAGTCGGCTGCGGTTTGCTCGCCGCAGCACGCGGCGATGCGGACATCGTCTGGTGAGTGGAACGTGAAGAGCTGTGCTATCAGGGCGCGCGTCGCACCGCGGGCAGCGTTGGCGTCCCCGTGAAGCACGATTTGCGCGAAGCCGCGCATGAACACCGCGACGGGCTGGCCGGCCACCGTGGCATGCGCGTGAACGAACCGCCGTAGCGCCCTCGCGCACAGTGGTTCAAGGTCCTCGACCGGCTTGGGTCTGGATGGGGTTGATCCTTACGGCGAAGAGCTGAGGCCCCGTGCCGATCCTGACCTCCCCGAAGTCCTGGTGCGCGGGGCGTCGCTCCCACAGCCGGGCGCTCATCGCGACCGACCACAGGGCAGCGGGGTCAGGGTGCAGCCAGGCCAGCGACCGCCGCTGCTCGGCGATCTGCTGCCGCACCTTTCGCCGTCTGCGTCAGGTAGCGCAGGTAGTCACGGCGGTCGCCCTTGGTGCGCCGCATGCGGCTGCCCGTGGTCCGGCCCATCTGGCCAACCATCATGGACATGGTCGTGACCATCATCAGGCCGCCCGCTATCCACGTCGTCGCCCCGCCCGCTCCCGGGGTCACGAACAGCAAGATCATCATGCTGAACCCTAAAGCCATCGGCAGGAAGGTGAGCAGCAGCGAGAGGTTGCCGGTCGGCTCTTCAGGCATCACCGGGGGTTCTTGCAGCGACAATTCCCCCACGGGCATGTCTGGTGGCAGCCGCCTGGCCGGCCGCCGGAACAAGGTGGTGCTCATAGGGCAGGTTCCTCCTCTGCTCGCCGGCGTCGCGGGCGCCGTGGCGCCACCTATACGGGCACCGGGCCAGGAATCGTCAGCGAGAGCTGAGAAACGCCGCTGAAGCTGGCCCGCGATCAGCCCGTATGTGGGCCGTGAACGAGAACTCATTGGGTCCGGCCCTTAATGGCCGCAGCGGTCAGGCCGGCGAAAGCACGGCTGCCGCAGGCAGTCGCGCGGTGGTCATTGACGAGCCTGCCGCCAGCACGGACAGGCAGGCCGCCGGTGAGGCCGCAGCGCCGGCCGGGGTGTTCGATGACCTGTGCCGTCTGGTGGTGTGCGGGCCGGTCAGGAGCGTGGAGCTGGCGGTGCCGGTGCACGTGCCGCTCATCGACCTGCTTCCCGCCCTGCTTGGCCACCTTGGCGAGAACCTCGCCGACAGCGGACTTGACCACGAAGGCTGGGTGCTGCAGCGGCTTGGCGACCCCCCGCTTCGCGAGGAGCTGAGCATCGCCGCGCTTGGTCTGCGTGACGGCGACCTGGTGCACCTGCGCCCGCGGGCTGACCAGCTGCCGCCGGCTGACTTTGACGACCTCATCGACGGCATCGCCGTCAGCATCTCTAGCCAGCCCGACCGCTGGCGGCCAGGGATGTCAAGGCTGCTGCTCGCCGGGCTGCTCGCCGGCTCGCTCGCCGTCGGCCTTGTGCTGCTCGCCGGTCACCACGGTCTCAGGTCGGATGTGCTGGCGGCCGGGCTTGCCGTTGTCCTGCTCGCCCTCACCGCGGCGGCGTCCCGCGCTTACGCTGACATACCGGCGACGGTGGTACTCGGCGCCTCGGCAATCGCCTATGCGGGGCTGGGCGGCGCGGAACTTCCGCTGCTGAGCGCCGCGCCAGGCGCGCCTCTGGCCTGGGGGATCCTTCGGGCGGCCGCGCTGGCGGGAGGTGCCGCACTCGCCGGGTCGGCCGTGGCCGTCACGATGGTGACAGGTGGGCGCCACCCCGCCCTCGCCGGCACCACGATAGCCGGGTTGCTGACGGCCGCGGGCGCCGCCGCCGCCTCCTTCGGCCACCTTGGGCCGGCGTCGGCGGCCGCCATCGTGGTGACGCTAGCCATGCCGACGGGCTGCTGGGTGCCCGTGCTCTCCTTCCGGCTGGCGAAGATGCGCCTTGACCCGACGCCCACGACCGCCGACGAACTGCAAGCCGACCTTGAACCCGTGCCCGGCCAGCACGTGCTCGAACGCACCCGGCTGGCGGACAATTACATGGCCGCGCTGTACAGCGGCCTTGGTGTGGCCGTCGGCGCCTGCCTGATCGTGCTCGGGATCTCGGCCAGCCTGCGGGCGCAGGCCGTCGCGGCCGACGCGATCGCTCTTCTTCTGCTGCACTCCCGTGTGCTCGTGGCCGCCAGGCACCGGCTGGCCGCGGTCGGGCCCGCCGCCGTCGGCCTGGCGGCGCTGCTCACGGCGCACGGGCTGAGGGCAGATGCGGGTCACTGGCCGGTTGTCCTTGCCATCGTCGTCGCGGCGGCGGCGCTGCTGTTCGCGGCCGAGCGGACGCTGCCTGGTCACCGGTTGCTTCCGCACTGGGGCCGGGCGGGCGACCTGCTGCAGACGCTCACGGCGGCCGCGCTGTTCCCGCTCACATTGTGGCTGCTGAATTTCTACGAGTTCGTAAGGTCGGCTCGCGGATGAGCCGGGTCCTGCGGCCCGGCGCTCGACCTGGCGCCGCTGAGGGGGTGATCGGCTACCGGACACCACGACCGATGTCTCCGCACATGAGAGCACTAGCTCCAGAAAGGAACCAGCCATGACAACACCGCTGACCGCGCAGCAGCGCCAGTACATCCTGAACTCTGCGCAGGTCTTCGAAGACGGCGTCTCCGCGATGAACCAGGTCTACAACGAGGTGTTCGCCGCCGGTGATCAGCTCAGGGGCCAGGCGATGGTCTCCTCGGCCGGCTCGCAGTTCGCTGTCGTCGTCACCCGGTGGACCGACGACTTCAACAACATCAAGACGTTGTTGCAGGCCATGCATGACCAGCTTCTCTCCACTACCAGCCAGACAGTCAGCACCGATCAGGCGAACCAGGAGATCGCAGGGGCGCTGGGTTACCAGCCGCCGGGAAACTGAGGTCGGACCGCAAGCGAAGAAAGGAACTTCCATGAGCGATGGCGACATCTATGTCGACTATGGCCGCGTCAACGACGTCGAAGACGTACTGAATGGCTGCACCAGGGCGGTCGGCTCGATCATCGATGAGATCAACTCGGCGGTCGGGCCGATGGTGTCGACCTGGCAGGGCAGTTCGCAGGACGTATACAGCCAGGTCCAGACCAAGTGGAACGCCGACACCGCCGACATGCAGAACATTCTGTCGAATTACGCGCCCACTCTTGACGAGATGAAGATCAACTACGGGACGACGGACAACAACCTCGCCCTGCAGTGGTCGCAGATCTCGTAGCGGGCACGGACGGCCGCCCGGCCGCAGCGCGCGGCCGGGCGGCCCTTCACCTAAGGGGAAGACAATGGCAACCGGAAACGTCATCCAGATAAACGCGGACTACCTGACAAACACTCTCAAGCCGGCGCTGCAGGAGATTCTGGGGGAGGTCGATGCCCAGCTCAAGGGACTCGGGCCGTCAAGCAACCCTAATATCACCGAGTGGCTCTACCCGGTGGACGAGAACCTTTCCGTTGAGGCCGGCGGCACGGCCGGAGCGAATGGCGGCGGCAGCTTCGATATCGCCACTCACCTGAACAGCTCGCTGAAGAGCATGGGCGGCAGCGTCCACGACCAGCTTGTCTGGCTGCAGAAAGTGCTCACCGACATGATCAACGAGATCACCACGACGGTCGCCTCGTTCGGCAGCACTGAGAGCCTCAACAGTGAGACCGTCGGGCAGCTCGTCACTGATTTCCAGAACACGATCACGGACATTAACGGCCCGTCGGGCAGTAGTGCCAGCAGCAGCAGCAGCAGCAGCGGTTAACTCCGCCGGACTTCGCGCAGTCGTCAGGAAGCCAATGGACGGGAACAATGGGACGTTTTAAATACAATAGCCAGACGGGCGTTTACCGCGGCGTTGGCTCGGACCCGGACCCAGGCGTGCTCGACTCGCCCAATGGCAACGTCGACAACGGCGGAGGCTCTCCTCCGGGGAGCAATCCGGTGACCGTTCCCTCTGGGGGCGACTACACGGGCTGGGACTGGGAGCAGACGCTCGTCGGCGTGCTTGGCCTGGCCCTGCCCAACCGCCATGACGTTACCGCTCAGCGATGGACGGCGATCGACTTCAACACGTCGGGTGGCAACGATATGTACCTTATCTTCGACGCGACCTGGCGATCGGTGGATGCCATCGGCCCGCACCACGACACCTTCGTCTACCTCAACCCGAACCTCCTGACTCCGGGCGGCGCCTGGGATAACTACTTCTACCAGCCCTTGCAAGCGCTCTACAGCGCGATCGGGGGCGACTCGGGGGCTCCGAATTACGGGGGGGTCGCGCTCAATCCGCGGACTTTTGACGTCGCTGCCACAGAGGTTGGTGGCGTCGAGGAGTTTTACAATTCCGCGGCCGGTAAGTTCAATACCCTGGCGAGCGCGTTGCAAGGCGAGGCGTCGCAATTCAAGGGGCAAGCGGGCCAAGCATTCTATCAGCTCGTCGACAACCTGTACCAGGCCGCGAATCAATCCTACTCGCAGATGACCAACCCCGACTACGCGAACCTTATCTCAAGCGCTGGCGAACAGGCCAGCGGGTTCCTGCTGAGCCTCTGGAATGCCCTCGCCGCGTGGACGTTCGTGCTGGCTCACTCACCGCTAGGAGCCATTTACCAGTCGCTCATGAACCATGGCGTCATCGTGGGGTCTGATAACAACACCTCATTCACGCTGGCGAATCCAGGCAGCTCGGATTCCTATTTTGGTGATCTGACCACGGCTACCGCCTGGGAGGCCGTTGAGGCAGATGCCAAGATTCTGTGGCTTAACTCGATTTCCGCCACCCTGGATCCGGTCGCGGCCTCATCGCTGCACTCGCTCGTATACGCCTACGGGAACGTGATAAGCAACGCGGGGCCGCTGCTGCCCCCGACGCTGACCAGCATCGCGCCGGCGAACCCCAATTTGGACAATCCCGATCTCAACAGCCTTCTCAATGGCGATCTCAGCGCCAGAAGCCTTATGAACCCGAATAACCTCAACACCGACAGCCCGGACCTCAGGGACCTGGTACAGAGGACTCTGGCCGACCTGGGCGCGGGCAACCTGAACCTGGATAACCCGAACGTCGATAACCCGAACCTGGGCGTGGATACCTCGCTGGGCCCGACAACGGCTGGCACCAGCACGGGCAGTCTCACTTCCCCGGTCAGCTCGCTCGGCACTGGCCCGCTCGGCACTGGCCCGCTCGGCACTGGCCCGCTCGGCACTGGCCCGCTCGGCACTGGCCCGCTCGGCACTGGCCCGCTCGGTACTGGTTCGCTCGGCACTGGCCCGCTCGGCACTGGCCCGGTGACCACGGGCCTGGGAACGCCGGGCACGCTTGGTGCACCTGGAGTGGGAACCGGAGTAACAGGCACCTCGCGCGTGGCGACTACTGTGCCGCCGGCCCCGCTCAAGACGGCGCTGGCCAGCAACGCCAAGGTGCAAAGCGAACTGCGGCGGGCACTGGCGCTGGCGCCGGCGACCGGGCCGCTGCACAACGCGCTCGAGAACGCCCTGGTCCAGAGCAACAAGGTCAAGGCCGCGCTGAACCACGCCCTGGCCGGCGGCGTTACCGCGAACGCCGGTGAGGTGAGCAAGGCCCTCGCCGGCAACTCCGCGCTGCAGGCCGAGTTGCGCAAGGCACTCGGCCTGGTGCCACGCAACTCCCCGCTGCACAGGGTGCTCGAGACCGCGCTCGCCGACAGCCGGAAGGTGGGGCATGACCTCAACCAGGCGCTTTCGCAGGCCGGGTTGGCCGTCGAGCCGTCGCGCGGCATCTTGTCGAGCCCGGGGATACCGGGCACCGGCCTGGGCCCGCTGGCCGGAGGACTCGGAAAGCAAGGGCTGTCCGCCAGTCTCGGCGGTGGCGGTGGCGGTGGCGGTGGCGGTGGGGCCTCGGTAGGCCTGCCCGCGCAGGCTGGCGCTCCGGTAGGCGTGAGTGCGGCAGCCGGGCTTGCCGGCGGCCGTGCCGGTCTCGCCGTCAGCGCCCCGCCTGGCTCCGTCGCGGGTTCTGCCGCAGTTCCGGCGGCGGGCACCCAGGCAGCGGCGGGCGGCAGCAATGCCGTGCCGTTCTTCCCGCCGATGGCCGGCCAGGGTGGCGCTGGTGCGGCTGGGCAGCAGCAGGAGCGGGAACGGAGCACCTGGCTGTCCGAGGACGAGGAGGTCTGGGGCACCGAGCCGGAGGTAGGACCCCAGGTTCTGGGCCGTGACCTCCTTGACGACGACGACGAGGCCGACGACTACGAGGACTTCGCCGAGCCCGCTGTCGCGTGGCGCAGGCGTGACCAGGTCCGGTCGGTTCGAGGCTAAGGAGCCGAAATGACTGACTACGCCACGTGGCCATGGGAGACAGTGCTGGCAACGGTGCTTGACATCCCCATCTCCGACCGCGCCGAGGTGACCGGTCAGCAATGGCTCAAGATTACCGAGGGCAGCAGCCTTGACCAGGGCTCCCACCTGATCTGGGCAGCTAGCTGGCAGGCGAGCCGCCGATCAGGAACGTCCATCCGGATTTACCTGGATCCTTCGCTTTACACCGCGGGCGCGGCGTGGGACCGGTTCCTCAGCGCACCCGGCGACGCCCTGTTCGGATCCGCGCCGGTGACGCTCGTCCCGAGGTCCTTCCAGGCGGCCAGCCTCGCGATCGCCGGCGTCACGACCGGTTTCCACGCGATGTCCCGTCAGTTCGACACCTTGCACCGGGCCGCGGCGGCCGACACGACGCCATTTCGCGGCCGCACCGGCGAGATTGTGGCCGAGTTGTTCGGCGGCCTGCACGGGGTCACGCTTGGCGTCTATGACCAGATGACCAGCCCGGTCTCCTACAGCGACACCGTCGGCGAGGCCGGCGAGGCCGGCCGGGCATTCCTGGCCGATCTCCGGTCCGCTTACACGGCTTGGAGCCAGTTTCCCTGGCACTCACCGCTCGGTGCCGTGGTGCAGGTGCTGAAGGAGATCGCCATCCAGGACGGCAGCGGCGCTTACCTGATCCCCGATCCGCAGCACACCAGGTACGGCGACCTCACCACGGCCGGTGCGTGGGCGTCGGTTGAGCAGCAGGCCAAGAGCAGGTGGACCGGTCTGCTCACCGGTGACTCAGGTGACTTCGCCGGCCTCGACCTGCTCGGGCGGACAGCCCTGGGCAAGCTGACCGGGCAGTATGCGGCGAGCATGCGGTCGCTGGTGCCCGTCACCGGCCCGGCCCCGCTGACCCGGCCGTCCGCCGATGGCCCCGCGGCCGCTCGAGGAGACGGCGAACTGCCAGCGCCAGACAGCGGGCGGCCCTCCAGTTTCGTGACCCCTGGCCGCGGTCCGGTTACCCTCGGTCTTGAGACGCCTGGTCCTGGTATTCCCGGTCCCGGCCAGCCTCCTGCCGCCGGGCCGTCTGGTGCTGAGGGTTTTCCCGGCCTGCTCGGGTTTCCGGGTCCCGCCGGCTTCCCGGTCAGCGTGGCGACGCCTGGGTCTAGCGCGAGCGGCGACGGCCCGGTCACCGGCCAGGACGAGCTGAGCCAGCCCGATGTCGTCTGGGCACCGGCCGAAGCGATCGGCTCGGCCGCCGGCCCGGGCGGCTCATCCTCGGCCGGTGCCAGGGACGTACCTGACCGGGACGTACCTGACCGGGCCGACGGCAAGCACTTCACCGGCACCATCGGGCGCTCGTCCCGGCATGGTCAGGCGGCTGACGATCCCGCTGCGGGGAAACCGACCACAGGCCCGCGCACGGCGCCCGCCGCCGGGTACTCGCTCGGCCGCGGTCCGCATGGCTCGGTGCTGCACCGGTCGGTAGTTCCCGCGATCTCGCCCAGGCCGCTGGCGGTCCGGTCAAGCACGGTCAACACGCAGCTCAACGCGGCCGGCGGCGAGGGCGGCGGATTCGGGGGAACGGCACCGCCGGTGCCGCCAGCCGCCGGGCCCGCCGCGGCTGGCCCGGCTATGCCAGGCCCGTCCGCTGGTTCCCAGGCGATTGGCCTCCAGGTGCCAGGCGAGGGCAGCACGGCGATGATCGCGAATCAGGGCCTGCCCGGCAGCGCGGGCGGGGTGCTCGGCTTGCCGGGTGGCCAGCCGGGTTCCGGTGACGTGGTCATGATGCCACCGCCCGCCAGGGCGGGCGGGCTCAGCCAGCAAGGGCGGTCGCGGCCCAGGCGGGTGTACTTGCCCGAGGAGGCGGCGGTGTGGGGCGCCGAGCCCGGCCTGCCCGAGCCCATCATCGGCGATGGTGCTCCTCGCCCTGACAGTGAGCCCGATTTCGCCATCCCTCATCCGATTGTCGGCATCGGCGCGGAAGCCGAGCCGAAAGCAAGCACGTGAAGCCGAGCTAAGAACTGGAGGATGCGATGACCGCGGACACGAATTTCTCGCTGACGGAGGCGATCGCCGAACTACGCCGCCAGCAAGAGCGCCTGGAGACCGCCAGCACCAGGCTACGAGAGGTGAAGAGCAAGGTGACGTCCAAGGACGGGATGATCACCGTGACCCTGGACGGCCAGGGCGAACTCACCGCGATCGCCTTCAACACGGCGAAGTTCCGCCGGATGGCGCCCGCCGAGCTGGGTGCCGCTCTCGTCGAGACGATCGGCAAGGCGCGAGCCCAGGCCAGGGAGCAGGTGGTAAGCGCCTACCGTTCGTTCATCCCTGAGGGCCTTGGCCTGGAAGACATGCTTTCAGGAAAGGCCAACCTCGGCGGCATGTTTGACGACGCGGTGCGGAAGGCGCAGCACCTGATAGCCCACGGACCGGCCGACGAAGGAAGCCGGTCCGCCACCCAGCGAGGAGGACACCATGGCTGATCAGCTAGACGTTAGCCCGGCCACCATCATGGCGGAGAGCGAGAAGTTCTCAGGTATCGCCGATACGGCGCGCCGGATCAGGCGGGATCTGACGGACCGGCTCTCCGGCCTCAGGCCGATCGCCGGTGATGACAGTTACGGCAAGGAGTTCGACGTCCAGTTCCACCCGGCGGTGGATTCGGCCGGCACGGTGCTGGACGGAGTCGGGGGCGGAATGGAGCAGGCGGAGGCCAACCTCCGGGTCACGGCGTCTCTCTACACCAAGTCGGATAACGTCAACACCGATCTCGGCCTACGGCTGCGCTGAGAAAAGCGGGCCGCAGGCGGCCGGGCGTGACGGCCTCGTCGAGCAGCCAGGCGGGGCGGCCGGGTTCGGCCAGGGGAGCGCCCAGCCAGCCCGTGGCGGCGGCGGTGCGCTCGATCAGCGCTTCCGCTTCTTGAGGCAGGATCGTGAGGCGGGGGGTGCCGTCGTCGTCCAGGCGGAACTGGGTGACCGAGGGGACGGACGGGATGGCCTCGGCCTGGGCGAGCTCGCCCAAGATGGTCAGGGTGGCGGTTTAGGCGGCGTCAGGGTCAGGCAGGGCAGCGATGACTGGGTCGACGGCGGTGAGGTGCAGGTCGCCCTGGCGCGTGATGAGCTGGCGAGCCAGCGTGGTGATGACGCGGGCCAAGATCGCGGTGACCTGGTCGGGGCCGGGCGGAGCCGGTGACGCGGGAACCGTGCGGCGAGACCAGCTCAGCTCGCTGCCGTACTTGACCGCCTCATCCGCCCGCACCAGCCGGGGATCATCCGGTGGCAGGTTGAGCACGCGAGCAGAGTGTGGTGCACCCGACCGCTTCTGTGCACGACCGAGTACCGAAGCAGGTGCCCCTTGTGGCCCGCGAAATGCCGCGCCATCTGGTTAAGCCCACCGTAAAGATCCTTCTGGGTCAGCAGGTACTTGGTTCTGGCGAGGTGAAGCCAGAGTAGTACGGCGGGATGACGGGCGGGGGCGGCGATGAGGTCGTTGTTGACGCCTTTAGGCAGGATGTGCGGCGTGAACGCGTGGGCGGAGGCGGCGACGCTGTCCAGGAGCTCGGGAATGGTGGCCGGAAAAGGATCGCTTTCTGAGGTGGCGGTGAGGCTGTTGTCTCCGTCGAGGTATATGCCGCCGAAGCGGTAGATGATGTCCAGGCGGAGATGGTCGCTCGCGCCGGCATAGCCTCGGGGGACCTGCTTGACGTGCTCGGCCGTGAACTGCGGGTGAGTGGTCATGGGGCAGTCGGCATGGAAGACCTCGTGGACGTTGATCAGGTGAAGGCCGTGGGTGCGAGCCCAGCTCACGGTGTCGCGGATCGGCCGGGCGGCGTCCGCGGCATCAATGGCGGAGCGCGGGATGTCGGTCCAGATGGCGATGTCCGCGAGACCTCGGTAACGACGGGCGGCGTCCGCGAAAGTGGTGCGGATGGCGGCGTGGTCAGGGATTGGTCCGCCGAGCCAGATGCCGTGGATGACGCGGGGGATCTTCGTGACCATTGGCAGCAGGGGTGCGCCGGGCGGCTGGTCCCACCGTTGCTGGTCGGCGGTCCTCTGGTGCTGGCTGACGGAGTCTGGCCGGCGGCCAGCGCGGCGGGGGTGAGGTCGCCCGGGCCGGGTGCGGCGCGGGTAATGCTGATCCGCCGCAGGAAGGCGGCCACGTGCTCGGGAGGCAGGTCAGCGGCGCTGCAGGCGGCCAGGAAGGCTGGTGGTGGCGGGAGCTGGCGCAGGCCGAACGGATCGGGACCCATCCGGCGGGTAAGTTCCTGCTCGAAGGCGGGAGACAGCACGCGGTAGCCCAGGAGCTTGCGCAGCCAGCTGACAGTGAGGTCGGGTATCACCTCGCCTGACGGCGACAGCCAGCCGGTCGTGGTCTCACCGGCGGCGCAGCCGCCCCGGCGGGCGTGCGAGGTAAGGCCGGCGGCCTCGGCCATGGTCACGCGCAGCCGGCTGACGAGATCGCGGGCGCGTTCGGCTTGTTCCCACTGCGCCTGCCGCGCGCGCCTCCGTATGGCATCCGCCGGGTCCTTGTCGGCCTGAGGTGGCCGGTCATCCTGATCCGCGTGGTGACAGGCCGGGCCGGGCGGCAGGGCCGCCGCTATGGCACGGACGCCGGCCGCTGCCTGGACCTTGCAGGCCGCGTCCTCGAGGAGAGCGAGCTTCGCGGTCAGCGCGGGCCAGCGGCCAGCCTGAACCTCGGCTATGACCTGCGTCGCGACCTTGGCGGCCGCGTCGACCTTGGCGGCCGCGTCGTCGTTGGCGACGGGGCAGGCAGCGGCGCCAGCCATCGGGCGAGCGCGGCCGATCCGCCGGCGGATCGACTTGACCTCCCTGGCCAGGTCCGTGTCGGCGGCTAGCGCGGAGCGCCAGCGGGCGGCGGCCGCCGCCCGCGCCTGGCTGTGCAGCGCGGCAGCGACGAGCCGGATACCTGCGGCCGCTCCGGCCGCGGCCGCGATCTCGGGCGCCGCGTGAACCTCCTGATCGGCGGCCAGCACCTGCCATGCGTGCCGTACGCGGGCGTGCTCAGCTTGCCAGGCGGCCTGACGAAGTGTTCCCGTTACCTGGCTCATGACGTCGGCGTCGGCGAGAGCCGACGCTGACTGCCCGGTGTCCAGGGCGGTCAGCACGGCGCCTGGCCCGGCCAGCCGCTCCCCGGCCAGCCGGTAAGCCCGCCGTCCGATCGAGCGCAGCCGCCCAAGATCCCTGGACATGGTGGCCGCGGACGTGGCCACCGCTCCTGGACTCAGCTCGGGCATGAAAGCCTCCGGCGGTTGAAGTCGCGGCGCACCGCTCAATCAGTGGCCTACGCCGGCCGTATCCCGACGGTTCATATCAGGAGTGTGCAGGGGCTGGGCGAGCGAATTATGAACCCCGGTCAGCCGCGGCCTCGTAGCTGGGGCCAGGTTGCCATTCGGCGACAGCCAGGGCCGTGCTCTTGCGGGTGAACGGCCGGGAGAAATGGAGACCGAAGATGGCCGTTGACGACCCCGAAACATCTCCTGAGAGCATTCTCGCTCGTGATGCCGAGGAAATGGTCGCCCAGCTCTACAAAGACAACGGGGCCTTCATCCTCAGCTACGTCACCCATTTGCTGAGGGACCGTCATCTAGCCGAAGACGTCGTTCAGGAAACGATGCTGCGCGCGTGGCGTCACTGCGCCAGATTCAGCCCGGATAAGGGGTCGGTCCGGGGCTGGCTGATGAAGGTCGCGCACAACATCGCGGTCGATAAGATCCGCATGCTCAAGTCGCGACCCGCCGAGATAGCGCACAGCAGCGCGTCGCTGGCTCTGGTCGAAGACCACTCGGACGCAGTGATCACAGCCCTGGAGGTCCGGCGCGCGCTCGCCCGGCTGAGCCCTGACCACCGGGCTGTGCTCGAGCATGTCTACCTGAACGGCTTTTCGACCAGGGAGACTGCCGAGTGGCTGGGCATTCCCGAAGGCACGGTGTTCTCGCGGGCGTTCTACGCCCTGCGCCTGATGCGCAGCGAGCTAGGCGCGCCACGGTCGTACGCCGCGCATCTGACCGCTCGCCAGGCTGCCTGACCGGGCCGGGACAGGGCGAGGTCACGTGGTCTACGATCCGCAGTTCTCACCGGAAGCGGCCGAGCTTTTCTTCATCCTGACCGGGCAGCGGCCGCCGGAGGGCAAGCTGGCCACGCTGCTGGCGGCCCGCGACGCGCTGCTTGACGCGGCGCAGCGGATCGATGCTGATCTGACCCCGCAGGTCGCGGCCGCGGTGACGGGCGTGCTGCTCGGCATGGTCTCAGGGGTCTCTGTCGCCTTCGCCACGTCGATGGAGCCGCTGACGTCCGCGCCGCCTTATTACCTGCCGTCACTATCCGGTCAGTACCGGCAGCTAGCGGAGTACTCCGAGGACACCGGTGACCAGTTCCTCCAGATGAAGGTCAACTCGATCGTCATCCTGGCCTCGCTGCTGGTGGCGATCGCGATCGACCTGGTCATCGCGTATTTCCAGCCTGAGATCGGGCTGAAGCTAATGACCGCGGAATTCATCATCGTCAGGTTCCTGCTCAACACGCTGATCGGCCAGCTCCTGCGGCACCTGGCACTGACAATGGTGATGAGTGTCGCGATCCAGGAAGCACTTGATGTCATCGATCAGCTCGTCCTCGATGCCGAGCTGCACCAGTCGTGGAACTGGGATGAATCGCTGGAAATGCTGGAGGTCGGTGCGCTCGGCGGGGCGCTCGGCATTGTGCTGCTTCCCCTTGATCGCGTCCTGGGCGCCTGGCTCGGCCACATGCTGGTGTCCGGCGCGGACCTGGCGCTTGGCAAGACCTTTGGCGTGGCCCTGGGAGACACCGGCAAGGACTTGATCCAGGGTGCCGGGCACTTCGCGACCGGAGCGGGCATCGGCGGGGTACACAACGCGTTCCACTCGACGCTATTCCAGGCGATGCGGGGCGAAGGCTGGAGCTGGGACTGGGGAGCCTTCGCCGGCGGTGCCGCGCAGGGCGTGACCGCAGTGATCGGCGGCGGGCTGGCCGGGGCGCTGAAGCTGGCTCCGCTTCCGAAACTGACGGTCACGATGCCGGCCGACGAACTGCTGACCCGAGGCCCGGGTGGGGTGAACCCCGGCGTGCTGAACGACATCGCCAGCGCTCCTGCGCATGACCAGGCCGGCGCCGTGACGGGTCCCGTAGACGACAAGTCCGGCGGCGGTACTCCGGCGGTCGATGTGAAGACCGGCGAAGAAGCGGAGCCGCCCGTACTGCAGGTGCTGCGAGCGGCGGGAGTGCCGGCCGGGCCGGACACCGCGTACCAGATCGCGCTGCGCACGGGCTACGTCCCTACTCTCGGCGAGCCGCCCGAGCAGAACGGGTACTGGAAGCCGGTTCTTGCTCAAGTACCGATGTCGGGATACGTCGTGCCGCCCCAGACTGCCCCGGAACTGCCCGTCACCGAGGCCTCGCGGCCGGGCACTATCTCGGAGCCGCCGCCCTACGAGAAGCCGCCGCTCTATGAAAAGCCGGAGGTGCCGTCAGCAAGCGATGGGTCTGCTGAGCCTCTTCAGGCGGACTCTGCCGGTCAGCCGTGGGTCCAGCCCGGCATCAAGCAGCTGGTACCGCCAGCGACAGAACGGCCAGCCGCGCTGGTGCAGCCAGCAGCGCCGGTGCAGCCCGTCGAGCCGGTGCAGCCGGCCGAACTGGTTCAGCCCGTCGAGCCGGTTCAGTCGGTTCAGTCCGGCGGTCAGGCTCCGGCTGGCGGCGACTTGCCGGTGCAACCGGTCCAGGAGGCTCAGGTCACCCAGCGGCCCAGCGAGCCCACGGCAGTCAACGACCAGGCCGACGCCCAGAAGACCGGCGACCAGGCCGTCCAGTCCGACACTGCCCAGCACTCTTCCGGCCAGGACGGGGAGCCTCCCGCTCAGCCCGCCAGCGGCACCCATGGTGTGACAGCGGAGCGGCCGGAGCCAGGGCGGCCGGTGCCCGGGCAGCCAGCGCCCTCGCAGGTTCGCGGTCAGGAGTCCGGCCAGCTGATGGGCGCGCCGCAGCGGCCCGAGGTGTCCGCCGCGGGTACGCGGTGGACGCGCGACCGTGACGGCTGGTACGTGACGCCGCACGGCGGGGCGATTGAGCGCGGCCCTGGTGCCGACGGCAAGCCGTCAGTCGTCGACGTGCCCGAGGGATCGAGGGCGGTGTTCGACGGCTCGGGTGAGCTGCGGCTTGTGGTGCTGCCCGGTGGCGTCAGCTACGAACGTGGCCTTGACGGTGCCTGGTCGTCGGCCAGGGAGCGCCAAGGCGAGGTCGTGGTGGTCAAGATCGGCGACACGACGCTGCTGCCGTCGGTGGACGGTAAGACGGCGATCGTCCTCAGCCGGGAAAACGAAGTCGTGCTCGACAACGGCATCCCGGTGGCCTACCGGCAGGTACGGGCGCAGGACGGCCGGCGGCTGCCGCAGCCGCGCGTCTTCCTTCCTGATCCCGGTCGTGCGGACAGCTGGACCGAGCATCCTCAGACGGACCAGGCTACTTATGAGGCGTGGCTGGCGAGTGCGAACCAGGCCCACGAGGCGGCACGGCTGCTGCATGACGTGGCCGCCCGCTCGGGCCCCCAGGTTCCTGAAAACCAGCGGCTGATGAACCTGGATACCGACGGCCTGCGCGGGCTGCTGGCGGGCTCGCCCGATGACGCGGCCGCGGCAATCTATGAATGGGTGCGGCGCCGCGAGGAGGTGTCGCTGCGCTGGACGCAGATGTCGGCCGCGCAAGAGCTCAGCGTCGGTCACATCGTCAACATGGCGGCCGGCGAGGGCAAATCGTGGCTGTTCCTGGTCGACGCGGCCCGGCAGGCGGCGCTGCCGGGGGTGGATTCCGTACACGTCATTACCACCCGCTCGAACCTGGCCGACCGTGAATTCGAGCACTACGTCAGCCTGCTGACCCCGATGGGCTACGACGTGCACCGGATGAATTCCGACGCGCTGCCGCCCGCCCCGAGGGATGGCAGGCCGACCATCTACGTGGGCACCAGCCAGGATGTCGCGTTCACCGACCTGAAGACCGGCATGGTGCCCGGCCAGAAGCCCTCCGGCCACACCGTCATCCACGCCAGCGTGGATGAGATCGACGAGGCGTTCGTCTATTCCAATACCAGCTACATCCTGTCCGAGGGCGTGGGGGGTGCGGCTTCTGAAGAGCTCGTGACGGAGGTGACGGACGCCAACACGTTCCTCACCGGCCATCTTGCCTCGGGTGGACTGACCAAGGCCGACTTCGGCCGCACGTCCGAGCGCTCCCGCGAGCCGGTGGCGCTCACGGAGACCGGCCTGGCCAAGGCCGCGGAGCTGCTGGGCCGGCCGCTGTCCGCGGCCGAGCAGCACCGGCTGAACATGGCCGCCACCGCCCACTTGGAGTACGTCCAGAACATCCACTACGTGGTGTACGGCGGGAAGATCTACATCATCGACCAGACCACTCACGAGGTTCTTTACAACCCGGAGACCGCTACGGAGAGCCGGTGGAACGGCGGGCTCGCCCAGGCGGTCGAGGCCAAGCACGGCCTGACGATCCGCGACGATCCGTCAAGCAGCAAGACCATCACCGCGCAGCAGTTGTACGCCAAGGACATCTACGGGCGGGTGACGGGTGCCTCGGGCACCGCGAACGGAAAGGGCCAGCGGTTCGCCGAGCAGGGCCTTTCTGACACGGTCACCGACATTCCCCTCTACTTCGACTCCCGGCTCCTGACCGCCGCCGACCACGTCAGCTCTGATCTTGCCGCCAAGCTCGACGCGATCGCCGAGCACACCCGCGACATGCGGGCCAGTGCGGAGAACCAGCCTCAGCTCATCCTGGCCCACCGCAACGACCTGGTCGCTGGGATCTCCAGCAGGCTCACCGACATGGGCGTGACCCACACCGCGATCGATGCCGAGTGGTTCCTTGACCGGGGCGCCAACAGGGAAGCGGCCTTCAAGGCCGTGGTCGAGCAGGCAGGCAAGCCCGGTCAGGTGCTGGTCATCAACATGCAAGGCGCCCGAGGCGTGGATATTCCGGTCAGCGACGAGGCCAAGGCGGTCGGCGGGCTGCACGTCCGGGTCACGACTCGTTCAGGCGTGTCCCGTGACATCGACATTCAGGCCGAGAAGCGCGCTGCCCGCAGCGGCGACCCCGGAAGCGTCAGCTACTACCTCTCACCCGACGACGACGCCTTCGAACTCTCCCGCAACCCGAACGTCGAACTCGCGGTCGTCAAGTACACCGGAGCGTTCAAGGCCGACCAGGCCAGCTCGACACCGGAAACCCGCGACACGCTGGCCGAGGCCGAACACGACCTGCGGGCACTGGTCCCCGCGCTGCAAACCGAGGGCGCGCTGCGGATGGGCCTGCACAGCCCGTATCTGCCCAACGCCCCGCCCGCCGGCCCCCCCGCCCCCCCAGGTTCCAACAGCGCGCCGGCCCCGCCGGCCCCGCGGTCCGCCCGTCCGCCCCGTCCGCCCGGCGACGACAATGACGCGGACCTGCCGAAGATAGCGGCCGGCCGCTCGGGCGACGGAGCGCGGCTGATGCAGAAGTGGGCCGCTTACCGTGAGCAGTGGCAGGCGGAGCTTGACCAGCTCGCCGGTAACTCGCCGCCGCCGAACCTGGACAAGCAGCCGGAAGGTTTCCCGCCTGACCGGCCTGCGGCGTACGCGGCGTACGCCCAGGCAAGGCTGGGGCACGAGGAGGCCGGGGAACAGGAGCACGGGCTCGCGGCGGCGCGGCTCAGCGCCGCGGAACATTCGCTGGCCGCCTGGGGCATCACAGATCCTGAGGGCGCCTGGCGGGCGGCTCAGCAATTCTCCGCCGCTCGCGCGAGCGGATTGGCAGCAGGCCGCCGCTCACCTGAAGGCAGGGACGGCAGTGCACCTGGGGCCGGGGCCGGGGAGAGCTCGGGTACCCGGCGGTCGCCGGAAACCGCGCCAGAATCCGCGCCAGAATTCACTCAGACAGCGTCGGCAGCGGGTGGCCAGCCGGACGCCGTCTTCAGCCTGGGTCAGGTCAGCGAGGAGCTAGCGGGCTTCGGCCTGGCGGCCGTGCTGGCCGGCCAGCATCTCGGCCAGGTTGCCGCCGCGATCGGCGCGCTTCCTGTCACCGCAATCACCGGCATCGGGCAAAGGCTCGTTGCCCTCCCGCCGCCTCAGCGGGCGCTGGCCGCGTCGTCGCTGACCGCTATCCAAGACGCGCTCAGCCGGGAAGTGCCGGTGCCCGAGTCGGCATCCATCGCGGCGGACCGGCTGGTCAGGCTGCTGACCGCCCTCCGGTGGTCGCCGTCCGTGCGGACCGCGCGGTATACGGCGCCGCAGGCTCCGGCAGCAGCACCGGTGCAGGTGCCGGCGCAGGCGCGAGCGGAAGCCAGCCGCCGGGCCAGGGAGGCCCGTGAGGCAAAGGCGGCACGCCTGGCGTTCAATCGACTGCTGAAGCTGGAGGCCGAGCTGGCCAGCCTGACGGCGGGACTCAGTCACGAAAGCACCATGGTGCTTGACCTCGCAGAGGCGGAGCTTCCCCAGCCGGAAGTACCGGCAAAGGCCGGCCTGCGGAAAGCCAGGCCGAGCCGGCCAGGGGAACGCAGGAGTGGCTGCTGATGGAGCAGCAGCGGCTGAACGAGAAATGGCTCCGCAGGCAGGAGGAGATCAAGCAGGAGCGCCAGCGGGAGAGCAAGAAGCTGCGGCTTGAGCAGCGCAAACTGGACAGGCGACGCGCGCTAGCGCAGATCGGGCAGCTTGAGGGCGATATCGCCGGGCTCGTGGCGAGCAATCGTGCCGCCTGGCTGAAGCTGCTCCAGGCCCAGCGGATCAGGCTCACGGAGCGGCTGGGACCGACAATGCCCGAACCGCTTACGCACGGACAGCGGCTGATGCTCGAGGCGCGATTGAAGCGCGTCGACTCCGACCTCGCCAGGTTCACGCAGGTCGCCGACGAGCAGCCGGAGCCGCGGCCGAAGCCCGCACCGGCCCGCAGGCAGGACGAGGCCAGATGGGCCAGGCAGGCGGCCGCCAATATTGAAGCGCGCGCGGCGCTGGAGAAAAGGTCACGGTTGCGGCGGCTTGAGGACAAGCAGCGGCAGCTCACCGAACTTCAGGAGCTACGTCATCAGCAGCCGCCCGGCGATGCCGGGCTTGACGTCCAGCTGGCGGAGGTCGGCAACGACCTCGCACGGCTCGCGCTCGAAATAAAGCTTCATGAGCTGACGCAGTCGCCCGCCGACGGGCGCTCCGAGGAGCTTCGCAGCGAAATACGGCAGGTCAGGCTCCAGATCAGCATGCTCGGGCAGGCTGAAGGGAGCCGGGGCGCGGTGCGGGATCCGCTGAGCCAGGCTGCTCGCACCAGAAGGCAGCTCGCTCATGACCAGCGTGCGGCGCAGACCGGCAAGAAGCCTCGCCGGCTCACCGAGGCCCAGCACGTGAGCATGGCCCGCGAAGAAGAACAACAAGAAACAGCCAGGAAGGCAGCGGCGAAACGGGTCGCTGAGGCGAAGGTCGCGCAGGACACGTTCAAGCGCAAGCAGAAGGCCGTAGCCAAGCGCTCGGAGCTGCGGGAGCGGCTGCTGAGCAGTCCAGGCGACGAGGTGGTAAGCAGGCGGCTGGCCGAGGTGGAGGCGCTGATCGCCGAGCTCGTGAACCGCCATGGCGAGACGTGGCTGAGGATTCTCGACGCCATGCGCGCTGACCTGCGCGGCCAGCTCGGCCCCCGCCCCGATGATCAGGCCCGGCGGGAACAGCTCAGCCTGGTAGAAGCCGAGATCGCTGAGTTGCGGCCATCCGGGCCCGCCCGGCGGACACAGACCGTACAGACCGTAGCGACGGCTGAAAAGCCTGCGGACAGCAAGGCCGCGGACAGCGGGGATGAGCCCACCCCCGAGCAGTGGGCCGAACGGGTTCTTTCCGCCTTCCCTGATGCGGCGGGATCAGAAGACCTGACTGCCCTGCTGGCGGCGGTGACTGGCCTGAAGGGAAAGGTCGGTTCCGGCGCGGCAACCGGCGAAGAAGGGGAACTGCAGGCGCGGCGGCGGCAGAAGCTGACCGCCCAGACCGCTGACCTGGTCCTGACCTACCGGTCGGCGGACCAGTTCAGCGCAGCCCAGAAGGCGGAATGGGCTCGCGCCCGTGCGATCGAGTACCCAGCGACCCCTGAGAGATCAGCCCGGCGGGCCGCCGTCATTGCCGCCAGGATGAAGGAGAGCGACCTGGCGCTGGCGACGCTGCGGCAAGAAAGGCAGCAGCTCGAAGACGCGATCGCGGAAGCGGTCGTTTCGCCGGTACTTGCGTCGCAGATGCTCGCCGCTGCGCTGGGCATTCACCTGCGACAGGTAGTGCAAGAAATTTCTTGGCTCACCACCGAGGCCGGGCCGCCCAGGCCGCCGTCGCACATCAGTGCCATCCTCGACCGCTCCCGGAGCAGGCAGGAAGAGCGCGCCGAGTTTACCGAACTGCTGCCACTGATCCTCGATGGCAGCACCGAGGACAAGGCCGACGAGCTGGCGGGCGGCGAGCTGGCCAGGCCCGGGCAACTCGGGGCCGGCACCGGACCGCATGGCAACGTGCACGGTTTTGACAGCATCGAGCTGCCGGAGCCGGGCCTTGGCACCGCAGCTAATGGCAACGTCCACGGGTTCAGGATCTCGGGCTCGGGCAGTTTCGCGCCCGCCGGGTCCAAGCCGCGGCCTGACCCCCGACGCGGACTGCCAGAGAGCCTGATTAACAACAACGGCACGATGCTGGCCGATCCGCTGGACACGGCGACGGAAGAATCGAGCCAGGTTGATTCGGCGGTCCCGCCTGAGCCGTTTGCCGGAACCGGGAATCTGCTCGGCACTGCTGAGGAGCTGCCTGCTACGGCTACCCAGCTGGCTGATGTCGCGCAGGTTGATGTTGCCCAGGTGGAGGTCGCGCAGGCCGAGGAGACACAGGCCGAGGAGACGCCGGCCAAGGAGAACCACAGTGAAGCCAAGGATCTGGTTTCGGCCTTTAAACGGTGGATGAAGCAGCCAGAGGACCGGAGCCGCGAGATCGAGAAACAGCAGGACCTGGACCGGCTCGCGACGCTCGAGTCGAGGGTGCGGCGGCTGGAGAGCCTTCTGGCCGAGCCGTCGCCCGCCACTGAGTCATCCGACCAGTCCGCCGCCCGGTTCGACCGGGTCCAGCGGGCCGCGCGCCGGCTGCCGAAGCTGAAGGCAGAGATCGATTCGCTGCTCAGTCGGCTGCCTGGTGAACAGCTGCGCCGTTCGCAGCAAACGCAAGAGCAAGTGCGCGAGGCCAGGAAATTGCGGGCGCACGCGCAGGCGCTTGACGCCACGCAGCGCGAAGCGCAGGCACGGGTTGACAGGGAGCTTCTGGCGGAGGCGGCGGCGCTAGCGGCCCCGCAGCACCAGGAGGAGAAGCGATCCGCCGAGCAGGTGCTGGCGGAGGCGGAAGCGCGCAGCCGCCGCCGGCCGGCGCCGCTAACAGCCGATCGTGACCTCACCGGGCTCGAGCAGCAGTGGCGCAAGTTCCTGGCCGATGGCCGCGCCGAGCATCCGACCCCTAGGGCAGCCGCAATGGCGGGTCCCAGGTCGCTCGCCGACGCGCACGCCTGGGTGAACAATTACGTGGCCGACGGCATCGCTCACGCCAGAGGTGCGTACCTGGATCGGGAGCAGTCCCATCAGCGGGGTCTGGCCTCCTACGTCTGGTGGCACGCCAGGGAACTCCGCCGGCAGGGATGGAGCCAGCTTCTCTCCGAGCTGGGCGCAGACCGGCCGGAGGAAAGCTGGCCGCAGTGGCTGGCAGGTCTAGCAGGATCCGCGGCCATCAGCCCTCCGGCCGGTCCTTCGACGGTGCCTGAGCGCCGCGCCTGGGTCAGTGAGCTCGCCGCCTCGGCTGAGCTCGACGCTCTGGAAACCCGTGACGGCTGGGGAGATGATCAGGCGGGTTACGAGGCATATGTCGCGTTCGGGATCAGGCGGACGATCGCGGATGCCTTGACGGCGTCGTATGAGGCCGAAAAGAAACTGGCGCCGAAGCCGGAGCCTGCCGCCCCCGCGCCCGCGCCCAAGGGCATCCTGCGCAAGACGAAGCCGGCCGGCGGTCAGGCGAAGAAGGTCCAGTGGGCGCCGGACGTCAAGCCCGAGGCCGCGCCCGCCGCGCCGGCCCCGCCGCCGACGTCGGAAGTGAGCCCGCCCCCGCCCGCGGACCTGGTGGCCGAGATGAACCACCTGGCGATGTCGACGTTGTCCGGCGCGGTCGCCGAGACCATGGTGGCCGAGTTCGCCCTCGATCTTGAGGAGGACATAGTCCAGGTGCTCTCCGCGCGCCAGTCGCCGTCCGGCCCTGATGCGCAGAGTATCTCGGACATCCTCGACAAGCTGGACGTTCTGGAGCGCGTGCACGCGACCGTGGATACGCGCGGGCCTCGCGCCCAGCAGCTTGTCCTGGAGTATCTGCGCGCCGTAGAACTCTCGGTCCCCGTGGCGGGCCTGACGGAGGAGCAGGCGCAGCAGGCTCGCGCGAATGAGCGTGCCGCCAGCGAACTGAGGGCTTTCATCGCCGCGCATGTCAGGGTGCTTGGCGAACTGGCAGACGACATCGACGCGATCCGGACCGGCCGACCGGGCGAGCCCGCGCCGGCTGCTGGCGCCACCACCGAGATCAGGGCTTTCTTGCAGGCGGTCCACGACGAGTCGCAGGCAGCCGCGAATCAGGCCTACCTGAGTCACCTGGCCGCCGTCGTCGACAAGATCCCTTCGCCGCGCGAGTCCGATGACCCGCGTGAGGTACAGCAGGAGCAGATCGGCTACAACGCGGCGTATGAGGCCGCCGTGCTCGGCGCGAAGGCGGCGACCGAGGCGGCGGGAGCCGGCGCTTACGAGACCGCGGTTCGCGAGCGGATCCCTGAGTTCGGCGCCTGGATCTCGGCCATGTCGCACGTCTCGATGATGGCGGACCTGGCCAGCCGGTTCAGGCGGGAACTGGCAACGGTCAGTCAGGCTAGCTCCCTCGCCCCGGCGGTGAAGGACGCGCCTGGCGACGGTGACTCTTCAGCAGTGTATCTGCGGGGTTCGCGCGACGTTCACCTGCACGCCCAGGCGGCGCGGGCGGTCCCGCGCGCTGAAATCGACGGAGTCGAGCTCATCAGGTTCACGGCCCACATTCGTGACGGCGCCGTCGTCGATGGCGATCGCGACCTGGATGCCCTGGCCGTCGCACGGCGGCTCGGCCTGACCGTCGCGGCCGACTACCCCGGCGGCGTACCGAGAGCCGGCTCGCCTCGGGCCGGCGCGATCATGCTGGTGTGCGGGGCAGCCGGCCTGCTGGGCGCGGACGATGACCCTGGTGACTCGCTGGCGGCTCGGGTGCACGAGGTCACGGGGTTCTCGCACCGGATAATCGTGCCGCGCGGCGACGCGATCATGACTAGGGAAGAGGTCACCGGGCCGGACGGCAAGAAGATCTATCGCGCGAGGGTCATCGCGGGCACCTGGAAGAACGGAGCGCCTGAGCCAAACGGTGACTGGGTGGTATTCGAGGACGGGCAGTGGTGCGCGCTGGGAACGCCGTACCTTGACGAGGCACTCGCGTCGATCGGCGCGAAGCCACTCCCGAACTCGCATGAGCCGCCGGACCAGCCGGTCGGCTTCTGCTTCAGCTTGACGCCGGCCCAGGTCTCGACCCTGAACGCCCTTGGATACGGCGTCAGGAGCGCGGACGAGGCCCGTGCCGATACCGCCGACGGCGATGACGGCATCTACGAGTCGCTCATCGCGCTCGCGGGAGAGCACCTGCAGCGAGTGCTCGGGCTCTCCGAGCTCCCCACGATTCCAGAGGTCCAGGCGCGGGTCGTTGCTGCGGTCTCGGCGGACATGGCTTCCGGGAGTTCCCGGTACCTGTGGCTCACCCAGCAGTACAGCTCCCCGGCCGCTGCGCTGGCCGACCTGACGGAGCCCGTGCCGTGGCAGACCAGGCGGCGGGCACCGCTGATACTTAACGCGGTCGCGGACGCGTTCGGCCTCGATCTGGCCACGATCGGCGAGCTCGGCGAGGTCTCGCAGTTCGGCACGCCCGGCGGCCTGCGAGCCGGCGATACGAACGGAAACCCGTACCTCCTGCTCAGCCTCGCCTGGTACCGCTATATCCCGGCCATGCAGGTCAGGCCGGGCGCGGTCAAGCCCGCACTGCCGATCGATCCTGGTTCGCAGGTGCAGGCACTGATCGCGGAGCGGCTCGCGGCCGAACCTGAGGCAACCCCTGAACGCCAGGCGGAGATCCGCGAGCAGGCGCTGAAGGAGCGGTTCCCGTGGACGGCGCCCTTCACGCCAGGCGGGGAGCGGCTCGCCGAGCAGGAGGCCAGGAGAGCACCGCTGCCGCCCGGGTTCGGCGAGCCGGCGTCGGTGGGACGAGCAGCGGAAATGGCCTACTTGGCGCGGACGGGCGAGCAGGTACTCGCGGGCTACGACGATCTGCTCATCCAGTCGCAGGAGCGCGCGCGAGCGGACATCGAGCTGGTGCTGTCAGGGAGCGCGCAGGTGCGGGACGAGATCCTGGCCGAGCTAGAGGCGCTGGAGCGCGTCTTCGACGCGGCTGACGCGGGTAGCCTGACGGATCAGATCGAGGCGCTTCAGCAGGAGTACCTCAACGCGGTGCGCGACGCGACGCCAGTGACCGGGATGCCGCCTGGCCAGGCCGGGAAGGCGATCGCCGCCGCGATATTGGAGCACCAGGAAGCGGCCTACAGTGCCGCGACCGCCAAGGTGCTGGCCGGGATGGCGCGATCCCTCGCGGTCGCGAGGAATGACACCTCACGCCCGGGCGCCATCAGGGACACGCTGACCGCGACCGGGGTCAGCATCGAAACCCTCGAGGACGACATCGGCCGGCTGGCCCACGGGCGGATACTGGAAAACCTGGTAGCCAAGCTCGGGAAGAAGCGCTACCTGGACATCGCCGACCACCGCGCCAACGAGGCGGCCGCCAACGAGACCGAGGGACTGCGCCGCCACTACGAATGGACAACCCGCCGGGCCAGGTACCGCATCCGGCAGGGGCAGGAAAACCTGGAGTTCGCTGAGCGGTCGCCCGCCCGCGAGTTGCCGCCCGGCTTCGGGGAGATCGTCGGCGGTGCCCGCCAGTACCCCCTTGGCCATCAGGGCCGCTTCGTGCGGCTCGGCGATGTGCTGCTCAGCGACACCCGCGGCATCGCGGAGCTGATTGTTTCCGCGATTCCGGCCCCGGACAGGGACAGGCTGCGCGCCGCCCTGGCGGACCGGGTAACGAAGTTCATCCTCGACCGAGGTCCCGACGGCGGCCGTCACGGTTTCATCGAGCGGATGCTTGACGGGGAGGGCCTGACCTTCGCCATCGGGACCGAGGAAGTAACCATCAAGCTCGACCTGGGGGACCTGACCCTAGCCGAGCACTTGCGAGGCGTGCGGACCGAGCGAAATCCCGTCGGCACCCGCCGGCACTGGGCGGTTGAGGCCGACCATGAGTACATCTCTGAGCAGCGGCGGGCGGCGGGCGGCGGGCGCGGCCTCACCCTCACGGGCAACGTCCTCATCCCGTTCGGCAGTGTTCCCGGCCAGCCCTGGAACGTGAACCTCGGGCTGTCAGTGACCGGAGGGAGCAGCTACCAGTACAAGAGCGGCTACGACAGCGTCGCGGGCCTGAAGAACACGACCCGGTTCGAGGGAGCGACGACCTGGTTCAACTTCAGGGACGCGGCGATCAGGATCGAGGTGCGGCGCGGCGGGCTGACGTCGACGCACGATAGGAAAGTCGTCGCGCGGGCCGGTTTCCCCGAGGAACTTACTCCGGTGAAAAAGGAAGGGGACCCGCCAGGGGCATTCCGTGAGAAGCCGCGCCGGATGAAGGACTCGCGCAGGGTCGGCGTCCGGCTGGAAGCGGACCCGTCCGGTGAGGATGACGAGACGGTGCCGCGCGAGAAGGCGGGTACTACCGCCGAGGAGCTTGCCCGCTCGGCGGAGCAGAGCCGGAAGCTCCGGTCGATTCCGACGCATTTCCTGATGACGCCGCAGTCGGCGGCCGGGTTCGACGGGATCCGCGAGCAGGTCATCAGGCGCCTGGAGGGGGGACTGGGGCGGAAGAAGCGCGGAAAGGTGGTGCTCGACCAGGAGATCGTGAACGGCGTGCGCCGGACGATCGGCGAGAGGCCGTACCTGCGGCAGTTCGGCTCGATCATGGGCCCTGGCGCTGTCTCGCAGCTCATCAAGGGTGACGACGGCAAGGAAGTGCGCCTGAAGTGGCATGGGACGGTGCTCAACATCCAGGCGGTGGACGAGGCCGAGGCCGGGATCAAGGAAGAAGCCCAGCATTTCACCAGCATGCAGGAGAGCGAGGATGACGGCGGATCGGTCTCGCTTGGCTTCTCCGCGCAGTTCACCCGCACGTTCGGTGACCCGTCGGCGCCCCTCGGCGGTGCTACCGGGCTCGGAGCCTCGATCATGGGCGCGGGCTCGGCGTCCAGCAATCGGTCGAATACCCGCATCCGAGGCTCCGGCTCCATCAGGGGCCAGGTCAAATGGGAAGAAAGCACGGTCTTCGCCGCGCAAGTAGAAGTGGTCGTCAACGTGACGGCCAAGGGAGGTCGCTGGCCCGTACCCATCGTCCAGGTCATCACCGTTCACTTCCGCGTGCCCAACAGCGAGGTGCCGCGGCTCCTGCACAGGATGAAAGCCGCAGCCGCTGGTGAGTCGGCCGAGGCGGAACCGAAGGACGGCCAGCCGTTCCCGGCAGGCGAGGAACGCTATCCGTCGGCGACGATGGCGTCGGGCTGGGGCACCGACTTCGCCGTGATCGATCACGTGGGCGACTCGGACCAGGTGATGCCCGCGTTGCTGAACCTAATCAGAGAGACCGACCGGCCCCTCGCCTGGGTCCCTGAGTGGTCGGAATTCGAGCTAGCCGAGTTGCAGGAGCAGCTTAACCCTGACTTCAGCCCGGACGCGCTCAAGGCGGGCGGGCCGCTGCAAGCGGGTGACGACCTGTCGGGCCAGCCTCGGAACATCCCTGAAGATTTCGAGCCCACCGACCAGTGGCTGGCCGGTCTCGGCGGCACGACGCGAGAAATCTGGCGGGCGACGCCCCAGGGCTTCGAGGTCATCACGGTCAACGCCAGGTTCGTCCACGACACCGAGCCGGCGGATGCGCGGCCAGGACCGGACGTCACCCTGGAGATGATGCCGTCGGCGTTCGGCGGGCACCTCGACGAGAAGACGATCGGCAGTTCGCTCGGGGTAGAGGGAGCGATCAGAGCCCAGATAGGCCTCAGGACACCGGTAACGCTTCCGGACGGCTCCCTGTCGGTCAGCGGCCAGCCGCGGATCGTCGGCCTCGGCCTCACGGGCGGCGGGTCACACAGTGCCTCGACCACCACCACGACCGGGATCAGCGGCTTCACGCTGAACGCCATGCTGCACCGGGGGCCGGTCGTCAAGTTCAAGTACAACGGGCACTGGGAGCTGACCGTCTGGGTGCGGGCCGAGACCAGCAAGATGCCGCCGAGGTGGATACCCGCGGTCATCGGGCTCTCGAAGCGCGCGGGGCGCAGGGCGAAGCGGCTTTACCGAAGGGTCAAGACGAAGTTCACTAAGACCGCCGCTGGCGCTGAGCCGGCCGGGCCTGCGCCCGGTCTGCCAGGCAACGTCAGGGTGAAAGACGATCTGATCGGGACCGTCCAGTTCATCATCCACGAGGATCTCACGCTCAAAGAGAAACCGGACCGGCGCGCCCTTGACCAGATGGGCAAGATCCCGCCGCCCAGGCGCAAGGAGCACATCAGCCACTTCCTGCTCGAGAGAACGGGTATACAGAAGGTCTTTAAGCCGGCCGTCAAGATCGAGCTGACCGACATGACCGCCTATCTCGGTAACCGCGAGAACGTACGGATATCCTCGCGGGATCAGATCACGGAGGTTCTCGGCGGCCACAAGCTTGCTGCCGAGATCAGGCAAATTCTGAGGCGACTCGGAATGGACACCGAATCAATCGGCGATCTACCGGAAAGAATGACTACCCAAGAAAACCTGGCGGCGCACTTCCTGCGGCCAGGGGCGATGAGTGAAAGGTTCGTCGGAAAGGGCCGGTGGGCCGATCGCGTTGTCCACCTCAAGGTTCAGGGTTACCCGGTTGACGCCAAGGCGGTGGGATCTCCGTTCAAGATGTTCCAGATGAACGTCGCCGAGGGTAACACGCAATTTGGCAGCTCGGAAAGCTCGACGTGGTCAGGCGGCTTTGTCGCCGCGTTCCAGCTCGTCTTCGGCAAGATCGGCATCAGGTGGCCGTTCAACCTTAATTACGGGCATAGCTGGTCACGGACAAAGACGAGGACCAATTCTGTCACGCCGACATCGGGTCGGATACTGCAGGGCACCTATGAATATATTCAGAACGTGGGCCCTGTGGTCTGGCATATCACGGCTACGGCCGTGGACAAGAATTTCCTGAAGAAAGGCACTCTTGAGCTGGCGAAATGGCTATCGCGAGGCTGGATCCAGCCGGGCGGGCCGGACTGGGCCGAGAGCATAGTCGAGATCCCAGCCGGCGTGAGCTTCCTGACCTACGCGAAGGAGCCGAAGGACCCGAGAGGAACCTGGGACAGTCGGACGCGCCGTTATATTTCGGGTGAGATCGCACAGAAAGAATGGAATTCTTATTCGCATCAGCAGGGATGGTTCAAGGACGCGAAGAGCGTCTACGTCGCTAAACTACCTGAAGGGGCCGATCCCGACACCATAGCGGTGATCGGGAGCCTTCCGGCGGGCGGGCAACCGCCTGGTCCCGAGGCCCTTCCGCGGATGCGGCTCATTCCGACAATAAGAGCGCGGAAAGGCGACCAGCGCCGGATTCCCATTGTGCCGCACATTCCCCCGCAGGGTGCGATCATGGACCTGTGGCCGCTCCCGGATTCGCCAATCGTCCTTGACCCGCCTGAGAGCGAGACCGCGGCCGTACCGAAGACCGCGGCCGCGCCCAAGACCGTCAGGTTCGCTGAGCCTTCCGACGCGGCCAAGCCCGCCGAGGCGGCAAAGCCCGATGCGGAAACCGGATCCTCGGGTTTCGTGCAATACGATTTCGACGGGTCAAGCGGGAAACTGCTCGAGGCTATCCTGGGCGGACGCTATCCGCGGTTCAACGACGCGCCATTCAGTGCGACGCTGCCGAAGGGCCGAACGGTAACTGGACTGGTACGGGATCTCAAAGCGGGCAACGCGACGGCGGATGCGATCTCGGCAGCGCTTGAGAAAAACCGAGAGGTAACACTAAACTTTAGCCGACTGACGCCGACTGGCCGCGAATACCTGAGATTCAACCTGGTGGGATTCGGCGATCGACTCGTCCTGCTTTCAAATAGCATTGAAACAAAGGGGTCAGAAGGCCTGATCGGGGACGAGAATCCCGTTCTTAAAGCTGTGCGTGAGCTGGTGAGTAAACACTTCCCAGAATTCGCCGATGCATACGTCACGATCAGGGACGGTGTCGCCCTGAAGGAAATATCGGGCTCGCTCGACACCGTGCTTAACCTGGTAAGCCTGGTGAAGATGATCGATCAGCTGGAGAGCACGGGATTGCGGATGCGGCTCACCAGGTCAGGACCGGGGTTCAACCAGTCGCTGGTCCTGGAGTTGCGCGGCACTAATGATCCCCATGGCACGGGAGGGACCCACCTTGAGCACCGGCCGAGCGGGAACGTCGTACGCCACCACTTCTACCAGAACACCGATAACCAGGCCCGCTCGCGCACGTCAGGCAGCGGGTACGGGGATGCGCCGCAGCCGGGGGGAACGGGCGTCACGACGGGACTCAGCGGCCTGGCCGGCGGTGAATCGGGCGGACCCGGTTTGCACCCGACCGTCCTTCGCACCTTTGTCATAGACCCGGTCGCGGCGGAGGTCAGCCAGTTCACTACGCGCGGCAGTTCAACTCAGAGAACCGAGCTGAAGCGCGAAACCGGCTTCAAATGGGGTCCGCACGACATCTATTCGTTCGACTATGAGGTGGGGATAAGAGCCTGGAAGGAAACCTGGCTTTCCCGCTTTACCAAGGCAGTCATTCACGGCCTGACCGCCAACATAGGGCGTTTCAGCTCCCGGCAGCTCAAGGGGACAGGCCTGCGGTCTCGCGCAGCCAGGGGAGAGAAAGAGCCCGGCATGTGGAGCTGGGTGTGGACCAGGAGCGGCAGTACTGTCCAATCTCGCCGGGTCCTGCTGAAAAAACGGGCGATCATCACGCGAGACCTGATCTACGACGAGGACCTGCCTGTCGTGCCTGAAGGCGACGTCGCCGCGGTCGAGCAAGTGCCGCTCGGCGCTGACTTCGCGCGGCCGCTTGACCTGGTGAAGGAAGACTTTTTTGAGCGCCGGGCGTTCGCGCTCGGATGGGATCACATGAAGCTGCGGATTCTGGCCGAGGAAATCGACGCGTGGGCGGTCGGCGAGACACGCGCTCCGGGCGGCAACGGCCAGCCGGCGATCGTGCCGGAAGCGGCCGGGATGTGGGTACCTCCGGGCCAGCGGGCCAGCATGGGGACGCACAGCAAGCTGGGCGCGACGCTGGTCGAGACTGGCCTGGCCAGCGACATGCTGTTCAGGTATTTCGGGGCTCCCAGCATGACCTCTGAGCTGCCGAACCTGCTGGCCAGCGGCGGCGGCCTGGAAATGCCGGCGACGCAGGAGGAAGGCGGTCCGGTTTCTGATATCCAGGGAATTTCCAGGATCGAGGTCGAGCTCGGTAACCCTCATAATGGCGGCCACTCAGGGACCACCTTTGAGTCGATCAATTACGGAATCGATGAGTTCGGCAGCCAGAAGAACAGGACGACCGGCGAGACGTGGGATGCCGGTCTCGGCGGCCAGCTCAATACCGGCGACTTGTCGCTGACCGATCCGGTCGCCCCGCAGCGGCAGATTGTCACCGGCATCATTGACCCGTCGGTCAGCTTCAGCACGACAAGATCGTCGGCCGCGCGCCTGCAAACGGTGACGCGAGTGGACGCCAAGGCCGTCACCGAGAACTTCCCGACGGTCTGGGCGGATGCGAAGGTCACGTTCACGCTGAAGGCGAGGAACAAGCGGGACTGGATCGAATACGGGGGCGGGGAGACCAAGGTCTCTTTCCTGGTGCGGTCCGCCGTGCAGCTAGCCCTGAGCTCGGCCATGAGCGTGGCCAAGGGCCAGCATCACTGGGGAGGCCGGCCAGTGATCTCCGGCACCCACTACCCGAGGAAAGCCGCTCCGGGAGTCTTGGCCACCGACGAGGAGATCACCGACAGGATCGCGGCGGCGTCCTCCGTCCCGTCCCTGGGCGGCGGCTTCGTCATTCAGGCCGAGCATGCCTACGGCCTGTTCCAGGTCGGTCACCGCGAATTCGATGCCTACGAGCTCGCCGTCCCGCTCGGCCGGCGCCTGGCCAGCCTGCCGCCCGAGCCCGCTGAGGGTCTGGACAAGGAGGAGCAGCCGCCGCCCGGGCCTCGGCGGCCGACCAGGGACACCGTCATCGTCCTGCTCACGCCCTACGGCACCGTGACGCCGCCCGGCCATGCCTTCTCGCCCGCCGTGGCGACGGCGGCGGCGCACGACCGGCCGGTGCTCAGCTTTGATTCGCCTTACGCCATTACGCAGGCCGGAACGGTGGTCGCGGAAGGCCAGTGGTCGCTGGTCTACCCGCCATCGGCGCAGCGGGAGCCAGTGCTGGTGTCTGGCCGCACCCTGGCCGCGGCGATCGCGGACGTCAACGCTCAGCTGACGCTGAACCTGGCGCTGGGCGCCCGTCCCGGCGAGGTCTCGCCTCCCAGCCGCGACGTTCAGGTCGGCGTGCTCGGCCCGCAGGACGCGCCGGACGCGATCGCGCGATGGCAGCGCGGTGTACGCGCCGCGCAGCAGCTGGCCGGGGCCGCGAGGCTCATTCAGCCGCATGCGGGAGCAGACCTGAACCGGCTGAAGGACGCGCTGGACCAAGCCGACGGCGAGATGCGGGCGGTCGCGGCTCCGCCCGCCTCGGCGCCCGCGGCGGCTGGCTGGGCGGGGACCGAGCAAACGATGAGGGAGTTCGAGGTCGCGGCCGGGCGGGTCGGGGATGCGGTCGGCGCGATGGTAACCGCCGCGTTCGCCGAATGGCGCCGGCGGGCCGGCGCCATGAGCGTAGTGCAGCGGTTGCTGCCAACGGAGTACGCCGAATGGCAGCAGGTGACCGATGCCCGGCGAGAGCGTCGCCAGCCCCCCGCCGCTGTCAGACTGACGGATGAGCTCACGGACATGCTCGACCGTCTTGACCAGGCAGTGTCCGACGTGGGCACGGTCCCGGTCCGGCCGCCGGTGACCGCGGCCCAGGTGGAGGCGGCCGGGCACCGCCTGGACGAGCTCAAGCCGCTGTTCGCGAAGGTCGATGCCGAACTGGCGGCGGTGCTCGCCGGACGCGTTCGGGAACTGCGGCAGCGGGCGGACAAGGCGCTGGCGCTCGCCAAAGAGGTCTGGCTGCTCCATACGCAGATCGCCGTGCCGCAGGAGCGCGAGGAACTGGGATTGCGGCTCCGCGCGGCCGAGGAGGAGGTCGAGGAGTTCGCCCGGGCGCTCAGGACCGCCTCGCTTCCGGAGCCAGGCACGCCGTCGTTCACCGACCCGGTGGAGATGGGCCTGCGCGCGGTAGAGGAACTCGAGAAGTCCAGCCGGGCCGTCCACGCAGCGGCCGTAGCCGGGCTGAGGCGCCAGATCTTCGACGCCGACGCCATCTTCGAAATGGCCCAGGCCATGCTGCCCTGGACCGGGTCTCCTGGCCAGTTTGTCCTCGACACGGCCAGAGCGACTGAGCTGAGGAACGTTCTTTGGCAATACTGGTCAAACATCATGCAATCGCCGCCGTCCGGTCATAACACCCCGGCGGCGCAGCTTAATGATGAGCGGAACATGGTCGATGCCGCCGTAGCGGACATCTACCGTTATGCCGGGCGCATCGCCGATGAGGTGCGGCAATGGGAGGCCAGGAACCAGCAGCTGATCCAGAACGTAGCCGGGCTCATGAAAAGTTACTCAGAGTCGCCGGCCCGCCTTGACGTCCTGGTTGCCGGTGCGAGCGTGCCTGACTGGCCCGACTTGCGGCCGGAGAATCTGGCCGGGGTAATGCACGCCGCCAGCGAGCGGGTGAGGCTCTCGCCTCAGATCTCGGCTCGCGAGGAGTACACACAGGGCTTCCTCAGAATCTTCCAGCTAAACCGGCTGAGTGAACTAGCCGACATCAGGTCGCTGGCCCGGCGGGCCGGAAAGCTGCCGGAACGCGCGGGCCGGCAGCGAGATCACTTCGTGGTGCTCCTCTTCGAAGCGCTGAAGGGCCTCGATGCCCTGTCGGTCAAGGTTCAGTACGGGGATCCGTATGTAGGCACGCCAGCGGACCCCCTCCTCAGCCCGGAGTCCTACGTGCGGGCCTTCCAGGCTCTGCCCGGTGAACTCGAGAAGCATACGAGCGTCATCAAGACGCTGATCGCTCAGGTGGTCGACCGTGAGGCGGCCGCCGGGCATGACGAGGCGATCGATCGGGCCGCGCAGGCGAGGCTGCTGCTACCGCACCTCGGCGACCAGGACATGATGGCGGGCCTGCGGGCGCAGGCGGACGAGGTGATGCGGCAGTCCGAGGCGATCATGGCGAGTCCTGTGGCGGCTCAGGGCATCACGGAAATGGAGGGTGTGCTTGACCAGCGCGAGGTCGAGGAACGTGATTTGCGGGCCGCGGTATCTAAGCTCGATTGGCTCGCGGGCAACGCTGTCAGCGCCGCCTGGGAGCAGGTTGCGGACTCTGCCAGCGCGCTTGCCACGGCAGCACGGGCGTTGCTGACGGACGACGCCATCGGGTTGCCCGGTGACGAGGCGAGCGCCAGAAATGAGGACCTGCGGAACACGGGCATTCTTCTCGACCAATCGGTGTCGAGGGCCGAGCAGGACAAGCGGGCCGAGAATTTCAGGGAGGTGCTGCTCAGAGCGGCGGAGCTGACCGCCAGCGCGAATAGGGCGCTCGCCGCTGCCACGCAGAGCCTCAGGGAGCGTGATGCGGCGGTCAGCCGGGCCGCCGCCGTGCTGCGGATGCGGCCGGGCCAAGTGCCGGTTCAGGATGCGGCCGCACTTCAGGGAGCGTACGACCGGCTGATGGCCGGGCCGCCCCTGCCAGAGACGCCGGACGCCACGCCGGACGCCGTAACCCGCGTGTACGCCAGAGCTAAGCTGCTGACGCTACTTGAGGCCGCTCTCGCCGCCGTCGCCCTCCCGCGCGAGCAGCTTCGCGACCTGCACGAGCGGCAGCGTGACCTCAGGGACCGAGCCAAGGCGGTCCGGGCGCTGCTACCGCACGTCGCCGGCCGGGATGCGCGCACTGCCCGCCTCGACGGGGCGGCTCAGCGGCTGGAGCTGGCCGTGCCTAGTTCATGGCCAGCCCGTGAGCTCGGGCCGGACGGGCCAGACTCGTGGCCGCGACTTCGGACCGCCGAGGAGCTGAGGACGGCCGGCGGCGCGCTGGCGGCGGTGCCTGATGCCGCTGAGGAACTCGAAGAAGCCATCGCCGACCTGGTCGCCGCGTGGTCACCCGAAGCGCGGCAGATCGCGTCCGACCTGCGGGGCATGCGCGGGCCGGTGCGGGAGTTGCTGTCTCTCGCTGGTTCGGCGCAGCCCGGCCTTAGTGCCCGGATCGACCGGGCCGGGCGGGACCTGGACGAGGCAGGCGACCTCCCGGCGGCCCTGACTGACGGCGCGGCAGTGGCCAGGCAGGGGTTGCTTGACGAGCTTACGGCGGCACTGGAAGCGATCCTCGAAGCGGCGAGGGACGCGGTGCTGGCGGATGCCAGCACCGCGATGATCCAGGCCGAGCAGGCAGAGGGGCTGCTGCGGTACAGCGGCAATGAGCGCCAGCGCATCGCGACCGGACGCTTGACGGCCGTGATTGACGTCCTCAACGCGCTCCCGTCCGCACAGCCGGGATCTTCGCTGGTTACGGCAGCCGAGATCGACGCCATCCGGAAGGCCGAGGCGGCGGTGGCCGCCCTGCGCGCCGTCCTGACCGCGATGACGGGGGAGACCAGCGAGGTCGTGCGGGAGCGCGCGGCGACGGCCAGGATCCTCGCGGCCGAGGTGCTGGCCTGGCTTGCGTCCACTGCGCCGGCGGAAGGTCCGTCGCTGCGCGCCGCGCTTGACGAGATTGAGAATGCCATGGTCGCACTCAGCCTGACGCCGGGCGGCGGGACCGGCGCGCTGCCTGAGCTGGTCAGGACGGCAGCTGCGGTGACCAGGCTGGAAGCGCTGACGCAACGCGAACTCGCCGACGCCACGACGCGAATGCGAAAGCGCCTGGCGGAGGCCATAGAGCTGGCCAGGGCCACGAGAGCCCTGGCGTCGCCGCAGCGGCGAGCGCGGGTGCCTGAAGCAGCGATATCGAACCTCGACGCGGCGATCGATGCCGCCGGACGAGCTCTGACCGGCTTGTCCGAGCTGCCCGATGAGTCGGCTGACGTCGAGGCCGCTCTGGCGGCCGCGGAGGCGGCCCGGCAGCCGCTGGCCGATCTGGGCCGCGCCACCGCTGCCGTCGCCGGCGCTGCCAAGGGCGAGCTTGAATCACGTCATGCTCGCGGTGCCGACGATTCCGCCAAGATCCAGGCCGTGCTCGCGCTGCTGCCGAGGTCAGGCCTGCCCGGATCCCGCGTCAGCGACGCGACCTCGGAACTGGGCAAGGCCAGGCAGGACGCCCCGGCGGTACCGGCCGCCGCTCCCGGCGATGTCACGGAGGCGGAGGCGGTCGGGCAGGCGCTTGAGGTTGCCGAGCCTCCGCCGGGCACGATGGCCGCCGCTGCCGATCTGATCAGCCAGCTTCTCGATGAGATTTCCGCTGAGCTTAAGAAACGGTCAACCGCGGTGCGGGAACTGACCAGCGCGACCCAGATCCTGCTTCCCTATGTCGGTGAATGGCGAGCTGACCTGCCCGCGATTCTCAGCGAACTTTCGCGGCGGTCCAGCGAGGATGCGACCGCCGAGAGCGCACCGCGCTCGATGGCGGAGCTGGAACTGACGGCCATCGAAGACATCAGCAGGCGCGTCGACGCGATGGCCGACGCCGAGGCGAAGGCCCGTGCCACCTTCGATCGGGTTCTGGACGAGGCCGGCCGTGACCTGGAGAACCGCTGGACGGCCGCGGTCAGCCGGGGCAACGCGGCCCGGCGTCTGCTGCCGCGCGTCGGTAGCCCAAAGGAACGGGACGAGCTTGCGAAGAAGATCCCGGCGCGTACTGACGACCTGCGCCCGCTGCCGGGGTCGACGCCCATGTCGCGGGCGCAGGCAACGGCGAAGACCCTTGACCTGATAAATGCCCTGAACGATGGCAGCAACGAGGTGCTCGCGGCTACATCGGTCGCGCGCGTCAGCGGGGCCAGGGAACTCGCCGTCCGGGCTCAGCAGCTCCTGCCGCTCCTCGGCGAGGCCAGGAAGGGCGCGACCCAGGACCCGACGCCCTGGGCTGATCGGCTCGAACGGGCGATCGGCCAGTCCTACCAGGTCACTCCCTGGCAGACAACCACACGCCGCCAGTTCAGCCGGGCGGGCTTCACCGGGACCGCCGAGACGCAGCCGGGCGACTACCTGGCGTTCGCCCGGCGCTCGGCCGAGGAGCTTGAGGCCGCGGCGGCCGCGGTGCGCGCCGCCGCGGGGCGCGAATGGCAGCGGCAGCTTGCCCTGGCGGCGGCGCTGTCGGCAGAGGTGGAGAGCGTGCTGCCGAATGCCGCTGAAGAACTGGAGGACTACCGCCAGCGGCTCTCCATCGCGCTGGGCGTGGCCAGGAACGCGCCGACGTCGCCTGATGCCACGGACGAAGAAATCGCGACAGCGATCCGGACGATGGCCAGCCTGATCCGCGCCCGCAGGCAGCTGGCCGCCTCGCTCTACCTGACTCCGTGGTGGATCGCGGGCGAATTGCTCGGTAACAACCGAGGCGGACTCACGGTCGAGCAGGTAGAGGTCGTCCACGACGCACAGCACGAACTCTATAGCGACCGCTACATTCCTCCTGGCCCGGATACGAGCCAGATCGTCAGCAACGAGAGGGTCTCAGCCTGGGCAGCGGACATGGCGTCCGGCACGTTCGTCGCCAGGTACGTGCTCGATGACCCCAGGCAGCTAGTCGTGGACGGCTACCAGTACCGGTTCGCCGCGGTCGCGACGAACATCGGCTTGCTTGACCGCTGGCGCCCGCTGAAATCCCGAGGGCCGGCCATTCGGGAGGACATGATCCGGATCTGGAGTTTCCTTGAGCTAGCCAAGCGGCTTCCTGAAGGCTCAGGGGAGCTGGATCAAATGACGGCCTTGCGCCTGATCACCCTGATGATCAAGGGATCGCGGCCGGACAATCCAGTCGTTACGCTGCGGGATCTGCGCGACCTGCACGATCGCCTTTATCCTCCCGGCCCCGCAGCCGGACTGCCTGATGACGAGGCGCCGCTTGAGCCCGCGCAGTGGCTTTCCCTGTCCGGCCTGGCTCTCGCGGCAGCCGAGGCGAAGAATCTCGGTCACCCCGCCGTGACGGCTGAGCGGCGGACGGCATCCACGGTCAGCAGGACAAGCAAGCTGGTCATCGCGGCCGGCCTGAAGGCCGATCCCCGCAAGGACGTCCCGGCCAGCCCGCCCGGCGTGCGGATCACGGAAGCGGACCTGAGGTCCGCGCTGGCCGCCAGGGAACTGGCCGGCCGCGCCCGCGCGTACGTGGCTGGCCAGGACGGTCACCGGCTTGAAACTTCGCAGCGGCGGGCCGAACTGATCGACCAGATACTGAGCGGTCTTCTCATCAGGGAAGCCGGCCTGCATTTGCTGAGGCTGCTTGATGTGCTCAGAAATGAGGAGCTTGCGGCCTTGTTTACTGACCGCAGGCGGCTGAGCCGGCTGTTGTCTGCTATGCCACCAGGACATTGGCAGCGACAAGGCCTGGACACCTTCGTCACGGGGCGCTGGGGTGAGAAGGCCCTCGTCACTGGGGGTCCTTATTTCGCCCGGCCGCCTCTGGACAGGCCATTCAGCCCTGAGATGATCAGTTCGAGCCTGGCGGGGCCGGGCATCGGTGACGAGCTTACCTTCGAGCAGATCGGCGATGCCCGGCGCACCTTCCATGACGCCTTGAGCCCAGTTTCCCTTGGCCGGGCTCAATACGAATTCGCGGAATTGGAAAAGGATCACCGAGAGCTTCTCGATGCCAAGCTCGCCAGCGTCATCGAACGGCTCGGCCTGTCCGACAAGCAGCGGGCGGAGGCCATCGCGTATGTCACGCGCTTGCGTTCCACCGTCGTCATTTACTCGTGGTATGAATCCTATTTCCGCGGCCGCGAGGGCTTCACGCTAGCCGACCCGGTCGAGCGGAAAGCGAAGATCATCAATGCTCTGCGGAGCCTCGCCCCCGAACTAGGCCTGGGCCTGCTGAGGGACCTCGGTGACCAGGCACTCGAGGAGACGCTGGCGGACGGCGAGGTGCTCAAGGCACTGGAGGCGGCCATCCCCCTCGCCCGTCCTGGCCCGCCCGCCGTGGCCGGGCATCGGCTGCGAGGCCAGGTGGAAAAGTTCCTTACCGAGCGGAGAGGCCCGCACAGGTGGCCCATGCCCGATCGGCAGTTCGACCCTCGGCTGATTCACGAGGACCTGGCCAGGCTTGATCTCGGCCGGCGGGCGAACCTGACGCTCGAGGAACTCAACGAGGTCGGAACCGCGCTGTACCGGGCCGGAGTTTTTTCTTCTTTGCCATTCAGCCTGTCGGACCAGGACGTCGAAGCTGTCATCACCGATCTGGTCACGAATTTCGGACTGGCTCGGGCGTCTGAAGAGGCTGCCGCCAGGTCGTGGCTATCCGTGGTACTCGTCCCGGCCGCTTATGTGGTGCAGGCGCGAGCATTTCTTACTGGCTTCCTTCTGGGTAACGCGATCACGGCTCCTGCTGGCATGGTACTGGCCGGATTGATCGGCGGGCTGATTCGCGTCAATATTGCGGAAGAACTAATCCCGCCGCCCGAGGTAACGGCCGCCATCCAGGCGATGTATCGCATCACGGTCGTGCAGGCGCTTGAGCTGCTTGAGGCCGCTGATGACGCGCGACTTCAGTTCATGGCGCAGCAGGGTCACCTGGAGTTCGCCGGGCAGGCGATTGCCAATACGCGGGATAACCAACTCATAGATCGCCTCGAGAGGCTGCGGACCCGGCGGCTGACGTACCTTCCAGGCGATGTTCGTGCGCACGGCCTGCCGCCGAGGCGATTCGACCCCGTCCTGCTCCATCGCAGTCTTGGCAAGCCCGGCCTATGGACGCCGAAGATCATCGCCGAGATCCTGCGCGATATCACCGGTCGTTCCGACGATGAGCTGCTTGACGGGCTGGGACTCCCGCCCTTCGACCGGGCTTCCGGTGCCAGCTATCTGCGGGTCATCCGTGAAACGATGGCGCAGTCCCTGCGCTCGATGCTCACCGGCGTCCGTGCGGACCCCTTCGTTTTCAGGCCTGCCGTAGAGCACGCCCAGTTGGTGGTCAGATATCTGCTGGCGGGCACGGGAAGCCGGGACACGGCCAGGATCGTGCTCGGGGTGCTTGAGAACCTCAGCGAGGCCATCCAGGCGGCCATCCTTGCGGACGGGGAGCTGCGGCGGCTGTTTGAGCAGGTGATCGACCCGGCGAGTCCGCTGCGCGATCGCCTGGACCGGCTCATGGGCAAGGTCAGCCAGCTCGCGCCGTCGGCGATGGCAGAGATCTTGTGGTTTACGCCGGCGCTGGTCAGCCCCGTTTTGTTCGGGGTCAGCCACCGAGTCCAGCTCAGTGCCGAGCAGCTAGACCGGCTGGCCGAAGACCTTGATGACAGCCAAGCGGGAGAAATCGCCCGCGTGCTGACCGGCCTTCCCTCGCCCGCGATCGACTGGGCCATCCGCTGGCTGGCGGGCACGCTCGTAGCGCTGCGTAACCACGTTTCCGGCCTGCCAGCAGCCTCGGCCGGCTGGAACGTGCTGAGAATGCTTGACGACGTGCAGAGTCAGCTGATGGTCGACTCGGCGAAGCGGATTCCAGACGGGGAAACGCTGCGCGATATCACGGGGGTGACCTATGCCCTGCGAATTGAAGACCCTCCTGCTCCAGAGCCAAAGAAGTTTACGTTGCTGCGCCAGGGGGAGGTCCAGGACTTCCGGGCCAAGTTCAGATCGGCATTGCGGGCAGAAGTCGACCGGCTGCATGAAGAGCGCGTCGCGAGTTATCAGCGGTCCGGCTTGTATGATATCGACCGTTTCCGTCGGATAACGGAGCTGCTTAACGAGCCTGCGGACGATATCTTCGGCGGGTTCTCGGCCGACCCGGAAGTGAAATTGAATCCCGCCGATATTCATGACGCCGTTTCCTACCGGCAGGAGCTGCTGCGGCGTCCGCAGCGGGCGGGCGCCGCCGAGTTGCGGGCGGAGGAAACTCTGATCCGGGATGTCGCCAGCCGCGGCGCGCCCGCAGAGGTCATCGCGCAGCACGGCGCCGACCTCTTCGTTGACCTGGAGCAGGGCAACGAAGAGTCTGATATCGCCGACGAAGTGGTCAAGGAACTCACCGGAAACCCGGAAATCGCCCAGCGGGTCATGGATATCTGGCTCCATGCGCCAGCCAGCGTTTTCCGTTTCCCCAGCATGTCCTCCCCGACTGGTGTCTCGAGCGTCGTCCTGATTTCGCTCTCCCGTCAGGAGGACGAGGAGAAGGGCGAGCAGTTCCGGTGGGACCGGGCGCATGAACTGACCTACCAGGCGGTCGGCCGGCGCATGCACCCCGCTTACCGCCGCTACGCCGAGGGCGGGGACGTGTTCCGCCGCGAGGTGCTGATCGAGGGAGTTCCCCGGCTGCTGGCCCGCGTCGTGTGGAGCCAGCTGATCAGCCGCATGTCCGAGCCCGGGTACCGTGACCGGGTCCGTGACCTGATAGGGAGTGGCGCTCCGCCGGCCCTGTTCCCCGTAGACCATCAAACCCCGGCTGACGTGGAAGCCCAGCGGATAGTAAGCCAGATTGGCTTCTGGCCGCTGGTCGCGGCGTACGCGGTCGGGCATACGGTGACGCTGGCGCATGCTGCGCCCGCTGCGCCTGGTGCATCTGCTGCGCCCGCTGCGCCCGGCCTGGACGCAGGAAGCCCGGCTACCGGGAGCCAGTCGCCATTGTCGGGAACGCGATCGCCCAGCGAGGCGTCGTCTGGCCGGATATCACGACGGCAGAGCCTGGCCGACATGACGGCTATGATCAGCGCGGGTGCGATGGTCAGGCAGCCGGGGCCGGGTTCCCGGCCGGGATCCTCGGCTGGGCCGGCGCTGATAACCGTGGCGATCCCGCGTCCGCTGTCAGCCGGACCGGACGCCTCGTCCGTGCCGTCGGCGGTTTCGACGCCGACGGTCGGCACCGTCGGGGCTGAGGCCGACCTGGCCACTGCCGCGTCGGGGGTCGCCGAGCCCGCGTCAGCGCAGCTTGAGTCCGTCGCGACTGGCCCCGGCCTGGCGCCGTTCGCGGCCTTTCAGCTGCCCGCGTTCTCTGTGCCTTTCCCTCCGCCGTCACGGCCATCGTCCCCGGTCACCCCGCCGTCACGGCCATCGTCCCCAGTTGATCCAGCGGCCGAAGTGGCGGAGCTCGAGGCGAGACGGCGTGACCGGCGGGCGCGCGAAATTGAGGAATTGCACCGCAGGCCGCGCCTGTACCAGGACCTGACCAGGTCGCTTGGAATCCCCTGGCCCGCTCAGGCGGGAACCCGGGATTCCTATCTCGAGTCGCTGATCAACGTATTCGGGGATCACCTGCGCAGGTATTTCGGCACTCTGGCACAGAATCACCTTGACCTCATCGAGGTCTATGAGGATAAATTGCGCGCGCTGAGCAAAGACGGGAAACTCTCCCCCGACCTGCTCACCGGCCAACTCGACAAGGTGCTCCGCGACGACATCGAGCGAGCCGGCAAAGGGCTCGACGCACCGTTCGCGAAGTTCTTTGAAGGGACTGCGACCGGGTCCATGGTGGCCAGGCGCCAGAGGCAGAAATTCATGCTCGAGTACCTCAGAGCTTTCGGAGAGCGGCTGCGGCAGTTCCGCCTGGACCAGACGCTGACTCCGGCACTGCTCGGAGATTACTTGACCTTTAAGCTTCGCCAGGAGTTCCACGACGCCAACAATGGTTTCCCGTCCTTTGCGTGGATGCTTCCTGGCACGAGCGCGGGAGCGCTATCCGCGCGCCTCGCGGCTCAGCACCGGATTTACCGCTTCATCGATACGGGCGGCCTCAACGACAAGGGTGAAACTGACCAGGAAGACGCTCTCGACGGCATCTTCGACTCGGTGGTAATGGCCTCGTGGAGTGTCTGGCAACTGCCGTCGGCCACGCTGCTCGGCCAGCGTTACCTCGTGGACTTGGGCACCGGAGGGCGAAGGCAAGCGTATGTGCTGTTCACAGGGACCTCGCACGTGGCCGCGGCGGTGCCAGGTAGCACTGCCGGAGAAACGCCGTCGGCCAGTGACATTCCGGCCTCTGATCATTGGCAGCAGGCAGTGCTGCGGCATCCCCTGGCGACGCCGCAGCCAGAGAGGGACGTCAGCGCGGACGTCCTCGCGGCTCATCTCCGCGTCTACGTCGCGGAGTTCGGCCGGGAACGGATAAGCCTTCAGAACCAGCTTCGCGGCCTGGACTCCTCGGCCAGCGCGGCCCTGATCACGCGCCTGGAAGAAATCGTCAGCGCCTTTACCGGCCTGCTGGAGAACGTCCTGACGCTCAGCCTGCTCGACAAGCTCGGCCGCCAGCTCGAGCTTCTCCGTACCCTCCGTGAAGAAGTAACTGGCCAGCCGCCGCGGGCCGCGCTCAGGCCGCCGATGGCTGTCCCCGGGCAGCAGCCGTTCGATTTCGCGGCTATGCCTGAGCTCAGCACACCATCCGCCGCCGTCCAGTACCTGGGCCTGCCCACGATGGAGGGAATCGGGCTTGAGCATCGCAATTTGCCCGAATCCCATTCTCAGCAGCAGCCGCCTCAGGCGCCGGTCGTAACGGCGACGGGAGTTGGACGGGTCCCGCCCGGTGAGCGCGATTTGTTGCCGAGGGCACCGATCCTCTGGCCCGTCCATCTTTCCTTGCACCCGCCGGCGGGCGGGTCCGGCCCGGCCTCGATCACCTCGCCTGTTACGGCGATTCCCGACTGGTCGTTCCTCGCGCCGCCCGACGCTCCGGTGGTGGTGCCCAAGGCTCCGGTGGTAGTGCCTGAGGCGCTGGTGTTCACGCCCGAGACGCCGGTGGTCCAGACGGCGGCGCCCGCCGTGACTGGAGGTGCCATCGCGTCCCCGAGCGTGCGGCCGGGGACGGCGGCGGAGCGACAACTGGCCATGCGGCAAAGCCTGGCCTGGGTGACCGCGCGGATGACCATGCTGCGGCACGTGCTCGGCGATGACGCGGCACCCCGGCGGTCCGGACCGCACAGCCGTGCGTGGGCCGCCGCTTACACCGCGTTCAATAACCTCAACGGCCGGGTCCTCGCCGCCGGGCCCTCGCCACAGGTGGCGGCACTGGATGCCATCGAGACGGCCATCACGGGGGCTGAGACTCGCCTGGGAGAACTCGCGGCCGAGATGTCCCTGGCCGGCCTCGCCTTGCCGCCGCCACCGCCGCGAGGCGCACCGCCGACCTCACGGGCGACAGCGGTCGAGCTGCGCGGGGACATCGCGACGGCCGACGTGGGTGACCCGCTGCGGGACGGGCTGCCGCCGGCCTCGGGCCGGATCGGCGTCATCGTCAACGCGGCCAACTACCACCTTGGCGGCGGCACGGGGGTGGACGAGGCCATTCACCAGGCCGGCGGCCCGCGCATCATGGCCAGCAACCAGCTGCTGCGCGCGACCACGCACCAGGCGGGCCTCGGCGTGAGCCAGGCGGTGGCAACCGCGGCGCACGATTTGCGCGCGACCTACGTCATCCCCGTGAATGGCCCCTCGGGAGCCACCAGCACTGACCCGGAGTCTGACCTGTTCGCGGTATACCAGAACGCGCTGGTGACCGCGGATGCTCTGGGCGCGACCCAGGCCGCCCTGCCGCTGGTTTCCGCCGGGCAGTTCGCGGGCGTCGTGATCACGCGCGACATGTCGCGCCAGGCCGCGCTGCGCGCGATCGACCAGACCCCGGTACGCAACCTGCGCACTGTCGCGGTCATCACCTACCAGGCAGGCCGGACGATCGGGCCGATCAGCGGCGGCGAGCCCAGTGCCCCGCAGCGGCTCACGCCGACCACGATGCCGCCGGAGCCTGGCATTCCGCAGGCTGGCCCATCGCTCGGCGGCGTTGGTACCGGCCTCGGCGTTGGTACCGGCCTCGGCGTTGGTACCGGCCTCGGCGTTGGTACCGGCCTCGGCGCAGAAAGGCTAGCACCGGGGTGGGCCTGGCTGGATGAAGGGCGACGCCTCGCGTATCCCACCGATCCTGACCTGTCAGGCGGGTGGGCGACCGTAGCGCAAGAGTGGGTGGCAGCCGAGCCGGGGCGAGGCCGGGACTACGCGATTCACGTGCCCACCGGAATGATCGCGGTGCCCGGGCGGCCGGGCGCCGGGTCACGGCACACGGTGCACGAGATCACCCGTGGCTGGGTGCGGTACGGCTCTGACCTCGTTCACCGAACCAGCGGCCTGGTGCTGCACGGTCCAGGCGCCACCCTCGGCCAGGCACGCCGTGAGGTACTGGCGGTGCTGGGTGATCAGCAGCTCAACCGGGACGATCTGCTGCGCTGGCTTGCCGATCATGGTGCCTTGAGTGGCCAGGTGCCAGGGCTGGCGCAGGGCGAAGGCTGGCAGCAGCTCACCGACGTCGATGGCGCGACCCGGTGGGTGTGGAACAGCCCTGGCGTTCCCGCGCTGACGCTGCCGCCTGGGCTGACCCGCCGCCGGGCCAGCGGGGTGGGAATGCGCTGCCTGGTGGACTCGCTGAGCCAGCTCCTGCGCCTGGTGCTTCCCGTCCACGAGGGCCACCCGATGACCCCTGACTATCTGGCTGGCTGGCTTGAGCGGCACCTTCCCATGAACAATGAGGCCCGCCGCCAGCTGATGCGCAGCGAGATGATCGATGTCACCAGGGTCCTGCCGGTCCTGACCACCATGTTTGGAGTCAGGGTGCAGGTGTTCCAGCATGTACAGCGGCCCGGCGACCTCGGGTGGCCAGGTTATGAGACGATCCTGCCTTCCCCGCTTGAAGGCCCGGCTGCCCGCCAGGACGGAACGCCGACCCCGATCTTGCGGGTGTACTGGCGGGGTAATCACTTTGAGCCGGCCTTCCCCGTGGAAACCAGCCCGGTTCTGGTCAGACCCGCGGCACCGACCGCCGGCCTGGCGCTCATCCAGGCCGCCTGGCGGGCGAGGCGTGAGTTCCGCGAGGCCCTGGCCGAAGTCGACGCGCTGGTGACCGGGCTTGACGCGGCAGTTGCCGACGACATCCGCCAGCAAGCCACGGACATAGCCGACCTAGGCGAGGACATCGCTTCGACCGCGGTTCCCGAGTTCACCGGAGTGGCAACCCAGCTGATGCGCGATGTCGTCACCCGGCTGCATGACCTACGCGACCAGGTGGCCCTGATCACCGCCGCCCCGGTGCCGCCTCCCGACCCGGCGGTGCACACCGCCAGCCAGCCCGATGAGGCGTGGCGGCGCAGCAACCCGTGGTGGTCAGAGCTGTCGGGACCGAAGACTCGCCAGGGAGAGGACTACAGCCCGACTGTAGCGCAGCGCCGGTTCCTGACGGGCAACGGGCTGGAAGTGCGGTGGGTCAAGGCCGACGGTGACTGCTCGTTCACCGCCACGCTGGAAACGGTCGGGCAAGCAGAGATCCGCCGGCTCATCGTCGCGGCCGCGCGGCGCTCGGGCATCCAGCTGCCGCCAGGGCAAGCCGAGCCGGTCCGGTGGCTGCTGAGCCACGCGGTAGGCCGGGCGGGCGTCGCCCTGGCCGAGGTCGGGCCGGGCGACCTGGTGACCGGCCAGCACCTGCGCCTGTTCATGGCCCTTCTGCTTGAGTTCGAGCCCGGCTGGCAGGCCGATTTCTTCGCGCCGGACGATACGCCCGCCAGCGATGTCGTGGGAGAGGACGTCTACACCCGGCGGGGCATGATCGAAGTGGTCAGGAAGCTGTCCGACTTCGGCGCGCCCTACGCGCATCTGTTCCCGACCCTGCTCAGGGACCTCCTGCGCATCCCGCTTCAGGTCGTGCAAGAGGACGGCATGCCCGCACCGGGTGGTGACACCCAGCCTTACACGATCGTCCAGCGGCTGGAGCATTACCTGGCGACGAAGGCGCCGTTGCTCGTGGTGCCGTCGCGGGCGCCCGGTCTGGGTGCTGAGCAAGTGTGGCCAGGGTTGCGGCGTGCGCTGGCGGAGGGGCGGCTGGATACTCCGCTGCCGACGGCGCTGACGCTTGCCGCTGATCTTAGCGATCTGAATCTGGCGGACTGGCAGCTCGTGCCGGTCAAGCTCGGCGTGATGTTCCCTGGCCCTGGCGATGATGCGGAGGCGGTGACGGCCGGGCTCGGGTTCCCGGCGATGTCCGGGGCGGTGGGCGTGCACGCGCACACGGACACCAAGTCAGGCCGCTGGGAGGAGCGGCGCTGGGTGGTTGGCGACAATCTGCTGACTCACCGGGAATTCGTCGCTGTTCTCGGGCGCCTGGGGGTGCGGCCGGGCCAGTTGCTGGTGATCGTGGGCTGTGACAGCAGCGCGCTGGAGAGCGAACTGCTAGCCAGCGCGGCGCTCGATGGCGTGCATTTCCTGCTGGCCGCCGGACAGGAGATCACCACGCCTGAGGGGAGAGTGCTGGCTGTCCTCGGGTATTCAGGTAACGGCACGCCCACGGTGCAGCCGGGTCATCACGTGCTGATCAAGCGGACCGGTCAGGCCCCCTCTGAAAGGCATCAGCTTGGCCATGACCTGATCTCCATCTCGCGGGACGGCGGCGAGCTCGCGGTCCTCCTGCCCGGCGTGCGGGTCGAAGGCGAGCAGGTCGAGCCCGCACCGAGGCGAGTGATCGTCTGGGGTGATCAGGCGCCCTGGCAGCCTCCGGCCGGCCAGGAGAGCACCAGCCCCGGGCAGGTGCTTGGCAAGCGGGCATCGGCGGACCGACAGCACGAGGCCAACGACCGGCCGCGGAAGCGGCTGCGCGGTGCGGGAGAGGCTCCTGATCCTGTTGATCCTGTCCTTGACGATTTCAGCCGTGCGGTTGACCTGGCCATCGATCTGACCAGCTATACGTTCGAGTCCACCCGGTTCACCAAGGCCATGATCGCCATGGCGGGCCACCTGGCCGCGGCGCGCCTGGCGGGCGAGCAGGTCACGGTCACGCCTAACCTGACCGAGGCCTACGCGACCGTGCTGGCCGTGCCCGACGGCGCGGTGCGGCTGGCCGCACGCCTGGCGACGACGGCGCGCAACCGGCTGAGGCACCTTGGCGATGTCGACCGGATGACGCTTGGTGCCGAACTGGACGAGGCCGAGCGGGCGGTCATGGAATGGCTCGGCCAGCTCCGCGAGTGGCTGGCGGTCAAGGGCGAGGGCGGCATCGCGGCGCAGCCGGACGGCCAGTTCGCGCCCTTGTGGCAGCAGCTCGAAGCGATCACGGAACAGATCAGCGCGGCGGCCGGGATGCCGCGCCTGATCCCGGTCAGCAACGGCGTGCACCTGCCCAGCGGCAGCGACGGCCCGGAGGCGATGGCAGCCGTGGTCGAGGCGGCGCAGACCGCTGGCGGCTGGCGCGCGATCACCGGTACCGTCGTGGGAGACACGTTCCTCGTCGACGGGCAGCGTTACAGCGTGCGGCAGGTGGCCGAGGCGCTGCTCGACGATCCTGACCTGTCCGGCTCTGACGCGCACGGATGGCTGCTGCGGGTCACGAACGCGGGTCGGGCCGCCGGGGAGCTGCACGTCGCCTCAGGGGAATTGCGCGGCGGGGAGCCGATGCCGCTCCTTTCTGTGCCTGACAAGCCCGGGCTGGCCGAGGACCACGGCTGGGTCTGGTGGAGCGATGGCCGACATGATGTCGAGGACCGCTCCCTGCGGGAGATCTTCGATGCGTTCGGCCTGGCAAGCCACGAGCTGCAGGCGGGCAGCATGCCGGCCGCGCTGCGCCGGTCCGCGACGCCAGCTCAGGAGAGGCACGGAGGCCGCGCTGCGCCGCCTGTCGGCTCGGCCGGGCCTCGGCCGGGCCCGGCCGAGCTGCGCGCTGTCGGGCACTTCCGAGGGAACCTGGTCAGCTTCCCGGTCGATGCCATCGTGACGTTCACGGACCGGAGCCTGATTGACCTCGGGGATGGGCTGAACGGCGACATCCTGCGGACCGGCTGGGAGCAGATCATCGAGGACTTCACAGCCTATAGCACGGCTCACCCCGATGACTCCGCGGGCTATGAGGTGGTGCGGACCAGGGCTCCGGGGATGGGCGCCAGTTACGTGCTGCACGTTGTCTTGCCCGATCTAGGGCAGCTGGACGAGGCACAGCTGTGGGAGGTGGCGCGGCGGGCGTACCAGGCCGGGCTGGCCGATGCCGGGGATATGGGCTTGCGCAGCGTCGCGTTCGGGCTGGCCGAGCCGCTGGCGGCCTTGCTGGGCGATCTCGGTGACTTCGCGGTCGCGGCGCTGGAAAGCTCGCCGACCTCGGTGGAGCACGTCTACCTGGTGGAGCACACGGCCGATTCCGCGACCTCAGGTGCGGCCGCGGACGCGGAAGGCGCGCACGCCTCGCACCTGGCCACGGCGAGCAGGACCCTGGGGGCGGAGAACCTGGCCGCGCTGGCGCGGGATCCGCAGTTGCTGCCTCGGGTGCGGGGGTACCTGGCGGCACGGGACCAAGGAATCCGCTACCTGGACCTGCTCGCCGAGAACCGTCGGCTGGTCTGGGACCTGCTGCGACACGAGCTTGGCATCACGCTGCTGGCGGTGGACAGGGACGGCAACTGCTATTACAACTCGGTCATCAAGATGCTCGACCGGGCGGGGCAGCTTGACCGGCTGCGGCCGTTCAGCGCGGCCGGGCACCTGGCGATCCGGGGAATCAGCGCCGCGACCGCCACCGAGGCCGAGCTGTCGTGGGCGCTGGCCCAGCCGGTGACGCAGCGGGCGCTGCGATATCACCTGGCCTATCAGGTTCAGCTCGACTTCGACCGGCTTAACGCGGACATTGAGGCCGGGCGCGGGGCGCTGGACGGGATGGCGCGGTGGGCGCGGGCGTTCCCTGGCGCTGATACCGGGACGCTGGCCGAGCGGCGGGCGGCGCAAGCTGAGGCACTGCGGTTCATCAGGACCGACGGGGAGTGGAACCACCTGGTCGGCGACACGATCGCGGAGATCTCGGCGCAAGTGTGGGACCTTCCGATGACACTGATCGGGCCGGCGCTGACCAGGCATATCGGTCCCGACCGGGCGCCCGAGTGGTACATAGCCCTGACCGCCAATCACTACGAGGGCGTCGTGGCGCAGGAGGTGCTGACCGCGCAGCAAGTGCGCGCCACAGTGAACAGCTTCGACCTGCCGGCGCTGCCGCCCCCGCCGGCTCGGGAACGGGACGCGACCAGGCTGGCCCGGATCCGCGATGACTACACGGCCGCGCTGATGAACCTGCGGCAGCAGCTAATCGGCGGGCAGCCGGGCAGCCACCCCGTGTCGGGTGGTGATGCGGCTGAGGTCTACCGGATCATCAGCGCGTTCGTTGGCATCATCGAGCGGCGCGGCTTGTCCCAGGAGATGGTCGGCGATCTCGGCGGGCAGTACCTGCGGCTCACGCGGCGGGCACTCGCGGCCGGCCTGCCGGAGGCCGTCGTCGCCGCGCCTGTCACTGCGCCTGTCACCGAGGTCCTCGCTGGCGGTCGCTATGGCCTCAGGCAGCGCCGCAAGGTCGTCTACCAGATCGACTACTACGTTGCCGACAGCGACTCGGAGTTCGGATCGCCCCCGGCAAGCAGCCACATCCGTCCGTCTTCCAGTGCCAAGCGCATCGGCGCCGCTACCGAGGACCGGGCCGGTATTTACACCGTACTGAGCGACAGCGAGGCGTCGTTCACGAGGGCCGCCAGTCGCCGTAAGGGACAACGGCGACAGGTCGATGGCGAGGGAACATTCGGGCCTAGTCCCAGCCGGCGGTCGCCGACCCCGGAATCGAGTGATGACACCGCGTCCGAGGCAAACGACGGGCAGCTGGTGAGCACGGTCGAAATCCCGGCTCATTTCCCGGCCGACATGGGGGAGCGGATACGCCGGAACATCGCCATTTTTTATACACGGGACGACGATCTGGTCACGCGCGATGAGCTGCTGGATTACATGAATAGCGAGGAGGGCGGCAGGCACGGTATCGCGTGGCAGGAGGAGAAGGCTTTCCAGTTCCTTTACGTGGAGGCCGTGAAGGCGCTGCGACTGGTGCACCTCACGCGAAATGAGGTGCTGATCGAAGAACGGCGCGCGATCGCCGAGACGGCCCTCCGCGAGTTGCTTGCGCCTTATTATGCAGAGAAAAAACAATTTCTCCCTTCCCGGCCGCTGTTTGGTTATATAACCCAAGAGCTCAGAATCCGTATGGGCATCAAGCCTTTCAACCCGATCTACGAGAGGCTGATAAAAGAACTGCTGGCAGGCGACGGCCTCGGCGATGTCGTCGCCGCCTGGCCGCTGATCCCTCGTGGTCAGCGCGGGCCTGCGACTTCGCGCCCCGACGGTTTCACTCCCAGGATCGTCAACGGTGCCCTGGGGCGCTACCGGGCCGATCAGGCGGGTCGCTGGGCGCTGCGGCATTACGTCGAGGAAGCTGGGAGCCCGAAGCTGGCACCGTGGGTATACCTCCGTGACTGGCTGACTGGCGATGGCCACCGGCAGACCTCTTACAGCATCACTGAGATCTACCGACGGCTCCAGGCCGAGCCTGAGTTCAGGGAACTGGCAGTGGCGCAGGAGGCGCTGAAGTACGCCGGGGGCCTGGACCGGCTTCCGGCCGCGGACGAGCTGGCCAGCTGGCTGCGCGGCCGTGGCCTGCCTGACGACATCGCGGCTGACCTGCACGCGGGCCTGACGGCGTGGCTTGCGGTCAGGGCGCTCCTCGGCGGGGACGGGCACGGGCTGAGCTGGTGGGAGGTGAAGGCCGCGCTGCGGGCGGCCGATGAACTGACCGGCGGCGGCCCGGCGGATGCCGATTCCTTGCTCGCGCTGGCCTCCCGCCTTGGGTTCGCTGATGACCAGGATGACGAACAGCCCGGCGGGCTGCTCGTCATCCTCCTGACGAGACTGGCCGTGGTCCGAGAACTGGCTGTGAGTGCGGGAGGGGCACAACCGGGGCCGGAGGCCGCCGAGCTGCGTATGGCCGGAGCCGCGACCGAGGAGGAGTTCGCGGACCGGCTAGAGAAGTTCCATGACCTGGGAGCGCTCGGCTGGTGGCTCACGCAGTGGCCGGGCCGGCCGCCCGGGCCGATTACGACGCGGGAGTGGCTAGCGGAGGCGCGGTTGCGGCTGGGGCTGCCTGAGCAGGCAGAGGTAAGCGTCGCGGCCGTGCTGCAGGCGGCTGAGCAGGACAGGCTTCGCATGCTGCTGGCCTCGCTGCAAAGCGAGGCGGACCTGATCCACGAGGCGTACGGCGGGTCGGTGGGCAATCTGGCCTGGGTACTTGGCGCGGATTGGCATGGTCTCCCGACCGAGGCTCTGGCGCGGCTGATCCGCGTGGATGGCGCGCAGACGAGGGCGCGGACATCCGAGCTGATGACGGCGTTCCGCGGGTACCGCGCTAAGGCTGCCGGTGCTGAACTGACGCCCGGTCAAGTGCTCGAGCTGGCGTTCGACCTGCGTGAGATCGCGTTCTGGGCGACGCTGGCGCTGCTGCGAAGCCTGCCGGCCGCGGTGGTGGCCGACTGGCTGGCGGAGGATCCGCACCGGGCGGACGCGTTCAAGGCCGCGGCATCCAGCTGGGACAAGATGGGCAGCGATCTGGCCGGGGTGCTGCGCGGTGAGCTGCCCGAAGAGGAAATGCCTGACGCCGGAGCGCCGCCACGGGCCAGAGCGGCGGGCCCGATGGCCGCCGCGTTCGACCAGTTCCTTGAGTTCTTGCGCACGCAGGTGCTGTTCACCGCCGCACTCGGGGGTGCGGCAGCGGAGGACGAGCCGGCGGGCGATGACGAGGCCGCGGTCGCTTCAGCTGGGTCGCGGCGCCTGCAGCGGAAGGGGCGAAAGGCAATCGCGGGGGCGCGAAGGCAGCCGACGGCGGCGCGTCCGACGCGACGGCCGATGGAGCACCCGGCGTGGTCACGGTCGCGCCGGGCCAGGCACCGTGCATCCTGGCAGCAGGCGGAGCAGGGGACTCACGACCCGGTACTTGAGCCGGCGCGAACCATGGCTTCGGCCGAATCGGAAGAAATAGCCGAACCGGAGGGGACAGCCGGAACGATCATCGAGTTGTTCGCGGGTGCCTTCGGGCTCGGCGGGTCGTTCAAGCGGTTCAGGCATGCGCTGGCGGTGGAAAACAACCAGCACGCGGTGGACACGCTGAAGGCCAACGGAGCCAGCGTCTATGACCCGGCCGATCCGGCCAGGCAGACGCTGCGGGAGGATGTCCCGACGCAGGTATACCCCGGTGACGTCCGCGATTTTGACTTCACCCCGTGGGTCGGTCTGGTCGACGTGGTGGCCGGGGGGGTGCCGTGCCAGCCGTGGAGCATCGCGGGGGAGATGCGCGGTCAGGCCGATGAGCGGAACATGTGGCCGGCGTTCTTCCGCGCGGTCCGTGAGGCGCGCCCGAAGGTGGTCGTCGCGGAGAATGTCCCCGGCCTGCTGTCCCGCCGGTTCAGGCGGTATTTCCGCTACATCCTGCGATCCGGGCAGGCGCCGTTCGTCGCGCCGCAACCCGGGGAGTCGTGGCAGGACCACGACCGGCGGCTCAGAGCGGTGCTGCGGGGATCTGGTCCCATGTCCGAGCGGTATGACGTGCGGTATGAGGTCGCGGACTCCGCTAAGTACGGGGATCCGCAGGGTCGCAAGCGGCTCATCATCGTGTGGCAGCGCCGGGACCTGGGCGCCTCGCCCTGGCGGATGCCCGAGCCCACGCACTCGCAGCTCGCGCTTTGGCATGATCAGCTGAAGCAGGAGAACGGATACTGGCAGCGGCATGGCATCGTGCCGCGCCGGAACCTGGTCCCTGACCGGGCGGGACGCGAGGCCGAAGACGGCAAGCTGCCCTGGCGGACGGCGCGGGACGCGCTGGTGGGCCTGCCCGAGCCGCAGGCCGGGAAGAACATTCCCGGCTGGTTCAATCACATCGGCGGGAAGGCGCCGAGGCTGTCGGAGCGGAGCCAGGTAACTGACCTGGACCGGCCGGTCAACACGCTCACCACGGGCATGCGCTTCGTTCTGAAGGTCGGCCGGCGCCAGTACCGGTACGCGACCGTGCGGGAGGCGGCCCGCTTCCAGGGGTTCCCTGACCCGTGGCGGTTCAAGGGCATGCGGGGGGATCAGTTCCGCCAGATCGGCAACGCGGTTCCACGGCAGCTGGGCGAGGCCATCGCCCGCAGCATCGAGGCCCTGCTGCGGGAGGCGGCCGGGAACAAGCAGGCGGCCGAGCGATTGCGGGTCGGCTTGCCCGCCTCGGCCATGACCGGTACCGACGTTCCCGAGGGTCAGGCGATCGAGGCGAGCGTCTCCGCCCGGCCCCTGACCGAAGGAGGCGTACCGAGGCGGACCGCCAGCCTCGCCGATCTCGCCGGCCTTGGCGCTGCGATCAGGCAGGTCATCATCGATCACCGCGACGAGAACGAAGGGGAGCTGATCGGGGCACAGGAACTCCTCGCTTACCTGCGCGACCCGCAGGGAGGCAATTACGCCGGCCTCTGGCACGAGGTCGACAAGGCAGCGCGGGTCCTCTATGTAGCGAAGGTGCGGGAGCTTGGACTGACGCACCGGCTCCGCAGCGGCCTATCGACCGACGAACGGCGCGCACTGCTCGAACGGGACGCCCGCCAGGAGATCCGGCGGTATCACCGGTCCACCGGAGAATTGTTCCCGTTCTCTGTGCTGGTCTCCTGGCTGCGCCACGGCCTTGGCCACCGGTTCCGTGACGACACTCTCTCTTTCCACGCGACCTACTGGGAAGTGGCGGCCCAGCTCGGCTTCGATCGGGCTAGCGCGGCCAACGCCGCGCAGGTGAACACCGCACTGCGGCGCGCCCGCGCGCAGCAGGCGATGGACTGGGCGATCAAGCATCACATGGCCGACTACTACGAAGAAGTCGACCGGGCGAAGCCGTACCCGGCGTACAAACCACCCTACCGCCTGTTCGCGCAGCACTCGCTGAGATCGTTGTACGATCACTGGCCGAGCCCGGCGCGCAGGCCGCCCTATGCGATGATCCCGAGTTATCGCCTCTACTCCTGGCTGGTGGAAAACGGCCATGGGACGGATAACTCGACGTTTAGGGCGGAGTATGCCCGGCTGGCCGCCCAGCCGGAATTCCTTGAGATCGCCGCCGCCCCGTATGCGCTGGACTACGCCGGGACCGTTCCTGACGAGCCGATGATGCCGCAGGACATGCTCGTCTGGCTCCTGGGCCAGCTCGGTCATGAGGTATCGGGGGACGTGCTGGCGGCGGTGCGTCGCGGGCTAAGTGATGGGCTCGCGGCCTGGCTGAGGGCACGGGACCTGCTCGGCGGGGACCGGCACGGGCTGAGCTGGTGGGAGGTGAAGTCGGCGCTCCGGCTGGCCGATCAGCTCAGCCCCGAGGGCAGGGCGGACGAGGACTTCCTGTGGGTTCTCGCCGATCAGGTCGGGGCCGGCGATCTGGTGGAACTGGCCGGGCTGCTAGCAGCGGCGGCGGAGTTCGCCGAGGGCCTGGGCCGGAATCCGACGGTCGAGGAGCTGGCTGACCTGTGGGTGCTTGGCTGGGAGCGGGCAGAAGGGCGCGGCCCGGCCAGGATGACCAGGTTGGACTGGCTGGTGGAAGTCCGGCTCAGGCTCGGCCTGCCAGGACATGCGGACGTGCCCGCTGAGACCGTGCTGCGGGTGGCACGGCAGGCGCGGCTGCGTGGCCTGCTGAGTGACGCGCAGGCCGTCGCGGACGAGGAATACGCCGAGGCGGCGGCGGTCGCGGCGGACCTCGGAGGGGAGATGCCGGATGCGCAGACTCTGTCCGAGGCCATCTCGGGAAGGCTGGCCGCAGACCTTGGCCCTGTGGACAGGGCGGCGCTGCTTGAACTCGTGAGCTGGACAGGGCCGAGCGCTGAGGCACCGGAGGAAGCCGAGCAGCTGATAGCCAGATTCTGGGAGTACCACGACGGCGCTCTCGGGTCGGAGCTGCCCGTCGACGAGATCCTGGAGCTGGCCTCCGCCCTGCTTAAGGTAGCGCCCTGGGCGAGCCTGGCGCTGCTGCACGACGTACCGAGCAGGAAGCTGGCCGACTGGCTCGACCCACGGCGCTTGGCGATGTTGCGCCAGGCGGTACGCGAGTGGGACGAGACGGGCGGCAAGCTTGCAGCGGCCAGCACGGCGTCAGATGCCACAGCGTCAGATGGCGAGATGGCAGAGGGCGAGGTAGCGGAAGGCGAGGCCGCGGACAAGCTTGGAGCGGCGCTTGAGGAACTCCTCGAAGACGGGCTCTCGCACCTGGTCAACGCCGGCGCGCCCCCGGATCAAGAGCCGGGGGAACCCGCCGCCGACGACGACGGTTCTGACATGTTCGTGGATGCCCTCGACGACAACGTCGACCGGGAGGCCACCGACGGCTCGGATTCAGCGGATGAGTACACCGACGCGCTTGAGCCCGCCGATCCGCACCGGGCGAGTGCCGGGCCGGCCGTGCCCCGGCCGGCACTGTCGACCCGCCGGCCGCAACTGGCCGAGCGGAGGCGGCGCAGGCAGGAAGAACTCCGTGTGCAGTGGCTGCGGGACAGAGCCGCGGGCAAGAAGATAGAAGGCATCGAGCCTGGCATTGACATGTGGCAGGCGACTGGCGATTACGTACTGAGGTATGAGCAGGAAATCAGAGGCAAGGACAAGAAGGGCGATCTGCCCAGGGTAACACCCCTGATAAAGCTGGTGCGGGACGCGGCGTACCGCATTCCGCAGGACGACCGCGAATGGCGCGAGGGCTATAAGGTCCTGCTGGAGAGCCTTGGTTTCGAGAACCGGATGTTCCTGCAGGACGACAAGCGGCGCATGGCCAGGCGCCTGGCCAAGATGGGTCGCGATCTGCACTGGAAGATGCTGCGGAACAAGAGGCACGCGAATAGGCCGATAACGACTGGGGAATCGACTAAATGGCTGCGCGAGGTCCGGGATTATAGCATCGGGTACGGCATCAATTCTGTTCAATCGAAAGCGGCCGCTGACGCGGGGTTCGAGCGCCCTGAGCGCTCCGCGGACACCTGGCGCTCGCAGGCTTCCCGTCTGGCCTGGGGTGACACTACCGAGCGTTACTCGCGCGCCGTCGAGCCGGCCGCTACTTGGCTCTTGCGGCATTTCATTCCCGCGAAGGCCGGTGATAACAGGCTGATGTTCTTCCGGCAGCTGCGTGACGGCCTGCACACACTCGGTCTCACTATGCAAGAAAGGCAGCTCTCGCAGCTCTATTTCGAGCTGGTTAACCGACCAGAATTCATGGAACTCAACGCCGTCGAGTACGCGCTTGAGTACGCCGGCCACGACGCACCCGAGGAACGGATTGTGCCGCTCGACGAGCTGGCCGGCTGGTTGCGGGACAACGCTCGCGTTTCGCCCCAAGCCGCGACCGACGAATTTGTCACTGACGAGCTGGTCGTAGCCGTGCACGCCCGGCTACGGACCGGGCTGACCGCGTGGCTGCGGGTCAGGGCACTACACGGCGGAGACGATCACGGCCTGAGCTGGTTGGAGGTCAGGCAGGCGCTGGCGAAGGCGGACGCGCTGAGCCCGTCCGGCCGCGCTGAGGAGCGGTTCCTGCGGCGCCTGGCCGCGCAGACCAGAGCGGAAGGCTCAGCGGAACTGCTCGCGCTGCTAGCCGCGGCGCAGGAGCTTGACGAGAGCGCGGGCGAGGCTCTCGTCAGCGCGGACGACCTCGCTGCCCTGCGCGAGCTCGGCCTTGGGCCGTCCCTGGCACCCGGCTGGCCGGGCCGCTGGGCTACAACCCGTGACTGGTTGGCCGAGACGGCGATGCGGCTGGGGATGTCGGCGACAGCCGAACCCGCCCCGGAGACGGTACTAGCGGTGGCGCGCCAGGTGCGGAGGCGTGCGCTGCAAGACCGGGTGAATGATCTCTACCTGGAGCTGGGCGGGCGAAGGCCCGAGCCAGGCGAACTGGCCTTCCTGCTGGATGACCTGGTGCTCGCGACCGACGACGACGAGGAGGACGAGCTGTCCGCCTGGACGCCTGAGCGCTCGCGGGCTGGGTGGTTCGAGCCGCTGGCTCACTGGCCAGCGCCGGAGGCCGCGGAGGAACTGCGGGCCGCGAGGCAGCAAGAGGCACAAGATCTGGAGCTGGCCCGCGGGTTCCTGAGCGGCGTCAGCGGCTACGAGCTGAGCGACGACCAGGTGCTCCAACTCGCGCTGCGGCTGCGCAAGCATCCGTGGCTTACGATCGCGCTGCTGAGGCGAGTGCCTGAGCTGGTGCTTGCCCGCTGGCTGGCGGAGGGCACGCACGGGGCGATGCTGGATGAAGCGGTAGCCCGCTGGGATGCCACGGGCGCCGAACTCGCTGCGGCTGACTCCCCGGCGCCATCGGAAATGCCGGCATCGGAGGTGCCGGACGCGCTGGCCGGGGCCCTGGATGAGTTCCGCGAAGATCAGTACTCGGAGGCCCGGCTGCCCGAACTCGACGTCGTCGGCTACCTGAGCGAGCTTGTCGAGCACGCGGTCAGGCGGTCAGGGCAGGTGGACAATCCCACTACGAAGGCTGAGATCGCCTGGCTGCAGAAGGTGCTCGCGAGCCTGGACGACTCTGCGGACCCGGGTACTGGGCGGGAAGGCGAGACCGGCGGCCGCGACCTTCCGCCGCCGGTCATGCGAGAGCCGTCAGTCCCCGCGGAGCCGCCGGTCATGCGAGAGCCATCGGCCCCCGCGGAGCCATCGGCCCCCGCGGAGCCATCGGCCCCCGCGGAGCCGTCGGTCACCTCGGAGTCATCGGACGCCGGCAGTGACTCGTCGTTCCACTCCGGCAGGCCGACCAGGGCAAGGCGGCCCCGTGCGCGCGTCCCTGCCCGCCAACGGCCACGCGGAAGGGCTCGCGGCACCGCCCGGCCGGCCCGAGCGAAGGCCGGCGGTCGTTACCCGGCGATCGGCAAGCCGCGCCAAGTCGCGGCTCCCGTACGGCACGCCGAGATTGAGCGGGCGCTCGACGCCGAGATGACGCGGCGCTGGACTGACGAGCAATGGCTTATGAGTCAGGATGAGGTAAGGAAATGGCTGAAAGATAACCAGCATGCGATCAGCAATCAGGTTCTGGCCGAGATCTATCGCCGTATAGCGGCGAAACTTGGCTTCCTCGGCAAGGCGGCGGTGCAGCAGATACAGCGCCAGGCGGCCGTGCATCGCGCGCGTCCAGTGGACCTTGAGCAACAGCACGCCGAGATTGAGCGGGTACTCGAAGCTGAGATGACGAGGCGCTGGACTGACGAGAATTGGCTCATGCACCAGGAGGAGGTCAGGAGGTGGCTGTCAAGTAAGGAGAAAACTATCGGCGACGCCGCGTTGCGGAAGATCTATTACGGGATAACGGGCAGGCTGGGATTCAAAGATGAGAAGGTATGGCCGCACATAGTCACCCAGCGAGCCGAGAAGCGCCACGCCGAACTTGAGCCGCGGCTCGAAAGCGAAATGAGGCGTCGCTATCAAGGCGGCAAGGGCGAGCTCATGTCGAAAAACGCTGCACTGAAATGGCTGCGAGAACGGGACCGGGGCGTCCTCCCAGCTGCGCTGGACGAAATGTGGGACCGGATAGCCGAGAAGCTGGATCCGGACCGCGACGAGGCGATGTCGGAGGTGCGCCAGGAGGCCCAGCGCGTCCCCGCTAGCCCGCCGCCTGCGCGAGAGACTCCCGTGGACGACGCACCTGTGCTCTTGGACGAGATCAGAGTCGAACGGCGCCCCCCCGCTACCCCGCGAGCTGACCAGCGTCAGCTGAGGTCCGGTCCTCGCCGTATTCAATATCCGCAGAGCGCCGTTCCCAGCCCGGCAGTGACCCGCGTCAGCGCCCGGCCGCCCGCCGGCGACCAGGCTGGGTCCCCGGCCGATGGTCAGCAAGAAGCCGACGGTTCCGTGGACAGCGAGAATGATGGTCCGATGCGGCTGCGCGGCGGAGCGCCGCCGTTGCTTGCCCTGCTGAACCGGCTGAGGCCGCGGCGTCACCAGGCCGCGCAGCCCTCGCTGCCGGCTCGGCTGGCGGACCTTGATGGTGATGCGGCTGCGGCACCTGGCCTGGCGGCGCCGGTGCCTCTTGCTCTCCGGCCGGGCGTGATGCGGCGGACGCTGAACCGCTTGGGCTTGGGCGGCAGGCGGCGGGCCGCTGCCACCTCCCGAGTGGACACCGTCGGCGCGGACGGCGGGACGGCGGGGGTCGTGCCTCAGCAAGCCGTCCTGCTTCAGCAAGCTGTCGTGCCTCAGCAAGCTGCGGCCTCCGGGTCTGTCGCCAGGGAATCTGATGACGGGGCCATCGCCGCCGCGCCGCAACAGACGGACGACACGGTCACTGACCTGATCCCGGTTCCTGAGACGGTTCCTGATCCGGTCGCCATTCTGGAGCGGGCCGCGAGCGCAACGCGCCTGATGATGACGGTCATCGGGCTGGGGGAACGTTTGGGGATAACGGATCTGGCGAACGAAGTGCGCCGCGCGGCCACGGCGATAGCAGGCCTGTTCCATGAGCTGTCGGCCGCGCTGGGCAGGGATGTGGCCGGTGCGGTGCGCGCCCAGGATTGGGGGCTACTTGAATGGGCACTGCTGCCGGAACTGACTCGCGAGCAGGCCAGGGACATTCTGTTTGAGCTGAATGAGCTTGAGGCGAGCACAGAGGAGCTGCTGGCTGAGCTGGCTGAGCTGGTAGACGGGGCGCCGCAGGCTGAGGGTCCGGTGGCGCGGCTGATCAGGAATGAGGTGCTGGGCTACGCGGCCGGCGTGGATGAGGAGTACGGCTCGTGGTGGTGGGGCTGGGAGGCGCCGTTTACCGGGCTGCTCGGGGAAGCGGCGGCGGTGCTGACGGCGCTGGCGCGGGTGCGGGACCTGGCGACGGCGCCTGGGATGGTCCTGCTGGTGATCACCCACGTGCTCACCAGGGGTGATCAGGCCTGGCGGCAGGAATCCGGCGGCCAGTCACCCCCGCCTTTGCGTCTCAATTATCTTGAGGCACCCGCGACGGTGGACGACGCGCAGCTGCTGCGGCAGGCGGTCAGGAGGTGGCAGAGACACCGGCTCAATGAGGGAATGAGATCGCGGGCGAACCGGTGGCGGCGACTGGGGCTGGTTCAAGCCGGCGAGGCAGCCCAGCGGGTCTCGGCCGCGAGCCGCCAGCCGGTCGAGATCCTGGAGCAGGCGGCGATCGTAGTGCGGCTGGCGGCGGCGGTGCGGAGGCTGCTGCGGTTTTCCGATCTGGGGACTGCCGGTCTGGGGACTGCTGAGCTGGCTGAGGTCGGGGACCGGCTGGCTGACGCTGAGACGCGGCTGGGGGAGGCGCTGTCGGTCGCGATGGGCGAGGAGGGGGCCGCGCGGTTGCTGGCGGCGGCGGATGAGCTTGAGCCGGTGGGGTCAGCCGAGCTTGACCTGGCGGAGGCCTGGCGCGTGCTGGCGGCCGCGGCCGGAGTAATCGCTGCGGCGAGGGCCGCGCTGACTGCGCTCGTCATGGTGGTGGACGGGCCGGAGGGACCCGCCGAAATTCCGGCCGCCCGCACGATAATTGATTTGCTCGGGACCGTGCGGAAGCTGGACCGGCGCGCCGGAACTTTGCGGCCGGACTGGGCGAACTGGTTTACCGGGGTTGCTGGAGACGCGGCGGCTGTGATCACGATGCTCGTCTGGGTGCGGGCCGAACTGCGGAACGCGCCAGGGACCGTGATGCTTGCCCTCATCACCGAGATCACCGGGCCGACGATGGCGGCCGAGGCCTGGCTGCGGCAGGGTTCCGCTGAAACCCGGCCTGACCGGGAGTCGCTGGCTGGCCAGCTATTGCACAGGAGGGAGGATCCGCGGCAGTGGCCGGTGCGGGAGGCGAGGGTCGACTACCGCTGGCAGCCTCCGACCGGCGGCGACATGGCTTTGGTGGAAACGGCCTTCCGCCGCGTGGTTGCGCACCGGCTGCAGGCCTTCGGGCTGGGCTCGGGCCCGGCCGTGGACGCGGCGGCGGTGCTGGCCGGGGTGCCCAGCCTGGTGGAGGTGCTCGAGCGGGCGGCGGCGGCGGTGCGGCTGGCGGCGGCGGTGCGGCGGCTGCTGTGGTATCCGGAGCAGTGGAACGCCGAACAGCGGCTCGATGGCGATCTGGCCGGGCGGCTGGAGTCGGCTGAGCGGCGACTTGATGAGGCGGCGGGGCGGCTGCGTCAGGTGCTGTCGGCGGTGCTTGGCGAGGAGGGGGCCGGGCGGGTGCTGGCCGCGGCGGACGGGCTTTTGCCGGTCGGGCCGTCCGAGCTGGACGCGGCCGGTGCCGGGCAGGTGCTGGCGGCCGAAGGCGAGCTGGCGGCGGCAGCCGAGGCCGTGCTCGCCTTGGTGGCCGACGTGGTGGACGGGCCGGCCTCGGCGGCGACTATCTATGACGCGGCGGCAGACGACGTGCGGGAGTTGCTGAACTACGCGCTCGAGCTGGACCGAAGGCACGGCACTTTCCGTCCGGGCTGGGCGGCCAGGTTCACCGGGGTGCTCGGAGACGCGCAGGCGGTCATCAGTGCGCTGAGGCGGCTGCGGAACCAGGCGACGGCACCGGGGACGGTGCTGCTGGCGATTACCGTGGAGATCGCCTGGCCAGCGTCGGCGGCGGAGACCTGGCTGGCGCGTTCCCCCGAGGGCTCGCTGCCCAAGCAGGACTCGCCGGCCGGGCTGGTGCTGGCGGATACGTCTCGCGACCCGGATCAGCTGCCGTTTATGGAGGCGCACTACGACTACCGCCAACGGCGCCCTAAAAACACAGATTACGTGCGGTTGCGCGTCGCGATCAACCGGGTGCAGGCGCACCGGCTGCACGCACTCGGGCTGGGTGATGAGGTTTGGGTGGAGTTGGCTCGCGGGGTCGAGGTGCGGGCCGGCCGGGGTGGGGTCGGCGGTGCCGGGGCTGGCTGGCAAGTGATAGAGCCGGGGTCTGGTGATCCGTACGCGGTGAACCTTTTCACCGGGATGATCGTGCTGCGGGGGAGAAGGGAGCTGGGAGTCGGCGGCCTGTGGGTGAGGCTCGGCACGGATCTGGTGCACAGGGCGACTGGTGCGACCCTGGACGCTGATGGCGTGGTCACCGACCCGGGGCCAGACGCGGGCTATGACGAGGCGACAGAGGAGGTTGCGGTCTATTTGTCGAGTTTTCCGCCGCTGGATCGGGATGGTTTGCTGGGCTGGCTGGCGGGCCGGGGGGTGCTGGCTGGTGAGCGGCCGGCGGCTGGTCCCGGGCGGGATGCGGGCGTGGTGGTGCCTCGGGGACTGGCGGGGCTGGGGTCGCTTGATCGGGTGTTCGCGGCGCGGCCGGCTGACGGCGGCGGCATGGTCCTCACGCCCTGGTTCGGGTCGGTCGGGGACGCTACGGCGACGATAGCCAGGGTGCGGGCGGCGCTGGAGCCCGGTGGCGAGTTCGTGGCCGTCGTGGCGACTGATCCGGTGCTCGGGGAGGACGGGTGGCCGGTGCCCGTTGTATCCGGGGTTCAGCGTGAGCCGGGGCCAGGTGAGGCCGAGGCTGGGGTGGAGCTGACCGGGCCGGTGCTGGCGTCGCTGCTGCCGTTGCTGGGGTGGAGCGGGGGCAGGCCGGTGGTGCTGGCGGTGGACTGGGACAGGGATCAGTGGCCGCTGAGTTCGTCGTGGGTGTCGGAGCTGGCGGCGTCGCTCGCATCGCTGGGGCTGGCTGACGCGCAGGTGCTGCAGGCGTCTGGGACGGGCTGGGTGCGGTTGTGGCCGGGAGCCTTGGCCGAGGGTTCTGAGGCGGCGACCGGGCCGGTGCTGGAGTCCGTGCCTGAGGAGCCGCTGGGGCCGGGGTGGGCGTGGTTGGACCAGGACGGAGGGCTTGCGGTGCCGGTGGATCCGGCGCTGGCCGGGGGCGTGGTGACGGATCTGGCGGATTGGCGCGTGGTCGGGCCGGTTTCCGGTCCGGGGTACGCGGTGCATGTCGGGACCGGGATCGTGGTACTGGCGGACCGGACGGTGCTGCCGCTGACCGACGGGTGGGTCAGCTACGGCCCGGATCTGCTGCACCGGGGCGCGGGGGCGATCTTGTCAGGTGCTTCTGGCGCATTGTCAAGGACGACGGTGGACCTGGGCCGGTACCTGGGCGGAGTCCTGGCCGGTGAACCCCAGCTCAGCCGGGAGGACTTGCTGCGCTGGCTGGCGCGGCGGAATCTGGTGACTGGCGCACTGCCGGGGGTGGCGACCGGGCCCGGCTGGGAGCAGGTGGAGGATGCCAGCGGTGGTTCGCGCTGGGGCTGGGGCGGCGGCGCTCTGGCACCGACGCTGCCTCCCGGGCTGGTCAGGGGGTGGGCGAGCGGCGAGGGGCTGCTGTGCCTGGTGGATTCGCTTGCGCAGTTGCTGCGGCGGGTGCTGCCGCTTGGGCAGCGGGATCAGATGAGCACGGAATTCCTGACGGCCTGGCTGGCCGAGCACTTGCCGGTCGGTAACGAGGCTTTCCAGGAACTGATGGCCGGGCAGATGATTGACGTGACCAGCGTGCTGCCCGTGTTCACCTCGATGTTCCAGGTCCAGGTTCAGGTGTTCGAGGCCCGGACGATGCCCGATCGCAGGGAGGCGGTGCTGGCGCACCCGCTCCAGGGTCCGGCTGTGGATCAGGAAGGCAATCCGACGCCGGTGCTGCACCTGTACTGGCGCCGCGCGCATTTCGAGCCCTTGTTCGCGCCCACCGTCCCAGTCGAGCTGCCTGCGCGGGCTCCGCTCGGCGCCGGGCCGCCTGTGGTCGCCGAGGCCATCCGGCTGCGTCGCGCTTACCAGATCGCCTACGACCAGGTCGCGGCCCATACCGGGGATCAGGACGCGGTGGCCGACTTGGCGACGATCGATCAGCTGTGGCGCCTGGCCGAGGTTTCGATCACGCCTGCGGCCACGAGCGCGGAGCTACAGCAACTTCAGGGTGTCGTCAACCAGGTCGTCGCCCTGCGCGACCGGCTGGCCGGTCAGCCAGCCGGCTCGAACCAGCCACCTGGCCCCAGCCAGCCTCACCGCGCCATTCAGTTCCCCGCGCTCGCCAGCACCAACGCCGCGCGGCAACGTGACATCCATTACCACGAGTTCTCCGGCACCCAGTAGCACTCGCGCGCTCTTCCGGCCCCTTTGCCGCTACTTGTCGCGAACCATTTCTCGCCTTGGCTGGTTACGATCGTTGCCGTGACCGGAGACATATTTGTTGGCCGGGAGGGCGAGCTCGGCGTGCTTGCCGACTTCCTGGCGGAGGTGAAGGCCGGGGCCGGGGGCGTGGTGCTCGTTGAAGGGGAACCGGGGATCGGCAAGACCGCGCTGCTGCGGGCGGGACTCAGCGGCGCGGAAGACGGGGGGTGTCGGCTCGGCTGGGCGGCGGGCGATGAGTTTCTGCAGCGCCTGCCCTTGCGGCTGATGGCCGAGTGCGTGGGTGAGGGAAACTGGCTGTCGCTGGCGAGGCCAGGTGATGAAGACGCGCCGCTGGCGCTGTTCGGCGGCGATCCGGTGCTGGCGGGGGTGGAAGGGCTGCTGGCTCTGGTTGACCGGTTGTGCGGTGAGTCGCCGGTGGTGCTGGTGGCAGAGGATATGCAGTGGGCTGATGAGCCGAGCCTGGTTGTGTGGCAGCGGTTGATCCGGGCGGCCGGGCAGTTGCCGCTTTTGCTGGCGGGATCGTTGCGAGCGGGTGCCGCGTCTCCGGAGCTGGCAAGGCTCAAGCGCCGGGTGCATGCCTCTGGGCGGGTGCTTCAGCTTGGCCCGCTTCAGCAGAAGGAGATGTCTGAGCTGGTGGGACGGCTGACGGGCGGCCGGGCCGGGGTGCGGCTGGCTCGTGCGATGGATCGGCTTGGCGGTAATCCCTTGTATGCCCGCGAACTGGTGGATGCGCTGGTGCGGGACGGGCGGCTCGAGCTGACCAGAGGGATGGCCGAGCTTCCGGCCGACGAGAGGTCGGTGGCGGTTCCAGCGTCGCTGACGGCTGCGGTGAAGCAGCGCCTGGGCGGGCTGTCACCTGACTCGCTGGGCGTGCTGCGGTGGGCGGCGGTACTGGGGCTGGAGTTCTCCGTGCCTGATCTGGTGGCGGTGACGGGGCGCGAGGCCGGTGATCTAGTCGCTGTCGTTGATGAGGTGCTGGGCGCGCGGCTGGTGACCGAGGCGGGATCTCGGCTGCGGTTCAGGCACGGCCTGATACAGCAGGTGATGTATGAACAGCTGCCGGCGGCGCTGCGGGTGGCATTGCACCGGCAGGCGGCCAGGGCGCTGGCTGAGGCTGGCGCATCGGCCGAGCTGGCTGGTGCACAGTTGCTGCTGGCGATTCAGGGTGCGGTGCCTGGGGAGGCGGCGGATGACTGGATGCTCGCCTGGGTGGCCGGGGCGGTGCCCAGGCTCGTGAACAAGGCGCCGTCGATGGCCGCGGAGTTGCTCCGCGCCGTGCTCGCTCAGCTCGCGCCGGATGACCAGGTACGGCTGAGTCTGGAGGTCGTGCTGGCCCGGCTGGCGTTCTTCCTGATGCGCGCCGACGAAGTGCGGGAGGTCGGCCAGCGGGTACTGGCCAGAGCCAGCGATCCTGACGTCTCGGCCGAGATGGACTGGCTGATCGGCTATCAGTCCCTTCGCGAGCGCCGGGGCGGGGAAGCCGGTGCCGTGGTAACGACCGCGCTGGCCAGGCCAGGCCTTCGGCCGATCTGGGCGACGCGGCTTCGGGCGCTCCACGCCATTGTCCTTGCCTGGGACGGGCGCAATGACGATGCGATGAAGCAGGCCGATGAGGCACTGTCCGCAGCGGAGGCGGCCGGTGACCGCCTCGCCTGCGGGCACGCCCTCTTCAGCGTTGGCCTGATCTGCTGGAACCGGCGAGACGGGGCCGGGAGGGTGGCCTCCTCGGATCGCGCGCTTGCCCTGCTTGGCGAGGATCCCCAGGCCACGGAATTGCGGATCAGGCTGCTTGTGGCCAAAGGGGGTTCACTGGCCTTCCTCGACCAGCGGGCCGAGGCACTGGCCGCGCTCAAGCAGGCCCAGGCGCTTGCGGACAGAACCGGTGCGCGTTCCGATGCGGTCGGCCTGTTCCTGGCCGACGTGTATTACTGCACGGGTCAGTGGGATGATGCGATCACCGAGGCGGAGACCATGTTCGGCCTGCTATCCGCGCCCTGGGTGGTCCAGTGGCTGCACGCCTTGCTCGCGCTGATCGCCGCCTTCCGTGACGAGCCTGCCGAGGCGAGACAGCACCTGGACGAGGTGACGGATCCGGCGATCGACGGCGGTGCCTGGCCGGATGCGGATGTTTCCACGCTGGCTCGGGCGCTGCTCGCCGAGGCATCTGGCCAGCCTCGGCAGGCGGCGGATCTGCTCGCCATGTGCCTTCAGCCGGAGATCGCCGAGCAGATGGCCAACCGGTTCGTATTGCTCCCGATGCTGACCAGGCTGGCCATTTCGCTTGGCGATACGGCTACCGCGAACGCGGCGGCGGAGGCGGCGGCGCTGGAGGCGGAGCGCGAGCAGGTGCCGGTCAAGGTCGCCGTTCACGAGCACTGCCGGGGCCTGCTGGCCGGCGATCCGGTTCCCGTGCGGCTCGCCGCGGACTATTACGAGGGCTCTGGCAGGCTCGGGGACCTGGCCTGTGCGCTGGAAGACGTGGCGGTCCTGGCTGCGGTCGGCGGTGATCTTCCTGCCGCCAGGCGGGCGTTCAGCGCCGCGATGCGGGTCAACGCTCAGCTGGGCGCAGCCTGGAACATCCGCAGGGCCGCGGCCAGGCTCGGCCCGCTCGGCATCAGGCGGCTGCGTGGCAGCTACCACTCTCGCCCGCTGACCGGGTGGGACGCACTGACGCCTACCGAGGTGACCGTGGCCAGGCTGGTCGCCGCCGGGCGGTCGAACCCCGACATCGCCGCCGAGTTGTACTTGTCTCGCAACACGGTGCAGACCCATGTCTCCCACATCCTGGACAAGCTCGGGCAGAAATCGCGTACGCAGATCGCTGTGCAAGCCGTCATTGACGATGCCGTCGGCGCGTCTGCCGCCGCTGGATAGCCGTTACTTGCCGCGAGCCATTTGCGCATTTGCTGGTTACGATCGTTGCCGTGACCGGAGACGTGTTTGTTGGCAGGGAGCGCGAGCTCGGCGTGCTTGCTGACCTCCTGGCGGAGGTGAAGGCCGGGGTCGGGGGCGTCGTGCTGGTGGAAGGGGAGCCGGGGATCGGGAAGACCTCGTTGCTGCGGGCGGGACTGGGCGGCGCGGAAGACGTGGGGTGCCGGCTGGGCTGGGCGGCAGGCGATGAGTTTCTGCAGCGTCTGCCGCTGCGGTTGATGGCCGACTGCGTGGGTGCGGGAAACTGGCTGTCACTGGCCCGGCCTGGTGATGCCGACGCGCCGTTGACCTTGTTTGGCGGCGATCCGGTGCTGGCGGGCGTGGAAGGATTGCTGGCGCTGGTGGACCGGCTGTGCGGCGAGTCACCCGTCGTGCTGGTGGCCGATGATCTGCAGTGGGCAGACGAGCCGAGCCTGGTGGTGTGGCAGCGGCTGACTCGCGCGGCGGGGCAGTTGCCGTTGTTGCTGGCCGGGTCGTTGCGCGCGGGTCCTACTTCCGAGCAGCTAGCCAGGCTGCGGCGCGGGGTGCTGGCCGCCGGGCGGGTACTTGAGCTCGGGCCGCTTGAGCAGGCGGAGATGTCCAAGCTGGTGGGCGGGCTAGCCGGGGGCCGGGTGGGGGCCCGGCTGGCTGGTGCGACGGCGCGGGTCGGCGGTAATCCGCTATACGCCCGTGAGCTAGTGGATGCCCTGGCACGGGGCGGTCAGCTGCAGGTGGCACGCGGGGTGGCTGAGCTTCCGGCGGAAGGGGGACCTGCGGCGGTGCCGGAATCGCTGACCGCCGCGGTGGAGCAGCGTCTGGCCGGGCTGACGCCGGACTCGCTGGCCGTGCTGCGGTGGGCGGCCGTGCTCGGGCTGGAGTTTTCCGTATTGGATCTCGGGGTCGTGACGGGGCGGGAAGCCGGGGACTTGGTGTCGGTGGTCGACGAGGTGGTAGTCGCGCGGCTGGTGACCGAGGCCGGGCCGAGACTGCGGTTCAGGCACGGGCTGATCCAGCAGGTGATGTATGACCAGATGCCCGTGGCGCTGCGGGTCGCGTTGCACCGGCAGGCAGCTCGGGGGCTGGCGGAAGCGGGCGCCGCGGCGGAACTGGCAGGGGCGCAACTGCTGATGGCGATCCAGGGAGGAGCGCCGGGGGAATCGGCGGATGGGTGGATACCCGGTTGGGTAGCCAAGGCGGTGCCGAGACTGATGCACCAGGCCCCGAGGATGGCCGCGGAGTTGCTGCGGGCCGCGCTCGTCCAGCTCGCGCCGGATGACCCTGGCCGGCTGAACCTGGAGGTTTTGCTGGTCAGGCTGGAGTTCTTCCTGATGCAGGACGAAGAAGTGCAGATCGTCGGCCAGCGGGTGCTAGCCGGGGCCAGTGACCCTGACGTGCTGGCGGAGATGGACTGGCTGATCGCCTACGTACTGCATCGCCGGCGCCGGACGGACGAGGCCATTATCGCGGTCAGGGCCGCGCTGGCCCGGCCCGACCTGCGGCCGGTCTGGGCGACGCGACTGCGCGCACTGCACGCGATCGTGCTTGCCTGGACTGGGCAGAACGACGACGCGATGGAGCAGGCCAAGGCGGCGTTGTCGGCTGCGGAGGCGTCCAGTGACCGGCTTGCCTGCGGCTACGCGCTGTACAGCATCGGCCTCGTCTGCTGGAACCGGCGCGATGAGGCCGGGCGGCTGGCATCCTCCGACCGCGCGCTTGCCCTGCTCGGTGATGATCCGCAGACTACGGAGCTGCGGATGATGCTGCTGACGGCCAGAGGGGGCTCGCTGGACTTCCTTGACCAGCGATCCGAAGCACTCGCCACGCTCAAGCAGGCCCAGGCGCTGGCTGACCGAACCGGTGCGCGGCCCGGCGCTGTCTGCTTGTTCCTTGCCGACATGTACTACAGCAGGGGCCAGTGGGACGACGCGATGACAGAGGCGGAGACCGCGTTCGGCTTGCCGACCGCACCCTGGGTCATCGAGAGCCTGCACGCCTTGCTCGCGGTGATCGCCGCCATCCGTGACGAGGAGGCCGTAGCGAGGCAGCACCTGAGCCAGGTGACCGATCCGACCGTCGACAGCAGCGCCTGGCCGGACGCGGATGTCTTTACGCTGGCTCGGGCGGTGCTCGCCGAGGCAGCGGGCGAGCTGCGGCAAGCAGCGGACCTTCTCGCAATGTGCCTCGAGCCGGACATAGCCGAGCAGATGGCCAACCGGTTCACGTTGCTTCCGATGCTCACCAGGCTCGCCGCCTCTCTTGGCGACGCCGCTACTGCGAGCGCGGCGGCGCAGGCGGCCGCGCAGGAAGCGGACCGCGAGGACGTGCCGGTCAAGGTCGCCGCTCGCGACTACTGCCGTGGCCTGCTGGCCGGCGACCCAGCCCCAGTGCAGCTCGCCGCGGACTACTACCAGTCCTCAGGCCGGCTGATGGAGCTGGCTAACGCGCTGGAAGACGTGGCGGTCTTGTCCGCCGCGAGTGGTGACCTGCGAGCGGCCAGGCGGGCGTTCAGCTCGGCGATGGGGGTGAATGCGCAGATGGGCGCGACCTGGAATATCCGCAGGGCCGCCGCCAGGCTTGGCCCGCTCGGCATCAGGCGTCTCCGCGGCACCTACCAGCCTCGCCCGCGCTCCGGATGGGACGCGCTGACACCTACCGAGATGACCGTGGCCCGGCTGGTTGCCGTCGGGCGCTCAAACCCTGATATCGCCGCCGAGTTGTTTTTGTCCCGCAACACGGTGCAGACCCACGTATCGCACATCCTGGAGAAGCTGGGCCAGAAGTCCCGGACGCAGATCGCCGTGCAAACCGCTGCGCACGATGCCGACCGCAGCGCATCTGCCACCGTCGCCTAGCGTCGGCATTGTCCGCGACGATGACTGCGTCTCGTGATGAACCTTTGCCTGCCGCGGGCAGTAGGAGACCCTGTTCCCGGCTGGGTTAGCCTCTTGTCGGACGTGCAGGAGCGGCCGCACCCCTGCGGCGTTGTGCCAGATGGCGGACCTGGCGGTACCCTCAGGACGGCCACGAAGATCCCGGCTCCGCGTTCCGTGTCTATCTCGTCCAGGTTCCTGACGGGGCCGCCGCACCGAGCAGCGGCCAGGCTAGCGCAATGCCGCTGAGGTGCCGTCAGTCGTCGGGAATACCGGGAGAATCATCGATGCCGCTCAAGGTGGGGAGATAATCAGGCTGATCGAGGCTGATGGATGGGTGCTGGACAGAACGCGCGGCAGTCATCGGCAGTACCGGCACCAGGTGAAATCAGGCACGGTGACGATCGCAGGGAAGCTCAGCGACACCCTGCACCCTCGCACTGAGGGGAGCATCTTGAGGCAGGCGGAGATCGAGCGGAGGCCGCGGTGACCGGGTACGTCGTCATCATCGAGCGCGACGAGGTCGGCGGCTACAGCGCATGGGCTCCTGATTTGCCCGGCGTCATAGCGGCTGCGACGACATACGATGCATGTCTTGAGCTGATGCGCGAAGCCGTCGGGTTTCATATTGAGAGCTTGCGCGAGCACGGCGACCCTCTTCCGGTGCTGCGGCCGTGGGTGCAGAAACCATCGTCGCCGCATGACGAGCCCGAGGCTGGTTGCCAGCGCGATGAAGGTGGCGTGTCCTAATGGCCTGGTCCCAGAGGATGGATTCCGGGCCGGCCCGTTGGTGCGCTAGTGGGTTGGCCTGGAAGCTCGTTTCGGGCGGCTGGCCGTGGTTGCCTCGGGCGCTGGGGGATGACCTGGGGTTCACGCTGGCGATCACGGCCCAACGCCACGCCGCGGCAAGGTGGATCCGCGAATCCACCTTGTCTAGGTCCGGAAACCGCCAGGTGGATCCGCGAATTCACCCACGTTTTCGAGGGTCGATCCGCGAATCCACCTCACCTAGCCAGGGTGGAGCGCGAGGTCGATGCGCAAATTCACGTCACGCCATGGCGTCCGCCACCCGCCGGCCCGCCACGGCCTCCGTCGGCCGGGCAATTCCGCGCGCTTATGGCGTCCGAGTTCACGCCGTTTTCTGGGCTTGACTGGGGCGGCGTCCGGCGATCCGCGCCGTGATCCGGACGCCGGCCACGACCGTGGCAAGCCGGCGGCTCGTGCGCGGAACGTGAGCGCCGTATGCGGCGGTCGCAGCCGTATGCTCGGTCGAAAGGATCCCCCGACACCGAAGGGCCGCCGTGACTGGCTATCGTCCGATGACCTTGGCGGAGCTTGCTGCCCGTCTCGCGGCGACGGTTGACGGCAAGGTGCGTTGGAAGCTGGTGTGGGAGTTCCTCGAAGAGTACCGGTGGGAACCCGCCGACGTTCAGCCGAAGCTGCTGGAAAACGAACCGCCGCCGACTGGCGATGAGCGTTGGGACACGCTGCTGGCTGCGCTGGCTGAGCATCTGGCTGCCGGGCACGATGCTGCTCCGCCGTCATGGGCGGAGTTTCGGGTGCTGCGTCGGCCGTGGTTCCCGGCTGAGTTGCGGATTCAGCGGGCGGAGGCGCTGGTGTGGGCGCCCGCGGCCTTCCGCAAGCACGGGATTTACCTCTCAGGCCGGGACCTGGAGGCTGCGTGAGCGATCCGGCGGTGTTCTTCTCGGCCGAGCTGAGGCTCGAACGGGCCTTCACGGCCCTTGGCGAGAGGCTTGCCCGGAGAGGGGTTGTGGCCGACGTGTTCGTCGTGCGTGGTGCGGCCATGGCGCTCGCCTATGATGCCAACCGTGTCACCAGGGATGTTGATGCGCGGTTCGTGCCGCACGGGATCGTCCTGGACGAGGCGAGGCAAGTGGCCAGGGACCTGGGGCTGCCGCCGTGGTGGCTGAACGAGCAGGCGACCGCATATATCTCCGGGAAAGATGACCCAGGAAAGCGCCGGGTGTTCGATCATCCGGGGTTGCGAGTCATGGCCGCATCGCCAGAGCACGTTTTCGCGATGAAGGCATTGGCTGCCAGGACACGCGACATCGACGATCTGCGGCTGCTCGCGGGCATGATCGGCGTAGAAACGGCCGACGCCGCACTGCGGATATGCATGGATTTCTTCCCCGGCGAGCCGATACCACCGAGGACAGAGGCGGTCCTGCGGGAGCTTTTCGGTGAACCTGACCGTCCAGGTTAATTGATTTGCTCCCGCTCAGCGCTGCCAGTCCCGCTGTCGATCCGCACCGCGCCGACCACGGGAGAGTGCCTTAAAGGTGAATAACATGACTCAGTCGGATGATAGGGCCACTGCTTTCGATGAATCTGGTCGCAGAAGGCCAGTCCAACCCTGACATCGCCGCTGAACTCCTCATATCGCGCAACAGCGTGCAGACTCATGTCTCGCACATCCTGGCTAAGCTCGGTGCCCGGTCAAGGGCCGAGATCGTCAGGGAGGTCTACACTCGCCCGCTCGGCACTCAGCACGCCTCAGCGGGCTGACGTTCAGCCCTTCGTTGAACCTCGTGCGGGCCCGGATCGTAGGCCCAGATGTGCGGCCCGTCCGTCAGCATCGGAGGTCGAGGATGAGCAAGCGCTACTGTGCTGCGAGATGGCTTTTGATCGGCTGCCCCGTGCGGCCCGGTTCTGGGAGAGCGAACAAGAGGGCCAGGTCATATGGCCGAGCGGGCCGCGTAGGTCTGCGACGAATCGCCTGTGCATCCGCCGGGCGGCATCGCGGCTACTGTGACGGCATCTGAGCTGGAAGGTGGAGGCCGATGAGCACGACGGAACACGAGCCGTCTGATGTGGCCGTACATGAGTTTGTGCAGCTTCTCGCCGGATGGGTACCCGATGAGAAACTCGCCGATGTGCGCCGAACGCTCGCCGACGGCAAGTCGGCTGCCGCCGCGACAGTTGCGGTGGCGATGGTGGCCGAGCACGACGTGCCGCTGCTGGCCGAGAACATCGACACCGCCAGGTCGCTAGCCGGGAACCGACGCGCGCTGAAGGGTGTGCGGCCGGTGGCCCGCTACCCCCGCTTCCCGTTCTGGTTCAGCGTGTTCGGCCCGGATGAGAGCCTGGAGGCAGACGCCCTGGACCAGATCATGGCCGAGGCGGCGCAAGCTCGGAGCGCGCTGATCGCCGGCGTATGGCGGACCTGGCGATCTCCCGCCGAAGGTTTCGGCGAGCCGGATGCCGGGGACGAGCCGGCGGCGGAGGACGAGGTCCGGCCGAGCGCGGCGATCAATCCCGATGATCCAGGCCGGGCCCACCGGCTCTACATCGTTCAGGTCCCTGACGGTGCCGTCGCGCCCACCCTCACGGGCGAGTTGCAGGACGCCCTGGCCGGGCACGGGGACGCGAGCGTGGAGGTCATCGGCCTGGACACCGTGCCGCCGCCGTACCACGCCGCGGCACTGGAAGGCGCTGCGCTGCTGTGGGACGCCCAGGATGACGAACCGCCGTTCGGCAACGACGAGCCGCCATTCAAGATAGCCAGGGTCTTCGACTTCGCGAAGCCGGACACCGGGCCGGGATTTGATCCCGGGCACCGGGTGGTCACCGACTCCTCCGAGCTCGACCGGATGCTGAGGTACCTGACCTCCGGCACGACCGTCCTGCACACCACGGCGCGGACGCAAGATGTGCTCGACCCCGAGGCCGGACAGATCGTGCCCGCCAGCTTCCGCACCGACGGGGACTGGATCTGGACCGACACCGTGGCGTATTACCTGGAGCAGCACCGCATGGCACCCGACGAGGAGCTTGCCGCCCACATCGATGCCCGCTGGCAGGCTGGAGACGTCAGCGCGGAGACCGACTATGAGACCGCGGTCCAAGCCGCGGACTTCCTGCTCAACCCGCCCCCGCAGCACGCCCGCCAGGCCGCCTGGACCCCCGGAGCCGACGGCTGAAGTCGGCCGTGGTCACCGTGTTCTGGTGCTGAGCGGGTGGCCGGGGATGGTGGTTCGCCGAGCGCCGCCGCCGGGAGTGTCGGCGATCATTCCCGTCGGTCGGCTAATCGGGAGTTGCTGTAACTCTCTGTAGGCATTGCCGTCTTGAGGTGCTGAAAGTCACTGTTCACGACTATCTGATGTAGCCACGAAATATGTGTGTTGGTCCCGCAACTGCGGACCTATATGCCGAAGTCCGGTGAGCAGCGGGTGTATGAGTCGGTGATTGCAAGCGATCACGATCACCGCCTCGGTCCCGCACAGGCATGTCGCCGCGGTGCACGCCATGGCGGCCAGGCTGGGGCTGCCCGCGCCGCCGACGGGTCCTACGTCCTGCGCACCCCACCCACCAGCGAACAGCGCGAAGCTTTCCACCTCATCGGCTCCCAAATCCCGCTCACCTTGAAGTAGCCACAACAACAGCCGGCTCAGACAGGAAACCGAGGCCAGAGGCCAAACGCATGCCCAATCAGCCGTAACTTCGGGTCAGCCGTGAGCTTCGGGTCAGATCGGATACTGGTCGGGCTGGGCTGTGTACTGCGGCCGTGGGGTGCGGTCCAGACGAGGGTGCCGGGCTGGGGGTGGGTGACGTGCCATCTCTGGGCTTTCTTGATCTTGTAGTGCTGGCGGCAGAACGGACTGTCGTCACACACACATCCAGGGCAGCCTGCGGTCTCCGCTGCGGACGACTTGCCTGTCTAGATTCCCAGCTGATGAACGTCAAGTTGCCCAGATCAAGACTGTAGTGTTTCCCAGAAAATAGCTGTCAAGTTGCCCAGAAAGTCGTTCACAGGCTGCCTTGCATGACATCCTGACGTGCATGAAGGCTACTAGCTGGCTGCGCCCTCGCCGACTCGTCGAAGTCGTCCCTCAGCGTATGCGCGAAGAGCCCGTCGTGATCCTCACCGGGCCGCGCACCGTGGGCAAGAGCACTCTGCTCGCTGCTCTCGCCGCCGAGTTCGACCGGCCCGTCCTCGATCTTGACCGCCCGGACGCGCGAGCGGCAGCAGCCAGCGACCCCAGCTTCATCGTCTCCGGTCCCGGGCCGGTTCTCATCGACGAGTTCCAGCATGTCCCGGAGATCCTGGACGCGATCAAGGCCGAGCTCAACGCGGACACCAGGCCAGGGCGCTACGTGCTCACCGGCTCCACGAGGTACTCGGTCCTGCCGCGGGCGGCGCAGTCACTGACCGGGCGGGCGCACATCATCAACGTCCTGCCGTTGTCGCAAGGCGAGCTCCGCGGGCGCAGGGAGAACTTCATCGACCGGCTCTGGGCGGACCCGGCCAGGCTGCCGGAGATCCCATCGCGCCCGGTGGCAAGGGATGAGTACCTAGATCGCATCCTGGCGGGCGGCTTCCCCATGACCTTGCAGCGTCTGACGACGAGAGCCCGCACGTCGTGGTTCGCCGACTACGTGAACCTCGTCGTGATGCGCGACGTGCTCGACATCGCCAAAGTACGGCAGCGGGAAGCCCTTCCCCGACTGCTCCGCCAGCTCGCGGCGCAGACCGGCCAGATGCTCAACATATCCAAAGCCGGTCAGGCCGCCGGCCTGGAAAGCAGCACCGCAAACCGCTACGCGACCCTGCTGGAGGCGGCCTTCATGATCCAGCGGCTGCCCGCATGGGGCACGACCCTCGGCAAGCGGATCACCGCATATCCCAAGGCGCACGTCATCGACTCGGGGCTGGCCGGCTGGCTGCTCGGGCTCAGCGCTGAGAAGATCGGCAGCCGCGACCCCGCTGTGCTCACCGAGTTCGGGCATCTCGTCGAGACGTTCGCCGTCGGGGAGATCCTCAAGCAGGTGAGCTGGTCGGAAGAGGTAGCCACGGCTGCGTACTTCCGGACGCAGGACGGGGACGAGGTTGATCTTGTCCTAGAGACCTGGGACGGCCGCGTCGCCGGGTTCGAAGTGAAGGCCGGATCCCGCATCCAGGACACTGACCTGAGCGGACTCCGCCTGCTCCGCGACAGGCTAGGCGAGCGGTTCATGGCGGGCTTCCTGCTCAACCTCGGGGAACTCGCCTACCGCAAGGAGGAGAAGATCATGGTTATGCCGCTGTCGGGGCTATGGTCCTTAGCCGCAAGTAAGAACTCGGCGCGCAGTGTGTTCTTATAGCTTGCACGCGGACCGTGCTGGCACTCCCATATAACTCTGAGCTGGGAGAACAGCTTCGGCGGCTGCCGGCGATGCCGACGACCCGCGCGCCGCGCAGCTTGGCGAGCTGTCCGGTGATGGACCCACACTGCCGGCGGCGGCCGAGACCACGACGATCTGTCCTGGCCGCGGCTGCAGAAAGTCCACGCCCAGGTAGGCGGTGATGGCAGGGTGCCCCAGGATGCCGACGAACGCCGACACCGCGGCCGGCAGCGGCGACGGCAGCACGCTCAGCGGGGCCTCAAGACGCTGGTCGTCCGCGCAACAGAGCTCCTGCCAGCCCAGGAACCCGGCGACGATGTCGCCAACCTTCATGTCCTCGCGGCGGGAGTCCACCACCTCCCCCACCCCGACACCGCGCATCACCTCGCCGAGACCGACCGGCGGCATGAACGCGCGCTGGTAACCCATCCAGATCCGGCTGGCCGCCTCCACCGACAGCACCAGCGTGCGGACCAGAGCCTGACCATCCTCCAGCCGTACGACCGGCTCCGACACCAGCTCCAGATCGCCGGGAACCACCCCGCCGACTGGACGCCGACGAAGGCGCCAAGCCCGATTCACATTCACTCGTCTCGAAAGCCCGCGTCTAGGCGCCGACTACTACGTTCTCCTCTCCCAGCCATAGCGGGGAGTTTGCCAAGTCAATGAAGTTCTGCTCGTCCTTGAGCAGTTCGGCCGCTGCGGCCTGACCCGCCTCGGTGGTGAACACCGCGGTGAGGTCATCAAGGCTGTCCCACCACAACTCGGCGACGCCGTCATAAAAGCGGGGCTGACAGCCGCGAGGCCCGGAGATAGCTTCATCGAGGTGTGTCTCGCTCAGGTGCACCTGGACGTAGCGGCGGATGTGAAGGGTCTCAGCGTGCCGCCGGACGAGCGGGGCGTGCTCCTCGCGCCAGTAGCGCTGAAATTCTTCGCGGGTCATTCCCTCTCGGCGGCGGAGGGTGAACACCAGCTTGATCATTTGGCCTCCTTGAGTGTCGCGGAGCGAGTTCCTGGTGAGCGCGGCTGCCAGTTGCGGCGGCGGCCGTGCCGTCGGATGCTGGCAGTGGTGCCTCCGGCCAACAGCCCGGCGATTACAACGATGCAGACCAAGATGGCGGCCGTGACCGGCCAGGTGTTCGGAGGCTTGGGCGGCGGCAGGTGCAGCGGTCGCGCGAGCGGGACGTTCGGCGGCAGCCCGCCGGACTCCTCAGGCAGCACGGTCGTGACCGCCGTGTAGGGGTCCACGGTGCCGTAGCCGACCTGCGGATCGGGCAACGTTACTCCGGGCTGGTCAGCCGTCACCTCCAGCCGGTGCACGACGCTCGCCGCGGACAGACGCGGGTAGTAGCTGCGCACGAGAGCCGCGGTGCCCGCCACGAACGCCGTCGCCAGGGCAGCGCCGTCGCCGCTGATGTCGCCCGGTCCGCGGGGGCCGATGCTGATCAACCCTGCGCCGGGCGCGGTCAGATCGACCCGCACGCCCCGTTTACCCGCCGCGACCGGGGTGCCGCTGGAGTCAACGGCGCTGACCGCGATCACCCCGGGATAAGCCGCCGGGTAGCTGAGGACGTTCGTAGTATTCGTCCCGGTGGTCGCGCCGACCGGCGCGACGACCACGACGTTCCTTGCCTGCGCGTACGCCACCGCGGCGCGCAACGCCTGGCTGGGCCCAGGCGTGAAAGCCGTCGAGATGTCCACCACCGTAGCCCCGCTGTTGACCGCGTACCGTATCCCGGCCGCCACGGCGCTGCTTGACGTCACCGGGTGGGTCCCCTCAGCCTGGGCGGGGTCGACCACGTCAACCGGCAGGATGAACGCGCCTGGGGCCACGCCGGCCAGGCCGGTGCCCGGCGCGGTACGGGCGGCGACCAGGCCAGCCACGAACGTGCCGTGGCCCAGGCAGTCGCTGTTGCCGCCGTTGCCGTCTAGGACGTCGCGGCCGGTCAGGACGGCACCCGTGAGGCCGTGGGCCGTGCTGCTCACCCCCGAGTCCACCACCGCGACCACCTGGTCGGCCCCCGTCGTCAGGTTCCAGACCCGGTTAGGGGCGAGTTGCTGCTGCGCCCAGGGGACGGCGTGGTACTGCCGGGACGAGGCCGCGAGGCACTGGGCGGTCGGCTGGAACGCCGGCGGCTTCGTGGTCTGCCGATGGTGGTGCCCGGCGAGCCCGGTCGCGGCCGCCATGGCCGCCGCGGGTGCCAGTGTCACCGAGGCCGCAGCAGCGCTCAGGCCTGCTGCCACCATGGCCGGGATAAGTTTTCGCATGTCGCCGGGCCTCCTTCAGTGCTGGCCGCCGGCCAGCGACTGGGCGTCGTCGGGTGTCAGCGTCCGCAGGTCGCTCTCGGTTGGGGCGGCCATCAGGCGGAGCCTTCCGGCCTGGCGGGCGATGATCTCCTCCAGTACCTTGCGGGCGTACCTGCGTCCGCCGTCACTACGCCTGACGCACCCGCGACCTTCATAACGCCCGCACCTTCAGTGGCCGAGTTTCCGTCTGAACGCGCGCGCCGTGACGGCGTAGCCCCTGTTCATGGGGTGCCGCAGACCCTCTTGCAAGACGAGGAGGCCACACTGACCGCCGGAACACTGACCGCCGGAACACTGACTCGCTGGATGAGACGGACCACAGGGTGCTCGAACGCCTCGTGGCGGCGGTGGCGGAACGGGAGTGGCCGTCCGCTATGAACCCACGCCAGCCGCAGACGTAGGAGAAGGTAGACGAAGCGCAATCAGGAAAGGGGCGGGCACGTGCTGATGCTTCTTGGGGCCTATCTCATGGGCGGACTTCCGGATGACGACGACGCCGCGGTGCGGGCGCATCTTGAGGTCTGCGCCATGTGCAAGGCCGAGCACGATGACCTGGCCCCTGTAGCTGGCTGGCTGAACCTTCTGCCGGACGAGCAGATTCCGCCTCGCATCCCCGGTCCGCGCTGAAGTCCGCGCCGAGGAGCATGTTCACGCCGGAGGTGCGCTCGGAGGTGGTGACGGGACGACGGTCAGTTCGGCAGGTACCTGCGGAAGGATTGTAGTGAAGTAGTCGTTGGCCGCAACGGTGGTGCCGATATCGCGGCCCGCGGCCTCGGAGAGCAGCCAGCGGTGCTCAAGCACCTCGTGGAAGATCTCGGCCTCGGGGAGCCGTCCGCGCAAGGCGGCGGGTATCGCGCGCACAACCGGTTCATAGACTTCGGTCTGCCACTGGGTCGCGGCGACCACGTCCGGCACTGGCGCGGCGCGGACCCGTTCCAGGTAGCCGTGGAAAGCAGCGATGTCGTTGAGCAGGCGGCGGGCCTGGTTCTCGCCCACGTCGAGCCCGGTCCGCGCGAACAGAAGCCTCCGGTGATGGCCAGGCTCGGCGACCCGGGTGGTCAGGCGAAGCCGACTGCCCTCACCGGCCTCGATGAGCTCTACCTCATCGACGTCGAAGCCGAGCTCGTTGATCCGCCGGAGCCGCTCGGCGATACGGTAGCGCTGCTGGGAAGGAAACAGGATCTCCTCGTGCGTCAGCTCGCTCCAGAGCGCATCGTAGCGCCGCAGTGCCTCATCGGCGACGCTGAATGGGTCCGGCCCTTCCGGCAGCAGGTCACCAGCTTGCAGGTCAAGCAGATCACCCGCCAGGCGTTCAGCGGTGATGTCAAGGTCCATCCTGCGCTGACCGTCGGTAAGCGAGGGGTGCATCTCGCTGGTCTCCGCATCAACCAGGTACGCGGTGAACGCGCCGGCGTCCATCCGGAACAACACGTTCGACAGCGAGCAGTCGCCCCACATAAACCCGGCGAGATGGAGCCGCACGAGCAACTCGACCAGTGCGTCAAGCAGCCGCCCGGTAAGGTCCGCGCCACGCGGGGACACGAACAAGGCGCGGTACGAGCTTGAGTAGTCGAGGAACCTGGTTACCAGCACCGCGTCCAGGTCGCCGGGCCGGTCGACGACGATGCCGAGCACCTCGACGGCGGGCACGCCAACCTCACGGAGCCGCCGCAGCAGATGGTATTCCTTGCGGGCCAGGCGCTCATGGAGTTCCTTGAGCGCATAAACGACGCCGCCCTCGGCCACGAAGCGGACCACGTGCCTGGACACGCCCCGCTGGCGAATCTCCACGATCCGGTCGTCACACCAGTCCTCAAGAGGCTCACGCCAGGGCAGCGTGATCAGCCCTGACGCGGCGCTAGCGGGCGGGCTGAAGATGAAGCGCATGCCAGAGCGGGTCACGGATGACCCGCTAACGGGAACTGATAGCGTCGCCGATGCGGTGGACGCGGAGGGCGTTGGTCCGGCCCGGCGTGCCTGGCGGGCTGCCGGCGACGATGACGATCTTGTCGCCTTTCTCGCACCGCCCTATGTCGAGCAGAGCAGTCTCGACCTGCCTGACCATGTCGTCGGTGTGCGTGACGGGTGCGACGATGAAGGTTTCCACGCCCCACGTCAGCGCCAGCTGGCTGCGCGTGGCCTGGAGCGGGGTGAACGCGAGCAGCGGGATAGCCGACCGGTACCGGGCGAGCCGCCGGGCGGTCTCGCCCGACATCGTGAACGCGACTAGTGCCGCAGCACTGACAATTGCGCCGACTTCGGCGGCGGCGCGTGCGATCGCGCCGCCTGTTGTGGTCGGAACGCGGGTCAGCGACGCGGCGGCGGACAGGCACTCCCTTTCCGCCGCGACAATGATCTTCGCCATCGTGGCCACGGACTCGGCCGGGTAGGCACCGATGCTGGTCTCAGCGGACAGCATCAGGGCATCGGCGCCGTCGAGCACGGCGTTGGCCACGTCGGAGGCTTCGGCCCTGGTCGGCCTGGGTGCCGAGATCATCGATTCCAGCATCTGGGTGGCGACGATCACCGGCTTGGCCTTGTCCCTGGCCAGATTGACCGCTCGTTTCTGTACCATCGGCACCTGCTCGAGCGGCAGCTCAACCCCGAGGTCGCCTCTGGCCACCATCAGGCCGTCGAATGCCTCGAGGATCTCAGGCAGGGCGCTGACCGCTTGCGGTTTTTCGATCTTGGCGATGACTGGCAGATGGACGCCCGCCTCGTCCATGATCGCGCGCGCCCGGTCCGCGTCCTGCGGCCCGCGCACAAACGACAGCGCGATGAGGTCGGCCCTCAGGCCGAGGGCCCAGCGCAGATCCTGTTCGTCCTTCGGGGTCAGCGCCGGCAGGCCGAGCCCGGCGCCGGGCACGTTCAGCCCCTTGTGGTCTGATACCTGGCCGCCGACCAGGACACGCGTCCTGATCCGGCTGCCGCGGACGCCGGTCACCTCGAGTACGACGCGGCCATCATCGACGAGAATCTGATCGCCGGTGCGGACGTCGGCGGCCAGCCCCAGGTACGTCGAACTCGCCTCGTGGACGTTTCCCTCGACATCGTCGCAGGTGATGTCGAAGTCGCTTCCGGCGGAAAGCATGACCGGGCCCGATGCGAACCGCCCGAGGCGGATCTTCGGACCCTGCAGATCAACCAGCACCCCGATGCTGCGGCCGGCCTCGTCACCCGCGGTCCGCACGGCCTCGTAAGCCGCGAGGTGCTCAGCGTACGCACCGTGGCTCATGTTGAGCCTGGCCACGTCAAGACCGGCCTGCACCAACTGGGTGACCTGTTCCAGGCTCGACGAAGCAGGCCCGAGCGTACAGACGATCTTCGCCCGGCGGGTCATCACGCCCTGCTTTCCAGCGAACCGCCTGGCCTCGCATCCCAGCAGAGGAGCCATTTGGCAGGTCGCTTATCAACTGCACAATACGGCCCCCATCAGCGCGAAATAACGCGTGTAACGCCGAATTTACATATGAGCTACCGTTACCCCAGCCTTTCGCATTGATGGTCCGCGTTGCTGTGGGGTGGGCCGACCCGGGCAGCTTTTGCCGCCCGCGATGAACCCACGCCAGCGGCAGACGTAGGAGAAGGTAGACGAGGCCGACGTCCGCCGGTGCATCCTTGCGGACATCGCCTTGATCGGGGACGCTGGGCTGGTGGCCAGCCCCAGCTCGCTGATCATCTGGCACGGTAACGGATAGCAACCTGCTTGCGGGGGTGGTCCTTTGCGAGGAACGCAACATCGGGCGCGGACCGAGCTTGGTGCGGGATCGTGGTGATCCGTCGCATGACATCGCGATCGGGAGGCGACGGTCACGTGCGGATGTTTCTCGGGGCCTACCTCATGGGCGGACTTCCGGAGGATGACGCCGCCGCCGTGCGGGCGCATCTTGAGGTCTGCGCCACGTGCAAGGCTGAGCACGACGACCTGGCTCCCGTTCCGGGCTGGCTGAGCCTGCTGTCGGACGCGCAGGTACCGCCTCGTTTGACCGTGGCCCGTGATCCGGACGCGGACCCCGAGCCGGGCACGGGCAGAGGCAGAGCCCGAAGGCCGCCCGATCCGCGCTGATTCTCGTGAGGTGGATGCGCGAATCCACCCCGCCCAGCCACCCCCGACGTGAGGTGGATGCGCGAATCCACCCCGCCCAGCCACCCCCGACGTGAGGTGGATGGGCGAATTCACCCCTGTTTTCGGGGGTCGATACGCGAATCCACCTAGCCCTACCCGACCGGAAACGAGGTGGATGCGCGAATCCACCTCAGCCGTCCCGCTCAGCCCTCCCGCTCAGCCCTCCCGCTCAGCCCTCCCGCTCAGCCCTCCCGCCTTTCCAAGGCAGCGCACGAAGTCGCCGGCTAGCCACGATCCCGATGTGACGACGCTGGTTTCTGCGCCGCCGTTGTCGTCCTTTGGTTGTGGTTACGATCGGGTTTGTGCGTGGCGAATTGATTGTGGGGCGTGGTCGTGAGGTGGGGTGCTGCACGACTTGGTGGCGGGGGTGAAGGCGGGGGTTGGCGGGCTGGTTTTGGTGGTGGGGGAGCAGGGGGTCGGCAAGTCGTCGTTGCTGCGGGCGGGTGTAGGGGAGGCGGAGGATCAGGGCTGCCGCCTGCTGTGGGGCGCGGCTGACGAGCTGGGTCAGCGGATTCCGTTGTGGCTGATGACCGAGATTGTGGGCGCGGCGGACGGGGGCTCGGCGGGGCGCGATGTGATGGGGGGTGATGCGGTGGCGGCGGGGGTGGAGCGGCTTTTGGCGGCGGTGGACCGGCTGTGCGCGGAGTCGCCGCTGGTTCTGGTGGCGGAGGACTTGCAGTGGGCGGATGAGGCGAGCTTGCTGGTGTGGCTGCGGTTGTGCCGGGCGGTGTCGCAGCTGCCGTTGCTGCTGGTGGGGTCGTGTCGGCCGGGGGCGGATGAGGTTGTGGCGCGGCTGCGGCGCGGGGTGGGTGAGCGGGGCGGGGTGGTGATGGATCTGGGTCCGCTGGGGGAGGGTGACGTGCGCGAGCTAGCCGGGGTGCTGGCGGGCGGGCGGCCGGGGCAGCGGCTGGCGGAGGTGATGGCGCGTGCGGGGGGCAACCCGCTGTACACCCGTGAGCTGGTTGACGGGCTGGTGCGGGAGGGGCGGGTGCGGATTGCCGGGGGCGTGGCGGAGTTGTCAGCGGGGTCGGGGGCGGTGCGGGTGCCGGTGTCGCTGGCGGCGGCGATCCAGGGGCGGCTGGCGGGGCTGCCTGAGGATGCGGTGCGGGTCCTGCGGTGGGCGGCGTTGCTGGGGCCTGAATTTTCTGTCCGGGATCTTGAGGTGGTGTCGGGGCGGTCGGCGGGGGAGTTGATGGGGGTGGTCGATGCGGCGGTGGGTGCGGGGGTTCTGATGGAGGCGGGGGTGCGGCTGGGGTTTCGGCACGGGCTGATCCGGCAGGTGTTGTATGAGGGGATGCCGGCCGGGTTGCGGGCGGCGTTGCATGTGCAGGCGGCGCGGATGCTGGCTGCGGCGGGTGCGGCACCGGAGCGGGTGGCCGCCCAGCTCGTGCCCGCCGGCCAGGCAACCGGAGTGCCCGCGGACGACTGGGTGGTGGCCTGGCTGGCTGATGCCGCCCCGCTGCTGATTTACCGAACGCCGCAAGTGGCTGTGGACTTGCTGCGCGGGGTGCTGGGCCAGCTTCGCGGGGACGATGCGTGGCGGGCGGAGCTTGAGGCGAGCCTGGTCGCGGCGTTGTTCCGGCTGGGACTGTATGAGGAGGCGGAACGGGCCGGGGTGCGGCTGCTGGCGGGCGACAGCGACCCGCAGCGCACGGCCGAGACAATCTGGCTGGTTGCCTACGCGACGATGCGGACCGGTCGGCTAGCGGAGGCGATATCGGCGATAACACAGGGACTGGCGCGGCCTGGGCTTACTGCCTTGCAGACCGCCCGGCTGCGTGCCCTGCACGCGATGACCTTCATCTCGACCGGTGACTATGACCGGGCCGAGGCCGTGGCCCGGCAGGCGCTGGCGGAGGCGGAGCAGGGCGGGGACCGGCTCGCCGCGGGTTATGCGCTGCACGACTTGGCCTCGGTCAGCTTCTATCGGCGGCAGGAGGCCCCGAGGCGGGAGTACATTGATCGGGCGCTGACGCTGGTCGAGATGGACCCGCAGGCCACTGACCTGCGGCTGCTGCTGCTTACGAACAGGGCTGGCTATCTGTCGAACCAGGACCGGCAGGCCGAGGCGATCGCCGCCGCGCGGCAGGCGCTGGCGCTGGCCGAGCGGGCGGGCACGCCTCGGGTACACGTGGTCCGGTCCATGCTGGGATATCTGCACTTCGAAACCGGCGAGTGGGACGACGCGCTCGCCGAACTGGAACAGGCTCCCGCGGACAGCGGGCCCGTCAACGTGCGGCTGGCGATCCACGGGACGATCGCTCTGATCGCCGGGCACCGCGGTCACTGGGAGACCGCAGCCAGGCACCTGCGCGTGGTGGACGACGAGAACCTCACTGTCGGCCTATCCCCGGAATACGCGAGTTCGGCGATGTTGGCGAGGTCGCTCGTCGCCGAGCACGACGGCCGCCAGGTGCGGGCAGCGGCCGTGCTCGCGGAATGCCTCGAACCGGGCATTGCCGAGCAACTCCCCGGGATTGGCGACCTGGCGACTCCGCTGGCGCGGCTGGCCTTGGCGGGCGGTGACCGCGAGACCGCCCTCGCGGCGGCGCGAGTGGCGGCGGCGGATGCAGAGCTTGATCCGACCCCGTACAAGATCGCGATGGCGGACCACTGCCAGGGGCTGGTGACTAGGGACCCGGTGCCGGTGCTGTCGGCGGCGGAGTATTTCCGCCAGACCGGCCGGTCGTGGTACCGGGCAGAGGCGCTGGAGGATGCGGCGGCTCTGGAGGCGGAGCGGGGTGAGCTGCCGGCCGCCGAAGGGCATCTGGCCGAGGCGGTCGGCCTCTACGGGGCGCTGGGTGCTGTGTGGGATGTGGAGCGGGCGGGCGCGCGGCTGCGACCCTACGGAGTGCGGGCCGCGCGGACGGCGTTCCGTGCGCGGCCGGCGAGCGGGTGGGAGGCGCTGACTCCGACCGAGGTAAAGGTGGCTTACCTGGTGGCGGACGGCCGGTCTAACCCGGATGTGGCGGCGGCGTTGTTCTTGTCGCGGAACACGGTACAGACGCACGTGTCGCACATCTTGGCCAAGCTCGGCGCCCGGTCCCGGGCGGAGATCATCCGCGAAGCCGTCCGCCACCCGACGGCTCGCCGGCCGGCGACGGCCTAAGCTTGGCGGCAGGTTGCGAGCTCGCCTGGTCCGGTTTACATCAGTTCGTTGGGTGCCGTTGTTGTTGTTTGGTTGTGGTTACGATCGGCTTTGTGGGCGGTGAATTGTTTGTCGGGCGGGGTCGTGAGGTGGGGGTGCTGCACGGTCTTTTGGCGGAGGTGAAGGCGGGGGTCGGCGGGCTGGTTTTGGTGGTGGGGGAGCAGGGAGTGGGCAAGTCGTCGCTGCTGCGAGCCGGTCTGGGGGAGGCGGAGGATCAAGGGTGCGCGCTGTTGTGGGGGGCGGCGGATGAGCTGGGCCAGCGGATCCCTTTGTGGCTGATGGGCGAGGTCCTGGGGGCCATCGAAAGGGTGACGGCCGGGGGCGGGCTGATCGCCGGCGATGCGGTGGCCGCGGGGGTGGAGCGGCTGCTGGCGGCGATGGACCGGCTGTGCGCTGAGTCTCCGGTGGTGCTGGTGGCGGAGGATCTTCAGTGGGCCGATGACGCGAGCCTTTTGATGTGGCACCGGCTGAGCCGGGCGGTTGTGCAGCTGCCGCTGCTGCTGGCCGGATCGTGCCGACCCGGGCCGGGAAACGAGAACCTGGGTCGGTTGCTGCGGGCGGTGGGGGACCGGGGCGGGTCGGTGATCGACCTGGGCCCTCTGGCCGAGGGGGAGGTCCGGGAGCTAGCCGGGGCGCTCGCAGGCGGACGACCGGGGAAGCGGCTGGCCGATGTGGTGGGGCAGGCTGGAGGGAATCCGCTGTACGCCAGGGAACTGGTGGACGGGCTGGTGCGGGAACGGCGGGTGCGGGTGACCGGGGGCGTGGCTGAGATGTCGGGTGGGCCGGGGACGGTGCCGGTGTCGCTGGCGGCGGCGATCCAGGGGCGGCTGGGGGGATTGGCGGAGGACGCGGTGCGGGTGCTGCGGTGGGCGGCGCTGCTCGGGCAGGAGTTCTCTGTGGCGGATCTGGAGGTCGTGTCGGGCAAGTCGGCGGGGGATCTGATGAAGGTGGTGGACGCGGCGGTGGGTGCGGGGGTTGTGGTGGAGGCGGGGGTGCGGCTGGGGTTTGGCGCGCCTCCATCTTTCCGGACTGCGGATCCTTTAGGATCCTCGGCTGGAAAGGATCGGTCAATTGCCTGGAAAACGAAAGAATTATTCCCCGGAGTTTCGTGAAGAGGCCGCCCGGATGGTGATCGAGACGTCGCGTTCTGTGGCGGAGGTGGCCCGCGAGCTCGGCGTGGTGGAAACATCACTGGGGAACTGGGTGCGAGCGTACCGGGAAAAGCACGCGGAAAACGAGCCGCCGCTGCAGGTCTCCGAGCGGGCCAGGCTCCGGGAGCTGGAGCGGGAAAACCGGGAACTGCGGATGAAGAACGAGTTCCTGTCAAAAGCAGCGGCGTACTTCGCAGCGGAGCATCGGTGAGCGAGCGGTACGGGTTCATCGACGCGGAGTACGCCTCGGGCCGGTTCGCTCCGGGCATCACGCAGATGTGCGCATGGCTGGGAGTATCCAGATCAGGGTTTTATGAATGGCGGTCACGGCCGGAAAGCGCCACCGCGAGAAGACAGCAGCGGCTCGGCGGCTGATCACCGCGATATTCGAGGATTCCGACGGCACCTACGGGTACCGGCGGGTCGCGGCGCAGCTTGCGCGGCAGGGCACAGTGGCCGGGCCCGAGCTGGTCCGCCAGCTGATGCGCAGGCTGGGCCTGGTCGCCTGCCAGCCGCGGCCGTGGCGGCCGTCCACGACGCAGCAAGGGGCGGCCGGGCCGATCCCGGACCTGGTGCAGCGGGACTTCACCGCGGAAGAGCCGGGGCAGAAGATGGTCGGCGATATTACTTATATCGCCACGTGGGAGGGCTGGGAATATCTGGCGACAGTGATCGACTGCGCCACGCGCAAGGTCGTCGGCTGGGCGATGGCCGATAATTACAAGACGCCGCTGATTACCGCCGCGATCGAAATGGCGGCGCGTAATACCGATCTCCCCGATGGCGCGGTGTTTCATTCGGATCGGGGAAGTAATTATACCTCGGCGGAGTTCGCGGCCGTGCTGGAACGGCTGGGAATCCGGCAGTCGGTCGGCCGGACCGGGATCTGCTTCGACAATGCGCTGGCTGAATCTTTCAACGCGGCAGTTAAAGTCGAGCGGGTGCACCGGACCGTCTACCCGACCCGGCAGAAAGCACGGAAAGATATTGCGCGGTACATCGAGATCCGCTATAATCGCAAGCGTCTTCATTCGGCACTCGGTTACCGGACACCGCAAGAGGTTCATGACGAGTACCTGAATCGGCAGCTCGCGGCATGAAATAATTCAAATATAGCTGTCCGGAAAATGCGAGGCGGCCCAGTTCCGGCACGGGCTGATCCGGCAGGTGCTGTATGAAGGGATGCCGACTGGGTTGCGGGCGGCGTTGCATGTGCAGGCGGCGCGGATGCTGGCCGGAGCGGGCGCGGCACCCGAGCGGGTGGCCGCACAGCTGATGCCAGCGGCGCTCGACCCGGACCAAGCAGCCCGGCTTGAGGTGCCGGCCGATGACTGGGTCGTGGCGTGGCTGGCACAGGCGGCGCCGGTGCTCATCTACCGGGCGCCGCAGATGGCGGAGGAGTTGCTGCGGGGTGTACTGGCCCAGTTGCCAGGCAATGACCCGCGACGGGCGGCGCTGGAGGCGGTTCTAGTCGCGGCGCTGTTCCGGCTGGAACGGTATCAGGAGGCGGAGCGGGCCGGGGTGCGGCTGCTGGCCGGGGACACCGACCCGCGGCGCACGGCGGACACGTCCTGGCTAGCGGCCTTCGCGATGATGCGGACCGGCCGGACGGCGCAGGCGCTAACTCTGGTAACCCAGGAACTAGGCCGCCAGGGGCTGCCGGTGTCGCAGCAAGCACGGCTGCGGGCACTGCACGCGATGACGCTCAACGCGACTAGCCAGTATGACCGAGCCGAGGTCACTGCGCGGCAGGCGCTGGCGGAGGCGGAGCAGGCCGGGGACCGGCTCGCGGCAGGATACGCGCTGCACGCGTTGGCCACGGTCAGCTTCAACCGGCGGCAGGAGGCCGAGAGGCTGGAGTACATCGACCGGGCGCTGACGCTGATCGAGATGGACCCGCAGGCCACCGACCTGCGGCTGCTGCTGCTGACGAACAAGGCTTTCCATCTGTCGGACACCGACCGCCAGGCCGAGGCGATCGCCATGGCCCGGCAGGCGCTGGCGCTGGCCGAGCGGGCGGGCACGCCCCGGGTGCACGTGGTCCGGTCCACCTTGGGGGAGTTGCACCTCGAAGCGGGCGAGTGGGACGACGCGCTGGCCGAACTGGACCCGGCTCCCACCGTGGGCACGGTCAACCAGCGGCTGAGGATCCACGGGATGTGGGCGCTGATCGCGGGGCACCGAGGTGACCGCGAGACCGTCGCCAGGCACCTGCGCGCCGCCGATGACGACGAGCACCTGAGCGTCGACCTTTCGCCGGCGAATTCGGTTTTCTTGCGGCTGGCAAGATCCCTGGCCTCCGAGCAGGACGGCCGCCTCGCCGAGGCGGCGGCCATCCTGGCCGAATGCTTCGAGCCCGGCATCGCTGAGCGAATGCCGGGGGTCTGCGGTCTGGCGGTGCCCCTGATTCGGCTGGCCTTGGCGGGCAGTGACCGGGAGACGGCCGCGACGGCGTTGCGGCGGGCGGAGACGGAAGCACAGCACGGGCGGGAGCCCCTGAAGGTCGCGATAGCGGAGCATTGCCGAGGGCTGGTGTCCGGGGATCCGGCGCTGGTGCTGTCGGCGGCGTCCTATTTCCGCCAGGCCGGCCTTTCTACCGGGCGCAGGCGCTGGAAGACGCCGCGGCGCTGGAGGCAGAGCGGGGGGAACTGGCGGCGGCTCAGCGGTACCTGGCCGAGGCGGTCGGCCTCTATGCGGCGCTGGGCGCTGCCTGGGATGTCGAGCGGGCGGGCGTGCGGCTGCGGCCGTACGGGGTCCGGCCGGGCCCGGCCGCGTACCGGGGGCGGCCGGCGAGCGGATGGGAGGCGCTAACTCCGACCGAGGTGAAGGTGGCTTACCTGGTGGCGGACGGGCGGTCTAACCCGGACGTGGCCCATGCGTTGTTCTTGTCCCGCAACACGGTGCAAACGCACGTGTCGCACATCTTGGCCAAGCTCGGTGCCCGGTCCCGGGCCGAGATTATCCGCGAGGCCGTCCGCCACCCGGCGGCCCGCCATACCGCAACCGCCTGAGCCTGACTCTCGCGGCGCGGAGTCACTTTCCTTCGGCTATCGCGAACACGTGCATGTCGATGTTGACCGGGAGGGTAACCGATGTCACGGTCTTGCCCGGCTGCAGCGGCACCGTTGCCGAATAAACCGACACCTGGTGCTGGCCGGCACCCCGGATCAGGTTCCATGGCACGGTCGCGACAACCGTGCCGCCGCCGGCCGCGTTGTTGGCGCGCCAGTCGGCGAAGCTGAGGACGGCCGACTGCGACGAGCCGTCGGAGTAGTGGATCGTGATGGTGCCGGCTTGCGTTCCGAGCGTGGCGGCACCGAGGAAGCCGAGCACCCGGCCCGCCCCCGTGACGCTGACCGTCTGCCCCTGAGTGCGGATGTTGTCGAAGCGACTGGCGCCGTAGCGCGGCCAGCTAAATCTCACGCCGCGGGCGGTCAAGGACGCGCCGGGGCGGAGGCCCTTGGCGGCCAGCGCAGCCGAGTTGTAGCTGTGACCTGCGCCGTCGAAGTTGCCGTTACCCGCGCCCGCTGCCGTAGCCAGGCCGTTGTCATTGTAGGCCGAAATAACCGTCCGGAAACGTGCCGCTCCGGGCAAGCCGATGTCGAACAAGTGCAGGTTCGGGTTCCTGGGCAGGGTCACCGACGCGATCGGCTTGGACGCGTCCACGGGAATCTGCTGGTAGTACACCGAGACCGGGGCCGGCCCAAAGCTACGGGCCTGCGCTGGCGGAACATTCCACAGTCCGGACGCCGCGATGACGGTGCCCGGCGCGGCCACGTCCGCGTACCAGTCCGCGAACCGCAGGGTTGCCGTCTGCGTCGATCCGCCGACGTAGGTGATGGTCACCGGGCCGGTCTGGGTGCCGAACTCGCCAGCCCCGAGGAACCCAAGCTCGGAAGCCGGCCTGCGGGCCGGGTTCAGGTTAATCACCTGGCCCTGGGCGATGATCTCATCGGCCGCGCCGGGGGCGACCTGCGGCAGCGTCAGCACCTGGCCCGCGACCGCCACTCCGTCGCCGGGTTTGAAGCCGTTCGCGGCGAGCTGCTGGGATTGGTAGCTGAACCCGCCGCAGTCGAAGTTCCCCGACGAGACCCGGTCAGGTGGCGCGACCCCATGCCCGTCGAATGCCGCCTGGACCGACCCGAACGGGGTCGTCGGGGCGGCGGCACTGGATCGCTTGCAGCCAAGGCCCGCGCATTTGCCCGATGATGGGCACGCTCCTGGATTGTGGCTGAACTCCGTGCTGGTCTGCGCCTGTGCGGGGGGCACGTTGTGCGGCGCGGGCGCGACCTTGCTGCTCCGATGGGCGGCACCGATCCGGTGGGCGGCACCAACGGCGGGCCGGTGCGCGGTCGTTCCCGCGAACGCGGGCCGCGGCGCGCCGGGCGTGATCGCCAGGCCGACGACCACGAGCGCGATCACCGCCGCCCAGCCGAAACCGACAGCGATCACCGCCGCGCGGAAGAGGCGTCGGCGGCGTCCTCCGGGGTCGACGAGTACCGCTGTTGGCGTGGTTTCAGCAGATGTCCTGAGCATGCCGGTTCCCTTGGGTGCGGTTTTCCCTTTGAACAGCGCTACGAGAGTGCCGCCCGTCGCGTTCATGTGCGGGCGGCGGAAGCTCGGCGGCTTTTGCCTTGAACTTTTCTGGCTTCGCGAACGCAAAACCTGATAGAGGATGCCGTCGCCCCGAGACCGAGCAAGGAGAGCTACTCCCGATGTCAGCAAGCCACAAACCGCGCCTCGCCCTGACGGCTATCAGCCTGACCGCGATCGCCGTCACCGCTTCCGCCTGATCGCTCCGCCGTGATCGTCGCCCGCCCGGTCTCGTCGGCCGCCGCCCGCCCGGCGGTGCTAGCCGCCTATACCGAGCCTGCCGTACCACCCGGGCTGTCTGTCCTTACGCCCGATCGCAGGCTCGCCAACTTTAAGAAGGGTGTCGGCGCGTGGCCGTTCCCCGGATCCCGCCGTGCCCTCGCGAAGTCCGGGGTCTCGTGGTACTACACCTGGAAGGTGAACCACCCCGGGATCACCACGGCCAGGGGAGTCAGCTTCGTCCCGATGATCTGGGGCGCTCGCAATGTCACCGCTCGGCAGCTCAGCCTGGCCAGGCGTCAAGGTCACGTTCTGCTGACCTTCAACGAGCCTGACCTTCCCGCCCAGTCCAACATGACGGTCGCCGAGGCGCTGCGGCTATGGCCGAAGCTAATGGCAACCAAGATGCGGCTCGCCAGCCCGGCGGTCGCGGGCGGAGGGGCCACGCCTGGTGGCTGGCTCGACCAGTTCATGAGCGGAGCGGCCAGCCGGCATTACCGGGTCAACTTCATCACGCTGCACTGGTACGGTGCGGACTTCGCGACTAGCGCGGCCGTGAGCCAGCTCAAGAGCTACATTCAGGCGGTCTGGAACCGCTACCACAAGCCGATCTGGCTGACCGAGTTCGCGCTGTGGAAGTTCGGCCCGTCGGTGTTTCCCAGTCCCCGCGGGCAGGCGGCATTTGTCAGGGCCGCGACGGCGATGCTGCAGAAGCTGCCCTACGTCTGGCGCTACGCGTGGTTCGCGCTCCCGGCCGATGGCGCTGACGGCACCGCCGGCTTGTTCCGCCCAGGCGCGGTGGCGACGGCCGCTGGCCGGGCCTATGAGCAGGTTCCCTAGCCGCGGGCCGTCACCAAGCCGGGCGACACGGGGGTGGCTGCGGCGCGCACGCGCGCGAGGATGGTGCTGGCTACCTCCGCTGCGCCGGGGAGTTCGATGACCGCGGTGTGGTCTCCGGGAAGCTGCCGGCTCACAATGGCCGCCGTGGGCATCGATCTCCAGTAGGCCAGGGTTTGCGCTGCCCGGGACTCGAAGTCGGTGACGTACACATCGACCACGCCGTCGTAGGCGGAGGGCTGGTAGCTGGCCAGCGCGCAGGCTTGCATCAGCACGACGTCGAAGACGTAGGCCAAGTCCGCGGAAGTGAGCTGCATCGCGCCGGAGATGTCGCGTCCCAGTGCCAGCACGGCATCGCGCTTGCCCTGGTCGCTGAGTGTGCTAAACGTCTCCCAGAATCGGTGCGAACGGTCGGCCACCTCGATGGTGTGGAATTGAGGGAGGAGTTTTCCCAGAAAAAAATGCCATTGCGCGGTGCGTTCCTCCGCTGTCCACTGGCTGGCGCCGACCGTGTCGTAACGCCGCCAGGGTCCGGGCTGTGGCTGCCACGTGTCGAGGGCGGTGACCGATCCGACCCGTTCGCCCTGCGCGGCAAGCTGGCAGGCCATCTCATAGGCCAGCAGGCCCCCGGAGGACCAGCCAGCCAGGTGGTAGGGGCCAGACGGCTGCACTTGCCGCACCTGATCGACGTAGCCTGCGGCGATCGCCTCCAGCCATGGCATCGGCACCACGCGGGCTTGCAGATCGATCGCGGTGACGCCGTAGACGGTAACCTCGGGCGCGAGCTGGCGGGCCAGCGCCCGGTACTGGCTGACCGCGCCATCGCCCGCGTGCACGCAGAACACATGGTCGGCGCCCGAGCCCGCCAGCAGCACGACATTGTTACGGACGACATTGCTACGGCGACTGGGTTCAGCCGGACGACGTGGGCGCCAGCCACGTGCCGTGATCAGCTCCGCGAGGGCCGTGGCTGTGGGCGATTCGTAGATCTCGTCGAGTTCCACCTCGACAGCCAGCGCCTGCCGGATGCTGCCCGTCAGCCGCACCGCTGCCAGCGAGTGGCCGCCGAGGTCGAAGAAACTGTCCTGCGGGCTTACCCGCTTCAGGCCGAGCACCTTGGCGAACAGGGCGGCCAACGCTGACTCAGCGTCTCTGCCGGGCTGGTTCGGGGTACTGCGTTCCACGCACTCGGTGGCTTCGCCTGCCGGTGCCGTGAGAGCCTCGCGGTCGATCTTGCCGTGCCGGGTGACCGGCAGCCCGTCGAGGATCATGACCTGGGCTGGCACCAGATAGTGCGGCAGCCTGTCGGCTAGGTAGCGGCGCAACCCCATTGAGTCGTCCTGCCGGGCGCCGGCGGTCAGGGAAACATAGCCGAGGAGCTGGAGGGCGCCGCCGGGGTCGGGTCGCGCGATCACCGCGGCCGCGGTGACCGCCGGGTGGTTGCGCAGGCAGTGCTCGACCTCGCCGGTGTCCACCCGGAAGCCGCGGATCTTCACCTGATTGTCGCTGCGGCCCAGGAAGTGCAGCGACCCATCGCGGGCGCGGACCACCACGTCGCCGGTGCGGTACATGCGGCTGCCCGGCGGACCGAATGGGTCACCGACGAACCGCTGCGCGGTGAGGCCGGGCTGGCCAAGGTACCCGAGCGCCAGCGCCGACCCGGCCACGTACAGCTCGCCTGGTACGTCCGGAGGGCACTCACGCAGCGCCACGTCCAGCACATAGACCGAGATGCCTTCTACCGGGACGCCGAGCGGAGGCGCGACCTCGCCAGACAGCGGGCCGGACATCGTCGCGCAGACCGTGGTCTCGGTAGGGCCATACGCATTGATCATCAGCCGACGCCGCGCCCACCGCTCGACCAGGGCAGGCGGACATGGCTCGCCGGCGACCACCAGCGCCTGCACGCTGTCGAGGGAACCCGGCGGCATGGCTGCCAGCGCCGACGGCGGCAGGGTGAGGTGGGTGACCCCCTCCTCACGCAGCAGTCCGGCGAGGGCCTTGCCTGGCCGCAGCCGTTCGGGAGGGGCGATGACCAGGCCCGCGCCGCTGAGCAACGTCATGACGATCTCCGAAATCGAGGCGTCGAAGCTGAGCGGCGCGAACTGGAGGACCCGGGAGCCGGGCGTGACGGCGAACCGGGCGATCTGGCTCGACGCCAGTGGGCCGATGCCGGCATGGGATACCACCACGCCTTTGGGCAGGCCGGTAGAGCCGGAGGTGTAGATCAGGTAGGCGGCGCTCAGGCCATGCGGTCGCAGCCGCGGGTCGGTGAGATCGGTATCGTCACTCACCGCGTTCGCTGCGGCCACAGCATCGTCCAGGCTCAGCGTGGGCCACTCGGGTTCCAATTGCGCCATCGCGCTGCTGGCGGCCAGTATGACCGCTGGCTGCGCGTCATCGAGGATGTAGCTGAGCCGCTCGCGCGGCGCTTCGAGGTCCAGCGGCGCGTAGACGGCGCCGCACTTGAGCACCGCCATCATCGCGACGATTGTCCGCGGTGAACGGGCGGTGGCGACCGCTACGATCGAGCCGTCGCCGATGCCCTCAGCGCCAAGCACCCGGGCGAGCCGGTTGGCCTGGCTGTTGAGCTGAGCGTAGGTCAGCCGCAGCGCACCGGAGATGAGCGCTGGTGCCGACGGCGTGCGGCGCGCCTGCGCCTCGAAAAGCTGAGGCAGGGTCATTGGCCGGGAAGCTGGGTTGACTGTCATTGTTCCTCACAGCGCCTGGGCGATCAGTTCGAGCATGACTTCGTTGGCTCCGCCATAAATTCGCTGGACACGGGCGTCGACATACATCCGGCCGACTGGATGGTCAGCCATGTAACCGTCGCCGCCGAAAAGCTGGAGGCATTCGTCGATAACCTTGCACTCCAGGTCGGTCAGGAACCACTTGGCCATCGACGCCATTTCGGTGTTCAGCTCGCCGTTGCTGAGCTGGGCGAGACACTGGTCGATGAAGGTGCGCGCCACCACCGCGTGGGTTTTCGCTTCGGCCAGCCGGAACCTGGCATTTTGCAGGTCGAACAGTGGCCTGCCGTATAGCTTGCGCGTTTTGGCATGTTCGACCGCGAGAGCGACCACGCGCTCGATCGACGCAGCCGCGGTCGCGCCGATGAGAGTGCGCTCGTACGGGAGTTCTCGCATCACCTGGCCGAAGCCGTAGCCGGGCCTGCCGCCAAGGACGGCGTCGCGTGGCACAAGGACACCGTCAAAGTGCAGGTCGCAAACGTCGTGACCGGGCCGGCCGATCATGTCAGGGATCGGGCCCGCGCTGATCCCCTCGACGTTATGCCGTTCGACGAGCAGCAGCGAGATCCCCGTGGACGGCGGCGCCTTCGCGGCTACCAGGACCAGGTCGGCGAGGTGGCCGTTGGACACATGCCGTTTGCTCCCGGTCAGCCGGTACCCTTGCGGCCCTTCGGCGGACACCGTCTGGATCCCCCGGATATCCGAGCCAGCGCCGGGTTCAGTGATCGCGATCGCTGCAATCCAGTTCCCGCTGGCCAGCAGCGGCAGGTACCGCTCGCGCTGGCTGGGCGTGCCGTGGTTGAGCAGGTACTGGGCGACCACGGCCTGCACCACAACCCCGCCGAGACAGGTGTCGCCGACGGCCGCGAGTTCCTCCGGCAGGACGGCGGCATGGGCCGCGATCCCGCCGCCGCCGCCGAACTCCTCGCCGATATCGGGCAGCAGCATGCCAAGCTCACCGGCCTTGCGCCACACCTCCCGGCCGGCATAGCGGTTCGCCCGCCACGCCTGCTGACAGGGCATGACTTCGGCGGCGACAAACCGGCGGACAACGTCGCGGAACGCCAGGTTGTCGGGGTCGGCGCGAAAGGCGGCCGTGGTCATCTGGCTGGCTCCGAGCGGGGTGCCGCAGGCAATCCGGGTGCCGGAGGCAGCAGAAAAACGAGCAAGGCCGCCGCCGCGACCAGACCGAGACTGATCAGGCAGGTGCCGCTGGCCGCGTCGAGGTAGTCGCGCACTGGTGCGGCGAGAACATCGGCGGTGAGCCGGGCGCGGGCGGCGTCGTGGGCGGCGACCAGCCCGAAGAAGGCTGTGCCGAGCACCGCGACCCCGAGCGACAGCCCCAGCTGCTGTACGGCCGCCAGCACGCTCGAGGCCGAGCCGAGTTCAGATCCGGCGACATCGCCAAGGGTGATGTCCAGCATCGGGCTGAAGATCGCGCCCATCCCGGCCCCGAACACCAGCAGCGGCACGATGAAGCTCGACGCACCTATGCCGGTGCCCGCATGCGCCAGCGTCGCGTACAACATGGCCAGGCCCGTCCCCATGCCGGCCAGGCCGACGTGCAGGATCCGACGGCCAAACCGGGCCATGAGCGCACCGGACAGCCCCGAGCCGATCATCGCCCCGAGTGCCCACGGCATGCTCGCCAGTCCAGCCCGCAGCGGGGTGTATCCGAGCCCGACCTGCATGAACACGGTGAGGGTGAGAAAGGTCCCGCCAACGGCGGCGCTGAACACGACAGCGAAGGCCACGCCGCCCGCAAACGATCGCCGGCCGAACAGGCCGTGCAGGCGCCGTCCCAGCAGCGCCAGTACCGGCAGCGAGCCGGCCAGCAGGACCATCGTCCATAGCGGCCAGCCGAGTTCGCGCCCCTGCACTAACGGGAAGATCAGCATGAACGTGCCAGCAGCGGCCAAGGCCACGCTGACCAGATCCAGCCGCCCGCGGCGTCCGGGGCGACGTTCGGCAGACCGACGTTCGGCAGGCCGACGGCCGGCAGGCAGGAACCTGGCCACGGTCACCAGCGCGAACACCCCGATCGGCAGGTTGATCAGAAAGATCATCCGCCAGCCCGTGCCCAGCAGATCGGCACGGATCAGTGTCCCGGCGACTATCGGGCCCGCCACCGCCCCCAAGCTCATCACCGGGCCGAGAATCGTCCATGCCTTCTTCGCCTCGGCCGCAGGGAAGAGGTCACGGATCAGCCCGAAGGTCTGCGGCATTATCAAAGCACCGAACGCACCCTGCGCTGCCCGGGTGAGGATCAGGATCAGTGGCGTGGGAGCCGCGGCGCAGGCCGCCGACGCCAAGGTGAACCCGCCGACGCCAATCAACAGCGTCCGCTGGCGGCCGAGCATGTCCCCGAGCCTGCCGCCGACGAGCAGCGTCACCGCCAGGGCCATGGTGTAGGCCGCAGTCACCCACTGCAGGTCAGGGTACGAGCCGTGCAGGTCCGCCCGGATCGCCGGCGCCGCCGTGTTGGTCACCGTGGAATCCAGCAGATCCATGATCACCGCGGCCAGCACTCCCGAGAACGCGAGCCAGCGTCGCTGGTAGGCCGGCGCCCGCCACCGGTGTCGGCCGCCTCCGCTGGTGGCGGTCACAAGCACGCCTCCGCTGGTGGCGGTCGGTGATTCCATGATCGTCATGCGCCCAACCTCATGCCGCCCACGCTATACCTATCTGTAATGCATATACAGTATCTATTACCGGTAGGCGTACAGTCAACTTCACTGGACCCCGGGGGAAGCGGCAACGGTGCAACCACGTCATCAAGGAAGTTTTCGCCGGCTACCAGGAGCTTCCATAGCACTTCGGCGCGGCGCGTTGGCTGCCTCTGCAGCGGGTCGGGTCAGCAACATCGTTGGGCCATGGGAAACCGGTCGGCCAGCCGGTGACGGCCAGCCTCCGTGATCATGGAACCGCTGGTTACTCGCTGGAGTCTCAGCCGCGATATATGACGGCGGCGACTCCGCGATCATGACCCGAACCATGATCACGGAACCTAGCCGCGCCCGCACCGTGGCACCGGCGAGGATGATTGCCCGGAATGTCCAGTCCCTAGCTTTCGCTACAGCTCGCTGGTAGCCGACGGCTGCGATGGATTCCCGGATCCATCGCACCGGCTGACGCTGCGGCACCAGCCACCCAGCCGCCCTGAACCACCCAGCGCCACACAGCGGGCACACCCTGCGACATTTACCCCCGCACAACGTCGGCCCTCTGGCACCAATAGTTGCCGTAGTTGGGCAGGGCAGCGAACCGTGCCGCTAGCCGGAAAGGCTCGGGCTGGCGGTGAAGCTGGAATCCAGCGGCGGCTCGCGCCGTCCAGGGGCAGGTCAGGGAACGCGGTGAACGACCACGCCGCGCCGGGCAAGTGCCCAAGTACGATCGGAACGACATGGTGCCTGGAGTTGGTGACATGGCGGGCGAGCACGAACGCGTCGTCATTTGAGCGCAGTTCGCAGAATACGATGTCAGTGGCATCCGGAGGGCTGTCGAAGCTGACCGTCGCGAGATCGTGCAGCGTCTCCACGGACGTCGCGCTTGCCGGGTGTGGCTCGGGGATAGTGCTGCCGACCAGAAACACCGAGATCGCCTGGTCGGCCGGTGCGCTGGCGCACAGCTGATAGGCGATCGATTCCGCTAGCCTCACTGCCGCGTCGGTGTCACCGGTGATCGCCACCGCGCCGGGCGCCGCGGCTAGATCAACGAACAGGCAGCCCTCGTCGCCGGCGCCGATGCAGGCGAAGGCCAGGCCGTCGTCGGGGATGTCATACGGTAGCGGTGCCCAGCGCAGGTATGGCGTGGCCGCGAGCCGGGCGTCTCCAGCGCGGGGTCGGGACGGCTGGCCAGCCGCCGACGCCTCCGCCAGCACGACTTCGATCTGGTCGTCGCCGAGAGCCACCTGATGCCGCTGCGGCGGCATGTCGTCGTCGTCACGCTGCCGCAGCGGGTCGGCGCCAAGCATGCGCAGCGCGGCAGGTGAGAAAGCTGACTCGGCAGGCTCGCTGTGCTCTTGTGGTTCGGTGCCTCGGGGTGCGTCAGGTAGTTCGGCGAAATCCGGAGCGTTGCGGTCGTTGACGGCCTCGTCTCTGGGTTCGGTTTCGGGCTCGTCGGTCGGCTCAGCGATGTCGCTGGCCAGCGCCAGGAAACCGGGCCACGCAGGCTCCTCATCGCTCGACGAGGTCAGGTCCACAGCTGTCGGTTGGGCTGCCCGGCTGGCGATGATGGCATTGGCGTCAGTTCTCTCCTGGGCGGCTGACGCGGCCGGCGGATCGGGTTCGGCCAGCGGACCGGCAAGGCCCAGCCAGCTAGGAGCCGCGAGCCCGGCGTCGCCGGCTGAATAGTCGTCGGCTGCTGAGAAGTCTGGCGGTGCGGAACGATGATCGCCAAGCTCAGCGGTTTCAGGCAACCAGGACGGAAGGCTGGTGGTCTCGGACGAATGATCGTCCTGGTCAGGTGCAGGCACAGGCGCAGGCGCAGGCGCAGGCGCGGGCACATCCGCAGGCACGGGCACGGGCACGGGCTGAGGCTTCGGCCGCGCGTAGGTCGCGGCGCTGACGGCTGGCCTGCTCATCCGGCCGAGGACTAGCAGACCGATCGTGAGCAGGAACATGATCGCGGCACCGACCATCGCCGCCTGCAAAATGACATGACGGGTCACGCCGAGCCCCGCCGCCGAGCGTCCGGCGGTCGTGCCAGCGAGCGCTGGGCTTGCCGCAGCGGCCACGGCCACGGTGGCAGCCAGCGCCGCCGCCGCGACGCGGGCGGCACGCTTGAGGCTGACGACGCGAAGTCTCCTGCAGTGGCGCATCATCTTTCACTCCCGGCCGAGACCATAGGGGACCATTAACTCGCTTTGCGGCGTGCGGGACGCCATTCAGGGCTACGTGGGTTCGTGGGCGTGCGGTTCGACGTTCGCGGCCAGGAATTTTGACGTCGGGATATTCAACGCCAGGAGCCGTCAGTCAAATGAACCCGCCTGCGGCCGTCGGCGTAGCAAAGTGACATGAACGGTCCAGTCACCTCACAGGCGTTGCCAAGGCTTTCACGTCGGCGATCCGTGCTCGGCGTCCGCGTCGGCCAATTCGTCGGCTGGCAGATCGTCGCGGTCGCCGTCGCGATCGCGCTCGCCAAGCGGGGGCCGGTGTCATGGGCGTTGAGCAGCGTGGCGCTCGCCGGGTGCTGTCTCACGATGCTGAGATGGAGGCGCAGGTGGGCCTACGAGTGGCTGGCTACCGCCTTGACCCATCGCAACGAGGGATCAGGCCGGACGCTGCCTTCGATCGACGTGTGCCCGGCGCGGCTGCGCAGCGGCGCGGAGGCCGGCATCGCCCATGACGGGAGCGGATTCTCCGTCATCGTCGCCATCGCGGCGAAGCCTTCTGGCCCGGTCATCGACCTGCCGGTCGCCGCCCTGGCCGGGTTGCTTGATTCGCAGGACGCGATGGTGTCGGCTGTGCAGCTCGTCCTGCACGCCGACCTAGCGGCGGTCGGCCCGTCTGTCCTTGCTACCGCGTACCGGAGCCTCGGCTACAGCAACGTGCCTAGGTCCCAGTCGGCCTGGCTGGCGCTGCGCCACGATCCGGCATTGTCCAGGTACGGGGTCGGATCGGCAGGCAGCGCGCGGGATGTGCAGGCCAGCCTCCTGCGCGGCCTGGCCGGGCGAAGCGCCCGGGCGCTCGACGTGCTGTCCGGCGTCTCGCTCGCAGGCCAGGTGCTTGACGTTCCGGCCGCCCGGGAGCTGCTGACCAGGACCCTCATCGCGGTGCCAGCGAATGGCGCAGGACAAGCGGCTGGCGCTGTGCCCCGCCCAAGCCGGAGCGCATGGCAAAGCTCGGGCCAGCAGCATGTGACGTACTGGCTGCGGAACTGGCCTGCCGGCGGCATCCGCGCCGTCCAGCACGCGCTCTTCACCGTGCCCGCCCATTCGATTACGACCTCAGTGCTCGTGACAGCCGCTGCGGCCGGGCGATTCGGCCTGACCGCGACGATCCGGGTGACCACCAGCACGGGCGCCGACCAGGCAGCGGTGGAGCACGCGGTGAGAGCTGCGGTGGCCTCATGCGGAGCCCGGCTAACGCGCCTGGATGGCGAGCACGTCGGCGGTGTCCTGGCTACCCTGCCGCTAGGCCGAGCGCCAGCGGGCCGTTCGCTTGGCGGGCGGACCGGCGGCACGCACGAGACCGGGCCTGGTGCCTTCCTGCCCATCATCGTCGGCGGTGTGGTCATCGGACCGCAGGTCGGCGGCGAGGGCGACGGATGCCCGGTCGCGGTTCCCTTCTTCACAGCCGATGGCGCGACCAGGACCGCCGTAGTCGGCGATCCGATCCTGCACCGGCTGCTCGGACTGCGTGCGCTCGGCAGCGGCGCGCGCTTGCAGGTCGTGACCAGCCAGCCGGGACCATGGCTGAGGCTTCGAAGCCTGGCTCAGCAGGCAGACCGGATGACCGTCGTCCGGCCCGGCAAGCAGCCACCGCCGGACGGCACGCGAGCGGACCCGTGGATGCTCATCGACGACACGGGCTCACCCGCCATCGCCGCAAGCCGCCCCTGGCTGGCGGTCGTGACGGCGCTCAGTGAGTCGGCCGAGACGGGCGTGATCCAGTCCGCCCACGACTCGATCGTGGTCCAGCGATCCAGCCCGCGGCTCGCCGCCTCGCTCGTCTCCTCACTTGACCTGCCGCAGCAAGCGGCGCGGTCGCTGCAGGCCATTCCCGATGGCTTGGTGGCGGTCGCGCGGCCCGGCACGATCCGATTCGCGCGGCTGGTTCCCGACGACGCGGAACGGTCGATCCTGGCCAAGTCGATGCAACCGTAGCAAGACGCACCAGATCTGGGCGCCGCGATCCTGCCTGCCCAGGCGCACGAGGAGGGTTAGCCGATGGCAGCTTGGCCAGGCTCCGCCCCAGCCATCCCCGGCACAGGCGGCGTCGTTCTCGGTACCGCGCCCGGCGGCGAGCCAGTTGTCGTGCCGTTCTTCACCGCGACCCGAGGGACCCGGTGCGCCGTCATCGGCGACCCCGCGCTGCCCAAGGTGATGGCGCTGCGCGCACTCGGCGCCGGGGCCCGGGTGCAGGTCGTCACGTCCATGCCGGCGGACTGGTTCAGGCTGCGAGGTCGTGCGGGACCGTCCGCCGAGCGCCTGGCCGTAGTCGGCCCTGGCGCTCCGCCGCCGGACGGCAACCGGGCCGAACCTTGGATGATCATGGATGACACCGGCACCGCGCGGGTGGGCGCAACCGCGGTCACCAACCCGTGGCAGGCGTTCGCCGCCGTGTCGAGCGCCCGCGCTATCACCGTTGCCGCGCTGCGTGGCTTCGACGCGATTGTCCTTTATCGCAGTTCTCCTGCCTGCCGGGCAGCGGTCGTCGCCGCGCTGAGGCTGCCAGATGCCGTCGTGCGATCGCTGCACGGGATACCCAGTGACGTCGTCGCCGTTGCCAGCCCGGGAATGGTCAGGCTCGTACCGCTCCGGCCAGAAGCGTCAGAGTGCGCGCTGTTCACCGAACTCGGGTTGCCGACCTGGCGTAGCAACGGTTGCCGGCCCGGTGTTGCTGGTCCTGCGCTGCCCGCAGCGACAACGACGGCAATCAAAACGCACCTTGAACGTCCCGGCGTTTCCTGGCGTAGCCCCAGATAGAGGAGGGCCGCTCCGTGAAACGGTGTGGGGCCTCCCAGGAAAGGAACGAAAATGACTACTCGGCTCAGCCCCGCTGCAGAGGCAGTTGGCGCTAACGGGATCATTTTGCCGACGGGTGCTGACGTCCCGATGGCTGGGCTGGCACGCATGCTCGCCACCGCCCGGAATGAGATCGACCGTCACCTCAATGGGAGCGGTACCTGCACCTGGTGCGGGCACTCCTGGCCATGCTCCACCGCCTGCCTGGCCGAGTTCACCCTGGGCGCCTTCTAGCAGGGTGAGGTGAACGGGGCATGCGTCAGCCGCTGCGCACGAACGAACGAAGCCTGCTGGTCAGGAGCTTGATAGTCCGGTCGGCTGTCCAGCGCAGCACTAGCGCCTGATAGATAGTGCTGGAGATGACCAGGCTGAACTGGCTGTAGCTAGGGGTCTGCGGTCGGGGTCGGGCGGTAAGTATGGCATTCTCCAGCGTGGGCAAGTAAGGGAACTGCCGGACCAGCGCCCGGTCGGTGTACAGGCTTCTCCACACCGGCGGCAGTGAGCCCTTCCTCAGTACCTCGTTCTCGCTGGGCAGCCCGGTCAGGAACCTGATGAAGTCAAGGGCGGTCCGCTGGTGTAGCGAGTAGGCGCTGATCGCCAGGTTGGCCCCGCCGAGCACGGAGGAGCCAGGGCCATCTGGCCCCGGCAGCGCGGTGACGCCGAACTTGCCCGCGACCGCGCTGGTACGTGCGGCCGCCTGCCCGTACACGTATGGCCAGTTCCGCAGGAATAGCAGCTTGCCCCCCACAAACGCGCTGGCCGACGCCTTCTCGTCATAGCCGAGCGCGGCCCGCGGAATCCAGCCCGCCTTCAGGCCGCCCAGCAGGAACTGCAGGCCACGGCGGGCCTGTCGGGTATCGACTGTCACGGTGGTCCCGTCCGGGGACAGGATGTGTCCCCCGGCGGACTGGATCGCCTCGGCGACGTTCACGGTGAGGCCTTCGTAGGGCGCCAATTGGCCGGCGTACCCGGCTATGTGATACCTGGGGGCAAGCGTGCTGGCCAGCCGGGCGAGCTGAGCCCAGGTGCGGGGCGGGTCGGCGTGCGCGGCCGCGAGGATGTCGGCGCGGTAGTACAGCAGCCCGGCGTTGCTGGTGAAGGGCACCGCGAAGAGCCTGCCCGCGTACTGGGCGGTAGCGACGGCGGGGGACAGGAAGTCATGCAGCGGGAACAGATGGGGGTTAAGAGGCACGATCCAGCCGTTGGCCGCGAACTCGGCGGTCCAGACGACGTCCAGGCTCATGACGTCGTAGCGGCTGCTGCGGGTCTGAAGGTTGCCCACAAGCTGCGCGTGCTGGTCATCCGCCTCGTTGGGCAGCGGGATGTACGTGACCTGTTCGTTCCGGTGGGCGGGGTCGGCATTCCACTGATGCAGGAGCGCATGCAGGTAACCGGTGTCGAGCTCGCCGGTCGCGAAGGTGATAGGGCCGATGCCACTCAGCGGGGTCACGGTGCCGGGGGTAGTCGCGCCTGGCCCGGGTGTACAGCCGACGGCGAGCGTGGCCACAGCCAGCCCGGCTGCGGCGATCAGCCCTGAAAGGGCGCGCATGACTAGGTGTTATACACTCATGCTAGGTAGGGAGTCAAGAGGAAGCGAGGGCTGCTGTGCGCCTGCCATTGCTTGCGCTCCTGGCTAAGGAGCCCGCCCACGGTTACGAGCTGAAGAGCCGGCTGGAGCAGATATTCGGTGAGGCTTATCCCTCTCCGAACATCGGCCAGGTCTATCTCACGCTGCAGCGGCTGGAGCGCGCCGGGTTGGTTCGCAGCCAGGATGTAGTCCAGGCGGCCCGGCCGAACAAGCGCGTCTATGAACTGACGCCGGCCGGGCAGGAGATGGTGGCCGCCTGGCTGGAGGCCCCCAGTGATGGGCCACGTGTCCGCGACGACTTCTTTATGAAGCTGGCGCTTGGACCTCTGGCCGGTGACATCGACCGGCTCGGCCTCATCAACCGGCAGCGCCGTTATTACCTGGCCCAAGTGCGCGAACTCGCCACCCTTGCCGCGGAGGACACCGACGGCAACCCGGTCGCGCGGCTGCTTGTAGAGGGCGCGATGCTGCACGTGCAAGCCGATCTGGACTGGCTGGAAAGGTGTCAGCAGGAACTGGTGTGAAGAAGGCCGGCCTCCATTCACAGCACTGGCTGGGAGCTGCTGGCGAGTGTGGCGGGGTGGCCGATGGCGAGGCCGGTGTCGGGGTCGAAGAACTGCAGGTTGGCGGTGTTGACCGCGAGAGTGACGGGCTGGCCGGGGCGGATCGCGCTGCGGGCGGCGACCCTGGCTGTCCACAGCGACTTGCCGCCGGCCAGCACGGCGGCGGGGTCGTCGCCGTCGGCTCCGGCCTCTCGGGCGTCGGTGATGCTGGCGTGGCGGACCGGAGGGACCTGCAGGGTGAACAGGACGTGGATCTCGCTGCCGAGTTCTTCGGTGACCTCGGCAGTGGTGGTCATGGTGGCCCAGCCAGGGTCGGCGAGGCGGGCGTCTTCGAAGTCGGCGGGGCGGATGCCGAGGATGACCTCGCGGCCCAGGTAGGCGCGCAGGCCGGGCCGATCAGCCAGCACGCCGGCCGGCAGCGGAAGGAAGTGGCCGGCGAACACGGCGGTGGCGGGGCCGCGATCGCGCACTAGCTCGGCATTCACGAAGTTCATCGCGGGGGAGCCGATGAACCCGGCTACGAAAAGGTTCACCGGGTGGGCGTAGAGCGCCTGCGGCGTGTCCACTTGCTGCAGCTGGCCATCGCGCAGCACGCACACCCGCTGGCCGAGCGTCATCGCCTCCACCTGGTCGTGGGTGACGTACACGGTGGTCACCCCCAGCCGCTCGTGCAGCTGGGCCAGCGAGGCCCGCATCGATACCCGCAGTTTGGCATCGAGGTTGGACAGCGGCTCATCCATCAAGAACGCCTGCGGCTCCCGGACGATCGCCCGCCCCATCGCCACGCGCTGCCGCTGGCCGCCCGACAGCGCGGCCGGCTTGCGCCCCATGTACTCCGCGATGCCCAGCATCGCGGCCACCTCGCGGACCCGGTGCCGGATCTGGTCAGCGGGGAGCTTGCGCTGCTGCAGGCCGAACGCGAGGTTCTGCTCCACTGTCATGTGCGGGTACAGCGCGTAGTTCTGGAACACCATCGCGATATCACGGTCTTTGGGCGGCAGGTGATTGACCACCTGCCCGCCGATCTGGATCGTCCCTGAGGTTATCTCCTCCAGCCCCGCGATCGACCGCAGCGCCGTGGACTTGCCGCATCCAGACGGCCCCACCAGCACCATGAACTCGCCATCACCGATCTGCAGGCACAGCTCTTTGACTCCCGCGACGCCGGCGGAGTACATCTTGCTGACCCGGTCAAGGACGATCTCAGCCATCCTCGTGCTCCATCTCTTGCCCTCACGCTGCCTGTCCGGCCGCGATAGCATCTTACCTACATGTTATACATTACGAATAAGTATTGGTGCAACTTCCAGTACCGTCGGCCGGGGCAGGCCGCTCCCGCCAGCGGCATCGAGTAGCCGGGCGCAGCGGATGAGTCCCAGGTGGCTATAGGCCTGGGGATGGTTCCCGAGCGAGCGCTCGGCAATGGGGTCGTATTCCTCAGAAAGCAGGCCGGTGGGGCCAACCGTGTCGATGAATTGCGCGAAGAGGTCTTCGGCGTCGGCGAGCCGCCCGGTGAGCACATACGCCTCGATCAGCCAGGTGGTGCACAGATGGAATCCGCCTTCGGCGCCTGGCAGAGCGTCGTCGCGCCGGTACCGGTACACGGTGCGCCCGTCGCGCAACTCGGCCTCGACCGCGGAAACCGTAGCCTGGAACCGGTCGTCGGCGGGGTCGAGCAGCCCGGTAAGCCCGATGTGCAAGCTAGCCGCGTCGAGATCGATGCCGTCGTAGGCGGCGGTGAACGCTTTGACCTCGTCCTTCCACCCCCTCTCCAGCACGTCCTGCGCGATGGCGTCGCGCAGGCCTGGCCAGGCGGAATCGGCCGGGCGGCCGTAGCGTTCGGCGAGACCTATGGCGCGATCAACGGCGACCCAGCACATGACCTTGGAGTAGATGTGGTGCCGGGGGGCCATTCGTTCTTCCCAGACGCCGTGGTCGGGCTCACGCCAGCGGCGGGCTACGCCCTCGCACATGGCAACGACCAGGTTCCAGTCAGCTTCCTCCAGATGGCCACGATGCGTCGCGAGGGCTTCGATCAGCTCGACGATCGGCCCGAAGACGTCGAGCTGGACCTGCTGGTCGGCCAGGTTGCCGACCCGGACTGGCCGTGATCCCGCGTACCCGGGCAGTGTGTCGATGACTGCCTCGGAGCCGGAGGAGCCGCCGTCCAGCGCGTAGACGGGATGCAGGCGCTCCGGGCTTTGCACGCTCGATAGGACCCGGTGAACCCAGCCGAGGTAGGCGGAGGCCTCCGCGGCTGACCCGAGCGACACCAGAGCCTGAGCGGTGAGCGCGGCGTCACGGAGCCAGCAGTGGCGGTAGTCCCAGTTGCGGATCCCGCCGATCGCCTCCGGAAGGGAAGTGGTGGCGGCCGCCAAAATGGCGCCGGTGCCGGTGTGGCACAGAGCCCGGAGCGTCAGCGCCGACCGGGCGACTTGGCCGGGTTCAACCGCGGGGAGCTTCAGGCTTGCCGCCCATTGCGACCAGTAAAGGCCGGAGCGCGCGCGCCGCTCGGGTTCCGGCAGCCGATGGGCGGCGACGTCGCCGGTCCCGCAGCGAAGTTCGAGCACCACCGGCCGGTCAGGGCGCGGCTCGACCACCGCCTGCGCCGACTGGTGTGGCCCGTCGGATGTGATGCTCCAGCGGACACCTGGCGAGCGCAGCACCATCGGATCTGAGGTGCCCATCACGGCGATGCCTTCTGCCACCGGCTGGAGCCTGACCGCCACCTGGCCGAACTCCGGCCGCGGGGCAAACTCGACGAACGCCTTGGCTGAACCGCTGATCACTCTGATGAGATCGGTGCGGTGCTGGTCGGTGTGGTGATCGAGGTAGTCAGTGACCAGCAGCCCGGGCCAGCGTGTCTCCAGCGTCATCGTGCCCGGCACATAGCGCTGCCCGAGTGGCAGGCACTCGCGCTGCGGGCTGACCGAGAAGTGCCCGGCCGGTGGGCCTCCGAGCAGGTCAGCGAAGATCGACGCCGAGGCAGGGCCTGGAGAACACTGCCAGCATATTCGCGCGTCCGGCGTCACCAGCGCCAGCGACAGCCCGTTTCCGAGCATCGACAGCCGCTCGATCGGCACAGGCTGCCCTCCGAATAGCCAGGCGCGCCGCTCGTCGGCCAGAAAGGACAGCACCTCAGCCACAGCGGTGCTGTCGGCAATGCGGTAAGGCGCGATTGTACGGCCGACACCGACCTTAATTCCAAGGTCGGGGCCGGCCAGTCTGGTGAATACCTCTTCAGCGCTCAGGTCGTCACCAAGGAAAATAGTTGCGGTCGCGCCGCACATGTGACGTAGTACCTCAAGCGCCTCGCCTTTGTCGGTACGTACCACAGAGAGTTCGGTAACGGCGTTGCCGTTGGTGACCTGCACGCCCTCCCACCCGGCCGGCCCGGACGCGACCTTCGCGAGCACCTTCTTCGCAACCTTCGGCTCGGCCTGGCGCACGTGCACGGCTACGCTCGCGGGCTTGATCTCCAGCAGCACCCCGGGCGCGCTGCCTGTGATCTCGTCGAGCGCGCTCACAATCCTGGCGTGCAGCGCCCGCGTCTGCTCGTCCAAGGCGTGGACGAACCCGATGTCGAACTCCGAGCCGTGGCTGCCGATCAGATGTATTTCGGAGGGGAGTCGCGACATCGCGGCCAATTCGCGCAGGGCGCGCCCCGAGATAACCGCTGTCGTTGTCTCCGGCAAAGATGCCAGTAGCCTCAGCGCTGCCACCGATTCCGGCGCCGGCCGCACGGACCTGTGGTCTGGCACGATCGCCGCCAGCGTCCCGTCGTAATCGCAGGCCACCAGCAACCGGGGCTGACGGGCGAGCTGGAGGAGTTCTTGGTGCAGGCCGGGATTCCACCAGCCGGGTTGCACGGGATGAGTCAATCCGCGCGCAGAAGTGATGCTATTCACTGGCACACCTCGACAATTAGTTCGCCAGAGGTAAAGATGGTTACGGTGCTAGCGGTCCGCTTTTCAGGAGGGGCCGGCAGCACCAGGGATGGGCCCGCCGAAGTTGCGCCGGAGCCGCACGGCCACGTCGTGCAGCCGACCGGCGGGCCGCTCAGCTGGTGCGAGATTAGATTACGGGTATGCATACAGGTTATACTCTTTCGTTAGGGACGGGTCAACGAGTTCCTGGCAGAAGTTTCGCGTGCATGCTGCGCCCAGCCGTGGCAGCATGGCAGGGAGCGAGGGGAGAGTGGTGGCTATGCGTCTGCCGTTGCTGGCACTGCTAGCCAAGGAACCCGCTCACGGGTATGAGCTGAAGACCCAGCTTGAGCGAATCCTCGGTGAGGCGTACCCGTCCCCGAACATCGGGCAGATCTACCTGACGCTGCAGCGGCTTGAAAAGGCCGGGTTGGTCCGCGGCACGGATGTGGTACAGGCCGGCCGGCCCAACAAACGGACTTATGAGCTCACCCCGGCCGGGCGCGAGGCCGTGGACGCCTGGATGGCGGAGCCGAGCGAGGGCCCGCGGGTGCGCGATGACTTCTTCATGAAGCTGGCGCTTGGGCCCCTGACCGGCGATATCGACCGGCTCGAACTCATCAACAGCCAGCGGCGGCATTACCTCACCCAGATGCGGGCGCTGTCCCGGCAAGCTAGCGCGGGTGACAGCAATCCGATCGCTGGCCTGCTCGTCGAAGGGGCGATGCTGCACGTGCAGGCCGACTTGGACTGGCTGGAACGGTGCCAGTCGGAGTTGCTGTGATCCCGCGCGCAGGCGCGCCCGCCAGCCCCCCACCTTGCCCAGGGGAGGCTGCTGAGCTGTTGCGCGCGGTAGGCCTTACCAAGGCCTTCCGGACGGAGGGCGGCACGGTGCACGCCCTCCGCGGCATCGACTTGTGTGTGCGCCGGGGCGAGTTTGTCGCCGTGATGGGCCCGTCTGGGTCAGGGAAGTCCACGCTTCTGCAGGTACTCGGCGGGCTGGAGATGGCGACCAGCGGGCAGGTCTGGCTCGATGGCCAGCGCGTGGATGGGCTCAGCCAGACGCGCTGGGCGGTGTTGCGGCGGCGGCATATCGGCTTCGTGTTCCAGTTCTTCAACCTGGTCTCGACCATGACAGTGGCGGACAACGTGGAACTCGCCGCGCTGCTCGCCGGGGCAACGCGGCGGAGCGCGCGCGAGCGGCGCGAGGAATTGCTTGAGCAGCTCGGCCTCAGCGCGAAGGCCGCCGTCACCCCGAGCCGGCTGTCCGCTGGCGAACAGCAGCGGGTAGCGCTTGCCCGGGCGCTGGCACCCCGGCCCAGCCTGCTGCTGGCGGACGAGCCGACTGGCAACCTGGACAGTGCTAACACCGCCGGCGTGCTACGCCTGCTGGCGCGGAGCCACGCACAGGGCCAGACAATTCTTCTCGTCACCCACGACTCGCGGGCCGCGGGTGTGGTCGACCGGGTCGTTAACCTCTTCGACGGGATGATCGCCGACGACGCCGATCTCTCATCCGCCCGGTCTTCGCCGAGTCCCGCCAGCGGGGTGCTGGAGCTGCAAGGCTAATCATGCGCGCCGTCGGCCGTTGGATCCGGGCAGACCTGTGGGCACGGCCTTACCAGGCGTCAGCCATGGTGCTGGTGGTGGCCGGAGTCGTGACGGCGCTGCTGCTGTCCGCCACCTTGCTGGAAGGCGCAACCAACCCATGGCGGGCGCTGTTCGAGCGGACCAGCGGGGCGGATGTCTGGCTTCGGCTGAAGGCAGGGACTCCCAATCCCGTTCGTTTCCTCCGCACGCTGAATGGCGTGACGGGGACTGCGGGCCCCTACCAGGTTACTGCCGCCACGCTGGCTCAGGGGCCGGTCCAGGCCCCGGTCCAGCTCTGGGCCATGAGCCCGACTAAGCCCGTCATCGGCGTGCCGCTGGTGCGAGAGGGCCACTGGCTGACGTCGTCTCAGCCGTCGGGCGTCGTCCTCGAGGCGTCGTTCGCGCAGGCGCTTCATCTGGCCCTCAGGTCGGAATTCCTCATCGAGGGGCTCGATGGGAGCTCGAAGCGGGCGAGAGTCGTCGGCATCGCCGACACCTCGAATCAAGGGTTCTATCCAGACCAGACCCCAGGGCTGATGTGGGTGCTGCCGGGGCTGTTCGCTGCGGTGGAACCTGTTCGCAAGCACACGGGCCAGACAGTCGGCCTCCGCCTGGACACCCACACCCCATCTTCGGCGAGCATCGTGGTACAGGCAGCCGTGAACCAGCTTTCCAGCGGCACCGTCACCGGCGCGCTGACGTGGCAGCAGGTGGAGCAGTCCATGGATGGCAGCGATCCCTTGCTCGGGCTGCTGCTGGCATTGTTCGGGCTGGTCGCGCTTGGGGGTGGGCTGCTCGCGATCGGGAACGCGGCCGGCGGCCGCGTGCTCACTCAGGTTCAGGACCTGGCCATGCTCAAGACCCTGGGCTTCACTCCCGGCCAGCTCGTCGGGATGTTGCTTGCTGAGCATGCCGGACTCGCGGTGGTGGGTACGGGGGCGGGGGTCCTGGTGGCACGGTTGCTTACGGCCGCGCTGTCGCGCGAGCTGCCGGTCGGCTCGCTTGCCGCGGTCGCCCCTCTTCCGGCCGTGTGGGTGCTGCTCATCGCGGGCGGCACCGTAACAGCGGTGCTGCTGGCCACGGTGCTCTCGGGCTGGCGGGCCGGCCACGTGTGGCCGGTAAGCGAGGCGGGGGCGTCCGTGCCGGGTGGCCGGCTGTCGCGGCTCACGCGGGTGGCGCTGCTTTCCCGCCTGCCGCCTGCGGCGGTGCTTGGCACTCGGGCAGCGTTTACCCGGCTGCCGCATGCCGCGCTGACCATAGCTGGACTGGCGCTCCCGGTGACCATGATCACGATCGGGATCGGCTTCTGGGCGACGCTCGACGACGTGCAGAAGCATCCAAGCCAGATTGGCCTGGCGGCCGCGTTGACGGTGAGCCCGGGCTCGATGGACCGACAGAAGACCGAGCGGATTCTTGCCCGCGACCCCGATGTCGCGGCGATTTACCCGTCGGTAACGGTAAGCGCCTTGCTCCCTGACGACACCTCCGCCATCACCACTCTCGGGGTGGGCAGCTCCGGTCACCCCTATCCATTCCACGTGGCGCAGGGGAGGCTTTACCGCGCTGCCGGTGAAGCGGTGGCCAGCCAGCGGCTGCTGGATGCGGTGCACTCGCGGGTGGGCGTCTACATTAGGATGCCGGTCGGCGGAGTGCCGGTGATCTTCCACATCGTGGGACGGATCATCGAGCCGGAGTACAGCGGGCAGGTGCTCGCCTATGGCATCGATACCCTGACTTCGGAGAGGGCTGTTCCCCCGCCGGTCTCCTACAGCCTGGTACTCCGGCCTGGGATCAGGCTGCCCGCGGCTACGAAATGGCTGCGCGATGCCGCCGATGGCCGGCTCGACGTTGTCCAGGCCGTTAACCCCGCGGACAGCCTCAGCATTGTCCGCCCCATGCTCGTCGGCCTGTTCATCGTGCTGGCTCTTATCGCACTCACCAGCCTGCTCACGGCTTCCGCGGTGGGACTACGCGATCATCTTCGGGATGTGGGCGCGCTGCGGGCCATGGGGATGACTCCCCGCCAGGTCATGAGTTCGCTCGTGACAAGGACAACCGTGCTCGCCCTTGTCGGTACGGCCGCGGGCACAGTCTGCGGCACGCTCCTGACGCCGCCTCTCATCAATGTGGCCGGTCAGGCCTACGGAATCGGCGCTGGCCTGGGCAGTTCTCCATCGGTGGGCGCGACGCTGGCGGCTGGAGGCGTTGTCCTGATGGCCGCGGCCGCGGCCGCCATCGTCTCCGCTCGCCGTGCCGCCGTCATGCCGATCGCGGCCACCTTCGGCTACTGAGCCTGCCTTCTCCGGGTTTCGGCGAAACCTGACCGATACATGTTGCCCCGGCGAAACCTTCTCGACACACCCTGTTGACGCAGCCCTAACATGTGTGTATAACACATATACATAACACGTAGGTAATCAGAAGGTTGTGCCATGAGGTGCTGGACGGCGAGCCGCCTGCAGGTGGCTTATTCGTTCCATGCCGCGAGACGGCTAGCGCTGAGGCCGTAACACAAGAAAGGTGCCCAAACGATGAGACAGAAAGAAAGAACGGAGACGGTGTCGCGCCGTACCCGCGGGGCGCTCGCGCTGGCGGCCGTTGTGGCCGTGGCCGCGGCGGCGGCCGGCTGCAGCAGCGGCAGTGCAAACTCGCCGGCCGGCAAGCAGGTGCCAGTGACCGCCAAGCAGACCATTGTTTTCGCTACCCAGGGGCTGGGCGGCGAAGGTACCGCGACCCAGGCGGCGGTGGCGGCGTTCGAGAAGGCCAATCCCAACATCAAGGTCAGCATCCTGTCGCTGTCGTCGTTGTCGGACGTGGCCCTGCAGCAGCTTGAGCAGCGCTTCCTCTCTGGGGCGGGCACCCCAGACGTGATCACCGCCGACGTTACCTACCCGGCCACATTCGCCCGGGCAGGCTGGATCCAGAACCTGACCAAGTTCCACCCGGCCACCACCGCGTTTTTCCCTGGCCAGATGGCCTCGGGTGAATACAAGGGCGGCGTGTACGCGATCCCCTGGTTCATCAACGCTGAGGGCCTGTACTACCGCACCGACCTGGTCAAGACCCCGCCGACCACCATCTCCCAGCTTGTGGCCGACGCCAAGACGGCGATGGCCAAGGACAAGTCGCTGAAGGAAGGGCTGGCCTTCGAGGGTGACAAGTACGAGGGGGCGGTGACCGTGTTCCAGGACTTCGGCGGCAACCTGGCCGCTTCCTCCCTGTCCAACATCAACAACCCGGCGAACGTCGCCGCGCTCAAGGCGATGTCGGACATGATCCACACCTACAAAATCGCTCCGCAGGCGGTTTCCACCTGGAATGAAGGCAACGTGCAGGCGGCCTGGCAGGGCGGCCAGGCGCCGTTCGCGACGAACTGGCCCTACCTGTTCCAGCTTTCAGAGGCCAAGGGCTCCAACCTGGCCGGCAAGACCGGCTGGGTCCCGATGCCGAGTGCCTCAGGCGGCACCCCGCAGGCTTCGCTGGGCGGCGACGACGTCGCGATCAACGCCAAGAGCACCCACCAGGCCGCGGCCTGGAAGTTCATCCAGTTCCTGACCAGCGTGTCGGTGCAGGACGCACGGGCGATCAGCGCCGGTGACCCGCCATCGGTCCAGGCGGCCTACACCAGCACCCTGCTGTCCCAGGCGCCGTACTACAAGCAGGAGCAGGTCGTCTTCAAGTACGCGACCCCGCGCCCCGTCAGCCCCGTCTACCCGCAGATCTCCGCGGACCTGCAGACCATGATCTCATCGGTGCTCACCGGGCAGGCGACGGCTTCGGCGGCCCTGGCCGCGACCGCGCCGACCGTGCAGCAACTGCAGCAGACCGTCACTGGGTGAACCACCCGTGACCACGCAGAAATCGGCCGCCGCGGCCGGGCCGGCAATGCCGGCCCGGCCGGGCGCCGCCCCCAGACCGGGCCGCCGTCGCGCGCCGCGCCGCCGTCAGCAGTTCAACCTGCTGGCCCAGGACCGGCGGTTCGGCTACATGCTGGTGGCCCCGGCGGTGATCGTGCTGCTGGCCATCACCGTCTACCCGTTGTTCTACAACGTGTGGAATTCCCTCCACAACGACGTCGTGACCACCGGCTTGCCGCCAACCTGGTCTGGGCTGGCCAACTACAAGCGGATCTTCACCGACAACCTGTTCATACCCTCGCTGGTGCGCACTTTGGGCTTCACCGTGGTGTCGGTGACGATCGAGACTCTGATCGGGCTGGCGCTGGCGCTCGCGCTCAATCGCGCGTTCCCTGGACGCGGGCTCGTGCGGGCGGCGGTCTTCATCCCGTGGGCGGTCCCCACCGTGGTGTCGGCTCAGCTATGGAAAGAGATGTTCGATCCGCAGGGTGGCTTCGTCAACTACATCCTGACCTTCCTGCACCTGCCCGGAGCCCACACCACCTGGCTGGCCAATACCTGGACAGCCTGGGGAGCCATTCTGGTGGCCGATGCCTGGCGCAACACGCCGTTCATAGCCATCGTGCTGCTGGCCGGGCTGCAGGTGATACCGCAGGACATCTACGAAGCGGCCACGGTGGACGGGGCGAGTCCCTGGCAGGCCTTCCGTCGGCTCACCTTGCCACTGCTCAAGCCCGCCCTGCTGGTCGCGCTGATCTTCCGGACCCTGTCCTCGTTCCTGATCTTCGACGTGGTCTACAACATGACCGGAGGCCAGCCGGGAAACTCAACCTCGGTCCTGTCGTACCTGGACTACCAGGCATTCCTTGTCCAGTTTGACTTCGGCTACGGCGGGGCGGTGTCGGTGGCGCTAGTCGTCTTCGCGCTGATGATAGCCGCCATGTACGTCCGGGTCTTCCGGGTCGAGCAGGCGTTGTGAGGAGGCCAGCATGACCGCTATCACCGGTTTCGCCGACCGGGTCCGGCTGGACGGATGGCCAGCCACCTCGGCCAGAATCGGGAGACGGGGTGGGTTCTATCTGCTCATCGCCCTGTTCGTGATCGCCAGCTTGTTCCCGTTCTACTGGATAGTCATCACCTCGCTGAAGACCGGGGCAGACCTGAGCAAGGGAACCACGAGTCTGCTGCCTGGGCACATCTCCTTTGGCAGCTACAAATTCGACATCGCGGAAACGGCCAAGACCGGAGTGAACATCGGCCGTTCGTTGCTCGTCAGCCTCTTCGTTGCCGCGTCGACGACCGCGCTTACCGTGGTCTTGTCGGTACTTGCTGGCTACGCGCTGTCCAGGACGAGGATTCGCGGCAAGGGCCCCATTCTCGGTTTCATCTTGCTGACGAGCTTCTTCCCGGTGCTGGCCATCGTGGGACCGCTGTTCATCGCCTACCAACATCTCCACTTGATCGACAACTACCTGGCGCTGATCATCACCTATCTCATCTACACGCTGCCGATCGCCACCTGGTTCCTGGCCAACTTCTTCTCTCAGATCCCCCACCAGCTGGAGGAGGCGGCCGTGGTTGACGGTGCGACCAGGCTTCAGGCTCTGCGGCGGATCATACTTCCTGTCGCGGTCCCTGGGATCTTCACGGTGACGATCCTGGCGTTCATACTCGCCTGGAATGACTTCACGTTCGCGCTGTCGTTCATGCAGACCCCGAGCAAGTTCACCGCGCCGCTGGCCATCGTGGCCCTTGGTCATAGCCAGTACCAGACGTTCTACAACCGCATCGACGCCGCCGTCGTGCTGGTCACTCTGCCGGTCGCGCTGATCGTGATCTTCGCGCAGCGGCGGATCATCTCTGGGCTCACGGCCGGCGCGCTCAAGTAACGCGCGCACGAGCGGGCCGGACCCACGGGGAGGTGGGTTGGTGTCAACGGTAGCGGTTGACCAGGTGACCAAGATCTACGACGGCGGTGTGCTGGCCGTGGACGATGTCAGCCTGGGAGTTGACCCCGGGGAGCTGCTGGTGCTCCTCGGGCCGTCAGGATGCGGTAAGACGACCATTCTCAGGATGATCGCCGGGCTGGAGGACCCGACGTCTGGCCGGGTCGTGCTAAATGGGCACGTCGCCAACGAAATGCCGCCGCACGAACGCAACATCGCCATGGTCTTCCAAGACCTGGCGCTGTACCCGCACCTGTCCGTCCGGGATAACCTCGCCTTTCCGCTGCGGATCTCCGGCGTGGTGGACGAGGCCACGGTCGGCGACAGAGTCCGCGAGATCGCACACGGGCTTGAAATCACCGAGACACTTGACCGCAAGCCAGCCATGCTGTCCGGCGGTCAGCGCCAGCGGGTCGCGATGGGCCGGGCGCTGATCCGCGGCAAGCCAGCGGTTCTGCTCATGGACGAGCCGCTCGCGAGCCTCGATGTCGGCCTTCGCGGCGGGTTGCGGGCAGAGATCCTTTCTCTGATCAGGTCGCTGAAACTCACTACTATCTATGTCACGCACGATCAGGTCGAAGCACTGTCATTGGCGGACCGGATCGCGGTGATGCGCGACGGGGTGATCGAGGATATCGGCACCCCCGGCCGCATCTATAGCGACCCCGGCACAGCTTTCGTCGCCTCATTCCTCGGCTCGCCGCCGGTCAACTTGGCCTGGGCGACCATCTGGGTAGTGAACGGCGACCGGGTCATCATCGACTTCGGCACCCAGCATCTCGACCTGGGCTGGACCGACTCTCGCTCGGAACCGCTCACCCCGTATCACGGACAGCCTGTGATCGTGGGGATCCGGCCGGAGAACCTGATTCCCTCTCAAGCGGGCGCAGACGGGACGGGCCTGCGCGGCCGGATCAGCTCGCTGGAGTACCACGGTCACCAGTGGCTCGCGCGCCTGGCGGTCGGATTCCGGCCAGTTGACCTGAGTCGGAAGAACACCAGTTCAACACCCATCTCGCCGCCGACTGCCCGCCACGGCCGCCACGGCCACACCGCCTACGACACCGCCTCCAGGGGTGCGGACCGGGCCTCTCCGGCGGACTTGGCTGCGCGGGGCCATTATGGCGAGCACCGAGGTGCCGATCTGCTGGTTCGGCTCGATTCACCTCAGGGCTGGGAGATCGGCGAGGAGGCCGGCGTCGCAGTCGATGTGCCGCACGTCTACGTCTTCGCCGCCGATGGAAGGCGAATCGGCTCCTGGCGGACAATGAGCTTATCCAAGACAGTTGAGGCAGGCTGATGCGGGCGGGGTGGTGCGGGCGGGGTGGTGCGGGCGGCGATGGATTTTGGGATCCATCGCGGTCTGGCTGTCTGCGAGCGCGATGGATTTGCCAAATTCACCTCGCCCGGCAAGTCAAGAGCGGCGGAGCGGCGATGGATTCCCGATTTCATACCTGTTTTCCCAGCTGGATTGCCGAATCCATCGCACTTGGTGTGACAGCAGTTCATAGTGGGGCGCGTACGAATCCGCCGGTCTGGCGCCAGGCCCCAGTCGGCCGGCGTCTTGTCCGATGTGCACCCGGACGGCCATTCTGTTTCCCCGGTTTTTGACCGCACTATGCTGATTGCTGTGCAAGATGCCCTCTTCGCGGACCCGCGGCTCGCCAGGATCTATGATGTGTGGGAGGGGCAGCGTATTGACCTGCCCAATTACCTGGCGATCGTGGCTGAGCTTGGCGCGTGCAGCGTGCTTGATGTCGGCTGCGGGACGGGTAACTGGGCGAGCATGCTCGCCGAGCGCGGCTTTGAGGTCGTCGGGCTGGACCCGGCCGCGGCGTCACTGGATGTCGCCAGGGCCAAGCCGGGCGCGCAGCGGGTGCGGTGGATCCATGGTGACGTGACGAGCCTGCCGGCCCTCGCGGTCGACCTGGCGACAATGACTGGCAACGTTAGCAACGTGTTCCTCACCCAGCGGGATTGGCTAATGACGCTGGGCGGTGTGCATGCGGCGCTCCGCCCCGGCGGCCACCTGGTGTTCGAGTCCGTGGACCCGGCAGGAAAGCCGTGGCTGAACTGGAACCGCGAGACTACCTATGTCAGGCGCGAGTCTCCTGACGCGGGCGCGTTCGAGAGCTGGTCCGAGGTGACCAGGGTGGACGGTGACCTGGTGAGCATCCGGCGGACTTACGTTTTCGCGGCTGACGGGGCAACGCTGACATCGGAGGGCATCCGGCGATACCCGCCGCGTCCGGTGATCGAGGATTCGCTCATCTCAGCGGGTTACGAGCTGGCAGATGTCCGCGGCGCGCCGGAGCGTCCCGGCCTTGAACTGGTGTTCATCGCCCGCAAGCCCGCCACGACCTCGTAAACGGCCGCACAGAACCAGGTGATATGCCGGTGATTGTCAGCTCGGCCGGTGCGCCTTTCCAGCCATCCGGAATCGGCGTTCGGGGCAGGGCGCGATGGATTGCCAAATTCACCGCGCCCGGCAGGTCAAGAGCGGCGATGGATTCCCGATTTCATACCTGTTTTCCCAGCTGAATTGCCGAATCCATCGCACCGGCTGACGCCGCCGTCGCGATGAATGCCCGAATCCATCGCGCGGGTGTCACACCCGCCGCAGTTGATCTTGCTGCTGAAACCTATCCTCCCGCCGAAGCCTCGTATGCCGGGTGGCCTCGAATCGGTGGCCTCGATTCGGTCGATTCACTGTTCGGTGGTGAGGGTGGGTTGGTGGAGGAGTTCGGTGAGGCGGGTGGCGAGGGTTGTGGGGGTGTGGGGGCTGTGGTGGGTGGTGGTGAGGAGGAGTGGTTTGGTGTGGAGGCCGTGTTCGGTGAGGAGGATGGCGAGGTCTTCGGGGGTGATGGGGTGGTGGCCGGTCCAGGCGTGGCCGTAGCGGGTGTCGAGTTCGATGGTGGTGTAGCCGGGGGGTGCGGGGGGTGCGGGTGCGGGGGGTGGGGGGGTGCTGGTGGCGGGGGTGCTGGCGGGGGCGGGGTTGGGTGCGGGGATGCGCAGGCCGGTGGTGGTGCCGTGGGGGTCGGTGAGGGGCTGGGCGAGGATGCGCAGGGGCGGGAGGTTGGTGGGGTGGGGGCGGGTGGTGAGGCGGGCGGGGGTGATGGTTTCGTCGAGTAGCCAGGCGGGGTGGCCGGGGGCGGCGGTGGCGTGGCCGAGCCAGGCGGGTTGCGGGGTGGGGGTGCGGGTGATGTGGGCTTCGGCTTCGGGGGGCAGGGTGATGTGGCTGGGGGTGCCGTCGTCGTTGTACCGGAATTGGGTGATGGAGGTGGCGGGGGGGATGGTGCCGGCGTTGGTGAGCTCGGCGAGGAGGGTGATGATGGCGGTCCAGGCGGCGTCGGGGTCGGGGAGGGTGGTGATGAGGGGGGCGATGGCGGTGAGGTGGAGGTTGCCTTCGCGGGTGGTGAGCTGGCGGGCCAGGGTGGTGACAGCGCGGGTGAGGGTGGCGGTGATCTGGGCGGGGGTCAGGGGTGCGGGTGGCGGCGGGGGGCCGGGTCTGGACCAGGACAGTTCGCTGCCGTGGGTGATGGCCGGCGCGGCCCGCACCATCCGCTCATCGTCAATCGCGATACCCACGGCCGTGAGCATGTCGTGATGAATCCGGCCGGTTCTGTGCACGACCGAGTACCGCAGCAGCGTTTTCGGGTGACCTACGTAGCGGTGTGTCATCCGGTCGATGCCACCGAACAGCTCGCGCTGGTTACTGAGGTACTTATGACGCCCTAGTTCGCGCCAGAGGGTGATGGCGGGGTGGCGGGCGGGGGCGATGATGAGGTCGTTGTTGATGCCGGCGGGGAGCATGTGGAGGGTGAAGGCGTGGGGGGAGGCGGCGACGGCGTCGGTGAGGGTGGTGAGGGCGGGGGTGCCGGTGCGGTTGGGGGTGGTGATGTGGTTGTCGCCGTCGATGTAGGTGCCGCCGAGGAGGTGGATGATGTCGAGGCGGAGGTGGTCGCTGGCGCCGGCGTAGCCGCGGGGGAGTTGCTTGTTTGTTTCGGCGGTGTACTGGGGGTGGAGGGTCATGGGTCGGTTGTTGTGGAAGATTTCGTGGATGTTGATGAGGTGGATGTGGTGGGTTCGGGCCCAGGTGAGCATGTCGCGGAGGGGGGCGTGGGGGTCGGGGGTGCCGGGGGGTGCGGGGGGTGTGGTGTCGGCGGTGTGGAAGGCGGCGCGGTCGATGTCGGTCCACAGGGCGAAGTCGTGGTGGGGGTGGGTGTCGGCGGCGGCGGCGAAGGTGGTGCGGATGGCGGCGGCTGGCGGGATGGGGCCGCCGAGCCAGATGCCGTGGATGATGTGGGGGATGGTGGTGGTGGGGGGGAGCTGGGGGGTGCCGGGGGGTTGTTCCCAGCGGCGCTGGGCGGGGGTGCGGTGGTAGGTGGAGACGGGGCCGGGGTCGGTGGCGAGGGCGGCGGGGGTGAGGTCGGCGGGGGTGGGCGGGGGTTGGGTCATGCTGATGCGGCGCAGGAGGGGGGCGATGTGGTGGGGGCGGAGGGTTTCGGTGCGGGTTTTGGCGAGGAAGGGGGGCGGGGGCGGGAGTTGGAGGAGGCCGAAGAGGTCGGGTCCGGTGCGGCGGGTGAGTTCGGTTTCGTAGCCGGGGGTCAGGACGGGGGCGCCGGTTTTGTGGCGGAGCCAGGTTGCGGTGCGGGCGGGGATGATTTCGCCGGCCGGGGTGAGCGCGGCTCCGCCGGGGATCTTTCCCCACGGCGGCGGGGTTGCGGCGGGGTGGGTGGTGTTGGCCAGGTCGGCGGCGGTCAGCTCGCCGCGTAGCTGGCTGAGCAGCGCCGCTGCCCGTTCCGCCCGCTCCCGCCGGCCCCGCCTGACCCGCCGCTGTATGGCTGCCGCGGCGCGTGACGGCTCGCTGCCAGGCGGGCCGCTGGCCTGAGGTTCGGCTACCTGAGGCTCGAGCGCGGGTTGCGGTCGAGCCTGGCTGTGCGTCGTCCGACGCTCGCGCACGGCCTCGGCAATCGCGCGCACACCGATCGCAGCGTGCGCCTGGCGCTCGGCCTGTTCGATCAGCTGAAGCCGTGCCCGCAGCGTCGGCCATTTGCCTGATCGCAGTTCGTCCTGGACCTGATCGGCGATGGCGTTTCCGCTGCCCGATGACCCGCGCGCCAGGCGACGCCTGACGGCGCTGATCTCCCGGCTGGTACCTGGGTCGGCTGTCAGGCTTGCCCGCCACCGCTTGACGGCGCGCGCACGATCATGGTTGCGCAGCAGGCCGTCCGTGGCCAGGATCCCCGCCGCCGCTCCTGCCGCCGTGGCCGCTTCGACCGCTGCGGACCAGCTAGGCAACCGGCCGCCGCGCTCGTCACTAAGCAGTCGGTGGGCCTTGAGTACTTGGTCGGAGGCTGCCTGGCGGGCGGCGTCGCGCCGCGCTGGCACGGTCGCGGTCATCAAGTCGGCGTCAGCGAGCATGGCCGCGAGGCTGCGGGTATCGAGAGCCAGCATCAGCCGCCCTGGTCCCGCGGCCGCATCCTTCGTACGCTGGACCGCCTCTCGGCCAATGGCCTGGAGTCCGGCCAGGTTCTCAGCGTCGGCGATTGCCTCGGCCATGGTTGATTCGGCGGCTTGCACCCGGGCCTCATCCACCTGATCTCGCACCTGGCCGCGAATCGCTTGGGCGGTGTCCGTGCTGTGTTCGGTGGTGAGGGTGGGTTGGTGGAGGAGTTCGGTGAGGCGGGTGGCGAGGGTTGTGGGGGTGTGGGGGCTGTGGTGGGTGGTGGTGAGGAGGAGTGGTTTGGTGTGGAGGCCGTGTTCGGTGAGGAGGATGGCGAGGTCTTCGGGGGTGATGGGGTGGTGGCCGGTCCAGGCGTGGCCGTAGCGGGTGTCGAGTTCGATGGTGGTGTAGCCGGGGGGTGCGGGGGGTGCGGGTGCGGGGGGTGGGGGGGTGCTGGTGGCGGGGGTGCTGGCGGGGGCGGGGTTGGGTGCGGGGATGCGCAGGCCGGTGGTGGTGCCGTGGGGGTCGGTGAGGGGCTGGGCGAGGATGCGCAGGGGCGGGAGGTTGGTGGGGTGGGGGCGGGTGGTGAGGCGGGCGGGGGTGATGGTTTCGTCGAGTAGCCAGGCGGGGTGGCCGGGGGCGGCGGTGGCGTGGCCGAGCCAGGCGGGTTGCGGGGTGGGGGTGCGGGTGATGTGGGCTTCGGCTTCGGGGGGCAGGGTGATGTGGCTGGGGGTGCCGTCGTCGTTGTACCGGAATTGGGTGATGGAGGTGGCGGGGGGGATGGTGCCGGCGTTGGTGAGCTCGGCGAGGAGGGTGATGATGGCGGTCCAGGCGGCGTCGGGGTCGGGGAGGGTGGTGATGAGGGGGGCGATGGCGGTGAGGTGGAGGTTGCCTTCGCGGGTGGTGAGCTGGCGGGCCAGGGTGGTGACAGCGCGGGTGAGGGTGGCGGTGATCTGGGCGGGGGTCAGGGGTGCGGGTGGCGGCGGGGGGCCGGGTCTGGACCAGGACAGTTCGCTGCCGTGGGTGATGGCCGGCGCGGCCCGCACCATCCGCTCATCATCAATCGCGATACCCAGCACCTCGACCAGGCGGCAGTGCACCCGTCCAGCTCGCACCGCGACGGTGTAGCGCTTCCATCGCATCGTCGCTGGCCGCTCAACGTACCGCTTGGCCATCTCATCGACGCCGCCGAAGAGCTGCGGCTGGGTGAGCAGGTAGCTGGCCCGATTCAGTTCGCGCCAGAGGGTGATGGCGGGGTGGCGGGCGGGGGCGACGATCAGGTCGTTGTTCACGATCCGGCCGGGCAGCAGATGAAGCGCGAAGCCATGCGGCGAGGCGGCGACGGCGTCGGTGAGGGTGGTGAGGGCGGGGGTGCCGGTGCGGTTGGGGGTGGTGATGTGGTTGTCGCCGTCGATGTAGGTGCCGCCGAGGAGGTGGATGATGTCGAGGCGGAGGTGGTCGCTGGCGCCGGCGTAGCCGCGGGGGAGTTGCTTGTTTGTTTCGGCGGTGTACTGGGGGTGGAGGGTCATGGGTCGGTTGTTGTGGAAGATTTCGTGGATGTTGATGAGGTGGATGTGGTGGGTTCGGGCCCAGGTGAGCATGTCGCGGAGGGGGGCGTGGGGGTCGGGGGTGCCGGGGGGTGCGGGGGGTGTGGTGTCGGCGGTGTGGAAGGCGGCGCGGTCGATGTCGGTCCACAGGGCGAAGTCGTGGTGGGGGTGGGTGTCGGCGGCGGCGGCGAAGGTGGTGCGGATGGCGGCGGCTGGCGGGATGGGGCCGCCGAGCCAGATGCCGTGGATGATGTGGGGGATGGTGGTGGTGGGGGGGAGCTGGGGGGTGCCGGGGGGTTGTTCCCAGCGGCGCTGGGCGGGGGTGCGGTGGTAGGTGGAGACGGGGCCGGGGTCGGTGGCGAGGGCGGCGGGGGTGAGGTCGGCGGGGGTGGGCGGGGGTTGGGTCATGCTGATGCGGCGCAGGAGGGGGGCGATGTGGTGGGGGCGGAGGGTTTCGGTGCGGGTTTTGGCGAGGAAGGGGGGCGGGGGCGGGAGTTGGAGGAGGCCGAAGAGGTCGGGTCCGGTGCGGCGGGTGAGTTCGGTTTCGTAGCCGGGGGTCAGGACGGGGGCGCCGGTTTTGTGGCGGAGCCAGGTTGCGGTGCGGGCGGGGATGATTTCGCCGGCCGGGGTGAGCGCGGCTCCGCCGGGGATCTTTCCCCACGGCGGCGGGGTTGCGGCGGGGTGGGTGGTGTTGGCCAGGTCGGCGGCGGTCAGCTCGCCGCGTAGCTGGCTGAGCAGCGCCGCTGCCCGTTCCGCCCGCTCCCGCCGGCCCCGCCTGACCCGCCGGCCCACCGCGGTGCCGGCGCCAGCCAGCTCTACCACCGCATCCGCCACCGTCGACTGAGAGCGAGTGGTCAGGCCAGCCGGGATGACGGCCTCGTCCAGCAGCCAGGCGGGTTGCGGGGTGGAGGTGCGGGTGATGTGGGCTTCGGCTTCGGGGGGCAGGGTGATGTGGCTGGGGGTGCCGTCGTCGTTGTACCGGAATTGGGTGATGGAGGTGGCGGGGGGGATGGTGCCGGCGTTGGTGAGCTCGGCGAGGAGGGTGATGATGGCGGTCCAGGCGGCGTCGGGGTCGGGGAGGGTGGTGATGAGGGGGGCGATGGCGGTGAGGTGGAGGTTGCCTTCGCGGGTGGTGAGCTGGCGGGCCAGGGTGGTGACAGCGCGGGTGAGGGTGGCGGTGATCTGGGCGGGGGTCAGGGGTGCGGGTGGCGGCGGGGGGCCGGGTCTGGACCAGGACAGTTCGCTGCCGTGGGTGATGGCCGGCGCGGCCCGCACCATCCGCTCATCGTCCAAGCTGATCGCCAGGCTCTTGAACAGCAGCCCCTGCAGCCGCGCCGCTCGCATCGGAACGGTGTAACGGAGGAACAGCTGGTTAGCAGGCCGGCCGATGTACCGCCTGGCCATCTTGTCGACCCCGCCGAATATTTCCCGTTGGGTAAATAGGTAGCTGCCGCGGTCCAGTTCGCGCCAGAGGGTGATGGCGGGGTGGCGGGCGGGGGCGATGATGAGGTCGTTGTTGATGCCGGCGGGGAGCATGTGGAGGGTGAAGGCGTGGGGGGAGGCGGCGACGGCGTCGGTGAGGGTGGTGAGGGCGGGGGTGCCGGTGCGGTTGGGGGTGGTGATGTGGTTGTCGCCGTCGATGTAGGTGCCGCCGAGGAGGTGGATGATGTCGAGGCGGAGGTGGTCGCTGGCGCCGGCGTAGCCGCGGGGGAGTTGCTTGTTTGTTTCGGCGGTGTACTGGGGGTGGAGGGTCATGGGTCGGTTGTTGTGGAAGATTTCGTGGATGTTGATGAGGTGGATGTGGTGGGTTCGGGCCCAGGTGAGCATGTCGCGGAGGGGGGCGTGGGGGTCGGGGGTGCCGGGGGGTGCGGGGGGTGTGGTGTCGGCGGTGTGGAAGGCGGCGCGGTCGATGTCGGTCCACAGGGCGAAGTCGTGGTGGGGGTGGGTGTCGGCGGCGGCGGCGAAGGTGGTGCGGATGGCGGCGGCTGGCGGGATGGGGCCGCCGAGCCAGATGCCGTGGATGATGTGGGGGATGGTGGTGGTGGGGGGGAGCTGGGGGGTGCCGGGGGGTTGTTCCCAGCGGCGCTGGGCGGGGGTGCGGTGGTAGGTGGAGACGGGGCCGGGGTCGGTGGCGAGGGCGGCGGGGGTGAGGTCGGCGGGGGTGGGCGGGGGTTGGGTCATGCTGATGCGGCGCAGGAGGGGGGCGATGTGGTGGGGGCGGAGGGTTTCGGTGCGGGTTTTGGCGAGGAAGGGGGGCGGGGGCGGGAGTTGGAGGAGGCCGAAGAGGTCGGGTCCGGTGCGGCGGGTGAGTTCGGTTTCGTAGCCGGGGGTCAGGACGGGGGCGCCGGTTTTGTGGCGGAGCCAGGTTGCGGTGCGGGCGGGGATGATTTCGCCGGCCGGGGTGAGCGCGGCTCCGCCGGGGATCTTTCCCCACGGCGTCGGCGGCGCGGCGACTACTCCAGGCCCGTAATGATCGGCCGCTGACACCAGCGCCCCCCGCAGTTCAGCAAGCAGCACAGCCGCCCGCTCGGCGCAGGACCCGGCCGGTGACCGGCGCCGGGTTCCATCGCCGTCCTGGACAAGCCTGAGCTTTCGACCGTCGCCCAATGCGGCTGACCAGGATGACGATTCGCGATCGCCGGCTGACGGTACAGTGACGACCGCCGCGCTGCGGCCAGCATGATCATGCACGAGGGAACCTCCCGCTCAGTGAACCGACGTTGTAGCGGCGCGTCTGCTTTGACCTACTTCGATTCCTGCCCCGCCGTTCACCGCCTCGAAGCAAATGGTTACCGCCAGCCCGTCCGGACCGTGGCCCCGCCGGTGTGGAGTGCCTGGCGGACTTGGGGCCATTACGATCGCATCTGTGGCAGACGGGCTCGTAGGGCGCGGTGATGAGCTGGCGCTGCTGGCGGGGCTGGTTGCTGGGCTGTCAGCGGGGGTTGGCGGCGTCGTGTTCGTGGAAGGGGAGCAGGGGATCGGGAAGTCGTCGGTGCTCCGGGCGGGCCTGGCGGGGGCTGAGGCGGCGGGGTGCCGGGTGTTGTGGGGGGCGGCCGAGGAGCTTGGGCAGCGGTTTCCGCTGCAGCTAATGACGGAGTGCCTGGGTTCGGCGGCTGAACCTGAGCAGGCCGGCGGCCTTTTAACCGACAGCGGCGGGGTGATGTCTGGTGATCCCGTGCTGGCTGGCGTGGAGCGACTGCTCGCGGTCGTTGACCGGCTGTGCGCGCAGTCGCCGGTGGTCCTCGTGGCCGAAGATCTGCAGTGGGCTGACGAGGCGAGCGTGCTGGTGTGGTACCGGCTGTGCCGGGCGGCAGGGCAGATGCCGTTGCTGCTGGCGGGTTCGTGGCGAACAGGGACGGGGCCAGAGGATCCTGGGCGGCTGCGGCGGGCAGTGACGTCGCGGGGCGGGAGCCTGGTAGGACTCGGGCCGCTGCCGGACGGGGAGGTCGCCGACCTCGTGGGGAATCTGGTGGGCGGGCATCCGGGGAAGCGGCTGGCTGAGTTCGCGGCCCGGGCGGGCGGTAATCCGCTCTATGCGCGGGAGCTGGCGGACGGGCTGGTCCGGGAGGGTCAGGTGCGGCTAGCGGCCGGGGTGGCGGAGCTGGCGGATCAGCCGGCGCGGGCTCCGGTGCCGGTCTCGCTGACGGCAGTGATCGGTGAGCGGCTGGACGGCCTGGCCGATGATGTGGTGTCCGCGCTGCGGTGGGCGGCGGTGCTTGGCGCTGAGTTCTCGGTCGCTGATCTTGAGGTGGTGTCGGGCCGGCCGGCGGGGGATTTGATGGGCGTGGTGGATGCGGCGCTCAGTGCCGGGGTGGTAGCTGAGGCGGGCCCGCGCCTTCGGTTCCGGCATGGCTTGATCCGCCAGGTGCTGTACGAGAAGATGCCAGCCGGAATGCGGGCCGCACTTCATGTCGGGGCGGCCCGCGCGCTGGCCGACGCGGGTGCCGGTCCGGCCAAGGTCGCTGCTCAGCTCGCTGCCGTCCAGCACACTCCTGGGACTGACGCCGAGCCCTGGGTCGTCGACTGGCTGGCCGCCGCCGCGCCGGCGCTGACGTATCTGGCTCCTGTTGTTGCTGCTGACCTTATCCGCGACGTCCTGGCGCAGCTTCCCTACGCCGACGGGCGGCGCGAGGGTCTCGAGGCCAGCTGGGTGACTGTCGCGTTCCTGCTCCAGCGCCACGACGAGGTGGAACGGGTTGGCCGGCGCTTGCTGACCGCCGCTCGCGATCCCGGCCGCATCGCTGAGATGACCTGGCTGGTCGGCTACGCCTTCATGCGGACCGGCCGGGTCGCGGAGGCTTCCCTGACCGTGCGGGGAGCGCTCGGCCGGGCCGGGCTCAGTCAGGCGTGGACGGCAAGGCTCACCGCGCTCAGCGCCCTCATCCAGCTAAGGTCGGGGTCTCCCGGCGGTGGCGAGAGCGTATTTGATAACGCGCTAGAGGTGGCGGAGCGCTCCGGTGACCGGCTGGCTATCGGCTACTCGCTGCACGCCATGTCGGTACGAAGCAGCAACCTCCGGAGGAACCTGGTCGGTGTGCTGGACCTGACGGGCCGGGGACTGGCCGTGATCGGCGGTGATCCGGAGGCATCCGACCTGCGGCTGCTGATGCTCGCCAACCGGTTTGCCGCGCTAGACGACCTCGACCGGCGGGCGGAGGCCATCGAGACCGCGCGCGAAGCGCTGATGCTCGCCGAGCAGGCCGGCACGCCTCGCCTTGCCATTGTCAGCACCGCGCTCGCCGACCAGTATTTCTCTTTCGGCCAGTGGGACGACGCGCTCGCCGAGATCGAGCCTGTGGTTGGCCTGCCGGGCCCGGACTACCTGCCGCTGCTTGTCCACGGGCTGATCGCCCTGATCGCGGCCCACCGCCAGGACTGGCAGACAGCGGAAGATCACCTGAGCGAAGAGCTTGACCGGCAGGCCATCCACCTCGCCCCGACGGTGAGCGGGCACCACGTCCTGCTGGCGCGCGCGCTGCTCGCGGAGCGGGCAGGCGGGTACGGCGAGGTCGCCGGCATCCTGTCGGTAGCAGTCGACCCGGACCTGGCGCCGGAGATGGGGGGGCGGTATCTCCTGCTGCCGACTCTGGCGCGCGCAGCTCTGGAGCGGGCTGATGAGACGATGCTGGCCGCTGCCGCGACGGCGGCGCAGCAGGAGGCGGACCGAGGGCAAACGCCCCTGAGAACCGCGATAGCTGATCAGTGCCGCGGGCTGCTGGCCGGGGATCCTGGCCCGGTGCTGGCGGCCGCTGACTACTTCGGCGGGGCCGGGAGAGTGCTTGAGCAAGGCGTCGCGCTTGAGGACGCCGCGGTGCTGGCCGCCCGCCGGGGTGATCATGCCGCGGCTCGGCGTGACCTGGCGGCGGCGGTGGCGGCGTACCGGGCGCTTGGTGCCGGCTGGGATATCCATCGCGCAAGCGGGCGGCTGCGGGCATTCGGCGTCCGGCCCAGGCGGGCCGCGTACTCCGAGCGGCCGGTGTCGGGGTGGGGTGCGCTCACGCCGACCGAGGTGAGGGTGGCCGGCCTGGTGGCTGGCGGGCGGTCGAATCCCGATATCGCGGCCGAGCTGTTCTTGTCGCGGAATACGGTGCAGACGCACGTGTCGCACATCCTGGCCAAGCTCGGCGCGCGGTCACGGGTCGAGATCGCCGCCGAGGCGCTGAAGCGCACGCCATCTTCTGACCGGGCGACTGCCTGACCCGATCATCAGCCGACGCCCGCTGAACCTGCTTGGGGTGGTTACGATCGAATTTGTGGCGGACGGGCTCGTGGGGCGCGGTGATGAGCTAGCTCTGCTGGCGGGGCTGGTCGCTGGGTTGTCAGCGGGCGTTGGCGGCGTCGTGCTGGTAGAGGGAGAGCAGGGGATCGGCAAGTCGTCGGTGCTTCGGGCGGGCCTGGCGGGCGCTGAGGGGGCCGGATGCCGGGTGCTCTGGGGGGCGGCCGACGAGCTTGGTCAGCGGTTTCCGCTGCAACTGATGATGGAGTGTATAGGTTCTGCGGCAGAGCCTCCGCAGGTCGGGGAGCTTTTGACCGGCCGCGGCGGGGTGATGTCTGGCGATCCCGTGCTAGCTGGCGTGGAGCGGCTGCTCGCCGTCGTTGATCGGCTGTGTGCTAGGTCGCCTGTGGTCCTTGTGGCTGAGGATCTGCAGTGGGCTGACGAGGCGAGCGTCCTTGTCTGGTCCAGGCTGTGCCAAGCGGTCGGGCAGATGCCGTTGCTGCTGGCGGGTTCGTGGCGGCCGGGGTCGGGACGGCAGGACCTGGAGAGGCTGCGCCGGGGAGTAACGTCGCGCGGCGGGAAAGTGATAGAACTCGGGCCGCTGCCTGATGCGGAAATCGCTGAGCTAGTGGTGGATCTGGTAGGCGGGCATCCCGGGCAGCGGCTCGAAGAGTTCATTGGCCGGGCGGGCGGCAATCCGCTGTACGCGCGGGAACTAGCCGACGGGCTGCTCCGCGAGGGCCAGGTGAGGCTGGCAGCGGGGGTAGCGGACTTGGAGGACCGGTCGGCGCGAGCGGCGGTGCCGATCTCGCTGACGGCAGTGATCGGCGAGCGGCTGGATGTGCTGGCCGATGATGTGGTAGCCGCTTTGCGGTGGGCGGCCGTGCTCGGGACCGAGTTCTCCGTCGCTGATCTTGAGGTGGTATCGGGCCGGTCGGCGGGGGATTTGATTGGTGTGGTCGATACGGCGCTCAGCGGCGGGGTGGTTGCTGAGGCGGGCCCGCGCCTCCGGTTTCGGCACGGCCTGATCCGCCAGGTGCTGTACGAGAGGATGCCGGCCGGGCTGCGGGCCGCGCTTCATGTCCGGGCGGCCCGCGCGCTTGCCGACGCGGGCGCCGGTCCTGCCAAGGTCGCGGCTCAGCTCGCTGCTGCCCAGCACATCCCCGGGACAGACGTCGAGCCCTGGGTTGTTGAATGGCTCGCCGCCGCCGCTCCGGCGCTCACGTATATCGCGCCCGCTGTTGCTGCTGACCTCATCGGCGACGTCTTGGCGCAGCTTCCCCACGCCGATGCGCGCCGGGAGGATTTCGAGGCGAGCATGGTGACTGTTGCCTTCTTGCTCCTTCGTCATGACGAAGTGGAGCGGGTTGGCCGGCGGTTGCTGACCGCGGCCCGCGATCCCGGCCGGGTTGCCGAGATGACCTGGCTGGTCGGTTACACCCTGATGCGAACCGGCCGGGCCGCCGAGGCTTCCCTGATCGTGGGGGCGGCGCTTAGCCGGGCCGGGCTCAGCCAGGCGTGGACGGCCAGGCTCACCGCGCTCAGCGCCCTCATCCAGCTCGCTTTGGGGTTGTCCGGCCAGAGCGCGGGCGTCCTTGATGACGCGCTCGCGGTAGCGGAGCGCTCCGGCGACCGGCTCGCCATCGGCTACTCGCTGCACGCCCTGTCGGTACGCAGCATCATCCGGCGAGACGAGGTCGGCATCCTCGACCTGACCAGTCGCGGGCTGGCCGCGATCGGCGACGATCCCCAGGCCAGCGATCTGCGGCTGCTGATGCTCGCCAACCGGGCCTCGGCGCTTGGCGAACTTGACCGGCGGGCCGAGGCCATCGAAACCGCCCGTGAGGCGCTGGTGCTCGCCGAGCAGGCAGGCACGCCACGCCTTGCCACCGCCCGCTTGGCGCTCGCCGACCTGTATTTTTATTTCGGCCAGTGGGACGACGCTCTCGCCGAGATCGATCCTGCGATTGGCCTGCCCGGCCCGGACTACCTGCCGCTGCTGGTCCACGGGCTGATTGCCCTGATCGCGGCCCACCGCCAGGACTGGCAGACAGCGGAAGATCACCTGAGCGGAATGCCCGACCGGTCAGGCATCCGCGCCACCCTGGCGACGAACTCGCAGAACGTCCTGCTGGCACGTGCGCTGCTTGCGGAGCGGGCGGGCGGGTACAACGCGGCCGCCGCGATCGTGTCGATAGCGGTCGCCCCGGAAATGGCACCGGAGATGCCGGCTCGGTACCAACTGCTGCTCACTCTGGCGCGGGCGGCTTTTGAGCTGGCCGATGAAGCGACGCTCGCCGCTGCGTCAGCGGCAGCGCAGCAGGAGGCGGAAAAAGGACAGCTGCCGGTGAAAACCGCGATAGCTGATCAGTGCCGCGGGCTCATGACCGGCGACCCCGACCCGGTGCTGGCGGCCGCCGACTACTTCGGTGCCGCCGGGAGAGTGCTTGACCATGGCCTCGCGCTGGAGGACGCCGCGGCGCTGGCCGCCCGCGGGGGTGATCTCGCCGCGGCTCGGCATGCGCTCGCGGCAGCGGTGGCGGCCTACCAGGTGCTCGGCGCCGACTGGGATATTCATCGCGCGGGCGCGCGGCTGCGGCCATTCGGCGTCCGGCCCAGGCGGGCCGCGTATTCCGAGCGGCCGGTGTCGGGCTGGGGTGCGCTCACGCCGACCGAGGTGAAGGTCGCCGGCCTGGTGGCTGGCGGGCGGTCCAATCCCGATATCGCGGCCGAGTTGTTCTTGTCGCGGAATACGGTGCAGACGCACGTGTCGCACATCCTGGCCAAGCTGGGTGCCAGGTCGCGGGTTGAGATCGCGGCCGAGGCGCTGAGGCACACGTCATCGTCTGACCGGGCAACCGCCTGACCTGGCCCTGTCGGCCACCTTCACCCTCATCGCGCCCGCTGCCCGGCGTGGCGCTGCTTCCAATCCGGCTGTTCGTGGTCCTGACCGGGATGCGGCCGCCGCTGGTGGCGACGGCCACCTTGTATCAGGCCGGGGATCTGGCGACGTCCGGCTGCTGCTGGCCAGGCCGGGAGCTGGCTTGTCGCTTTCGCTCGCGCCCGGTCGAAGCACCTTCAGCTCGTGCGGGCGGCTACCCCGCCCGCACGTCCTGTCGGCATCTACTACGCGCTGACCGAAACGCAGGCCGCGGCCCTGAACGACCTGGGGTATTCGCTGGCCAGCCAGCCGAGCGTGACCGGCGTCGCGGTACCCGTCCTGACAGCAGCGTCGGGCCGGCCTTGCTCGTGGGGCGCAGGTTATCAACACGCGGGTTTCGTTTTGCTGGACGTGCCTTTCCGGGCCGCGGCGGCAGCCCGGTGCTCGCCTTAATGACCGCGTTGGCTCCTGGCTGGCCTGGCCGGATGGCCGCGGAGCAGCGTGGGCCCCTAACTGTCGTTATGGCGACGTCGTGGGGCCCTAGCTGCTGGCGGATCGACGCCGGGAACCGCAGCGTGGGGCCCTAGCTGTCGCTATGGCGGCTACGTCATAGGACTGCTGAGGGATCGCTACGTGGCCGAGGACGTTGTGCAGGAGACGATGCTGCGCGCGTGGCGGCACAGCGACTGGGGATCCCGGAGGGCACGGCGTTCTCCCGTTCGCACCACGCCCTAAGGAGGATCTTGCGGCGGGAACTGGGCGCCACCGTGCCAGAGCCCGAGCCAGTGCAAGAACCACTACGGCGGGCCGCGTGAGCTGCCGGCCACTTGGAAGGGTCAGCCGACGTGTACCGGAAGGCTGGTCACGCCGCGGATGGCCCAGCTATTCAGCTGGCTCGGTTCGCTGACCGCTAGCTCCACCCGGGGATACCTGGCCAGCAGCGCGGTCATCGCGATCTGGGTCTCCATCCGGGCCAGCGCGGCTCCGATGCACGCGTGCGGGCCGCCGCCGAAGCCCAGGTGGCGGGTATCGCCGCGGCCGACGTCAAGCCGGTCGGGATCGGTGAAGATCGCCGGGTCACGGTTGGCCGCCGGCACGACCGCCATCACCACCCCCTGGGACCACCCCCCCGGGACCACCCCGCCGCTGAGGTGAACGTCTTCCTTCGCCTGCCGGGCGGTCCCGGCCACGGCGCCGTCGTAGCGCAGGAACTCCTCCACCGCCGGCCCGGCCAGGTCAGGCTGGGCGCGCAGCCGGGCCTGCTCGGCCGGCTTGCGCGGCACCGCCAGTGTCGCGTTGCCGATCAGGTTGGTGGTCGTCTCGTGCCCGGCGATCAGCAACAACGCGCAGGTGGCCATCAGTTCATGCTCAGACAGGACCGTTCCGTCCTCGCTAGCCTGCACCATCAGCCCCAGCAGGTCATCGGTCGGCACCGTGCGGCGCTCGGCGATGAGGTGGCGGAAGTACGCCTCTAGAGCGCGCATGCCCCGGTAGGCGACGGCGAGGTTCTCATCGGCGTCACCGACCAGCGACGGAACGCGCATGATGTCGTGCGACCACTGCCTGGTGTGCTCGGGCGGATCGCTGAACGCCATCCAATCGGTGAAGTGCCGGCAGTTCAGGCCGTGCAGAATTACGGACTGACCAAAGCCGAGGCCTTGGCGCAATTCGCTGCGGAACACTATATCCAAGGGGTCAGCAAGAAGACAGGCCGAAAGTACGGCATCGCCGACCTGACGTTCACCCACAAGGGGACAACCTGGGTATGGGAGATAGAATCTGACAGCTACCCTCCGGCCGCAATCATTGCTGAGGTCGCCCTATAAGTTAAAGGACTGAGACGGCTGGGCCACAACGCCAAGTACGGCTACGAGTTGTTCCGCCCCGACTCGTTCGACGTCCCGACAAGATTCGGCCTCATCCACGACAGGAACGCCAAGCCAGGGTACGGAAACACGGGTGCTATCACTTACAGCAGGCTCAGGAACATGAAAAGACATCTGAAACCTGGTCAACAGCCAAAGAGTTACCCAGTGCGGGCGATGCTCCGCGACGCTATCAAAGCCGGCATCGCGTTCTTGGCGGGCGCTGCGACTCTGCCCGCGATAATCGCGGCGCTAGCGCGGCTGGCACTTGAAGCGATTCCGGAAGGAGGGTGAGCCGACATGACTGGTCGCTGCCGGGCGCCGCGGATAGCCCGGCTCCCGGTGGGGAGGATCGACCGATGCTGGTGCCGATGATCGCAGACGTGATGGCGGAGATGCCGTCGGGTGGACGCTATGAGGAGGCCGCGCGGGGCTGGTTGGACGGGGTGCTCGCGGAGGTGTTCCCCGACTTGCTGGAGGGCCTGCGGACCCGGCCGTCAACGCGTGCGCTGAGCCGCGATGTCGATGACCGGCCCGCAGGTGAGCCGGGGCAGATCCGGGGCGAGCTGTGGGTCGGGGTCACTGGCCCGCAGTCGCGACGGCCGGCGCTGTTCAACGACGCGACATGGCAGCGGATGCTCGGATCCCTTGCTGACTCGCCGTTGACGGCGTCTATATCGATCCGCGTTGTGGGCGAGGACGGATATCTCAGCAACGAGTCCGCGGACATTGCGGTCAGCCGTTCCGAAGACGAACCAGAATGGGTGCGATTCACCTTCTAGGCGCCGCCGTCGTTCACCTGGCGCGCACGTCTGGCCGAAGCCCACGGCCCCGGGGATACGGTAATACGCGTATGGCATTACCGGCCCGGTAGTGATGAGGCCATTATTGTTGAACGAGACGCCAGCATGATCGAGGTGGTCGCGCCTGGCCCGGGCGGCGGTTTCCATCAGCTATCTGGGCTGCAAGATCGGTGGGCGCAGGTCGTCCACGCGCAGGCTGCCCGCGTCGGAGCCAGCGCCGGATTGATCACACGCCGACTAGGCCCGTATGGCTTCGAGGAAGTGCTCTACCCCGACTGGCCGCCGGACACAGTCCTGCAGCTACCCGGTTGGGCTCCGGGCAGCGCGATGATAGGCGAAGCCCGGAATGTGCTGTACCGGTACGCCTGGGTGACCATCATCCCGCCGGAACTGGCGGCAAATCTCGGAGGTGCAGACGGCCTGGCCGCGACGGAGGCGTTCTGCGACGTGAACGAGCTGCCGAACGGGTCCCTGTGGCTGCGCGCCACACACACGCTGGGCGCGTTTACCCAGGACCGGGTCGATTCAGTAGCCGCAGCTCTGGCCCGCGTTCTGGTTCCGGACCGCTAGGCCAGGCAAGCCGCCCTGCGATCACGACGCGTGCCGCCATTGGGAACGTCCAGATCGGCCGACACCGAGCCTTGAGCGCTCCGGTCCAGCACCCGACCCCACCTGTCCGGGATCCGTCGATGGCTGCGTCGTGCTACCAGCAAGATCTCGGGGCGGCGCTGGATATGGTGCGCCGCGAGGTGTTCGCTGCGGGTGACTTCATCAAGCCGAGTTCGGTGATCGACTTGCCCGATCCGACCAGCGTGGAGGACCTGACCGAGCAGGAGGAGTACTGGGAGTTCATGGGTGAATCTGGCACCCATTCGATCCTGGATGTCCTCACCGTCATCCCGGCCAGCTCGGATGAGCAGGACTACGGCACGATCCGGCCGCTGTCGGACGCCGAGTACGGCGAGCTGTTCAGCACGGTTCGGCCCGGCCTGGCCGACTACGAGCGCCTGGCCGGGACCGAGCAGCTAGCTGACTACGTCACCGGCGGGCGGTGGACCGGGCGGGCAGCTGTGCTCTGGGACAACGGGTCACCGGCCGAAATCGTGTTCTGGGGCTACTCCGGAGACTGACCGTCGCCACCAGACGCCCAGGACAGCACGGTTTGAAAGAGCACGTTCATTTACTCTTTCGGCCAAGCGAACTGGTCTTATGCTCGCCGCCAGAACAGAATGCGACATTCTGCTCGCACCCTCGGAGAGGCACCCTGATCTGTTCAGTCCCGAGTCGCCGATCCGACCGCACGACCACCCAGACGAACGACGCCGTCCGTTATTGATCATGTTTCGGGCTCGCTACGCCGTCCGCCATGTTGAGTTGCCGACGCCTGAAAATGCTGGCCATGGTGGCGACAGAACGGTGATCAGCCCGCAGATGCGGGCTGCCGACTGGCAGAACGCCCGCTGCCTTACGGGGCAGCACCAGAATCTGGCCCTCCTGCTGCTGACCACAACGTCATCCTCTGACCGGCGACCGCCCGACCTGGTCATCAACGGAGGCGCGTTGAACCGCGCGCGATTTGTTTCGTAGCCCTAGCTGATTAGCGCAAGCAAGCACCCTTTGCACGCGAGGTCGCTCCCCGCGGGCACTGAGCCCGCGCGTGAGAAATGGAGATCGCGATGAGTCAAGCCTGCCCGCAGCAGTTGCGAAGCGTCCCCGACGGTGACGCCGACGCCAAGGTCAGCCAGCTGTACCGCGAGAACGCCGCCTACGTGCTCAGCTACGTCACAGGACTGCTGAGGGATCGCTACCTGGCCGAAGATGTCGTTCAGGAGACGATGCTGCGCGCGTGGCGGCACTGCGACGAGCTCAGCCCGGAGAAGGGCTCGGTGCGTGGCTGGCTGGTCCGGGTCGCGCACAACATCGCGATGGACAAGATCCGGATGCGCCGCTCGCGGCCCGCGGAGGTGGCAGAGGAATCCGCGCCCGAGGGGGTGCTCGAGGACCACGCGGACGCGGTCGTGACCGCGCTGGACGTCCAGCACGTGCTTTCCCGGCTCAGCCCCCGTCACCGGGATGTGCTTGAGCTGGTGTACCTGGATGGCTGCACCGCCAGGGAAGCGGCGCAGCGACTGGGGATCCCGGAGGGCACGGCGTTTTCTCGTTCGCATCATGCGCTGCGGATCTTGCGGCGGGAGCTAGGTGCAGCCGTGCCAGTGCCAGTGTCCGAGCCGGAGCCCGCGCGCCGGGCCGCGTGAGCCGCAATCGCTGAGGTCTAGCCGTGCCAAACGACATTCAGTTCAACGAGCAAGAGGCCACGCTGTTCGTGGTCCTCACCGGGATGCGGCCACCACTTATCCCGACAGCCACCTTGTACCAGGCAGGCGACCTAGCCAACCATACCGCCGACCGGATCGACAGCGAGCTGTCGCCGCTGGTCGACCAGGTGGTCAACCAGGTGCTGACCGGGATGAACTCGGCGGTGTCGCCGGAGTTCGCTGAGTCGCTGGCCAAGTACACTTCTAAGCCGCCCGGTTACTTTCCGGAGACGTCGGCGCAGCTGCGGCAGATGGCTGACTACGCGGCATCGACCGCTGCTCAGGTCGAGTACATGAAGGTCGAAGCCATAGTCACGCTGGCTTCGCTGATCGCGTCGCTGATTATCGAGGCCGTGATCACATTCTTCTTCCCCGAGATCGGGCTGGAGATGATGGCGGCCGAATTCGCCGCCGTGCGGTTCATACTGAACACCCTGATCGGGCGGGTACTCGCGCACATCCTGTCGGCGGTGCTGATCGGGATAGGTATCCAGGTGCTGCTGGATTCGATCGCGCAGGCGGTGCTGATCGGGGAGGGTATCCAGCAGAGCTGGAACTGGGAGGAGACCGGCCTGCAGGTCGCGGTCGGTGCGCTGGGCGGGGCGATGGGACTGGCGCTCCACCCGCTTGAGGGGTGGGCTTCGCATGAGCTGGCCGGCGTCCTCGAAAACCTGCTTGGGCACGAAGCCGAGAACATTGCGGAAAATCTGGCGGTGGACGCGACCAAAGGACTGGCTGACGTCGCTGGCAGCGACTCAGCGAAAGACCTGGCCGGGGACGCGACCAAGCACATCCCGGAAGGCGGGCCGGCGGAAGGAGGCCAGGCCGGAGGCGGGCCGGCCAAGGGCGGGCCGGCCGGAGGTGGGCCGGCGGAAGGCGTCCCGCCCGGCGGGCGCCCGGGCGACGGGCCGGGGTGGAAGGCGCCGCCTGCGGTCGGATCGCGGAACTGGGTTATCGAGAAGGTGGCTGAGATCCCGGTGGGCGTTGTTATCGGGGGGATTCATAACGCTGGTCATGAGACGTTGTTCCAGCTGTTCACGACGGGGCAGGCGACGTGGAGCTGGGAGACATTCGCCGGCGGCGCGGCGCAGGCGATCACCCGGCCGATCGGGATCTTGATCGGCGGCGGCGGCCGGATGGTGTTCGGGCTGCCGTTGCCGGCCGAGAATCTGCTAGCGGGCGCGCTGGGGTCGGTCACCCCGTCGATGCTGACTGATATCGCCAAGGCCCCGGCGCAGCCGCCCGGTGGCGGTGACCTGCCGGGCCAGCCCGGGCCGGTGCTGCCGGGGGCTGGCGGCAAGGCCGCCGGGTCCGGGTCGGCCGGGGATGTCGTGGCCGGGCCGGTCCAGGGCGGGTCGGCGGCGTTTGAATCGCCCGCGGTGCAACTGCTGCGCGCGGTGGGTGTCACGCCAGGGCCGGATACGGCGTATGCGATCGCGGTGCGGACGGGTTTCGTGCCGACGGTCGGCCCGGCGGCGTTCCACCCGCTGTATGCCAGGCCGGTGATGGTGACGCTGCCGCCGATGACGACCAGCGCCGGCATGGCCGCGGCTGTCGTGCGACCGGTGGCCGCGCTGCCGCCGGGCCCGGACTCGCTGGGTGGGGAGCCGCTGCCGACCTACTCGCTGGTGGATGCGCCGCTGCCGGCCAGCACGAGCCAGACGCCAGCGCCGGGGCCAGGCCCGTCGGACTCGCTGCTGGACGATCCGCTGCCTGCCAGCGCCGGGCGGACGCCGGTGCTGACCCTGGATACGTCCGCGACTCCGGCGTCAGGCCCGCAGCCGGTCACGCAGGCGACCTCGGCACGGCTGCCGGAAACGCCTCTGCCACAGTCGCCAAATCCAGAGACGCCAAATCCAGAGACGCCGCAGCCAAGAACGCCGGGCGATCAGCCGGCTGTCCCGCTGCCTGATTCGGTTCACCACGCGCCTATGACTCAGGTCGCGCACGCTGGCCAGACTCGGCAGCCCGGCGTCGTGTCCGGCCGCCCGGGCGCGGCGGGCGTTGCGCAGGTCATGCCGGGCGTGCACGGCGCCGGGACGGAGTGGATGCGTGACGGAGGCGGCTGGCATGTGGCCGCCCATCCGGGGGTACTGGAGCTCGGGCCCAGGGCCGGGGGGCTGCGGGCTGCGGTGATGCCGGTGCCGGCCGGGTCGCGGGCGGTGTTCGATGCCTTCGGTGAGTTGCAGCATGTGGTGCTGCCGGGCGGGGTCAGCTACGAGCGGGACCTGGCCGGGGCGTGGTCGGCGGGGCGGGAGCGCTCCGGTGAGGTGATCGTGGTCAAGACCGGGGACCCGGTCACGCTGGCCCTGGGTGACGGGACAGCCTCGGTCACGCTGCCGCCGGAAAGCGAGCAGGTGCTCGACAACGGCACCCCGGTGGCGTACCGGCAGATCCGGACCGGTGACGGTGGCCGGCTGGCTGAGCCGCGGGTGTTCCTGCCCGACGGCCGGGGCGGGTGGGCGCAGACCTCGTCCCCGGTGGACGCCGCGACCTATGAAGCGTGGCTGGCCAGCGCGAACCAGGCCCACGAGGCGGCCCGGACCTTGCATGACGTCGCGGCCCGGTGGCTGGACGGCGTGGGCGCCGCCGCGCTGAAAGACCTGCTGGGCGGGTCCCGGGATGACGCGGTGGCGGCGGTGTATGAGTGGGTGCGCCGCACCGAGGGGGTGGGGCTGCGGTGGACCCAGCTGTCGGCCTCGCACGCGCTGGCCGACGGGCAGATCGTGAACATGGCGGCGGGGGAGGGCAAGTCGTGGCTGTTCCTGGTCGACGCCGTCCGGCAGGCCGTCCGGCAAGACGTCGGCGCGGTGCACGTCATCACCACCCGCGGCAACCTGGCCGACCGCGAGTTCGAGCGCTATGACGGTTTGCTGACCCCGCTCGGGTTCGACGTGCACCGGATGAACTCCGACGCCCCGTCGCCCGCTCCGGTCCCCGGTCGGCCCACGATCTACGTAGGTACCAGCCAGGATGTCGGGTTCACCTACCTCAAGACCGGCATGGTGCCCGGCCAGGCAGGCACGATCCGGATCGACGCCAGCGTGGATGAGATCGACGAGGCGTTCGTCTACTCCAACGGCCAGTACATCCTCAGCGACGGCGCCCGGGACGAAGCGCCGGCGGAGGTCATCGCGCAGGTCCAGGCGGCCCGCCAGCTCCTGGAAAGGCTCACCCCCGCCGACTTCGGCCGGGTCGAGGGGCAGGTCGGCGGCCCGGCGGCGCTGACCGCCGAAGGGCAGGCCAGGGCAGCAGACCTGGCCGGCGTCCCGCTCACCGGTGAGCAGCTCAAACGCCTGAACATGGCGGCGACCGCGCATTTCGAGTACGTCGAGGATGTGCACTACGTGGTGCATGACGGCAGCGTCTACATCATCGACCAGACCACCCACGAGGTGCTGTACAACCCCGAGACCGCGACCGAGAGCCGGTGGAACGGCGGCCTGGCCCAGGCCGTGGAGGCCAAGCACGGCTTGACCATCCGCGACGACCCCGCCACCAGCAAGAGCGTCACCGTCCGGGACCTGTACGCCCAGGAGGTCTACGGGCGGGTGACCGGCGCGTCGGGCACCGCCTTGGGCAAGAGCGACCAGTTCGCCGCGCAGGGCCTGTCCCCCGAGATCACCGACATCCCCCGTTACTACAACTCCCGGCTGGCCGCCGGAGCCGACCACGTCAGCCCCGACACCGTCGCCAAGCTCGACGCCATCACCGCTGACGTCCGCGCCATGCAGGCGAGCAGCAAGAACCAGCCGCAGCTCATCCTGGCCCACCGCAACGACCTCGTCGCCGGTCTGTCGGCCAGGCTCACCGAAGCGGGCGTGACCCATACCGCGATCGACGCCAAATGGTTCCTGGCCCAGGGCACCAACCGGGAAGCCGCGTTCAAGCAGGTGATCGAGGACGCCGGGAAGCCCGGTCAGGTGCTGGTCATCAACATGCAAGGCGCCCGCGGTGTCGACATCCCCTTGACTGCCGAGGCCAAAGCACTCGGTGGGATGCACGTCCGGGTCACCGCCCGCTCCGGCCTGTCCAAGGACATCGACATCCAGGCCGAGAACCGCGCCGCCCGCTCCGGCGACCCTGGCAGCGTCACCTACTACATCAGCCCCGAGGACGACGCCTTCGCCCTGTCGCACAACCCCCACGTCCAGCTCGCCGTCATCCAGTACACCCAGGCGCTCACCGCCCACACCCAGGCGGTCAGCACCGCCACCGGAACCCGCCAGACCACCCAGGCGCTCGCCAAAGCCGAGACCGTCCTGCGGAACCTGATCCCCCTCACCCAAGCCGAAGCCGCCCGCCGTCTCGGCATGCACACCCCCGCCCACCAGCCCAACGCCCCGCCTACCCCGGCGACCGCCACCCCCGCCAGCACCTCGCCCCCAGCTCCGACCCAGCCACCCCCGCAGCACGAACCGCGCGAACAGGGGGACGTGCCATTCGGCGGAACGGAAACGGAGTCCGGCTTCTACTCCGGCGGATCGACTGGCTGGCTGGAAATTCGGGAAAGGAGGCTGGCGGCCTTCCGCGACCTTGCGGTCAAGGAAGATCAGCCGAAGGCGGTCGCCACGCAGACCGCAAACGCGACCGCGGCGCCCGCTGACGGCGAGCCGTCAGTCGTCCAGGTGCTCGACCAGCGGCCGCCCACCCAAGCCGCCGCCCCCAGCTTGGCCGACCTAGCTGGGCCGGCGGTCATCAGGACCGCCGCTGGGGTGTCGTTCGTGACCGGGACGGTGCCGGGCAACCTGACCGAGGCTGCCGCGGCTGTGCCGGGCGCGGTGTCCGGGCGGGGCGGGCTGTGGGCGACGGTCGCAGGGCACGCCGGGCCGGGGTATATCGAGATCCTGGGCGCCAGGCGGAGCGTGGCTGAGGCGCTTGAACTCCCCGGCCTGCGTGAGGTCTTGGACGCCGCCGAGGCGATCGTGCTGCCCCTGTGCGACGGGCTGACCAGGGCCGGAGGGTTGCCGTCGGTGGCGGAAGCGTTCGCCGCCACCGGCAAGCTGGTTCTTGCGACCGATCAGCATGGCATCGTCGCGGGGACGGACGTGATCTCGGGGAAGATCGGTTACGCCAGCAACGGCCTGCCCGTTCCGGTGCCCAGCGGCACCTGGAAACTGCTGGAAAACGGGGCGGTGCGTGACCTGGAGACCCACTCGCTGCTGGCTGCGTATAAGAAACTCGGCCTGACCCCGCTGCCAGCGGGGCCGGCGCTGGCCGAGCCGGTGGCCTTCTCCAGCGAGCGGGTCAGCCCGGCCCGGCAAGGAACGGCGGACGCATCTGCCGGGCCGCCGGATGGCGGTTTTGATCCGGGTGTTCTTCGGGCCGAGACCAGGATCGACAACTTGCGCCGGTACGCGGCTGACCGGGGATGGGCGCAGAGGCGGCTCGGGTGTGGGCGGCTGCTTATCACGCGGCTAACGAGGCTGATGAGGAGGCGGCGCTGGAGGAGCTGCGGGGGCAGCTTGATGATGCCGTGCTGAGCGCCCGTTTGCAGGAGATCCTCGGCCGGGCCGCTGCCCGGCCGAGCGGGGCGGCGGATGGCGGTTTTGATCCGGGTGTTCTTCCGGCCGAGACCAGGATCGACAACCTGGGCCGGTACGCGGCTGACCGGGGGATGGGCGCAGAGGCGGCCCCGGTGTGGGCGGCTGCTTATCACGCGGCCAACGAGGCTGATGACGAGGCGGCGCTGGAGGAGCTGCGCGGCCAGCTCTCCGAGGCTGCCGCGAGCGCCCGGCCCGCTGACGAGACCGCTGACGAGACCGCTGATAGGGCTGCGCCCGATGCCAGCACAGGCACATCGGGTGAGGAGAGCCTGGCTACCGACTCCCGCGACGTCCGCGCTGACTCCTGGTTTGATAGACCGGGGACCGGCAGAAGGTACACCGCCGACCGCGGCTCGGGGCGAGATGGTGCCGACCAGGGCGATACCGGTGGGATCGGCTCTGGTCGAGGGCCAAAGGTGTTGTTCAAAGAACCCGAAGAAACACCCGACTGGATCAGGCAACTCAATGCCGCACTCGCCGCCACGCAGGCCGACGAGGCGGCCTCGAGCACGCCGGATGAAGCTGAGCTTGTGGCCTCGGCCGAGACCGAGACGACTGTCACCGCAGAGACCGAGTCCATCGCAGAGACCGAGTCCATCGCACAGACCGAGTCCATCGCAGAGACCGAGACCATCGCAGAGACCGAGACCACCGCAGATACCAAGCTGCTCGACGCGGTCCCGACCGAGCAGGTCGAAGGCGAGGACGCTGTCATGACCAAGGCGGCGGCCGACACCGCCCCGCTGCCACCGAGGTCCGCCCAGCCCGCCGCCATCGGACGAGCCGCCCCGTCACCGCAGGTCGTGACCTTGATGGGCGACCACCCGCGACGCGAGGAGGCCGCGGCCATGGCGCCGCGGCTGGATGGATTCGTCACGCTGGTGGCGCGCGGCAGCAACGGCGCCGTGCTGGACGAAGGCACCGAGTTGAGCCCGGTGCAGGTCGCGGCCCGGCTGGGCCTGTACCAGCCTGCCAACCTGCCTGACGCCCCGGCGCAGGCATGGCCGGAGAATCCCATCGGCGTGATCATGATCGTCGGCGACCTCCCGCAGGGCGGCCGGGACCTGCACGACGCAACCGACGGCGCGCACCTGGTCATCTCGCAGACCCGCGAGGCCTTTATGAGCAAGGGCGAGACGGTTTCCGGCACGGTCACCGGAAACACCTTCCAGGCCGATGGTGAGTGGCTCGTTCACGTCAGAGGCGAGACCCTCAGCACGGGCACGCCGTACCTGAGCGCGGCGCTGGAGTTCGCACGCGCCCAGGTTCTCCCGTCCGTGAACGCCGACCTCCCGTCCGTGAACGCCGACCAGTCGTCCGTGAACGCTCCTCCGCCGCGGGCCTCGCTACGGCGGCGGCTGGCAGGCTTCACGTCGTCCCGGCAGCCATCTCGCCCCGAGCCGGACGTGATCCGGCTGAGCGCACCGAACGACTCCATCGTGCACGAGCGGGCCGCCGCGGCGGCCCCGCGGGCGCAAGGTTTCGTCACGCTGGTGGCGCACGGCCGGAACCGCAAGGTGGTCGACGGTAACTCCGAACTCAGCGGGGCGGAGCTCGCGGCGCGGCTCGGCCTGCACGTCGCCGATGCCGCACCCGATGCCACAACCGATGGCGTGCCGCCGGTAAGGCCGGAGAACCCGGTCGGCGTGATCATGCTGACCTGCGACAGCCCTGAGGCAGCGGTCGAGTTGCACGCGGCGACCGGCAATACGCACCCGGTGCTGTTCCCGGACGGCCGGTCCATCATCCTGCCGTCCAGCGAGGTGATCGCGGGCACGTTCACCTCGGGCAAGAACCGAAAGCCGGTGCCGGTGCCCAGTGGCGAATGGCTGGCGCTGGTCGACGGCGAGCTGTTCTCGCTCGGCACCCCGCTGCTGTCCGAGGCGGCGGATTCGCTCGGGATCCACCTGCGGCCCGCGCTCATTGCCGCCGTCCCGGCCGGTGGCCTTCTACGCGGACCTGACCGAGGCGCAGACCGGCGTGCTCAACGATGCCGGGCTCGCGGCGAATACCGCCGCGCGGGACGGCGCGGACGGGTTCTTCAGCTCGCTGATCGCTGTCGCGGGCAGCCGGCTCAGGGCGGCGCTCCGGCTGGGCGACGGAGACCAGCTGACGCCGGGCCTGGTCCGCGCGCGGATGGCGGAACACTTCGGCCGGAGCCCCCGCCGGTACCGGGACTACCTTCCCGCCTCCATCACACCGGCCCGGATGCTGGCTGATCTGCGGGGACCGCACGATCTCGACTGGTACGCGACGGAGTTGCTGCCGCATCTGGCCGCCGACGCTTTCGGGCTTGACCTGGCCGTGCTGGGCGCCCGCGGCCAGCCCATACTGGTCGGCGAGGCTGGCCTGCCCCGGGCGGCAGACCCTGACGACAACCCGTTCCTGCTCGTGCGCGCTGCCGACGGCCAGTTCGTGCCGGCCCTGCGCCAGCCGGGAGCCCGGCCGGGCGGCGTGACGTCACTGCGGGCACAGCCCCGGCGGCCACCGGCGCCCGGCCGGCCAACCGCCTGGCTGGAGGATCTCAGCGAGCCCGAGCAGGCGCTGATCGATCAGGAAGCCGACGCCGCTCCGCGGCCTCTGGAGGCAGCCGCCGGCCTCTATCGGGCGAGTCGCAGAGATGGAGCACCTGGCGGCGATCGCGGCTCCGGTCCGGACGGCGTCGGCGGAGCCGATCGAGGACGGCCTGCAGGCGGCCGTCCGCAGGCTGCTCACAGGGCCTGCCGAGCAGACGACGGGCATCCTGGCCGAACTGGAGGCGCTCGAGCGCATCCACCGAGTGATCAGCTCGGTGGACGCGACAACCAGTCGGCAGCGGCTTCTCGCGGACTACCAGCAAGCTATTGACGAGGCGCGGCCGCAGCAGGATGCGATCGGGCGCGCAGCCAGCCGCCAGATGGCGGACGCCGCCGCCTACGCGGCGTCGCTGGCCGGGCTGGTGCCCGAGATCCGCACGGCCCGCACCCAGGGCACCGGTTACCAGTCGCTCAGGAGCATCGCGGCTCTGGTCGAAGACGCCCGCACGACGATACAGCGGGCCGCGGCCAATGCGGCGCGCGCTGCCGAGGCTGAGTCACAGGACGGGCTGACGGTCGATCGGCAGGCCGCTGTGGACAGGGAGATTCAGACCGCTGTCGCCGAGGCCCTTGGCGAATTGGCTCCGGCGATCAGCAACCTGGTTGAGGCGCGGCTGGCGGAGAAGCACGCCGAGCTGTTCAACCCCGAGGAGCCCAAGGCGGTGCTCCAGGCGACCATCGCCAGGGAGGAGGCAGAGCAGGCTGGGCGGCTGCTCCGCGAGGCGGCACGGGATGTGAAGGAATGGCAGGCCCGCCGTCAGCACGCGATCGAGGCGGCCGAGCACGGCCTGCCGTCCCGCGAGCTGCCGCCTGGGTTCGGCACCCCGGTGCAGGACGCAAGTGGCCAGCCCAAGGTCGATGCCAGCGGCCGGGTGATCCGGCACTACCCGCTGGGCACCCAGAGCCGGTTCGTGCGGCTCGGGGACGTGCCGCTGAGCGACACGGCGGGTGTCGGGAGGCGCCTCGCCTCGGCGCTGCCGGCCCAGGAGCAGGGCCTTGAGGGCACGGTGCAAAACATGGTGGCCGAGTTCATCGGCCGTCACGGCCGTCACGAGTTCATCCGGCGGCTGCTCGAAGGCACGCTGACTTTCCGGATCGGGAACCGGACCGTCGCCTTCACCCTGGACTTGGGCGACCTCAACGACGCCCATCACGTCCAGGGCGTCCACACCGAGGGCGTCCCGATCGGAACCAAGCGCCACCACGCGGTGGAAGCCGACCAGCAACTGGTGACGGGGACGCGGCGCGAAACCGCCAGTGCGCGCAGCGTGACCCTGACCGGCAACGCGCTGATACCGCTCGGCTCGCTGCCAGGCAAGGCGTGGTCCTTGACCGTAGGTGCCGCGATAACCGGCAGCAGCAGCGTCGCCTACGAAAATGGTCGCGACGTGGTCTCGGCGGTCAAGCGCGCACCGCGGTACGAGGGCCTGACGGCCTACTTCGACTTCGCCTCGGCGTCGATCCAGGCGACGGTCACCGGCCTTGGCCTGGATCGGCTTGAGGGCAGGACGGACCTGGTCGCGCGGGCCGCGTTTCCCGAGGAGATCACGCCTGAGAAGGGCGAGAACGACCCGCCCGGCGCGTTCCGCGACACACCGCGGCACCTGCTCGACTCGGGCAAGCTCGGCGTGTCCCAGCAAGACCTTGAGGCCAGGCACGCCCGGGGCGACGCCACCGCCGCGCAGATCGAGCAGAATCTCGCCGCGCTGCCGCATCATTTCATGCACATGGCCGAGTCGGCCGGTGACATGTCCGGCCTGCGCGAGCAGGTGCTCGAGGCTATCTTCGGCGCCCGCCAGCGGGACGAGAAGGTTGTCGAGGCCGTCCGGGACGTCCTGGGTGAGCCCTGGTTCCTCAAGCGGTACGGGGATATCACCGGCTCCGGTGCTCTGTCGCCGGCCATCAGGGACTCGAAGGGCAACGAGCTTGGGTACCTGAAGGTCAAGGCGCGGTTGCGTACAGCCCAGGCCTCCACCTTGAGCCACCTTGGCCTCAAGGAAGAGGTCCAGCGGTTCGTCAGCGCCTGGGACACCAAGAAGCAAGGCGGCGGCGTCGCCATCACCTTGCCGGCCGTTCAGGCCGGGCACGTGGTCGGCGACCCGACGGCCGCGCTCGGCGGGTTCTCGAACATCTCCTTCGGCGGCGAGGCAACCTTCTCGATGTCGAGCAGCCGGTCGCAGGAAGCCAACACCGGGTCCGGTGACATCCGCGGCACGGTGATCTGGGGCAACAGCGTGATGTACGGCACCGACATGCAGTACATCGCGGAGTGGATCACCCCAAGAGCCCGGAGGGAGCTCGCGGACAACCTCCGCGTCAACTGGCGCATCCCGGAGATGCAGCGCGCGCGGTTCGAGTACAAGTACGCTCAGGCGGCTGGCGTGAACGTGACCGGTCCCGAGCCGGTGGATGACGAGCCCGACGACACCGGATCGGTGCGTTACCCGCCGGCCGTGATGGCGGCTAACAAGGGCATCGGGTTCTCCGGGATCTTGCACCTGCCGAGGGCTGAAGCGGTGCAGGACCGGGTGCTTGAGATGATCAAGGAGGCCGACGGGCCGCTGGCCTGGGCGAGCCAGTGGACGCCGACGGACGAGGCGTTCGTGGAGGCACAGCTCAGCAGCCGGTTCACCCAGCAGGGGCTGAAGGCCCACGGCGGCGAGCTTTTCCAGCCCGGCGGCACCCGGATGACGGTGTACCGGCCGGCCAGGAACGGCGTGGAGATCATCACGGTGAACGTCGCGGCCACGCACGAGCCCGAGGTGGCCGTCGCGGGCCGGGTGAACAAGACCACGCTTGAGGTGATGCCGTCGGCGTTCGCCGGAAACGGCGGCACCGACAGCATCTCTGCCGGCGCTGGCGGGTTCGCCGAGTTCTCGGGGCTGGCTGGGCTCGGCTCGCACGAGGGCCGCGAGCCGCGCTCGGTCGGTGGCAGGGTGCAGTTCGGGGGGCAGCGCACCCACTCGGCCGCGACGAGCGAGGGCACGTCCGGGTTCACCCTCCAGGCCATGCTGTACGGGCCCGACCCGGCCCGTTACTTCCGCTTCGACAAAGTCCGCTACGAGATCACAGTGGAGGTGCGGCACGAGCTATACCCGACGGTCAGCTTGGTGCGCTTGCTGGCCAGCGCCCTGAACAAGGCCAGGCACGAAGCGGCCGACGGCTTGCGGAAGCTGATCGCCCGAATGAAGGCTGCCGGTACAGCGACGGCTGGCGGCGCGCCGAATGCGGCCAGCGCGGCCGCCCCCGGGCCGGGCCGCACGATCGTCGACGGCAACCTGCGTGGCTCGGTCACGTTCATCATCCATGAGGCGCTCGCCAGGAAGGAGCCGGAGTCCGCGGCCGCCATCGCCGAAGTTGGCAAGTTGATGACCCGCACGACCTACAATCCGCCGAAGACTGCCGGGATCGGAAGGACCCCGCTCAACGAGGTGCGCCTGCCCGCCCTCGGTCCCCACCTGGGCAGCGACGGCGAGGACGCGTTCGATTACATCGAAGACCAGGTCATGGAGGTTCTCGGGTCCGGCGAGATCAGCCAGAACATTAGCCAGATGCTCAAAGACCTGAACATTGACGACAAGGCGATCGGTGACTTGCCGTGGACCATTTCCGCGCCCGAGTACCTGGGCTCGGCCATCGTGCGCGGACGGGCAGTCAACATGCACACCATCGTCCAGAGCGGCACCGCCGCAGACCGGCACGCCGTGATCACCATCGAGGGGATCCCGACCAGCGTCCGGCAGGACGGCCCGGACGTGGTCAAGCTGTTCCAGATGCACGTGGCCGAGGGCAGCGCCATCTCCGCCGACGAGATCACCAAGGCCTCGTCGTGGGGTTTCACCCTGTCCCTCCCCGGCCTGCTCCTTGGCCGGGAGGGCTTCCAGTGGCTCAACATGTACACCTACGGCCACACCTGGGGTTCGGCGGAGGGCGAGAGCCTCAACCTGACCCCGACCACTGGCCGCCTGACCCAGGGAACCCGCGAGTACCTGGAGTACACCGCCGACATGGTCTGGCGGGTCACCGTGACGGCCCGCGACAAGAACATTCTCAAGGACGGCGAGCTGGACTACCGGTCCACCGTACTCAAGATCAAGCGCGGTATCACTTTCCTGCGCCGGGTCGAGGCCGCGCCCGATCCGCGCGATCACCACCCGATCCCCGAGGATCTCGACGTCCCCGCGGTGATCGGCCGGGTCAGCGCCTCGTCACCGGCCCGGCCAGCGGCGCCGGGCGCAGGCAGCAATGGCACCGCGGGCCCGAGGCGGGTGCGCGAGGTCCCGACCCTGCGCGCAACGAACCGGCCGGGTGACGACCGCCGGGTGCCCATGGTCCCGCTGCTGCCACCGTCGGCGGTGCACGACAAGCTGTTCCCGCACCGCAAGGAGATGGACGGCAAGGTCAACCCGGTGCTCGACGCGGTCCAGGGGCTGCTGCGCGACAACGCCCCTGAGCTGCTTGAGGCGCACTTCACGGTCAGGAACGGCCGGAGCGAGAGGCAGGTGCCGGCCCGGCTGCAGAACGTGCTGACGCTGGCCTCGCTGTCGACCCTGATCGACGTGGCTCTCGGCCCGGGAATAGTCCTCGACGCCCTGCGAGCGGGACCCGGCGGGAACTGGCGGTACGAGATCGTGCTGCGGGCCCGGCGCGACCCGGACGGCACGGGTCTGCGATGGCTCGGCACCGTCGACAGCATGAACACGGTCCGCTACGCCACCATGCTTGAGACTAGGAAGAAGACTTGGGCCACCATCCGAGGCGGTGGCGTCGACGACGCCGAGCCGTCAACGGCGGCCAACCCCTCGGTCGAGCTGACCGGTGGAGAGTCGGGCGGCCCCGGCAGGCACGTGAACATCCCCCGCGACGCTGACATCGGCTTCACGCCGTCCAGCGACCAGACCACCCTCCAGGGCGGGTACGACCAGCAGATCCGCGCCCGCCGCAAAACCAGGTTCGAGCCGGGCAAGGCGCACTTCTACGCCGCGAAACTGGCCGTCGAGGTGTCGCTGACCAGAACCTGGGTGCCTTCGCGCGCGCTCAACACCGCCCTGGTGAACCTGCCGCATTACATCGCATCGGCTGGGCAGCACGCCGGCGACCAGCGGACGGTGGACGCCAGGACCCAGTTCCAGCTCTGGGAGCGGATGATCATCCCGCACGGCCAGCTCATCGGCGAGACCCTGCCGGCGCCGCCCCCCGGCGATGTGGCGGCCGTGGAGGAGGTGCCGCCCGGCGTGGTGCCCGGCCGGAGGCTGAACATCACCCCGGAGCACATCGAGGATCACCGGGTGCTGCCGCTGGGGTGGGACCACGAAAAGCTCCAGGTGTTCTTCGACGAGGCGCTGGCCGCACTGGCCGGCAACGAACTTCCGGAATCAGGCGACCGCAGTCACGCGGTCGCTCGGCTGATCGAGCACGGGACCCGGTCCCGGGACGCCCTGCACAACATCCTGTCGTACGCGATCTTCACCGGGCAGCTGGATCGGCTGCTGCGGGGCGAGGGCATGCGGATGCCGACGCTGGTGCGTGAGGGCGGCCTGGTGACCGACAACTACGGGTGGGTCACGGTGAAGGTGGCGTTCACCGACCCGGAGATGCTGGGGTGGTTCCTGGGCTGGGTAGAGGCGGTCAACTACGACCTCGACGAGAAGCAGCGGGCCATAATCCGCAAGTTCGGGATGGCGCTGAGCCTGGAAGGCGGAGGCGAGCTCAACACCGGGAACCTGGCCGAGGACCTCAGCCCGGTGTCGCCGGCCCGGCGCACGGTCGCTGCCGTGGCCGACGTCTCGGTCGGCCGCAGTGACACCAAGACCTCCAGCGCGACCCAGCAGGTGATGACCCGGTACGACGCGATCAACAGGGCGGTGCCCAGGCTGCGGGTGTCGGTCGACGCGATCATCACGATCGAGGCGGAGGCGCAGAACAGGCGCGACGGGTTCAGGGTTCCCGTTCCCTGGCTCGCGGGCGGCAAGGTCACCGTCGCCTACCGGGTGCGGCACGCGGCCGAGCTCGGCCTGTCGCCCGAGGCCGCGATGGAGTTCGGGCTGCATCACCCCGGCGGTATTCCGGTCTCCTCCGGCACGTACTACCCGGGCCCGGCCGACACCGGGGCGGCCGTCGAGGACCGGCTGCGGGCCGCCTACCTGGTGCCGTTCCTCACCCGCGCGTTCGCCGTCCAGATCGAGCTGTCCGGAGCCAAGTTCATCATCGGCGACAACGAGGTCGACGCGGACGAGCTGGCAGGCCACATCAGCGGCCGGCTGGCTGAGTTGTCGCCGCCGCCGCCTCCTGACCTGTCCGAAGAGGAGCGGCCACCGCCGGCGCCGCGGCGGCTGGAAGGACCCGATGACCCGATCATCCTGCTCACGCCCCGGGCGGCGACCATCCTGCCCGGTGCGCTCTCCCCCCCGGCGCAGGAACTGGCCGACGCCCTGCAGCGGCCGGTGATCGCGCCTGACACCGGATATGTCATCACCAGGGACGGCTCGGTGCTCGCCGTGGAGACCACCCCGGGCCAGACGGCGTTCGGGCAGGGCTGGCGGCGCGGCAACTGGGTGGCCTTCTTCCCGAGCCGTCGGCCAGCCGCGGTGCGCGCGATGACGCCGGAGGACGTGGACGCCGTCATGGCGCTCGACAACAGCCTGTTCCCTGACGACGCCTGGTACCGGTCGCAGTTCGCCGATGAGCTCTCGCAGCAGCCGGGCAGCCGGCATTACGTCGTGGCCGAGCAGGACGGACGAGTGGCCGGATTCGCCGGCTTGTTCATCAACGGCACCGAGGCCTCGGTGATCACCATGGCGGTGGCCGCTACCGAGCAAGGGCGCGGTCTCGGGTCGGACATGCTGCAGCAACTGCTGGCCGAAGCTAACCTGCGTGGAGTCACGCAGGTTACCGTGCGGCTGCCCGAGGACCACGAACCGCTGCGGCGTTACTTCACGACCCGCGGCTTCGAGGTCGATGACGGCCACGACGCCGACTATTACGGCCAGGGCGCTCATGCGGTGGTCATGCGGCTTGACCTGACCGCCGCCGAGCCCTTCGCCCCGGCTCCGCCCCCCGAGTCTGTCAACCTGCCCTACAACCTGGCCGACGCGATCAGGGCCGCGAGCCAGGACCCCAGGTGGGCCGGCGTGGCGGTCGCCGCCAACCCCGGCCGGTCCGCTCATGGCTCAGCGGCGGTGCCCGCACCCGGCAGCGACGTGCACGTCGGCGCCAGGACCGCCAGCGAGACGATCCGCGACTGGCAGCAGGAACTCGCCGCCGCGCAGCAGCTGGCGGCGGCAGCCCGCGAGCTGCTGCAGTTCGTCCCCACCGCCGTGCGAGAGGAGCTGGAGGGCACGCTCGACAGCGCCGACCGCGCGGTGCGCACCATCCCCGGGCCGCCCGCCTCATTGCCCTCCACCGCGCAGGCGCAGGCGGCCGTTCTGGACGACATGGCACGGTTCCGCGAGGCCGGCGCGAGGCTGGGGAACGCGGCCGCCCAGGTGGTCCGTCTCACGCTGGCGCTCTGGCAAGACCGTTCGCAATATTTCTCAAGGCACGTCCGGGAGGTCCGCGCGGCGCTGCCCCGCCAGCTTTCCGCCGGTCCGCTAGCCGACGCCCTCCTAGCCCTCCAGGAGGCTGAGCTCGCCATCGCGCGCCCGCCGCGGACGCTGCCGTCTGCCGGAGCGGACATGCTGACAGCGATGCGGCCGATCGCAGGAGGCCTGGGCTCCCTCCAAGGTAGTGGTGCCGTGCGACGCGCCACGACAGGAGTGCTGGCCGCCGCCCTCGATATGTGGGGCGAGCGTGCGGCCAGCGCGTCGGCACTCGCCGATGCGGCGATGAGTCTCCTCCCAGTCACAGGCATCGAGGAAGATCATCGAAGTGCGCTCGGCGCGGCCCGCGATGCCGTTCCAGACACCGCTCCGGTACTCGCGCCGGACGGAGGGCCAGATGTGTTGGCCGGCCTGCAACGGCTGGCCGCCGTGGAGGGCGCGACCCGGGCGGTCCTCAAGGACGCCACTTCCCTGCGGGGCCTGCAGGAGCAGATGGTGAGGCGGCACGAGCGCGTAGAGACCGCCCGGGGCCAGCTTCCGCTGACCGGCGACCGGCGCGCGGGACTCACCCAGGCGCTTGACGAAGCAGTCAGTCGGCTGGAGGCCGCCACGCCAGCTTGGTGGGTCGACGACGCGGACCAGTTGCACACGGTTGCCGCTATCGCCGCGGTCGGGGCGGGGATCGAAAAGGACGAGTCCGGGCAAGAGAAGCCCGAGCTGAAAGAGCTCCGGGCAGCTATGCGGCGCTTGCGTGATGTCCTCAAGCAGATACAGGCCGCCAGCGAGCGAAGTGCCGCACGGGCCGAAGATGCCTCCCGGCGCGTACGCGAGGTGCTGCCCAACGCCGGACCGAGGCGGTACGCGCTGGAACGGGCGCTGGACAGAGCTGAGGTCGCGGTTCCGCCGAGCGGGTCCAGGCAGGCGACACGGCGCGCGGTCGAGCGCGCAGACATGTGGCGGGACGTTCTCACCGCCACGACAACGGAGCTGACGTCGCGCGCGGGTGCCGCTCGAGCGCTTGGGGAGCGGGTCAGGGAGCTGCTGCCCGGCGCCGGCGTACGGCGAGATGAGCTGGCTATCAGATTCGAGGCGGCGTTCCGCGCGGTCCGCAGCCTTCAGCTCGGCCCGGTGCCCACCATGGACTCCACCGAACAGATCGAGCGGGCGGCCCAGGACTTGCATGCGGCGGGGACCGCGGTGGACCGGCTCGAGAGCGTGAGCCGGGGCATCATCACCGCCGCGATCACAGAGCCTGCGCGAAACCTGTCGCCCATGGTCGAACAGCTAGCCGAGCAGGCCAGGAGGCTCCTGCCGCACCTCGGTGCGGGAGGCGGCGTCCGCGACCTGCAGACGATGCTGGCGAACGTAGCGGAACTGCTCGAAAGCCAGCCGCCCCAGCCCGAGAGCGCCGCAGACGTATCGCGGGCCGAGATCTGGCTCTATGACATCCAGCGTGCGCTGCCGGAGCTGGTACGCGCGGTTCGACAAGCGCTCGCCGCCGCGTGGCAGGTACGGGCGGAGGCCGCCCACGACATCACCGACGGCGTCAAGGAGCTGATCGCGCACACTGGCGTCGAGCGGGCCGCTCTCACCACGGAGTTCGAGCTCGCGAAAGGTGAGCTGCCGGCCTTGGACGCGGCGCCAGATCTTGGCGGCGCGGATGTGATGGTGGAAGCTGACGCGCTCCTGCGGGCACTCGCTTCGCCAACCCGGTTCGAGACGGTTGCCGAGCGGGTGCTCGCGGCAGCCACCGCCCTACTGGTGGGACGCGACGCATCGGCCGTGGACTTGGCCGCGGCGGTGCTACTGCATCGGCCGGATTCCGGGCTTGAGGACGCGCTCCAGGCCGTGCGCGACCTTCCCGAGCTGCCCGGGCAACCGCAGCTGACGGCCGGAGCGATCGGCGGTGTTCTGCGGCGGCTGCGGGGCATTGGCACGCTGGAGGAGGCCGCGCGGGCGGCGCTGGATGCCGCCGTCCTTCCGCTCGAGGGACTGCGGCCACGCGCTACCGACGCCATCCGGCTGGCCGAGGCGGTGCAGCGGCTGCTCCCCCATCTAGGCCGGCCGGACCTGACGGGAGCGCTGGACACCGCCCTCCGCGCCATGCGGGGCGCCGAGCCTGGCTACTGGCAATCAGGCCTTCGGACCGCCGCGCAGGTCCAGGCGGCCGGGCAGGCCCTGGCCGGGAACGCGCTGGCCGGGCTCCGCACGGCTATCGAAGGGCTCGAGGTCGCGCTCCGGAAGGTCGTCAGCGCCGCCGTCGGAGGGCTGCGGGCCACGGCCGCTGACATGACGGCCGCGGCGTCGCAGGTGCAGCGGCTGCTAGAGGACACCGGTCAGCGGTCCGGGGACGTTGCGCTTGCCCTTGAGAACGCCAAGCGCGCCGTGGCTGGCTTCACCGGACCCGGTGATCAACTTCCGGGCATCCCGCCAGCGGAGCAGGCGGCAAAGCAGATGAGCGACACGGTCGGCGCGATGGCCCCGATAGTCGAGCTCGGGGACGCCATCGAAGCTGGGATAGGCCCAGCCACCCGGGCGACCTGGCAGGAGGCGACCGTCCTGCGCAACCTGGCTCGGGACGTTTCCGAGCTTGTGCCGTACGCCGGCGCGGACGAGCTAGCCCAGGACTTCAGCCAGGCCGCCCGCGGCGTTCGCGAGTTGCCCGCCGCACCGGAGCAGTCGCTCCGCATCCAAGAGCGGATCGATGCCACCCGACGGGCCGCAGACCGGGTGAGGGACCTGCGGTCCGTCATGACCAACGTGGTGGACCGGGCCGTCATCGGCATCGGGACGCGCGGGAGCGCCGCCAGCCGGCTCGCCGAGGCTGCGACTGAGCTGCTCAGCAACGCGCGCGAGCTGCTGCCGGGCACCGAGGGGCTGGCGCTCACGGTCACCCACGCGCTCGACCAGGCCCGCCTGGACGCGGCAGGCATCGCAAGCCCGCCCGAAGACCTATCGGACCGCGCGCTAGCCGCCAGCCGGGCCCACTCCGGCGTGACCGCGCTGGAGGAGGTCACTGAGCGCGTGCTTGCCGTCGCCACCACCGGGCTGGCTCAGCAGGTCGACAACGCCAGGAACCTGGAGGCTGTGCTGCCGGGTCTACTTCCCTACACGGGCGCACACCAGACCAGGCTCACCACCGAACTCACCTCGGCCCGCCAGGCCGTCCGTGACCTACCGGACCTGCCCGCCCGCCCGCACCCCAGCCCAGGTGAGACGGACCAGGCCGTGGCCTGGGCGCGCAGGGCCAGCCTTGCTTCCGCCGCCGTATCGCGCCTGCTGGCAGCCGCCAGGGCGGTGGCCGCCGAGGCTGCGGCGCCCCTGGACGAACTGCGGCCAGAGGTGGCCGCCACCGAGGAGCTGTCGCTTACGGCGCAGCGGCTCCTGCCCGCCAGCGACCCGGGCACCGGCGAGGTGAATCGCCTCCTGTCCGCCGCCGTCATACAGCTGACGACGCAGCAGCCGCGGTGGTGGCCGGCCAGGGCGGCCGACCTGGCTTCCGCACAGGAAGCGGAGAGGGTCATCAAGGCGATGAACTCGCGGGATACGACCCGTGCTGCCCTCTTGACCGGTATCCGGGACGCGCTCACCGCGGTCCACCAGGCCATCCGGCAGCGCGCCGGCTACGTCGCCGGGCTCGCCACGGCTGCGCAGAAGCTACTCACCGCCGACGATCAACAATCCCTGCGCGACACGCTCAGCAACGTGACCAGCCGCGCCGAAGCACTGCCGCAGTCCCTGCCGACGACCGGCACGCTGGCCGGCACGCTGGCCGAGGTGGAAGCGGCCATCAGTCACCTGGAACAGCTGGCGGACAGCCATGCCACCGTGGACCGCGTCATCGCCCAGGCCACCGCCGGGCTGACGGAGCGGCTGGCCGACGCGGCGGCCCTCACCAGAGCGGCACTAGACCTGCTGCCGCACACCGGTGCCCGCCCCGGCGATCTCCGGCAGCGGATCACCGCGGCCCAGGTCAACGTGAGCGCCCTGGCTACCCTGCCCGGCTCGCTGGCCAGCGAGGCCGGCGTGCAGGCTGCCATCGCAGCGCTCGGCCGGCTGACCGCGCTGGAGAACGCCGCCAGCGATGTACTCGCGGCGGCCACCGATCCGGCGGACCAGCAACTTCGGGCCGTAACGGAGGCCAGGAGGATGGCCCAGATCGTCCGGGCCCTGGCGCCGTCCTTCGACGAGCCCGGACAGTGGGATGAGCTGATCGCGGCCAGCAACGCGGTGGGGCGGACGCATCAGCTCATGCCGCCGTGGTGGCCGCGGCGCACGGCGGCCATTCCCACGGCTGGCTTGCTGGCCGACGCCAGGGAGGCGCTGGACGGTGGCTTGCTGGCCAGGGTGGAGAGCGTGGCCGCCGAGCTGCGGAGAACCGCGCGCGCGATGCACAGGGCCGCGCTCGGCAGATGGCAAGACCAGCGCGACCGGGCCATGGTCCTTATGAAGGACGTGCGCGCCGAACTGGCAAGCACCGGCGCGCAGGAGGCCGATCTGACCGCCGCCGTCAAGCGTCTCGACAACGCCGTCAATCGCCTGCCGTCGGTGCCAGGCTTCCAGCAAATAGCCGACTTCCTGCGCCAGCCGACCGCTGCGCCGCAAACGGCGCCGGCCCAGCAGTTCTCCGACCCAGTCCAGCAGCTGACTGCGGCCGCCGCGGGCATGCCCGAGGTGACCGAGGCTTTCAGCGGGCTGCAGGCAGCGTTCCTTGGCACGCCATGGATCCGGGCCCGGTCCCTGCTCGGCGCCGGCCGGAACGCTTTCCCCCCGGCACGGGTGACGGCGGTCATGACGCTGGCGGACCGGCTCGGGCAGAGCCAGTTGCAGGTGAGGCCGCCCGCCGGCCCGGTGGACAGGCTGCGGGCCGGCGTCACCGGCGAGCGGGACAGCGTCCCGCCGACGGACACCGAAGTGTTCACCTGGCTTGCCGAGCAGGTCGGCCTGCATCACCAGGACGCGCGCCGCGCGCGGGGGCAGGGCACCGACCTGCGGCGGTTGTTCCGGCTGCTCGATCTGGCCGCCGACGTGCTCGGCGAGGGCGAGGCCAGCCTGGATGCCGTGCGCAACCTGCGGCGGCTGGCCGACCTGCTCCCGGCGCAGGCCGGCCTGGCCGACGGCGCGACCAGCCAGCAGGTCACGACGAACCTGGTGAACGCGTTCACGGGCCTGCTCCCGGCCGACCTGACCGGGGTGACCCCGCAGCGGCAGGTCCGCGCGCTGGTGCAGATGACCGGACAGGCCAAGGACGCAAGGCAGCCCCGTGGCGGCCGGGTAACCCGCGAAGACCTGGAAGCCGTCCGCGACAGCGCCGGTCCCGTCCAGCGGGCGTGCGGCTACCTGGATGCGACGCTGGAGCTGACCGCTGCTCAGGTTGAAGAGCTTCTCAACCAGCTCCTCAACGGAACGCCCACCGACGATGCCCTGAGGGCGGTTCTTGGCCTGCTCCTGGCTAGTGAGCCCGCCGAGCTTAGCCGGCTGGCGCGCGGCGGCCAGCTGCCGGCGCGGCTGCTGCAGCGGTTCCGGCCTGGCCACCGGATGCGCGGCGAGCTTGAGCGGTTCGTGGCCCAGCGGTTCGGTGCCGGCGTAAGGCCCGAGGATCTCACCAGGCGGTGGTCGCACACCCGCACGCTGCCGGTGCTCATAGCCCAGCGCAGGCCGTTCCACCCGGGCCTGATCAGCCCGGCCCTTGCCGGCGTGGGACTGCCGCCCGACCTGCCCCGCCCGCAGGCCGAGCGTGACGCGTTGCTTGTGCGCGCCCGGGCCCTGCTGAGAGATGATCCGCAAGCGCAGCTCACGCGGCAGGACGTGGAGGACCGGGTCGCCGCCGTGGCGCTGGCGGACCGGCTGCGGCCGGACCCGCAAGGGGTCGCACCAGGCCCGAGGGACGCGGAGAGGTTCGCCTGGCTGAGGCGCGAGACCGGCGTCGCCGGCATCCGGCAGGTGTTCGGCTTCCTGAACCTGGCCGACGTGGTGTTCGGGGCAGGCCAGACGGACCTGCCCGCGCTGGCCCGGCTGCGCCGCGTGGTCGAATTGGACCCCGCGCGCGGCGACCTGGCGAACAACCTCGGCGGACGTCAGGTGATGCAGAACCTGGTGACGGCGCTGGTGGACCTGCTCCCGGCCGCTGTCGCGGACTCGGGAGCGATCACGGCGCCGGAGCGCGAGCAGCTCCGCGCTCGCGCCGAACGGGTCCGTACGCTCGCGGACCGGGCCGTGGAGGCCAGTCAGGTGAAGCTGGCCCGGGGCGGCCCGGACCGGCTCGCGCCGGTCACCCGCGCTGACCTGACCGCGCTCGCCGACGTCAACGCGCACGTCCAGACGGCTCGCGACTACCTGGACGCCCAGCAGGAACTGTCCACCGCGGCGAAAGCTGAGCTGATCGACCGGCTGCTCGCCGGCGCGGCCACCTACGAGGCCCTGCGGGCGGTCCTTGGCCTGCTCCACGGCAGTGCTCCCGCCGAGCTGACCGTCTTGCTCGATGGCGGGAGGCCCGCGGGGAACAGGGCACTGGAGCGGCCGGCCGGGCACAGCCGCGTCGCCCGGCTGATCACGCTGATACCGCCTAGCCATCCGCTGCGGTCGGAGCTGAACCGGTTCGTAGCCCAGCGGATCGGTCCGACGATACGGCCCGAGGACATGCTGGACACCGCCGGCTACCGCGGGCGGACCCCGCCGGTGCGCAGGCCGCTGCGAGGACGCCCGTTCCGCCTCGCGCTGATCAGCCCCGCGCTGGCCGGGGTGGGCTCCGCCGCCGACCTGACCCGCGAGCAGCTCGACGCCGCAATCGCGGCAATCGGTCAGCGATCCGACGACGCGGTCCTGCGGAGCCTGGGCCTGTCGGGCGGCGAGCAGCCCGTCGCGGTGGAGTGGCTACGCAGGCTCCGCGCGGCGGCAGCCAGGGACGCCAACCTGCGTGATCACTTCGGCGGCGACCAGGCGGTGCGCCTGCGCCCGCAGCAGCTCAGGAGGCACATCGGCGACGCGCTGGCTGGCCTGTCCTGGGTCCAGGCGGTGGCAGCCCTGGAGGCGCTGACCAGCGATGAGCTCTCGGCCGTGGTGGCACTGGGCGGCGGGTTGCGGGGCCTGCTGGAAGAGCGGATCCCCGACGGCGACCCGCTGCGCCTGCGCGCGTACCGCTTCATCGGCGATCGCTTCGACGGCGACGGACAGGTGATCCCAAACGTCCGGCCCCGGCCATTCCCGCAGCCGCGGCCTGTCCCCGCCGGGGCATCTGCGGTGGAGCGCAGCTTCCTGACCCGGACGCAGCTCAGCCAGGCTACCGCCGCCCTCGGGGCGTCCTCAGAGGAGGCGTTCGCCAGAAGGCTCGGCCTCGACACCGCTGAACGTCAGCGGGCGATGCTCTGGCTGGACCGGCTGCGCCAGGCCGTCGACCGGCAGACGCGGTTGCGGGGCTATCTCAGCGGTAATCCGGAAGCTCACCTAAACGTCACCACCCAGCGGGAACTGGCCGCCAACGCGCTCAGCGGCCTGGCCCCGTGGCAGGCGCTTGACCTGCTGCACGCCGCGGACGACCAGCAGCTCACCGAGCTGACGAGAGACGGCAGGCTGATGCGGGAGGCGCGTGCGCGCATCCCGGAGGGCCACGTACTGCGGCCCGAGCTTGACCTGCTGGTGGCACTCCGATTCACCGCTGACGGCGATGTGGTGCCGCGCGTCCAGCCCCCGCTGCCCTTCACGCTTGGCCTGGTCAGCCCGGCGCTGGCGGACGTTCCCGTCAGAGGCCGCCCCACCCGCGACGAAATGATCCAGATCGCCAGGCAGACCGTTGGCCGCGCCGACGTTCTCGACGGCCTTCCCCGGATGCCCCCGGTGCCACAGGCGCAGGCCAGGTGGTGGGCGGAGCACGTGGCCGGGTCGGCCAGGCTGGTGCAGCAGGCGCGGGACTACCTGAACGGCGACCCCGACGCGAACCCCGACCTCCGGCAGCTCGTCACCGACCTGCTGCGCACCGCACCGGCCCGCTGGCAGGCGGTGGAACTCGTCGACCAGCTCGCCGACCACCAGCTAGCTACTCTGAACCGAAACGGCGAACTGCGTGCCGCGCTGATCCAGGCAATCCCTCAAGGCGACGACCTGCGCCCTGGCCTCGACACCGTGCTTGACCGGCGATTCGACGAGAACGCCCAGGTGAGGGCGGTCTATCCCGGGCAAGAGACCTTCAGGCCTGGCCTGATCGTCCCGCGCCTGCGCCGCGGAGCCACCGACGAGCTGACCCCTCCCGAACTCCGGCAAATCGCCAGAACGTTCCAGGGCCAGGCCGATCACGTCATCCTCGGCACCGTTACGCTAGCCCCGGTGGAGCGGGCACGGGCCGGCTGGTGGCTGCTCGCGGCCCGGGAGGCCATGCGTGAGTGGGTGCTGAGTCACCTGGCGGGGAACCCGGCATTCGACCTGGACCCAGAAGACCAGGAGGTGCTGATCCCGCAGCTGATGGCCCTGCCAGAGAACGTCGGCCAGGCGGCGGTCTACGAACTGCTGAGCCGCAACGACGACCTTGAGCTGTCCGAGCTGGCCGAGGCGGCCGGCCTAGCGCAGGACCCGGCGCTGCGGAACATTTTGCAAGCGGCCGTTCCTAGCCGGTTTGACGGCGACGACGAGGTGACCGAACTGCACCCCGCGCGGGAATTCGTGCCGCGGATGATCAGCGAGAATCTGGGGGAAATTGGGCTCGGCGACCCCTTGGACTGGGGGGACCTCGCAACTATTGCCTACGACTTCCTGGACGACAGCGATGACGAAATCAGCGGACTGCTGGCAACGTTGCCCCCCAAACAGAGAGCCCGCGCCGCCTGGTGGCTAGCCGACGTTCGCGTTCAGCTGCACGACATGATCAATGAGCTCGAAGAAGATGAAGATGATTCTGACGAGGAACGTATTGAGAACTTGAGGGATGGTACGAACGCGATCGATCGGCAGCTCGATTTGATCTATAGCGACGTGGCGCGCAGTATTGACGACCCCGTTGCTCTCGTTGATCTCGCTGTGGTGCCGCCTGACACGCAGGTACAGCGGCTCAGAGAAGCGCTTAGCCGACCCGGCCTCATAGCGGCCGAGCCCTTCGCGGACCGGCTGCGAGGCGAGAACGACACCTTCAGGGTCAAGCTCGCCAGGGAAATGCGGGCCAAGATCAATGCGGATTACCAGGATCTGGTGCTGGGTCACGATGCGGCGGAGCGCGGCGCCCCGGACGCGCTGTACTCGTGGGATCACATCGGGCGTATCGCCGCACTGGTCAGAGGGTGGATCAACGATGTGTTCGGTCCCGTGGCACCGGGCGACGTGGAACCGCTCACGGCCGAGCCGGGTCAGGTCGGCCACATATACGACCTGTTCGACTACGCCCAATGGGAGATGGATACGCTCGCGCCTAGTGAGCTTCTCCACCTTGCGCGGATCCACTTGTTCGCCACCCTCACACACCAGGGAGCCGTTGCCGATCTACTGGCGCAGCACAATGCGGATCCGCGCTCCGGTCCCAATGATGAGCCGCTCAACGAGATGGCCCGGATCATTAACGATGTGATCACTGATCTCATTAAGGATGATCACTTCCTGCGGCGGATTCTGGAAGTCCGGCGCGGCTGGCCCGGCCGTGCGTTGCCGCTGGAGCAGAAAGTACTTATCCAGCGCCTTCGGGCGGATACCGACGAACGCAACCGGCGAGCACTCCGGGATGTGGCGCAGACTTTCCTTCACGAGTTCCTGCACCTGCGAGAGCATGGGAGCTACACGGCGTTCTCCCAGCCCATACCGGGTGAGCACGAGCGGAATACCCTGATCGAGGGAGTACCGACGCTGAAGACCGAGATCGTGTGGCAATACGTGCGGGACCGGCTCGCTAACAATCCCGAAGAGCATGAGCGGGTGCTGCGGATAATCGAAGGCGATTACTACGACAGCGAGAGCATCGACGAAGAATGGCCCGACCCAGCCCTTACGCAGCGTTACGAGTCGCACGCCGAGGCCATGCGCCTAGTGCGCCAGGTTGGCATCCGCAACCTGTACGCGGCTTACTTCGGAGGCGCCACCCAGATGATCAGGGGCCGGCTCCCCGGTGGCCGGCGGAGCCTGCTGGCCCCCGGCGGAACCGCCGCCGCACACCCGCGGTCTCGCCCGTCCTCGGGATCTCGCCCGTCCTCGGGGTCTCGCCGGTCCTCAGGGTCTGGAGGTCCCCCCTCGCCGAGGTCGCCGAGGGGTCCGGGCAGCAGTTCGGCGAGAGGTTCGCGCCTCTTCTCCCGCTCGGGATCGTTCCTCTTCTCCCGCCCAGGGTCGCCGTTCACACCGCGGCCACCTGTGGGAAGGCGATTCCCGGCGAAGAAGCCGCCCAAGCCGCAGGCGAAGCAGGTGCCTGTCAAGCAATCGACCGTGACGGTGCCGACGGTTACGGTGCCGACGGTTACGGTGCCGAAGGTTACGGCGCCCCTGCTGACCATGCCGCCGGCGGCCGCGACCTCGGCCATCAAGCCGCCGGCTGCCGCGACCCCGGCCATCAAGCCGCCGGCCGCGATCTCGCATCGCGGGGATGTCTCCTCGCCCCCGAGCGCGCCTGGTCGTGCGTCGGTGCATGAAATCAGGGGCGACCTGCTCCGGCTGCCCTGGGTCGACGCCATCGTCAACGCCGCGAACAACGGGCTACTCGGCGATGACGGGGTCAGCGGGCTGATCTTGGAGGCCGGCGGCGAGCGCATCAAGGATGAGCTGAGGAGTATCAAGAGCAGATACCAGGGCGGGAGGATCGAAGCAGGCGACGCGGTAGTAACCAGTGCTCCCAACATGATGGCGGGCCATATCATCCATGCGGTCCCGCCGGACTTCAACCATGTGCCTGATACGCAGGTGAACCGTGATCTTCTCGCGCAGACTTACCGGACGGCGCTGGCCCTGGCCGACTCGCTCAATCTGACTAGCGTGGCCTTCCCGGTACTGTCTGGAGGGCTCTTCCGCGGCAAGGTGCCCTATCGGGTCGTAAGACAAATCGCCCTGGACGCGCTGCAAGGGGCGGACACCCGAAGCGTGCGCGACATTTACCTGGTGGAATACCAGGCCGGTCCCACGATGAGGCTGCCGGTCGGCACGGATCTGCCTAGGCGGCCAGAGCTAGCGCAGACGCCGGCATCCTCGGCGGGGCCGCTCACCCAGCCGGACAGCCAGGCGCCGCCTATGGTCGAGGAGGTCGCGGCGGACCTGCTGAGCGTGCCTTTCGACGCGATCGTCAATCCGACGGATGAGACGCTGAGTAGCACCGAAGGGATCAGCGGCGACATTCTCGAGCTCGGCGGGCAGGAGTTGCGAGACGAGATCGCGGTCACGTACCCGTTCGGCCTCGGGCTGGGCGAGGCGGGTGGCACGACGGCGCCTGGCCTAGGCGCCAAATGGGTGATCCATGTGGCCCTGCCGGACTTGAGGTCCGGCCCCCAGGCGGACACTGAGCGTGCCCTGGTCGGCGCCTATCGCGCCGCTCTGAGGCTAGCCGACGACCTTGGCCTGGGTAGCGTGGCGTTCCCGTGGCCATCGGCCGCCGACGGCCGCTATAGCGGGATCCCCGAGGAACACCGGCCAGAGCTGCGCGGAGCCGTCCGCGCCGCGCTCGCGACGACTGCGACGACTTTTGTGGAACGTGTATGGCTGGTGCCCCCGCGGGACCCGGGGGCTGCGCCGGCGCCGGCGGTCCCGCTCCCGCTGCCGCTGCCGTCCACGCCCGCCCGGCCATCGGCCTCTCTTGCGGACCGGCTAGCGAAGCTGCTGAGCAGGGGGCGGCGGATTGCTCCTGGCCAGTCTGCGGCGCCGTCGGCACCGGCGGAGACGGTGGCGGCCCTGCACCAGGCGCGAAAGCAGCGCAAGGAGCAGCGGGCCGACTTCAGGGAACTGGCGGCACAGTCCTACCGGCCGCTGCTGGAAGAGCTCGGGATCACGCCGCTGGATGTTCCCGGGGACGGCGACTGTTTCTTCCACTCGGTCATTCGCATGTACCCGAACCGGCTCCGCACGTTGCTCGACGGCCGGGAGCCCACTCCTGCTCGCCTGCGTGACTGGCTGGCCGACCTGCTTCGGGACGACTTCGCCCGGGGGGGCCAGTCACAGTACGCGCACTTTTTCGAGGGTGCGACCAACGGGACGCCGCAGGACCAGCGGGCTGTGCGGGCCGCGGTGGTGGCCACGATCAGGGCGCGCCAATCCTGGTACAGCGACACGGGGGACACCATCCCGGTGATCTTCGCTGACCGGGCTGGGCTGCCGATGACGATGGTGGGCCAGGCCACCGTCCACCTTGGCCCCGAAGTCCAGCAGCCGGAGAACTACATCATCTACGACGGCAGCCATTACCGCGGCGCCACCGCGGCAGGCGCGGTCCTGCGGGCGGAAGATGCCCGGGTGGTCGTGGACCGGATTCGCGGCGCGGCAGCCAGCCGCCTCGCGTCGCCGACCCGGCTGACCGAGGTGGCGCTGGCCCGGCACCGGGAGCTTTACGTCAACGAGTTCGCCCGGCTGCGGCGCGACTTCGACCGATGGCTGCAGGCCGCGCAGGTCGGGGACGACGAGGAAACCATCAGGGCCGCCAACACGGCGGCCGACACCAGCGTGTACTTCGAGAACCACATCTATTCCGGGCTCACCCAGCATGCGGTGGACGCGCTCGGCGAACTAGTCGAACGCCTCGACACAGCGCTACGGACGCTAAAACGCAAACGGTCGCTAGGAAAGTCAGTCACCCTTGATATCTCTCCCTACCAGATCGGGGGCCTGCCAGTCGGCCTGCCGACCCCAACGTCGGCCCAGCTGCTGACCGGCGCCGCACCAGTCATTACGACCCAAGTCCCGCGCGGACCATCGCAGGACAGCACGCCGGATGCCCAAGCGCCGACCGTCGTGTCCACCCCGTCGGGTTTTTACCTGCGGGCCCAAGGTGCCGGGGGCGTGCAGGACGCGCCGGATGACCTTGTTGCGGCGGAGGCGTTCCCGCCGGTGTCGGGAGCGGTGGTGGTGCACGTGCACGTCGACCCAGAGTCCGGGTTTCTGGCCGTGGGGGGCCGGACGCTGGAAATGTCCGGGTTCTCTTCGCAGGTGCTGCCGCAATTGGGGCTGGCGCCGGGCCAGCTTCTGGTGCTGGTGGCGTGCCGGATTGGCGCGGTGCGTCTGCGAGCGGGGCTGGCACAGGCCGGTGTGCTCGCGACGATGTCGGAGCATCCGGTCCTGGCGGCGTCGGGAGACGTCTTCACCACCCCGGCGGGCGCGGTGGTGGTCCGGGAGGCCGGTGTCGCCGCGGCCGGTCAGCCGGTGCTTGCCGAGCAGCCCCTGGGCTGGCTGCTGTTCCTGCCGGGCCAGGCTGATCCAGAGCTGTTCAGCACGACGGACCTGGCGACGGTGCTGCGCAATCGCGCGCTCGCCGATGAGCTGCCGCAGCTGACCCCGCCACTACAGGTTGGCCGGCACCCCGAGCCGCCGCAGTTGCCGACTCGCGAGGTCAAATGGCTGATGGCTCCCTCCCAAGGCAAGCTCGCGAACGAGTCCCCTACGGAGCACCAGCCGTCGGCCAGCCCTCCCGCGCCCGGCCCGGCGTCGCCACGGCGTGCCATCACCTGGAACCATCCCGGGCTCAGCTCCAGTCCGGCGTCAATCGAGGCGCCCCCGCGGTCGGCGACTCGCCAGATCGCGTGGCCTGGTGTGACCGGTGGGCAACTGGGGCAGCGGCGGGAACGCTACGACGAGCAGCGGCGGGGGGTACTGGACCGGCTGGCCGATGGCGAGCCAGCGCCGAACCTGGACAAGGAGCCGGAGTGGTTCCCCCGCGACCGGGCGGAGGCGCTCAAGGTGTACGCCCGGGCCCGTCTCCAGGCCGACGCGGACGGCGCCGCTGCTGCGATCTCCGTCCAGACGGCGCTGCGGTGGCTGGCAGCGTGGGGGATCGCCGACGCCGAGCAGGCCTGGCAGGCGGCGCAGGAATCCTAGGCAGAACGGGCGTCGGGGCTGTCGGTCGGCGGGTCGGCCCGGGCCGGGTGGATTCTGCGACTGCCCTAGGTCTTGCCCGGCGGCCGGTCCTGCTGGCCGCCCCTGCGATGGATCCCCGAATTCATACCTGTTTTCCCAGCTGGATGTGGCAATTCATCGCGCGGCCGGCGCGCGGAGCCTCTGATTGAGCAAAAAGGCATCTAGGATGCCAAAATTCTCCGGCAAACGTGGCGGCTAACCGGTCGTTCTTTCTAGGCCAAGCCGGGGGGCGGTGACCAGCCGGTACCGCGCGGATTCGGCATCGCGAAGCGGGTTCTCTAGCACCGAGGAGAAGTCGGGCATTCGGGGGTTGCCCGCCGCGATGGCCTGGCGCTGCGCGCCGAGTGCCTCGCTGAGCAGTCGTTCGGTGAGCACCCGGGTGCTGGCGTCTCCTGCCTCGCGCAGGTCCGAGAGCCCGGCAATGATTTCCGCGAAAGACTCCGATGACGGCGGGTCCGCGTCGCCGCCGTCGATAGCGGTTGCCGCGCCCGCCAGCACGTCAGATAGGCGGAAGAAGCCATCCTTGCCGAGATAGCGCTCATACATCACGCTCACCAGCGCGAACAGGCGCGTATAGCCTCGGCGGAAGGCGTACTCGAAATAGTTGTTCGCGGCCTCTTCCGTCACCTCATTCCGGTACACCGAGGCGATGCCGGCCGCGGCGTTTATCGCGCTGTACAGCGCCAGGTGTACGCCGGTCGAGAGCAGCGGGTCGAGGAAGCAGGCGGCGTCGCCGACGAGCATGTACCCAGGCCCGCAGAATTGCTCAGCGGCGTACGAGTAGTCGGTCTCGACGCGGACCGGGCCGAGATACGCGGCGTCATCGAGCAGGGCCCGGACCGCGCCGGATTCGTCAATGAGAGCACGGTACATAGCGTCCGCCGACTCGAACGCCTGGCGTCGCTCGGTAAACCAGTCCTTGCGCGTGACGAAACCAATGCTGGCGCGGTCGCCCGCGAGCGGGATGATCCAGTACCAGCCCGCAGGAGAAGAGATGATGTTGATGCCACCCGCTGGCGTATCCGGCAGGGCCGCCGCATCGCGCCAGTAGCTCCAGATCGCGATATTGCGCAGGGTGGGCTCTGGGTGCCGGGTCTCTAGGTGGCGGACGCTCAGCAGGCCAGCCCGGCCGGTGGCATCGATCAGGTAGCGGAATCCGTCAATGACGTAGGGTTCGCCGTCGTCGGGCACGCAGGTCACCGCGGTCGGCCGACCTTGCTCGAATGACACTGACCTGGCGGTCACGCCCATGGTCACGTCGGCCCCGCTCGCCCGTGCGTGGTTGAGCAGTAACTGGTCAAATTCGGCGCGGTCGACCTGCCAGGAGTTCACCCCCATCTTGCCCCAGTCGAAGAACCACGCGTCATCCTCCCACCGGATCGCACCGCCGTATTTGAGGATGAATCCATGTGCGTCCAGGGCACTGGCGATCCCGATCGCGTCGAGCACCGTCCGGCACGATGGTGTCAGCGACTCGCCAATGTGGTAGCGAGGGAAATGGGCCCGCTCGACTAGCCGGACTTTGATTCCCTCGCGCGCGAGTGCTGCTGCCGCCACCGAGCCGGCGGGTCCGCCTCCGATCACCAAAACGTCATGCTGGGTGTTTCCGTTCATTGCGCACCGCCTTGCTCGGGCCGGGTCAGCTGACGTTCACTGGGAGGCTGGTGACTCCCCGGACCGCCCAGCTCGGTATGTGGCTCGGCTCGGTGACGGCCAGCTCCATCCGGGGATACCTGGCCAGCAGCGCGGTCATCGCGATCCGGGTTTCCATCCGGGCTAGCGCGGCGCCGATGCAGGCGTGCAGGCCGCCGCCGAAGCCTAGGTGGCGGGTATCGCCGCGGCCGACGTCGAGCCGGTCGGGGTCGGTGAAGGTGACCGGGTCGCGGTTGGCCGCGGGCAGGACGGCCATGACTACCGTCCCGGCCGGGACCACGCCGCCGCTGAGCTGGACATCCTCTTTGGCCTGCCGGGCGATCCCGGCCACGGCGCCGTCGTAGCGCAGGAATTCCTCTACTGCCGGCGCGGCCAGGTCGGGCTGGGCGCGGAGCCGGGCCAGCTCGCCGGGGTTGCGCAGCAGCGCCAGCGTCGCGTTGCCGATCAGGTTGGTGGTCGTCTCGTGCCCGCCGATCAGCAAGAGCGCGCAGTGCGCCATCAGCTCGTCATCGGACAGCGCCGTTCCGTTATCGTTGGCCTGCACCATCAGGCCTAACAGGTCCTCGGCCGGCACCGCGCGGCGCTGCGCGATGAGGTCGCGGAAGTACGCCTCCAGGTTGCGCATGGCGCCATAGGTGATCGTGAGGTTCTCGTCCGGGTCTCCGACCAGCGACGGGACCCGCAAGATGTCGTGCGACCACTGCTCGAAATCGTGGACGCGGTCCGGGGCCACGCCCAGCATGTGCGCGATCACCCGGGACGGCACCGGGAAGCCGAAGTCACCGATGATGTCGATCTGGTCCTGGCCCTTGACCAGGTCAAGCGCCTCGTCCACCACCTGGTGAATGAACGACTCCAGCATGGCGATGCTGCGCGGGACGAAGGCGCGCGACACCAGCTTGCGCAGCCGGGTGTGCTCGGGCGGATCGCTGAACAGCATCCAGTCAGTGAAGAACCGGCGCACCGCCTGCGTCTTTTCGTCGGCGCCAGCCGGCATGAACGCGTCCACCCGGGCCGAGCTGAACCGGCGGTCCCGGCTGATGGCGTGCACGTCCTGATACCGGGTGGCGAACCACATGCCCATCTGCTCGTGCCAGTACAACGGGTCGTTCTCGCGCATTAACGCGAACGTCCGATACGGCACGTCGAAATGCTCGGGCGAGAGAAGATCATAGGCGGCAGTCATGGCCGAATTTCCTATCCTTTCGCAATCTGATTATGCGCTGCGCCAGCGTCGGCGCTTGCCCTGGCGCAGGATGCTCCTCGCGGCGAAGGCTGCGGCGATGCCGGCGGCCACGATGACGGTCACGATGAGCGGCGCGATCGCTGGCCAGGTGTCGGGGACCGGCGGCGTCGGCAGATGCAGCGGTCGCGAGGCCGGGACCGGCGGCGGCAACGCGCCCGACTCCTCAGGCAGGACGGTGGTGACGGCCGTGTACGGGTCGACGATGCCGTAACCGAGCTGCGGGTCGGGGAGCGTGACGCCGGGCGAGTCGGCGGTGACTTCCAGACGGTGGGCGACCTGGACGGCCGATAGCTTCGGATAGTAGCTGCGAACCAGCGCGGCGGCGCCGGCGACGAAACCGGTCGCCAGGGCAGCACCACTTCCGGTGAGCTGGCCCGCCCCGCGCGGGCCGATGCTCAGCACCGCCGAACCCGGTGCGGCAAGGTCGACCCGCACGCCGGGGGTACCGGCCGCGAGCGGCGCGCCGCTGGGGTCCACCGCGGAGACCGCGATGACGCCCGGATAGGACGCCGGGTAGCTGACCTCGTTCGCCTGGCTCTGGCTGTTCGCGCCGACCGGCGCGATGACTAGGACGTTCCTGGCGACCGCGTAGGCCACGGCGGCACTGAGCGCGGGGGACGGACCCGGCGTGGCGGCCGCGGACACATCGATGACCGTGGCGCCGCTGTTCACCGCGTACCTGATGCCGGCCGCCAGCGCCGCGGAGGTCGCCGCGTCGTCCTGGCTTGCGCCCGTCACGTTGACCGGAAGGATACGGGCCTGCGGCGCCAGCCCGGCAAAGCCGGTCCCAGCCGTCGGGTGAGCCGCGATGAGTCCGGCGACGAAGGTGCCGTGCCCGATGCAGTCCGCGTCGCCGGCCCGGCCGGTGAGCACGTCGAGGCCGCGGAGCACCGCGCCGGACAGTGCGGGCGCGGTCGCGCTGACGCCGGAGTCGAGCACCGCAACGACCTGCCCGGTGCCGCGGGTCAGGCCCCAGACCCGGTCCGGCTTGAGCAGCTGCTGGGCCCAGGAGACGGGGTGGCTCACCGCCTTCGACGACGCGGTGCACTGACTGAAAGCCTGACTCGGTGGCGCCTTCCCATGGGTCTTGGCAAAGGCGGCTGAGCCCGCCAGCGCTGTCGTCGCGACCAGCCCCATGCTCAGCCCCCCGATCAGGCCCCCAGCCAGCCCCGCTATCAGCTTGCGCATGGCGGTTCCCCGATCAGCTCGGTCGCCCGGCCGGCGCGATGATCAGCGGGGCGGCGTCCTCTGGGGCGAGCGTGCGCAGGTCATCGGCGGTCGGATTGGACAGGACTCGTAGCCGGCCAGCCTGCCGGGTGATGACGTCCTCGAGCACCTTGCGGGCATACCGGCCGTTCCCGAATGACTTCCCGCGCGGCACCAGGTCGAAGTGGTGCCGCACGATCGCCAGCGTCTCGTCCGTGCACTCGTAGCCGGCGGCGGCGGCGTGCTGCCAGAAGATCGTCGCGAGCTCGTCGGCCGAGTAGTTCTCGAACAGCACCTGCCGGGAGAAACGCGACGACAGGCCAGGGTTGGCGGCCAGGAAGCCAGCCATCTCCTCGGTGTAGCCGGCGGCGATGACGACGACCTCGTCGCGGTGGTCCTCCATCAGCTTGACTAGGGTGTCGATCGCCTCGTGGCCGAAGTCGTTGGCGGCGCCGTTGCGCGGGGCCAGCGTGTACGCCTCGTCGATGAACAGCACCCCGCCCCTGGCCCGGTTGAACGCCTCGCGGGTTCGCTGGGCGGTGTGACCGATGTACTCGCCGACCAGGTCAGCCCGGGCGACCTCGACCAGCGGCCCGCCGCCAAGCACCCCGAGCGCGGTCAGTATCTCCTTGTAGAGCCGCGCGACGGTGGTCTTGCCGGTCCCCGGCGCCCCGGCGAAGATCAGGTGCCTGCTCATCGGCGGCACCGGCAGCCCGGCCTGCTCTCGTTGCCGGGCCGAGGCGATGAGGTCGACGAGCTTGGCGACCTCCTGCTTGACCTGCGACAGCCCGACCATTTCAAAGAGCTGGCCCAGCAGCGCGTCGATTCCCGCCTGGTCGGAGCCTCGCCCCGCGTTCCCTCGCGGCACGGCGATGCCCAGGTCCTCAGGCAAGAACCTGGTCAGGTCGGCGACCGAGGCATCTGGCATCATCGACAGCCTGGCGGCCTGCCTGCCGACCATGTCCTCGAAGATCTTGCGCACCGCCCGCCCGTTGCCGAACGTGGCGTCCCGCGGGATCTTCTCGAAGTACATCGCGAGCAGCGAACGCGTGTCGTGCTCGAGCGCGTAGCTGTGCGACTGGCAGATCAGCTCCATGATCTGGACGAGTTCGGCCGGGCTGTAGTTCTCGAACTCGATGGTGCGCGAGAACCGTGAGGCCAGCCCGACGTTGGAGGAGAGGAACTGCTGCATCTCCTTCGAGTAGCCAGCGACGATGACGACGACGTCGTCGCGCCGGTCCTCCATTAGCTTCACCAGCGTGTCGATGGCCTCTTTGCCGAAGTCAGGGCCGGTGCCCGCGCTGCTGGTCGACAAGGTGTAGGCCTCGTCGATGAACAGCACGCCGCCGCACGCCTCATCGAACCGCTCGGTCGTCTTCAACGCGGTCGCGCCGACGTACTGGGCGACCAGGTCGGCTCTGGACACCTCGACGACCTGCCCGGTGCGCAGCACGCCGAGCCCGGCCAGTATCTTGCCGTACAGCCGCGCGACCGTGGTCTTCCCTGTGCCCGGCGCTCCGGCGAACACCAGGTGCCTGGCCATCGGCGGAGCGGAAAGGCCGGCGTCCTCGCGTCGCTTCGCGAGCGCGTGCAGGTGCACGAGCTGGGAGACCTCCTGCTTGACTCCGGCCAGGCCGATCAGCGCGTCCAGTTCGCGCAGCAACGGCTGGACCGCCTCGTTGCCACCGCCAGCCGCAGATCCCACCATCGGCGCCCGGACCGGCGCCGCGACCTGAGCGGCGGCGGCCGCTTGCTCGTAGGCGTTGGGTTCGGTGTTTCCCTTGCTGGTCAGGTTCTCGACGATCAGCATGTCGCTCGGCACGATCCGGCGCAGTCCGGCGCCACGGTTGTCCCTGACGATGCAGTCGCGCAGGACGACGGACTGGCTGCTGCCAACCACGATGCCGTCACCTTCGTTGCCAGCGATCTCGCAGGCCGTCAGGCGGCCCTGCGCGCCCTCGGCTAGTACCACGCCCGCGCCCCGGCTCTGCTGCACAAGCGTCCGGCTGACCGAAACGTCGCCGTCGCCTTCGACGATCACTCCGCCGGTGCCGGCGCCGACGATCTCACATTCGCGCAGTACGCCACGGCCACGCGCCCCGACCAGCACGCCAGCCTCGGCGCTGCCGACGAACCTGGTGCCGCGGACGTCCGGGTAACCGCCGCTGGCGGTTCGCATGCCGGACGATCCCGCGCCCTCCATGACCGAGTCCTCGATCCGGCCGCGTCCCTCGTCGAGCACGGTCAGCGCGTGGCCCCGGCAGCCTGTCACGGCGGCCTGGCGGAACAGCGGGTTCGCCGCTGAGCTGATCTCGATCCCGTGGTGCCCAGTGCCGCGCACGTCAACGCGGTCGAACGTACCCGCCGCGGCGTCGGTCACGATGACGGCGGCCTTCGCCGTGCCGCGGAAGCGGCACTTGGCGAACATCGGGTCGCTGGCCTCGCCGACAAGCGCGCCCGCCGCCGCCGTGTCGGTCACTGTGCAGTCGGTGAAAGCACCGCGCGACCTCCCCACGACCCGGATGCCCTCGCCCGCTGGCCGGCCGATCGAGCAGCGCCTGACCACCGGGTCGGCCTCCTCGGTGAGCACCATGCCATGCGAACCGGTCGCGCGGATCTCGCAGTCCTCGATCAGCGGCCTGGCCGCCGACGCGACCAGCACGCCGACGTCCCAGGTGTCGTGAACCCACGCCGATGCCATCCGGGTCGTGCTGCTTTCCCTGAACGCCACTGCCGGGCCGGCGATCCTGGTGATCTCGCAACCCTGGATGACGCCGCGCGCGTTGTCGCGCGCCTCGAATCCGGTTCCCTGGACGTCGCTAACTGTGCAGTCGCGGAACGCCGGGTCGGCGCCGGAGGAGATCGTCACCCCATCGGAGGAGACATGCTCGATCACGGCCCGCTCGAACGTGCCGTTTGCTCCGTCGGAGATGACCACACCGAGGCCGGCTGAGTTGCGCACCCGCCCGCCGCTCATAGAGACGGTCGCGCCGGCGCCGCGCGCCTCGATCGCGGCCCTGGCCGTGGCGGCCACCTCGCACTGATCGAGGGATAGCGACCCGCCGGCCACGTCGATCACGGCCGCCGTCGCGTCATGGCCGCCCAGGCTGAGCTGGCGCAACGTCGCTGATCCCGCGGTCATCGTCACGGCGGCGCCTTGCGGCGGCTCCACCAGCACGGTGCCTGACGGCTCAGCCGCGGTGATGATCACCGGCCTGACGAGCACCAGGTTTTCCGGGTAGCTGCCCGGACGCACCGCGATAGTGGCGCCGTCGGGCGCCGACGCCAGCGCCGCCGCGATCGACCGATGCGTACCGCGCCCATCGGGTGACACGGTAATCGTCACCTGACCGGTGCTGACGCCGTTCATGACTCGTTCCACCGGTAACCGCCCGCAGTTGAAGGGCGCCGTCTGGGTAGCGCACCTGTTCTTAATACGTCCGGTCGGCCTGCGCTCTTCACGCCTGCCTAGCCAGACAGGGCTACGCGCCGGGGGCCCGCCAGGTTCAGCGGCTGGGGCAATGTTCGGGCCCAATACGGCCGCGCCGGATGAACTCGCGCCGCCCTGGCCTCGTAGCCCCAACCGTGGACTATGCCAACCGCTCTCGCCGCCCCGGCCGCCCCAGATGACCGTGGATGTGCTTCCAGCTCGCGCGAGGCGGGCTGGAAGCGACGAACTTCCCGTTGACGCCGAGGTGGTCATGCCTCCCTCACCCGCCTGGGAGCAGTACCTGGCCGACAGCGCTGCCGCGTTCTCCGGCCAGCGCGTCCGCCGGGTTCCCGCAGGCCTAGCGCTCCAGCTTGGCTGGCAGTACGGCGACCTGGCAGCGGATGCCGTGTCGCCTGATCCTGAACGCGTCACGATCGTGGTCGACGGGGCCGCGCCGGGCGACGAAGTGCGGAACTACCTGGCGGCGCTGCTGCCGTTGCTGCCCCGCGAGGCGACCGACGGCGTGCGCCTGCACTGGCCGCGAGCGGGCGCCGGATCGGCGGTACGGCAGCTTGCCAGCGAGTGCGGTATCGATCTCATAGCTCCCGCCGCTGACGTCTCGGCCTGCGATGGCTTCGGCGGGGTATGCCATGGCCCGGCGGGTGCGGCGCCCTGGCTGCGCTTCTGCGCCGACGGGGCCATGCAGGTGATGGGCTCGGTGTATCCGGTGCCGGCCTGGGAAACCAGCCTTGCGGAAGCCGACCTGGGCGGGCTGGCCGGAGAGCTGGCCGTCGAGGACGTGGCGGCGGGCCTGTGCCTGTACCGGCCCGGCAAGGCGGCCCGCGGCCTGACGATGACCGCGCGCAGCATTGTCCCCGAATTCGCGCGGGCCATGATCCTGGTCGGCGGCGACGCCAGCGTGGGCGAGGTCAGGCAGGACGTCGAGGACGTGATCCGCCTGTTGCCCGCCGCGGCTACCGCCAGCCTGCGGCTGGTGCTGGCCGGAGCTGGCCGCGGCGGCGCTGACTCGCTCGCGCAATACCTGGCCGACATTTTCGCCATCCATGTCATCGCGCCGGCGGATCGCTGGACGGCGACGCCTGACGGCCGGCTCAGGGCCATCTCATCGAGCGGACAGGCTGGCGGCTGGCAGGAATTCTGGCCTCGTCGCCCTGAGGCTCTTCCTCCGGCCGGCTCGGCGGACCCGCGCGCTTCTTTCATACCCCAAGAAGATCTGCCGCCGGACGAGCCGGCCACGCCGGACGGGCCGGCCACGCCGGACGGGCCGGCCGAACCGGACGAGCCGGCCGCGCCGGAAGAGGTGCCGCACGTCGACCAGTCGTCGCCCGCACGGGGGGTCGGCATCAGGTTGTTCGCCCGCGATCATCGATCATCTGAACAGGAGCGGATGGCCTACCGGGAGTCGGCGGGGCAGTACCAGAGCCACGCGGTCTCTGTCCGCCGGATGCTGACCCAGCGGCCCGGCCTGCGGGCGGCGGCCGCTGGTGACTCCGATGAGGCGGTCATGACCGACTTCGCGGCGGTGCTCGACTTCCTGGGTGACGAGCCGCGTGGCCCGGCCGCGGCACTGAGGGCTCACGCGGGAAATGACCCCAGAATCGCGTGCGTGATCTCGGGGCTGCGCCGTCTGCCGTCGTTCACGGGGGTGGTCTACAGCTCGGCTAGCCTGCCGTCCGGCGCCACCGGCGCCTATGTTGGCGGCGCGGTCCTGATCGAGCCGGCGTTCGTCCGCGCCACCTCGTCTGGCCGGGTGGCGCTCGATGGCGACGCGCAGTACGTGATCTGGTCCCAGACCGGTAAGCGGGTCGCGGCTCTTGCCTCTGATGCCGGCCGCGACGAGATCATCTTCGCGGCCGGCACCGAATATAAGGTGCTCCAGGTCGTGGCCACGTCCCGGTCCGGCCAGGCCACCGTGTTCCTGCGCGAATGTCAGCGGGGCCGGTCGGCGCCCCAGCCGCCGACGGAGCCGTTCGACGAAATGGATGCCATTGTGCTCGAGCGCCTCACGGCGGCCGCTGCGCTGCGCGACGAGTCACCTGCTCAGCAGGTGGCTACGAAGGCAGGTAGTGCAAGGCCGCCGATCGGGCTCGATCCTGCTGGCGTGCCGTTCCGGGTGGATGAATCCGGCCTGAAAGTCGCGAACCAAGATTGAAGGTAATTCTCCTTTAGACGAGTAATAAGTGTAGGAACCCAAATTTACTTCCAGCCTAGGAGATTAAATGAAGTCCCACCCATTCTTGACTGCGGCGGCCGGATTGGCCGCCGTGGCGGCGACGATTGTCGGCGCCACCGCAGCCAGTGCGAACATTGGCCCGGCCCCGCAGCATGAGCATTTGCATATCCTGTCGACCTCGGCAGCCGGGAAATCAATCGTCATCGCGACCGGCGCGTTCACCGCCGGGGGAGTGGCCAAGGGCGACCTGGCCAATGGCGGGACCGACGTCGTCACGCTCCCCGGCGGCACTTTCAAGGTCACCGCGGGAAAGGCGAGCGGTTCGGGAAGCTCATCGGCCATCACGTGCCTGAGCGCCGGTACCGCCAGTGGCGTCTACAAAATTCACGGCGGCACTGGCAAATACGCGCACATTAGCGGCTCGGGATGGTTCTCCTACAGTTACATGTCCGTCTCGGCGCATACGAACGGCCATTGCGGGAACACGACCGCTGCGGAAACCACAATCAATCTGCAGGGCCCGGCCAGCCCTTAGGTGCCGTTCCGCGAACGCGAAGGCGACCGCTTGAGAACTCGGCGGTCGCCTTTTGCGCGCCGGTTGAACCTAGTCCTTCGATCCGGCGTAGCAAGGATTGCGACTCGTGCCGGGGCTGACCCGGGCGGTTCGTTTCTAAGCCAAAGGCACGAGCCTGGAAGGGAGGGCATGTGAAGGGCGACAAGCGAACCTCCGATTGCGAATCTGTCTCCCTTGACGGCCGGTGCCCGCTAGTGGTGCCCGTCATGTCCGCGGCAGGCGGTGTCGGACGATCCACCGTGGCGGCATTGCTCGCGGTCGGGCTCCACCAGCGCACGACGGACAGCAAGGACCGGGCGGTCGCGCTCTGCGACTGCCAGCCGCGCTGCGCGTCTCCCTGGCCTGGCTGGCTCGACCATACCGCCGAGCACGGGACCAGCTGGCTGGCGGCGTGCGCTGCCGAGCAGTTCGGGCGCGAGGTACGGCGCAGCACGTCGGCGATCGACGTACCGGGCGGCCGGCCGATGTGGGTGCTGACCGACAGCGGCCCGCTGGCCGGTGGTTTCGCCGGCGCCGACCCCGGACCCCTGGCCTGGACGCCATTCTTGCGGTACTTGCGGGCGGCGGTGATCGACGCGGACCCGCTTGAGGGGTTCAGGCTGGCTCGGCAGCAGTCCAGCGGCGAGCTGAGCACCGCTGCGGCGTGGATGGCGCTGCCGTCGGTCAGGACAGCCGCGGTGTGGGTCACCGACACAAGCCCGGCCGGCCTGGCGCGGACGCTCGAGGCCATGACGGCGGCCGAGGCCTGCGGGTTGCCGATGGGCCAGGTCGTCATCGCGGCCAACGACTGCCGCGGGCACGGCTGGCTGGCACGCTCGCGCAGCCGCCGCACGCTGCTCGCCGACCGGGTCGGCGCGATCGTCGAGATCGGCCACGACGCCGCGCTGCGCCGGGACGACTGGCCCTGCCGTCAGCCCGAGCAGCTCAGCCGCCGCGACGTCGCCGCGCTGACAGCCGCGGTGCTCGCAGCGGCCGAGCGACCTGAGACCAGCCCTGCTGCCGCTCCTTCGCCCCTATCCGCAGAGAGGAGTTCGTGGCATGTTGCTTCCACTCCACGTCCTATCCCAGCTAACAGCTAACGCACACGTGCCGCTGGCAGCTTTCACCAGGCTTTCTGACGTCCCCAACCCGCCGCCGGCCGCGCCGGGGCCAGGCGGCGGCGCCGTCGCTGCCCTGCTCTCCTGGGTGAAGTGGCTGGCGCTGGTGGCCTGCGCCGCATCAGCGGTCGCCGCCGGCGGGATGATCGCCGTCGGCAGCGTGACCCGCCGCGCCGAACTGGCAGCCCGAGGCAAGGCATCACTGCTGTGGTCGGTCGTCGGCGCGGTCGTGGTGGCCATCGCGATCCCGCTCGTCAATCACGCGTTCAGGCTGGGGTGAGTCCAGTGGCTCAGCCGAACCTCGTCTCCCGATGGCGGGTGGTCGCCGACAGGCCCGTGACGGTTGCGGCCGTCATCGCCGCGGTGGCGTGCGCGGTGCTGGTTCTGCTCCCGAGCCATGGCCGCGGTCACCAGGCCGGGGTACCCGGGCCGCGGGTCGGCCGGGGGACCAGCGGTGCCGGGCCGGATCTGGGCGCACCGGGGAACGGCCGGCTTCGGCTTGTCCTTGGCTCAAGAATGGTGAACGGGGTGTACACGGACTACCCGCATTCCCAGGCCGGCGCGGTGAGCGCGGCGGTCGAGTTCCTTACCGAGCTTGGCTCTACTTTGGATCCCGACCGTGCCGCTACGGTGGCACGGCTGACAGCCGGCCCCTCGTACCCGGCCGCCGCCCAAGACGCGGCGGCCAGCGCGGTCGCCGCCCGGCGCAGGCTCGGCCTGCCCGCGTCCGGTCCGCTGCCACCGGGAACGGCCGTGTTCTGTGTCCCAGTCATGTACCAGCTGCGCGGCGCGAGCGCCGACCAGCTCACGGTGCTGCTGCTCTTCAACTACACCAAGACGGCGCCGTCCGGCACCGCCGAACATATCGGGGTCGCCTCGGTCCGGGTGGGATGGACGCTGGCTAGCTGGCGGCTGCTCCGCCCGGCCGGCGCCGATCTTTCCGGGCTGCTGACGACGCCGGGAACGGCGCAGGCCGCCGCCAAGGGCTGGAAGGTGATGATCGATGCCATGTGATCCGGTTTCCAACCTGACCGGTTGCCTCGGCACCGCCGCGGGCGGTCAGGTGAACCCGTCAAGCGCGCCGGGCTGGGACGCTATCTGCCAGTCGTTCGGGAAGGCCGCGCAGCAGCTATTCGCCTCGTTCGCCAAGTCGTTCGTGTCGATTCCTCCGGTCAGCTTGTCGTATTCCGGGGTCCGGTCGGTTTACGGCATGTCGCTGGAGATCGCCGCGGTGATCGCGGCCGGGCTGCTGATGGTCCAGGTGATCAGGACGGTGCTGACGCACGACGGCTCGGCGATCGCGCAGGGGCTGGTCGGCGTCGGCAAGGCGGCGCTCGCGTTCGTGCTCACCCTTGCCGCGGCCGCCACCGCGCTGCGTGCCGCCGACGAGCTGGCGAGCTGGATCGTGGCCAGGAGCTTCGGCAGCCCGCAGGCGTTGTCGGCCCGGCTAGCTGGGCTGGCCAACTTCGATCCGGGCGTGTCATCAAGCCTGGTGCTCATATTCGCGTTGCTCGGCATCGTGCTGACCGTCGCGCTGTGGGCGCAGCTCCTGGCGCGCAACGTGGCGGTTACGGTGCTTGTGGCCATCTCGCCGATAGCCGCTGCCGGCCAGATAGCTCACGCCACGCAGCAGTGGTGGCGCAAGCTCGTCCGGGCGACCATACAGCTCATCGCGCTCAAGCCGGTGATCGCGCTGATACTCGCCGTCGGGCTCACCATGCCAGCGGCGAGCAGCGGCGTCGGCAAGCTGCTGGCCGGAATGCTGGTGCTGCTGCTGGCCGGCTGCGCTTGGCCGGTGATGGCGCGGGCATCGGCGGTGCTTGAGGTACACGTGGGCGGCGGGACGCTGTCCAGCGTCCGCGGCGGCCGGACCGAGCCGTCGGGATCGCCGGTTGGCGTCGATCCGGCGGAGCTGAGCCGGGTCGCCGAGGCACGGACCATGGCGGTTGTGAAAGAGCTCCGGGCTGGCGCCGCCGGATCGCGCCCAGCGGTGTTCGGACAGGGCCGGCTCCGGGTGCCCGACTCGCTGGAACCAGAACTCGCGAGCGTGCCTGCTCGGGCCGGTCGCTCCGACAGCGCAGCTACTTCGGACGACGCCGATCCTGGCCGGAACACGCGTCAGGATCAAGGAGGAACCAGTGAGTAGCCGGGACCAGGTTTATTACGGCTGGCAGCACGAGCGGGTCAATTTCCTGTTCGGCATGAACGGACGGCGCACGGCGCTGGTCGCGGTCGCGGTGCTCATCGCGGTCCAGCCGTTCTCCGCGGCCCGGCTAGCCGACGCATTCATTGACTGGCCGCTCGCGGCCGTCTTGCTCACGCTCGCCTACCTGCGGGTAGCGGGTCGCACGATCGATGACTGGATGGTGGTTGCCGTGTCGTTTCAGATGCTCAAAGCCCGGGGTCAGAACCGTTTCCACTCGGGGGTGTTCGCCCCGCTGGCGACCGGCGATCCGGCGTCGCCCGCGCCGATGGACCTGCCCGGCGTGCTCGCGCCGATCCGCATCCTGGCCGCCGAGACGGGCACCGGAGGCACGATGGGCGTGCTCTACCACCCGCACGACCGGACCTATACCGCCGTTGCGCGGATTCGGTTCGCCGGCATCGGGCTGGCTGACTCGGGCAAGCGCGACGCCCAGGTGACCGGCTGGGGCCGGCTGCTGGCCGGCCTCTGCGTGGAGGGGCATCCGATCATCCGGGTGCAGGCCATCCAGCGCAGTTCGCCGGACGATGGAGTAGCGCTCCGCAGCTGGCATGAAAGCTACCTGGCTGCCGACGCCCCAGATCAGGCGGTCGCCGTGACCGCCGAACTGCTTCGCGGCGCGGTGCCCGCGTCGGTACGCCGGCAGGAGTGGCTGGCCTTCACGATGGACGAGCGGCGGGCCGCGTCGGCTATCCGTGCCGCCGGAGGGGGCGAAGCGGGCGCCTGCGCGGTGCTGGCCAGGCACGTCAGGACGCTGGCCAGCGCGGTCAGCGACGCCGAACTCGAGGTAACCGGATGGCTGCAGCCTCGTGAACTCGCCGAGGTGATCAGGACGGCTTTCGATCCGCAGAGCGATCAGGCGCTGGCGAGCCGCCGGTACGCGGAGGAGTCGGCGCTCGCGGCGGGCCGTGAGCCCGGCGGGCTGGCGGCCGGCGTTGACCCGAGGCTCGCCGGTCCGGTCGAGGCCGAGACGTCCTGGGGTTCCTACCGGCACGACAGCGCCGTCACCGCGAGCTACCAGATCTACGACTGGCCGCGCGGCGAGGTCTACGCGACCGCGCTGTTTCCTCTGCTTGGCGACGGGACCGCTGGCCGCGCCGTGTCGCTCTATCTGCAGCCGCTGAGCCCGCGCGAGGCCGAGCGCCGGGTGCTGGCCGAGCGAACCCAGCGCGACGTCGCCATCAGGATGCGGCAGCGGACCGGGCAGATCGTGCCCGAGCACGAGAAAGCCGCGCAGCGCCGGGCGGACGAGCAGGACGCCGAGCGCGCAGCCGGTCACGGGCTCGTCCGCTTCTCCGGTTACGTATCGGTGACCGTCACCAGCGGCGCGGACCTCGCGGACGCCGTGGCGGCGCTTGAAGGGGACGCCGCCGCCGCCCGGATCGAGATCAGGCGGATGTGGGGCGCCCAGGACATCGGGTTCGCCCTGGCCGCCATCCCGGCCGGCCTCGGGCTGCCGCGAAGGAGGTGGTAGTGCCATGCCCGGGCTCAAGAGCATGAGGCCGCCGGCGGACCAGGATCTGCCCGCCCAGGCACTGGCCGATCTGGTGCGCGCCAAGACCATCCCGGCCGAGCTGCGCCGGGCGCAGGCGGGTGCCGTTGGTCAGCGCCCGTCCGGTCAGGTTCCGCCGAGGCGCGGCACCGCCAGGCGCGGCGCGGGACGCGCCCCCCGGCCGCCGGCGCCGCGAGTGTTCCGAGGCTCCACCGCGCAGGTGCAAGGGCTCTTCCCGTGGTTGCACGGTGCGCCGCTGCCACCGGTCGGTGCCTATCTCGGCGTCGACTGCCTGAGCGGGGCCGCGTTCTCCTGCCATCCGGTCGAATGGCTGCGGCGCGGGCTGGTCACCAATCCGAACCTGCTGGTGACCGGCGTACCGGGGGCGGGCAAGTCGGCGACCATCAAGGCGCTCGCGCTCCGGCTGATGGCCTATGGCGTGGCCACCTTCGTGGTCGGCGACATTAAGAACGAGTACGCTCCGCTGGCCCGCGCGCTCGGAGTCATGCCGGTCGAGCTTGGCCCAGGCTTGGGGAACCGGCTGAACCCCCTGGACGCGGGCCCGCTGGGCGACAACCTGCCCGCCGACCCTGAGCTGCTGCGCGAGCGGCTCGGCGAGATCCACCGGCGGCGGCTGACGCTGCTGTCGTCGCTGGTCACGATGCGGCTCGGCCGGGTACCTGACCCAACCGAGGAGGCTGCGCTCTCCCTTGCCATCAGGCACGCGTCGGGTCAGGCTGACGCCGCCACGACGCTGGCGAACCCGACGATCCCCCAGGTGTGGCAGTTGCTCCGGGATCCGGTCAGCGAGATGGCGCGCGAGCTGCGGGTGCGCCAGCACGGAGTGGACGAGCTCAGGGAGATGATCCGGCCGCTGACCGACGCGCTGGGCAATATGGTCACCGGCTCGCTGTCTGGCTTGTTCGACGGTCCCACCACCGTGCGTCCGGACTTCGATGCCCCGCTGCAGACCGTGGACCTTTCCCGGCTTGACGGCCGCGGCGACGAGACGGTGGCGATGACGCTGGCCTGCGTCTCGTCCTGGGGCCAGGCCGCGATCGACGCTGAAGGCGGTCCGGTGCGCCTGGTCGTTCGCGACGAACTCTGGAGGTCCATGCGCATACCGGCCATGGTCAGGAAGATCGACTCCGACCTGCGGCTGTCTCGGGCCCACGGCACGATCCAGGTACTGGCCACCCACCGGCTGGCGGACTTCGAAGCAGTCGGGCCGGCGGCCAGCGAGGAGGCGGCGATCGCGCGCAACCTGATCTCGTCCTGCGACATCCGGGTGTGCCTGGCCCAGGACACCCAGCCGCTGGCGATGACCCGCGAGGTCATCGGGCTGACCGACACCGAGTGCGCCCACATCGGCTCATGGTCGGCTGCGCAGATCGGCCGGGCCCTGTGGAAGGTTGGCCGGGTCAGCTCGCACGTCGTGCACCTCATGCTGACGCCGACCGAGCAACGGCTGTTCTGGACGAACGAGAAGATGGCGGTGTGAGCGGTGAGCCGGCGTGTGCTGTTGTTCCCCGCCCTGGTCCTGATCGTCGCGGGGGCGCTCGCGGCCGCGGTCGCGCTGATCGCGGTGGGTACGGGGGTGAGTAGGCCACGGACCGGGTGCGCGCCTGGCATGGCCGCGCCTGCCGCCGACGGGTCCCTCAACACGGGGCAGTTGGCTAACGCCTGGATCATCTACGCGGTGGGGGCCGGTCTCGGGCTGCCTGAGCGGGCCGAAGTGGTGGCGATCGCCACGGCGATGCAGGAGTCGGCGCTGGAGAATCTGCCCTACGGGACCTCGGACTCACTCGGCTTGTTCCAGCAGCGGCCGTCGCAGGGCTGGGGTTCGGCCGCGCAGATCATGGATCCGGTGACCGCCGCCCGAGTGTTCTACGAGCGGCTCGAGCGGGTCACCAACTGGCAGTCGCTGCCGGTCACCGCGGCCGCGCAGCAGGTGCAGCGCAGCGGTAATCCCGGTGCTTACGCGCACTGGCAGGCGCAAGCCGCCCGGCTGGTGGCATCCTTCGCCGGCGTGGCCGGTGCCTGCTTGGTCTCTGACGCCAACGTCGTACCTCCCGGCGCGAGCGTTGGCCTGCCCCGGCACTACCACGTGCCGGCCGGCACGCCGCTGGCCGTCGTGCTCGCGATCCGCTTCGCGATCTCCCAGCTCGGCACCGCCTATGAGTTCGGCGGCTCGTGCACCGCTCCGCACAGCCGGGACATGGCGCTGCACTGCGACTGTTCCTCGCTGGTGCAGAAGGCCTACCTGGCCGGCGGCGTACCGCTGCCACGAACGACGTTCTCGCAGGTGAACGTCGGCACGCCGGTGTATTCGCTGGGCGCGCTCCGCCCCGGCGACCTGTTGTTCATAGCTGGCTCCGACGGCAGTTCAAGCAACCCCGGTCACGTCGGCATGTACATCGGCGACGGCTTGGTCGTGCAGGCGCCGCAAACCGGGCAGGACGTCCAGATCAACCCGCTGGCGGATTGGGCATCGGCCATCGTCGCGATGCGCCAGATCGCCTAGCACACGGATGGATTCGGGAATTCATCGCGTCTGCGACCTCAGCCGGCGCGATGAATTCGGGTATTCAGCCGGGAAAACCGGTATGAATTCGGCAATCCATCGCGCCGTAGATGCCGTTCTGCCGACGTTAACCAATGGCGCAGACCTCTGACATGGCGTTGAACTGGAATCGGACTCCTGGCGTAGCCGATAGTGACAGCCTTCACATCTCCAGGACGGCGCTAATGACCAGTAATAGTGCACTACATACGGCTAGAGCCGCGACGAGCCGGATGGCCACCGGGCGAATGGCCGCCAGGTTGGTAGCCTGCGGGCTGACGGCGCTCGGCCTGGCCGCCGGCGGCCTCGCCGCGGGATCGCTCGCTGCGGGCGCGGCTGCCGCGACCACCCGGGCTACTTTTTCTGCCCCGGTAGGCATAGCGCCCGCTCGGACTTTGGTGCCGACAGCGAACGTGCCCGTGCCCGCGTCCGAGGCCGTCAGGCCCGCGATCGCGAACCGGCTTGTGCTCAACAACGCCTTGTACGGGGTGTCGTGCACGAGCTGGAAGCAGTGCATGGCTGTGGGTACTCGCGCGGGGAAAGTGGCGGCAGCGTTCCGCCCACTGGCGGAGCTGTGGAACGGCACCCGCTGGCGTACGGTTCCGATGCCAGGGCCGGTCACGCTGACTCGCGCTCAGATGTCAGAGGTCTCTTGCACCTCTAGCCGGTTCTGCGTCGCGATCGGCTACCACTTCAGCCCAGGAGGAAAGGGCTACGCCGTTCTCGCCGAAACCTGGAACGGCACCCGGTGGCGGATCATTCAGTCTCGTAATCGCAGCGGTGTCACGTCCGCGTTCCTGAACGCCGTTTCCTGCCGTATCTCGGGCGGATGCATCGCCGTCGGCGGTTCAGCGGGGCGGTCAGGCGAAGGTCAGGCGATAGCCGAGCAGTGGGCGCACGGCCGCTGGCGGGCCCTGCCGGTACGCTCGCCCGCCGGCGCGGTGGCGACCGAGCTCAACGGCATCAGCTGCGGCCGTACCTTCTGCGTGGCCGTCGGCCTCTACTCAGTCGCCAGCGGGCAGATACTGACTCTGGCCGAGCGCTGGACGGGAAAGTCATGGCAGCTGCTGAAGTCTGCCAACGCCCGGGCACCGCTCAGCGATCTCCAGGATGTCTCCTGTAACACTTCATCGCTATGCATGGCGGTCGGTTTCTCCGACTGGACCAGGGAACGACCGATGGCCGAGTTGTGGACGCACGGTCGCTGGCGGCTGGTCTCCGGCGGCGGGCTCGCAGGCGGTTCCCTGAGCGGCATCTCGTGCCCAGGCCCAAGACGGTGCGTCGCCGCGGGATTCGTGGGATCGAATCCGCTCACCGAGGCGTGGTCAGGCAAGAACTGGCGGGTGCTGCACACGCCCCGGACTAGCGACCGCCCGGCCAACGAGCTTAACCAGTTGTCGTGCCGTACCGGGTCGGCCAGGTGCATCACCGTCGGCGCCCGCTACAAGCCAGGCCAGTTCGTCCAGGAAGCCACGCTCGCCGAATGGTGGAACGGAAGGTCATGGCGGGTCATGGCGACTCGCAACCCATAGCCCCGGACCGCGACGGCATGCCAGGACGGTGCACGCGCCTGGTTTCCTGATCGACTGCGCTCACAGCGTGGGCCCCTAATGGCTGCTGCTCTAGCGACAGCCCGGGGCCCACGCTGTCCAGGGAACGGGAATCTCTATGTCGAGGAACCGGGTCATTGCTGCTCCTTTGGCACCGGCAGCGGCGGCTTGGGTTGCCGCATGGACCCTGCATCCGCCCAGGTACATGATCCGGATCAACGGCCATCTCGGCGCTATGTTGCCTTCCGCGTTTCCGGCGATGGCCTGGGAGCAGCAGGGTCCGCAGACAGTCTTGAACGGCGTGCTTGACCAGCCCGGGCCATATGGGTACAGCGCCGCACGCGGGGCAGGGTCAGGCGGCCCGCTCGCCCGCCAGAAGGACGCCCGCCGGAGCGACCGGACCTGCGGCGTACCCCTCCAACGAGGGACCCGGGCTACCTCTGGCGCGTGATGTGCCCGCCGTGGCCGGCCGGGACGCTGGCTGCCATGAGGACGACACCATGAACAAGACACGGCATACAGGAGTGCGGGGATGAGCATGCTGGAACTCCGAGGCGTGTCCAAGGTCTACGGCCAGGGCTCTGCCGAGGTGCACGCGCTGGACCGAGTCACCCTGTCGGTGGACGAGGGCGCGATGGTCGCGGTGATGGGACCGAGCGGATCGGGCAAAAGCACCCTGCTGACGATCGCGGGCAGCCTGGAAGAGCCGACCGAAGGCGAGGTGCTCGTGTGCGGTGCCGCGCTGGCAGGCATGTCACGCAACGAAAAGGCCCGGCTGCGGCGGCGCACGATCGGCTATGTGTTCCAGGATTACAATCTGCTGCCCGGCCTGACCGCTGCGGAGAACGTGAGCCTGCCGCTCGAGCTCGACGGGCTGCCGGGGCGGAAGGCCCGAGCCGCCGGGCTCGCGGCGCTGGGGGAGCTGGGGCTCGCCGAGCGGGCCGAGCGTTACCCAGACGAGTTGTCGGGCGGCGAACGGCAACGGGTGGCGATCGCCCGCGCCGTGGTTGGAGAGCGCCGGCTGGTGCTGGCCGACGAGCCCTCCGGCGCGCTCGACTCGGGCAACGCCGAGGCCGTCATGCGCCTAGTGCACGGCGCGTGCAAGAACGGCGGGATGGCCGCGGTGGTGGTCACCCACGACGCGCAACTCGCCTCGTGGGCCGACCGGGTGGTACTCCTGCGTGACGGCCGGGTCACCGACCACGCTGCTCCGGCACCGGGTCCGCAGTCCCTGCTCACGCCCGGAGGGGCGCAATGAGCGTCACGGCCCGAGAGTGGCCCGGGCCCGCGAGGGCCAGCAACGGGGGCGTCCCCGCGCGGCGGGCGATCGTTCGCTGGGCCTGGCGGCTGCTGCGCCGCGAGTGGCGCCAGCAATTGCTGATCCTCGCGCTGATCACCGTCGCGGTCGCGGCCACGTTCGTCGGCTCGGCGGTGGCCGTAAACACGCCGCCCCCGGCGGGCGCCGGCTTCGGCACCGCGACTGACATGGCCACGTTCGCCGCCCTGAGTCCGCACGTTACCGCCGAGATCGGGGCACTGGCCCACCGGGTCGGTCGTGTGGACGTGATCGAGAACGAGACATTCTCTGTGCCCGGCTCGATCGCCACCTACAGCCTGCGCGCGCAGAACCCGGGCGGAGCTTTCGGCCAGCCGATGCTCTCGCTGGTGAGCGGGCACTACCCCAGCGGGACGGGCCAGGTGGCCCTGACCAGCGGCGTCGCATCGGAACTGCACCTCAATGTCGGCGACACCTGGCGCACCGGCGCTTCATCCCGGCGGGTCGTCGGCATCGTGACCAATCCGGAGAATCTGGCGGACGGATTCGCCCTCGTGGCGCCGGGTCAGGTCAGCACGCCCACGCAGATCATGGTGCTATTCGACGCGCCGGGCGTGAGCGCCGGCTCGCTGGGCGCGAGCGTCGTGACCCGCAATTCGGCGCCCAACACCAACGTGCTCAACCCGGTGACCATCTCGCTCGCAGCGGCCACGCTCGGGATGCTGCTCATCGCCCTGGTTGGCGTGGGCGGGTTCACGGTGCTGGCGCAGCGGCGGCTTCGCTCGATCGGCATGCTCGGAACGCAGGGTGCCACGGGCGCCAGCGTCGGGCTTGTGGTCAGCGCCAACGGCTTGGCGACCGGGGTTGTCGGTGCGGTGGCCGGGTTCGCGCTCGGCCTAGTGGCCTGGCTGGCGTATCGCCCGCGCGCGGAGGCCAGCGCTCACCACGTCATCGGAGCCTTCCAGCTGCCTTGGCTGGTGATCTTTGTGTCGATGGCGCTCGCCGTGCTGGCGGCATACCTGGCGGCCGTGCGACCCGCCCGGGCTATCGCCCGGATGCCGATCGTCGCGGCGCTCGCGGGGCGGCCACCGGCCCCGCGGCAGGCTCGCCGCTGGGCCGGGCCGACCGGCATCGGACTGCTTGTGCTCGCGTTCTTCCTGATCGGGCTGGCGAGCGAGCAGGCGACGTCGGCCGCCGCCGAGTCGGGAAACAAGTCGACGCTCTTTCTCGCCCTGATAGTGGGCCTGATCGTACTGTGCGCCGGGGTCGTACTCGTCGCCCCGACGTGCCTGGCGCTGCTGGCCAGGGCCGCCCGGCGGACCCCGGTCGTTGTGCGGCTGGCCCTACGCGACCTGGCCAGGTACCGCGCGCGCTCGGGGTCGGCGCTCGGGGCAATCAGCCTCAGCGTGCTCATCGCGGTCATCATCTGCGTGATCGCCGCTGCGCGGTTCGGCAACGCCGTCGACTATGTCGGGCCGAACCTGGCCTCGAATCAGCTCGTCGTCTACCCGCAGGAGGCAGCCACGACCCCAAACGCGCCCTGCCTGCACGAGCCGAACGGGTGCCCGGCCTTGACTGGCGCCCAGCTTGCGGCGATGGCAGCGCAGGCCCGGGGCATCGCGGCCTCGTTCGGCTCCCGGGACACCGTTCAGCTCGATACGACTGACTCCTCGCTGCAGCGCGCCGCTTCCGGGCGATTCTGGGACGGGGCTGTGTACGTCGCTACTCCGCAACTGCTGCGCGCGTACGGCATTACCGCCGCACAGGTCAGCCCGGACGCCGAAGTCCTCACCATGCGGCCCGGCCTGTCGAGCGTGACGAAGATGCAGCTCCTGTACGGCGCTTCCAAATTCGGCCCTCCGGACCCCAGCGCATCCTGCCTGCCGAGCTTCTGCCTGGCGAACCCGAAGATCGCCGAGATCAGCGCGTTGCCGTCCGGCACATCGGCGCCAAACACCGTGATCACCGAGCGCGCCGTGCGCCAGTTCCACCTGACGGTCACCACAGCCGGCTGGCTCATTCAGACCCCAGACCCGCTGACGGCAGGTCAGATCAGCGCTGCCGAGCACGCCGCAGCGGCGGCTGGGCTGACCGTAGAGACCCGCAATGCCATTCCGACGTTCGCCGACATCACGAACGCGGCCAGCGTTTTCGGCATCCTGCTGGCCCTCGGTATTCTCGCGATGAGCGTCGGTTTGCTTCGTAGCGAGACCGCCAGCAGCCTCCGCACGCTAGCCGCGACCGGCGCGAGCGGTACAGTCCGCCGGGCCATCTCAGCCTCCACGGCGGGCGCGCTCGCGCTGATCGGCGCGGTCGTCGGCACGGCCGCCGGGTACATCGCAGCGATCGGCTTTTTCCGGACCAGTCAGCTGGACACCCTGTCATCGCTGACCAGCATCCCGGTAGCCGACCTGCTACTCATGCTGGCGGGTATGCCGCTCGTTGCGGTGATCGGTGGCTGGCTGCTCGCCGGGCGCGAGCCAAGTGCGCTCGGGCGCCGCCCCCTCGACTAGCCGGCTGGGTCATCGTGATCGACGACGGGCAGTCCGGCATCGGCCCAGGCGTGAAAGCCTCCATCCAGATCAGTCGCGTACCGCAGGCCGATGTCCTGTAGCGAGGCGGCCGCCAGGCTTGAGGTATAGCCACGCGAGCACATGACGATCACGCGCTGGCAATACCCGGTAGCCTGCGGAAGCCGGGCATCGGAGCACGGATCAAATCGCCATTCGAGTACGTTCCGCTCGACGATGAGCGCGCCAGGTACCTGGCCCTCTGATCGTCGCTGCGCCTGCGGCCTGATGTCCACGAGCAGCGCGCCGTCCTGGATGGCTCGGGACGCCTGGGCCGGGTTCAGCCGGTTCAGCCGCCCACGAGCAGTCGCCAGGATCTCCTGGATTGACGTCCCCTGGCTGGCGGCTCCGGTTGCGCGATCGCACGCGGCTACCATGAGCGTTCCTCGGCCGTGGCGCGCAGCAGGCCGTGCTCGGTAAGTTCGAATCGGCGCATGCTAGTCAGCGGCGGCGAGTACGCGTGGATGCTGACCGCAGGCTCGCTCGACTCGTTCCGCACGTCGTGGACGAATCGCGGGCCAAATGAGCGGATCGCGCCCGAACGGAGTTTCCGTCCGGATGCCTCAGGCCGCCCGTCCGACGCGGTCCGCTCGGTGAGACAGCCGCTCGTGACTGTAAACGCGCCAGCAGAATCGCCATGGTCGTGGAAGCTTGTCTGCTGCCCCGTAAGCCAGGTCAACAGCCAGACCTCGTGCTCGTCACCGCGCTCAAGCCTCGCGTACCATCGTTCGGCTGACTGGAACCTGACCAGGCGACGCCAGGTCTGCGGGTGAACCGCGACGCGTCGCACGATGCCGGCCAGCCGGGCCGGACTGATCTGGCTTAGTTGCGGAGCGGTGCCACCCATGACGCTAATCACTGTTTCTCCGATCTGTAAAGTAGGAATAGTCGAGGCTAGCACACGCGATCTTCGAGCGAATGTATGACGACTCAGGCGCGCGGCGTGGCGAGACTGTGCGTGGCGAGCGGCCAGTTCCGATCGCGCGGATCGCGCGCGCTTAGAATTTGGCAGGTGGATGCGCGAATTCACCCATGTTTTCGAGGGTCGATCCGCGAATTCACCTCACCGGGGGCAGCAGGACCGTGAGGTCGATCCGCGGATCCACCCCAATGTCAGCGCGGGCTGTGTCAGTACGGCTCGTCTCCGTTATCCAGACCAAAGTCATACGTACCGGCATCCATCTCGTCTTCGTAGACGCCGTACGGGAAACCAGCCGGGGTGTAGCCGACGACGAACATGCGCCGACCGAAAACATCCACCCAGAAGGGATCAGTCTGACCCGCGGCAGGGTCCGGGACGAGACGACGCGGCTGACGGCTGGATCGTCGCTTGCGCCGTCGGCTCATGGTGTTCGCCTCCAGCATTTAATGGGCACCTTGAGCTGGCCAGGACTGCCGGACCTCTCGTGTATGGCTGATGAGGATAACCGAACACCCAGGCGCGGACCTGCCCGAGTGCTCAATGGTTAGATTGAGCTTTCACGGACGTGTTCAGATGGCCGTCGCTGGCGCTTGGCGGGCCGCTCATGTTCGTTGGCCCGACCGTCGCTCGAAGGGGGCACATGGACTGCCCAGGACCCCAGCCCGCTCGATGAACACCGTTACGCCCCGCACGGCGCGACTCACCCACCGTGCCGCCGAGCCGATTCACGGGATGATCTACTTCACGCCGCATGGCGCTGACGCCTACGCCCAGGTCGGCATTGCCGATCAGCGGATGGCGTACTTTGCCTCACGGGCTGCCGCAATGGGTCCGGTTTCGGCCGAGACCGTCATCGCGACCTTTTTCAATTTCAACCCAGCGATTATCCGGCCCGTCATTCCCTCGGCCTGGGAGATCGCGACGCCCGCACGGGTACTGGCGGCGCGCCTGGAGGCGGTCGACCGGTCGCTGCGCCTGGCCTGGGGCGACGAAATCAGCAGTTCGCACGTGCGGCAGGCGGCCGACCTGATCCGGCGTGCTGCCGACCGGGCATGCAGCCGCATCCAGGGGCGGCCGCTGTTCGCCGGGCATGCCTGCTTGCCATGGCCTGAGGCACCGCACCTCGTGCTGTGGCACGGGCAGACGCTACTGCGGGAATTCCGCGGCGATGGTCACGTCGCGCTGCTGATGACCGAAGGGCTTGACGGTCTGGCCGCCCTGATTACCCACGCCGCAACCGGGGACATCCCCGCCGAGGCACTGCGCACCACCCGGGCCTGGAGCGAGCAGGAGTGGGCGGCGGGGGTCCAGCAAGCCCGCGACGAGGGCTGGCTCGCGGACGGCCCCGGACTCACGTTGAGCGAGATGGGACTGCGCCATCGCCGGCTGATCGAGAATCGCACCGACGAACTGGCCGTTTTTGCCTATGAGGCCATCGGCGAGGATGGCTGTGCCCGACTCAGGGAGCTGACCGCCCCGCTGTCGGCGGCGGTCATGGCAGCGGATCTCGGATTCCCGGCCGCGCTGACCGCCCGATACAAGCTCGGAGCGACGGGCAAGCTTCCACCCGGCTCGTAACCGATCCCGGGGGGTACCCATGCAGCCATTGCCAGGACAGGGGTGCGCTGATGGTCCCATTGCCAAGGGACCTTTGCCTCTCGCTCGCTCGGGGGGCGGCAGCGCACGCTAGCGGTTACCAGCTAAGTGCGGTTCTCCCGGAGGCCACGATGGGCGCGAATGCGAAGACCAATATTCTGCTAGCCGTCGATCTCGCGCCTGACGAGCCAACAGGGCTAATCGGCGGAGCCATTGATATGGCCAGGGGCTTGGTGCGCGACCGCGCGGATCAGGTCGTGGTGCTGCACGTCCGTGAGTTCTCTGTTGCCAGGCTCGCGGCGATGATGCGCGAGCGTGGCGGAGCGGACGGGCGGCGTGCCGTCGACGAGATCGTGGCCAGGCTGCGTGTTGCCGGCGTGACCGCCCGCGGCCTGATCCGTGAAGCCGACGAAGGCCACGTAGCCCGGACCATCCTCGATGCCGCGGGCGAGTTCAACGTGCGCCTGATAGTGCTGGGTCCGCCAAGGCATCGCGTCCCGATTGGAAGTGTGGCCCGGCGCCTTATGCGTCAGGCGGACGTGCCGGTTGTCGTTGCTTCCAGAACCGGAGTACGGCCGGACGACGGAATCCGGGTCCCGGCTCGGCAGCGGCCGAACTTGACGAGGGTCTAATCCCTTGCCTGGAATCTAGTTCGGTCGGTGAGCAGCAGAGGAGAGCCGGGGCGGTCCCGGGTTGCAAGAGACACCGGGCAGGGGAATGGTCATCTTCAAGTGGACCGTGTCCCGCGGGCACATGGAGGCAAGGCGATGGCGGCGAAAAACAGCAAGAAGGAACGCATCGCGGACAGCGCAGACGATCGCCCGCAGCGGCTGCCGCGGAAGATGTACGAGAGGGAGCTGTTCCGGCTGCAGGCCGAGTTGGTGAGGCTGCAGGAGTGGGTGCGCAGCGAGGGCGCGCGCGTTGTCGTGGTGTTCGAGGGGCGGGATGCTGCCGGCAAGGGCAGCACGATCAAACGGGTTACCGAGTACCTCAATCCGCGGATCGCCCGGATCGCGGCGCTGCCCGCGCCGACCGAACGCGAGCGGACGCAGTGGTACTTCCAGCGCTATGTGGAGCATCTGCCTGACAGTGGCCAGATCGTGCTGTTCGACCGTAGCTGGTACAACCGGGCCGGGGTAGAACACGTGATGGGTTATTGCACCAAGGAGGAGTACCACCGGTTCCTGCATCAGTGCCCGATTTTTGAGCGCCTGCTCGTGGAGGACGGTGTTCTGCTGCGCAAATACTGGTTCTCTGTGAGCCATGCCGAACAGGGACGCCGGTTCCGGGCCAGGCTCGATGACCCCATGCGGCAGTGGAAGCTATCTCCAATGGACCTTGAGTCCATCACCCGATGGGAGGACTACTCGCGGGCAAAGGACGAGATGTTCGTTCACACCGACATCCCGGAGGCGCCCTGGTTCGTGGTCGAAAGCGAGGACAAACGGCGAGCGCGGATCAATATGATCGCTCACCTGCTGAGCACGATCGGCTATCACGAGGTGCAACGGCTGCCGCTGACACTGCCGCCCCGCCCCAAACCACAGGGCTATGTGCGCGCGCCGCGGGAGATGCAAACCTATGTGCCCGACTACGCCGCCACCCTCACCACGCCAGGCCGGGCACGATCCTGACGCCGGTCCTGCTAGATCAGCACGTCCCGCACGGGACGGCGGACGGCGGTTACCGGCCTGGCGCCGGTCACGCCGAACCTGAGGATCAGCTGCGGGTGAGCACGGCCACTCAATTCGGCGCGAATGAACTCGCGCAAGCCAGGAAACTCAAGTGGCTGGCTGTGCAGCGCGGTGGCAACTCCGCTGGCGCTCGCGCAGAGCAGGGTCCGCTGCAGCGCCTGGCCGGCCCTGACCCAGTCCGTCGCCTCATCCGTAGCGGTGGCGAGGACGCAGACCAGCCCCGCCGATCGCATGAGCGATACATCGCCGCTGACAGGGACACCCCAGCCACGGCCGACGGCGAAGTCGCGGCTTGGGAAATACGGCTCGGTGTGCTCTGCCCTCGCCGGGTAAGCGCTAGCGGGCACCCCGTCAAGCCGGTGGCTGCCAGGCTCCGTCGCCCAGCGAGCCTGCTCTTGCCGGCGCGGGTTGTCCATGCGCAGCACCTGCTCGGCGGCTTCGATCGTCGCCGCGAGAGCGGCATTCTCGCCGCCGGCGGCCATGACCCGCAGTATCGCACCTTCGAGCGCGGCTTCCTCGCAGAGCGCCGATACGACCGGCGTCGGCAGCGGATCGGGGTCAAAGCTGCCTCGATGCGAGCGGCGCTGCTCGATCTGGGCGTAGATGCGCTGCTCATAATCCACCGGTGGCACCGCCTCATCCCAGCTCACCTGCGCCACGAGCTTGGGGTCGCCGGGATCGGGCAATATGGCGGCGGTCGGTACGTAGCCAAGCTGCCGCAGCGCGACCCTAATGGTCAGCACCGCGGCACCGCAGCTGATCATGAGCTCGCGGCCGCGCGGGTCAGCGACCCGCAGGCTCCTGCTGGGGTCGGCGAACACGCTGATTTCCCGATCGCTGATGGCAAACTGCCATGGCTGTGTGTTGTGCACGGAAGGTGCGTATACGGCCGCGCCCAAGACGATCTCGGTAAGCTCTGCCGACGTCGGCTGCCCGGCCATTCCCGAACCAGGAGCGTGAAAGACTTCCATGATCCACTCCTTGCCTCGCCCACCGGCAACCGTGCGGGTAGCTGGCAGTGCCTAGCGAGGGGGACCCATCCGCTTCTCGCGGATCCGGATTTCGCGGTGTGCGGCCGAATCATCACCACAGCTCTGCGACCCTTGCCGGGTCCCTCTCGCCATACTCAGTTCACACCTGGCTGGCGTGAGCTTGTAGGGCCCAAGGTCCGCCACCCGCAGGACCTTGTCCTCAAAGAGGCTTATGATCGGTCCGTCTCGCCCGGCTGCTACCACTGGCGCGACCGGAGATCCCGCTCAGCGCTCGAAGCACCTACGGGACTAATGACCCTCTCCAGACGGGCCGCGTGCCTCTACTCGGCCGCCGTCCATGGCTGCGACTGTGAAAAGGAGGGTGTTATGCGCCAGTCCAATGAATGGGGTCACCAATGACTATCAGATCTAGTCTTGACCAACTCGGCCTGAGCACCGGGAAGAAGGCCCGCCTGCACCGGATCTTGTACCAGCACGGGCTGGGAAACGGGAAGGCGATATTCCTGCCCTACGATCAGGGGCTTGAGCACGGACCCAGGGATTTCTTCGCCAACCCGGCCGCCAGCGACCCGGCTTATGTCATCAGGCTGGCGCTCGAAGGCGGATTTAACGGCATCGCCCTTCAGATCGGCCTGGCGGAAAAGTTCTACTGGGAGTACGCCGGAGAAGTGCCGCTGGTGCTGAAACTCAACGGCAAGACCGACATCGCCGCGGCGGTCGATCCGCTGTCGCCGCTGAACGCGACGGTCGCCGACGCGGTCAGGCTGGGCGCGGATGCAGTCGGCTACACCTTGTACGTTGGATCGCCGGCCCAAGAGCACGACTTCGGCCAGTACCTCCGGGTACATGACGATGCCCGGCGCCTGGGCATGCCGCTGATCGTGTGGGCCTACCCGCGCGGCACCGCGGTCGATGCCAAGGGCGGCAAAGACTCTTTCTACGCCGTCGATTATGCCGCGCGAACCGCCAGCGAACTGGGCGCCGATGTAGTCAAGGTCAATTTCCCCGACCCTGGCAAGCAGTCCGGCGTGCCAGCCGCCTACGCCGGCACGTTTTCTGCTCAGCAGGCCATTGACGCCGTGGTTAGGTCGGCCAACCGCACCTTGCTGCTGGTCTCGGGCGGGGAGAAGGCCGGCGACCAGGCCATGCTCGACAAGGCGCGGCTGTCGATGGAGGCCGGAGCTACCGGCCTGATCTTCGGTCGCAACGTCTGGCAGCGCCCGCACGATGACTCACTCAGGTTCGCCGCCCAGCTCAAAGACATCATGGCCAAATACCCAGCAGGCTGCTAACGCTGAGCCCCGCCGAGCCGGTCGCGGACGCCGACAACAGCCTGGACATGCCGCACCGCGTCGATAAGGGCGCGGCGCTGTTGGTCGGTCTGCGGCTCACCCGACATCGTGACGATGCCGTCGCGGACCGCGACCTGGAAGTCACCCGGCGCTGCCTGAGTGATGCCAGGAAGTACCCGGCGGACAATCTCATCGCGTATGTCGCTGTCGGGGCGGCTGAACACCGACAGCACGTCGACCCTGCTGACAATGCCCATCAGCTGGCCAGCCTCGTTCACCACTGGCAGCCGCTTGATCCGCCGGTCATACATGAGCCGCGCGGCCTCCGCAACAGGCGCCCGCGGGCCTGTGGTAGTAGCCGGCGCGGTCATCAGTTCCCCGGCGGTGACGCCGGCGGCCTTATCGTCCTCCTTGAAGTGCCGCAACGCGGCGAGCACGCTCGTCCCATCAGCTTGAACAGCTATCTTGACCAGCAGATCCCCCTCCGACACCACCCCCACCACCCGGCCCGCGCCGTCAACCGACCGCTACCACCTCCCGCAGCTTCGACAGGCCACGCCCGGCGCGCAGTGATCAGTCAGTGCTGAAGCGGGCGGCTCGGCGGCGCAGGTGGCGCAGGTCGTACTTCCGCGGCCTGGCCGGCGTCGCGGCGGCACCGTAGAAGATCCGCTTGCCGAGCCTCGATCGAGCGCGAGGTAGGCGATGACCATTCCGGCCAGTGCCGCGAAGAAGGCACCGGGAAGTGGCCGGAAGCCGAGGGTATGGGCCAGTGGCGTGGCTGGAAGCAGAGCGCCGACGGCGACAACACCGAGAGCCGCGAGGGTCAGCGGCAGGCTCGGGTGACTGCGGAAGAAGGGGATGCGGCGGGTGCGGATCGCGAAAATGACCAGAGTCTGGGTGGCCAGGGACTCGACGAACCAGCCGGAGCGGAACTGCGCCGGCCCGGAGTGGAAGACCCACAACATGACGCCGAAGGTGATGAAGTCGAACACCGAGCTGAGCGGCCCGAAGAAGATCATGAACCGGCGGATGAAGCCGATGTCCCAGTGTGAGGGGCGGCGCAATTGCTCCTCGTCGACGTTGTCGGTCGGGATGGCTAGCTGGCTGGTGTCATACAGCAGGTTGTTGAGCAGGATCTGGGACGGCAGCATCGGCAGGAACTTCAGGAACAGGGACGCGCCGGCGGCGGAGAACATGTTGCCGAAGTTGCTGGACGTGCCCATCAGCACGTACTTGATGGTGTTGGCGAAGATCCGCCGGCCCTCGGCGACGCCGTCGGCCAGCACGTCGAGGTCCTTCTTCAGCAGGATCACGTCGGCGGCGTCCTTGGCGACGTCGGTCGCCGAGTCTACGGAGATGCCCACGTCGGCGGCGTGCAGGGCGAGCGCGTCGTTGACGCCGTCGCCGAGGAACGCGACCCCGCCGCCGCTGCGCCGCTGGATGCGGACGATCCGGGCCTTATGTTCGGGGCTGACCCGCGCGAACACCGTGGTGGCGGGGATCGCCGCAGCGAGCTGAGCGTCGTCCAGCGCGTCGAGCTCGGCGCCGGTCAGCGCGCCGCCGTCACCCAGTCCGAGGTCGCGGCAGACCTTGACGGCGACCGCGGGGTTGTCGCCGGTCACGATCTTCACGGCGATGCCCAGGCTAGCCAGGCGCCGCAGCGAATCGGCGGCGTCCTGTTTGGGCGGGTCGAGGAACACCAGCAGGCCGACGAGCAGCAGCCCGTGCTCGTCGGCGGTGGTGAGTCGGCTCGCGTCGCGCCGCAGGCCTGGTGGCCACCGCGACGACCCGGTTGCCGGCGGCGAACTCGGCGGCGAGCGCCTCCCGCGCCGCTGCCGGAACGTCGACGCAGCGGTCCAGGACGATCTCCGGCGCGCCCTTGGTGACCATGATCGAGCTCGCCCGCTGCGTCGCGGACGAGCGACAGAGACCATGCGCCGCTCGTGGTCGAACGGCAGCACCGCGAGCCGTTCGTATCCGGCCAGCGCGAGCCGCCCGGCGGCGGCGGCCGGGGACTGCCAGAGCGCCTGATCGAGTGGGTTTCCGCCGCACCGCCTGACCGTCGTGTGTCGATGTTCTCGGTGCAGAGCAGGCCCCACCGCAGCACGGCATCCGGCGCTGTTCGCCAGCCGCAGGCACGGCGCGCATGTAGTCGATGCGGCCCTGGGTGAGGGTGCCCGTCTTGTCGGTGAACAGCACGTCGACATCGCCGAGGTCCTCGATGCAGACCAGCCGCTTGACCAGCACCTTGCGGCGGCTCATCCGCCGCGACCCGGCGGCGAGGCTGGTGGACACCACTGCGGGAAGTAGCTGCGGGGTGATGCCGACCGCGATGGCCAGCGAGAACAGCAGCGCGTCGATGACCGGCTTGTGCAGCACCACGTTGATCACGAAGATCGACGTGGTCAGCGCGCCGGCGACGTAGACCAGCAGCATCGAGAACTTGCGCAGCCCGACCTGGAACTCGGTGTCGAGCGGGTGCGTGGCCAGCCCGGCGGCGATCTTGCCGAACTCGGTGCGGGCGCCGGTGGCCACCACGACGCCGCGGCCGCTGCCGGCGTGCACCACGGTGCCCATCAGCGCGCAGCCGGACAGCTCGGCCAGCGGCGTGCCCGGCAGGCACCGGCCGACGGTGTCCTTCTCGGCGGGCAGCGACTCGCCGGTCAGTACCGACTCGTCGCACTCCAGGCCGGTGCACGTCGAGCAGCCGGAGGTCGGCGGGCACGATGTCGCCGAGCCGCAGCTCGACCACGTCGCCGGGCACCAGGGCAGTGACGTCGATCGGTGGTCGGACCGGCCGTCGCGGATGACAACTGCCTGGTGATGGATCTGGGAGTGCAGCGCCTCGGCCGCCTTCTCGGCCCGGTACTCGTTGACGAAGCCAAGCCCGACGGACAGGCCGACGATCACGCCGATGATGACAGCGTCGCTGCGCTCCCCGACGAAATACGACGCGACCGCGGCGGCCAGCAGCAGCGCCAGCAGAGGAGATCGCAGCTGGTGCCACAGCACCGGCAGCAGCCGGGCGCGGTGCGAGGACACCGCGTTCGGCCCCCACCGCACTAGCCGGCGGGCCACCTCGGGGCTGGAAAGGCCAGCATCGGCAGTTACGCCGAGCCGCTCCAGAATGTCCGTGCCGGTATCCTGGGCGGCAGATACGATCCCTGTCGGCGACCCGGTCAGATGCTTCGCGGTGACCGTCATTGGCGCCCCCCGGCGATCCTCGCTGGCAGCGCCTGACCGGCAGCAGCCTTCTCGCCGGCCAGGATCGAGCCAAGCTCGGAGATCGTGGTGATCAACGGCGCCGGGAAGACCACAGTGCTGTTCATATCCACCCCGATCTCGACCGGGCTCTGCAGGTCACGCCCCTCTCATATTGCTTCACGATCCGCACCGCCAGCCCGAACCCGGTTAACGGCTAGCACCGCGATAACGACGACGATGACAATCAGCGCCTTCATAGCGGAACTCCCATCTTTGCATACCTTGAACCAGCGGCGCTCTTGCTTCAATCCGTCGCACACTGTAGGAAGAAACGGTGGGAAGACAGGCGGCTCTGGTGCTCTACCTGCTCGCGCTGATAGCCGTCGTGGTCAGCGTGGACATCCTCTTCTTCAGGCACCAGTTCTGGGAGCGGCTGATTGTAAACGTCGGAATTGTCCTGATATTCGGAGCGTTTTATTTCAGGTTCCTGAAGCGTCCATGACCTCCTCTCTCCCCGTCGAGCGTCGGCACCAGTCCGGGAATACGACGATGCGGCCTGCTCTGTGCAGGCCGCATCGGAAGGGGACTCGGCTGGGGAGCGAGCCGTTATGCGGTCTCGCGGGTGACCGGGGTCCCGGCCGCAACTTTGGTGAGGTGCTCGCGGATGGGGGAGTGCAGTCCGCGCTCGTGGTGGTGGTGCTGGCGGTAGCTGGCGACCAGGCCGTCGACGCCGAGCCAGCTGGAGGTCCTCCACATGGTCAAGATGACGATGGCGAACAGTGCGTAGAAGGCGCAGACGCTCGCGGTTCCTGACATCACGTAGGTGAACAGCAGCGCCAGGCTGCCGAGTGCCGCGATCCGGGTGAACAGGCCCAGGCAGAGTGCGATGCCGATCGCGAGCTCGCTGACCGCGACGAGGACGGCGATCCAGCCTGCGTTCGGGACCACGAAGCTGTGCAGGAAGCTGCCCCACCAGGTGTAGGCGGGGGGGCCGTGCCCGGCGAATCCGGCCACTGCGGCGCCGCCGTTGTGTAGGAATCCGGGGTTCTCCGCGCCCCACAGCTTGGCGACGCCAGCCTGGATCCACATGATGCCGAGCCAGACGCGCATCGCTGTCCAGCCGACCGCCATGACCTTGGACTGCTTTACCCACTCCCACACGTTCAGGTTGCGGCGCGCGGCCGGGTCACCGAGAAATTCGATTGGGCTCGCCATTCGAATCCCCTTCTTTCTTCGCTTATGAGCCCGGTTCTGCGGGTTCTGGAATCAGCTTGCGCCAAGCTGGGCGACCGCCTGCAGGAGCGAATGTCACCTTAGCGAAGGACCAAAGGCACCAGGCGGGACTCAGTGAACTCGGCCTCAGCACTGGCTGGCCGCTCCCGTGAGATCACGCTATCGAAGGTAAATGCCGCCCACGACAACTGGTCGCATGTCGGTTCCCAGCTCGTATACGAGCGGAGTCGCGTTGGGGACGTTCAGTCCGGGTGCCTGCGCATCAGGGACTTTGTCGAGGTGTTTGACCATGGCCCGCAGAGTATTGCCATGCGAGACGACGAGCACGCATGCGCAGGCGCGCAGGTCGGGGACTATCGCGTCGAGCCAGTAGGGCAGCAGCCGGGCCGTCACGTCCTTCAATGACTCTGATCTGGGCCGCTGGTCGGGCGGGATGGCTGCGTACCGGGGGCTGTTGAACTGAGAGTGGGGGTGGTCGATCGCGAGCGGTGGAGGAGGCGAATCGTAGGACCTACGCCAGGCCATGAACTGTTGCTCCCCGACCTCCGCTAGCACCATGGACTTTTCTCTGCCTTGCAGAGCGCCGTAATGATTGGAGTTCAGCCTCCAGGACCGCCGTACCGGTACCCAGTCCCTGTCGCACCCGGCCACCGCCAGCTCAGCAGTGCGGATAGACCGCTGTTGCAGCGAGGTGTGCACGACATCGGGCAACAGCCCATGAGTGGCCAGCAGCCGCCCGGCTTCGCTGGCCTCCTGTTCACCGACCGCCGTCAGGGAAGCGTTCACCCATCCGGTGAAGAGGTCCTTGGCGTTCCAGTCACTTTGGCCATGGCGCAGCAGGACAAGCTTGGATGTTGACCGCACAGCCTTCTCTATCACACACAGATCCAAGACCCATGATCTAGGGCGGATCCGGCCCGTCCGAAGTCCCGCAGGAATGGGACCTTGGGCTCTGACGAGTCCGGTGCCAGAGGCGTGTACTTGAGCTGTGGGCTTCTCAGCCCGGGAAGGAGGAGGTCATGACCAAGCTGGCGCACGCAGGTGCGTTTACCAGGTTCCCTGACGTCCTGGATTTCGGCGACGCGGCATGGACGGCGATGATGCCGTTCTGGCATGGCCAGACGTTCAGGATCGAGGACTACGTCGAGGAAGGCCGGTACGTCATCCGCGCGGAAGTGGCGGGGCTTGACGCTGACAAGAATATCGACGTCAGCGTGCAGGACCGCATGCTCACGATCCGCGCCGAACGGCACGAGGAACACAGGGAAGGCCGGCGCTCGGAGTTCCACTACGGGTCGCTGAGCCGAACGGTCGAGCTGCCGAGCCGGGCGGAGAAGGACAAGATCGCCGCAACCTACGACAAGGGCATCCTGGAGATCAGAGTGCCCCTGGCCGACGCCAAGCAGACAGGCCGCCAGATCGAGATCAAGACGGCCGGGTGACCCGCGTCGAGCGGCTGCCCGCCTGGGTGCCGCCGGGACAAGGCGATAGCTAGGCGGGCGGCCGCCCAGCGGGGCGTTGTCGACCCGCTCACGGCAGGCCGGTTTCTGATCGCCCGGCGGTGAAGGGAGGCTTTCATGAACGACATCGCAGAGGTGAGCGAAGGACGCATTGTGGTGGGGGTCGACGGATCCGTGCCGTCGAAGGCCGCGCTGGCCTGGGCCGTCGATGAGGCCGCTCGGACGAATCGCATGGTCGAAGCGGTCACGGTCTACTACTGGTTTCCCATGCCAATCACCGACATTGACTTCAAAGCCCTCGCCACCCAGATAGCAGCCGATGCTATTCGCGAGGTCACGGGCTCGGCCAGACCTATCAAGATCATCCGCAGGGTGGTCGAGGGAAACGCCGCCCGTGCGCTGCTCGACGCGGCCGCTGAGGCCGACCTGCTGGTAGTCGGCTGCCGAGGCCGCCACGGCTTCACCGAAGCCCTGCTCGGGTCGGTGGCCCAGCATTGCATTCACCACGCCGCCTGCCCGGTCGTGGTGATCCGCGGCACCGTGGCCGACCGGGGTTAGATAAGACAGGGACCTCATGGACCGCGGGCAGCGCGCAGGTCGCCATCGTCCTGGCGCCGTTGGCCATGGTCAGGCTCCAGCCCGCCTGGGTATCAACTCGGCTGCCTGATCATCGAGACTAGCGCTGTCGCCGGCGAGACGAGCGCATCGACGCCCCACGACTGGCTGAAGAGTTCTTCATTGGCCGGGTCGTTGACACGGGCGATAACTCTGGCGATGTTGAAGTGCTGCTTGGACATGAGCGAGATGACGAGGTTGTCCTCGTCGGATTGGGTGCAGGCGACGAGCACGTCGGCCCGGAGCGCTCCGGCGGCCTCGAGCGTCGATGGAGTGAGCGCGTCTCCGCGCACGGCACGCAAGCCGGCTTTGGCGAGTACGGGTTCGCGCCCGGCTTCGGTGTCGATGACCGTAACCTCATCCCCTGCCTGATGGAGTGCGTCAGCGACCTGCTCAGCCAGTCCCGCTCCGCCGATCACGATGATCCGCATCATGACCACTTCCCGCCGAGAAAGCTCCTGAGCCGGTCAAGCGAGCCTGCGGCCACGATGAAGGACAGGACGTCACCATCCTCCAGCGATGTCGACAGCTCGGGGATTATCGAGCGCCCCGCCCTGCTCAGCTCTATGACGCCGATCTCGCCGGGGACGTTGAATTCGCCCGCCCGCCGCCCGGCCAGATGGCCAGGGATTGCCGACCGCACCAGAAGCGTCTCGCCGTTGCCGAAGGTCTGGTGTGGTTCGAGCGTTCCATGGTGCAGTAGCTGCGCGATCCGGTTAACAGTTGTCTGCACGGACCCGACGGTAGTAATCCCGAGTTCACTGTAGAGCGGAGCATGGGCTGGATCGTGCAGGCGCGCGATCACCCGAGGTACCCGGAAGGTGTCACGGGCTACCCGGGCCGCAACGATGTTTGCGCTGTCGTTCGGCGTGAGGGCGACAAACGCCTCCACCTGCTTGATGCCGGCAGCCTCGAGCACGGCGGGGGTGACGCCGTTACCCGCCAGGAAGCGGCCGTGAAATCCGGCGGGCAACCTGACCTCGGCGGCGGCGTCCGGGTCGATGACGGTGACGTGGTCGCCTTCGGCGTCACATCGGATCGCCAGCGCCGATCCCGTCCGGCCGCATCCCATGATTACCGCTTGCATGGCTCCTCCTCACCCGCCGGGAGTACCCTGAGCAGGTCTGATTGGGTTGGTGCGCTCTCCATGACGTCTGGACCGGAGAATCGCCTTGCGGATCTCCTCCGCGATGAGCAGCACGGCTCCCAGCGCGATCAGTATGAGCCAGTCGCTCGCACGCAGCGGCGCCGTGTTGAACACTGCCTGCAGGGCAGGAACGTAGCTAATGCACGAGACGAAGAAAATCCCGAAGAGACCGGCGAATACGAGCGGCTTATTGGAGAAGACGCCCACCCGCAGGATGCTCTGCTCCTCGGTTCGCACGGCGAAGCTGTTGAAGACTGGCTGACAACAATCCCGGCCTGCGTCATCGTCAGTGCTTCCCGGTAGGTCGGATTGGATGCGGTGAACGCGCTGAACGGCAGGTGGGCGGTGTGGATGCGCCAGAAGAACGCGGCCACCACGCCTGCCGACTGGATCGACCCGAGGAAGCAGAACCGCCGCACCACCGCCCAGTTGAACAGGTGTTCTCCCCGCGACCGGGGCGGGCGGGACATCGTGCCCGGCTCGGTGGGCTCGGTGCCGAGGGCCAGGGCAGGCATCACATCGGAACCCAGGTCGATCGCGAGAACCTGCAGGGCGCTGAGTGGAACCAGCGGAAACCCGACAAAGACCGCCACCAGGATAGGCGCGAGCTCGGCCAGGTTGTGGCTGAATAGGTAGATCAGGAACTTTCGGATGTTCCGGTAGACGGTGCGACCGAGTTCCACGGCTGCCGCGATCGAAGCGAACGAATCATCGAGCAGGATCATGACGGATGCGGCCCGGGCGACGTCCGTGCCACCCTCGCCCATTGACACACCGATGCTGGCCCGTTTCAGCGCCGGGGCGTCGTTGACGCCGTCGCCGGTTACGGCTACCACTTCCCCGCGGTCCTCCAGCGCGGCGACGATCCTCATCTTGTGCTCTGGTTTCGCCCTCGCGAACAGCAGCTGCTCGGTCCCCGCCGCACCGGCGATCTCGTCATCACTCATGGCGTCGACATCGCTGCCGTCGACTATCCGCGCGGGGCCATCGCCGATGATCCCGACTCGCAGGGCGATGGCCTCGGCCGTGAGACCGTAGTCACCAGTGATCATGTAGATCCGGATGCCCGCCCGACGGCACGCGGTTACCGCGTCCACGACCTCGGGTCGGGGAGGGTCCGACATGGCCACCAGGCCGAGCAGCGTCAGCTCACGCTCGGCTTGGGAACCCGCCGGGCGGCCGGTCTCCAGGCCTCGTCTCGCCACCGCGAGCACGCGGAGCCCGCCTTCCGCCAATGCGTCGTTAGCGCTCGCTACCTGCGTGCGCAGCGTCTCATCGAGCGGCACGTCCCGGTCACGCCACCGGACGGCGACGCAGCGCTCCAGCATGGCCTGGGGTGACCCTTTGACGCATGCTTCGAATGATCCGTTGTTAAGCCGGTGGATGGTGCTCATCAGCTTGCGGTCGGCATCGAAGGGGAAGACGGCAACCCGGGGCGTGCGGGCCTCCTCGCCCGCCAGATCAATGCCGGCCTTGACCGCGGCGACCACAATCGCGCCCTCGGTCGTATCGCCGAGCACGCGCCAGCCGAGCCGGCGCTCAGGTTCGGGCCGCAAGAGGCGAGCATCGCAGCACAGTGCCCCTGCCCGCAGCACCGCAGCGGCGGCGTCCGCTTCGGTGACTTCCCCCTGCGGCGCATAACCCACCCCGGTCACGCCATGCGTCCGGCCGGACTCCCATACGGCCTGGACCGTCATCTCGGCCTTGGTCAGCGTCCCCGTCTTATCCGTGCAGATAACGGTCGTCGACCCCAGCGCCTCCACAGCCGTGAGCCGTTTGATTAGCGCATTGCGGCGGGCCATCCGCCGCACCGCCACAGCTAGCGACACCGACATCGTGGCCGGAAGTCCCTCGGGTACCAGCGCCACCATGACACCCAAAGCGAACACAAACGACCCGACCACCGAATGGCTGACCGCGGCACGAACGGCGAACAGGCCCATTCCCGCCGCGATCGCGACGACAGCAACCCGCCGTGCCATCACTGTCACCTCACGCTGCAGCGGGCTATCCTCGCGTGGCACCTCAGCCGTCAGCCGATAAATCCGGCCGAACTCTGTTCCCAGACCAGTCGCGAACACCACAGCCCGGCCGCTGCCGTTAACGACCGACGTGCCCATGAACACACAATTGCGCGCATCAGCGGCCCGCGTCTGTTGCACGGCGTCGGAGATCCTCGGCGTCGGCAGGCTCTCACCGGTCAGGGCCGCCATCTCTACCATCAGGTCATGGGCATCAATCAGCCGGCAATCGGCCGAGATGGCATCTCCCGCATCAAGCACGACCAGGTCACCCGGGACCAGGTCAGCGGCGGGGATCTCGGTCAGCTCGCCGCCCCGGATAACGCGCGCCACCGACGGCACCATTGCTTGCAGCGCCTCAGCCGTTCGTTCGGCAGCATGCTCCTGCGCGAAACCGATCACAGCGTTCAGCAGCACCACTCCCACAATCCCGATCGCCAATTCGAGGTCGGCAGAATCCGGCGGACTGCTGAGGGTATAGGCCAAGAAAGTGATCACCGCGGCGACCATCAGCACCACGGCGAACATATTTGCGAACTGAGACGCGAATTCGGCAAGAACCGGCCGGCGGCGCGCTGCCGGCAACTGGTTGGAACCTACCTCCGCTCGCCGCGCCGCTGCCTCATCGGCCGAAAGCCCGCGAGCGGAACTCTTAAGCTCGGCCAGGACCTGCTGCCGATCCAGCGACGGCACCACCATCACCGAATGCTCCCGCACTTAACCGATCGCAGCCAGGGTTTGCCGGTAAGACCGCAGCGCAAGTCACACATCGCGGGGCCGACCTCCCGCCTGGTGACGCAGTCACTTATCGTCGCACCAGACACCCACGGCCAGGACATGCCCGAAATCCGGAACTGGACATGGGGTTCATGACCCGTTGGCGACCGTGTTCACGTGCATGGTGACGAGCGACCGATCTGCGCAGCCTTGCCGGCTCAACGCGGCGAACATCGCGCTGTACTGGTCTGGTGGGTAGACCTGGACCCAGTGCACCTGCAGTTGGTGATGCTGGCAGTTGTCGCCGATGAGCACGTCGCTGACGGCCAGGATGGCGTGCGCTGTCGAGCCGGGTCCGAGTGTAAGCAGTGCGGGCGGGGTGTTGCTGGCTCGGCCGGCCGGAGCGCCGATCAGCTTGCCGCCAGGCAGCAGGCGGCAAGTATGTGTCGGTGCGTAATCGCGAATGCTCTCATCGTGAACATCCCTTCAGCTGATGAAAGTCACACGTTGGGAAGCGGAGGGTACCGGGCTCAACTCCGGCACCCTCCTCTTGGCGATCGACTAGATTTGGCGGAGATTCCGCTTTAACCGGCTCGCGGAACGGGCACGACCACGACGGGGCATTCGGAGTGGTGCAAAACCTTATTGCTGATCGAGCCGAGCGGCATATGCTGGGCCAAACCGCCACCCTGTGCGCCGCCACGTGCCCCGACGACGAGCAAGTCGGCGTCCCGCGACGCGCTGACGAGTTCGTCGGCGGCGAACCCGTTGATCGCGTGTACGGTGACCGAAGCCGGACCCGACTCGCCGAGTTCAGCGACGGCCTTGTCCACCAGGTCGGTGGCAGCCTTGCGCGCCTTGTCCAGCAGGACTTCGTCGGCGGGCACGGTCACCGGATGGTGGGTCCAGAAACTGGCCGCAACCTCGTTGACGGTCATGACAGTCAGGGACTCATGCTTTGCCGCAGCTTCCTTGACCGCCCATTCCAGCGCGTACTTGGCATTGGCAGATCCGTCGACTCCTACAATGATTCCGGGCATCTTCTGCTCCTTAGAACGGGCCGCCATCGCTTGGCAGCCGCACTGCTACCGCTAGCCTTTACCTGGCTACAGCGCTGGCGTAGAGTCGACCGACCGTTGCCGCCAGGACGTTAGTCCCGCGCGGGCTCGCATCACGGCATCTCCAGCCCACTCGCCCCCAGCAGCCAGTCTCAGCAGGCGTTGATGTAGATCTGCCAGCCGTGCGCGGCGCTGTAGTCGGCGTGGAAACTGCCGCCGCCGATTGTCCCTTGGTAGTGATGGGAATGCTGGCCGCTGGCCGGCTGCCAGATGACCGTCTCGAGCTGGGCGGGCGCGAATCCGCCGAATTCCTCGCTGCAGTTGTTTATCTTGTCGATCGAGTAGAGCCGCAGCGCAAGCTCGGCCGCGGCGCGGGAGTCAGGGGCGGCGACGGTCGGCGGCGGGGTCTGCTGGGCCAGGGAGCGCACCGCGGCGAGGTCGCCGTCAAAGCGGGCGGCGGCAGCCGCTCCGTTGTGCAAGCCTCGGAGCACGTTCTTGGCGTCCTGCCCGCCGATCGGCATTTCGTGACCAGAGTTCCCGAAGAGCCGGACCCCGTTGAAAGCCCCGGTCCGCGACGAAAGGTCGCCGTAGACGACCAGGACATCACGAAAGAGCCCGCCGGGCAGGCCGGCCGGGATGCCGCTGGCGACCGAGGTATTACCGAGCGCTCGGACCGCAGCCAGAGTCGCCGGGGTGAAGCGCATCGACGTGGTGCCGATGTCGGCGTTGACCAGCGCAGCGGCATGGTGCAGCCGGCTGTCCGCCTGTCCGGCGGCGGAAAGGAAGGCCGCCAGCTCTCCGGTGGCGGACGGTGCGGATGATGGCGTGGCGGGAACGCTGGCCGCCGCGCTGCTCGTCGCCGCTGTCTATCGCACGCATTGGAACCACCTCTTCGCGGGCTGGTAAAGACGTCATTAATACCTTCGATTTTGCTACCTGACCGCCGGTCCGGGAAAAGGCGAAAGGTCTCATTACGCAGGGCAATTGGTCCCGAAATTATGAACAGGCCCGAAGACTTGCGATATCAGGTCTTTCTGCCCTGGTAGATCGGCATTTGGCTGAAGAAGACTTTAAGAGACTGGCCCGTACGAAAGGGCCTCTTGTCACCCGGAGGTTGTCATGAAAACGATGTTCAAAGCGCAAGCGGCCGGCTTGCTCGTCATAACCTGCGCCGCGGTGGCTCTGACGGGATGCGGCAGCACTGCCCCGCCCAGCGCGTCAGGCTCACCGGCGGGGCCCGGACCTACCCCGACGCGGACCGCGGCACCAGCCCCGTCGGCCTCATCATCGGTACCCGGCTACACGATCATCTTCTCCCACACCAGCTATCCGTGGCATTGGCCCAACGACGCTGGCCGACCGGCGACCATCCAGCACACCTACCCGGTACCGCCCATGCCCACGCTGATCGCGATCAACGCCGGCGACCATCCAGAATTGGGCCGCGAACCGCATTACAACAGGATGTCGTTCACGTTCAGGACCGCTTTCCCGAGCTATCAAGTCAGCTTTACCGGCCCGCTGACCAGCGATCCAGCCGGCAAGCCCATAGCGCTGGCGGGGGACGGCGCGCTCAAGGTGACCTTCCGCCAAGCCCAGGCACACACCGGCCAAGGCAGCTCATCGATCCAGACCGAACCGCCGGCCAACCTCGGGCTTACCCGGATGACCAGCTGGGCGCAAGCCGGTGACTTCGAAGGCGTCCTCACGTTCGGCGTGGGCATCTCCTGGCCCATCCACCACTCCAACCCGCAGATACCCATCCGTATCACAGAAGTCGAGAAGGTAAGCCCCCAGGGTACTCACCTGTACGTCGTCGCCATCGACATCGACGCCACGAACCCGGGCAGCTAGCCAGCCAGCCTGCTCGGGTCCTGGCTCGCCTGTCGCCGAAGTCGGGAGCTGTCGGAACGCTCGAGTTCGTCGATCGCCTGCGTGACCCGCGCGCTTGCCTGCTCCAGTCCGGGGATCAGCCGCTCGGTGATGGCGCGCAGCCGGTACCTGGTCTCCATGCTCTCGGCCTGGACTATTCGTGCGGCGCTCGCCGCTACAGCGTGCCTGACGCCCGCGGCGAGCGCATTGTGGTGCGCGATTCGTGCTTGCTCGACGGTCAGGGCGGACCAGCTGACCGGCCTGGACGGCAGCTTGCAACTGCCCTCAACCGGATACCTCACCCCCATCGTGACCGCGAACTTGATCTCCACGTCGGCGGGTCTAGTGGCCTCGGCCAGCCCGATGGCTCGCTGACCGCCGAGCAGCGCGGCGATGAGCAGCAGGCGGTCGGCTTCGGCTGCCGCCGCCCGCCATTGCGCACCGGTCCGCTCGGCGGCATCTTCCAGCTCGGCTAGCTGACTTAGGAGGATCCGCAGCTTGCGGTCAAGTAGGTCAGCGCCTCGGCGGGCGACACGTAGACGCCGGTCAAGCAGCAGCCGCCCGGCGCGGCCGGGCGGCACTTTCAGCCGGGCCGCGCTCACGACCGCTCGCTGGCCGGCTGGTAGTACTTGTCGATCATCGCGGGTGAGATCATCGTCAGCTCGCGGCGCGGCAGCACGCTGAGCACCTGCCACGCCCGCCGCAGTGTCTGGTCGAGCGTGCGGCTCTCGGCCGGACCCTGGTCCACGAGCAGGTGCTCGAACTCGCCTTCGAACATCGCATACCTCCGGTCCGACTCGCTGAGCGCGGCGCTGCCGATAAGCTCGGCCAGCTCGCGCGCCCTCTTGGAGGCGGCCAGCGCAGAGAGCGTCTGAGCCGCCACGTCGAGGTGATCGTCTCGAGTCTTGTCCGCTCCAGCACCGTGCCGCATGAGCCTGGACAGCGATGACAGCGCGTCGACCGGCGGATAGATCCCGCGCGCCTGCAGCTCGCCGGACAGCACGATCTGGCCCTCGGTGATGTATCCGGTGAGATCAGGCACCGGGTGAGTGATGTCCCCTGCTGGCATGGTCAGCACCGGTACAAGCGTGAGCGAGCCGGGGAGGCCGACGATCCGGCCGCAACGCTCGTAGAGCGATGCCAAGTCGCTGTACAGGTAGCCGGGGTACGCGCGGCGTGCGGGCAGTTCGCCTCTGGCCATAGACACCTCGCGCAGGGCTTCGCAGTAGCTCGTCATGTCGGCCATCACAACGAGCACATGCCTTTTCATGCTGAAAGCAAGATGCTCGGCGATCGTCAGCGCCAGACGCGGTGTCAATATCCGCTCGATCACCGGTTCGTCTGCGAGGTTCAGCAAGAGCACAAGCTCTCCCGCTGCCGAGCGCTCTTCGAGAACCACCCTGATGGCCGATGCGTCCACATGGGTGAGGCCCATCGCGGCGAACACGACGCTGAACGGCTCGCCGCCAGCCGACGCCTGCGCCGCGATCTGACCCGCTAGCTCCAGGTGCGGCAGCCCGGCCACGGAGAAGATAGGCAGCTTCTGGCCGCGCACGAGCGTCATCAGCTCGTCGATCACCGAGACCCCCGTCAGCACCGGCTCGGCAGGCGGCAGCCGCATCACTGGGTTGACCGGGAAGCCAGCGACAGGCATAGTAACGTCGCCTTGGACCGGCGGACCTCCGTCCCTCGGCTCACCCCGGCCACTGCAAACACGGCCAAGCCACTGTGCTCCTACCCCAATCCGCAGCGGGCTGCCAGAGAATTCCACGCTCGTTCCGGCTGGGTCCATTCCGCCTGTGCCTTCGAGTACCTGCACAATCGCCATGTCGCGATCGGCCTCAAGTACGAGACCATGCCTGACTTGGCCGTCAACTCCCCTGATCGTGGCGAACTCGTCCCAGCCGACGCCTTTGACGCCGCGCACGACGAGCAGCGGGCCGCGTAGCTGCCCGACGGCCGTGAATTCGGGTCGCGCCAGTTCAGTCATCGCGCTGATCCTTGTGTCTGCACGAGCGCGTCGAGGCGAGCTAGGACCTGGCCTGCCAGCTCCCGCACCTCCTCGGGGGAGGAGGCATCCTCTTTGGCCCGCAGCACGGGCGAGAAGTCCTGCTCTTCTATCAGGCTGGCCGGTACCCCCGCATCGGCCATGGACAAGCAGCGGTCCGACACACCGAGGACCGCGTCGACAAGCGCCGCCGCTCGCCCTTGATCGCAGTAAGCGTCGGCGCTGACCGCACTCTGCTGCAACACTCCCTCCCTGGCCAGTCGTCCGGCCAGGATCGCCATCCGCTGACGCGGCGGCAGCGCCGTGACTCCCATCAGCTCAGCGAGTTCACCCACTCGGTCGGCCTCGGCGAGCACGCTGGCAATCCTGGATCGTCGCGATGACCATTCGGAATCACCGTTTCTTGCGCGCCAGCTCGCGATCAGCGCGACGTCGCGCGCGAACGACCCGGCCCACGATATCGCGGGATAGTGCCTGGCATAGGCAAGGTCGCGGTCCAGCGTCCACAAGCAGCGCACGAACCGCTCGGTATACGCGGTCACCGGCTCGGTCATGTCGCCGCCGGCCGGCGACACCGCACCGATGATCGTGATCGAACCCTCGTCGCCACCCAAGGTCGTGAACCGGCCAGCTCTTCATAGAAGGCGGCGAGCGCCGAGGCCAGGCTGGCCGGGTAGCCCTCCTCGGCCGGCATCTCTCCGTTTCTCGACGAGAACTCGCGCAGGGCCTCGGCCCACCGGGACGTCGAATCCGCTACGACAACCACATGCAAGCCCATGTCGCGGAAGTGCTCGGCCACCGTCGCGGCGCTGTAGATGCTAGCCTCCCTCGCCATCATCGGCATGTTGGACGTGTTCGCGATAACGACGGTGCGCGCGGCGAGCGGGCCGCCGGTGCGGGGGTCGGTAAGCGCCGAGAGCTCGGTCAGCATCTCGGCCAGCTCGTTCCCACGTTCACCGCAGCCCACGTAGACGATTACGTCGGCATCGCACCACTTGGTGATCTGCTGCAATAGGACCGTTTTGCCGGTGCCGAATCCGCCTGGGACCGCGCTGGTGCCGCCTCGGGCTACCGGGAAAAGCACGTCGACCACCCGCTGCCCGGTCTGGAGCGGTCCGTCGAGGTCCAGGCGCTCAGCGACCGGTTTCGGCTGCCTGACCGGCCACGAGCTGATCAGCGGTACCGCCACGCCACCAACGGTCGCGACGATGTCGTCGGCTCTCAGCGGACCCGATGCCCTCCGCCCAGCGACGGCACCGGCCAGCCCAGGCGGCACCAGAACGCGGTACATCACGCCGCCCTCGGTCGGCACCGTGCCAAGGCAGGCACCCGCGGACAAGATCTCGCCATCGCTGGCAGTGGGGACGAACTCGTACTCCAGAGTCGGCTCGCCGACCGATCCTGACGCGTCCGCTGGGTCCAGCCACACGCCAGCGCCGGCTAGCGGTCGGAGCAGGCCGTCGAACACAGCGCCCAGCAGGTGCGGTCCGAGCGACGCTGACAGCGGCCGGCCGGTTCCGGTTGCCGCGTCACCAGGCCCCAACCCCCGGTGTACTCGTACACCTGGACCGTCGCGATGTCGTCGCTGATGGCGACGACCTCGCCAGGCAGCCGGTAGCGGCCTACCTCCACGATCTCGGCCATCGCGATCTGGTCCAGGCCGGCGACCTGGACGAGCGGGCCGCTGACCCGCCTGACTCGGGCGTCCCCGGCGGCGTTCATGACGCGATGTCCGTGGCAGACGGCGAGCCTGGCTGGCGGCAGAGCGCCAGTATCGGGCCGTCAAGCGCGGCTACTGCCCAGTCGGCAAGCCTGCTCAAAGAGCAGTCGACGACGACGCCTGGCGCTCGCGCGACCACTCCGCCGTCCGGGTGGTCGGTGACCCGCGCGCCGGGCCCGGCCGCCGCAAGCGCCATCTCGGCCAGCCGCCGCCTGAGCGCCGGATAGTCCTTGTCATCGGACAACGCCAGCACGGCGGTCCTGATTCGTCCGGCCAGGTACTGGTAGATGTCGAGCTCGGCGCCGAGAACGACTGACCTGGCCGCTCGCCTGGTCCTGGTGAGCTGGGTCGCCGCGACGAGCCTGGCATCTGCGGCGCCGACCGCGGCTGCCTGCTCGACCGCCTCGTCGGCATCCGCCGCAGCCTGGGCGAGCAGCGCTGTCGCCGTGCTTCGCGCCTGCGCCACCATCTTGGCCGATTCGCTTGCGGCGCGGCTGATCAGCGCTGACCGAACGGGTTCGAGCGCCGCCTCCTGCTGGCCTCGCAGCGTCATGTCGCACGCCCGTCCGGCAGGGTCACCGTCAGCACGTCCGGCTTGGCGGCCAGTTCATCGCTCAGCCACGCGGCGGCGCTGGCGGTCAGCACCACGACGGCGATATCGTTCGGCAGGTCGTGCCAGACCTGGAGGGCCTCGGTCCTATCTGACGCCGGATAGAGCAACGCCCCGGCCAAACCATAGCCGTAGATCCGGAGCGGCTCGCCGATCGCGCCGGCCCGCGCCATCGGCTTAGGCCTTCCCGATCAAAATGATCCCGACAATCAGTCCGTATATCGCTATTCCTTCGGCCAGTCCGACGATCACCATCGAGCGTCCGAACAACTCGGGCCGTTCGCTCATCACAGCGAGCGCGGCCGCCCCAACGTACGCGACGGCTATGCCCGCTCCGATCGTGGAACCCGCGACCGCGATCGCGGCGCCGATCAACGCGGCCGAGTTCCCTCCGGCGGCAGTTTTCGCCGCAGTGGCGACGGTGGCCGCCGAGCTGACGCCTGCTGGGCCGGCGGCGACTGCGAGCAGCACGACGGCGGCGGCGAGCACCACGATGCCGAGGCCAGCCATCAGATACCCGGCCCGCCGCCCATGCCGCCCAGCCAGCCGGGCCAGCACGACCCCGATCCCGATAACCGGCAATCCGAGCAGCCAGATGACCATCACGCCTCCTGTCCCGCGATGGCGCCGGAAGTACCCGCCGTCGCCAGTCCGCTGTCATTTGCTGGCGGCGCATCGTCATCGTCGATGCTCAGCCGCCACGGCCTGAACTTCCTGCCTTGGGTCAGGAAGATCCGGGAGAACAACTCGTAGTACTCAAGCCGGAGCGCCTGGACAGCCGCGACCAGCCCTTCGAGCGCGAAGGCCAGCGCGGTCCCGGTGACTATCAGCACCACAGAAAGCACGGCCATAATTCCGCCCCGGTGCCACAAGGCGCGGGTGCCCTCCCAGACCAGGAGCCCGAGCGCCGCGTGCGCGAGCCCGAAGGCCGCCAGCCGAGCGAACGACGCCACATTCGAGCCGAGCCGTACCACGAGGTCGAATACCTCGACGCAAGCCTGCATCAGGCCATAGCCGCCGCCACCGGCGTCCGCCAGGAATCCGGCAAAGGCGAGTAGCAAGGCCACAGCGGCCAGCGCGGCTCCCGCAACGAGCGCGGGCAGCAGATGGATATACCAGCCGGCCGCTAGCACACCGATGCCAAGGAACAAAGCAGATCCGGCGATACCCGACGGCGCGTAGAGGGCCGCCCGCCAACCACCCTCCCGCCACCGGTTGACCACCCCGAGAGCGTACGCTCCCGCGAGCAGCGCCGCACCCGCGCCAAGCCCGGCGACCAGCAACGGTATCGGGCGCGCGATGGGATCAAGCCAGAGCGTCGGTATGACGCCGGTTGGCCCGAAGAACTCACCGTACGCGAACCCGAACAAGGTCGCCGCAGCTCCAGCGCCTGCGACGAACGGCCACGCGCCGCGGTATCTGGCCGCGCGCCGCGGTACGCGGGATCTCATCGCGATCGCGGCCGCGATCAGCAGCAGACCATCCCCCACATCGCCGAACATCATCCCGAACATCAGAACGTAGCTGACCCAGGCGAGCCAGGCTGGGTTGACGTCCGCGTAGGGAACGACACCGTAGGTGGCCACCAGCGGGCTCAAAGCCTGCCCGGCCGGCCGAGCCAGCCACCAGCGTCGGCGGCTCGATCCCGTCCGGCCTGCGCAAAGGAACGGCAGCACATCCAATCTTGGCCAGCACCTCGCCGAGCGCGCCGACCTGGTCGGCCGGAGTCCACCCGAGCAGAGCCTCGACGCCGTGCGCCCGCACCGCGCTGGCCTCGTACTGGCAGAGCAGGCTCTGTCCCGCACCCGTCGAAGGCGACCCATTGGCGGGCGCAGCCTGCCCAAGCTCTGGCGCCGCCTCGATTTCCACCGCGCCAGCCTTACCGGCCTTGACCAGCATGTCGCGCACCGCGCCGGCCGGGGCCACCAGCGCAATCCGCGTCATCCTGACCGGCAACGCCAGCTCAAGCCACCGCATCGAACACCTCGATGCCGTTGCCGCCGCGGGCTGTGATCTCGAGCGCCGAGCAGAGCCGCCTCGCGTCGGCGGCGAGCACGACGGCAGCGCCGATCACGGGCTGGTAGTCGAATCCTGTCCCGGCGAGTAGCGCATGGCCTTCCCGTTCCACTCGGGCCCACCAGCCTGCCTCGCACCGCCACAAGTCACCGGAGGACGTTCCCGGTTTGAGCACCCACGCGACCCGGCCAGGAAGCGCCGCCGCAAGCTCCGCCGCCGTCGGCGCGCCCGCAGCCGGGCCGAGCAGGGACGAGGCGACGGAGGTCAGAACTGCGATGCCGGGCTGGTCCGCGCCGGATGGTTCGGCGGCGATGAGCAATGCCAGCGCAGCGGCCGCCCACGTTCTGGCCGGCTCCCCGAGCTGGGCGACTCGCTGCGCCCACCTCGCCCGCAGGCCGGCCTGCACCGCCTCCGCTGTGTCACCACCCGGATCGTTCCAGGCGGACGCGGCCAAGATCGCCCTCATGTCGGCGGAGGTCGGCGCGCGCTGCAATCGCGGCCAGGCGGTCGCCAGGGCGCCGATTTCGAAGTACTGGCCCGGTTCGCCGCCGTCCAGCTCGCGTAGCCGCTCAGCAACGTTGGCAATCTCGAACCAGCCGGCCAGCGCTCGCATGATCGACGCGCCGCCCTGCGGCAGCCAGCCCGCCAGCACCCGCAGATCCCACAGCACCCGACCCGCGATCGCAAACTGCGCGGCGCCGAGCTGCTGCCGCAGGTCGCCCGAATCTACCTTGCGGAACGCCGGCCCGACCCGGTAAGGCGTCGTATCGAGCATCGCCAGCGCGCCGGCGAGCGAGCCGCACATCGCCACGCGCCTGCACTCGGCCGCGCCAATCCGGCGGCCCGCCAATACTCGCGCGCGAACACTACCTGCCACCCAGCCGGCGCTCATTCCTTGGCGTCCTTATCTCGCTCTGGCAGTTCGTCGGGCGACAATGATTTGACGAAGCTGATCGCCAGTTCGATCAGCGTGAGTACGTCTGCCTCTGGCGGCCACGCGGGGAGTGCGGCGGTGCCGGCGCTTTGCAGCCGAACCGCTTCGGCGTTGGCGACGCCGAGTACATCGTCGGCTGCCACCGATCGCGCCGCTATCGCTCGTTCCTTCCCGTCGGCGGCTATCCTCGCGGCCTGGTCCTGGGCTTGCGCGGTAACCTGGTCAGCGAGCTTACGGCCGTTGGCAGTGTCGGTGGCGCACCGCTCGTTCGTGGCGGCAAGCAGCGTGAAGACAGGATCAAGTTCGGCCCGCAACTCCACCGCCCTATCGGCGGGTACGCCCGCTCTGGCCGCGGAACCCGGCGCGCCGATCGGCCTGAACCGGCTGAGAAAGTCGCTAAGCCTAGGCAACTGAGCGTTCCATTCCGCGGCGCCCTCCAGCGCTGGGTGCTTCGCACTGGCCGATGACCATGACCGGGCAGCGCGCTTGGCTCAAGCATCCCCGTATGACCGGGCCGACCGGCGATCGCGGCGTCTTCGGCGTTGAGCCCAGCACGAGCAAGTTAGCGGCGCAGGACTCGCTGGCAAGGACACGCTCAGCTACTCCTTCTTTCACCACGGTCTGGACGTCGCTGGGCGTGTCGTCAGCGAACGCCGCGCGCAGCGTTTTCGCCAGTGCCGCCTGCGCTGCTAGTTCCTGCTCGCCCCGATCAGCGTGCGCTGTGACAGATGAATAACTGGCCAGGTAGGCGGGCTCCCACGCCAGCACGACCCGAAGTTGTCCGTGCCTTTGCCGTGCCTCGTCCGCGGCCCAGCGCAGCGCTCGCACAGAACCTGCGGATCCATCGACGCCTACCAGTATTTTCGGCTCGGTAACGCAGTCCATCGCGAGTCTCCTCCTGATTCCCGGCCACTGCCGGTCATCTGCCGACCACTAGTCAACTGTGAGCCGGACCTAACTAGCTAGAGGCATCCGTCGCCGCAAGCCTGTGACCTAGGTCCCTAGCCTGCCGGGCCACATCATGCCGTCGGCGTCACGAGATCTCGACCGCGCTCCACCAGGCGTTTGGCTCGGTTACGAGGTGAGTTGGCCGCAGGCTGGCGAGCACCTCGGCCCGGCACCGCCCTGGTAGCACGACGTAGTGGATCGAGCCGGGCACGCACACCAGCGCGAGCACCCGCCACAGCGCGCGGGCGTAGTTTTCGGCCCGCTGCGGACCGTCCCACTCATACAGACCGCGGTAGCGGTCGTCCTGGTCACTGGTCAGCCACAGCTTCGAGACAAAGCCGGGGAAACCGACGAACAGCGGCGTATTGAGCAAGCTCTCCCAGCGGAAGAGAGCGTGGCCCCAGCTTCGCACGGCCCGCAGCTTGAACTCCACCACAAGCACGCACGCGTCTTCGGTGAAACCTCGGTCGAGCACGGTCTCCCGGTACACTCGCGCTGACGTGCCGTCGGCAAAGTGAAGTCGCATGCCTACATGGTTGCGAGGCAGGTGCGTGCGCTTGCCCGCCAGCAGCCGCACCGTGTTGACCGCGCACCGAGTCAGTGCCGCGAGCGTCGCTGGGTAGGCTAGCGGTGGCCTGTCGCTGATCACGCCCTCGCGGTAAAGCGATGACGAGTTACTCGCCGTGCTCATCGAAGTTACCTCCCTCACCAAGATGCCCACCAAAGGCGGGTGCAACATCTTCAGCTTTGAGACCAGAAGGCGATCTCAGTAGGGAAGTAAGGCCTGATATCAGCGGACCTTAGGGTCAGCGGCTTCGCCTCGGCAAGAGCGCGTGGTAGGGCCTTCAGGCTTGACGCAGGTGACCTTTGTCCCTATGCCCACCACCCTGTGCCGGATGAACCTGGTAACGACAAAGGAGTCATCCAGCGTCGGGATGCAGCATGCGGCATCCCGAAGGGATGTGGTTCAGATGAGCATCAACCACAAGGGCCTGATGACCCGCGCCATCCGAGCACCAGAACCTTGCGGTGGGCGACGAGCAGCGGCTCGGCGCGCGCGGCCCCGTCTTGCGGGTCGCGATTCTCAAGCCGGAACGAGCCCTGGTGTTCCGCTCGGTCGACGGGAACTGGGTTTGGGCGTTCTCGCTGACGCCCAACGGCCGTCACACCAGGCTGATCAGCAGGAATCGGATCAACGCGGCCAGCGGCTCACCGCTGACCCGGGCCGTCAACACCTACGTCATGGAGCCCGGCAGCCTGATCATGGAACGCAAGATGCTGCTGGGCGTCAAGGAGCGCGCTGAGCGGCTCGCCAGCCACACCACCAACCAGCCGGCAGGAGAAGAACAATGAGCGTGCGAGTGGGAATCAACGGCTTCGGCCGGATCGGGCGCGCCTATCTGAGAAGGTCGCTCGAGCTCGACGACATCGATGTCGTCGCCGTCAACGACATCACCGATGCCCGAACCCTGGCGCATCTGCTTGAGTTCGACTCGACGTACGGGAGGCTGGCGGCACCGGTGAGCTGCTCGGCCGACGCGATCGAGGTCAGCGGCGCGCACATCCCCGTGCTTGCGCACCATGATCCTGCTGCTATCGACTGGGGCAAACTCGGCGCCGACGTCGTGATCGAGGCAACTGGCCGGTTCCGGGCCAGGGACGCCGCGGCTGTGCACCTCAAAGGCGGCGCGCGTAAGGTCCTGCTGTCCGCACCCGGCAAGGGCGCCGACGTGACAATCGTGATCGGCGTCAACGACAGCGAGTACGACCCGGACCGGCACGACGTGATCTCCAACGCGTCCTGCACCACCAACTGTGTCGCTCCTATGGCCAAGGTACTGAACGACTCGTTCGGGATCGTCAACGGCTTCATGACCACCGTGCACGCCTACACCGGCGATCAGGCTCTGCTCGATGCCCCGCACAAGGACTTGCGCCGGGCCCGGAGCGCGGCGATCAGCATCGTCCCGACCACGACCGGGGCGGCCCGGGCCACCGGGCAGGTGATCGCCGCGCTCAACGGCCGGCTCGACGGGGTAGCGCTCCGCGTGCCGGTCGAAGACGGGTCTCTCACCGACCTGACGGTGGTTCTCCGCCAGGCGGCTTCCGCCGACGAGGTCAACGACGCTTTCCGGCAGGCCGCCGACGGCCCGCTGGCAGGCGTGTTGCGGTACAGCACCGACGCGCTGGTCTCGCGTGACATCATCGGCGACCCCGCTTCGTGCGTCTTCGACTCGCCGCTGACCCAGGCCTCCGGCACCCTGGCCAAGGTGTTCGGCTGGTACGACAACGAATGGGGATACACCTGCCGGCTAACCGACCTCACCGCGATCGTGGGCCGGCAGCTCTAGCCGGACCCGAGTTCGGCGAGCACGAGCCTGGTCAGCCCGGGCAAGCAGGCGGCTACGGCCCTGGACAAACCAGGGCCGTAGCCCGTATCCGATGCTTCCACCGCGAACACGACCAGCCGCTCGGGCAGCCGGTCCAGCGCTTGCCCGAGCAGGACGGCCTCTTCGACCCCAAGACCGTGCGTGCTCGCCGCGGCCCCAGGAATCCAGTCTGCGCGCTGGCCGTCAGGCGAGAAATAGCGGTGAATCCGGCCGGGCACGCCGCTTTCGCAAACGGCGTCGACCACGACGGCGAGGCTGGCGCCCGACCACGCGTCGAGCAGGCGGCTGGGCTCTCCGTCCGAGGTCAGGACCGTTACGCCGGGCGGGCTCTGCGCGCTGATCGCGGCGGCGAGCGCCGGGCCGATGCCGTCGTCCCGCCGGTAGGCGTTGCCGACACCGATCAGCACTGCGCCACCGGCCCGCCTCACTGCCGGTCAACCTGGACTTTGAGGAAGTGAGCGGAGCAGGAGATACATGGGTCGTAATTCCTGACGCACCGCTCACAAGCAGCCGTGAGCTCGTCGTCGGGCAGGTGCAGTCCGGCCGCGGCGACGCCGCGCAGGTCGGCCTCGATCGCAGCCTGGTTCTGCGAGGTCGGCGGCACGATGGTCGCCGCTCGCACCAGCCCGTCTTCGCCGAGCTCATAGCGGTGATAGAGCAGTCCCCTAGGCGCCTCGCTGACGCCATGGCCGACCCCGGCCACCGGCGGCACGTCAACGGACGGCGGATCGGGCGGCTCATAGGAGTCGATAATCCGCAGCGCCTCGCCGACCGCGTAGACGGTCTCCACGGCGCGGACGACGATGCTGCGGAACGGATTGCGGCAGGTCGCGCCGAGACCGGCCGCATCAGCGACCTGCCTGGCCACCGGCGACAGCGACCCTGAGCTGATCGTGTACCTGGCCAGCGGGCCGGTGAGAAAGAGCCCGCCGTCCAGCGTGGCATGCAGCGCGGTCGAGTGCGGCACCTGATGCTCGGCAACATGCGTGCTGAAATCTTCCGGCGCACATGCCAGCCCGCTGGCCGACGTGATCGTGCCGGACTCAATCGCGTACTCGCCCGGCTTAGTCACCGCTAGCAGATCGCAGTCGAGCTCGGAGTCAGGAAAGTCGAAGCCCGCCACCCACTGGGTGGTCGCCAAAGCGTCATCGAGCGCCCGCCTGAGCTGCTCGGCGAGCGGCATGAGGTCCGCTTTAGCCGGGGCGCGGTAGAAGCCGCCGACCTTGGTGTTGACGGGGTGAATCGCCCGGCCGCCGATCGCCTCAAGCACGGCGTTGCCCGCCTTCTTGAGGCGCAGCCCGCGCTCGATGACATCGCGGTGCGCTTTAGCGAGCGCGACTGCGTCGGGATGGCCAAGAAAGTCGGGCGCGTGCAGAAAGTACACATGCAAGGTGTGGCTGGAAATCCATTCACCGCAGTAGAGCAGCCGGCGCAACGCGGTGATCCGGTCGTCGACGGTGACGCCGCAGACATCCTCGATCGCCTGCCAGCCGCTGGTCTGATAGGCCACGGGACAGATGCCGCAGATCCTCGACGTAATGTCGGTGACCTCGGTGTGCTGCCTGCCGCGCAAGAATGCCTCGAAGAACCTGGGCGGCTCGTAGATCCGCAACTGCACGTCGCTGACCTGACCGTCAGCGAGCACGATGCGGAGCGCGCCTTCGCCCTCGACCCGCGCGAGCCCGCTGACAGTCAGCTCCCGGCTGCGTGGCGTCATTGGCTGTCCCGTCTCGCGAACCCGGGTGCCGCCACGTTGAAGGTCGTCAGCACCAGGTCGACCGCTCGCGGGCTCATGCCGCCCTCGTGTAGCTGCCTGGTCAGCGCTGGCAGGTTCGCGCCGGTCATCGGGCCGAAGCAGCCGTAGCAGCCGCGGCCGACCGCCGGGCACAGAGCGCCGCACCCGGCGTGGGTGACCGGGCCGAGGCACGGCGTCCCGTGGCTGACCATCACGCAGGTCAGCCCTCGCCGCTTGCACTGCGTGCAGACGCTGGTGTCGGGTATCTGCGGCTTGCGACCGGCCAGGAGAGCGGTGATCAGCTCGACGAGCTGACCCTTGTCGATCGGGCATCCGCGCAGCTCGAAATCCACCGGCACATGGTCGGCTATCGCCGTCGACGTAGCCAGCGCGTCGATGTACTGCGGGCTTGCGTAGACCACTGACCGGAACTCATCAACGTCGCCGAAGTTGCGCAGCGCCTGGATGCCTCCGCTGGTCGCACATGCGCCAATGGTGACCAGCACCTTGGACTGCGCCCTGACCTGCTTGATCCGCTCCGCGTCGGCCGCTGTCGTGATTGAGCCCTCCACCAGCGACAAGTCGTAGGGACCAGGTAGCACCTGGCTCGACGCCTCGAGGAAGTGCGCGATCGTGACCTGCCCGGCTAGGGCCAGCAGCTCGTCCTCGCAGTCGAGCAGCGTGAGCTGGCATCCGTCGCAGGACGCGAATTTCCATACGGCGAGCGTCGGTCCCATCTCACAACTCCCTCGTGGCCAGTAGCGGCTCGGCGAGCTCGTAGTCGACGACCGGCCCGTCCCGGCAGACCAGCAGCGGCCCGAACTGGCAGTGCCCGCACAACCCGATGCCGCACTGCATGTTCCGCTCAAGCGAGATCCTGATGCCGCGGGCAGGGACATGCTTGCCGAGCAGAACTCGGGCGGAGAACCGCATCATCGGCTCTGGTCCGCACACGAACGCCACGGTCCGCGCGGTGTCAACGTCCACCCTGCTCAGCGGCTCGGTGACGAAACCGACCGGCCCGTCCCAGCCAGCCGCTGGCAGGTCGATGGTGAGCCGCACGTCGATGCGCGGGTCATCGGCCCAGGCGGTGAGCTGCCCGCGGAACAGGAAGTCTTCCGGGCTGCGAGCCCCGGCTACCAGCGTGACCCGGCCGTAGGCCGCGCGGCGGGCGAGCGCGCCGAGCACCACGGGTCGCAACGGCGCCAGGCCGACGCCACCCGCCACGATCAGCAGGTCGCTGCCGATCGCCTCTTCCAGGCCCCAGCCGGTACCGAACGGGCCGCGCACGCCGATCACATCTCCTGGCCTGGATTGGCAGAGCGCACGGCTGACCGCTCCGACATCGCGGATGGTCTGCGTTAGCGACCCGTCGCCCACCGCCGGGTCGCCGCTGATCGAGATCGCGATCTCGCCGACCCCGTGCCGGTACAGCATGGTGAACTGACCGGGCTTGAACGCAGGAAGCGCGGCGCCAACCGGCTCAAGTCGCAACGAGACCGAGTCACGGGTCTCATCCTGGCTGTCGGCCACCCGATAAGGGACCGGCATCGCCGGGTCACTGTCCACGGGGGTTCCTGTACAGGTCGAGCACCCGGGATCGGGTGTGCTGGAGCCTAGCCACGACAACCTCGAACAATCCGAGCGACAGCGGGTACCCGAGGGCCGGATCGCCATCGGCGAGCGCGCGCAACCGCTCGGTGTCGAATTTGATCGCGCTGAGGCTGGAGCCGGTCGTCGCGGTGAAGTGCCAGTAGTGCGGTGGCACGAGCCAGGCCCAGCCGAGCAGATCTCCTGGTCCGAGCGTCTGCACCACGACCTGGCCTTTCCCGGGCACGTAGGTGCCAAGCGCCACTTGGCCGGACAGGATCAGCCAGCATCCGGACGCGTCCTGACCTTCGCTGAAGATGATCGCGCTGGCGGGGAGGGCGATCTCGCGTCCGGTTGCCGCCACCGCCGATAGCTGCGCGGCCGTCAGCCGGCTGAACGGCGCGACGCTGGCGAGCAGCTCAGCGTTAGCCATCGAGGTGCTGGCCATCCGGACTCGCCTCTCCGTCACCGCGTTCGTCCATTTCGGCGAGCTTTCCGACTTCTTCGGTGATATCTATCCCCACCGGGCACCAGGCGATGCAGCGCCCGCACCCGACGCAGCCTGACCCGCCGAACTGGTCATACCAGGTGCTCAGCTTGTGACTCATCCACTGCCGGTACCGGCTGGCGCCAGAGGACCTCACGCTACCGCCGTGCAGGTAGGAGAAGTCGGTCTCGAAGCAGGACGCCCAGTGCTGCCACCGCTCCGCGTGTTCGCCGGTCAGGTCGCTGACGTCCTCGGTGGACGTGCAGAAGCAGGTCGGGCACACCATCGTGCAGTTGCCGCAGGTCAGGCACCTGTCGGCGACCTGCTCCCAGAGCGGTGACTCGCGGCTGCGGGCTAGCAGGTCACGGATGTCGATCTCCGGCATCTGCCGGCCCATTCGTTCGGAGGCCGCCTGCACCGCCGCGCGAGCCTCAGCGACCTCGCTGTCGGCCGCGGCCCTGTGACTGACCAGGTCGACTATCCGCTGACCCCCCGGGCTGCCGACCTCCACGACGAACCGGTGACCGGCGCTGTCGATCCGCTCGGTGAGCGCAAGGTCATACCCGGGACCAGGGGCGGGCCCGGTGCCCATCGACGCGCAGAAGCAGACCCCGCCGGGTTCGGTGCAGCCAACCGCCACGACGAACAGGCCCTGACGACGCCGGGCGTAGGCAGTGTCACGGTGGCTGCCACCATCAAGCACGGTTCCCAATGTCGCGATGGCGGCCAGATCGCACCCGCGAACCCCGAGGAACGCGAGTGGTCCTCGTTTCGCATCTTCGGTCGGCGCGAACGCCTCGCCGTCGGTCGACCACAGCAGTCTGCGCGGCGGGTGCAGGAACTGCTTCCACGACTGCGGGCCGGCCGAATGCCCGAATACCGCCTGGTCGGCGCGCTGACTCAGCCGGTAGCGGCCAGGGGCCGCGTCCACGCCCCAGCCCGCCGGCAGGTCCGCGCCCGAACTCAACTCGGCGAGCACGATCGCCTCGTCACGCACTGTCGGCCCGATCACTCGGTAGCCGCCGATGATCAACGCGGCGATCAGGTCATCCAAACCGGTTCTGGACAGCACGACTGGTCCGGTCATGTCTGCATCATGCCCTGTGACCGGCAGGCGACGCATGGGCCAAAGGTCCCGGTGATGCGGGCCCGGGGACCCGTGCCGCGGCGAGGGCGGCCTGGCAGCCTAGAGATATGAGCGATGAGATTACCGCCACGGCCGATCTGGCCGCGGGCGTGTACGCACTCCTCACCGACGGAAGCACCGTGCGGATCTGCCCGGCCCGGCCGTGCGACGCCGACGCGGTGCGCGCGATGCACGCTGCGATGTCAGTAGACAACATGTACCTGAGGTTCTTCAGCATGAGTCCAGTGAACGCCGAGCACGAAGCTCGGCGCGTGTGCCGGGCACCGGAGCCTGGCCATGAGTCGCTGCTCGCGTGGCACGGCGACGCTGTCGTCGGCGTTGCCAGCTATGAGGTCGCCGGCCACGGCGACACGGCCGAGGTGGCGTTCGCTGTAGTCGACTCCATGCACCACCACGGGATCGCCACCCTACTGCTCGACCACCTGGTGTCCATCGCCCGCCAGCATCAGATCCGCGCGTTCACCGCGGAGACCCTGGCCGAGAACACGTCGATGCTCAAGGTGTTCGCCGCCGCTGGGCTGCCCGTCCACCGGGAACTGCTCGACGGAGTCGTCGATCTGACCATCCCGCTCCCGGCCGACGAGGGCGACACGACCCTGGCGACCTACCTAGACGCGGTATCGCGCCGGGAGAGCTACGCCGATGCCGCGAGCTTGCGGCACCTGCTGGAACCGCAGTCCATCGCTGTCGTGGGGGCAAGCCGACGGGTCGGCTCTGTCGGCGCCCGGGTACTGCACAATATCGTGGCCGGCGGCTTCGGCGGCCGGGTCTACCCGGTCAACCCGCACGCCGACGTACTGGAAGGCCTGCCATGCACCCGTGTGGTCGCTGACCTGCCTGAGAACATCGACGTTGCGGTCGTCGCCGTGCCCGCCGTCGGCGTACCCGAGGTGGCCGAGCAGTGCGGCCGCCGCGGTGTCCGCTCGCTGGTGGTTATCACCTCGGACCTGGGCGACCTCGGCACTTCGTTGCTGGCGACCTGCCGTGAGTACGGGATGCGGCTCGTCGGCCCGAACTGCTTCGGCATCGCGGTACCAGGCATCGGCCTAGACGCCACCTTCGGACGGGACCAGCTGCAAAGCGGGACGGCGGGCCTGGCGGTCCAGTCGGGCGGCCTCGGGGTCTCCATCGCCGAGCACCTGTCGCGGCTCGGCATCGGGGTCTCGTCGTTCGTGTCCATGGGCGACAAATACGACGTCTCCGGCAACGACCTGCTGACCTGGTGGGAACAAGACCAGCAAACCGCGATGGCGGTCTTGTATCTGGAGTCGTTCGGCAACCCGCGCAAGTTCGCCAGGACGGCCAGGCGGGTCAGCCAGCGGATGCCCGTCCTCACCGTCGTCGGCGGCCGGTCCGCCGACGGCCAGCGCGCGGCCCAGTCACACACGGCCGCTGCGGCCAGCCCGCTGGTCACCCGCGAGGCCCTGTTCGCGCAGGCCGGAGTCGTCGCTACGAAAAGCCTGGGCGAACTGATCGGCGCGGCCGCCTTCCTGTCCTGCCAGCCATGCCCGGCCGGCCGACGCGTGGCGGTCGTATCCAACGCGGGCGGCGCCGGGGTGCTAGCCGCGGATGCCTGTGGCGACAACGGGCTCCTGCTCGCCCCGTTGTCCGAGGCGTCCAGGCAGCGACTCACCGAGTTGGTGCCCGCTGGCGGGACCATCGCCAACCCAGTCGACACCTCGGCCGCGATCGACGCGGCCGCTTTCCGCGCCTGCCTGGAGACCGTCGCGGCTGAAGACAGCGTGGACGCCGTGATCATTGTTATCGTGCCGACGGGCGTCGCAGATCTGACCGAGGCCATCACTTCCGCGACAGTGCCCAAGCCGCTCATCGCCTCGGTACTCGATCAGGCTGACGACGTCCGCGTGCTCACGGGCAGAGGATCGCGGGTTCCTAGCTTTGCCTACCCCGAAGGTGCAGCCAGGGCGCTCGGGCACGCTGCCTCTTATGGCATGTGGCGAAATCGCCAGCAAGGCCGGGTGCCAGAACTGGCCGAGGTACACAGCGACACAGCGCGGGCGCTGGTCGCCGCGTTCCTTGACACGAACCCGGTAGGTGGGTGGCTGCCCGCCGGAGTGACCCGCGATCTGCTCGGATGTTACCGGATCCCGCTCGTTTCGACCGTGCTGGCCGTAAGCGAACAAGACGCTGTCTCCGCCGCGGCGGCGCTAGGCGGGCCCGTTAGTGCTGAAGGCGGATGCTAAGGGCCTGGTGCATAAGACCGAGGCCGGTGCGGTGAAGCTTGACCTGCGCACAGGAACCGACGTGGCGGCCGCCTACCGGGACCTGGCTAACCAGTTCGGCGACGCGCTGACCGGCGTGGTTGTCCAGCCGATGCTGCGAGGCGGCGTCGAGGTGCTGGTAGGCGTCGTGCAAGAGGCGGTGTTCGGGCCGCTGGTGGTGTTCGGCCTGGGCGGCATCGCAACGGACCTGCTCGGCGACCACACCGCCCGGCTCACGCCGCTCACCGACGCGGACGCCCGCGAGCTCATCAGCGGCCTGCGCGCCGCGCGGCTGCTCGACGGATACCGAGGTCAGCCTGCTGCCGACATCGACGCCCTGGCCGACGTGCTGCTCCGAGTCTCCCGGCTCGCCGACGACCTGCCCGAGGTCGCCGAACTCGACCTGAACCCGGTGCTGGCGATGGCCGACGGCTGCCTGGCCGTGGACGCCCGCGTCCGCGTCGTTCCCGCGCGAACCCAAGATCCGTTCCTCAGGCAGCTTCGATGACCCGCGGCAAATTTCAAAACAAGAAAAGGGCTGATCAAAATGTCACAAGCAGGTAATGGCACGGTGAAGCGGATAGTCGTCGGGGTCGATGGTTCGGCGGCGTCAAGTGCCGCACTGGCCTGGGCGGTCAGGGAGGCTGAGCTGACCGGCGATACCGTGCTCGCGGTCATCGCCTGGCAGTTCCCGGTTGCCGTTGGCGGATATGGCTGGGCGCCGGTCGTGCTGGACGACAGCATTGACCTGCAGAGTTTCGCGGAAAAAACGCTCGCGCAAGCCATCGATGAGGTGGTCGAACCTGGTGCTGCCGTCACGATCGAGCGGCGAGTTGTCGAAGGCTACGCGCCGGGCGTCCTGCTCGACGCGTCCGCCCACGCCGACCTGCTCGTGGTCGGCAGCCGAGGACACGGCACGTTCGCCGAGGCACTGCTCGGATCGGTGAGCCAGCACTGCGCGCACCACGCGAAGTGCCCGGTCGTCATCGTCCGCGGGCAACGCAGCTAGCCGAGCGGCACGCTCCAGCACAGCCTGGTGCCGCCGCCCTCGCCGGGGCCGAGCACAAACTGACCGCCGAGATCCTCGGCGCGCTGTTCGAGGTTGGCTAGGCCACTCCGGCGGCTGGTCTCGCCGATGCCTGACCCGTTGTCCTGCACGACTAGCACTAGGTCACGGCCAGCGTCCACGGACACATCGATCCTGGTGGCGCCGGCATGACGGGCGGCGTTAGACAGCGCCTCCCGCAGCGCGAGCAGCAGTCCCTGGCCGGCCTTATCGGGAACGGCAGAATCCAGGGGACCGCTCAGGCGCAGCGTGGGAGCGAAGGCCAGCGCATGGGTCATCTCGTCGGCGACCTGCATGATCCGTGCCCGCAGGCTAGGCGCGTCCTCGGCCCGATGCGCCTGCAGCATGAAGATCGATGACCGGATGTCACGGATCGTCTCATCCAGCGCGTCCACGGCTTGGGTGACCCGGTCCGCGCCCGCGCCGTTAGGTAGCATGCCGGTCGCGGCCTGCAGCGACATGCCGGTCGCGAACAACCGCTGGATCACCAGGTCGTGAAGCTGCCGGGCAATCCGGTCCCGGTCGGCGAACACCGCTACTCGTTCGGCGTCCCGGCGGTGCTCGGCCAGTTCGAGGCCGATCCCCGCCTGGGCGGCGAACGTGGTCACCATCTCGACCGCCGCCGCGGACAGCGCTTTGGAGCCCGGGCTCCGGCCTGCCGTGAGCACCCCGCGCACGCTGCCAGGCGGGCCGAGCGGGAACACCACCGCCGGACCTAGCTTCAGGTGCTCCCGAGCTGCTGCGGCTACGCGCTGGTCGGAGCTGAAGTCCTCGATGAACAGCGGCTTGCCGGTGCCCATCACGGTGCCAGACACCGACGCCCCGGCTGGCAGCATGAGTCCTATCGCCTGGTCGGCGCTGACCCCGCTGGCATGCTCGATGACCAGGTGTTCGCCGGCGCCGGCCTGCAGCGCCAAGACAGCCAGATCAGCCCCGGCCAGCTCGCGAGTCAGCTCGGTAATCAGGTTCAGGACATCCTGGGGGGGCGCATCGGACAGCAGCCGCCTGGTCACCTCGGCGATGGCTTGCAACGATTGCTGCTGGCGACGGGCCTCGGCATACAGGCGGGCCTTGTCCACCGCCGCACCGGCCGCCGCAGCGAGCGCCATGACCAGCGCCTCATCGTCCTCGTCGAAAGGGTCGCCGCCCCGCTTGTCGGTCAGGTAGAGGTTGCCGTACACGGTGCCGCGGATCTGCACGGGCGCGCCCAGAAACGTACGCATCGGCGGGTGCCCGCCCGGAAACCCAGATGACTCCGGATGGCTGCCGATGTCAGCGGCGCGCAGCGGCTGCGGCCGGGTGACCAGCGCACCGAGCAGGCCTTTGCCTTCCGGCCAGTGGTCGATCGCGGCGATCTGTGCTTCATCCAGCCCGACCGGGATGAACTCAGCCAGCCGCCCGTTCTCTCCGATGACCCCCAGCGCGCCGTAGCGGGCGTCGACCAGCCGGACCGCGGCCTCAACGATGCGGCGCAGCACCGACTCGAGCTCAAGTTCCGAGCCGATCGCGACCACGGCCTCAAGCAGCGCGTTGACCCGGTCGCGGGTGTCAAGGACGGCCTGCAGCCGCCCCTGCAGCTGGCTGAGCAGGTCATCAAGCTTTAGATGCGGGATAACCCCCGGACCACGTTCCAAATCCTCCACAACATCCCCTGCCACCGCATCTCACCCGGTGGCCATCAGGCTACACCGCGGCGCTATCGCGGCGAAGACGCACAGGGCCCGGGTCCAACGTCCCGTGGATCCGGGCAGTACGGCTCAGGCGCGATCTCCTTCCGCCCGCGAAACTAATAGTCAAGTACGGCGAACGAGCGGAGGTGCGGAAGATGCGTGCGAACGAAGGCGACCAGCTGCTAGCAGGATCCGGCAGCACGGCGCTCATCATGCAGGTGCTCGGCCTGGACGGTCATCCGCCGTACGTCGTCAAATGGGATCGCACCGGTCACATCTCGATGATCGTCCCCGACCAGTACTCCCGAGTTGTGCCCAAAGATCAGCCCTAGCCGCCAAGCACCAGTTCTGCGAGCGGCTGATGGCAAACGTCACAAGGCGCCCGCGCGCGCCGCGGCAAGGGCTACTCTCGCCGCGTTGTCCGCAGTGGTCATGTCAACTGGCTCCGCGGTGACCAGGAGGCGCAGGTAGATCGGCGCGACGAGTGTCCTTATGAGCTCGGCTGGATCGGTAGTAGCGGGCAGTTCACCTCGGGAAACGGCACCGGCGACCAGCTCCTCCGCTTGCCTGAAACGGTCTTCGAAGAAGCGGCGCCTGGCAGCTGTGATCTCCGGTATCCGGGCGGCGTCGGACAGCAACGCGGCCACGACAGCCCGGCCGGTCTGGCTCTTGAGGAAGGCAACGAACGACCGAGCCAGCATGCGGAGGTCGGCGTCGATGTCCTTGGTGTCGCGAACTAGCACCGACGTGCGAGCCAGATCGGTCATCGCGTCCATGACCAGCCTGTCGCGATCCCCCCAGCGCCGGTAGATCGTGGTCTTGTGAACGTTTGCCCGCCCGGCGACGCGGTCGATCGTCAGGGCCGCGAAGCCAGTGTCCGCCAGCTCAGCAAGCGTGGCAGCCAAGACCGCCCTCCGAACGTTCTGACCGCGACCAGGCCTGCGGCCACCCGGCCGCGGATAGTCCTGCGCTTGCATCGCAACTCCAAGTTGCGTTGGCCACAACGGTCGTGGCACCATGACACCGTCGGATCATCGCAACTCGTCGTTGCGTTAGATCACCCGTCAGCCTACTGCGCCTGCCGGAGGGTCTGCTCCTTCACACAGGAAGGTTGGCATGGCAGATTTCAAGAAGTTGTCACGCGGACTGGTGCTAGGACTGGTGGTCGTGGTTGGCCTGGTTAGCTACAATCTAGACTTTCCCGCCGGAAACACCTCCGCAAGTAACTGGAAATTCGCTTTTACGCACCCGACTATCGCTTTGCACATCATCATGGCTTCCGTGGTCCTTGTAGCGGCCGCCATCATGCTGATTAAGTCCATACGCGCGGGCAGTGCCATGTGGATCGCCCTATCCATCTCGGGAATGGCTTTTCTTATCCTGGCGTACGTTTATGGTGAGGATTACGTCGTGACGCTAGGAAAAGGCGCCCTCAATTTTATGAGCATCGGCTGGGTCGGCGCGATCGTAGTCTACGGAATGGGCTGGTACTTGGGCCGCAAAGACCTCAGGCGGGCCAACCCAGCTGTAAAGGGCGAAGGTCCCTGACTGGGGGTGCGTTCGGCCCTGCCCCGATCCCGTTGGCTCGCGGTGAGATTGAGATGTCGCAGAAAGTGACATCTCAGTAGGGCAGGAGGCGGCGGTCATGGGCAAGAACATTCTGCTGTGCCCCGCCAGGCAGTGCTGGCGGGTGAGCAGCACGTCGTGCGAGTCGGTGGCGTCGCCGCGGTGCCGGTTACCCCATAGCGCTCGTATCCCGGCGATCGGAAGTGATTGGTCATGTTGATACTCATCACGTTTACGTTCGGTGCCGTCGCGTCCGCTGCGGTTGCCGTGGAGTACTGGCGCTGGCTTCAGCGGCGATCCGGAATTGAGCCCGAAGAGCAGGCTCGCGGTCATGGCGGCGAGCGGCGCCTTTCGCTCGTGACCGAGTCGCTCGCCGCCGTCGGCGCGATTCTCGTGCTCGCAGGGACCGGCGTCACGATAGCCCAGCGCTGGCTGCTGGTCACTGACTGGGGGCGATTCGGAATACTCGCCAGCGTGGCGATCGGCTTCCTGATCGCCGGGTTCGCCGTGCGCTGGATGACCGGGTCTGCCACCGCGGCCCTGACCGAGCTGATGTGGTGTCTTTCTGCCGGATGCGTGGCTGCCGCGGCAGCGATCGCCGCGGCAGCCATATACAGCCAGACGGCGCGCGTCACGATCGTGATCGCCGGCGCCGCGCTTGCCCTGTACGCCGCGGTGCTATGGCTGCTGTGCCGCCGTGAAGTGCTGATGGTCACCGCGTTCGCCGGGCTCATCGGCGCGATGTGCTGCGTGGTACTTGAGGTTGCGACGGACGCGGCGCCCTGGCTTGCCGCCGCGCTCGGATTGTGGTTGCTCGGGACGGCCTGGGTCTTTCTCGGATGGCGGTACCCCGAGCCGCTGGGAACCAGCCTCCCGGTGGGCGCGGTGCTCGCCTTGGCCGGCCCGGCCCTGGTTGTCCGTGACAATGGCTGGGTCTATGTGATCGCAATCGCGACAGCCGCTGCGGTGATGGCCGCGAGCGTGCCGCTGCGGAACGTTGTCCTGACGGCGTTCGGGTCATGTGCCCTGTTCAGCTACATCACCGCGGCGGTTCTCCGGTATACCGGCCAATCGCTGGGAGTCTCCGAATCGCTAGTGGTCATCGGCCTTGTCCTGATCGCCCTGGCCATCGCGACGGTGCGCGTAGGCCGGGCCACCCGTCCGCATCCACCCCGTCCGCATCACCCGGACGCGGGTCACGCCGACGGCCGGAAGATACGCGCGGCATAGCACTACCCAGCGCAAGCTTCGGGCAGAGCCTGACCGCCTCGCGGGCGTGCCCTTCCCATTCGGGTGGACGTCGCGGCTAGTGCCGCTGAGTCGTCCTATGTCCAGGTGACGACGTCGGCGATCGGACGCCGCGGACTGGTCGCGCAGGGCGGCGCACCATAGCCGACTCGCATGATCATCTGCGGGTAGTCGTAACCCCATCGTGTATCGCGCACCAGCCACGCATCCGGTGTCTCAAGTGCCTGGGTCAGCGGGCAGAGCGAGATCCCCCGGCAGGTCGCGGTCAGCCAGACGCGTTCAAGCGCCTGGCCTGCCGCTATCCAATGTAGTGCGCCCTCGCCTCGCACTGACAGGACAGCGAGCTGGGGCTCAGCTTCGAAGTTGGCGTAGCGTACCGGTTCGCGCTGGTCGGTACGGAAGTCACGGCCGGGATCCCGGCCGATCGCCGATCTCGGGCCGATGGCCTCGCCCGGGATGCCGTCACCATGGCGGTCATGGCCGACCCAGCGCGCGAGTTCCTGTCTGTAGGCCGGATCCTCAAGCAACTCACGTTCGGCGTCGGCCGCCAGGCGCCTGATCCGCACGGCCTCGTTGTCATCGAGGAAGCGCAGCATGGCCTTCTCTGACCTTGCCGCATCGGCTAGTTCCGTCCTGACGGCTGGCGGAACGGCTACGTTGCTGTACGGCTCGCGGTCGGTATGCCGCAGCGGGACGGCCGCACTCAATTCATACTCCCACGGCGCCGCCTGGTATCCATCTGACAACTCGACCTCAGCGACGAACAAGGGCTGCCTGGGATCCGGCATCAGCCGGATCGTGGGCAGCAGGCCACTCGCTGCGGCCGCTACCCGCAGGTTGAACAGCGCGGCACCACAGGCGATATAGGCCGCGCGACTTTGCGGATCAGCGACCGGCAGGATCCTGGCGGCATCAGCGAACAGCTCGATCCTTGCTCCCGCGGTCTTGATCAGCATCCGCCACGGCTGGGTGTTGTGCAGAGACGGTGCGGCGACCGCGGCCTGCAGCAGTTCTTCGATCGCCATGCCGCCAACCTAGGCGCCGCTCCGGCACCCGGACAGAGCAGCAAGGCTCAACCTCAGGGGACCTTGGTCCACGCGGTGACCGAGAGCGCCTAGCGCTACCGGGGCTTACTGCCCGGCGACGTGCCGGATGCGGCGGCCAGTGACGCGCATCGGGCTGATCTTGATGAAGTGATCGCGTTCCCCGCCAGGCCAGGCTTCGATTCCGGCGGTCATCGCCTCGGCTCGCTCGGCCGCGTCGTCCAGGTGGTGCGCGGGTCCCTGGACTAGGACGCTCCACCCTTCACGAGCGCCGGGACTGAAGTCGTCCACCTCGAATGCCACCCGGTACTCCGAGCCTTCGATCCCGGTGCGCAGATCCTCGACGGTCAGACTGTCCGCTGACGTCCGGAACAGGATGGACCCGTCGATGAGCTTGTAGTTCACCGGCAGCACGGTCAGGTCGTACATGCCGGTGTAGGCGATTCGGCCGATGCCGCCTGGCGCGATGAGCCGCAGGCACTCGGCTTCGCCCAGATGCTCGAGCACCGTGCCGGTCGCGGGCTGGCCGGGTACAGACTGCTCGGACATGGTCAGTCCTACCCCTCTTCGTTCTGTGCCGTTCGGCGGTTGACCGACGGGACCTTGGGCCCTACGAGCGCAGCCGACATGAGATTAGCGTCTCACGTAGTCACTGGACAGATTCGAGCTGAGGTGGGTCTTGAGATGGGTGAGGCTGAGTCGGCCAATCGAACTGGCGACCTGACGCCGCTTGTCGACCTGCTGCACGACGGAGCGCTGACCGGGCCGGTCCGTGACCGGAAGCCGGTCTATGTCGACCTGCTGCCGCCGTGCAACGCGGGCTGCCCGGCGGGCGAGAACATTCAGGCCTGGCTGGCTCACGCGCAGGCGGGCCGACCAGAGCAGGCGTGGCGTCAGCTCGTCGGCGACAATCCGCTGCCGGCGATTTGCGGCCGGGTCTGCTACCACCCGTGCGAGACCGTCTGCAATCGCGCCAGCCTGGACAGCGCGGTCTCTATCCATGCTGTTGAGCGGTTCCTCGGCGATCGCGCGTTCGACCGTGGCTGGTCGTTCGACCGCCCGGCCAGCCCGACCGGCAAGCGCGTGCTGATCGTCGGCGGCGGGCCGAGCGGCTTGTCGGCCGCCTATCACCTGGCCCGGCGCGGTCACGAGGTGGAGATCAGGGATGCCGGCGAGCAGATGGGCGGGATGATGCGCTACGGCATCCCGGCGTACCGGCTGCCCAGGGACGTGCTTGACTGCGAGATCGCCAGGATCGCTGAACTCGGCGTGCGCATGACCTGCGAGCATCGGGTGGATGATCTGGACAGCGAACGGCGTGACGGCGGTTTCGACGCGGTCTTCGTCGCCGTAGGCGCACACCTGAGCAAACGTGTGGACATCCCGGCCGGCGACGCTAGCCGGATCCTTGACGCTATCTCCCTGTTGCGCAGCGTCGCTTCCGGGGAGCGGCCCGCGCTCGGGCGGCACGTCGCCGTCTACGGCGGTGGCAACACCGCGATGGACGCGGCGCGGGTAGCCCGCCGCCTCGGCGCTGATGACACGCTGATCGTCTACCGCCGCACCCGCGCCCAGATGCCCGCCCATGAGGAGGAAGCAGCCGAAGCCGAGCGCGAGGGTGTCAAGATCAACTGGCTCCGCACCATCACCGCGTTCGACGGACCCGAGCTCACCGTCGAGCAGATGGAACTTGATGAGAACGGGGTGCCCCGCCCGACCGGCCGGCTGGAGACGCTCACCGCGGATACCGTGATCCTGGCGGTCGGCCAGGAAACCGATGCCGGTTTCCTGCGCCGGGTGCCCGGGGTCGATGTCGGCAAGGACGGCACCGTGGCTGTGTCCGCCTCGATGATGACCGGGTGCCCGGGTGTGTTCGCCGGAGGGGACATGGTGCCCGCGGAGCGGACAGTGACGGTCGGCATCGGTCACGGCAAGAAGGCGGCGGCCAACATCGACGCGTGGCTGCGCGACACCGAGCCTGCCCTGAAGGACAAGCACCCAGCCGTAGGGTTCGGTCAGCTAAACCTCTGGTATTTCGGCGACGCGGGCCAGCGTCAGCAGCCCGAGGCCGCTCCTGATCAGCGCACAGCCGGTTTCGGGGAAGTGGTCGGGGGGCTGACGGAGCGAGAAGCCGTCTACGAGGCCGGCCGGTGCCTGTCGTGCGGGAACTGCTGTGAGTGCGACGGCTGCCTCGGCGCGTGCCCGGAGGACGCGGTCATCAAGCTCGGGCCAGGTAACCGCTACCGGTTCGACTATGACCGGTGCACGGGTTGCGGAGCGTGCTACGAGCAGTGCCCGGTGCACGCCATCGAGATGACGACGGAGCGTGGGTGATGCGAGTAACGATCGATGGCAACGAAGCCGCGGCGTCGGTGGCTTACCGGCTCAATGAGGTGTGCTGCATCTACCCGATCACGCCGTCGTCGCCGATGGCCGAGCTTGCCGACGAATGGTCGAGCAAGCGGCGGCCGAACATCTGGGGCAGCGTTCCGTCCGTCGTGGAGATGCAAAGCGAGGGCGGGGCAGCCGGGGCCTTGCACGGGGCACTGCAAAGCGGCGCGCTCGCGACCACGTTCACCGCCTCGCAGGGCCTGCTGCTGATGATCCCGAACATGTACAAGATCGCTGGCGAGCTGACCTCGGCTGTGATCCACGTGGCCGCGCGGTCGATAGCGGCGCAGGGACTGTCCATTTTCGGCGACCACTCCGACGTGATGGCGGTACGCCAGACGGGCTTCGCGTTGCTTGCCGCGGCGTCGGTGCAGGAGGCACACGATTTGGCACTGGTGGCGCAAGCAGCGGCTCTGGCGACGCGGGTGCCGTTCGTGCATTTTTTCGACGGATTCCGCACTTCCCATGAGCTGAACACGATCGAGTTGCTTTCCGATGATGACCTGCGTGCTCTGGTCTCTGAAAAGCTGGTGCGAGCGCACCGGAGCCGGGCGCTATCGCCTGAGCGGCCGTTCATCAGGGGTACCGCGCAGAACCCTGATGTCTACTTCCAGGCGCGGGAGACGGTGAACCCGTTCTATTCCGCGGTACCTGATGCGGTCCAGGAGGCGATGGATGCCCTGGCGAGCCGCAGTGGCCGGGCGTACCAGATCGTCGAGTACACCGGTCACCCGCAGGCCGACCGGGTCATCGTGGTCATGGGCTCGGCCGCGCAGACAGCGGCGGAGACGGTCGCCCATCTGTGCCGGGCCGGCCAGCGGGTCGGGCTCGTCCACGTGCGGTTGTACCGCCCGTTCCCGATCACGGCGGTGCTTGATGCCCTTCCTGCGACGGCGACGCGGATCGCGGTGCTCGACCGGACCAAGGAGCCGGGATCGGCCGGCGAGCCATTGTTCCTCGACGTCACTGCTGCTCTCGCACAGGCTTACAACGACGGCGAACGTAATCCCTTGCCGCTGATCATCGGCGGGAGGTACGGGTTGTCGTCCAAGGAATTCAACCCGGCCATGGTCGCGGGAATCTTCGCGGAGCTGGAGCGGGATCGTCCGCGGCGCCGGTTCACGATCGGCATCGACGACGATGTGTCCGGTACGAGCCTGCCCTATGACCCGGCCCTGGACATTGAGCCGGCCGGTACGGTGCGCGCGGTCTTCTTCGGCCTGGGTTCTGACGGCACGGTCGGCGCTAACAAGAACACCATCAAGATCCTGGGAGAGCAGGCCGGCCTGCACGCGCAGGGCTACTTCGTCTATGACTCGAAGAAGTCAGGCTCGCAGACCGTCTCGCACCTGCGGTTCGGCCCGGAGCCAATCCGCGCTCCCTACCTGGTCGGGCAGGCTGGCTTCGTCGGCTGCCATCACTTCGGGCTCCTTGACCGGGTCGACGTGCTCGGCTGTGCGGCACCGGGCGCGACGCTGCTGCTGAACTGCGCCCAGCCCGCCGACCAGGTGTGGGACGCGCTGCCGCGGCCGGTGCAAGAGAAGATCATCGCCAAGCGCATCGACGTGTACACGATCAACGCCGGCCGGATCGCCAGGGAGGCGGGACTGGCTGGCCGGACCAACACGGTGCTGCAAACCTGCTTTTTCGCGATCTCCGGTGTCCTTCCCCGCGACGAGGCCATCGCCAAGATCAAGTCGTCGATCGCCAAGACCTACGGGCGCCGGGGAGCCGACGTCGTGAGGCGAAACAACGAGGCGGTGGACCGGGCGCTGGCCGGCCTGCACAAGGTCGAGATCCCCGGACGGGTTACCTCGGAGAGGGAGCTGCCGCCGGTCGTATCGGTCGAAGCGCCCGACTTCGTGCGCAGCGTGACCGCGGCGATGATGGCCGGGCGCGGCGACGATCTGCCGGTCAGCGCCCTGCCAGCGGACGGGACGTATCCGAGCGGGACCGCCGCCTACGAGAAGCGCAACATCTCTGACCTGATCGCGCTCTGGGATCCCGAGCTGTGCATCCAGTGCGGGAACTGCAGCTTCGTCTGCCCGCACAGCGTCATCAGGTCGACCTACTACGACGAGGCACTGCTCGACGGGGCACCGCCAGCGTTCCAGTCCGCACCCCTTGACGCGCCCGGCCTGCCGGGCGCGCGGTTCACGCTCCAGATCTACGCGGAGGACTGCACGGGGTGCGAGCTGTGCGTCCAGGCATGCCCGGTCACCGCGCCCGCAGAACCCGGGCGCAAGGCGATCAACTTGACCGCAAGGGAACCGATCGTGGCCGCGGAGCGGGACAATGTCGCCTTTTTCGAGACGCTGCCCGTCGCTGACCGGTCCAGGGTGGACTTCGGTACGGTCCGGGGGGCGCAGTTCCTGCAGCCGCTGTTCGAGTTCTCCGGTGCCTGCGCGGGCTGCGGCGAAACGCCGTATCTCAAACTGCTGTCCCAGTTGTTCGGCGACCGCTTGATGATCGCCAACGCCACCGGCTGCTCGTCGATCTACGGCGGGAACCTGCCGACCACCCCATGGACGGCAAACGCCGAAGGCCGGGGCCCGGCCTGGTCCAACTCGCTGTTCGAGGACAACGCCGAGTTCGGGCTCGGCTTCCGGCTGGCCGCCGACCAGCACGTCCAGCTCGCTAGGAGCCGGCTATCCGAGCTGAGGCAGGACGTAGGCGCCGATCTGGCCGATGGCATCCTGACCGCGCCGCAGCTGCGTGAATCCGAGCTGCGCGCCCAGATTGACCGCGTAGCCGACCTGAAACAACGGCTTTCCCGCTTGGGTGACCTCGGCCCCCGTGTCGCTGACTTGTTGAGCGTCGCCGATCACCTGGTCAGGCGCAGCGTATGGATAGTCGGGGGCGACGGCTGGGCCTACGACATCGGATCCGGCGGCCTTGACCACGTGCTGGCCAGCGGACGCAACGTCAACGTGCTCGTGCTCGACACCGAGGTCTATTCCAACACCGGCGGCCAGTCATCCAAGGCGACGCCGCTCGGCGCCATCGCGAAATTCGCGGCCGGCGGCAAGACCACGCCGAAGAAAGACCTGGCGCTCCAGGCCATCGCTTACGGATACGTCTACGTCGCGCGGGTCGCGATGGGCGCGGACCCGCAGCAGACCCTGCGCGCGCTGCGCGAAGCCGAAGCCTATGACGGCCCGTCGCTCGTCATCGCTTACAGTCACTGCATCGCCCATGGCATCGAAATGCGCGACGGCCTCAGCCAGCAGCACAAAGCCGCGGCCAGCGGGTACTGGCCGTTGCTCAGGTACGACCCGGTGCTCCGCACCGCGGGGCAGAACCCGTTCCTGCTCGACTCGCCACGTCCCCGCATCCCGCTGGCCGACTACACCCGCCAGGAACTGCGGTACCGGGCGCTGGCCAACACCGATCCCGCCGAAGCCGAACGGCTGGGCGCACTAGCCCAGCAGTCCGTCGATCAGCGCTGGGCTACTTACGAAGAAATGGCCAGCCGCCCACCGGCGTGGTTCCCGGCGGACGCACGGAAGGAGACGAACTGATGGATCTCACCACCAAGTACATGGGCCTCGAGCTTGCGAACCCGCTGGTGGCCTCCGCGTCGCCGCTGTCGAACACAATCGCGGGCATCCGCCAGCTCGCCGATGCCGGAGTCGGCGCGATCGTGCTGTACTCGCTGTTCGAGGAGGAACTTCGGCGCGAAGCCGAGGAGAACGCAGCCTGGGCGGACGCGGGCACGGAGAGCTTCGCCGAATCCTTGTCCTATTTCCCGCCGTCCGCCGATACCGCTGGAGGGCTGCGCCGTTATGTCAGCCTGCTTGAGCGCGCGGTCGCCGCCGTGGACATCCCGATTATCGCGAGCCTCAACGGGGTCACCGCGGGTGGCTGGACCGACTATGCCTCCGCGCTCGAGCAAGCCGGAGCCGCGGCGATCGAACTGAACATCTACCATCCGCTCGGAAACCCGATCCTGTCCGGACGCGACGTGGAGCAGCGCCACCTCCAGGTCCTGACCACGGTGAAAGCCGTTGTCAGCGTGCCGGTGGCCGTCAAGCTCCATCCGTACTTCAGCTCGATCGCGGAGATGGCGCAACGCCTTGAGCTGGCCGGCGCCGACGGCCTGGTCCTGTTCAACCGGTTCCTGCAGCCCGATATTGATCCGGACACGCTGACAGTGACAGCCGGGTTCGGGTTGTCGGACCCGGCCGAGGCGCGGCTGCCCCGGGCTTGGATCGCGCTGCTCGCAGGCCGACTGCGCGCCTCGCTCGCCGCCACCACAGGCGTCGATGACGCGACCGACGTTGCCAAGTACTTGCTGGCCGGCGCCGACGTCGTGATGACGGCATCCGCGCTGATCAGGTACGGGCCCAGGCACGCCCGCGTGATGCTCGACGGCTTGTCGAGCTGGATGTCGCGCATGGGCTTCTCCAGCGTCGCCGAGGTCCGCGGCCTGCTCTCGGTATTTCCGGCAGCGAATGAGTCAGCGGAGGAGCGGGCTGGCTATGTCACCGCTCTGCAAGCGGCTGACCTCGGGTACGGGCCGTGGTAAGACTAAGGACGCAGTCAGAGGAGAAACAATGAGCGCATTTCAGGGACTCGCTGGTGAGCTGCCAAACGCGGCGAGCCCGCCAGAAGACGTCGCCCGGTTTGTCGTTGATGCCGCGGTTCACGCGCCGTCGGTGCACAACACCCAGCCGTGGTGGTTCTACGGCGCCGACCATGAGATAGGCGTGCACGCCGACGAGGAGCGCAGGCTGCCGGTCGCTGACCCTGACGGCCGGGAAATGATGATCAGCTGCGGCGCGGCGGTGTTCACGTCCCGGGTGGCGTTGCGCTACATCGGCGTCGTGCCGAAAGTCCGGGTGCTGCCCGAACCCGGGCTGGGCACGCTGGTCGCCAAGATCAGCTGGACCGAGCAGACGCCTCCGGTCGATTATGAGCGCGAACTGTTCGCGCAGATCCGGCACCGCCGGACACATCGCGGCGGGTTTGATGCGAAACCGCTTCCCGAAGGAATAGTCTCCGCGCTGATGGACGAGGCCTTCAAGGAAGGGGCCACGCTGCGGATCCTGCCCAGCGCACCTGAGCGCAGCGCGCTCGCCGCCGTCGTCGAGGCCGGCGACTACGCGCTGCGGGCGAACGCCGCCAGAAGCCGCGAGGAATCCAGGTGGTCGCCGCCTCCGGCCAGCACGCGGCGCGACGGCGTCCCGGCTACCGCCTACCCGGCGCGGCCGGGCCGCGTCGAGCCCAACTTTCCTGCCCGCGACTTCGCCCACGGCCACGGGTGGGGGCTGCCGCCGGCCGACGAGGGCCAGCTTCCCCGGTCCGCGGGCCTCGTCGCGGTGCTTACCACGACGTCGGATCGCCCGGAGGACTGGGTCGCCGCCGGGCAGGCGCTGCAGCGGGTCCTGCTGTTCGCCACGGCCTGCGGGCTGTCAGCAGCCCTGCACAGCCAGCCGCTGGAAATACCCCAGCTCCGGGACTTCATCAAGGTGCAGTTCTGCGACGGCGCCTTCCCGCAGATGGTGGTGCGCATCGGCGCGACCAGCGACCGGGCGCTGAGCGTCCGTCGGCCCGTCGAAGACGTACTCTTCTAGCGCGGATGCGGGACTAAAGTCCTCAACGGTTCAGGTCTCTTAGCCCTACTTGGACCGATGCGGGCGGGCGACATTGGTGTTATGCGAGGAATAGCTCGCCCGCATCCTAAGGAGGAGAAATGCCAGGAATCGTGGTCGGTGTTGATGACTCGGCCCATGCTCACCAGGCGCTTGACTGGGCGATGCGCGAGGCCGCGACCCGGCAGACGGCGCTGACCGCGCTGACGGTGATCCCGGCGATGGCAAGCCCGTGGACCGGGAATCCGCTCACAGTGCCCGACGCCGACGAAGCGCTTCGGCATGCCCGGAAGACCGCTGAAGAGGCCGTGGCCAATTGCGCGAGCGAGATCAGCGGGCCAGGGCCGGTGTCAGTCACAGTGAACGTCTTCGCCGGGTACCCCGCGCAGGCGCTCATCGACGCGTCGAAGGACGCCGAACTCGTGGTCGTCGGATCACGGGGTGCCGGAGGCTTCGCGACGTTGCTGCTCGGCTCGGTCTCGAACCAGGTTGCTCACCACTCGGCCTGCCCGGTCGTTATCGTCCCAGCAGACCGCGGCTAGCCCATACTTGACGGATCCCGGGCTGGGAGCGGAGCCTGGTCTGGTCTACTGGTCAGGAGACTGTTCGCATGAGCAACGCGCCCGCGACCGGCCCAGTTAAGGTGTTCCTGCTCGACGATCATGAGATCGTGCGGCGCGGTGTGCGAGATCTGCTGGAGGCCGAGCCGGATATCACGGTGATCGGCGAGGCCGGGACCGCCCAGTCGGCGCTCGCGCGCATCCCGGCGCTGCGGCCGGATGTCGCGATCTTGGATATCCGGCTGCCTGACGGCGACGGGGTGACGGTGTGCCGGGAGATCCGGTCCCAGATGCCGCAGGTCGCCTGCCTGATGCTCACCTCGTTCGGGGACGATGAGGCGCTGTTCGACGCGATCATGGCCGGAGCCGCGGGTTATGTGCTCAAGCAGATCCGCGGGCTTGACCTGGTCGGCGCGGTGCGCACGGTCGCCGGCGGCGGTTCGCTGCTTGACCCGGAGGCGGCGACGCGGGTGATGCGGCGGATGCGTGAGCAAGCGGCGCACGCCGATCCGCTGGCCGAGCTGACTGGGCAAGAGCGGCGCATCCTTGAGCTGATCGGCGAAGGGCTGACGAACCGGCAGATCGGCGAGCGGATGTTCCTCGCGGAGAAGACGGTCAAGAACTACGTGTCGGCGCTGTTCGCCAAGCTAGGCCTGGAGCGTCGTACCCAGGCCGCCGTCTACGCCACGCGCGTGACGCACGAGGACCACCCTCGCTATAATCACCCGCCCGCTTGAGCAACCTCCCCGCCTGAGGGGACCCTTTTGCCCCGCGGATCAATGACTTTAGTCCCGTCGGAGTAGGGCCGGTGAGCTCTGCGATGTCAGAGGGAAGATGGTCATTCTTAATGGTGTAAGCGCACTTGAGAATCAGGTCCTAAAAGGGAGGCACGAAATGCGCAGGAGAACTTTTGACGCGATAGCGGCCGTGGCCGGGCTCGTGATCGCCGCGGTGATGATCGTGGCGGGCGTGCTGCTGACCTGGGGTCAGTCGTTCGTGACCAACGAGGTGCACACCCAGCTTGCCGCGCAGAAGATCGTCTTCCCGGCTGCGAACAGCCCGGCGATCACCGCGCTGCCCAAGGCCGACGCGGCCGCGATGAGCAAGTACGCGGGCCAGCTGATGACCACCGGGGCGCAGGCTGAGACCTACGCTGACCACTTCATTGCCGTGCACCTGGTCAAGATCGGCGGCGGCCTGACCTACTCCCAGCTGTCAGGCAAGGCATTGGCCGACCCGAAGAACGCCGCTCTCGCGGGCCAGGTCCAGACGGTGTTCCGCGGCGAGACGCTGCGCGGGCTGTTGCTGAACGCCTACGGATTCGGGAAGATGGCGCAGATCATGCTGATCGCCGCGTTCGTCGCCTTCGCAGCCGCGCTGCTGATGCTGATCTTGTCAGTCTTGGGCATCGTCCACCTGCGCCGGGTCGCCCCCGAGGCAGAAATCCTGCCCAAGCTGGCCACCCGCCCCCAGGTCCAGACCGTCTAGCGCAACATCGCCAGCCAAAACCAAGCTCGCCCGGCCGCAGGGCCGGGCGAGCTTGCTGTCGTCTAGTCAGGTAGCGGTGATCGCGTCAGCAATGTCTTCCAGCAGAGACCGGATCGTCGCCGCCCCTACCTGGTTCAAGATCGCCTTGTCCAGGCTGGCGCCGAGCGCGCCCAGCGGCGGCCGGTAGGAGCCGACCAGCGTGAGTCTGGTTGTCTGCTCGCTGACTCTGGTCACAGTGATGTTCGCATCGAGCACCGGAAACAGCCCGCCCGTGACGCCGGTCGCCTCCCACCGCAGCCCGAGCGACATCGCGTCGTCGCTGTGGACCGGGGCAAGGAAGCTGATCCTTACCAGCTTGGAGAGTGGGCCGACCCGCAGCAGGTGGCCGACCTCCCCGTCGTAGCAGCGCTGCGACGCACCGCGCAGCCCGCCATCTTCGGCCAGGCTCGCCAGCTTGTCCCGGGCGGCGGCGAAGCCGATCGGAAGCTCGAGCTGATGGGCGGCGAACACGCGCCAAGTTTGCTGCCTGGCGATGCTGGCCGGTTAGGGACTTAGGTCCTGTCAAGCCCGGTCTAACTTCCCTGTCAGGCACGGGACGGTCGGTGTGACAGTGGCCAAAGACGTAGCTGATATCTCATGGGAAGAGTCATGAATAACCCAAGTCATATTCTGCAGTGGTCATTTATCGACATCACACTGGCCAATCTGATCGTGATCGCGATCATGGTGGTGATTTTCGGCCTTGCGCTCGTGCTGCGCTTCCCGCACCGTCGCGACGACGAAGCGACTGTCGCGGCAGGGGAAAGCGATGCCGCTCAGTCGGCTGCTCCCGAGCCTGGCGACGAGAAGATGTGGACGGCGCGAGTGCGGACTAAGGCGGCCGAAGTGCTGCCGCCGAAGAAACTGCTGCCTGACCGTCAGCCCGCGTACGTTGCGTCATGGATCTACACGTTCGGCGTGGCCTCGCTGGTCGCGCTCGGCATCGTGGTCGCCTCCGGGCTCGCCCTCGCGCTCGGTGGCTCTGAGTGGTGGCACACCAATCCGGTCGGCCATTTCTTCAACAGCCTGCATCTGTGGTCGGTCGAGCTGTTCATGGCGCTGCTTGTGATCCATTTGTGGGGCAAGTTCTGGATGGCCGCCTGGCGCGGCCGCCGGGCGATGACCTGGATCACCGGCGTGATCGCGTTCGGTGCCTCGATCGTCACCGCGTTCACGGGGTACCTGTCCCAGCAGAACTTCGACTCGCAGTGGATCTCCGCTAGCGCCAAGGACGCGTTCAACTCCGTCGGTGTCGGAGCGTTCTTCAACCCGATGAACTTCGGCCAGATGTTCATGTGGCACATCGTGCTGATGCCTCTGCTCCTGATCGTCATCGTCGGCGCGCACATCCTGATGGTCCGAGTCCGCGGCGTCAGCCAACCGCTGCCGGTCAAGCGAGCTCGCGGCCGGGCCGCCGCCAAGGCCGCGGCGGCGCAGGACGCCAAGCCGTGGCGCGGGCCGACCCGCCGCTACGACATCATCAAGGAAGCCACCGCGGCCACAGTGATCGTCGGCGCACTCACCTTTGTCCTGGCGGGTTTGTTGTCCTCGCCCGATATCCCTGCCGTCACCGTCCAAGCCTGGGCGAACCATGACCAGCTCGGCTTCGTCAACACCGCGGCGATGCAACTCGACGGCACCAGCGAGACCGCCACCTACGGCCCGCCTTACAACAACGGCACCGGCTCGGTGCAGCAGCTCGGCCCGGTCAGCTGGCAGCGCCTTTCCGGCATCACCCAGCATGTGGATGCCGGCCGTGCGTTCGTGATCAGCCCCCTCACCTCGCTGGCCAGGACTACGCCAGCGCTCGCCAACGCACTCACCACGTATGCCAGCGCCAGTCCAGCCCAGCAGGTCAAGTGGGCGTCGGTCTACGACAAAGCCACCGCTGGCGCCACCATCAAGGTCCCGTTCGACCGCGGCGACCTGACGCTGCCCGCGGCCGGGCCCGTGCCGGTCATGATGTCCTACGAGCTGGCTATGGCTCAGAGCGGAGCGCTTGACACCGACCTGCTCGCCCAGCGCCAGTTCTACGGCACCGACTTCACTAAGCCGCTGCTGTTCCTAGAAGACGGCGCCTACTTCGGCAACCTAGCCACTGCGCAGCACCTGCAAGCTAGCCAGTGGGGCGTGATGAACGAAACCGGCAACTACCCGGGACAGCCCTGGCTGTGGCTCTACCAGCTCTGGTATCAGATACCGCCAGGCAGCACATCCTGGTCAGCCAACGCCGACGTCTGGGCCGTGCTCGCCACAGGCATCTGCACGCTTCTGCTCATGTTCGTTCCGTTCATTCCCGGCTTGCGTGACATACCCCGCTTCGTCCCCGTCCACCGGCTCATCTGGAAGAGCTGGTATCGGTCACCGGCTCAAGCCGACCTCAGGCCCGCCGATGACCAGTCCGTTCCGATAGTCACCACGCAACGCAATTGAGGATCAGGTCCTAAAAGAGGCGCGAAACTGCGAGGAGAACACGCCTAGCCAGACACCGTCAACCACAAACCGAACTCGCTCGGCCACAAGCCGGGCGAGCTGTGGTGTGCCTGGTCAGCCCGCTCGGAGATGACGTCGAGCAGCTCGTCGGCTTCCTGTGGCGCTACGCCAGCGTGGATCAGGCCCTGGCGGGCTGCCGGTCAAGCACGCAGTTAACCGGAACCACGATCGGGCCGAGATCGTCCCGCTCCGACACGCTGAGTCGGCTATGCCCAGCTAACGACGTCGGCGATCGGGCGCCGCAGGGTCGTCAACCTGGCCTGGCGCACCGTAGCCGACTCGCATGATCATCTGCGGGAATTCGTATCCCCGGCGCGTGTCGCGCACCAGCCACGCATCCGGCACCTCGAGCGCCTGGGTCAGCGAGCAGAGTGAGATGCCCTGGCAGGTCGCGGTCAGCCAGACGCGCTCAAGCGCCTGGCCTGCCGATATCCAGCTCGGCGCGCCATCGCCTCGCACCGACAGGACGACCAGCTGCGGCTTGTCTTCGAAGTCGGCGTAGCGTACCGGTTCGAGCCGGTCAGTGCGGAAGTCACGCCCGAGGTCCCGGCCTATCGCGGATCTCGGGCCGATGGCCTCACTCGGTATGCCGTCACCGTGGCGGTCATGGCCGACCCAGCGCGCCAGTTCCGCCCTGTAGGCCGGATCCCCAAGCAGTTCGCGTTCGGCGTCGGCAGCTAGGCGCCTGACCCGCACCGCCTCGTTGTCATCGAGGAAGCGCAGAATCGCCTTCTCTGACCTTGCCGCATCGGAAAGTTCCGACCTGATGGCTGGCGGAACGGCTACGTTGCTGTACGGTTCGCGGTCGGTGTGCCGCAGCGGGATAGAGGCGCTCAATTCGTGCTCCCACGGCGCCGCCTGGTATCCATCCGACAACTCGACGTCGGCGACGAACAGGGGCTGCCCGGCGTCCGGCATGAGCCGGATCGCGGGCAGAAGGCCATTCGCCGCGGCCGCTACCCGCAGGTTGAAGAGCGCGGCGCCACACGCGATATAGACCGCGCGGCCTGCCGGATCAGCCACCGGCAGGATCCTGGCGGCATCAGCGAACAGCTCGATCCTGGTCCCCGCAGCCTTGATCCGCATCCGCCACGGCTGGGTGTTGTGCAGAGACGGTGCGGCGACCGCGGCCTGCAGCAGTTCTTCGATCGCCATGCCACCAACCTAGGCGCCGCTCCAGCACCCGGACAGAGCCGCAAGGCTCAGCGGCAGGGGACCTTGGTCCGTGCACTGAACGCAACCGCTGGAGTCGGCCCCGAAATGGAGATCACGTCGTCGGCTGGCGATCGCGTTCCCGCCCGGCCAGGCTTCCACCCGGCGGCCATCGCCTCGCTGCGCTCGGCCTCCCCTTGTTCGTCTTATGCCGTTCGGCGGTGGATCGATGGACCTTGGTCCCTGCTAACGCAGCCGGCCTGAGGTTAGCGTCTCACATAGTTGCGGGGCAGATTCGAGCTGAGGTGGTCTTGAGATGGGTGAGGCTGAGCCGGTCGCGCGAGCGGGCGACCTGACGCCGCTGGTTGACTTGCTGCATGACCGGGCTTTGACGGGGCCTGTCCGTGACCGGAGTCCGGTCTATGTTGACTTGCTGCCGCCGTGCAACGCGGGCTGCCCGGCGGGGGAGAACATCCAGGCCTGGCTGGCTCATGCGCAGGCAGGCCGGCTTGAGCAGGCGTGGCGGCAGCTCGTGGCCGGCAATCCGCTGCCGGCGATCTGCGGCCGGGTCTGCTACCACCCGTGCGAGACTGCCTGCAATCGCGGCAGCCTGGACAGCGCGGTCTCTGTCCATGCCATCGAGCGGTTCCTCGGTGATCGGGCGTTTGACTGCGGCTGGTCCTTCGGCCGCCCGGCTGGCCCGTCCGGCAAGCGGGTGCTGATCGTCGGCGGCGGGCCGGCCGGGTTGTCGGCCGCCTATCACCTGGCGCGCCGGGGCCACGAGGTGGAGATCAGGGACGCCGGCGATCAGATGGGCGGGATGATGCGCTACGGCATCCCCGCATACCGGCTGCCCCGTGATGTGCTTGACTGCGAGATCGCCAGGATCGCTGACCTCGGCGTGCGCATGACCTGCGAGCACCGCGTCGATGACCTGGACGGCGAACGGCGTGACGGCGGGTTCGACGCGGTCTTCGTCGCCATTGGCGCGCACCTGAGCAAGCGCGTGGATATCCCGACTATGGACGCTGGCCGGATCGTTGACGCTATCTCCCTGCTGCGCAGCGTCGCTTCTGACGAGCGGCCCGCGCTCGGGCGGCACGTCGCCGTCTACGGCGGCGGCAACACCGCGATGGATGCGGCGCGGGTGGCCCGCCGCCTGGGTGCCGATGACACGCTGATCCTCTACCGCCGCACCCGCGCCCAGATGCCCGCCCACGCCGAGGAAGCCGCCGAAGCCGAGCGCGAGGGTATCAAGATCAACTGGCTGCGCACCATCACCGCCTTCGACGGGCCTGAGCTCACGGTCGAGCAGATGGAACTCGATGAGAACGGAGTCCCCCGCCCGACCGGCCGGCTGGAGACGCTGGCCGCGGACACGGTGATCCTCGCAGTTGGCCAGGAGACCGACGCAGCTTTCCTGCGCCGGGTGCCCGGGGTAGACGTCGGCAAGGACGGCACCGTGGCTGTGTCCGCCTCGATGATGACTGGGTGCCCTGGCGTGTTCGCCGGAGGGGACATGGTGCCGGCAGAGCGGACCGTGACTGTCGGCATCGGTCACGGCAAGAAGGCGGCGGCGAACATCGACGCGTGGCTGCGCAACGCCGCAGCCCCTCCTGTGGACAAGCACCCGGTCGTCGGGTTCGGGCAGCTGAACCTCTGGTACTTCGGCGACGCCGCCCAGCGGCAGCAGCCAGAAGCCGCGCCCGAGCAGCGCACCGCTGGCTTCGGGGAAGTGTTCGGCTGACTAACGGAGCGAGAAGCGGTCTACGAGGCCGGCAGGTGCCTGTCCTGCGGCAACTGCTGCGAGTGCGATGGCTGCCTCGGCGCGTGCCCGGAGGACGCCGTGATCAAGTTGGGGCCAGGTAACCGGTACCGGTTCGACTATGACCGGTGCACGGGCTGCGGAGCGTGTTACGAGCAGTGCCCGGTGCATGCGATCGAGATGGTTACGGAGCGTGGGTGATGCGGGTCACGGTCGATGGCAACGAGGCTGCGGCGTCGGTGGCGTACCGGCTTAACGAGGTGTGCTGCATCTACCCGATCACGCCGTCGTCGCCGATGGCCGAGCTTGCCGACGAATGGTCGGGTAAGCGGCGGCCGAACATCTGGGGTGGCGTGCCCTCGGTCGTGGAGATGCAAAGCGAGGGCGGGGCAGCCGGGGCTTTGCACGGGGCGCTGCAGAGCGGTGCGCTCGCGACCACGTTCACCGCGTCGCAGGGCCTGCTGCTGATGATCCCGAACATGTACAAGATCGCTGGCGAGCTGACCTCGGCGGTGATCCACGTGGCCGCGCGGTCGATTGCGGCGCAGGGGCTGTCCATTTTCGGCGACCATTCCGACGTGATGGCGGTACGCCAGACCGGCTTCGCGTTGCTTGCCGCGGAGTCGGTGCAGGAAGCACACGATCTGGCACTGGTGGCGCAGGCAGTGGCTCTGGCGACCCGGGTTCCGTTCGTGCATTTTTTCGACGGATTCCGCACTTCCCATGAGCTGAACACGATCGAGTTGCTTTCCGATGATGACCTGCGCGCTCTGGTTTCTGACGAGCTGGTGCGAGCGCACCGGAGCCGGGCGCTGTCGCCCGAGCGGCCGTTTATCAGGGGCACCGCGCAGAACCCTGACGTCTACTTCCAGGCGCGAGAGACGGTGAACCCGTTCTACTCCGCGGTGCCTGACGCGGTTCAGGACGCGATGGACGCCCTGGCGAGCCGCACCGGCCGGGCGTACGGGATCGTCGAGTACACCGGCCACCCGGAGGCTGACCGGGTCATAGTGGCCATGGGCTCGGCCGCGCAGACGGCGGCGGAGACGGTTGCCCATCTGTGCCGGGCCGGGCAGCGGGTCGGGCTCGCGGCTGTCCGGCTGTACCGGCCGTTCCCGGTCAGGGCACTGCTTGATGCCCTGCCCGCGACGGCGACGCGGATCGCGGTGCTCGACCGGACCAAGGAGCCAGGGTCAGTCGGCGAGCCATTGTTCCTCGACGTCATGGCTGCTCTGGCACAAGCTCATAACGATGGGCAACGTGATCCCTTGCCGCTGATCATCGGCGGGAGGTACGGGCTGTCATCCAAGGAATTCACCCCGGCCATGGTCGCGGGAATCTTCGCAGAGATGGAACGGGACCGGCCGCGGCGGCGGTTCACGATCGGCATCGACGACGATGTTTCCGGCACCAGCTTGCCCTATGACCCGGCGCTGGACATCGAGCCGGCCGGCACGGTGCGCGCGGTCTTCTTCGGCCTGGGTTCCGACGGCACGGTCGGCGCGAACAAGAACACCATCAAGATCCTGGGAGAGGTGGGCGGCCTGCACGCGCAGGGCTACTTCGTCTATGACTCGAAGAAGTCAGGTTCGCAGACTGTCTCGCACCTGCGTTTCGGCCCGGACCCGATCCGCGCTCCTTACCTGGTAGGGCAGGCGAGCTTTGTCGGCTGCCATCACTTCGGGCTCCTTGACCGGGTCGACGTGCTCGGCCGCGCGGCACCGGGCGCGACGCTGCTGCTGAACTGCGCCCAGCCGGCCGACCAAGTGTGGGACGCGCTGCCGCGGCCGGTGCAGGAGAAGATCATCGCCAAGCGCATCGACGTGTACGCGATCAACGCCGGGCGGATCGCCAGGGACGCGGGGCTGGCCGGACGGACCAACACGGTGCTGCAGACCTGCTTCTTCGCAATCTCCGGTGTCCTTCCCCGCGACGAGGCCATCGCCAAGATCAAGTCGTCAATTGGCAAGACCTACGGGCGGCGAGGAGCCGACGTCGTCAGGCGGAACAACGAAGCGGTGGACCGGGCGCTGGCCGGCCTGCACAAGGTCGAGATCCGTCGGCGGATTACGTCAGCGAGGGAACTCTCGCCGGTTGTGCCGGCCGAGGCGCCCGCTTTCGTGCGCGACGTCACCGCGGCGATGATGGCGGGTCGCGGCGACGAGATCCCGGTCAGCGCTCTGCCGGCTGACGGGACGTATCCGAGCGGGACCGCCGCCTACGAGAAACGCAATATCTCTGACCTGATCGCGCGCTGGGACCCCGAGATGTGCATCCAGTGCGGGAACTGCAGCTTCGTCTGCCCGCACAGCGTCATCAGGTCGACCTATTACGAAGAGGCTCTGCTCGACGGGGCGCCGCCGGCGTTCCAGTCCGCGCCTCTTGACGCGCCTGGCCTGCCAGGCGCGCGGTTCACGCTGCAGATCTACGCGGAGGACTGCACGGGGTGCGAGCTATGCGTGCAGGCATGCCCGGTCACCGCCCCAGCAGAACCCGGGCGCAAGGCGATCAACCTGACCGCACGGGAGCCCATCGTGGCCGCCGAGCGGGACAACGTCGCCTTTTTCGAGACGCTGCCCGTCGCTGACCGGTCCAGGGTGGACTTCGGCACGGTCCGGGGCACTCAGTTCCTGCAGCCGCTGTTCGAGTTCTCCGGTGCCTGCGCGGGCTGCGGCGAAACGCCGTATCTCAAGCTGCTGTCCCAGTTGTTCGGCGACCGCCTGATGATCGCCAACGCGACCGGCTGCTCGTCGATCTACGGCGGGAACCTGCCGACCACCCCGTGGACCGCCAATGCGCAGGGGCGAGGTCCGGCCTGGTCGAACTCGCTGTTCGAGGACAACGCTGAGTTCGGGCTCGGCTTCCGGCTGGCCGCCGACCAGCACGTCGAGCTCGCCAGAAGACGGCTGAGCGAACTGCGGGAGTACGTCGGTGCCGACCTCGCCGACGGCATTCTCGGCGCGCCGCAACGACGCGAGTCCGAGCTGCGCGCCCAGATTGACCGGGTAGCCGAGATGAAACAACGGCTTTCCGGCCTTGGTGCCCTCGGGCAGCCTGTCGATGATCTGCTCAGTGTCGCCGATCACCTGGTCAGGCGCAGCGTGTGGATCGTCGGCGGCGACGGCTGGGCGTACGACATCGGTTCCGGCGGCCTTGACCACGTGCTGGCCAGCGGCCGCAACGTGAACGTGCTCGTGCTTGACACTGAGGTCTACTCCAACACTGGCGGTCAGGCATCCAAGGCGACGCCGCTTGGCGCGATCGCGAAGTTCGCGGCCTCGGGGAAGACCATGCCGAAGAAGGACCTCGCGCTGCAGGCGATCGCGTACGGGTACGTCTACGTGGCCAAGGTGGCGATGGGAGCGGACCCGCAGCAGACGCTGCGTGCTTTCAGGGAAGCCGAAGCTTATGATGGCCCGTCGCTGGTCATCGCTTACAGTCACTGCGTCGCTCATGGCATCGAGATGAGCGACGGTCTTGGCCAGCAGCACAAGGCTGCGGCCAGCGGGTACTGGCCGCTGATCAGGTATGACCCGGTGCTCCGCGCTGCGGGGCAGAATCCGTTCCTGCTCGACTCGCCGCGTCCCCGCATCCCGCTGTCCGGTTACACCGGCAAGGAGCTGCGATACCGAGCGCTGGCCAGCACCGATCCCGCCGAGGCTGAACGGCTGGGAATACTTGCTCAGCAGGCCGTCGATCAGCGCTGGGCTACCTACGAAGAAATGGCTGGCCGCAGCTCGGCGTGGTTCCCGGCGGACGCGCGGAAGGAGACGGACTGATGGACCTCACCACCAAGTACATGGGCCTGGAGCTTCGGAACCCGCTGGTGGCGTCGGCGTCGCCACTGTCGAACACGATCGCTGGCATCCGTCAGCTCGCCGGCGCTGGCGTCGGCGCGATCGTGCTGTACTCGCTGTTCGAGGAGGAACTGCGGCGCGAGGCCGGGCAGAACGCGGCCCGGGCCGATGCCGGCACAGAGAGCTTCGCCGAGTCGCTGTCCTATTTCCCGCCGTCTGCCGATACCGCTGGAGGATTGCGCCGTTATGTCAGCCTGCTGGAACGCGCCGTGGCTGCTGTGGACATCCCGGTTATCGCCAGCCTGAACGGGGTCTCCGCGGGTGGCTGGACCGACTACGCCTGCGCGCTTGAGCAGGCGGGAGCCGCGGCGATCGAGCTGAACATCTACCATCCGCTCGGTAACCCGATCTTGTCCGGACGTGACGTGGAGCAGCGTCACCTCCAGGTCCTGACCACAGTGAAAGCCGTTGTCAGCGTGCCGGTGGCGGTCAAGCTCCATCCGTACTTCAGCTCGATCGCGGAGATGGCGCAACGCCTTGACTCTGCGGGCGCCGACGGCCTGGTCCTGTTCAACCGGTTCCTGCAGCCCGATATCGACCCGGACACGCTGACGGTGACAGCCGGGTTCGGGTTGTCGAACCCGGCTGAGGCGCGTTTGCCCAGAGCCTGGATCGCGCTGCTCGCTGGCCGGCTCCGGGCGTCGCTCGCCGCCACCACAGGCGTCGACGACGCGGCCGACGTAGCCAGGTACCTGCTGGCGGGCGCCGACGTGGTGATGACGGCATCCGCGTTGATCAGGTACGGCCCGGCGCATGCCCGCGTGCTGCTCGACGGCTTGTCGAGCTGGATGTCGCGCATGGGGTTCTCCAGCGTCGCCGAGGTCCGCGGCCTGCTCTCGGTGCCCGCCGCGGCGGATGAGGCTGTGGTGGAACGAGCTGGCTATGTCGCGGCGCTGCGGGCGGCTGACCTCGGATACGGGCCCTGGTAGCACGAGGGCAATAAATCGAAGGAGGAAGTCATGAGCACATTGTCCGAGCTCGCTGGCGGGCTGCCTGACGCGGCGAGCCCGCCAGAGGAGATCGCCCGGTTCGTCGTGGATGCCGCGGTGAACGCGCCGTCGGTGCATAACACCCAGCCGTGGTGGTTCTACGGCGCCGACCACGAGATCGGCGTGCACGCCGACGATGAGCGCAGGCTGCCGGTCGCTGATCCTGAGGGCAGGGAAATGATGATCAGCTGCGGTGCGGCGCTGTTCACCTCCCGACTGGCGCTGCGTTATATCGGCGTCGTGCCGGAAGTCCGGGTGCTGCCCGAGCCTGGTCTGGGAACGCTGGTCGCCAAGGTTAACTGGACCGAGTCGGTGCCTCCGGTCGACTACGAGCGTGAACTGTTCGCCCAGATCCAGCACCGCAGGACCCATCGCGGCGGGTTTGATGCCAAGCCGCTGCCCGAAGGAATAGTCTCCGCGCTGATGGACGAGGCCTGCAAGGAAGGGGCCACGCTGCGGCTCCTGGCCGGCGCACCCCAGCGCAACGCGCTCGCCGCCGTGGTCGAGGCCGGCGACTACGCGCTGCGGGCGAACGCCGCCAGAGCACGCGAGGAATCCAGATGGTCGCCGTCTCCGGGCAGTACGCGGCGCGATGGCGTCCCGGCTACCGCCTACCCAGCGAGGCCAGATCGGATCGAGCCCAACTTTCCTGCCCGCGACTTCGCGCACGGCCACGGGTGGGGGCTGCCGCCGGCCGACGAAGGCCAGTTGCCCCGGTCCGCTGGCCTTGTCGCGGTGCTGACCACGACGTCCGATCGCCCGGAGGACTGGGTCGCCGCCGGGCAGGCGCTGCAGCGGGTCCTGCTGTTCGCCACCGCCTGCGGGCTGTCGGCGGCCCTGCACAGCCAGCCACTGGAGATATCCCAGCTCCGCGACTTCATCAAGGTGCAGTTCTGCGACGGCACCTATCCGCAGATGGTGGTGCGGATCGGGGCGACCAGCGACCGGACGCTGAGCGTTCGCCGGCCCGTCGAAGACGTGCTCTTCTAGCGCGGATGCGGGACTAAAGTCCTGAACGGTCCAGGTCTCTTAGCCCTACTTGGACTCGATGCGGGCGGGCGACATTGGTGTTATGCGAGGAATAACGTGCCGCATCCTGAGGAGGAGAAATGCCAGGAATCGTGTCGGTGTTGATGACTCGGCTCATGCTCACCAGGCGCTGTACTGCGCTATGCGCGAGGCCGCGGTCCGGCAGACGGCGCTGACCGTGCTGACGGTGATCTCGGCGATGGCAAGCCCGTGGCCAAGTGCCCGAGCGAGATCAGCGGGCCAGGGCCGGTGTCAGTCACCGTAACGTCTTCGGCCTGCCCGGTCGTGATCGTCCCAGCCGACCGCGGCTAGCCCGTACTTGACGGACCCCGGGTTCGGGGCGGAGTCTGGCACAATCTACTGGTCAGGAGACTGTTCGCATGAACAACGCGCCCGCAGCCGGCCCGGTCAAGGTGTTCCTGCTCGACGATCATGAGATCGTGCGGCGGGGCGTACGGGACCTGCTCGAGGCCGAGCCGGACATCACGGTGGTCGGCGAGGCCGGGACCGCCCAGTCGGCGCTCGCGCGCATCCCGGCGCTGCGGCCGGATGTCGCGATCCTGGATGTGCGGCTGCCCGACGGCGACGGGGTGACGGTCTGCCGGGAGATCCGGTCCCAGATGCCGCAGGTCGCCTGCCTGATGCTCACCTCCTTCGGCGACGACGAGGCGCTGTTCGACGCGATCATGGCCGGAGCCGCGGGTTATGTGCTCAAGCAGATCCGCGGGCTTGACCTGGTTGGTGCGGTGCGCACGGTGGCTGGCGGTGGTTCGCTGCTTGATCCGGAGGCGGCGATGCGGGTGATGCGGCGGATGCGCGAGCAGGCGGTGCGTGCTGATCCGCTGGCTGAGCTGACCGGGCAGGAGCGGCGCATTCTTGAGCTGATCGGCGAGGGGCTGACGAACCGGCAGATCGGCGAGCGGATGTTCCTGGCTGAGAAGACGGTCAAGAACTATGTGTCGGCGCTGTTCGCCAAGCTGGGCCTGGAGCGGCGCACCCAGGCGGCCGTCTACGCCGAGCGCGTGATGCACGAGGGCGACCACTCTCGCGGCACTCGCCCGCCCGCTTGAGCGGCGTCTCGTCCCGGGGGCCCTTTTGCCCTGGTGTGCTCGCGTCCGGCTGCTGCCCTGGTTCGCCCTGATGGTCACCGCGGATCGGTGACTTTAGTCCTATCGGGTGGGGCCGGTGAGGGGGTGCAAGACGGCGACGGGGCAAGGCGCATGACAGATCAGCGCCTGGCTGACGGAGCCGAGGAGCATTCCGTGTACGCCGCCGCGACTGCGCGAGCCCACGACGAGGAGCTGGGCATCGCTGGCTGCTCTCAGCAACTCTGCGCGCGCTCCCCCCATCGCCACCCGACGCTGGATGGCGGTGCCCGGGTTCGCTTTCTCCGATTCATCGATCGCCTGGTGAAATTGTTCCTGAAGGTCGCGAGCCCCGCCCAAGCTCCCGGGCGCGTCTGCCAGGGCGCAGACCGCCAGCACCACGGCATCCCGCAACGCCGCCTGTTCGAAGGCGAACTCAACCGCGGGCCGGGATGCCGCAGATCCATCAGCCCCTACGACAACCGGACCGGGCACGTACTCGGCCGCTGGCCGCCAGTGCCCGCGCATCACCACGACCGGGCCAGCCGAGCACGCCGCGACTTGCCAGTTGACCGATCCGAGAAGCTGCCCGGCAACTCCGCCACGACCACGGGAGCCCACCACCACCATGTCGGCCTCATGGCTTTCCTCGCTCAGCGCGGTGTCGGCGGTCCCTTCGATCAGCAGCGGCCGCACCGGGAGCGATCCCACGAGGTTTCGCGCGTGCCGCACCCCATCGGCGATCACCTGCTCGGCGCGTCCGCGCGCGAGCGCGAGGATCGCGGTCTCATGGCGGGGCACCGCGAAACCCGCCGTCCACGCGTGGCATACCGTCAGAGGCAGTCGGCGCGAAAGCGCCTCCCTAGCCGCCCAGGTCAGCGCCTGCTCGCTGCAGGGTGACCCGTCATAGCCAACCAGGATTCCATCGGCAGAACCAGCCATAGCAACCTCGTCTCCTCTCCGAGGGGTGTCTTCAACTCTCGCCGACAAGTCGCCGGCGAGAACAGGGTCAGCGGTCCCTGGCGCGGGGGACGTTCGTCCCCGACCTAGCCCACCCGCCTGCGATTTCGCTTGGGGGCGGGCGATGACTGGACGCTCGCAGGCCTCCTGAGGGGTAGGTATCCCGGCGTGGTCCCTGGACTTCGCGTGCTGCGCGGCTACCAGCGCCGCTGGCTGCGCGGTGATCTCATAGCCGGCGTGACTGTCACTGCGTACCTGGTGCCGCAGGTCATGGCCTATGCGACGGTCGCGGGCGTCGCTCCTGCCGCCGGGGTGTGGGCCGCGCTGCCAGCGCTGGCGATCTACCCTCTGGTGGGATCGTCGCGGTCCTTGTCAATGGGACCAGAGGCGACGACCGCGCTGATGACGGCTGTTGCGATCGGGCCCCTGGCCGCTGGACACACGCAGCGATACGCCGCGCTCGCTGCCGCGCTCGCTCTTGTAGTCGGGGCACTGGCTCTCGTGGCGTGGCTGCTGCGGCTGGGTGCGGTGGCGGACCTTCTGTCACGGCCCGTCCTGATTGGCTATATGGCTGGCCTGGCGCTGATCATGATCGCAGATCAGCTCCGGCGCGTGACCGGTGTCCCGGTCTCGGGACAAGACTTCATCACCCAGGTGGCGTCCTTCGGCCAGAACATCGGGGCGATCCGGCCGGCAACGGTGTTGCTCGCTGTCGCGGTCCTCGTGTTCTTGTTCTTGCTGCGATGGCGGTGGCCGCAGGCTCCGGGGCCGCTCCTGGCATTGCTGCTGGCAACTGTGGTCGTCGCGGTGTTCGGCTTGGCCAGCCAGGGCATCGGGGTGATCGGTCCGATCCCGGCTGGTGTGCCGGTGCCTGCGCTCCCCGATGTTCATCCGCATGAATTTCGCGAACTGCTGCTGCCAGCGTTCGCCGTGCTGGTAGTGGGTTTCAGTGATGACGTCCTGACGGCGCGGTCGTTCGCGCGGCGCGGCGAGGAGATCCGGCCGAACCGGGAGTTGCTGGCCCTGAGCGCCGCTAATGCGGGTTCGAGCCTTTTTCGGGGTTTCCCTGTCAGCAGCAGCGCGACAAGGACCTCGATCGCGATTGCGGCAGGCAGCCGGACTCAGGTGTACTCGCTAACAGCGGCGGTGTCGGCGCTGGCCGTCCTCCTGCTGCTGCGGCCCGTGCTCGCGCGGTTCCCGGAGGCCGCGCTCGGCGCGATCGTCATCTACGCGGCGATCCGGCTGGTTGACGTGACGGCGTTCCGCCGGCTTCTCGCCTTCCGCCGGGCTGAGTTCCTGATCGCCGTGGGCGCATGCGTCGGCGTGGTGTTCTTCAACATCTTGTACGGGGTGCTCGTCGCCATCGGCCTGTCAGTGGCTGACTTGCTGATCCGCGTGGCCCGGCCGCACGACGCCATCCTGGGTCTCGTCCCTGGCTTGGCGGGCATGCATGATATACACGACTACTCCCAGGCCCGGACAATTCCAGGCTTGGTGATCTACCGCTACGACGCGCCCCTGCTCTTCGCCAACGCCGCGGACTTCCGGCACCGCGCGCTCGCCGCCGCGGACCAGGAGCCGAATCACGTCCGCTGGTTCGTGCTCAACGTCGAGGCCAATGTCGAGGTAGACTTCACCGCCCTGGAAGCCGTCGACGCGGTCCGCGAGGAACTCGGCCAGCGAGGGATCGTCTTCGCCTTGGTCCGGGTCAAGCAAGACCTGCGGACCAAGCTTGACTCTTTCGGCCTCACTCCCAAAATCGGAACCGAACGCATGTTCCCGACATTGCCGGTCGTCACAGAAGCCTACAAACAATGGCAACATCAGCACCCAGCGGGACGAGACGAAGACAACGGGTTCGCCGGCTAAAGGACCGCCAGAAGCCTGACTGCTCATGCCGAAATAAACCATCCTGAGGGTCTCGGTACCGGCAGCCGGTCGGGTTTCGGCGCAGTGACGTTAGTCCCTGGCTTAGGTGAGAACCCGTCGAGCAGGATGGGTGGTACTAGTCCGCTACGGGGGAGGGATGAATGTACCGTGAGTGCTTTCTTCAAGCTGATCGCCGCAGGCCCGATGTTCTTCGTCAGTGCGTGGCTGCTCATGCTGTTCGCCGGGGCTATTCATGGTGACGTGGGGATCGCCCCGTTCGGATACCTGACATCGATGGTCGCGACCATCGCGCTGTGGCTTACGCTGGCGCCGGCCATCGGCGCCGCCGCGAATTCCTCATCGCAGAAGACTTCCTGATGCCCGGACGACATTGATTTCCTGCTCAGCTTCCAGCAAGGGTTTGGCAGCCTGAAGCCGGGCACGCTAGCAGCCGCACGCTGCCGGTCCGTGCCTTCGAAGAACAAGTGTCTGGTAGGGGGCGTAGCGATGCATTCTGACGGCGAGCTACCGCAGGTGTCCTATGCGGCTGTGGCCGAGACTGGTTGTCATGCGTCGGATGCCGGCTGAGCGGCAGCTTTCCGCGCTTGTTCGTGCGGGTGAGCTTGCCGATGAACCCTGTGCGTGAGGTGGCCAGGATTCTCGCCCGCCAGCACGCCTCAGCGCCCCGTTCATCGCAGATCGGCCACCAGGGCAGCCGGGACGCGCTTCTCAAGCGGTGGGATGACAACGTCGGGCAGATCATGCAGGCGGGCTTGCTCGCTGATGACATCTATTGCCTGGACGATGGGCCAGAGCTGGCGGGCCTGTCACCGCTGGACAGCGCCCCATCGGCATATGGCACCGGGATTTACACATCTGCGTGGACCGAACGCTGCTATGCCGAACTACTGCGTCGTGCCCGGATGCTGCTCTGCCACGGCGAGTCGGTGGTCGCCGACGCGTCGTGGATCTCGGCGAGCTTGGAACCGTGGCCCGCCGCGACAACCATAGACACCGCACAGGGCCCGACGGGTGCCGGTTACGTTGTCGGCCTGTCGCAGGCACTTGAAGTGATTCCGGACTCATGGGCCGGAGCGCGTCTGGCGCGGTGCCCGGCCGGTCATGCTCCCTGGCTAGGCGTACCGCGCCTGTGCCCGGGAACTAGGCAAGGACACGGCGGCGTCCGCGGCGCGGATAGCGCAGCCGGTCCCGGACGTGTACGACGCCTCCAACGTGCCGGACGGCATCGAGCAGGCTGACTGCGGTGTCCTCGCTGTCGACTGACCCGCCGATGGTCACGATGCCGGCTGCCACCAGGACCTTGACTGTCGCGCCTTCAAGGGAGAACCCGGATTCGGTGATCCGCTCCGTGATCTCGTTCCTGATGTCGGCGTCGGGCCGGTCGTAGGCGCCGAGCAGGTCTACCCGGCTCACGATTCCGGTGAGATGGCCGTGGCTGTCGACGACCGGCAGCCGCCTGATGTGCTTGCTGTGCATCAGCCGGGCGGCCTCGGCGACGGTCTTGTCCGGCCCGATCGTGACGGCAGGCCGCGTCATCAGGTCACCTGCGGTCAGCGCCGCCGCCTTGATCCGGTCGCGGCACAGTGCCGCGAAGCTCCCCGATTCGCCGGCACCGGGATAGGCCTCCTTCAGCAGCAGGTCGTCCTCTGACACAACGCCGATCACCTTGTCACCGGAATCGAGTACCGGAAACGCGCTCATGTGGCGACGGCGCATGGCCATGAGGATTTCCTTGAACTCCGCGTCCACGTGCACCGCGACGACGTTCTGCGTCATGACATCCGCGACGGTCATGGTCATCGCGAGTCCTCCCCTCCATCGGTCACGCAGCGGCGAAAGGAACCCACCCGTTTCTCGCGGATCCGGATTTACCGGATTTAGCGGTGTGCGACCTGCTCATAGGCCACAACCCCGCGACGTCTCCTTGGTCCCTCTCGTCACTGTCAGCACACCACTGCACGTCAGCCGCTGCTAGAGCCTTTGGTCCTGTCCGCGCCGGGACCTCTCGTCAATGCGCCGCTGGCGCTGGCTGTCAAGTCCGTGCTGGCCCCCTAGACGGGACCATCGGCTTGAGCTGGGGGACGTAGGTCACTGGGCAGCTAACGGCCAGTTGCCGGAGACTGGGAAACAATGCGGGGTCCAAGCATGGTGGTTTGGGGGGCAGTGACGGTTTTGGTGGCGGATCCGGGTTGGGATGATGGCCGCGGGCGGATCGCATTGATGTGGCGCCTGTTGCGCGGCCTGCCGGTGGCTGTGGCGTACGTAGCCGGGCCGGACCTGGTCTTCGAGTGCGCTAACGAGGAGTACCGGCGGGTGGCTGGCGGGCGCGGGCTGATCGGCCGTCCGTTGCGTGAGGCGCTGCCTGATCTGGGGCTGGCGCGCCTGGAGATGGTCCAGAGCGTGGCCCGGAGCGGGCGGCCGTGTCAGGGCCGGGAGTCCGAGGTATGGGTCCGGCGGCCAGGTCGCGAGCCTGAGCAGTTGTTCGTCGATTTCGTCCATCAGCCGGTGCGCGACGACGCAGGGGGCGTGGCCGGGGTGCTGATCTGCGTCAATGACGTGACGGCGCATGTCCGGGACCGGCACCGGCTTGAGGTGCTGGCTCAGCGGCTTGAGGTGACCGAGGAGCGGTACCGGACCCTGTTCGAGACGCTGCCGCACGGCATCATCCACTACAGCGTGGACGGGACGATCCTCGGGGCCAATCGCGCCGCCGGGCAGATACTTGGCCTGGTGCCGGAAGCGATGACCACCTGGCCGCTCGACCGGGAGCGGCGCGGCATACACGAGGATGGCTCGCCGTTTGCCGAGGACGAGTTCCCGGTGGTGGTCGCGATGCGCACGGGCCGGGTCGTCCGCGATGTGGTTGCCGGGCTGCCGCACGGGCGCACAGGTGAAATGCAGTGGCTGCGGGTTACCGCTGTGCCCGATGCCCGGGATGAGCAGGGCCGGCCGCAGCGGGCTTACGCGATGATCACCGATATTACCGGGCAGCGCCGTGCCGAGGACTCAGCGCGGAAAAGCAACCGCCTGCTCGGGCGGCTCAGGGACGCGAACGTTCTCGGCGTTCTGGTCGCGAGCGAAGACGGGACGGTGCAGGAGGCAAACGACGCGTTCCTGGACATCCTCGGGTACAGCCACGAGGACCTGGAGTCCGGGCGGATCGCCTGGCGCGCGCTCACGCCCCCGGAGTGGGCCGCCCGAGACGAACAAGCCGTTGAGGAACTGCGGCGCACAGGTGCGTGCATGCCCTATGAAAAGGAGTACCTGCACCGGGACGGGCATCGCGTACCGGTCCTGATCGGCTCGGCCGCGGTCGGCTGGCAGCCGCTGCGCGGTGCCGCCTTCGTGCTCGATCTCACCACCCGCCAGCGCAGGGAGGAGATCAAGGCCAGACGGGACCAGCAGGCCCTGCGGGCCATCAACGACGAGCTTGAGCAGCGGGTCAGCCGGCGCACATCCGAGCTCACCGCCGCGCAGGCGCAACGACGCGCGCTGGAAGCCGAGCTGCAGCAGGCCGAGCGTCTCCAGACAGTCGGTCAGCTGACCAGCGGCATTGCTCATGACTTCGGCAATCTGCTGGCGGTGATCATCGGATATGCCGAGAGAGCGGAAGACGTAGCCGGCGACGGCGGCGACGGGGACCGCGAGCTGCACCGGATGCTCGCGGAGATACACAGCGCAGCTGAAAAGGCGGTACATCTGTCCGGTGACCTGCTCCGCTTCGCCGGCCGGGCCCGCGCCAAGCCCGAGCCGATCGACCTCGACGTCCTGATCGCCGGCATCAAGGACTTGCTCGCCGCCTGCATGTCCGGCCGCGCGGATATCCGCTGCGAGCCGTCGCCGGTACCGCCGCCCGCCGTGCTCGCGGACCGAGGCCAGCTCGAGCAAGTGCTGCTCAACCTTGCCGTCAACGCCCGGGACGCCATGCCCGAGGGCGGCACGCTGACGATCAGCACCAGCCTCGCAGAACCCTTCGGGAAGCACGCACGCCAGGGTCCGCGTCCCTGCCGATACGCCCAGCTCACCGTGCAGGACACCGGAATCGGCATGACCGCCGAGGTCAGGGAAAAAATCTTCGAACGCTTCTTCACCACCAAACCGGAAGGCACCGGCACAGGACTCGGCCTGTCCACCGTGCACGGCATCATCACCGCCGCGGGCGGCACGATCGAAGTCGACTCCCGGGAAGGCCATGGCACCACCTTCCGCATCTACCTCCCAGCCACCAGCACCACCCATCCGCCATCTGACCGGGCAGCTCGCTGAGGAGTCTGGCGACGGACTTTCGGCCCTACTGCCGTAGCCAGCACGCGATTAGTGTCATGAAAGTCGAGGCGCATAGGCGGCCACGCGGTCGCAGCCGGAAACGCGCGCGGGCAGGTCGGGACAACGCGATAGCCGGGCGGGCGGCGGTGGCCCCAGCATCGCATACACAACGCCGCCTACCCGGTCGTGGTGATCCGCGGCGCTGTGGTCGACCGGGTAGATAAGGCAGGGACCTCATGGATCAGTCACCGCACTCGAGGCTAGTTCCGGCGAGCCCGGCTTCGGCGCGTAACCACCGCTCCGCACGCCAGTCCGAGCGCCCACTGCCGGGTGCGGCAAGCTTCTCTGATACTACGACCGGCGGTGATCTGAACCCGCTGGAGCCGATGACCCAGCTATTTCGTGATCTGCGAAGCTCGCCCCTGGGCTTGTCGGACCGGGAGGCAGCGCGCAGGTATGAGGTCGCCGGCCCGAAACGAAGCTCGCCAGGCGCGGCGGCAGGCGGTGGCCCGGCGAGCTTGCCGGGCAGTTCACCCAGCCGCTGGCGTTGCTGCTCGCTGCGGCGGCGGTGCTGGCCTGGGTCAGCGGCACGCCCGGGCTCGGGATCGCTATCGCGGCGGTCATCTTCCTGAACGCTGGCTTCGCCTTCGCCCAGGAGATGCAGGCCGAACGGGCGGTCGAGGCGCTCGCGGCGTTCATGCCGGAGCGGGCACGGGTGAAGCGCGAAGGCGCGAGGAAGGAAATCGATGCGCGGCTGCTGGTACCTGGCGATGTGGTGCTGGTCGAGGAAGGCGAGAGCATCTGCGCCGATGCCAGGCTGCTGACCGGCACGCTTGAAGTAGATATGTCGACGCTCACCGGGGAGTCGGTACCGGTGATCCGCTCGGCTAGCCCGGCCGAGCCTGGGGTGCCGCTGCTGCAGGCGCAGGACGTGATATTCAGCGGTACGGCCTGCACGGGTGGCGAGGCCGAGGCTCTGGTCACGGTCACCGGGATGCTGACCGAGCTTGGCCGGATCGCGGCGCTTAGCCAGCGGGCGGGATCTGACGAGAGCCCGCTGGAGCGGCAGATCAAGCGGGCGACCCGGCTGATCGCGTTTGTCGCGATCGGCGCGGGCATGGCGTTCCTGCCGATTGGGCTCGGTGCCGGGCTGGGCATTGCCTCTGCCGCGAGTTTCGCGATCGGGCTGCTGGTCGCCAACGTGCCGGAAGGGCTGCTTCCCACCATCACCCTGGCGCTAGCGGTCGGCGTCCGTGATATGGCCAGGCGCGGCGCCCTGGTCAAGAGGCTCTCCGCGGTCGAGACGCTCGGGTCCACGAGCGTGATCTGCACCGACAAGACCGGCACGCTCACCGAGAACCGGATGCGGGTCACCGCCGTCTGGACCCCGGACGGGCAAACCGCGCTGAGCGCAGGCCCCGAGCTGCCAGTGATCGTAGAACGGCGGGCCTGCCTCACCCGGCTGGTCGGCATCGCGGCCGCATGCAACGGCGCTGATCTGAAGCCTTCCGACGGCAAGCCGATCGGTGATCCGACCGAGCTTGCCCTGCTGCTGCTCGCAAGCGCCTGCGGAGCCGACATCGCGCTCGCCCGGCGCCACGAACACCGCCGCGAGCTGTTCAGGTTCGATCCGCGGATCAAGCTCATGACCACCATCGACGACGCGGACGGCGCCCTGGTGATCAATACCAAAGGCGCGCCAGAAGAGGTGCTCGCCAGGACCAGCACCATGTGGCTCGGCCAGCGGCAGCGGCCGGTCACCGACGCGGACCGAGCTGATATCGGGCGGGTCATGACCGGTTACGCCGAAGGTGGCCTGCGTGTGCTCGCGCTCGCCTTCCGCGGCATGCCAGCCCAAGCAGTTATCCCTGAGCGACGCGAAGATGCCGAACGTGACCTGTGCCTGGCCGGCCTGGTCGCCATGTTCGACCCGCCGCGCCCCGAAGTTCCCGACGCGATCGAGCAAGCGCATCATGCGGGCATCCGGATTCACGTGGTTACCGGCGACAACGGCACGACGGCGGCCGCGATCGCCCGCAGCGTCGGCATCGGCACGACCGGCCTGCGGGTCGTGACCGGTGGCGAACTCGATGAGATGACGGAAAGCCAACTCGACGAGCTGCTCTGCTCTGGGTCGGAAATCGTCTTCGCCCGCAGCTCACCCGAGGCGAAGCTGCGCATCGCTGACGCGCTTCGGGCGCTGGGCGAGATAGTGGCGATGACTGGCGATGGGGTAAATGACGCGCCCGCGCTGCGCCGCGCGGACATCGGCGTGGCGATGGGCCGGTCCGGCACTGCCGTGGCCCGCGAGGCCGCCACCATGGTGCTCACCGACGACAACTTCGCCTCGATCACCGCCGCGGTCGAATCCGGCCGGCGAGTCTATGACAACGTCCGCAAGTTCATTCAGTACATCTTCGCTCACGCGGTTCCCGAGGTCGTGCCCTTCATTGTCTTCGCGCTCTCGGGCGGCGCGATCCCGTTGCCGCTGACTGTCATGCAGATACTGGCCATCGACCTCGGCACCGACATCCTGCCGGCGTTGGCGCTCAGCCGCGAGCCCGCCGAGCCAGGGCTCATGGACCGCCCGCCGCGGCGCCGGTCAGAAGGCGTCATCACCAAAGCGATGCTCGGCCGGGCTTGGGGCTTCCTCGGCCTGATCTCCGCAGCGCTGGTCATGGGAGGCTTCTTCGTCGTGCTGTTTCGTGCGGGCTGGCACCCGGACGTGATGACAGGCTCCGGCAGCCCCCTGAACCACGCCTACCGCCAGGCCACCACGGTCGCCTGGTTCGGCATCGTGGCCTGCCAGATCGGCACCGCGTTCGCGGTCAGGACCGACCACGCGTCGCTGCGGTCGGTCGGAGTGTTCTCCAACCGGTTCCTGCTCGGCGGGATCGCCTTCGAGCTGGCGTTCGCCGCCGCCCTCATCTACCTACCTGCCTTGCACGGCCTGTTCGGCACGGCCGCGCTCACCCCGGCACAGCTCGCCATCGTCGCGCCCTACCCCTTCATCGTCTGGGGAGCCGACGAAATCCGACGCTGGCTGGACGCGACGCGGCGGAAAGCGACACCGCACCGCATCTGACGCAGCCTTGGCCGACCAGGCTTTCTGGTTTGGCCAGCCCTGGGAGTCTGCGGGTTCGAGTGGCCGGCGGCTCGGATTGGATCGACGAGCTGCCCTGATCGGTGTGGGCCTGAGCCTGGCGGAAAATGATCTTCAGTACGCCGTCGCCGGCCAGCGTGATGGGCTTGCCAACCGGATCGCCCGGCAGTGACGTTGACGCCGACGGGGATGGTGACGCGGTCTGGGCCGGTGTGGAGCTAGACGGCGCCGCGGAGCCGGAAGATCTGGGCGATGCCGTGCTACCCGGTGACAGCCATCGCCGTGCAGGCAATGACTAGCAAGCCAAGCTCTCCCGCATTGGATATCGTTCTCATGACAACCTCCGGGTAGCAGAAAAGCCCATGTCACCGGGCCTTTGGACGTGATTCCAGCTGGTTCTCCCGATAGCCAGGTTGATTGGCGCTGATGGTCCCATTGCCAAGGGACCTTTGCCTCTCGTTAGCTCGGGGACGGCAGCGCACGCTGGAGGCGACACCAGCTAAGTGCGGTTCTGCCGGAGGCCACGATGGACGCGAATGCGAAGACGAATATCCTGCTAGCCGTCGATCTCGCGCCTGGCGAGGCGACATGGCTTATCGGCGGAGCCGTTGATATGGCCAAGGACCTGGTCCGTGACCGCGCGGATCACGTCGTGGTGCTGCATGTCCGTGAGTTCTCTGTCACCCGGCTCGTGGCGATGATGCGTGAGCGTGGCGGGGCAGACGGGCGGCGTGCCGTCGATGAGATCGTGGCCCGCCTGCGTGCGGCCGGGGTGGCCGCCAGCGGCCTGATCCGTGAAGCCGACGAAGGCCACGTAGCCCGTGCCATCCTCGATGTCGCGGGCGAGTTCGACGCGCGCCTGATCGTGCTGCGCTCGCCCAGGCATCGCGTCCCGATGGTAAGCGTGGCCCGGCGCCTTATGCGTCAGGCGGACGTGCCGGTTATCGTTGCTGCCAGAACCGCAGCACGGCCGGACGATGAGACCCGGGTCGCGGCGCGGCAGCGGCCGAGCTTGACGCGGGTCTGACGTCATGGGCGGCGCAATGGGTGCCCCGATGCTTGGCTGGATGCTGCTGTACGGCTTGCTCGGCCTGCTCCTTATTGGCGGCGGTGCGCTCCTCGTGTTGCGTGTTCTAGGCAGGCGATCGTTGCCGCCAGCCGGGCCGACGACAAGGATCGGCGCAGAGCAGGCAGACGAAACTCAGGCTGCTCTGAGGCGGCGTTACGCCGCTGGCGAGATCAGCAGGGAGGACTACCTGCAGGCCAAGGTCGAACTGGGAGACTAGCCGCATCGGGGCGGACCGCCATCAACCGGAATCTCGCCATGCTTGGTTGACGGGCCGGCCAGTTAGTTTGGCTCCGGGCCAATTTCTGGGCTAGCGCCGGCGGCCCGCTCCTGTGGCGCTCATACGATCCGGCGATGGTCCGCGCTTCCGTTTCTGCGCCTTGGTACGAGGTAGAACGTGACCTGATCGCCGAGGGCCTCAAGCCTCGTGATTGCGTCATGTGCGACAAGCGTGGGTGCGGACTGATCGCTGATCCGGACCGATCCGGGAACGGGAGACGGCGAGGTCGGGTGGCGTCGTGCGGCCAGGACCAGCAGGCAAGCCTCGCCGACTGTCGGCGTGTAGACGATCGGGGCGAGTTCTTCAAGGTGATCGGAGAGCAGGCGGTAAAGCAACGTCTCGTTGCGGTCTTCAAGCGCTGTCAGCCCGATGTACTTCTCGATGTCATCCCTCTTGCGGCGCAGGTACTCAAGCTCGAGAACGACCTGCTCTTCGATCGTCGCCACCCGCCAGGGAAGCAGCCCGCGCAAACCAAACTCGTCGCGTTCCCGCTCAGTAAATGCCGCGTCCTTGTTCAGCAGCGGATGGCCAAGAACCTCGGGCCCGGTCAACTCGTTCACGGTCCCCGATGGTAGGGGGCACCAGGCCTAGGCGCAGCGGACGAACGTCCCGCTCGTCCGGGACGTCGGGCCCCAGCGCTCGCGGCGCCGCAAGGCAAGACTGAGAACAGATCAAGACAGTCTGATGGCGGAGGTGAGGAGATATGACAACCGGGCACGCCCTGCGGACGCTCAACCCAGCCGAATGCTTCGCGCTAATCGAACCGGGTGGCATCGGCCGCGTCGGGTTCGCATCCGCCGACGGGATCATGATGCTGCCGGTCAACTTCGTTGTCACGGGCAAAACCATCGTTTTCCGAACCGCACCGGACACGCTGCTGGCCGTACGAGCCGGCGGCCAGGTCAGCTTCGAAGTCGACGATCTTGACGAGGCGTTGCATGAAGGCTGGAGCGTCCTGGTGCATGGCCGCGCGCACAAAATCACCGACGAGCGCGCCGTGCAGCAACTTGAGGACCGTACGCGCCTTGAGCCGTGGGCGGGCGGTGCCCGCGACGTGTACGTGCGCATCGCGCCGACCCGGATCAGCGGGCGACGCCTCCAGCAGAGTTAGGCGCTTTCTTAGCGGATTGGAGCATGACATGTCAGAGTTTCCGATAGATCATGCAGGGCTTGAGGTGCTGCCATTTGAGGAATGCGTTCAGCGGCTGGCATCAGTCCCAGTCGGGCGGATCGGATTCTTCGCTGACGGCGAGATAACGATACTGCCGGTCAATCATCTAATGGACGGCCAGGACCCGGTCTTCCGCACAGCACGCGGTTCAAAGCTCTCGGCGGCCGGAGGACAGAATCTAGTCGCTTTCGAGGCCGACGAATACGAGGAGCAAACCCAGTCGGGGTGGAGCGTTCTGGTCACCGGCCGCGCGGACGTTGTGTATGAAGAAGCCGAGGTCCAGCACCTGAATCGCCTTGACCTGCACCCGTGGGTCAGCGCTATCGAGCACCCGTTCTGGATCAGGATCCTGCCAACCTCAGTAACGGGCCGACAGACGCCGAGGGCCAGTTAACAGGCCAGGCAGCGACTTCGTCACCAGATCCCTTGGCCGGAATACCCGGGCCGGCTGGACCGTTTATCTCCGGAAGCCGATCTGGGAAAGCGAGATCAAGCGCGAGATCGAGCGCCAGGCCGACACTCCGCGCTGACCCGCACTGGGGTCTGACGCAGATCACCGCCCACGATGAGCTGACGCTGCTGACGCTCATTAGCGGAACGAACAAGGTTCTGACCAAGCCGTCGCGGGTCTACGCCCGCTACTTGATGAATCACGTCACGCCGTCGCAACGGTGGGGTGTCCCGGCAGGCGCGCCAAAGAGCATGACCGTGCACGTGAAGAACGGCTGGCTGCCCACTGGCTGCCCTATCCGGGCAGCGACTGGGAGATCAACAGCATCGGCACGTTCACCAACACGCACCGCGCGTACCTGATCGTCATGCTCACATACGGCGACCCGTCGATGGCTTATGGCATCGAGACCATCGAGAGCGCGGCGGAAGTGATCCACGCCCTGCTGAACCCAGGAACGAAGGCGACCGTACCGCCATCCACCCCCGACTCGACCTGGGGCATTCCGGACGAGCTCCTTCCCAGGAGGTAAGAGAAGCCGACATTTCCGCCCCGGCCGCTTGCCGGGACTAACGTCCCTTCGGTAACAGTCGGACGACTCTAGGGGCAGCGCGGGAATACGAGAAAGGCTAGCGGTAGCAATATGGCTGCCGAGCAATGGCAGCCCCGATCGAAGGAACAGACGATGCCCGGAATCATTGTAGGAGTCGACGGATCTGCCAATGCCAGGTACGCGCTGGAATGGGCGCTCAAGGAAGCCGCCGCGAAGCACGAATCCCTCACTGTGGTGACCGTCAACGAGGTGGCAGCCAGCTTCTGGACCCACCACCCGGTGACCGTGCCTGCCGACGCAGCCCTGCTGGACAAAGCGCGTCAGGCCGCCTCCGAGTTGGCGGACGAGGCCGTCGCCGAACTCGGCGAGTCCCGGCCCGCCTCAGTCACTGTGCACGCCGTCAACGGCTTCGCCGCCGACGAGCTCATCAGCGCGTCGCGGGAGGCTGGCCTGCTCGTCGTCGGGGCGCGCGGCGGCGCGCAAAGTGGCGGCCTTGCCTACCACACGCCGCTCGGCTCGATCAGCAACAAAGTACTGCACCACTCCGAGTGCCCCGTCGTGGTCGTACCGGCCCCTCGCGTCAGCTGACCTAGTCGGGGTGCTGTGCTGTCCGCCTGGTAAGACGTTCGATTAGATTTGGGGTGATCATGGCCAGTTCACGATCAGCTTCGGGGCGCGGCACGCTGACCGGGCTGGTCTGGGTAGTCGCCGGGAAGCGTCGGTGACAGTCACCGCGCAGCATGCCGTCCCTTCTTAGCGGCACCGGCTGCGCCTGCCGAGCCGATGCCGGATACCGCCGAATCCTGCCCTAGCCGGGCATCGTAAGTCGCGCCGCTTCCCGCCCGGACCTGCCACTCGTCCCCCCAGACCGCGCCGTTCGGCCCTAAACGCCGCCACCCCTCGCCTCAGCACACCGTGCCGCATACCGTAGCCAGCGCTAGCCTCTTGTTCGTGTCGGCCCACTTGGCGTGATGGCCGGAATTGCCGGCTTGGTCCGCGGCCGACCGATGTGCAGAGTGGACTGCACGAACCGCAGCGGCCTGATGATCACTAGGTCGGCGCGGTACTTGCGGTTGAGCAGTGGCTGGATGTCGTGGATCTGAGATTCGGGCAGCAGTTCGGCCACCGCGGGTACGCGTTGCCCCCGGATCTTGCCCGATCCCGTGCAGAGAGCGACCTGTACCGCCGTATTACGACGGATGCGCTTGACCTTGCCCGAAGCCGCGTCAGTTTTCACTAGTAGCCTGCCGTCCCGCTGCACGAACTACACGGGCGTGGCCACAGGTGTGCCGTCTCGCTTGTAGCTGGTGATGCTGAGGTACTTGCCCGCGAACACCGGCGGCGCCGGTGCCTGTCTCTGCGGCTCATTCAGCGCTTCTGCCATTGTCCCCGCCTCCATGGTGATCAAGACTGGCGAACGGCCAGCCCTTCTCATGCCTCCACGTTTCAGGTATCCGGGCGACGCGTGAAGGGTCGAAGGTCCGTTCCGAGGCCCCCGGATTCCGGCCACGCCTGGCCGGAACGCGTCAGCTCCCAACCGACCAGCAGGCTGGGGAAGGGCGATCGGAGCGATGCCTGGGCGATTACGTCGGCTCCGGCCCTCCGGCTGAGAGGCCAGGTGCCGCTCACCTTGCGACCGTTGTAGGCCGTTGACCAGCGTCGCAGTCTGGGAGACACGACGATGCGGCCTGCTTTGTTCAGGTCGCATCGGCAAGGTACATGCCATCACGGTCGACTGGGGCGTGGAAGTAACCTGGTCGAGCCGAAGGACATCCGGCTGCCCGACATCATGAAACGGGCGATGGCCGGGTGCGTCGCTAGCCGGGCAAGATCGACCAGATTAACGGCTGCGCTGGCAATGATCATCGCCCTCATGGGCGTCGCTAACACCCCTCCCTCATCATCTACGAATGGCCCCGGAACTCGGCCTGTTGCGAGCGGCGTCCATCAGGCAGCTGTCATGGCTAGGTGTCAGGCGACCTTCCGCCCGATGCGTGTAGTGTCGAGGCAGTAGCTCTCGGCCTGGCGCATGCTGAAAGGCAGCTACGGAACGTAGATCGTCACTCTGGACCTTGGTGACGCAGTCAAGTCAGCCAAGGGGCTAACCGATGACGATCACGAAGAACCCAACCGCAGCTGTCCTGGCGCCGGAGCTGCTTCGCCGAATGGACGCTTACTGGCGCGCGGCGAACTACCTGTCGGTCGGCCAGCTCTATCTGTACCACAATCCGCTGCTGAAACGTCCGCTTGAGCTATCGGATGTGAAGCCGCTGATTGTCGGGCACTGGGGCACGGCTCCTGGCCAGAACTTCATCTACGTTCACCTGAACAGGGTGATCAAGAAATTTGACCTGGACATGTTCTATATCGCTGGGCCCGGTCACGGCGGTCCGGCGCTGGTCGGCAACACCTACCTAGAGGGAACCTACAGCGAGATCTATCCCGACGTCAGCCAGGACGAGGCGGGGCTGAAGAAGCTGTTCACCCAGTTCTCCTTTCCCGGCGGGATATCCAGCCACGTCGCACCCACGACGCCGGGGTCGATCCACGAGGGCGGTGAGCTCGGGTACTCGCTCAGCCACGCCTTCGGGGCCGCGTTCGACAATCCCGGGTTGATCGTCGCCTGCGTAATCGGGGACGGCGAGGCAGAGACCGGCCCGCTGGCCACCTCGTGGCAGTCCAACAAGTTCCTCAGCCCCGTCACGGACGGGGCCGTGCTCCCGATCCTGCACCTGAATGGCTACAAGATCAGCAACCCTGCCCTCCTGGCCCGCATCGGGGACTCCGAACTCGGGCAGTTCCTGCGAGGCTGCGGCTGGGAGCCGTGCTTCGTCGAAGGTCACGAACCCGAAGAGATGCACCAGGCGATGGCCGGCGCGCTGGACGATGCCATCGAAGGTATCCGGCAGATCCAAGACGACGCCCGCGCCTCTGGCGACACCTCCCGGCGGCGGTGGCCCATGATCGTGCTGAGGTCACCCAAGGGCTGGACCGGGCCGAGGATCGTCGACGGGCTTGCGGTAGAGGGCACGTTTCGGTCCCATCAGGTACCGCTCCTGGTGGATTCCGGGCATCCTGACCACCTGGCGCAGCTGGAAAGCTGGATGCGCAGCTACAAGCCGGAAGAACTGTTCGACGAAAACGGCCGTCTCCGGCCTGACCTGGCCGACCTCGCACCCGAGGACGACAGGCGGATGGGCGCCAACCCGCACGCCAATGGCGGCACACTCCTGCGCGACCTGCGCATGCCGGACTTCCGTAGCTATGCCGTGGAAGTATCGTCCCCGGGGGCGGTGGACGCCCAGGACACCCTCGTGCTCGGCGACTTCCTGCGTGACGTGACCAAGCTCAACGAGGACCGGCGGAATTTCCGGATATTCGGCCCTGACGAGACGCTCTCGAACCTCCTGGGCGCCGTCTTCGAGGCAACCAGCCGCCAGTGGGATGCCGAGATGGCAGCCGATGATGAGTTCCTCGCCCCCGACGGGCGGGTGCTGGACTCCATGCTCAGCGAGCACCAGTGCCAGGGCTGGCTCGAGGGCTACCTGCTGACCGGTCGACACGGCCTGTTCAACTGCTATGAGGCGTTCATCCACATCGTCGGCTCCATGTTCAACCAGCATGCCAAATGGCTGAAAGTCACCTCGCAGCTGCCCTGGCGCCGCGACATCGCCTCGCTGAACTACCTGCTCACCTCGCACGTGTGGCAGCAGGACCACAACGGCTTCACCCACCAGGATCCCGGCTTCATCGACCACGTCGTCAACAAGAAAGCCGGCATCGTCCGCGTCTACCTGCCGCCCGATGCGAACTGCCTGCTGTCCGTCGTCGACCACTGTTTGCGCAGCAGGCAGTACGTGAACGTCGTCATCGCGGGCAAACGCGCCATGCCACAGTGGCTGAACATGGAAGCCGCGGCCATGCACTGCACCGAGGGAATCGGCATCTGGGACTGGGCGAGCAATGACCAGGGCGCAGAACCGGACATCGTGCTGGCCTGCTGCGGGGACACCCCCACCCTGGAGGTGCTGGCCGCCGTCTCGATCCTCCGCGAGCGCCTGCCCGAGCTGAGAGTCCGCGTGGTCAACGTCGTCGACCTCATGAAGCTCCAGCCCGCTGCTGAGCACCCGCACGGGCTGAGCGACACCGACTACGACTCGATCTTCACAACCGGCAAGCACATCATCTTCGCATTCCACGGATATCCCTGGCTGATCCACCGGCTCACGTACCGCCGCACCAACCGCGACCTGCACGTCCGCGGCTACAACGAAGAGGGCACCATCACCACCGCCTTCGACATGCGGGTACAGAACCGCCTTGACCGGTTCCACCTAGTCCAGGACGTGATCGACCGGCTCCCGCACCTAGGAACCCGAGGAAGCTACCTGAAGCAAGCGATGCAGAACAAGCTCGTCGAGCACAACCAGTACATCAACACCCACGGCCGGGACATGCCCGAAATCCGGAACTGGACATGGAGCCAGCCAGGATGATCAGCCCTGCGTCAGGTTGGACGAGAAGGTTGCGGTGCCAGGTCTGGATCGCCGGGAAGCGCCGGTGACAGTCACCGCGCAGCATCTGACCGCGTCGCCGACGGGGATCGTGTCCGCGGCCCAGCGCACCGGGACGGACGTGCTGGAGCAGCTCGGCGTCACGGCCGATGCTGGCCTTGCCGGCCCGGAGGCGGCCCGGCGGCTAGTGCAATGGGGGCCGAACGCACTGTCCTCGCACCATGCCCGGCTGCTGCCGGTGCTATGGCGCCAGCTTCGGTCTCCGCTGCTGGCGCTGCTGCTGGCCGCCGCGGTAGCGTCGTATTTCACCGGGGAGCGCAGTGACGCTGTCATCATCGGCGTGATCGTGGGCCTGTCAGTGGGGCTCGGCTTCGTCAACGAGTACCGGGCCGAGAAGGCCGCCGAGGCACTGCATTCCCAGATCCATCACCAGGCAGTTGCCGTCCGCGACGGCGGTCCCGCCACAATCGACGTCACTTCGCTGGTACCCGGCGACATAGTCGAGCTGGCGCTCGGAGACATCGTCCCCGCCGACGTCCGGCTGCTGGCGTGTGCCGGCCTGGAGTGCGACGAGTCGGTACTGACCGGCGAGTCACTTCCCGCCGAGAAGGACACCGCAGCCGTGCCCGCGGGCACGCCGCTGGCCGAGCTGTCCGGATGCGCGCTGATGGGGACGGTGGTGAGCGCCGGCAGCGGCCTCGGGGTTGTGGCCGCCACCGGCGCCCGGACTGAGTTCGGCATGATCGCCGCCGGGCTGGCTACGCACCCGCTCGACACCGAGTTCCAGGTGGGGCTGCGCCGGTTCTCCATGCTGCTGGTCTATGTCGCAGGCGCGCTGACCACGTCGATCTTCGTGATCAACGTGGCTCTGCACAAGCCGGTCATCGACGCCCTGCTGTTCTCGCTGGCCATCGCGGTCGGCATTACGCCGCAACTGCTGCCCGCGGTGGTCTCCAGCAGCCTGGCCGCCGGCTCGCGGCAGATGAGCCGCCGCAAGGTCCTGGTCAAGCGGCTGGTCTGCATCGAGGACCTCGGTGACATCGACATGCTGTTCACCGATAAGACGGGCACCCTCACCGAGGGCCGAATTGACTACATGCGCGCCGTGCCCGCAGCCGCCGACAGCGCGGATGCTGTGCTGCGCTGGGGCCTGCTGTGCACCGAGAACATGACACACGACGGTCAGGCGGTCGGCGGAAACCCGCTCGATCAGGCGCTCTGGCAGTCCCCTGCCGCCGTCACCGAGCGGCTCGGGCTGTCCGGCTACGAACGGCTCGCGGTGCTGCCGTTCGACCACGAGCGGCGGATGGTCTCTGTCGTCATCCGCGACACCGCGGGCGACCTCATCATGGTCACCAAGGGCGCACCGGAGTCTGTCCTGGACCGCTGCGTCAACGTTCCGGCCGCAGCGCGGGATGCGCTCGCCGCCGAATTCGCGGCTGGCAACCGGGTTGTCGCCGTGGCTACCAGGCCTGCCGCGGACGCAAGCCGGCTCACCACCGCCGATGAGCACGGGCTGCTGCTCGCCGGCTTGCTTGTGTTCCTTGACCCGCCCAAGCAGGACGCCGCCGACTCACTGCGGCGCCTCGCCAGTCTGGGCATCGCCGTCAAGGTCGTGACCGGCGACAACCCCGCGGTCGCCGCCAAGGTGTGCGCAGACCTCGGGCTGGCCGATGGCGGCGCCCTGACCGGCGCGCAGCTCGACGCGCTCGACGACGCTCAGCTGGCCGCCGCAATCCCCGCCACCACGGTGTTCGCCCGGGTCAGCCCCGAACACAAGGCCCGGATCGTCCGCATCCAGCGGCGCAGCGGCGGCGGGGTCGCATTCCTCGGCGACGGCGTCAATGACGCGCTCGCCCTGCACGCCGCCGACGTCGGCATCTCCGTCGACTCAGCGACCGACGTCGCCAAGGACGCCGCCGATGTGATCCTGCTGAAGAAGGACCTCTCTGTGCTGGCCGACGGCGTCGCTGAAGGACGGCGGATCTTCGCCAACACTATTAAGTACGTCCTGATGGGCACGTCCAGCAACTTCGGCAACATGTTCTCCGCCGCCGGCGCGTCCCTGTTCCTGAAGTTCCTGCCGATGCTGCCGTCCCAGATCCTGCTCAACAACCTGCTGTACGACACCAGCCAGCTGGCTATCCCGACCGACGACGTGGACGAAGAGCAACTGCGCCGCCCCTCGCACTGGGACATCGGATTCATCCGCCGGTTCATGATCTTCTTCGGCCCGCTCAGCTCGGTGTTCGACTTCATCACTTTCGGCATCATGCTGTGGGTGTTCCACTCAGGACCGGCGCAGTTTCGGTCCGGCTGGTTCGTGGAATCCCTGGCCACCCAGACCCTGGTCATCTTCGCGATCAGGACCCGTCGCATCCCGTTTTTTCGCAGTCACCCCAGCCTGCCCCTGACCCTCGCCGCCCTCGGCGTTGTCACGATCGGCACCCTGCTGCCGGCCACACCGCTGGCCCATACCCTCGGCTTCCGGCCACTGCCCGGTGCCTTCTTCGCGGCCCTGGCCGGAATGGTCATCGCCTACCTTGTTCTCATCGAGATCGGCAAGTGGATCTTCTACCGCGCCACCGCGGCGCCCGCCGGGACGCAGCGGCACGAGCTACGCCACCTGCGGCGCCGCGCCGCCCGATTCACCACCGCCAGCCGCTCAGAGCCCCAGGCCCCCCGTCGAGCGCCGGCATCCGAGCCGGCCTGATTACGACGATGCAGGGGCCCGGCTGGGGGAGCGAACGTGCAGGACGCTGCTCAGCGGTCGTCGGAGGCTGATCGTGCTCTGGATCACCGTTCCGAGCCGGAGCACGAGTTGTGGGTATGAGCCATCGCCGATCTGTCGGCGGATGTCCTCGCGTAGCCACCCGATCTCCGTTGGCTGGCTGTGGAGTGCCGCCGCGGCACCGTACGACCCGGCCGTCAGCAGGATCCGCTGCAGGGCGTATCCGGCGTAGACCCAGTCCGCTGGACGGTCAGCTGGGGTGGTCAGCACGCACGCGACGCCTGCGTACTTGTTAGGGCCGGGTCCGGCGGAGGGCAAGCCCCAGCCGTGGCCGCGAGCGAAGTCGCGGCCAGGGAAGTGCGGGCTGGTGTGCTCAAGCCGTGCGGGATACGACGACGGCGACACGCCGTCGGGCCGCATGCTGCCAGGTGGTGGCGTCCACTTGGCCAGCTCGGAGACGTAAGCGCTGTCGAGGCGTTGTGCGCGCTCGGCCATCTCCACCACAGCGGCGAGCATCGCCCGGCTCGCATCGTTGCTGGCTACCCGCAGCTTTGCCCCGTCGCTGGCAGCTCCTTGGCGAAGGACGCCGAGAAGGCCGGGCGGCACGGGCGCGGGGCCGAACCCGCCGCGATGCGTGCGGCGTCGCGTCACCTGATCGGCCAGAAGCTGCTCGTATCCGGCTGGTGGTGCCTTGCGCCGCCAGCGCAGGCGGGCGATCAGGTAAGGATCGGCTGGGTCGGGCAGCACGCGAGACTCGGGAATGAACCCCGCAGAGCGCAGGGCGAGCTTAGCCGTGAACAACGCGGCACCGCAGCTCATCAACATCTCGCGGCCGCCCGGATCAGCCACGCACAGCAGTCGCTGGATGTCAGCGTGCAATTCGATCTCGGCGCCGTCGATCGCGAACCACCATGGCTGCGTGTTATGGACCGACGGCGCCCAGATCGCCGATCCGATAACGTGCCGCGCGACCTCGGCACGGCCTGGCGGCGGCAGGATGCAGGTCCGCTGCGTGGTCACGGTCTTGATATTCATGAGTCCTCCGTCCCTGGTGCGACGGTGACGAGGCACACCTCTAGCGAACCCGCCGGCGTGAACGGTGTGCAGGAGCAAAGGTCCACAACTGGCGGGACCTTCGGCCGTAAGCGCCGGCCCTGGTGCAATCTGAGCTCTCGCGGAGACGCTGGGGGGTGCTGGAGGCCTCGGGATGGGAATGGTCATCTTCAAGCGGACCGTTTCTGGCGGACACGTGGAGGCACAGCGATGGCGGCGAAAAGCAGCAAGAAGAAACGCACGGCGGACGGCAGAGACGATCGGCCGCAGCGGCTGCCGCGGAAGATGTACGAGAGGGAGCTGTTCCGCCTGCAGGCTGAGCTGGTGAGGCTGCAGGAGTGGGTGCGCAGCGAGGGCGCGCGCGTTGTCGTGGTGTTTGAGGGGCGGGATGCTGCCGGCAAGGGCAGCACGATCAAGCGGGTTACCGAGTACCTCAATCCGCGGATCGCCCGGATCGCGGCGCTGCCCGCGCCGACCGAGCGTGAGCGGGCGCAGTGGTACTTCCAGCGCTATGTGGAGCATCTGCCCGCCGACGGCCAGATCGTGCTGTTCGACCGTAGCTGGTACAACCGGGCCGGGGTAGAGCACGTGATGGGTTTTTGCACCAAGGAGGAGTACCACCGCTTCCTGCATCAGTGCCCGATCTTTGAGCGCCTGCTCGTGGAGGACGGCGTCCTGCTGCGCAAATACTGGTTCTCTGTGAGCGACGGCGAGCAGGGACGCCGGTTCCGGGCCAGGCTCGAGGACCCTATGCGGCAGTGGAAGCTATCCTCAATGGACCTTGAGTCCATCACCCGCTGGGAGGACTACTCGCGGGCTAAGGACGAGATGTTCGTCCACACCGACATCCCGGAGGCGCCCTGGTTCGTGGTCGAAAGCGAGGACAAGCGGCGCGCGCGGATCAACATGATCGCTCACCTGCTGAGCACGATCGGCTATCACGAGGTGCAACGGCTGCCGCTGGCCGTGCCGCCCCGCCCCAAGCCCCAGGGTTATGCGCGCGCCCCGCGGGAGATGCAAACCTATGTACCCGACTTCGCCGCCACTCTCACCGCGGTCGGCCGGGCGCGATCCTGACGCCGACCGCGTCGGCACCTCCTCCGGCTCCAGATGACGCAAAGCAATCCCCTCGGACCCGCCGACGACCCCCTGGACATGCCGCACCGCGTCGATAAGGGCGCGGCGATGCCGGTCGGTCTGCGGCTCACCCGACATCGTGACGATGCCGTCCCGGACCGCGAACTGGGAATCATCCGGCGCTGCCTGAGTGATGCCCGGGAGTACCCGAAAGGACGTTAGGCACTGGCCGACGGCACTGGCCCCGATCAGACTGGAGCCGTATGCGAAAACCCCGCTGAAGGAGTGGCCAACATGGCGGAGGCCGCGATGGTTACGACCGCTGAGGTCTCATCTGCTTTGCCGTGGGATGAGCTGTCCGGGCGTGTTCTGCCAGCCGTCGTCGCGGTCCTTCCAATCCTGGTGCCACCGTCGATCGGCGCTGCCGGATCCGGCCGGCAGGATGTCGCGGTATGACGCCGCGGCGGGCCGCGCCAGATCCCGGCATCACCGGCGCACATCCAGGTGAGCCGCATGCCTCAGGGATGGCCGGGCGGCTCAACTGGCTTCGCGCGGGAGTACTCGGGGCTAACGACGGCATCGTGTCGGTCGCCGGGCTCGTGGTAGGAGTAGCCGGCGCTACCACGGCGCGGGGCGCCATCTTCACCGCGGGTCTTGCCGGGCTTGTCGCCGGCGCGGTCTCGATGGCGCTTGGCGAATATGTTTCCGTCAGCAGCCAGCGAGACAGCGAAACCGAGCAGCTGCGTAAAGAACGCAGCGAGCTCGCGAACAGCCCTGAGGCCGAACTCGCCGAGCTGACCGCCATTTACCTGGCCAAGGGCCTGTCGCCAGCGACGGCGCGGCAGGTGGCTGAAGAGCCCACCTCGCATGACGCCCTAGCCGCCCACGCCGAAGCGGAGCTGCATGTCGATCCGCAAGACCTGGCCAACCCGGTGCGCGCCGCCGCCGCTTCCGCGCTGTCCTTCCTCGCGGGCGCACTGCTGCCGCTGCTCGCGATCCTGCTTCCGCCACCCGGATGGCGGGTCGGAGTGACCGTCGCGGTGGTCCTGGTTTCGCTGGCCGCCACCGGCGCGGTGAGCGCCAGCATCGGCCGCAGCAACCCCCGCCGCGCAGTGATCCGCGTGGTCATCGGCGGCGCGGCCGGCCTGGCCCTGACCTACGGCATCGGTCACCTCTTCGGCACCGCCATGGGCTGACTGACGCGGCGGCCAGGTTCCCGGGGGCGCCGGTCAGCGAGCCGCCTGCGGCCTGCGCGGGTTGGTGGGTAGACCTGGACGCAGTGCACCTGCACTTGGTGGTGCAGGCAGTTGTCGCCGATCAGCACGTCGCTGACCGCGACGCGGATCCGGCCCGCCCGAAGTCCCGCAGGCCTGGGACCTTCGGCTCTGACCAGTTCGGTGCCAGCGGCGTGTACTGGAACCCTGGGCATCTCAGCCCGGGAAGGAGGAAGTCATGACCAAGCTGACGCACGCAGGTGCGTTCACCAGGTTCCCTGACGTCCTGGACTTCGGCGACTCGTCATGGATGGCCATGATGCCGTTCTGGCATGGCCAGACGTTCCGGATCGAGGACTACGTCGAGGATGGCCGGTACGTCATCCGCGCGGAAGTGGCGGGGCTTGACGCTGACAAGAATATCGACGTCAGCGTGCAGGACCGCATGCTCACGATCCGCGCCGAACGGCACGAGGAACACCGGGAAGGCCGGCGCTCGGAGTTCCGCTACGGGTCGCTGAGCCGAACGGTCGAGCTGCCGAGTCGGGCGGAGAAAGACAAGATCACCGCAACCTACGACAAGGGCATCCTGGAGATCAGCGTGCCCTTGGCCGAAGCGCAGCCGACCGGCCGCCAGATCGAGGTCAAGACAGCCGGGTGACCCGCGTCGAGCGGCTGCCCGTCCGGTACTGCCGGGACAAGGCGATAGTCAGGCGGGCGGTCGCCCAGCGGGGCATTGTCGACCCGCTCACGGCAGGCCGGTCTCTGATCGCCCGGCGGTGAAGGGAGGCTTTCATGAATGACATCGCAGAGGTGAGCGAAGGACGCATTGTGGTGGGGGTCGACGGATCCGTGCCGTCGAAGGCGGCGCTGGCCTGGGCCGTCGATGAGGCCGCCCGCACGAACCGCATGGTGGAAGCCGTCACGGCCTACTACTGGTTTCCCATGCCAATCACCGACTTTGACTTCAAAGCCACCGCCACCCAGATAGCAGCCGATGCTATTCGCGACGTCACGGACTCGGCCAGACCTGTCAAGATCATCCGCAGGGTGGTCGAGGGCAACGCCACCCGTGCGCTGCTCGACGCGGCCGCCGAGGCCGACCTGCTGGTAGTCGGCTGCCGAGGCCGCCACGGCTTCACCGAAGCCCTGCTCGGGTCGGTGGCCCAGCATTGCATTCACCACGCCGCCTGCCCGGTCGTAGTGATCCGCGGTGCCGTGGCGTCTGGACCCCGGACGGCCAAACCGAGGAGAGCGCAGGCTCCGAGCTGACTGTGCTCGCCGAGCAGCGGGCCGGCCTCGCCCGGCTGGCCGGCATCGCGGTCGCATGCAATGGGGCCGATCTGGGGCCTTCCGACGGCAAGCCGACCGGCGACCCGACCGAACTCGCCCTGCTGCTGCTCGCGAGCGCCTGCGGAACCGACCTCGCGCCCGCCCGGCGTCACGAACGCCGCCGCCGACGAAATCAGGCGGCTGGCGGTGCGCGGGTCAAGGTGAAGATGATCTCGTTGCCAGCCCGAACAGATCGACTGACGCTTTGCAGCCGTACAGCCCGGCTCCGATCATCTCGACGAACTCGGGAATGGACGGAATGTCGAGCTGGTCCATGTTGTGCGCCATGTAATGCGTCATCACGGACGAGATGCCGAGTCTCAGTCGTGCTCGCGGGTCCAGTGCGGTCGGCCGAACGTCCGGCCCAGGAAATCGCGCAGCTCGTGACCGGAGTATTGCAGCGCATCGACATGGTAGACCGGCGGGCCGTCCGGTGCCGGAAGCTGAGCCGCCTCCACGTCGTCCAGATCGGTCGCGAGATGACTGTGAGTAATCCGGGTCACCCGGTCAGCATTGATGAAGCGTACGCCGTAGTGGGTAGCCACGACGATCCCGTCGAACAAGTCGAGATCCCGCACTTCCAGCACGTGCTCAAGCGTCCCGATCCTGCGCTGGTACTGCTCAGCACCGGCGTACCCAAGACAGCACCTTGGTACGAGACTGCCGTTTCTTCTGACATGGCGCTCACTTCCTTGCAGTGTCATCTCACCGTGCTGACCCCGGTGGGATAACCAGGCCGTAGTGGCCGTCGTAGCGGTGGTAGATCACATTGCCACGGCGGCTGTCAGCGTCGAGGTAGAACGTGAACTGATCGCCGAGGGCCTCAAGCCTCGTGATTGCGTCATGTGCGACAAGCGTGGGTGCGGACTGATCGCTGATCCGGACCGATCCGGGAACGGGAGACGGCGAGGTCGGGTGGCGCCGTGCGGCCAGGACCAGCAGGTCGTCGTCGCCGCTGTGGTGGATGATCGCATCCGCGCCGGTTGAGACCTCGGTGAACAGGAGGAAGTCATAGTCGAGCAGTTCAAGCTCGGCTACCGCGTCCGCAACGGCCAGTCGTCCGCTGGCCCGGCTGACCTGGCAGATCACGGAGCGTTCGCTGGCTGGGCGCAGAACGTGGTGCGGCCGGTGAGCCGGGACGCTCTTGTGGCGCCATTCGCCGGGCTCGTTGTCTGGCATGGCGCCGCGTGGTGCGGCCCGGCTGCGCCGGGCGCGCTCAAGCCTGGCCCGGAGGCGATCGGCGAGGTGCTCGATCGCGCCGCGCATCGACTCACTGGTCGCTTGCGCTCGGATGAACCGGCCGTTCATGTCCACGTTGACACTGGCGACCGCTGGCTGTTCTACCGCAGGATCGGCGGCCATGATCAGCGTCAGGCGGACGAAGTGGACAGGCTCAGCCGCGTGCCGTAGCACCGAACCAACCTTGGCGATAGCCAGCTCGGCCATCCCGCTCGGCACCTTACCTGTAGTCTCGACTCGCACCGCAGGCCGCATGACTTGTGTCGCTGCCATCGCTGTCTTCTCCTTTCTCCGGGGTCCCGTGATCTCAGTAAATGCCGCGTCCTTGTTCAGCAACGGCTGGCCAAAACCTCAGGCCCGGTCAACTCGGTCACGGTCCCTGATGGTAGCGAGCGCCGGGCCTTAGGCGCAGCGGACGAACGTCCCATCTGTCCGGGACCTCGGGCCCCAGTGCCCGTCGGTGGGCGGTGCCCGCGACGTATACGTGCGCATCGCGCCGATCCGGATCAGCGGGCGACACATCCAGGTCGGCTAATAGCTGAGCCGGTCGCGTACCGCGACTACGCCTTGCACGTGCCGGACCGCGTCAGCGACGCTCTGGGAGTCAGCTTCGTTGTCCACCACGCCAGTCAACGTTACGATGCCGTCACGAACGGTCACCGCGCAGTCCTCGGGAACCGTTCCCAGGACTCGAGGGAGCACATCTCTGACGATCTCGTCCCGCATCTGAGCGTCAGGACGGTCGAACACGCTCAGCACGTCGACCCTGCTGACAATCCCCACCAGCAGACCGGAGTTGGTCACCACGGGCAGCCTCTTCACCCGGCGGTCATACATGAGCCTGGCAGCCTCGGTTACCTGGGCGTCCGGGCCGATCGTGACGGCTGGCTCGCTCATCAGGTCACCGGCGGTGATCCCTGCGGCCTTTTCATCCTCACGCCAGTGCCGCAGCGCGGCAAGAACGCTCGCACCATCGGCCTGAACGGCCTCCTTGACCAGCAGATCAGCCTCGGACACCACTCCGATGACCCGGCCAGCATCGTCAACGACGGGAAAGGCGCTCATCCGTGAGCTGCGGAGCATCGCAATCATCTCCTTGAACGATGCGTCCTCGCGCACCGCGATCACCCGCGTCGTCATGACATCCCTGACCGTGGCGCTCATGATTCGTCACCAGATCCCTTGGCCGACATACCCGGGCCCTCGCGAGATGACTGGCTGGTGACCGTCGGGCTGGACAGCTCGCTCGGCATAGGCCTCCATGAATGCGTCGAAGGCGCGCGGTCCGTAGACGGTGGCCGGGCCGCCGTTCATCAAGAACGTCACGCCGATGGCCTCGGCGGCTTCGCCCGGGCTCGCGTCGTGCTGCGCGGCAGCGTGCGCGTGTGCGGCTATACAGCCGTCGCATTCCTTGCTGACTGCGATCGCCAGCGCGATGAGTTCCTTGGTCTTAGCGTCCAGGGCGCCTGGCGCCAGCGCAGAGTCGTGCAGTTCCTTGTAGCCCGCGTACACCTGCGGGATCGCGTGACGCAGGTTGCGGGCCAGGCATCCGCAGGTCGTCGCGTACCACCTTCCCGTAGCTAGTCATGGGTACCTCCTCGGGTCGCTTTTGATACCACTGGGGAGTATCTAACCTGCGGAACTTCGGCCGGTAGAGGCGAAGGACCCGCCGGGCCGGGCCAAGCGGCCCTACTCGCCCGCCGTCCTGGCTTTGACCGTGAAATGGAGGGTGTTATGCGCTAGTCCCTGATTGGAGGCACCGATGAGTGCCGGATCTAGTCTTGACCAGCTCGGCCTGAGCACCGGTAAGAAAGCCCGCCTGCGACCCGGCTTATGTCATCAAGCTCGCGCTGGAAGGCGGTTTTAACGGCATCGCCATTCAGATCGGCCTAGCGGAAAAGTTCTACTGGGAGTACGCGGGGAGAAGGCCGGCGACTAGGCCATGCTCGACAAGGCGCGGCTGTCGATGGAGGCCGGAGCTACCGGCCTGATCTTCGGCCGGAACGTCTGGCAGCGCCAACACGATGACTCACTCCGGTTCGCCGCCCAACTCAAAGACATCATGGCCAAATACCCGCCAGCCGGGCCCTAGTGACTGATCTGCTCGTGCCGGGCTTTGTATACCGCGTCGAGGCCGAAGAGCGTCACCTGGGGCAAGGCCATCGAGGTGCCCGGCATCAAGACACTCCCCCTAAGCACCGGCCAGTTGCGCCGAGAGTTCATGGACGCTTCAGGAACCTCAAATAGCATGCAGAAAATACTAGGACAATTCCGATATTTACTATCAGCCGCTCCCAGAACTGGTGCCTGAAGAACAGGACGTCCACGCCGACCACGACGGCTACCAGTGCGAGCACGTACAGCACGACGCCTGCCTGTCTTCCCATTGTTCCTTCGTACTATGTGCGGCGGAGTGAGGCAAGAGCGGCCACTTTCGGTCGCCGGGCTATTTGCCCTGTTTTGGGCAACACAGACTGATGATAAGTGGCGCGGACATTGGTGGTTTCGAGGCCCGAAGTCTTGCGATATCAGGCCTTTCTACCCTGGAAGATCCCTCATTTGCTGAGAAGACTGACGAGAGTGGCCTGCACGAAAGGCCCTCTTATCATTCGGAGATTGTCATGAGAGCGATATCCAAGGTACGAGCGGCCGGCTTGGTCGTCGTGGCCTGCACCGCGGTGGGTTTGACGGGGTGCGGTAGCACGGCCTCGCCAAGCGCGTCAGGCTCGCCGACGCCGTCCGGCTCTACTCCGACCCAGACCGCGGTGCCATCCCCCTTAGCCTCAACATCGGCACCGGGCTACACAATCTTCTTCTCCCGAACGAGCTATCCGTGGCAATGGCCCAATGACGCTAGCCGACCGGCGACCGTCCAGCACGTCTACCCGGTACCGCCCATGCCTAGGCTGGTCGCGATCAGCGTCGGCGATCATCCGGCAGTGGGCTGCGAACGGCACTACAACAGGATGTCGTTCACTTTCACGACCGCATTCCCGAGCTACCAAGTCGCCTTCACCGACGCGCTAACCAGCGATCCAGCCGGCAAGCCCATCACGCTGACCGGTGACGGCCTGCTCAAGGTGACTTTCCGCCAGGCTCAGGCGCACACCGTCCAAGGCAGCTCATCGGTCCAGTCCGAGCCTCCGGCCCGCCTCGGGCTGACCCGGATGACCAGATGGGCGCAGGCCGGCGACTTCGAAGGCGTCCTCACATTCGGCATCGGCATCTTCTGGCCTGTCCCTCACTCGAACCCGCAGATTCCCATCCGGATCACCGAGGTCGAGAAGGTCAGCTCTCATGGCACCCACCTCTACGTGGTCGCCATCGATGTAGACGCCGTGAACCCAAGCAGCTAGACAGCGAGGTGCTGTCACTCCGCTGTTGAGACGCAAGGCTGGGAACTTGAGCGAAAAGTAGCCGACCGGTCGTGATCTGGACCCGCTGGCTGGCCTGCCTGTCGCCGCAACCGTGTGCTGTCAGAACGTTCAAGCTCATCGATTGCCAGCACGACCTGCGCCCTTGCCTCCTCCAGGTCGGGGACCAGGCGCTCGGTGATCGCACGCAACCGGTACCGGGTCACCCTGATCTCAGCCTCGATCGCTCGTTCCGCTGTCGCCGCCACGGCGTGCCTGACGGCGGATGCGAGGGCCGCCTCGTGCGCGACCCGCGCTTGCTCGACGGTCGCGGAAACCCAGGCGACCGGTCCTGGCGGCGGCGTGCAGCGTCCGTTGACAGGGTGCCGCACTGCCATCGTGACCGCGAACTCGACCTCCACATCGGCGTACCTGGTTGGCTCGGCTAGCCTGATCACCCGCTGGCCGCCGAGCAGCGTGGCGATGAGCAGCAAGCGGTCGGCCTCGGCAGCCGCCGTCCGCCATGCCGCACCGGTCAGCGCGGCGGCCTCACCCGACTCCGCCAGCTTGGCCTGCAGGATACGCAGCTTGCGGTCGAGCAGGTCAGCGCCGCGGCGGGCAGCACCAAGGCGTCGGTCCAGCCAGAGCCGCCCCGCGCGCCCGGGCGGCACGTGGAGCCGCGCCCCGCTCATGACCGTTCGCTCGCGTTCTGCTCGCTGCTAGCCGCCTGGGTCTGGCTTTCTGGCGGGTAGTACTCGTCGGTCATCGTGGGTGAGATCATGGTCAGCTCGCGGCGCGGCAGCTCGCCGAGCACCTGCCACGCGCGCCGCAGTGTCTGGTCGAGCGTGCGGCTCTCCGCCGGGCCCTGGCTCACGAGCTTGTGCTCGAACGCCCGCTCAAGCTCGGCGTACCTCCGATCCGACTCGCTGAGCCCGGCGGTGCCGATTAGCTCGGCTAGCTCTCGCGCCCGCCTTGAGGCCGCAAGCGCGGAGAGAGTCTGAGCTGCCACGTCGAGGTGATCTTCCCGGGTCTTGCCCGCTCCGGCACCGTGCCGCATGAGCCTGGACAGCGACGACAGCGCGTCGACCGGCGGATAGATCCCGCGCGCCTGCAGCTCACCGGACAACACGATCTGACCTTCGGTGATGTACCCGGTGAGGTCAGGCACCGGGTGAGTGATATCCCCTGCTGGCATGGTCAGCACCGGCACGAGCGTGAGCGAGCCAGGCAAGCCGACGATCCGGCCGCAGCGCTCGTAGAGCGATGCCAAGTCGCTGTACAGGTAACCGGGGTAGGCACGGCGGGCGGGAAGTTCGCCTCTGGCCATAGAAACCTCGCGCAAGGCTTCGCAGTAACTCGTCATGTCGGCCATCACCACGAGCACATGCCTTTTCATGGCGAAAGCAAGGTGCTCGGCGATCGTCAGCGCCAGGCGCGGTGTCAATATCCGCTCGATCACCGGTTCGTCCGCGAGGTTCAGCAGGAGAACAAGCTCGCCCGCTGCCGAGCGATCTTCGAGAACCGCCCTGATGGCCGACGCGTCCGCATGGGTGAGGCCCATCGCGGCGAACACCACGCTGAACGGCTCGCCGCCAGCCGACGCCTGCGCCGCGATCTGACCCGCCAGCTCCAGGTGCGGCAGCCCGGCCACCGAGAAGATCGGCAGCTTCTGGCCGCGCACCAGCGTCATCAGCTCGTCGATCACCGAGACCCCCGTCAGCACCGGCTCGGCCGGTGGCAGCCGCATCACGGGGTTGATCGGGAACCCAGCGACGGGCATGGTGAGGTCGCCTTTAACCGGCGGGCCTCCGTCCCTCGGCTCACCCCTGCCACTGCAGACACGGCCAAGCCACTGCGCTCCTACCCCGATCCGCAGCGGGCTGCCAGAAAACTCCACGCTCGTTCCGGCTGGGTCCATTCCGCCGGTGCCTTCGAACACCTGCACGATTGCCACGTCGCGGTCGACCTCAAGTACGAGACCATGCCTGACCTGGCCGCCGGTGAGCCTGATCGTCGCGAACTCGTCCCAGCCGACGCCTTTGACCCCGCGCACGACAAGCAACGGGCCGCGCAGCTGCTCGACGGCAGTGAACTCGGGTCGCGCCAGTTCAGTCATCGCGCTGAACCCTGCGTCTGAGCGAGCACGTCGAGGCGCGCAAGCACCTGGCCGCCTAGCTCCCGCACCTGTGCGGGGGAGGAGGCGTCCTGCTTGGCCCGCAGTACGGGCGAGAAGTCTTGTTCCTCGATCAGGCTGGCCGGTACCCCCGCATCGGCCATGGTCGCGCAGCGGTCGGACACAGCGAGCACCGCGTCGACAAGCGCGGCCGTTCGCCCTTGATCGCAGTACGCGTCGGCACCCACCGCGCTCTGCTGCAACACGCCCTCCCTAGCCAGCCGTCCGGCCAGGATCGCCATCCGCTGGCGCGGCGGAAGGGCCGTGACTCCCATCAGCTCAGCGAGCTCACCTACCCGGTCCGCCTCGGCGAGCACGCCGGTAAGCCTGGATCGTCGCGATGACCATGCAGGATCACCGTTCCTCGCGTGCCAGTTCGCGATCAGCGCGGCGTCGCGCGCGAACGACCCGGCCCACGAGATCGCCGGGTAGTGCCTGGCATAGGCAAGGTCGCGGTCCAGCGTCCACAAGCAGCGCACGAACCGCTGGGTATACGCGGTTACCGGCTCCGTCATGTCGCCGCCGGCCGGGGACACCGCGCCGATGATTGTGATCGAGCCCTCATCGCCGCTCAAGGTCGTGAACCGGCCGGCCCTTTCGTAGAAAGCCGCGAGCGCCGAGGCCAGGCTGGCCGGGTAGCCCTCCTCAGCCGGCATCTCTCCGTTTCTCGAAGAGAACTCGCGGAGGGCCTCGGCCCACCGGGACGTGGAGTCCGCCACGACAACCACATGCAAGCCCATGTCACGGAAGTGCTCAGCCACCGTCGCCGCGCTGTAGATGCTGGCCTCCCTGGCCATCATCGGCATGTTGGACGTGTTCGCGATCACGACGGTGCGCTGAGCGAGCGGACCGCCGGTGCGGGGGTCAGTGATCGCCGAGAGTTCGGTCAGCATCTCGGCCAGCTCGTTCCCGCGTTCACCGCAGCCCACGTAGACGATCACGTCCGCGTCGCACCACTTGGTGATCTGCTGCAGTAGGACCGTTTTGCCGGTGCCGAATTCGCCTGGGACCGCACTGGTGCCGCCTCGGGTTACGGGGAACAGCACGTCGACCACCCGCTGCCCGGTCTGGAGCGGTCCGTCCAAGTCCAGCCGCTCGGCGACTGGCCTGCTCTGCCTGACCGGCCACGAGCTGACCAGCGGGACCGCCGCGCCGCCAACTGTCGCGACGATGTCGTCCGCTCTCAGCGGACCCGCCGGTCTCCGCCCAGCGACTGCGCCGGCCAGCCCTGGCGGCACCAGCACGCGGTATGTCACGCCACCCACGGTCGGCACCGTGCCAAGGCAAGCACCTGCGGCCAGGATCTCGCCATCGCTGGCAGTGGGGACGAACTCGTACTCCATAACCGGATCGTCGGCGCTGGATCCTGACGTGGCCACTGGGCCCAGCCACACGCCAGCGTCGGCTAGCGGTCGAAGCAGTCCGTCGAAAACGGCACCGAGCAGGTGCGGGCCGAGCCATGCTGACAGCGGCTGCCTGGTTCCGATTGCCTCGTCGCCCGGCCCCAGCCCCCCGGTATACTCGTACACCTGTACCGTCGCGACATCCTCGCTGATCGCGACGACCTCGCCAGGCAACCGGTAGCGGCCCACCTCTACGATCTCGGCCATGGCGATCTGGTCCATGCCGACGACCTGGACGAGCGGGCCGCTGACCCGCCTGACCCTGGCGTCCCCCGCCGCGTTCATGGAGTGATGTCCGTCGCGGACGGCGGGCCCGGCTGGCGGCAGAGCGCCAGTATCGGGCCATCAAGCGCGGCTATTGCCCAGTCAGCGAGCCTGCCGAGAGAGCAGTCGACGACGACACCCGGCGCTCGCGCGACCACTCCGCCGTCCGGGTGGTCGGTGACCCGCGCGCCGGGCCCGGCCGCGTGACGCGCCATCTCGGCGAGCCACCGCCTGAGGGCCGGATAGTCGTTGTCCTCGGACAACGCCAGCACGGCCGCCCTGACTCGTCCGGCCAGGTACTGGTAGATGTCGAGTTCGGCGCCGAGAACGACCGACCTGGCCGCTCGCCTGCTCCTGGTGAGCTGGGCCGCCCCAACAAGCCTGGCCTGCGCCGCGCCCGCCGCGGCTGCCTGAGCGACGGCGTCGTCAGCATCCGTCGCCGCATGGGCGAGCAGCGCCGCCGCCGCGCTTCGCGCCTTCGCCACCGCCCTGGCTGCCTCGCTGGCGGTGCTGCTGATCAGCGCTGACTGAACCGGTTCGAGCGCCGCCTCCTGCCGACTTCGCAGCGTCATGTCGCAGGCCCGTCAGGCAGGGTCACTGTCAGCACGTCCGGCTTGCTGACTAGTTCGTCGCTGAGCCACGTGGCGGCGCTTGCGGTCAGCAACACGACGGCGATGTCGTCAGGCAGGTCGCGCCAGACCTGGAGGGCCTCGGTCATATCTGACGCCGGGCAGAGCAACGCTCCGGCCAGGCCATAGCCGTAGATCAGGAGCGGCTCGCCGATCACGCTGGCCCGCGCCATCGGCTTAGGCCTTCCCTATCAAAATGATCCCGACAATTAGCCCGTATATCGCAATTCCTTCGGCCAGCCCGACGATCACCATCGAACGTCCGAACAACTCAGGCCGTTCGCTCATCACGGCGAGCGCGGCCGCCCCAACGTACGCGACAGCTATCCCCGCTCCGATGGTGGAACCCGCGACCGCGATAGCGGCACCGATCAACGCGGCCGAGTTGCCTCCAGCGGCCGTATTCGCCGCAGTGGCGACGGTGGCCGCCGAACTGGCGCCCGCCGGGCCGGCGACGACGGCGAGCAGCACCACGGCTGCGGCGAGCACCACGATGCTCAGGCCCGCCATCAGATAGCCGGCCGCCGGCCATGCCGCCCAGCCAGCCGTGCCAATACAACCCCAATCCCGATGACTGGCACTCCGAGCAGCCAGATGACCATCACGCCTCCTGTCCTGTGATGGCGCCGGACGTACCCGCCGTCGCCAGTCCGCTGTCATTTCCTGGCGGCTGAGCATCGTCATTGTCGATGCGGAGCCGCCACGGCCTGAACTGCCTGCCCTGCGTAAGGAAGATCCGGGAGAACAGCTCGTAGTACTCGAGCCGAAGCGCCTGGACAGCTGCGACCAGCCCTTCGAGCGCGAAGGCGAGCGCGGTGCCGGTGATCATCAGCGCCACAGCAAGCGCGGCCATAATTCCGCCCCGGTGCCACAAGGCGCTGGTGCCCTCCCAGACCAGGAGCCCGAGCGCCGCATGGGCGAGCCCGAAAGCCGCGAGCCGAGCGAACGACGCCACGTTCGAGCCGAGCCTTACTACGAGGTCGAATACCTCGACGCAAGCCTGCATCAGGCCGTAGCCGCCGCCACCGGCATCGGCAAGAAAGCCGACGAAGGCGAGCAGCACGGCGACGGCGGCCAGTGTCGCTCCCGCTGCCAGCGCAGGCACCAGATGGACATACCAGCCGGCCGCGAGCACGCCGATGCCGAGGAGCAACGCCGATCCTGCGATACCCGACGACGCGTAGAGAGCGGCCCGCCAGCCGCCTTCCCGCCAACGGTTGACCATCCCGAGCGCGTACGCTCCGGCGAGCAGCGTCGCACCCACGCCGAGCCCGGCGATCAGCAGCGGTATCGGGCGGGCGATGGGATCAAGCCAGAGCGTCGGTATGACGCTGGTTGGCCCGAAGAACTCACCGTACGCGAACCCGAACAAGGTCGCCGCGGCTCCGGCGCCGGCGACGAACGGCCACGCGCCGCGGTACCTGGCCGCGCGCCGCGGTACGCGTGATCTCATCGCGATCCCGGCCGCGATCAATAGCAGGCCGTCCCCCGCATCGCCGAACATGATCCCGAACATCAGCACGTAGCTGACCCACGCGAGCCAGGCGGGGTTGACGTCGGCGTAGGGAACGACGCCGTAAGTGGCCACCAGCGGGCTCAACGCCCGCCGGCCAGCCGAGCCAGCCACCAAGGTCGGCGGCTCGACCCCATCCGGCCGGCGCAAAGGAACGGCAGCACATCCAATCCTCGCCAGCACCTCGCCGAGCGCGCTGACCTGGTCGGCCGGAGTCCACCCGAGCAGGGCGCCGACGCCGTGCGCTGGCACCGCGCTGGCCTCGTACTGGCGAAGCAGGCTTTCTCCCGCGCTCGCCGAAGGCGACCTATCGGCGCGGGGGGCCTGCGCAAGCTCAGGCGCCGCCTCGATCTCCACCGTGCCCGCCTCACCGACCTTGACCAGCATGTCGCGCACCGAGCCAGCCGGGGCCACCAGGGCGATCCGCGTCATCCTGACGGGCAATGCCGCGTCAAGCCACCGCATCGAACACCTCGATGCCGCTCCCGCCGCGTGCTGCGATCTCGAGCGCCGAGCAGAGCCGCCTCGCGTCGGCGGCGAGGACGACGGCAGCGCCGACGACCGGCTTGTAGTCGAATCCGGCCCCGGCGAGCAGCGCATGGCCCTCCCGCTCCACGCGAGCCCACCAGCCCGCCTCGCACCGCCACAGGTCACCGGCGGACGTGCCCGGATCGAGCACCCACGCAAGACGGCCAGGAAGCGTCGCCGCAAGCTCCGCCGCCGTCGGCGCGCCCGCAGCCGGACCGAGCAAGGACGAGGCGACGGAGGTCAGAACCGCGTTGCCGAGCTGGTCGCCGCCGGATGGTTCGGCGGCGACCAGCAATGCCAGCGCAGCGCCCGCCCACGTTCTGGCCGGCTCCCCTAGCTGAGCGACCCGCTGAGCCCATCTCGCCCGCATCCCGGCCTGCACCGCCTCCGCCGTGTCACCACCGGGGTCGTTCCACGCGGACGCGGCCAAGATCGCCCTCATGTCGGCGGAGGTCGGCGCGCGCCGCAGTCGCGGCCAGGCGGTAGCCAGGGCGCCGAGTTCGAAGTACTGGCCCGGTTCGCCGCCGTCCATCTCGCGCAGCCGCTCAGCAACGTTGGCGATCTCGAACCAGCCGGCCAGCGCCCGCATGATCGACGCGCCGCCTTGCGGCAGCCAGCCCGCCAGCACCCGCAGATCCCACAACACCCGACCCGCGATCGCATACTGCGCCGCGCCAAGCTGCTGCCGCGGATCGCGCGAGCCGGTTCGCCAAAGCCCAGGCGCTATCCGGTAGGCCGTCGCATCGAGCATCGCGACCGCGTCGGCGAGCGAGCCGCAGGTCGCCACGCGCCTGCTCTGCGCAGCGCCGATCCGCCGGCTCGCCAGCACACGCGCCCGGACGCCCCCTGCCACCCAGCCGGCGCTCATTGCCTGGCACCCTCATCTCGCTCCGGCGGTCCACTGGGTGGCTGTGACTTGACGAAGCTGATCGCGAGTTCGATCAGCGCCAGCACGTCTGGCTCTGGCGGCCGCGCAGGGAGCGTGGCAGCAGCGACGCTCCGCAGCCGGTCCGCTTCGACGCTGGCAGCGCCGATGACATAGTCGGCCGCCGCTGCTCGCGCTGCCACTTCTCGTTCCCTCGCGCTGGCCGCTATTCTTGCCGCCTCGCCCTGGGCTTCGGCGATAACCTCGTCAGCCATCTGACGGCCGGCGGCAATGTCGATGGTGCACCGCTCGTCCGTGGCCGCCAGCAACGCGAAGACGGGATCAAGTTCGGCGCGAAACTCGGAAGCTCGATCTGCGGGCACACCCGCCCTGGTCGCTGATCCCGGCGCGCCGATTGCCCTGAATCGGCCGAGAAAGTCGCTAAGCCTCGGCAATTGTGTTTTCCATCACCTGGGCCACCAACCGACGGCTGACTGAGCGCGCCCGGGCAGGTGCCTTGTACTGACCGATGACCATGACCGGGCAGCGCGCTTGGTGCAAGCACCCCCGTATGACCGGACCGATAGGCGAGCACGGCGTCTTCGGCGTCGAGCCGAGCACGAGCAAATCAGCGGCGCAGGACTCGCTGACAAGGACACGCTCAGCCACTCCTTCGATCACCGTAGTCACGACATCGCCAGGCATGTCGCCCGCGAACGCCGCGCCCAGCGTCTCTGCCAGTACCGCCTGCGCTGCCCTTTCCTGCTCGCCCCAGTCAGCGTGCGCGGTCACGGATGAGTAGGTAGCCAGGTAGGCCGGCTCCCAAGCCAGCACGACCCGGAGTTGCCCACGCCTTTGGCGTGCCTCGTCGGCGGCCCAGTACAACGCTCGCACAGATCCTGCGGATCCATCGACGCCTACCACTATTCTTGGCTCGGTAACGCAACCCATCGCGAGCCCCTCTTGCCAGCTGCTGCCGGTCATCTACCGACCACTAGTCAACTGCGAGCCGCCCTAACTAGCTAGGGGCGTCAGTCGCGGCAGACATGTGACCTAGGTCCCTAGCCGGACCCGAGCCTTCGGGGTGGCCGCGGCGTTACCGGCGCTCCGTCGGGATGTAAGCGCGCTCGGTCGCACCGGTGTAGACCTGCCGGGGTCGGCCGATCTTGGTTGCCGGATCGGCCATCATCTCCCGCCACTGGGCGATCCAGCCTGGCAGCCGTCCCAGCGCGAAGAGGACCGTGAACATCCGGGTCGGGAATCCCATGGCCTTGTAGATCAGCCCGGTGTAGAAGTCCACGTTGGGGTAGAGCTTCCGCTCGATGAAGTAATCGTCCGACAGCGCGATCTCTTCCAGGTGCATGGCGATGTTGAGCAGCGGATCGGGCGCTGCGGTGCGGGACAGGATCTGCTGTGCGGCCTTCTTGACGATGGCTGCCCGCGGATCGTAGTTGCGGTACACGCGGTGCCCGAAACCCATCAGCTTGATGCGGTCCTGCTTGCCCTTCACCTTGCGGACGAACGCCTCCGCGTCGTCGCCGGAGGCGTGGATCTGCCCCAGCATCTCCAGCACAGCCTGGTTGGCGCCGCCGTGGAGCGGCCCGAACAGCGCGTCCACGCCCGCGGACACCGAGGCGTACAAGTTGGCGTGGCTCGACCCGACCAGCCGCACCGCCGACGTGGAGCAATTCTGCTCGTGGTCGGCGTGAAGCACGAACAGCATGTCCAGCACCTTGGCGACCTGTGGATCGACCTCGTAAGGAGCCGTTGGCAGGCCGAACGTCATGCGCAGGAAGTTCTCGACATAGCCGAGGGAATTATCCGGATACATCAGCGGCTGGCCCGCAGCCGTCTTGTGCGCGTAAGAGGCGATGGTCGGCAGCTTGGCGAGCAGCCGCACCGTGCACAGTTCCACCTGCTCCTGGTCGAACGGGTCGAGACTGTCCTGGTAGAAGGTGGACAGCGCGCTGACGGCCGACGACAGGACGGCCATCGGGTGCGCGTCGGGCGGGAAGCCGTCGAAGAACCGGCGCATCTGCTCCCGCAGCAGCGTGTGCTCGGTGATCCGCGCCGCAAAGCCGGCCAGCTGATCGCTGGTCGGCAGCTCGCCGTAGATCAGCAGGTAGGTGACCTCAAGAAAGGATGACTTCTCGGCGAGCTGTTCGATCGGATAGCCGCGGTACCGCAGGATCCCGGCGTTTCCGTCGATATAGGTAATCGCCGACGTGCACGCAGCCGTGTTCACGAAGCCTTGATCCAGAGTGACGTGCCCGGTTTGGGGGAGTAGGTGGCTGATGTCAAGCCCGGCCGGGCCCTCGGTAGCCGCGTGTACCGGCAGCGGCAACGATCCCTTACCGTGCTTCAGCGAGAACCCGTCCGACCCTCCGGCTTCTGCTTCGGCCGTGTGCCCCGATGTGTTGATCGTCATGTCGGCCTCCTCCGGACCGCCCCCTCGGGCTGCGCCGCCAGAGCGATTCAATCGCGGCCTCAAAGCGCTTCGATACCTGTGGAGTATTTGACCATGCTAGCGCGCGACCCGAGTCGCACATCGACCACCGGACCGGTGTGTGCTGTTCCGGTGGTCAGGGGCCTTCGGGCTCGAGTCAGGGACCTTTGTCCCTATGCCCAGCACCTTGTGCCAGATGAGGCTTGTAGCGACAACAAGCCGACAGGAGAAGAACAATGAGCGTGCGAGTGGGAATCAACGGCTTCGGCCGGATCGGGCGCGCGTACCTGAGAAGGTCGCTTGAGATCGATGACGTCGACGTCGTCGCTGTCAACGACATCGCCGATGCCCGCACCCTGTCGCATCTGCTTGAGTTCGACTCGACGTACGGGAGACTGGCGGCGCCGGTGAGCTGCTCAGCCGACGCGATCGAGATCGGCGGTGCGCGTATCCCCGTGCTGGCGCAGCATGAACCCGCTGCCATCGACTGGGGCGAACTCGGCGCCGACATCGTGATCGAGTCGACCGGCCGGTTCCGGGCCAGGGACGCCGCGGCGGTCCACCTCAAGGGCGGGGCGCGCAAGGTGCTGTTGTCCTCGCCCGGCAAGGGCGTCGACGTGACAATCGTGATCGGTGTTAACGACCGCGAGTACGACCCCGACAGGCACGACGTGATCTCGAACGCGTCGTGCACCACCAACTGCGTCGCTCCCATGGCCAAGGTCCTGAACGACTCGTTCGGGCTCGTGAACGGATTCATGACCACCGTGCACGCCTACACCGGCGATCAGGCGCTGCTCGATGCCCCGCATAAGGACCTGCGCCGGGCCCGGAGCGCGGCGATCAGCATCGTCCCCACCACGACCGGTGCGGCCCGGGCCACCGGACAGGTGATCCCAGCGCTCGACGGCCGGCTCGACGGGGTCGCGCTCCGCGTGCCGGTGGAGGACGGGTCGCTGACCGACCTGACGGTGGTCCTTCGCCAGCCGGCCTCCGCCGAGGAAGTCAACGACGCCTACCGGCAAGCCGCCGACGGCCCGTTGGCCGGCCTGCTGCGGTACAGCACCGACCCACTGGTCTCGCGTGACATTATCGGCGACCCCGCTTCGTGCGTCTTCGACTCGCCGCTGACCCAGGCCTCCGGCACCCTGGCCAAGGTGTTCGGCTGGTACGACAACGAGTGGGGATACACCTGTCGGCTAGCCGACCTGACCGCGATCGTCGGACGGCAGCTCTAGCCGAACCCGAGTTCGGCGAGCACGAGCCGGGTCAGCTCGGGCGGGCAGGCAGCTACGGCCTCGGACAAGCCAGGACCATAGGCCGTGTCCGCGGCTTCCACCGCGAACACGACCAGCCGCTCGGGCAGCCGGTCCATCGCCTGCCCGAGCAGGATTGCCTCTTCGACGCCAAGGCCGTGTGTGCTCGCCGCGCCGCCCGAAGTCCAGCCGTGACCCTGGCCGCCAGGCAAGCAGTGGCGGTGAATCGTGCCAGGCACGCCAGAACCGCCGCGGACGGCGTCTACCACAACCGCGAGCCTGGCTCCTGACCAGGCGTCGAGCAGGCGGCTCGGCTCTCCGTCCGAGGTCAGGACCGTGACGCCAGGCAGGTCATGCTTACTGATCGCGGCGGCAATGGCTGGCCCGATGCCATCGTCTCTGCGGTAGGTGTTGCCGACGCCGATCAGCACCGCGCCACCGGCCGACCTCACCGCCGGTCGACCTGGATCTTCAAGAAGTGCGCGGAGCAGGAGATACAGGGATCGTAGTTTCTGATGCACCGCTCGCAAGCGGCCGTCAGCTCGTCGTCGGGCAGGTGCAGGCTCGCCGCGGCGACAGCGCGCAGGTCGGCCTCGATCGCGGCCTGGTTCTGCGAGGTCGGCGGCACAATGGTCGCCGATCGCACCAGCCCGTCCTCGCCGAGTTCGTAGCGGTGATAGAGCAGCCCTCTGGGTGCCTCGCTCACGCCATGGCCGATGCCGGCCACCGGCGGCACATCAACGGATGGCGGATCGGGCGGCTCATAGGAATCGATGATCCGCAGCGCCTCGCCGACCGCGTAGACGGTCTCCACGGCACGGACAACGATGCTGCGGAAAGGATTGCGGCAGGTCGCGCCGAGACCGGCCGCGTCGGCCGCCTGCCGGGCGACCGGCGACAGCGACGCGGAGCTGATCGTGTACCTGGCCAGCGGGCCGGTGAGAAAGAGTCGGCCGCCCAGTGTGGCATGCAGCGCGGTTGAGTGCGGCACCTGATGCTCGGCAACATGCGTGCTGAAATTTCGCGCCGGGAATGCCAGCCCACTGGCCGACGTAACCGCGCCGGACTCAATCGCGTACTGGCCGGGCTTGGTCAGCGCCAGCAGGTCGCAGTCGAGTTCGGTGTCAGGAAAGTCGAAGCCCGCTACCCACTGGGTGGTCGCCAATGCGTCATCGAGCGCCTGCCTGAGCTGTTCGGCCAGCGGGATGAGATCCGCTTGGGCCGGCGCGCGGTAGAAGCCGCCGACCCTGGTGTTGACGGGGTGAATCGCCCGGCCGCCGATCGCCTCGAGCACGGCGTTGCCTGCCTTCTTGAGGCGCAGCCCGCGCTCGACGACGCCCCGGTCCGCTTTGGCGAGCGCGACGGCGTCGGGATAGCCGAGAAAGTCGGGCGCGTGCAGAAAGTACATGTGCAAGGCGTGGCTGGAGATCCATTCACCGCAGTAGAGCAGCCGCCGCAAGGCGGCGATCGGCTCGTTGACGGTGATGCCGCAGACGTCCTCGATCGCCTGCCAGGCGCTGGCCTGATACGCCACGGGGCAGATGCCGCAAATTCTCGACGTGATGTCGGCGACTTCGGTGTGCTGCCTGCCGCGCAGAAACGCCTCGAAGAACCTGGGCGGCTCGTAGATCCGCAACTGCACGCCGCTGACCTTGCCGTCAGTGAGCACGATGCGCAGCGCGCCTTCGCCCTCGATCCTGGCGAGCGCGCCGACCGCCAGCTCCCTGCTGCTAGGTGTCATTGACTGTCCCGTCTCGCGAACTCGGGTGCCGCGACGTTGAAGGTCGACAGCACCAGGTCAACGGCTCGCCGGCTCATTCCGCACTCGTGCAGCTGCCGGGTCAGCGCCGGCAGGTTCGCGCCGGTCATCGGACCGAAGCAGCCGTAACAACCGCGGCCGACGGCTGGGCACAGGGCGCCGCATCCGGCGTGCGTGACCGGGCCGAGGCACGGGGTTCCGTACGCGATCATGACGCAGGTCAGCCCGCGCCGTTTGCACTGCGTGCAGACGCTGGTGTCGGGCAGCCTCGGCTTGCGGCCAGCCAGGAACGCGGTGATCAGCTCGATCAGCTGACCCTTGTCGATCGGGCAACCGCGCAGCTCGAAATCGACCGGGACATGGTCGGCGATCGCCGTCGATGTGGCCAGCGTGTCGATGTACTGCGGGCTCGCGTAAACCGCTGACCGGAACTCGTCGACGTCGCCGAAATTGCGCAGCGCCTGGATGCCGCCGCTGGTCGCGCACGCGCCGATCGTGACCAGCACCCTGGACTGAGCCCTGACCTGCTTGATCCGCTGCGCGTCGGCTGCTGTCGTGATCGAGCCCTCCACCAGCGACAAGTCGTAGGGGCCAGGCAGCACCTTGCTCGACGCCTCGAGGAAATGCGCGATCGTGACCTGCCCGGCCAGGGTCAGCAGCTCGTCCTCGCAGTCGAGGAGCGTGAGCTGGCACCCGTCGCAGGACGCGAACTTCCACACGGCGAGCGTCGGTTCCATCTCACAACTCCCTCGTGGCTAGTAGCGGTTCGGCCAGCCCGTAGTCGACGACCGGCCCGTCCCGGCAGACCAGCAACGGGCCGAGCTGGCAGTGCCCGCACAATACGATCCCGCACTGCATATTCCGCTCCAGCGAGATCCTGATGTTGCGGGCAGGGACCTGCTTGCCGAGTAGCACCCTGGCTGAGAATCGCATCATCGGCTCCGGTCCGCACACGAAGGCCACCGTCCGGGCCGCGTTAACGTCCAGCTTGCTCAGCGGTTCGGTGACGAAACCGACCTGGCCGCCCCAGCCAGTCGTGGGCAGGTCGATGGTGAGCCGCACATCAATGCGCGGGTCGTCCGCCCAGACGGCGAGCTGCCGACGGAACAGGAAGTCTTCCGGGCTGCGGGCGCCGGCCACCAGCACGATCCGGCCGTACGCCGCGCGGCGGGCGAGCGCTCCGAGCACCACGGGCCGCAGCGGCGCCAGGCCGACGCCGCCCGCCACAATCAGCAGGTCACTGCCGACTGCCTCCTCCACGCCCCAGCCGGTACCGAACGGGCCGCGCACGCCGATCACATCTCCTGGCCTAGATCGGAGGAGCGCCCGGCTGACCGCTCCGACATCGCGGATGGTCTGGGTCAGTGACCCGTCATCCACCGCCGGGTCGCCGCTGGTCGAGATCGCGATCTCGCCGACCCCGCGGCTGTACAACATGGTGAACTGGCCGGGCTTGAACGCCGGGAGCGCGACGCCGACTGGCTCGAGCCGCAATGAGACCGAGTCATAGGTCTCATGCTGGCTGTCGGCTACCCGGTAAGGGACAGGCATCGCCGGGTCACTGTCCACGGGGGTTCCTGTACAGGTCGAGCAGCCGCGATCTAGTGCCCTGGAGCCTGGCCACGACAACCTCGAACAATCCGAGCGACAGCGAGTAACCGAGGTTTGGATCGCCATCGGCGAGCGCGCGCAACCGCTCGGTGTCGAACTCGATCGCGCTGAGGCTCGATGCGGTCGTCGCGGTGAAGTGCCAGTAGTGCGGCGGCACGAGCCAGGACCAGCCGAGCAGATCTCCTGGCCCGAGTGTCTGGACGACGACCAGACCCTGCCCAGGTACGTGGGTGCCAAGCGTTACCTGGCCGGACTGGATCAGCCAGCACCCCGACGCGTCCTGACCTTCGCTGAAGATGGTCACGCTGGCCGGGAGAGCGACCTCGCGCCCCGTTGCCACCACCGCCGACAGTTGCGTGGCGGTCAGCCGGCTGAACGGCGCGACGCTGACGAGTTGCTCAGGGCTGGCCATCGGGACCCGCCTCTTCGTCACCGCGTTCGGCCATAGCGGCGAGTTTGCCGGCTTCTTCGGTGATATCTATCCCGACTGGGCACCAGGCGATGCAGCGCCCGCACCCGACGCAGCCCGACCCGCCGAACTGGTCGTACCAGGTGCTGAGTTTGTGACTCATCCACTGGCGGTAACGGCTGGCGCCCGAAGTCCTGACGCTGCCGCCGTGCAGGTAGGAGAAGTCCATCTCGAAGCAGGACGCCCAGTGCTGCCAGCGCTCCGCGTGCTCACCGGTCAGGTCGCTGATGTCCTCGGTGGAAGTGCAGAAACACGTCGGGCACACCATCGTGCAGTTGCCGCAGGTCAGGCACCTGTCGGCAACCTGCTCCCAGAGCGGTGACTCGCGGCTGCGCGCGAGCAGATCACGAATGTCGACCTCCGGCATCTGCCTGCCCATCCGCTCGGCGGCCGCCTGTACCGCCGCGCGAGCCTGCACGACCTCGTCGTCGGCAGCGGTCCGGTGGCTGACCATGTCGAGTATCCGCTCACCCGCTGGGCTGCCGACATCCGCGACGAACCGGTGACCATCGCCGTCGATTCGCTCGGTGAGCACGAGGTCATAGCCGGGACCGGGAGCAGGCCCGGTGCCCATTGACGCGCAGAAGCAGACGCCGCTGGGTTCGGTGCAGCCTACGGCCACCACGAACAGCCCATGGCTGCGCCGGCCATACGAACTGTCCTGGTGACTGCCGCCGCCGAGCACGGTACCGAGCGTGGCGATGGCGGCCAGATCGCACCCGCGAACCCCGAGAAACGCCAGAGGTCGTTGCGCCTCTTCTTCGGTCGGCGCGAATGTCTGGCCGTCGGTCGACCACAGCAGTCTGCGCGGCGGGTGCAAGAACTGCTTCCACGACCCCGGGCCAGCCGAATGCCCGAACACCGCCTGGTCGGCGCGCTGACGCAGCCGGTAACGACCAGGGGCCGCGTCAACCCCCCAGCCCGACGGCAACTCCGCGCCCGAGCTCAGCTCGGCGAGCACGATCGCCTCGTCACGCACCTTCGGCCCGATCACGCGGTAGCCGTCCGCGATCAACGCGGCGATCAAGTCGTCCAAACCGATTCTGGACAGCACAGCTGCTCCGGTCATGCATGCAGCATGCCCGATGCCCGTTCGGCGACGCAGGGCCAAAGGTCCCGGTGATACGGGTCTGAGGCCTCGTGCCGAGGTCAGCGCCGCCAGGCAGCCTAAGGACATGAGCGATGAGATCACCGCTACGACGGACCCAGCCCCGGGCGCGTTCGCGCTCCTGGTCGACGGACGCACCGTGCGAATCTGCCCGGCCCGGCCTTGCGACGCCGACGCGGTGCGCGCGATGCACGCGGCGATGTCAGCGGACAACATGTACCTGAGGTTCTTCAGCCTGAGCCCGGTGAACGCCGAGCACGAGGCTCGGCGCGTGTGCCGGGCACCGGACGCGTTTCATGCGGCGCTGCTCGCGTGGTACGGCGACACGGTCGTCGGGGTCGCCAGCTATGAGGCAGCTGGCTACCACGACAAGGCCGAGGTGGCATTCGCGGTCGCCGACTCCATGCACGACCAAGGGATAGCGACGCTACTGCTCGACCACCTCGTGTCCATCGCCCGGCAGCATCAGATCCGTACGTTCACGGCGGAGACGTTGGCCGAGAACACGGCGATGTTGAAGGTGTTCGCCGCCGCCGGGCTGCCCGTCCACCGGGTGTGGCTCGATGGAGCCATCGATCTGACCATCCCGCTCCCGGCCGACGAGGGCGACGCGAGTCTGGCGACCTATCTGGACGCGGTTTCCCGCCGGGAGAGCTACGCCGATGCCGCCAGCCTGCGCCACCTGCTGGCGCCGACGTCCATCGCGGTCGTGGGCGCGAGTCGGCGACCAGGCTCGGTGGGGGCGCGGATACTGCGCAACATCGTGGCCGGCGGCTTCGCTGGCCAGATCTACCCGGTCAACCCGCACGCCGACCTGCTGGAAGGCCTGCCGTGTACCCGCGCCGTGGCTGAGCTGCCCGAGAACATCGACGTCGCTATCGTCGCTGTGCCAGCGGCGGGCGTACCCGAGGTGGCCGAACAGTGCGGACGCCGCGGCGTCCGCTCGCTCGTGGTGATCACCTCGGGACTCGGCGACCTCGGCGCTGGGGTGCTGGCGACCTGCCGGGAGAACGGGATGCGGCTCGTAGGCCCGAACTGCTTCGGCATCGCGATACCGGGCGTCGCCCTAGACGCCACCTTCGGACGGGACCAGCTAGTGAGCGGGACAGCGGGCCTGGCAGTCCAGTCGGGCGGCATTGGGGTCTCCATCGCCGAGCACTTGTCGCGGCTCGGCATCGGAGTCTCGTCGTTCGTCTCCATGGGTGACAAATTCGACGTCTCCGGCAACGACCTGCTGACCTGGTGGGAACATGATCAGCAAACCACCATGGCGATCTTGTACCTGGAGTCGTTCGGCAACCCGCGCAAGTTCGCCAGGACCGCTAGGCGAGTCAGCCAGCGGATGCCTGTGCTCACCGTCGTCGGCGGCCGGTCCGCCGACGGGCAGCGCGCCGCCCAGTCGCACACGGCTGCCGCAGCGAGCTCGCTGGTCACTCGCGAGGCCCTGTTCGCGCAGGCCGGGGTCGTCGCCACCGATAGTCTCGGCGACTTGATCGGCGCGGCCGCCTTCCTGTCCTGCCAGCCCTGCCCGGCTGGCAGGCGGGTGGCGGTGGTGTCTAACGCTGGTGGTGCTGGCGTGCTGGCCGCCGATGCCTGCGGCGACAACGGGCTGCTGCTCGCGCCGCTGTCCGAGTCGACCAGACAGCGGCTCAGCGACCTGCTGCCCGCGGGCGCGACCATCGCCAACCCAGTCGACACCTCCGCGGCCATCGACGCGGCGGCGTTCCGTGCCTGCCTGGAGGCTCTCGCCGCCGACGACGGCGTGGACGCCGTCGATCAGCGTCGTCGTACCCACAGCGTATGGCCGACCTGAGCGAGGCCATCACCGCGGCGGTAGGCCCAAGCCGCTGGTCGCCTCGGTGCTCGACCAGGCCGAGGACGTCAGGGTGCTCACGCACTCAGGATCACGAGTTCCCAGCTTTGCCTACCCGGAGGGTGCCGCCAAGGCGCTCGGTCACGCCGCCTCCTATGGCATGTGGCGAGACCGCCAGCAAGGCCGGGTGCCAGAACTGGCCGAGGTACACGGTGACGAGGCGCGCGCGCTGGTCGCCGCGTTCCTTGACGCCAACCCGGCAGGCGGATGGCTGCCCGCCGCATTGGCCCGTGACCTGCTTGGCTGCTATCAGATCCCGCTGGTGAGCACCGTGCTGGCGCGAACCCGGCAAGATGTTGTCACCGCCGCGGCCGCGCTCGGCGCGCCTGTGGTGCTCAAGGCCGAGGCCAAGGACCTGGTGCACAAGACAGAGGCCGGGGCGGTCAAGCTGGACCTGCGCACAGGAACCGACGTGGCGGCCGCCTACCAGGACCTGGCCGACCGGTTCGGCGACGCGCTCACTGGCGTGCTCGTCCAGCCGATGCTGCGGGACGGCGTTGAAGTGCTGGTCGGTGTCGTGCAAGAGCCCGTGTTCGGACCGCTGGTGGTATTCGGCCTCGGCGGCATCGCTACGGACTTGCTCGGCGACCACACGGCCCGGCTCACGCCGCTCACCGACGCAGACGCCCGCGAGCTCATCACCGGCTTGCGCGCCGCCCGGCTGCTCGACGGATACCGGGGTCAGCCAGCGTGTGACATCGACGCCCTCGCCGACGTGCTGCTGCGAGTATCCCGGCTGGCTGACGACCTGCCCGAGGTGGCCGAGCTTGACCTGAACCCGGTGCTGGCGATGGCTGAGGGCTGCTGCGCCGTGGACGCCCGCGTACGCGTCGTTCCCGCGCAGCCGCAAGACCCGTTCCTCAGGCAGCTTCGCTGATCTAGAGCAATTTTTCATAAATAAGAAAGGGGCTGAACAAAATGTCACAGTCAGCCAACGGCACAGTAAGGCGGATAGTCGTCGGAGTAGATGGTTCGCCCTCGTCCAGCGCCGCGCTACGGTGGGCGGTCAGCGAGGCTGAGCTGACCGGCGACACCGTGCTCGCGGTCATTGCCTGGCATTACCCGATCGCGGCTGGCGGGTATGGCTGGGCGCCGGTCGCCATGGACGACGGCATCGACCTGGAGAGCATTGCGGAGAAGACGCTCGCGCACGCTATCGACGAGGTATCCGGGCTCGGCTCGGCGGTCACGATCGAGCGGCGAGTCGTCGAAGGCTACGCGCCGAGCGTGCTGCTCGACGCGGCCGCCGGCGCCGACCTGCTGGTGGTCGGCAGCCGAGGTCACGGTACGTTCGCCGAGGCGCTGCTCGGATCGGTGAGCCAGCACTGCGCGCACCATGCGAGGTGTCCGGTCGTCATCGTGCGCGGACAACACCGCTAGCCGAGGGGCACGGCCCATCGCAGCCTGGTGCCGCCGTCTTCGCCGGGGCCGAGCATAAGCTGACCGCCGAGAGATTCGGCGCGCTGTTCGAGGTTGGCCAGGCCGCTGCGGCGGGTGGTGTCGCCGATGCCTGACCCGTTGTCCTGCACGACGAGCACCAGATCGCGGCCGGCGTCCACCGACACATCGATCTTGGTGGCGTTGGCATGGCGGGCGGCGTTGGAGAGCGCCTCGCGCAACGCGAGCAGCAGCTCCTGGCCTGCTTTCTCGGGAACGGCTGCGTCTAGCGGGCCGCTCAGGCGCAACGTGGGCGCGAAGGCCAGCGCCTCCGTCATCTCGTCGGCGACAGCCATGATACGTGCGCGCAGGCTGGGCGCGTCCTCCGCCGGATGTGCCTGGAGCATGAAGATCGATGACCGGATGTCACGGATCGTCTCGTCGAGCGCGTCGACGGCCTGGGCGACCCGTCCGCGGGCCGGGCCGTCAGGCAGCATGCCGACCGTGGCCTGCAGCGACATGCCGGTGGCGAACAGTCGCTGAATCACCAGGTCGTGCAGCTGTCTGGCAATCCGGTCCCGGTCGGCGAACACCGCTACCCGTTCGGCGTCCCTGCGGTGCTCGGCCAGCTCGAGGCCAATTTCGGCCTGAGCGGCGAACGTGGTCACCATCTCGACCGCCGCCGCTGACAGAGGTTTGGAACCCGGGCTGCGACCCGCGGTCAGCACGCCGCGTACGCTGCCCGCCGGGCCAAGCGGGAATACCACCGCCGGGCCCAGCCCCATCGGCTCCCTGGCCACGTCCGCGACGCGCTCGTCGGTGCTGAAGTCGTCGATGAACAGCGGCTCGCCGGTGGCCAGCACGATGCCGGACACCGACGCTCCGGCCGGCAGCATCAGGCCGATCGCCTGTTCGGCATTGATCCCGCTGGCATGCTCGATGACCAGGTGCTCGCCCGGGCCTGCCAGCAGTGCTAGGACCGCGAGATCGGCGTCGGCCAGCTCGCGAGTCAGCTCGGTGATCAGGCTCAATACGTCTTCGGGGCGGCATCTGACAGCAGCCGCCTAGTCACCTCGGCGATGGCCCGCAACGACTGCTGCTGCCGGCGGGCCTCGGCGTACAGCCGCGCCTTGTCCACCGCCGCGCCCGCTGCCGAGGCGAGCGCCATGAGCAGCGCCTCGTCATCCTCATCGAACGGCTCGCCGCCGCGCTTGTCGGTGAGGTACAAGTTGCCGAACACGGTGTCGCGGATCTGCACCGGCGCGCCGAGGAACGAGCGCATCGGCGGATGCCCGGCCGGAAACCCGGATGATTGCGGGTGCCCGGCGATGTCCGGGACGCGCAGCGGCTTGGGCCGGGTGATCAGATCGCCGAGCAGTCCGTTGCCTTCCGGCCAGTGATCGATCGCGGCGATCTGCGCCTCGTCCAGCCCGACCGGGATGAACTCAGCCAGCCGCCCGTTCTCCCCGATCACTCCCAGCGCGCCGTAGCGGGCGTCGACGAGCTGGACCGCGGCCTCGACGATGCGCCGCAGCACCGACTCGAGCTCGACTTCCGAGCCGATCCCGACCACGGCTTCGAGCAGCGCGTTGACCCGGTCGCGGGTGTTGAGCACGGCCTGCAGCCGCACCTGCAACTGGCTGAGCAGGTCGTCGAGCTTGAGATGCGGGACAACCCCCGGACCGCTCGCACCGCCTTCCAAAGACTCCACAACAGCTCATGATGCCGCATCCGACCTAACCACTCGTACGTTGCACCGCTGCGCTCTCGCGGCGGCACCCAGAGTCGGCGGGTCCAACGTCCCATGGATCCGGGCGTTACGACTCAGGCACGGTCGGGTCCCGGCCCTCGACACTGGAAGACAACCGCGGCGAAGGAGCGGAGGTGCGGAAGATGCGTGCGAATGCAGGAGATCAGCTTCTGGCCGGATCGGGCGGTACAGCGCTCATCTTGCAGGTGCTCGGCCCGGACGGTCATCCGCCCTACGTCGTCAAGTGGGAGCGCAGCGGTCACATTTCGATGATCGATCCCGACCAGTACTCCCGGGTTGTGCCCAAAGATTAGGCCCTAGTCGGCGGGCCAGGTGTGGACTGGCCAGGCCAAACCACCCGACGCTGGGTCGTAGATCGCCCGGTTCCACCGCCAGATCGTGCCCTGGTGCAATCTGAGCTCGGCCGCAAAGAGGGGGCGAAGGTCCCCCGTTAGCGGAGCTTTCGGCCCTGCCCTCCCCGTTACCGCGCGGTGAGATGGAGATGTCGCAGAAGCGACATCTCTGCAGGACAGGGAGCTTCGCCGGTTACGCCTTAGCCCAGGAACTCCCTGATCGGAAGTGGGTTCGCCATGCTGACGCTTATCGCGGTTATGTTCGCGGTCGTTGTATCGGCAGCCGCCGCCGTTTGAGTACTGGCTCTGGTTGCGGCGAAGATTCGGAGCTGGGCCTGAAGGGCGCGCTGGCGACCAGCGGGATAAGCGCCGCCTTTCGCTGGCAACTGAGTCGCTCGCGGCCGTCGGCGCGATCTTTGTCCTTGCCGGTAGCGGTATCTCGATAAGCCAGCATTGGCTGTCGGTAGCCAGTGGGGGACGGTTCGGCATACTCGCCTGCGTGGCGATCTGCTTCCTGATCGCCGGCTTTGTCGTGCGCTGGCTGACTGGGTCGGGTACGCAGCGGCTGACAGAACTGATGTGGTGTGCTTCGGCCGGATGCGTGACCGGGGCCGCAGTGATCGCGACGGCTGGCATATACCGGCAGACCGCCAGCGTCACAGTCGCGATCGCCGGTGCGGCGCTCGCCATGTATGCCGCGCCCTTGTGGCTGCTGTGCCGTCGCGAAGCGCTCCTGGTGGTGACGTTCGCTGGATTCATCGGTGCGTTCTGCGGCTTGATCTTGGTGGTGGCGACGCAAGCGGCGCCCCTGCTGGCGACTGCGCTCGGACTGTGGCTACTCGGGACCGCCTGGGCCATCCTGGGCTGGCTATACCCGGAACCGCTGGGTACAGCATTTCGGTCGGCGTGGCGCTGGCCCTGCTCGCACCGGCCATCGCCGTTCATAATGCGGGCTGGGTCTATGTGATGGCCATCGCCACAGCGGCCGTGGCAATGGCGGCGAGCGTCCCGTTGCGCAACGTGGTTGTGGTGGCATTCGGGTCGTGTGCGTTGTTCTGCTACCTCACAGCGGTCGTTCTCCAGTACGCGAACCGGTCGCTGGGGGTCTCAGGGTCATTGGTGATGATCGGCCTGGTCCTAATCGGACTGGCAATCGTGACCGTGCGCCTGGGACGAGCGACCAGTGCGCCATTTGCGATATCTGCGCCACCCGATCACGCCCATCTCGAGCACACCCAGCCCGAGCACGAGGAGAACGCGGGGGCAAACGAGCGGCCATCACGTACAAACCGCTTGACACAACGAGCGTTCTGGAGGAGTCCCGGCGAGCTGCCTATGCCCAGCCGACGACGTCGGCGATCGGACGCCGCGGGCTGTCGTCGTGGCCGACGTACCGTTGTAGGCCGGATCCTCAAGCAGTTCACGTTCGGCGTCGGCAGCCAGGTGCCTGACCCGTACGGCCTCGTTGTCATCGAGGAAGCAGCATTGCTTCCTCTGACCTTGCCGCATCGGTTAGTTCCGTCCTGATACCTGGCGGCACGGCTACGTCGCTGTACGGCTCGCGGTCGGTGTGCCCGCAGCGGGACAGCAGCAGGCCGCGGGACCTTGGTCCACGCACTGACCGACCAACGGTTCTCCAACAACACCGACGATGCGGCCTGCTTTGTGCAGGCCGCATCGGCAGGGGCTTGGCTGGGGGAGCGAACCGTTCCGTTAGGTGGTCTTGCGGGTGACGGGGGTCCCGGCCGCTACTTTGCTGAGGTGTTCGCGGATGGGGGTGTGCAGGCCGCGCTCGTGGTGGTGGTGCTGGCGGTAGCTGGCCACTAGGCCGTCGATGCCGAGCCAGCTCGAGGTCCGCCACATGGTCAAGATGACGATGGCGAACAGTGCGTAGAAGGCGCACACGCTCGCGGTTCCTGACATTACGTAGGTGAACAGCAGCACCAGGCTGCTGAGCGCCGCGATGCGGGTGAACAGGCCCAGGCACAGCGCGATGCCGATGGCGAGTTCGCCGGCCGCGACGAGGATGGCGATCCAGCCTGCGTTCGGGACCACGAAGCTGTGCAGGAAGCTGCCCCACCAGGTGTAGGCGGGGGTGCCGTGCCCGGCGAAGCCGGCCACTGCGGCGCCGTTGTTGTGCAGGAATCCGGGGTTCTCCGCGCCCCACAGCTTGGCGACGCCAGCTTGGATCCACATGATGCCGAGCCAGACGCGCATTGCTGTCCAGCCGATCGCCATGATCTTGGACTGCTTCAGCCACTCCCACACGGTCAGGTTGGTGCGTGCAGTTGGTTCTCCGAGGAATTCGATTGAGCTTGCCATTCGAATTCGCCTTCTTTCGTCCACTCCTGAGCCCGGTTTCTGCGGGTTGTGGGACTAGCCTGCGCCTGCCTATACCCGTGGCAACACGAACGAATGTCCCGACTACCTGGGACTAAAGGCACCAGGTGACAAAGAAGAGGGGTTGGCTATGTGCCGGGGTCGGTCGCACGGTTTGTGCTGGCGGTCGCACGGTTTGTGCTGGCGGGGACGTTGGCGCCGGGGGCTGAGCGGTACCAGGAGCGCCAGATGAGCCGGTTGCACCGGGATCAGCCTGGGGGATGTCGCGCAGCCCAGGGATGAACGGGATGAGCAGCCGCCAGGCAGCATCGGATCCGCGCGTCGCCCGACGAAGCCGATGCCGCAGACCTTCGGGCACTGCTATACGGACTGCACGCGATCCTCAAGTTGCACAACGCCGAGGAGGACGAGCGCTTTCTCTCGATCCCGGCGGACGCCGCCGGTTCGCCTCGACGTCGGCGGCACGTCCAGCCTCAGCGCCAGCTTCGGGCAGAGCCTGACCGCCTCGCGGGCGTGCACTTCCCATTTTGGCGGGACGATGCCGTTGGCTAGCAGGATCGGGAACCCCCAGTCGTCCAGCGTGATCAGCTCGGGTGCGACTTCCGCGCACAGGCCGCGTCCGTCACAGGCGACGGGATTGATGCTGAGCCTGGCATTGGATGTCATCGGCGCCTCCGGTATGGCACGGGAAAGACGGGTGAATCGCTCGATGCGGTGCACCATCCGCTGAGGTGCTCGCTGACTTCCGCGCTGAAGACGTCGAGAGCGCTGCGGATCATGCGGGCGGCGCCGTCGGGATGCCGGCATGCGCCGCGGCCGTCGACTTGGCCGAGCCAGCGCTTAATCTGGTCCGGGTCTCCGTGGCGCCCGCGGGCTAGCGATGCCAGCTCTGAGCTGATGGCGTCTAGCCCGAACAAACATGGGCCGCACTGGCCCGCCGACTCGGCCGCGAGGTAGCGGGCGATCCTCGCTGTCTCGGCCAGCGGACAGCGGTCGGCGGGCAACGCCGCGATCAGCCCCGCGCCTGGTTCGGCGTTCGCCGGCGCCAGCCCGGCCGCGGAAAACGGCAGGTCGGCGACGGCGGGCCAGCGCACCCAGCTACCCGAGTAGCCGCCGAGCAGGAGAGAGCCGATTGGGCCCGCGCTGCCGCCGGCCAGCCCGACCACGTCCCGCACCCGGCAGCCGATCTCGATTTCCCTGACGCACGGCTCGCGCACGGCGCCGATCATGGTCACCAGCATCGACCCCGGCTCATCCGGCGAGCCGGCTGCCCGGAACCAGTCGGCGCCGTATCGGGTGATCAGCGCGAGGTGCGCGAGCGTCTCGATGTTCTGCACGAGCGTTGGCTGCCCGCGCAGGCCTTGCTCGGCGAGCCTGGGCGGCACTGGGGTAGGCGCGGGTATGCCGCGTTCTATCCACCTGACCACTGCGCTCGCCTCGCCTGCGACGAAGCCATCAGCGGCGGGCAGCGCGTGCAGCCTGACCTGATCAAGCCGGGCTGCCTGGCGTTCGGCCAGTGCCGTCTCGACGACCTCGATGACGGCTTGGTGCACGACGATGTAGGCGTGCCTGGCCCCGACCATCGAGGCCGCGATCGCCGCGCCGTCGAGTACCAGGTGCGGCTCGGTAGCGGCGAGTACCTTGTCCTTGGCGCTGGCTGGCTCGCCCTCAGTGCCGTTCGCCACGACGACGGGCCTGCCGGCGGCCGTCGCGACCGCGGCAAGCTTGCGCGCGGTCGGGAAGGCGGCTCCGCCGCGGCCGGTGAGGTCGGCCCGGCCGACCTCGGCGATTAGGGCGTCAGCGCTGGCGCGATCGAGTGCCCTCGGTAGCGGACCGCGCCTGGCTAGGTGCGCGTTCAGGCCCGTCGGCGGGCCCCCGAGCAGGGCGGTCAGTAGCCTCGGGACGTCGGCCGACGGTGCGAGCGAATTGGTGTTCGCCCGATAGATCCCGGTGACCTGCTTCGCGCAACCGGTTCCGGTCATGCCGCGCTCGCGTCTGGCGAATGGCGGACCCGATTCGCGAGCGGCAGCCGGTCCCGGTATGGGCGCCCCAGCGCCCGCGCGAGCACCGCGGTGGCGACCATCGCCGCTGACGCCCACTCGATCGCCCCGACCCACCAGATGCGCAGGTCGTTACCTGCGGTGAGCGAGTGGGCGAAGGCGGCCGGCCAGGCCAGGTAGGCAAGCCAGTGCACGGCTCGCCACATGCGGTACTTGAGCCTATGGCGCAGCAGGCTGGTGATGAGCACGGCGCCGGCGAAGTCGACGGCCAGCGTGCCGAGTCCGATGGCCGCCGTCCGGTACGGCGACGTGAACGGGAGCAGGGTCGCCGCCCAGCCGATGGTGACAAACGGGTCGAGTATTGCCGTGACCACGTGCAGCACGAGCAGCGCGATCCCGAACAATGAGATGGTCCTGTGCATCTCGGCCACCGAGAACCTGGGCCAGCGGCGCGACGCTGTGCCGCGCGCGGTGGCCACGCCGAGTACCACGATCACGCTGAGGAGCAGCAACAGCACCAGGCCACTGCCCCGCGACAGGAACCAGAGGCCCTGCGTGCTCATCACGGCCGCCATTACGCTCATGACAAGCCTCTCGCTGGTGAGCCGCACGCTATCCGCGCAGGCGGCACCGTAAGCGTGCCGCCGTCGGCATCGGGCCATCCCGACACGTGCAGCACGGTCCCGACGTGGCTGACCAGCCTGGCCGGCATGTGGCGTGCTGCCAGCCAGGCGGCCGCGCCGTCACCGCTCACGATCGCGGCCGTCGCGGCGGCGTTTGCCTCGGCGCAGGTCGCGGCTGTCACGCTGACCGTCCGCCATGGCCCGGTGGTCGGCTGCCCGGTTCGCGGGTTCACGATGTGGTGCATCTTCTTGCCTGCCCGCCACCACTGCCGGCCGGTGGTCGACGACGTGGCGATGGCCCCGGCAGGCAGTCGCACGAGCTGGGTCGGAGCGTCATCCAGCGTAGAGCGGGTGATCTGCCGGTGTTCGTCGGCGATCAGGACTGGCCACCCTCCCTGAGGTGGCTCGCCACCGGCCGCGACGTCGCCTCCCAGGCTGACCAGCACGCCACCGCGACCGGCCGCAGCGATCGCGGCGCGGGCGGCCCAGTCGGCGCCCAGGCCTTTAGCCGTGGCGCCGAAGTCGAGCTTGATCCCGGGCGGCATCCGCAAGGAACGCCCATCGAGCGAGATCGATCGCCAGCCTGGTACCGCTGCCTGAGCCGGCGGTAGGTCCGCCTGATGCTGGCCGACGAGCACGAAGTCCCGGTCGTAGCCCAGCGCGATGAGCGCCGCGCCCACGGTCGGGTCGACGAGACCGTCGGTCCAGGCGGCAGCGGCCAGCGCGACGGCGACAACCGCGGCCAGGCTTTCGCTGACCTGCTGGGCGTCGTCGCGCGCGAGCGCCTGGACCTGGCACATCTCGGAATCGGTTCTGAACCGGCTTGCCGCCTTGTCGAGCCTGGCCAGTTCCGCGTCAACGGCCCCAAGAGCTGACCGGAGGCTGTGGCGCGACCAGATGGCGATCCGCGCTGTGGTGCCAAGTGCGTCTCGTTCAGCCACGGCGACGGCCGGCGATCCCACGCTGATCAACGTCCAGGACGGATTTGGTGCCAGCCTTGGCAGGACCGTGGCGGCCATCAGTTATCCCGCCCGCCCGATCCCGCCCCGCCTGATCCCGCACCGCCCGATCCCGCCCCGCTCGCGCCACCGCTGCCAGCGGTCACGCCGGAACCACCAGACGTCACCACCGGGTGGGTGACGCTTGGCTTGTGCCCGCTGTGCGTGGCGCCTTGCCCGCCGGTGCTCGCGGGGCCGGAGTAGCCAGGAGCTGGCGATGGCGCTGCCACAGTCGCTGCGTGGGCGAAATAGCCTGAGGTCGCCGCGACGCCGGCGACCAGCGCGGCCGCGGTCCAGTTGGACATCCTGCGAACCCGGCGCACCCCTTCGTCGCGGCCGACGCGCGCCTTCTGTGATCTCGCGTCCGCTGCTGCCCAGTCGTCATAGCCAGGCAGCCGCCGTCGGCCCGAGCTGTGGTCGCTGTCCATCTCCTTCTCCCTTCTCGTGCTGCACTGCCGGAATGTCTGCGCTTCCACAGTGCGTCCAGGGCGATGAAGAGACCGTGAGAAGTTGATGTGGGGCGTTCACATGTTCCTCACATCGGCGCCTCATTGAGGACTGCGTAATCTCGAGCTATGCGGGTGCTGGTAGTGGAGGACGAGGCCAGGATGGCCAGGCTGATCAAGCGCGGCCTAGAGGAAGAAGGCCATGCCGTCGATATCGCCGCCGACGGCCCCGACGGGCTCTGGATGGCTGAGGAAAATCCGTACGGGGCGGTCATCGTCGACGTGATGCTGCCTGGCTTCGACGGCTTCGAGCTCTGCAGGCGGCTGCGCGCCAGCGGAGTCTGGGTTCCCGTGCTCATGCTGACCGCGCGGGATGCTGTCAGCGATCGGGTACGTGGTCTGGACGCGGGTGCCGACGACTACCTCGTCAAGCCGTTCAGCCTGCTGGAACTGGGCGCCCGGCTCCGTGCGCTCGCTCGCCGGGATGACCGGGCCAGGCCGGTCCAGCTCCAATCCGATGGCCTGCGACTGGACCCGGCCACCAAACAGGCGTGGCGCGATAACACCGAGCTCACGTTGTCGCCCAAGGAGTTCGCGCTGCTTGAACTGTTCCTGCGGCACCCCGGGGTGGTGCTGACGCGGTCCCAGATTCTCGAGGCAGCATGGGACTTCGCTTATGACGGCGGCTCCAACGTGGTCGATCAGTACGTGGCGTACCTGCGGCGCAAGGTGGACCTGCCGTTCGGCCGCCATGACATCGAGACCGTCAGGGGCATGGGATACCGCCTTCGCCATCCGGGCTGAGCAAGGGGACAACAGGTGTCAATCCGCTTGCGGGTCGCCGCGGTCTTCGCGCTAGCGCTGGCCGTCGCTTTCGCCCTCGGTAGCTGGCTGCTGGTCAGCCAGCTACGGATCGTGATGCTGCGATCGGTGGACGCTGGGCTCAGCGCCCAGGTGTCACAGGCGCGCAAGCTGCTCAATGCTGCCGAATCGAGCGGCCGTCTGGCCGACGGTGACTACGCAGTTCAGTTCATTGACGCGACCGGCCGGGTGCGCGCGGCGGGCCAGGACGCTGGCCAGGTGCCCTTGGTCACCCAAGCGCAGCAACGGGCGGCGCGCCGCGCTCCGATCGCCTTGACTACCTTGATCGACGGCGATCCTGAGCGCCTCATGGCGGCCGCGTTCACCGGACGCCCCGGATGGGTCATCGTTGTCGGCACATCGCTCGAATCTTTCAATGCGACGGTGGCCGCTCTGGTGGGCAGGCTGGCCGTTGGCGGCGCCGTCCTTGTGATCGTCGCTGGCTTCGGCGCGTACCTGCTGGCCAGGGCGGCGCTCGCGCCGGTGGAACGGATGCGCAGCGAGGCCGCTGCTCTCTCCGAGCGCGACCCGTCATCGCGGCTGCCCATGCCAGCGACCAAGGACGAGATCGCTGCCCTGGCCGGCACGATGAATGACTTGCTCGGGCGTCTGCATGAGGCGCTGGCCAGGCAGCGGGCCTTCGTGGCCGACGCCAGTCACGAACTGCGCACGCCGTTCGCCGTGCTGAGCGCGGAGCTTGAGCTAGCCGCCAAGCCAGGTCGCAGCCGACGAGAGCTAGCCGACGCGGTGACCAGCGCCAGCGAGGAAACGGCAAGGTTGCGCCGCCTCACCGACGACCTGCTGCTGCTCGCCACCAGCGACGAAGAACGCCTGACGGCCCGGACCGAAGCGGTCGACCTCGGTGACTTGCTCACCCACGCCGCCGAACAGGCCGCGCAGCGTGGTACGGCCACCGCAGTGACGTGCCAGGTGGATGTGCCTGCCGGCCTTAGCGTCCGCGTCGATCCGGGCCAGATCCGCCGGGCGGTCGACAACCTCATCGACAACGCGCTCCGGTTCGCGCCCGCCGGGAGCCAGATCGTGGTCAGCGCCCGAGCCGACGGCCAGGACGTCGCGATTGAGGTCGCCGACGCTGGTCCAGGCTTCCCGGCCGACTACTTGCCGCATGCGTTCGAGCGATTCAGCAGGCCTGACAGCGTCCGGGCCCGCACTGCTGGGGGAGCGGGCCTTGGCCTGTCGATCGCCATGGCCATCGCCCAAGCGCACGGCGGTGTCGCGACCGCCAGGAACCAGCCGCCGGGCGGCGCTGTAGTGCGGATCGACCTGCCACGAGCGGCGTGACCGGGGCGTTGGTCATGTCTGGGGTGTCGTTGCAGGCTGGTCGGGAGAAGAGGTTGGCGATCGGCCGGGGTCGGTCGGAAAGTTTGTGCCGGCGGGGGTTCCGGCGCCTGGGGCTGAGCGGTACCAGGAGCGCCAGATGAGGCGGTGCACCGGGATGAGCCTGGGGATGTCGCGCAGGCCCGGGATGAACGGGATGAGGAGCAGCAGGATCGTGCAGATTCCGGTCAGGTAGACGGCCCAGATGTCGACGCTGGCCGAGCTGGCGAACGGGGAGACGTGGTACCAGAGCTGGAATAGCCACAGCCACGGCTGACCGGGGTAGCTTCCGGTCTCGTTCATGACGCCCCACTGGTCGCCAGTCAGGTGCATGTTCGAGGCCAGGGTGTCGTAGTAGCCGCCGTCGGCGATGAAGAGCAGCGGCTTGGTGAAGTTGGTGCCGTAGAACTGCCGCTGCGCGAGCAGGTCAGAATCCAGCCCTCCGCTCCTGGCCATCGCAAGCTCGGCTGACATCATCACCGGTACCGGCCCGGCTGCCGGCAGATTCAGGTCCCCGTCGTTGAACGGCACCTTCTTGGCGCCCGGGGCAGTCGCGGCGTCGTATGCGGACGCCCACTTGCGCTGCTGGGCCGGCGGCGCGCTGTTGTACATACTCAGCGCGCTGGCCAGGGCCGGGCTGGTACGGGCGAGCGCGGACAGCGGGCTCAGCACGAAGTCCCGTGCCGCGTTGACAGGCTGGGTGATGCCGGCCACCTTTTGCCAGTTGACCGGCCCGACCTGCTGCACCGACCCGGACTGGCTGTTGTAGGGCGGTCCGTAGCTGGCGGCTCCGCCGGTTCCGTCCAGTTCGGTGGCTGCTGTGTTGACGAAGCCGACCTGATCGATCCTGGCCCAGGTCTGGACGGTGACCGGCGGCACGTCCGGGGAGGAGAGCAGCCCGGACATCACCAGCACCAGGGCCGTCACGATCAGCGTGGCGATGGTTCCTTCTTTGAGGATGTCGTAGCGGCGGTTCGGCCCGCGCCACGGTCCGGCATCGCCGGCGGCGGCCGTCGTGCGGGCGGCCCGGCCGCGCAGCGCCGTGCGGCGCTCGGGCAGCGGGTGGCTGACGCCGCGGACCCGGACGAGCAGTACGTGGGCGCCGACGATGGCGACCAGGACGATCGGGATCAGCACGATGTGCCACATCAGCATCTGGCCGAAGTTCAGCACGTTGAAGAACGCGCCGATGCCCATCGCGTTGAGCGCGTCCTTGCCGTTGGTGGCGATCCACTGCGAGTCGAAGTTCTGCTGCGATAGATAGCCAGTGAAGCACTCCACGATCGAGGCGAGGAAGGCGACCACCCCGGTGATCCAGGTCATCGCACGGCGCCCGCGCCAGGCCGCCATCCAGAACTTCCCCCACAGGTGGATCACCAGCAGCGCCATGAACAGCTCGACGCTCCACAGGTGCGTGCTGTTGAAGAAATGGCCGGCCGCGTTGTAGTGCCACCAGTCGGGCCCGCCGATGGCGAGGGCGAAACCCGACACGATCGCCAGGCCCAGCGCGACCAGCGAGGCCACGCCGAACACGTAGACCCAGGAAGCCACGTACGCGGGCTGCCGGTCGGGCAGCAGTTTCCTCGGCGGCAGCAGCCTGGCAGCCGTGGTCCGCACTCTGGCGGTCCACATGCCCTCGTCACCCTGCTGGGCAGCCGCCGCGACAGCGGCCGGGTCGGTACCAGCCTCATCGCGGTCAGCGGGGTCTGCTGGAGCGGTGAGGTTTCTGCCAGCGTGGAAGGGGATCAGCAGGGCAGCACCGAAGATGACGACCATCACCGCGATCACAATCAGGTTCGCGACGGTGATATTAAAGATGCCCCAGCTAAGGAGTTTGCCCGGCTGATCCAGATTGCCGGCCAGCGGAGTCGCATGCGACAGCGGGAGCGCAATCATGTCAGTTCCCTCATTAGCTGCCGGCATTTTAGCTCGTGCCGATGCTGGGCGATTAGTTCGGGACCAAGGTCGCGGCGACTCGGGCTGATAGCCCGTAGTCGGCCAGGCGAGCCGTCAGCGACGGTGAATACGTCGCATCTTCCGACTGATAGTAGCCTGCCATGAAGGCCGCAGTCGTCACCGACTTCCATTCCCGCTGCAGATCCAGGATCCACGCCGCGCACGGTGGCTGGCCGGTCAAGCCAACGCCGCCGTTCGTCCCTGGGCACGAGGGAATCGGCCGCATCGTCAAGGTCGGCTCCGGGGTGCGGCACTCAGCGTGCCGATCTTCGACACCGTGCTCAGCGGCAAGCATGAGCCGCCGGGGCAGGGGACCTTGGTCCATGCGTTCACCGACCAACGGTTCTTCTGCTCCCTGGTTGAAAGGGGAGATTCTAGGCGTAAGTCGAGGTAGGTGAGATCATGAGCGAGACAACTGGCCGTGGCGCGCTGCCGATCCCAGCCGACCAGGTTGACTATCTGGTGTCGACCGCGGCCCGAGCGCCGTCTGTGCACAACACGCAACCGTGGCGTTTCAGGATCAACCCGTACGATGTTGAGCTGCTCGCCGATCCGCGACGTAAGCTGCGCGTCGATCCGGTGGGCCGGGAGATGCTTGTGAGCTGCGGCGCCGCGCTGTTCGCGCTGCGTCTGGCGACCCGGTCGCTCGGTTACCGCCCAATCGTCACGCTGTTTCCAGATCCGGCCCAGCCACGACTGCTTGCGCGGATCTCGCTGGGCGCCGGCGCGCCGATGACAGCGCTTGAGCGCGAGATGCTGAACGGGGTGCCGCATAGGCACACTCACCGCGGCGCCTTCTGCTCAGGTCCGCTGCCGCCTCGGCTGGTCGCCGGGATGCAGCATGACGCGCTCGCTGAGGGTGCCACTCTCGCGCTAGTGCAGCGATCGGTCGACTACGAGCGGCTCGCGAGTCTGCTTGCCGCGACCGGCTCCAGGCAAGATGTCGACCCGGCGGCAACGGCTGACATCATGCGGTGGGCGGGCGCGGCGGCCGGCACCGCCCGCGACGGCGTTCCGGCACGAGCCTTCCCGTCGCGGCCCGCCACCGAGCCTGGGCGTCTCAGGCAGCGTGACTTCGATCTAGGGCGGGGCGTCGGGCGGGAAGCTTCGCCAGGCGGGCCGCCGGCCGTTACCGCAGTCTTGCTCACGCTCGGAGACCGCCGGGCTGACTGGCTGCGCGCCGGTCAGGCGCTCCAGCGCCTGCTACTGCATGCCGCGAGCAAGTGGGTGTTCGCCTCTCTGTACACGCAGCCGCTGGAGTCTGCTCAGATACGGCAGATGGTGGCAGAACGCCTGGCGCCGCCGGGGTTCCCGCAGGTGCTGCTGCAGTTCGGTCTCGCCGACACCACTCAGCCGACAAGCCGCAGGCCGCCGGCGAACCTGGTCGATAGGCAGCCCTGATGATCGAGTCTAGGCGGGCTTACTGCGCGGCGGTGTGCCGGATGCGACGGCCGGTGACGCGCATCGGGTTGATCTTGATGAAGTGATCGCGTTCGCCGCCGGGCCAGGTTTCCACTCCGACGGTCATCGCATCGTCGCGCTCGGCCTGGTCGTCTAGGTGGTGCGCGGGTCCTTGAACCAGGACGCTCCACCCCTCGCGGGTGGCGGGGCTGAGGTCGTCGACCTCGAACGCCACCCGGTACTCCGCGCCTTCGATCCCAGTGCGCAGATCCTCGGCCGTGAGGCTGTCTGCTGACGTCCGGAACAAGATGGACCCGTCGTGCAGCTTGTAGTTCACCGGCAGCACGGTCAGGTCGTACTTGCCGGTGTAGGCGACCCGGCCGATGCCACCTGGCGCGATGAGCCGCAGGCACTCGGTTTCATCCAGATGCTCGAGCACCGCATCGGCTGCTGGCTGGCTGGGTACCGGCTGCTGGGACATGGTCAGTCATACCCCTTGTTCGTCTTGTGCCGTTCGGCGGTGGATCGATGGACTTTGGTCCCTGCTAACGCAGCCGACATGAGATTAGCGTCTCACATAGTCGCGGGGCAGATGGGCTGTGACGGGGCCTGCCCGTGACCGGAGGCCGGTCTATGCTGACCTGCTGCCGCCGTGCAACGCGGGCTGCCCGGCGGGGAGAACATCCAGGCCTGGCTGGCTTATGCGCAGAGCGTGCACCTGCGCCGGGTCGCCCCCGAGGCAGAAGTCCTGCCCAGGCTCGCCGCCCGCGCACCCAGGTCCAGACAGCCTAACCACACCGCCAGCCAAGATCGCAGCTCGCCCGGCCACAAGCCGGGCGAGCTGCGCGTTCCGCCCCCCCCCCGGAGCCCGATCTGGAGATGGCTTGACATGCGGGTAGTAACGTTGCTGCTATGCCGCAGGACAATCCAGATCCGCAGGTGGTTCCCTATCTTTTGTATGCCGACGCCGGCGCGGCAATGGATTGGCTGATCAAGGTCTTCGCTTTCACCGAGCGGGCGCGCGATAAAAACAGCGACGGGACCGTCAGGCACGGAGAGTTGCTGCTCGACGATGGTGGCGTCATCATGGTTGGTTCCCCTGGGACTGACTTCCGGGGACCCGCGAAACTCGGTGGGGTAACCCAGTTGCAGTGCATCACGGTCACCGACCTGGCTGCCCACCGGGAGCGTGCACAGGCCGCTGGCGCGAACGTGTCCGAAATCGGTATCAGGGCGAACCGTGCTCGCAGCTACACGGTGGAGGATCCCGAAGGCCATAGCTGGTACTTCAGCGAGCCCCTTTAGTCAGACGCGTCGGTAACCGGCCGGAATCTGCTGATGCAGCTTGGCGAGGTTGACCGCAGTCGGCGTCAGCCAGCGGAAATCGATCTGGAAGCCGAAGTGCTGGCCGTGCGACACCAGGCGAACGGGCAGGTAGGTGGACGCATTGGCCCACAAGACGCCGCTCCACCCGACGGGCTGCGGCTGGCACCGGCGCTGGTCGTTAGCCGCGGCGCAGGCACGATGGTAGCTGCTGCTCAGCCGGAGCTTGATCGTGTCCACGCCGTCCACCTGCTCGTGCCCCGCCACGGCAGCGCCGCACGAGAGCAGCTTCCTGACCTCGCGCGACCATTGCGCAGGAGTCCGGTCAATCGGGCCCAGGGTGCAGGCAACCTGGGGTTTCGCGGGAGCAGGAGCCTGGTAAGTGCCGCGCCACCAGACCCGTCGCGGATAGCTCACCATAGTCTGGACGCTCTTACCTGACCTGATGTCGGTCTCCAGGCTGAACGCCGGCGTGCCGGTACTGGTGACGAACTCGACGTGTTCCAGCGGGCCACGCGACCAGGTCATTGACACGCTGGCACCGACTTCGACCGGGCCCTCGTGCGGGATGGTCAAGAACAACTTGACGCCCTGCATGGTCTGCCTGGTGTAGGCCACCGGATCGCCGGCGGCCGCCTTGGCCAGGGCTCGCTCGACCCGGCTGATCACCATCGTGGTGGTCTGGACCGTCACGCCCCACCCGCCTTTGGCGGCTGGGTGCGGATGCAGGGATCCCGCCCCGGCCGTTCCAACAAGCACGGCTGTCACTCCAGCTACCGCTGCCCCGGTCGCGAACCAGCCCATCCTGGCGCGCCGCCGCCTGAGGAGATGGCGGCGTGCATCGGCCGCGAGCCCGGCCGGAACATCGACGCCGTCGGTGAACCACGTCATGCTGTCCCTTACCACTTCGTCGAATTCCCGGTTCATGTCCTTTTCTCCGTCAGCTCGAAGTCGTTCTCTATCCATCCGGTGGTGAGCTCACGCATCCGGCGCAGGCCGCGGGAGGACGCGGCCTTGACCGTGCCAGCCGAGCAGCCGAGCACCTCAGCAGCCTCGGCATCTGAGAGCTGTTCCCAGTGCCGCAGCACGACCGCTGCCCGCTGCTGCGGCGGCAGCAGGTGCAGCGCGCGAATCAGCGCGTCCCTGAGATCGACGGCGGCCGTCAAATCGGGCGCGATCGCCCGCTGACCTGCCCCGATCACCGGCAGCTTGCGCCGCCACGCCTCCTGCCGCCGCCACCGGTCGGCAGCCAGGTTGTACAGAATCCGCCTGAGATACCCCTCCGGGCTGCCCGTGATCCGCCGTCCCTGCCGGATCAGCCGCTCAAGCGCTGCCTGCAACAGGTCCTCGCCATCTTGCCGGCCGCCTGCCAGCAGCACCGCCGTTCGCATCAGCTGGGTGCCGCGTTCGGCCAGCAACAGCTCAAGGGCGGCGTCCTGAGCTTCCTGCACGCCATCACCTCCTTCTCTCGCCTACCAAGTACGAAGGAGGAGCCCGGCCAGTTGACTGAGCCGGCCAGTCATGTCGGCGGCCTGGCCCCGGCTAGTCGCGGAGCTTGGCCAGGATGCGGGCGAGGTGGGCCTTGTCGGCCGCGCTGAGGCGACTGAAGATCCGCTCGGCTTCTGTTCCCCTGGCCGCGCCGATCGCGCCGAGCATGGTCGCGCCGTCATCGGTCAGCTCGGCCAGCGTCGCCCGGCGGTCGCCGGGATCGGGGCGTCGTTCGACGAGGCCGCGGGATTGCAGCGCTTCGACTACCTCTGTGGTCGAGCGCGCCGCGATGTGCAGGTGCTCAGAGAGTTCGGACATGCGCTGCGTCCCGTGGTGACCCAGTACGCGCAGGGCGCGCAGCTGAGCGGGCGTGATATCCCACGGCGCCAGAGTTGCCTGCGACGTGCCGCGTAGCTGACGGGCGACGGACATGAAGGCTTCTGACAGGGTTTCCTCGCCGTCGGAGCCGGGCCCGCCTGCACTATCGCGATGCGGGATTGCCACGGGAATAGGATATCAGCGCACCATGTTATTGAGGTAACCTCAGTAATATCCAGAGCAGCGGCCGGCGTCGGCGAGGGCTAGCCGTGCCCGGCACAATCGGAGTAGCCCTTTTGGAATCACCCCCCATGAACCGAGAACCTGGCCGTGGCCGCGGCGCGCGTTCGGTCACCGCTGCCGAGAAAGCCCAGGCGCACGACGTGTCCCTGCGCCGCGTCGGGCGGCTGTTCGCGCCCTATGGCTGGCAGATGGCGACTGTCACCGCCATTATCGTCGCCTCCTCCTTGGTCGGCGTCGTCTCCCCGTTCCTGCTCAGGGCGGTCATCGACACCGCTCTGCCGGACAGAAACGGGCGGCTGCTGGCCCTCCTGGTGACCGGCATGATCGCCGTCGCCGCTGTCACCTCCGCCCTCGGGGTTGTCCAGACCTGGATCAGCACCAAGGTCGGCCAGCAGGTCATGCACGGCCTGCGGACCAGCGTTTTCGCACACCTGCAACGCCAGTCGATCGCCTTCTTCACCCGCACCCGCACCGGCGAGGTCCAGTCCCGCATCACCAACGACATCGGCGGGATGGAATCCGTCGTGACCTCGACCGCGACGTCCATCGCCGCCAACCTCACGACCGCGGTCGCGACCGCAGCAGCTATGGTTGCCCTGTCGTGGCGGCTGTCGCTGATCTCGCTGGCGGTCATGCCGCCGGCGATCTACCTGACCCGCAAGGTCGCCAGCATGCGGCGGGCCATCACCACGCAGCAGCAACGCGAGTTGGCCGACCTCAACGTCACGATCGACGAAGGACTGTCGATCAATGGCGTCCAGCTAGCCAAGACGATGGGCGCGAGCCCGTCCCTGGTACAGCGGTTCACCGACTCCTCAGCCCGGCTGATCGACCTGGAGTTGCGCTCGCAACTGGCCGGCCGCTGGCGGATGGCCTCGATGAGCGTCATCTTCGCCGCGATCCCCGCGATTATCTACCTCGCCGCCGGCCTGCCGCTGACCGCTGGGGCGATGACCATCGGCACCCTGATCGCATTCACCACCTTGCAGAACACCCTGTTCCGGCCCCTGACCGGCCTGCTCAGCACCAGCGTCTCGGTGATCAGCTCGCTGGCGCTGTTCGCCCGAATTTTCGAGTACCTCGATCTCCCCATCGACATCGACGAGCCCGCCCGCCCGGTCGAGATCGACCCGGCCAAGATCACCGGACACGTCCAGCTCAGAAACGTCAGCTTCCGCTACCCCGGCGCCGACCGGTCCGCGGTCAGCGGCGTCGACCTGGACATCCCGGCGGGCACCACGCTCGCCCTCGTCGGCGAGACAGGATCCGGCAAAACTACCCTCGCCTCCCTGGTCGCCCGCCTCTATGACCCGACCGAGGGCAGCGTCCGCATCGACGGGACCGACATCCGCGACCTAAGACTGGCCGACCTCGCCGCAGTCGTGGGCGTAGTCAGCCAGGAGACCTACCTGCTGCACACGACAGTGCGGGAAAACCTCCGTTACGCAAAGCCCAGCGCGACCGATGCCGAGATAGAGGCCGTCGCCCGCGCCGCCCAGATCCACGACCTGATCGCCGGGCTGCCCGACGGCTACGACACTACGGTCGGCTCCCGAGGGCACCGCTTCTCCGGTGGCGAGAAACAGCGCATCGCCATCGCCCGGACGCTGCTGCGCGACCCGCGCGTGCTCGTGCTCGACGAGGCCACCAGCGCCCTGGACACCGACACCGAGCGCGCCGTGCAGAAGGCGTTCGATGCCCTCGCCCGGGGCCGCACCACTATCACCATCGCCCACCGGCTCTCCACCGTGCGCAACGCCGACCAGATCCTGGTCCTAGACCACGGCCACATCATCGAGTCCGGCACGCACGCCAACCTCGTCGCCGGCAACGGCCGCTATGCCGCGCTGGCCGCATAACCCGGCGGCAGCATGCCCGGAGTTCCAGGGAAGGGTGATCCGCCTCGCCCAGCAGCAGGTGTCCTCGTCATTCGCGTTCCGCCGCAACAAGCCCCCGTTGCGGCGTCCACGACTCGATGACCAGCAACGTCGCCTCCGGGTTCAGCCCGGTGATGACGACCTCGGAAATGTCGGCAAGAAACAGATCTCCATCGGGCCCTTCGCCGATTGGCCCGGCGGGAACCGCTCGCCCGGCGATCTTCGCCTCGCCCGGCCACTGCGCCTCCTTGCCCTCCTGCGGGTGAAACGTTGGGCCGTGCAGGGCAAATCGCGGATCCCGCCGCAGATCCGCGCCCTTGCGCGCTCCCGCCATCGACCCGAACTTGAGGTCACCATCAGCGAACTCGCACTCGATGCCCGAGATCCGCGGGGAGCCGTCGGCCCGCAACGTCGCGATCGTCTTGTGTTTGCCCGCGTCGAAGAGCCGCCGCACCCGCGCCGCGAACTCGGGCTCCGCCTGCTCCACGTCCTTCCACGCCACCATGGCCAAATTATGCGCCCGATCCCCGTGGGCCGGGCGGCACCTGCGGATGACAGAGGCGCCGCCGCTTACTGTCGGCTGCTCGCGTTACCGGGCGGCGACGGCGCCCGCGGCCTGCTCGATGAGATTGGCCACCGCGGCTGGCTGCGACACGTAGATGGAGTGGCTGCCGGCGGCCTCGACCACGGTTGCAGCCGGCCCGCTCGGACATGGCGCGCTGGGCGGGCGGGGGGATCATCCGGTCCTGCGTCGTGACCAGGTACCAGCTGGGCTTGGTTCGCCAGGCGGGCTCGGTGATCGAGTCGCTGAGGGCGTCGACGCCCCACGGTACCTGCGAGTCAGCCATGAACGCGGCCCGCTCGGCGGGCACGTCGCCGGCGAATGCCGCGTGGAACTTGTCGCGGTCCAGGAACAGGAAGCCGTCCTTGGGCGGCAGGATCGGAGGCACCGGTGCGCCGGGCGGCGGGTCGGCGATCAGCGTGCTGACCGACTCGCCTCGGTCCGGCGCGAACCCCGCGATGTACACCAGAGCCGCCACGTCAGGGCTGTTGCCGGCCTCGGTGATGACCGCTCCGCCGTAGGAGTGCCCGACCAGCACGACCGGCCCTTCCTGAGCGTCGATGACCTGGCGGGTGGCGGCGGCGTCACCGGCGAGCGACAAGGTCGGATTCTGGACGATGCTGACGTTGTAGCCATCTTTCTTCAGCAGGCCATAGACCCCTTGCCAGCCCGATCCGTCTACGAAGCCGCCATGAACGAGAACGACGTTCTTCGGTGCAGGACTCGCATTCATGATGATCACCTTCCCGGTGAGAGCAGAGCGGCCAGACCCCCGGCGCACGCTTGCTGGGCCTCCGTGCCCCATACGTCTCTGCCCAGCACGACGCGCCTTCCAAACTTCATTCCAGGCGTCCCCAGCGCCGGCTCTTGGCCTCCGGAAAGTAACTCCGGTGGTTGATCCGTTCCGGTATTCCTTCAAAGAGCCGCTAATGTCACCGCGGCGACAGGTGCTGCGGCCGGTATTCACCAGGATAATGCGTTCTGCAGCAGGATCAATAATCGTCAGCCAGTGCCGGAGGTGCCTTGTCGTGAACCAGCCATCTGACCTGCGTGAGCGTAATCTAAGGGGAATCTTCGCCGTCTTCGATGTCGACGGTGACGGGGTCATCAGCGAAAGCGACTTCGTGGAAATGGCCCGGATTGTGTGCGAGCTGATCGAGGTCACCGACGACACCAAGCGCACCGTGGGGGCGATCCGGAGGCGTACTACAACCAGACCGCCGGCCCTGTGTTCAAGACCATGACAGAGGAGATGGACCATGACGGCGACGGGTTCATCGAGCACCGGGACTACATGCGGCTCACCGGCCTGCCCGGCGTGGACGCCCAGGTATCTTTGGCCGCCTTCGACCGCTTGGACTCCGACGGCGACGGCAGGCTGACCCCCGCCCAGTTCCAGGAAGCCATCGCGCACCTCTTCCTCAGCCAGAACCCAGCCGACCCTGGAACTACCATGCTCGGCCACGCCTGAATAGAGGGCATTCGCGGCGAGCGCTTAACCTGAGCGACTGCGCCGGACGATAGCGTGGAAACCAGGGATCGGCTTGAAGTCGCCCTTTGCGGTGAGCGGCATGCCGGGCATAGCTATGGGGGCCGCTCGCCCACCGGTGGTGAACGGCCTGCGTCGGGCCGCGCCATTACATAGACGTTACGCCGCGCGGCTGTACTCCAAGCACCACATGTGCTGAATCACGACCTGCTTGGAGGCAACATGTCCCCTTCGTTGAAACTCATGGCCGTGGCGGCGGCAACCGCCGCGGCGTTCGCTCTGCTGCCCTCTGCGATCGCCGCGCCGACCGCTGCCGCTGGCGGCGCGATCGGTGCTGTCCCCGCGGTTAAGGCTGGGCTCGTCGGCAAGCCGATCACGCTCGACAACAACGTGGAATTTAGCGGCTACGACGTCGCGGTCGACGCGTCCGGCCGCGCCTATGTCGGCTGGATCTCAGACAAGAACAGCGCCGGCCGAAAGATCCACCTGTGCACGCTGCCACCGGGTGCTAGGCAGTGCCGGGGCGGAATCCAGACGATCAGCGCGCCCAAGCCGTTCGGTCCCTCCACCTCGACGGGACTGTGGGTTTTCGCCACCCCGCGCGGCGTGGTGACGTTGGTCTGGATGTACGAGACGGTCGCCTCAGAGAACGGTCCGCAGGCTGACGAGATCGCCACGGCCACCATGCAGCCAGGGGGGCATCTGTCTCAGGCAACCAACGCGGCCACCGGGCCTAGCTTCGGCGAGATACTGGACGCGACGACCGGGCCGAACGGCAGCATCTGGGTCGTGACCGAGCACTCCTCCGCCGCCGGTGTCCAGGTCAGGGAAGGCCTGTCTGGGCCCTTCGTCAACCTGCACACCCCATTTGGCGTCGGCGCCGCCCGGCTGCGGTTCAGCCACGGCACCGGCGTGCTGGTGATCGAGAAGGCTGGCTCCATCGGAATTGGCAACGACGTCGCGCGTGTCCGCAATGACGCTTTCTCCGGCTTCAGCAAGGTCGCGAAGACGTGGACGCTGGGAGTGGTAGATGGCCTCACCGCGACGACCTCAGGGCTCCGGATGCTCACCACCACGAACAACGCGACTTACCACCCGGTCGTCTTGAGCTGGAACGGCAGCAATTTCGTTCATCCGACGCTGACCGGTGACCTCAACAACTGCGCGCCGAACAGCCACGACCTCGTGTCCGACGCCAGCGGCCGGGCCGCCGACGTCTCGATGGAGTGCACGGACGTGGCGATCGCGAACCTGCCCGACACCAGGCACGCCGCGGTCGTCAGGTTCCCGGTGCACGGCACATTCGCCGGCGGTCCGCCGCAGATCGCCACCAGCCCGCGCGGAACTGGCTGGGTCGCCTGGTCGATCGAGGGAACGATCGCTAACAAGCTGTTCGTCGCTCCGTTCGTGCTGCCGGGCCTGGGTGTCACGGCCTCGGCCTCGGCTCGCAGTAACAGGGTCATCGTGCATGGGCCCGCGTCGTGCCTGCCGCCGGTCGACGTTGCGGTCGGCGTCTTCGCCAAGCCGGCCAGGAACTGGCACGTGGTCAGCCGGGTGCTACGGCTCGGCAGTTCGGTGCTGCACTCGACGACGCTGCGTGGCGGCACGCTGACGGCCGGCAAGACCTACACCTTGTCCGGCACCGTCAGGTTCGCCTCCGGCGGCTCGCACGTGACGGTGACGGCGAAGCTGAAGTTCCGGTCATGCCCTAGGTAACGGCTGACCGGTCGCCGCGACATCGGGCCAGCCAGACGATCGGCCGCGCTGGCCTGATGCCGCGTCGCGACGTGCGGCTTCCACCGGTTGACACTCGCTTGCAACGCCGGCTGACTTTACTATCTGCACATGGCCGACTATGACTTGATCATCCGCTCGGGTCTGGTGGTGGACGGCACGGGTGGCGAGCCGTTCGTGGGCGATGTCGCGGTTGACGGCGGCGCGATCGCAGCGGTGGGCAGGCTGAGCGGTCGCGGCAGGCAGGAAATCGACGCTGAAGGCGCGGTCACCGCTCCTGGTTTCGTCGACGTGCACACCCACTACGACGGCCAGGCGACCTGGGATGCCAGGCTTGCGCCGTCGTCATGGCACGGGGTCACCACGGTAGTCATGGGAAATTGCGGTGTCGGGTTCGCGCCGGTGCGGGCTAGGAACCGCGACCGGCTGGTCGAGCTGATGGAGGGCGTCGAGGACATCCCGGGATCGGCTCTTCGGGAAGGGCTGACCTGGGACTGGGAGTCGTTTCCCGACTATCTTGACGTGCTGGCCCAGCGACGCTTCGACGTCGACGTGGGCGCGCAGGTGCCGCACGCCGCGCTGAGGGTCGAGGTTATGGGGGCCAGGGCCGCGGCACAGGTGCAAGCGAGTTCGGACGAAGCGGCAGAGATCGCGCGGCTGGCCGGGGAGGCTGTGATGGCGGGCGCGCTCGGCTTCAGCACGTCCCGCACGCTGAACCACAGGAGCAGCGATGGCGAGCTGACGCCGTCCTACGGCACCGGCCAAGACGAGCTTGTCGCGATCGGCCGCGCCGTCGGCCAGACCGGGCGAGGCGTGCTGCAGGTTGTGTCCGACTTCACCGACGCTGACGCTGAGTTTGAGTTGCTTCGGCAGGCCATGCGCGCCGGCCGCGCCCCGCTGTCGGTTTCGCTGATCCAGTCCAACCTCGCGCCGGATAGCTACCGCCGCGTCCTTGACTTCCTGACCGGCTGCCAGGACGAAGGGCTCACCATCCGGGCACAGGTGGCACCGCGGCCAGTCGGCCTGTTGCTTGGCCTGCAGAACACGCTGCACCCATTCATGGAGAACCCGGTCTGGCAGCGGATCGCCGACCGCGGCGCTGTCGACCAGGCCAAACTGATGCGCTCGCCCGGGCTGCGCGCCGAGGTGCTTGCTGCCCAGAGCCGGACCAAGAACCGGCGGCGGCTTGGCGGCATCCTTATTCACAAGTACGAGCTGATGTATGAGGTGACCGATACGCCGCAGTACGAGCCGGACCCGGCGGAAGCCATCGCCGCCCGGGCTGGCCGGCTCGCAGTGACACCGGAAGAACTGGCCTACGACCTTATGGCGGCAGGCGAGGGCGACGCGATGTTCTACCTGACCTTCGCCAACTACGCCCGCGGCAACCTGGACGCCGTCAAGGAAATGCTCGAGCACCCGCACACGATCCCCGGGTTGTCCGACGGCGGCGCCCATGTCGGCACCATCTGCGATGGCAGCTTCCCCACGACCCTGCTCGGGCACTGGGCCAGAGACCGCGAAGCGGGGCTGGGCCTGCCGTTCGTGATCCAGCGTCAGGCGCGCGACACCGCCCGCGCCGTCGGCCTGGGCGACCGCGGCGTGCTGGCGCCGGGCTACCGCGCCGACATCAACGTCATCGACTTGGACGCGCTGCGGCTGCACCGGCCGACGATGCTGTTCGACCTGCCGGGCGGCGGACGTCGGCTGATGCAGCGAGCCGACGGCTACCGGCACACTATTGTCGCTGGCCAGGAAACCTACCGAAACGGCCAGGCCACCGGCGCCCTGCCCGGGCGGCTCATCCGCGGCCCGCAGCCGGGCAGCGCGAAGGAGCTGCCCTAGCGATCTGCTGTTACTGAAGTTGCTCTGCCTGGGCTTCGGCGATGGCTTCATTGGCTTTGGGCTGAGTCATCCATGGGCCGTCGGGGTCCTGCCGGAATACGTAAGCCGCGCTCGCATAGTCGGCTCGGAATCGTGCGCCAACGGGTGTGTAGGACCAGCCCGGTGCACCCTCCCAGGGTCGCCTCGCCACCTCGGCCGCGTCCATGCACGCCTGCAACGTCGCCCACGCCTGCAGCGGAGCGACCTTGTCGTCCGAGTACAGGTAATCGTTCTCGTAGAAGATCCAGTAACGGGTTCCCGGAATGGAGTTCTCCTTCCAGTTCGGATTGATCTCACCGGGAATCTCGCCGGTGAGATTGTCAGCCTGGGCTTGGACCATGGCTTCATTGGCTTTGGGCAGGGTCATCCATGATCCGTCGGGATCGTGCCTGAATACGTAAGCCGCACCCCCATAGTCCACTTGGAATTGTGCACCGACAGGTGTGCAGGACCAGCCCGGTGCACCTTCCCAGGGCCGCTTCGCCGTCTCGGCCGCGTCCTCACGCGCCTGAATCGACGCCCACTCCTCCAGCGGAGCGACACCGTGGTCCGAGTACCGGTAGCTATTCCCGTAGAAGATCCAGTAACGGGTTCCGGGAATGGCGATCTGCTCCCAGTTCGAATTGAACTCACCCGTAATCCCGCCAGTTTCGGCGGCATCGGCTTGCTGGAGCGCTCCGATCTTGCTGGCCTCGTCTTGCCAGGCGCTGACGCACCGTTCAAGGTAGGCCAGCATCGTGCTCGCGGGTGTCGCGATGTCAAGCTCGTGGACCGCGGCTTGGAGTTCCTCCTTGGTTAGTTCGCTAGCTTTCTCGACGCGCGCGGCAACGCTGACGAGTTCGTCGAGCGCCGACAGGATCAGATTTTCCTGGTCGCCGTTGTCGTCCAGCACCTGAGCCAGTTCCTCGAGGATCCACGAGTCTTCGTAACTGAGCCACTCCTGATAACCCTCGAACACCAACGGCACCAGCTTGTCGCTGACAGTGCCAAGTTGTGGCACCAGCTCTCGCGCCTGCTCTAGCACCAGGGATAGTGCTATGGGACCGGCTGCCGAGGTCAGCTCGGGAGGCTGGACCGACGTGGGGCGCAGCAAGACCTTGAAGGTCGGTAGATAGGTCGACCAGCTCGCATGGTTGATCATCGCGTAATCCATGAAGCAGCACCTCCTCAAGAAGGCAGCAGAAGGCAACGCACCTCGCCGCACCGGGTGCAGGCGAGTCAGTCTAAGTTCGGCGTCGCCGCCAGGGCTGCGGGCGCAAGCATGGGATATGGCATCTATACCTGCGCGATTCAGCAGACACCCGGACAGCAGCGGCGTCAGGCCGTTGCTGTCCGGGCGGGGACCAGCTTTACCGATGCGCGAAGGTGTTATAGATGGGCTGCGGTGTCAGGCCGCCGTTGAGTACGAGCGCCCAGCGGGAGTTGATCGGATCGGCAGCGGCGAAGTTCAGGTAGTAGGCGCGGGTGACCGTGGGTTCGGTCGCGCCGCCCGCCGCTCTAGGAAGCCCGGTGAGCAGATAGTGGCCGGCCGCTGCTTGTACTGCCGGCGTCCAGGTTGGCCTGGGGGCGCCGCTTTGGTTGTGGAACTGGAAGGCGCTGATCTCGTCGAACCATATCTGGGTGTGCTGGTGGTAGCCGACGTCTTTCAGGTCGCGTGCGAACTGGCCGACGAGGGTGCGAGCGAGGGATGGGGCCGGCTTGTGGGCGGCGTCGGCCTTCTCGAAGGCCATGATGTCGCTATAGGGGTGCAGCGCCCATACCAGCGGGCGGTGCCCGCCCAGGCTATTCCGGTAGACGTCCAGGTAAGAGCCCCGCAATCCGCCTCCTGGTCCCGCTTCGCGGCCACGGATACCGCCGAGGCTGCTGAAGTCGGCGGCGATCACGCCTGAGCCTGGACCCTTGCCCAGAAGGCTGCACTGTGTGCAGCTAGCGTGCACAGCCTGCCACATGTGAGCAGCCAGGATCGGCCCGCAGGTGTTGACGTTGGGCGAGCCATGACAGCTAGGGTCGGAGAGTTTGTGGCTGCCGTCCGGCATGGCTATGTTGGCCGGGTCGTCCGGTTCTCCCCATGGGGAGATGATCCGAACTCGGGCCATTCCGTTGGTGCTGGCCGGATTGCTGTACTGACGTGTGAAGGCATCTATGGCCAGGCGGTAGGTGTGAATGTCGGGTGCCTTGACGAGATGACCGTTCCGGGTACGGAAGTTGGGGTCTGGCTTGAAGGCGATCTCCGGCCGGGCGCCCACCCTCTGCGCTCCGGCGAGCCAGGCGTTGAAGCAGGCTTGGGTCACGGCCAGTTCCTTGTTCGCGGTCGAGCCCGGTCGGCCGTCATGGTGGTAGGCGATGTCCCAGGGCGGGCTGAATCGGGCAGTGAAGACCCTCAGGGCAGGCCAGAATCTGCTAGTGAATGAGCTAGTAGCCGCGGCAAGTTCGGCGGCGGTGGGCGGTGTGGCCTGCTTCCCGCCGCGATCACAGTTGTTGACGGCGCCGTCGTGGATGCCGAGGGTGATGACTGCCGCCGGTCGCGCAGCCGAGGCGGGCACAGTTGTTACGACGGACCATCCAGCCGCCAACGCGACGGCCACGGTTGCGCTTAAGCGCCGAATACGCATAATGGGGTCCTCTCGTGATCGGAAGGTGCATTAGCCCGGAGGGTCAGTCGGGCCCGAAGCTCCCGTCTACCCCGACAGCGGCCCGTATGCACGCCCGCAGGTGTCATGCACGCGGCGCCTGCGGGCCTGCCGGGACCGGGCAGGCCCGCTATGTAACGTCGCCTTCGCGTTGTTCTCGTTGCTTGCAGGCGCACGTGGCGGGATCGGCGCTCGCGGACCGGGCTAGCGCGCTTCTCGGATTGGCCACCACCAGGGAGCTAGCGGCGGCGGCCAGCGAGCGCGTCGCCTGGGCCGATCAGACACTGGACGAGGCGGGCGCTCGCCCTGGCGCGGGCCGTCGTCACGCTTGGTGAAGTGATCGGCCCGGCTCGGGTGCACGTGGGCGGAGGACTTGGCGCCGCGCTGCCGGACCTGTGCGGGCGCGTCAACGCGGCGCTGACCGGGCTGGCTCGAGCCGGTCACCCGCTGCCGGTTGTCGCTCCCGCGCTATTGGGCGAATTCGCCTCACTCGAATGTGCCCTGCTGCTGGCTCGGGCTGGCCACCTGGCTGCGGCTGGCCACCTGGCTGCGGCTGGCCACGTGGCCAGCGAGGATAAACTCGACGATATGACGGCGTCGGCAGATTCGATGGAGGCATTCATCCCGGGTGATATAGCCGAGATGTGCTCCTCGGCCATGGACGCATGGCTGGACGATCCGGCCGTGCTGACTGACGAGCAGCGGCTGCTGACGATCATGCGCGAGGCGTGCCATGCGGGCGGCGCCACCGTGGTCGGCCAGACGTCGGCCGTATTTCCCAACGGAGCCGTCACGGCGGTGTTCCTGCTGGCCGAGTCGCATCTATCCGTGCACACGTGGCCAGAGCACGGTTTCGCCCGATTTGACCTGCTGACCTGTGGGCAGCTTGATGCGCGACTCATTCTTGATCGGCTGAGGGAGAGCCTCCAGCCGTCCCGAGTCAACATCACCCGCTTCATCCGCGACTTCTGACCGTCACGGTCCCGCGCGTGGAAGGAGTGGCCCGCGACGGTGAGCGCATCGTGTGCGAGGACAACAACGAGCTACGGTGGAAGCCTGTCTGAGCCGCCGCCATGCGCTCGCTGTCGCTAGCTGCCCTGCCGGCCTGCAGCGTGGGCCCCTCGCTGTCGCTGGTCGGCTCGCCGAGCAAGCAGCGCGGGGTTGGGGCCGGCCCAGGCCGGGGCTGGCTGAGGTCATGTCGGCTTCACCCTGCATGACATCACCGGGCCGGCCGGGGTCCCGGTTGTCGTCTGCGCATCGACGACGGGGGGACCGTCTACGGCGCGGGTGCGCGTCTGGGCGACGCCGTCCGGGAAGCCCTGACGGCCGCGCTGTTTCGTTATCAGCTTCGGCACGATCCAGCGCTCCACGCCGCGAGTTCGGCAGCGACCCCCGCTCTTTGGACAAGCTCCGAGAGCGCGGCCTCGCTGAGTCCTGGTCGGCTAGTGCGCGCTCTTGCGAATCTGGGCTATACGCCTTCGGTGTTCGTGACCGATCATGACCGCACGGTTCACGAGGCATTTCCCTATGTCCTTCGGGTCGTTCTTAATCCGGTGCTAGCTCGAGGGATTCAGCACCATCCAACGGCGGGCGGGGAAGTCGAATAGCCAGTCGGCCTGGCGCAGGGCCGGGTACCCGAGGATCACGTCCATGGGCAGCTCGATGGTGCTGTTGGCGTGGGACAGGTCGACCACGGCCGCCTTGTGCTTGCCGAACGAGCGTCCGCCGATCACGGCCTCCGCCATCAGCACGACCGGCGTTTCCAGCGTGGCACCGGTGGTATCCGTGCCAGTGGACATGCCGATCTCGTCGAAGAGCCGCGGATGGGCGAGCCAGAAGTCCCGGTTCACGATCGTGATGCCCGCCCCGGTATCCCAGCAGGCCTGCGCGGTCACGCCCGGCCAGCACAGGTCCACGTAGACGTGACCGCGGCTGTCCATCCGCAGATCACGCCCAGCCTGGCCGCCTGTCGGCGGCTTGAGGTCCAGCAAAGCGGCTTCCAGCCGCAACAGCCAGCGACTGTGCCGCAGTACGTCCATGCCGAGCAGGTTGCGCAGCCGGGGCGGGGCAGGGCTCACCCGCACGACGTCGAGCGTCGCGACGCGGAGCGATCCTATGGCTACGTCCGTGACGGTGACGACCGGATCAGAACGCGAGGCGAACACCCCCGAGGAACCTTCACCCGGCATAGCTTCCAGCGCGCCCGTGTACTCATCGGCTTCGAGCTGGGTGCGGGCCGCTCCGGTGTCCAGGATGAAACGGTACGGCCTGCCAGCCACCGTCCCGTCCACCATGACGGTGGCGCAGTCGGGATCGTCCGGCTCGGCTTCGATGACCAGCGGGATCTGGGGCACGCGTATAAGGATCGCATTCCGGCGGCGGCCCGACCACGGCCCGACCGCAGTGGCAATGGGTTCGGGGATTCTTTTGTGGCATGTGGGGTTGTGCCGACGAGGACTGGCCGGTAGCGGCGATGGCGGTGCAGTCCGGCGCGACGGTGAAGCAGGGCACTTATCATCACTTTTAGTGATGATTTTGTCCGGTTTACCCAAGTTTGCCGGAGACTGGAACGACCAAAACTGATGATAAGTCATCCGGCTGCGGCCCCAGCGCCGCCAGCGCGCTCCCATTCGCCGCCACCGCACAATGGATGTGTGGCAAATCCACCTGGGAAGGCGGGTGGGACGATGTCGGCCCGTCCTGAGCCCGGGCTTACGATACTCAGCAGACCAGCCAGAACAGGACAGGCTGCGCTGTCATGTGACTTCGGGAGGGGACATGAGTACCGCGGGCGGCGTCCGGCTCGTTGTCCGGGGTGACGATTTCGGGATGTGTCACGCGGTCAACGAGGGCATCCGGCGCGCTTTCACCGAAGGCATCGTCACGACCGCGTCGGCGATGGCGCCATGCCCGTGGTTCGGCGAGGCGATGAAGATCGCGAAGGATATCGAGATTCCGGTTGGCGCGCACCAGACGCTGACGTGCGAGTGGGACTACTTCCGGTGGCGCCCACTCACCGGAGGGTCTTCGCTTACCGGGGCCGATGGCACGTTCCAGCCGTCCGTCGAGCTGGCCAGGCAGCACCTTGAGTATCACGATGCGGTCACCGAGTTGCTCGCTCAGGTGGATAAGTTCCGTTCGGCCGGCGTCGGTCTTGACTACCTCGACCATCACATGGGTTCCTCGGTGGCGGCGGCTTACGACGAGGTGTCGGAGCTGACCGGTGTCCCGTTCCTGTACTCCAGCGCGGTCCGCAACCAGCTGGCCAGCTTCAATGAGCTGAGCCCGCGGGATGCGGCCGGCAAGAAGGCATGGATGCTCGGGTACCTCAACGGGCTAGGGCCGGGCGTGCACCTGCTCGTGTGCCACCCGGGCGTGGCCAGCTCTGAACTGGAGTCCCTCACCGGGCCCGACTCTGTGCCCTACCGCTGGGCGACGGAATACCGGCTGTCCGACCTCGACGTGCTCACCGATCCTGAGGTACGCGCGCTGATCGATGATCTCGGGATCACCCTGTGCTCACTCCCCGAAGCCCTGTCCGGCTAGCCCTGGGCCGGTTGCCGAAGCGGCGCGCCCCCGCCGCTGAGCCGAGTGGCTATTCGATCTTGGTTCGGGATTGTCAGTACCCCTCGCTACAGTAGTCGATAGAGGTCCTAGAGCACGCGAGGAGGTGACCATGACCGGAGAGGACCGCCGGGAGGGGCTGGATCTGGGACTGCCGCCCGTCGGCGTGGCTGTCGACGAGGTTGATGCTGGGCGAGGTGATGGGTTGTCGTGGTCGTGGAAGCTCGATGTCGAGTCGAGCCACTGCTCGCCGCCGGATCATCCATCCAGAGCACGAGAGCCGGGCGACGCGGTAAGCACTTGGCGCAACTTGGACGCCCGGCGAGTCCCCGCCATCCAGCCCAGTTGACCCGATTATCATATTTCTTGAGTCAAGGTCAGGTTCAACACCACCGCAGCTTCGTGCTCCGCCGCCCGAACAGGTGAGAAAAGGTGAATAAAATCGTTCAACATCCCTCTCAGAAAACTCCAGAGGCCGTTGACGCGGCAGAACATCAGATCGCCGAGCTCACTAAACGAATAGAATTCTATATAACTGAATACACAGTAGAAATACTAGCTCAGAAAATTCATGACCACACGTACGTAGTTCCACCGTATCAACGAAAATTTACTTGGGAAGACCAGCGTAAGTGGAAGTTCATTGAGTCCGTCGTAATGGGTCTGGCTATACCGTTTCTATTTTTTTGGGAAATGCCCGATGGGCGGCTTGAGATTGTAGACGGTTCGCAAAGACTGCGGACCCTTGAAGAATTTATACTTGGAGACCTACGTCTAGGCGAACTCGATCAACTCACCGCCCTCTCCGGTTTTGCATTCAAGGATCTGCCGCGATCTCGCCAGCTAAAAATCTTGAATCGCTCCATAAGGGGAATAGTTCTCAACGAACATGCAGATGAAGCGGCTCGGCTCGATATGTTCGAGAGAATAAATACTGGAAGCAAAATTCCAAGGTTTGCAGAGATCCGTCGCGGTGCACTTGCGGGCCTATTCCTAGATCTTGTTATCGAATTGGCGCAGTGGGATCTGTTTGTCCGCCTGGCTCCGATGTCCAAGAGCCAGCGCGATGAGCGCCAAGCAGAGGAGTTGGTTACGCGATTCTGTCCGGAACGGCACGCCAAGGCTTGAAGCTTCTGGTGACATCGTCACGGTATCGCAACAGAGAATTCTGTATTCCAGCGTCTATTTGCAGCTATATAACCTCGTGGAAGCAACAGTCTCTCGCTGCATAGCCGAAATATGCGACGCAGCGACATCCCATCCGAACGCTTGGCGAGTCGACGACCTAGTCGCAGAGCTTCGGCGAGAGTGGGTTCGTTCAATCGCACGAACACATGCCGAACTAACACCAGATCACCGCCTTCAGGACGCGGTCGCCATGTGCGATCACGTGATCGCCCGCTTGCCAATCTCGCAGCTCAAGATCGATACTGGCGGCGGGGGAAATTGGGATGATGAGGAAATATATAAAATAAGTCAAAGGGTCGGTTGCGAACTTCAAATTACCGCACAAACCAATGCCGGCGTAAAGCGGCCATTCCGTAACGATCAAGGAGCGATGAAACTTGTGAAGACCCTCCGCAATCATCTTGCCCATGGCCAGATTTCTTTTGTGGAGTGCACGGAGGGCATAGTCGTTGCCGACCTCAGAGAGGTAACCGGAGCCGTGGGCGCTTATCTTCGAGAGGCGGTCGCGTGCTTTTCAGTATATATAGACTTGTGTGACTACATCATGCCCGACCGTCGACCGCAGGCTGCCGAATGAGAGTTGAATCTACAGCTCCGACAATTAATGCCATCGATCTCTTTTGCGGCGTCGGCGGACTTACTCATGGGTTGACCCTTGGCGGAATTAACGTTAAAGCAGGCTATGATATCGACTCTGCTTGCAAATATCCCTACGAGATAAATAACTCTGCAAAGTTTGTGGAATGTGACGTGGCACAACTGAGCGCTGACGTGGTCCGAAGAGACATAGGTGAATCCGGTCTAACACTGCTCGCAGGATGTGCGCCGTGCCAGCCATTTTCTACCTATAGCCGAAGTGGTCGTGGCAAACGAAGTGCGCTGGACTGGCGACTGGTGTCAAAGTTCGGCCGTCTAGTTCAAGAGATTAAGCCGGAGCTCGTGACTATGGAAAATGTGTCACAACTTGCAGAACACAGCGTCTTCGAGGATTTTCTAAGCTGTCTGTCTTCGTATGACATTAACTGGTCTGTCGTCGAGTGCTCCGCTCTCGGTGTACCCCAGTCACGCCGACGCCTGGTGCTGCTGGCTTCTCAACTTGGTGCCTCCCATCTCAAGATGCCAACGAGAGCCGGAACGGCAAGTACGGTGCGGGATGCTATTTACGACCTACCTCGGATCAGCGCAGGCGAGCAGCATTCGGACGATCAACTTCACAAAGCATCTGCTCTAAGCCCTCTTAACTTGAAGCGTATCCAGGCCTCCGTGCCTGGTGGAACTTGGAGGGATTGGGATCCGGGTCTGCGCGCTTTGTGCCATGACAAACCGACTGGCGCTACCTATCCAAGCGTATACGGGTCGGATGGAATGGGATAAGGAGGCTCCTACAATAACGACTCAGTGCTTCGTCCACCCGGGGGGCATATGCCTTTCAACAAGCTCGGGAGATGGATCGGTAACGCGGTTCCGGTAAGAGTGGGGGAAGTAATCGGCCAAGTTCTTTGCCGCCATGCGGCGTTCTATAGACCTGTTAGTTGAAGCATTTTCATCTGGACCATTCCCCGACCGGACGCCGCTGCACCACCACTCCCGAGACCCACGCCGCTTAGGGCATTGAGTCTGTCCGAACTGAACGAGTACCGACGGCCACGCCAAGCTGGCAATCAGATGCCGGTGATCTGGGCCGTGAGAATGCCGGTCTGGGTGGTGACTCCCTGGCTGGTGGCGCATTGCAGCGGATCGGGGACGGCGTATTCCCAGGCGATGGTGGCATTGGCGCCGTGAAACTCGCCGCTGGTCACTGGTCCGGTGCCGGTGACTTGTTCGATGCCTTCGACGATGACATCGGTGAAACTCAGGCTGATGGTGGTGGAGTGGCCGTTGTTCCAGGTGATTGTTAGCGGGGTGCTGGTGGTGAGACTCGGCAGCGCCAGGCATGATGCGCCAGGCAGGATGACGCTAACGAAGTCGCTGCCGCCGGTCAGGGTCAGGTCGGTGGAGCCGCAGGAGTAAGTGTCGGTCTCGTCGTAGGTGACGGTCTGGGCGGTATTGGTCAGGCCGGGCTGGTAGGTGATGTCGGAGGTTCCTGTGCAGGTCGTGGACGACAGGGCCGCATGGGCCGGGGGAGCTGCCACGGTGGCGGCACTGAGGCCTGCGATGATCGCGAGGCCTAAAATCGCCGCCCGCAGCCGCGGTGATGAGGTGGTGGCGTATCTGATCATCGGCTTTCCGTTCCGCAGCGTCTGACGAATTGATTCCTGCGTGGCTAGTGCAGCACAGGTCGGCCAGGCGATCGATCCAGAACCGGGACTTCCCCTCCGACCGGGGATTTTGAGCCGCAAAATCAGGTCAGGCTGCCGCGGATGGCTAGGCAACGTCTCGCGGCGCGCCTGGCGAGATCCATGCGGCGGGGCTGGCTAGCGCTGCCGCGCCGGCTTGTACCTGGTCCGCTCTAGTTGACACGACTGCTGACCCGGTGATGGGCTCGCTGGGTGGTGGTGGATGCCAAGCGCGCCCGGGCGCAGGCTGGCCGGCTCCCGCCGTTACCGGGCGTCTACAGGTTCTGCGACGGTTCTGGCCGCGTGCTGTACCTGGGCCGAACGGTGAGCTTGCGCCGACGGGTCTCGTCCTACTGGGGCGGCTTGCGGGACCGCAGGTACCTGGCCGGCATGATGCCGCACATCGCCGAGGTGCAGGCGGTTGCCTGCGATTCGGCGCACGAGGCGGCCTGGCTGGAGCGCAACCTCCTGCGAAGCGGTCTGCCGCCATGGAACCGCAGCCCGGACGGTGGTTCCGAGGCCGAGGTCTGGATCCGCCTCAGCGAGTCATCGCGGGCACCAGGCCTGGATGTCGTTCACGTTTGGTGTCCGGGAGATCGGGCGAAATATTTCGGCCCATATCTAGGTGGTCAGAAGGTTCGTGAGGCAGCGGCCGGGCTGTCCCGCGTGCTGCCGCTGGCCTATAGCGCGGACAAGTTGGCTGGTGCGAAGCGTGACCTGGCGCGCGTCCGCGGGGCCGGTCCAGCTGACCGAGCCGGGTTGATGAGGTCAGTCGTGGCGGTGCTGGGCCGGGACCCGGTGGCGGTCGGGCAGGTACGGGCCGAACTGGGCCGCCGCCGCGACGCCGCCGCGGCGCGGCAGTCTTTCGAATTCGCCGCGAAGCTACAGGCGGAAATCGAGGCCATTGACTGGATTACCGCCGAGCAAAAGGTCACTCGTGCGGACGCGACCGACGTCACCGTGCGCGGCTGGGCGGACGGCATGCTGGTCGAGTTCGAGATCCGCGGCGGTCGCATGTCCGGCTGGAGCCAGCGTCACTGCGCAGAGGAAGCCGCCAGCCGCCACTGCGGAGAGACGCCAGCGGAATGGATGGCGTTCGTGGTCCGCAACGCGTTGCTAGCGGCCTCGCTCGATCTTGCCGGTTAAATTGCCGGTCATTTTGCCTGGTTCGTCTCGTCCAGCGTCGTTACAGTTGCCCGGCATCGCTGCCAGATTGTCCGGCAAACCTGGAAAGGGAGACATGATGCGCTTCTATTGGTTCCGGTTTTGCTGCCCCCAAGATGGATGCCAGTGGACCAAAATAAGCAGTAAGTGCCCATGACCTGTCGGGGATGACTCGCCGGGCGGTAGCTCTGCTGCCGCCCGCTCATCTACGGGGAGAAGACGATGGACTACCTGAGGGTGGGTTGCGCCAGCCTGATCGGCTTGGTCTTCCTGGCCTCGGCGGTGTCGAAACTGCGGGACTACGGCGGGTTCACAAGGTCGCTGCCGGCGCTCGCGCCGGTCCGGCCTGGTCTGCTACAGCCACTGGCCGTGGTCGTTATCGCCTCAGAAGCAGCGGTGCCGATCCTCTTGGCGATTCCGCCAGCGATGACATTCGGCTTCGGGCTTAGCTGCGGCTTGCTCTGCGCGTTCAGCGCGGCTATCGCCGTCGCCCTGAAACGGGGGCAGCACGCTCCATGCCGGTGCTTCGGCGCCTCTAGCAGGCCGCTCGGCGCCGGACACCTCATCCGCAACGCCATCCTGCTGATCACGGCGGTGGCGGGCGGGCTAGCGGGCGGGCTGACGCCCGGGGTGCATGCGCAGTTGGCTGGCGTGGCGGTAGCGATTCCGGCCGGCCTGTTCGGAGCGATCCTGATCGTGGCCTTCGACGACATTGCCTATCTGTTCGCGAGGAGTTTCTGATGGGCTACCTGGTTGCCGCCGTGGTGCTGCTTGGCGTGCTGTGCTTGTTGAACCTGTTGTTCACGCTCGGGATCCTGCGCCGGATGAGAACCACCGCGGTCTGGCAGCCGGAGCCGTCGTTCGCGCTGGGACCGGGTTCCGCGGTCGGTGCGTTCAGCGTTATGACGACCACGCTCACCGTTCAGCCCCTTACGCGGGTTCCGATCGGCAGATCTTCCATCCGGGCGCCTACCGCGAGCACGCGGTGATCGTCGCCGACCAGGTACAGCGCCGGAGTCCAGGTGTTCTGGCGCTGATCCGCAGGTTCCCTTCGGGGGCAGCGCCCTGCTGATACTCAGCCCGGCGATGACGGCACTGGTACTCCTCGCCGCCCTTCCCGCGCTGGCCGCCGAGGTTGTCCTGACCCGGCGGCGAGCCACTATGGAGTGGGGCATTTGGGATGGAGTGGACGCGAGGGGAATCCCGCCGGCGATGCTGCGCGAGCGGATCAGCGCCGTGTTCCAGGATCACATGAACTATGACATGACGGCCAGTGAGAACATCGGCCTCGGAGACCTTACCGCGCTGGATGATCCGCACCGGATTAAGAACGCGGCTGCGCGGGCGGGAATCCATGATGCGCTCACCGGGCTTCCTCGCGGTTACGCCACGGCACTGACCCGGACCTTTCTGATCGGGACGGAGATGGATGACCTGGTGACCGGCGTGGTTCTTTCCGGCGGGCAGTGGCAGCGGCTCGCGCTGGCCCGGGCTTTCGTGCGGGAGGGCAAGGATCTGATGATTCTCGATGAGCCCAGCTCCGGCCTGGATCCGGCCGCCGAATATGAGATCCACACCAGGGTGGCTGAGTACCGCGATGGCCGCACGAGCCTGCTGATCTCGCATCGGCTCAGCGCCGTCCGCGATGCCGATGACATCGCGGTCCTGGACAACGGCCGGATTGCTGAGCAAGGGACGCATGAGGCGCTTCTCGCCGCCGATGGCAGCTACGCTCGGCTGTTCCGGCTCCAGGCCGCCGGATATCAGGAGGCGCTGTGAGGGTTGTACTCCTGGTTGCCGGGTTCCTGCTGGCCGTGGCCTTGCTGTTGCGCCGTGTCTTCCTCGTCACGAACGTCGATGGCACGAGCATGGAGCCCGCTTTGCGATCCGGCGACCGCGTCCTGGTCCGCAGGACTAAGCGCGTCCGCGCGGGACAGGTCGTCGTCTTCGAGAACGACCCGAGCGCCAAGGCGCCGGCAGGCAGGCGGTCCCGTCAGCTCTTCATCAAGCGTGCTGTGGCCGTACCGGGCGATCGGATACCCGCCGAATGGGAGTTCCCTGACGTGCATGAGATAGCCGGCACGGTCGTTCCCAGCGGATCCTTCGTCCTGCTGGGGGACAACCGCGCGATGAGCTGGGATTCGCGCCACCACGGCTTCGTACCCAGCGCCCGGCTCGTCGGCGTCGTGACCCGGCATCTGGGTTCCGCGGACGACACGCTGAGCGTCGTATCATGACGACCCCGGCCCGGGCGCGGCAGCGCGGTTGGGCATGCGGGGGATCTTGTCGAAGACGGCGGCGAGGCGGGCGGCTTGGTCGAAGAGCTGGGCCGGGCGTGAGCGGTCTCCATCGAGATGGGTGAGGGTCTCCATGCCGAGGTAGAAGGCCACGGCCGCGGAGGCTGCGACCCGCACGCGTACCGTGGCCGCGAGTGGCTTGCCGCGCAGCAAAGTGGTCAGCACATCCTGCGCCAGCTCCTCCCAGCGCCGCGTCTCAATCCCTATCTGCGCGGCCAGCCGGGAGCCGGGACGCGCCCCGGCGTAGATCTCCTGGACGGCGGCGATGTGCCCGACGTCGGTGTCCTCGTCATAGAGCCGGCGGAGAACTTTGACCACCGCCGTGGCCTTGTCGATGCCTGAGAGCTCCGAGCGGTAGCGCTGGGCGCGCGCCTGCGAGCTGTACGCGAGCGCCGCCACCAGCAAGTCATCCAGGTCGGTGAAGTGGTAGTAGATAACGCCGGGCGCGAAGCCGCCGACCTGGGCGATCGCGCGCGCCGTGGTACCACTGAATCCGTTGCGCACCAAGGCTGTCAACGCGGCGTCGAGTACCCGGCCCCTGGTCTCAGACAACACGCACCGGCCGCACGCCGCTGGTGGTGAAGTACGGATCGAGCCGGCGGGCCAGTTCCGCCAGGTGGTGGCTCGGCACCTGGGGATAGAGGTGGTGCTCGAGGTGGTAGGTGAGCTCAAGGAACACGGCCGGGATGATCCGCCCGCGCAGCGTCCGCGTCTGGGTGAGCGGCGTCGCACCGTAATCGTGATGCGGCAGGTACACCGTCAGCAGCGGATACACCCAGCTTCCGACGATGGCCAGCACCGCGTAGATCAGCACCCCAGGAACATACGGCCAGGCGACAGCGCCTACTGCGAGTACCGCGACCGGCGCTGCGGCCTCCGCCAGCAGCCAGCCCCGGTCCGCGCCGCGGCGATAGGACCAGCACCACAGGCGGATCAGGAACACTGGCCCGTAGCAGACCGCGCCGGCCAGTGACAGCCCAGCCGGGTAGCCCTCGGGGTCGTCAGGATGCGGGAAGAGCCGGTGGTGCTGCCCGTGCGTGGCCCGGTAGGCATGACCGCTCTCCAGCAATATCAGGCCCATCGCGAACAACGCCCAGTCGGTTGCCCGGGCCGGCAGGCCGATGGTGCGGTGCACCACATCATGGGTGACTGTTACAACCGCTACGAACAGGCCGAAAGTAACCAGCGGGCTGATCCACCACCAGCGAAGCCACGCGACTACGGAGAACACAAGCACGCCGGCGCACGGGCGGCCAAGTGCGAGCAGTCGCTGCCAGCGGGTAGTGGTGAGCAGATCCGTGCCCAGGTCGGCCAGGCTGGGTGCGGCCAGAGCGGGTGCGGTCACTGGCCTGGCACCCGTTCGCGCAAGATCCCGTCAGCAACTATCCGGCTGCCAAGGACGCAAGCAACGGTGCCAAGGCCCGGCCATGTCGAGTCGCCGACCAGCCACAGGCCAGGCCCGCCCAGATCGTGCGGGACCGCGTGCTGGTTAGAGTTGCGCAGGTGCTGACGCGGACCGCCCACCGCGCCGCCTGGACGGAACCCGAATCGCTCGTAGCTGCGAGGGGTACCTGTCTGCGCGATCACCGCCCGATCCCCAAGGTTCGGGTAGGCGCGACGCGCATTATTGATGAGCACCTCGCCGATCTCCTTCTTGCGCTGCTGGTAGTCGTTGTCATCGAGGCTGGCCCAGCCGGGCAGGTCGGTATGCGTCGAGATCATCACCGCCCGGTGCCCGGCTGGAGCGCTCGCGGTGTCACCCGGAGCTGAAACGGAGACGAACATGTTGTTTCCGTCCCCCAAAGGCCGGTCATAGGCGTGCAGCAACTGGTGGTGAGTGAATTCCTGACCGGCCACCTCGGCCTCTGGCACCCCGAGAAAGACCACGCACGCGCCTCCCATCGCCCGTGCGTCGCGCTCGAGGAACGGCCGCAACCTGCGAGCGACGGGCAGCCGGGCGCAGATGCGCTCGGTGGTGGCCGCCGGTACCGCGCAGACCACGCGCCGCGCGCCAATGGCGCCGAGCCGCGTCGTGATCCGGTAGCCTCCCGGCGCACCGTCGACGCTCAATACCTCGCACCCCGCCCGGAGGCGGCCGCCGACGTGCCGGTAATGCGCCACGAGCACGCGCCAGAAGCCGCGCATTCCGCCCGCCGCCCGGCTGAGCCCCGCCCCCCTGATCGTGATGCCCAGGGCTGCGTTGATCAATGGCGCGCTGTCGACGCCCGCGTGCACGGTGTCTTCGATCAGCATGGCGAGCAACGCGACGAGCGGCACATCCCTGCGCAGCCCGTACCGGCGCAGCGCGTCGCCGACCGTCCAGGTCAGGTAGCGGCTGAGCGGCACGCCGGCGAGACCGATCGCCCGCAGGTCAGCAACCGCGTCGGCGGCGGAACGCACCGGCAGGCGGACGCCCGCCCGGCTTGCCCGCCAGAAGATCTCCGCTAGCCGGTCAAGCAGCGCCCAGAAGCGCCGGTGCCGCTCGGTGTCGCCCAGCGTGCGCAGCCGCTCGGCGTGCCACGCGGCCTGATCGCGGTACAGCACGACTTTCCGGTCCGGCAGGAAAGCCTGGTATCCCGGCAGCTCCAGCGCGTCCACCGGTCCGATCCCGACGCTCTCCAGCAGCTCCACGCCGACCCCGCCGGGGGCGAAGTCGACCAGGGTGGTCGCTCCGACATCGAAGGAGAAGCCCTGCTTGCGGTAGTAGCCCGCGCACCCCCCGGCGTGACCGTGGGCCTCGAGCACCACCGTCGACAAGCCGCTGACCTGCAACCGCAATGCGGTCGCCAGGCCGGCCAGGCCGCCGCCGACCACGGCCGCGTCGAACAACGAGGTCGAGTTCTGAACATCCGTTCTGAACATATGTTTAAGCTAGGTGACGACTAGTCACGTGTCAATGCCCGTGCACCCCGCGCACCCCGCGCACTATGCTCGCCTTGGCAGCCGTCGGACGTTAGACCTCACCAGTTGCTGATAAATCGAAATCCAGTGTCGTCGATTCCTTCTGAGTAGCCCATCACAGAAATGGATCGCGTCGATTCGTCCGCATGCGCAAAGAGCCGAACGGTTTCAGCGGCGTCCGGCTCAGCCAATTCGGCTGCCGCTTCAAACAATGCGACTGGATCAGAGTCGATAAGTTCAGCAGCGCGGAAGAGCAGGCTGATGGTCCGCACGATCTCCCGATAGTCCTCGACCGTACTCGCCAGCATCGCTGCCATCAAGCCGTGCCGGATCCACGACTCACTTCGTTGCCGAACGGCCAGCGACGCGGCTCTTTTGGCGAAGTTATTCAGTATTCTGCCACTGCGAAGATCCAGTCCAGCAGCGACGTCCGCAAAGGCCTGCACCGATGTCACGGTCGCGACCAGCTCGGCGATCTCGCCGTCGTGAGCGCCGGGAACGGTGCGGGCTACGTACTTCTCCGCAGCGAGTGATCTGAGCAGATCAGAAGCCATCGGCGTACACCCTTCCCTGGTTAGCGGCCCGGCGGGAGCATCCACTGCTCATCATCGCTGATCGAATACCCGCCGTCCAGCAACTGGAAGACCTCGCGGCCAAAGACCGTAGTTCCATTATTGCTCGGGAATTCATCGCTGAATATGTTTTCATCGGTGAGTGGTGACGAAAGATACGCGGATTGTCCCTTCTGTATGGCCCCGGAAACCCATTCGTCGTTCATTTCGGGCGTCCAGCCCCCCGGTGTCCCCATCTTCGGCAGCGTCAGAACCTCGTACTCGGGATCTTCCCAGTCGCGCACTTCCTGGATATCTGTCCGTGTGCCCAGGGCAATGTTCTTCGCGGTGCTCGTGGATGGTAGAGATCTGCATACTATGTTATGGACGAGAATGGTCGCGGCGGCGGTGACTATGTAGAAGTCGTGGTCGCCGCTGACGGTGAGATCCCACATCCAGCCTTGGTGGCGGCGCGGGGTAAGACCGTGCAGAACGGTGACCGCGGCGCCGTGCGGGGTCTTCAAGCGGTCACCGTCCTGCAACGCGGCAGCCTTGGTCCAATGCCCGGTGCTGACGTCCCAGAACGGGTGGTTGCGGGTGGTGTGGATCAACGCGCGGCGGTGCCCGGAACCGACGCTGAGGTTGTACAGGTTGGTGTCGTGGTGAACGAGGACGGCGACGACTAGCTTGGCGTGGGTCCTGCCGGTCCTGGCGCTGGTGGCCATGACCTTGTCGCCAGGCTTGAGGCCGGCGATGGCCATAACGGCGCCGCTGGCGAGCAGGACCTTGGTGGCGGCGGTGAATGACGCCCCGCCGCACGAAGCGTCCATCGACTCTTGCTCGGCATTGACGGCTTCTTCTTCGGTACTGATGGCCGCGTCGTCGGCGGCTGCGGTGGCGCCTTCCTCGGCAGCGGTCGCGCTGACGTCGACGACGAGCGCGCCGACGTCGGCGACTTCGAGGGCGTCGGTGGCCGGGTCGGCCCCGACCTGGACGACGTTGACCACGGTGAGCGCGACAGCGCCGGCCGCGAGCAGGCCGGTTTCCCACCATGGGGTGCTGTGCTGCTGGGCGCGCTGGCGGGCCAGTACGACGGCGGCCTTGGCGGCCTGCTGGGCGGCGGCCTGCTGAGTGGCGATGAACTGCTCGACCTGGGCGACGACGTACGCTGGCTTCTTGTAGGCCTGGATGACGGCCTGGATGCAGCCGCCCCGGTACTCGCACCGGTCGAAGTTCTGCCCCTCGACATAACTGGCGAGGTGCTGGTAGACGACGATTTCCTGATGCTGCTGGACGGCCGAGACGTGCTCAAGGAACTGGACGGACCCGCAGATGTCGCCATCACACAACATCATCCCGGTCGGGTCGGCTCGGGTGACGGGGTTGTCGGCGCCGTAGGTGTATCCGTTGAGCTGCTGGGGTGAACCGGTCTGGAGTACCGGGTCGATGGAAATGAAGCGGCCGGTAGTCGAGTCGTAGTCGCGGGCGCCGATGATGGTCAGCCCGGTGTTGGTGCTGGTGGGCTTGCCGAGGAACCCGTTCGTGTCCAGCCAGGTCCCGGTCGGGGTGCCGCGGGGAGCTCCGAACGGGGTCTCCTGCCGCCACACCGGGTTCGCGGCGGTGTTGTCCAGGGCCAGCAGGCTGGTCCCGTGGGCGTCGGTGATCTCGAAGCCGTACGCGCTGCCCGCCCCGGTCCGCACGGCGATGCCGCCGCCGGGCAGGGTCAGGAACCGGGTCCCGGTGACCGCGCCGGTACCGGTGTTCAGGATCAGCTGCTCCCCGAACAGATACAGCGTGGTCTGGCCCGGGTCCTTCTGCAGCAGCAGGTTTCCCTCCGCGTCATACACATAGCTGGTCGTTCCGGCGGGGGTGGAGTCGGACTTGAGCTTGCCGTTGTCATACCAGGTCAGCGACTGGTTCCCGGTCGGCACGACCCGGGTCAGCGTGTTCCCGGCGGCGTCGTAGCTGTAGGAGGCCGTGCCCGCGCCGGGGCCGGTGGTTGTCGAGCCGGTCAGGGTGTCGGGCTGGTTCTTGCCGTTGCCGTTGTAGCTGTCGGTGGTGACCGTGTCGGTCCCGCCGGTGACCGAATGCTGGTCCTGGGACTGCTGGTCCCCGAGGGCGTTGTAGATCCACGACGTCCAGTACGCTCCGCCGGCGATCCCGTCGCCCACCGTCCCGCCGGTGCCCGTGGACGGCCCCGCGGCGCAGGTGTGGCTGCCGTCGGTCGTCCAGGCGCTGGTCAGCCGTTGCAGCAGGTCATAGCCGAAGCACTGCAATTCGGTCGTCGTGCCGTTGCGGACGTCCTGCTCGGAGGTGATGTTGCCGGACGGATCGTAGCCGTAGGAAGTGTCATCGTAGGGGGTGGGGGAGACGGCGGTGTTGGCGACCTGGGAATCGGTCAGCGCCCCGGTGTGCGGATCATAAGTATTGGTGATGTACGCGTTGCTGGTGCTTGAGCCGATCTCTTCCTGCCCGATTTGCAGGAACGCGGTGTAGGTCGTCGACTGAGCGTACGCGGCCAGGTTCGAGGACAGCGACGACGGCAGGTCGAACCCCGCGATGTAGCCGTGCGTCACCGTCTCGGCCGGCAGCGCAGCGCCGCCCGGGGACGCGGGGTAGGAATCCCGGTACGGCAGCCCGGTCGTCGCGGTGTAGGTGTGCGACAGCGTGAACGTGCCGGCCAGGTTCCCCTCCGCCGTCGGGATCGTGACCTTCTGGCCCAGAGACTCCCCGAACGCGTTGAATCCGGTCTGCTGGAAGGCGTACGTGTTCCCGCCGCTGGTCGAGGTCTCGGTGGTCAGCTGACCGATCGGGTCGGTCATCCCGGGCACGGCGTTGTTGGAATTGTCATAAGTCCAGGACGCTATCTGCGGCGACGTCGGCGACGGGCCGTCATACTCCCCGGTGCGCCGGCCCAGCGGGTCATAGCTGTAGCTGATCGTGTGACCGAGCGCGTCCGTGGCCGAGAGCACGTTCCCGTCCGCGTCATAGCTCGTCGACGTGGTCCCCGCGTTCGGGTCCGTGCTCGTGATTTCCTGACCTAGCGAGTTATACGTATGCGTCCACTGTTCCCCGGTCGAGACGTCCGTGGTCGCCGACAGCCAGCCGCGGGTCTCGTAGGAGTAAGTGGTGGCCTGGAAGGCACCACCGGCCAGGGTCACGGTGGGGAATCCGCCCGGGTTCGTGCCGGTGGTCACGGCCGGGGCGGTGGTGTAGGAATCCAGCTCGGTCTTCCGTGCTAGCGCGTCCGTGGTCACCGTCGTCGGCGTCGCGCCGGACGGAGGGATGGTGGTGACCTTGTCCCCGGTGAACAATGTGTAGGCCACCGACTTGACGGCCGAGTCGTCGTAGGAGGTCACGATGACCGGGCGGCCCAGGCCGTCGAACTGCGTATACGTCTGATTCGGAACCTGGCTGTCCGGCACCGTCACGATCGTCGATCCCGGGTTCGCGCCCGCATCCCACCAGCTGTTGTTCGTCTTCCACTCAAAACCGCGACTGTCGTAGAAATGGTCGGTGACTACCATCCCGCCCTGCGGGGTCGGCACCTGGGTCTGCCGCAGCCGCAGCAGCGAGTCATACAAGCTCGCCGACGTGATGTACCGGCCCGCGTCGTCGAGTTGCTGGGTGGTGACGACCACCGGTCCCGAACCTGTCATCTGGTACGAGAACATCAGGTTCGCCGCCGAGGTCACCGCCCGGCCATGCTCCCACACGGCGGTCAGCCGGCCTAGCCCGTCATAGTGCATGTACGAGGGAATGCCGTTGGGATCGGTCACCGTCACGGGCAGGCCGCGCAGCGGATCCAGCACCGTGGTCGTGGCCTGGCCGAGCGGGTTCGTGACCGTCTCGGACGTGGTACTGCCGTTGGCCATCGTGAAGCTGGTCACGGTCGGGTTGTAGGTGGTTCCGTTGAATCCGCCGTTACTGTCATAGGACTTGACCAGCCGGCCGTAGGAGTCATACACCGCGGCTGACTTGGTCTGGTAGCTGAACGACCCGCCCGAGTACCCGGTGGCCTGCCGCACCACCGACACGTCCCCCAGCGTCGGGACGGCCTGCGGCCAGGCGGGGTTGGCGGGCTGCGGCCAGGTGGTCGCCAGGGACGGGTTGTCGTAGAACACCCGGGTGTCGGAGACGACGTTGGACTGGGCCCGTCCCGACGGCGCGGTCAGCGCGTTCACCTGCCCGCTGCCCGGCGCGGACGACCCGGCGGGGTTGGAGCCCCCGCATGGCAGCGCGTCGGTCTCGGTCTCGGCGGGCAGCCCGGTCAAGTTCTCGCCCAGGTTCGCGGGAGCATAGCTGACGGCGGTGCAGCGTTGCTGGGTGGAATCGTTCAGGTCGCCGTGCGCGAACGTGAACAGCGGCAGCCCGGCGGTCGGGCTGGTCAGGTTCGTGTCATAGCTGGTGTCGCTCTCGGTGTCTCGCCACTTCGTGATCGAGGTATCGGTGATCGCCTGCCGGGCCCAGTCCTCGACCTGTCCGGTGAGGTTCGCGGTCAGCGGCGTCAGCCCCTGCGCGGTCCGGGTCCGGGTCGCGACCGCGCCCGACACCCAGTACGAGTAGATCTCCGAATGATCCACCGGCCCGCCCGGATAGGTATACGCCGTCGACTCCAGCACATCACCCGCTAGCTGATTCACGTCCTCATGGCTGGCTTTCTGCGAATCGAGCAGGTCTACCTCAGTGGAATTGTTGTCATCGGACATACCCTGGTAATACGTCGTCTCGGACTCGGTATTCGGATCGGTCCCGGTTCCGTTGTAGGTCAGCACGTCGCCGTAGCCGCGCCACTGCCCCCACGTCCGGTACGCGGTCTTGACCACCTCGTTATCGTCGTAATGCCAGGCCGGCTTGGCATAGGTATAGGACGTGAACGTGCCTGGCGAGCCACCCGCCGGATCGGACACAGTGACCTGCGTCACGGCGTACTTGTTGAACCAGTCCTCGCCGAGGTTCCCCGGCGTGAACGCCCCCCAGTACACCGGGAAACAATTCGTGTGGTTATCCGACGGCGCCGGATACGGGCCACCCGGCGTGCACGGCACCGGGAGCCCGTACGTCACCGAGATCACCGCCCCGGTCTCCGTCGTCACCGCCGTGATCCGGTATCGGTCCAAAGCCGGGTTATTCCCCGGATTCGTCCGGTTTCCCAGCTGCGACCCCGCGAAGCTCAGCTTCGGCAACGTCACCGAGCCCCCGCCCGCCGTGGTGTCCGACCCGGTCCTTGTCACCGAATCGAGCCACAACGCCGGACTGGTTCCGTCGCCCGTCGCCGGGAAATGCTGCGCAAGCGCCCAGCTATCCACGGCCACGTATTTCGACCCGTTCCACTGCGACGCCGTCACCGACACCAGCCGCACCGTCGACCAGAACGACGGCGTGGTGGTCTGGCACGACGCCCCGGCCGCGCAGTAATCCGCGGTGTACGGCACATCCAGCCAGTTCTTCGCGTTCGCCGAGTTCAGCGGATCGCAGGTCCCGGTGAAGCACCGGTCTCCGGTGGCGAAGCTGACCTGATCCGGTGCGTGGCCGCTGTACGCGTTGCCGTCGGTGAGCCCGTAGTCGATGTGGTCCAGGTGACTGTCCCTGATGTAGGACACCGCGCTGGTGGTCTTGCCGTTCTCCGCGTAGGCGTTCGTGTCCTGGTCGTAGTAATAGGCCATCGCGTTGCCGTGCAGGTCCTTGACGTAATCCAGGTTCCATCGATACGCCATCGTGCACACCGAATCAGCCCACGTGCTGTTGTAACACGGATCACCGCTATGCGCGGAGAACACCGGCGCCGAATCGGTCGAGTTCGTTGTCGCGTCCCCGGACGCCCACCCGGGCAGATGGTTCAGGCCGAACGAATACGTGGTCCCGCTCCGTTCGGTCACCGACCACCAGTCGGTGAACTTGGTCCCCTGACCATTGTTCGACGACACATGATGGGTGATGACCTCGCCGTTATCGGACGCGGCCGTGCACGTGGATGTGGTCGTGTAACTGAACGGCACCGGGCACACCAAAGGCGTCGACTGGCCATTCAGCGAGAGCGTCAGGATCGAGCCGTCATAACACTGATCCGGCGTGGACTGCGGTGCCGCGCTGCCCTCCGGCTTGTCCTGGCACGGCGTGAACGATTGCTCGACAAACGCCTGCGGCGACGTCCACCCATCGCCTACCCACGACGCTTGCGCCTGAGTCGACGCTGTTTGCCCGTCCACTGACCCAGAGTCATAATTCAGCCCCACCTGCGGCACGAGGCTCCCCGGCGCTGGCGGCACCGACATCGGATACCCATATGTGAACGACCCCGCCGAGCCCCCCGCGCTCCACGTTCCCGACGCCCGCAAGGTCGTCGCGTTATACGTCCCCGCAGCACCGCCCCCATCGGTATAACCTGGCGCCGCCGCTACCACCAACAGCCCACCGCCCGCGCCGGGAACGGACGCTATCGCCGACACGGTCCGGGTCTTCGCGTCATTCACCGACGCGAGCGGTCGGCCTTTCCTGCACGCGGCTACTTGCGGCGTCGTCAGCGCGCACCCCGGCAGGACCTCAAGGTTCAGGCCCAGCCCGTAGTTACCGCCCGAGATCTGCGCGAATCCCGCGTAATTCACCCCCAGCCGCACCAGGCCGCCAGTCACCCCGGCAGCGCGGGCGGTGAACAGCACCCCTGAAACCCTGGCCGCTACTGCCGCCCTATGTCCGAGCACCGACACAGCCACGCCCGACGGCCCGGGGGCCAATCCCGCCCGCCCCGCCACCACCGGCACCCCAGCCGTCCCGGCCAGGCCGCCCCCGGGAGCTCGTCCTTCCAGCACCGACGACACCGGCAACGGCGCCCCCGCCTTCAGCGGTACCGCGCTCGCCAGGCTTACCACCCCCGACGTCGCCCTCGGCCACGTTGTCCCTGATGGCCGGGCCACCGACGCCGCCTGATTGTGCATCCGCGCCTTGCCGGTGCCAAGCACCCTCACCCCCCGTGCGGGCACCAGCCGTGGCATCGCTGGCCGGGGGCCGGGCCGCGCTGCTGTCGCCGCTGCCTGCGGCCCGCCAGAAACCAGCAACCCGGCGACCAGCCCGACGCCGGCTACTCCGGCTGCCCACCGCCGCGCGTCCAGCGCCCGCCGCGCCCGCCGCACCCGCCAGTTGGACATACTCACCTCACGGCAGAACACCACCAGGCAACCTCGACGTGAGCTGCCACCTGCGTACCATAGTCGGCCAATCGGTGGCCAAAAACTAGAGTCCTGATCGGTAATGATTTACTAATTTATCTAGTTACTCTGAGTTATTTGCCGAAGTAAACGCAATGGAAGCAGCCGATGGCCTATTCTCGGGTCAGGTTCAGCAGCCGGGGTGCTGGGCGTTGAAAGTTCCTGGCCAGGTTGGCCACCAGTGCTTAGTGGCGTTGGCGAGTTTCGCCCGGGTCAGGTACGGCAACGTGTCGGTCTTCTTTTTCTTCGCCGAGCCTGGCCAGGTTGGAGTAGGCGTGGTGGCGAGCTTGGCGACGCCGTGGGCGTCTACGTTGACGCCCGCTTGGAAGGCCCAGGTGAAGCCGCCGAGTGGTACCCAGATGCCATTGACCGGCCGGTACACGACGAAGTCGCGAAATCTGCCGCTGACGGTGCCCTTGGTCGACGAGGCGAGGAACCCGATGCCGGGGACATCCAGGCTTCCCCACGGGGGGTTGGCGCCGCCGGTGCGCACCGATACCGTCGGGTCCTTGGCGTTGAGCGGGAGTTTGGTGCCCCGGTGGTAGAGAGGCCAGTTGTCGGCGCACCAGTTGCCGCGGGTGGAGTACGTCGTGGGTTTGTGCTCGCCGATCAGCGTGCCGGTAGCCGTGATGTTGATGATCTGGCTTACGCCGAGTTCGCCGGTGATGACGGTGCCGGACTGGCGGCCGCGGAATCGGGGCACGTTGGCTTTGAGGTTCCACTTGATCCCTGGCGTTCGGTGGCAATCGTCATTGAACCCGAGAAAAACACCAGGAGGCAGCACCGGGCGATCGGGGGTGTGGTTGTTCGCCGCGACCCGGCATGTCGTTGCCGCTGACGTGGACAGGGTTGGGGTGTACACGGCAAGAGTTGTCTTCGCGGTCAGCTTGTGACCCTGAACAACGGCCTCGACTTGGATGACGAGCGGACGCGCCTGTCCGTTCGCGAGGTAGAAGGTGACTGGGTTCGTGGTGAGCTTGGTGAGCAGGGCAGGATCCTTGCCGTCCAGGTTCCGGTCCTTGTCGCCGAACGAGGCCACGACCGTAGGCGGTGTCGCCTTGGTCCCGGGGATGGTCCAGGTGGAGGATGGCCGGCTGGAGCCGGCCGCTGTCTGCGCTTCGGCCGTCAGCGTGATCTTCTCGCCGACCATGACCGGGAAGGTGTCATTGGTGATGTTCGACGAGGGCCCGGGCGGGTTGGTGCGGTAGGTCTGGGCCATGATGACCAAGCACGGCGGCTTGGGCTTCGCAGGGTCGTGATCGGACGTCGCGCGGCACGTGCATGAGCAGGCATGCGCGGTGATGGTGATCTTGAACTGGTCGGTAGCCATGTCCGGATCAGGCTGCCTGGAGTCGGTGATCTTCACCCAGAAGCGGTCGGTACCGGTCTTGGCCGGCGTGCCGGAAACGCGGCCGGTCAGCTTGTTGAGTTTCAGGCCGTCAGGCAGCGGCGACTCGGCGGTGAAGTGGTAGCCGGGCTTGCCGCCGCTGACCTTGATCGTCGCGCCATAGGCCTGATGAGCGACCCCGCCGGAAAGCGTGGTGCGCGAGATCTTGAGCACTGGCCGACGGGCCCCGCCTGGCGGTGTCAGCGTGACGGTGGCGGTCAGCGGGGTGTCGGGCGGGCAGTCACCGGCTACCGATATCTCCAGGTAGAAGGTCTGCGCGGTGTCGACGACCAATTCCGCTTCGTCATCGTCGCCGAGCGTGGCCCCGCTCACCGTGCTGCTTGCGTTGCGCACGCTGACAGTTTCTGCCTGGCAGTTGTCCTGGCTGCTGGTCGTGTCCTGCACGCTGATCGTGAGCGGCGTCGAACCGGTGGCGTCGAAGAAAATCCAGTCCTGGGTGGTCCCGTTGGACAGCGCGGCATCGTAAGTAACCCCGCCGGTCAGCGGTCCGCCGGCCGCTTTCTGGTCCGGTCCGGCCGGCAGTGACCCGGACGCTGGCTTGGCTGGGTCGGCCCAGCCGGTGTCCGGCTCGGGCTCGATCCGGTAGGTGGCCCCGCTGGACGGACAGCCGTCGCCGCGGATCTCCAGGTAGTAGCGGCCCAGGTAGTCCGCGGTTCCTGTGGTGGGGATGGGCATCGTCGAGGCGGCGTTGTCGCCGAGTGTCGCGCCGGTCAGCGTGTCGTTGTTGCCGTCAGCGGCGTCCAGGCTGACGGTCAGGCCAGGGCACGACGTCGTTCCGGCCACCGTGGTGTCTTCGACGCGGACCGAGGCCGGGTTGGTGCCGGGCCTTTTGTACAGGACATACCAGTTCTCGTCGGCACCGCTGGTGATCGTGCCGTCGTAGGTGGTCGAGCCCTGAAGCGGTGGCCACGCGCTGCCGATTGACGAGCCCGGCGCAATTTTTCGGCCTGGGAGTTTGGAGGGATTTTGCCACTGCGATCCCGGCTCTGGCTCGATGCGGTACGAGACGCCGCCGCCCGGGCAGTCCGGGGAGTGGACTTCCAGGTAATACAGGCCGGTCAGGTCGGTGGCGCTCCGGCCCGGGAGCGAGAAGGTCTCGGCGCTGTTGTCGCTGAGGGTGGCGCCGCTGACGGCGTGGGCAGTGCCCTCGGCGGCGTCCAGGCTGACCGACAGGCTGGCGCAGGTGACGGTTCCGGCGACGGTGGTGTTCTCCACCCGGATCGTGGCCGGGCTGTTGTCCGCTTTCTTGTACAGCACGTACCAGGCGTCGGAACTCTCGCTGGCGATGGTCCCGGTGTAGGAGGTCTTGCCCTGCAGCGGCGGCCACGCGTCGCCGATCGACGTTCCAGCGGCGATGGAGCCGGCCGCCGGGGATGGGGCGGCACCGCCGCCACCGCTATCGACAGTCACGGTGTACGTCACCGGATGACCAGCGGTCGGCTCGCAATTATCAACCATTACTTCGACGAAATATCGATCGGAGCCGGTCGACGAACCCGCGAGCCGCTGGCTGCTACCCGGACTCAAGGTGACCCCGGTCAGGGTGTGCGACGTGCCATTCGTCGCGTCGAGCGACGCGGTGAAGGTGTGGCACATGGTTGATGTCGCCGTGGTGTTCTTCACCGTGACGGTCACCGATCCGCCGGCCGTGGCCGGGTAGATGACCCACCAGTCGTCGGATGTCGACGACGCGAGCGAGCCCGAGGCGTTGCCGGTGAGCTGGATCGCGTTTCCTATGTTCGTGCCCGCACCCGAGCCGGCCGCCAGCGCGTTAGCCTCCGGGGCTACTCCCAGCGTCGCCGCGATAAGGCTGACGCCAGCTACGCCGATCTTCGTCCCTGGCCACCACCGCATAAACGCCCCCCTCTGGCAAATGTATCGGCGCTGCTGCTATAGATGACGTTATCGGTCGCATTATTCTGCTTGCGGCTCGTCGGGGGGATCTCGCGGTGATGACGCGGACTGGAATGGCTGTCCTACTGCTGGCAGGGTTTATGGCGAGCGTGCCGGCGGCTGCGAGCCCCGCGGCTGCGAGCCCGGCGCGCGGGGGGCTGGTGCGCTGGAACGGCTCCGCATGGAAAGCCATGCCCAGCCTCAGCTTCACCGGCAGCGCGCTGGCCGTCCGGATGCTGGCCGGCGCCAAGGCCTTGGGGTCAGCCGGGTCAGCTGGGTCAGCCAAACGCCTGGGCCGGCCGGTTACCCCGCACGTGAGCGGGCCTTGGGGCAGCGCCGAGGAGGTGCCGGGCTCGGCGGCGCTCGACGCGGGTGGTGACGCCGGCGTCGCGTCGATATCGTGCCCTTCGGCCGGTGACTGCGAGGCCGGCGGGTTCATCGGGAAATCCGCGAACAACCCGCTGCCGCTAGTCGTCAGCTCGACCGGCGGCGTCTGGGGCAGCGCCGCGGTGCTGCCCGGCTCGGCGGCGCTGAACACTACCGGGGGTATGGCGATTCTCTCGATCTCGTGCGTGTCTCCGGGCAACTGCGGCGCTGGGGGACTATTCGACTCCCCGACGTCCGGCGACACGAATGCGGGTCAGGCGTTCGTGGCGAGCGAGGTGAACGGCGTTTGGCATGACCCGCTGGCGGTGGCTGGCTCACTGAACGCGGGCGATGATGCCCAGATCGGTTCGGTGTCGTGTGCCTCGGCGGGCAACTGCGCCGCCGTCGGATTTTACACCGACAATAGCGGCAATGTTCAGCCGTTCATCGTGGATGAGGCTGGCGGCTCGTGGGGCGCCGCGCACGAAGTGCAGGCCGCGGGTGACGCCGCCGCGGTCATCACGGTGTCGTGCGCTTCGGCCGGAAACTGCAGCGCTGGCGGTCAGCTAGCCCGAAACTCCGACCTCACGACCCAGGCCTTCGTGGTCGACGAGGCGCATGGGGTCTGGGGGAGCGCCCAGTTGCTGCCAAGCACCGAGACGCTCAACGCCGGCGGGAGCGCCCAGTTCAACTCGGTGTCGTGCCCGTCGGCCGGCCGGTGCACGGCCACCGGCAATTACACCGACGCATCGGGTAACAGCCAGGTGCTGGTCGTGAACGAAAACGGCGGGGCCTGGGGTACCGCCGGGGAGCTGACCGGCTCCGCTGCGCTCAACACCAGCGGTAGCGCGACCGGCAGCGTGGTGTCGTGTCCGTCGCCAGGTAACTGCGGCCTCGGCGGGGCTTATGACCTGGTCATATCTGGCTCTGGGGACCCACAAAGCGGCGAGGCGTTCGTCGCCAGTCAAGTTAACGGCACCTGGAGGGCCGCTCAGGAGATGCCGGGCTCGGCGGTTGTCAACCAGCAGGGAGCGGCGCTGATCGACACGATGTCCTGCCCGTCCGCTGGCAACTGCGGCGCCGGAGGGTTCGGTGACTCGACCGGGGCGAACGGTCAGGCGTTCGTCATCAGCGAGGTGGACGGCAACTGGCAAGCGGCGCAGGAGGTGCCCGGCCTGGCTCAGCTCAACAAGGGCACCACGACGATAGCGACCGCCGTGTCCTGCGGGTCGGCCGGGAGTTGCAACGCTGGCGGTATCTACACCGACGGCTCGGGCCTCAGTCAGGCTTTCGTCACCGGCAAGCCCGGCAAGACCGACTGCCTGCAGTCGGTCGCGTTCGGCGCCTACCTGGCGACCGCCGAATCTGGCTCGTGCTTCATCAAGAACGGCGCGACCTACTCCGACTCCGGCCCGGTCAACCTCAACGGCGTCGACCTGATACCGAACTCCGGTGTCATCGCGCTGGACACGACCCACGGCTCTGAGAAACTCAACGCCGCCGACGCGAACGTCCTGATCGGCGGATTCAAGGTCTACTCGGGTCCGATCTCGGTCAACCTGAACGGCGCCTTCGAGCTCAAGATCTCGGCGACCGCCCAGATCGGCCAGCTCCCGCTCAGCGGCAGCCTGGACGTCAAGGTCAGCGGCAGCGACGGGCTCGGCATCAAAGGCAAGGTCAAGCTGCCCAAGCCGCTAGGCGGCGGAGCGGTCGCGCTGACGATCGACGTCGACACCGCCAATGGCTTGCGGGACGCCAGCATCGAAGCGTCGAACTTCACGATCGCGGTCAAGAGCGTCAAGATCGGCCTGAAGGACTTCCGGCAGAGCTACAACCACCCGCACGATTCCTGGACCGGAAAGCTGACGGTCGGGCTGCCGACGCCGTCGGGTCAGGTTGGCGGCGAGATTGGGATCACGCACGGGAAGCTGGCTATGTTCAGGGTCGGCTCTTCTGGCCTGAACGTAGCGCTCGCCGACGGCGTCTTCCTGCAAGACATCTCGGCCGGGTTCGTGCTCGACCCGCCGCCGCAGAGCTTCGGCGGCTCGGTCGGCATTACGGCCGGACCCGCGATCAAGGGCGTCTCGGCGATCTCGGTCTCCGGAACGCTGACCTTTATCTTCAGCAACCCAGCCGACTTCCAGGTCAAGGGCACGGTCGGACTGCTGAAGGGCAGTCGCTTCGGCCAGGACCTGCTGGGCGGCGAGCTTGACTATTACACCAACGGCTTCATCACGGCCAGCGGCCTGGCCCAGTTCTCGCTGGGGAGCGCGTCGATCAAGGCGACGATGGACGGCTGGGTTAGCGGCATAAAGGCCTTCTCGCTCACCGGGTCGGGTCAGGTGAAGGTCGGCAAGTGGAGTATCAGGGGCTCAGCCGTGATATCGAGCCTGGGTATCGCCGCCTGCGGCCAGCCTTTCGGAGCGAAAGGGCCAAGCATCGGCTTTGGTTACCTGTGGGGCGGTCGGGTGGACATCATGGGTTCCTCGTGCGGGCTCGGTCCCTACGGCAGCGACGTGGCCTCGCAGGTCAGTCAGCCAGCGACCTCGCGGGCAATGACGATTACGCTGCCCGCCCGCCTACCGGTCGCGAGCTTCAAGATCACCGGCAAGAAGGGCGCCGCGCCGTCCGGCGAGCTCACCGAGCCCAACGGCCACAAGATCACCGTCAAACCGGCCGACCAGGGCCTCTTCGCCGGGTCTTCCCCGAAATACGGAGTAGCGGCGGACGGGACCAACGGGATCGACTACGTCGTGATCGACGCCCCGGCGGCTGGAAAATGGATGTTCACCCCGGCGACAGGGTCAAAGGTGACGTCGATCGCATCCGCCGACGGCCTGCGCGCACCCCGGATCACGGCGGCCGTATCGGCCAAGGGACTCCTCCGGACGCTTTCGTGGAAGATCAGCGGGCTTGACGGCCGTCAGGTGACGTTCGCCGAGCAAGGAACTCGCGTCCACGCCATCTTGGCCTCCGGGATCACCGCGTCGAAGGGACGGTTCAGCTTCACGCCGAGCGACGGCATGGCCGGGACGCGAAGCATCATCGCCACCGTGACGCTGAACGGCCTGCCCACCCAGACGACGTCCGTCGCCCGGTACAGCGCCCCGGCCACGTCCTCGGTCCAGGTCACGATCGTGGATGGCAAGAAAGCCAGCGGCAAGATCACCATCACGCCGGCCCGGCGGACCTGCCGGGCGACCTCGGCCTGCACCGTCACGGTGGCCACCGGCCAGACGGTCACGCTGACGCCGGTCCCGGCGCACGGCTCCCGATTCGCCTGGACCGCAGGCCTATGTGCCGGCACCGGCCCGTGCCAGGCTCGACCTTGACCCAGCTCACGGCCGTTACCGGCACGTTCTCAGCCTGAGGCGAGCCAGATCTGCTCGCTTGTTCACTGGCGTCTCCGCAGCGATAAGCCCCACACTTTCTTCTACGACCACCCCCAGCCGAAAGGTTGCTACGAGTGCCCGACATGACGACGTTGTCCATCAAGGATCTGTTCTCTGTCGCCGGTAAGACCGTTCTGGTCACCGGCGGCTCCCGTGGTATAGGCGAGATGATCGCCGCGGGCTTCCTCGCCAACGGCGCGAAGGTCTACATCAGCTCCCGTAAGGCCGATGTCTGTGACGCGACCGCGGCGCGGCTGAGTGAGACCTCAGGCGGGACCTGCGTCTCGATTCCCGCTGACCTGGCGACGGTCGACGGCGTGGCCTTGCTGGCCGCTGCGATCAGGGACCGTGAGGATCACCTCGACGTGCTGGTGAACAACGCCGGCGCCTCGTGGGGTGCGCCGATCGAGGACTTCCCCGAGAACGGCTGGGACAAGGTCATGGACACGAACGTCAAAGGTGTCTTCTTCCTCACCCAGCGCCTCTTGCCGCTGCTCGAAGCCGCCGCCACCGCCAATTCACCTTCGCGGGTCATCAATATCGGCTCAATCGACGGCATCAGGACCTCGATCTTCGACAACTTCTCCTACGGGCCGTCCAAAGCCGCGGTGCACGCGCTCACCCGGCAACTCGCCGCGGCACTGGTCGGGCGTCACATCCTGGTGAACGCGGTTGCTCCCGGCCCGTTTCCGACCTGGATGCTCAGCACCGGCGTCGGCGGGGGCGGGAACGTCGAGGCCACGGACTGGGCCCCGGTCAGCGAGCGCAACCCGCGCGGGCGCATCGGCACGCCCGCCGACATCGCCGGGACCGTCCTGTTCCTCGCCTCCCGCGCCGGTGAGTTCATCGTCGGCGAGACCATCGCCTGCGACGGCGGGCTCGTCGCCAGCTAGCGGACCGTCAGCTTCGGCTGTATTGCGGGATCGCGTTCTTCGGGGCGGTGATCACCGGCTGGCTGTCGAATCCGCTGAATATCACCGACACGGCCGCGACCTGAATGTCGTGACGGACGGTGGCCGACAGCTTGGGGTCGATGCCGGCCGACGCCACGCCGGGTAGCCAGCCGAGGGCGCGCAGCCGAGGTGCTTTGGTCGCACGCAATTCGGTTAGCCGGAGACCGCCGATCACCTCGTGGCCGATGACCTTGAAACGGGCGGAAGGATCCAGCAATCCGAACAGGGTCCGCGGATCAGGGATATTGACCCTTGGATGATTGGACGGGTTGGTGTCGCGGTACCACCGCACCCGGCCGTGTGGTCCGTTGGTGTGCAGGTAGAACTGTCCATCGACGATGCGGTCGATCGCGACTTGAGTCTGTGGGCGCTGGCCCTCGCTGCCTGGGAAGGCCTGCGAGATCACGTCGTTCCAGTTGCCCCTGGCGAAGCTGATGGTGTCCTTGCCAGAGCCTCGCCAGGCGCCGTTGTCGGTCTGCCGATAGGAAATCGCGGCCTGGCCTGCTCGCGCCAGCGCCAGCCGCGACTTGCTGGCCATCGCATGAACTGTCGCGGCGGTGAGGACGGCGGGCTGCCTCGGCACGGCACCACCCCCCCGGCACCGCGTGCGCCGCCGCCCCCGCCCGACACGATCATGGCCACCGCGACCGTGGCGGCGGCCGGGATCGCCACGATGCTCGTCCGCGTGGCGAGCGACCGCCGGGCTTGCCGACGGCGCAGCCGGGCGAGCAAGTCCGGGCGCGGTTCGATGGCCGCGGTCTCACGGCGTAGCTGGGCGTGAAGACTGGACAGGGCCCGGGACGTGTAGGACTTCACCGTCCCGGGAGAGATACCGAGCAGGTCAGCGGTCTGCGCCACCGACAGATCCTCAAGGAAGCGCAGCACCACGACGTGGCGTTGAGCCGCCGGCAGTTCCGTCAGCGCCTGGATAACGCAGTGTCGCCGGCCGACCTGCTCGGCCAGCTCGTCCAACACGCCTGAGGGTTCCGTCCCGTCGGCCAGCACGCTCTCTCGTGGACGCCGCCGCAGCCAGCGCACCCGGTCCAGGCACAGGTTCACCAGCACCCGGCGGGCGTAGGCGTCGGGGGCGTCCCGAGCTGCGGCCCAGCGCCGCGCGGTCCGCAGCAACGCTGTCTGCAGTAGGTCCTCGGCATGGCCGTAGTCGCCGACCAGCGCGTAAGCGGTCCGCAGCAGCCCCGCCGAATTTTTCCGCACGAAGTCGTCGAATTCCTCGCCCGTCCTCATGCTCATCAGAACTCCACCCGCGCCCTCCCGGTTGCCATGGTTGATAACATCCGGGCGATGGAGCCAACGAACGACACCGTGCACGGAACAGCCGTAGGCCTAGGCATCGCCAGCGTCTCGACCAGGACTGGGCAAATACTGGACACCTGGTTCCCTTCCCTGCGGCGGGTGTGGGACGACCGGTTGGACGATGCCGCTCCGGGCGAGATGGCCTCGATCCGGCTGTCAGCTTCTGAGCTAGACGGTCTGGCGGCGCGGCTGGCTGACAACGGCGGCATCGAGCCGTACCGGACCTTGCTCGACCGGCTCCGCCTGGGCTTTCGCCCGAAGACCGGCGTCCCAACCGAGCGGCACGCGGTGCTGGTGCGGTCCGATCTGTCCGCGGCCCCGGCCGACGTCGTCGACGCGTACCTGCGGTTGCATCTGCTGTCCGCTCGCCTGCGGCGGCCGCTGTCGATGTCCCTGGACAATGTGTTCTCGACCCTGCCGGTTGTCGCATGGACGAACCTCGGTCCGATCGACGTGGCCGACGTCGAGATCGCCCGTCAGCAGATGATGGATGAGCCATTGTCGATCAAAGGCGTGGACAAGTTCCCCCCGATGCTCGACTATGTCGTTCCGCGCGGTGTCCGGATCGCCGACGCTAGCCGGGTCCGCCTGGGTGCTCACCTGAGCGACGGGACGACCGTCATGCACGAGGGGTTCTGCAACTTCAACGCCGGCACCCTCGGTCCCGCGATGGTTGAAGGGCGGATCAGCGCCGGTGTCATCGTCGGCGCCCACACCGACGTCGGGGGCGGGGCATCAATCATGGGAACTCTTTCGGGGGGAGGCAAGGAGGTCATCAGCGTCGGCGAGCACTGCCTCATCGGCGCCAACGCCGGCATCGGAATCTCGCTCGGCGATGCCTGTACGGTCGAGGCCGGTCTCTACGTGACCTCGGGGACGCTCGTGACGATGCCGAGCGGCGAGGCCGTGAAGGCCCGCGAGCTGAGCGGCCGATCCGGCCTTCTGTATCGGCGCGATAGCCGGACGGGTCGCGTTGACGTGATCGAGCGACCTCGGGCAGGCTGGAAGGGCCTGGACAGCACGCTTCACGCGAACTGACTAGATTTGCTTCCATGAAGCCTGCCGATATCGCCTCCCTGCATGTCCTCAGCAAGCCGACGATCGCACCGGACGGCAGGTTCGCTGTCGTCGCCATGACCCAGCCCGATCTGGAGGCTGACGAATACCGCGGTCACCTGTGGATCGTCCCGACGGACGGATCCGCGCCGGCCCGCCCGTTCACCACGGGCTGGCGTGACGCGGCTCCCGCCTATTCTCCGGACGGCGCATGGCTGGCCTTTCTGCGATCGACGGGCGGGCAGGGCCCAGGTTCCAGGCCGCAGCTCTACGTAATGCCGACCAGCGGGGGCGAGCCGAAGCGGGTGACCGACCAGGCGCTCGGCGCTGGCGCCCCGGTGTGGAGCCCCGACTCGACCAAGATCGCCTACGTCGCGCGCGTTCCTGAGGAGGGTCGCTATGGCTCTGGCCGAGCCGAGGCCGAGCCGCCTCGGCGAATCACGACCCTGCAATACCGCGAGGACAACCTCGGGTTCTTCATCGACCGGCGTTCTCACGTGTTCGTGATCGATCCGCATTCCGAGCCTAGTTCTGAGCCGGTTCAGGTCACCAGCGGTGACTTTGACCACTCCGCCGTGGCCTGGAGCTCTGATGGCCAAGACCTGGCCTTCGTCTCCGCCCGCCATGACTCCCGCGACACCGACCTGGTCACCGACATCTGGCTGTGCGCGGCCGACGGCTCGCGACTACGGGCGATCACCAGGGGTGGTTCGTCCGAAGGACCCAAGCTCTCGATCGACCAGGTGCGTTTCACGCCCGACGGCACCTTCGCGTGCTTCGACGCCTCCGACCTCGGCGCGAGCGGCCGCGAGCTGGGCGGGCGCAACACCGGCCTCTGGTCCGTCCCGGCCGACGGCTCGGTTCCGCCCAGACGGCTCACCGACGCCGAGACCATCCACCTGGCCGGTGACGGCGCCATCGAGACGACGCCGGATGGCGTGCTGACCTGCGCCGAGAACCGGGGCGCGGTCGAACTGCTGCTGGTTCCTTACGATGGCGGCGAGCCGCAGCGCCTGCTGAGCGGGAAGCGCCAGATCGAAGGAGCCGCCCGGGCGGCATCGACGCTGGTCGCCGTCGTCGCCAGCCCCGACTCGAGGGGCGAGCTCGTCGCCATGGCCGACGGAACAGAACGTCAGCTCACCTCCTTCGCCGCCATCGAGTCGCCGCGCCCGATGGAGGAGATCACGGCCACTTCGCCGGACGGCTATCCGGTGCACGGGTGGATCGTGCGGCCGCACAGCCTCGGCCCGCACCCGGTCCTGCTGATGATCCACGGCGGACCATTCACCCAGTACGGCTGGCGGGTGTTTGACGAGGCGCAGGTCTATGCCGGTGCTGGCTACGCGGTCATCATGGGCAACCCGCGCGGCTCCTCCGGCTACGGTCAGGCCCACGGGAGCGCCATCATCGGCGACGCGGCCACGGCCGCGGCCGCGGACCTGCTTGCCCTGCTGGACGCCGGGCTGGCCACAGGCGACCTCGATAGCTCCCGCGTGGGCGTGCTCGGCGGATCCTATGGCGGTTACATGACCACATGGCTGGCCGCTCACCACGGACAGCGATTCAAGGCAGCGGCGAGCGAGCGCGCGGTCAACGCGATCGACAGCTTCCACGGCTCCAGCGACGTCGGCTGGATCTTCGCCGCCGCTCTGTGGGGTGCCGACCCGGCTGGCTGGGCCGCCCAGAGTCCGCTCAGTTACGCCGACCAGATCAGCATCCCGATGCTGATCATTCACTCCGAACACGACTGGCGCTGTCCAGTCGAGCAGGCCCAGCGGCTCTTTGTCGCGCTCAAGCTGCGCGGGATGCCGGCCGAGATGCTGCTGTTTCCCGGCGAGGGGCACGAGCTGACGCGCGGCGGGCAGCCAGGCCACCGGGTCGCCCGGTTCGAGGCCCTCCTCGACTGGTGGGCCCGCCACCTGTAGCGCTTAGTAACGGCCAAGGCCGACTGGTTTGGCGATTCCTGACTTGCGGAGCTTCCTGGTCTTTCGGCGGGAGAGATCGGTCTGGGGGAGTGTGGTAATGGCCCATGCCTTGGCGTCTTCCTCGGCTGCGGTGAACACGGGTCGTTCGGCTTCGGTGCTCAGCCGACCGATCGCGGACTTGACCGACTGGGCTGATATGCCCAACGTGCTGCCGATCGCGGCGATCGACGTCCAGACCTGGCTCGCGCCGCCAAGCTGGCTGATTGCCAGGTACAAGACGCCGCCCAGCGCTGCGGCGAGGCAGACAACCGCGAGCCAATGGTGCACCAGCACGCTCCGGACTATCCTCGCGGACCGGCGCAGCGCCGCCTCGCCCGCCGAGACATAGCCTTCGGGGGTCAGCAGGCCCGCGGTGGACCGCGCGCCGACCAGCAGCATCAGCCAGACGTCGCCTTGCCGCAGCAGGTCGCTTCGCATTTGCCCGGCGAAGGTGTTCTTATCGGCGAGCGTCTGGTCGCTGGCGGCCGGCGAACCTACGGTTACATCGGCGAAATCGCTCCACTTGCCCATCGACGCGCTCACGATGGCGGTCACCTGTGACGGGAATTCGGCCGACAAGGTTGCCAGCGATTCCTGGAGCCTGGCTATGCGGCCGCGAGCGAGTTGGAGAGCGAGAGTTGTGGCGAGTGGCGGATCGACAGTGTCGCGGAGCGAGCGCCCAAGCTCATAGGCCAGTTCGAGTTCCATCCCGGCGGCGGCTAGTACGCCGAGGATGGTCAGATGAAGCTGGCGCAGGCTATCCAGGAAATCATCGTTAGCCGGCTTCACCTGTTCGGCTTTTGCCGTTATTTCCGATGATCTCGGCAATTCGGCGAGGCTGTCGAGCACCCGCTGCAGGCGGCCGAGTTCAACTTTCCTGCGCCCTGGCCCAGACAATTCGTGAACTGTGGGTAGCTTTGGCGGTGGCTCCCCCGTCTGCTGCGGGTCCGTAGTGTTCAGCACCGCCATCGTCCAGCCAGCGTAGAGCGCCAGTTGCGCCGTAGTCAGAGACGTTACGGCGGCTTCTGTATCTGTCATTACGGGTTCCTGGTAATCCCACGAAAGCGGCACTCGGCGATCGCCGGGTACCGTTAGTCTGCCGACGCGATCATTGGCGCGCAAGGCACTTAGGCGCTCCGGCCTGCCCGATCTGAGACGCTGTGGGGATGCTGAACCGAATCGAGACGGCGGCGGCACAGCGGAAGCTTGCCCGGCTTGGCGTCAATCCAGACCGGCGCCCGCAGCCGTCGATGCCGGTTGGCAGCGACTGTCTTCCGCAGATCAAGCACATCGTCATCTTGATGATGGAGAACCACTCCTACGACAACTACCTGGGTATGCTGCCACCGGGCCGGGGCGGCGATGGCCTGCCCCTTGGCCCAGACGGCCTGCCCAGTCCGGTCAACCTGGCCCGCGACGGGACCGAAGTCCCGATGCGTCATTTCGCTGGCACCAGGCAGCAGAAAAACGTGCCTACCCAAAGCTGGAATGCCAGTCATATCCAGTGGGAGAACGGTACCTGCGGCGGATTTGTGCGCAGCGTTGAAGAGACCGTGAGCGGCCGGGACCCCGCGATCGCCATGACTTACTGGCGTGGTGAAGATCTGCCGTTTTACTACGGGCTCGCCACGACCTTCCCGCTGGCAACGCGGTGGTTTTCTTCTTGCCTCGGTCCCACCTTCCCCAACCGCCGGTTCCTTATCGCGGGCACGGCGCACGGGCTCATTGACGACTTGCCGTTCGGCATGATCGACTACCCGGTCGCCGGGACGATTTTCGACCGGCTGTCCGCCCACGGCATTAGCTGGGTGAACTACCATCACATCTCCCCGGTCAAGGTCAACTGGCGGCGGCTGACAGATACTCGCGGCCTTCGTTTCCTCCGCGCGCTTGGCGGAGTGCTGGCCGGGCTTTTCCCCCAGCTCATTCCGGCTGCGCAAAGCAAGCTGCAGGCCACCGCCACGCTGTATCCGCTGGGGTTTCTGCGGTCGGTCAACCACGTGCGTCCCGTCGGCGAGTTCTGGCCGGCCGCTCGCGCGGGCCGGCTGCCCGCCGTCAGCATTGTCGATCCCGACTTCGGCCGCTGCTCGGAGGAGAACCCGCAGGACGTCCAGGCGGGAGAAGGCTTCGCGGCCAAGGTCATCAACGCGGTCATGCACGGCAAAGGCTGGCCCGACACGCTGCTGGTCTGGCTCTACGACGAGCACGGGGGATACTACGATCACGTCTCGCCGCCCGAGGCGCCCGAGCCGGACGACGTGCCCGGCCAGAGCCCCATGAAACGTTTCCCTCTGCTGCGCCTGCTGCGGTTTACCAGCTTCGGAAAGCGAATCGAGCTAGCCGACGCCGGCCCGCCGGCCTATGACCGGCTCGGATTCCGGGTCCCGGCGGTGATCGTCTCCCCGTACGCCAAGCCCGGGCATGTCACCAAGCAGGTCTACGACCACACCTCGGTGCTCAAGCTCATCGAGCGCAAGTGGAACCTCCCGCCGCTTACCCGCCGCGACGCGGCCGCGGTTGATCCGCTCGAGGCGCTCGACTTGCAGAGCCCGCCGCCCTTCTTGACGCCGCCGTCGCTGCCCCAGCCCGCCCGGCCGTGGCGCGGATGATCTGCGAGCGCACCTTCGGTTTGGCAGGCCGGAGAACTACAGCAACCATTGGCGCCGGCGTATCAGCCGGTGCGATGGATTCGGGCATTCATCGCGTCCGCGGCATCAGCCGGTGCGATGGATTCGGCAATCCAGTCGGGAAAACAGGGGTGGATTCGGCAATCCATCGCGGCGGCCCGCACCACGCTCCGCCGCCTAACCCCCCGGAGTCATCAGTACTTGCTAAACTTGTACAGGAAGTCTGTACAAGTGAGGTGAGCTTCTGTGACCGCGGTGAGCGTCAGCCACGCTCGTGAGCATCTATTCCCGCTGATCCGGCAGGTCAACGAGGATCACATCGTCATCGAGATCGTCGCGCGCCACGGCGGCAACGCCGTCCTGATGTCCGCCGAGGACTACGAGTCGCTGCAGGAGACCCTCCACCTATTCTCTACCCGCGCCAACGCCTCGCACCTCTTGCGCGGGCTGGCCGAGGCCCGCGACGGCCGGGCTGAACTCACCGACGTCGAGGCACTGGCTGCCCGCTTCGAGGCCGAGGCCGACGGGTGAAGCTGTCGGTCACGTCCACTGCCGCCGAAGACCTCGAAGCCTGGTCGACGATCAACCCCAAGGTGCTATCGAAGATCATCCGGCTGACCGCGGAAACGCTGCGAACGCCACGAACCGGTACCGGCAAGCCGGAACGCCTCAAGCAGCTCGGCGGTGAGGTGTGGTCGCGGCGAATAACCGAGAAGGACCGTCTGGTGTATGACATCCAGCCAGACACGATCGCCATCATCGCCTGCCGCTTCCACTATGACGATCACTGACCCGTGATCCGGGCGCTGCTGTAGGGAACCGAACCGGGCTGTTGCTGCGACAGTAAGTGCATGAGGCCCGAAGCCGAGACGCTCGACGACGTGGCGCTGTTGCGTGCGGTGGGGCGCGGCGACGACGGGGCGCTGGCCGCGTTGTATGACCGGCATGCGGGCTGGCTAACTGTCCGGCTGACCCGGCGGTGCGCGATGCCGGATGTGGTCGACCACGCCGTCCAGGACACGTTCCTCGCTGTGTGGCGCGAGGCTGACGCTTACCGAGGGCGCGGCGACGTGGCCGCGTTCATCTGGGGGATTGGCATCCGCCGCCTGATCGACGCGATGCGCCGGGAGAGCAGTGCCCGTCGCCGGCTGCCCTGGCGCGGGGCCCAGACTCGGACGGCAGAGTCGGAAGTCGTCGTCTCGGCCGAGGACCAGGTGCTGGTCGGCATCGAGCACGGTCGCCTGGGTCAGGCCCTGGCCAATCTTTCTCCGGAACTGCGCGGTGCCATCGAGGCGACCGTGCTGGACGGACTGACCTGCGCGGAAGCGGCGGTCTTGCTGGGCGTGGCAGAGGGAACCGTCAAGTCCCGCTGCCACCGCGCCCGGGTGGCGCTGCGCGCCGCGCTCGCTGAGGGGGCATGATGACGAACCCGCATCCTGGTGAAGACCTCCTGGCCGGCTACGCCACTGGGATCGGCGAGACGGTCGCCGTGTGGTCAGTGGAGGCGCACTTGACCGGGTGCGAGTCATGTCGCTGCGCCCTCTCGGCGCACGTCGACGGCGATCGGCTGGCGCGCAACCGGTCCGTGCTGCTGGTGCGCCTCGCGCTCCCCGACCGGGGGCGGGTCCGGCGCCTGCTCGGCTGGCTCGGCCTCCCCGACTACCTGCCTGACCTGGTCGCGGCGACCCCGTCGTTGCGCCGGTCCTGGCTGTTGTCCGTGGTGGGCGTGCTGGCGGTGGTAGCGGGCGAAGCCGCGGCGGTCAGGTTCGGCTGGGTTTCCGGAGGCGGACATGTGCGGCTGGTCGGGCCCGGCTACCGTGGTCCGGCGGTCCTGGCGCCGTTCCTGCTCGTCGCACCTCTGCTGGTGCTGGCGGGGGTGGTGGCGGCGTTCTTGCCGATGTTCGACCCCGCTTACCGGCTGGCTGTCGCTGCCCCGTTCTCCGGCGTGACTTTGCTGCTGGTCCGCTCGGTCTCCGCGCTGGCCGCCGCGCTGATTCCGGTGGCCGGTGCCGCCTTCGTGGTGCCCGGACCCGGCTGGCTTCCGGTCGCGTTGCTGTTGCCGTCGCTGGCGTTGTGCGCGTTCGCGCTCGCGGCTGCGACGGTCATGGACCCCCGCGCCGCCGCGATCACTGCGGGAGCGTTGTGGGCCTTGCCCGCGTTGCTGCTGTCGCTAACCCGCGTTCCGCTCCTGATCGTGCAGCCGAACGCCCAGTTCGCGTGCGCCGCCGTATTGTGTGCCTCCGCCGTGGTGCTGTATCTGCGCCATGACCGGTTCGAGCTGGGACTCAAGTTGGGATGGATGAGATAGATGACCCTGAACGTGCGTGCCGCGGCTATCAGCGTGGACGGCCTGTCCCGGCGGTACGGCACCACAGTGGCGCTGGACGAGGTCGATCTCACCCTGGAGCGAGGGATCACCGGCCTGCTCGGACCGAACGGCGCGGGGAAGACGACGCTGTTGTCGATCCTCGCCACCGTCAACGAGCCCGACGCGGGACAGGTGTCGGTGTTCGGCCTGGACCCTCGGGACACGGCTGAGCGGGTGGAGATCCGGCGTCGGCTCGGCTACCTCCCGCAGGACCTTGGGTACCACCGGCATTTCACGGTCGCTGGGTTTCTCGACTACGTGGCGATCCTCAAGGAGATCACCGACCGAGGGCGGCGGACCGAGGAAGTGGCCCGGGTGCTGGCCGCCATCGGGCTTGAGAGTCGAGCCCGCACCAGGATTCGCACCTTGTCCGGCGGCATGCGGCAGCGCCTGGGGATCGCCCAGGCGCTGCTGGGTCAGCCCGAGTTGCTGATCTTGGACGAGCCGACCGCTGGCCTGGACCCGGAGCAGCGGCTGCGGTTCCGGGAGCTGCTGTCCGGCCTGCCGGGCGAGCCGGTGATCGTGCTGTCAACCCACCAGGCCGACGACATCGCCGCGATCTGCCCCAAGGTCATCGTGCTGCTGGCCGGGAAGGTTCGTTTCGCGGGCACGCCGTCCGAGCTAGCCGCCATCGCCGCCGGGCGAGTGTGGGCCGCCGACGAGCGCGACCCGCGCGCCCACTTGTCCTGGCGTGGCGGCGACGGCCGATGGCGGCACGTCGGCGATCAGCCGCCGAGCGGGGCCGAGCCAGTGGCGCCGACGGTCGAGGACGGCTACTTGGTGCTATCCCACGTGGCGGGTGTGCGATGACGGTGCTGGCCTTGGCAAAAGTGGAGGCCCGGCTGCTGGTCGGCAGCGTTCTGGTGGCGGCTGGGCTGCTGGTAGCCGCTGCCGTGCTCTGGGTGCTGATCTGGCCGACCGAACCATTGTGGTGGAACGCCGCCTGGCAGATCGGCATCGGCCAGCTTGTCCTTGGCCTAGCCGTTCTGGTGGCCGCCCAGCTCGCGGCCGGACGAGCCCGCCGGGACGGCCTGGCTGACCTGTACGCCAGCTTCCCCGCCACAGCCGGGACCCGGACCGCCGCTCAGCTTGCTGGTCTGGCGGGGGTAGTGCCGGCCAGCCTGCTGCTGCTCGGCCTCGCCACCGGGGGACTGGTGCTGCTCGGCGCCATCGGCACCCCGAGCATCGCGGTGCTCGTAGGCGGGCTGCTGCTGGTGATCACTGTCGGAGCGATCGGGATCGCGATCGGCACCCGATTCCCGCATCCGCTGGCGGGGGTGCTCGGCGCGTTGGTGCTGTTCGGTGTCACGTCGCAGTCGAACCGGTTTTCTGGAGCGGTCATCTGGCTGCTGCCCTGGGAGGTCAAGCAGGATCAGCTCAATCAGCTTCCCGGTCCGCTCGCTGGGTATCCGCCCGGCGGGGCGCACGTGGTCGAACTGGTCGGCATCGCCGTCTTGGCTGCGGTTGTGGCGCTGCTGGTGACGGTCCGCAGGGCGCGGGGTACGCGGGGTACGGGTGCGGCCGGGGCTGGGGCGGGCTGGGGGCGGCCGGCGTGCTCGGGGTGGTCGTGATCGTCCTAGCCGGGGCCGTCCAGCTTCGGCCGGTCCCCACCGCCGGCCTGAACCACCTGGTGGCCGTCGCAGCCAACCCGGCCCCGGCGCAGCGATGCACGACCGCCAACCACGTCCGGTACTGCCTTTATCCCGGCTTCGGCTCGCTGCTGCCATCGCTGGAAGCGCCGGTCAACGGAGTGCTCACGCACCTGCCCGCGTTGCCTGATCACCCGATGACGCTCAGCCAGGTCGTATCGCTTGGCCTGCCTGATTCAGCGCTCACGCATGGTCATCCGGCCGGGCAGTTGTCGCGCTGGGGAGCGCAGTTGCGCCGGTCGCCGGCTACTGCCGGCGGGCCGTCGGCGATCTACCTGCCGGTCGGAGCGTGGCCCGCTGCCGGTGCCGGCCTGGCCGACGCGCGTTTCAACCTCGCCCTGGCCACCGCCGAGTGGATCACCCATTTCCCGTCGGCCACCCCCAACGGCCTGCCGTGCGTGCCACTTGACCAGGCTCGGGAGGCGATCGCGCTCTGGCTCGCCATTGTCGCCACCCACCCGCGAGCCGGCGAGCTCGCCAAGGGCTGGCCCAGCCGCGGCTTCAACGGATCGGAGGTCCGCCACACCCTCGTGGCCGTTTGGGCCTATCCCGGAGCGGACGCCGGTCAGCTTGACCCATTCGGATCCCTGCCGCAAAACACGCTCGCCGGATACCTGCTCGCACACAAGATGACGAGCCTGCCCGAGCGGCGGGTCGAAAGCGTCCTCGGGGACGGGTGGAGTCGATGGCTGAACCCGAGCACCACGGACGCCCAGCTCACCGCCGCTCTCGGCATCCGGATGCCGAGCGTCCCCGTCCCGCCTTTTCTTCCCGGGATCCCCAAGCGTGGCGTCAGCATCGCGCCGAACGGCGGGCCTGACAGCCCGGTCTGTGGTTCTGCTTCGGACGGCTCTGCTTCGGGCGGCTCGGCGTGAGGCGGTTCGGCGTGAGGCGACTGGGCGTCGGACGGCTCGGCGCGGTGCCTCTGCTCGCCCGGCACGTCGTCCGTTCGATGCCCTGGGTCACGCTGCTCACCGGCTGCATGGCTGGCTTGGCCTTCCTCGCCTTGCTAGCTCACGTCGCCGGCACCTCGCACCGGCCGCTCGACCAAGGCACCGTCCGCATCGCGTTCCTCCCCGCCGTTGCGGTGCTTGCGTTCTTGCTGCGCGCCCCGTTCCGGCCGCTGACACAGGCCACCCCGGTCCCAGCCTGGGTGACCCCGACCGGTCACCTCCTGCTGGCCGCCCCAGTCCTTGTGGTGACGGGCTGGGCGCAACTGCGCATCATGATCCACACCGTCCCGTCACGAATCATCCCGCCGCACACTATCCCGCCGCACGCTCTCGGCGACCCGCCCGCCGTATACCCGCTGATAGCCCAGCTCGCAGGCTGGTGCGCGGTCGCCATCGCCGTCGCCGCGTGCGTGGACCGCTCCCGCTACGCTGACCTCGGCGGAGCCGTCGCCGCACCGGTAAGCTTCGTCGCCATCGCGCTCGCCTGGTACCTGCCGACCAGCGCCAGACTCCTGGTCGACCCGCCCGCCACCGCCCACGGTGTGACCGTCGCCTGGTACGCCGTCGTAACAGCCGCCCTGGCCCTGACCGGGGCGGCGATGCGCGACCAATGGCACCGCTACTGCCGCCGCAGCAACGTCGGCCCGACGTTGCTGTTCCTACGCTCAGTGCGACGACAACGTAGCGGGCCTTCAAGATCAACTCAGGCTCCGTGACATGGCGATAGGGCCGCAACGTCGGCCGACGTTGTCGTTTGGCACCAGCCCGGGACAAAAGCAACGGGCCGACGTTGGTGTCGACGGGGCAGCGCGTTCGTGACATTTCACCTTCATGGGTGATTGGCGTGCTGGGCGTATGCTGACGGTGGCAGCCACGCCTGCCTGATCCGAGCTATGTCGGCCCGGCGCTGGGGTAGCGATGAAGGACAAGAGCGGCGCAGCCCTTGCGTGGATTCCTTCCTTTTCATCGTGATCACTCTGCGCGGTGGCCGGACGCCGGGGACTGGCCGCCAAATCGAGGCACGATGTCGCACGACAAGGTAAAGGCAGCCGCCCGCAAGCGGATGGCGGAGACGGGTGAGCCCTATGCGGCGGCCCGGCGCGCGGTCCAGGCCGAGCACAATAACCCGGCGAGCACGCACGAGGCGGCGGAGGCCGATGGCGGAAGCCAAGGCTACACACTGCGGATGTCCGACGAGATTCACGACTGGCTCGTAGATCTTCGCCGCCGGGAGCCGGCCGCGGCTGTCGGCGTAGGGCAGGCGCTGACCTCTCTGATGACCGATGGGGCCGCTCTCGCCGATCCGCTGGTGGTGTCCACGGCGGATGCCTGGCCGTGGGCGCTGGCCGAGACGCTCGACGGGTTTTACCACGCGACGCTGGAACAAACGAACCTGCTGCGCCGAAGCGTGGCGGAGGCGGCCACTTTGGCCAAGGACATCCAAGATCACCTGGCCGATCTGGAGTTGGCGCGAGCCAAGCTGCAGGATCGATACCGACGTGCGCTAGGCCCAGGGACGACTGAGGAGGCGGCGCGGGCGTCAGCCGAGGAGGCGGAGCGGGTGGCGGACCAATTGGCGGCGATCGAGCGGCAGGCGGCTCGGCTGCGGCAACTGCTGCCCGGGGTGATCAAGGCCAGGGATCAGCTGACCGAAGCCAGTCGGCGGTCGCAGGCGCGCGCCGATTCGTTCCGCGTCCGCAAGGAGGTCCTGACGGCGAGTTTCGTCGCGGCGCACTCGACGTTGCTGGTCACCAAGTCCATCGCTGCCTCGGACTTGACCAGCGAAGATGACCGGCAGGCAGAAAACGCCGACGAGACTATTGGCGCGGCGCAGGCGAGACTCGACGAGCTTACGGCCAAGATGGAGCAGGAGCTAGGTCATCAGGCCTGGCCAGAAGGCCTGATGGAACTGCGACCCGGCGCGCCGGAAGATGCCGGCATCGCCATCTTGTTCGCCGTCGAGCCTGTCGGTACCGCGCTGCTGATCGCCGTGCTGGAAGGACCGGAAGCACTACGGGACTGCCATCACGAAGCCCTCCTGCTGTCCGCGGACATCCTGCGTCAAGTGCGAGCCGGCCAGGCACCAGAGGCGACCGCCCGCGCTTACCCAAACGCGCGGTCGCTCTTCCAGGGGTTCTAGGTAAAGGCGTCAAGGCGCACCTTCGCCTCGTAGCTGCCCATGTTGGCTGCCTGGCGAAGCCACCGCTGCGCTTGGTGGGTGTCGCCGCGGTCGGCCAGCATCTGGCCGAGGCTGGCCATGGCATCGATCTGCCCGCTGTCGGCGGCCGAACGGTACCAGTGCTCGGCCTCGTCCAGCCGCCCCTGGACCTGGCGCATCACGCCCATCCGGTACATGGCGCCGATGTCGCCGGCGTCGGCCGCCAGGCCATACCAGTGCTCAGCTTCCTCAGCTCGCCCCTCGCCGGCGAACACCATGCCGAGGTTGGACATGGCTTGCCTGTCTCCAGAGCTAGCGGCTTCGCGATATTCCTGTTCGAGCTCCGCTACCCGGCCCTGCCACGACAAGATCGCGTGGAGATTTCCCAGCGCGAACCAGTGACCGCCACGGGCAGCTTGCCGGTAAAAATTTTCCGCCTCGTCGTTCTTGCCCTGGCTGGAGAGTAGTTCGGCCAGATTGGCCATGGCGTCGATGATTCCGCGCTCGGCGGCGTTGCGATACCAGCGCTCGGCGTCCTTGACCCGGTTTTGGTTCGCGAACAGCACGCCGAGGTTGTTCATCGCGCCCGCATAGCCGGCGGCTGCGGCCCGGCTCAGCCAAAGCTCGGCCTCCTCGGTGCGACCGCGCTCCATGAGCAAGGTGCCGAGCCTGCTGGCCGCCTCGTGATCGCCGTTCGCCGCCAGCGAGTGCCAGCCCTGTTCGGCCACGTCGGCCGCGCCGCGGGCGCGAGCAACATAGGCGATGGCGTCGGTCTCGGCTGCACTGGCTTCTCGCAATCCGGTCTCCCAAGCCCTTTGGTCCACCGGTGTCTCGATCCTGGGATCGTCGCCGTCTATGCTCGCGACGATGTAGTCGATCGCTTCGAGTCCCGGCGGCTCCGCGTCCGGGTCCCTGCTCAGCAGCCCGATCCGGCCCCAGCCACCGGCGATCGGCTCAAGGGCCCAGGCCCTGGCGTCCCGGTAGCTCTCGTCGGTCAGTTCAGCGTTCGGCGCCTGGGTGGCTAGATAGCGGTCAGTCAGCTTTCGCAGTGCGGACTCGGGAATCGCGCGCGGCATGCCTATCCGCCGCCAGTCGACGGTGGCCTGCACGAAGCACCATCGAATCGGCTGGTCGTCGCGCGCGGCTAGACATTTCTCCCGGAGAAGCGGCCCGGCGACCAGTCGCTCCCCGATACCGACGCCGCCGGTGAAGTCCTCTTCCGGGTAGGACGAGGCTGCCCGTGCGCGTTCTTCGTCGGAGAGGGATAGCTCAAGACGCACCTGCTCGCCCGCCGCCAGAAGCTGGCGAACTCCCTTGTCGATCTCGGTGGTGCCGGGCTGCGCTAGCAGCGAAAGCTGATCAGTCCGCAGCGTCGCGAGCACAACCAGCCGCGGACTGCGCCCGCTCAGTTGAGCCAGACGCCCGGGGTCGAGTCCCTCTGCGGGAGCAAGGAAGCGCTCAAGGTCATCCAGCCACACCACGACCTGCTGCCCTGGGCAGCAAGTGTCGAGGAGGTCGCCGTCCCCTAGCTCTTCCAAGGCCCGTCGGCCCGGCCGCGGAACTAGGAGAACAGCGACTGGCAGCACAGCCAGCGCCGCCTCGAAGGCGGTGCGCGACTTGCCCGCCTTCGACGGGCCGATGACCACAACGAAGCTCGATCGCCGCAGAGCGGTCCGTAGCAGCTCGTCACTGTCCCTGGCCACGTACGGATCACGACGGTACCCGCGCCCGCCATAAGGCGTCCCGGTGATCCGCAGCGCATACGGGTCGACCTCCGCCACGATCGCCAGCCGCCCGCTGTCGGCTACACCTAGTTCGAGCAGGTCATCGATCTGGCGTCGCCGCAGCAGCGAACGCTGGAGCGCCGAGCGGCCTCCGTCCTCCGTCACGAGCCCGACGAAATCGTCGCGTTCGGCGAACAGCGAGGCCGGCACAGCGCGCAGCCGATGGTGTGCCGTGCCCGCTGGATCACTCTGGATCACCCCGACGAGCATGTCCGCCGCGAACACCGCGGCTCCGGAGATCCCCGCCCATGGCGACCCGCCGTCGGGCGGAGAAGCCGGCGGATCGTCGACAACAACCTCAAGCCGTTCTCGGACCAGTCCGCTCAGCGGCCGGATCCGGGCGACCAGCTGCTCGGTGTCGTCGCGCTGGAACCCAGGGAATCCCAGGCCAGTGACCGAGACTTCTTCGGTGCCGGTCACCGGGGCCCACCACGTCTGCCGCACCGGGTCAGGTCTCCAGCGCGGATCCGTGACCCGCACCAGCGCGATGTCCAAGTCGTCGGCCGACCACACGACCTGGGCTTCGTAGTCGGCGGTGCCCTCGGTGAAGCGCAACGGCCGGACGGTGCATCGTCGCTGACGCGCGGTCGGCCGGTGCTCCATGAGCGGACTGAGCACGTGACTGGCGGTCAGCACCAGCCTCGGCGTCATCAAGTAACCCGAGCCGGTCTTCGCGGTGGCAGGCCCCTGCGCCCACACCAGCACCACCCGTCCCGGCTCGAACGACATACCGCTCGCCTTTCCTAAGACCCGCTCCTAAGAGCCACGAGCCGCCATTGGGGCGGAGGCCCTGACCGTTCCGCCGCGACTTCGACATCCGTGCCGTCCGGCGCGACCGGCTGCAAAACGAGCTTGATGCGGTGCGTCGAGCCGGCCGAAACATCACCCTTGACACCAGCAGAAAGAACCCAGAACCTGACTCCGGCATCAGCACCCGCGTCTTTGCGGGCCTCAATCTCAAACTCGAGTTCGACTGGACCCAGCCGGAAGCGGATATCGCTTTCTGCGGCTGAATTCATAGCCTTGGTGAGTTCGGAACGGATTGCGCTAATAGCATCCGAGAGCCCAGCCACGACTTCCGGCATCGGACCTCCTGCGCCGCTAGTTGTCCAGGCCGAGGGTGAAGGTTGGCTTCGGCGTGGTCTCCGGCAGGCGGTGCGCATCCGCCAGCCGTCGCATCGCGGTGCCGGTAGCCAGGAACTCGGTGGCGTGCTCGCCCCAGACGTGGTTCTTGACTTCCACGGTCACACCGACGATGCCGGACGCGCCGGCCTGGGTGGCCTCGGCCTGCATGCGTGACAGCGCGAGTTCGCGGGCCTCGTAGACACCCTGGGTGAACTGCGGCATCTCCTGGTTCTGGCCCGCCTGCCGCAGGCTCTGCATGACGCCCTGATGAGCGATGTGGTAAACGCAGGTGCCGAGAACGAACGCGACCGGGACCGCGCCGGCGGCCAGCAGCCGGAAGAAGTCCTGAGCCGACAGGTCCGAGGTAAAGGCCCGTCCATTGGGTGCCTTGTGCGCGCCCGTACCGGCCAGCGCCCGCACCGCCGTGCCGGTGGCCACGAACTCCAGCGCGCCCTGACCCCAGGCGTACATCTGCATTCGCAGGTTAACGCCCACGATGCCGTCGGCGTTGAGGTGGTCCGCCTCGGCTTGCATCCTGGCCATCGCCAGTTCCCTGGCGTTGTACATGGCCTGGGTAAGAACTTGCAGTTCCTGGTTTTGCGACCAGCGGCCGACCTGGATCCCGATGTGGTAGATCGACGAGCCGACCACGAAGCCGAGCGGCTCGAAACCCGCCTCGCCCAGCAGCACGTACTCCGAGACGGAAAGGTCGGAGGTGAAGACGCCGGCGTCGGCCGCGCCCGCCGTGTTCGCGAGCCTGGAGTCGGCGGCCTGCGGCTCCCAGATTGCGGCATTGGAACTGGGTTGATTTGAGAACAGCGGCATGAATGGCTCCCCTAACAGATCGTGAGCCATCACGCTACCGCTGCTCAGCAGATGGCGGAGCGTCCTTGACAGTCGTTTCGTGGCGGTTCATGATGACGAACAACGTTGTTAGCGTTAACAGAGATGAAAGCCCAGGTCGCAGCGGTGCGACGCGGCCAATTCAGGCACGCTCACCAGGAGGTAGGAGGCTCACGATGACCGTTCGGTCTCGATTAACGCACTTACGCAAGGTGCTGCTGATCGCCGGTGCCGCGGTCGCGCTGACCGCTGGCATGGCGGTTGGGATGGCGGTTGGCACTACAGCGTCCCAGGCGGCGACGATGCTGCCGTGCGACATCTACGCCGCGGCAGGCACTCCCTGCGTCGCCGCGCACAGCACCACCCGAGCGCTCTACGCGAGCTACAACGGGCCGTTGTACCAGGTTAAACGTTCATCCGATGGCACCACGCTGAACATCGGCACGCTCGCCGCTGGCGGGTACGCGAACGCGGCGGCGCAGAACTCGTTCTGCGCGGGTACCACGTGCACGATCACCGAAATCTTCGATCAGTCCCCGAGCCACAACAACCTCACAATCGCCGGACCCGGCGGGAATGGCGGGCAGGATGTCGGGGCGAACGCGTCCGCGCTGCCGGTGATGGCCGGCGGTCACCAGGTCTACGGCGTGTTCGTGACTCCCGGCGTCGGCTACCGGGACAACGCCACGACCGGGGTCGCGACCGGCTCGCAGGCCCAGGGCGAGTACATGGTGACCAGCGGCACCCACGTCAACGGCGGGTGCTGCTTCGACTACGGGAACGCGGAGACGAACAGCCGCGACAACGGCAACGGCCACATGGACGCGATCAACTTCAGTTCGGAATGCTGGTTCGCCCCGTGCTCGGGAGCAGGCCCCTGGGTGCAGGCGGACCTGGAGAACGGGCTGTTCGCGGGGGGCAACGGCTCCGACACGAACAACAAGGGCAACAGTTCCACGTTCGTCACCGCCCTGCTCAAGAACAACGGGACGATCACCTACGCGATCAAGGGAGGCAACGCCCAGTCGGGCGGTCTGACCACCTGGTATAGCGGAGCGCTGCCCAACCTGGGCGGCTACGCGCCCATGCACGCCGAGGGCGCCATCATCCTCGGAACGGGCGGCGACAACAGCAACTCATCGGCTGGGTCGTTCTTCGAAGGGGTGATGACTTCCGGCTACCCGACCGACGCCGCTGACAATTCCGTGCAAGCGAACATCGTCTCGGTCGGCTACTCGCTGGCGAGCTCGGTCACCGGCCCGATCGTGGCCGGCGACGACAACGCCGACTGCGTTGACAACAACAACGCCAGCGGCACCCCCGGCAACAAGGTGCAGATGTGGGCCTGCGACGGCAACATCGGCGCGCAGAACTGGACGGTCGCGAGCAACGGGACCCTCCAGATCGACGGTGGCTGCATGGACATCACCGGCGCGAAGACCGCCAACGGCACGCTGATCGAGTGGTGGACGTGCAACGGCGGGGCCAACCAGCAGTGGCAGGCCGAGAACGGAGAGCTGGTCAACCCGGCCTCGGGCAAGTGCCTGGACGACCCCAACTTCAACACCGCCAACGGCACCCAGCTAGTGCTCTGGACTTGCAACGGTGGCACCAACCAGCAGTGGCATCTCCCGTGAAATTACCCCGGGGGCGCTACGCTGTCGCGGCTCACGAGCGTCGGCGCTAGTATCCGGCGGTCACCAAGGCGGTGGCCGCTGCGGATCTGGGCAACCAGCAGGTCGAGGCTGGCGGCGGCGACGGCGTCGAAATCCGGGCGGATCGTCGTCAGCGGCGGGATGAAGTATCCCGCCTCGGGCACGTCGTCAAAGCCGACCACGCTGATGTGCTCGGGTACCCGGCGGCCTTTCTCGTGCAGCGCCCGCAGGATGCCCAGCGCGAGGTGGTCGTTGGCGGCGAACACCGCCGTCACGTCGTTCATCCTGGCCAGCATCTGGCCGGCCCGGTAGCCGGAGGCCGCCGACCAGTCGCCGGGCATGACCGGCGGGATGTCGGCGCCAGCATCGGCGAGGGCCTGCTGCCACCCGGCCACCCGACCCTGGCTGTCGAACCAGTTGCCCGGTCCGGACACATGCCAGACCGTCCGGTGCCCGGCCGCGAGCAGGTGCTCGGTCGCCGCCCGCGCGCCAGCCTCCTGGTCTACGGTCACCAGTTCGGTGGGCCGCCTCGGGTCGCCGTCGACGTTCACGAGGGGGATGTCGTCGGGCAGGTCATCAAGCGCGTCGTTGGCCGACTCGACCGGCACGATCACCACGATGCCGGCGACCCGCTGATCAAGCAGGCGGCCGATCGCGTCCGCGACCGGTTTGCGATCAAGGGTCCGGACGCTCTCGACGTTGACCGCGAACCCGTACTCCAACGCCGCCTCGGCCAGCGCGGTGATCATCGAGGCCGGACCGTAGAGCGTCGACGAGCGCGAGACGAAGCCGATGACCTGGGACGTTCCGGTGGCGAGCAGACGGGCGGGCTGGTTAGGCCGGTAACCAAGCTCCGTGATCGCGGCCTGCACCCTGATCCGAGTTCGCTGGCGGACGTTGGGATGGCTGTTGAGGACGCGTGAGACCGTCTGATGGGAGACGCCCGCCAGCTTGGCGACGTCCGTCATCGCCGGCCCGCGGGCGGGCTTGGCCACGTGCTTCCTCACTTGGTGCTATAGAGGGATCAGGCTGCACCCAACTGTAGCCCTGACCAAAGAATGTGAGCGTTAACAACAGTGCTGGCCTCTATCACGGCCGAAGCGGCTGCTGTTCGCGTCGGTGGCGTGGATAGGCGGAGCCCTATGAGACGCCTGCGCCCGCGCCCGCGCCGGCGTTTGCGAACTCAAGCGAGTGATGTGCTCGGCGGCACTGGCCCTGGTAATAGTTCACCGCCTGGCGGGCTGCTTGTACGTACGGATGATCGTCGGGGAGCCGTTCGCTGAGGATGGCTCGGGCACAGTCGGCGAACGCGGATGCCTCCGCCAGTCGGTCCTGGCCGGCGATGGCGGCGGCGAGGTTCAGCATGGCCAGTCCGGCGTCGGCGTTCTCCGGGCCAAGCTGGGCCTGGAGTATTCGCAGCGAACGGCGGCACAGTGCCTCGGCGACGTCGTAGTCACCGTGGCCGGTGCGCACGGCTGCGAGATTGGCGCAAGTCGTGGCGACCTCGACGTGATCGGGACCGTAGCAGTTCTCGGCGATGGCGAGCGCGCGCCGGTAGCACTCGTCGGCGTCGGCGTTCCGGTCAGCCAAGTGGTACAGGGCACCGAGAATGCTCAGATCCCGTGCGACCTCGCTATGGACGGCGCCGAGAACGCCGGTGCGCAACATGAGCGCCCGCTCGGCCACCGGGATCCCGAGCGCGACGTCGCTGCGCCAGTACGCGGCCGCGGCCAGGTCATGCAGCAGATCGGCCTCGCTGTGATGTTCACCAGCACCGGGAACCATGACTTCTCGCCCTCCTCGGCGAGCGAGCCGCCCGGCCCGCTCTCGCTCCGTTGTAAGTCACCGGCGTCGGGGAGCACCTGAGTAACGACTACTCAGATTTGGCCCTAGCGACCAATCCGCTACCCTTCGCAGGAGCATGATGAAGGGGTGGAGTGGCCAACGGGGCAGGTTGGAGGGGAACGGAAAGCGGTGGAGCCATTCGACCCGACGAAGCCGAACATCGCCCGAGTGTGGGACTACTGGCTGGGCGGAAAGGACAACTTCGCGGCCGACCGTGAGCTAGCCCAGAAGATGCTGGCGGTCAACCCGGTTTCCGCTCAGATGGCCAGGGAGAACAGGCAGTTCCTCGGACGCGCGGTGAGGTATGTCGCGGCGCACGGGATCAAGCAGTTCATCGACGTGGGCGCTGGCCTGCCGACCGCGTTGAACACGCACGACATCGCCCGGCAGGTCAACCCGCGGGCGCGAGTGGCGTACGTAGACAACGACCCGGTGGTGATCTCGCACGCCCGCGGCTTGCTGGCCACGGGCCCGGGGGTGATCGCGGTGCCTGGCGACATGCGCAACCCAGCGGGGATTCTCGCCGATGCCGGGCTGACTAAGCTGATCAACTTGGCCGAGCCCACCTGCGTGATCCTCTCCGGCGTCCTGCACTTCGCCGACGCCCGCACGGCCCGCAAGGTGGCCGCCGCCTTCTCCAAGGCGGTCGCCCCCGGCAGCTACATGATCATCTCCATCGGCTCCGGCAGCCGTTCTGAGGCTGAGAACTTCAGCTCCGCGTACACCGCCGCGCCGATCTATATCCATTCGGCGCAGGACATCGCGAACTTCCTCGAGGGCCTTGAGCTGATACCCCCAGGCGTGACCTCGGTTCGGACCTGGTACGGCGACGATCCAGCACCAGACGTAGAGCCGCGCACCGCGACATTCATCTGCGGTGTAGCCCGAAAGCTGTGATTGGGCCGGGCACGGAAAGGAAGCGGAGCTGGGATTGACAATTGAATCCGGTGCGACCGGCTTTTCGAATGCGAATCTGTCGCCATTCTGCATGGATGCCAGCCAGAATGCCAATCAGGCTCAGCGGCGGTTCATCAGAAAGTTGCAGCTCCAGCTGGCGCTGCTCATTGTCGCCGCGATCGCCGGAGTGTTTACCCTGCGGCTTGGCCATCACGGCGCGGACTACGCCGGCGTGGTTGGCGGCCTGGCCTTCATCGCAGCTATCTTCGTCCGTCTCTTTGAAGAACGCGTGCATGATGAGCGCGAGTGGTACGAGAGCCGGGCCGCCGCGGAGTCAGCCAAGACCCTGAGCTGGAGATACGCGGTCGGCGGCAATCCGTTTCCGGAGTCAATGCCCGACGCTGAGGCGAAGCGGCTGCTCGTCACAAGAATGCACGAGATCAGCCACGAGCTGACGTATATCAAGATGACGATATCGCAGGCACCAGGCGGTGAGGTCACCGCGCCCATGGCCTCATTGCGCCGGGAACCTAGGGCAGATCGTATCCGTGCGTATAAGAAAGAACGGCTTGAGCAGCAGACAGCATGGTATTCCAGTCGGTCCAATGAGAAGGAACTCCGTTCGCGGCAATGGCTCGCCGTCGTCATCACCGCGGAAGCTCTGGGCTTCATCGGAGCGGTGGTCAAGGCATCCGGACTGACAGGGATCGACCTGCTCGGCATCTTCGCCGCTGTCAGCGCAGGCGTTGGCGCCTGGGTGCAATCGCGGCAGTACCGGACGCTGGCCACGGCCTACAACGTCACCGCCAGGGAACTGCGCCAGGTGTCGACATTGGTCGACGAGCAGATGAGCGCCGATGACTGGGCGAACTTCGTCGATCAAGCCGAGGAAGCTATATCGCGTGAGCACACCATGTGGGTCGCTTCCCGGAGTGGCCGGTAGCGGAGTAGGGGCGCTTGGACTTGTCGACCTCGACCGGCGATGCGATCTACAATCAGGCCGAACACCGTTGCGGCAGCGTAGTCTGCGGGAACGGAGCCATGGATGACCCAACTCCCACCGGCCTACCGTGGAGCACCTTACTATCAGCCTGGGCCGCCGCCCCCTAAGCAGCGGGCGGCCCGGGTCCTCCGCATGCTCGCTATCGCCGCCTTGGTCCTGCTGCTGCTCATTCTGATCGGCGCGGCAATCGCCCCAGCGGCTTTCCCTAGCTCGCGGTCGCGTGGGCAGATCTGCCAACTACGGCAACCGTTGGTGCCGGCGGGGCGGTGTGTGACGCGGTCGGCCGGTGCGATGGATTCGGGCATTCATCGCGTCCGCGGCGTCAGCCGGCGCGATGGATTCGGCAATTCAGCCGGGAAACAGGGGTGAATTCGGCAACCCATCGCGGCCCTTGACCTGCCGGAGCCGATGAATCCGGCAATCCATCGCGGCCGCCGCCTGCGCCACGCCGTCCGCACCACCCTCCGTCAGTCACGAACTGGTTGGACATTCCGGGTAAATGTCTCACTGGTCCAGATTCAGCACCATGGTGGGGCGCTCGACCTGGTGATTGTCGCGCAGGGGCCGGATGGCAGTTCCGATGGCGAGGAACTCGGTCGTATGGCTGCCCCAGGTGTGCGAGTTCTGGCGCAGTCGCATGCCGACGATTCCCTCGGCGGAAAGCGCCTGCGCCGCGGCTTGTATCCGCCCCATCGCCAGTTCGCGGGCGTCATACAGCGCCCTCGTGAACTGCTCGAGCTCGACGTTGCGCCCGATGTTGCCGATCACCGTCCCGAGCTGGCTGTGGGCAACGTGGTAGACGCACGAGCCGATGACCATTCCCAGCGGCGCGTAGCCTGCCCTGATCAAAGCGCAGAAGTCCTGGCCAGATAGGTCCGAGGTGAATGGCTGGTCCTTGTTATTCCGCCACTTCCGTTTGCCGTCACCCGCTCCCGACTCAGCCTTGACCGCGGTGCCGATGGCCACGAACTCAGCGATCTCCGGGCCGAAGTCATGCACCTGGGTGTCGAGCCGCACCCCGACGACCCCGTCCGCGCCCACCGCCATGGCCTCCTTTCTCATCCGGATCATCGCCAGCTCCCGCGCGCGGGACATGACGTGCGACAGCCCATCTAGCTCCTGGCTGACCCGCCACGACTTGGCCTGCAGCCCGACGTGGTAGACCGAACTGCCAAGCACCAGGCCCAGAGGCCGGAAGCGGGCCTCCCGGACTAGCAGGAACTCGTTGACCGATAGGTCGGACATAAAGACGGACCCCGACTTGCCGCCCTTGAGTTCGCCCAGCCGGTGCAGCGCGTCATGGGCGATGGCCGTGGCCCCCAGTTCGCCTGCCTGAGTCATGGCCGTTCCCAGGCCCCCGCCGCGAAGTCCGCCGGCCTGTCCCGATCGCCGAGTGAGAGGACCATCTGGCTCGCGATGCGCTCGGAGCGCGCCTGATCCTGGCCAAACCTGGTGATCGCGGTGCCGACGATCGTGGCCTGCGCCATGTAGTCCTTGGCTCCCTCCAGGCCCTTGCACTCATACTCTTCGACCCGCAGTTCCATCTCCCTGGTCACCACCCCAGACCCATGGTGCGCCAGGACGTCTTTGCGCAGCAGGGCCGTCGCGTCCCGCCTGGTCTGATTTGCCAGCTCGGTATGGCCGCTGACCTCGGTGGTGTTCCAGGCGGCCCCTGCGGTGGATTCGAACGCAGTGCGATCGTCGCAATGCCGCACCCCGACCGAGATGCCCAGCGCGATGGCGACCGGCGCCCACCCGGCCAGCATCAGCTTGGTGAACTCCTGGCCGGAAAGCTCGCAGGTGAATGGCTGCTGGACTGGTGGCCCGCCAGGAGCGCAGATCGCGGTTCCAAGTGCGCTGAACTCCAGCCCTCCGGACGGGAACGGCGCGACGGTAAGCCGTACCCCGACCACGCCGTGCCCGCCGAGCGCTGCGGTTTCGGCAGCCATCCGGTCGATCGCGGTGCGCCGCGCGTCATGCAAGGCGCGCACGAGCGGCCGGAAGGCGTTCGCCCCCTTCGAGCCCGAGACCACCGTGCGAACCACGGGCTGCGGCCGGTACCGGGAGCCGGCCGCTGCCCTGGCTAGCGGCCCCTCTTCCTTGAAGCGGTAGGTTGGACAGCCATAGCTGCCCGCGTTCTTGATGCTGAAGACAATCGCCCCGAACACCTGACCCACGGGCACGAACCCGACGCTGCGGATTGCCGCGAACTCAGCCGTGCTCAGCGCCGATCCCCAGGTCCCGCTTCCCCTGATCTGGGCCATCCGGGCATGCGCGCTATCCGGCAGACCTGGCGATCCTGGCGACATTTGCTGACCGTCCCTTCTGCCGCAATAGTCCCACTACAGACTGTCCAACGAACGAGCCGGGCAGGCTGTTACCGGTACTCGCGCAGTCCGTCGTCGAGGTTGGCCTGGTCGCCACTGAGCGCGGCGGGCAGCGCCTGCTGCAGGGCGAAGGTGGCAGCGATGATCATGGCGTCGGCCAGCATCGAACGGGCGTTGTCGTGACCGGCGTTGTCGTGACCGGCGTTGTCGTGACCGGCACTGTAGTGACCGGCACTGTGGCGGCGGCGGGCATCGATACGGCGGGTTAGCGGCCAGCCGACGGTGACGGCGATCGAGGCGAGGTCGCTGGCCTGGTCGCCAATGCAGGTTTCGTCCCAGTCCAGGACCCCGGCGAGCCGCGGCAGTCCGCCCGTGGCAGTCCACAGCAGGTTCGCTCCGCCGAGGTCGGAGTGCACGAGGGCGTCGCCAGCGGACGGCACGGTGGTTACGGCGGCTAGCTCGGTATCGGCCCGGCCGCGGCCGTCGGCGGATATGAGCGGGTACAGCACGGCCCGGACCTGGCTGGCGAAGCCAGGCCAGTAGTCGGGGTCGGTCCGGGGGACCAGGCTCGCGATCGCCGGGTCCGAACCAAGGTCAGCCAGCCGGTCCAGCAGCATAGCTAGGTCGCCGATGACCGCCTCCTCCGCCGCGTCCCCGTCTCCGCCGACACCGATATCCTCGAACGGCTGGCCGTGCAATCTGGTCAGCGGTACGTGGCATTCGCCGAGCGGGCTTCCAAGATGGCCGGTCTCCAGCGGTCGCGGAACCGCCGTTGGCAGATCGGCCTTGCTCAGCGCGGTCAGGAGGTCGACCGCGGCCGGAAGCGTGGCTCTGGACGCCTCGTCGCGAGGGAACCGGTAGGCCACCTCGCCGATCAGGACGACGTCGTTGAACTGCCCGGCAGTTAGCCGGGCGTCCACCTCGTCGTCGGCGAGGCCCAGGACCGCCAGATATTCCGCTAGCCGATCGCGCATCCGGGCGAGGATAGCTCACCTATCGCCTGCCCTGGGAGTGATTATTAGGAGCATGGGATCTGAGGAGTTCACCAACGCGCATCCGGCACTCGCGGATTTCTGGCATCCGGTGGCGCTGTCGGGTGACGTCGGGCCGGAGCCAGTCGCGGCCAGGCTGTCCGGTCAGGGCTGGGCGCTGGTCCGGTTCGGCGGGGGCGACATCCAGGCGTTCGCCGACGCTTGCCCGCACCGGCGGGCGCGGGTATCGGCAGGCCAAGTCAGCAACGGCGTGCTGCAGTGCATCTACCACGGGTGGCAGTTCGCCGCCGACGGCCAGTGCGTGCGGATTCCGGCGCTTGAGGACACCGCGCAGATCCCGGCCCGGGCCACGCTGTCCCCAGCAGCCGAGGTCACCGAGCGAGATGGCCTGGTGTGGCTGGCGCCGCGGCCGCCGAGGGCGCCGCTGCCGGAGCTGACCCCCGGGGTGGCGCTCGGCGGCGATGGCGTCGCGACGGTGCGACTCCCGGTCCTGGCCGTGGAAGCCAACGCGGCGATGCTGATCGACAATTTCCTTGATGAGGCGCATCTGCCGTTCGTGCACGCGGCGACGATTGGCGGGGCCGGTCCTGAGCCGATTCCGAGGGCGGACGTGGTCAGGGCTGGCCTGTCGTTCACCGCGGTACGGGAGCACACGTTCACCAACCTCACCGACCCAGCCGTGCAGGACGGTTCCCGGCCAGCGGTGCAGCGCCGCCGGATGACCTACCGGTATCAGGCTCCGCTCACCGCGACGTTGCTGCTTGAGTTCCTCGACGCGGCAGGCTGGCAGTTCCTGACTTTCGTGGTGGCGCCGCAGGACGAGCGCGTCTGCCTGGTCTACCAGAGCGTGACCGGCCCGGGTCTCGCCGATCCCGAGCAGGCCGACAGCGCCGCCAAGTACGAGATGACGATCTTCGAAGAAGACCTCGACCTGCAGCGGAGGGCGCTGTCCGGCCTTGAGTTCCCGCTCGATGTCGCCGCCGAACTGCATACCCGGGCCGACCGCGTCTCGGTGGAATTCCGCCGGGTGCTGGCCGAAGCCTGTCGGCTCGGCTTACCCGCGGGAGGCTGACTCCTGCGCGAGGCCGAGCCGCTCCCAGTCCGCGACCAGCACGGTCGCCAGCCGCCGCAGCGCGAACTGCCAGCTTTCCGGTGCGTCGCGCCAGTCGAACCGGCCGCTCGCGAGCCTGGTCGCCGCGACCACGTCATCGGGCACGACGACCAGGCCACGCGCCGCCGACAGGTACCGGGACAGTCGGCCGACGTCCAGCGTGGCGCCCTTGAGGGGCATCCGGTTCACCACCACGGTGATCGGCCTGCCCCACTGATGCAGCAACGCAGTGGACTCGGCGACCAGGCTCGCCGTGGCCGGCTGCGCGTCGGTCAGCAGCACCACCTGGTCGGCGGCGGCGATCGCCGCCGACAGCGCCGGGTCCTGCAGTCCCGTGCCGCAGTCGAGCAGGATCAGGCTGAAGAAATCCTTGAGCCGGGTGATCACCCGCCGGTACGCCTCCTCGTCCAGCGCGCTCATCCGTTCGGGTTCGGTCGGCGCCGGCACCACGAGCAGTCCGTGCACGGCCCGCCCGAGCAGGGAGTCCAGCCCGGTCAGCGACAACTCGTCATCGTCCAGAACCAGCCTGGCCAAATCATCCACATACCAGGATTGCTCGGGAGTAAGCACCCGGCCGAGCGAGCCGAAGTCAGGGTTGGTGTCGACCGCGACGATCGGATCGCGCCGCAGCAGCGAGAACAGCGTGCCGAGGAGCGCGGTGACCGTTGTCTTTCCGACGCCACCCTTCGGCGACACGACCGCGATCGTGGCGCAGTGCACCAGCCGGGGTTCGGTGATCTTGGCGTCGAGACGGCCCAGGTTGTCAAGCTGGCGCCACTTGACCTTGGCCCGCTCGAGGCGCGTTGGCGGCGCTTCGATGGTCAGGTCCACCGGACGGTACCGGTGCTTGCCCGGCCGAGCCGGACGATCCGGCGGCGGCTCGGGTGAAGATACTTCACGCGGAATGGTATGTTGCCTCGCGCTGTCGTCAGCCATGGCTGACGAGCCGTTCATGGCCGGTCGGCTCGCGCTCGGCGGGGCTGGCCGGTGACCGGGAGGCTGCATCAAGCTCGGCGGAGGGGACGGCGTCCGCCTGAACTCGGGCGTGGCTGGCTCGGAGTTAGCCTGTGCCTCCTCAGGCGGTATCCCCTCAGACGGTGTCCCCTCAGGCTGCGGCCCGCGCATGAACGCCTGGCTCGCCGCCCGCAACCTGGTGGCCCTCTTGACTGGCGCCGGCAGCACCGCCTCGGCGCGTTCGAGCGGGCTCAGGCCATCTTCGGGTGGCGGACCGGCCACCACCACTCTCGGCAAGTGCCTGGAAACCGCGCCCGTGTCGCGGAGCAAGCCGACGCCGGTCCGAAGGTGCGCACTGCCCGCCGACGGCTGGTCAATCCCGCCCGGCAGCGGCCTGAGTAGCTGAATCGCCGCGCCCGGACTGATACCGCAGCTAGCCAGCGTGCGGTGGGCGGGAATCGGCAGCCGGCCCCGTCGGTGAGGTGCCAGCCGTCCGCGGCCAGCTTTGCCTGGCTGAGATGAAGCCCGGCCATGGCGAGCAAGTCCGGCAGGAACTCCGACACCGGCGAATCCGCCGGCAGGTCGATCTCATGCTGGCCCAGTGGGCTGGTAACGGTGACCCGGACGAGATGGTGCTTGGCTTGATCCATTGGCTGGCGCCCTTCGCGATTACGAGTGGCTCTTTCGTTTAACTGGCTTGCGGGGTTTAGGCGTCGTCGTTGGCGCGGGCGGTGCCGCTGTCGCCACCAGGCTGACCTCGTAGCGCTGCCTGGTGCGAGTCCAGCGCTTGGCCCGGGAACGCCGCTGGCTGATGCTGGCCGCGAGCCCGCCGCCGACCACGGCGAGCACCATGCCGCCGATCACGACCAGGTGGACCAGCGAGTGGATGAGAAAGGCCAGCCCGACCAAGGCCAGGCTGCCGAGCATCGGGAGTAGCGAGGTCATCCGCCCCGTGCCGCCGTCCGGTGGAGACGGAGGAGCGATCAGTTCGAGTGGGGCCGCCTCCGGTCCGTGCGGCCAGGAGCGCTCGGGGCGATGCACCCGGCAGGCATCAAGGGGCACAGACGCGACGATAGCGGCTTGCTTCGTCTGAGGAACAACAGGAGCCTCGAAAGTATGCTGTTTTAGATCATCTTCAATCATTGCAACCATGCACACATCGTAGATTTGAATAAAACATGATCACATCGTACAATTACCAACCGAATGCCGCATTGCCGCGAATGCGAGGAGAAGCGACGGCAGGCGTAATCCGGGTGACCCCCGAGCAGTTGGCCGGGGTATCTGCGCAGCTCACCCGTGGCGCTGGCTCGATCGAAGCTACCCTGTCGCAGCTCGCGTCCCAAGTTGCTCCGCTCGGCTCGGACTGGGCCAACGTCGGCCAGGCCAGGTTCCTGGCGTTGTGGCAGCAATGGCAGACCTCTTCCCGGCAGCTGCACCAGGCGTTGTCGGATATTAGCATCCTTATGCGCCAGGCATCGGTCGCCTACGAGACGAACGACACCCAAGGGTGCCAGCTTCGGCCAAGCGAAGCCCAGGCCCGTCGGCCTGGACAGCGTGGCCTGGTTGCTGTTGTCATAGCGACAGCGTGGGAGAGCTGCTGTCGCCGCGCGGCGGCGGGCCGCCACAGCGCGGAAGCTTCGCTGCTGTCCGGGCGTCCCGGTCACGACAACGCCGGCCCGATGCCGCTCCCAGCGGAGCCCGCTGAAGAGGTTCCGGATATGGCGACCCATCGCGCCGAGCTAGCCGAGCAGCGCGATGGATTCGGCAATCCATCCGGGAAACCGGGGTGAATTCGGCAATCCATCGGACTCCGCAGCCCCGCCCGCGCGATGAATGCGGCAATCCATCGCGTGATAGGCGGCCAGATGCGATGAACCTGTGAATCTACCGGTTTCGGGTCGCCGTCGTCCGCTGCCGGATCGCAGGCGTTGTCGGTTTTGCCGGATGTACACCTGGCAGCAGCGTGGGGTCCTTGCTGTCGTTGGCCACCCCGCCCTTCCCGCTGCGCGGGACCCTTGCTGTCGCCCTGGCAGCAGCGTGGGGTCCTTGCTGTCGTTGGCCACCCCGCCCTTCCCGCTGCGCGGGACCCTTGCTGTCAGCCGCCCGGCGGGTGCCGGTGCGGCGCGGGTCATTACCGAGCTCTAGCGGTCGCCTCGGCTGTGCCTTCGGCGGGGCGCGGCGAAAGCACCGAGGGTAAGTTCCTGCTGCAGTTCGAAGAAAGCCAGCTTGGGCTGGAGGTTGACGTCATAGATGGTGGCGTAGCCCTCGCCGGTGAAGAAGCCGGGGACCCAGGAGTCCGCGTCCCCGAAGCCCCAGATCGTGAACGAGATGACCTCGGGTACCGCCAGGGCAGCTTTGATCATCTGCCCGAATTCATACGGCTGCGCGAAAACCGAGAGGTTATCGGTCGGCACCTGCGTCGTCGGACCGTCGACGAACGTGCGGACATCGGCCTCGGTAATGGCGACCTTCAGCCCGAGGCTGGCGTATCGCTGCAGGTCCTGCGTCATCCTCTGCCCGGAGAAACCGAACTGCGTGTCGAGGTGACCCTGATTTCCGACACCGTGGATCGGTACGCCCTGGTCGAGCATCTGCTGGAGCCAGGCGAACGCCGCGTCGCTCTTGGCGTTCGAGCCGTCCTCGCCGGCGATGTTGTAGTCGTTGTAGAACAGCAGCGCGTGCGGATCGGCCTCATGGGCCCACCGGAAGGCCTGCGGGATAATGTCAGCTCCGAGGTTGGACACCCAGAAGTCGTTCGGGTTGATGCCGGACGGATTGCTGTCGGTGAAGAACTCGTTGGCGACATCCCATTGCCAGATCCGGCCTCGGTAGCGTCCCACTTCGGTGAAGATGTGCTGCTCGAGCAGATCCTTGAGCTGGGAGCTCGTGATGGTGCCGTTCGCCACGCCGGTGGTGAGCCATGTTGGTAGCTGGTTGTGCCACAGCAGCGTGTGGCCCCGCACTAGCTGCCCGTTCTGTTCGGCGAAGTTGACTAGGCGGTCGGCACCCGACCAGTCGAACATCCCTTGAGTTGGCTCCACCACCACCCACTTCATCTCGTTGCCCGGCGTGACGACCGAGAACTGCTCGGCGAGGATAGCCGTGTAGGCCGGAGTGTTCAGGTCGAAGGGGATGACAGCGGTCCCGATGCGGAGGCCGATTAGCTCGGCTAGGCCGCGCAGTGTGCTCGGTGCGTCAGAGTCGTGCGCGCGGCCTGCAGCGGTCCTTGCTGCCTTTGCAGTGGCAGCGCTGGCGGCGGTGGCGACGCTGGGGACTGCTACCGCCACACCGGCGGCGCCACTCATCGCGAGGAAATTCCGGCGTCTCATGGGACTCCTCCAAAGACGGTTCTCGGATTTCGAAAGTTTTCGGATACATATTGCTGGTTGAGGTCAAGTCAAGCACGTTCAGCGTGTCTGTCAACGGCTGAAGAGTAAAGTTCCTGGCTTTCTGGATCACGTTGTTGCTTGTCGCAGCCTATGGGTGTGACATCAGCGTTTCGAAAATTTTCGGAATCAAAAACAGTCAGCAACCGGCCAGCGGTCGGCCTACCGGACCGATCGGCTCCGAAAGTGGCAAGCGTCAGCCGAATCCGTAGTCTGTCCAGCGTGGATATGGCGGAGCGGATCAAGGGCTGCCTGCTGGGCGGGGCCGTGGGCGATGCCCTCGGCGCGCCGGTCGAGTTCGACGGGTGGGCCGACATCCGCGAGAGCTTCGGTCCGTCCGGGGTCACCGGGCTGGTGGCGCGCCTGGCCAGTTCACCGACGACACGCAGATGACGTTGTTCACCGTCGAGGGCCTGATCCGGGCCCGGATCCGCGGGCGCGCCAAGGGTATCTGCCATCCGCCCGACGTCGTCCGGCACGCCTATTTGCGGTGGCTGTGGACGCAGGGCGGGTCGTGGGCGGAGGTCGGCTCGGAGTTCGCCGCGGGTCATCCCGAACCTGATGGCTGGCTGGTGTCCGTGTTGTTGCTGCGGCGCCGGATGGCTCCCGGCAGCACCTGCCTGTCGGCGCTGCACGCGGGCGGGAGCGGCACGGTTCGCGATCCTGCCAATGACTCCAAGGGCTGCGGGGCGGTGATGCGCGCCGCGCCGGTCGGATTCTTCTACGACAACCCGGAGCAGGCTTGGTCGGCGGCGTGCGACTTCGCGGCGATCACCCATGGTCATCCGGACGGAATTTATCCCGCCGGAGTCCTCGCGGCGGCCGTTCGGCTGCTCGCCGCTGGCCAGCTTGTGGCCGGTGCCCTAGAGCAGGCGGCGGCGCTTGCTCCCGCAGGAAGCGACACCCGGCGGGCTATCGCCCGCGCCGCTGCGGTCGCCGCTGATGGCCTGCCCGATCCGGTCGCCTTGAACCGGCAGCTCGGTGAAGGCTGGGTGGGGGAGGAGGCACTGGCCATCGCCGCCTGTTGCGCGCTCGCGGCTCCGACGCCCCGGGCCGCCATGCTGGCGGCGATCAACCACTCGGGCGACAGCGACTCGACCGGTTCCATTGCCGGCAACCTGCTCGGAGCCGCCTATGGCATGGATGCGGTGCCCGGCGACTGGCTTGAGGTGCTTGAGGGAGCGGACGTCGTCGCTGTGATCGCGGAGGACGCCGCCACAGAGTTGATCAGCCCGCCGGGGGACGCTGACGGTGACGTCCCGGCGCAATGGTGGGACAAATACCCAGGCTGGTAGCTCGGCCGCGGCTTCATCGTCAAGTGGCCAGGCTCTGGGCGCGCATGGCTTTGCGGTAGGCAACGGCGACGGCGTCAAACTTCAGGTGAAGCTCGGCCGCCAGGTCGAACGGCACCCGGTCCGGGCGCTGGGACTCCACGACAACCTGGTCTTGGCCGAAGATGGTGTCCTCGAAATCCCTGATCACCTGGTCGTCCTGGTCCAGGTTGTAGTTCCGCCCGATGACCACGTATCCGGCACACCGACCGGCGGCTACCGGCGCGGAGGCGAAGAAGTAGACCATCCCGCGTTCGCCGCCCCAACCCAGTCGCAGCGCGATCGTGTAGGGCAGGTGCAACTCATAGCGGCTGCGCCGCTCGGGCGGCCCGGCCTGCTGGTTGCCGAAGACCGGGAAGTCATCGGAGTTCGGCGCCTCGGGGCGCACGATCTCGTACCGCAGCACGTGCCCGTCCGTCAGTACCTCATGACGCGGCACGACCGGCCGGTCCTGGTCGCCGAGCAGGCCTGGGTGGACCCAGGGGAAATGGCCGAAGTCGGTGAAGTTCTCCACCTGGCGCGCCGCGTCGCACTGCCAGGCATACGGCCCGGCGGTCACGACAGCCCAGTCGCTGTCCTCCAGCTCGGGAACCTCGGGCAGCGCCCAGCGAGGCTCGGCTAGGGTCACCCAGACCAGGCCGTAGCGTTCTTGCGCGCGAAACGCTGGTACCCGAGCCTTCGCCGGCACCCGGGACGGGTCAGCAAGCTGCGGAATCGCGGCGCAGCGGCCATCATCGGCGTACCTCCAGCCGTGATAGGCGCAGACGATCTCGTCTCCGTTAACCCAGCCAAGGGACAGCGCGGTACCGCGATGCGCGCAGACGTCCGACAGAACCCGCGGGGCACCATCGCGGCCGCGCCACAGCACCAGCGCCTCACCGAGCAGTTCCGCGGCGTGGGGGCCGCTGCCGAGCGCGGCCGAGAATGCCACCGGATGCCAGCAGGCCCGCAACGCGGCTAGGTCGGCGAAGACTCCAGGGGAGGTCACGGGTGACCGCCTCCGTCGACAGCGTCAATTCGCCCAGATCGTCCCACCATGGCACCAACCATCGCATGGCCCGTCATCGGCGCGCCAGCGTGAGCGTCGCGGCTGGCGATGATTTCGGCGGGCCGTGCAGCGCCATACTTGCTTGCCATGACATACGCGACGGTGAATGGGCTGCGGCTTTACTACGAGATCCGCGGCTCTGGCCGGCCGCTCGTGCTGCTGCACGGTGGCCTGATGACCATCGACCTCAATTTCGGGCCGCTGCTGGAGCCTCTGGCGGCGAGCATGCGGGTGATCGCGGTGGAGTTCCAGGGCCACGGGCACACCGCCGACACCGGCCGCCCGATGACAATCGAGGCGCTGGCCGGTGACGTCATCGCGCTGCTCGACCAGCTAGGGATCGCCGAGGCCGATCTTTTCGGATTCAGCCTCGGCGGCCTCGTCGCGTATTCGATCGCGCTCGGCGCGCCGACCCGCGTCGGCAAGCTGATTGTCGCCTCGGCCGACGCCAACCGCCCGCCGGGCCGGGAGAGCGCGCCGCCCGGCGAGGATCGGCTGCCTACGCCGGCCTACTTCCAGACGATGCGCGAGGCCTATGAGGCGGTCGCTCCGGACCCTGCTCGCTTCGGTGAGATCAGGGCCAAGACAGGGGCACTGGTGCACGAGTTCCCCGGGTGCACCGATGAGCTGCGCTCACTGCAGGCGCCTGCTTTGCTGATCTTCGGCGACCGGGACTTCTCGCCGTTGCCTGACGTGGTGGAGTTGTTCGGTCTCCTGCCGAACGCGCAACTGGCAGTGCTCCCGGGCACCACCCACGTCGGCGTGACCCAGCGGCCCACCGAAGTGCTCGCGCTGATCACGCCGTTCCTCAACGGGAGCAGGCACCACGCAGGGAGTCAGGGGCTGTGAACCGCTAGCACTGAAATGCGGCGGCCGGCTTGCCCGTCGGTCACCAAGTAGGTCGCGGTGAGCCGGCTGATCTCGCTGCCATCGCTCCTTTGGCGCGAGATCGTCGCCCGGTAAAGGGCGGACGTGGAGTTCAAGAGCGTGACGTGCGAGCCGAGGATTTCGCTGCGAGCAAACCCGGCCGCGCGCATCCCATCAACCTGCGGCCGGACCGCCGCAACGACCTGCTCGTCGCTCGTCAGCGCGAAGAACCCGCTGTCGGTGGCGAGCAACAGCGGAACGGCGTAGTACGCGAGCAGCGAACCCGTATCATGCTCCCCCCGCCCGCAGGCCGCGAACGCGTCCAGGTACTCACCAAACCACCTGCTCACCTCGCTGCTATCCACGGCCACAGACCATACTCCCCGCGCCACAACCGTCAGCATCGGCTTGCAGGGCTGCTAGGAAATTTGCATCGTGATCTGGGTCACGCCCAATGCCGGAACCCGAGATGAGTGGCATTGACGACCAGGCGGCGGGTCAGCCTGTCCAGGTCACGTCAGTCAGCGTGACAGTCTGGCGGGCGTCGCTGATTACGTACGTGACCAGCCCTAAGCCGCCGAACTCAGCGCGGCGGACATACGGATCGTCAGTTGGGAATGTCCGCAGCGGGTCAGCTGGATACTCGACCACCGCAGCCATGGTGGCAATCAGAGCATCAAGCGCCGACGCGGGGAAGCGGCCGAGCTGCCCGAGTACCCGCTCGCTCAGCTCAGCTCGGTAGATCACTGGCGCTGAGGCCGCGCTGCCGCCAGACGCTCGCTCCACCCCGGGATGGCTTGGTCCGCTGGCGTCGTTCGCGCAACACCGTCCCGGACGGCCCGCAACTCCTCGTAGTAGCCAGGTTGACGGGTCGCGGCGACCGCCAGCTGCCACACGTGCAGCAATGACCGCAGCCGCCGGTAACCGGCCAGATCATGCGCGGCATCCACCGCCTCGTGATACTGGCGGAGGAACTCAGCGCGTTCCCGTTCGGGCAGATCCCTCAGAATGCCCTCGGGATCATCTGGTTCCTCGGCATAGACCGGCTGGGCGGACATGCCGCCAGCCTACGCCCCGGCACCGACAGGGCTGGCGGCAAAATGCGGCACGATGAGGAGCAGCGGGTTCCCGGGCCACGACCTGCACGTGCCTGTCATGATGCGAAACGGCGATGAGCCGCCGGCAGGTTTCCTCGAGTGCGTCATGCTGGCGCAGCCCGTGGTGCGGGTGTCTTCGGGCCCGGTTTCTGGCCGAGCGCGTCCAGCAACGCCTGCAGGGCGGCGGCGCGCTCGGGGGTGAGGTCGCCAGATCGGCCAGTTCCGCGCCGTTGACGGCGGCGGCGAGCAGGATGGTGTCGGCGTCGGTCCGGGCGGACTCGGGGAGCAGGTCGGTCCGCAGCCACGTCCGCGACGTGCCCTGCCCGTCGTCGGCGTAGCAGCTGTCGTGGTCGAACGCCGGCAGCACCGCGGCGTGCGCGGCGGTCTGCACCGACCTGACCCGCTCCAGCTCCCGCAGGCACTCCGCCCGCGTTCCGGCGGGCATGCCGGCCAGGTCCGCGTCGGCCAGCCACCCGAACGCAGTCCTCACCATGCCTAGCGCCTCGCTGGCCGACCGCGGTACGCCAGCCGGGCCGGGCACGCCAGCAGGCGAGGCGCCCGGCTGCGGGTCAGGCAGCAGGCCAGGATCGCACATCAGGACATCACCTCCTGAACGGAGAAAGACGGGGACGTCAGGCGGGCAGGTGCCGCACGCGGGCGCGGGCTGTGATTGGGCTCAGGAAACGGAGGGCCGCTCAAACCGGGATTCGTACTCAAGTGGCGGCTAGCCGCCAATTCGAAACCGAACTCCACATTAATCCCGGTGATGCCATCTCTCTAGAACATCTACTCGCAATCTATCATAGGCCACTGACAACGGCGAGCGACACGACTAATACCAGCCCGGCCGAACTACAGCGTCAGGCTGTTTGCTGTAGTTGCCCGAGGTCTCCGCTGGTGGTCGGAGCGTCTGCTGTGCAAGCAGGAATTCGCGGTGGGTCCTTGACTCTGCCCTTGGGGCGGGCTGGATCGTCGGCGTGTCATGGTAGGTCGGCACGAGGGGATGAAACTATGGACGTTCTGGTACGGGACGTACCTGAGCAGGTTGTCGTTACCGAGCAGCGAATGGTGGACCAGGCCGGCCTGGAGAGCTGGCTTCCTGGGGCGATGTCGCGGGTGCTCAAGGCCGCGGGCGATGCGGCGGCCGGGACAGTCGACCAGCCTCATCTGCAGCGTGACCATGTTCCCGATGAGCCGGTATTCATCGTGATCTACGAGGGGAATCCGAATGAGGGCGAGACCGCCGTCGAGTGCTGCACCCCGCTGCGGGCCGGCGTCCCAGCGCCTGCTGACGCCGCCAGCCGCGTCATTCCCGCGCACCGGGAGGCATACGTCCGGATACCCAAGATCACCGTCGAGTCCGGTCACATCGGTGACGTGTACCTGGCGATTGAGCAGTGGCTCGGCAGCAATGCGCTGGACATAGCGGCTGCTCCGCGGGAGACGTACTGGACCGACTTCCATGCGGCCGACGGGAGCGATGTGGTCTTTGATGTCGCGTTTCCGGTGCGGTAGACATCGTCCATGACACAGCAGTCCAGACGGATGACGACAGGGGAGTTCTCTCGCCGGTCGCAGCTGTCGATCAAGGCGCTCCGACTGTACGATCGCCTGGGTCTGCTGCGTCCCGCTGTTGTCGACGGGCGCAACGGCTATCGAGGGTATGACGAGAGTCAGCTTTTCACCGCGCGCCTGATCGTCTTGCTGCGAAGCCTGGACATGCCTCTGGAAGAGGTCGCGCGGGTAATAGCCGCGGCCGGGCCAGAAGCCGCAGGCCTCATCGAGTCATACTGGGCTTCGCAGGAACGGCGGTTTGCCGCTCAGCGGCAGATCGCCGCGACGTTGAGGCCGGGCGTGGCCGCTTCGGATCCGCCTGGCAGCCAGCTTCCGGTGCACGAGCGGTACGTGCCGGAACAACTGGTGCTGACCGAGCAACGTCACGTCTATCTCGGTCAGCTGACCTGGACGCAGGAGGCCACCGGTCGCCTCGTGACGCACGCCAACCGGTGCGGCGGCGTCGCGGGCAAGCGTTTTGTCATCTTTCACGGCATGGTCTCAGCTGACAGTGACGGACCAGTCGAAGTGTGCGTGCCGGTTAGCCATCTACCCGAAAATCCTTCGGAATTGGCGTGGCGGGTCGAGCCCGAGCACCATGAGGCATTCATCCAAGTCACCAAAGTCCATTTCGAGGTTCCTGCGATCTTGTCCGTCTACGACCAGCTCACGCGCTGGTTCGAAGGCCCGGGTCGGGCTCAGGCCGGTTCACCGAGGGAGGTTTACGCCTCCGGCGTCGAACCACTGTTCGCCGCCCCCGCCGAGCACATATGCGATGTTGCTATACCCGTTCGCCAGGCCGCTGGTTAAGCGTGCGGGGAAAGGTGGCTCCCCGACAGACTTGCCGGCGGGGAGCCACCTGTTTAGAAACCGGATCTAGCTAGAACCGGATCCGCCACACGCCACGGCCGTGGTCGCCGCGTAGATGCTTGCCGTGATCGAGCACGAGCGCGTCGGCTGGGACGTCGGGAAGGTTTCCTGAGATGTCGCCGCGCGAGTCGAACGCGATGCGGAAGACCGTGCGGTCCACTAGCGGGGAGGATCGTGGTTCACGGGTGTGTGCGTGTCACCGGGAACGTGGCGGCGGTAAACCGGGCCGGGGTGCTGGGCGTCATATCGCTGGGAGTCATTGCGCGGTTACCTCGGGCTGGCCAGGTTCCCCCGGCGATGGGATGTGGTGCCAGATGGGCATGAATATTCGGATGGCCTGCCGCGGGCTGGTGGCAGCGGCCGCGGTGGCTGTGGCCGTTGCGGTGCTGGCCTGCGCGGGCGGGCTGGCGCGGGCGGAAGCGGCGGCGGGGGGCGCGGGGTCAGCGCCAGGCGGGATCGTTTCGACGTTCGCCGGCGGGGTTGGCGGGCCGGGCCCGGCCACGAAGGTAGCCGTCGATCCTTGTGGCGTGCAATTCGCCGCCGGGCACCTGCTGATCGCGGACGGCGGCACGGATGTAGTGCGGTCGGTGGACCTTGAGACGGGCTTGCTGGTGACGCCCGCCGGGACGGGGCCGTTCGGGTTCGGCACGGGGTTCTCCGGTGATGGCGGCCCGGCGACGGCGGCGGAACTGGCCGGGCCGTGTGGCGTGACGACTGATTCGGCTGGCAACCTGGCCATCGCCGATACCGCCAATAACAGGGTCCGGGTGGTGGCGGCCGCCTCGGGCACCTTCTATGGCCGGCCGATGACGGCGGGGGATATTTACACGGTCGCTGGTTCGGGACCGCCGGCCGGTGCCTGCGACCAGAGTGATGGCGCTGCCTTCTTCTGCCCGGTGAGTGTGGCAGCCGACCATCGCGGGAACCTGGTGGTTGCTGATACCGGCGAGGAAGATGGCGAGGATGATCAGTTTAATAAGCCCGCCTTGGTGCGGGTTATAGCGCGCAGGTCGGGCACCTTTTACGGGCGCCGGATGACGGCGGGCCATATGTATGTGGTGGCGGGCGGCGCCCTTGCCGTCTCCGGGGACGGCGGCCTGGCTGCCAAAGCGGGCCTGGGCACCTCGATCGGCCAGGTGCGGGCGGACCACGCCGGGAACCTTGTGATCGCCGATGGCGGGGTCAGGGTGGTGGCCTTGCATTCAGGTACCTTCTACGGCATCAGGATGAAAGCCCTCCACATTTACACCGTGGCTGGCGGCGGCACGGGGGGCCTAGGTGATGGCGGCCCGGCTGTCAAGGCCAACGTTTACGCCGGCGGGGTGGCGGTGGATGGCGCGGGCAACTTGATCATCGGCGACCCCGGCAACGGCCGGGTACGCGTGGTGGCCATCCGGTCAGGCACCTTCTACGGCATCAAGATGACCGCCCGCGACATTTACACCGTGGCCGGCAACGGGCACGTGGGGTTCACCGGGGACGGCGGGCCGGCCACCCGCGCGGACTTGCAGGTGTCTGGCCCGGTGGCGGTGGATGGCGCTGGCAACCTGGTGGAAGCCGACGACACTCACCTGGTGCGGGTGGTGGCCGTCCGGTCTGGCACTTTCTACGGCATCAAGATGACGGCCGGCCGCATCTACACGGTGGCCGGTTCCGGCAATGGCTCTTTCGGCGATGGAGGGCCGGCGACCAGCGCCGAGGTTCCTTTCCCCGGAGGGCTGGCAGTCGATGCCGCGGGCAACGTGGCGATCGCTGACGGCACGATCAGGGTGGTAGCCGCCAGACATGGCACGTTCTACGGCCAGCGGATGAATGCCGGAGACATTTACACGGTGGCCGGTGGCGGCGGCGGCCTTGATTGGAGCGATGGCTTGCCAGCCACCAAAGCACAGATCAGAGCCCAGGATGTGACCGTAGACAGCGCGGGCAACCTCGTGATAGCCGATCCCTTCGATAGCGACCATACCCAGGTCAGGGTGGTGGCGAACCATTCAGGGACCTTCTACGGTCAGCCCATGACCGCCGGCGACATCTACACGATCGCTGGCGACGGGCTGGCCGGGTTCACCGGCGACGGCGGCCCGGCCACCATGGCGGAACTTAGCGAGAGCATGTGGGTTGCTATCGACCACGCAGGCAACGTGGTCATCGGCGACGCCGGGAATTCCCGGGTCCGGGTGGTGGCGACCAATTCGGGCACCTTCTACGGCCAGGCCATGACCGCCGGCGACATCTACACCGTGGCCGGTGACGGGACGACCGGGTTCTCCGGGGACGGCGGCCCGGCCACCAAGGCCGGGCTCAGCTCCCCCGGCCACGTCGCGGTCGACCAGCACGGCAACCTCATCATCCCCGACTCCGGCAGCAACCGGGTGCGGATGGTGGCGACCAATTCGGGCACCTTCTACGGCCAGGCCATGACCACCGGCAACATCTACACGATCGCCGGCCAGGGCACAGCAGGGTTTAGCGGTGACGGCGGCCCGGCGCTGGAGGCGGAACTCTTCAGCCCGGGCATGATGGCAGTCGACCCGGCCGGGAACCTGCTCATCGCCGACCGCGGCAATAACCGCGTGCGGGTTGTGGCGGCCACCTCCGGTACCTTCTACGGCACGGCTATGACCCCGGGTGACATCTACACGATCGCGGGCAACGGGCGGATCGGATTCTCCGGCGACGGCGGCCCAGCCACAAAGGCCGGATTCTTCGGCCCCGAGGGGATGGCCATCGGCCCGGCGGGCAACCTGCTGATCGCTGACTCTGGTAACCGCCGGATCCGCTCCGTGACACGATGACCCGGTGCCGTCGAGCCTCGAGGGGCGGCGCCAGTAGCAGGCAATCCGGCAGTTCATCGATCTGACGAACTTGAGCGGCCGACGGCCCGCACACCGGCCGGCGGAAGACGCCCGATAGCGGTGTGTCAAGCCTCTGCTTAAGCGTGCGCAAAAGGGTGGCTCCCCGACGGACTTGCCGCCGGGGAGCCACCTGTCTAGAAACCGGATCTAGCTAGAACCGGATCCGCCACACGCCACGGCCGTGGGTCGCCGCGTAGATGAAATCGTGCGGACCGGTGGTGAGGTCGTCGACCGCCGCGTTGGGCAGGCCGTGGCCTAGACGGAGCCACCTGGTGTGAACGCCCCGGCCAGCCAGTGCGGTGTAGATGCCCTGGTCGGTGCCGAGCGCGAGCCTGCCGTGATCGAGCACGAGCGCGTCGGCTGGGACGTCGGGAAGGTTTCCTGAGATGTCGGTCCAGGTCTGGCCGCCGTTCGTGGTCTCGAACACGTGGCCGACGCCGGCGCCGGGGATCCACTTACGTGAGAACGCGCTGAAGATCGCGTAGGCGTGCGCTGGGTTGCGCGGGTCTACGGTCATGCCGGAGATGTAACGGTTGGGCAGCCCGGCCATGTTGATCTGGTGCCAGGTGCCGCCGAAGTTGGTCGCGATGCCCGAAGCGAACGTGGGCCCCGGGTTGCCGCCCCCGGCCACCCAGGCGGCGTAGATGGTGCTTCCGCTGTTCACGGACGACAGCGCCGTGATCGCGTTGCCTGCGCCAACGTCGTAGACCGGCGTCCAGGAGCAGGCGGTGTCGGTGCACGTTGTGTTCCAGCCAGCGGTAGAGACCCAGACGAACTGGCCGCCGAGCAACCAGACGTTGGTGTTCTGCTGGTCGGGAACCAGCGGGGTCACAAACCGTGCGCCTGGGTCGCAGTCCGACCGAGGCGTGACGCCGACGATCCCCTGGCCGATGCAGGTTGGCGGAGCAGAGGTGAACGAGTGCCCGCCGTTGGTGCTCAGGTAGACAGTGCCTTCGGTGTACTCACCGACCACGCTGTTCGCGTTGCGCGGATCGATGATCACGTTGAAACCGTCGCCACCGGCGGGCTCGACCATCTGGCTGGTGCTGTTGGCTACGAACGCCGAGCCGTTATCCTGCAGGCCACCCCAGACGGCGGTGTCGTGGCGGCCAAGCTGGCCGGCCCTGGCGTCGTAGTACTGCAGGTTACGCAGCGTGGCGTTCAAGTCGGTCCAGTTGCCATCTTCCGCCGTGTCCGACAGCGGACGGCTGTACACGCCGCCGTCATTGCCGATGACGATCTTGCCGTCCGTGATCATCATCGCGTGCTGGTCGGGGTGCGTGACGTTCGGGCAGGTGGGCGGGTTCGTGGTATCGCACGCGAAGTTGTAGTTCCAGTACGGGCTCGCGGTAATCCACGAGTTGCCGCCATCGGTGGACTCGTACACCTCTTCGAGTCCGGCGTAGACGTGATTTGGGTTGCTCGGGTCGACGGCGAGATCCTGGTTGTACCAGGTCTGCACGCCGGGCGAGCCGAAGGTCGGGGACGCCGATCCAGACGCCGCCAGCTTGGTGTCGTCGGCGATCTTCGTCCACGGTCCGGTCACGCTGGCTGGGCTGCCGGTCGCGACGAAGAAGCCCTGCAGGACCGAATCGGCACCGGCACCCTGCGCCGCAGGCGACTGCACGATCGCGTACAGCTTGCTGCCGTCCGTCGAGTAGGCGAACGTAGTCCGGCCGATGTCGCTGGCGTTGATGTCGCCGGTCGGCGTGACCTGGCTGAAGGTGTGGCCGCGGTCGGTCGACTCGTAGAAGCCGTTGTTCTCGGTGTTGCCTGGACCGTGCCAGCCGATCGCGGCGATCACGTCGCGGCCACCGGAACCCGGCACCACAGCAACGTCGGTTACCTGCTGGTCATACGGCGGGAAGTCGGTCGGGCCGGCCGGGTCGAGCACCTCGGTCCAATGGCGCGACCTCGCCCCTAGCCGGAATAGCCCGTTGTTGGTCGCCGCGTAGGCGTCGCCGCGCGAGTCGAACGCGATGCGGAAGACCGTGCGGTCCACCAGTGGGTTGTTGCCTGACCTGTCGTCGCCCACGCGCCGCCAGGTGGCGCCGTCGTTGGATGACCGGAACACGCCAGCGCCCGCGTAGGAGTCGCCCGAGGTGTTCGCTTCGCCGGTACCGACCCACAGAGACCCGTTGACCGGATCGACGGTGAGCGCGCCGATCGACAGCGTCGGCATCGAGTCGAACACTGGGGTCCAATGCTGGCCCTGGTCAAATGACCGCCACACGCCACCGTCGGCGGCACCAGCGAACCAGGCGCCGTCGCGCGTCGTGGCGAGCGCCGTGATCCGCCCGCCAACGATCGAGAAGCCGGCCCCGATGTTGGACCAGAATGGGTCGGTGTAATTAGCTGGCTGAGCGTTGTATGGCTGGTTGGTGAACTCTTGCCAGCGTCCGCCGACGGCCCCCAAGCGCGCCGCTTGCCGCGCGGCGCTCGCCAGCGCGTCGCCCGACACGAATCCGGCGGGGGCGGTCCGCTCGTTGTCGTACTGGGCGAACTGATCGGCTAGGTCACCATCGTCGTCGCCACGGTCGAGACCTCCGCTGCCGCCGTCGTCCGCGCTGAGGTTCCGCGTGACAGAGATCATGGCGTGCATACGCGCAGCAGCGCCGCGCAGGCCGCCGTGCCCGTGTGTCGCGAGCCCGGCTCCGCTGGCCGCTAGCCCAGCTCCGCTGACCGCCAGCGCGGTGCCTACGGCCACTGACCCTACGAGGGCCACCCGCCATAGGCGGATCGGATACCGCATACTTCCTCCATTCGATGCCTTGGTCGCCTAGCCTCGCAGGCCCGTACGCGCAGCACCCGCCCAGCTTTGGCGGGTCAGCGCGCCCTGCCGTCGACGAGGTTCCAGCGCCATTGCCCTGAATTGTGTCAGAAAAGCGAGTTTCGCGACAGCAGATCCTGTCTGTCCGTCGCGCTCCGGCGCCCGCACTCCGCGACGTCAGGCTATTCCTGGCATCGATCAAGGGTTCTGTTATGGCTTCGCCTTTGGCGGCGTTTTCACTAATCTTGGTTGCGCTTAAAGGCGCACAAACCACCGAAGATATGGCTACAGATGCATAACGCCCTATGCCTCCGATGAAGCCAAGCTTCGGCAGAACCGGACCCTAAGCGCGCCGGCGCGGTGCTGAGCGGCCTCAGGTGTCCAGGTACTCTTCGACGGTCTCGCTGCGGGTCGGCTCATCGTCTCGATCGGCGACTAGGTCCCCAGGATTGTCGCCGGGCTCCACGCTCGCGGAGTTCAGCCTGATATACGGGGGGTAACGGCGCTCATACACCTCGGTCACGGGACCGCTCGGGCCTGTGCGTTTCCGCACGATCCGCCTCCGCACTGCGGTATAACTGCTGCTGGGAACCAGCATCCCGGTCACCCCGGTCAACATGATCACCCATCCGACAACCTGGAGATTCAACCAGGACGGATGACCGTTGACCGCGAAAGCAAGGATGGCGCCTAGCGCGATCAGTGTCAGGCCTGTCGCAGTTTTCATATCGCTGCCTGCTCCTTTCATGGTTCGCGAGTGCTTACTGCCCGGAGCCCTTTGTTCTATTCGGGTCCCTCCTGGCCATCGCACTTAGGAATAGGTCGGCCATCACCGGGAAGCTGGCACCAGGGGAACCGGGGAGGTGACTGATGACAAACCCGACGGGAGGCTCTGGGGCTGGCATAACGGCCACAGGTGCCGAAAAGTGCTGCAACGGTGGACTTTGCAGCTGCACGGCAGGGTGCAACTGCAGCTGCCTTGACTGCGTATGTTGAGTGGGTGCTTGTTGAGTAGGTCAGGTCTAGCGGTAGGCGGCCGCGTCTTGCTCGCGATGCCGAGCCAGCCGGCCGAGGGGGCGTCTCTCGTCGTCGGTCAGCCCGCCCCAGATGCCTTGATCTTGCCGGTGCGCTAACGCGTAGCGGAGGCAGGGGGAGCTGACCGGGCATGCGGCGCAGATTTGCTTGGCCCGTCGGACGTCGCTGCGTGATACAGCGGTTTCGGAGATCGGAAAGAACAGTTCCGGGTCGGCGTTGCGGCATGCAGCCGCGCGCCACCAGTCGTCCAGAAGCTTGACCGCCACCCTGAACACCTCGCTCGGTCCGATAGATCTACTTTACGGCTGCCCGCCGGGACGAGGCCTACTCGCGAATTGCCTGCTGGATTAGGTCAGGTGTGGTCGCCGAGGACGGGTGAGCTTTGGCCGGGTAGCCGGAGGGGGCGGATCAGCACATCGGTGTATCCAGGTTGCCAGACGGCGAGTTGCGCGAAACCAGACGGTTGGGCGATGGCGGCCACCAGGCTCTCGGTGCCCGGCTGCCACCCGAAGCTGACGCCGATCTGGGAGCTAAGCGTCGTTCCCGGCAGGCTCGTCACCTGCCCGGTGGCGGTGTCGATCACCTCCAGGCGGGTCGCTGCGGCGGAGCCATCGCGCTGGACGGCGGTGCTGACCTGGAGAGCGAGCAGATTTCCGGTTGCGCTGAAGGTGCCGCTGTCGGCCCAGGTGCGCGGTGCCAGGGGAATGGTCAGCGCAGTGCGGACGGACAGCGTCTTTTTTCCCGGCAACGTGAGGATTTTGAGCGGGCACCTACCTGGGCACGGATTCCAGGCGATCTGCTCTGGACTGGCCGCGATGACGTTGGCGAACGTGCCGATGACCTGCCCGGTGCGCGGGTCCCACAGTTCATCGGAGACGGGGTTGGCCGGTGGCGCGTAGGGTGCCAGCAGAAGCCCGCCCTTGACGGCCCGGTCGATGACGTAGCCGGTCGGCAGTTGCAGCGGCGCGCCGATCCCCTGGCCGGCCTGCGTGACCTCTTGGGCCGTGCCGGACGAGGCCCCGATGTCAGCTTCGGGCAGGTACGCGGTGAGCCACAGGTCGCTCGCGTTCGCGGCCGCCGCAGCAGCATAGGCGGCGCCGACCGGCGCGGCGTGAGCCGACCGCCGGTTGCCTCCGTCCGCGACGAAGTACACCGCCGGCGGCGCGTCGCACTTGCCGCAGTTTGCCTGCGGCGGACTGTACTGCTGCACCGCCCATCCGCCGGGCACGCGCGTGAACCCGTAGCCAGCCTGCCATTGCGGCAGCCCGATGATCGGCCGGAACGTGTCCGTGGCGATGGACAACCATCCTGGCCTTGGACCGGTCAGCAGCAACTGTCCGCTGCCCCACCCGCTGCCCGATCCCGTTACCGGGCCGGAGAACCGGGTCGGCTCCTTCGGCCCGCGGACGCTTTTCGCCGTCACTCCGAAAGGCAAGGGCGGTGCCTCACCTGGTGGCGTCACGGCAGGAGCGCTTGGCTGACTTGCCGGTTGATGGGCTGCGGGCCGGTCGATCAGGACGCGGACGAGCAGCACGAACGCCACCAGCACTATCCCCGCGATGGCAAGTGCCAACGGAGATGTCCATCGCCCAGGCTCGTGGTCTGGGCCGTGGCTTAACATGTCGGCCATTCCTTCAGGCTAAGAGATCGAGCCGACCGGCGTCAGTGCTCGTGCACCGCGGCTTCGTACTGCTTGATCACGCTGCCCGGGATGCGCCCGCGATCGGTGATCTGGATGCCGTGCTCCTTGGCCCACGCCCGGACGTCAGCGCTGCGCCGCCGGGCCGCCGCAGGACGCGGGGGCCGTCGGCGTGGCGCAGACTCGGCCCTTCGGGCGTACTCGACGAACGGGGCGAGATCCGCGCGGAACTGGTCCGCGTTGCCGGCGTTCAGGTCGATTTCATACTCAGCGGTACCCAAACTGAACCGAAAAGTCTCGTCGGCGGGGCCGCCGTCGAGGTCGTCTTCTAGCGCGATGGTGGTCTTGATCGCCATCCGGCCTCCAAAGCTATGAGGTCGCTGTTCGTACGTTTACAGAACAGATGTCCGGATGGTTTAGCGCTGTAGCGATCAAGAACGTTACCCGCGTGAGCTGAGATCAGGACCAGAATTCGGCGGCGGTGGCGGGGCTGGCGGAGTGGGTCCAGATTTCGGTCGCTTTGCCGTTTTCGGCGTGGATGACGTGGACCACGTTAAGTTCGAGTTGCTTGCCTGCTCGCTCGGCGTGGATCGTCGCGAGCACGACGGTGTGGTCGTTGCTGACCAGGACGTCATGCAACTCCGGCCGGACCGTGCCGCCCGACAGCGCCGCGATGTGGCCGAGGTGCCCCATCACCTGCGTCGCGCCTTCGTAGTCGCCGGCCAGCGGACCGGTGCCGCCGACATGCCAGACGATGTTCTCCGCGAAGAACTGACCATGCAGGGCGCCGAAGTCGCCACGGCCGAATGCCGCGCTGGCCTCCCGCACCAAATCTTCGTTTGGCTGCGTCATCGGATCCCCTCTGGTCAAGGCGTGCAGTCCCCATCGTCATCGCCTGTCGGCGGGGCGTCAAGGCAGGTGATCGACAGTTCGGGGTTCTCGACGTGCGCGTTGTGGCCGAGGCCGGGCAGGGTGATGGTCCGGACGCCCAGCCCGGCTTGCTGCTCGTCGGTGTTCATCGGGTCGTGTTCGCCGCGGGCTAGGGTTACTGGGGCTTGCGATTGCGCGAGCAGCCGCGCCATATCGGGTGCCCCGACCCCGAATGCCGCCGGGTCCAGGGCCAGCCGCCATTGCCCGTCCTGCTCGATTAGCCCCGCGGCTACGGTTCGGTCATCGGCGGGCAGCAGGCCGACCAGGCCCGATACTCGCAGGTAGCGGGCAGCGGCCTCATCTCGGGACGCGAACCAGGTGGCCGGTCGGCGAGCGAGGGCCTGGGCTCGGTCGAGATCCTCCTCGGTCCAGACGGTCTTGATGCCCAGGCCGATGACGGCTCGCACGGAGACGGGGAAGTGGCCGCTGGCCAAGGCGAGGCCGACGACGCCGCCGAGCGAGTGCCCAAGCACGGTGACGAGGGCTCCGGGCTCAAGGACGGCGGCGATGGCGGAGGCGAAGCTGTCGAAGGTGTAGCTGGCTAGCGGCGGGGAGCCGCCATGACCGGGCAGGTCAGGCGCGATCCAGCGGCCGGGCCAGCGCCGGGCGAGCAAGGGCCGCCAGCTTTCCCAGACGTCGCTGGTGGCGCCGAGGCCGTGCAGCAACACCAAGAGCGGCTCTCCCGTGCCGCCTTCCTGTACTCGCACACGGGCCTCCACAGTTGGTTAGAGTCGGCTGCAAATGACAGTAGTGCCATCATCCCGGCCGGAAACTGAGGTCGTCTTCGACCCCGCCACCTACACCGGCGGGGTTCCGTTCGAGGCGCTGACCCGGCTGCGCGATCTGGCCCCGGTGGCGTGGGTGGACGAGATTCCGGTACTCGGGTGGCCCGCCGGACCAGGGTTTTGGCTGGTGCTGCGGCACGCGGATGTCGAATCGGTGCTGGCCAGGCCGCAGATTTTCTCATCGGCGCTCGGGGCAACGCAGATCCGTGACCCGTCGACGCCGCAGGCCCTGGACTACGTCCGGCGAATGATGCTCAACATGGACCCGCCCGATCACTCCCGGCTGCGACGGTTGCTGGGCCGGTCGTTCACGCGGCGGGCGGTGTCCGCGCTTGAGAACCGGATCCGCGATCACGCGCGGGCCATCTGCGACCGAGTGTTTACCGGCCCGCGCGGTGACTGCGACTTCGCTAAGGACGTGGCGGCCGACCTGCCGTTGCTGGCCCTGGCCGACGTGCTGGGCGTGCCGGGCCAGGATCGCTGGCTGCTCTTCGATTGGTCCAACCGGGTGATCGGCTATCAGGATCCCGACTACGCGACCTCGGCCGAGTTCGACCCGGCTCAGGGCACGGCGATGGCAAGGCAAGCGCTCGCACTGCGACCAGCGCCCGGCGCTGATGGCCGGATGCCCGACCCGCGGACCCGGGAGGGAATGCCCGACCTGTACGCCTACGCCCACCTGCTGGCGGAGGAGAAGCGCCGCCGTCCCGGCGACGACGTGATGTCGATCCTGCTGGCCCAGGTCGACGACGATGGCGGCCGGGTGTCGGTGGCCGAGTTCGAGAACATGTTCTGGCTGTTCGCGGTCGCCGGAAACGAGACCCTGCGCAACGGCCTGCCGGGCGCCTGCATAGCGCTGCTCGAGCATCCGGACGCGCAGGATGATCTGCGGGCCGATCCGGCGTTGATGCCAACGGCGGCCGAGGAGATGCTGCGCTGGTGGACCCCGGTGATGACCTTTCGCCGTACGGCCGCCTCCGACTGTGCAGCTCGGCGGCCAGCGCATTGGCGCGGGAGACAAGGTGGTCGTCTCCTTCATCTCGGCCAACCGCGACGAGGCGGTCTTCGCGGACCCCGGCCGCTTCGACATCCGGCGTCACCCCAACCCGCACGTTGTTTTCGGCTACGGACCGCATTTTTGTCTTGGCGCGCACCTCGCGCGCGTGCAGATGCGTGCGCTGTTCGAAGAGGTGCTGGCCAGGACATCCTCGCTCAGGTACGCGGACCAGCCGTCCTACCTGCGTTCTAACTTCCAGCGTGGCGTCAAGCGGCTGCCGGTCAGCTGGACCGCATGAGCCGCCCCACCCTGACGTGGAGCGGGGTCACCGCCCGGCGGATGGCGCGGCACGTTCTGGCCGAGCCGGCTACCGACCTGGGCATGGCCGACGTGGCTGGCGTGCTGTGCGGCGTGCATGCGCAGGTGCTCAGCGCCGCGGAGTTTTCGATCGGGCGGCGCGTCGCCGGGGCGACCCGCGGCGACGTGCACCGGGCTCTATGGGAGGAGCGGAGCCTGGTCAAGACGTTCGGGCCGCGCGGAACCGTCCATTTGCTGGCCACCGCTGACCTGCCGGTGTGGACGGGCGCGCTGAAGGCGCTGCCGTTGTCGGTGCCGATGCACCCGGATGGGGTCAGGTTCACGGCGCCGGAGGCCGAGCAAGTGATCGCGGCCATCGGCGACGCGCTGGCCGGTGTCGAACTCACAGTTGACGAGCTGACTGAGGCGATCGCCGCCCGGGTCGGCGGATGGGCCGTTGAGCCCACGCTGGAGGCGTTCAACGGCAAGTGGCCGCGCTGGCGGCTGCTGACAGCCGCGGCCGCGCATCGGGGAATGCTGTGCTTCGGGCCAGACAAGGGCCGCAAGGTGACGTACACCAATCCGCACCGCTGGGTGCCCGGGTTTCGTTCCGCTGACGGCGACACGGCACTGCGCATGCTTGTCACGCGTTATCTGCACGCGTATGGTCCGGCCACGCCGCAGCACTTCGCTCGATGGCTCGGGATCCCGCGGCGCTACGCCGTCGAACTGTTCGGCCAGCTTGGCGATGAGGTGGAACGCGTCGATCTGGACGGGCAGGCTGCCTGGGTCGTCGCTGGCGACACGGCGGTGCCGCTTGGGCCGCACCGTGGCGTCCGCCTGCTGCCCTACTTCGACGTCTATGTCGTCGCCGGTCAGCCGCGCGAACGCTTGTACCCGGGCCTGGCCGCCGCCCGCGCCCTCACGCTGACCGGTCAGGCCGGCAACTACCCGGTGCTGCTCATCGACGGTGTCGTCGGCGGGGTGTGGCACCAGCGGCGCGCCGGTGCGAACCTCGCGATCACGGTCGAGCCGCTGGGTGAGTTGACCGCGACGCAGCGGCGGCAACTCGACGCCGAGGTTGACCTGGTGGGCCGCGTCATGGAGGCGAAGGCGACGCTGACGATCGGTACCGTGACCGTTGGCGCTCACGCGTAGTGGCCGAGGCGGATTCGCGGATCGATCCGTTGTCAGAGGCAGTCGGTAACGTCATGACATAGCCGGACTGAGAGCTGAGGTATGCCGTGAAGATTGGGTTGCTGGTCTACCAGGCCAACGATCGCGAGACCAACCGCAAGCGTTCTTATGATTCGATCCGCGCGGTCGCGCAGCAGGCGGAGGCGGACGGCTTCGACAGTATCTGGCTCGCTGACCACCTGCTGTATCGCTCCCCTGGCGAGCCCACCAGGGGAATCTGGGACTGCTGGACGATTTTGGCCGCTCTGGCCGAGGCGACTCAGCGGGTAGAGATCGGCCCGTTGGTGCTCTGCAATTCCTTCCGCAATCCCGCCATCCTGGCGAAAATGGCGTCGACCGTCGACGAGGTGAGCAACGGGCGCTTGATCCTTGGCGTCGGGGCGGGATGGAATGAGCCGGAATATCGGGCGTTCGGGTTGCCTTTCGATCATCGCGTGGACCGTTTCGAAGAGGCTCTGCAGATTATGAAGCCACTGCTCCGTGAAAGGCACGTGGATTTCGCCGGACGGTATTATCAGGCACGGGACTGCGACAATGTGCCACCCGGCCCGCGGGCCGACGGGCCGCCGCTGCTGATAGGTGGCGAGGGCCCGCGCCTGCTCAGGCTGACCGCGCAGTACGCCGATCTCTGGAACACCGGTTACATGGGCCAGCCTGAGACGATGGCCGAGCCGCTGGCCAGGATAGAGGCCGCATGCCGTCAGGTTGGCCGCGACCCGGCGACCTTGGGCGTTACGGCGCTGATCGGCCTCTGGTTCCCCGAACTCCAGGAAAACCAGGCGAGCATGTTCGACAAGCCGCTGACGGGTACGGTCGAGGAACTCGCAGCCGCCATGCGCGGTTATGCGAAACTGGGCGTGCAGCACATCATGTTTCAATGCCAGCCCTACACGTCCGAGACGCTCAAGCTGCTGGCCCAGGCTCTGCAGCTCTATCGTGGCACGAAGTAGGAGGCCTGATGTATCACGTGAACGCTGAGAGCCTGCCGGGCAACGAGGTGTCCAGGACCTTCGAAGGCGGCAAGCAAGGCCCGGGGACGGTGTCATTCTTCCTGATCCACAACCATCCCGGTCAAGGACCCGAACTGCACCACCATCCGTACGACGAGACCTTCGTGATCCTGGAAGGCCACGTCCTGGTCCGGGTGGGGGACGAGACCATCGAAGGCGGTCCGGGCGACATCGTGATCGGCCCGCCTGACGTCCCGCACGGCTTCACCAACCTCGGTCCGGGCCGGGCCAGGATGGTGTGCATTCACGCCGCCCCCGCCATGCGGACTGATTGGGTAGACCAACCCTGACCGTAAGTAGTCATGCAATCGCCGGGGGCAGGATTTGTCATGACCCACTGCGTTCGGCTACCCACGCGCCCGGATAGGCACCCGCAGCCAGGTGCACACGCTGTTCGCGCAGACGATGGGCTACGTCGCGGTGACGGTGGCGCTGTTCGCGGTCGAAGCCCTTGCCGGTCGTCACCTGAGCGCCGCGGTTTTGCTTCCGTGATCATGGTTCGGGTCATGATCACGGAGCCTGGCTGTCGTATATCGGCTGAGATTCCGTGGTAATCGCAGTTTCATGATCGTGGAAACTGGCCGTCGTCGGCTCGGAGGGCGGGTGACGCCCGGACGGCCACCGCTGCGCCGGACCGGGCGGTAGAACTAGTCCAAATGGGACATTCCGGCTTCGGGGCGGCCAACCTGAGGCCTATATACGGACCAACGGCCCGACGCTGTCGTTCGGGGCGCAGTTCTGGCCCGAGGAAACCCGAGGAAAGCTGTCCAACGCTGTTGCTGACCCGGCTTCCAGCCAGCAGCGGTCATGCCTCCAACAGAGCCCGCAGCGTGGGACCCTTGCTGTTGCCCTGGCAGCCGCGTGGGCCCCTTGCTGTTGTTTGGCAGAGCGTGTTAGCGGAGGGTGCGCCGGGTACCTGCGAGGCTAGGCAAGCGGGGGAGATAGTCATGGCGGGGACGGAGCGGTTCACGATCGGGGCCAAGGTCGGCTGCACCGATGGAGCGTGCGGGCGGGTGAGCCGGGTGGTGGTCGATCCGGTGGCGAAGGTGGTCACTCATCTGGCGGTCGAACCGGAGCACCGCCACGGGCTCGCCCGGCTTGTCCCGGTCGACCTGGCCGAAGCTGGACCGGACGGCATCGCGTTGGCCTGCTCGATGGGAGAGTTCGAGCGGCTGGATGCGGCCGAGGAAACCCATTTCGTGCCGGGAACCAGGGGATATGAGGTGTATGGCCCCGAGCAGGTGCTGTCGTGGCCGTACTACCAGCTAGGCAACGCCGTCCTCGACCCTGAACTGGAGGGGCAGGTCTCGGAGACGGTAACGGTGGACACGTTCCCGCCCGGCGAGGTTGGGCTGCGCCGGGGCAGGCACGTACACGCTTGCGACGGCCCGATCGGCCGGATCCAGGGATTGGTGATCGACCCGGCTACCCACGGCGTAACTCATGTGCTGCTGGCTGAGGGTCACCTGTTCGGCCGCAGGCAGGTCGCCATCCCGATCGAGGCCGTCAGCGAGGTGGGCGAGGACGTCAGGCTCAGCCTCACGCGCCACCAGGTACGAGAACTGCCGCCCGTCGGCATCACGGCCTGACGAGGCGCCCGCGGTTACGAGGCGCTGAACTCGACTCGTGCGCCTTGTCCCGTCTGCTGGCGGGTATTTACGGGAACGATCAGCATCTGATAGTGGCGGCCGTGGGTCAGCTTGGAGAAGGTGACCGATGGCTTGCCGGCGGTGCGGACCAGGACGTAATTGCCGCCGTCGGCGCGAAGGTAGATCTGGTATCGCACTCCGGGGCCCGAGCTTCGCCAGCGGACCTGGACTCGGTTGTGGGCGCGCCGGACCGAGATATCACCGGCGGCACTTAGCGGCGGACAGCCACCGTGATAGGCCCAGCTATCGAACCATCGCGGGTCGCGCTTGCTGTCGGCAGCCGAATAGCTTGGCGGCCCGGCGACCGCCGCGCCCGGTCGCGCTGCCCAGGGAGCGGCGAAGTCCTCGCGAGGGACTGCGATGAAGCGCGGCTGGATGACCGCGTTAGTGAACGCCGACACCGGGACGCAACCCGCCGTGACCGCCTCAGAGTTCACGTTATAGCTGATCATCAGCGCGTGCTTGGTCGACAGCGCTGGCTCGGCCCGCGCTTCATACATGATCTGGTAGCGATCGGCCGCGGTCAGCCCGATTCCTGATGCCCGGTACAGCACGATCCCTGGCCCGGTCTCGAATGGACCCCAGGGCGCCGTCGTCGGGTAGGCGTCGATATCCGGGCTGCCCGGCCCGCCCGCCTGCTCGATCAGCCAGTACCGGCCAGCAGCATTGATCACGCTGAAGCCGGTATCGATGCTCAAGCCGGAATCCGCGGCGATGGGCTGAGCGTTGTCCTGGCCCCTCGCCCACCGGCCGCCGCTACCACCGCCGCCGACGTAGAATTCCCAGGCCGGCATGTCCGTCAGCCGCGCGGCTGCCACTTTCGCCAGGTAGTAGTGCAGCGGAAGCACGCCGAACCCGGAGCTTTGCCAGCCGTAGATGTAGATCGTGCCGCCTTGCTGGAGCATCGCGGCGCCCCAGACGATCGGCGTTCCGCCGCCGGGCGGAGTGTATGCGGGCAGCCGCGTAATGTCCGGCCGGATCACCGCTCCGAACGCGGGCCCCTGGCCGTCACTGGCCAGCTCGCGGACGGCGAAGCTGGCGAGGACCGTTCCGACCGGGATGAGAGCACCGGGCAGGTACCTGGTGTAGAAACGCAGCACCCGTGAGCCGATCCGCAGGCCGTCGCCGGCCCAGTAGCGCTGATTCTCAGGGCCGCCTGCTATCCCAGGCGACACCACCGAACGGGCGTGGCCAGGACCACCGGGACCAGCGCAGGCCTCGCCGCCGGTGACCGTCACGAGCCTGCTTCGGAGGCCGGTCGTGCTCTGCATGACCACCAGGTTGTGCACGAATCCGCTTTGCTCTGACAATCCGATGCGCGGGCCGGCCGGGCCGAGAGAACTATCGGAGAAGAACCACGCGATCTGCGATGGACTGAGGCGCACCGCTGATACGCCGTCGCCCCCAGCCCGGTCCGCGCAGGTGGACTTGTCGGAGTAGGTAATCCACTGGCGGTCAAGCGCGGCTGGCGTCAGTTCGCCGACGGTCCCAGCTCCCACCTGGACCGGAGCCGGAGATGGCGCGTACCGTTGGCTGTGAGCGGGGTCATGATGCGTGAGCAGGACCGCCGCCGTCAGCGTGATGCCGAACGATACCGCGAAAGTGCACGCGACCAGTGACAGGTCTAGCTTGCGAACCCGCAATGCCATCGGACGGACTCCCAGCTGGCCAGGCCGTCCCGCATCCTGCAAACGCCCTTCGACTGCTACCCGACAGACCGTAGCAGACCCGTTCGCATGGGACGGTGCGGATCAATACTGGCTGGCGCTTAGAGTCGAACGGAGGAACTCCACCGGAAGGATTTCCGACCCATGGCCGAGTCAACCGACATCCGCCCGTCCAACCAGGTGCCCGAGAACGAACTGCCCGCGTCGGTGCGCGAGGCTGGACTGGCCGTCTGGATCCGTGAACCTCTGGACGACGCCGTCGACCGCAGGCGTCGCGTGATCGTTCCGCCGGCCGCCGCAACTATCGGCACGCCGCTTCGTTCGTTGCCCGGTGCGCTGATGGCGCAGTCGCGGCGTGCTGACACGGTCATGATGATGGGCGACAACCCCGAGTTGCCCAAGATGCCTAAGCGCCCGACGCTGAGAGATTTCTACGAACTGCGCTTCGGCAAAGTCCCCTTCACCCACATGCTGCAAAGCGCCAAGCTGGCCCGCGAGCATGGGCTCGGCGAGAAGGTGATCATGGCGTGCATCCTCCACGACATCGCTATCGCCGGGCTGCTTTCGGCCAATCACGGGTACTGGGCTGCGCAGCTAGTTGGCCCGTATGTCGATGAAGAAGTCGCATGGGCTATCGAGAAGCACGAGGCGCTGCGCTACTTCGCCGACGAGTCGGTCGGGTACACCTACCCGCAGGCTTACATCGACCACTTCGGTGCCGACTACCAGCCACCGGAGTACTTGTGCCGCGAGCACGAGGCGGCGCGGCGGCATCGCTGGTATATGACCTCGCGCCTGATCACGATCAACGACGTCTATTCGTTCGACCCCAGCGTGACGGTGGACTTCGACGAGTTCACCGACGTCGTAGGCCGGAACTTCCGGCAGCCGCGAGAGGGCCTCGGATTCGATGGCTCACCGGTCGCGCACATGTGGCGGACGATGATCTGGCCAAACAACTTCCTCTGAGCTGACGATTCCGAGTTGAGGATCCTGTGGGCCAGGCACGGCCAGAACGTCGCCAACCTGACGCGAACTCTGTCGCACCGGGTTTATGACGGCGACCTCACCGACCTCGGGCGGCAGCAGGCAGAACGGCTGGCCGACCAGCTCGCGTCGCGGCGAGGCGATCGGGTCGGCCAGATCATCTGCTCGCCGCTGCGCCGGGCCCGGCAAACCGCCCGGATCATCGGCGACCGGCTCGGGCTGCCGGTTGCCTGCGAACTGGATGACCTGCGGGAGCTGAACGTCGGCTCGCTCGACGGCCGCAACGACGATGACGCGTGGGATGCCTACACCGCCGTGCTCGCCGCGTGGACCGCGGGACAGACCACGGCCAGGTTCCCCGGCGGCGAAGACTACGGCGAGCTCTGTACGCGGTTGCTGCGGGCGCTAGTGACGGCGGCCCGCGCACCGGTCGGCTCGACCACGCTGATCGCGGCGCACGGCGCTAGCCTGCGGGCCGCGATTCCGGGCCTGACCGGCCAGTCTGCGCCCGCCGTGGACTTGGCGACCGGCGCGACCGCGACCCTGCACGTCGACGTAGACGTTGACGTAGACGTCGGCGTCGGCGGCCAGGCCCCGGTCGTGCGGCTGGTTAGCTGGCCGGAGGAGGGACCAGCCGGGTGAGGCGGGGGTGGTCTGGCTGCCTATTGTCCACGACCGCGTCGGCGCGGGCCTGCGGGCGGTGCAGCGCTTCGTACCGCTCGTGCCGAGGTATCCAGCCGCCCCGGTAGCTATCCCAGATCTGATCGGCGTCGCCGATCCAGACATCTCTGCGGGCCACCCGGTCGAGCAGCGTCTGGGTGTCGATATCGAGCCAGATCGAGAAGTCCCACAACTGCCTCAACTCGGGCAGGAGCAAGAACCCTCCTTCGGCCACCAGCACAGCGTCCTCGTCCAGCCTCACCCACTGCTCCGGGTACGGCTCGTCCTCGAAAGACCGCCACATGGCCAGGCGGCACCGGCGGCTGCCCGACGGACCGGCCGGGTCGATGGCAAGCTGGCGGAAGGAGGCGAAGTCATACCCCTCCGCCAGATATTTCTCTAGCGAATCGAAGTAACCGGCGGCCGCGCGGTGCTTATGCCCAGGTGGATGGAAGTCATCAAGATCGCAGACGTAGCACGTGCGGCCCGCCATCCGGATGCCATCTGCCAGTGCGCAGGCGAACGTGGACTTGCCTGCCGCTGACCGTCCGTCGATGCCTACCCGGACTGGATGACCTGGGCGTAGCGCCAGTATCCGCTCGGCCAGCAGCGCGACCAGTTCGGCGCTGGATGACGAGTCGTTCATCAGATCAGGTCGACCCCCAGGATGCGCATGTGCGTGATGGCTGCCGCGGTCGTGTCCGCTCGGACCCCAGCGGTGAGATCGACTAGCACCCTGACGCCAAATCCGAGTCTGACCGCGTCGACGGCTGTCATCTTGACGCAGTAGTCCGTCGCGATTCCCGCGATATCCACGGCGGTCACCTCGCGCGACCCGAGCCAGTCGGCGAGCGTCGTGGCGACCGCGCCATCACCGCTCCGGCCTTCGAATCCGCTGTAGGCCGCCTTGTATTCGCCTTTGCGGAAGACCGCTTCGAATCGGCTGGCGTCCAGAGCGGGATGAAACTCGGCACCGGACGTTCCGGCTACGCAGTGCGGCGGCCAGCTATCGGCGAAGTCCGGCTGGGCGGAAAAGTGCGAGCCGGGCGAGATGTGGTGATCCTGAGTCGCCACGATGTGCGCGTACTCACGCGCTGCTTGGCCGCCCAGAAAGCCGGTGATCGCCGCCGCGGCCGCCGCGCCTCCTGCCACCGCCAGCGATCCGCCTTCGCAGAAGTCGTTCTGGACGTCGACGATCAGGAGGGCGCGTTTGCGGTTGTCCATCGGACCGTCTGCCAGCGCGCGACGACGCCCAACAGAAGGCACACCGCGGCGAGGCCGGCGATGATCAGGAATTCGGCTGACCCATTGTGATGGTCGGGATCCCAGCCGAAAAGCAGCTCGAGCCAGTCACGCCAGAATATGGTCACTACGGCCAAGACCCCGGAAAGCCCAGCCAGGGAGATTTCCGCGGCTAGTAGCCTCTTACGCGCCTTGCTTATCACTGTTGTGCCTCCGCGTGGAACATGATGCTGGTGACGGGGTGAAGTTCTATCGCATTCGGGGCGACGCCGTCCTGACCGTGGGCGAAATCGAAGAAGCCGAGCCCGGTCAGCGTCACCGGCGTTGCCGCTTGCACGAGCATCGCACCGGCCTGCACAGTGGCGGCTGCCGTGACCGCCGCCGTGGCCTGCGTGATGCCGAATTGGTTATCGAATGCCTGCCGGGCGGTAGCTATTTGCTGGGCGAAAAAACTGCCGGGGGCCAGGTCCGACGGGTTCGGGATCTCGGCGATCATGGTATTGCCCTGACCGTCAGCGATCACGAGGTGATAGTCGCCGTCTGACTCAAGTTTGTAGCCGGTCAAGGTAGCGTTCAGTTGCCACATGGTCTCTTCCGCTCCCGCGGACCGTCCGTCCGGTGGCAGAACGGCGGGAACACCGAGCGCGCACATATTGGCGATTGTCGTCTGAGTCGGACTCTGCCCGACCAGTTTCGCGGCGTCCGGGTCGGCGCCTGTTTTCACCGACCATCTTTGATGGACCGCCGCGGCCAGCGCGGCAACGCCATCTGGCGTGGCGAAGGCGGCTGCCTTCGACGTCGCAAGATACTCACCAATAGCGTCGGATGCCATCCCCGTCATCCTCTCCGTTGCCGTCGATCAAGTATCGCGCGCATCGCCGTTGTCCGCAGCCAGGAACACACGGCGCCCGGCTCGGCGAGTTGATCTTGAGCGGCGAACGGGGGGTCAACGACAGCAAGGGGCCCACGCTGCTGCCATAGCGACAGCAAGGGGCCCACGCTGCGAGCTGGGCGCGGCGCCGGTTAGCTTCGGGTGCGGGCCGGGGCGCGACGGAGAGCTTAGCTAGGAAGCGGGTGCTCCTCAACGGCTGGCCTCAGGACCCGACAATGGCCTGGCTCCGCCCGCGCGACGAGTACTCAGGGCCAGCCGCTTCCCGCGTCAGTACATGATCATGCCGCGGATGTTCTTGCCGTCGCGCAGGTCCTGGTAGCCCTGGTTGACCTCGGAAAGCTTGTAGGTGGTGGTGATTAGCTCGTCGAGCTTGAGCTTGCCCTCCTTGTACAGCCGCAGCAGCTTCGGGATGTCCCGGCGCGGGTTGGCGCCGCCGAAGATGCCGCCGACGAGCTGCTTTTGCAGCAGGGTCAGCTCGGCCAGGTTGAGCTTGACGTCGGTCGAGGTCATCGCTGCGACCGAGGTGACAACGCAGCGGCCGCCCTTGGCGACCATGGCCATGACCGGCAAGATCATCTCGCCTTCGGCCACGCCGGTGGTGATGATGGCTTTGTCGGCCAGCGCGCCCCAGGTGATCAGGCCGACGATGCCGGCGGCCTCCTCGACACTCGACGCAGTGTGCGTCGCGCCGAACTTGACCGCCTCTTCGAGCTTGAACGGCACCGGGTCGACGGCCACGATGTGCCGCGCACCGGCCATCGCGGCGCCCTGGATGGCGTTGATGCCGACGCCGCCCACGCCAATCACCACGACGGTCTCGCCGGCCTGCACCTCGGCCAGGTAGACGGCCGAACCCCAGCCGGTGGTGACCCCGCAGCCGACGAGTGCGGCCTTGTCGAGCGGGATGTCGTCGTCGAGCTTGATGCATGACGCCTCGTTGACAACCGAGTACGGCGCGAAGGTGCCTAGGCAGCACATGATGCCCAGGTCGGTGCCGTCCTTGGCGTGGTGCCTGGACGTCAGGTCGGCGATCTGGCGGCCGAAGAGCAGGAATGCGCCCTTGTCGCAGAGGTTGGACCGGCCCCGGGCGCACGAAGGGCAGAGGCCGCAGGCGGGCACGAAGCCCAGCGCGACGTGATCACCGGGCTTGAGCGCGGTGACACCGGGTCCGACTTCCACTACTTCGCCGGCGCCCTCGTGGCCGCCGATGATCGGGGTGATCGACGCGCCGGTCTGCTCGGCGACTTCCGGCGGGATCATGAGGTCACCGGTGACAAGGTGCTCGTCGGAGTGGCACAGGCCAGACGCGGTGAGCTTGACCAGCACTTCTCCCTGCTGGGGCGGGTCGAGGACGATGTCCTCCACGCTCCACGGCGTGTGCGTCTTCCACAGGACTGCGGCGGGGATTTCCATGCTGTCCATCCTCGCTTCGCCTGGTTATCGCGGCAAGCCCAGGTCGCGAGTGAAGTCGGCCGGGATCACCAGGTTCTGAGGGTTCAGGTCGGCGATGGCCCGGCAGCCCAGGCCGAGGAGCGCGGAGTCGATGCCGTTCCGCAGCAGGTCGAGCACGTTTTCCACGCCGGCCTGGCCCGCCGCGGCGAGACCCCACAGGTAAGCGCGGCCGATCATGACCGACCTCGCGCCGAGCGCGAGAGCTTTGACCACGTCCGCGCCACGCCGGACGCCGCCGTCGAGCAGCACCTCGACTTGGTCGCCGACAGCTTCCGCGATGCCGGGCAGGCAGCGGATCGTGGCCGGGGTGCCGTCCAGGTTGTTCCCACCATGGTTGGAGACAGAAATGGCCGTCACGCCCGCGTCGGCGGCGCGCTTGGCATCATCGATCCGCGTGATGCCCTTCAGCATGAAAGGGCCGCCCCATTGCTCGCCCATCCAGGCGATATCGTCCCAGGTCGGCAACGCCGACTGCATCCACTGCCCGTACGCGGCGAAGAACGTGGGCGGCTGCGTGCCTTCGGTGGCCATGTTCGGGACGGTCAGCGTCGGCAGGCTCCCGGTCCTCGCGAAGTCGAGCAGCCACCTCGGGCGGGACAGCCCTTGCGGGGCTAGCCTGAGCAGCTCGCGCACGGTCATCCGCTCGGGGATGTGCGGGCTGCCCCAGTCCCGGCTGTGGGAGAACGACCAGTCCAGGGTGGCGATCAGCCCGACGGCACCGGCCTTGCGGGCCCTATCCATGCGCTCGGCCACCTGGTCCCGGCCGCCGATCCAGTAAATCTGGAAGAACGTCTGCGGGTTGGCGGCGATGACTTCCTCGATCGGCTTGCTGGCGAACGAGCTAAGGCCAATGGCCGTGCCTCTCGCGGCGGCGGCCCGGGCGACCGCGACCTCGCCATCTGGGTGGACGGCCTGGACGCCGGTCGGGGAGATGACCACCGGCAGCGACAGCGGCTGGCCCATGACAGTGGTGGACTGATCGCGCTGGCCGGACAGGCCAGCCGTGTGCGGGGCGAAGCCAAGCTCGTCGAAGGCGGCCACGTTGTCGGCGAGCGTGAGGCCCTTCTCGCTGCCTGCCAGCAAGGCGCTGTAGATCGACTTCGGCAGGCGCTTGCGGGCGCGGCGCTGGGCCTCGGCCACGCTTTCGAACCAGGCGGTCGTCATTGGTGCCATCCCTGTCGGATCTGGCGCCAGGCTATGGCCGGGCGGACCGGGGCGGTCGTGCGTTCGTGGAGGCAGCCAGCCTCGACGCCGAGGCCGTAAGCGATGTCGTCGGCGATCCGGGCGAGCGTGAACCTGGCCGGGTCGAGCGTCCGGGGGCCGGTCGCCCAGTCGGCCAGCGGCGGGCCGAGCAGCAGAGAAGCGGCGGCGGCGCGGCGGTACCAGCGCCGGGCGGGCGTCCTGCTGCTGGATACGGCGACGGCCGCGGCCAGCGCCGGCGCGGCGAACTGGGTGCCGAATCGGCCGGCGCCCAGCCAGGTCTGGCGCGCGGCGGTGAGCATCGCGCGGACGAGGCCATCGGTCGGCACGTCGGCGCGGCGCAGCGTCTGGCCGGTGGTCAGCACGGAAGCGCCGAACGAGGCAGCCGCGAACGCCGGCCGCCCGGCGAGCACGGCCGCGACGGTGGCGGCTGGCCAAGGGTGCAGCGTCAGGTGGGTCACCGCTCCTGGGTGCCGCCGGGCCAGCGGCGCCGCCGAGGTTCCGTATCGGTAACGCCGGGCGAGCAGGGCTGGAAAGGTTGCCGGTTCGGCGTGAGCGACCTGAACGGAAGGGTCGTAGCGGATCCGCCAGCCGGCCTCGTGTAGCCGCCACACCAGATCTACGTCCTCGCCGACGCGCATCGACTCGTCGAATACCTGGCCGTCCCTCCCGGTCGCGTTCAGCGCCGTCACCCGGCAGATCAGCGCGGCGGTGGGCACGTAGGACACTGCCGTTCCTGGTGCCACCCGGGCGGGCCTGCCGCCGAGGTCGAGACCGCCGCCCGCCCTTGTGTACCGGCCGCAGCAGGTGGCCGGCGCGGGCGGAGGCCGACGATCCGCGGGGCGACGGCCGCGACCAGCGGATCGGCGAAATGAGGGACCAGATCCTCGATCCAGCCGGGAACGGGGATGCAATCGCTGTCGATGAACGCGACCAGTTCGCTGGTCACGGACGCAAGCGCGGTGTTCCTGGCGGCGGCTGGGCCGCTGTTCACCTCGCGCCGGATCAGCGTCGCCCCATACCTGGCGGCGATTGTCGTGACCGCGGAGGCGTCGGCCGATCCGTCGTCGACAACGATGACCCGATGGCTGGACGGCACCGCGGCAAGGCATCGATCGAGGTGATCAGGCCGGTCGTGGACCGGGATGACGACGGTGAATCGCTGGCTTGGCCGGGCCGCTGGAGGTCGCGGGTGGGCGAGGCCGGCGTCGGTGAGTTTGCGCGCCAAGCGGCCTTCGGCCCGGGTGGTGACCGCACCGGTTTGGAGGTTCTGCCAGGCGGCTTGACCGGCTTGGGTCAGCCGGACGATCCGGGCGGGGGAGCCGCCGAACCACAGGTCCGGTGCGAGCTGATGAGCGCTCGGGTCCAGGTCAATCCGGTAGCCATTGGGCAGGGGCGGCAGCTCCTGCTTGGTCGCCGTCATAGCGCCAGGCCGCCGTCGACCGGCAGTACGGCGCCCGTCATCGCGCTGCTGTCGGTCCCGGCCAGAAACGCCAGCACGGCGGCTACCTCGGCCGGGTCGAGCAACCGGCCGGCCGGCTGCTGTCCGGCGAACACGCTGGCGTCGGCCAGGCCGTACAGGCGAGCGCTCTCCTCCAGCATCGCGGTGTTCGTCGAGCCGGGGCTGACCGCGTTGGCGCTCACGCCGCTGCCGCCAAGCTCGGCTGCCAGGGCCCGGATCAGGCCAGCCACGCCCGCCTTGGCGGCGCAGTACGCGGCGATCATCGGCATTCCCCTGGTCGCGGCAGCCGAGGCGACGGCGAGGAACCGCCCGGACCGCGGCTCGGGTCGGCGCAGCAGCGCCGGGATCGCCGTTCGGGCAAGCCCGAGGACGCCGCCAAGGTCGATGTCGAGCACGGCCTGCTCTTGCTCCGGCGGGACCTCCCAGAGCGGCACGCCGCCCGCGATCACGCCGGCCGCGGCGATCGCCGCGTCCAGGCCGCCCCAGCGCGCTTCGGCGTCGGCTACCGCGGCGGCCAGCGCAGACCGGTCGCGCACGTCACCGTGGTAACCGGCGACCCGGTCCGCGCCTCCGGCGGCCTGCCGCGCCTGGTCAAGCAGACCGGACAGATCAGCCTCGGTGGCCATCGGATACGGCAGGGCCGGGTCATCCGACACCCGGTCGAACGCCAGCACCGACCAGCCCTGCCTGGCCAAGGCCACCACGGTCGCAGCGCCGATGCCGCGGGCCGCGCCAGTGACGATGGCCACCCGGGATGCGGTCAGCATGTCAGCCTGGGCGCGAGCCGATGGTGATCGGCACCGGCCCGCCGCGTCGGCGCGAGTGGTCAGGGGATGGGCGGGGCGGGGTGGTCTGGCTGGCTGCGGCTAGCGCGAGCGCTTCATCGCCGTGGCCGAGCACGCACTCGGGATCGGGTCCGTCCAGCGGCAGCCCGGTGAAGAATTTAGCCGCCATGCACCCGCCCCGGCAGGCATCGAACGCCGAGCACGACGCGCACGCACCAGCGGACTGCGGGCCGCGCAAGGTCGCGAACAGGTCAGACTCGCGCCACACCCCGGCAAAGCCGCCGTCGGCGCGGACGTTGCCCGCCAGGAAGCTGTCGTGAATGGCGAACGGGCACGCGTACACGTCGCCCACCGGATCGATCAGGCAGACGACCCGGCCGGCGCCGCACATGTTCAGCCCGGGCAGCGCCTGCCCGTAGCCACCGAGGTGGAAGAAGGAGTCGCCGGTGAGCACGTTCTCGCCGTGGCTGACCAGCCAGTCGTAGACGGCGCGCTGCTGGGCCGCCGTTGGGTGCAGCTGCGACCACACGCTGGCGCCACGCCCGGCCGGCCGCAGCCGGGTGAGCCTAAGCTGCGCCCCGAACTGGTCAGCGAGCGCGGCGAAGTCGTCGAGCTGGCCCGCGTTCTGCCTGGTCACCACCACCGAGAGCTTGAAGCCGGCGAATCCGGCCTCGGCGAGGTTGCTCATTGCCCGGATCGCCGTCCGGTAGGAGCCGGGACCGCGGATGGCGTCGTTGACCGGTTCGGTCGCGCCGTCCAGCGAGATCTGCACGTCGATGTAGTCGCTGCCAGCCAGGCGGCGTGCCATCTCGGGGGTGATCTTGATGCCGTTGGTCGAGAACTTCACGCCGACCCGGCGCTCGACAGCGTAGTCCACGAGGTCGGCGAAGTCGGGCCGGACCGTGGGCTCGCCGCCGCCGATGTTCACGTAGAACACAGCCATTCGCTCGAACTCGTCGATCAGCGCCTTGCATTCGGCCGTGCTGAGTTCGCGCGGATCCCGCCGGCCTGATGAGGACAGGCAGTGCACGCAGGAAAGGTTGCAAGCGTAGGTCAGTTCCCAGGTGAGGCAGATCGGCGCGGCCAGGCCGCGGCTGAACTGCTCGACCAGCGGCAGTGGCTTGGGCGTCACTGGCCGTCCCGGGAGCGGATCATCGCCGACCGAGCCAGCGTCGCCAGCGCGCGTTCGTAGGCGGGCATGGCGCGGACCGTGACCCCGGCGGCCTCGCACGCCGACCGGGCGCTGCGATGCTCGGCCAGCGAGCGCACGATCGTGAGCACGGTCGGATCCTTGAGGAAGGAAAGCCGTCGGGTCCCGTAGTGGTAGAGAAGGGCGCCGAACGGTTCGGGGCGGACGGCGACCAGCTCATCGAGGCACCAGGGCTGGTCGAACTCGAAGTCAGTAGACACCGCACATGCCGTCGATCGAGATTTCTTCAACGAGAAGTTCCTCAACGAGGGGAGCGTCGTCGTCGAGGACCGTGTCGTCTAGGGCCGTGTCGTCTATGACCTGCGCTGTATCAACTGTCATGCCGGTTCTCCCTCGGATCTGGCACTAAGTGCCAAGTTAACGACACCCAGTGCCAGTATGCAAGGCTTGACCGCGTGAGCGGCAAGAAGGTCACCTCGCGGTCCGAACTGGAGCAGGTGGCGTTCGACCTGTTCGAGCGGCAGGGTTTTGAGCGGACGACGGTCGACGATATCGCTCTGGCTGCCGGGATCGGCCGGCGCACATTTTTCCGCTACTTCAGATCTAAGAATGATGTGCCGTGGGGCGATTTCGACGGCGAGCTAGCGCGGATGCGACGACGCCTTAGCGCAGCGCCGTCCGGGGAGCCGCTGATGGGATCCATCAGGCAGGCGATCGTGGACTTCAACCGGGTGGCGCCTGATCAGGTTCCGGCCCACCGCCGGCGGATGGAACTGATCCTCCGCGTCCCCGCGCTGCAGGCCTATTCCACGCTCCGCTACGCCGCCTGGCGCCAGGTCATCGCTGATTTCGTCGCCGAGCGGACTGGTCAGGCGGCCGACGCGCTGCTTCCCCAGGCGGTTGCCTACGCGATGCTCGGCGTCGCCGTGGCCGCTTACGAACAGTGGCTGAGCGGCGCTGACGATGACCTGTGCGAGCTGCTAGATGAGGCCATGCGCACCCTTAGCACCGCCTTCACCCTCCGAGGTTAGGTCGCGATGGTGGCCAGGCTTACTCGGATTACGGTGTCTTCCGGGGTGTCCGTGCCCGGTTCAGGGGAGACCCCGGCTTGCCTGGCGGCGGCCATCTTGCTTGCTGCTAGCGCCAGGGCCTGCCTTTCGATCTTGGTGTACTCGGCCGGGCCCCACTGGCCGACCGGCTTGCCGGAGATTCGGTCATTGTCGGGGTCGATAGACAAGCGGATCGTTAGCTCGACCTGGGCGGTGTTGCCTTCGGTGACCACGGCGCGGGCGTACCAGACGTTCCAGTCGTGCATTCCGAGCTTGCCTGGTGCGATGTCTTGCAGGCTGTCGCGCAGCGACTGCAATATTTCGAGCGTGGCGCCCGGCCGGTCAGGAGTTCGCATGTGCACGCGCAGCACGGGATGTCGCTGTACTGTGCCAAGCTCGTTCCTGTTCTGCGGCTTGTCGAGGTATACCTCGATGTGGTCAGGCCCGGCGGGCCGGGCGAGGCTGGGCGCGTCGGGTCCATTCGACTGGTGACCGATCAGCAGCACGACCGCCTTTCCGTGGAGCGTCAGCGTGCTGAGACCGACCACGCTGAGTCCGGGGCTCAGGCTCTTGAGGATCTCAAGCTCGATTCCCGGCCGCCAGTCCGCAGAGGCTGCCATCATTCGCCACGTTTTCGCGTAGGTGCTTTCATGCCGATTGACATTGCTGATGGAAACCACATCGAGGTCGCTAGCCAGCACTAGCCGGCCAGCGCGGCTACCGCCCAGACCCGCGCGCGGGCCGGGGTTGGCGACGGTTGGCCGCGGGTTGAGAATCCGCGGTATGCCTTCGGTGACAGTTTGTACCCCGACCACGAGCGGGGCCGGTTTCGAGGCGGCCGACTGGCGTTCGTTCTCGGCCTTGCGGGCAAGTTGCTGGATGTTGGCCAGCAACGGCATGAGCCGGCCGATGGTGCTTTCGGTGAAGCCCAGCCGCACCCGAGCCCATTGCAGATCGGCGTAGGCGGTCGTGGGCGCCGGAACCGGAATCTGAACCTCAACGACCGATAGCCGATGCCGGGCGGCGGCCTCGAGTACGGCGGTTACCGGGTGATCGCCTATCCGGAGTAACCCGAGGCGGGGCTGGAAGCCGATGAAGACCCTGACGATGCCGGTCCACTCTTCGGCTGGGGCAAGCCTGCCGGGGTCGAAGTTCACCTTCACGACGTCCTCGGGCAGGCAATCCCAGTCCGCTTTAGGCTCTTCGCGGAAGACGGCGAAGTTAATCGACTGGGAGCCGGTGCCGATGCGCTGCAACCCCAGGATGCTCGCTGGCTGCTCAAGCGCGGATATGCCGAGATCGTCATCACGTTCGCGCGGACACCTCGTAGTGCTGGTAATACGGCGTGTCGGTGTAGAAGACCAGTCCGGTCCTGGGCGCGGGCGACGCGGTTACGTCCCGCTGGCGTCCGCGCGCGAACGCTCGCCACAGCAGCAAGCGCTGCACCGAGAGCAGCACAAGCTGCGCGCCCATGCTGCCTCCGGCCCAGATGACAGCCTTGGTGGTGGAAGGCGTGAACGCCAGCGCCGAGGTGAGCACGACGGGCGGCAGAATCGACAAGACGATCAGCGGATTGCCCGCCGGGAGCAGCAGGCCACGTAGCGTGGATCGGTCGGGTCGCTCGATCCGGCCGGCCTGGATAGCCGCGAACAGAGTCAGCACGAAGGCCAGCACGCCCGGGCTGTATAGCAGGCGGCTAGCGAGGCCGAGCTGCCGCTCGCTAGCGAAGAGGGCGAAGACAACTGCCATCAGCAGCGTGTTCATCCAGCCCGTGAGCGTGGCCGTTGAGACATATTCCGAGTCCGTGACCGCCAGGTGCACCTGCATCCGGGCTTCGGCCGGCACTGCGCGCTTGGATGCGTCTTCGATCACGCGCGCCCGAGCGGTCACCGCGTCCGGGCTGATCGTGTCCGAGAGCGTGCGGCGCTGCATGGGGACGTTCCGCCAGCTCTCGTCCTGCCACAGCCTTTCTAGCTTCTCCCAGGAATCGCGGTCCTGGTTTCCAGCCGAGATGTGCTTAAGGGCTTCGCCGAGCTGGCCAAGGTGGCTGCGGAAGACGCGGGTGGCTTGGGTCGATTCCTGGGGCGTGATCGCCGGTTCGCCCGGGCCAACCCCGACCCGGTGATCGCGCAGCGTCGCCCAGCACGCGTCCGCCTTGGCCTCGCACAGATCCGCCAGGCTTTGACACAGCGTCGTCGGCCAGGTCTCGTGCGCGCTGATGAGCTGACCGGTGAGCTTGGCAAGCTGGTGGAGCTGCACTGGCTGCTCAGTCCGGATATCGAGGTCCGCCCGGGCCTCCAGCGGCACGGACGGGTCTGGCGACACGCCATCGGGCAAGCGGACCCGGATCTGGTTCGGCCAGCGTCGGCCGCCTCGGTTGCGGCTTGAGCAGCGGCGGCAGCACGACCACGGGAAGCCAAAGCTGTCCGGCGCGATCGGCGAACACCTGATTGGTTATTCGGTCGAGATCGACGTCAATTCTGATAATGGTATCAATTACATCAGATCGTACAATACTTATCTCTTCTGATGTAGCCCGCATCCAGTCGCTATTAGCGATCAGGTACAACAACTCCCGGCCCAGTGCTGAATCGCGGTCGTAATTCGCGTCCTGCCAGTGAAACTCGCCGGGCGTTATCTGGCCGATCATGTAGTCCAGCCGCAGCGCTACACCCCGCAGCGCCGCGACGCTCTCACCCGGCCCGGCGACAGCCCCCATTCGCATCCCCGATGAACCCCTTTTCGGCGCCGCCGCCCCAAGCTCCCTTGCTCCGGCGACGGTTCGCCTCTGCCATCATCGACGGAATGGCGGGTGTCGGCAAGACCGCGTTCGCCGTCCGTGCAGCGAACTGCACGGCCCCAGCCCGAAGTCATGAACTCGCAGCGTGGGCCCCTAGCTGCTGCTATGACGACAGCGCGGGGCCCACGGTGTTCCGGCGTCGTCGATCGTTACAGCCCGATGAGGACGATGCCGGTCGCGATCACCATTGGCCCTGGCCGGCCTTAGCTGTAGCGCTAGTAATGTGACTCGCATGCCGTCGATAGCCCGCTATGACCAGGTGGCCGATTTCTATGTGAGCGAGGTAGGCGACGGACTCGACGATCCGGCAACGGCCGCACTGCTTGGCCTCATCGGCGACGTTGCGGGCCGTAGGCTCCTCGACCTAGCCTGCGGCCAGGGGAGGGTGACCCGGGAACTGGCCGGGCGAGGCGCCGTGGTCATGGGGGCGGACTTGTCCGCTGTGCTGATCGCGCAGGCGACGGCCGTGGAGGAGACCGATCCGCTGGGGATCGAGTACCGGGTCGCCGACGCCGGCGACGAGAGTGATTTTCCCGAGGGGTCGTTCGACGGCGTGGTCTGCAACTTTGGCATCTCGGACATCGACGATCTCGACGCCACTTTGGGTACCGTGCGCCGAATGCTGAAGCCGGGCGGGTTCTTCGTGATATCGCTGCTTCACCCTTGCTTTCCTGGCTGGACCGAGAGCGTGTCGGCGTCCTGGCCGCCGGGCGCCGGTTACTTCAGCGAAGGCTGGTGGCGAGCCGAGGCGCTCAGCTCAAAGCTCAGGCAGCAGGTTGGCGCGACCCACCGGACCATGTCCACCTACCTGAACGCGCTCACCGGACACGGCCTCGCTATCGACGCCGTCGTCGAGCCACTGCCGCCGGAGAATTGGCTCACCGCCAACCCCGAAATGGACCCGGTCCCGGTCTTCCTTGCCCTCCGTTGCGTGAAGCGCTGACAATGCGGTCTCTGTGACGGGACAAAAGGCGTAAAACTCCTGGGGAGGGATTCGGCAAGCCGTTGTAAGTCGCGGTCAGGGTCCACGGACAATGGCCAGAGCGCGGGCCGATGACGGCAACCTTCCGCGATCATGTAATGGCGATTACCGCGGAGTCTTAGCCGCGATATGTGACGGCGAGACTCCGTGATCATGACCGGAAGCATGATCACGGAAGCGAAACCGCGGCGGTGCCGGGGGTCTACGGCAGCGGTGGGTCGACGCGGTCCTGCTGCATCTTTGACTCACCCGTTCGCTGTGTTATTCTCGATATGAGAAAGACTCAGATTGAGAAAGACTATGGATGGACTGGCGACCATGACCAGCGCAGAGGCGATCGACCTCATCGAGGCTGCTACCGAGCCACGTGAATTGTTCAGCGGCGACGCCGGTCGCTGTTACCGGCGGCTGGCCCGACTCACTCATCCAGACATCAACCCAGGTGACGGGCGTGCCGCCGACGCGTTCGCCAAGCTGGCCGGGCTGTGGCAGCTACACCAGGACATCGGTGGCGGGGGTATCGGCGGCGGGGGCATCTACGCCGGGGGCATCGGCGGCACGGCCATCGCCAAGGGCGACATCGCCAACCTGTACCTGGTGCGACATGGGGTGCAAAAGCTGGTCCGCGACCCAGCGGACAACGACCTGATGCGGCGCGAAGCCGCCGCGCTCACCAGGATCGGGGACCAGGTGAACCCGCGCCTGCTGGCCTACTTTCCCCGGCTCGTCGAGGCCCAGCGGCAGCAGGACCCGCGCTCCGGCATCGTGCGTCTCGCCAGCGTGCTTGACCGGCTCGACGGGTTCCGCCCGCTGGCGCAGGTCCGCGCCGCCTTCCCCGAAGGTGTCGATCCTAGGGACGCGGCCTGGATGTGGCGCCGCCTCCTGGCCGCGATCGGCGCGGCCCATCGGGCCGGGGTCATCCACGGCGCCGTGCTGCCCGAGCACGTGATGATCCACCCGGCCGAGCACGGCCTGGTCCTGGTCGACTGGTGCTACTCGACCACGGGCTACTCGACCACGGGCCTGGCCAGCCCACTCCCCGCCGTCGTGGGCCGCTATCGCGACTGGTACCCGGCCGAAGCACTCGCTGGCGAGCCGGTCGGCCCGGACCTCGACATCTGGCTCGCGGCCCGGTGCATGACCGACCTGATCGGCGCTTTCCTGCCGCGCCCGATGGCGTCGTTCGCGGCCGGCTGCCAGCTAGCTAACCCGAGCCGCCGCCCGGCCGACGCCTGGCGGGTGCTGTCCGAATTCGATGAAGTGCTCGATCGCCTCTACGGACCCCGCAAGTTCCGTCCCTTCGCGATGCCGGCCTACTAGGGCCACACCGCTTAGGACACACAGAAACAAAGGAGAACACGATGGGAAGCGGACTATGGTCGGCCGACGTCTACGACGCGGCAGCGCGGTTCCGGGATGCTACCGGTGCCAGTGCGTTCGGCCACAACGACAGCGGTGCCACGGATGTTCATCCGGCGCTCGACCCGCATGGCGTGACGGCCAGGGAGAGCCGTGATTGCGCTGAGCATCCGGCCTCGCTCGCGATCGCGGTGCTTTTCGACGTCACCGGTTCGATGGGCAGCGTGCCGCGCACGCTGCAGGCCAAGCTGCCGCAATTGCTCGGGCTGCTGCTCCGCAAGGGCTACGCGGTCGACCCGCAGATCCTCTTCGGCGCGGTCGGAGACGCCACCTGCGACCGGGCGCCGCTGCAGGTCGGCCAGTTCGAGTCGGACAACCGGATGGACGACGACCTGGGCCGGATCCTGCTGGAGGGCGGCGGGGGCGGCCAGAAGACCGAGTCCTACGAGCTGGCGCTGTATTTCATGGCTCGGCACGCGGTCATCGACTGTTTCGAAAAGCGCGGCAAGCGCGGTTACCTGTTCCTCATCGGCGACGAGATGGCTTACGGGCGCATTAAGCGGAAAGAAGTGCGCGGCGTGATCGGCGACAGCCTTGGCGAGGACATTTCGCTGCCGGTGCTGATGGCCGAAGTCACCAGGAAATGGGATACCTACTACATACTCCCGGCCGGCGCGAGCTATGTCGGCGATAGCGAGGTGCTGGGCTTCTGGCGCGGGCTGCTCGGCCAGAACGTCATCGAACTCGCGGACCTCGACGCGGTGTGCGAGACGATCGCGCTGACCGTGGGTCTGGGGGAGGACACGGTCGACTTGGACGAAGGCCTGGCTGACCTGTCGGACGTTGGCTCGGACGCCGGGCCAACGGTATCCAAGGCGCTCGCCACCATCGGCGGCGAACGCTCCGTTGTCACGGCGATCCCCGCGCCCGAGGACCTGGACGGCCCGAGCGGGAACGTCCGGCTGTGAACCACGTCATCGTTGCCGACCTTGGCTACGGGGATGCTGGCAAGGGCACCGTCGTTGACTGGCTCTGCTCGCTCGATGGTGGCGACGGCTCCGGGCCAGTCCATGCGGTGGTCAGGTTCAATGGCGGCGCCCAGGCTGGCCACAACGTCGTGACCACCGACGGGCGGCATCACACGTTCGCGCAGTTCGGCTCGGGCACCTTTACCCCGGGCGTGCGGACTCACCTGTCGCGGTTCGTCCTGGTCGATCCGCTGGCGCTGGCCGCCGAAGCCACCCACTTGGCTGGGGTCGGCGTGCCCGACGCGCTGGACCGCCTGACCATCGACCGTGACGCCCTGCTGGTCACTCCTTACCACCGGGCCGCCAACCAGGCCCGCGAACTGGCCCGGGGCAAAGACCGGCACGGGTCCTGCGGCATGGGCATCGGCGAAACCGCCAGCTACGCCGCGGGTCATCCGGCCGACGCCCCCCGCGTCGCCGACTGTGCCGCCCCGGGCCGGCTTGCCCGCAAGCTTGCCGTCCTGCATGAGCAGCTGACCAGCGACCTCGGCCATCTCGACGGGCCGGTTGTCGCCGACCTGTGCGATGCCTACCGAGCGTTCGCGGCCAGGGTCCCGCTCGTGGACGGCGGCTACCTGCGGCGACTCCTGTACGCGGGTCGCGTCGTCTTCGAGGGCGCGCAAGGCATACTGCTCGACGAATGGCGCGGCTTCCACCCATACACGACCTGGTCGACCACCACGTACGACAACGCCGAGACGCTGCTCGCCGAGGCCGGCCAGTCGGCCACCCGCCTCGGCGTCATCCGCGGCTACATGACCAGGCACGGGCCGGGTCCGTTCGTCACCGAGGATCCCACCCTGGAGATCCCCGAGCCGCACAACCGGCTCGGCCTTTGGCAGGGCGCGTTCCGTACCGGTCATCTCGACGCGGTCGCACTCCGGTACGCGATCGAAGTCAGCGGTGGCGTCGACGCCGTGGCGCTCACCCACCTTGATACGGCCGCCAGTCATCCGCTCCGGCTGTGCCGGTCCTATCGGCTCGACGGGCACCGGCTGGACCGGATCGTACCTGGTCCAGAACGTGACCTCGGGCGGCAAGAGCAACTGACCGCCATGCTGCTGCGCGCTCGCCCGAACTACGAGGATCCGGGTGGCGACTGGCCGGCCGTTGTCGAGGATTTGCTTGGCGCGCCCGTCGCCTTGCGTTCCTACGGCCCGGCCACGGCCAGCAAGCGGGCCCGCCCGCTGGTTACTGGCTGACGATCCGGCCAGCCGAACGCTGCGATGGATTCCCGAATTCATCGGCTCTGGCCAGCCGAACGCTGCGATGGATTCCCGAATTCATACCCGATTTCCTGGATGAATTGCCGCATCCATCGCGGGGGCCGGGATTGGATGGCGCGAGGGATTGTCGGATTCATCCCGCTTTGAGGGACCGCGGGGGATGCGCGCTTGAACTGGCCGCGTGGGGCGCGCCTTTCTCGCCTCGCTTGTCACTCACCGCCCGTCGAAGTTGATTCGCAGTACTACGCGGCGGGGGGTGGGGTGGGTGATCTCGGTGAAGCCGGCCTCGGCGAAGACCTGGCGGGTGCCGACGTGGGCTTCGCCCCAGGTGATCTCCTTGCCGGGCTGGGTGATCATCGGGTAGGCCTCGAGCGCGCGGGCGCCGCGGTCGCGGGCGTAGTCGATCGTGGCCTTGGCCAGGGAGTAGGTCAGGCCCCGGCCGCGGAAGCCCTTGCGGACCGTGAAGCAGGTCACCGCCCACACCCCGTCGTCGTCCTTGTCCTCGTTCCGGTCGGTCCACGGGACGCGTGAGGTGCGCAGCTTGGGGTAGGCGGTTCGTGGTTCGACCGCGACCCAGCCGACCGGCTCGCCGCCGAGGTAGGCCACCAGTCCGCTGGTCGTCTCCGCGTTCGGGTTGCCGCAGGCGGTCTGCGCCCGCAGCATCGCGGACCGTTGCTCTTGGGTGGAGTCGCGCCAGCTCCAGCCGGGCACCTTGTAATGCTGGCACTGGCACCGGCCCGGGTAGTCGGTGGTGCCGAAGATCGCGGCCAGGTCGTCCCAGGACGCTTCGTTGGCCGGAACGATGGCTAGATCCCCGTCGCCGATCGGCTTGCCCTCGGTCATGCCGGGGACGCTAACCTGTATTCCGGACGTTCTGCTTCCGAATTGAGGGGCGGATGATGTGAAACTTGACACAAGTCCGGCTGCCCGGGCGCTGCTGGCCCTTGACCTGATCCAGTCCAGCCCGGGCATCACGGCGGACCGGATAGCGGACAAGCTCGGTGTCACCGACCGGGCCGCCCGGCGCTACGTCGCTATTCTCCGCGAGGCCGACATCCCGATCGAGTCAGTGCGCGGGCCGTACGGCGGCTACCAGGTCGGTCGCGGACTGCGGCCCGCGCCGTTGATGTTCACCGCCACCGAGGCGCTGGGCCTGGTGATGGCCGTGCTCGACGGTCACCATGACGCCAATGACCCGGCCGATCCGGTCGGCAGCGCGCTTGGCAAAATCCTGCGGGTGCTCCCGCAGCCAGTCGCCGCGCAGGCCGAGGCCGTCCGCCGGACGACCGCGCCGGCCCCGGACCGCGCCGCCGCCCGGCCCGATCCGGAGATCACCGCGGTCCTGGTGCGGGCCTGCTCGCACCACCGGCGGGTGCGGCTGGCCTACCGCAGCGAGGCAGGCTCGCAATGGGTCACCGACGTTGACCCGTGGTCGATCGTTGTCCGGCACGGGCGCTGGTACCTGCTGTGCTGGTCGCACGCCGCCGGGGCTCTGCGGGCGTACCGGATCGACCGCGTCCAGCAGGCCGAACTGCTCGATGGCACCTTCGACCCGCCCGCCGATTTCGACCCAGTCGCCTTGCTCGAGCAACATCTGTCCGTCGGTTGGGACCACAGCATCGAGATCCTCATCGACGCGCCCCTCGACGTCGTCGGGCGGTGCGTGCCGCGCGCTGTCGGACGGCTTGAGCAACTCGACGACGGAACGTGCCGCCTGGTCGGCACCACCGGCAACCCAGCCTGGTACGCGCAGCAGCTCGTATTCATCCCGGCGCCGTACCGAATCGTGGCGTGCGCCGACCTGCAGCAAGCCGCGCGAGACCTCGGTCGGCGCCTGCTTACGGCTGGCGAGACCGGTAGATGAGGCCCTGCCATGGTTCGAGAACGACCGGCCCGGACGGCGGCGCCTGCCCGTAGCTGGTGAGCAGTACCTCGCCGGTCGGGTCGCCGGTCGGTGCCGGGACCGGCACTGGCTGATCGGCGAAGCTGGCCAGAACCGCGAGGTCGCCGACTCGGTAGGCCCAGCAGCGCGGCGGCGACGGCAGTGGCTGGTAGGCCGCGACCCGCCCGCCGAGCTCGGTGCGGCGCAAAGCGATCAGCCGGCGGCAGAACGACAGCGCGGACTCGGGATCCTGGCGCTGAGCGGCGACATTGCGCGAGGCGCTGTCACCGACCGGGAGCCACGGCCGCGTGTGCGCGGACGTGAATCCGGCGCCGACGTCGGCCTCCCACTGCATCGGCGTCCGGCCGCGATCCCGGCCAGCGGGAGTGCCTTCGCCGGCCGGGGACATCCGGTCGCGCCGCAGCCCGGGCGGTACGTCGACGTCGAACATGCCGATCTCGTCGCCGTAGTACAGCACCGATGCCCCAGGCAAGGTGGCGAGCACCAGCAGCGCGAGCCTGATCTTGCGCTCGTCGTTGCCGCACCACCGGGTCGCGAAGCGGCCGACGTCGTGGTTGGACGCCGTCCAGACCGGGCACGCCCCGGCGGGCAGCCGCGCCAGCGTCCGCTCGACAACGCCGGACAGCGCCGGCGCGGTGAAGTCAGAGAACACGAACGGGAAGTTGAACGCTAGCTGCAGTTCGTCGTTGTCACCGTAGAACTCGGCCAGCTTGGCGTAATCCCCGGTCCAGGTCTCGCCGAGGAGCAGCTTGGGTGGGGCGAAGCGTTCGGCGATGCTGCGCCAGTCTCGGTAGATGGCATGGGTTTCCGGCCTGTTCGCGCTATAGACCGGGCTGAAGCCGAACCGGCTCTCCCACGGGCTTGAGCTCGGGGCAACCGGGTTGTCTCGCAGCAGCTTGTCCTTGTACAGGCCGTGCGCGACGTCAATGCGAAAACCGGCGATCCCGCGCTCGAACCAGAACGTCAGGATCTCGTTGAATTCCTGGTGCACCGCGGGCTGCCACCAGTTCAGGTCGGGCTGCTCCGGCAGGTAGTTGTGCAGGTAGTACTGGCCGGTGCGGTCGTCCCACTGCCAGGCCGACCGGCCGGTGGCGTCCAGCCAGTTGCTGGGCGGGCCGCCGCCAGGCGGCGGGTCCGCCCAGACGTAGTAGTCGCGGTGGGCCGAGGCCCGGCTGGACGAGGCGTCGACGAACCAGGGATGGGCTGAGCTTGTATGGTTCGGCACCAAGTCGAGCAGCACGCGCATATTCGCCCGGCCCGCGGCCTCGATCAGGGCGTCCATGTCGTCGAGCGTGCCCAGTTCGGGGTGCACGGCGGTGTAGTCGCTGACGTCGTAGCCCCAGTCCGCGTCCGGTGATGGCATCGTCGGGGACAGCCAGATCGCGTCCACGCCTAGCCACGACAGGTGGTCGAGCCGGCTGATGACACCCCGTAGGTCGCCGTAGCCGTCGTCATTGCTGTCCTGCCAGGACCTGACATAGATCTGGTAGAGGAAAGCTCCGTGCCACCACGGATCCGGCGGCAAATTTTCGGCCATTTGATCTTTCTGTCTTTTACCAGGCCCGGCCCGGGTTGAGCAGGCCGCGGGGGTCGAGCGCGGACTTAATCCGGTGGTGCACGTCGAGTGCGGTGTCGTCAAGCTGAGCGGCCAGCCAGCCGCGCTTGAGAATCCCGACCCCGTGCTCGCCGGTCACGGTGCCGCCGCAGGCCAGGGCCGCCCGGCAGATCGCCTCGGCCACCGCCAGCGCGCGTTCGCGTGTGCCGGGTTCGGTGTCGTCGAGCATCAGGGCCGGATGGAGGTTACCGTCTCCGGCGTGGCCGACGGTCGCGACCCGGATGCTCGCGGCGCGGGCGATTTCATCGATTTCGGCCAGCATCTGACCGAGGCGTGAGCGGGGTACGCCGATGTCCTCGATCACGGTCGGCCCGGAGTCCAAGAGCGCCAGGCCGGCCAGGCGCCGGGCGGCGATCAGCCCTTCGGCCTCGTCGGGGTCCTGGGTGCACGCGACGTAGTCGGCGCCTGCTTGCTCGCACTGGCTGGTGATGCGTTCGGCTTCGATGAGGGCGTCGGGTCCGTCGGTCTGGCCCACGAGCAGAGCCGCGGCGGTGCGGTCCAGGTCCATTCGCCGGTAGTCCTCGATCACGTTGATGGCCGCGTTGTCCATCAGTTCGAGCATGCTCGGGGTCACCGTCGTAGCGGTGATCAATGCGACCGCGTGGCCGGCCGCGGGCAGCGTTGGGAAGCTCGCGACGAACACGGCTGGCGGGGTGGCCGGGCGCGGCCTGAGCTTGAGTGTGGCCGCCGTGATGATGCCGAGCGTGCCTTCTGAGCCGATGAACAGGCTGGTCAGGTCCAGGCCGGCCACGTTCTTGATGGACCGGGCGCCGGTGTGCAGCACTCGGCCGTCGGCGAGCACGACCTCAAGCCCGAGTACCGAGTCCCTGGTGACGCCGTACTTGACGCAGCGCATGCCGCCGGCGTTGGTGGCGACGTTCCCGCCGATGGTCGAGATCTCGAAGCTGCCGGGATCGGGCGGGTAGAACAAGCCGTGCTGCCGCGCCGCGCGTTCGAGGTCGGCGTTGATGACGCCGGCCTCAGCCACGGCCACTTGATCGGTGGCGTCAAGCTCGCGCACGGTGGTCATCCGCTCGAGGGAGACGATGACGCACCCGTCGATGGCGTTCGCGCCGCCGGCCAGCCCGGTGCCCGCGCCTCGCGGGACCACGGTCACGCCGTGCCGGGTGGCCCACCGCATGATGTCGCTGACCTGCTCGGTCCTGACCGGGCGGGCCACGGCGACCGGCGTGCCCGCCGACACCAGGTCGGCCCGGTCGCGCCGGTAGCCTTCCATGATGTCCGGGTCGGTCACCAGCACATCGCCGGGAAAGTCGCGGACCAGCTCGTCGATCGGCTTCATCAGGAGCTCTGGAGATTGGCCCGGTAAAGCTGGTCGAGCGCTTGCCAGTGCCGGGCAGCGGCCTGTTCGTCGTAGGTCGAGTTGTCGGGTACCGCGAAGCCGTGCTGGGCGGGGTAGAACTCGACCGTGTGCTGGACACCGGCCTCGGTGAGCGCGCTTTTGAGCAGTTCGGCCTGTTCGGTGCTGAACGAGTGGTCCTCGATGGCACCAGCTACATAGACGGCAGCGGTGATCTGGTCAGCGGCCAGGTGCGGACTGGTCGGACTGTCGGCGACCGCTAGGCCGCCACCGTGGAACGAGGCCGCCGCGCCGATCGTGGCGCCGAGCCCGCCAGCGGCGATCAGCGACATGCGCCCGCCCAGGCAGTACCCGGTGGTGCCGATCGCCGATCCGGTCACTTCCGGGCGAGAGAGCAGGAAGTCCGCGTAGGCGCCGGCGTCGGCGATGACCTTGTCGTTGGTGAGCGCGCCCGCCAGCGTCCCCAGTCGCGCCCGCTCTTGCGGGTCGGTGAACACGGTGGTTATGTCGAACGGGGCCCACTGGCCTGCCCGGTAGTAGATGTCAGGGACCAGCGTGACGTACCCCATGCTCGCTAGCCGGTCGCCCATCTGGACGAACGTGTCCCGCACCCCGGCCGCATCGGGAAACATCAGCACGCCCGGCCACGGCCCTTCGCCGTCAGGGACGTGGAGGGTCCCGTTGCTCTGGCCATCGGCTGTAGGGATCTGAACGTCCAGGTGCGCCATGTCCGCCGCCTCCGCGAAAGGCTCGTCCGAAGTGACCGCCCTGAACGTATCATCGCGCCTAGCGCTGCTGTTCGGCCCGAGCGGCTGTTCGGACGACAGCAAACGGTCCCACGCTGCGCGCGCCTCCTGAGACGAGCGACAGCTAGGGGCCCACGCTGTCGCCATAGCGACAGCAACGAGGCCACGCTGTCGCGGCCCGCGGGCCGCGGTTGACCAGGCAGCATCTGAGGCGCTAGGAATCGGGGTTTCCGGGGATATCTTCGGCGAGTGGTTTCGCTGGAGTGGGGGTGAGGGCGGCGGTTTGCTCGGCGCGGATTTCGGCTAGGGCTTGGGTGGCGGCTCGGCAGACGCCGGGGAAATTGAGGAAGCCGTGCGGCATGCCCACGTATTCGGTGAGCCGCGCTGGCACGCCGGCGGAGCGGAGGGCGGCCGCGTAGCGGATGCCGTCCTCGCGGAGCGGGTCGTGCTCGGCTACCTGGATCAAGGCTGGTGGCAGGCCGGTGTGGTCCTGGGCTAGCAGCGGAGACACCAGGGGATTGGCCGGATCGGTGTCGCCCAGGTACAGACGGCGGAACGCGAGCATGTCTGGCTCGGAGATGATCAGCGAATTGACCGCGTCCCGTGACATCCGGGTCATGTCGGTGGGCGGGTAGAGCAGCGTTTGATGACTGATCACCGGCCCGCCTCGGCCGCGGGCGAGCAGGCAGACGACCGCCGAGAGGTTGCCGCCCGCGCTTTCACCCATCACGCCGATTCGCCCGGTCGCGCCTAGGTCGGCGGCGTTCTCCGCCGCCCACGCCAGCGCGGCGTAACAGTCATCGACCGCGGCGGGGAACGGGTGTACCGGCGCGAGCCGGTAGTCCACCGACACGACGACGGCGCCAACGCCCACGGCGACCGAACTGCACATCCAGTCCGATAGGCGCAGGTCACCGAACACGAAGCCGCCGCCGTGGAAGTTCAGGATCAGCGGCCGCTCGCCGGCCGCAGGCTGGGCGGGACGGTAGACGCGCACCGGGATGTCACCGCCAGGCCCGTCGATGGTTCGGTCGGCAACCTCGGTGCCCGGCACTGCCTTGCCGAAGATGAGGTTGGCGACAGCGTTGTTCGGGGTGGAGCGAGACTGCATCGCGATAATCTCGGCGTCGCTCTTCGTGCCAACCGAGCCCTGCCGGGCCACCATCCACGCCCACAGTCGCACCCGCCGGTCGATCGGTGCCATGCTCGGCCTCCGTTCATTGATTCGCCTGTGGGTAGACGGTAGAACCCGCACATTTTTTTCGGAAATTAGCTTGAGTTCATCGGCTGACCCATACGTTGCTGACGTGACGCCTGATGATCGGTGGCTCGCGGCGGTCTGGCCGTTCGTGCGGGCGCAGCTACCCGGGCCGCCGGTGGCGGTGACGGAACTGGGGTGCGGGCCGCTGGGCGGGTTCGTTCCGGCGCTCCGGTTCGCCGGGTACGAGGCGGTCGGCGTCGATCCCCACGCGCCGGACGGGCCTTGGTACCGGCAGGCCGAGTTCGAGCAGGTCGCGGCGGAGCCGGTTGGCGCTGTGATCGCGTGCACTTCGCTGCATCACGTGGCTGACGTGGGTTCGGTGCTTGACCGGATCAAGGATTCGCTGGTGCCGGGCGGAGTCTTGGTGGTCGTGGAGTGGGCGCGGGAACGGTTCGATGAGGCGACGGCTCGGTGGGCGGAGGAGCGGCTGCCGCCGTCCGCTGACGTTGGCCACGCGCCTGAGCACGAGCATGATCACGATCACGAGGACGGGTGGCTTGCTGGCCGCTGTGCGGAGTGGCGCGCGTCGGGGGAGACCTGGGCGGACTACCTCCGCGTCTGGTCGGAGGGACACGGGCTACACGAGGCGGGGGCCATCCTCCGCGAGGTCCGGGCCCGGTTCGAGGTTGGGCCGGTCGCGTATGGGCCTTACATCTTCCCTGACTTGGCCGATGTCAGGGAGGCCGACGAGCAAGCGGCCATCGACGCTGGCCTGATCCAGCCCGGCCGGGTCCAGTTTGCCGCCCGCCGCCCGTAGCGTCGTAATCATGAATCGGCGCGGCAGCCGCTTCCGGCTTACTGTTTAAGCAGCAGCGGGGCGTGGCCGGCAAGGCGTGCGTCTCTCTGAGGCCGGGCGCGATCGCTCAGTCGTCGACGGGGTGCAGCGTGAATGCCATCATGCCTTTGAAGATCTGTTCGTTCCAGATGAACACGAAGCCGAGTGCGAACAGCGCGCCGAGCGGCAGCACGGTTAGGTAAACACGGCGCTGGTGGCCTGCTTTCTGCTGCTGGGATATCCATCGGGTGACCGGCGGCAGCCTGAGTACCAGCAGCGGGATCGAGCACGCGAGGGCTTGGTACAGCTTCTGGTGGAAGATGGGGTCACCGTCGCCTTGACCGCCGTCGACGCCAAGGCTTTCTAGCAGCATCAGGTGCACGATCAGCAGTCCCCAGACCACATAGGTCAGCCGCTGGAGCTGCTTCCAGTAGCGGCCGAGCCAGCGTTGGGCGGGCGTGTTGGCGGTGGCCAGCAGCGGCAGCGTCAGCAAGACCGCGATGAAGCCGACCAGCAGGAAGCTGTGGCCAGCGAGCCGGCCGAACACGCCGCCCGCGAACCCCGTGGTGATGGACGCGATCGTCGCGTCGGTGATCGCCGTGATCGCGAACATGATCCCGTACCACCGGCGCAGCGGTGCGATCCAGCGCTGCCGGGTGACCGTGATCACCGGGGTGACGAGCAGCGTGAGGAACAAGCAGATCTCGCCGCCGGTTCCGAGCACGTCGGCCTCGATGGTGTTGAGCACGCCGCCGTTGCCGCCGAAGACGGGCCGGGCGATGAACAGCAGCGGGATCAGCGCGGGCAGGCGCAGCAGGAACAGCATCGCCGATTGTTTGCGAAGGGTGCCGGCTGGAAAGACGAAGTCTTGTTCCATCCAGGTATCGACGGCTGTCTTCGGCATTCGTTCTCACCCGCCGTGCTGATTCACTGGCCGATGGTGGAGATGCTTGGTCTTGTGCTGCTTCGCTTTGTGATGGGGCGTGACGATGTGATGGGTGCCGGGTGCGTCGGGCTGGCCTGGGCCTTGATCCTCCTGCAGGCCACTGCCAGGCGTGGCGCCGGTGCCCGCTGATCGGAACACGAAGAACGAGAACCCGTGCAGGAAGATCTCGGTGGTCCCTGATACGGCGGCGAACAGAGATAGGCCGATGCAAGCGGCCACAAGCATCCGGATGGCCCTGACCTGGCGGGGGCGCTGCCCTGGTTTCGTCGGCTTGCTTGGTTTGGCCGGCTTGCTTGGTTTGGTCGCCTTGCCTGGTTTCGTCGGCGGGGTGGGGGCGCGCTTGCGCGTCGGGACGCGCGTAGGCGCGGCGTTAGCTGAGGCTGGCGGGGCTGGGGTTGGGGTTGCCGTGGGGTCCGCCGGTGCCGAGGGTCCGGCTTTGAAGGTGTCGGGGGCGATTGGTGCGCCGGGGATCGTGAGCCGCTCGGTGACGAAGGCGGCTACCTCGCCCAACTCCGTCGACATGGCCTGCAGCGACGATCGAAGCCCTTCGGCCTGTTGCTCCGCGGCTTCGCGGACCGCGGCCGCCTGCGCGGCTGCCTCCTCACGAACCGCGGTCGCCTCGGCGCGGATCTTGTTCGCCTCGGCTTCTGCCTCAGAGATCAGCAGGCTGGCGACCCGCAACGTGTCGGTCGACCATGGTGCTCCTGGCGGCGCGGTCGGCGAGGGGTAGTTGGCCTGCGCAGGCAGCGGGGGCGGGGGTGCTGGGTGATGCGGTGGAGGGGAGTGACGCGGGGCCGGTGGGTAATGCGGGGCGGGTGAGTGGTGGTGTGGTGCCGGTGCCGGGGCGGCGAACCCGGCTGGTACCGGCTGGCCACGGACGGCGCCGGCACCGGGTCCTCCCGGGCCGTGATGCGGCCAGCCCTGGTAATCGACGGCTTGCTGGGGTCGGCTGGGGTGATCGGCGGGCCAGCCGCGGTAGTCGACGGCTTGCTGGGGTCGGCTCGGGTGGTCGGCTGGCCAGTCGGCGGGCAGGACCGCGTCAGTCCGCCAGGACCGGTGGGCCGGGTCGGCCACGTCGGATCCCGGCAGCACCCGTTCCGGCGTCCTTGCCAGAGGCTCGGCATGATCGGGCCCGCGAACACGGCTCGGGCCAGCGATCCGGCGGCGACGACCCTTGCGCGGGAGCACCAGGCCGCCAGCTACCGCCAGCCCACCGACGATCACCAGCGCCAGGTCGGCGACGACGAATCCCGCCGTCGAGGACGATGGTGCGGCGCGAGGCTGCGACAACGGGGACGACGGCGACGACCGAGGCCGCGGATGCGGTGTCGGGCGCGTCGATGGGTTCGGCCGGGGGAGGGTGCCGAAGTGCACTCCCCGGCCGGCCGCGTCCGGCGGCAGTTGGAGCACCCAGCCGGCCTCGACTACCTTCGGGTTCTCCAGCCGCCCGCCGTTCGGCTGCAGCCGCCCCTTGTTGATCTTGAAGATCTGCATGAACCTGGCGCTGTCGCCCAGCGTCTGGGCAGCGATGTCGAAAAGGTTCGCGGGCCCGTGCCCGGTGCGCGGGACGATGTAGTACTTGACCACCCGGGGGGCCGGCGATTGATCGGCAGCCGCCGCGCTGGCGGCTAGCCAGGTCCACATGATCGCGGACAGTGCCAAGGCGGCGAGCACACCAAAGGTGAGCCGACCGGCTCTCCTAGCCACGCCACCGCATCGGACAGGTGGCCCTGACCTGCGCGTACTCGCCTCCATCGTGTCTACTCCAGGCAATTCATCTGAGCCGATACAAGGCTCCCCGAGCAGGAGCGGTACCGGCTGACTGCCAGTCGCGGGTCACGTTACAACACTTAGAACGGTTACATAGCAATAACACCGAATGATGAAAAGAACATATAGTTCCTGCCCGGACGGGCGTAGATGAGGTTACTGTCGGTTACGCGGTGGTTACCTATCGGTCGCCTGGGCGCCGGCGGGTGGGGGGTCGCGCACGCAGCGTGGGCCCCGAGCTGCCGTTATGGCGACCTCGTGGGCCCCTTGCTGTCGTCGGCGAGGGGTAGGTGGACTGACAGCTGAATCTGAAAGCGGACTCGACGCCGGAGCGTGGTGCCCCGTGCGGATGAATGAATTCGGGAATCCATCGCGACGTCGACTTGAATCCAGCCTTCGTTGTGCGGCGTGGAGGTCACAGGGAGCGGGCAAGGCTGGCTAGGGCGAGGACGAAGACCGTCGACAGGAGCCAGCCGAGGATGTCGGCGGCGTTGAGCCACCATTCCATGAACGTGCCGTCCTTGAGGCGGGCGTCGGGGTACCAAGTGGAACGCTGGTCGAGCGAGACGAGCGGGACGACGGTGTCGATGGCATACAACAACGGGTTGAAGCAGCGGATCAATCCGTTGCCGCAGACGTCGGGCCGCCGTTGCGGCTGGACCGATGATGGAAGCGGGCCTTTGGTGGTGTAGATCGCGCCCGTGACGCTGGCGGCTCGCATAGTTGCCTGGGTGGCCGGCATCAGCAGCGTGCCGGTGACCAGCGTGATGAGCGCGAGAAGCAGCCACAGGACGCGGTAAGGCCGGTAGCCGTAGCCGACGGTGAGGCTGGACGTGGCGTCGACGGCGCGGCGGGGGAGGGCCCAGCGGCCGCGGATGGTCTGGCGGGCGTGCTGGCGCTGCGCGATGAGGATCGCCTTGGCGCCGTCAGTGTATCCGTGCTGACGGAAGACCCGGGCGGCCTGCTCGTAGGGGCCGGCGTCGTAGCTGGCCTGGCGGCTGAGCCAGGCGCATCTAGCGACGTGATCCCAGGCGGGCGTCGGGCCGCGATCCGGCCGCTCGAAACGGTCGTAGGTGAAGCCCGAGATTGCGAACGTAGGCGGCCAGGCGGCGGGGTTGTCGACGAGGAACGTGGTGGTTGTGTTGGTGAAGTCCACGGTGGGGAAGACCTCCGCCCAGTCCAGGTCCATGCCGCCGCGAATCGTGGCCGAGATCGCCTCGATCGCGCGCACGCGCCGTGGGTCAGCCGGGAAAGACTCGCCGGTGAACGCGCCGCCGTCGCACTCGAGCCGCCCTTGGATGGTCGAGCGGCTGAGGACCACGGTGCCGTAGGAGCGGAAGCCCTTGCTGAGCACCACCGACCCGTTGACGGTGGTTTGGTGCAGGCTGAGAGTGAAGTCGTTGGGATTGCTGAGATGGGCTCCTTCCGCTATCAGGCTGCCGAGCGTCGCGTTGGCGAACCGGATCCGGCCGCCGGTCGCCCGCAGTCCGCTCAGGTCGGTGTCGCTATCCACGACGGCGCCAATCGCTGAGATCAGTGTCTTTCGCTCGGGTTCGGAGAGTACGACCTGGCGCAGGTTAAGCGTGCCGTGGATGCGCGCCCCCGCCAGCCGTAGTGTGCCCTGAACCTTGACTTTCTCGGCGATTGTCGCGCTGGAGAGCAGTTCAGCGTTGGTGAGGTCGAGCGCGGTACGTCCGGGCGAGCGCAAGGCGCAGTCCGGTCCGATCGATAGGTTGCTGAGTTCGCTCATGGATAGGTCGATACCGCCGCTGACCTGGCAGGATCCCTCAAGTGTGAATTCAGCGCCGACGGACAGCCTCGGCGCGCTCAAGGCTGTGCCCGCCGATCGGGCCCGGGAGTACGCACTGCCCACGGGAATGGCGCCTTGGCTGGCCAGGGTGGCATTGCGCACCAGGAACTGGCCGCCGATGCGAGCGCGGCCAATGTCGATGCGGCCGTTGATCATCGGGGCCCGGCCCGTGCTGTCGTCGATCACGAACACGCTGCCGTCGATCACCGCCTCGCCGAGGTCGAGCGCTAGGCCGGTGGCCAGCGCCTCGATCCGTGCGCCGGTAAGGTCGAGCGAGCCGCCGATGTGGACGCCGATCATCCGCATCTCGCCCCGCGCGGTGAACTGATGCAGCAGCCTGACGTTCCCGCCCACGCGCATCCGGTCGGCCTGAACCGACCGCTCGCCGTCGCTGTCGATCACCGTGTCGACGCAAAGCAGCCGGCCGCCGATCTCTGACTCGCACAACCAGATCGCCGACCGCTTCGACGTGCTCGCGCTCGTGTACAGGCCGCCGCTGAAGTGGCTGCCCGACAGGTCAAGGTCGCGGCGGACCTGGACGCCGTTGGCCAGGAGCCCGGGCACCTGGTCGCAGTTCGTCAGCGCTAGCTCGAAGAGTTGCGCGCCCTCGACGACCACCGGTGAGTCGAAGTCGCAGAAGTCGAAGCGGAGCGGGAACGTGATATCCAGCCCAGCCAGGTCAAGGTGGCCAGAGATCGACGCGTTCCTGAGCCTCAGGCCGCGCGGGTCGATGTCGTCCCGCAGGCGGTAGCAGCACCGCCTGATCACATCGGCGTCGACCTGTCCACGCGCCCCGCCGTGGCCGCAGTCGATCTCGTGGCCGACTGCGGATGCCGCCAGGATCTCGGCTTCATCCACAGTCAGGAGCTGACGATCTTGACTGGGACGGTGACGGTGTTGCGGGCTGGCTTCGCCGAGTCGGTCACCATGACCATGACCGTAGATGTTCCGCCTTTGGTGAGCTTGCGGTGACCGCGCCGGTCTTGGAGTTCAGGCGAAGGCCAGGCGGCAGCGCGGTGAGAGCGGTGAGAGCCGCCGCACTGGCCGCGGCCGGGAGCAGCACGATCGACGCGGCCACGATGAATGCGCTGCTCGCGGCAGCCACAACTTTGCGCAGCGGAACGTAGCGACGCGCAGCACTCAACGAGATGCCCTTTCAATGGGATCAGCTTCCGGAAAAGCGTACGGGGAGCTATACAGCCCAGACAATGTCAGAAACATGCCGGTGGCCCGCCCGCCGGGACGTCGGCGCGCCGAAGTAATGTTCAAGTCATGGCAGCCAGTGACGGAAGCATCCGCGCCTCCGACGCCGATCGCGAGCGCGTCGCGGCCTCGCTACGCGATCATTACGCCGCAGGCCGGCTGACGAGCGATGAGTTCAACGAGCGCCTGGACAAGACCTACGCCGCTACGACGCTGGGGGATCTGGCTGGTCTCCAGACCGACTTGCCCGCATCGACCGGCCCAGGACAGTTCCCGGTACCCGGCCCGAGCCAGGTACCGACGCCGACGCAGTCACCTGGTCCGGTCATGGGCACTGCCGGGCGGTTTCCTGACCATTGGCGGGCCGCCGTGGGATCGTGGCTGTCGATTAGCCTGGTCTGCTTCGTGATCTGGCTGCTGAGCGGTGCCAGCGGCAGCCTGTGGTTCTTGTGGCCGACTGGCATACTTGGCGCCTTGACGCTCGCGCGCTTGGTCAGCGGTGGCCCGCCGACGGGCGGCCGCAGGCAGTATCGCCGGGACTATCGCAGGCAGCGCCGCGGGTACTAGCCGGCCGGACGCTTCTGAGCAGATCCTTGGCCCGGCTGGAGGGTGTGCTCAGGTCGGGGCGGGAGTTTGGCCGGTGGTTCGGTCTGCTGTGGGGTCATGAGGGAGGAGCCGCTGCCATGTCGCACGAGCCTGAGAAGGACGACGTCGTGTTCGTCGGCGCCACGGGACGGTCGGATAGATCACGGCGAATCGCCGTCGGGGTCGCGGTGGCGGTCGTGGCCATGCTGGGTGGCGCGGCCGTGGCCTTCGCCGCTACCAACGCGACGGCCAGCCCGAGCACGCCCGCGGCCGGTTCGACCTCGAAGCCGCCGTCGACATCGGTACCGCGTAAGTGCCCGAACTCGGCGCCGCGGTGCCCGGCATTCGACCGGCCATTCCACCGGTTCGCCTTGCCGCCTGGCGCGATGTTCGGGCTCGGGTTCCCGGCCGGCGCGTTCGGTGCCATCCACGGGCAAATGGTGCTCGCCAAGCCCGGTGGCGGCTACCAGACCCTGGACATCCAGCGCGGGAAGGTCACCGCGGTCAGCGCCGGCTCGATCTCGGTGCGCAGTGCCGACGGATTCACGGCGAGTTACGCTGTCAGCGGCTCAACCGACGTCGACGCCCAGCGCGATGGCATCGGCTCGGTCAAGGCCGGCAACCAGGTGGCGGTGCTGGCGACGGTCAGTGGTTCGACGGCGACGGCGACTAGCATCACCGATCTGACGCTGCTGCAGCGCAACCACCCGGCGGTCAGCTACGGGTGGCAGCCGGCAAGCTGAGACGCACCGGGATCGTTAGCGGCGCCAGCGCTTCTTTTTGGGGGCGAGGTCGCTGAGTTGCGGGCCCATCGCCGCGCCGTTTTTTGACTGGAAGTAGACCCGCGTGTTGCGCAGAATACCTGGCGGACCGTGCTTGAGCAGGACGCCGATGTCCATTCCAGGATCTGCTGTCGTCACCGTGGCGCGGAACTGTTCGATCGCGGTAACTTGCCAGCTCACGCCCTCGCACATCGCCATGTCACCGACGTTCAGCCGGCCTTGCCCCTCCAGCCGCCCGGTGAACACGGTGCCGCGGCCCTTGATGTGGAACACATCGCTGACGTTCATCCACAGTTCAGGCCCGAGCTGATCCATGGGTACAGGATAGCTAGCTCGGGATGAGATCGGTGTACCCAACGTGGGTGCCGGAGGCCGCCCAGAGGAATCCCGTCGACGCCCGGGGGTCGGTGCCTGGTCTGCCTGGCCTGCCTGCAGCCTAGGTACGCCGGCGGAATAGGGCTGTCAGCAGGAAAGAAACCCCGAATGTCAGCGCGTCAGCTGGCTGTTCTCGCATCGGCCGCAGATCGATCTCCTCGAAGCCGGAGAAGATCGAGCGCAGCGCGTCGGGGGAGTAGGCCAGGCCGCCGTGCAACCTTCCGTCGCGGTAAAGCTGGTCATCGGATAGCTCACAGCCCATCGCCCCGGAGGCAAAGCAGGCAAGGCCCAGATGGCCGCCGGGCGCGAGCACCCGGTCGAGTAGGGCCAGGTAACTGACCCGCCGGTGCGGCGGCAGATGGTGCAGGCAGCCCGAGTCGTAGACCAGGTCGTACTGGCCCGGCGGCAGCGCGATCGAGAAGACGTTGCCGCAGTAGAACCGGACGTCGGCGCCTTCCTGACGGGCGCGCTCGGCCGCCCAGGCGACTGCCTGCGGCGACAGGTCAACGGCATCGACGTCGAAGCCGCGCAAGGCGAGCCAGATAGCGTTGCGCCCGGGCCCGCACCCAAGGTCAAGCGCGCGCCCCGGTGCCAGCAGGCCATCGTCAAGGTAGGACACCAGGTTCTCATCTGGTTTCGCTGCGAAAAAAGGCACCGGCTTGGTCCGGTCCGCGTAGAACTCATCCCACCAGGCGGCCCCGCCAGCGGTCCACCGGTCGGCGTCGGGAGAGAACAGCCCGTCGAGCAAGCGCAAGACGTCGTCGTTCGTACGGATCCAGCGATCCACCTACGCCACACCCTCGGCCTGCCCGGTGACCTGCCCGCCGGGACCACTTATCATCAGTTTTGGTCTCGCAAAACATCATAAACCGGTCGCGATCACGACCAAAAGTGATGATAAGTCAAGCCGGCGCCAGTGCCCGCGCCTGCCGGCGGTGCAGCGTGGGACCCTGGCTGTCGTTATGGCGACAGCGTGGGCCCCTAATAGCTGTCGCCTGGCTCGCGGCGGCCGGAACAGCGTGGGCCCCTAGCTGTTGCCGGGGTCTCGGCCGGGTCAGAGGGCGGTGGCGGGGCCGGCTGGCACGAACGCGTCGTAGTAGATGTTCGGGTCAGGCACGTCGAGCTGTCGGCAGCGTCAGGCCGGCGTTGGCTCTGGGTCAGGATCAGGCTCTGGGTCAGGAACGGTCGCGGAGGGTGTGCCAGGCGTCGGTGATCATGGTGTGCAGGTCGTGTTTGGGGTGCCAGCCCAGGTCGGTGGTGATGCGCTCGGATGAGGCGACGAGCACGGCCGGATCGCCTGGGCGGCGGTCTGTCATCTTTGCCGGGATGTCGAGGCCGGTGACTTCGCGGCAGGTGGTGAGCACCTCGCGATTGGAGTAGCCGGTGCCGCTGCCGAGGTTGTAGATCTTGTGCTGGCCGGGCGTGCAGGCCTCGAGCGCGAGGACGTGCGCCTGCGCCAGGTCGGACACGTGGATGTAGTCGCGGACGCAGGTGCCGTCTGGGGTCGGGTAGTCCTCGCCGAAGATGCTGACGTAGCCCTGGCCGGCCCGCGCCACCTTGAGCACGTTGGGGATCAGGTGCGTCTCGGTGGTGTGCCGTTCGCCGAGCCAGCCGGCCTCCGGGTCTGCGTGCGCGCCGGCCACGTTGAAGTACCGCAGGCTGACGGCGCCGAGGTGGTTCATCCGGGCGTGCTCGGCCAGTGCCATGTCCACCGCGAGCTTTGACGCGCCGTACGGGCTGGTCGGCAGCGTCAGCGCGGTCTCGGGGATCGGCACGCTGACGGGTTCGCCGTAGACCGCGGCGGTCGAAGAGAACACGATGCGGTGCACGCCCGCCGCGCGCATCGCTTCGATCAGCGCGAGGGTGCCGCCTAGGTTGGTACCCCAGTACAGGTCGGGCTTGCTGACCGACTCGCCAACCAGCGACTTCCCGGCGAAGTGCAGCACGGCGTCGACACCGGCCGTCAGTGCCTCGGCGGCCTGGTGCTTGAGATCGCCGCGAACAAACGCCGCGGCGGGCGGCACCGCGTCGGCGTGGCCCGTGGATAGATCGTCGAGCACCACGATGTCATGGCCGGCCGCCGCCAATTGCGCGGCGACCACGCTGCCGATGTAACCCGCGCCGCCGGTGACCAGCAGCCGCATTCGCACCTCCGCCTTGTCGCGCGAGCTCACTTCCAGATGTCGGTGATAGCTGCGGCGTGGGCGCTCTTGCCAGCCCGGGGAAGCTGGTAAATGTCCTCGAACGCGCGGAGCACGCTGTAGTGGTTGATCCGCTCGCGGTAGGTGCCCACCCGGATGTGCGCGCCGTAGAAGATCGTCGGGACCTTGTTGTTGTCGCCGCCGAACCCGAGGACGGTCCCGTCTTCGTCCCAGGTGATGACCAGCAGGCTGTTGTGCGTCAGCGCCCAGGACGCGTAGCCAGACAGATGGCTCTTGATCCAGTTGTCGCCGCTGTCACGCGTGCAGTAGTGCATGTCGTGGCACAGGTTCGGGATCACGAACGAGACCGTCGGCAGCTTGCCGAAGCTGGACGGGAACCGGGCGAAGGTCTTGTTGCTCGCGGCCGGGATGTTGCCGAAGTCGACCCAGGGATTGTGGACGCGGGTATAGCCGAGCGACAGTTCGCTGCCGCACCCGGTGTACCCGTTCGATGGCATGCTCTCTGAGTAGCCAGCGAATGTCAGCCCGGCTTTGATGAGTTCGGCGCCAAGATTGGGCTGGTTCTTGAAGTTCTGGGGGCAGTGGTCGCTGCTCAGGCCTTGCGTAGAGCCGGAGAAGAGCGCCAGGTAATTCGGCTGGCTGGGATGGCCGACAGCGAATGAGTTGCTGAAAACGGCTCCGGCAGCGGCCAGTTTGTTGAGGTAAGGCGCTTCATCGGGACGGCCGATGATGGCGTTGAAGTTCTTGTTCTCCATGACCACGACGACGATGTGGTCGAACTTCGGCGGCCCCGTGGCAGCCACAGTGGCCGTGGCCGACGCCGCGCCGACCGGCGTGAGCACCGCCAGCACCGCGATCGCGGTCATCGAAGCGGCGGCAGTATGCAGGGCCGTAACCCGGCCCGCTAGCCTGTTGATCATGCGCGTCCTTAATGTCACGGCTTAAACGTATGCCTTCCGACGCCGCTATAGGCGCCGTGGCGGGGCATCAGATCGCGGCCGCGTTGCGGAGAGCGGGCGTCACGGCGGTGGACGAAAGCCTGCGGCGGCGGGCTGAGTACTCATCCGACGCGTCGCTGTACCGGGTGGTCCCCTCGGTCGTGGTGTTCCCGCGCGACGCCGATGAGGTCGCCGCCGTCGTGGACGTGGGCCGTGCGCAGCAGGTGCCGCTGACCGCTCGCGGCGGTGGTACGTCGATCGCCGGCAACTCGGTCGGACCTGGGGTCGTGCTCGACTTCTCCCGGTATCTCAACCGGATCCACGACATCGACCCCGAGTCGGCCACGGCGGTGGTGGACCCAGGGGTAGTGCTCGATGAGTTGCAGCGGAAAGCTGCCCCGCACGGCCTGCGGTTCGGGCCCGAGCCGTCTACCCACAGCCGGTGCACGATCGGCGGCATGATCGGCAACAACTCATGCGGCGCCCGCGCCCTCGGCTACGGCCGCACCGCCGACAACGTGCTTGAGCTTGATGTCGTCACCGGCACGGGGGAGCGGCTGCGGGCCGGCCAGGGAATGGGCCAGGGCGGTCAGCAGGCCACCCCGATGCTCGCCGAGCTTGACCGGCTCGTGCGCTCCCGGCTCGGTGTGATCCGCCGCGAGTTCGGCACGTTCACCCGCCAGGTCTCCGGCTACTCACTTGAGCACCTGCTGCCCGAGCGAGGGTTCCACCTCGCGGCCGCGCTGGCCGGAACGGAGGGCACGCTCGCGGTCGTGCACCGGGCGACCTTGCGCCTGGTGCACGCGCCCGCGGCCACGGCGCTGGTCGTGCTCGGGTACCCGGACATCGCCACGGCGGCCGACGCGGTGCCGGCCTTGCTGCCCGCTCGCCTGATCGCGCTCGAAGGACTTGACGAGCGGATCGTCACGCTCGCGCGCGAAGCCCCTGGCGGAGCGGCGATCCCCGAACTGCCGCGCGGCGGCGCTTGGCTGATGGCAGAAATCGGCGGGCAGGACCGGGCCGACGTCGGCGCGCGGGCGGACGAACTGCTCCGCGAGGCCGGGGCGCTGGGTGGGTGGATGGTCGGCAGCAACGCCGAGGCGACGGCGTTGTGGCGGATCAGGGAGGACGGCGCCGCGTTGTCAGCCCGGCTTGGCCGCCACGGCCCGGCGCTGTCGGGCTGGGAAGATGCCGCCGTACCACCGGAGCGACTCGGTGCCTACTTGCGCGACTTCGAAGCGCTGATGGCTGACTGGGATGTGACTGGCGCCCCGTACGGGCACTTCGGCGATGGCTGCGTGCATATCCGCCTGGACTTTCCGCTCACCCATCCGTACGGCCGCGCCGTGTTCAGGGGCTTTCTTCACGACGCGGCCAAGCTGGTGGCCCGCTACGGCGGTTCGGTGTCAGGCGAGCACGGTGACGGCCGGGCGCGCAGCGAACTGCTGCCGCTGATGTACTCAGCCGAGGCGGTGGACACCTTCGCGGCGGTCAAGCGGTTGTTCGATCCGCTCGACATCCTGAACCCTGGCGTGATCGTCCGTCCGCGTCCGGTCGACGCCGACCTCCGGCTGGTGCCCGCGCCGCCGGATATTGGCCCGCTGGCCTTGCGTTACACCGCTGACAGCGGTGACTTCAGCGCGGCCGTGCATCGCTGCGTGGGCGTCGGCAAATGCCGGGCAACAGCCACGTCCGGCGTGATGTGCCCGTCGTACCAGGCGACCAGGGACGAGAAGGATTCCACCAGGGGGCGGGCGAGGGTCCTGCAAGAACTCGTGAACGGGTCGTCGGCCGTTGGCTGGCGCTCACCCGAGGTAGCGGAGTCGCTCGATCTGTGCCTGTCTTGCAAGGCCTGCTCGACCGAGTGCCCGATGGGCGTCGACATGGCGAGCTTCAAGGCGGAGGCCCTGTACCAGCGTTACCGGGGCCGCATCCGGCCAGCCGCGCACTACTCGCTTGGCTGGCTGCCGCTGTGGGCGCGGGCCGCCGCCCGGAGGCCGAGTCTGGTCAACCGGCTGCTGTCCGGACCGCTAGCCCCAGCCGCCAAATGGATCGCTGGCGTCGATCAACGACGACCGCTGCCGGCCTTCGCGCCGCAGACCTTCCGGCGGTGGTTCGCCGGGCACGAGGCCGCGGCCGGCCCGCCCGTGCTGCTGTGGGTTGACACCTTCACCAACCATTTCGTGCCGCGGGCCGGGATCGCCGCGGTGGCCGTGCTCGAAGCGGCCGGCTTCTCGGTCACCATTCCTGAGCGCTCGCTGTGCTGCGGGCTGACCTGGCTGTCCACCGGTCAGATCGACACCGCGCGCCGGGTCCTGGGTCGCAGTGTCGCGGCGCTGGCGAAGGCGGCCGACGCCGGCATCGCGATCGTCGGCATCGAGCCCTCGTGCACGGCGCTGTTCCGCGGCGACGCGGCCGAACTGCTCGGGACCTCCGGAGCCGTCGAGGCGGTGGCCGGCTCGATCAAGACCCTGGCCGAGGTGCTTGCCAGCGCCGACGGGTGGCAGCCGCCCGACTTGACCGGCACGATCGCGGTTGTCCAGCCGCACTGCCATCACCGGGCGGTACTCGGGTTCGCGGCCGACCTGGCGCTGCTTACGCGGGCAGGCGTCGATGCGGCTGTGATCGACGGCTGCTGCGGCCTGGCCGGCAATTTCGGGGCCGAGCGAGGCCACTACGACCTGAGCGTCGCGGTGGCCGGCAACGCGCTGCTGCCCGCGCTGGACTCGGCGCCGCCGGAGGCGTTCGTGCTTACCGACGGCTTCTCCTGCCGGACCCAGGTCGATCACCTCGCCCGCCGGGGCAGCCTGCATCTCGCCGAACTGCTCGCCAGCCAGAAGGAACCCGAGCGGAAGGAACACTGACGTGGCCGACGACGGTCCCTTCGACGTCATCGTCATCGGCGCTGGCCTGGTCGGCCTCGCCACCGCGATGGCACTGCTCGAATCGCGCCCGGACACCCGGCTCGCCGTGCTCGAGAAAGAGCAGGCGGCTGGGACCCATCAAAGCGGCCACAACTCCGGCGTCATCCACGCCGGCTTGTACTACCAGCCCGGCAGTCTGAAGGCCCGGCTGTGCACCGCCGGGCGGCAGGCGATGATCGAGTTCGCGCAGGCCAATGACATCCAGTACCGACAGCCAGGCAAGCTTGTCGTGGCGGTCAGCCGAGCTGAGTTGCCCAGGCTGGCGAACCTGGCCGAGCGCGGCCGGGCGAACGGCCTGCGGGTGCGGGAACTAGCGTCCGAAGGCATCACCGCCATCGAGCCCGCGGTCCGCGGAATACGCGCTCTGCACATCCCGGAAAGCGGGGTGATCGATTACCGGCAGGTCTGTGCCGCGTATGCCAAGATCGTCATCGCCCGGGGCGGCGAGGTCCGATGCGGGCACGGCGTACGCGGCATCGCCAGGACCTCGCAAGGCTGGGTCGTGGACACCGACGCCGGCCTGCTAGCCACCGGGACGCTGATCGGCTGCGCCGGGTTGCAGGCCGACCGGGTCGCCGCGATGACCGGCCTGCTGAAAGGCGAGTACCGGATCGTTCCTTTCCGCGGTGACTATTACACATTCAAGCCCGGCCGGGCTGATCTCGTCGGAGGGCTCGTCTACCCGGTGCCGGACCCGGCGTTTCCGTTTCTCGGCGTCCATTTCACTCGCGGGGCTGACGGGACGCTGCATGCTGGACCGAATGCTGTGCCGGCGTTCGCCCGGGAGGGCTATGGCCGGCTATCGGTGCGCCGCCGCGACCTGCTCGATAGCGTCGGCTTTCCTGGAATGCGCAAGCTCGCCCGGCGATACGCCCGGACCGGCGCCCTGGAGATCTGGCGCGACCTGGTCAAGCCCGCTTACATAGCGCAGATGCGGCGTTACATTCCCTCGGTCCGGTCGACCGATGTGGTGTTCGGCCCGTCGGGCGTGCGAGCTCAGTGCCTGCGCCGGTCCGGCGACCTGGTTGACGATTTCCTGATCGAGGAGGCGGACCGGGTCATCCACGTGCTCAACGCCCCGTCTCCGGCCGCCACCGCCTCCCTGGTGATCGGCCAGCACATCGCCTCCCGAGCCGTCGAGCACTTTGGCCTGTGACCTGAGGTTACGGGTACTTGGCGGGTACAACGCCGATGACGGCAAGGCATTCGGCGAAGAAGTAGATCGTCTTGAAGAACTCGAGCAGATTGCCGTCTTCCAGAAGGATCTTGCGGTACATCACCGTCCGCTGGGCGTCGTAGCGCTCGTGGAGCGCCTTCCAGTCCCGGTAGTCCATGTCGAGCACGTAGGTGGCATCGAGCCCATCGTCGGGCCCGATGATCTGGCATTCGGTGACGATGCCGCTGTCCCACTCGACGAAGAGGTAGGCAGGGGACTTGCCGAGTTCGTCGGGCAGGTCACGGCATCCGAGCGCCCACGATGCCGGGTACTTGCCCTTGACCTCTTCGAAGAAGTCCCAGTACATAGCCAGCTTGCCCGCCCTGGCTTCCTCCGTCGGGCCAGTTGTCAGCGCCCGGCCAACCGCGTGCGCCCACTCCCGGCTGAAGAATTTCGGGTTGGCCACGGCTCAGCCACCAGCCAGGACGGGCTGCACCTGCCCGACGAGCTTCTCCAGGTCGGGAGGCAGGCTGATGCCTACGTCGTTCAGCTTGCGGCCGAGTTGCTGGAAGAACAGCAGGCGCACTTCGTCCTGTGTCCAGCCGAGCGGCTCGTAGATGATCTCGCGGCTGGCAACCCCGGACAGCGCGAGTATTGTCCGCAAGGTGTCATGGATCTCGTTGATCATCGTCGGGTCCTTGCGCACCGCGTCCTGCAGGTAGCGCATGCCGCCCTGGACGTGCCGCGACTCGTCGCGGCAGGTAGCGGTGAAGCCGGTGTAGTAGGCCGGCAGGAACCCCCGCCAGCGCGCGTACGAGAGCGTCACCTTCATGACCGACAGCGCGAGCACGCCTTCGATCCACAGGAAGTAGGTCGTGCCGTAGCGCACCCGGGCCCGCTCGTCGTACGGGTTGCGCCGGACCTCGTCGGCTTGGTAGGCAAGCAGCCCGAACGGCCCGACGAACGTCTCGGACACCCAGGGGAACGAGGCGTCGAGTATGTCCATGATGTCGTCACCCTTGAGGCCGACGACCTCGCGGTAGAACCGGTCGAAGAACACGGTGTGCCGGGCCTCGTCCTCGATCTGGGCGGCGATGTGGAGTTTCTCCTCCTCGCTGGCGCCGATCATGAACACCGGCAGTTCAATCTCGACCTGCCGCTCACCGTGGTGGAAGCCGGAGGCGATGGCCATGAACGACTGCCGCTCGGCGTCGGTCATCTTCTCCGTCCAGTCGATCTTGTCCTGGCTGAAGTCGAGATCGAAGACGTCCCAGCGCTGCTTGAGGTACTTGCGGTACAGCGTGATGAAGTCAGGCAGCGCCTTCAGGTCCCTGTGCACGTACTCGATGACGTCGTCGATGTCGACGTCGAACACTGCCTTCAGGTCGGACTCTTCGATCTGCCTGACCTCTTCATCGCTGAGCGCACGCGGACCTTCGTGGAGAACAGCGGTCGGGCTCTTGCGTTCTGTCATCCGGCTAGCCTTTCTTGCTCGTAGCGGGCTGGGCTTGCGGGGTCGCAGGTTGAGCAGGGATGGGTTGAGCAGGGGTGGCTTGTGGAGCCAGCGCGGCGGTGATCCTGTTTAGCAGGTTGGCCCACTCCTCGTCGCCGATCCCGTGCAGGTCAGGGGTGATCAGGGCGCTTCCCATAGCGAGCAGCAGGCAGAAATGGCCCAGCGCGGCGGGGGACAGCGCTGGATCGATCTCGCCGCGTGCCTGAGCGGCCTGCATCAGGTCAGCCAGCCACTCGGCGCGTTCCGCCGCAACGTCGCGCATCGGCCCGGCCACGTCCTTGTCGCGGCGGGCGGCGACGAGGGCCTCGACGATGAGGTAACCGCGAGACTCACGGCGGCGGCGAAGCCCGCGGCCGACGGCCAGCAGCGACTTCGTGATCGGGCCGCCTGGGTCGGAGGCGATCAGGTCGGACAGTTGCCGCTGGCCGTGCGCTCGCAACGCTGCCACGAGCAAATCGGCCTTGGAGCCAAAGTGGGCGTAGAGGGCGCCGTTGCTCACCCCGGCGGCCGCGGCGATGTCGGCCACCCGGGTCCCGTCGTACCCGCGCTCGGCAAAGACGTCGGCGGCGGCGGCCAGCAGCCGCTTACGAGTCTGCACCGCCGTCGCGCCGGCTATTCGGCCCATCCAGAAATAAAAGACCGTTCATTTGAGTCCGTCAAGGGCTGTGGGCCTCGGGTCGGTGCTCCTTCCCGCCGTACTCGCCCCGACGTCGGCACCGCGCCTGCCCCAGCAACAGCGACGGGCTGGCCGATGATCCGCGCAGCTGACGCGTCAAGGCGCGGTTTTTGTTCCGTGATCATGGTTCGGGTCATGATCGCGGAGTCGTGCCGTCATATAACGCGGCTGAGACTCCGCGGTAACCGCGATTCCATGATCGTGGAAGCTCGCCGTCACCTGCCCGCCGTGCGGATGCCGCCCGAACGGCAGCCACTGCGCCGGCCGGGCGATAAAACTATCCCAGATGGGACATTTTATCCTGCCGGAATGCGACAACGGCACCCACGGACCAACGCTGCGGTTCGTGGGTGCCCTGCGGATGGCTGTTGCCCGGTGCTGGTGGACTTTGATTTACTTCGCGAATGCCCCCAGCGCTGGCGGTTCCTCGGGTTGCGCTCGGCTGCGGCAACTTCGGCGGGATCGGTTCAGCGCCGGAATTTTTCGGCCAGGGGCTTACTGCGGATCAGGCGCTGGAGCTCATGGATGCCGCCTGGGAGGCGGGCATTACTCACTTCGACACCGCCGACGCCTACGGCGGTGGCCGCAGTGAGGAAGCGATCGGCCGCTGGATCCGGTCGCGCGGGGTCAGGCCGCTGCTCACCACCAAGACGTTTAACCCGATGACGGCAGGCGCTGACCAGGGCTTGCGGCCTGAGAGGATCGCGCGCCAGGTTCGGGCGAGCCTGGATCGGCTCAGCGTTGACCAGGTCGATCTGTACCTTGCCCACGCCCATGACCCCGACGTGCCGATCGCCGAGACCGTCGGCGCGTTCGAGGCCGAGGTCGACGGCGGGGCGATCCGCGCGTACGGGGTCAGCAACTTCGACGCCGGGCAACTGGCGGACGCGTTGACCGCGGGTAGCCCGCAGGCGGTCCAGAACAGCTACTCGCTGCTCGACCTCGGCGACCGCGACGACGTGCTTCCGTTGTGCGAGCGGCGGCAGATCGCCTACCTCGCTTTCAGCCCGCTCGCCGGCGGCTGGCTGACCGGCAAGTACCGGCGGGGCGAGCCGTTTCCGGCCGGATCGCGGATGACCCTGCGCCCCGATCCGTACCGGGGGTTCGTGGCCGACCAGACGTTCGCCGCGCTCGGCCGCCTGGAGGCACTGGCCACCCGCCGGGGCACGTCGACAGCCGGTCTCGCGCTCGGCTGGCTGCTCGCCGACAACCGGGTCACCCAGATTGTCGTCGGCCCAGGGCGCCCGGAGCACCTGAGGCCGGTTCGCGAGGCAATCGAGCATCCAGTTACCGGCTCTGAACTGGCCGAGATCGAAGGGATAATCGCGTGATCGACCTTGCCGCGATCGAGGCAGCCAGGGACCGGATCGCCGGTGTCGCCCTGCGGACGCCGCTGGTGCGCCTGCAGGTGGATGCCGAGGCTGAGATCTACCTCAAGCTCGAGAACCTCCAGCCGATCAACTCGTTCAAGATCCGCGGCGCGACGAACGCGGTCATGCTCGCCCCGGCGAGCGAACGAGCGAGGGGACTCGTCACCGCCAGCGCGGGGAACATGGCCCAGGGTGTGGCGTGGGCGGCTCGCGAGCTTGGCGTCCCGGCGTCGATCGTGGTGCCGGAGAACGCGCCGCAAGCCAAGCTCGCGGCGATCGAGCGGCTCGGCGGCCAGGTATTCAAACGACCCTACGACGACTGGTGGAACGTCATCATCACCAGCCAGGCCGACGGCCTCGAAGGCATGTTCGTGCACCCGGTGCAAGATCCCGCTGTCATGGCCGGCAACGGCACGATCGGGCTCGAGATCCTCGAGGACCTGCCCGATCCCGACGCGGTGATCATCCCCTACGGCGGCGGCGGCCTGACCGCCGGGATCGCCAGCGCGATCAAGGCGCTGCGGCCCGAGACCGCGATCATCACGGCCGAGCCATCGACCGGCGCCGGATTCGCCGCGGCGATGGCGGCGGGTGAGCCGGCCGACGCGCCCTTCAGCGCTTCGTTTGTCGACGGGGCTGGCAGCCGGCGCGTACTCGACAGCATGTGGCCGCTGGTCAGGCCGCTCGTCGATCGGGCGGTTGCGGTGCCGCTCGCCGATGTCGCCGAGGCGATCCGGGTACTGGCCGAACGCGCGCGGGTGATCGCCGAAGGCGCCGGAGCGCTCGCCCCGGCCGCCGCGCTCTCCGGTCGCGCGGGCGGCGGGAAGCTCGTCTGCGTCGTCTCGGGAGGCAACATAAACCTCAGCAAGCTCACCGAGATCCTGCAAGGCGCCGACTCATAACTGTTACCGAATACGAAATTGCCCCCCTTGCACGGGTGTGCGTAGCGATGGTTTGATCAGCGGAACAATGCGAAGCCGGGGGGAGGGCGCAGGTCGGCTACGCATCGACGGGACTTCGCGCACCCAACGCAACTTAAACGCACTGGAGGCAACTCCTATGACAAGACGCACGATCATTGCGGCGGCTGCGCTCTGCACGCTAGCCGTCGCAGGCTGCGGCAGCACTAGCAGCAGTCACCCAGCCGCTTCTGGCGGCGGTCAGAGCGGCAGCAAGAGCTGCGTTGCGTCGATCGGCATCGAGGCGCCGCTCACCGGCCCGGTGGCCGTGCTCGGGCAGGAGCAACTGCACTTCGCTGAGCTTGCTCTGTCGATAGACAACGCGGCCAACAAGACCAAGATCACGCTGACCCAGGGTGACACTCAGCTCACTCCTTCGGTGGCGACGACCGTCACCCAGCAGCTCACCTCCAACAACGCGGTCGTCGGCGTGGTCGGCCCGGCCGGCAGCCAGGAAGTCGAGGCGGTCGGACCGCTGATGGCGCGGGCCGGCCTGGCGTTCATCTCAGGCTCGGCGACGGCCGCGGCACTCACCACGGGTACGTACCCGACGTTCTTCCGGGTCGTGTCCAAGGACAGCGTGCAGGGGCCGCAGGACGCCCATTACATCATCAGTAACCTGCACCCGAAGGCCCTGATGATCGTCGATGACCAGGAGGCGTACTCGACCGGCCTGGTGTCCGCGATGCTGCCGATCTTCAAGGCGGCCGGGATCAAGGTGGACCACGAGTCGGTCTCGCAGAAGCTCACCGACTTCTCCTCGCTCGTTGCCAAAGTCACGCCGGCTACCTCCGTCGTTGTGCTGCCGTGGCAAGTCGCCTCTAACGCTCAGCGGCTCGGCCATGACCTCGCGCAGGAGCACAAGAAGGCCGTGATCTTCGGTACCGACGGCTTGTTCTCGCCGGGAACCTTCTCGATCGCCGGCTCGTACGTGTCCTCGTTCGGCCCGGACATCACCGCGATTCCGGCGGACGCCTCGATTGCCGCGACGGCCAAGGCGAAGTACGGGTCGTTCGGCACGTTCGGCCCGCCGGTGTTCGCCGCCACGCACGTGCTCGATGAGGCGATCGCGTCGGTCTGCAAGGCCGGCCAGACGCCGAGCCGCTCCAACGTGCTCGCCGCGATCAAGACGACGAACGAGTCCTCGTCGATACTCGGCCAGCCGATCGCATTCGACTCGAGCGGCGACCTGGTCAACGGCAAGTTCTTCCTGTTCAAGATAGATTCAGCGGGTAAGTACCAGCTCATCCCAGGCTGATCGCGAGACTCCAGGAAGCTGTCCGGGCGGACGAGGTGGCCGCCCGGACAGCCTGATGGCGGGCAGGCCCTCAACGCATGTCTTTCTTTTTCCAGGAACTGGTTAACGGCGTCACGCAGGGAGCGCTTTACGCGCTGGTGGCGCTCGGTTTCTCGATGGTGTACGGGGTGCTCAAGCTGCTCAACTTCGCCCACGGCGACCTCTACATGGTCGGGGCGTTCGTTGGCTACTTCGTCATCCAATGGTTCGGCGGGCCGAGCGCGCTCACTATTCCCGTGCCGTTGCTGCTGGCGATCATGTTCGTGCTCGCTGGGCTGCTGACCGGGGGCCTGGGCGTGGTGATTGAGCGGTTCGCCTACCGGCCGCTGCGCAACGCGCCCAGGATCGCGCCGTTGATCACCGCGATCGGCATCTCATTCTTCCTGGAGAACGCTGCCCTGCTGTTGTTCGGCGCCCAGTTCCGGGTCTACAACACCTCGGACTTCATCCCGTTCCACGAAGGGTTCAGCATCGGCTCGGTCAGCATCTACGCCGTGCAGATCATGGTCGTTGTGCTCGGTGTCGCGCTGATGATCGGGTTGCGGCAGTTGGTGAACCGGACCAGGCTCGGCAAGCAGATGCGGGCGGTGTCCGCCGACACCGAGGCCGCCGAAATGCTCGGCATCAACGTGAACTTCACGATCGCCGCGACATTCTTCCTCGGCTCAGCCCTTGCGGGCATCGCCGGCGTGATGTCGGGACTGCTCTACGACACGGTGAACAACACGATCGGGTTCACCGCTGGCCTGTACGCGTTCACCGCCGCCGTGGTCGGTGGCATAGGGTCGCTGCCCGGCGCGATGCTTGGTGGCCTGCTGATCGGCCTCGCGCAATCTTTCGTCACCGGTTATGTCTCCTCGACCTTCACCGACCTGATCACCTTCGGACTGCTGATCGCCGTCATGGTGGTCAGGCCGAGCGGGCTGCTCGGCCGAATCCAACTGCAGAAGGTCTGAGCACGGTGAGCGTCCAGAGTCCGGGTGGTCCGCGGGTCGGGGCCGACGAGTGGGTCGCCAGGCAGCAGCAGCGACGTGAGTACCTGCCGGGCGGGTTCGGCGAGATGCAGCGCGCGATCGAGCGCGTCGGGTGGTGGCCCAGGCTCGCGGCCGCCGCCGTGGCCGGGCTGGTGCTGCCGCTTGTCGGCCTCGGCGGCTTCCAGTTGCAGGTCGGGATCGACGCGCTGGTGATCGCGTTGCTGGCGATCGGGCTCAACATCGTGGTGGGCTGGGCCGGGCTGCTCGACCTCGGCTACGTGGCGTTCTTCGGCTTCGGCGCTTACGGCTTCGCGCTGCTGTCATCGAGTCAGATCGGCAGCCACGGCATCCACCTGCCCGCTGTTGCCTCGCTGCCGATCGTGATGATCGCCGCGGCGGTGCTCGGACTGATCGTCGGCTGGCCGTCGCGTCGGCTGCTCGGGGACTACCTGGCGATCGTGACCTTGTTCTTCGGCGAGGCATTCGTCGCCTTCACCAACAACGTGGCGCCGAGCAAGCTTGGCGGTCCCAACGGGATCATCAATGTCGACCCGATTAACACACTCGGCCACTCCATCACGTCCAACAAGGGCTACTACTACCTGCTGGTGGTCCTGGTTGTCGGCACGATGGCCGTGCTGCGGCTGCTCGAGACATCCCGCACCGGCCGCGCCTGGCGCGCGGTCCGCGAGGACTCGCTCGCGGCCGGGGCGATGACGATCCCGGTCAACCGGGTCAAGCTGATGGCGTTCGCGTTCGGCGCCATGGTCGCCGCGCTGGCCGGCACGATCTTCGCCGCGCAGCAGATCAGCGTGTTCCCGACCGACTTCGACACGCCGATCCTGATCCTGGTCTACGCCGGGCTCATCCTCGGCGGAGCGGGCAGCATCGCGGGAGCGACGACGGGCGCGCTCGTCGTGATGGTCATCTACGACGGGTTGCTGCGCAGCCCGACCGACTCGGCGTACGTGTTCTACGGCCTGATCCTGCTGACGATGGTGGTCAAGCTGCGGCCATGGTGGCGCCTGGCCTCGGTCTTCGGCGCGACCGTCGTCTTTGGCATCGCCGCCCACGCGATCGCCTCGGCGATCTCGGCGAAGGCGGTGGCTGGCGGTCCGCAGTCGACCGGCTGGATCGCCGACGTGCTGCGAAACTGGGTGATCGTGCCAGCCAACCCCCAGACGATCGGGAACTGGGGGTTCGTCCTGCTGATCTGCCTGCTGATCGCGCTGGTTCAGCTCAACAGCGTCTGGCGCACCGTCCTGCTGGTGCCGACCATCTATCTGGCATCGTTCGTCTGGGAAACGCGCCTGGTCGTCGAGCCATCGATCACCAGGCAGCTCATGATCGGCGCGATCTTGATCGTGATGATGATCGCGAGGCCGCAAGGGCTGCTTGGGGCGCGCCGAGTGGAGACCCCGACATGAGCGGTGCTAGCCCGGGTGGACGACCCCCCGGAACCCCCCGCTATCAGCAGCCGGTCGGCGAGACGCTGCTCAACCTGAACAAGCTGTCGCTGGCGTTCGGCGGCCTGCAGGCGCTGTCCGGTCTTGACCTGCGGGTGGGCGACCGCGAGATCGTCAGCCTGATCGGGCCGAACGGGGCAGGCAAGACCACGGTGTTCAACGTGATCACCGGCGTCTACCAGCCGACCTCCGGCGACGTTCGATTCGCCGGGCAGTCGATCGGCGGCCAGGCTCCGCATCGCATCGCCAGGCTGGGGATCGCGCGTACGTTCCAGAGCCTGCGACTGTTCCTGAACATGTCGGTGATCGAGAACGTCATGGCGGCCACCTACGGCCAGACCAAGGCGACACCGGTGGAGTCGATCCTGCGGCTGCCCAGGGCCTGGCGCGAGGAGCGTCAGGTGCGGGCGCTGGCCGAGGACGTGCTGTCGTTCTTCGGCCAGCGGCTGGCCGGCTACCGCTGGGATCAGCCGGCGTACTCGCTCTCCTACGCGAACCGCAGGCGCCTGGAGATCGCCCGGGCGCTCGCGACAAACCCGCAGCTACTGCTGCTCGACGAGCCGGCCGCCGGAATGAACCCGGTCGAGACCGGCGAGGTCACCGAGCTGATCGCCAGGTTGCGGGACGAACGCGGCGTCGCGATCTGCGTGATCGAGCACGACATGCACGTCGTGGCCGGCTGCTCGGACCGTGTCGTAGCGCTCGACCACGGAGTCAAGGTCGCTGAGGGCGACTTTGACCAGGTAGCTAACGACCCGGCGGTCGTCGAGGCGTACCTAGGCCGCGACCCGGACGCATTGGCAGGATCATAGTGAGGTCTTGCCGGAGGCGCGCATGACGACACTGCTGAAGCTAGACGACGTCACGACTTATTACGGGCAGATGCGGATTCTGGAAGGAATCTCGCTTGAGGTGGGGATCGGCGAACTGGTCTGCTTGCTCGGCGGCAACGCCTCTGGAAAGTCGACGACGCTCAAGACGATCCTCGGCATCGTGCGGTGCAGGTCCGGCCGGGTGCTGCTCGACGGCCAGGATGTCAGCGGATGGGCGGTACCGCAGCGCATCGCCAAGGGGATGGCGATCGTGCCGGAGAACCGCCGGCTGTTCGGGCAGATGACCGTGCAGGAGAACCTTGAGCTTGGCGCGGTGCTGCGGGGCCGTGACAAGCTCGGCGACGACTTCGACCGAGTGCACCAGTTGTTTCCCCGCCTGCTGGAGCGACGCCATCAGCTCGCCGGCACGCTGTCGGGGGGCGAGCAGCAGATGGTCGCCGTGGCCAGGGCGCTGATGTCCCGCCCCCGGCTGCTGCTGATGGATGAGCCGTCGATGGGGCTGTCGCCGGCGCTCGTGCAGCAGAACTTCGAGATCATCAAGGAAGTACACCAGTCAGGCGTGTCCGTGCTGATGGTCGAGCAGAACGCGGCGATGGCGCTGTCGATCGCCGACCGCGGGTACGTGCTGTCCACCGGAGAGATCGTGCTCGAAGGCAGCGCGGCCGACTTGCTGCGCAGCGAGGACCTGAAACGCGCGTATCTGGGCAGGTAGTGACCGGTGGGGCGTTGACCTTTTGATCTTCGCAGCCTAATTTTCCCTTAATGAGTAACTCGTCCGCTGCCCAGGTCCCTGTCCACCACGACTCCCAGTCCATCGCCGCCGCCCGCGATCGCTTCAGCTCGCTGCGCGACGGCTTCGTCTACCTCGACGCACCCGGCGGTACTCAGACCCCCGACGAGGTCGCCGCCGCTGTCGCCGACGTGTTCATCCGGTCGAGCGGCAACGTAGGCGCGCCCTACGCCACCAGCCGCAGGCTCGAAGCGCTAGTCGACGAGGCCCGCGCCGCGTCGGCGAAATTCTTTGGCTGCACGTTCGACGAGGTCATATTCGGCGCGAACATGACCTCGCTCAATTTCACCCTGTCCCGAACGCTCGGACGCCAGCTAGCGCCGGGCGACGAGATCGTGGTGACCAGGCTCGACCACGACGGGAACGTGGCGCCGTGGCTGGACCTCGCCGCTGACCGGCAGTTGCGGGTGCTGCACGCCGACGTGCACGCCGACACCAGCCTGGACCTGGCCGACCTGGAGCGACACCTGACCGAACGGACCAAGGTGGTGGCGTTCCCCTGGGCAGCGAACTCGACCGGGACCGTCGTGGACGCCAAGGCGATCTGTGACCTCGCGCACCAGGCGGGCGCGCTCGCGTGGGTGGACGCCGTCCAGTACGCGGCGCACGAGCCAATGGACGTGCGGGACATCGGTGCCGACGTGGTGACCTGCTCGTCCTACAAATTCTGCGGCCCGCACCTCGGCCTCGCCTACGGGCGCCGTGATTTGCTCGAGTCGTGGAAGCCCTACAAGGCAAGGCCGGTCTCGTTCGAGCCGGTCGGGCACCGGTTCGAGACCGGCACCTTGGCCTACGAACTGCTCGGCGGCCTGCTGGCGACCTATGCGTACCTGGACAGCCTCGGCGGAATGGCGGCGCTCTCCGCGTGGGAACGCGAGCTCGGCGAGCGCATGCTGGCCGGCTTCCCACCCGGCACCCGACTATACGGCCTGCCCACGATGGACGGCCGGCTCCCGTGCTTCCTGATCAACTTCCCCGGCGTCCCGTCGGCGCGGCTCAGCGAGGAACTAGGTGAGCTCGGCTTCGGCGTGTGGAGTCACGGCAACTACTACGCGCTCGGCCTGCACGAGCGGATCGGCTGGGGTGAAGCGCTGCGGGTCGGCCTCGCCCACTACAACACGGTCGACGAGGTGGACCGCTTCAACGAGACCCTGGCGGGGCTGGTGGCAAAGCACCCTGTGGCAAAGCACGGGGAGGGCTGAGGTGAGCCAGAAGCCAGGCGTGGTCGTCCACACCGCCGCGATACCAGCCGACGAAAGCGCGCCCGGAGCCAGCATCCGGACCCTGGTCGACACCGGGGGAGACGAGCCTGGCCTGGTCAGGCGCCTAGTTGACCTCGCCCCGCTCGCCGGGTTCGACGGCTCGGCGAGCGCGGGCGGTGAACTGTGGTTCGTCATCGAAGGAGCCGGCCGGCTCAACCTGACCGGCCACGTCGACGTTTCGCTCCACCCAGATCGCGGATTCCTGCTACCGCCCGGCTGCGCCTACCAGGTGAGCACCGGACCGGATGCTGGCCTGCGGATCGACACGGTGTCGCTGCCCGAGGCCCACGGCGCGGCAACCGGCGCTCCGCTGAGCCGTGACTTCGCTGACTGCGAGATCGAGACAACCGGGGACCGGCAGTTCCGGGTCCTGTTCGGCCCAGGACGCGACTGCGCCGTGGCCACCCAGTTCGTCGGCGAGATCCCGCCCGGCCGGGCTCCCGATCACAGCCATCCCTACGACGAGGTGGTGCTGATCCTGCAAGGCCAGGGAATCGCCCACATCGGCGGGGCCGAGCACGCCCTCGCGGCGGGCACCTGCGCGCACCTGCCACCCGGCCTCGTGCACTGCCTGGAAAATACCGGTGCGGAAAAATTGCGGGTGCTCGGTGTCTTCCACCCAGCGGACAGCCCGGCGGCCAAACTAGAGGACCATGGCTCAGGTGGCTGACCTGGCATGGAGCGACTGATGGGCGGCCGGGTGGGTGGTTACTTGGGCGGGAGTACCTGGGTCGCCCAGTAGGCGGTCTTGCCGCGCAGCGTGATCAGGGCGAGCACGTCAAGGCGCTTGGCCTGGGCGTTGATGTAGATCTTCCACAGCGTCGTCGTGCCCCTTGGCAGCGATAGCTTGACGGTCGAGCCGAATCGAGTCGCGCCCGAGGTGGCCCGGCGGGTGAAGATCGTGGTGCCGCGGTACCAGGCGACCCAAAGGCGGCCGAAGGGATCGGCAGTGAGCGTGGAGCCTTGCGTGCCCGTCAGCGTGGAAGTGACAACAGGCTTCTTCGCGCCGAGCCTGATGAGATCGACCTTGTGCGCGGTCGGCCAGCCGTTGAGGTAACTGACGTAGACGCCAGGCAGGCCATGTCCGAGGCCGACCGCCGTCGTGCGCTGGTTGACCGCGATCGCGTCATTGCCCACATTTGACCCCGGCAGCCGGATCGGGCCGCCGACCTTGCTGCCGTTCTGCGCGAGCTGCTGGGCATATACGCCGAAGTGGTTGGTGACATTGGAGAACCAGGTTAGCCACGCCGTCGAGGTTTTGCTGTCCGCGCCGATCCCAGCGTTGTAACGACAGCATCCGGACATGTTGAGCTGTCGTTTCGCGTGCCCGAAGTGCGACACTTCGAACCCGCCGCCGTCGATGAAGGCCACCCAGGGCTTGCCGTCCGCTCCGGTGGCAGCGGCAACACCGAAGTCCCAGTTTTCGTTTTCCGCCGGGGTCACTCCGGTCGCTGAGTCCCAGTGCCGCCCGCCTCGTGGCCACGTGGCGATCGCGGTGCCGTCGAACTTCGAGTTAGCATTCGATACCTGGTTCCAGAATGCGTGCAGAGCGTCGTTGCTGATCGTGGCGTCTGGGAACGTGGCTTGGTTGAGGTGCTGGGTGATTGGCACGGTCTTCTCGACCGTGCCGTTCGCCTTGATCGGCGTATCGAAGATCGACGTTTTCCCGAGACTGCCGTCGGTCCAGACCACGTGCAGCACCCCGCCGGAACCCCTGACCAGCCCGATGTCGGTGAAGTTGAGCAGGTTGCCCAACGTCGCCTGGGTCCAGTGACCCGGACTAGGGGCCCGATCCTGGGCGGTCGGTGCGGCGCCAGCCGCCAGGATGCCAGTGGCAGCGAGCAGCCCCGCGGCTGTCGCCGTGGCCGTGGCCAAGGTAGCGGCGCGCATCAGCGCTCGCGGCATTGTTTCTCCCTATTAACGCGCCAGATCACAATCCATGCCATCTTGCCACGAGCCGACGAGACCCGGGCGTTAGGTGAGGAGGGTTAGGTCAGGTGCCAGGTGTCGGGAGCGCTTCGGCGTCCAGGGTGCCCTGCGGCCAGGCGGGCGTAAGCCATCGACTTATCATCGGTTGTCGTCGCTAACCTGACTGTTTTGATCCGCTTTGCGGCGCGCAAACTGATGATAAGTCGTCCTGAGGCACGACCGGGCGGGCCGAAAATGGCCTATTTGGGGTGGTTGGCTCTGACCGGTTAGGCGACTCGTCGGCGCGAGTTAGGAGTTCCTTCCGTGTCGGCGGACGACCGATCGCCACAGCTTTATCAGCACTCCTACGTGCAGGCCAGCCTGGAAGCCCAGTCGGTGCCCAGTCTGCGGGTCGGGCCCCCAGATGGCGATGAGCCCGCCCAGGGTCAGTACGACGGCGGGCAGGCCCAACGCGACTGCCTGCTGGGCGCTGATCACGCCGAGCAAGGAGCAGACCAGCGTGGCGATCACGGTAACGGCCCCGATGACCTGGCATGACGTCGCCACCCGAGACCGTCGCCGCAGCCGGTAGTCTTCGGGCTGCTGTGGCTTTCCGGCGGCCATGTCCGGTCATCTCCCCCGAGTTGTCGGTCTTACCCCGCGGACCGCGCCGCATGGCAATGTGCAGTTATTCCGACCCGAATAACGCTGCGGATCGTTGCGTAATTATCAATACAATATTGTGCCCATTACCATTACAGCTGACGGCCGACGTGGATCTTATCAGCGAGCGGCGGATAATCGTAGTCTCCGGCGCCGATCGGTCCACCGCCGGAGACTATTAGTCGTGCAATTACTGGTTGTTTAGTGGTTCGGGTATGTCGCGGCGACCGGCTGCCCGCTCAGGCCGGTGAACGTCAGGTTGATCAATCGTGTTGTGGAATGGCAGGGTTGCTGTCACCACGGTTCACCCGCTGCGCTGCTGGTCGCGTTGAGGCAGAGTCCGTCAAAGTCGCAGAGGGCTTCGAACGGGTTCTTTCGTCGCTCCAGTGATTAGCGGAATAGCCGCTATGCATAGTCCCTCGTAAGCGACGACGCACGTGGATGTCCCGAGAGCCACACTTATGGTGAGCGCGGTCTGGGCAGCTCCGCGCCAGTGACTTTTAGCGCGCGGATCGGGTCGACGAGACCGTTTCAGCGGAGCGCGGGTGGGCCAGCGGGCCCGAGTGCAGCAGCAAGCTGCCATGGTGCCTTTCTTTTGAAGTGAGGGACACCAACGTCGTCCCGACGTTGTTGCCGGCGGCCAGGGACGACAGCACCCGGCTCAGCACGATCAACCATCGCGGCAGCGGTACGGTGCCGCGCCAGCGACACCGGGGCTCACTCCAAAGAAATCCACCCAGCTGCCATCGGTGTCGTACAAGTACGTGGTGGTAGCCGCCGGGTCGCTCGAAGGCGTAGTGGTGACCGACGACAGTCGTCCGGAGTCATCCCACGAGAGCGACCGCGATTGCGCGGGCGAGGTGCCGGATAGCTGTTCGTCGTGGTGGTCGTGATGACCGCGACGGTCTAGCGCGGCTGGAGCCCGGTGGGCTGATGCGACCGCTCATGGCGCACTCCAATGGGTCGGCGCGTGGCCGTGCGCGGTTAATGGGATCGGCACCTGTAGCGATAAAGTAAGCTATTCTATTCTCCGTATAGTTAGACTTGATTTTATCTATATAGATACCGTTTATGCCTATTTGCCGAGCGGGGCTGCTATGGAGTTCCGGGTTCTCGGCCCGTCGGGGTGCCCATTGACCCGCGCGCGGTGCCCGTGCAGACCGGACCGACCTGCCGCTCGCCGACGGTGGTGAGTGCTTAGCCGGACCTTTGCCTCAGTCAGGCTCGCGGCAGCCCGTTCACGGTGGTGACCCTGCGGGCTATGTGACGCCGCCGCCAGTCAGCTAAGCGTCGGGAATTTTCTTGCCTGACCAAGCCTCAAGTCGGCCCTAGCGAGTCTCCTTACATTTAGCGAGTTCTCCCAAGCCATCCCAAACGAATCCCCCAAACCACCCTCTAAGGAACAGACTGACATGGAGTTTCGGGTTCTCGGTCCCGTGGAGATCTGGAGCGATGACACCAGACTGGATGCTGGGCACGTCAAGCAGCAGTCGGTGCTCGCCGTACTGCTGCTCGATTTAGGCCGCGTGGTGCCGATTGACTTGCTGATCGACCGCGTGTGGGCCGACAGCCCGCCGACTTCGGTGCGCAACAGCCTCTACGCCTACGTGGCAAGACTCCGCGCCGCCATCGCCACGGCGGGCGACAAGGACGTCATGGTCACCCGCCGGCGGGGTGGCTACGCGCTTCATGCCGAACCCGATCGAGTCGACCTGTATCGGTTTCGCCGCCTCGTCAGCCAGGCGTCAGCCGAAGAAGACCAGGCGGCGACCCGGCTGCTCAGCGACGCTCTCGGGCTCTGGCGCGGCCCGGCGCTCTCCGGCCTGACCAGTCCGTGGCTGCGCGCCATGCGCGACACTTTGGAACTGCAGCGCGTCGGTGCCGTACTGGGCCTGGGGGAGCTTTCGCTGCGGCACGGTGATCATGTCGTGCTCTCCGGGAGGCTGGCCACCGAGGCCATCGCTCATCCCGCCGACGAACGGCTGATCGGCCAGCTGATGCTGGCACTGTACCGTTCAGGCAGGCAATCCGAGGCACTGCACTGGTACGAGCAAGCCCGGCGACACCTGGCCGAGGAACTCGGCGCCGATCCCGGGCCGGTGCTAGTTGAGCTTCGGCGGCAGATCCTGCATGGCGACCCGGTGCTCGCCGAGCCCGTGCTCGGCGCTCGCGGACGTATATCACCTGGCCAGAACGACCCGCCAGTGCCGCGGCAACTCCCAGCGGCTATCTCCGCGTTTACCGGGCGCTCGGCCGAGCTCGCCGACCTCGATTGCCTAGCCAGCGGACCGGCGCCGGTGGTAATTTCCGCCGTCTCGGGCACCGCCGGGGTGGGAAAGACCTCGCTGGCGGTCCACTGGGCGCATAAGGTCGCCTGCCGGTTTCCCGACGGTCAGCTCTACGCGAACCTGCGCGGTTACGACCCGGGCAAGCCGATGTCGGCGCCCGAAGTACTGGCGGGATTCCTGCGCGCGCTCGGCGTGGCGAACATCGACATTCCGCTGGATGAAGGCGAGCGCGCCGCAAGGTACCGCAGCCTTCTGGCCGGAAAACGAATGCTGGTGCTGCTCGACAACGCGGGCGGGGCCGAGCAAGTCAGGCCGCTGCTTCCCGGCGCATCGACCTGCCTGACGATTGTGACCAGTCGCGACTCCCTCGCCGGCTTGGTGGCCAGAGACGGGGCTCGGCGCCTGGACCTGGAGTTGCTGCCCCTGTCCGAGGCCGTCGACTTGCTTGCGGCGCTGATCGGCGCGCGCGTCGGTGCCGACGGCGAGGCGGCTATCGCGCTCGCACGAGCGTGCGCCCGGCTGCCGCTAGCCCTGCGGGTCGCGGCCGAACTCGTCGTGTCCAGGCCGGCCGGGCCGCTCTCGGAGCTTGCCAGCGAGCTAACTGACCAGCAGCGACGGCTGGATCTGCTAGGGACCAGCGGCGATGTCCGTACCGCCGTGCGCGGCGTGTTCTCTTGGTCCTGCCGGCACCTGCTGGCCGACGAGGCCCGAACATTCCGGCTGCTTGGCTTGCACCCGACCGCCGAGGTCGATCTGTACGCCGCCGCCGCGCTACTCGGCGTCCCTGTCGATCAAGCTTCGAACCTGCTCGGGCGGCTGGTTCGCGCACACCTCATCCAGCCGTTGCGTTCTGGCTGGTTCAGCACGCATGACCTGCTGCGCTCCTACGCGGCCGAACTCGCTAGCCAGCACGACTCCGACGCCGACCGCCGGCAGGCGCTGAGCCGCTTGTTCGATCACTACCTGTGCACGGCGGCCCGCGCCATGGACATGCTGTACCCCGCGGAACGGCCCGTCCGCCCCGACGCTCCGCTGACCGCCACCGCTACGCCGTCCCTTGACGAGCCCGGCGCGGCCAAAACGTGGCTGGACACTCACCGCGACATCCTTGTGGCGGTGGCCGCACGCATGGCTACGGGCTGGCCAGGTCAGGCTGATCGGCTGGTCGCGATCGTGTTCCGCCACCTGGACAGTGGCGGCCATTTCCACCAGGTCGCCGCCGGTTACCTGCACGCGTATCAGGACGCCCACTCCAGAGTCGATCTGGCCGCCGAATCCGAAGCGCTGACTGGGCTGGCCACCGCGGACTGGCGACTTGGCCGGTATTTTGATGCCGAAAGGCATCTGCGGCAGGCGCTGGCCTTGTGCAGGCAGCGAGACGATCGTCCCGGCGAGGCTCGCGCGCTGGGCACCCTCGGCAACGTCGTCTCTCAGCAAGGCTGCTACGAGCAGGCGTTGAGCTACTATCAGCAAGCGCTGAGCGTGCACGAGCAGACCGGCCATCTCGTTGATCAAGCCAGCGCACTCGGCAACATCGGAGACATTGACCTCCGGCAAGGTCGCTATGACCGCGCAGCCCGCCACCACCGCCAGGCCCTAGATCTGATCCGGCAGGTCGGTAACCGCCTATTCGAGGTCTGCGCTCTCACCAGCCTCGGCGAAGTCGATCTTCGGCGAGGTCGCTACGACGACGCGGCGAGCGCCCTGACGCAGGCCCTGGCCATGTCCCGCCAGACCGGCAACCGCTCCTGCGAGGGCTACGCCCTGACTCGCCTCGGCGAGCTTGATCTGAAGCAGGGACGTCACGAACGAGCTGCCAGCCAGCACCGCGAGGCCTTGGGGAGGTTCCGCGACATAGGCGACCGGTCCGGCGAAGCCTGTGCGCTAAGGAGCCTCGCCGACGTGCTCCTTGCTACTGGCCAGCCCCAGCACGCCAGCGCCCTGTGCGAGTGTGCGCTCAGGCTGGCCAGGCAGATTGGCGACCGGTATGAACAGGCCCGCGCCCTCGACGGCCTAGCCCGCGCCAGCAATGCTGTCGCCGAATCCGCCAAGGCCCGCTCAACCTGGCAAGAAGCCATTGCCATCTACGCCGAACTAGGCGCCCCGGAAGTCAACGCGATCCGCACCGAACTTACCCGGCTTGCCGCCCAGGACGCGGAGGGCTCAGAGAGACGCTGAGGGCTCGGCGAGGTGAGACGGTGGAAGTCGTGGACGGGTACCGGGCCGCGCCTACGATGACTGATATGGACAGGCGAGTGGTTACCGTCCGGCTGGCTGGTCCCGCCGACGTCAAGCCGTTAGCCGAGGTGATGGCGCGGGCTTTTTACGACGACCCGCCGTTTGTGTGGATGCTGCCGGAGCCGCGCACCAGGCACGTGCGAGCTCGCCGCTTGTTCGCCACGATCCTGCGCGACGGCGGCTTGGAGCACGGCGGGGTGCAGGTCGCGGTCGAAGGCGGCGCGGTCGTGGGCGGCGCGATCTGGCTTCCGCCCGGGCGCTGGAACCCGCCCGCCATCCGGCAACTGCTGTCCCTGCCCAGGTACGTCCGTGCCCTCGGCCGTCGCTTCGGCCCGGCCTCCACGCTTTCCGCGGCCCTCGCCGGCGCCCACCCCCGCGAGCCGCACTGGTATCTCTACGCGATCGGCGTCGAGCCGGCCCGCCAAGGTCAAGGCATCGCGGGCAGCCTGCTGCGATCCAGGCTGGACCGCTGTGACCTGGAGGGCCAGCCCGCCTACCTTGAGTCCAGTAAGCCGGCCAACGTCCCGCTCTACGAGCACTTCGGCTTCCGGCCCACCGGAACCCCTGCACTACCCCCCGGCGCTCCGGTCATCACGGCGATGTGGCGTTCCCCGGTCGAGTCGGCGCCGCGCCGCGCCGCGCGTCCGCCGAGCGCGCCGTAGTTAACGGAGACGGAGCCTGGCCGAGCGGAAATGAGCTGGCATCAGCGCGCCAGCTGGGTAGGGTTGGCCGGTGCCCGAACTGCAGCGGTTGCATGCTGGCCATGCCCCGGCGGTCCTGGCTTTCGAGCTGGCGAACCGCGTCTACTTTGCCGCCTTTATCTCCGACCGCGGCGATGAGTTCTTCGACCAGTTCGCCGATCGGCATCGCGCGTTGCTGGCTGAGCAGGAGGCGGGTATCGGCGCGTTCTACGTGCTCGTCGCCGAGGATGGCTCGGTACTGGGCCGGTTCAACTTGGTCGGCATCGAGGACGGCACGGCGGAACTCGGCCTCAGAGTCGCGCAGCACGTGACCGGCCGCGGTGTGGCGACCGCGACCGTACGGGAGTTGTGTCAGCTGGCGGCCACGCAGCACGGGCTGCACACGCTCAGAGCGGCGGTCGCCCACGAGAATGTCGCGTCCCAGAAGGTGGTGACCAAGGCCGGGTTCGTCCCGGTCGGTCCGGCTGGCCCGGCCCACCTGGGCGGCAAGTCAGGCACCTGGTATCAGCGCGACCTGGTGTGAGGTCTAGGAGGGCCTGGGTCGGCTGGCCGCCTTGAAGGCAGACCTGCGCGCGGCCTTAGCGATCGACTTGTCGGGGTGATGGCTGCCGATCAGGGACAGCACGCTGGCCGCGTCGGGGTGGCGCGACAGCGAGATGGCATCGAACGCCTGCTGCTCTCGGCCGGGCGGGATCGCGTCGCGGATCTGCTGCGGCAGCTCGTCCGGGTCGTCGGACATGGCCGCCAGCGTGTCGGTGAGCATCCAGGCGACGTCGGCGGCCTCCGGCTCTAGGCCGGGCAGCGCGGTAACTCCCGGCTCGCCGCCGGCGATCTCGGTCAGGGCGACCTTCGCGTACGGCCGCAGCTCGGGCCGGTCAAGTGAGTCCCGCCATGCGGGCTCAGCGGCGCCGCCCAGCTTCCGCGCGGTGCCGACCGCGAGCAGTCGCTCCGCGGGGCCGCCCTCGGCTGCGTTCGCGAGCAGCTCTCGGGCTGCGGCGTCCGGGGTTTGCAGCTCCAGCCAGGCCGCCGTCTCAGCCTCGAACTCCTCCTCGTCGAGGCCTTCCGCCGCAGCCAGCAGGTCCGCGGCGGTCATCTGGTCCGTCGGCGGTAGCAACGGGATCTCCACGCCGTCCTCAAGCAGCAGCTCTCGCATCGCCCAGGTGCCCAGCGGAGTCAGCCGGGCCACCGGCTCGTCCTCGCCGCCCTCACCCGGCGGCTGTTCCGGCAGCGAGACCGCACCCAGTTCCCGCAGCAGGCCCAGCAGGTAATCCGCGGGATCCCCGTGTTCCTGGGTCCAGGCCTGCCAGGCCTCTGCCGCCTGGTCCGGGGCCAGCTCCTCCGTGGCGGCCTGGCGGATCATGTCGGAAGATTCGCGGATGGGCAGGCCCCCGGCCTTGGTCAGGATCAGCATCACCATCAGCGCCCAGCCGACGTCGGTGAAGTCAAGCGGCCGGCCCAGGCGGTCGTCGAGGTCGGTATCGCCCTCCAGCCGGTCGAGCACGCACGGGAGCGTCGCGGACCAGACCCCTAGGACCTCCTCGTCGCTCCCGCCTGGCCAACAGCGCAATTCCTCGCCCGGCTCCATACGGTCGCCGTCGAGGTCCAGCTGCAGGAATCCAGCGTCGAAGGCGATGTCCCAGAGCCGAGCCAGCTCCGGCACGTCATACATGCTGGTGACCGCAAGTGGACCCGGCCTGCCCGGCAGCGCCTCGGGACCTGTATCCGTCCTGACCGGAACCGGGACGCCCAGCTCGCGTGCCGCAGCGATGGTGTCCTCAGCGGTCAGCTCTCCGTCCTCTGTGACGTCACGGCCCGAGGCGACCCATTCGGCGAGCAGGCGTGCCCGCCCGAGCAACGGCGCGGCCCGGCTCATCGCGGCCAGCTCCGGCTCGGGAGGCAGGCGTACCGGTGGTAGCCGGTCGGGCAGTCCGAAAGCATCTTTCAGGTTGAAGTCCTCGTCGTCCCAGACATCGTCGTCCAGGTCGAAGTCCTTAAATTCTTCATCGTCAGGGCGACTCGCGCCTACCCGTTGGTTGTAGCGCGTGATCCAGCGATCGACGGTGTCCTGGTCCGTGAGGTCCACCCCGTCTGAGACCATGGCCTGGGTAATCGAGCGGGCTGTCCCCCAGTTTTTCGGGTTCATGACCGCGTCGGCGAACTGCGGCGCTATCTCATCCAGCTCACGCCCCAGCCGTTTCGCGGCCGCGCCGGCGACGGCGCCGGTGTCGGTCAGGAACGCCAGCAAGTCACGCAGGGCCGGGACAGTATCCGTGGTTTCCTCGGCGTCCCGTACGGTCACCTTGCGCGGGTACACCTCCAGCAGCAGCTCGCGAAGGTCGCCGGTGCCCAAGTGAGCCGGGTCGTCCACGCCGACGTGATCGCGCAGCAGTTCGAGGAGCAGCCTCAGTTCCCCGGCGTCCGCGTCCGGGTCACCGCTGAGCCTCCGCGGTGCTGCGCTGGCCCATTGGGTAAAGCCTTTCAGGGTCGCCTCGACCCGGTCGCTTGCCACGGCCATCACCTTAGCCGCGGCGGCAAGATCCCGCGCGATCGGGCTCATTTCGGGATGGGTAATCCGGGACGAGGGCATCTACCCCAGGGGTCCGGGTGACGATGACCGCGCGGCTCGCGATCGCCCGCGCTCACTTCCACGTCCATGTCAGCGCTGACAACCACCGCGCGGCGCAGCGCGCAGGTTGGGGTGGTGCCGCGGGGTGTCCGTTGACGTCGTGACCGGCTGGCGGGCTGGACCCGCGGTGGCGAACGCGGTTTTGTATCCGTGATCAAGGTTCGGGTCATGATCGTGGAGTGTGGCTGTCGTCGTATATCGCTGCTGAGATTCCGCGGTAATCGCGGTTTCATGATCGTGGAGGCTGGCCGTCACCTGCCCGCGGAGCGGGTGACGGCCAGACGGCCTCCGCCGCGCCGGACTGGGCGGGTAAAACTACCCTAAACGGAACACTTCGTCTTCCGGGCGGTCCGATGCTGCCGCAGGGCCGCCGGCCAACGACAGCAACCGCGCTGCGGACCCGGCAGCTTCCGAGCCGCCCGGCACAGACGACCGGCCCGCAGCCTAGTCCCAACCCCACCCGAGGCGGGTCTACAGACCAACGGCCCGCCGCGAAACGACTCCGGGTCGCGGCGGTGCGGGAAAGAGCACCGACCCCGAGGCCCACAGCCCTTGACGGACTCAAATGAGCGGTCTTTTATTTCTGGATGGGCCGAATAGCCGGCGCGACGGCGGTGCAGTCTCGTAAGCGGCTTGGCGCGGACGGCTAGCCTCCGGGATCGCCGGTAATCACCGCAACGATGCGGGTACCGCGCCTGAAGGCCCCTTGTTGTGCCAAGCAGAACACCCCGTAGACCATTTTGGCAACATACACCCAATCAAGATTAAGTCTATGTCTCCCGGCGAAATCATTGATGAATTTGCTTAGTGCCGCATTTCTGCGAGCGTACCCTCCGAAATGAAATCCGTACTCAAGGTGCCAGTTCGCGGAGTCGCGCCCGAAGGCCAGATGCTGCAGCCGGCGTACTTCCAGCTCCAGAAAATCGCCTCCTTTGAGAACTGAGAAACCAATAGCCCGCTGTCCGGCCCGGAGTCCGGACGCAATTCCCGCGAGCGTTGTCCCAGTACCGCACGGGCAACAGATGATATCAAATTCGATGTCGATCTCCGCCGGGATATCTGCGCAGCCGCGTACACCCAGGGCGTTGCTGCCGCCTTCCGGCATGAGGTGGAACATACCGAACTCACTCCTGAGTGCGCTAATCACGTCGGGAGTATTTTTACGTCTGTAAGCGTCACGGTTCAGATAGCTCAGACGCATCCCGTGACTCGTTGCGAACGACAACGACGAATTAAGGGGCAAATTCTCCTCACCGCGAATTACGCCGATTGTGGAAAACCCGCAATAATGACCGGCCGCCGCGGTCGCGCGAATGTGGTTCGAGAATGCGCCGCCGAAGGTAAGCAATGTGTCCTGCTCGGATTCGATGGCCTGGGACAAATTATATCTGAGCTTTCGCCATTTGTTGCCCGGTACATCTGGGTGTATCAGATCGTCCCGCTTAAGCCAGAGTTCCACGCCTGCGGCATGCAGCCGATCATCGGTGAGCCGCTCCACCGGGGACGGCACCTGCAAGGTTGATGCGAAGTTATCGCAGGCAGCCAGACTCATGAGCGTTACCTCCTTTGGAGCATCATGACCTGGCTACACGCCAGATGGCCAGGCCGGCAGGCAATTGCCGACTTGCGGCGGTTCGTGACACGATGAGCCGACTCCACTTCATGGCAGGTTTAGTCAACAATGATCCCGGCGCTCGTAGTGGCAGCGAAGGTGCTGACGGTCTGCGGGTTCTTCGCGCTCCTGGGCCTGATCGGCTGGTTCGCCTTCCCCCGGTCCGCCGGGCGAGCAGTGGGCACCGGCATCGTCTACGCCGGCGGGATGACGTCTGCGAGCCTTACCGGCAGCTACGGATCCGCGCGATTGGAACTGCATGGCGACGAAGTTGTCATTCGCGGTCGGGGACCATTCAGGCCACTCATCCGGGCAGCGAATTACAACGAAATCCGCGAGGCCGGGGCGGTGCGGGCAGTCGGCAGGTCAGGGCCAGCCGAGCCATGACCAAAGTTACGATGCGGGACTTCCAGTGAGGCCGTCCGTGCGTGGCTGATAAACGCAGCCGGGCCAGGCCACGTGGGCAAGGCCCGGCTGCGCAGGGGGGTGTGGCTGCTAGCAGGAATGACTGCCACTAAATGAACTGATGTGCAGCGATATCGCATCGACCGTCGGGTTGAAGTGCAGCGTCGCGCCACCGGACCTGAAATTGTCAGTCTTGTCTTGTCCAGTGGCGATAATCATGTACTTGAATGCGCCAGCGTTATTGCCTGGGCAGAACTTGCTCACGTCATTTGCGCTGAAAGTTATGGTTCCTGTGCCTCCATAGCAGGTAGTGCCCGAATGGGGCGCTGTGAAGGTGATATGCACCCAGGTAGCCCGTGCGCTGGTACAGGACGCTGAGTGAATGTCCGGAGTGACGGACAGGTAGTGGTGGCCAGCCTGGGCCACGCTGGCGGTCGAAGCCAAGGCGGGCGAGGCCCCGGAAAGCGCACCTAGCAGGGTCATGAGTGCCGCGGCGAACCACAGCGTGACAGCCTTATTATTGGGGCGGATTGCGCTCCATGATCGTCCACTGGACATATCTGCGAGCTCCTTTCCTTGACGCCTAGTCCAGTCGATCATCGGCTGCGATGACGGCTCAGGCCATGAAGTCCCGGCGGCGGTTTGACCGGCGGAACTGCCGGTCAAACCGACAGTTACCTGCGGCAGAAAGCATTGCCGGGCACGCCAGCGCACGGCCGCGGCATGCTGCGCAGCTTCGGCAACGGGGCGATGACCAGCTTGGTCTGAGCCGGGTACTTCATGCCCGTAGTGCAGATCCCGAAGGTCGCGCACAGCACCTGGTTGAGCAGCGCCGCGTCCGCGTAAGTACCGCGACGCTGGCAGGGCCGGCCGTCTACCGACCCGCGCTCGATGTGAGCCGGGCTTGAGGTGAGCGGGCGTGGATTGGTCGCCACGTTGCCGAAGAAGCAATTGCGCGGCGTCGGCGACTTCGCCAGCAAGCCGAGCGTGGCCAGGTCGCTGTTGGTTGCGTTGCCGAAGAAACCCACGTGAGCGAACCTGTTGCCGTACACCCGGTTGCCCCTGGCCGGGAAGTCACAGACTTTGCCGCCGAGGAAGCTCGCGTTGGGGAAGCCGCCCTGGCAGTGCGATGCGGGCGGCGGCTTCTCCGGGTCGGGGTAGTCGTGGATCAGCACGCCCCAGGAGCCCTGCGAAGAGATGACGTTGTTCCTGACTGTGTCGTACGTGCCACCGGAAATCTCGATTCCGGCGCCAATCGCGGGCGAGAATCCGAACAAAGGTACATTCGGGTTGTTATTGCCGAAGATCTGATTGTTTTCGATCAGCGTGCACGACGCGTTGGAGTGCGGGCATCGGCCGTCCTGCGGCGGCGGCGCGTCGTCATTGTTCAGTGAGTTCGGGACGATGCCGGTGCGGTTGCCGGTGAAGGTCGACCGGCGGATCACCAGTTTCCCGCCGGAGTTGGTGCCGGAGTAGCCAAGCGAGGAGTTGGTGCCCACATCCATGTCGAGCACGGTGTCGCAGCGGCGCTGGCACGCGCCGACGTAGTAGGCCGCGTCAGCCATGTTGCTCGCGTAGGAGTGGGTGATCGAGCCGGGGCCGCTGGCGTTGCTCACGAAGATGCCGTACTGGGCGAAGTGCGTGCTGACCGGAGACGCGCCCTTGTGGAACGCGGGGTGGTAAGTCGCGGTCGCCGTCAGGTAGGAGCCCGAGTAGCTGGTCAGACCGATCTTGCCGGAGCCGTCGCCGCCGTTCCACCAAACTTCGTTGCCCGCGGTGCCGTTGTCGCCGAGGTAGTCGCAAACGGTCAGGTTCTGCACGGAAACGCCACTGGCGACGATGTCGATGCCATTGCGCGGCCTGAAGTTCTGCCGGGACGGGCTCGATGGGCACGGTCGGCGCGCCGAACCCTTGCTGCCGTCGATGATGACGCCGTTCCGGTCGAGGCCCCTGATGTGCAGGTCACGGGTGCCAATCCAGACGCCTGCCTGCCACTTCGGCGTGTTCTCGTGATAGACGCCAGGCCAGATCAAGATCCAGTCACCGGGGCTGGCCGCGTCTACCGCCGACTGAACGCTGACATACAGCTTCGCGCTGGTGCGCGGGCAGGCTCGGGTGCTGCCATTGCAGACGAGTAGCACACGCGCGGCGTGACCCGCCTGGTGGCCGACGGCTGCCTGGCCGCCACCCGTGAACGCGGCGACGCCAGCCACCGCGAGCACCAGGGCCGATAGAAGCTGCATGGGTCTGCGCATCGACCTCTCCCATCGCCGGACATCCCGCGTGCGAGGATTGGCCGAATATAACCCCGCATCGCCCGCCTGACCAGCGGCCAGCCGCACGACCGCTCAACTGAGATGACCAATATGCCCGACGACGCGCGCTGTTCCACTGCTGGTGTGGCACGAGCAGCCGGTCGAGTACGTCGGCTCACCCGGTGATCTCCCCCGAGCGAGACCAACCCCGGCTATTGGGGGCCCGGCGGGTGCCCGGGCCGGCGGTCACCGCGCCCCGGCACGCCGGGGACGCGGTTTTGTCTCCGTAGTCAAGGTCCGGCCGTGATCACGGAGTCTGGCCGTCATATGTCGCGGCTGGGACTCCGTGGTAACCGCAGTTTCATGATCGTGGAGTCTAGCCGTCACCGCTCAGCCTGGCGATTGCCGCCCAGACGGGCGTCCCGGCGCCGGGTCGGCGGTGAACCTATCCCGGATGGTGCATTTCGCCGCTGGAACTAGGCTGCAGCGCCTTCGCCCGGGCACCGGTGTTCACGCCGGGTACCCGGGTGAGCGCTGCGACAGGGAGGTGGGGTTAACAGCGGTCGCCGGCGCGGGTCGCGCGTGCCGGGCCGGACCGTCGGGCGGAGGCCCGTTGTCGCGGATAATCATCCAATGCCGACCTGTCCCGTCGACCGAGTGCTCGATGGGCTTGGAGTAGGTCGGCGGCGAGTGACCGTGCTCCGGGATGTCCCGTTGCAGAACGCCAACTGGCTGGTCGAGCGCCCAGGCGGTGAGCCGGTCGTGCTGCGGCGCTATCACCCGCACGCGACCGCCGATGACTTGGCCTACGAACGTCAGGTGCTGCGCCACCTGGCAAACGCGAAGGCGGGCGCTGGGTGGATCGTGCCGGTCCCGGTCAGCGAGCTTATCCGCTGCGATGACCTCTGGTACTGCCTGACCAGGTACGTCCCCGGCCAGCCCGTCGCGCAGGAGAGTGCCGCTGACCAGCGACGGCGCGGCGCCGACCTAGCCCACTTGCACCTGGCGCTGCGCGGGCTAGCCGACCGTATCGGCCAGCGACCGGGCTGGCTAACCCAGCACCAAAGCGTGACCGTGCACACCGACGTCGACTGGCCCACGTGCCTCAGCGCCCTCGGCCAGGCCAGCCCAAGGCTGGGTGCCTGGGCGCTAGCCGCGCAGGAACACACCCGGAGCGAGCTGGCCGCCATCGGCGCCGGGAACCTGCCGGTCACCGTCGTGCACGGTGACTTCGCCCCATGGAACGTGCACTACCAGGACCGCCGTCTCGCTGGCGTCATCGACTTCGGGCTGACTCACCTGGACTCCAGGCCCTACGAGCTCGCGATCGCCCGCACCTACCGAGCGCCGCACGCGATCGAGGCGTACCGCTCGGAGTTGGCCGCCCATCAATGGCCGCTCAGCGACCTGGAGGAAGCAGCGATCGCCCCGGTCTACCACGCCTTCCGGCTCGACCAGGTCGCCTGGCTGATCCACGACAGCCCAGGCCGCCTCGACTTGGCCGCCGTCGAGCGCCAGCTCGCGAGGACGGGCACGCCGCCGCCCGACCGCTGATTAGCCAGACTCGTCCTGCGCCAGCGACACCAGCAGCTCGTTGAGCTGGGTCACGAACCCAGCCGGGTCGTCGATCCGGGCGCCGAGAGTGAGCACGGCCTGGTTGAAAAGCACGTTCGCCCAGTCGGCGAAGTGCGGGTCATCGGGGTTCGCGTTGAGCCGTTGCACCAGCGGATGGGCGGGGTTGACCTCGAGCACCGGCTGCGCGGGAACGGTTGGTCCGCCCGTCCGCGGACCGAGGGCGAAGCTGAAGTCGGGCCCGCCAGCGACGATGCAGGCCGGTGACTCGGTGAGGCGGCTGCTGACTCGTACCTCGAAGGCCTTGCCGTCCAGCGCCTCCTTGAGCTTGTCCGTCAGCGCTGCGAAGTCCGAGTTGGCCTTCTCCCTGGCCTCGGCGTCGGCCTCATCGTCACCGAGCGCGCTAAGGTCTGCCTCGCTGTGGGCGACCGACTGCAGCCGTTTTTCGTCAAAGTCGGTCAGGCTGTTCACGAGCCAGTTGTCGATCTCCTCGCCGAGCAGCAGTACCTCGATGCCCTTCTTGCGGAAGATCTCCAGGTGCGGGCTGCTGGCGGCGAGCTGGGACGTCGGCGCCAGCAGGTAGTAGATCTTGTCCTGCCCTTCCTTCATCCGGCCGACGTAGTCGGGCAGCGACACGTCCTGGTCGGTACCCGATGACGCCGTCGAGGAGAACCGCAGCAGCCGCGCGATCGCGTCCCGGTTCGAGTAGTCATCGACGATGCCTTCCTTGAGCAACGTGCCGAACGCGCTCCAGAACGTCGCGTACTTGGTGGCCTCGTTCTCGGCCATGTCCTTGAGCAGCCGCAGCACGGTCTTGACGGCCTGGCTCTGGATACTGGCCACGAGCTGGCTGCTCTGCAGCAGCTCACGGGACACGTTCAGCGGCAAGTCGGCCGAGTCGAGCACGCCGCGCACGAACCGGAGGTAACTCGGCATCAGCTGCCCGTCGTCTTCCATTATGAAAACACGTCGGACGTGCAGCCTGATGCCGTGACGGGACCGTGCTAGCCACAAGTCATAGGGCGCGTGGGCTGGGATGAACAGCAGCAGCGTGTACTCGTACCGGCCCTCGATCTTGCGATGAACGTAGGCCAGCGGGTCGGAGTAGTCATTGGAGATGTGCCGGTAGAACTCGTGATAGTCGGCCTCGCTGATCTCGCTCTGGGGTCTAGTCCACAGCGCCGACGCCTGGTTCACCGTCGTGTACTCGGCGGCCTTGTTGTCTTCGTCCTTGTCGGCCTCTTCGCCGGCTGGTTCGTCGGTCGGTCCAGCCTCGGCTGGCATCAGGATAGGAACGCTGATGTGGTCGGAGTACTTGGCGATGATCGTCCGCAGCCGATGGCCGTTCAGCAGGTCCTTGTCGTCATCGCGCAGGTGCAGCACGACCGTCGTGCCCGGGTGCGGGAGTTCGGTCGGCTGGATCGTGTACTCGCCCTTGGCGTCCGACTCCCAGTGAACCGCCTCGTCGGCGGCCAGGCGGCTCGCCGGGTCGTCACCGTCACCTGGTCGGCCACGATGAAGGCCGAGTAGAAGCCGACGCCGAACTCCCCGATCAGGTTCGCATCCTTGCTCTCGTCGCCGGTCAGCGCCTTCAGGAACTCGCGGGTGCCCGACTTGGCGATGGTGCCGAGGTTGTCGATGACCTCTTGCCAGGCTCATGCCGATGCCATTGTCGGAGATGCTGACCGTGCTCGCTTCGGTGTCGTAGCTGACGACGATCTGCAGCGGCCCGTCGTCTTCTGGCAGTTCCTGGTTGGAGAGCTTCTCGATACGCAGCCGGTCGATCGCGTCGGAGGCGTTCGAGATCAGCTCGCGCAGGAATATCTCTTTGTTGCTGTAGAGCGAATGGATCATCAGATCCAGGATCTGCACGACCTCTGCCTGGAAACCAAACCTCTCCAGATCCTGATCCGCACTCATCGTTACTCAGAACCTCCATGCCGGACGATTTAAGCTTGACTCTAGTATTGGACGCGATGAGCGAGCCTAGCTGGGTACCTCCAGGAGTCGACCCGAAACGGGCGAACATCGCCCGGGTCTATGACTACTGGCTGGGCGGCACCCACAACTTCCTTGCCGATCAGGACGTCGCCCGGGCGATCGCGGCGGTGACGCCCACCGCCCCGCTGATCGGGCTGGCCAACCGGGCGTTCCTCTGCCGGGCGGTGCGCTTCCTGGCTGCCACCGGCATCCGGCAGTTCCTCGACATCGGTTCCGGCATACCAACCCAGGGCAACGTGCACGAGGTCGCGCAGCAGGACAGCCCGCGCGCACGGGTCGCTTACGTCGACATCGACCCGGTCGCCGTGGCGCACAGCAAGGCCATTCTCGACGGCAACGAGAATGCCGCGATCATCGCCGCCGACCTGCGCGAGCCCAAGGAGATACTCGGTCACCCGGAAACCAAGCGGCTGATCGACTTCAGCCAGCCGACCGGGCTGCTGCTCGTCGCCATCTTGCATTTCATCTCCGACGACGAGGATCCGTGGCGGATTGTCTCGTCGCTGCGTGACTCGCTGGCGCCAGGAAGCTACCTGGTGCTGTGCCACGGCACCGACGACGGCATGCCGGAAACGGCGCGCGCGGTCAAGGAGGTCTACGACCGCAGCGTCACCAACTCGCTGCACGTGCGCTCCCGCGCGCAGATCATGCGCTTCTTCGACGGGTTCGAACTCGTGGACCCGGGGCTGGTGTTCATACCGGAATGGCGGCCCGACTCGCCCGCCGACATGCCCGCCGACCCGCGCGAGTACGGCAACCTGGTCGGCGTCGCCCGGATAACCGGATAATCCGAAATCTGATAACCCGAAACCCGATTATCGGGTTTCGGATAATTCGAAATCGGATAATCGGAAAACGCAAGACCGCTAGTCGTCGGGCAGCAGGGCGGCGATGAGCGTGTTGTGGACCCAATTCTCGAGCTGGTCGTAGCTGTAGTCCGCGTGGCGCACTAGCTGGTCGTGGGTGTCCGGGCTGGCGAGCACCCAGGCTGTGTCGGCAGCGTGGGCGTGGCTGAGCCCGGGCCGGAGCGCGCCGATCGGTATCAGCGTGAACAAGCCGCGGAACGCTTGCCTGCGTAGGACGTTGAGCTGCTGCCAGTCCCGCGCGATGTCGGGGTCGACACCTGCGCCGTCCCGGTAGGTCGCCCAGCCGACCGCCGACCGCTCGGCGAGCAGCCGGTACTGACGGCTGAGGTGTCCGAGCAGCTTGCGCGGGTCCTTGGCGTCGTCGGGATCGAGTGCGGCGATGATGATCGGCGGCGGCTGCCCCGCGACCAGCGTCGCGTCGTCCTCGCCGGTGACCGAACTCTCCATCACCGCGCGCAGCAGGTTCCGCTTGTTGCCCCAGTTGGAGTACAGGGTCTGTACCGACATGTCCGCACGCTCGGCGATGCGGATCACCGTCGCCGCCGCGTAACCGCGTTCGGCGAACTCGGCCGTCGCGGCGGCCAGCAGCCGCCTGCGGGTCTCCCGCCTGGTCGCCTCGCCCGCCTCTTTCTGCCTGCTTACCCGCCGTGGCTTGTTCTCCACCGTCTCGCCCATGCCAGCATCATATCAAGATATTGACTCCCGTTCTAGAGATATGTAATGTCATTCTAGAGCATGAATCCTGAACCCTGGAGCCCGAGATGACCACAATGACTCCCGCCGCGACTCCCGCCGCCGTGAAGCTCCCAGCCGCGCCCAGCCTCCGTACCGGTGCCGTCACCGCGGTGGTGTGCCTCGCGCTCGCCGCCGTGGTGGCGGCCACGTCGTCGCTGAACGTGGCTCTGCCGGAGATCGCCCGGGCGACGCGCGCCAGCCAGACCCAGCTCGCCTGGATCATCGACGCGTACTCGCTGGTGTTCGCCTCGCTGCTGCTGCCTGCGGGCGCCATCGGCGACCGCTATGGCCGCCGCCTCGCTCTGGTCGCCGGGCTCACGATCTTCGGCGCTGGCTCGGCGGTGGCGATGACTGCGCACTCGGCCAGCGAACTGATCGGTTTGCGGGCCGTTATCGGGCTTGGCGCCGCGCTGGTGATGCCGGCCACGCTGTCGACGATTACCGGGACCTTCGTTCGCGAGCAGCGCACCAAGGCCGTCAGCGTCTGGGCGGCGGTGGCCGGGGGAGCGGCCGTGCTCGGCCTGCTGGTCACCGGGCTGGTGCTCGAAGTCTGGTCGTGGCCGTCGGTGTTCGGCCTGAACGTCGTGCTCGCCGCGGTCGCGATTGTCGGCACGATCCGCTTCGTCCCCGAGTCCGCCGATCCGGCGGCTCCCCGCCTTGACGTCGGCGGCGCCGTTCTCGCTGTGGCCGGCCTCGTCACGCTGGTGTACTCGATCATCGAAGCACCGACGCGGGGCTGGGCGTCTGCTCGCACAATTGTCGGCTTGGCCGTTGGCCTGGTCATTCTCTGGGTGTTCGTAATCTGGGAGCGCACTCGCCGGGCCCCGATGCTCGACCCTCGGATCTTCTCCCGCCGGGGATTGGCCTGCGGGAGCCTGTCGATCTTCGTGCAATTTTTCAGCTTCTTCGGTTTTATCTTCATCGTCTTGCAGTACCTGCAGCTCATCCGCGGCGACTCTGGCCTGGTGTCGGCGGTCAGCATGCTGCCGATGGCAGGCGCGATGATGCCGACCGCCCGGGTGGCCCCCGCCTTGGTCGCTCGGTTCGGGTCACGGACGGCGATCTGTGCTGGACTCGTGATCATGGCCGGAGCGCTTGTGATCCTGGCGCAGCTGACCGGTTCGAGCAGCTACTGGCTAGTCGTCGCCGGGCTGATCCCGCTGGGCATCGGAATGGGCCTGGCCATGCCGCCCGCCACCAGCGGCATCACGTCCGCGCTGCCGGCCTCGCAGCAGGGTGTCGGTTCGGCGCTCAACGACCTGTCCAGGGAGGTCGGCGGCGCGATCGGCATCGCGGTGCTGGCCAGCGTTCTCACCGCGGCGTACCAGAGCCACAGCCAGGCGCAGCACGCGTTCGCCGATGGAATGCGTCTCGCTCTGCTGCTCGCCGCCGGGATCGCGATTTCGGCCGCGATCGGGATTGCCGTCCTGCTACGTCGTGCCGGAGGCGCGCTGAACCAGCGTCGTGCCGGAGGCGCGCTGAACCAGCGTCGTGCCGGAGGCGCGCTGAACCAGCGTCGTGCCGGAGGCGCGCTGAACCAGCGTCGTGCCGGAGGCGCGCTGAACCAGCACGGCCAGGTCCGGTAAGTTCTTGCGGCCGACGCCGCAGTACAGCCACCGAGAACCCTCAGAATCAGCGAGCTTCGGATCCTCGCAGCCCCACAAGCCGACCCAGGCGACGTCTGGGTCGGCTCCTTGGTAGGGCGGTACAAGCTGCAGGCCGTCGAAGAACCTGCGGATCTCCTCTTTTGACCTGTAGTGGCTGCCGCCCGCGGCCAGATCGCCGACCTCGGACAAGGTCTGCAGGGCCAGCGGTGGTTTCTGGTCAACGGTCCGGTGCGACAGCGCCAGGTAGCTGCCGTCGGCGAGCGCGGCAACGTAGCGTGCGACCAGCGCGTACGGGTCATCGGTGTCGGAGACGAAGTGCAGCACGGCGGTGGTGAGCAGGCCGACCGGCTGGGTGAAGTCGATCAAGCCGCGCAGTTCGGGGTTGTCGAGCACGCTGCCTGGATCCCGGAGGTCGGCGAGGATCACGGCGGCGTTCGGCTCGTCGCGCAGCAGTTCTCCGCCGTGCACGAGGACGATCGGGTCGTTGTCGGCGTAGACGACGCGGGCCTGCGGCGCCACGCGCCCGACCACCTCATGGGTGTTGCCCACCGTCGGCAAGCCGGCGCCGATGTCGATGAACTGGGTGACGCCTTGTTCGGCGATCCACTTAGCTGCCCGCTGATGGAATCCGCGATTGGCCCAGGCGGTGTCGGTCACTTCGGGTATCCGCTTCTTAAGCTTCTCCGCGGCCTCACGGTCGGACTCGAAGCTGTTCTCGCCGCCGAGCAGGTAGTCGTAGATCCGCGCCGAGCTCGGCCGGGACGGGTCTATACCTGGGGGCGCCTGCCGGGTATCAGCCATCATGCCTCCATCGAGCGGTTGCGATCAGTATCGCAGTAATCTGGAGGTGATGAAGACTTCGCTGGATTGGTTTGGCTGCGCTACGTTCCGGCTGACGATCGGTGAGCTGGTCGTATTTCTCGATGCCTATATCGACCGGGTCGACGGGGCGGCCGGCACTGAACTGACGGCCGGTGAGATTGACCGATGTGACGCCATTGTGGTCGGCCATTCCCATTTCGATCACTTGTGGGGTGCCGAGCGCATCGCGCTGCGCACGGGCGCGACGGTGATCGGGTCGTACGAAACTGTCCGGGTGATGGAGTCCGCGGGCGTTCCGCTCGCCCAGTTGATGCCGGTGGCGGGCGGTGAGCGGGTGCGCTTGGCTCCCGGCGTGTTCGTCTCGGTGTACCCATCGCTGCACTCGTGCGTCTGGTCGCACGCGGCGATGCCAGGTACCGGCGAGGTGTGCGTCGGAGACCTCGGCGTGCCGTACCAGGACCGGCAGGCGCGGTTCGCCGAGATGGCTGGCTTCGTCTCCGGGCTCAGCCGGGACGCGGCCGCGCACCTGCGGGCCAGCGACCAGGGTGCGCGCGGTGACGGAGGCGCGTTGGTATACGTGTTCGACACCCCGGCCGGGCAGTTGCTCTATCAGGACACGTCGGGCTACTGGAGCGGGATTGTGCACGGGCTGCGCCCGGACGTTGCGATCATCGCCGCGGCCGGGCGCGGCAACATCGACGGCGAGCCGATCCAGGGCTCGCTCGCCCAGTTCGTCGCCCGCCAGGCCGCGTTGCTGCGCCCGCGGCGAGTCATCTTGTCGCATCACGACGACTGGCTGCCTGGGTTCTCCACCCCGGCTGACGTCGGCGCGATCCGGGCTGAGCTTGGGCGGTTCGTGCCCAGTGTTGTGCTCCAGGAACTGGGTTACCTGGACGGTCACGAGGTTTTTGCCGGCTCGTGACCGTCCGGGTAATGGCTAGACGTTGCCGAAGATGGCTCCGACGGAGGCGCAGGTCGGCTGGAACCCAGGAGCGTCTGGGCCGAGCGCGTTGATCATGTCCTGCAGGGCGTTCGAGTCATAGGCGATCGACAGGTGGTCGCTCGCGTCCTGCGAGCACTGGTTCTGCAACGTGATGTTCTGCACGTTCGGGCAGGCGGGCAGGAAGGCGTTGGTGAACGGGGTCACGACCTCGTCGTGGTTGGTCTCGATGTCCACGTACTTGACCCCGGGGACAGTTGGCGTCTGGTTCAGGCTGGTCAGGAAGCTTGACCCTTGGAGTTGCTGGACGCATGCCTCGCAGGTGATCGACAGCAGCGCGGTGTCCAGTCCGAGCACGCCGAGGTCGGCGAGCAGCGTGGTCAGGCCGTCCAGGTTGGTGCCGAAGTTCGACGGCGCGAAGCCGACGAGCATGTTGACCTTCGACGCGCCGCCGAGCTGGTTGATGTAGTAGCGCGGCATCATGCCGCCTTGGGACCAGCCGACGATGTCGACCTTGCTGGCGCCGGTCTCGGCGAGCACCCGGTTGACCTCGGATGACAGCTGGGAGGCGGAGGAGCGGATGTCGCCCATCGCGAAGAACCCGGTGAACGGCAGCGTCTGGCCAAAGTTGAAGGCATACACGCAATAGCCGTTGTTGACCAGGTCAGGGGCGATCGCCCCGAAGCTGTTGTACATGTTGGCGAACGTGCCCTCGGTCAGCACCACCGGGTACGGATGGGCTGCCGACGGGGTACACGGAACGTTGGAGCCGGGCGGCGAAGCGTTGTAGAACACCGGGAAGGTCGAGTTGATGAACGTTGCCGCCTCACCTTGCAGGGGTAACTGGGGCGCGGCGTGCGCGGGCAGGGCATTGGCAAGCAGCGCTGCTGCCGCAACGCCTGCCGCGAGCGGGGATAGGTACCTGGCAAAACGCCGGTGCTGCATCGGCACTCCTCGGATTGCGCCGAGCCATCTAGCTGTGCATCCGCGGCCACCGAACGGCGCTGTCCAGTCGTGGCGACTCAGCAGTGCGGCGAATGGCCCGGCTCTGACACCGTTGTTACCGATGAGTATGACTTCGCGCCGTGGACTGTCAAGAGCCGCAGGGGCCAGGGCGGGGGTCCGGCCGCAGCGTGGGTCGGGTGGGGGCCGGCCGCAGCGTGGGCCCCTTGCTGTTAGCCGACACGTGTCGGCACGAGCGTTGCGAAGTTCCCGCAACGGGGCGAAGCGGGGCGCTGTAATCTAAGCGCGCCCTCACCCCGACAAGGAGAATTGCGAGACTCATGGCCGCCTCACTTCAGCAGATCCTGCTTGCGCCCGACATCCAGCCGCAGGTTGTCACCGATTGCCTCAAGCTGATCGAGGATGAGGTCTCGGAAAAGTCGGGGGTGTCGGCGACGGCGGTCAAGCTTGCCTACAAGACGGCCTCCGCCTTCGCGCCCGGTTACCTGCGCACGACGGTCGAGAACCTGCTGCCGGACATCGTCGACGCGCTGGCGCCGTACTGGGCGGACTTCACCACCTCGGGCGGCTCGGACTTCGGCGACTACCTGGCCAAGCGCGGCGACGAGGTTGCCGAGGCGCTGCTCAAGGTCAGCGACCACCACGCCGGGAAATCGAAGCGGCCAGTGATCGTCAAGGCCTACCAGGCCGTGCGCGGCAGCGCGGCCAAGCACATCGAGACGGCGCTCCCCAACGTCGGCAAGCTGGTGCTGAAGTACGCCGGCTGACCGGCTCAGGTACGGTCAGGAAGGTTCATTTCCCATCTCTTGTCGCCCGCCGCTGTGGTCCACGCTCAGGGCCTGGCCGAGGCCAGGTGCGCCCGCACATTGGCACGATGGGGCCGCCCCCGGGTGGGCCCGAAAAGGCAAGGATGGGGGTGTGGGGGAAACCTCGGAAAACCTGGGGCGAACGGGGAAGGTTGTCCGTGGTTTCCCCGCCGGCTGGCCGCCTACCTGCCTTGGCTGTGCTGACGAAGCGGAGGCAGACCACTCTCCCACCCCAAGGGCGACGGCGAGAGAGTGGTCTGCCTCCGCGCAGTCCGCGTCTACAGCTGAGTTTGGGCAGGCAGGCGGCCAGACGGCGCCTCGCTAGGGGCACACAACCACCGCACCGGAAAGTCGGCTGCGCGTCCGCCGTGCGGTCACTGTCCGGGGCCGTGGCGGGCTTGGCGGGCAATCTAACGACTCGTAGCTGTGCGTACTAGGACCTGGGTGGGCCAGCGAAGAGTGACACGGGCGTTATGGAGCAGGCTAGGGACGTTTCCTAGATTTTCGGGCGCGGCTCAGGCCGCCAGTTCTGGTCGAGCGGCATGCGCACCCACTTGCCGTGCTGCAAGATCAGGTGCTTCTTGGCCGGGCTAGTCCTGGCCCACAGCAACACGACCTCTTCCGAGCCAGAAATGCCATCAGTTCCGATAGTCGCCCCACCGCGCGCCTGGATCTCCGACGCTGGATAGTCATCCTCCCACGACGCGCACCACTCGGAATCCGGCAAGTCAGCGGCCGGGTTGACGTACAGCGTTCCGTGGCCCGGCCTGGGCTTGCCATGCGGCTCCCGTGGAGTCACCCAGTAGACCTCGCCGCTGGGATAGAGCTGCGTCGGTTCAAGCTGGCCCGGCCCAGCCGTACTGCTGTGCTTACGCTGCTCATCCATACACTCCCCAGCCTACTGGCTGCTGGCCGAGATGCCTCCTCCACTGCTTGAAGAAGAACGCTCTCACGCCGCGGAAGTAGTAGTGAATGCTCTTGGCGAATACGAACCACGTGCTCGAATAGCCGCTTACATGCCACTTCCAGGTGTGAATGATGGCCCCGTAGTGAACCGGGGCCTTCTCGATCGCCGCATAGCCGCCCGGCCAAAGTACTACCGCGTTCGATGCAACACCTGGTGGGTGATGCAGGTAGCTCTCGTCTACTCTCGGCGAGATCGGGTGGCCTGCTGGCCAGTTCGAATCGTAGAAAAGGCGGTCGCCGAAGATGACGACGTTGCGGACGGCCCCGGAAGAGACAAAACGCACCGGCTTTGACTCCGACCTTCGGCCGCTTAGTGCTACCTCGTAGTAGAGCGAGACCTTGCCAAGAGGCTTCTTCCCGAATCCATACGCAAACTGCCCGGCCCACGTGGAGCGGCCGGCGCCGGGGACGAGATACCAGCACCAGGATTCATGCGGCTTGCAGTGCCCGGTAGCCGCTGGCACGACTGCGCTGGCAGGTAACGATGCCGGGCACAGCCAGCCGCCCGTTCGCCTGGCCATGGGCAGCGAGCAATGATCGGAGCTGGAGTGCGCGACGTGCGCCCTCGGTTGCATATCGTGGCTGTGGCTGAGAGTCATCGCGCTGGTGGTCATGATGGTCAGCAGCACGCATCCTGCGAGGCTGGCGAGAGATTTTCCTGACGAGAGCTTCATGGTGGCGGCCTCCTGTGGTGATTGTGGTGCGGACGGGTGATGATCCCGGCACCGCGGGGCGGCGGCTGAAGATGACGTTTCCGGTAGGCCCCTGGCAGCAGGCCACCGGCGGGGCGTCAGGGAAGGTGAGCACGGTGAAGGAGGGGGTGAGCACGGCCGGGTGGTGTGCCAGCTGGTGAGCTGCAGAGTGACACCGGGTTCTGCGGCTAGAGCGATCAGGTGCCGGAGCTGGGCGGTGATGCCGGTCGGCGTGCCGACGTTTTTGGTCAGCGCGCTGTCGTCGATGATCAGGTGGAGGTGGCAGCCGGAGGCGAGGTGCTGGCGGCGGAGGGCCTGGAGGCGGGCCAGGAGGCTGCATTCGACGTCGGTGAGGTCGGGCCGGGTCAGGCGGGCGGCCTGGTGGGCGTAGGGAAGGGTCTGGGCGATGCCGGGGATGGCGTGGGTGGCGTGGATGCTGACGGTGGCGGCGGCGGTTTCATGGTTGAGGTAGGCGCCGCCGCCGTCGGGCAGCACCCAGCCGGCGGCGGTCCACCACGGCTTGCCCTGACCCTGGCGGGCCAGATCGGCCAGGCGGGCGCGTTCGGCTGGGTGGTCGATGTCGTACAGGTCGAGCAGCCTGGTCAGGCAGCCGGGCCGGGTAGGTGTCTTGCCGGTCTCGATCCGCGACCGGGTGCTGGCGGCGATGCCGGGCGGGGCTGCGGCGTCGTCCAGCCGCAGCGACCGCTCCGGGTGCAGTCCCCGGAGTTCGCGGCCGAGGCGGTGGCGGTCAGCTTTGACGTGGCCGCCGCTAGCGGCTTCTCGTGCCTGCCACGGCTCCAGCTTGAGCAACTTTTCCGGCACCGGGGCGTGTGAGGCGAGCGTGGCCTGAACCGCGGTCAGGTGCGCGTCGCTGATCTTCCCTGCGATGTGAGCGGCGAGCACGCGGCAGTAGTGAATTCCGTCGGCGCGGCAGAGCCGACCATCAACGCCGCCATGCTGCTGGCACCACGAGCAGTATTCGGTACGACCCATCTGCGCCGCCTCGGCCACCAGTTTCTTGATCAGCGGATCCTGGGGGGAGGTTGTGGTCACCGCCGTCGAGGCGGGTGCGGCGCTAGCGGTGTTGTCGGACAAGAGCCGGGTCTCCCTTGATCTGCGGTGCGGTCGGAATCCTGGTGACTGTGGTTGAGTTCACTAAACTGAATTTGGCGACGCCTCAGGAGGGGATGCAGGCGTCAAGAACGTCAACTCGCTGGTTTCGCTAGTCCTTACAGATGGCGGCCTGACGTTCGGCGGGATTGGGGAGCGATGGCCAATTCGGAGGCCAATGAACGACTCGCTCTGCTGCTGGCAGAGGCGGGGTGGACGCCTCGCGGGCTGGCCCGGGCGCTCAACGCGGCATTCGGTGAGGGCACCGTGTCGGCGACGGCACCGTATTTCTGGCGCGACCACGGTGCCATTCCGCATGTTCCGCTGCCTGCGCTGGTCGCCTACGTGCTGTCCGCGAGGCTCGGCCGGCGGGTGAATGTCGCCGAGGTCTGGGACGACCGGGCACAGGATTCGCCTCAGGTGCAGCTTGCTACTGCTGGCATGAACTATCCGTGGTCAGTGGCCGGCACTTGCGCGGCGGCGAAGGACTGGCTTCTTGGAGGTTTGGTGGATCGCCGCCGTTTTCTCGCCGTCTCCGGAAGCACGCTCGCCGCCGCCGTGTCGGCGTATCTGGCCGATGAACCTCCGGCGACGGCCGCCCTTTCGCGTACTCCTGGAGACGGTGATCTTCTTATCGGGCAGATCGAGGCGAGCATTCCGCAGCTGCAGCTGCTCGACGACGCGAAAGGCGGCGCAGCCAGCCTCGGCTACGTAGGCGCCCAGCTGCGCGCAGTGGCCCTGGTGCTTCACGAGGGTGCGTATTCGGGTTCAGTGACTCGGCGGCTGCTGGCTGCCATGGCCGAGCTTGGCCAGCTGGCCGGCTGGATGGCGTTCGACGCGAACGAGCACGGGCTTGCGCAGCGCTACTTCTTCACCGGCCTGCGGGCGGCCCACGACACCGGCGATGCCGCGATGGCCGCGCATATCCTGGCCGACCTGTCGTTCCAGGCCGCGACGTGTGGTCATAGATCCGATGGAATCACCCTCGGCGAGGCCGCTCGCCGGCAGGCGGAACGGTCATCGGCTGGAGTCCGCGCTTCGGTTGGCTCTCGGCTCGCATATGCCTACGCCGCCGCCGGCCGCCCCGACGACCTGGAGCGCGCTTATGCCAGTGCCGTCGAGACTGTGGCCGGACGCGACCCGGCCAGGGATCCGCCGTGGCTGTACTACCTGACCCCGGGTCACCTGGATTGCCAGGCCGGTACGCCCTCGTGCTGGCTGGGCGCGAACGCCTCGCTGGCGGCGGCCGCGAAGGCCGTGCGATGGTCCGGCGCGGTGTCGCGTTGTTGCGGACCGGTGCCCACGACCTGCCCCGCGACGACGCCTCCCAGCGGCGCGCGTTGTACGAGGGCGCGTGGCTCGCGCTGGGTTATGCCGCTTACGGTGACCTTGAAAGCGCCTGCGCTGAGGCCCGCACGGCCATCGGCCGCCTCGGTGTCGTGCGTTCTCCGCGCAGTAATGTTTTGATCCGGCAGCTGGCAGCGGGCTTGCGTCGCCGTACCCGCAACGTCTACGTCGCCGACCTGCTGCCGGACCTGGAACGGGCGCTGGCCGCTCAGGCGCCAGGCAGCCAGGCCTTTTGGACGGGGGGAGCATGATCAGCGCGATGAGCGTGGCGGTCGTCGGCGCCGGAGTGATCGGGCTGACAACGGCGGTGGTGCTGGCGGAGGCCGGATTCGCTGTCAGCGTGCTGACCAGAGACTTGCCGACAGAGACGACCTCTGCTGCCGCCGGCGCGATGTGGGGTCCTTACCTGGTCGAACCCTGGGACCGCGTTCAGGCCTGGGCCGCCGACTCGCTGCGGGCCTTCACCGGCTTGGCCGGGACGCCTGGCACCGGAGTGCGGATGGTGCCGGGAATTGAGGCTTCGCGGACCGCCTCTTCGCCGCCTGAGTTCCTGGCGATGCTGGATGGCGTCCGCGTCTGCGGGCAAGGCGAGGTCCCGGACGGATTCGTCATCGGATGGCAGTACACGGTGCCGTTGATCGACATGGACACCTACCTGCCGTATCTGTGCGAACGCCTGGCAGCCGCCGGTGGCGACCTTCACCAGCGACCGGTGACCGGCTTTGACGAGGCCGCGCGCCTGGCGCCGGTCGTTGTCAACGCCACCGGCCTCGGCGCTCGCCTGCTGGCTGGCGATGACCAGCTGACCCCGATCCGCGGCCAGCTGGTCATCGTCGACAACCCAGGCATCACGGAGTTCTTCACCGAGGACACTGGCTGGTCTGCCGACCTGCTGCACATTTACCCTCACGGCGACCGGCTGGTCCTCGGCGGCGTCGCCCAGGACGGCAGCTGGGACATAAAGCCGGACGCAAGCACGACCAGGGCCATCATCCAGCGTTGCGCCACGATCGATCCGCGCGTCGCGGGCCTGCCGGTCCGCGCGCATCGTGTCGGCCTTCGCCCGACCCGCCCAGCCGTCCGCTGCGAGGCTGACCCCGAGGTCACCGGGTACAGCCTGCTGCATAACTACGGCCACGGCGGCGCTGGCGTCAGCTTGTCATGGGGCTGCGCTAACGAGATCCGGAAGATGATCACTAATTCTTGATCGTGTCGAGCGCAGTATGTGATGCCGCGGCCCGGTGTGTCCTGCCCCTCGTTCCGGATCATCACGATCAGCAGGTACATGGCTGACTTGGACCGGCGGCTGGCCCAGCGCCGTCTGGCCGCTGTCCCGGCGGCCGTCTCGCCTAGTGGCTGCCGGCCGTACCCAGGGCGAGCGCGGCCACGGCAGCCACCCCGGCCGGCGGCCGGAGCGATGGCTGGCGAGCAGCACGAGCGAGGCGACGATTTCCAGGCCGTCCACGGACAGCGGGAACGCGTGCGCATGCCACCCGGCCTGGCCGTGCTGCTGGGCGAGCTGCCGCATATGGCTATAGCTGATCGCTTCGGCCAGCCCGGCCAGGACGGTGACCGTGGCGGCGGTCGCCCGGCTGATTCATATGTCAGCCTGGCCGGCCTACCGCATTTCGGCTGAGCCGCTCATTTCGCGCCGCCAGAACGAGCGCGGTTACTGTTGAGCTGGGTCGTCCACTCGATGACCAGGCTCTGTCCCGAATCCGGCTCGCTAGCGTCGTCCGTTTTGAAACACGCACCTCTGTTAGCAACGCCGGCCCGACGCTGCGTTAGGCGCGCGGGGCGCGAGCGTCAGGAAAGGCGGAGCGAGTCGAGTTAGCGGCGCAGGCCCCGGGTGCCGTGCTGAGCGTGCGCGGGCCCGGCGGGCGTCACGCGTGTCAGCCGGCGCCGCCGGCTGCTGACAACGGCACGGTCAACGTCTGTGGCTCGTGGAATGTCTTGCGGCCGGCTTTGTAAGCGCGGTTGCCTGTGAAGATCAAGGTCAGCCGGGTGAAGTAGGGTACGCTGCGGTGCCCTGGCAGCGGCTTGACCCGCCAGAGGGCGGCGAGTATGGGGAAGGTCACCGTCTTGCCTTCAGCGCAGTTGGGGACGCAGACCCTGAAGTTGTAGGTTCCACTGCCGAAGGCGGCTTGTCTTCCCCACGCGGCCCAGTGCATTTTGGAGACGAGAGCGCCGGCGTCCGCGCACGCGAGTATGTAGGTACTGGGTTTCACCTGATGCTTCATGGCGCAGTTGATCACAACGGGCGTCACCGAGGCCGCCGGGCCCTGGTGGTGAGCCGGGTGCCCAACAGCGGCCGCTGCCGTGCCCGCCGCAACAGTGGCAATCGCGGCGGTAGCGCACAGCGCGACAGCGGTGGTTCTGATCCGGGTGAAACGAATGGTCATAGCGGGTCACCTCTCGCGGCGTCGGGGCGAACTCTGATCGCGGCTGGCCGTGGTCCGCACGATCGGAGGCCAGCCATTGTCTAAGACTGACCTAGCCGCCCGCCGGTTGCCAGCCGCTTGTTCCGGGGTGGCGAATCTCTTGTTAGCCAGGGCACCTCGCCAGGGGATAGCGTTGGATTGCACGCATGCGACGGCGGATTACCAGTTATGGGTCAGGGATGGTGCGAGATGACGATGACCCACGTTTTCGCCGAAGCCGAGCATCGCGTTCAGGCATCCCGAGACCCTGCGCCAGCCGTACGGACAGAGCGCGCGCTTAGGCCCGAGCCGGCCGTCGGTCGGTGCGCTGCCGCGCTGCCGCCAAGCCGCGTACCGCCGCTGATCCAGCGCTGCGGGATCGGCAGGGCGTGCGACTGCGAACCGCACGAGCAGGCAGCGGGCATCGAACGAGACCTTCAGCGCGGCCATCTAGTTTCCGCCAAAGCGCTCGCTGGAACGGCCGAACGGATGCCGCTCGTCAGCTCTCCGCACGATTCGTCGGAGCGCGAAGCCGATGAAGTGGCCAGCGCCGTGCTGCGGATGGCCGAACCGGTCGCCGTCGTCACCACGCCAGCAGCGCGGCCTCGGCGCGGACCAGGGACACCAGCCGCCGTCGCGAGCATCACGAGGGCCAGTATGCAACCAGGTGCCCCCATCGGGTCGGCGGCGTATCAGGCCATCCGTTCGGCCAGTCGAGGCGGGGCGTCGCTGCCGGCCGATATTCGGGATCACTTCGAGCCGCGGTTCGGCCGCGACTTCGGAGGCGTGCGGGTGCACGATGATGCCGAGGCGGCGGACGCCGCCCGGGCCGTGCGGGCGCGGGCGTACACGGTCGGGAGTGACATCGTGTTCGGGTCGGGGGAGTACCGCGCGGACACGGCGGACGGCAAGCGTCTGCTGGCTCACGAGCTGACCCACGTGGTGCAGAACCAGGCGGCTGGAGCCGCCGCGACCGGAACCTCGGGCCTGATCCACCGCTATAGCCACTCCAGCAGCTGCACGAGCTCTGATCTCTCCACGATCGTCTGGCCTGGCGATCACCTCATGCGGGAGATGGTGGCCAAGGTGATCCGGGTGCTGACCGCGTCGCCTATCGATCCCTCGGTCACCGCCCTGTTCCCCGATTTCTTCATGACGGCGAGCCCGCCGGTGGCCACGATCTTGAGCGTATTCAATAAGATACAGGCCGTAATCACCGACGACGGATACAAATACGAGTGTGAGCACTCCTGCTCCGACGAGAACGCCTTCGTGCGCGACCGGCTCCGCTACCTCTGGATAAACCCGAACATTCATCTGTGCATCAACAACCTGGCCAGCCGTACTACGCTCTGCAACGCCACGACGATCGTTCACGAGATGACGCACTACGCTGCGCACCTTGCCGACAACGAGCCCGGTTGCGGCGCGTGCAGCACGCTTGGTTGCCCGGTGTCCCTATCGCCAGAAGATGCCCTGGACAACTCCTACTCCTACGCCGACTTCGCGCTCGCGGTCTACGGGCTGCCAATCTGAGGCGGTCGCTGAGGGCTCTACCTGACGCCGTAGAGGTATTCCAGGGCGAGCTGGTCGAGGTGCTCGAACGCCATGCCGCGTTCGCCGAGGGCGTCGGCGTCCGGGGTGAAGCCGACGATGTCGCGCCAGGTCTCGCCTTGGCCCAGCGTCGGCAGGGCAAGCTGGTCGACCCGCGCGGCGGCAAGCGCCTCGGCGACCTCGGGGTCGGCGCGGAACGCGCGCACCTTGTCGCGCAGGATCAGGTAGTTGCGCATGCAGGCGGCTGCTGAGGCCCAGACGCCGTCGTCGTCCTCGGTTCGCGGCGGCTTGTAGTCGAAGTGGATCGGCCCGTCGAAACCGCCGGCCTCGAGCGCGTCGACCACCCAGAACGCGCCGCGCGCGTTGCCGGCGCCGAACCGCAGGTCCTGGTCATAACGAGGGCCATGCTGACCGTTCAGGTCGATGTGGTACAGCTTTCCGTGCCACAGCGCCTGGCTGATCGCGTGCGCGTAGTTCAGCCCGGCCATCTCCTCGTGCCCGACCTCAGGGTTGATGCCGACCAGCTCGGGATGGGCAAGCTCGTTGATGAACGCCAGCGCGTGGCCAGCGGTCGGCAGCAGGATGTCGCCGCGCGGCTCGTTCGGCTTGGGCTCGATCGCGAACCGCAGCCCGTATCCGTGGTCGATGACGTACGCACACAGCACGTCCATGGCCTCTTTGTAACGGGCGAGCGCGGCGAGCACGTCTTTGCTGGCGCCGGACTCGGCGCCTTCCCGCCCGCCCCAGCAGACGTATACCGCCGCGCCAAGGTCGGCCGCGAGGTCGATGTTGCGCATCGCCTTGGCCAGCGCGAACCGGCGAACCGCGCGGTCGTTCGAGGTGAACGCCCCGTCCTTGAACATTGGGTGCCCGAATAGGTTCGTCGTCGCGGTGGTCACCACCAGTCCGGTGTCGGCCAGCGCCTGCCGGAATTCGGCGATCGCCTTATCCCGCTCGGCCTCGCTGGCGTCGAAACCGAACACGTCGTTGTCGTGGAAGTTGACGCCGTAGGCGCCTAGCTCGGCGAGTTTGCGCACCGCCCGGTCGGCCGCCATCGGTGGCCTGACCGCCGACCCGAACACGTCGACGCCTTGCCAGCCCACCGTCCAGATCCCAAACGAGAAGCGGTCGGCCGGAGTGGGAAGGTACTGATTATCGGAAACTTTCGGCATCGGCTGTACTCCGGTCTGCTGTACTACTCCGGTCTGCTGTACTTGGTGTCGGTACCGGGAGATCCATGATCGTGACCGGTGTCGTCAGCACCCGGTCGCGCCCGACCCGGCGTTCTGGCCCGCACAACTCGAATCGGTCGTGCAGCCGCAGGTCAGCCGATGAGGCACCGACGGCCACCTCGATCAGGCCGGCCTCGACGATCCGGGTGCCAGCGGTGCCGTGGAACGCGGTGCGGTCGGCGTGCAGCCTGAAGGTGACCCGGCTGGCTTGCCCTGGTCGGAGCATAACCCGGGCGAAGCCAGCTAGGAAGCGCACCGGCCTGGTGACCTGCGCGACCGGGTCGCGCAGGTACAACTGCACCACCTCGGCCCCGGCCAGGTCGCCGGTGTTGCGGACGGTACAACCGACCTCGACGGCGCCGTCCGTGCCGATGCGCGTTGGCGAGCCGGCCGGGCCGTCGGGGTCGGGGTCCGGGAGGACCTTCAGATCCGAGTACTCGAACGTGGTGTACGACAGGCCGTGCCCGAACGGGAAGAGCGGCGTCGGGTCGACCGAACTGACCGGGGAGGGCTCGCCGGCGAGCGGGGCGGCCAGGTAGGAGGACTGCTGGGAGCCGCGCAGCCGCGGCATCTCGACTGGCAGTTTCCCGCTCGGCACCACCCGGCCGGACAGCACCCCGGCGATCGCGCCGCCGCCCTCCTGGCCTGGGAAAAATGCCTGGACGATGGCCGCGAGCTTGGCGTGGCACTCGATCGCGTACGGCCGACCGGTGATCAGCACGAGGACGACCGGCTTGCCGAGCGCGATGAGTTCGTCAAGCAGGTCCGCCTGGGCTCCCGGTAGCCGCAGGTCGGTGACGTCGCAGCCCTCGCCGGTGCTGCCGCGGCCGAAAAGCGCGGACTCATCACCGAGCACGGCGACGATGGTGTCGGCACGGCTCGCGCAGTCCAGCGCGGCTGGGATCGCCGACCGGTCGTCGCCCATGACATCGCAGCCTTGGGCGTACTCAATCCGGGACGACGGCAGTTCCTCTCGCAGCGCGGCGAGCACCGGGCTCAACGGGATCCCGGCGCTGGTTCCTGGGTGTGCGTGACCGACGTGGCGGGGGAACGTGTAGCAGCCGAAGAACGCCAGCGGGTCGTCGGCGAGCGGGCCGATCACGGCGATGTGCCCGGTCGGGTCGAGCGGCAGAGCGCCTCCGGCACGGTGTTGTTCTTGCGCGCCTCCGGCACGGTGTTGTTCTTGCGCGCCTCCGGCACGGTGTTGTTCTTGCGCGCCTCCGGCACGGTGTTGTTCTTGCGCGCCTCCGGCACGGTGTTGTTCTTGCGCGCCTCCGGCACGACCGGTGTTGGCCAGCAGCACGATCGACTGCTCGGCCAGGCGCCGGGCTAGGTCGCGGTGGGCCGGCGGGTCGAAGTCGAAGTCCTCGGTGGCCACCGCAGTTGCCCGGTCGGGCTCGGCGCTGGTTTGGCGCGCCTCCGGCACGACATCTAGCAACCCTAGTTCGAACTTCTGACGGAGCACGCGGCCAGCCGCCCGGTCGACCAGATGCTCTGGCACTAGCCCTGACCTGACCGCGTCTGCGAGCGGGGCGCCATAGCAGCGGACGTTCGGCAACTCGACGTCGACTCCGGCGCGTAGTGCGGCGGCGGCCGCGTCGGCCGGCGAGCCCGCCACGCCGTGCAGCGTCTCGAGGAACGAGATGCCGTAGTAGTCGGCCACGACCACGCCGTCGAACCCGAGCTCGTCCCGCAGCAGGTCGGTGAGCAGCGCGCGGTCGGCGGCCGGCGGTACCCCGTCAACGTCGGCGTAGGAATGCATGACCGAGCGGGCGCCGCCGACCCTGATAGCCATCTCGAACGGCGGCAGGAAGACGTCGGCGAACTCGCGACGGCCGATGCTGACGGGTGCCATGTTGCGACCAGCCCGGGAGCCCGAGTACCCGGCGAAATGCTTGAGCGTGGCAATCATGCCGGTTGATTGGAGGCCGCGCACGTAGGCGGTGCCGAGCAAGGCGACCAGGTAGGGGTCCGCGCCGATGGTTTCCTCAAGCCGCCCCCACCGCGGGTCGCGGGCGATGTCGAGTACGGGCGCCAGGCCCTGATGCACCCCGGCCGCGCACATGCTGGCGCCGATCGCCGCCGCCATCTCGTGGACGATTTCGGGGTTGAACGACGCACCCCAGGCCAGCGGCGTCGGGAACGCGGTGGCACACCAGGCGGCCAGCCCGGTCAGGCATTCCTCGTGCGCCATGGCCGGAATGCCGAACCGGTTCGACTGGGTGACCATCGTCTGCAGCTTGGCCAGTTCGGCCGCGCCTTCGGCGGGATGCAGCGGCCTGGTGCCGTAAACGCGGGTGAGCTGGCCAAGCCCGGAGCGGATCAGCTCGCCGAACGGCGGGACTTCTGCGGTGAATTCCCCCTGGAGCGGGGCTACGTCGTTGCCGTCGGCCGGGCCGCTCAGCCAGATGCCGTACATCTGGCCGAGCTTTTCCTCGAGCGTCATACGGCCGAGCAGATCAGCGACCCGGTCGGTGATGGGAAGCGCCTGGTCGCGCCAGGGGTCGGTGACCGCGGAGAGCACGGCGGCGTCGGGGGCGTCGCGGACGGTCATCGCGGCGGGGCCAGGCTGACCGGCGCGGTCGAATATCGGACGATCAGCTCGGTCGATAGCTCGACCCGCTGGCTGCGCAGCGGGACTCCTTCGATCAAGTCACCCAGCATCTCGGCGGCGACCCGGCCCATCTCGGCCAGTGGCTGGCGCACGGTCGTCAGCGGCGGTGATACCCACCGGGCGGCGGGCAGGTCGTCGAAGCCCACCACCGACAGGTCCTGCGGAATCCGCAAGGCCCGCTGGCGGGCGGCCTCGTAGACGCCGAGTGCCTGCTGGTCGCTGCCCGCGAAGATCGCGGTCGGCCGGTCAGCCAGGTCGAGCAACTCGCCGCCGCGCAGGAAGCCGCCTTCGTGGTGGAAGTCTCCGTGCCTGACCAGCGCGTTGTCGAAGCTGAGACCGACCCGCTCCAGCGCGGACCGGTAGCCGTCCACGCGCGCCCGGCTGCACAGGTAGTCGGCCGGTCCGGTGATCGCGCCGATCCGGCGATGGCCCAGACCGAGCAGGTGGTCGGTGGCGGCGAGGCCGCCGGCCCAGTTCGTGGCGCCGACGCTCGGCAGGTCGGGATCGGGCAGGCTGACCGGGTCGACGACGACAAGCGGTATGCCTTCGTCGCGGACCTGGCGAAGCTGCGGCATCGTCAGTTCGGACGTCACCAAGAGCACGCCGTCGGTGTCGTGGCTGGCCAGCGCGCTGGTCCAGCTAGCTGGCCGGGCACTGCCGTGCCTGACGGCCGAGACCGCCGCCCCCATGGCGTGCGACGCGCACCAGTCTTCGACGCCCCGCAGGATCTCCACTGCCCACGGGCTGTCCAGGCCGTTGAAAATCAAGTCGATCAAACCGGCCCGGCGCCCCCGGCGCTGGCCTGGCCGGTGGTACTCACGCTCGCCGAGCAGCCGTTCGACCCGAGCACGCGTGTCTGGCGCTACGTCGGGGCGGCCGTTGACGACCTTGGAAACCGTCGGGAGCGAGACGCCGGCTTCGGCAGCGATCGCGGCCAGCGTCGGCCGGCGTCGCTGCCCAGCGCCCAGCTCATCTTGCCCGCCTCCGGCACGCCCGGTCCCGATCGGCTTAGTGCTCGGCACTCGCTACCACTCCTTCGTTGCCACCCGCTTGAGCGGTAAAAGTCTCGAAACCATTCGGTCCGAGTATCGTATCTCAGCTCCTGGCTAGTGAGCTGCTCCATCCTGTCTCGCTTCGATGCTGCTGACAATAGCCGCAGGCCATGTCCGTGTCACTACCGATAGAGGTCGGGCGACGCGTCGGCAACGAAACCAAAACTGGGGGTTGACCGCACAGGAGCAGGTTCCTACGATGACGACACGCCGAAATATTCCTGAATCTTTTCGAGAGTGGTGCGGCGCTGTGACTGGTTCAACACTGCGGCGTGCCGCCCGAAGGCCAAGCAAACAACCCCCGATTCGGCCCACCGTCAGGAGATGACCAACATGCGCAGCACCAGAAAGTACGCCGCCGTGACCGTTGCGGCGGCCGCGGCGCTCGCCCTCGCTGCTTGTAGCAGTAGTAGCAGCTCGGGCGGTAGCTCGGGCTCCGGGGGCGGCCACAAGGCTAGCGGCCCTGTGACCCTCACCTGGTGGAACAACGCTACCGCGAACCCGCTAAAGGGTGTATATCTCTCGGTTATCAGCGCGTTCCACGCCGCCAACCCGAAGGTGAACATCACCGACGTGCCCATCCAGAACGAGCAGTTCACCACCAAGATGCCGCTCGCGCTGCAGTCGAGTAGTCCGCCGGACATCTTCCAGCAGTGGGGCGGCGGCCAGGAGGCCACGCAGATCAAGTCGGGCAAGCTTGCGAACCTGACCAGCATGGTTTCTAGCTTGATCACCCAGCTCGGTCCGGCCGCGGCCGGCTGGCAGGTCAACGGCCAGCAGTACGGCATCCCCTACGACCTGCACATGGTCGGCTTCTGGTACCGCAAGGACCTGTTCGCCAAGGCTGGCATCAAGTCCCCGCCGGCGACGCTGCCGGAACTGAACGCCGACGTGAGCAAGCTCAAGGCCGCAGGGATCGCGCCGATCGCCGTCGGTAGCAAGGACAGGTGGCCGGACGCGTTCTACTGGGACTACTTCGCGGTACGCGAGTGCTCGATCGGCACGCTCAAGACCGCCGTCAAGGCAATCTCGGCTAACTACCCGTGTTTCGCCAAGGCCGGCAACGACCTGAAGACATTCATGGCGACCAAGCCGTTCCAGGTTGGCTTCCTCGGCACCCCCGCCCAGGTCGGTGCCGGCAGCTCAGCGGGTCTAGTCGCGAACGGCAAGGCGGCGATGGAACTGCAGGGTGACTGGGACCCAGGAGTGATGAGCGCGCTCACCTCGAACAAGAAGTTCGTCAGCCAGATCGGCTGGTTCCCGTTCCCGTCCGTCCCAGGCGCGGCCGGCAGCCCGACCGCATTGCTTGGTGGCGGTGACGGATTCTCCTGCACCACGACGGCGCCGGAGCCCGCGTGCGTCAACTTCCTCAGCTACCTGGACAGCCCAGCCGTGCAGGAGAAGCTGGTGAGCGCCGCCGACGTCGGCCTCCCGGCCAACCCGGCTGCCGCGTCGGCGCTGACCCTGCCGGCCGAGAAGCAGATCCTGGCGCTCAGCCAGTCGGCCAGCTACGTGCAGAACTACTTCGACATCGCCTACCCGACCAACGTGGGTCAGGCCCTCGACAACGCCGTCGCCGACTACTTCGCCGGCCAGGGAACGCCGACGGGGATCGTCACGGCGATCGACCAGGCGGCTTCTCAACAGTAATTCGCAACAGTAATGAGCCCACTACTCATGGCAACTCATCAATGAGCGGTCTGACGAGAGCTGCGGCTGCGGTGGCTGATCCCACCGCGGCCGTAGTCTCGGTCACGCGGACCGAACAGACGCGGGGTCCGTTCTGGCGCCCGAGCCGCAAGCTCATCGAGCTGGTCGTGCTGCTGACACCGGCCCTCGCCCTTTTCACCTTCTTCGTCCTGCTGCCGATCTGCGTGGCCGCTTACTACGGTCTGTTCAACTGGAGCGGCTACGGAGTCCTGTCGGACTTCGTCGGCCTGCACAACTACCGGCTGGTGCTCGACGACCCGGTGTTCAGGGAGTCGGTCCTGCACAACGTGATCATCGCGGTGCTGTCGCTGGTGGTCCAGCTCCCGCTCAGCCTCGCGCTCGCGCTGCTGCTGAACCGCCGGATGAAGGGCGGCACGCTGCTGCGGCTCGCGGTCTTCGCGCCGTACGTGCTGTCCGAGGCGACGACGGCGGTGCTCTGGCTGCTGATGCTGCAGCCAGGCGGCTTTGTTGATCAGCTGTTCAAGACGGTCGGGCTCGGTCACGAGATCAAGCTCTGGCTGGCCGATCCCTCGATCGTGCTGTACACCCTGTTCGTGGTCGTCACCTGGAAGTACATCGGCTTCGGGATAATCTTGCTGCTCGCTGGGCTGCAGGGCGTCCCGGTCGAGCTACGCGAGGCGGCCGCGATTGACGGGGCGTCGCCGTGGCAGGTGACCCGCCGGATCACGCTGCCTCTGCTCGGGCCGACGATCAGGATCTGGATCTTCCTGTCGATGATCGGATCGCTGCAGTTGTTCGACATCGTCTGGATCATGACGATCGGCGGACCGGCCAACTCGTCGAGCACGATGGTGACCTACATGATCGAGAACGGGTTCAGGAGCCTGGAGTTCGGCTACGGCAGCGCGGTGGCTGTGATCTTGTTCATCATCAGCTTCGTGTTCGCGCTGCTTTACCAGCGATTCGCGCTGCGCCGCGACACGGCGGGCGCCTTGACCAGGGCGGTGGGATGATGGCGGGCGCGACGGTCGCGGTCCCGGGTTATGGCCGCAGGCGCCGGATCAAGCCGGCGGTGCCGCTCAGTTACCTCGCAGCGCTCGTCATCGTCGCGATCACGCTGGTGCCGATGCTGTTCGTGATCATCGGCGGCTTCCGTACCACCGCGCAGATCAATTCGTCGCCGACCGGCTTGCCGCACCCATGGGTGTGGTCGAACTACAAGACGATCGTCACTACCGCGTCGTTCTGGGAGAACCTTGGCAACAGCGCGATGATCGCCGTGATCGCGACGGCGCTGGCGGTCGGACTTGGCTCGATGGCGGCGTTCGCGCTCTCGCGCTATGACTTCCGGTTCCGCGAAGGCTGGTACCTGGTGTTCGCGATCGGGCTGTTGTTCCCAGCGAACGTGGCCTCGCTGCCGATCTATCTGCTGCTTCGGCACATCAACTTGCTCGACAACCCGATGGGCGTGGTGCTGCCTGAGGCGGCGTTCTCGCTGCCGTTCACGATCATCATCCTGCGGCCGTTCATGCGCGCGATCCCTGGCGAACTGCAGGATGCGGCGGTGGTCGACGGTGCCAGCAGGCTGACCTTCTTCCTGCGCATCCTGCTGCCGCTGTCGCGGCCGGCGCTGATGACGGTCTCGATCCTGGCGTTCGTGACAAGCTGGAACGCCTACCTGCTGCCGTTCCTGGTCTTCACCAGCGAGAGCCACTTCACGCTGCCGCTGGGCGTCGCAACGTTCCAGTCGACGTACTCACAGGACACGGCCAGCATTTTCGCGTTCACCGCGCTATCGATGCTGCCCGCGCTCGCGTTCTTCGTGCTCGCTCAGCGGCGTATCGTGGGCGGGCTGTCCGGCCTGGCGGGGTCGGTGAAAGGCTAGGCGGATGCTAGTCGATCTTCCGCTTGCCGACCTGCGCAACTACGTTCCCGAGGTGGCCGAGCCAGCCGACTTCGCCGAGTTCTGGGCTGGCCAGATGGAGGCGGCCCGCGCGTCCGGCGCGCGGGCGTCATTCACCCCGGTCGACAGCCCGGTTAGGCATGCCGACGTCTTCGACGTGACGTTTCCCGGCCACGGCGGCGACCCGATCGCGGGCTGGTTCATCGACCCTCACCAGTCCGGCGCAGGCGCCGCGGTGATCGTCGAGTTCATCGGTTACGGCGGCGGCCGCGGTGACCCGTTCGACTGGCTGAAGTGGAGTTGCGCCGGCCACCCGCACCTAGTTGTCGACTCCAGGGGTCAGGGCGGCCGTTGGCGCCGCGCCGACACCTCCGACCTCGGCGACAACGGCGCCCCGAGCACGCCCGGCTTCCTGACCCGCGGCATCGCTAGCCCGCACAGCCACTACTACACCCGCCTGCTCGTCGATGCCGCCCGCGCCGTGGACGCCATTCGCGGCTACGACGGGGTCGGCGGCCGGCCGATCGTCACCACGGGCCACAGCCAGGGCGGCGGCCTCACAATCGCGGCCGCGCACTTGGCGGGCGACGTGGCGGCAGCAATGCCCGACGTGCCGTTCCTCGCCCACTTCCGCCGGGCTGTCGAGGTCACCGACAGCGATCCGTACGTCGAGCTCGCCGACTACTGCAAGGTGAACACGGACCGGATTGAGCAGGCCTTCGCCACGCTCGCCTTCGTCGACGTGGTCAACCACGGCAAGCGAATCGGCGTGCCCGCCCTGTTCTCGGTCGGCCTCGCGGACACGATCACCCCGCCGTCGACCATTTTCGCCGCTTTTAACCATTACGCCGGCCCCAAGGACATCGCCGTCTACCAGTTCAGCGGCCACGAGGGCGGTGGCACCCGCCATTTCCTAGCCCAGCTAGCCTTCCTCCGCCAGCACGGCTTGAGCTAGGGGCTCGCGCCGTCCGCTAACACGCAGAGCCGTTGAAGGTGCAGCTTGTTGGGGTTGTTGTGGTGCCGTGCGCGGCGAAGTCCTCGGTGAGGGTCGCGCCCGGCGCGATCGTTTGCTGGAACCAGGGTGGGTCGAGGTACAAGGTGTCGCCGTTCGTGTGGAATTGCGCGTCCCACGCGGCCCTGACGTCGTCGTTGGGCAGCACCGCGGCTATTTCCCAGCCCTTGATTGCCTTGCTGCCGTTGTTAACGATGGTGAACTCGCCCTGAAAGCCGTTCCACCACTGATGCACTACCGAGTAGCTGACGTCGACCGGCTTAGGCGTCGGGGTCGGGGTCGGGGTCGGGGTCGGCGTCGGTGATGGCGTCGGCTTCGGGCTCGGCGTTCCTGTCGACGTGGGACCGGGCGAGGACCCGGTCGGCTTCGGGTTCGGGCCGTGCGATGACGCGGTCGGCCGGGGCGTCGAATGGCCGCGGCCCGGTGCGGGGGAGTGCCCGGCGGTCGAATGCCTCGTCTTCGAGTGGAAACGCTTCGCCGCTCCTCCCGCCGCCCCCGGCGGCCGCGTCGCCCCGAACGTGCGGGTAACGCCCTGACGGCAGGCACCCGTCTCGCACGTGCTGGCCACCAGCCTGGACGGCTGCCCCGAGAACATCACGATCAGCCCGCCGACGACCGCCAGCGTGGCGACGCCAGCGCCGATCGTCACCAGCCCGCGACGGCCGGCCAGCAAGCCAGCCCACCCAGGCCAAGCTGGCCAGAACGCTCCCCGCCGCCGCTTCGGCGGCTCGGCCCGGCCATGCCCGGACGCCTTCACGACCGGCAACGGTTCCGTCATCCGGGGCTTGGCTGGTGAGTCGCGCCACGGCGGTTGCGACCGGCCGTCGCGGGTGCGTCGCGAACCGGCGTCACCGGTCCAGTCGAGCGCTGGCTGGTCTCCCCGGGTCAGGCGCTCACCAACGTCGCGCTGGTCCGGACGCCGTTGGGAGTGCCCGCCTGCGCCCAGCACATAGGGTCGCACGATGCCGTGTGGTCTCGCCCGTCGACCCGCGCGCCCTCGCTCGTCGGCGTCAGCCAATGTCCCGCCACACGACTTCAGACGCGGCAGTGCTCACCAGTCTCACGTATCCCCTCTAGCAAGACCTAATCGAGACAATCTAGCAACGCAATGCCGGCTATGCCGATCAAACGTAATGGTCGGGTGACTTTCCGATCATCTCCGAAGGTTCGGCGCCGCTAGGCTCGGCTAGCGTGACGGACAGTGACCCCGATCGGACCCGCCCAGCCGACCTGTCCGGCCTAGACACCGGCGTCGCGCACGACCTGCGTTTCCCTGGTCACGCCGGGCCTCGGTCGGAGGGGTACGTTCCCGACTGTCGCCTTAAGCGTCACGCGAGGTCAGTGTGCACGGCTTCGCCCGCCCTTAGGCGCCCTTAGGCCCTGGGGCGGGGCCGTTCCTTCGCCTATAGGAATGAATCCAGTGGCCGGGCAGGCTTGATCAGGGTCAACGCACGCTCAGCGCCGATGTTTGCCCAGCCGACCGCGTGGAGTTCGTCACCCCGCTGGAGAGAGACGCTTCTGCGACGTGGCCGCTTACCTGGGCGCCAATTCCCCCGAATCGTCCGCAGGTGTTAGGCGTCATTCACGGTGAGGGTTCTGGCGTGCGGCCCGTCATTGATGGTGAGCGTGGTTGCGGCTATGAAGCCGGCTGGAAGCTGGTGATGAGCCTTCTCCAGAGGCTCGCCCGGACCGCTGGGAACCGGGCGGGCGGACCGTACAATTCGATCGCGAATCCGAGGCGGCCGGGGTGAACGATGAACCCCCGATCGAGGAACTGGTTCTCCCGCTGGGCCGGATAGGCTTCGGTGAACTGCCAGTCGGCGCTGTTGTAGCCGCGGTAGCTGACTCGCTCTATCGAGATCAGATGATAGGAGGAATCGGCCGCAGCCTTGGCCGACGACTGCTGTTGCCAGTCGGTATAGGCGTCCGGTCGCGGGCTCCGCGTCCACTCGATGACCACGACGAAGCCACGCGGAGAGCCGGCGAACTTCACTCCGTCGGCGCCGGTCGAGATCGGCGCCCAGCCGGGCGGCAGGTTGATCGAGAACTCGCCCGGGTCCTGGTAGGGGATCCAGGTTCGGTGGGACGTTGGCGTGGCGTTCCGCCCCGAGCCCTTTTGGCTGCCGTGCGTTGCGGGCCCCGAGGAGCGGCTTGGTCCCGCTGTCGGCGATGGGTGGAGGGACTTGGCCACGAAGACGATCGCGACGGCGACGAGCGCCGCACCCACCGCGACCGTCGCGATTATATTCGGCCAGCGTGGAGCGGGCCTGGGCGGTTGAATGGTCGCGTCCCAGGCCGACGGGACCGGGGTCGAGGCCGGGTAGGCAGGGTGGTCTATCGGCGGCCCTGGCGGTGAGTAAGCCTGCTGAACACGGGCCCGTTCGGTTGGAGGATGGCTCGCGGGCGGCCAGGCAGTAGCGCTGTCGCGTACGGCAGCCTCCGGCTCAAGCACGTTGCGTAGGGCGTCGCTGAACTCCCCGCAGGTTGGGTACCTGTCCTCGGCTTTCTTGGCCAGCACCCGGGCGAACACCGCGTCCACCGCAGGCGAAAGCCCGGCGCGCTTGGCCGACGCCAGCGGCGGCGTCTGCGACACGTGCGCGGCCAGCACTGCCATGCTGTGATCGCGGCGGAACGGCGGTTCACCGCAGAGCATCTCGAACGCCGCGCACCCGAGCGCGTACTGGTCGGCCCGGCCGTCCACCTGGAGGCTGTTGATCTGCTCCGGCGCCACGTAGTCGACGGTGCCGACGAACATCCCGGTTCCGGTCAGCGGGGCCGATCCGGTGGCATCCTTGCTGAGCCCGAAATCGGACAGGTAGACGTGATCGGGTCGGCCTTGACGCACGTCAAGCAGCATGTTGGCCGGCTTGACGTCACGGTGCACCAGGCCGGTCGCGTGGGCGGCGTCCAGCGCCGACCCGACCGGTGCCACGATCGCGGCCACCCGCTGAGCGGGCAACGGACCTTCCTGGTCCAGCAGTGACCGGACATCGCCGCCCGGGACGAACCGCATAGCGATGAACAGCACGCCGTCCGCGTCGCCCGCTTCGTACAGCGGGATGATGTGCGGGTCATCGACCGCGGCGGCGGCCCTGGACTCCCTGATGAACCGCCGTCTGAAGGCTTGGTCGGCGGCCAGCGCCGGGGCGAGGATTTTCAAGGCGACAACCCGCCCGAGTCGCTCGTCGCGCGCTTTGAAAACGGCCGCCATTCCGCCGTGACCGATTTGCTCCTCAAGCAGGTATCTGCCGATCTTGGAACCGATGGCGAAATCGCCGGTCTCCGACCGCAGATCCTCGCTCATCCCACCTCGCCCATGGCCGTCACCAGTGTCCACCGCGCCAGTGGTTACCGTAGCCGATTAGGGTCAGATTGGGGCCCGGCTTAGTCGGCCGCTGGCGCCGCTGGGTCGAAGTCCAGCGCGCACGAGTTGATGCAGTAACGCTGGCCGGTCGGCCTCGGGCCGTCGTTGAACACATGGCCGAGGTGACCGCCGCAGCGGCGGCACAGCACCTCGGTGCGGCGCATGAACATGCTGTGGTCTGGCCGCAATTCAACGGCCTGCGCTAGGGCGGGCTCAAAGAAGCTAGGCCATCCGGTGCCAGACTCAAACTTGGCGTCCGAGCGGAACAACTCCGCTCCGCAACCCGCGCAGCAGTACGTGCCGTCGTCCTTGGTGCGGACGTATTTGCCGGTAAACGGCGCTTCGGTGTGCCCGTGCCGCAGCACCTGGTACTGCTCGCGGCCGAGTTCCTGGCGCCACTGCTCGTCTGACTTCTGAATCTCGGTTGCGGCGCTAGCCGCACTTGCCTTCGAGCGGCGCATCGATGCCTCCCTGGTACGTGGCCAGTGACAAGAACAAGGAGTCGGGGTCGGCTAATCCCTTGGGGGACGGCATCAGGGTCAGGTCAGGGGACGGTGACTCCCTGGAGTTGGACGCCGGCCGGGTTCTGGGTGGGGTCTAGTTCGGTCTGGACGCTGACCGACGGGGGCGGGATCGTGTCGAGCACGAAGGGGACGCCGCCGGGGTTGAACGAGCAGATCGCGGGCGGCGTCGGCTCGCTGGCGACCGCCCCCGAGCAGACTCCGAACGTGAAGGCGCCCGGTGTCGCGGTGAACGTGCGGGCGTCGTCGGTACCGAACCCATCCTGGCCCGTCAGCGCCAGCGTGAACGTCCAGCCCGATCCCGGCGTGCCGAGCGCGGACGTGGGCACGGTGATCGTCACAAGCCCGGGGGTCTGGCCGCCCGACGGGCTGAGCTGGGCGACCGACACCTGCGGGGTCCCGACGCTGGAGGAGCCCGACAGCCCGGAGGCGGCGCTGGCCGGTGTCACCCAGTCGTCGGTGCCGAACCCGTCGACTTCGATCAGCTGGTTCCAGGCGTCGGCCGGGGCGATCGAGTAGTTGAAGGCGCCGGCCGAGGCGATCGAGGCGACCTCGCCCGGGGGCGGGGATGGCGCGTGGATGTAGATGTCGATCAGCTGCGCGCCGAGCAGCGAGCCGAACGTCGACTGCAGGTTTGCGATCGCCACCTGGAAGGTGACCGTGCTGCCGGAGTTGATCACGGTGAAGCCGTTCAGCCGGAAGGAGCCGGGCGCGAACGTCGGCGAGCCGTCGGAGTTCGTCGCCGTCGGGTAGGCGTAGGTGCCAGGGCCGCTGCCACCACCCGGCGCGGCGGCCGCGTTGAGCACCACGGTGCCAGGTACGAACAAGTCGGTCACCGTGAAGATCGCCTCGTTGGTCGTACCCGAGTCGGTCACGGCGACTTCGATCGAGTTCGTCCCCGGCTGCAAGCCCACCGTCGACGAGAACGTCCCCGAGGCATCGGCTGTCACCGTCGTGATCGACGTCGACGGGGTCGCCGCCCCGGGAGCGGTGCCGGTTACCGCGACATCGACGGTCGCGCCAGGATCGGTGGTCCCGGCCACCGGGGCAGACCCCGCGTCCACCGTGACGCTCGGCCGAGTCAGGTTCGCCGGTACATTCCCGCCGCTCACCGTTAGCGGTGCGGTCACGCTGAGCGGCCCCAGCGCGGGCCCGCCACCGGCGTACCGATCGGCGACCACCGACGGCTGCTCAACCAGCCTGCCACCCGCCTCGTCGGCGATCAGCCGCAAGAGCTGCGCCTGCGCCCAGGTCAGCGGAGCGGCCGAGCCGTCCGGCTGGCCGTCGACGAAGCCGATCGATGCCGTCTGTGGGTCGCTGCCGTACGGCGACGCCGGAACGTCCGGGTAGTTCCAGACCTGCTCAGGCACCAAGCCGACCCCAGATGCCGACGACATCATGAAGCTCAGGTCGGCCGCAGCGGCGGAGGAGTTTCTGGCGAGCACCTGGTACTCGCCGTTCTCGCCGCTGAGCACCGGCCAGGGATGCCCGGTGCCTTCGTTGTTGGTCGCCCACGGCTCGCCGTCGGCCGAGCAGTCGCCGAAGACCGCCATCTCGCAGTCACCGTAGCCGTCGCCGTTGTAGCGGAGCACCCCGGTGCCCGACGGCGTCGGCGCGCCGATCGTGGCTCCGGTGACCGTCAGTGAGTTGCTGATCAGCGGGTCGCTGGCCGGCAGTTCGCCGAGCCTCACCAGCTCGAGGAAGCCTTGGTCGACCACGGCCCGCTGGTCCTCGCTGGTCGGATCGCCGTTGCCAAGGAAGTAGGAGAACGCCTGGTCGGGGTTGCCGGTCTTGTCGACCCGGATGAAGTACGGCTGCGCCGACAGCGGCCCGTTGTCGGTCACCGTCGTCGCCAGGATCAGCCGCCGGAAGTTGTCGGCGCTCGCGAGAAACAGCCGCGCCGACGCTGGGTCGCGCTGCGCCTTCGCGATCGCGGCCGCCGCCACCAGGCCAGCCACCTCGTCGGCCATCGTCGACGGCGAGAAGCCGGATTGCTCCTCCCAGCGCTCGACTCCGTCGGCCGGCCCGTTCGCCACCAGGAAGTCCGCCGCGGGCTTGATGTGGCTGGCGTACAGCGAGGCGTCCCCGGCCAGACCCGCCTGCCACGCGGCGAGGATCGGATCGGCCGTCTCGTCGAGCTGCAGCCCGCCGGTGTCCGGTGCGGCCGCGCCGTTCAGCAGCCCGTTGCGGGGGAACGACCCGTCCGGCCGTTGCAGGTCATCGAACCAGTACCGGACCATCTGCCGCGCGGTTGCCAGATCGCCGTCGACCAGGAACCCGGTGAACGTCTCGTAGGCGTCACGCGGGAACACCTCGCGGTACGAGCCGAAGTACGGCGCGAACCCGTCACTCGCGGTCTGCCCGGCCGGCACGGCCTGGCCCCACGGGCTCGCCAGCGACGCGGCGGTGGCGCCAGCGAACGTCTTGTCCTCACTGGCCTTGATCACGTTCGCGCTCAGGTAGTAAGCCCGCAGCTGCGCGGCGCTGACGTGGCCGAACGACCGCGGAGGCCGCAGCCCGGCGTCATAGCCGCGCCAGCCGGCCCGGTACCGCGCGTACGTGGCGGCGAACGGCACCGACGACGCCGACAGCGCTGCGCGCAAGGCCCGGTGCTCAGAGGCGCCGAATCCAAGCGCCACCGTCTCGCTATCGCTGGCCAGTTCGGCGGTCTGCACAACATTGCCGTCGCTGGCGTCCGGGCTGGTTGAGGTCAGAGCTACTGAGGAGTCCAGTTCATTGAGTCCGTCGCTCGCGGTACCGGCGAACCCGGTCTGCACCGCGGCGAACGGCCGGTCCGCCGCCAGCGCCGCATAGATCGGCTCGGCGTAGCTGCGGTTGACCGCCTCGGTGAACGAGTTCGTCGAATACGACAGCGGCACCGGTCCGTCGGCCGTCGGCACGATCGTCGCCGACTCGCCGCCCGCGTTGTCGGTGCCGCCGCCGTGCCCGTTCAGCAGCGGGTTGAACCGCAGGTACAAGCGCAGCCCGGCCGGCGCGTCCGGCCCAGGCACCAGCGTGAACCGCATGACCACGGCCCGGGCCGACGGATCGGTGATGAAGTCGGTGACCACGTCGAAGTCGTGCGCCGCGTCGTGCGCGGTGACCCGGCATGCCATTGAAGTCTCATCGAGCGGCGCGGCCGTGTAGGTCATGTCCCGAGGCTGCAGCGCCGTGAAGCCAGGCCCGGTGACGATCGGGTCGAGGCTCTTCACGTCGGTGTTGTCGATCGTCGGTGCGTAGACATCGGAAAGCTCGCCGTCGGCGACGGTGTACCAGACCTTCGAGGAGCGGTCATTCGAACCGGCGCCGACGGCTGTGCCCACGCAGTCCTTGCGCCCCTCGTCGTAGTGCGAAGCGGCGCCAGGCGCCCCTGCGGCCTCTTGCCCGGGGGTGCCGATTATCAGGCCGAAAATATGCATGGACGGCATGTTCTTTCCCACGCCAGTGCTGACGGCAGGCAACGTCACGGACACGGCCGGGCTGTCGCTGAGCGGGATCGCCGCGTACGACAGGCTTACTGGAATCGTGCCGCCGGGGTTCCAGCCCGCCGTGGTCGCGAGCAAGTCGGTGTCGGCCGCCGCGCTGGTGTCGATCCAGTCGGCGAACGTGACGCTCGCCGTGCTCGTCGTGCCGTCCGCGTAGGTGACCGTGAAGGTTCCCGAGGTGCTGCCGAAGGCGGAGGCGCCGATAACCCCGAGCGTCGTGCCGGCGCCACTGACGGCCACGCTCTGGCCGTCGGCCACCACGTTGTCCGGCTGCCCAGGCACGATGTCCGGCCAGGTGATGGCCAGCCCATCATGCAGCAGCGGCTTGCCGGGGGACAGCGCGTCCGCCGCGAGTGCCGTCGCGGAGAGCGAGTCACCGATGCCGTCGAAGTTACCCGCGCTGGCATCCGACGCGCTCGTCACGCCGACGTTGTCGAAAACCTGCTGCAGCGTCGGCGGCGACGCGGCCGCGGGCTGTGCTGGCCCGGCGAACTGGGCGAGGCCGACCAGCATTCCGACCGGGAGCGTGACGACAGCAGCCAGTAGTCCCCTGAGACCCATGCACGGCATTTTCCGCCGCGCCAGAACCCATTCCTAGGTCACCGATCGAACATTAACGGTTTATTCCGGAACACACCCCAGCCGCGCGTGTCCCCCTTTCGGGTGACATGGCTTGTCTCGCGGCGCGGCAGAGCCTGGCGTGGGCGAACTCGCAGAGCAGCGCGTGTTCGTACACGGCGCCCGGTACGTCGATGTTGCTGTCGACGCGCACCGCCGGCGGCCGCCAGTGCAGGAACGCGCTGTCGCCGGTGATCTCGGCGAGCACGGTGAGCAATGAGGAGTCCAGCCGGAGTGAATGGACGGCCCGCCGGTACTCACCGGGTGTCAGGCAGAACGCGAACGGGATGTTCATCAGGCACAACGCGGTCTGTATGTCGAGCCGCAGCAGTCGACGGGCGCGCGGCTCCGGATCGATCTCGGGGATCGAGAGCATGCCGAAGTCCAGGTCTGCGGGCCGTCTGAGCGGGCCAGCCCCGCCGAGCGCGAGCAGCGCGCGGTAGACGTTCAGGTCGTGCTCGATCACGGCTCGATTGCCAAGGCCGGCGAGCGTCGTCGGTCGAAGTTCGACCTCGGCGGGTAGCCCTGCGTTGCGCAGGCAGAAGTTCAGCAGATTAGTCTCCACGATGAAGTGCCTGATCAGAAGGCCGACAGAGTCGGACGCGACGAACCGGCGGAGGAACCACAGGCACAATCGGTCCATGGTGGCGTGGGCGGAGAACCTGATCGGCGCTGCGCGCTTGGCGATAACTATCGCGGTGACCGCGGCTCGGGACGCGATCCGCACCCAGGGATAGAGAAAGCCGCGGCTGGCGCGTTGCTGGTCGCGGGTGATCAGGCGGAGCGTGGCCAGGTCGATCGGAATCGCCGGATCGACCGCCATCACGTCCCACAGTGACGGGTTTACCGCCTCGTGCACGTCATACACGGTCTAGCTCCTCGAGTTGCAGGGCGTACAGCCGCGCCACCACCCGCGCGGTCTTGACGATCCGGGTGACGGCGTGCTCGTCGAGCAGGCCAGAGCGCAGCGCGGCGGACAGCACTGCGAAATGCTCGTCGTCGCCGCCCGCGTGGTAGCGGAGGAAACTGAGCTGATCGTCGCGCAGGCCCGCGCTGGCGGCCAGCCGGTCGGCCCAGCCGCTGGCCTTGGCTGCGCCGAGGCCTTCGATCACGAACATCGCGCCGAGCAGATCGACCGGATCAGGAAGGCCAGCCCGGTAGAAGACGAAACTGGACAGCGCCGCCGAGCCGATGTTCTGCGCGGTCGTACTCATCGTTGCCGAGTCGCCGCCGACGGCCGTGTAGTCGTGCTCGATGAGCTGGTAGTCGCGGTGCTCGGCGGCGGCGTGCGTGATCGCCGCGCTGCGCAGCCAGAACAATTCGGCGGAGAAATTCGACGCGGCGAGCGAAATCCACCGGCCGCCGTCGATGACCTGCTGGCGCAGGTTAAGCAGGAGCCTGCGGTAGTCATCGACGCTCGCGGTGCCGTCCTCGATCCTGCGTACGATCGGCACCCTGGCGAGCGCTTGCCCGAGTTCGGACCACACCTGGGCAAGCTCGGTGAACGCGCGCGCCACAACCGGCGGATCGTCGTCAAGCGCGCGCCCGAGCGGTGAGGCGGCAAGCTCGGCGTCGCTGGGGCCGCCGTCTGCGCCAACGCAGGTGAGCTGCGCGAACGCGAGGGTGAAGCGCCCGGACTCGGGGACGATCAGCAGGACCCGGTCGCCAGGCCGCAGCCGCGGCATCGCGGCGCTGAGCATGACGAAGATGCTCGCCGCTCCGGTGTTGCCCGCGGTGTGCAGGTTCGTGAACCAGCGGTCACCGTCCGGCGCGTAGCCAGCCTCCCGCAGCCGGGTGAGCAGCTTCTCCCGGAAGTGCTCGGCGCTGTAGTGACAAAGGACATGCTCGGTGCCTGGGTCGATGCGCCCGGCCTCGACCAGCGCGCAGTACTCGGCGACGCCCACCTCGATCAGCGCGGGCAGCGCCGACATGTCCTGGCGCAAGCGGGGAACCTGGGGAGCGGGCCGGTCAAGCCAGGTCGTCCCGGCCATCGGCGCACAGCCGTCCGCGAGGCCGGCGCCCATGCACACCTGATGCTCGTGCGCGTGCGAGACCAGGTGCATCCAGTCGACCCGCAGGCTGAGGCCAGCTGGCGCAGGCTCTGGCTCGACGACCACCGCGCCGGCGCCGTCCGACAGCGTCCATCGCAGGAACATCGCGTCGGGCGCGTCGGGCGCGTCGGGGGCCGTGGCGAGCGATCGGCTGACCAGCTCGGAGCCCACTGCCACGGCCACCTGATGCTCGCCGAGCCGCACCGCTGACACGGCCGCCTTGAGCGCCGCCATCCCTGACGCGCACACGCCTGCTACTGACAGCAGTTCCATCGGGCCGCCGCCGAGCCGGCCGTGCACCATGGAGGCGAAGCCGGGAATGAGTAGGTCTCCCTGCGTCGTGCCGGTCGCGAGCATCCGCACGTCGGACGGCTTCAGGCCGCGGTCATCGAGCGCGTTCCGCACCGCGCACGCAGCGAGCTCTTCGTTCAGCATCAGCGTCGCGCCGTTGTCGTCAACGGCGTAGTGCCTAGTCCTGATTCCGTTCGCGGCCAGCACCCGGCGCCGCATGGCCGCGTCCCGCGCGGTGCCGTCGCCGAACCGAGCGGCGAGCTGTTCGTTGTCAACCGGCTCACCGGGCAGATACGCGCCGACGCCGGTGATGAAGGCATCTGTCATAGCGCCCATTCAGCCAGCGGCTGGCCGGTCACACATCGGTTCAGCTACTCACGCGAGCGGGTGCGGGTACCCAGGTATGCGTCATCTCGCGGCGAGAATGAGGCGCTCGCGGCTCAGCGCTGCCGACGCGAGCCGCCAGCCAGATCCGTCGAGCAGCAGCAACACGGCCGCCGCGCCGATGGCCAGGCCGAAGCTGGCGTGGATCGCGTTGAAGGCGATCAGCGACGTCACCACGACCAGCGGGGCATTCGCGAGCATGCCGAGTTGCTGCGCTACCCGCAGGTCGTTCGACCTGGTGGAGATCGCGATGCCAACCCAGATCGACCAGCAGGCCAGCAGCGGGGTGAAGGCGATCTGGCTGAGTATCTGAGTGCTGTGCAGGAGCGCCGCTGCCACGGCTGGCTGGGCGAAGAGTTCCACGGACGCGATGACGAACGCATAGACGCCGAAGGACACTGCCAGCGACGGGATCAGCGCTGCCAGGGCCTTGCCGATCAGGAACTCCTCGCGGCGGATGGGTGTCGTGAGCACTGGTTCGAGCGTGCCCTGCTGGCGTTCGCCGACAACCGAGTAGGCGGCCACCGCGGCCGGCACAAGGGCCGGGATGCCGAGCAGATAGAGGAGCAGGTAGCCATGGCTGACCGCGGGTGCTGACGACGCTGACATTCCGAAGATCTGGATCATCGGCGAGGCGCTGAACAGCAGTGGCAGTATCACCATCGTCGCCACCACATGCTTGTTGCGCCGGTAATCCCTGAGTTCCTTGCGCACTATGGCCTTGATCCGCTTGGTGGACAAGTTCGTGCTCATCGACGGCTCGCCTCCTCGTTCTGGTCGATCAGCTCGAGGTAGATGTCCTCGAGCGTGTGGCGGGACTCGCTGACCGACAGCACGTCGGCCCCGGCCGCCACGAGAGCACGGATGGCGGCTGGCGCGGCAGCCGCCGGATCGGACACCTCAAGCAGGTAGCTGGCCGGGCCGTCAGGCTGCCAGCCGCCGACCGCCGGGAGTCCGGTGAAGATCAGGCCTGGGTCCCGTACCGCGGTCGTCGTCCTGATGGCGAGCGTGCTGGCGAACAGCTTGGCGCGGAGTTCGTCGGGTCGCCCGATGGTGCGAAGGGTTGTGTTCATGATCGCGACGCGGTCACACAGTCGCTCGGCCTCGTCGAGGCGATGGGTTGTCAGGAAGATCGTCACACCGCGCTGGCGGAGCGTCGTGATCAGATCGTGCACGTCCCTGGCGGCCACCGGATCAAGGCCGGAAGTCGGCTCGTCAAGGAATAGCACCTCTGGGTCGCTGAGCAGGGCCCGGGCAAGCGCGACCCGCTGGCGCAGCCCCTTAGAAAGGGTGCCGCAGGTATCGCCCGCGCGGTCGGCGATGTTGACCGCCCGCAAGGCGCTGGCGATGCGAGCCTTAGGGTCCGGCGCGTCGTAGAGGTCGGCGAAGCACTCAAGGTTCTCGGCCACGCTGAGGCGCGAGTACAGGCCAGGCGACTCAGGTACGATCGCGATCCGCCGCCTGATCTCGACGCCATTCTCCGCAGTGAGCGGCACCCCGGCGATGGTCGCCGAGCCCGAAGTAGGGGCGATCAAGCTGCCGAGCGTCCGCACGGTCGTGGTCTTTCCCGCGCCGTTTGGCCCGAGGAAGCCGAAGACCTCGCCCCGGCCAACGTCAAAGGTCACGTCTTCGAACGCGACCCGCTCTCCGAATCGCTTAGTCAAGTTGCGCACGGAAAGAGCCGTGCCACTGTCGCTGTCCCAGGTCACCTGACTGCTCATGGTTGCTGTCAGTGCCATCCTCACCACTTCCACTTCCTCAAAAAACTGATATCACTATGATAGATGTGAGCTATCAGCTGAGTCAACTGGATCTTGGGCGGGACCGGCCTAGGCGGGAGGTAGTGCGACGAGGTGGGAGGCCAGCAGTTACCAGGTGCTGGCAGTCAGGGGGTCCGTGCTGGCCTGGTGCGATCGGCGTGGCCGGACTGGCTTTTGCCTATCGATCTCACGGAGGATCGGCATGAGGATGGCTTCGCGGGCGGTCGCGCTGTACTTCCGGCTCATGGCCCGGAGAATTCCCTTGCCGCTGGCCTGGCCGATCAGGTCATCGAGGAGGTGGTAGTCGACTCCGCCTTTGGTGATGAGCTGGTCGTAGGCGACGTGAGCGATCTTCGCGACGCTGGGATGCTCGACGGACTCGTTCAAGATCATGAGAGTCGCGTCCTTGAGGTCCATGATGGGTGAGTTTACTGTCGGCGTCCGTCCGGCGAGGCGGTGATTGCGCACGGCTCACTAAGCTAGCCCGGTGACGCAGATCAGCACGGACCGACTTGTCCTGCGCGGGTGGCGGGAGCCCGATCTTGCGCCGTGGGCGGCGATGAACGCCGATCCCGAGGTACGGCGATTCCTCGGGCCGCTGATAACTTTTGAGCAGGCTGAGGCCTGGGCTTTGAATTTCCAGGATGACCTGGACCGTTACGGCTTTGGCCGCTGGGCGGTTGAGGTCCGCGCCTCGGGCGAATTCATCGGGTTTACGGGCCTGAACAACGTGGATGAGGAGATGCCGTTCAGCGGTGTTGAGATCGGCTGGCGGTTGGCGCGGTCGGCTTGGGGCCACGGTTATGCGACTGAGGCGGGGCAGGCAGCGCTGGAGTACGGATTCGACACCATCGGGCTGCCGGAGGTCGTCGCTGTCACGATGGCAAGCAATGCGCGTTCGCAGGCGGTGATGCGGCGAATCGGAATGACTCACGATCCCGCTGAGGACTTTGACGACCCGGACGTCGACGAAGCGTCACTACGCCACCACGTTGTGTATCGGAAACTACGTCAGGTGGCCTGACCGCGGCCCATGAGGTAAAACTCCGCGTTGGGTTGCAGCGCGGTCAGTTGGGCCAGCCGGTTCGACGCGGCGAAGAGGGCGGTGATCGCGCCCACGTCCCAGATCTCGTCGTCGGTGAGACCGGCGGCGCGAGCCTTCGCGATGTCGGCGTCACCGAAGTGTTCCGGGGTGCGGGCCAGGGCGAGCGCCAGGTCGGCGATCGCGCGGCCGCGGTCGTCTAGGCGTGCCTGCCAGGGGTTGGCGGCTACCTGGTCGGCGAGCTGGCTGTCCTTGGATCTGATGCGGAGGATCGCGCCGTGCGCGACGATGCAGTACGTGCAGAAGTTAGCCGCTGAGGTCGCGACGACGACAAGCTCGCGTTCGGCTTTCGACAACCCTTCCTTTCGTTCCATCAGCGCGTCGTGATAGTCCAAGAAAGCCCTCAGCTCGGCCGGGCGGTGGCCGAGCGCGCGAAAGATGTTCGGCACGAAACCTGACTTGTCCGCGATCGGGGCGATGCGCTCGCGCAAGTCATCGGGAAGGTCATCAAGCTCGGTCATCCCGAATCGGCTCTCGGTCGTCACGATCCCTCCTGCGGCCCCGGCTACGGAGCCGGGGATTCCTCGGGTGGCCAGGTACGCCTGGATTCTTCCATCGGGCTCATCAGCCCGATGTCATTGCCGTCGGGATCGGCGACGATCGCGTACCTGGCACCCCAGAACGCGTCAAAGGGTGGCTGCCTGCCCAGGTAGCCGGCGCCGGTCAGTTCCGCATAACGCTCGTCGACCGCTTGTCGGCTCGGCAGCGCGAAGCCGATCACCGCATTCCCGCTGGCCGGATCGGCGCGCCAGCCGGCGTGCCAGAGCCTGGCCATGTCGGGGGTGTCCAGTTCCAGGCTGAAGCCACCGGGCATGCGCAGCTGCACGTGACCACCAGACGCCGTTTCGTCGTCGACCACGCCCAGCCGGCGGTAGAAGTCCAGGCTCGCGTCCATGTCATCGACGACGAGGTTGAGCATATGCAGGTCTGCGTCCACAATTCGCAGTCTGCCAGAGAGGTCCGACCGCGCCGGCGCACGTACCGTGGAACAATCGGGGTCGGGGAACGGAGGACCTTGCGTGGCCGTGACCGACGAGGCGATCGGGAAGATTAAAGCCATGATCGTCTCCGGCACACTGCGGGCTGGCGACCGGTTGCCCAAGGAAGCCGATCTTGCCGCGGAGCTTGGCCTGTCCCGCAACTCCCTGCGCGAGGCGGTCAAGGCGCTCTCGCTGGTGAACATACTCGACGTCCGGCAGGGCGACGGTACGTACGTGACCAGCCTTGAGCCGACCCTGCTGCTCGAGGCGCTGAGCTTCATCGTGGACTTTCATCGTGACGCGACCGTGCTTGAATTGCTGGCTGTCAGGCGAATCCTCGAACCGGCGGCGACCGCGATGGCGACCGAGCGCGCGACCGAGGACGAGCTTGAGGACCTGCGTAAGCTGCTCGACAGCCTTGGACCTGACCCAGCCGTCGAGGACTTGGTCGCGAACGATCTTGAGTTTCACCGCAAGATCGCGGTCTGCTCCGGTAACTCCGTGCTGAGTTCGCTGGTCGAGTCGATGTCCGCGCCCACCACGCGGGCACGGGTGTGGCGCGGGCTGACCCAGACCGGCATCGGGGCGCGGACGGTGGCTGAGCATCGGGCGATAGTAGAGGCGATGGCTTCGCGCGATCCCGAGGCGGCCAGGTCGTGGGCCACGGTGCACATCGCCGCTCTGGAGCAGTGGCTCAACACCGTGCTCTGACAGCGACGTTAGGCCCAGGCGGCGCCGTCAGGAAACGTGTACTCGGCGACCGACTGCGGCCACATCCGCGTTGACGCTCCGGCGGCCGTCGGCGCGAGGTACCGGGCATCCCGCACCACCGCCGGGTCGACGAAGTGCTCGTGGAGGTGATCGATCCACTCGATGAACCGCCGCTGCGTCGTACCCGACAGCGCCACAAAGTCGAACATCGCCAGATGCCGCACGATCTCGCAGAGGCCGACCCCGCCCGCGTGCGGGCACACCGGAACCCCGAACTTGGCGGCAAGCAGCAAGTTGGCCAGGTTTTCGTTGACGCCCGCGACCCGGCAGGCGTCGATCTGCATCACGTCGATCGCGTCGGCCTGGAGCAGTTGCTTGAACACGATCCGGTTGGCCACGTGCTCCCCGGTCGCCACCCGCACCGGGCTGATCTCGCGGCGAATTACCGAGGTGCCGAGTATGTCGTCCGGGCTGGTTGGCTCCTCGATCCAGTCCGGTTCGAAGTGCGCGAGCTCACGCATCCAGGAAATGGCCGTGGGCACGTCCCACACCTGGTTCGCATCGAGAGCGATCGCGACATCGTCGCCAACCGCGTCCCTGGCGATCTGAATGCGCCGCAGGTCGTCTTCGAGTTTCGCGCCGACTTTGAGCTTGACTAGCCGGAACCCGTCGGCCACGGCGGTCCGGCACAAGGCGGCAAGCCGTTCGTCGGTGTAGCCGAGCCAACCCGGCGTGGTCGTGTAGGCCGGGTAGCCGTCCCGCGCCAGTGTCTCGATCCGCTCGGCTTTCCCGTCGGCGCCACGCCTTAGTAGCTCGACGGCCTCGTCCCTGGTCAGCGCGTCGGTGATGTAGCGGAAGTCCACTAGGTCGACGATCTGCTCGGGCGTGAGGCTGGCCAGCAGCCGCCAGAGCGGCAGCTCGGCTCGCCTGGCCGCGAGGTCCCAGCAGGCGTTGACCACGGCGCCGATCGCCATGTGCACGACGCCTCGTTCTGGCCCGAGCCAGCGCAGCGGGCTGTCCGCGATCAGCCGCCGGGACAGGTCGCCGATGTCGCCGACCACGGAGTCGAGATCAAGCCCGGCCACCAGGGGTTCGAGCGCCCGGATCGCGCTCAACTGGAGGTCGTTGCCCCGCCCGATCGTGAACACGTAGCTGTAACCCGCGAGGTCCGCGTCGGTCCTGATGATCAGGTACGCGGCCGAGTAATCCGGGCTCGGGTTCATCGCGTCGGAGCCGTCGAGGTGCCGCGACGTGGGGAATCGCACGTCGTAAGTCTCGAATCCGGTGATCTTCATTCTCATCCGGCCTATGCCGGTGTCAATGGCGGCTGAACCGGCCTGACCCGCAGTCCTTGCATGCCGCCATCGACGGCCAGCGAGGTGCCGGTGACCGAGCCCGCCAGCGGGCTGGCCAGGTACGCGATCGCGGCGGCGACTTCGTCGGCGGTTACCAGCCGGCCGAGGGGTTGGCGGGCTTCGAGCGCGACGCGCTCGGCTTCGGGGTCGTCGGCGGCGGCGAGCAGCCGGCCGATCCACGGGGTGGCCACGGTGCCTGGGTTCACGCAGTTGACCCGGATGCCTTCGCGGACGTGGTCGGTCGCCATCGCCAGCGTGAGCGAGAGGACCGCGCCTTTGGTCGCCGAGTACAGAGCCCGGTCGGGCAGCCCGGCGGTCGCGGCGATCGAGCACGTGTTGACGATCGCCGCCTGGCCGCGGGCAAGGACGGCAGCGCGCAGGTAGGGGAGCGCGGCCCGGGTGGTGCGGACCAAGCCGAGGACGTTGACGTCGATGACGTGCCGCCACTGCGCATCGTCGTTCGCCTCGACCGTGCCGATCGCTCCGATGCCCGCGTTGTTCACGCAGATGTCGATGCTGCCGAGCGCCTGAGCCGCCGCCGCGACCGCCGAGCGCACCGCCTCGTCGTCGGTGACGTCCGCTTCCAGCGCTGTGATCGACGCCTGCGAACCTAGTCCGCTGATGTCCCGGTCAAGCACGGCGACCTTGGCGCCCCGGGAGGTGAGCAGGCGCGCGGTCGCGAGGCCGATGCCGGAGGCGCCACCGGTGATGATCGCCCCGTGGTTAGCGAACTCTAGACCGCCGAACTCGGAATCGGAGAACTCTGGCATGGGTCGCCTTTCGTCAGTTGCGGATCAGCCGACTTCGGTCGGCGCGCCGCCGGTGATGCGGATGAGTTCGGCGTACGAGGTCGGGAACACGGTGTGGACGTGGCCGGCGGCTGCCCAGACCACGTCGTACTTGTCCAGCCAGGTGTCGATCAGGGTCCGGACCGGCTGCGGGTGGCCGACCGGCGCGACGCCGCCGATGACCTGCCCAGTGGCCGAGCGGACGAAGTCGGGGTCGGCGCGACGCACCCGTGCGGCCCCGATCCGCGCTGCCACCTTGGCGGTGTCGACCCGGTGAGCGCCGCTGGTCAAGATCAGCAACGGCTGCCCATCGGCGTTGAACAGCAGGCTGTTGGCGACCGCGCCCACGTCGCAGCCGAGTTGCTCGGCGGCGGTCGCCGCCGTCGGTGCCGGTTCTGGCAGTTCCTTGACCTGGCCGGTGACGCCCTGGTCGCGCAGGACTTGGGCAACGTGTTCGGCGCTGGGATGCATGCCAGCCAGGGTACAAGTCGGGTCTGCTGGCCTCCGCGCGCTGGCCGGACTAGCCTGATCACGATGGTGGACGATCTCACCCAGCTCACTCAGCTCAACCTGCTTACTCGGCAGGTGCTCGACGCCTACGCCGCGACGCCCGATCCGAGGCTGCGCGAGTTGCTGGAGGCGCTGACCAGGCACCTGCACGCGTTCGCCGTGGAGACCAAGCTAACCCCGCAAGAATGGCGCGCTGGCATCGACTGCCTCACCGCCACCGGCCATAAGTGCGACAGCGAGCGGCAGGAGTTCGTGCTGCTCTCCGACGTGCTAGGGCTGTCCTCGCTGGTCGAGGAGATCAACGCCGCCCCAGGTGCCACCGAGTCAACCGTCCTCGGTCCGTTCTATGTACCTGACGCCCCGATCCGCGCCAACGGCGAGCAAATCGGTCGCCCGCAGGACGGTAGCCCAACCCTGGTGTGCGGTGTGGTGACCGACCAAGCCGGTACCCCGATCCCAGGCGCCACCGTAGACGTCTGGCAGAGCAGCGGCAACGGCCTGTACGACACCCAGGACCCCGACCAGCCCCGGTTCAACCTGCGCGGCATCTTCGTAACCGACGCATCGGGCCACTACGAGTTCCGCACCGTCAGGCCGGCCAGCTACCCGATCCCCACCGACGGACCGGTAGGCAGCCTCATCCACGCGACCCACCGAAACCACTGGCGCGCCGCCCACATCCACGCGATCGTCTCGGCCCCCGGATACCGGCAGGTCACCACCCACGTGTTCGACTCGCAGAACCCGTACCTCCATAGCGACGCTGTCTTCGGCGTCAAGGACTCCCTGGTCAAGGACTTCAACCCAGCCGGTCCAGCCGACCCCCCCGACGTCAGCTACGTCACCGAAATGAACTTCGTCCTAGCCCCCGCCACCTAGCCCGCACCGGAGGGCTCGGCCGAATCCCGGCGGGGCACACTGTTGACATGCGCATCACCATCCGGGTTCAGCCTGGTTCGGCGCGGCCCGGAATTGGTGGCGAGCATGCGGGTGCCCTCATCGTTCGGGTGAGCGCCCGGGCCGTGAACGGCAAGGCCACCGAGGCGGCGCTGGCGGCTGTGGCCGAGGCGTTCGCGGTGCGGCGTCATGCTGTCACGCTGGTGAGCGGGGCATCGAGCCGAACGAAGATTGTTGATGTCACCGACGCCGATCCCGCGGTCCTCGCCCGGCTGCTTCGGGCGCCTTGACGCGGCTTTGGCCAGAGTCAGGCCTGCGCCGGGGCAGTTCGGATCGGGGTGGGCGGCCCGGGTTGGTCGGCCCGGCTGGCGAGTGCTTGGCGGATGGTTGCGAGCACCTGGTCAGGTTCGTTCTTGATCTGCCTGGGTGTGAAGTGCAGCACCAGGATGCCGAGCGCGGTCAGCCGGGCGTGCCGTCTCATCGTCTGCTCCCAGTCCTGGGGTGACAGGTGCCACTGCTTGGAGTCCACCTCTACGACCAGGCCGGCTTGCGGCCACCAGGCGTCGGCGACGGCGATGAGTTCGTCACCGCAGTAGAGCCGGGCGTTGAACAGGGGCAGCGGCAAGCGGCCCGCTTGATGAGGTCCTTCAGGTCGGCTTCGGTGGAGGACCTGATCCCGCCGGTGACCTCGGCCAGCACTGTGCGGAAGAACGCCGATCCCTGCATCGGCCCGCTCCGTAGCTCCGCAAGCAGCTGGTCGATCGTGCACAGCCCCGTCTGAACAGCCGCCGCGACGGTGGCGCGGACGGCAGCCAGATCCCCGAGCCAGCGAGCCGAGTCCGCCACCGCCCGGGCCGGCAACGCGAACTGCACCGGGCCGACGTAACAAACACGCTCAGGTAGCCGCGTGGTCAGCCGAATGACGACGTGCCCGGTGCTTTTCCTCTGCCGTCCGGCGGGAATGAGGACGTCCACTGTCTTGGATGGCGGCGTACGCATCCCGTGCCGACGTAACGCGGCCACCCCGGTGAGCGTGCTGCCAGGCCCGGCGTAGAGCAAGGCAGCCGAGTCCAGCTGATCTTGGGTTGGTGTACCGGTCACGGTGAGGTAGACACCTGGCAGCAGACGCTGCCACGGTCCGCGATCTCGAGCCCGTCGGGTAAGCGAGTCACCGCCGAGCCCGCAAGCGAATGCTTGATGGCGAGTGATAACGCCATGCTGGCGTTTCAGCAGCTCAGGCAGAGCGCGGCTGGCGACTTGCGACGCTGATCTGGTGACTTGGCGCGGTGAAGCCACGTCGGAAGTTCTGTTGACAGTTGCGGTAGCTTGGCCGACTTGGGCGGCGGGAGTTGGTTTCCGTTCCACGGGCTCACCATGTCACCCGGCACCGACAGTCATGAGCACGGCGAGGTGCTGTATGGCCAGATGCGAGTCTGCCCCAAACCGGACATATAGCAAGCGCATCCGCGATGAATTCCCGAATCCATCACAGATCGGCCGTCCGAGGAGTGCGATGGAATCCCGAATTCATACCCGATTTCCCGGTTGGATTGCCGAATCCATCGCGTGGGTGGGCGGCCCGTGGGGGCGGCGGGGGCGGCGGGGCGGCGGGCGGTCTCTGAAGGAACGTAACCTGAAATAATTGGCTGGTTCGGTTGTCGCTGGTGCGCATGGTCGAGGGCTTGCACATGGACGCCTCACCGACGTGCTCGGCCTGCCCGACGACCACGGATCGGCCGATCAGCGAGCAGCGGTGCTCGCGTCGCTGGCCCCAGCCGGACCACGCCCGGAGTTGCCCGATCCGCGGACGCTCGCCAGCGACGGCCCCGACACCGCGCTGCGGCGGCTGGCCACTTACGCCACGCTAGCGCCGTCGCCGCACAACGCCGGCGGCATGGCTGCGCACTGGGCTCGGGTGGCTGCGCCTCGCCCTGACCGCCCAGCAGGCTGGCCTCGCGGTCGCCCCGCTCACCGCCATCGTCGAGAACCCGGTTACCCGCGCGGCTGCGGCGGCGCTGGCAGCTCCTGGCCAGCACATCCAGATCCTGTTCCGGCTCGGCAAGTCACCAGGTCGACTTCCGCCGACCGCGCGGCGCGAGCCCTTGTGGGTGCCGATCCCCGGATAAGGCCGACCGGAGGTTTGCCGGTACTGTGAGGGTTTGTGACGGTCGAGCCAGGGGTCGGTTCCTATCCGCAGCGCCGGTTCCAGATTCCAGCTGACGGGGTCGAACTGGTGCTCGTGCGGCATGGTCAGTCGGAAGCGTATCGAGACGGCCAGAGCTTTCCGCTGGTAGACGGCCATGGCGACCCGCCTTTGTCGGCGGGCGGGCAGGTGCAGGCCACGCTGGTCGGTGCGCGCCTTGCCGCCGAAGGCGTCGACGCCATCTACGTGACGACGTTGCGCCGGACCGCCGAGACCGCGGCGCCGCTGGCCGAGCGCTGCGGGCTGCCGGTGAGGGTCGAGCCCAGCCTGCGCGAGGTTTTCCTGGGTGAGTGGGAAGGCGGCCTGTATCGCAAGATGGTCGCCGACGGCCATCCCGTCGCCCTGCGGGTCTTCGCCGAGGAACGCTGGGACGTGATCCCCGGCGGCGAAAGCCCCGAGTCAATCGCGGCCCGGGTCCGCTCCGGGATTGCCAAGATCGTGGCCGCGCACCCGGGCGAGCGGGTCGCCATCTTCACCCACGGAGGCGTCATCGGCCAGACGATCGCGATCGCCAGCGGGTCACGGCCGTTCGCGTTCACCTCGGCGGACAACGCCTCGATTTCGCGGATCGCCGTCTTCGACGGCCGGTGGCTGGTGCGCGCCTTCAACGACACCGCCCACCTGGACGATCCCGCGCTCAGCCCGAGTTAGGACCCAACCCGGCCAGGCGGCACTGCGGGCGGGTGAGCGCCGCTATCTTGCCGGTGCTGGCGAACGCGTGCCTGCAGGTGGCCTTGGCTTCCGCGCCGCACTGGTGAATGAGAGCGCCTCCGGTCGTACTCGGCAGCGTGACCGTGATGCACCCGTTCTGTGAAGCGCCGTAGCTGCCAGGCTTGACCGCCGCCCAGATCCCGACGCCAGCCAGCACGACCAGCAAGGCCGCGGCGGCCACAAGGATGCGGCGTCGGTCGCGGCCGGTCGCTGGCTCGGCGCGGGGCAGGCTTGCGAAGGGCATCACGCGCAGTATATGGGGACGTGACCAGGGCATTTGCTCTTTATGGTGGGGTTGCGGTGCACTGTGCGCATGACAGCAGTCTCGGCGGCCGTGCCGACCGTCCCTCGCCACATCAAGGTCAACGGGCACCGGATCCACTTGCGCCTCGTGCAGCAACTGATCTGGTTGTTCGCCGCGGCGACGGCCGGGGCGTACATCATCTCCGCGCTGTACTACCTGGTCACCCAGGTGCACTGGTCATCGAGCGGACATACCGTGCTGTACCTCAAGCCGGGCTGGGACGGCCTGTTCAGGACCTCCTGGTGGCCGGTGGCCAGGCACGACGTCCGCGATGTCTACGAAGGCGTCCTGGCCACTCTGCTCGCGCGGTCCCTGATGGCGAACTGGAAGAAGGCCCACACCGCTCGGGTCGGCGCGTTCCGCTTGATCACGGCCCCGCTGCTGATCACCGCCGCCGCGTTGCCGATCGTCGTCGCCGGTATCTGGGTGGTGAACTTCGGCGGTCCGTGGCTGTGGCATCACACACTGCACCACAAGATCGTGCACCTGTCGGTCGCCTTGCCCGCCTGGCTGAGTACGTTCCTGTCCACCTGGAACTGGCAGCCGACCCTGATCGGCGTCCTGGCCGGCCTAGTGGTGCACCGCCTCTACCGGCCGATTGGCAACACTGTCCAGTTGTTCTTCATCGAACGCGCGGTGGCCAGGGCGCGGAAGACCGGCCGGGTCCCGGCGTGGGTCCGCTACCCGCTCACCCCTCCGGTGGTCAGGGAGCGGTTCGCCTGGATCATGGAGAACGACATCCCGTGCGAGAAGCACGGCATCTGGGTCTCGATCATCACGCCCGTGATGACAGCGATCTTCGTGCTGCTCGCGCTCTACGGCGGGTTCATCAGGCTGTGGTTCGCCAAGCACGGGACCCCGGGTCACCTACTCTGACGGTCATGAGCCTGGCCTTGGCGGCCAATGTCCCGGTGCGGCCGAGCAGCATCGCTATCGAGACGAATATGAGGCTGTCGGTCAACGCGCCAACGGTGATCTGGTTGTCCGCCATCCAGCCGCCAAGCTGATGGCCGAACACGTGCTCGGCGCCGTAGGTGAAAAAAATGCGGGCGGCGGTCACGGCAATCCAGATCGCGGCGTAGGCCAGGCCAGCGTTCGAGACCGCGCGACCAGCTTCGCTGTCATACCTGACGTGGATCTGGGTCGCGGCGAGCACTCCGATCGCAAGGCCGGCGGCCACGCCGGCGATCTCCAGCGTCAGGCCGTTACCCGACGACGCGGCGCCCTTGAAGAAAAACGGAATAACGATGGCGGCCGCGATGAAAGGCCGGAGCAGCCGCATCGTGGTTACCCTGCGCTGACCCATGTCAGCGGTGAGAACGACGCCAAGAATGACCAGGTTGAGTATCCAGACGCTAATGTCCATGCCGGTCACGCTAGGAGCAGATGCCAATGCGGCGCATCGGCCGGCGGCACGATTCCGGGTGGAGGCTTGGTGGAGCCGTGAGTCAACCCAGGCTCCACCCGATCCTTGATGCGCTCGCATAACCGGACAGATACGTTGGTACCGTGCCAGCCCGGGAGTCTGTCGACGTCACGCGCGTTATCGACGTGGTGCGAGCGGCTGGAGTTGTCGCGGGCCTGGTCATCGTCTCCGTGGTGTGGTGGCGGCCATGGAATGAAGGTGACCGCGGCCTCGTGCTCGCGGTCCTGCTCGCCGCCTCCGCTGCCGGATGGAGCGGCTGGCTGCTTGGCCGAAGCCGGCCAGGACTGCGGAGCGGGGCCCTGATCGTGATGGCCGCGGGAGCGGGCGCGATCGCCGGGATGTCGCCGCGCAGCGCCGCGGTCGGCATCGGCTGCCTGGTCGCGTTCGTGGCCGGGGATGGGCTGCGCACGGAGATGTCACTTGGCATCACCGCGGAACTCGTAGCCGTCTTCCTGGCGACCGGGCTCGCAACGGGAGCGCCACCCGGATTCACGCTCGGTTACCCGTTCGCGTTCATCGCGCTCTGGCTGCTCGGCCTGACCCGCCGGGCCTACCGGGTCAGGGCCGAGCAGGCCGAGCAGACGCTTACCCAGACCCGGCGCGCGCACGAAGCGGAAACCCAGGCGGCCGCGCTCGCCGAGCGGGCCAGGATCGCGCGCGAGATTCACGATGTGCTCGCTCACTCGCTCGCGGCCGTCTCGGTGAACTTGCAGGCGGCTGAGGGTTTGCTTGGCTCAAGCGGGCTGCCAGCCGAAGATCCGGACCTGACCCAGGCGATCGCCTGCTTGACCCGGGCCGGCACGTTGACCAGGGAGGGCCTCGCGGCCGCCCGCCGGGCCGTGCTGGCGCTGCGAGATGACACGTCCCCGCTGGCCGACCAGCTTGCCGCGCTCGCCGGACAGTACCGAGCCGTCGGCGACCTCGCCGTGGAGTTCGCGGTCACCGGCCAGGCGCGGGAGCTGCCGGCCGACGTCAGCCTGGCCGCGTTCCGGACCGCGCAGGAAGCGCTGACGAACGCGCGCAAGCACGCGGCGGGTCAGCCGGTCACGCTCAGGCTCGGCTTCGAGCCAGCCGACATCGCGGTTTCGGTCAGCAACCCGATGCCTGCCGACAGTGCGCCCGGGCTGCTTGCTGCCAGCGGCGCCGGTTACGGCCTGGCCGGCCTGCGTGAACGCGCCGCGCTGGCGGGCGGCACGTTAGTGGCGGGGCCCGACCCGGATGGCGAAATCTGGCGGGTTGACCTGCGGATTCCGGCATGACCGCAGACCTGGAAGAGGTCAGCGTCGTGGTGGCGGACGACCAGTCGGCCGTGCGCGAAGGCCTGGTGTTGCTGCTGGGGACGCTGCCGGGGATCAGGGTGATCGGTGAGGCAGCTGACGGTGACACCGCGCTCGACGCGGTCGCCGCGAGGCAGCCCGACGTGGTGCTCATGGACCTGAATATGCCGCGGTGCGACGGGGTCGAAGCCACCCGCCGGATCAGCCGCGACCACCCGCGGACGCGCGTAGTCGTGCTGACCACCTACTCCGACGACGAGTCGATCATCAGCGCGTTGCAGGCGGGCGCGGTCGGCTACCTGACCAAGGACGCGACCAGGGCGGAGATCGGCCGGGCCGTGCACGCGGCCGCGGCCGGGCAAACCGTGCTCGACCCCGCTGTGCAACAAAGACTGCTCGCCGCCGCGGCCCGCGCGCTGGCCCCGGCCGACGGGGATGCCAGCGACCTGACGCCGCGCGAGTCGGAGGTTCTGCGGCTGATCGCCAGCGGCCAGTCCAACCGGGAGATAGCCAGGTCGCTGTTCGTCACCGAGGCGACGGTCAAGACGCACGTCAACCGGATCTTCGCGAAGACCGGTTCGCGCAACCGGGCGCAGGCCACCCGCTACGCCCACACCCACGGCTACGCGAGCCCGCCTGGCTAGTTCGGTCCCCGACCCGACGCCGTCGCCGCCAACCCCCGGAGCAGCGTGGGACCCTGGCTGTCGTAATGGCGACATCGTGGGCCCCGAGCTGCTGGGGGGAGGCGGAGGCAGGGCGGGCCGGCCCCGCCGGCGATGCGGGGTGAGACTGGGGGTGGTGGGGGCTGGCGTAGCCTGACTGCTCATGACGGCTAGCGGGGGGAAGCCGCACGGGGTGCAGCGGCGTGAGCCTGATCAGGAGCGACGGGCTGAGCTTTCGGCAAAGCGTCGGGTCGGGGTGCGGTCGGTTCTGGTCGGTGCGGTTCGGGCGGGAGTTCGGGACTGGTGGCGGATTCTGGCCGTCGCCGTCGCGGTGTCGGTCGTGACGGCGACGGCCGAGATTCTCGTCGAGGCGTTCGTCGACCAAGCCGACCTTTCGGTGTCGCTGGTCGCTGGCTTGACTTCGGCCGGTGTGAGCCTGATGGGTGCCGTGTTCCTGTCCGGGTTCCTTTGCAGGCTGGCGGGGAGAGGCGACGACGCGGACACGTCGATCAGGCACGTCGCCCGGACGCTGCCGTGGTGGCGGCTGATCAGGGCGGATCTGCTCGTGGCGCTGCTCGTGCTGATCGGCTTGCTGCTGCTCGTGGTTCCCGGGCTTGTCGCGTTCAACCTGCTGGCGGTCACCGGCCCGGTGATCGAGACCGAGAACCGGCCGGTCCGGGCGGCGTTGCGGCGGTCGGCGCACCTGGTGCGCGGGCACTTCTGGACGGTGGCGCTGCTCGCCACCCTCCCGGTGGCGCTGTCCAGCGAGGTCGACGCGCTCGGCCCCCACCCGACGAGCGTGTCCGCGGTGTTCGAACTGCTGGGGATCAGGGGCCTCGGGGACGCCGTGCTCGAGGCGGCGATCGGGCTGATCTTGGTCAAGCTTTCTGGTCGGCTCATCGATCTCGACCATGAGTCGCGAGCGGACGAAGCAGGGCGAGCAAAGCGCCGGCGTCGGGGATAGCCGCGAAGAACGCGGTGTCGGCCGCCTCCACCGCCGCGATGGCGGCCTGCGCCTGCCGCGTGCCCCGGTCGGTGACCGCCAGCCTCCTCGCCCTGGTGTCGGCCGCGTCGACGTCGCGCCTGATCAGGCCCTTCGCCTCCAGCTTGCGCAGCACCTGCGACGTCATCTTGACATCGGTTCCCGCGTGCCTGGCTACCGCGAGCTGGTTGGGGTACTCACCGCGGGAGTTCAGCCACCAGGTGCTGGCCAGCAGCACGAACTGCACGTGGGTGAGGTCGAGCGGCGCGAGCGCCGCGGCGATGTCACGCTGCCAGCGGAGCGTGACATGCCACAGCAGGAACCCGGGGCTCTCGTCTGGGTCTAGTGCCACCGGCTAGTCTTCCGCCCGCGCTGCCAGCGTCGCCAGCACCTGCGGGAAGTCGGCGGTGATTTCCGGACCTATTTCCGGGCCGATCTGATCGGCCACCGGACCGGTGATCTCCGTTCGGTAGGTGATCTTGGTCCGGCCGCCGGGGGCCGGCTCTAGTCGGTGCATGGTACGCACGACGAACTCGCCGCCGTCGGCCTCGTCGGTAAACAACTCTCCTTCGACGATCTCGGTGAGGCGCATCACGACAGGTTCTTCGCCGGGCGGGGTCATCGTGAACGTCGTGCCCACCGCGAACGGACCGTTGATCTTGATGGACTCGATGCCGTCGTTCCACTTCGGCCACGCCGCCAGGTCGGACCAGTGCCGCCAGACCGCCTCGGCCGGCGCGGACGTCTCGACGCTGTGCTCGTACTCCCACATGATCTCTCCCGTAGTTAGAGTACGCACAGATTATCTTTACGCAGATAGTCTGTCAACAGACTAACTTGAAAGGCATGGGTGAGAAAGCGACGGAAGTTGCCTCTTGGACGGCGGGAGTGGCGATGGGATGCTGTCGGGTGACGGCAGCGCTCGCCGGTGGCAGCGGTGCCGTCGATGCTGGTGCGGCGATTTTAAACGGCGCGGAGCTGCGGGCTTCGCTGAAGGGAGCATCTCGTGCCTGGACAGATTGCGGCTGATGGGATCCATCACCTGCGGCTCACGGTGACCGACGTGGCCCGCAGCCGCGAGTTCTACACCAGCCTGCTCGGCTTCGACGTGGCGGTGGAGTCGCCGCCTCCGGACGACCCGGCGGCGGCCGAGACCTTCAAGATCCTTTTCGGCGGCGTGGTCATGAGCAGGGGCAGCCTCATCATGGGCTTGCGCCCGATGGCGCCGGCCGGCGATCGGTTCAACCCTGACCGGGTCGGGCTTGACCACCTGAGCTTCAACGTGGCCAGTCACGCTGACCTGGAAGACGCTGTGGCACTGCTGGACGAGCGAGGCGTCACCCACGGCGAGATCACGCCGCTGCCATCTTTCGGCATCGAAGTTCTTTCGCTTGTAGACCCAGACGGGATTCAGATCGAGCTAACCGCTCCGACCGGCGGTCTTTGACGGTCCCGGCGGGTACACCGCGATCGGCCGAGATCTGCTCGACCGACATATCCGCGACGTAGTGCAGGACGAGGACCTCCCGCTGGCTTAGATAACGAGCGTTCGCGGGCCGGCCCGGCCCGGGGCAGAGAACAGCGGCGGTATTAGGTTCCCTGCACCGGGCGGGCTTAACTACGAGCATGGACGGCGGCCTTGATGGTTACCTTGACGTTCGCATGATGCCCGCCTTGTTCCCTACGCCGGTGCCTGCGGCGGGGAGCCTGGACGGGATCGCAGCGATCGGTCCAGCGACGCCGCCCGAGGCGACGAGCCGCCGCAGGTACGCGCGCTCGACCCGTAGCCCGCGCTGGTAGCTATTCGACATGTTGACAACCGCCTAGCCGGAAGAATTGAGCCGTCCATTGGTGAACGCGGCCGCGAATTCGGCCATCGAGCCGAACTCGGCATCCGGCCTCACCTCGGCCGTCGTCTCTGGGGTCGCTCCCCAGCCCGGGCGGTCGTGCCTGCGGTTGATCCAGACCGTCGGCAGCCCGGCCTGCTTCGCCGGAACGTGGTCGTGGTACAGGCTCTGAGCGACGTGCAGCAGTTTGCCTTCGCCGACCGCAAGCCGTCGTGCCTCCGCGTTCAGCGCGGCGAAGTTCCGTGGCGACGGCTTGTAGGAGCCGATATCCTGCGCGGTCAGCACTGAGGTGAATTCGACGCCGAATTTGGCGTTGGACCCGGCGAACGAGGCGCGGTCCACGTTCGACAAGATGATGAGCTTGGCGTGCTGGCGGAGGAGCACCAGAGCGTCGGCCGAATCGGCGAACGCCGGCCAGTCCGGCACTGACACCGCCAAATCTGTCGCGTCCTGGTCGCTGACCTCGGCGCCCAAGTCGGCGCCTAGATTACGGAAGCCGCGCGCCAGTATGTCGGGATAAAGATCAGCGGGATGGTTGCTTTCTGCCGCCAATTCATGCCCGGCGTAGGCGGTGAGCAGCTCTTCGTCGCTCAGGGTCAGTCGGCGGCGCCTCGCCCACGGGGCGAAGACCGCGAGCAGGCCGGCCTCCCAGTCGATCAGCGTGCCATAGCAGTCAAAGCTCAGCGCCTCATAGTCGGCGAAGTCCACTGGCCCGTTCCTCTCCTTGTGGCGGCAGCATCGATGTTGTCGTTCGCCGGGCCTGGCTGGCAATGTTGAATTGGATTTCTCCCGCTTCGTGGTGGTGACCCTGTGCCTCGTCGGTCGGACCCGCGACTGTTCGCGCTCGGCGCGGCTGGGCTGCCGGCCGGCGTGGCCGTCGTCTGGCCCGCGAGTTTCGGCAGCTAAGCCGCGCCGCATATCACCGGGGATCCGGAGCGCGCAGCAGGAATACTGGCGGCGTATCCATCGCGACCTGCGCGTTCCCGCGCGGGTATTCAAGGGGGGAATAGATCATGAGTGTGCTGATCGTCGGGAAATTCCAGGGCGACACGGCCATATTCCGTGACGCGCTCGTCGGGAGGATCGATGAGTTCGTCCAGATCACCGAGAACGCTAAGGCGGCCGGTGCGATTCATCACCGGTTCGGGATTGGCGACGGCTTCGTCATGATCGTCCAGGAGTGGGACAGCGTCGACAGCTTTCAGAAATTCTTCGCGGACCCCAACCTGCAGGCGTTCATCGGATCGGTAGGCGGGGCGCCGACACCGCCCGAACTCACCTTCACCGAGGCGATCACCTCGGCCGACCAGTTCTGACGCCTCGCGTTCGCCGGGTCCGTGGCCTCCTAGCCGGCCACGGGCCCGGCAGTTGCTATCAGCCTGGTCAGCGCGTCGGTGACCGCTTCCGTGGTTGTCGCGTGGTCGAGGTCGAGGAGCTCGGCTAGCCGAGCGACCTGGCGGGCGACATCGCGGGCCGGCATGGCGGCGATCTCGGCAGCGGTGGCGCGCAGCGCGCCAATTTGGCCTTCGGCGAAGCGCAACCGCTGCGACCAGTTAGCGACCTGGGTGTCGACCACGAGGTCGGCCAGCGGCGTGCGACGGTGGCAGAGCAGCGCGGCGAGGATTCCGGGCCCGTGGTCGGACATGATTCGCGCGGGATCACTGCCAGCGGGGAACCTCACGCTGTCGGTGCCGCCGGCCACCCGGCTAAGCAAGCGGTACGCGCGCAGGCCAGCCCGTTGCCCCCCGTTGTCGGCGTCGAAAGCGACCAGCACGCGGGCCGCCCTTAAATCGCATGCGTCGGCGAGCACGGCTACCTGGCGGGCGGTCAGGATCGTGCCGCACAGCGCGACGGGAGCGTAGCGGTCGGGACCGGCGATGGCGACGGAGATCGCGTCGAATGGGCCTTCCGTGATGACCGGCGTCGCTCCGGACTGGAGGGCGACCCGGGCCTCCCACAACCCGAATAGCACGTCTCCCTTGCGGTAGAGCGGCGTCGTCGGGCTGTTCAGGTACTTCGGCACGTTCGGGTCCGCGTTCATCGCCGCGCGGCCGATGAACGCGACGATCCGGCCGTGCGGATCCCTGATCGGCAGCATGGCCCGGTCGCGGAACCTGTCGGTCAGCGCGCCGCTCCTGGTGCGGCGGGCCAGGCCCGAGGTCTCGATCAGCGAGTCCGGGTAGCCGGCCGCCCTGAGCCGGCTGACCAGGGCGTCCCGGCTGGCCGGGGCGTAGCCGATCTGCCAGCGCTCTTGTACCCGCGCGTCGAGCCCACGGTTGCTCAGGTAGCTGGGAACCCAGCCGCCAGCGAGCTGGTCGCGGTAGAAACGCGCCGCGACGTCATGGATGGCCACACTCCAGTTCTACCCAGAAATCGAAACAATGTTCGAGCGACTCGCGTGGAGTCGGCCGGGTCGGCCGGGTCGGCCGGGTCGCCTGGTCGTAGCGACTGCGGCCGCGGGGGCCGAGGCCAGCGGCAGGCGGCGTAGATCACCGACTTATCATCGGTTTTGGTGGCTAATCTGACCGTTTTACTCCGGTTTGCGGGGGCAAAAACCGATGATAAGTCGTTCTGGGTGCAGGTTTACCACGGGTTAGGTTTGTGTCGGTGGGCGTTTTGCGGCATTTGCTCGCTGAGTCAGTAGCGGATGCGGCCGATGGCGCGCAGGGTGCCGCCCAGGGCCAGCAGCACTACGCCGATGCCCAGGCCGAACGGGGTATGGCCAGAGAATCTGGTGCCGCAGGTCGACTCGCAGAGGCGGTAACCGGCCTTGCCCGCTGGCACAAGGACGGCGTCGATGACCATGGTGCCGATCAGCCACAGCCCGATCGCTACGACCAGGGCGCCGAGTATCGCCAGGGCCAGCCGGACTGGTCGGCCGGCGCCCCGCCATTGGCCGGACAAGGCGGCGGGCATAGGCCCGTACGGGTTCGCCGCCGGATTGCCGAATGGCGTGGTCGAGAACGGGGTGGGCTGGGCGGCGTAGCCGCTGGCGTCGTTGCCGCCCCACGGGGTGCCGTAGGGGCCGCCAGCGCCTCCGTAGCCGGGACTGAACCCGCCGTAACCAGCGCCTGGCGCCCCGAGGAAGCTGCCGGATGTGCGGGTGGCGAAGAAGCGCCGCACGGATCCCAGCGACATGAGCACGAAGATCAGCGCCGCCCCGGCGAGCAGGTACATGTGCCAGGTGGTCTTGCTGACCTTCACCACCGGACCGTTCCCGGGGCCGGCCGGAACGCCAACACCGGGAACGCCGCCGCTCTGACCGGCAGGGCCGCCAGTGGCGCCGGTGAAGCTAGCGCCATGGGTGTTCGCGCCACCGAAGTGCGCGCCGGTGAGGGTCGCGCCGCTGAAATCGGCGTCGGTCAGGTTCGCCGAGCGGAAGTTCGCGCCGGTGGCCTGAACCTCGTCCAGCGTAGCCTTGGTCAGCTTGGCCGACGCCAGGTCGGCGTGCGTCAGCGTGGCCTGCCCGAGGTTCGCGTACCGAAGGTCGGCGTGGGACAGGTTGGCGCCTTTGAGTTCAGCCTGGATCAGCTTGGCCTTGCGCAGGTCGGCGCCGATGAGATTGACCCGGTCCATCGTCGCCTGAGTCAGGTTGGCTGACCTGAGGTTGGCGTGCCGCAGGTTAGCGCCGGTCAGGTCGATCTGGATGAGGCTGAGGCCGCTCAGATTGGCTCTGGCCAGATCCGCGCACTCCAGGCCGCTGCTGCCCTGATATCGCTCCACTTCGGCGGCGGTGATCCGCTGCCCGGCCAGGTGCGGACCCGATCCCGGCTTGCAGCCGGCCGTGGTGGCGGCGCTGGCCTGGCCAGCAGCCGTCAAGGTGATGACCGGCAGCGCGACAGCCACGAGCGCGGCCGCCAGCCTGCCAGAATGTGCCGAGCGTTGGCTGTTCTGCGCAGCCCCCATATGTGGCTCCTTAGGAAACCCCGGCCGAGCCGTGGAACCAAAAGTCGCACACAGGATAACCGGCCCGCCACGCATAGGAAGCATCCATTGGGCGAAAGTTCACGTCTGTAGGCACGCTCGGCGACGGGGGAGGGTTCCGTCCAAATCGTTCGCTGGCGGTCGCGCGCATCAGCGATACTGCCGATGGGATGGACGTCGACCGGACCGCTGTCGCTGGAGCACGAGCGATCGTGCTCGTCGAAGGCATGAGCGACAAGGCCGCGCTCGAGACCCTCGCCCAAAGACTGGGCATTGCCACTGGCGGCACCGGCATTCATATCGTGCCGATGGACGGCGTCACGAACATCGGCCGGTTCATCGACGCGTTCGGTCCGGGCGGACTCAACCTCACGATGACCGGGCTGTGCGACGCTGGCGAAGCTGACTACGTCCGGCGCATGCTGGTGGTCCGGGCTGGTTACCCGATTGGCCGCTCGCGCGGTGATCTCGCCCGGGTTGGGTTCTACGTGTGCGATACCGACCTGGAAGACGAATTGATCAGGGCGGTCGGCGTCGACGGCGTTGAGCGGGTCATCGAAGCGCAAGGCGAGCTCGGCTCCTACCAGATTCTCGGCAAGCAACCCGAGCAGCGACAGCGCAGCACCGAACAGCGGCTGCACAGGTTCATGGGCAGCCGGTCGGGCCGCAAGAGCTTGTACGCGCGCTTGCTAGCGGGCGCGCTCGACCTTGCCCGCATCCCGGAACCGCTGATCCGGGTGCTGACCCACGCGTCGGGTTCGGCGGGTTCGGCGGGTCCGTCGGGCCCGGCTGAGTCACCTCGCCCGGCGCGGTCCTGATGCGGACATTGCGCGTTCATCCAGGCGTCGGCTAGCCGCTGCCGCCAAGCCAGCCTGCCCGCGTACAACGGTTCGGTTGGCAGTTCTCGTGATCTTGGAGTGTGGTCCGATGCTCAACGCAACCGGGCGCGCCGCGAAGACTCTCGCTTATGCGGCGACAGTCGCGGCGACCTTGCTGTTTACCGGATCGGCGATGGCCTCAGCCGCGCCGGTCCAGACCGCCGCTCGGCCGCACTTCGCTGTGCGGCAGATAGTCAACGGCATGAAGTTGCACCACCGGTTCGTGGTGGCCGGCAAGCGCCATTTCGAGCCGCTGACCGGTCCCGATGACCTCACCGTCCTGCGCGGCCGGCTTTTCACCGCCTTCCAGAACGGGGTCGGCCCGCAAGGCGAACCGAGCACCGACGGCAACACCGACAGCACGGTGGTCGAGTTCACCGCGAGCGGGCACGTCCTGCGGCAGTGGGACATCAAGGGCAAGTGCGATGGGTTGACCGCGGACCCGGCCAGGCACCTGGTCATCGCCACCGTCAACGAGGACGCGAACTCCAGCGTCTACACGATCACGCCGGGCGGCCGGGCGGCAGTCCAGGTGCGGCACTACCGCTACAACAGGCCATTGCCGCACAAGGGCGGGACCGACGCGATCTCGATTTACCACGGTCTCGTGCTGATCAGCGCCTCGGCACCGGGTACTACCGGCAAGGCGGCGCCGCGGCCGACCTATCCCGCGGTCTACGTGGTGACGTTCCACCGGGTCACCCACATCGCCACTGTCTCACCGCTGTTCAGCGACGAGGCCCGCGCTCTGGTCGCGAACCTGCCCGCCAGCCACCCCAAGACCGTACGGCTGGCGCTGACCGATCCTGACTCCAACTCGGTCGTGCCGCACTCGGCTGCGCGCTTCGGCGGCGACTTCATGCTGACTAGCCAGGGCGACAAGGAGCAGATCTTCGTGGCCAGGAGCGGCAAGCCGGGCAGCCACCTCGCGGTGCTGCACCTGTCCCAGTCGGTCGATGACACCGCGTGGGCGGTCAGCAGGTCCGGTCGGCTGTACGCCTCCGACTCCACCAGCGACACCGTGGACGTGGTGACCGGGCGGTTCGCCCAGCGCACCGTGTTCGTCGCCGTGACGCCGTGTGACGCGGCTAACGCCCCGTCGACCTGCCCGGGACCCGGCTTCCCGGCCAACTACCTCGGCTCGCTCAACCCGTTCACCGGCCACATCAGCCGCGTTCCGCTGAGCGGCGCGACCTTCAACCCGAAGGGGATGTTGTTCGTAGGCTGAGCAATGGCACGCTATTCATCATGAACAACGCAGTGGTCTATCGCGACGCCGCGATGGCCGACGGCCGCTCAGCCCAGCTTCGGCTGGGCGTGAGCGTGCTCGTCGAGAACGACACGATCACCTGGATCAGGCCGACGGACGACGAAGGCGATCTGCCCGCCGGCTGTGAGGTCGTCGACGCCGGCGGGTCGAGCATCGTGCCCGGCCTCGTCGACGGGCACAGTCACCTGACCCTGCCGGGCGGGTCGCACTGGATCGATCGCGGCGGGGACGCCAGCGACGTGCTGCTCGAGGTCGCCGAGATGAACGGCGCGCTGCAACACCGCTCCGGGGTCCGCTGGGCCCGCGACGTGGGCTCGCCCAGGCGTGAGGTCGACGGGCAGGAGCGGGCGCTCGCGATCGGCGTCCGTGACCGCTGGCACGGGCGGCGCGACCGCCCGTACGTCCGGGCCGCCGGTACCTGGATCACGGTGCCAGGTCTCTTGCCTCCCGGCCTGACCGTGGAAGCCAAGGACGCCGACGAGCTCGTGGCGGCGGCGATCGGCCAGCTCGACGACGGTGCCGACTTCGTCAAGCTGTACCTGGACGGACCTGATCCTCAGGTCGCGCCGTGGACGGCGGGCGAGGTGGCCCGGGTCGTCACCGCCGCGGCTGAACGCGGTGCCAAGGTCACCGCCCACTCCGGCCGGCTCTCCGGCTCCCGGGTCTGCGCGGAAGCTGGCGTGGACTCGATCGAGCACGGGTTCGAGCTCGACGCCGACGTCGCCGCGCTGATGGCCGCCAATGGCGTCGCGCTGGTCACGACGATGACCGTGCTGAAGTCGTGGCTCACGTTCGGCACCACCACGGCGATCGGCAGGTTCACCGAACCGGAGAACCGTACCAAGATCACCGAGCGGCTGGAGGTGGCGAAGCAGAGCGCGCTGTTCGCCCACCGGGCGGGCGTGTCGATGGTGGGCGGGACGGACTTCGGGGGCGGTTCGGCCCGGGCTAACCAGTTGCCGTGGGAAGTCGAGTGCCTGGTGGAGGCCGGCCTCGAGCCGTGGCAGGCGCTGGCCTGCGTGACCTGGCGCGGCGGCGAGCTGCTCGGCGAACCGGAGGCCGGGGTGATCGCCGAAGGCGGCCCGGCCGACTTCTCGCTGGTGCACGGTGACCCGCTGACCGACCCGACCGCCCTGTGGCGGGTCTGGCACGTCGCCTAGAGCCGCCAGCTCACGCCTGGGTCGCTCGCCAGGCAGGCGCCGAGAGTGAGCGGGACCGGCGCGGTGCGCTGGTCGCCCGGGTCGGCCAGGCATAGACCGGCCTTTGGGTTCATGATCCAAGCCCCGCGCAATTCGTTAAAAAACTGCCAACGTTGCGCGGTAGCACCGGTGCACCGCTGCATCCGCACCGGCGCGCCAACCACGGCGGGAAAGCTGATCGCCAGGCACCGGCCGCCGGCCCGCAACGTGCCGTCCGGCTCGGCTGTCCAGGTCCCCGCCAGCGGGCCGCGGCAGCGGCGCAGGCTGACGCCGTCCAGGGCGCTCGCGCACCAGCCCGGCAGGTCGGAGGTGATCGGCGCCGGCGGGAGCACCCAGCGCTGCGGCCGGCTGCCGTCGCACCCGCGAACGCCGGCGGCCGGGCGGTGGCGTTCGGCCTCCGCGGCCAGGCAGTCGCCGGTCGCAAGGTTGACCAGCGCACCGCCGGTGCTTTCTTGCCAGATTTGGAAAATTGTGCCGTGGCATGGTCGGAGCTGGACGAGGCCGACGTGGCCGGCGGCCAGGCACGTGCCACGCTGGCTGAGTTCGCCGTTCCGTGAGATCGACCACCGTTCGGCGGCGATGTGCTCGCACTTCGCGATCGTCGGGCCGGCGGCGAGTCGGCGAAGGCAGTGGCCTTGGTTTTCGATGGGCCCGGCCGGCCCGGCGCTCCGAGGCTGGGCAACCTTCCAGCCGAACGTGGTCGCGCCAACCCGCCCGCCGCTGCTATCGGTCACGGTGACCGCGATCTGGTAGCCGCCCGGCTTGGTCAGCCAGCCGGTGATCAGGCCGCACGGGCTCATCGTCAGGCCCGGCGGCAATCCGGAGGCGCGGAAGCTGAGCGTGCAGCCGGGCAGTCCGTCGCCGGCGCTGACCTGGAGCAGTTGCGGACTGCCGACCAGGCCGGACTGGTTGCGGGGCCGGGCCAGCGCGACGGGGCCGTGCCCGTTCCAGGTGAAATCTGTCGTGACCGGACGCAGGCCGGTGCCCGAGACGGTGACGCTGACGGTCGAGGTGGCTGGTCCGGCTGGGAGCGTGCCGGTGATCAGCCCGGAAGCCGGGTCGATCGCCAGGCCCGCTGGCAGGCCCGAGGCGGTGTAGCTGAGCGCCTGGCCAGCGGATGCGTTGACCGACCTGATCGCGAGCTGCACGGCGGCGCCCGCTGGGTCGCTTTGCGCGGCCGGCTGGGCGACCTCCAGGGCGGTGGGGCTGAGCCCGGACAGGTCGGTAACGCCCTTGATGCCGGGCACCTTGCCAGCGGCTGTGTACTGCCAGTAGGTCCAGGTAGGCCAGCCGGCGGGCAGCGTCGGGCCATTACTGCCGGTGTCGTAGCTAGCCACCCACAGCGGGTCGGCGGCGAACGCGGTGCTGCCGCCGGTGCATTTATCCCACCAGTCCGCGATTGTGTAGATCACCGGGTGCTGACCGGTAAGCCGGTAGACCTCGTCGGTGAACGCCTCGATCCACCACACCATCTGGCGCTGGGTCAGGCCGTAGCACTCGTTCGTGTGGTCGATGGCGGCGTACGGGTCGTATTCGAGGTCCGCGATGAGCGGGAGGGTCACCCCGTCGGTGGGAAGGACTGAGTGGTTGATTACTGAGTGGTTGATCGCGAAGTCGGCCTGGTACGTGCCGCTTGAGTCGGCGGGGTTGGCGAAGTGGTAAGCCGCGACCAGGAGGCCGGCCGTTTTCGCCGCTGCCAGGTCGGAGCCGAAGTACGGGTTGGCGTAGTAGCTGCCCTCGGTGGTCTTGATGAACGCGAACCGGTAGCCGGCCGCCTCGACCTTGGCCCAGTCGACCGTGGCGCCGCCCGCGTGCTGGCCGGACGCGACGTCGATGCCAAGTACTGACCCCTTGGCTATCGCGAGGCCTGGTGACGGGAGGCCGAGGATCGCGGATGCTGTCAGGAGCGTCAGTGCGCCGCCGGTATACCGGGCGATTCTCGGCCACATCCGGAGCATCATAGGACCCATGCGTGAACGTTGGGTTGCGGTGCTCGGCCGAGCGGTCGGCGCGGTCGGGCTTGGGTGCGTAGGAATGTCGGCCGAGTACCAGCCGGCCGACATCGACGATGAGCAGTCGCTGCGCGTGCTCGCGCGGGCGCTCGAACTGGGCGTCAGCATGTTCGACACGGCCGATGTGTACGGGCCGTTCACCAACGAGCGGCTGCTGGGTCGGGGGTTGCGGGGACGGGTCGGCGAGGTGGTCATCTCGACCAAGGCCGGGCTGGTCATCGACGACGCTACCGGGCGGCCGCGGCGGCGCGGTGATCCAGCTCACCTCAGGGCGTCGTGCGAGGCGTCGCTGCGTCGGCTCGGGGTTGACGTCATCGACTTGTACTACCTGCACCGGGTCGACCCTGCGGTGCCGCTTGAGGTCTCCTGGGACGCGATGGCCGACCTAGTGCTAGCCGGAAAGGTCCGGGCGGTCGGGCTGTCCGAGGTGACGGCGGCGCAAGCCGCTTCGGCGCACGCGATTCACCCGGTCGCGGCGATCCAGTCCGAGCTGTCGCTGTGGACTCGCGGGCCGCTCGATGAGGTCGTCCCGTGGTGCCGGGCGAACGGGGCGATGTTCGCGGCGTACGCACCGCTCGGGCGCGGCTACCTGACCGGGACCGTGCGGTCGGCCGCGTTCCAGGCAGACGACATCAGGTCGGGTAACCCGCGCTTTAGCGACGAGGCGATCGAGCGCAACCAGGCGATCCTGGCGGTCATCGAACGGGTCGCGCGGCGGCACGACGCCTCGCTCGCTCAGGTCTCGATCGCCTGGGTGCTTGCGCAAGGCGAGCATGTGGTACCGATACCGGGGACCAAGCAGGTTCGCTACCTGGAGGAGAACTGCGGCGCGGCCGGGCTTGACCTGAGCGTGGCTGACCTGGCCGAGCTCGACGGCGTCCCGGAGGCGGTGGGTGACCGCTACTAAGTGTGCTCGGCGAGGATGAGCCTGACGGGTGCCAGTGCCGAGGTTTGTGGTGAGGCCGGCTGCGGCCAGCGATGCTGGTTTCGTGATCTTGGAATATTGAGTTCGTATATCGGACTGAATCTTCCAAGATCACTACGCTACGCGCGCGGGGCGGGTGGGGGGTTAGGGGAGGCTTGGGATTTTAGATGGGCGGGGCCGGGTCGTACTGAATGCCGCGCCGTACTTCGCGGGCACGGTCGGCGCCAGCCAGGCGGGCGACCAGGTGCAATGCCATGTCGATACCCGCCGAGACGCCCGCCGCGGTGATGATGTCTCCGTCGTCGACGAACCGGTCGTCCGGGCGCACCTCGATCGTCGGGTCAAGCTTGGCGAGCAGGTCGAGTGACGCCCAGTGGGTTGTGGCCGGCCGGCCAGCCAGCAAGCCAGCCGCGGCGTAGACCAGCGACCCGGTGCACACGCTGGTCATCAGCGGCACGGCGGCTCTTTGGCCGCGCACCCAATCCAGGCAGGCCTCGTCCCGAAGTTGCGGCCGGGTGCCATAGCCGCCTGGATAGATCAGCACGTCGAGCGGGGGAGCGTCGGCGAACGAGTGGTGCGCGGAGACGACAAGACCTTTCGCGCACGTGGTCAGGCCGCCCTCGGCGGATAGGCAACTCACGGCATAACCATCGTCGGGATGAGCGTGCGTCCAGTAGGACAGCACCTCCCACGGCCCGATCGCGTCGAGTTCCTCGGTCCCCTCGAAGAGGACTATCCCGATCTGCTTAGGTTCTCCGCTCATGGGCGGTATTCAATCGCTTTGTGTCCTCCCCGCGAAATTTGCTAAGGCTGAACTTATCAGTTTAGACTTACTATATGGACGAGGAACTGGATGCGGCGGACGTCGCCGCTGGGCTGCGAGTCAGCATTGGCATGCTGGTCCGGCGGCTGCGGCTGGTGCAGGCTGAAGGCGAGCTGACGACGCCGGAGAGCTCGGCGCTGGCCCGGCTCGACCGGGGCGGGCCAGCGACGGCGAGCGCGCTCGCCCGGCTTGAGCAGATCAGTCCGCAGTCGATGGGGGCGACGCTCAGCGCGCTCGAGGCGCGCGGGTTCGTCGAGCGGCACTCCGATCCGCAGGACGGCAGGCGGGTGGTCATCTCGCTGTCGGACGCGGGGGTTAAGGCGCTGCGCGACAAGCGGAACGCCCGGACCGAGCGGCTGGCCGCCGCGCTGTCTAACGGGTTCAGCGAGTCCGAGCTAGAGCAGCTTAAGGTGGCCGTGCCGCTGCTCGAGCGGCTGGCGCAGAGCATCTGATGGATACGATTTCACGGACGGACGACCGCCACGAGGACCGCTACAAGTGGGTGGCGCTGTCGAACACGACCGCCGGGGTGTTCATGTCGGCACTCGACGGCTCGATCGTGATCATCGCGCTCCCCGCGATCTTCCGCGGCATCCACCTCGATCCCCTGGCGCCCGGCAGCATCAGCTACCTGCTGTGGATGATCATGGGGTACCGGCTGATCCAGGCGGTGCTTGTGGTCACGGTTGGCCGCCTAGGCGACATGTTCGGCCGGGTCAAGATCTACAACAGCGGCTTCGCCGTGTTCACGATCGCGTCGATCCTGCTGTCGTTCGATCCGTTCCGCGGCGGGCACGGGGCGCTCTGGCTGATCGGCTGGCGAGTGCTTCAAGCCATCGGCGGCTCCATGCTGACCGCCAATTCGGCGGCGATTCTCACCGACGCGTTCCCGGCCGATCAGCGCGGCTTCGCGCTTGGCACCAACCAGGTCGCCGCGATCGCCGGGCAGTTCGTCGGCTTGGTCGCCGGCGGCCTGCTCGCGGCGATCGACTGGCGTGCGGTGTTCTGGGTCAACGTGCCGGTAGGCGTGTTCGGGACGGTCTGGGCCTACCGCAAGCTCCGCGACAACGGCGAACGGCACCGCGGCCGGATCGACTGGTGGGGCAACGTGACGTTCGCTGTCGGTCTCGGGGCGATCCTGATCGGCATCACCGAAGGACTGCAGCCGTATTACGGCCACACGATGGGCTGGGCGAACCCGGTGGTCATCGCCGAACTGGTCGGCGGGATCGCGTTGCTCGCGGCGTTCGCGGTGATCGAGCGCCGGGTCGGCGATCCGATGTTCCAGCTCAGCCTGTTCAAGATCAGGGCGTTCACCGCTGGCAACATCGCGGGCCTGATGGTGGCGATCGCCCGAGGCGGGTTGCAGTTCATGCTGATCATCTGGCTCCAGGGGATCTGGCTGCCGCTGCATGGTTACAGTTACAGCGCCACTCCGCTGTGGGCCGGGATCTTCCTGCTGCCGCTGACCGCGGGAATCCTCGTCTCCGGGCCGATCTCCGGAACGCTGTCCGACCGGTTCGGAGCTCGCGGGTTCGCCACCGCCGGGATGGCGGTGTTCGGGCTGAGTTTCGTGGGGCTGATGTTCGTGCCGGTGAGCTTCCCTTACTGGGTGTTCGCCCTGCTCATCGGCGCGAATGGGATCGGCGGCGGCATGTTCGCCGCGCCGAACGCGGCGTCGATCATGAGCAGCGTCCCAGCGCGGCAGCGCGGGGTTGCCTCAGGGATGCGCTCGACCTACCAGAACTCGGGGACGGCGCTGTCGATCGGGGTGTTCTTCTCGCTGATGATCGTCGGCCTGGCGGCCAGCCTGCCGAAGACGCTCACCGGCGGGCTCGTCCGTCAGGGCGTGCCGCTGTCCATCGCCCAGCACATCGGGTCACTGCCGCCGGTCTCGTCGCTGTTCGCGGCGGTGCTCGGGGTGAACCCAGTCCAGCATCTGCTCGCCTCGACCGGCGCGTTGGCTTCGTTGCCCGCGAGGAATCAGCACGTGCTCACCGGCAACCGGTTCTTTCCCGCGCTGATCTCCGGGCCGTTCCACCAGGGCCTGCTCGTCGTGTTCGCGGTCGCCGCGGCGCTGGCGGTGATCGCTGGAGTCGCGTCGCTGCTACGCGGCGGCCGGTACATCCACCCCGAGTCGGCGGCGGAGTCGCCCGCCCGACCGTATCGTGAGATTGGTGCGGATTCCGTCGGCCAGGCGAAAAGTGAGGTGACTCGGTGACGCGGAGCCAGGTTAGGCCGGCCATTGTGGTAGCCGCTGTGGCAGCCGCCACGATCGGCATCGCGGTTACCGCGGCCACCAGCGTGGCCGCGGCCGGGCCGACCCGGCCGACCGCCCGGCCGGCCGCCCGGCTCGATCCGAAGAAAGGCGTCAGCGCTTGGGTGTTCAATGGCGTGGACCGAGCACTCGCCAAGTCCGGCGCGTCCTGGTATTTCACCTGGGCGACCAACTACCACGGCATTTCCAGCCCGCGCGGTGTGAGCTTCGTGCCGATGATCTGGGGTCCGGGAAGCGTAACGACCGCGAACCTCCAGCAGGTCAAGCGGGAAGGCCGCTACTTGCTCGGCTTCAATGAGCCCGACAACGCCGGCCAGTCCAACATGACGGTGTCCCAGGCGCTGAACCTCTGGCCCCGGCTCATCGCCACCAAGATGAAGCTGGGCAGCCCGGCGGTTGCCACCGACGCCGCGACCCGTGGTGCCTGGCTCGACCGGTTCATGCGCGGCGCGCGGGCTCGCCATTACCGGGTCGATTTCATAACCGCGCACTGGTACGGCGGCGATTTCCGCACCAAACCCGCCGTTGGCGAGTTGAAGTCGTACCTGCAGGCAATCCACGCCCGGTACAAGCTGCCGATCTGGCTGACCGAGTTCGCGCTGATCAGGTTCGCCTCCACGGTGACATTCCCGACCGCCCGCCAGCAGGCCGCGTTCGTGACGGCGGCCACGTCCATGTTGCAGCACTTGTCCTACGTGCAGCGGTTCGCGTGGTTCGCGCTCCCGGCGACCTCAGGTTCCACCGGCGACGGTTCGGCCGGCCTGTTCCGACCCGGCGCGATCGCCACCGCCGCCGGACGAGCCTGCGAGTCAGCCGGCCGCTAGAACCCGTGACAGCTAGGGGCCCGCGCTGTCGCCATGGCGACAGCGCGGAGGCCACGCTGCTGAGGGCGAAAGGGGCCGCGTCACCTGGTGGTTGGCAACCACGCCCGGCGGCTCAACCCGCGCCGGACGCCGGTGCAAGGCGTGTTCTTCTAGCTCAGGCTTGCGGGTAGGTCGTGTAGCTGGGCGGCGATGGTGTCGCGGCAGAACTGCTCGATTTGCCGGTCGAAGTCCCTGGCCTCGGCTGAGCCTTGGTACCGGGGGGCGGCGAGCGCAGACCTGACCCGGGTGAAGCGTTTGGGCAGCTTGGATATTCGCTGGCTGAACGGAAGTGCGAGGACGGGGCCTGCGACCGAGACGGCGGGCTCGAGCTGGCCGGCCCGGAGCCAGGTTCCGGCGAGGTCGACGCGCGCGATCATCTTGCAGAACAGGCTGTGGTGCTCGCCGGGCTCTGGCCCGGCCGCGTACAGTTCGATGGCTCGGCCCAGTTCGGCGATCGCGTCGGTTTCGGCGCCGTCCATCTCGGCTACCGCCGAACCGGCGTAGTAGTGCTGGCTGGCCCGGGAGAACCCGAACTCGCCGCCGATCTCGACGAGTTCGTCGGTGTAGTCGTGGTCCCTGATCTCGGTCGCTGTGGCGATCGCCTGCTTGGCGGTGTCGGCGTCGCCGAGGCGGGCGGCCGCGCGGGCCTGGACGAGCCGGAGCTGGGCGCCGTTGGGTCCGGCAGACAGGTGCTCCAGGCCGCGGGCGGCCATGTCCGCCGATCGCCGCGGCTGGCTCGCGTACAGCGCGATGACGGCCAGCCCGAGCCGCAGCTGGGCGGACAGCGGGCGGTGATCGATCGCCAGCGCGTAGGCCAGACCAGCCCGGGCCAGTTCCTCGGCGGCGGCGGTGTTGCCCAGGCCGTCGGCGGCGGTGGCCATCAGGCTGTTCAGGCAGCCGAGCAGGAAATACAGGTCGGACTGGTCCCGCGGCCACAGCTTGCGGTCCAGGGCCGCGTAGATCTGGTCGCGGACGCGGCGCATCTCGAAGAATAAAGTCAGCGGCTCGCCGGTCATGTAGTCGTGCGACAGCCGGACGACCTCGGCGCGCAGGTGCTCAAGGGTGGCTTCGCCCGCGTCGCGGCGCTCGGTGTGCTGTGCGTGGTCGTTGCTCTCGTGCGCGGTCATCGATATCTCCTGCTCAATCCAGGATCGGCCAAAGCTGGATGCTTGGACTCTGCGGTCCTCGGGCCGGGTCGCGGCTCCGGCTGGGGGAGCAGGCACGGCCAGGGCTAGCGCCAGAGCGTGGTCGCCGGGCGCTTGCGCGGGTGCGGCGCGCAAGCGGCCGAACTCGTCGATCGGGATCTTGAAGGCCTTGCAAAAATGCAGCCGGTAGCGCTCTGAGATGCCGCTACGGTCGTCCTCCCAGCGGTGGATCATCACCGACAGGCAGTCATTGGTCGGCAGGCTGTCCCCGGCTTCTTTGGCGGCTTCGCGCAGCCGGCGTCGCATCTCAGGAACGCTCCAGCCGCGAGCCTGCCGCTGCGTGCGCAGCCACTCGCCGTGCGCCCTCGACGAATCGACCTTGCCGGTCGGGCCCATGCCACCTCCTGTGGTCTTTGCGGACTTGCTCAATATGGATGCTCCTCTCAAGCTATCAGTACACTAGAAGCTTTGTATAGCACTGATAGCTATAGGAGATCTACGAGTTTGCTCTGAAGGCGTCTATGCGGCGGGGTCGTAGAAGTGGGCGTATTGCCAGGCTCCGGCGCTGACCAGCGCGTCGTCGGTGAACGCTCCGAACCTGGCGGGCGAGAGCGCGCCAATCCGCGACTCGGACACCTCGCCGCAGATCCAGTCGGCCAGCGCCTCGCCGAGTCCGAGCGATGAGGAGAAGCCAGATCCATTGCAGCCCGCAGCCACCCACAACCCGGGTACGTCGGGCACCGGTCCGGCGACGAATCGCCCGTCTGGGCTCATCGTGAACAGCCCGCCCCGGTGCTCGGCCACCGGCGCGGTGGTCGCGTGCGGTACTTCGGCTTCGATCTTCCCGCCGAGCTCTCGCAGCACGTCGAGGTCAAGCGGTACGTCGTCGGTGTCGAAGCCAGCCGGTTCGGCGCGCGGGTCGACCGGCAGCGGGTCGGCCTCGAAGCCTCCGACCATCAGCCCGCCGCGGGCCGGGCGCAGGTACACGGCCGCATCTACGACCCTGGTAATCGAGTCGGCTGGATCGACGTCGGCGGTCGGCGCGGTGATCAGTAGCTGATGCCGGACGGGCGCGACGGCCACTTCCGCGCCCGCTAGTTCGGCGAGCTGCCTGGTCCAGGCGCCGGCCGCGTCGACAACCGCGGTCGTGCCGATAGCGCGGTTAGTCGTCTCGACCCCGGCGACCCGGCCGGCCGAGGTGGTGATCGCCACGACGGGCTCGTGCTCAAGCAGTTCGACGCCGTGCAGCCGGCAGGCGGTCAGGTAAGCCCGGATGAGGTCGATCGGTTCTTCGATGTAAATGTCCTCAGGGCACCACAGCGCGAATTCGCTGCCCCCGCCGTGGTAGTACGACGGACGGTCAGCGGTGGCCTCCCGCACGTCCACGCCCCAGGCCTTCGACTGGCGCGCCTCCGTCATCAGGTACGCCTTGTGCTCGTCGGTCCTGGCGATCAGCAGGCTGCCCGACCTGACGACGGCTAGCTCGGCCCCCGCCCAGTCCGCGAAGCTGATCGCTCGCGCGATGCTGCGCCGGGCCAACTCGGTACGCAACTCGTCGGCCTGAACGGACTTGAACAGCCCGGCGGCGCGTCCGGACGCCTGGGATCCTGCGCGATCCCGGTCGACGACTACCACCGACCGGCCGGCTAGCGCCGTGTGCAGCGCGGTGCTCAGGCCGAGCGCCCCCGCGCCGATGACGACAAGATCCGCCTCCATGATTCCCAGTGTGTCAGGCGAGCCGCAAGCACCCGGTCGGGCTCGGCTCAGGCCCGGTGGGTGGTGGCATGACAGTACGGGCAGTCGATCGTGGTCGTCCGCACCGGGAACGACAGCGAAGCGCCGCAGTTCTGGCACGGCACCGCGCCACCGGCGATGTCCAGTTTCTTCCCGCACGACTCGCAGACCACGGCCTCCGCACCCGGTACCGTCTTGAGTTCGTCGCCGCAACCGCCGCACTTCTTCGTGTCGGTGGTGGTGATCTTCATTTTCGTGTACTCGCCCTTGAGGCCGAAGAACTCGAGGAACCGGTCCCGGTCGGCGGGCGGAATCTTGGACAGCCAGTTCTGGCAGAAGACCGTGTATTCCATGCGCAGCCAGACCGAGACCGGAGCCTGTTCTGGGTCGAGTTCGAGCACGCCCTGATCCGCCAGCAGCTTGTAGCCCATCTCCATCTGCTGCTTGTACAGCGAGGCGACCTGCCAGATGCCGTCACTGACGAAGAAGCTCCCGTCGGGTTGCGGGATCCGCTGCAGCGCTCTCGTCGCCGCCACTAGTTGCAGGCCGACCTGATGCGCGCTTTTGTCGAAGTCCCTGGCGACCATGGCTTCGACCAGGTAGTGGACCTGGCGCTGGGCGAACTCCGGGTCCGAGGTGGTCTGTGGTGAGTTAGCTTGCGGGCACTGCCTGACCCATTCGGCGAAGACAGGCGTGATCAAGCTGCGATAGCGCTCTTTGTCGCCAGTGGCCGCGCAGATGTCGAGGGCCGGCTGGACCGGCCCGACGAGATAGGCGAACACCTGATTCGTGAGTGCCGCATTCGTGTCAAAGTTGGCAATGCGAAAGTCGTAGTCGGTCAGTGATCCGCAATTATCGCAATACACGTAGGCAGTCTTGGACGGTAGTTGCTTCGGCGCGCCGCAGCGAGCGCAGTCAACTTGCTTGACCATATCCGAGTAGGCAAAAACCCTGGCCCGTGCGGTCTGCAATTGCCGCTTCAGCTCGGCGCTGAGATCCGGAACCCCAGGTGACGGCGTGCCGACATAGGTTGGCGCGGAAGCGGTTTTAGGCACATCAGATGATTTAGTATCAGTTGTAGGCTGCTGAGGTGAATGTCTCTTGAATAGTCCCATGCGTGGATGGTAGCAATCGGCGTCCCGGCTGCGTCTTATCCGTCGGGATGGGTACGTATTTGACATGGGCACCCAGCGGTGTTCGCGCGTATCGAGGACCGGTCCGTCGTGAGGGGCGACTGGGTCGAGATCGTCGTGGATGCGGGCGACCAGACGAAGACATATCAGGTGGCAGCCACCCGGGCCGGACGGCGGGTGGAGGTCGTGAACAGGCGCGGCCTGGTCGAGGTCAGCGAGCTTACGAGAGGCGGCACAACGGTGCGGACCGCAAGGTTCATGGCGAGCCGGGTGATCGCGCTCGTCGAGCATCCAGCCCCGAAGTCGCCGGTCAGGGCCACAGCGGTGCCCCGGGCCGGCTAAGCCGAGGGGCGTCGGCCTGGCCGGGAAGGGCCGGCCCGGCTTGCGGGTGGCTGTCAGTCCTGTTTGCGAGAATGCCGGACATGGCTTCCTCCGATGAGAAGGCGTTCTTGCAGCGCTACCTGCAACAGGCTCGTGACGCGATCCTGTGGAAACTCGACGGGCTGAGTGAGTATGACGCCCGCCATCCGATGACCCCGACGGGCACCAACTTGCTCGGCCTCGTCAAGCACCTCGCCTCGACGGAGATCGCATACTTCGGTGACACCTTCGGGCGGCCGTTCGGGGAGCAGCTGCCCTGGATGGTTGACCTCGGCGAGTTCGACGCCGAGGCGCTCGGGCCTGACGTGCTCGTCGCGGACCTCTGGGCGACGGCCGACGAGTCACGTGAGATGATCGTCGGCCTGTACCGGCGGGTATGGGCGCACTCGGACGCGACGATCGCCGACCTAGACCTCGACGCCGCCGGGCACGTGCCGTGGTGGCCGCCGGGTCGGCAAGAGGTGACGCTGCGCCTCGTCCTGGTGCACATGATCGCGGAGAGCCAGCGTCACGCCGGGCACGCGGACATCCTGCGCGAGACGATCGATGGTGCGGCCGGGATCAGGCCTGACAACTCCAACCTGCCTACCGACGACAAGGCGTGGTGGGAGCAGCACTGGGCGAAGCTGGAACGAGTCGCGCGCGAGGTTGCTTAGCAGTCCCGCGACGACATGGACGCAGCCGCCAGCGAATCCTCATTCGCGGCGCTGTTTGCAACCGCCGTCGGTCGGCAACTTCCCCGGTGACCAGCAACGACGGTTCCTTCCACGATCATGAATTCGCGTACAAATAATCCGGTCACCGCGGTCAACCATTCCGTTGCCGCCTATTGTGTAATCATCGGCGTAGTCATACACTAATGGCGCTCACTCATTGCGGGTATCGGCCTGGCAATGTTGTGACCTGATGGCGCTCCTAAATACCCCAAATCATCACATGGCGTCGTCATGGGTTTACCGAGAGCGGGGGAGGGGCGATGCCAGGTTTTGGTGTGCATTTTTCTGATAAGAGGATTTCGTCGAAAAGCGGTCGGCGCCATTATCGGAGGCTATTCACAGTCTTCGCCGCGATTTTCGCGGTTGGCGTCGTTCCCGGAGCCGGTGCTGTCCCGGCTTTCGCACAGGGCGCTTCGGTCACGACGCACTCGGCTTCGCTGAGCCGCGCGAGCGGGACGGCGACGACGACGCAGGGACTGGACCCGGGTACCTCGTTCTGCTTCAGCCCCACGCCGTCGCCATCGTCGGTCGCCATCGACCCGGTGAAGCCAAAGTGCGAGCGGTTGCCAAAGTCGACCGTGCCCGGCACGGTGAACCCGTTCGTCATCAAGACGCCGTTCGCGGGCTGGTCAGTGCCGCTGGCAGGGTCGAAATGGGTCGGGCCGCAGCCGAACGGCCAGGACGGCAGCGAAGGCGCGCCGAGCTACTACGTCTACGACTCCACCTTCAGGTTCAAGGGATGCGCCAAGGTGGCCGGGCAGGCGCTGGCTGACAATCAGGTCGGGGTGTTCCTGAACGGCAGCCTGATCGCCGATCAGGGCAGCACCTCGTTGGCCAGTAACTTCGGCGGCCCGCCACTGTCCTTCGCCCTCGCCTATCCCGGTGGCCCGGCCGTGGTGGACTTCGTGGTCTTCGACAGCAGCGGCCCGGCTACTGGCCTGGATTACAGCTTCACTGTCACCTCGCTGCCGGCCGCCGATTGCGTGACGCGGGCGAGCGGGACGACCACGACGAAGAAGGGGCTGGACCCGTTTACCTCGTTCTGCTTCAGCCCCAAGCCGTCGCCGAAGTCGGTGACGGTGGACCCGGTCAAGCCGAAGTGCAAGCGGTTGCCGAAGTCGACGGTGCCGGGCACGGTGCACCCGTTTGTCATCAAGACGCCGTTCGCGGGCTGGTCAGCGCCGCTGCCTGGGTCGAAGTGGGTCGGGCCGCAGCCGAACGGCCGGGATGGCAACGAGGGCGCGCCGAATTTCTACGTCTACGACGCTAGTTTTACGTTCCGAGGATGCGCCGAGGTGAACGGTGCGGCGCTGGCCGACAACCAGGTCGGCGTGTTTCTCAACGGCACGCTGCTCGCCAGCCAGGCGAGCTCATCGGCGACCAGTAACTTCGGCGGCCCGCCCCTGCTGTTCCACGGCGCTTACGCCGGCGGCCCGGCCGTGCTGGACTTCGTCGTCAACGACAGCAGCGGCCCGGCTACCGGCCTGGACTACAGCTTCACCGTCACCCCGCTACCGTCCACCGACTGCGTGACGGGGGCGAGCGGGACGACCACGACGAAAAAGGGACTGGACCCGCGCACCTCGTTCTGCTTCAGCCCCACCCCGTCGCCGAAGTCGGTGACGGTGGACCCGGTCAAGCCGAAGTGCAAGCCGTTGCCGAAGTCGACGGTGCCGGGCACGGTGCACCCGTTTGTCATCAAGACGCCGTTCGCGGGCTGGTCAGCGCCGCTGCCTGGGTCGAAGTGGGTCGGGCCGCAGCCGAACGGCCGGGACGGTAACGAGGGCGCGCCGAATTTCTACGTCTACGACGCTAGTTTTACGTTCCGAGGATGCGCCGAGGTGAACGGCGCCGCCCTGGCCGACAACCAGGTCGGCGTGTTCCTCAACGGCGGTCCGGCGCCGCTCGCCCACCAGACGAGCCCAACGGCGACCAGCAACTTCGGCGGCCCGCCGCTGCTGTTCCACGGCGCTTACGCCGGCGGCCCGGCCGTGCTGGACTTCGTCGTCAACGACAGCAGCGGCCCGGCTACCGGCCTGGACTACAGCTTCACCGTCACCCCGCTGCCCGCCACCGACTGCCCGCCTCCAGGTACCAGCGCAACTGTCACCGGCGGAGGGAACTTCACCGCGACGGCCAGCAAAGTGGTGCTGTCAGAGGTCGGCAACGGCGCGAAGGTGAGACTGACCTGCTCAAGCAAGGGAAAGACCCCGGCGTCGACCGGCACCGGCTCGGTTCCCAACGCTAGGCAGGACGGCGCCGCGCCGTTCACGATCGGCTCGCTCAAGACCCTCGGCTTCAGCAACTGCACCGGCCCGCTGGGCGCGGTGAGAACAAAGCTCGGCGCGCTCCCGTACTCGATCGAGGCCGATTCGGCAACCAACGCCAAAGGCCAGACCGACGTGGTAGTCGGCGGCATCAGCGCATCGGTATCCATGACTGCCTGCACCTTCACGGTGACTGGTTCGGTGCCCGGTTTCTACACCAACAGCACAGGCGCCCTGACGCTCACGTCCAAGCTACCGGTCATGCCGCTTGAGCAGGCTCAGCTCACCGTCAGCAACGTGAAGGGCTGCGCCGGAGTCATCCGCAATGGCGACCACCCAGCTCTCTCGACGGTCGTCGTCATCATCATCGCTAAGCGCGGGAAGGTGATCATTATCGTCATCATCATCAACGCCGGCACTCGCCGGCTACTTCCTCACTGAGCAGCAATGCCATCCGGGCCGCCGCTGGCGGAGGGCGGCTCAGGGTCGGACTCAGGGTCGGGGGTGGTTAGGGCGGACAATGGGTGGTCGTGGCCGGCTAGGACGGCGATCGAGGCGATGATGCCGGTGTCGCGGTCGCCTACTAGTTCCCATGCTCGGGCGACGCCGACGATCAGCGAGGCGACGATCGCGTAGCTGATTCCCTGGACCGAGTTGATAGTGCTCGGGTGGACCAGGACGATGACGCCGTTCACTAGCTCGCTGCCGAAGATCGCCAGCAGGAGGCCGATCAGGCCGACCTGGCGTCGCCAGTGCTGGCGCAGCATGGACCGGGTGGAGAAGATCGATCGGGTGCCGGCGGCGGTGAACATCAAGCCGATGATCCCGAGTGCGAACGCCGGGTATCCGACGTTGGTGCCGGGCACTAGGCCGAACAGCGAAACCGCGAGCGCGTTGGTGAACGCGAGCAATGCTGCTGCCGCCCGCACCTGCTGGACGACGTGGGCGCTCGCGGCCTTGCCGCGGGAGGGTGACACCGACATGGCGACGAACAGCAGGCCGGTCAGACCGGCGGCGCAGCCGGCTATTGCGGCGAAGAGATCGCGGTAGGTTCCGGTCAACACCCGGCATACGATACCGGCCGGGTCTTCCCGGCCGGTATCGCAGCGGCAGTCGGCTACAGCCTGACGACGAGCCCGTCGTGCGCGGCTTCGAAGACCGTCTCCTTGGGGTGGTCGAGCATGTCGGCTGACAGGTGGGTGAGGATGACGCGCCGCGCGGTCAGCAGGTGCTGGTGAGCCCGCAGATCGGCCTGGCTGAGGTGGTAGGGGATACGTTTGTCCCGGTAATAGGCTTCGGCGATCAGAAGGTCGGCGTCGGCGGCGGCCTCGATGATCGCGCCGGTCCAGGCCGTGTCGCCGGTGTAGGCGAGAGTCCGGTCGGCCAGGTTCAGCCGCAGGATGAGGGCCGGCGCTCCGCTGGCATGGTCGGCTTCCCAGGTGGTGACCGCCAACCCGGCCACGGTCGTGGTCGACCCGAGCGGGAGCTCGATCGCCTCGGTGGCGAAGCGGCGCGGAGCGGTGGATGAACCGGGGAACAGGCATTCCATCGCTTCCGCGAGGCGACGGCCAATACCGGGCGGGCCAGCGACGATCAGCGGCTTGGTGCGGCGGGAGAACTGGCCGTCGAGTATAAGGAACGGCAGGCCGCCGAAGTGGTCACCGTGCAGGTGCGAGACGAACACGGCGCCGATCTCGCCGGGGTCGAGGCCGAGGCTCTTGAGCGCGGTTAGCGAGGTGGCGCCGCAGTCCAGCAGCACGGGACCGAGGGGATCGGGCAGCCGATCTTCCTCCCGCCCGCTCCCACCCTTCAGGTGGACGCAGGCCTGATGCCGGCCGCCGCTGCCGAACGCGTCGCCACTTCCGGCGAACGTGACGGTGAGATCGTGTGCGTTAACGGCCGTGTCGGGAACCTCATACGTGATCACAGGTCTGACCCAAGCACGATCGTCTGCCATGTCGCCGAGGAGTGCGGGACACTTACCGTATTAGGCAGCAGATCGACCACGAAGGAGCTGACGTCTATATGTGGGTCAAGCTAGCTGCGATCGGGGCTGGGGCATTCACGCTGCTGGGCTGTGTATCCGGGGTGTCGGCATCCGCGTCGGTGCCATCGAAGGCCGCGGTACCCGCAGTGACGCCGAGCGCCGCGAGACCTTGCCTTGATCGCGCGGCGCCGCGCCGGTACACGCACGTGATCTGGATCTTCATGGAGAACCACAGCTTCAGCACGATCATCGGCTCGAAGCAGGCTCGGTTCATTAACTCGATAGCCGGCAAGTGCGGGCTCGCCACGAACTACCACAACATCACTCACCCCAGCTTGCCGAACTACGTCGCGGCGACCTCGGGAGTCGGCCTCCCGACGCTGGCCCGGTTCGTGAGCGATTGCGACCCCGCCGGAAGTTGCCTGACCTCAGCGCCCAGCATCTTTGGCGAGGGTGAGAGCTGGCGTTCCTACGAAGAGTCGATGCCGGCGACCTGCCACAAGACCAACGCTGGCGAATACGCGGTGCGGCACAACCCGGCGGCGTACTACACCAAGCTGAAGGGCTGCGGCAAGTTCGACGTGCCGTTCGGTCGGCTAGCCGGAGACCTTTCGCATAACAGGCTGCCCGCGTTCTCCTTCATCACGCCGAACCTGATCGACGACATGCACGACGGCACCGTCCCCGACGGCGACAAGTGGCTGGCGGCCAATCTGCCGACGATCTTGAACAGCCGTGAGTACCGGGCTGGATCGACCGTGGTGTTCGTCACCTGGGACGAAGGCGAGGGCGGCACGTCCACCCGGTGCGCCACCAACGCCACCGACATCGGCTGCCACATCGCCGCGATCGTGATCAGCCCGAGCACCAAGGCTGGCACCAAGTCGAAGACTCTGTTCAACCACTACGCGCTGCTCGGCACCGCTGAGCAGTTGCTTGGCCTGCGCAAGCTGAACATGGCGAACAAGTTCCCCACTATGGTCAAGGCCTTCCACCTGTAGTCAGGCCCTTTCGCGGCGTGATGATGCGCCCGCCGGGCCCGCCGGTTTGCGGGCCTGGTGGGGCAATGTCACGGATGGCGGGGCTTCCTTGTCTTAGCTGGCGAAGGCTGGTTGCAACGCGGCACGAGGAGGCACACTGTCATGGCTCGGATATCGCTCGACCCGCCTGCGACCCTCTTCATCAAAGTGCTTGAGTGGTACTCCCGGCGGACCTACGGGGACGTTCTCGAACCCGGCCTCGCGCTGGGCCACAACACTCGCGTGCTCTGGGCGGACCTGCGTTTCGAACGGGCCGTCGCAAAGTTCAACAAGCTAGACCCGGTGCTCAAGGAGCTGGCGGTCGTGGTCGCGGCCGCTCGCATCGGCTGCTCCTGGTGCATGGACTTCGGCTAGGCCGAAGCGCGCAAGCTCCGCATCTCCAGCGACAAGCTCAACGCCGTGCCCTCCTGGCGTGAGCACCGTGAGTTGTTCTCCGACACCGAGGTCGCGGTCATGGAGTACGCCGAGGCGATGTGCGAGACCAAGCCGGCCGTGACCGACGACCAGGCCGCCCGCTTGCAGGCTTTGCTCGGAAAGCCCGCCTTCGTCGAACTGACCGTCATGGTCGGCATCGAAAACCTGCGCAGCCGGGTCAACACCGCGCTCGGACTTCGTAGCCAGGGTTTCTCCGACCGCTGCCAGGTGCCCCCGACACCGGTCGCGCCGTCTGGGCCGTCCGCGCAATGAGCGACGTCGCGGACCCCGCTCTGGCCGTGTTCCAGAAGCACCGCCCGGCATTGTTCGGCATCGCTTACCGCATGCTTGGCAGCGTCGGCGACGCCGAGGACGTGCTGCAGGACGCCTGGCTGAAGTGGAGCGCCGCGGCGGCCGACGGCGTCGATCATCCGCGCGCGTACCTCGCGCGGATGGTCACCAACGCCTCGCTCAACCGGCTCACCTCGGCGACTGTCCGCCGGGAGTCGTACGTGGGGCCTTGGCTGCCTGAGCCACTGGTCGTTGTCGAGGACGACGCGAGCAGCTCGGTTGAGCGGGCCGAGGCGGTGTCGCTCGCCATGCTCGTGGTGCTAGAGACCTTGTCGCCGCTCGAGCGAGCGGTGTTCGTGCTCAGCGAGGTCTTCGGCTTTACGTTCGGCGAGATAGCGGGGATGCTCGACCGGACGGAGACATCCGTGCGTCAGGTCGCCAGCCGGGCCCGCTCGCACGTCCAGGCGCGGCGGCCGAGGTACGAGGCGCCCCCCGACGTCCGCCGCCGCGTCACCGACGAGTTCCTCGCGGCCTGCGTCGGCGGGGACCTGAACCAGGTGATGGCCGTGCTCGCCCCCGACGTCACGGTCTGGACCGACGGGGGCGGCAAGATCCGGGCGGCGCTTCGCCCGGTGCGCGGCGCCGACCACGTGGCCCGCTGGTTTCTCGGCGTGATACCGAAGCTGTCGGCGACGGGGGCGTGGTCGGCGCTGGTCAACGGCCAGCCCGGGGTGCTGGTGACCTCGGAAGGGGTGCCGGACAGCGTCGCCGTCGTTGACGTGGGCGCGGACGAGAAGATCACGGCGATCCGGCTGATCCGCAACCCGGACAAGCTGCGGCACGTCGACTGCGCACCCCTGGCTGCGCTGACGCTCAGGTGAGGGCTTTCAGGTGAGCGGAGAGTGGAAGAACCAGAGTTGGCCTTCTGGGTCGCGGGCGCCATACTCCCTGACTCCGTAAGGCCGGTCGGTTGGCTCGAGCGCGATGTCGGCGCCAGCGCCGACGCTGCGCGCGCAGTGGGCGTCCGCGTTGTCCACGGCGATGATCGTCATCCCGGACACGCCGCCAAGCGTCCGAGGTGAGTGGAACTCCCAGCCGGACGGGTGCAGCATGATGACCTGGTCGCCGGCTCGCACCTCGGCGTGGACCACATGCCCCTCGTCGTCGTACTCGACCGGTCCGGCGGCAAGCCCGAACACTCGGACGATGTAGTCAAAAGCGGCCGCGAGGTCGTCGTAGACGAGCATCCCCGTCGTGCTGTGAATGGTGCCGTCCAGCATGGTCATCTCCTCCAGTGTTGAGAACAGTTGCTCAGGCGACGGGTTGTCGTGCTTGGTGAGTTCGGCTGCCATCGAGGTCAGCCTGGTGCAGAGTCGGGTGGCGATCGCCGCCCGTTCCCGCGTGTGGTTTAGATGGCGGTTGACTGCCGGGGCGAGCTGCCACTCAGGGTTATCGAGCACCGACGCGATCTGGTCAAGCGGGAACCCGAGCCTGCGCATAAGGCCGATCCGGTAGAGCCGCGCTACATCGACCCCGCCATACAGCCGGTGGCCAGCCAGCGACCGGCGCGACGGCGTCAGCAGGCCGATCTGGTCGTAGTAGTGCAAGGCACGGACCGTGAGGCCAGTTGCCCTGGCCAGTTCTCCGACCTTCCAGGTGCGCGACGACGCGGGTGTGGCCGCGCCGGTGTGGTCTACGTTCGCCATGACGACGACGCTAGGACATGACGTCGCGTCAGGATCAAGCCCGGAGGCGCGAAGTCTTTTCACGAGAGGGTGGTTCCTGGGAAAATGGCTGTCGCTGCTAACGCCAAGACCCGGAGGACGCCATGGCGATGGTCTGCACCGGGGCGACGCTGCAGTGCTCGTTCGGCACGACACCGGCGACGTTCGCCGCCTCCGGCACGCAGACGTCGGCGACCACCCCGGCGGGCGTCGTGACCGACGTCGCGCCCGCGAACATACCGCCGTTCGGCATGTGCATGTCGCTGTCGAACCCGCAGGTGGCTTCCGCGACGACAGCCGCGGGCGGTGTGCTGACCCCGCAGCCGTGCCTGCCGGTGCTGGCGCCTTGGACACCCGGCTCGACGAGGGTCACGATCACCGAGGTCGCGGCCCTGGACGACTCGTCTCAGTGCACCTGCACCTGGGGCGGCGTCGTCACAGTAACCTCGGCTGGCCAGACCTCCGTCACTGTCCAGTAGCCGGCTGGTCGGGCCTGACAGCGCCGGTCGACTGGCCCGGGCTGGCCAGAGCTAGCGCGGGCTGACCTAGTGCCCCGCCCTCAGCAGCAACGCCGACCCGACGTTGTCGTTCGCGGATCTCGGCTGACTCCTCGCGCGATGGGTTCGGGGATTCACACCCGATTTGCCTGCCGGATGTGGCAATCCATCGCGAGGCCGGGCGAGCGGGTGAGGTGGATGCGTGAATTCACCTGGTCTGGGCCGGTCGCGGCCTAGGTGGGTTCGCGGATCGACCTTCGCTGGGGCGGCTGGCCGGCGAGGCGGACTCGGGCATTCATCCGGCTTCCAGTTGGAGGTGTGGCCCGGTTCGACCGGTCGTCAAGTGGGGGCGAGATTGGCCAAGGGCCGGTCTCGCTGCCTCACCCACTCCCGCGGGGTTACGAATCTGCGGGAGGCGGAGAGGGCTGGTCCGGGCGCTTCATCGGCCTCGTGACGCCTGTGCTGGCAATTCTAGAGGTCTGTGGTGTCTTGGATTCCGGCAGCGACCCGGCTGACGCCGGTTTCTCCGATATGCGTTTATCCGAAATCGGATTTTTCGAGGTTGGTTTATCCGATTGCGCTGGGTCGGTCGCCGGCTGGTCGGTCGTGGGCTGGTCGGTCGTGGGCTGGTCGGTCGCGGGTTCGTCGGTCGTGGGCTGGTCGGGCTCTGAGGCGGTAGACGGCTTGTCGGCGCTGGCTGGTGCGGCGCCGAATGGTCTTGGGCCTGGTCGGGGGCGTAGGAAGTAGGTGAACTGGTCCGCCGGGTTGGTCGTCGACGTTCCGGCCGACGAGGCCACCGTGACATCGACAGTCCCCGAGCCGGCTGGGCTCGTCACCGTCATCTGGCTGTCGGAGCCGACGTCCACAATCGCGGCGGGTGCGGTACCGAAGGAGACTCCCGTCGCGGAGGCGAACCCGCTGCCCGTGATGGTCACGGAATCCCCTCCGGTAGCCGAGCCCGACGTTGGTGACAGGCCAGACACGATTGGCGGCGCGACGTAGGCGATCACGGTGTTGAGGATGTTCCACTGGTTGAGCGGCGCAGGTATGGACGAGGGACGCGGCGGCAGGATCGTCGGGTCGATGAACACGTTGCCGGTGATCGCTATCGCCGGGTCGCCGAACGGGGACAGCGGGAACATCGTGATGCTGTAGCTGTCGGGGTCCTGCGTGGAAGGCTCTATCGGCAGCCCGATCTCGTTGGCGATGATGTTGCCGGTGATGGTCGCCTCGACCGGCCAGAGGAAGAACGCCGTCTCGCCCCAGGGGAACCTAGTCCTCATCCGGCAGCCGTCGACGATCACCGAGCCCTGGGTCTGGGAGAAGTCGATGACGAGAAGGCCGGCGCCCGAGTACGAGCTGGCAACGACGGCGTCGACCTGGCAGTCGCTGACGTCGATTCGCATGATCAGCCCGTAGCCCGTTTCGGCGGTGGGGATCAGAAGCCTGGGCACGAACTGCTGCGGCTCGAAGATGAAGTCGAATGCGGCCGGCAGGTCGTCTGGCCCGGTAGCGGGAGCTGCTTCTGCCGGTGGCGCCGCGGACTTAGCCTGGGCCGGAGAATCAGCTTGGGCTGAGGACTGAACGCGCGCTGAGGGTGCTGGAGCTGCACTTGGGCGTCGAGCGGCGACGGCTGCCCGGTAGATCGCCGCGAACGTCGACCTCGCGAGCGCCCGGTTCTCATCGGAACTCTGAACTATGACGCGCCGGATCGGACGCGCGTTACTGGCGGGCGGAGTGGTCGGGAGCACTCGCCCCATCGCGGAGGCCATCACGAAGATGCGGTCGAGCACCGCGGCGAAGCCCGCCGTGGCCGTTTGCCGGTACGTGTCGCTGTTGCCGATCGCGATCTCGTCGAACAAGGCGATGGACGTGTCGCCCGCCACCGAGACCAGCCAGAATCCGCCGTAGCAGTCGCGAACCGCGTTCTGGCTGACTCGCACGCTCCCGAGGCGGGCCATCGCCAGCACCGGAACGGTCGTGCCCTGGAACACGCACCGCTCGATCAGGGCGTCGCGCAGCAGCACGTTGGCGGATATGCTGCCGACCTCGGTGATCGGCACGGTCGGCACGTGCAGGTAACCGAAGTTCAGCTGGTACGGCGGCTGCACCTGGTTGCCGGCGGCAAGGTCGTTGAACGGAGTCGCGTCGGGCTGGCTGAGCGGCCCGAAGAAGGAGCAGCCGGTCAGCTTGAGGTTCGGCATCATGCCGGTCGCGTAGATTCCGGCGCCGAACACGTTCGTGGCAGCTGGCTCGGGATAGTAGAACGAGCAGTCCTTGATCAAAAGGAACGTCGAGTCGGTGGCCGAGATGCCAAACCCGAGCTGCAGACCAGCGGCGAACGCGTCCATGAGCTGCTGGTTCGCCCCGAGCGCGGAGAACGCGCCGGACGCGGGCGTGAATCCGGTGAGCGGCATGTGCAGCTCGATTCCGTCGATCGTGATCGACGCAATCCCCTGGACGACGATCAGGCCGAGGCTGAATTGCGGCCCAGGCGACTGCGGCGCCGCCAGGATTACGCCGGGAGCGCAGGCCTTCAAGGTCAGACCGTCGAGGCCGGTCCCGAGCACGATCGGCTCGGACAGCGTGTACGTGCCTGGTTCGAGGCAGACCGAAACCGGCCCTCGGCCCGCGTAGCTCGCGACCAGCGCGGCCAGATCAGCCCCGTCAGCGACGTCGGCCGGCCCGACGGTGACCGTGCATCCGCAGCTGTTCGCCCCGGTCAGCGCGACCAGGTTTTCGAACGGCGGCACGCAACCCGCGACCTTCGCCTCGCCGCCCGCCCAGGTCAGCACGGCGAGCGGACACAGCCACGTGCGCGGGCCCTCGGGCGGCTGCGGGGCGTCGAGGTAGCGCTGCGGGTACACGATTGCCGGGTCGATCGGCCGAACCGCGAAAATCCAAAAATCGCCGATATTGAAAGAATTGCCGGACGAGCTCACCGTGACCGCGAGGCCGGTGTCGCCCAGCGTGATCGCCTGGCCGACCGGCGCGGCTGCCGTCCCCTGCCAGACCCGCAGGTAAAGCTGCGGCGTCGCGGAGAAGTAGTCGTCCGGCGGCTGTCCGGCGAACACGAGCTGCATCTGGGTCGGGTCATAGGCCGCGGTCAGCGCGGATATGAACCCGGTTGGCGAGGCGATGTAGTCGGTGGCGGTGAGGGCCGCGGCGTCGCGCAGCAACTCGACCGCCTGGCCGAGCGCCGGGAAGTGGAAGCTGTCCACCGGAGAACTGGCCAGCGTGACCGTCGTCGTGTTGGAGTTCGAGTCGGACGTGGCCGCACTGAGCCGGTACAGGAACGAGGCGTTGTCGAACCCCCAGACAATTGTCGGCACCCCGGTCTTGGCGTCGACGCTGGTGATCATCACCCGGATCAGCTGGTTCTCCGCGCCCAGGTAACCACCGGTCGCCGTTGGCTCGCACGGGCTCGGCTGGCTCACCGTATTGCTGAACGACACCTGCAGCGACGTCGTCGACCCGAGCAGCATCGACTTGTCGTCGAAGCTGAGGCCTAGCCCGTTGAGCGAGCCGATGAACTCTTTCTGCGCACCGGCGCAGTCGGAAGCCGAGACCGGCTGGCGCACTATGTGCTGCAATATCCGGCGGCGCTGCATGGTGTCGGGTCCGCCGAGCGCTACGTCGGCCAGGGCCGGGTCCTCGGTGGCCGACACCTCGACCTCGATCGCCCTCAGCGTGATCAGCTCGCTGGGCGGGCTGTTGCCCGACGGTATCGCCGGATCAGCCCAGAGCGGGTCGGTCGAGTGGTCGAGCCAGTCAGGCTGGGTGCTGTAGGTGACTTCGGTGTCCAGGTCGAGTCGCACGCCGCCCAGGTACAAGGTGCCTGGGCCGACCTGCAGGTCACCGGGCGTGTTCGGGGGCGGGCCGCCGCCGAACGTGGTGGCGCTGGACGGGCTGGCACCGAACGCGGTGACGGCGTAGCCGCCGTCCGGCGTGCCGACCGGGCCGACGACGTCGAGCGTCGTCAGCCGGTCGCGCTCGGCCTCGATCGTGGCGGCCTCGTTGATATCGGCCTCGACGGTAACCCGGCCCTGCTGCGCTACCGCTCCGCGCCATTTCCTGGTCGCGTCGTAGCTCACTCGTGCGCGGTCGCCGGCCATCGCCGTCTCCCTCTTCTGCCCCGGCTGGGACGATGATCACGTGACATGCACGATCACGGGCGTCAGCCCGAGCGGCATGTACTCGGCGTATTTGATGAGCAGACCTTGTTCTTTCACCGGATTGCCGTCAGCGCAGAACGCGCCCATCTCCGAACTGTTGTCGGCGCCGGCCGAAATCGACGCGTCAGCGGTGCCGTCGACGATCGAGTGATCGGCGGTCTCCAGTAGCTGGCCGTAACCCGGATGACCGTAGGCGTCGCTGGTGAAGATCGGCGCGCCGGCCGGGATCGCCGCCGACAGGTACTGGCGCGGGATCGCGCTGCCGCTGGCGTAGGCGCTCAGCCGCACGCAGCCGTCCTGCGTGTCGTCGACCGCGGTGAAGTCGCGCAAGATCGTGTCGCTGGCCGACAACCGGTGCGCGGCCGTCCGGCCGAGCACGGTGACCCGGTTGAGCGTGGCTGCCGCGTCGGCGACCGCGATCGCGGCGACGCCGAGCGCGACCGGGAAAGCCTCGTCGAGCAGGCCCCGGTTCAGTTCGGCGAGTGCAGTTGGGTCCAATGCCCCCGCGTTCTGGGCAAGCGCGAGCACGGCGGCGCTCAGGTTGACGGTGGCGAACGACGCCGGGTCGTACAGCGACGGCCCGGCCACCAATGCGTTGAGCGCGTCGAGCACCGGCTGCGACAGCCCGGATTCCTTGCTGGCCAGTGATCCTTCGGCGTAGGACTGCAAGGCCGTCACCGCGGCGGCGGGCATCGCCGCGGTCAGCTTCTGGGCCAGCGGATCGTTGGCCAGCAGGCCGCTGGCGAGCAGGACCGGGTCGAAGATGTCGGCCGCCGTATAAGCCGAACCCGTTGTGGCCGGCAGGCCCTGCACGATGCTGTCGCTGATCGTCAGCGTCTCAACCGACCCGCCGAACCTGGTACGGACCGGCCCGATGATGCTGTGGTCGATCATCAGGGTGGCGATCGAGCCGGGCTCGTCGGCCGGCGCGGCCGGGTCGGCCTCGATAAAGATCCGGCCTGGCGCCAGCGTCGCTCCGTCGACCGCGACGGCCAGCGGGGGTTGTCCGGGGGATCGTGCCGCCGCCGTCCCCGGGTCGATCGTGCACGCGGTGATGCGCACGGTCTCGAACGAGCCGCGCAGCACGATGTCGTATCCGGACACCGTCAGCCCGTCGAGGACGAGATCGCCTTCCGCGCCACCCGTATACACCCATATCAGATTATCCGATTTTGGATTATTCGATATCGGGGCGCGGATGACTGGGCGGGTCGCTGGGGCGGCTCGGACGAGCACGGAGGTGATCGGCTCGGTCCCGGAACCGACGGCCGCGACCTGCTCATACGTCACCAAGTCGGCGGCGCGTTCATAGGTCAGCGAGTCGCCGATCGTGACCGTTCCGGCTGTGCCCGCGCCCATCGAGCTGAGGTCGGCGAGCGCCGCGGACAGGCCGGTGCCGCCGGTCACGATCGTCTCGGTGCCCACCTCGGCCGGCCGGTCACCGAGAAGGTCCCGGTCATACGGGCCAGCGCCCACCATCGAAGCGAACCCGTAGTTGTAGTTCACGGTGAACGACACGGGCGGGGCAACTTTGGTCTCGAACCGGCCGAGTTCGGGCCAGATCGAGCCGAGTTCGGCGCCGTCGTTCAGGGCGTAGCGGACGGGGACCGCGTCCGCGTTCGGGTACGGCGGTCGCACCGGAGGCGGAGGCGAGGTGCCGTCGTCGGTGATCGCGGTCTCCAGCGAACTAGTCAGCGGGCCAGGTACCTGCCATTCCTTGGCTGACGTCCAGGTCGCGGCGAAGTCGTCAGGCACCGTCGGCTGCGGCAGGAACAACTGGATCTGGCGGCCCGTCGGGTCGAACACGAACTGGTTCGTACAGCCGGTGACGGCCACCGGCGTGCTCCCGGTGACGGCGAAGCTGGTCAGGCGCCACAGGAACACGAGCAGCTTGGGAATGCCGAAGTGGCCCAGCGCGCCCCGGCCGACCCGGAAGTCGGCGGTGTGGAAGTCTTCGTCGAACGCGGTATCCGCGAGCAGCGCGCCGTGCCGGGACCGCAGGTCTGCGAACCCGCCGGCCGGGCCGTTGGTGAGCAGCCCGGTCAGGCCCTCGGTTCGCAGTAGCGTGGCGACGTCGGCTGGATTCGCATGGGGGAAGCCCGCCGGGCCGACCATCGGGTCCAGGCCGTGTCTGGTCCTGGCTAGCCGCCGGAACCCCTCCACGACGTGGGCGGGCCAGCCGGTCACGTCGAGCGCGAGTTCTTCGAGCACCTCAAGCGTGCCCTTGCGGCGGCGGAAGTGGATCGTGTTGGCGACGTCGAGGCGCTGCCTGCGCGGGTCAAGCTTGTCGACCAGGTTGGTGCCGAGCAGGTCGCCGATGTACGGGATCACCCAGTCGTCGCAGGTCTCGATCGACTGGTCGGCCCACAGCCGGTCGATGCTGCGGCGGACCACGGCGAGCTGTACGCCGATCCGATCCAGCAATTCGTGCAGCGGCCCGGGGGAGTCCAAACTGTCGGTGTCGGCGGTGCGGTAGACGGCCGGGAGCAACTGCCAGAGGCGCTGCGCGTAGTAGGCGTCGTAGCCGTCGTTGACTTGCGCTAGGTCAGGCTCAGCCACTGGCCCTCACCCCCACGATCGAGACGCTCCCGGCTGGCAGGTCGAAGAACGATCCTTGGCCTGGGTCGAAGATCTCGTTGAGTTCCAGTTCAAAATGGAACCCGAACCCGAACTCGAATCCGAACAAGACGATCGGCCTGGTGACCGCGAGGTCGTGCACCGCGACCACACCGGGCACGCTGAGCGCGGCGTCGATCGCGCTGCGGTACAGGCGCTGCCCGATGCCCATGCGCGACGGGCTGAACAGCCCGTCGCCGGTGTTGGCGACCGCCGCGGTCGCCGCCGCGACCACGTCGGTCACCTGGCGGTCGGCCGCCACCACGAGGGTGCAGGACAGCCCGAGCTCGACCGGCGTGGCGGCCAGCACGCTGACTGGCCGGTTCGGGTCATCCGAGCCAGTCAACGCCGCGGTCGCGGCCGCGACGGCCGCGTCGTCGTCGCCCACGTAGACGGTGACCAGCGTGCGCTGCTGCGTTCCGTCGAACTTCCAGTACACGGTGGCCCGGGACACCCCAGGTGCCTGCCGGGCGACGACCTCGTAGTCGGTCGCCGAGATCGCCCGGCCGAACGTGAACACGCTGGCCGGGGCGTTGGCCCGGACGTCGCCCGGCGACTGCGGGTCGTTACCGCCGGTCACGGCGACCGGGTTCTGGATTGAGGCGAGGTTGGGCTGCGGCTGGCTGATCGTGGTCAGCCGCCCGGCGGGCGGGCTGGTCAGGCCGGAGCCGTACCGGTAGGTGGCCATCACGTTGCCGCTGCCCGAGGTCAGCCTGGCTCCGTTGATGCCGTCGCCGAAGGTCACCGTGATAGTGGCCTGGTCGGCGGACCGCGACACCACGTACACACGCGCGTCCGGCGGCTGCCCGAAGAAACTCGGTGTCTCCTGCCATTGCACCCGGTCGACGTAGACGGCCAGCGCCGCGACCGAGTCGCTCCCGGCCGACAGATAGGTCAGCGGTCCTTTTCGCAACGTAAATGACTGGTTGATCAGCGCGGCGTTCCCGCTGCCGATCACCTCATCGGTGACTGTGGTCCCACGCGTGACCGGGACGACGTCGAGCAGCAGTCGCAGCGGGACCGCGAGCGGCGCCTGCAGCGTCGCCGGGGGAGCGCCGGCCCCGTTCACCGTGATCTGACCGGAGCCGGCGGCGCTGAACGTGACCAGCACGCCGGTGCCGGTCACATCAACGAGGAACGCGGTCGCGGCCGACGGCGGCGCCTCGTACGAGGACGGCACGTTGAGCGTGGCCGGCAGGCTCGGCAGGTTGACCGCCGGGATGGCGATGATCGTGCCCACGTCGCGCCAGGAGTACCTGACCGCGACCGTGCTCGTGTCGGCCAGTTCGACCAGGACGTAGGAGTCCAGCGTCGCCATCGTCAGCGACAGCGCGGTGTGCGCGATCACGATCTCGGCCGGCGTGGGCGGCGGGGTGCCTGGGTAATGCACCGTCCAGAGCTGGTCGCTGACCCCGGTCACGATCGCGAGCGCGGACGCTGAGCCTTTGCCGGTGTCGAACAGCACCATGTCGCCCGGCGAGATCCCGCGCACGGTCGCCGATAGCTGGACCGGCGTGCCGTTGGGGCCGATCACGACCTGGCTGGAGTTGTCGGTGGCCTGGTTCCACAGGCTGGTCGCGGCCAGCGGCCGGAGCAGCCGGTAGTTGGTCGCCTGCGGCGACGGGGCTGGTGGTGGCTGGGGAATGCCGCCGCCTGGGCGCCAGTGGAAGCTGCCGGCCCCGAACACGCTTCGGTCAATCCCGGCGGTCTCGCCCGCGAAGCTCTCGCTCACCTCGAACGAGTGCGCCTCGACCTCGAAGGCGACGGGCCGTGTTGGCCCGGGGGAACGACCCCCCAGAACCCCCCGCTGCTCTTCAAAGATGATCTCGATCGGTGGCGACGGTGCCGGGGTCGGGCCCCAACCGCCGTTGAACGTGACCAGCGTGTTAATGACCCCAGTGCCGGGATCGGTCTGCGGCGCGACCGCGGTCACCGTGATCAGCGACCAGCTGTCGTCGGTTCCGGCGAAGTCCTTGGCGACGAGCAGGAGTTCGTCGCCTTGCTTGACCGCCTTGACCTGGCCGGCCAGCAGGAGCGACTGCGTCCCGTCGGCGTTGGTGACGAAGTCGGTGTTCGGCGGGACCGTCACCGGCACGCTGGACGGTCCGGCGAAGCTGGCGGCGGCGCCGGTCTCGAACGTCTGCGACGGCACGCCGGGCGTGGCCACGCTCGCGAGGCGCATCCCGGTCGGGATGACGAGAGGCTCGGCCGGGTGCGCCGCGGTGCGGGTGACCGCGACGTTCCCGATCGCCGCGATCCCGGGGGCCGGCTGGTAGCCGAGCAGCGCGACGAGGTTGGCGAGGCTGGACTGCCTGGTCGCGGTGCGCAGGTAGCTCTCGTTAGCGTGCCGCTCGTTGTAGAACTGGATGATCTGGGCCAGGTAGGCCCACCACTCGATGACCTGGAGGCCGAGGTCGTCCGATGCGGGGGGTTGCGGGGGGTCGCCCCCCCGAGTCGACACGGTGGGTCGCCAGGCGCCGATCGCCTGCTCGCCCGGCAGCGGCCGCAGCATCGCGCGGCGGAACCCGGTGAAGTCGTCGACCTGGTAGGAGATCTGGGACAACCCCGGCGGGTTGCTCACGACCTGCGGGTCGCTGACGTTGCCGCACGGGCAGGGCGAATCGTTCACTTCGACCCCTCCACGACCACCTGGAGCGAACCCGCCTCGGGGCGGCTCGGGTCATTGTCGACGCGCAGGATCTGGTCGGCCGAGAACGTGAGCGTCTCGGGTAGCGGTGCCCAGTCAAGCTGGGCGCCGCGCTCGCGGTAGCTGACCTGGTACACCCCGACGACGCCAGGGCAAGCCTGGACCGCCGCGAGCAGCGCGCTCGACTCGAGCGGCTGGCCGAAACTCCAGCGCGAATGGTCGAAGAACCCGACGCCGCCCCCGGCCAGTGGCCCCGCCTGGAGCCTGGCCAGCACCGCCGCCTCGACGTCGCTCCCGAACGATGTGGCCAGCCCGCAGACCGTGATCCGCAGGTCGACCGAGACATAGCGGGGCGGCAGCACGTAGCTCTCGTAGCCGGCCAGCCGCCGCTGGTCGAGCACCTCGGTCAGGTCGGTGAGCTGACCGATCGTGGGTTCCTCGGCGCCAGCCGGGTCGGCGCTGGTGAGCACGGTGAGCCAGGACCCGGTCCACCGGAACGTGGTGCCCGCCTGCTGCACCCACGGCAGCGACTGCGCCGCCGCCACGTAGTCGCGAGCCTGCACGGCGCGCAGTGGCCGGGCGCGGAACATCTGCGGCGCCCGGGTCCGCACCTGGGCGATGGTCTCGGCGTCGCCGCCGCCGGTCGCCGGGAACGGGTTCGTGCAGGCGGTCACGACCGCGCTCTGGACCTGGCCAGAGGCCACGCCGCGGATCGTGTCGGCGGGCACGTTGCCGGCCGAGCCGCCGCCGACCCGGTAGATCACCGTGAACGTGGTGCCGGGCACCGGCGACACCCCGAACGACCCGTCGCCGAACCTGATCGTGGTGCCGCCGTCGCCGTCGTAGTCGTACCAGGTCACCCCGTTGCTGGTGAGCACAGGCGAGTACTGTTCCGGCGTCAGGGTGAACGCGTTCTCGGCCGCCCCGGCGTCCAGCAGCCAGCGCTTGAAATCCCAGTCCACCGGTGCGCCGCCGCCCGCCGGGACCGCGCTGAGCAGGATTTCCGGCCGGGCCGGGACCGAGGTGTCCTCATCCGAGCTCGCCGTGGCCAGCCAGGCGAGCGGGGCCGAGGCGAGGCAGTACCGGAAGTCCGGCAGCGGTGCCTCTGGCGTCCAGTTCGCGGCGGCGCGGACAACGACAGGGCCGGGCGGCGGCTTGGTCGGATCGGGGATCACGAAGGTGTCCGTGCACCGCTGCCCTTGCACGGCCGGGACGATGTTGCCCGCCACCGCTACCGCGAACAAGTCGTGATCGGCGGTGGTCGGCGCCGCCAGGTACACGTGGGTGAGGTCGGCGGACAGCACCGGGTCCGACGTTTCGGTCACGGACGCGACCTGAACAAGCTCACGGACCGGGGGGTCGGCGCTGTCGGCGGCCGGGCTGTCGAGCAGTAGCTGCTGACCGGGGTAGAGGCCGATGTCCCAGCCGGTCAGGTAGAAGTCGGCCGAGCCGGCTAGCAGGCAGCGGGCGCTGTCGTCCCAGTAATAAGGAGTCAGTTGGCCGCGGTTCCACCGGGGGTCGACGGTGAAGCTCGGCGAGCCGGCCAGGCCCGAAGCCGGATCTTCGATCTCGAAGTCGACCACCGATCCGTCCGCGCCGACTGCCTGGCAGCGCAGCGGGGTGTCGATCGTCCAGTTCGTGGCCGGCGCCGTCGGGGTCGCGACGTCAAGCTGGAGCATGGTCGTCGCCGTGGTCGCGGGCGTCGGCTCGTAGTCAACCAGGCGGGCGTGCCTGATCACCGACATCCGCTGGGTCGCCGTCATCAGCGTGGACTCGGCCAGCACCCGGTCCTGGTAGTAGCTGAACTCATCGGCCATCGCGGCTAGCGCTTCCATCAGCACCATGCCGATGTCGGCCTCGGAGCGCTCCACCCAGTTCGGGTAGCGCAGCGCGGAGAATTCCGACAGCGCCTGCTTGAAGCTGCCAAAGTCCTTGGCCAGGTAATCGATCGGCACTTGCTCGGACTCTGGCGTCGGGCAAGCGGGCGTCGCGGTCGCGCAGTCGAGCGTCGTCGGGCAGTTCGCCTTGAAACTGAACCGCGCGCTCGCGAAGAACGGGTCGAGCTTGTCGCTGCCGATGGTCAGCGTGTAGGTGGAGAAGTCACCGGGCGCGGCGACGGTCAGCCGCAGGATCGGCCGTCCCTCACTGTCGGCGCTCCAGTCGGCCGAGCCGGCCGAGTCGTCGATCGGTCCGACCGCGACCGTGCTCACGACCTCACCGCCGCCGATGCGAACTGGCGGGCTGCCGGACAACGTGCCCAGCACCGAGACCCCGTTCAGAAAATGAACAAAGAGTTCGGTCTGGCTCACCGCGACATCGACGAAGTCGATGCCATTGAACTGCGCGCCCGGCGACAGCAGGAGCTGCCGGCGGTCGCGGCTGGGCGGATTCGGATTCATGCGACGGTCACCGTCACGGCCTGGTTCGTCTGGGTCTCGACCAGCGTGTAGGTCACGGTGACCGCGAGCGTGCCTGGTTCGATCAGGGCGGTGTCGCTGCCGCCGGCAACCTGCACGTCGACGACGTTCACAACGCCGGCCAGCCACTGGTTCAGGCCCTGGATCACCCGCAGCTTGACGGTCGCGACCAGGGCGTCGGTGTTCGGCGCGAACACCAGCGACCGCAGCCCGCAGCCGAACTGCGGCAGGTTCACCCGCTCGCCCGGGCTGGTGAGCAGCAACTGCCGCACCATCTGATCGACGTGCGCCGGGTAGCTGACCTGGGCTGTCTGCTGCGACGCCGGGTCGATCCGGAACGGGAACGCATAGTCACGTCGCACGAGTGCCACTACTGCACCTCCAGAGCGCCGTCGTTGACCGATACGCTTCCGCTGCTGACGACCACCGAGATCGAGCCGTTGGCCAGCGTGATCCCGCTGCTGTCCAGCGTGACCGTGTTGTTGTTCGGGTCGGAGATCGTGATCGAGCCCTGGTCATCGTCGAATTCGAGTTTGTGCGGGGCGGCGGTCACGATCACCCGCACCTTCTCGGCCGCGTCCGTCGGAAACTCACCTTCGCGCCAGTAGCCGCCAACCCAGATCGGGTACGACACGTCGCCGCCTTCGAACTCGATCCAGACCCCGCTGCCTTTTTCGGGGAGGAAAGCAAATCCGGTGTTGGGCCCGGCATACGGGACGCAGGGCATGCACCAGCCGGTCGGGGTTTCGCCGAGCACGGCGGGAACCTTCGCCTTGACCCGCATCGTGGCGGCGTCGACATCGGAGACGATGCCTCGGTATTTGCCGTAGAACCTGGTTCGCAGCCGCTCGAGCAGGTCCTCGACGCCCCGGTCGGTGCCGCCGGTCATAGCGAAGCCGCCGCCGATGCCAGGCCGCCGGCCGAGGCGCCGCCGAACGAGCTGAACGTGCCGCCGGCGCCGGCCGGACCCATGGCGTTGCGCACCAGCGTGAACGCCATCTTCCAGGACTGCGGTGAATAGGTGTGCCTGACGTTCCACACGAGCCAGTTGCCGGATTGGACGTTGCCCGCCCCCTCGATCGTCACCACGTCACCGACCCGGAGCACCGCCGCCAGCCGGTCGAAGTCGGCCTCGCCCGTGCACCGGGCGAAGAACCCAGACTCGATCAGCACCGCTGCCGTCCGCTGGGTCAGTTCCGGCACATCCGCTGGCGCGGTCAGCAGCAGCGTCGATGACTGGCCGAAGTACGTCGGGTAGTCGCGCTGGTCGAGCGGGGCCAGGCCGCTCGCGTCCGTGCTGATGTCGGTGCCATCGTCGCTGGCCTGGGTCAGGTCAACCTGGCTGGCGTCGGTCTCGGTCGGGCGCATCACGTCCCAGTCGAAGTCGAGCGAGTCGACCGTCCAGGTCGCCGGGTCTACTAGCGAGATCGTGGCGACCGGCTGGCCGTCGGTGGCCGGGGTGACGAAGTAGCCGGTCCGCTGGCCAGGGGTGTCGGTGCAGGCGACCCGGCAGAGCTTGCCGCCGCGCCGGGCCAGCCCGCGCAGGAACTGCAGGTCGGTGGCCCGCTGGAACAGCGTGTGCCCGTCCGGGGTGTGGCTCGGCGAGTCGTTGTCGGTGTTCGCGTCGGCCGGGGTGAACCCGTAGTTGCCGAAGATCGCGTTGGCGACCTCACCGTCGGTCTGACCCGACCACTCGGTGACGTTGTCGTCGATGTTCATCATCCAGGAGGCGTCCTGCGCCCAGATGTCGATCGTGGACGACGTCGACGCCCGGTCCAGGTGCAGCCGCCAGGACAGCACGTAGCCGTCGAAAACGCACTGGGTCTGCGCGCCCGATGTGCCCGGGGTGACGGTCAGCGCGACGTTGGTCATCGGCTCGAACGTGCCATCGCCGACGAACTGCAGGTCGCCGGTCGACGTACGGTTCACCGGCAGCCGTAGCAGCAAGGCACCGGGAGTCTCCGAGCTTTCCTCGACCTCAAGTTGCCTGATCGCGTCGTAGAACTCATCGGGCACCGCCGTGCCCCCCACGCTGAGCTGGATCGAGACGCTCACTGGGGGCCGCCTTGGGGGATGCCGATGAGCTTCCTGGCGGCTAGCGCTCCGGCGATCATCGAGTTGTTCGCGTCGCACAGCCGCCAGAAGCCGGTCGGCGCGTTCAGGTACTTGACCGCCACGAGGTCGAGCCGCTGATCGCCGGTCGCGGCGGCGTAGCCGACGATGGGCACGGGGTTCGGCGGCGCTGGGACGACCGCGTTGACCTGGGTGCCGTTCGGGAGCGTGACCTGGTAGGTTGGCTGGTTCGCGTAGCGGCTGTCTGGCGAGAACACGGGGCTTCGGCCTTCCTCAGTGCGGGATCATCCCGATGATCGACTCGGCGGCGTTGGCGAGATTGGCGAGCGCGAGCGTCTGTCGGAGCGTGAGCGTGTAGGTGTAGGCGATGCTGGCGAGCCCGCCGAGCACGTCGTTGTCGGTCTTGGCAGCCACCAGTTCGGCCGGGGTGAGCACCCGGAGGGTGACCTGGGCTTGCGCGTATGTGGGGTTGAGTGCTTCGTCGTAGAGCTTCTCGGTGATCGAGAGGGCGGTGAGCCGGACGGGCACGATCCGGCCCGGACCCCAGATGAACAACGTGACCGGGATCACCGACTGCGGAACGGTCCGCGTCGGCCCGGAACTGCCGCCGCCGAGCGCCGAGCTGATCGCCGCGGTCACGGCGCCGACCAGCGCGTTCGACGTCCCGGTTGGGTACAGCAGCATCTCGATAGCGGCGAGCCTGCTGTACAGGCCGCTGATTTTGGCCAGCCCCGAGGTCAGCGTCGAGTCGGCGATTTCCTCGCCGGAGTTCATCTCGATTGAGAAAGAGAACTCCTCGCCTGGCATGCCCTGGACCGCCAGCGGGTTGCTGGTTTCGGTGCCAGCGCTGCTCGCCGCCTCCGGCTGGCTCCAGGTGTGCGTCATCGTCTCCGGGTTGTACTGGAAGATGATCACGTTAGGGATCGGCAGCGGCAGGAACGTTGGCGAGAAGGACACCAGCGCCCCCTTGAGCACAAACCCGCTCATGTTGTCTTCCCCCGCTCTAGCGCTCCCCGAATTTCGCCCGCGATCCGCCAAGCGAGGATGTCCGGATCGACCCCGTCGCCGATGACTCTGATCGACAACCCTCCCGAACCCGAACTATCCGATCCGCGACTATCCGAAACCCGACTATCCGAAACCCGATTATCCGAAATCGGGCTAGTTGAAACTGGGAGGTCGGCGGCGAGGCGTTGGGCGACCAGACGGGCCAGGTCGCGGGCCGCGTCCTCGTCGAGGCCGGGCACGCGCAACGAGAGACGGTCGATGCGGACGTCCTGCTTCATCGCTGCTCCCTGTGGCCGGAAGGAGATCCCGTCGTCGTCGCGACGCTGGGCCAATGACGACAGCAAGGGGCCCACGATGCTGCCAGGGCGACAGCAAGGGGCCCACGCTGCGCCGGTCCTCCCAAGGCCGACGACAGCAAGGGACCCACGCTGTCGCTATAGCGACAGCGTGGGGGCCACGCTGCGCGTGAGTTGGGGAGGCTGCCGGCGTCGGGCAGCAGCAGGGGGGCCACGCTGAGTCTCGTCGGTCTCATTGAGGTTCCACCTGGCTTGACCGGACGACTACGCCTTGCTTGGCGAGTTCCCGCCTGGCGGCGGCGAGCACGTGCCGTTCTGTGATCGGACTTCCATCGCCCCAGGCGAGGAACGCCGCTGCCAGCACCACCGACTTGATGCCAGCGCCGGTCAGGTCCAGCTCACGGCCAAGGCCGTGCCAGTTGAGCTGTCCGGTCAGCGGGGTTCCGGTCATGTCGGTGGCGCCTTCCAGCGCTATCCGCCACAGCCGCTCCCGCTCGGCGGGGCCAGGCGAGGCGAAGTCGATGATGAACCGCAACCGCCGGACGAAGGCCGTGTCCAGGTCGCCCTTGCGGTTGGTCGCGAGCACGGCGACGCCGTCGAACTGCTCCATCCGCTGCAGTACGTAGTCGATCTCGATGTTCGCATAACGATCATGCGCGTCCCTGACCTGCGTGCGCTTGCCGAAGAGCGCGTCGGCCTCATCGAACAACAGCAGCACGGGCGCGCGTTCGCACGCTTCGAACAGATCGCGCAGGCGCTTCTCGGTCTCGCCGATGTACTTGCTCACCACCCCGGCCAGGTCGACCCGGTACAGGTCCAGTCCGAGTGAGCGGGCCAGCACCTGGGCGGCCATCGTCTTGCCAGTACCGCTCGGGCCCGCGAACAGCGCGGCCGTGCCCCGGCCGAGCGAGGTCAGCCTGGAAAAACCCCAGTCGTCGAGCACTTCGCCGCGATGACCGGCCTGCGCCTCGAACTCGCGCAAGTGAGCCATGGTCTGCTGGTCGAGCACCAGGTCGGTCCACTCGTAGGGGAGCGGCAGCGGGCTGGCCAGTTCCGGGGTCGACGCCATCAGCATCCGGCGGCAGACCTCGGCGACCTCGTGGTCACCGGCCGGGGCGACGCTTGCGGCCACCGCGACCTCGGCCGGCCGCAGCGCCCAGTCGGCGACAGCCGGGGGCGCGTGCCTAGCCGTGAGCGAGGACCACAGCGCGATCCGCTCGCGGCGGCCGATCGGCGCGCAGGCGATCGACCGGCGGATCGTCTGGTAGTCGGCGGCGCCCGGGACCGGCGCCGGCACGGACCGGAACGACAGTTGCGTGGCCGGGATCTCCTTCCAGGCCATCGGCGGCACGGCCTCAGCGTGTTCCCACGCGATGACAGCGTCCTCCAGGAGGGCTCGGCGCACCTCGCGGGTGGCGTTCGCGACGAGGTCAGGTCCGGATCCGAGCGCGGTCGCGTCGACGGCGACGAGGCTCTTGCCTAGCTTGCTCGCCGCCTGGGCCGCCAGCGTCGTCCGGCCCGAACCGGGCGCGCCGACCAGCTCGATCTCGATAGGCAGCCCTGATCGCCGGGACGAGCCGAGGCCCTGGACGAACCCGGCGACTTCCGCGACGGCGTCCGGCCGTAGCACCGGGCCCGCTGGCACCTTGAACGCGCGGCCGGTGCAGCCGACCGACCAGTCACCACCGGACTGGTCACCCTGGGACTGGTCACCCCGGGACTGGTCACCCCGGGACTGGTCACCCCGGGGCTTTCGCCCCATGAGCGCGGGCAGCAGCATTGCATCCGCTCGCCAGCCCGCCGACCAGGCGAACGCGTCCGGCGGCGGGGCCACCGGCGTGGCCAGCAACCACTTGACCAGCGGGGAGTCCGGACCCGGCGGGGACTCCTCGCGCAGGTCGAACAGTACGGCTGCCAGCGTCGGCGTTGGGTCGGTCGCGTCCGTGCTGTCGAGCAGGTAGCCGAATACCCGGCCGATCGCGTGGTCGACGGCGTTCGCTTCGGCCAGCATCAACAGCGCCGTGTCCAGGCCGGACAAGCCGAACGTGCCGACAATGTGGTCGAGGCGGCCGTCGGCGGCGGTTGCGCTTAGTCCGCCGATCTCGGCGGTTAGTTCCTTCGCTAGTTCGTCGGAACGATAAAAGGCCTGCTCGGCGTCGGCCGCCACGGGCCCGGGCGCGAGCGCCCGATCGACCTCACTATGGCTGATCGCCAGCAGGTGCTCGTCCCGGTAACCCTGGCCGGACCACAGTTGGCGCAGCCAGAGCACTCGGCGAGCGGCCCGGAGCCGGACCTCGGCGAGCCAGCGCGGCTCGCCGACGGTGGACTCGGCTGAGTTCAGCTCGGCGGACTTGGCCTCGCCCGTCCTGGCCGACCGCCCGTGCCTGCCCTTGGCCCCCGTGGTCGATGCCCCCGTGGTCGATGCTCCAGCGATGACCGGCGCCGCGTTCACAGCGTCACCCACAGGGCCGGCTCTGATTCGATTCCATTCACCCGTACTCGCATAGGCAGGACCGTCGTTGACGGCCCGGCGGGTGGTGCGAAGGCGAACGAAGTGCCCGAGGGGTCCAGCCTGACCTGGCCGGTCGTCGGCGCGGCGGTGACCACGGACAAGGCCGTCGTGCCGACGAGCACCTCGGTCTGGCCCGCGAGGAAGCCGGCGCCGGTCACGGTGAACGGCGCCGAGCCGGACAGCACCGGCCCGCCGGCCGGGTTCACGTACGCGGCGACCGTAACCGAGATCGAGCCGCTCCGCTTGGCGCCCGGCGAGCCGAGCGCGCCGCTGCCAACCCGAAGCTGGTAGACGCCGGGTTGCGGGGAACCAGCCGGTGACGTGCCGACGGCCGCCGGCAGGTCGAGCGCGAACTTGGTCGACGTTGAGTCGGCGGGCACCGTCCAGGCGGTGATGTCGACCTCGCCGGTCCCGTCAGCCGCCAGCAGGTACACGCTGTCGGACTCCCCGCTCACGCCGAGGTCAGAGCCGAGCAGCGTGGCGTTCTGCCCGGGCACCAGCGCGACATTTGAGAGGGAGAAAGGCTCCGCCGCGCCGGTCGGGCCGAGATAAGAACCCTGCCTGGACGTGCCGAACAACACCGGGAAGTCGGTCGGTCCCTGCGGCGGCAGCGGCAGCTTGACCGGGTCGGCCGCAACGGCGAACGCCTTTGTCTTGATGATGCTGACCGACTCGGGCATCTGGTCAGGATCGATGAAGACCACGGCGGCCCGGTACACCACCGACATCCGCAACGGCGCGGTAGTCGCCTGCCACAGCCGACTGAGCTCGTCGTAGGAACGGTGCTCCATCGTTAGCGTCAGCTCCCATGGGACGGTCGCCGACGGCCCGCTGCGCACGATCGCGTTGGCGTGGTAGATGCGCAGCGCCACGCTCATCGCTTCCTGCTCCTGGCTCCAGCCGGTCTCACCATCGGAGTGGGCGAACAGCAGGTAGAACAGGTCCAGCGCGAGCGGCTGAAATCTGATTGGCTGACCGCCGGCACCCTGCATCCACGGCTGCCAGGACAGGCTCTGCTGGGCGTTGTCCGACTCGACGTGGTACAGGTACATGGACAGCTGCGGGCCTGACTCCAGCTTCACGGCGTCGGGGGCCAGGCCGGTGAAGTTCGGGGTGAACGTCGGGGTTCCGCCGAGCTGGGTCCAGATCGGCGCTGCCGTCCACTGGTTCTTCACCAGGCTGATCAAGGACTCGGTGATCTCCGCGAGGTCGAGCGTCATCGGTGGCCGCCGCTAGCCTTGCGCGGTTCCGTGCCAGCGGCGAAGCCCGTCCTTGAGCCGGTCGGCGGCGGGACTCGTGGCGGGGCTCGCGGCCGGCGAGACCGGCCTTGGCCGGTCTCGCCGGACCGGCTGGGGTGGTGTCGCCGGCGGAGCCGGCGACACCACGGTTACCTCGATCGTGCCGATTGACAACTGGGCTGGCCTGCTGTCCGCGGGCCGGTGCCGTCCGGCACCGGGCTCGGAGAGGCGGGGAACGTCGAGCGTCGGTTCCGGACCGGGCGGTGACGGAGTCAGGCTGGGCACCGGCTGCGGCCGGTCGCTGGTCGGCTGACCTGGAGATTGACTGGGCTCTGGGCGCGGGACCGCGCCGTCGGAGTCTTTCTGCTTAAAGGTCTGAGGTAGTTCGACGGGCAACGTCCAGCGCGGGTCGGTCCAGGACTCCGGTGGCCCGCTTGGGACGGCTGGGGTCGAGATCTCCGGTCGGCGCGGCCGGGGAGCGATGTCGCCCGAGGCCGGTCCGGGGCCTGGACCAGGGTTCGGTCCCGGGTTTGGCCGGGGAGTTGTCGCGACCTTGCCCGGCTGGTCCCGGCTGGCCGGTTCGCTTTTAGCCGGTTCTCGGGTAACTCGCGTCGGTGCGCTCGGTCCTCGAAGGTCGACCGCGGTCGGCTCGCCGCGGTCGGTGACCGGACTGGGCTCGGTCCCGCTGATGGCCGGACTCGGGCGGGATTGCGGCCAGGTCGTCATTGGCGTCGTCGGCACCGCCCGCTCGGCAGTGACCGGCGTCAGCGGGAGCAGGAAGTCGGGCTTGGCCGCCAGGGCTTGGTTGTCTTGGCTGGCTTGGTCTGCTTGGCCGACATAGAGGCGCCCCGGCGGGCGGAGCACTGCGGGGGTTCCAGGGGGTCGTCCCCCTCGGCCAGCACCGGGCTGTCCGGTCGCTGGCGCCGCTGGCCTGGTCAATGCCGATAGGTAAGGGATGCGGGCGGTCATGCGACCGACCGCTCGTCGTCGATGATCGAGGCGTACCTGGCCCGCCTGCGGCGTGGCAGCGCGAGGATCGCATCCTCGGGCCAGCCGTAGGCGGCCGCGATCGCGTGGGTTTGCCAGAGCACCCCGGCGAACGCGTTGCGCAGGTCGGCGAGCGTGTAGCTGACGGGGTCGAAGCGCAACGCCACCTGGTGGCCGCAGGCCGGGCAGCCGCCGCCGACAAGGTCGCTCAGGCTGGGCGCGAGCGCGGACAGCGCGCGGTCGAGCCGCCTGGCTACGCCGCGCGAGATCTCGGCCGGTTCCACGCAGCGGCCGAGCAGCGCGGTGTCGGGTTCTGGCTCGTGCCAGGCGGCGATCACGTCGCCGACCGTTGGGATGCGGAACCGGACGTCGGCCCCGCCCAGCGCGAACCAGCCGGAGTCCGGCCCCTGCGACGCTTCGCTGCTGGTTACGCCGCGCGGCCGGCGGGGGCGGTGGTGCCCCAGGTAGTCATCGATCCCGAACGCCACGTCGATGCGCTCGCCGCAGGTCGGTTGCGGGCACTGGGTGTCGGTGCTGATCGCGTCCCCGAGCCAGACTTGCCTGATCGCCAGCGCGACGGCGCCGACGTCGCTGGCCGGAAGGCCGGCCCAGTCAACCTCGGTGCCCGCACTCGTACTGGCAACCCTGGCCGCGAGGCCAAGCAGCGCGGGCAGTGGCGCCAGGTCGGTCTCGACTACGTACAGTTCGTCCTGCCCGGTCGGCTCCCGCACCACAAGGTCGATGCCGCTGACTGGCAGCAACGCTCACGTCTCCGTCGGTTCGCTGAGGGTCAGATCGCGTTCCCAGCCCTCGTTCTCCAGCTTGATGTGCTCGATCGCCACTGCGTTGGCGCCGGCGTCGAGGTCGGGCAGGGCCTGGAACTCTGAAACCCAGCAGCGGTGCACCAGGTACCTGATGACCGGCACGGCCTGCTCGTTCAGCAGCGTGATCGTGATCTCCTGGCGCAGGTTGGCCAGCGACGTGCTCGCCGCCCCCTGGTTCAGCACCTGGGCCTGGTTGGCGAAGTTGATGAAGTCCTTGTCCTGGGTGACCCCGCGCTCCAGGGTGATCGGGTCGTATTTGGTGCGGCCGAGGCCCTTGAGGATGACCGCGTTGCCGCCTTCCTTGTACTCGATCACGTCGGACGAGCGCTTGATCGCGCCGACCTTGCTGACGGCGGCGACGGGGGTCGTGCTGGTGCCGAAGTAGACCAGGAACCGGTACGTCTTGTACGGGTCGAACCGGTTCATGTTGGCCGGGAAGATTGTGCTGCCCATGACGTTTCCCCCTAGCTAGCTCTGGGCCTGGCCGGCCAGTTGCGCGATCTTGACGACGACGAATTCGGCTGGAAGCAGCGGCGCGAAGCCGACGAGGACGTTGACGACGCCGTTCGCGACGTCGGTCGGAGTCGTCGTGGTCGAGTCGCATTGGACGATGAACGATTCGCTCGGCTTGGTTCCGGCGAAGGCGCCCTGGCGGAACAGGCTGAGCATGAAGGCGTTGACGGTCTGGGTGAGCGCGTTCCACAGCGGCGTCGAGTTCGGCTGGAACACCGCCCAGGTGAGGTTGGCATACAGGGTCTGCTCGATGAACAGCGCCGTGCGTCGCACGGCCACGTACTTCCACTGCTGCTGCGCGGTGTTCGCGTCGGCGCCGGCCGTCGTCCGCGCGCCGAACACCACGGTGCCCACGCTCGGGAATTGCCTGATCGCGTTGAACGCGTTCTCGTTCAGGATCCCTTGCTGCGGGTCGGTCATCAGGCCGTTCACATCGACGCCGGTGGTCCCGTTCAGCGCGGTGCCGATGCCGGCCGGGGACTGCCAGACTCCTTGTGAGGCGTCGGTCTGGCCGTACATGCCGGCCACGAATCCGCTCGGCGGCGCTAGTTCGGGGTGCTGGGTGACCGGGTCGGTCGTGTTCAGCCAGGGGTAGTAGACCGCCGCGTTGATGCTGACCGCCGGTGCGGGCGAGGGCTCCGAGCCACCGGCCAGGTCGCCCACAACCGAGTTGACGTCCCAGCCGGCTGAGGCGGACGACGGCGTGTCGGCGATGTAAAAGGCCCGCTTGCGCTCGCAGAAAGCGACCGCCTCGGAGGCGACGGCCGGGTCGCTTATGCCAGGCACCGCGAGCAGGTTGAAGATCGGCACCTTGTCGAGCGAGGCGTAGTCCTCGAAGACTGGGCCGAAGTCGCCCGGGTTGATGACCGTCCAGGACGCGTCCGGCACCGTGCCGTACGCCAGGGAAGCCTTCGGCAGCGACCCCGGCGTGGCGATGTACGCGGTCGGCGGCGTGGCGGAGAACTCGACCGTCACCAGGCTCGAGTTCGCCAGCACCGTGGCGATGTTGTTGGGGACACTCACGTCGCTGGAGATATTCACTTTGCGGTACGTCTCGGCGGTCGATCCGTACTTGATCACGATGTCGGCGAGGTCCAGCGGGCCGGGCGGAGTGGGCGGAGTCGTCGGCGTCGATGACTGGAAGTTCGAGAGCTGGACGGTCATCGCGGTCCCGACGTCACCGGTGGCCGGCGGCGTGGCCGGGATGCCGACTGGCTCGAGCGCAGTGAACGTCAGGTCGCCTCCCACGCAGCTGACGTCGGCGCTTGCTGCCGCTGCCGCGCCCTTGGGCGTCAGTACTGGCGGCGTCCCCTCGAAGTCGTAGTACTGCCCGGCCGGCAGGCCGACGACGTAGCACATCGGCCCGCCGTTGGCGAAGAACTGGGATACCGCGTGGCCGACGTAATCGGGCTGCCACAGGCTGGAGAAGAATCCGCCGAAGTTCGACTGGTAATCGGCGAAGCTGAAAAGCGGGACCGCCGTCAGGGTCTTTTTCGTGAGGAACGGGTGGGTGTAGCCGATAAAGACCGCTATTGAGGTCGGTGCTGGCTGAATGGAATGGGCCAGGCTGGGCAGTTCCTGAATGTAGACCCCTGGATACGACGTCGTTACCGCCATGTGCCCTCCTCGCACGCATATGTCTCGCGCCAACCGGCCGGCAGCGACGCTGCTTAACGGTACGGAGTCAAGCGTGATCAACCTGTTACGACAGTGTCAGGGGTGCGTTAGCGTGGCGTTATCGTTGCGTCAACACCACGTCAACGTCTGGTCACGTCAGCTCGGCCAGTATGAGCATCTGGTGCCGGTGCGCAGGGTGCGCCGCAGGTGGTCGCCGATCATCGCGTCGGCTTCAGCGACGTGCTGGACGGTCCGGCGAATGGACTTGCCGACAGCGAGTCGTGCTCGTTCGCTGGCGTCGGCGAATGATCGTGTCCGTCCCCCGAGCCCGGCAGCGGCGGTGAGCTCGGATGTGAGCCAGTCGCGTTCGGCTCGGGCCGGGGCGTCAATCACACCGTCAAGCTGGGTCAGGCGGAACCGATACTGACCGAGGGCGGCCTGGTCGAGAACGGGCTGGCTCGATTCGGTTTCTCGGAAGCTGTCGAGCGCCGTCACGCCTGCGACGAGATCTACGGCGTCGATCTCCTGCCGCGGATTGGCGAGCAGGACAGCGAGGTGAAGAAGGCCGACGCGATGCTCGAGAACGACGCTGCGCTCTCCCCAGTCGATCCGCCATCGACGACCCTGACGGGTGCAGCTCGCAGTCGCCGTCGACAGCGTGCCTTGGCCTTGCGGCGGCTGAAGGCCGACGGCGGCGGCCTCATCGGCGGCCGCGGCAAGCTCGCGCCTGGCATCGTCGGCGTCTGATGCCCGAGCACGGGCGGCGAATGCCTGCGCGAGCCGTTGCCGGGAGGAGATCACCGCTGGCCAGTGGGCCAGCGCGAGGTTCCTGGTGATCGCGGTACGCAGGTGGGTGACGGCCCGGTCGAGGTCCCCGGTGGTCAAGCAGGCGACACCGAGGGCGTGGTGGACCGATCCGAGGCAGCTCACGCCCAGACTCGCGACCATCGGCAGGTCGGCGTAGGGACGGAGCAGGTCATAGGCGCGACCGGCCGTGGCCGCGTCCCCGAGCAGATAGGCGGCTTCCACGACGCTGTTCATCGTCACAAGCCAGCTGCTCGACCTGGGCAGCTCGAGCAGGTCGCGACCGCAGACGGCGGCCAGCGCGCTCGCCGCGGCGCGGTGATCTCCGGCAGCGGCGGTCGCCACGGCCAGCGCCGCGTTCATCGAGTCGTCTACGGCGCTGAGGGTCGGCGAATGGACGAGCCGGCTCAGCGTCGGCAGCACTTCGCCCAGGCGGCCCTGATACCAGCGGATAGTCAGCAGGTGCGCCGCGTGCCACGCGGTGGCCTGGGGCGCACCTGCTGCCTGGCCGCGCTTGGCGCAGACCTCAGCCAGTCCTTCAGCCCGCTCGAGATCGCCGCTGCGGATGGCGAGCATGACGTCCATAGCGGCGACCACGAAGCTCACCCCGCGATGGTCTTCGCGCGCCAGCTCCTGCCGCAGCTCCTCCAGCTGGCGGTGCGCGTGGGGATCCCCGTCGGCGAACAGGTCAGCGGTGCGCCAGAGCAGGCCCACCAGCAGGTCACTGCGGCGTCCGGTGCGGAAACTCTCGCCGATGAGCTCGGTTGCCAGCTCCCGGCGCAGCCCGCCGTGCCTGGGCCCCGGCAGGCAATCGTGCGCGAGGATAAGTGCTTCCGCTCGGCTAACTGGATCCGCGGCGGCCCGGGCTTCGCTGAGGGCAGTGAGGATCTTCGCGGATTCGCCACTGTTGTAGTCAGACTCCCCGGCGAGCCTGATTCGCAGGCGCAGCGCGAGCGTGGAACGCGGATCGGCCATCGACAAGGCTCTGCTCAATCGCTCCTGGAGCAGCGCCGACCCGGCGGCCGTCCGGTGCCCCTGCACCCAGAGCCCGCCCATGCCCAGCGCGGCCAGCGCCATCGCCTGCTCGTCGCCGGCCTGCTCGGCCATCCGGTACGCGGCGTCGTAACACCCCCGCGCGGCTCCCAGATCGCCTCGCTGGATCAGGGCGCTGGCGCCGGCTGCGAGCAACGCCCCGATCTTGTCAGTCTTGTCGATGTTGTCGATCTCGACGTCCAGGCGGCCGCGGGTATCGGTCAGCGTGCGGCAGTCATTCATGAGAGACCGTCCTGCCGGTGTCCGGCGCTAACCAGCGCAGCATGCGGTCGTTGGAAATGTCGCTGAAGACGAGGTAACGACCGGCCGGAAAGTAGGCCGGACCTTCGGTCCAGCGGCACCCGGTGTAAAAGCCGCTGCGTCCAGCCATCGCCGTTGCACTGGTGGAATCGCTCGTCCAGCACCTCGAACGATGTCCTGATGACATCAGGCATACTGATCGCCTCACAGAATCTGATCAGGCAATACAGTAACATGGCCATATTGGGTATGGCCAAATAATAAGGAGGCGAGCTGATATCAGTGACAACGGAGTGGTCGTCGACGGGGTGGATCGTGCGCTGCTGACTGAGTTGCAGCGGGACGCCACCCAGTCGTACGCGAACCTCGGTCAAGCCGCGGGGCTGTCCGCCGGCTCGGCCCACGAGCGCGTGCGCAAGCTGCGAGAGCGCGGCGTCATCCGGCGCACTACGGTAGAGGTCGAGCCCGACGCCGTGGGCCTAGGCGTGCTCGCGTTCGTCATGCTTGACGGCAACGCCTGGATGGGGGGCACGGACACTCGGGAGTCGCTCGCGGCCATCCCCGAGATCACGGAGGCGCACATCATCGCCGGCTCGGCCGCTGTGCTCGTAAAGGTCAGAACCGGCAGCACCAAGGCGCTGCAGGCAGTGTTGCGCCGTATCTACGACATCGACGGCGTCGCCGGTACCCAGACCCTCGTCGTGCTGACGACCTCCTTCGAACGGTCAGTCAGCCTTGAGGCCGACGAACCCAGCTGAGCCGCCATGCCACCTGGACCAGATACGCCAACGGGCGGCGCGAACTGTGTCGCGCCGCCCTTGCGTGGTCGGCCGGGGCTAGGTGCCCGGCTGATCTGCTGGCCGGGAAGGTCAGGGACAGACCCTCGGCGGCGTCGGCGCCACCCCGAAGGTCAGGCCGATCGCCGATCCGGGTGCGACTTGCGTACCCGCACCCGGAATCTCCTCGCTCACCTCGTTGAGGTTGTTGCAGTCGACCGTGTGTTGCACGTGGCCGACAGTGAGGCCGGCCGCCGCGAGAACGTTGGCGGCCTGATCCGGGTTGTCGCCCAGCACGTTCGGCACGATGTCCGCGGAGATGCCCACCGCGAGGCCGCTGCCGTCATTCAGCGACACCTGTACCGCCTGGGTGGTTCCGCCCACGTTGTTGGGGACGGCGATCGGGGTCGGTGATGTGGTCAGGATGTCGACGGAGAATTGGGTCGCTCCCCAGAGATACAGCGTGCCGTCAGACGACGTCGCCGCGCTCGTCTTGAAACCAGCCGAAATCTGGGTAGCACCATTCAGGCCGATGTTGATCGGGCTGTTCTGCTCCGTGGTTGCCCCGTCGCCGAGGGCCGAGTTAGTGTCGTCGCCCCAGGCCCAGACCGAACCGCTTGGCCCGGCGATCGCCAGGCTGTGGGTCTGGCCGGCCGCGACCTGCGTGACGCCGGTCAGCCCAGGCACCTGGACCGGGGATGCGTGGTTGGTGGTCGTCCCGACGCCGAGCTGGCCGAACGCGTTGTTGCCCCAGGCCCAGACGGTGCCGTCGGTCTTCACCGCGAGACCGTGCTCGAAGCCAGCCGAGATCTGCTTCACTCCGGCCAGGCCGGGCAGCTTGACTGGCGTCGGCCGGTTGGTGGTCGTCCCGTCGCCGAGCTCGCCGAAGCCATTGTGGCCCCAAGCCCAGACCGAACCGTCCGAGCCCAGCGCCATGCTGTCGTAGTAGCTGGCGCTGACCTGCGTGATGCCAGTCAGGCCCGGGACCTGGATGGGTGTGGCCCTGCTCGTCTGGGTGCCGTCGCCCAGCTCGCGGAAGAAGTTGTAGCCCCACGCCCACACGGTGCCGTCGGACTTCAGCGCGAGAATGTGCTGGTATCCGGCGGCGATCTGGACGACTCCGGTCAGGCCAGGCACCGGAGCCGGGTTCAGCCGGTAGGTCGAGACGAACTGCCCGTCGCCGAGTACTCCGTCGTGGTCGAAGCCCCACGTGTCGACGGTGCCGTCGGAGAGCAGCGCGGCGCCGAATTCCCGGCCCTCGGCGACCTGCCGCACGTTGGCCAGCCCGCTGATCTGGTCCACCTGGCCAGTTCCGGCAAAGCTACCGAGCCCGAGCTGGCCAAAATCGTTCAGGCCCCAGGCAAAGGCGCCGGTCACCGCGCCGGTCGGCACGGGTACCGATGCGCTGGCGGGCGACGCCGCCAGACCGGTAGTCACGATGGCCGCCAGCGCGGCGGCCATCAGACCTGACCCCCCTACTCGGCGAGCCAATGAATACATCTTCGACATCTGTTTTGCTCCTGTCATGAGTGGCGTGCGCCGCGACCACGGACAGGTCAGCCCGATCCTGCGACACTCTGCACTAATGACGGCGTGCCATTCCGTTCCAGCCGGCGGCACACCGGGCCGCCGGGCATGGTTTTGTGACGCGGATCACACTACGAACTCGCTGGCTAGCTGGGGACTAGAGCGTTCCCGTGACCGGTGATGATCTGGCTGAGCAGCGACCGCATCTGGGGTGACGGCTCGACGCCGAGGTCTCTGGCCGCGATCTTCTCGTAGTGCCGGTACCGCCTGATCGCCTCGCCAAGGTTGCCTTCGGCGAGATGGACCTTCATCAGCGCGCGGTGTGCGCTCTCGCGCAGCGGTTCGGCGTCCACGGCAGCGAGCCCGGCGAGCACAGCAGCGCCGAATCGGCGCATGGCGGTGAGGTGCTCGCACACGGACTCAAGCGCGTGCAAGCTGAGCTGGCGGTGCCGTTCCCGCTCGACGATCACCCACTCGTCGTACCAGCCGGGCAGCAGCTCGCAGCAAAACTTGGGCTCGAGCAACGCGACGACGGTTTCCTCGTCGAACCGCCCGGTGACGAGCGCCCGGGCGAACCTGGCCGCTCGCCGGACGTCGACCTCTACGTTGGGACAGAGCACGAGCGTGTCACCGTTGATCCACACGACGCCTGGCCTGGCCATCTGCAGCTTCCACAAGGCGGAGCGCAAACTGCCCTGCGCGTGCGCCTCGGTCGAGTCTCCCCAGAGCAGTCCGGCCACGTAGCCGCGGTGCAGGGCGGCGTCGTGCAGCGCTAGCAAGGCGACCAGGCGCTGCGGGCTCGGGGCAAGCGAGACAGCAGCATCGCCCATGTACAGGCCGAATCCGCCGAGAAGTGTGAGCCTGGTGGCATGCACGGTCTCGTCATGAACTTGCTCGTGGATGCCTACCGCCACCTGCTACCTCGACTAGCTACGGGCCCCGTTGGTCACGTGCTTCGAGACTAGCGTGATCGGCGTCCAATGGCTGTCTGATAAAGGCCGTTCAGGTCATTCACAGGCAACGCCGGAACCAACGTTTGCATGTTAGATGGTTGTTCTGCTCGGCCAAAAAAGCCATCCGATGTCGGGCAATTGCGACGTTCGTATCGTTTGCCACCAAGCCGTTTGCCTTACGGTCGTTTGCGGTCCAGCCGTTTCCTGCGCTTCAGCGAAGGACTGGGCGCCGCCCAAGCCGGCCGCGTAGCTGCCGCCCTCAACCCCCGCCGCCCCGCCCCAGCCACCCCGGTTACCCCAGCCAGCATGGAGCCCCGTTACCCCAGCCCCCAGGCAGCCCCGGCCGCCCCTGACCGGTGCGATGGATCCCCGAATCCATCGCAGTCTGACTGCTTCCTGGCGCGATGGATTGCCGAATTCATACCCGTTTTCCCGGCTGGATTGCCGGATCCATCGGAACGGCTGAGGTCGCGAACGCGATGGATTGCCGGATCCATCGCACGGAGGCTGACCTGTGCGACGCGGCCAACGGCCGGCTGTTCATCCAGCCCGACGGTACCGTCCGGGTGCCGTTCACCCTTCCGGCCGCACTCCGGCCGACTCATGTCATCTACGTCCCGGTAGACCTCTGCAATGCGAACAAGGGCAGGCTCTACATCCAGCCAAGCGGCGTGGTGACAGTACAAGTGGAAACCGCGTTCTCCAACGCCCAGTGCTTCACCTCGCTGGACGGCGTGTCATTCATCGCCAATCCCTAGCACCGTAAGCCGGGCATCGGCTGCGGTCGAGAACAACCGCAGCCGATGCCCGGTGTCGCTGACCGCAATTCAGAGGCAAGCGACCTCGTCAAGCAGGTGCGGATGCAACGCGACGAAGTCTGGACACGAGTTCGGCTGGCCGGATGCGCCGTAGAACGCCTCGCTGAAGTGCCGGACCACCGGGCTCTCGACCACGAGAGTCACCGTGTGATCGCTGAGCCCGCTGAGCTTGTGCACACGGCACCAGTTGATCGAGTACACGTCACCTGGGGAGTAGGCAGTGCACTCCCCAGGCGTCTCAGCGAGCTCACCGGCTACCACGTCAAAGAAGTGCTGCTTAAACTGCCCGTTCAGTATTAGAGAGGCAAGCGAATAGCGATGGTTGTGCGGTACTTCTGCATAGCCATTTCGACGTTCCACGGCCGACTTGTATTGATGCAGCCAGATCCTGTAACGCAAGGCCTCGTGATAGTGCACGAACCATTTATAGTGAGTTGTTGTCTCATGGCATCTCAGTTGCCTCGTCTCCAGGTTCATCGTGTCCCATGATCTGATGACATTCCACAGCATCTGCGGTGTCCTGCCTAGCTCGGCAAGCAGTTCGAGCACGCCTGGGTCAATATGGCCAGCCGGCTGCCAATCGAGTAATTCCAGGCCGGTCAGGAAGTCATCGAAACTCTTCAAGTATGCTTCCTCCCAGTCGCGGTTCGGCGATATTCTATTGTGGATAAGTTCGCCCGCGCTCCTAGCCCTTTGAAATGCTCTCGTACGGAGGACATTATGTCTCTGGTGAACGCATCCACAAGCTCGCTTTCGGTGTCCTCAAGTGAAATCCAGCAACATTCAGAGTGACTGTTATAGTTGAGCTTTACTTTGTCGTCATCGACGTGGACCAGGAAGTTGAGCTGAATGTTGCTGAGGGCCGTGCCAGCCCGCCTGCTGCGGAACATCGAGTAGCCGATCAATTCGATGATCTCGCCGTGCAAGCCGGTCTCTTCATGCAGTTCTCGCAGGCAGGCGTCGGTTGGGTCCTCGGCATAGAGCATCTGACCTGCGGGGATCCCCCAAGCGTCGGGGAGGAAGGACTCTCTGGCGCTCCGCCGCAGCAACAAGAACGAACCGTCGTGCACTGTGGCGGCACCGACTAGAACATTGAACGCCCTGGGGGTTTCCTGGGTCATCCTGATACTCCAATTTTCTTCAGATTGTCAGAGAATGGCGCAATGAATTCCTGGTACGCTTGTCGCTGTGCGCTAAGGCCGACGGTCCTGATCTCTGTAAATCCAAGCGAGTCCAAGTAGTCTATGAGGTGATCGTCGGTATCACGGTTAGTGAAACGCCGGCGCTCCACCGCCAGCTGCATTTGGCGCGTGCTCTCGTCCCTAAAGACCCGATAAATCTGACTCTCCTTACTGAACCGAGCGGTTTCAGGATGGGTATTACGCTGTGACTCCATAGTGCGGTAGAACGATGTGTACATTGCTTCATCGAATATCTCGATACGGACTGACGAGCTGATGTTGGATAGGCCCACTTCAATATCGCAATGCTCGCGGCAGTCAAATAATGCTATTAACGCCTGTAGTATCTCATTCCTCATTTCATCGGCGATGTCGGTGATCTGCTTGCCTTCGTACTCGGGCCGCCACCGGCGATCTCGCGCCCGGGCGTCGATGGCATCGCGGTCACGTGGATCGAGCACGATGACTTGGGTTAGGTCGATGCGATGAGAACAAAGCCCGAGCCTGGCTGGAATGAACTTGGCACTCGTACCCCTGAAGAAATAGATGCTAGAATGACGTAAATCGTGCGTAATGGCACGATTGAACCTTATGTCGAACCCGCTTGTCGCGGCATACTGGTCGGTCGGCAGAAAGCCCTGGCTGAGCTGATTCATCTCGCGCTTGATCTCGGTCACATGATCACTGAGTTGCCCGTTGATCTCCTCGCGTATGAGTTCGGCGAACTCTCGGTTGGCGAGCACGGTGTAGATGATCGCGAAGATGATCGAGGCGGCAAGTCCCGATCCGATCTGGGTCAGCTTGTCCTTTACCGGAACAGAGCGGTCTAGCTGCAGGAAGATCACCGCGATGATGGCAGCGCACGCCAGCACCAGTACGAGCGCATAGCGGTAGACGTGACGTAACAGCCGGGCTGTTCTAGTCGGCTTTGCTGTGGAAGATCTGCTCATGAGCGCTGCTCAGCTGCACAAGCGTCTAGCACGCGGGAGTTCGCGGAGCGGCATCGACACCGGACCTAAGCTGGCCGCGCGAGACTTCGCCATTCATGAGGGCCCCCCTTAAGAGCATGATCGTGGATAGGATAATTGGGTCATGCCCCAATATGGAGCAGCGCATGCATCTCTGGCAAGCTAAACGCTTGATTCAGTGTGCTAAGCTGCTTCACCGGTTATCTGCTGCTACTCGTTGCGTTGCAGTTCCTTGCGCTGCGACGTATTCCAAAGCGCAAAGATGGCTTGATCATGCCTTCAAGCTGGTAAAAGGCGCGCACAGACATTCGCTTGGGTATGCACCCCATGACGCCACCAAAGTGTATGAAATCAGGCAGTTGCAGACCCGTTGCTTGAGTTTCGCTTGGTGCTAGAGGAGGTTTTGGTTCTTGAACTGCGCTTCTGCGTGCTCTGGTGCGAATTACCCGCCATAGGGGGTTCGTTCCTTCTATGCTATCTCGGCTATTTGTCGTCTACGTCCCGGCAGACCTCTGCAAATGCGGCCAACGGTCGGCTCTACGTCCAGCCAAGCGGCGTGGTGACAGTACAGGTGGAAACCGTGTTCTCCAACGCCCAGTGCTTCACCTCGCTGGACGGCGTGTCATTCATCGCCAATCCCTAGCGCCGTGGGCCGAGCAGAACCCCCCGTCGGGACGACGATGGGGCCGAGGGCGACGGGATTGTCGGATCGGGCTGAGATGCTGCGGCCATGAAACGAGCTACCAGCGCGGTTGATCAGACGGTCGCCGCCATCAAGCGAAGGCAAGGCGATTTCCTGACGCGACGAAACGGCAGAGTGCGGGGTTCGTTCGGACACACCGGACGATCAGGATGCCCGAGGGGCCATTAGTTGTTGGCGGGATTCGCTGGGCTCCTGCCGCTCGCGCGGTTGCCGACACAACTGGCGGCCTGCTTGACCTGCGCGACGTCCGTGCGGTTGTCGCCGATGCTGTTCAGCAGCACAAATGCACCGTTGGACAACTCGCGGCCGAGTTGAGCGTAGGACCAAGGCAAAGATCCGCAGCATTGCGTGCGGCGCTTGAGGAAGTGGCCGACGGTGTCGCCTCAATAGCCGAAGGTGACCTGCGCAAGCTGATCAGGACTGGCGGTCTGCCCGTTCCCATGTACAACCCGCAGCTTTATGTCAGAGATAAATTTCTTGGACAGCCGGATGTGTGGTGGCGGGAGGCGGGCGTGGCGGGGGAGATCGATTCGCGTGAATGGCATCTGTCGCCTGCTCAGTGGGAGCGGACGATGGCCAGGCACGCGAAGATGAGTGCGGCCGCGATCATTGTCATTCACCTCACGCCACGACGAATACGGTCCGACGGCGCCGGAGTGGTGGCTGAGTTCCGGCTGGCGATCGAAGTCGGGCGGCGGCGGGCGGCGCTGCCGAATCGGGCGGTTCCTTGGGCGGCGGTTGCCTGACGTCGATTCGGGAAGAGTGGTCACCGGGTCGGCTGCTGACGTCAATGGCAAAGTCTGGACCATGATATAAGCATATTGCCGCATAAAGTCAACTAATCGCGGCGGAGCCGCGTCTTTCCTTTTCGGGAGGGACGTTGGCTACATCAGAAGTAGAAGTGCCAGCCGCAGGCGAGATAGCCCAGCCGGGGCTGGGGGCCGGGCGGATTGGCGCGGGGCGGATTGGCGCGGGGCGGATTGGCGCCGGGCGGATTGGCGCCGGGCGGACACTGGCGCGGTCCAGGCGGTCGGTGCTCGTCGTCGCGGCGTTCGTGGCGAGCGGCGTGGTGTTGTTCTTTATGTATCTTGGCCAGGCCCGGACTATGACCGTCGCATCGGACGGGGCATCTCAGGCCCTGCAGGCGTGGGCGATGCTGCACGGCAACCCATTGCTGCGCGGCTGGTCGCTCTCTGACGTGAGCTTCTATTCCACTGAACTGCCGCAGTACATGCTGATCGAGGCCATTCGCGGGCTGACCGGCGACGTGATACACGTGGCGGCGGCGATGACCTACACGCTGCTGGTTCTCGGCGTTGGGCTGCTCGCCAAGGGAAAGGCGACCGGCCGGGAGGGCCTGATCCGGGTGCTGATCGCCTCGGGCATCTTGCTGGCGCCTCCGCTCGGGGTGCGCGGCACCACGTGGGTGGTGCTGAACTATCCGGACCACACCGGCACCCAGGTGCCGCTGTTGGTCATCTGGCTCCTGCTCGACCGGGTCAGGCCGCGCTGGTGGGTGCCGATCGGTGTCACGGTGCTGCTCACCTGGGTGCAGATCGCGGACACGATGGCGCTGTATGAGGGCGTGGTGCCGATCGTCGTCGTGGCGGGAATCCGGATCATCAGGCGCCGCCGCCACTCGGCCGAGTCCGGGTCGCCGCGAGCGCTGCTCGGGTCGGTTAGGTCGCGACTCGCCGAGCACTGGTACGAGCTTTCGCTGGCCGCCGGCGCGCTCGCCTCGGCTTACGGCGCTACCAAGGTCCTGCTGGCGATCAGGCAGGCCGGCGGGTTCGACTTCAGCCCGCCGAGCACTAGCTTCTCCACGATCAGCGGCATGACGCTGAAGATCTGGCCCAAGCTGCAGACCGAGCTGATCATCTTCGGCGCGAACTTCTTCGGCCAGCCGATCAGGCAAGCCGCGATCCCGCTGCTCCACCTTGTAGGCGTGGCGCTGGTGGTCTGGGCGGCCACGGTGGCGGTCCGGCGGTTCGCTGCCGAGGACAACCTGATGATGCAGCTGGTGACCGTGACCTTCGTGTCCGTGCTGGCCGCCTATACGTTCAGCTTCCGGGTGGGCGCCTGGGAAGCGGTGGGGTTGCTGCCGCTCGGCGCGGTCCTGGCCGGGAGGCTGCTGCCCGAGCGGCTGACCAAGGCGGGCCTGGTGCTGCCACTGGCCGCCGTGCTCGCCTGCTACGGGCTGCTGCTGTACGACGACTCCCGCGTGACTCCGCAACCGGATGCCAATGTGGCGATGGCGAACTGGCTCCGGACTCATCACCTGACCTACGGGCTCGCGCTGTACTGGCACGCGAACAGCATCACGCTGGACAGCGGCGGCACGGTCGTGGTGCGGGCGATCACCACTGAGGGGAATACGTTCGTCCTGACTCACTGGAATACCAATTCGAGCTGGTATGACCCCCGGCGCCACGACGCGACGTTCGTCATCCTGCCCGCCGACGCGTGGAGTTCGTTGCGCAGCGTGCGCGGGGCCGTCGGACCGCCGGCCAAGACCTATCGCCTGGGCTTGTACGTCGTGATGGTCTGGCACAAGAACCTGCTCGACGGCCCGTTCGCCTCCGGCCGGGTCGTCCGCTGGGACATCCTCGCCGCCCGGCCGCTGCCTCAAAGAGTCAGCTAGCGCCGGCCGAAACCAGGTACACGGCACCGGCGCGCGCCTCCGGCACCGCGCCGGGATGCAGGATCGCCGCGATGGCCTCGACGCCGTCGACCAGGCGCGGCCCCGGCCGCACCACAATGCCGTCGGCGTCGATCGCCCAGACCGGTACCCCGGGCAGCACTTCGGCGACGATCCGAGCGTGCTCGATCGCGCCAGGCAGGTGATAGCCGCACGGCGCGACGATGACGATGTCCGGGCGGGCGGCCGCGATCGTCTCCCAGTCCGTTCGCACCGACGGCGCGGCCGGCCGGGCGGCGACCGCGGTGCCGCCAGCGGCTGTGATCAGATCGGGTATCCAATGCCCGGCGGTGAACGGCGGATCCACCCACTCGACCAGCGCGACCATGGGACGCGGGCGGTCGGCCACCGCGGCCTGGACCCGGCCGAGCCGCGCCCGCAGCTCGCTGACCAGCGCGGAGGCACGCTCAAGCACGTCGGTGCGCTGGCCGACGGCCAGAATCGACGACAGCACCTCGTCGAGCGTGTGCGGGTCGAGCGACAGCACCTCGGCTTGGCAGCCCAGGTAGCCGAGCGCGTCCCGCACGTGACCGGTCGGCAGCGCGCACACCCGGCACAGGTCCTGGGTCAAGATCAGCTCGGGCCGCAGCCCGGCCAGGGCCTGCGCGTGCAGCGTGTACAGGTCGCCGCCAGCCGCGAGTTGCTCGCGAACGTAGCTGTCGATCTCGACTGGCGTCATCCCGCTCGTGTCGCGCCCGCCCACCACGATGGCCTTCTCGGTCCTTGCCGTGGGCGGCTCGTCGCATTCGAACGTCACGCCGACCAGGTCATCACCCAGGCCAAGCGCGTACACGATCTCCGTCGCCGACGGCAGCAGCGAAACAACTCTCACAGGACTAGCTAACCACCTCGATCTGGCGGTGAATCTCGTGCAGACTCGCAGAATCAGGACGCATCGGAGGTTGTCACATGTCAGCAGCTAGGCGCAGACGATCGCTGGGCCGGACCGTGGCGGTGGTTCTAGCTGGCGGCAGCCTCATGCTCACAGCAGCCGCCGGCCTTGGACCAGCCGTCGCGGCGACCGGCCAGCGCAGCAGGCCGCAGGCGTCCGCGGGTCACGGGGCCGGCATCTGGCGGTCGCTGGAGACCACGATGGACTTGCTAGGTGGCGTTCCTGCCTTGTGGGTAACGTCCGATGGCCACGCCTGGGACCTCTTCGCCAGGCTGGTCGCTGGCAAGCAGACCTACGAGGTGGCCAGGCTGGCACCGGACGGTGGGGTCGCGCACGGCCCGGTGGACATATTCTCCGGGCAGCACTGGGGCAGCTTGGAGGCCGCGCCCGCGCTGCTCGCGCACGGCACCGAGCCGATCTTGGTATTCAGCGGCGCCCGAGGGAGCAAAGGGGCCTACAGCCTGGGTTGCGTCTATGGCGCGCTGCCAGGAGCAGGTAACTGGACTCTGCAGACGTGGACTCTGTCAGCCGACTGCCTCAACCCGGAGCCCGCGGCCGCGGTGAGCCGCGCCGGCGTGCTGTCGGCCGCCTGGCCGGGTGGCTGGGCCACCGGGTCGGGCATCAACTACCGGGTAGGCGTCTCGTCGGTCATCCCGGCCAAGAGCCAGGATCAGCACATCGAGATCCCGCATGCGAGCGCGGCCCGTACCGGACTGACCAACAACCAGGCCGGCAACGGGCATTTCTACATCTCCTGGGTCAGGCAGTTCTCAAGTCCCGCTAGCCGTGATGGCTTCTACATCAAGGACATCGGAGTCGGCGGCGCGCCGCTCAAAGCTCCCGGAACCGGCACGAACTCGGTCAACGACTTTCCCGTCTTCGCCAGCGTCGCCACCGCCAGCACGAACACCCACGGCGGCGTGTTCATGGCTTACTGCGCCAACAAGATGCCCTGCCACCTCGAGCTATGGCGGGTCGGCGCGTCCAAGGCCCTCGCGGTGCCGGCGTCGAACAACGCCGGCGGCGTCCAGATCGCGCCTGGCCCGGCCGGGCGGCTCTGGGTTTCCTGGTACAACACCGTCACCAACGACGTCATGGTGACTCGCACCAACAAGGCCGACACCCGCTTCGGCTCGGTGCGGGCCTATGCCACGCAGTGCTTCGAACACGGCTTGGTCGGCCTCGGTGGCGGACCGTTCGCGCGGCTCGACATTGGCCTGGAGTGCGTCAATAATGCCCACCTCAAGCTCCAGGAGTTCGTGGCGCAGGTATCGGCGGGCCTCACGCTGACTCCAGGAACCGCGCATGTGACCAACACGGCGGCACACACGGTGACCTTCCGCGTCACCGATGCCGGTGACCCGGTCAAGGGAGCGGTCGTCAAGGTCGACGGCAAGAAGCTCAAGACGAACTCGGCCGGCCGGGTCACCGTTCATCTGGCCAAGGGCAGCAAGCCGGGCAGCTATCCGGTCACCGCCTCAGCCCCCAATTACCTGACCGCCCGCGCCAAGCTCGTCGTCAGGAAATAAGCGCCCCGCCCCCCGGCGCGGCCAGTCAGCCCTGGCGCTGCCTGGTGCGGTGACGGCACCGGCTTCTAGGATCGCTTCGTGCGGAAAATGGCGAAGCGATCCATCATTGGCCTGCTGACTGGTGCCCTCGCGCTGATCGGCGTGGTCCCGGCTAGCGCGGCGATTAGTGCCGGGGCCGCCCGGGCTGGTGCCCCCGGCACCCTGCGGCTCGGGCGTATCACCTTGCACAAGTGCGGGACGGCGCCGCTGACCTACTGCGGCGACATGCGCGTGCCGCTCGACTATTCAGCGAAGGCCAGCCCGTCGATTCACATTGGCTTCGAGTGGCTGCCCGCCACCCACGTCGGACGCGGCAAGCACGCCCGCGGCACCCTGCTCGCCGTCGAAGGCGGGCCGGGCTTCTCCTCGATCGGTACCGAGTCCTCGTACGCCGCCATGCTCGGCTCGCTCCGCCGCACCAGGAACCTGCTGCTGATCGACCTGCGCGGTACCGGCACGTCCACCCCGCTGGACTGCCCTGGCCTGGAGAACTACAGCCAGGCGCAGCACCTGTTCGGCCCGGCGTTCGACCAGCTTGTCGCCAAGTGCGGCAACCAGCTCAACCACACCTGGCGGTACCGCCGCAGTCACCGGTTCGTGCACGCGTCCGACCTGTTCAACACCGCGTACTCGGCCCGCGATGTGTCGGGCGTGCTCACCGCGCTGCGGATCGGCAGGGTCGATCTGTACGGCGACTCGTACGGAAGCTGGTTCGCTCAGACGTTCGCCTCGCGCTACCCGGCCCAGTTGCGTTCGCTGACGCTTGACTCGACCTACCAGGTGCTCGGCCTCGACCCCTGGTACACCACCACGGTGATCACCGCGCGCCAGGCATTCCAGCAAGCTTGCCGCCTGGCGATGGCCTGCCAGTCGGCCGCGGGTGGGCAATGGGCCTGGTCCAGGATCGGGCTGCTGGCCAAGCGCCTTAGAAGGTCGCCGATAACCGGCCAGACCGTCTCGCCAGAAGGCACCTTGACCAAGCTGACCGTCACCACCCTGACGCTGGTCAACCTCGTCAACAACGCCGGCTTCGACCCGCTCGTCTACCGCGACCTCGACGCCGCCGCCCGGGCTCTGCTGAGCCACAACGACCAGGCGCCGCTGCTGCGGCTCGCCTCGCTGTCGCTCGGCTTCGACGACGCGAATTTCCCGCTGCCCGAGTTCAGCGACGGGCTCTACTTCGCGGTCGCCTGCACGGACTACCCGCAGTTGTTCAGCCGCACGGCGAGCCCGGCGGTCCGGGCCCGGCAGTACCGCAACGCGCTGCGCGCCGAGCCGTCCAGCACGTTCTCGCCGTTCACCGTCACCGAGTGGACCGAGCTTGACCAGTACACCGAGGCTTACAGCGCGTGCCTGAACTGGCCGACCCCGTCCCGGCTGTTCCGGCCGATCACCCGCAAGCCGCCGCTGGTGCCGCGCAGGCTGCACGTGCTGATCTTGTCGGGGACGCTTGACTCGCTGACGCCGTGGCTGCGTGGGGCCAGCCTGGTCGGCAGCCAGATGGGCCGGTCGGCCCGCGTGGTCAGGGTCGCCAACCTTACCCACGTGACCCTGCAGGATGCGAACGACATTTGCCCGGCGCAAATTTTCCAGCGATTTATCAGTAACCCGGCTGGCCTGGCTCATGAGAACGCCTCGTGCGCCGGGCGAGTCTCCCCGGTGCACACCGTCGGCAGCTACCCGTTGCGGCTCGCGCAGGCGGTGCCTGCCAGGCCGACTAAGGGGAACGAGGTCGGCCGGCAAGCGCTGCAGGCCGCCTCGACGGCGCTGGCCAGCCTGGGCGACGAGATCAGCCGGTGGCCGCTGCTCTTCGGCGGCGACCTCGGCTTGCGCGGCGGCCAGGTCTCGTTCTCGGGCGGCAACAAGCTCACGATCACGCTGCACAACGCCCGCTGGGTGGCCGACGCGACGATCAACGGGTCCGCGACCTGGAACCAGGCCACCGGCTTCGTCAGCGCTAGGCTCGTGATCAGCGCGGTCGGCGCTAAGCCAGTCAAGCTGATCGCTGGCTGGCGGGTGTTCGGCGAGCAGAACCAGCTTGCGGTCATCACCGGATCACAAGACGGCCGGCTCCTCGCTGCGGTAACTCCGCCGCCCTGACGGCACCGGCGATTCGGCGCGCCCGGGGACGGCCAGCAGCAGCGTGATCGCCAGCCCGGCCACCATGGGCACCCACCAGGTCCACGGGCTTTGCCACGGCAGTTGTGAGGCGAACGTCAGCGTGCCTGCCACCACCGTCGTGGCCAGCAGCCGGGGCCGTCGGGTCGTCGCGGGGATCAGCGCCACGGCGAACACCGGCCACGCGTAGTAGGCGACCATCACCGGCTCGAATACCGAGCGCAACGCCAGCGTGACCGCCACCCACCACAGCAACCGGAGCAACGTCGGCGCGTCCCAGATCGCTGACTCCCGCGCGGACCCGCAGGCCATCCCCGCGACAACCGCGCAGGCGCACGCCACCACGATCGCGAGGATCCGGGCCGGACCGGCGGCCACGGCGCCGCCGTGCAACGGGCTGGCGAGCGGGAGCCACAGCGTCGGATGGTTGATCTTCGGCCAGTTCGGCTGCCTGGTCACCGCCGTGTAGGTGGCCTGCCAGTTGGCGATCGCGGCGATGCCGAGCAGGACCACCGTCGGCGTGGCCGCCGCGATCGTGTACCGGACCGCGGCCTTAAGCTTCATGACCACGAGCAGCACCGGCAGCGCGAGCAGCACGAGCGGCTGCACGGCGACGGCGAGTCCGAACAGCAAGGCTGACCGCCCGGGCTTGCCCTTCGCCAGGTCAAGCACGGCGTACAGGACCAGGCCGACCGCGACGGCGTCCTCCGGGTGACCCCAGCGGATCGTGACGTTCCAGAGCAGTAGCGCTCCGGCGGCTGCCAGCAGCGCGCGCCGCCGCCGTGACACGGCCAGGTGCTCGGCGATCGCGTCGGCGGCGAACAGCGCGACTCCGGAAATCGCCGTCTGGTAGGGCCCAGCGAGCAGCCACAGGGCTGGGCGCGCGTCTAGGCCGGGAACGTGCAGCGACAGACCGGCGGCGTCGATCACCGCGACGACCGGCACCAGGATCAGCGCGCCGCCGGGCAGTGTTATCAGCCCGGTGGGCCGTGTGTACAGTCCACCAAGCTGGCCGTGCAGCACCCGGCTCGCGGCGACCATGGTGCCCCACAGGTCGTGCGGCAGAGCCCAGCCGATCTTGCCGATCTCCAGCGGCCACCAGGTCGTCGATAGCATCCCGATGATGATCAGCATCGTCAGGCCGATCACGGGGAACAGGCGCCTGCCCAGCCAACGCTCGGTCACGCCTGGGCACGACCGCGTTCGATGACGGCGTCCCGACGGCGTGCGACTTTCTCGTGGTCGATGCCGCTGGCGTGGAACCCGGTGTGCGCGGCGGTCTCGATCTGCCTGGCTTGCGCTCTGGTGACTTGCGAACCCGCGTCGTAGGTCGCGAACAAGACACCCAGCGCCTCGGGATCGCTTGAGGCGATGTCGGCCGCGAGCCGCTGGCAGAAGCCGAGCAACTCGGCGTGCGGCAGCACGTGATTGACCAGGCCCCAGGCCAGGGCGGTCTGGGCGTCGATAAAGTTGCCGGTCGCGCTCATCTCGCGGGCACGCCGGTAGCCAACCGCATCCGGCAACGCCACGGTCAGTGCCCATCCCGGCTGGATGCCGACTCTGGCGTGGGTGTCGGCGAACGCGGCCCGATCGGATGCGATCAGGAAATCACAGGCCAGCGCCAATTCCAGGCCTCCGGTGACCGCGGCGCCGTTGACCGCGCCAATCAGCGGCGTGGTCAAGTCGGGCAGCGCGTTCCGGTGGGTGCGCGAGCCGAGCCGGCTGCCCGGCTGGCCCAACTCGGTGAGGTCAAGCCCGGCGCAGAAAGCAGGATCGGCGCCAGTCAGCACGATGGCCCGGATATCTGGCCTGGAGTCAGTCTCGGCCAGCAACTCGCGCAAGCTGATCAACAGCGTGCTGGAGAGCGCGTTGCGCCGCTCAGGGCGATTCAGCGTCACGGTCGCCACCGGGCCGGTGACGTCGAGCAGGACCTCGGCCATGAGAACAACTTACTTGGGGGCACGCAAGTTTAGAGAAGACGCTTGTCAACCTTTCTGTCGGCTTCAGCGTCTGAACTGTGTAGTGGGTTCGGTTTGGACGATCCGGCCCAAGCCGGGTCCCTTGCTGGTGGTATGTCCCGCCCGGTTCGCATGCAGGGCGCTCTTGGCATGCGGGCCGGGCGGGCACTGTTTGGGGCTGGTCTTAGGCGCCTGAGGTCAGCTCCGGTGGCGGCGGCGAACTGGCGATCTGAGCCTTGAGCGAGGCCAGTTCCTTGTCCACGTCGGCGGTGTGGCTAGCCTCGTCGAGTTCGCGCTGAATGTCGTCGGTGTCGCCGCCAACGTCTTCGAGCACGCCCGACTGCAGCAACTCGTCCATGGCGCCGGCTCTGGCTTGCATGTTCGCGATCTTGTCCTGAGCCCGCTGCAGTGCGGCACCCGTGTCGCCGATGGTGGTCGAAATGCCGGCCACGTTCTCGTTGACCGAGGTCATCGCCTCCGCGGCGGTGTACTGGGCCTTGAGCACTTCCTTGTGCGTGCGGAACTCGTTGACCCTCTGCTGCAGCGTCGACAGCGTCTGCTCGAGCTTGCCCTCCTGCTCGGTTAGTTGCTGATGCTGGGACTCCATGCCGTCGATCTGCGCCTGGGCGGTCGCCTTGCGGGAAAGCGCCTCCCGGGCCAGATCCTCCCTGCCTTGCGCGAGCGCGGCCTTGGCCTGGTCGTTCAGGTGGTCGACGGTGTGGCCGAGTTGCTGCTCCTGCAATTCAATCCGCTTGCGGGACGCGGCGATGTCGACCAGCGCTCGCCGGATCTGGGTGACCTGGTCGAGCATCTGCTCGTAGGACAGGTCGAGTAGCTCGTCTGGCTTCTCAGCCGCGTCGAGCGCCTTGTTGGCCTTGGCCGCCAGAATGTCGTGTGCCCGCTGGAAGAGAGACATCCATCAAGGCTAGCCTGGCTCGCGCCGAGCAGGCGTTATGAAAGCACCTGAACCTGCGAGGCCAACTCGCTTTCGTAGATCCTTAGCTCGTCAACTGGGCCGAGGGCGAAGTACCTGGTCCAGATCGCTCAGATCTCCTGCCACCATTCAGAACGGATCTGAAGCTCGATGACAGGAAGGCCGACCTGCAGCGCCTCGGCGTAGCCGATGACGGCCGAATGGGTATGCGTCTTGGTGACCAGACGGTCGGTGACCTTCTGCACCAGTTTGTTCGTAGCGGTGGTGTCGAGATCCGGGTTGCTGCCGATCGCCTGCTTGGCAATCTCGCCCGTCCGGTCAAGCGCTGACTTCGCGAACTCGTAGAGGGTCGCATCAACGTTGCCCATGCCGAGGAGCGCCGAATGTAGCGGATAAGAGTCGGCCTCTCCGATACGTCCTTAAGCGCGCGGTCAACTGCCGACATGATCTCCTTGGCGCTGACGTATCCGTGGTCCGGCACGAAGACCTGTGGGTCGATCGGCCCGAGGTCGGATGTCGGCCCCATAACAATCTCGTGCGCACCCAAGGCGAAGATCGTGGCGGCGCTCTTAGCGATATCAGGAACAACCAACACGAACTTGCGGCACGCCGCCTGAGCCATCCTGGCGAGCCGTACGGCAACCTCGCCATCCCCGCCGCGCGATCGCAAAATCAGGTGTAGGTCACGCTCGGCATCAGTCTGGTGGAGAAGCTCAGCGAACAAGGTGGCGCTGTCCGGATCGATCTCGTCGATCATGACGGCTAGGTCACAGCCATGCTTGTCCTGGTACTGCTGGATCAGATGACGCCGGGAGTAACGCGGCTCCTGCTGGGCATGCCAGAGCGGCGTATAGCGGAGGCCTACCTCGCCGTTGTCCTGCGTCGACGCGACTGTGGCGTCGCTCCCGCCTTCCGGCTCCCAGTTGCTGACCGGCTGCTCCGTGAGGCCGCCAGCCGCTGGCCCAGCTTCCACGCCTCCACCGCCACCCTGCCGCGCTCCTCCCAATCCCTCTGGTCCCGTTCGCCCGGTGGCACGGGCACCGGGTTCGCGGGCTGTTCTTCCGGCGCGGGGCTTGCTGCTTGTTCCGACATCGGTGCGCTCCTCAACCGGCTGATTATCCTGTGCGACTAACTCTTGTGGAATCTTGATCGAACAATCTGTCATGGCGGCAAGCCTGACACGAGCCACCGACAAGAGCTGCGGCGCGCTACGTCGCGCGGCGGGTGCGACTTAAGGCTACTCGGGCTGGCGCTGCGCGGGTGGCGAGCGCCACCAGGGCGTGCGGCGGAGCACGGCCAGGCGGGCCGCTGGACCGGGCAGGCTCACCGCGTGCGACTCAAGCTGCTCGATGTGCATCGTCGCCCAGAGGACGTCTGGGGCGCTGCCGTCTGGGCTGGGCGGCGGTTGTGCAGAGGACGAGACTGGCAGCGGTATTTCGGTGACGGCGCTGTGGTCGTGGCCTGGCGGTCCCACTTGCGACGCGATGCGTTTGTAGAAGGACGCCAGGTCGATGTAGGCGGGGCCGATCAGGCTGCTGGTGCTGCGCGGCGTGGCCGTTGTTGATATCTGCGGGCCGCCGGGCAGGCTGGCGAGCGAGTGCGCGGTGAGCCTGATTCGCTGCGCCGCCATCAGCAGTACCCAGAGGTCTTGCTTAGCCATGCGCTTGGAGCCCTGTTCGGTCAGGTAGCTGCGGACCGCGTCGTCGAGCCTGGTACCGGCCCCGATCGCGGTGATCGCGTGCGCCGGGTGGCGCTGCCCCAGGCTGAGCGCGCACCCGATCGACTCGGTCAGGTAGTCAGTCCCGCTGCGCAGCGCCTCGGCGAGATTGTCGCCCATGACCGCCGAGGCGCCACGGGGCCAGAACAAGATCCCGACCACCGCGCTGACCGCGCAGCCGAGCGCGACGTCCTCGATCCGAACCAGCCCGACCCTCCATCCGGCCGGATCGAGCAGGTTGAACAGCACCACGACGGTGACGGTGAACGCGGCTTGGCCGATGGCGAACGGAGCGGTGCCAGGCGTGTAGGCGGCGATCAGCACGGCGATCGGCAGCGCCGCCCACAGGGCCGGCTGGCTGGTGCCGATCCCGATCAGCAGTGCTGCGCCGATCACGAACCCGACGAGCGTGCCGGCCACGGCGCGCAGCGCCGTCGAACCGGTGGCCGACGCGCTGGTGCGCAGCACCGACAGGGTTCCGAGCACCACCCAGAAGCCGTGCAGGACGTTGGTCGCACGTGCGATCGCTACGGCCCCCGCCAGGGCGATCGCGCCCCGGGCGCTGTTGCGGAACCACACGGACCGGCTTGATGCGTCAGCGGTCACCAAGTCGGCGATCCGGATCGGCCAGCGGCCGCGTGGCTGCTGGCCTTCGATGATGAGCGGCCTGCCTCCCGACTGGCCTTCGGCGAGACCGTCCACCCAGCGCTGTCGCTCCTGGGCGACGAATTCTCTGCTGGCCCGGCCGGAAGCGATCATCGCGTCGGCGGCCGCAGCCGACGCCGCCAGGCCGATCGCCTGCGCGTGGAACGCGTAGCTAACCTGGTCGCGCACCGTGACCTGATCTCCGGTCAGCGCTTGCATATGCGTCGCGCTGGCGGTTCTAGCCTGCCAGATCGGCTTGAGGTCGAACCCGGCCTCGAGGCCGGTCAGCAGCGCGGTCACCGACCGCAGCGCCACCGCTGCTTCGCTGAGCACGCGCTTGTCCTGCGGCGACGCCTTCGACAGGTCCAGGTGCCCGGCCATCGCGTCGCCGGTCAGCGCCGCGCTCCACTCGAGCATGTGAATGGCGCCGGCCAGGCCCTGGTCGGCGGTTGCCAGTCCGATCGGCCGGTACGGCGTGGCCGAGAACGTGTTCATCAGGCTGTGCTTCGCGGCGACCACGACGTCCAGGTCGGCCTGGGTCGCCGTGCCAGCCACCGCCGCATCCAGGTGGTGGGCCAGCGTGTCGGCGGCCTTCGCGGCCGCCGCCCGAAGCTGGTCACCGGCCGACCGCGGCGAGAACAGCAGCACGGCGGCCGCCGTGACGGCCGAGGCGAGCAGCCACCCGGCTAGCCGCCAGCCGATCACACTGGCCGGGCTGGCCGAGGCAACCGGCAGCACATAGGCCAGCAGCGCCGCCGTCACGCCAGAGGCCGCGTTCGGGCCGGCCACCCCCGCGAAGAAGATCGCGAACGCGACCGGGATCGTCGCGAGCACGGCCAGCCAGGTCGTTCCGCTGACCAGCGTACCGATGGTCAGCGCCACGCTTCCGGCCACGGTGAGCCCGAGGTGCGCGATCGCCTTGTCCCGCCGGGACCCTCCGAACGAGGCGAACAGCAGCGAGCCGAAGCTGCCGAACACCGCGAACACGGTCATCGGCAAGTTGCCGATGACCTCGAAGCAGATCGCGAACAAGCCCGACACGATGATCATCGCGCGCAGCGCCCGGATCGCGGCGGGCGCCGACCAGGTGACCTTCAGGTTCGCGGTCATGCGCCGTTACTGTATTCGCGCGGGCCGCTCCGGTCGAAGAAACTGACAACGACGGCGGTTCAACCCAACATCTGGCAGGTGTTCATGCCTACCGCTGGTACAGCGAGCGCGGCATCTGGAGTGATCAGCCTGGTGCTGCTCACCGCCTCGCTGGTGCTGGGGGTAGCGGTCGGCCAGCGCAGGCGGCTGCCGGCGTCCACCAGGTACCCGAGCCGTAAGCTCCACGAGTACACCTCGGTCCTCGCGCTCTGCTTCCTGGCGCTGCACATACTGGCCGCGGTCGCGGGGCCGTTCGGCCGGGTACCGCTGACCGCCGTATTCCTGCCGTTCGTCCCTGCGCCAGGGCAGTTCTGGCTGGGGCTTGGCACGGTCTCGTCCGACTTGCTGGTCGCCGTGGTACTGACCAGCCTGCTGCGCCGCCATATCGGCCGAAGAGCTTGGCGGCTGGTGCACTGGACGTCCTACGCCTGCTGGCCGGCCGCCGAGGCGCACAGCCTGGGCCTCGGCGCCGCGATGAGGTCGGGGCGGCTGCTTGACCTGGCCGTAGGCTGCGCCGCCGCGGTGGCGGCGGCCGCCTGCTGGCGTCTGGCCGGCCTGCTGCGCGGGCTTGCGCGCCGGTCTCCGCGGCGAAGGCGGGCGGTATCGTCGCACTGATGGCTGGGTCATAAGAACCGTCTGCCGGAAAGGGAGACCCGTATGAAGCTGGGACTGCATGTCGCCGATTTCACCTGGCCGAGCGGGCCAAGGGAGCTAGGGCAGGATCTGCGCCGCATCGCCGTTGCCGCGGAGGACGCCGGGTTCGCGAAGCTCAGCGTCATGGACCACGTGTGGCAGATCGGCCCCGTCGGCCCGAAGGAGAACGACATGCTCGAGGCGTACACAGCGCTCGGCTACCTGGCCGCCTGCACGTCTCGGATCGACCTGCTCGCCTGGGTGACCGCGGTGGTGTACCGGGAGCCGGGGATGCTGGCCAAGTGCGTGACCACGCTGGACGTGCTGTCGGACGGGCGGGCCTGGCTCGGCATCGGCGCGGCCTGGAACGAGGAGGAGTCGCTCGGGCTCGGGTTGCCGTTCCCGCCGACCGCCGAGCGGTTTGAGCGGCTCGAAGAGGCGCTGCAGATCTGCCTGCAGATGTGGAGCGACGACGAGAGCCCGTACGGGGGCACGCACTACCAGCTCGCGCGCACGCTCAACTCGCCGCAGTCACTGCGCCGTCCGCACCCGCCGATCCTGATCGGCGGCGGGGGCGAGAAGAAGACGCTGCGTATGGTCGCCCAGTACGCCCAGGCATGCAACCTCTTCGCCGGTCCCGACTTGGCGCGCAAGCTTGACGTGCTGCGTGAGCATTGCGAGAGGCTCGGCCGGGACTACGACGAGATCGAGAAGACCGTTATGTACCCGATCGATCCCGGGCCGGCTGGCGAGAACGTGGATTCGATACTTGAGCGGCTGCGCGAACTGGCCGCGCTCGGCGTCTCGCACGCGCATTCCCGTTGCCCGGCGCAGAACACGATCCCGGCGCTGGAGTTGATGGGCGAACGGATCATCCCGGAGGCGGCCAAGTTCTAGCCAGCGCCTAGCGTCGCGGCTATCTGATCGGCGGCCGTGAGCATCTGTCGGCCGATCGGCTGCAGGCCGATGTGGGTGCATAGGAGGCCGGTCGACACGCGCTCGACGACACCCCACTCCCAGATCGCGGTGGCGTCGAGGCCGCATTGGCGGGCCAGCCAGTGAGCCCGGTCGCGCGGGTCGCCTTTCAGCAGCTCGACCGGGTCCTCGCGCATGATGATGCCCAGGTCGTACTCGGCCTCGGCGAGGAGGCCGTCGGGGTCGACGAGCTTGAATTCGGCGCCGGATTCGAGCGCGTTCCATTCGTGCACGTCGCCGTGGACTAGGACGGCCCGTTCGTCCTCGTGCGCGGCGATGCGGCGGTTCGCGCAGGCGATCGCGTGCTCGACGGTGCGCTCTGCGCAGGGACCGTCGAGGTCGGACCACGTGGTGGTGATGTAGTCGATCAGCCATTGGCCTTTCTGGGCGGCTGATGGCAGGCCGCAGCCGGGGGCCGGTCGCCAGATTCGCATCGCCGCTGAGCAGAGCAGGGCATGGCGGCGTTCGGTGGGAAGGCCGAGTTCGTTCATCGGGCGACCGAGCCGCTGCAGTAGCAGCGCGCCTCGTGCCTCGTCCGCCCGGAGCAGGCTGGGGCAGCCCTCGCCGTTGACCAGGCGAAGCACTGTGATTTCGTGTCGGGCCGCGTCGCCTGGGCGGGGCATGCAGAGTTTCAGCACCGCCGGCGTGTTGTCGGCCTGGGTGGCCTCGGCGACCAGCGCCTCGGTCGAGTACGGGTAAGTGCGGCCGACCGTGATCGACCATTCGCGCTCCAGGTCGGTAATGAGGTCGGGTAGGGCGTCGAGCCAGTGGGTGGCGCCGAAGGCTGCCACCTTGCCGCGTACGGCGGCCGGGATGCTGATGGCCGGGCTGGTGTTCGTGGCGGGGCTGGTGTTGGTGGCGGGGTCGGTGGTCATTGGAGGTGGCCGATCATCGTGATGATCGCCTCGGCGACGGTCACTGGGTTGGTCAGCGGCGCGAGGTGGTGGCTCGCGAGTTCGATGACCGGCCAGTTGTTGGCGGCGGCTTGGGCGGCTGGGTCGGCGTAGGCCTCGCTGAGGCGGATGTAGGCACTCGGAAGGCCGCGTCCTTCTTGATGAATCTCGGTGAACATGGCCAGTGGAAGCTTTGGGCACTCGGCGGCGAACCGCCGCCGAGCATCAGCGTCGGCAATGAGTTCGGCGAGCGCGTCATCGCCCCACCACTGCGACCACGGCGGTAGCCAGCCGTCCTGACCGGCCATCTCGTGTATTTGGCTGGCCAAATCCGGCGGCATTGTCGACATTTGGCTGCGACCAGGAATCGGCAAGCCGGCGTCGAGGAACACGTAGCCGATTACGTGATCGGCGGCGAGACCGGCCGGTGCCAGCAGGGCGCCGGCGCCGCTGTGGCCGACCAGGATCGCCGGTCGGCCGGCCGCGCAGCGCGCGATCGCCTCAACTTGGCGAGGGCTGTACGGCGGCCCGTCCGCGAGCGTGCCGATCAAGTTCGCGACCCGCACGTCGTACCCGCGTCCGGTGAGCAGGGGCGCGACACCCGCCCACGTCGCCGGACCAACCAGCGGGCTATGCACGAGGACAATCCGAACACTCACCGTCAAGTTCTACCAGCCATCGCCCCACGGCCCGCATCAATTGGCCCGCCCGACCTGTAGCGTGGGCCTCTTGCTGTCGCTCTGGCAGCGTCGTGGGCCCCTAGCTGTTGTGGTGGCTGGGCGTGGCTTAGCGTGAGGCGCGGCTGGGTGCGAAGCGGCCAGCTGGCGCGGGTCCGTCTAGCGAGGTCAGACGCCAGTCCGGCGGTTTCCAATCCGTAAGTTCCGGGCTCAAGCCCCGGGCGCCCACGCGTGACGGCCAGGCGAACCGTCAAAGAGTTCGTGCGCCGGAGCGCTCCCCTCTCAGCCCGCGGCGGCTCGCCCAGGCTGCCTAACCGGGTGCGCTGCGGCGCGGACGTACAGAACCTCGGGAGCCAGATCGGCCCCGTTGGGCCAAGTGATGGTCCCGATTTCGGCGTCGACGCACACCCGGGCGAAGTACGCGGGATCGCGGAGTGCGGTAAAGACGCCCTCCTGCCCGCCCAGATGAGACAGGTCCACGTCGCCGACCAGTCCGTCGGAGAACGTGAGCCTGAGGCGGTAGTGGCCGAGGACTTCCACGTCACTGACGTCGTGGAGCGAAGTGATCACATCGACATTCTACGCCAGCGGCGGAATCGGGTCTGGTGGCTGATGCGCGGCGACCAGAGCCCAGTCAGCGAGCAGTTCACGCTGGTGGAGTGCTGCCCACTCGAACACCTGGCCCAGCGCGCGCGGCGGCAGCGTGCCTGCCAACAGCGTCAGCGGGTCGATGCCAACGGATGCCGACTGTCCCGCGTACCGCGCGTGAAAGTGCGGTAACGGATGATCATCGAAGTACATGGTGATGACGATGCCGAAGAAGGTACTTATGCGAGGCATGGCAATCATCTTGCCGACGTGATCTGACACTCTTGAGCCATCGGGTTCGGAGCGCCGCGTAGAGCCAGCTTCGCGGTGGGCCAGAGGCGGCGTGACCGCGTGCCTGCCCGGGTCGGCCGAGCCGTTGGGCCAACTTTGTGGCCGTGAAGAGCGGGGAAGGGCTGGGTCCCCGAGCGGTTGGCGGCAAATTGCTGACGCTGGGTATCTGCGCAGCCGGGGGTGACCTTGACCGTCTTGTCATTGCCGGCTTAGCCTCACGGGACAGTGAGGTTTATCTCGCGCAAGCGGATAGATCAGTAACGGACTGCGACTAATGAGCAGCCGGGTGGTCGCCTACGTCAGGGTGGGCGGGCTGGCCCGGTCGCCAGATTGGTTTATATGGCCTGGCAGCGACCTCGCTGCCAGTGTCAGAAACATGGGCGACAGGCCCGGAAAGGAAGGCATCCCTCCGTCCAGGCTGCAAAGGCGTCAAGGCGGCAAGGCTCGATGTTCGGTTGGCCGGGTCAGGGCAAGGGCCAGTACACGGGGCCAGGATAACGGCCTATCGCTTTCCGGCCGTATCCGCCGGTGCCGCCGGTAGCTGCTGGGCCGGGGGGACCAGCGCGCGGTAGTCCTCGCTGCAAGCAAGATTTCGGGTTCCCATTGAGCGGCACCTAGGAGTCTTTGAGGCGAGAAGGGGGTGCGGCGCGGGTGGGACAGGGCCTGGCGCTGATCTTGGCCATCGGTGTTGCCGTCGTCGCGCTGCTGGCCGCTGCGGTGATCGTCGCGATTGTGCTTCGCGCCGGGAACGGCGATTCAGCCGCATCGGCAGAGTCCGTCGGGCAGGCCAAAGAACGCGATGACCGGATCAAGGCTGCCGAAACAGAAGCGGCGGCCATTGTCGCCAAGGCCGACCGAGCGGCTGAGCAGGCGGCTCAGGCGCGGCAGAAGCTGGACGAGGAGATCAGTACGGTCACCGCCGAGGCCAGGCAGCTTCGCAGCGACGTGGAGCGCAGGGAGGTGCGGATCGGCGCGCGGGAGCAGCGGCTGGACGCCGAGATACGCAGGCTCGACCAGCTCAGCGCCGAACTCGATCAAGCGCGTCAGGACCTCGACGGCAGGCAGGCCAGCCTCGACGAACTCGACGCGAAGCAGCGAGAGGTGCTTGAGCGGATCGCCGGGCTCACTGCTGATGAGGCCAAATCCGAGCTGATGACGACGATCGAGACCCAGGCCAAGCGCGAGGCGGCCGTGGTGATCAGGGACATCGAAAACGACGCCAAGAAGGAAGGCCAGCAGCGGGCCAGGAAGATCGTCACACTGGCGATTCAGCGAGTGGCAAGCGACCAGACCAGCGAATCGGTCGTCGCTGTGCTGCATTTGCCCGCCGATGAGATGAAGGGCCGGATCATCGGCCGCGAGGGCCGCAACATTCGCGCCTTCGAGAACGTCACCGGTGTCAACCTGATCATTGACGACACGCCCGAGGCGGTGCTGCTGTCGTGTTTCGATCCGGTCCGGCGTGAGATCGGCAAGCTCACGCTGGAGCGGCTCATCGCCGACGGCCGGATTCACCCGCAGCGGATCGAGGAAGTATTCGAACAGAGCAGGCGGGCTATTTCGGAGTTGTGCGTCCGGGCGGGTGAGGAGGCACTGATCGACGTCGGCATCACCGACATGCACCCCGAACTCAGCCAGCTACTGGGCCAGCTCAAATATCGCACGTCTTACGGCCAGAACGTGCTCAAGCACCTGATCGAGTCCGCCCACATCGCCGGCATGATGGCCAGCGAGCTTGGCCTGGACCCGGTGCTGCTCAAGCGCGGCACGTTGCTGCATGACATTGGTAAAGCGCTGACCCATGAGGTGCAAGGCAGTCACGCGCTGATCGGCGCCGAGATCGCGCGCCGGTATGGCGAGAACGAGGACGTGGTGCACGCCATCGAAGCGCACCACAACGAGGTCGAGGTCAGGACCGTCGAGGCGGTGCTCACCCAGGCCGCGGACGCGATCAGCGGCGGCAGGCCAGGAGCCCGGCGCGAGTCGCTCGAAGCCTACGTCAAGCGGCTCGAACGGCTTGAACAGATCGCCCAGGCCCAGCCAGGAGTCGAGAAGGTGTACGCCATGCAGGCGGGTCGTGAGGTCCGGATCATGGTCAAGCCAGGAGTGGTCGACGACGTCGGCGCGCAGGTGATCGCCAGGGACGTCGCCAGGCAAGTGCAAGAGGAACTCACCTATCCCGGCCAGATCCGGGTGACCGTGATCAGGGAGAGCCGCGCCACCGAACTGGCCAGGTAACGCCGCCCGGCCCTTAGCCCTCGATGAGCTTGAGCGGTGACACGTCGCGCGGCTCGAACCCGAGTACCTGGCCGTAAAACGACAGTTCGGCTTCCAGCGAGGTGATCATCGAATCCGCCCGGCGGAACCCGTGCGACTCGCCTTCGAAAGCGATGTACGCGTGCCTGACGCCGTGCTCGGCGAGTTCAGCCGCGATGCACTCCGACTGATGCGGCGGAACGACCGGGTCGTCGAGACCTTGCAGCAGGAGCACCGGGCTCGTATTGGCGTTCACGTGCCCGAGCGGCGCACGTTCGGCGTACACGGTGTCGAACCCAGGGAGCGGGCCGATCAGGCCGTCCAGGTACCGCGACTCGAAGTCGTGCGTGTGATCGCTGAACTGGCGCAGGTCGCTGACGCCGTAGTAGGCGACGGCGGCGCTGAACACCGGATCGTTGACCGCTCCCGTCGTCACCGCGGCTAGGGCCGTCCACCCGCCCGCTGACCCGCCGCGAATCCCAAGCCTGGCTTCGTCGGCCTGACCGGCTCGGGCCAGCGACCGGGCCGCTTCCTTGGCGTCGGCCACGTCGACGATGCCCCACTCGCGGTTGAGCCGGTTGCGGTACAGGCGACCGTACCCGGTCGAGCCGCCGTAGTTGACGTCGATGATGCCGATGCCCCGGCTGGTGAAGTAGGCCTTCTCCAGGCTGAGCCGCGCCGCCACGTGGCTGGTCGGCCCGCCGTGCACCCAGACGATGTAAGGCGGAAGCTCTCCGGGCGGCGCGACCACCTCAGGGTTGGACGGCGGGTAGATCAGCGCGTGCACCACCCGGCCGTACGGCCCTTCGAGTTCGGTGTCCTCGGGCACCGGCAGGTAGCGCTGGTCGGGCAGTTCGCCAAGCTCGGTGCGCAGCACGACATGCTCACCGGTGGTCACGTCGACCTTGATCACCGAGTCCGGCGTCAGCGGGCCGCCCGCTACGCATGCGATCACGGTGCCGCTCGCCGCCACGCCGACAAGGATCTCGCTGTAGGGCAGATCCAGGTCGACCAATTCCGAGGTCTCCGGGTCCAAGATGCCGAGCCTCGCGCCACCACGACCGTGCCTGACCGCCAGCCTCCCGTCGCCAAGCAGCGTGAACGACCGCGCGCCAAGTTCCCATAGCGCCCCGGAGAACTCCTCGTCGGCCGGGTAGAGCGCTTGCGGCGGCTCGCCGTGCAGCCCGATCTGGTAGATGTTCCACCAGCCGGTCCAGTCGGTCGCGACGTACAGGCTCCCGTTGTCCCGCCACAGCGGCGCGAGCACTGATTCCCTGTTGCTGCCCTTGATCAGCCTGCCCTTGCCGGGCATGCCGGCCTCGATCGGGGCAACCCGCAACTCGGTGCCGTCCCACGGCATGTGCGGGTGGTTCCAGCAGATCCAAGCAAGCCATTGGCCGTCGGGCGATGGCGTCGGGAATGCGAAGAAGTCGAAACCGGTCACCAGCACTCGGACGGCACCGGCATCGGCGGCGGCTGACCCGTCGAGCGGAACGGCGATGATCGCGCGGGTCACCTTCCCGGCCGAATGCAGTTCGCGCACGCACCAGACCTCGCGCCGGTCGGGCGATAGCACGAAATCGGCATACCGCGACTCTTGTGTCACGTTCGCCGGAGCCGGGGTCAGCGGTACCGGCTCGCCGGCGCCGTCAGCGACCGCCCGCCCCGCGAGGTAGAGCCGCTGATCGCTGAAGTTGGCGAACACGATCGGCGGCGCCGGCTCCCCGTTGGCCGACCCGCTTGCCGCGAGCGTCGCTACCGCGACGTCAGACTCGACCGGCAGGTAGGAGACGCCGCCGTATTCGTGCACCCGCGTCCGCGCGCTCCACGGCTCCGGCAGCAACACGGCCGACACGCCGTCGGCGCCATGGCGGACCACCGTCCTCCGCCCTCCGCCTTCCGGCTGATCTTCCTGCCACCAGACCGAGGAGCCGATAACCGACGGGAAGGCGATCTTGATCCGGCTGCCAGCGACCTGAGCGGCGGTGATCGGCGATGGCCAGGCTCCGTACGGTACTTGCGGCAACGCTGGTTCCGTGGCCTGATCCTCGGCTACCGCTTCCGACTCGTTCATCTGTGCTGCGCCCGCCCCCACTTGATCGGTCATCGCCGTCCCGTTGTCGGTCATAGGGATATCGTGCCTTACCTGGCCGGCGAGGTTCGCGGCGAATGCCGACAAGCGGCCGAGGCGGCTCGATCAGCCCCGATAAGGGAACGCGGGCAGCCCTTTCACCCCCGCCGGGCAGATGAATAGCGCCCCGGCGCAGCGGCCTGGTCCAGCCGCCGTCGTGATGTACAGCTGATCGAGGTCCGGCCCGCCGAACGCGCAGCTGGTCACGTGCGCGGCCGGCAACCGCACCACGGCGGTCAGTTGCCCGTCGGCGTCGTACCGCTGGATCACGCTCCCGCCCCACACCGCCGCCCACACGCCGCCCTCGGCGTCGATGGCAAGGCCGTCCGGCACCACCTCGCCAGAACCGAGCCGGGCGAACGGGCGGCGTTCGGCGATCTGGCCGGTCTCGATGTCGTAGTCCATCACGTCGACCCGGTACGCCAGCGAGTCGATGTAGTACATCAGCCGGTTGTCCGGGCTCCATCCCACGCCATTGGAAATTCCGACTTCGGAGTAAAGCTCGGTGACCGTGTGGTCGGTGTCGAGCCGGTAGAAGCAGCCGCGGCCCGGCCCCTCGTCGCTGTCCATGCTGCCCGCGTAGAACCGTCCGGCGCGGTCGCAGGCGCCGTCGTTCATCCTGGTCTCCGGAAGTCCCGGCGCGGCCGCGATCTCGGTCACGGCGCCAGTGTCAAGATCAAGGGCATAGAAACCATTACCAGCCGCAACGCAAAGTCCTCCGCTGGCCCTCAGGACCACAGCCCCGACCGGCATCCCGACATTCCAGGACGTATGCGCGCCCGAGTTGTCCATCCGGTGAACGAGCCCCGCCGGGATGTCAACCCAGTACAAAGATTGAGTATCAATGTCCCAGAGCGGACCTTCGCCGAGTTCGGCGTAGGGGAGTAGCAGTTCGGTCGGCTCGAGGATGAGCAGATCAGGGGCAGGCTCGCTCACAAGGGCTCCTATCGACGGCTGGCCCATGCTCCGGTGGGTGAAGCAGCCAGGGAACCCGACGATTTCAGGCAAGACGCAGCCTGTCAACGCTGGGTTGGCCCGGGGGACATCCCCGATTCCCTCCGGTGTCGGGGCGCCATGGGCGGCGCCTTCCCTCCTCGCTCAGTCGCTGCGCTCCCTCGCTCGTCAGTCCAGGCGGCACCGCGCCCCGACGGGCTGTATCTGCCAGGGGCGACACCCCGGGTTCCCCCGGTGTCGGGGCACTTCATGACGCCCCTTCCCGCTGCGGGACAGCGGCCAGGAAACCAGCGGCCTGACCTATCGGCGCTCCGCGTGGGAACAACCCGCGCCGACCCGCTCCGCCACTGCGGTGGATCCAGATCCGGCATTCCACCGGGTCAGCCGCGTCCGATCCTGCGATGGATTCGGGAATCGACCGCGCCGAACCGCCCGGTCCGGTGCGATGGATTCGGCAATTCACCCGGGAAGACAGGGATGAATACGGCAATCCATCGCCCCGTTCGGCGCGCCTGGGCCGATGAATTGCCGAATTCATCGCACAAGCGTCGGCGTGCAGCGCCGCGCAGTGCCGTCCAGTGTGATCACGCTCGGCCCTTTTCGAATCGAACCGGCGCTATGACCTGACGTAGCGGCTCCGCTAGCGCGGCACAAGCACTCCTCACCCGCCCGACCAGCTGTCACAAGAGCCCAACAGGCCAGCTCTACCGACAAAACCGGCAAACGGATCGTGCCAACTGACAACGGGCCGACTGCGCTCCCTCGCTCGTCAGTCCAGGCGGCACCGCGCCCCGACGGGCTGGGCGACCCACTCGAACACTCGCTGCGTCTACCCTAGGGAGCATGTCTGGCGCGGGCGCTCAGCGGACCTTTGAGATTCGCACCTACGGGTGCCAGATGAACATGCACGACTCTGAGCGGCTGGCCGGGTTGCTTGAGGGAGCTGGCTACCTCAAGGCGGCTGGCGGACAAGAGGCCGACGTGGTTATTTTCAACACCTGCGCGGTTCGGGAGAACGCCGACAACAGGCTGTATGGAAACCTCGGTCATCTGCTACCGGTCAAGAACAGCCACCCCGGCATGCAGATCGCTGTCGGTGGCTGCCTGGCGCAGAAGGACAGGTCGACGATCACAGATCGGGCGCCCTGGGTCGACGTCGTGTTCGGCACGCACAACATCGGGTCGCTGCCCGCGCTGCTTGAGCGGGCTCGGGTGCAGCAGCGGGCGCAGGTGGAGTTCGCCGAGTCGCTTGAGCAGTTTCCTTCGATGCTGCCGGCCCGGCGCGAGTCGCCGTACTCGGCGTGGGTTGCGATTTCGGTCGGCTGCAACAACACCTGTACTTTTTGCATCGTGCCGAGCCTGCGCGGCCGGGAAGAGGACCGCAGGCCGGGGGACGTGCTCGCGGAGATCAAGGCGCTAGTCGATGACGGCGTCGTCGAGGTCACGCTGCTCGGCCAGAACGTCAATTCATATGGAGTGGCGTTCGGCGACCGGCTGGCGTTCGGCAAGCTGCTGCGGGCGTGCGGCCAGATTGACGGGCTGGAGCGGGTCAGGTTCACTTCGCCGCACCCGAGGGACTTCACCGAGGACGTCATCGCCGCGATGGCCGAGACGCCCAACGTCATGCCGCAACTGCACATGCCGTTGCAGTCGGGCTCGAGCGCGGTGCTCAAGGCGATGCGGCGCGCATACCGCAAGGACTCGTACCTGACGATCATCGACAAGGTCAGGGCTGCGATTCCGGCTGCCGCGATCACGACCGACATCATCGTCGGGTTCCCAGGGGAGACCGAGCCGGACTTCACCGACACGCTCGATGTGGTCGGGCAGGCAAGGTTCGCTGGCGCGTTTACGTTCCAGTACTCGATCAGGCCGGGCACTCCCGCGGCGACCATGCCCGACCAGGTGCCCGCAGCCGTGGTGGCCGAACGGTACGAGCGGCTGGTCGCGCTCGTCGAGCAGGTCGCGCTCGCGGAGAACCAGGCGCTCGTCGGCGACCAGGTCGAGGTGCTGGTCGCCGACGGCGAGGGCCGCAAGGACGACGTCACCCACCGGATGTCCGGCCGGGCCAGGGACAACCGGCTGGTGCACTTCCGTTCTGGTTCTGGAGCTGGCGCGCTGAGGCCGGGGGACTTCGTGACGACGACGGTGACGACGGCCGCACCGCACTACCTGCTGGCCGATGACCCGCTGCTTTCGGTGCGCCGGACGGTCGGTGGTGATGCGTGGCAAGCACGCCGACAGGCCGCCGGGCCTCCGGTCGATCCTGCTCCGGTGCCGGTGTTGCTTGGCATGCCGGCGGTTCGTTCATAGCGCTGTTGGCGAGACGGAGGACGCGTGAGCCAGATCAGGGACCAGCGGAGGCTGGCGGCGCCGCCGGAGGTTGTCTGGCAGGGCCTGACTACGGCAGACGGGCTTCTTGGGTGGTTCTGGCCACCGCGGCTTGACCCGCGGATCGAAGTTGACCCGCGGATCGGCGGACGGTACCGGATCGCGAGCCCGGTGGCTGGAATGGCGGTGTCGGGCGAGTACAGCACCGTCCGTCCGGTGGAACGGCTTGAGTTCGGCTGGCACTGGGACAGCGAGGACGTGACGTCCGTGGTGACCGTTACGCTGACGCCCGACTTTGACGGCACGATGCTTGTGGTCGAACATGACCGGCTAGCCGACTCCGAGGTGGAGAACCACATTAAGGGCTGGTCCGACTGCCTCGACCGGCTGCCGGACTGGCTGGCGGTTCGCGCTGAAGCCTGACGCCGCACCGCTCATAGCGATCGTCGGCCCGACGGCCGCTGGCAAGTCTGAGTTGTCACTGCGCCTCGCCGCCGCTCTCGGTGGCGAGGTGATCAGCGCTGACTCGATGCAGCTTTACGCCGGCATGGACATCGGCACAGGAAAGCTGACGGTCAGCGAGCGCCTTGGTGTGCCGCACCACTTGCTCGACATCTGGGACGTCACCGAGCCCGCCAGCGTGTCCGAGTACCAGAAGCTCGCCAGGGCGGCGATCGCGGACATCACTGGCCGCGGCAAGACTCCGATCCTGGTCGGCGGGTCGGGTCTCTACGTCCGCGCGGTGATCGACAACCTGGAGTTCCCTGGCACCGATCCGGAGGTGCGGGCGAGGCTCGAGCGCGAGCTTGCTGAGGCGGGACCGGCCAGGCTGTACGCCAGGCTCGCAGATGCCGACCCGGTGGCGGCGGCCGCGATCTTGCCGAGCAACGGCCGCCGGATCGTGCGCGCGCTCGAGGTGATCGAGTTGTCGGGTCGGCCGTTCAGCGCGACGTTGCCCGAGTACCGGTCGGTGCGGCCGACCATGCAGCTAGGCCTGGACATTCCGCGAACCGAGCTTGACGTGCGGATCGCGGCCCGGGTCAGGCAGATGTGGGAGACCGGGCTGGTCGAGGAGGTTCGCGGCCTGATCGATGTGGGGCTGCGTGCGGGGCGGACGGCGAGTCGCGCGCTCGGCTACGCCCAGGTGCTGCGGTTCTTTGACGGCGAGTGGACGCAGGAGCAAGCCGAGCAGGAGACGGTGATCGCGACGAGACGGTTGGCGCGCCGGCAGGAGTCGTGGTTCCGGCGGGACCCGCGGGTGCGGTGGCTGGCCGTCGGCGGTCAGCCGGTGCCGACGGGCGAGGCGCTCGGGGCGATCGAGGCGATCGAGGCGATTGGTCATGCCGACGTCGCTGGTCACTAGCATCGTGGGCATGCGCTACGCCAAGGGGCACGGGACCGGCAACGACTTCGTCATCCTCCCCGATCTGGATGACCGGCTTTCGCTCAGTGCCGAGCTAGTTCGGCGGCTCTGCGACCGGCGTACCGGGATCGGCGCCGACGGGGTACTTCGCGTGGTCGCCGGCCGGGGTCGGTCGGCCGGGCAGGACGCGCCGTGGTTCATGGATTACCGGAACGCGGACGGTGGCGTCGCGGAGATGTGCGGCAACGGCATCCGGGTGTTCGCCAAGTATCTGATCGACCGCGGGCTGGCGACTGGCCCCGACATCGCGATCGGCACGAGGGCCGGGCTGCGGACTGTGCGGCGCGAGGCCGACGGGCAGTTCAGCGTGGACATGGGACCGGCGATGATCATGGGGAAACGCTCGGCCAAGATCGGCGGCCAGAGCTATCAGGGACTGGCTGTCGACGTGGGTAACCCGCATCTGGCGTGCGTGGTGAGCGTGCCGGTGGCCGAGTTCGACCTGGCGGTTGCTCCCTCGGTCGACGACGCAGAGTTTCCCGACGGGGTCAACGTCGAGGTGGTCAGGCTCACTGGTGCAGGTGATCTGGCGGTCGAGATGCGAGTGCACGAACGGGGTTCTGGCGAGACTCGATCGTGCGGGACGGGTGCGGTCGCTGCGGTAGCGGCGGCCGCAGCGGCGACGGGCCGGTGGCCAGGCGGCGGGGCGGATCGGTGGCTGGTCACCGTCCCCGGCGGGATCCTGACGGTGACTTCGAGCGAGGTGGCCAACGTGCTGACCGGCCCGGCGGTGATTGTGGCCGAAGGCGAAACCGAGCCCGGCTGGCCCGGCTCCTGAAGGCCAGTTTTGCCCTCCTTCACCTGGCCTGTCCCTTACTCGGCATCCGGGCGGGATGCTTCCCCGCGCAACTCTGCCCCGCGCGCCGCGGTCCCGGAGTTCATCCTCGTCCCGCTAGCCCCGCTAGCCCCGCTAGCCCCGCTAGCCCCGCTAGCCCTACTGGCCCTACTGGCACCGACCATCCCGCTGGTCCCGCTGGTTCCCGCAGAATCTGAATCCCGCCAGTCCCGCTGGTCCCACTGACCCCATCCATTCGTCATTGGATCGACTTATCATCAGTTTGTGTCATCGCGTTGCCCTAGTATTTCATATTTTATGATTCTTTTGCGATGACACAAAACGATGATAAGTGCTGCTAGATGCTTCGGGGGTGGCCGGTGGTGACGACCGGAGATTGCTTGCTGCCGGACTCGGCGATTCTCAGTCCGATCGCTACGATCGCCCACCCGGCGGTGCTGCGCAGGTTGGTCTGGCCGCTGTGCTTGGTCTGGCCGCTGTGCTCGGGCTGGCCGGAGGGCCGATGCCGCCAAGTCTGTGCTGTTAGCTCGGCGTTACGCTGACGGGCGAGTTCCTCAACTTGGCGCGAGTACATGGACGCTGTCGTCCTTCCTGGTGGTCGACCGCACTGCGGCGTGACTGGCGATGTTCCCCCGACTCGGACTATCCGAATGTGCTGATGGGGTGCGAGGAGAGTTGGCGGGGGGTTACAGGCGGGGGGTACTGGCGGGGTTAGGAGATGTCGGCTAGTTCGGCTCGGCCTACCTTGACGGAGCCGCTGATTGAGCGGCAGTGCAGGTGGAGGTCGACCTGGTCGCTGGCCTGGGTTGGCTCGAGTTCGCTGGTGACGCGGCCGGTGAGGGAGGACATGTCGAGGTAGACGCCGACGCCCTTGGCGACGTAGACCTTGACCTCCCCAGAGACCGTGGCGATGTCGGCCTGGCCGCGAGCGAGGTTGCCGACCCTGATCCGGCCGGACGCGGTGCGCACGTTGGCGTCGGCCCCGGCTTTGCCGATATTGATCTTGCTGCTCACGGTGTTGACGTCGAGGTCGCCGCCGGCCCGGCCGATTTCGATCGCGCCTGAGGCTGACTTAGCGGTGACCCGGGCGGTCGCGTCCTCGATGCCGATCCGCCCCGAGGTGGTGGTGACCTGCACGTCACCGGTGACCGCGTCGGCGTGGATCTCACCGGAGGCTGTCTTGGCGACGAGCCCGCCGAGTTCGCCCTCGCAAAGGATGTCGGCGGAGACGGTGCGTACCGAGCAGCGCGAGCCAGTGGGCAGCGTGACCATGACGTCGATGCCGGATCCTGTCCTGATCCAGCCCTGGTGCGGCGGTTCCCTGATTTCCAGGCGGCCGTCGGCGAACTCTACGTGCACATCGGCGGCCTCGTCCTCGCCGCGCCGGCTCGACCTCGTTGACTGGACCCGGACCGTGATCGTGTCGGTCGGCTCGGCGGTGATCGTGACGGAGCCCGCGATGGTTTCCGTGTGCAGGTCGATTGGCTCGGTGGCGGGGAAGTTCCAGTTCGGCATTGCAATAGCTCCTCTGCTTGGTTGCCTAGCTGCGTGCGTAGCCGGAGATGCGCTGACCTGGGCCGGTCCTGGAACGCTGCGCTCCGGTCTGGGGGGCGGGGCCGAGAGTTTCTAGTGCCCGGATGGCGGCATGGGCCAGCCAGGCGTTGACCGACAGCCCCGAGGCGGCGGCGTGCGCCTCGATCTTCGTTTTGAGCGCCTCGGACAGGCGCAGGGTGACCCGCGCGGTTCCGGCGTCGTCGGCGGTTGGCTCCGGGCCGGGACCGGCTGCTTGCTCGTCGTGCTGGCTGTGGACGGCGGTGATCACGAACTCGGGCTCGCCGCCGCTCAGCCTGACGTCGATGACGGTCGCGTCAAGTCGCTGCGTGATCTCGGCGGCCGCGGCCGACAGCACTTCAAGCAGGGTCAGCCGGACGGATGAGTCGAGCGCGTCGGCTAGTTGCTCGGCGAGCTTGGCGACTTCGTCCGGGGCGAAACGGGTCAGCGACGCAAGCTCGCGGCGCAGGCCCTCGACATACGGTGACAACTCCATGACGCCATAATGCCGTCACTTATGACGTCAGTCAAGACGCAATCTGACGTCAGTTTGACGTCAGGCGCCGTCAGGGTGACGTCGTGACGCCGTTCGCGTAGCCGTCGGGCCGCCAGACTGAGACGCCGTCGGCCCAGTAGGAGTAAGTGAAACCGGTCGAGGTCAGGAACTCTCGCACGAGCTTGTTGCGGGTCCAGAGCAGCACCCAGCCGATGTGCATGTGCGCTGCGTTCTGCGCCGCCTGCTGGAAGTCGGCGTAGGTCAGCTGGTCGTCGCCTTTCTGGACGGCGAGCAGGTCGCGGTAGAAGGGCTCAGCCTCGATCGCATTAATCGTCGACGTCGGCACCCTGGACACAAACGCGTCGGCGATCGGATGGCCGTCGGCGGTCGCGAGCACCTGGGCCTGGGGGGCGAACGGCAGTCCGGTGAAGCCGGTGCCGCCGCGCAGGCCGAACGGCAGGTCAAGCACGATCGACCCGGAATGGTCGGCCGCGATCGGCTGGTCGAGCGCGGGGTAATTCGTCGCCATTGTTATTGTGCCGGGCGGGGTGGCTAGGCCAGCTTCAAGCAGGCCAAGCGCGAACACGGCGACGAGCAGCACGCGCGCATGGTAGCGAAGCCAGTTCACGGTGTAACCAGCGAGCAAGGCGACAGGAACCAGCCCAAGCCAAGCCACCCGTGATGGCTCGCGGAAGCCGGAAAGCCCGGGTATTTGCGCGAACCAGGTGAACGGCAGCACCGACGACACCTTGACGCCATGGAGCAACACAGCCAGCGGGGTGTAGGAGCCCGACCTCAAGGAAATGTCCGAGCCGATGGCGAGCGCCGCCGCGGCTAGCCAGAGCAGGGCGAGCCCCCAGGCGCTCCGTCGCCGCCAGGCGAGCGCGAGGCCGATCAGCGCCAGCAGCGAAGGTAGCGCACCATACGTGCTTGGGTTCCTGGCGTGCGTGATGTTCAGCCCGAAGGTTGTCACCCGCGGCGACGGCAGGAACATGTCAGGCAGCCTGATGCCCAGCAGGTAGCTGGGCGCGCTCAGGTAGGCGGGAGGGCTTCCGGCTGCCTTCGCGTGGGCGATCGCGATCAGTTGCGGTGCCGCGGCGATCAGCGCCGCAGCGCCGGCGAGGCCGACCAGTAGCACCCTGCGCCAGCGAACCCTGAGCCGGAGCGTGCTCCGCACGCCTCCGCGCGCCGCCTTGGCCAGCAGCCGGACGGCCTTCGTTCGCAGCGACGGGCTCGGCGCGGGGATCGGCGGGGTGTCGTCGTCGTCCTTGGAAGCGGCCTCTGGCTGCGATTCGGCGGCGGCAGGCTTGCGATAGGGCAGCAACCACGGGATCACCGCCACGAGCGCGAGAATCAGCGCTAGGACGGCCGATTCCTGGTCGACCAGCAGCGCCGCGCCGAGCACGAGGCCAAACACCACGGCCGACCCGGGGCTCGCCTTGCGGCGTAGCCGGATCGCGGCCTCGAGCGTGATCGGCAAGAACAGCGCGCCTGCCGCCAGGTTCAGGTGCAGCCAGGCCTGGTAGTCGAGCATGCCGGCGAAGCCGAAGAATGCGCCGGTCGCGATGGCCCCCACCTGGGAGGGCACCCAGAGCCTGCCGACCCGGTACATCGCGTAGGCCATCAGCCCTGGCAGCAGGACCGACAGCAAGGTGTAGGAGGCGCTCGGACCGAACACCAAGGTGACCGGCAGCATGACGACCCCAGCCAATGGCATCAGCGCGTGCAGCCCGAGCGGGACGTTGGCGGGCGCGGCGATGGAGTTGGTCAGCCACGGGTCGCTCAGGTGCAGTACCGAGTGCGCCATCCACCAGAATCCCCAGACGTAGCTGCCACCGTCGCGAGTGGCAGGCAGTTTGCCGGATAGCCAGGTCACGTGCGGCCAGTTGAGCGCGATACCGGCCCCGATAAAACTCAAAAAGACGGTGAGGTGAATCGTGACCGGATGCTTGGCGATGGACCGGAGCGGGTGCCGGGAAGGGGAAACAGGTCCTGTTGGTGCCGTGCGAGGTGGGTCGGCGGCAAACAGATGCAAGTGCACACGTAACAATACCCGCGTATCCGGTGTTGGATCGTGGCTGTTATTAAAATAAGACCATATTTAATAACTGCTTAAACCGCAGGGTCAGGGTGACGTCGTGACGCCGTTCGCGTAGCCGTCGGGCCGCCAGACCGAGACGCCGTCAGCCCAGTAGGCGTAGGTGAAGCCGGTAAACGTCAGGAACCTGCGCAGGTGCCTGCTCGGTGCCCAGAGCAGCACCCAGCCGATGTGCATGTGCGCGGCGTTCTCCGCGGCTTGCTCGAAGTCGGCGGAGGTCAGGTGGTAGTCGCCGTTCTGGGCGGCTATCAGGTCGTGGTAAAAGGGCTCGGCGTTGATCGCGTTGATCGTGGACGTCGGCACCCTGGACACCAGCGCGTCGGCGATCGGATGGCCATCGGCGGTGGCGAGCACCTGAGCCTGGGGGGCGAACGCCATGCCGGTGATGCCCGTTCCGCCGCGCAGGCCGAACGGTATATCGATAACTATCGACCCGGTGTGGTCGGCCGCGATCGGCCGGTCGAGCGCTGGATAGCTCGTCGGCATCGTCCCGGCGCCTAGTGGGGTGGACAGGCCCGCCTCGAACACGGCGAGCGCGAACACGGCGATGACCAGCACCCGCGCGTGGTAGCGGAGCCAGTTCACCGTGTAACCGGCCAGCAAGGCCACCGGAGCCAGCCCAAGCTCGGCCATGCGGGACGGCTCGCGGAAGCCGGACAAGCCGGGTATCCGCACGAACCAGGTGAACGGCAGCACGGACGACACCTTGACGCCGTTCAGCATCTCCGCCAGTGGCGTGTAGGTACCCGACTTCAGCATGATGTCCGAGCCGACGGCTAGCGCCGCGGCGCTGAGCCAGAGAAGCGCGAGCAGCCAGGCGTTCCGTCGCCGCCAGGCGAGCGCCAGGCCGATCAGCGCGAGCAGCGTGGCTAGCGCGCCGAACGTTCCTGGGTCCCTCGCGCGGGTGATGTTCAGCCCGAAGAAGGTCACCCGCGGCGAGGGCAGGAACATGTCGGGCAGCCTGATGCCCAGTCGGTAGTCGGGCGCGCTCAGGCTGGCCGGAGGGGCTCCGGCCGCTGTCGCGTGAGCGATCGCGATCAGTTGGGGCGCCGCCACAAGCAGCGCTATGGCGCCGGCGAGGGCGAGCAGCAGTACCCGGCGCCAGTGAACTCGGACCCGGCGCAGGGTCGGCGCGGCTCGGCGCATCGCTTTGGCCGCGAGCGCGACGGCTCTGGCTCGCAGTGATGTTTTCGGCGCTGGGATCGGCTGGGTGTCGTCGTCCTCCAGCGCGAACGCTGGCTGGGTGTCGGTGGCTGGCTTCAGGTACGGCATCAGCCACGGGACCAGCGCCAATACCGCGAGGATGAGCGCGAGGACGGCCGATTCCTGGTCGACCAGCATCGCCGCGCCGAGCACTAGACCGAGCACCAGGGCCTGGCCCGGCCCGGCCTTGCGGCGTAGCCGGATCGCGGCTTCCAGCGTGATCGGCAAGAACAGCGCGCCCGCCGCCAGATTGAGGTGCACCCAGCTCTGGTAGCTGACCATGCCCCCGAATCCGAAAAAGGCGCCCGCCGCGATCGCCCCGACCTGGGATGGCATCCAGAGCCGGGCGACCCGGTACATCGCGTAGGCCATTAGCCCGGGCAGCAGGACCGACAGCAATGTGTAGGAGACGCTCGGGCCGAACACCAAGGTGACCGGCAGCATGACGACTCCGGCCAGCGGCATCAGCGCGTGCAGCCCAAGCAGGGTGCCAACCGGCGCGGCGATGGAGCTGGTCACCCACGGGTCGCTCAGGTGCAGTACCGAGTGCGCCATCCACCAAAAGCCCCAGACATAGCTGCCGGCGTCACGTGTATTAGGCAGCCTGCCGGCCAGGTAGGTCACGTGCGGCCAGGTCACCGCGATGCCGAGCCCGATGAACCCGAGAAGGACGGTGAGATGAACGGTGACTGGGTGCCGGACGATCGACCGGAGCAGGTGCGCAGGAACGGGAACAGGCTCTGTTGGCGCTGTGCGAGGTGGGTCGGCAGCAGTCAGGCGCGAGCGCACACGTCACGGTACCCGCCATGTACGACCTGAGTGGTGGCCATTGTCAAAACAAGGTCATATCCAAGCCTGGTGCGGTGACAAACGTGACTACCTGGCCTGTAGCAGCGTGGTCGCGGGTTCGGCTCGGATCGACGCGTCGAGCACTTCGGCGAGATGGGCGACCGGCTTCGGGGTGCCTGCGGCTTGCAGCGCCGAGCTGATCTGCAGCGCGCAACCCGGGTTGCCTGACACGACGAGGCTGGCGTCGGAACCAGCCACCGCAGCGGCCTTGCGGACGCCGAGTTCGGTGGCGGCCTCGGGCTGCACCAGGTTGTAGATGCCTGCTGAGCCGCAGCAGATGCCCGCGTCGGCCAGTTCGACGACGGTCAGGTCCGGTATCGCCCTGAGCAGTTCGCGCGGCTGGCTGGTCACTCCCTGGGCGTGCGCGAGGTGGCAGGCGTCGTGATAGGCGACCGTGATCGGCAGGGGATGCCTGGTCGCGGCCGGTCCAAGGTCGACGAGAAACTCGCTGAGATCGGCGATCTTGGCCGAAAGAGCGGCGGCTCGGCCGGCCAGGGCGGGGTCGTCGGCCAGCAGGTCCTTGTATTCCTTGAGCGCTGACCCGCAGCCGGCCGAGTTGACGATGATCGCGTCGACGCCGGCCCGTTCGAACACCTCGATCAGGTCGGCGGCGAAGCTGGCCGCCTCGGTTCTGCGGCCGTCATGCAACGACAGCGCGCCGCAACAGCCTTGCTCGGGCGGGATCAGGACATCGCAGCCCTCGGCCGCGAGCACCCGCGCGGTCGCGATGTTGACCTGGGGGAAGAAAACCTGCTGCACGCAGCCGGACAGCATACCGACCACGGCCCGGCGCTCGCCTCGGGCGGTGACCCGGCTGGGCAGGCGGCCGCGCCGGACTCGTTGACCCGAGTGGCCGGGCGCGATCGTAAGCGCGGAGCCGAGTTCCGGTGCCAGCCGGCTGACCAGGCCGCTGCGCTGAATGAGCCGGTCAACTCCGGTCCGCTGGGCCGCGCGCAGCGGACCCATCAGCAGCCGCAGCCTCTTCGGGTAAGGAAACGTCGCGAAGATCGCCGCGCGGAGCGCGCGCTCCCGGCGCGACCGGGCTGGCAGCGCCCGGACTGGTTCGGCTGCCCACCACCGGGCCGCCTCGATCAGCTTGTCGTACCTGACCCCGGACGGGCAGGCTGGCACGCAGGCCATGCAGCCGAGACAGCGATCGAGGTGGGTGGCTGCGGATGGGCTGGCGTTCGCGCCTTCGAGCAGCTGGCCGATCAGGTGGATCCGGCCGCGCGGGGAGTCCATCTCCTCGCCCCAGAGCTGATAGGTGGGGCACGCGGTCAGGCAGAATCCGCAGTGCACGCAGTCGCCGACGACGTCGGCAAGCTCACCGGTCGGGTCGAGCGGGTTCGGCGTCACATTCATTACAGCCCCCCGACGAATCGACCTGGTGACATCATCCGATCCGGATCGAACCGCTGCTTGACCGCCCGCATCAGGCTGAGCGCGGCCACCGGGCCGAAGGGGTCGGCGAGGTCGGTGACGGCGGCGGGGGCGTGCTGCACGACGACGCTAGCCCGGGCTGGCTGACCGTCGCGGTGGCCGAGGGTCGATCGGAGGCTAGCGATCAGCGCGGCTGCCTGACCGGCGTTGACGGTTGGCTCGGCGGGCAGGGCTACGTGCAGCACGCCGGCGGCGGCGGAGCCGCCGACGGCGGGGTGCAGGTCGCAGTGTTGGGCGGCGGCCCGCAGGTCGGTGAGCGTCTGAGCGATCTTGCCAGCCCAGAACGCGACCTGGAGCACGGTGCCGTCCAGCTGGGCGGCCGGACCGTTGCCCCACCATGGGGGAGGGATGTCGCTGAGGGCGGCTTCTTTGACCGGCCTGGTACTGGCACCGGCCTGGCCGGCCAGCAGGCTGGCCAGCAGCGCGGCTCGCTGCGCTACGCCGGCCTGGTCGCCTTCGATAGCGACGGCCAGCCGGATCGGGGCGGTTGGCGAGGGCCAGTCGAGTTCGGCGGCGGTCGGAGATACCGGTGCCCGCAACGCGGCCTCGAGCAGCCGGGCGCAGTCGGCTGGCTCCGCGCACTCTGTCGTCACATAAGCCGTGGCGGCTGGCAGCGGGTGCAGCCGGAACGTCGCCTCGGTGATCAGGCCCAGCGTTCCGAGCGACCCGGCGAACAGCTTGCCCAGGTCGTAGCCGGCGACGTTCTTGACGACTTTGCCACCGGATTTCGCCACGGTGCCGTCAGCGCGGATCACGGTGATCCCGATCAGCAAGTCCCTGCCAGTTCCGTAGCGCAGGCGCAGGGGCCGGCCACGCCACTCGCGAGCAGGCCGCCCACAGTGCCCCGGTTGCTGGCGGGCGGGTCGATGGCGAGTCGCTGGCCGGCGGTTCGCAGTACCTCGTCGAGCCGGTCGAGGCTGACGCCCGCCTCAACCGAGGCGACTAGGTCACCGGCCGCATGCTCGATCACCTTGTCCAGGCCGGTGGTGGAGATCACGAGGTCGGCCCGCTCCGGCGGATTGCCCCAAGCCAGCTTCGAGCCAGTGCCGCGCGGCAGGACGGCGAGGTGCAGGCCAGCGGCCGCGCGCAGCAGGGCGCTGGCCTGAGCTGTGCTGGCCGGGGTGGCCACGAACGAGGGCTGGACACCGGCAACGGCGTCGGCCGGAGTCGCGAGCCTAATCTGCTCACACGCCTGCGTGAGCGGCACGGGGATCGAGTTAGCGGACATCGGCACCTGGCCCGCGCAAATCTTTCCGCATGCTAAAACAGCTCCGCGTGACCCGATGCCACAAGCGGGTGTGGTGCTTTCTTGACGCCGGGGACTTCACCGCACATGCGCGGGGTCGGGAAGATCTTGCCGGGATTGCACAGGCCGACTGGGTCGAAGGCGCAGCGCAGCAACTGCATCGTGTCGAGGTCGTCGGCCCCGAACATGCGCGGCATGTACTTGGACTTGTCCACGCCGACGCCGTGCTCGCCGGTGATCGACCCGCCGTGGCTGATGCACTCGTCGAGTATCGCGCCGGACAATTCCTCCGCCGCCTTGGCCTGGGCGGGGTCGGAGTCGTCGAAGAGCACGAGCGGGTGCAGGTTGCCGTCGCCGGCGTGGAAGACGTTCGCTACACGGAGGCCGGCCGCGGCTGACAGCGCGCTGATCCGCGTCAGCACGTCGTGCAGCGCGGTCCTCGGCACGACGCCGTCCTGGACGATGTAGGCGGGGCTGATCCGGCCCATCGCGGCGAACGCGGCCTTGCGGCCGCGCCAGATCAGGGCGCGCTCGACCGGATCGGCTGCCTCCCTGATCTCGAACGCGCCGGCGTCCTTGGCGATCTGGCGCACGTCGGCGGTCTCGGCTTCGACGTCGGTGACCGGACCGTCGAGTTCGACGATCAGCACCGCGCCGGCGCCCTGCGGGTAGTGGCAGGCCACGCTGGCCTCGGCTGCCTCGATCGACAGCGCGTCCATCATCTCGATCGCGGCCGGAAGGATCCCGGCGCCTATGATCGCCGAGACCGCGGCGCCGCCTTGGCCGGTGGTGTCGAACGCGGCGAGCAGCGTGGTGACTGCCTGCGGGATCGGCGTGAGTTTGACGATGATCTTGGTGGCAATGCCGAGCGTGCCTTCCGAGCCCGTGAACGCACCGACGAGGTCGTATCCGGGGGAGTTGCCGGTGCCGTCACCGAGCCAGGTCAGTTCGCCGTCCGGGGTGACGATTTCCAGGCCAGTCACGTGGTGCACGGTGAACCCGTGCTTGAGGCAGTGGGCGCCGCCTGAGTTCTCCGCCACGTTGCCGCCGACTGAGCAGATCTGCTGGCTGGACGGGTCGGGAGCGTAGAACAGGCCGAACGGCTCGGCGGCCTTGGTGACGGAGAGGTTGGTGACGCCTGGTTCCACCACGGCCCGGCGGCTGGCTGGGTCGATCTCGATGATCTGCCGCATTCTCGCTGTCACGATCAGGACGCCGTCGGCGCGGGGGAGCGCTCCGCCGGATAGGCCCGTGCCGCTGCCTCTGGCCACGAACGGGATCCTGGCTCGGGCGCATTCTTTGACGACGGCGGCGACCTGGTCCGCGGTCTGGGGGAGCACGACGAGTCCGGGAGCGCAGCGGTGGGCGGTCAGGCCGTCGCACTCGTAGGTGCGCAGTTCCATCGGGTCGGTGATGACCGCGCTGGGGCCGCAAATCTCGGCCAGGCGCGGGATCAGCGACGTTACCGCGAGGCCGGGCTGTGGTTCAGTCATCGTGTTCGCTCCAGCCACATCTGTGTCGTGCCGTACTCCCATCATCTACAGACGGGGCCGGGTAGTGCCAGTGCGGGGGGTTCGGTCAGCCCGGCCGAGGGTCGAATCTGACGTCGTAGCTGCTGGCGGCGCCGGCGGCGAAGGCGAGCAGCCTGGCGCCCTCGTCGGTCAGGGCGTCTTGGCTGGCATTCGACAGACGGGCGAACGGCTTGATCAGCAACGTCGCGGCGTCCCCGGCCACGGTGATCTGCCAGGTCGCCTGGAACGTGCCGTCGACGAGCACCGTGCCGCACCGGCCGCCGTTGCCCGGGGCCAGCGGGATCTCGTTCTTGTCGGGATTGACCCTGTTTCGGTCCGCGTAGGAGAACAGTACGTTGTCGTACTCGGGCAGGAACCTCGGCGGCGCCTCGCTCTCCTCGTCCGGCAGCGGCGCGTCGGGTAGGTCGAGCAGTTCGGCGCCCGCTGGGCCGGTGAAGGTTCGCAGGCGAGGGCCCAGCCGGTCGGCGACCTCACGCAGCTTGGTCAGGCCAGACCAGGTCTGCGCGTCGGCGACAGTGGCCGGGCCGAACGCGGCGAGGTAGCGCAGCATCACCTCGTCGGGTGCGGGATCTTGGTCGAGGTCGCGGCCCAGCCAGTCCTGCGCTGGTGACCAGGCGATCGGGTCGGTCTGGCCCCAGATGCCGCGCGGCGGCACCTGAATCAGCGGGACCAGATAGGTGAAGGCGTAACCAAGCGATGTGGCGTCCCAGCCCGGCCACCGCTCGGCCAGCAGCCTGGCCATCTCGGCTCGGGTACGGGGGCGCTGCGCCGCGAGGGCGCGGGCATGCGCCAGTACTGGTCCGAGATCGAGGCCGGCGAGGTTCTTGCCAAAGGCCTGGCTGAAGATCGCGCGGGTGAGCACGACCTGGGTGAGCGGGCGCAGCATGGCCGCGTCGTCGGCGGTGACCAGGTGGATGGTGCCGCGCAGACACGAGATTCTTACCGCCTGCCGGCTGGTGATCAGCGCGGCCAGTTCGTCATGGGCGAAGTCGGTCAGGCGGGACCAGAGCCCGACGTAAGGGGCGTTCGGCGCCTGGGATTGCATGCCGACCAGGTGCCTGATCGCGTCGATGGCCGCTGCGCTCTCGCGGGCGAGCAGCATCTGGCGCTGGAGCATGGCCCGGTTCAGCGCTCGGTAGCTGAGCATGCCGGTATGGCTATTCATGCCCGTTCCATATGATTTGTCACTAGGTACAATTATCCGATCAAACGGGATTCCGGCGCGGGGTTGGCGCGGGTTGAGGAGCCTTGGGTGGAAGCACAGGAAATCTTCGAAAAGCTCCTCCAGCCGGAGGGCTTCGACAACCCCTATCCCCTCTACGCCGCTCTGCACGAACTCGGTGAGATCATCCCGGCCGGTGAGATAACCCTCGTGCCAGCGTATGAGCTGGCGAACTCCGTGCTCAGGGATCCGGGTTACCTGGTGCCTGACGGTCCCTACCAGGACCAGATCCGGCCGGGTTGGCGGGAACATCCGGCGCTAGACGCGAACAACATCTTGATGATGAACGGCGATGACCACACCCGCATCCGCACGCTGATCACCAGGCATTTCACTAGGCGGCGGGTCGCCGAGCTCGAGCCGGCCGTGATCGGCCTGACGGACGGGCTGCTCGATTCCATGGCGGATCAAGGCGCCGATGGTGCGCCGGTCGACTTCATGGCTCAGTTCGCCTTCGCGTTGCCGGTCACCGTGATCTGCGAGCTGATCGGGGTGCCGCCGAGCATGCGCACTGAGTTCAGGCCGCTGGCTAGAGCGCTGGCGCTGACACTCGAACCGCTCGTCGACGAGGCCCAGCTGGCCGAGGCGGACGTAGCCGCGCTCAAGCTGGCCGACATGTTCGCCGAGTTGATCGCCGAGCGCCGCGCTAGGCCGCACGACGACCTGCTCAGTGCCCTCGTGCAGGCTGGTGACGCCGAACCTGGCCGGATCAGCGAGGTTGAGCTCATCCAGAACTTGATCCTGCTGCTGGTGGCCGGCTTCGAGACGACGACGAACCTGCTCGGCAACGGGGTCAGGATCGTGCTCGAAGATCCTGAGGCTGGCGCCGCGCACAAATCCGGGCTGAAGGCCGGCCGAACCGCTGCGGCGGCTTTCGTCGAAGAGGTGCTGAGGTTCGACTCGCCGGTCCAGTTCGCCAGCGAACGTCGCCCGACGAGCGAGAAGGTGGTGGGCGGTCTCCGAGTCGGCGCGAACGACCACCTGGTCGTGATGATCGGCGCGGCGAACCGTGATCCTCAGCGGTTCGCCGACCCCGACAAGTTCTGGCCAGGGCGACCTGACGGCGCGCCGCTGAGTTTCGGCGGCGGAGCGCACTTCTGCGTCGGCGCGGCCTTGGCCAGGCTGGAGGGCACCGTGGCGTTCCCGCGGCTGTTCGCGAGATTTCCGCAGTTGGCCTCGGCGGGTGAGCCCGAGCGCCGGGCGGGCATAGTCCTGCGAGGCTTCGAGCACCTGCCCGTCACCCTCAGTTAGGCGAAGGCGGTTCGGGCGGCGGTGCTGCCGAGGCCTGCTAGGTCCCAGTAGCCGTACGTGCCTTGCTCCAGCAACTCGCGACCGGCCTGTGCCAGCGCTCCGAGGGCGGCGAAGGCGAACGCGCCGCCGACCGACACTCGCTTGACGCCGATGGCGGCGAGTTCGGCGACCGAAGGTACTCCCGGCAGGGCGAGCACGTTGACAGGCCGGTCGACGGACGAGACCAGCGTCCTGAGGTCGGACAGGGTGGTCACCCGGGGCGCGTAGAGCACGTCGGCACCGGCCTCGGCGAAGCTCTGCAGCCGGGCGATCGTGTCGGCGAGATCGGGGTTACCGCGCAGGAAGTTCTCGGCGCGGGCGGTGAGAACTAGGTGCACCGGGCCGCTGTGGGCGGCTTGCGCCGCGGCGGCCACTCGCTCGGCGGCGAAACTGGCATCGTAAAGCGGCTCGTCGGACCGGCCGGTGTAGTCCTCGATCGAGCAGCCGGCCAGACCGGCCTCGATGGCGAGCCTGACCGTTTCGGCGACTCCGGCCGGGTCGTCGGCGTAGCAGTTCTCCAGGTCGGCTGAAACCGGCACGTCAACGGCGCTGACTATCTCGGCGGCGCTCGCCAGTGCCTCGTCGCGGGTGGTCGAGCCGTCAAGCTGGCCGAACGTCGCGGCGAACCCGCTGCTCGTCGTAGCCAGCGCCGAATACCCGAGCGAGGCGAGCAGCTTGGCCGACCCGCGATCCCACGGGTTGGGAATCAGCAACGGCGAATCGCCGTGATGCAGCGCCAGGAACTGCTGTGCTTTCTGCGTCTGTGTTGGCATAGACGCAAACCTAGGGCATCCGCTCGTACGCCGGCAGCGTCAGGAACTCGACGTAGTGGTCGGCCAGCGCGACCTCCTTGAACAGCGCGACCGCGTGGCCGTACTGCTGCTCGGAGTAGGCGTCGCCGAGCCCGGCCGCGATCTTGGCCAGTTCCTCGTCGATGATCTTCTCGATCAGTTCCCTGGTGATCTGCGGCCCCTCGGCGACGTGAACGTCGTTGTGTAGCCACTGCCACACCTGCGAGCGGGAAATCTCGGCGGTCGCCGCGTCTTCCATCAGGTTGAAGATCGCCACCGCGCCGGTCCCGGCCAGCCAGTTCGCCAGGTATTGCAGGCCGACGCTGACGTTGTTGCGCAGCCCGGCCTCGGTGATCGAGCCTGGCGTGCTGCTCACGTCGAGCAACTGGCCGGCGCTGACCTCGACTTCGTCCCGCCGCTTGGTGAGCTGATTCGGCGCGTCGCCAAGCACGCCGTCGAACACCTCCCGGCACACCGGCACCAGGTCCGGATGCGCCACCCATGACCCGTCGAACCCGTCGGTGGACTCCCTGGATTTGTCGTCGCGCACCTTGGCCAGCGCGACCTCGTTGACCTGCGGGTCTCGCCTGCTCGGGATGAACGCCGCCATGCCGCCCATCGCGTGGGCGCCCCGCGCGTGACACGTCTTCACAAGCAACTCGGTGTACGCGCGCATGAACGGGGCCGTCATCGTCACCGCGTTGCGTTCGGGGAGCACGAAGTCTTGGCCGCGGGTGCGGAACTTCTTGATGATTGAAAAAAGGTAGTCCCACCGGCCGGCATTCAGACCTGAACTGTGTTCGCGCAGCTCATAGAGTATTTCTTCCATTTCGAACGCGGCCGGGATGGTCTCGATCAGCACGGTCGCCCTGATCGTCCCCCGGGGCAGGCCGAGCGCGTCCTGCGCGATGTTGAACGCGTCGTTCCACAACCTGGCCTCCAGATGACTTTCCATCTTGGCGAGGTAGAAGTACGGTCCCTTGCCCTTAGCGAGCTGGCGCTGCGCGCAGTGGAAGAAGTACAGCCCGAAGTCGAACAGGCTGCCGGACATCCGGGCGCCGTCGACCAGCATGTGCTTTTCGTCCAGGTGCCAGCCTCGCGGCCTGACCACGATCGTGGCCAGTTCCTCGTCCGGACGCAGCCGGTAGTCCCTGCCGTCGGCGCTGGTGAAATCGATCGTCCGGTCGAGGGCGTTCTTGAGGTTGAGCTGGCCGCCGACCATGTTCTCCCACAGCGGGGTGTTGGCGTCCTCGAAGTCGGCCAGCCACACCTTCGCGCCGGAGTTCAGCGCGTTGATCGTCATCTTCGCATCGGTCGGCCCGGTGATTTCCACCCGCCGGTCAACCAGGCCTGGGGCTGGCGGGGCGACCCGCCAAGTGCGGTCTGACCGGATGTGCTCGGTATCGGGGAGGAAGTCCAGGTTCGCGCCCCCGATCAGGACCTGCTGCCGCCGAGCCCGGGCGGCCAGAAGTTCGGCGCGCGTGTGGATCAGTTCGCGCTGTAGCCGGGCGAGGAGGGCTACCGCCTCCGGGGTCAGGATCTCGTCGAAGCGGCCGGAGACCGGACCGGTGATCTCGATACCGTGGCCATAGCTCATCTCGTGCCTCCCGCACTGATCGCACCGACTGACCGCTTTAACCTTGGCACATTCTCGCCGGCGGGCACATCTGGGCCCGCTTCGGCGTTATTAACGTGACGATGGGTGCCGGTCGTGGCAGCATCAAGTGACCGCTCGAAGGCAGCGGTCAAGTCCTGGATGGCAGATGACAGCAGAATCTGAGAACTTTTTTCAATCGGCGGCAGCCGAGTCCGTGCAGCATGACGTCGGTCAGCTCGATCTTGAAGACCGGCAGTCGCTACGCCGGGTGGCTGGCCTGTCGACCGAGCTTGCGGACGTCAGCGAGGTCGAATACCGGGCGCTTCGGCTCGAACGGGTCGTCCTGCTCGGCGTCTGGACCGAGGGAACTCTCGCGATGGCGGAGAACTCCCTGCGCGAGCTTGCCCTGCTCGCGGAGACGGCGGGTTCAGAGGTGCTCGACGCTCTCGTCCAGCGCCGGGGGCGGCCGGACGCGTCGACGTACGTCGGCGCGGGCAAGGCCAGGGAACTGGCTGAGATCGTCGCGGCCACCGGCGCCGACACGGTGATCTGCGATGGCGAGCTGACGCCTTCGCAGCTACGCAAGCTTGAGGGCGTGGTCCGGGTCAAGGTCGTCGACCGGACGGCGCTGATTCTCGACATCTTCGCCCAGCACGCCCGGAGCAAGGAGGGCAAGGCGCAGGTCGAGCTTGCCCAGATGCAGTACATGCTGCCGAGGTTGCGCGGCTGGGGCGAGTCGCTGTCCAGGCAGGCCGGAGGCCGGGTGGCCGGCGGTGGCGGTATCGGCACCAGAGGTCCAGGCGAGACCAAGATCGAGACCGACCGGCGCCGGATCAGGACCAGGATCGCCAAGCTGCGCCGCGAGCTGGCCGACATGTCGGTCGTCCGGGACGTGCAGCGCGGGCAGCGCAGGCGGCGCGAGGTGCTTTCGGTGGCGATCGCCGGCTATACCAACGCCGGCAAGTCCAGCCTGCTGAACGGGCTGACTGGTGCGCACGTGCTGGTGGACAACTCGTTGTTCGCCACGCTCGACCCTGCGGTGCGCCGGGCCAAGCTGCCATCGGGCGTGCATATCACGTTGACCGACACCGTGGGCTTCGTCAGGCATCTACCGCATCAGCTTGTGGATGCTTTCCGCTCCACGCTTGAAGAAGTGACGGACGCCGACCTGATTTTGCACGTGGTGGACAGTTCGGACGCTGATCCGCGATCGCAGATCGCCGCAGTGCGCGAGGTGCTCGCCGAGATCGGCGCGCGCGGGGTGCCTGAGCTGATCGTGTTCAACAAGGCCGACGCGGCCGACGAGATCGAGCTGAAGGGACTCCGGCTGGCCGAGCCCGCTTCGGTGGTGGTCTCGGCGCTCACTGGAGACGGGCTGCCCGGGCTTCTCGGGGAGATCGAGCGGCTGCTGCCCAAGCCGAATGCCGAGGTCAGCGTCGTACTGCCGTACGCGCGTGGCGATTTGCTCGCCCGGGCGCACCGGGAGGGTGAGGTGCTGCGCCTTGAGCACACCGGCGCCGGGACCGAGTTGACTGCGCGCGTTCCACCGAACTTGGCGTACGAACTTGACCGGTTTGTCGTAACTACTGGGTAAGCGTGGCCCAATCGGGCGGGTAGCACTGGTCTAGCGATTGAGTAGTGCAATACGGCCGCGCTCCCGATATGGTATGTGGGTTCGCAGATGAACGAACCGTGCAGTCACATGTCGCTATCCGATTCTGTTGGTCATTGTCGATCTTCTCGGCACAAGACGCGAGTGATGGCAGGTGATGTTGCATGTCAGCAGGCCAAGGAGCCTGCCCATGATCCGTCTCCTGACCAATATCGGGCGTATGTGGACCGGTACCGAAATATTGAGCAATACCGTCATCTTGATGCAGGATGATCACATTGCCTGGGCCGGTCTCGCGAATCAGCTACCACCGAGCATTCCGGGTGTGATCGACGACATCGTGGACGTCGATCAGGTGGAAAACCTGGGCGGAGCGCTGGTCACCCCCGGCCTGATCGACTCGCACACGCACCCGGTCTACGCGGGCAACCGCTGGGCCGAACTGGCGATGAAGTCGGGCGGGGCGTCGACGACCGAAATCGTGGCGGCCGGTGGCGGGCTGTCGTCGACGGTGACCGTGACCAGGGGCACCGATCCGTGGACGCTATGCAACCACGTGCGCGGCCGAATGCGGGACTGGCTGCTGAGCGGGACCACGACGATCGAGGCCAAGACCGGTTACCACCTGACCAGGGACGGCGAGCTCGCCGACGTCAGGCTGCTCCGTTCGCTCGAAGCCGAGCAGGACATGCCGCGGGTGCACGTCACGTTCTTCGCGGCGCATGCGCTGCCGCCTGAGTTCTTCGGCCGGCGACATGACTATGTGGACGCGGTCGGTACCTGGTGCACCGACGCGGCCACCGCCGGCGCCGACAGCATCGACGTCTACTGTGACGAGGGCCGGTTCAGCGAGCACGAGGCCCGCTGGGTCCTGGGAGTCGGCCGATCCGCTGGGTTGCTGCCCAGGATCCACGCCACGGGTGACTCGCGGTTCGGCGCGGCGCGGCTCGCGGCTGAGCTGGGTTGCGCGTCCGCGGACGTGCTCAGCAATGCCGACGATGATGACGTCATCTCGCTCGCCAAGGCCAATGTGACCGCGGTGGTCTGCCCGGCGACGATGGCAGAGAGCGGTCGGGTGGCACCGGTCCGCGCGCTGCTCGACCGGGGCGCGAACGTGGCGCTCGGCTCCGGGCACTCGCCTGGCACCAACGGCATCACGTCGATGCCCTTGGTGATCACGCTTGCGATCGCCAATCTCGGGATGAGCGTGACCGAGGCCCTGCGGGCGGCCACGGTCGGCGGTGCTCAGGCGCTGCGTGCTCCCGACCGTGGCGCGATGGGTCGCGGCCGGTTGGCCGACATCGTGGCCTGGGACGCCGACCACGAGGGAGCTTTCGCCTGGTCCCACGGTTTGCGGCCGTACCGGGTGTGGCGCGGAGGCGAGCCGGTCACGCTGTAAGTCTTCAGCCGTAGGTATTCACGACGCGCTCTCTGTCGCCAAGGCGGGCGGCTGAACTGTGCCCGCTTCGGGTCGGGCCGGGCGCCAGACCCAGCGGGCTGGACCAGCCAAGACCGTCAGCGCGAACGCGACGATGACGTAGAGCCGGAAGTCGCCGCGTATGTGCTCGTCGGTGGTGAGCAGGGGGACTAGGTTCAGCGCGCAGAACGAAATGATCGTCCAGACCGGCCACGGCCGGCGGCTGCCTAGCAGGTCCCACAACAGCGCGCCGACCAGAATGCCCGGCGTGTAGTAGCTGTGCACTCCGGGGTCGAGCGCTATCCGCGCGCCGCCGCCAAGCAGCAGCACGGCCGGCCACCGACCGCGGCCGATGGCGATGAGCGCGAGCACGCACGCGAGGAGGATCTGGATCTGCCGGTCCCAGTGCGGGGTCTGCAAGTTGTCGACGCCGAGCACGTGCAGCGCCGAGTCCTGCATGTTCACGATCGTGTAGTGCAGCGCGCGAACGGTCCTCGGCACGGCGATAAAGAACGGCAGCCAGGCGACCGCGATCGCAGCCATCGCACAGGCGGCCGCGATGACCCAGGCGCGCAGGCTGGCGCGGATCGGGCGGGCGGCCTGGTCAGGTGCGCGCCAGCGCGCCATCCCGCCGGCGAGCAGCAGCACGGGAAGGAAGATCAGCGCCCACGGCTTGGCGTCCGCGGCCAGCCCGAGCGCGAGCCCCGTGAGCACCGGGTGGCCTTGGATGGCCGCGAGGACCGCTGCGGCCGACAGCAGCAGCGCGAGCGCGTCATCGAGGTGGCCGAAGGCTACGGCCAGCTCCATCCAGGCGACCATGAACACCGCGCCGCCGGCGAGGAAAGTCAGGCGGAATGCGCGCTGGGTTGTGGGTTGGGTTGTGCGCTGGGTGGCGAGTTCAGGCCGGGCGACCAGGGCTATCCGCCGGATGATGACGAGCGTGGCCAGGCCCATCGCGGACATGATGAGCTGGGCTAGCACCACGTTCTGATAGCGACCGACCGGCTGGCCTGGAATGAGATTCCGGATCACCTGCGCCACGCCGAACGCCAGCGGCCCGATCTGGAACCCCGGATAGCTGGCGTAGATGTGCAGGAATCCCGGCCGGTTGTGCCCGTTGTAAGTCCCGGAGAACAGCAGGCTGCTGCCCTTGACGAAGAAGAGCCAGGCGATGCCGCCGTGCCTGGCCAAGATCGCGAACCAGATCGCCGTCCAGCCGGTGAGCAGGAGCATCGGCTTGGTGGTCAGCCTGGTCAGCCTGGTGGTCGGCCGCTGGGCAAGTGATCTCGATCGACTTGGTGTCGCCGTCTCATGCGCTTGCTGGTCGGCGGGTGCGGCGGCCGGTGGCAGGGGGTCGGCAGGCCCGTCGGCGACAGACCGGGAGTCGGCAGGCATGGCATCCGTCGAGAGGGGGCTGGACGCCCGAGAGCTTACCAGCCCGCTTCCCGCGGGGCCTGCCTGCGGGCATCGTGCCGGTCCCGCTCGCCTCCGCCCGTCTCTCTCTCACGACTGGACCACACCAGCGCCTTCGGCGCCAGGCGGCCGGGTGGCTGCCGGTCCGCATTGCGGTTGCGGTCGTTGGCCGACGACCTCAGCAGCGGTGTCGGACCGCCCGGAGACCGGAATGTCCCGTCTGGGGTAGTTCTACCGTCCGGCTCGGCGCGGCGGCGGCCATCCGGGCGGCACCCGCCCCGTAGGCAGGCGACGGCCAGTCTCCACGATCATGGAACCGCGATTACCGCGGAGTCTCAGCCGCGATATATGACAGCCCGGCTCCGCGATCATGACCCGAACCTTGATCACGGAAACAAAACCGCGATCGTCACCCCCGTGGTCCAGCCCGCCAACCAGTCACGACCTCAGCGGCGCTGCCTCCGGACGTCTAAGGTGCGGCCTTCCCTCTTCGCTCGTCGCTCAGTTCCTGGCTCGTGAGTCCCGGCAGCGTGGCGCCTCCGGCTCGGGGAGGTGTGGCATGCTGCGGTCATGGCAGTACGAAGTCAGCGCGCGGAAGCTGGTGCGGCGACCGGCGAACGGCCGCTTGTGACAATCATCGTCGGCGAAGAGGAATTGCTCGTTGAGCGAGCCGTCAAGGCGGCGGTCGGCGGGACTTCGGCGGCGGCTTCCGGGTTTCCCGATGAGGACGGTGCGGGAACGGCGGCTGGCGGCTCGATGGCGGGTGCCGATGTGCACGACGTCCGGGCCAGCGAGCTTACGCCGGGCGAGCTTGCCATGCTGACGTCGCCGTCGCTGTTCGGTGGCGAGAACATCGTGGTGGTCAGGAGCGCGCACGAGGCCAGCGCCGCTGTGGCGACCGAGTTGGCCAACCTGGCCGCGACCATGCCGCCCGACGTGGTGCTGGTGATTACTCACTCGGGCGGCGCTAAGAACAAGGCGCTGCTGACCGCCCTGAACGCGACCGGCGCTAGGAGGGTCGATTGCCCGGCGGTGCGGCGGTTCGGGGAGCGGATGGACTTCCTGCGTGCGGAGTTCGCGCGGACCGGACGCAAGGCGGACGACGGCGGCATGCGGGCCTTGCTGGATTCAGTCGGTACCGACCTGCGCGACCTCGCCGCTGCTTGCGATCAGCTCGCGTCCGATACGACCGGGGTGATCAACGCTTCGGTGGTAGCGAGGTATTGGCGTGGCCGGGCAGAGGCAACTGGGTTCAGCGTGGCCGATCGGGCGATCGAGGGTAATCTCGCCCAGGCGCTAGCCCAACTACGCTGGGCGCTCTCCATCGGGACGGCCCCGGTGCTGATCACGAGCGCGCTCGCGCGCGGGCTCAGGACGCTGGCCCAGGTGGGCGCGAGGTCGCGCGGCAAAAGCAATGCGGCGCTCGCGTCCGAGCTCGGCATGCCGCTGTGGATGGTGGACAAGGCGCGCCAGCAACTGCGCGGCTGGTCTCCGGCTGGACTGGCCCGCGCGCACTCAGCGGTGGCGCTGGCCGACGCCCAAGTCAAGGGCGAAGCTGTCAGTGCGGCCTACGCACTTGAGCACGTGATATCGGTGATCGTGGAGTGCCACACCGAGTAGCCGGGGTGGCTGGCCAGCGGCGCCCATCTTGGCCTGGCGGTTAGCCTTGCTTGAGCGTGCCGATCCGCTTGGCCAGGGCCGACTTGCGGTTCGCTGCCTGGTTCTTGTGGATGATGCCCTTGCTCGCGGCCTTGTCGAGCTTCACGTAGGCAACGCGGAGCGCCTCGGTCGCTGCCTCGGTGTCACCGGAGTCCGCAGCCTCGCGGAAGCCGCGCACGGCGGTCTTGAGTGATGACTTGACAGCCTTGTTGCGCTGCCTGGCCTTTTCGTTCTGCTTGTTGCGCTTGATCTGTGACTTGATGTTCGCCACGCGAAAGCCTCGCTAGGGTTCTAGTTCCGGGTCGATATCTGCCTGGTGGCGAGGCTGGCCCAAAGGAAGACCCCTTGGGAACTCGCTCTCCGAGGCTGTGGTGACGCGTCCGCGACGACAACTGCGGGCAAGCGAACAGCCGAGGAGTAAGGATATCCGAGATTACACCGCGCACTCAAACTCGTTGGCCGAATCCCGCCCCTGGCGGCGTGTTGGTGGTTGCTGGGGAGCGGTGTTGGTCGGTGCTGGCGAGGCTGGGGTGGTGGCTGCTGGCGTGGGCATTGACGCAGGCGTGCGACCATAGACGGCGACAGTCCGACTTCGTCGGATGACGAGATCCGACCCGACTGGATGCCAGTGCCACCGATGTCCGACCCGGCCGATCAGGCCAACCTCAACCGGCAGGCGACGCCCGGGCCCGCGCCCGGCCGGGCCAAGTCGTCGGCCGGTATTGCCGTGCTGCCCGAACCCTCGCGTACCGATCAGGAAGTTATCAGGAACTTCTGCATCATCGCGCACATCGACCACGGCAAGTCGACGCTCGCCGACCGGATGCTGCAGCTCACCGGCGTAGTGGCCAGCCGGCAGATGCGGGCGCAGTACCTGGACCGGATGGACATTGAGCGCGAACGCGGTATCACGATCAAGAGCCAAGCCGTCCGGCTGCCGTGGCGGGGGACTGACGGACAGAATTACGTCCTGAACCTGATCGACACCCCTGGCCACGTCGATTTTTCCTACGAGGTCTCTCGGTCCCTGGCCGCCTGCGAGGGCGCGATCCTGCTCGTCGACGCCGCGCAGGGCATCGAGGCACAGACGCTGGCTAACCTCTACCTGGCCCTCGACGCCGACCTGCACCTCATCCCCGTGCTCAACAAGATCGACCTGCCGGCCGCCCAGCCGGAGAAATACGCGGCGGAGCTAGCCAAGATCATTGGCTGCGACCCGGGCGATGTGCTGCGAGTCTCGGCCAAGACTGGCGAGGGCGTCGCCGACTTGCTCAACGCGGTAGTTGAGCAGGTTCCTGCCCCGGCCGGCGATCTCGATGCCCCGGCACGGGCGCTGATCTTCGACTCGATCTACGACACCTACCGGGGCGTGGTCATCTACGTCAGGATGATGGACGGCCGCCTGTCCCGCCGGGAGCGTACGCTGATGCTGTCAACCGGCACCACGCACGAGACGCTCGAAATAGGGGTGATCTCACCCGAGCCGGTGCCGTCCGACGGCTTGGCCGCGGGCGAGGTTGGCTACCTGATCACCGGCGTTAAGGACGTCAGGCAAGCCAGAGTCGGTGACACGATCACCAGCGTCGCGCGCCCCACGAAGGAGCCGCTGGCCGGATACGCCCACCCCAAGCCCATGGTGTTCTCTGGCCTGTATCCGGTCGACGGCGACGAGTACCCCAACCTGCGCGACGCCCTGGACAAGCTGCAGTTGAACGATGCGTCGCTGGTCTACGAGCCCGAGACGTCGACCGCGCTCGGCTTCGGGTTCAGGTGCGGATTTCTTGGCCTGCTGCACATGGAAATCATCAGGGAACGGCTGGAGCGGGAGTTTGACCTGTCGCTGATCTCCACCGCGCCGAACGTCGTCTACCGAGTCGACATGGACTCGGGCGCCGAGGTCGTTGTCACGAACCCGAGTGAGTTCCCCAGCGGGCCAGGCGGCGTCCCCACCAAGACCGGCGTGATCGCGGTCGGCAAGATCGGCCACGTGTACGAGCCAGTGGTGCGCGCAACGGTGCTCGCGCCATCGGACTACATCGGCGCGATCATGGAATTGTGCCAGTCCCGGCGTGGCGTACTGATCGGCATGGAGTATCTGTCGGCCGACCGGGTCGAGATCAGGTACACGATGCCGCTGGCCGAGATCATCTTCGGTTTCTTCGACCAGCTCAAGTCCCGCACCCGCGGCTACGCCTCGCTCGACTACGAACCGGCCGGTGAGCTGGAGGCCGATCTGGTGAAGGTCGACATCCTGCTGCAGGGCTTGCCGGTGGACGCGTTCAGCCAGATCGTGCATGAGGATAAGGCGCGCGAGTACGGCCTGGCGATGACCGCCCGGCTCAAGGAACTCATTCCCAGGCAGCAGTTCGAGGTGCCGATCCAGGCGGCCATTGGCGCAAGGATCATCGCCCGGGAGAACATCAGGGCACTACGCAAGGACGTGCTCGCCAAGTGCTACGGCGGTGACATTACCCGCAAGCGCAAACTTCTTGAGAAGCAGAAAGAGGGCAAGAAGCGGATGAAGACCATAGGGCGGGTCGAAGTCCCGCAGGAGGCCTTCGTCGCCGCTCTGACGGCCGAGCAAGGTTCCGACAAGAGCCGCTGACGGCGCTGTGCCGTCAGTCGCCGCCACCGCAGTCGCCGGCGCAGGTGGTGAACCAGGTGTGCTTGGTGAACCCGAAGTACAGGCTGACCCCGACCACGATGAGCCAGAACGCGATCCTGAAGTACCAGAAATACCTGGTTCGGCCGCGGCGCCGGAATGAGCCAGGTCTGGCGAGAACGCCCAGTACCAGCCGGCCGAGTCCGCCACCAAGACCCGCGCCAGCCGCATAGTCATCCAGTACACGACAGCGGTCGTGAATCCTTCGGATAAGTCGCTGGTGTCGCCGGATGTCGTGGTCGCGCCGACGCTCGGCGACCTGCAGGCGGGATCAGATCCGGTGCTTGCTGAAGCGCTCAGGTACGGCCGCGGTTAAGGACCGCCTGGCGACGGGTTGAAGCCGTGGCTGTGCGACGCCGCCACCACGAGGGCCACGACGGCGATCCCGAAGAGGACTGTCAGGGCCAGGCCGACGTAGCCGAGGATCATCCCGGTCAGCGCCATTCCGTCGCCGGCTTCACCGGTCTGGCGGATCTGCTTGCGGGCTAGGTGGCCCAGCACGATCGCCGGTATGCCGCTGAAGAACCAGAAGAAGATCTGGCAGACGCCGCAGATCAGCGCGGCGATCGCCATGCCGTTGGTGGCGCGCTGCGCCCCAAACTGCTGCGCCCCAAACTGCTGTGCGCCAAGCTGCTGTGCTCCAAACTGCTGTGCACCAAACTGACCGGGCTGGAACACCTGCTGCGGCGCGCCCGGAGCCTGGATCTGCAGGTCCGAGGTCAGTTCGGAAAGCTGGCCGTAGGTCTGGGCGTTCAGCAGCGCGGTGCTGCGAGAGTCGAAGTCATCCCAGCTCAGTCGGCCCTGGGCGTGCGCGTCCTGGAGGACCTGCCGCGCGGTCTCCCGGTCGGCGTCGGTCGCCCGCATGGAGCCGTAGCCGTAACTGCCAGCAGTCATGTCCCGTCATCCATTCTCGTTCGCGGCGCCGGCCCCAGCTTCGCAGAACCGGCCTTATCCGTTCGCGGCTAGCACTATAAGCGCCACGATCAGTATCGGGATCGCGATGCCGAGGTAGCCGAGCACGAGTCCGACGACCGCCATGGCGTCGCCCTGCTCGCCGGTCTTGCGTATCTGGTGGCGGGCCATGTGCCCGCAGACCACCGCGATGATCCCGCCGAAGAACCAGCAGACAACCTGGCCGAGACCGAACCCGAGCGAGATGCCGGCGAGGTGGTTGGTCGTTGGCCTGATCCCGACCGGATACTTCGCTGGCTGGTAAGGAACGGGCCTGAGCAGGTCCCTGGTCAGCACGGATAGCTGCTCATAAGTCTTCGCGACGACAAGCTTGGTCGACCGGCTATCGAATTCGTCCCACGTGAGCCTGCCGTCCGCATACGCGGCTTGCAGCGCGGCGTGCACGTTTTCCCTGTCCGCATCGGTTGCCCGCATCGGGCCGTAGTAACTAGTCGCCATCAACGCCTGGTCCCATCGCTCAGCTAGGCGCGAAAAACCTCTTCCCAGAGTAACCCCAACCTCGGCTAGCCTGCGGATATGCCAAGTGCCCGGATCGTCTCAGTCAATGTCGGAGCCGTCGCGGAGATGGATATCGACGGCCAGCCGGGCGAGACCGCGATCGACAAGCAGTCCGTGCGCGGACGAGTGTCCGCGGGAAAGCTCGGTCTCTCGGGCGATCATCAGGCCGACAAGGAGCATCACGGTGGCCCTGAGCAGGCGATTTACGCCTACGCCAGGGAAGACATGGACTGGTGGATCGAGCAGGCGGGCCGGGAATTTCGGAACGGGGAATTCGGGGAGAACCTGACCACGGCCGGACTTGATGTCACCGGTGCTCTGATCGGCGAGGTGTGGCAACTTGGTCCGGACGTCATCGTTCAGGTGACGGCGCCGAGGATCCCGTGCCGGGTGTTCGGGGCGTGGACCGGAGAGCACCACTGGGTGAAGCGGTTCTCCGACGCCAGGCGTCCCGGCGCCTATCTGCGGGTGCTTGCCGGGGGCGACATCGGCGCCGGTGACCCGATCGAGGTGCTGAGCAGGCCGGCGCAGCGGGTGACCATTGCCGAGTCCATGGCTGCGTACTATGGCGATCCCGACGTGATGCGGGTGCTGCTCACGGTGGAAGGACGAGGAGCAAAGTGGGACAGTATCGGCGAGGGCGTGCTCGGTCGGGTGCGAGTCTGACCGCCATCGAACCGTCCCCCCGGGCCAGTACAGCCCCTCGGGCCAGCACAGCGGTCTGATATGCCAGGCTTGCCGCCCAGCGGCGAACCGATGCCCGTCGACGGACGGCTTGAGGCTGCCGGGCTCGACGGGCTGGGTGACATACCGTTCGGAATGTATGTGCATGTGCCTTTTTGCCGGACCCGTTGCGGCTACTGCGACTTCAACACCTACACCGCCGCCGAACTGGGAGGCGGGGCGTCCAGGGATGGCTACGCCGACCTCGCGATCGCCGAGGTGAGGTTCGCGCGGGAGGTGCTCGGTGCCGCCGCGCCGAAGGTCAGCACCGTGTTCTTCGGCGGGGGCACGCCGACGCTGCTGCCTCCCGGCGATCTGGCCGCGATCCTGCGCGCGATCGATGGCGAGTTCGGGCTGGCGGGGGATGCCGAGGTGACCACCGAGGCGAATCCGGACAGCGTCGATCAGCGGGCGCTTGGGGAGCTGAGGGCGGCCGGGTTCACCCGGATGTCGTTCGGAATGCAAAGCTCGGTCAGCCACGTGCTCGCCGTGCTTGACCGGTCGCACACGCCGGGGCGGGCGCAGCAGTGCGTGGCGTGGGCCCGGGCCGAGGGGTTCTCTCGGATCAGCCTGGACTTGATCTACGGTGCGCCGGGGGAGAGCGGCGCGGATTGGTTGTGCTCGGTGGGCAGCGCGCTGGAGGCCGAGCCTGACCACATATCGGCGTACGCCCTGATCGTGGAGGACGGGACCAGGCTGGCCGCTCGGATCAGGCGCGGTGACCTGGCGCCACCCGACGACGATGAGATGGCTGATCGCTACCAGGCGGCCGATGAGCAGTTCGCCGCCGCCGGGCTGGGCTGGTACGAGGTGTCGAACTGGGCCGTGGCGCCTGCGTCGGAGTGTCGGCACAACGTGCTCTACTGGACCGGCGGCAACTGGTGGGGGGTTGGGCCGGGTGCGCACAGTCACGTGGGCGGCACCCGGTGGTGGAACGTCAGGCATCCTTCGGCCTACGCCGGGCGAATCGGCGGTGGGGTCAGCCCGGGTCAGGCCAGAGAGGTGCTGACCGACGACGAACGGAGGATCGAACGGATCATGCTGACCACCCGGCTGGCGTCCGGGTGCGAGGTCGGCGAGCTTGGCGCTGCTGGGCGGCGGGCGGCGGCGTCGGCGGTGCGGGATGGGCTGGCGGACGGGGAGGCGTTCGGCGCCGGACGGGTTGTGCTGACCAGGCGAGGTCGGCTGCTGGCCGACGCGGTGATCCGCGACCTTGTCGACTAGCGGGTGGCTGGGGTTAGGGCCGGGCTGGAGGCTGGCGCGGGGCTGGGGTCTGGCGCGGCGAGGAGCCTGGCGCAGAGGGCGGCGGGGATCTGGTGCATGCGGCCGTGACTGGCGGCTGCGGCTGCCCTTAGGAGATTGCCGAGGGCGATTAGCCAGGACAGCGTGGCGCCCAGGGTTGCGGTGGCTAGACCGAGACGGAGCGAGTCGAACGCCAGCAGGCCGCCGATGATCGCTGAGCAGAGCGCGTAGATCGCCGTCGTGATGGCGACGTTAGCGGCCTGGGCGGCGTGGGCGCGAATGAACGCCGAGCGTCTGCTGAGCAGGTAGATCAGCAGCGGAGGCAGGAGGCTGAGCAGCACTGCGGTGAGATAGGCGGTGACAGCGGCGGCTCGGGCCAGGGTGTCGATCTGCTCGATCGGGGTCGGGTTCGCGGTCACGTTCTGGGTCAGGCTCGGGAAGGTGCTGGCTGGCGTGATCTGGCTGGCTTGGGTGGGGACCGTCAGCGGTCGCTGGGTGGCGGCCCGGCGGAATCGCTGGTGCTGGTTCTGCTCAGAGTGACGCCAGTGATCTGGTGTTGAGCGCATTGCCGAGTACTCCTCGTGCGGCTGCCGCAAGGTTGATCACACCGTGTAGTAGGAACAGGACTGATCGTCGCTTACGTTAGCTCGCCGTGAAACCCGGTAGGTTCCACACGGTGACTTGGCCTGGGCTGTCCAAGTATGGTTTCGGCCATAGACTTGGCACTCGGGAGCTCTGAGTGCCAAGGGCCGAGTATGACAGCACTGAGCGCCGCAGGGTTGGAGCGCCAGGGGAGGTGAACGCGTGCTGGATGACAGGAAGCTAGCGGTGCTGCGCGCCATCGTCGAGGACTATGTCTCCACCAACGAGCCGGTCGGCTCGAAGACCCTGGTGGACCGGCACAACCTCGATGTGTCCCCGGCGACGATCCGCAACGACATGGCCGTGCTTGAGGAGCAGGGCTATATCGTGCAGCCGCATACCAGCGCCGGCCGCATCCCGACCGACAAGGGCTACCGCCTGTTTGTCGACCGGCTGACCGCCATCCGGCCGTTCTCCAGGGCGGAACGCCGCGCTATCGAGACCTTCCTGGCGGGTGCGTACGACCTCGACGACGTGGTGATGCGCACGGTCCGGCTGCTGGCCCAGATCACCAGGCAGGTGGCGGTCGTCCAATATCCATCGCTGTCCAAGTCGGCGATCAGGCACGTCGAGCTTGTGCCGCTGAGCGAGACCAGGCTGCTGCTCGTGCTGATCACCGACACTGGCCGGGTTGAGCAGCGGGTGGTTGAACTGCCTGCTAGTTATGACGAGGACTCGGTGACCCAGTTGCGCGCGGTGCTGAACGCGTGCCTGGACGGGCGGCAGCTCCACGACGTGGCCTCGATCGTGGCTGAGCTGCCCGGGACGAGTCGAGCCGAGGGAACGAGCTAACGCAACGGCGGTGTTCTCTGTCATCCTGGAGACGCTAGTGGCGCGGCACGACGAGAAGATTGTTGTCGGGGGCGCGTCGAACCTGACCGCGGCCGACTTCTCCAGAGGACTTCGCGAGGTGCTTGAAGCGCTCGAAGAGCAGGTTGTGCTCATGAGGCTGCTTGGTGAGCTTGACGATCAGGCGGCGGTGACGGTCAAGATCGGTGCGGAGAATGATGTGTTTGGCTTGCGCAGCACTTCGGTGATCGCGGCGGGCTACGGCTCGGCCGACCGTCCGCTGGCCAAGCTCGGCGTCGTAGGTCCAACCAGAATGGACTATCCAACAGCTATGGGAGCAGTACGCGCGGTGGCGCGGTATACGGGCCAGATCCTGGCGGAGTCGTAGGGGTGAGCGTGGCAACGGACTATTACGCCGCGCTTGGCGTGAGCCGTGATGCGGATGCTGACGAGATCAAGAAGGCGTACCGGCGGCTGGCCCGGGAGTTGCATCCTGACGTCAACCCTGACCCGGTGACCCAGGAGCGGTTCAAGGAGATCACCCAGGCCTACGAGGTGCTCTCCGATCCGCAGAAGCGGCAGATGTACGACCTCGGCGCCGACCCGTTCGCGCCAGGTGGCGGTGCGGGCGGCTTCGGCGGGGCCGGGTTCCCGTTCAGCGACATTATGGACGCCTTCTTTGGCGGCACGGCCACCCGAGGTCCGCGAAGCCGGGCGCGCCGCGGCCGCAACGCGACGATCAGGGTCGATCTGGACCTGGCCGAGTGCGTGTTCGGCGCGACCAGGGACCTCACCGTGGAGACCGCGGTAGTGTGCCCGACCTGCTCCGGCGAGGGCAGCGCTCCCGGCAGCCACCCGACCACTTGCGACGTCTGTAACGGACGTGGTGAGGTCAGCCAGGTCACTCGGTCATTCCTCGGTCAGGTGATGACCTCGCGGCCGTGTCCGGGTTGCGGGGGGTTCGGCACCGTGATCCGGCGTCCGTGTCCTGAGTGCGACGGCGACGGACGGGTCCGGACCAGGCGCACGGTCAAGGTCAGGATCCCGGCCGGGGTCGAGGACGGGACGCACATCCAGCTTGCCGGCGAGGGCGAGGTCGGTCCGGGCGGCGGGCCGCCAGGAGACCTGTTCCTCGAGATCGTGCAGCGCCCGCACGCGATCTTCGAGCGGCACGGTGACGACCTGCACTGCACCCTGACGATCCCGATGACGGCGGCGGCCCTCGGCGCGATGCTGCCGATCCAAACCCTGGACGGCCCGGCCAACATCGACATCAGGCCGGGCACGCAGACAGGGCAGGCGATCCCGATGTTCGGCCAGGGGTCTTCGCACCTGCACGGTCCGGGCCGTGGCGACCTGGTGATTCACGTCACCGTCGAGACGCCCACCAAGATGGAGCCGGAGCAAGAGGAGTTGGTCAGGCAACTCGCCAGGCTGCGGAATGAGGAGTCGCCGCCGGGTAGATTCTCGCCTGGAGAGCAGGGCTTCTTCTCCAGGCTGCGGGACGCCTTCAACGGCCGCTGAAGCCAAGCGTGACTAGCCTACGCCGCCGAGTTTATCCGATTGCGGATTATCCGATTTCGGGCGAGGGAGGTGCGCGCTGACCCCGCCGGTGTTCGTCGGCGAGCGGGCCCTGATTGAGTCCGAGTCCGGTCGGTTCACGCTGACCGGCCCAGAAGGCAGGCACGCGACGACCGTGCGGCGGCTGGCGGTCGGTGAGCGCGTCGATGTCACTGACGGGGCGGGGCTGCTCGTGCAGTGTGAGGTGGTCGGCGTCAGGGCGGGCGAGCTCGACCTGGTGGTCGTCGCCCGGCAGGTTGAGCTTGCGCCCCGTTGCCGAGTTGTCGTCGTGCAGGCGATCTTGAAGGGCGACCGGAGCGAGCTCGCGGTCGAACTGATGACCGAGGTCGGCGTTGACGAGATAGCGCCCTGGGCCGCAGAACGCTGCGTTGCCAGGTGGCGGCCTGAACGCGCCGGCAAGGCTCTGGCTAAGTGGCGGTCGACCGCCATGCAAGCGGGGAAGCAGTCGAGGCGGGCCTGGTTCCCGGTCGTGACCGGGCCGGTCGGCATCACCGACGTGCTCGGCCTGGTGGCTGGCGCGAGGCTGGCCCTTCTGCTCGATCCAGCCGCCGAACGGCAGCTAGCCGACGTCGAGTTGCCGCGCGAGGGCGAGATCGTGCTGATCGTCGGTCCGGAGGGCGGCGTCAGCGAGAGTGAGGCCGACAAGCTGGCAAGCGCCGGCGCGCTACCGGTCCGGCTCGGTCCGTCTGTGCTACGCGGCTCTACTGTCGGCGCGGTGGCTGGCGCCCTCGTGCTCAACGGCTGCGGCCGCTGGGAGGACGCTCATACCCGCGAAAGTCGGTAGCGCGGCGCGCGCGCAGCTTGCCCTTCCGTGAGGCACAGCGACAGCGTGGGCCCCTAACTGTTGCCGGGAACCGCCGACGCAGGGGCTAGCAGGTTATCGGGGGGGTCGGGATGAACGTGGGGTACGGCGACGCCGGTCCGGAGATCGTTGGCGAGGCGGTCGGCTGCGGCGTGTCGGCCGGCGTCGGCGGGGCGGCGCTACCGTAACCGTCGGAGGCCCCAGCGAGTTCCGTTGCCGCGACCGCGTCCGGGCTGAGCAGCGCCTTCCCGGTCGCCTCTGGACTGCTCGCCGGCAGCGGACTCGCAGTTGAAGGCTGGCCCGCCTGCGGCGAACTAGACGGCGTCGTCTGCGCGGGCGAGGTCGATGGCGGTGTCGACTGCGTCGCTGGCGGGGTCCCGCCTGACGAGCTTGAGCTGCCCGCCGACGACGAAGGTGGGGTCGTCGGGCTACCTGATGGCGTCGTGCTCGGCGAGCCCGAGGCGGGAGGCGAGCACGTCGGCGTACCAGCCGGTGAAGACCCCCCTGACCCGCCCGTGCTCTGGCCAGGAGCCGGTGACGTACCGCCGACGCTGCCGGTCGGGTACGCCCCGTGGCTGTTGGCCGAAGTATGGTGCTTCGGCGGCGGGGTTGACGCGTTGTAATGCCTGGGGTTCCCTGTTTCGCCGATCACAGTAGGCAGCGCGGCAACGGCCGCCACCGCGGCGGTGACCACGAACAAGCCAGTCGAGACCGCGGCGGCCGGGCGGAGCCAGCCGAACCAGCCAGCCCGGTTGGGATCGGGCCTGAACCGTTCGACGACAGCACCGACCACGGCCGGGAACCAGCCGCGAGGGGGAGCAACGCCCGCCACCATGGCTGGTCGCCGCCCGGGCCCAGGCCGATCCGCCAGCGCCAGCTAGCCCGGCGGCGGACCGACTGCTCGGCCGCGATCTTGGCGCGAATCTGGTCGAGCCCGTCCGGGCCGGGCTCCACCGAGTCAGCGGCCAGGTGCAGCGCATTGCGCAGCGCGCTGTCGAATTCGTGCTGGCGCGGGTCCGGGTGACGGTGCGTTCATGACTGACGCTCCAGGACAGAGCGGAGCGCCAACATCGCGCGCGAGGTGTGGCTCTTCACGGCGCCGCTGCTGATGCCCATCGCCGCTGGCGATCTGGGATTCCGACAAGTCGGCATAGAAACGCAGCACGACTACCTCGCGCTGCCGCAAGGGCAGCGCGCGCAGTGCCTCGACGACGGCGGAACGCTCGATCAGCGCAAGCGCGCCGTGCTCGGCACTTGGCATGTCGGGTGCTGGCTTGGGTGCGTTGCGGTCGACGACGACGCGATGCCTCAATACAGAGCGTGATCGATTCACTACCGCAGTGCGCAGGTAGGCAAGCGCCTTCTCACTGTCGCGCAGCCGGTGCAACCCGGCATGCAGCGCGACGAACGAGTCCTGCACAACTTCCTCCGCGGTTGCGACGTCATGTACGAGTAGCACAGCCAGCCGGACAAGTGGCCGATAGTGCGCATCGAACAACTGCGTGATCGCGGCATCGGCACTGACCTGGCCAGCTTCCCTGTGCTCGGTGTAAGCCGAGTGCGGTGCCGCATGCGGCAGCGCGCTCTTGCGATCTGCTGCCGGATGCGCCTGGGCAGGGACCGACCCAAGCATCGGCCTAGCCACGAGCGTCTCGGTCACCTTGTTTTGACGCGCAGGTACCTCGTTTGGTTTACGCACTGTCATCACAAGATGTGGCGCGGGCGCTGGCCGGGGGTTCCAGGGGGTCGTCTCCCAGGCCAGCACAGTGCGAACTGCCTCGCCTCACGATCCCACCGCTCCAAGATCCATCTACCGGGGGCCGCGATCCATCGCTCGCAGTGACTGTGCTCTCACCGCGCGCTGAAGGTTCGCCGTGGTGCAACCATATATGTCGGCAGTCGCTAAGGCGAAGCAGGCGTTAGGATCAGGCCCGTGCCCGATTGCCTATTCTGCGGAATCGCGTCCGGTGACGTCCCTGCCACCGTGGTTCGTGAAAGCCCGCGCACCCTCGCATTCCGCGACATAAATCCCCAGGCGCCGATTCACATACTGGTGATTCCAAGAGAACACCATCGTGACCTGGCTGCCGTCGCAACCGATGCGGGCCTGCTCGCGGAGATGGCGACGCAGGCACACGAGATAGCAGTCGCCGAGGGTGTCGCTGACACCGGCTACCGCGTGGTCTTCAATACCGGCAATCACGCCGGCCAGACCGTTCATCACGTGCACGCGCACGTGATGGGCGGCAGGGCCATGTCGTGGCCGCCGGGCTAAGGCGGGGGTAACTGAAAAAGAAGAAGGGTACGTGAAGAAAACACCGAGCGATCACGGTACGGGCCCAGGGGGCGAGACCTCGCTGCGCATCGTCATACCCGAACCACATTCGATGGTCAGCCTGCTCGGCTCGCGTGACGAACTGCTGCAGGTGATCGAGAAAGCCTTCGACTCCGACATCCACGTGCGCGGCAACGAAATCACCGTCACCGGGTCGGCCAACGAGGCGGCAGTCATCGGCGAGCTGTTCGACGAACTGACCAGGCTGCTGGCCAGCGGCACCGAAGTAACTGCCGACGTGGTCGAGCGCAGCGTCGGCATGCTCCTCCGCAAGTCGGGCGCACGTCCGGCGGACGTGCTCACCCTGGACATCCTGTCCTCCCGCGGCCGGACGATCAGGCCGAAGACGCTCAACCAGAAGCGCTACGTGGACGCGATCGACAACCACACGATCGTGTTCGCGATCGGCCCGGCCGGAACTGGGAAGACGTACCTGGCGATGGCGAAGGCGGTGAAGGCACTCCAGGCCAAGGAGGTCAACCGGATCATCTTGACCAGGCCAGCGGTCGAGGCGGGCGAACGTCTCGGGTTCCTGCCCGGCACCTTGTACGAGAAGATCGACCCGTATCTGCGCCCGCTCTACGACGCGCTGCACGACATGGTTGACCCTGACTCGATCCCCCGGCTGCTGGCCGCAGGCACCATCGAGATCGCCCCGCTCGCCTACATGCGCGGCCGGTCGCTGAACGACTCGTTCATCATCTTGGACGAGGCGCAGAACACTTCGGCTGAGCAGATGAAGATGTTCCTGACCAGGCTCGGCTTCGGCTCGCAGGATGGTGGTCACCGGCGACGTCACCCAGGTCGACCTGCCCGCCGGCCAGACCAGCGGCCTGCGCGTGGTGCAGGACGTCCTCGACGGGGTACCCGACGTGTACTTCTGCAAGCTCACCGCGCACGACGTGGTCAGGCACAAGCTGGTCGCTGACATCGTGGACGCCTACGCGCGCTACGACGCCGCCCGGGCCGCGGCCGAGGCGGCCCGGCTGCCCGCCAATCGAGCCCGGCGCGACGCAGGCAGGAACCGGTGACCGCGGGGGGTTCCGGGGGGTCGCTCCCCCGGGCAATATCTACTGTGATCAACAGTACTCGTGGCTTTTTTTCGAAAAAATGCTCGGAGTAAGCGTGAGCATCGAGGTCGCCAACGAGTCCGGGGTCGATGTAGACGAGGCCGCGCTGGCCAGCCTCTCCCGGCACGTGCTCGACGAGATGCGGGTGCATCCGCTGGCCGAGCTTTCCGTGCTGCTGGTCGACGAGTCGGCCATGACCGAGCTGCACGTGCGCTGGATGGGCGAGGAAGGGCCGACCGACGTGCTGTCGTTCCCTATGGACGAACTGCGGCCGCCGCAACCCGGTGGCTCCCATGGCGAACGCGACCACGCCGACTCCTCGGGCATCCCGGGCCTGCTCGGCGACGTGGTGATCTGCCCGCAGGTCGCCGCCGACGCAGGCGCGGCAGGCCAAGCACAGTGTCAGTGACGAGATTGATCTGCTGTGCGCGCACGGGATCTTGCATCTGCTCGGCTATGACCACGCCGATGCCGCCGAGCACGCCGCGATGTTCAGCCTGCAAGACCGGCTGCTGACTCGTGGCGGGCTGAGCGCGACGGGGTCGGGGCAGCAGCGGAAGTCAGGAGCGGTTGACGGTGCAGACGGCGCAGACGGCGGCCAGCCGGCCAGGGAGTAGGCCGCCATGGGCTGGCTGATCGTCGCGGCGGTGGTGCTCGCGCTATTCGCCGGGCTGTGCTCAAGCGCCGACACGGCGCTGTTGCGCGTGTCACGGGCCGGCGCCAAGGAGCTTGCCACGTCCGCCAGCGAGCCGTCGCCTCCGCTGCAGACCGTGCTCGCCGAGGTGCCCAAGTACATCGCCGTGCTGCTGCTCGCCCGGGTCGCCGCCGAACTCACCGCGACCGTGCTGGCGGCAGCCGCGTTCGTGAGCTGGTTCGGGCAGGGATGGCGGGCCGTACCTCGTCGCCGGCGCGATCATGACCGGCTTGATCTACGTGGTGGCCGGGATCGTGCCGCGCACGCTCGGGCGCGAGTACGCGGCGAGCATCGCCGACCACGCGGCGTCGATCATGCAGCCGATCGTCAAGCTGATGGGGCCGATACCGGCGTTGCTGCTGGCGATCGGACGGGTGCTCGGGCGGGGCGGCAAGCGGGAGATCGGACCCTCCGGCGAGGAAGAGGACCTGCGCGGGCTTGTCGATCTGCTGGAACGTCGGCGGGTCATCGAGCCGGGAGAACGCGCGATGATCCATTCGGTATTCGAGCTAGGCGACACGATCGTGCGCGAGGTCATGGTGCCGCGCACCGACATGATCTTCGTGGAGAGCGGCAAGACGCTGCGACAGGCGCTGTCGCTGGCGTTGCGCAGCGGGTTCTCGAGGATCCCGGTGGTCGGTGAGAACCTCGACGACGTCGTCGGGATCGCCTACCTCAAGGACATCGTGACGCGGACCTACGACGACGCCGACGGGTTGTCGTCTCAGACCGTGGCGTCGGTGATGCGGTCGGCGACGTTCGTGCCGGACAGCAAGCCGGTGGATGACCTGCTCAGGGAGATGCAGGCGAGGCAGACTCACGTGGCGATCGTGATCGATGAGTACGGCGGCACGGCCGGGCTCGCCACGATCGAGGACATTCTCGAGGAGATCGTCGGCGAGATCGCCGACGAATACGACCGGGAGCAACCGCCGGTCGAGTGGCTAGGCAAGGACCACGCGCGGGTGACCGCGCGGTTGTCTGTGGACGAGCTTGACGACTTGTTCGGCGTCAAGATCGAGGTCGAGGACGTGGAGACCGTCGGCGGGTTGCTGGCTCAGCGGCTTGGCCGGGTGCCGATCGCGGGGTCGACGGCGACCGTCGCCGGGCTCAGGCTGACCGCCGAAAGCCTGGCGGGACGGCGCAACAGAATCAGCACCGTGACCGTGCAGCGCGTCCGCGGCCGGTCAGGTCGGACCAAAGGCGACACCGAACCCGAGCCTTCGTCCATCTCACCGGACCCGGCCGGAAACGATGCGGCCGAGAGCGGGGTGGCTCGCGACTCTGACGATGACCGGTATGCCTGGGCCGCCGACGACTTGGCTGGTGGGCGGGCCGATGAAATCGCCGACCGGGCCGCCGAGCTGGGCGGGTCGGGTGGAAGTGCGTAACTGGCAGGTGATCGACAACGGCACTAGGCTCGATCGGGTGGATGAGGCTGAGCTGGGGCCAGAAGACCAGAAGATCATTACGCTGGCGCGAGCGGCGCGAATGCGAGTCGGGTCGGCCGAGGGCGCGGCGGTCAGGGACGAGACCGGCCGTACCTACGCGGCTGTGACCGTGGCGCTGCCGTCGCTTCATCTGTCCGCGCTCGCCTTGGCTGTGGCAATGGCCGTCTCGAGCGGCGCGGGAGCGCTAGAGGCCGCCGCGCTTGTGAGCGACGGTTCAGGGCCGACGGCGGCCGACATCGCGGCCGTCAGGGATGTCGGCGCCAAGGCCGTCATCATCCACGCGGGCTCAGACGGCGCCGTCCGCCTGACAATCCGCCCATAACCCCCTCCCGCCGGCTGCGCCCGGGCGGCGTGATCTGTCTCAAGCGCGATGGATCCCCGAATTCATCGCAGCGGTCAGCGCCGGCCACGCGATGGGTTCCCGAATTCACACCTGTTTTCCCAGATGGATCCCCGAATTCATCGCGCAGGCTGAGGCGGCGGGCGGCGTGCTGGCAGGCGTGCGGGGGTGGGCGAGATGACCTTTGAGGGCGGGTGGGGGAGAATCGCCTGCGTGGACGCGACGCCAGCACGAGCACGGCCAGAGCAGAAGTTCGCTGCTGGCTTCGCATGCTTCGCCGGTCGGCCGAATGTCGGTAAGTCGACACTGATGAACGCGCTGGTCGGCACGAAGGTGGCGATCACCAGCAGCCGCCCGCAGACCACCCGGCGGGTGATCAGGGGCATCGTCAGGCGTGACGACGCCGAGCTGATCATCGTCGACACACCCGGGCTGCACCGGCCCCGGACCCTGCTGGGCGAGCGGCTCGACAGCCTGGTCCGGTCGACGTTGACTGAGGTGGACGTGATTGGGTTCTGCGTGCCGGCGGCCGAACGCATCGGGCCAGGTGACAACTACCTAGCCGCCGAACTCGCCGGGCAGGCCCACGCCAAGACCCCGGTGGTCGCCATCGTCACCAAGGCCGACCAGGCCTCCAGGGAGCAGATCGCCGCCCAGCTCGCGGCCGTCGCGGACCTGGCCGACTGGGCCGACATCGTGCCGGTGTCGGCCGTGACCGGGTTCCAGCTCGACGTGCTGACTAGCGTGCTGATCGGGTACCTTCCGCCGGGCCGGCCGCTCTACCCGGATGGCGAACTGACCGATGAGCCCGAACAGCAGCTTGTCGCCGAGCTGATCAGAGAGTCAATCCTGGAGGGCGTGCGGGACGAGCTGCCGCATTCGATCGCGGTCGTCGTCGAGGAGATGGCCCCGAGGGAGGGCCGGGACGACCTGATCGACATCCACGCGATCATGTACGTCGAGCGGGCCAGCCAGAAGGCGATCGTCATCGGGGCCAAGGGCGCCAGGCTCAAAGACGTCGGATCGCGAGCGCGGCGGCAGATCGAGGCGCTGCTTGGCAGCCGGGTGTACCTGGACTTGCGGATCAAGGTCGCGAAGGACTGGCAGCGCGATCCTCGGCAGCTTCGCCGACTCGGGTTCTACGACTGAATTCCGTGCGTCCGAGTTTCCGCGTGCGTGGCATGCCTTAAGCCAGTTAGCGTATTCTAGGCCGCTTGATGAATTCCGTTTCGGAGATTCTCAGCCAGGCTTGGAAATTCTGCGGAATCGATAACCACTGGGTCCTCATCATGTGATGATCGGGCTCTGACGTGCGGTCACCCCAGCGGGCAACTCGCCTGGACGGGCGGGCTAGAGGGGAATGCAATGCTGGTAGGTCTCGGGTCGCGGGTTTACTACCGTACGATCGCAAGCGGGATTTTCCATTGCGAACGGTGCGGTGGCGACCGGTCTTACCGGCATCGCTGCGGGCGTCGCTGGGTCCAGTTGCTTGGACTGCCAGTCGTCCCGCTCGACCGCACTGGCGAGCATCTGCGGTGTGCGATCTGCCGCACTTGCTACCGGGTCGAATTGCTTGCGGTGCCGACAATCGAGCAGATGCAAGCCGCGCTGCTGGGTGCTACCACGGCCGCTACGCTGGCCATGCTCGGCGCCGGCGGTTCGGCCAGCCAGGTTGCCCGACGTCGGGCGATCGAGCTGATCATGAGCGCGGGCTCGCCGACGTACGGGGAGCCTGACCTGGAAGTCGCGCTCGAGATCACCGTCCAGGAGCCGGATGCGCGGGTTAGCTGCGGTCCAGTCCCCGGGCTGCGCGCCGCCGTCGAGAGACTGGCGATTCAACTTGAGACGTATGGCAAGGAGTGGTTCCTCGCCAAGGTCGTCCAGATCGGGCTGGCCGACGGCGCGCTGAGCGCCGCTGAGCGCGAGGTAGTCGGTACGGTGGCCCGTCACCTGGGGCTCAGCCAAGGTCAGGCCAATGACGTGATCCAGATGGCCGAGGAGGCCGCCCAGGCCGGCTAGGCGTCGTCGTCTGGCTTACGTCAGCAAGCCCGTGCAGCGCAGCGTGTGGTGACCGACCAACTGAGCGCTATGGGTGAGAATGAAGGCGTGAATCTCTACCGTGACGACGGGATCGTGCTGCGCACCCAGAAGCTGGGCGAAGCCGACCGCATCGTCACGGTGCTGACCCGCAGATGCGGCCGGGTCAGGGCCGTGGCCAAGGGCGTACGCAAGACGAAGTCGAAGTTCGGCGCCCGGGTCGAGCCGTTCAGTCACGTCGACCTCATGCTGTACACGGGCCGCACGCTCGACGTCATCACGCAGGCCGAGTCCGTGCGAAGCTACGGCGATCAACTGGTCGGCGACTACAGCAGGTACACCACCGGCGTGGCGATGCTGGAGACTGCCGAGAAGTTCACCACGGTCGAGAAGGAGCCAGCCTTGCGGCAATTCCTGCTGCTGGTCGGCGGCCTGCGGACGCTCGTGGACGCCGAACACGATTCCAGGCTGGTGCTTGACGCCTACCTGCTTCGCTCGCTGGCGGTGGCCGGTTACGCCCCGGCGCTGGATGAGTGCGCGATCTGCGGCACCAGGGCGCCGGTACCCGAGTCACCCGCGGAGCGGGCTGTCACCCAGCGACCGGGACGGCGGACGTTCGGGATCGCCGCGGGCGGGCTCGTGTGCCGGTCGTGCCACGCGCCGGGCGCGGCGACGACGTCGGCGTCGACGATCGACTTGATGAGCGCGCTGCTGCGAGGGGAGTGGGGGCTGGCCGACGGCAGCGAACGCAAGTACCAGGTGGAGTGCAGCGGTCTGGTCGCCGCCTACGTGCAGTGGCACCTGGAGTACTCGCTGCGCTCGCTCAAACACGTGGAGCACGCGTGAACCACGCTGGGTTCAGGCCGCCTGACCCGCACTCCTCCGGCGTCAAGCCACCGGACATCCCGCCCGACCTGGTGCCCACGCACGTGGCACTGGTCATGGACGGCAACGGCCGGTGGGCTAAGCAGCGCGGTTTGCCGCGGACCGAGGGTCACAAGGCGGGCGAGTACTCGCTGTTCGACGTGATCATGGGCGCGATCGAGCTTGGCATCCCCTACCTGTCCGCCTACGCGTTCTCGACCGAGAACTGGCGGCGCTCCCCAGATGAGGTCAGGTTCCTGATGGGGTTCAACCGCGACGTCATCCGCAGGCGCCGCGACCAGTTGAACGAGATGGGGGTGCGAGTCCGCTGGGCTGGCCGTCGGCCGAGGCTCTGGCGCAGCGTCATCTCCGAACTCGAACATGCCGAGCAGATGACCGCCGGCAACTCGGTGCTCACGCTGCAGTTCTGCGTGAACTACGGCGGACGGGCTGAGATCGTTGACGCCGCGGCGGCGATCGCTGCCGACGTGGCGGCCGGCAAGCTGCGCGCGGATAAGATCGACGAGAAAGTCTTCGCCCGGTATCTCGACGAGCCAGGCATCCCCGACGTCGACCTGTTCGTCCGGTCGTCCGGCGAGCAGCGCACGTCCAACTTCCTGATCTGGCAGTCCGCCTACGCCGAGTTCGTGTTCCTCGACACGCTGTTCCCCGACTTCGACCGGCGCCATCTGTGGCAAGCGTGCGAGATCTACGCGGGCCGCGAGCGCCGCTACGGTGGCGCCCGGCCCAACCAGGTCTGACCGGCCGCGGCCAGGCTAACGGGCTAGCGATGCAAGGCGCGGACCACGGCCACCGCGACCACCGCCCCGATCACGACCACGCGCAGCAGTCGGCCCGGCGTCGGCAAGCTGGGCCAGGAGACGGCGGCGAGCCAGCCCAGCACGACTGCGAGCCCGCAGAGGGCGACAGCGCCGCCTACGCCGCCGACGGCTAGCCCGGCCACGAGCAATCCGGCCGCCAGCACGGGCAACAGCCAGCGCGGTAGCTGATGGAGCCAGAGCAGCCAGGTGGCGCTGCGGTGCTCAAGCGCCTGCCTGGCAGGCAAGGCGCCTGGGGTGAACAACGTGTCGCCTTTGGGCAGCGGCCGCGGCCGCTGGCCAGGTCGGCGACGGGTGCGGTTGCTGCTCACGGCGAGGTTCCTCCATAGGGCGCCACGGCGGCGGCTAAACAAGTTGCGACTGGCCTGGTCACCGACCACGATAGCGGCACCACGGATCGGTTGATCAACGCTAAGCTGGCAGCACCGCCACCTGCTTTGCTGGATCGGCTGCGTCCGCACTCTGTCTGGCTCGAACACTACAGATCGCCTCAGGCGCTGGAGAATCTTGATGGCACGCCGCAGTGACCGCATGGAGACCATCGTCAGCCTGTCGAAACGGCGGGGGATCGTCTACCCGTCGAGCGAGATCTACGGCGGTCTGCGTGCGTCCTGGGACTACGGTCCGCTCGGCGTGGAGATCAAGAACAACATCAAGCGCCAGTGGTGGAAGTCCATGGTCACCGAGCGGGACGACATCGTCGGCATCGACTCGAGCGTGATCCTGGCGCCCGAGGTGTGGCAGGCGAGCGGCCACGTCACCGAGTTCGTCGATCCGCTCACCGAGTGCCAGTCGTGCCACCGGCGGTTCCGCGCCGACCACCTGATCGAGGCCTACGCCGAGAAGCACGACGGCAAGGAACCAGAGCACGGTCTGGCCGACCTAGCCTGCCCGAACTGCGGCACCAGGAGCGCGTTTACCGAGCCGAAGATGTTCAACGGCCTGCTGCGTACCTACCTGGGGGCAGTGGAGCGGGACGAGGCGGGCGGGGAATCTGGCCTGGCTTACCTCCGGCCCGAGACCGCTCAGGGCATCTTCATCAACTTCAAAAACGTCCAGCAGACCTCGCGCAAGAAGATCCCGTTCGGCATCGCGCAGATCGGCAAGTCTTTCCGCAATGAAATAACGCCGGGAAACTTCATCTTCCGCACCCGCGAGTTCGAGCAAATGGAGATGGAGTTCTTCGTCCGGCCCGGCACGGACGAGGAGTGGCACGAGCACTGGATCCAGGCTCGGATGGCCTGGTACCTCGGGCTCGGCCTGCCTGAGGAGAACCTGCGGCTATATGAGCACCCGGCGGAGAAGCGCTCGTTCTACTCCAAGCGGACCGTCGATGTTGAGTACCGGTTCGAGTTCGCCGGAAGCGAGTGGGGCGAGCTTGAAGGCCTGGCCAACCGCACCGACTACGACCTGTCCACCCACGCGAAGGCATCCGGGCAGGACATGTCGTACCTGGACGCGGAGTCGAACGAGCGGTTCGTCCCTTACGTGATCGAACCGGCCGCTGGCGTGGACCGGATGATGCTTGCCTTCCTGCTCGACGCCTATGCTGAGGACGAGGCGCCGGACGCGAAGGGGACGATGGAGAAGCGGACCGTGCTCAGGCTCGACTACCGGCTAGCCCCGGTGAAGCTAGCGGTGCTGCCGCTGTCACGCAACGCTGACCTGTCACCCAAGGCTCGCGATGTGGCCGCGTCGGTACGCAAGTACTGGAATGCTGAATTCGATGACGCTGGTGCGATCGGCCGCCGGTACCGTCGCCAGGACGAAATCGGAACCCCGTACTGCGTGACCGTCGACTTCGACAGCCTCACCGACCAGGCGGTAACGGTGCGCGAGCGGGACTCGATGAAGCAGGACCGGATCGGGATCGACAGCTTGATCTCTTATTTGGCAGAAAGACTTGCCGGCTGCTGATGCCGGCCGGAAGGTAACTCCGGCTCCGGGGGGACACGGCGCTGGATGCCCGGACGACCCGCATGGGTCGTCCGGGAGTCGACCCAGATGCGAGTGCGTTACGCCGTCAGGTAGCCGAGCAACGCGGCCAGGCTAGCCTCGGCGACCCCGATGACGGTGTCGGCGGCGCCGTAGTAGATGTGCAGCGTGTCGTCGTCATCGCGGAGTATCCACCCGCACGGGAACACGACCTGGCCCACGTCTCCGTGCCGCTCGTAGGGGTCCTCTGGCCCGAGCACCCATTCGTCGGCGCGGGCGAGCACCTTCGCCGGATCGTCCCGGTCGAGCAGGGCCAGGCCAGCGCGATAGATCGCGCCGCCCGCGGTGATACGGACGCCGTGGTAGCAGAGCAGCCAGCCGTCCTTGGTGAGCAGCGGTGGCGCGCCCAGCCCGATCTTGCTGTTGTCCCACCATCCGCCCCGGCGCGCGGTAAGCACGATCCTGGCATCACCCCAGTGAGTCAGGTCCGGGCTGAACGACACCCAGACGTGCGATCCCTTGGCCATCGCCGGCCGGTGCAGCATCGCCCACCGATCGCCGAACTTGACTCCGAAAAGCGCGGCGTCCTTATCGTCTGGCCGCATCGCGACACCGAGGCGTTCCCAGGTGGCGAAGTCTTTGGTCTTCGCGAGGCAGACAAGCGGTCCTTCGACGGACAAACCGGTATAAGCCACGAAGTATTCATCGCCGATCTGGGTTATGCGCGGGTCTTCTATCCCGCCGTGCTCGGCGAAGCTGTCACGCTGCGGCCGAAGGCCCAGGGCCGGGTCGATCTGCCAGTCAGTGAGGCCGTCGTGGCTGGTCGCGACCGCGAAGGAGGAGTGACCAGTGCGGTCTTCCACCCGCACGAGCAGGAGTGTCTGGCCGTCGACGACCGTCGCGCCGGGGTTGAATACGGCACTCGCCCCGTGCGGAAACCTCTCCGCACGAAGGATCGGGTTTCCTGCGAACCGCTTGATGAGTTCGGCCCCATCAGGTCCGTCGGGCATAGATCATCCTTTCAGCTGTATTCGCGCAGGTGAATTCATCATGCCGCCGGTGTCGGATTACTGAGATAGCTAGCGGCGATGCCGGTAGCTTAGTCGCCGCGCGCGGCGAGAATTTCGATCTGCTAACCAGGCGACGGTCAGAGTCTGGGCCGGAAGCCGGAGCGGACGCCAGTGGCCGTTGACGTAGCGCTGACGAAGGCGTCGGGCGTACCGGGGATCAGGCTGGTGGCGATGTAGGACTGACCGTCGGGACTTGACCACTGCACGTCCAAGAAGCCGCCGCGCCTTCCTTCCAGGGACGAAACGAGCGCGCCCGACCCTGTGCTGTACTTGTAGATCCAGGGGTTGTCGTCATAGGTGTTCTTGGCGACCCGCACGGGTACGAACGCCGACCGCAGCACGTGACTGCCGTCCGGGCTGATCACCGTGGTGCCCCAGCCCACGATCAGGTTCGGGTTCTGACTTTGCCGCGGCGCGCGGACCAGAAGCCGTGAGTGGTCAAGCAACCTTCCGCCCGGGCTCGCGGCGGCAAGCGGATCGCGGGCGTCGCGCCGATATTTCCGCCCGGCACGTACCAGGTTCGCTCCGCGCCTGCGCAGAGCCGCGAGCACTTCCGCGTGCTCCTCGGCGAGCAAGGCGTCATCCTCCGCGGAAGCGGCGCGATCGATGTCGGCGGTCGCCGCCGCCGTCCGACGCTCGGCTCTGATCCTCGCCCGGAGGTGACTTCGGCAGCCGTTGAGCACGGCGGAACGAACGTAGGCGAGCGCCTTGCCAGCTCGCCGCGTCGGTTGACGGCACGTCGTCGAAGCCGTCGCGGTGCTCCTGCGCTCTGCTGAGCTTCAGCACACTACTGTCCACCACATTGCAGAGACGCTGAAACGGCCTGTCAGTTGCTTCGTCGGTAAATCTCGGCGGCGGCCTCGTGGAACCCCGGCGGCAATCCGGCCGCGCTCATCGTCGCGGCGATCTCCTCCATCTCGGCTATCCAGCGCCAGCCTTTCCTGGCCGCCGATTGCTGCGCGCTTGCCAGCCGGTCGGCCAGCGCTGGCTGGGACATGCTCCACTCGGCGACCAGCGCATCCGAGACGCCGCAAGCCTCGGCCAGCTCCCGGGCGGCAAGCAGTAGCGCGGCCGACCCCTTCGTCCAGGCCGCGTACGCCATCTTCACCGCGGAGGCGCCGAACGGACCGCCCTCGGTCACGATCTTCGCGTCCAGGGCGGTGCCTTCGAACAGCGCCCGCACGCGACCGGCCGCCTCGCCGGACAGGAACAGGCGGGTGCTGCCCGCGTTTACCGGCGGCGGCCCGATGATGCCACCGTCGACGTAGGTAGCGCCGCCAGCCTCGACGACTTGAGCGACCTGACTGGCGGTCCGCGGCGAGATGGCGTTCGCGTCCACGTAGCAGCCGCCAAAGCCGCGCACTGACCTGGCAACATCGAGCGCGGCGTGCGGCGGGCAGATCGACAAGATAACCGAGGCTCGGTCAATCGCCGCGTCGATCGTCCCGACGTCGACCAGCCCCGCCTCGGCGGCTCGCCCGGCGGTCTGCTCGCTGCGCCCATCCGACACCCAGGTCACCTCGTGCCCGCCCGCCACCAGGCACGCGGCGACCGCCGCGCCCATCTCGCCGGGGTGGAGCACGCCGATCGTTTCTTGCTGAGTTCCGTCCACGCCGCCATTGTCCCAACCCGTCCCAGCATTTGGTGTCGGCCGGGAGCTCGGTCGGGCGGGTTGACGGGATCTACCACGCTGGGCCCGGGATCAGAGCTATGCGCGGAGCAGTCGGCAGCAAGGTCAATCGGCCCGACCGCCGCAGGACGCCGATCTGGCCGTTGTGCCCAGGGGGGGTGCCGATGATCATGACGTCGCCGGGCGGGCTGGTCCAGAGCGTGCTCATCTGCAGCTCAGCAGGCCGTGCAGTGCTGAGCGGCGTGCGGCCGAAAGTGCGTTCAAGCCTGCCGTTCGCGGCGTCGTACATGGCAAACCAGATGTAACCGCTGGTGTCAGAAAGCTTGGAAGTGAGCGCGACGATGATTGTCCTGCCGTCCGGTGTCAGCACGGGAAGCGTCGCCTGGTACCCGTTACCAGGAATGGCGATATCGGACCCCACCACCCGATAGGTCAGCACCCGGCGGCTATCAGCGAACACTTCGCCGCCCGGCTTGGCCGTGTCGAGCAGCCACAACCCAGAGGTCGAAAGCGGTTGCGGGCGGGCGGGGAGGAGGCTGTACCAGTTGAAGGCGAGCGTCTTGTTGTCAGCTGCCCAGCTCAGGTCGATCGGGCTGGGACTGTACAGGATCTCGCCGTGCGGGGTTGTCCACGTGCGGATCGAGCCTGTCCGGAGGTCCATGACCTTGAGATCGTCAGTGATCTCCCGCGTATTAGGCACCTGATACGCGACCGCGAGCTTGGTGCCCGATGGCGACAGCGCAAAGGCACGGATAGTCGCGTTTAGCGGTACCGCGAGGCGCGGAACAAGGCTGGTCGTGACCGCAAGGGTGGCGGGGTTGAATTTGACCAGATAGAAACGTTTCGGTGGCTGACCGACGTTCCAGCGCGCTCCTGCCGGTACCGCGATCGCGAAGGTCCTGTCGTCCGCCGCCGCGCTGAGCCCGAGTACCGGACGGGCGCCCGGCGGCACGACCTTGGTGATCAGGTCGCCGGTACGGGTCGCATAGATAGCGGCGTTATCGCCAGTTTTGGTCAGGGCGAGGTAGTACGGCGGCACCGGCACGTCGACTGGGCCGACGACCTGGGGGCGGCTGGCGACGCCGTTGGAAATCACCAGCGCGGCGGTCGCGATCACGGCGACGGACGCGGCGGCGGCAGCGGGCGCGAGCCAGGCCGGCCGACGGCGGGCGACAGTTCGCTGCCGGCGGCCAGCGCCGGCCGGCTGCAAGCGAAGCGGGGGAACAGTTCCCGGAGCGATCTGCTCAGCGGTCGCGGCGATCGCGCGCCGGACACGGTCGTGTGTCGACGTCGAAGTCATTGCGATTCTCCAAGCATCCGGCCGAGCTTCGTCAGAGCCCGGTGCGCGGCCGAGCGGACTGTGCTAGGGCTGATCCCCATCTCCATGGCGATCTCACGCTCGTTCAGGTCGAGATAGAAGCGAAGGACAAGAACCTCGCGCTGGCGGTTCGGCAACCGGCGCAAAGCGGCCATCACCGCGCCGCGTTCCTCCTCGTCGAGCACGGTCGACTCGACGCAGGCATGGTCCGGTCGCAGGCCAGTGCCAGCAAGATCGACGCTCAGCTCCGGCCTGACCCGGCGCAGGGCCGAGCGGCAGCCATTGAGCACCGATGACCGGACGTAGGACAGCGCTTTGTTCTGATCGGTGACGTGCGCCCAGCGCCGGTACAGGCCGGAGAACGCCTCCTGCACCACGTCTTCGGCGGCGGCTCGGTCACCGAGAATGACATGCGCGAGCCTGACCATGCTGAGCGCGTTGGCCTGGTAGAGAGCGGTCACCGCAGCGGCCGCATCGCCGTCGTCCGGCTCGGCGGATACCGGATCGGCGGCAGGCATCGGTTTTGAGCCCATATCTACCTGACGCATGGCGCTCCGATCCGCTGCTCCGCCTAGCAAGGATTCTGTGTGACCAGCCGCCTGAGGTCGGATTCATGTCAACAAGACGCGACGGCAGGAAATTTGTTGCGGGTTCCTCGATAGAGTCTTCCTGAGGGCCGAACAGGCCGTGATCACAGAGCCGCTGGGAGCCCAAGGCGAGCCGCCGTGCCGCCTGGCCCGCGGCACCGCCAAGGAGATGCGCGCAGTGCCGAAGCTTGTCTATGACTTCATCGAGGGCAATAGGGACATGAAGGACCTGCTCGGCGGGAAGGGTGCCAATCTCGCCGAGATGACCAATCTTGGTCTGCCCGTTCCGCCTGGCTTCATCATCAGCACCGACGCCTGCCGGTTCTACCTGGAGCACGGCACCATACCGGACGGACTCGCCGCCGAGGTGACCGAGCACCTCGACCGGCTCCAGCAGGCGATGGGCCGGCAGCTTGGTGCCGACGACGACCCGCTGTTGGTCAGCGTCAGGTCGGGGGCCAAGTTTTCCATGCCCGGCATGATGGAGACGGTGCTGAACATCGGCTTGTCCGACGTCTCCGTGCACGGGCTGGCTCGCAAGGCCGGGAACGAGCGGTTCGCCTGGGACTCCTACCGCCGCCTGATCCAGATGTTCGGCAAGACCGTGCTCGACATCGAGGGCAGCGAGTTCGAGCACGCGCTCGACAGCGCGAAGAAGGCCAAGGGCACCACCAACGACCTGGACCTTGACGCCGACGACCTGCGGACGCTGGTCGACACCTTCAAGCAGATCGTCAAGAACGAGACTGGCCGGGACTTCCCGCAGAACCCGCGCGAGCAGATGGACCTCGCCGTCAACGCGGTCTTTAATAGCTGGAACGCCGACCGCGCGATCCTCTACCGGCGCCAGGAGCGGATCCCGTCCGACCTCGGCACCGCGGTCAACATCGTCGCGATGGTGTTCGGCAACCTTGGGGCCGACTCAGGGACCGGCGTCGCGTTCACCAGGGACCCAGGCAGCGGCCAGCAGGGCGTCTACGGCGACTACCTGCAGAATGCCCAGGGCGAGGACGTCGTGGCCGGCATCAGGAACACGGTGCCGCTGCAGGACCTTGAGCAGATCGACGCCAAGTCCTACAGCGAGCTGATGGCGATCATGGCCAAGCTCGAGAACCATTACCGCGACTTGTGCGACATCGAGTTCACGATCGAGCGCGGCAAGCTGTGGATGCTGCAGACCCGAGTCGGCAAGCGCACCGCCGCCGCCGCGTTCAGGATCGCCACCCAGCTCGTCGACCAGGGCCTGATCGACATCGACGAGGCGCTGCGCCGGGTCAGCGGCAGCCAGCTTGCCCAGCTCATGTTCCCCAGGTTCGACACCAGCGCCACCGCCGAGGTGATCACCAAGGCAATCAGCGCGTCGCCAGGTGCGGCAGTAGGCAAGGCCGTGTTCGACTCGGAGACCGCCGTCAAGCGGGCCGACGAGGGCGAGGCCGTGATCCTCGTGCGCCGCGAGACCAACCCGGACGACCTGCACGGCATGATCGCCGCCCGCGGCATCCTGACCTCGCGCGGCGGCAAGACCAGCCACGCGGCCGTGGTGGCCCGAGGCATGGGCAAGACGTGCGTGTGCGGCGCTGAGCAGCTTGAGGTCGACGTCAACGCCCGCCAGTTCACCGTCTCGGGTACCGGCGTCACCGTGCGCGAAGGCGACGTGATCTCGATCGACGGCACCTCGGGCTCGGTGTACCTGGGAGAAGTCCCGGTCGTCGCCTCGCCCGTGGTCGAGTACTTCGAAGGCAACATCGCCCCGCACGAGGCCGACGAGCTCGTCCAGGCGGTGCACCGGATCATGGCCCAGGCCGACGGGCGGCGCCGCCTCGGCGTCCGCGCGAACTCCGACACCGGCGAAGACTCGGCCCGCGCGGTCCGGTTCGGCGCTCAGGGCATTGGCCTGACCAGGACCGAGCACATGTTCCTCGGTGAGCGGCGGCAGCTCGTCGAGCGGCTGATCCTGGCCGAGGACGAGGCCGGTCGCCAGGCCGCGCTCGCCCAGCTCGAGCCGCTGCAGCGCGGCGACTTCGTCGAGATCCTCGAGGCGATGGACGGGCTGCCGGTCACGATCAGGCTGCTTGACCCGCCGCTGCACGAGTTCCTGCCCGACCTCACCGAGCTTTCCGTCAAGGTCGCGCTGGCCGGCGACGCCGCCACCGACGCGGACAAGAAGCTGCTCGACGCGGTCCGCCGGCTGCACGAGCAGAACCCGATGCTGGGCCTGCGCGGCGTCCGCCTCGGCATCGTGATTCCGGGCCTGTACCAGATGCAGGTGCGGGCGATCGCCCGCGCGTCGGTCGACCGGGTGAAGGCCGGGGGCGACCCGCGTCCGGAAATCATGATCCCGCTGGTCGGCGCCGTTCAGGAGCTTGAGGCGGCGCGAGCCGAGACCGAGATCGTGCTCGAGGAGGTCGCCGAGGAGACCGGGGTTACGACCCACACCCTGATCGGCACGATGATCGAGGTGCCGAGGGCGGCGCTGACCGCGGGCCAGATCGCCGAGGCGGCGGAATTCTTCTCGTTCGGCACCAACGACCTGACCCAGATGGGCTGGGGTTTCTCCCGCGATGACGTCGAGGGCTCGTTCTTCGGCAAGTACATCGAGATGGGGATCTTCGGCGTCTCGCCGTTCGAGACGCTGGACGTCGACGGGATTGGCCGGCTGGTGCGCATCGCGGTCGAAGAGGGCCGCGCGACCAGGCCCGAGCTGAAGATCGGCGTCTGCGGCGAGCACGGCGGCGACCCCGACTCCGTGCACTTCTTCCACAATGCCGGTCTCGACTACGTGTCGTGCTCGCCGTTCCGTGTGCCGGTCGCCAGGCTCGAAGCAGGCCGCGCGGTCGCGCTCGAAGAGACGGGGGGCAGCGACAGCAGGTGAGCGCAGCTGGCAGTGCTGGCCTGGGGGGACGAGCCCCCCGACCCCCCCGACTCCCCGGATACGACGCGCACGCGACGGCCAGGTTCGCCGACGAGCGGGTCAAGAGCGCGCCGAGTTCGGGTCGCGGGCCGTTCCAGCGAGACCGGGCGCGGGTGCTGCACAGCTCGGCGCTGCGCAGGCTGGCGGCCAAGACGCAGGTCGTCGAGGTCGGGCAGGCCGACTTCCCGCGCACACGGCTGACGCACTCGCTGGAATGCGCCCAGATCGGGCGGGAGCTTGGCGCCGCGCTCGGCTGCGATCCCGATCTGGTCGACGCGGCCTGCCTGGCGCATGACCTCGGGCACCCGCCGTTCGGCCACAACGGCGAGTTCGCGCTGGCCGCGGCGGCGGCGGGCTGCGGCGGGTTCGAGGGAAACGCTCAGAGCCTGCGTCTGCTCACCAGGATCGAGGCGAAGGTGCCGGGCGTCGGCCTGAACCTGACCAGGGCGACGCTCGATGCCACGCTGAAGTACCCGTGGCTGGCGAGCTCGGCCGACGGGACCAAGTACGGCTGCTACGACGAGGACGCCGAGGTTTTCGGCTGGATCAGGGACGGCGCACCGGAGCGGCAGCCGTGCCTGGAGGCGCAGGTCATGGACTGGGCGGACGATGTCGCCTACTCGGTCCATGACCTCGAAGACGGACTGCACAGCGGGCTGATCACCCTAGAGCAACTGCGTGATCAGGCCGAACGTAATGCTGTCACGCAACTGACGCTTGCAGAGTACTGTGCCCCGGGCTCGGTCACCGCCGACGAGCTTGGGGACGGCTTCGACCTGCTGCTGAAGCTGGACTGCTGGCCGGACCGATTCGACGGCGAGCCGCAGACGGCCGCCGCGGTCAAGAACTTGACCAGCGAGCTGATCGGGCGTTTCTGCGGAGCCGCGCAACGAGCAACCCAGAGGCAAGCGGGTAGCACCCGGGCAATTCGTTATGCAACTGATCTAGAAGTTCCCAGGCAGCAGCGGCTGGAGTGCGCGCTCCTCAAGGGCGTGACCGCGTACTACGTCATGCGGCGGGCCGGCGCGATCGCCTCGCAGGCCAGGGAGCGGGCCGTGCTCACCGAACTGGCGCAGGCGCTGGCCGATGGCGCGCCACAGTCGCTCGACGCGCTGTTCCGGCCCGCGTTCCTCGCCGCCGACAGCGACGCCAGCCGGCTCCGGGTCATCGTTGACCAGGTCGCCTCGCTGACCGACACCTCCGCCCGAGCCTGGCACTCCCGCCTGTGTCAACCTCGGTAGACGTCGCGCCGATGACGGATTGAGTGGATCTGCGCTTGATGCTTTGTTTCGTCGATACGGTAGACGATGCGATAGGTGCCGCGACGGGCCGAGTAGTAACCGTCGAACGGTTCGTCGAGCGGCTTGCCTGCCCGGTATGGATTCACGGCAATCGACCCTTCGATCGTCTCCATCGCGGCGAGTGCCACCTCGAGGGGCAGGTTCTCGTGGATGTTACGGCGAGCCTGGCCGGACAAGCTCGCCGTGTACCGCTCGGGCGCAGCGGGATCGGCGTCGCTCACCGTCGGCCAAGGCGCTGCCGCTTATCCAGCTCGGCGCGAACTTGCTCGGCGCTGTATGTTTCGCCGAGCGCGAAGTCTTCGCGAGATTGCCGCAGGTCCGCGAGGGTGTCTTCGTCGCTGAGAACGTCAAGCGTCTCTTGTAGGGACTCGTATTCGGCTACCGAGATCAACATCACGTCGGCACGGCCATTACGGGTAATAGTGAAGTGGTCATGCTCCCGCGCCACGCGGTCAGCGAGTTCGGCGATACGGGACTTCGCTTCCGTAATCGGTATGGTCTCCATAGAGGTCATTTTACAGACCGGTCGTAGTTATGGCCAGTACGCGGGCCACCCTGGTCAGGGGCTGATGGCGGTTAGCGGGTCGCGGCCGGAGCGGACCAGGGTCAGGATCTCGCCGAGGCCGTCGAGTGACCAGTGCTCCTCAGTCACGTCGATGGCCACCCGGGCGCCGGCCACGTGCATGGACTCGATCCGCAGCGGCAAGAACGCGGCTGGCAGCGCCGGGTCGCACCAGAGCATCCCGTTCGGCACGGACGGGTCGAACCGCAGCAGCGTGCGCAGCAGGTGGAACGGCGCCGCCGAGGCCCACGCCTGCGGTGAGCAGGACGTCGGATAGTAGACCGGCTCGCTGAACTCGGTGCGGTCGAAGCCGCAGAATAGCTCGGGCAGGCGGCCGCCGAACCACTCGGCGGCCTCGAGGATCCCGACGGCGACCTGCTGGGCCTCGCGCACGAAGCCGTAGCGCATCAGGCCGGCCGCGCAGATCGCGTTGTCGTGCGGCCAGACCGAGCCGTTGTGGTAGCTCATCGGGTTATAGGCGGCGCTTGACGAAGCCAGTGTTCTGATCCCGAAGCCGGAGAACATCTGAGGTCCGGTCAGGTTGCGCGCCACGGCAGCCGCCTTGCCAGCGTCGATGATGCCCGTCCACAGGCAGTGGCCCATGTTCGAGGCCAGCGAGTCGATCTGCCGCTTGTCCTTGTCGAGGCCGAGCGCGAAGTACCCTTTGTCCGGCATCCAGAACGCCCGGTTGAAATCGTCCTTGAGCTGGTCGGCTCGCTGGCCCCAGTAGGCGGCGCCGTCGGGGTCGTCGCGTTCGGTGCAGAAATGCGACTTGGCCAGGTACGCCGCGTACACGTAGCCCTGGACTTCGGCGAGCGCGATCGGCGGCTCGGCGAGCTGGCCGTTGGCGAACGTAATGCCGTCGAAGCTGTCTTTCCAGCCCTGGTTGGCCAGGCCCAGGTCGGTGGTCCTGGCGTACTCGACGAAGCCGTCGCCATCGGCGTCGCCGTAGTTGACGATCCAGTCGAGCGCGCGGTCGGCGTGCGGCAGCAACTCATCGACCACCCGGCGTTCTAGGCCCCACCGGCGCAGCTCACCGAGCAGCATGACGAACAGCGGGGTGGCGTCGACCGAGCCGTAATACACGCTGCTGCCGCCGAGCCACAGCGACGCCTGCATGCCGAACCGCATCTCGTGCAAGATCTTGCCCGGCTGCTCCTCGGTCGACGGGTCGGTCTTGGTCCCCTGCAGGCTGGCCAGCGTGCGCAGCGTGCCGAGCGCCAGCGATGGGTCGAGCGGAAGGATCATCCACGAGGTGATCAGCGAGTCGCGACCGAAGATCGTCATGAACCAGGGCGCGCCTGCGGCTATCACCGCCCGGTCGGCGTGGTCAGGGTCGAAGATCCGCAAGGATCCGAGGTCTTCGGTGCTCGCCGCGAACACGGCGGCCAGCCTCGCGTCGGACGCCTTCACCAGCGGGCTCTGCCGCCGCCAGTCGGCGAGGCGCTGCTCGGGGCCGGCCCGTCCGCCGTTCGGGTGCGCGGCCGCCGACCTGAACTCGATCAGATCCCGGCCGTCCAGCGACGGGGTGATGTGCAGCGAGGTACCCCAGGTTCCGTGCGCGGGCACTACCGCGTGCCAGTTGAGCTGGGTCGCCGAGACCTCCAGTTCGGCGTCTGGATGCCTGGCCCCGGTGATCGAGGCGCCGCGCAGGTGGGCTCCGGCCCGCCGGTTCACCTTGATCCCGTCGTTCTCGACGTCCACGGTCAGCCCGTCGAGGTCGCCTGGCTCGCGGGTCCTGCCTTCTTTCACCTCGAACACGTCGGCGAAGTCGCCTTGCACGCCGACCCGCAGGTTCACCGGGAGCGGCTCCGAACTCATGTTCCGCAGCGTGATCGACTCATCCATGCCGTCGTTGAGCACCCGCCGCCTGGTGACGAGCAGCGTGCTGTCGGCCAGGCCATCGGACGGCGGCATCCTGGACAGGAACGTGCAGGCGTACGGTTCGCGGGACTGCGGTGTGAGCGGCTCGGGCACGTGATCGTTGATGCTCAGCTCAAGCCTGCTGATCAGCCTGGTATCGCGGACGAAGAGCCCTTGCGAGGCGCCAGGCCGGATGTCGCCCGACATCTCGCAGATGCAGAAGGTCGTGCCTTCGAGCAGCGTCACAAGCCCGCTGAAGGCGCCGACGGTGCTCGCCGGAGCACCGTCAAACGTCCAGACCTGCCCCATCCGGGTCCTCCTAGAGTGGACTGGCCTGAGTGGCCCACCAGTGTTCGCTACCCGCAGCGCGACTATGGCACACCAGCCGGCTTTTGCGGCGGCGCAGCGCCGAGTGCCGATCATGCGGTTACCACCGTCATATGACCTTCTAGCGACACACCGATAACCTCGGATTACCGCTGCTGATAGTTCGGAGGGATAGTGTCTGCGCTTGCCTGCAGGGGGACGACCCCCCGCACCCCCCGCGCCTTCGGCCCTGCCGCCACGGTGTCGCTGAGCACCTCTGGGAGCGAGGCGCCGGCGCCTGGCGAGGCGACGATCGGCGTGCTGGCGCTGCAAGGGGACGTAGCCGAGCACGTCCGCGCCATCGGGGCGGCCGGTGGCCGGCCCGTGGCCGTCCGCCGGGCGGCCGAGCTTGAGGCGGTGGACGGCCTGATCATCCCGGGCGGCGAGTCAACCACGATCTGGAAGCTGCTCGAGATCTTCGATCTCGCCGCGCCGCTGCGGGCGCGCATCGACGCCGGCCTGCCGGTGTTCGGGTCGTGCGCTGGGATGATCCTGCTCGCCGATCGCCTCGTCGACGTGGCTAGCGACCAGCAGACACTGGGTGGGATCGACATGACCGTGCGGCGGAACGCGTTCGGCCGCCAACTCGATTCCTTCGAGAGCGACATCGATCTGGCCGGCGTGCCGGGGGAGCCGTTCCGTGCGGTTTTCATCCGGGCGCCGTGGGTGGATGAGATTGGCGCAGGAGTAGAAATTCTGGCGACCGAGCCCAGCACAGGTAAGATCGTCGCCGTCCGTCAGGGTCGGGCGCTCGCTACCGCGTTTCATCCTGAGCTCACTGCCGACAATCGCGTGCACAGGATCTTCATAGACATGGTGAGGGAAGGCTCATGAGCGGCCACTCCAAATGGGCCACGACCAAGCACAAGAAGGCGGTCGTCGACGCCAGGCGAGGCAAGCTGTTCGCCAAGCTGATTAAGAATGTCGAAGTGGCCGCCCGCAGCGGCGGCGCTGACATCAGCGCCAATCCGACTTTGTACGACGCGGTGCAGAAGGCCAAGCGCAGCTCGGTGCCAAACGATAACATCGACCGGGCGGTGCGCCGGGGCGCTGGGCTCGAGGCCGGCGGGGCCGCGTACGAGACCATCACCTACGAGGGTTACGCGCCCGGCGGGGTAGCGCTCCTGGTGGAGTGCCTGACCGACAACAGGAACCGGGCCGCCTCCGAGGTGCGGGTCGCGCTGACCCGTAACGGTGGTTCGATGGCCGACGCCGGCTCGGTGTCCTATCTCTTCAGCCGCAAGGGCGTCGTGATCGTGCCGAAGACGCCGTCTATGGGCGATGACGACGTGCTGATGGCTGTGCTGGACGCGGGCGCCGAAGAGGTCAATGACATGGGTGAGTCGTTCGAGGTCGTGAGCGAGGCGACCGACCTGGTGCCGGTGCGGACCGCGCTGCAAGACGCTGGCATCGACTACGAGTCGGCCGAGACGCCGTTGCTGCCCTCGGTCGAGGTGCCGCTCGATGAGGAGACGGCCAAGAAGGTGTTCAAGCTCATCGACGTGCTCGAAGAGTCCGATGAAGTCCAGGACGTCTACGCCAACTATTCAGTCTCGGACGACATCATGGAGAAGCTCAGCGGCGAGTAGAGGCTTTTCCGGCGCGCCAGCGGAGCTGCGTCGCCGCGAGCCTATAGAGTCATGCCCGAACAGGTGTTCGTCTACGGCTCAGGTGGTTTCCGCATGCGGGTGCTCGGCGTCGATCCAGGCTTGACCCGGTGCGGCATCGGCGTTGTGGAGGGCGGTCCTGGGATCACGCTGCGCTTGGTCGGCACAACCGTGGTGAGCACGCCCGCCGGGGCGGACCTCGGCAGCAGGCTGCTGATGATCGAGGAACAGATCGAGGATTGGCTGGGCAAGCACCAGCCGGACGCGGTCGCGGTCGAGCGGGTGTTCAGCCAGCACAATGTCCGCACGGTCATGGGTACCGCGCAGGCGGGGGCGGTGGCGGTCGTCTGCGCGGCCAGGCGTGGGATACCGGTCGCGCTGCATACCCCGAGCGAGGTCAAGGCGGCCGTGACTGGGAGCGGGCGGGCTGACAAGGCTCAGGTAACCCACATGGTGACCAGGCTGCTCAAGCTGCCCGACCCGCCGAGACCGGCCGATGCCGCCGACGCGCTCGCGCTCGCGATATGCCACCTATGGCGCGGCGGCGCCCAAGCGAAGATCGCGGCCGTAGCGGCGGCCCAAGCGACGGGAGTAACTCGATGATCGCGCATCTCGATGGGGTCGTAACGACCGTGGCACCAGAGGGCGCGGTGATCGACGTGGGCGGCGTCGGCTTGCTTGTGCAGTGCTCGCCCGGCACGCTGGCCGGGCTGCGGGCGGGGGAGCGCGCCAAGGTCTGCACCTCGCTGGTGGTCAGGGAGGACGCGCTGACTTTGTACGGGTTCGGTAGCGACGACGAGCGCAACACGTTCGAACTGCTGCAAACCGCCAGTGGCATCGGACCGCGACTGGCGCTGGCGATGCTGGCTACCTTCAGCCCGGACGGGCTGCGCCGAGCGGTGTCCGCCGCTGACGTGACCGCGCTGACCGCTGTGCCCGGCATCGGCCGCAAGGGGGCCCAGCGGATCGTGCTCGAGCTAGCCGGGCGTCTTGGCTCGCCTGGGGATGGCGACGTCGCATCGGCCGCCCTGGTCAGGAACGGCCAGCCGGGCTGGCGGGATCAGGTGCGCACCGGTCTGGTCAACCTGGGCTGGCAGCCAAAGGATGCTGACGATGCGATCGCCGCGATCGAGCCAGATCAGGCCGACGGCGAGGTCGACGTCGCCTCGGCGCTGCGCGCCGCGCTGCGGGTGCTGGGACGGCGATAAAGAGTGGGAGTCGGGGCGGGCCGGGACGGAGTCGGGGTGGACAGCGACGACCTCGGGGTGGACAGCGACGACAGCAACCGGTTCGTCTCCCCGCTCGCCGATGCCGACGAACGCCAGATAGAAGGCGCGCTCCGACCCCGGCAGCTTTCCGAGTTCGTCGGTCAGGCCAGGCTCAGGGAACAGCTGACCTTGGTGCTTGAGGGCGCGATGCGGCGCGGCAAGGCGCCGGACCACGTGCTGCTGTCCGGCCCGCCCGGGCTCGGCAAGACGACGGTCGCGATGATCATCGCGGCTGAGCTTGGCGCGCCGCTGCGGATCAGCAGCGGACCAGCGATCGAGCGGGCCGGTGACCTTGCGTCCATGCTTACGTCGCTGGCTGGCGGCGAAGTGGTGTTCATCGATGAGATCCACCGGCTGGCCCGGCCCGCCGAGGAGATGCTGTACCTGGCGATGGAGGACTTCCGCGTCGACGTGATGCTGGGCAAGGGTCCGGGCGCCACCGCGGTGCCGCTCGACATCGCGCCGTTCACCCTGGTCGGCGCGACCACCAGGGCCGGCTTGCTGCCGGCGCCGCTTCGGGACAGGTTCGGCTTCACCGGGCACCTTGACTTCTACGACGCCGAGGAACTGAGCGTCATCATCCGCCGGTCGGCCGGGTTGCTCGGGGTGGTGCTGCGCGATGAGGGCGGGCAGGAGATCGCCGGCCGGTCCAGAGGCACGCCGCGGATCGCCAACCGGTTGCTGCGCCGGGTCAGGGACTACGCCGAGGTACGCGGCGACGGCGTGGTCAGCAAGGACGCGGCCAGGGCCGCGCTGGCCCTGTACGAAGTCGACGAAAGCGGCCTGGACCGGCTCGATCGCGGCGTGCTGATCGCGCTCGTGCAAAGCTTCGGCGGCGGGCCAGTCGGGTTGTCCACGCTAGCGGTGGCGGTCGGCGAGGAAGCCGAGACCGTCGAGGTGGTGGCCGAGCCGTTCTTGGTCAGGGCCGGCCTGATGGCGCGCACGCCGCGGGGCCGGGTCGCGACCCCGGCTGCCTGGGAGCACCTGGGTCTGACACCGCCGGAGCCAGGAGGTCCTCGCGGTGCGAGCTCGGCGGAGCGATCCGCTGCTAGCGGAGAGCAGGGGGATGAGCCCGGGCCGGTGACGTTGTTTGATTAGCTAGTAAGCATCGTTAAGCGTGCGGGACGAGAATGTTACATCTGGTTGCGGGCAGGTCACGATCACTCCGCGAACGTCGTAGCCTGTTTGTGCGCGGCTCGCCCGCCGCTAAACTTCGGCAGTTGGTCTTTCCCAGCCGCCAGGTTCTACCGCCGGCGTCCTCCGGGCGTCGCGTCATCAACTGGAAGGAAGCCCCGTGATGGGGACTATGACTCTCGCCCCAGGGACGCATCTGCTTGCCGCCACCACGGCATCCAAGGGCAACCCGGCGTACACGTTCCTGATCCTCGCCGTGCTGATCGGCCTGTTCTATTTCCTGATCATGCGTCCGCAGCGGAACAGGCAGCGCAAGGCTATGGCGACCCAGAGCCAGGTCATGCCTGGCCAGCGCGTTCGCACGACGGCCGGCATGTACGGCACCGTGGTTTCTGGCGATGACCGAGACGTCGTGCTCGAGATCGCGCCAGGCGTGCACGTGACGATGCTGCGCAGGGCAGTCATGGAAGTGATCTCTGACGACCAGCCGCTGTCCGATCCGGTCGACGAAGCCGCGCCGCACTCGGACAACCAAGGCGACGACTGGGACGTTAAGAATGATGACTGGAACGTCAAGGACGAGACGCCGTCGGACGATGTGGATCTGAAAGACCGTAACGCCTAGCCGCCACCGCGGGGTTCCGGGGTCGTTCCCCCGGGGCCAGCACCGCAGGCCCCGATCGAACCAAGGGACAGCACAGGTGACTCCCCCAAGCAAGTCGTCAAGGCCGCGCGGCAGTGCCTGGCCTGGCAGCAGCAGTAGCACGTCCAGGCAGGGCCAGGGTGGCACCGTGTCCCGCCCGGGCATCCATATTGTGGCGCTGGTTGTGCTGATTTTCGTCATGCTGGCGAGCGTCATCGGCGGTGCCGCCCTGCACCCGACCGACTGGCATCACAAATTCAAGGTCGGGCTCGGCCTCGACCTGCATGGTGGCACTTTGGTGACCCTCCAGGCCGTCGCCGCGAACGGTGGTGTACCCAGCAAGACCGATATGAATACCGCGATCTCCATTCTGGAGAGCCGGTTCAACGGCCTGGGCATCAACAACACCTCGGTGGCGCAGCAGGGCTCGCAGTTCATCAACATTTCAATTCCTGGCGCCAGTGCCAGCCAGATCAGGCCGTTGCTGAGTTCCGCGTCGCTGCGGTTCAGGCAGGTGCTGTTGTGCACGACGGCGCTGCCGACCAACGCCGCATGCCAGCCGGGACTCAAGCCGGCCGGGCACTGGCTTGCCGGCGGCCGCGACCAGCACGCCGACCACGCCGACCACGCCGGCCCCCATTCCGACGCCGACGCCTTCGTCGAGCGCGAAAGGGTCATCGCCCAAGGCTTCCTCGTCGCCGAAATCCGCGCCCAAGCCATCATCGAGTCCGAGCACCAAGGCCAGCACGTCAGGTGGCACGGGTCAGGCTACGGGCGCCCGCCAGCTGACCGCCGCGACCGGAGCTGTCGCTAAGCCAAAGGCCTCGTCGTCGGCCTCGCCGAAGCCGTCGTCCTCGGCGTCGGCGAAGGCGTCCCCGTCGTCGTCCGGGTCGCCGTCCGCCTCGCCGAGCGCGAGCGGATCGCCGACGCCCACCCCCACGGTCTCCGCGCCGTCTGCGAACACCCTGTACGTGGCCGGTGACGAATCCATGGTCTCGGCTAAGGCGCTCGCCCTGTTCAAGAAGCTGAACTGCGGGAACAAGGGCTGGCAGCACGTGATCTACGGCGATCAGTCGAACAAGTACGACAACGAGACGCAGATCGTCTCCTGCGACGGCAGTGGCGTCAAGTACGTGCTCGGGCCGCCGATCGTCCAAGGAACCGACCTCAAGTCGCCGAACGCGGCGCTCTCCTCGACCAACAACCAGTGGGTTGTCACCTTCAACCTGAACGGCGCCGGCTCGAAGTCCTTCGGCGACAAAACCACCCAGATGGTGAGCGCCTACTACAGCTCGTCCTCGGGCCAGGAGACTTCCGTCCTCGACCAGTTCGCGATCGTGCTCGACGGCAAGGTTGTCTCGGCGCCGTTCGTGCAACAGGCGATTACCGGGGGCTCCGGGCAGATCAGCGGCAACTTCACCCAGAAGTCGGCCACCAACCTGGCCAACGTGCTCAAGTACGGCGCGCTGCCGCTCAGTTTCGACAGCCAGCAGATCCAGTCGGTGTCGGCTCAGCTTGGCTCGCAGCAGCTAGACGCGGGGCTCATCGCCGCCGCGGTCGGTTTGCTGCTTGTGGTCTTCTACTCGTTCTTCTACTACCGCGGCCTCGCCTTGGTCTCGGTGTTCAGCCTGGCGACCGCCGCCATGCTGACCTGGCTGGCAGTCATCCTGCTCGGCAAGTACCAGGGCTACTCGCTGACGCTGGCCGGCGTGGCCGGACTCATCGTCGCGATCGGAATCACGGCCGACTCGTTCGTGGTGTATTTCGAGCGATTGCGCGACGAAGTGCGAGAAGGCCGGACACTGCGAGCTGCGGTCGAACGCGGCTGGACCCGTGCTCGGCGGACGATCCTGGTTTCCGACACGGTGTCGTTCCTGGCCGCGCTGCTGCTGTACATCTTCGCGATTGGTGACGTGAAGGGCTTCGCGTTCACGCTCGGCCTGACCACGCTGATCGACGTCGTCGTCGTCTTCTTGTTCACCAAGCCGATGGTTACGCTGCTAGCCAGGACGAAGTTCTACAGCTCCGGTCGGCCGCTATCCGGACTTGACCCGGCTAGGCTCGGAGCGCGATCGCCGTGGCGCGGGTCGCGCCCAGCGATGGCGAGGCCTGCTACCGGCAGTGCGGCCAGCGCGGTCTCGGCCCGGACCACCCCGAAGGAGGCGTGATGTCGCGGCTCGGCAACATCGGCGGCCGGCTATACCGCGGCGAGGTCTCCTTCGACTTCGTCGGTCGCCAGAAGATGTGGTACACCATCTCCGGCATCATCCTGGTGATCAGCGTCGCCGCGCTGCTCATTTTCCACCTGAACTTCAGCGTCGATTTCAAGGGCGGTGACATCTACAAGTTCACCACCCCGCCATCGGTGCACCTGACCCAGACGCAGATCGCCAGCACGGCGATTAACGCTGGCGCGAACTCGTCGGCAATCGTGCAGAAGGTCGGCACCGGGTGGAGCGTGCAGACCGAGGCGTTCAGCCACACGGGCACCCAGTACAACGTGCTGAATGCGCTGGCGAAGCTGGGCCACGTGGGTACCGGCAAGGTCAGCCTCCAGTCGGTGGGGCCAAGCTGGGGCGGGCAGATCTCGCAGAAGGCACTCGAGGCACTGATCGCCTTCCTGGTCGTCATCGTGCTCTATCTGTCGGTCGCCTTCGAATGGCGAATGGCGGCGGCCGCACTGGTGGCGCTGGCCCACGACATCGTGATCACCATCGGCGTGTACGCGCTGGTCAGGTTCGAGGTCAGCCCGGCAACAGTGATCGGCTTGCTGACCATTCTTGGTTATTCGCTCTATGACACCGTCGTGGTATTCGACAAGGTGCGGGAGAATACCGCCGGCTTGCTCGCGACCAGACGCACCCGGTACAGCGAGGCGGCGAACCTGGCGCTGAACCAGACGCTGGTCCGTTCGATCAACACCTCGCTGATCGCGTTGCTCCCGGTCGTCGCCATCCTCGCGGTCAGTGCGTTCCTGCTCGGCAACGGCGAGCTGAAGGACCTGTCGCTCGTCTTGTTCGTCGGCATGCTGTCCGGCACCTACTCATCGATCTGCATCGCAACGCCGGTTCTCGCCGACCTCAAGGAGCGTCAGCCCGAGTACCGCCAGCTTGCCAAGCAGATCGCGCAGCGGGCGACGAGCACCAAGCGGCAAGCGAAGGTCGCCGTGGCCAAGGCTGGCGCGGCCACCGTCGGCCCGGGTAACGGAGGTTCGTCCAGGACGGACGCGGCTGACGCCGTGGTTGACGACGATGCGCTAGCCGACGCCGATGAGGAGATGACATCGCAAGGTACCCCGGTCACCGCTGGCCGCCCGGTCGGCGGCTCGACCGGGGCCCGAGCCGTGCCGGGCTCACGACAGCAGCCGCGCCGGTCGAGTGCGGCCCAGCGCAGGCCGCAAGGCAAGAAGAAGCGGCGGTAGCTGACGGTGACCGATGTCACCGTCACCGACCGGCTTGCCGGGCTTATCCGGGACGTGCCCGACTACCCGCAACCCGGTGTGATGTTCAAGGACATCACACCGTTGCTGGCCGATCCGACTGGGTTCGCCGCCACGATCGTCGCGCTGTCGGCTGGCCATGAGCGGATCGATAAGGTCGCTGGTATCGAGGCCCGCGGGTTTATCCTGGCTGCTCCGGTCGCGTGCCGGCTAGGCGTCGGCTTCGTCCCGGTACGCAAGCTCGGCAAGCTGCCGGGGCCGACTCATTCGCAGACTTACGAGCTTGAGTACGGGACAGCGGCCGTCGAGGTGAAGACGGATGCGTTCGTGCCGGGCGACCGGGTGCTGCTCATCGACGACGTGCTCGCCACGGGCGGCACGGCGGCAGCGACCGCTACGCTGATCCGGCGGTGCGGTGCCGAGGTCACGTCGCTCGGCGTGCTGATCGAGCTTGGTTTCCTCGGCGGTCGCGCCAACCTCCCGGGCCTGGACGTCCGGGCGCTGCTGGCGATCTGAGGCCTGGGGAACACCGGACTGCCGCCGCGTGGTTGATGTCACTAGCGGTGTGTCGCAGGACTGCTGAGTCCGGCGATGCACCACTAAGTACACTAGAAACTTCAACTGACGCGAGGAGCGGCAGTGGCCGGTGACGTAGCGACGGCCGGAAAGGCCGTAAGCGGAGTCACCCACGAGGCCGCCGGGCACAGCCCGCACGACCAAGATCTGCCCGGGACCGACAATGGGGTGACCCCGGAACTTGGCGTGCCCGATGATCAGTCTGCCCCTGGCGGTGCAGGCGGCAACGGCTCGCCCGGCGCGAACGGCTATCCGAGTGTCAAGCGGCGGCTTGGCCGATTCGCCGCATCGCGCGGTGGTGGCGTCAACCCGGTGCTTGAGCCGCTGATCAAGACCGCGCGGACCACCCATCCGAAGGCCGACATCAGGCTGATCGAGCGAGCCTACGATGTCGCGGCGAAGTGGCACTCTGGCCAGTTGCGCAAGAGCGGCGATCCGTATATCACCCATCCGCTCGCGGTGGCGACGATCCTCGCCGAGCTTGGCATGAACCATGAGACGCTCTGCGCGGCGTTGCTGCACGACACGATCGAGGACACCGACTACACGCTGACCGAGTTGCGCCGGGAGTTCGGTGAGGACATCGCGGCTCTAGTGGACGGGGTCACCAAGCTCGACAAGGTCAAGTACGGCGAAGCGGCAGAGGCCGAGACCGTGCGCAAGATGGTCGTAGCGATGTCGCGCGACATCCGGGTGCTGGTCATCAAGCTGGCTGACCGGCTCCACAACATGCGGACCCTGCGGTACCTGCCCAGGCCCAAGCAGGAGCAGAAATCACGCGAGACGCTGGAGATTTACGCACCGCTGGCGCACCGGCTCGGGATGAACACGGTCAAGTGGGAACTCGAGGATCTGTCGTTCGCCACGTTGTTCCCCAAGCGCTACGACGAGATCGCGCGGCTGGTTTCCGAGCGGGCGCCGCGCCGCGAGGCGTTCCTGCAAGAAGTCATCGAAGAAGTCTCAGCCGACTTGCGCGAGTCCAAGATCAAGGCGCGGGTAACCGGTCGCCCGAAGCACCTGTACTCGGTGTACCAGAAGATGATCGCGAAGAATAAGAGCTTCGACGACATCTATGACCTGGTCGGCATCCGCATCCTGGTGGACACCGTCAGGGACTGCTACGGGGTGCTCGGCGCGGCGCACGCCCGGTGGAACCCAGTGCCGGGGCGGTTCAAAGACTACATAGCGATGCCGAAGTTCAACATGTACCAGTCGCTGCACACCACGGTGATCGGTCCCGGCGGTAAGCCGGTTGAGCTGCAGATCAGGACCTGGGGGATGCACCGCCGGTCCGAGTACGGCGTCGCCGCGCACTGGAAGTACCGCGAGGAACTGACCACCGGCAACAGCCCGTCCGATTTGGCCTGGGTGCGTCAGCTGGTCGACTGGCAGCGGGAGATGGCCGATCCGGCCGAGTTCCTCGAGTCGCTGCGGTTTGAGGTCGGCAGCGCCGAGGTTTACGTGTTCACCCCGCGCGGCGAGGTCATTGCGCTGCCGCAAGGCGCCACGCCAGTGGACTTCGCTTACGCGATCCACACCGAAGTCGGGCACCGCACGATCGGCGCGAAGGTGGACGGCCGACTCGTGCCGCTGGAGTCCACGCTGAGCAACGGCGAGACCGTGGAGGTGCTCACCTCCAAGGCGCCGGACGCCGGACCCAGCCAGGACTGGCTCGGCTTCGTGAAGAGCGCCAGGGCCCGCAACAAGATCAGGCACTGGTTCTCCAAGGAGCGCCGGGAGGCGTCGGCGGACACCGGCAAGGCGATGATCGCGCGCACAATGCGCAAGCAAGGCCTGCCGCTGCAACGACTCGCCACCGCCAGCGCCCTGCTCGCGATCGCGCACGACCTTCGCTACCAGGACCTGTCCACCCTGTACGCGGCGGTAGGAGATGGGCACGTCAGCGCTCAGTCGGTGGTCACCAAGCTAGTCAACGCGGCCGGCGGCCTGGCGGGCGCGCAAGAGGACATCGCCGAGACCACCGAGATCACCCGGCCGCCAAGCACCCAGACCGCACCGGGCGACTCCGGCGTGTCGGTCGAAGGCTCGGCCGACGTATGGGCGCGGCTGTCCAAGTGCTGCACACCGGTGCCGGGCGACAAGATCACCGGCTTCGTGACCAGGGGCAACGGGGTATCGGTGCACCGGACGGACTGCGCCAACGTGCAGCACCTGATTTCCAGCGAGCCCGAGCGCGTGGTGGCCGTGCACTGGTCGCCCAAGGAGAGCTCCAGGTTCCTTGCCGCGATCGCGGTCGAGGCGCTCGACCGGACCGGCCTGCTCTCTGACATCACCAGGTCGATTTCCGAGCAGCACGTCAATATCCTGTCCGCGACGGTGACGACAAGGCGGGACCGGGTGGCGCTCAGCAAGTTCACGTTCGAAATGGGTGATCCCGAACATCTCCGACACGTGCTCAAGGCCGTGCGCAACATCGACGGGGTTTATGATGCGCACCGGGTAATCAGTTAGTGGTCTAATAGATCACAATCGCGGGCAAGCAGGGGTGGCAGTGTGCCGGAGCAGCTATCGGTATCTTTCGCCGATCTGCTTCGTTATTTGCGCAACGAAGCTGGCCTTACCCAAGAGGAACTTGCTAACAAAGCGGGCATAAGCACCAGATCCGTCAGTGATCTCGAACGTGGCATTAACGCCAGGGCGCGTCGCGACACCGCCCGGATGCTCGCCGACGCGCTTGAACTGGCTGGCCAGGCACGAACCAAGTTCGAGGCGGCCGCGCGCGGCCGGCCGATCGGCGATTCGTGGCTAGAACGTGACTCCGCCGATGGCGCGGACGCGGCGGCCGGCGCCGATGGCGCGGATCGTGAGGTGCTGGGGTTCGCCGCCGCTACCAGGACGCTGCCTCGCGACATCGCCTCGTTCACCGGCCGGGAGGTCGAGCTAAGTCAGCTAGTCGACGCTGTGTCGGCTGAGGTCGCGGCTGACGACTCGGACTGGCCGGGCGCGGCCGGAGTCGTTGATGTGTGCGCCATCGGCGGCATGGCCGGGATCGGCAAGACCGCGTTCGCCATTCACGTGGCGCACCGGCTTGCCGACCATTATCCGGACGGGCAGATCTTCCTGTCGCTGCACGGACACACACCGGGCCAGCAGCCGGTTACGGCGGCCGATGCGCTCGCCAGTCTGCTGCAGACGACGGGTGTCGCCGCTCAGCAGATTCCTGGCGGGCTGCAGGAGCGGGTCAGGCTGTGGCGGGACCACCTCGCCGGGCGGCGGTTTCTCGTCGTGCTCGACGATGCGCTCGGGCATGAGCAGGTCAGGCCGCTGCTGCCAGGCACGGCCGGCAGCCTGGTGCTGATCACCAGCCGGCGGCACCTGACCGCGCTCGAAGACGTCAAGGTGATCAGCCTGGACACGCCGCCGGCGGCGGAAGCGGCGCAGATGCTCGCGAGGCTGGCCGGTCGGCCCGACTTGGACATCGATGACCCGGCCGTCGCCGAGATCATCACCTTGTGCGGCTGCCTGCCGCTGGCGATCGGGATGGCGGCGAGCCATCTGCGGCACCACCCGGTCTGGACAGTCGCCGACCTGGCCGCTGACTTCGCGCTGTCGCGCGACCGGCTCGACTTGCTCAGCGCCGAGAATCTGTCGGTCGCCGCCGCGTTCGAACTGTCCTACCGCGACCTGCACCCACTAGAGCAACGGCTGTTGCGGTGCGTTGGGCTGTACCCGGGCGACCAGATTGACGCGTACGCGGCCGCGGCAATGCTCGACGTCGATCACAGCACTGCCCGCCGGCAGCTCGACTCGCTCTACGATCACTACCTGCTCGCCGAGCCGACCCGCGGCCGGTACCGGCCACATGACCTGATCCGAGAGCACGCGAGGGCGCTGGCGGACACCGAGTCGGCCGCGGACCGGGACGCGGCGATCATCCGGCTCCTCGACTACTACCTGCACACCACGCGAACCGCCGGACGGCACCTGGCCAGGCGGATACCCGCCGGGATACCAGACATCGAGGTCACCGTCCCGGTGTCAACTCCGGACCTGCCCGGGTTGCCTGACGCCGTGTCGTGGCTGACCACCGAGCGGTCGAACCTGCACGTCGCGGTCAGTTACTCAGCCCGGCATGGCCTGGTCGCGCACGCCGCCGCGATCCCGGCGGCGATGCACGGCTTCCTGCGCGGCCAGGGCTACTGGGACCAGGCGCTGAGCTTGTACGAGGGGGCGCTTGACGCGGCCCGTGCGGCCGGCGATCAGCTTGCCGAGGCGAGCGCCCGCACCGACCTCGGTGATATCCAGAGCATGAGCGGAGATCACGACACCGCGACCGCGAGCCTGCGGCAGGCGCTCGAACTGTACCGAGCCGCAGCTAATCGCCTAGGCGAAGCGAACGCCTTGCACAACCTGGGTTCAGTGCAGCAGCGGACCGGTGATTTCCCTGTGGCGCGAAAGACCCTCAACGAGGCGCTCACACTGCAGCGAGCGGTCGGCAACCAGCTTGGCGAGGCGAGCGTGCTCAACAACCTCGGCTCGGTGCAGTACCGTTCCGGTGACTACGATGCCGCGATCGTGAGCCTGACCAGGGCGCTTGATCTCCAGCGCCAGCTTGGCAACCGGCTCGGCGAAGCCAACGCGCTCAACGAGCTTGGCATCGCCAGATCGCTGACGGGCGCACACGACGAGGCCATCACTGAACTGACCAAAGCGCTCGAACTACACCGCGAGCTTGGCCACCGCCTCGGCGTCGCCAACGCGACCAGAGACCTGGGCCGCGTCCAATTCGCCGCCGGTGACTATCAAGCCGCGGTCACAAGCCTGACCAGCGCCGTCGCAAGGCAGCACGAACTGGGCAACAAATTCGGCGAATCCAACGCCGCCCGAGACCTAGAACGAGCCAGATCCGCGCTATCTACGGGTTAGCGTCACCTGGCTGACGTCGGCACTGCCCAGAGGTAGGTGGTGCCGTTGTGATCGGCAACCGCCAACTCGGTCCCGTCCGGGCTGAACGCCACCGAGCTGACACCGAAGTCCTCGGCCCGTACGTGAAATTGGCCGACGACCTTACCGCTGGCCAGGCTGAAGATGTAGGTCCACCCGTTGCTGTCGCCGATGGCGACCGCCGTGCCCCGCGGGTTGAACGCGACCGCCTGCACGGCGGCGGAGTTCGGATCGTCGATCCTGTGCGCGAGCTTGTAGCTGACGAGATTCCACAGATACAGAGTCCCGATGCTGTCGGCGGCGGCGAGTCGTGTGCTCTGCTGGTTGATCGCCACTCCCAGCACGCTTGCGCCGTCCACGTCGGTCAGCTGCCGGATCGCTGCTCCCGTCCGGGGGTTCCACAAGTAGATGCTGTCGTCGTAGTCGCCAATGGCTAGCAGGGTGTCCGTCCGGTTGAAGGCGATGGCCCGCGTGTCAAAACCACCGGCGTCGTCCAGAGGGCTCGTCGTCCGCGCGGAGGGATTCCACAGGTAAGCGTTGCCCAAGTTATCGCCAATCGCGATGCGGGCGCCCAGCGGGCTGAAGGCGACGGCCTGCACTCCCCGATGCTTGGTGTTCTGGTGGCCGGCGCTAATGCCGCAGGTAGCTGAGTTCCACAGGTAGGTTCCGCCGTTGCCGTCCCCGACGGCGACGGCGTTGCCGGTAGGGCTGAAGGCAACGGACTCAGCGCCCTTGCTACCGGGATCGTGCAAGAGCACGGCGGTCCGCGCGACTGGATTCCACAAGTAAGTCCGGCCGGCCTGGCGATTGGTCGCCGTGGCTACGGCGATGATTTTCCCGCCCGGATCGAAGGCCACGGACTCGGGAATGTAGCTCTTCACCGCGAACACGCCAATCAGTCCGGAGATTGGCGTGTTCGCAACGTTTATTGGGTTACATCCGCTGCGATGCCGAACGACGTTCGGTGGCTTACTCGTACTCGGGGTGGGCGTTGGCGACGGCGATGTCTGCGGACCGATGCTCGGCAACTTGGCACCGCCGCTTTGCTGCGTGGTGTCGTTATTGGGCCCGGCCGCGCGAGGATGCCCCCGTGGTCGATGCGCGGTGAGATAGATGGCGGTGACGGTGATGCCTGCCGCCAGTACCAAAGCAGCCGTGGCGCCGAGGAGGATCGGGCGCAGCCGCCGCCGCGGACCCGGCTGGGGCGGTGTGGGCGGTTGTTTCGGCGAATCGGGCGGATCGGGCGGCGGGTCCGGTCGATTGGACCGGTCGGCTCCGGGAGGGTTCGGATCCTGCTGCGGGTCGGCCGACGCGGCTAGCACCCCGTCAATGGCCTGGAGCAACTTGACGATGTCGGCATCGAACGTCGTCCGACTGATTTCGTGCGCGCGCCGTGTGGCCAGATCCCGCAAGCTAGGCGGTAGTTCGTCGGCTCGCGGCATCCGAGTGCCGTCAAGCAGCACGGGTATCACGCGGACGCCGCTTCGCAGTGCCGCTTCGATCTCACGTCGCACGTAGTCGCCCGGATCGTCGAGGCGTCGCTGTCCATGATCGCCGACTTCGATGAGCCACAGGTGACCGACCACCGCGAGCAGCACGGCGCACGAGCCGATCGCCTCCATGATCACTTCATCGATATTGTCGCCGCTCACCATCGAGCCGATGTCATGGAATACTCTTTTTTCACCGAAATGACTTCTTAGGTGTCGGCCCATCAGGAGCACCGCGTAGCTGTCGGTGTGCCGGTAGCAAATAAAGATCCGGCCATCTCCTAGAGGATCAGCGGCATCCACGATCTAGCCCCCCTGGCTTCGTCGCCCTGCTGAATCAGAATTCAGTCGGACTTAGCGTCACGACCATTATCGTTGTTCCGCGCACCACGCGTAAGTGACATTTTTGGTTCCAAGTATTGGAATTACCCGCATTCCAAGGCCCTCGCCGACGGCCAACGACAAGGGCGCGCGCCGCGGGCCGGTTCGGTCATGATCGGGGAGACTTGGCCGTGCCTGAGGCCGGGTTTTTCCTGATCTGGGGGACTTGTCCGCGCTATGAGGCTGTCGCGTAACTCGTTCACGCGCCGGGCCATGATCGCGGAAGGCCGCTGCCGGTCTCCCCGCGACCCGGCGCGATGGATTGCCGCATTCACCCGGCACCCGCGCGCCGGCCGCGCGATGAATTGCCACATCCAGCTGGTAAAACAGGTATGAATTCGGCATTCCATCGCACCCTCGGGCGCGGGCCGCCACGGCGAACCCCCGCACCAGCTCCCGCGCTCAGCACCCCCGCGGCCGGCGGACGCCCCCGGCCACCGTTCTTGACAAACAAGATCACTAGTTACGCGACAGCCTCCCATTGCGGAAAACTCTCCCAGAACATGAACCCGGTATAAGACTGATCACCTGGAATGCCCGGTTACCCGGCGGTCTGCTTTCCTTATCATCCGCCCCCCGCCTAAACCGGGCCCCACCCCGCCCGCCGCCGTCACTCACACACCGCTGACCAGCCCAAACACCCCCCAAACCCGCTACCCGGCCCCCTTTAAGTTCCTGACATTGCGCCTTAGCGACAACAGCGGGCCGGCCTTGCGGTTCAGAAAGGGGAGCCGTCAGCAACTCAGCAGCCACTCGCGAAGCCGCGTGGTTGTAGAGGGTGCGGGCCGGGGTTAGGCCCATCGTCGTCCCGACGCTGGGGCGCCCTTCGGCTCGCGGGACTCAGCCGGTTAGGTCGGCCAGGGTCTTTTCGGCTTCGGTAAGCCAGGATTGCCTGGTTGTTATCGCTGACCGGGCGCGCTGGCAGGCGGTTTCGTCGCCGCGCTCGGTGGCCTGGGCAAGCTGACCCTCAAGCTGGCTGATCGTCTTGCGGATCTGGTCGACCGTGTCCCTGGCCCTGGACAGCGCTTCCGGATTGCTACGCCGCCACTCGATGTCCTCGGCCTTGCGGACCGCCTCGTCAATCTTGCGCAGGCCGCCTTCGAGTCGCTCCTGCGACTCCTTGGCCACCGCGCCAATCTTGTCCCAGCGCTGGTGGATCGAGCGCAGGGCCGAACGCGCGGTCTTAGCGTCGGTCACCGGCAGCAGCCGTTCGGCCTCGGCGAGCAGTCCTTCCTTCACCGACGCCCGCTCCCGCAGCTGACTGTCCTTGGCCGACATCGCGGCGGACCTAGCGTCGAAGAACGTGCTCTGCGCGGTCCTGAACCGCTTCCACAGCTCGTCCTCGGTCGCCCGGTCGGCTCGGCCGGCCTCCTTCCACGACGCCATCAGATCGCGGTAGGCGGCGGCCGTGGACGCCCAGTCCGTCGACGTGGAAAGCTCCTCAGCCCTGGCAACGAGCTGCTGCTTGCGGTCCCTGACTTCCTCGCGCTCCTCTTCAAGCGAGGCGAAGTACACCTTGCGTCGCTTAGCAAAGGTGGTGCGCGCCGCCGACATCCGCTTCCAGAGCGCGGCCTCGGCCTGGCGGTCGCCGTGCGGCGCTGCCTTCCAGTCGTCGAGCAGTTGCTTGAGCTGTTCGCCGCCGGACTTCCAATGCGTTGCCTGCGCCGCGATCAACTCGGCCTCGGTAACGATGCGCTCCTTGATCTCGATGGCTTCGACGCGGGCACGATCGCGCGCGGCTTTGTGCTCCTCGCGCCGGTGGTCGGCCTGCTCGGTCAGGGCGTCGAGCCGCTGTTTGAGCCCGTCGAGGTCACCGACGCACTTGGCCTCGTCGATCGCGGCGTGCAGTCGCGCGATCGTCGCCTTGGCCTGCCCAGGCGCTAGGTCGGTCCCGGTGATCCTGCGCTCGAGCAGGTTGACCTCAGTGGCCAGCGAGTCGTACCTGCGAGTGAAAAACTCGAGCGCCTCATCCGGGCTGCCTGCTTGCCAAATCCCGACGACGCGCTCCCCTTCAGCGGTGCGCACGTAGACGGTGCCGTCCTCGGCTACCCGACCCCACGGATGATTTCCCGTGCTCACCGATTACCTCCCACGTAGTACCCGACCGGCTTGTCCTAGATGCGATCGTCTAGGTCCGTTGTCTGCCGTATGGTCAGGTCTTCTTGATCGTGACGCTCTCGATCTCGACCTTCTCCTTCGGATGGCCGTCACCGGAGCCGTTCGCGTTGTCCGAGCCCGCCTTTGCTACCTGCTGTATGATATTTAGTCCACCTACGATCTCACCAAACGGTGTGTAAGCCGGACTCAACGTAGTGTTCTTGTAGACGAGGAAGAACTGGCTTCCGTTGGTGCCAGGTCCCGCGTTGGCCATCGCGACCGTCGCTGCCGTGTACTTCGCGCCCGCCAGATTCTCGTCGGCGAACTCATAACCAGGTCCGCCCTGGCCTGTGCCTGTCGGGTCGCCGCACTGCAGCACGTAGATGCTGGAGGTCGTGAGCCGATGGCAGTGAGTGTTGTTGAAGTATCCCTTGCTGGCGAGATACACGAACGAGTTCACCGTGCAGGTGGCCTTGGAGTTCAGCAAGTCGATCACGATCGCACCGCGGTTGGTGTTGATCGTCGCCTGGTACGTGGCCTTGAAGTCAGGTTTAACCGGAGGCAGGCCGACCTTGCGGGCAGCCGGCGGCTTCGCTGTGTAGACGCAGTGCGTGGCCGGCTCGGTGATCGGGCTAGCGGACGGCGAGGGTTTCACCGACGCGCTCGCCGATGGCGTCGTTGTCGGCGTCGACTGCGGAGACTTGGCTGCGGTCGAGTTGTTCGACTTGGTCAGCACGAGCACGCCGACCACGACGACTGCGCCGATTGCGATGATCGCCGCGCTGCTGCCGACAATCTTCGCCGTCCTGCGCGCGTGCGCTTGCCGCTGCGCCTCCCGTGCCAGCCGCCGCTCGTGCCGCTCCCTGGCTAGCCTGCGCTGGCGATCCTGCTTACCCGCCACCGTGGATGCCCTCCCGTTATCGACCGGTAGTGGTGCTCTTCCAAAACTTCGCGCATGGTATCCGGATGAAGCAAGCGCGTAGGCCCGCCGTTATCGGTTCGACGCACCAACCGCAGCCGTCCTGTAACTGGCACAGCCCCAGACGGGCCAGCCGGCCCAATGCTCTGCGTGATTAACGTAGGTAGCCTGATCTGGGTTGGAAGCCAGGATTACCAGGCGAGGAGAGCCATGCTGATCGAAGGATTCCCCGCAGGCTCGTTCGCCGCGAACTGTTACCTGATTGCTACCGGGCCCGGCGAGGACTGCCTGATCATAGACCCTGGTCAGGACGCGATGCCCGGCATCGAGGAGATCGTCGCGACCCGTCGGCTGCGCCCGGTCGCAGTGCTCGCCACGCACGGGCACATCGACCACATTTGGTCGGTAACACCAGTGTGCGAGGCGGCGAACATTCCCGCCTATATCCACCCCGCCGACCGGGCGCTGCTGACCGATCCTGGCAAAGGGATTTCCGCGACGGCCGGCCGGCAGCTGTTCGGCGGCTTGAAGTTCACCGAGCCGGCCGATGTGCTCGAGCTTGCCGACGGCATGACGATCGAACTGGCCGGGATCAGCCTGATCGTCGATCACGCACCTGGCCACACGCCCGGGTCGGTAGCGTTCCGGCTGGAGGAAGATGTCGCTTCCCATCTGGCCGGCAAGCCAGGCGGTGGCGCGATGTTCACCGGTGACCTGCTGTTCGCCGGCTCGATCGGGCGAACTGACCTGCCGGGCGGCGACTACCAGACGATTCTCGATAGCCTGGCGAGGGTCTGCCTGCCACTGCCCGACGAGACCGTCGTGCTGGCCGGCCACGGCCCGCTGACGACGATCGGCATCGAGCGCGCGAGCAATCAGTTCCTGCGGGGGCTCGCGCCGAGCGCTGGTCCGGCGCGCGGGTTGTGAGGCCAGCCTCTGGCAGAGCAGAGCACGGACGCGAATTCTTTCGGCCAATTGGCTGTTTTGATTTCTGAAAGAAAGGCTGGGAGTCGATGATCCGCACGCACGAGGCGGGCGCGCTGCGCGCGTCGCAGGCTGGTCAGCAGGTCACCCTGGCTGGCTGGGTGGCCCGGCGCCGGGATCACGGCGGGGTTGTGTTCATTGACCTGCGTGACGCGAGCGGTGTGGTCCAGGTGGTGCTTCGGCAGGAGGATGTCGCGCACGAGTTGCGGGCCGAGTTCTGCGTGCTGGTGATCGGCGAGGTGCGGCTGCGTCCGGCGGGGAACGAGAATCCTGAGCTGCCGACCGGCGACATCGAGGTCGCGGTTTCGGCAGTCGAGGTGCTGTCTGAGTGCGACCCGCTGCCGTTCCCTGTCGACGGGCAAGGCGAGGGTCAAGCGCGCGAAGGCGCGATCAATGAAGAAGTACGGCTGCGGTATCGGTACCTGGACATCAGGCGAGCCGAGATGGCGGCGGCGCTGCGGGCCCGGTCGAAGGCGGCTTACCTGCTGAGCGACGTTATGGCCGAGTGTGGGTTCGTCAACGTGGAGACTCCGTTCCTGACCAGGTCGACCCCGGAGGGCGCCAGGGACTTCCTGGTGCCGGTGCGGCTGCGGCCGGGAAGCTGGTATGCGCTGCCGCAGTCGCCGCAGTTGTTCAAGCAGCTTCTGATGATCTCCGGGCTCGAACGCTACTACCAGCTCGTCCGCTGTTTCCGCGACGAAGACTTCCGGGCCGACCGGCAGCCCGAGTTCACCCAGATCGACATCGAGATGTCGTTCATCACCCGCGCGGACGTAGTCGATGTCGCCGAGCACCTGGTGCAGCGGCTGTGGCGCGAGATCGCGGGGTATGAGGTCTCGCTGCCGATCCCGCACATGACGTACGCGGACGCGATGGCCCGGTACGGGTCGGACAAGCCCGACCTGCGGTTCGGCTGCGAGCTTGTCGATCTGACGGCCTACTTCGCCGGGACTGGGTTCCGGGTGTTCCAGGCCCAGTACGTCGGGGCCGTGGTGATGCCGGGCGGCGCCGCTCAGTCCCGCAAGGAGCTTGACGGGTGGCAGGACTGGGCCAAGTCGCGCGGTGCTCGCGGGCTGGCCTACGTGCTCGTGGGTGCTGACGGCACGGTGTCGGACGCCGGGCCGGTGGTCAAGCACCTTTCCGAAGAGGAGCGTTCCGGGCTGGTCGCGGCTGTTGGTGCCATGGCGGGGGACTGCGTCTTCTTCGCGGCCGGGACGCCGGCGGCGGCGCGTTCGCTGCTGGGGGCGGCGCGGCTCGAGATCGGCGCCCGGTGCGGGCTGATCGACCCGGCGGCGTGGGCGTTCACCTGGGTTGTCGACGCGCCGATGTTCGAAGGCGACGGCGGCGGGGGCTGGACGGCCGTACACCACCCGTTCACCTCACCGCTGCCTGAGTGGGCCGACAAGTTCGCCGCCGAACCAGGTGGGGCACTCGCCGACGCCTACGACATCGTCTGCAACGGCACCGAGATCGGTGGTGGGTCGATCAGGATCCACCGGTCGGCGATGCAGCAGCAGGTGTTCGACGTGATCGGCCTGTCGCGGGATGAGGCTACGGCGCAGTTCGGGTTCCTGCTCGACGCGCTTCGGTACGGGCCGCCGCCGCACGGTGGCATCGCGTTCGGCTGGGACCGGCTGCTGATGCTGCTGATGGGTCGCGAGTCGATCAGGGACGTGATCGCGTTCCCGAAGGCCGCGTCCGGACACGACCCGCTCACCGGTGCGCCGACGCCCATTACCGCCGCCCAGCGCAAGGAGGCTGGCGTGGACGTGGTCGGTCCGAGCGCTGGCTGACGAATCGTGCGTCTGCGTGATTGAGGGTGTGCCGAGATAGTGTCGAGCCGTGGCGGGCAGGAACTCTCAGCGGGGGGCTCCGGGGGGTCGTCCCCCCGGGTCAGCACAGCGTGGCGCGCAAGGCGCGAGCCTGTTTGATGACGCTGCCAACGAGGCGGCGCTGGCGGTTGCGCCGTTGGCTGTCCGGATGCGGCCGCGCGCGCTCGATGAGGTCGTGGGTCAACGTCGGCTGACCGCGCCCGGCTCGCCGCTGCGCAAGCTTGTCGAGACCACGGCGCCGATGTCGGTCCTGCTCTGGGGTCCGCCGGGAACCGGCAAGACCACGCTCGCCTACGTGCTTTCTTCGGTCACCGACCGGCGGTTCGTGGAAATCTCGGCGGTGTCCGCCGGGGTCGCCCAGGTGCGGGCGGCGATCGACTCGGCCCGGGCTGAGCTCGGCCTGACCGGCAAGCAGACGCTGCTGTTCATCGACGAGGTTCACAGGTTCAACAAGGCGCAGCAAGACGCGCTGCTGCCTGCCGTGGAGAACCGCTGGGTGTCCTTCATCGGAGCGACCACGGAGAACCCGTCGTTTTCCGTGGTGGGGCCGCTGATGTCGCGTTCGCTGCTGCTGAGGTTGCACCCGCTGGGCGACGATGACCTGCGGGTGGTGATCGACCGGGCGCTCCGTGACGAGCGCGGGCTGGCGGGTGCCGTCACGCTCGCTGACGACGCGGCTGAGCAGTTGCTGCGGCTGGCCGGAGGAGACGCCCGGCGGGCGCTCACCTACCTGGAGGCGGCCGCGCTCGGGCTGGCCCGCGGCGGCGTGATCGACGAGGCGGTCCTCTCCCAGGCGGTCGACCGGGCCGCCGTGCGCTACGACCGCGCCGGTGACCAGCACTACGACGTGATCAGCGCGTTCATCAAGAGCATCAGGGGAAGCGACGCGGACGCCGCCCTGCACTACCTGGCGCTAATGATCGAGGCTGGGGAGGATGCGAGGTTCATCGCCAGGCGGCTGATCGTGCACGCGAGCGAGGACGTGGGCATGGCCGATCCGTCCGCCTTGACCGTGGCGGTGGCGGCCGCGCAAGCGGTGGAGTTCGTCGGGCTGCCCGAGGCGCGGATCAACTTGGCGCAGGCGGTGATTCACCTGTCGCTAGCGCCGAAGTCCAACGCGGTCGTACGGGCGATCAACGCGGCGGGAGAGGATGTGCGGGCCGGGCTGACCGGGCCGGTGCCAGTTCACCTGCGGGATACCAGTTACCGGGGGGCGGCGAGCCTCGGGCACGGGAAGGGATACCTGTACCCGCACGATTACCCCGAGGGCATCGTCCGCCAGGTCTACCCGCCGGAGCCGATCCTTGGCCGCAGGTACTACGAGCCATCCAGGCACGGCGCCGAAGCCAGGTACGCCGACAGATCGGAGCGGATCAAGGCGGTGCTGGAGGGTGCGGGTGGTGCGGGGGGCTCGGGTGATACGGGTGGCTCGAGTGATGCGGGTGGTGAGGAGGGCTCGGGTGGTGCGGGGGAGGAGACGCGTCCTGGCAGGGGTTGATGCTGGGTTCGCAATAGCGTGGCTTCGTTGGTCTGTAAGTAGATGTTCATGCACCACTTCGTTGGCGCTGCCGTGGTACATGAAAACTGGGTCCCTCTCCGTCCGGGCGGCATCTGCCTTCCGGATGGGTGGTGGCGAGCCTCCACGATCATGAAAACGCGGTTACCACGGAAGCCCAGCCGCGATATGCGACAGCCAGGCTCCGCGATCATGACCGCAAGCATGATCACGGAAACAAAACCGCGTCGGCCGTCCGGGGACCAGCCCGCCAGCGACCCGGGGCCCAGCCCGCCAGCGACCCGGGGAACAGCGCGCCAGATCGCGGAACTTAGCCGTACCGGCCAGACGGCCTCTTCAGCCATGATCAACAACGGGCTTATGCAGCAGGCTCTTATGGCGGCAGCTGGGCTAGGTGCTGTTGCGCCTGGGCAGCCTGCCGCGCGACGTAGGGGCCTTGCCGCTGTGCGGGTGCCCGTGGGACCCGGTCATCAGGGGCGGCTACGCGGTAGGGTCGGCGCAGGCGAGGCTACGCGGTGCTGGTCCGGGTGACCCTGGAACTCCCGCGGTTAGGGAGCGGTCCGGGGAAGGGGAACCAACGCCGATGAATGCCGGGCAACTGGCTGCGCTGATCGCGGCGGGCTTCTTCGCCGTCGGCGTTTGCGCCGCTGTGTATGTGCTGATCAAACTGGCCAGGCTCATCTCCTGCGCGAACACTGTGCTGACTGGGTACGCCGATGCGACGGACACCCTGCTGCGGCGGGCGCAGGCCGCGGTTGATCGGGCCGATGAGCAGCTCGCGAGGACGCACGCGCTCAGCGAGAGCGTTGAAGCGGTGAGCGCGAGCATGACCGACCTATCGGAGCAGGTCTCGGCCGTGGCCGGGGCGGCCCGGATGGTCGCGAACGGCTTTGGCGCGCCCGTGCTGCGGTTGGCCGCTGCTAGTTACGGGGTCAGGCGGGCGGTGACTTTGCGGCGGGTCGGTCGCGGGGTCGGCGAGGGTGTCAGGGAGTTGCCGGGTAACGGGCGGGTACGGCCGTGATGCGGCGGGCGAGGTGGCTGGCGACGGGCGCCGTGCTCGGGGTGCTCGGATACCGCCGGCTCGATCGGGCAGCGAAGTCGTTGGCCGATAGCTTTGACCCAGTGCTCGCCGCGAGGCAGCCCCGGGTCGAGCCGCGCACCGGACCGGCCTTGCGGTCTATCGCTGGGCATACGGTTCGCGGGACCGGGTGGCTGATCCGTCAGGCACGCAACAGGCGTTCAGCCGCGGGCGGGTCGGGTGCGGCCGGGTCGGTCGGCGTCGCGGGGTTTATCGGCGACATCCGGGCCGGAATGGATGAGTATCTCGACCGGCACCAGGCAGATATCGATCGGCAGTACCGCCGCGGAGGCAATACCCTCATAGGTCAGCGCGCAACTGACCGGGCGGCGATTCCTGGCGGTCCGGCCGCCCCCGGCTTTAGACAGCGACAACACCACGAGACTAAGGATGGCCGTTGATGGAGTCGGCAGAGATCGCACGCCGTTTCCTTGAGTACTTTTCCCAGCGCGGGCACACCCCGGTGCCCTCAGCCAGCCTGGTCGCCACCGATCCCACCCTGTTGCTGGTGAATGCGGGCATGGTGCCGTTCAAGCCGTACTTTCTCGGACAGCGGGTGCCGCCTTACCCGCGTGCGGTAAGCGCGCAAAAGTGCGTGCGGACGCCGGATATCGATGAGGTCGGCAAGACCACCCGGCACGCGACGTTCTTCCAGATGCTCGGGAACTTCTCGTTCGGTGACTACTTCAAGGAGCAGGCGATCCCGCTGGCGTGGGAACTTCTTACCAGGCCAGAGTCGGACGGAGGCTTCGGGTTCGCCGAGAGCAAGCTCTGGGCCACCGTCTACACCGGCGATGACGAGGCGTATGCGATCTGGCGCGACACCGTCGGACTGTCACCTGACCGCATCCAGCGTCGCGGGCTTGCTGACAACTACTGGCACATGGGCGTGCCAGGACCGGGCGGGCCGTGCTCGGAGATCTATTACGACCGGGGCCCCGAGTACGGCCAAGAGGGCGGTCCTGAGGCCGACGAGGACCGGTACCTTGAGGTCTGGAACCTGGTCTTCATGCAGGAGCAGCTCAGCGCTGTCCGCACCAAGGTCGACTTCGACGTCCAGGGTCCGCTGCCTTCGCGCAACATCGATACCGGCATGGGCCTAGAGCGGATGGGCATCCTGCTCCAGGGAGTCGACAACATCTACGAGGTCGACACCATGTGGAAGGTGCTCGACCGCGCGGCGGAGCTGACCGATCAGAAGTATGGCCGAGACGCGCGCAACGACGTTTCGCTGCGGGTGGTGGCCGACCACGTCCGGGCGGCGATGATGCTGGTGGCCGACGGTGTGATCCCGTCCAACGAAGGCCGAGGCTACGTGCTGCGCCGTATCGTCCGGCGCAGCGTGCGGAACATGCGGCTGCTGGCGGGCAGCCAGCGTGGCGGCGACGGCGGCCACGGCGGCAGCGATCATTACCTGCACGAGCTAACGTCGGTCGCGATCGGCGCGCTTGGCGACCAGTACCCCGACTTGATCAGGGACGCGCCGCACATCCATACCGTGCTCGACGCGGAGGAGAGCGCTTTTCTCGGTACGTTGCGCACCGGGACCGCGATGTTCGAGGCGGCGGTGTCTGAGACCGAGCGCCGCGGTGAGCGGTCGATCGGCGGCGCGCAGGCGTTCCAGTTGCACGACACCTACGGCTTCCCGATCGACCTCACCCTGGAGATGGCGGCCGAGCAGGGCCTGGAGGTCGACGAGACCGAGTTCCGGCGGCTGATGGCCGAGCAGCGCAAGCGCGCTAAGGACGACGCGGCGTCGAAGAAGACCGGCAACGCGGACATCTCGGCGTTCGCCCAGTTCCTCGAGCGGTCCGGCAAGGTCGTCTTTACCGGCTACGACGAGATCAGCGCCGAGGCAACGGTGATCGGCCTGCTGGCGGGTGGCGTCTCAGTGCCAGCTGTAGGGCCAGCCGTAGGGCCAGCAGCGGGCGCGGGGATCGAGGTGGTGGACGTCGTGCTCGACCGCACGCCGTGCTACGCGGAAGGCGGCGGGCAGCTAGCCGACACCGGCGTGATCCGGTCGGCCGGCAGCGGCGGTGGAGATGGCGGACGCGTCGAGATTCTCGACGTGCAGACGCCATTGCCCGGGCTGATCGTGCATCGGTGCCGGGTCACCGAAGGCAGCCTGACCGTCGGTGACGAGGTCCTTGTCGAGATTAACGTCGACCGGCGCCGGGCGATCTCAAGGTCGCACACGGCGACCCACCTGGTGCACCGTGCGTTCCGCGGCGCGCTCGGCGAGTCGGCGGCGCAGGCCGGCTCTGAGAACTCACCTGGGCGGTTCAGGTTCGACTTCACCGCGATCGGAGCGGTGCCCGCGCCGGTGCTCGTCGATGTTGAGGATGAAGTCAACGAGGTCCTGACTAGCGACATGGACGTCAGGGCGTTCTACACCTCGATCAGTGAGGCCCGGACGATGGGCGCGCTCGCGCTGTTCGGCGAGAAGTACGGCGATCAGGTTCGGGTCGTAGAGGTCGGTGAATACTCGCGCGAACTGTGCGGCGGCACCCACGTGGCGAGGTCGGGCCAGCTAGGCCTGGTGAAGATCCTGGGTGAGTCGTCGATCGGCTCAGGCGTTCGGCGCGTCGAGGCGCTCGTTGGCATGGACGCGTTCAGGTACCTGGCGCGGGAGAGCATGCTCGTCAGTCAGCTTTCCGAGCAGCTCAAGACCCCGAAAACCGAGCTGAGCGACCGGATCGGAGGGATCGTCAGCAGGCTGCGCGACGCTGAACGCGAACTGCAGCGCATGCAGTCGGCGCAACTCGCCAGCGTGGCGACCGGCCTGGCTGGCCAGGCATCCGACGTCGGCGGCGTGGCCTACGTCGCACACCGCGCGCCTGACGGCACTCCGGCGGACGGGATACGCAAGCTCGCGCTGGACGTGCGCGGCCAGATTCCGGCAAGCCGCCCGGGCGTGGTGGTGATCGCAGGCGTTCCGGCGGACCGGCCCGCGGTCGTCGTCGCGGTGAACGAGGCGGCGCGCGCACGCGGCATCGCGGCGGGTTCGCTGATCGGGACGGCGACGGCTGCGCTTGGCGGACGCGGTGGCGGGAAAGACGACATCGCGCAAGGTGGCGGTGCCATGCTAGGCGAGAGGACAGACGCTGCAATGGCGGAGGCGTTTTATGCGGTTCAGGTGGTTATTGCCGGCATCGGCGCGTCGGGTGGCGTAACGTGAAACCATGTCGCAGCCAGGTTGTATCGATTCTGAGATCAAATTCCTGGCATTGCCTACCTCGGACCTCTTCCGGAGCGGCGTGTTGAGATCAGGTACTAGGCTCGCCGTCGATGTCGGGTCAGTCCGGATCGGGATTGCCAGTTGCGATCCGACCGGCATACTGGCAACTCCGCTTACCACGGTCCAGCGTGGCAAAGGTGACCTTGAGCAAATCGCCCGGCTGTGCGCGGAACGCGCGGCCATCGAGGTCGTCGTCGGCCTGCCGACCGGCCTCTCGGGGAAGGCTGGCAAGGCTGTGGAGCAGGCTCGCGCGTTCGCGTCCGGCCTTGCCGCCGCGATAGCGCCGATGCCGGTGCGGCTTGTCGACGAGCGCTTCACGACCACACTGGCGCATTCGGCGCTGCGTGAAGGCGGTCAGGACGCGAGGAAGCGGCGCGGCACCGTGGATCGGGCGGCGGCGGCATTCTTGCTGCAGAGCGCGCTCGACGCCGAACGACTTACCGGAAATCCAGCGGGCGAGTTGGTCGGCGCGATGTGCGCCGGGTCAGGTGGAGGTCGATGAGCAACGGCGCAGGCTGGCCACCAGACGACCCTGGCGGCTTCGGCCAAGGTGGCAGACATACCGGCGACGACATCGGCGCGGATCGCGACGATGGTGACAGCCAGCGCTATTTCGACGACTCGGGCTACGGATGGACCGAGGCGTCTGGGCGATCACCTGGTCAGGGTGACCCTCGTGGCCCGGGCCGAACCGATCCGTACGGCCAGAGCGCGGGCAGGCATTCTGGGCGGCACTCATCGGCATCATATGACGACGGTTACGGCCGCGACGCCCTCGGTCAAGGCGCCTACCAGCAGGATTCCTACGGTCAGGATTGGACGGCCGCCAATCGCTACCAGGGCGATCAGCACGGTCATGACGGCTACGACCGGGGCGGCTACGGCCAAGGGTCGTATGGCCAAGCAGGGTACGGCTCGTACGGCGAGCAGGGCTACGGGCACGGTGGGTACGGCCATGACCAGGACCAATACGGCCGCGGTAGCTATGACCAGGACGGATATTCACCGGAGGGGTACGGGCAGAACGGCTACGGTGGCGAGTATTACGGCCAGCCGCCGCCCAGGCCATCGGTGCCTGGACCGGATGGATACGGCCGCGACGGCTACCGCCAAGACGGCCTGAGCACCGACTCCTACGGCCGTGACCTTTACGCGCAGGAAGGTCGCGGCGCTCCTGGCTCCTACCGGGCGCTCGGGGGCTACGTGCCGCCTGACGGTTACGACGTGGACAACGGCTACAGTTCGCCAACGAGGCCGGCCCGGCCGGCGCTTGGCGCTGGCCCGGACCCAGACGTGACGGCCAGCTACAGGCCGGACACCGGCTCGCTCGACGGCGGAGACGGCCGTGACAGCGGGTGGTTCAGCCAGCCGTCGGACAGCGGCTCGTTCGCCCGTCCGGACACCGGCTCGTTCGCCCGTCCGGACACCGGCTCCTTTGCCCGTCCGGACACCGGCTCGTTCGCTCGCCCCGACGCCGCCTCGTTCGGCTCAGCGCAGGGGTACCAGAGCGACGTCCCGCACGACCCATTCGGCCCGCCGGCTGCCAGCTTGCGCCGAACCGAGCCAGGTGGCCAGTCCGTCGGCCAGGATTCGGTCCGGCCCGGTGGCTACGACCAGTGGCACGAAGCCGACGAAGCCGATTCCTGGGACGGGGACGACCAAGCCGAGCACGAGGACGACTGGCAGGAAGACCCTGACGGCGGCCTGCTGTCGAAGCGATTCGGCGGTGGCGCTGGCGGCGGAGGCAGGGACCGCGGCAACGGCCGTCGCGCCGCCCGAGCCAGGCGACCCAAGCGGCTGCGCGGCAAGTTCGCGGTCACGGCCGCGATCCTCGCCGGGGCACTGGTGCTCGGCGCCGTCGCGGACTACGGCTACGAACGGTTCCAGACCTGGCACACCGGCCGGTACGGCGATTACCCGGGAGTGGGTAACGGTCAGGTGCGGTTCACCGTGCCGCCGGGCGCGGCGCTCAGTTCGCTTGGCCTCGCGCTCATGAAGGCCGGCGTGATCATGGAGGTGCGGCCCTTCGACAGCGCTGCGGCGGCCGCGCAGAACGCCTCCCACCTCCAGCCAGGTGTCTACTTGCTGCACCGGCACATGAGTGCGGCTGACGCGGTGCAGTTCCTGCTAGGCCCCGGGCACCGGATCAACGACCAGATCACGATTATCGAGGGAGTGCGGGCAAGCGCGATCGCACAGGCTCTCGCGAAGCAGACCGGCATCCCGGTCGCCCAGTTCACCAACATCATTGATCACCCGCCTGCATCGCTTGGCCTGCCAAGCTGGGCTCGAGGCAAGACCGCCGAGGGGTTCCTGTTCCCGGACACGTACACTCTGCTACCGAAGATGACGCCGCTGGCGATCCTCAAGATGATGGTCACCGAGTTCAACCAGAAGGTGGCCAGCATCAACCTGGTGTCGGGGTCTCAGAAGGTATTCACCACCCCGTGGCACGCATTGATCGTGGCGAGCTTGATCCAGGCCGAAGCAGGCAATACCTCGGACTTCGGCAAGATTTCCCGGGTGGTGTGGAACCGGCTGATCGACAAGATGCCGCTTGAATTCGACAGCACCGTGTTCTACGCGATGGGCAAGTACGGCACGGCTGTCAACGCGTCGCAGCGGAACTTCCCGTCGCCGTACAACACCTACCTGCACACCGGCCTGCCACCTGGCCCGATCGGCAATCCCGGCGCCCTCGCGCTGCAGGCGGCCGTCCATGCCACCCACGGACCTTGGCTGTACTTCATCACCGACACCAGGCACAAGCCATACCTGACGCACTTCACGGCCAGTCTTAGCCAGCTACAGGCATGGCAGCGGGAATTCCACAACTGAACGGCGCCGACCGCCGGTCCATCAGGGCAGCGGTACTTGGTTCCCCGATCAGCCACTCGCTGTCGCCCGCCCTGCATGCCGCTGCCTACGCCGCGCTCGGCCTGACCTGGTGGCGGTACGAGGCGATCGAGTGCGACGAGGCCGGGCTGTCCGCGCTGCTCGATAGCTGCGGGCCCGACTGGGCCGGGCTGTCGCTCACGATGCCGCTCAAGCGGACCGTGCTGCCGTTGCTCGACCGGATCGAGCCGCTGGCCAGGCAAGTCGGCTGCGCCAACACCGTGGTGTTCGCCGCGGCGCAGCGGCTCGGCTATAACACCGACGTGGCCGGCATGCTCGGCGCACTCGGCGAGCGCGGTATCGACGGTCGGCGTCAGGCCGGCCCGGCGCTGATCATCGGCGCTGGCGCGACGGCGTGCGCGGCGCTCGCGGCGCTGCGCGACCTCGGCGAAAAGTCGGTCGCCGTGGCTGCCCGCGACGCCAACCGAGCCGAACATCTGCGCGCCGCGGCCACCAGCCTCGATATCGCGGTCACGTTCGTGCCCTACGAGCCGCGAGCGCTGGATGAAGCGCGTTTGGTCATCTCAACCGTCCCGGCTGGCGCCGCGGATATGTTCGCTGAAATTTTGCCCGCGCTGGCCTCGCCTCCCGAGGCAGTGTTCGACGTCGTCTATCACCCCTGGCCGACCCCCCTGGCTATGGCCGCCCAGCAGGTCGGTGCCGTCTTGGTCAGCGGCTTTGACCTGCTGCTGCACCAGGCCGGGCGGCAGGTCGAGCTGATGACCGACCGGCCCGCCCCGTTGGCTGCGATGCGGCAGGCTGGACGGGCGCGGTTGGCGGCCCGCGTGAGCGGCGCCTAGGTGAAGGATTAGCGCGGGCGTCGTGGAAGATCGGCGTCGTCCAGGGACCCGGCGGGTGATCGCGGAGAATTGGTGCCGACTTTGCGGAGAATCATACTTTAAGGAGAGTTTTGCGGGTGATGAGGCTGTCGCTTAAGCAGGCCGCTGGATGACTTATCATCAGTTTTGGTTGCTCCAGGCCCCGGCAAACTTGGGTAAACCGGACAAAGCCATCACCAAAAGTGATGATAAGTGCTCTGCTTCACCCTCGCGCCGGACTGAACCGGCATCACCTCACCGGGCCCGGACCATGAGGTCGGTTCGCGAGCCCACCTCAATGTAGACGCTGGCCGCCAAATTTTCCGGAGCGTACGCACAAAGACTCCGCGATCGTGGACCTCCGCTACCGTACTGAGCCGCCCCGGAACCACGCCCAGCCCGCCCGGAACTACTGACCTGCGGATACAGGACCGAGCTGTGATATGACTACGTCGGCTGTATGCGGTAGCCTAGGGGCAGAACTTAACGGTCCGGTGCATCCCGCCGGACCAGAAGCGGAGGACCACCTCGGCCACCTCCCACCTAGCCAGCGTGGCCGCGCCCCGTGGTAAGAATCGCAGTGCGCGGTGCTGTTGGCGGGTATTAGTCCAGGCAGCCAAGTCGATCCGCCGGTTATCAACCGACCGGCGGAACGGCCGGCGAGGCAGCGGAAGTCCGTTGGCTCGCGATCGGCTACCTGGTCGGCTAGTCGGCTTCCGGGTCGGCTGGCTGAGGCCGGACGCGCTGGGCGTGCCCGCGATGAGCGAGCCAGTCCGGATGCGTCGCGTGGCTGACGCGGCGTGGCTTGAGAGCGGTTGGCTCACGAGCGCTGTCGCGCAGACCGCGTGGTGGCCCCGCATGCGACCTGTGCGGGGCTTTTTGCGTTCCGCATGGGTGGAATGCAGTACCTGATCGGGACGGACCCGGTCAGGTTGATAGTGACGCAGGAGGTCACATCAGCACTGAACCTCGAATCAACGAACGTATCCGGGTGCCTGAAGTACGGCTGGTAGGACCGTCAGGTGAGCAGGTGGGGATCGTGTCGATCAACGACGCGCTCCGGCTAGCTCAGGAAGCGGACCTGGACCTAGTCGAAGTCGCGCCGACGGCGCGGCCGCCGGTCTGCAAGCTAATGGACTACGGGAAGTTCAAGTACGAGTCCGCGCTCAAGGCGAGGGAATCGCGCAAGAACCAGGCACAGACGGTCATCAAGGAAATCAAGATCCGCCCGAAGATTGATCCGCATGACTACGGCACCAAGAAAGGCCACGTCGAGCGGTTCCTTCGGCAGGGCGACAAGGTCAAGGTGACGATCATGTTCCGCGGACGCGAGCAGTCGAGGCCAGAACTCGGCTACAAGCTGCTCCAGCGACTGGCCGGGGACGTGGAAGAACTTGGCTTCGTCGAGTCCCAGCCGAAGCAAGACGGCCGGAACATGATCATGGTGATCGGCCCGCACCGTAAGAAGACCGAGGCCAAGGCGGTACGCGGACCAGAACGGGCGAGCGCTCGGGCGGCCGCGCCGTCGGCTCAGGCTAGCCACGGCGACCTGGCCGACCTGGCCGACCTGGCTATCGTTAGCCGGCCAGAGCCTGCGGTGCAGGCGGCAGCCAGGCCAGCGCCTGCCGCTGCGGTTACAGTCAGCCGTGCGACCGCGCCAGCACACCAGGGATCGGCTGGCACGGGTTCAGCCACGCAGGCTGACGACCTGTCTGCCGCCGCGGCTGCCCAGGCTGCCCCCGCCGCCCCAGCGGCGAGTGCGGGACCCCAGGCCAGGCCCGCGGCGCCGCGGCCAGGCCCAACGGCGCCAGGCGCGCCAAGGACAGCTCCGCCGCGTCCGACCGCGCCAAGGCCAGGTCCAGCGGGTAGCGCGCCAAAACCGGCGGCGCCCCGGCCAGGGCCCGCTGGCACCGCCGCACCGCGTCCGGCGGCGCCGAGGCCGACCGCGCCGAAGCCAGGTCCAGTGCCGGCTGGTTCGCCGCGCCCGGCACCACCTAAGCCGAGCGCACCTCGGCCGTCGGCCGCCAAGCCGAGCGAAGGAAATGGCGTACCACCGCCGCGCGCCCGGGCTGGCGACCCTGGCAACGCCGCAGCGGATAGCGGAGGCTAACCGGACACACCGGTCAGGAGCAGGGAAAAGACGTACCCGCCGGTCGGCTGACCTTCGGCAGGTACGTAAAGGACGCGTGCCTCGCGCACGCATGAATGAAGGATGCGGCGAAGATGCCGAAGATGAAGACGCACAGCGGTTCTAAGAAACGCTTCCGGATAACCGGTACCGGCAAGATCATGCGCCGCCGGGCGAATCGGCAGCACTATTTTGAGCACAAGCCGAGCACGCGGACCCGCCGCCTGGATAACGAAGTGACGCTGTCACCCGACAACCTGAAGACAGTAAAGAAGCTGCTGGGCAAGTGACCCGGTCCGACGTGAGGGAGTCGAACACATGGCGCGCGTAAAGCGGGCGGTCAATGCCCACAAAAAGCGCAGGGTAGTACTCGAGCGGGCGAGCGGCTACCGCGGCCAGCGGTCCAGGTTGTACCGCAAGGCCAAGGAGCAGCAACTGCACTCCATGACCTACGCCTACCGCGACCGCAAGGATCGCAAGGGCGCGTTCCGTCGGCTGTGGATTCAGCGCATCAACGCTGCGGCCAGGGCCGAGGGCATCACTTACAACCGGTTTATCCAGGGTCTGAAGATCGCGGGCGTGGACGTTGACCGCAAGATGCTGGCCGAACTCGCGGTCAACGACGCAGCGGCCTTCGCCGCGCTGGTCGAAACGGCGCGCAAGGCGCTCCCAGCCGACGTAGACGCCCCAAGGTCCGCCGCTGCCTAGCACCCCTCCAGGCCTAGACAGCATTGTCGAAGCGTCCGGGAGGTCGGGGCGCGGTGCCGCCTGGACTGACGAGTGAGGGAGCGAAGCGACTGAGCGAGGAGGGAAGGCGGCGCCCAAAGGCGCCCCGACGATTGGAGGGCTCCGGGGGGTGTCCCCCCGGTCAGATACAGCGCCTCCCTGGGCTAAAACAGGCACGGCAGCTTGCCAAGCGCTCGCAGCGGGAACGGATGAGGCTTTTCCTCGCTGAGGGCCCGCAGGCGGTCAGAGAGGCACTCGCCGGCAACCTAGTCACCGAGTTGTTCGTCACCGCGCCTGCGCGGGCCCGGCACAGCGACCTTGTCGACGCGGTGGCGGCTGCGAACATTTCCGTGTGCGAGGTCAGCGGCGAGTTGATGGCTGAGCTCGCGCAGACTGTTACGCCGCAGGGATTGCTCGCGGTCTGCCCGTTCCTCGACGTGTCGCTGGCCGACCTGGTCGCCGCGTCGCCGCGACTGGTTGTCATCCTCGCTAACGTTCGCGACCCTGGCAACGCTGGCACCGTGCTTCGCACGGCTGACGCCGCTGGCGCGGACGGAGTGATCTTCGCTGACGCGTCGGTCGACCCTTACAACAGCAAGTGCGTCCGATCGTCCGCCGGATCACTGTTCCACCTGCCGGTTGTTATCGGAGTTCCGCTAGTGCAGGCGGCCGAAGCGGTCCGGCGGACTGGGCTGACCGTATTCGCTGCCGACGGCAGTGCGAGTCTCAGCCTTGATCAGCTCGCCGACACTGGCAAGCTCAGCCGGTCCACCGCCTGGGTGTTCGGCAACGAGGCCTGGGGGCTGCCTTCCGACCTGCTCGCGCTCGCCGACGAGGCCGTGGCCGTGCCGATTTACGGCCGCGCGGAAAGCCTGAATCTGGCGGCCGCCGCGGCGGTCTGTTTGTACGCATCTGCACGTGCTCATGCACAGGGGTGCCGCACAGGTCACCTGACACGCTAGGCTTTGGTTACGTTGCGTCATGAGCGGCTTGGGCTGGGTCACCCAAGGTGGCTATGGCGGGCTAGTCGTCGCGGGCTACCCCCCGGACCCGAGACGATGAGATGCTGCGTGCCGGGGTAGCGGTTCGGCGAAGGTGACAGGGCTTGGCGGGCGAGCAGGATAAGTGGACCGGCAGGTAAGCGTGGCGAGCGTCGCGCCCGATGTGTCGTCCTCTTTGCGCCAGCACATCGGTCCTGTTGAGCGCTGACGAACTGCCCGATGGGCTTATCGTCGCCGACCACAATGGCGTTGTCGTCATTTTTAACCAGGCCGCGGAACGGCTGACCGGGATCATAGCCGCGCAGGCGATCGGCAAGGCCCTGCCAGCGGCGCTGCCATTGGCGGACAGCGAAGGACAGTGCTGGTGGCGAATATCCCGGCCGTACGACGGGCTGTCGATCAGGACCAGGCATCCCGAGCGGTCGCTGTTTTTGGCTGACGGCACCGAACTGCTGGTCACGATCGGATACGTGCGCAAGTCCAGGGTCGGGCAGCCCGACGAACGCGGCGCGGTGCAGCGACTGACCGTCACGCTGCGCAGCGCGGTCGCGCGGACCCGGCTGGAGCGCACCAGGGCTGACCTGGTCTCCACCGTCGCCCACGAACTCAGATCGCCACTGACCAGCGTCAAGGGTTTCACCGCCACGCTGCTCAACAAGTGGCCTCGATTCACCGACGACCAGAAGCGACTCATGCTCGAGACCGTCAACGCCGACGCCGACCGGGTGACCCGCCTGATCACCGAACTGCTCGACGTATCCCGGATCGAGGCTGGCCGGATCGTCTTGCACAAGGAAGTCGTCGACATGGCGGCGCGGGTGTCCAAGCTCATCGCCGGCCGGGTGGCGGCTGGCGAAGCGGCGAGCAGGTTCAAGATCCATGTGGCTGACGGGCTGCCAGAGGCCTGGCTGGACGCGGACAAGATCGACCAGATCCTGGCCAACCTTATTGAGAACGCCGTCAGGCACGGTGCTGGTACCGTTACTACCGTGATTGAGTCGGCGCTGGTCTATGACGGGCCTGGTATCGCGGTTTCGGTCCGCGACGAGGGTCCGGGGATCGCGCCTGAGTTCGCGCCTGTCGTCTTCCGCCAGTTCTGGCGGGCGAAGCGGCGCGGCGGCGCCGGACTCGGCCTGTTCATCGTCAAGGGTCTCGTCGAGGCTCACGGAGGATCAATCAGCGTGGCGCGGGCGCCTGGCGGTGGTGCGGAGTTCCGATTTACCATGCCCGCTGGTGCCCCAGATCACGGCTGAGTAGATCGGGCGCTGACCGGCGGGCGCAACTCTGCCAGCTCGGGGGGGCACCCCGCAATGCCCGAGGTGCTAGCCCGGGGACGACCGGGAGCCTCTTGTTGGCGTTAGCCCGGGGGGCCTTTCGGCTTAGCCCAAGGCGGGCGATTGTCCGGAATCCGGCGGTGCCGCCTTGGGGGGAGCACCCCGGTTTCCCCCGCGGCTGACCGGGCTCAAGTAAGAACGGTTACCAGTGCGAATCTTTCTAAAAGCGTAATGGTTTTGGTTTTAGCCGACTTCCGGTGATCGATAGAGAACGGGATTTATGCCAGATGTCAGCACCGAATAAGACTTATGACCCGGTGCGAGTGGCCGCGCTCGCGCCCGACGAGGTCAAGCGGATGACGGACGCGGCGCTGGCCGCTATTCAAGGCGCGGCTACGTTCGATGAGCTGAAGGCCGCCAGGCTCGCCCATCTGGGCGGGCGGGCCCCGCTGATCCTGGCCAGCGCTGAGATTGGCGCGCTGCCGCCTGAGGCCAAGGCCGAGGCGGGTCGCCGGGTGAGCGCGGCGAAGCGAATCCTCAACGAGGCGCACACGGCGCGGCAGGCCGAGATCGAAGCCGACCGGGACCGCAGGGTCCTCGTCGACGAGGTGGGCGATGTCACGCTGCCGTGGGACAGGAGTCCGGCCGGGGCCAGGCATCCGGTCGTGACGCTGGCCGACCGGCTGGCCGACGTGTTCATCGGGATGGGTTACGAGATCGCCGAGGGTCCCGAGGTCGAGGCCGAGTGGTACAACTTCGACGCGCTGAACTTCCCGCCCGACCACCCGGCGCGGGAGATGCAGGACACGTTCTTCGTGGCCGGTCCCGGTGATTCCCCTCGGTCCGGCAAGGTCTTGCGCACTCACACCTCGCCAGTGCAGATCAGGGCGATGCTGACCAGGCCGCTCCCGCTGTACGTGGTGAGCCCGGGCAAGTGCTTCCGCAGCGACCCGCTCGATGCCACGCACAGCCCTGTGTTCCACCAGATCGAAGGGCTCGCGGTGGACGAGGGCCTGACGATGGCGCACCTGCGCGGTGCGATCACGGCGTTTGTCGAGGCGATGTTCGGACCCGGGCTACGGACCAGGTTGCGGCCTGACTACTTCCCGTTCACCGAGCCGTCCGCCGATGTGTCGATGGAGTGCCACGTCTGTCGCGGGGCGTCCGCGGAAGCTGGTGGGGCGCCCTGCCGGGTGTGCAGGTCGCAGGGCTGGATCGAGATCGCCGGTTGCGGCATGGTCAACCCGCGGGTTCTGATCGCTTGCGGCATCGACCCGGACAAGTACAGCGGGTTCGCGTTCGGCCTTGGCATCGAGCGGTCGCTGATGATCAGGAACGGGCTGAACGACATCAGGGACACGGTTGAAGGCGATGTGAGGTTCAGCCGGGCATTCGGAGAGGAGGCGTAGATGCTAGTTCCGCTTTCCTGGCTGCTTGAGTATTCGCCACTGCCAGAGCCGGTCGATTCGGCCGAGGTGGCGCGACGGCTCACCGCGGTCGGGCTCGAGATCGAGGGGATGCAGCCGGTCGGGCACGACGTCTCCGGTGTAGTTGTGGCGCGAGTGCTCGACATCGAGGAACTGACCGGGCACAAGAAGCCGATCAGGTACTGCCGGGTTACGTCCGGGCCGTCAGATTCGGACGAACGGTCGGTAATCTGCGGGGCGGTGAACTTCGCCGTCGGGGATCTGGTGGCGCTCGCGCTTCCGGGCGCGTCGTTGCCGGGCGGGTTCGAGATTGCCGCGCGGCCGGCTTACGGGCGGTTGTCGGACGGCATGATCTGCTCGGCGGCCGAACTCGCGCTCGGCGACGACCACTCGGGCATCTTGGTGCTGTCACCGGACTCGCCGCTCGGCGCGGACTTCGTCACCTACGCGGGGCTTCGTGACGTGGTGCTGGATGTGAACGTCACGCCCGACAAGGGGCACGCGCTGTCGATCAGGGGCATGGCCAGGGAACTGGCTAGCGCCTTCGAGGTCGGTTACACCGACCCGGCGGGCGTTCTCGGCAAAGGCGACGCGGCCAGTCCCGGGGTCTACCAGGCGAGTATCGCTGCCCCGACCGCGTGCGACCGGTTCGCGCTGCGCGAGGTGCACGGCATTGATCCCAAGCGGCCGACGCCGCTGCGGATGCGGATCAGGCTGGCTAGGGCCGGCCTGCGCAGCGTGTCGCTGGCTGTCGACGTCACCAACTACCTCATGCTCGAGTTGGGCCAGCCGCTGCACGCGTTCGACCGGTCTGAGCTGCGGGGTCCGATTGTGGTACGCCGGGCCGAGCCGGGGGAGAAGCTGGAGACACTCGATCATGTCGTGCGCCAGCTTGATCCGGACGATATTTTGATCACCGACTCGTCCGGGCCGATCTCGATGGCAGGCACGATGGGCGGCCTGGCGACCGAGGTCAGCGAGACCTCAACCGACCTGGTGATCGAGGCGGCCCACTTCAGCGCGCCGGGCACGGCTCGGATGAGCAGGCGGCACCGGTTGTTCAGCGAGGCGTCGGCGAGGTTCGAGCGGGGCGTGGACTACGAACTGCCGCTCCGGGCGTCCGCCAAGGCGGTCGAGTTGCTCGCCGCGCTCGGCGGCGGCACAGCCGTAGCTGGCTACTCACTCGCGACCGTGCCGATCGAGCCGGCGCGGATCGTGATCTCGGCGGATCTGCCGGGCCGGGTGGCTGGCCTGGATTACGGGACCGAGACGGTCGCGCGCCGGCTGCGCGAGGTCGGCTGCGAGGTTGTCGTCGGCAGTGACGACCGGCTCACAGTGCAGCCGCCGTCGTGGCGGCCAGACCTGACCGACCCGAACGACCTGGCCGAAGAGGTCATTCGGCTGGAGGGTTACGGGCGGATCGGCATTACGATGCCGAAGGCGCCAGCCGGCAAGGGCAGGACACCGGCCCAGCGGTTGCGCATCTTGATCGGCCAGGCGCTCGCTGGGGCCGGGTACGTGGAGGTGATCAGCAGCCCGTTTGGCTCGGAGGCGGACTTCGACCGGATGGGTCTTCCGGCCGACGACGTACGGCGGCGGGCCGTCAGGCTCGCCAATCCGATCTCCGGCGAAGAGCCGCTGATGCGCAGCGCGTTGCTGCCTGGGCTGTTTCGGGTGGTGAACAGGAATGCCGGACGCGGGTTCGCTGACCTGGCGTTGTTCGAGGTTGGGCACGCGTTCAGGCTCGGGCTCGATGGCTCGGACGGGTCGGCGCGGGGGGCTGGTGCGGCGCCGGTGCTGGCCGTAGACCGCAGGCCGACGGTCGAAGAGACTGGTTTGCTCGATGCCGCGCTGCCTGATCAACCCCGGCTCGCCGCGTGCGTGCTGACCGGCAAGATCGAGGCCGATGGCTGGTGGGGCGACGGTCGGCAGGCGACGTTCTACGATGCGATCGAGGCGGCGCGAACCGTGCTGGGTACCTCGCGGGTGCCCTATTCGGTCCGGGCAGGCCAGCGCGAGCCTTGGCATCCGGGCCGGTGCGCCGAGTTCGTCATAGAGCCGGACGGGTCCGATCCCGTAATCGTGGGCCATGCGGGCGAGTTGCACCCGCGAGTCGTCAGCGCGTTCAAACTGGCTCCGAGAACCTGCGCGATGGAACTGGACCTGTCGGCCATCGAGCGGGTCGCGGTCGACCTTCCCCCGGTGCAGGCACCGGTTATCTCCGGGTACCCGATCGCGACCCAGGATGTCGCGCTCGTGGTACCCGACACCGTCCCGGCATCCGAGGTCGAGGCGGCGCTCGTGGCTGGCGCGGCCTCGGCAGGCACGCAGACCCTGCTCGAGCAGGTCCGGCTGTTCGACGTGTACACCGGCGAGCAGACCGGGGAAGGTCGCAAGTCGCTGGCGTACACCCTGCGGTTCAGGGCCGCGGACAGAACGCTGACCGATGACGACGTCGCCGTAGCAAGAGACGCGGCGGTAGCCGAAGCCGCCCGCCGCACCGGCGCCGCCCTCCGCAGCGCCTAGGCATCGGCAGACGCTCCTGGTTCGGGGCTCGGGCCTAGCTTCGGGGTTGCGTGCGCAGCGTGGGCTCCCGGCTGGCTCGGGAGGGTTAGGCGGACGTGGGGAGGATGGCGAGGATTTCGGTGCCGTCTTTGACGCACTTGGATGCCTTGCCGGTGTGGAGCACGACCGGGGTCGCGTAGCCCTGGCAGGTCCAGCCGTTGACCTTGACGGGGCCGCCGCCCCCGTTGCCTGGTTCTAGGCCCGACCTGATCGCCTGGGCGTACTTTTGCTCGATGCTCATGGCGGTCGCGCAGCTTACGTGGCCCGACGTGACCTCGACGTGGATCGGGACGTTCGCCGCTGTCTTTGTTGTCCCGCAGGCTGTGACCTTTGGCTTGGTCTTGGCCGGAGCGCTGCCGCAGCCGATAGCGGTGGCGAGCAGCAGTGCGATCAGCACGATGTGGCCGGTCTGAGCACGCCAGAATGCGCCGGTCAGACTCGAACGGCCACCGGTCTGCATGACGTCTCCTTCCTGCGCCTCATCATCATGCGCTAGCTACCGGTAGTCGGGCAGCCGAACCCGGCGTTTCGCCCGCTAATACGTCAACCTGAGTCTCCCGCCGTAGCACCTTCAAGGATGCCGCGCCGCGGAGCCTGGGTACGACACCCGAGCTTACTTGCATAATCAAACATGGAAATGCATAATAATGCGAACGAGGCCCAGGCGGTGGGTCGGTTTGAAGCGGTTCTGAGCGGAGGGTCGGTTGTGGTGCGGGTCGGGGTGGCCGGGGCTAGCGGGTATGCGGGCGGGGAGTTGTTGCGGCTCATCGCCGGGCACCCGCGGTTCGAGGTTTCGGTACTGACCGCTGACAGCAGCGCGGGAAAGACCGTGGCTGAGGTGCACCGGCACCTCGCTGGTGATCCGCGTCTGGGCGGGCTGACGTTCGAGCCGCAGCAGGCGATCAAGCAGGCCGACTGCGACCTGGTGTTCATGGCGCTGCCGAGTGGTCAGTCCGCGGCGCTGGCGGCTGACGTGGCCGACGAGATCAAGGTAGTCGATCTCGGCCCTGACTTCAGGCTTGCCGATGCTGGCGCCTGGGTTCGGCACTATGGGGGCGTGCATGCCGGCCGGTGGGTCACCGGGTTGCCGGAGCTGCCGGGTGCCCGGCCGCTGATCACGTCGGTCAGCCGGGTCGCCGCGCCGGGTTGTTACTCGACGTCCGCGATCCTCGCGCTGGCGCCGCTGGTGGCGCTCGGCCTGATCGAGCCGATCGACATCGTGGTCGTCGCCGCCTCGGGGACGTCGGGAGCTGGGCGCACGTTGCGCGCCGAGTTGCTCGGCAGCGAGGTGATGGGGTCGGTCAGCGCCTATCAGGCGGCTGGGACGCACCGGCATACCCCGGAGATCGAGCAGGCGCTCGGCGAGGTCATCGCGGGCGAGTCGGGTGGCGAAGCGGCCGCGGTCACGGTCTCTTTCACGCCGGTGCTCGTGCCGATGCCGCGCGGCATCCTCGCGACCTGCACGGCCAGGCTGGCGGGGCAGGGAGTCGACACCGCCGCGTTGCGCGAAGCGCTGCTCAGCGGCTACGAGGCGGAGCCTTTCGTCCGCGTGCTGCCGGAGGGGCACTGGCCGCACACGGCCGCAGTGGCCGGCTCGAACGGCGCGGTTCTGCAAGCGGCTGCAGACCCCAGAACGGGCCGGGCGACGATTGTCGCCGCGATTGACAACCTCGGAAAAGGCGCGGCTGGCCAAGCCATTCAGAACGCCAACCTGATGCTCGGCTTGCCTGAGGCAGCCGGCCTTACCTCAATCGGAGTAGCGCCATGAGCGTGACCGGACCGCTTGGATTCAGGGCAGCCGGCGTGGCCGCGGGCATCAAGAACTCAGGCAAGCCTGATGTTGCCGTGGTGATCAATGACGGACCGGCCGCGAGCGCGGCGGCCGTCTTCACCTCCAACCGGGTGAAAGCCGCACCGGTCAAGTGGAGCCAGCAGATCGTCGCGGACGGGCAGGTTCGCGCCGTCGTGCTCAACTCCGGTGGCGCCAACGCCTGCACCGGCGCGGCCGGGTACGCCGACACCGAGCAGACCGCGCAGCATCTAGCGAACCTGCTGGAAGTGCCGGTCAGTGAGATAGCCGTCTGCTCGACCGGGCTGATCGGAGAGCGACTGCCGATGCACCAGTTGCTGGTCGGGATCGACGCGGCTGTCGTCGGCGCCTCAGCCACCGGAGGATCGGTGGCGGCGACCGCGATCATGACGACCGACACGGTGCCGAAGACCACCGTCGTTCAGGGGCGCGGCTATCAAATCGGCGGGATGGGCAAGGGCGCCGCGATGCTGGCTCCGGCGCTGGCGACGATGCTCGTCGTGCTCACCACTGACGCCGACCTCGCGGCCAGCGAGCTCGACAAGGCGTTGCATGCGGCCGTGCGGGCGACGTTCGACCGGCTGGATTCCGATGGCTGCATGTCGACGAACGACACCGTGCTGCTGCTCGCCAGCGGAGCATCCGGGATCAAGCCCGATCCGGCCGAGTTCGGCTCGATGCTCACCGCTGCTTGCGATGACCTGGCCCGGCAGATGATGTACGACGCCGAAGGCGCGACCAAGGCGATCTCGATCCAGGTGGTCGGCGCCGACAGCGAGGATGACGCGGTCGCCGTCGGGCGGGCCGTGGCCAGATCGAACCTGTTCAAGTGCGCCATCACCGGCGAAGACCCGAATTGGGGTCGGGTGCTCGCCGCTGTCGGTACCACGAGCGCGGCGTTCGACCCAGACCAGATCAACGTCGCGATCAACGGCGTCCTGGTGTGCAAGAACGGTGCGCAAGCCGAGTCCCGATCGGGTGTCGACCTGCGGCCGAAAGACGTGACCGTCACCGTCGACCTGTCCGCTGGACCCGCGGCCGCGACGATCCGCACCACCGACTTGTCCGCCGCCTACGTGCACGAGAACTCGGCGTACTCGACATGATCGGTGAACCCGCGAGCGCGCTGGCCAAGGCGGCGACGTTGATCGAGGCGCTGCCGTGGCTCGAGCGGTTCCACGGCCAGGTCGTCGTGATCAAGTTCGGCGGGCACGCGATGACCGACGCTGCGCTCAGGGTCGCGTTCGCCCAGGACATCGTGTTCTTGCGGTACGCGGGACTGCGTCCGGTAGTGGTGCATGGCGGGGGACCGCAGATCAACGCGCACCTGGACAGGCTCGGCATGGAGTCGACGTTCCGCGGTGGGCTGCGGGTCACCACGACCGAGGCGATGGACGTGGTGCGGATGGTGCTGACCGGCCAGGTGAACAGGGACGTGGTCGGGCTGATCAACCGGCACGGACCGTTCGCCGTCGGCATGTCCGGAGAGGACGCCCACCTGCTGACCGCCCGCCGGATCCAGGTGACGGGCGAGGCAGGCGAGTCGATCGACATCGGGCACGTCGGCGAGGTCGAGTCGGTGAATCCGGGCGCGATCAACGCCTTGATCGCCGACGGTCGGGTCCCGGTCATCTCGAGCGTGGCCCGCAGCGAGGACGCCGAGGTGCTCAACGTGAACGCGGACACCGCCGCCGCCGCGCTCGCGGTGGCGCTCGGGGCGGCCAAGCTTGTCGTCCTCACCGATGTCGCCGGACTTTACGCGGACTGGCCCGGGAGCGCGCCGCCAGCCGCTGATCGGCCGCCGCAGGTGATCAGCGAACTGGGCGTCAGCGAGCTTGCGGCGATGCTGCCGACGCTCAGCGACGGCATGATCCCGAAGATGACGGCGTGCCTGGCCGCGGTGACCGGCGGTGTTCCGAAGGCGCACGTGCTCGACGGGCGGTTGCCGCACGCCGTATTGCTGGAGATCTTCACCGATTCGGGGATAGGCACGATGGTCGTGCCGGACGGAGAGGCCAGGGCAGCATGACAGCACTCGATGCGACAGCGACAGGGACGGCGACGCAGGGTTCATTTGGCGCGCCTCCGGCACGACAGCTCAAGGAGCGCTACGCGGCGGCAATGATGCCCAACTACGGAGTACCCGAGCTCGTGCTCGCCAAGGGCGAGGGCTGCGTGGTCTGGGACACCGACGGCAATTCCTACCTGGACCTGGTCGGCGGCATCGCGGTCAGCGCGCTCGGACACGCCCATCCGGCGATCGTCGCGGCGGTCAGCGAGCAGGTCGGCAAGCTGGCCCACATCTCGAACCTCTACGCGCACGAAGGTCAGATCGCGTTGGCCGAAAGACTGCTCGGGCTGATCGGGGCAGACGGACGGGTGTTCTTCGCGAACTCAGGGACCGAGGCGAACGAGGCTGCCTTCAAGCTGGTTCGGCGCTTGCAGGGACCCCATCGACCGGTGTTCGTGGCCGCGAAGAACGGGTTCCACGGCCGGTCCATGGGCTCGCTCGGCCTGACCGGCAAGAGCTCGATCCGGGATATTTTCCAGCCTTTCGGGGTTGAAGTTAGGTTTGTGCCCTTCGGCGACGCGGCCGCGCTGGCAGCCGCTGTCGGGCCGGACTGCGCCGGAGTCTTTCTTGAGCCGTGCCTGGGCGAGGGCGGGGTGGTGCCGGCGCCGGCTGGCTACCTGGCCGCGGCGCGGGCGGCGTGCGACGAGGCCGGCGCGTTGCTGGTGCTCGATGAGATCCAAAGCGGTATTGGCCGGACGGGAGAATGGTTCGCGTTCCAGGCCGAAGGTGTCGTGCCCGACGTGATCACGCTAGCCAAGGGGCTGGGCGGCGGGTTGCCGATCGGGGCTTGCGTCGGGATCGGGCGCAGCGGCATGGGGTTTGTCAAGGGCGATCACGGCAGCACGTTCGGCGGAAACCCGGTCGCCTGCGCGGCCGCGCTGGCCGTGCTCGACACGATCGAGCGCGACGGCCTGCTCGGCCGCGTCAAGCAGGTAGGGGCGAAGCTGGCGAGCGAGCTTGGCTCGATCGACCACGGGCTGGTCGCCGGTGTCCGCGGCCTGGGACTCTGGCAGGCCATCGCGCTCACCGAACCGGCCGCGTGGGCGGTCGAGGCGGCCGCGGCGAAGTCAGGCTTCCTGGTGAACGCCGTCCAGCCGGACGCCATCAGGCTCGCGCCGCCGCTCATACTAGAGCTGGAGCAAGCCGAATCCTTCGTGGGCGCGTTGCCCGCAATCTTGGCCGAGGCCAACGAGATCCTGCGACGGCCCCTGTGAACCGGGTCGGCGCGGTGAGCGCGCCGGCTACCAAGGCGGCCAGGCAGGCTAAGGTCGCGGCGATACTCGCCGAGACCAGCAAGCCGGTCAGGTCGCAGGAGGAACTCGTCGACCGGCTAGCCGAGCAACGCGTCTTCGTGACGCAGGCGACGCTGTCACGCGACCTTGACGAGATTGGCGCGGTGCGGCTCCGCGGGCCGGACGGCGCGCTGTTCTACGCCCTGCCGCCCGACCACCCCGATGGTCCCATACCGCCGTCCATCGTCGACGCCCCGCGACCTGGTCTGCTCAGCGGCTTGCCCGGCAGCGCGATCGCCGCGCTGGGCAAGGTCGCGACCGACCTGCTGCTCTCGGCGGAGGCAAGCGGCAACCTAGTCGTCCTCAAGACGCCACCAGGTGCAGCTCAGCTCATGGCGTCGATGATCGACCGAAGTGGCATGAAGGCTGTACTCGGCACGGTGGCAGGGGACGACACTGTGCTCGTCGTTGCTCGTGACCCGGCCGGCGGGGATGACCTGGCCGGGACATTTCTTCGGCTGGCCGAGCGGCGGGTTAAGGCCCTGCGCTCCGGTCCGTCTACCGACTAATTCTCACGACTAATTCTCAAGGAGGGGAACGTGACGCAGCGAGTTGTACTCGCCTATTCCGGAGGGCTGGACACGTCGGTCGCGATCGGCTGGATCGCGGAGCAGACCGGCGCCGAGGTGATCGCGCTGGCGGTCGACGTCGGCCAGGGGGGCGAGGATCTGGAGACGATCAAGGCTAGGGCGCTGGCCTGCGGTGCGGCGGAGGCCGTGGTCGTCGACGCCAGGGACGAGTTTGCCGACGACTACTGCATGCCCGCGCTCCGGGCGAACGCGCTCTATATGGACAAGTACCCGCTCGTCTCGGCGCTGTCCCGGCCGGTGATCGTGAGCCACCTGGCCCGAGTGGCTCGCGAGTACGGCGCGAGCGTGGTCGCGCACGGCTGCACGGGCAAGGGGAACGACCAGGTCAGGTTCGAGGTCGGGATCGCCAGCCTGGCGCCGGACGTCACGGTGTTCGCGCCGGTCCGCGACTCGGGGATGACCAGGGACAAGGCGATCGAGTTCGCTACCGCCAAGGGCCTGCCGATCGACGTCACAGTGAAGTCGCCGTACTCGATCGACCAGAACGTCTGGGGCCGAAGCATCGAGACCGGCCACCTGGAAGACATCTGGGAGGCCCCCCACGACGACGTCTGGAGCTACACGCAAGATCCGGCCGCGGGCGGGCCAGCCACCGAGGTCACGATCAGCTTTACCGACGGCCTACCGCACGCGATCGGCGGCCGCCCGCTGTCGCCGCTGGCGATCATCACCGAACTGAACGCGCTTGCTGGCGTCCACGGCGTCGGCCGCATCGACATTGTCGAAGACCGCCTAGTCGGCATCAAGAGCCGGGAAATCTACGAGGCTCCAGGCGCGATCGCGCTGATCGCCGCCCACGCCGAGCTAGAGAACGTCTGCCTCGAACGCGATCTGGCGCGGTTCAAGCGCACGGCCAGCCAGCGCTGGACCGAACTGGCGTACGACGGCCTGTGGTTCTCGCCGCTGCGAGGCTCGCTTGAGGCGTTCATGGTCCAGGCGTCAAAGAACGTGACCGGCGACGTGCGAGTCAGACTTCAAGCAGGACAGGCCGTGGTGACCGGCCGCCGCAGCCCGCTGGCGCTCTACGACTATGGGCTAGCCACGTACGACACCGGCGACCTGTTCGACCAGAAGCTGTCCAAGGGTTTCGTCGAGCTCTGGGGCCTGCCAAGCAAGATCGCCTCCGAACGCGACCGCAAGGCGGCTGCGGCTGGCGTGTAACAAGGCGATAGCTTGTCCGTGCGGGCCGAGCGGACGACATGGGAGCTAGTGGTGAGCACTGAGGCAACGGGGCCGGTGCGGTTGTGGGGCGGGCGGTTCGAGTCGGGACCGGCTGAGGCGCTGGCCAGGCTTTCGGTCAGCGTGCAGTTCGACTGGCGGCTCGCCCCGTATGACTTGCTCGCGTCGAAGGCGCACGCGCGCGTGCTGCACAAGGCCGGGCTGCTCGACGAGGCCGAGCTAGGCAGGCTGCTCGGCGCGCTGGAGAGCCTGGAGCGCGATTGCCGGAGCGGCGCGTTCCGACCGACTGTCGCCGACGAAGATGTGCACACCGCGCTGGAACGCGGGCTACTCGAACGCGTGGGCTCCCTGGGCGGCAAGCTGCGCGCGGGCCGGAGTCGGAACGATCAGGTGGCCACCGACCTGCGGCTCTATCTGCGCGATCATGCTCGGCAGGTCGCCGCCCGGCTGATTGAGCTGCAGCAGGCGCTGATGGAGCAGGCGGATCGGCATCTGGCCGCTGATCCGCCGACTCCGGCGCCTGGGCTGACGCATACTCAGCACGCCCAGCCGGTGTTGCTGTCGCACCAGTTGCTCGCGCACGTGCAGGCGTTCGCCCGGGACGTGGCTAGGCTGCGGGACTGGGACAAGCGAGCGGCGATCTCACCGCTGGGCTCAGGTGCGCTGGCCGGATCCTCGTTGCCGCTCGATCCCGAGGCGGTCGCGGCCGAGCTTGGGTTCGACGCGCCGGCTGCGAACTCGATGGACGCGGTGGCCGACCGGGACTTCGCCGCCGAGTTCTGCTTCACCGCGGCGCTCGCTGGGGTGCACCTGTCCAGACTCGGCGAAGAGGTCGTGCTCTGGACGTCGCACGAGTTCGGCTGGGCCGAGATCGACGACGCCTACGCGACCGGCTCGTCGATCATGCCGCAGAAGAAGAACGCGGATGTCGCCGAGCTCGCTCGCGGCAAGGCCGGCCGCTTGATCGGCGGGCTTACCGGGCTGCTGGCCACGCTCAAGGGACTGCCGCTGACCTACAACAGGGACTTGCAGGAGGACAAGGAACCAGTCTTCGACGCCGTGGACACGCTGCTGCTCGTGCTGCCAGCGATGGCCGGGCTCGTAAGCTCGATGAGCTTTCATTCGGAAAGACTTGCGCGGCAGGCTGCCGCTGGCCACGTGCTAGCCACCGACTTGGCGGAACTATTGGTGAAGCGAGGCGTGCCGTTCCGCGAGGCGCACGAGGCGGTCGGACATCTCGTAGTGTGGTGCGAGGTCAATGACTGCGAGCTGGGCGACGTCAGTGATGAGGACCTGGCCAAGGTGTCGCCGTTTTTCACCCCCGATGTTCGAAGCGTGCTGTCGGTGACGGGCGCGCTCGCCGCGCGGAACACCTATGGTGGTACCGCGCCTGGCCAGGTAGCCAGGCAGCTAGCCGACCTGCGGGGGACGGTGCAGCGCGACGCGGCGTGGGCGGCGGCCTGATGACCGGGCTTGGCGGGCGGGGGTCGATAGGGGGTCGTCCCCCTTGGCCAGCACCGCTTCGGCGTGAATTCTTCGACCGGCCCGCCACCGAGGTCGCGCCCGAGTTGCTCGGCTGCGTGCTCGTGCATGAGCTTCCCGATGGCGTGGTGGCCGCCGAGATCGTCGAGGTCGAGGCTTATATGGGAAGCGCTGATCCGCCATCGCACGCGTTCCGAGGGAAGACAGCTCGCAACGAGGTGATGTTCGGGGAGCCGGGGCACGCGTACGTATATTTCACCTACGGAATGCATTTCTGCGTAAATCTCGTCTGCGGGCCGCCCGGTGAGGCGGCAGCGGTGCTGCTGCGCGCCGGCCGAGTCGTCGAGGGCGCGCCGCTGGCCGCGGTTCGGCGGTCAGGCGCCACGGCGGCGGTGGACGGGAGCCGGCGGGTGGCTCAGCTCGCCAGCGGGCCGGCGCGGCTGTGCCAGGCGCTTGGGATCGCCCGGACTCAGAACGGCGCCGACGTGTGTGATCCGGGAGGTGCGTTGCGGGTGCTCGGGCCGACCGGATCTGCGTCTGTGGCGGCTGACCGGATCGCGGCTGGACCGAGGGTGGGCGTCAGCACCGGGGCCGAGGTGCCGTGGAGGTTCTGGATCGAGGGGGATCCGTCGGTGTCCGCGTATCGGGCGTACGTACCGCGGCGGCGGACGGATATGGGTGTGACCGTTGCTCGCCGAGGTGGGAGTATGCAGCGGTGACCGACATTATCGACGATCTAACCTGGCGCGGCCTGATCGCGCACTCCACTGACCTCGATGACTTGCGCAAGGCGCTCGACGCGGGTTTGGTGACGTTCTACGGCGGATTTGACCCGACGGCACCGAGCCTGCATATCGGCAACCTGGTGCTGCTGCTGACCATGCGTCGGCTGCAGCTTGCCGGGCACCGGCCGATCGGGCTGGTTGGTGGCGCGACCGGCCTCATCGGCGACCCGAGTGGTAAGTCCGTTGAGCGGACCCTCAATCCCGTCGATGTCGTCGCTGACTGGGTGGCGCGGATCGCTGCCGAGGTTGGCCGGTTTCTTGACTTCACGCCGGGTCCCGCCGGCGCGATCGCGGTCAGCAACCTGGACTGGACCGGCGAGTTGTCCGCGATCGACCTGCTGCGGGACATCGGCAAGCATTTCCCTGTGAACCAGATGCTCAGCCGGGAGGTTGTGAAGGCGCGGCTCGAGCAAGGTGGCATCAGTTACACCGAGTTCAGCTACCAGATCTTGCAGGCTAACGACTTCCTCGAGTTGCACCGGCGGCACGGGTGCACGCTCCAGATCGGTGGCAGCGATCAGTGGGGCAACTTGGTCTCCGGCGTTGACCTGATCCGCCGGGTGACCGGCAACTCGGTGCACGCGTTCGCCACGCTGCTGATCACCAAGCCGGACGGCACCAAGTACGGCAAGACGGAGGGCGACGCCGTCTGGCTCAGCTCGGAGCTGATGAGCCCGTACGCGTTCCACCAGTTCTGGCTGAACCGGACCGACGCGGAAATGCCCGGGCTGCTCCGGGTCTTCTCTTTGAGGTCGCGGACGGAGATCGAAGAGCTTGAGGAGGAACTGGCCTCGCGGCCGGCGGCTCGGGTGGCGCAGCGGGCGCTTGCCGACGAGGTCACGACGCTCGTCCACGGGGCGGATGAGACCACCAAGGCGACGGCGGCGGCGCGGGCGCTGTTCGGCCAGGGCGACCTGCGTGACCTGGATGGGCCGACGCTGGCCGGGGCCTTCAATGAGATCCCGTTCGCGGTAGCCAACCTAGCTTTGACGCAGTGGGAGGCGCATCGTGTCGGAGACGCGTCCCGCGTCGGCGGGCAGGCCGCCGGGGATCGGCTGACGGTGGCAGAACTCATGGCCGCCTGCGGCATCGCCGACAGCAAGTCAGCCGCCAGGCGCGCGATCACCGAGGGCGGCGCTTACCTGAACAACGTGAAGATCAGTGATGTAGACGGGGTGCCTCCCGACGGCGACTTCCTGCACGGCAAGTATCTGGTGCTGCGGCGGGGCAAGCGGACCGTCGGCGGGATCGTGCGCCGAGCCGACTAGTCGTCGGGTGCGGTCAAGTTTGCGTCACAATCACTGGCTCCATGATCGTGGAGGGTCGCCGCCAGTTGCCGTGCTGAGGAGGGCCGTCGCAGCCACTTGGTACGGCTTGGCGTTGTTCTGTTGGGCGTTTTACGGCGTTTGTCACAGCAGAAATACGTACCAGGTCCTGATCTTGGAAGATTCGGTCCGCATATCGAACTCGATCTTCCAAGATCACTGGGCCAGGTCAGCGCTGCGGCTCGTCGGCCCCTGTGAGGGATTGACGGCGAACGCTCGTCGGCCAACGGTTGCGATTTTATGACAATTTATGAGGCATTGGTGTTCTCTGGCTGCTAGTTGACAGCGCTGGGACCCTCGGCGGCCCGGGACGGGGGAGGCTCGGCGTCCTGGCTGGCCGGCATCTGTCCGCTTCGGCGTTGCCTGTGTGGTCGGCCGGCTGGGACTCAGGGTCGGCCGGTTGGGACTGGGGGTCGCCGGGTCTTAGCTGCGGGCGAGTTGGTGGGGGTCTAGGTCGACGGCGGCGGGTCGGCGCAATAGGTAGGGAAAATAGGGCTTTAAGGGTCTTAAGCTCGCCGTCCGGCAGGAATTTCGACGATCTGAGCCGCTCGATTTGACAGCGTCGCCGAGCTTCCCTAATGTTCTCTTCGGCCCGGATGCGAGCCGGGCGGCCACGAGCCGCCGGTTGCGGGGCCTCCCAGCAGACTCTTGCAGGTAGCTCAGGACTTCCCGTCTTGAACTAACTGTTAGACTATGCTGGACAACACAGAGTAACGAAAATTGAATCTGCTAGCTGGCTTGACAGTCACTTGACATCCAGGTAAGTTAGCAGGGTTGCCCCGGAACGGAGTTGAAGAACTCCAGACGGTGTGCGTCCGCTCCTTGAGAACTCAACAGCGTGCTAAAAGCCAGTGCACATGCACATACCCCGTCAACGGGACTGTGCCTCACGGCGCAGTGCCAGACGGTATTAGCCAGATAGCTTCGTCGGTCGGTGTAACCGACCAGACGAGGTATCTCTTCAAGTCTGCAGCCCTGGTGCTCCGGTAACGGACACCGTGGTTGCGATAGACATCCAATGGAGAGTTTGATCCTGGCTCAGGACGAACGCTGGCGGCGTGCTTAACACATGCAAGTCGAGCGGAAAGGCCCTTCGGGGTACTCGAGCGGCGAACGGGTGAGTAACACGTGAGGAACCTGCCCTTAACTCTGGGATAGCTTCGGGAAACCGGAATTAATACCGGATACGACTACGATCGGCATCGGTCATGGTGGAAAGATTCATCGGTTAGGGATGGTCTCGCGGCCTATCAGCTTGTTGGTGAGGTAACGGCTCACCAAGGCGACGACGGGTAGCCGGCCTGAGAGGGCGACCGGCCACACTGGGACTGAGACACGGCCCAGACTCCTACGGGAGGCAGCAGTGGGGAATATTGCGCAATGGGCGAAAGCCTGACGCAGCAACGCCGCGTGGGGGATGAATGCCTTCGGGTTGTAAACCCCTTTCAGCAGGGACGAAGCGAAAGTGACGGTACCTGCAGAAGAAGCGCCGGTGAACTACGTGCCAGCAGCCGCGGTAATACGTAGGGCGCAAGCGTTGTCCGGAATTATTGGGCGTAAAGAGCTCGTAGGTGGTTTGCTACGTCTGCTGTGAAAACCTAGGGCTTAACCCTGGGCCTGCAGTGGATACGGGCAGACTAGAGGTAGGTAGGGGAGAATGGAATTCCCGGTGTAGCGGTGAAATGCGCAGATATCGGGAGGAACACCGGTGGCGAAGGCGGTTCTCTGGGCCTTACCTGACACTGAGGAGCGAAAGCGTGGGGAGCGAACAGGATTAGATACCCTGGTAGTCCACGCCGTAAACGTTGGGCGCTAGGTGTGGGGTCCTTCCACGGACTCCGTGCCGCAGCTAACGCATTAAGCGCCCCGCCTGGGGAGTACGGCCGCAAGGCTAAAACTCAAAGGAATTGACGGGGGCCCGCACAAGCGGCGGAGCATGTTGCTTAATTCGATGCAACGCGAAGAACCTTACCAAGGTTTGACATGCAGGGAAAAGCCGTAGAGATACGGTGTCCGTAAGGGTCCTGCACAGGTGGTGCATGGCTGTCGTCAGCTCGTGTCGTGAGATGTTGGGTTAAGTCCCGCAACGAGCGCAACCCTCGTTCTATGTTGCCAGCGGATAATGCCGGGAACTCATAGGAGACTGCCGGGGTCAACTCGGAGGAAGGTGGGGATGACGTCAAGTCCTCATGCCCCTTATATCTTGGGCTGCAAACATGCTACAATGGCCGGTACAGAGGGCTGCGAGACCGCAAGGTGGAGCGAATCTCAAAAAGCCGGTCTCAGTTCGGATTGGGGTCTGCAACTCGACCCCATGAAGTCGGAGTCGCTAGTAATCGCGAATCAGCAACGTCGCGGTGAATACGTTCCCGGGCCTTGTACACACCGCCCGTCACGTCACGAAAGTTGGCAACACCCGAAGCCGGTGGCCTAACCCGTTTGGGAGGGAGCCGTCGAAGGTGGGGCCAGCGATTGGGACGAAGTCGTAACAAGGTAGCCGTACCGGAAGGTGCGGCTGGATCACCTCCTTTCTAAGGAGCACCTGGCGCTATCGGCTGTCCGGTGGTGGCGCCCAGAGCCATATCTCAGGCGAATGTCCTGAGGTGGCATGCTCATTAGTGGAGCACTGGTTATTCGGTCTGGGCGTCGATGCCCGGGCTGGCTAGTACAGCTACCGCTTGCGGCAAGGAACGCCAGGTCCCGGGAGTTGCGAACAGGCCGAGCACGCTGTTGGGTCCTGAGGGAACGGCCGCTAGGCTGATTACCTCTGTCGGACCGAATCCTCATCACCCTAGCTGGTGGGTGAGGTGCGGGTACCGCCCGTATCTTAAGAACTGCACAGTGGACGCGAGCATCATCTGTAGTTGCCAAGTTAATAAGGGCACACGGTGGATGCCTTGGTACCAGGAGCCGAAGAAGGACGTAGGAACCTGCGATAAGCCCCGGGGAGTCGGTAACCAGACTTAGATCCGGGGATTTCCGAATGGGGAAACCCGGCGGGCGTAATGGTCCGTCACCCCTGCCTGAACACATAGGGCAGGTGGAGGTAACGTGGGGAAGTGAAACATCTCAGTACCCACAGGAAGAGAAAGCAACCGCGATTCCCTGAGTAGTGGTGAGCGAAAGGGGAATAGGCCAAACCGATCACGTGTGATAGCCGGCAGGCGTTGCGTGATCGGGGTTGCGGGACCACTTAGCCGGAGCTGCTGATCCGGCAGGGAGTAAGAAATCGCATTGGTAGCCGAAGACGCATGGAAATCGTCGGCACAGAAGGTGATACCCCTGTAGACGAAACCTTTGCGACTCCCTAGTGGTATCCCAAGTAGCACGGGGCCCGAGAAATCCCGTGTGAATCCGGGAGGACCACCTCCTAAGCCTAAATACTCCCTGGTGACCGATAGCGAACAAGTACCGTGAGGGAAAGGTGAAAAGTACCCCGGTGAGGGGTCGTGAAATAGTACCTGAAACCGTGTGCCTACAAGCCGTGGGAGCGATGTCAGCCTTCGTGCTGAAGTGAAGTGACCGCGTGCCTTTTGAAGAATGAGCCTGCGAGTTATGGTGTGTGGCAAGGTTAACCCGTGTGGGGTAGCCGTAGCGAAAGCGAGTCTGAATAGGGCGTCTAAGTCGCATGCTATAGACCCGAAGCGGAGTGATCTATCCATGGGCAGGTTGAAGCGCGGGTAAGACCGCGTGGAGGACCGAACCCACCAGGGTTGAAAACCTGGGGGATGACCTGTGGATAGGGGTGAAAGGCCAATCAAACTCCGTGATAGCTGGTTCTCCCCGAAATGCATCTAGGTGCAGCGTCGCGTGTTTCTTACCGGAGGTAGAGCTACTGGATGGCCTAGGGGGCCTACAAGCTTACTGAAGTCAGCCAAACTCCGAATGCCGGTAAGTTAGAGCGCGGCAGTGAGACTGCGAGGGATAAGCTCCGTAGTCGAGAGGGAAACAACCCAGATCACCAGCTAAGGCCCCTAAGCGTGTGCTAAGTGGGAAAGGATGTGGAGTTGCAGAGACAACCAGGAGGTTGGCTTAGAAGCAGCCACCCTTGAAAGAGTGCGTAATAGCTCACTGGTCAAGTGATTCTGCGCCGACAATGTAGCGGGGCTCAAGCACACCGCCGAAGCTGTGACATTCGCGTAATAACCAGGCCTGTACCTCGGTACGGGTCCAGGTGCGCGGATGGGTAGGGGAGCGTCGGGTGGCGAGAGAAGCGGCGGAGTGATCCAGCCGTGGATGCCACTCGAGTGAGAATGCAGGCATGAGTAGCGAAAGAGGGGTGAGAAACCCCTCCGCCGAATGACCAAGGGTTCCTGGGGCAGGCTAATCCGCCCAGGGTAAGTCGGGACCTAAGGCGAGGCCGACAGGCGTAGTCGATGGACAACGGGTTTATATTCCCGTACCCGCACAAGTGTGCCCATGCCGAATCTGGCGATGCTAAGCGCATGAAGTGGCAGATCCTTCGGGACGAGCCGCGGAGTAGCGCGACCCAGACTGGTAGTAGGCAAGCCGAAGGGGTGACGCAGGAGGGTAGCTCTACCGGGTGTTGGACGTCCCGGGGTAAGGACGTAGGGCGATGTGTAGGCAAATCCGCACATCACAAGCCTGAGATCTGACGCCGAGCCGATTTGGCGAAGTGAGTAATCCCATGCTGCCAAGAAAAGCCTCGCGGTTAGCACTTGAGCGGCCCGTACCCTAAACCGACTCAGGTGGTCAGGTAGAGAATACTAAGGCGATCGGGTGAACTGTGGTTAAGGAACTCGGCAAATTATCCCCGTAACTTTGGGAGAAGGGGAGCCGCGTCTGGTGATAGGACTTGCTCCCTGAGCTGGATGCGGTCGCAGATACCAGGGGAAAGCGACTGTTTACTAAAAACACAGGTCCGTGCTAAGTCGCAAGACGACGTATACGGACTGACGCCTGCCCGGTGCTGGAACGTTAAGGGGAGAGGTTAGTGGCTTTCGGGCTGCGAAGCTTTGAACTTAAGCGCCAGTAAACGGCGGTGGTAACTATAACCATCCTAAGGTAGCGAAATTCCTTGTCGGGTAAGTTCCGACCTGCACGAATGGCGTAACGACTTTCCCACTGTCTCAACCACAGACCCGGCGAAATTGCACTACGAGTAAAGATGCTCGTTACGCGCAGCAGGACGGAAAGACCCCGGGACCTTCACTGCAGCTTGACATTGGCGTTTGGGGCGTCTTGTGTAGGATAGGTGGGAGACTGTGAAGCGGAGACGCTAGTTTCTGTGGAGTCAACGGTGAAATACCACTCTGGTCGTTCTGGATGTCTAACCTAGGTCCGTGATCCGGATCAGGGACAGTGTCTGGTGGGTAGTTTAACTGGGGCGGTTGCCTCCTAAAGAGGTAACGGAGGCGCCCAAAGGTACCCTCAGCCTGGTTGGCAATCAGGTGTCGAGTGTAAGTGCACAAGGGTGCTTGACTGTGAGACAGACATGTCGAACAGGAGCGAAAGCTGGGACTAGTGATCCGGCGGTGGCATGTGGAAGCGCCGTCGCTAAACGGCTAAAAGGTACCCCGGGGATAACAGGCTGATCTTCCCCAAGAGTCCATATCGACGGGATGGTTTGGCACCTCGATGTCGGCTCGTCGCATCCTGGGGCCGGAGCAGGTCCCAAGGGTTGGGCTGTTCGCCCATTAAAGCGGTACGCGAGCTGGGTTTAGAACGTCGTGAGACAGTTCGGTCCCTATCCGCTGCGCGCGTAGGAGACTTGAGAGGGGCTGTCCCTAGTACGAGAGGACCGGGACGGACAAACCTCTGGTGTGCCAGTTGTTCTGCCAAGAGCACGGCTGGTTGGCTACGTTTGGAAGGGATAACCGCTGAAAGCATCTAAGCGGGAAGCTCGCCTCAAGATTAGGTCTCCCTCAGGGTTAACCTGGTAAGGCCCCCAGCTAGACGACTGGGTTGATAGGCCGGAGGTGGAAGCACGGCAACGTGTGGAGCTGACCGGTACTAATAGGCCGAGTGGCTTGGCTTCTACTCTTGTTCGCGTCCCGAGGTGTATGCCCCGGGACGGCGGCTAATGTTGCTCTGCGTCCACTGTGCGGTTCTTGAGATACGGTCGGCATATCTCCATAGAGTTTCGGTGGCCATAGCGAAGGGGAAACACCCGGTCCCATTCCGAACCCGGAAGTTAAGCCTTTCAGCGCCGATGGTACTGCGTGGGGGACCGCGTGGGAGAGTAGGACGTCGCCGGACATTTTTCGCTGAAGGACCGTCGCGCATGCGACGGTCCTTCAGCGCGTTAATCGAGCGGTTCATGCTGGGTCCGACATGCGCTGGCATAGCCGGACGCGCTGAGTTGTTTGAACTGTCGCGAGCCGCGAAGAGCTGATGTCAGGCGTTCGCGGCCGGTCGACGTCACCCTCGAACGCGTGTGGGCGACTGTTGGCGATCTGAGCTTCAAATCTGATAGGTGGATGGTCGATGGCAGGAAGCGCCGACGGACGTTCGTCGCAGCGCCAGGCTCGCGGCGCCGGAGCGAAGGGCGCCGGAGCGCGGGTCGGCGGATCGAAGAGCGCCGGTTCTAGGGGCACCGGTTCTAGGGGCACCGCTCCCGGCGGCAAGTGGCCGCGTGGCGCCGCGCCAGGCGGTGCCGGGGTGGGTCGCGCCGGATCGCGTGCTGCGGGAATTTCCGGTGGTAGCGGGGGTGCGCCGGCGGAAGGGGCAAGCCGGAAGCCAGGTGAGTCTGATGACTCGGGCGAGGATCGTAGCGTTGTCGGCGCGGTAGGGCGGTCGCAGGGCGGCGGTTCTGGTCGACGGCCTGGTAGCTCGCCGGATCGGAACGGGTACGACGGCGACCGCAGGGAGCGTGGAGACGGCGCGGGTCGGCAGGGTGGCGGCCAGTACGGCGGCGGTCGGCAAGGTGATGACCGACCAGGCGGCGGCCGGTACGGCGGCGCCCGGCAAAGTGATGATCGACAGGGCGGCCGGCGGGGTGATGACCGGCAGGGCGATGGTCGACAGTTCAGCGGCCGGGGCGATGACGGTCGAGGCTACAGCGGGCGACGGGATGACGCGGCTCAGGGTCAGGTGGGCCGCGCGCAAGGTTCTGGTGGTTGGGGAAAGCCGCGGCCGGGTTCGTCGGATGCGAGGTCGCAGGGTCGAGGTGACCAGGCCGGTCGATGGCAGAACAGTGGCCCGCCTGGTGGGCGGTCGACCGGCGGTGCCGGGCGATCGCCGGGCCGAACGGCGCCTTCACAAGACCGGGCTGGACGGTCCCAGGATCGGGGTGGAGCGTCACAGGATTGGGAGACGAGATCGCAAGATCGCCCGTGGCGGTCGTCGGACCCAACTAGCCGGTCGCGGGACCAGGCGACTGGACGGCCGCAGAGTCGCGGGACTACGTCGCGAGACCGGGATGGGCGGCCAGCGGACCGTGGCGCGAGGTCGCGGGATCCATCCGACTGGTCGCGAGGCCGGGACGGGCGGCCGCAAGCCGACTCGCGCAGCGCTAGCTCGCGCCCTGGCGCCTCGGGCGGTACTGGCTGGCGGGATGCTGGTCCACGTGGTGCGGGCTCGCGGGATGCTGGTCCACGTGGTGCGGGTTCGCGGGATGCTGGCTCGCGCAGCGTAGGCTCGCGCCCTGGCGCCTCGGGCGGTACTGGCTCGCGTGGTGCGGGCTCGCGGGATGCTGGCTCACGCGGCGCGGGTTCGCGGGACGGTGGCTGGCGGGACGGTCGTGCGCCGGACGCGCAGTGGCGGGACGCTGGTTCGCGCGATGTCGCGCCACGGCGGGGTAGCCGGGCCGCCATTGGGTCACGGCCGGGCAGTTCGCCTGGCACCAGGCAGCCGGGGCGAGGGTCACGGGGCGACGGCGGTTCTCGTGGCGCGGGGGCACCTGGTCGTTCGCGGGACGCAGCCGCCCGGGCCGGTGACGGCGTCCGTGCGCCGAGAGCCCAGGAGCGGACCAGCCATCCCGTGGTCCCTGCTTCCATCACGGCCGATCAGCTAGATCCGGCTGCCCGCGCTGAGCTGAGAACGCTGCCAGGTGACCTTGCTGACGCTGTGGCTCGGCTGCTGGTCTCGGTCGGCCTCACCGAGGACGCCGAGCTCGGCTATCAGTACGCCGTTTCCGCCCGTGAACTGGCCGCCCGGGTGGGCGTCGTACGCGAGACTTGCGGGATTGCGGCGTACCAGGCTGGGCGCTGGGCCGAGGCGCTGGCGGAATTGCGCGCGGCTCGCCGGCTGCACCGGGCAAGGCAGCTACCTGCCTTTGATGGCGGACTGCGAGCGGGCGCTTGGGCGCCTCGACCGCGCGCTCGACTTGGTGACCGGGCCGACGACGCAGGAACTAAGCAGGGATACCCAGATCGAATTGCGGATCGTCGAGTCGGGCATCCGCCGGGACCAGGGTTTCCCCGAGGCCGGCGTGGTGGCCCTGCAGATCCCCGAACTCACCGACGAGCGGAAGCGGCCGGGGTCGGCCCGGTTGTTTTATGCCTACGCGGACGCACTCGTCGACGCGGGGAGGGACGACGAAGCACGGTACTGGTTCGGCCGGGCGGCGGCAGCCGATCTGGATGGTGTCACGGACGCGACTGAGCGAGTCGAAGATATGGACATGCTCGTCTTCGAGGACCTTGACGATTCCGAAGACTTGCAAGGTACCGAAGAACTGGACGGTACCGAAGAACTGGACGACCTAGAGGAACTTGTCGGTCCGGAGGATCCGGAAGGCTCAGACCCCAACGATGAGCGCACTTGACGGCGCTCCCGCAGTCCGTCGGCCAGCGCCCGCTCCGGATGACTGACACCAACGTCGTCCCGACGCTGTTGCCGGCGGCCAGAATCCGACCGCTACGTCGTCCCTGAGCTGTTGCTCCACGGGCTGTTGCGGGATTGGGTGGCGGGGCGGGGCGGTGGCGGGCTTGGGTTTGGGCTTGTTTCGGGGCGGTGGGTGGCTGGGGCCAGGGGCCGGGTGTGGCCGGGCTGGTTCAGAGGGCGGTGAGTGCCTGGGTGGTGAGCTGGCCGGCGCTGATGGCGGTCAGGAGGTTGTGGACGCTGGTGATGAGGTTCCATTCGGCGGTGACTTTGGGTGTGCCGCGGAGGCTGAACTGGCGGAAGCCGAGGTTGTGCTTGATGTTGCCGTGGGGGGTTTCGGCGATGTGGCCGCGCTGGCGGTAGGCGGTGATGCCTTCGGGGGTTTTGAGGCGTTCGGCCATGGCGGCGGTGGCGGGGCCGTCGGGTTCGCCGGGCCCGGCGGGGGCGCCGGGGTCGCGGGCGGCGTGTTCGAGGTCGCGGTGCTTGCCGACGGCGATGAGCCGGTCCGGTCCGGGGCAGGTCATGTTGTGCTCGGATTTGTAGCCGGCGTCGGTGAGGAACAGGCGGATGAGGCACCGGCCGCAGGTGCCGCACGTGCAGCCGGTGCTGTCGCTGCTGCTGGTGGCGGGTGCGGCGGTGCCGGTGCTGCCGGTGCCGGGTGCTGCGGCGGTGCTGCCGGTGCCGGGTGCGGTGGTGCCGCATGTGCAGCTGGTGCCGGGTGCGGCGGTGCTGGTGGTGTCGCTGCTGGTGGTGTCGGGTGCGGTGGTGGCGGGGGGCTGGCGGGCGGCGATGTATTCGGCGGCGGCTTCTGCCTTGGCGGCCATGGGCTCGAACCAGGTGACGTCGCCGGGGGTGCCGGTGACTTCGGTGGCGATGATCAGGCCGTCTTCGCTGGTGACGTTCTGGGTGTTGTAGCCCTGGATGAACCCGCCGCCGCGGACGGGCATGAGCCGGGAGTCAGGGTCGGTGATGTTCCGGGACCGGGTTGCGCGCTGGGCGTCGCGGGCGGCCTGGCGGGCGGCGTCCCGGTCGCGGGCGGCGTCCCGTTCGGCTTCGGCTTCCCGGACCCGGCAGTACCCGGCGGCCGGGGCCGGGGGCGGGCCGGTCATCTTCTTCTGCCCGGCGGCGGCGCGGGCGGCCTGGCGGGCGTGCCAGTCATCGATCCTGGCCTGCTGCCTGGCGATCTCGGCATCGACTTTCTCCTGCGCCAGCCCGGCCTCGGACCCGGCCGGGGCGCGGCCGGTCGGCTGCCCGGCCGCTTTGCGCTCCCGGAACGTCCCGGTCTTGGCGGCCTGCTCCTCCCGCTCGGCTTTCTCCCCGGCCTCGGCTTCGGCTTCCATCTCGGCCAGCGCCCGGGCTATCCGCCCGGCCCTGGCCTTCCGGCCGGCCCGCGACTGCGGGCTGGCCACCTGCCCGGGCACCTCGTCGCCGCGCCGCCCGGCCCCGTACGCCGCGTCCTCGGCCGCGTCGGCGGCCGCGTGCTCGGCCACCGTCTCGGCGGCCAGGTCCCGCAGCCGGGCCAGCGACCGGTTCGCCGACTTCGACGCGGAAGCGGCGACCTTGGTGCCGTCCAGGGCCACCACGCCCAGCTTGCCCATGCCCAGCCGCGCGCACAGCCCCAGCACCTCAGCGAACAGCCCGGCCATCGCCGTCCCGGCCTGCGCCCGGAACCGGGCGATCGTCACGTGATCCGGGTGGTTCCCCGCGCAGATCACCATGAACGCCGCGTCGGTCTGGCACAGCTGCTCGATCCGCCGCGACGACGTCACCCGGTTCGCGTACGCCCACACCAGCAGCGTCACCAGCATGTCCGGGTCATACCCCGCCGCCCCCGCCCCGCCGGTCCGCCGGAACGCGTGGAACGCGCTGGTGTCCAGGTGGTCCGTCACCACGGTGATCACCAGCCAGACCGGATGATCGGCCGCAAGCCAGTCCCGCCGGTCCGGCGGCAGCAGGTACAGCTGGTCCCGCGGCACTTCCCGGTACCCTTTCGCCATACCATAATTATGACAGATAACCACGAACACGCACAAAAGACACACCGCGTACCCGCGCCCGATTCTGCAACAGCCCGTCCAACCACAACAGCGGGCCGACGTTGCGGTTCAAGAAAGCAGCCCAGCAGCAACTCAGGGACGACGTTGTTATCCGCACCAACCGTGCAGGAAGATCAACTGTGCCTGGTGTGAACGCCAGTTGCCCGGGTGAGTGCTGTGACGTAGAGTTCCGCCAATGTAGTGTTTTCCGTTGTATGGGCTCGCAGATCATCAACGCGCGGGTTTCGCTTTCCTGGGACGCGCCTTTCCCGGCAGCGGCGGCGGCACGTTGGCCGTCATAGCGACCACGCGGACCCCGGGCTGTTGCCATGCTCTGGGCGGCCGGAGCAGCGTGGGCCCCTAGCTGTCGCCATAGCGACAGCGTGGGCCCCTAGCTGTCGCCGGGCTCCTGGCGACAGCGGAGCCCGGGTTGGGAACCTGCGAGTTATTGCGAGACGGGCCTCTGGAATTGTGTTGGGACTACGGCGTTGGACCGTTGCTGTCGTGGGGGTGGCCGAGCGGTGTCGAACTGTGAGCAAGCTGGGCAGCGATGAGTTCGCCCGGTCCCGGTCCCGGTCCCGTAGTGCGACCGTCCAGCGCGCCGCGCCTCGCTAGCCTCGCTGACCTTCCGTCCATCCACCACCTGAACGTCGACGCCTACGCCGTCTATCGATCCAGGATGGACCGGCCACCGGCACCCGCCACCCACGACTACACACCGGAGATAGAAGCGGGCCAGGTCTGGCTGATCAGCGCCCAAACCGCCCAAACCACCCAAACCAACCCAGCGAACCGAGCCAACCCGCCATCCCTGCTCGGCCTGATCGTGCTCATTCCCGCCGATGCCAGCCTGCTGATCGAGAACGTCGCCGTCGCTCCGGTCGCTCAAGGACGCGGGCTAGGCCGCCGGCTCTTGGAGTTCGCCGAACAACGGGCCGCCACCCAAGGTCTGACCAGACTCACCCTGTACACGAACGAAGTCATGACCGAGAACATCGCGATCTACGGCAAGCTCGGCTACCGGGAGACAGGCCGCCGCTCCGAGAACGACTACAACCGCGTGTTTATGGAGAAGAACCTGCAGCCCCCTCCGCCACCGACTTATCCAGCCAGCGCATGATGCCGGTGACGTTCGACGCGGGACCGGCGATCCGGTTGTACTTCGCCGCGAGTTCGGGGTCGGCGTCCGGGGCGAGCACCGCGTAGCGGGCCGCGGTCCGCTCGGCCACCATGGCGACCGCGTGGTCGAGGTCGAGTCCGGCCCCATGCGCTTGCTTCGTCTCCTCGACCCACACCCGCAGTTCCTCGGCCGACCGATCCAGCGCCGCGCCCACCGCTGAGACCGGCCCGTAGTGGCTGAACAGCAGCCGATCAGGCGTTAGGTCGGCGAACAGCCGGAGCGAGGCCAGCGCGGTGTCCAGGTCGAATTCCGGCGGCGGGGTGGCTGGTCGCTGATCACCGGTCTCCGGTATGTAGATCCCGGCGGCGTCGCCGACGTACAGGTCACCGCTGATCGAGTCGAGCAGTCCGATGTGATGTTTCGCGTGTCCGGGCGCGTAGTGGCTTTCCAGACTCCGGCCGCCGCCGAGGTCGACCACCCCAGTTCCGTCAACGGCGCGAATCCGCTGCGCCGGGGTGGCCGCCAACGTGCCGAACAACGCGTCGAGTTCATCGCCATACACCCGCAGTGCGCTGGCCATCAGGCTGGTCGGGTCGGCCAGGTGTCTGGCGCCGCGTTCATGCACGACAACTTCGGCGCGGGGATACATCCGGGCCAGATCACCAACCCCGCCCGCGTGATCGAGGTGAATATGCGTGACCACGATCGTGGCCAGGTCGCGGGCCCGGACGCCTAGTTCGGCCAGCGCCTCCTTGACCATCGGAACCGACGGCGCGGTGCCGGTTTCGACCAGGCAAGGCCGGTCGGACCTGATCAGGTAGCCGGCCGTGATGCCTTGGTAACCCGCCATCCGGGTGTCGATCATGAAGACCTCATGCCCGAGCGGCGTGATCACGTCGGAGTCCTGGCCTATTGCCGCATCGTCGTTCATGCGGCTATCGTCCCAGGTCGCCAGTAAGAGCCGGGCGCTGGGCTAGATGTGCCTTCAGCCTTGGGCGAACGTGCGGAGCACCAGGCCAGTACGCGGCTTTGGCGCGAACGACGTCGATTTGCGCGGCACCTTCTCACCCCGCGCGGCCACGGCGTACACGTCGGTCGGCGACATCGGCATGCACAGCACCGCGCTGCCACCGGCGGCGCGGGCCGCACGTACCGCCTCGGCGGCGTCATGATGCACGACCCGTACCGAGTTCTCGTCGTCGGCCAGCGCCCAGATCCTGGTGAGCAGCAGCTCCTGCAACACGGCCGCGGGAAGCGCGCGCCACAGGGCCGAACTGCTATCGGGCATCGCCGCTGCCGCCTCCGCCGGGTCAGGATCGGTGAGCAGGTACGCGTCGTCACCGCCGACCAGCACGAACGCAGGTCCGGTCTCGCTGGCTTTGCGCAGTTCGTCCAGCGCCGCCAGTACATCCCCCGACCCGGACGCGATCGGCTGCACGGAGAACGCCCGGACCGCGAGTTCCGCCGCCCGATTTATATTCAGACCGGGAATCACACGGTGAATTGCCCCGATATGAGGGGGATACCTGCGGGAGTCCACGAGCAGCGCGAGACCGTAGTCCCACGGACCTGGCCCGTCACCGGCCTGGCGACGGTGCTCCTGCAGCCGGAGGTACGCGGCGTAGCGGTGATGACCGTCGGCTATCAGTGCCTGTCGGGGCGCGAGATCAGCGGCGATGGCGTCAAGGTCAGCCGAATCAGTCACCGCCCATAGCCGGTGCCTGAGGCCGTCGTCGGTTCTCGTCTCGACCAGCGGCGGTCCGCCCGCCGCAGCGTCCACGATCCTTGCGGTGGCATCGGCTTCGGTCGTAGCCAGAGCGTCGGCCGCGAGATCTTCACCTTCATAGAGGAGGAAAATTGGCTCAAGGTTAGCCTGCGTCGCTTCCATCAGCTGCAAGCGGCCAGCCACCGGACCAGGCCAGACGCCCTCATGCGGCAGGATAACTCCCGCTCCGGGCGGAACCAGCCTGAGCCGTCCGATCAAACCGCGCTGTACGACACTGGCTCGGGGAGGTGACCCCGCAGCGTCGATGACGGCTTGCTCGTAGACGTACAGCGCTGGCTGCGGGTCGACGATGAGTATCTGGTCGGCCAGCCATTGCCCGAGCAGGCTGGCCGCCTCGCGGTATTCCTCGCCCGGTCGGCCGGGGACGGAGCGGGGCAGGATCAGCCTGACGACGTTGTGCGGGTCGGCCGCCATCAACTGGTTCTCGTTATCGCCGAAGATGACGTCGTACGGTGGAGAAGTGACATCAGCGAGCCCGCTCACCCGGTCCTGCGCATAACGGACGCCGCAAAACGGCGCCAGCTCTAGGCCATCGACTGGCTGGTCAGCTGACGTTCGGTAAGACGGAGGGATCTGCACATATGTCAGAAGCATCAGCAGGGGGTAAGGATTCCCGATCATGCGGAAAGCCTGCGGGGGGTTCTGGGGGGTCGTCCTCCCGGGCTGGCACTGCGGGGGGTTCTGGGGGGTCGTCCTCCCGGGCAAGCACTGCGGGCGGTCCGTCTGATGATACCTACGCCCTCTACCGTCGCGGCCTTGACCTGCTCGGCCGGGGAAGCGCGGCTGCCGCCGCCCAGTTGCTTGAGCGCGCGGCCGCGGCCGAGCCAGAGTCGCGCAGCGTCTTGGAGGCGCTCGGCCGGGCGCAGTTCGACACCAGGCACTACGAGGCCGCGGCCGGCAGCTTCCGCCGGATCGTGGAAGCCAGCCCGAGCGACGACTACGCCCAGTTCGGGCTCGGCTTGGCGCTGTCGAGGACCGGTGACCATGGCGCCGCCGCCGAGCATCTCGCGCTCGCCGCGGCGATGCGCCCGGACCTGCGGCACTACACGGAGGCGCTGCGGAGCGTACGAGCCACCCTGCGCGCCCAGAACCTGACCGAAGGTGAAGAATATGACTAATGCGAGATGACGAGCACGCATCGGTCTATGACCTGACCACTACTGAGCTGATCACCACGGGGGCACCGGCGACCGAGTACGACGTCGCCTTGCTCGATCTCGATGGCGTCGTCTACACCGGGCAAGGCGCGGTGCCCCACGCGGTGTCTGCGCTGGCCCAGGCCCGGGCGACGGGCCTGCGGCTATCTTTCGTCACGAACAACGCCTCGCGGTCGCCTTCCGCAGTGGCGGCGCATCTGCGTAACCTTGGTGTGCCGGCCAGCCAAGCCGACGTGGTGACCTCGGCGCAGGCCGCCGCGAGCCTGATCGCGGCGGCGGTGCCGGCCGGCTCGCCAGTGCTGGTCGCCGGCGCGATCGGACTGCGGCTCGCGCTTCGTGCGTGCGGGCTGCGGCCGGTGTCGGTCGCCAGCGACCGGCCGCTCGCCGTTGTCGTCGGCTATGCGCCGGACATGAGCTACGGGCTGCTGGCCGAGGCCGCGGTCGCGGTGCGGGACGGCGCGCTGTTCGTGGCGGCTAACGCGGACAAGACCCTGCCGTCGCCGCGCGGCCTGCAGCCGGGCAACGGTTCGATCGTGCGGGTGATCGCCACGGCGACCGGCGTCGAACCCGTGGTCGCCGGCAAGCCTGAGCCGCCGTTGCATCGCGAGGCGGTGGCGCGGACTGGCGCGAAGCGGCCGCTCGTCGTCGGTGACCGGTTGGACACCGACATCGAAGGCGCGGCGCGCGGCGACGCCGACAGCCTGCTGGTGCTGACCGGGGTGAGCACGCCGCGAGAGCTTGTGCTCGCGCCGCCGTCGCAGCGGCCTAGCTATGTCGCCGCCGACCTAGGCGGGTTGCTCGAGCCGCAGCCGGTGATCGGGCTCGTTCGCGGCAATGGCGCCGCGGCACCCGCCGGGTCAGCCGACGCTGGTGCCGTGCGCTGCGGCGGCTGGACGGCGCGCAGGTCGGCCGCCGACGGGCCGTTGAGGCTGGACGGCGACGGCGATCCGCTGGACGGGCTCAGGGCGCTGTGCGCGCTGAGCTGGGCCGGTGAGCAGGTCACGGCTGAGATGATCGATCCAGCGCTTGGTGTGCTTAACCGCCAGCTCTGAGCCTGGCTGGGTGCCAGCGCTGCGAGATGAGTCAACAGCGATCGATCGCGCCACCCGCCCAGCCCGCAGCGTGGGGCCCTGGCTGTCGCTATGGCAGCAGCGTGGGCCCCTAGCTGTGTGGGAGGCGGCGCGTCAGCTCGTCATGAAACACCGGCCGGTGATGGCGCTAGCGCAGCGTGCGCGATCTCGCCGGCCATTCAGATATCAGCCTCAAGTCTGACGTGGATCGGCCGTCTGGCCGACGCGCTCCGGGCACCGCGTAGGCCAAACTGATCAGGCTGGCCCGCCGACCGTCCGCCGACCGTTCGCCGATCGGCACGGGCGGGCAGCAGGCCACCCTATGCATCGTGCCGTCTGGACGCGCGTCCTGGCTGGCAGGAAGGAACCTGACATGATCGAGGCACGGGGCCTCACAAAGAAATACGGCGATACAGTCGCCGTCGATAACCTGTCGTTCGACGTCGCGCCCGGCAAGATCACCGGGTTCCTCGGGCCGAACGGCGCGGGCAAGACCACGACGATGCGCATGGTCCTGGGCCTTGACCGGCCCACTAGCGGGACCGTGACGGTCAACGGCAAGCACCTGAACCAGCTCGCCTGGCCTATGCGCGAGGTTGGCGCTCTGCTCGACGCCAAGGCGGTGCATGGGGGGCGCAGCGCCTACAACCACCTGCTGTGCCTGGCCCAGACCAACAACCTGCCGCAGCGGCGGGTCACCGAGGTGCTCGACCTTGTCGGCCTGCACGACGTCGCCAGGAAGCGGACCAAGGGTTTCTCGCTGGGCATGGGCCAGCGGCTCGGCATCGCGGCCGCGCTGCTCGGCGACCCCAGCATCTTGATGTTCGACGAGCCGGTCAACGGGCTCGACCCCGAGGGCATCTTGTGGATACGCAACCTGATGAAGGCGCTCGCGACCGAAGGCCGGACGGTCTTCGTCTCCAGCCACCTGATGTCGGAGATGGAGAACACTGCCGACGACCTCATCGTGATCGGCCGCGGCCGGCTGATCGCGCAGAGCACCGTCGCCGAGTTCATCGCCGCCAACTCCCAGCAGTCGGTCAGGGTCAGCACGCCGCAGCGTGAGCTGCTCACCTCGGCGGCGGCGTCGGCCGGTGCAACGGTGCGGGACGACGGAAGCGGCAAGCTCGTCGTGATCGGCATGACCACGGCCCAGGTCGGTGACCTGGCCTTCGAAAACAGCATCAGGTTGCACGAGCTCGCCCCCGCGCACGCCTCGCTTGAGCAGGCGTTCATGGAACTGACCGCATCGAGCGTGGAGTTCGTGGCCGGCCTGCCTGACCAAAAGGCCGCGCTGAGCGCGGGAAAGGCTGGTTAGTCATGGCATCGATAGCTACGCACGAGCGACTGGTCGGCGGCGCCGTCGCGCATAACCCGCCAGGCCGGGCCGGATTCATTGGCACCGTGCGTTCTGAGTTCACCAAGATCCGCTCGGTGCGATCGACCTACTGGACACTGATCGCGATGTTCGTGGTCTGCGTGGGCATCGGGGCGCTGTTCAGCTGGGGCCAGACCGAGCGGATCCTTCGCTTCGAAAGCGGCACAACGTTCCGCGGGGGCCAGATTCCGCCCGGGGCTGTGCACAACGCCGTGGCGAACATCTCAGCTCAGATCAGGGCTGAGGCGGTGGCCGTCAGTTTGTTCGGGTTGCTGATCGGGCAGCTCATCATCGTCGTGCTCGGCTCGCTGACGATCACGTCGGAGTATTCCACCGGCATGATCAGGACGTCGCTGACGTCGATGCCCCGGCGGGGCACCGTCTACGCCGCGAAGGCCTTCGTCTTCGGCACGGTCGCGCTGGTGGCCGGGCTGGTGACCAGCTTTGTCGCGTTCTTTGTCGGCCAGGGGATCTTGTCGACCCAGCACCTCAACGTGACGATCGGCCAGCACGCCGTGCTCGCCCAGGTCGTCGGCGCCGGGCTGTTCCTGGCGGCGACCGGCCTGCTGTCCTTCGGCATCGGGGCGATGATGCGGCACTCAGCGGGAGCGATATCGACCGGGATCGGGCTCATGTTCGTGCTGCTGATCCTGTCCAACTTCCTGCCGAGCCCGCCCAGCGGCTGGTTCGGTCAGGCTGACTTCGACAAGTGGATGCCGTTCTACGCGGGCTCACACCTGTGGCAGAACCAGATGCTGGGCGTGAACCCGTTCTCACCCTGGGTCGGCTTCGGCGTGTTCTGCGCCTACGCCGCCGCCGCGATCATTGGCGGTTTCGTCTTGTTCAAGCGAAGAGACGCCTAAGCCGTCACCGACGCCGCGCGCGGTCATGGAGAGTTCTGGGTACCCTCTCCGTGACCGCGCGCGGTCCGCGTTCACCAGAAGTAACCGCCGTTGTTCGGCATCCACTTGGTTGGGTCGAGCAATTCCCCGCGTCCAGTACGCAGGTCGATCATGAAGGCCTGCGACTCGTCGATCGACGCGATGGCACGGCGCCCGGCAGGGTCGACGGCGAAAGACCCCACCGCGTCGCCCCGATATCTGCCGATCAGCTTGATCCGGCCGGTCGCGACGCTGACCTTGCGCAACTCGAAGGATGTGATGTTCGCTCCCATGCTCGCCGCGCGGGTGTAGAGCAACACCCCGGCCCCGTTCTGGTCGATCGTCGCGCCCGCGATCACCACATTGGAACCAACCTGGGCTGCCGTGATGAGCGTCCGGCTGACGCCATCGGCGGGGCCCGGCGCCGCGTTGGTTGGCAGCAGGTAGACGGCGGAGGCTGACGGTGACGGCCCGAACTCGCCGGAGTTGTACTCGAGCACGTGCCCGTTCCTGGTCAGCGACATCGGGTACTCGATCGACTTGTCGGGAAGCGTCCAGTTCGTGATCCTCCCGGTAGGCAGTTTGATCACGCCGAGATGCGTATTGACGGCGACCAGTCTTGAGACGCAGGTGCTCGCCCAGAAGGCGATCGTCTTGCCATCCCCGCTGACCGCCAGGTCGAGGATCCACAGATGGGAAACCGAACGACGCAAGCTGGTCAGCTCGGTGAGCTTGCCGGGCTGGCCGCTTGAGCTGAGAGTGAACTGCTCGAGCCTCGTGCTGCCGCAGTGGCCAGGTTGCCAGGTCGCCACCACGTACCTGACGCCATCGCCGGTCGCCGGGGTTCCGAAGGTATCCCGCCGATCCGACGGCCTCATGGACGCGACAGTGTCTCCGCTGGTTGCGTTGATGATAAATATCCTGTTGCTGCTGTTGGAGAGGACTCCGAGGAAGCGCTCGGCCGGGCTGCCCGCAGGCTCGACCGGTGGGTGCGCCGGCTGGTGGTGCTGCGGGGGCGGCGCGACCTTAGCCCCGGTTCCGACGCTCAGCACGACGCCGATCACGGCGACGGCGGCAGCGGCGGCCAGCGGCGCCGCCCAGTACAGGCGAGGTGGCGGCCTGCGGTGACGCCCGGTGATGGTGGCGACCTGCTCGTCAAGGCCTCTGATCGCCTCGGGCCTGACGGTCTGGGTGGCGCCGAGGTAAGCGTCCTTCAGCCTTTCTTCGATGGGGTTCATTGCTGCCTCTCAAGCTTGTGTGCGAGCGCGGCCAGTGCACGGGATGCGGTCGAAGAGACGGTTGACCTGCTGACGCCGAGCGCCGCCGCGATCTGCTGGTCGGGCAGATCGAGGAAGTAGCGGAAAGCAAGCACTTCGCGAGCTCGCTGCGGCAGCCCGGCGACGGCGGCGAGAACGACTCTCCTGTCCTCGCTCGCGATGGCGGCCGATTCGGCTGACCAGACGGACGGCGGCTCGCGTTCCGCCCGGTGGGGGCCTGCCCGGGCGCGGCGGCGCTGCACGCTGCGGCAACCGTTCACCACGGAAGCTCGCAGGTACGGGAGAGCCTTGCCCGGGTCGCGCAACCTGGCCAGGCCGCGTTGCAGGCCGAGGAACGCGTCTTGCACGACATCCTCAGCGCTGGCCTGGTCGCCGAGCAGCAGCAGCGCGAGCCTGACCAACTCGACCGCGTGAGCGCGATACAGGCCAGAGATAAACTCGTCGGCTGAGCCGGCCGATGCCGGCGACCGTGCGATGGTTTTCATGTCTGTATGACGCGGTCGTGGCCGGATTGCTGAGTGCCCGAGCGCATATCAACGCAGCGTCATCACGAGCGTCCGTTTCACCGGGGCGTCTTCTAGCTCGGCGATCACGGGAATCTCATAGGCGGCAAGCTCGCGCATCGCGGCCCGCGGCAGAAACGCCCGCCCGACGTCGCCAATCAGTACCGTCGCGCCGCAGCCGTTCGCCCGCCGCAAGAAGGCGTGCGCGCGGGCCGCGAGTTCCTTCTCATACCAGATATCGGCCGCGAGGACGACGTCGACGCCGTCTCCAGGCCCGTTGAGCACGTCGCCGGTCGCGTCGACGGAGACGTTGTTGAGCTCGGCGTTCAGGCCGATCGCGGCGATCGCGATCGGGTCAAGCTCGCTTGCCAGCACCGTCGCGGCGCCGGTGACCGCCGCCGCGATCGCGGTCAGCCCGGACCCAGACCCAAGGTCGAGCACCCGGCGCTCGGCCGTGACCGCAGGGTGATCGAGCAGGTAGCGGGCCAGCGCCTGGCCGCCTGCCCAGGCGAACGCCCAGAACGGAGGCTGCCGGTCCGGTTCGCCGAATTCGTCTTCGGTCCGCTCCCACAGGCCGATGGCGTCGGTGCTGGAGTACAGCGAAATTTCTGGCACCATAGGCACCGGCTTGATTGTGGTTGTCGTCCTTACGAACGCGGCGTGATCTAGCCGGGCTGGCATGACGGGCACCAGAACGTGATGCGCTCCATGGTCGCGGTGCCCCGGCCCGCGTAGCCGTCGGCCTTGATCGGCGTGCGGCAGCGCCGGCACGGGCGACCTGACCGGCCGTACACCCAGGTTTCCTGGCCGCGCGCCGGGTTGCCCGTCGTGACTTGGCCGACCCGGTCCTTGTTCGCTTCCAGCAATTGCCTGGCTAGCTCGACCAAGGCCGGCAGGTCCGGCACGTCGCCGACCGGCCGCCACGGACCGACGCCTCGCAAGAACAGCACCTCGGCCTTAAACAAGTTGCCGATGCCCGCCAGGTTGGCCTGATCAAGCAGGGCTTCGCCGATCGGCCTGGCCGTCTGGCTGAGCAGCCGGCGTACCGCTTCCGCCTCGTCCCAGTCCGGGCCCAGCAGGTCGGGTCCGAGATGGCCGACTGCCTCGTGCTCGCGGCCGGTGGCCAGCACCTCGACGACGCCAAGCTGGTACCCGATGGCCAGCCACTCCGCGTTGGCGAGCACCAGCCGGACCCGGTGATCGCCCGGCGGGTAACCGGTCGCGGGCCTGACCCGCCACGACCCGTCCATGCGCAGGTGGGTGTGGACGGTCACCCGGTCGTTCACCTTGCCGTCCGCCTTGCCGTCCACCCTGATCAAGATGTGCTTGCCACGGGAAACCACCTCACGCACCTCGCGGCCCACCAACCTGGTGGTCGCGTAGCGAGGTACCCGGAAGTCGCTCCGGGTCAGCGTCCGCCCCGCTAGCGCCACGTCAAGCTGGCGGCAGGTCCGCCAGACGACGTCTCCTTCAGGCATCGTTTCCCTCAGGCATCGTTTCCTCAGGCATCGTGGCTGGCCGGAGGCCGGACTCGCGCAGTGTGATGTTGAGCCGGCCGGATGGCAGTCCGATGTCCGGCCGATCGGTTCCTGGCAGGGTTCGCAGCACGCCGTGGTACGCGAACCGCGCATGGTGGCCGAACACGAACAGGTCGCCGGACTCAAGTTCGACGTCGTGCCACGGGCGGTTCCGATTCTCCGTGTTGCCGAACCTGAACACGCAGCTAGCGCCCAGGCTCAGGGACACCACCGGCGCTGGGGTGCGCTCGTCTTTGTCGACGTGCATGCCCATCTTGGCCTGACCGTCGTAGAAGTTGATCAACGCGACGTCGGGCTGGTAGGCCGCAGCGAGCGGTTGGTCGCCGTACGCGTCAGCCACGGCCTCGCGGCCGAGGTCGGCCAGCCAGCCGGGGAATTCTTTGACCGGCGCGCCGTCCACGTCGTCGGCGGACGGCAGGTACTTGTAAGGAACCCAATGCCAGCCCAGGCAGACGGTCTGCACCGACATCACGCCGCCGGATGGCATCTGCGTGTGCCTGATCCCGGCGGGGGGCTTCGCCCACTCCCGGCAAGCCGCCACCAGTTCTGCCTGCCGCTGGACCGACAGCCAGCCAGGCAGGTGCACCGCACCAAGAGTGATCTCAGCCCGAGGCCGGTTAAACAGCACGCTCACCGCTTCACGGTAGCCGTAATTGGACCAGGGTGCGGGCTCCGGGTCGGGCTTCCGGGGCGGCTCCTGGGTCGGGCTGTCGGCGTCGGGGTCCGGGTCGGGCTGTCGGCGTCGGGGTCCCGACATCGGCCATGAGGATTACGGATTGCACATACAAGGATCCGCGATGCAACGTTTCTCTGTGATCCCCGACAAATACTCAGCGATCAGCGCGCGGAGGGATCTGCGGATGCGATGAATGCCCGAATCCATCGCGGTCATCGCCGCCTCCCGTGCGATGGATTGCCGGATTCATACCGGTTTTCCCAGCTGAATTGCCGAATCCATCGCACGGGCTGAGGTCGCGTGTTGGGGTCGTTCGCCGTTGAGGTTGCAGTGTTGGCTCAGGGGCTGGCCGGGTTGGCTGCGCGGGTCGGGACTGCGCGGGTCGGGACTGCGCGGGTCGGGACTGCGCGGGTCGGGACTGCGCGGGTCGGGCTGAGCCGGGCTGGCTAGATCAATTTTCTTAGTTGCAGCAGGTCCATGAGGCTGCCGTCGACCTTGATGCGGCCGGTCAGCCAGGCCTTGGCGAAGCTGCCTGGATCTTCGGCGACGGCGACGACGTCATCGCTTTTGGCGGTGAACCTGATCTGCGCGGCAGACGCGCCGGCGTGTGCTTCGACAACCGGGTCGGCGCCGTGCGGGCCAAGCCTGGTCAGGAACGTCACGCCCAGATCGGTGACCCGGCAGCTCAGCGTGCGGTCGGCTAGCTTCGATGCTCGATCCTTGGGGTCCATGCTGGCCAGGCGTCCCGTGAGACTCTCCAGCGCCTTACGGCACTGCGCCGCAGTTGCCATCATCGCCTCTCAATCCAGTCAATCTCGCCGGCGCCGGCGTGGCCTCGGCGACGGCTGGTGCGTGAATGCATTGTGCCAGCCACGCATGGTGGGCCAGCCAGGCAAACGGTAGCGTTCCTAGCGGAGCAGTTGGTCAAACTGCCCGGCCCTCCGGCCTGTGCTGCACGCGCCACACCGGTTGCGGACGCACAATGGGCGTTGGCAGAAAAACGTGCCGCCATAAGGAACGGAGCCAGGCGCGTGGAAGAGAACAGCGACCCCGGAGTTGACGAGGCGACCGGCGAACCTCGGGTTGACGAGGCCCTGCGCCGACTCAGCGAGCTTGGCGACCTGCCGGTGTCTGAGCATCCACCGGTATTCGAGCGAGCCCACGCCTCGCTGGTCGACGTGCTGGGCGAACTGCGTTCCGGCGTCGCCGAGCACGCAGAAGCCGCGATTGATCCACAGCAATGACATGCATTACTCAGCCGGCCTCCCGGTAATCCACAGGGCAAGCGAAGACACTGAAGCGAACACTCTAGGCATACGAAACTAGTGAGAACTCAATCGCCAAGGATTGAGTTACGACAGGACACAGGACATGGCCAGAAGGACGCGGCTTGACGCCGAGCTCGTTCGGCGTGGCCTGGCCAGGTCGCGCGCGCAGGCCGCGGACCTGATCACGGCCGGCCAGGTCGTTGTCGCTGGGCAGGCCGCGGTCAAGGCAGCTACCCAGGTTGGCCAGGACGCGCCGATCACGATCCGGCGTTCCGACGGCGAACCGGAGTACGCCTCCCGCGGTGGCCACAAGCTGGCCGGCGCGCTCGCCGCTCTCACCGAGCTCGAAGTGGCCGGCCGGCGCTGCCTCGATGCCGGCGCGTCGACCGGCGGCTTCACCGACGTGCTGCTCCGGGCCGGTGCCGCCCACGTGGTTGCCGTCGACGTCGGCTACGGCCAGCTTGCCTGGAGCCTGCGGTCTGACCCAAGGGTCACCGTCCTGGACCGGGTGAACGTCAGGAATCTTCGACCCGAGCAGGTAGCCCCGCCGCCCGGCCTGGTCACCGCTGACCTCTCGTTCATCTCGCTAACCCAGGTGCTGCCCGCGCTCTCCCGGGCCGCGGCCGACGACGCCGACTACATGCTGCTGGTGAAGCCGCAATTCGAAGTCGGCAAAGACCAGGTCGGCGCCGGCGGAGTGGTGCGCGATCCAGACCTCCGGGCCAGCGCGGTCGGCACAGTCGCGCGGGCGGCGCACAACCTCGGACTCGGCGTCAGCGGCGTCACCGCCAGCCCGCTGCCGGGCCCGTCCGGCAACGTCGAATATTTCCTCTGGCTCGCCACCGGGGCCCCCGATCTCGACCAGGCCGACCTTCGGCAGGCTATCGAGGCAGGACCCCAATGACCTCCCGGACCATGCTGCTGGTCGTGCACACCGGCCGTCCGTCCGGCGTGCGGATCGCCCGGGTCGTGGCGGACCGGCTGACCGTGGCGGGCGTCGCCGTGCGGGTGCTCAAGTCGGAGGCCAGCGACCTCGGCCTGGACTCAGCGATCGAGATGCCGGTGTCCGCCGCTGCCGCCGACGACGCTGAAGTCGTGCTGGTGATCGGCGGCGACGGCACGCTGCTGCGTGCCGCTGAGCTAGCCCGCCCGGCGGGCGCTCCGCTGTTCGGGGTCAACCTTGGCCACGTGGGCTTCCTCGCCGAAACCGAGCCGGACGTGCTCTCCGAGGCCGTCGACCAGGTGCTAGCCGGTCAGTACCTGGTCGAGTCCAGGATGACCATCGACGTCACGATCAGCCAGAACGGCGTCGTCGTCGCCTCGACCTGGGCGCTGAACGAGGCGAGCGTCGAAAAGGCCGCGCGCGAGCGGATGGTCGACCTGATCACCGAGGTGGACGGCAGGCCGCTGTCACGGTGGGGGTGCGACGGTATCGTGTTCGCCACCCCGACGGGCTCAACCGCCTATGCGTTCTCCGCTGGCGGTCCCGTGGTCTGGCCGGACGTCGAGGCGCTGCTCCTGGTGCCGATTAGCGCCCACGCCCTTTTCGCAGGGCCTATGGTGGTATCGCCAGAGTCAGTGCTCGCAGCGGAGGTCATTGGCGCCACCGGGGGTCAGGGCGAGATGTCCGGAGCCATTCTGTGGTGCGACGGCCGCCGAGCGGTTGACCTGCCGCCGGGTGCTCGTGTCGAGGTCAGGCGCGGCGCCCGGCCGGTGCTGCTGGCCAGGTTGCGCGGACCGGCCGCCGTTGCGGGCACAAACATCGGAGCGTCGTTCACCGATCGGCTGGTGGCCAAGTTCGGGCTGCCGGTCGCCGGCTGGCGCGGCGGCGGGGAGTTCCGGCTTGACGCGCCGACGCACGCACAACACGAGGAGCAAGCCGGCGATGCTTGAGGAAGTCAGGATCAGCGGCCTCGGCGTGATCGACGACGCGGTGCTCGAACTGTCGCCGGGCTTCAACGTAGTCACCGGTGAGACCGGCGCGGGCAAGACGATGGTCGTGTCCGGGCTTGGCCTGCTGTTCGGCGGCCGCGCCGATCCCTCCCGGGTTCGCCCCGGCGCCGAACGGGCCAGCGTCGAAGGCCGGCTGCGGATCGATCCGGACGGTGAGGTAGCCAAGCAGGTCAACGGCTCGGGCGGTGACCTGGATGATGACGGCGGCACGCTGGTGCTGCAGCGGTCGGTCTCCGCCGAGGGCAGGTCCCGGGCGTACGCCGGCGGCCGGTCGGTGCCGGTCTCTTTGCTCACCTACCTCGCCGACGACCTGGTCGCCGTGCACGGCCAGGCTGACCAGCAGCAACTGCTCAAGCCGGGCAGGCAGCGCGCGGCGCTCGACCGCTTCGCCGGGCCCGAGTTCGGCCGGCTGCTCAGCGACTACCAGCGGGTCTATCAGCGTCACCTCAAGGTCAGGGCGGAACTAGACGAACTGACCTCGCGGGCGCGGGAGCGGGCGAGGGAAGCCGGGGATCTGCGGCACGGCCTGGAGGAGATCGATCGTCTGGGTCCGGTTGACGGTGAGGACATCGACCTCGCCGCGGAAGCGGAACGCCTCACCAACGCCGACACCCTGCACAGCGCGGCTACCACCGCGCACGAGGCCCTGATCTCCGACCCGTCCACAGCCGCCTACGACACGGCCGACGTGCTGACGCTGCTTGGTTCGGCCAGGCTGGCGCTCGAGGCCGCCGCCCCGCACGACGCCGCGCTCGGCGCCCTGGCCACCAGGCTGTCCGAGGCCACCTACCTCGTCGCCGACGTCGCCGCCGAACTCGCCTCCTACGCCGACTCGATCGAGGCCGACCCCGGCAGGCTCGCCGTCGTTCAGGACCGCAAGGCCGAACTGACCAGGCTGATCAGGCTGTACGGATCGGCTCCCGTCCCGCACGGATCGTCACAAGCTCCGACAACCCAGACGCAGAACGGAGCGCCCGGAGTTGATGAGGCGGGCAGCGTGTCCCAGGCGAGCCCCGATCTCGCGGCCGTGCTCGGCTGGGCCAAGGGAGCGGCGGCCAGGCTCGCCGAACTCGACAGCGACGACGACATCATCGCCAGCCTGGAAGCGGCCGAAGCCGATCTCGCCGACCAGGTCAGGGACCTTGGCGGCAAACTGACCGCGATGCGGCGCGACGCAGCGGGTACTTTTGAGGCAGCGGTGACCGCTGAGCTGGCCGCGCTGGCTATGCCGCACGCCCGGCTCGCCGCCGTGGTGAGCCCGCTGAAGGAGTACGGTCCCCACGGTGCCGACGACGTCGAGATCAGGCTAGCCGCCCATCCGGGCGCGCCGCCGTTGCCGCTGCATAAGGGGGCTTCAGGCGGAGAGCTTTCCCGGGTCATGCTGGGTATCGAGGTCGTCTTCGCCGGCGCTGACCCGGTGCCCACGTTCGTGTTCGACGAGGTGGATGCCGGCGTGGGCGGCAAGGCCGCGGTGGAGATCGGCCGGCGGCTGGCCCGGCTAGCCCGGCTCGCTCAGGTGATCGTCGTCACGCACCTGCCGCAGGTCGCCGCGTTCGCCGACACGCATCTGGTGGTGGAGAAGGCGAGCGATGGGTCCGTGGTCGCCAGCGGGATTACCCGGCTCGACGGTGACGGCCGGGTCAGGGAACTATCCAGGATGCTCGCCGGGCTTGAGGACTCCGAGTTCGGCCGCGCGCACGCGACCGAACTGCTCGCCGCCGCCGCGGCGGAACGCACCAAAGTTAGCTCGCAGTGAGGTGGCCATCTCTAACCGTAGTTGGTCTGGCACAATTGGTTACACAATGAGGGGTTACTCGAAGCTGCTTGGGGCTCGGCGCCGCAACGGATCCTCGGAGCTGCCCGGGCTGGTGGCGCCGGCGCGGCTTGACCGGCGCACCAAAAACCTGACCAGGCGGCTGGAGCCGGGCGACGTCGCGGTGATCGACCACGCGGACCTGGACCGGGTCAGCGCGGAGTCGCTGCTGCGCTGCGACGTGGCCGCCGTGATCAACGTGGCGCCGAGCATCACCGGCAAGTACCCCAACCTCGGGCCGCAGTTGCTGGTCGAAGCTGGCGTGCCGCTGATCGACGACGTCGGCCCCGACATCTTCGACAAGCTCGCCGACGGCCGCACGGTCAGGCTGGACGGCGACACGCTCTACTCAGGCGAGACGATCATCGCTAAGGGCACGGTGCAGACCACCGAGTCGGTGGCCGCTGCCATGGTCAAGGCCAAGGCGGGCCTGTCTGACCAGATCAGGGCGTTCATGGCGAACACGGTCGAGTACATCAGCCGTGACTTCGAAGAGCTGATCGACGGCATCCGGATCCCGGAACTGCGGACCAAGCTAGAGGGTAAACACGCGCTGGTGGTCGCCCGCGGTTACCGGCACCGGGAGGACCTGCAGGCGTTGCGCGCTTACATCAGGGAGTTCAAGCCGGTGATGGTCGCCGTCGACGGCGGCGCGGACGCCCTGCTCGACGCCGGGTACCGGCCGCACCTCATCGTCGGCGACATGGACTCGGTCTCTGACCGGGCGCTGACTTGCGGCGCGGAAATCGTCGTGCACGCCTACGCGGACGGCCGGGCACCTGGCCTGGCCCGGGTTAAGTCGCTTGACCTGGAAGCCGTGCTCTGCCCGGCGACCGGGACCAGCGAGGACGTCGCGCTGCTGCTGTCCGACGAGGCCGGGGCCAGGCTGATCGTCGCGGTCGGCATGCGCTTCACGCTGGTAGAGTTCCTTGACAAAGGTCGGCCGGGTATGGCCAGCGCGATCTTGACCAGGATGCGGGTCGGCGACAAGATCGTCGAGCCGAAGGGCGTCAGTCGTCTCTATCACAGCCGGGTTTCGAACTCGTGGCTGGTCATGCTCGTGCTCGCGGCGGTCACCGCGATGGTTGCCGCGTTCTGGTTCGTGCCGGTAGGCCACCTCTTCATCACGTATCTCGGGTTGCGGCTGAGCCCGTTCTGGCACTGGCTAACAGGACTCTTTCATTGATCGACTTCAGGTATCACCTCGTTTCCATCATCGCGGTGTTCCTCGCCCTGGCCGTGGGCATCGTGGTCGGCGCCGTTGCGCTGACGCCGAAGGTCGCCAGCACGCTGAACCGCGAATCGCAGAACGCGGTCAAGCGCAACGCCCAGTTGTTCGCCCAGAACAGCCAGCTCAAGCACCAGATCAGCGCCGACGACGCGTTCGCGCAGGCCGCGGAGGGTTCGCTGCTCGACCGTCTGCTTGTCGGCCAGCAAGTGGTGCTCGTGACCGCGCCCGGAGCCGACACCGGGGTGGTGAACGGCATTGCTACCGCGCTGAGGGAGTCAGGTGCCACGCTGACCGGGACGGTCGCGTTGACGCCGCAGTTGTTTGAGACCGACGCCACCACGGAGTCCACCCTCACCGCGACCGCTGGGCAACTCGCGCCGGCGGGCGTGAGCACCTCGGACGTCGCTGGCGCCCAGATCGCCGGCCAGCAAGCGGCCGCCAAGGTGATCGCCGCGGCGATCATGGCTAAGGCGGGGCTGCCGACGCTGACCACGCACCAGGCCAACTCGATCTTGACCGGCTTCGGTGACCAGGGATTCCTTCAGGTCAGCAGCCCCTCGGGCGGAACCACCCTGTCCGGTCAGGCCACGCTCGCCGTGGTCGTGACTCCGGCCGCCACGCCCGCCAATGCGAGCAGCCTGAGCCCGGAGAACCTAGCGCTGATTTTCCTCACCCACTACTTGCAGCAAGCCGGAAATGCCGCGGTGCTGGCTGGTTCGCTGCAAGGATCGGGCACTGGCAGCGCGATCGACGCGGTGACTAGCGGCGGCGCTGGCGTAGCGCTGACGACGGTGGACAACGCTGACTCGGTGACCGGTCAGATCATCGTGGCGCAGGCGTTGCGCAGGCTGCTCGACCACCCGCACTCCTCGACCGCATTCGGCGTCGGCCCTGGTGCGGTGCCGAGCCCGGCCCCGACAAGCTCGCCAACTCCGACGTCGACGCCAACCAATCGGGCCAAGAAGAAGAAGACGGTGAAGCGATGAGGGGCTGGACGGTGCTGCGGGGAGTGGCGGCCGGGGCAGCCGCACGGGTGGCGTACGCGGCGCTAGCCAAGCGCCCGCCGGGCGGCGAGAAGACCTGGACGAGGATCAACCACCGGGGCGAGCCGGTGACGTTGCTTGAAGGACCCGGCGTGTCGGTCGCGGCGGCTGCCGCCGCGCTCGCCGGGCCTGGCCTGAACGCGAGCGAACGGCTGGCGATGGCGGTGGCCGGGCTCGGCGCGGGCGCCGTCGGTTGCTACGACGACCTAGCCGGCGGCGGCGACCGGCGTGGGTTCCGCGGCCACCTGGGTGCGCTGGCCCAAGGAGAGGTCACCACGGGTGCCGTGAAGATCATCGGAGTGGGCGCCGTCGGCTTGGCCGCTGCCGTCCTGCTTGACCCCAGTTGGCTTGGCGGAGGGGATTCCCGGCGATTGTCCCGGGTCGCGGATCTGGCGATCAACGCCGGGCTGGTCGCGGGCGCGGCCAACCTGACTAACCTGTTCGACCTGCGCCCGGGCCGGGCGATCAAGGTCAGCCTGCTCGCCAGCGCCGCGCTAGCTGGGACCGGAGCGCGGGCGCGGGCCGGGGTCGCCGCTCCGGTCGGCGCGGCGGTCGCCCTGCTGCCCGAGGATCTGGGTGAGCGGGCGATGCTCGGCGATTCGGGCGCCAACGCACTCGGCGCGATGCTCGGCGTGACCGCCGCGGCCGCGTTGCCCCGCCCGGCCCGGCTCGCCGCGCTGGCAGGCATCGCCGGACTCACCGCAGCCAGCGAGAAGGTCAGCTTCACCAAGGTGATCGCCCGGACGCCCGCGCTGAACTGGCTGGACATGCTCGGTCGCCGCCCGGCGCCGGGGCCGCCAGCCCGCGGCCGTACCAAGCCGCCGGAGGGCGGCGTCCTGAGCTAGTGTGACGAGCCAGGTTAGCGAAGAGGCCGCGGTCAGGGGCGTCGGCAGCGCGGCGCTGCTCATTGGCGGGCTGACCGTGTTCGCCCGGGTGCTCGGGTTCGTCCGGACCCTGGTCTTCGCCGGCACGGTGAAGACGTCGTGCCTGAGCGCCGTGTACGTGACAGCCAACCAGGTACCCAACGTCATCTACGACATCGTGCTCGGCGGCGCGCTGACCGCGATCGTGGTGCCCGTTCTCGCTGGACCCGCCAATGAGTCGCCGGCGAACGAGGCCGCCCGCTCGCAGGTGAGCGCGATCTCGTCGGCGTTGCTGACCTGGACGGTCGTCATACTCGCGCCGGTCAGCCTGGCGCTGGCGCTCGCATCAGGCCCCCTCATCTCCGCGCTCATGCCGGCGAATCCCCGTTCTGGCTGCGTGGACGCCACCCTGGCGCCGATCGCCGGCCGGATGCTCGTCGTCTTCGCGCCGCAGATCCTGCTCTACGGGCTGGCTGTGGTGTGCTACGGCGTGCTCCAGGCGCACCGGAAATTTACCGCGCCCGCCCTCGCTCCGATCCTGTCGAGCGTCGTGGTCATCGTCGCCTACGGACTCTTCGTCCCGCTTGGCCGGGAACACACCACGCACGTGGCCGGCCTGTCGTCGGCGGCCGAACTGACGCTGTCCGTCGGCACCACGCTCGGCGTCGCCGCGCTCGTGCTGACGGTCCTTGGTCCGATGTGGCGATTGCGTCTTCGGCTGCACCCGACGCTGCGCTTCCCCGAAGGAATCGCCAGGCGAGCCAGGCGCCTGGCCGGCGTCGGCGTCGCCGCGCTCATCGCCCAGGACGCCTCCGTGCTGGTGGTGACCAGGCTGGCGAACGCCCGTGGTGGCAGCAACGGGTCGGCCGTTGCCCTCTACAGCTACGGCTGGCAGGTGTTCGTCTCGGTCTACGCGGTGCTCGCGATCCCGATCGCGATCAGCGCGTTCCCGGTGCTGTCCGCTCGCAAGGGTGCCGAGTTCGACGAAGCGGCGGCATCAGCCACCCGGGCGACCGCGCTGGCCTCCTGCCTTGGCGCCGCGCTGCTGGCCGGGGTCGCGGTGCCGGTGGCCCGGGCGTTTCCCTCGCTGACCAGCACGGTCGCCGGCCAGTTCGCGTTCGCGCTGGCCGCGTTCGCGCCCGGCGTGATCGGCTACGGGCTGACCGCTTGCCTTTCGCGGGTGCTGCTTGCCGACGGCCGCAACCGGGCGGCGATGATCGCGATGGTGGCTGGCTGGCTGGTGGTGATCGCGGTCGATGTGGTGGTGGTTCCGCTGGTGCCGGCGCGTGCGGTGGTGCCGGTGTTCGGCCTGGCCAACACCGTCGGCATGACCGCGTCCGGCGTCGCCCTGCTGATCGCGGTTCACCGGAGCAGAGGAGCCGCCGCGCTCGATGGGTGCGGGCGGGCGATTGCTGCGGGCCTGGCCGGTGCCGTCGCCGGCGCGGCGATCGGGCTCGTGCTGACGACGGCCGTGCGGGCGTCAGGGCACTGGCTGAACGCCGGCCTGGCTCTGGCCGCCGGGATCAGCGTACTGATTTCTTTCTGCATCGTGGTTGTCGCACTTGATGGCGGCGACTTGCGCAGCCTGCTCGCGCGGCTGCGGCGGCGGGTGACGTCATGACCGAGCTGAAGATCGGGTTTGTGCTGGGCACGACGGCTGGCGGGACTGGTCGGCACGCGGCGACGCTGGCGTCCGCGTGCGCCGCGGCCGGGATGGCCGTGCGGGTGTTCGGGCCGGCGCAGACGGAGGCGTTGTTCGGGGCCGGCGGGGCGGGCGCGGTCAGGTTCGACCCTGTGACGATCACGGATCGGCCAAGGTCGCGTCGGGACGTCGGTGCGGTGCTGCGGCTACGGCGCTTGCTTGAGGCGTTCGGGCCGGACGTGGTCCACGCGCACGGGCTCAGGGCCGGCGGCCTGGCAGCGCTCGCGTTGTGGCCGGGCAGGCGGTCGGGACTGATCGTGACCGTGCACAACGCGCCGCCGTCGGGAGCCAGGCTCGCGATGATCTACTCGGTGCTCGAACGGCTCGTGGCCAAGCGCGCCGACGTGGTGCTGTGCGTGTCGCCCGATCTTTCTGAGCGGATGAGCAGGCTCGGGGCGCGGGACGTGCGCAGGGCGGTGGTGGCTGCTCCCGAGTTGCCGGCGGCGGTCGCTCAGCAGCCCGCCGGGCTGGTCGCGGACGGGCGGCCGGTGGTGCTCGGGGCCGGGCGGCTGGCGCCGCAGAAGGGTTTCGACATGTTGATCGCGGCCGCGGCGGGGGCCGGGTGGCAGGCTAGGCGGCCGGTGCCGCTCGTGGTGATCGCCGGGGCTGGACCGCTGGCCGACGAGCTGGCTCACCAGGCCTGTGACCTCGGGGTTGACGCCAGGTTCCTGGGCGAGCGAGACGACATCGCCGGGCTGCTCGCTGCCGCCGACGTATTCGCGCTGCCCAGCCGGTGGGAGGGTCAGCCGCTGATCCTGGCCGAGGCGCTGCGAGCCGGGCGCCCGATCGTCGCGGCCGACGTGGGTGGCGTCCGCGACCTGACCGGCGACCTGGCGGCGGTGCTGGTCCCGCCTGGTGATCCGGCGGCGTTCGGGCGGGCCGTGCTCGACGTGCTTGACGACGCCCGGCTCGCTAGCCGGCTGAGCGCTGCCGCCGCGGATCGCGCGGCCGAGTTGCCCGCTGAGGCTGACGCCGCCGCGGCCGCGCTTGAGCTTTACCGAGGCTGGCTGTCGGCGAGCAGCGCCAGGTAGGAGTGATAGATGGTGGCGAACGGTTCGCTGCCGTCAGCGAGCGCGGTTTGCAGCCAGGCGGTGGCGCGAAGAGCTTCTGAGATGACCTCGGGCGGGTAGCCGTACCTGACCTGATGCTCGGCGAACTCGTCCTCGTCGAGCAGCACGACTTGGCCGTCCGGCCTCCGGCAGACGTCAAGGTCGAGGTCGATCATCGTCACTTCGTTGGGGTTCGGCCAGTCAACCGGGGTGGTGATATCGCAATAAACCTCGGTCCTGCTGGGAGCGGCGTTGAATGAGGCGGTCCACCACACGTCCCGGGGAAACAACACGACCTGCGGGTGCTCAATTGTCAGCAGCGGGCCGTCGCCCTTGCGCCAGGTATTTGGTGCCTCGGCCCCGGTCCAGACGCCGTACTCGTCTTCGGCCAGCCATTTCATCGTCATGTGCCAGTGCAAGGACCCGTCAAATTTGCGGTAGACAATCCGCACCTCGTCGCCCATAACAGGACTGTAGCCGGTGCCGCGAATCTGGTCAGCGCCAGCCATGGCGGCGGCGCGCCGACGCCCGCGACCTGGTCGGCTTTGCCGGTGGCCAGCACGGCTAGCCATTCACCGATAAGCGGGCCGAACTTGAATCCATGGCCTGAGGTGCCTGAACCGATAACTATGTTGCCGACTCGATCGATGATGAAATCGGTGTCGGGGGAGTTGTCGTATATGCACCGTTCCACCGCGACCGGATTCGGATCGAAGGCCGGGAGGAACCGCCGGGCCGCCCGCTCGATCTGGGCGATCAGACCCGCGTGCACGCCGTGATCTTGCCGCTGCGGATCGACGGGCGGTCCGCCGAAGTGGATTCCGATCTTGTACTGCTCAGTCCCTGGTACCGGCAGGCCATAGGGGAACTCGCCGCCGTAATGGACGAAGATCGGCATGGCCGGAGTTAGGGCCGAGGCCGGGGTCAGGTAGGCGACCTGCTCCATGCTGGCCCAGCCCGGCATGGCGATCCCGGCGGTGGCAACGAGCCTGCGAGTCCACGGCCCGGCGCAGACAATCAGCCGATCGGCCGCGATCTCGCCCTGGGTCGTGCTGACGACGACGCGGTCGCCGCGGTCGGCGATCGCGGTCACCGGCACCGGATCACCGGAGAAACCGATCAGCCTGGCTAGGACCTCAAGGGAGCGGCCGGCCAGGGTTACGGCGGAGGCAGGTTCGTACAAGACGTCGCCTTCGGCCGCGAAACCAGGGAATCGCTCGGCGGCCGCGTCGGCGCGGAGCAACTCGCCGGGCGCACCGGCCTCTTCAAGCGCGGCTCGCACCTGGTGCATCTGCGGCCCGAAGGTGAGCTGGGGGGTCGGGAACAGCAACCGCCCGCCGCCGATTTCTTCCAGCTCGGTCCAGTTGTCCCTGGCCTGGATCGCCAGCTTGACATGCGAGCTGTGCTCGTAGCCGAGCCGGAAGATCCGGCAGGCGCCGAACGACCCGCCGCCTGAGCTGCCGATCGGCGCCTGGTCAAAGACCATCACCTCGTATCCGCGCCGGGTCAGTGCCCACGCCGCCGACAGGCCGAGCAGGCCGGCGCCTATGACCGCGAACTCTGTGCGCGTCACCGCGTCACCGCGTCACCGCCCGGCCTACCAGCCGCGCGCTCGCCATTCGTCAAGGTGCGGGCGCTCGGTGCCGAGCGTGGTGTCGCCGCCGTGGCCTGGGTAGACCCAGGTGCCGTCGGGCAGTTCGGCGAAGATGCGCTCGGTGAGGTCGGTCATCAGCGAGTTGAAGCGGTCCGGGTCCTGCTGGGTGTTGCCGGGGCCGCCGGGGAACAGGGAGTCACCGGTGAACAGGTGCGGCTGGTCGGCTAGCTCGCCGCCCGCGTTGTACACCAGCGCGATGCTGCCGGGCGTGTGGCCGCGCAGGTGGATGACGTTGAGCGTGCAGTCGCCGACATCGATCGTGTCGCGGTGGCTGACCAGCGAGCTCGGGGCGAGCGGCAGCGCGGGCGCGTCTTCCACGTGCGCGACGGTCTCGGCGCCAGTGGCGTGCGCCACCGCTTCGAGCGCGGCGGTGTGGTCGCCGTGCCGGTGGGTGGTGACGATCGTGGACAACGGCTGGTCGCCGAGCAGGCCGAGCAGCGTCTCCGGCTCATTGGCGGCGTCGATCAGCAGCAAGTCGCCGGTGTTCGTGCAGCGGAGCAGGTAGGCGTTGTTGTTCATCGGGCCGACCGCGACCTTGGTGATCACCAGGCCAGGCAGTTCCCTGGACTGAGCCGGTCCGCCGACGCTGACGTTGCCGTTATAAGTCATCGAGGTCCTTTCATGCGTGCTGTCTTCGGACAGCTTGTCATCCGTACGAAGGAATATCCGGCAGCGGCCCGGCGGGATCCACTGACATGTCGCCGTCGCTTTGCCGGCCGATCAGCCAGGCGAGCAGCGCGTAGCCTGGACCGGTGATCTCCGTGATCCCGGCGGCCTGCGCCACGGCGCCCGCGCGCAAGAAGAACTGCCTGCCGGAGGTCGCATCGTTGAGCACGGCTGACGGGCAGTCCGGGTTCTGCGAGCACTCGCTGGTGACCCGGTAAAGCTCGTCGGACACGAACCAGTCGGGCCAGTTCGCCGGACCGTACCCAAGAGGCCGAAGGCGCGGGGGGTTCGGGGGGTGCTCCCCCGGCAAGTCAGCGCTGATGCCCAGGTCGGCGTGATGCACCTCGGTCTCGAACAGCCGGCGGTTCAGCACGAACCAGGCCGGGTGCGCCGGTCCCCGGATCCCGCGGACCTCGGTCAGCCAGGCCTCCGGAGGCAGCGCGCGGGCCCGGGAGATGAAGGACTTGGCTGAATCGGCCACGTCGGAGATGATCTCGTCGGCTGGCCGGCCAGCGCCCGCCTCGATGTCCGCGGCGCGTGCTTCGACGCTAGGGTATTGCGGCGTCTGTTCGCCGGTCTCCGCCCAGGACAGCAGGTTCCGCAGCCCGTCGGCGCTGCGGGCCACGTGAGTCAGCACGTGGCCGCGGGTCCAGCCGGGCAGCAGCGACGGTTCGCGCATCTGATCGTCGGACAACGCCGCGGCGGACGCGAGCAGCCGGTCGATGGCGGCCTCGTTCTGCTCGATCATGTGATCGACAGCGTGCGGCCCGCGAGAGATGTTCACTGGCCCTCCTGTGAGCTATCTTCCTCTACCGAGCCGGGGAAGCCGTAGGCCCCGCCGGTGGTTGTGACTCTAGGCTGATGAGTGAGCCCCGTCCGGTTGAGGCCGGGAAAATGTCAGACCCCCCAGATACGATTGGCGACGCAGTTTGTGTCCCGCCCGAGGGCTTATAGGCCAGAAGGAAATACTGTGGCAGAACGACTGGTAGTCCGCGGTGCCCGCGAGCACAACCTCAAGGATGTCTCGCTGGACCTGCCCAGGGATGCCATGATCGTCTTTACCGGGCTGTCCGGCTCGGGTAAGTCGAGCCTCGCGTTCGACACGATCTTCGCCGAAGGGCAGCGCCGATACGTCGAGTCGCTGTCGGCGTACGCACGGCAGTTCCTCGGCCAGATGGACAAGCCCGACGTCGACTTCATCGATGGGCTGTCGCCTGCGGTTTCGATCGACCAGAAGGCAGCTAGCCGCAACCCGAGGTCAACCGTCGGCACGGTCACCGAGGTGTATGACTACCTGCGGCTGCTGTTCGCCCGGATCGGCAAGCCGCACTGCCCGCAGTGCGGCCGGCCAATCGCTCGGCAGACCCCGCAGCAGATCGTCGACCGGGTGCTCGAGCTCGAAGAGGACTCAAGGTTCCAGGTGCTCGCCCCGGTGATCAGGGGCCGCAAGGGCGAGTACACCGAGCTGCTCCGCGACCTGCAGACCAAGGGCTACTCCAGGGCCAGGGTCGACGGGGTCACGATCCGGCTGGACGAAGCGACTGACGGCACCGGCGGCCGGCTGCCCACGCTCAAGAAGTACGAGAAGCACACGATCGAGGTGATCGTCGACCGCCTGGCCGTGAAGGAGTCGGCGCGGCGGCGGCTGACCGACTCGGTGGAGACGGCGCTGGGCCTGTCGGGCGGCGTGGTGGTGCTGGACTTCATCGACTTGCCCGAGTCCGATCCGAACCGGGAGCGGATGTACTCAGAGCACCTGGCCTGCCTGCAGGACGACCTGTCGTTCGAAGAGCTTGAGCCCCGGTCGTTTTCTTTCAACTCCCCCTGGGGTGCGTGCCCGGACTGCACTGGTCTTGGCACCAAGATGGAGGTTGACCCCGAGCTAGTCGTCGCCGACGTTGATCTGTCGCTGGACGAGGGCGCGATCAGCGTGTGGAGCGGCGGGCATGTCAACGACTACTTCATGCGGCTGATGGAAGCGCTTGGCAACACGATCGGGTTCAGCACCAAGACCCAGTGGGCGAAGCTGCCGGCCGCCGCTAAGAAGGCGCTGCTGTACGGCTACCCGGATCAGGTGCACGTCAAGTACAAGAACCGGTACGGCCGGGAGCGCTCTTACTACACGAACTACGAGGGCGCGATCCCGTACATCCAGCGCCGCCACAGCGACGCGGAGAGCGATTCGAGCCGCGAGCGGTTCGCCGGGTACATGCGCGAGGTGCCGTGCCCGTCGTGCCAGGGGACCAGGCTGAAGCCGCTGACGCTGGCGGTGTCCGTGGACGGGCGGTCGATCGCGCAGTATGTGTCGCTGCCGATCGGTGAGCTGGCGAAGCTGCTGATGACCCTCGAACTGTCCGAGCGGGACCAGCAGATCGCCGGCCGGGTGCTGAAGGAGATCAACGCCAGGCTCGGGTTCCTGCTCGATGTCGGGCTCGACTACCTGACCCTGGACCGGGCGTCGGCCACGCTGGCGGGCGGTGAAGCGCAGCGGATCAGGCTGGCCACGCAGATCGGTTCGGGACTGGTCGGCGTGCTCTACGTGCTCGACGAGCCGTCGATCGGGCTGCACCAGCGGGATAACCGCCGGTTGCTTGAGACCTTGCTGCGGCTGCGCGATCTTGGCAACACGCTGATTGTCGTCGAGCACGACGAGGACACGATCCGGGCGGCCGACTGGATCGTCGACATTGGCCCCCGGGCCGGCGAGCACGGCGGCCAGATCGTCGTGTCCGGCCCGCTTGAGGACCTGCTGTCCAGCGATGACTCGCTGACCGGGGCGTACCTGACCGGCCGCGAGTCGATCCCGGTGCCCGCCAAGCGGCGCAAGGTGTCCAAGAGCCGGGAAGTTGTCGTCAAGGGCGCGTCCGAGCACAACCTGCTTAACGTGGACGCGGCGTTCCCGCTGGGCTGCTTCATCGCCGTGACCGGAGTGTCGGGTTCAGGCAAGTCGACGCTGGTCAACGACATCTTGTACAGCGCGCTGGCGAAGGAACTGCACGGCACGAGGATTGTGCCTGGCAAGCACGCCAAGGTGACCGGCGTGCACCAGCTAGACAAGGTCGTGCACGTCGACCAGGGCCCGATCGGCCGCACGCCGCGGTCCAACCCGGCGACCTATACCGGGGTGTTCGACCACATGAGGCGGCTGTTCGCGCAGACCACCGAGGCTAAGATCCGCGGCTACCAGCCGGGCCGGTTCTCGTTTAACGTCAAGGGCGGTCGCTGCGAGGCGTGCGCGGGCGACGGCACGATCAAGATCGAGATGCAGTTCCTGCCCGACGTGTACGTGCCGTGCGAGGTCTGCCACGGTGCCAGGTACAACACCGACACCCTTCAGGTGCACTACAAGGGCAAGTCGATCTCCGACGTGCTGAATATGCCGATCGAGGAAGCCTCGGAGTTCTTCGAGCCGGTCCCGGCGATTCACCGGCACCTCAAGACGCTGGTCGACGTCGGTCTGGGCTACGTGCGACTTGGCCAGCCCGCCCCGACGCTGTCGGGCGGTGAGGCCCAGCGGGTCAAGCTGGCCTCCGAGTTGCAGCGCAGGTCAACCGGCCGGACGATCTACGTGCTCGACGAGCCGACCACCGGGCTGCACTTCGACGACATCCGCAAGCTGCTGGGCGTGCTCAGTCGGCTCGTCGACACAGGCAACACGGTGATCGTGATCGAGCACAACCTGGACGTGATCAAGACCGCGGACTGGGTGATCGATCTCGGGCCGGAGGGCGGATCTCGCGGCGGGCAGATCATCGCGACTGGGACTCCGGAGGCGGTGGCCAAGGTCGAGGAGTCGTTTACCGGGCAGTTCCTGGCGAAGATCTTGTAGCGGCTGGGGCTCAGAGATAATCGTCGCGGTGCATGACGCCGGTTACTGGTTCGCCGCGCAGAAAGTGCAGGACGTTTTCCGCGGCCTTTCTGACGGCAGCCGGTGCGGTGCCGGGGACGATGCCGGAGTTGTGCGGGGAGCCGAGCAGGTTGGGCAGGTCGAAGAACGGATAGTCGGTGCGGAACGGGCTGCTTCGGCCTGGTTCATGCCACCAGGCGTCGATGCCCGCCATGAACTGCGGATTCCGGGTGAGGTGCTCGTAGAGGGCCTGCTCGTCGATGATCGCGCCCCGGGCCACGTTGACCACAATCGCGGTTGGCTTCATCAGGGCTAGCTCGCGGGCGGTGATCAGGTCGCGGGTCTTGTTGGTGAGCGGGAGAGCGATCACGAGGACGTCGGCGGCGGCCAGTACCTGATCTAGGTCCGCGAGCGTGCCGGCGAAGTCGACCTGGTCGTTGGTAGCGCCGGTCGAGTTGATCGCGTGGATGCGGGCGCCGAGTGCGCGCATCAACGTGGCCGTCGCGGCGCCGATGCCGCCGTAGCCAAGGATCGCGCACACCGCGCCGTCGAGCGTGATCAGCGGCTCGCGCTGGTTGAAGTCTCCGGCCGCGAGGCCCGCGTGCCGCTGCGGCAACCGGCGGGCCAGCGCCAGCGTCATGGCCAGGACGTGCTCAGCGATCGGCCTCGCGTAGGCGCCGACGTTCCCCGCGAGCACGACGTGCTCTGGAATCGCGGCGAAATCCACGCTGTCAGCGCCGGCCGAGAGCAATTGGATGAACCTGAGGTCAGGCAGGTTCGCCAGCGTTCCAGCCGGAAGATCCCGGCCGGGATTCCAGCCGATCAATGCCTGCGCACCGGCCACCAGTGCGGCGCGCTCGTCTTCGGCGGCCTGCCGCGAGAACACGAGCGTGGCGTCCGAGCCGAGCACCTCGGTGCTGATCTTGATCTGATCCTCGTCGACCGGGTAGGTCACTGCAACGATTCGCTCGCGCGCCATCAGTCCTCCCGGCCCTGAGAATATCCGCCCCACCGCCATCCACCGCAAACGCCGAAGCTGCGGGCAGCAACGTCGTCCCGTTGTTGCTGCTGGGCACTCAGTCCAGTGTGCAGCGTTGGACAGTTGCCGTAGTCCCACTACAGCAACCATTGGTGTCGGCGGGCCGACGCTGGTGCGGTGGTGTAAGTGGTGCGGGGGTTTCCCGCGGTCTGGTGCCTGGGGTGGTCCGGGGTGGCAGGGTGGCTGGTGCGGCGGCCGTCCGCTGACGTCGTGACCGCGTGGGGGGTGGACCCGGGTGGCAAACCGCGGTTTTGTTTCCGTGATCAAGGTCGGGTCAGATCGTGGAGCCTGGCTGTCGTATGTCGCGGGCTTCTTTCCGTGGTAACCGCGGTTTCATGATCACGGAGTCCCGCCGTCACCCGCCCGCAGGGCCGGTGACGCCCGGATGGCCGCCGCCGCGCCGGATCGGACGATAAAACCATCCCAGATGGGACATTCCGGCTTACGGGCGGTCCGATGCTCCCGCCGGGGTCGCCGGTCAGCGACACCGGAACGCTGCCGACCGACAGCCTCCCGACCGCCCGGCATCAACGACAGGCCCCCACCACGACACCGGACCTGGCCACCACGACCTCGCGACCCCGCCCCCCGACCCCGCCCCCGGCCCGCCCCCCGGGCCCGCAACCACACCCGCAACCTCCCACGCCCCGGCTGCCACGTCACCATCGACACCATCAACCCCGCCACTGAAGAACTGATCCCGCCGCCTAAGCCCCAACCCCACCTGAGGTTATTTACCGACAAACGGCCCAACGCTGTAGTTCGGGGAAGGGCTGGAACAGCAGCAACGAGCACGGCGCTGCTGTTGGCAGGCGTTCGAGGCGGTGCCGGGGCAGCGCTCGGTCTTTCGACCTGCCTGTTAGAAGCGTTAGCGAGGGTCACGCTCGATCAGCAGCTTCTCCAGCTTCGTTAGCCGGTCGTCGAGGTCCTGGGTCGTCACCATGTCGGCGAGTGCCAGCCGCACGGCGGCCACTTCCCTGGCGAGGTACTCGGCGTCGTCCTGGGTGCGGGTGGCCACCTGCCGGTCGCGCTCGATGCTGGCCCGGTCGCGGTCGTCCTGCCGGTTCTGCGCGAGCAGGATCAGCGGGGCCGCGTACGCCGCCTGGGTGGAGAACGCCAGATTGAGAAGGATGAACGGGTACGGATCCCAGCGCGCGACGAAGCCTGCGGTGTTCAGCGCGATCCACACGAGCACGAACACGCTCTGGCCGGCCAGGAACCGCCCGGTGCCGAGGAACCGCGCGATCCCCTCGGACATCCGCCCGAACGCATCGGCGTCGTACCGGGCCCGCATCCGCGGCGCCGCGCCGCGCGGTTCGCTCAAGGCTCCGCCGTCTCCGAGGCGCAGCGGCGACCGTGACAGTTTCATAGGGCCTCGCTTGTCCTCCAGCCGGTCGGCAAGATGCGATCGAGCACGTCGTCGACGGTGATCGCGCCGAGCAGGCAGCCCGCCTCGTCACAGACCGCGACGCCGATGAGGTTGTAGGCGGCCATCCGCCTGGCCACCTCCTTCTCGCTGAGCTCAGGCCGTACGAACCCGCTTTCCTCCACGCACTGGCCGACGGTCATGCCTGGGGGCTCGCGCAGGAGCCGCTGGAATCCGACGGTGCCGAGATACCGGCCGGTCGGCGTCAGCGACGGCGGTTCGCACACGTAGACCAGGGCGGCTACGGTCGCTGCCAGCTCCGGCTGGCGGATCTCGGCCAGCACCTGCGCGACGGGAGCATCTGGCGGCACGATCAGCGGGTTCGACGTCATCAGGCCGCCCGCCGTGGTCGCGTCGTAGCGAAGCAGCCGGCGCAAGCTGTCGGCCTGCACGGTCTCCATCGCGGCGAGCAGTCGCTCGCGCTGATCGGCGGACATCTCGGCGAGCAGGTCGGCGGCGTCGTCGGGTTCCATCTCCTCGACTACATCCGCGGAACGCTCCAGGCCAAGTACAGCCAGCAACCTGACCTGCTCCTGCTCGGGCATCTCCTCAAGCAGGTCGGCCAGTTCCTCGTCGTGCAGCGCCTCGGCCAGCTCGCGGCGCCGGGCGGCCGACATGACCTCGACCGCGTTGGCGAGATCAGTCGGGTGCATGTCGCGCAAACCGATGAGCTGCTCGCCGAGCGCGCTCGGCTTGAACAACTCCGGGTACTTGTCCCACGGCACCACGGTCACCGAGTTGCGGCCGAAGCTCACGCCATGACCGACGGCCAGGGCGGCCACGTCCCAGCCGTCCCGGCGCCGCCCGGACGGCGCGATGCCAACGTCCATCACCCGCGATGAACCGGCCGGCTTGCCGTACAACTCGGACGCCAGCAGCTCACCAGTCCGCCGGCTGAACCGCCGCAGGTCGATGGTCCCGCCGCGAAGGCGGACGCCATCGAGGGAGATCTCGGCGACGCGGCCCAGGTTCACGAAGATGAGGCGTCGCTGCAGCGTGACGATCAGCCCGAGCACCCACGGCGCCTCGCCGCTCGCCGACGGCAAGATCACGATGTCCCTGACCCGGCCGATCGAGAAGCCCTCGCGGTCCAGCAGCTGACGACCGCTGAGCCGGGAGGTGAAGACCGGCCCCGTCATGGCAAGGCGTCCATCCTGCCCGCCTTTCACTAGTTAGCGACAGCTTTACCCGGAGGCGTACTACGTTGAACCTTTGCACAACGTTCGTGCGTACCACTCTGCGGCAAGTGGGAGGTCACGGGGAACGGGAGGACAAAGAGTGAGATTTAGCCTAAAAACGTGGAGGTCATCTAGGTGCGTCGCGGTAGCGGCCGGCGCGGCGCTGACTGTGGCGAGTGCATTGGCGGGGAGCGCCCACGCGTACGCCACCTCGTCGGGCGGTCCGCGCGCGGTCATGGACTTGCGCCTAGGCGCCGGGCCGGGACTGCGGTTCGGTCCGGCCGCTGACCGGGCCACGCCGCCCTCTAGCCAGCTTTTCGGGGTTTACTGCACCTCGCCGGCTAACTGCTGGGCGGTCGGCGAGATTTCGAGCAAAGGCGTCGAGCGGAACCAGGTGCTGCACTGGACCGGCAAGCACTGGTTCAACGTCGCCGTGCCTAACCCAGGCGGAACTCGCGACGGGGCCGACAATGAGCTGTTCGCGATCCGGTGCACCTCGACGTCGAACTGCTGGGCCGTCGGAGACGCGGAAAAGCCGAATTCAGCCGACCTGGATCAGGCACTGCACTGGAACGGCAGGAAGTGGTTCGCGGCGACCACCCCAACTCCGGCCGGCATCCTGTCCGGTGACATCAATTTTCTCAACGACGTGACGTGCGTCTCGGCCACCAACTGCTGGGCGGTTGGCGACTACGGCGAGATCGTGTCGACGATGACCGGCGAGTCCGAGGTGGTGCTGAACCAGGTCCTGCACTGGAACGGCAAGGACTGGTCGCTGGTATCGGCACCCAACCCAGCCGGCATGTCGTCGAACCACGCCAGCGCGCTCGCCGCCGTACGGTGCACGTCGGCCGCGAACTGCTGGGCCGCAGGCGTCTTCGGCAACGTCGGCTCGATCGGCAAGATCACTCTGCACAACCAGATGCTGCACTGGAACGGCAAGAAGTGGGCCAAGGCCACCGTGCCGAACCCGGGCGGGTCCGCCAAGGGCGAGTTCAACGAGCTCAACGGCCTGGCGTGCGCCTCGGCGGTCAACTGCTGGGCGGCCGGCATCGAAGGCAACGTTGCCAGCGGCTTGCCGACAGTTCAGCTACGCAACGACATCCTGCACTGGAACGGCAAGAAGTGGTCCAGGCAAACCGCTCCAAACCCTGGCGGCGGCCCCGGTTCGGATGACGTGCTGTTCAACATCACGTGCTCGTCGGCTCGCAACTGCTGGGCGGTGGGATCTCGGGGCAGTTTCATGACCGGGAAGCCCACGCTGAACGAGGCCCTGCGCTGGGACGGCACCAAGTGGAAGTCGTTCAGTACGCCCAATCCCGGCGGTACCCAGCAGGACAGTCGCAGCGTCTTGAACAGTGCTCGCTGTACCTCGACAGCCAACTGCTGGGCGGTCGGCGTGTCGGAGAAGCGCAACAGTTCCGACAAGAACGAGATTCTGCACTGGACCGGCAGGAAATGGTTCGTCGGGTAACAATTAGCCTGTGAGCAGATCGAGTCGGGGGACACCGCCAAGCTGCCATAACGACCGGAGTTACCCTGCTGCACATGGAGATCAACACCGGGGCAGGGCCAGCCCGAGTTGACCTAGACGATGTTGCGGCGCCAACGTTCCTGATGGTGCTGACGCACGGCGCTGGCGGGGGAGTGGCGAGCGCTGACCTGATGGCCGCCCGGCGGGCTGGTCTCGATCTGGGCGGTGCGGTGGCGCGGGTGCTGCAGCCGTACCGGGTCGCGGGCGGCAGAGCGCCTGGGTCAGCGCAGCGCCAAGACGCCGCCTGGCTTGAGGTGATCACCGCGCTGCGGGCCAGCCATCCTGGCGTTCCGCTCGTCCAGGGCGGCCGCAGCAACGGCGCGAGGCTTGCTTGCCGGACCGCGCAAGCCGCCGGAGCGAGAGCAGTGATCGCGCTCGCGTTCCCGCTGCATCCGCCGGGCAAGGCCGACGTGCCGGAAAAGTCGCGAGCTGGTGAGCTGCGTTCGGCCGGGGTGCCAGTCCTGGTAATTAACGGCGACCGCGACCCGTTCGGCGTGCCTGACGCCGCCGATGCCGACCGGCTGATCGTGCTGAGGGGAGAAACGCACTCGCTGTCCACTCAGAGGGCGGCGATCACCGGCGCGATCACGTCCTGGCTGAGCGAGCGGAGTTGGGCTGAGAACCGGGTGGCCGAGGCCTAGTCTCGGCGGAGACCCGGGCGCAAGAGTTCGGCTATCTCAAGCAGCGGGTACGTGCGGGGTCGGGCTTGTCATCACTATGTCGGTTGGCCGGTGTGGTGCGACAGCGGTACCGCCAGGCAGCAGTTCACCGGTGTCCTCGAACACTACGATGCCGTTACAGAGCAAGCTCCAGCCTTGTTCGGGGTGGCAGATAAGAGTACGAGCCGCCTCGTGGTCCGGGTCGCTCGCGGCCGGACACGGGGGCGTGTGCGGGCACATCGTGCGCCTCCTGATCAATTCGGGGGATGTGTTGATCATCACCATCTAATTTGCCAGGCCAGCCTGCTGGCACGACATGGCACATCAGGATGGTTTTCTGGCATGGTCTTTGTAGATTTCCTAGTAGTCCGTAGAGGATTCGTGACTACCTACCTCCCCTACAACGCTAGATCCGCGCTAGTACGTCCCGGAGTTGACTACCGGAGGCAGGCCGATTCCTTCCGGCCGCGGTGGTATGCCGGTCAGCCGGTGCGTCTCCCTGAGAGTCAGCAGCCGCTCCGCTTCGACGTTGAGCGCATGTACGGTCGGTGTCGCCATCGCCTTGCGCTTGACGATCCGGTCGTCGTAGCCGCGCGGCCCGATCTCGGCCCGGACGGCCGCGAACGCCGAACGCATCGCGTCGGTCAGCGCCGCGTCAAGCTTCTTCGCCAGCGGGTACTGCTCAGCGAGAGGCCGGGCGGTTGCCTGCGCCTCGCGGAAAGTCCGTTCGGCGGTTTTAGCCGCGACGAGAAGATCATCGAAGTTTGCGGCGAGGGCCACATCGGACAGGTATTGCGCCTGCGCGTCCGCGCTAGCTTGCTTACGTCCCACGATCACGCCGGTCAGCTTAGCGGAGAGGCTACTCGGGCTTTAAGCCAAGGCTGGCTAGCCACGCTTGATGCAAGTCCGAGTATTCGCCCCCGCTGGCGAGGAGTTCCTCCGGTGAGCCGTCCTCGATAATCCGGCCGAGGTCGAGAACGATCACCCGATCGGCGATCCGGACAGTTGACAACCGGTGCGCGATGATCACGGCGGTGCGGCTTGCCATCACGTTCTGCAGAGCCTGCTGCACGATCCGCTCGCTGGGCAGGTCGAGCAGCGAGGTGGCTTCGTCGAGCAGCAGCACGCTGGGCGCGGCGATGAACGCCCGCGCGAACGAGATCAGCTGGCGCTGCCCGGCCGACAGCCGCCCGCCCCGCTTGCCGACTTGCGTGTCGTAGCCGTCAGGCAGGCTGGCGATGAACTCGTCGGCCCCGACGGCCTCGGCGGCCGCCATGATCTGAGTTAGCGAAGCACCAGGCTTGCCGAGCGCGATGTTCTCCGCGATCGTCTCGCTGAACAGGAAGTTCTCCTGCGTGATCAGCACGACCTCGCGGCGCAGGTCGGCGTCGGCCACGTCGCGGCAGTCGACGCCGTCGAGCAGCACCTGGCCTTCGCGCGGGTCGTAGAACCGGGCGAGCAGCCGGGCGATGGTCGTCTTGCCCGCACCGGTGGCTCCGACCAGCGCGACCTTCTGACCGGCCGGGATGCTCAGATTGAGGTCAGGAAGCACGACCGCGTCCCGATAGGCGAACCGCACGTCGACGATGTCCAGGCGCCGGCCGGAGCTAGCCTGCGGCAGCGAGACCGGATTCTCCGGCTCGGGCACCGACGGAGCCTCGTCGAGCACCCCGGAGATCTTCTCCAGCCCGGCCGCGGCCGACTGGAAGAGTGCTGTAGAACTGCGACACGTCCTGCAGCGGCTCGAAGAACCGGCGCAGGTACAGCATGAACGTGACTAGCACGCCGACAGCCATCGCGTGGTCGATCACCCGCACCCCGCCATAGAGCAGCACGACGCCGATCGCCAGGTTCCCGACCAGCGTCACGCCCGGGAAGTACAGCGCGACGAGCTGCATCGATCGCCTGGACGCGGTCGCCGTAGCTCGCGTTCAGCTCGCCGAAGATGTCCTCGTTTCGCTGCTCCCGCCGGAACGTCTGGACCGCCCTGATCCCGTTGAACGTCTCCACGAAGTGGACAATGACCAGCGCGATGGCCTCCCTGGTGCGCCGGTAGGCGACTGCCGATTCGCGCCGGAACCACGCGCTCAGCCACGTCAGCGGCACGAACCCGGCCATCACCGCGAGCGCGAGCTGCCAGTCGAGCAGCAGCATGCCGGTGCCCACGAAGATCATCGAGAACGCGGCGCCGATCAGCGAGTCGATTCCCTCGTCGAACACCTCGGAGATCGAGTCCATGTCCGAGACCTGGCGCGAGATGACTCGGCCCGAGGTGTACCGCTCGTGGAACGCCACCGGCAGCCGCTGGAAGTGCAGGAACAGCCGGGCCCTGAGTTCAAGTACTACCTCGCCGCCCATCTTGCCGATCGACGAGATGAACGTCGCGGTACAGAGAGCCTGGATCCCGACACACACGCAGAACTCGGCCACCACGATGATGATCGGCCCGGCGTCCTTGGTCCGCAGCAGCGCCGGAATCCGGTCGACCGCTATTCCGACCAGCCAGGGACCAGCCAGCCCGGCGAGGTTCGCGAGCACGATTACCGCCGTGATCCGGATGACGGCGCGCCGGTGCGGCCGGAGAAGATCAGCGAGCAGCGCCCGGCTGCGCCTGCGCAGCATCAGCGACAGGCCCTTGGGGAGTTCGTCGATCTCCTCGGCGGCGATGCCACGCCACTGCTGGGTGCCGGTTGGAGATGACACAGCCGGAGAAGTCAAAGCCTGACTCTCCTTTCTGCTTCCGTGCTCATCAAGTACTGGTAGTGCTCGCTGGTCTCGAGCAGTTCGTGATGGGTCCCGATCGCCACGATCTCGCCGTCGTCGAGCACCGCGACCCGGTCGGCGAGCGCCACGGTGGACGGCCGGTGCGCCACCACGAGCGCCGTAGCGCCCGCGAGCACGTGCCCGAGTGCTTCGGTCACCATCGCCTCGGTATGCACGTCCAGCGCCGACAGGGGGTCATCGAGCAGTAGCACCGACGGGCGGGCGAGGATCGCGCGGGCGAGCGCGATCCGCTGCCGCTGGCCGCCGGACAGCGACATGCCCTGCTCGCCGATCCTCGTGTCCAGTCCCCACGGCAGGTCGGCGACGAAGTCGGCCTGAGCCGCGGCCAGCGCCGCTTCGACTTCGGAGTCCGGCGCGTCCGGCCGGCCCAGCGTGACGTTCTCGCGCACGCTGACCGAGAACAGCGTCGGGTCCTCGAACGCGCATGCCACCACTGTGCGCAGTTCCTTGAGCGGCAGGTCACGGATGTCGGTGTCGTTCAGCCTGATCGAGCCTGAGGTCGCGTCGGCCAGCCTCACGATCAGGTTCAGCAGCGTGGTCTTGCCCGACCCGGTCGCGCCGACCAGCGCCACGGTCTCGCCGGATTTGAGTTCGAGGCACACATCCCGCAAGATCGGCTGGGACGAGCCCGGATAGGCGAACCTCACGTGATCGAGCACGAGCTTGGCTGACCTAGGGGCTCCGGAGAGTTCGGAAGGACTATTTTCTGCTGAAAGAATTGCGGGCGCTGGCCCCGGGCCGACGATCCCCGGCTGCGTATCGAGTATCTCGTAGACCCGTTGCGCGGCGGTGGCGGCTTCCTGGCCCAGTGCCAGGATGTAGCCCATCGCCTCGATCGGCCAGATCAGCTGCAGCACCAGCGCCACGAACGCGACGAGGCCGCCGGTGGTCAGGCTCGCGTGGCTCACCGCGAACGCCCCGAGGAGCAGGATCAACGCGATCGCGAGGTTCGGCAGCAGGTCGAGGCTGGACCAGAAACGACCGCGCAGTTGGGCCTTGCTGACCTGGGTGCGGTAGACGACTCTCGCGCGCTCCAGGTGGCCGGCCGCGGCCTCGTCACGGCGGCCAAGGGCCTTGAGCACGCGGATGCCGGCCGCGGCCTCCTCGACATAGGTGTTGAGGTCATCCTGCTGGTCCTGCACCCGGCGGGACAGTACGGTGTAGCGCCTTTCGAACCGCAGGCACAGCAGCACCACCGGAATCGAGCAAGCCGGCGATCAGCAGGCCGAGCACCAGGTTCAGCTGGATCAGCAGCAGCACGATGACTACGAACGTGACCACGCTGGTGATCAGGAAGATCACGCCGAAGCCAGCGAACCGCCTGATTGCCGACAGGTCCGTGGTGCCTCGGGACAGCAACTGACCCGACTGCCACGCGTCGTGGAAGCCGGGCTCGAGCCGTTGCAGGTGCGCGTAGATGTCGTCTCGCATGGACTGCTCGAGCGCGGCTACCGCCTTGGCCTGCACCCAGCGCCTGATGATGTTGAACACCACTTCGAGCGCGCCGAGCGCGATCGCGGCAATCCCGATGACGGTGAGGAGACCCAGGTGGTGGTGTGAAGATTTGGCCGCCTTGGCGATCGGTCCGTCGATCGCGTCCTTGGTCAGCAGCGGGATCACGATCTGCGCGCCCTCGCCGAGCAGGGCGGCGGCGAGCATCCCGAGAAGCTGGCCGTAGTACGGCCGGACGTATTCGTGGACCCGCCACAGTGCCGCGAGCGGCGTTTGCCGTGCTGGCTGCGAGCTTTGCTGTGCTGGCTGCGAGCTTTGCTCCGCTACCTGGGAGCTTGCCTTGGTCTTCGCGTCCCTGGTAACCACTTGCCGGATGGTAACGGGATGCGTTGTTAACTGTCACTTTGTTTTCTGGCCGGCGGCGGTGTTTTCGGCCCCGGGAAGGGGGGTAGCGCTGGGCGATGACTTCTGGCACGCTGGCGAAACGCGCCGGTTCCGGGCCATTGGTTGGGCTTATCCGCGAGCCATTGGCTCGGCTTGCCAGCGGCCTGCGGCCGGGCGCGCACAGGGGGAGGCGCTCGTCGAATTGTGTGATTCCCGTGACATGTCTCGTAGGCTGGCCGCGCCTAGCGCCTACCTGCAGGCGATCAGCGTGATCGTCGAGTTCGCGGCCCGGTTTACGTCGGCGACCTGGAACGCGCCAACGCCTTGCCCGGAATGGCGCGCCGCCGATCTGGCCGGCCACTTGCGCTGCGTTGTCGACGATTTTCATGAGTACCTCGACGACGCGCCGGCCAGCAGGCTCGCCCGGCTGATGGCGACCGGCCCGCACGCCGCCACGATCGAGCGGAAGCTGGCGAGGCAGAACGCCGCCGAGCTCGCCGCGCTGCCGGAGGTGCCGCCAGAGGCGCACATCAAGGCGTTCGCTGAGTCGGCGACGAGGTACACCGCGCGGCTGGGGCCGTTGCTGCCACTGCCGCATCACAGCTATCGGGACCGGGTGATCACGGTCGCCGGAATGGGCGGCCTGGCCTGCGTGGAGTGGCACGTTCACGCCTGGGACCTGGCCAGGACGCTCGGTGAGTTCTACCGGCCCGCCGATCCTGAGGCCGTGCTCGCGGGCTGGCTGGCCGGGATCCCGCACATCGCCGTCGTGCCGGACGACGACCCGTGGTTGTCCGTGCTCAAGTCGTCGGGCAGGCTGAGTTAGTCGGGCAGGCTGCCCGGCGACTTGACCACGGACGGGGTGCACATGGCATACGAGGTTGAGCGGGTTCGGGACAGTTATCCGGCATTGGCTGATGGCTACGCCTACCTGGACGGTGCGGCGGGGACGCAGGTGCCGCGTTCGGTGATCGATGCGATCAGTGGTGCGTACGAGGCGGGCATCGGCAACGCCGGCGGCGCGTTTCCGGCCAGTGAGCGGTCGACGGCGATGACGGCGGCGTGCCGGGAGGCGGTCGCCGACCTCGTCGGCGGCGAGGCCGACGGGGTTGTGCTTGGGCCCAACATGACCACGCTGACCTACCGGATCGCCGGGGCGCTCGCCGATACCTGGCGGGCGGGCGATGAGGTCATCGTGTCCAGGCTCGACCACGACGCGAACGTCAGGCCCTGGGTCCAGGCCGCCGCCCGAGCCGGTGTCAGGGTCCGGTGGGCCGAGCCGGACCCGGCGACCGGAGAACTCCCCGCCGAACAGTACGCGGGCCTGCTGTCGGACCGGACCAGGCTGGTCGCCGTGCCTGCTGCGAACAATGTCATCGGCACCCGGCCCGATGTCGCGGCGATCACGGGTATGGCCAGGGCCGCCGGGGCGCTGAGTTACGTCGACGGCGTGCACGCTACGCCGCATGGGCCCGTGGACGTCGCAGCGCTCGGGGCCGACTTCTACGCGACCAGTGCTTACAAGTGGTCGGGACCGCACGTCGGGGCTGTGATCGCGGTGCCCGCGCTGCTCGATCCGCTTCGGCCGGACAAGCTGGTGCCATCGCCGGACGGCGTGCCGGAGCGGTTCGAGCTCGGGACGCCGCCGTTCGCATACCAGGCCGGGGTGGCGGCGGCGGTTGATCACCTGGCTGGGCTGGATCCCGCTGCGGTTGGGTCGCGGCGGGAGCGGGTGCTGGCGTCGATGGCGGCGGTGCATGAGTATGAGCAGGAGTTGTTCGGCGTGCTGCTCGGCGGGCTCGATGAGATGCGGCACGTGACGACGTACGGCAAGGCGGCAAACCGGACGGCGACCGCGTACTTTACGGTGGCTGGTCACGCGCCTGGGGATGTCGCCGCCCGGCTGGCCGAGCGGAGGATCAACGTGTGGAGCGGCCACAACTACTCGTGGGAACTGACCGGCGTGCTGGGCATTCGCGACTCGGGGTGCGCGGTTCGGGTCGGGCTAGTGCACTACAACGACCGGTCCGAGGTAGACCGGCTGCTGGAGGCAGTGGCTGAGCTGGGCTAGCCGGCTGGGTTAGCGGGCTGGGTTAGCGGGCTGGGCTAGCGGGCTGGGCTAGCGGGCTGGGCTAGCGGGCTGGGCTAGCCGAGCTTGTAGCGGTAAAACCTGGTCTCGCGCTGCTCGAACCCGAGCCGCTCATAAAGCCGTCCGGCGGATTCCCGTGAGGGGCGCGAGGTCAGGTCCACGGTGCGCGCCCCGGCCTGCCTCGCGATCTTGATGGCCTCGTCGATCAGCCGCGAGGCGACTTGCTTGCCCCTGGCGGCCTCGTCGACGACGACGTCTTCGATCCACGCACGGACCCCGGTGGGGATCGCGAATGTGGCGAGCGTGAGCGTGCCGACGATCTTCTTGTCGACCCTGGCGATGAGCACCGTGCTCGTGGCCGTGGTCGCGATGGCCGACAGCGCGGCCTTGTCGAGCCGCTTGGCGGTCGTGGAGAGTTGCGGCAGCAGTCGCTCGAACGCCTCGACTACCTCGTCACTGACTTCGCTGAGCACCTCGACGTCGACGTCCACCGAGGCAATCTATCCGGTCGGCGGCGAGCCCGCTGGCATGACCCTGGCGCGATCCCGCCTTTAGCGTACGTGTTATCGAGCGATCACGGAATTGTCAGACCCTGTCGATACTATGAGCGAGAAACGAAATGACGCACAGCATCTCTTGTGGAGCCGCTAGTTGACCGGGGGCCGCCGAATGACAGACCAGCCAATCGAGCCGGGCTTAGGCCGATGGGACGGACCTGAGCCCGAGGAGCCGACGGATGCCGAGCTTCTCGGGGTGTGGCCGGACCCGTTCGCCGGGCCTCCCGACGGTGATGACGCCTGGCTGGCTGATCTGAGTGACGCGGAACTTGATGAGGTCGCCCGGCGGTGGGACGCAGCGAAGCCTGCCGATCCGGTCCCGGCTGGTTTCCGGTGGTGCGCGCCGATCGACGTGCTGCCGCCGGACGAGGTACTGGCTGGTTTCGCTGCTGAGGCGTACGACGGTGGCCTCGGCCGGCTGTCCGATGATGAACTGGTCGGCCTGCTGTGCGCGTCGCGACGGCTGTCGTCCTGGCAGGCCGCGGTGGAGCTCGGGGTCGTCGCCGAGCTTGACGGGCGGCGCCGGGTTCGGGCCGAGCGCCCGGACTCGTGCCGGCTGGGCGAGCAGATCAGCGCCGAAATCGCGCTCGCGCTGACGCTGACCAGCCGCTCCGCCGACGCGCTACTGTGCCTGGCCCGCGACCTGCAGAGATTGCCCGTGGTGTTCGCCGCCCTCTTCGCTGGTCAGATCGACCGGGCCAAGGCGCTTGTGTTCGCCGCCGAGCTTGCGGCCGTGAGCGACAAGGTGGCCGCCGCCATCGTGATGGCGCTTATCGGTGCGGCGGCTGGCATGACGACCGGCCAGCTCAGGGCCGAGTTGCGGGCGCTGGTGCTCATGTTCGAGCCCGAGGCAGTTCGCCGCCGGGCCGAGCGTGCCCGCGAGGAGTCCAGGGTCGAGACGTGGCAGGAGAACTCGGGCAACTGGGGCATTGCCGGGCGCGAGCTTCCGGCCGCCGAAGCGATCATCGCGGACAAGCGGCTCACGGCGATCGCCCGCGCGCTCAAGGCAGCCGGCGCTGAGGGAAATATGGATCACCTGCGCGCGGCTGTGTTCGTCGCGTCGCTGACCGGCCGGGACCCAGAGACTCTGGTGCCCGGCCGCTTCCCGGAGCCCGTGCCGGGCGCTGCCCCGAGTTCAGGCGCGCGCTCCAGCGGGATGGCGGGCCTGACTGGCTCGGTCAACTTGACCGTGCCTTTGGCGACCTGGTTTGGTTCGTCCGACGCGCCTGGTGAGGCAGCCGGGCTCGGCCCGGTGGACGCGGACACCTGCCGGGACCTGGCCAGCCGCCTGGCGGCCGGACCGGGCGCCAAGTGGTGTGTGACCCTCACCGACGCCGACGGCCGGGCCGCTGCGCATGCCTGCGCACGGACTGGGCCGGAGCGGACTGGGCCGGAGCGGACTGGGCCAGACGAGCAGCCATCGGCGCGCGGAAGTCCGGAGAGTTCTCGGGCGGCGACCGGACTGGAATGGCTGGCGTCGCTGAAGTTCGAGTGGCTCGAACGCGGCGACTGCGGGCATAGCCGCGAGGTCCAGTCGTACCGGCCGGGCCGTTCGCTGCGGCACCTGATCCAGATCAGGCAGCGGACCTGTGCGCATCCGGGCTGCCGTCGTCCCGCCGAGGACTGCGACTTGGACCACACCATCCCGTACCAGGACGGCGGCCGCACCTGCGAATGCAACGCAAGCCCATTCTGCAGACGCGACCACAAGATCAAGCAAGCCCAGGGTTGGCACGTCACCCAGCCCGAGCCTGGCACGTTGATCTGGACCACCCCGCACGGCCGCAGTTACGTCGTCAGGCCCGGCCGATACCCGTAAGGCGCATCCGCTTCAGGTGCGTCGCACGCTGAGCGTCGAGGTATCCCTCGGCGGCGCCGTCGCGGAGGGTATAAAGAGTGGTATGGCGGACAAAGCTCTTGTACTTGGCGGCGGTGGCTTGACGGGGATTGCCTGGGAGACCGGCGTTCTCGCCGGACTCGCCGAGCGCGGCGTGGACCTATCCGACGCTGACCTGGTGGTTGGCACGTCGGCGGGATCCGTGGTCGGCGTAGACGTGCGCGCGGGAAAGCCGCTCGAGGAACTGTTCAAGGCCCAGTCGGCGCCGACGGCGGCGACCGAGGTCTACGCGAAGATGGGCAGCACGGTCATGCTCAGGTATGCGATGGCGGTGTCGCTCACCAGGAATCCGGTGGTCGCGGGCAAGCGGATAGGAAGAGTCGCGCTCCGGACGAAGACCGAGACCGAGGCCGAGCGGCGGCGGGTGTTCGAGAGCCGGATGGCGACACTAGACTGGCCGGCCGGTGATCTCAAGATCACTGCGGTGGAGACGGCCAGCGGGGATTTCTCCGTGTTCGACGCGAACAGTGGAGTCCGCCTGATCGACGCCGTCGGTGCGAGTTGCGCGGTGCCGGGGATCTGGCCGCCTGTGACGATCGACGGCAAGCGGTACATGGACGGCGGCATGCGCTCGGCGACCAACGCGGACCTGGCGGCCGGCTATCAGCGGGTGGTCGTGATCGCGCCGTTGCATCAGGGGTTCGGGCCGATCGCGAGCGTGGCCAGCCAGGTGCGGCGGCTTGAAGCGGAAGGATCGCGGGTGGTCGTGATCAAGCCAGACGCCGCCGCGTTGCAGGCGATCGGCAAGAACGTGCTCGACCCGGCCAACCGCCCGGCGGCGGCAGCCGCCGGGCACGCACAGGCAAGGGCGCAGGCATCGGTGGTCGCGGCGATCTGGAACGGCTAGCACGGGCTAGCAGAGAATAAATCGAGCCCGGTCCGGCGGGAGGTCGGACCGGGCTCAAACTCAGACCGCGTACTCCAGCAGCGGCTGAGCCCTGCTCGGGTGCCTGAGCTTGGATAGAGACTGCTTCTCCAGTTGCCTGATCCGCTCCCTGGTCAGGCCCAGGGCCTTGCCGATCTCGTCGAGCGTGTGCGGGTTGCCGTCGTACAGGCCGAACCGCATCGCCATGATCGTCGCCTCACGCGGCGTCAGCGCGTCTAGGGCGTGCCGCAACTGGTCGGCCATAAGCTGCCGGTCTACTAGCTCGGATGCCTCGGGCGCGTCGACGTCCTCGATCAGGTCGCCGATGGACGTCTCGCCGTCCTCGCCGATCGTCGAGTCCAGGCTGATCGGCTGCCTGCTGGTGCGCAGCAACTCCTCGATCTGGTCGGGCGTGCGGTCAAGCTCAACCGCTAGCTCCTCTGGGGTTGGCTCGCGGCCTAGACGCTGATGCATGTCCCGCTCGACTCGGCTGAGCTTGCTCAGCATCTCAAGCACGTGCACCGGCAGCCTGATTGTCCGCGCCGAGTCGGCGAAGCCGCGCTGGATCGCCTGCCTGATCCACCACATCGCGTAAGTGGAGAACTTGTAGCCCTTGGTGTAGTCGAACTTCTCGACCGCCCTGATCAGGCCGAGGTTTCCCTCCTGCACGACGTCCAGCAGCGACAGCCCGCGGTCGCTGTACTTCTTGGCGACCGACACGACCAGCCGCAGGTTGGCCTCGAGCATGTGGGCCTTCGCCTTGCGACCGTCCTCGGCAACCGCCTCAAGGTCTTCGATCAACTCTGCCGACAGGCCGATCCCGGTCTCAAGCTTGTGCTCGGCGAACAGCCCGGCCTCGATGCGCTTGGCCAGGTTGACTTCCTGCTCGGCGGTCAGCAGGCTGGTCCGGCCGATCGACTTCAGGTACGTGTGCACCGAGTCGCCCATGACCGAGGTCTGGTCGTCGAGGTCCGCCTCGGCGTCACCCGACGCGTCGTCATCCGCGGTGACAGTGACGACTGCGGCGGTCGTCAGCTTGGCCGCGGTCCTCGGGCCGCGCTTGATGGTGCTGGCCCGCGCGCCGGTCGGTACCTCGGACTCGCTCCTGCGTGATTCGCCATCGTCCGAATCGCCATCGTCCGACTCATCTGCCAGCAACGCTTGCAGGTCGCCGTCATCGAACTCAGCCACGTCATCAAGCTCGGCCTCGTGAACGTCATCTGGCTCGACATCGGCGAGCTCCGCCTGGGCCTGTGTCACTTCGGCATGCTCCACTTCGGAATCTTTCCCGCTAACCTGCTGGCGGCGTCCGCGCCGAAGTAGCCCGTCCACGTCACTCGTGGCGGCGTCGCGGTCGCGACTAGTCGACACAGCACTAGTCGACACAGCACTAGTCGACACAGCACTAGTCGACACAGCACTAGTCGACACAGCACTAGTCGACACAGCACTAGCTGCCCTCGGCATGAGACACCTCCGTTCATGTGCGCAGCGACTTCGCTGATCGCGTGCCCGGCTGAAACACACAGCGCCCAAGACTTACACAGTGTCCAAGACTCACACAGTGTCCAAGACTTGCGGCACTTGGTATTCTGCAGTGCAGGCGCTACGTATAACGCGCGGCGGGCCCGTTTGTTTCCCGTGCGGCGGTAGCGTGCCCAAGATTCCCAGTAATCTGCGCGTTTTCAGCATCAGACTTCACCGCGCGGGGCTTCACCGAACTAGGCGTCACCAGCGATCATCCGCAGCTTGAGCCGGTCCGGTTTGCCGGACGCGAGCATCGGCAGTTCATCAACGCACACCACCGCTCTCGGCAACGCATAACGCGGCAGCACGTCGCGAAGTTCCCGCCTGATCTTTTCAACTCCGGGTGAGTTAGCGGGGTCCGAGGGCACGATGATCGCGATCACCCGCGCACCCCACTGCGCGTCGGGTGCGCCCACCACGACCGCGTCGCCGACCGACGACAGGCCTCGTAGCGCATTCTCGACCTGCGCGGGAACCACTTTCTCGCCGCCGGTATTGATCACGTCGTCGGCGCGGCCATCCAGCGCGACCGAACCATCGGCGGCGACCTCGCCCAAGTCCGTGGTAATAAACCAGCCATCACGCAAGCAAGTCGCGGTCAACTCAGGGGCCAGCCGGTACCGGGAGAACAGTACCGGGCCGCCGACCCTGATCAGCCCGCCGGCCTGCGTCGCCACCGAGACTCCGTCCAGCGGCACGCCGTCGTAGACGCAGCCACCGCAGGTCTCGGTCATCCCGTAGGTCGTGACCACCCGCGCGCCGGCCGCCGCCGCCGCGCCGAGCAGATCCGTCGGTGTCGCCGCGCCGCCGAGCAAGATCGTGCCGAACGCCTCCACCGGCGCCCCCGCCTCCAGCAGCCTGCGAAGCTGGGTGGGAACCAGCGAGACGTAGTCGCACCTCGCCGAGGCGACCAGCGCGGCATCAACTCTGTCGGCGAACACCGGTTCCGCGCCCGTCACCACCGACCTGACCAGTACGCCGAGGCCTCCGATGTGGTGGGTCGGCAAGCAGCACAACCACCGTCCGGCCGCGACTCCGACCCCGGCCCCGATCCTGGCCAGCGACGCGCGAGCCGAGGCCAGCAGAGCCTTGGCGGTCAACTCGGCGCCCTTGGGCGTGCCGGTTGACCCGGACGTGGTGAGCACGACGGCTACGTCTTCGGCCACGCCCTCCCCGGGAGCGCACAGTGCGATCCCGTCGGTCGTCACGACGGCCGACGGCGCGAACGCGACCAGCAACTCGCTCAGTCGGCCGGCCGGCAACTCGGGATCCAGCGGCAAGATCGCCGGACCGCTGCCATCGAGCGCAGAAGCGAGCGCGCCGAACAACCGCGGGCCCCGTAGCAGGACCGCGTGCAAGGGACGAGAGGGCACGGACGTAAGGTTAACCGGCGTGAGCGAGACAACCCCGGCGGCCGCTATCTCCGAGTTGTTGCCGACATTGCTGCCGACCCTCCGCGCGTTCGCGATACCGATGCGAAACCGCTTCCGCGGCATCACCGTCCGCGAAGGCGCGCTTATGCAGGGACCGGCCGGGTGGGGCGAGTTCTCGCCGTTCGCCGAGTACGGTCCGGCGATGAGCTCCCGGTGGCTGGCCAGCGCGATCGAGGCCGCGACCGTCGGCTGGCCGGCACCGGTGCGTCAGTCGGTCGGCGTCAACGTGACGGTGCCCGCGGTCGGGCCGGATCGGGCTTACGAGATCGTCGCCAACTCGGGCTGCCGGACCGCGAAGGTCAAGGTCGCTGAGGCCGGGCAGGCTAGCTCGGAAGACATTGAGCGGGTTGCCGCCGTGCGAGACGCGATGGGAAGCGCCGGGAAAATCCGGGTGGACGCGAACGGCGGCTGGGACGTGGACCAGGCGGTCAGCATGCTCGATCGCTTGGCTCCCTACGACCTCGAGTACGCCGAGCAGCCGTGCGCGAGCCTGGACGAGCTAGCCGCCCTGCGCAAGCGCACCGACGTGCCGCTAGCGGCTGACGAGTCGATCCGCAAGGCCTGCGACCCACTGGCGGTGCGGGCCGCCGGGGCCGCCGACATCGTGGTGCTCAAGGTCGCCCCGCTCGGCGGGGTGCGCCAGGCGCTGCGGGTCGCGGCCGGCTGCGGGCTGCCGGTAGTCGTGTCGAGCGCGGTCGAGTCGTCGGTCGGGCTCGCCGCCGGGGTCGCGCTCGCGGCCGCGCTGCCCGTGCTGGACTACGACTGCGGTCTGGCCACGATGAACCTGCTCACCGGCGACGTCACCGCTGAGCCGCTCGCGCCGGTCGGCGGAATGCTGCCGGTACGGCCCGCCATCGTTGACTTTGAACAAATAGCTCAGTGGGAATCAGATCCGCAACCCTGGCGTGAGCGGGCGCTGGCCGCCGCGGAGTATCTATGACAACTCGACGGCGACGGGCGTGAACCCCGCCACGGCGCTGGCCGTCACCCTGGTCGATGAACTCATTCGCTCTGGACTCCGCGATGCCGTGGTCGCGCCTGGCTCTCGGAGCGCGCCGCTGGCGATGGAGTTTCACCGACGGTCCGCGCTTGGTGACCTCCGGCTGCACGTCCGGGTTGATGAGCGGAGTGCTGCGTTTCTCGCGCTCGGGACGGCCAAGGTGGGTCTCGCTCCGGTCGCGATCGTCTGTACATCGGGGACGGCGGCCGCGCACTTTCACGCGGCGGTGATCGAGGCCGACGAGTCCGCGGTGCCGCTGATCGTGCTAACCGCCGACCGGCCGCCCGAACTGCGCGGCACTGGCGCCAATCAGACGGTCGACCAGGTCAAGCTCTACGGGTCGGCGGTGCGCTGGTTCTGCGAGCTTGGCGTGCCCGAAGCGGCCGCGAACCCGGCTTACTGGCGCTCCGCGGTCGCCCGGGCCTGGGGGATTGCCTCCGGGGCTGCCGGCGGTCCCTGCGGCCCTGTGCATCTGAACCTCGCGTTTCGTGATCCGCTGGTGCCCGATGACTACCCTGACAGCTCCAACTACTCCGACAGCTCCGGACGCCCCGACGGCGCGCCGTGGACTCGGTTCGCGCCCGTCGCTGAGCTTGACTGGACCGAACGCGGCCTGATTGTCTGCGGCGACGGAGACTATGACACCGGAGCGCTGATCGAACTCGCCGAGAACGCCCGCTGGCCGGTGCTCGCCGAGCCGTCGTCGAACGCCCGGACCGGCGACTACGCGCTGGGGGGCTATCAGTACCTGATCGGCAACCCGACGTTCCTGGCCCAACACCGGCCCGACGTCATCATCTCGGCCGGACGGCCGGGGCTATCCCGCGCTCAGCTTGCCTTGCTGCGTGGCCCCGCGGTTCGGCACGTGGTGGTTTCTTCGGCCCAGCGCTGGTTTGACCCGGCGCGGTCCGCAACCGACGTGGCCGCTGAGGTTCGGCTGGTCGGCAGGCCTCCTGACTCCGCCTGGTTCTCGTCCTGGCGGGACGCCGATTCGGCCGTCAGGGCTGCCGTTGACGAGGTGCTCGATGCTGACGAAGCGCTCAGCGAGCCCAGGCTCGCTCGAGATCTTGCTGCTGGGATGCCCTCGGGATCACTTCTCTGGGTCGCGTCGAGTCAGCCGGTCCGGGACCTTGACCTGCACATGCGTCCGAGGTCCGGGCTCCGGGTCGTGGCCAGCCGGGGAGCGAGCGGCATCGACGGGCTGGTGTCCTCGGCGATCGGCGCGGCGCTCGCGCATCAGTCGGCCGGGGGAGGACCGGCGTTCGCGCTGCTCGGCGATCTGGCGGTGCTGCATGACTGCGCCGGGCTGATGCTCGGACCGCAGGAGCCGATGCCGGATCTCTGCTTGCTCGTGGTCAACAACGATGGCGGCGGGATCTTCTCGATGCTTGAGCAGGCCGCGTTCCCCGGTCCGTTCGAGCGGGTGTTCGGCACTCCGCACGGGACCGACTTCGGGAAGCTGGCACAGGCCGCTGGGTTGCGTTATGCCCGAATAAAAGAAACAGCCGACCTGGCCGGGCTCGCCTCGCTTGACGGAATCACGCTGGTCGAGCTGAAGACGGAACGCCCCAGTCAGGCCGCCTTGCGGCGGGCGCTGGCTGGGGCGGCCGAATCCGCGCTCTAGCTCAGGTAATGCGAACTCTCGGATCGAGCAGTGCGTAGGACAGGTCGACGATGATGTTGGCGGCGACGACGAAGGCCGCTGCCAGCAGCACCAGCCCGATCACGACCGGCTGGTCGCCCGAGGGGATCGCCTGCACGATCTGGTAGCCGAGGCCGTGCAGCGAGAACACCTGCTCGACCACGAGCACGCCGCCGAGCAGCGCGCCGACGTCGATGCCAAGCTGCGACACGACCGGGGTCATGGCCGACCGGACCGCGTGCCGGAATAGCACCCGGCGCTCGGACAGGCCCTTGGACCTCGCCGTCCTGATGTAGTCCTCGCCGAGCGTGTCAAGCAGCGATCCTCTGGACAACCTGGTGTAGACCGCTGCCTGGACGATCGCCAGGGTGATCCACGGCAGGATCATGGTGCCGAGCCAGGGCACGAACCCCGCCGTGATCGGGCTGTAACCGGTCTGGATAAAGCTGATTCCGTGGTCATTGAGCTGCACAAACACGAAGATGATCAGCAGCTCGCCGACGACGAAGGTAGGCGCGGACACGCCGGCCAGCACCCCGAGAGTGGCGACGCGGTCAAAGAGGCTGCGGGCGCGGGTCGCGCTCAGGATGCCGACCGCCAGGCCGGCGATCAGCCAGAGCAGCACTCCGCCGATGACGACCGAGATGGTCGGCGGCAGGTCCTGCTTGATGATCGTGGTGACTGACTGCTGGGTCAGGAACGACTGGCCCAGGTTGCCATGCGCGAGCTTGTCGAGAAAGTGCCCAGTACTGCACGACGAGTGGCTTATCGAGGCCGTAATACCTGGTCACCTGCGCGAGGACGGAAGGCGAGGCGGCCCGGCCAGCCAGGTTGCGGGCCACCGCCTGCACCGGGATCGCGGCGAAGAACAGGAAGAACGTGCCGGTGGCCACCAGCCACAGCACGAGGATGCCGGTGATGATCCGCCGGATGAGGAACCGCACAATATTCATGGCTCAGATCTCCGGTGGCGGTATCGGTCTGTCGACGGTCAGATCGCCTTGCTGGCCGACCAGGATGGCCTGGTCGAGGTCCAGGACACCGTGCTTGCCGCGACGTCCGCGCTTGTCCTTGGTCTTCATCCGGCCGGCGAAGATCCGCTCGGTCCGCGGATCGATGGCGTCCCTGATGCCGTCGCCCAGCAGGTTGAAGGCGAGCGTGGTGATCAGCAGCGCCAGGGCGGGGAACACGATGTACCACCACGCGACGTGGTAGAAGGTCTGCGCCTCGGACAGGATGTTGCCCCAGCTTGGCGCGGGCTCGGGAATGCCGATGCCGAGGAATGACAAAGTGGCCTCGAACACTACCGCGGTCGGGATGTACAGCGTGGCGAGCACGAGCACCGGGCCCAGCAGGTTCGGCAGGATGTCGAGGAACATGATCCGGAACGGGCCGGCGCCGAGCGACTTGGCCGCCTCGATGTACTCCTTCTCCTTCAGCGACAGGGTCTGGCCGCGGACGATGCGGGAGATGCCCGCCCAGGAGAAGAAGCTGATAACCCCGATCACGATCGTCAGGCTCGGGCGGAACACCGACGCGAGCGCGAGCGCGAGGATGATGAACGGGAAGGCAAGCGCGGCGTCGAAGAACCGGGCCAGGATCGCGTCGACCACGCCGCCGAAGTAGCCGGCGATCAGGCCGAGCGTCACGCCGGCGATCGTGGCGAGCGCCGTGGTGAGCAAGCCGACGAACAGCGAGATCCGGGCGCCGTAGGCGATCCGTACCAGCAGGTCGCGGCCGATCTGGTCGGTGCCAAGGATGAAGCCGTGCACTCCTGGCCCCACCGGGTTGCCGAACGAGTCCTGGCCGATGTTCGGGAAGGCCTGGTCGGCCCCGTGGCCGGTCAAGGAGGCGATGATCGGCGCGCCGAGCGCGAAGGCGATGACCAGGATAATCACGACGATAGAGCCGATGGCGACCTTGTCGCTGCGCAGCCGACGCCAGGTGAGCTGCCATTGGCTGCGGCCCTGAATCGCGCCGACGGGCGCGTCCTGGATAGTCGCCGCCTGATAGGAAAGTTCGGTAATGCTCATCGCTGCTCCCTCCGACCCGCCCTGGCCAGAATCTCGCCTGTCTCGACAGGGAAGTGGCACGCGGTCAGGTGAGTGGTTGGGTCGCCCGCCTTCGCTTCAAGCGCGGGCACGGCGGTGCCGCAGAGGTCTTGCGCTTTGGGGCACCGGGGATGGAATCTGCATCCTGGTGGCGGGTTGATCGGCGATGGAACGTCGCCAGTCAGGATGATCCGCTGCCGGCTCGGCGGCGGCGTCAGGGTCAGCAGCTGGCGCCGCGGAAAGCAGGGCGGCGGAATACGGGTGCCTAGGGTGGTCGTAGACCTGGTCGCCCGGGCCGGACTCGGCGACGCGGCCGAGGTACATGACCGTGACCGCGTCGCTGACGTGCCTGACGACTTCCAGGTCGTGGGCGATGAACAGGTAGGACAGGCCGAAGTCGGCCTGCAGGTCGGCGAGGAGGTTGAGCACCTGCGCCTGGATGGAGACGTCGAGCGCGGAGACCGGCTCGTCGCAGATGATGAGCTTCGGGCGCAGGGCCAGGGCGCGGGCGACGCCGATGCGCTGCCGCTGGCCGCCGGAGAACTCGGCCGGGAACCGGTTGAAGTGCTCGGGGTTGAGGCCGACCCGCTCCATCAGGTCCTGGACGGCCCGCTTGCGCTCGGCGCCGCTGGCAGTGTTGTGGACGGCGAACGGCTCGCCGATGATCGACCCGACCCGGCGGCGCGGGTTCAGCGAGCCGTACGGGTCCTGGAAGATCATCTGGATCTCGCGGCGGTACGGGCTGCATCTGGCCGCGGCTTGCAGGTTCGTGATGTCGTTGCCTTCGAAGTACACCTTGCCCGAGGTCGCCGGGATCAGCCCGGCGATGCACCTGGCCAGCGTGGACTTGCCGCAGCCGGTCTCGCCGACCAGGCCAAGGGTCTGGCCGCGCCTGATCGTCAGCGAGACCCCGTCGACCGCCTGCACGTAAGCCACGGTCCGGCCGAGCATGCCGTTGCCCTTGACGGGGAAGTGCTTGACCAGGTTGTCGACCCTGACCAGCGTGTCGTCGGATAGGTCGGCATCCGAAGGAAAGTCACTGCGGGCGGGGCCGGTCAGCGAGTCGGTCATGCGATCACGCTTCCTTCTGACTCTGGTGCCGCCGCGATCGCCTCGGCGACCTGGACCGCCGCGCCGCTACGGCCAAGCTCGACGGTGTGCTTGCGCAGCTCTTCGGCTTCTTCGCTCAGGCCAATGGCGGCGGCGGGGAGGAAGCAGGCTGAGCGGTGCTCGCCCGCGTCGCCGACGGGAGTGAGGTTCGGGCTGCTCGGTCAGGCAGCGGTCCATGACGTAGGCGCAGCGGGGGTGGAAGGCGCAGCCTGGCGGCAGCGTGATCAGGCTGGGCGGCTGGCCGGTGATCGGCTTGAGCCGGTCGCCGGCGGCCGAGCTGTGCGGGATCGACTCGAGCAGGCCCTTGGTGTAGGGGTGGTGCGGCTGGTAGAAGATGTCGCGCTTGGTGGCCTTCTCGGCGGCTCGGCCCGCGTACATGACCATCACGTTGTCGGCGATGTCGGCGACGACGCCGAGGTCGTGGGTGATCATCAGCAGTGCGGTGTCGGATTCCTGCTGCAGCCGCAGCAGCAGGTCAAGGATCTGGGCCTGGACGGTGGCGTCCAGCGCCGTGGTGGGCTCGTCGGCGATGATCAGCTTGGGGCTCAGCGAGATCGCCATCGCGATCATGGCTCGCTGGCGCATGCCGCCGGAGAACTGGTGCGGGTAGTCGTTGACGCGCTCGCGCGGGCGCGGGATGCCGACGTGGCCGAGTAGCTCGACGGCCCGTTCGATGGCCTGGGCCTTGCTGATCGACTTGTCGTGCGACCTGATCATCTCGCTGATCTGCCAGCCGACCTTGTACAGTGGGTGCAGGCTGGTGAGCGGGTCCTGGAAGATGACGGCGATCTCCTTGCCGCGGATCCTCTGCATGGCCTTGGATCCGAGCCCGACGAGGTTGACTCCGTCGAACATGGCCTGTGCCGGAGATCTGGCCGCCCGGGCGCTCAGCCCGAGCAGGCTCTGGGTCAGCACGGTCTTGCCGCTGCCGGACTCGCCCACGATCCCGAGCGTCCGGCCGCGCTCCACACTGAATGACACGCCGCGTACCGCCTGTACGACGCCATCAGCTGTCGGGAAACTGACCCGCAGGTCGGTCACCTCGAGCAGGCTCATATGTCCCTCCACAGGTCGACCGCTGCTGATGAGCGAACTTCTGCAGGATGTTTCGGTAGCTCAAATTGGCCAAGCTGGCCTGTCAGTGATCATAACGCGGAGTGCGCGTTTCGCACTCGTGGGTCCGGCCGGGCATATAGCTCGCATACCCGGCCGGACCCACGACTAGTTATTTACTCAGGGCTTGTTCGGGTTGAGCCAGATGTTGGTGATGTCGGGTCCGCCGATGTTCGGCGCGTAGACGATCGCCGTCGACCCTGCGTTCTGGACGCGAGCGCTTGAGTAGAACGGTGCCTGACCGTCGCCCAGCGGCACGATGACCGCGTTCTGCATGACGTTCACGTCCGCCTGGTGCCAGAGCGCCGCCGCCGCGGACAGGCTCGTCGCTGCCTCGGCCTTGGTGATCAGGCTGTCCAGCGCCATGCTGCTGTAGCAGCCGTAGTTGTTGGTGTTGACCACGCAGCCGTTGTCTGAACAGCGGCTGCGATGATGGTGCGGCCGTTGTTGCCGAACCAGTCGGGGATCCAGCCGGGCTGGCCGAGGTCCCAGGTGCCCGCCTTGTTGTTGACCGGCGAGTTGCCCAGGTCGACGAAGAAGCTGGAGCCGGGCTCCGGCTTGCCGACCAGGTTGACGCCGCACGGCTTCAGGCTGGCCTGGATCGCCGCGAAGATGCGGCTGTTGACGCTGTCGTTCGCGTACAGGTAGGTCAGCGACACGCCGTTCTTGAAACCGGCCTTGGTCAGGTCGGCCTTGCACTTGGCGGTGTCGCCCTGACCGTTGTTGTCCGGGTAGAGGTTGTAGTTCTGGTAGCCGACGTTGCCCGGTCGGGATGGCGGTGTTGATGATCTTCGAGACATCCGGGCCGCCCTGTGCCTTCTGCACGGCAACCTTGTTGAGGCCGTACTCAATCGCCTGGCGGACGAGCAGGTTGCCGGCCGCGTGGTTGGGTTCGGGCTGCGCAGGTTGAACACCACGTAAGGCAGCGTCGAGGTCCACGGCCAGATCTTGAACTTCGGGTCGTGGGCGGCGATGAGGCCCGGGATGGCGGTCGGCTCGAGCGCGGTGTCGTCGACCATGTCGTAGGTACCGGTCTTGCCGGCCTGCATGTCAGCGAGCTGGGTCTGGGCCGAGGTGACGCCGATGGTCAGCGTGATCTCGTTGACGTACTGGTGCCGGACCGGGTCGGTGCTCTGCTTCCAGGCCGGGTTCTTGTTCATCACGATGGACTTGCCGGGGTGTAGGTGGTGATCTGGTACGGGCCGTCGGAGATGGTGTGCTGGTCGAGCTGCAGGCTGTTCGGCAGGTACGAGTCGTACTCAACCGGCCTGGCCGACGTGAACGGCATGGCCATCATGTACAGGAAGTCGCTCGCCGGCTCGATCAGGTTGAACTGAATCTCCGAGGGACTGACGACGACGATGCCAGGGATGGTGTGCGAGTTCTGGAACGCCGCGATGTTGGCTGCGTTCACCGGGTGCTTCTTGGCGTTAGCGAAGAATGCGGTCTCGGCGTTGCAGTACTGGAGCAGGCCCTTGATCGTGGCGGTGTAGTAGTTCGCGTTGCCGACGTAGCCGCCGGGCGCCGGGTTGCAGAAGGCCTTGAACTCCCGGAGGAAGTCATCAGCCGTCACCTGCCGCGCCGGGCTGGTGTTCCAGTCAACGCCTGGCTTGATGTGGAACGTGTAGGTCAGGCCGTCGGCCGGTGATGCCGCCGTTGGCGGTGGACGGCACTTCGGTCGCGATGTCCGGCTACCGGGGTGGTGTCCGTCTTCCAACCCGGCGAGGTCAAGCGTCGGGTCGTACCGGTCGGGTAGCTCAGCAGCTGCCGTGCGTAGGCGCGCTCCAAGATGTAGTCAGCGGTGTAGTACGCAGGCACCGTGTCTATGTGGTCAGGCCCAGCCGAGGCAACCAGCCGCAGCGTTCCGCCGGTCACCGGCTTATTTGCTGTGCTGGTCCCGTTGGAACTGTTCGACGAACTGCTGCAGGCGGCCAGCCCGGCCGCGGCCAGGCTAGCTATCGCCATGACGGCAATTCGTTGGGAACGACGTGTCATGAGCAGACTCCTTCTAGCCTGGCACGCTGCACAGGCGTATCCGTGGTCACCTTCCGTGGGTACACGCATTGAGTGGCCGTGTCTACGCGGCGACAAGAAGCGGTGGCGAGCATTTATGTAACCGCAATCGGCCTGTGACCATCGAAATCACTCTGTGACCATCGGCCGAAATCGCTCGCCGTCAGCCTTCGAGCGCGTATCGCATGGGCCAGAACTTGGTCTGCGCCTCGGCCAGTTCCGCGGCCGGATCCGACCCGGCGACGATGCCGCAGCCCGCGATCAGGCGCGCGTGCCGGCCCGCGATCTCGCCGCACCGAAGGGCGATGCCCCACTCGCCGTTGCCCTTGGCATCGACCCAGCCGACCGGACCGCTCCACCGGGCCCGGTCCATGCACTCAAGCTCTCGGATCAGCTCCATGGCTGTCTCGGTAGGCGTGCCGCAGACGGCTGCGGTCGGGTGCACGGCAGCGGCCAGCGCGAGCGCCGAGTACTTGGCCGCCTCGCCAGCCGCGAGCTCGCCGTGTACCTGCGTACCGAGATGCTGGACGTTAGCGAACCGCAGCAGGCTCGGCTGAGCCTCGATGCGCAGGTCGCTGCACAGCGGCACGAGTGCGGTGCGCACGTCGGCGACCGCGTACTGATGCTCCTCCTGATCCTTGGCCGAGGCCAGCAGCCTGGCACCGAGCGCCGCGTCGTCCGAAGGGCTGCCGCCGCGCGGCACGGTGCCCGCGAGGACCAGCGAGTACAGCTGGCGGCCGGTGCGCCTGATATAGAGTTCGGGCGTCGCGCCGAGCAGGCCGTCGCAGCAGAACGTGTAGCAGTCCGGGTAGCGTTCGGCCAGCCGGGCGAGCAGGACGCGCGCGTCGATGTCCTGCGCGGCGGCCGCGCACAGTTCTATCGCGAGCACGACCTTGCGAAGCTGGCCGGCCTTGATCGCCTCGACGGCCGTGGCAACCGCCCGTTCCCAGGCCGGCGCGGTCAGGTGGCCATCGGACCAGCGCAGGCCGGTCGGTGCCGATAGGAGCCGCGGCTCGGTCAGATCCGGTTCAACTCCGATCGTGGTCAGCCACGACTGGCCGTCCCGGCGGGCGAGTACCACCCTGGGGATCACCAGGACAGAGCCTTCCGAGGTCGGGTCGAACGTGAAGCTGCCGAACGCGACCGGTCCTGACCCCGGCTCGTTCACTTCGTCGCTGACCAGCGCGCTGTCGAATTGCTCGCGGAGCCATTTCTCCCCGGCGGCGAACCTGTCATGGCCGGCGGGCAGCGTGACTTTGGCGGCGGTGCCCCAGCCGACGAGACCTTCACCGCGCCTGACCCAGGCCAGCGCCTGCGGCTCGGGCAGTCGGCCGATCAGGTCACCGGGGTCGGGGATGGCGACCGTGCGCACAGCCAGCCGGCCGTGGTCATGGCTGGTCGCCTCATCGCGATTGGTCGCTTCAGCGTGCGCATATCCCACGCCAATCAACTGTACGTGCGAGCTTGTGCTTGTTTTCACACGGGATATGGCCTGGTGGCTACAGCAACGACAGCTGGACGCCGGGCTCCATCGGGGCGGCCGGCCCGGCCGCTGGCCCTGGTGCGCGCCTGCTTGCCCTGATGCTCCGCGTGTTGGCCGGGCTGGCGCGACCGACGCCATATTTCGCCGCCAGGTCCGACACTGCGGCCGTGATCTGCCGCTGGTAATACTTCGGCGCGTACGCGCCCGGTCCGTACAGTTCGCGGTACCGGCCGACCAGCTCGGGATAGTGCTCGGCCAGCCAGGCCAGGTACCACTCGCGGGCACCGGGGCGCAGGTGCAGCACGATGGGGCTGACCCGGGCCGCGCCCGCCTGCGCGATCTGCCGGACAGTCTGCTCTAGCTGGGCCGGCGAGTCGGAGAGGAACGGCAGCACCGGGCCCATCAGCACGCCGCAAGCCAGTCCCCGGGCCGTGATCGCGGCACACGCGTCGAGGCGCCGCTGCGGCGCAGGCGTGCCGGGCTCGACCGCCGCCGACAGGTCGGCGTCGGTGAACCCGACCGACAGGTTCAGGCCGACGTCGGTGACCCGCCCGGCCGCCTCGATCAGGTCAAGATCGCGCAAAATCAGGGTGCCCTTGGTCAGGATCGAGAACGGGTTCCGCGCGTCGGACAGCGCCTTGATGATGCCGGGCATGAGCTGGTACCGGCCCTCGGCGCGCTGGTAGCAGTCCACGTTGGTGCCCATCGCGACGTGCTCGCCGGTCCACTGCGGCTTGGCTAGCTCCTTCCTGGCTAGCTGGCCGGCGTTCACCTTCACGATGATCTTGGAGTTGAAGTCGAGCCCGGTGTCCAGGTCCAGGTAGGAGTGGGTGTTCCGGGCGAAGCAGTAGACACACGCGTGGCCGCAGCCGCGGTACGGGTTGATCGTCCAGCGGAACGGCATTTGTGATTTGTCCGGAACTCTGTTGATAATCGACTTAGCGTGCACTTCATAGAAGGTCATACCGCGAAAGCCGGGAGTATCGAATGTCCGCGCGACGGCATCGCGCCCGAACAACGCCGCCTGGGCGGCCGCTGCGGGCTGAGCCGCTTGAGCCGCCTGGGCGGCCGTGCCATCTTGGTCATGCAGCCGCAGTCCGTCCCATCGCACGATGAACAGCTTAGAACATATTTTCGAATCTTTCAACAAGCGTATGGTGCGCTTAGTCTTGGGGTGATGGGCAGGTAAAAAATCTTCCAACTGGGGATAGTTAGTAGCAGTCCCGCCTAATTGGTCGCGGGCGAGGCGGCGGCGGTGGAGGTCACAAGTGGCGCTTCCGATGGACGAGCAACGCATTCTTGAACAGATGGAACGCATGCTCGCCGCCGACGATCCTCGGCTCGCCGCGAGACTGTCCGCGTTCGGCCAGCCAGGAGTGGGCCAGGTCTTTCGCACCAGGAGGGCACGGGCTGTGCTCTCGCTGCTGATGGTCGCCGTGATCGCGGCCGCCGCCTCGGTCATCTACATGGTGAGCGCGTTCCGCATCGGCGGAACGACGCAAAATACTCCGCACGGAATCCACTCGGCGCAGCCGGCCAGCACGCTGCCGGTGCACAAGATCGTGCCGCTGACCGGTACGCCCCGCTGCGTGGTGAAGGTCACGCCGCACGCGTGCACCGCTTGGTCGGTCGGCAAGCCCTGACCGACCCGGCGTGCCGATTGGCATTATTCTGCCGCTATGTCCATGACTGACGCGTCCGCTGGCGCCGTCACGCATCGCTTCGTCGATGTCGGCGGCTTTGATATGCACATCGCCGAGGCCGGAGCGGGTACCGGCCCGCTCGTGGTGCTGCTGCACGGGTTCCCCGAGTGCTGGTACTCCTGGCGGCACCAGATCACCGCGCTGGCCGCGGCCGGCTACCACGTGGTCGCTCCCGACCAGCGCGGCTATGGCCGGACTGGCGAGCCGCCCAAGCCAGGCGTGGAGTCGTACTCGATGCTGCATCTGGTGGGCGACGTGATCGGATTGCTCGACGCGCTCGGCGCCGACCAGGCCGCCGTGGCCGGGCATGACTGGGGAGCGCCGGTGGCGTGGAACACCGCGCTGCTGCGCCCCGATCGTGTCAGTGGCGTGATCGGGCTCAGCGTGCCTTACCTTCCGCGGGGGAGCGAGTCGCCGGTAGCCGTGCTCAGGGCCGTTTACTCCGATGGCTTCTACATCTGCTACTTCCAGCAGCCCGGCGTCGCCGACGCCGAACTGAGCGCCGACCCGCGGGCCACGTTCAGGCGGCTTCTGGTCGCGGCATCCGGCGACGGTCCAGGGGGCGGCATACCGGTGGTGCCTACTGGCGGCGGGTTCCTCGACTTGTGCCCGGAACCCTCTGAGCTGCCGGCCTGGCTGACCGAGGCGGACATCGACGTGTTCGTCGCGGAGTTCGCCGAATCCGGCTTCACCGGGCCGCTGAACTGGTATCGGAGCATGGACCTGAGCTGGGAACTGACCGCGCCGTGGAAGCACGCCAAAATCAGCACCCCGGCGCTGTACCTGGCGGGTGACCGCGATTCGGTGGTGAACTTCACCGGCGGTGAGGCCATGCTGGCCAACCTGGCTGAAGTCGTCCCTGGCCTGCGCGATGCCAGGCTGCTGCCTGGCTGTGGACACTGGACCCAGCAGGAGCGGCCGGCCGAGGTGAACCAGGCGATGATCGAGTTCATCGCCGGGTTGTATTGACCCGGGGGGATGTGTTGACCCGGGGGGACGTGCTGACCCGGGGGGACGACCCCCGGAACCCCCCGGTGTCGGGGCGCTATGGGCGCCGCCTTCCCTCCTCGCTCAGTCGCTGCGCTCCCTCTCTCGTCAGTCCAGGCGGCACCGCGCTGTACGAGCCCGGGGGGACGACCCCCCGGAACCCCCCGGTGTCGGGGCGCTATGGGCGCCGCCTTCCCTCCTCGCTCAGTCGCTGCGCTCCCTCTCTCGTCAGTCCAGGCGGCACCGCGCCCCGACGGGCTGACGCCGCGTCGCCGTTGACGGGGGCTAGCCCTGCCTTGGTCAGGGTTTCCTGCCATAGGTCGCGGTAGTAGCCGGCGGCTCGGCTGCGCGGCGCGGCCGCGGTGAGCGGCGCGCGTTCCACCGACATCCGCTCGATCGCGGACAGCGAGGGGATGGCCGCCACCGCGACGTCCTTGCGCTGGACGGGAAGCTCGTCGACGATCTCCCTGTGCAGCCGCTTGCGCCGGTCCAGCATCGAGAAGAACGCCAGTACCTTCGGCCGCTTGCCGTCGAAGGCGCTGATGAACTCGGTGAGCTGGTCGAGCGTCCGCACCGATAGCGTGGTCGGGATCAGCGGTACTAGCAGCAGGTCGGCGGCGTGCAGCACGTTCTCCGACAGCAGCGAGATGCTCGGCGGGCAGTCGAGCACCACCAGGTCGTAATCGCGCCGCAGCGGCGAGAGCAAGCTGCGCAGCCTGGTGGCCGACTTACGCTCGCCATCCAGGTGGAGGTCCAGGTTCCGGTAGGTGAAATCGGCTGGCAGCAGGTCGAGATTGTCAAAGTCAGTCGCCTTGATCGCGTCATCGACCGGCCGCTTGCCCGCGATCAGGGCCTTGCCACCGCCCTTGACCTTGGGCCTGACCCGAAACAGGAAGCTGGCGGCGGCCTGCGGATCGAGATCCCACAGCAGCACCCGGTAGCCATCCTTCGCCGCCAGGTAGGCGATGTTGACGGCCGTCGCGGTTTTGCCGACGCCGCCCTTGATGTTGTACGTCGCGATGACCTTCATGCCGCGCTCCCGGCGGCCGTCGTGAGCGCGCCTATCCTTGCCTGGCCGCGCGGGCTGGCGAAGCCGGCGAACCGGCCGGCGAATTCCGCCCGCGCTCGTGCCTGCCTGACCGCGAGATCGGCGGCGATCTCGCCCATCGCCAGCAGCGTCTCCGCGGGGGCGCTGCGATCGGCCATCATCGCCCGGGCGAACGCTCGCAGTTCGGTGAGCTGAACGTCGGTGTCCTGGAACTCACCGAGGCAATCCTGCAGCGCCTTGAGTTCGTTGACCGCACGCCACTGCTCGGCCGGATCGTGCAGCGAGGCAAACACCTCGAGCAGGTAGCGCAGTTCCTTGCAGAGCTTGCGCAGGTCGTGCAGCGCTTGCGGGGGAGAGGTCGAGTCGATCATCGCGCCGGCGCTGAGCACGAGCCCGTGTGCCTTGGCGATCCGGCGGGCGGCAAATGCGCCGGTCGCGGGCCGTCGTCCGGGGGCGGCCGCGGCCTGGTCGAGGTCATGGCGCCACTTGCCGGCCAGCGAGGTGAACCTGGCCGACTTGAGCCCGCGGATAAGCTGCCGGTAGGCGGTCGCCCGCTCCCGCTGCAGGTACTCGCAGAACGGCGCCAGGTCGGCCTCACCCGCCGCCACGAGCCGGGCGGTCATCGACGGATAGCCGAGCAGGTACACATCCAGGTCCCTGGTGGGAGTAGTGAGGTCGCCCAGCCATTTGAACTCCAGCCGGTACCTGCCCACCACGCTGGCGGGGAGCACTGACTTCGCAGTCTTGAGCACCGACCTGGTGCGCCGCACAGCGACGCGAAGATCGTGCAGGAACTCGGTATCGATGTCGCCGATCGTTCCGGCCAGGTTGGCCTCGATCGTGTCGAACAGCCTGCCCAGCACCGTGGTGAGCGCCAGCGCGGCCGGCATCGCGCCGGTCAGGTGCACGTCGATTTTGCCGGTGTAGTCGCCTGGCCGGCGACCCGCGCCGGCCAGGGCCGCCTCGAACGGCGACTGGACGGCCGGCGCCACTCCGGGTGCCCGCTCGAACAGGTCGGCCAGCTTGGACGCCTGCACCTGATAGCCGCGCAGCGGAATGATCGCCAGCCGGGCGGGCGGCTGACTGACTCTGTGCTGATGCTGTGGGTGTCGCTGGGCCGGTTGGGTCACGCTCATCCGGTCGAGGGCGAGCAGGGCGATCGTCTTCTCGTCGGTGTTCACCGCGCGTAGTTCGGTCAGCACGCTGGTCGCCTTGGTCACCGGGAGCAGCGCGCGCACGCCGACCACGGACGCGAGGCGTTCGCGCAGCGGCCCGGCGGGAAGCTGATCGAGGCGGCTCGGCCAGCGGACCGGACGGCTGCCATTGCTGGCGCCGCTGACCGTGGCGCTAAGGATGGTCTCGGTCGCGACAAGCTCGCCATCCCGGCCGGTCAGTACGAGCTCGGAGGTGCCGCGGCGGGCCAGCAGTTCGAGCGTGAGCCCGGCGCGGAACAGCCGCCAGTCGAAGGTATCCAGCCAGGTTCGCCTGACCGTGCGTGACTTGCTCGTCGTCGCGATGCCGAACCGGGGATCATCGATCCGCGGCAGATCGTCCCCTGGCTCTCGCGCGTCGCCGACCAGGACGAATTCCCGCGGAGCGGTCAACAATGCGCATCCTCACAGCAAACGTTTGTTGGAGTTAGCCTCCTAGCCTACCCGTCACCCCCCGCTGTTTGCCTAGACGTAACCGTGCCTGACCTCGGGAGACGACGGTTAGAACGGGGTTTCTTTCAGCCAGGAGGTTAAAAGCTCTTGATCGCCTGTGATGTTCACAGCCTTATCGGAGACGGGCTGGCGGCCGACGAGGACGAGGAGGACGTCGGCGGCGTGGCCGGATAGCGTCGCGTCGGCCTCGCCGGGTTCGTGGCTGACGCACAGGCCTTCGCCGTCGGGGTGGGTGATCAGCCACTCGCCGGGTACGGCCAGGTCTTGGCCGGTCGCCTGCACGCGCAGGCTGCGTCCGGGCGGCAACGCCGCGAGCCGGCGGTCCGGCTGGTCGGCCAGCAGCGGGCCCATCACGATGAGCCACTCGTCGATCGCGTCAGCGGCAAGCTCGGCTGGCATCGTGATCGGGGCGCCGACGGCGATGTGCGCGTCCGCGCTGTGCACCATCACCTCGTGCGACATCCTGCGCGCCCAGTAGCTCGCCGGGCTCATCGTGCCGAACGTCCATACCCGGTCATCGCCGGCGTCGCGCAGCGTGCCGACCAGCCTGGTGGCGCCGGCGGTGAGCCAGCGGCCGTGTTCGGTCTTGTCGGCGGGTAGCTTGCCGTCGGGCACGGAGCGGAACTCGATGAACTTGTCCGATCTGGCCGCCACGATCTCTGTCGCCCACCGCTGGGCCCGGCCGAGGTGGGTGGCAAGCTGACGCAGCGTCCAGCCCGGGCAGGTCGGAATCGCCAGGTCAGGATCGGCGCTGTCGACGACGGCCGCGAGCGTTGCCGTGCTGGCTTCGATTCCGGCGTAATAGAGATCAGCGGGAAGGGTCGGCATCGTGGTCCTCTCGAGGTGCCTGGGCGTGGGGCTCGTCGAGCGGGGCCGGCGTGCCGGGCGCAGCGAGCTGGTCGAGCACGGCCCGGCCGGATTCGCCGGTGCGTTCGGCGTCGACGATGCCAAGCACGATGGCGATCACGGTGTCGGCGAAGATCCCGGCACCCTCCCAACGCGAGCCGGCGAAGTCGTCGGGCTGGATCCGGTAGCGCAGCAAGAAGCCGTCGAGCATTGCCTGCAACACCAGCGCCAGCCGCTGCGGCGTCCATTCTGGCCGCAAGGCCAGGCCCAGGTCGGCGACCAGCGTCGCGAAACCGTCGGCCCACACCTGGTTGCCGTCCTGCATCGAAGGGATCAGCGCCTTCCACAACGTCGGGTGCTGCGGCAGCAAGGGGCCGATGTGCAACGTCAGGTAGCTGCGCGGATGGCGCTGCAACGACGCGAGCACGTCTTCGGCGATCTCGCATACCGCGCCGGATAGCGACGCCGCCCCGGCCGCCTCCGGCGGCATCTGCTTGGCCACATCCTTCGGGTCTTCTGGCACCTCGTCATAGACGAGCGCGTAGATCAGCGCGTCGGGCAGGAACTCGTCTCTGGTCGGCCACCGGTTGAAGAACGCCTTGCGGCTCACCCCGGTCTTGCTATCGACGGCCGCTAGCCTGATGACGTCCTCGGTGCGCAGCCAGTCGAGCGCGGCCGGGAACCTGATTGCCTTGAGCCTGGCCGGCCGCGCCTGCAGCGGTTGATCGTCCAGATAGGCGTCGATCAGCTGAACGGCGGCTTTGAGAAACTGGCGTGCTGTCGCATCATGCCGTGATGGCGCTGGCCGCGGACTCAACTTTGGTCCTTTGCTTCCTCTTTTCCGACTAAGCGTCGGCGGACCTGCTTATTGCAGCACGTTTGAGGAGACTTGGTTATCCCCCTAACCGGGGATCAATCGCAGCTTTTGGAACTGTATGGTCGTTGACACTTGGGTGGGGGGCCTGACGCCTGGCAATGGGCGTCAGAAAGGACGGGGGGACCGGTCTATGGCCGGTCCCCCCGTGATTAGCTAGCAGCGGAAATAAATAGGTCCATTATATGGTCGGCGGTTAGCGGCAGCCGCAGGCACCGCCGCAGCAGCCACCGCCACCGCCACCTGCGACCGAAGGCCCGGCCGAGTTGGCCCGGCCGCCGACCGCCACGGTCGACAGCAACCGCACCGTGTCGTCGTGCCCGTTCGGGCAGGCGCATGGCGCGGACGACTCGCTCATCGGGCGGGTCTGCTCGAAAGTGTCACCGCAGGCGCGGCAGCGGTACTCATATCTGGGCACGTCACCAATCCTACGCCAGAGCGTGGTTGGCCGGGCTTGGGGAGTTACCTGCGCGTCACGCCGGGCACGACCATGCGGGTTGGCTTGCCCCATGTGCCTGCGCGCTCGGTGACGACGAATCCGAACCCGCTGAACTTGGGGATGGAGGTGATGGAGAGCCCGCCGGCCGCGCAGTAGCCCCTGGTGCACCACACCGACGACACCTGCCCATCGACGGTCGCCCGGCCGGGCTCCCTGATCGCGCGGCCCCACACGCCATTCCGCGCGCTGACCACGAACCCTTGCTCGAGACCGCGGCCGACCGTGTACCAGCCGCCGGCCGCGCAGTTGCCCGCCGGGCGGCACGACACCGACGTGACCCCGGCGCTCTTGCCCGTGTTCAAGGCCCCCAGGCCCGGCACTTCGACCGCCTTCCCCCACACGCCGTTCTTCTCAAAGTCGACAAACCCTTGCTGGTCCTGGGAGCGGTCGTTGTAATCCCCGCTGGTCACGCAATTGCCGGACGACCAGCACGACACCGACTCGATCCCGACGATCCCGCCGGTCCCGGCATTCAACGCTCCCAGGCCGGGCAGCTCGACCGCTTTGCCCCACACGCCGCGCTTCTCGCTGGCCACGAAACCCTGGGAGTTTTCGGAGCGATCCGCGTAATCTCCTCCGGCCACGCAGCTGCCCGCTGGCGCGCACGACACCGAGGTGACCTCGGCAGACCCGCCCGCGCCCGCGTCCAGCGCGGCGAGGCCGGGTACCTCGATCGCTTTGCCCCATACGCCATTTTTCTCGATGACCACGAACCCCTGCGTGTTAAGGGAGCGGTCCAGGTAATCCCCGCCTGCCACGCAGCTGCCCGCCGAGCCGCACGACAGCGAGGTGACCTCTGCGTCCCGTTGCTTGTTCAGCGCACCCAGGCCAGGCACCTCGATCGCTTTGCTCCACACGCCGTTCTTCTCGCTGACCACGAACCCCTGCTGGCCATTGGCGCGGTCCAGGTAATCCCCGGCGGCCGCGCAACTGCCCGCCGAACCGCACGACACCGACGTAACTTTTGAAAGATGGCCCGCGGGAATCAGCTTTCCCGGGCCGGGCATCTTGATCGCCTTGCCCCACACGCCATGCTTCTCGCTGACCACGAACCCCTGCGGGTCAGCAAACCGCTTGTCCATGTAGTCCCCGCCCGCCGCGCAGTTACCCGCCGGACCGCATGACAGCGAGGTGACCTCGGCGACTCCGCCCGTGTTCAGCGCGCTCAGGCCGCGCACCGCGACCTCCCTGGCCCACACGCCGCGCTGCTGCCTGATCACGAACCCCTGCAAGTTACCGGAGCGGTCCAGGTAATTCCCGCCCGCCTCGCAGCTACCCGCCGAACCGCACCACACCGACATGACCGCGGAGAACCCGCCCGTGGTCACGGTCCGCGGGCCAGCCGCCCGCTGGACGGCCGCCGTTCCGGGTACCGCACCCATCACCGGCAGAGCCGCCGCTCCAGCCAGCGCCGCGACGGCGGTTAATGCTACGTGCCTCATGCCTGATCCCTTCCGCCGAACTCACTGCCAGCAACTCTCGCACCGCCCAGGACCGCACACTTGAGTACAGCTACTCAAGATCAGCCAAGCACACCTACCCAGCCGGGTTTCTGGCGATCAGGGACGGCGTCAGCAAAGCGGTGAGTGGTGGCGAGGCTCCACGATCATGAAACTGCGGTTACGACGGAATCTCAGCCGATATACGACAGCCGGACTCCGCGATCATGACCGGAAGCCGCCGGCAGCCCGGCTACCGACGACTGTCCGTGATGGCGGAGGGCTCTACACTCCCGTGCGGCCCAGGTGCGGACGCGGCCTTGGGCGTGTCTTCGGGCGTGTCTTCGGGCGTGTCGTAGTAGAACTGGCCGCCGCGCAGCAGCGAGACGAACGCGCCTAGCACCGACATCGCGATCGCGACCCCGAACACGATGACCAGGCCGTGGTGGAACGGTCCGGAGATCAGGTGCGGGAAGTACTCTTTGCTGGTGAGCGTCGCCGCATCGGCCTTGGGCAAGCTGGACAGCACCCCGGCGCGCGTCAGCAGGCTGCCGATCGGGTTGTAGCCGAGGAACGAGGCGAACAGCGTGCTCACCGGCGGCAGGCCGGCCACGTGCGCGGCGACCGCCGCGGGTACGCCGTGCGCGCGCAGGCCAGCGCTGAGCGTCTTCGGCAACGAGGCGGCCAGGCCCGCGATCATCAGCGAGAAGAAGATGCCGATCGACAGCGACATGCCGGAGTTCTGGAACGTGGACCGCATGCCGGACGCTGAGCCTCGGTACCGGGCGGGCACGCTGCTCATGATCGCCGAGGTGTTCGGCGAGGCGAACAGCCCTGAGCCGATGCCGTTGGCGAAGATGATCAGCGCGAAGGTCCAGTAGCTGAAGTTCACCGGCAGCAGGAGCAGGCCCGCGAACGCGCCCGCGGAGACGAGCAGCCCGCTCGTGGCGAACGGCCTCGGGCCGAACCGGTCGGACAGGTAGCCAGAAACGGGGCCAGCGACGAGAAAACCGGCGGTGAGCGGAAGCATGTAGATGCCCGCGACCAGCGGCGTCCGCGCGAAGTCATAGCCGCGCTCCGGCAGCCAGATGCCCTGCAGCCAGATGACCAGCATGAACTGCAGGCCGCCGCGGGCAATCGAGCCCATCAGGCTAGCGGCGTTGCCTGCGGCGAACGCGCGGATTCGGAACAAGCCCAGCCTGAACATAGGCTCGGCGATCTTTGTTTCGATGAGGCAGAAAGTAATCAGCAGCGTGACGCCGGCCGCAAGCCCGCTGATCACCCGCGGGCTGGTCCAGCCCGTCGCATGACCGCCGTAAGGCTGGATACCGTAGGTGATGGCGACCAGCAGGAGCCCGGCGCCGAGCGCGAACGTGATGTTGCCCCACCAGTCGATCTTGGCCTTGTGGACCGTCGCGATCTCGCGCAGCTTGCGGTAGGACCAGACCGTCCCGAAGATGCCGATCGGGACGTTGACCCAGAACACCGCGCGCCAGTCCCATGCGGCGAGGACGCCGCCGAGCATCAGCCCGAGGAACTGCCCGGCCATGCCGGAAATCTGATTGATGCCGAGCGCCATTCCGCGCTGCCGGGCCGGGAAGGCGTCAGTCAGGATCGCCGCCGAGTTGGCCATCAGCATCGCGCCGCCGAACGCCTGCACGATCCGCCACAAGATCAGCCAGAGCGCGCCGGACGACCCGATCAACGGGTCGAAGGACAGCGCCACCGACGCGAGCGTGAAGACGACGAAGCCGAGGTTGTAGATCCTGACCCGGCCGAACATGTCGCCAAGCCGGCCGAGCGTCACCACCAGCACGGCGGTGACCAGCAGGTAGCCGATGATCATCCATAGCAGGTAGCCGATGTTGCCCGGCGCGGTCGGGTCGAGGTGAATGCCGCGGAAGATCGCCGGCATCGAGATAATCACGATCGACGCGTCGATTGTGGCCATCGTGATGCTGAGCGTGGTGTTGGACAGCGCTATCCACTTGTACCGGTCGCCGTCCGGCCGGGCCGCTTCAGCTGGCCCTAGACTCACTGACCCGGTATCAACCTCAGCTTGCCGCACCAGTTTAATTTAGCACGGCTAACTATATTACTGGTCAGCTCCAGTCGATCGTGGCGACGGTGGCGCAGTCGTCGGCGAACGTGACCGTCGCGGTGACGCGGTCGCCGGCCAGCACGCGAGGCAGCCAGTACTTGGCGTCGTCCCACATTCCGTCGAGCGGCAGGTCATCGGTGCCGAACCAGCGCGGCACGAGCTCATCGGACTCGGCCAGCTCACCTCCGTACTCGGTCGTGACGAAGACGTCGGCGGTCTGGTCCCACGACGGCCGGGCCGGGAACACGAACGTCAGGCAGGCCATGTGGCTGAGCGAGTCCGGCGAGGTGACGAGGCTGGACTCCTCGGCGACCTCCCGGGCGGCGGCTTGCGCAGGCTTCTCGCCGTCCTCGATGTGCCCGCCGAGCCCGACCCAGCGGCCGGCGCCGAAACCCGCCTTCTTGTAGCCGAGCAGCACCTCGCGGGCGTCGCTGGCGGTACCGTCGGCTGTGGTCGGCCGGGTTATCAGGCACAGGCAGGTCCGGATTGTCACCGCACAAGAGTACGCGGCCCACGATGCCCAGACGGTGCCGTGCTCAGACGGTGCCGCGGACCATGCCGATCAGCCGGTCGAGCACCCGGTGCCTGCCTGCGCTAAGCCCGTCGTGTTCGTACTCGCTGGTGACCCAGCTTCGCAGACCGCGGATCCGGGCAGCCGTCCGCACCGAGAACTGCTGCGGCACGTACATGTCGTTGTAGTAGATCGCCGCCGCTACCGGGACCTCGTTGACGGCGAGCCTGGCCTCGTCATACAGCGGAGGCCAGTCCTCGTAGCCGGCCAGGATCTCCGCGACGTCGGCGAGCGGCGTAAGCACCGGGTCGGCCTCGAACATCCACGGATAGATCATCTCGCCGGTGAACATCAGCGGGTCGCTGCCAGGCAGCGGATCGACGCCGCCGGGCCACTGTTCGGCGCACTGCACGGCCTGCCGCCGGTGAGGCGGCGCCTGATCAGCTCGGCGTCGGCAACGATCGAGTCGGCCCGGAAGTGGGTGAGGTACTCGGCCTGTTCCTTCGCCGAGCCGCGAGTGGTCAGCGTCCGCCGGTTGGCTGGGGTTGACCGGCCGGTGCCGCGCTGGTCGAGCAGCAGCAGCCGGTACTCGCGCAGCGCGCGGTCGAGCCAGCCGAGTTTCCTGCTGACTGGCCGCGGGCTCTGCCGACCCGGCCCGCCCTGCAGGAACAGCAGCCACGGCAAGTCATCGCGGCTGTTGTGCTCGAGCGCCACCATCTCCCGGCCGAACACGGCGATCTGCTCGCCGCCTGGTACGGCGTGGTCGAGCGGCACCTCGAAGACATGGTCGGTGAACACAGCGCCGGGCTGCCGGAAGGAGGGCACAACCACACGCTACTCAGTCTCGTTACGCAGACCAGTCTCGTTACGCCGACCGGACGGTGAGCGGCAGCGCGGACGGCTGATACTGGCTTTGTACTGGAGTGGACAGCCTGGAACACCGGGGAGGCAGTCGATGATGGTCGGCAGCGGCCGAGCGACGGACGTCGTGGTCGTCGGCTCGGGCCCGAACGGCCTGGCAGCCGCGCTGATCTTGGCTAGAGCTGGTCTTGAGGTCGAAGTGCACGAGGCGGCCGCCCAGGTCGGCGGCGGCATGCGCACCGCGGAGCTGACCGGGCCAGGTTTCCGGCACGACGTCTGCTCCGCCGTCCATCCGATGGCGCTGGCCTCGCCGTTCTTCCGGGCGTTCGACCTGGCCGCGCACGGGGTGCGGATGCTGCAGCCAGATGTCGCCTTCGCCCATCCGCTCGACGGTGCCCGGGCCGCGCTCGCCTGGCGCGACATCGACCGCACCGCCGACGGGCTCGGCCGGGACGGCAAGGCGTGGCGCTCCCTGCTCGGCCCGGTCGCGGCGCGCTGGCAAGCGGTCGTCGCGGCGACGATGTCGGACTTCCGGCACGTCCCGGCCGCACGGGACGCGATGGCGGCGGCCCGCTTCGGCGCCGCTGTGCTCGAGCAAGGTTCGCCGCTGTGGAACGCGCGCTTCCGCGATGACCTCGCTCCCGCGCTGCTGACCGGCGTGAGCGCGCACGCGATCACGCCACCGCGGGCGCTGACGGCCGCCGGGGTGGGCGTGATGCTCGCCGGGCTGGCGCACGCGGTTGGCTGGCCGCTGCCGCGGACCGGCAGCCAGGCCATCGCCGATGCGCTGGCCGCCGAGGTGCGCGCCAGCGGCGGGCGCATCGTCACTGGCCACCGAGTCGCTGACCTGGCTGAGCTGCCCAGGGCCCGGGCAGTCCTGCTGAACCTCAGCCCGGCGGGCGTGCTCGCGCTGGCCGGCGACCGGCTGCCGCCGCGCTACGCTCGCTGGCTGCGGTCCTTCCGGTACGGAGGCGCGTGCTGCAAGGTGGACTTCGCGCTCGCCGGGCCGGTGCCGTGGTCGGTGCCCGACTGCGGGAAAGCCGGCACGCTGCACCTGGTGGGCACCCGGGCCGAAGCCCTGGCCGCCGAGCGGGCGGTCACCGCCGGGCGGCACGCCGAGCGACCGTACGTGCTGGCCGTGCAACCGGGGGCGGTCGACCCGACCAGGGCGCCGGATGGCCAGCACACGCTGTCGACCTACGCGCACGTGCCGAACGGCTCGCCCGCCGATGTCACCGATGCCGCGGTCGCCCAGATCGAGCGGTTCGCGCCGGGTTTCCGCGACCTCGTGCTCGCCAGCCATGCCGTGCCCGCTGACCAGGCGCAGCACGAGAACCCTAACTATGTCGGCGGCGACATCGCGGCCGGCGCGATCACGGTCAGGCAGACCGTCTTTCGCCCGGTGCCTCGCTGGGATCCCTACCTGGTACCGCTGTCCGCGTTGTCGCAACCCGGCGTGTACATCTGCTCGGCGTCTTGCCCGCCGGGACCCGGGGTGCATGGCATGGCCGGGCTGCACGTGGCCAGCCGGGTGCTGCGCCGGCAGTTCGGCATCCAGGCCGACCCGCTTGATCTGGTCAGGCCCAGGTCCCGGTCAGGCAAGATAGCGGCATGATCGAAAGCGGGCAGCCGCCCGTGCCCGCCGAGGCGATGTTCGACGCGGACTCGGCCTCGCGCGGCCTTGGCATGGAACTGCTCGACGCCGGCGACGGCACCGCCACAGTTCGGATGCGGGTCGGCCCGGCGATGATCAACGGGCACGGGATCGCGCACGGAGGCTACCTGTTCCTGCTGGCCGATACAGCGTTCGCGTGTGCGTGCAACAGCCGGGGCCGGGTCACCGTGGCGGCCGGCGCGGACATCAGCTTCATCGCGCCGGCCCGCGACGGCGACCTGCTGGTCGCCACCGCCGCCGAACGGGTCAGCTTCGGCCGCAGCGGCATCTACGACGTCACGGTCCGCCGGGGTGATGAGGTCGTCGCCGAGTTCCGCGGCCGGTCACGGGAGGCCGGCCAGCTTGGCTGAGTGGCGGCGGCGCGCCATTCACTGGGTGAGTTCACGCAGCAAGCGCGGCAGTTCCGCTGGGTAGAACACCTGATCGGTCGACTCCAGCTCGGCGATCGTCCACCACCGGTATCCGGTCACGACCGAGACCTCCTCCTCGGTGAGCCGATCGCTGCGAACCTGCGGTGAGCCGACCCTGAGGAAGAAGAAGTCCTGTTCCTGGCGGATCATCTTGCCGTCGAAGCTGAACTCGTCGACCTCGTCCCAGACTGGCTCGCCCAGCTCATCAGGACTTACCTCGATCCCGCTCTCCTCGAGCAGTTCACGCGCCGCCGCTTGCACCAGGCTCTCGCCAGGCAGCGCGCCGCCGCCGACCGTAATCCAGTAAGGCTCGTCGACCCTGGCCGGGTCGAAGCCGTGCAGAAGCAGTACCCGCCCGGCCGCGTCGACGACCAGCACCCGCCCGGCCCGCCGGCGGATCACGGTATCCAGCCCGTCGCCGCTGCCCATGGCTCGGCCGCCGCGATCACGACGTCGACCACCCAGTCCTTGGTCTCGGTGTAGTCCAGGGTGCTCTCGGACATGGCGGCGAGCGCCTGCTTGAACCCGCCATAGGCCGGGATCGCGGCCGGATGCGCCCTCAACCAGTCGCGAAACAGCAGCGCTAGCCGCTCGTTAGGCGATCCGATCGCCCGGACGTGGAAGTTGACCGGGCCGTCCGGGTGCTCCTTGCGCGACCAGAGCCGCTTGCGCCACCGTTTCGGATCGTCGAGTCGGCCAGCCGGGACGTGATCGTGCCCGTACGGCAACATCTCGAACCCAAGCTCGCGCAGCGGCGGGTCGAAGACGGCCTCGACCGCGTCCAGGTCCCGCGTGCTGGCCTGCAGATCGATCAGGTTCTTAGCGGCCATGCCGGGAATGGACGTGCTGCCGATGTGCTCGATCCTGGTGGCGAGCGGGCCGAGCCTGTCGCTGAGCACCGATATCAGCTTCGCCGCCCGCTCCGGCCAGTCGGCCCGATACTCCACGACAACTGGCCGGCGAACGGCGTGCTCCTGTGCCACGCCGCGAATCTACCCATTTTCTGAACAAAACGCTCGGGCTTTTCACCTCCGTTTCCTGAACCTGGACGATGATGGACGCGATGACTATGAGCCAGCGGGGGGAAGCACTCCCGGGATTCGCGTTTCGTCCCGTCGCCGTGATCGCCGCTGCGCTCGCCGTCCTGCTGATCGCGTATTCGAGCCGGTACGGGTATCACCGCGACGAGCTGTACTTCATCGCCTGCGGTCGCCGGCTGGCGTGGGGCTACCCTGATCAGCCACCGCTAGTGCCGCTGCTGGCCAGGCTGATGACCGACATCGCGCCTAACTCGGTCGTGGTGCTCAGGCTGCCTTCCGCTCTAGCGTGCGCCGTGCTCGTGCTGCTGACCGGCCTGATCGCACGAGAGTTCGGCGCCGAACGCCGCGCTCAAGTTCTCGCCGCAGCCGCTGTCGCGGTCGCTCCGCTGGTCATCGGCGCCGGTCACCTGCTCAGCACGACCACGTTCGACCTGCCTGCCTGGGCGCTGGTCATCTGGCTCGTTGTGCGCATCCTGCGGACCGGCGACCAGCGGCTCTGGGCCGGCGTCGGCCTGGCCGCCGGGCTCGGGCTGTTCGACAGCGACCTGGTCGCGTTCCTGCTGTTCGCGATCGTCGCCGGGCTCGCCGTAGCCGGTCCGCGGCGGCCGTTCGGCTCGCCGTGGCTGTACGCGGGCGGGGCGATCGCGCTGGCCTCGTGGGCGCCGTACCTCGCCTGGCAGGCCAGATACGGCTGGCCGGAACTGGCGATCTCCCGGTCGATCGCCAATGGCGGGTCCGGCACCTCGGCGCCGCGCTGGGAGATCCTGCCGCTCCAGATCGCGCTGCTCGGCGTCGCGCTGTCGCCGATCTGGATCGCGGGCCTGGTGCGGCTGTTCCGCGACCGCGCGCTGCGCTGGTGCCGGGCGCTCGGCGTCGCGTACGTCGTGCTCGCCGTGGCGTTCATCGTGACCGGCGGCAAGCCGTACTACCTCGCCGGAATGTTCCCCGCGCTCGTCGGGGCCGGCGCCCAGCCTGCCGTCGACTGGCTGCGCCGCGAGCGGCGCAGGCTCAGGGTCGGCCTGCCCGTCGCGTTCGCGGCGACGCTGACCGCGCTGCCGGTCACGCTGCCGATCGTGCCGGCTGCGGACTTGCACGACACGCCGGTCGTGGCGGCGAACTACGACGCGGGGGAGACCCTGGCCTGGCCTGTCTTCGTGCGGCAGATCGCCGCCGTGTACCGATCGCTGCCCGCCGCGCGGCGCTCGACCGCGATCGTCCTCGGCAGCAACTACGGGGAGTCGGGCGCCGTTGACCAGTTCGGTGCCGCCGACGGGCTGCCGCCCGCCTACGGCGTCCAGAACGCCTACTGGTACTGGGGTCCGCCCCCGCCGTCCGCCACCGTGGTCGTCGCGGTCGGGTTCGACCGCTCGCGGCTCACCGGAATCTGCGGCACGCTGCGGCTCGCCGCGCACCTGAACAATCACCTGGACGTTAACGACGACGAGCAGGGCGCGCCGGTCTGGGTGTGCACCGACCGGCGCGCCCCGTGGACGGCCACCTGGCGCGGCCTGCGCGATCTGGGTTAGCTAGGCAGGCAGGGGCGGGCTCCAGCGTCGGCGCAGTAGCGTTCGTTCGCCCAGCGTCCAGGCGCTGGTCGTGGCCAGGTACAGCCCGGACGCGAGCGGCAGGAACGCGGCGAAAGCCACAGTCAGGTACGGCACGGCCTTCGTGAGCGCCGCCGCTGCCGCCGCCGGGCGGGCCGCACCCGCCGCGTCGTCGGCTGATGGGGCAAGCTTGGGCGTCATCCTGGCGCTCAGCCAGCCGATGCACGCCAGCAGCAGGAACAGGCCGGCGAACACGGCGCCCTGGGTGCTGAACGGCCCCGCGACACTGAGCCAGTGGCTGCCGAGCGGCGCGCCGAACAGGTCGTGGGAGAGGAGAGCGTTGCGCACGCCGCCGATCACCGGCGACCGGAACACCAGGTACATGACGCTGAAGAACGGCCACTGCAGCAGCAGCGGCAGGCAGCCGGCGAACGCCGACGTGCCTTCCGACCGGTACAGGGCCGCCAGCGCACGCTGCAGTGCCTCCGGCTGGCCGGCGTGTTTGCGGCGCAGCGCCTGCACCTGCGGGGCGAGTCTGGCCTGTGCGTCCATGCCCTTCATAGCGCGGTAGCTCAGCGGCGCCAGCAGCAGCCGGACCGTGATGGTGAACGCCACGATCGCGACGGCGGCCGCCAGGCCTCCGAGTACCGGGGTAAGGAAGCTGGCCAGCGCGAATACGAGGTGATAGATGGCGCCTGTGGGGAGGCCAAGGAAAGCAGACATGACGACGAAACCCTCCAGCGGGTCGCGGGGACAGATGGCTGGCGGGGCGGCCGCGTTCAGTCCGGGCCGGTTGTCATCCCAGCGGGATCAACCCAGCGGGATCAACTCAGCGGGATCAACCCAGCGGTCAGGCGGCCGCCGGGGCCGCCGAGGGCGCTCTGGGCCTCGGTCGTCCGGCCGCGTCCGGGTCCCGCTGCCGCAGGAACGCCGCGCGCCACGACTTCTCGCGCAGCGCCGACGCGCGTCCGGTGAGCGGGATCGCGGCGGAGATCCGGCCGATCCAGGCGGCACAGGCCAGGCAGGTGGCCAGCGCTCCGACGAGGACCGCTACCGCGATCGCGGTCACCGCGGTGCCGGAGGGACCGGAGGCGAGCAGGATGTGTCCCGCTGCCTGCCAGAGATCAGCTAGCAGCGTGACCAGCGTGCTCCATACCGCCAGCACCAGGGCATCAGCTCCGCCCGTATCGGCAACCGCACTTCTTCTAGAGTACGCCGGACGGGAGTCGCCTCAGGGCGCGAACGCGTTCTCGTGGTTGCTTTCCGCTGAAAGGTACTCGTGGGTCAGGCGAACAGCCGCGGCGCCATCACCTACCGCCGACGCGACCCGCTTGATTGAGCGATATCGGGCGTCTCCGGCCGCGAAGACGCCGGGCATCGACGTCTCGAGCGGCAGCGGCGGCCGGTCGAGCGGCCACTGGGAGCGCGGGTCGCCGTCCTTGGTTACGTCGCGCCCGGTCAGGATGAAGCCGTCGACGCGGCGGACCGCCTCAGGCAGCCACCGGGTTCGCGGTTCGCCGCCGATCAGGACGAAGAGCGCCCCGGCCGGGATCTGCTCGGTGCTAGCGCCGAACCGGTCGCGGACGGTCAGCGCATCCAGGTATTCGTCGCCGTGGCCGTCGGTGACTTCGGTGCCCAGGCGAACCGTCACATTGGCGGTCGCCTTGAGTTCGCGGGCGAGATAATCCGACATCGACGTAGCCAGGCTGTCACCGCGGACCAGCATGGTGACCTGGCGTGCGTACCTGGCCAGGTGCAGCGTGGCCTGGCCGGCCGAATTGCCTGCCCCGACCACGAAGACGTCGCGGCCCTCCATCGCCCGCGCCTCGCCGCCGGCCGCGCCGTAGAAGACACCCGAGCCGACCAGCCGTTCGAGGCGCGGCACACCGATTCGACGCCACGCGATGCCGGGCGCGATGATCACTGCCCTGGCCTTGACCTGACGGCCGTCGGTCAGGCGGACGACACGTTCGTCGCCTTGGCAGCGGAGGTCGACGGCCGGCTGGGCGAACACCATGTGCGCGCCGAACATCCACGCCTGCTCGCAGGCGCGCCTGGTGAGATCGTGGCCGCTGACGCCGTGCGGGAAGCCGGGATAGTTCCTGATCATCGGGCTGCTGCCAGCCTGCCCGCCGGACACCGTCTCCTCGAGCACGACCGTCCGCAGGCCTTCCGAGGCCGCGTACACCGCTGCGGTGAGGCCGGCGGGCCCGGCGCCGACGATCAGCACGTCACACTCGTCCATGTCGTTGTAGATGCTGCCGCCGACGGCCTCGATGACCTGCGCCCGCCCGGGTTCGGCGATCGCGTAGCCGTCGTGGCGGACCATGACCGGCAGCCGCGACTCGGCCAGGTTATGGTCGTCGAGCAGGTGCCGGCCTGGTTCGCTGTCGGCGTCGTCGAACCGGAACGGCACGTTGAACCTGGTCAGCAGGTCCCGGAGGTCGTGCGTGCCGGGGTTGCGCGGGTGGCCGACCACCCGGAACAGGTCGAAGCCGGCCTGCTGGTCCTTAGCCCAGTCCGCCAGGAACTCAGCGACCACCAGGTAGAGGTCAGGTTCGAGCAGCCACGGCTTGGTGATGTGATAGTCGGCCTCACCGAGCGTCATCGCCTGGACTACCGGGCTGCGCACCGAGTAGTCCCGCTCGACGAGCAGCACCCGCTTGGCGAGTGAGTGCATTACATGGGCCCTGGCCAGGAAATCGACTCCGCGCATCTCCGGCATGTCGTGATCGACGATGAGGAGGGCGACTGGCTCGCGGTCGGCGGCGAGTTGGCTGAGGGTCGCGAGCCCGGCGCGGGCCGATGATTCGGCGATGACGCGGAAGTCCTCGCAGAAGCGCCGGTCGAGGTCGTCGTGGAGCGCTTGGGCGACTCCTTCGTCATCGTCAATGGCGAAGAGGACAGGCTTTGACAAGTGCGACATTTGGTACCCCCGGTTTCGCGACTTCCTGTAGAGGTCTGACGCGCGCAGGGGCCTGGTCAGTTCCGACGATGAGGCTAGTCGCCTTGGCCGCCGCCTCCGTTCCCATCGCCGTTGCCGTTGTCCCCGCCGCCGCCGTGGCCCTTGCCGTGATCGTGGTGGTCCGGTCCGCCTCCGGGCCGCTGCGCGCCGATGACGATGACCACGCTGCCGACCGGCACCTGGCCGGAGGGCTCGACCGCGACGACCCGTCCTTGTCGCTGGGCGAACGTCATCTCCCGGTTGACCTGGACAATCAGATGCTGCCGCTGGAGTTCCCTGACCGCGACGCGAACCGGCAGGCCGATGAACCGCTCGCTGTCAACGGTGACCCGGGTCGCTTTGACCGGCGACGCCTTGGGCGGCGGGCCGGTGCTATGGTGCGCGGTCGCGGGCGCGAGCAGGCTGAACCCGCCGATGCCGATCAGCGCGGCAGCGGCAAGGCCGCCGACGACTCCGGCCGCGAAGCGTCGGCCCGGGTGCCGGCGGCGGAGCGCCGGCTCGGCCAGCCACTCGGTCGGGTTGGCGGCTTGCGGATAGCTGGCAGGAACGGGGCTGGCCGGCACGGGGCTGGCCGGCACGGGCTGGGCAGCTATCAGGGTTGGGGCCGGCGTCTGCTGGTTTGCCCGCAGCTGATCGCGCAGGCCGCGGGCCCTGGCGGCGGCCTCCGCCGCGCTGGCTGGGCGGCCGGCCGGGTCCTTGGCTGACAGGTCGCCGACCAGCCCGGCGACGGCCGCGGGTACGGAGGCGGGGAGGGGAGGGAACGGGCGTTCGCGGTGGGCGAGAGCTACCTCGATGGCGGTGCCGTCGAACGGCGCCCTCCCGGCCAGGCACTCGTAGGCCACCACCCCCAGCGAGTACAGGTCGCTCGACGAGGTCGCCTGGGCTCCTGACGCCCGCTCGGGCGCGAGATAGGCAGGTGTCCCGATGATCATCCCAGTGCGGGTCATCGGGGCCGATCCCGCCGCGTGCGAGATGCCGAAGTCGGTGATCTTGACCACGCCCGCGGTGCTGAGCAGCAGATTGGCCGGCTTGATGTCGCGATGGATGAGCCCGGCCTGGTGCGCGGCCCGCAGCCCGGCCGCCGTCTGCGCGGTGATGTCCATCGCGCGGGCCGCGTCCATCGCCCCGCCGGCGCGCAGCACCTGGGACAGCGAGTCGCCGTCGATTAGTTCCATTACCAGGTAGGGCGGATGCCGCGGGCTGGGATCGCCGTAGTCGTAGACCCGCGCGATGTTCTCGTGCGACAGCGCGCCCGCGTGCCTCGCCTCGGCGCGGAACCGCTGCAGGGTCTCCTCGTGCGCCTCGAACCCGGCGTGCAGCAGCTTGACCGCCACCGGCCGGTCGAGCACGAGGTCGTGTGCTCGCCAGACCTCGCTGAACCCGCCCACGCCGATTCGTTCGGCCAGCAGGTAACGCTCGTCCAGGAGGCTGTCGGCTGCGTTGCTACTTCTTGCGTTGCTGCTGGTGAATGGCATAGGTCGGCGCTACCCGAGGCCAGATCAGGTATGCACGGGCCGGCTGGGGTATCGGCGCGTGATCATAGGCGGGCCTTGGGGCATATCTTATCGGCCGGTCCGGACCCCTGCGGCGGACTTCAGCCGGCCAGCGGAGCCTGCCGGCCACGTCGGCGAGCAGCTGATCTAGCTGGGCGGCCAATGCCCGGCGCTGGGAGGGATCGAGGTCGCCCATGAGCTGGGCCTCTCTGCTGAGCACCCGGTCGACGGTGCGGCCGATCAGTTCGTGCCCGGCCGGGGTCAGCGTGACCAGGACCGTGCGGCTGCCGTCGGCGGCGGGGGAGCGGGCCACCAGGCCAGCCTGCTCGGCCCTGGCGACCCGCTGGGAAATCGCGCCGGCGGTGACCAGCGCGCGGGCGGTGATCTCGCGGGTGGACAACCGGTACGGGGGCCCGGCCCGGCGGATCACGCTGAGCAGGTCAAGCGTGGCCGCGTCGACCCCGCAGGCGTGCAGGACCCGGCGCCGGTCGTCGGCGAACAGCTTCGCGAGCCGCCAGATCGGCGTGACGATCTCAATCGATGACACCGGCGTGCCGGGCAGTTCACGGTCCCATGCTGCTGCGATGTCAGCCGCGGGAAACGCCGACACGGCGTCGAACGGGTAGCTGTCGGTCATCGCTGGCCTCCCTCCCGGTAAGTCGTTCGTGCTGCTAGTCTACGTTTAGATCTAAACGTAAGCGTGCGATGGAGGGAAGGACATGGCTAGGACAGTGCTCGTGACCGGAGGAAGCGGCGGGATCGGGCGGGCGATCGCCGCCAGGTTCGCCGCGGCGGGGGAGCGAGTCGTGATCACAGGCCGCGACCAGGACCGCCTCAAGGCGGCGGCGGCCGAACTGGGTGTTGACGGCATCGTCTGCGACGCCACCGTGCCCGCCGAGGTCGCGTCGCTGGCCGCCGAACTCGGCCCGGCTGTCGATGTCCTGGTCAACAACGCCGGCGGCAACACCGACTTCGGCGGCGGTGACTCCGGCAGGGGTGACTCCGGCAGGGGTGACTCCGGCTGCGGTGACACTGCGGATGATCTTGAGGCGCTGGCAGTCGCCTGGCGGGCGAACCTCGACGCCAACCTCATCAGCGCCGTCCTCACGACGGAGGCGGTGGCCGGCCTGATCCCGCGCGGCGGGTCGGTGATCAGCATCGGGTCGATCGGTGCCGAGCGCGGCGCCGGCTCCTACGGCGCCGCGAAGGCAGCACTCGCCGCGTGGAACCTGAGCGCCTCAGCTGAGCTTGGCCCGCGCGGCGTCACCGCGAACGTGATCTCGGCGGGTTACACCGAGGGCACCGGCTTCTTCCGCGGCCGCCTGACCGGCGCCCGCCGGGACGCGCTCATTGAGGCCACCCACGACAAGCGCCCCGGCACGACAGCCGACATAGCCGAAACGGCGCTGTTCCTGGCCTCACCAGGCGCCCGCCACACCACCGCCCAGGTCATCCACGTCAACGGCGGCGCCTTCGTAACCCGCTAATCGCTGCGCGGGCGCCGGCGGCGCGGGCGCATGGCATCGTGGGCCCCCCGCTGTCGCTATGGCAGCATCGCGGGCCCCTTGCTGCGCGGGCGGCGGCCGAGGCGAGGCATCGTGGGCCCCTAACCGTGCGGACGGCGGGGAGGGACGCTGGGCGGAACCGGTCAGCGTGGCAGGAATCGGGCGCTGGCCTGGCCGCGCAGAGCGGCGGCGGGCAGTCGCCGGCCGGCGATCAGCAGCAGCAGGTCCTGCCCGGCGCCTGACAACTGATCTCCGGCGCCGAACGACCAGTCCAGGTCATCGGCGACCAGCCTGACCCCGGTCAGGTCCACGGCGAAGTGCCCGAGAGCCTTCGGCGAGGTCACCGAGTCGAGCACCAGCAGCAGCCGGTCATCGGGCAGCCGCCTGCCGATACCGAGCGGCACGGTGAAGTCGAGCCCGTGAATCATGTCGTGAGTCAGCGGCGTCTCGGGCGCGCCACCGGGCGGCTGCCAGGGGTGCTGTGCGTTGTCGCGGAGGGCAGCGGTCAGTTCGGCGGGAGTCATGGCGGCCGCGTCTCGTTTGGCCACGCGGTCGGACATGGCCGTGAAGTTGCCGCCCGACTTGGCCATTTCCAGGCCGAACCGGGCCACTGAATACCTGAACGGCATCGTCATGTGCGCGACGACCTCGAGCACCCGCCAGCCAGCGCACAGCGACGGCGTGTCCCACGCCCGCGGTGGCAATCCGGCGAGCACCTCGGCTAGCTCGCGCCGTTCGGCGGCGATGGCGTGGCGCAACGCGTTCTGCTTAATGGTTGTGGTTGTCATTGCCGGGCACCTTCCTGACGGGCTAGCTGATTGACTTGAGGTACGCGGCGAACTTGTCGAGTGAGGTGCGGAAGCCCGCCTGCGCGTCCGGGCTCCGCATCGCGTCGGGCACGTTCGTCTGCCTGATCCGTACCTCGGTGCGCGCGTCGCCGAGGTCGACGAAGGTCGCGGCCATCGTCATGCCGCTGTGAGCCTCCGTCCACACGAGCCGCTCCGGCGGAGTCACCTCGACGTAGGTGGCCTTGGTCGGGTACGTGCTGCCGTCGGCGTCGTTGACCATGACCGTCTCGAACACCCCGCCCGGACGCGGGTCGACCTTGATGTGCTCGATCGGAGCGCTCACGCCGGCCGGGCCCCAGAAGTGGGCCAGATGCTCCGGCGTCGTCATGCAGCGGAACACCAGGTCGCGCGGGGCATCGAAGATCCTGGTCAGGTTCAGTTCGGCTGGCGCCGATTGATGGCTAGTCATGACCGGCCGCCTTTCTGCTGGATGTCGCGCAGGTGAGCGTCGAGCTTGTCGAATCGCTCGGTCCAGACCTTGCGGTTGGTCTCGATCCAGCCGAGCGCGGCGTCGAGCGCGGCGGGCTCAAGGTGGCACGGCCGGAACTGGGCGTGCCTGGACCGCGAGATCAGCCCGGACCGCTCGAGGACCTTGAGGTGCTTGGAGATGGCCGGAAGCGTCATGTCGAACGGCGCGGCCAGTTCGTTGACCGTCGCGTCGCCGCCCGCAAGCCGGGCCACGATGGCCCGCCGGGTCGGGTCGGCCAGCGCCATGAACGTGACGTCGAGATGGTCCTGGACCTGAGCGGTCATCGCGTCCTCCACCGGCCGGCTCCCTGTGTTTATTTCACCACCCAGTTAGTTAGCTGTCAAGTTAAATAAGCGGAAAGCTCGCGCGGAGGGGGAGCGGCCCGACTGGGAGACTGCGCAGCCGAGCGGGTCAGAGGGCGGCGTCGGCCCGGATCATCCGGACGAGGGCGCGCAGGCCCGCCTGGAGTTCCTGGTGGTCGCTGATGCCGTCGAGCGTGCCCTCGATCCTGCGGCCGATCCGGTCGATCCTGCGGCCGAGATCCTCATCACGGGTGCGCGTTGCTTCCCGGTCGGCGGCCTGTGCGTCCTGGACCCGGGACAGGTCGGCGGTCAGCAGCTGCCTAGCATGGGCCAGGTCGTCGGCCAGCCTGGCCTCGGTGCGGTGCAGGTTGGCGGTTCCCTCGCACCGGATCTCGGCGAGGCCATGTGCGAGCCGCTCGACCTGCTCGGTCAGGCTGTGCACGTCGTCCCGGAGCGTCACCACGTCCTCGCGGGGGTACACGCTCTCGCGCGATATCGCGCCGATCCGCTCGCGCAGGTGAGAGAAGTAGGCCGCGGTCGGCCGGATCGTCGCGGAGAGCAGATAGAACCCGGCGACGTAATAGCCGATGACCGCTCCGGACGCGTAGGTGACCACACCGGTCACCAGCGCCGTCAGTGCATGCCCGCCGAGCGCGAACCACAGCATCCTCCGCTGTATCCGCCCCGCCTCGGCCTCGTCGGCCTGGCGCACGTCGATGCCCCGGCCGCGCGAGACCGTAATCTGAGCTATCGCACCCCGGGCGGCGAAGTACAGATTCCACGGCACGGCGAGCAGCAAGATCAGCCAGGCCAGCAAGGCACCGGTCGCCGCGATCGACAGCACGGTCCGCAGCTGCACGCCGGCGAGCCGGGCCAGCCAGGCGATCAGGATGCTCGCAGCCGTTCCCGCCGCGAGCACCGCCCACCACTTGACCACGCCGCCACGGCTCGTGTCGCTCATGGAGCCGACGGTAGGGGAGCGATGCCCGGCCCGGAATCCGCTGAGCTACCCAGGAACCGGTGAGTAGCTACTCAACTCCGTCCACTTTACATAATGTACATTATCGGCGCGAAGTTCGCGAAGGTTGAACCTCTGTCCCGGGCAACGCGAGCCTGGCGCCGGAACAGTCGACCGATTCCGGTCGAATTTCGTCAATGGGATCAAGCACATGCCAGTGCGATTCGGGATTGACCCGTCCGGCCCGTAGCTGCCGGTTTCTTCTATTCCCAGATGGAGATGTTGCTCGCTTTCGTCTTGTCATGCGCGCCCCGCGTTACTATCCGGGCGTCGCGTTTTTGCCTATAGGCGTCAGCGCGAGCCAGAACGCATGCGTAAATCGGCAGGAGGGTTTTAATGGCACGTCGTAATTTCCGGCTAGCGGCTATTATCACGGTCGCCGTATTAGCGTCCGCCGCGGCTGTTCCCGCTCTCGCTGCGGGCGGTGCCCAGCAGGCGGGCAGGCACAGCGCCCGGCCGCATCAGTCCGGTCTGGCCTGGGTGGCGCTCGGCGATTCCTACACGGCCGGCGCGATCCCGGCGGCCGGCGACGAATTCCAGCAGCCGCGCGACGGCTGCGTCCGCACGACTGATTCCTACCCGGAAGTGATCGCCCGCGATCTCGGCCCGCTGGTCAGCCTGAAGAACGTAAGCTGCGGCAACGCCACGATCGAAAACATCACCACGGTCGGGCAGTTCCCCATCGGACACCAGATTCCGGACCTCTCAAACGATCCGGATTACCCGTTCCCGCAGGTCCCGATCCAGCTCAGGGCCGTGAACATCAACACCAGGCTGGTCACCGTCGGGATCGGCGGCAACACCCTGGGATTCGGCGAGATCCTCCAGGCCTGCCTTAAGCTCGGGGCGCAGGCGGGTGGTGCCGGAACGCCCTGCAAGAACGACTTCACCAAAGACACGCTGGGCGATGTGCCGTTTGAGGAGCGGTTCCGGGAACTGGCCGCCGAATACGACGAGATGCTGTTCGCCATCCACCGGGCGGCGCCGGCCGCCAGGGTCATCACGGTTGGCTACCCGTTCATCGTCCCGGAGGACACCAGCAAGTGCACGTTCGGCGACCTGAAGCAATTCGGCACGATAACCCTTGGTGACCTGAACTGGCTGCGCACCAACGTGCTCGAGCGGCTCAACAGCGTGATCGAGGACGAGACGCTCCGCAGCGGCGACACGTTCGTCAATATCTACAGCTCAAGCCGCGGTCACAGCGTCTGCGACGCCGGCAAGTGGGTCGAGGGCATCCTTGACACCCAGGGTCGGCCCGCCCTTGTCCATCCCAACTCGGCCGGACAGGAGAACGCGGCCCGCCAGGTCGAGCGGGCGATCCTCGGCCTGGACCTCATCCGGCGATAGAAACACCCGGAGCATCCGGATCCTATGAGTACATGACAGCGAGCGCGCGGGCGGCGGCCGCCATAGCCGCCCGAAGCGCGGGCGGACCGACGACCTCGATCTCGGCGCCCAGCCTCAGGAAGTCCTCGCACGCATTGCGCAGCGACTCGATCGGCGCGACCGCGGTGATCCAGCCCCGCTCGTCGGGTGCCGACGCCGTTGCCGCCACCGACCTGATCACCTCGGAGTTCATCAGCCGGCCGACGAGATCGCGGCCGGCCGGGGACAGCCTGATCTCGGCCTCGCCCTGGCGCAGGCCGGCCCGGAAGTCGGTCACGCTTGACGCCCAGTAGGCCCCGAGGTCGAAGTTGGCTGCCCGGGTGAATTCCTCGTCCCGGACGACTAGGCCGAGTATCTGGTTGATCCGGTAAGTACTCATGCCGTGCGACGGGCCGGGGTCGCTGGGCCTCGCGACCAGGTACCACTTTCCGGCCTTGAGCACGATCCCGTGCGGGTCGAGCAGCCTGGTCACGTCGGTCGGCGCCTTCCAGCGCCGGTAGCGGATCTCGATCCGCCGCTGGTTCCAGACCGCGTCGGCCACCGTGGCCAGGTACTCGGAGGAATCACCGTCGTAGTACCAGCCCGGCGCGTCCAGGTAGAACCGTTCCCGCAGCGCGGCGGCCCGGGCGCGCAACTCGGCTGGCAGCGCCGCCTGGAGCTTGAGCTGCGCGGTCGCGAGCACGGTGCCAAGACCAAGTTCGGCGGCTGCGGCCGGCATGCCGGCCAGCGTGAGCGCCTCGGCCTCGCCCTGCGTGAGGCCGGTCAGCCGGGTGCGGTAGCCGCCGAGCAGCTGATAGCCGCCCGCCGGGCCGGCGTCAGCGTAGACCGGCACGCCGGCCGCGCCCAGCGATTCCATGTCCCGGTAGATCGTGCGGACCGAGACCTCAAGTACGCCGGCCAGCTGCTGCGCGGTCATCCGGCCGCGCGTCTGCAGCAGCAGCAAGATCGAAACCAGCCGGGATGCTCGCATAACACTGACAATAGATGTCAGGGAAGCCCGCTTGGCTACTTTTCTAGCCCCTATACCGGCACGTCGACGTCGGCTGCCTGCGCGAACTGGGCGGCATACAGCCTCGCGTAGGCGCCGTCGGCGGCCAGCAACTCGACGTGGTTTCCCTGCTCGACGATCTGGCCGTGCTCCATCACCAGGATCGTGTCGGCGTCGCGGATCGTGGACAGCCGGTGCGCGATCACGAAACTCGTCCGGCCCTGCCGTAGCGAATTCATCGCCCGCTGGATCAGCACCTCGGTCCTGGTGTCCACCGACGACGTGGCCTCGTCGAGGATCAAGATCGCGGGCCGGGCCAAGAACGCTCGGGCAATCGTGATGAGCTGCCGCTCCCCCATGCTGACATTCGATCCCTCTTCGTCAATGACCGTTTCATAGCCATCTGGGAGCATCTGAACGAAACGGTCCACATAAGTAGCTCTCGCCGCCTCGATGATCGCCTCACGGCTCGGGTTGTCCGCGCCGTAGGCGATGTTCTCGGCAATCGTTCCGCCGAACAGCCAGGCGTCTTGCAGCACCATGCCGGTGAGCGAGCGAAGTTCCTCCCGCCTCATGTCGGCGATGTTGACGCCGTCGAGCGTGATCGTTCCGCTGCGGACTTCGTAGAACCTCATCAGCAGGTTAACCAGCGTGGTCTTGCCCGGCTCCAGTCGGACCGACGATCGCGACCGTCTGGCCCGGGTCGACGGACAGCGACAGATCCTCGATCAGCGGGACATCGGGGAAGTAGCTGAACGACACGTTGTTGAACGACACCCGGCCGCGCACCTGCTCCGGCCGGGCGGGCTCGGCAACGTCCGGCTCCTGTTCATCGGCATCGAGCAGCGCGAACACGCGCTCGGCTGACGCCACGCCGGACTGCAGCAGGTTGGCCATGCTGGCGACCTGCGTCAGCGGCTGGCTGAACTGGCGCGAGTACTGGATGAACGCCTGCACATCGCCGATCGTCAGCGCCCCGGTGGCGACCCGGAGCGCGCCGACCACCGCGACGAGGACGTAGTTCAGGTTCCCGATGAACATCATCGCGGGCTGGATCGTGCCCGAGATGAACTGCGCGCGGAAGCTTGACTGGAACAGCTTCTCGTTCTGCTCGGTGAACGTGGCCAGTTCAGCGTCGGACTGGCCGAACACCTTGACCAGCGAGTGCCCGGTGAAGTTCTCCTCGATGTGGCCGTTGAGCTTGCCCGTGGTTGACCACTGCCTGATGAACTGCGGCTGCGCGCGCTTGCCGATCCGCATCACCAGGAAGATCGACGCAGGGATGGTGACCAGCGCGATCAAGGCGAGGAGCCAGGAGATCCAGATCATCACCGCGAGCACGCCGACGATCGTGAGCACCGAGGTGACCACCTGGCTCATCGTCTGCTGCAGCGACTGCGCGAGGTTGTCGATGTCGTTGGTAACCCGGCTCAGGATCTCCCCGCGCGGCTGGCGGTCGAAGTAGCTGAGGGGCAGCCGGGACAGCTTCGCCTCGACCTGCTCGCGCATCGTGAAGATCGCGCGGTTGACCATCCTCGCCACGATCCGGCCCTGGAAGGCGGCGCAGAGCGCGGCCGCGGCGTAGATCAGGGCGACGACCAGCAGGGTCCGGCCTACTTGGTCGAAGTTGATCCCCTGATGGGGGGTCAGGTGGAGCGCGCCGATCAGCTCGGCCTGCGTCGAGTGGCCGGTCGCGCGCAGGTGCGCGACGAACTCAGCCTTCGTCACGCCGGGAGGGATCTTGCTGCTGATGAAGCCGTCGAAGATCAGGTTCGTGACGTTGCCGAGCACCTTGGGCCCGATGACGGAGAACACGACGCTGGAGGTGCCAAGGATGAGCGCGGAGGTAATCAGGGCGCGTTCGGGCGCCAGCATCCGGAGCAGTCGCTTGCTCGACCCGCTGAAGTTCAGCGCCTTCTGGGTGGACATGCCGCCCATGAACCCCATCGGCCCCCGGCCGCCAGGCCCGAATCCCGAGTTCGGTCGAAGGTCACGCTGCGGGGTAACCCTCTCCCCCACGCCAGGCGCAGGTGCCTGCCCGTTCGCTGCCCGCCCGTTCGCTGCCCGCCCGTTCGCTGCCTGCCCGTTCTGGGCCGGCGTCCCTTCCGGCTCACTCACGCCGCCGCCTCCTGCTCGGTTAGCTGGGAGAGCACGATCTCCCGGTAGGTCTCGTCGGTCCGCATCAGCTCGTCATGCGTTCCTTCGGCCACGACCCGGCCCGCTTCCAGCACGATGATCTTGTCCGCGTTCCTGATAGTGGCCACCCGCTGGGCGACGATCAGCACGGTGGCGCCGGCTGTCGCACGGGCGAGCGCAGCGCGCAGAGCGGCGTCGGTGGCGTAGTCCAGCGCCGAGAACGAGTCGTCGAACAGGTAGATCTCCGGCTTGTGCGTGATGGCCCGGGCGATCGCAATCCGCTGCCGCTGGCCGCCCGAGACGTTGGTGCCGCCTTGGGCGATCGCGGCTTCAAGCCCGCCCTGCATCTGCGCGACGAAGTCACGGCCCTGCGCGATCTCCAGTGCTCGCCACAACTCGGCGTCGGTTGCCTCGGAGTTGCCGTAGCGCAGGTTCGACGCGACTGTGCCGGAGAAGAGGTACGGCCGCTGCGGCACCAGCCCGATCAGCCCGGACAGTACGTCCGGATCCAGGTCCCGCACATTGACGCCGTCCACGAGGACCGCGCCGCCAGTCGCGTCGAACAACCTGGGGATCAGGCTGACGAGCGTCGTCTTGCCGCTGCCGGTGGCGCCGATGATCGCGGTGACCTGCCCTGGCTCCGCCGTGAGGTTGATATCGCACAGCACCGGCTGCTGCGCGCCCGGGTAGCGGAACTCGACGTCGTGCAGCTCAAGTCGCCCGAGCGCCGCTCCGGCAGTCCCCGTGCCGATGGCAACCGGGTTTTCCGGCGGGCGCACGTCAGCCTCGGTGTCGAGGACCTCGACGATCCGCTCGGCGCATACCTCGGCGCGCGGGACCATGACGAACATGAACGTCGCCATCATCACCGACATGAGGATCTGCAGCAGGTAAGTCAGGAACGCCGTCAGCGCTCCCACCGGCATCTTGCCGTCCGCCACGAGGTGCCCGCCGAACCACAGCACCGCGATGCTCGAATAGTTCAGCACGAGCAGCACGGCCGGGAACATCAGCGCCATCAGGCGGCCGGTGCCAAGGCCGACCTCGTAAAGGTCGGTGTTGCCGGCCTCGAACCGCTCGCGCTCGCTAGTGTCCCGCACGAAGGCCCTGATCACCCGCACCCCGGTGATCTGCTCGCGCATGACCTGGTTGATCTTGTCGATCCGCTCCTGCATCAGCCTGAACAGAGGCCGCATCCGGTTGATGATCAGGATGACGATGATGCCGAGCGCGGGCACCGCGACCAGCAGCAGCGACGAAAGCTGGACATTCTGATTCAGCGCCAGGATGATGCCGCCGACGCACATGATCGGCGCGGACACCATGAGCGTGAACGTCATCAGCGCCAGCATCTGCACCTGCTGGACGTCGTTGGTGTTCCTGGTGATCAGCGATGGCGTGCCGAACCGGCCGACCTCGCGCGCAGAAAAGTCTTGCACCCGCTTGAACACGGCCAGGCGGACGTCCCGGCCAAGGGCCATGGCCGTCCTGGCGCCGAAGTACACAGCGCCGACCGCGCAGATGACCTGGACGAGCGAGACAGCCAGCATGAACCCGCCGAGCTTGAGTATGTAGTGGAGATCCCCGGAGATCACGCCGTTATCGATGATGTCCGCGTTGAGAGTCGGCAGATACAGCGTCGCGAGCGTCTGCACTAGCTGCAGCAGCACAACGAGCTGCAGTTCCCTGCGGTACGGCTTGAGATGCGCTTTGAGCAGTCGGATCAGCACGTTCTCTCTCGCTTATGGGGAGTTCTCGGGGCGGTCAGATCGGGTATTCGTGGCTAAGGCTCGGCGTGTCGCAGGGCCTCATCAGGATCGGCGGCCCGCGGGCCGACCGCAAGCGAATTCGCTATCGGCGTGTCGCCGTTAAATTCGGAAAGCGAAGCACCGCATGGATATCGGAGTTGGCTCAGCGCCAGCTTGATCAGCGGCACGAGTTCGACCGCCGGATCAGACGCCAGCCAGCGCTCGTGCGCTACGTGCACAGCCGCGGTGACCGCGCCGGCCATCACGGCGGGGAACATGTCGGTGGCCAGATCACCGCCGATCCGGTCGGCGATAGCCTCAGCGAGCGCCCTCTGGGTGGCGTGCTGCGTTCGCAGGTACTCACCTTCGAGCGAGGCGGACTTGATGACCAGCCGGACGCCTTGCACCCAGTCCCGGTCCGGCGCCCGCCCACCGCGTAGATACGGTTCGAGCACAGCGGCAGTGATCGCGTCCATCAGCGGCTCGCCGACCGGCCGGCTCCGCAGTGTCGCACCGATCAGGTGGCCGCGCTCCATGGCGAGCACGCAGATCGCCTCGTACTTGCTGGCGAAGTAGTTGTTAAAGGTCCGCGTCGAGACGCCAGCCGCAGCGGCGATGTCCTCCGGATGAACATTGTCAAGGCCGCGCTCAATCGCCAGCTCCAGAGCGGCCAGCCCGAGCGCCCGGCGGGTCGCCGCCTTCTTCCGCTCACGCAACCCCTCAGGCTCCCCGACGGTAACGCCGGGGCCATGGACGGCAGCCTGGCTCTCGATAACGGTCACAAGGTTGAGTGTATCAAATATTCGCACCACGCAAAGTTGCGTAAGTCGCAAGATCATCGGTCTGATGTGCGGAGGCCCGAGCGCTGGCAGCGGTTGCGGACCCGCCCAAAGCGCGCGTCTCCGGCTCCGCTCATACTGCAGGAGGCTATGTCCGTCTACACGGCCATTCCCAAGCTGACAGTGCGGGTTCGATCGATCGAGCCGCCTGCATCAGTTACAAGCCTTTTCGGCACCTCGACCCTCGCGGATGCGTCATGGGCTGTCCAGCAGGGCAGGCGTCGAACCGTGGCTGCGGCTTCCCACGATGAAAGTGCAGATGCGCGCGGGATAGCCTCCAGGTTCGGATCAGCAGTCGTCTTACCTTGTCGTTGTAGGCTCTTCGACAGGGAGGAGGCGGACATGAGCGCGCAGACGCATGACTCTGTTCCCGGGGTGGCGCCGGATCCGGCGAAGAGTCTCCGCGCCATCCGGGCCGCCCTAGTCGTGCGGCAGGACCGCGAGGCGTTCGACGCCGGTCTTAAGGCGGTTCTGGACGAAGTTAGGGTGAACCTTGATCTCGGCGTGCTGAACGACTTCGTGCATCGCTGGTGGATATCCGCGTGCGACTCCGTGCGGGACCCCGATGGCCGCCGACGCATGCACGCCCGAGCCGACCAGATCACGGCCGGCGAGCCGATGCCACAGGGCACCCCATGGCGCCAACTCCTCGCCGAACGCGAGAGCGGCAGGTAGGTGTAGCGGCTCAGCTTTGACCCGATCGTCGAAGATCAGATCAAGGCGGTTCCTCAGGAAGCTCTGCGTCCGCTGGCCGAGTTGTTCACTCTTCTGGAGACGGCTTCTTGGAGCGGGGAGCCGTTCAATACCGCCAACCCGCGAGGCAACATGCTCACGCATGCCTTCGGCGAACTCGGTCTTGCGACCTACCTGGTCAATGGAAGACCAACGTGAGGTGTACCTGCTCCGTATCGAATGGCCCTAAGACATGCGACACGCCGGGCCATTAGCCGCAGTGAATCAGGGCAAGTCACGGTCATTCACGGAGACACGATCCCGCGGGCCGGCAGGCCTGACGTGGATGTTCCGTTGGCTTCCAAGCCGGTAGTGCGAGTTCGATTCTCGTCACCCGCTCCACTCTCAAGCCGCAGCTCAGCGGCACAGTCTGATTCCCACCGCAACGTCGGCCCGCTGTCGTCGTTGAAAGCCGCACCTATCGCGCACAGCAGGGGTTGCGCATCTCACCGGGACCCTACCCATGGGACATAGCCGGGGTAATTGCGGCACTGGGAGGCTGCTGCCGGCTCGCGCGGCACGCGGCTGATGGTGTAGTTGTGGTCGCCGCGGTGGCGCGGCGTTGCCGATGTGGGGCTAATCGTCGGCGGCGGGGTCGTCGAGGTCGGTGAACTCGTCGGCTAGCGCTTCGTCGTCCGGTCCGGCGGCTGCGCCGCTTAGCCCGGATCGGTCGAGTGCCTCGCGGACGACGCTGTAGGCGAGGCTGGCCGGGTAGCCCTTTCTGGCGAGCAGGCCGACCAGGCGCCTGACCCGCGCGGGGTATGGCTGCGCGGTCGTGCTCGCGATCTTGCGCTCTACCAGCGCCAGCGCCGTGGCGCGCTCGGTCTCGGTGCTGAGCCCGTCGACAGCGGCCTGGATCTGATCGCGGGCCACTCCGCGCCGGTCAAGCTCGGCTGCGAGCGCACGGCGGCCGAGTCCGCGGCCGTAGTGCCGGGACTCGACCCAGGACGTCGCGAACATGCGGTCGTCAATGAGGCCGACCTCGGTGAACCGGCCGAGCACGGCCAGCGCGGCATCGGCGGGTACGCCGCGGTGCCTGAGTGCGTCGGCTAGCTGGGCTCTGGTGCGCGGAGCAGCGGTCAGCAGCCGCAGGCAGATCAACCGGGCGATGGATTCAGGGTCCGCGGGTGGATCGGCCGGATCTGGCCAGTCCCCCCTCCCCCGGCTGACGTCAGCCCCGGCGGCGCCACCCGGTTTACTTGGCACCGTCCAGCCCTGGTACGACCTCGAGCCCGCCACGCCTCGCCGGCGCGCCTGCCGTTGCCGCGGCTGCAGCCGAGCTGACGCCCGCGTCTAGCTGCGGCCCGATCCCGAGCTTTTCCTTGATCTTCTTCTCGATCTCGTTGGCGGTGTCGGGGTTCTCGCGCAGGTAGTTCCTGGCGTTCTCCTTGCCCTGGCCCAGTTGATCGCCGTCGTAGGTGTACCAGGCGCCGGACTTGCGCACGATCGCCTGCTCGACGCCCAGGTCGATCAGGCTGCCTTCCCGGCTGATCCCGATGCCGTACAGGATGTCGAACTCAGCGACCTTGAACGGCGAGGCCATCTTGTTCTTCACGACCTTGACGCGGGTCCGGTTGCCGACCGGCTCGTTGCCGTCCTTAAGTGTCTCGATCCGCCGCACATCAAGCCGTACCGATGCGTAGAACTTCAGCGCCTTGCCGCCGGTGGTCGTCTCCGGACTTCCGAACATCACACCTATCTTTTCCCGCAGCTGGTTGATGAAGATCGCTGTGGTCTTGGTCTGGTTCAGGGCGCCGGCGACCTTGCGGAGGGCCTGGGACATCAGCCTGGCCTGGAGGCCGACGTGGCTGTCGCCCATCTCGCCCTCGATCTCCGCGCGTGGCACGAGGGCGGCCACCGAGTCGATCACCACGACGTCGATCGCGCCGGAGCGGATCAGCATGTCGGCGATCTCAAGCGCCTGCTCACCGGTGTCGGGCTGGGAGACCAGCAGCGCGTCGGTGTCCACCCCAAGCTTCTTGGCGTAGTCGGGGTCGAGCGAGTGCTCGGCGTCGATGAAGGCAGCGATGCCGCCGCCCTTCTGCGCGTTCGCCACGGCGTGCAGCGCGAGCGAAGTCTTGCCGCTGCTCTCCGGCCCGTATATCTCCACAATCCGGCCACGCGGCAGTCCGCCGATGCCAAGCGCGACGTCCAGCGAAATCGATCCGGTGGGGATCACCTCGATGGGAGCGCGCGTGTCATCACCAAGGCGCATGACGGCGCCTCGACCGAACTGCCGTTCGATCTGGGCGAGCGCGGTCTCCAGGGCCTTCTCCCTGTCCCCGGACTTGATGCCGCTCGCCTTGTCGTTCGGTGCCATGTGAACTCCCAGAGGTGAGGAAACGAGGTGAGCCGCCTTGCGCCACCGGCTCGCGCAAATCTTTCTGCTTAATGAAGGAGACGGTACTCGCCGCCACCGACAATCAGATTCATCACACCAGCCGGGCTAGCTTAACGAACAGTTGTTCGATCATGGAGGCGACTCGCCGGGCCCAGCGAATCAAATCAGCGCAGTCGGTCGGGCACGGGAAACGCGGCGCAGATAGCCTGCCAGATCACCTTGACGTCCTCGCCGTCCGCGAGCGCCTGCTGCGCGGTCCGCCCGCCGAGGCTCGCCAGCACGAAGTCCTTGGCCACGCTTTGCGCGTAGGCACTGCCGAACTGGTTATCCATCCGCTGCCAGAAGTCAGTAAGCCGCACGGCGGTCAGGCTACGTGATGTTGTGGTCCAGCCCGTCGAGCGCCTCGCCGGAGTTCAGCCCGTGCTGGCGGAACGCGAGAGCGCGGGGCCAGCGGCGGACGTAGCGTTCCAGCGACGAGGGCGGAACCGCGAGAACCGGGCATCCAGCGTGGCCGACGCAGTATCGGACGACTTGGCCGCGGAAGAGCCGTCTAAGCGGCCCGCGGTGGCCGGCGCCGACAACGAGGACATCGTCAGGCCGGCTGGCCAACCCGACCAGCACCTCACCGGGGTTGCCCCGGACGACGACCGGCCACATCTCCAGATCGTCGGGCGGTCCGCCCCACGCCGCCTCGATGGACTGCCACAGTCGCTGCCAGGCCGCTTCCTGCCAGACTTTGCGCAGCACCGGGTTGGGCGCGCGCCGTTCGGCCATGTCGCCGCCGGGCGGCACCCACGCGTGGACGGGTATCAGCGTTGCCTCGCTGGCGACGGCCAGGGTCCTGGCGTATCGGAGCGCGCGTATGCTGCCCGGACTGCCGCAGCTGCCAACGAAAACGCGAGTCATTAAGGACACGACAACGCACCTTCTCAAAGCTCAGTCGATGCCGCCTACTTCCGGCTTGCTGGCCTCCTTCCAGCTAACCAGCACGCGGCTAGTCAAACGTGGGCGGCCGGCGGAAACTTACGCTACCCAGGCGATGCCCGCGACCGCTGCGGCCGCGCTCAGCCCGCGCGTCGCGCCCGGCGGCACGGGCGGCAGGATCAGGCAGTGGCATCCGATGCAGATCGAGCCAGAATCGGCGATCCGGTTGTTGCCGACCATCAAGGTGCGTTCGGGGTCGACGTCGAGTCGTTCGCAGGCAAGCTTGAACGGCTCGGGATCGGGCTTGGCGACACCCAGATCGCACGACAGCACGAACGCCTGGATGAACGCGTCGAGCCCGGTCGCCGCGTAGCCGGTGTCGATCGACCATCCGGTGTTGCTCACGATCGCGATCGGCAGCCCGGCCGCGCTGAACGACTTGAGCACCGCCGGCGTGTCCGGGTAAGGGACCATGGTCGCCGGGTTGGTCTTCCACTCGTCGTACATCGCCTCGGCTAGGCCTGGCGCGATCTCCTCGAACGGCGCGTAGCCCCGGACGTAGGCGGTGCGGTGATCGGAGCGGGACAAGTTGCGCCGCACCCTCTTCTCGGCCATCAGCGTCCGGCTGTGCTCCTTGGACCGGCGCCAGTAGCGCGCGGCATCCTCCTCGCTGATCCGGGCGCCGGCCCGCGCCGCCAGCGCCCGCACGGTCGCCACCGGCGAGGTGCGGTGGGTCAAAGTTCCGCCATTGTCGAAAAGCACGGCGTCGAAGCGCATCGGTTCCCCTTGCGTACTCATCCGTTGGGCCCGCTCACCCATAAGTTCGGGCGCCAATATGAAAATGGTCCGCCACGATCGCCGCCACGACTAGCGCGACCAGGATCACGTAACCCCAGATGTCCACCGCCGTGGTGCGATGAAGCCTGAGCGAGCCTCGTCTGGCTTTCGCGCCGAACCCCCTGGCGTCCGCCACCATCGCCATCGTCGCGGTGCCGCGCAGGGTGCCGACGAGCAGCGGGACGGTGACGATCACGACGCAGCGGCCGACTCGCCGCACGTAGTCGGGCCACTTGCCGAACTGGAACCAGCGGGGCCTGGACAGGTCGTAGCCGCGTAGTTCCACCGCCCGGAACACCAGCGTCGTGCGCGAGATCATGTCGGGCAGGAAACGCAGCGCGGCGGTCAGCGCGAATCCCACCGCCGGCGGGGCCCGGAACCGCTCGAACGCCCAGGTGAAGTCGCCGACGTCAGTGCTGACCAGGACCAGCATCGAGGTCGAGACCGTGACCAGCACCCGCGCGCTCTGCTCGAGCCCGAAGACCATGCCGTACGTGGTAATTCCCGGCGAGCCGAGCCAGCTGATCGTCCATGGGAATTGGTAAAGGAAGTGGATCGGCGGGTTCGGCAGGTAATACAGCCCTTGCGACCAGAATCCGGTCAGCGCCGGGCCGATCACCATGACGAGCAGCACCCGGACCTTGCCGCGCGACGGCCGCAGCCAGAACCACGGCAGCATGCTGAGCGCGAACACGATCAGCATGAAGTTCCAGCTCAAGATGATGCTCAAGATCCCCATGCCGATCGGGTAGAGCACTTTGAGCCGAGGGTCGAGCTTGTGCAGCGCGGTGTCCCTGGCCTCGTAGGTGACCAGGTCCCTGAGCCCGCCGAGGCCGACCAGCTTGACGAACGCGACCGGCAGGATCATCGGGATCGCGAACACTATCAGGTACGAGATCACGGTCCTGGCCAAGAGCGAGTGCATCATGGCTGGCCCGCCGGAGATGGCTGGCCCACCCGAGATGGCTGGCCTCGGTGGGCGGCTACGGCGGCCGCGAGGGTGTCCACATCGAGTAGGACGTGGCTGGTAGCCGGGCCGAGCAGTTCGGCTTGCAGCCGGGCGACCGGCGGCGCGAGCACGCCCCACCGCGACAACTCACCGGTCCTCGCGAACACCTCGTCGGCCCGTCCATCCAGCCTGACCTGACCCTCGCCGAGCAGCACCACCCGCGCCGCGCGCGCGGCCACAGTCCTGATGTCGTGGGTGACGGTCACCACGGTCAGCCCGGTGTGCTCGCGCACCCGCTCGAGCAGCGCGAGACGTTGCCGGCCGCCCTGGCTCAGCTCCCAGGGACTGACCGATTCCAGGCCGGTGAAGCCGAAGAACTCGATCGCGCCGGCGACGTCGAGCACTGGATCGGCGGGCAGCGCGCGGAACTTGGTGCCGAACTCAAGCTCGCCGAGCACGGTCTCGGCGAACAGCATCTCGTCGGCGGCCTGCAGCAGCAGCGCCACCTGCGCGGAGTGCTCGAAGATCCGGCCTGGCCTGACCCGCTTGCCGCGGACGGAGACGGTGCCACTGCTCGCGGCGCTTAGCCCGACGGACAGGCCGGTCAGCGTCGACTTTCCCGAGCCGTTGGCGCCGATCAGCGCGACCCACTCGCCGTCGGGGATCGAGAGCGTGACGTCGTCCACGGCAGGCTTGCCGTCGAAGGTGACGCTGACGTGATCCCAGCTCAGCACTGGCGGCGTCGGCGGTGCTGTGGGTGATGTCGGCGCGGGCGGCGCGGGGGCCCTTGCGCCGAGGGCCTTGGCCAGCGCTGGAACGAACCAGGAATCGCGGAGCGCGGCCACGGCATGGTCGACTGAGAGCGGTACCTGGCCGCCGTACGCGCCGGGAAGCGCGTGCGCCAGCCGCACCATGTCCGGTATTCCGACGCCGGTCGCCCGCCATGGCGACTCGTCGTGCCAGGCTTCGCCGGGGGTAACATCCAGCAGGATCTTGCCGGCCGCCATCAGCACTACGCGGTCGGCCCAGGGCACGACCTCGTCGACCCGGTGCTCGATGATCACGATCCCGGTGCCGCCGTCCCGCGCCAGCCTGCGCAGCGTACCGAGCACCTCCTGGGCGCCCACCGGGTCCAGATCGGAGAGCGGCTCGTCGAGCACGAGCACTCGCGGCCGCATAGCGAGGGTGGCCGCGATCGCGGTCCGCTGCTTCTGCCCGCCGGACAGGGTGACGACGGCCGAGTGCCGCAGCCCGGCCATCCCGGTCACGTCCAGGCACCACTCCACCCGCGCGGCGATCTCGGGCTGCGGCAGCGCCAGGTTCTCCGGCCCGAACGCGACCTCGCTTTGCACAGTCTGGTTGATCAACTGCAGGTTCGGATTCTGGAACACCATCCCGACAAGCTGCGAGGCTTCGTGCGGCGCGAGCCCGGAAAGCGGCCGGCCTTCGAACACGACATCACCGCGCAGTTCCCCGTGCACCCGGGTCGGGATCAGGCCGCACAGCGCCAGCGCGAGCGTCGATTTGCCGCAGCCGGACGCTCCGGTGATCAGCACTACCTCGCCGGCGCTGACCTCCAGGTCGACGTGCCGGAGCGCGGCGCGGGTCGCGCCGTGGTAGGCGAACGACACATCCCGCGCGGCGAGCTCAGGACCCGGGCTGATCGGTCCTGTCCTTCCGTCGTGCCATGATCCACGTCGCGGCCGCGACCAGCGCTAGGAATCCCCCCGCGATCAACACCGTTACGCCGTCGTTGAGGAGGAATTTCGGGTTGCCGAAGAACGCGTTCTGATCCCCGGCCGACCATTTGTAGTTGGTCAGTGCTTCGACGACGCCAAGGATGAGCAGCAGCCCGGCCGTGACGCCGCAGATGACCGCGATGCGTTTCATCCGATCTCTCCCTCGCCAGCAGCGGCCGCGGCGGTCCCGGCGGTCTCGGCGGTCCCGGCGGTCTCGGCGGTCCCGGCGGTCTCGGCGGTCTCGGCGGTCCGGCGGTCCCGGCGGTCTCGGCGGTCCCGGCGGTCCCGGCGGTCCCGGCGGTCTCGGCGGTCCCGGCGGTCTCGGCGGTCCCGGCGGTCTCGGCGGTCCCGGCGGTCTCGGCGGTCTCGGCGGTTTCGGCTCGGGCGGGTTCGGGTCCAGATGGCTCGTCGGGTTCGGCGAACGGGTCGATCGTGCTGGTCCCGGCCGCGGCGCCGCCCTTGCTCCGGCCGACGCCGAGCGACGGCACCACCGCCTTGGCGACCCGAAGCGCGAGCGCCGCGCTGATGGCGGCCTCGACGCCATTGCCGATCGCGTTGGACCAGGTGTCAACCCACATCTGGTACCAGGTGTAGAAGATGGAGTTCAGGTAGGGATCGAAGGTCCAGTCGGTAAGGAATGAATTCGGGCCGGCGCGCAGGATCCCGATCATCAGCCCGTCGAGCACCATCGACAGCCTCGTGGCCGACGGCCCGAACACCCGGCCGCCCCGCGCCACGATGTACAGGTCGCAGAAGATCCCCTGGGTGAGCCCGTCGGTCCAGTCGAGTGCGCCGTGGCCGCTGCCGAACAGTAGCTGCGCGAGCAGGTAGTTGATGAACACCATCGCGGTCACGCAGCCCGGCTTGCGCACTAGCGCCACGCCGACCATCAGCAGGAACATGTACGGCAGGTCATGTAGCTGCAGCAGGTCCGCGCCTGGTATCACGTCGACAAGCGGCTTGATGAACTGGTCGCCGATGATGTTGTCGTACACCTCGAGCAGCACGCCGAGCGCGGCGACGATCAGGATGTCCTGCGTCGTCCAGCGCTCCCAGCGCGGCGATTTGAGCGCGGCCCAGAGCACGACCCCGGCGGCGATGATGCAGATCGCCCACACGCCCCAGAAGAACAACGCGTTCCAGGCGAACGAGAGCTTGATCGTAGAGTCGGCGAGCAGATGAACGGTGCCCATTTCCGTGCCTCTTTCCGGGCCGACCTGGCCCGCACGTACGTGCGGGCGGTGCGCGGGACTTGGCGTATTGGCGGATCAAGCGCGGGCGACATGGGCACCATGGCCGCACATTCATTCAAGAACCGCCGACGAGCGCCCGGCAAGGGCGAGCGTGCTTTCTTCACGTTAAGTTCATCGGCTTGACGCCCCGGCGCCTCTCCCCCAGCCTCTCCCCCAGCCGCCTACAGCAACGTCGTCCCGGGGCTGCTGTAGGAGCTCAAACCCAAACGCAACGTCGACCCTCCGTTGTTGCTGTAGGTGGCCGTCTCTCAATAAATCGGAGGTTCCCAGCCAGGGTTGCTCTGATGTGATAGGCGGCCACCGAGAGCCCCGCAGCAGCTAGGGGCCCACGCTGCTGCTATGACGACAGCAAGGGTCCCAAGCTGTTCCGGCCACCGAGAGCCCGGCAGCAGCTAGGGGCCCACGCTGCTCCGCCGCCCGGCAGGGCCAGACCAGCCAGGAGCCACGCGGTCGTCGGGACGAGCATCGGGCCGCCGCTGCGGTCCGGAAGGCACGTGCCGCACAACGAAACCCGCGTGTTGATAATCTGCGCGCCCTAGCAGCAGCTAAGGCCGACGTTGTCGTTGGCTTTCGCGAGGCGACAGCAACGTCGGGCCGACGTTGCTGTTGTGACTCGTTTGGACGGCCACGAACGACCTTAGCCTAGTTAATCGGTTGGTTATGTGGGCTGATCACTGGCGGTTTTGGCGTCGACTGCTGTCGGCGGCGGATGTTACTGTCCTAGTCAGGAGCTCGTGCAGTACCTCAAGACCCCAGTGCTCATCAACCACGGAGGCCCGCCGTGACTAGCCAGGTAGCTAGCCAGCGGTCAACGTTGACCTCTCGTCGCCACGTAGATCTTCTTCGCACGTCAAGCGCGATCTGTCGTTCCTTCTGCTGATCCCAGCTTTCTAGCCGCTCGCTGTTGGCGCGCGCTCGGAGTGATCCGCCCGCGCACCGGTGACCAAGCCCGCGTGCCAGGACCAACAAGCAGAAGGATTCTCATGTCAGCCAAGCCGCTGTCAACCAAACAGCCGTCGACCAAACCGCCGTCGACCAAACAACAGCGCGGTCAGGGCCAGTGGGCCCTGGGGTATTACGAGCCGCTCAACGCAGCCGAACGGTTCAAGAAGGACGACGCCGGCCTGAACGTCCGGGACCGGATCGTGTCCAGGTACGCGGCCGCCGGTTTCGACTCGATCGACCCGACCGACCTGCGCGGCCGGTTCCGCTGGTGGGGTCTGTACACCCAGCGCAGGCCAGGCATCGCCGGCGGTAAGACCGGCTTGCTCGACGACGCCGAGATCGAGGACAGCTACTTCATGATGCGGGTCCGCATCCCGGGCGGCCAGCTCACCTCGGAGCAGATGCGCACGATCGGCGGCATCGCCAAGGAGTACGGCCGCGACCTGGCCGACATCACCGACCGGCAGAACGTCCAGTTCCACTGGATCAGGATCGAAGACGTACCCACGATCTGGGAGCGGCTCGACGAGGTCGGCCTGTCGTCGCTGCAAGCCTGCGGCGACGTGCCGCGCAACATACTTGGCTGCCCGGTCGCGGGCATCGACGCCGACGAGGTCATCGACGCGACCGCCACGCTCCGCGCGGCCGAGGCCGTGGCGGCTGGCAACCCCGAGTTCGGCAACCTGCCGCGCAAGTACAAGACGGCGATCGCGGGCTGCGCCTCGCACTGCACGGCCCACGAGATCAACGACATCTCGTTTGTCGGGGTGATCGGCCCGGGCGGCACCCCCGGCTTTGACCTGTGGGTCGGCGGCGGCCTGTCCACGAACCCGATGCTGGCCAAGCGGCTCGGCGCGTTCGTGCTCCCCGACCAGGTCCCGGCGGTGTGGGCCGGGGTCACCGGCCTGTTCCGCGATTACGGCTACCGCAGGCTGCGCAGCCGGGCTCGGCTCAAGTTCCTGATGGCGGACTGGGGTCCGGAAAGATTCCGCGACGTGCTCGAGCGCGAGTACCTCGGCTTCGCCCTCCCCGACGGCCCGGCGCCGCCCCCGCCAGCCGCCGGATCGCGCGACCATGTCGGCGTGCACCGCCAGCGCGACGGCCTGTACTACGTGGGCGTCGCCCCGCATGTCGGCCGGACATCAGGAAGCCAGCTCTGGCACGCCGCCGACCTAGCGGCCGAGTACGGGTCAGGCACGCTGCGCACGACGACTGAGCAGAAACTGCTGATCTTGGATGTGGCAGAAAGCAACGTGGACGCTCTTGTCGCCGACCTTGAGGCGATCGACCTGCAGGCCAATCCATCGCCTTTCCGGCGTGGCACGATGGCCTGCACCGGGCTCGAGTTCTGCAAGCTGGCCATCGTCGAGACCAAGCAGCGGGCCCGTGACCTGTATTCAGAGCTCGACCGGCGGCTACCCGGTTTCGACGCCCCGATCACGATCAACGTGAACGGCTGCCCGAACGCGTGCGCCCGGTTCCAGCTAGCCGACATCGGCCTCAAGGGCTCGATCACAGGCGGCGAGGAAGGGTTCCAGGTGCACCTCGGCGGCTCGCTCGGCACCGACCCGTCGTTCGGCCGCAAGCTGCGCGGGCTCAAGGTGACCGCCGACGGGCTGCCCGACTACGTAGAACGCCTCCTTCGCAACTACCAGGCTCACCGAGCCGACGGCGAGCAGTTCGCGACCTGGGTCCGCCATGCCGACGAGAGCCTGCTGTCATGAGCGGGCCCGATGGAGCAGGCGAACGGCAGGTGCCGTTCTTCTGCCCGTACTGCGGAGATGAGGCGCTGCGACCGGCGGGTCCGGACGCAGGAGAGTGGGCCTGCGGGTCGTGCGCGAGAAGCTTCACGCTCACGTTCGGCGGGGTGACGTCGTGAGCGGCTATCCGATCGAGCTGGACCTGACCGGGAGGGCCGCGATCGTCGTCGGCGGGGGCACGGTCGCGCTGCGCCGGACCCGCGCGCTGGTCGAGGCCGGAGCCCTGGTCACGGTCATCTCGCCGGTGGTATGCGCCGGGTTCGCCGAGCTGGACGTCACGGTGCGGCCCAGGCGCTACCGCGACGGCGACCTGACCGGGGCCTGGCTGGTGCACGCCACGACCGACGACAATCAGGTCAACGAGGCTGTCGCGGCGGACGCCGAGGCAGCCAGGATCTGGTGCGTCCGGGCCGACGCCAGTCCGGCGTCGGCCGCCCGGATGCCCGCGGTGACCAGGCACGGTGACGTCACGGTCGCGGTGACCGCAGGCGGCGACCCGCGCCGCTCCCAGCGGATCAGGTCCGCGATCGGCCACAAGCTCGCCCAGGGCGAACTTCCGGTCCGGCGGCACCGCCGCCTGCCCGGACAAGGCCGCGTCGCCCTGGTCGGCGGCGGTCCCGGCGACCCAGGGTTGCTCACCGTGCTCGGCCGCCGCCTGCTCGCCGAAGCCGATGTCGTGGTGGCCGACCGGCTCGGCCCGCGCGACATCCTGGCCGAGCTTGACCCCGACGTCGAGATCATCGAGGCCGGCAAGGCGCCGGGCGCGCACCAGCTAACCCAGGATCAGATCAACGCGCTGATCGTGCGGCGCGCCCTAGCGGGCTACCGGGTAGTCAGGCTCAAGGGCGGCGATCCGTTCGTGTTCGGCCGCGGCGGCGAGGAAGCGCTCGCCTGCGTGCGGGCCGGTGTCCCGGTCGAGGTGGTGCCCGGCGTCACCAGCGCGATCGCGGTGCCCGCCTACGCCGGGATCCCGGTCACCCACCGTGGCCTCACCCAGGATTTCGCGGTCGTCTCCGCGCACCTCGACCCGTCCAAGCCCGGGGCCTGCGTGGACTGGGACGCGCTGGCCAACGGCCCCGGCACCCTGGTGCTGATGATGGCCGTCGCGCACCTCGAGCGGATCAGCGCCGAGCTGATCAAGCGCGGCCGGGACGCCTCGACTCCGGTGGCGATCATCCAGGACGGCACCACGTCGCGGCAGCGGGTGCTGATCTCCACGCTCGACCTGATGGCGGCCCAGGCCGCCGCCTACCAGATCACCTCCCCGGCGGTCGTGGTGATCGGCGACGTGGTCAGGCTCCGCGAAGAACTGGCGTTCGCCGCCCAGCCAATGCCCGCGGAGGTGGCCGCGTGAAGAAGCCGCCGCTGGTCGCGGTCGCGCATGGAAGCAGTTACCCGGCTGCTGCGCAGACGGTCACCGCGCTGGCCAGAAACGTCACCAGGCTGGCACCGGTCATCGACATTCGGGTTGCGTTCGTCCAGCACGCGGAGCCGTCGCTGCCGCGGGCACTCGCCCAAGCCGGCGACAACGCGGTCGTCGTGCCGCTGCTGCTGTCGGCCGGCTACCACCTGACCACCGACATCGCTGGCACCGCCCGCCGGGTCGCCGGCCCGCTGGGACCTGATCAGCTCCTGGTCATCGCCTTGATGAGCAGGCTCGCCGAAGCCGGGGTACCGGGCGGGGTCGGCGTCGTGCTCGCCGCCACCGGATCGTCCGACCCGAAGGCGGCCGGCCAGATCACCGCGCAGGCCGAACTGCTCGCCGCCGAGCTCGGCGCCCCGGTCATCCCCGCGTTCGCCGCCTCGGGCCAGCCAACCGTCGAGGACGCCGTCACCCAGCTTCGGGACAAGACGCGCGGCCCGGTCGCCGTCGCCAGCTACCTGCTCGCCCCGGGACTGTTCCACGATCGCCTGGCCAAGTCGGGTGCCGACTGGGTGACCGCCCCGCTGGGCGACCATCCAGCCGTCGCCGCCCTTGTCATCGACCGTTACCGCACTGCCGCCTGAGCGAGCATTCACGGGCCGTATCTGAGGATCACCCCGGTGGTGATGCCTGAGGTGAGCGACTTGCGGGTGAAACCTACCGCGTAGGCGGTCGTGGTGTGCTTGCCGATCGCCGCGTCGGACAGGGCAAGATGTCCGGGCGGCACCGGCAGGGTCGCGGTCGTCAGCTTGCCGCTACCGTAGTGCTCGATGCTGTCGACGGGCGGGGAGCCGGTGCCTGCCGGAATCCACAAACCGCCTCGTCCGTCGCCGATGACAGCGATGGGCTCGCCCAGGCTGCGGTCGAGCACGAGCCTGCTCCACTTGCTGCCGTTGTAGTGCAGCAGCACGAACGGGCCGAGCTGATCCTGGCAGCCGCCGGTGCCGATGGCGTAGACGTTTCTCGCTGACGCCGCGTATATGCCAGTGAGGCGCGAACTGCACACCTGGTTGTCCCTGGGCAGTTGTTTGGCCACCGAGGTGCGCGTCCAGTTATGGCCGTTCCAGTGCGCGACAGTCTTCGTGCCGAAAGCCCAGATGCTGTCCGCCGACAGGGCGCTCGCGCCGGAAAGGCCACGGCTGCCGGACGAGGCGGTCCAGGTGCGGCCGTTGTAGTGGCTCGCCTTCGTCGTCCGGGTGCCGAACAGCCAGGCGTTCGCTGGGCTGAGCGCGAGGATGGGGCCCGCTACGCCGTTGAAGAAGAGGACGCGCGTCCACTTGTGGCCGTTGAACCAGTAGACCTTGCCGGTCAGGTGGTTGGGGTTGAATGTGACCGCCCAGACGTTGCTCGCCGACGATGACGATGCCGAATAAACGGTCTCGTCCCGGCGGTCAGGAAACCCCATCTGCAGCCATGCGCCGTGGGTGAGTTCGAAGGCGTGCGGCTGGTCAGCGCCGAATGCGCCGGTAAACGCCCAGGCGCTTGTCGGGCTGGTGACCGTTATCGCGGAGAACTCAAGGCGGGAGTCAGGGCCGCCCACGCCCTTCACGATGCGCCATGACGCTTTCTGTGGCGCGTGCGAGGTGCTCGCGGCTACTGGAATGGCGACCATGACTCCGCTGCTCGCGATCGCGGTGATAGCCGCTGCGGCTGTCACCGCTAATTTGGTCTTACGCATGTTTCCTCCTGCATCAGTCCGTTCGACTATTACATAAGATGCCGCAGCGCCTGCAATCGTTGTACCGAGTATCTCCGCGTACTTGTCTTCCACCCCGCGACCGGCCTGCTGGGGGTCGCTAGCCGGTCACGGTCACGTTGCCAAGCTGCGTGCTGGCAATGATCACGTGGGCCGCGCTCGGCGACGTCGGCACGCTGACCGTCCTGCTGCCCAGTTCTGCCTGGGCGGTGACCTGGTAGGAGGTCGTGCCCGGCACGCTGATTGTGACGTCGCCGTCCTGGTCGCTGGCAACGAGGTGGACCGGCGGCGCGGCAAACGCCACGCTGATGTCGCCGAGGGCGTCGGTCAGGCTGGCCCTGGGACTGATGAGGCCGGACCCGTCGATGTCACCTAGTGCATCGGTCACTGTTACCGGCCCGCTCAGGTCAGTCAGCCGGACCGTCCCGAGATCGTCATTCACCTGCACCGGAAGCGACTGCGGCAGTCGCACCGCGAAGGAGACCGTGCAGTGGCGGTTACCGGCGGGCGGGCACTGCCCGGTGACCTCCAGCACTCCGGCGACGACCTTGCTGGAAATCACCGGGGCCCCACCGCTGAAGTGACGCGTCGCGGACACCGCCACCGAGCCCGTGGTGGCGGGTGAGCCGGCCGCCGTGTTGCCCTCGGCCGGCGCGGCTGTCACGGTGACCGTTCCTTCGCTGGTCCGCACCACGACCTTGTGCAGGCCGGTAAGCGGAACCTGCCAGCGCAGGCCCGCTGGCCTATGGCCGTGACCAGGGCGGACGCCGCGCGCGTGAGTACCCGGCGTGGCTGTCGAGCTGACGAGGTGCGGCAGCGTGACGGCGAGCGCGATGGCACCGACCGCCACGGCCGCCGCGACCGGGCTCAGCCAGCGGCGGATGGCCGCCCGGCCAGGCCGGAATGGCTGCGCTGTCGCCGACGGCTGTGACATCGCCTGCGGTTCTGCGCTGAGCACGGCCATCAGCCCGGCCCGGTGCGCCGACTGCTGAGGCAGCGCGCGCACCTGCGGCACACGGCCGCGCAGCGCGGTCAGGTCGTCTTGGATATCAGTCATCGCATCTCCCGCACGGTTCGCGGAGCGTCTCGCGGCTCGCCGCCGACGGGTTCCCGAAGCTCAGAGCGCAGTTTCTGCCTGGCCCGGTGCAGACGCGACTTGACGGTGCCGACCGAGACGCCGATCGAGATGGCGGCGGCCTGCTGATCGAGGCCGCCGAAGACGCACAGCTCGATGACCTCTCGCTGCTGCCGAGGCAGCCGGCTGATCGACTGCCGTACCTCGGCCATCTGATGCTCGCTGTCCAGGCGGCCGGTGATCAGGTCGGCCGGATCGCCGAGGCCGGCCGGCGGAACCACTGGCTCCGCGCCGGCCCGGCTCAGGGCCGCCAGGTACCGCGTGCAGGCCCGGACGGTGTTGCGCAGCAGCAGCCTGCCCACGCCCAGCAACCAGGGCAGCGCCGAGTCCCCGTCGAACACGACCTGGTCTCGCCGGCGCCAGGCCTGCAGGAACACCGCCGCCGTGAGATCCTCGGCCGCCGACCAGTCGGCGGTGCGCCAGAACAGGTAGTTGTACACGACCCCTGAGTGCCGGTCGAACAGCACTCCGAACGCTTCATGCTGGCCGGCGGTCGCCCGCTGCCACAGCACCGCATCACTGGACGCTGCGTCGGCCGCCGTTCCGGTTGCCGGTCTCACGTCTATTAAGTGTCCGGGTCTGACGCCGGAGTTCCACATTCCGGTGAATTAGTTTTAGGCGCTCCCCATAACAGGGCGAACGGGGAGGACGGCAATGAAGCTGCGTGGGAGATCGACCTATCTATCGGGCCTGGCGGCAGCGCTGTGCCTGACCAGCGTGCTGGGTGGGTCCGCCTTCGCCGGGCCAGCCGGCGGCGTCAAGGGCGACCCGCAACCCGAGGCCAAGCCGTTCCGCGTCAGCAACCAGGACTTGTCGCCGGCCAGCATCGCGTTCGAGCCGAACGGCAGCCTGGTGGCGGCCTTTGACGTCCCTGGCGGGACGACGCACAAGGCCGAGGTCTGCGTGCTCAACCGCAGCTCGCGGTCGTGCGCGCGCAAGGTCGACCTCGGCACGCCGACCTCGGGCGATAGCTGGGACACCGGCTACGGGCCGCAGGTGCTTGTGCCGTCCGCGAACCATGTCGTCCTGATCGGTGACGTCTGCTGCGATACCAGCAGCAGCGACACGCTCATGTACTCCTCGACCGACGGCGGCCGGACCTTCGGCCCGTTTACCAGGATCGGCTCAGTCAGCGTCGGCGGCGCCGTGCTGATCGGCAAGCAGATCGTGTTCATCGGCGCGGACTTCCCGCAGGGTGTCCAGGTCGAGAGCGTTCCAGTCAGCGGGGCCAGCCCGCCCGCCTCGGTCGCGACACTGGCCTCTTCCAGGAACGACGTCGGCATTGGCGCTTACCACGGCGGCGTCCTGGCCGGCTATGACAACGACGGGAAGATCTGGCAGACGTTCGTCAAGTACGCGCCGGCGGGCAGCGACTTCAATGCCGGCGGTTCGTTCCGCAAGGTGATCACGATCAGCAATGAGTCGCTGCTCGGCGTGTCAGGCAGCGCTTTGCTCACTATCCAGACCAACCGCAAGGAGGCGGTCGAGCTGCGGCTGTTCAACGGCAAGGAATTCGGCCCGGCGCACGCCGTGCCGGGAACATCGGGCGGAGGCCCGGAGTGGTTCGGGATCGACCAGCCTGCCGGTGGCGGCACCCACGTGTTCACCGAGCGCGGCTTCGCGAACTATGACCTGATCGAGTACTCCACCTCCGGTGGCACCCGCTGGACAAAGCACAACCTCGGAAGCGCAATCGCCGGCTACTCGTTTTCCGCCGGGCTCGACTCGCGCGGCACGGGGCTGATCCTGGGTCCGGGCGCGAATCAGGTGACCGCCTATCCGGTGCTGCAGCCGCAGGCCGTGTCGTTCCGCCTCAAGTCATCGAGCATCGGGAAGGGCAAGTCAACCACCGGGGCCGGCCAGGGCAGCCCGGCCGCGGCCGGACGCTTGGTCATCCTTCAGGTGGAGCGCTCAGGCAGGTGGTACGACGTCAAGGGAGCGACGGCACACGAGACGAACAGCGGCAAATTCAGCTTCACTATCAAGGGCAAGTCGGCGGGCAGATTCTCCTACCGGGCGGTTGTCTCCGACCTGGCCGGCTACCTGCAGTTCGGCTACTCCAGCGCCAGGTCGCTCAAGGTGAGCTGACCGGACTGCTAGCCCGAGCCGTCAGGTCTGGTAGGGCGACCGCCGGCCGACCCGGATCAATCGAGCCTTACCATTCGAAGACGACGTGATCGGACTCGTCGGAGGCACTGGATTTGTGAGGACAGCATGAACCAGGGCACCCATTCCGAAGAGCTGCCGGCCGAGATCCTGGACGACGTGGCCAGCGTGGTCGGGGCAGAGGTCACACTTCTCAGTCGCCTACCCGGAGGCGACCATGTGGGTGCCATGCGCGTCCAGTTGGCCGGAAGGGCAAACGCAGTGCTCAAGGCAGTGCCCCGGGCACACCCCGGCCACCTGGACGAGACCTTGCGGGCCCAGAGAGTGGTCGAGCACATGCGCAGGCGCGGTTATCCCACCCCGGCCTGGCTCGGAGTGGGGGCCACAGCCACTCATGTATGGCATCTGATGGACTTCGTTGACGCGGCTCCCGTGCCAGAGCTGACCCCGTCCATCGTTGAGCAGCTGATGGAGATCATCGAACTCCAGGCTGGCCAGGCCTCCGAGCCCTACGACCACTGGTCGTACGCCTGGCGGGTCGCCGCCGGTCAGGAATCGGCTGTCGCCGGGCTGGATTTCAGCGAGACGCCCGAGCAGTCGCGTCTCCGCCAGTCCGTGGCCAGGCTCTCGGGGTATTCCTCCGTGGTGTCGGCCTTGGTCGAGCGCCTGCGGCTCGTGTGTGCCGACGTCCCGCCACCACCAGAGGCGCCGGACATGGTCCATGCCGATCTCAACCCGGGCAATGTCCTGGTCCGTGACGGAGCGGTGGTGGCGCTCGTGGATATCGGGAACGCAGGTAGCGGCACGCGGGCGACTGATCTCTCCACCCTTGAGTGGCACACCTTCGCCGATCCGCTGGACGGTGTCCGAAGGCGGCTGCAGTCGAGAATCCTCGACCTGGTCGGCTGGGAGCAGGCGGCGGTGCTCGCAGCGACACAGATCCTCCTGCAGCTCGAGTGGCCCATCCGTGTCGGGCGCCACGATGTCGTCGCGGGGGTGGTCAAACGCGGCCATCGCGCCCTCGACGAGCTGAACGCGCTTCGCTAACTGCCGCCGGTGGAGACGGTGTGCGAAATGGGGACCCCGACTGCAAGCTAGGGTCTGTCGCACATCAAGCGGAGCCAATCCGTCACACATCGAGTGAAGCTAAACAATTCTGTTGGATGACCTGTCCCGGTAGACGCTTCTATCAGTTGTCAAACTGACTGTCACCATACGGGAAGATCGTGTCGTCACGCCGCGTGCCTGGCAGGACGGTGAGTGACGGTGATTCAGGCGTAGTCACGGTCACCGGCAAATTCACCCTGACCTGGGCCGACGCAGTTCACGGAGTCGTGGTCCGCAGACTTCCAAGCTGGTGATACTTAGACTGCGCGGTCCACGCCAAGCATGTCCGTCGTCGTGCACGACCGGTACCAGACTTACGACGCCTTCCCTGGCCTGACCCGCCGATCTCGTGACCGGCGCAGTTCCCGGTATGCAATGGGACCCCATGTTATGGGCTACCGGTACGAATAAGCCCGGTCTGGATCAGGACAACCCTGGACCGTCGAGTGGTCTCAGGCAGGAAGCATCCCCCGCATCGACTGCGGTTGGCAAGCCTGCACGGCGTCAGCTTGGTCACGGCTCTGACACTCGCAACCCTTGCACTAGCTCGCCCGGATCGATCTGGAGTCCTTCGGCCAGCTTAAGGATGTTGTGAAGCGAAAGGTTGCGCCGACCGCGTTCGACCTGGCCGACGAAGGTCCAGTGCAGGTCGCAGGCAACAGCTAGCCGTTCCTGGCTCTCGCCGAGTTCGTGGCGGCGAGCTCGGACGCGCTCACCAAATGCCTTCGCCGCTGGTGAGATCGGCTCTGTCGCCATGAAGCCATAACTAAATACGTCTCAAGTAAAAAGATCCAGAGACTATGTGCCCCATGACTATGAGTCCTGTTAGACTCCTAGCGACCTGCCGGGACGGTCGGTCGTCAGCGCAGCGGCGACTGTCCTCCTTGCTAGACAGCTTCGCCTATGGTGCCAAGCGCCTGATCAGCGGTCGGAGAAGGTGACAGCGATGTGCAACTGCCGAGGTGACAGCTAAGGCGCTCACTCGATTGACCCAAAGGAGCTATCGCTGTCATGTGCTTGAAGCGCGGCAATCTACCCATGATGCCCGAACAGGATTGCAAGCACATGCCAGTGCCGAACGGCTGCGACGAGCGCGGCAAGCCCTGATGCGAGCATTGCGACGCGACGCACTGGGATCGATCCACTTGTGGGCTGACGAGCGATCATGATCAGCAGACAAGCGTTGAGCGTCCGCCTGAGCGACTGTGTAGTGCCGGGCTGGATCGCACGGCGAACAGCCGCAAGCACAGCCTCGTCTTGGCGCTCTATTGGTGGTGGCATGTGCAGTGTTATCTGTCTCTTGTTATGAGGGCACATTGAGGTCGGCCCTTGTTGGCGATAGCTGCGGTAGATCTTTGACCTCGTTGGTTCCTTACTCTGACCTCCGTTGCTAGTCCTGCCTAGATACTTGACAACGTGGCGCTACAAACTAAACTCATGCCGTTCTGTACTAGGGTAGGTCGGGCGGCTTGCAGTGGCTGAATGACGGCGATCCGCTACTGCCAGGCATCATCTGTCATATTGACAAACCGCCTATCCGCCGGCCGGAGCCCGGCGCTATCCGGAGGGGTCGCCAGGTGTTTGGTTTAGGGCTGCCTCTTGCGGTATCCCGTGAGTGAGTCACACGGCAGAATCAACGGACGGTAGATCACTGTACGGGAAGTATGGCGAAGATATAGACGGCGCGGGTCCAGATCGCCCACTCGATCTAAGCCAACTTCGAACACATCCGAACAACGCTGTGATCATCAGGAGAGACCATTGGCAGTTCGGGTTCGATTCCGTCACCCGCTCCGTTTCGCCGTCCGCCGCTAGGCTCAATGCCACTTGACTATTTTGATCAAGGTCGTGACCTGCTGGTTCGTGGCCGCAGCCGACCCGGGTTCACCGTCGCCGGGGGTCGTCCTCGCGGTACCGCATCCCATGCCGCTTCGGGCGACACAGTGCGGCCAAAAGCCGGACGCAACAGCAACGTCGTCCCGGCACTGCTGCGGGAACAGCAACTCCGGGACGACGTAGCGGCTGGAAACGCCGGTCAGCAGCAACTCAGGGACGACGTTGCGAATTCTTCAAGATCCTTTTAGGGTAAGTAGCATTGCCGCTAGGCCGGCCGCTTCGACGATGTCGGTGAGGTGACCTCTGTCGACATATATGTCATACCTCGGCGGCGATGATGCTCTTAGCTCGGGCTCGACCACTTTCTGGCCGCCGCGACAGGACCTGATACCGGCACGTCACATAGCAGATGCTCGCGGACGCGTTCCTGGCCGTCCCGTCAGCCCCGCCCGGCCTGCTCAGGCGGATAGGGGCCGGAAAAGATGCGGACAACCTTTCGGCCCACCCAAAACATACGCGCCATCATTTCATAACGACGAATCCAACCGCGATGCGGTAAGCGGCGGTGGTCGGGGTGCGACCAGGAATGTCAAGCTGATCTGCTGCCTATGCGCTGCCACCACTTCGGCGCAGGACCGCGAGAATCGTAGAAGTCGCCGTTGGGCTCATCTTGCGTGCTGGCCTTGTCCCATTCCTCGTTCCAGGCGCGACCGCCGAGGAAGTGCTCAAGGTAGCGGTCATATAGGTGCGGGTAGCCCTGCGAATCATCGCTGGCGAGCCGTTCGGCTACGCGCCTGATGGCGATCCGGCGGCGCGACCGGGGCTGGAACCAGCCAAGCCATTTGTTGCCGGCAGCGACGAGCAGCACAGCGACGGTAGGGCCTAACCAGAGACCGAGGTGGTCATGGCTGACAAGGTACTGTACGGGTCCGTCTTCGCTACCTCAGCGCGACTCTGATAGGTAACGATCAAGAAAACATGGGGTCCATGATCGGTCAGCGGCCATGATGGCGGGAAGATCAGCTAAGCCCAGAGTCAGTCCGAAATTCAAACTGCCCCACTACCCGGATGCGAAAAAACGGATGATGAAATGGCAGTAAACACTGTATAATCCGGGCTATCGGGGGTCGTCTGACGGGATCGATCTATGACTGGACATTCATGGCCGCGCGTGCCCAAGGTGGTACGGGGTATTGCTGTATTTCTGGGATTCGCCGCTGGGTCGGCCGGCATCCTCGGGACGGTGTCCGCGGCGCCTGGGGTGCCCGCGGTGCCAGCGGGGGCAATCACGTCCGTCGCGGGCGGCGTCGGCGGTCCCGGGCTAGCTACCGACATTGACATATTCGAGACAGGCTCGCTCGCCTACGTCGGCGGTAGCCTGTACATCGGCGATTCTGGGTCGGTACGGGAAGTGAGCGCCCGCACGGATGTTATGACGACTCCGGTTGGGCCGGTGGCCAGCGACACGAGCCGTGATGGCGGACTGGCTACGTCGTTCGCAGTGTCCGCCGGCGGGATCATGGTAGACCGGGTCGGCAACCTGCTGATCTCGACGCCAGGCTGGCTGCGTGTGGCAGCCCGCCGCACTGGCGCCTTCTATGGCCGCGCGATGGTCAAGGGCCATATTTATGCAGTCGCCAAGCTGCCGCATGGTGCCAATGCCGTCGCAGTTGATCCCCAGGGCAATTTTGTCCTGACCGATAGGCTCGGGAACAAGATCCTGGTGCTCGCCATGCGGTCGGGTGTCTTCTACGGCCGGGCGATGGCGGCCGGCCGGACATACACGGTGGCCGGGACGGGCGCCGCGGGCAGGACCGGGGACGGTGGCCCGGCATTGCGGGCGCGCTTGAACTGGCCAGAGGGTCTCGCCGTGGATCACCACGGGAATCTGGTCATCGCTGACACGTACAACAGCAGGATCAGGGTCGTGGCCGTGAAAACGGGGCAGTTCTACGGACAGCACATGCGTAAAGGCGATATTTATACCATCGTGTACCGGACCGGGGCCTGGTATAACGGTGGCTTCGCCGGTGATGGCGGGCCGGCGCTGCGGGCAAAGATCAGCCGTCCGGATAATGTCACGATTGACAGCTCCGGCAATCTGCTCATCTCCGATTTCGGCAACAGTCGGATCCGATTGGTCGCGGCCCGCTCAGGGACTTATCATGGCCGCGCCGTTCGCTTTGGGTACATCTACACCGTGGCGGGTGGCGGACGGGCCGGCTATGGCGGACCCGCACGGCGTGCCTCCATCTGGGCGGGCCCGGTCATTGTCGATGGATTCGGGAATTTGGTGATCTCCGGCCTTGACCAGGTTCTGGTCGTGGCGGCAAGCGACGGAACCTTCTACGGCCAGCCCATGAAGCGCGGGTATATTTACCCGGTCGCTGGGCACAAGGCGCAAGTCTCGCGGACGATAGAAGACGGCTGGCTCGCCCCGCGCGTCCAGCTTGACGCGCAGTCCGGGATCAGCGTCGACAGCGATGGCAATGTCATCATGGCGGATTCGGACTATGAGTACAGCGAGGTGTCGGTCATCGCTGGCCAGACGGGTACTTTCTACGGCCGGGCAATGGTCCGCGGGCACTGGTACGCGATCGCGGGCAATGGCAGTCAGCTCGGAGACGGCAGACCCGCGATCGCCGCGAACCTCATGCCCTACGATGCGACTGCCGATCACCTTGGCAACCTCATCGTCACCGATGTCTTGAACAACCGGATCCGGGTTATCGCGAACAGTTCTGGCACGTTCTACGGCCAGCCGATGACCGCCGGGGATATCTACACGATCGCCGGCGGCGGGTCCGGAAACCCTGGCTCAGGCGATGGCGGGCCTGCGACTCAGGCTGTCTTCTCTTCTCCCGAGCAGGTCACCGTGGACAGCACCGGGAACATCGTCGTCGCGGACACGGGAGATTACCGGATCCGGGTGGTGGCCGCGAGCACCGGCCTGTACTACGGCCAGCCGATGACCGCCGGGGATATTTACACCATCGCGGGCACCGGCGTGTATGGAAGCTCTCCGGACGGCACAGTGGCGACCAGCGCGCAGCTGAGCTACTGGACCAGGGGAGTGGCTATCGACGGCAGCGGGAATATTGTGATCGCCGAACTGGGCGATGAGCTGATCCAGGTGGTGGCGACCCAGTCCGGGCAATACTACGGGCGGACGATGCTGGCCGGCCACATCTATACGATCGTCGGCGGAGGAACGGCCGGCCTCGGTGACGGCGGCCCCGCTGTGAAGGCCAAGCTTGACATCGGTGAAGGCATCCTGGTCGACCTGCACGGAAACATCGTTATCCCCGGTGGCGATCGGGTTCGCCTCGTCGCCGCGAGCAGCGGGACGTTCTACGGCGTGCCGATGACCAAGGGCGATATCTATACGGTGGCTGGCACCGACGTCGCCGGATTCTCCGGAGACGGCGGTCCGGCGGTCAAGGCGGTCCTAGAGGATCCGCAGTCAGTCGCCGTTGACGCCGCTGGTGACCTTGTCGTCGGCGACGGGCGGATCAGGCAAATAACTCAATAAAGATCAAACGGAGGAAGCTGGCGAGAGGGCACCCGGCTGAGTGCTGGCCTGGCAACGTCAAGTGTTTCCGAGCGGGACACCCTGAGGATCAGAGGGAGCCTTTCGCGGCGACCCATTCGACCGGTTGGCCAGTGACTTCGGCGATACGGTCGTAATCGGCGTCATAGTGCAACACCGTCGCGCCGTGCTCCTCGGCGGTCGCCGCGATGATCAAGTCCGGCAGTCTGAAATGCCGGTGCTGACTCTTCGCGGCGAGTTCGCGGTGCACTGCCAGTGCCCGGTCCATGACCGCTGCAGTCACATCCATCCAGCGCTGTGCATGCAGGGCACCCCACAACACCTCATACCCCTTCGGGTCCGGGGCATTGTTCAGGTACTCCAAAGCGGTCATCTGACAAGTCGCCAGCCGACCTTCAGTCAGCAGGGCGGTAAACCGCTCATGTACCGCCTTATCACGTCTGACCAGCACATACACCGATGTGTCCGCCAGATAGACAGCACCGGCCATCAGGCCGCACGGCCAGAGCGAGCGTCCTCTGTCAGCCGGGACAGATCACGTCCACCACCATATCCGAAGGACTCCAGCGAACCGGAAAAGTCCATCGGCACGCTATCGAAGGCCTCCGCAATCCGCACCGCCTCGATGCGCAGCGCCTGTATCCGCAACGCCTCGTTGATCGTCGCCACCTTCGTGCCAGTGCCCAGAACCTGCCGGGCCGCATCCAACCACTCGTCGTTCACGTCAACCGTAATGCGCGCCATGAGCACGACTCTACACCAAGATCGCATACATGAGTACACCAAGCTTGCCGTCAGCTAGTCACCGCCTAACCTTGATTGAGAGCACCGCAGCCGCGTGGATCCTGTGCCGACCGAAATGGGTTACCGAGCGGCCACAACCCGGCCAGCTCCGCGTCGGTGGGCTCCTCCCGTTCCGGCCCGTTCCGGCCCGTCCTCTCCCGGCGGCGGACACAGCGCACAATAGAACGCATGGCGCCCGGACCCGCTGGCTCCCCGATCAGCCTGCACCAGACCGGGCTGGCCCGCCGCAGCGGCGGGCGGCCAGGGTGGTGCTGCTCGACCCACGGAACCGCGTGCTGCTGATGCGCTACGACGACGGGCCGCCGAACGGGGCGCACTGGTCGACGCCGGGAGGCGGGCTTGAGCCGGGCGAGAGTTATCCCCAGGCAGCGCTTCGCGAACTCGCTGACGAGACCGGGTGGGCCGACATCGAACTGCTCGGCGAGATCCACCGGCGCAGTCACACGATGGAGTGGTCGGGCCGGATCGTGCACCAGGCCGAGCGCCTCTACCTGGCCAGGACCGACCAGCCGGGCAGGCAGATCACCGGCGTCGACGCGATGCACGCATCCGACGGCATCGCGGCGTGGCGCTGGCGGACGGTGGCCGAGCTGGCCAGCACCGAGCAGACGATCTGGCCAGCCGAGCTAGCCGATCTGATCAGGCGCGAAATCGGCGATACCCCGCCTCACGAATGACGGGACCGCGGGCCGGACCGGCACAATAGAAGGCATGGCGCCTGGAGACGAATTCCGGCCCGGAGTGGATAGCTCGCACGAATCCTGGTACTCAGCGAGCATGGCAGCCGAACCCACCACTGCGGCTGAGCTCTGCGCACTGTCGGCCCTGGCGATGGCCGACCTGGTACGACGGCGCAAGGTCAGCCCGGTCGAGCTGATCCAGGCTCAGCTCGACCGAATCGAAGCATTCGAACCGCGGATCAACGCGTTTCAGCTAGTCCGATCGGAGGCGGCGCTCCGGGAAGCGGCCGAGCTCGCCAGCCAGTCCCGCCTGGCCGACCTGCCGCTCGCCGGCGTACCGGTCGCGATAAAAGACAACGTCGCCGTGGCCGGCGAGCCGACGAGGCTGGGGTCGGCGGCCACGTCGCGGGTGCCGGCTGTCGCTGATGACAAGCTGGTTGCCAGGCTCAGGGCGGCTGGCTGCGTGGTCATCGGCAAGACGCAGCTTCCCGAGCTGGCGATCTGGCCGTTCACCGAACCGGTCGCGTTCGGGGCCACGCACAATCCGTGGGATCCGCGCCGCACCGCGGGCGGGTCGACCGGCGGCGGAGCCGCCGCGGTCGTCGCCGGGATGGCCGCGCTCGCGCTCGGCTCGGATGGCGGCGGCTCGATCAGGATCCCGGCGGCCTGCTGCGGGGCGTTCGGCTTCAAACCGGGCCGAGGGCTGGTGCCCGTCGGCGGCGGTGCGGGCCAGCATTGGTTCGGGCTGACCGAGTTCGGGCCGATCGCCAGGACCGTCGCCGACGCCGCGATGATGCTTGACGTTCTCACCGGCCGGACGATCTACCACGATCCGCATCCGGTGGAGCAGCCGATTAGGATCGCGTTTTCCGACCGGCATCCGCTGCCAGGCGCCTCGGCCAGTCCCAGGGTCAGGGTCGAGCTTGACGACGTCGCCGCGATGCTGCGCAACAGCGGGCACTCGCTGGTCAGGGAGTCGCCGCGGTACCCGCTGACGCTCGGCCTGCGGTTCAACGCCCGGTGGCTGGGCGGGATCGCGCAGGACGCCGCTGGGCTGGACATCGACGCCGTCGAGCCGCGTACCAGGCAGATGGTGAAGCTGGGCCGGTTCTTCGCGAGCCGGGCCAGGCCGGCATCGGCCGATCCGTTCGGCCGGAGGATGGCGCGGTGGTTCGCCAGCTACGACGCGTTCATATCGCCGACGCTAACTCGGGGCGCCGACCCGATCGGCACGTGGGACGGCGTCGGCTGGGCCCGCACGATGCTGGGCGTGGCGAACCAGATCTACACGCCGCCGTGGAACCTCGCCGGGCTGCCGGCGGCCTCGGTGCCATTCGGCCATGACGACGACGGGCTGCCGATCGGCATGCAGCTCGTCGGCCCGGTCGGCTCGGAAGGCAGGCTGCTGAGCCTGGCCGCCCAGATCGAACGGTTGCGGCCGTGGCCGCCGCTGGCACCGGTGCACCTACTGGAATAGCTGGCTCGGGCTGTCGGTGTGGCAGTGCAGGATGGAAGCATGTCTGCCGATGGCCCGCTCGCCGGATTCAGTGAGGCAACAGCCTCCTGGTTCCGTGCTGCGTTCGCCGAGCCGACTGCCGCCCAGACCGGTGCTTGGGATGCGATTAGAAATGGGCAGCACGCGCTGGTCATCGCGCCAACCGGCTCTGGCAAGACGCTGGCCGCGTTCTTGTGGGCGATCGACAAGCTGGTCACAGAGCCGGCGCCGGCCGAGCCGGCTGAGCGCTGCCGTGTCCTGTATATCTCGCCGCTCAAGGCGCTGGCGGTCGACATCGAGCGAAATCTGCGTTCCCCGCTAACGGGAGTCAGCCAGGCGATGCGCCGGCTCGGGCTGCCCGAACCCGAGGTCAGGGTCGGTGTACGGACCGGAGACACCGCCGCCGACGAGCGGCGTCAGCTTGCCCGCAAGCCGCCGGACATCTTGATCACCACGCCGGAGTCGCTGTTCCTGCTGCTCACCTCCCGGGCCAGGGAAAGCCTGCTCGGCGTGCAGACCGTGATCATCGACGAGGTGCACGCCCTGGCCGGCGGCAAGCGCGGCGCCCACCTAGCACTGTCGCTCGAACGACTCGACGCCTTGCGCGGGGTTCCGGGGGGTCGGGGCGCGGTGCCGCCTGGACTGACGAGCGAGGGAGCGCAGCGACTGAGCGAGGAGGGAAGGCGGCGCCCAAAGGCGCCCCGACCATTGGGGGGCTCCGGGGGGTGTCCCCCCGGGCCAACACAGCCAGCACAGCGCATCGGGTTGTCGGCTACGGTCAGGCCGCCGCAGGAGGTTGCCTCGTTCCTCGGGGGCGCGCACCCGGTGAAGATTGTCTCGCCGCCGAGCAGCAAGCAGTTCGACCTCCGCATCGTGGTGCCGGTCGAGGACATGTCCGACCTTGAAGGGACTGTCAGCCTGAGGTCGCCGGCCGAGTATTCTCCGATCGTCGGGCCAGCCGAGGTCGGGGCGCAGGCCGGCGTCGGCAATCCTGGCGCGCGGCGCGGTTCGGCCTCGTCGGAGCCGGTTGCCGAGCCGCGGAACAACTCAATCTGGCCGCATGTAGAAAGTCGGGTGCTGGACGCGATCGAGCGGCATCGTTCCACGATCGTGTTCGCCAACTCACGACGGCTGGCCGAGCGGTTGTGCGCCAGGCTCAACGAGCTTGCTGCCGAGCGGGCCGCCGAGCGCGCGGAGGTGCAGGCCCGCGCCGCTGGTCTTGACCCGCCGGATCCCGAGGCTGGCCTCGCGGTGCCGGTCGTCGCCCGGGCTCACCACGGCTCGGTGTCCCGTGCGGAGCGGACCCAGATCGAAGAGGCGCTCAAGGCCGGGCAACTCCCTGCGGTCGTCGCCACGTCGAGCCTTGAGCTTGGTATCGACATGGGCGCGGTGGATCTTGTTATACAAGTCGAATCACCGCCTTCCGTGGCGAGCGGCCTGCAGCGAACCGGCCGGGCCGGTCACAACGTCGGTGATGTGTCGCGCGGGGTGATCTTCCCCAAGTACGCCGGTGACCTGGTGCAGGCCACGGTGGTGGCTGGCCGGATGCGGACCGGGCAGATCGAAGAGCTGAGGATGCCGCGCAACCCGCTTGACGTGCTCGCCCAGCAGATCGTCGCGATGACCGCGATGGACGACTGGACCGTGGATGAGCTGCAGGCGACGGTCCGCCGGGCGGCGCCGTTCAGCGGGCTGACGAGGTCAGTGCTCGAGGCCGTGCTCGACATGCTGGCCGGCCGGTACCCGAGCGATGAGTTCGCCGGATTGCGGCCGCGGCTGATCTGGGACCGGACCACCGGGGCGCTGCGCGGGCGTCCGGGCGGCCAGCGGGTCGCGGTCACCAACGGCGGCACGATTCCCGACCGCGGGCTGTTCGGGGTGTTCCTGGCTGGCGCGCACGACCCGTCGGGCCGGCACTCGCGGCGAGTCGGCGAGCTCGACGAGGAGATGGTTTACGAGTCCAGGGTCGGCGACGTGTTCGTGCTCGGCGCCACCTCGTGGCGGATCGAAGACATCACCGCCGACCAGGTGATCGTCTCGCCCGCGCCTGGACTGCCGGGCAAGCTGCCGTTCTGGCGCGGCGACAGCCCGGGTCGGCCACCGGAGCTAGGCCGGGCGATCGGCGAATACTGCCGGGAGCTTGGCGCGGCTGCGCCCGATCAAGCCGTGGCGCGACTGCGGGCCGATGGGCTCGACTCGCTGGCTACGTCCAACCTGCTGCGGCACCTGACCAGCCAGCGCGAGGCGACCGGCTACCTGCCCGATGACCGGACGCTGGTGCTGGAGCGGTTCAGGGACGAGCTAGGTGACTGGCGCCTAATACTGCATAGCCCGTACGGGTCGAAGGTGCACGCGCCGTGGGCACTGGCGATCGCGGCCAGGCTGCGCGAGCGGTACGGCGGCATGGACGTGCAGGCGATGTATACCGATGACGGGATCGTGATCAGGGTTCCCGACGCCGACGATCCGCCGCCGGCTGGTTTCGCGGTGCTCGACCCCGAGGAGGTCGAGCAGATCGTCACCGCCGAGCTTGGCTCCTCGGCCTTGTTCGCCTCGCGGTTCCGTGAGTGCGCGGCTAGAGCGCTGCTGCTGCCGCGCCGTCAGCCTGGCCGCAGGTCGCCGCTGTGGCAGCAGCGCCAGCGGGCTGCGCAGTTGCTGTCGGTGGCGAGCGGGTACGGGAGCTTCCCGATAGTGCTGGAGACTATGCGGGAGTGCCTGCAGGACGTGTTCGATGTGCCGGCGCTGGTCGGGCTGATGCGAGATCTGTCCGGTCGCAAGATCAGGCTGGTCGAGGTGGAGACCCCGACCGCGTCGCCGTTTGGCCGGGCGCTGCTATTCCGCTACATCGGCGCGTTCATGTACGAGGGCGACGCGCCGCTGGCCGAGCGCCGGGCCCAGGCGCTTGCGCTGGATTCGACGCTGCTCGCCGAGCTGCTCGGCCAGGCCGATCTGCGCGAGCTGCTCGATCCGGTCGTCGTCGCCGACGCCGAACGCGACCTGCAGCGGCTCTCAGCGGACCGACGTTGCACGTCGGCCGAGGCCCTCGCTGACCTGATCATGCAGATCGGCCCGTTGTCAGCCGACGAGATAGCCCAGCGCTGCGCAGAACCGGACGCTGGCACACCTTGGCTCGCGGAGCTGGCTGCGCAGCGGCGGGTCATCGAGGTGCGGATCGCCGGTGGTCAACTCTGGGCGGCGATCGAGGACGCGGGCCGGATGCGGGACGCGCTCGGCGTGGCGCTGCCGACTGGCGTTCCGGTGGCCTTTACCGAACTGCTGCCGGATCCGCTCGGTGACCTGGTCGCCCGGTACGCGCGAACTCACGGGCCGTTCACCGCGGCCGACGTGGCCGGCCGGTACGGGCTGGGCGTTGCCGTGGTGATCGGAATGCTGCACCGGCTGACCGCGGATGGGCGGATCGTGGAGGGCGAGTTCCTGCCCAGTTTGGCCGGTTCGCAGTGGTGCGACGTCGGCGTGCTGCGGATGCTTAAGCGCCGGTGCCTGGCCAAACTGCGGCACGAAGTCGAGCCGGTACCGCCCCAGGTGCTCGCGGCGTTCCTGCCAGCCTGGCAGGACGCGCTGCACGACACCGGCCGGCGGTCAACTCGGGGCGCCGGGCCGGACGCCGTGTATGCGGTGATCGAGCAGCTTGCCGGAGCGGCGGTGCCCGCCAGCGCGCTTGAGTCGCTGATCCTGCCCGCCAGGGTCAGCGGGTACGCGCCGGCGATGCTCGACGAGCTCACCGCGGCCGGTGACGTGGTGTGGGTGGGCGCGGGCGCGCTGCCGGCCGGCGATGGCTGGCTGGTGCTGGCGCCCGCTGAATCCGCGCCGATGCTGTTGCCGCCGCCCGGCGAGATCACGATGACGCCCGTCCACGAGGCCGTGCTGACGGTGCTCGAAGGCGGCGGAGCGCTGTTTTTCCGCGGGCTCGCCGACCGGGTTGTGGCGAAGGTGACCTCAGCGCAGGCGGAGCAAGCCGGTCATTCAGCGGCCGCAGACGGCGCTACTGCGGCCGGCCGGATGAGGACGCTTAACCGGGTCACCGATCAGGCGATCGCCGCCGCGATGTGGGATCTGGTCTGGGCTGGCCTGCTGACCAACGACACGCTTGCTCCGCTGCGCACCGTGCTGGGATCTGGCCGATCTCCGGGACAGTCGCGATCGGGCCCGGGCGCTGGCGATTCTGGTGCCGCGTCCCGGGGCGCGCTGTCAGCGAACGACCTGGCCGCCTCTGTCGCAGCGCGTACTGGCTCATCGACGGCCGCGGTGCGACCAGGCTTTCCGGCTCGCGGCGCGGGCATGAGCACGGTGGGCAGGCGGCCGAGTTTCGGTCGGAGGGCGATGCCGTCTAACGTCGGTCCGCCGATCGTGAGCGGCCGCTGGTCCTTGCTGCCGCTTGGGGAGGTCGACCAGACTCGCCGACTGCACGCCCGGGCGCTGTCGCTGCTGGACCGGCATGGCATCGTGATCCGCGGCGTCGCCGGGGCGGAACGGGTCACCGGCGGCTTCGCCGTTCTCTACCCGGTGCTGCGGGCGATGGAAGAGTCCGGGCAGTGCCGCCGAGGCTATTTCGTCGAGGGACTGGGTGCGGCACAGTTCGCCCTTCCGGGCGCCGTCGACCGGATGCGCTCGATGACTGATTCAGTGCGGGAGGGCAGGCAAGAGCCAGCGGTCATGGTGCTCGCGGCGGCCGATCCGGCGAACGCGTACGGCGCCGCGCTGCCGTGGCCGCCTCGCCCAGACGAGACTCCAGGAGGCCACCGTCCGGGTCGCAAGGCCGGAGCGCTGGTCGTCCTCGTGGCTGGCCAGCTTGTGCTCTACGTCGAGCGCGGCGGCAAAACGCTGTTGTCCTGGACGTCGGACCCGGCCCTGCTCGACCCGGCGGCCGCCGCGCTCGCCGGAGCGGTCCGGGCCGGAGCGCTGGGCAGGCTGACCGTTGAGCGCGCCGACGGCGGCGGCGTCTACGAGTCGCCCCTAGCCCAGGCGCTCGAATCGGCCGGTTTCCGGCCTACTCCTCGCGGCCTGCGGTTGCGCGGTTAATGGCCGCCATCTCGGGGTTATTTGGCACTGCCGGGCAACCGAAAACGCTGTCAAACGTGCTAGGTGTATAAGGCGAATGCCCGATGCCGCGACGCCGGCGGGCAGGAGGGTGACGGCAGTGACAACTGTCGAGCCGCGCGAAGCCGACGGGCAGCTCGCTGACCTGTTTCGGCTGCATCACGCCGCGCTGGTCCGTCTGGCGGTGCTGCTGGTGCACGACCAGCCGACGGCGGAAGACGCGGTGCAGGATGTCTACCTCAAGCTGCAGACCAGGCGGCGGGTTTTGCACCGGGAAAGCGAGGACCTCGCCTACATCAGAGCCTGCGTGCTGAATAGGTGCAGGTCGGTGCTGCGGCACAGGAAGGTCGTCGGCCGGGTCGGGAAGCTCACCGACTCTTTCGACGATGCGACGGAAGACGGCGACTCGCCCGAATCGCAGGCGATCAAGTCAGAAGAGCGCAGGCAGGTCCTTCACGCGCTGGCTGGGCTGCCGACCAGGCGACGCGAGGTGCTCGTGCTGCGCTACTACAGCGGCCTTTCTGAGGCTGAGATCGCCAGGACCCTCGGTATCAGCCAGGGCTCGGTCAAGTCCGCCGCCGCGCGCGGCATCGCCGCGCTCGCGAAGGCGCTCGGGGAGGAATCATGACTAGGACGGAGGACCGGCTGACCGACGCGCTCGCCGCCCGCGCCGAGTCCGTCGCCGCCAATTCAATTCGCCCGCTGCCCGCGCCCGGTTTTGGTTTCCGCCGTCACCTGGTCAACCGCCGGTGGTCAGTGTCCCTCGCGCCGCTGGCAGCGGTAGCTTCGATCGCCGCGCTCACCGCCATCGTGGCGATTCTCCCGCACCACCACGATCATCGAGCGGCAGGCGGCATGCCGCCGAACAGCGAACTGCTCGGCGTCGCGGCGGCATCGGCAAGCAGCGCCTGGGCGGTCGGGGCGACTCTCGGCCGACGCGGTCAGCCGCTGATCATGCGCTGGGACGGCAAATCCTGGACCCGCTCGCCGATCGCCTCGCCGGTCAGAGGCGGGATTCTGCGGGCCGTAGCCGCGCTCTCCGCACGGGACGCGTGGGCCGTTGGCAGTACTGGCCTAGGCAGGCAGACGCGTCCGTACATCCTCCACTGGGACGGAACGACCTGGCGGCAGGCACCCGTCCCGGGGATGTCAGAGCCAGTGGCGCTGACGGGAGTCGCCGTCGTCTCAGCCCGGAATGCCTGGGCGGTTGGCGGACCGGGCGGCGCGCTGATCTTGCACTGGAACGGCGTCAGGTGGACCCGGCTGGGCGGATCTAGATTCGGCCCGTATGGCAGCAAGGTCAGCGGCGTCGACGCGGTGTCACCTAACCTGACCTGGCTGGTTGGCGCCGCCCGAAGTGGCCTGCCGCTGATCTTGCGCTGGAATGGTCACCGCTGGCGGCGCGTGCCTGGCCCGCGCCAGGTAGCCGGCGCCGCGCTCAGGTCGGTGGCCGCCGTCTCCGCGAACAGCGTCTGGGCGGTCGGCTACAGCGGACTCGGCGCGAACATCAAGGCGTTCATTTTGCACTGGAATGGCGCCGCCTGGCGTGTTGCTGCCGCGAACCCCTGAGCCAAACGACAACGCCGGCCCGGCGACGCTGACAGGGCAGCAGCGCCGACCCGACGATGCTGCTGCCGGTTAGTCGGCTAGCTGGTAGCTTCCCACCAGGTGCATCTCGGAGACCTGGGGCGGGATCTCGCAGCGGTCGGCGATGTTCTCGGTGAACTTGCCGAAGGCCGCAATGGCTGCCAGCGGATTCTCCTCGCCTTGCTGGAAGGCGATGTGGGTGAACGAGACCCCGTCCTCCAGCCGGAACGTCGCATACCGGAATCCAGCGGGCTTGGCCTCGTGCAGTTCTTCGTAGACGGCCTTGATGAGCTGCTCGTTGAGTTCGGCCTGACCTGACTTGACCTTGTAGCGAACGATCACGTGTCGCATTTTTCTCCCCTGTTTTTGGTTGCTGTTGGTTGAGACACCGCGATCACGCTGAACTCACCGGTGACTTTTAGGCTCTGGTGGTGTCCTTACTTGGACGAGCAGGAGGAAACGATGGTAACCGCGACCACGCTTGCCTTGGCCAAGGCGGGCGACGGGGACGCGTTCGGTGAGCTGACCGACCCTTACCGGCGCGAGCTTCAACTGCATTGCTACCGGATACTCGGCTCGGTTCAAGATGCCGAGGACGTGCTGCAGGAAACCCTGCTGGCCGCCTGGCGCGGACTCGACGCCTTCGAGGAACGGTCGTCGGTGCGCGCCTGGCTCTACAAGATCGCGACGAACCGGTGCCTGAACGCGCTGCGCGACAGCGGACGTCGCCCGCAGCGTGCGCCTGTGGCGCCTGGGTCGCCCGGCGGCTGGCCCGAGCCAAGCCGGCGGACCGAGCCATTGTGGCTTGAGCCTTATCCGGACGCGTTCGTCAACGACATGCCTGACGTCTCCCCGGGGCCCGAGGCGCGCTACGAGATCAGGGAAGCGCTCGGCCTCGCGTTCGTGGCCGGGCTGCAGCAACTGCCGCCGCGGCAGCGCGCTGTGGTGGTGCTGCGGGACGTGCTCGGGTTCCGTTCGGCTGAGACCGCGGACATGCTCGACAGCAGCGAGATCTCAGTGAACAGCGCGTTGCAGCGAGCACGGTCCACGCTCAGCACCCTGTTGCCGGGCGATCGGGAGCATGCGCCGTTGCCGCGTTCGGCGCGTGAGCGGGCCGTCGTCGGGCGGTTCGTCGACGCGTTCGAGAGCGCCGACATCAAGCGCCTCGTCGAATTGCTGGCCGACGACGCTTGGCTGTCCATGCCGCCGGAGCCGATCGAGTACCAGGGTCGCGAAGCCATCGCCGGGTTCTACCGCAGCCGCGGCTGGTGGGGCGTCCAAGAGGCCAGGCTCATGCCTACCAGGGCCAACAACCAGCCGGCGTTCGGCTACTACCTACGGGACCCGATGGCGTCGGTTGCCCAGATCCAAGGTCTGGTGGTGCTCACGCTCGAAGGCGACCAGATTTCCAGGATCACCCGCTTCCGCGACGCTGCCGTCGTACCCGCGTTCGCCCTCCCCCGTAGTCTTCGCGACTAGGTCAGCCTTCGCGACTAGGTCAGAGCCCGCCGAACATGCCTCCGCCGTCGTGCTGCTGGCGACGCTCGTCGTGGATGGCGTCGATCGCTAGCACGACGGCCAGGATGAATACCTCATTGACGTTGTCGGCCACCTCGACGAGAAACTTCTCGCGCAGCGCCAACTCGCGCGAGACCGTGGCGACCCGGTGGCCGCCCTGGTGGATGGAATAGTTCCAGCCGGTGAAGTTGCCCTTGGCGGTAATCCGGCCGAACTGCGAGTCGACTTCGTAGTGCTCGCCAAAGAAGCCCTCGTGGTGCACTTCGGCCACCCGCTGGCCGCCGACGATGATGTCGTGCCTGGTGGTCATCAGGTGCTTTCTGATCTCGGCAAGCTCCTGGCCCGACTGATCACAGAGCGACAGCCGTTGCGACAAACTGAGCCTGCCGCGAACGTCGAACCTGGGCGTCCCAAACTCATCAGCGATGACGAAATGCTCGATCATCGACCACTTGCTAGCTATTTGATAGCGCATAGCTGAATACTCGTCGATGCGCCGGGCGCCCGGCAGCCGAACGGGCCCGCAGCCTCGAAATGCCGCTATGGGTCGGATCGGTTGCTGGAGTCACGGCTGTGGCGCGGCATAATGCTGACTATGCGTCTGTCAGCCCGAGCCGACTATGCGTTGCGCGCTGCGATCGAGCTGGCCGCGTCCCGTGAAGGGCACGTGACATCGGATCAGCTGGCCAAGGCGCAGCAGATTCCGGCCAAGTTCCTCGAAGCGATCCTGACCCAGTTGCGCCGGGCCGGGCTGGTGCGCAGCCAGCGCGGGCCTGACGGCGGGTTCTGGCTGGCTCGGCCGGCCGACGAGATCTCGCTAGCCGACATCATCAGGGCTATCGACGGTCCGCTGCTCGGCGTGCGCGGGGAGCGTCCTGAGAACCTGGGCTACATCGGTGCCGCTGAGCCCCTGCAGGCCGTGTGGATCGCGTTGCGCGCCAACGAGAGGGCCATCCTCGAAGAGGTGACGCTCGCGCACATGGTGTCCGGCCACCTTCCGGACCGAGTTCGCGAACTGGCGGACCTGCCAGCCTCGTGGGAAGCCAGGTTCGGGCACTAACTCACCGATCAGCGGGAGCTGTCACCGCTTCAAACAGGCACCATGTCGGTGATCTGCCTGGCGGCCCTCGTTACCTGCTCGAACACCGGGTCGTTCAGCCCGGTCGCGATGGGCAGCGTGGATCCGGCGGTAACTGACACTTTCTTCAACTGGGCACCCTGCATCTGCCCGACTCGCTCGGCAACCTTCCCGGCGACCGCGGTCCCCATCCGCGCGGATGCGACTGGCCCGACGGGAAGCTGTCCGGCGGACTCATCGCGAGCCGACGTGTGACCGGCGCCGGTCACGCCGATGGCCGGCTCCATGACGTCGGCGAACACAGGCTCGCTCTGCAGTTCGGCAAGCGCGAAGTTATCGGACACCTCGCGCAGCACCTGAGACAGTGGCGCGCCGAGCGCCGTGCAGATGGCGGCAAGCAGCTCGGACGAGGCTTCCTTCTGGCCTCGCTCCACCTCGGACAGGTAGCCGAGCGACACTCGCGCCGAGGCAGAGACCTCGCGGAGGGTGCGACCCTGCCGCAGGCGCAGACGCCGCAGCGCGTCACCTAGCAAGTGACGAAGCAGGACCATCGCCGCAATCCCTTCCCGAGGACTGGTCGCTTACACCTCCACCGTACCTGGCCTGCCTGACCGTGCGGGAGAGGGCATCGACGCGTGTTGGTCTATGTAACGCTGTAATCATGAATTGTCTTCCGACAAAAGGTTCACTAGTAGCCGCAGTACGTGGATTACCGTGCCTTGCCTGATCTGCTCGCGATCGCCGGTCAGGCACAGCGGGAGGTGCCGCACCCCGCGCGGCCATCCGAGCGCGACATGCACCGTTCCGACCGGTAGCCCGTCGACTGGATCGGGTCCCGCGACACCGGTCACGCCGACCGCGATGCTCACGCCAAGCCGCTCCATGGCGCCCGCGGCCATCGCGGCGGCAACCTCGGGATGCACGGTCCCGACCCGGCTGAGCAGCGCGTCAGGCACGCCGAGCACCGCCGCTTTAACCTGCGTGGCGTAGGCGACTATTCCGCCGCGAAACACCGCGGAGGCGCCAGGCACCGACGTGAGCGTGGCTGCGATCAGGCCACCAGTGAGCGACTCGGCCGTGCCAACGGTCAGCTCCTGCCTGATGAGCAGGCCGATCGCGTCCGCCGCCAGCGATCCTGCCGTGGTGCCGGCCTCGCTCACGGGCCCGATCCCGTCTCGCCCGCAGAACTCGCCGCAGGCCGCATCCCCGCGGGCTCATCCGCGTCAAGCCGCCGATCGGCCGCCGGGCGGCCAGGGACAGCACGCCGCAACTTGATCGCCCGCGCCACGTAGTCGGCCCCGGTGGCCACGGTGACCACGACAGCGGCTACCATCACGACGCTGCGGGCCGGACCGAGGTCGAGTGGCAGGATGTACAGGCCGATCGCGACGATCTGGAGCACGGTCTTGATCTTGCCGCCTCGGCTCGCCGGGATCACTCCGTGCCTGATAACCCAGAACCGCAGCAGCGTCACGCCGACCTCGCGCACCATGATGATGTCCGTCACCCACCAGGTCAGCGCGCCAAGGGCGGACAGGGTGATCAGCGCTGAACCCGTCAGCGCTTTGTCGGCGATCGGATCGGCGATCTTGCCGAAGTCGGTAATCTTGCCGCCGCGCCTGGCTAGTTCGCCATCCAGAAGGTCGGTCACCGAAGCGACTCCGAACACCACGAAGGCGGCCGTACGCGACGCGACGCGACCATCGACAAGCAACACCACGAACACGGGCACGAGCGCGAGCCTGAGCAACGTCAGCCCGTTAGGGATGTTGATCAGGCTGGGCTTTGTCGTTGAACTGCCCGGCTCGGTCCTAGTCAATGTTCTCCGGCGATCCGTGCCGCGCCTGCCTGCCGCAGCGTGTCCATGAACTCCGCCATCAGGTCCACCCCCTCCGAGCCTGATACCCGCACCCGGACAAGATCACCTATGGCGAGCGGTCGGTCGGAGTGCACCTGCGTGGCGCCGTCGACCTCGGGCGCCTGGTGGGCCGCGTGGCCTAGATAGCGCCAGCCGCCGGACCCGCCGGTTGGCCCGCCCTGTTCATCGGCCAGATCGTCGGACGGTTCCTCGATCAGGACTTCGTGTATCTCGCCAATCCGGTCGGCCGCGCGCTGGTCCATCAATTCATCGGCCAGCGCTGCCAGCGACTCGACCCGGTCGGCGATCTCCTGCTCGGCTCAGCTGCCCAGCCAGCGCCGCCGCCTCGGTGCCGTCCTCGTCGGAGTAGCCGAAGATGCCGATGGCATCCAGCCGCGCGTCGATGAGGAATCGCTCGAGTTCGTCGACGTCCGCCTTGGTCTCGCCGGGGAAACCGACGATGAAATTCGACCTGATGCCGGCCTTCGGTGCTCAGCTGCCTGATCTGCTCGATCAGCGCGCAGAACCGTTCTCGGTCGCCGAACCTGCGCATCGCGCCGCAGCACGCGACCCGCTCGCATGCTGGAAAGACAGGTCGAAGTACGGCGCCACCCCAGGGGTCGACGTCATCACCTCGATCAGCCCCGGCCTGACCTCGGCTGGCTGCAGGTAGCTGACCCTGACCCGGTCGATGCCAGGCAAGGCGGCCAGTTCTGGCAGCAGCGTCTCGAGCAGCCTCAGGTCCCCGAGATCCTTTCCATATGATGTCGAGTTCTCGCTGACGAGCAGCAGTTCCCTGGCACCGTGGTCAGCCAGCCAGCCAGCCTCGGCGATAAGGTCGGCCGGCGGCCTGGAGATAAACGCGCCGCGGAACGCGGGTATCGCGCAGAAACTGCACCGCCGATCGCAGCCGGATGCGATCTTCAGCGGCGCGATCACGCCGCCGCCCAGCCTGCGCCGCAGCACCCGCGGGCCAGACGGCGGCGCAAGGCCGTCAGGCAGGTCAGCGATAGGCGACCTGGTATCCGGGGCAGAACCAGCACCGTCGCCGTGGCCGGGTACATAGGAGGTCGCTCCCCCGGGTCGGCCCGCGGGCGAGATCGGCAGCAGTTTCCTGCGATCTCGTGGCTCGTGCGCGGACCAGCGGTGCCCGGCGTGGATGGCGTCCAGCTTGGCCGAGATGTCGACATAGTCATCGAAGCTGATGACCTGCGCCTCGGGCAGCGCCTCGGCGAGGCCGCTGCCGTACCGCTCGGCCATGCAGCCGGCCGCGACGACCGCCGCCCCGGACCCGGCGGCCGTCAGCAGTTCGTCGATCGACTCCTGCTTGGCCGCCTGAATGAAGCCGCACGTATTGACCACGACGACATCGGCCTGGTCCGTGTCGGTCAGCTCCCAGCCGCCCGCTTCCAGCCGCGCGGCGAGTTCTTCTGAGTCAACCTCGTTGCGCGCGCAGCCAAGAGTGACCAGCGCGCACTGAACGCCTGGCTGTGATGCGGAACCGCTGGATGGCACATCGGCAGACTACGGTAAGCGACCGGCTGCGGCAGCCGCCGGGACGGAGCGCTAACTCCGGGCGTGCCTGCCGGTGCCCTGCGGCTGACCGAGCGCCAGGTTCAGGTTGACCGGCTGCGTAGTCCCGCGCTGGATCTTGTTCTTCGACCCGTTCACGCTCAGAACCACTCCGGCCGGGTTATCGATCTGCAGCCGGACGCATGCTTTTCGTACCACCGCAGCGACTGCCCGGCGTACACCATCCCGGCGAAGATCGTCTGCCCAGTCCGCAGCGAGGTGAGCACCACCCAGGAGTCCTGCGTCGCGGTGAGCTTGATGTTAAGCCTGCGCGGCCGGTGCTGCACGACGGCCGACGACTTGGGCGGAGGCTTGGGCTTGGTATTGGCGGTCTGCACCGGGCGCCTGTTGTCCGCGACGGTCGCCGATGGGAGTTGAAGTGCACGTAGGCGAAAACGCCTGCTACCGCGACCAGGGCGACCGCTATCGCGGCGGTCCAGTTCGGCCTGCGCCGTTCCTTCAGCCGAACCGGGGTGACGGGCTGGAACACATCGGCGGCACTGATCGCCCTGTGGCGCGCCCATCGTCGCGTCGTACTCGTCGATCAGCGGTTCAGGATCTGTCTCGACGGCCCTGGCGATGCTGCGGATGTGCCCGCGCGCGTAGAAGTCACCGCCGCAGCCAGAGAAGTCGTCACGCTCGATGCCGCGGATGATCGTCTCCCTGATGCAGGTGCGCTGGCTCACTTGCGTAACGGTCAGTCCGGCCTGGCGGCGTCCCTCTGCCAGCGCGTCACCAATGGTCACGCCACGCCTCCATGCTTCTTATCAATGGCTGCAAAGCTCTGTCAGAGCCCTGTCAGATTCGAGCACATGTAGCTATGCTCTCGCTCCCCCGGTTCCCCTTATTCAGAGGATGATGACCCAGTGTAGACACCTAGCTACCATCCGGCCACGTCCGGCGCGGGTGTCTGCGAGTCAGTCCGACTCCAGCATTTTGATCTACGCAATCTCCATCCCATGATGCCCTAAGCGAGGGCCGCCAACCTCAAGCGAGAGTACGACGTTGGTAAGGGTCGCGTTGGCTGGACGGTCAGGTGCCGCGTAGCGAATCGAGCAGCTCAGTCAGGTCATCTGGCCTGATCAGGACGTCTCTGGCCTTTGAGCCTTCGCTCGGGCCGACCACGCCGCGGCTCTCGAGCAGGTCCATCAGGCGGCCGGCCTTGGCGAAGCCGACTCGGAGCTTGCGCTGGAGCATGGAGGTCGAGCCGAACTGGGTGCTGACGATCAGCTCGGCCGCTTGGAGCAGCAGATCGAGGTCATCGCCGATGTCGGCGTCGATCTCGCGCTGTTTGCCTTCGGCCGCCGTGACGTCCTCGCGGTAGTCGGGTTCGGCTTGCTTCTTGCAGTGGTTGACGATCTCGCGGATTTCTTTTTCGGTCACGTAGGCGTTCTGAAGCCTGATCGGCTTGCTCGCGCCCATCGGCAGGAACAGCGCGTCGCCCTGGCCAACCAGCTTCTCCGCGCCGGGCTGGTCCAAGATGACCCGGCTATCGGTCAGGCTCGAGGTCGCGAACGCCAGCCTGGACGGCACGTTGGCCTTGATCAGGCCGGTCACCACGTCCACGCTCGGACGCTGGGTCGCGAGCACCAGGTGGATGCCGGCCGCCCTGGCCAGCTGGGTGATCCGGACGATCGCGTCCTCCACGTCGCGAGGGGCGATCATCATCAGGTCGGCCAGCTCGTCGACGATCACCAGCAGGTACGGGTAGGGCACATACTCCCGCTCGCTGCCGGGCGGCGCGGTGATCTTCCCGGCTCTGACCGCCTTATTGAAGTCGTCCATGTGGCGGAACCCGGACGCCGCCAGGTCGTCATACCGGCGGTCCATCTCGCCCACCACCCACTGCAAGCGCGTCGGCGGCCTTCTTGGGGTTGGTGATGATCTGCGTGATCAGGTGCGGGATTCCCTGGAATAGGCGGTCAGCTCGACCCGCTTCGGGTCGATCAGGATCATCCGCACCTCGTCGGGCGTGGCCCGGATCAGGATCGAGGTGATCAGCCCGTTAATGCACGTCGACTTGCCCGCGCCGGTCGCGCCCGCGATCAGGATGTGCGGCATCTTCGCGAGGTTCGCGACGACCGTGCGGCCTTCGACGTCCTTGCCGAGCCCGACCACCATCGGGTGATGGTCGCTCTCGGCGACCGGCGAGCGCAGCACGTCGCCCAGGCTGACGATCTCGCGGTCGGTGTTCGGGATCTCGATGCCGATCGCCGACTTGCCCGGGATCGGGGACAGGATCCGGACGTCGGCGCTCTTCACCGCGTACGCGATGTTCTTGGACAGCGCGGTCACCCGCTCGACCTTGACGGCCGGGCCAAGCTCGATCGCGTACCTGGTCACCGTCGGCCCCCGGGAGAAACCGGTGACGTGCGCGTCGACCTCGAACTGATCGAGCACCATGGTCAGCGCCTCGACCATGGCGTCGTTCGCCCTCGTCCGCGCTCTTGGGCGCGGTACCCGGCTTGAGCAGCGCGGCCGGAGGCAGCGTGTAGCTCGACGACGCACCGCCAGCCAGCATGAGCTGCTCGCCGACTCGCGCCGCCTTTCCGGCCGACGCGGGGACAGCGGTACTGGCCGCGGCCGCCGCCGTTACCCCGGCGGACTCGTCCCCGCCGCCGAACCACGACTTGTGCCACGATTCCTCGGCACCCGAAGCGGCACCCGACCGGGCGGGCGCGCCGTAACCCAGTTCATCGCCATTATCGAGTCCGGAGTCGCGCAGCCCAAGCCTGTCTGGTGCCGCATCGGGCGCGTTGCCGAACATCAGCGCCTCGGCCATGACCTCGTCATCGGCCGGGCGCTTGCTCTTGGCGGGCTTGCCGGCGCGGAGTTTCCGCGCCACCCGGCTGTCCGGCGGCGGCCGGACGCGGCGAGCCCGCCGGTCCGGCGGACCCGCGCGGCACCAGGCCGCCGAGCAACGGAGTGTCGTAAGGCTTGTCGTGCTCGCCGGCCTCGATAGCGGCGGCGTTCTTGCGCTTGCCGAGTCGCGGCAGGGTCGGCTGTACGTCATCGGCGCCGCCGGTCAGTTCCTCGGTCTCGAGGCCTCGGATCTGGCGCACCAGGAACCCGAACTCGGAGAACCTCTCCCGCACCCGGTGCAGCGGCGTTCCGGTGATCACCAGCACGCCGAACCCGGCGACCAGCGCGAGAATGGGCACCGCCACCCAAGAGGTGAGCAATGCCCGCAGCGGCGCCGACACCACGTATCCGATCAGGCCACCGGAACTCTGCATCGCCTGCCGCCCGGCCGAAGGTGTCGGGCTGCCGAGCGCGATGTGCACGATGCCGAGCGCGCCAAGGATCAGCGCGGTCCAGCCGATCACCATCCGGCCTGGGTGAGCGTTCTTGTCCGGGTGCCTGAGCAGCCGCCAGGCGAGCAGCCCGAGCAGCAGCGGGATCGTCCAGGCGGCCGCGCCGAAAGAGCCTCGAACCAGTTCGGTGACCGCGCGCCCGAACGGCGAACCGAGACGCCACCACGCGGCGCCCGCGGTGATGATCGCGGCGGCCAGCGCGCCCAGGCCGAGTCCATCCCGGCGGTGCGCGGGATCGAGATCACGCGCGCTGTTGCCGAACAGCCGGGCGACGAACCCGACGCCGCCCGCGAGCTCCATCCAGATCGCGGCGATCGCGGCGACGATCCAGCCGATGAGAATCAGGAACGGATTGTGCGAGGCTCGCATCGAGCTTGCCGAGCTCGGCTTGCTGTAGCCGCCCCGGCTTCGGTAATACGGCGTGCTCCCCCGGCGAGACGCCGAACCACGCGCCGCCGAACCCCGGGCCGCCGAACCCCGGGCCGCCGATCCCCGGGCCGCCGATCCCCGGGTCGCCGAAGTCCGGGTCGCTGACGTCCGACTTGATCCGCCACGCGACCCGCTCCCGCTAGCACTAACTCGGGGACGTGAAGCACCCTTGGGCGCACGAGTCGCCATGATTCACACGGTAACCAAGCGCGCCCCTTAATCCAAAGCACATCCGCCCGTGTTGCCGTCTCCCCACATCAGGCCGGAGTATGGATACGCCTGGGAGGGAGGAGCAGGGTGCGGATCGCGGTCGTCGGCGGCGGACCGGGCGGGCTGTACTTCGCCGCCCTCGCCAAGCAACTCGACAAGACTCACGAGATCACAGTCTGGGAGCGGAACGCTGCCGATGACACGTTCGGGTTCGGCGTGGTGTTTTCCGACGAGACTCTCGGCGGCATCGAACACGCCGACCCCCAGATCTACGCCGCCATGGAGCGCGAGTTCGCCCGCTGGGACGACATCGACGTGCACTACAAAGGCCGGGTGATCACCAGCGGCGGACATGGCTTCGCCGCCCTTGCCCGCAAGCGGCTGCTGCAGATCCTGCAGCAACGCTGCGCCGAGCTTGGCGTCACGATGCACTTCGCCGCGCAGGCGCCGCCGCCACAGCGGCTGTCCGAGGACTATGACCTGGTGATCGCCTCGGACGGCGCGAACTCGGCGACGAGGGGGGCGTTCGCGCCAGCGTTCGGCCCGCAGGTCGAGGTGCGCCGGTGCAAGTACATCTGGCTGAGCACGGACCTGGTATTCGATGCTTTCAAGTTCTACATCGAGCAGACGCCGTTCGGCGTAATACAGGTGCACGGGTATCCGTACGACGAGACCGGCAGCACGTTCATCGTCGAGATGCACGACGACGTCTGGGCGGCGGCCGGCTTCGGCGAACTCGCGCCGGCGCAGCTTCCGCCGGGTCAGTCGGACGAGGCCTCGATCGACCGGATACGCGAGTTGCTCGGGGACATCCTGACCGGCCACCGCATTTCTTTCAACAACTCAAAATGGATTAATTTCGGGACCCTGCGCTGTGCGAGCTGGCGGTACCGCAACGTGGTGCTGCTCGGCGACGCCGCGCACACCGCGCACTTCTCGATCGGGTCGGGCACGAAGCTGGCGATGGAGGACGCGCTCGCGCTGGCCGCCTGCCTGAACGAGCAGCCGAGCCTGGCCGATGCCCTGGACGCGTACGAGGCCGAGCGGCGTCCGGTCGTGGCATCGACCCAGCGGGCCGCTCAGGCCAGCCTTGAGTGGTTCGAGAACCTGGGCCAGTACACCCACCAGGACCCCGAGCAGTTCGCGTTCAACATCATCACCCGGAGCCGCCGGGTGACCCACGACAACCTGCGGCTGCGCGACCCCGAGTTCACCGCGAGCGTCGACGCCTGGTTCGCGCGCGACTGCAAGTCGCGCGGGCTGGTGGCCGGCGAGGTGGCCCCGCCCATGTTCCAGCCGTTCCGGCTGCGCGATCTGGACCTCAAGAACCGCGTGGTGGTCTCGGCGATGGACATGTACAGCGCCACCGACGGAATCCCGTCCGACTTCCACCTGGTCCACATCGGCGGGAAGGCCGTCGGCGGGGCCGGGCTGGTGATGACCGAGATGGTGTGCGTGTTGCGCCGAGGGCCGGATCACGCCCGGTTGCGCCGGGATGTACGCGCCAGAGCAGGAGTCCGCTTGGCGGCGGATCACTGAGTTCGTGCACGGGCGATCCACGGCGAAGATCGGACTGCAGCTCGGGCATTCAGGTCGCAAAGGCTCAACCAAGCTCATGTGGAAAGGAATGGACGAGCCACTCGATGACGGCAACTGGCCAGTCTGCGGTCCGTCGCCGATCCCCTATCTGGCGGGGGTCAGCCAGGTGCCGCATGAGCTGACCGAAGCCGAGATGGCTGTCATCAAAGACCAGTTCGTGGCCGCCACCGCGGCCGCCGAGCGAGCCGGATTCGACCTGATCGAACTGCACTGCGCGCACGGCTACTTGCTGTCGTCATTTATCTCGCCGATCACGAACCAGCGGACCGACGCCTACGGCGGCTCGCTCGATGCGCGGTTGCGGTACCCGGTCGAGGTGTTCGCCGCCATGCGGGCCGCCTGGCCGGCCGGGCGGCCGATGACCGTGCGGATCTCGGCGACCGACTGGGTGCCTGACGGCGTCACCGGGCCTGATTCGGTGCAGATCGCCCGGGCGTTCGCCGTCGCGGGCGCCGACGCGATCGACGTGTCCACCGGGCAAGTGACGCCGGAAGAGCAGCCGGCGTTCGGCCGGTCGTATCAGACGCCGTACTCCGACGCGATCCGCAACCAGGCTGGTCTTGCCACCATCGCGGTCGGGGTGATCTCGTCCTACGACGACGTGAACTCGATCGTGCTGGCCGGGCGAGCCGACCTGTGCGCGATCGGGCGGGCGCATCTGTTCAACCCGAACTGGACGCTGCATGCCGCGGCGGCGCAGGGGTATGCCGGGGCTGGCGCCGCCTGGCCAGACCAGTGGGCCGCCGGTTCGCGGCCGCCGCAGACCGGGCGGACCGACGGGCCCAAGCCACGGCTGCAGTTGATCCGCGACACGGCGGCCGGGCTGGGCGGCACCCGGCACGCTCGGTGGCGGCCAGGCGCTACGGCGGCTAGCTCGCGGCCGACTTCGAGGAAGGGAACGGCATGACGAGGCAGCTGGTCAATCCTCCCGAACTGGCTAAGCCGTCTGGCTTCTCGCACGCGGTCGTGGCCGAGGGACGGGTGATCTTCCTGGCCGGCCAGACCGCGATCGACCAGTCGGGGGCGGTCGTCGGTGAGGATGACGTGGTCGCCCAGTTCGAAAAGGCCCTTGAGAATCTGCTGGTCGCGTTGCGGGCCGCGGGCGGCACTCCTGCGCAGCTCACCAGCCTCACGATCTACGTGACCGACCTGGAGGACTACCGCGACAATGGCAACGCCATCGGCGCGGTCTGGCGGCGCCTGGTCGGGCGCGGCTATCCGGCTATGGCCGCGGTCGAGGTGCCGAGGCTTTGGGATGAGGACGCGATCGTGGAGATTCAGGGCTTTGCGGTCATCGAGTACCAGACACGTTGACTATGACCCTAATGACGGAATACTGCTGAGCACGTCCATCGCGCACCGACGGGCTACGCAGCCACAGGGGAGGCTTGGCCGATGCCGTTCACGCCGTCCGCCCACGTCGACACGTTCTGCCGTGATCGCCTGCCGCCTCCCGGCCAGTTCCCTGATCTTGAGTTCCCGTTGCCGGAGCTGGCCTATCCAGAGCGGCTGAACTGCGCGCAGGCGCTGCTGACCGACACCATCGAGCGGTTCGGCGCGGACCGCCCATGCCTGATACCGCAGGGTCCGGACGACCCGGTCTGGAGCTATGGCGACCTGGCCCGGGTGGCAAGTCAGATCGCCCGGCTGCTCACCGATGACTGGGGCCTGGTGCCCGGCAACCGGGTGCTGCTGCGCGGGCCGAACAATCCGTGGCTGGTCGCGTGCTGGTTCGGCGTGGTGCTGGCCGGCGGGGTAGCGGTGACGACCATGTCGTTGCTTCGGCCCGCCGAGCTGGAGACCATCTGCGGCATCGCCCAGGTGCGGTTGGCCCTGTGCGACCAGAGGTTTATCGGTGATCTCAACGACGCCCAGGTGGGTGTGCGCACGCTGAGTTACGACGGAACGGCGCCGTCGATCGGGGAACTCCGTCCGGGCGGGTTCGGTGCGAGCGTGCGCGGCAAACCAGCCGACTTCACCCCGGTCCAGACCGCCGCCGACGACGTCGCGATGATCGCGTTCACGTCGGGCACGACCGGGCGGCCGAAGGCGGCGATGCACTTTCACCGGGACGTCCTAGCCGTCGCCGACACGTTCTCCGCGCATGTGCTCAAGCCGACGCCGGAGGACGTCTTCACCGGTACTCCCCCGCTGGCCTTCACGTTCGGCCTCGGCGCGCTGCTGATCTTTCCGATCCGGGCGGGCGCGTCGACGCTGCTGATCGAGCGCGCCACCCCGGCCGAACTCGCCGACTACATCGCGCACCGCGGCGTCTCGGTGGTGTCGACCGCGCCGACCGCCTACCGGGCCATGCTCACCGCCGGTAAAGCCAGCCAGCTGCGCGGGCTGCGCCGCCCGGTCTCGGCGGGCGAAACCTTGCCCAGGTCGGTGTGGCAGGCGTTCTACGACGCGACCGGCGTCAAGATCATCGACGGCATCGGCAGCACCGAACTGCTGCACATCTTCATCTCGGCCGCCGACGACGAGATCAGGCCAGGCGCCACCGGTTTGCCGGTGCCGGGGTACCGCGCCGAGGTGCACGACGCGCGCGGGGTTCCGGTGCCAGACGGCCAGCCAGGCCGGCTCGCCGTCAAGGGGCCGACCGGCTGCAAGTACCTGGCCGACGAGCGGCAGCGCAGCTATGTCGCCGACGGCTGGAACTACCCCGGCGACACCTACGTCAGGGACGCCGACGGCTACTTCTGGTACCAGGCCAGGTCCGACGACATGATCGTGTCGGCCGGCTACAACATCGCAGGCCCTGAGGTCGAAGAGGTGCTGCTCGGCCACCCGGCGGTCGCCGAGTGCGGCGTGGTCGGGGTGCCCGACGAAACCAGAGGCCAGATCGTCAAGGCATTCGTCGTGCTCGCCGAGGGCGCGGCTGGCGGGCCGGAGCGGGTCGCCGAACTGCAGGAACTGGTCAAGGCCAAGATCGCCCCCTACAAGTACCCGAGGGCTATCGAGTTCCTTCCGGCCCTGCCGAAAACCAACACCGGCAAACTCCAGCGCTTCAAACTCCGCGACCTGTCGTCGGGCTAGCCCGGCTTCCTCGTCCAGGCGCCCGGCGCCCACCGGAAGCAGCCGGATCGCCTGGAAACCGGAATGTCCCGTCTGGGATAGTTTTATCGCCCGGTCCGGGGCAGCGCCGCCCGTCCCGGCGGCATCCGCCCCGCGGGCGAGCGACGGCCAGATTCCACGATCATGGAATCGCCGTTACCACGGAACCGCAGCCGCGATATACGACAGCCACGCTCCACGATCATGACCCGGAGCTTGATCACGGAAACAAAGCCGCGGCGGTTGCCACGTCTGGCCCAGCCCGCCAGCCGGTCACAACGTCAGCGGACCCCCAGCGCAGCGCGGGCGCGAAGCATCTGAGTTTTGCCGGGCAGCAGATCGGGCGTCTCGGTGCGTGTAAGGGGTGTAAGGGACACCGACGCCCGATCACGGAGTAGCGAATGACCTTCGAGGAGTACACGTCGTGGCGCCTGCCGGCCGTGCTGCGGTTCGCCGCGGTGCTGACCGGCGACCGCGCGCTCGCTGAGGACGTGGTACAGGAAGTGCTGATCCGGGCGCACCGGCACTGGGGCCGGATCGGCCGCCTCGACCAGCCGGACGCGTACATCAAGCGCATGGTGGTCAACGAATTCATCAGCGCTCGCCGACGGTCATGGCGGCTGGTGCCGTCCGGCGATGGGGCCGACGTGGACGACCGGGTGGCCCCTGACCACGCCGGTGACCTGGCCGACCGCGCCGAGTTGCTGGCCGAGCTCGGGAAGCTGCCGGTGCGGCAGCGCACCGTGCTCGTGCTCCGGTACTACGAAGGGCTCTCCGACATCGAGATCGCCGTGGTGCTGGGGTGCCAGCCCGGCACGGTTCGCGGCTACATGACCCGGGCGCTTGCCTCGCTCCGGGTGGAACTGACAGCCAGGCACCGGATGAGCCCGGCGCTGGCTAAGGAGGAACGCGCATGCGCACCGAAGACGACCTGAGGGCCGCACTGACATCGCTGGAGCGCCAGGCTCTGGACCCGACCGCCGTGCTGGCCGCTGTGCGGACCAAGAGAGCCGCGCGGCAGGTGGTCAGCCATCGCCGCCGGACCCGGGCACTGCTTGCCGGCGCCGCTGCGTCGTCGGTCGCGGCCGTGACGACGGCGACCGTCCTGGCCGCTGGCCTGTTCGGCGAGGGAACCCACCGAGGGCCGGCCGCCAGCCCCGCTAGCGCGGCCGCCGTGCTCCGCCAGCTCGCCGTCAGCGCTGCCGTCCAGCCGAGCCCGGCCCTTGGCCCCGTCCTCTACGCGAAGGAGGCGCTCTGGGGAGCTGGCGCCGGCAACCAGCGCACCGTCGCCGTTCAGCAGGAATGGGTCAGCGCGGCCGCGCGATACTTCGTCGCGGGCACGGGTCGGGCCCCAGCCAGCTACACCAAGTTCGATCCGCGGAACAACGCGGACTGGCACTGGCGTAACCCAGCCACCCTTCCGGCCAACCCGGCGGCTCTTCGGCGGCACCTGCTCAGCGCACCAGGCAGCAAGGCCGCCGGCCCGGCCGCCCGCCCGCCGGTGACACCGGATGAGACTGTGTTCGCCAGCGCCGTGCAGTTCATGGCTACCGAGCCGCTGCGGTCGACCGTGCGAGCCTCGATGCTGCGGCTGATGGCCGACATCGCACAGCGTTCAGCGCGCGAGTTCGTCGTGCTTGGCACCGTCACCGATCGCGCTGGTCACCGCGACATCGCGATCGCAGCCCAATCCAGCCGAGTCTGGACGTTCTCATCGAAGCTGCAGGCGTGGAAGCTGGTCCAGACGAGGTCCACCGATATGGTCGTCTATCTCTTTGACCCCGTCAGCGGCGGGCTCCGGGCGCAGGAATACGCCACCTGCACCGGCCCGGCCAGCACCGAAGTGATGGCCGCCGCGCGGTGCGCATCGGATGGCTACGAGCAGTACATCGTCGCCCGGGCAGTGCGCTCGCTGCCAAGGGGCGCCTCGGCCACCAAGACCTCCATCTTCGCGCCCTATGTCTTCGCCTTCCCCTGGGACCTGGTGATCCCGTGAGGCGGCTGCCTGGCTCGCCGGCCGTGCTGGTTGCTCTGACGGCGACGATGATGACGGCGGCGACGGCGGTCAGCCTGACCGCCGCAGCCGCCCCTGCCGCCGCCCCCGCAGCCGGCCAGCCAATGGGCGCTGCCGCTCGGATCGTCTTGCTGATCACCGGTGAGCGGTTCGCCGTGGGCCCTCCGTCGGTGCTGACTCGCCTTCCTGGCGGTCGCCGGCACGGGATGGTGGCACTCAGCCTGAGTGGCGGCCAGTACGAGATCCCCGACAGCGCCTTGCCCTATCTCGGCCGGGGCCTTGACCCGAACCTGTTCAGCCTGTCAGCGCTGCGTGATCGGGAGGCGGACGGCCGGATCCCGGTCGTGATCAGGTTCAGCGGCCGCCGGCCGGTACTGCCAGGCGTCAGGATCACCGGCGCGGCGGCGGGAACGGCCACGGGGTACCTGACCGCCTCGTCGGCCAGGGCCTTCGGTGCCGCTCTGGCCCGGCAGTTGATCGCCGATCACGCCCGGGCTAGCTACGGGAACGACGGGATGTTCGGCGACGGAACCTCGGTCAGCCTGGCTGGCGGTAGCGCGGGCGCGGCCCGGGTGCGGCATCGGCCCGGTCCGGTCACCCGCCCGTCGTTCGGCCTGCACACGCTCACGATCAAGGCCACCGACTTGTCGGGCAAGCCCGACGCGGGCGACCTCGTGATCGTGATCAACGCCGACAACCCCGCTCGATTCAGTGATCTGGGCGCCGCGATCGAATTCTTCGACCACGGAATCGCCAAGTTCAGCGAGCCCGCCGGGCACTACTTCGCGATCGGGTTCTTCACCCCGTTTAAACGGGGCGCTGTCGTCGCGACCCGGATCACGGTACTGCCGCGGTTCTCGGTGTCACGTGATCGGACGGTGCGCACCAGTGAGCGAGCGGCAAGCAGCGAGATCACGATGGTGACGGCGCGGCGAGCGATCTCGGTGGATGACGTCTTCGAACTGATCCAGACACCGGCGGTCGGCCAGAGGCTGAACTTCTCTTTCGACGCGGCCGGGCTGCCGATGTGGATCAGCCCCACACATCAGCGCCCGGCCGTCGGCAAGCTGGCTACGGTCACGTCGGCGGTGCTCACCTCGCCGCGCGCCCACCGGCCGAATGGGCCCGGTTACATGTACGAGTTGTCCTACCAGAACCTCAGCGGGCTCATCCCGCGGCAGTTTTTCACAATCAAGCAAAACAGCCTGGCCGCCCTCTCCACGCGCTTTTACTCGAGCAAGCCGCTTCCTGAGGGTTTCGGCTTCCAGGGCGTCTACCCCATCGAATCCGGCGACCTGCTGCTCGTTGACCTGCTAGGCCTCGGCGGCGGCTTCGCCGTCGAGGCGCATAGCCAGGCACCGCTGCTGTACCTCACCGCGAACCCATCGTTGACCTGGTTCTTCAGCTTGGCCAGAAGCCAGTCGCTCGGTGACGGCACTGGCTTCTTCGCTCAGCAAACCGACAGTCGCTCCTTCCGGCCCGGGCACTACATCCAGGCCTGGAATCAGTACCCGTTGCATCCCGCCCCCAGCGTCGATCTGCCAGGTATGGTCGGCCAGAGCCCGTTCCCGGCCTCAGCGAGCAGAGCGGGCAATGAGGTCACGATCTTCCTCTGGCCGTTCACCGACAATCAGCCCGGGCACGAGGGAGTGCCTAACCTGAACCTCGTCGAGCCAGGGGTCAAGTTCGTCGGCCAGTATGAGTTCGACCAGAACGGGGTGCGGATCGCGGGCGGCTCATCTGACGCGTTCTTCTGGCAGGCCAAGGTCAAGCCGAAGCCATCGGTGATCCGGTTCACGCTCGATGAGATCCGGTCGGGTCCGCCCTACCGGCTGTCCGCGCACACCCATTCGGTCTGGACCTGGCGCTCGGCTCCCAATCCCAGTGCGACCGTTCCCAGGGCCTGGCTCTGCGGCTCTTCGCTGGTCGACGACTTCACCAGGCGCTGCTCGGCGCAGGATCTGCTGCGGCTGGAATACAAAGTAGCCGCAATGCGCCCGGACGGCTCGGTGCCGGCCGGGCGCCAAGCCCTGACCGTGACCGTGACTCATTTCCAGCCCTACACAGCCGCCGCGAAGGTCACCCAGGTGCGGGTCCTGGTTTCCTTCGACAACGGCAGGACGTGGCGCGAGGCCGCGATCTCCGGCCGGGGCCGCGGGCGTTTCCTTGCCCGCTACACCACCCCGCGAACGGCGCGCTCGGCCGAGTTGCGGGTGACCGCCGCCGACACCGCCGGCAGCACCGTCACCGAAACATTGCCGCTGGCTTACCGGATCGCCCCGCGCCGCGCCGTACCGTCCGCGCTGCGGCCCGCCTGCCCGGTCGCTCGGCCTCGGGTCGCGCGATGCTTCGTGCTCTACGAGCCGCATCTGCCGGTGAACCTTGCGGCTGGCCCGGGTGTCGCTCCGGCTGGCTGGGGCGCGAAGGCGCTTGAGGCGGCGTACAAGCTGCCGGTCGACAGGAGGACGCACCAGACCGTAGCCGTGTCGATCGCGTTCGACACCCCCAGGCTGGAACGGTACCTGGCGATCTACCGCAAGCAATTCGGGCTGCCGCCCTGCACGACCGCCAACGGCTGCTTCCGCAAGGTGAACCAGCGCGGGTTCAGCACCCGGATGCCGCCATCCGGGGTCGGTACCGGCTGGGATCTTGAGGCCACGCTGGATGTCTCGATGATCTCGGCCGCCTGCCCGACCTGTCACATCCTGGTGGTTGAGGCATCGGACGCCAGCCTCGCCAACCTGGCGGTCAGCGAGAACACCGCCGCCAGGCTCGGTGCCCAGGTCATCTCCAACAGCTACGGTTCGTCCGAGAGCGGGTTCAGCCAGGCACTGGCCGCTGACTACGATCATCCCGGTCACACGGTCGTGGTGTCCTCTGGTGACCTTGGCTTCACGAGCGCCCAGTTCCCCGCCAACCTGAGGACCGTCACGGCGGTCGGCGGCACCGAGTTGTCGCGTGCGCACAACGCGCGCGGCTGGCGCGAACAGGTCTGGATCACGCCGTTCTCTGGTGCCTCAGGCAGCGGATGCTCGGCGTACGTCGCCAAGCCGGCCTGGCAGCGGGGGGTTTTGGGGGGTCGTCCCCCCAGGGCAGCACAGCGGGGGGTTTTGGGGGGTCGTCCCCCCAGGGCAGCACAGCGGGGGGTTTTGGGGGGTCGTCCCCCCAGGGCAGCACAGCGGGGGGTTTTGGGGGGTCGTCCCCCCAGGGCAGCACAGCGGGGGGTTTTGGGGGGTCGTCCCCCCAGGGCAGCACAGCGGGGGGCTTTGGCGTGCGGCATGCGTACCAGCGCCGACGTGTCCGCCGTCGCTGACCACGTCGCGGTCTACAACGCTGACTACGGCGGCTGGCAGGTCGTCGCCGGGACCAGCGCATCCGCTCCGCTCATCGCCGGAATCTACGGCCTAGCCGGCAACGCCACCTCGATCTCCGCCGGCTACGCCTACCGGCACGCCCATTCGCTGTTCGACGTCGCTGTCGGCAACAACGACGTGATCAATGGCACCGGCGGCGCGAGCTGCGATTTCGACTACCTCTGTGTCGCCAGAACCGGCTACGACGCTCCGACCGGGCTGGGCACTCCGGACGGCATCGGGGCGTTCTGAACGACGCTTTCTTGGCAGGAGACAAATGCGATCCGTATCACGCCTGCTCGCCGTTCTCGCGACGGTCCTGACGGCAATGCCAGCGAGCGCCGCCGCGATGAGCCGCAGCCAGGGCGCGCGGCCCGCCCGAGCATCTGGCACCTCCACGATCGTGACGCTGGTCACCGGCGACCGGCTCGTCGTCACCTCAAGTCAGGCCAGGCGGGTGGTCGCGGTGGTGCCTGCCGAGCGAGCCGAGGCCCTGATATCGGTCACCATCGGGGCGACGTCCTATGAGTTCCCCTCGTACGCTCTCGCCTACCTCGGCCGCGGCCTCGACCCGCGCCTGTTTAGTCTTAACGCGCTGCGGAGTAGTGAGGTTGGCGGTCGAATCCCGATCCAGATCGGCTACATCGGACGAGTGCCGAGGCTGGCAGGCGTCACGATCACCCGCGCGGCGGGCGATCACGCCACCGGCTATCTGACCTACTCCTCCGCGAAGCTTTTCGGCGCGACGCTGGCTAGGCAGTTCGCTACCGACCGCCGGCGTGGCGGGTTTGGCGCGGACGGGATCTTCGGCGCCGGAGTGTCGATCGGCCTGGCCGGCGATGCCGGGCGGACGGAACCCGCCAGCGGACAGGTGTCGCTGGTGCCGGCCGCCCGGCTGGCCAGCGCATCACGGGCGCCGCGGACGCGGGTGAGCCAGCATACGCTGACCTTTCGCGCCGACGACGCGCTGGGCCAGCCGGTCAACGGGACCGGTGGCGTCTTCCTGGTCAGCCTGGACAACAGCATTGAACTTGAGGCGAGCGCCACGTTCACCGGCGGCGTCGCCAGGTTCACGGTTCCGGCCGGGCGCTACTTCGCCTTCGCATCCTTTGACGACACCGTGGGCCAGTTGTTCGCAGGACTCAGGGTCGTCGTCGTCCCCGAGATCACCGTGCACGCCAACGTGACCGTGCGAACCGACGAGCGCGCCGCGCGCAGCATGCTGACAATGGTGACCCCGAGGCCAGCGCTTCCCAGGGAGACCGCGTTCGAGGTGCACCGATCGCCAGCGGCGGGTCCGCTGGTCGCCATCGGAGCCCACACATTCGAGGCGCCGATCCGGGTCGCTACCACCAGGCGGCCGCCCAGAATCGGAAAGCTCCAGACCTTCGTGGAGCAACGGCTGGGCGCGCCACCCACAGCGAAGTCGCCGTACCACTACATGCTGGCCTACCAGGACCTCAGCGGCATCATCGGCCCCCAGCGGCGGGTGATCAGGCCCGCTGGCCTAGCGACCATCCGGGCCCGCTTCACCGATGCCACGCTGCACTCGGGGCTGGTGTCGTGGACGGGAGACTACCCGGCGGAGGTGGGTGACGGCGAAGCCTCGTTCCTGCTCGCCAACTCAACGGATTTGCGGCTCCCCTCCCGGCTGACCGAGTATTTCACAGCCGCGCCGTCGCTGGCCTGGACGATCTTCCTGCAAGGCAGCGACTTCAGCCTGCTGCAAGACGACGTGCGCCGATACCGGCCCGGCTCGGTCGTCACCGAGAACTGGAACGCGGCGCCCTTGCATCCCGCACCTGATGTGCGCGTGCCTGGTGCCGCACTGCCTGGCCCGCTAGTCGCGTCGGCTACCCGGTCAGGGAACACCTTGGCTGTGCTCCTGACCCCATTCACCGATAACATCCCGGGCCACCTCGGCAGTGGCTTCGAATTCCAGTCCAATGTGAGCGGCCGGTTCGCTGTCGATGTCAACGGCCAGCAGGTGGCCAGCGGCGACGCCGCTGCCTCGGCGATCTGGCAGGCGAAGCTCAGAGCGCGATCATCGCTCATCCGGTTCGTGCTCGACACCGAGCGCGGTGCCAAGCTCTACCATCTGGCGACCCGCAGTCACACCGTGTGGACCTGGCGTTCCGCAACCCGGCCGGGCGCCACATTGCCGCCCGGCTGGACCTGCCCGTCGATGCTCGTGACCAATTCGGCGAGCCGGCGCTGCGCGGCCCAGCCACTGCTCGCGCTCGAATACCGGGTGGCCAACCTGAGCCTGACCGAATCGGTGCCGGCTGGCAGGCAGTCGGTCACGATCTTCGTCAGTCACTTCCAGCCGTCGGATCACGGCCCGCGCATCGCCAGCGTCCGGGTACGAGTCTCCTTCGACGATGGCCGGACCTGGCGGACCGCGACAGTCAGGCGCACCGCACCGAGTCGCTTCGTGGCGACCTACACCGGGTCGGCGTCGGCCCGGTTCGTCTCCCTCGACGTGTCAGCCGCCGACGCCAGCGGCTCCGCGATCAACGAGACTCTGATCCGCGCCTACCAGCTAGCCAGCTAGCAGTTCGGCCGCCAGCGCGGTCGTCACACCTCAAGCACCACCGGGATGATCATGGGCCGCCTGCGATAGCTGCTGTTCACCCACTTGCCGAGCGCCCGCCGGACAAGCTGGCCAAGCTGGAAGGTGTCGCTAATGCCCTCGTAGGCGGCCCGGTCGAGCGCCTCCTCGAGCAGTGGCCGCACGTCGTCGAACGCGGCCTCGTCGATCCCTGACCCGCGCGCGTAGATCTCCGGCGGGGCGACGAGCTTGCCGGTCGTCGAGTCGACCAGGACGACGACGGAGATGAAACCCTCCTCGCCGAGTATCAGCCGGTCCTTGAGCGAACTCTCGGTGACCTCACCGACGCTCAGGCCGTCGACGAACACATACCCGCAGTGCACCTTGCCCGTCACCGCGGCCTTGCCGTCGACGAGGTCAACCACGATCCCGTCCTCGGCGAGCACGATGTTCCCGTCAGGCACCCCGGTCAGCGCCGCCAGGTCGGCGTGCGCCTTGAGGTGCCGCCACTCGCCGTGCACCGGCATGAAGTTGGCGGGCTTGACCATGTTCAGCACGTAGAGCAATTCACCGGCCGGCGCGTGCCCGGACACGTGCACGAGCGCGTTGCCCTTGTGCACCACCCGCGCCCCGAGCCTGGTCAGGTTGTTGATCACTCGCGACACGGCGGCCTCGTTGCCTGGCACCAGCGAGGAAGCGAGGATCACGGTGTCTCCGCGCGCGATCCTGATCGGATGATCCCGCCCGGCCATCCGGGCGAGGGCCGACATCGGCTCGCCTTGCGACCCGGTGGAGATCAGCACGATCTGGTCGGGCGGAAGTTCTTCCGCGTCCTTCATCTCGACGAGCAACCCGCCCGGCACCGACGGCACGTCCAGGTAACCAAGCTCCCTGGCCACCCCCATGTTGCGCACCATCGAGCGGCCGACTAGCGCGACCTTCCGGTGGTGCGCCGCGGCGACATCGAGCACCTGCTGCACCCGGTGCACGTGGCTGGCGAAGCACGAGACGATGATCCGCTGCTCGGCCGCGCTGAACACGTCGGACAGCACCGAGGCGATTGCCCGCTCGCTGGTCACGATCCCGGGCACTTCGGCGTTGGTCGAGTCCGACATCAGCAGATCGACGCCCTCCCGCCCGAGCCGCGCGAACCCGCCGAGGTCGGTCAGCCGCCCATCCAGCGGAAGCTGATCCATCTTGAAGTCGCCGGTATGCAGCACGGTGCCGGCCGTTGTCTTGATGGCGACCGCCAGCGCGTCCGGGATCGAGTGATTAACAGCGAAAAATTCAAGGGCGAAGGGGCCGAAAGATTCGCGCGAGCCAGCGTCGACTTCCTGGGTCCGCGGTGTGATCCGGTGCTCGATGAGCTTGCTCTGCACCAGGGCCAGCGTGAGCCGGGAGCCGACCAGCAAGATGTCCTCACGACGCCGCAGCAGGTAAGGCACGGCACCGATGTGATCTTCGTGCGCGTGGGTCAGCACGAGCGCGTCGATATCGTCCAGCCGGTCATCAATCGCGGTGAAGTCCGGCAGGATCAAGTCAACGCCCGGGGTGTCGGGGTCGGGGAACAGCACGCCGCAGTCGACGAGCAGCAGCCGGTCTTCGTGCTCGAAGACCGTCATGTTCCGGCCGACCTCTCCGAGGCCGCCGAGCGCGACGATGCGCAGCCCGTTAGCGGGCAGTGGTGGCGGTGCGGCGAGTTCTGGGTGCGGATGACTCACTTGAGCTTGACACCGCCAGCGACGAGGTCGGTGCGGAACTGCTCCACCTGCACCGGGGTCGCGTCGACGAGCGGCAGCCGCACCGAGCCGCCGGGCAGGCCAAGCAGCGAGAGCGCGGCCTTCGTCGCGATCACTCCCTGCGTCCTGCCCATGATCCCGGTGTAGACCGGCATCAGCTCACGGTGGTGGCGCAACGCGGTGGCCACGTTCCCCGCCAGGTATGCGTCGATCATCTCGCGCAGCCTGTCCCCCACCACGTGCGCGACCACGCTGATGAAGCCGACGGCGCCGACCGACAGCCACGGCAAGTTCACGATGTCGTCGCCTGAGTAGAACACCAGGTCGGTGGCGAGCATCACCTTCGAACCCTCGCCGAAGTCGCCCTTGGCGTCCTTGACTCCGACGATCCTGTCGTGCTCGGCAAGCTGGATCAGCGTCTCGGTCTTGATCGGGATGCCAGTCCGGCCGGGGATGTCGTAGAGCAGGTTCGGCAGGCCGGTGGCGTCGGCCACGGCGGTGAAATGCGCGATCAGGCCGCTCTGCGGCGGTTTGTTGTAGTACGGGGTGACCACGAGCAGGCCGTCCGCACCGGCATCCTGGGCTTGCCTGGCCAGTTCGCAGCTATGCGCGGTGTCGTTGGTGCCGACCCCGGCGACGACGGCGGCCCGGTTGCCGACTACTTCCTTCACGGTGCGGATCAGCCGCGCCTTCTCTTCGTTCGACGTGGTCGGTGACTCGCCGGTGGTGCCGCTGAGCACCAGGCCGTCGTTGCGCATGTGGGTGACTAGGTACTCGGCAAGCTGAGCGGCGCCGGCGAAGTCCACGGCGCCGTCTTTCCTCATCGGGGTGACCATCGCGGTCAGCAGCCGCCCGAATGGCGGCTCGGGCGTGTGGCTGTGGCCACCGCTCTCATGGGCTGTTGCTGTCATAACCGGAACGCTACTCTGGACGGCCTGGTCAAGTAACGCGAGGCGCGGGTCCGAACGGGTAGTTTTGCTGTGCTGGCACCCCAGGAAGGCTGAGCAATGACTGCCCCAGACCCCGCCGCCGGGCCGTTGCCCGCCCGCGACGTCGACGCCTGCTGCCGGCTGATCGCCGCGCGGCGGGACGTGGAGCAGGCATTCGCCTCGTCGCTGCCGAGAGCACGGGCGGATGCCTTCAGCCATCTTAAAGTGGCCAACTTCGGGGCGGTCGAGGTCGGCATCGAGATCGCCAGTGACCTGGTCTCCGTCGGCAACCGATGCCTGACCGGGCGCGGTACTGGGGTGGACGACGTAGCCACGTTCGACAGCGCCGGCGTTTCAGGCGCGAAAGACTAGACCTGTGCAGCCAGTGCAGCCGCCGCAGGACAGTGGTCTCCAGCCGCAGGACAGTGGTCTCCAGCCGCAGGACAGTGATCTCCAGCCTGAGGACAGCGATCTCCCGCCTGAGGCATTCCCGCCCGAAGTATTTCCGCCCGAAGCTGACGACGACACCGCGCCGATACCCGCCGGCACCGAAGCCCCGCCCGAGCCGGCCGGTAACGACGCGACGGCTCGGCCGTCCGACCCAATTCCATCACCCCCTGCCGACAGCGCGCTGGCGCATCCGGTGGCTGGAGGTCAGGTTGATGGTGCGAGCTTCACGCTCGCGCTGCCTTTGCGCGGGCGACGGGTGCTCGTGATTGGCGGCAGCGAGTCAGCGACCGCGATCGTCGCCTCACTCCGCGATTCGGGCGCCCTGATTCGCGTCGTCGCGCCGACGCTCAGCCCGACGCTGACCGAACTCGCCGCCCGTGGCCTCATCGAGGTCGCCAACCGCCAGTACCAGGCACGCGATCTCGCGGACGCCTGGCTGGCGTTCGCCTGCTCGGATCACCGGTCGGTGAACGCGGCGCTCGCGTTCGACGCCGAGCAGGCCCGGGTCTGGTGCGTGACGCCGGAGGATGTCGCTAGGCCTCCGCCAGCCGAGTCAGGCGCTCCGCTCGGACGACGCGCGCTCTTGCTCGGGGGAGCGCGCTCAGGCAAATCAGCGACGGCCGAGGCGATGCTGGCGGACTGGGCGGCGGTCGACTACGTGGCGACCGGCCAACTCCCGGGTCACGGCGACGCCGAGTGGGACGAACGCATCCGGCGCCATCAGGCCCGCCGCCCCGGTCACTGGCGCACGATCGAGACGGTGGATGTCGCCTCGGTGCTCTTCGAGGCTGAGCCCTCCACTGCCGTGCTCATCGACTGCCTGGCCACGTGGCTGTCGCGGACGATGGATGACTGCGGCCTGTGGGCCGAACGCGACGACGCCGGCAAGCAGTTCGTGGCCAGGCAAGACGACCTGTTGCGGGCCTGGACGACGACCACGCGCAGGGTCGTGGCCGTCAGCAACGAAGTCGGCTCGGGAGTGGTGCCTGCGACGGAGTCTGGCCGGAGGTTCCGCGACGAGCTTGGCTGGCTCAATACCAGGATGGCTGCCGCTGCCGACGAGGTGTGGCTCTGCACCGCCGGTATCCCCACCCGGCTGCGATGACGCCAGCGCCGCCCGCCGCGCCGTGGCGATCGGCCGTGAGGCCAGGGACCAGGCGCTCGCCGATGGGCGTTTGCCCTGGCGACTCTTCCGGCCGGATGGGTGAGCGCTCTGGCGCTGCGCCGGCGGTCAGAGGGGCGGGCCGAAGACTTCAATTCCGCGGCGGGCTGCTCCGCTTCGGTCGATGCTTGCGTAGGACGAAGGAGAATCATGAGTTATGCGATGAGTCCAGCCGAGCGGGAGCAGTTCCTGAAGGAGCCGCACGTGGGTGTGCTGAGCGTGGTAGAGAACGGTGCGCCGCTGACCGTGCCGGTGTGGTACGAGTACCAACCAGGCGGCCCAGTCAGCGTGATTACCGGCCAGGGATCCCGCAAGGCCGGGGCGCTCGAAGCGACCGGCTGGCTCAGCCTGTGCGTGCAGGACGAGACGTGGCCGTACAAGTACGTGACGGCATCAGGACCCGCCGCGATCCGCGGTCAGGCCAGCCAGGTTGAGCTGCGCGCCATGGCGACCAGGTACCTCGGTGACGCCGGTGCGGACGAGTACATGGCGGAGATCACGGCCAGCGGCGGGGCGGACGGGCAGATCGTGATCGAGATGAGCCCCCAGGTATGGCTGACGGTCGACTACGCGAAGGAAAGCTAGGCGGGCGGACCGCGGCGGCCGATTCAGCTGACGGGCGGCGTCACCGTGATGACGTCTGCCAGCAGGGCGTCGTATGCTTCCCTGGCCAGCCACCTGCGGCTGATCCCGGCGTGACCAGGCTGCCGCCCTGTCGTTGCCTTCTGCTTGTAGCTTCGGATGCGTTGCCGGGCGGCCGTGCAGTAGACGTCGGCTATGTCCTGCATATCGGGATGTCCGCAGGTACGGGCGACGACCAGTGACATCGTCAGCAGCTCGGTAACGACGCGGTTCATGTTGATCATCAGGTTCTCGTTATCAAACAGCCTTTCTGGCTCACCGAATGTGCTGGTCAAGCGGGCCGCGGTGGCGGCGAAAGACCTGGCCTCCGCGCTGACGAACGACAGATGCTTCCGGTTCATCGCATCGACCGGCGCGGACTCTATGTCCAGCGGGATGTCCGTGGTCCGTGGGAGGGGCGGGAAGAAATACCTCTCGAACAGGGACTGGGCGCTCCAGTTATCGACCTGGAAGTCCACGCCGCCCCCGATTCTGAGCACTCTGGCGTCCCGGTAGAAGCGCTCGAGCGGGAGCGGCGGGGCTCCTCGAGCGGCTTTGCTTCTGGCGCTTTCATATCCTTCTCCGGCCAGCAGGGACATGGTCCGTTCCAGAACCCGCCAGCAGGCCAGCGACGTAATGTTCTTGGCCGCGCTTCGCTCGAAGGCTAGATCCTGCTCCTTTGCCAGGAGGCACCACTCGACCACGCTTGAGATGGCCAGGACATCGGCCAGGGACGCGCTGATAATGCGCTGTACCTTTTCGTAATCGCCAAGCGCCCGGCCGTCGATCCGGCGCCGGTTGACGAAATCGCGTTGCCAGTGCAGGCACAGCTTCGCGATAGCCAGTGCCGGTGCGCCTACGATGAAGATCCGGCCGAGAGCATTGATCGTGCGCAGCCGCTCGGAAAGCCGCCAGTCCCCCTCCGGCACCGTCAGCATCGACTCGGCCGCCACCCGAACGTCGCGGAGCCGCACGGTGGCATTCGGCAACCCGTGCATCCCCATGAATTCCTGACGCGAGGTCACGCTCAGCCCAGGCGCGGCGGTGTCTACGACGAAGATTTGCGCCTGCTTGCCCGATGGCCCGTCGATGGCGGCAGAGACGCACAGCATGCCCGCGATCGGGGCGTTTATGATAAAGACCTTGTCGCCGTTCAGCAGGTAGGCGGAACCGTTCTCGACCGGAGTCGCTGTAGTGCCCGGAATCCGGTTGGCCGCGCCCGCCACTTCCGTATCGGCCGAGCCCGAGATCATGCCTGTTGCCATCCGGCGGCTTATCAGTTCACGCAGCGGGCCGTCGGCCAGCGCAGGCAGGTGCGCTCCGGCCCCGATTCCGTTCTGAGCGGCGAGCGCGAATCCGCCAGCGCAGGTCCAGCTCGCTGTCGCTTGGATAACGCGGAACGCGTTCATCGCGCTCAGTCCGAGGCCACCCAAGGCCGGTTCGGCTTGCATCTCAAGCAGCCCGAGAGCGCCGAGGTCGGCCAGCAGGCCCTCGGCCGACGAGCCGGCGGTTTCGATCGCGGCCGGATTGACCTTCCCGGTCAGGTAGGAGGAGAGCTGCTCGACGACCGCGTCACCGGCCACCTGGTCCGCGAGTTCTTGCCGCGGGAATGGCCGCAGCATGTCCCAGCGCAGGAGACCGCAGGCTAGGTGGGCGCCGAAGCCAAGTTCCTCGGTCATGACAACGCTCCGCTTTCCGATTCGTCCCTGGCTCCGCCAAGAGCCGCTCTGACGCTGGCAAGAACCTGCTCGCGGTGATCACGAAAGTAGAAATGGCCGCCAGAGAAAGTCCGCAGGTCGAAGGCAGTGGCGGAATGCCGTCGCCAGGCAGCAAGCTCGGCGGTGTCGATGTCATCATCCACGCCGCCGAAGGCCGTAATGGCAGCGTCGAGCGGGCGCTCGGCAGCGTACTGGTAAGCCTCGATCATCCCGAAGTCCGACCGGAACGAGGCCACCGAGCTTGCGAGGAGTTCAGGATCGTCGCCAACCGCGCCGAAGGTGTCGCCGTACTGGGCTGCTACCGATGCCACGAGATCATCGTCAGAAAGCTCCTTCAGCGGTTGTTTCTGGTATGGGATATCGGGAGCCGGGAGTGCGGATGCGAATATTCTCACGGGCTGCGTCAGGCCCCGCGCGCGGAGCGAGCGTGCCGTCTCGAAGGCCACCAGGGCACCCAGGCTGTGGCCGAAAAAGGCGAACGGAGGATGCGGCGCTGCCTCCGCCGTCAACGAGCTGACCAGCTCGCCGAGGTTGGTGACGTGCGGCTCAGCGAATCGCCGGCCGCGGCCTGGCAGCTGCAATCCCCATACCTCAACGTCTGGCAGGTCGTCCGACCAGCGCAGGAACTCGCCGGGCGCTCCTCCGCTGTGCGGAAAGCAGTACAGCCGCATCGCCGCCGCCGGGCGTCGGGCGCGGCACAGCCACCAGCGTTGACTAGGCATGGCCCGCCCGCGGCGCCGAATCTTCTTCCGAGCCGGGTACGGGCGTGACCTCTACGTCCGACAACTGCCGCAACCCGGGAATCGGTGACAGGAAGAGCGGGAGACAGCACAGCAGATAGCCGATGCCTGCTATCAATAGCGTCGGCCGTATACCGAGCTGGCTGCCGCTTATGCCCCCGATGAACGTCCCGATCGGAATTGTCCCCCAGATCAGGAACCTGATGGTCGCGTTCATGCGGCCGAGCATCGAGTCGGGGGTGAGATGCTGGCGGAGGCTGATCTGGTTGATGTTGTAGATCGCGATTCCGAACCATGCGAAACCGATGGCCAGAGCCAGTACGAGCATTGCGCTTCCCGGGGTCGCCAGTATCAGCACCAGAATCGCGATGCCCGAGCAGCAGCCGGCTGTCGCGATAGCCATGCCCATGCCAAGCCGGTTCACGACCCGCTGGTTGAGTACGGCGCCGAGTACGCCACCGATATTCGCGATGAGCAGCGTGATCCCGAGTCTCGCCGGGGTCAGATGAAGCGTCCTGATGGCGTAGATGGTGAGTACTGCCTGCACCATGCCAAAGAAATCGAAGATATTGGTGGCGGCGGTGACAAGCGCGATCGGGCGCAGCAAGCGGTTGCGCAGCACGAAGCGCAGCCCTTCGCCGATTTCCCGGCGGAGCGACGACGTCTCGGCTCTCGCTCTGACAGCCGGTTCCTTGCGCCTGATGGTCAGCAGCAGTAGCGCCGAGCCAAGGAAGCTCGTCGCGTCGGCCAAGATCGCGAGGGGACCCTTCAGCGCCTGCACGAGGATGCCGCCTAAGCCAGGACCAGCGAGCTGCGCGCCCTGGTAGGACAGTTCGAGCTTGGCGTTGCCGTCGGTGATCTGATCTTTGTCTATCAGACTCGGCAAGTAAGAGAGCTGAGCCACGTCGGAGAAAACATTGAATATGCCGGCTAGGAACGCGACCGGGTAGAGCATCCAGAGCCTGAGCTGGCCGAGCTCATAGGCGAGCGGGATCGTCCCGAGAATCAGAGCCCGGGCGATGTCGGAGGTGATCAGGATCGGGCGGCGCCGCATCCTGTCCACCCAGGCGCCCGCCGGCAGGCCGACCACGAGGAAAGGCAGGTATTGCGATGTCGCCAGCAGCCCGACTTGAAACGGAGTGGCTCTTAGCAAGATCACCGCGGTGAGCGGGAGGGCGAGAACGGTAACCTGGGAACCGAGCAGGCTGATGCTCTGCGCGGTCCACAGCTTCATGAAGTCGCCGTGCCGCCACAAGCTTCGACCGCGCGCCGTCATGACACGCGACCGCACAGGCTCTTGGGGCGCATATCAGTCACTTCTCTTCATCGTTGCGGACAACACGGTAGGTGAGCTTAGCGTCTTCTTCAACCACGCTGTTCCTCCGCGACTATGTGGTCCGCAATGACGGCCGCGAATTCGGTGACCGTTGATGCCATGAATATGCTTTTCGCCGGGATATCGATGGGATAGGTTCGGCGAACCCAGGAGTTCAACGCCGCAGCGATCAGTGAATCGCCGCCGAGTTCGAAGAAGTCATCCTCCGCTCCGACCCGGTCAAGACCGAGAATGTCGGCGAACACGTCAGCTACCGCTTGCTCGATCGCCGTGGACGGAGGGCGCCAGGCTGACTCTGTCGCTAGCCCATCGAACTCTGGCAGCTTGGCCCCAGGTTCCACGGGAAAGCGCTGGGGCTCGAACGGATAGCCGGGCAGCGACACCCTTGACCTGGCCGCTCCGGCGTGCAGCGCCGTCCAGTCCGGCCGCAGGCCGGCCAGCCATAGCTGCCCGACCGCGGACAGCACGCTGCTGAACTCTGGCTCATCGTCAGATGGATGGGGCAAGGACGGCAGCACGAGATGACGATCAGTCCGATCGGGATGGCGGCGGATCAATGAGGTAAGCGTCCGGCTCGGTCCCACTTCGAGCACGACCGGCTCCGGTGCCGCCAGCAGCGCGGCGGCAGCGTCGCTGAAGCGGACGGTCTTGCGCATGTGCCCAGCCCAGTACTCCGGCTCAGTCGCCGCGGCAGGAGGCAGATGCCCGCCGGAGGACTCGGAGAGGTACGGCATGACCGGCTCGTGTAGCTGGACCTTGGCGACCTCGGCGCGGAACGCGTCGACGATGGGATCTACCATGGCCGAATGACCTGGCGCCGAAATGTGCAGCCGCCGCGTGTCGATGCCGAGCGAATTGAGCTGCCCGCTGAAGGCTTCGACCTCCTGGGTCGGCCCGGAGACCACGCACTGGCTCGGCCCGTTGATAGCCGCGATATCCAGCCCGCTGGTGAGCAGCGGAATGATCTGCCGTTCGGTCGCGGAGACGGCGAGCATCCCGCCTGGCGCTAGGTCCTGGAGCAGGCGGCCCCTTTCGATCACCACGGCAATCGCGTCGGCGAGGGTGAATATGCCTGCTATGCACGCGGCCGCGTAGGCGCCGAGGCTGTGCCCGAGTACCCGTGCTGGCCGGATGCCCCAGCTCATCCACAACCGCGCTAGCGCGTACTCGACGATGAACACCGCTGGCTGGCTGATGGCCGTCTGGGCGATCCGCGCGGCTCCGGCCGCACCGTCCGCCTCGCCAGCGAAGAGCAGGTCGCGAAGGTCGAAGCCGAGCAAGGGCGTGGCGATGGTGCAACACTCGTCGACCACGGCGCGAAACGCCGGCGCCGCGCGGTATAGCTCGCGCCCCATGTCCGGGTGCTGACCTCCCTGGCCAGGGAAGACAAACGACACCGATGGCGGATCCCCGGCGGGTACGCGGGCCCGGCGCGAGATGGGCTGGCCGTCCTCGCCCGGAGAAGTCACGGCGACGAGCCGCTCGGGGAAATGACGGCGCCCGGTCTGCAGTGTCCAGGCAACGTCCGCCAGCGACAGTTCAGGGTGTTTGCTCAGATGGTCGAAGAGCCGTAGAGCCGCCCGGTCCAAGGCGGCGGGAGTGCGCGCCGACAGCACAAGCAACTGCGGGCCGGTCTCCTCGCTCGGCGGTACCGGGGCAGCCTCCTCCACTACGACGTGCGCATTCGTGCCGCCGATGCCGAATGAGCTGATCCCAGCCCGGCGCGGAGTTCCGGATTCCGGCCACTCACGCAATTCTGTATTCACCTCGAATGGGCCGGACTCGAAGTCGATCTCCGGGTTTGGCTTTTCGAAGTGCAGGCTTGGCGGGATCTGCCGGTGCTCGAGCGCGAGCACTGTCTTGATGAAACCCGCCACCCCGGCGGCGGCGTCAACGTGCCCGATGTTGGTTTTCACCGAGCCGATGAAGCACTTCGCCAGGGGTGTGCCCGCTGCCTGGAACGCATTGGTCAGGCTGACGATTTCGATGGGGTCACCCAGCTTGGTGGCCGTGCCATGCGCTTCGACGTAGCTGATCGTCGCCGGATCGACGCCCGCGACCAGATGAGCTGCCCTGATCGCATCGGTCTGGCCGCCTACGCCGGGCGCGGTATAGCCGATCTTGCCGGCGCCGTCGTTGTTGACCGCCGTGCCCCGCAGCACCGCCCGCACGTGATCTCCGTCGGCGAGCGCGTCGACCAGTCGCTTGAGAACTACGACCCCGACACCATCACCTCCGACGGTGCCGCTGCCCATGGCGTCGAAGGCGCGGCAATGACCGTCAGGCGATAGGTAGCCGCCCTCTGTGTAGGTGCCGAGTTCCGGCGGCACGTGCGCGCATACCCCGCCGGCCAGCGCCAGGTCGCACTCGCCAGCGAGAATGGCTTGGCCGGCCATGTGGATCGCCACCAGGGACGTCGAGCAAGCGGTCTGCACGGTTACCGAAGGTCCGCGAAGGTTGAGCTTGTAGGCGGTCCGGGTGGCCAGGCCGTCCATGTTCACGGCTAGCCTCAGCTGGAAGTCGTTCACGAAAGGCAAGTTCAGCGCCCGCATCGTATCGAGATAGGCGCCTGCCGTCCCGCCCGCGAAGATCCCGGCTATCCCTTCCCATGCCAATGTGTCATAACCGGCATCCTCCAGCGCGTGCCAGGCACACTCGAGGAAAACGCGCTGCTGCGGGTCGATGATCAGGGCCTCTCGCGGTGAATAACCGAAGAATCCGGCGTCAAACTCGTCAGCGCCATCTAGGAGCCCGCACGCCGGAATGTAGTCGTCCTCCGGCGGGAACGTGGTGACTGATTCGGTACCCGACGCCAGGTTCTCCCAGAACCGATCGAGATCCCGGGCGCCGGGAAACCTGCCCGCCATCCCGATGACGGCCAGGAAGCTGAGATCGTCGCTCACCGTAGCTCCTCGGATCGGATGATGGCGCGCCGCCGTTCCACCTGGCTCCGGGCGTCCCGGCGGACCCGGCCCCGCCGCTCACGCTCGGCCGTGTCCCCTGGCCCGTCGCTGTTGAGGTATCCGGCCAGAGAGCGAATCGTCGGGTATTCGAACAAAGTAACGATGCTGAGAGCTAGGTCTAGTTCGCTGGAGAGCCGGTAGTGCACCTGGCCGAGCAGCAGCGAATGGCCGCCCAGATCGAAAAAGCTGTCGGTTGCCCCCACGGTCTCTACGCCTAGTACCTGCCGCCAGATCCGCGCCAGCCGGTGCTCAAGCTCAGTGGCTGGCGGCTCGGAAGCCTCACCAGCTTGAGCCGGAACGGGAAGCCGCCGCCGGTCAACCTTGCCGCTCGCCGATGTCGGCAGTTTGTCAAGGAAGACGAATGCGGTCGGCACCATGTAGCTGGGCAGCTCCGCGGCCAGGAGGTCACGGATCGGCGCGGCGCCAGCCTGGCTGCCGGCCTTGCCCACCAGGTAGCCGACCAGGCGGCTACCGTCGCTGGTCACGTACGCGTCCGCGATGTCGGGATGGCGGCGAAGCGCGGCCACGATCTCGCCAGGTTCTATCCGGTAGCCCCGGAGCTTTATTTGAGCGTCAACTCGGCCGAGGAACTCGATCCGGCCATCGTGCAAGTGCCTCGCCTGATCCCCCGTGCGGTACATGCGGGCACCGGGTTCGCGGGAGAAGGGGTCGGGCACGAACCGTCCGGCGGTCAGCGCTGGGCGCCCGAGGTAGCCTCTGGCTACGCCGCCGCCGCCCAGGTAGAGCTCGCCGCAAGCGCCGGGTGGGATTGGGCGCAACCGTGGGTCGAGAATGTAGCCGCGGGTGCCGGTGATCGGGCGGCCTATCGGCGGGTTCAGGCCGGTCTCGCCCGGCTGGACGATGTCCCAGGTCGACGTCGCCGTATTCTCGGTCGGACCGTACTCATTCGAGAGCTCGAACGGCAGGTCGGCCGCGGGCCGCAGGTGCAGCCGGTCGCCTCCGGCGATAAGCAGCCGGAACTGGCACTGGACGGGCCATGGCAGCAGGAGCAGCGACTCGGCCAGCGGAGTCGGCAGTTCGGCCATCGTAATCTGGCCGGCCACGAGCCAGCGCGCGAGCGCGTGCGGGAGCATCCGGATCTCCGGGTCGGGCACGTGCACGCTCGCACCCGCGGTCAGCGTCGGCCAGATGTCACTGACGGTCGGGTCGAATCCGGGCGAGGCGAACATGGTCATCCGGTCGGCCGCGGTGATCCGATAGGCCCGCCGTCGCCAGCGGGCGAGGTTGGCGAGCGAGCCATGCTCTACCAGGACGCCCTTCGGGCGCCCGGTTGACCCTGAGGTGTAGATGGCGTAGGCGGCATCTACCGGGCTCGGCTCGTGCGGTGGGGCAAGATCGCCATCCGCCGCCTGCTCGAGCCTGACCAGACTGGCGTCAGCCGGAAGCCGGTCGCTGAACTCGGCCGTCGTGATCACGCTCACGGCACGGGCGTCGCTCAGCATGTAGCCGATCCGGTCTCGCGGATTATCTGGATCAATAGGCAGATAAGCCGCCCCGGCCAGCAGCACGCCAAGCTCCGCCACCACTAGGTCGATGCCGCGCGGCAGGCAGACCGCGATGATGGAGCCAGCCGTGCCGCCGTGCCGCCGCAACGTGCCCGCGACCCGACGGGAGAGATCAACGAGTTCTCCGTAGGACACCGAGCGCTGGCCTTCGACGACGGCTATCGCGTTAGGTGCGCGACGCGCCTGCGCTAAGACCTCCAGGTGGACGGGCGCGAACTCGGAGCCGGTCTCGGCTGGGTTCCAGCGCCTGAGCACACGATCCTGCTCGGCCTCGCTGAGCAGCGGCAGGTCGCCGACTGGAAGGTCAGGCTCGGTGACAGCGGCGCCCAGCAACCGGAAGTACCCGTCGATCATTCGCCGCATAGTGGATTCGTCAAAAAGATCGGTGTTATATTCCCATAGCAGCATGATCCGGTCATCGGTGCTGGTGTCGGTGTCTTTGCGGAACCGGCTCTCTGCGCGCGGAATGACGACGACATCCAGGTCCATCTTCGACGAGCCGTTGCCGCGCTCGAAGATCGTCGCGCTGGCGCCGGTCAGCTCCATGTCGGGCAGCGGGGAGTCGTTCGCGCTGAACAGCACCTGGCTGAGCGGGTTGCGCGTCAGGTCGCGGTCTGGATTGACCGTCCTGACCAGCTCACCGAACGGCAGCTCCTGATTGGCGCCAGCGTCAAGCAGCACCTCATGACATTGCCTCACGAGGTCTCGGAATGGCGCCCGGCCGCTAACTTCGCAGCGCAGCAGCACGGTGTTGACCAGCATGCCGAGCAGGCCCTGAGTCTCGATCTGCTGCCGATTGGCGAACGCCGAGCCCAGGCAGATGTCGCGTTCTCCGGTGTAACGATGAAGCAGCACGGCGAATGCGGCGTACAGGACGGTGAACAAGGTGGTGCGCTCATGACGGCAGAACGCGCGTACCGCGCCGGGCAGGCTGGGCGGCAGCTCGACCCGCAGGGTCTGGCCGCCAAAGGTCTGGACCTTGGGCCGGGGACGATCGTAGGGCAGCGCCAGCGGAGGCGGCTGCTCGGCGAGCCGCCGAGCCCAATAGGCGCGCTGGCTCGTCAGAGCGGGTGAGCCAAGGGCAGCGCGTTGCCAGCGCGCGTAGTCGCCGTACTGGAAGCCGGCGTCGGCCAGCGGCGACGGCCGCCCTGCGGCGAAGGCATTGTAGATGGCCGTGAGTTCGCCCATCAGCAGCGCGAATGACCAGCCGTCGTGTATCAGATGGTGCTCGACCAGCACGAGCTCGAATTCGCTCTCGCTGACCTTGATGAGCGTCCACCTGATGAGCGGGAGGACGGAAGGATCGAACGGGTCCTTAAGCAGCCCCTGGACATAGTTCTCTACCGCGTCCTTGGCGAGTTCCACCCGGACGGCCGTCATCTCCGCCGCTGGATGCACGACCTGCCAGGGCGTGCCGTCGGCTTCTTCGAAGGTCGTGCGCAGGATCTCGTGCCGCCGGGCGATCTCGGTGATGGTGCGGTCAAGCACATCGGCCCGCAGTTGCCCGATGATCCTGATAGTGGTCTGTGCGTGGTATGCGATGCTCTCTGAGACCAGCTTGGCTAGGAACCAGACTTGCTCCTGCTGGAAGGTGAGAGGCGCTCGTTCGCCCGCAGGCTCGGCCATGACGGGCGGAAGCGGCTCACGCGCGGCGGCGGTGCCGTCCAAGTGCCGGGCCAGGCCTCGGATCGTCGGGTGCGCGGCGAGGTCGCGGGCCGACATCCGGATCCCCAATGCCGCCAGCCTCGCGGCGATCCGCATCATCGTCAGGGAGTGACCGCCGAGCTCGAAGATGTCGTCATCGATTCCGATCCGCCGCGCGCGCAGCACTTCTTGCCAGACCTGCGCGATCAGCTGCTCGATCGGCCTTCGCGGCGGCTGGTATGGCGCCGCGGCCCGCAGGGCATCCGGCGTGTAAGCCGGAAGCGACCGGTAGTCGACCTTTCCCGCCGGTGTCGTCGGGAGCGCGTCCACGATGATGAAGGTGGCCGGGATCATGTAGTCGGGTAGCCGCTGCGCCAGGTATGTTCGCAGACCCGCTGCCGAAGGCACGTACCTGGGATTCGCGGGGACCACGTCGCCGGCAAGAGTCACATCGCCCTGCTCGGTTCCGCCGCGGATGGCGGCGACATAGCATTCCGCCACATGTTCGTGCGAGGCGAGTACATGCGTGACCTCGCTGGGTTCGACTCGGAACCCGCGGATCTTCACCTGGTCGTCAACCCGCCCGATCAGTTCGATCCAGCCCGCAGCGGTGACCTTGGCCCGGTCGCCGGTGCGATAGAGTCGAGCGCCTGGCCTGCCGCCGAGGTGATCAGGAACGAAACGGCCGGCGGTCAGCTCGGGCTGGCCGTGATAGCCGCGAGCCAGTGGCAGCCCGCCCAGGTAGAGCTCACCCGGGGTGCCCGGGGATACCTCCCTGAGCTGGGCGTCGAGGACGTAGGCCCGGGCGCCTGGGATCGGCCGGCCGATCGGCAGCGTCGATGCCTCAGGCAAGTTTGGAGCCTCAAACAACGCCCAGGTGGCCGTGATCGTCGATTCGGTGACGCCGTAGGCGTTGGCGACGGGCAGGCCGGAGTGCTTCTGCCAGGTCGCCAGCGTGCTGACGTATCCCGCGTCGCTGCCGACGATCAGGAGCCGGAGCGATGCCGGGAGCGGACGCGGTTCCTCGTCTAGATCCGCGGTCCAGTGGCTCCAAAGCGGGGTAGGGATGTTGGCGACGGTCACCGCGTGCTCGGCCAGGAAGTGCTCAAGATCGGCGGCCGGGATCGTCGGGTCGGGGAGGATGACGACGCGCCCACCGCAAGCCAGGGTCGGAAAGACCTCTTCGGCCAGTACGTCGAATCCGGCATTGGCAAATTGGAGCACCCGGTCGCCCGCGGTCAGATGCCATAGCTCGGTGACGGCGCGAGCGTGCGCCGTCAGCGACCGATGTTCGACCGCCACCGGTTTCGGTCGGCCGGTGGATCCGGAGGTGAAGATCACGTAGGCGAGATTCCGGGATCGCAGGGTCAGCTCTGGATCATGCTCGGGCCACGCGCCGGACTGGCTGACATCGAGAATCTCGACCTCGGCATCGGATGTTACCCCCGGCTGCCGCGCCGCCATCGGATCGGTGAGCACGAGACTGGCCCCGGCCGAACGAAGCATGTACTCGAGTCGGTCGGCTGGCAGCATCGGGTCGCACGGCAGGTAGGCGGCGCCGCTCTTGAGAATGCCAAGCAGGATGGCGATATATTCAGTGCCCCGGGGGAACCTGACGGCCACCACGCTTTCCTTGCCAACGCCGCGACCGCGCAACCTGTGGGCCAGCTGGTTCGCGCGGGCATTGAGCCGGCCGTAGGTCACGTCCTCGCCGGCGCAGCTAACCGCGATGGCCTGCGGATCGGCCGCCGCACGCGCCTCGATGAGCTCGGGCACGAGCTGATCGCTGGACATCTATGCCCTTTCCGCCGGCACCGCGTAATTGCGGTACAGAGCCAGCTTGTCCTCGCCGATTCGTTCCCTGGCCTCTGGATCGGTGACGCCGAGGCCTTCGCTCGGCGCGGCGCAGAGCACCCCGATCTTGCCGACGTGCTGGTTGAGTTGAATGGCCCTGGTCGCGATGGCGGTGTCGGCCAGGGGGTAGACCTTTGACAGTGTCGGGCAGATCGCTCCGCGCACGATCAGCCGGTTCGTCTCGACTGCCTCTCGGTAGTTGAAAGCGTGGCTGCCGATGATGCGCTTGAGGTTCATCCACAGGAAGCGGTTGTCGAATTCGTGGCGGAACCCGGTGCTCGAACCGCAGGTGACCACCGCGCCACCTCGACGCGTCACGTAGACGGAGGCGCCGAACGTCTCGGCCCCCAGGTATTCGAACACGATGTCCGGGTCCCCTCCGGCGAGGCGCCTGACCTGCTCGCCAAGCATCCGGCCGGCCTTGGGATCGCGCATCCCGGCGCCGCTGAGACCAAGCTCATGGCGGTTGATGACGAGTTCGCAGCCTTGGCGCCGCAGCAAGTCCTCCTTGTCCTGCGAGCTGACTACCGCTACCGGGATCCCGCCGCCGTTGCGCACGAACTGCACCGCGTAGGATCCGAGGCCGCCGGTCGCGCCCCATATCAGCACGATGTCACCCTGCTTCATCCGGGCACCATGGGTCCCTACCAGCATCCGGTAGGCGGTGCCGCCGCACAGCGTGCTGGCAGCGGCTTCTTCCCAGGTGAGGTGAGCCGGCTTGGTGATCAGCTGGGTCGACTTGACGACCGTGAATTCGCCGAACGCGCCGAAATTGGTCTCGAAGCCCCAGATCCGCAGGTACCTGGCCATCATGCTGTCGTCGTGCGCGTCCGGGTCCTCCTCGTCGCCGACGACGCAATGAATGACCACGTGGTCGCCTACCTGCCAGCGCCGCACTCCGCTGCCGGTTCGCACGATGACGCCCGCAGCGTCCGAGCCAAGCACGTGGTAAGGCAAGTCATGGCGCGCGTTCCAGTGGTTCCGGCCGCCAAACTTCTCGAGGAACCGGAACGTCGGTACCGGCTCAAAGATCGCCGACCACACGGTGTTGTAGTTCACCGCCGCCGCCATCACCGCCACGACGACCTCATCTGGCGCGAGGTCGGGCATGTCGACCTCACCGACGTGGATGGAACGCCTGACATCGTTGGCCGCTGTGCCAGCCGCTCCGTCGAAGAGGCCAATCTCGTCCTTGCGGATGTACGCCGCGCGAAACCGGGTTGGCAGTTCGCAGGCGAGCAGGTCGGACGGCGGAGCGTCGGAGCGCACCGCTCCGATGAGGTCTGGTATCGGCGTTATTTTCACTTCACACCAATCCGATCGTGCGCGCAATGGTCCAGCGCTGGACCTCGGTGGTGCCGTCCACGATCCGGAACGCGCGAGCGTGCCGGTAGAGCCGCTCCAAGGGCAGGTCGCGCGTCCAGCCCGACGCTCCGTGAACCTGGATCATCCGGTCGACTACGCGGCTCGCCATTTCGGTCGCGTAGAGCTTGACTGCGGACGCCTCGACCATCGGCAAATCACCGCGGTCGTACATGGCGGCGCATTCGTAGGTCATCAGCCGCGACGCCTTGAGCTCGATAATCGAATCCACAATGAGCGCTTGCACCTGCGGAAAGCGCCCAATCGCCCCGCCAAAGGCCGAGCGGCTTTTGGCGTGCGCGATCCCAAGCCGCAGGGCACAGTCGGCGATGCCGTTGCAGGTCGCCGCGATCGACAGCCTCGGCAGCGCGAAGTACTGCAGGTCGAGGTAGAAGGCGACGTCCACTCCGTCCTGGCCTCCGACCACTTGGTCATCGCCCACCCGGCAGTCCTCGAAAGTGAGGTCGAACACCTCCTCGCCCGACATGCCCCGGTGGGCGCCGGTCACCTTGAAGCCAGGAGTGCCCGCCTCCACTATGAACGCGGTGATTCCCGGCTCGCCGTCCCGTTCGCGGTCGGTGATCGCGAACACGATGGCGAAGTCGGCCCGGTCGGCATCGCTGATGAAGCTCTTCGAGCCGTTGATCACCCATCCGTGATCATCGCGGTCCGCGCGGGTGCGCATCGCCATCACGTCCGAGCCCGCTTCTGATTCGGTCAGCGCGAAGCATTTGGCCAGCCGACCTGCCACCAAGGGCTCAAGGTAACGCTCCCGCTGCTCGACGGTCCCGCTGAGCAAGATCGGGCTCGGTCCCTCCGCGTTATAGAAGACGTCGGTGGCCAGCCGCATCCCGGTACCCATTGCGGCCTCCCTGAGCAGCACCATCGCCACTTGCGGCAAGTCCGAGCCGCCCGCCGACTCCGGGAAGTCGGCGCCGTAGAATCCCAGCTCAGCCGACCGCTGCCGGACCAGCTGACGAACCGTCTTGGGTGGCACGTCGAGAGCGCGGTCAAGCTCTTCTTCAAGCTGCGTGACCTCGCTGCGCAGGAAGCGCATCAGCGAGTCGCGGAGCTGGCAATGATCAGGATCAACTTCGAAATCCATGGCGATTCCTGGACTGGCGACCTGGGTTGCGAAATGTTCGGTCAGGAGTGCTGCTGGTCGGCCTGACCTAGCCCGGTGTTGCGGACCGATCGGCGCGATTCGAGACGCTCGCGGCCAGCGTGCCTGCGTTCGGCCAGCTGGTCGCCTCTACCTCGACCTTCGGCGCTGCCGGAGAGGTGCGCGGCGAGCCCGCGGACCGTGGGGTAGCGAAACAGGGTGACGATCGGGATCTGCAGGGCGAGTTCTTTCACGAGTCGGTGGTGCACGCGGATCAGCAGAACTGACTGGCCGCCATGGTCGAAGAGATTGTCGTCCAAGCCAACCTCGTCGACGTTCAGCTCTTCGCGCCAGATAACCGCGAGCCGAATTTCAAGTTCGGCGGCGGAGTGACTTGCGGGTCGCGCGGATGCTGGCGCTTCTGACGGCAAGGGGTTATTGATCCGGGCCGTACCGACGTCTTGCATCCGCCATCCCAGGTGATCGCTGGCCGACTGAACCCAACCAATACTGGGTGGTTCGCCCCGATGTGTCATTGGCTCAGCGCGCAGACTGATGTGCCGTACGCGTATATCTTCCGCGTCGGCATCGTGGCTGCACCCAAGACTGTGAGCGGTTCGGTAGGCCTTGGGCGGCATGCCGAAATGAGCTCCGAATGCCCGGCTGAAGCTCGCTGGCGTTCGGTAACCCCATTTCGCTCCGATGACCCCAACCGGGTGATCCGCGTTTGAGGGGTCGAGCAGATCGGCGCGGCATCGCTCTAACCGCCGGCGCCTGATCCACTCGGTCGTGGTTTCATGCTCTGCCGCGAACAGGTGCTGCAGCTGGCGCAGCGAAATGTGATGAGCGGTCGCGACTGCCGACGGTGACAACGCCGGATCGCCCAGGTTGAGTTCGATGAAGGCTTTCACGCGCATGAGCAGGGCCTGTGAGCGGCCAAGACCGGGCGTCGACAGCGTGAGGTCAAAACGAGCGGCGGTGAGCGCTGCGAGCATGTCGGCGAAGGCGACAGACATCGCCACGTTCGCCGCCAGGCTCTCGTCGTCCACATGCGAGACGAGCTGCCTGACCAGTTCGAAGAGCACTGATCCAGGGCCGGAGCCACCGGAAATCAGCGCTCCGGCGGCGCGATCAAGCTCGTCATTGCTCAGCGGCAGCAAAGATCGCGGCAATACAACCCGGTACATGTGGGATGGTGCCAAAGCCTCAAAGCGGGATGGCCTGGATGTGTCACCGATGACGAGATCTCCCGGCCTGAGCAGCACCGGCCGTTCAGCGCCCACGCTCACTAAAGACCTGCCAGCTACCTGGACCAGCAGATAGGCCAGTTCGGGATCTGATCGGCGGATCAAGGAAGGCGTCCTGGACATGCTGGTCGCCGGGCCCCGGCCGTCTCGCACCAAGAGGAGCCCGACGTTCGCGGTGGCCAGCAGACCAGTCACAGAAGAGCAATTGCTGACTGTCACCTCGTGCGGCGCTAGATCGTCGCAGAGCATGCTGCGCCAGTACTCTGCTCGCTCGCTTACCGGAACATCGCTCGTGGACCTAACCTGAGGCACAGATCCTCCGATGGCGTTTCGCCGGGTCCATGCATCTTTCTCGACCACATTCCGGCGTGCACGCTTTCGTAAGGCAAAATGCTACGATAAGCCGGTCAGCATTACTAATCATTCATCAGCCTCTACGAGAGAGATCGCCGGATTCGCCAGTTTTGAACTACTGTGCGCTTACTTAGAACCTTCGCCACTCAACGTCAGGTCGCTGCAAGTGATGCTCTGGTCCGGTTCGGCGCGTGGGATTAGTTCTCCCAGTCTGGGATGCCGCGATAAGCGGCAAAAGAGCGGCGACCTAATGAAGACCAAAAAGTATCCAAATGAAGACCGGCGAACATCAGCGCGACCCAAAGGGCAGCGGGCGGCTGGACGTTGGCTGGACGGGATGACTGGGTGATGTGTTCGGCGCGCTGATCGAGACGGCCAGGCTGGGCTGGCGGCCCGGCAGGATCGAACTTTCCGAATCTTCAGCAACGCCCGCAACACCTTCCGGACGGCGATTGTCCGGAATCAGATCTAGCGTGAGCCTCATGACGGATTACAACCTCAATGCCACCATCCAGGAGTCGTCGATGACTACGCTGACGACCGTGATCGATTGGCTGCTCGACTCCGACCCGGCCATCCGCTGGCAGGTGCTGCGCGATCTCACCGACGCCTCGCCAGACGAGATCGCCGCCGAACGAGCGCGGGTGGAGCACGAGGGCTGGGGCGCCCGTCTTCTGGCGCTTGAGGGCGAGGATGGGTTGTGGGATGGCGGCGCCTGCTTCCCGGCGTCCTACACCGGCGGCGAACCTGGGCAGCCCTGGACAGCGACAATGCACAGCCTGCAGTCCCTGCAGATCTTCGGGCTCGACCCGGCGTCGCCGGCGGCCCGCCGCGCGATCTCGCTCGTCGCCGAGCACGGGCGCTGGGAGCACGCCGGACAACGGTACTTCGACGGCGAGGTCGAGCCGTGCATCAACGGACGGACGATCGAGACGGGCGCCTACTACAACGTCGACGTCTCGCCGCTCGTGGAGCGGATCCTCGGCGAGCGGCTCGCTGATGGCGGATGGAACTGCGAGGCCGAGAACGGATCGGTACGCTCCTCGTTCGACACGACGATTACCGTGCTCGACGGGCTGCTTGAGTTCGAGCGCGCGACCGGCGGGTCCGCCGCCGTGCGCGAGGCGCGGCGCGGCGGGGAGGAGTATCTGCTTGAGCGAAGCCTGTTCCGCCGCAAGAGCACCGGCGATGTCGTCAATCCGGCGTATCTCGACTTCGCCTTCCCTTATTACTGGCGCTACGACGTGCTGCGCGCGCTCGACTACTTCCGCAGTTCAGGCGCCAAGCCGGATTCCCGGATGACTGAGGCCGTGGAGGTCGTGCGCTCGAAGCGGCAGGCGGACGGCCGCTGGCTGCTCGACCGCGTCCATCCCGGCCGCGTCCACTTCGCACTTGAGGGTGGCGCAGGTGAGCCGAGCCGCTGGAACACGCTCCGTGCGCTCCGAGTGCTCGGCTGGTGGGAATGCTGACTAACCGCGGCTGCGACATACCCCTGCGCACCAGCAGAGAGGTCGCAATGTGGCCAGCGGATCGTTCCGTGTCGGTCAGGAGCGTCGTGTCTGGCGGGTACGGCTCGTAGCAGGGTTGCCCCGCGTTCTGCGATTCGGCCGTACCGAGGACGCGGTTGGATGGACCGGCCGGGTACCGGGCGGCGGGCGCGGTGACGTGCGGAACCATAGATTGGAGGGCCGCCTCATGCCGAACTGGGCCGAGCAAGTCACAGCGATTGCGACCGCGGTAAGCGCCATCGGGTTGCTGAGCGCGATCGGCGCTGTCATTTTCGCAGGCCAGCAAGCCCGGGAAGCACGAATCGGTCGGCAGGCTGCGACGGCAGTCGAGTTCTTCAGGCGCTGGGACGAAGAACCGCTGGTGGAGACGCGTCGTCTTGTCGCGCAGTTCGAGACGGCAGAAGCGTTGCGCGATGCGATGACGCGGTTCATTGCGCAGAACTCGGTCCAGGCCTACGTCTTGTATCGGGAGCTCGACTACTTCGAGCAACTCGGTGCGCTTGAGAAACACGGCGGGTTTGATTTCGAGATGATCAAGACCCTGCTCGGCCGCCGTCTTATCGATCGGTGGGAGATGTGGCAGCCGTCGATCGACGCGATCGGGGGGAGGGCCGCCTACCCGATGTTCGACAGGCTGGTGACAAAGATGCGGGCGACAGTGTGATCCAGCACTTGGGCTGTCCGAAGCTGGGTATAGCTTGCGGACATGGACTGGAAGATCGAGCTTGTAGCTATACCGGTGACCGATGTCGACCGCGCGAAGGCTTTCTACGTGGACCAGGTCGGCTTCGCCGCTGATCACGACTATCAGGTCAGCGAGGCGCTGCGGTTCGTCCAGCTCACTCCTCCCGGTTCGGCGTGTTCCGTTGTGATGGGCACGGGGATCACCGAGATGGTGCCGGGCTCGCAGAAGGGGGTTCAGGTCGTGGTCGCCGACGTCAAGGCGGCCCGGCAGCATCTCCTCGCGCACGGTGTGCAGGCCAGCGACGTTGATGTGCAGCCATGGGGCTCGTTCGTCACGTTCAGCGACCCGGACGGCAACACCTGGGCACTGCAGCAGATCCCACCGCGACCGTAGGCTGATCGCCTCGGAAGCGGACAACTCCGGCCGACCCTAACCGCCAGCACAAGGCGGAATGAGCCGATAGGCTCCTTCCGTGCCAGTGGCCAGCGACCCAAAGGATATCCTTCCCGCCCATCTGCCGGGTTTGGGCAGTTGACCGGATCTTCGGCCACCGGACTGCGGGCCGATCTGGTCCGGCGCTGATGGCTCCGGGCGTGGCCCGCGAGGAGGGTGCCCTCCGTTGAAGACGATCATTCTCGCCGGTTTCGTGGCGCTGCTTACGGCGCTATTTGGAACGCCGCTGTTCATTAAGCTCTTGCGGCGCAAAGGCTACGGTCAGCCGATCAGGGTCGATGGCCCCAGGTCCCATGAGACCAAACGGGGCACGCCGACAATGGGCGGTGCAGTCTTCATAGTCGCGGCGCTGATCGGCTATGGGGTTGCGCACGCCGTTACTGGGGATCCGATCTCAGTCTCGGGAGTCCTGGTGCTGCTGCTGATGACAGGCCTCGGCCTGGTCGGGTTTGTCGATGATTTCATCAAGATCTTCCGGCAAACGAGTCTCGGGCTGCGCAGCAGCGCAAAGCTGATCGGCCAGGTCCTCATCGCTGCCGTGTTCGCGGTGGAAGTACTGCAGCATCCGGACGGCTTTGACTTAACGCCCGCAGACGCGCACATATCGTTCTTGCGGGACATCGGCCCTGATATTGGCACGCTGCCTTTTGTGATCTGGGCAGTCATCATCGTGGCCGGAACTTCCAATGCGGTCAACCTTACCGATGGGCTGGACGGGCTGGCGGCGGGCTCGGCCGCGCCAGTGCTGGCGGCGTACATGCTGATCGGCATCTGGCAGGCGCGCAACGACGTCACGGTTCTCCTGGCGCCGCAGAATTACCAGATCCGCGATCCGCTCGACCTGGCGGTGGTGGCTTCCGCAGTGCTCGGGGGCTGCGTCGGCTACTTGTGGTGGAACGCGCCGCCAGCCAAGATCTTCATGGGCGACACCGGGTCGCTGGCCCTGGGCGGAGGGCTGGCGGGTCTTGCCATCTGCACCAAGACGCAACTGCTGCTGGTCCTGCTCGGCGGGTTGTTCGTGGCCGTCACGATGTCCGACGTGATTCAGGTCGGCTACTACAAAATGACCAGACGCCGGGTGTTCAAGATGGCGCCACTGCAGCACCACTTCGAGATGCTCGGCTGGGCAGAGACCACGATCGTGATCAGGTTCTGGCTGATCTCCAGCTTGTGCGTGCTGCTCGGCGTCAGCATCTTTTACGCGTCTTGGCTACAAGCTAGCGCCTGATTCCTCAGCCACCCGCGACGCCTGGACTGATGCGAGCACAACCGCCAGACCGGCAGCCGGTGTCTGTACCGCGCTGTCCAGGACGAGGTGGGGTTCTTCCCATGGCTCCCAGAGTTCTCGCATCCGCTTGACGTGCTCCCACGAGACGGTCGCCGCCCAGCCCGGGATACCGCGCGAGCGTCCCTGCAGCCGCCCACGGTGTACCTGCTCGTCGGAGCACACACACTCCACGCCGATGACCACGGCCCCGAGCGCCTGCGCCACGGCCTGCAAACGGCGCCTTTCCTCGGCCCGCAGGCCGGCCCCGTCGACGATCACGTCAGTTCCGAGCTGAAGCTGGCGGGCCATCGACGAGACCATCATCAACTCTGACAGCGGCCACGTGTTGTCAGGACGCAGCACCCCGAACGGCATCAGCGTTCCCAAGTCCCAGTCCATCGAGAACGCCGGGGCACGAAGCGACTGCGCCAGCGCCTCGGCCAGGGTGGACTTGCCCGTGCCGGGTAGTCCTGCTACGAGAATGGCGCACGGTGGCAGGGCTCCCTCCGGTCTTGGCAGGGCCCGAAGACGCAGGTACCTGCCGTACGCGCGGTCGGCCATCAGCTCCTGGAAAATCTTCCTGGCGCGGTCGAGCGCCTGGCCCGACCCGCCCGCCCGCAACGCACCCAGGAGCAGGTACTCGCAGCGCACCGCGTTGTCGCCGCGGGTTTCCGCCTCCCGCCGCGCGGCGGCGAGCAGGGTCTCCCGCGCCACCGGAGCCCCGCGCTCGAGTCCGGTCTCCCTGAGCCGGTCCAGGAATTCCTGCAGGACCCAGCTCTCCCGTCCGGCCAGCGCCGCCGCCAAGGTGTCCAACGTCAGCTCGTGGGAGGAGTCCAGCACACCCACGGCGTTGTCGTGCAACGGCAGTTCATCAATCACGGGTCTTTCCTCACGGCTTTCGATCTCTCAGAACCGCCAGACGGCTGAAAGACCGGGCGGTCCCATCGTACGGTCTGGCGTCGTCGCAACACCGGATGCTGACGACCATGACCGCGAAAACAGCGGCCATGACGCCAGCGAGAATCAGGCCGAAGGTAAATCCGCCCCGTCGGCCGCTCATGGCTGACCGTCAGGTAGCACCCAGCGGTCCGGGCTCGCCGCGGCGTGAGGTTGGCGCCAGGGTCGGCCGCTGGGCGCGTGTGCCGCGCTGGAGGACTCTGGTCCTGGATTCCCGCGGCCTTGCTACCTGCATGGTCACCGTCCTGGACAGCCGATGCACGGTTACAGAGGCTGACTGGGAGCAAGCTGCCGGGATCTGCGTCTTCGGGAAGCCCGGTAAGCCTGGACCGCGGGCTGTTGACCGAGTTGTGGCCAGAGCTGTACCTGCCGCGCGGCGTGCGTCGGCCTTCCGCGGCGTCCCCGAGCGGATGGCTCAGGTCGTCCCGGACGCACGTCTCGTCTACGTGGTGCGCGATCCCATCGCCCGCATGCGGTCGATGTACATGCACCAGGTGTCAGCTGGCCGGGAGCGACGCCGTGCGGAGACGGCCCTGCTCGATGACCGATACCTCGCGCCAAGCCTGTACGGATTCCAGCTCGCAGCGTTTCTCGACCACTTCGACCGCAGCCAGGTGCTCGTGATCGCGCGGTCGCCTTCGCCGGTGGCCCTACCCCAAAGGGTAACTGGCTCGGCGTTCATCCGAATAATTTCTCTCAGTTGAACGCTCGGGCGCTTCACTCCCTACCCGATAGAATGCGCGAATTCACGGCCATTTTTCTCTTGGATTGCTCAATCCCATCGGACGCGGTGAATTGCGTGCGGCGCACCGGTCCGTTTAGCCTCTGATTTGCCACGCGATCAGCCGCAAATGGCCTGATCGAATACCAACCTGGGCAAAGGATGATTGCCGATGGGAAACGCCAGCATGCTCAAACAGCAATGGCGCTCTCGCGTGTTGCTGTTCAGTGCCGCGATCGTCACGGGCGTGTCCTGCATGGGTGTCGCGAACGCGACCCCGGTCGCCCCGGCCTCCCGAGCCGCCCGGCCCGCAGTGGCCGGGAACCTCGCGGCTGTCTCCTGCATCTCGGCGGATGACTGCTGGGCCGCCGGCTACCGGAATGTCACCAGCAGTCACAAGGGGACCGCGCCGAGCTCGCTGAATGAGACGCTGCGCTGGAACGGCACGAGGTGGCGGAACGTCTACATCCCGAGTCCGGACAGATCCTCAAGCGGGGATGACAACACCCTTTACGATGTCCGCTGCCGGTCGGCGGCTGATTGCTGGGCCGTAGGCGCCTACGGCGTGCGCGGCTCCAATGCTCTTCTCAGCGATGCCCTGCACTGGACGGGCCGCAAGTGGACCCTGGTCAGCACACCAAGTCCAGGCGGAACGACGAACAATGCCTACAGTTACCTGTCCGATGTCGCCTGCCTGACGGCGCGCAACTGCTGGGCCGTCGGCGGCTACGGCGTCGGGATCCAGGTGAACTTCAACATGATCCTGCACTGGAACGGCAAGAAGTGGTCCGAGGTAAGCGTGCCCAACCCGGCTGGCACGCGGAACGGGGACCTGAACGGGCTGACCGGGGTCTCGTGCCTCACTGCGGCGAACTGCTGGGCGGACGGGGAGTACGGCAAGGCGGCGGGTACTTTCATCCAGCGCAACGAGATGCTGCACTGGAATGGCAGGAAGTGGTCGACGGCACGGGTGCCCAACCCGGACGGGACCAAGCCCGGCACTTATGACGGACTTGACCAGCTAGCGTGCACGTCCGCCAGAAACTGCTGGGCGGTCGGAAGCTACGGCGTGTACGGCAGCTATCAGCTGAACGAGGCGCTGCACTGGAACGGCCGCAGGTGGTCGACGGCCAAGGTCCCTGAGCCGGGTGGCACCGGGACGGGCTCGGCCAACCTGCTGCTCGCCGTCGGCTGCGCCGCCGCCCATAACTGCTGGGCCGTCGGTGACTACGGCGCCGTTAGCTCGCCGACCGGCACCTTGAACCAGGTGCTGCACTGGACGGGCGCCAGGTGGGTGGTAGCTTCCGCCCCCGACCCCGGCGGCTCGCGAACCGCGGACTTCAACAGCCTGAACGGCGTCAGTTGCGCGTCGGGCAAGGCCTGCTGGTCGGTCGGCGTGTTCGCCGCCAGCGGTGCCTCCGACAACCAGGAGATCCTGCGCTGGAACAACAAGACGTGGCTTGATAACTTCACGATCAAGTAGTCCCAGGCCACGGCATCATCGACCGGACGCACTCGTCGTCAGGTCCAGCCGGTAGCTGATACCGGGGCGGCCGGTCAGCCTGCGACGCGAGCAGTTCGCTGTGCCGCTCGCGGGTTCACGGTCCAGCAGCAGAACACGCCACGGCCCGACACCAGATCCAGGCGCGTCAGCTCGCGCAATCGGCGTAGCGCTGTCGGCAGGGTGGCTTCTACTCTGATTCACAGCCGTCTCCTTGTTAGCGGTCAGGGCCGGGATCAACGGCTGTTACCGCAGCCGCCCGGCCCGCTTCGTCTGCGGGTCGGGCGACCCGCACGTCTATTGTCGCGGACGGCGTTACGCCGCGTAATGAGTCGACTGACACGTCGTCACTCCTGCGGGGTGCCCTGCCACTGTCGCGCGGCGAGCCCGCCGTCCGATTCGGCCACCCCGCCGTAACGGCTGATCATCACCTGCACCGGGTCAGCGAGTTCGCCGGCAACTGCACCCCGGCCGCGAACGACACGCCAGGGCTCGCCCACCGTGGCCGCGATCGTGCCCTGATTCTGCACCAGCGCCACCCACCCCTGCCGCGATCGTCGACCCCGCCCCGGGAAGTAGGGAACCGGCTGGTCGCCGTACGGGAGCGAGCGCGGGCCGAAGCCTCGCGCGCCGGTACGGCGTCGAGGCGGTGCACGACTCGTACGAGTCGTGATCGAAGCGTGCGATGTCGATGCGATCTACAAACCGTTGCCGCACGGGCTGCGCGGGCCAACTCGTCCGAGCTCCGGAAGTTGCTGAGCTGCGGTCGGCGATCCGGCGTGCGACCTGTTTCCCGTGTGGTACCTGCTGCCCGCGAACGTCCGCGACGAGTTCCGTGCGGCGCTGGACGTGGACGACGTGACGTGGCTCCGCGGACGCGGGCGCGTGCTGTCCCAGGCCCTGGGCTATTTGCGGGACTGCAGGGACACCAACCCGGCGCTCGCGAACTGCGCACGGCACGCCATCGGCGAGGTGCTCGCAGCTTCTCCGTGAGCTGTCTGCGCGCCGAGGTGTAGGAACCTTTGTAGTCAATTCTTAGCGATAAGGGAACGTCATGATCGTGGCCAGAGAATCGCCCGCCAGCACATCGCTCGCGCCAACGGACACGATCACGTCCCGCAGGTTGGGTTCAGCTGTCGCGTAGTTCCGTAACGGCCCTGGCCGGGATCGTCACGCTCGTCGACCCGCCAAACTTCACCGCGGCCGGTGCCGCGACCGTCGCCTCACCGCTCGACTGCGCTCCGGCGGTCACATCGTCGAAGGTCACCGGCACCAGCGAGCCCGCGTTCGACAGCTGAATCCGCAAGCTTCCGCCGCTGCCCAGCGACGTGGTCGTGACTACCTCGCGGAGCGTGGTGTTGTTCAGCGAACTGCCGGACGGGGGATGCTCGTGTCCATCGGGCCCGCGTACGTGCCCGTCCAGACCGACCCCGCCCGTCGGACCGTGGCCAGCCGATACCGGCCTGGTGCCGATCGCCAAGATATGCAGTGCATGGCCCGACCTCACGCACGAGCCCGTGTTGGTCAGCACCTCATACAGACGCGGCTGCCGAGGTGCTGGCCGTGGTCCCGAGATCCTCGTGATCGGGCACGATCTGGGAACCGCTGGAATCGACCCAGTTCTGCACAGAGGTGGTCAGAGGTTGTCTCGAGCTGCCGTCGGTGTAGTTCAGCGTCGCGTTCATGGCAGGCGAGCCGGTCGTGCCGCCGCAGGTAGTCGCTTCCCACGTCAAACCGGTCGGTGAAGCGCCTCTCGACCCATCGCCGGGCGGCGTTCGGCTCGCCCTCGTCCCTGCCTGACTGGTACTCGTTCTCGATTAGCGTGGCGACTTCCACGGCCGCCGCGCACACCTGGGACCACTCAGGGTCGGCTTCCTGGGAAGCGGCCAGCAGCCTGGAAACTGGTGGCCGCCAGCCCGGAGAAAGCAAGGCCACCCAACCGGATTTCCCAGTGACCGTTGACATGCAGTGCAAGGGGGCGCTGTTATCCGGTTGGCGAGCTGTCCGCGATGGTTATGAGCTGCCTGGTGCTCAGCGCCAGCGGTCCGTGCGTGCCCGGCCCGGCCAGTATGAAGTCGGTCCGGCCGTCTTCGCGCCAGGTGATCAGGTTGCGGGTGGCACGCCCCGGATGCCCCCGTACCGGGATCGCGGTCCACCCTCCCTTGCCCGGCCCGGGGAGGCGGAGACTGCCGGCACTCTGCACGATCTCCCGATAGTTTGGATTTCCGTGCCAGGAGTAAAACTGCGTGCAGCCGGCTGGCGCGGGGCTTTGCGGCCGGGAGTGGTTGACCGCAGGGATCAGCTGAAACAGCCGCAAGCCGGCAGGGAGCGCCCCGATCATGCGCGGCGCCCTGGCACGCAAGAATGTCACGCTCGCCGACCTCGCCCAGCCGCGCCCGGCCCGAGCCGGCCCGCGTACGATGACCGCATCGCGCGCCGCGACCTCGAAGCCGCCTCCCTGCGGCAGCAGATCACCGACGTTGTTGCGACGTGGCCGCCGTTATCCGACGAGATGAGGCTCAAGCTAGCCGCGCTGCTGCACCCGCCAGCACGAACTGACCAGGAGGTCCACCGGTCGCTGATGGCGGTCGCTCGGCGGCTAGTGCCGCGTCATCCAACGTTCGCCCTGTCGCCTACCGGCACATGCGTGGCACGATCGACCCGCGTCGAGGAGGATGGGTTCGCCTCCGTCGGGTGCGCTGGTGGGCCATTGCCATGACCGGAATCGAAGCTTCGACCTCTCCCCCTGCCTTGCCGCGCTGGTTTGGACCTAGAGCCAGCCCAGATGATCCGGCCGTCTCGGCCCTGATCGACCGCGTCGCGCGCGGGGCCGGATGGGCAGACATCGGCGGTGGGTTCAACCTCAACCTGCGGATAGACGCTGAGCCGCCGGTTGTCCTCCGGGTTCACAGGCCCTGGGTCCGCCGCGGCCGGGTAGCGGGACTGCGGCGCTTGCGGGAACGGCTCCAGCGGACGCAAGTCCGCGTCGCTCGGCCGATTCCGATTTCCGGCTGCGACCTCCTGAGGGTCGCTGATCGTTGGGCTGAGATTGAGGAGTTCATCGATCACGTCCAGCCACGGGCGGACGAGGACTCCTGCGTCCGCCTATTCGAGGAGCTCGGACGCGTTCACACTGCGCTCAAAGCAGTCTGGGAGCCCAGCCCGCCCGAACCCCTCGACGACCACAGAACACTCGGGCAACTGCGTTACTCGGTCGGCTTCACACGCCGCAGGCTCGGACCCCGCAGCGAGCCGGTCGTGCATCGGATGCGCCAACTGACTGGCGAGCTCTCCAAGCTCCGGAAGGAGCTCGAACTGCCATGCGCTCCGATTCATGGGGACTACAAATTGGGCAACGCGGGAGAACTGTCAGACGGCTCATGGGCCACCTTCGACCTGGATTTCGCGAGGGTCAGGGAGCGGCTGTACGACATCGCGGCCAGCCTGCACCAAGTCGCACCGCGCGCCGAATTGCTCAAGCCGCGACGACTGCTCGACGCCTACGAAGGCACGGCTCCGGAACCGCTGACTCGCGACGAGCACCGTTGGCTCCCCGGGGCTGTAGCTCTTATACCCCTGCACTGGGCTGCCACCGCAGGCCTCGTGGGCAACGGCATCCACGAGGCCGAGAGCGCGATGACCGCCGCCGAGGCCTGGTGGTCGCGCCGGGCTGAACTGTGGTCGTAGTCCGGCGGCCGCGCCAGGGGGACTGGAGTTCTGAGGCTACAGAACCGCACGGTATCGCTCCGAGTTGGACTGCCCCAGATCGCCGGGTCTGAGCCATTCGCGCCGAGGCAAACGATGCCTGGCACGGCACTAGTGCCGTGCCAGGCCACGCTCCGGGGCCGCGTCCACCACTTGGAGCCGCCAAGATCGCCTTCACCTCAGAAGGCCGGATGAGGGAGGTGATCCATAACTTCAACCGCGACGGCTTCGATTCCTTGGCCCAAATACGCCGGGGGCCTGGCCGCCCAAGTTCAGCAGCACGGTCACCAGCTCCGCGTAGAACGGGAAGGCCTCGGAAGGCAGTGCCGATAGCTCATCGAGGGCGTGAGGCTCCCATTCGACCGAATACACGCGCCTACAAGCCCAGCTGGGTCTTCACCTGCTGCCACGGCACCGTAGCGAGACTCCGTCTGGGAATCTTGTCCGCCGCAGCCGCCAAACGCGCACGGCCCCGCCCGTCAACGACATGTGGATCGCAGCGTGAGAGCGGGCCGCCACCGAGAACAATGGCCGGGGATACAAGAAATCCAAGGCGAGCTGCTCAAGCCCGGCCACCGGGCCAGCGCACCGGGGATCCGCCGGGTCCTCAACGCACTGAAGATTCCCCCGGCACCGCAGCGGGGCTCCGATACGACATGGCGGAAGTTCCTGCACGCGGAGGCTCCGTCATACAGGCCGGCTCCCGCTACATGCACACCCCTGGGTGCCACCGCGAACCCGCATGGCCCCGGACCGCGCAGCAGATCCGCAACCCGCTGAGGAACCTGCGAGACCGCGCCGCGAGCTTCCGGAGACGCCGCGTAACACCAACTCACTAGGTAACTCAATATTCGGGCGGTACAAGGTGGTCCTCGGTCAGGTTGTCGTAGGCGACGAACCTCAGCTCGGAGCTGTAGCGGCGGTCCTGGCGGTCGGCGAGCCAGAGCTGGCCTAGGTCGGGGAGCATCTCGGTGACGGCGTACTGGGCGTGCCCGGCGGCCCGGGTCTGGCGGATGTGCTTGGCGAGCAGGTTGACCAAGACGATGCTGCGGAAATCAGCGGCCGCGGGCTTGAGCTCGACCGGAACCCGGTAGAACACCCGCTCGGGCAGCTGATGATCGCGCCGCCACCGCCGCGCGAGGCAGTACCGTTCCCGCTCGTCCTTGGCGAACGCCCAGCCCGAGTCCGCGACCTGGAAGGTCCACTGCTCCCGGCTCAGCACGAACCGGTCGATCGTGACCCGCGGCCGGTGCGCGGCCGGAGCAACCGGCTCGAACGCATCGACGACGACCCAGACCATCGCGTCTCCGATGACCTCGAAGAAGTCCAGTTCCGCGCCGGACGGCAGGAGCCGGACAACCAGTTCGCCGCCGCGGCGGGCGACGGTCATCGCGGCACCGGGCATGACGGTGTCCGATTCCGGGGGGTCAAGCGAGTCGGTGAGGGCGGAGGACCAGTAAAGCTGGCCTGGCGCAACTATGGCTGAGTGCCCGAGGCGGGATGTCACGTTCGGATGGTCTTTTGCCTTGATGGAGACGATCCGCCGCGGGCCGCGGTCGGCCTGCTCGGCGGCGATGAGCCTGGCCCGATCGGGATGCTGCTCGACAAAGAGCCGCTGGTCCAGGGTGTTAATGGCCAGGTGTATTTCGCCGAGGACGAGCAGGAAGTTGCCGCGCTGAACCTCGCTGGGACAGGCCGCGGCGATCATGATGTCCGGTGAATGCTGCCGGGCGCCGGTCCAGGCGACCGGGCGGCCGGGGAAGCAATCCGCGGCCCTGGCACTGATCTCCTCCGCGCTGACCTGATGCCGGCGGCCCGGCGACAGCGGCCCGAGCACCAGCTCCCAGCGCCGCTGGAACTCAGCCACGCTCACCGCGACCAGCTCGCCCGCCGCCCCGCCGCTGTGCAGGTACGGTGATGCCACGGTGAGCAGCCGCTGCAGCGGCACCGGCGCGCCGCCGGCCCGGGCCATCTCACCGTCCAGCAGGTCAGCGAACAGCACCCGGTACCGGTCGGTGATGTCGTTGACCAGCCAGCGGGCGCTGTCCAGCACCAGGCCCAGCGGCGCCGCCAGCGCCCGGGTCACCGCCTGGCCCAGCTCCACCCGCACGTCCCGGACCGCATCTTGGTAGACCAGGGTCCGGCCGGCGTAGCTCTCTCCCGCCCTGCGGGTCGACGCCGACCCGGTCACCCGCTCGAACCCCGCGGCCAGGCCCGCCAGCGCCCGCTGCAGCCCGTCCGGGTCCCCGGCCGCCGCGGCCACCGCGTCCCGCGCCCTGATCATCTCATCCACCGGCGCCAGCGCCGCCGCCCTCGCCGCCGGGTCAGCGATCAGCTCGAGCCTGTCCCGCAGCAGCCGCTCCGGCCACGCATCCACCGGGCCCTCCAGGTCCAGCCGCACCGCGCCGAGCCCGGCCAGCCGGGCCAGCACACCCCGCGCCTGCGGCATCCCGGCCGCCTCCAGCACCTCGCTGATCGTCCGGCAGCCATCACAGGCCACCAGGATCGCCAGCTCAGAGCCGGTCAAGGTCACCGGCTGGCGGTGCGGACGATGCAGCACGCTCCCGGCCAGGAACACCGACCGCGGCCGCCGCGGCCGCAACCAGCCCAGCGCCCGCCCCGGCCCCGCGACCGCCGCCGCCACCTTGTCGATGGCCCACACCTCGAAATAAGTGGTTCTGCGGCCTATCACCTGCTTCCCCGGCGTCACCGCCAGGCCAGCCGTACCGTGCCCGGCCGACGCCCAGCCGACCGGACCGAAAAAGCCGATCGTGTCGTTCTTCAGGCAGTACCGCTGCAGATAGCTCGCGATCACCAGCTCCCGCTGACGCACCTTACTCCGCCGCTCCGCACCAGGACCCGCGTCGTGATCGTGCAGGAACTGCACCAGCCCCGGGTTCTGCCAGGTCAGCGCCTCCCGGAAACCAGGATCAGCGAAAGTAGCGGCAATACCACCAGACAGCCGCCCGACCGCACCGTCATACGCCACGTCATACGCCAGCCGCCCGGCCACGTCCGCCCCGGCCAGGTCCGCCCCGGCCAGGTCCGCGCTGCGCGCAAGCGGCTCATCGCAGATGGCCAGCACCATGTCCGCGGGGAAACCAGCACTGCGCAGGCACACGTCCCGCCACACGCTCCACCCCGTCCCCGCAAGCGGGACCCGATGCCCGGCCCCGGCCGCCGGCCAGGCCCCGGCCGCCGGCCAGGCTGCGGGCGCCGGAGCTGGCAGGGACGTCACGACGCGACGCCGACGAGTTGCCGCCAGTCACGGCTGGATCCCCCGACTGGGCCAGCCTGGACCTGGTACAACGCGCTACTCACCCAGCCACCTCCGCCCCGCCGAAGATCCCTGCCTCAATCGCCCCGCCCTGCGTCATGGCCAGCCCGACCCCTAACCCTCGGCAGCCACTCAAGCGGCGAAGGCAATCCCCAGCGTGCCAGCCACGAACGGCAGCGCCCACCTCGCCAATTGCGCATACCGGACAACCGCTACGACACCGGTTGGGGTTTCGGATGACGCGCGCGAGCCGGACTGGCCGGATGCGCCTCTGATGAGCACCACCCGACGGGCCAGACTCCGCAGCCGTGGTCGTCTCCGCCGTCCCTGGCTCACCCGCCGCAGGGATCCTCCGGCACAGCGACGTACTCGTCGGCATCAACGGCTCATCAGCAAACGGCCGCGGTCTCGGGCCGGCCATCTTCGACCATGCTGCAGATAAGCCTTGGCAGCGCAAGCACCTAGGCGCATGTCCTGGCCGTCATCGGGCACGGTACCCGCCGGGCCCGGATTTCTCAGAGCCGCGGACTACCCGGCCCGGTCCTGGGCGGTGCAGCAGGCCCGGAACCTCCTGATGGATCTCGACGACGCCGGCATCCGGGCGATGTTCGATCATGGAGCGATGATCGGCAGCTGCCGCCGCGGGCTACTGGACCGGACCCTGATCTGGAATCAGCGCCACCTGATGATCGGGTCCAGCGCCGTGACAGCGCTGGACGCGTCCTGCCCGAACATCACCTGGTGGCATAGGTTTTCGGCACCCACAAGTTCTGGCCCAGGACAAGCTCATCAGAGCATGGCACCGCCGGACGTGCGTGCCCAGGACGCTGCTGGGCCCCGGGCACGCTCAAGAAGCGTAAAGGGATCTCATGGGACGATGAAGAAGGTGCCGCCGAGGAGGGTGCAGCCGGCGGTAATCGTTGACGTGCCGTCGCCGGTTACATTGTTGCCGGGCTCGGGGATGAAGAACCCGCCCATGTTGGCCTTGCATTCGTTCTGGTTGCGCCACACCTGGGTGGCGGGACGGGCTGTGCAAGTCATCGACTGGGCGGTCGTGCTGATCCAGGTGAACGCGCAGTCGGGCGGGACGTTGCCGCCGAGTATGGTGGCTGTCGCGGTGCCCGGCGAGATGGTGATCGGCGATGTGGTGCCGGTGATCTCGACGGTGAAGGACTTGCTGGTGCCGTACTGGTGCTCGTTCACCAGCGGGATGACCAGGGCGCTCGCGACGATCTGGCCCGCCGGGATGATCGCCTCGCCGGTCATCGGGGTGTTGAAGTCCGTCCCGTCGACCGCGGTGCCGTTGATGATCTCGTAGAAGACGCCCAGGGCCGACTGGGTGTTTCCGGTGCGGGCGAACTGGACGTTGAGCGTGCCTGCCTGCTGCTCGTTGCAGGTGCTGGCCGACTGGCAGAACTGAAGGTACTGGTTCGCTGAGCCAGTCGAGACGTACACCCTGTTGCTGCTGCCCGCGTAGGCGGGCGCGGCAGCCATGACGCCAGCCGCCAACAGGCCGGCAGCCGCGATCCCGGTTAAGGTCGGCCTGGTTCTCATTAGGTGTCCCTTCAGTCGTAACCACCGCAAGCCCGAGGTCCACCTCCCGGCTTCACGCGCACGCTAACACTCCGGGCGCCACCAGGGCATATCCAGCAATGCTGCGGGAAGGCGCAAATCGCCGGAATCCCTGTTAGCTCAGCAGTTGGCTGACCGGATAGATGAGTCCGCGCGGCCAACCGTTAGCCTCCGCGCGACGGCCTGGCCGCCCAACGCACGCCCGCAACTCCGGAGCGGCGACAGGGCGTTTCCTTTTCGGCACCCACAGTCTGAGCGCCTTCAGCCCCTGACCGGCATACACCCAGTCAGGGACTGTTTCCGCAGCTAGTGGCAGGTGTTGAGTTCGCACCAACGTAGGCTGAGCCGACGGCTTACAGCGTCTATCCTCCCGGTATTGCCCGGAAGTCAGTGAGCCGAGAAATATGACCAGGCGACGTGAGCTCGGGGGTGCCCACGCCGCCTGCGTCTGCTCTCATTATCGCCCGCCATTGCACGTGGCGTTACAGGTTGTGCACAATCTGCAAGAACAGCCGTAGGCGATGTTGATGGCAGTCCTTGCCAACAACGAGGCCCCCGCACGTATGAGGTGCAGGGGCCTCGCTTGGCCGTCCAGTGCAACTCGCCGATTGCCCCGGCGAGCTGGTCCGCCGGGGCAATCGGCGATCCGTGCTCTGTCGGTCCCACCACCGGTCCAGGACACCCCGCGCAGAACCCGGTTTCCCGGTCTCTCCACGTCCCCTGAGTTGCCTCTGGGTGGTACCCGTTTTCGCTGGTAGAGAAGTTCTACGCCTAGAACCCCGGGTCGCACAAGACCCTCTGACCACTAATTTCAAGATTCTTTACTTATCCACCGACCTATCCACCGCAGGCGCCAACTTGTCCACAGATCGCTCAGTTATCCACCACTTGATCCACAGCGCGGCGCACAGGACGTCCGCACGGGGGCGCCCCCCGCTGGACAGCCGCCCGTCCTAGACAGCGGCGATGAGGTGGGGAGCCGATCACGGCAATGGCGCTGATTCTGGCCCGGGCGCGGTCGACTAATTCGCGAATCAATCGCGCACAACTCGACGACACCCGACTAAGTCGCGCAGTCGTCCCCTGGCAAGCGCGGCGGCCGCGCCGCCATAAACCGGCGGCCGCTCGTGACGAATTCGCCTAACCAGCCGACCGCCTGGTAAATTGGCTTCGCACAAGCAAAACGAGGGCCCCTGCATGTATGAGATGCAGGGGCCCTCGCCTGGTCGACCAGCGCAAACTCGCCGATTGCCCCAGCGAGCTGGTCCGCCGGGGCAATCGGCGATCCACACGCTCTGGCCGTCCTACCACCGCTTCAAGACACCCGCAAAACTCCCGGTTGCCCGGTACTCTCGCGTTCCCTGAGTTGCCTCTGGGTGGTACCCGTTTTCGCTGGTAGGGAAGTTCTACGCCTAGAACCCCACGTCGCACAAGACCTTCTGACCACTTATTCCAAGATTCTTTTGCTATCCACCAGGCTATCCACCGAACCGGCTCACTTCTCCACAGAACTGCGAGTTATCCACCGCCTTCATCCACAGCCAAGGTTGGCGGCACGGCCGACTCCAAGATCAGAAGACTGGGATTCAGAAGACTGGGATGATGTCCTCGGCACTGATGTCGTCTGAGACATCGACTCCCTCGATGTCTAGCTCAGGCATCGCGGGGAAGTCGATCCCCCAGCGCTGGACGATCACGCGGATCTTGGCGATCGCGCTGCGCCAGTTGTCGGCCTGTTCGGCGTAGGACAGCACGCCGAGCCCGGCATCTCGCGCGTGGTCCATCAGTACCCGGTGGTTCTGCAGGAAGTAGGGCGGCAGTTCCCAGAACCCCTCCGGCGGTTCCCACAAGATCATCGACAGGAAGATGAACCCGGCCCGAAGCTGCCGCGTGATCGTCGCCCGGACGTCGTCAGTGAGGCCGGGCCATTCGTTCTCCAGTATCGTAATGCAGATCTGCAGGTGCCGGGATTCGTCCCGGCCGATCTTGTGGAACATCTCAGAGAACACCGGATGCTTGGTTCCCGAGGCCATACCGCGGAACAGCGTCGAGGCCGCCATCTCGCCCATCATGAAACTGGTGAACAGCACGGGGAGCGAGTACCGGTCGACTGCTCTGCTGTAGCCGTTCCAGTACCGGCCGCCATTGTGGTATAGCCACCCGATGTTGTTGTGCGCCGCCCGCTCAAGATCGGTTGTCGGCGTCCAATCCAGCGGGCCGCCGGGCCACAGGCAGGCGATGGCGCGCTGGCAACACTCCTCGTGGTTCATCTCGTCCCTGGTGATCGAGAAGAAGCACTTGCGAACCGGATCCTCTTCGTGCTGCTCGAACGCCCGGATCGTGGCCCTGGCGAACACCGCCGGGCCGGACGCGTCGAAGTTGGCGAGCACGGCGAACCAGTACATGATCCCGAGGCGCTGCTCGACGGTGAAGTCCTCAGGCCGCAGTCCGTCCCAGGGCAACTCGGCGGGATTCCACAGAGTCAGCTTGGACTTCTGATAGATCGTGGCCAGCTTCTCGGTCTCGACCCGCCACTCCATCGGGTAGATGTTCGGCTGCGGTATCTCCGGCGCTGGCCAGAACCCGCCTTCAGGTACCACGAGCTCCCGTTCAACCCTGGGCTGCGACATAGCGGTGCTCCTTCGGTACTGAGCCGTCCTACGGGGGGCCGTCATATGACAGCTTAAGCCCGTCTCGACGTTCCTCTGTAATAGTGAGTCGCCTGGGTCAGCGGTTCCGGCTCCCGCGCTAGAACTCAACCTCGGCCCGCAACACGCTGTAGATCACGCCGTCCCGCCACTGTCCGTACTGGAACGCGCCACCGCGCATGACCCCTTCGCGGGTGAATCCAAGCTTCTCGAGCGCACGTTGCTCGGCCAGGTTGTCCACGTTCGTCCCGGCCTCAATGCGGTTAACCTGTGTATGCGCGAACAAGTACTGGACGAGCTGACGTTGCGCGTCGGTGCCGTAACCGCGGCCGCGCGCTTCGGGAAGCAGCGCGATGCCCATGTTCCAGCAGAACGAGGTCCGCGCGGTCACGCGCTTGTTCCACGCGACGAATCCCAAGATCTCATCGGCGCGCTGCACCATGAGCATGCCGCCATCGTCGTCGAGCAGGCCGTTCTGCTCCCAGCGACGCGTGTAACGCCCCCGATCCTGCCATCCGAACCATTCATGTTCGCCGGTCGCATCCGGGTCGCTGGTCAGCCGATAGACGATCGGAAGGTCGCTCTCGGCCACGGGCCGAAGGTTCACCAAATTCTCCACCTACGCAGCTTACGAACACGCAGCCGTTGAGCACTCTGCCGTTGAGCACTCTGCCGTCGACCACTCTGCCGTCGACCACGGGGCGCTATCGGGGCGTGGCAGGGGCGCGGCCCGGCGAGTAAATTCACATCGTCCCGGACCCATGCCGGGATGACGCTGAGCGCAGCGAAGGCGTGTGAATCCGGCGCTGTCTCGCAAGGGTGATGCCTCTAGCGAACGCCTCGGAGGACAAGTCCGGACGCCTGACCAGCGTCGACGACCTGTCCTCGGAGGAAGGGCGGTTCGTTCCGATCCCTCTGGGAGTTCAGGAACGATCGCTGCTCGCCGCGATCCATGAACTCACGCTGGCCGGGCAGTTCGCCGAACGACTCGTCCTGCTGTCGGCCGGCCGGATCGCCGCCGAAGGAGGACCGGGCGCGATCCTGCGGGCTGACCTTTTGAGCACCCACTACGACGCCGGGATTGGTGTGTGACCACGCCGGAGGGCGAACGAGTAGTGATCACCCACCGAACGCGCTCCGGTTGATCCTCCGCGCCGGCCAAACGCGATGGATTCGGGAATTCATCGCGCTCGCCTGACTGGGAGGCGCGATGGATGTGGCAATTCATACCCGGTTTCCCGGATGGATTGCCGTATTCATCGCGGGGGGTGGTGGGCGGGGTGCGATGGATTGCCGTATTCATCGCGGTTCGGGGCGAGGATGGCCGGGGCCGGGAATGGCCGGGGGTCGGTGAATGCGGGTTCGGGGCGAGGATGGCCGGGGCCGGGAATGGCCGGGGTCGGCGAATTAGACGCGGGCGGGGAGGGCTTTGATCATGATGAGGCAGGGGTTGGCTGGCCACAGATCGTGGTTCTCTTCGAGCGCGGCGAAGCCCATTGACTCGTAGAACAGCCTTGTTTTGACATAGTTCGGGTCCGGGTGGGACGGGCCTAGCGTTTTGACTTGGAGGAAGGTCACCCCGTCGGCGATAAGGTCACGTTCGGCGGCGTCGACTAGCGCGCGGCCGACGCCGCCGCGGTGCATCGACCGGTCGACCGCCAGCAGGTAGATCTCAGCCGCGCCTGGAAAGTGCCTCGACACGAGCAGGACACCGATCGGCGCCTGCCCGTCGTTACCGGCCGAGCGGGCCAGGTAGGTGGGGAGTTCCTTCGCTGATTCGACATAGCCGATATTCGAAGACTCGATGCCGAACCACTCGGGCAGTGACCGGAGCAGCGCATCGACGACCTCCGGTGCCTGCTGGCCCGTGCTGATGGTCCACGGAGAGTCGCCGGACGTAGAGATTGGCTGCACCAGGCGAGGTTAGCTGGCTACATTTCGTTCGGCCAAAGGATTTTGCGTTGTGGCCGACCGCTGACGTTAGTAGCCCGCGTGCCTCCCGGCCTCCTGCCAGGCGAACGCGAGCGGTGAGATCGAGGTCAGGTCGATCGCGGGCTCAACGGTCGAGAACGACTGCACGTCGTCGGCGAATACCGCGCCGCGCCCGTCGAATGTCGCGTACGGCACGTTGCTGGGGGCGTTCGCGCGGCAGGACCGCATGTGTGTGACCCAGCCAGTGGCGGCGAAGCTGTTCGGGCCTTCGACGACCGCGCCGGCCAAGACCGGGGTCGATCCGTTGCGCGAACCGACCAGGTTGGCGACCTGGTGCTGCATGCATTCGGGGAATACGGTGCCGTCGCCGACGATCAGCGAGACTCCCCACGGGTTGGCGCCGAGCACGTTGTCGAGTTGGCGTTGGCCCCAGGCGGCGTAGACGGGGCGGCCGACGAGCGCGTCGTACTCATCGGCCATGACGGAGAGTCCGAGGCCGTGGGTGGTGGTATCCCACTGGGCCCAGGCGAAGCCGTAGTCGAAGGGTTCGCGGGCGCCGATCCTGGCGGCGTGGGAGATCTGGCCGCGCAGGTCGGCGAGCACCGCGGTCTGGCTGAGCTGGAGCCGGCGGGTCGGGATGACGCCGATCGCCCGGTACAACTCGTAGTCGGCGAGGGCGCTGACGTCGTAGAGGTTCAGCGTGTCCTGGCCGTCGGCCTTGCCGCCGTACCAGGCCCGGGCCCAGTGCGCGGCGTCGCGCAGGTACGTCTCGGCCTGGCCGGGCCGCCCGGCCGCGCGCAGCGCGAGCGCGAGCTCGGTCGCGCCGAGCATCATGTCGTCCCGCCAGGAGACTTCTGGGTAGAAGTCCCAGGGCAGTGCCGTCTCGAGGTTGCCTCGCCAGTACTTGGCCGCCATCGAGTAGATGGTCTGCGCCGAGCGCAGGCAGCCGTTCGCGTAACCGGGGCGGGTCGCCTTGAACACCCGGTAGCAGAGCGCGAAGTCGGCGGCGAGCGGCCGGCCAGGTTCGGGCTGATCGGGGATCCCGGCTGGCCCGCCCGGAAGACCGGAGGGTGCCTGATGTACTGGTAATGCGGATTGGTGCCCTGGTAATGATCGTCGGCCTGGGGCAGCCGCCAGATGTCGTGGTCGGCGACGAAGTTGTTGTTCGCCTCGCCGGTGCCGACCTGGAGGTAGAGGGTCCTGGTCCGCTCGTTCCACATCCGGCGCAGGAAGTCGACCCCGAACTTGGCCTCGGCGGCGAAGCTAACCTGGCCGTGCCGGCCGGCCCGGGTCGGGAACGAGGCCATCGTCTGCAGCATCATCGCGACCGCGTAGCTAGTGGTCTCGGTGAAGTGCAAGAAGTCGCCAGCGTCGAACCATCCGCCGGTGGCGTTGATTCGCAGGCCGGTCGCGTACCGCGCGAGGCTGCCCTTGAAGTTGCCGTTATCGTCGACCGGCGGCGCGCGGAACGTCATCGCGCTGGCGTCGTTGCGATGACCGGCCGCGGTGCGCAGCGGGCTGCGGATGAAGTCGGGGCCGTCGCGCTCGTTCTGGAAGAACGACAGCGCGTTCGCCAGCGGCCTCCGGTAAAGGCTGGGCGAGTTGGCGATCTTGAACCAGGGCGAGGCTACGGCCGGGCGCCCGGCCAGCGCGAGCCGGTAGGTGCCGGTCCGGTGCACGCCGCTGAAGGTGACCGCCCAGACGGCTGGATACCTGGTGTTCCACGCGCCGAGGTCGGCGCGGGCCGTGCCGCGCGCCACCACCCGGCACGAACCGTGCTTGATCAGCTCCCAGCGGGGGGTGGCCCGTCGGGACGTGGTCATGATCTCGGCCAGCTTCTTAGCCGAGGTCGGGTAGCCGATCTGGTCGACTCTGATCACGGCGGCTGGCCTCGTCTTGGCCGCGCGGGCCTCTGCCTTGGTCGGCGCGCCGCGACCGGTGGTGAGGACGGCTCTGGCGACCGGGAGATGGCAGAGCGAGACCGACCGCGCGGATCCGGCGGCCGTGGCGGCCGCGGCGGCAGGACCTGCGACGACCGCAAGTCCGCTGATCGCCAGTCCCAGCGTTACGAATCCGGATACCAACCGCGAATGCCTCGTTGTCACGACGTCAGGCTAAACCTGCGAAAGGGCGAATGTCACTGCCACCTGGCAGGCTGTGGACGAAACACAAACGAGGAGGTCGAATTGTGAACGCAGCGGCTGTGATCAAGGAACTGTGGACGAGAACGCAGGCCAGGGACTGGGCCGGACTCGGTGAACTCGTAGACAACGACGTCGTCGTCGAGTGGCCGGTCAGCGCCGAGCGCATCGTTGGCCGGGCCAACTATGTCGCGATCAACAGGGAGTATCCGGAGCCGTGGGAGATTCGGGTGCTGCGGATCATCGGCTCAGGCGACGAAGCCGTTTCCGAGGTTGAGGTCGCGCACGGGACGATGGGGTTGTTCCGCGCGGCCTCGTTGTGGACCGTGCGCGACGGCAAGATCGTCGCAGGCACGGAGTACTGGACCAGCCCCGGCTCTGAGGAGGCATTGCCCGGGCGGGAGCGCTACGTCCAGCCGATGTAGGCGCCCGCTGTGACGTAAGTTCTGTCGTGCGACGACAGTAATGCCGACTGCCGGACCTCGGCAGATCGCTTCGAAGTACGGCTACCCATTGGATGCGTTCTAGCCCGCAGTGTGAGTTTCCCGCCCTATGATCTGAACCACGAGGCCGAGGGCTACAACCACGACGTTCCCGCCACCTGACGGCTGCCGAGCTCACTGAACTCAGGTCAGTCCCCCTGAATCGCTCTGCCGCTTCTAGGAGCCTGCGCCCGCAAGACCAGTCGGCTGGCGCATGTCACGTCAACGCACTCGCTAGTTCACTCCGTGGCGACGCGGATGGATGAGCGACGCGTGAGCCAGCCCTGGCCGCAGGCAAGGAGCACCACGTGGGTCACGAAGTAGCAGATGTACGTCCCCCATCCGATCCCAGTGAGAAGGCGTGGCGTAGCTGGCCCGGTCGCGTAGCCAATTCGGCGCGTGGCGGTCCGCTAGCCGTCAGAAATTTCCGATTGCTTAGTGTCGGCCAGTCCACCTCGACGGTCGGCGACTACTGCTACGCGGTGGCGTTACCGTGGTTAATCCTGTCGGGACACGGCGGGACGGTCATGCTCGGCACGGTGCTGGCCTGCTACGGCATCCCGCGCACCGTGCTGATCCCCCTCGGCGGTGTGCTGGCCGATAGGTTCGGCCCGCGCACCGTGATGCTGGTAGCCGACGGATGCCGATGCGTGCTCATGAGCTTGCTGGCGATCTTGGCCGCTAAGCGGTCCGACTCGCTGGTCGCGCTCGCGCCGATCGCGGCGCTGCTCGGGGCGAGCGGGGGGCTGTTCTTACCAGCATCGTTCTCCATCATGCCGACGTTGCTCTCAGCGGAACAGCTGCCGACGGGGAACGCGCTGTCGACCGCTCTGGTCCAGATTGGTTCGCTCACCGGACCAGTGCTCGGCGGGTTACTGGTGGCCCCGGCGGGGCCTTCACCAGCCTTCGCCGTTGACGCGGCCACGTTCGGCGCATCGGCCGCCGCCCTGGCGTTGATCAGAATTGACCGGGCCCGGCTGCCCAGTGCCGGGGTCGGCGACGGAGCCGGGGATGGCGGGCCGCAGACCGATGCGACCCCGCCCGGAGGGACCAGGCGAGGTCGCCGATGGCGAGGCGAGCCACAGCCAGGGAGTGCCTGGCCGGACCGGGCACCGAGCGCGTGGCAGCTCCTGCGCCGGTCACGCCTCCTGCGGATCATCCTGGCCGTGGCCGTCGCCGCCAACGTCACGGCTGGCGGCACGTTCGAGGTCGCGATGCCGGCGCTGGCCCACGCCAAGTACGGCGCCTCCGGCTACGGCACGCTGCTGGCTGGCTTCGGCGCGGGCGCGGTAATCGGCACCTTGATCGGATCTCGAATGAGCGCGCTGCGTCGGCCAGCGATCGTGGCCTGTGCCGGGTTCGTCATCGAGGGCGTGGCGTTGTGCCTGCTGCCGTTGTCCGGCGGGCTGGTCGGCGCCGCGCTATCGCTGATGGTCGCAGGCATCTGCAACGGCTTCGGCAACATCGTGCTGTTCACGCTGATCCAGCAGCGAGCCCCGGCCCAGTCGCTTGGCCGGGTGATGAGCTTGCTGATGGTGGCCGGCATCGGCAGCTTCCCCGTGTCGGTCGCCCTGGCCGGGCTTTTGGTGCGGCATCTGCACGCTACGGCGTTCTTCCCGGTGGCGGGAGTGGCCCTTGGGCTCGCCGTTCTCGCTGCGCTCAGCCGACGAGAGATGCGCGAGTTCGGCCCGATCAGCTAGCGAGGTGAGGTCAGGCGGCGGTGCTGGCCAGGTAGGTCGCCCACTGCGGGTCGCCGTCGCGCGCCGCGCCGATGAGGCGCCAGTGCGACCCGCGCGGGGCCAATGGATCCCAGCGAAGCTTCCAGCCGAGTTCTTCGATCAGCCGGTCAGCCTTCCGGTGGTTGCACTTGGTGCATGACGCGACGCAGTTCTCCCACACGTGCCCGCCACCGCGGCTGCGGGGGACCACATGGTCGATCGTGTCTGCCGCCGCACCGCAGTACGCGCACAGGTAGCCATCTCTGCGCATCAGCGCGGCCCGGGTCAACGGCACCCGGTTGCGGTGCGGCACTCGCACGTACCGACGCAACCTGATCACCGAAGGGACCGCCAGCTTGACCGAGGCTGAATGCAGCACCAGCCCCGAGGCCTCGTTATGCAAAATCTCGGCCTTGTCGGCGAGGACTAGGCCAACGGCGCGGTGCAGGCAAACGGTGGTCAGCGGCTCATACGTGATGTTGAGCAGCAATACCCTGCGCAATGCCCACCTCCCAGGAAGGGCGACCCGCTGGCTGCGGGGCACCCGTGACCAGTGTGACCGGACGACGGCCTCACCGCCAACACCAAATTGCCACCTAGTGGTTTTCGGTGTCTCGAACGACTGGCAAACCCAGGATGACATTTGCTGCTGAGCAGGCCTGGCCGAGCGCCCGCCGCACGGCAAGTACGCTGGGACGCGTCATGAAGAGTGCTGAGACTTTCTACGAGGCTGTCGGCGGCGAGGAGACATTCACCCGCCTGGTGCGCAGGTTCTACGCCGGGGTCGAGTCGGATCCGCGGTTGCGGGCGGTCTACCCGAGCAAGGACCTGGGCCCGGCGGAAGAACACCTGCGACTATTCCTCATTCAGTACTGGGGCGGCCCGTCCACCTACAACGAGCGGCGCGGGCACCCGAGGCTACGGATGCGGCACGGTCACTTCGCGATCGGGGAGGCGGAGCGGGACGCCTGGCTGCGCCACATGCGCACGGCCATGGACGAGATCGGCCTGGACTCCGAGCACGATGAGCAGCTGTGGCAATACCTCGTGATGGCAGCGCACAGCCTCGTCAACACCGAAGTCCCGGCCGGGCCGACGCGCGCTGACAACCGACCGGACCTAGGCCTCTCCCCCGCGTAGGCCTCAGCCGAATACTCGCTCCGGGGTGACGAGCACCACGGCCCGACGTTCGGCGGCCATCACTCGGTCGTACTCGTCGTAGTCGTCGTGCTGTCCGCCGGCCGCCTCGAACACCTCACGCAGCAGCAGCCTGAACCGCTCGGGTCCGACGCCTTCCATCGAGTCGTCAGGACCCACGATCTCCGTCGGCCCCTCGACGGCGGCCCATCGCCAGCCGGCCCGCAGCACGACGCTGGCCCTCGGCCGCGCGCGCAGGTGAGCAAGCTTCCGCGCATCACCCCGGATGACGGCGGCTACCACACGCGAGCCAGCAGTCGGATGATCGATCACCCCGACGTTGACCACGGAGGGTCGCATGTGCCCGTCCGGCCCTATGACGGTCAACACTGCCAGGCCATGATCTTTCGATACGAAAGCCTCAAAGTCCGCAAGCTCAGCCATTCGTGCGCTCCTACATCTGGACTCGTTTGCTTGACGGATCGTACAGCGGGCGCAGCGACGTGATCGCTGGATACACGGCCTCCCCGATCTGCACGGTCCATGAACCAGAATCCAGGTACTTCTGGGTGATCGGCTCATCCGCGTCGATCATCGCAAGGCCGACCGCGCCGCCGAGCGTAAAGCCGTAGGAAGCCGAACGAACGTACCCGGCCGGTCGCCCGTTGCGGCTGATCACCTCGGCGTGGAATAGCAACGGTTCGGGATCTTTCAAAAGAAGCTGGATCAGCCGGCGGGTCAGGGGGCCGTTCGCCTTCTGCGCGAGCACCGCCTCCCGGCCGATGAACCCGCCGGGCTTGTCGAGCGCGACCGCGAACCCGAGCCCGGCCTCGAGTACCGAGTCGGTGTTGTCGATGTCGTGGCCGTAATCCCTGTACGCCTTTTCCATCCGCAGGCTGCCGAGCGCCTTGAGCCCCGCGTGGCGCAGGCCGAGCGGCCGTCCGGCCGTGACGAGCTGATCGTAGACCCCGGCCGCCTGCTCGGTTGGTATGTGCAGTTCGTAGCCAAGCTCGCCCAGGTAGGTGATCCGGATGCAAAGCACCCGCGCGTACCCGATGTCAATGTGCGCAGCGGCGCGGAACGGGAAAGCCTCGTTGGACATGTCGACATGAGTGACCGCCGCGAGCAGTTCTCTGGATCCCGGCCCTTGCACGTTGATCTGCGCGTATCCGGAGGTCACATCCGTGACGAACGCATGGCTGTCCGCCAGGTGCCGGCGCATCCAAGTCTCCGCGTGCCGGTGGGCGGTGTCTGAGGCGACGACGAAGAACTGCTCGTCGTCGAGCATGGTCACAGTCAGGTCGGCCTCAAGGGTGCCGCGGTCGTTCAGCCACTGGGTGTAGGTGATGCGTTCCGGCTCGGCCGCCACCTGGTTGGCCGAGATCCGTTCGAGCCCTGGGCCAGCGTCTGCACCCTGGACCAGGAACTTAGCCATGAACGACATGTCCATGAGGATCACGCTGTCTCTGGTGGCGTGGTGTTCGGCCGCCCAGTAGTCGAACCAGTGCGGACGGCCCCAGGACAGCTCGCCGGGTTCTGGGGTGACCCCCGGTGGCGCGTACCAGTCGGCGCCCTCCCAGCCGCTCACATCGCGGAAGCAGGCGCGCTGTTCGGCGAGCCGGGCGTGGATTGGCGACAACCGCGCGCCACGCGCCGTCTTTGTAGGCCGGTTCGGATAGTGCGTCGCGTAAACAAGGCCGAGCGACTCGACCGTGCGAGTGGCCCGGTACTGCGGGTTCGACTGGTAGGGATGCAGCCGATCGATGTTGATGCCGGTCACGTCGATGCCCGGGCTGCCCTCGATGATCCACTGGGCGACGGTACGGCCGATCCCGCCGCCGGTCAGGATGCCGATGGAATTCAGGCCGGCGGCCACGAAAAAGTTCTTCAGCTCGGGCGCCTCGCCGACGATTGGCAGCAGATCCGGGGTGAAACTTTCCGGTCCGCAGAAAAATTTGCGAATGCCGGTCTGCTCTGTGATGGGGACCCGCGCCATGGCGGTCTCCAGATACGGACCCATCCGGTCCCAGTCGGGCGGCAACTCGCCGAAGGAGAAGTCCGCGGGAATGCCGTCGACCCGCCACGGCGCGCAGACCGGCTCGAACAGGCCAAGCATCAAGCCTCCGCCTTCTTCGCGGTAGTAGCCGTAGGACGCGGGGTCTTCGAGCACCGGCCAGGAACTGTCCACGTCTTCGATCGGCTCGGTGAGCAGGTAGTAGTGTTCGGCGGCCTGGAGCGGGATCGACACCCCGGCCAGTTCGCCGAGCTGGCGAGCCCAGATGCCGGCGCAGTTCACCACGTACTCGGCTTCGATCTCGCCGTGCGTGGTACGAACACCTGTCACCGCGCCGTGCTCGCGGACGAAGCCGGTCACCGCAACACCCTCGATGATCGTGACGCCCCGCATGCGCGCGCCCTTGGCGAGCGACATCGTTACGTCGACCGGGTTCACCCGTCCGTCGGCCGGGATATAGAAGCCGGCGAGCACGTCGTCGGTCTTTGCCAGCGGCCAGAGGTCAGCGACTTCGTGCGGTGAGATCTCATGGACTTCGACGCCGAGATGCCGGTTGAACGCGGCGGTGCGCCGGTACTCTTCGAGCCGCCCCGGCTCGATCGCCAGCTCGATCAGGCCGCACTGCTTGAGTCCGGTGGCAAGGCCGGTCTCGGCTTCGAGCCGGCTGTACAAGTCCCAAGTGTACTGACGCAGTTCGGTCGAAGTCTGCGAGGTCGAGCCGAACGTCGCCATCAGGCCGGCCGCATGCCAGGTCGTGCCTGATGTGAGCCGGTCGCGCTCTAGCAGCAGCACGTCCGGCCAGCCCATCAGCGCCAGGTGATACGCGACGGACGTGCCGATGACGCCGCCCCCGACTACGACCACCCGCGCTCTGGCCGGCAACGAGCCGCCGCGTGGGTTGCCAGTCATGCGCCGCTCCTTGTCTGGCCGGGCACTCGATCCCGTGCCGTGCGCTCAATCGACGCCGTGCGCTCGATCCAGTGAGCATATGCCAGCCGACAATCCGACCCCGAACCGCCGGGTTTGTCTCCTGCGGTGCCGGCGGCTGCCAGGCGACCTCTACTTTCGTGTCCCTCAGCAGGCTTAGGACCGTCGGTCGCATGGGAGTAACAGCAGCATGAACGTGTTGCCTACGGAGGAGAAAGCCTCGCGAATGGTATCTACGTTTACAGACCGGACAGGTGCCTGATGGCCGGCGCCGAACCTGTCATCGGGCCCGTGGCCGTGCTGGGCGCCGGCGGCCTGATGGGTCAGGCGATGGCCGCGAACCTGGCTCGTACTGGGATAGACGTCCGGGCCTGGAACCGGTCGCGTGACAAGGCTGAGTCACTGACCGACCACGGCGCGGTCGTTGCTGCCACCCCAGCGGCGGCGGCGCGCGGTGCCCACATCGTGATCACCATGCTGACCGACGCCGACTCGGTGATCAGCGTGATGGACGGCCCGGGCGGGGGCCTGCCCGAGATGACCGAAGACTCGATCTGGCTGCAGATGAGCACGATCGGTGAGGCAGGCACGGCCACCTGCGCCGCACTCGCCGCGCGGCACGGTGTCGTGTTCGTCGACGCCCCCGTGCTCGGTTCCCGCCAGCCGGCCGAGCAAGGCCAGCTCGTCGTGCTGGCATCAGGGCCGGAGCAAGCCCGCCCTCACATTCAGCCGATCTTCGACGTCATTGGTCAGCGCACCTTGTGGCTGGGCGAAACGGGGGCCGGCAGCCGGCTCAAGCTCGCGCTCAACGCCTGGGTGCTGACCGTCGTCAGAGGCCGGCGCCGAGATCATCGCGCTGGCCGCAGCCTGCGGGCTCGACCCGCGCCGGATCTTCGAGGCCTTGGACGGCGGGTCGCTTGACCTTCCTTATCTGCGGATGAAGGGGACGGCGATGATCGAGCACGACTTCGAGCCGGCGTTCCGGCTAGCGCTGGCGGCCAAGGACGCCGCACTGGTCGACGAGGCGGCCCGGACCCGCGGCCTCGACCTACCCGTGCTGCGCGCGATCAGCGAGCGGCTAGCCGAGGGCGCCAAGGAGCATCCCGACTTCGACATGAGCGCTACCTACCTGACCAGCGCCGAACGTGGTCGCAAAGCGGAGGGCTAGTCTCGGGTGAGCTTGCGGTAGGTAACCCGGTGCGGGCGGGCCGCTTCGGCGCCTAGGCGCTCAATCTTGTTCTTCTCGTAGGACTCGAAGTTTCCTTCGAACCAGAACCAGTTCGACCCGCCTTCCCACGCCAGGATGTGGGTGGCGATTCGGTCGAGGAACCACCGGTCGTGGCTAGTGATCACGGCGCAGCCGGGGAACTCGAGCAGGGCGTTCTCCAGCGACGACAGCGTCTCGACGTCGAGGTCGTTGGTGGGCTCGTCGAGCAGGAGCAAGTTGCCGCCCTGCTTGAGCGTCAGCGCAAGGTTGACCCGGTTGCGTTCGCCGCCGGACATGACCCCGGCGAGCTTCTGCTGGGCGCCGCCCTTGAAGCCGAACGCGGCGACGTACGCCCGGCTCGGGATCTCCGACTTGCCCGCGCGGATGTACGATTCGCCGTCCGAGATCACCTGCCAGACATTCTTGTCCGGATCGATCCGACCTCGAGCCTGGTCGACGTACGCGATCTGGACAGTCTCGCCGATCTTGATCGAACCGCTGTCGGGTTGCTCGTCGCCGATGATCATCTTGAACAGGGTGGTCTTGCCGACGCCGTTCGGACCGATCACGCCGACGATGCCGTTGGGCGGCAGCGTGAAGCTGAGGTCCTCGATGAGCTCGCGGTCGCCGAAGCCCTTGGCGAGCTTGTCGACCGCGACGACCACGTTGCCTAGGCGCGGACCCGGCGGAATCTGGATTTCCTCGAAGTCGAGCTTGCGGTTCTGGTCTGCCTCGGCAGCCATCTCCTCATACCGCTGCAGCCGGGCCCGGCTCTTGGCCTGGCGTGCCCTGGGGCTAGACCGTACCCACTCAAGCTCGTCTTCCAGGAGCTTGCGGCGCTTGACATCCTTCTGGCCTTCGATCTTGAGACGACCGGACTTCGTCTCCAGATACGTGGAGTAGTTGCCCTCGTACGGGTAAGCCCGGCCCCGGTCGAGCTCGAGAATCCAGCCGGCCACATTCTCCATGAAGTACCGATCGTGGGTCACCGCGACGACCGTGCCTGGGTATTTCTCCAGGTGCTGCTCAAGCCACTGCACGCTCTCGGCGTCCAGATGGTTCGTCGGCTCGTCGAGCAGCAGCAGGTCTGGTTGGGAGAGCAGTAGCTTGCACAGCGCTACCCGGCGCTTTTCGCCGCCGGACAGCACGCTGACCTCGGCGTCGGGCGGCGGGCAACGCAGGGCGTCCATCGCCTGATCTAGCTGGCTCTCCAGATCCCAGGCATTTCTGTGGTCAAGCTGCTCTTGCAGGCTGCCCATCTCTTCGAGCAACTCATCGGAGTAGTCGGTGGCCATTTGCTCGGCGATCTCGTTGTAGCGGTCGAGCAGCGCCTTGGTTTCCGCGACGCCTTCTTCCACGTTGCCGAGCACGGTCTTGGTGTCGTCCAGCTCGGGTTCCTGGTCTAGCAGGCCGACCGAGAACCCAGGCATGAGTCGGACATCGCCATTGGACGGATGCTCGACGCCCGCCATCATCCGCAGCAGTGTGGACTTTCCGGTGCCATTGGGCCCGACAACGCCGATCTTCGCCCCTGGCAGGAACGCAAGCGTGACGTTGTCGAGTATGACCTTGTCGCCATGCGCCTTGCGCACGGCCTGCATCTGATAGATGAACTCGGGCATGCTTCAAGCGTAGGGGCAGAGCGGCCCCGGTTTGCACACAGGGAGCCGGGTGGCGGCAAGCCTTTAGGACGGCTAATTACCTGCTCAGCCACCCGGTCTGACTGCGCTGGCTAGAACTGCGCTGGCTAGAACGGCGCCGATACGGGCTCCCGGTCCTGAGCCTGCTCTCCGTTGCCTGACTCGTCGAAGAACGGGTCCTCCGCTCCGAGCCCCGGCGGGACCGTGAGGTCGTTCAGTGAGAGCACCGCCTCCTCGCCCGCGCCGGGTTGGTGGCCGTTGGCGGTGAACTCAGGTGACCCCTGCTCGGTGCCCTCGGTGCCCTCGGTGCTGGACCCGTACCCGTTCCCGCCCTCGGCCTGGGGCTGACCGCCGTTGGTTACGGCGAATTCAGAAGCCGTCATCCCCGTATGCGGCCGGACCCGCTGGAACAGCGCCACGCCACGAGATAGGTCGTGGCCGACCGCGCTAGCTTCTATCTCAACAGCGATCCGCTGCGCTCCCTGCTTGTCTTCGTATGGCCTGATCGACAGCCTGCCTTTGACGATGACCGGGTCACCCTTCCGTACGCAGAGGCCCGCGTTGGTCGCCAGCTTGCGCCAGCAGATCACCGTGACATACGAGGTGTTCCCGTCAACCCACTCGCCAGTGACTCTGTCCTGTCTGCGCGGCGTCCAGGCGACCCGCATGGACAGATTGCTGGCACCCGACTTGACCATCCTGGTGACCGGCTGAGTAGCCACATAGCCGGTCAGGCTGACCTGCGCCTCGTTCAAGAACATCGCGATCCTCCTGGGCTGGGCGGCAGCAGCGCGCTTCTCGCGCAGGAATCTGCCGCATCAGCGGCGCTCGCCGCCGCTTTGCTGTACCTAAGATCGCAGCGGCGCGTCAGGAACGCGCGCCCAGTTGCCCGGCTGTGGACAGGCGAAAACTCCACGTCACAGGTGTGGATACCGCAGGGCACGGCACTACCCACCCCACCCACCCCTGCGATGGGTATTCGCCTGGTCGACCGCACCTCGCAGGGCTAAGCCGACTTACCGCGAGTTAAGGTTGAATAAATGCCGTAAAACGCCCACCAGAACGACCCCGACCCGTACTGAATCGTCGTACAGGCTGACTTATCATCAGTTTGTGCGGCGCAAACCGGGTCAAAAAGGTCAGATTAGCAACCAAAACCGATGATAAGTCGCCGTCTTGCGCCGGGTCGGTGCGACAAAAGCCGCAAAAGACCTGGCAGGGCAACGCAACCCCGAGCCCTGCCGGCACTTACGCCCTCAACAGACCTGGAGCCCGACCGCAACGTCCTCGTGGCTGTGCTGTAGCAACTTGAGCGAATAAGCGGCTGAACATTCCGGGCAATCGTCCCGTATCGGGCCCAGCAACCAGGAGACCAGGCCCGCCACAACACTTCCAAGTCCTGAGCTGAGAGGCATTGCGGCTAGGCGACGGGTGCGGGTGCGGGTGCGGGGCTAGGCGACGGGCTCGGGGGCGGGCGCGGTACCGGTAGAGGCGATCACGAACTCCTCACGGTAACGCTCGAACTCCGACAACTCCTGCTCGGCGGGCGTGACCGCAAGGTCGCCCGCGATCTCCTCGATCCGGGTCCTGATGTCAGCGGCGATTCGGGCGTTCTCGGCCAGCGCTTGCTTCCTGACCAGCGACATACAGGCCGCCGCGATCCCCGCGCCGGCCGCGAGGGCGGCGATGGCGGCAAGGGCCGCCCATCCGATCGAAGCCGGGTCGACCAGGAGGCTGGGCAACCCCTTCGCGGCGTGGAACACCCCAAACACGATGACCGCGATCAGCCAGGCGAGCGCTATCGCGATGGCCCCGAGAAGCACGCCCTGGCACAGTCCCGCCAGCCGCCACCAGCCTTCCACACTGTCCTCGGCTGGCAGCGCGGCGCCGATCGCCTCACCGACCGCGCTCGGCACAGCATCGGCCTGGCTTTTGGCGGCGGCCTTGACGGTCTGTGACCAAGGCCTAGGTAGCGGCGCGGCCAACCCGTCGCTGAAGTCGTTCAGCGCGTTGTCGATAGCGGCCTGCTGTGCCCCGGCCGGCCCGGCTGACACCGACCGCAGATCGTTCCACAGCACGCCGAGACGAACCTTCCGCAGCGGGCCACGCCCGGTAAGCCGCTGGATGAGCCAGGCGACGGGCCAGCCGACAAAGTCCGCGGCACGCAGTTCGCGCGCGCTGCGCAGCGCGTCGCCGACAGCGGTCACGCCGGCGGCGGCGTAGAACTCGCCGACGAGTTTGCCCTTGCTGGCGGTCGGAACCGTGCCATCAGAGTTCGGCGTCCGTTGCGTGGCGCCCGCGTAGTGCGCGAACCTAGCCACGACGGTATCCAGGTCCGCTGAGATTCGCGCGGCCGCGGATCGCCTGGCGGCCACTCCCTTGACGAGCAGCTCGCGCAGGTCATCGATCCCGGAGCCCGTCACCGCCGAGGTAACCAGGATCGGCACGTCGTGCAGGTTCTCCGAGTCGAGCAGCCGCCGCAAGTCAGCCACGCAATCATCGATCTGAGCGGTAGTGAGGAGGTCAGCCTGGTTCAGCACCACGGCCTGCACCTCAGAGTGACCGGCCAGCGGGATGAGGAACCTCAGGTGCACCGCCGCGTCGGCGTACTTTTGCGGGTCGAGTACCCAGATCATCACGTCGGCGAGGCTGACGAGACGGTCGACTTGGCCGGTGGCGTAACCCATTACCGAGTCGTGGTCCGGCAGATCGAGCAGGACGAGCCCGGCCAGGCCGGGGTCGACGCCGCCGAGCGCGCTCGCTCGCGAGTACCTGTTCCGCTGCGGCACTGCCAGCCACTCGAGCAGCGTCCCCGATCCGGCCTTGTCCCAGATGCATGCGTGGGCATCCCTGGTGATCGGGCGGGTCACACCGACGGTCGAGAAGTCCGCGCCAGCGAGCCGGTTGAACAGTGATGACTTGCCGCTGCCGGTGCCGCCCGCCAGGACGACGATGGTGTGGGCGGACGACAGCCGCATCCGCTCCCCGGCCCGCCCGAGCACATCTTCGGCCTGGCTGAGCAGTTTCTTGCTGAATCCTTCTCGGCCGCTGCGAGCGCTGCCGATCTGGATCATCCTGGACAGCGCCATCAGCCGGGTGGATAGCGTCTGCACCTGTTCAACCGGGTCGACGGGCTGGCCTGGCAACCACGAGGCACCCAGCCCGCCGGCCGCGGGCACATTGGGCGAAGGCGATGCGACCGCCGGAGCGGCCGGGCTTCCGACGTTCCGCTGTCCGCCGGCAAACCGCGGCCCGGCTGGCGTCTGCCTGGCCAGCTGACCGACGAGGCCGCGACCGGCTACCCTCGGCCGGTTAGCCGGAACCCTGGTCGGCAGCGGGCTCTTGCCAGCCTCGCCTTTGCCGCCCGGCCCAGCTGGCCGCGCCGCCTGCCCGGGCTGACCGGCCTGCCCCGGCTGACCGGCCTGGGTCGGCTGACCAGCCTGCCCCGCCTGGGATGCCGGGGTGTCATCGCGCCCGCCAGCCGCGCTGGCTGGCGTTGCCTGCCGTCGTGCACTCATCGCGCGGACTCCAAGGAATAACTGGCCTGATACAGATCGCTCGGCGCGTTGTCGTCGAGTGCGCCGACGGCGTCGACGAGCGCGGAGAACCTGAGCGCCTCCTCGGAGTAAAGCACGCTTACCCGCTCGCGCAGATCTTGCCTCGCCTGTCCGCCAATATCCCGCATCAGCCCGGCGCCGAACAATGAGGTCAGCAGCTGCTGCGGCACGGCATCGGCCCTGTCGCTGAGCTCCACGTCGTCCGCCCCGTAACCGAGCACGCCGATGGTGAGCACCAGGGTGAGCGAGTCGGGGTCAAACGAGGCGATCCGGGCGATCGATCGTTTGGTGATGTTCTCGGTCTGCACCAGGTGCAGCAAGTGGCCTTGCCAGGCGGCTACCGCGCTCGCGGCCCTGGACGGCAGGTCATCAGAGGACTTGGCCAAAGCGGTCGCGCCCCCGGGAGGCAACGCAGCGGCCAGTTCAATCTGGCTGCCGAACGAGCCCCACTTCAACTCGCCCTCCCACTTACGCAGCGCGGCGTACGTGCTGATCGCGCCGATCGGGTTCGGCCCAGATGAGGGCTTGTTGTCCGATGTCTGCTCCGCTCGGGCTTGCGCTGCTTGCGTCAGCAGGCCGACGCCGGCCGGGCTTGCGTGCCAGCGCTCCATCGCGTCCTCGGCGGCCCGGGCGGCGACCGAGCAGACCAATGCCTCCAAGCTGGTCCGCACCGCGGCCTTGAGCGTCCTCGCCCGGCCCGTGCTGGCCGCATGCCGCTTTGACCGGCGGCCAGATTGACGGCCCTTGCGAATCTCGAGCGTGCGCAGCAGATCGCCTGTGCCGGCGAAGTCCTGCCATCGAGCGAGCACCTCGCCGCGCAGCAGCGAGCCGCTTCTGATCGCCTCGTCGAATTCGGCCAGTCCGGCCGCGTAGGCCGCATCGGCCGCCGAACTCAGTTCCCGGCGCAGCGCGAGTTGCGTCTCTGCCTGCGCGGCTAGGGCAGGGATCCGTTCGGTGAACGTGTCGAGCACGCCTGACATCGTCCGCGTCAAGATCGCGACTTTGCGCTCGTCAAGCCGCGCCGTGTCGGCCAGCCAGGCTCTGATCGGCTCAGATACCTCGGCCGGCAAGCGGGCGTCGGTGACCGTCGTCTCCGGTATGACGAATCGCTGGACTTCGCCAAGGCCGTTGGCCTCTAGCATCGCGTCGAAATGGGCGGTGAGCTGATCCCTGGCCGCTGGCGGAACTCTCGACAGCACGACTCCAAGCGACGCACCTCGATCTCTGGCGTCCTTGAGCAGGTCCCAGACTACGGCGTCCGCGTAGCGGCGAGCGGTGGTCACGAACAGCCAAAGATCCGACGCGTCCAGGAACTGCTTGGCGAACTGCCGGTGCGCCGCCACCACCGAGTCGATGTCCGGGGTGTCGAGCAGGGCGACGCCAGGCGGCATGCCAGGGCTGGTCGCGAGCACGAGCAGCCCGTCGCGACCCGGCATCGCCAGGCCCTGCTGCCGGACTCTCGGGAGCGTGGGCAGGAAGACGTTCTCGGCGAACCACTTCACATCCTCCGGGTGACAGGCGAGCACCGGACTATTCGTAGTTGGCCGCCTGATTCCCGTCGCGCTGACCTGGCTGCCGACGATGCTGTTCAGCAAGGTGGACTTGCCCGCGCCGGTCGAGCCGACCATCGCGATTAGGATGGGCGCGCCCGACTGCCTCAGCCTGGGCAGCAGGTAGTCGTCGATCTGGCTGAGCAACTGCTGTCGCTCGGCTCTTACCGCGTCGATTCCTGGACATTCGAGCAGCAACGGCAGCCGCCTGATCGAATTCCGCACCTCGAGCAGCGCGCCTTCCAGCTTGCGCGCGTCGACTCGGGCGTGCGGTTCGGCGGCCTCGTCGGGAGCAGAACCTTCCGAACCTGTCGTTGTGCTGACCGGCCCAGGGTTGGGTGCCGCGTCGTCGGCCTCGCCCCAGGGCACCGACGCGGGGGCTATCCCCTGACCCTCTTTCATGCTTTGGGCCTCCGCTAGACATACTGCTGACCTGCGAACCCATCCAACCAGGTCACTACCCCGCTGCCGGCAAGCAACATCAGATGCCAGCAGCTAGCGCAAACATCGCGGCTATGGCGCAATTGTGCGCCGCGAACGCAGGGTACCGCCGACAATGCCGAAAACCTGTTTCGTGACAACTGCCTGATCAGTCTCACTGAGTGCTCGACCAAGTACTCACCGTATGATCTTGCAGCATGTGCGACACCTGATCCAACACCGTGAGATCGGACCGAGGTTACAGCGCTTCGCATCATGGGCAATACCGCGATGGCCGGCCGATACACTGACGTGGCATCTAGGCGGCTGCCCGCAGTCGGCCGACTGAGGTGATCACCTGATGGTCGGCCACCGTCGATCGCGCTGATCTGACCACCTCAGACCGCGAAGCGGTGGTTTCATGTCGGCAAGGGCGGTTCGGGAAGTTTTTGTGGCAGAATCGATAATCTTGCTATGCAACCACAAAGTGGTTACGGGGCCGGATTCGTAGCGGTAGGAGCGTTTCATGTCGGATGGGAGTCCATCCCAAGTTCTCGTGACCGGTGGCGCCGGTTTCATTGGGCGGAGGGTGGTCCGTGCCCTGCTGGCCGACGACCACAAGGTCACTGTCATCGACCGGCACGCCTTCCCTGACGACCGGGTGCGCTCCGTTGTCGGCGATCTGTGTGACCCGGCCACGATCGGCCAGGCCCTCCGCCAGAGCACCGACGTGGTGATCCACCTTGCGGCGATCACGTCCGTCCTTCGGTCGATGGAAGACCCGGCCGGCACCTACATGCTCAACGTCGAGGCGACGTTCAACCTGCTCAACCAGTCTCGGGACGTTGGCGTCAAAACCTTCCTGCTTGCCTCGACCAACGCCGTCACCGGTGATGTCGGAACCGCGACGATCACTGAGCGGATCCCGCTTCGTCCGCTCACCCCATATGGCGCGACCAAGGCGGCCGGTGAGATGCTGCTGTCGAGTTTTGTAGGCAGCTACGGCATGACCGGAGCAGCGCTGCGGTTCTCCAATGTGTACGGGCCCGGCATGGAAGCCAAGGACAGTTTCATCCCGAGGCTGATGCGAGCCGCGGCCGCCGCCAAGGGCGTGCAGATCTACGGCGACGGCACCCAGTTGCGCGATCTGGTGCACGTCGACGACATAGTGGCCGGCATCTTCACCGCCTGGCGGTCCGGCTACAACGGCCCGCTGATTCTCGGCTCGGGCGAGTCGGTCACCGTCAACGACATACTGGACGCGGCGCGGGCTGTGACCGGCGCTCCGATCCCGGCTGAGCACGTCCCGGCCAAGGCCGGCGAGATGCCCGCGGTCATCATCGACATCTCGGCTGCCCGGGCACTCGGCTACAAACCCAGGTACGACCTCAAGGCAGGCATCGCCACGGTGTGGCCAGAGTTCTCGGAGACAGCCAAGTGACATCGGGCCAGAGCAAGGGCAACACCACCGTCCGCACGCCTGCCGAAGACGAGGCGATCGACGTCGCCGCCGTCGAGGCCTTCACGAACCAGTACGGGTCGCGCGCGACCGAGTTGTCTCCGCTGGCGATCGTGATCGCCGCGTTCAACGAGCAGGGCTCGATCGGACCGGTCATCGAGGCACTGCCGCCGGTCATCAGTGACCTTGAGGTCTCCAAGATCGTGGTGTCGGACGGCTCGGCTGATGGCACGGTCAAGGAGGCGGACGCGGCCGGAGCGCTGGTCTGCGACGTACCGTTGAACCGGGGCCAGGGCGCTGCGCTGCGCCTGGGCTACCGACTCGCCCGTGAAGGCGGCGCCAAGTACATCGTTACGACGGATGCCGACGGCCAGTACAACCCGGCCGAGATCCCGGGCTTGCTCGCGCCGATCCTGGCTGGCGAGGCTGACTTCGTGTCAGGTTCGCGCACGCAAGGCAGCGAAGAAACCAAAGATCCGGTCAGAAAGCTAGGCGTCAGGGTCTTCGCCCTCACGATTAGCCTGCTCACCGGCCAGAAAGTCACCGATCCTTCGTTCGGGCTGCGCGCCATGCGATCCGAGGTCACTGGCGCGGTGAGCTTGCAGCAACCGCAGTACCAGGCGGCCGAGTTGCTGATCGGAGTGATCGCGCACGGCTACAAGGTCGCCGAGCGGCCAGCCACCATCCACAAGCGCAAGGTCGGGCAGAGTAAGAAGGGCCACAACGCGCTCTACGGCCTAGCCTTCGCCAAGGTCATCGGCGGTACTTGGTGGCGCGAACGTCGCCGCCGCAAGTCAGCGCGCTAGCCGCGGTCTGGCGCGCCGCGCTCATCTGACGAGGCTGGGACGGTTACCGGGGTTAGTGACTCAGTCTCGATCAAGCCTGCTGGGGGCTGGCCCTTGCCGCCGCGGTCGGCGAACAGGATGTAGTGGAAGATCAGGAACCTGACCCCGAAAGTGACGCAGTTGGCCAGGAAATAGATGCCGCCGACCACTAGGTGCCGCTTGAGGTGGTGCAGGTCAAGCGCTGTCGCGATGTGCAATCCGAGCTTCGTGGCCAGGCCAAGCACCAGCCACGCGCCGACTGACACCAGCCAGAACGGAATGGTCTCGCGCAGGACGTTCGGCCTGCCCTTGCGCTCCCAGGCCCAGCGGGACAGGAAGTAGCTCACGATCGCGCCAACGGCGCCCGCGCTGACCCCGGACACGCCGCCAGTCAGGTGTAGCGGCCCGATAAATGCGAACAGAGCGATCTCGCTGGCGCCCAGTGAGACGAGCGCGACCAGCGCGAACCTGACGAACTGAGTACCAAGCCTAGTGCGGAGCGCGTTCGCCAGGACGGGCGGTAGCCTGTCGAGGAGCTTTGGCATTGATGTCCTTGCTATGCGAAGACATGCTGGTGATCGAGACACATATACAGTACGGGAACCGGTCGTAGCCGTGATGAGAACGCCGCACAAGGCAGGGTAGTACCCGCTGCGCAGTGATCGATGCGGGCAGTGATCGATGCGGGCAGCATACGAACCGAGGTGGGGCAGGAGCGTAAGGTCATGAAGATCTTGGTACTTGGCGGTGACGGCTACCTGGGCTGGCCGACGGCGCTCCATTTGTCGGATGCCGGTCACGACGTGGCAGTGCTCGACAACTTCGCCAGGCGCGGCTACGACTTCGAAATGGGCACGGGCAGCCTGGTCCCCATTGAATCGCTGCAATCCAGGATCAAGGTCTGGCGCGATCTGACCGGACGTTCGATCGAGTGTTACATCGGCGACCTGACCGACGCGGACTTCACCTACCAGGTGGTACGCGACTACAACCCGGATACGATCGTGCACTTCGCCGAGCAGCGGGCCGCCCCTTACTCGATGGTGGACCGCAAGCACGCCGTCTACACGCAGGTCAACAATGTCGTCGGCACGCTCAACGTGCTATACGCGATCGCCGAGCTTGACCCTGAGATTCACCTGGTCAAGCTGGGCACCATGGGTGCCTACGGCACGCCTAACATCGATATCGAAGAGGGCTGGCTGGAAATCGAGCACAAGGGCAGGAAAGACCGGGTGCTGTTCCCTAAGCGGCCCGGCTCCTATTATCACTTGTCCAAGGTGCACGACAGCCACAACATTGAGTTCGCATGCCGGATCTGGGGCATCAGGGCGACCGACCTCAACCAGGGCGTGGTGTACGGGCAGCAGACGCCGCAGACCGCCCTGGACGACCGGCTGGCCACCCGGTATGACTACGACGCGGTGTTCGGAACCGTCCTGAACCGGTTCGTGATCCAGTCGGTGCTCGGGCTGCCGCTCACCGTTTACGGCAATGGTAGCCAGGTCCGCGGGATCATCGAGATCCGCGATACCGTCCGCTGCCTGCAACTGGCCTGCGAGAAGCCTGCCGACAAGGGCGAATTCCGGGTGTTCAACCAGATGACACAGTCGCTGTCGATCACCCAGATGGCAGAGACGATCGCCAGGGTCAGCCCGGAGAAGGTGACGATCGAGTACATGGCCAATCCCCGCGTCGAAGAGGAAGGCCACCACTACAACGTCGTGCACTCGGGCCTGCTTGAACTCGGCCTCGACCCGCACCTGCTGTCCGACACGCTGATCGAGTCGCTTTTCGAGATCACCAAGCGGTTCGTCTACCGGGTTAGGCCGGAGGCGATGATCCCGACGATCGACTGGCGTCGCTCGGCCAGTCCCATCGGGCTGTAGACCGACCTAAGCTGAGCCTGACCGAGCGACTCCAGGCCGCTCCGGTTAGCGACGCGGTCCATAGCGAGCCGTGCTGCCCCCGCCAGAACACTCGGACCGTGCTTGGCGTCCCGCCGACCGCGGTGAAGGGCGCAGCGCCGAGCCAGCCTCCTACGTGGGCGGTTGTCGGCTTGGTCCAGGCCAGGACGTTCCAGCCCCGGCCGGTGTGGACGCTGTAGTACATCTGATGCTCTGGCCCGCGCCACAGCACGAGCACTTGGCGAGCCTGCGTCACCGGCCACGGCGTCGAGCGGATCTGACCGCCCAGATCCCTGGGGCCGCGCCAGCCAGTGGATGCGGAGTAGAAGCCCTCCCACAGATACGGATTCCCTGACCCCGGCCAATAGACCTCGATTCCCCCGTTGTCCTGGCCGGTCGCGAGCGGCAGACCGCCGAGCGGTGGCATGCCGAGACGTCGCGGCTTCGACCACTTGCCGAGCAGGCCCCGGCTGATCATCCACAGGCTGGCGTCCGTGCCTTTCCAGAACACCGCCGTGAATCCGGGCGACGACGTGACCGGAGACGGCGGTGACGCGAGGTCGCCGCCCAGACCTTGCGGACCATTCCAGCCCGAGCCCGGCGTGAACTGGCCCTGCCAGAGGTGATCATCGACAGAGCCGCGCCAGAACACGTCGATCACACCGCCGGGTTGGGCGACGGCGAAAGGTCCGGGCCCGAGGACGCCCATGACCGACAGCCTTCGCCGGGCGATCTGCCGGCCATTCTTCCGGTAGCTGATCAGCCACAGATAGCCCGCGGCGTCCTTGCAGAACACCGCGACCGCGCCGCCGTCCCAGACCGCGGAGGGTACTGACCAAGCCGCCGCACCGGTGGGCCGCGGCCTGGCCCAGCCCGACCCAGGCACGTACCGATCCATCCATAGCCGATGATCGCGGGCTTGGTAGAACACCATCACATTGCCGCCCGGCAAGCTGACCGCGGACGTGGCCTGCGCGGTCACGAAGGCCGCGTACGCGGCGCTCACCCGGACGTCGAGGTAATCCTTGTCGATGTTCAGGGTGTCGCCACCGAATCGCTGGGTCACGTTCCCGCTGAACTGATGGATGCGCCGGTGCCGGGCCCATTGACGAGAACGCAGGTTGCCATCGGCGGTCGATCGCGAGCCGTTCCACAGCGCGTCGAAAATGACGTTCGGCATGGCGAACCGGTGGCTGGAGTACTGCCTGGCCAGGTCGACGATGCCGGAGTCCGAACTGCTGTACACACCCGAGGAAAAGCTCAGCCGGTGCAGTGTCTTGGTCCACGCTGACAAGAACTTCAGCACCGAAAGTCGCGACCTGCGCCCGAAGGCCTCCATGTCGTAGTAGAGCGGAGTGCGCGGCCCGAATCCCAGCCGCCTGGCCTGCGCGACGGCGTCTAGGCCGGCCAGGCGGCCCTGCCGGTATGGCGAGTGGATCTCTCCGAAGGCCGCTTGCGGTCCGGCGTACAGCGGAATGAACCGCCAGCCGGCTGCGGCCTGGGTGCGCACCCAGCCCCGGTTCAGGTTCGGCTGAGCGCAGGCTCGGTCGGCGCCGCCGATGTAGACGCCGACAGCGCGGTACGGTGACCAGCGTCGCCAGGCGCGCATATACCTCTGGCTTGGTGCGGCGCACGCGTCGAAACCGAGCCCCGAGTAGCTGGCGACGGTCGCTGGCAGCAGCGGCGCCGCCATCGGATAGTGCATGGTCGGCGTCAGCGCGTGTCCTGTGCCGTCAAGCCGCGGGCCGGCCGCGGCCGGCCCGCCAGCGGCGGTAGACGCCGTCCCGCCCGGATCGGGCAGCGCGATGTGCGGCGCTGGAAGCCTGGCGCTGGCCAGTATCGCGTAGATGGAGTTCGGATCGGTGTCGAACGTAGCCGTGATCACGACTCTGGGCGCGCGCACGGTCACCTGCCTGGCGACCGGGTTCTCGGTCGAGACGCTGGGCGCCCGCGCCGGACCGGGTTCGACAAGCATCGACTCCGTCGTGCCGAGCAACCAGCTCGGGCAGAATTCGTCGCCGCTCACCGGTCCCAGATAGATCGCGTGCTGATCGAAGCGCACGCAGCCGTGACGGTCGCGCCGGTTGTCGATGACTGGCCACGCGCCGGGAACTCGGAATCGGTACCCCAGATAGCGCACTACTTTCAGGCGAGACGGCGGCGCGCCGCTGGCCGACGTGACCGGGACCGCTGCCATGGCCGCCACGGCTAGGCAGGCAAGCGCAACTGTGGTTGCGGCCAGCCTTCCCAGCCGGTGCCGTCCGGTAAGGCTCCGCGGGTCTGCATGCACGCGGCATCACGCTGGATCGCCATGACGACCAGTCCTCCCCCGTAGCGGCGGCCGGGATCCCCATCACTCCAGGCCGCGCACGCGGCCCTGAATGCCGCGCACCGCGGTATTGCCAATTCGTGGCAATACCGCGTCCACCAATTTACCGATACAATGACGTGCAAGAAAGAATATTCGTCGGTCGTTCATTAGTTAAGACGACGCGCCGAATAGTGAAATTACAAATACGTCGACAACGACGCTAGCGGCTATTCCCTGGTCAGCTCCCAGCGGTCAGCGCTTGGCTCCTGGCACAGCCTGAACGGCACCGCGGGTACGTTCTTGCCCGGCGCGGCGGTGACTCGCCAGCAGCGCCACTCACCGGGTCGGTGGTCGTGCTCCGCTGGTTCCCCTTCGCCTGCAGCCGTCGCGGCACCGACCCGCTCGCCCGGTCGCTCGATCACGGCGAGCACCGTGTACAGCCGCCCCCGCCAGACAAATCTCGCTGGTCGGTCGTCGATTAGCTGCACCTGCACCGGTTCCGGTCGTACTGCACTCACAAGCCCGCGTCCCCGCCTCAGGCGACGCCCCTTGGCTCGCGACCGGCCTAGCTGTCGCGGACCCCTTGAGTAGTCGTCGCTCCACCGGCTACCCAGGGGAAGACAGGCAGCACTTCTTGCATTCGAAAGTATATTCGTATCGCTTAGAAAGCAAGGGTCACTGCCGGAAAGACCGTTCGGTAATGATCGTTTAGTGTGCTAGTAACGGTTCGCAGGTGAGAGATTCAGCGCTGGGGTGCGTAGCCTGGCATCGGGAAATCGGCCAAAAGTTCGCGTACGCTTCCGGCCACTCGCTCGATGACTGCTTCGTCACCTTTTGTTGCGGCCATGATCGCTTCGTCCATCCAGGCGGCGATTTGCGGCATGTGGTCCTCGGTCAGACCGCGGGTGGTGATTGCCGGCGTGCCGATCCGCAACCCAGAAGGGTCGAATGGCTTGCGCGGGTCGAACGGCACGGTGTTGTAGTTGACCTCGATGCCAGCCCGGTCCAGGGCCTTGGCGGCGGGCTTGCCTGCGATCTCCTGCGGGGTCAGGTCGATAAGGATCAGGTGGTTGTCGGTCCCGCCTGAGACCAGCGTGTAGCCGCGTTCGATCAGCGCCGCGGCCAGCGCTTTGGAGTTGGCGACGACCTGGTGCGCGTACCCGGTGAAGTCGGCGGTCGCCGCCTCCTTGAGCGCGACCGCGATCGCTGCGGTGGTGTGGTTGTGCGGGCCGCCCTGCAGGCCGGGGAAAACCGCCTTGTTGATGGCCGAGGCGTGTTCGGCGTCGCACATGATCATCGCCCCGCGCGGGCCGCGCAGTGTCTTGTGCGTGGTCGTGGTGATCACGCCGGCGCAGCCGACTGGCGACGGGTGCGCGCCGCCCGCGATCAGGCCAGCGATGTGCGCGATGTCAGCCACGAGCACGGCGCCGCAGTCCGCGGCGATCGAGGCAAACGCCGGGAAGTCGATGGTCCGCGGTATCGCCGTGCCGCCGCAGTAGATCACCTTGGGCCGCTCCCGCATCGCGAGGTCCCTGACCTCGTCGAAGTCGATCCGGCCGGTGTCCGCCCTGACCCCGTACCGCACGGAATTGAACCACTTGCCGGTCACCGACACGTTCCAGCCATGGGTCAGGTGACCGCCCATCGGCAGCGACATGCCCATCATCGTGTCGCCAGGGCTGAGGAACGCCAGGTACACGGCCAGGTTCGCGGGAGAGCCCGAGTAGGGCTGGACGTTGGCGTGATCGGTGCCGAATAGGTCCTTAGCCCGCTGCGCGGCGATCGTCTCGATCGGGTCGATGAACTGCTGGCCCTCGTAGTACCTGCGGCCGGCGTAGCCTTCCGAGTACTTGTTGGTCAGCACCGACCCGCTGGCCTCGAGCACGGCGAGCGAGACGTAGTTCTCCGACGGGATCATGCGCAGCTTGCTGAACTGGCGCGTCGCCTCGCCCTCGATCAGTTCGGCAATCTCCGGATCGGTCATGGCAACGTGGCTGACCTGCGGCTGATGCATGGCTCCCCTCCCGAGGTGTCGTCCAATCATTATGTAACGAACGGCGGGCCGTGCACCGGGAGGTGCACGGCCCGCAGGCGTGAACTCGAGGTTAGAAGTCGGATTTCTTGATGATCGGCAGATTCCTGCTGTTGTCGAGCACCGGCGCAGTGTCGATCTCGCTTCGGCGGATCGAGAACGTGCCGCGCTTGTCGCCCTGCGCGGCGCGGTCGGACAGCACGTCTACGGTTGCCACGCTCAGGTGCGTCATCTCATCGAAGCTCGCCACCGAGTTGCTGCCGAAGGTCTGGCCGCCTGAGGTCCCTCCGTACTGCAGGATCTGGATGCCAATGTTGCCGTGGGTGATCGTGCAGTGCGTGACGTTCGCCGCGCCCTGGTCGAGTGCGATGCCCTCGTACCGGTTGTCGGTGAATGTGTCGGTGCTGATGACCACCTGGGGCCTGACGATTGCCCGGCCGGCCGGGTCGGCCGTGTAGTACAAGCCCATGTCGTTGTCGGACAAGACGGAGTCGCTGATCGTGCTGCCGAACGCCGGACCAATGAACAGCACGCCGGCCGACTGGGTCTGGGTGAGGTTGTCGGACCCGCACACCGAGACGTCGCACTCGTTGCCGACGATCGTCGTGGACGTGATAGAGACCTTGGCCGTGTCAGCGACCTCGATTCCGTTCTGGGCGATGGCGGGTGTCGGTCCCACGCCGGCGACCGTCGTGTGGTCGATGGCCGCCGTCGAGCGCCAGCCTTCGACCGTGATGCCGTTCTTCTGGTACCCGCTGATCCAGGAATCGGATGCCACCAGGTGGCCGACCTGCACCGGTGTGGTCCAGCCCATGCCGACTTGGATGCCGATCCCGCCTTGGCAGCCGTTCAGCGGGAACGCGCCCGCCGCGATCACCGAGGAGTGGGCGAAGCGCAGGGTCGCGCCGCCCGCCACCAGGAGGCCGTACAGGCTGTCGTAGCAGGTGCTCAGCCGGCCACGCCGCGTCGACCACCATGTGGTTCATCGTCACGGTTACGTTGCCGCAAATCGAGATGCCGTCCTGGTCGGGCTGGCGGGACCCGGTGCCAGGAGCGGTATCGCAGGCGGTTGTCGCGTTGACGACCGCGGTTGGCAGAGCGACGATCGCGTTGCCGAGTCCGTCGATCGTCACCGACTTGGTGATCTGCAGCTGCTCGCTGTAAGTACCCTGGCACACGTTGATGCTGGCCCCCGCCGGTGCGGCGTCAACGGCGCCCTGAATGGTGTTGAACCCAGGGGCGGTGCAACTCGTGCCGTCGCCGATGACCGCTGTGGCCGAACTGACCCACAGCGTCGCCGCACTGGCCTGGGCCGCTGGTGCCAGCAGCAGTCCGCCGGCACAGCAGGCCGCCGTGAACCCGATTAATAGTCCAGTAATTCCGCGCATAATCCCCTCCAGTAGTGCTGTCGGCCTACATTTACGCAATTGCCGTGGCCAATACAATCCTCTGCAAGTGGGATTTTCGGTCAAGTGAACTACTTGTTCGCTGATGCCCGGCTTGTCGGCTCCGACCGGGAAGCGGCTAACCTACCGGTACCGGACCGGACGGAGGGGCATGCGCATCGGGCAGATCGCGATCGACATCACCCCGTTGCGCGAAAACAGGGACTTCCGGCTGCTGTTCACCGGCCGGTTCATCTCGATGGCGGGCAACGCGGTAGCAACGACGGCCGCCAACTGGCAGATCTACGCCTTGACCCGGTCCTCGCTCGCGGTTGGCTTGCTCACGCTGGCCAACAGCGCCGGCATGTTCGCCGGCCTGATGGCTGGCGGCATGCTCGCCGACCGGCACGACCGCCGCAAGCTGATGCTCAACAGCCGGGCCCCGCTCGCGGCGCTGGCCGCCTTGCTCATGGTCAACAGCCTGCTAAGCCACCCCCAGCTTTGGGTCGTGTACACGCTCGTGCTTGCGATCGGAGCGCTGTCCGGGCTCGGCTCCCCCGCCGCGACCGCCGCCGTTCCCGCTATCGTCCCGGCTGCCTCGATACCGGCCGCCGCGGCGCTCAACGCGATGGGCAGCCAGCTTGGCCAGCTCGGCGGACCCGCGCTGGCCGGGGTGCTGATCGCCGGGCCTGGCCTGGCCTGGTGCTATGGCATTGACGCTGCCTGCTTCGCGATCTTCGGCGCGACACTATGGTTTATCTCGCCGTTGCCACCGACGGTCAGGGCTGGGCGGCCCGGATTCCGCTCGATGGCCGAGGGCCTGCGTTACGTCACGCGGAACAGCGTCGTCGGCGGCATGCTGGCCGTCGACACCAGCGCGATGATCTTCGGAATGCCTTCGGCCTTGTTCCCGGCGATGGCGCGCGATGCACTTCCACGGTGGCTCGGCGACGTTCGGCCTGCTGGCCGCCGCCCCGGGATTCGGCGCGATGATCGGCGCCGCGACGAGCGGCTGGACCGGCAGGCTGCGCCGTCCGGGCGTGGTCGTGATCATCGCGGGCCTGGCCTGGGGCGCCGCGATCGTCGGCTTCGGGCTGAGCGACAACCTCGCGCTCGGCCTGGCGTTCCTGGCCTTGGCCGGCATGGCTGACCTATTCTCCGAGGTGCTGCGCAACACGCTGCTGCAGCTCTACACGCCGGATCCCCTGCGCGGCCGAGTGACCAGCCTGTACCTCGCCCAGGTCACGACCGCGCCTTCGCTTGGCAACGTCGAGGCCGGAGTGGTCGCCCAGCTTGTGTCGACGACGTTCTCCGTGGTCAGCGGTGGCCTCGTGTGCGTCGCGGGCGCGCTGCTGCTCGGCGTGCTCAACCCGGCGCTACGCCGGGCCAGCCTGGCCGGACCACCCGAAGATCCCGCGGCTAAGATCTCCGACGCCACCGAGCTAGACCGGCGGTCAGTGAGAATCTGCCGTACCACATTGCGGCCAGGAATGCCGGTGACACCGCCGCCGCCGTGCGTCGACGATCCGGCCTGGTAAAGCCCCCGCACCGGGGTGCGCAGATCAGCGAACCCGGCCGCCGGCCTCGCGTGGAACATTTGCCCCATGGCCATTTCGCCATGAAAGATATTCCCGCCGACCAGCCCGTACTCTTGCTGCATCTGATGCGGGCCGATTACCTGCCGGTGCACTATCGATTCGGTGAGCCCGGGCGCCACCGCCTCCATCCGGGCGACTACCCGGTCGGCGTACCTGGCGATTTCGCCGTCGTCGGGCTCGTCGGCGTAACCGCAGGGCACCCACTGGGTGAACAGGGACATCACGTGCCGCCCGGCCGGCGCGAGCGAGTCGTCGAACACGCTTGGAATGCAGATGTCCGCGAACGGCAGCGTCGACGGGCGGCCGGCGACTGCCTCGGTGAATGCGTTCTCGATGTCGTCGAGGCTCTCAGCGAGCACGATCGTGCCGCCATGTACCTGCGGGTCGATCGCGGGATGGCTGGCGAAGGTCGGAAGCCGTTCGAGCGCGAGGTTGATCTTCACGGTGCCACTTCGGCTCTGCCAGCGCTTGATGTCGGCGAGGAAGTCAGGCGGCAGCACGGCGGGATCGAGTAGCTGGAGGAAAGAAAGCTTGGGGTGCACTGTCGTTACCACGGTGGCTGCCGTCACCGGCTGCCCGTCAGCCAGCACCACGCCGGTCACCCGGCCATCGCGTGTCGTGATGGCGGTCACCGGTGCCCCAGTCCTGATCTCCGCGCCGAACGACCGCGCCGACGCGGCGAGCGCGGCCGTGACGCCGCCCATGCCGCCGCGCGGGAACCCCCAGGCGCCGGCGTGTCCGTTCACGTCACCGATGTGGTGGTGCAGGGTGACGTAGCCCGTGCCCGCCGACCTCGGGCCGGCCCACATGCCGATCACGCCGGACACTGAGAGCAGTCCGCGCAGGGCGTCGCTTTCGAAGTACTGGTCGAGCAGGTCGGTGATGCTGCCGGTGAGCAGCCTGGTGATGTCGACCGCCAGCCTGGTGTCCACTTTGCGCAGATGCCGCAGCAGCGCGGCCTGCCCGAGCAGGTCGCGCGGCCGGCGCGAACCGAGCTTGGGCGGGATGGCCGTCAGCAGCGGACCGAGGATCGCGGCGATCCCGGCCATCGTCGCCCGGTAGTTCTCGTAGCTGTCCGCGTCGGCGGCCGAGAACTTGGCTATCTCCGCGTGCCGTTCCTTCGGGTCATCGGGGAGCCGGAGATACCTGCCGTCGACCCGGGGCGCGAAGTAGCAGCCTTGCGGGTAGACGTGGTAGCCGTGGCGCTCGAGCCGCAAGTCGCTGACGAGGTCAGGGGGCAGCAGTGACACGACGTAGGACAGCGAGGTCACCGTGTAGTCGGGCCCGAACGGGTGTTCGCTGACCGCCGCGCCGCCGACGATGTCCCTGCGTTCGCATACCAGCGTGCGCAAGCCGTGCTTGGCCAGATAGGCCGCCGCTACGAGTCCGTTGTGGCCGCCGCCGACGATCACGACATCCCACTGGGCCGGCTGTGCGCGCTGTGCCGCCAAAGTAATCCCTCCGATGGTGCTCTTACCCCGCAAGGGCTATTGTGTGCCTGCCATTTATCCGATGCGAATATGAAAACGAGCGGCGTTGCGGGCGACCATAAACGAGCAGCCGGCTGTCGATACGGCTCATCAGTCCGCAAAACGCCGAATTCTGGTGTTCGCGGTCGGCTACTTGCTCTCCGCGGTCTTGTGCTGCCTGCTGGCGGTTCGGGGTCAAGCGCAGTTTGTTGACCTGCACGTGTACCGCATGGGCGGAGACGCGGTCCTGCACGGCACGAATCTTTACGAACCGCGATTCGCTGGCCTGCCGTTTACCTATCCGCCGTTCGCCGCGGTGTTGTGGGTTCTTTTCGCGGTGCTTCCGTGGAGCGGGGCGGTCGCGTTGGTCACCTGCTGCAGCGCCGGGTTGCTGGTAGCGGTGCTCTACTGGGCGCTTAGGCTGCCGCCCGTGGCTGGGCGGCTTGACTCGCGAACGGCCTGGATGCTCGCGTTCGGCGCCGGGACGGCGGCGATCTGGCTCGAGCCGGTCAGAACGGTGATCGGATACGGCCAGATCGACCTGGTCATCGTCGCTGCCGTGCTCTACGACCTGCGCCGGCCCGACGGCGCGCGGCATAAAGGGGTGGCGATCGGCCTGGTCGCCGGCCTGAAGCTGACGCCCGCCATCTTCGTGCCGTATCTGCTGCTCACCCGCCAGTACCGGGCCGCGGCGACAGCGACGGCGGTTTTCGCTGGCACCGTTGCCGCCGGCTGGATTGCCCAGCCGGGTAGCTCGCTGCGCTACTGGAACGTGACGTTCCTGAACCCGGGTCACGTGGGGCTCGTGCAGGATGCCGAAAACCAGAGCCTGCTCGGTGCGCTGGCCAGGAACCTGCACACGCCGAACGTGACGTGGCTCTGGCTGCCGCTCGCGGTGATCGTGGCGGTGACCGGGATGGTGCTCGCTGTGATCGCGGGCCGCCGGGGAGACGAGGGACTCGGCTTCGGCCTGTGCGCGATCACCGGCCTGCTGATCTCGCCGATTTCGTGGACTCACCATTGGGTCATCGCTGTGCCTGCCGGCTTGCTCGTCGCGGTGGATCTGTACCTGGGCGCCGGCCGACGGCCCCGATGGATCACTTTTCCGGGGTGCGTGGCGCTGGCGGTCGTCGCTGTCCTTGGCTGGGCTCGGCTCGCCCGGAACCAGCCGGGTTCCCACTGGCTGCGTTTGCCCGCGCTCAGTCTGGCTGAGAGCGAAATCTACGTGATCGCCGGGCTGGTCGCGCTGGCGGTTGGTGCGTACGCGCTGGTCCTGCCGAATGTCAGACCCTCCTGGGACGATGGTCTGGAGCCGGAGCCAGCAGGCAGCGAGCCAGCAGGGAGAATGCCTTGACTTCGCAAACTTTCACCATCACTCCGCAGGGACCGTTTTCGCTCACCGAGGCCGCGACGTTCGGTTTTGGCCAGCGTTCTGACGTCGGCTGGGACGGCGTCATGCGGCTCGCCTTCTGCGTTGACGGCTACGTCGATCAGGTTGGGGTGGAAGTGCGGCAGGACGATGCCGGTGCAGTGCACTGCACGATCATCGGCGACGGCGACCTCGCGGCGATCCGCCGGCAGGTTGCCCGCGTGCTGTCGCTTGACCATGATGGGAGGGAGTTCACCAAGATCGCGGAACGGGACGCCGTGATCGCCAGGCTCCAGCAGGCAGCGCCGGGCCTGCGGCCGCCGTTGTTCTACTCGCCGTACGAGGCCGCAGCGTGGAGCGTGCTCTCCGCGCGACGGCCTGCTAAGCAGATGATGGCCGTCAGGCAGCGCGCTGGGTTTGTGCGCGCGGCTGGGCATGGGCAAGCTGGGCGTGGTGGCCCTGGACGGCACCAAGGTCGCCGCTTCCGCGTCGAAGTCGGCGAACCGGTCGCTGGCCCGGCTGCGGGACCTGGCCGCCGAGACGGTGGCCGAGCACGCGGCCGCCGACGTGGCCGAGGACGCGGCGTACGGGGCCGGGCGGCGCGGCGACGAGGTGCCGGGCAGGTGGCCAGCCCGCAGTCGCGGGCCGGCCGGAAGGCCAGGGCCGGGCGGATAGCCCGGGCGCTGGCCGAGATGGAAGCCGAAGCCGAGGCCGGGGAGAAAGCCGAGCGGGAGGAGCAGGCCGCCAAGACCGGGACGTTCCGGGAGCGCAAAGCGGCCGGGCAGCCGACCGGCCGCGCCCCGGCCGGGTCCGAGGCCGGGCTGGCGCAGGAGAAAGTCGATGCCGAGATCGCCAGGCAGCAGGCCAGGATCGATGACTGGCACGCCCGCCAGGCTGCCCGCGCCGCCGCCGGGCAGAAGAAGATGACCGGCCCGCCCCCGGCCCCGGCCGCCGGGTACTGCCGGGTCCGGGAAGCCGAAGCCGAACGGGACGCCGCCCGCGACCGGGACGCCGCCCGCCAGGCCGCCCGCGACGCCCAGCGCGCAACCCGGTCCCGGAACATCACCGACCCTGACTCCCGGCTCATGCCCGTCCGCGGCGGCGGGTTCATCCAGGGCTACAACACCCAGAACGTCACCAGCGAAGACGGCCTGATCATCGCCACCGAAGTCACCGGCACCCCCGGCGACGTCACCTGGTTCGAGCCCATGGCCGCCAAGGCAGAAGCCGCCGCCGAATACATCGCCGCCCGCCAGCCCCCCGCCACCACCGCACCCGACACCACCAGCAGCGACACCACCAGCACCGCCGCACCCGGCACCAGCTGCGCATGCGGCACCACCGCACCCGGCACCGGCAGCACCGCCGCAGCACCCGGCACCGGCAGCACCGGCACCGCCGCACCCGCCACCAGCAGCAGCGACAGCACCGGCTGCACGTGCGGCACCTGCGGCCGGTGCCTCATCCGCCTGTTCCTCACCACCCGGCTACAAATCCGAGCACAACATGACCTGCCCCGGACCGGACCGGCTCATCGCCGTCGGCAAGCACCGCGACCTCGAACACGCCGCCCGCGACCCCGGCGCCCCCGCCGGGCCCGGCGAACCCGACGGCCCCGCCACCGCCGCCATGGCCGAACGCCTCAAAACCCCCGAAGGCATCACCGCCTACCGCCAGCGCGGCCACATCGCCGAAACCCCCTCAGCGAGGCGCACGGCACGACCTTCGAGCTAGCCGGCCAGTCGCTCGCCGCGTTCCCGCTGCCGGAAGCGCTGCTTGCGGTCGAATCATTCCCTGGCATCCAGGCCGAGAAGATCGAGCGTCTCCAAGGCGTCGCCAAGGCTGCACTGAACGGCCAACTCGACGCGGACAGGCTGCTTGAACTCGACCCGGCCGAGGCGATGTCGCAGCTTTTGGCGATCAAGGGCATAGGCCCGTTCTACAGTTCGCTGATCGTCATCAGAGGCACCGGCTTCGCCGATGTAGTGCCGCTCGGCGAACCGCGAGCCCTCGAATTGACGGCGAAGCTTTACGGCCTGGAGGAGCCAGTGGACGAGGCCAGGTTCCGCGAGGTCGCCGAGGCGTGGAAGCCGTTGCGTACCTGGGCGATCGTGCTGATCCGAGCCGCCAGCCCGCGGGTGCTCGATGCGGAGGTGCTGATTCCGGCGGCGGTCTAGCCGACCTCCCACCGCCAGTTGGCGACCGCGCCGCCCCGGACCTGGATCGTGCCCGCCGGAGTGCTGGCGTCCCGCCAGACCGTGTACGTTCCGGCGGGCAGGCCCGGGTAGACAGCCGCGAACATTGTAGTGACGCCGGATGTCGAGGGCCGGATTCTGCGCTCCCTGACGATGGCGTGGGTGCGCCGGGCCGCCGGGACCGCGGGAGCAGCCGGATCAGGGGCGCGGCTGATCTCGATCTCGGCCCCAGCTAGGTCCGAAGGAGCGTAGAGCACCAGGGCGCCCATGTCCGCGCCGATGTCGAGGACGACGCGGCAGTCCGCGTCCGGGTGACGGGCGGCCTCGTCCTCGCGAGCAATCTCCTGTTCGCCGGACGGCGGCTGTTGGCGGGCAGCCGACGTGGGCGGGGCGAGAGCGCTGGCTCTCGGCTTCGCCCCGCCCACATCCGGCGAGTCCGGCGCGCCACCGGGGCGGCTGGCGATCGCTTCCGGGATCGTCACGACGGGTTGTGGTAGCCGTCGTAGGGGACGCCCATGTACGGGAACCTCGGCAGCGGCTTGCTGGTGACGCTGGCGCCGGTGAGGCCGTCGGTCAGGATCTTGGCGACCTTGTCGACGTGGTACGACGGGTCCACCAGCGGGTAGGTCAGGCCGGCGATCGCCCGCAACTCGATCGTCACGACGTCGTCTTGGATGCGCCGGCCGTTCGGGAACCCGGCCAGGTCGCCGCCGACCACCCCGAGCACGCTGTAGCGCTTGGAAGTCCTCGGCGTCGGCGGTATCGAGGTGTTCAGCCTCAGCATGTCCGCCTGCACCGACCCGGTGAAGTTCGTGAACCCCTTGATCAGACCCCTCGGAATCCCGGTCAGCAGGATCGCCTCGAGATCCGCTCGCGGCTTGCGCGACTTGTCGAGCGCGGCCAGATTCGGGAACACGCCTGGGTACAGGACGGGCAGCAGGTTCGCAAGCTCAGGATGCGCGACGTAGTGCGTGAACTGCTTGTCGTGCGCGGGTGGTTGCCGGTTCCAGAAGTCCTTATCGGACAACGCGATCAGCACCTCGTTGACAAGCGGGTTGCCGAGCCTGGAGACCTGGGCGAACGGGCCATTTGCCCAGCCATCGCTGCCGTCCTCGGCGGCGATGTGCACCTTCTGCCTGCTGGCCGAGGTCCAGACGCCGATCGTCGGCCTGCCTCGGCGGACGAGTTCGGAGATCGGTACCTGTATCGCGATCGAGTGCACGTTCAGCCGGTCAGTGGCGTTGACGCCTGGCGCCGCCTTAAGCCCGGCGAGCTTGCCGAACACGTTGAACGCCTGGAACGGCCGCAGGTTGGCGAGGTCGAAGATCGAGCCAAGGTCGACGTAGAACTGCTCGGCGCGTTGGCCCGCGAAGACCCGGATCCCGTCGCCGAGCGAATGGACCGCCTTACGGCCGAGCTTCGCCTCATAGTTCGGCGTGGACAAGATGCCGACGTTGCACGGAGGACAGGCGAGGTTCCGGCCGAGCACGTGCCTGCCGTGCTTGTCGACCCGCGTCACCGAGTAAAACTGCTTGCTGTTCCACGTTGGATCGCTAAGCGACGTGATCGGCCCGGTGTTGTACAGAAAACTGTCGGGCGTGGTCAGCTTGGTGTGGAAGCGGAACTGGTAGACGATGTCCGGCCAGCCATCGCCGTCGTTGTCGATGTTGATCTCGTACAGCACGCCCGAGCCGAATTCGTAGAAGTTCGGGCCACCGGCCGGCTCTTCCAGCGGTATGTAGTTGGCGATCAGCGTGACCGTGTGCGGCCGGTCCGGGCTCACGAACGCATACAGGTCAGTGCTGTCGGCGACTGGATCCTTCGAGATCCCCGGCGCTTCGCGATGCGATGACATCGGCTAGCTCACCCCGCTCACGGAAGCGTCCGCCGCGCCCGGCGAACTTGCCCGAACGAGCCTGGCAGCCAAGTCAACGTCGTGAATCCGGCTATGAGAAGTCCCCCGATACACGTCGATCGCGCCGGTCCGGCCGTCGCGCAGGTGCGCGACAACATGCCCAGCCGGAGACTCCCCGATCTCGGACTCTCCGGCCTCAGACTCTCCGGCCTCAGACTCTCCGGCCTCAGACTCTGCGGCCTCAGACTCTCCGACATGCGATTTTCCGATCTCGGATTTTCTGAGATCGGATTTTCTGAGATCGGGATTTCGGGTCGGGGTGGCGGCGAGAGCTTGGCCGCCCACTGCGGCGAAAGCGGTCGCGGCGGCACCGACGCCCGCCGCGCCTCGCAGCACCGACCTGCGGGATGGCTCTGACGATGCGCCACGCGGCGCGGCGGGGTCCGGCGGCTGGGCGGACTGATCCGGTGACATGCGTTCTCCTTTTTAAGCCGATGTGGCCGACATTGTTAAGCGGGCCGACGAGCAGCCAGTTGATAACCTAACGGCATTGTCTCGTTACTGTAAGTAACATCGCCGAGTGACTGTGAGCCTGCTTGATGAGGTAACGGGCGCGCAATGTTCGGTCTGCCGCTCCGGAGGGTAACCCCGCGGAGCTTGCGAGCTCCGACGGCGTGGCCGGGAGCGGTACCGGAGCAGCAGCTCCGGGACGACATTGCTGCTAGGACGCTCTTCCCGGCAACAACGTCGGCCCTGCGTTGTCGTTGGAGCAGCAGCTCCGGGCCGACGTTGCTGTTGGAATCGAGGCTGAGCAGCAACGCCGGGACGACGTCGCGGATCTTCAAGATCAACATACGCTGAGTGGCACTAGGTCATGGTGCCTCAGCGGCACCGCAGCAGCCGCCACCCCACCGCATCACAACTCAGGCCCCAACAGCCACAACCACTGCCCAGCGCTGTTGTGCGAGCCGACCGGCCGACGCGATGGCCCGTCCCCAGCCGGTCAACGACAACTAGGGGCCCGCGCTGCTGCCAGGGCGACAGTAAGGGTCCCACGCTGCGGGCTGGGCGGGGTGGCCAACGACAGCGCGGGGCCCACGCTGCGGTCGAAGACGCGGACTTCCGCGGGCGGTGAGGGCGATATAACATAAACCGGTTTGCGCAAAGGCTGATCTATGCGGGCGAGGTATTGTGAATCGGTCAAAAGGCGTCAAGGAGCTGCGGACAGGGCGAGTAGTGGCAGCGGGCCGGCTCGGGCTTTCTAGGCGGGCGATTAGGTCGCGGTGGGTAGGGTCGGCCGCCGGGGCCGCCGGGGCCGCCGGGGCCGCCGGGGCCGCCGGGGCCGTTTTCCTTGGCGGCTTTGTCCTACTGGCCGGTTCGATGACGCTTTTGCTTGCCAGCGCCTCGGCGTCGACGCTCACGCCGGCACCCACCACACCCACGCCCACCACACCCACGCCCCACTCCAGCGTCAGCGGCACGTCGATCACTATCAACGGCCGTCGTCCGGGGGCCGTGTTCGACGGGATCGGTGCGATCAGCGGCGGCGGCGGCAACTCGCGTTACCTGATCGACTACCGGGCGACCCCGAGGTCGCAGATCCTGAACTTCCTCTTCGGGCCGGGCGGCGCCAACCTGCAGATACTCAAGCTTGAGATTGGCGGCGACGCTAACTCGTCGGACGGTTCTGAGCCGTCGATCGAGCACCGGAGCGGCCAGATCGACTGCCAGTCCGGCTACGAATGGTGGCTGGCCGAGCAGGCCCTCGCCCGGGATAAGAGCATCAAGCTGTACGGCCTGCAGTGGGCCGCCCCAGGCTGGGTCAAATCCGTGTGGAGCAAGGCCGACGTCGGCTACGTCATCAAGTGGCTGAACTGCGCGAAGTCGCATCACCTGAAGATCAGCTACCTGGGCGGCTGGAACGAGAACGGCACCAACGTCGCCTGGTACAAGAACATGCGCGCGGCGCTGAACGCCAACGGCTACCGGTCGGTGAAGATCGTGGCGTCCGACGACAGTTCCAGCCGGGCTTGGAAGATCGCGGACGTAGCCCTCACCGACCCGAAGCTGAAGGCCGCGATCAGCGTCCTCGGCGCCCACGACACCTGCTCCTATCCGACGCTGGGGTACCAGTGCGTGTCCACGAAGAGCGCGCGCAAACTCGGCAAGCCGTTGTGGGAGAGCGAGCTTGGCGCGATGGACGCCAACAGCGGCGCGCCGGATATGGCCAGATCGGTCAACAACGGCTATATCCAGGCCGGCATCACCGGCTACGTCGAGTGGCCGCTCGTCGACGCGATGCCGCCCGGCCTGCCGTACGAGAACCGCGGCCTGGTGACCGCCGACGAGTCGCAGAGCGGCTTCTACAGCGTCAACCGGATCACCTGGGCGATCGCCCAGACGACGCAGTTCGTCAAGCCCGGCTGGCGGCACATCAACGGCGCCAATTCCGAACTGGGCAACTCTGGCTCGTTTAACGCCTACGAGGCACCCAACGGTCACGACTGGAGCCTGGTCGCCGAGAACACCGGCCACTCGCCCGGCCAGACCGTCGGTCCGCAGACCGTTCACGTGCGGCTCACCGGTGGGCTCGCCACGGGGACCGTGCACGTCTGGTCGACCAATCTGTCCTCAACCGATCCGTCGACCTGGTTCGTCCACCAGGCGGACCTCAATGCCTCGTCAGGAACGTTCGCCTACTCGATACCGCCCGGCTTCGCGGTGAGCTTCACCTCGACGAGCGGCCAGTCGCACCTCACCACCACGACGAACTCCCCTGGGCCGATCACTATGCCCTACAAGGCGACCAAGGACGGGAGCAACGAAGCCTGGGGCCTGGCCGCTCAGGAAGGCGCGTTTATCTACCGGCGCTGCCTGCGCGGCGTCAGCGGCCAGTGCATCGAGCAACTGGCCCCGCGGATTCCGGTTTGGTGGTACCAGCCTGCGGTAGGAACACCGACCCCGTACGCGATTGTCGGCGACCCAAGCTGGCAAAACTACACGGTCAAGACCAAGATCCTGTTCGCGAACGCCTCGGGCCGAGCCAGCCTGATCGGCCGGTTCGGTTCGCAGGGTGGCGACAAGCGGCTGTTTACCGGGTACGAGGCCAGCTTGTCGGCGAACGGGAAATGGCAGATCACCCGCGACTCCAACGTCGCCAATTCGGTCGTTCTGGCCAAGGGAAGCGTGGCCGCCATCAAGCCGGGAACCTGGCACGTGATCTCGTTCGGCTTGCACAACGCCGCGATCAGCTTGCGCATCGACGGCCGGACGGTCGGTCGGACCACCAATTCTCGGTGGGCGTCCGGACTGGCCGGGATCGGCTCGAGCTGGGGACTTGTGCAGTTCGGCGGGCTGACAGTCAGCTAGGCTGCTTGATCAGCTACCGTATATTTTCGGCCCAAAGGGGTTATCGGGGAGACCCATGCGATGGCTTGGGGGGTTGTGCGCGATCGGGCTGGCCGCGGCCGCGATCTGGCCGGTTGGCTCGGACGCGGCGGTCAGTTCGCGCGCGGGCAGCCCGACCATCACGATCGACGGCCACCGGCCTGGCCAGGTTTTCGACGGGGTCGGTGCGATCAGCGGCGGCGGCGGTATGACCCGGCTGCTCATCGACTACCCCGCCGCGCAGCGGGCGCAGATCCTGAACTACCTGTTCGGCCCGGGCGGTGCATCGCTTCAGGTGCTGAAAATGGAAATCGGGGGCGATGCCGGCCAGTCGGATGGCGCTGAGCCTTCGGTCGAGCACAGCAAGGGCCAGATCGATTGCCAGTCGGGTTACGAGTGGTGGCTGGCCGAGCAGGCGGTCGCCCGGGACCCGCACATCACGCTAATGGGATTGCAGTGGTCGGCGCCGGGCTGGGTTGGCACGGTCTTCAGCTCGGCGGACATCGGTTACATCATCGAGTGGCTGAACTGCGCGAAGTCGCATCACCTGACGGTCGGTTACGTCGGCGGGTGGGATGAGAACGGCTTCAAGATCGCCTGGTACGAGGCCTTGCGGCAGGCGCTGAACAGCAGCGGCTACCGATCCGTGAAGATCATCGCGGCGGACAGCTTCCCCGGTCCCGCATACCGCTGGGCCCGCACCTGGCAGGTGGCTAACGCCGCGGCCGAGGATCCAGCGTTCAAGGCGGCGCTGAGCGCCATCGGGGTGCACGACACCTGCGGCGGCCCGACCACGGGTTTCGTGTGCCAGTCCACGGTCACCGCGCGTAAGCTCGGGCTGCCGTTGTGGGAGAGCGAACTTGGCACGCTGCACCTCAGCCCGGCCGCGGCGAACATGGCCCGCGCGATCAACAACGGCTACATCCAGGCCGACATCAACGGCTTCATCGAATGGCCGCTCACTGCCGCTGCCGCCCCCGTCCTGCCGTACGGCGATCGAGGGCTGCTGACGGCCAACCAGCCGCAGAGCGGCTGGTACAGCGTCAACCAGATCACTTGGGCGATCGCCCAGACCACCCAGTTCACCCAGCCGGGCTGGCGTCACGTGCTCGGCGCGGCCGGCCCGATCGGGAAATCAGGCAACTACGTCGCCTACGAGGCGCCGAACCGCCGTGACTGGAGCCTGGTCGCCGAGAACACCGGCAGCCACGCCGATCAGGAGGTCGGGACCCAGACGATCACCGTGCACCTGACCGGTGGGCTGGCCGCCACGGACATCAGGGTCTGGGAGACGAATCTGCTGGCAGGCGATCCGGCCCAGTGGTTCTATCGGCGGGCCGATATTCATCCGGTCCGGGGGACGTTCACCTACGCGCTCCCGTCCGGTTACATCGCGAGCTTCACCTCGACGACGGGCCAGGCCCACGCGCGCTACCAGTCACCCGCGGACAAGCCGATGACGCTGCCGTACACGGCCACCGCTGACGCTAGCAATGAGGCGTGGGGGCTCGACGCGCAGGAGGGCGCGTTCTTGTACGAGCCCTGCCTTGACGGGGCGACCGGTCAGTGCATCCAGCAGATGGCTGAGCGCAAGCCGGTGTTCTGGCAGTCCCCCACCCAGGGCACGCCGACGCCGTACGCCGTCGTCGGGGCGGGCGACTGGGCAAACTACACGGTGTCGGTCTCGGTGCTGTTCAGCTCCGCGTCCGCCTCGGCCGGGCTAATCGGGCGGTTTACCCAGCAGGCCACCGACCCGAAGCTGTTCGACGCCTACCAGTTCGACCTGCGCGGTGACGGCGTCTGGGTACTGCTGCTCAACGGCCGCGGCGGCGCCAAAGTGCTCGCCCACGGCTCGGTATCCGGCGTCGTGCCGGGCAGCTGGTACCCGATCGCGCTGAACCTCACCGGCAACCAGCTCACCGCTTCGGTGAACGGCACCGCGGTCGCGCGGGTGACAAGTTCGGTGTACCAGTCGGGGTTGGCGGGAATCGAGTCGAACTGGGCGTCGGTCCAGTTCAACGGTCTGAGCGTGAGTCAGCCCTGAGGTAATCGTCCCTCGTGATCTGATAGACGCGCAGCGGCCGGCCGGTCCCGGGGTCGAAAGTCTCCCGGTCCAGCCGCATGCCCAGCTTGACCATGATCCGCTCGGACGCCTCGTTGCCGATCTGCACGATCGCGACTATCCCGTCAAGGCCGCGATCGATCAGCCCGAAGGCGAGCGCGGCCGCAGAGGCTTCGGTCGCGATCCCTCTCCCCCAGTACGGCCGGGCGAGACGCCAGGCGATTTCGACGGACGGCATGATTTCGGGCAGGAAATAAGGCACAGCCATCCCCGTGAAGCCGACGAGGTCGCCGCTGGCGCGTTCGGTAATGGCGAACAGTCCGTACCCGCTCGCCTCCCACTGACGCTCGACCGCCGCGATCCCTGACCTGGTCTGCTCCAGGTCGCGCACGGTCCCGTCGCCTATCCAGCGCATGACTTCCGGATCAGCGTTGATCGCCGCCATCGGCTCGATATCGTCGTCCCGCCAGCGGCGCAGTATCAGGCGGGACGTAGTCAACATTGGCAGGGCTGGGCTAGGCACCACTGTCGCAGTGGAGGTTGGAGCTTGGGGCGCCCTTGGCTACCCAAGGCCAGTTGGCACCGCAGAACGCGACGTAAGGTACCGATCGCAGCAGGTTCTTGTTGTAGATCAGCACTGTGTACTGGCCGACGTGGGCGGTTCTTGCTGGCGGGCCGAACGCGCCTTGCAGTCCGGTCCTGGTCAGGCAGAGATCCCCGCACGCCCCCGACCAGATCACGAAGTTGGCGTAGTGCTGCGTCGGGTCATACCAGGTCGAGTCGGTCTGGAAGTTAGTCGCCACGACGCTGTTCTGATAGCTCCGGACCGGCCTAACCTTGACGTTGCCTCCGGTCTCGACCGTCACGCTGCTCGCGTTCCAGTACCCGGCCAGGCCGTAGGTCAGATGATGCCGCTCAAGCCAGAAGGCGACCTTCTGGTTGGAGTTGAGCTGGGCAGGCGCGGTCGCGTTGTGCAGCAGCATGATCGTGCAGGCAGCGAACACGACGGCGAGCGCTGGTACCAGGCCGGCGCTGATCACCTTGCTGCCGAGCACTCGTCCGGCGAGCACGGCGCCGATCGGCAGCAGGCCGACGATCTCGTTGGAGTCCGGCTTGGTGCCCAGCACATAGGCGGCGAACACGACGAGGAACGCTACGGCGAGCATCTGCACGATCTGGTCGTCTTCGACGTAGAAGCGCCGGATCACGCGGGCCAGCGCCCAGAACACCAAGATGACGCCGACGAGGTGGATCAACGCTATGGCAGCGTTGCCGCCGAACACCGTGCCGAAGAAGTTAGCACCGAAGACCAGCAGGACATTTCCGAGCTTGGTCCAGAACAGCACCTGGACCTGCTTAGGAGTACCGAACGCGGCGATCGGGGTCCGTACGTAGAAGCCGCCGGAGTCCTCGACGACCTTGAGAATGACCCGGGCGACACCGGCCGACAGCAGAGCACCCACCGCGAGCGACAGGTCGTACCACTGGCCGGCCCACGGCCCCCGGCGCCGGTACATGCGGACCGCGCAGACGGCCGCGATCGGCAGCGCCCCCTCGTAGATCACCAGCGGGTCCGCGACCGCGCCCCAGGTCAGCATCACCATGATCACGATCGGCAGCCACCAGCGCGGCCGGACGCGGTCGAGTACTAGGTACGTCAGCAGCAGCGGGACGTGCGTTCCGGCGTGGTCGGGGCTCGCCATCAGCAGCATGGTCGGCGCGCCCAGCGGCGGGGCCAGCATGATGCCGACCGCGATGAGCGCCCGGACCCAGCCCTCACGGCCGGTCGCGCGGCCCTTGGCCAGGAAGGCGGCCAATACTACTTGCAGGAAGTAGCTGATGGCGGCGGCCAGCGGGATGGTGTTGCTGTTCAGTCCCTTGACCAGTTCGACGAGCGCGTACTCAGGCAGCTCGGTGGTGTAGAACGACACGTCCGACAGCGACCAGCCGTGCAGCAGCAGGTTGCCGTGCAGCATGTCCCAGCCCTGGAGGGCCTGCGACGACCCTTCGGAGATCGTGGCGACCGTCCGGGCCTGCGCGATATAGGCCACGGCCAGCAGCAGGAATCCGACGACGACGACGGCTGGCTGCCCGAATCGCCGGTCCCGCAGCGCGGCCAGCGGAGAAGTCGCGGGCTTATGCGGCGCGCGATGTGAACCTGGCGGTACGTCTGGTGGCAGGTCCACCTCAGAGGACGTCTCAGAGGATGTGGTCACAGTGCTTCCCGAGTTACTGCTTCCTGGCTTGCTGGCAGAGCTGGCGGGCGGAATGCTCGCACCTGGCGCAGAATGTGCCGATCCAGCGACGGGTCGGCGCGCCGGGCCCATCAGGTCCACATCATACTCATCAGGTTCGATGGCTTACATCCTTCTTGCTCCACCCCAAACCGCGCCTGGAGTAATCGGATCGAAACCGTCAGCTCGCCAGGAGAGCGAGACTATCCGGCTCGACGCAGGTGGCCGCTCATATCCGCGCGATTAAGACGCACACTATGTGAAAGGATCGTCCGCTCGTCAGCCGGCCCGTCTGTCGGCTCGGTCAGACGGCCTGGTCAGTCGGCCTGGTCAGACGGCCTGGTCCCCGTGCACAAGCTACGCACATGCTCAAGGCTCGGGAAAACCACCGCTCCTGGTAGAGTTCTCCCCTGGCACCGGGGTAGGTCAACTGCATTGGCTTACCAGTCAACCGGGCACTGGTGTCGGATCCCACCGGATCCGACATAGGGGATTTCGATGCGAGGCGGCACGGCGGTCCGCGTTCGAGCACGGGCACAGCGACAGGTGCCGTAGCATGGCAGTCCTGCCTACTTCACCCCAATATCCGACCGGAGGTACTCTCGGTGACGGCTTCTGGTGCTCAAAAGGAGTTCGCCCGCGACGTAGTTGTCGTAGGCGGCTGCGGGCACGTCGGACTGCCGCTGGCGATCGCATTCGCTGACCGCGGATTGCAGGTCGGCATTTATGACGTGAGTGAGAGCGCTGTAGCGACGGTCAGTGCTGGCGAGATGCCATTTGATGAGGCGGGCGCCTCCGATGTGCTCAAGCGGGTAGTGACGGAAGGCAAGCTTGAGGCGTCGGTCGACCCGGCCATTGTCGGATCGGCGGAGCACGTTGTCGTGGTGATCGGCACGCCGGTCGATGAGCACCTGAATCCGGACCAGGCGGCGATTCCAGAGGCACTATCGGAGTTCACCGACCAGCTCAGCGACGAGCAGATCCTGATCCTGCGCAGCACGGTCTACCCGGGGGTGACCGCCCTGGTCGAGAAGATGATTTCCCGCCTTGGCCTGCGCATGGACGTGGCCTTCTGCCCCGAGCGGATCGCCGAGGGCAAGGCGATGACCGAATTGTTCGAGCTTCCGCAGATCGTGTCGAGCCGTACCGAGCGCGGCATCGAGCGGGCGAGCGCGCTGTTCAGCCACCTCACCTCGACGCTCGTGCCGATGAGCCCGGAAGAAGCCGAGCTTGCGAAACTCTTTACCAATGTGTGGCGGTACATAAAGTTCGCGACGGCGAATCAGCTTTACATGATGGCGAACGACCGCGGCCTGGACTTCGAGCGGATCAGGCAGGGCCTGACACTCGATTACGCCAGGGCCGCCGATATGCCCGGCGCCGGATTCGCCGCAGGCCCGTGTTTGTTCAAGGACACGATGCAGCTAGCGGCCTACAACAACAACAATTTCGCGCTCGGTCACACGGCGATGACGATCAACGAGGGAATGCCGCTTTACCTCGTGCACCGGCTTGAGCAGCAGTTCGACCTGAAGGACATGACGGTCGGGATCCTTGGCATGGCGTTCAAGGGCGGTTCAGACGACATCAGGTCCAGCTTGTCGTACAAGCTGCGCCGGATCCTGGGCTTCAAGGCCGACCGGGTGCTGTGCACCGATCCGTACGTCAAGAACGACCCGCGCCTGGTGCCGCTGCAGCAGGTGCTCGACGAGAGCGACCTCCTGGTGATCGCGGCCCCGCACCCCGAGTACCGGGACCTGGTCACCGACAAGCCGGTCGCCGACATGTGGAATGTGCTCGGTAAGGGCGTACGAGTGTGAACGAGGAGTCCCTGTGAGCGAGGAACCCGCGTGAGCGACGAACCCCGCATCTCGATCGTCATACCGGCGTACAACGAGGGCGATGCCATCGTTCCTGTTCTTGACCGGATGTTCGAGTCGGTGCGGCTGTCTTCCGAGGTCCTCGTGGTTGTCGACAGTGAGGACGACAGCACGGTCCCCGTCGTGGTCGAGTACGCGCAGAAAGAACCAAGGCTGCGCTACCTGGTCAACACCTACGGCCGGGGACCGGCGAACGCGATCAGGTTCGGGATCGACGCGTCGGCCGCGGCCGTCGCCGTGGTGACCATGGCTGACGGCTGTGACGATCCACGGCAGATCGACGACCTGGCCAGGCTTGTCGAGCGAGGCGTCGCGGTTGCTTGCGCGTCCCGGTACATGGCTGGCGGCCAGCAGGTCGGTGGCCCGTACCTGAAGGGCTGGCTGTCCAAGTTGGCCGGCCGGTCGCTACGCTGGCTCGCGCACACCGGCACCAGGGACGCCACGAACTCGTTCAAGGCGTACTCCACCGAGTTCGTCCGCCAGGTTGGCATCGATTCACGGGTCGGGTTCGAGATCGGCATCGAGCTAACCGCCAAGGCCAAGCGGATGCGGCAGCCTGTTGCCGAGATACCCACGATCTGGCTCGACCGCCAGGCCGGCATGTCCAACTTCAAGGTGGCCAGGTGGATACCGAAGTATCTGCGCTGGTACCGGTTCGCCTTCGGCTCTCGCCTGAGCGCCGAGCAGGTCGCAGAGCGAATGTCCAAGCAGCGCAAGAAAGGTAAGTGATGGAGAAGGTTCTGGTCAGCGGGTCGGCGGGGTTCATCGGCGGGTATCTCGTCGAAGAACTTCTCGGCCGCGGATACGAGGTTGTCGGCGTCGACAACTTCTCCAAGTACGGCCGGGTCAAGAAGTCCTATGATGACCACCCCCACTACCAGCTAGTCGAAGGCGATTGCCAGGACGTCGAGTTGATGACCAGGCTGCTCGATGGCTGCGATCACTTCATCGCCGGCGCGGCGATGATCGGGGGCATCTCCTACTTCCACACTTACGCCTACGACCTCATCGCCACCAACGAGCGGATCACCGCCGCGTCCTGCGACGCCGCGATTGCCGCCCACAAGAATGGTGCCGGGCGGCTGCGCAAGGTCACCTACATGTCGTCCTCGATGGTATTCGAGAGCGCGGACCACTGGCCGTCGCACGAGGGCCAGGAGCGCGAGGTGCCCCCACCGCTGTCGTCTTACGGCTTCCAGAAGCTGGCCGTCGAGTACTTCGCCCGCGCCGCCTGGGACCAGTACAAGCTGCCGTATACGATTGTGCGGCCATTTAACTGCGTCGGCATCGGCGAGAGCCGGGCGCTGGGCGACGAGGAAATCCTGTCGGGCAACGTGCAACTCGCGATGAGCCACGTAGTGCCCGACCTAGTGCAGAAGGTGCTCAAGGGGCAGGATCCGCTGCACATTCTGGGTTCGGGGGACCAGGTCAGGCATTACACCTACGGCGGCGACCTGGCCAGGGGCGTTGTGATGGCGATGGAACACCCCGAGGCCAAGTGCGAGGACTTCAACCTGTCCACGGCCCAGGGAACGACGGTGCGCGAGCTTGCCGAGGCGATCTGGCGCAAGGTCAAGGGTCCGGACGCAGAATTGCGGCTGGTGCACGACGACCCGTTCGAGTACGACGTGCAGCGCCGGGTCCCGGCGACCGACAAGGCCAAGCGGGTGCTCGGCTTCGAGGCGCAGACGACGCTGGACGAGATGCTCGACGAGGTCATCCCCTGGATCGCCGATGCCGTCGAGGCGGGGACTATTTAGTTCGTCCTACCTGGACAGCGGCTTGAGGCGGTTGGGGAACCCGGTCCACCGGAGTTCCGCGGGCAGATGGCCAGCGTCGTTGAACATGATCAGCGAGGGCGGGGCTGCGGGTGTGTAGGCGATCACCGTGAGGCCGCAGTTCATCTGGTTGATGCCGAGCCACCGCCAGTGCGGTGCGGCCATCGCCTGGCACACGAACCAGCCGATCAGCAGGTTGTGCGTGACGATCAGTTCATGAGTGTCCGCATCTGAGCTGCCCGCTTGGCCGAACCTGGCGATCGCCGCCTCGGCCAGCCTGCCTCCTTCGGCCCGTTCGTCATCGTCGTAGGCGTACACGAACTTCGCGAAGTCATCCGGCAGGCCAGCCAGGTCCGGCTCGCCCGGAATGTAGTCGCCGACCAGGTCGGAAGCTGAGACGGGCACCCCAGGGAAGTTCGAGGCGATGATGCTCGCGGTGTGCCCCGCCCGCTCAAGCGGGCCATGGTAGATGGCCGCGAGCGGCACGTCTTTGAGCCGTAGCCCAACGAGACGGGCCTGCTCCCGGCCGACCTCACTGAGCGGGCCATCATGCTCGGCGTTGCCATGACGGATCAGGTAAAGAAACCGAGTCATCGGCGCGCCGACGAACAGTGGCTGGGCCGGCCAGAAGCACCTGTCATAAAGCACAAGGGTATGGCTCACGTGCCCGGCCCGCAGCTTTGGACAGTTGCTGTAGTCAGGTGTGCAGCGTTGGGCCGTGAGGTACTGGAGGCTGCGATGTGGTTGCGGGCCTGGCGGGCGGGATCGCGAGGGGCCTGGTAATCCGGTCCGGCGCAGCGGCGGCGGTCCAGGGGCCCGCGACCTGCGGGCGGGCAGCGGCACCAGCCACCGTGCCACCGCCAACCACCCCAGCGCCAAACGACGGGAAAGCCCCGCGTTACTTACCCCACGGCACCAGCGTCGGCTCGCCGACATCAGCGTTGCTGTAGTTGCCTGGCCTGGTCGGGTGACACTCCAGCGACCTACCTGTAGTTGCCTCAATACTGCTATTGCAACCTGTTCGCAGTATTCCTAGACTGGCCAGACGAACCGGCCGGATTGCCTTGACGACTCGCTGGCCGGACTGGCTGGGGAGGAACTGTGCTGATGGCTGCTGTGACGGGACGGCTTGCGCGGATTCGCAACGGCCTGACACCGTCGGAGTGGGCCAGGTTCGGCGGCATGATCGGCGTGATCGTCGCGCTCCACGTGGCGGGCTGGGTGATGCTCGCCGCGGCGGTCAGCGGGCACTACCACATCACGTCCAAAGAGGTCTTTGGATTCGGCACCGGGATACTCGCCTACACACTGGGCATGCGACACGCGTTCGACGCTGACCACATCGCCGCGATCGACAACACCACCCGCAAGCTGGTCGGAGACGGGAAGCGGCCCCTGTCGGTCGGGTTCTTTTTCTCGCTCGGGCACTCCACGATCGTCTTCGTGCTGTCGGTGCTGCTGAACTTCGGCATCCGCGCGCTCAACAGCCAGGTGCGCAACGGCGGGTCCGGGCTGCACAAGGTCACCAACGTGGTGGGCACCTCGGTGTCCGGGTTCTTCCTGTACGTCATCGCGGCGCTCAACGTGGTGATCCTCGTCGGCATCGTCAAAGTCTTCCGCGATATGCGCGCCGGCCGTTACAACGAGGAAGAACTGGACGCCCAGCTTGACAAGCGCGGCCTGATGAACCGGATACTCGGACCGCTGGCCCGGCGGGTGGATACGCCGTGGAAGATCTACCCGATCGGCGTGCTGTTCGGCCTCGGCTTCGACACGGCTACCGAGATCGCGCTGCTGGTCCTCGCGGGTACGGCGGTCGTCAGCGGCCTGCCGTTCTACGCGATCTTGTCGCTCCCGATCCTGTTCGCGGCCGGAATGTGCCTGTTCGACACCGCCGACGGCTGCTTCATGAACTTCGCCTACGACTGGGCGTTCGCCCGGCCGGTGCGCAAGGTGTATTACAACATCACGATCACCGGCCTGTCGGTGTTCGTGGCGTTCTTCATCGGCACCGTGGAACTGCTCGGCTTGCTTAGCCAGGAGTTCAACTTGTCTGGCGGGTTCTGGACCTTCATGGGGAACTTCAACATCAACAAGGCCGGCTACGTCATCGTCGGCGTGTTCGTGGTGGTCTGGGTGGTCGCGCTGGCGATCTGGCACTTCGGCAAGATCGAGCAGAAGTGGGACCTAGCCGCCGCCCGACCGTTGCCACCGACTAGCTGAGCTCATCCTTCGTCAGGCAGCATATTGGGTAAAATAATGATACGCCCTCCTGGAATCGGACGAAATTACTCCTTTGCGGCACGTTCATAATTGGGGCGGCGATTGTCGTCTCGCCGTGGCCAAATACGTCAGCGCTGGGCCGCCCGCACGCGGTGCCAGCCACAGACGTGTGTGATGATGGTGCCCTCGACCGGTCAGGATGACAACCCATCCAAGCAGAACAAGGCCATCAAGGTGTGCATTCCTACGGCTGACATACCACTCGGCATGCCCAGCGCTGGCTCTCAATCTGGAGCGATTGGTCATCGGACCGTCAGAGCGAAGACGGGATATCGCACTGTCGGGAAATTCTTTTTCAAGGTCGCGTTGGTGGCCAGATTCAACTGCACAGGCACCGTCTTGAGCGCAGACAATAATGAGCCGGCTCTAGTATTGGTGGCTGCGCATTGCCTGTACGGCAATCTCGGCAAGATTACCTACAAGACTGAGCACTGGAGCTTCGCTCCAGGATGGCATGACAACAAAGCGCCATATGGAACCTGGACTTTTTCGATCGGCTATTACCCTGCTAGCTGGCCTTTCAACTGTATCATGATACATTGCGATTTTAACCCGCGTTACGACTTCGCTCTGCTTATCGTCAAGAAACTCGGCGGTCACCGAATCGGATCCGTAACGGGCTCGGATCGCTGGAGTACCGGTGAGCCGAGGACTATTAATGTGACGATCGCAGGAATACCCGGGAATAGTAAGGAAACGCTGATTAGTCATACTCTGTCGCACATGGTCAAGCCTTTGACGTCCTAGCCCGGAAGGGGAACACTCCGGGGTTTGGAGACGGCGCGAGCGGTGGGCCATAGTTCTATAAGTACGACAAGCGCGCACAGCTTGGGTATGTGCTCGGCGATACCGGCGGGTAGCAGAATGGCGGTGACAGCGACTCGCCGTCTTACTCCCCGGTCTGGGCGAGCTATTTCGCAGGATTCATCGCCGCCGTCTCGAAGAAAGAGAAGTCGAAATGACAGTGATGGCCCAGGGTTACCGGCGCGCAGCACCAGCGCACCTGTCATGACTTCCGCTGCGTCGCACAGCGAGAAAAATCGGCTCGCGCGGCTAGGGCGGCTCGTCCGTCACTCGTGGCCTTCGACGCGACCGCTGTACACCGTGCTCGTTATTGGCACCGTGCTGCCTGCGCTGGCGGCAGCGGCAGAAATCTCCTTGTTCGGAATCGCGTTCGCTCAGCGAGTTGGGCGCGGCGGCGACGCTAAGCTTATCGGCTGGCAGGGGAACCTCGTGCTTGCCGCGGTGCTGATTCCGGTGCTGGCCGGGTGCGCCTACCTGATAGCCCGCTCATGGACTGCCGCAGCCTGGTTGGCGGCAAAGTCATCGGTAGGCCACACCGTTCCTTGGCACCGCGGCTTCTCGGCTGGCGCCCGTTCCTGGGTGCTTTGGCTGCGGTACCTGGCCGGTGTCTGCTCTCTGTGCCTGATCGCCGCCTTGATCGCCGACCTGACCCCTGATTACCGGCTGCCGCTGGCGATCCTAGTCTCGGTCGGCCCGCTAGGTCTGCTGTCTCCGCTCCTGTTGTTCGCGTCCGCTCAGGTTTCGGGGGGCGGCCCGGCCAGCGGAGCCGCCACGGAGCAGACGCGTATGGTAGACCTTAGACGTCTCGTGTTGGTAATACTGATTTTCCATATTCTCGTGGGGGCGGCGCTTGCCCCCGCAATCCTCTCGGCTGGATCCTGGCAAGTGGTGGCCGGACTCCTGGTCGCCTTCCTGCTCGCCGTGCCTACGGCAGTCATCATCACGAGTATCGGCAATTCTCATTACCATGACCGCTCGTAACTGGAGTTGATCTCGTGAGCGCGACGCTAACAGCCCCGATGCGGCAGCTTCTATCGGGCTTCATTGTCGCGGGAGCGGCAGCTTCGCTGGTGGCCTGCGGACAAGCTTCTGCCGACCAGGCCAACCGGCCACATCACAAGCATCATCTAGTGTGCGTGTCGATTACACAGGTCGACCCGAACAGCTCAAGTCCAGGTAAGCGCATTACCTCATGCCTCCCACGAAACAAGGTGCCGCAAAGCGCGGGTCCGCAGGCACCAGCTAAGAATCCCGGCTGACGGTCCGCCCGGTCGGGCAGGCACTTGGCGCCGATCAACCTCCGGCACGCCTCGAACAGCGCATCATGATGGCGCTGCCAGATCGTGCGGTCGTCCCTGATCGAATCTGCTTTTAGAATCTCGTTCTAGTACCCTAGCCTGGACGGACCCGACTCATCGGGAGGCTGCTGTGGCGTGGGACTTCTCCACCGAACCCGAGTTCCAAGCCCAACTCGACTGGGTGCAAGAATTTTGCCGCGCCGAAGTCGAGCCCCTCGATCTCGTCTTCCCCGGCGCCGCCTACAGCCGTGATCCCAAGGCCAAGGCGCTGGCCGACCCGCTCAAGCAGCAGGTGAAGGACCGCGGTCTCTGGGCCTTGTTCCTCGACCGCGACCTTGGCGGGCCGGGCTTCGGCCAGCTCAAGCTAGCGTTGCTGAACGAGATACTCGGCCGGTACCGGTCAGCTCCCGTCGTCTTCGGCACCGCCGCGCCCGACACCGGCAACATGGAGATGCTCGCGGCCTACGGCACCGAAGATCAAAAGGATCGCTGGCTCAAGCCGCTGATGAACCAGGAGATCTTCTCCGCCTACTCGATGACCGAGCCCCAGGGCGGGTCCGACCCGAGCCTGTTCAAAACCCACGCGACCCGCGATGGCGACGAGTGGGTGATCAACGGCGAGAAGTGGTTCACAAGCGCCGGAGCCCGCGCTGACATCATCTTCGTGATGTGCACAAACGGGATGTTCGTGGTGCCGCGCGAGTCGCCTGGCGTCGAGATCATGGAGTTTCCCGCACTCCACAATCACATTCGCTATGAAAACGTGCGGGTGCCAGCCGACCACCTCCTCGGGCCCGAAGACGGGGCGAAGGTGCTGGCGCAACGCCGCCTAGGCGGAGGCCGTATCCATCACGCGATGCGGACCGTGGCTCAGGTCAAGCTGGCCTTCGACATCATGTGCGAGCGGGCGCTATCCCGGCAGTCGCACGGCAAGGTGATCGCCGAGCATCAAATGGTCCAGGAGATGATCGCGGATTCCTACGCCGAGATCAATATGCTGCGGCTGCTGGTGCTGTGGACCGCGTGGACGATCGACAACTCCAGTACGCGTGAGGCTCGTACCCAGATCGCCGCCTGCAAGTACACCTGCGCCAAGGTGCTGCGCGAGGTCAGCTACCGGGCGCTGCACACCCTGGGTTCGCTGGGCACCACCGACCTCATGCCCCTGCAGGCGATGTTCGCTGGAGCGCCGACAATGGCGATTGCCGACGGCGTCGACGAGGTGCACAAGGTCACCGTGTCCCGCAACGTCCTCAAGGGCTACGAGCCGCACCCGGGCCTATGGCCGACCGAGTACATCCCGGCCAAGCGCGAGGAGGCGAGGAAGAAGTACGAGGCGCTGATAGCCGCCGACCCAGCGCTCGCCGCATGGGCCGATGCCGCCGCCAAGCACCGCCTTCCTCGCTACTGATCAGGGAAACGATCATCCGTCTCATACTGTCGCGGTGACGATGAACAGCGTCATCGAAGCAAAGAACGGCTGGTCGGCAAGATGGCCGAGGAACTCGCCGGCCGTTCCGGCGGTGAGGTACCCGGCCGCTACCGCCCGGTCAGTCACTCGCTTGAGGCCGAGAACCTTGTCGGCGGCCCGCACGTCGCGCATCACCGTCGTCACCGGCGTAACGTCGGCGACGTCGAATCCAGCATCCAGAACCAGGCGCGGCAGTTGCCGGCCGATCGCGTCGTTCCGTACCACCTGCTCGGTGACGAACCGCGTGTACGCCCGGGCGACCGTCAGGTCCGGGTAGTCGATGATCAGCGTGTCCCAGTCCGGCTCGGCGAACACCGCTCGGCCGCTGGGACGCAGCACCCGCCGCGCCTCGGTCAGGGCGGCCGCGGGATCAGCGACATGCTGGAGCACCCGATCGGTGTGAACCCGGTCGATGCTCGTATCCGGCAGGCCGATCGCGTGCAGATCAGCCTCGATGACCTCGACGTGCGCCAGGTCCGCCACGCGAGCCCGGGCCTTCGCCAGAGCCTCAGGATCACTGTCCAAGCCGATGACGCGACCACCGTCACCCGCCGCGGCCGCGAACGCGAGCAGGTCGGCTCCCGGCCCGCAACCCAAGTCGAGCACAACGTGGCCTGGCGCGATCGCGAGTTCACCGGCGGCGAGATCCTTGTAGGCCCGCCCGACCCCTGAGTTGGCGATCCGCATGAGGTAATCACTCGGCCGGGAATCCTCGAAAATCTGCGCTGGCTGCATGTTCCCGAGGTTATCCGTGACCGTCAGAGCTATGGCCGCGACCGCAGCGTCTCGACGCCGTCACCACTAAGCTGATCGGTCACCTTGCGCCCGGTCATCGCCATCAGCAGGGTCAGCATGGGCCCGGTCACCTCGGGCCCGGTGCCGTGCGACCACTCGGTGTCGGTCGCCTTGAGCGTCAGCCCGGCAATCCGTTTCTTGGTGCCGATGATCAGGTTCGACCCTTTGAAGAAGTCGGCGACCTGCACGAGCTCGGCCATCGGATACTCGTGCTGCAGGCCGAGCGCGCCGCGAATGTCCTGCGAGTGCACGATCGTCTCGCCGAGCATCGTGTTAGGCGGGCCGGGAGGGCGCTTCGTCGACATGACGATCGACTCGAAATTCGCCAGTGTGTCAGCCGTCGAGTTGCCCGACTCGGCGGCGATGTCCTTCGCCTGCAGCTTGCCGAAGTTGAAACCCGATCCGGCCAGCTTCGTGAAGAATGTCGCAGGTGTGATCTTCGCCGTGGCCGTCATGTGAGCGACGACGTCACGGACGGTCCACTCAGTGCTCAGCGACGTCGTTGACCACTGCTGAGCATCCAGCGCGCCGAGATCGGCCACCAAGGCCTTCCGCTCAGCGTGGATGACCGGCCAGATATCCATTTCTTATCCCTTGCTTTCTTGGCTCTGGGCAATTCGCAAGGCACTGGGGCATCTGAACCATAGCGCAAGCCGGAATGCTGTGCGCCTCGATAAGGTTTCGGGTATGGATTTCACCGGTAAGGCCGTCATCGTTACGGGATCGTCGAGCGGCATTGGCGAGGCAGTCGCCCGCCGCCTTTCCGGCCTTGGCGCCGGAGTCGTCGTCAACTCAGCGTCGTCGGCGCAGGCTGGTCAGCGGGTCGCCGCCGAGCTGGCCGACGCGGTCTACGTGCAGGGCGACATCGGCGACCCGGCTACGGCCGGCGTTTTGGTGTCGGCGGCGCAGCGGCGGTGGGGACGCCTCGACGGGCTGGTCAACAACGCCGGGGTCACCGTAGACGTGCCGATGCCTGACATCGACGCCGTCACCGTCGAGCACTGGGACACGGTGCTGCGCACCAACGTCGTCGGGACATTCCTGATCAGCCAGGCGGCGCTGCCGCTGCTGCGCCAGGCTGAGGACGGGTGGATCATCAACATCACCTCGCTAGCCGGAGTCAGGCAGCAGGGCAGTTCGCTGCCTTACGCGGTGTCGAAGGCAGCCCTTAACCACCTCACCACGATCATGGCCAAGCATGCGGGCGACGGGGTTCGGGTCAACGCCGTCGCGCCCGGCCTGGTCGCGACTCCGTGGACGCAGGACTGGGATGAGCGGAAGGCGGGCGTGGAACTGGTCGCGCCGCTGCACCGGGTCGCTACGCCCGACGACATTGCCGACGCGTGCCTGGGCCTGATCGGCTCCCGCTACGCCACTGGCCAGACGCTTGTCGTCGACGGCGGCCTGGGGCTGATGATCTGATCGCGCGGGCGCGGTTCGGCCAGGTTTCTCCGGCCGAGTCGATAGGGCGGCCTATGCCCGGTCAGCGGCGTACGCTGACACCGTGACCAGCCAGCGAGCGATAGCGGTGAGCGTGGCTTTTGTCGCGACGGTACTCACGGCGGGGCTGATGGCAGGCTGCTCCCAGCAGGCGCCCCACCCGGCCACACTCGCCAAGCACACCGCGAAACGAACGGCCGACCCGGCCCGTCACGCTTCGGCGGCGACGCGCAAGCCGGCCGCGCATCATCGGCTGCCGAAGTTCAGCGCCAACGTATCCGGCCCGCTGACCCGTGCGGACGTGCGGTTTAGCTGGCGTCCCGGCTGTCCGGTGCCGCCACGGCAGCTACGCGAGATCCGGATGACCTACGTGGGCTTCGACCGGCGAGAGCACACCGGCAAGCTCATTGTCAACGCCAGCGTCGTCCGGCAGGTACTGAAGGTGTTCAAGAACCTGTACCGCGCCAAGTTCCCGATCAAGATGATGAAGCCGGTTGATGCCTTCCACGGCAGCGATCCGCGATCCATGGCCGCGGACAACACCTCAGGCTTCAACTGCCGTAAGGCGGTCTCGGCGGGACCGCCGAGCTGGTCGATGCACGCGTTCGGGATGGCGATCGACGTGAACACGGTCCAGAATCCGTACGTCCAGCCCGGTCAGCCGGTCGAGCCCAAGGCTGGCGCCGCGTACGTCAACCGGTCCGACATCCGCCGGGGCATGGCCTACCCCGCTGGTGTCCTAGTCTCGGCGTTCCACTCGGTCGGCTGGGGCTGGGGCGGTGACTGGTCTGCCGGACCTGACTACCAGCACTTCTCCACCAACGGCACCTAGCGCCGTTCTGGGTGGAACATCGCGGTGAGGCGCGTCAGCCTCGGCGAGACGATGAAGTACAACTGGACTGCGATCAGCGCGATCAGGCTCGCGACTGTATTCAGCAGGCAGAGCAGCGCCGCGGCCGCGTACAGAGCCTGAGCGATCAGGATCCGCCGGCGGAACGTGCCGAGCCGGGAACGCTCTTGCTTGGCGTCGTCGGCTAGGAACGTCTTGCCGCCGTACCTCGATGCCCACTCCAGACCCAGACCGAGCAGCAGGATATTCAGCCAGTACACGCCGACCGCCAGGTCCAAGTGCACATTGTGGGCTAGCAGCGCAGCAGAGAACGGCAGCAGCGAAACCACGAAGAGGAACCCGAGGCTGATCCAGGTCAACGTCCGATCGCAGCCTCCCAGGATGCCCAGCAAGGTGTGCTGAGCCAGCCAGAAGGTGCCCAGCATCGTGAAGCTCAGCAGGTAGGCGGCAAAGCTCGGGCCGAGCCGCAGCAGGGCCTCGGCGAGTCCATGGTTGGAGGCCGCCGATCCAGCCGCACTCACAGGCACGCGCAGGTCAAGTACCAGCAGTGTCATCGCGACGGCGAAGACGCCGTCGCTCAGGGCGGTCAGCCGTTCGATACTCTGACCGCTGAAGCGGTTGTACGGTTCGGCCACCCGGACATCATGACGGAATGAAGGCCAGTCAGCGAATGCGCAGCGGTAGCGTGCGCGGACCCCGGATCTGGCCTGTAGACCAGGTCACCGTTGCTGGGTCAGCGAGGCTGAAGTCGGGTATCCGGTCGAGCCAGACCTCAAGCGCGACTCGCAGTTCCATCCGCGCCAGGTGCGAACCGACGCACCGGTGGATGCCGAGGCCGAAGGCGGCGTGCCGGTTGACCTCACGATCGATCACGATCTCATCGGCGCGGCCGAACTGGGCCGGGTCGCGGTTGGCCGCGGGGAAGGACAGCAAGATCCAGTCGTCGGCCTTCATGTCGACGCCGTGCCAGTGCATGTCGTCTTTCACCAGCCGTGCCATGGTCACCGGCGCGTAAGCCCGGAGGAACTCCTCCATCGCCGTTGCCAGCATCCCCGGATTCGCGATGAGCCGTTCCCGGTCCGTCGGTGTCCTCGCCAGGTGCCACAAGGACGCTCCGATCGCACTCCACGTCGTGTCGATGCCAGCGATCAGGACCAGCGCCATCGTCCCGACGACGTGCGAGGCCTCAAGTTTGTGCCCGTAGAGTTCGGCGTTGATCAGGTAGGTCGTGAGGTCGTCGCGAGGGTTGTCGAGGTGGTCGTGCACCTGCGTGAGAAGGTAGTCAAACAGCTTGGACATGCGCGCGATGCGCTCCTCCGGGGGCCGGTTGACGCCCTCAAGCGCGTTCTCGACGAACTCGCGGAACCGCGGACCATCCTCACTCGGAAAGCCGAGCATGTCCGCGATGACCCGGATCGGGATGTGCTGGGCGTAGTCGCGGGCGGCGTCAACGACGTCCTGGCCCTCGAACGCGTCGATCAGCGAGTGGCAGAACGCTCGCGTGGTCGGTTCTTGCCTGGTGACCTGGGTCTTGGTGAAGGCCGGCAGCAATAGCTTGCGGGCGTCGTGATGGAACGGCGGGTCCGAGGAGATCGGCGGCGTAACGCCGATTGGCGCGATATCACGAGGTGGCCGGAAGTTGCCCATGATGATCGAGCGCGAGGAGAACCGCTCGGTGTCGTAGGCGATCGCCGCGACATCGTCCCAGCGCGTCGGCAGCCAACCGCCGCCGAAGCGGTCTGTGTGGGCGATCGGGCAGCGCTGCCGCAGGTCATCTTGGATCGGGTAGGGATCGACCGACCATTCCGCCTCGAGATGCGAGAAGTCCGTCGCCCAGTCCGAAACCGGGCCCGTGATGATCTCGTTGCGGGTGCCGACCGACCTGTCCTCTTCGGTGGCCTTGACGTCTCGAGGGAAACGGTTGTCGACGGTCACGTCAGATCTCCTCTGGCGCTCTCCCCCACGACTTCGATCGCCCGTTCCGGGCAATTGGCAGCAGCGAGCCGTGCGTCACGCTCCTTGTCCGGTGGCACGGTCCCGTCGCCGATTACCGTGCCGTAGCCCTCGTCGTCGTCGCCGAACAACTCGGGTACGAGGTCGTAGCAGCGACCGTGGCCCTGGCACCGCGCGGAGTCGATCCGCACCCTCATCGCACTGCTGCTCATGCCGAAATTAAACGAACGTTCATCAGATTAGTCAAGACCGCGCTTCGCCCTCCGGTCCGCCGCCCGCGGTTCTCCGCCGGCGGCGGACCAGTTGCCCGGTGAGGTGTTAGGAGGAGAAGGCGAACACGGTCGTGCTGGTGAACGTCTTGCCGGCGCGCAGTTCCGTCGACGGGAAGCTGGGCTGGTTCGGTGAGTTCGGGAAGTGCTGCGTCTCGAACGTGTAGGCCTGAGTCTGACGGTAGATGTGGCCGCTGATACCCACCAGCGTGCCGTTGAGGAAGTTGCTGGTGTAGAACTGGACGCCAGGCTGGTCGGTCCAGACCGTCAGGCTCCGGCCGCTGGCCGGGTCGGCCGCGATGGCGGCCAGACGCAGGCCGTCCATCCTCGGGCCGGTCCTGTTCAGCACCCAGTTGTGGTCAAGCCCCTGGGAGATCAGCAACTGCTGGCAGCCCAGAGAGTTCGGCCCGCCCGTGCAGTCTTCGATCGATGACGCGATCGTTCGCGGGTGCGTGAAATCGAAGGGCCCGCCGGTGACCGGCACCTCGGCGCCCGTCGGGATCTGGGTCGCGTCGGTTGGCGTGAAGCGGTTCGCGTTGATGAAGATGAGCTGGTTGGCCGCGCTGCCCGAGCCCTCGCCGGCCAGGTTGAAGTAGCTGTGGTTCGTGAGGTTCAGCACCGTGTTCAGATGCGCTGATTCGTCGGTGGCCGTGTAACGGACACGTAGCTGGTCGTGGTTGTTGAGCGTGTACGTGACCACGACCTTCAGCTCGGCCGGGTAGCCGGTGCAGCCCTTCGGACAGCCCGGTGAGCCGGCCGGGTGGTGCTCGTCGCCGTTAGGGCTGATCAAGGTCAGCCGGACGCCTACCGCTTGCTTGGTGACGATCCCCTGGCTGGCCCAGATGTGGTTGCCGAATCCGACGAGGCCGCCATGCAGCGCGTTCACGCCGTTGTTGATCGGCAGCGTATAGGTGTGGAGCTTGCCGTCTGGTTGCCTGAGCCTGAACATGCCCTTGGCGATCCGGTTGCCGTAGCGTCCGATCAGTTCGCCGAAATACGGACCGCCGTTCGCGATGACCGGCGGGCTGACCTTCGCGACGTAGTCGGCCAGGGTACGGAAGCCGAGTACGACGTCCGCCTCACGGCGGAGCTTGCCAGGGACGTTGATGGATTGCACGATCCCGCCGTAGGTCAGGATCCGCACGGACATGCCTCGTGAGTTGCTAAGGGTGTAGCGGAACACGGACGTCTTCTTGCCCGTGTATGGCTCGATCGCGGTGCCGAAGAACTGCTTGGTCAGGGCGAGGCCGCCAGGGTGGCTCTGAGGCGGAGCGGCGCTTTGCGCCATCGCTCCCGTCGCCGCGAGCGAACCGCCGAGGCTGACGGCCAGGACGGCCGCCGCTCCGATGACCGCTGGCCGCCTGATCCTCCCGAGTGCGCTGGCGCCTAACGACTCCTGCCCGCCAAGACGCCGCAGTCTGTCGATCACGTGCACGATGCGCTCCCTTCATCGTCAAGTTACGAAGACTTGATCTGCCCCCTAGACCACCGAGTGTGAGCGCTAACACAGGAACTAGTCAATACATATGACTCAATTAGCGTAAGTTACGCATCGCAATTGCCACAGTTTAGACTCGTATGGGGCATTCGCGCGTAGTTGCGCAAAGCAGATGTTGTGAACGCTCACAAGATCGTTGCTCAGCGGAGATTCTCAGAATCTGCCGTATCGGTTGGGAAAGTAATCTTCCAGCCCGCCGTCCCGTTCTATGTCGGCGGTGGCGCAGTGCAGGCCGCCGCCGAAGGGGGCGACGTCCCAGAACGGCACGGGTATGACCTCGAATCCGAAATCGCTGAGCTGGTCGGCGGTGGCAGTCTCGGTCGCTTCGACGCAGACGGTGTCGGCGTCAAGGCTGAGGATGTTCATCGACAGCCAAGGGCTGCAGAAGGAAAGCGGAGGGAGCTGATCTCGGCCGCGCATCGGCCGGGCGGCCGGGATGACCTGCCAGTCGTTGGCTTTGAAGTAACCCAGTAGCTCGGGGTCCGCTGGGCGTTCCGCGCAGTGCAGCACTAGCCCTGGGCGCAGCGGTACCCAGGTTGCGTCGATGTGCATCGGCGTGGTGGCGTCGAAGGTAACCGCGTGTACGCGGTGACCTGGGAAGTGCTGCCTGAGCCACCGGTACCCACCGCGGTTGGTGACCAAGGAGAGCTGGACGAACAGGTCCTTGCCGACGGGAGCTATGTCCGCCGCGTCGAACAGCGGTTCCGCCTCGGTCAGCACCAAATGGCCGGCCCGCACGCGCTGGATCTGCTCGGCGCGGCTGAGCTGGCGGTATTCGTCAGCGAAGCCCGGGTGGTAGCTGGCCTCGGTCAGCCGGGGCTTAGGGGCGGCTTCCCAGCGGGCGTCCGGGTCAGACCGGTAATAGGTCTCGATGAGCGGCCGGTAGCAGAGATACTCGAACCAGCGGCTCCGGTAAGACATGGTCGATTCGAGTATCTCGTTTCCTACGGTGATCAGGACATCGCGTGGCGGGCCGCAGCCGAACATCGAGCCCTGAGTCCACAGCGGCGTGGAAACCGGCTGGCTAAAATCAAGCGGCTCGGGCCGGTCGACCTCGATGCCGCGGCGGCGCAGCAGGCTGGCCAGGTTGTCGAGCTGCTCGGTCGCCGCAGCGGTCATGTCCTGCGGTATCGGACCGTAGCTGCCTAACGCGAAGCCGTAATCGGGCCAATCGCGGCCGACCGCCGGTTCGGGCGCTTGGACCATCGTTCCCTCGGCCCGTCCGACGATGACCCGGCGTAACGGGTCCCAGGAATTCCAGGAGCTGACCCGGATCGGCGGGCTGGTCACGGCTGAGCGACCGGAAGGGCGGCTAGGACGTCATCAAGCCCCGCGACCAGGCGCTGGTTCTCAGCGAGGGTACGGCTGGCCAGCCGAAGGTGGCTCTGCGCGTGCGGCATCGACTTGCCTCCGCAATCCTTGACCATGATGTTGTGCCGGGCGAGCAGAGTCCGGGCGATCTCGGCGGCCGGGCGGGGGCCGGCCAGGCGGGCCAGCACGAAGTTAGCCTCAGGCCGGTAGACCCGGGCGAAGCCGGGGCGCTGGCAGAGCATGGTGTACAGCTCGTCGCGGGCCGCCCGAACTCGTGCGATGCTTTCATCAAAAGCGGCACGGTATCTGGGCAACAGTCGCAGGAAAGCCTCGGCTGGCCCATTGATGTTCCAGATCGGCAGCTCGGCCAGGACGGCGCCGAGCAAGTCTTCGTCCGCGCAGGCAAGATAGCCCAGCCGCAGCCCGGCCACGCCGTATGCCTTGCTCAGGCTCTTGATGATCACAATGTTGGGGTTGGCGGCTAGCTGCGTTTCCAGGGATTGCGGAAAGGCGGCGAAATCGGCGAATGACTCATCGACGATCAGCTTGACCGACGTCCTGGCCAGGAGCGTGGCCAGCCGCAGCAGATCTTTCCGCGGGACCAGAATTGAGGTGGGGTTGGCGGGCGATTCCACGATCACAGCTCGCGCTCCGAGCCGCATCGCCTCGTCGTAGACCTGGTCAACGTCCAGCCGCATGGATGGCCAGGGCGTGGCGATCGTCAAGTCGCCGAAGACTGCCTCATACTCGCCGAAGCACGGGACTACGAGCGCTACCCGGGTCAGGATCCGGCCGAGCACTTTGATCAGCTCGCTGGCCCCGTTCGCCACCGCAAGTTCGGTCGGCGGCGAGCCCGTTGCGGCCGACAGCAGTTCACGCAGCCGGTCCTGGCCGACCGGGTAGCCGGTCACGGTGCCGCGGACGCTCGCGGCCAGTTCCGCCAGCAGGCTGGCCGGCGGGAAGAAGGGGTTGGTCAGCAAGCAGTGATCGGTCACCGGGTGACGCCAGTACCCGCCGTGCTGCCGCGCCAGCAACTCCTGGCGTTGCGGCGCGCTGCCGAAGGTGAAGCTGGCAATTTCCAGATCCGTGCCGTCATCGACTTCCTGCCAGTCGACTCCGGCGCAGTCGACCCCGGCGACCTGGTACCGGCCGCGGCTGACGGTGCGGGCCAGTGCCTCCTCGTAGAACGATTGCTCACCCCCAGCGGCGACGAGTTCGCCGAGCATGGGCACGAACTCGGCTTCCAGGTAATCCTTGCGGAGCAGGTGAACGTTGATGGTCTTGAACACCCGGGCGGCAGCCACCTCCATCCGCGCTCCGCCGTTCAGATGCACCGCGCTGACCAGGCCGTCGGCGGTTAACTCAAGTACGGTTCCGTCCAGGCCGGCTCGCCAGCGTACGACCCCACAGGCCGCCACCGCGCTGGTGGCCGCGAGCATGGCCAGGATCGGCGCGTCGAACACGACATCGCCGTCCAGGACGAAAAGGTCCTCGGTCAGCCACTCGCGCGCTAGCCACAGTGAGTACGCATTGTTTGTCGAGGCGAACCGCTGCGATCGTACGAACGCCACCCGCATGCCGGCCTCGTTACCAGCGACAGCGGTCATGACGTCCTCGGCGCGGTAGCCGACCACGATCACCACAGTGCGGACCCCGGCTGCCGCCAGCGTCTGTAACGTCCGGAGCAGCAACGGCATGCCGGCGACCGGCACCAGAACCTTGGGCTGGCCGGGAAGACCTAGGCGCGCGCCCAGCCCCGCGGCCAGGATGACGGCCCGAGTCGGGCTAAGCGGCACGGCTGGCTCCTTAAGGACCTGGCGATGCCGCTGCGTCAGGCCATCGGCAAGGGTGAATCAAAGACTACTAGCAGTCGTCACCGACGCGAAATGCCAGTGAACCGCCGGTCGGCAGGGCCGGGCTGAATCGGCCTCGCTGCACTGTCTTGCCCGCGATCCGGCCGGTCAGATGTGTTCCCGTGAACTGGCCATTTTCCGCCCAGTCCGAGCCATAGAAGCGTTCCAGGTAAGCCCGCGCCGCCGGTTCGCGCACAGACCATAGGGAAAGCGGTCCGAATGGAACTCGAATCAGGTTATCGAAGTCTTTTGCGGCGAAAAACTCGTCGGGCCATTTCTCCCGGGCCAGAGCCGAGCTGAACACCAAGGTCTCACCATCGGCGATCAGCGTGAAGACATCTACGAACGGATACCGGTAATTGAGCTCAGGTTCAAGCAAAGAACCTGATAGCGGAAAGATTTTCAGGCCGTGCTCGAATCCGACCACGTCATAGCCGTGCGACCGCAGCAACGGTTGCGCCGACCGCACGCAGACCGCGTCCCGAAGGCAGACACCCAGGTCGGCGTCGTCGTCCCACGGAATCATGCCGCCATGCCGCATCGCGCCGAGCAAGGTCCCTGACATGATCACATACCGGATGCCTAAGCGGTGCAGGACCCAGTCCACCGCCGCTAGTCCCTGATATACCCCGTCTACCACCCACTGTGGCGTTAGCGGTGTATGCGGCGGATGCCTGTTCATTCGGTACCCCTCCGGGTGCGGGCGGTAGCGCTCCGAGTCATGATCGTACGCTCAGGTGTGTGAGCAGTCGCGGGATCGTGATGTTGCATGGCCAGCCTGGCCTGGGTTCGGACTGGCAGCAGCTTGTCGACTTGCTGCCCGCCGGGCTCAGAGTCATGGCGGTGGACCGGCCTGGGTACGGTTCGAGCTCGCAGGCGGCCGGAGGGTTCGACCTCAACGCCCGTGCCGTCGTGGCGGAAATGAACGCGCGTGACATCGAGCGTGCGGTGCTAGTCGGTCACTCCCACGGCGGAGGCGTCGCGCTGTCGGTAGCCACGCTGGCACCTGAACGCGTCGAGGCGCTGGTGCTGCTGGCAAGTGTCGGCCCCGGTTGCCTGAACGGCTGGGACCGGCTGCTGGCGGCCCCGGTGGCCGGTGAGGTGTGCGCGGTCGCGGCTTGGTGGCTGACTCCGTGGCTGGCCAGGGCGCGGCTTGCCGCGATCGCCGGGTGGCGCGGTCGGCCGATTGATGCCAGCGAGTATGTCAACTGGCATATCTGGGGCAGCGCGCACTACGACCACGGGTCGCTGTGGCGCACGTTCGTCACCGAGCAGCGCGCCCTGGTGAGCGAGCTCGCCGGTCTCACCGCGGCGCTTCCGCGGGTGCGGCAGCCGGTGCTGCTGCTCGCTGACCCGGAGGACACGCTTGTCCCCCTCAGCACCACCTACCAGCTAGCGGCCGCTTTGCCCGATGCCCGCGTCGAGTTGCTGAACGGCATCGGCCATCACGTGCCCCGCCGTGGAGCGATCGAGGCCGCCCGGCGTATCGCCGCGTTTCTGGCAACCCTTGACGAGCGTGGATAACTCGGCGGCAGCCTCGGAAGTGCCATACTGTCCCAATGGGGCATCTTTAGTTCATGGGACGTTCGGGGATGAAGGCGGTGTTATGAATCACAGAATCCTGGTCCTGCTAGAGCGCATCAGTACGTACCTCCCGCTGGTTGGCACTGTTCTCATACTTCTGATCTCAACCTTCTACTCGGACATCCTAAAGGCGGTTCCGCTTTCCCTGCTCTTGGCGATCATGTCCATCTCATTCATCCTCACCGCTGTTCACCTTGAAACTCAGCTCCATGGGAATAGCGACGCCCTCAGGGATTTCTCAGGCAGAATGCAATCGCTGGAGGGAGCGCAAAGAGAATATCTTAAGATAGCGCTTCCGCCGATACGGACCGGCTCCCTCGCCGAAGGATTTGAAGTCGCCAGTCTGAGATTTCCGCGGATTGAGCATCTACGAGTGTTCGCCATCTCGAGCCAGCAGATACTAGGCTTTATGAGATTCCATCCATTCGAGATCGCGAACTGCTCGCTACTATTGCGGGGCTTTACTGAAGGCGATCAGGAGCATCGCGACTTTCGCAAACAAATTGAGCTAGTCGTCCGAGATTGGCGAGTCCTCCAGCGTGACGGCCGGATCAAGAATCTCACCGTTCGCTCATATGACTTCTTCCCGACCGAGTACGAATGCATCTTCGACGACGGCTTTATGTTGCTTGGATTGTACGACTCGGACCCGAGTGACTACTCCGAGGTGCGAGTAAGAAAAGCCTCGATAATCGATGGTTCGACGTTTCCTGCAGAATCGATAATCGCGGAGTATATTGACCGCTTCGATAAACTCTTTGGCCTCTGCCAGGACCACCACGGTCCGGATTCATACAATTTGCCCCAATCGGCTCAGTTACATTCGTGCGTCGCCGGAGGCCGAGATGGATGAAACGCGGGAACCTGATCAACGAGTTTCCTCGCAAACGGCCGACCAAGATGTAAAGTGCCTGGCCTTCGCCGAATTCTGCCGTGCAACGGGAGCGGCCGCGTCGCTGCGGCCAACATTCGATCGCATCGCGGCATCGTACGATAGGTTTCGGCCAGAATACCCGCCTGAACTAATTGACGATGTTCTTGAACTGGGGAAGCTCAGAGAGGGAAGCAATGTCGTGGAGGTTGGATGTGGGACTGGACAGGCGACACGCGCGCTCGCTCGCAAAGGACTCAATATCGATGCGATCGAGCTAAGCCCTCGTATGGCTGCGCTCGCGGCGGCGAATCTGGCTGATTTTCCTAAGGCGGAAATCCACGTTGCCGACTTTGAAGAGTGGACGCCGAACAAGCCTTGCGACGCCGTTCTCGCCTTCACGTCCTTTCACCTTGTGGATCCGGCACGCGGATTCTCGGCGGCTCGGCGTACTCTTCGAAAAGATGGCTCCATTGTTCTGGTATGCACGTTGCGAGTCGTCTCTGACGAGGATATCTTCGGCGCCCGCGTCGCTTCGATCTTCTCATCTGTCTCGCCTGGCATGGCCGAGGCCTCGGCCGTTGATGCGAGTGAAATCTGGAAAGTGGCCGAGTCTCATACCGCGGATGTCGGCGAGCTATTCTCGGCGATCATGGGTGTCTCTCGATTCCAGGCTTCACCGTGGTTTGGTCCATGTACGCTTCGGCAAAGGCTCTGGAGCGCGACCTATACCGCTCAATCATATATGGATCTTCTCAGCACCTACTCGACGTGCAACATCGTTCCGGCGACACAGCGCGCGGAAGTGTTTAATGAAGTCGGCACTCTGATTGATAGCGAATTCGGTGGTAGCGTCGAGATCGCGTTCCTAAATGTGGTCGTCGCCGCGCCGCTTATTTGTGAGTGGGAGACACCGTGATCGATGGACTTTACATCTCTTCATTCTTCGACATGGATCCCCTTAAGAACATACTAGACGTGAGGCAACGCCATGATCACGGCCTTGCGTTGTGGCATCTTGAAAGCGGCCAGCTTAAGCTACGCCGTTATTGGGAATTCGAGCGACTCAGCGGGCTAAAGCAGCATCCGCGAGCGCTGTATGATCTTGCCGCCACCAGGAGCCTGATCAGTGACCTGCTCTTCGAGGAAGGCGTCGGACTTGGGGACATAAATGAGATCTGGGGAACACCAGGACTAGAGACGAGCAAGAACTATCAAAACGTCTTTGATCCCGCCTATGCTTTCCACGGCATGGCGCATCTAATGACAGCACTCTTTTATGAAACGTCTGATTCTCAAGATGGCCCGATCGTCGCGATGTCGCTCGACGGCGCCCCGGATACACTTTTCGAATCAGACGCCCGCACGCGTCATTACTATCCCGGATGCGTAATAGACGGCAACGGAATACGTCTATTCCCTTGCGAATCTCCGGGCCGGCTCTGGTCGTACGCGAAGACGAAGTACCGGTTGCGCGAAGGCACATTGATGGCCTTGGCTTCGGCGAGTGAGGCTGAAGTAAACTTCGACGTGCGCACGTTCGACAGCAAGGGGTTTCGAGACATAGAGACTCGTAGTTCGGCGCCATACGTAGTGGAGTCGGTTCACGCACACGTTGTTGACGTCGCACGCCGAAGTAAGTGGCTAGTCCCTCCCAGCGATAACCGCCTGTCGGCGCTTGAGCACCAGATCAGCGCCACGATGAAGGTAGTGTCCCAGGTCTCACTACGCATAGTTAAGCGAAACTTGGAACGAGCAGAGCGCGACTGCGGAGCGGATTTTAGCAGGTCGCGCCTCGCGCTGGCCGGCGGATTCGCGCTCAATTGTCCGACGAACTCTCAGATAATTCGCGACTTCTCTTTCGGAGGATATCAGATTCCGCCATGCGCAAGCGACAGCGGCATTGCATTGGGAACTGGCCTAGCTGCTTTCTTCCCCATTTTGCAAAGTGGACGAGCAGCGGTCAAGCTAACGTCCCCTTACTTTGGCCAGGATCTTGGTGATCTGGATTCGGAGTTGAACCTAGCCGAATCCCATGTTGAAGCCGTCCGGGACGTCAGTCCTGAGGAAGTAGCCTATATCCTTGAGTCGGAAGGTATCGTGGCGTGGGTCAACGGCCACGCTGAGATCGGCCCTCGCGCACTGGGCAATAGATCGCTCTTGGCAGATCCGCGGTCTACCCAGGTGAGAGATCGGTTGAATCTAGTCAAGCAACGGCAGTGGTGGCGGCCGGTGGCACCTCTTGTACTGGACGAGGAAGGTGACAAGTACTTTGTGAATTATCGCTTTTCGCCTTTCATGGCTTTGAACTTCCAGTCAACTGAACTCGCCCGACGTCAGATCCGAGGTGTCCTCCACATTGACGGTACCGCGCGAGTGCAATCTGTGACAGCAGAGACGAGTCTAGCGCTCTTTTGGCTAGTTATGGCATTTCGGCGCAACACCGGTGTTCCGGTACTCGGCAACACGTCTCTAAATGACGCCGGCGAGCCGATAGCTAACCGCCTTTCTGAGGCGATCTACTTCGCGGCGGGTAAAGGCATCAAATCCCTTATAGCGAACTCAACTAAGCTCATCCAGCTTCGAGATTCGCGGGCTAGCTACCGTGGGCCACTGGCTCGTGGCCGAAAGTATTTCGACCCTCCCCCGAGCATCGATCAAGGGAAGTTTTTGCAACGGGAGAATCCGCATAATCTCAGCCGTCAGGAGCTGGCGTATTTCTTCGACAACCCCGATCTATTCCGCGGCCTAGATCGCCGCGTCGCCGAAGATGCGGCTGTTATCCGGGAACATACTAACGCTTATGTTGCTAAGTATCCCGGCGCTCTTGACCGTGGCTAAGGTGTTGTGATGCCGGGCCGGGTTTCATCACACCCGGCACGCCCGTATCATAGGGAAACTGCTTAGGGGCTCGCGCAGGCGTCAGGGCAGGCCGATAGCCGAAGGAACGTGGCTCAGCTTGAAGGACTCCCACCGTCATGATCTGGGTGGCGGAGGCGCACCCGACGCCGGGCTCGCCGTTCGCAGCGCAACGTCGCTAGGACAGTCGAGGTCGGCAGCGCTCGCCCGGCAGGCTGAAGCGAATGGCGTCGCGCTTGACACGGTTCGGCTTGACCAGCACCTGCTCATCGATGACGACGTCATTGGCGACCTGGTTGAGGTTGCCGCTGTCGCCGGGAGATCGGTGGTGGAAATAGGTAGCGGAGCCGGTGCCATCACCGAGCGGCTCGCCGAGCAGGCTGACCGCGTCCTAGCCGTTGAGGTCGACAAACGCTTCAGCGCATTTCTCGATGACCTCACCAGTCGGCGGCCAAACGTCACGGTAAGTTACGGCGATGCAAAAGATGTCGCGCTGGATGCCGACATTCTGGTGGCGAATCCCCCGTTCACGATCGTAGAGATGCTCTTGCGGCAGGCCGCGAAGAGCGCAATCCGCTCCGCGGCACTGGTGCTAGGCGAGGCCGCTTGTCAGTCAGCTATCGCGGTACCAGGGAGCGCTGAATTCGGACGACTAAGCTTGCAATTTCAGGGATACTTCACGGTTCGGTGCGTCCGCCCGGTACCATCTTCGGCCTTCTATCCGGTGACTCGGACGTCCGCGTGCATTCTGGTTCTTGAGCGGGCACAGGCTCGTCAGTGGCCGCTCACCGCACTGGCAGACGCATTCTGGAATCATGGCGGTCGGCGGCTGACTGACTTCCTGTGGTTCATCGGATCGAGGCGGCCAGGTCCGCCCTCGGAGAGTGATGGCCGCCAGGTGGCCAAGGTGGCGAGGTCATCGCCAGTCATCCGGCCACTGCTGCAGCGACGCCTGCAAGAACTCTCGCAGGCCGAAATCTCGCGGATAACATCAGAACTTCTGGATCTGGGGCACTAGGTTCGTGCGAAGACCGCCCGGACGGGCGATTAGTTCCTGGAGGACGGACATGACCGGCAGTCAGTCAGAGGACACGGAGGACCGGGCTCTGCTGGCCTTCCTCACCGCCCAGCGCGACGCGGTGCTCTCCATCGTGGCCGGGCTGGACGAGCAGGCGTGGCACCGCTCGGTCGTGCCGTCGGGCTGGACGCCGGCTGGGCTGGTCGACCACCTGGGCGGCGCCGAGTGGCACTGGTTCCAGGGGGTAGTGGCCGGCGCCCAGCCCGAGCCGCAGCCAGGGGATGAGGACCTGCCCCCCTACGACCCGAAGACAGCGCCCGCGTTCGTCACTGACCTGCCTTCAGCGGAGATCATCAGCTTCTACCGTGACCAGTGCGCGCGCTCGGATGCGGTGCTGGAGGTGACACCGCTGTCGGCACCACCGCGCGGTAGGCACGGCAACCCCGACAGCGAACCGCCGGACGTGCGCTGGGTCGTGCTGCACATGATCGAGGAGACCGCGCGTCATGCCGGTCACCTGGACATTGCCAGGGAACTGATGGACGGCCAGACCGGGCTCGGGTCGCGCTAATAGCTCATCCAGTAGCGCGTGAGGCGTTCTTGCGTCCAGGCCGAGTGGCGTCTGCGCAGGTCGGCCGCGGTCAGGTCGGCGCGGCCGAGATCGTGGTAATTGGGCTGCCAGGTTTCGACGTCGGGGTTGGATCTGGTGAGGGCGAACAGGTCCCACAGCGTTACGTCGGGCACCGCCTCCCCGGCCGCTTCCTGGTACGCGGCCAGGAACACCTCGGCCGTGGCCAGGCCGTGCAGCAGGACCAGGTCCAGCCGGCACCAGCTAACGTCGAAGCCGCGCGGTGCCCGCGATGCCCCCGACCAGTCGACGACGCCGGTCAGCACACCCTCCTGCCACAGGGCATTGCCCGACCAGTAGTCGTAGTGCGTCAGCACCGTTCTCTGGCCAGCAAGGACCGGCCCGGCGGCGGCCACGACCGGCCCGGCGGCACCCGCCGCGGGGCCATCACCGCAGGCAGCGGCCGCTGCCGCCATGCCGTTCCGGAAGCCGGTGAGCCGGGCGAGAGGTACGGCGTGGATGCGGGCTAGCACGCGCCCCAGCTGAACAGCCGCGGCATCCGGCGAGGTCGGTCTGACATCGGCGCGGCCGGGGAGCAGGGTGGTCAAGATCGCCGGCTCGCCGAACCGGTGCCCGCCGGGGTCGGCGTCCACCAGCCGCGGTGCCCAGCCATCCAGGCCGTCCAAAGCCGCCAGCACACCCGCCTCCCGCGCGACAGCGTCGTCTCCAGGCGGGAACCGGCGCAGTACCATCTCCCGGGCCGGCCGTACAGTCCGCAGCAAATGGGTGGCGGCATGAGTGCCTCCAGCAAGGCGCCGCACGATGCCCGCCGAGGCACCCGGCCCGGCCACCTCGGCGGCCCAGGCCAGGGCTGCTGACGGAGGCTGCTCGGTCACCGGGCCATACTGCACGATCAACCATGCATTGATCACCATGTTTTCGGCTATCCGGGACCAGCAAACGGGACCGTGAATGGACACGCGCATCTCACGTGAATAATTATGCGCTGATTAGACGCGACTACATGGTAAGTCGCTTCGAGCCTACGCGCTAGCACGTTCCCAATAACGGCTATCGAATCTGGCCGCATCATGGTTTGGCGCTCGGATTGAATTTCATACGTTTCAATCCGTCCAATGACATAAAGACGCCTTGTCTCCGATGTCTGCCTCTCCAACCGCCTGCCGGATGCACACAGAACAGCGGCGCGCTATTTCCTTCTCGGCGAAGAGGGAGGAGCACGTCGAGGGCATCGGAGGGATTGTCGCCGATACCGAGCCGTGCCGGTAGGGCGGCGACCTTGGGGTGTAGAAGTCTGTTCGAACGGAGATCTCGATCCCCAGCACCGCGCGCGCCCGGCTCACCAGCCGCGTCGCCAGGAGCGAATGACCGCCCAGGTCGAAGAAGCTGTCATCAACCCCAACCTGCGGTAGCCCGAGCACCTCCGCGAACAGCCCGCATAGCATCTCCTCTACCGGCGTCCGTGGCCCCCGGTCCGACACCCGGATGTCGGGCACCTGCGGCGTCCGCCGGTCCAGCTTCCCGTTCGACGTCAGTGGCAGCTCACTCAGCATTACCATGCCGACGGCACTATGAACTCTGGCTGCACCCCGCCAGCGCCTCCCGCACCCGGCCCCCCTGCAGCCCGCCGTCCCCACCCTGGCCCTGCCGTCACATACCCCACCAGCCGCCGCTCCCCGGCACGTTCCTCCCGCACCACCACCGGTCCGACCACCCCCGGCTGACGGCACAACATAGCCTCAACCGCACCAAGCTCGACCCGGAAACCCTGGATCTTCACCCCGGACACGATTGACTGGCCGACTTCGGACGCTCGATGCTGGACATGCCACGCCATTACCGCACCATTAGACCCGGGGGACTTTCACGATCATGAACGAAGTCGCGGCCTGGGGCCAGAATACCGAGGCGACGATCGGGAACGGCACCTTGTGCAGCCTGCCGCCCTGCGGCGAGCCCGTCCCGTAGGTAGTGACCGCGCTGAACGTCCCCGATATCCAGGGCATCGCAGCCGGGAACGAGTTCGCGCCAGTGCTGGGCATCGATGGATCAGTCTGGGGATGGGCGACAACGCATCCGGCGACCTCAGTGACGGTGGCGATAACGTCCAGTTCGTGCCGTGCGAGTCGATCGGGCCAGGCCGTGGGATCATCCAGATCGCGCAAGGCACCTCCACGGGGTCGCACTGCTCTCCAACGGCACCGTCGAAGACTGGGGATACAACGCCTACGGCCAGCTTGGCGATGGCACCACCTCTATCCGACAGCCTCACGCCGCCGGGCGCCCGCCGCAGGGCGGCGGCCGGGTCCCAGATGGCCGAGCAGCCCGCAGGGGCGCAGTTCCTGGCGGTGCCGCGGCGTTTGGCACTGGAGTGTCCTCCCGGATCCCGGGTCATCACCAGGTACTCGAAAGAACGTCTGGAGTGCCGCAACCCGACGGTTCACCTTGAGGCCGCCGCGCCCGGCTGCTTTCCCTCTGTCGGCCGACCGTCGCGGCGGGGCCTTTACGCGCCGATCCACAGGGGCGGCAGCGAGTCGACAATCTTCATCGTCTCGATGCTGATGGTGACGATGCGGGCGAGCAGGTCGACGATGTAGCGAGGCTCGCCTACCTCGCGGGCCCAATCGTTCGGGTCATTGACGATTCCTGAGGCTGGGTCGGTCTTGATCTGGTAGCGGTCGACGATCCACTCGATCGCCGACCGAGAACCGAGCATGTAGCGATAGGCATCCTCGGCGATGCCGGACAAGGTGATCTTCGAGTTGACCTTGATCGTGTTCTTGTTAGGAACGAGTTTTCCGTCCTCGCGGACCTTGGCGAAGGCCATCTTCTCGACGCGGTAGAAATCGTAGAGGTCGCCGACCGGAGCAGTGTCGAGACCCCGCAGCGGGTACGGCTGGACAGTCTCGTAGCCGAGGTGCAACTCGGCCAACTTTCGCCCGGCGTCGATGAAGGGCCAGCAGTCCTCTACAAGCGGGATGCGCGGCAACATCTTCTTGAGGTCGGCCGCATAGGTCTTCCGGTACTCCGACGAGTGCAACAGCCCGTAGACATAGTAGAAGATGTCATCCTTCGTGAGCCAGTCGCCGTATGCGGCGTGGAACCGTTTCAACGCTTCGTAGGTAATGTTGTCGATCCGTCGATAGCCGTCGACGACATCACCGTCACCAAAATCAATGGTGCCGTCAACGCCAACGCTCTCGTACCGCCAGCGCGCGAGAAACTGCCCATTGCTGGAACCCCAGAGTGCGAGGTCTGGAGTGTGGTCGACCATCAGACAGGCGAAGTCCCTATCCGAACCCTGACCCACTACATAGACACCGACGTTAGTGGAAGCGGCGGTTGGGAACAGGCCGGGCAACCTACTCGGTGCTTCGTTTAGCGCCCGGTCAAAATAAAGGAGTTGCCGCATAAACGGCCGGTAGGTTGCCGAACGAATGCAGGCGGCGTCGATGTCAACGCGGCGCCGTTCTCCAAGGCGGGCCCGAAGCCCTGTACTCCAACTGATCCGAGTTGGATCAGCATCCAGCTGAGTCGCGGCAACCGACTGATCCACGTGGGCGTTGAACACCGCTGCCATCAGCTGCACACGTGTTAGCAGCCCCTCGCGCGCACTCCCATAGACCCAAGCATCTCTGTTGGTCTTTAGCCCAGCAGAAACGATATAGAACAAGTTTGGCGACGTCTTCCCGCCAACCGGCAGGAAAGTTCCGAAGTCGTCGCGGCGCTGGTTTAGCCAGTCGCCGTGTTTGTTGGGTATTATGACATCGAACTCGACGCCGTCTACGCCACCGGCTGCCGCGAGTTTGTCGAGCTTCTGCTCGCGACTGAGGTAGTCGCCGACATCTGCGTACCGAATCGTGGTCGGCCCCGCCTTTGGCAAGCCCTTGACCAGCAGTGTGATTGCAACCGACGCGCGACTCCCACCCCCAAAGACCTTGCCTCCCTCCTTCCGTGACTGTTCGCCAGCCGTGCGCTGGTTGCCGCGGAGGTTGTAGACATAAATCGCGCTGAACTCGTCGGCAAGCGACAACCTCATACCGTCAGCCGTGTTGGAGTCGAGCCAGCCTCCATTCGTGACATAGGCGATGATGCCACGATCTGTCACGCGCTGAGTGGCCCATTTGATTGCCCTGATGTATGAGTCGTAGATGCCGCCTCGCGCTGAGCCGCTGCCCCTACGCAGATAGGTAGCCTCGATCGCTGCATCGAGTGTCGGATAACTTTCGTTCGCATTATTGTCATTCGCTGAGTCTTGACCCACCGAATACGGTGGGTTGCCAACAATGACGCGGATCGGCAACTTCTTGAGGTGTTTCATGCGGACGTTGTTCTCGCGGAAGACCTCGTAGTCGAGGCGATCGTCGTCCTCCCAGGACTGAAAGGTGTCGGTAAGGATAAGGCCAGGGAACTCCTCGTAACCCCTCTCACCAAATTCCGCCTTCATCGTGTCCTGATAGGCGGTCTCGATGTTGACGGCTGCGATGTAGTAGGCGAGCAGCAGGATCTCGTTGGCGTGCAGTTCATTGGCGAACTTGCGGACCAAGTCCTCGGGCTGGATGAGGCCCGACTGGATCAGCCGGACCATGAAGGTGCCGGTGCCGGCGAAGCCGTCGAGGATATGGACGCCTTCGTCAGTGAGGCCATGACCGAACTCGGCCCGGAGCACCTGGTCGGCGCTGTTGAGGATGAAGTCGACGATCTCAACCGGAGTGTAGACGATGCCGAGCTTGTCGACGGTCTTGGCGAAGGCCGTTCGGAAGAAGGTGTCGTATAGCTCGATGATGATGCGCTGACGGCCTTCGGCGGAGTCGATGCCCTGCACCCGCATGTGGACGGAATCGTAGAACTTCTCTAGGATCTCGTTTTCGGCTTCGAGGTTGTGTTCGTCCAGTGCGGCGAGCATTCGCTCCATTGTCTGGGCTACCGGGTTGTGGCCGAGGAAGTCGTAGCCATCGAACAGCGCGTTGAAGACGGGGCGAGTAATGAGGTGCTGGGCGAGCATCTCGACGGCATCGGCTTGGCTGATGCCGTCGTTGAGGTTGCCCCGCAGACCATCGAGGAACACCTTGAACTCCGCGGCGACCGAGGTGCTGGGATCGGATAGGAGCGCATTGATGCGGGTGACCTGGCGCTGGGCGATGTCAGCTACATCCCTGGCCCATTCGGTCCAGTAACGGCGGGTGCCGACCTTGTCGACGATCTGGCTGTAGAGGGCGTTTCGCAGCTCGTCCAGATCTGGCCACACGAGAGCAAACTGGCTCTGGACAGCCTCGACGGAATCGCTGTCGCGGTCGCTGCGGTCACCGCCAACGCCGATAACGTTGATCTTGTCGTCACGCTTCGACGTCAGGCTGATGCGGTTCACCATCGCGTTGAACCGCTCATCATGAGCGCGGAGGGCTTGCAGCACCTCCCAGACAGCGGCGTACCGCTTGTTGTCATTGAGGGCCTGCGCTGGCGGCACGCCCGATGGGATGCCGATAGGCAGGATGATGTACCCGAAATGCTTTCCCGGTACCTTGCGCATGACCCGGCCGACCGATTGAACGATGTCTACAGGCGACTTGCGCGGAGCCAAGAACATCACAGCATCCAGCGCCGGGACGTCGATGCCTTCGGACAGGCACCGGGCGTTAGTCAGGATGCGGCACGCACCATCGCCGGGATCGTGCTGAAGCCACTCAATGCGCCCATTCCGCTCTAGGGCGTTGAATGTGCCGTCAACGTGCTGGATCGAGCAGGCCAACGGCGACTTACCCCGCTCGTCCAGACCGGCCGCTTCGATATAGTGCGCGCTGATCTCCGCGAACAGGGCGTCGATCTTCTTGCTCGCCTTGATGGTGCCCGCAAAGGCGATCGCACGGCGCATCGGAGCAGCGTCCGGCTCGAAGCTGTGCTCCGTCAGACCACGCTTCGCGAGACCATTCCAGCAACCCACGATCTTCGCTGCATCGTCCAGCTCCAGCTCATAATTCGCGTCGGAGAGCTGCTGTTGAAAGGTCCGGGCTACCGCCTCTTCGTCGACGGCGAGCACCAGAACCTTGTAGTCCGCGAGGAGTCCCTGCTCGACGGCTTCTCCGAATCCAACTCGGTGGAACTCCGGGCCGTACATCGTCTCGTCATCCATCGAGGCAATGACCGCATCGGCTTGACCCGCCTTCGCCTTCGCCTGGTCGCCGTAGATGCGCGGCGTAGCGGTCATGTAGAGCCGCTTCGTTCCCGCCAGATAGTCGTTGTCATGGACCCGCACGAACGCTGACTCGTCCTCATCGGCCAGGGTCGTGCCGGTGGTCCGCCGAGTGGAGGTGATGGTGCTGGCCAGGATAGAACATCGCAGCGGCAGCAAGTCTGTCTGGCGAGTTCGTCGTGCGGCACTTGCGGGAAGATCGCGAGAGCTTTAATTGTCGTCGATGCTTCTGCCTGGTGATGCTGCTCGGTGATGACGGCGCGGAGGGCGTA
>CAVYKS010000005.1:0-47927 GCA_963769145.1 uncultured Actinomycetota bacterium
CATGGGCGGGTTCGGGATCTTGGTGCTGCTGGCGCTGACGGCACTGGCGGTCATCGTGTTCTTTGCCCGCGACTCGCACGGCGAGGGTGCGTGGTGCCGCCTGATCGCCCCGGCGCTTGCGGTCATCTTGCTCACGCTGATCGTGGTGCTCGCCGCCGGAAACTATTCGACGTTGCTGGGCGTCGGCCCAAAGGACCCGGTGGCCTGGGAATTCCCCGCCAGCTACGCCGCCGTCGGGCTGATCGGGCTCGGCTGGGGCGTGCTGCTTCGGGTGAGGCGGCCGCAGGTTTATGCGACGATCGGACTCGGTGCGCGCGCGGCGACCGGTCGGCTTGCCCAGGGCATCGCACGGGAGGTGCGGCGATGAGCGACGTGATTCGTGCCGACGACGCCGACGCCGGGCCGCTCAGCCAGGTCATCGCCGACGCATTCATCGACTTGCCGCCGTCGCGGTGGCTGATCGCTGACCCGGTTGCGCGCCGCGACATCTTCCCGGCGTACTTCCGGTTGTTCGTCGAGCACGCGCTCGGCAGCGGCATCGCGCAGACAAACGACGATCGTTCGGGCGTGGCGCTGTGGATGTTCGTGGGCGACGGGCACGAGTCGGAGCCAGCCGACTACGCCACCCGGCTGGCCGTGCTCACGAGGCCGTGGACCGACCGGTTCGTCGCGTTCGACGCAGTGCTCGACCAGGCTCATCCGGCCGGTCCGGCCGGGGTGCCGCACCACTACCTGGCGATGCTCGCCGTCCGCCCGGACCGCCAGGGCGTGGGCGTCGGAGCGGAAATGCTGCGTTCCTATCACCAGAAGATCGACGGCCACGATGGGGGACCGGCCTACCTGGAAGCTTCGAGCGAACGGGTGCATGGCCTTTACCGGCGCCACGGATACGCGCTGGCTCCCGAGGCTCCGTTTTATCTTCCTGACGGCGGACCGCCGATGTGGCCGATGTGGCGCCGGGCCCGGCGAGGGGGTTGACCGAGCCAGAGATGTGCCGGAAAGACTACTTGTCAGTAATAGGCGGGAAATGAGGGACTGCCATGCGAAGACCAAGACCAAGACCAGGGCCACGCTCAGGCGCGCTGGGACCACGACCGTCGCCGTCGCGCTCGCGATCGGAGTCACCGGCTCGGTGAGCGTCGGCGCCGCCGCGGCCGACCATTCCAAGCCGGCGTTGCTGCCGTTGGTCGTGCGCACCCACAATGGCCTGGTCAAAGGATTCCGTACGACTGCGGCGCGCGAGTTCCTCGGCATTCCGTACGCGGCGCCACCGGTCGGGGCGCTGCGTGGCGTCCGCCCCGGCCGGCGGCCAAGTGGCGCGGCGTCAGGCGGGCAGTGAAACCCGGCGCCAACTGCGCCCAGACTGGCAGCATCGGCACCGGGGTGCCTTCTACTAGCACGGCCGAAAACTGCCTGTTCCTCAACATCTACACACCGAAGTCGGTGCCGCCTAGGTCACCGCGGCCCGGGCTGCCAGTCATGGTGTGGATACACGGCGGCGGCTTCACCGGTGGCGCCGGCAGCATCTACGACGGCGCGGTAATCGCGAGCAAGGGTCACGTCATCGTCGTCACGATCAACTACCGGCTGAACGCTTTCGGCTTCCTCGCGCTGCCCTCGCTCGACTCCGAGCGCGGCAACTCAAGCGGTGATTACGGGCTGATGGACCAGCAGGCGGCGCTGGCCTGGGTGCGCGACAACGCGCGGGCGTCGGCGGCAACCCGCGGAACGTGACGATCTTCGGTGAGTCCGGCGGCGCGAGCGTGTGCGCGAACATGGCGTCGCCCACCGCGAAGGGCCTGTTCAAGCGCGCAATCGCGGAAAGCGGGTGCCTGTTCCCCGCCCAGACAAAGAAGGCAGCCGATCAGCAGGGCACCGCTATGGCCGCCAGCCTTGGCTGTACCCACCGGGCGAGCGCCGCCGCGTGCCTGCGCCGCAAGCCGGTCTCGGCGATCTTGAAGGCCGATGGCGCGGGCTCATGGGGACCAGTCTCCGGCGGCCGGACGCTGCCGGTGTCGCCGACCGCCGCGTTCCTCGCGCGACGGTACATCCACGTGCCGCTATTGCAGGGCACGAACCACGACGAGGGACGGCTCTTCGTCGGCCTCGGGTTCGATCTGCTCGGGCACCCGATCACCAAGAAGCAGTACCCCACGCTGGTCAAGGCTCAGTTCGGCGCGAAGGCGACTCCGGCGATCCTGGCCAAGTATCCGCTGTCCCGGTACCGCTCGCCCGACCTGGCCTTCTCGGCCGTGTCCACCGACTCCTCCTTCAGCTGTCCGGCACTTGGCGCCGATGAACTCGCGGTCGGCAGCGGCGTCTACGCCTACGAGTTCAGCGACCCGAACCCGCCCAACGACTTCGGAGTCAAGTTCACGTTCCCGCTCGGCGCCGCACACAGCACGGAATTGCAATACGTCTTCGGCAGAATTCCGTTCTTCGACACCACGCCACCGTTCAAGCCGGCCCAGCTAGCCCTGTCGAACCAGTTCATCGGCTACTGGACCAGGTTCGCCACCTCGGGCAACCCCAATGGCCGCGGTGCTGTGCAATGGCCACGGTTCGCCCGGAACAAGTCGAGGATTCAAGAACTGATTCCGTCCGCGATAGCCCCCGAGACAGGCGCGAAGTTCTCCGCGTTCCACAAGTGCGCCTTCTGGCTAGCGCTCGAAACAGGCCGGTGACTCAGCGGCGCCCGGTGGTCGGTGCGGCCCCGCATCGGACGGCCCGGACGTCACCCGCCCTGCGGTCGGGTGACGGCGGGTTTCCGTGATCATGAAATCGCGATTACCGCGGAATCTCAGCCGATATACGACAGCCAGACTCCGCGATCATGATCGAAAGCATGATCACGGAGACAAAACCGCGGCTTGCTCACCCCCGGGGCCCAGCCCGCCACCCCGGAACCACCCCAGCGCCAACGGCGGGAAACCCCGCACCATTGACACCGCCACGCCAGCGACGGTCTCGTAGCGCGTCAGCGCTCGGCTAGGTATGGCTCGCTGGTGCCACGTCGGAGAGGGTGCCGTCTTCCCTGACCGTCCATCGAATACCAGCCGTGTCGCGAAAGGTTAGAAAGGCGGTCAGCGCGGACGGGTCGGATGGGGCGTGCAGATCCGCGTCGGCGGCGTGCGCGTCGGTATGCTGGCCGCGCTCGAAGCAGACGTGCTCGGCGGGGAGCAATCTTGCGACCGGGTCAGGTTTACCCATCCGGACGGTGCCGAGTTGCCAGATCACGTACATGTCGTAGACGGGCTGATCACTGGTGTTCCGCACGGTCGCGGTGACGCGCCACGGCTGCTTGTCCGGCCCGGCCGAGCGCCGGTCATCGGCTCCGACCGACCCGTGGCGTGGCGGCGCGACCCGGTCCAGTTCGATGAAAACCCGGGACGCCTGAGATCGCCGCCGCTCGTCGTAGGCCTGACCGAGTTCTCTGGCGTGGAGTTGCAGTGCCTCGGCGAGTCGTGCGGTGAGTTCTTGCTGGGCAACGAGTTGCCTGGACAGCGCCACCGATGCCGTCCGGGCGAAACTGGCAGCGACGATCACACCGATTGCCAGGGCCACAGTGGCAAGCGCGGCGATCCAAGTTGCCGTCGACATGGCGGCAGCTTAGAACTCAAGAGCCACCTGGTAAGGCGTTGTCGCGAAATGTCGCGCCTGCCCCCAGCGTTTGTCCGTTGCCGCAATCCGACATCCCCGGCACCCCCGGCATCCCGGGCATCCCGGGCATCCCGAGCGTCGGGCCGGCGATGGCGTGTGATAGCGACGTCGTGGGCCCCTTGCTGTCGTCCGGCTTAAGGGACCCCGGACAGCGTGGGCCCCCAGCTGTCGCTATGGCGACGTCGTGGGCCCCCCGCTGTCCTTGAGGCGCGACGGAACCCACTTGTTGTTGATCTGCGTGCCCTCAGCGGCAGGCCTCGCACCTAGTTGGCTACGTCTACCTTGGCCACGATGGTGGTGGGGGTTATCCGGACTAGCATTTCGGGCGGGACGGCGTTGCGCTTGCCATATTCCTCCGCTCGGTCTGGGCCCATGTAGCGCCCGCCGATGCGGATCGCCCACTTCAGCAGGTCATCGGGGTCGGTCGAGATCTGCGCGGTCCCGGCCAGCGTGACGAAGCTGAACGGCGGGCGCTCGTCGTCCCAACACAGCGAGACTCGCGGATCGCGCAGGATGGCCTTGCCCTTGATCGTTTCGGCCGAGGTCATGAGCACGACCTGGTCTCCGTCCAGGTCGACCCAAACCGGTGCCACGTGCGGCGCGCCGCTGGCCCTGACCACGGCCAGCTTGGCGGTCCTCGCGGGCGTCGCCAGCACGAATTCCCGCCACCAGCCCGGTCGTGCGTCGGTATAGCCCACAAATACAGGACGATACCGGACAGGCCCGGTCGGCTACGCTACCGGTTCGGCCGCCCGTCGGTTAGCCTGCGCGTCTGGGACCCGCTAGGCACGATCCATCGTGGCTGACATCGGAGAGGACGGTGGCTGACGTGGCCAAGCTCAGAGCGGACGCTACCTCGCTGCTTGACTGGCGGCGACGGGTGACGGCCTTGTACGCCGAGGTCAGGACGACGCGTGAACCGCGGGTAGCGCACCAGATCTGGCGGGAAGGACGCAACGAGCTGTTGGCGAGCCACCCGCAATCGCCGATGCCGGCAGATCGTCGCGCCGATTTCACCGGGGTACCGGTCGCACGCTACGAATCCTCGCTTCGGTTCACCGCGAAAGTCGACACCGACGTCGCTCCGGCCAGGCTGGAGATGAGGACAGGTACGGACGGGGTTGTGGTTTTCGAACGCGCCGGAATCGTGCAGCTGACCGATGTCGGCGACCTCGACGTGTGGTGGCTGTCCGGTTACGGCGGCGGCCTTTTCCTGCCCATAAAGGACACGCGGACCGACGGCGCGACGTATGGTGGCGGGCGCTATGTGCTCGACACGGTCAAGGGCGCCGATCTTGGTGGCAGCGACGGCTACCTGGTGGTTGACCTCAACTTCGCCTACAACCCGTCGTGTGCGTACGACCCGGCCTGGGCCTGCCCGCTCGCCCAGGCCGGCAACACCGTTCCCGTGCCGGTGAACGCCGGGGAACTCATGAGCGACGGCAGTTAGACGTCCAGCACGGGCTCATGACCGGCGCCGCCGTCGCGCTTGAACCTGAATCTGTTGCTGAGTCTGAACTACGGTCCGGTTCGCCAACGTTGGCAGCGGCACCCTCGTTGGGCACTCGCCCACAGGGCAATCAAGTGCTTGCTGAATCAGGTCGTGCCTGCTCATCAGCCCGCTGCGGTAGCGGTGTAGCGCACTAAGCTCGCGGAGTACCTCGCTCCAGGCTGAGGTTCTTGACTCTGCGCGCTCACAGTTGTTGATGAACTGCCCCAGCACCCCGCAGCGAGCTTCGGTCGCTTTCAACGCCTGGCCCACTAGCGTATCTGCCAGACGCAGCGCTTCCTCCTGAGTAAGCTCGCTGACGGTACTGCCTTCTTCTGTCATCGGGACCTCCGGGGAACGTTTTCGCTCGCTTGTCCTGCGAGGGCCGATATGACACTGCGTCCCCGGGGACAATCTAGCTCCCTGTACGCCTAGCTCCCTGTACGCGCGGCCCCGCCAGCACGCGCCTGCGCCACCCGCACTCGCCCGGTGCGGGCAAATCCCGGCCGCATCGCGGCCACCAGGTCGGTGAGCACGCTAGCCGCGAGTATGACCACGACCGCCTCGATGATCAACGAGGTGACTCCGAGTGGTTCGAGCCAATTGCCGACGTCGCCCCGGTCACCCGGCATCCCCACACTGCGGGTGAGTACGTAGCCGAACCCGGCGGACAGGCAGATCAGGCCGCCGCTAAGCCACGGCAGCGGACCTGGCCTGGCCAGCAGCCACAGCGCGCAGGCCGGTGCCGTCACGGCTAGCAGGCCGAACCCAGCCGCGAGCCACGCCGCCCCGCCGATCTGGCCGCGGAACTCCAGCGCGTGGATGATCCCTACTGCTAGCAGGCCGATCGCAGCCACCGCCCGAACGGCCGCGTCGGACTGGTCTGGACGTGCGACATCGCTCAGCATCCGGCGGCCGGTCGGCCGTTTTGCGCCGCTAACCTCACTCATGGTGACCCCCAAGGCGCTCCTGTTGACTACTGCATGATCAGGTCCGTCGCTAGTCACCACGTCTGACCGTGAGCGATAGTTCAGTTACTCTATGTAGTCGCCGGAAAACCTGGGATCACAAGAAAGTCCGCTTGACCCGGAGCAGGTACTCATTCCGGTCCAGCGGATTGTGGTCCGACCTTGACCTGACCGGGCTGGGTCCGCGCACCGGCTGATACCGGCAGAACGCGCAGTCGAGCACGTACTCGCCCCGCGTGAGGCTTGGCAATTGCTGCCGCAACTGGTGCACGCTGGCCGCGGGCACCTCACCGGGCAGCACACTCACCGCGCCGCGAGTAACCGGCACGCCGGGTACCGCTCCGAGTTTGGCCAAGACCGGCAGGGCCGGACCAAGCACGTCGGTGGGCAGTTCAAGCTCAAACCGGTGCATGGGTTCGAGCACAATCGTGCCCGCCTCGCGCAGCGCCGCGATCAGCACCAGCGGCGTCAGACTCCGGAAGTCGCCAGCCGTGCTCGACATACTCTTGTCGAAGTGCCCGTGGGCGTGGCTCTGCCTCGGGTAGTACGCCGAGTAGATCAATGTGACCTGGCAGTTGGTGACCGGCCAGCCGTAGATGCCCTGCCGCAGCGTCTGGTGCACGGTCTCCTCGATCGCCTTGAGGAACGAGTAAGGCAACGCGCCAAGCTCGATCTCCAAGCCGAACCGCACTCGGCCGGTCTCACCTGGGTCGCCGACATCATCCGCTTCGACACGCAGCCCGACCCCGGCCAGGAACGGATTACCCTCCTGCTTGATCCGCTCGGTGGCGGCACCAACACCTGCTGGTCGTTCGACGCAAATGGTTGTCGTCTGCTCGAACCCGACATCGATGCCATAGTCGTCAGCCAGGGTGGCGCCGATGACCTCCTTTTGCACCTCGCCGTAGAGCGACAGCAGCAGCTGCGACCGGACGTTGTCCTGACGCAGGTTGATCAGCGGGTCCTGCTCGGCGAGCTGGGTCAGCGCGACGTACAGCCGCCGCCGACCGTCCGGCCTGGCCGGGACGATCACGGTCTCCAGCGTCGGCGGATCGAAGAACCCGGTGGTCCCCACCGCGGGCGGCACGCCGACCCTATCGCCGATCTTGATGTCAGGCAGGCCCCAGAGCTTGCCGATCTGCCCGGCCGCGATCTCCTCGGCAGGCAAGGCCGGCCCGCCGTCGAACACAGCGATCGCGGTGACCTTGCCGCCCTCTTGCCCGGTCGCCACCCGATCCCTGGTGTGCAGCACGCCTGCGAACATGCGGACGTAGGCGATCTTCTGACCGGCAGAACCCCTTTCGATTTTGAAAATTGCGCCGGAAACCTCCGCGTTCGAATCGCCGCTCGCCGCCGGGAGCAGTTCTTTGATACCAGTGGCCAGGCAGCCGGTGCCCGCGCCGGTGATAGCCGATCCGAAGAACACCGGATGCACCAGCGCCTGGCTGGTCTGCGAGCGCTCGTCGCAGACTGCCGTAGGGCAGGGCGCCTTCGCCTTGCAGGTAGGCGGCGAGCAGCGAGTCGTCGTTGCTGGTCAGAACGTCGGCCAGGGCAGCGGTGAACACCGCGTTACGTCACCGCGGACTTGATCGTGATGCCGCGCTGCCGCTCAAGCGCGAGCGAATCGGTCTGGGTGTCGCCGACATCGACGCTGCCGAGGGCGTCGATTACCCCGGCGGCGAACAGGAGCCGCTCGGTGAGGCTGGTCTTACCGGCGTCTACATGCGCCAGGATCCCCAAGTTCACGGTGTGCACGGAGCGTCATGTCCTCGCTGTAGGCGATGAATCTCAGCTGGATGGACATAGACGCAGCTCGCATGCTGTATCCCCCTGGGGTCGACCAACTTCGTCGGACCAGATCTCACCAGACCCAGGTCCGGCTCGCAACCGATTTACCCCGGCAGCTAGCCCGAGGTGAGCCGCCAGTTCCTGGCGGCGGTGGCGAAGGCGGCGGCGCTGGCCCGGGTGTCCAGCCGCCAGTCGCGTACGTCGAACCACACCAGCCCGAGCAGGCCGTACGAGCTGACCCCGCGGAACACGTCAGCGATCTTGACCGGCTTGCCTGCCTTGGCTCGCGCGCCGGTCTCGGAGACGAGGATCGGAGCCCGGGTGAGGGCGCGGATGGCCTTGATCGTGGGCCCGAACAGCGAAGCGAACCTGGCGGACCGCCGGTCGTAGTAGCCGTCGATGCCGACCCAGGTCACGTACTTGCCACCCGGCCACCACCGGTCGGGCGAGACGATCCCGGCGCTGGTGTCGATCACGTTCACCGTCCACAGCCAGGTCACATCGTCAGCGCCCTGATGACGGAACAGCGTCACGATGTGCCGCCAGGCGCGGATCCAGACGCCGGGCGCGAGGTGCTTGTAGCCCCACGGGTACCAGTAGCCGTTCGGCTCATGTCCGAACCCGATGATCACGCCGCGTCCGGTCCGCTGACCGAAGTCGCCGACAGCGTCCGCGAACGCCCTCAGGTAGGAGTCGTACCTGCCGGCCCTGATTGCGGTGAGGCTGACGTTGCCCGGGTCGATCTGCACGAGCGGCACAGCGTGATGGGCCGCTGCGGTGGCGGCGAATCCCGACTTGAACGGCTCGCCCCAGCCGCTGTAGTACAGCGCGATGTTGGGCTGAACCCCGTTCGCCATGCTGAACGAGTTCATCGGCGCATAGCTGGCCGGCACACCGCGGGCGTAAGCGCCGATGTAAGAGGTCGGCCGATCGGGCAGGGCGATCACGATCGGGTGAGCGGGACCCCACGCCTGGAGGCGTGGGCTAGGCGAGGCGAGAATCTCCGCGACCCCGCCGGCCGCGACCGCGACGATCACGGCGGTCGCCATCATCACGAACGCGCGGTGGCGCCGCCGCTCCTGCGGCGACCGGTACCTCGGCCATCGGGCCGACAGCGACATCGTCATTGCCCGCTCACCGCGGCCAGGATGGGGGTGACGTGGTCCGCCTGCGCCTCGCGCCGGAATGCGTCGGTGGCCGCCTTGCCGTGGAGTTGCCAGGCCTTGGCGTCGAACCACACGAAGCCCAGCAGCCCGTAGGACCTGATGCCGCTGAACAAGCTGGCGATCTTCGCTGGCTGGCCAACCGAGGGCGGGGCGCCGGTCTCGGAGATGAGGATCGGCAGCGGGTGCCGGGTCAGCAGGTGCACCGCCTTAATCGTCGGCCCGAACAAGGCGGCGAACCCGGTCGACGGCTGGTAGTAGTAGCCGTCGATGCCGACCCAGGTCACATAGGAGCTGCCCGGCCACCAGGGCGTAGGGTCGACGATGCCGAGCCCCTTGTCGATGACGTTGACCGTCCACAGCCAGGTGACGTTCGCCGCGCCCGCGTGCCGGAACAGTGTCACCACATGCCGCCAGGCCTTGACAAAGACCCGGGCCGAGGTGTGCCGGTGAGCCCAGGGGTACCAGTAGCCATTCATCTCGTGGCCGAAGCTCAAGATGACCGAGCCGCCGTAGCGCCGGACCGCGGCGGCATAGGAAGTCAGGTACTTGTCGTACCAGCCGGCCGCGACACCGGCGATCTTGACGTTGCCGGGTTCGATCTGGATCAGCGGCACCGCGCCGCGGTGGGCTGCCTGCCGGGCGAATCCAGCCCGGAACGTCTCGCCCCAGCCGCTGTAGTAGACGGCAACGTTGGGGTTGACACCGGTGCTCGCCGCGAAGGCGTCGACCCGGGAGTACGAGTCCGGCACCCCGTGGACGTAGACCCCCAGATACGAACCAGGCGTCGTGGGCAGCACGGTGCTGTGCACCGAGGGACCCGACAGCGCGCCGACGGCGAGGATAAGGCCGGTGCCGACCGTCAGCGAGACGGTGATCACCAGCGCCCTGAGCCTGGCCGGGCCCAGCCTTGTTCGAGGCCTAGCCCGACGGCGGCGGCCTGCCTGCCGCGTTCGCATTCTCACGGCGCCGCCCGGTCGTAGGCCTGGGCTACCTGGTGGAACGCGGCGAACGCGGGCGTGCCGCGTAGCTGCCAGTCCCTGACGCCGTCGGCGTTGAACCACACGAACCCCAGGAGGCCGTAAACTCGGATGCCGGCGGCGAGGTCGGCGATCTTGGTGGCCTGCCGGGCCGCCTGCGACGCCCCGGTTTCGGCGATGAGTATCGGGACCGGGGCCGCGGTGAGCGCCCGCACCGCCTTGATCGTCGGACCGAACAACGACGCAAACGTCCACGACGGCTGGTAGTAGTAGCCGTCGATGCCGACCCAGGTGACGTACCGGGCACCGGGCCACCAGGGAGCTGGGTTACGGATGCCGCCCTTCGCATCGATGATGTTGGTGGTCCATAGCCAGGTCACGTCGTCGGCCCCCTGCTGCCGGAACAGCGTCACGATGTGCCGCCACGCGGCGACGAAGACCGCGGGCGACGTGTGCCGGTAACCCCAGGGATACCAGTAGCCGTTCATTTCGTGCCCGAAGCTGATGATGACGCCATGCCCGGTCTCCGCGCCGAAGCCAGCGACGGCGGTCGCGAACTCGTCGAGGTAAGTGTCGTAGACGCCGGCCACGATCGCGGTGAGGCTGATGCCGGTCGGGTCCATCTGGATGAACGGCACAGCGCCATTGTCCTGCGCCTGGACGGCGAACGTACCCTGAAAACGTTCGTACCAGCCGCTGTAATACAAGACGATATTGGGGTGCACGCCGGTCTGGCTGGTCACGGACTGGACCGGCGCGAAGCTGCCGGGTACGCCTCGGGCGAAGACGCCTAGATAGGAAGCGGCCTGCGCGGGCAAGCTGATCTGTACCGGGTGGTGACTGTACTGGCCGACCGGCGTGCTGTCGCTCGACGGCGTGATCTGGGACAGGCCGATCGGCGTGGCCACTTGCACGATTCCAGCTGTCACGGCGGCGACCGAAGCCACTACCAGCAGGCTCGCGGCGACGACCAGCATCCGGCCGCGGAACGTGCCCGCCACGCGCCGCGCGACGATCGCGGCAATGCCACCGACTTCGCTCCTGGCTCCGCGCTTGGAGTGCCGGCCAGGTCGGGTCGGCGTCGGCGCGGATATCGGCGGCACTAGTGGCGGGATCGGCGGCATCGGCATCAGGCGTTCTTTCCCGGCACGACCAGTCGCGCCACGATCAGCGCGTTGACAAGCCCGAACGCCCCGACGACCGCGAACCTGAGCGAGCCGGTCTGCTCGATCCGCCAGGCTGCGAGCGCCAGCCAGACGAGCGCGAGCGTGCCGTTCCACAAAGTGACGCCTAGCCAGAACCTGGGGGTAGCGTCGCCCGGCCCTCTGCTCGGCTGCCAGGACATCACCTTGCCGCGTGAGTAGTCCCAGATGGCGAGCACTTGAGCCCATCCGACGGCGATCGACAGCGGCCAGATCCGCGGGCTGTACGGAGCGTTGTGCCACAGCGGGTACAAGACCGTGCCAGTAATGACAGCCGGCAGCAACGGCACGACGTTGCGCAGCCTGATCTCACCGGGTACGAAGGCGAGCAGCGTGATCGGGATCAGCGGGACGATCAGGGTGCGCAGCCCGGTGGTGAGGTTCCACAGCCAGCCAGCCAGGTAGGGCAGCCTGGACCGCCACGGCATCTGGACCCGCCACATGCGGCGCGTCCAGATCAGCGATGTGGCACCGCAGCACCAGCGGTACTGCTGGCGCATGAAGGCGTCGAGTGTGCCCGGGCAGATTCCGGCCGCCAGCGCCACCGGCACATACCGCAGTTCGTAGCCGTGATAGCGCATGTCCAAGCCGGTGTGCGAGTCCTCAGCGTACGGGATCTCAGTGAATCCACCGCTCAGAGCGAGCGCGGCCCGCCGGTACACCGCGTTGGAGCCGACGCACAGCGCGGACCCGAACCTGTCCCGTGAGACCTGCACGGCCCGGTAAAAGACCTCAAGCGTCGCGCTGGCCGCCCGCTCCACCCAGGTCTGCATCGGGCTGACCCGGAAGAACTGCGGCGTCTGCACGATGCCGACGCGCGGGTCGTCTAGGTAGGGGAGAGTCTCGGCCAGGAAGTCATGCCTGGGCCGGAAATCCGCGTCGAAGATCACCACGTAGTCGCCCTTGGTGCGACCGAAGGCGTAGTTCAGGTTGCCCGCCTTCTTGTGCTCGCGCACCGTGGATCTGCGCACGTAAGTGAACCCGAACGAGGGGGCAAGCTCCATCGCCGCCTCGCTCGGCCCGTCGTCGAGCACGAAGACATACGCGTCTCCCGGATAAGCCTGCACAAGCTCGAACACGCCGATCCAGGTGTTGTGCAAGAGTTCGATCGGCTCCCCGCAGATGGGCAGGAAGATGTCTACGGTCGGGAAGCGGCCCGGGCGCCAGTCGCTGACCAGCGACTGGTGCCCGGTCAGGTCGAAGCTTGCACCGGCGAAGTTCACCGGCAGGCTGACGACCTGGTACACCAGGTAGATCAGGGTGTACCCAACGAACAGTGCGACCGCGTACGGCAAGATCGCGGCGTTCCTTATCTCGAACCACGCCTGGGTGACGATCAGGCAGATCGCTGAAATGAACAACGCGGTGGCCAGCAACGGCAGCGAGCGCCAGGCGTAGGACAACTTCTCGGTCGCGCTGGGGGCGTCAGGCAGCACATGGCCACGCACCCGGTGCCGGCCAACGCTCGAGATCTCCGCGGCCATCAGCGCGCACCCACCGTACTCACAGCACCAAGCCGGGCCCAGATCATGTATGCGCCGCCGAACGCTGTCGTTTTGTAAGGGATCCGGTTGATCAACTGATAGGCGCCGGACTTGATGATGTCGTCGAGCACTTTGAGATCGACGTTGTGCAAGCATTGCGCCTGGGTCTTCTTGATGGCCGGGTCGACGTTGCCGCAGTCACCGCCGCCGACCGCGTAGGAGATCATGATGACCGCGAACCGGTGCTGCCTGATCGCCGCGTCGAGGGCGGCGCCCTGGTAATTCGGGGTCGAGGTGATCGACTGCCAGGGCTCGACCTTGCGCAAGTAGTAGTCGAACGGCGGGGTCGCGTCCACGAGTAGCTGACCGGGATGGTCGCGAAGCGCAGCGGTCAGCGTGCCGACGACCGGATCGGTGTCCGCCCAGTTGCCGAAGTGATCGGCGGCAAGCAGGACGCCGGTCAGCCCGGACAGCGCGATCACCGTGGCGACGACGCGCAGCCCGGCCCTGGCCTTGCCGGCCGGGATCGCCTTGATGAAAGCGGTCAGCGCGTACCCGGCGACCGGCGCGGCGAACCAGGCGCCGAACGCCACGTGCTTGAACAGGCTGGTGAACACGCCGATCCTGGCCTGCTCGGCGGGCGCGAGCACGCTCGCCCCGACGAGGGTCCAGACCAGCGTCCTGACCGGCGCCGATCGGCTGGCGTACGAGGTGGCGATCGCGCCGAACGTGCCCAGGACCATGATCAGGCCGACCCAGCCGACGCTTGTGTACACGATGCCGAACGCTGGCCAGTTGCTCGGCGGCCGGGAAACCGTCGTCGAGGATATGCCGGCCCAGTAGGCCGGACCGCCGGCCGCGAGGGCGGCCGACAGGCCCGCGACCGTGCCAGCGAGCCCGATCAGCCCGCCGGCGACGGCGGCGCGCCTGCCGCGTGCGTGCCAGTGGTAGGCCGTGATGGCGATCAGCACGACGGGATCGAAGAGCGTCGCGGCGTACTTCGCCGCGTCGGCGATCACCAACGCGGCAACCGCCAGAGCGATCAGCCCGGCCCGGCGCCAGGCGGCCTCGCAGCCAGCGGCCCTGATCCCCACCCAGGTCGCAAGCGCGAGCAAGAAGATGGCCATCGCGTCGTAGGTCGCGAACGCGCCGAGAAACTGGGTCGAGCCGAGCCCGGCGAACAGGGCCGCGGCGAAGGCGGCCGACCGAGGATCGAAGATCCGCTTGGTCAGTCCGTGCAGCAGGACCGTCGCGCCGACCATGAACAGCAGCGAGAGGATCCGCGCCGCGGCGAGGCCGCCGACCGCATCGGCCACGGCACCGAGCGGCGGGTACACGACGGGGGCACCGGAGAAGTACCCGGGAAAGGCGGGAACACTGGTCCCGTGCAGCCAGTGCGACCACTCGAGCCGCGGCCCACAGGTACAAAGCCTCGTCGTTGAACGCCGAATTGCTGCGCGATAGCCGGACCGAGAGCACGACCTGGATCGTCACGATGACCAGCAGAGGCAGCCCAGGTAGCTGGGCTAGGCCCGGTTTGCTGGCGACCGGCTGCGGGCTTGACTCCTGGTCGATGGCGGCCCAGCCGGGCAGCGTTGGGGGAGGACCAGGACGAGGCGGCGGCTTCAGCGCCACGCGGCCGTGCGCGTTCGCTGTTGCCGGGACGTCCGCCAGCCTGATGATCGCGCTGAGACCAGCGTGCTGCGACTTGGCGAACCCGCCCCCAAGATCGCCGCTGGCGTTCGGCGGTCGGCTGGCGGTGCTCAACCCGACCGCGCCTTCGTCGGTACTAGCTCGTCCCGCACACCGAGTCTGAATGAATATTCAGCCGTTTGGTTGTCTTCTATCCGCCAGTCTTGATGAAAGATCCCGTCGGCTTGGGCCTTGTCGAACCACACCAGCCCCAGCGTCTTGTACCGTGCCATGCCGCTGAACAGGTCCTGGATCTTTACTAGCTGGCCGGCCCGGGGGCCGACGGCGGTCTCAGACAGCAGGATCGGCTTGTGCGTAAACGCCCGCACCTGGTCGATGGTCTTGCCGAAGACGCGCGTGAACGTATCCGACGGACGGTAGTAGTAGCCGTCGATGCCAACCCAGGTCACGTACTGCTGGCCCGGCCACCAGTCGCCGACCGGCCCGGTGCCCGGCCGGTCGGCGTTGATCGTCCACAGCCAGGTGACGTTATCGGCGCCGCGGGCGCGGAACAGGTTCACGATGTAGCGCCAGGCCGCTACGAAGGTGCGGGGCGACAGATTGCCGTAACCCCACGGGTACCACCGCGCGTTCATCTCGTGACCGAAGCCGATGATCACCGGGTGGCCGAAGTCAGCCACGCTGTCCGCGTACCCCCTGAGGTATGTGTCGTAAGCACCCGCCGTAATCGCCGAGATCGACGCGAACGTCGGGTCGATCTGCACGAACGGGATGACGTGGTGCTGCTTGAGCTCGTTCGCGTAGGCCAAGTCGAACGGCTGAGCCCACCCGCTGAACGACCCGGCGATGTCGGGTGCGCGGCCCGCAGCCGCACCGAAGTCCGCGATGGGCTGGAAAGAGGGCGGCGATCCGGGCTCGAAGACGCCGAGATAGGAGGCAAGGCTCACGGGCAGCGACGCGTGCACGACCACGTGCGGGCGATGGTGCATGGTCGAGATGTGGCTGATCGCGGTCGCGATTGCCGCCGCCGCGATCATCAGCGCGGTATACATCACCAGTCGTGGTTTCATGCCGCCTTGCCTCCGGGGAAGACAACGCGAGCCACGGCGGCCAGATTGATAACCCCCACAGCCAGCAAGACCGCCATCTGTGACGTCCCCATCGTCGCCGTGCGCCAGATGGCCAGGGCGAGCCAGAAGACGGCCATGCCACCGCTCCAGAGCGTGACCCCGACCCGCAGCCGGCGCAGCGCGCTGCCCGGTGTTCTCGACGGATGCCACCCCATCGTCGTGCCGCGGGCGCCGTCGGCGATCGCGAACACGTGGGCCCAGCCTCGGGCGATTCCCAGCGACCAGACCGAAGGACCGTACTTGGCGCGGTGCCAGAGCGGGTACAGCACGAACCCGGTGAGCATTGACGGCAGCAGCGTCACGAAGTTCCTCAGCCGGATCTGGCCGGGCACAAAGAGCAGCATCACGACGGGAATGACCGGGCCGAAAAACGTCAGCAGGCCGGTATAGACGTAGTAGAAGAAGCCAGAGATATAAGTCAGCCGCGCGGGCAGGCTCATCGGCACTGACCACAGCCGGCGATTGAAGACGACCCCGGCGTTCCCTGTGCACCAGCGGTACTGCTGCCGGACGAACGCGTCGAGGCTGTCCGGGCAGATTCCGACCGACAGCACCAGCGGCACGTACACCAGCGACCAGCCCGCCCTGCGTACGTCGAGTCCGGTGTGCACATCCTCGGCGTAGGGGATCAGCGTCGGGCCGCCCTGCGGCTCGAGTGCCGACCTGCGATACAGCGCGGACGTGCCCACGCAGATCGCAGCGTCGAACCGGTCCCTGGCCACCTGGATTGACCGGTAGAACACCTCCTGGATCGCGCCGGCGGCGTTCTCGATCCAGTTCTGGTCCGGGCTCTGGATGAAGAACTGCGGCGTCTGGACGATCGCGATTCGGTCGTCGTCCATGTACGGCAGCGTCTCGGCGAGGAAGTCGACGCGCGGCGCGAAGTCGGCGTCGAGAATGACGATGAATTCGCCGTCGGTGCGCGCGAACGCGTATCGCAGGTTGCCGCTCTTCTTGAACGCCCGCGCCTGCGGTCGACTTAGGTAGGCCAGGCCCAGCAGTTCGGAAAGCTGCCTGGCCGCCTCGGATGGCCCGTCGTCCAGCACGTATGCCTGTGCTGGCCCCGGGTACGCCGCGATCAACGCCGCTACCGCGGTCCAGGTGTTTTCGAGCACGCCGAGCGGCTCGCCGCAGATCGGCAGGTAGATGTCGACGGCGGGATAACTGGCGGGCCGCCACGACCGGACCAGCGCCTGGTGGGCCGCCAGATCGAATCCGCGACCGGTGAAGTTAACCGGCAGGCTGATGGCCTGGTAGATCACGTAAGTGGCGGTGAAGATCATGAACATCCAGCCGGCCGGTGCGTGCGACTCGAACCTGACTTGGCTCACAGTCAGGCACCCGGCACCGATGAACAGCAAGGTGGCGAGATAAGGCAGGTCGCGATCGACGTAGGCGTACTTCTCCGCGTCATCCGGGACTGAGACGACAGGAGTCTGGGTGGTAAGGCCAGCGCTCATCAGTGCGGCTCGTATCGCCAGATGACGTAGGTGCCGTGCGCCGGGCCATAAGGCACTACCTCGATGATCCGGTAGTGGTGATTGGCGTGCAGATCGGCCTGGATGCTCCGGTCCAGCGCGGTGGTGTCGGCGAAATTGAGCGCGACCAGCGAGAAGTAGCCCTCCTGGATGAACACGGCGTAGACGCCCGCGTTGCCAGATCCGACTACCCCGGCCTGCTTGCTCGGCCCGCCGGTGCTTCCGCCAGTGGGCAGCACGATGTTCCTCGTCCCTGACCAGCGCTGCCATTGGCCGCCCGAGGGCAGGTAGTACTCAGCGATCGACGGGTCTTCCACCAGCACGCGGCCACTGCTGTGGTCGACCAAGGGCCCGAAGATCTCAAGGAAGCTCGACGAGTTGGGCCAGTCGGTGGAGAGCGTCCTAGCCTGGCCGACGCCGATGACAGCTGGCAGGGCCAGAGCGGCGGCGCAGGCGCCGAACGTGACCGCCCGGACCCGGCCGGTGCCAGCCAGCGAGATGAACCACTCGACGGCGTAGCCGGCCGCGATCGCCGCGAACCAGGCGCCCATCGTGCCGTGCTTGCTGAGCGACGCCGTCGTGTGCAGGCCGGCCTGCTCGGCGGGCACGAGCAGGATCGCGCCGGTCATCAGCAGCGGCAGCCAGGTCCGCGCCGTCCATGGTCGCTGGGCGATGCTGACAATCGCGCCAACCGAAGCGATGACCGCGACCGCGCCGGTCCACGCCCAGGAGTCGGCGAACACCCGCAGGGCCGAGTCAGGGCCGGGCGCTCGTCGAAGCGTGGTGATGTCGATACCGGCCCGGTAATAGCTGCCGCCGATCAGCAACCCCATTCCGAGTAGCACCACGACGACGGTGAGCAAGATCAGGCAGCGACCGACCGCCCGCTTGCCGCCGGGCGAGGGGAACGCGGTGATCAGCGCCAGCCCAATGACGACAGGGTCGAACAGGGCGATCGAGTAGGCAGTCGCGTTGGCCAGCGCCAGCGTGACGCCGGCGGCGATCATCCAGCCCGTGGCATCCCGCCGCTCGCCAGCCCGCACCACCAGCCAGACCGAGAGCGCGACGAGGAACACCGACATAGCGTCGTAGGTCGCGAACGACCCCAGGTGCAGGGTGGGGGCGAGCACGGCAAACAGCGCGGCGGAGAAGAACGCCGCGGTCGGGCCGTAGATCCGCCTGGTTACGGCCCAGAGCAACCCGGTCGTCCCGAGCATGAAGGCCAGGGACAGAATCCGGGCGGCGGACAGACCGCCGATGCTGTCGCTTAAAGCGCCGAACAGCGGATAGATGACCGGAGCGCCGGAGAAGTAAGCGGAAAACGGCGGCACCGGCGACCCATGCAGCAGGTTCGCGATCTCGCGGTGGCCCGCCCACAGGTACAGCGCCTCATCCTGGAACGCCGTATCGGCCCGGACCAGCCGGAGCGACAGAGCCGCCTGCACAGCGAGCACAGCGACGAGCAGCCATCCGCTCGCCAGCCAAGTCCAACCGGTCGCGTCCTTGCGGTGCGAGGTGGCCCTCTCAGCATCGACGACCGGCGCTGCCCCACCTTGGTCGGCCCAGCGCGACGTTCGTGTGCTGTGTTCCATACTGCCCCCCTGCAGCACGCGTTCTGTACTCGCGATGTCACGTGATGTGGCCATACCAGGCCGCAGTGCAACACCGCATACGAAAAGGTACAGGTCAGCGCCATAGCGGGTCGGGTGTTCTTGAATTTTGACCCCAAACCCGCCGACACCAACCGCACCAAATCAGCTCCAACCGCCCGCATCGGTCAGCACCAGCGGCTGCCGGAAGCGCTCCTATAGTCGCCCATCCCGACGCAGTCGCGTGCCGCATGTAACTGGTTCGTGACAATATGTTGGGCTACTTGAATAACCGCGTGTCATGTGCTGCTCTGGTCGTCCAGGGAGGCCGACGTGTGCTAGGAGTAAGGGGCACCATCAGGGGGTTGAGCGAATGGGTGACAACAGCACCGGTCCGCCGCTTAAGCGGCGGGTGCCTGGTGCGGCTGGGGTGGGACCTGCTCCGTCGGCGCAGAGGGTGTTGCCAGACGCATTAATAGCTCGGATGCAGGCAGCGGTTGACGCGGCTCACCAAACCCAGGGCGAGGTCCGAGCGACGGCTGACGCCGAGCCGGTTACCGAACCACTGCCGACGTTGCGCGCCGCCGTCGCGGCTCATGACTGGGCCAAGGCCGGGTCATCGAATGGAACCGGACCGCGCCGCGACGCGTGGAGTTTCCGGCTGGACCAGTCGCGTGAGATCGATGCCCTCGACGATCTAACCGAGTCGTACCTGCATGCCGATCCTGACCTGATCGCGGGCTACGCCGACGACGCCGACCTCGACGCGACCCCACCCTCCGGCCGTCCCGGCCGATGGGATGCACTTGGCGGCGCGGGCGAGCCGGGCGCGGACGTCAGGCAGGAGCGTGCCGCCTGGTGGGATCACGCAGTGCAGACCGGTCGCACAGGCAAGACGACCAGGCCGTCCAAGGCCCGCCAGCGCTTGCGGCCTGGCGCAGCGGCCCGACCAGGCCCGGCTCCCGCACCGGCCCTGGAACCGAAGCCAGAACCAGCGCGAACGCCACCGCCGCCGCCACCACCGAAACCAGAGCGCACCCTCAAGCCAGAGCCGGCCCGGAAGCCCGAACGGGTGCTCAAGTCAGCCACCCCGGCCGGCCCGGACGTCACCGGCAAGCTTGACAGCACCAGCAAGCCCGAGCGGCCGGTCAAGCCGCAGCGCCCAACCAGCACCGATCCACTCGACCGGCCAGAGCCGCTCACCCAGCCGATCCCAGCAATCTCACGAACTCCAACAGCTCCAACCCGGCCGGTCACACCCGCACCGCCGCCAGTCACGTCACCGCCAGTCACGTCACCGCCAGTCACGTCACCGCCAGTTACGACTGCGCCGCAGGCCCCAACGACACTGGGCCGGTCAACCACGCTCACGCGTTCGCTGCGGCGACGGCCTCGCCCCGTGATGGCGGGCGTCCTCGCGCTCGCGGTCATGCTGATCGCGGGCGGTGTCGTGGCGCTCGCGCTGTCCTCCCGGGACGCCGGCAACACCGTGGTGCGGTCGAGCGACAGCACGGCCGCGAAGAACAGGGCGGCGGTCCGCCTGGCCAGAGACGTCGCGAGCGCGGCCACCTGGGTCGCGGCGCAGGTCAACCGGACCGCGGTGGTGGCCTGCGACCCGGCCGCCTGCGATGCGCTCGCGCAGCACGGCTTCCCCTCCAGCCAGCTCACCAGGCTCGGCCCGAAGGCGACCTACCCGCCGAAGGCCACGATCGTGGTCGACACGCCGATCTTGCGGCACCAGTTCGGCACCGACCTGGCCAGCAGCTGGGCCCCGGCCGTACTGGCCGGATTCGGCGGCGATACCGACCGGATCACGGTGCGGATCATGGCACCGCACGGCGCGGCAGCGTACACATCGGCGCTGCAGGCTGACCGGAGACAACGCCAGGCCCTCGGCTCCGGCCTGCTCACCAGCCGGCAGATCGTGGTCACCCCCGCGGCTCGGAGCGCGATGACAGCGGGCGATGTCGACTCCAGGCTGCTGATCGTGATCACGGCGATGGCGTCGCAGCAGCCGATCGACATCCTGGGGTTCGGCCAAACGTGGTCAGGCACGACCCTAGGCATTCCGCTGCGCACCGCCTACTTCGCCGCGACCGATCCGGCCGGTTACCTCAGCCAGGCGGCGTACTCACAGGCGTTGATCAGCGTGCTCCACATCCAGCCCCCGGCCTACCGGCCCGTGCAGGTCGCTACCGTGCGCCTGGGCGGACGGCCCGCACTGCGAGTTGAATATCCCGCGCCGAGCCCACTCGGATTGATTAGCCCAAACCAGTAGCCAGGTAATCAGCACAATTCAGTTCATGCGGAAATTTATCTCATCAACTGTGGAATGCCGCGTAGATGATCGCCGCCAGCCGGTCGATCATCTCCTCCCTCGGCAGCCGGACTTCGACGCTGAGCAGGTAGTTGATCCGCTCGAGCATCATCAGGCAGGCGAGCGCGGTCAGCTCAGCGTGCTCATGCTCGCCCTCAGAGGAACGAGCAACCGTCATGCCCTGGGCGATGGCTTCGGAGAGCTTGAACAGGAGCCGCAGCCCATCTCCGTAGACCTCCTCGCCAACGATGTCGGCCTGGCTGAGGATCCGGATGACAGTGGCGTGGGCGGCGTAGGTGTCGGTGAACCGGTGGATCCAGTGCCGCAGCGCGGCCCGGCCGGCATCGTTGCTCGTCACGACCGGGAAGTCATCGGTGATGAGCTTCATATCGTGCAGCGCGTCCTGGAGCAACGTCCTGAACAGGTCGTCCTTATTGGCGAAGTAGAGGTAAAAGGTGCCGTGTGAGGTCTTCGCCCGCCGCACGACATCGTCGACCCTGACCGCCTGGAAGCCGCGTTCGTCGAACTCGGCGAGGCCAGCTTCAAGCAGCCTCCTGACGGTCAGCCTGCCCTGCGCGCCAAGCTCGCGGCCCTGCGCGGGGATGCCGCCGCCCAGCGACGGGCGTCGGGCCCTGACCTCGCGGCCTCTGGTAGGACCTTGGGTGCCCAGCCTGGCACCGGGTTGTCGCTCACCAGGACGTCCTGTCCGGCCGCGGTCCTGTCGCCGTCCTCGGGCTGCCCGCCAGCGGCACCGGCCGGGAAAGGTGACGCTCCCGGCGGGGCGCCCTGGCGAGGTTCGGCGTTCATGTGGCGAGACTAGCCCTCCAGCGGCTGTCGAGCTACAACCGGCCCCACGGGATCAATGCCTAGAACCTCTTATATCAGACATTTCGCTCTTGGCGGCCGGTCTGGTTGCGTTTGCAAAGGTCAGCGCGGAGAATACGACGCCCACATCAGGTGACGCATGTGTCATTGTTTGCATTCTGAATAGCAACCGTGAACGAATAGGAACGTGACAGGTCAGGGGGCTCACATGGCTCGCGTTCGCCTGGGAAAGCCCGGGCCAGCGTCGCCTGATGCTGTCGTGGCCGCGAAAGCCGCCAACGAGAACTTCCCCGTCGCATTGCGGCTGCTGCCGTCGGCGAAGCGGCGATATCTCATGGCGGTTTACGTCTTCGCGAGGACGACGGACGATATCGGCGACCGGGCACCGGTCGCCGAGCGTTGTGGCCTGCTGGCCGAACTCGAGGCCGACGTCCGACGCCTCTACGAGGGGACGTCCCTGCCGAACCTGTCGGCCGTACGCGGGCTGCGCGAGGCGGTGACCAAGTGCGGCATCCCGATGCAGCCTTTTCTCGACCTGATCGAGGCCAACCGGCAGGATCAGCTTGTCTCCCGCTATCAGACCGCCGATGACTTGGTCGGTTACTGCCGGCTTTCCGCCAACCCGGTGGGCCGCGTCGTCCTCTACGTCTTTAATAGGTTTTCCCCAGACCGGGCCGAGCTGTCAGACTCTATCTGCACCGGGCTCCAGCTTGCCGAGCACTGGCAGGACGTGGCCGAGGACTACGCTGATGGCCGGATCTACCTGCCCGCCGCCGATATGGCTGAGCATGGGTGCGCCGAGCAGGACCTGGCTGAGCCGCACGCCTCGCCGCGCTTCAAGGAACTGATGGCCTTCGAGGTCAGCCGAGCTCGAAGCCTGCTCGATGCGGGGGCGCCGCTGGTCGGCACCCTCTCCGGCACCGCCCGGCTAGCCGTTGCCGGCTATCTGGCTGGCGGCCGAGCCGCGCTGGCCGCTGTCGAGGCGGCCGACTACGACGTGCTCGCCGTGACGCCGCGACCTGGCAAGGCCAGGACGCTGGCCGAACTGATGGGCGCCATGGTGAGGGGGAGGTGAGCTGTGAGCTTGCTCGATCCCACCTCGATGCTGGACGTCCGAACCGCTTACCGCCGGTGCGAGCAGATCACGCGCCAGCAGGCGAAGAACTTCTCTTACGGAATCGCCCTGCTGCCTGGTCCTAAGCGACGCGCGTTGTCGGCCGTGTACGCGTTCGCCCGGCGGATTGACGACATCGGTGACGGCACGATGCTCGCGCAGGACAAGATCACCGAACTGGAGCGAGCGAGGAAGCAGGTCGACGCGCTCAGCCATGACGGCACCGTGGTCGCCGGGGACGACGTGCTTATTGCCCTGCGCGACGCCGCCGCCCGGTTTCCGATCCCGATGGCGGCCTTCGGCGAGCTTATCGACGGCTGCGAGGCCGACGTGCGCGGCGTCAGCTACGCCACCTTCGAGGACCTCAAGCATTACTGCCGTTGCGTCGCAGGCTCGATCGGGCGGCTCTCACTCGGCGTGTTCGGCAGCAGCGACATGCCGCAGGCTGCCTCGCTCGCCGATTCACTCGGGATCGCCCTGCAGCTCACCAACATCATCAGAGACATCAGAGAGGATCTCGGCAACGGCCGGGTCTATCTGCCGTCCGAGGACCTGCAGCGGTTCGGCTGCACGCTCACGCCAGCTGGCGACGACGGGCGGGCCGCGATGGCGGGCCCGCTTGCCGACCTAGTCAGGTTCGAGGCCGAACGGGCCAAGGAGTGGTATTCGGTCGGAATGCGCCTGCTGGTGATGCTCGACTGGCGCAGCGCCGCGTGCACCGGCGCGATGGCGGGTATCTACCGGCGGTTGCTCGGCCACATGAGCGCCTCGCCGGCCGACGCCCTCGATCACCGGATGTCGCTGCCAACCAGCGAGAAAGCGCTGGTCGCGCTCGGCGCCCTGACCGGAATGTCGCGACCCCGCAACTCCAGCCGCCCGCCTGCGCGTGGAGACAGCACATGACCCGGCCCGAAACCGCCCGACGCCGCGTCGCTGTCGTCGGCGGCGGCCTGGCCGGCATCACGGCTGCCATCGACCTCGCCGAAGCAGGCCTTGACGTCGTGCTGCTTGAGGCCCGGCAGAGGCTCGGCGGAGCGGCGTCGTCCTATCAGCGCGGCGAGATGACGATCGACAACGGCCAGCACGTGATCCTGCGGTGCTGCGATGCCTACCGCGGTTTGCTGACCCGGCTTGGCGTGACCGCCCAGGTCGCCTTCCAGGACCGGTTCGACGTGACCGTGCTCGGGCCTAGCGGGCCCGCCCGGCTCCGGCGCAGCGGACTGCCGAGCCCGCTGCACATGACCGGCGCGCTGACCAGGTACCGACTGCTGCCGCTGGGCGCCCGGCTGGCTGTCGGCCGGGCCGCGCTGGCGATGCGATTCCTCGACCAAGCCGATCCGGCGCTCGATCAGCAGCGGCTCGGCGACTGGCTCGCGGCCAGGGGACAAGGCGAGCTTGCTCGCCGCCGGCTGTGGGACTTGTTCATCGTCTCGGCGCTGAACATAGCGGGCGACGACGCCAGCCTGGCGCTAGCCGCGACCGTGATCAAGACAGCCCTGCTAGGCGCCAAGGACGCCGCCGACATCGGCGTAGCGAAAGTACCGCTGGGCGACCTGCACGACAAGGCCCCAGCCAAGCTGCTGGCAGACCTCGGCGTCCAGGTCCGAACCGGGGCAAAGGTGACCAGCATCAGGCCAGCCCCTGGCGGCGGCTTCGAACTAGACCTGACCCGAGCCGAATTCGCGGAGGACGCCGAAACGTCGGGGCGCGGTGCCGCCTGGACTGACGAGCGAGGGAGCGCAGCGACTGAGCGAGGAGGGAAGGCGGCGCCCAAAGGCGCCCCGACGATTGGGGGGCTCCGGGGGGTGTCCCCCCGGGTCAACACAGCGCCCCCCCGGGTAAACACAGATACAATTCTGCTCGCGGTTCCGTCGGCGCAGGCGGTCAAGCTGGCGGCCGGGGCCGGCGTCGGCGACGCCGAGCGCTGGGGCGGGCTAGGCGCCTCGCCGATTGTCAACGTGCACGTGATCTACGACCGTTCGGTCATCGACCTGCCGTTCGTGGCGGCCGTCGACTCACCGGTTCAATGGGTCTTCGATAAAACACGCATCGCCGGCCTGAAAACTGGGCAATACCTGGCGGTGTCACTATCAGCAGCCGACGAGTTCGTGACTGTTCCCGCCGCGCAGCTACGCGAGCAGTTCATTCCCGAGCTTGAGCGGCTATTCCCGGCGGCTGCCCAGGCCCAGGTCACCGACTACTTCGTGACCAGAGAACGCCGGGCGACATTCCGGCAGGCGCCAGGCTGCGGCGTCCTGCGGCCCGGGGCCGCAACCTCGGTACCCGGACTAGTGCTGGCCGGCTCGTGGACGGACACCGGTTGGCCCGACACCATGGAGGGCGCTGTGCGAAGCGGACACTCTGCTGCGCAGCAGCTTATTGGCGAGCTTGCTGCGACAACGACGAAGTACGGGGACACGGGGGACCAGGACAGGACTCCGACCGAGGTCGCGTCGTGACGGCGACCATCCCGGCTGCGGTGGAGACCGCACGCGACTACGTCAGCCCGGCGCTCGCCGCCGCGGTCAACCGGCTGAGCCCGGATATCAGGGAAGTCGCCGCCTACCACCTCGGTCTGCCAGGAAATGGGGGCAGGGAGGGCGGGGGAGGAAAAGCGCTTCGTCCTGCGCTCGCACTGCTGTCCGCGCGGGCCGCGGACGCACCCCCAGAGCGGGCCGTGCCAGCGGCGGTCGCCGTCGAACTCGTGCACAACTTCTCCCTGCTGCACGACGACATCATGGACGGCGACACCGAGCGCAGGCACCGGCCGACGGCCTGGACGGTATACGGCGTGGGAGCGGCGATCCTGGCTGGCGACGCGCTGCTCGCGCTGGCCCAGGACCTGCTGCTGGAGAGCCCGCCCCCGGAAGGTGTGTGGGCGTCGCGCTGCCTGTCCGCCGCCGTGCAGCGGCTGATCGCCGGACAGGGCGCCGACCTGGCCTTCGAACGGCGCAGCGACGTGACCGTAACCGAGTGCCTGGACATGGCGGGCGACAAGACCGCGGCCTTGATGGCCTGCGCCTGCAGCATCGGCGCCGTATACGTCGGCGGTCCAGCCAACATAGCCAAGAACCTGGCGGCGTTCGGCGCCTACGCGGGTCTGGCGTTCCAGCTCACCGATGACCTGCTCGGGATCTGGGGCGCGCCCGAGACGACCGGCAAGCCAGTCAGGTCCGACCTGCGGGCGAGGAAGAAGTCGCTGCCCGTGGTGGCGGCGCTGACCAGCGGCACGCAGGCTGGCCACGAACTCGCTGAGCTGCTCGCCGTGCCGGAACCGCTGACCGAGGACGAATTGCTGCACGCCGCTGCCCTCGTCGAGTCCGCCGGCGGGAAGGAGTGGGCTGAGAGCAAGGCTGACGCCGCGCTGGCGTCGGCGGTCAGCTATCTCACGGAGACCGACATGCCACATGACGTTCGCGTCGAGTTCGAGGGGATCGCCGAGTTCGTTACCGCGAGGCAATGGTGAACCCGCTCGCGATGACAGCGGCAGAAGCCGACGTGGCGACGCCCTACTCCGGCGCAAAGGCGACCCTGGACCGGGCCGTCAGTCACCTGCTCGGCCTGCAGCACGCCGACGGGTGGTGGCAGGGCGAGCTTGAGACCAACGTGACGATGGATGCCGAGGACCTGCTGCTGCGTGAGTTCCTCGGGATCCGGACCGAGCAGCTGACCGAAGCGGCCGCGCGCTGGATCAGGTCAGCTCAGCGGGACGACGGCACCTGGGCGAACTTCCTTGGCGGTGACGGCAACCTGTCGACCACGGTCGAGGCCTACGTGGCGCTGCGCCTCGCCGGTGATCCGCCCGATGCCGAGCACATGGCAAGGGCCTCGACGTGGATTAGGGATGGCGGCGGCATCAAGGCGACGCGGGTGTTCACCAGGATCTGGCTCGCGCTGTTCGGCGAGTGGTCCTGGGACGACCTGCCGGTGATGCCGCCCGAGCTGATCTACCTGCCGGCCTGGTTTCCGATGAACGTATACGACTGGGCGTGCTGGGCTCGCCAGACCATCGTGCCGCTGACAGTCGTCTGCTCGCTGAGGCCAGCCAGGAAGCTATCTTTCGGCCTCGAAGAACTTCACGTGACCGGCGACCAGGCCGGCACCGTGGCGCTGACCGACCGGTGGACGAAATTCTTCGAAGGGCTCGATCGCCAGCTGCACCGGTACGACAAGTACGTCAGGCCGAGCAAGCCGGCCACGGCCGTGCGGCGGGCGGCCATGCGGCGCTGCGCCGAGTGGATCATCGCCCGGCAGGAGAATGACGGCTGCTGGGGCGGCATCCAGCCACCCTGGGTGTACTCGCTGATCGCCTTGCACCTGCTCGGATACGAGCTCGGCCACCCGGTGATCAAGCGCGGCATAGAGGGACTTGACCGGTTCACGACTTTCGAGGACACCGCTGACGGACGGGTCAGGCGGCTTGAGGCGTGTCAGTCGCCGGTGTGGGACACCGTGCTGGCGATGATCGCGCTATCAGACGCCGGCCTGCCGGCCGACCATCAGGCACTCGGCGCGGCGGCCGGGTGGGTCCTCCGCGAGGAGATACGCGGGCCTGGTGACTGGCAGGTGCGCCGGCCATCGCTGCGGCCGGGCGGCTGGGCATTCGAGTTCGACAACGACGGCTACCCCGACGTGGACGACACGGCCGAGGTCGTGCTCGCGCTGCGCCGGATCGGACCTAGCAGCGGGGCCGACGCCGCGATGGCGCGTGCTCTCGACTGGCTGCTCGGGATGCAGTCGCGCGACGGCGGTTGGGGCGCGTTCGACGCCGACAACACCTCGGCGATCGTCGGCAAGCTGCCGTTCTGCGACTTCGGCGAGGTCACCGACCCGCCGTCGGCCGACGTCACCGCGCACACCGTCGAGGCCCTCGCACTTTCGGGTTTCGGCGAGAGCAAGGCGGTGCGCCGGGGAGTGGCCTGGCTGCTCCGGGCTCAGGAGAGCGACGGGTCGTGGTTCGGCCGGTGGGGTGCCAACTACGTGTACGGCACCGGCGCGGTCGTGCCAGCGCTGATCGCGGCGGGGGTGCGGCCGGGAAAGCCGTCGATCAGGCGGGCGGTGCGGTGGCTGATCAACCACCAGAACGCCGACGGCGGCTGGGGTGAGGATCTGCGCTCATACGACGACCAGGACTGGGCCGGACGCGGCGAGTCCACGGCCTCGCAGACGGCGTGGGCGCTGCTCGCCTTGCTCGCGGCGGAGGGAGATGAGGCGATGGCCAGCGCCGAGCGCGGAGTGGCGTGGCTGGGCCGGACGCAGCGTTCCGATGGAAGCTGGGATGAGGCTGCCTTCACCGGGACCGGCTTTCCCGGTGACTTTTACATCAACTACCACCTGTACCGACTGGTATTCCCGATCAGCGCCCTGGGCCGGTATCTGGAGGCAACCCGATGAGCGGGCCGGAAAGGTCGGGCGGTGGGCCGGGAGGGTTGCTGATCTGCGCGCCGCTCCGAGTCGAGGCTGAGGCCTTGCGGCGCGGGCTGCGTCGGCTGCCTGACGGCGGCGAGTCGGTTCGCCTGGTACGTACCGGCTACGGACCGGTCCGGTCGAAGACAGCGGCGAGCGAGTTGGCCGGGTCCGACTGCGGCATGGTGGCGGTTGGCGGTGTGGCCGGGGGCCTGACCGACGACATCAAGGTCGGGGACGTCGTGGTCGCTTCGGAGGTCACCGACGCCAGGTCGGCCGACGCAAAGCCGCGGCTTTGCCCTTCGGCACCGCTGCTGGCAGGCGAACTGCGCCGGGCCGGGTTGCGGGTACACGTCGGCCCGGTCGCGACCGTGGACAAACTGGTCGAGACCAGCGCGCACGCCGATCTCGCGGCCGCCGGCGTGATCGCCGTCGACATGGAGTCCGCGCCGCTGCTGGCCGGCGCTGGCGACCGGCCCGCGGTAGTGATCAGGGCCATCTCGGACACGCCCGCGCATCCCTTGGTCAGCCCGCACACGGTCAGCGGCGGGATCGCCGCGCTCAAGTCGCTCCGGCTCGCCGCGCCGGTGCTGGCCAAGTGGGCCGCCGCCGTCGGGTCGCGGCGGGTGCTGTTGGCCAGTCCGCGGTCGTTTTGCGCCGGGGTCGAGCGGGCGATCGAGATCGTCGAACTGGCCCTGGAGCGGTATGGATCTCCGGTCTATGTGCGTAAGCAGATCGTGCATAACACCGCCGTGGTGGCCGGGCTCGAACAGCGCGGCGCGATCTTCGTCGACGAACTGAGCGAAGTGCCCGACGGGGCGACCGTGGTGTTCTCGGCGCACGGTGTGTCGCCTGAGGTCAGGGGCGAGGCGGCGCGCCGAGAACTCGACACCATCGACGCGACCTGCCCGCTCGTGGCCAAGGTGCACGCCGAGGCGCGCCGTTTCGCAGGCGACGGCTACCTAGTCGCGCTGATCGGGCACGGCGGACACGAGGAGGTCGAGGGCACGCTCGGCGAGGCGCCGGGTTCGACCGCGCTGATCGAAACGATCGACGACGTGGCCAAGCTGCGGCCAGCCGATGCTGGCAAGGTCGCTTACCTGATGCAGACCACGCTCGCCGCCGACGAAGCGGTTGGCATGGTCGACGCGATACTTGACCGGTTCCCTGCCGCCAAGGGTCCCGGCACCGACGACATCTGCTACGCGACGACGAACCGGCAGCGCGCCGTGCGAGCCATCGCCGCCGAGTCGGACATCGTGCTCGTGGCCGGTTCCGCTAACTCATCCAACAGCCTGCGGCTGGTCGAGACCGCCCAGCGCGCGGGTACTCCCGCCTACCTGGTCGACAGCACCCAGGACGTCGAGCTGGGCTGGCTAGCCGGGACGACCACGATCGGGATCGCCGCCGGGGCATCAGCGCCGCCGGCGATGGTCGGGCAGATAGTCGACGCTCTGTCCGGACTCGGCCAGATTCGCACGCGGGAGGTGGTAGTAGCTACCGAGTCAGTCCAGTTCGGCCTGCCTAGAGAGCTAAGGCAGTGATCGGCGGGGGAACCGGGGAACCACAGCAGTCACTAGAAAGAGGTGAAGCCCAGTGAGCGTGCCGCTGCGTCAGAGCGTGCGAGTAGGGAGCTACCTGCTGCGTCAGAAGCTGACGCGTCGTGAAAAGTTCCCGCTGATCGTCGAGCTAGAGCCGCTTTTCGCGTGCAATCTCGCCTGCGCGGGTTGCGGCAAGATCCAGCATCCGGCGTCGGTGCTCAAGCAGCGGATGCCGGTGGAACAGGCAATCGCGGCGATCGAGGAGTGCGGTGCACCGATGGTGTCGATCGCGGGCGGGGAACCGCTGATGCACCCGCAGATCGATGTACTAGTCAAGGAGCTTATCAAGCGCAAGAAGTATGTATTTTTGTGCACCAATGCCCTACTTATCCCTAAAAAACTGGATAGATTCCAGCCGTCGCCTTACTTTGCCTGGGCCGTGCATATCGACGGTCTAGCCGAACGGCACGACGAGTCGGTCTGCAAGGAAGGCGTGTTCGACGAGGCCGTGGCGGCGATCAAGGAGTGCCAGCGGCGCGGGTTCCGCGTCACCACGAACACCACCGTGTTCAGCAGTGACTCGCCGCAGAATGTGATCGACGTGCTCAACTACCTCAACGACGACCTGCGCATCGATCAGATGATGATCTCTCCCGCGTACGCGTACGAGAAGGCACCCGACCAGGAGCACTTCCTCGGCGTCAACGAGACTCGCGAGCTGTTCCGCAAGGCGTTCGCTGACGGCAACCGCAAGCGCTGGCGGCTGAACCACTCACCGCTCTTCCTCGATTTCCTTGAGGGCAAGGTGGACTTCGGCTGCACCGCCTGGGGTATCCCGTCGTACTCGCTCAAGGGGTGGCAGAAGCCCTGCTACCTGATGAGCGACGGCTACGTCAGCACCTACGCCGAACTGATCGAGACCACCGACTGGGATAGCTACGGCCGTGGCAAGGACCCGCGCTGCGCCAATTGCATGGCACACTGCGGCTACGAGCCATCGGCGGTGCTCGCGACAACGTCGTCGCTGCGCCAGTCCATCCGCGCGTTGCGCGGTTCCTGACAAGTCGTTCCCGCGCAGTCTCCGGTCGTAGGACTATTGTCGGGAATCGCCGTCCGATAGAGTCCGATTGCCGGAGACTGACAACATGGGATTTGACCTGCCCGGCCTGCTTGCCGCCAACGACGGCAGGGGCTATGAGCTGCACGCACGCTACATGAACCCGCAGCTTGCCAAGATGCTGCATACCATCGGCTTCGACAAAGTGTACGAGCGAGCCGATGGCAGCTATCTGTTCGACCGGGACGGCGACCGATATCTGGATTTCCTGGCGGGTTTTGGCGTGTTCGCGCTCGGCCGCAACCACCCGGTGGTCCGCAAGGCCTTGCACGACATGCTCGACCGTGAACTGGCCGACCTGGTCCAGTTCGAGTGCGCGCTGCTCTCTGGTTTGCTGGCCGAGCAGCTCGTCGCCAAGACTCCCGGGATGGACCGGGTGTACTTCTCTAACAGCGGCACCGAGGCGGTCGAAGCCGCGCTCAAGTTCGCCAGGTACGCGACCGGGCGGTCCCGGATCATCTACTGCGACCACGCGTTCCACGGCCTGACTGTCGGTTCGCTGTCCGTCAACGGATCGGCAGAGTTCAAGACCGGCTTCGGGCCGCTGCTGACCGGCGCCCGGATTGCTTTCGGCGATCTGGAAGCCCTTGAAGCAGAGTTGCGCAAGGGCGATGTGGCTGCCCTGATCGTCGAGCCCGTGCAAGGCAAGGGCGTGCACGTCGCCCCGGCCGGCTACCTGGCCGGAGCGCGCAAGCTGCTGCACGACCACGGGGCGCTGCTGATCTGCGATGAGGTTCAGACCGGACTTGGCCGGACCGGCCGGCTGTTCGCATACGAGTACGACGAGGTCGAGCCGGATATCGTGACCGTCGCCAAGGCGCTGTCGGGCGGATTCATCCCGGTCGGCGCCACGCTGGCGAAGGAGTGGATCTTCGCCAAGGTGTACTCGTCGATGGACCGGGTGCTCGTGCACGACTCGACGTTCGGCTCCAATGCCTCGGCGATGACGGCCGGACTCGCGTCGCTCGCGGTCATCGAAGACGAGCAGCTTGTGACCAACGCCGAACGAGTCGGCGACGCGATGCGGGCCGAGCTTGAGCGACTGGTTGACAAATACGAGATGTTCGCCGGCGTCAGGGGACGCGGGCTGATGATCGGCCTTGAGTTCGGCAAGCCACGGAGCCTCAAGCTGCGAGCTAGCTGGAACATGCTCCAGGCCGCGCGTGTCGGGCTGTTCGCGCAGATGGTGGTGGTATCGCTGTTCGAGCGGCACCACATCCTCACTCAGGTGGCCGGGGATCACATGGAGGTGATCAAGCTGCTGCCCCCGCTTACGATCGGCGATGCGGAGGTGAAGCTGTTCGCGGACGCGTTCGCCGACGTGATGGATGAGGCGCACCGCGGCTCCGGCCTCATGTGGGACTTCGGCCGCCGCCTAGTCAAGCAGGCGGTCACCCGGTAGCCACGCGACGGCATCCATGATCTTGGAAGATTGAGTTCGCATACCGGACTCAATCTTCCAAGATCACCGCTCTCGGCCCGACCGGGCCGCGCGGGTGGGCCATTCGCAACTCTAGAGTGTTAGTTGGATTGTCGGCGGCATTGCGGATGGGAGCACCGATGTCAGTCACGGATGAGTACCTGGCCAGTAACGCGCGCTACGCGGAGTCGTTTACCGGGCCACTGCCGATGCCGCCGTCGCGGCACGTCGCGGTTGTGGCCTGCATGGACGCGCGGCTCCACGTACATGCGATCCTTGGCCTCGCTGACGGTGAAGCACATGTGATCAGGAACGCGGGCGGCGTGGTGACCGACGACGCGATCCGGTCGCTGGCCATCAGCCAGCGGCTGCTCGGGACCAGGGAGATCATCCTGATCCACCACACCGACTGCGGCATGCTCACGTTCACCGACGATGACTTCAAGCGCTCAATCCAGGACGAGACGGGGATCAAGCCCAGCTGGGCAGCCGAGGCGTTCGGCGACCTGAACACCGACGTGCGCCAGTCGATTGCCCGGATCAAGGCCAGCCCGTTCGTGCCCCACACGGACGCGGTACGCGGGTTCGTCTTCGACGTGGCGACCGGCAAGCTGAACGAGGTGCTCGACTAGGCTGAGCCGGTGCGCCCGGAGCAGACGACGCCGGAGCAGACAACACTGCGGTTGCGTGGGCATAGCTTCGCGCCCGGGCGGCTGCTGGTCATGGCCATCGTCAACCGAACTCCTGACTCGTTCTTCGAGGCCGGGCGAACCTGGGATGAGCCGGCCGCGATGGAACGCGTGCGCCAGGTCATCGCTGAAGGCGCCGACATAGTCGACATCGGGGGTGTCCCGGCGGCACCTGGCCAGCAGGTGGACGTGGCTGAGGAGATCAGGCGCATCGCGTCGTTCATAGCGGCCGTGCGCGCCGCGTACCCGGACGTCGCGATCAGCGCGGACACCTGGCGGCACGAAGTCGCGGCGCAGGCGTGCGCGGCCGGCGCAGACCTGATCAATGACAGCTGGGGCGGCACGGATGCCAAGCTGCCAGCGGTCGTCGCCGAGTATGGCGCTGGCCTGGTCTGCGCGCACGCGGGGGAGCAGCGGCCAAGGACCCGGCCGTTCCGGGTCAGTTACCCTGACGTCATGGCCGATGTGCTCGACCAGACGCAACGGCTCGCCACCCGCGCGGTGGAAGCTGGCGTGGACCCGGCCGGGATTGTGATCGACGCCGCCCACGACTTCGGCAAGAACACCTGGCATTCGCTCGAAGTTACCAGGCGGCTGGCGGAGATGGCCGCGACCGGATGGCCCGTGCTCGTGTCGGTGTCGCGCAAGGACTTCATCGGGGAGACACTCGATCTTCAACCTCAAGATCGACTAAGCGGAACGCTAGCTGCCACATCGGTCTGCGCCTGGCTAGGCGGACGAATCTTCCGTGCTCATGACGTCGCCCAGACTCGTCAGGTGCTCGACATGGTGTCGGCGATCAAGGGTCAGACGCCGCCTGCCCGAGCCGTCAGGGGACTGGCCTAAATCATGATCATCGCGGCTGCGCTGTGTCCTTCACCGCCGTTGCTGATCCCGAGCCTGACCGGGGCAGCCGTGGTGCTGCCCGAACTGCGCCGGGCGTGCGAGCAGGCGGTCGCGGAGCTGGTCGCGGCTGATCCCGATGTCGTCGCCGTCGTCGGGGCTGGCGGGCAGACCAAGATCTGGGACGGGGACGCCCGGCTGGACGTGGCGGTGTTCGCGCCCGGCATTGGCGCGGCGGAGCGCCCGGTGAACATGTTGCCAGCATCGCTCGGGGTCGGCTGCTGGCTACTTGACCAGGTCGGCTACGCGGGCGAACGGTTGCTCTGCTGCGTCGCGCACCCCGAGCCCGCCGAGCGCTGCGCGCGCGTCGGTGCCGACCTCGCGGCCGGGCCCGGCAGAACCGCGCTGCTCGTGCTCGCCGACGGCAGCGCACGCCGCACCCCGAAGGCGCCTGGGTATTTCGATGAGCGGAGCGCCGGTTTCGACGCGGAGGTGGAGCACGCGGTGCGCACCGGCGACCTCGGCGCGCTGCTCGCGGTCGACGCCGGGCTGGCAGCTGAGTTGCTGGCAACCGGCCGGCCCGGCTGGCAGGTACTGGCCGGCGCGTTGAACGGCGCCTCGTGCAGGACTGAGATCCGGTACTGCGATGATCCCTTCGGCGTGGCCTACCTGGTCGCGTCGCTGCGAGGGTGTACGAACTGAATTGATGTTGGCTCGGCTGGGAGGTCGCAATGCCGCACGAGCTGTTCACGGGGCGGACGGTGCTGGTGTTCGGGGCGTGCGGGGCGCTTGGGCACGGCGTAGCCAAGGCGTTCGCCGACGCTGGGGCGTCGGTGACGGCCGTCGACAAGTTCGAGCCGTCGCAGGACCGGCGGCTGCCTGAGGTGGCCTATCGCACCGCGGACGTCACCGATGACGCTCAGGTCGCGGCGCTGTTCGGGAGCGTCATCGAGCCCTGGGCGGTAATCAACACGGTGGGAGGGTTCGCCCTGCACCGGCCGTTTGCCGAGCTTGATCCGGCGGAGTTGACCGGCCAGCTCACCTTGAACTTGATGACCGCGGCGCTGATCACCAAGCACGCGCTCGCCGCGCTGGCCAACGTCGGCGCCGGCCGGCTGGTGCACACCGCCAGCCGGGCGGCCGTCGTCAGCAAGGGCAGCGGCTTCGCCTACTCGGTGAGCAAACTCGGCGTACTGCACCTAGTCTCGATGGCCGCTGACGAGGTACGCGGCACCGGGGTGACGGTGAACTGCGTCGTTCCCAGCATCATCGACACCCCAGCGAACCGCGCGGCGATGCCAAACTCTGACCACAACTCCTGGCCGAAGATTCCGGACATCGCACGTAGCTACCTGTATCTGGCCGCGCCGGAGTCCAGCCTGATCAACGGCGCGGCCCTACCTGTCTGACCGGCATCGGGCGGTCGGTTTTGGACTGCCAGCGGCGGTTCCCGGGGGTCGTCCCCCCGAGCCGACACGGGTGCCGTTAGCTCCGCACGGTTGTCACAGCCAACTGCGGGTCGGACATGATCTGCGCCTGGCAGAACCGGTCGGGCAGGAACTGCTTGTGGCTGAACAACATGGTCTGATCAGCGAAATGCGGGGATGTCGGGTTCGACGACTCGGAGTAGGTCAGGATCGTCGAGGCGACTGGGCAGGACGTGTTGTTCCAGGTCACCACCTGGATGAAAGACGATCCGCTGTTCGGTGCCGAGCCTGGTCCGGTGTAAATCGCGTTGTAAATCCCGTCTGGGTCACCTGGGCCGCCGGGGATCGGGATGTGCTTGCCGTGGTAGCTGACAAACTGCACCGAGCCGAGCGTGGCATTGAGCGGGATGCCTGCCTGATCGAGTTGCTTGATCGCGTCGCCGAGCGCGTGCCGCACGGTCCCGTTCTTTGTGTTCAAACCGAACGGCGTGGTGACCGGCTTCGTCAGCTGGAACTTGTGAGAGAACGGCTGCACACCGCTCGCCAGGTTCCAGAACGCGCCGAACAGCACAGCGCCGCGCTGGTCGCTGTCCCAGTGCAGGTTCCAGTGCGCGAGGATTGTGCAGGCGTTGCCGGTCTTGACCGTCCCGCCGCCCGTCGTCGGCGCGGAACCGTGGAAGCTTCGGCACATCGTGACCAGGCTGTTCCTCGACAGCGTGGCCGCGTAGTCCAGGTCGGACAGATCTAGGTGAGCCATGGCGGCGAGCGTGAACCCGCGCCGGCCGAGCCCGTCGGTGCCATCGATCCTGGCCTGCACCTCGATCAGGCCGATCCTGGTCCGCAGCGTCCTGGCCGAGTCGACAGTGCCGATGATGCGGGGGAATCCGGTGAGCGGGTGGTGCGGGTTGGCCAGCCAGAAGCTGTCGTTGGAGTTCGTGACGAAGTCGGTGCGCAGCAGGGATGGCTCCTGGCCTGGTCCGAGTAGTCCAGGAGCGGCGGCGTGCCGGCCGGTCTCCCAGCCGCACTTGGTCCGTGACCCGTCCAGTATCGGCAGGCCGGCCTCAGCGAACGTGATGACGCCGAGTCCGATGTCGCACGCCTCCGCCAGCTTGTCAGGGACACCGGGGATCGCGCCGATGTCCGCGTAGAGCGCCTGGCCCTGCTTGTCGGATGCCACCGTGTTGACCCACGGGATGCCTTGGTACTTCTTGATGATCGACAGCACCTGGCCGGTGTCGTGAGCGCGATCGATGCCGAACCACGTGTTCATCGCCCGCGATAGGTTCGTGGCGTTGGCGTCCCGCATCGCGAACGCGGTGCTGGTCGTCCAGGCCAGCGAGATCCCCTCCAGCGAGTTGAGCACCGGTCCGTAGCGGGTCGAATACAGCGTGCGGCGCAGCGGCGCGAGCTTGCCGTTCGACTTGCGGATGGTGATCGTGACCCGGCGAGCGGTCATGGCCACCGGGTGACCGTTGAGCAGGTATTCGGTCGGGTGCTTGGGCACCAAGGTGAGCTGGTAGGGGGTGAACCTGAAAGCGGTCGAGACCGTGTGGCTCCAGGCGACCACTGAGTTGTGGCCGATCAAGATCAGCGGCACGCCGTACAGGGATCCGCCGGAGACGTCGATCTTTCGTGGAATCGTGAGCTGGGCCTGGTAGAAACGCTCGGTGCCCATCCAGGGGAAGTGCGGGTTGCCGAGCAGCAGCCCGTGGTGGTTCTGGGTTCCGGCTGACCCGATGGCGACCGCGTTGCTACCCGCCGCCTCGTGGCTCGCCTGCAGGCGAGCCACGAGCAGCCTGGCGGCGCGGCGCGGGTTGGTCAGCGCGAGCGGCGCTGCCGGGTGCGCGCCGGCCTTCGGCGGAGCGGCCTGGGCGATGGCGTCGATCGCCGTACCCTCGCCGCTCAGCAGCATGAGCTGGTAGAAGCGAAGCTCGGTATCCCGGACGGTGATCGGCTTCACCCACGCCTTGCCTTGGCAGGTCGGATCGGGCACTTTCTTGGCTCCGCCGATGCTGGCCAGGTAATGGTTATAACCCTGCACGTAGCCAGACAGCATCTGGGTCAGGCGCGGGTCCATGCCCTTGGTGAGGCCTTTGAGCACGCCGCTGTCGATGATCTGCTGGAAGAACAGGTCGGAGTCCAGGTTGGTGGATGACGCGCCGTTGCCGCCTTGGACGTACACGCCGTTGGGCCCGAAGTACCTTGAGCGCTGGGCCTCGACGGTGACGTAGTCGTTCGCCATCGTGCAGAGGTTGTCTTGAGCGAACGCGAACCCGTACCCGAACCCCAGGCTGGTCCAGTCGTGAGCGAGTATGTGCGGAATGCCGCCGGTCGTGCGGCGGATCGTCGCGGACAGGCGGTGAGCCGCTGGGACACTCGGACGGCCAGCCGCCCGCGCCGGCTCAGCCGATGTCGCAGGCAGCAGCGCGACCGTCGCCGCCAGTGCCGCGGTCACCGGCAGCGCGCCTGCCGCCCGTCGCAGTCGCTGCCTGAATCGACTGACTGCCAATGCCTCAACCGACGGTGGGCGCATCATTGCTCCTCGCTCGCTGACCAACAGGGTCCGTGCTACCGAACTAGCCTGCGCCATTTGTCGGCTAATGAGCAAACAACTTCCGCATCTGGGGCCCAGATCGGCTCAGATCATCGCGGCGAGCGCTACGAGATCATCAGCGACGACATCGGCGTCGGCCGGCGCTTGGGGAGCGCCTCGGTCAGTGCCCCACTCAAGCGGCCGCGGCACGAAGCCGGTCCGCAGCCCGGCCCGCTTCGCGCCTTGCAGATCACCTGGGTGGCAGGCCACCATCAGCACCTGTTCTGGCCGGACGTCAAAGTACCCCGATGGGAGCAGATAGACCCGGGGATCGGGCTTGTAGCTCCCGGCGAGCTCGGCGGACAAGATGCAATCGAACGGCATACCCGCCGCACGGGCAAGCCTGGTAAGGAGTCCGACGCCGCCGTTGGACAGCGGGGTGAGCAGATAGCGCTCACGCAGCGCGGTCAGTCCGTCCACGGTATCTGGCCAGGGCGCGAGCTGGTACCAGGCATGCACAAGCTCATCCCGGTCGGCTTCGCTAAGCTCGGTCAGGCCGTGGTGTCCGGCCACCTTGTCGAGCATCGCCGCGTGTAGTGCGTCCAGCGGCTGGTATTCCTGCTCGCCACGGAGCACCGCGGAGAGCGTCGGCCCGTACAGGGACCGCCAGGCGTCAGCCACGGCCGGCCAGTCGGCGCTCAGCCCGGCCCGCTCGCCAATCCGCGCAAGCGCGGCTGTGATGCTCGTCCGCCAGTCCACCAGCGTGCCGAACACATCGAACGCGATGATCTCCACGTCCACGCTTCTCACCTCGTCCGGTTAAGCGACATACCACCGCCAAGGCTGGCCTGCGATCCACCCGCACGCAAGGTACACGCTTGACCCACGCCAGATGGGTAGCTATTCGCCAGCGCGCCGGCTACCCGAGCGCGGCGCCGTCCGCGTGGAGGACCACACGTGCTTGACCCCCGATCAGCCATTGCCGCCCACCCGATTCCCGCTTTCGCGGTCGCCCTTGCCGTTGCCGTTCTCGGCGTCACCGGATGCTCGGTGAACCTGACGGCTGGCGCTGATCCTAAGCCGCATGCCCACCACCATTCCGAGCGGCATCCCGCGCGGCACTCCCGGCAGCACAGCAGGTCGGCGAAGGTACGGCACGCCCGCTCGCGTGCACACCAGGCTGACAGCGACGCCGCCGAGGTCAGCCTGGTGACCGAACCGGCGGCCGGTTTCTCGAGCGTGTATCGCATGATCAACGCCTCGCGGCACAGCATCGACATCACGATGTACGAGTTCGCCGATTCAGCCGCCGAGCACGCGCTCGCCGCGGCCGCCAAGCGCGGGGTCAACGTCAGGGTGATCTTGGACAGGCGGGAACGGAGCCTGAACTCAGCCGCCGACCGGTTCCTGACCGAGCACCGGGTCAAGGTCGTCTGGTCGTCATCCAGCTTCGACTACACCCACCAGAAAACCTTGGTGTCCGACCAGTCCGCAGCGATTATCATGACCGCGAACCTGACCAGCCGGTACTACGCCACCAGCAGGGACTTCCTGGTCATCGACTCCGCCCGGGCGGACGTCACGGCGATCGTCAGGGTCTTCGACGCCGACTTCGCTCATCAGCCGACCCGGCCTGGTGACGGTCGTGACCTGGTCTGGTCGCCGACCGACTCCCAGCGGCAGATACTCGGCGTGATCAACGGCGCGCGCAAGAGCCTGCGCGTCTACAGCGAGGAGATGGCCGACACCACCGTCGACGACGCGCTGATCAGCGCGGCCAAGCGCGGCGTGGACGTGAGCGTCTGCGGCGAGAACACCGGCGGTCAGTACGACGCGGTGTTCGCGCGACTGGCCCGAGCCGGGGTGCACATCTCGTACTTCAGCTCCTACAGCGGGTTCTACATTCACGGGAAGGTCGTGGAGGCCGACTACGGCACCAGTCGCGGGCGATCTTTCATCGGATCAGAGAATTTCTCCGAGACCTCCCTGGACCGCAATCGCGAACTAGGCCTGATCACGTCGAATCGGACGATCCTCGCCTCGATCGCCCGATCGTTCGCGAACGACTTCCGGCGCGGCAAGCACCTGCGATAGCCCCGAGCCCGACGAACCAGCGGCGAGCGTAACTCTGGGCAAGCATCTTCTGAGAGATGCGGCAGGTACTCAGCGGGCCGGTGCAGGATCAGCGGGCGCAGCCGGACGACTGGCACCCGTTCGCGCAGCAGCCGATGGCATGCGGGATTCGTTCGCGACAGGTCCGGCAGCCGTCCGCCGTAACGCCGCGCCAGCTCCCGGCAGGCCGGGTCCGCCGCTCGTCGGCCGGCGCCAGGCAGCCCTTCCTCGCAGTCAGCAACATGTGCGCCATGATCAGCTTCAGCGGGTCTTAATCCAATCCCGCTGAGCGAATGTTGATCTTGAAGCTCCGCGACGTCGTCCCGGCGTTGCTCAGCCCCGATCCCAGCCGCGACGTCGTCCCGGAGCTGCTGCTCCAACATAATGCCAGGAACTTAAGGCAGGCTGGGTGGCTGGTTTCCGGTGTGTTCGGGCTGGTCAGCGGTGGTGCGTGTGGCTGGCCGGGCCGGGCTGGCCGGGTCGTCTGCGCCGGGCCGGCCCGGTCCATCCGGGACGTTTCATTCGCCGGCCCGGCCCAGTGCCGGCCGTCCGGCTGCATCAGGCCGCGCGCAGAGATGACGGCGAAACTCCGTGATCATGAAAAGGCGGTTACCGCGGAGTCTCAGCCGCGACATATGACAGCCGGACTCCGTGATCATGACCGGAACCTTGATCACGGAAGCAAAGCCGCGCCTCTCGGTGACCACCCGGAGCCCGGGATGAGATTCCGCAGGCCAGCCGATCATGGACCGTTGGCGCGCGCGGTTGCTGGTCAGGGGTGATCGGGGAGCCGCTCGCGCAGGGCCGGGACGGAGTCCGGTACAGGGAAGATTGCCTGGAATGTTCAGCCGGCCGCGCAGCTTAAGTTCCTGGCACTGTGCTCCAACGACAACAGCGGGTCGGCGTTGCTGCCGGGCCGAGCGTCCTAACAGCCCTGTCGTCCCGGAGCTGCTGCTCCAGTCCGTCCGAACTCACGATCAACTGACCCAACTCAGCCCCGAAAAACATTTGAAGCCAAGTTTGCGTCATAACGACGGCGTTTGGCGGTCCTTGTCATAGGAGCCAGTGTTGTCAGGACAGTTTTGGCAGGACAGTGTTGGCCAGCTCCGCACCTGAGCGGCTGGGCCCGGACGGTGGGGGCCGGGCCCAGCCGCTCGTGATATCGAGCGCGCGGGCTTACTTGATCAGCGGGTCGCGGGGCAGGCCCAGGATGCGCTCGCCGATCTGGTTGCGCTTAATCTCCGACGTGCCGCCCGCGATCGACATGGCGCGGTGCGCCAGCGCCAGCATTCCGGCCATACCTCCCGGCCCTTCGAGGAAAGCAAGCTCGGGCCCGGCCAACGCGACCAGGATGGCTGCCGTCTCGTGGCCGGTCTCGGACAGCACCAGCTTGGTGATGTTCCCTTCGGGTCCGGGTCCGCCGCCGGCCACCGCGCGGTGCGTGCTTCGCAAGTTCAGCGCGGTCATCGCCTGCACGCGCGAGATGTGCCTGCCGACCCGACCCGCCCCGCCGGGCAGCCGCTCTGGGTGGGCGTCCAGCGGCTGAATGAGCGTGGCTGGCGGCAGCGACATACCGCCCTCGCCGCCGCCGATGCTCACGCTCTCGTTCCCGAGGGTCGCTCGCGCGACCGTCCAGCCGCCATTGACGGGTCCGACCACGTCGTCGTCCGGGATGACCACGTCGGTGAAGAACACCTCGTTGAAGTCGGAGTTGCCGGTGGCCATTTTCAGCGGCCTGACCGAGACTCCCTTGGCGTGCATGTCGATGACCATCATCGTGATGCCCGCGTGCTTAGGCAGACTCGGGTCAGTGCGGACGGTGGCCAGCCCATAGCGCGCGAGGTGCGCGCCCGACGTCCAGACCTTCTGGCCGTTGATCACCCAGCCGCCATCGACCCGGGTGGCCCTCGTCTTGACCCCGGCCGCATCGGAACCGGCGTCGGGCTCGCTGAAGAGCTGGCACCAGATGACTTCGTGGTTCAGCGCCGGGACTACCCAGCGCGCCACCTGCTCGGGCGTCGCGTACTGGATCAGCGTCAAAATTACCCAGCCGGTGATTCCGTAGCCGGGACGCTTGATGCCGGCCGCGGCGAATTCCTGCTCGATCACCAGTTGCTCGATCGCGCCGGCGTCCCGGCCCCAGGGCTTCGGCCAGTGCGGCATCACGTAGCCGGACTTGATCAGCGCCGCGCGCCTCGCGGGCTCGTCTAGGTCACGCACCTGGTCGATGACCTCGCGCACCGCCGTGCGGATCGGCTCGGCCTCGGGCGGCAGGTCGACGTGCCGGTCCCGCCGCACCCCGTGCCTGACCTCGTCGGTCACCGCCTCGGCGGCGGCTCCAGCGTCGATGATCGCACCGATCGCCGTCGCCCGGCGCAGGTACAGGTGCGCGTCGTGCTCCCAGGTGAAACCGATTCCGCCGTGCACCTGAATGTTGAGCTGGGCACACAGGTCGGCGGCCGCGAGGGCGAGCGTCGACGCAATCGCCGCGGTGAGGGTGACCTGGTCGCCGCCGCCCGACTGCGCTGGCCCTGGGGGACGACCCCCTGGAACCCCCGACTGGGCTGGCCCTGGGGGACGACCCCCTGGAACCCCCGCGGCCCGGGCGGCGTCCCACACCGCTGCCGTGGCCAGTTCGGTTTCGACAAGCATGTTGGCGCAGTGGTGCTTCACCGCCTCGAACATCGCGATCGGGCGGCCGAACTGCTCGCGCACCTTCGCGTACGCGCTCGCCGACTGGGTGCACTCGCGGGCTACGCCGGTCGCCTCGGCGGCGAGCACCAGTCGCGCGAAGTTCACAAGCTGATCCCGGCCGCCCGGAATGAGCTGGGCTGCGGCCCCGTCGAGCGTGACCTGCGCGGCTCGCCTGGTCGGGTCGAGGTTCGCTGGCACCTTGGCTGTCACGCCGCCGCCGCGGCAGTCGATGACCGCGACGTCCTCGTCGACGCCGACCAGCAGCACGTCAGCCAGGTGCCCGCTGAGCACGGTGCCGACCTCGCCCGTGGCAAGCCCGTTGCTGACTGAAATTTCTCTGTCGAACGCGACCGTCCCGATGACCGACCCGTCGGCCAGTCCCGGCAACCAGGCGGCCTGGATCTCGGCTGGGGCGATCGCGGCGAGCGTAGCGCTGGCGATTACCGTCGGAACAAACGGGCCAGGAGCGACCGACCGGCCGCACTCCTCGGCCACGATGACAAGTTCAGGCAACCCAAACCCGGAGCCGCCGTACTCCTCGGGTACCGCCAGCCCGAGCCAGCCTAGCCCGCCAAGATCGCCCCAGAAGCTGGGCAACTCCTCGGTCTCGGCAGTGAGCAGCGCCCGGCTGGCTCCGAGGGCGCCTTGCTTGCTGAGAAAGTCGGAAACTGTCTGGGCGAGGGCGCGGTGTTCATCGGTGATCGCGATCGACATGGGGCAATGGTAGACATGCGTTCACATCGAGCGCTATCTGGTAGGCAGGTCAAGACGCCGACGGCCAGGGCGGAACAGTGATTCCTGCGCGATACCGGCCGCCAGTCGACCGTCTTTGTGAAGATCCGGCCCGTGGGCTGCCCCGGCCGCCCGCGGTCGACTCCGGCTGCAGGTCCATCAGCACCCAGTCGTCCATAGCGACCCGGCGATAGAACCACACCGCGTGGTCAAGGCTGGTCACGATGCCAACGTCCAGCCATGCCGCGCACCGAGGCCAGCCCGGTGAACATGTCGGACACGTAGGCGAGCACACAGGCGTGCATGTGTTGTTGGCCAGTTTCTCCCGCGAGCGTATCGACACCCGGGACGGCCACTGCTGGCCGTCGACGGCCTGCTCAGGTGCCTCGATCTCGATGCCGACCATCCGGGGATGGATGACCAAGTCCGCAGGTCATCGGGCCGAAGATCACCCGGGGCGCCTCGGGCGCTTGGTAGTCGTAACCATCCTCGGTGACGTGGAACGACGCGGCCAGGTTGAAGATCACGTTGCCGTTCTGCACCGCGATCACCCGGCGGTTCGAGTACGACCGGCCGTCCCTGTCCCTGTGCACGGTCAGCAGCACCGGGTAGGTGGGGTCGCCACGGCTCAGGAAGTAGCCGTGCAGCGAGTGCGGATGCCGGTCAGGGTCGACCGTCTGGGCCGCCGCCCGCAGCGCCTGGGCCGCGACCTGCCCGCCGTACAGGCCGAACGGGTCATCCAGCGCCGCGACGGACCGGTACAGGTTCGCGTCGATGCGCTCAAGCGCGAGCACGTCGAGCAGTCCCGGACGAGCCTGGGCCCGGCTTTCTGTTCAGCAAGGTTGGACATGGCCCATTGATATCACCAGCGCCGTCGGTTCAGCGGGCCGAGACGGCGGCGAGCACAGCGAACAGGACCGTGTTGATCGCGAGCAGGCCGTGGGCGGCCGGGACGAGCGGCCTCAGTTGCCACTTTGCCCGGCGCAAGGTCGGCTCTGGCCGCGCGAGCACACTCGCCACGAGATCGTCAACCAGCTTGGTGGTGAGCGTCTCGTCCTCAAGCGCCGCAGCGAGCATCTCGTCGGTGGTGATGCCGAGCATGCCGTCATACGGCCGGAGGTCTGGCTTTGTGCTCGGGCGGCGGACCGGGAGGAGGGCGGCCACCAGCGTCACCGTCGAGATGCCGAGCCCGATCGCGGGCGCGAGAAAGCCGATCGACAGCCAGGCCAGCGCCACGTCCGCCGGTTAGTACGAAGCTCATCCTCACTAGAGCAGGCCGGTGAACGCCAGCCCGGCGTGCCTGGAAATCACCGATCTGGGTACGGCGGTCGCCGCGTCGCGCTTAACGCGGTTGCCGCCGCCGCCGATCCAGGCCGTCAGCATGTAGGCGCCCAACGCCTCAGCGGCCAGCCAGCTCACCAGCGTGGCCAGGGCGAACGATCCAGCGCTGGGCAAACCAGGGGGCGAGCCGATGGCCAGCACGCTCATGGCACCAAGAATGACAGTAAAATTAGCCCGGGAGCACGACCCGCGTCACATTATACGATTTTACGGCTCACCTAGCCGGGTCAGGGAGGCACGCATGAGCCAGGCGCAGGACGGAGGCGTTGGCCCCCGGGGGCGACCCACGGAATCCCCGGTGGAGGGCTGGGTAGCTGAGATCGAGGAGATCCGGCGGCGCCGCGCGCTCGCGCTGGCGCTGGGCGGGCCCGAGAAGATCCAGCGGCAGCGCACCACTGGCCGGCTGACCGTGCGCGAGCGGATCGACCGGCTGGCCGAGCCGGGTAGCTTCGCCGAGATCGGCGCGCTTACCGGATTCGGCGCCTACGACGCCGACGGTCGGCTGGTGTCGATCCTGCCTGCCAACTTCGTCACCGGGACGGCGCTGATCGCGGGCCGGACGGTGCTGATCGGTGCCGATGACTTCACCGTCCGCGGCGGCTCGGCCGACGCCGCGATCCACGCCAAGCAGGTGTACTCCGAGCAGTACGCGAACGAGATGCGGCTGCCGGTCGTGCGCCTTCTGGACGGCGCGAGCGGCGGCGGCAAGGGCGAAGACCACCTACGAGACTGGGTTCACCGACGTGCCGGTCAACCCGGCGTGGGACGTCGTGGTCGACAACCTCTCGGTCGTGCCCGTCGTGGCCGCCTGCCTGGGACCGACCGTCGGCCTCGGTGCGGCCCGGCTGGTGATGTCGCACCTGGCCGTCATGGTCGCGGGAGTCGGGCAGTTGTTCACCGCCTGCCGGCCCGTGGTGCTCGGCGGGACTGGCGAGAACCTGACCAAGGAGGAACTCGGCGGCGCTGCCGTGCACCTGCGGAATGGCACGATCGAGCGGTTCATCCGGACCGAGGACGAAGCGTTCGGCGTGATCAGGAGTTTCTTGTCGTACTTGCCCTCCAGCGTCTACGAACTGCCGCCGGTGGTTGCCTGCGACGACCCGGCCGACCGACGCGATGAGAGCCTCAGCACGGCGATTCCGCGCAACCCAAGGCTGCCCTACCGCATCGCACCGATCCTCGACGCGATTTTCGATCGCGGCACGGTGTTCTGCTACGCCGAGTACGGCGGCGCGACTGTGACAGCGCTCGCCCGGCTGGATGGTCACCCGGTCCGGGCGATCGCGACCGACCCGTACAAGGGCACCACGATGTCGATCGAAGGCGCCCAGGCGATCACCCGCTTTGTCGACCTGTGCGAGACGTTCCACCTGCCGCTGGTGAGCCTGACTGACCAGGGCGGTATCACGATCGGCCGGGTCGCCGAAGAGCGCGGGACGGTGCGCTACAGCGCCCGGGCGATCGCAGCGCTGTACCAGTCCCGGGTTCCGCAGGCCGAGGTCATCGTGCGCAGGGTGTACGGCGTCGCCGGAAGCTGGTGCCGTCAACCGGCATCGGCCCGGTCGTAGCTGGGCCTGGCCATCGGGGGACTGGGGTTCGCTGCCGCTGCGGGGTGGCGTCGAAGCCGCGTTCCGAGCCCAGATCGAGCAGGCTGACGACCCGGAAGCGGAGATCGAGCGGATCCGCCGCACGCTGGCCGCGGTAAGCTCGCCGTTCTGTACCGCCGAGCGGTTCGGTGTGCAGGACCTCATTGACCCGCGCGAGACCAGGCCTCTGCTGTGTGCCTGGGTGCGCGATGCCTACCGAGTCCTGCCCGAGCAGCTTGGCCTGCCTTGGTCCGGGGCGCGTCCGTGACGGTCGTCCCCTTCGAGCCAGCACCGCTGGTACAGCCGCCCGGATGCGCGTCGGTGGCGGTGCCCGCCGCCGTCCGGCGACCCGTTGCTCTTTCACGCCAGCCTGCCCGGCTACCGGCCGACGGAGCTTACCGAGGTACCCGCGCCGGCCGACGCGCTCGAGGTCGGCCGGGTTTTCGTCAAGGACGAGTCGGGGCGGCTCGGCCTGGGCGCGTTCAAGGTGCTCGGCGCCTCGTGGGCGATCGTGCGGGTGCTGGCCGATGCTGCCTCGACTCTTGACTTCGCCGCGCTGCGGTTGGCCGCTGCTCGCGCGCCGGTCGAACTTGTCACTGCCACCGATGGCAATCATGGCCGCGCCGTCGCCGATCTAGCCAGGCTGTTTGACCAGCGGTCCCGCGTCTTCATTCCGGATACGTCTCCGGCCAGTGTGGCCGCCATGATTGCCGACGAGGGAGCGGCGGTGACCGTGATACCCGAGCTGTACGACGCGGCCGTCGAGCTAGCGGCTCGGTACACCGACGCCGAGCCGGGCCGCGTGCTGATCCAGGACACCGCCTGGCCTGGATACGAGCAAATCCCTGGCTGGATCGTGGCGGGCTACGAGACGTTGTTCAGCGAGATCGACACGGAGCTCTGCGCGAAGCGTGGCGCCTGCGAGCTTGACCTTCTTAGCGTGCCGGTCGGCGTGGGCTCGCTGGCGCGGGCCGCCGTCGAGCACTACCGGTCCAGGCCGTCGCGCAGCGCCGCCGGGCCCGCTGTGCTCGGGGTCGAGCCAACGGCGGCGGCTTGCCTGCTCGCCAGCTTGCAGGCGGGCAGCTACGGGTCGATCGAGACCGGCGCCACCGTCATGGCCGGTCTTAACTGCGGTACGCCGTCCAGCCTGGCCTGGCCCGTGCTCGCGGCCGGTCTCGACGCAGCGATAGCGGTGCCTGACTCGGCCGCCAATGAGGCGGTGGCTGAACTAGCGAGTCACAGAATCTCGGCCGGACCGAGCGGCGCGGCCGCGCTGGCTGGCGTCCGGGCGGCGCTGACCGGCGACGGTGCCGATGGCCGTCGCCGGGAACTCGGCGTGACCGCATCGTCAGTGGTGGTCTTGCTCAGCACGGAAGGTCAGGTGACGGCGAAATAATGAACGATCAGCTCGTCCGGGTCAATCGAGACCGGCTCTGGGACACCCTCATGCGGCTGGCGCGGATCGGTTCGTACCACGACACCGCGACCGGGTTGCCTGGTGTGCGGCGGCTCGCCCTCACCGATGAGGACGCCCAGGCGCGCCGTCAGGTCATCGCGTGGATGCGCGAAGCCGGCCTGGTCGTACGTATCGACCGGATCGGCAACGTTTACGGCCGCCGGGCAGGCACGGACGACGACCTGCCGTG
>CAVYKS010000006.1:0-28213 GCA_963769145.1 uncultured Actinomycetota bacterium
CACTTATTCGGCTTGCCGAAGTCCGCGGTGCATTTGGTTTGCTTCGGGTGCAGGGTGTTCTTGCCGAAGTGCACCGGCGCGGTGATCTTGTGGTGCTTGGCGAGGTTGGCGAGTTCCTTGACTGGAATCGTGATCTTCGTGATGGAGTTGCTGCCGATGAAGATCCCGGCCCCGAAGGTCAGGTCGGTGTCGCTGTAGACCGCGCAGCCGCCGTTCAGCTTGTCGGACGGGATCGTATCCGAGCCTCCGTAACTCCAGAAGCCGTCGGCGAACGCGACTGACTGCGCCAGGAAGTTTCCCCTCTTGCGGACTAGCTTCATTTGCGGGTTGGGAACGGCAAACAGCTTCGGGTCCTTGGCGGTGCAACTGAAATGGCCCGTGTCATTGCTGTTGGCATCGTTGCAGGTGCCCGCGCCGGGTGCGACAGTCTGGTCGCCGCCCAGGCCAGACTTGCCTTGCGCGCCCGTGGCGCCCTGCGGCCCGTCAACGTGCCGGATGGACTCGACCTTGGTCGCATAGGTGCCGGGTCCGGTGCGCCTGAAACCGATCTTGATCGTCCACAGCTGACCGAACGAGTAGCTGTCGGTGCCGTTGACCGACATGTAGCAGCCGGCGTCGCCGTTGGGACCCTCGGCGTGGTAGCTGACGTCGCCGCTGCCGTCGTAGGTCACCTGGAATACGCGCGTCGTCCAGCCTGCCGCCGTGCTCGCGGATGCGGGTGCCGCCAGCCCGATGGTGCCGAGAGTGATACAGATAGCACCAGAAACCAGAGAGCGAAGCATATCGAGCACTTTAACGCCTATCGTGGTGCATTACCGGCGCATCGCCTAAGTTCGGCTGAACTGAAAGTGGCGAACCCTGGTCGGTGCGATCGGTGGGTGATATGCCTAGGTATGGGGCGGCGTTCGTGACGCCCCTTGGGTCCGGTAAGGAGGCTCTCTGTGAGATCACGCCTAATGCGAGGTCGGCCTGTGGGGTGGCTGGCCGCGATCTCTGCGATCGCGCTCGTGCTCGCGTCGAACGCCGCTCATGCGTCGAACGCCGCTCACGCCGCGGCGCCAGGTAAGGGCCTGGAGCACGGGCGGCTCGCTCTGACGAGCGTGTCTAACCCCCGTCCGGAGCTGATCAGCGGCGGCGAAGTGCTTGTACGAGTCGATGTCCCCCGGCACGTCGACCCGGCTGACGTGCACATCATCTCTGATGGCCAGGACGTCACGTCCAGCTTCCAGGTGCAGTCAGACGGGAGCCTGCTCGGACTGGTCACTGGTCTGACGGCCGGACGCAACCGAATAGTCGCCTTCACGGGAAGACGATTCGTGTCGTCGCTGGACATCATCGATCACTCGGTCAACGGGCCGGTCTTCTCCGGCAAGCAACAGCTTCCTTACGTCTGCCAGACGACCTCGTTCGGGCTCGCTGCCTCGAGCCCGCCCGACTGCTTCGCGCCGACCGTGGTCTCATACGAGTACAAGAACACCTCTGGCGCTTTCGTGCCGTTGGCCGATCCCACCACCATTCCGGCTGACGCGGCCACGGCGACGGTGAACGGGCAGAGCGTGCCGTACATCGTGCGGATCGAGACCGGGGTGATCGACCGGGCCGTTTATCAGATCGCGGCGCTTTTCGACGGGCAGGCCCCGTCGCCATTGCAGCCCGACACAAGCTGGAACGGCAAGCTCGTCTACACCTTCGGGGGCGGCTGCAACTCGGGCTACCACCAGGGCACCTCCACCGGCGGGGTGCTGAACGATCAGTTCCTGTCACTCGGTTACGCCGTGGCGTCCTCCACGTTGAACGTGCTCGACAACAACTGCTCGACGATCATCTCGGCCGAGGCCGCGATGATGGTCAAGGAGCACTTCATCGACACCTACGGGCCGGTCCAGTTCACCATCGGCTGGGGTGGCTCAGGCGGCGCCATCCAGCAATACGAGATCGCCGACTCCTATCCCGGCATCCTGGACGGCATCATCCCGAGCATCTCGTTCCCTGACCCGCTGACGACAGCCGGGCCGGTCACCGACTGCAGGCTGCTCGACTCGTTCTTCGCCGGCCAGAACGGATCGTCGTTCACGACCGCGCAGAAGACCGCGATCGCCGGCTACAACGACTACACGACGTGCGTGTCGTGGGATAACACGTTCGCGAACCGGTCGACAGCCACCGGTAGCTGCAACCCGGCGATCATCCCGCCCGCCGAGCAGTGGAGCCCGACGAACCCGAACGGGATCATCTGCAACTCCGACGAGCAAATCGTCAACCAGCTCGGGGTCGATCCGACCACCGGCTTCCCCAACAGCCCGCTGGACAACGTCGGCGTGCAGTACGGGCTGGCCGCGCTGGATTCGGGTGCCATCACACCAGCCCAGTTCGCGGCGCTCAACTCCGGCATCGGCGGGATGAACTTCGCCGGCGCCCAGGTTGCGCAGCGTACGCAGGCGAGCCCGAAGGCGCTGCGCGCGGTCTACGCCGACGACCTGGTCAACAGCGCGTCCCTCGGCCTGCGCACGACGCCGGTCATCGATCAGCGCCTGGACCTCGACTTCGTCGGCTTCGGGAATGACATCCACACCACCGACTGGTCGTTCATCATGCGCGCGCGGCTGCTCGCCGCCAACGGGACCGACGGCAACCAGGTCATCATCGAGAACATGCCGACGCTCGCGGAGATCAGCGCGGCCAACACCTTCGAGCTGGCCGAGATGGATGCCTGGCTGACGAACATCGAGAACGATCACAGCCACCACGGCGCGCGCTGGAAGGTGCTCAACGATAAGCCGGCCGGGCTGACCGATGGCTGCTTCATGTCGGCCACCGACCTGGTCCACCAGACCCTCACCGACCCGGGCACCGGGCAGTGCGGTGTCACCTACCCGGTGGCGTCCAACCCGCGCATGGTGGCCGGAGAGCCCCTGACGATGCCCGCCCTGAAATGCAGCCTGAAGCGGCTGAATTTCCGCGACTACCCGGTCACCTTCACGGCGGCCGAGCAGGCCGAGCTCCGCCAGGCGTTCCCGACTGGCGTCTGCGACTACAACCGGCGGGGCGTCGGCGTTCAGGCGCCGATCGCGAGTTGGCTCAGCTACGGTGACAACCCCGATGCCGTCGTCGGGCCGTTCCCATTGCCACCGCCAGACCGGGTGAGGGGTTGACCCGTTAGGTGGCACGGTGGAGCCGGAGATCGACTACGCCAAGCCCGGCCCGCTGACCGGGCTGGAGGGTCTGGGGCCGCAGGTTCTGGAGGGTATCGGGAAAGACCCGGTAGCAGTGTGCATGCCGGTGCACTTGCTGATCCTCCAGCCGGACGCGGCCAAGGACCTTGGCCTGGAAGAAGCGCGCCTGGGTGAGCGGAACCTGCGTCCCGCGACCCGAATCCTGGGCGCGCTGCTGGCGCTGAACCCGGCTCCCGCCGACGCGGGCCGCCCGCCCGAACAGCGCGTGGTTGGCACCTGCCGGCATTTCGCGCTGCTGAGCTGTGCCTTCTTGCGTCACCGCGGGATCGCGGCTCGGGTTCGCTGCGGGTTCGCTACCTACTTCCAGGCCGGCCAGGGCCTGGACCATTGGATCACCGAGTACCAGGACAGGGACGGCCGCTGGGTCAGGATCGATTCGGAGATCCTCGGCGGCACCGTCCTGGTCCATCCCGAGGATCTTCGCCCTGGGCAGTTCCTGAGCGGCGGGGAGGCCTGGACGGCGTTCCGGCGCGGCGAGATCGACGCCGCGCGGTTCGGCGTCTACGGGACCGGAAACTGGGGTCCGGCGGAGATCAGCGGCAACGCTGTCAGGGATCTGGCCGCATTGAACAAGGTCGAGATGCTCCCGTGGGATGAGTGGGGACGCATGACCGCCGCCTACCGGGGCGAGACCGGCGAGGACTACGACAAGCTGCTCGATGAGATCGCCACGGTGTGCGCCGCTCACGATCCGGCCGCGGTGGCGAGCCTGTATCGTCACGACGACCTGCGAGTTCCCGCCGAGATCATTGGCTAAGTGGCCGCGTTCGTTAAGCGCTGGCGTCCGGGGTGCCCGGCTGCGGACATCAAGTCCCGGGTATGTGGTCCCAGTAGCCGAAGTGCTCGCCGCTCGTCACCCAGAGCCAGCCGTTGGCGGAGATGCCTAGCTGCCCGGACGGCGGCCCGTAGGAACTGGCGGAGGCGTCGCCGTTGCACCAGTCGGTCCAGGGTCCGCCGTTGCTGGAGAAGTACAGGGTGGTAACCGGTGGCGCGGGGGAGGTGCCGGGCAAGGCGATCGCGTACACGGCGCCGCTGGGGGCGAACGCGACGCCGGCGGCCCCGGCGCTGAACACCCCGCCGATGGTGGTGACGGTGATCTGGCCGTCGGCGACGGTGCCGCTGCCAGCGCCCGACAGCTTGTAGAGGTTGGTGTCGGTCGAGACCCACAGTTCGCCGTTGACCGCCGGGTTGACGGCGAGCCAGCCGGTGCGGGTATCTGAGGTGGTGACCGTCCAGATCTGGGTCCAGCTCTGCCCGTAGTCGGTGGAGCGGTACAGGCCCTGCTTGCGGTCGAAGCAGTACAGGTAGGCGGCCGAGTTTCCGTTGACGATCGAGACGTGCTGCCCGACCGCCCCGCCAGAGCCGGGCAGCGGCGCGGTGTCGTTCTCGGTGCACAGGGTCCAGCTGGTCCCGTCCCACCGGTACGTTCCCGCGCCCTGCGCGACAGCGACCACGAAGCGGTTGCCCGAGGCGTTCCGTCCGGCCAGCAGCCCGATCACCGCTGGCGCTCCGCTGACCTGGGTGTCGTAGCCGGTGCTGAACCAAGAGGAGTTCGCTGCCGAGGCGCGGTACATGACCGCACCGCCCGCGTTCTGGCTGTAGGAGAAGTTCAGGCCGACGTAGACGCGGGAGTCGAGCGGGTCGAAGGTGACCGCGTGCGACTCACGATGAGCGCCGGACAAGCTCGCGCCCGGCGCGGTGGAGACGATGTCGCCGGGTGTGTTCCCGCTCGGGTCACCGCTGACGTCGATGCTCGTGTAGTCGTCGCCGCAGTGGACGAAGTGGGTGGGCTCGTTCGGGTCGATCGCGAAACAGTGCATCCCGATCATCGGCATCCCGTTTACCGCTAGCTGCCAGGAGCCGCCGCCGTCCTGGCTGCGGAAGAACCCGCCGCCACCAGTGACGAAGATGTTCTGCGGGTTGCCCGGGTCGATCAGGATGTGCGGGTTGACCGAGTTGTTTCCGCCGAGCCAGAGCTGCCAACTCGCCCCCGCGTGCCACCACGCGGTACCGAACGGAGGCAACGTCGCCAGGGTGATCGTGTTCGGGCCAGTCAGATCCTTGTAGGTCATTCCGGTCGTGCTTCCGCCGGGCAGCGTGATCTTGATGATGTTGGTGTAGTTGGAGTCACCAGGCGCCTTGATCCCCCCGGAACAGCCGGCCAGGATCTGGTGGCCGCCGGAGGAATCCACATACCCGTCCATGCTCACCCACAGCGAGGCGCCGCTGATGTCGATCGCGTTCATCGACGCTCCGCCGTGGTTGTTGCCGGTGCCGTTCAGGCTGGCCAGCGCCCCGCCGGCGACCGGGGCCCGGTAGACGCCGGCCGTGTCGCAGGCCGCGTACAAGTAGGCCGACGAGCCCGAGCCGACGACCTTCAGGTCGGCCACCGTACCGGTGAAGCCCGCGAGCTGGGTCCACGCGGGCGAGCTGGCCCTGGCATTGGTGGTGCGCCAGACACCGCCGAGGCCGTTGCCGGTGTCCCAGGCCCCCACCCACAGTTCCTGGGCGTTGGCCGGGTTGATGGCGATGCATCGGGGGTAGAACCCGCTGCCCGATGGGCCCATCGCGGTCCAGGTGACGCCCGTGTCCGCGGAGCGCATCACCCCGCTGTTCGCGGTCACCAGGTACAGGTAGCGGCCGGTCGGATCCTGGGCCACCAGCCGGTTGACGGTCCGGTCGGTGTCCTGCCCCTCCCCGGCCGGCCGGGGAGGCGAGGGGGTGCCGTTGCCGTAGAACATGACCGTGGTGCTGTTGCGCTGCGACCAGGTGCACCCGCCGTCGGCGCTGGCGATGAAAGCGCCGAAGCCAGAGCCCGTCTTCCCGGTGCAGGCGTACAGCACACCCGCCTCCAGCAGCGACCACTTGATGTCGGCGAAGCAGACCTGGTCGGCAGTGGACAGGACCGCGCCGTAGTCGGCTGGCTGCCAGTTGTCCCCGTAGTTCGCGGTCCGCCAGCAGCCCTCTACGTCCCCGCCGACGACAAGCTGCTGCCCGGTCGGGTCAAGGTCGAGGCAATTGGTGACCTCACCGCCCACCACGCCGATCGGGGCCACCGTGACAGCCCGGTAGCAGCACGCCGCGGCGGCCCAGCCTTCGCTGCCGGTGGTGTAGGAGAACCCGCCGGATGGTGACTGGTTGCCGGCGCCGAGGCCACCGTCGAAGCTGTGAGACCAGGCAGTGGGCAGACCGTTGTGCAGGTTGGCGATGCCGCTGTACCCGGTCGGCAGGGTCCATGAATTTCCGGTCGGCACGCTGGCAGTGAAGAACTCGGCCTGGCTGAACACGCCCAGGGTTCCGGCGAACACCCCGGCGGCGGTGGTCACCGGCATCGAGGTGGCGGCACCGCTCCCGCTGTTGTTGCCGACGGTGTCGAGGATCTGCGTGGTGCCGGCCGGGAAGGCGAATTCGGCTATCCCGCCCAGGCAGCTTTGCCCCGCCGCGCCGGTGAACACCGCTCCGGCGGATGGGCCGTACAGGCCGCCTGGGTTGTTCGCCCAGTACCACTGCTCTATCCGCCCGCCCGGGCTGGTGACGGCCTTGCCGAGCTGCCACCCGGCACCATTGGAGCCGGTCGGCGGGGTGAACGGGGTACCGGCCGCTGGTGACAGGACGGTGGCGACCAGGAGGGTGCCTTGGGTGGACGCGGCGTTCGGGAGAGTGAGGGTGACGCTGCCGGTCGCGTGCTCCTCCCCGCTGGCCTGGACCAGCGTGGCGGGTGCCGAGGCGAGTATCGCCGCGCGCTGCTGCGATAGCGGGACCCGGCGACCGAGCAAAGCGGCCGCACCGGCCACGGCCATGCTCCCGTGCATGAAGTTCCGCCTCGACAAGCCCTGGTTCGAGGCTGGCTGCTGGCTGTCATTCATCCGCTCATCGTCCGCCGCGCTGGCAGCCCCGACCAGGCAGTTAGGCGGCGATTTGATCAGCAGAACTGCCGGTACCGTCACGTCATCGGCTGCCTGCTGACAGCCGTCGGCTCGCGGCCTGCCAGCAGCCACCCAGCCGCCGCCGCGGCGGCAGGCAACCCGGCGATCATGATGGCGAGATTGACATAGGGAACGTGGGTCAGCGAGCCGACTCCCCGGTCCCAGGCGATCAGGGCGACATAGCAGCCGGCGATGCCGAGCAGCGCGCCGAGCAGGCCGAGGCTGCCCGCGGTCGCCGCGGTGAGCGTGCGGCGAGTGCGTCCGCTTGATCCGGTGGCGGTGAGGGTTCGCAGGTCGCCGGAGGTCTCGCTGCGGATCAGGCCGATCGTCATGGCCAGCACCCCGAGCGCGAGCAGCACGCCGATCGCGGTGGACTCGGTGGCCAGCCCGGACAGGTTCTGCGTCGACGCCTGCTGCCTGGTCTCGATGGTCAGGCCGAACCTGGCCGACCAGTGCTCGGCGGCGACGATCTGGCTGGACGTGAGCGACAGCGGCGTGCGAACGAGCCAGGCGGCCTGGATCACCTTGAGCCGGAGGTCGCGTATCGCGTGCATGGTGATCAAGGTGCCGGGCGCCGAGCTGTAGGCAGGCAACCCGGCGATCCGCTCGGTCACCGGATGCTGGATGCCGGACGGCGTGGGTGGCCTGTGCGGTCGCCCACCGTGGATCGTGCAGGCCGTCGCCCCGCCCGGACACGTCGGCGCATTGGCGAAGTCGCCGAGCATATTGCCGGTTACCTTTCCTGACGTGAGCACGTCGGCGGCGGCGTTGACGTCGCGGACGCCGTAGAACGCCAGGACCGCGGGAGCAGCGACGTAGAGCAGGCTCCCGGTGGAGGCGTAGCCCACCCCGACCTTGGAGCCGTTCCGGATCGTGATTCGCTCGAGCAGCGCAGCGGGCTGTTTGCCCGGGCCGCCCTGCGCCGCCGAGAGGTTCGGCGTGCTGCGCGCGATCGCCACGTCCAGGCCGAGCGCGTTGCGGGCATGCAGCATGGTGACGAGCGAATCGACGTGGGCCTGGTCGGTTCGCAACTCGGCGGTGCCGGCAATCGGCACCACGCCACCGCCGCCGTCGACTGGGCTCTCCGCCGGGGAGAGGTAGACGATGAGCTCGTTCGGCGGGAGATTTCCGCCGTGCGGCGGGATCGAGTCAGCGGCGACCGCACGCGCGGCGCTGATGGCTATCGCCCCACATATGCCGAGGGCGAGCGCGATGGCGGCTAGCGCGGCCCCGGACCTGGCCTGATAGCGGACGAGATCGCGCAGGGCGAGCCGGATCGCGATCGGAGCGCGGCGTCCGACGGCCGCCAGAGCCTGGATCGTGAGCGGCCCGAGCAGCAGGACGCCGAGCGCGGTCGTGATTAGGCCGCCGGCTGTGAACAGCGGGTTGGCATGATGTGAGTTCTGCGCGCCGTGGCTGGCGAGCACGAGCAGGCCGAGCCCGGCCGCCAGGAGCAAACCGCCGAGAACGGCGAACCTGTGGCCCGGCCGTGGTCGCGGCACCCGACCGGACAAGGCCGCGGTGATGGGAACGCGCGCGGAGGTCCGGGCGGGCCACCAGGCGGCCGCGGTCGCGGCGACGACGGCGAGGACCATCCCGCCGGCGATGTCAAGCCACGGCAGGTTGAGTCCGTCCAGCCGGTGCTCGGTGAGTGTCTCGAGTCGCGACAGGGACGCGAACCATCCGGCCAGACCAGCCGCCACGCCGGCGACCGCCCCTATCGCTCCGACGATCAAGCCATTAGCGAGCATCACCAGCCGCACGTGCCTGGCGGTCGCGCCGATCGCGCCGAGCATGCCAAGCGCCCGCAGCCGCCGCCCCGCCATGACCGCGAATCCGGCGATCGCTACCAAGCCGACGAAGAGCAGGCCGATCGACGTGAACGCCAGCACGGCGACGGCAGGGAACCCTGCCCGAAAGGGCGGCCGGATTTGAATCGCCGGCTGGCTCGCGGGGGCATTGAACGCGTTGACCCTCGCCATCGCGGCGTCCAGCAGCACGGTCACCGTCGCCGGCGTGGTCACCTGCCCAGGGACGACCAGTGCGAAGTTGTCGAGTAGGTTCTGCGGGTTCTCGACGATTCCGACCACGCGGCGGACGTGCCCGCCCGCGCGCCACAGGCTTCCGATGTGCAGCCGGTAAATCGCCGCCACTCCGGCGGTGACGGCCACCTGATCGGTGCCGACCGGGTAGCGGCCCGCGTCCAGCGCCAGCATCGGGTACCCGAATCGCCCGTCGGGAGCCTGCGCGCGCAGGTCGGTCGTGTCGAGCGAGCCCGGGATTTTGACGCTCTGGTGCTCGATCACCTCGATCTGGCCAAACCATTTCCGCGCGGCCGCGACATCGGCGGCTAGCCGCGGGTCTGCGCCTGGCCAGGTGAGCGAGTAATTGGCGGAACCGAACGTCGCGTCGAGCGACGAGGGTCCGTTCGCGGCGATCGCGACGCCGAAGGTGGTCGCCGCGACCGCGACGGTCAGCAGCGCGAGCACCAGCAGTTGCTGGCGCCACTCGTGCCGGAACAACCGCCAGGACCAGCGGATCAACGCGCGTCGCGCCGGCCTGCTCATGACCGCGACCCAGGCAAAAGGAGCGACTCAGGTCCGGGTGGCGGCGTGGTCTGATCCACCACGCGGCCATCGCGCAGGAACACGACGCGATCGGCCCAGGAAGCTAGCTGGGCGTCATGGGTCACCACCACGCCCGCGACTCCGCGCTGGCAAGCCGCTCGCACCAGGCGCATCACCGCCTCGCTGTTCGCCGAGTCGAGCGCGCCAGACGGCTCGTCGGCGAGCAGCAAGTTCCGCTCGCCGACGATGGCCCTGGCGATCGCCACTCGCTGCCGTTCGCCGCCCGACAGTTCGTCGGGGTAGCGAGATGCCCGGTCAGCCATTCCGAGATCGCGGAGCGCCGCCATCCCGGCCACCTGGGCCTTGCGGGCCGAGATCCCGTCCAGTTCCAGCGGCAGCGTCACGTTCTCGGCGGCCGTCAGCCCGGCGAGCAGGTTGAAATCCTGGAACACGTAGCCGATCGACCGGCGTCGTAGCCGGGCCCGCTGGTCGCGCGACAAGCCGGACAGGGCTGTACCGCCGACCAGCACCTCGCCGCTGGTGGGCCGCTCCAGGCTGCCAGCGATCGTCAGCAGCGTGCTCTTGCCAGAGCCGCTCGGCCCCATCACCGCGACCAGGTCGCCAGCCGCGACCGACAGGTCCACCCCGGACAGCGCCTGTACTTGCGCCGGACCCTCGCCGTAGACCTTCGAAACCTGCCGCAATTCCAGCGCATTCATCGCCGCGCCCCCACGTTCCGCCGCAACTTCGGCATCGCCCCAGAAGGTGAAATAGCTCGCGCGGCATCGGCCGGGATTCGCTTGATCCGGCCATCGGCCGCATCGAGCCACCTGAGCACCGCATCAAGCCGGAACAATTCGGCATCCACCGCCAGGGCCAATCCGAGGTCGTCCGGCCCCGCGTCTTCTTTGATGCGGGTCCACTGCTGCATCAGCTCCATCAGGTACCTGCGGTGCACCTGGATCACATCGCTTGCGTTCACGCCCGGAACGCGCACCGCCACCAGGATTTTGATCACCAGTTCATCGCGTGGCGGCGTGGCTAGATCCGGTGGAGTTCGCAGCCACGCGGCCAGCTCCTCTTCACCATGCGCGGTGATCTGAAAACCTCGCTGCGGGCTGTCGGCACCCGAACCGTCAGATTCGACCAGCCCGTCGCGCTCCAGCCGTTGCAGGGTGGTGTACACCTGCCCCACGTTCAGCGGCCAGACCTCGCCGGTGCGCGACTCGAACTCCTGACGAAGCTGCAGGCCGTACTTCGGCCCTTCGCTCAGCAACGCGAGTAGCGCATGTGGCACGCTCATTCGCTTCCCCAATCCCGCGACTGACCTTGGATAACCAGTAGGATACTCGGTATCCTACTGGTTATCAACCAACGACCGAGCCAACTTATCATCGGTTTTGGTTGCTCAGCTGACCGTTTTAGCCCACTTTGCGGCGCACAAACTGATGACAAGTCGCCTAGTGAGCTCGGCTGGTGGGTGCGTCCCAGTCGGCCAGGCACGGCTCGACTTTGATTCGGACGATCGCGGTGCGCTGCGCCCACGGACAGCCCCACGAGATGTACAAGTGGTAGCGGCCCGGTTCGGCCTGATAGCCGCTCGAACCGTCGGCCGTGATCCGGCCCTGAAAGCGGTACCGGGGGCGCTGGAATCGCTGCCCTGGGTCGAACCCGCGGCCCGGCCCGTAGTCACCGTACTTGTCATAGTCCACCGGGCTCGCGTAGGTCGGGGCCGGGACTTCAGCATCAGCGGACATGGCCATCACCGTTCCTTGGTCGCGCGCCCTCCTGCCACCCTAACGCGGAGCCAAGGCTCTCCCTACCTCGTCTGGTGTCGGCACTTCGACGTGATGAGTCCGACTAGGCGGAGGTGAGTTTCCGATGGATGAAGAGCAGGTCACCGCGGTCTCAAGGGTGCAGGCGGCCATGGACCGCGGGCTAGGTGACTTGACCCCGCAGCAGGCGCTGCGCAATCTGCTGAATTCGCATCCCCTCGCTCTTGGCACGCTGTCAGAGGCCCGGCACCGCATGGTGCTCGCGCGCAACTCAGCCGCGGCGGCTGGGCGGGCGGGCCGCCGCGCGCGGGACGCGGAGCTCAGCCACGAGCACGGTCGCCGGTCAGAAGATCCGCGCGGGTTGCGTCGCGGCCGATTCTGGCCGACGGCCGCCGTCGTGAGCGCGCTGCTGGCCGTTGCCGCGGCGGCCGCGTTCGTCTTGTGTCTTGGCTTGGACTGGCCCGGCCGGATCGTGCTCGTGGCCGCGACTGGAGTGTTCGGCGGTGCCGTCGCTTTCGTGCACGGCCGGAAGCACCTGATGCACGGCAACATCGCGGTTGGCTTGACGTTGATGGCGGCGCTTCTGTGCGCGGCCATCGTGGCGTTGCACGTGCTGATTGCCGGCTTCTTGTCCGCGTTGCTGGTCATCGAGGCGGTGGCGCTCGGCGTCGTCCTCGTGCTGACCGTCACGGCCGCGGTGTTGGCCATCCAGCGGTGCGAGAGCCTGTCCTGCTGCCGCTTGCGGCAGCGCAGTGAGCGCGCTCGCAACGTGAGCGAACACCTCGCCGACGTCGCCAGCACCGACCAGGCCAACGCGGTCACGGCCGCGAGTACCTGGGAATCTCTCGTCGTCGAGGAGTGCAGGCTGACCCGGCCGACCATGACCGACAGCGAGCAGTGGGTCGCCGAGTGCGTGCGTATTGCCAAGCTGGCCGCGACGCCGGCCGCCGCGCTCACCGAGGCGCCGGCCGTGACCCGCGCTCAGCCTGAGCTGACCGCCGAGTCCCGCAGTTCGAGCAGCCTGCCGGTCGATTCGATGACGTCGACCCAGAACGGATCACCCAAGTGATCGCCAAGCACGCCGAACACGTCGCTTAGGTCCGGGTCATCGCTTAGGTCCGGACTAGCGGCGCGACGGGCTATCCGGTCGGCCACCAGAAAGGCGAACGCTCGGTCATGGAAGAAACGCCAGCCTCCAGACGAGGCCGTGAGCAGGTGGGTATCTCGCTCCGCGCTCACGAAGGCCGCCCGTTCGTCGCGGTCGAGGGCGTTGGCGAGCGCGCGCTCCGGGTAGTTCTCCGCGAGCGCGTCGGCGACCGCCGCCCCGGCCCGCGGACCCGCGATGTCGCGCACTCCGAATTCGCCAGCGGGCTCGCCCTTCGCCGCCGCGGCGCGAAAGGCGATCTCGGCCAGGAACCCGCGCTGGTCGCGGCGGTCCCCGAGCAGCACGTCGAGCCCGCGGTCGAACAGATCGGTCGCGCCACAGTCGCCGTCAGGCTGCCCGGCAATGACGCTCAGCGCCAGCAGCAGCGGGTTGGCGGCCAGGTGACGGTTCCAGTCGCCGAGCGCCGGCCCTGGCTGAGCCAGGCCCGCGACGAACTTGTCGATCTCGGAGTCGGAAAGCGGCTCAAGCTCCATCACCGCCGCCGAACCACGACGCAGGCGGCACAACCAGGAAGTCGCGCGCTGATGGGCGGGGCTTGCGTTGCGTCCGCAAAGCACCACCTGGGTTGGCAGCTTCGGCTGCCAGGAGGGCTGGCCGGGGCGAGCGGCTCCGGCTAGCAGAGCGACGAAGTCGCCGTCGTTGACCAGCTCGGCCGGTCCGGGGCCGCGCAGCAGCCGTTCGGTGCCGTCGGCGACGATGAGTGCTCGCCAGTCTCGCCCGCCCGTGCCTTCCCCGCGCAAGGCGCTCGCCAGCGCCGCCGCGACATCAAGCTGCGGGCCGCTCAATTCGGCCAGCGCCTCGACGCAGGTATGCACGAGATCGTCCCAGCTTGACGGTTGCTCCCAGAGCGGCAAGTACAGCGGCAGGGTCAACGCGCTTGGCTGGGTGTCTGACCCAGCGCCGCGCAGCGCGTCGAGCGCCCGGCGGGCTGCCTCGGCAACCATGCGCTTGGCGGACACCGTATTACCGCCGCCTGCGTCGGCGCTGATCGCGAACGAGAGGCCTGGGTGCCTGGTGGCCAGCAGGTGCGCCGGACACTGGGCCACGGTCAACTCGTCGTCGGCGCTCGCATCGTCGGTGGCGCCGACCTGGACCTGGCGGCACATCACCTCCAGGAGCGGAACCTCGGCGTCGGTCCGGCCCTCCCTGGTCAGCCAGGCCCGCAACCATGGCTCGGGTGCCACCAGATGGCAGGCGGCCTCCAGGTAGCGGCTCACCTCCCTAAGCTGCCTGGTGGCCGCGACGAGCGCCTCTTCCGCCCGCCGCACCGGCTCAAGCCGCACGGCGATGTTCGGGTCTAGCCAGGCCCCCGCTGGATGCACCACAAGATCGATTCCGAACCGGCCGGCCGCCGCGATCTTCCCGCTTGCCTGCCGCACTTCGCCGACGGCACCCTCTGGTGTCACCTGGCCGGTGAAGGCCACGTCGCGCTCGACGAACGTGCCCGGGCTGCACAGGGAGCGGAAAGTCACGTAGGCGCCGAGCCCGGCGGACCGGCCGGAAACCGTCCGCTCCGCGAGCGGGTGACCGTCTCCGGCGATCTGCAAGCTCCAGGAGATGACCTCACCGAACCGCGCCAGGTGCCGATCCGCGCCGAGCGCCCGCCCGGCCGCGGCCAGCGCGTCGGCGACCGAGCTTAGGAAGTCCGGGCCCGGTCTCATGAAGGCCAGCCGGGCTAGGTCAGGCACGGCGAGGTCGCCCGGTGGGTCGAGCAGGGAATGCTGGCGGCGGGCCTCAAATCGGCCGAGCTCGCCCTGATCCGACACCAAGAGCACGTTGGCGGCGGCCTCGGCGGGCAGGTCGTCAGGCCGCGTTGGTGTCGCGAACTCGTCGAGCGCACCGTTCGCGAGCCGCTCCACCAGGTGGGCCACACCCCAGAGCACTGGGCTCGGTTCCGGCCAGCGCCGCTGAGCGAGGCTGGCCGCGCGGGCCACGACCTTGGCTGGGGTGTCGAGGTCGGCGTCACCAGCCGCTGCCAGCAGGCTCGGTGCTGTTGGTGTCGGTAGCGGCTGGCCACTGATTGCCAGCCAGCCAGCGACGAGTGCGACCGCACCGCAGGCCTGGGCGCTGAGTGCCTCGTGGCCGGTCTTGACCAACGCGTCCAGCCCGTCCGCGGTCAGATCAGCGGATGTGGTCTCGCCGGTCCTGATCGTGGCGCCGTTCCACCGGATGTGTTGCAGCGCCAATGCCAGCTCGAAGGCCACGACGGCATGCGCCAGGGCGCCGTGCCGCTCGCCGGGCGTGGCCGCCGGACCCGCGACTTCCGCCGCTCGGCACGCGGATGAGGCCGACACCGCGGCAGCGGCGAGGCAGAGCCACGGGGTGAACACGGCCGGCTGGCTGAGCAAGCGGCGATCGAAGAACTCCTCGACTCCGAGGGCAGGCATCCAGGCGCTGGCGCTGCCGTCGCTATCGCGCGCTATCCGCGCCAGCGGCCCCCACCATTCGCCGAGGTCGTGCGCCCAGCTATCAGGGTCGTAGCGAAGCACCCAGCCGGTCATGACAGCGCGTCGCGGTCCGCGAGTGCTGACCCGATCGCCGTGCGTTCGGGTCCAGGTTCGAGGCGCTCACTGAGCGCCAGCCACGCGTTCGGGGCATCTGTGTGCCTGACGCTGCGGGTCACTACCTCGCCGAGGTCATCTCCTAGCTCGACGACGCAGTCATCCATCGACCGAACCCGCAGGCTCAGCCGGTCGAGCCAATCTTCGTCAGTGCCGTACAAGGACCCGGACAACCCAAGCGGACTCGGCGACAATGGCACGATCCAGCGCCGCTCGGCCCCGCTCCGCCCCCAGGTGACAAACTGGGCGCCCGGCACGTTCGGACGGGCTCCCGCTGACGTCGGCATCGGACCCCGAAAAGATAGCGTCAGGTCGCAACCGCCAGCTCTGTCCTGACTCCACAACGTCACTCCAGCCATCGCGGTCAGCGGCTGGTAGTGCTCCGCCAATGGCGGTGTCGCGGGAGCCTCCGTTGCGGCGTTGAGCGACAGGCTGCCCTGGTGCGACATCGGTCGCAACGAGACCACGTCGGTCCCCTGATGCTCGCCCGGGCCGGTCGTGGCGCGGTAGTCGCCCACCTGGAGGAACACCGAACGGCCGACGGCGGGCAGGTCGGCCCGCCCGGCCCGATCGGTTACCTCAAGTTTCTCCCCGGTTATGTCAAGGATCCGGATGGCGACACCAGCCACTTCGCTGCTTTCAGCATCGATGATCTGTACCGACGCTATGAGCATGCTGTCCTGGGTGGCCAGCAGGCACGCGGTCAGCCGGGCACCCGAGGAAGTCACCTCCGTCCTGATGTCACCCGCACCTAGAGCGAAACGAATTCTTCCGGCGCGCTGTCGTGCCATAAGTGCTTCGTCAAGTAGCCGGCCGGCCAGCGGGTTCCCGCTCAGGTTCGCCGTGAAGCGATCGAGGAACCCGGGGGTGCCCGGATCACGATCGATAAACTCGGCTGCCGCCCGCAATAGCTGGTCCGCATACTCGCGCATCTCTACCCCCACGATCTTCCGCTGTCGCTCGGGGGCGGCGGGATCTGCGTGATCTGCTTGCACAAAAAGAGCAGCTCAAGGCTACGCTCTCCGGCAATGCCCCTGAACTGCTCTATTTCTTCCGTCGACCAGGCCCGCGCGATGTCCCAGGCTTCTCCTGGCGACTTAAGCCGGCCGCTGTGGCCTGGCTGAACCTTGTCGAACGCCTCTTCAAGGAACCGCAGTTCCGCTGGACCGATCGCCGAACCCGCGGCCAGCTCAGCCGAAGACTCCGAGTGGACGGCGCCGAGCTCGAGGGCTGTCCACGCGTCGGCGAGTGGCAGCAGCACCCAGCCATAGTTCACGGCTTGATGCTGACCCGCGTTCACCGCCGAACCGCAACTTGGGCAGGACGGCACGTCAATGAAGTAGCGGCCGGTTGAGCCGCACAGCCACAACGGGCCGAGCGATTCAGTAGATCGGTAACCGGCCGCTCCGCTCGCCGATGCGACTATCAGCCCGAGCTTCGGCTTGACAACCCGCTTTCCCTGACGGCTCGCGAATTCGCAGCGGTACACCCGCTGCGGCTGATCACAGCAGTCGGCTCGCTCGACTCGTACCAGACCGACCTGCGACGGCGCGGCGACCAGTTCGACCTTGCGCCCGCAATTCAGGCAGAACTCGGGCAGGATGCGGTCGTATAGCAAGACCGGGCCGGGTAGGCCCCGGGTTTCATGCAGCCATCGTCGCGCGAGCACGCTTCCAGCCACATCGTGTGGCCGCAAGGCCGGACGGCCGCCGGCCCGGCTGTCGCCGCTGGCCCGGCTCGCGTCGGCGCCACCAAGCCAGCGCCGTTGCCAGCCCCACAAAGTGGTCGCGTACCGCCCGCCCTGGCCGGTCGGTTTCAGACCGCCCGGCTGCCAGGATCTTAGGTCGTGGTCCGCCTGCTTGCATGGACCTCTGCGCACGTAAGCCACGTCCTGCGGGTCGGTTTCGGCTTTGCAGCGGCAGCCTAGATGCAAGACGCTAGCCTGGGCCTCCACGAGCACGGCCAAGCTCCCGGCCCGCTCCGTGGTGTGAAGACCCGGCGCGAATTCGATTCCCAGCCAGCTCTCGATGGTGCCGAGAGCGTCCTCGGCCGCGCTGAGGGCCAGCTTGCAGAACACGTGGAACGGGAAGAGCCAGCGGTCCGGTGGCACGCCGCTGCCGTCAGCCACGCCCGCCACGGCGGCGGCGGCGACGGCCTCGGCCATCACCCGGTCATCGGCCGCGACGGTACGCCAGGTATTGCGCCGCTCAGGTTCAGCGCCCAGGAGGTCGTGCAGTTCCGCTGTCCGCCGGGCGAGCGAGTCGAGCGCGGCGCTCCAATGCGCCTGGTCAAAGTCGGGAAGCCGACGCCGCACCCCGATCAGGACGCCTTCGTTGCTGACCGACTCGAGCCGGAGGGTCGACAGCGCCGCCACCGCGACGATGCCGATCACCCGCCGTCGCAGCGGTTCACCGGCGTCAGGAAGATCGGCCAGCCAGACAGCGTTCGCGGGCACAGCGCCGGCCGCCACATCAACGATGTGGCGGCTCAGCAGCAAGACAGGAACGTCGTACTGAAAAATCAGCGGATCAAACGCCGCCTCCGACGCCGGCCCAAGCGATCTGAGCCGGTCAATCTTCTGGCGCAGGCGCGGTGACGGTGCACCAGTCACCGCGGCCAGCATCGACTGCGCGAACGGGTCGTCCGGATCAGTGGAATGCCGGTCTTCGGCCAGTGCCGCGGCTACCGCGCCGCTAACTTCTGCCCAGCCGTTCACAGGTGCCATCCCTCAGTTCGCCCCGGTCGTCTGAACCGACCGGTCAGGCACCTTGGTAGGGAGAAGGGCGCTGCCTTCCCCGGCGTGCGTCGTCGCATGCTAATCCCCCCTGTTTCCGTCCTCTCGTGGACCATCGAGTTCGGCCAGCGCCGTCTGGGCGACCTGCACCCAGCCCTCCTGGCGCTCGCCTTCCAGCCATCGCCTGGCCGCCGCCGCGGCCTGCCCGGCCAAGGCCGGGACCGTGGTCACCGCGTTGGCCGCGGCCATCGCCCGCACGTGGGTAGCCATGTCCGCGACCCGATCCGGCGGCCAGGCGACCTCGACCGCGACCGGCCAGCGGTGTCCCGGATCAGTGGTCAGCCAGGCGGCGAGCATGGCCGCCCCCCGTTCGGGAACTGCCCGTCCGCTAAGCAGCCGGGTTAGCAGGCTGATGTCCGTTTCATCGGCGCGCAGCAGCAGCTCGACCGCCCGGACCAGCAGATCGTCATCGAGCGGACGGCCGATGAGCACGGCGAGAGCGCTCCAGGCCACGGTCCCGTCCTTGTGGCCAAGCAAACTGATGATCTTGACGAGCGCCTCGTCATCGAACTGATGGCCGGCCAGCAGATCAAGCGCGGCGGTTACCACCACCGGATTGGGGTGGTCGAGCAGACCGCGCAGGCCAGCGAGCGCCGGACCGGGAAGCTGACGCCCGGTCAGCAATGAGCGGGCATGGCTGGCAACTGACGGATCGCGGCGAGCGAGCGAGGCGATGACCCGGGGGATGACGCCGTCCGGCAGGTCCGTCCCGTCGAGTGCCGTTAGCGCTTGCTTGGCCACGCTCGTATCCTGGTGCTCGATCAGGTCGGCGATCGTGGCCTGAAGCTCAGGAGAGAGCGGCTGCCCGCGCAACACTCCCAGCGATCCGGCCAGGGCGATCCCGCTGTGCCGCTTGGAGGCAGTGCCGACTACGGACGGATCTTCGTGCTCCAGCAGGCCCATGATCCGGTAAAGCTGTTCCGCGGGCAGGAACCGGTCCTCGAGCAACTCCAGCGCGGCCGCGATGACCGTCGGAGTGCCGTGGTCAAGCAGGCCGATGATCCGTTCGAGCAGGCCGTCCGGAAGGTAACGCCGATCGAGCACGCTCAGCGTCGTCAGGATCACCAGCGGGTCGGGGTGCTCAAGCAAGTCGACGATTTTGGCCAGGGCCGGGGAGCCGAGCCGCAGGTACTGCAGCACGCTCAGCGCGTTGCAGACGACAAGCGGCTCCGGGTGGTCAAGCAGCGCCAGCACTTCGGTGAGCAGTAGCTTGGTCAGCTCTCTCGCGGCGAGGATAGAAATGGCGCGCTCAGCAATGCCGTGGTCGGGCCGCCGCAGCAAGGCGACGATCTGTCCGAGTTGCGGCTCGTTCAGTCGCTGGCGGCTGAGTACCAGGCTCGCGCCGGCGGCTATCGAAGGTCGCGGGCTTGCCAGCAGGCCAACGACGCTGTCGATCACGTTCTCGGGCAGGTCCGTGCCCACCAAGGCGAGACCGGCGCGGGCGGCGATCGAGTGGTCTTCTTGTCCGAGCAGCGCGATGACCTGGTCGAGGAGTTCATCGGGGAGTTCACGGCCTTCCAGCACCCGCAGCGCCGCCGCGACAACGGCCGCCTCGGCGTGCCCGAGCAGGCCGAAGACGGCCGACAAGATGGTGCTCGGAAGCTCGCGGATGAAAGGATCGGCCGGCCTGGGCGTCGGCCACCAGCGCGGCTTAGCCGTGCCGAGCCCGCGCAGCGCGTCGACTACCACGCCGGAGTCGGGCGATCCGAGCAGGCCCAGGTAGCGCCGCTCGACCTCACCATCCGCGAGTTGATGGGCCAGGCCGGTGCAGGCCGCCGGGCGAAGCTCGACGTGGTCAAGCGCCGCGACCAAGATCGCAGATCCCGGCCTGATCCGGCCAAGGGCGATCGCGACCTCGGTCCGGTGGCTTTCGAGCGCGGCTAGGACTATGCCGAGTTCGTCGTGCAGGGCGTCGGACAACTCGGGCGAAGGCCGTTCCACAGCGACGACCGCCCCGGCGACCCGCACCAGAATCGCCAGGTCGGCTCGCGCGGATGCCTGGCCGTAAAGCCAGTTCAGGTAACGGTCGGCCAACCGTTCGACGCCCACAGTCCCCCCGTCGCCTTCCCCCTACCTAGCAATTACCGAAGAAAAGGAGTACACAATGACGCTTCATAGAGTGTCGGAACCGGACCAGTCTGGGCAAGCCCCGCAAGACGAGGTAGGTGAATCTCCGGTCTCGGTGGTATTGAGCGCTATCGGAGATTTGCTATCGGAATCCGCCCTCGCGCACGAACAGTTTCTCCAGGCCCGCCATGACCAGGCGGCTGCCGAACAATTCGACGTCGGCGCCGAGCGGTCCGGCAAGGAAGCGGCCGAGACCAAGGCGCGCGCCGTCGCCGAACGGCACAAGGCGGGCTCGCATCGGCAGGTGAACCGGGCCGTCGGCACCGCGCTTGCCATCGCGCTCGCGTTTCTCGACGCGCTGCCCGCCTATTGGAGCGCCCAGGCATTCGGACTGGACCAGGTATCCACGCTGATACTGGCCGTCCTGCTGTGCGTGGCCCTCGGGGGAGCGATGTGGCTGCTTGACCTGTTCGTCGACAAGCGGCGCAAGGTCGCGGCCCGAATACTGGGCTGCGCGCTCGGCGCCGGATTCGTCGGCATGTTCGTGCTGAGGTTGAATTACCTGACGGTGACCGCGGGGTCGGCGGTCGGGTCGGCAGCCATTCAGGCACTGGCCCTGACCGGCCTGTCCGCCGCACTGGTCGCCGTCGGGTTCGTCCTGCTGTCGCACCGGGTTCCGAAAGCGGTTGCGAGCGCCGAGTTCGTGGCTCGCCGGGCCGACCGGCTTCATGACAGGCACATGGCCGACGAACTGCACGCCAAGGCGGCGATGTCCCGCGCGGCCCTCACCGACACGGTGCTGACCTGGGTACTTGCCCACGGGCGAGCCAATGTCGGCTATGAGCAGTTGCTGCGAGCGATCAACGGGGCCATCGACGTACTGCTGGGCCGGTAATCGCGGCGCGTCAACTGACAAAAGAGTGACAACTAGCCCTGAAGACGCTACTGGGGCATGAGTTCCTATACAATTCCCCGAACGCGACACCCAGGCAGCTAGAAGGCGAAAACACTGATCGGCGTAACTGATGGAGAGTCTCGTTGTCGCCGTGATCGGCGGTGTGATCGTCCTAACCGTCCAAGGTATGGTTTTCCTTCTGAGGCAGTGGCGTCGCCGGGTCAATGAGGGAGAGGTTGCCGCCCCGCGTCCTTATGTCCGGTTCCGCCGAATTGGGTATGGGATTTTGCGGCCGCGAATTGTCAAGCGCCTCCGGCGGGCGGCCATCAAGCAACGGCAGATTATCCAGACCCAGTACGCCAAAGACCCTATGTGGCGGGTGGGGCAGGTGCGGCTGCTGCCGGGGTCACTCGATCCGCAGGTCGAACTGCCGAAGGTGACCCTGGCTGAGGCGCTGGCGGAAAGCGGGGGAGGCGGGAGCATCTTCGTCAAGGGTGAATCCGGGTCTGGCCGCAGCAGCGTTTCCGCGCTGACCGCGGTGCAGTGGTCAGCGACGCCACTGGCACTGCGCATCGACCTATCGTCCTATAACGCGAAGGAGCACCTGCTCGAACAGGCCCTGAATGGTCTGATAGACCGGACCGATCTTGAGCGGGGGCTTGCGCTTGGCCTGGTCGCTCTCATTTTCGATAGCTTCGAAGCCGTCCAGGGCGACGAGGCCAGGGCGGCGTTCGATTCGGATCTGCGTGCTATCAGGCGGAGGTACCCTGATATCCATTTCGCCGTGCTGGCGCGTCCTGAGGACACGCCAACGCCCGCGTTGCTTGGCAGCAGGGAATACACGATGTCGACGTTGTCGTCGGCGGAGATCGAAGAGGCCATAGGGAGCCTGCAGATCGATCCCGCCGCCGTGCTTGGTCAGATGAACGAGCGGACCAGGCAGCTATGCCAGTCGCCGCTCGCGCTGCGGATGATTTTGCAGTCCTATTCCGATGATGGCGTAGTGCCCGACGATGACATCGAACTGCACCGCGAGTTCGTCTACGCGCTTATCGCCGATCCAGCCGATGCGAAGTACACGCTGCCCAAGCTGTCAAGCTCAGCGAAGATGGAGCTCATAGCCGAACTGGCCTACGCGTGTGACAACCGAATGGCTACGTTCGACTGGCCCAGGGCGCAGCAGGTCATCAAGCCGGTGATGACGAAGCTGGTCAGCCAGTACGTGCTGCCGTCCACGATCGATGGTTTGGAGATCCTGCGCGATCTGGTCAGCGACGGGATCCTGCGGTCAGAGAGGCGAGTTCTCCAGTTCGTGCACTATTCCGTTCAGGAGTTCCTGACGGCGGTGGCGCTGCATCGGCGCCTGCGCATGAATGAGGTCGATATCGAGGATGTGGCCAACCTGTCGACGAGGCCGGAGTGGGCCCACAGCATCGTATTCTTGGCCGGACTGCTGATTGACGCTACCGAGCTGGTCCAGCACCTGCGGCTAAAGAACCGGGTGCTGGCGGCTGAGTGCATCAAGACGGCGTCGCACGTGAGTCCGGCGTTCGTCGACCGGTGCATCGTCGAGGCGCTTTACGAATACAAGTTCGGTACCACGTCATTCAACTATGAATTGGTCTCCGCGTTGCTGCTGATCGCCGATAAGTGCTCGGAGGACCTGCCGCACCGGATCGTCAGCGAGATGCACCACTGGTGCCAGAAATACCCGCCTAGGCCGTACAGAGAGCTGGACGGCATCGACGACAGTTCGTTGCTGCGCCTGCTCGCTGACGGCGAAGCCGCGCCGCAGGCGGTCAACGCGGTCTGGACCCTTGGCGTGCGCGGACGTAACGAAGCCGTTCCGCTGCTTGAGGGTTTCCTGCGGGACCGGGTTGACCAGCTTGACCTCGTCTCGGCCATGGCACTCGGCAAGCTCAAATCACAGCGAAGCTCGCAACTGCTGCTGACCACGGCGCTGGACAAGTCGGCGTCGGCGAACCTGAGGTCGGCATGCTTCAACTCGATCGGAGCGATGGGCGTCAAGGACTGCCTGCCGGCCATCGCTGACTTCATCCGTTCTGACGAAGAGCTCGATGCATCGATCAGAGAGGACGCGGCCTGGTCGCTCAACGGCCTCGCCGGTGACCTGCTCGTCGACAGCGAGCAATTCCAGGCCTTGCTGATCGACCAGCTATCTGTCGGCTCGGATTATGCCCGGGCGATGTTCGCGTACCTGATCGGCCGTTTCCAGGTGAAGCGCGGGTTCGACAGCCTTATCGCGCTAGCGGAAAATCCCGCCACCCATGCTTTCCTGCTCGAGGACGTCATCTTCTCGATAGGCGAGCTTGGTGACAACCGGGCCGTTCCGACGATCCGGACGTTGCTTGCCCATCCCGATACCATCGTCAGGGCGCGGGCGATTCAGGCTGCGGGCAAGCTCACCGGTTTCAGCAATGAGGAGTTGGAGCGCTTCGCGACGGCGGCCGAGCCGAGCGAGATCGTCCGCGACAGCGCCAGGACTCACCTCGAGCACGAGTCCGCCGCGAGCCCGGCCAGCTGGCCGGCGGTCGCCTCGGATGACATGCGGAGGCGACGGTGACGGCCAGGCCAGCGGCCACGCGCAAGAACGGCCGCCCGCCGCGGCGTGTTACCCATCATTCAGCGGGTGCAAACCTTGTTGTGCCGACTATGCTTCTCGACAGGCTTCGGATGCCACGGGAGGTTGAGGCATCCCAGGATCCGGCGACTGGAGCCCGCGTTATCGAGATAGTAGGAGCTTCATGATTGGGGTACATAGTTAGCCCAGGGTCGGCGTTCCGCATCATAACTTTAGGAGAAATTGGAAGACTAGAGATGTCGCAAGCTACGACAGACTTCGCAGGTCGTATTACCACCTACACTGCGAAGGATTATCATCCGGACACGGATGACCCGGTTGATAGATGGTTGCAGACTGAGTTCTCTTCAAACGTTCTGACCACGGCTTACATCATTCTTGACGTTTACCAGAAGATCCCTGACATGACCCGGAAGGTGCCGCAGATAATTGTTGACCCGTTCTGCGGAGCAGGCTGCACAGGGCTGGCTGCGAGCAGACTCGGCGTTCCTTTTTATGGTATTGAGCTTGACCCTATTCTTGCTGCGGTAGCCTTGACTAAGGCTACTCTCTCCGATGTTGATGTTGCGCTTGCCGCCGAACACTTGCCCGATGACGTATCAGTCGCCTGGCTGCTTAAAAATAGCGTTCCGGCCCGAGTCCTAGCGCTTGCGCTGGTAGGGATAACGAATAAGGACACCCGTTACCGCCGCAGGTCCGACCTGCTCGGTTTGCTGTCGTCCGGCCTGCGTGCTGAGCACCGGATGGCCGTGGCCGACTCGATCTTCAGGTGCGGCGACAGCCGCGAACCCGCTTCCTGGGTAGGCGCGATCCCTCAGCCAGAAGCGGTGATTTTCACGTCACCACCATTCGGGTCGATCGCAGCCAGCCCTTGGCACGAGGCGGCAAGCGAGCCGGGCATGTGCGATCTGCGCGGGCTCGTGGCCCGTGAGGTATTCGGAGTGGCCGATCGCTACTCGTCCTGTGTCGCCTCGTCACCGCCCGACTGGAACACGACCGGCCTGCTCTGCGCCTCATTTCGAGCGGCACAGGTCGCCTACCCTAAGTACACGGCGATCATCGAGTTCGAGGACGCATCACCGAACAAGCGACGCCTGAGCGAGACGGTACAGGCACTGGAGGACATCCCTGGGATCGCGGTCAGCGCTGTACTGAAGACCGGCCAGTTCGTCCGTGACGCCACCTTTTACCACATCGTGGCGGCCTCCGACACGCAGGCGGCGACCCGTGCCTGACAGAAGCCTGACGGAGATCGAGCGCCGCGGGTTGACCAAGTCAGTGAACCTAGCGGATGGCCACGCCCGCCAGACGCTCTCCGACACGGTGAAGCTCAGCCTGCGCCGCGGATACGACGAAATCGTCGATTCCGGCGCGACTGACGTTGTCGGCGCCGAGCATCGATTCCTCGACGCGCTGTCCACGCGGCTAATGACGAAATATCCAAGCGATCGCAGCTATGTGCTTTACTCTGCCTCGATTTCGGTCGATCTTGCCGCCAAGCTGCTGCGCGGGCGAGGCCTCAGCGTTCACCTGATGGTGCCGACTTTCGACAACCTGGCTGCGCTCGTCGAGATGAACGGCGTCAAGATCCGCTCCGTACCCGAGCAGGCGATCTGCCCGGTCGTCGATTTCGACTACCTGGACAGTCAGCAAGTGGAGAGCCTGTTCGTCGTATTGCCGAACAATCCGACTGGCGCGCGACTTCCTCTTGCTGAGATCAGCAAGTTGTTCGATTGGTCGGCGCGACAGAAGGTACTGCTGATTCTCGATCTGTCGTTCCGCTACCTGATACCGGAGTATGCGACCGACCTGCTCGCCGTGGCTGACAGCCAGGGCGCGTCGGCGCTGATGATCGACGACACCGGCAAGGTTCTTTCGTTGCTTGACAGCAAGATGAGCGTCGTGACGTGCACGTCGGACCTGGTCAGTGAGGTTGAACAGATCCACGAGGAGATCCTGCTGAACACCTCGGCGTTCGAGATGGAGTTGCTTTCCAGGTGCCTTGACCCGGATGGGGCCTGCGCGGGCCATCTCACCGCGGTCAAAGACTTGATCGGGACCAACCGGCGGATTATTCAGCGGACGCTGCTCGACTGCGGGATCGCGCCCGTCATGCGGCCTGATGAGGAGATGAGCGTCGAGTGGGTCAGGCTAGGCGCTGACTGTGAGCAGATCATCGCGGAGTGCGCGAATCGTGGCTTGCAGATCCTGCCGGGCCGTCTGTTCTACTGGGACCGCTCCTACGCCGACGACGGACGTGAGTACACCCGCATCGCCTTGATGCGCGACACCGAGCAGGTTCAGGCTGGGTGTGAGATCCTGCGCGCGGTGCTGACGGACCTGAAGTCGCTGAACCCGGTCTGATGAAACCTTCGTGATGAAGATCGTGCTAGTCACCGGTACCTCAATGGTGCCGGAGTCGGCCAGGGACTACATCGCGAGCCGCGGGTTCGAAGTCTGCTACATCGCCAAGGATACCTTTACCTCGGCGGAGTTGGCCGAGTCGCTGGCCGGGGTGAGCGGATACCTGATCGGCGGTTATGAGGAGCCTTCCGCGGCCCATTTCGAGGCCGCCACGATGCTGGAGGCTGTTGCCTGGGTGGGAACGGACTACCAGGCCAATGTGCCTGGCTGGCGGCGGGCCATGGAGCTAGGCATCGCGTTCCTTAACTCACCTGGCACCAACGCGGTCTCAGTCGCGGAGTTCACGGTCCTGCTGATGATCGCGATGGCCAGGCCATTCGTTGAACGGATCGCCATCCCGGGCGAGGGCCCTGCTGATCTGCACGCGCCCGGCACTGACCTGTACCAACGCCGGCTTGGCATCATTGGCCTCGGCCGCATCGGGGCCCGGCTCGCCCGGATCGCGAAGCTAGGCCTGGAGATGGATGTGGTGTACTTCGGGCCGCATCGCCACCAGCAGGCCGAGCAGGCACTGGGAATCAGCTACGCGACCAAGGACGAATTGCTGGCCACGTGCGACGTGGTTTCATTGCACCGGCCAGGACCGAGCGCTTCGGAGGTCTGCGAGCTTGCCAAGCGGGAATTCGCGTCGATGAAGGACGGTGCCTTGGTCCTGAATACGGCGCATCCGCGGCTAGTCGACGAAGCGGACCTCTACTGGGCGATCACGACCAAGGGCATCAGGGCGGCGCAGGATGGCTGGGGCGGCGGACAATCGTGGGAGAAACTGCTGAAACTTGGCACCGACAAGTTCCTGGCCGTGCCGTCGATGGCGTTTAACACCCACGACGCCAATCTGCGTGCGAGCATGGCGACCGCCAGGGGAGTGTGTGATGTTTTGTCCGGAGGTAGCTCATCTTGCGTGAACAATCCGGACTTCCGGGCGGTGCGCGCAACTAGGTGATCAGCGTCAGCCAGCCACCTCGATGACCACGACTACGCGCCGGTCAAGTGGCTGAGCGCCGTTGGGCACGCTTGGCGAGACTGGAAGCGCGGGCCCGTACCCGACGGCGAACAGCCTGGATGCCGACACTTTGTGGCTGACCAGGAAATCCTGGACGGCGGTCGCACGCGCGAATGACAGCCGCAGGTTAGCCGAGTACGCACCAAGCGGATCGGCGAAGCCTAGGACATTCGCCGGTGAGTTCCGGTAAGTGGTTTTCAGTTCGTCGGCAAGACCGATGAGCGCGCGGCGGGTGGCGGTGTCGAGGCTTGCCCGGCCAAGAGCGAACCTGACCACGGTAAGGGCGAGGCCCGCGTGCCCGGACAGCCCATCAGAGGCGACCGAACCAAGCTGGGTCATCGCGCCAGCGGTCAGCACGATCGCGCGGCTGGCGCCCGCCTGTAGCAGGTCGGCCTGCCATTCCGCCTGGGCGCGCTGGTCGCCGGGGAAGTTGGCGAGCACGACGGTAACGCCGACCAAGCTGTCGGGGGCCAGCGGTATCGCGGAAGCCGAGCCAGACCGTGGCCAGAGCACCACGGCCACCCGCCGGGTGCCGAGAGCGACTCCAGCCTGCTGCAGGCTGGAGAAGTAGCCGACCGCCGTCGCAAGACCGGCCTGGACGTCCAGTCGCGCCGGGTCGGGCTGGCTCACCTCCGCGAGCCGGGTGTCAAGTCCCTCCGACCACGTTCGTATGCTCGACGCCAGCTTGGCGCGGAGCAGGCGCACGTCGTCGGCTCGGTTCTCGTTGTAGGCCGCTTCTTGAGTCTTATGCGCGTCGATCTGGTATTGAGTCGGATCGGGGGACAGCCTCTTCGGCGCGGCCGGCCCCGGCGTCATAGGCGCGGCCGGTGAGACGCTGGCAATGGTGGGATCGCCCGCGCTGGAGTCCGCCTCGATCAGCTCCAGGTGCTCGTTCGGCCGGGCCGACTGGGCGATCACGGAGATGACCTGCTGCCGATCGACTGCGAGGTTGCCGCCCACGATCGCGAGAGCCGATGACCGGTACCCAGGGAGCCGGATCCAGCCCGCGCCGGCGGACGGGCGCCCGCACGCGGCGATGAGCAGCGCGAGGAAGATGGCCACCAGCGCGCTCAGAACCTTGCGACTCTTCATGTGAACCCTCTCGAAGCCGGTGAATCACTAGTCACCGACATCGGTAGGGGGATCGCCGCAGCCGGGCGACGCGGCTCGACAACTCGCCTCGTCTAGCCATCCGCCGATC